>NZ_JACHJI010000001.1 GCF_014203535.1 Streptomyces griseomycini
CCGTGAATGCTTCCCCGTGATCGGGGCGGACACATCACGAGAGCGGTGCGAGAGGAGGAATAGTCCCCTCGCACACAGCGTCCTCGCTGTGTTTTTCAAAGGAACCTCGTCTCAGAGAGACGGGGTATCAACATATCTGGCGTTGACTTTTGGCACGCTGTTGAGTTCTCAAGGAACGGACGCTTCCTTCGTACTCACCCTCTCGGGCTTTCCTCCGGGCGCTTCCCTTCGGTGTTTCCGACTCTATCAGATCTTTCCGACCCGATTTCCTCGGTGCTTTCCAGGTTCCCGCTTCCGCGTTTCCCTTTCCGGCGCTTCCGACTCTATCAGATCCTTTCGGACCCGATTCCCCGTCGGCGGGATTTGTCGTCGGCTTTCGGCTTTCGCCTGTCGGCCTTTCGACATTCACTACGTTAGCCGATTCCCCCGCTCGGTTCATAATCGAGCTCTGTGGTTCGAATTCAGACGTGCGGACACGTCGAATCCGAGCCCTCTGAGGGCTGACCGTAGGTAGTGGGTTGGCCGCTTCCGGCTGCAGGCGATCGCCGTACCCGGTTCAAGCGGCTCGGACTACATTACGCATCCTCCAAAGTCGAGTCAACTTCGCCGGCGCCTCGGGACGTGGGCCCGGTACGGACTCACGGTCGGGTCGTCGGCGACCCAGAAGCGCCAGGGGTGGACGGCTCCGTCACCGGAGACCCCGGTGCGCGGGCCGCTGCGCACCTGGTCGGAGGGCACGGGGGTGCCGGTGAGCATGCGGAGCGGGGTGTCGTCGGTGGTGCAGGCGTCCGTGCCGTTGAGGGCGCGGTCGACGTCCAGGGCCGTGGCCAGGCGAGCCGGGCCTTTGGCCAGTTCCTTGTCGTTACGGGCCGAGAGTCGACGGGTGCGGGCAAGCTCCGCGCCCTCGATGATCTCGCCGGCGCGCAGCAGGACCGCGCTCGCCCGGTCCTCGGGGCCGCACACCAGGTTCATGCAGAACCACATCCCGTAGGTGAAGTAGACGTACACGTGGCCGGGCGGACCGAACATCACGTCGTTGCGGGCCGTGCGGCCGCGGTAGGCGTGCGAGCCGGGGTCGTTCGGGCCGTCGTAGGCCTCGACCTCGGTCAGGCGGAGGGCGATCGGACCGTCCGGGGTGCTGCGCACCAGGATCCGGCCGAGGAGGTCGGGAGCGACCTCGAGGACGGGGCGGTCGAAGAACTTCCTGGGCAGGGGCGTACGGTCGGAGGTCGCGATCATGCCGTCCCAGGGTACTGGAGACGGGCGGTGGTACGGGGTGGTCACCGGGCACCGCGCTTGCCGGGGCGGGAGGGCACGGAACCGGCCACGGCCGGATCGCGTTGTGAGGATCAAGGGTCCCTTCGCGCAAGTCGATGCAGGACGACGGATCAGGTGTGGCCCACGGGGGTCGCCCGGAGAGGGAGAGACATGGCGTTCAAGAAGCTGCTGGCGAGTCTGGGGGCCGGCGGGGCCTCGGTCGAGACGGTGCTGCACGAGGTCAACGTCGTGCCGGGCGGGGTCGTCCAGGGCGAGGTGCGGATCCAGGGCGGGTCCGTGAACCAGCAGATCGAGGGTCTGTCGGTCGGGCTGCAGGCCAAGGTCGAGGTGGAGAGCGGCGACCAGGAGCACAAGCAGGACATCGAGTTCACGAAGTCGTCGCTGGGCGGTGCCTTCGAGCTCCAGGCCGGTGCGGTGCACGCGGTGCAGTTCGGGCTGGAGATCCCGTGGGAGACGCCGATCACGATGATCGACGGGCAGCCGCTGCGCGGGATGAACATCGGGGTGACCACCGAGCTCGCGATCGCGCGGGCCGTGGACTCCGGTGACCTGGACCCGATCAACGTGCATCCGCTGCCGACGCAGAAGGCCATCCTGGACGCGTTCGTCCAGCTGGGCTTCCGGTTCAAGAACGCGGACATGGAGCGCGGTCACATCCGGGGCACCCGGCAGAAGCTGCCGTTCTACCAGGAGATCGAGTTCTTCCCGCCGCAGCAGTACCGGGGGCTGAACCAGGTCGAGCTGAGCTTCGTGGCCGACGAGCAGGCGATGGACGTCGTGCTGGAGATGGACAAGAAGCCGGGTCTGTTCAGCGAGGGCAGCGACACCTTCCGGTCCTTCAAGGTGGGGCTGAACGACTACCAGGGGACCGACTGGGCGGCCTACCTCAACCAGTGGCTGTCGGAGGTCGGCAGCAAGCGCAACTGGTTCTAGGCTCGGTTCCCACTGGACGTAGACGATCAGGAGGTACCGAGGTGACCGAGCTCAAGCGGCGGCCGCTCCCCCACGACTTCCATCCGCCCGTGCCGTCGTTCACGGTGACGAGCGAGGACGTCGAGGAGGGGGCGACGCTCAAGGACGCTCAGGTCCACGCGGCGGGCAACACCTCGCCGCAGCTGCGCTGGGAGGGCTTCCCGCCGGAGACCAAGAGCTTCGCCGTGACCTGCTACGACCCCGACGCCCCGACGGGCAGCGGGTTCTGGCACTGGGTGGTGTTCGACATCCCGGCCTCGGTGACCGAGCTGCCGGCGGGCGCGGGCGGCGGCACGTTCGAGGGGTTGCCCGAGGGCGCGGTCCACGCGCGCAACGACTACGGCACCAAGGACTTCGGTGGCGCCGCGCCGCCGCCCGGCGACGGGCCGCACCGGTACGTGTTCACGGTGTACGCCGTGGACCAGGAGAAGCTCGGTCCGGACGCGGACGCGTCTCCCGCCGTGGTGGGCTTCAACCTGCGGTTCCACACGATCGCGCGCGCCCAGCTGATCGGTGAGTACGAGGTGCCCGCCGAGTCCTGAGCGAGTCCGGCGCCTCCGAGCGTTCACGGAACGTTTGCCCGTCCCCGGTCTTGGAATTGATCAGGGGCGGGCACTTTCGTTGTCGGGGGTCGCGGGGGTCACCTCCCGCTGGAGCAGCGGATATTGCGTTGTCCATCCCGGCGTGCCCGGCCAGAGTTGATCCCAGCCCGCCGAGGGGTGGGCCGGTGCACACGGGAGGTGGGCTGGTATGCGGGACACGCTGGTGCTGAACGCGAGCTTCGAGCCGCTGTCGACGGTGACGCTCAACCGAGCCGTCGTTCTGGTGCTCCAGGACAAGGCCGTCGTCGAGCAGGCCCACCCCGAGCTGCGGATGCGGGGAGCCGCGGTCGACATACCGGCGCCCCGGGTGATCCGGCTCTGCCAGTACGTGAGGGTGCCGTTCCGAAGACGAGCGCCGTGGTCGAGGCGGGGTGTCCTGGTGCGGGACCGGCACCGGTGCGCGTACTGCGGGCGGCGGGCGACGACCGTGGACCACGTGGTGCCGCGGTCGCAGGGGGGCCGGGACACCTGGCTGAACACGGTGGCCTCGTGCGCGGAGGACAACCACCGCAAGGCGAACCGGACTCCGGAGGAGGCGGGGATGCCCCTGCTGCGGCAGCCGTTCGAGCCGACGCCGACGGACGCGATGCTGCTCGCGCTGGGGCAGGACGACTTCGACGCGCTCCCGGAATGGCTGGCTCGGTCCGCGGCCTAGCTCCGGTTCGGGTCGCACGCGGCGGGCCCGCTCCCCTCGGGGGAGCGGGCCCGCCGTCCTGCCGATGCCGACGTCCCGTCAGTCGATGGACGGCTTCTCGCGGCGTTCCTGGGCCGGGACACCGCCTCCGGAGCCGCCGCTGCCGCCAGAACCGCCGCCCATGGCTCCAAAGTTGCCCACGGCTCCGGAGAGGCCCTTGAGCGCGTCGCCGATCTCGCTGGGGACGATCCAGAGCTTGTTGGCGTCGCCCTCGGCGATCTTGGGGAGCATCTGGAGGTACTGGTAGGACAGCAGCTTCTGGTCCGGGTCGCCGGCGTGGATCGCCTCGAAGACCGTGCGGACGGCCTGGGCCTCGCCCTCGGCCCTGAGGGCCGCGGCCTTGGCCTCACCTTCGGCACGGAGGATCTGGGACTGCTTCTCGCCCTCGGCGCGCAGGATCTCGGACTGCCGGACGCCTTCGGCCTGGAGGATGGCGGCGCGCTTGTCGCGGTCGGCGCGCATCTGCTTCTCCATCGAGTCCTGGATGGAGGTGGGCGGTTCGATGGCCTTGAGCTCGACGCGGTTGACGCGGATGCCCCACTTGCCGGTGGCCTCGTCGAGGACGCCGCGCAGGGCCGCGTTGATCTCCTCGCGGGAGGTCAGGGTCCGCTCCAGGTCCATGCCGCCGATGATGTTGCGGAGCGTGGTGACGGTGAGCTGCTCGATCGCCTGGATGTAGCTGGCGACCTCGTAGGTGGCGGCCCGCGCGTCGGTCACCTGGTAGTAGATGACGGTGTCGATGTTGACGACCAGGTTGTCCTGGGTGATCACCGGCTGCGGCGGGAACGGGACGACCTGCTCGCGCAGGTCGATGCGGTTGCGGATGGTGTCGATGAACGGGACGACGATGTTGAGGCCCGCGTTGAGTGTCCGCGTGTAGCGACCGAAGCGCTCGACGATGGCGGCGCTGGCCTGCGGGATGACTTGGATCGTCTTGATCAGGGCGATGAAGACCAACACCACCAGGATGATCAGGACGATGATGATCGGCTGCATCGTCGGTTCCCCGTACCCTTCTTCGCCTCGGCGCCTTGGGCAGATCCTATGCCTGTTGAAGATCTTGCTGGTCGAGTCTGACAGACCGTCGCGGAACTCGGGGGTGGTTCGGCTCAGTTGCGTCGCACGAGGTCACATGACGATGGCCGTGGCTCCCTCGATGTCCACGACGTCCACTTCCTGGCCTGCTTCGTAGGTGCGGCCGGCGTCGAGGGCGCGTGCCGACCAGACCTCGCCGGCCAGCTTGATCCGGCCGCCGGAGCCGTCGACGCGTTCCAGGACGACGGCCTGTCTGCCCTTCAGGGCGTCCACACCGGTGGCGAGTCGGGGCCGCTGTGCGCGGTGTCTGTTCGCGATGGGCCGTACGACGGCGATGAGGGCGGTCGAGACGACGGCGAAGACCACGACCTGGGCGACGGCGCCGCCGCCGAAGATCCCGGAGACCACTGCCGCGGCGACGGCGCCCACCGCGAGCATGCCGAGTTCGGGCATCGCGGTGATCACGAGCCCGATGCCGAGCGCCGCCGCGCCGATCAGCCACCACAACCATGCGTCGAAGTCCACGGGGTCATGGTAGGACCGTGCGCCCGGTCGTCGACAGGGCGCCGGTCGGTTTGAAAGGCCCTTCGTGCTCGGGGTTTTGAGCGCCGGAAGGGGTTCAGGACATCGGGAGGCCCTGGGCGGTCCAGCGGTCGCCGACCCGTTCGACGACGAGCGGCAGGCCGAAGCAGAGGGAGAGGTTGCGGGAGGTGAGCTCGAGCTCCAGCGGACCGGCGGCGAGTACCTTGCCCTGACGGATCATCAGGACGTGGGTGAAGCCCGGGGCGATCTCCTCGACGTGGTGCGTGACCATGATCATGGAGGGGGCGATCGGGTCGCGGGCGAGGCGGCCGAGACGGCGCACGAGGTCCTCGCGTCCGCCGAGGTCGAGGCCGGCGGCGGGCTCGTCGAGGAGCAGCAGCTCGGGGTCGGTCATCAGGGCGCGGGCGATGAGGGTGCGCTTGCGCTCCCCCTCGGAGAGGGTGCCGAACCTGCGGTCCAGGTACGCGGACATGCCGAGGCGGTCGAGGAAGGCCCGGGCGCGCTGCTCGTCGACGTCCTCGTACTCCTCCTGCCAGCCGGCGGTCATGCCGTAGGCGGCGGTGAGCACGGTCTGCAGGACCGTCTGGCGCTTGGGGAGCTTGTCGGCCATGGCGATGCCGGCCATGCCGATGCGCGGGCGCAGCTCGAAGACGTCGGTGCCGGGCGTGCCGAGGGTCTCGCCGAGGATGGTGGCGGTGCCCTTGCTCGGGTAGAGGTAGCTGGACGCGACGTTGAGGAGGGTGGTCTTGCCGGCGCCGTTGGGACCGAGGATGATCCAGCGCTCGCCCTCCTTGACCGACCAGGAGACCTGGTCCACCAGAGCTCGGCCCTCGCGAACCACGGATACGTCCTGAAGTTCCAGAACATCGCTCATGAGCGCCTTGTCTCCCCTTGCAGTGTGGCCGGTCTCGGCTGTCGCGTACGCCTGTGGGTCGGTCCGCCGCACCCGTGGGCGCAGCCCTCCATGAAATCTACGCCACCGGTCGGGCCGGGCATTCCATCGGTCCGGTTCTTGGCTCTGTCTAGGCTGGGGGCATGCTCTCGGAACCGCGCTCTGGACGCCTCGCCGCTTGGGGAAATGCCCTGCTCGCCGGACTTGTCTCGCCGGATGACGCCGTGCTCGCCGTCGTCGGTGAGGACGCGGTGCACCGGGTGGAGGGACTGCCGGGTGAGTCCGCGCCCGTGGGGCTCACGCTGGCGCTGGGGCGGCTGCGGGCGCTCGGGGCGACCGGGCTGCGGGTCGCGCTGCCCGCGCCGGGGCATCCGCTGGGGCTGAGCGGGCCGCCGGAGTTCAACGCTCGGGCGCTGGAGGCCGAGGAGGCGGTGGTCTGTCACGGGGCGGCGTTCGGGCTGGTGCCGGAGGTGTACGAGGCCGGCCCCGAGGGTGATGTGCACGTGGAGGTCGTGTGGCACTGCCTGCCGGTGCGGGAGGCGCCGCCCGCCGACGTGCCCTCGCTCGGTGAGGCCGAGCGGGAGCTGGCGGAGGCGCTGAGGGAGGCGACGGAGGTGCTGACGCGGCTGGACGTGGCCGGGTCGGGGCCGGTGGCGGAGGCGGCGATCGACGCCTACCGGGCGCGGGCCGAGCACGGGCGTGAGGTGCTGGCGCCGGGGTATCCGCCGCGGGCGGTGCGGGTGCTGGAGCTGGCGCAGCGCGTGGGGGCGCTGATCGCGCTGGCCGGTGCCGGTGGGCACGGGGGTGCGGTGAGCGCCTCGGAGATGGCGGCGCGGGGCGCCGCGCTGCGGCCGGTGGAGCGGACGGCCCGGCGGGCGCAGGTGGCCGCGTACAACTCCGTTGTGGAGGAGCGGGAGCGGGGGGTGCGGTGACGGCCCTGGGCCGGGGCGGCCGACGGCGGTGCCGAGGCGGGGCGGGGCGCGCGGCCGGTGCCCGCGGGGTGCCTCCCCCGAGCCGCTTCGAGCAGGGGACCCCCGTCCGCCCGTGCCGCCCTGAGGTACCCCAGGCCCCTTGGGGGACCGAGCGAGGCGCGATCGCCCGCAGCCGGGCGGCGTGCGACCGGCCTCCCGGGTGGGGGCCGGGAGGCCGGGGGTCTTCACCGGTTCGGTGACGGGCGTCAGTCGTTGACGGCCACGTTGCCGAAGGCCGGGTTCAGCAGGCCGATGACGTTCACGCTGTTGCCGGACACGTTGACCGGGATGTCGACCGGGACCTGGACGACGTTGCCGGAGACGACGCCCGGGGAGCCCACGGCCTTGCCGTCGGCGTGCGCGCCCTCGGTGGCGGAGGCCATGCCCGTGCCGGCGGCGAGCAGGCCGCCGGCCACCATCGTCACGGCCGCTGCCTTCTTCAGGTTCTTCACTTTCCAAGCCCTCCTTGCGATGGCCGCGGCAGGTGCCGCGGCACGCACTGGAGAACGGCGACCGCCGACGAGGGATACGGCCATCCGGGGGACATTCCCACGACAGTATGAATCTCGGATAGGAGGGGAACCTTCCGCACCGTCCGAGGCGTCGAGGGTCAGCCGCTCAGGCCGTGGCGCACGGCCCAGAGGGCGGCCTGGGTGCGGTCCGCCAGGTCGAGTTTCATCAGGATGTTCGAGACGTGCGTCTTCACCGTCTTCTCGGACAGCACCAGGGCGCGGGCGATCTCCCGGTTGGAGCGCCCGTCCGCTATCAGGCCGAGCACCTCGCGCTCCCGTTCGGTGAGCGAGCCGGCGCGCCCCTGGCCCGCGTTGGTCTCCTCCTGGGCCAGCAGGGCACCGGCCACCTCGGCCTGGAGGAGGACGTGCCCGGCGTGCACGGAGCGGATGGCCCCGGCGAGCGCGTCGGGGTCGACGTCCTTGTACACGTACCCGGCGGCGCCCGCGCGCAGGGCCGGGACCACCGTGCGCTGCTCGGTGAAGCTGGTGACGATCAGCACGCGCGCGGAGTGGTCCAGTTCGCGGAGCCGGCGCAGCGCGTCCACGCCGTCCGTGCCCGGCATCTTGACGTCCATGAGGATGACGTCCGGCTGCAACTCCTGCGCGAGGGCCACTCCTTCGGCCCCGTCCGCGGCCTCGCCGACGACCTCGATGTCGTCCTGCACCTCGAGGAAGGTGCGCAGGCCCCGGCGTACCACCTGGTGATCGTCGACCAGCAGCACCTTGATTGTGTCAGCCACCGGGGACCTCCATCTCGATCGTGGTGCCCTTGCCGGGCGCCGATTCCACGGTCATCCTTCCGCCGACCCCGCTCGCCCGGTCACGCATGGAGACCAGGCCCAGATGGCGTCCCGCGCGGCGGACGGTCCTCGGGTCGAAGCCGATGCCGTCGTCGGTGACCCGCAGGACGGCTCCGCCGCCGCGGCGGTCGAGGGTGACGTCGACGTGGTCGGCCCCGGAATGCCGCAGGGCGTTGTGCAGTGCCTCCTGGGCGACGCGCAGCACGGCCTCCTCCTGGGCCGCGGGCAGGGCGCGCACGCCGTGGCCGGCGAAGGTGACGCGCGCCGTGTGGGCGCGGTCGAGGACCTGTATCTGGGTGCGGAGGGTGGCGACGAGGCCGTCCTCGTCGAGGGCCGCGGGGCGCAGCTCGACGACCGCCGCGCGCAGTTCGTCGGCGGCCTCGGCGGCCAGGGCGGCGACCTGCTGGAGTTCGCCCTTCGCACGGGAGGGGTCCCGGTCCACGAGGCGGGCCGCGGCCTGGGCCGTCAGCCGGAGGGAGAAGAGCTTCTGGCTGACCGCGTCGTGGAGTTCGTGGGCGAGGCGGGAGCGTTCCTCGGCGATGGTCAGCTCGCGGCTGCGTTCGTAGAGCCGGGCGTTGGTGAGGGCGATCGCCGCGTGCTGCGCGAGGATCCCGAGCAGTTCCTCGTCGTCCTGGGTGAAGCCGCAGGTGCCTTCGGGTTTGGGACACCTCTTGTTGGCGAGGAACAGCGCGCCGATGACCTCGTCGCCGTCGCGGACGGGCAGGCCGAGGAAGTCGGCCAGATCGGGGTGGGCGCTAGGCCAGCCCTCGAAGCGGGGGTCCCGGCGCACGTCGGCGAGTCGCTGCGGCGTGGCCTCGTTCAGCATCGCGGCGAGGATGCCGTGCTGGCGCGGGAGGGGGCCGATGGCCTTCCACTGCTCGTCGCTGACGCCGTCGACCACGAACTGGGCGAACCCGCCGTGGTCGTCGGGCACGCCGAGTGCGGCGTACTGCGCGTCGAGCAGCTCGCGGGCCGAGGCGACGATCGTCTTGAGGACGTCGCGCACCTCGAGGTGCCTGCTCATGGCCAGCAACGCGGAGCTCACCGCGGCGAGGCCGGACCGGGGACCGTGGCTCATGTCCTCACGGTACCGGCGGGCGGTGACAGCCGGATCGGTCGTGCGGCGGCCGCGGCCCGGGCCGCGGGTCCTAGGACCACGGTCCTCGGGTGCGCGGGGTGAGGCGAAGGGACCCGGCCGTCTGCGCCCCCCGTCCGAGGCGGGGCGCGCGGCGGTGTCCGTACGTGGTGATCACGCCGGTCGGACGGCGTTCACGACAAGGGGCACGGCACGCCGGTGGCGGTCATCACGGGGGCTTCGAAGGGACTGGGGGAGGCGCTGGCCGCGCGTGGCTGGGATCTGGTGCTCGACGCGCGGGATCCGGTCCCCCTGGCGGAGGCGGCCGGGGCGGTGTCCGCGCACGGTACGCGCGTGGCCGCCCTGCCCGGGGACGTCACGGACGCCGGGCACCGCGCGGAGCTGGTGGCGGCGGCGAAGTGGCCGGGCGGGGTCGACCTGCTGGTGCACAACGCGAGCACGCTGGGCGCCGAGGCGCTGGTGCGCCTGGAGGAGCGGCCCCTGGACGGGCTGCGGGGGGCGCTGGAGGTGGACCTGGTGGCGGCGCTGGGTCTGGTTCAGGAGACGCTTCCGCTGCTGCGGGCCTCGCGGGCGGGCACGGTGATCGCGGTGAGTCCGGACGCCGGCGCCGAGGCCTCCGCGGCCTGGGGCGGGTACGGGGCGTCCAAGGCGGCCCTGGACCAGCTGGCGGCGGTGCCGGCCGTGGAGGAGCCGGGGCTGCGGGTGTGGGCGGTCGATCCCGGGGACATGGCGACGGACCTGTACGCGGCGGCCGTGCCGGACGACGACGGTCCTCGGCCGGAGCCCGCCCGCGTGGTGCCGGCCTTCCTGCGGATGCTGGACGAGCGGCCGGCGAGCGGTCGCTACGCGGCTCCGGCGCTGCTGCGGGGAGGGCGGTGACCCTGACCGTCCGGGTGCCGGACGAGTTGTCGGCGCGGGTGCCGGTCGAGCAGCGCGGGCCCGGGCTCGACCGGGACTCGGTCCGGCTGCCGGTGTCCCGGGGCACGGGGGTGTCGCACCACGCCTTCGTGGAGCTGCCGCGGCTGCTGCGGGCCGGGGACCTGCTGGGGGTGGACACCTCGCCCACGCCGGCGGCCGTCGACGGGTGGATCGGGCACGCGCGCGTGGTGGTGCACCTCTCCACGCGCGGTGACGACGGCCGGTGGGCGGTCGAGCTGCGGGACCCCGACGGACGCGGCACCACGCGCGCGGGCGGGAAGAGAAGAGCGGACACGGAGGTGCGGCTGGTCGGGGGCGCGCGGCTGGTGCTGGAGGCGCCGCTGAGCGCGCACGGGGAGCGGCTGTGGCGGGCACGCGTGACGCGGGACGTCCTCGGGGTGCTGCGGGAGCACGGGCGGCCCGTCCGGTACGCCTGCACGGAGCGGGACCGGCCGTTGTCGGCGTACCGGACGGTGTTCGCGCTGCCGTCGCCGGACGGATCGGGCAGTGCGCAGATGCCGAGCGCGGGGCGGCCGTTCACGACGCGGGCGGTGACGGAGCTGGTGAGCCGCGGGGTGCGGTTCGCGCCGGTCACGCTGCACGCCGGGGTGGGGTCGGCGGAGGCGCACGGGCCGCCGCGTCCGGAGCGGTTCGCGGTGCCGGAGGCGTCGGCTGATCGGCGCGGTGCGGGCGGCCGGCGGCCGGGTGATCGCGGTGGGGACGACGGCCGTGCGGGCGGTGGGGTCGGCGGCCGGAGCGGACGGGGCGGCGCGGGCCCGCGCGGGGTGGACCGATCTGGTGGTGGCGCCGGAGCGCGGGGTGCGGGTGGTGGGCGGACTGCTGACCGGACTGCACGAACCGGAGGCCTCGCACCTGCTGATGCTGAAGGCGGTCGCGGGACGGGCGGTGGTCGGCCGCGGTTACGAGGAGGCGCTGCGCGGGCGCTACCTACCTGTGGCACGAGTTCGGGGACGTGCCTCTTGTACTGCCATAGGGGGACCCTCACACGCTGCATTGCTTCAGCAACTATCGGTAAAGCCTTCGAGTGAAGGATGTGAGGCCGCGCATAGGGCGCACATCACGTACGAAGAGGATTAGGAGAGACATATCCCCCATATGAACGGGGCGGATAGTCCGCTCTGCCCCGATTTAACCCCCCTGATCCACTACCCGGCTTCGTACGTCACATCTTTGCCGCGCTATTTTGCGGCCGCTAAGAATGGCTGCCGTCGCTCAGCGCCGCGGGTCCCACTCGCGGCGTTTTGCCGGAAATATCCCTGTCCTTCACCGGACACTGAGCGACCTCCGCGCTATTCGAAGAGGTCCATTCCGCATGTCGAAGCACTTCCTCACCCATGGTCATGGTCGTGCCCTGAGCCGTCACCACAAGATCGCCGCCGCCGGTGTCGCCGCCCTCGGCGCCGCCGCCATAGGCCTCTCGGCGGTGCCGAGCAGCGCGTCGACGACCGCCACCACGAGCGAGACCGCCCTTCCCGCCGCGAAGGTGGCGTACAGCACCGAGCCGATCAAGAACGTCAGGGCCGACATCACCGACCCGACGGCCGGCGCCGGGCTGAAGATCGAGAAGATCGAGGCGAGGTTCGAGGCGAAGAGGGAGGCCGCGGCACGGGCCGCCGCCGAGAGGAAGGCCGCCGCTGCCGCCGCGGAGAGGAAGGCCGAGGAGGCGCGCCGGGCCGAGGAGGCCGCCAGCCGTGCCGCCGAGCGCGCCAGGTTGAAGGCCGAGGCGAGGAAGGCCGTCCCGAAGGCCTACAGCGACACCCTGGACGGCTGGATCCGCGAGTCCCTGGCCATCATGAGGAAGCACGGCATCCCGGGCTCCTACGAGGGCATCCGCCGCAACATCATGCGGGAGTCCTCCGGCAACCCGAAGGCCATCAACCTGTGGGACATCAACGCCCGGAACGGCATCCCGTCCAAGGGTCTGCTGCAGGTGATCCCGCCGACGTTCGAGGCGTACCACGTCCCGGGCACCTCGAAGAACATCTACGACCCGGTCGCCAACATCGTCGCCGCCTGCAACTACGCGGCGGACAAGTACGGCACCATGGACAACGTCGACAGCGCGTACTGAGGTCGGCGCGGACCTCTTCTCGCGGACACGGACGCCGAAGGGCGGCACCCTCCTGACGGGGTGCCGCCCTTCGGGGCGTACGGCGGTGACTACTTGCGCATGACCTCGGGCTCGTGACGGCGCAGGAAGCGGGCCACGAAGAAACCGCAGATCACGCCGAGGGCGATCAGGGCGGCCATGTCCATGCCCCAGGCGCCGAGGGTGTGCTCCCACAGCGGGTCGGTGTCGCCGCCCTCCTCCGGCGGGCTGATCCTGTTGAAGTCGAGCGTGGCGCCCGCGGCGGCCACCGCCCAGCGCGACGGCATCAGGAACGAGAACTGGTTGACGCCGACCGCGCCGTTCAGGGCGAACAGGCAGCCGGTGAAGACGACCTGGATGATCGCGAACATGACCAGCAGCGGCATGGTCTTCTCCGCGGTCTTCACCAGCGAGGAGATGATCAGGCCGAACATCATCGAGGTGAAGCCCAGCGCCATGATCGGCAGCGAGAGCTCGACCAGCACGGCGCCGCCGAGGACCAGACCCTCCTCCGGGATCTCCCGGCTGGAGAAGCCGATCACACCGACCATCAGGCCCTGCAGCACGGTGATCAAGCCGAGCACGAACACCTTGGACATCAGGTAGGCCGAGCGGGACAGGCCGGTGGCGCGCTCCCGCTCGTAGATGACCCGCTCCTTGATCAGCTCACGCACGGAGTTCGCCGCGCCGGCGAAACAGGCTCCGACCGCGAGGATCAGCAGGACCGTGGTCGCCGTGCCGTTCGGGATGATCCGGCCGGTCTGCGGGTTGGCCGGGTTGGGCAGCAGGCCCTTGTCGGCGTCGATGAGCAGGCTGACCGCGCCGAGGACGGCCGGCAGGATCACCATCAGGGCGAGGAAGCCCTTGTCCGAGGCGATCACCGAGACGTAGCGGCGCACCAGCGTGCCGAACTGCGACATCCAGCCCTGCGGCTTCGGCGGCTTCATCGCCTGCATCGCCGGGACCTGTACGGACTGCGGCGCGACGGCGTCGATGTCCGCGGCGTACATCTGGTAGTGCTGCGAGCCCTTCCAGCGGCCCGCCCAGTCGTAGTCGCGGTAGTTCTCGAAGGCGGAGAAGACGTCGGCCCAGGTGTCGTAGCCGAAGAAGTTCAGCGCCTCCTCGGGCGGGCCGAAGTAGGCGACGGAGCCGCCCGGGGCCATCACCAGGAGCTTGTCGCACAGCGCCAGCTCGGCCACCGAGTGGGTCACGACGAGGACCGTGCGGCCGTCGTCGGCCAGACCGCGCAGCAGCTGCATGACGTCGCGGTCCATGCCCGGGTCGAGACCGGAGGTCGGCTCGTCCAGGAAGATCAGCGACGGCTTGGTGAGCAGCTCCAGGGCGACGGACACCCGCTTGCGCTGGCCGCCGGACAGGGACGTGACCTTCTTGTCCTTGTGGATGTCCAGCTTCAGCTCGCGCAGCACCTCGTCGATGCGGGACTCGCGCTCGGCGGCCGTGGTGTCGGCCGGGAAGCGGAGCTTGGCCGCGTACTTGAGGGCCTTCTTGACGGTCAGCTCCTTGTGCAGGATGTCGTCCTGCGGGACCAGACCGATGCGCTGGCGCAGTTCGGCGAACTGCTTGTAGAGGTTCCGGTTGTCGTAGAGGACCTCGCCCTGGTTGGCCGGGCGGTAGCCGGTGAGCGCCTTGAGCAGGGTCGACTTGCCGGAGCCGGACGGGCCGATGACCGCGATCAGCGACTTCTCCGGGACGCCGAAGGAGACGTCCTTCAGGATCTGCTTGCCGCCGTCGACCGTGACGGTCAGGTGGCGGGCGGAGAAGGACACCTCACCGGTGTCGACGAACTCCTCGAGCCGGTCGCCGACGATCCGGAACGTCGAGTGGCCGACGCCCACGACGTCGGTGGGGCCGAGCAGCTGTGAGCCGCCCTTGGGGATCGGCTGGCCGTTGACGTACGTGCCGTTGTGCGAGCCCAGGTCGCGGATCTCCATGCGGCCGTCGGGCGTGGAGTGGAACTCGGCGTGGTGGCGGGACACCTGGAGGTCGGAGACGACCAGGTCGTTCTCCAGGGCACGGCCGATGCGCATCACGCGGCCGAGCGAGAACTGGTGGAACGTGGTGGGGCTGCGGTCGCCGTAGACCGGCGACGCCCCCGCGCCGCTGCCGGACGCCTTCTGCGCGTACTGCTCGCCCGGCCCGCCCTGCTGCTGCGGGATGTGCGGCGCGGACGGCTGCGGTGCCGCCTGCTGCTGCCAGCCCGCCTGCGCGGCGGGCGGCTGCTGCTGCGGTGCCTGCTGGGCCCAGCCGGGGTTCGCTCCCTGGGCCGCGTACGGCTGCTGCGGCTGGGCCTGCGGTGCGGCGGCCGGGGTCGCGGCACCGGCGCCGGCGCCGGACAGCGTCACGCGCGGCCCGTCGTTCGCGTTGCCCAGGTTCAGCACCGTGTCGGAGCTGAACTCCAGGTGGTGGATCCGCTGTCCCTGCACGAACGTGCCGTTGGTGCTGCCGTGGTCCTCGATGACCCAACTGCGGCCGTTGAAGCTGATCGTGGCGTGACGCCAGGAAACCCTGGCGTCGTCCAGCACGACGTCCCCCTGCGGATCGCGTCCGAGGGTGTAGGACCTGGACGGATCGAGCGTCCAGGTCCGTCCGTTTGATTCCAGTACGAGTTCCGGCACTCCATGCCCCACTGAGTTGTCCCCCGAGTTCCCCCCATCGCAGGGAGTCTAGGGATGTCGAACATCGGGGGGAACTATTTCAGGCTCGGCCCTCTGACCGAAAGTCGGGCCTTGTCACGACCGCGCACCAAGGCGTTCACGGTCTTTCGCCGGCGGGGGTTGAAATCGGCCCGGAGAGTGGTAAACCACGCGAGGGGGACACGCGCGGCCGCCTCGCCGCGCCGCGGATCGGGGGGTCTGCCATGGGTGCTGCCACGAGCGCCGGAGTCGCGCAGCACGGTACGCGCGTGCCGTGGGCGGATGTCGTCATGTCCGCGGTCGCCGCGGTGAGCTGGGCGTTGATCGGGATGGCGGGGACCGCCGCACTGGGGCTGCACCTGCTGGACGCGGACGCGGCGGGTTCCCTGGGGCCGATGACCGCGGCGGTGGTGGCTCTGGGCCTGGGCGGCTCGGTCACGCCGTCCGGCGACGTGTCCGCCTTCGGGCTGTCGGGAGCGCAGGCCGGCACGGCCGTCGACATCACGCCGCTCGGCGTGGGCCTGGTGGGCGCGCTGCTGCTGTCGTACTTCTTCCTGCGGTCCCTGCGGGCGGCCGGAGTTGTGGTCTCCGGTGCCGAACTCCTCGCCCGCGCGGGCGCCGTGGTGGCGTTGTCCGTCGCGATGACGGGCGGGCTGGCCTGGGCCGGGCACGACGTCGTCACCATCGACGGGGGCTCGCTGGGGCTGGACGACCTGCCGGGCGGGGGCGGTGACGGGGTCGGGATCCCGGGACTGGGCGATCTCGGCGACATCGGGGGCCTGCTGCCGGACCGGATCGGTGATCTCGTCGACGCGGAGGCGGCGGTCGGGTTCACCGTCGACACGGCGCCGACGCTGCTCGGCGGCCTCGGCTGGTCGGCCGGCATCCTGCTCGCCGCCCTGCTGGCGTCCCGCCGCACTCCCCTGCCGCGCGGCTGGGACGCCGTGCACCGGGTCGTCCGGCCGGCCGTGTCCGCCCTCGTCACGGTGGGGCTGGTGGCGGTGGCGGCGGGGTACGCCGCGGCGGGGTACGCGGCGATCGGCGACGGCCATCCCCGGCGGATCGCCGGAGCGGCGCTGCTGGGGGCGCCGAACGGAGTGTGGCTCGGTCTCCCGGTCGGTCTGTTCGTGCCGTGGGACGGGCGGGCGAGCGGGGCTCTGCTGGAGGTGCTTCCCGACCCCGTGGACGACCTCCTGAGGATCGGCTCCGACCAGCCCGTCACGCTGGGCCGGCTGGCCGAGCTCGACGGGCGGGTGTGGCTGCTGGGGGTGGCGGCCGCGCTGGCGATGCTGCTGACGGGGGTGCTGACGGCGGTGCGGACGCCGGTGGGGCGCGCGGCGGCGCAGGCCCCGGGGGCGGTCGGCTTCGCGGCGCGGTGCGCGCTGAGGCTGGGCGTCGCGACGGCTCTGACGCTGCCGTCGCTGGCCTGGCTGACGGAGGTGTCCGTGGACGCCTCGCTGTCCGTCCTCGGCTTCGACGCGTTCGGTGCGGGCATCGAGCTGCGCGGCCACCTCGGCGTGGCGCTCCTGCTGGGGGCCGGGTGGGGCGCGGGAGCGGGCGCCGCGGGGGCGCTGCTGGCCTGGACGAGCGGGGCCGCGGGGCGGTGGGCGGCGCCTCTGGCACGGGGTGACGGGGAGGTTGAGGAGGCTGATGGAGCCGAGGGGGCCGAGGGGATCGGGGACCGGGGGTCCGCGGAGGGCTTCGGTGACCAGGGGTACGGGGTGCGGCGCACGGCTGCGCCGTCCGGGCCGTACGCACCGGGCGCCCCGTACCGGCCGCCGAATCCGGACACCAACCCCTACCTGCGGGTGCCGCGGGAGCCGCAGGAGCCGCGGCCGCCCGAGGACGCACGGCCGTCCGGCGGTCCGCCGGCTCCCGGTGGCCGGGACGGACCCGGTGACGTCTACGGCGCCCCCACCGTGATCGGGCCCGTCGGGCCGCCCCGTCGCGGACGGGGTCGCGGACCGGGGGACGGGGCGCGAGGCGGGGAGCGGTCGCCGCTGTGGCCGGACGAGGTGCCGCCGCCTCCGCCGCCCCCTCCCCCGGCACCGCGCAGGCCGGAGGACGGTGGGCGCTGACCCTCGGGAGCCGGACGGAGACGGCGGCACGGGCGGGGACGACGGGCGGTGGGCGGCGGACGGCGGGTGACGCGGACCGCGAGCGGTCGATGGCGCGGGCACAGACGGGGAACGGCCTGCCCGTGGGCGACGCGGGCGGTAGGGGCGGACGGCGGCCGGCAGCCCGTGGGGACGCAGACGGCCGACGGGCGGCGCAGACGACGGGTGACGGCGACAGCGGGCAGCGGGCGGCGCATGCGGTGGCCGCCGTGCGGCACGGACGGCGGGCGGCACGGACGGCGTGGGCCCCGGCTGTCGGCAGGCGGGGCGCAAGGTCCCGGACACCTCGGCGACGCCCAGTGTTCGCTGTCCGCCAGGCGGACCTCAGGGGCGCAGGGCACTGGGTGCCGGATACGGTGGGAGCACCATGAGCGCATCGCAGACCTCCGACGTCCCCACTCTCCTGGTCAAGATCTTCGGCAAGGACAGGCCGGGCATCACGGCCGGCCTCTTCGACACCCTCGCCGCCTACTCGGTCGACGTGGTCGACATCGAGCAGGTCGTCACCCGTGGCCGCATCGTGCTCTGTGCGCTCGTGACCGAGCCGCCCAAGGGGCTGGAAGGGGACCTGCGGGCGACCGTCCACAGCTGGGCGGAGTCGATGAAGATGCAGGCGGAGATCATCTCGGGCATCGGCGACAACCGTCCGCGCGGACTCGGCCGCTCCCTGGTCACCGTGCTGGGCCACCCCCTCACCTCGGAGGCGGCGGCGGCGATCGCCGCGCGGATCACGAGGGCCGGCGGCAACATCGACCGTATCTTCCGGCTCGCCAAGTACCCGGTGACGGCGGTGGAGTTCGCCGTGTCCGGCGTGGAGACGGAACCGCTGCGCACCGCGCTGG
This sequence comes from Streptomyces griseomycini, assembly GCF_014203535.1. Lineage (GTDB taxonomy): Bacteria > Actinomycetota > Actinomycetes > Streptomycetales > Streptomycetaceae > Streptomyces > Streptomyces griseomycini. The sequence continues at coordinate 18,037 of NZ_JACHJI010000001.1, forward strand.
TGACCGACGCGGCCATGCTCGGGGTCGATGTCGCCGTGGTCGCGGCGGGGCTGCACCGGAGGGCGCAGCGCCTGGTCGTCATGGACGTGGACTCGACCCTCATCCAGGACGAGGTGATCGAGCTCTTCGCCGCGCACGCCGGCTGTGAGGACAAGGTCGCCGAGGTGACGGCGGCGGCGATGCGCGGAGAGCTGGACTTCGAGCAGTCGCTGCACGCGCGCGTGGCACTGCTGGAAGGGCTGGACGCCTCCGTGGTGGACAAGGTGCGCAGCGAGGTGCGGCTGACGCCGGGCGCCCGCACCCTGATCCGTACGCTGAAGCGCCTCGGCTATCAAGTCGGCGTGGTGTCCGGTGGGTTCACCCAGGTCACGGACGACCTGAAGGACCGGCTGGGGCTGGACTTCGCCCAGGCCAACACCCTGGAGATCGTCGACGGGAAGCTGACCGGCCGGGTCACCGGCGAGATCGTGGACCGGGCGGGCAAGGCCCGGCTGCTGCGCCGCTTCGCGGCCGAGGCGGGGGTGCCGCTGTCGCAGACCGTGGCGATCGGTGACGGTGCCAATGATCTGGACATGCTCAACGCGGCGGGTCTCGGTGTCGCCTTCAACGCCAAGCCGGTGGTGCGCCAGGCGGCCCACACCGCGGTGAACTTCCCCTTCCTCGACACGGTCCTGTATCTGCTGGGCGTCACCCGTGAGGAGGTCGAGGCCGCCGACATGCTCGACGCGGACTGAGCCGTCCGGGCCGGGTCACGGCACGGGGACCCGGCTCCCCCGCGTCCACGGGGTGCCGGGCCCCTGTCGTGCCGGGTGTGTCACTCGGTCGGCGCCCAGTAGTCGAGCAGCGTGGCGACACCGGGCTCCAGGGATTTCCAGGAGCCCGCGAAGGACAGGACGGCGAAGGCGGCGGCCGGGTAGCCGCGGCGGCTCATCCGCTCGCGGGCGTCGCCCTCGGCTGCGCCGGCCAGGATGTCGGCGAGTGCCTGGACGCCCGGGTTGTGGCCGACCAGGAGGACGTTCTGCGCGTCGTCGGGGGTTTCGTTGAGCAGGGCGATCAGCTCGCCGGGCGAGGCCTCGTAGATCCGCTCCTCGTAGACGGTTTTCGGCCGCTGCGGGAACTCCTGGACCGCGAGCTTCCAGGTCTCCCGGGTCCGGACCGCGGTGGAGCAGAGAGCCAGGTCGAAGGCGATGCCGGTGTCGGCGAGCTTGCGTCCGGCGACTGCGGCATCCATGCGGCCCCGCTCGGCGAGCGGGCGCTCGTGGTCGGACACCGGGGGCCAGTCGGCTTTCGCATGCCGGAAAAGGACAATCCTGCGGGGTTCTGCGACGCTCATGGGACCCAGCTTCGCATGAAACAGGCCATGGGGCGCAGGGAGTTGAAGGCCGCTTCCGGGGTGTTCAGCGGGCTATGAGCTGCTGTGCGCGCTCGACGAGGTGGGAGATCGCGGGCTCCCCCGCGGCCGCGTGGGCGTCGGAGGGGTTCAGGACCAGGGCGAGCAGCGTGACGAAGGCGAGCACGGGCAGGGCGAGGGCCCACCACGGCAGCCTGGTGCCGACGCCGCCCCGGGGGGCCGAGTGGGGCCGGGTGTGCGTGCGCGCCGCCATGGGGGCCTCCGTTCCTCGCATGGTCCGTGACCCGCGTCGCGCGGTCACATCTCGAAGGTACGGATCCCTCGGGCCCCAACCCATCCGGTGATCCACCCACTTGACCCTGAGCCTGACCCCCTAGGGGATGGGGGTGCTAGCACCACCATGGCCACCGGGACGGGACGGCGGCGGGGCCGTCACGGCGCGAGGACGGTCGCGACCACGCCGATGACGACGAAGATGGCGAAGAACGCGCCGAAGACGAGCAGCAGCTTCTTCTGGCCGTTCTGCGGATTCGGGTCGAGGACTGGCATACGGCAAGTCTCGCACCCTCCGCCCCTACGGCGGCCTCCGGGGTCGGAGGGGACGTGTGCGCGCTCCGCCCGTCGGGCGGGGTCAGCGAGCGGCCGCCTCTTCCTCCACCGTGCGGTCGCGGCCCGCCAGGACGCCCACGATCGTCTGCGGGATCATCAGACCGGCCATCAGCGCGACCGGCAGTCCCCAGCCGCCGCTGTGCTGGTAGAGGACGCCCACCAGGAGCGGTCCCGGGATGGAGATCAGGTAGCCGGTGCTCTGCGCGAAGGCCGACAGCTGGGCCACGCCCGCGCCGGTCCTGGCCCGCATCCCGACCATGGTGAGCGCCAGGGGGAAGGCGCAGTTGGCGACGCCCAGCAGCAGTGCCCAGGCCCAGGCGCCGGCGGCCGGTGCGAGGTACAGGCCGGCGTACCCGGCGAGGCCGCTCACCCCCAGCGCGAGCACGATCGGCCCCTGGTGGGGCAGCCGCGCGGCGAGGCGCGGTATGACGAAGGCCAGCGGCACGCCCATCACCATGGTGACCGCGAGCAGCAGTCCGGCCGTGCTCGCGGGCACGCCCGCGTCCCGGAAGATCTGCGGCATCCAGCCCATGGTGATGTAGGCGGCGGTCGCCTGGAGCCCGAAGAAGACGGCCAGTGCCCAGGCGGTACGGCTGCGCGTGATGCGCGGCGCGGGGGCCTCCCCGCGCTCGGGCGTCTCCCCCTGTGCGTGCTCGCCGGGAGCCCGCTCGGCCGGCGCCGCGGTCCGCTCCCGTACGAACGGGATCCACGGCAGCACGGCGGCGGCGGCGAGGGCCGCCCACAGGGCGAGGCCCGACCGCCAGTCACCGCCCACGGCGTCGGTCAGCGGCACGGTCGCCGCGGCCGCCGTCGCGGTGCCCATGGCGAGGGCCATCGAGTACAGGCCGGTCATGGAGCCGACCCGGTCGGGGAAGTAGCGCTTGACGATGACCGGCATCAGGACGTTGCTGACGGCGATGCCCATCAGCGCGAGGGCGGTGGCGGCCAGGAAGCTCGCCGTGCCCCCCGTGAACGGGCGGATCAGCAGGCCGGCGCCGATGGCGGCCATGCCGGCGCACACCACCGCGCCCGGGCCGAAGCGCCGGGCCAGCCGGGGGGCGGTGACGCCGAAGACGGCGAAGCACAGCGGGGGCACCGAGGTGAGCAGCCCGGCCACGCTGCCGCTCATGCCGAGTCCGTCGCGGACCTCCTCGAGCAGCGCGCCCAGACTGGTGATGGCGGGGCGGAGGTTCACCGCGGCCAGCACGATGCCGACGACGAGCAGCCGCACGGTCCACGCGCGCATCGCGGCGCCCCCGGTTCCCGGGGCTCCGGGCGTGACCGAAGTGCGTACGGTCGCGGACTCGAACGTCCGGGTTTCCTTACCAGTCATGCGACCCATCATAGAATCATAGGATGATTGGGTGTCCAGGTCGTCCATGTCGAGGGCTCCGTACGGCGCCCCTGTCGTGCGAAGGTGTGCCATGCCTTTGAACCATCCCCGTCGTTCGGCGCTGTCCGAACAGGTCATCGCCGCGCTGCGGGCCCAGATCACCTCGGGCGAGTGGCCGGTCGGCACACGCATCCCGACCGAACCGGAGCTGGTCGAGCAGCTGGGGGTCGCCCGCAACACGGTCCGCGAGGCCGTCCGCGCGCTCGCGCACAACGGGCTGCTGGACATCCGCCAGGGCTCGGGCACGTACGTGGTGGCCACGAGCGAGCTGGCCGGCGTGATGCACCGCCGCTTCGCCGACGCCGACCCCCGGCACGTCGCCGAGCTCCGCTCCACCCTGGAGTCGGCCGCGGCGCGGCTGGCCGCACAGCGGCGCACGGAGAAGGACCTCAAGCAGCTCGACACGCTGCTGCTGCGCCGCGAGGAGGCCTGGGAGTCGGGTGATGCGGAGGCGTTCGTGGCGGCGGACGCGACGTTCCACCTGGCCGTCGTGGCCGCCTCGCACAACGACGTGATGACCGCGATGTACGCGGACCTGAGCGAGGTGCTGCGGGACTGGCTGCGCGACGACGTGGGCCGGGAGCTGACGCCGGAGACGCACATGGACCACGGGCGGCTGGTGGACGCGATCCGCGCGGGCGACGGGGCGGCGGCGGCCGAGGAGGCCGCCGCCTATCCGTTCCTGTGCCGTCCGGGGCGGTTCGGTCCGGCCACCGGAGGCCGGGGGTCCGCGGGGGACCGACGGTCCGCCGACGAGTGATTCAGGCCGCCCTCCGGTGGCTGATCCACGCCGAGCGGACCTCCTTCCAGCAGCGTCCGGTCAGCTCCACGGTCTGCGCGGGCCCGGCGGCCACCGGGGAACCGTCGCTGTCGAGGTCCCACCAGCGGACGCACTCGACGTGCAGGCTGACGTGATCGGTGGCCGGATAGGGGTTGTGGCAGTACGCGGTCACGTGGGAACCGTCGACGCGGATCCGGCAGGCGGCGCCGAACAGATCGCCGGACCGCGTCTCGGTGGGGTGCACGCGCGCGTGCGCCCTCGCCTCGTACGGCAGGGCGAGCACGAAGGCGACGGCGACGGTCGCTGAGGCCAAGCGGGACAAGCGCACAAGGGGACCTCCTCGGCCGTGCTGGGGAGGGGGATCACGCGACGGGCGCGCCCCTCCACGATGCCCCGCCGACGTCCCGTCCCGCCCGCACTGCTGAGCCGAACGGGTGACGCGCCCGGACACGCCGAGGGCCCGCGCCCTCCGTGGACGCGGGCCCCGGCGGGGCGTCGGGTCAGGCGCCGACGGCGTGCAGACCGCCGTCGACGTGGACGATCTCGCCCGTGGTCTTCGGGAACCAGTCGCTCAGCAGCGCGACGACACCGCGGCCGGCCGGCTCCGGGTCCTTCAGGTCCCACTCCAGCGGGGCGCGGGTGTCCCAGACGGAGGCCAGCTCGGCGAAGCCGGGGATGGACTTGGCGGCCATCGAGCCGATGGGGCCCGCGGAGATGAGGTTGCAGCGGATGTTCTGCTTGCCCAGGTCGCGCGCCATGTAGCGGTTGGTCGCCTCCAGGGCGGCCTTGGCCGGGCCCATCCAGTCGTACTGCGGCCAGGCGTACTGCGCGTCGAAGGTGAGGCCGACGACGGAGCCGCCGTTCTGCATCAGCGGCAGGCAGGCCATGGTGAGCGACTTCAGGGAGAACGCCGAGACGTGCATGGCCGTGGAGACCGACTCGAACGGCGTGTTGAGGAAGTTGCCGCCGAGCGCGTCCTGCGGTGCGAAGCCGATGGAGTGCACGACGCCGTCGAGACCGCCGAGCTCCTCGCCGACGACGTCGGCCAGGCGGCCCAGGTGCTCGTCGTTGGTGACGTCGAGCTCGATGACCTTGGTGGGCTTGGGCAGCTTCTTGGCGATGCGCTCGGTCAGGGTGGGCCGCGGGAAGGCGGTCAGGATGATCTCGGCGCCCTGCTCCTGGGCCAGCTTGGCGGTGTGGAAGGCGATGGAGGACTCCATCAGCACACCGGTGATCAGGACGCGCTTGCCCTCGAGAATTCCGCTCATGGTGATCAGTGACCCATTCCCAGTCCGCCGTCAACGGGGATGACGGCTCCAGTGATGTACGAGGCGTCGTCCGAGGCGAGGAACCGCACCGCCGCGGCGATCTCCTCCGGCCGCGCGTACCGGCCGAGCGGCACCTGCGACACGATGTTCGCGCGCTGCTCGTCGGTGAGCACCTTGGTCATGTCGGTGTCGACGAAGCCGGGTGCGACGACGTTGAAGGTGATGTTGCGCGAACCCAGCTCACGGGCGAGGGAGCGCGCGAAGCCGACCAGGGCGGCCTTGGAGGCGGCGTAGTTCGCCTGCCCCGCGGAGCCGAGCAGCCCGACCACCGAGGAGATCAGCACGACGCGGCCCTTCTTGGCCCGCAGCATGCCGCGGTTGGCGCGCTTGACGACGCGGAAGGTACCGGTGAGGTTGGTGTCGACGACGGAGGTGAAGTCCTCCTCCGACATCCGCATCAGCAGCTGGTCCTTGGTGACGCCGGCGTTGGCCACGAGGACCTCGACGGGGCCGTGCGCCTCCTCGACCTCCTTGTAGGCCTGCTCCACCTGCTCGGTGTCGGTGATGTCGCACTTGACGGCCAGGCAGCCCAGGTCCGTCAGGGCGGCCGGCGGCTCACCCGAGCGGTACGTGACGGCGACCTTGTCGCCTGCCTCGGCGAATGCGCGGGCGATGGCGAGGCCGATGCCCCGGTTGCCTCCGGTGACGAGAACCGAGCGGCTCAACGGATCACCCTTTCGATAGCGGTTTCGTTCCCGCCCGAACGCCCGGATGACAGAGGACGACGACAGGCGGCTTCCCCGAAAACCTATCGGTCCCGGTCCGCCGGAGGACATTCGGGCACCGACAGTGGCCGACGGGTCGCTCTGTCGGATCCCTACAGTTCGGACGCCCGCCGGCACCACCGGCCACCGGTGCTCGCGGAGGTCGGGGGACCGGGGTGCGGATTTTCCCGGGAGCGCGGGCTGTGCGGCATGATTCACTGCCCGTGACGGTCACCCCGGCACGCACCCCGAAGGGAAACCACACCGTGCCCCATGAAGTCGATCAGTCGTTTCTGGCGCTCCCGCTGAGGGCCCTCGCCGACGCCGCGCTCGCCCGCGCGCGTGCGCTCGGGGCGGAGCACGCGGACTTCCGCCTGGAGCGGGTGCGCAGCGCGTCCTGGCGGTTCCGGGACGCCAAGCCCGCCGGATCGTCGGACACCACCGACCTCGGGTACGCGGTGCGCGTGGTGCACGGCGGGACGTGGGGGTTCGCGTCCGGGGTGGACCTCACCCTCGACGCCGCCGCCAGGGTCGCCTCGCAGGCGGTGGCGATGGCGCAGCTGTCCGCGCAGGTGATCCGGGCCGCCGGGTCCGACGAGAGGGTCGAGCTGGCCGACGAGCCGGTGCACGCCGACCGGACCTGGGTGTCGTCGTACGAGATCGACCCGTTCACCGTGCCCGACGAGGAGAAGGCCGGGCTGCTGGCCGAGTGGAGCGCGCGGCTGCTGGCGGCGGACGGGGTGGACCACGTCGACGCCTCGCTGCTCACCGTGCACGAGAACAAGTTCTACGCCGACACCGCCGGGACCGTGACCACGCAGCAGCGCGTGCGGCTGCACCCGGTGTTCACGGCCGTGTCGGTGGACGGGTCGAGCGGCGAGTTCGACTCCATGCGGACCCTCGCGCCGCCCGTCGGCCGCGGCTGGGAGTACCTGCGGGGCACCGGCTGGGACTGGGACGACGAGCTGGGACGGATCCCGGAGCTGCTCGCCGAGAAGATGCGGGCGCCGAGCGTGGAGCCGGGGCTGTACGACCTGGTCGTCGACCCGTCCAACCTGTGGCTGACCATCCACGAGTCCATCGGGCACGCCACCGAGCTGGACCGCGCGCTCGGCTACGAGGCGGCCTACGCCGGGACCTCGTTCGCCACCTTCGACCTGCTCGGGAAGCTGCGCTACGGCTCGGAGCTGATGAACGTCACCGGCGACCGCACCGCCGAGCACGGCCTGGCCACCGTCGGCTACGACGACGAGGGCGTCGAGGCGCAGTCCTGGGACCTGGTGAAGGACGGCACGCTGGTCGGCTACCAGTTGGACCGCCGCATCGCGCGGCTCACCGGGTTCGAGCGGTCCAACGGATGCGCGTTCGCGGACTCCCCCGGGCACGTGCCGGTGCAGCGCATGGCCAACGTGTCGCTGCGGCCGGATCCGGCAGGGATGTCGACCGAGGACCTGATCGGGGGCGTGGACCGGGGCATCTACGTGGTCGGTGACCGGTCGTGGAGCATCGACATGCAGCGCTACAACTTCCAGTTCACCGGGCAGCGCTTCTACCGGATCGAGAACGGGCGGCTCGCGGGGCAGCTGCGGGACGTCGCCTACCAGGCCACGACCACCGACTTCTGGGGTTCCATGGCCGCCGTCGGCGGTCCGCAGACGTACGTCCTGGGCGGCGCCTTCAACTGCGGCAAGGCCCAGCCCGGACAGGTGGCGGCGGTCTCGCACGGCTGCCCGTCCGCCCTCTTCAAGGGAGTCAACATCCTCAACACCACGCAGGAGGCCGGTCGATGAGCGTCAGCATCCGGGTCGGCCGGGGGTCCGGGGGTTGTCCCCCGGGAAAGCACAGTCTCAACACCACGCAGGAGGCCGGTCGATGAGCGCGCGCACCACCAAGCCGCACGAGATCGTCGAGCGCGCCCTGGAACTGTCCCGGGCCGACGGCTGTGTCGTGATCGCCGACGAGCACTCCACCGCCAACCTGCGCTGGGCGGGCAACGCGCTGACCACGAACGGCGTCACCCGCGGGCGCACGCTCACCGTGGTCGCCACGGTGGACGGCAAGGAGGGCACCGCATCCGGGGTGGTGTCCCGGTCCGCGGTGACCGCGGACGAGCTGGAGCCCGTGGTGCGGGCCGCCGAGGCCGCCGCGCGGGGCGCGGGCCCGGCCGAGGACGCGCAGCCGCTGGTCACGGGGGTGGCCCACTCCCCCGGGTTCACCGAGGCGCCCGCGGAGACCTCCTCCGCCGTGTTCGCCGACTTCGCGCCGGCGCTCGGCGAGGCGTTCGCACGCGCGCGTGCGGGCGGCCGGGAGCTGTACGGCTTCGCCAACCACGAGCTGGTCTCCAGCTACCTGGGGACGTCGACGGGGCTGCGGCTGCGGCACGACCAGCCGAACGGCACGCTGGAGCTGAACGCCAAGTCGCCGGACCGTACGCGGTCGGCGTGGGCGGGGCGGTCCACGCGGGACTTCGAGGACGTCGATCCGGCGGCGCTCGACGCCGAGCTGGCCGTGCGGCTGGGCTGGGCCGAGCGGCGTCTGGAGCTGCCCGCCGGCCGGTACGAGACGCTGCTGCCGCCGACCGCCGTGGCGGACCTGCTGATCTACCAGCTGTGGTCGGCCTCGGGCCGGGACGCGGCCGAGGGCCGCACGGTGTTCTCCAGGCCGGGCGGCGGCACCCGGGTCGGCGAGAAGCTGAGCGAGCTGCCTCTGACCCTGCGCAGCGACCCGGACGAGCCGGGCCTGGAGTCGGCGCCCTTCGTGATCGCGCACTCCTCCGGCGGCGACCAGTCGGTGTTCGACAACGGGCTGCCGCTGGCGGCCACGGAGTGGATCCGCGAGGGTGAGCTGAACCACCTGACCACCAGCCGGCACAGCGCGGCCCTGACCGGGCTGCCCGTGGCACCGGGGATCGACAACCTGATCCTCGACGGGGTCGAGGACCGCTCCCTGGAGGAGATGGTGGCGTCCACCGAGCGCGGACTGCTGCTGACCTGCCTGTGGTACATCCGCGAGGTCGACCCGGCGACGCTGCTGCTGACCGGTCTCACCCGGGACGGCGTCTACCTCGTCGAGAACGGGGAGGTGACCGGCGAGGTCAACAACTTCCGGTTCAACGAGTCGCCGGTGGGCCTGCTGGGCCGGGCCACGGAGGCGGGGCGTACGGAGAAGACGCTGCCCAGGGAGTGGGGTGACTGGTTCACCAGGGCGGCGATGCCGGCGCTGCGCGTCCCCGATTTCAACATGAGCTCCGTCAGCCAGGGCGTATAACCTCGTAGGCGTTCGCAGTCGGCCGTCACCCGGCCGGCCGAAGATCACCGGGCACCACCACCTAGGAGACACGAGAACCGTGACGGACATCGTCGACGAGCTGAAGTGGCGCGGGCTGTTCGCCCAGTCCACCGACGAGGACGCTTTGCGCAAGGCGCTCGCGGACGGTCCCGTCACGTTCTATTGCGGCTTCGACCCGACCGCGCCGTCGCTGCACGTGGGGCACCTGGTGCAGGTGCTCACCCTGCGCCGGCTCCAGCAGGCCGGTCACCGGCCGCTGGCGCTGGTCGGCGGCGCCACGGGCCAGATCGGCGACCCCCGCCCGACGGCGGAGCGCACGCTGAACCCGCCGGAGACCGTCGCCGGCTGGGTCGAGCGGCTGCGCGGCCAGATCGAGCCGTTCCTGTCCTTCGAGGGCGAGAACGCGGCCGCGATGGTCAACAACCTCGACTGGACGCAGAACCTCTCCGCCATCGAGTTCCTGCGGGACATCGGCAAGCACTTCCGCGTCAACAAGATGCTGACGAAGGACTCCGTGGCCCGGCGCCTGGAGTCCTCGGAGGGCATCAGCTACACGGAGTTCAGCTACCAGCTGCTGCAGGCCATGGACTTCCTCCAGCTGTACCGGAGGTACGGCTGCACGATGCAGCAGGGCGGCAGCGACCAGTGGGGCAACCTCACGGCGGGGCTGGACCTGCTGCACCGGCTGGAGCCGGACGCCGACGTCCACGCCTACGCGACGCCGCTGATGACGAAGGCGGACGGCACCAAGTTCGGCAAGACCGAGGGCGGCGCCGTCTGGCTCGACCCGGAGATGACGACGCCGTACGCGTTCTACCAGTTCTGGCTGAACACGGACGACCGGGACATCTCGCGCTACATGCGCATCCTGTCCTTCCGGTCCCGTGCGGAGCTGGAGGAGCTGGAGAAGCAGACGGAGGAGCGGCCGCAGGCCCGGGCCGCGCAGCGCGCGCTGGCGGAGGAGCTGACGACGCTGGTGCACGGCGCCGACCAGACGGCCGCCGTGATCGCCGCCTCCAAGGCCCTCTTCGGTCAGGGCGAGCTGACGGACCTGGACGAGAAGACGCTGGCGGCGGCCCTCTCGGAGGTGCCGCACGTCCGGGTGTCCGAGCTCGGCCCGGTCGTCGACCTGTTCGCGGAGGTCGGTCTGGTGGCGAGCAAGTCGGCCGCGCGGCGCACGGTGAAGGAGGGAGGCGCCTACGTGAACAACGCCAAGGTCGCCGCCGAGGACGCCGTCCCCGCGCACGAGGACCTGCTGCACGGGCGCTGGCTGGTGCTGCGCCGGGGCAAGAAGAACCTGGCGGCGGTGGAGGTCACGGCCGGCTGAGACCGGCGCGGGCGGACGCGCCCGGTGCGCGGCTTGCGAGGGGCGGTCTCCGGCGGGTGCCGGAGACCGCCCCTCGCCGTGCGCCCGCCGACCGGTGCGTGGTCGCCGTACCGCGGGGCGGTCAGACCCGCTGCCGCTGGTGCCTCCTGCGCTGCATCGCGTTGTACAGCATGTCGGCAAGGGCGACGATGACGATCGCGGCCACCAGCTGGAAGATGTGCCGGCTCCAGTCGATGCCGGGCGTCGCCCGCACACCGAAGCCCTGCGCCATGGCGTTGCCCGCGATGGCGCCGAGCATGCCGCAGATGGTGGCGAGCCACAGGGGGAGGTGCTGCTTCCCCGGGATCACCGCCTTGGCGATCAGACCGAGCACGAATCCCACGATGATCGCCCACAACCAGCCCATGACTGCCTCCTCGTACGACGTGACGTGCGCATTACGGCCAGTGTCCGCCGAACGGCGGTACGCCGCATGTCGGGTGGTGTCGTACGCGCTACGGCGCAGGCCGGGTGGACGGGGACGGGACGACCCGGTCTCGTGACCCGCGCGGGCGCGGCGTACCGTGGACCTGTCCGGGCCCGGTGTCCCCGACCGGTCACGGGACGGTCAGGGTCGGGAGGAGTCCGATGCGGGCGGATGGTGGAATGTGATGCGGAAGCAGCATGGCGGTGGCGGCGTCCAGGTGTTCCGGATCACCGGCGCCCGGGCGGGCCTCCAGGAGGACGTGCGCGGGCGGCAGCGCCGCTACGTGATCTCGATGGCCGTCCGTACGATCTCGGTCATCCTCGCGGCCACGCTCTGGAACGTGGAACGGCACGTCGCGATCGTGGCGCTGGTCCTGGGAGCGGTGCTGCCGTACATCGCGGTGGTGATCGCCAACGCGGGGCGTGAGAACACGCCGTCGCTGCCCTCGACGTTCGTGACGACGCCGATGAAACCGATGATCGCGCCGTCGCGGCCGCATGACGGCGAGGCGGAACCGGACTCGGAAGACGTGGCGTCCGGTCCCCCGCCGGGCGCGCGAACGGAGCGGTCCGAGCGGCCGTGAGGACCGGGCGGTACCGGAGGCGGGCCCGGCGACGGTGCCGAGCGGGAGACGCTTCCCCGCCAAGCTCAAGAAAAGCTCAGATCAATCATGTTGTTCCGGTGCCGGGGGCGGGGTGACCCGTGACATACTTCGTACGCGCTCCGCATCCCCCGTCGGAGCGACGGACCGACGCCGGGCAGCTCCCCCCGTGGCTGCTCGGCGTCGCCTTTTCCCGGGCCCGCGCACTGAGCCGATCGGGTTAGGGTCGGCGGTGTGATGGTCCCTGATCCCGAGACGCCGATCTGTTCCGCCAAGGGCTGCCGTACCGCCGCCGTGTGGGTGCTCGCCTGGAACAACCCGAAGATCCACACGCCGGAGCGCCGCAAGACGTGGCTGGCGTGCGAGGAGCACCGCGAGCACCTCTCGCAGTTCCTCGGGGTGCGCGGGTTCCTCAAGGACGTCGTGCGGTTCGAGGAGTGGGAGGCGCCCGAGGGGGCGTAGGGACACGGCCCCCTCAACCGGGCCTCCCCGGTCGGGCCCCTCGGCCGGACTCCCCGGTCGGGCCCCTCAGCCGCCGATCGCCGACATCGGGCGGTCCGGCTGGACGAAGGACGGGTCGTCCAGGCCCGCGCCCGCCTTCTTGCCCCACGTGGCCAGCTTCCAGACGCGGGCGATCTCCTCGTCGGGGGCGCCGGAGCGCAGGGCGGCGCGCAGGTCGGTCTCCTCGGTGGCGAACAGGCAGGTGCGGACCTGTCCGTCGGCCGTGAGGCGGGTGCGGTCGCAGGCACGGCAGAAGGGGCGGGTGACGGAGGCGATGACGCCGACGCGGTGGGGGCCGCCGTCGACCAGCCAGCGCTCGGCCGGTGCCGAGCCGCGCGCCTCGTCGCCCTCGGGGGTCAGCTCGAAGCGGGTGCGCAGGGAGGCGAGGATGTCCCCGGCGGTGATCATGCCGTCGCGCTTCCAGCCGTGCTGGGCGTCCAGGGGCATCTGCTCGATGAAGCGCAGCTCGTAGCCGTGTTCCACGGCCCAGGCGAGCAGGTCGGGGGCCTCGTCGTCGTTGAGCCCCGGCATCAGGACCGAGTTGACCTTCACCGGGGTCAGCCCGGCCTCGCGGGCGGCGGACAGGCCGTCGAGGACGTCCTGGTGGCGGTCGCGGCGGGTGAGGGTCTTGAAGACGCCCGGGCGCAGCGTGTCGAGGGAGACGTTGACCCGGTCCAGGCCCGCCTCCTTCAGGGCGCGCGCGGTGCGCCTCAGCCCGATGCCGTTGGTGGTCAGCGACGTCTGCGGGCGGGGCTCGAGGGCGGCGACGCGCTCGACGATGCCGACCAGGCCGGGGCGGAGCAGGGGCTCGCCGCCGGTGAAGCGGACCTCCTCGACCCCCAGGGAGGTGACCGCGATGCCGATGAGGCGGACGATCTCGTCGTCCGTGAGCAGGTCCGGCTTGGCCAGCCACTGCAGGCCCTCCTCGGGCATGCAGTAGGTGCACCGCAGATTGCACCGGTCGGTCAGCGAGACCCTCAGGTCGGTGGCCACACGGCCGTAGGTGTCGATGAGCACGCGGCCCCTCCCTCGACGCGGATCACTCGTGTCCCGTACCCGTGAGCCTACGGGACACCACCGACAACCCACAGCGACCCGATGTGACAAGACGCACGGCGGCCGCGTCGTAGGGACCTACAGGGGGTCTCCACGACGCGGCCGCGCGGTGTGCGGGTCAGTGGGCGCCGGTGCCGGTCAGCGACCGGACCTCCAGCTCCGCGTACTTCTTGGCGTCGGGCTCCTCCTTGGACAGGACGGTGCCCAGCCAGCCCATCAGGAAGCCGAACGGGATGGAGATGATGCCCGGGTTCTTCAGCGGGAACCAGGCGAAGTCGACGTCCGGGAACATCGCCTTGGGGTCGCCGGAGACGACGGGCGAGAACAGCACCAGCCCGACGGCGACGATGAGACCGCCGTAGATCGACCACAGCGCGCCCTGGGTGGTGAACCGCTTCCAGAACAGGCTGTAGAGGATGGTCGGCAGGTTGGCGGACGCGGCGACCGCGAAGGCCAGCGCGACCAGGCCGGCCACGTTCAGGTCGCGGGCGAGGGCGCCCAGCGCGATGGAGACGACGCCGATGAAGACGGTCGCCCAGCGGGCCGCCCTCATCTCCTCCTTCTCGGTGGCCTTCCCCTTGCGGATGACGTTGGCGTAGATGTCGTGCGCGAAGGAGGACGACGAGGCGAGGGTGAGTCCGGCGACCACGGCGAGGATCGTCGCGAAGGCGACCGCCGAGATGGTGGCGAGCAGGATCGCGCCCCAGGTCGAGTCGACGCCGCCCAGGTGCAGGGCGAGCAGCGGGGCGGCCGTGTTGCCGGACGGGTTCGAGGCGATGATCTCGTCCCGCGAGATGAGCGCCGCGGCGCCGAAGCCGAGCGCGATGGTCATCAGGTAGAAGCCGCCGATGATGCCGATGGCCCAGTTCACGGACTTACGGGCGGCCTTGGCGTTGGGCACCGTGTAGAAGCGGATCAGGATGTGCGGCAGGCCGGCGGTGCCGAGCACCAGGGCGATGCCGAGGGAGATGAAGTCCAGCTTGGTGGTGCCGTCCGCGCCGTACTGCAGGCCGGGCTCCAGGAAGGCGGCGCCCGCGCCGCTGTTGTCGGCGGCCTTGCCCAGCAGGTCGGAGATGTTGAAGTCGAACTTCAGCAGCACCAGGAAGGTGATCAGGAGGGTGCCGCCGATGAGCAGCACGGCCTTGACCATCTGGACCCAGGTGGTGCCCTTCATGCCGCCGATGGAGACGTACACGATCATCAGGACGCCGACGAGGGCGACGATGAGGATCTTGCCGGCGTCGGAGGTGATGCCGAGCAGGAGCGAGACGAGGACGCCCGCGCCCGCCATCTGGGCCAGCAGGTAGAAGATCGACACGACGATGGTGGAGGTGCCGGCCGCGGTGCGCACGGGGCGCTGGCGCATGCGGTAGGCGAGGACGTCGCCCATGGTGTAGCGGCCGGAGTTCCGCAGTGGCTCGGCGACCAGGAGGAGCGCCACGAGCCAGGCGACCAGGAAGCCGATGGAGTAGAGGAAGCCGTCGTAGCCGAAGAGGGCGATGGCGCCCGCGATGCCGAGGAAGGACGCGGCCGACATGTAGTCGCCGGAGACCGCGAGTCCGTTCTGGAAGGCGCTGAACTGGCGCCCGCCCGCGTAGAAGTCGGCGGCGTCCTTGGTCTGCCGGCCCGCCCAGACGGTGATGCCGAGGGTCGCGAGGACGAACAGCGCGAACAGCGTGATGATGAGCCCGCGGTGTTCGCTGGCCTCGTTCGCCGCGAGGGTGACATGGGTGATCGCGGGGCTCATGCGCCGCCCTCCATACGGGTCTTGATGGCCTCGGCCTTGGGGTCGAGCTTGACGGCGGCGTGCCGGGAGTACCACCAGGCGATGAGGAAGGTGGTGACGAACTGCAGGACGCCGAAGACGAAGGCGACGTTGATGTTGCCGAACAGCTTGGCGCCCATGAAGTCGCCCGCGTAGTTGGAGAGCAGGACGTACAGCAGGTACCAGGCGATGAAGGCGACGGTCAGCGGGAAGGCGAAGGAGCGGTAGGAGCGGCGCAGTTCACCGAACTCAGCGCTCTCCTGCACCTCGGTGAACTCCTCGGGCGTGGGGAGTTTGTGTCGTTCTGTCGAGGGGGGCGGTGCTTCGGCGGCCACGGAGTCTCCTCGCGTAGTGGTGCGGTCGGACGGGGACGGAAGGCGAGTGTCCCCGCGCTTCCTGCACAAGGTCACGGCGCCACGCGAGGACCGGTTCAACCGTGTTCGCTTCTTTCCGCGGGACGCCGCGCGGGACACCGGGGAGGACGTCGCGCGGGGCACCGTGCGGGACTTCTGCGGGACATTCGGGCCCATCTCTGTGAAGTTCTTCCGGGAAGGCGTTGCTGGCCAGCAACATCGCGGGATAGCTTCGCCCTGCACCACCCCGTCATGTACCTGCCCGAGCACCACCTGTGCCTCGGGCCGGTTTCGTTTCCGGATGATGTGGAGACCCCATGGCTCATCTGCGTTCCAGACGCCGGCTCGCCCTCGCCGTACCCGTCGTGCTGTCCCTGACCGCCTCGCTCGGCTTCCTGCCGGCGGCGGCCTCGGCGGCCGCCCCGCGGACGGCGCCGACGGCCGAGCAGGCGGCGGACGCGCCCACCCTGGCGTATGTCGTCAACACCAGGGTGGACCGCCGCACGATCGCCTCGGTGGAGAAGGCGGTCGCCGCGGCCGGCGGGACCGTCGTGGTCACGTACGACAGGATCGGCGTGATCGTCGTCCACTCGGCGAACCCGGAGTTCGGCGAGGAGATACGCAAGGCGCGCGGAGTGCAGTCCGCCGGTGCCACCCGCACCGCGCCGCTGACCCGCGCCGGGACGACGGACGAGGGTGCCGCCGACTACGTGACGGCCGCCGAGGCCGCGCGGACGCAGGCCGCCTCCGCCGAGACCCCCGGCAGCGAGCCGCTCGAGGCCGACCAGTGGGACCTGCGGGCGATCGGGGCCGACGAGGCCGCGCGGATCAACCCGGGCAGCAGCAAGGTGACCGTCGCCGTGATCGACACCGGCGTCGACGACACCCACCCGGACCTCGCCCCGAACTTCTCCGCCTCCCAGTCGGCCAACTGCGTCGGCGGCAAGGCGGACACCAGCGAGGGCGCCTGGCGCCCGTACACGGACGAGGACTACCACGGCACGCACGTGGCCGGTGAGATCGCCGCGGCCCGCAACGGCGTCGGCGTCGCCGGTGTCGCGCCCGGCGTCAAGGTGGCCGGCATCAAGGTGAGCGACCCGGACAACGGTCTCTTCTACCCGGAGAACGTCGTCTGCGCCTTCGTGTTCGCCGCCGACCACGGCGTCGAGATCACGAACAACAGCTACTACGTGGACCCGTGGCTGTACAACTGCAAGGACGACCCGGACCAGAGGGCGATCGTCGACGCGGTCAACCGGGCCCAGCTGTACGCCCAGCGCAAGGGCACCCTGCACCTGGCCTCGGCCGGCAACTCCAACCACGACCTGGCCTCCGACGCGATCGTCGACGACTCCAGCCCCAACGACACCACGCCGGTGACGCGGACCATCGACCCGAGCGAGTGCCTCGACGTGCCGACCCAGCTGCCGGGCATCGTCACGGTCAGCGCGACGGGCGTGCAGAACCTCAAGTCGTACTACTCCACGTACGGCAAGGGCGTCGTCGACGTCGCGGCGCCGGGCGGCGACCGCCGCTACCAGCTGCCGGACACCCCGTCGAAGGACGGACGCATCCTGTCCACCATGCCGAACGGCGAGTACGCCTTCCTGCAGGGCACCTCGATGGCCTCGCCGCACGCCGCCGGCGTGGCCGCGCTGCTGAAGTCCAAGCACCCCTGGGCCTCCCCGGCCGCGCTGCAGGCGATGCTGAAGGCGCAGGCGGACAACCCCGGTTGCCCGGAGTCCTACGACCAGGACGGCGACGGCACGCAGGACGCGACGTGCGAGGGCGGGAAGCGGGTCAACGGCTTCTACGGCTTCGGCATCGTCAACGCGCTGCGCGCCGTCAAGTGAGAGCCGGAACTCACGGCTTCGGACCCGTCCGCCCGCATCAGTGAACGAACTGGAGACCCCATGACCGCGTCTCACCCGCGCCACCGCCGTGCGCTCGTGATCCCGGCCGGGATGGCCGTGGCCACGGCGCTCGCGTTCCTGCCGAACACCGCGGCCACGGCCGCGCCGGCCGCCGACGGGGCGGCCTCGGCCTCCGCCGACGGCACCCCGCTCAGCTACGTCGTCAACGTCCGTGGCGGTCACGGCACGTCGGCGCAGGTGAAGGAGGCGATCGGCAGGGCCGGCGGCACCGTCGTGACGTCGTACGACAAGATCGGCGTCATCGTCGTCCACTCCTCGGACCCCGACTTCGCGAAGACCGTCCGGAAGGTGCGCGGGGTGCAGTCGGCCGGTGCCACTCGCACCGCGCCGCTGCCGTCGGCGGCCACCACCGACATGGGCACCCCGAAGGTGCTCAGCGCGGCGGAGGCCGCCGAGGCCGAGGCCGTCGAGGGGCAGGACCCGCTCCAGCCGCTGCAGTGGGACCTGCCCGCCATCAAGGCGGACCGGGCGCACGAGAAGTCGCTGGGCAGCCCGAAGGTCACCGTCGCCGTCATCGACACCGGCGTCGACGACACCCACCCCGACATCGCGCCCAACTTCGACCGGGACGCGTCGGTCAACTGCGTGTCGGGCAAGCCGGACACGAGCGAGGGCGCCTGGCGTCCGGGCCCGTCCGAGAGCGCGCACGGCACGCACGTCGCCGGTGAGATCGCCGCCGCCAAGAACGGCGTCGGCATGACCGGTGTCGCGCCCGGCGTGAAGGTCTCGGGCATCAAGGTGTCCAACCCGGACGGCTTCTTCTACACCGAGGCCGTGGTGTGCGGCTTCATGTGGGCGGCCGAGCACGGGGTCGACGTCACCAACAACAGCTATTACACCGACCCCTGGTACTTCAACTGCAAGAACGACCCGGACCAGAAGGCGCTCGTCGAGGCCGTCACCCGGGCCTCGCGGTACGCGGAGCGCAAGGGCGCGGTCAACGTGGCCGCGGCCGGCAACGAGAACTACGACCTCGCGGCCGACGAGATCACCGACCCGTCCTCCCCGAACGACTCCACTCCGTCGGACCGGGTGATCGACCCGTCCGAGTGCTACGACATACCGACCCAGCTGCCGGGTGTCGTGACGGTCGCGGCGACCGGTGCCAAGGGGCTGAAGTCGTCCTTCTCCAACTACGGCCGGGGGGTCGTCGACATCGCCGCGCCCGGCGGCGACTCGACGGCGTACCAGAAGCCGGAGGCCCCCGCCACCAGCGGCCTGATCCTGGGCACGCTGCCCGGCGGCAAGTGGGGCTACATGGCGGGTACGTCGATGGCGTCCCCGCACGTCGCGGGCGTCGCCGCACTGATCAAGTCGACGCACCCGCACGCCTCGCCGGCGCTGGTGAAGGCCCTGCTGTACGCGGAGGCCGACGCCACCGCGTGCACGGACCCGTACGACATCGACGCCGACGGCAAGGTCGACGCGGTGTGCGAGGGGCCGAAGAACCGCAACGGTTTCTACGGCTGGGGCACGGCCGACGCGCTGGACGCGGTGACGCGGTAGCCGTCGGGCAGGACCCGTGAGAGCGGTGGGCCGGGCGTCTCGCCCGGCCTTTCCGCTGTCCGGACCCCGTGACCGGGCCTTCCCGCGTATTGATCGGGTCAATACTGCATAGTGCGGTCATGATGGATATCGCGCACGTCTGGTCCGCGCTGGGCGGCGATCCCGCCCTCCTCGCGCACGTCTCGGCCGTCGAACGGCCCGGTGCGCTCCGGGCGCGCCTGCCGGTGCGGGAGGCGGCGCGCGCCTGCGTGGGCGCGTGCGCGCTGGCCGCCGCGGAGCTGGGGGCGCGGCGGGCGGGGCTCGCCGGCGTGCCGGCGGTGCGGGTGGACGACGGGGCCGTGGCGGCGGCGTTCGTCAGCGAGCGGCACCTGCGGGTCGGCGGACGGGCGCCGGTCGCCTTCGCGCCGCTGTCGCGGTTCTGGCGCACGGCCGACGGGTGGGTGCGCACGCACGCCAACTACCCGCACCACCGGGCCCGGTTGCTCGCCGCGCTGGGCGTGCCGGACCGCCCGGAGGCGGTGGCGGCGGCGCTCGCCGAGCGGTCGGCGCCGGAGACCGAGGAGGCCGTGCACGCGGCCGGGGGCCTCGCCGTCGCCCTGCGGACGCCCGAGGAGTGGGCCGCGCACGAGCAGGGCGCGGCGGTGCGGGGACTCCCCCTGGTGGAGCGGGGGCGGCTGGACTCCGCGCCCGCGCGGGTGTGCCCGCGCGCGGACCGCGATCCGCTGCTGCCCGCCGCCGGGCTGCGGGTGCTGGACCTCACCCGGGTCGTCGCGGGGCCGGTCGCCACCCGCACGCTCGCCCTGCTCGGCGCGGACGTGCTGCGCGTGGACGCCCCGTGGCTGCCCGAACTCCCCGACCAGCACGCCGACACGGGCTTCGGGAAGCGGTCGGCGCGGCTGGACCTGGCGACCGGCCGGGACGCCTTCGAGGAGTTGCTCGCGACGGCGGACGCGGTGGTCACCGGGTACCGTCCGGGCGCGCTGGACCGCTTCGGGCTGGCCCCCGAGGCGCTGGCCGGGCGCCGGCCCGGCGTGGTGGTGGCCCAGTTGTCGGCGTGGGGGGCCCGCGGGCCGTGGGGCGGCCGGCGCGGCTTCGACAGCCTGGTGCAGGTGGCCACGGGGATCGCGGCGGCCGAGGGTTCGGTCCGCCGGCCGGGCGCGCTGCCGGCCCAGGCGCTCGACCACGGCACGGGGTACCTGCTGGCGGCCGGGGTGCTGCGGGCGCTCACCGAGCAGGTGGACGAGGGCGGCAGCAGGGTCGTACGGGTGGCACTGGCGCGGACCGCGGGGTGGCTGCTCGAAGGAGCCGCGGGCGCGGGTACCGGAACTGAGGGGTCCTCGGGCGGGCGGGAGTCCGCGGCGCCCGTCGACGTCCGGCTCGCGGAGCGGGACAGCCCGCTGGGAACGCTGCGGTACGCGCCGTCCCCGGTGTCGTTCGCCGGCGGCCCGGACGACTGGGCTCGGCCGCCCGGGCCGTGGGGAGCCGACCCGGCGCGCTGGGGGTGACGGACGGAGCCGGGCCGGACGGCGGGCGGTCTCCCCGCGGCGCACCGGCCGGCGGGCCCGGCCGGGTGGCTCGGAACGTTCCACCAGCCCGGAATGTCGCACCGTCACTTCCACCCCGGACTTGCCCGGTTCTGTGGGCGCTTGTGAAGATCCAGGGGTGACTCTGACGAATCCCAGGTCCGGGGCGACCGGTGCGCACAGAGGCGCCAGGCGTCCCGGCGCCGGCCGGGCCGTCGCCGTGATCGCGCTGGTGGCGGTGGCCGCGCTGATACCGCTCCTCGGCCCGTCCCCCGCCCTGCACGGCACCGGGGAGGACGAGGCGCCCGGCACCGGCGGCATAGCCCTGCTGCGCACGGTGCTGTTCGCCGCGCTGTCCGTACCCGTCGGCGAGCTGTTCATCAAGCGGCTGATCCGTTCCGTGCCCGGCGCTCCCCCGGCCGTGCCCCGCAGCTGGTCCGTCGCGGCGGGCGCCGTCGGCTTCGCGGCCGCCCTCGGGCTCGCCTCCGTGGTGGCCACCGGCAACCTGGTCCCCGACAGCCTGGCCGACATCGACGTCGGCGGCCTGTACGCGACCCGGGACGGCAAGCTCGCCCTCCTGGAGGTCAACGCGTTCCTCGCGGCGGCCCTGTGCGCCGCCTCCGGCCGTCCGGGGACCCAGGTCTGGCCGCTGGCCGTGGTGGTCGTCGCGGAGGCCCTGCGCGCGCATCCGACGACCGAGTACAGCCCGCTCGTCGGCTCCGGGCTGACGCTGGTGCACCTGACCTGCGCGTCGCTGTGGGTGGGCGGCCTGCTGTACGTGCTGCGCACCCTGCGGCTGTGGCGGGGGGCGGAGGCGGGCGGCGCGCTGCTGGGACGCTACGCGCGCGTGGCGGCCGTCCTGCTCGCCGTCCTCACCGCGACGGGGGTGTGCAGTTCGCTGCGCCGCATGCCGCCGGAGACGATCCTGGAACAGCTGACGGACACGGCGTACGGGCGCGTCCTGCTCGCCAAGGTGATCCTGATGGCCGGTGTCGCCGCGCTCGCCCTGTGGGCCCGGATCCGGCTGGCCCGCGCGGCCGACCCGCTGACCGCCGCCACCCCCGCACGGGCGGAGGTGTACCTGCTGGGCGCGGTGGTCGCCGTGTCGGGCCTGCTGACCGCCCTGCCCGTACCGATCCGCTGGTGAGGGGCGGCCGGGCCGCGCACGGCACCTGACGGACGGTGCTGTCAGTCGCGGCCCGTATCCTCGTGAACCATGCTCGAAGACCTCACGACCGCAGCGTCCTCCCCCATCGCGTGGCCGGCCGCGTACCCGCGGGGATACGCGGTCGTCGACGTGGAGACCACGGGGCTGGCCCGCGACGACCGCATCATCTCCGCGGCCGTCTACCGGCTGGACGCGCGCGGCGAGGTCGAGGACCACTGGTACACGGTGGTCAACCCGGAGCGGGATCCGGGCCCGGTGTGGATCCACGGTCTGACGAGCGAGGTGCTGGAGGGGGCGCCCCTCTTCCGCGACGTCGCCGAGGAGTTCGCGACCCGGCTGGAGGGCCGGGTGCTCGTCGCGCACAACGCCGTCTTCGACTGGCAGATGATCGCCCGGGAGTACGCCCGCGCCCGGAGCGAGGCGCCGGTCAAGCAGCGGCTGTGCACCATCGCCCTCTCGAAGGAACTGGGGCTTCCGCTGCCCAACCACAAGCTGGAGTCGCTCGCCGCGCACTTCGGTGTCGTCCAGCGGCGGGCGCACCACGCGCTGGACGACGCGCGCGTGCTGGCGGAGGCGTTCCGGCCCAGTCTGCGGGCCGCGGCGGCGAGCGGCGTGCGGCTGCCGTTGCACGAGTGCCGGCCGCTGACGGAGTGGGCGGACCGGCCCCGCACCGGACAGCAGGCGGGGCCCGCCGCCAACCGGTCGACCGGTTGGCGCCCGTCCCGCAGGAGGCCCGCCTGCCCCTACCCCAACCCCGGGCGGTACGAACCGGGCAAGCGGCTCAAGCAGGGCATGCGGGTGGCCTTCTCCGGCGACACCTCCGTCGAGCGGGAGCTGCTGGAGGACCGCGCGACCGAGGCCGGACTGCACGTCGCCACCAGCCTGTCCCGGCTCACCAGCCTCCTCGTCACCAACGACCCGGACTCGGGCACCTCCAAGGTGGTCAAGGCCCGGCAGTACGGCACGCCGGTCGTCGACGAGGCCGCGTTCGGTCAGCTGCTCGGGAACGTCGAACCCGCTTCGGACGACTGACCGGCGCGGAGACGGGCGGGTCCGGGAACGACGGGGCCCGTGCGCACGGGGCGGGACCGGGAACGCGGGGCGGACCGGGAGCACTGGACGGCCCGGACGCGCGGGAGGGCCCGGACGCGCCGGAGGGGCGAACCGTACGGACGGGTGATTGCCGGGCGACTCGCCCGCCGCCCGCTCGCCCGCGCCGGGCCGACGGCTCACCCTGTGGCGCATGGCGACATGTGAAGTCTGCGGCAACAGCTACGGAATGACCTTCGAGGTGCACGCGCAGGGCGCGGTGCACGTCTTCGACTGCTTCTCCTGTGCGATCCACCGCATGGCCCCGATCTGCGAGCACTGCCGGGTGCAGATCATCGGACAGGGCGTCGAGGCCGACGGCCACTGGTACTGCGGCGCCCACTGCGCCCGCGCCGAGGGGAAGGTGGGGATCGTCGACCGCGTGTGAAGGACGTACCCGCCTCCACGGACCCCACGACCGAGTTGTACGGTCGTGGGGTGTACCGCTTCCTGTTGTCCCGCCAGTGGGTGATCCTCACCCTCGTGGCGCTCGTGCTCGTCCCGACGATGATCGAGCTGGGCTTCTGGCAGCTGCACCGCCATGAGCGCCGCGTCGCGCTGAACCAGGTGATCGCCGACTCCCTGGCCGCGAAGCCGGTGCCGGCCGAGTCCCTGACCTCGCCCGGGGCGGAGGTCGACGACGACGACCGGTACCGCAGGGTGACGGCGAAGGGCCGCTTCGCCCCCGAGGACGAGGTCGTCGTGCGCCGCCGCACCAACGCGGACGACAGGGTCGGCTACCACGTCCTGACCCCCTTCGTGCTCGACGACGGCAAGGTCCTCATGGTCAACCGGGGCTGGGTCCCCTCCGACGGACGGAGCCAGAGCGCGTTCCCGGAGATCCCCGCGCCGCCGAAGGGCGAGGTCACCGTCACCGGGCGGCTGCTGCCGGACCAGACGACCGAGGACAGCGGCATCAAGAACCTCGAGGAGCTGCCCGACCGGCAGGTCATGCTGATCGACAGCGGGCAGGCGGCCGAGCGCCTCGGCAAGCAGGTCCTCGGCGGCTACGTCGAGCTGACCGAGCCCGCGCCGTCCGGGGACACACCGGAGCCGATCCCCGCCCCCGATCACGACAGCATCGGCAACCACATGGCGTACGCCGTCCAGTGGTGGCTGTTCGCCGCGGGCGTCCCCGTCGGCTGGGTGATCCTGGTCCGCCGCGAGGCCCGGGAGCGCGCGGAGGCGGCCGCCGGGAAGGCGGACGCCGAGGAGTCGGAACCGGCGGCGGTCTAGGGAGACCGACCGCCCGGCGGACCGTGCCGGACGGTCCCGGTCCGCCGCCCACCCGGACCGTCCCTGATTGCCGCGCCGGACGGCCGGGAACCCGGACCCCGTGCACCGTATCGAGGACTACGCGCTCATCGGCGACGAACAGACCGCTGCCCTGGTGGGCGCGGACGGCTCGGTCGACTGGCTCTGCCTGCCCCGCTTCGACTCGGCGGCCTGCTTCGCCCGGCTGCTCGGCGACGAGGACAACGGCCACTGGCGGATCGCCCCCGTCGGCGCGGACCGGTGCGCCCGCCGCGCCTACCGCCCCGACACCCTGATCCTGGACACCGAGTGGGAGACCCCGGACGGGGCGGTGCGGGTCACCGACCTGATGCCCCAGCGCGACCGCGCGCCCGACCTGGTGCGCATCGTGCAGGGCGTGCGCGGCGAGGTGACCGTGCGCAGCACGCTGCGGCTGCGCTTCGACTACGGCTCGGTCGTGCCCTGGGTGCGCAGGGAGGACGGCCACCGGGTGGCGGTGGCCGGGCCGGACTCGGTGTGGCTGCGCAGCGAGCCGGAGGTGCGCACCTGGGGCGAGGACTCCGGCACGCTCTCGGAGTTCACGGTGCGGGAGGGTGAGCGGGTCGCGTTCGTGCTCACCTGGCACCCCTCCCACGAGCCGCGCCCGCCGCTGATCGACCCGTACTCCGCGCTGCGGCACAGCACCGCGGACTGGCGCGCCTGGGCGGCCCGCTGCCGTTACGACGGCCCGTACCGGGACGCGGTCGTCCGGTCGCTGATCACCCTCAAGGCGCTCACCTACGCCCCCACCGGCGGCATCGTCGCCGCGCCCACCACCTCGCTGCCGGAGGAGCCGGGCGGGGTGCGCAACTGGGACTACCGCTTCTGCTGGCTGCGGGACGCCACGCTCACCCTGAACACGCTGCTGGCGGCCGGGTACCAGGAAGAGGCGGAGGCCTGGCGCAACTGGCTGCTGCGCGCGGTCGCGGGCGACCCGGCGGACCTGCAGATCATGTACGGCCTGGCGGGCGAACGGCGGCTGCCCGAGTTCGAGCTGCCGTGGCTGTCCGGCTTCGGCGGTGCCGCGCCCGTGCGGATCGGCAACGCCGCCGTGGACCAGCTCCAGCTGGACGTGTACGGCGAGGTCATGGACTCCCTGGACCTGGCCCGGCGTTCGGGACTCTCCCCGCAGCCGGACGTGTGGGCGCTGCAGACGGTCCTGATGGACTACCTGCGCACGGCGTGGCGGCAGCCGGACGAGGGGCTGTGGGAGGTGCGCGGCGGCCGGCGCCACTTCGTGCACTCCAAGGTGATGGTGTGGGTGGCGGCCGACCGCGCCGTGCGCACGCTCCGGGAGCACCCGGACTTCGACGGCGACCTCGACGGCTGGCGGGCGCTGCGCGACGAGGTGCACCGGGAGGTGTGCGAGAAGGGCTACGACCCCGAGCGGAACACCTTCACGCAGTTCTACGGCTCGCGCGAACTCGACGCCGCCCTGCTGCTGATCCCCCGGGTGGGTTTCCTGCCGCCCGACGATCCGCGGGTGCTCGGCACGATCGACGCGGTCCGTGCGGAGCTGGAGCAGAACGGTTTCCTGCACCGCTACTCCACCGACCGGGCGACCGTCGACGGGCTGCCCGGGACCGAGGGCACCTTCCTGGTGTGCTCGTTCTGGCTCGCGGACGCCCTGCACATGACGGGACGGAAGAAGGAGGCGCGCGAGCTGTTCGAGCGGCTGCTGGGGCTCGCCAACGACGTGGGTCTGCTGGCGGAGGAGTACGACCCGGCGGGCGGGCGGCTGCTGGGCAACTTCCCGCAGGCGTTCAGCCACATCGGCCTGGTGAACACCGCCCTCGCCCTGTTCGGGGACGAGGGGGCAGGATAAGGACCATGGATCTTGGACTGAAGGACCGGGTGTACGTCGTCACCGGGGCGACCCGCGGGCTGGGCAACGCCTCCGCGCGCGAACTGGTCGCCGACGGCGCGAAGGTGGTCGTGACGGGGCGGGAGGAGAAGGGCGTCGCCGAGGCGGCGTCCGCGCTCGGCCCGGACGCGGTCGGGGTGGCCGTCGACAACGCCGACCCCCGGGCGCCCGAGCGGCTGATCGCGACCGCGCGTGAGCGGTTCGGCCGCTTCGACGGCATCCTCGTCAGCGTGGGCGGGCCGCCGCCGGGGTTCGTCGCCGACACCACCGACGAGCAGTGGCGGGCGGCGTTCGAGTCGGTGTTCCTGGGTGCGGTACGGATGGCCCGGGCCGCCGCGGCGGAACTGGGCGAGGGCGGCGTCATCGGCTTCGTGCTGTCCGGTTCGGTGCACGAACCGATCCCCGGCCTGACCATCTCCAACGGGCTGCGCCCCGGGCTCGCCGGTTTCGCCAAGTCCCTCGCGGACGAGCTGGGTCCGCGCGGCATCCGCGTCGTCGGCCTGCTCCCCGGCCGCATCGACACGGACCGGGTCCGCGAGCTGGACTCCCTCTCCGCCGACCCGGAGGCCACCCGCCGGGCGGCCGAGTCCCGCATCCCGCTGCGCCGTTACGGCACCCCGGAGGAGTTCGGCCGCACGGCGGCGTTCCTCCTCTCCCCGGCGGCCTCCTACCTGTCGGGCGTGATGCTGCCGGTGGACGGCGGGGTACGGCACGGGTTCTAGCCCCGTCGTCGGGCTCCCGTCCCGCCGTCGGCTCCCGTCCCGCCCCGCCCGCCGTCGGCTCCGCGAGGCCGCCCTCCGCGTGGACGGCGCGGTCCCGACGACAGGGCCCGGCGGACCGGGGCCGCCGAGGCCGTCCGGGCCGGGGGAGACGGCGGGCCGGGGCTGCCGGCTGCGCGTCGGGGACACCGGCACGTCGGCAAGCGGATGTCCGCGGCGGTCCCGCGGAACCGGGGCGCCGGGCCGGGGGGACGGCGGGCGGCGGAACGCGACGGGGCGGTCCCGCGGCGGCCGGCGGCCGTCGCCGGCCGACTCCCCGCGGCAAGAGGCCGCGGCCCGGGACGGAAGGCACGGCCCGGGGACGGGCGCCGGGCTTCCGGTGATCGGGGGCTTCGGACGCCGCGGCGCGCACGGTCGGCTGACGGGTGCTCAGCTGACCCGTTCCGCCCGGTGCTTGACGCCGTGCAGACGTACTTCCGCCGGCAGGGCCGCAAGGCCCGTCGAGTCGCGGGCGTGGGCCAGGACACCGGTGGTGAGGGCGTGCAGCGCGGCTCCGGGGTCCACGTGGGGCTCCAGGAGGACGTGGACCCGGGCCCTCGGGGCGGTGCGTCGCCCGGTGAGCAGGACGTGGGCCCGTCGGACGCCGTCGAGACGGCCCGCCTCCTCGGCGAGGGCCTGCTCCAGCGCCCGGCCGCGCAGCACCGCGCCCTCGCCGTCGCCGGTGTCGACCAGCACCTCGGCCGGGCGCCGTCGGCGCACCACCGCGACCAGCCACCACAGGCAGAGCAGGACCAGGACGGCGAGGACCGCGAGGACGACCGGCCACCACCAGCCCTCGTCCCGCCACCGGGTCCGCTCGGCCTCGCCCAGCAGCACGTCGTGCCGCCCGTCGTGCAGCCACCAGGAGGGTGCCGGCACTCCCAGCCCGATCGCCAGCACGGAGCCGCCGAGGGCGACCAGCACCAGGCCCGCGATCGCGAGCAGCACCCGGTTGACGCCTCTGAGCACCGGCCTCACCCCTTCCGGCCGGGCCGCCGCACGCGCACCGACAGCGTGGGCGGCCGGGCCAGGCCCAGTCCCCGGGCCGCGTCGTCGAGCACCGTGTCCAGGTCGGCCCGTACCTCGTCCAGTCCACGGAAGTGGGACCCCGCGCGGACATGGGCCCGGGTGCGCCTCATCCGCACCCGGGCCGACTGCACGCCGGCCACCTCCATGGCCCGGTCCCGCAGCACCGTCGCGGCGGCGGCCCGGTGCAGTCCGGCACGCACGTCGGGATGGGTGCGGCGCATCGGGAGCAGGGAGCGCAGGCCGGGCGTCAGGGCGAGGAGGAGCAGCCAGAGGCCGAGCGCGGCGGCGACGCCGGCGCCGACCAGCACCCAGATGTCGTCCAGGGGCCGTTCGGCCAGGTTCCGGGCCAGTTCCCGGCGCCAGCTCATCGCGGACCGGCCGGCGCGCACCGCGGCGATGTCGTACAGGAACGCGCCCGCGACCAGCAGCGCCAGGAGCGCGAGCAGACCCGCGGGGACGCGGCGGGCCGACCAGAAGCGCCGGTTCCGGTCCGCTTCGCCGCCCGCGGCCCGGGCGTCCCGCACGGGCCGCGGGGTCCGCTGCAGGACCGTGCCCGGGGGTTCCTCGGTGCCGTGGGTTCCGCTCATCGGGTCCTCCCTCGTGCCGTGCGGAACTCGGCGGCCAGGTGCAGCCGTTCCACCTGGACGACGACCTCCGGCACCTGCAGGCCCGCCAGGGCGCCCACCCGCTCGGCCACCTGCCGGCGCACCTGCCGGCACCGGCCGCCGATGTCACCGGGGTAGTCGAGCTCGGTGTACACACGGATCCTGGCGCTGTCGTGGTGGACGACGACCGCGGCGTGCGGCGGGGCCGCGCCCGGCGGGAGCGGTCCGACCGCCTCGCGGGCCGCCTGGGAGGCGATCTTCGCCACCACCCGGTCGGCGATCCTGGTCGCGCCGCGCTCCCCCGGCGGGACCACGGCCGGCCTCCCGCCGGTCCCCGCGTCCACCGCCGTCGCCTCCGTCATCGCCGTCGCTCGTCGCGGGGACGGAAGAAGTCGCCGAGCTCCAGGTCCCCCTCGAGGAGCCGCCCGACGACGAACCCGACGGCTCCCAGGGCCGCCACCAGCAGGAAAGCCCAGAATCCGCCGAAGTATCCGGCGAAGCCCAGCGCCATGCCGGCGATCATGCCGACCACGGCCATGCTCATGGTGCGCTCCTCAGCTTCTCGGCGATCCGCCGTCCGGGTGGACGGCCCGCGCGTCGGCGCCTCACTGGAGCCGCGTCTCCGGCTCCTCTTCCTCCTCGGGCAGCTTGACGTCGCTCACCGCGATGTTGACCTCGACCACCTCCAGGCCGGTCATCCGCTCGACCGCCGCGATGACGTTCTCCCGTACGGCCCTGGCGACGTCCGAGATGGACACGCCGTAGTCGACGACGATCTCCAGGTCGAGCGCGGTCTGCACCTCGCCGACCTCGACCTTCACGCCGCGCGTCACCGACTTGGAGCCGCCCGGCACCCGGTCGCGCACGGCCCCGAAGGTCCGCGACAGCCCGCTGCCCAGGGCGTGCACGCCGAGCACGTCCCGCGCGGCCAGCCCCGCGATCTTCTCCACGACGCCGTCGGCGATCGTGGTGCGGCCACGGGT
This sequence comes from Streptomyces griseomycini, assembly GCF_014203535.1. Classification (GTDB taxonomy): domain Bacteria; phylum Actinomycetota; class Actinomycetes; order Streptomycetales; family Streptomycetaceae; genus Streptomyces; species Streptomyces griseomycini. The sequence goes on from NZ_JACHJI010000001.1 coordinate 47,312, forward strand.
GGACGGGTCGCCACCGCCGCGCCGGGTCGCCTGGCCCTTGTGCACGGTGGTCTCCGGGAAGTTCTCGATCTCCGGGGTCCTCGCCGGGCCCCCCTCGGTCATGTCCGTCATCACCGCACGTCCCTTCGGTCGTCCTCCTCGACCACGGTATGCGCGGTTGCGCGGCACCGCGCCGCCGATGCGGCAGTCTGGAGGAATGACGGAGGACCGGTGGGCACAGGTGGTGCGGCATCAGGTGGGGCTGGGCAGGTTCCTGCCCCTGGGCGGCCCGCGCGACGGCGCGTGGATCGCGGAGCGTGCCGTCGAGACGGTCCTGAGGCACACGGCGGCGCGCGGTGTGCCGGACGTCCGGCTGGACGGGGTGCGCCTCGCGCTCGCCGACCCGGGCCGGACGCACGAGCCGGTCGTCCCGCCCCCGACGAGCGCGCTGCCGCCGGGCGCGCTGCGGTTGACCGCGGAGTTCGCGGCCACGGCGGCACAGCCGCTGCCGGCGACGGCGTCCCGCCTGCGCGCGGCGTTGGCGGACGCCGCGGCGGAACGGATCGGGCTGTCCGTCACGGAGGTGGACCTGCGGGTGACGGAACTGCTGGACGGGGAGCCGTCACCGGCCCCGCCCGCCGCGCCGCCGCGGGAGCCGGCGCCCCGGGAGGCCGTCCCGCCCGGTGGTTCCGAGGCGGACCGCGTGGCGGCGGCGGTGCTCGCCGTCCCGGGGGTGACCCGGCTGACGGGCACGCCGGGCCGCCCGGTGCAGCTGACGGAGCGGCCGGGCGGGGCCGCGCTGCCCCACCGCCACGCGCGCGTGGATCTCGCGGTCCGGGCGGACCACCGGGCCCTGGACGTGGCCCGGGCGGTCCGCGCGGCGGTGTCGGGGGCACTGCAGGACCGTCCGACGGTGGCGGTCCTGGTCACGGCGGTCGACTGACCACCCGCCGCCTCCCGTCGGCGCCGCCCCGGTACACCGCCGGGCGCTGCCGTGGGGCCGCCGGACACCGGCGGGCGCCGCCGGCCGCCCCGGGCTTCCAGTCGCCGTCGACCGTCACCGGCCACTGTGAGACACCGCGGACCGCCGGACACCCGCGAGCACAGTCGACCGCCGGACACCGGCGAACGGCCGCGGAGCACCGGGGCGGCGTGGGTTTCCGGGTGGCGGCGGTGTTCGGTGCGCTACTCGCCGAGGCCGGCCAGGTCCCGCAGGCGGCGGCCCTGGGCGGCGCGTTCGGCGACCCGCTGCTCCTCGTACGTACGGTCCTGCGCGCCGCGCAGCAGCGCCTTGGTCTCGATCACCGCGTCCCGGGGCGCGGCCAGCAGCGCCCCGGCCAGGTCCCGCACCGCCGCGTCCAGTTCGTCCCCGGGCACGGCGAGGTTGGCCAGGCCGGTGCTCACGGCCTCCTCGGCCGCGACGAAGCGTCCGGTCGCGCAGATCTCCAGCGCGCGGGCGTACCCGACGAGCCCGACCAGCGGGTGGGTGCCGGCCAGGTCCGGTACGAGCCCGAGGCTGGTCTCGCGCATGGCGAACTGCACGTCGTCCGCGACGACGCGCAGGTCGCAGGCGAGGGCCAGCTGGAAGCCGGCCCCGATCGCGTGCCCCTGCACGGCCGCGATGGACACGATGTCGCTGCGCCGCCACCAGGTGAACGCCTCCTGGTACTCGGCGATGGTCGCGTCGAGTTCGGCCTCGCCACCGCGCGCCATGGCGACGAACGACGGCTCGCCCTCGATTCCCTCGGGCGTGAGCATCTGCCGGTCGAGCCCGGCGGAGAAGGACTTGCCCTCACCGCGCAGCACCACGACGCGGACGGACCCGGGCAGCAGTCGACCCGCCTCGGTCAGCGCCCGCCACAGAGCGGGGCTCTGCGCGTTGCGCCTGGCCGGGTTGGTCAGCGTCACCGTGGCGATCGCGTCGTCGACGGTGAGCCGTACGCCGTCCTTGTCGAGTACCGGACCGAGGTCCTGGGCGGACGAAGCCATGGGGCGCCTCCGATGGGTGCGGTCGTCTTCCGTGCCGTACGACGGGTCGGGCCCGTCCTGCGGCACAGCCAAGTGACTGCACAGTAACCACCCGGCCGGTCAGTCGGCCGACCGGGTGGCCACCACCGGATCGCGGGGCGCCCGGGGTCAGGCCGAAGCGGCCTTCTTGCCCCGTGTCGCCCCGCCACGCCCTCGGAGCGTGACGCCCGACTCGCTGAGCATGCGGTGCACGAAGCCATACGAGCGGCCGGTCTCCTCGGCCAACGCCCGGATGCTCGCACCGGCGTCGTACTTCTTCTTCAGGTCTGCCGCGAGCTTGTCGCGCGCGGCGCCGGTCACCCGGCTGCCCTTCTTCAGAGTCTCGGCCACCCGTGCCTCCTCATGGGAAGTGCGCTCTGGTCTCCTCATGATCACCCCTCCCGGGCTTCATGGCCACCCATTCGGCAAGGTCCGTGAGACAAGGTTGTGACGACGGGAGTGCGTCCCCACATACGGAATACGGGATTCCAGTCGCCGCCGCCGGTACCGCCGAACGGGTCCCTCCGGGAAGTCCCAGGTCAGAAAGGCACAACGGCCGCACCCCCGGTGACCGGGGGTGCGGCCGCAATGTCGTTGTAGGACACACCTCGGTACGAGGAGATCTCACACGAATGATGGATCACGGATGGGCCGAATGATCCATACTCAGTGGATCACCCGTTCGATCAACCCGGGCTGACCGCTCAGGCGAGGGCGACGAGGTCCGCGTAGTCGGATCCCCAGAGGTCCTCGACGCCGTCCGGCAGCAGGATGATCCGCTCCGGCTGGAGCGCCTCGACGGCGCCCTCGTCGTGCGTCACCAGCACCACCGCGCCCTTGTAGGTGCGCAGGGCGCCGAGGATCTCCTCGCGGCTGGCCGGGTCGAGGTTGTTGGTCGGCTCGTCGAGCAGCAGCACGTTCGCCGAGGAGACCACGAGGGTCGCCAGCGCCAGGCGGGTCTTCTCACCGCCGGAGAGGACACCGGCGGGCTTGTCCACGTCGTCGCCGGAGAACAGGAACGAGCCGAGCACCTTGCGGACCTCGACGAGGTCCATGTCGGGCGCGGCGGAGCGCATGTTCTCCAGGACCGTGCGGTCGGGGTCGAGGGTCTCGTGCTCCTGGGCGTAGTAGCCGAGCTTGAGGCCGTGGCCGGGGACGACGGCGCCGGTGTCCGGCTGCTCGACCCCTGCCAGCAGCCTCAGCAGGGTGGTCTTGCCCGCGCCGTTGAGGCCGAGGATGACGACCCGGGAGCCCTTGTCGATGGCGAGGTCGACGTCGGTGAAGATCTCCAGGGAGCCGTACGACTTGGACAGGCCCTCGGCCATCAGCGGGGTCTTGCCGCAGGGCGCGGGCTCGGGGAAGCGCAGCTTGGCGACCTTGTCGGACTGGCGGACATCTTCCAGGCCGGCCAGCAGGCGCTCGGCGCGCCGGGCCATGTTCTGCGCGGCGACCGTCTTGGTGGCCTTGGCGCGCATCTTGTCGGCCTGGGCGTTGAGCGCGGCGGCCTTCTTCTCGGCGTTCTGCCTCTCCCGCTTGCGGCGCTTCTCGTCGGCCTCGCGCTGCTGCTGGTAGAGCTTCCAGCCCATGTTGTAGATGTCGATGGTGGCGCGGTTGGCGTCCAGGTAGAACACCTTGTTGACGACCGTCTCGACCAGGTCGACGTCGTGGGAGATGACGATGAAGCCGCCGCGGTAGGTCTTGAGGTAGTCGCGCAGCCAGATGATCGAGTCGGCGTCGAGGTGGTTGGTCGGCTCGTCCAGCAGCAGCGTGTCCGCGTCCGAGAACAGGATCCGGGCCAGCTCGACACGGCGGCGCTGGCCGCCGGAGAGCGTGTGCAGCGGCTGGCCGAGCACCCGGTCGGGCAGGTTCAGCGCGGCGGCGATGGTGGCGGCCTCGGCCTCGGCGGCGTAACCGCCCTTGGTGAGGAACTCCGTCTCCTGGCGCTCGTACTGCTTGAGCGCCTTCTCCCGGGTGGCTCCCTGGCCGTTCGCGATCCGCTGCTCGTTCTCGCGCATCTTGCGGATCAGCACGTCCAGGCCGCGGGCGGAGAGGATGCGGTCGCGGGCGAGGACGTCGAGGTCACCGGTGCGGGGGTCCTGGGGGAGGTAGCCGACCTCGCCGGAGCGGGTGACGTTGCCGGCGGCGGGGATGCCCTGGCCGGCGAGGACCTTGGTGAGGGTGGTCTTGCCCGCGCCGTTGCGGCCGACCAGACCGATGCGGTCGCCCTTGGCGACGCGGAAGGTGGCGCTTTCGATGAGGACGCGGGCACCGGCGCGCAGCTCGATGCCGGAGGCGGAGATCACGGACAGACTCCTGGGATGGGGATCCCCCCTGCTCGAGCGGAGTCGAGAGCTTGGGGGATGGTGGCGGAGGGGGCGGCTGGAGGCGTTCCCGCCGTCTAATGCGCGAGGAGAATGGCCATGCGAGCCATTCTAACGGGGCCGTGCAACCAGTTTTTCTGCGCGTGCCGTCCGCCCGGGCCCCGCACGAGCGGCCCGGGGGCGCTGTCAGTGGCCGGTGTCACACTGAGCGGCGGATGGAATGTCCGGCGATGTCCGGCTACGACACACGAGGAAGTGATCGCCATGGCAGGCACGGGCAACGGGCGTCCGAGCGTCTTCCCGACGCTGCTGTACGCGGACGCGAAGGCGGCGATCCGGCAGCTCACGGAGGCCTTCGGGTTCACGGAGCTGTCGGTGTACGAGGGGGAGGACGGGGCGGTGATGCACGCCGAGCTGGTGCAGGGCAACGGCGCGGTGATGCTGGGTTCCAAGGGCCGCGGCGGGGTGTTCGACACGGCGATGAAGGGCGCGGGTCCGGCCGGGGTGTACATCGTCGTGGACGACGTCGACGCACACCACCGGCGCGCGGTGGAGCAGGGCGCGGAGATCCTGATGCCCCCGACGGACCAGGACCACGGCTCACGGGACTACACGGCCCGGGACCTCGAGGGCAACGTCTGGAGCTTCGGCACGTACGCGCCCGGGGCCGGGACCGGGGGCTGAGGGCGAGGCCCCCGGGGCCGGCGGAGCCGGCCGGTGGTGTCAGCCCCCGGTGTGCACCTGGAAGGCGGCCCGGCGGACGGCCTTGGCCAGGGCCGGGTCGGGGTGCGCGGCGGCGAGCGCGACCAGGACCTGCACGGTGCGCGGGTGGCCGACGGCACGCACCTCGTTGAGCAGTGCGGGGACGGTCGGCTGCACCGCGGACTCCAGGTGCCGGACCAGCAGGGGGGCCTCTCCGTGGTCGGCGACGGCGGCCGCGGTGTCCACCCACAGCCAGGTCGCCTCCTCGCGGGTGAGGACCTCGTGGGCCTCCTCCGGGTCGGCACCGTCGTGCTCGGCCAGCCACAGCAGGGCGTAGGGCCGCAGCGTCGGCTCGTCGAGCACGGCGCGGACCTCGGGTTCTGCGGGGGCGCCGACCACGCGCAGGGCCTCGAAGGCGAGGCCGCGCAGCAGGGCGTCCTCGCCCCGGGCGGCGCCGATCAGCTCGGTGACGGCACTGCCGACCGGGCGGGCGGCGAGCCAGGCCCGGTACTCGGCGCGGGCTGCGGCCGGCCGCAGCCGGCCGCAGCCGCGGAGCATGTCCTCGGCGCCCTGCTCGATGTTCCCGGCGGGGCTCTGCGCGGCGACGCAGATCTGCTCCAGCTTGACCCACACCGCCCAGCTGCCGAGCGGGGTGAGCGTGGCCTGCCCGTCGCCGCAGGTGAGGGCGCCGACGGAGGCGAGGGCCTGCAGGGCCCAGTCGAGCAGCGGCGCGAGCGGGGCGTCGGCGACGACCGGCTCGGCGGGTGCGGGACGGGGTTGCCGGAGCCGGGGCTCGGGACCGGTCACGGGCCGGGTGCCGGGGGTTCGGGGCGCGTCGTCCTGAGGGCCGTCGGCCTGTGGCTGCGGGACGTAGTCGATCTCGCAGCGCTCCGTGCGGAGCTCGGTGACCCGCTGCTGCAGGAGGTCGAGGAGCTGCGGCACAGGGACCGGGCCGGCGGACAGCTGGAGGAAGGAGAGCACCTGGGGCATGGCCGAGACGACCTCGGCGACGGCGGCGGGCTCGTACTCCTCGGGTTCCGGATGGGCCAGCGACCAGGCGTCGAACAGGGCGACCCAGCCGCGCAGCACGGCGCTGTCGTCGCGGTCCCAGGCGCGCAGCCGCCAGCCGGGGCGGGCGGTGTCGCCGTGCACCTCGACGAGGCCGGCCAGGCGGGCGGTGTCCCAGTCGGCCCGCACCTGGGCCGGGGTCAGGCCGAGGTCGCGGGCCGCCCGTTCGGCGGTCGCGTCGGAGAGGGTGGCCTTGCCGTCGGCGGTGGCGCCGTCCCGGCCGGGGCCGAGGGTCGCGTCGGCCCAGCGGGCGACGCGGGCCGCACCGGCCAGGCCGGAGCGCGCCATTCTGGCCAGCTCCGCCGGTGCCGGGGTGCCCTCCGGGGGGCGGGGCGCGGGGCGGCGCGAGCGCCGCTGGTTCATCGCTCTGGGGGCGGCGGCCAGGGGTCGCGGGCGGACGAGTCGAAGCCTGGAGTCGCGCGGGATACGGGACGTCACGGGTGCAGTCTCGCGGTTGACGGTCCGAAATCCCAAACGGAATGTCACGGTGGGCGAGCGGGATGGCCAACGCACCGGGTCCGGTGGTGGCGGGAGGGAGGAGAACAGGCCAGTGGTACGGCGCTAAACGGAATCCTCGGGACCGGCTGTCCGGTCCGTTGCGGGCAGCCGTCACATGAGCGGGGTGAGGAAGCGCCGCAGGGCCTCTTCGTAGGTGTGCGGGTCGGCGTTCCACATCGCCGCGTGGGGGGCGCCCCTGACCGTGTGCAGCGTGACGATGTTCGGGTGGGCGGCGGCGAGGCGGCGGGAGAAGCGCCAGGGGGCCACCGTGTCGTCAGGGCCGTGGAAGATCCTGGTGGGGACGCCGATGCGGGCCAGGTGGACGGCGCCGGGACCGCGGTCGCCGTACAGGCCCGTGCGTCCCTGCGCGGCGCGGACCGCGAGCGGCAGCAGCGCGCCGGGGGTGCGGCGGGCCGCGGCGAGGGCGCGCAGCGTCGCGTCCCAGCTGAGCACCGGGGAGTCCAGGATGAGACCGGCGACGTGTTCGCGCACCATGGAGCGCGCGGCGGCGCGCAGCGCCATGGTCGCTCCGGTGGACCAGCCGTACAGGACCACCTGCCGGGCGCCGGCGGCCACCGCGTGGTGCAGCGCCACGTCGAGGTCGTGCCACTCGGTCTCGCCGAGGTGGTTGAGGCCGTCCGGGGAGCGCGGGGACTCCGGGTCGCCCCGGTAGGCGAGGGCGAGCACCGGGAAGCGGTGCCGGTGCAGGAACTCCATGACGTTCATGGTGTGTTCCCGGGTGGTGCCGAGGCCGTGCACCACGAGCACCCAGGTGTCCCGGGCGCCCGGGACGAACCACGCGGGGAGCGGGCCGAGGTCGCCGGGGATCTCGAGGCCGGTGTGGTCCAGGCCGAGGGCGGTGCCGGGGTCGCCGACGTGCAGGTTCGGGGTGAGCCACACGTGGTCGCCGGGCTCCAGGGTGCCGCGCGTGACGCGTTCCAGCCGGCGCACGACGGTGTCGGCGGAGTCGGAGGTGCCGGCCAGCACGGGTCCGACGACCGCGTGGGAGCCCTCACCGGCGAGGCCGTAGTGGCCGGGCCGCAGCGCGGCGAGGTCCCGGGTGAGGCTGATCTGGCCCGCCGCGGTGCCGTGGACGGTGAGCCGGGGTTCGGTGGGCAGGGGGCCGCCCGGGGGCACCCTGAGGGCGGCGTCGCTGGCGAACCGGCCGACGGCCACAGCGGCGGCGCCGGCCCCTACCACGGCGGTGACGGCGGCGGCCGTCGCTCTGGCAGTGCGCACGAGACCAGTGTCCCGGTGGAACCCGGGACCGGCCAGTGGGCGGCACGGGTGCGGGTGACACGGGCCGCCCGGCCGCGGCCCGCCCGGCTCGCCCCGCCGCCCGCTGCCCGCTGTCCGGCGGCCCCGTCCCTTGGTCCCGGCCCCGGTCCCGGCCCCTAGTCCCGGTCCCGCTGTCCGTACCCCCGCAGGCGCTCCCCCACCTCCGCCACCTGTCCCGGCGACAGCAGGTTCGGGGACAGGCCCGGGACCGACGAGGCGGCCAGCCAGACGCGGCACATCCACTCCAGCTGGGCCGTGCGGTCGTAGGCCCGGGCGAGGGTCGTGCCGTGGGCGACGGTGCCGTGGTTCTGCAGGAGACAGCCGGTGCGGCCGTCGAGGGCGCGGAGCATGTTCTCGGCCAACTCGTCCGTGCCGTACGTCGCATAGCGGGCGACCCGGACGGGCCCGCCCAGCGCCGCGGCCATGTAGTGGATCAGCGGCAGCTCGTCGACGAGCGTGGAGACGGCCGTCGCGTGCACGGCGTGCGTGTGCACGACGGCGCGCGCGCCGGTCGTGCGGTATACGGCGAGGTGCATGGGCAACTCGCTGGTCGGGACCAGCGAGCCGAGGACCTGCCGGCCGGCGAGGTCGACACCGGTCACGTCGTCCGGCGTCAGCCGGTCGTACGGCACTCCCGACGGTGTGACCAGGACGGTCCCGCCGACCCGCACCGAGACGTTGCCGGAGGTGCCGACGACGAGTCCGTCGGCGACGGTCCGGCGCGCGGTCTCGACGAGTTCCGCCCAGGCGTGCGCCTCCTCGTCGCGCACACGGCGCCCCCGCACCTCCCCCACGTCCCGCGCACGCCCCCCGGCGCCCCCCGTTCCCCGCCCGTCCCACCGCTGCTCAGCCATGCCGCGATCCTGCCAGCCGTCCTCCCGGTGCGCCGCGGGGCCGGGGCGCCGCAGGCCGGAAACCGACCCTCCGCAAGGGCGCACACCGGCCTGCGGCACCCTCCCGCCGTCCCGTCTGCGCCACCGCCGTCCGCTGACGGCGTCCGTGACCGCGCTCGCCCTCGGCGGCGAGCCGCCCGAGGGGGCACGACGTCTCGTCGCGCCAGAGGAACGCGGACCGGCCGTCCGCGAGGGCCGCGGGAGCCCGGTCCGCCCACGTCGAGGCGGCCGAGCCCGCCACCTGCCGCGATCCGCGCTTCGCCCGGCGGCGCGACGGCGCCCGCGAGGCCGGCCTCCTCCGCGGCGCCCGCCGCTTCGCCCTGCCGGACAGGTCCTCCGGCCGGACGCTGCCGCCCGCGCACCCGCGGGTGACCAGAATCTCTTCGCCGGCTCACTCGATCGGCCGAGGAAGCCGTCCGGGGCACCTGACGGCCCAGGGCGGCGGCGCTCCGCCGTCCGGCGGAGCGCCCACCCCCTCTTACGGTCACCACGATGCCTATTCCAGTTCATCTTCCGTTCACCCTGGTTACCTACGTTCGTCCAGCCAATGACCTCGAACGATTGCCTGGGTAAATGGAAAGCTTCTCGCTGATCCTCGCGATTGTGGTGGTGACCGCACTCGCGTTCGATTTCACGAACGGTTTCCACGACACCGCGAACGCGATGGCAACGACCATTTCGACCGGTGCGATGAGGCCCAAGGCGGCAGTGGCCATGTCCGCCGTCCTGAACCTTGTCGGTGCTTTTCTCTCGGTGGAGGTCGCCAACACGATCTCCAAGGGCCTCGTCGACGAGGCCGGCATCCGTCCCGAGGTCATCTTCGCCGCACTGGTCGGCGCGATCCTCTGGAACCTCCTCACCTGGCTGGTCGGCCTGCCGTCCAGTTCCTCGCACGCCCTCATGGGCGGTCTGATCGGCGCCACCGTCGCCTCGGCGGGCCTCGGCGCGGTGCACGGCGACGTGCTGGTCACCAAGGTGCTGATCCCCGCGGTCGCGGCCCCGCTGGTCGCCGGCATCGCCGCGATGTTCGCGACCCGGCTGACCTACCGCCTGGGCCGGAAGGCCGAGACCAACGCCTCCGCGAAGGGCTACCGCGCCGGCCAGATCGCCTCCGCCGGCCTGGTCTCCCTGGCCCACGGCACCAACGACGCCCAGAAGACGATGGGCATCATCACCCTCGCCCTGGTCGCCGGCGGCACCCTCGCCCCCGACTCCGACCCGCCCCTGTGGGTCATCCTCTCCGCGGGCATCGCCATCGCGCTCGGCACCTACCTCGGCGGCTGGCGCATCATCCGCACCATGGGCAAGGGCCTGACCGACCTCCAGCCGCAGCAGGGCTTCGCCGCCCAGACCAGCGCCGCGACGGTCATCCTGGCCTCCTCCCACCTCGGCTTCTCGCTGTCCACCACGCACTCCGTCTCCGGCGCGGTGATGGGCGCGGGCCTGGGCCGCAAGGGCGGTGTCGTCCGCTGGTCGACGGCCACCCGGATGTTCGTCGCCTGGGGCCTGACGCTGCCGGCGGCCGCCCTGGTCGCGGCGCTCGCCGAGTGGGTCTGCGGCTTCGGTGACTGGGGCACCGCCCTCGTGGCCGTCTTCCTGGTCGCCTCCAGCGCCGCGATCTGGAAGATCTCCCGGCGCGAGGTCGTCGACCACACCAACGTCAACGACCACGACGCCCCCGGCGAGGAGGCACCCGGCGTGGTGACCCAGGCGATGGCCGCCGTGACCCCGCCCCCGGCCGGCACCGTGGCCGAGGACCTCTCGGCCACCGTCCCGGCGGCCCCGCCGGCCAAGACGACCGTCTGACCGCGACCCGGTACGAAGGAAGAAGAGCACCATGAAGATCGACTGGGCGGCCCTCGGTTCCGTCTTCGGCGTCAGCCTCGTGGTCACCGTGGCCCTGGTGGGCCTGTTCACCCTCGGCATCACCGGCCTGTCCCGCCGCGAGCGGGCCGCCGCCCAGGGCCAGTCCGCGGCCCTGGCGGTCACCGGCGCCTACGCCTGCTTCGCGGCGTGCGCGGCGGCGGTCGGGTACGGGATCTACCTGATCATGGCCTGATCGCAGGTCGTCTCCGTCCGACGGGCGGTGCGGGAGCTTCGGCCCCGCACCGCCCGCTCGCGTTTCCCGGGCCCCGCCCGCGTCGTGTCCGGGCCCCGCTCGCCGTTCCCCCACCGGCGCCCCTCTGTGGGCCTCAGCACACTTCAGCCTCGCAGGTCAACGGCAAGTTGACGGTTCTTCCGCGACCGTGGTGGACTGCCTCAGCCAATACGGCGGCAGGAGAGGAAGCCGGTGCGAGTCCGGCGCGGTCCCGCCACTGTCACCGGGGTGCACGCCCCGGGAGCCAGGAACTCTCACCGCCGGTCTCGTCGAACCAGGGCGTGGACACCCTGAGTGAGGACATGAAGCCATGCGCGGCTGCCTGTTGAGGTCGATCAGCGACGCTCCGCCCTGCTCCGGGGTCGTTCTCTCCGGATCTGCGACCGGCTGAACCCATGGGTGCCGATCGCGTGTTCGCGTACGGCGCCGCCGCCGGCCTCCTCGGCGACCTGCTGCTCGGCGATCCCCGCCGTGGGCATCCGGTCGCCGCTTTCGGGCGGGCCGCGGCCGCCGTGGAACGGGTGCTGTGGCGGGACGACCGGGGCCGGGGCGCGGTGCACACCGCCGTCTGCGTCGGCGGGGCCGTCGCGCTGGGAAGCCTGGCCGCCCGCTGCGTGCGCTCCTCCCCCGCCGCCTCCGTCGCCCTGACCGGCGTCGCCACCTGGGCCGTCGTCGGGGGCACGTCGCTGGCCCGGGAGGCCCGCACCGTCGGACGGGCCCTCGAGGCCGGGGACGTCGAGGCGGCGCGGGCGCGGCTGCCGCACCTGTGCGGGCGGGACCCGCAGGCGCTGGACGCCGACGGGATCGCCCGCGCGGTGGTGGAGTCCGTCGCCGAGAACACCTCCGACGCCGTCGTCGGCGCCCTGGTGTGGGGTGCCGTCGCCGGGGTGCCCGGCCTGCTCGGCTTCCGGGCCGTCAACACGCTGGACGCCATGGTCGGCCACAAGTCCCCCCGCCACCGCCGTTACGGCTGGGCCTCCGCCCGCCTGGACGACGTCGCCGGGTGGCCGGGGGCGCGGCTGACCGCCGTCCTCGCCGCGCTCGCCGGGCCGGATCCGCGGGGCGCCGTCCGGGCGTGGCGGGCGGACGGCGCGAAGCATCCGAGCCCCAACGCCGGGCCGGTGGAGGCGTCCTTCGCGGGCGCGCTGGGCGTGCGGCTCGGCGGGACGCTGTCCTACGGCGGGCGGGTCGAGCACCGGCCCGTCCTCAACGGCGGCGGCCGTGCGGTGGCCGTGGCCGACATCGACCGGGCGGTACGGCTCTCGCGGCGGGTCGGCTGGCTCGCGCTCGGGGCCGGTGTCCTCGCGCGGAGCGTCATGAAGGGACACAGGTCATGAGCGGTGGGGGTCTGCTGGTCGCCGGGACCACCTCGGACGCCGGCAAGAGCGTGGTGACCGCCGGAATCTGCCGGTGGCTGGTGCGGCGCGGCGTCAAGGTCGCGCCGTTCAAGGCGCAGAACATGTCGCTGAACTCGTTCGTGACGCGCGAGGGCGCCGAGATCGGGCGGGCGCAGGCCATGCAGGCCCAGGCCTGCCGCGTCGAGCCCACCGCGCTGATGAACCCGGTGCTGCTCAAGCCGGGCGGCGAGCGCAGCAGCCAGGTCGTGCTGCTCGGCAAGCCGGTGGGCGAGATGAGCGCCCGCGGCTACCACGGCGGTCGGCAGCAGCGGTTGCTCGGCACCGTGCTGGACTGTCTGGCCGAGCTGCGGGGCACGTACGACGCGGTGATCTGCGAGGGGGCGGGCAGCCCGGCCGAGATCAACCTGCGCCGGACCGACATCGTGAACATGGGGATCGCCCGGGGCGCCGGGCTCCCCGTCCTCGTCGTCGGCGACATCGACCGCGGGGGCGTCTTCGCCTCCTTCTTCGGCACGGTGGCGCTGCTGGCGCCCGAGGACCAGGCGCTGGTCGCCGGGTTCCTCGTCAACAAGTTCCGCGGTGACGTGTCGCTGCTGGAGCCGGGGCTGGAGATGCTGCACGGGCTCACCGGGCGGCGGACGTACGGCGTGCTGCCCTTCCGGCACGGGCTCGGCATCGACGAGGAGGACGGTCTCCGGGTCTCCCTGCGGGGGACCGTGCGGGAGTCGGCCGTCGCGCCGCCGGTCGGCGAGGACGTGCTGCGGGTCGCCGTCTGCGCGGTCCCGCTGATGTCCAACTTCACGGACGTGGACGCGCTGGCCGCCGAACCCGGCGTCGTGGTGCGGTTCGTGGACCGGCCGGAGGAGCTGGCCGACGCGGATCTCGTCGTCGTGCCGGGGACGCGCGGGACGGTCCGGGCGCTGGAGTGGCTGCGGGAGCGGGGGCTCGCGGACGCCATCGCGCGCAGGGTGGCCGAGCGGCGGCCCGTGCTCGGCATCTGCGGCGGTTTCCAGCTGCTCGGCGAGCACATCGAGGACGACGTCGAGTCCCGCGCCGGGCACGTGGACGGGCTCGGCGTCCTGCCCGTGCGGGTGCGGTTCGCCCGCGAGAAGACGCTCACCCGGCCCGTCGGCGAGGCCCTCGGGGAGCCGGTCGAGGGGTACGAGATCCATCACGGGGTCGCCGAGGTCCTCGGGGGCGACCCCTTCCTGGACGGCTGCCGGGTCGGGCAGACCTGGGGCACGCACTGGCACGGCTCGCTGGAGTCGGACGGCTTCCGGCGGGCCTTCCTGCGCGAGGTGGCCGCCGCCGCCGGGCGCCGCTTCGTGCCGGCCCCCGACACCTCGTTCGCCGCGCTGCGCGAGGAGCAGCTCGACCGGCTCGGCGACCTGATCGAACAGCACGCGGACACGGACGCGCTGTGGCGGCTCATCGAGTCCGGCGCGCCGCAAGGACTGCCTTTCATTCCACCGGGAGCGCCCGCATGAGCACTGTGTTGTTGTTGTCGACCGCCGACACGGACCTGCTGGCGGCCCGCGCCTCCGGCGCCTCGTACCGGATCGGCAACCCGACCCGCGTAGACGTGGCGGACGGGCTGCCCGCGCTGCTCGACGGCGCGGACCTCGCCGTCGTACGGCTGCTGGGCGGCAGGCGCGCCTGGGAGGAGGGGCTCGCCGCGCTGAAGGCGTCCGGGATCCCGACGGTGCTGCTCGGCGGGGAGGCCGTACCGGACGCGGAGCTGATGGCCGAGTCCACGGTGCCGGCCGGGGTGGTGGCGGAGGCGCTGCGGTACCTCGTCGAGGGCGGCCCGGACAACCTCACCGAGCTGGCGCGGTTCCTGTCGGACACCGTGCTGCTGACCGGCGAGGGCTTCGAACCGCCGCGGAAGATGCCGGAGTACGGCGTCCACGGCACCCGTGCGGTGGAGCAGGGGCGCCCGACCGTCGGGGTGCTCTTCTACCGGGCCCACGAACTGAGCGGCAACACCGCCTTCGTGGACACGCTGTGCGACGCGATCGAGGCGCACGGCGCCAACGCCCTCCCGGTGTACTGCGGTTCGCTGCGCGGCGCCGACGCGGAGCTCTACGCGCTGCTGTCGCAGGCCGACGCCCTGGTCGCCACCGTGCTGGCGGCCGGCGGCACGCACGCCTCGCAGGCGTCGGCGGGCGGTGACGAGGAGGCCTGGGACGTCGGGGCGCTGGCCGACCTGGACGTGCCGGTGCTCCAGGGGCTCTGCCTGACGTCGTCGCGCGCCGCCTGGGAGGAGTCCGACGCCGCCCTGTCCCCCATGGACGCGGCGATGCAGGTCGCCATCCCGGAGTTCGACGGCCGGCTGATCACGGTGCCGTTCTCCTTCAAGGAGCAGGGCCCCGACGACGTGCCGGTGTACGTCGCCGACCCCGAGCGGGCCTCCCGGGTGGCCGGGATCGCCGTGCGGCACGCACGGCTGAAGCACAAGCCGAACGCCGAGAAGAAGCTCGCGCTGGTCTTCACCGCGTACCCGACGAAGCACTCGCGGGTCGGCAACGCGGTCGGCCTGGACACGCCCGCGTCGGCGGTCCGCGTGCTGGACGCGCTGCGGGACGCCGGATACGCCCTCACCGAGTACCCCGACAACGGCGACGAGCTGATCCACCGGCTCATCGAGGCCGGCGGGCACGACGTGGAGTGGCTGACCGAGGAGCAGCTGGCCGCCGCGCCCGCGCGGGTGCCGCTGGCGGACTACCGGGCGTGGTTCGAGAAGCTCGACCCGGAACTGCGGGACGCCATGCTCCGGGCGTGGGGCGAGCCGCCGGGCTCGCTGTACGTCGACGGGGAGGACATCGTCCTGGCGTCCCTGCGGTTCGGGAACGTCGTCGTGATGATCCAGCCGCCGCGAGGCTTCGGCGAGAACCCGATCGCGATCTACCACGATCCCGACATGCCGCCGTCGCACCACTACATGGCCGCGTACCGGTGGCTGGAGAACAGTTTCGGCGCCGACGCGATCGTGCACATGGGCAAGCACGGCACGATGGAGTGGCTGCCGGGCAAGGGCCTGGGGCTGAGCGCCGGGTGCGCTCCCGACGCCGTGCTGGGCGACCTGCCGCTGGTCTACCCGTTCATCGTGAACGACCCCGGCGAGGGCACCCAGGCCAAGCGGCGCGGGCACGCGACGGTGGTCGACCACCTGGTGCCGCCGATGGCGCGCGCCGACACCTACGGCGACCTCGCCAAGCTGGAGCAACTGCTCGACGAGTACGCGCTGGTCTCCGACCTGGACCCGGCGAAGGCACCGGCGGTGCGGGCGCAGATCTGGACGCTGGTGAAGGCCGCCGAGCTGCACCACGACCTGCACGTCGACGAACAGCCGGACGACGACGCGTTCGACGAGTTCGTCATGCACATCGACGGCTACCTGTGCGAGATCAAGGACGTGCAGATCCGCGACGGGCTGCACGTCCTCGGCGGCGGCCCGGTCGGTGAGCCCCGCGTGAACCTGGTGCTGGCGGTGCTGCGCGCCTCGCAGGTGTGGGGCGGGCGGGCGAACGCCCTGCCGGGTCTGCGGGCCTGCCTGGCCGCGCACTTCGGGCTGGTGGAGAAGGAGCTGCTGGCCGAGCCGGGGGCGCCGGTGAAGGTGCCGGTCGAGCTGACCGGTCTGGTGGACGGCCCGGCGCGTACGGCCGCCGACGCGATCGACCTGCTGGAGCAGCTGTGCCGGCGGATCGCCCAGGGCATGGAGGAGCGCGACTGGGCGGTCGCGGAGGGCGCGGCCCTCGTGCGGGAGGTGCTGGGCGCCGAGCTCCCGGACGCGGTGGCCGTGCTGGAGTTCGCCTGTGCCGAGGTGGTGCCGCGGCTCGCGCGCACGACCGACGAGATCGGGCACATCCTCCGCGCGCTGGACGGCGGTTACGTCCCGGCGGGGCCGTCGGGCTCGCCCACGCGGGGACTGGTCAACGTGCTCCCCACCGGGCGGAACTTCTACTCCGTCGACCCCAAGGCGATTCCGTCGCGGCTGAGCTGGGAGGTCGGGCAGTCGCTGGCGGACTCGCTGGTGCAGCGGTACCTGCAGGACACCGGGGAGTACCCGAAGTCCGTCGGCCTGACGGTGTGGGGCACGTCCGCGATGCGCACCCAGGGCGACGACATCGCCGAGATCCTGGCGCTGCTGGGCTGCCGGCCGGTGTGGGACGACGCCTCGCGCCGGGTGACCGGCTTCGAGGTGGTGCCCCCGGAGGAGCTGGGCCGTCCGCGCATCGACGTCACGGTCCGCATCTCCGGGTTCTTCCGGGACGCGTTCCCGCACGTGGTGGGGCTGATCGACGACGCGGTGCGGGCGGTGGCGGAGCTGGACGAGCCCGCCTCGCAGAACTTCGTCCGCGCTCACGTCGACGAGGACACCGCCGCGCACGGCGACCGGCGCCGGGCCACCGCCCGCATCTTCGGCTCCAAGCCGGGCGCGTACGGTGCCGGCCTGCTCCCGCTGATCGACGCGCGGAACTGGCGCTCCGACGCCGACCTCGCCGAGGTGTACGCGGTGTGGGGCGGCTACGCCTACGGGCGCGGGCTCGACGGGCGGGCGGCGCGCGGGGACATGGAGACGGCGTTCCGGCGGATCGCCGTCGCCGCGAAGAACGTCGACACCCGCGAGCACGACCTCGTCGACGCCGACGACTACTTCCAGTACCACGGCGGCATGGTCGCCATGGTGCGGCACCTGACGGGCGCGAGCCCGGAGGCGTACGTCGGCGACTCGGCCACCCCCGACCAGGTGAAGACCCGCACGCTGGGCGAGGAGACCCACCGCGTCTTCCGCGCCCGCGTGGTCAACCCGCGCTGGATGGCGGCGATGCGGCGGCACGGCTACAAGGGCGCCTTCGAGATGGCGGCCACCGTGGACTACCTCTTCGGCTACGACGCCACCGCGGGGGTCGTGGACGACTGGATGTACGAGAAGCTCAGCGCCGAGTACGTCTTCGCCCCGGAGAACCGGGACTTCATGCGGAAGTCCAACCCGTGGGCGCTGCGCGGCATCACCGAGCGGCTGCTCGAGGCCGCCGACCGGGGACTGTGGGCCGAGCCGGACGCGGACACGCTGGAGCGGTTGCGCGCCACCTACCTGGAGCTCGAAGGCGATCTGGAGGGCGACGACAAGTGACCACCCCCTTTCCGTTCACGGCGGTCGTCGGCCAGGACGACCTGCGGCTCGCGCTGCTGCTGAACGCCGTCTCCCCGGCGGTCGGCGGTGTGCTGGTGCGCGGTGAGAAGGGCACCGCCAAGTCCACGGCGGTGCGTGCGCTTTCGGCGCTGCTGCCGGAGGTCCCCGTCGTGCCCGGCTGCCGTTTCTCCTGCGACCCCGCGGCCCCGGACCCCGGGTGCCCGGACGGCCCGCACGGGAGCGGCGGCGGTGCCGCCCGCCCCGCCCGCATGGTCGAACTGCCCGTCGGCGCCTCCGAGGACCGGCTGGTCGGCGCGCTCGACATCGAGCGGGCGCTGGCCGAGGGCGTGAAGGCGTTCGAGCCGGGGCTGCTCGCCGACGCGCACCGCGGGATCCTCTACGTCGACGAGGTCAACCTGCTCCACGACCACCTGGTCGACCTGCTGCTGGACGCGGCGGCGATGGGTGCCTCGTACGTCGAGCGCGAGGGTGTCTCCGTGCGGCACGCGGCGCGCTTCCTGCTCGTCGGGACCATGAACCCGGAGGAGGGCGAGCTGCGGCCGCAGCTCCTCGACCGGTTCGGGCTGACCGTCGAGGTCGCCGCCTCGCGGGAGCCCGACCAGCGGGTCGAGGTCGTGCGGCGGCGGCTGGCGTACGACGACGACCCGGCCGGCTTCGCCGCGCGCTGGGCCGGCGAGGAGGCCGCCGTACGGGCGCGGATCGCGGCGGCGCGGGAGCTGCTGCCGCAGGTGCGCCTCGGCGACGGGGCGCTGCGGCAGATCGCGGCGACCTGCGCGGCCTTCGAGGTGGACGGCATGCGGGCCGACATCGTGATGGCGCGCACCGCGACCGCGCTGGCGGCGTGGGCCGGGCGGACCGATGTGCTCGCCGAGGACGTGCGGCAGGCGGCGCTGTTGGCGCTGCCGCACCGGCGCAGGCGCAACCCCTTCGACGCGCCCGGACTGGACGAGGACAAGCTCGACGAGACGCTGGAGGAGTTCGGGGGCGACGACGAGGACCCCGATCCCGGCCCCGACGGCCCCGACGGGCCCGGTGGGGGCGGCGGGGAGCCGACTGCGGACAGCGGGCCGCAGGGCGGGGACACCGCGTCCCGACCCGAGGCCGGTGAGGGTGAGCCGGCGCCCGGCGGGGCCGGGGAGCAGTCGGCCGTGCGGGCCTCGGAGCCCTTCCGCACCAAGGTGTTGAGCGTCCCCGGGATCGGCGAGGGGGCCGCCGGACGGCGGTCGCGGGCGCGGACCGAGCAGGGGCGGACCACCGGGGCCCGGCGTCCCCGGGGCGCGCTGACCAAGCTGCACCTGGCGGCGACCGTGCAGGCCGCCGCGCCGCATCAGCGGGCGCGGGGGCGGTCGGGGCCGGGCCTGGTGGTCCGGCGGGACGATCTGCGGCAGGCCACCCGGGAGGGACGTGAGGGGAACCTCGTGCTGTTCGTCGTGGACGCCTCCGGGTCGATGGCGGCGCGGCAGCGGATGGGCGCCGTGAAGGGCGCCGTGCTGTCGCTGCTGCTGGACGCCTACCAGCGGCGGGACAAGGTGGGGCTGGTGACCTTCCGCGGGTCGGCGGCCGACGTGGCGCTGCCGCCGACGTCGTCGGTGGACGCGGCGGCGGCGCGGCTGGAGTCGCTGCCGACCGGTGGGCGGACCCCGCTGGCGGCCGGACTGCTCAAGGCGCACGACGTGCTGCGGGTGGAGCGGCTGCGGGATCCGGCGCGGCGTCCGCTGGTCGTCGTGGTGACCGACGGGCGGGCCACCGGCGGCCCGGAGCCGGTGGCGCTGGCCGGGCGTGCCGCGCGGCTGTTCGCGGCCGAGTCGGTCGCGTCCGTGGTCGTGGACTGCGAGTCGGGGCCGGTGCGGCTGGGGCTCGCCGGGCGGTTGGCCGGTGAGCTGGGCGGTACCGCGGTGACGCTGGACGAGCTGCGGGCCGACTCGATCGCCGGGCTGGTGAGGGACGTACAGGGGACCGGTGCTTCGAGGAGGGCCGCGTAATGCCGAAGGGGCAGCCGAGTGTCGTACCGGACGACGGGCTGACGACCCGCCAGCGGCGCAACCGGCCGCTGGTCGTCGTGCACACGGGCGTGGGGAAGGGCAAGTCCACCGCCGCCTTCGGGCTCGCGCTGCGGGCCTGGAACCAGGGGTGGCCGATCGGGGTGTTCCAGTTCGTCAAGTCGGCGAAGTGGAAGGTCGGCGAGGAGCGGGCGCTGCGCGTGCTCGGGGACTCCGGCGAGGGCGGGAGCGTCACCTGGCACAAGATGGGCGAGGGCTGGTCCTGGGTGCAGCGCGACGCGCAGATGGACAACGAGGAGAAGGCCCGGGAGGGCTGGGAGCAGGTCAAGCGGGACCTGGCCGCCGAGACGTACCGGCTGTACGTGCTCGACGAGTTCGCGTACCCGATGCACTGGGGGTGGGTCGACACCGACGAGGTCGTGTCCGTGCTGCGGGACCGGCCGGGCACCCAGCACGTCGTGATCACCGGGCGGAACGCGCCCGGGGAGCTCGTCGACTTCGCCGACCTCGTGACCGACATGTCCAAGGTCAAGCACCCCATGGACGTCGGGCAGAAGGGGCAGAGGGGCATCGAGTGGTGACCTCCGTACCCCGGTTGGTGATCGCCGCGCCCTCCTCGGGCAGCGGCAAGACCACCGTCGCCACGGGGCTGATGGCCGCGCTCACCGCGCGGGGGCTCGCCGTGTCCCCGCACAAGGTGGGACCGGACTACATCGACCCCGGGTACCACGCGCTCGCCACCGGGCGCGCGGGGCGCAACCTCGACGCCTACCTGTGCGGGCCGGAGCTGGTCGGTCCGCTGTTCGCGCACGGTGCGCGCGGGTGTGACATCGCCGTGGTCGAGGGCGTGATGGGGCTGTACGACGGGGCCGCGGGGGAAGGTGAACTGGCGTCCACCGCGCAGGTGGCGAAGCTGCTGCGGGCACCGGTGGTGCTGGTCGTCGACGCGTCGTCGCAGTCGCGGTCGGTGGCGGCGCTGGTGCACGGGTTCGTGAGCTGGGACCCGGAGGTGCGGGTCGGGGGCGTGATCCTGAACAAGGTCGCCTCGGACCGGCACGAGGCGCTGCTGCGGGAGGCGTTGGAGTCGGCGGGGGTACCGGTCCTCGGGGTGTTGCGGAGAGCGGCTCCGGTGGAGACGCCGTCGCGGCACCTGGGGTTGGTGCCGGTCGCCGAGCGGCAGGCCGCGGCCGTGGACGCCGTCGCGGCGATGGCCGCGCAGGTGGAGGCCGGATGCGATCTGGAGGGGCTCGTCGCGCTGGCGCGGGGTGCGGGTGCGTTGTCGTGCGCGGCGTGGGACGCGGCCGAGGTTCTGGACTCCTCGCCCCCGCCGCCCCTTCCCGTCCCGGCCTCCGGGAGTTCCGCCCCCCGGAGGCCCGTTCGGCCTGAACGGGCCCGTCCCCAGGCGCCGGACCGGCTGACCGTCGCCGTCGCCGGCGGAGCCGCCTTCACCTTCTCCTACGCCGAGAACGCCGAACTGCTCGGCGCCGCCGGCGCCGAGGTCGTCCCCTTCGATCCGCTGCGGGACGAGGAACTGCCCGAGGGAGCCCGCGGTCTGGTCATCGGGGGCGGGTTCCCCGAGGTGTACGCCGCCGAGCTGTCCGCCAACGAGGCACTGCGCAGGGCCGTCTCCGGGTTCGCCCTCGGCGGGGCGCCCGTGGCCGCCGAGTGCGCCGGGCTGCTGTACCTGTGCCGGGAGCTGGACGGCCTGCCCATGTGCGGGGTGCTGGACGCCTCCGCGCGGATGTCCGGGCGGCTGACGCTGGGGTACCGGGACGCCGTGGCCGTGACCGACAGCGCGCTGGCCGTCGCCGGGACGCGGATGCGCGGGCACGAGTTCCACCGGACCGTCGTGGAGCCGGGGGCCGGGGCCGCGCCCGCCTGGGGGATGCGGGCGCCCGAGCGGCGCGTCGAGGGTTTTGTACAGCGCGGTGTGCACGCGAGCTACCTGCACACGCACTGGGCGTCCGAGCCCGGTGTCGCCCGTCGGTTCGTGGAGAGGTGCCGGACGTCATGAGCAGCAGGCTGGTCGGGGTCGGGGTCGGGCCCGGGGACCCGGAGCTGGTGACCGTGAAGGGGGTCAACGCCCTGCGCGCGGCCGAGGTCGTCGTGGTTCCCGTGATGGACACCGGGGAGCGGGGACGGGCCGAGGCGACCGTGCTGCACTACGTGCCCGCCGAGAAGGTCGTCCGGGTGGTGTTCGCGCTGAACGAGCGCACCGACCGGGCGCGGCGCGAGGCCGCCTGGGACGCGGCCGGGGAGCGGGTCGCCGCGCTGCTGCGGGACCGCGGGGCCGTCGCCTTCGCGACCATCGGGGACCCCAACGTGTACTCGACGTTCACGTATCTCGCGCAGACCGTCGTCGCGTCGGTGCCGGGGACGGTCGTGGAGACCGTGCCGGGGATCACCGCCATGCAGGACCTCGCGGCGCGCTCCGGGGCCGTGCTGACCGAGGGGACCGAGCCGCTCACGCTGGTGCCGGTGACCGCCGGGGCCGCCGTGCTCAAGGACGCGCTGGCCGGGCCCGGGACCGTCGTCGCGTACAAGTTCGGGCGGCAGGCGGGCGAGGTCGCCGAGGCGCTGCGGGAGACCGGGCGGATCGACGGTGCCGTGTGGGGGTCGGCGCTGGGGCTGCCGGAGGAGTCCGTGCGGCCGGCCGCCGAGCTGGACGGGGCCCCTCTGCCGTACCTCTCGACGCTGATCGCGCCGCCGCGGCGTGACGGCGGGCGGGGCGGGAAACTGTGAACCGCCCGGACCCGCACGGCCCGCGGTCGGTGCGCGGCCGGTCAGTGCGCGGCGCCCACCACCAGCCAGATGAACAGCACCCCCGCGACCGTGCACAGCAGCGTGGAGCGGGCCGGGTGCGCGTGGTGGGCCTCGGGCAGGATCTCGGCCGCCGCCAGGTACAGCAACGCGCCGCCGAACAGGCCGAGGTAGCCGCCGAGCAGGGGCTCCGGGATGCTGAGGAACAGCGTCGAGGCGGCGCCCGCCACCGGGGCCGCCGCGTCCGCGAGGAGCATCGTCAGGGCTCGGCGACGGGCGTTTCCGTACACGCTGGTGAGCGTGTAGGTGTTGAAGCCGTCCGCGAAGTCGTGCGCGATCACGGCCACCGCGACGGCCGCGCCCATGCCGCCGCCCACCTGGAAGGCGGCGCCGATCGCCACGCCGTCCATGGCGCTGTGGCCGACCATCGCGGCGGCGGCCGTGAGACCCACCTCGGGGGTGCGGCCGTTCGTCTCCTCCGCGCCGTGTGCGGCCTGCCGGTGGGCGAGCAGGCGTTCCACCAGGTGGGCCAGCAGGAAGCCGCCCACGAAGAGCAGCAGGGCCGCCGGCACGCCGTACACCTCGGTGCCGGCCGCCTCCAGGGCCTCCGGCAGGAGCTCGAGGCCGACCACGCCCAGCATCAGCCCGCCGGCCAGGCCCAGCACCAGGTGGCGGCGGTCGGTCACGCGGTGTGCCGTCCAGCCGCCGGCCAGCGTCATCAGGAACGCGCCGAGCGCGACGAAGACCGCCATGTGCTCTTCGTATCCGATCGGCACTCGCTCGCGCACGCGTGACAGCCGGTCACCGCCCACTTCTCGATCCCCGACATCCCTGTCCCCCGACATCCCTGACCGCAGGAGAGGACCGATTCCCATGGCCGATGCCCCCACCGGCAAGGTGACCTTCGTCGGTGCCGGCCCCGGCGCCGCCGATCTGCTGACGTTCCGCGCCGCGCGCGCCATCGCCGAGGCCGACGTCGTGATCTGGGCCGCCAGCCTGGTCCAGGCGGAGGTCCTCGAGCACGCGCGTGAGGGCGCGGAGATCCTGGACTCGGCGACGATGTCCCTGGAGGACGTCGTGGCCGTCTACGAGCGGGCCCGCGCCCAGGGACTGAGGGTCGCGCGGATCCACTCCGGCGACCCGGCGCTGTGGGGCGGCACGCAGGAGCAGCTCGACCGGTGCGCGGAGATCGGGATCGCGACGGAGATCGTGCCGGGCGTCTCGTCGTTCTCCGCCGTCGCCGCGCTCGCGGGGCGCGAGCTGACCGTTCCCGAGGTGGCGCAGTCCGTCGTCCTGACCCGGCTCGGCGGCGGCAAGACGCCGATGCCGCCCGGTGAGGAGGTGCGCGAGTTCGCGCGGCACGGCACCACCATGGCGATCTTCCTGTCGGCCGCCCGCAGCGGGCAGCTGGTGCGGGAGCTGCTGGAGGGCGGCTACCCGACGACCACGCCGGTCGTCGTCGCGTACCAGGCGACCTGGCCGGAGGAGCTGGTCGTGAGGTGCACGGTCGGCACGCTGGAGGAGACGGTCAAGGAGCACAGGCTCTGGAAGCACACCCTGTTCCTGGTCGGCCCGGCCCTCGACGCGCACGGCACCCGCTCGCACCTGTACCACCCGGGGCACTTCCACGGCTACCGCAAGGCCGATCCGCAGGCGCGCAGGGCGTTGCGTTCGCGGGGTGCGAGCACGTGATCACCGTCGTCGGGATGGGGGCGGGGGTGCCGGTCGACCGGCACGCGGCGGCGGGCGCCGAGCTGGTCGTCGGCGGACTGCGGCACCTGGAGGCCGTGCGGCTGCCCGTGGGGGCCGAGCGTGTCGTGCTGGGGCCGCTGGCGCCCGCGCTCGACACCGTGCAGAAGTACGTGGCCGAGGAGCGGCCGGTCGTGGTGCTGGCGTCCGGTGACCCCGGGTTCTTCGGGATCGTGCGGGCGCTGGCCGAGCGGTTCGGGCCGGACCGGCTGGATGTCCGGCCCGGTGTCCCGTCCGTCGCCGCCGCGTTCGCGCGGGTCGGGCTGACCTGGGACGACGCCGTGGTCGTCAGCGCGCACGGGCGGGATCCCCGTACGGCGGTGAACCTGTGCCGGGCGTATCCGAAGGTCGCCGTGCTGACGGGGCCGGGGGCCGGTCCGGCCGAGCTGGGGACCGCGCTGCGCGCCGACGCGCGCGTGCTGGTCGTCGCCTCCGCGCTCGGTTCCGCCGAGGAGCGGGTGGAGCGGGTGACGCCTGCCGAGGCCGCCGTACGCGACTGGGGGACGGCGGTGAACGTGGTGCTGTGCCTGGACGAGGCGCGGGCCCTCGGCCCCGTGCGGACCGTCGCGGGCGGAATCGGGGCACCCGCCGGCTGGGCGCTGGACGAGGCGGAGTTCGACCACCGCGACTCGATGATCACCAAGTTCGAGGTGCGGGCCCTGGCCCTGGCCCGGCTCGGGCCGCGCCCCGGTGAGCTGGTGTGGGACGTCGGCGCGGGGTCGGGGTCCGTGGCCGTGGAGTGCGCGCGGCTGGGGGCCGCCGTCACCGCCGTCGAGAAGACGCCGGACGGGGTGGCGCGGATCCGCGCCAACGCCGCCGCGCACGGGGTCGACGTGCGCGTGGTGCACGGGACGGCCCCGGCCGCGCTGTCCGGCCTGGAGGACGATCCCGACGCCGTGTTCGTCGGCGGCGGGGGGCACGAGCTGCCGGCCGTCGTCACCGCGTGCGCGCGACGGGCGCGGCGCACGGTCGTCGTCGCCCTGGCCGCGCTGGACCGGGTGCCGGCCGCGCGCGAGGCGCTGACCGGGGCCGGTTTCACCTGCGACGGCGTGCTGCTGCAGGCGTCGCGGCTCGCGCCGCTGCCGGGGGACGTGACCCGGCTGGCGGCGACCAATCCCGTTTTCCTGCTGTGGGGCGTCCGGTCCCACGGCCGTACCGAAGGAGTCGACCAGTGATCGGCCTCATCTCCGCCACCGCGGCGGGAGCGGCTGCGCGGGACCGGCTGGCCGCCGCGTGGCCGGACCGCACGCGCGTGTACGAGGGTCCCGTAGCGGACGCCGTGCGGGCCGCGTTCGCGCAGTGCGAGCAGCTCGTGTGCTTCCTCGCCACGGGGGCCGTGGTGCGGCTGGTGGCACCGCTGCTGGAGGACAAGGCGGCCGACCCGGGCGTGGTCTGCGTCGACGAGGGCGGACGGTTCGCGGTGTCGCTGGTGGGCGGGCACGGCGGCGGGGCGAACGACCTCGCCCGTGAGGTCGCCGAGGTGCTGGGCGCCGCGCCCGTGGTGACCACGGCGACCGATGCCGTGGGCCTGGCCGGTCTGGACACGCTGGGTCTGCCCGTGGAGGGCGACGTCGCCGCGGTCTCGCGGGCCCTGCTGGACGGCGAGGCGGTGGCGTTGCGCGCCGAGGTGGCCTGGCCGCTGCCGCCGCTGCCGGTGGCCGACGAGGGGGCGTGCACGATCCGCCTCACGGACCGGCTGGTCGAGCGGGCCGGACGGGAGGTGGTCCTGCGGCCGCCGACGCTCGTCGTCGGGGTCGGCGCCTCGAAGGGCGCCCCCGTCGAGGAGGTGCTCGCCCTGGTCGAGGGCGCCCTGCGGGAGGCCGGGCTGTCGGCCGCGTCGCTCGCCGAGCTGGCCACCGTGGACGCCAAGGCGGACGAGCCCGGCATCGTGGCGGCCGCCGAGCGGCTCGGGGTGCCCGTCGTGACCTACTCCGCCGCCGAGTTGGCCGCCGTCGAGGTCCCCCACCCCTCCGACGCGCCCCTCGCCGCCGTCGGCACCCCTTCCGTCGCCGAGGCCGCCGCCCTCGTACGGGGCGGTGAACTCCTCGTGCCGAAGCGGAAGTCGGAGCGCGCCGACGGGCGGCCGGCGATGGCGACCTGCGCCGTCGTACGGCGTCCGGGGCGCGGACGCCTCGCGGTCGTCGGGCTCGGGCCCGGCGCCCGTGACCTGCTGACGCCGCGCGCGAAGGCGGAGTTGCGGCGGGCGTCCGTGCTCGTCGGCCTCGACCAGTACGTCGACCAGATCCGCGATCTGCTGCGGCCCGGCACCCGGGTCCTCGAGTCGGGGCTCGGCGCCGAGGAGGAGCGGGCGCGGACGGCGGTCGAGGAGGCCCGGAAGGGGCGGGCCGTCGCGCTGATCGGCAGCGGGGACGCGGGCGTGTACGCCATGGCCTCCCCGGCGCTGGCGGAGGCGTCCGACGACATCGACGTGGTCGGTGTGCCGGGCGTGACGGCGGCGCTGGCGGCCGGGGCGATCCTGGGCGCGCCGCTGGGACACGACCACGTGTCGATCAGCCTGTCCGACCTGCACACGCCGTGGGAGGTCATCGAGCGGCGGGTGCGGGCGGCGGCCGAGGCGGACCTCGTGGTGACGTTCTACAACCCGCGCAGCCGGGGCCGCGACTGGCAGTTGCCGAAGGCCCTGGCGATCCTCGCGGAGCACCGGGCGCCGGCGACGCCGGTCGGTGTCGTGCGCAACGCGTCCCGTCCGGACGAGTCGAGCCGGCTGACGACGCTGGCCGCGCTGGATCCGGCGGCGGTCGACATGATGACGGTCGTGACCGTGGGCAACACGGCGACCCGCGAGGTCGCGGGGCGCATGGTCACCCCGCGCGGCTACCGCTGGCAGGCGGCATCGACGAGCGGCTCCGCCGCGGGTCAGGAGGAGTCCCGGTGAACCGTGTCGTCCACCCCATCGAGCAGGAGTCCTTCCGGCGGCTGCGCGCCCGGCTGGACACCTCGCACTTCCCGCCGCTGACCCGGGCGGTCGTGGAGCGGGTCGTCCACTCCTCGGCCGACCTGGACTACGCGTCCGACCTCGTCATGGACGAAGGCGAGTTGGCGAGGGCCCACACCGCGCTGCACGCCGGGGCGCCGGTCGTGGTCGACGTCGAGATGGTCGCGGCCGGGATCACCCGGCGGGAGACCGTCTGCCGGCTGAAGGACGCCGAGTCCGGTCCCGGGCTGACGCGTTCGGCGCACGCGATGCGGCTGGCGTACGAACAGGTCGGGCCCGGCGCCCTGTGGGTGATCGGCTGTGCGCCGACCGCCCTGGAGGAGCTGCTGACCCTGGACGCCTCCCCCGCGCTCGTCATCGGTCTGCCCGTCGGGTTCGTCGGGGCGGCCGAGTCCAAGGCCGCGTTGCGCGAGAGCGGACTGCCCGCCGTGAGCAACGTGTCCGAGAAGGGCGGTTCGGCGGTCGCCGCCGCCGCGCTCAACGCCCTGCTGTACCACACCGTTTCGCCTGAGGAGAACCTGTGACCACCCCGCCCGCCCTGCTCATCGCCGGCCACGGCACCCGGGACGACGCCGGAGCGGAGGCGTTCCGCGACTTCGTGCGGGAGCTGGGCCGCCGCCACCCCGGACTGCCCGTCGCCGGCGGGTTCATCGAGCTGTCCCCGCCGCCGCTGGGCGAGGCGGTCGCCGAGCTGGTGGAGCGCGGTGTGCGCCGGTTCGCGGCCGTGCCGCTGATGCTGGTGTCCGCCGGGCACGCCAAGGGCGACATCCCGGCGGCGCTGGCCCGCGAGAAGGAACGCCACCCGGGGATCTCGTACACCTACGGACGCCCCCTGGGCCCGCACCCCGCCCTGCTGGAGGTGCTCCAGCGGCGGCTGGACGAGGCGGTGGACCCCTCCTGGGACCGCTCCGAGGTGACCGTGCTGCTGGTGGGACGCGGGTCGACGGACCCGGACGCCAACGCCGAGGTGTTCAAGGCGGCGCGGCTGCTGTGGGAGGGCCGCGGTCACGCGGGCGTGGAGACGGCGTTCGTGTCGCTGGCGGCGCCGGACGTGCCGAGCGGGCTGGACCGCTGCGCACGGCTGGGGGCGCGCAGGATCGTCGTCCTGCCGTACTTCCTGTTCACGGGGATCCTGCCGGACCGGGTGCGGCGGCAGACGGAGGAGTGGGCGGCCGCGCACCCGGAGACCGAGGTGCGGTCGGCGGACGTCATCGGTCCCGAGCCGGAGCTGCTGGACCTGGTGATGGAGCGGTACGAGGAGGCCGTGAAGGGCGACCTGAGGATGAACTGCGACTCGTGCGTGTACCGGATCGCGCTGCCGGGCTTCGAGGACAAGGTGGGGCTGCCGCAGCAGCCGCACTTCCACCCCGACGACGACGGCCATCACCACCACGGGCACCATCACGGGCATGGACACGCACACTCCCCCGCGCACTGATCCGGTGGGCGGCGCCCACGACCTGCGCCACCACGGCGACGCCGAGGTCCGCGACGGCGGTTCCGCCCTGGTCGACCTCGCGGTGAACGTCCGCGCGGACACGCCTCCCGCGTGGCTGCGGGAGCACATCGCCGGGTCGCTCTCCGGGCTGGCCGCCTACCCGGACGGGCGGGCCGCGCGGGCCGCGGTGGCGGCGCGGCACGGGCTGCCGGCGGAGCGGGTGCTGCTGACGGCGGGGGCGGCGGAGGCGTTCGTGCTGCTGGCGCGGGCGCTGGAGGCGCGCCGGCCGGTGGTGGTGCATCCCCAGTTCACGGAGCCGGAGGCGGCGCTGCGGGACGCGGGGCACACGGTCGGCCGGGTGCTGCTGCGGGAGGCGGACGGCTTCCGGCTGGATCCGGCGGCGGTGCCCGAGGACGCGGACCTGGTGGTGATCGGCAACCCGACGAACCCGACGTCGGTGCTGCACCCGGCCGCGGCCGTCGCCGGGCTCGCCCGTCCCGGGCGGACGCTGGTGGTGGACGAGGCGTTCATGGACGCGGTGCCGGGCGAGCGGGAGGCGCTGGCCGGGCGGACGGACGTGCCGGGGCTGGTGGTGCTGCGCAGCCTCACCAAGACGTGGGGGCTGGCCGGACTGCGGATCGGCTACGTGCTGGCGGCGCCGGAGGTCGTCGCGGAGCTGGAGCGCGCCCAGCCGTTGTGGCCGGTGTCCACGCCCGCGCTGGCGGCGGCTCGGGCGTGCGTGGGGTCCGCGGCGCTCGCGGAGGCGGCCCGGGCGGCCGACCGCATCGCGGCCGACCGGGCGCACCTGATCGCGGGGCTCCGGGACTTCGCCGCGCACGGACTGCGGGTCGTGGAACCCGCCGAGGGGCCCTTCGTCCTGGTCCGGCTGGAGCACGCGGCGGCCGTACGGGACCGGCTGCGCGCCCTCGGTTACGCGGTGCGCCGCGGGGACACGTTCCCGGGACTGGACGAACGGTGGCTGCGGCTGGCGGTACGGGACCGGGGGACGGTGGACGGCTTCCTGAGCGCACTGGAACGGGCGCTGAAGGCCGACTGAGCGGGGCACCACGCCCCCGGAGCCCCGGTCCGCCCACCGCGGACCCCGTGCCGTCGGGGAGACACCGCCTCCCCGGCCCGGTCCGGACCACGGCAGGCCCCCGCGGACACGGCCCCGGACCGCCCCCGCCCGCCGCGCCGGGCCCGCGCCGCAAAGGGGACCGTCCCCCGCACGGCCCGAGCGGACCGCCCGCCGCGCCCGGCCCCGCGGAGACACCTCCCTCTGAGGCGAGGGACCGGCCGGAACGGAAGGCGGGGCCGCGGACCGGAAGCGCCCGCCCCGTCGGCCCAGGACCACAGCACGAGGCCCCCCCGCACGGCCCGAGCGGACCGCCCGCCGGACCCGGGCCGACGGCGCGGGAGGGCCCGCCCCGCTCAGGAGCGGGGCCCGGGTGGGGGTGTCAGTTCCGTCGGCTCCGGCGGGACAGGGCCACCGCTCCGCCGCCCGCCGCGAGGAGGGCGATCGCGCCGCCCGCGACGTACGGGGTCGTCGAGCCGCCGCCCGTCTCCGCCAGGTCGGCCTCGGCGGGCGCCGCCTGCTCGGCGCGTGCTCCCTGGGGCCGGACGCCGGCGGCCGGGGGCGTGCTCGCGGCGGCCGGCCGCTCGCCCGGGGCGGCGGGGGCCTCGCACGTGGCCTCGGCCAGGGTGAGCGTGCCGTCGACCTCGGCGACGTTCAGGTCGAGCGGGTCGACGGAGACCTTCAGCCGCAGCGCGGTGGCGGCGGCCGTACGGGACGTGGTCTCCGTCTTCGAGAGGTCCAGCCGCACCTCGCCGACACCCGGCACCTTCACCTCGGTCGGTCCGGCGGAGGTCGGCGTGACGCGTTTGCCGAGCACCGTCACCGCGCCGGGCAGGGTCACCGAGGCGAACGGGGTCTGCCCGGCCTCGCAGACCGCCTCGGAGCTGACCTTCTCGAGCTCGACGAGCCCGAGCAGCGGAAGTCCGGGCACGTGGACCCGGGCCTCGGCGAGGGTGGTGGAGGCCTCGGCCCTGTTCCCCTCCACCGTCGCGCTGGCGTCGGCGACCTCCGCGCGCAGCACCGTGAACGGCCTGCCCCCGTCCACGCCGTCCAGCCGGGCGGTCAACGCGGTCTTCCGCGCGCTCCGCGGCGCCCGGACCTCGTTGAGGGAGACGGTGAGCGGCACGTTCACGGTCTTGTCGAGCAGGGACACGTCGAGCCCGGTGCGCAGCACGGCGGCGCCGGCGCCGCCGTGCTCCTCGGTGGCGTGCGCGGAACCGGCGCCGACCAGCGCGGCGGGGCCTGCGGTGAGGGCGGTGGCCGCGGCGACGGCGATCAGACGGCGTGCGGGCATGCGGAAGGCGGCGCTGTTCAAGGTGGTGGGACCCCCGGGAGACATGTGTGGGACCCGGAAAGAATGTCCGCGCGGGGAGCGGGCCGTCAGCGATCCGGCAGCTCTTCACCCCTTCGTGGCGGACTGGCAGATCCTTTCGATTCCCGGGGCACGGCTGTTCCCCGGCGTCACTCTCGCGTGCCCCGCCGGCCGGGCGCCCCTACCCGACCACGCGCCCGTTCAGCACCACCCGGCGCGGATCCCTCAGCACCCGTACGTCCACGCGCGGGTCGGACGCGTAGACCACCAGGTCCGCCGGGGCGCCTTCCTCCAGCCCGGGGCGTCCCAGCCACGCGCGGGCCGCCCAGGTGCCGGCCGCGAGGGCCTCGACGGGCGGGAGGCCGGCCCTGACCAGTTCGGCGACCTCGTCCGCCGCCAGGCCGTGCGGGAGGGTGCCGCCGGCGTCCGTGCCGACGAAGACGGGGATGCCGGCGTCGTGGGCGGAGCGCACGGTGTCGTAGCGGCGCTCGTGGAGCCGGCGCATATGGGCCGACCAGCGCGGGAACTTGGTCTCGCCGCCGTCGGCGAGCGCCGGGAAGGTGGCGATGTTGACGAGCGTGGGGACGATCGCCACGCCCCGTTCGGCGAACAGCGGGATCGTCTCGTCGGTCAGGCCCGTCGCGTGCTCGACGCAGTCGATGCCGGCCTCGACCAGGTCCCGCAGGGAGTCCTCGGCGAAGCAGTGCGCGGTGACGCGGGCGCCCAGCCGGTGGGCCTCCGCGATCGCCGCCTCGACGGCGCCGCGCGGCCAGCAGGCCGACAGGTCGCCCAGGTCGCGGTCGATCCAGTCGCCCACCAGCTTCACCCAGCCGTCGCCGCGCCGGGCCTCCCGGGCGACGTACGCGACGAGGTCGTCCGGCTCGACCTCCCAGGCGTAGTTGCGGATGTAGCGCCGGGTGCGGGCGATGTGCCGGCCGGCCCGGACGATCTTCGGGAGGTCGTCGCGGTCGTCGATCCAGCGGGTGTCGGAGGGCGAGCCCGCGTCCCGCAGCAGCAGGGCGCCGGCGTCGCGGTCGGTGAGCGCCTGCTTCTCGGCGACCTCCTCGGGAACCGCGCCGTGCCGGTCGAGGCCCACGTGGCAGTGGGCGTCGACCAGGCCGGGCAGCACCCAGCCCTCGACCGTCCGGACGTCGCGGGCGCCGCCGGGACGGTCGTAGGAGATCCGGCCGCCGACCACCCACAGCTCGTCGCGGACCTCCTCCGGTCCGACGAGCACCCGCCCCTTCACGTGCAGCACCGCGCGTTCGCTCATGCACGGCACCCTAATGAGGCGCGGTCCGGGCCTGTCCACCCGGTCCGGGGCCCCTGCGGTCGGGCGGGGCCCCCGGAGCCGGTTACGCTCGACTGCGTCGACCCGCGAAGCCGCGAAGTGAAGAGAGCGAAGAGAGCACCGCCGTGACCCACCCCCTCCTCGACCTGGCCCCGCTGAGCGCCGCGCACTTCGCCTCGATCGAGGACCGCGTGGCGCGCCTGCTCCGCACCGAGCAGGACGTCGTCATCACGCAGGGCGAGGCGCTGCTGCCGCTGGAGGGCGCGATCCGCGCGACCGCGGGTCCCGGCACGACCGCCCTGAACGTCATCACCGGCCCCTACGGGCAGACCTTCGGCGACTGGCTGCGGGACTGCGGCGCCACGGTGATCGATCTGCCGGTGCCCTTCCACACGGCGGTGACGGCCGAGCAGGTCCGCGGCGCCTTCGCCGAGCACCCGGAGATCGACTTCGTGTCCCTGGTGCACGCGGAGGCGGCCACCGGGAACACCAACCCGGTCGCGGAGATCGGCGAGGTGGTGCGGGCGCACGGGGCGCTGTTCTACCTGGACGCGGTGGCGTCGATCGGCGCCGAACCGGTGCTGCCGGACGCGTGGGGCGTGGACCTGTGCGTGATCGGCGCGCAGAAGGCGATGGGCGGCCCGGCCGGGGTGTCGGCGGTGTCGGTGAGCGAGCGGGCGTGGGCGCGGATGGCCGCGAACCCGCGGGCGCCGCGCCGTTCCTACCTGTCCCTGCTGGACTGGAAGGAGCGCTGGATCGACGGCGGCCGCAAGGCGCTGCTGCACGCGCCGGCGCAGTTGGAGATGCTGGCGCTCGAGGCGTGCGTGGAGCGCATCGAGGCGGTGGGCCTGGAGGAGGTCATGGCCCGGCACGCGTCGGCCGCGGCGGCCACGCGGGCGGGCGCGCTCGCGCTGGGCGGCGGCCTGGAGCCGTACGTGCGCGAGGCGGCGGACGCCGCCCCGGTGGCCACGACCCTGCGGGTCCCGTCGGGCACGGTGGCCGCGGACCTGGTGGCCCGCGCCCTGGCCGCCGATCCGGCGCTCCCCCTGGCCGCGGGCGGCGGCGCCCTCGCCGAGGAGATGATCCGCGTCAACCACTACGGCCCCGACGCGACGCCGGGCGCGGTGCGGGCGTCCCTGGCGGCCCTGGGCACCGCCCTGGCGGCAGAAGGCCTGACGGTGGACGTGGAGGCGGCCCTGAACGCGGTCGAGAAGGCCTGGCGGTAGCAGAGCGGGCGGGGGTTCCCCGGTCGACGTGCGGTTCCCCGCGTGTCGCCTCGGCCGACGCGTGGTTCCCCCGTGTCGGCCCGTGCGCTCCCGTGTCACGTTCCCCTCATGTCCGCGAACCCGCCCCGGCCCCCGCTCGCCCTTCCCGGCGGCCGGCCGGTCCCCCGGCCGGCCGGTGACGAGCGGTCCCTGCCGGAGGACCGGCCGGACCACCACCGCGGGACGCCGGCGCCGAAGTGCGCGGGGCTGGACGACGCACGGGTGCGGCCGGCCCCGGTGGCGCCGTCGGCGCTGACCCTGCCGGGGCTGGTCCAGCATCCCGCCGAGGTGGAGCGGAACCGGTTCCAGCGGGTCGTCGCCGGCCTCGACGTGCCGATCGCCGGGGCGGAGGTCGGTCTGCGCCGGGTGCTCATCCGTCTGATCGAGTGCGCGCGGCACAACGGCCACGCCGATCTGCTGCGCGAACGCATCGACGGGGTGACCGGGACATGAATTCCGCACACTTCCAGGAATCCCTCGCACACGTCTTCCCGCGATATTCTTTCGCCTATTCGTCAATTACATTCCGGGGCAGTTTCCCCTCTTCTCCTGCCCGCTTCCTCCGGTCCTAAACACAAGGATTCCGGACACCGGTCACGGGAGTTACACAGTTGTGACCGGTTCCACATCGCGCCCGTTTTGCGCCGTACACCCCCCGCGTAACGGGACATTTCACCGAGGCCTCGCGCGGACCCGTACGCCCGCGCGATAACACAGATCAAGCCCGCGCGTAACCCCGTCAGACGATGCAATTTTGAATTTCCCTGGGTAAGTTCAATTCGCATGACTGCCGCACAAGCAGACCTGCAAATCGACCGCCCCACCGTGGCGGACGGAGCCGTGCTGTGGCGGATAGCCAGGGACTCGAAGGTCCTCGACCTGAACTCGTCGTACAGCTATCTGCTGTGGTGCCGTGACTTCGCCGCCACCTCGGCCGTCGCCCGCGACGAGCGCGGGGAGCCGATCGGCTTCGTCACCGGATACCTGCGGCCGGACAGCCCGCGCACCCTGCTCGTCTGGCAGGTCGCGGTGGACGGGACGCACCGGGGGCGCGGCGTCGCCGCCGCCCTGCTCGACGGCCTGGTCGCGCGGACCGCCGCGGAGCACGGGGTGGACACCGTGGAGACCACCGTCACACCGGACAACACCGCGTCCGAGCGCCTCTTCACCGCGTTCGCCGAGCGTCACGGCGCCCTGCTGGACCGCGAGGTGCTGTTCGCGGCCGGCCAGTTCCCCGACGGACCGCACGGCCCCGAGGTCCTGTACCGCATCGGTCCCCTCGCGCACTGACCGCACGGCCCCCGTCCCGATCCCCCGACTCCCTCCGACCTCACACGCCACCGAGGAGCGATTCGTCGTGACCATCACCCAGCCCGACCTGAGCGTCTTCGAGACCCTCGAGTCCGAGGTGCGCAGCTACTGCCGCGGCTGGCCCACCGTCTTCGACCGTGCGCACGGCAGCCGCATGTACGACGAGGACGGCCACGAGTACCTCGACTTCTTCGCCGGAGCCGGTTCACTCAACTACGGGCACAACAACCCCGTCCTGAAACGGGCGTTGATCGACTACCTGGAGCGGGACGGCGTCACGCACGGGCTCGACATGTCGACGACGGCCAAGCGCGCGTTCCTGGAGTCCTTCCAGAACTGGATCCTGCGCCCGCGCGACCTGCCGTACAAGGTCATGTTCCCGGGCCCGACGGGCACCAACGCCGTGGAGTCCGCGCTGAAGCTGGCGCGGAAGGTGAAGGGGCGCGAGGCGATCGTGTCGTTCACCAACGCCTTCCACGGCATGTCGCTGGGCTCGCTCGCCGTGACCGGCAACGCCTTCAAGCGGGCCGGGGCGGGCATCCCGCTGGTGCACGGCACGCCGATGCCGTTCGACAACTACTTCGACGGCACGGTCCCCGACTTCCTGTGGTTCGAGCGGCTCCTGGAGGACCAGGGGTCCGGCCTCAACAAGCCCGCCGCAGTGATCGTCGAGACCGTGCAGGGCGAGGGCGGCATCAACGTCGCCCGGCCCGAGTGGCTGCGCGCCCTGGCCGAGCTGTGCGAGCGCCAGGACATGCTGCTGATCGTCGACGACATCCAGATGGGCTGCGGCCGCACCGGCGCCTTCTTCTCCTTCGAGGAGGCCGGCATCACGCCCGACATCGTCACCGTGTCCAAGTCGATCAGCGGCTACGGGCTGCCCATGGCGCTGACCCTGTTCAAGCCGGAGCTGGACGTCTGGGAACCGGGCGAGCACAACGGCACCTTCCGCGGCAACAACCCCGCCTTCGTCACGGCCACCGCGGCCCTGGAGGCGTACTGGGCCGACGGCTCCGCGATGGAGAAGCAGACCCGTGCGCGCGGCGAGCAGGTCGAGCGGGCGCTGATCGCCGTCGCCGAGGAGAACCCCGCCGACGTGAAGGAGTACCGGGGCCGCGGGCTGGTGTGGGGCGTGGAGTTCCACGACAAGGGCCGCGCGGAGCGGGTCGCCCGGCGCGCCTTCGACCTCGGGCTGCTGATCGAGACGTCCGGCCCCGAGAGCGAGGTCGTCAAGCTGCTCCCGGCCCTGACCGTCACCCCGGACGAGCTGGACGAGGGGCTGACCACACTCGCCCGCGCCGTCCGCGAGACCGCCTGAACCACCGGGCCGACCGCCCGGACACCTGGCAGACACCACCATCTAGGAGGCATCGCAGCACCGTGATTGTCCGTTCCTTCAAGGAGATCGAAGGCACCGACCGGCACGTGAGGTCCGCGTCCGGCACCTGGGAGAGCAAGCGCATCGTCCTCGCCAAGGAGAAGGTCGGCTTCTCCCTGCACGAGACGATCCTGTACGCGGGCACGGAGACGTCGATGTGGTACGCGAACCACATCGAGGCCGTCGTCTGCGTCGAGGGCGAGGCCGAGCTGACCGACCGCGAGACCGGGCGGACGTACACCATCACGCCCGGAACCATGTACCTCCTGGACGGTCACGAGCGGCACACGCTGCGCGTGAAGGAGGACTTCCGCTGCATCTGTGTCTTCAACCCGCCCGTCACCGGACGGGAGGACCACGACGAGAACGGCGTCTACCCGCTGCTCACCGAGGAGGTGTGAGGTTCCCATGACCACCGCGACCACCGCCACCGGCACCCAGGTCCCCGACCTCTACCCGACGCGTGGCACCGCCGAGGTGCTCACCCCGCGACAGGACCCGGTCGTCTGGGGCGCCCCCGACGCGCCCGGCCCGATCACGCCGGCCGACCTGGGAGCCTTCGAGCGCGACGGCTTCCTCGCCGTCGACCAGCTGATCTCCGAGGACGAGGTCGCCGTCTACCGGGACGAGTTGAACCGGCTCGTCACCGATCCGGAGATCCGCGCGGACGAGCGCTCGATCGTCGAGCCGAAGTCCAAGGAGATCCGGTCCGTCTTCGAGGTGCACAGGATCAGCGAGGTGTTCGCGCGCCTGGTGCGCGACGAGCGCGTCGTCGGCCGGGCCCGGCAGATCCTCGGTTCGGACGTCTACGTCCACCAGTCGCGGATCAACGTCAAGCCGGGCTTCGGGGCCAGCGGCTTCTACTGGCACTCGGACTTCGAGACGTGGCACGCCGAGGACGGTCTGCCCCGGATGCGCACGGTGTCGGTCTCGATCGCGCTGACCGAGAACTACGACACCAACGGCGGGCTCATGATCATGCCGGGGTCGCACAGGACGTTCCTCGGGTGTGCGGGGGCCACGCCGAAGGACAACTACAAGAAGTCGCTGCAGATGCAGGACGCGGGCACGCCGTCCGACGAGGCGCTGACGTCGATGGCCTCCGAGCACGGCATCAGGCTGTTCACCGGCAAGGCCGGTTCGGCGACCTGGTTCGACTGCAACTGCATGCACGGCTCCGGCGACAACATCACTCCGTTCCCGCGCAGCAACGTGTTCATCGTGTTCAACAGCGTCGAGAACACGGCGGTCGAGCCGTTCGCGGCGCCGGTGCGGCGGCCGGAGTTCATCGGCGCCCGGGACTTCACCCCGGTGAAGTAGGCGCACGACAGGACTGCGGGCCGGTGCCTCCTCGTGTGGGACGAGGAGGCACCGGCCCGCTGCCGTGCGCCCGGCCGCGGTGCGGGACCTCAGGCGGACAGCGCGTCCAGCAGGCGGTCCACATCGGCAACCGTGTTGTACAGGTGGAAGGACGCCCTCAGGTGGCCCGCGCGGTTCGACACCTGGATGCCGGCCTCCGCCAGCTCCGGCTGGAGGCGGCCGAGTCCGGGCACGGACACGATCGGTGAACCGGGCGAGGGCACGGGCGTGCGGCCCAGGCCCGCGAGCCCCTCGCGGAAGCGGTCGGCGAGGGCCAGGTCGTGGGTGCGGACGGCGTCCACGCCGATCTCCTCGACGAGTTCGAGGGAGGCGCGCAGTCCCGCGTAGGTGAACAGGGCCGGGCTGGAGTCGAACCGCCGGGCGGAGTGGGCGAGTTCGGTGACGGGTCCGTAGCAGCTGTCCCAGGGGTGCTCCCCCGCGACCCAGCTCGCCTGCACCGGCGTCAGGTCGCCGAAGTCCTCGGGCACGACGAGGAAGGCCGCCCCGTGCGGGCCGAGCAGCCACTTGTAGGTGATGGAGACGGAGTAGTCGAACGCGTCGGCCTCCACCGGCAGCCAGCCGGCCGCCTGGGAGAAGTCGACGTAGGTGCGCGCCCCGTGCGCCCGGGCCGCCTCGCGCAGCGCGGGCAGGTCGGCGATCCGGCCGTCGGCGGACTGGGCCGCGCTGACCGCGACCAGCGCGGTGCCCGGCCGGACGGAGTCGGCGAGCCGCTCCAGCGGCACGGCCCGCACCTTGAGGTCGCCGCGCGTGTGGAACGGGTTGAGGACGGAGGTGAAGTCCTCCTCCACGGTGAGGACTTCGGCGCCCGGCTGCAGCGACGCCGCGATCAGCGCGGTGTGCAGGGCGACCGTGGCCCCGGTCGCGACCCGCTCGACGGGGACGCCGACCAGCCGGGCGTAGGCGGCCCGGCAGGCCTCGACGTCGGCGAACAGCGGGTCCACCGAGCGGCCCTCCGCACGGAGCCGCACGGCGTCCCGGAGCGCGGCGACGGTACGGGCCGGCAGGAGGGCGTTGCTCGCGGTGTTCAGGTAGGTGTTCTTCGGGGTGAACTCGGCACGGACGAGGCTCTCGAAGGTCTCCATGGAACCACTCTGGGCCCTCGGGATCTCCCCGTCCACTGCGGGATTCTTCGCGATATCACCAAGGAACGCTTATGAGTACGGTCCGACCTGGGCGTTTCAGTGCTGCGGCACCGCGCACCCGTCCGGACCGCAGACCTCCCCGGCGTCCCCGCCGTCCCGGGTGTCCTGACCGTCCGCCGCACCGGAGCCGCCGTCGACCGGCTTCAGCCGCGGGCGCTCGCCCCAGGCCTGGTCCAGCGCCCGGGCGAAGACCTCGGCGGGCTGGGCGCCGGAGACGCCGTACGCGCGGTCCAGCACGAAGAACGGCACCCCGGTCGCGCCGAGCTGTGCGGCCTCGCGCTCGTCGGCGCGGACCCCGTCGGCGTACGCCTCCGGGTCGGCGAGGACCCGGCGGGCGGCGTCCGCGTCCAGGCCGGCGGCGGCGGCCAGCTC
Source organism: Streptomyces griseomycini (assembly GCF_014203535.1). Classification (GTDB taxonomy): domain Bacteria; phylum Actinomycetota; class Actinomycetes; order Streptomycetales; family Streptomycetaceae; genus Streptomyces; species Streptomyces griseomycini. Next base: position 86,101 of record NZ_JACHJI010000001.1, read on the forward strand.
GACGAGCCGTTCGTCGTCGTCGTAGACGGACCGCTCCTCGGCGAAGTTGGCCCGGTACAGCAGGTCGAGCAGCTCCGTCTGGCGGCCCCGCTCACGGGCGAAGTGCAGCAGGCGGTGCATGTCGAAGGTGCTGCCGTGGTCCCGGCCCCGGGTGCGGTAGGGCAGGCCCTCGGCGGCGGCCTGGGCGCCCAGGTTGTCCTCACCGGCCTCGGCCTGCGCCTCGCTCATGCCGTACTTCCGGGTGAGCATCGTGATCACGGGCTGGATGTCGTCCTTGGCGCGGCCCGGGTCCAGTTCGAAGGAGCGGTGCACCACCTCGACCTCGTCGCGGTGCGGGAAGGCGGCCAGCGCCTTCTCGAAGCGGGCCTTTCCGACGTAGCACCAGGGGCAGGCGATGTCGGACCAGATCTCGACGCGCATCGTGTCGGCACTCTCTCCAGGTCGTGCGGGTGCGGAGGCTCCCTCCGCCGACTGCGTGAACGTTCAAGCAGCCTCTTCCATTCCCCTCTCACTCACCGGGCACGGTGAACCGCAGGTGGAGGTGGTGGTCGTCCTCGGCGGGCGGACGCCGCGGGTCCGGGGTCCAGCCCCGGCGGGCGTAGAACGCCTGCGCGCGACGGTTGCCGGGGTGTACCTCGAGGACCGCCTCCCGTCCGCCGTCCGCCCGCCACTGCTCCACGCAGGCGGCGTGCAGGGCGGTGCCGACACCCGAGCGCCAGTGGCCGGGGTCGACGTGGAACTGGAACAGCTCGACGGTCTCGGCGGGGCCGCCCTGCGGGGTGCGGAAGGAGGCGACGCCCACCAGGCGGGCGTCCCGCACCGCGCACAGCACGTGGCCGTCGGGCCGCTCGACGGCCTCCCGCCACCGCGCCCGCCAGTCGGTGCCGTCGTCGGGGAGGCCGTCCGGGCAGTACGTGGACCGGGCGCGCCGGTGCAGCGCGGCGATGTCCGGGGCCTCGACGGCCAGGGCGGTCCTGATCAGCAGGGAGTCGACGGTCCGGTGCGCTCTGATCACGCAACGGAGGACGTCACCGCCCGGCCGGCGGTTCCCGGCCCGCTCAGTCGCCGCTCCTGAGGTCGCGCGGCCAGTTCGGCCGGAACTCGATGCGGTCGTACGTCACCACGCAGCCCTCGCCCACCGGCGACTGGGTCATGAAACCGACCAGGGCGGCTCCCGACTCCTCCTCGTCGCCGAGGGTGAAGAGGCGCACGAAGGTCCAGCGCTCGCCGTCGCGGGAGGCGTGGAAGGCGAAGGCGCGGCCGGTGCGGCTCACCCGGAGCCAGACGGAACTGCCGTCGACGGTGAAGGAGTTGGCGTCGTCGGAGTGGCCCCGGGTGACCACCGTGCAGACGGTGGGCACGTCCGGGGAGTACTCCAGGCAGAGCTTGGCCCAGGCCCGCTCGCCGACGTGGACGTAGAGCACCCCGGCGTCGAAGGCGGCGGCGAAGCCGACCGTGACGCGGGCGATCAGCTGGAAGTCGCCCTCGGGCGCGCCCAGCAGCCGGGGGGCGTCGGCGGCGGGGTCCAGCGCCTCGCCGGTGGGCGGCACGAAGCGGTCCTGGCGGGCGCCCGCCCAGCCGGTCAGCGCGCCGTCCTCGTACGACCAGTGGCCGTCGGGACCGTATGTGCGGAGGGCGAAGGGGAGTTCGGGGAGTTCCACGTCCATCCGACGAGTGTCCCAGGTCCGGTGCGTCGGTCCGGAAGGGGCCGGGGCCCGCCCGGCGGATCGTGCCGGACGGGCCCCGGGACGCCGTCCGGTCAGCGCTCCAGGCGGCCGTTGAAACGACGCGGCAGCCCGAGCGGGTTGTCGTCCCGCAGCTCCTCCGGGAGCAGCGCCTGAGGCGTGTTCTGGTACACGACGGGCCGCAGCCACCGCTCGATGGCCGTGCCGCCCACGGAGGTGGACGTGGAGGTCGTCGCCGGGTAGGGCCCGCCGTGGTGCTGGGCGGGAGCCACGGCGACGCCGGTCGGCCAGCCGTTCACGAGCACGCGGCCGGCCAGGGGCGTCAGCTCCCGCACGAGCTCCGCGCCGCGGCCCGCGCCCGCCGCCTCTTCGGCGGACAGCTGGACGGTCGCGGTGAGGTTGCCCGGCAGCCGCGACAGCACGGCCCGCGCCTCGGCCTCGTCCTCGTAGCGGGCCACCACGGTGACCGGGCCGAAGCACTCCTCGAGGAGCAGGTCGTGCTCGCCCTCCTGAGCCAGCCGGCTCGCCGGGACGGCGAGGAAGCCCGCGCCGACCGCGTGCTCGCCGGCCGCGCCCGGCGTCACCGGGGACTCCACGTCGGGCAGCTGGGCGCGCTCGGCGACCCCGGCGACGAAGTTGTCCCGCATGCGGTGGTCGAGCAGGACGCCCGCGTCGGTGTCGCTGACGGCGTCCGTCAGCGACTTCACCAACCGGTCGCCGGCCGCCCCGGCCGGCGCCAGGACCAGGCCCGGCTTCACGCAGAACTGGCCGACGCCCAGTGTCATCGAGCCCGCCAGGCCCGCGCCGATCTCCTCGGCGCGCTCGGCCGCCGCGGCCTCGGTGACCAGGACCGGGTTCAGGGAGCCCAGCTCGCCGTGGAACGGGATCGGGACCGGGCGGGCCGCGGCCGCGTCGAAGAGGGCGCGGCCGCCGCGCACCGAACCGGTGAAGCCGGCCGCCGAGACCAGCGGGTGCTTGACGAGCTCGACGCCGGCCTCGAAGCCGTGCACCAGGCCGAGCACTCCCTCGGGGACGCCGTGCCGGGCGGCGGCCCGGCGCAGCACCTTGGCGACCAGCTCGGACAGGCCCGGGTGGTCGGGGTGGGCCTTGACGACGACCGGGCAGCCGGCCGCGAGCGCGCTCGCGGTGTCGCCGCCGGGGACGGAGAAGGCGAAGGGGAAGTTGGAGGCCGAGTAGACGGCCACGACGCCCAGCGGGACCTTGTACCGGCGCAGGTCCGGGACGGGCGGGGTCGCGGTGTCGTCGGGGTGGTCGATGACGACGTCGAGGAAGGCGCCCTCCTCGACGATGCCGGCGAAGGCCCGCAGCTGGTAGCAGGTGCGGGCGAGTTCGCCGGTCAGCCGGACCGGGCCGAGCGCGGTCTCCGCGTCGGCGGTCTCGACGAGCACGTCCTTGGCCGCCTCGAGTTCGTCGGCGGCCGTGCGCAGGAAGGCGGCGCGGACGGTGCGGTCGGCCAGCGCGTCCCGCGCGTCGTGCGCGGCCCGGACGGCGGCGTCCACCTCCTGGGCCGTGGCCTCCACCGCAACCTGTTCACGCTGCTTCCCGGTTCGGGGGTCGACACTCCAGACTGGTGCTGCTGCCACCGCGGGTCCCTCCACTTGATTGCCGCATGCCATGCCGCAGGATGTACGCCATCCACCAGGACTGTTCGATATACTGAACGCTGTCTCTGGTGATGAATATGCTGGGGAGACTATTTCCCGGCGAACGAGGGGGTCAAGGGCGATGTCGGCTGGCGAGACGGGCGGCGGTGCGCAGGTCAAGTCCGCGGTACGGACCGTCGAACTCCTCGAGTACTTCGCCGGACGCCCCGGCATGCACTCCCTCGCCGCGGTCCAGGAGGCCGTCGGCTACCCCAAGTCCAGCCTCTACATGCTGCTGCGCACCCTCGTGGACCTCGGCTGGGTGGAGACGGACGCGACGGGCACGCGCTACGGCATCGGTGTGCGGGCGCTGCTGGTCGGCACCTCCTACATCGACGGCGACGAGGTGGTCGCGGCGGCCCGCCCGACCCTGGACCGGCTCTCGGACGACACGACGGAGACCATCCACCTCGCCCGGCTCGACGGCACCAACGTCGTCTACCTGGCCACCCGCCAGTCGCAGCACTACCTGCGCCCCTTCACCCGGGTCGGCCGCCGGCTGCCCGCCCACTCGACCTCGCTGGGCAAGGCGCTGCTGAGCACCCACACGGACGAGCAGGTGCGCAAGATGCTCCCCGAGACGCTGCCCGCCCTGACCGAGAACACCATCACCGACCGGGAGAGGCTCATCGAGGAGCTGCACCAGGTGCGGGAGCAGGGCTTCGCCGTGGACCGCGAGGAGAACACGCTCGGGCTGCGCTGCTTCGGCGTGGCGATCCCCTACCGCACCCCCGCGCGGGACGCGATCAGCTGCTCGGTGCCGGTGGCCCGGCTCACGCCCGCGCACGAGCAGATGGTCAAGGACGCCCTGTTCGACGCGCGTGACCGGCTGACCCTGGCGACCCGGAGGCTCTGAGGCTCTGAGCGAGGAAGGCGACGAACGCGATGGACATCACCCTGCGCGCGGTGCACGACAGCGACCTGCCGGTCTTCTACCGGCAGTCGAACGACCCGGACGCCCTGCGCATGGCGGCCTTCACGCCCCGGGACCCGGCCGACCGGAGCGCCTTCGACGCCCACTGGACCCGCATCCGCAGCTCACCGGACGTCGTCGTGCGCACCGTGCTGGGCGATGGTGACGTGCTCGGCCACGCGGCGGTGTACGGGGAGGCGGGCGAGCGCGAGGTGACGTACTGGGTCGACCGGGCGTACTGGGGCCGGGGCGTCGCCACGGCCGCGCTGCGCGGACTGCTGGCCGAGGTGACCGAACGCCCGCTGTACGCGCGCGTGGCCGCGGACAACGCGGGGTCGCTGCGCGTGCTGGAGCGGTGCGGCTTCGAGGTCCGCGCGCGGGCCACGGCGTACGCGCCCGCGCGGGACGCGGAGATCGACGAGCTCGTGCTGACGCTGGACGCCTGAGATCCGGCTCTCCCCCGCGCGGCGGAGGCGGATCGTCGCCGTGCAGGAGGTGTCCGCGGGCGGCCGCGCGGGAGTCTGAGGGCATGTCGCAGTCACTCGCCCCCGCCGTCGCCGCCGGCGGTGCCCCGCTCCCCCGCTCCCGCAGGCTGCTGCGCGCCGTCGCCGTCGGGGCCTGCCTGCCGTACCTCGCCCTCAAGACCGCCTGGGTGGCCGGCAGCCACGTCGGCGTCCCGGCGGGCAGCGTGCTGCTGGACCACCCCACCGAGACGGCCGTGGCGAACGTCCTCACGATCCTGATGGACGGCGCCGTGATCGTGCTCGCGCTGCTGCTGACCCGGCCGTGGGGCCGCGGGGTGCCCGCGTGGCTGCTCGCGGCGCCGATGTGGGTCGCGACCGGACTGCTGGCGCCGATCATGGCCGGCTACCCGCTCCAGCTGCTGGTGCGGGCGTTCGGGGGCCAGAGCCCCGCGGGCACGGCGACCGGCGCGGACGAACCCTTCCTGCACGCGTGGGTGTTCGCCGTCGTCTACACCGGGTTCATCGTCCAGGGCCTCGCGCTGGGCTCGCTGTTCGTGCTGTACGCCCGGGACCGCTGGGGCCGTCTGTGGCGCGGCCGGATGTGGGACCTGTCCGCCGGGACGACGGGGACGGCACAGCGGGTCGTCGCGGTGGCGGCCGCCGTGCTCGCGCTGTTCCCGCTGGCGCTCCGGGCCCTCTGGGCCTGCGGCGGCACGGCCGGGCTGAGCGCGGGCGTCGTCGCGGGCCGGGGCAGCGACTTCCACGTCCTGGAGTCCCTGTACGTCGTCTTCCTCCTGGCCGCGGTCGGCGGCGGCCTCCTGCTGGCCTTCCGGCGGACTCCGGCACTGCCGGTGCGGGTGCCGCTCGTCCTCGCCGGGGTCGGCTCCGGTGCCGTGGCCTGCTGGGGCGGCTGGATGGCGGCGGCCGCGCTGCTGTCCCCGGGAGATCCCGCCGACCGCCCGACGGGACTGATGCTCCTGGCCTACGCTGGCCAGATGATCGTCGGCCTCCTCGTCGCCACCGTCGGCGCCCGTTTCCTCGTGGCGCGGTCCGTCCTCGGGGCGCGGTCCGCCGGGGCAGTGAAGTCTCCGGTGACGTGAGGGCGTTCGCGCGGCTGCTGTTCGGCCGGCGGGCCCGCCTGCGCTGGATCCACCTGATCCTGGGCGGCGCGCTCGCCATGCCGTACGTCTTCGTCGGCGCGGTCGTCGTCGGGCCGGCGGCCGGCGGCACCGTCGTCTTCACGTCGATCGTCCTCCAGCTCGCCTCCTTCGGCGTCGGCCTGCCGCTCGCCGCCCTCACCTCCCTGTTCCCGCTGACCCGGCCGCTGGAGACCGCCGCCGTACGCTGGCTGTGCGGGGTGGACCCGGACCGGCTCGCCGAGGGGCCCGCCCGGGGCCGGGCGGCCAGGAGCCGGACGGCGGCCTGGTTCACGCTGCACCTGGGGATCGGCGGGATCGTCGCCGGGATGTCGCTGGCGCTGCCGCCGTTCGCCGCCGTGCTGATCGTGCTGCCGCTCGTCGCGGGGCTGCGGGACTCCCGGCTCGGGCTGCCCGAGGTGTTCGAACACCCCTGGGCACTGGCGCTCGCGCCGGTCGCGGGCGTGGCCTCGCTCCTCGCGCTGGCCGGCTGCGCGGCCGGGGCCGGTGCGCTGCTGGCCCGCTGGGCGCCCGCGCTGCTCGGTCCCACCCCCGAGGACCGGCTCGCCGCCGCCGAGGCGCGCGCCGCCGACCTCGCCGTGCGCAACCGGCTGGCGCGCGAGCTGCACGACTCCGTCGGGCACGCGCTGAGCGCGGTGACCCTGCAGGCGAGCGCGGCCCGCCGGGTCCTCGACAGCGATCCGGAGTTCGTCCGTGAGGCGCTCGCCGCGATCGAGGAGACCACCCGGCGCACGGTGGGCGAGCTGGACGCGGTGCTCGGTGTGCTGCGGGACGGCGACGCTCCCGGCACGGCCCCGGCGCCCACGCTCGCCGCCGACCTCGACGGTCTGCTGCGCCGCACCCGGGCGAGCGGGCTGAGGGTGTCGGCCACCGTCGAGGCGGCGCCCGGGTCCCTGCCGCCGGTGCTGTCCCGCGAGGCCTACCGGATCGTGCAGGAAGGGCTGAGCAACGTCCTCAAGCACGCCGGCGAGGGGGTCGCCGTCGCCCTGCGCGTCGAGGTGCGGGACGGCCATCTGGAGATCACCGTCGCCAACCCCCTGGCCGTCGTTCCCGGCCCCCGCCCGGCGCCCCGCCCCGGCGGCGGCCACGGCCTGCGCGGCGTCGAGGACCGCGCCCGGCTGCTGGGCGGCACGGCCCGGGCCGGCCCGGTGGAGGGGACCTGGCGGCTGCACGTACGGCTGCCGGTGCGGACGGCGCCCCGACCGAAAGGACTCCCATGACCCGCCCCTCCCCGATCCGTGTCGTCCTCGCCGACGACGAGCGCATGGTGCGCACCGCGCTGCGGGCGATCCTGGCCGCCGAGCCGGACCTGGAGGTGGTCGGTGAGGCGGCCACCGGTGCGGAGGCGGTGTCCGTCGTGCGGGAGTGCCGGCCCGACGTGGTGCTGATGGACGTCCGGATGCCCGAGATCGACGGCATCCGCGCCACCGAGCAGATCCTCGCCGGGCTCGACGCGCCGCCCCGGATCGTCGTCGTCACCACCTTCGAGAACGACTCCTACGTGTACGACGCGCTGCGCGTCGGAGCCGCCGGGTTCCTGCTCAAGCGGGCGGACGCCGACGCGCTCGTGGGCGCGGTGCGGCTGGTGGCGCGCAGCGACACCCTGCTGTTCCCGGCGGCGGTCCGCACCCTCGCCGCCGAGCACGCGCGCGCGTGCCCCGCCCCGCCGCAGTGGGTGGCGCGGCTCACCGGGCGGGAGAGCGAGGTGCTGCGGCACATGGCGGCCGGACTGACCAACGCGGAGATCGCGCGGCGGATGGAGGTCGGACCCGCCACGGTGAAGACGCACGTGGCGTCGGTGCTGGCGAAGACCGGCGCCCGGGACCGCACCCAGGCCGTCATCGCGGCCTACGAGGCGGGTTTCCTGCGCGACCGGTGAGCGGTCGCCCGGCCGGTTTCATGAACGTCCGATGAGAAATCGGGCGGACGGGAACGATCCGGCCGCTCTCGTCCGTCTGTCCGGACGGAATGAACAAGACGATCAGGCGCGCCTCGGTCTTCACGCTGCTCCTGGTGCTCGCCCTGCTGGTCAGGGCCACCTGGGTGCAGTTCTACGAGGGCCGGGCACTCGCGGACGACAAGGACAACCGGCGCAACGCGATTCTGACGTACGCGGAGCCGCTGGGGAACATCGTCGTGGCCGGTGAGTCGATCACCGGCTCGGCGCGGACGGAAGGAGGCGACCTCGCCTACAAGCGCACGTACGAGAACGGCCCGCTGTACGCGGCGGTGACGGGCTACGCCTCGCAGGCCTACGCGCCGACGCAGCTCGAGGGCATCTACGAGGACCTGCTCAACGGCACGGACCCCCGCCTGAGGACGGTGATGGACACCGTCACGAACCAGCGGGCCGAACCGGGCAGCGTGGTGACGACCATCGACCCCGAGGTGCAGAAGGCGGCGTACGAGGCGCTCGGCGACAAGAAGGGCGCGGCGGTCGCGATCGACCCGGGGACGGGCCGGATCCTCGCGGCCGTGTCGACCCCGTCCTACGATCCCACGTCGCTGACCGACGCCAACACCGCCGGCGAGGCCTGGGAGAGGCTCACCGAGGACCCGGACAAGCCGCTCGTCAACCGGGCGCTGCGCCAGCCGCTGCCGCCGGGTTCGACGTTCAAGCTGGTGGTCGCGGCGGCGGCGCTGGAGGACGGGCTGTACGCGTCGGTGGACGAGCCGACCGAGAGCCCCGACCCGTACACGCTGCCGGGCACGGTCACGGACCTGACCAACGAGAACCCGGACGCGCCCTGTGAGAACGCCACGATCCGGGTGGGGCTCCAGTACTCCTGCAACAACGTCTTCGCGAAGCTGGCCCACGACCTGGGCCAGGACAAGGTGCGGGCGATGGCCGAGAAGTTCGGCTTCAACGACGAGACGCAGGACGTGCCGGTGCGCGCCTACACCAGCGTGTACCCCTCGGACATGGTGCCGTCCCAGACCGCGCTGACCGGTATCGGCCAGTTCGACGTCACCGCGACGCCGCTGCAGGTGGCGATGGTGTCGGCGGCGATAGCCAACGGCGGCGAGCTGGTGTCGCCGCACATGGTCGCGCAGATCACCGACAGCGGCGGCGACGTGCTGAAGGACTACGACGACGAGGCGGACACGAAGGAGGTCGTCAGCTCCTCGACCGCCGAGCAGCTGCGGTCGGCGATGCGGACGGTCGTCGAGGAGGGCACGGGCTCCAACGCGCAGATGCCCGGCGCGACCGTGGGCGGCAAGACGGGCACCGCCCAGCACGGCGAGAACAACAGCAAGGTCCCGTACGCCTGGTTCACCTCGTACGCCGAGTCCGACTCCTCCGGCCGGGAGGTCGCCGTGGCGGTCGTGGTGGAGCAGTCCGACGCGGCCCGCTCGGAGGTCAGCGGCAACGGTCTGGCGGCGCCGGTCGCCAGGGCGGCGATGGAAGCGGCACTCGAGGACTGAACCTCCCGGCCGAGAGGCCGTCCGAACGGACGGGCCGCCCCTTTCCCCCCGGGGGCGGCCCGTCGTCTTGTCCCTCTCCCCGGCACCCCGGTGACGACGGGTCACACGCCGTTCGGCCCTCCGTACGAACTCGTGAACGATCACTGCTACGCTCCGGATCTCGTCCGGCCCACGCCGGATGTTCACATGTCGTCCGGAGGACACGCACAGCCACGCAGGCGCCCCTCGGGCGCCCGAAGCCGCTGCGAGGGGAGGGAGGCCCATGGGCACCGTCGTCGACGACACCGCCTCCGTGGAGTTCCACGCCTTCTTCGAGCGCCACTACGCCGAACTGTCCCGGCTGGCCAACCTGTTGACCGGTGAGGCGGACACCGCCGACGATCTGGCGGCGGACGCGCTGCTGGCGCTGTGGCACCGCTGGGACCGGGTGCGGGCCGCGGACCATCCGGTGGCGTACGCCCGGGGCGTGGTGGCCAATCTGGCCCGCACCCGGATCCGCAGCGCGGTGCGCGAACGGCGCCGGATCGCGCTGTTCTGGTCGCAGCGCGAGGAACGGACCGAGAATCCCGACGTGGCGGGCGTGGTGGACGTGCAGGAGGCGCTGCGCCGGCTGCCGTTCCGCAAGCGGGCGTGCGTGGTGCTGCGGCACGCCTTCGACCTGTCGGAGAAGGACACCGCGCTGGCCCTGGGCGTCTCGGTGGGTACGGTGAAGAGCCAGACCTCGAAGGGGATGGCCGAGCTGCAGCGGCTGCTGGGCACGCGGGAGGTGCCGCAGCGGGTGCACGCGGCGGTGGGGACGGCCGCCCGCGGGGATGCGGCCGAGGGCATGCGGAAACGCTCCGGCAAGGTCGAGGGAAGGGACCGGTGACGATGCGGCGGGACGTGCACGAGGAGCTGCGCGCCCGGCTGCAGGAGGCGGCCGGGGCGCACGAGCCCGACCGGGAACGCATGCTGGCCCGGATCGAGCGCGGCATGGCCGGCCCGGCCCGCCCGGACCACCGCGCCCGGCGTCCGCCGGTGTTCGGCTGGGTCCGGGTGGCGAGCGCGACGGCCGCGGTGGCCGGGGTGCTCGCGGTGGGCGGTTACGCCGTCGCCTCCGCGGTGAAGGGCGACGAGGCCCCGGAGCAGCGGCACGTGGCCGTCTCACCGACGCCCACGCCCACACCCACGCCCTCCCCGGAGGCGACGAGCAGGAAGCCCGCGCCCCCGGTGGAGCCCTCGCCGGACGCCTCGGACCGGCCCCGGGACACCGGCACCGCGCCCGCCGGGACGCCGAGTGCGTCCGGCACCACCCGGCCGCCGGCCGGGGTGGAGGACGGGCCGTTGTGGTCGGACGGCTCGGTGGACCCGCACAGCAACGAGTTCTGGGCGCAGAGCAACGTCACCCTGAAGACCGCCGAGCGGCTGACCGCGCTCACCGTGGAGCTGCGGATCGCGCAGACCGGCGGGGTGTCCTCCACCGGCGCCTGGCGTTCGCTGCCCGAGGACGACTTCGGCCTCACGGTGGAGGAGCGGGACGGCTTCCTCGTCTACACCTGGACGCTCCGGAAGGGCCGTACGGTCCCACCGGGCGAGTGGGTGTTCGCGGGGCAGTACGACCACGAACGCGGCGGCCGGGACGCCGCGGACGACCGCTACGCCGCGACGGCCGCCACCGGCTCGGAACGGCTCGGCGTGGGCGGCGACTTCGCACGCCAGGGCGACGAGGACGCGGCGGACGGCGGGGATTCGGACGGCGACGAGGACGCGTAGAGAAAAATTCCCGGGACGCGGCAACCCTTCCCGCGGCGGTGGCGACCAAGAGGCGCAAAGATCCTCCCCACGCAAGGAATGGGCATGACTGCACGAGCCGAACAGCGCGTCTCCCACCGTCGCCGGACCGCGAGGAAGCGGGCGGTGATCGCCGGAGTCTCCGCGCTCGGCATCACGGGTGCGGCGATCGTCACCACGACGATGCTGTCCACCGCGGGCGCCGCCTCGGCCTGGCCCGCGGACACCGGCGGCAAGCCGGTGTCGAAGACCGTTCCGGTCTCCGGCGTCTACGACGGCGGCATGAAGAAGTTCTACGGCACCGGCGCCCTGGGCGGCGACGGCCAGGACGAGGGCCAGGACCCGATCTTCGAACTGGCCGACGGCGCCACGCTGAAGAACGTGGTCATCGGCACCCCGGCCGCCGACGGCGTGCACTGCAAGGGCAGCTGCACGCTGCAGAACGTGTGGTGGCTGGACGTCGGCGAGGACGCCGCCAGCTTCAAGGGCAAGTCGTCGTCGGCCCAGTACAAGGTGATCGGCGGCGGCGCGAAGAAGGCCGACGACAAGGTGCTGCAGTTCAACGGCGCCGGCACGCTGACCGTGAGCGGCTTCCGGGTCGAGGACTTCGGCAAGCTGGTGCGCTCCTGCGGCAACTGCAAGACGCAGTACAAGCGCACGATCGTGCTGAAGGACATCGACGTGGTCGCGCCCGGCAAGTCGCTCGTCGGCATCAACACCAACTACGGCGACACCGCCACGCTGTCGCAGATCCGCATCCAGGGCGACAGCAAGAAGAAGATCAAGACCTGCACCCGCTTCCAGGGCAACAACTCGGGCAAGGAGCCGAAGGACCTCGGTTCCGGCCCCGACGGGAAGTACTGCAGGTTCTCGGCCTCGGACATCACCTACAAGTGATCCCGCCGAGCCCGTGACCGACTCCGGGCCGCCGTCTCGACGTCCGGCGGCCCGGTCCCGGTGACGCCCGAACCCCCCTCGGGCGGCCGGGCCCCGGCCGGCCGGACCCCCATCCGGACGGCCGTCGGGACGCCCTCGCCGGCCCACACCCGGCGGGGGCGTCCTTCCTGCCCCGGCACTGACGCGGGCCGAACGCGGGCAGGCACGTGCTGACCTCCGCGATCGGCGGGAGGGGCCCGCGCGACCCGTCCTCCGGCTGCCCGCGGCACGGCACCGTCGAACCGGTCGCCGGCACCGGAGCCGGTCCGGCCGGTGCGGCCGGTGCGGCCGGTGCGGCCGGTGCGGCGCCGGGCCGCGCCCGGCTCACAGGACGGCGTCGAGCCAGGCGTACACCTCGTCCTGCATCGCGGTGTCGAAGACGTGGCCGCGCTCCGGCCACGTCTTCAGCCGCAGCCGTTCCCCGGCGCGGCGCGAGCGCCAGACGGCGCGCATCTTCTCGTACGCCACCCGCACCCCGTCGGCGGGGAACAGGGCGTCCCGCCCGCCGTGGAAGAACAGCATCGGCCGGGGCGCGGCGATGCTCGCCACGTCGGGGAGGTCGAGGTGCCGGGAGAGCCCCGGGTGGAGCATGTGGAACGCCGACTGGCCGCGCAGCGTGTTGTTCCCGGGGACCATCATCTCCTTCAGCCCCGTCATCCAGCACACGCTCGCCGCGGCCGCGATGTGGTCGCTGAGGGCGGCGACCTGCCAGGCGCGGTAGCCGCCCATGGAGAACCCGACGGCGGCGACCCGGCGCCCGTCCACCCGGTCCAGGCCCGCCAGGAAGGCGGCGGCCCGCTGGTCCTCGCGGGCGTGGAGGCCGGCGAGCGAGGAGCCCAGGTGGTAGAGGGTGCTCGCCAGCGCCTGCTGCTGTTCGTAGGCGAGGGGGCCGCGGTCGCCCCAGCCGAGGGCGTCCAGGCACAGCACCACGTATCCGCGCCGGGCGAGTTCGTCCCCGACGAAGCGGCCGCCGAAGCACCGGTCGGCCCACTCCAGGGCGGAGGCGAGCCGGGTGTCGTCGTACCAGGGCCGGACGGCCTTCTCCTTGCCGATGTCGAACCGGGAGCCGTGGTCGTGCAGCAGCAGCACGGCCGGGAAGGGCCCGGTGCCCCGCGGGGTGAGCAGGGCACCGCGGACCCGTGCGTAGCGGGTGAGGGAGACGGTCACCAGCTCGCGGGTGAAACCGCCGGCCGCGGACCCGTGCGTGCGTTCCGGCGCGTACGGCACGCCGTCCTGGCGGGGGACGACGAGCAGCTCCTCGACCTTGGCCCGGGCCGCCCGCCGCCACGCCTCGAAGTCCCGGACCGGCGAGGCGCCCCAGGCGAGCGGGAAGGTGAGCTCGTCCTTGAGCGCCGGGTGGAAACCGGGCAGGTCACCGGCGGCGGGCATACGGCCGCCAGTCGCCGAGGTACGCCTCCCGGGTGTGGGACGCGGCCTGCGCGCGGGTGAGCTGGGGCCGGTTCTCGGGGACGGTGATCACGGCGCCCGGTCCGGTGTTGCGGTACTCGGCGAAGCGCTGGTCCTGCCACGGGTAACCGCTCGACATGTCGGTGTACGGGGCGACCGCGTCGATGCCGGCGCCGAGGTGGGTCTCCCGGACGGTGAGCATCGGGCGGGCGGTGCGGTCGGAGCTGGGCACCCAGGGGCGGGCCAGCTTGTAGTAGCCGTCGGGGGCCTCGCTGCTGATCCGGCTCCTGGTGACCAGGTAGCCGCGCGGATTGGCGCCGGCCGTGGAGGGCGCGAAGACGAAGCCGTACGGAGCGCCCGTCAGGTCGGGGCGGACCAGGGTGCGGAAGTGGCAGTGCGCGAAGACGGCGGTGGCCCGGCCGAAGACGAAGTCGACGTCGCCCTCGACGTAGCAGTGGGAGAAGTACTGGCGGGCGAAGGTGTCCAGGGAGAGCGAGTCCGCGTACAGGGTGTCCTGGTGGCCGAGGAACCGGCAGTGGGTGAAGGCGCTGCGGTCGCCCTGCACCTTGAGGGCGACGGCCTGGGTGCCGCTGGTCCCGGGGTGGTCGGCGCGCAGCCAGTCGTTGGCGAAGGTGATCCAGCGGGCGGTGAAGCCGTCGGGGCGCAGGGTGGTGGTGGCCGAGCCGGAGGTGCCGTGGGTGCCGCCGCCGGGCTTGGGGGTGCCGGCCGCGTTGTCGAAGACGACGACCACGTCACGGGGGTCCTCGGAGGCGCCGAGCCAGGTCATGTCGGTGCGGTCGGCGTCGACCGAGACCGTCTCGCGGTAGGTGCCGGGGGCGATGACCAGGGTGTGCCCGGGGCCGGCCGCGGCGGTCACGGCGGCCTGGACGGTGGTGAAGTCACCGGCGCCGCCCGGATGGACGTACAGGGTCTTCGCGGTCAGGCGCGCGGCCGGTGAGCCGTACCGGCCGAACGGGCGGCGCGGCCGGTGGTCGGCCGGTGCGGCCTGCGCGGTGGCGGTGGACAGGGCGAGCGCGCCGCCGGCCGCGGCGCCGGCGAGCAGGAAGTTCCTTCTGGACAGGGGCGGGGTCATGAGGGTGCTCCTTCGGTGACGGGTGCGGGTCCGGGGCGGTCCGCACCCCGCAGTGGGGGTGGGGAGCGGACCGCCCCGGCCGGTTCTCGGGGGCGTCAGCGGATACGGCCCGCGCCCGCGAAGTGCTTGACCAGCGCCGGGACCGCCCACGCCGGGTGGACGGCGGTGCGCAGGGTGGGCGTCCAGCCGGCGCCGGAGCGGAGGGCCTCCGCCGGGATCTCCGCGTTGTGCACGGCGATCAGGTCCACGCGCTCGCCGTTGACCCGGTTGTTCGCGGCGGTGAGCGGCGAGTCGTTCCACCTCTTGAGGATCTTCGCCGGGCTGATGCCCTCGGGCAGGGTGAACGCGTTGTGCTCGGCGACGAGCTGGGACTCCTTGCCGATGCCGAAGCTGTAGGAGTAGCCGGCGTCCGCCACGAAGTGGTTGTTGTACACGTCGACCTGTCCGAAGCGGACGCGCGGCGCGCGCTCGACCAGGTTCGAGAACAGGTTGTGGTGGAAGGTCGCCTTCAGCTTGCCCCGGTCGCCGGCGGCGGTGGACTCGCTGTCGCTGTTGCCGATCAGGATCGTCTTGTCGTGCTCGGTGAAGACGTTCCAGGAGGCGGTGACGTGGTTGGCGCCCTTGACGATGTCCAGTTCGCCGTCGTGCTGCTGGTAGAGCATGCCGAAGTGGGTCGGGGCCTCGCTGTCGGGGTGCTCGCCGTCGGTGAAGGTGTTGTGGTCCAGCCAGACGTGGGTGGAGCCGTGGACGACGGCGGTGTCGTACTCGGAGTTCCAGTTGCCCTTGTCGCCGTCGGTCGGGTCCCACTGGGGGAAGCAGTCGATCGGGCTCTCCAGGGTGAGGTTGCGGACGATGACGTTGTCCACGCCCTTGATCTGCAGGCTGGCGCCCTTGATCCCGGCGTTCCTGCCGACGCCGATGATCGTGGTGTTGGCGGGGATGTCCGCCTTGATGGCCGTGTCCTGGCGGGCGGCCGAGGCCCTGCGCAGTCCTTCCGGGCTGTCGTCGGGCTCGGCGCTCAGATCCTGTTCGAGCCCCCAGGTCCGGGGGGCGTACTTCTCCAGGTAGGCGTCGAAGTCGTACCCGGGCACGGCGAACGCCTCGCAGCCCTCGGAGACCGCGTCGATGGTCCCCTTCACCTTGATGATCTTCGGTGCGTCGCCGCCGTCCGCCAGGGCGGCCTTGAACCCGGCCCAGTCCGTCACGGTGTACACGTGCTCGGCGTCCGCGGCGGCGCCCCCGGTGGTGCCGGTGCCGTAGGAGGCCCAGCCGTCGTTCGGGGCCAGCGTCTGCCGGGCGGGGTCACGGTGGTGGGACGGGCCGTGCGACGGGGAGTGCGCCTGGGCTCCGGTGCCGGTCAGGGCGAGCACGAGGGCGGTGCAGCCGGCCAGCGAGGCGGCTCTCACTGTGGCATGGGCATGCCAGTTCGGTCTGTTCATGGTGCGGCTCTCCTCGATGGGTTTCAGGGGGTGTTACGCGGTGGCCTCCGGCCAGGTGATCCACGCCTCGGGGACCTCCCCGTCCAGCCGGCGCACGTCGCGCGGCGCGAGCACCCGGGTGCGCAGCAGCTCCCGGGCGACCAGCCGGGCCACGGCGATCGCACCCGGCGGGTTGAAGTGCGTGTTGTCCTGCTCGGCGGGCGTCCAGTTGAAGTACTTCTTGGTCTCCTCGGCCCCGAGTTCCTGCCACAGCGCCAGCGACAGGGCCTGGACGTCGAGCAGCGCCACCCGCTCCCGACGCGCCAGCGCCCGCATCGCCGCCGGGTACTCGCCGTGGCTCGGCACGGCGACGCCGGCCGCGTCGAACCGCCGCCGCTCCACGGGAGTGGCCAGCACCGGCCGCGCCCCGCGGGCCCGCGCCCCGTCGACGTACAGCCGCAGGTGCTGCTGGTACGTCGACCAGGGCTCGGTGTAGCGGCTCGGATCGGTGGCCTTCTCGTCGTTGTGCGCGAACTGGATCAGCAGGAGGTCCCCGGGCCGGACGGCGGACAGGATCGTCTCGAGCCGCCCCTCGTCCACGAAGCTCTTGGAACTCCGCCCGTTCACGGCGTGGTTGGCGACCTCCAGGTCCCGGCGGAGGAAGAAGGGCAACGCCATGCCCCACCCGGTCTCGGGAGCGGCGTCGGCGTACTTCTGCGCGGCGGTGGAGTCGCCGGCGATGTAGAGGGTCCGACGGTGGCGACCGCCGGCCCGGGCGGTGCCGGTCGCGGCGAACGCCAGCGGGACGGCGGCGACGGCGGCGGAAGTGACCTGCCTTCGGCTGAGTGACACGCCTGTGCCTTTCGACGGGGCGACGGGGGACTTGCCTGGGGGCGGGGCCGCACCGGTCCGCGGCCCCGCCACGTGGGCGCGGCCGGCAGGGGGCGGCCCACGGCCCCAGAGCACGGGCCGCCCCACGGCCGGACCGCACCGGTCTCAGCCCATCTGCTCGTCCCACTCGGCCTGGGCCTCGTTCAGCTGCTTCGCCAGCGTGTCCAGGAAGTCCTTCGCGCTCATGTCCCCGTTGAGCACCTTCTGGAAGTTCGGCTCGTTCTCGGCCTTGGAGATCGTGTTCCAGTCCGGCAGGTAGTACGGCAGCTGGACGATGGTCGTGGACCCGTCGTTCAGCGCGTCCGCGGCCAGCTTCGTCGGCTCCGCCTTCGCGATCCACCCGTCCTTCGCCGCGTCCGTGTTCGACGGCACCTGCCCGGCCGACTCGTTGAACTTCGAGTTCGCCTCGTGCGAGGTGGCGTACTCGATGAACTTCCAGGCGGCCTCCTTGTTCTCGGAACTCCTGAACAGGCCGAGCCCGTCGACCGGGTTGGAGACCTGGACCCGCTTGCCGCCGGGGCCGGTGGGCTGCGGGATGCCGCGGAACTTCTCGGTGCCGAGCGCCTTCACGTGGTCCTGGTAGGACCCGAGGTTGTGGTTGACCATGCCGATCGTGCCGGAGTCCCACTGCGCGACCATCTTGGTGAAGTCGTTGTTCAGGTCGGCCGCGGGGGTGACCCTCTTGAACAGGCCCGCGTACTTCTCCAGGGCCTCGACGTTCTTCGGGTCGTTGACCGTGGTCTTCTTGCCGGTGGAGTCCCAGAACGTGGTGATGCCGGACTGGCCGTACATCGCGTCCAGGGCCTGGGCGATGGAGCCGGCGCCGCCGCGGATGGTGTAGCCGAACTCGTTCTTGCCCTTGTTCGTGAGCTTCTCGGCGGCCTCGTAGAAGCGGTCCCAGCTCGTCGGCTCCTCCAGACCCGCCTTCTCGAACAGGTCGGTGCGGTAGTACAGCACGCCGTTGTTCGCGGAGGTGGGGATCGAGTAGAGCTTGTCGTCGCCGCCGCCGGCGGCGCGCAGCGACTCGACCATGTCCTTGTTGAGCTTGCCGTTCAGGGACGACTTCTCCAGGCGGTCGTCCAGCGGGTCGAGCGCCTGCTGCGCGGCGAAGCCCGCGAGCATGGCGGCGCCGACGCCGCCGACGTCCGGCAGGCCGCCGCCCTGGATGGCGGTGTCGACCTTGGACTGGTACTCGGTGGAGGCGATGCCGACGTACTCGACGTCGATGTCCGGGTTGGCCTTCTCGAAGTCGGCGATGATCTCCTTCCAGATGTCGGTGCGGACACCGCCGTTGTTGTCCCAGAAGACGATCTTGCCCTTGCCGTCGCCCTCGGCGCCCTTGTCGCCGCCCGCTCCGCTGCCGTCGTCGCCGCAGGCGGTGGCGGTCAGGGCGAGCACGGCCCCCAGGGCGACGGCGGCCGATGCACGGCGTCCGCCGGTGTTGCTTCTGCGATTGCTGATCTTCATTGGTCGGCTCTCTTCTTCTGGATCCAACGGGATGTGGCGTTGTGGGGGAGTCGGTCGTGGTCGTTCCTCGGTGCGCGGACGTGCGGTCAGGTCCCGATCCGCGGCTGCGGGCCGGAGAACCGCTGCACCAGTGCCGGTACGGCGGACGCCGGGTCGAGCCGGTAGGCGTAGAAGTCCCGCGGGTCGAAGGCGTCGCCCCACGCCTCGTGCCGGCCCGTGGTGTTCTTCAGGATCGAACCGCGCTGCACCAGCTCGGCCGTGGCGTCGGCCTGGTAGGGGTGCTGGACGTCCCGGTAGTAGCTGTTCTCGATGACCATGCGGGTCCCGCCGCGTGCCCAGTTCCCGTACGTCCACACGGGGTCACCGGGATCGGCCTGGGCGGTCAGGTAGTTGTTGTAGAGGTGGGCGTAGGCCGCGTTGTCCACGGACGGGTTGCGCTGCTTGGTGTTCGCGAACCAGTTGTGGTCGATGGTGATCTGCGTGCGGACGTCGTCCGTCCAGCCGATCCCGAACGTCTTGTTGTTGTCGGTGAACCGGTTGTAGGAGACGGTCACGTACTCGCTGTCCTTGCGGATGTCGAGCTGTCCGTCGCAGATGTTCGCGAAGCGGTTGTGGTCGATCCAGACGTGGTGGACCGTGTCCATCTGGACGCCGTCGAAATCGGTGCCCTTGCAGTCCCAGTCGCCCTCGACCGCGGAGTCGCGGATCGTCAGGTTGCGGATGATCACGTTGTGCGTGCCGGGCTTCAGGTGGAACTCGCCCTGCACCAGCTCGCCGCCGGTGCCGGCACCGATGATCGTCTTGTGCGACGCGACGGTGATGCCCGCGCCGAACGGCCGGGCGGTGACGGTGCCCGCGACACGGATGACGTAGGGCTCCTCGGCCGCCGCGTACCGTTCCAGCGACGCCTGGTCGGTGACGGTGACGACCTCGCCGCCCGCCCCGCCGGTGGTGCCGCCGGCCAGCGAGGCGAAACCGTGCGGGGTGTCGCTCCACCGGCCGGGCGCCTCGGGTGCGGGGGCCGCCTCGGCGTCCCCGACCGCCCCGAGCCCCAGCGCGGTGACGAGGCCGAGCACGGCGGCGACCACCCTGCCGCGTCCCGGTGCCGGGGCCGGCAAGCGCTTGCTATGGAGATACGTCATTGTGGCTCCCAACAGGCGGACGGATGGAGGCGGTTACGAGGCGCTGATCCTGAACCGCGTGAACGTGGCCGCACCGGCGTGTCCCTGGCCGGCGGGCGCGAGGGCGACCAGGCCGAGCAGGGCGCCGACCCAGCGCCAGGGGGTGGCGGCGAAGACCTGCCCGGAGGGGCGGAAGCCGTCCCCGGTGTCGTACGAGAAGCGGCAGCGCGCCCCGGCCCCGATCTCGACGCGCAGCCGGGCCCGGCCCCCGGGAGCGGGCCGGGGGTGGTCGGCGTCCCGTTCGTGGTCCGCGACCGCCTCGGCGAACCGGTGCACCAGGTGCACCGTGCCGTCCGTGCCCCGCTGGAGCCCGATCCAGCGGTACGCGTCCCCGAGGACCGCGAGACCGGCCCGCGCCCCGGGTTCCTCGCTGTCGAGCCGCAGCTCCACCTCGACGGTGCACGGGGTGCCGGGCAGCCGCTGGGTGAGCACGTTGGGCAGCTTGCGCAGGTCGTGCGCGTCGGCGGAGCGGACGCAGGTCAGCCGCAGTCCGTCGGCGGAGTGCTGGGTGGCCCAGCCGTCCCGGGGGTTGGCGGTCCACTGCCACTGGCGGCCGTGGCGTCCGCCGGGGAAGTCGTCGTCGGTGGCGGGCGCGGCGGGCGGCTGCGGCGGCAGGTCCGGGCGGCGGTGCCGGGTGACGGGGGCGCCGTCGTCCCCGAGCACCGGCCAGCCGTCCGTGTCCCAGCGCATCGGCTGGAGGTGGACCACCCTGCCGTACGCCCCGCGCTGCTGGAAGTGCAGGAACCAGTCCTCGCCGGACGGGGTGCGCACCCAGCCGCCCTGGTGGGGGCCGTTGACGTCGGTGTCCTTCTGCTCCAGGACGACCTTCTCCTCGTACGGCCCGAAGAACTCGCGCGAGCGGAAGGCGCCCTGCCAGCCGGTCTCCACTCCCCCGGCGGGCGCCAGGATCCAGAACCAGCCGTCGTGCTTGTAGAGCTTCGGGCCCTCCAGGGTGAACCAGCCGGGGATGCGGTCCGCGTCGACGATCACCTTGCCCTCGTCGAGGAGTTCGGTGCCGTGCGGGTGCATCCGGTGGCCGGTGAGGCGGTTCTTGGTCCCGGAGCGGGACTTCGCCCAGGCGTGCACGAGGTAGGCCTCGCCGGTCTCCTCGTCCCACAGGGGGCACGGGTCGATCAGGCCCTTGCCGGCCTTCACCAGGTGCGGACGGGTCCAGGGGCCCCGGATCCCGGGGGCGTTGACCTGGAAGACGCCCTGGTCGGGGTCGCCCCAGAAGATCCAGAACCGGTCGTCGTGGTACCTGAGCGACGGCGCCCAGACCCCGCAGTCGTGCCGGGGCGCCGCGAACTCGGCCTCGGGTTCCAGGCGCTGGAGGGCGTGGCCGACGAGGGTCCAGTTGACCAGGTCGCGGGAGTGCAGCAGCGGCAGTCCGGGGACGCGGCCGAAGCTGGAGGCGGTCAGGTAGAAGTCGTCGCCGACGCGGATCACGTCCGGGTCGGACCAGTCGGCGTTCAGGACCGGGTTGCGGTAGGTGGGGTCCGTCTGTTCGGCGCTCACGGGCTCACCGCCTTGCGGGCCAGGGCCGCGGCCTCGTCCCGGCCGAGGCGGCCGTCGGCGACGACGGTGACGATCCGGCGGACCAGCGTCTCGCCGGGCGGGACCGGCAGCCGTGCGTCGTGGGCGAGGGAGGAGCCGACACCCGGGTACTCGGCGGTGCGCACGAACCACGGGTCGCGGCGGGTCGGTCCGGTGGCCCCGGCGAAGACCAGCGTCCAGGCGGAGCCGGCCAGGGCGAGCCAGTCCGCGCGGCGGCCGTGGACCTCGTCCTCCCCCTCGGCGTCGGCGGTGAAGACGTCCGGTGCCGTCTCCTCCTTGCGGGCCCGCCAGAAGAAGCCGCCGTACGCGGCGCCGGGGCGGCCGTTGGTGGCCGGGCTGCCGAGGGAGAGCGGGGCGGAGGTGACGTTGGTGAGGGAGAAGGTGAGGTCCAGCGCCCAGGCGCGGTCGGTGAGGGGGGTGGCCGCGACCGTGCGGCGCTCGCGCAGCAGCTCGCCGGGGGCGGCGACCCAGCGCAGCTCCTGGACGAAGCCGTCGGGGTCGCGCAGCTGGAAGGCGACGTGCCGCTGGGAGCCGTGGTTGTCCAGCTCGGTCGGGCCCCGGTCGCGGACGAAGGTGCGCCCGCCCCAGAAGTTGTGCCCCTCGACGTCGGGAACGGCGACACCGACGCCGAGGTGGTGTGCGTGGTCGGCGGGGCTCAGCTCGGTGACCGCCGTGCCGGCCAGGGTGGTGACGGGGTGCAGGTACGGGCGCGGGGAGAGCCGGGCCGGCAGCTCGGGCCGGATGACGTACCGGCCGACCGGCCGGCCCGCGACGCTCAGGACCGCGGTGTCGTCGCCGCTCATCGGGTGCTCACCTCTTTCGGCAGGTGCTCGGCGGGCCGTGCCCAGGGGGTGCCCAGTTCGGAGTAGAGGGACAGGGTGTCGGCGGCGGCCGCGACGAGGCCGTCGATGCCGGGCACGACCCGGCGGTTCTCGCCGGGGACGCGGTGCCAGGCGCCGGCGGGCAGCGGGGCCGGGTCGGGGGCCTGCCGGATCGCCTCGACGACCTTCATGAAGGCGCCCGTCCGGTCCGGGGTGACCAGCAGGGGGGTGCCGTCGGTGAGGTGGGCGACGAGGTTCTCCAGCAGGTCGGTGCGGCCGAACTCGAACTCCTCCGGGCCGTGGTCCGCGCGCTGGAGCAGCACGCGGTCCTGCTTGTACCAGAAGGTGATGCGGCCGCTGGTGCCGTGCACCAGGACGTACGGCTCGTCGGCCCGCTCGGCGCACAGCGTCGCGGCGACGGTGACCGGCCCGCCCCCCGCGGTGGTGACGCGGACGCAGGAGGTGTCGTCGGACTCGATGTCGTTGGCGCGCAGCAGCTCGGTCTCGATGCCGGTGACGTCCTCGGCGCGGGTGCTGTCGCCGAGCGCGAGGGCGGTGGCGACGGCGTGGGCGAGCGGGTTGGTGAGCGCCCCGTCGACCACGTCGGTGCCGTTCAGCCGCCGCCGGCCCGCCCAGGGGGCCCGCCGGAAGTAGTCCTCGTCGCGCACCCAGGCACCGGCCCCGCCGATCCCGACCGTCCGGCCGATGGCGCCCTGGGCGATCAGTTCGCGGATCGCGGGCACGGCGTGCGAGCCCAGCGACTGGAAGCCGATCTGGCAGGCGACACCGGCCGCGGCGACCCCGTCGGCCATCCGGCGGAACTCGGCGTACGACGGCGCCGGCGGCTTCTCCAGCAGGAGGTGCACGCCCCGCTCGGCCGCCGCCAGGGCCAGGTCGGTGTGGGTCGGGATCGGGGTGCAGACCACCGCGGCCCGGGCGCCGGTGGAGTCCAGCAGGCCGCCGAAGTCGGCGGACTGCTCGGGGAGTTCACCACCGAACTCCTCCTCGGTGAGCGGAGTGAGCTCGCAGATCCCGACGAGCCGTACGAGGCCCTTCCCCTGGAGCCGGCGGATGTTCGCCACGTGCCAGCGGCCGTGGCCGCGGGCGCCGGCGAGGACGACGGGCAGGGGCCCGTCGGCTCCCGGCCGGGAGGGCGTCCGGGAAGCCGTCATCCCTTCACCGCCCCCGCGCTGAACCCGGTGATCAGCCACTTCTGGATGAAGGCGAACACGATCACGACGGGGACGGCCGCGATGATGCCGCCCGCGGCGAGTGCGCCGAGGTCGACGCTGTCCGCGCTCATCAGGGTGTTCAGGCCGACCGGGATGGTCTGCTTCTCCTGGTTGTTGAGGAACATCAGGGCGAACAGGAAGTGGTTCCAGGAGTGGACGAAGGCGAAGGAGCCGACGGCGATCAGACCGGGCCGCAGCAGCGGCAGGACGACCACCAGGAAGGCCCTCATCCGGTTGCATCCGTCGACCCAGGCGGCCTCTTCCAGGGAGTACGGCACGTTCTTGATGAAGTTGCTGATCAGGATCATCGACAGCGGCAGCTGGAAGACCGTCTCGGCGATGATGACGCTGCCGAGGGAGTTGATCATCTGCAGTTCGGCGAAGATCTCGAACAGCGGGACCAGCAGCAGCGCACCGGGCACGAACTGGGAGCACAGCAGGGCGAGCATGAAGCCCCGCTTGATCCTGAAGTCGAACCGGGCGAGGGCGTAGCCGCCGGCCAGCGCCACCAGGGTCGTCATGATCAGGGTGGCGACGCCGACGAGCACGCTGTTGTAGAAGAAGGTGCCGAAGCTGCGGTCCGTCCACACCTTCTCGAAGTGCTCGAAGGTCATCGGCCAGGGCACGAGCGAGGTCGAGCCGGCCGGGCGCAGCGCGAAGAGCAGGATCCAGTAGAAGGGGATGAGGGTGAAGACCAGGTAGACGCCCAGCGGGAGGTAGATCTGCCAGCGGGGTGCCTCGTCCCAGGCCCGGTGCCTCTTCTTCCCCGGGAGGAGCGGTTCGGGGGCGGTGCGCTCGGGGGCGGGGGCGGCCGGAGCGGCCTCTTTGGTGATCACTTCTCGCCTCCGAACTTGCTCAGTCGCAGGTAGACCATCGAGCAGAAGAGCAGAATCACGAACGCGACCGTGGTGAGGGCCGACGCGTAGCCGAAGTCGTGGGCGTCGACGGAGGTGTTGGCGATGTACAGCGGCAGGGTCGTGGTCTCGCCCGCGGGTCCGCCGCCGGTCAGCGTGTAGAGCAGGTCGACGTTGTTGAACTCCCACACCGCGCGCAGCAGCGTGGACAGGATGATGGCGTCCTTCAGGTGCGGCAGCGTGATGTGCCAGAACTGCTTGATGCGGCTGGCCCCGTCGACCTCTGCGGCCTCGTACAGGTCCTTCGAGACGGACTGGAGGTCGGCGAGGATGAGGATCGCGAAGAAGGGGACTCCGCGCCACAGGTCCGCGACGATCGCCGCCGGGAAGACGGTGGAGGTGTCCGACAGCCAGCTGACGCCGTAGTCGCCGATCCCCAGGTCCGCGAGGTACCGGGTGATGCCGGTCTGGGAGTTGTAGAGCAGCACCCAGATCGCGGAGGTCAGCACGCCGGAGACGGCCCACGGGGAGAAGACCAGGGCGCGGCCGAGGCCCCGGCCGACGAAGGTCTGGTTGACGATGAGGGCCAGCGCGAGGCCGAACAGCAGCTGGAGGCCGACCTCGACGAAGACCCACTTGGCGCTGAACACCAGCGTGTCCCAGAACAGCGGGTCCTCGGTGAAGATGTGGACGAAATTGTCGAAGCCCGCGTAGCCGTTCCGCCACGGCTTGGTGGGGTTGTACTCCTGCAGGCTGTAGTAGAAGACGCTGATGACCGGGTAGGCGATGAACCCCAGCATGAGCAGGGCGGCCGGCGCGATCAGCAGGTAGGGGAGCCTGCGGGGCGTGGCGGAGGCACGGCGCCGCCGGGGTGGCGCGGGCGGTTTCGCCACGGCTGCGGCTTGGGCCATGACTGTTCTCCGTTTCTCGGTACGTCGTGCGATGTCGTGCGTGAGCGGGTGAAGCGCTTTCTTCGTATGTGTGTGCGGTCCCTGCGGGACGGCGGTTCAGCCCGCGTACGGGTCCTGCACCGTGCCCGGCCGGGCGAGGAACTCGAAGTCGCAGCCGGTGTCGGCCTGGGTGATCTGGTCCTGGTAGAGCGCTCCGTAACCGCGCTCGTAGCGCACGGGCGGCGGCGTCCACCGCGCCCTGCGGCGCTCCAGCTCCTCGTCGTCGACGTTGAGCCGGAGGGTCCGGTTCTCGACGTCGAGGGTGATCGAGTCCCCGGTGCGCACCAGGGCCAGCGGTCCGCCGACGTACGACTCGGGGGCGACGTGCAGCACGCACGCGCCGTAACTCGTCCCGCTCATGCGGGCGTCGGAGATCCGCACCATGTCCCGCACGCCCTGCTTGAGCAGGTGGTCGGGCAGCGGCAGCATCCCGTACTCGGGCATGCCCGGGCCGCCCTTGGGACCGGCGTTGCGCAGCACCAGCACGTGGTCGGCGGTGATGCCCAGCGCCGGGTCGTTGATGGTGCGCTGCATCTCCTTGTAGTCGTCGAAGACGACGGCGGGACCGGTGTGCTTGAGCAGGTGCGGTTCGGCGGCGATGTGCTTGATGACGGCGCCGTCCGGGCAGAGGTTGCCGCGCAGCACGGCCACCCCGCCCTCGTCCGCGACCGGGTTGTCGCGGGGCCGGATGACGTCGTCGTCGTGCACCTGCGCCCCGGCGATCTGCTCGCGCAGGGTGTCGTGGCAGACGGTGGGCCGCTCCAGGTGGAGCAGGTCCGGGATCCGGGAGAGGAACCCGGGCAGACCGCCGGCGAAGTGGAAGTCCTCCATCAGGTAGGTCTGTCCGCCGGGGCGGACGTTGGCGAGCACCGGGACGGTGCGGGCGATGCGGTCGAAGTCGTCGAGGGTGAGCTTCACGCCCGCGCGGCCGGCCATGGCGATCAGGTGGATCACGGCGTTGGTGGAGCCGCCGAGCCCGAGGACGGTGGTGACCGCGTCCTCGAACGCCTCCGCGGTGAGGATGTCGCTCAGCTTCCGGTCCCTGTGGACCAGGTCGACGATCGTCATGCCCGCCTTCGCGGCCATCCGGTCGTGCCCGGAGTCGACCGCCGGGATGCTGGACGCGCCCGGGACCGTGACGCCGAGGGCCTCGGCGGCGGCGGTCAGCGTGGACGCCGTGCCCATCGTCATGCAGTGGCCGGGCGAACGGGCCAGGCCGCTCTCCAGCTCCTGCATCTCGCAGTCGCCGATGACGCCGGCCCGCTTGTCGTCCCAGTACTTCCACATGTCGGTGCCGGAGCCGAGGGTCTCCCCGCGCCAGTGACCGGGCAGCATGGGCCCGGCCGGCACGAAGACGGTGGGCAGGTCGGCGCTGGCCGCGCCCATGAGCAGCGCGGGCGTGGACTTGTCGCAGCCGCCCATCAGCACGGCCCCGTCGACCGGGTAGGACCGCAGCAGCTCCTCGGTCTCCAGGGCGAGGAGGTTGCGGTAGAGCATCGGGGTCGGCTTCTGGAAGGTCTCGCTGAGGGTGGAGACCGGGAACTCCAGCGGGAAGCCGCCCGCCTGCCAGACGCCCCGCTTGACGGCCTGTGCGCGGTCCCGCAGGTGGACGTGGCAGGGGTTGATGTCGGACCAGGTGTTGAGGATCGCGATGACCGGCTTGCCCAGGTGCTCCTCGGGCAGGTAGCCGAGCTGGCGGGTGCGGGCGCGGTGGCTGAAGGAGCGCAGTCCGTCGGTGCCGTACCACTGGTGGCTGCGCAGCTCCTCCGGCCGCTTGCGCCGGTCCGGGGCGCTCATGCGGACCATCCGGCGGCGATGGCGGCGACCTCGGCGCGCTCGCTCTCGGGCAGGGGCTTGCACGGCGGGCGGACCTCGCGGCGGCACAGGCCGAGGGAGGCGAGGGCCTCCTTGACGACGGTGACGTTGTTGGCGGAGCCGTTGGCGGCGCGCAGCTCCTCGAAGCGGCGGATCTGCTCCCACACCTTCATGGCGGCCGGGTAGTCGCCGGAGCGCAGCGCCTCGATCATGTTCAGCGAGACGGCCGGGGCGACGTTGACCAGCCCGGAGGTGAAGCCGGTGGCGCCCGCCGAGAAGTAGGAGGGCGCGTACGGCTCGGCGAGCCCCGCCACCCACACGAACCGGTCGAGGCCGGCGTCCCGGGCGAAGGCGGCGAACCTCGCCGCGTCCGGCACGGCGTACTTCACGCCGATGACGTTGGGGCAGGCGTCGGCGAGTTCGGCGAGCCGGGCGCCGGTGAGCTGCGCGTTGCGGATGTACGGGACGACGCCCAGCTCGGGCACGGCCTCGGCGATGGCGCGGTGGTAGTCGACCCAGCCGCTCTGCGAGACGTAGGGGTGGACGGGCTGGTGCACCATCACCATCTGCGCGCCGAGTTCGCGGGCGTGCCGCGCGGAGGCGACCGCGGTGGGCACGTCGTGTCCCACGCCGACCAGGATCGCCGCACGCCCGCCGGACTCCTCGACGGTCAGCTCGGTGACCAGGCGGCGCTCTTCGGGGGTGAGGGCGTAGAACTCGCCGGTGTTGCCGTTGGGGGTGAGGGTCGTGATGCCGCCGTCGAGGAGACGACGCAGCAGGGCCCGGTAGGTGCCGGGGTCGACGGAGCCGTCCGCGGCGAACGGGGTCACCGGGATCGCCACCACGTCGGCCAGGGCCGCCCGTTGGGTCTCGAACGTCGTTGTCATGCCTGACCGTCCTCTTTCTGGGCTTCCGGGGCGTTCCGCGTCTGCGTGGTCTCCGGGATCTCGAACCCCGCCTCGGGGAACGCCCGCCGCACGAACGACGCGATGTGCGCGTGCAGGGCGCGCGCCGCGCCGTCGGCGTCCCCATCGAGGGCGAGCCGCAGGATCTCGCGGTGTTCGCTGGCCTCGCGCTCCCAGGAGGGGTCGGCGGCCCAGGCGACGGCGGAGACGAGGGCGGCCTGGTCGCGGACCTCGTCGAGCATCCGGCCGAGCAGCGGGTTGCCGCACGGCAGGTAGAGGGCGCGGTGGAACTCGCGGTTGGCGAGCGACCGTTCGGCGGTGTCGTCGGCCTCGTCGGCCCGGGTCAGCGCGGAGCGGGCGGCGTCGAGGGAGGCGCCGCGCCGCACGGCGCGCTTGAGGGCCTCGGGCTCGAGGAGCAGGCGCACGTCGTAGACCTCGCGCGCCATGTCCGCGTCGACCATGCGCACCGTGACGCCCTTGTACTGGCTCATCACGACCAGACCGGTGCCGGCCAGGGTCTTGAGCGCCTCGCGCACCGGGGTCTTGGACACCCCGAACTGTGCGGCGAGGTCGGTCTCGACCAAGGCCTGACCCGGCGTCAGCAGGCCGGTGAGGATGCGGCGTTTGATCTCCTCCAGCACGTACTGCGTGCGGGAGGGGATCGGGGTGGGCACAGAGGTCATGCGCGCCTCTCGGATCTCGCGTATCGGATCTCGCGTATCGCGTCTCATATATGACGTACGAAGTACGACGCGATGACCGTAGAAGTGGCCCTGTGTTTCGTCAACGGTTCTGACGAAGAAACTTCTTGTTGCCGTTCACGCGCGGTGCGTGCGGCCCTCCCGCGCGGTGGCGGTGGGGCCGCCGAAGGACGCGGCGGCCCGGGCGGTCGCCGCCTCGGGGGTGAGCGTGGGCCCGACGTGCGTGACGAGCAGCTCCCGCACGCCCGCCGCCCGGGCCGTGGCGCCGGCGTCCTCGGGCGTCAGGTGCACCCGTTCGCCGTCGCGATGCCCGTCGACGTCGGCCTCGCAGAGGAACAGGTCGGCGTCGCGGGCGAGTTCCGTGAGGGCGGCGCACGGTCCGCTGTCCCCGGAGTAGGCGAACACCTTCCCCGCGCACGCGGCGCGCAGCCCGTAGGCCTCGACGTCGTGCGCGACGGCGCGGGCGGTGAGGGTCAGGTCGCCGTGGCGGGCGACGTGCCCGTCGTACAGCGGCCGGACGTCGAGGGTCCCGCGCAGGAAGCCGGCGTCCGGGCGGCCGAGGAACCCCGCCAGGCGCTGCGCGCAGCCGTCCGGCGCGTACACCGGGACGGGCTCGGGCGGGGTGAGCCCCCCGTAGGCAAGTCCGTAGAACGCCGCGAGCAGGTCCGCGCTGTGGTCGGCGTGCAGGTGGGAGATCCACACGGCGTCGATCCGCGCCGGATCGGTGTGCCGCTGCAACTCCGCGAACGTCCCGGTCCCGGCGTCCACCCACACCTCGGCGCCCCCGCCGCGCAGCAGGTACCCGGAGCACGGGCGGTCCGGGCCGGGGTGCGGGGAGGCGGTGCCGAGGACGGTGAGGGTGAGGGACATGCGGGGAGGCTACGCGGCGCTCCCCGGTCCCCACCCGTGTTTTTCGCCGCCCCCGCGCGCTTCGCGCGGGCCGCGCGCGTGCCTCACGCGGGCCGCGTCCAGCCCGGGTCCCGGCCGCTCAGCCCGACCGCCCGGTCCAGGAGCGGGGCGTCGGGCGGGACGGGGACGACGGGGCCGAAGATGCCGCCGCCCCGGTCGGAGTCCTCGGCGGCGGCCAGGAGGAGGGCGTGCGCCGCGTCCAGCGCGGCGGGGTCGGGCGCGTACGGCCGGCCGGTGGCGCGGGCCAGGTCCCAGCCGTGGATCACCAGTTCGCCGGCGGCGACGGCACCGGCGGTCGCGCCCGGCAGGTCGATGCCCCCGGCCCGGGTCGTGCCGGTCCAGGCGGCCGGGTCGCGCCAGGCCTCGGCGAGTTCCTCCAGCACGGCGGGCAGTTCCCCGCGCCGGCCGGGGCCGGTGTCCGGCAGGGCGGCGCCCGGGTCGGTGTCGGTGGTGACGCCGAGGTCCTTGCGGCCGGCGTCGCGGAAGGCGACGGCCAGCCCGGCCAGGTGGCCCAGCAGGGCGCGGACCGGGTACTCCGGGCACGGGGTCGGGTCGGTCAGCTGCTCCTCGGTGACGCGCTCGGCGAGGCGCGCCACGATCCGCGCCTGCGGTCCGAGGTCGAGCGGTGTGTCGGTCATCGGCTGCTCCCGGAGGGGGTCGGTGGGCGACGGGGTGGACCGGGCGCGGGCGCGGAACTCATCGGCCGCCGGTGCGCGGCGGCCCGTCAGCGCCGGGTGAGCGGGCTCGGGGCCTCCTGGACCACCCAGCCGTTGCCGTCGGGGTCCCGGAAGGAGAGGTAGGAGTTCCAGGGCTCGGCGCCCCTGCCGTCCGCCCAGCCGGACGGCCCCGCGTGCCGCACCGGGCCGACCTCGACCCCGCGTGCCACGAGCGTGTCCCTGGCCGCGTCGAGGTCGGTGACGCAGAGCTGGAGGCCCTGGAGCGAGCCCGGCGCCATCCGCGGCCGCCCCGGCGACACCGGCGCGCCCGCCTCCAGGACGACGGAACAGCGCGAACCGGGTGGGGTGAGCTGCACGAACCGGGGCCCCTCGAAGAGCGGGGCGTCGATGTCGAGGCGGAAGCCGCACCGGTCCGTGGAGAACTCCTTGGCCCGGTCCACGTCGGAGACCGGGACGACGATCACCTCGAGCGTCCGTTCCACGGCGGCCCCTCTCTCACCTCGCGGCCTCGATCCCGTCTCCACCCCATGGTCCGAACGGCGTGCCGGCCGCGCCCGTCGGCCTCATGCGCCGCGTGCTCCCGCCCGGGCGCCCACCGTCGCCGTAAGGCATCCGCCCGATGCCGACACCCCCGCCTTAGGACCACGATGACCGGGCATGACGACGACTTGGACGGGGGCCCGCGTGCTGCGCGACCGCAACGCGGGCCTGTACCTCGCCGGGGTGGTGGTCTCCGGCTTCGGCACCTCGGCGCTGTGGCTGGCGTCCGGTGTGTGGGTGAAGGACCTCACCGGCTCCGACGGGCTGGCCGCGCTGTGCACGCTCGCCCTGTGGGCGCCGACCCTGGCGGGCCCGGCGCTGGGCACGCTCGCCGACCGCACCCGGCGCAAGCCCCTGCTGGTCACCGTGAACCTGGCGCTCGCCGCCCTCCTGCTCGGCCTCTTCGCCCTCGGCTCCGCGGGCGGCCCGTGGCCGCTGTTCGCGGTCCTGTTCCTGTACGGCGCGGCGGGCGTCGTGCACGACGCGGCCGAGTCGGCGCTCGTCACCGCCGTCGTCGGCACGCGTCTGCTCGGCGACTTCAACGGGCTGCGCACGACCGCCGACGAGGGCATGAAACTGCTCGCCCCGCTGGCGGGGGCCGCCCTCTACGCGGCCTACGGCGGCCCGAGCGTGGCGTTGCTCGACGCGGCGACGTTCGTGCTGGCCACGGGCCTGTACGCCGCTCTCCGGGTGCGCGAGGCGCCGCCGGAGCGGCCGGCGGCGAACTGGCGACGGCGGACGGCCGAGGGCGCCCGGTACCTGTGGGCGCACCCCCGGCTGCGTCCGCTCGTCCGGGCCGGCGGCGTGACGATGCTGTGCGCGGGCGTCAACGGCGCCACGGTCTACGCCGTCGTCGACTCCCTCGGGCGCTCGCCCGCGTACGCCGGCGTGCTGTACGCCGCCCAGGGCGCCGGTTCGGTGGCGGTCGGGCTGCTGGCCGGGCCCGCCCTGCGGCGGCTGGGCGGGCGGCGGTTCGCGGCGGCCGGGACCGCCCTCCTGGCGGTGGCGGTGGCGGCGCGGGCCGTCCCGCACGACCACGTGGCCCTGGTGGCCGGCGCGGCGATCGGCGCGGGGCTGCCCGCGGTGCTGATCGCCGTCCTGACCGCCGTGCAGCGGGAGACGCCGGACGGGCTGCTGGGCCGGGTCACCGCCACGGCCCACTCCCTGGTGTTCACGCCGAACGTGATCGGGCTGGCCGTGGGCGCGGCCCTGGTCGAACTGGCCGACCTCCGGCTGCTGCTGCCCGCCCTCGGGGTGGTGCTGCTGGTGACCTCGGTGCGGCTCGCGCGGTGCCCGGCGGGCGCCGCGGCGCCCGGGTCACCGCCGGACGCCGGCCCGGCGTGAACGCGTCCCCGCCCGGGGCCGCCGGCTCACCTCCCCGCGAGCGCGGAGCGCACCGCGTCCAGGTCGCCGTCGGAAGCCAGTCCGGCGTGGTACAGCCGCAGTTCCGTCGCGCCGAGCTCACGCGCGCGTGCGGCGTCGGCGGCGAGGGTGCCGGGGCTGCCGCCCATGCCGGAGACCACCGTGAAGTTGGCGGCGAGGACGGTGTCCGTCCGGGCCTCCCGCGCGAACGGCGTGAGCAGGCCCGCGCCGCCCGTGCAGGGCACCACCACGCCGTCGGCCACGGCGAGGACGTGCGCGGGGTCGACGCCGGCGTTGGCGCCGCAGTGGTACGACACCGGGTCCGCGTGCAGCAGCACCTGGAAGCCCTCGGGTGCCGCGTCCCGCACCGCCCGGACCGTCGTCTCCTGGAGCGTGCGGGCCGTCTCGTCGCGCCACGCGCGCGTGGCGTCCGCCGTCGCCTCGCCGAGGAGCTTCTCGACCCCCGTCCAGCCCCCGTCGGAGGGCGCCCCCCGCCACACCGGTTCCAGCGCGGTGCGCACGGCGGCGGCGAGCCCGTCGGCGTCCAGGCCCCGGGCCCCGTAGCCCTCCCGGCAGGACGGGCAGAAGCACAGGGACATCAGGTACTGCCCGGCGTCCCCGAGGCCGACGCCGGCGGTCTTGTCGTGGGCGTGCAGATGGGCCAGCCCGTACCAGCCGAGGGACTCCAGTTCGGTGCCGCGCGCCCCGGGCCGGACCGCCGCCTCGGCGGCGAGGTCGGTCAGGTACGCGCGCGTGGCCGGCTGTGCGATGCACGGCGCCCAGGGGTAGCGGTCCCCGTAGGCGTTGACCACCGAGGTGTCCGGGTGCTCGGCGCCGAGGCGGGAGTTGTGCGCGAGGACGACCCAGGTGTGCACCTCCAGGCCCGCGTCCGCGAGCGCGGCGGCGGCCTCGCCGAAGGCGTCGCCGGGGGCCCAGTCGCCCGCCGGGTAGGGGCGCGGGGTGCGGCCGGCCCAGTGCTCGCCGGCCGGGTAGAGCACGGCCGCGTGCTCGGCGGTGACGATGCGGTGGCGCGGGTGGCGCGGGGTCAGCGCGCGCGTGGAGTGGTAGGCGGAGGCGAGCGTGACCTGCGCGGTGCCGAGTGCGGCGAGCCGTGCGGGTGCCTCCGGGTCCCCGTTGACGTCCCAGGGGTAGACGAATGCCGACGCCTTCACATGTCCTCCTCGAGGAGCGCGTGTCCCCGCTCGATCAGCCGGGCGAGCTGCTTGACATGATCCCCGGCCGGCTCGTGCAGCGGCGGCCGCACCTCCCCGACGTCCAGCCCGCGCAGCCGTACGCCGGCCTTGACGAGGGAGACGGCGTAGCCGCTGCCCTGGGCGCGCAGTTCGACGAAGGGCCGGTAGAAGCCGTCCAGCAGGCGGTGGGCGGTGGCCTCGTCGCCGGTGCGGAAGGCCGTGTGGCAGGCGAGGGCGATCTCGGGGGCGAAGCAGAACACCGCGGACGAGTAGAGGGTGACGCCGATGCCGCGGTAGGCGGGCTGGGTCAGTTCGGCGGTGGGCAGCCCGTTGAAGTAGAGGAAGTCGCCCGGGGCCGCGGTGCGCACGGCGCTGACGGTCCGCTGCATGAGGTCGAGGTCGCCGTGGCCGTCCTTGAGGCCGATGATCCCGTCCGTGCGGGCCAGTTCGACGGCGCTGCCGGGGGTGAGGACGGCGTTGTCGCGCTGGTAGACGATCACGGGCAGGGAGGTCGCCGCGGCCAGCTCCCGGTAGTGCCGCAGCAGGCCCTCCTGGGCGGCCCGGACCAGGTACGGCGGCATGGCGAGCAGTCCGTCGGCCCCGGCGCGCTCGGCGAGCCGGGCGTAGCGGACGGCGAGGGCGGTGCCGTAGCCGGCGCCCGCGACGACCGGGACGCGCCCCCCGGCGGCCTCGACGGCGGCCGCCACGCACATCTCGAACTCCTCGGGCGTCAGCGCGTGGAACTCCCCGGTGCCGCAGCAGGCGAACACGGCGGCGGCCCCGGCCTCCACCCCGCGCCGTACGTGGACCCGGTAGGTGTCGAGGTCGACGGCGCCGTCGGCCCCGTACGCGGTGACCGGGAAGAACAGCGGCCCGCTGGGGATACTGAGTCGGGCGGCGAGAGGGGCTGGCGTCACAAGCTCTCCCAGGTCCATGTTCTTGATTGGTGTCTATATTTCTGAACGCGCTCACGCTAAGCCGCCCCCGGGACGCCGGTCAAGCACGACAACCCGTCACGCACCAGCGGATTCTTCCGTTTCACGGCGGGACGCGGGACACTTGACGGGCCGCGCCCCGCCTCCTTAGCGTGTCCACGCATATGAATGCCGTGCGCCCATGTGCACGTTCGCACCTGCTTCGTGCGCACGGCCGGCGACCCAAGGAGACCCGAGGATGCCCGCTCCCCGCACCGTTCTGCTCACCGGCGCCGCCGGCGGACTCGGCACCCTGATGCGGGAACTGCTCCCGGACTACGGCTACGAGCTGCGCCTGCTCGACCTGCGCCCGATCGAGGGCGAACCGGACGCGATCGTCGCGGACCTCGCCGACCGGGAGGCCGTGCGCGAGGCGGTCCGCGGCGTCGACGCGATCATCCACCTCGCGGGCATCTCCCTGGAAGCCTCCTTCGACAAGATCCTCAAGGCGAACATCGAGGGCACCTACCACCTCTACGAGGC
This sequence comes from Streptomyces griseomycini, assembly GCF_014203535.1. Taxonomy (GTDB): domain Bacteria; phylum Actinomycetota; class Actinomycetes; order Streptomycetales; family Streptomycetaceae; genus Streptomyces; species Streptomyces griseomycini. Next base: position 120,543 of record NZ_JACHJI010000001.1, read on the forward strand.
GGCCCGCGAGGAGGGCGTCGGACGCGTCGTCTTCGCCTCCTCCAACCACGCCGTCGGCTACACCCCGCACCCGCGGGGCGACGACCCCCTCATCCCCGTCGACGTCCCGCACCGCCCCGACACCTTCTACGGCCTGTCCAAGTGCTTCGGCGAGGACCTCGCCCAGCTGTACTGGGACAAGCACGGCCTGGAGACCGTCTCCGTGCGCATCGGCTCCTGCTTCCCCGAGCCGACCAGCGTGCGCATGCTCTCGGTGTGGATGAGCCCCGCCGACGGCGCCCGCCTCCTCCACGCGGCCCTGACCGCCGAGAACGTCGGCCACACCGTCGTCCACGGCTCCTCCGCCAACACCCGCCTGTGGTGGGACCTCACCTCCGCGCGCGCCCTCGGCTACGACCCGCAGGACGACTCCGAGCCGTACGCCGAGAAGCTCATCGCCGAGCAGGGCGAGCTGGACCCGGACAACCCGGCGCACACCCGTCTCGGCGGCCACTTCGTCACCGACCCGCCGATCTGGCCGTACTGACCCGCGTCCACGCGCGCCCCGGCGGCGCGAAATCGACGCTCACGGCGGCGGGCGGGCACCGAACGGGCCCGCCCGCCGCCGCATGCGGGCACCCGCGCCGCCCGCTCCCACGCCCCGGCCCGCGCTCTCCCAGGTCCGGGGCGGGCACGGTGCGGGCCGAACGGGCACAACCGGGCACGACCGGGCCCGCAGCAGACCTGGTCGGCGCCGCGTCCCCGCTGTAGAACTTCCTGCACGGGCCCCGCCGGGCCCGAACGGGCAGCGGGATGCCGTGAGACGCGGCGAGACCAGGAAGCGGGTGCCGACCATGAGCCACCGGACGGCCGAGGAGCGCCAACGGGAGATCGTGCGGGTGGCGCGCGCCACCGGCTCGGTCGACGTCACCGCGCTCGCCGCCGATCTGGGCGTGGCCAAGGAGACCGTACGACGGGATCTGCGCGCCCTGGAGGACCACGGCCTGGTGCGCCGCACCCACGGCGGCGCCTACCCGGTGGAGAGCGCCGGCTTCGAGACGACGCTCGCCTTCCGCGCCACCAGCCACGTCCCCGAGAAGCGCCGGGTCGCGGCCGCCGCGGCCGGGCTGCTCGGGGACGCCGAGACGGTCTTCGTCGACGAGGGCTTCACCCCGCAGCTCATCGCCGAGGCCCTGCCCCGCGACCGGCCGCTCACCGTGGTCACCGCCTCCCTGCCGGTCGCGGGCGTGCTCGCCGGGACCGGCACCGCCTCCGTCCTGCTGCTCGGCGGCCGGGTCCGCTCCGGCACCCTCGCCACCGTCGACCACTGGACGACGAAGATGCTCTCCGGCTTCGTCATCGACCTGGCGTTCATCGGCGCCAACGGCATCTCCCGCGAACACGGTCTGACCACGCCCGACCCGGCGGTCAGCGAGGTCAAGGCACAGGCGGTCCGGGCCGCCCGCCGGGTGGTGTTCGCGGGCGTCCACACCAAGTTCGGAGCGGTCAGCTTCTGCCGGTTCGCCGAGGTCGGCGCGCTGGAGGCGATCGTGACGAGCACGCTGCTCCCGGCGGCCGAGGCCCACCGCTACTCCCTGCTCGGGCCGCAGGTCGTCCGGGTCTGAGGCACACCGGCGGATCAGCACTCACCGCACCAGCACATCGGTGCATCAGCACACCGTTCCACGTCCCCACGGGGTCGAGCCACGCCGGGCGACGCCCGCTGTCCCCCCGTACGACCGCTTTCGTCGAGGAGTGATCCATGCGAACCCAGAGCCGACGGAGGCCGCCGCGAGCCGCACTCGCCGCGGCCGCCGCAGGGACGCTGCTCGCCCCGCTGCTGTCCGGCTGCTGGGTCGGGGCGGGCGGGGCCGGATCCGGCGGTGACTCCATCAACGTCCTGATGGTCAACAACCCGCAGATGGTCGAGTTGCAGAAGCTGACCGCGGACCACTTCACCAAGGACACCGGCATCGAGGTCAACTTCACCGTGCTGCCGGAGAACGACGTCCGCGACAAGATCAGCCAGGACTTCGCCAACCAGGCCGGCCAGTACGACGTGGCCACCCTGTCCAACTACGAGATCCCCATCTACGCCCGCAACGGCTGGCTGAAGGAGATGGACTCCTACGCCGACGAGGACCCGGGCTACGACCAGCAGGACGTCCTCGAGCCGATGCGCCAGTCCCTCACCGGCGACGACGGCAAGCTCTACGGCCAGCCGTTCTACGGCGAGTCGTCCTTCCTGATGTACCGCAAGGACGTCTTCGCGAAGGAGGGCCTGGAGATGCCCGCCGAGCCGACCTGGCGGCAGGTCGCCGACCTCGCCGCCCGGCTCGACGGGGCCGAACCGGGCATGAAGGGCATCTGCCTGCGCGGACTGCCCGGCTGGGGCGAGGTCATGGCCCCGCTGACCACCGTGGTGAACACCTTCGGCGGCACCTGGTTCGACGAGGACTGGAACGCCGGGCTCGACTCCCCCGAGTGGCAGGAGGCGACGAAGTTCTACGTCGACCTGGTCCGCGAGCACGGCGAGTCCGGCGCCGCCCAGGCCGGTTTCGCCGAGTGCCTGAACAACATGACCCAGGGCAAGGTCGCCATGTGGTACGACGCCACCTCCGCGGCCGGCTCCCTGGAGTCCGCCGACTCCCCCGTCAGGGGCAAGGTCGGCTACGCCCCCGCGCCCGTCGAGAAGACCGAGTCCTCCGGCTGGCTCTACACCTGGGCCTGGGGCATCCAGGACGCCTCCCGCAACCCCGACGACGCCTGGAAGTTCGTCTCCTGGGCCTCCGGCAAGGAGTACGAGCAGCTGGTCGGCGAGGAGATCGGCTGGTCCGACGTGCCGGCCGGCAAGCGCGCCTCCACCTACGCCAACCCCGCCTACCGCGCGGAGGCCGCCGCCTTCCAGGAGATGACCAAGGAGGCCATCGAGCAGGCCCGGCCGAACGACCCCGGCGTGCAGCCGCGCCCCGCGCCCGGCATCCAGTTCGTCGGCATCCCGGAGTTCACCGATCTCGGCACCCGGGTCTCCCAGGAGATCAGCGCGGCCATCGCCGGACGCCAGTCCGTCGAGTCGGCCCTGAGGAAGTCCCAGCAGCTCGCAGAAGAGATCGCCGAGGAGTACGAGGGACGATGACCGCCACGACGACGGCCCCCGTGGCCGCACCGGACCTGCCCGCCGCCGGCCGCCGGCCCTCCGCCCGGCTGCGCGCCTGGGCCACCCGCGCCCCGCTGCTGCCCGCCCTGATCTTCATGATCGTGGTCACCCAGCTGCCCTTCGTGGCGACCCTGGTGATCTCCTTCTTCGACTGGAACTCCCTGTACCCCGACGCCCGCAGCTTCGCCGGCTTCGAGAACTACCGGGAGGTCCTCACCGACGCGGACCTGCGCAAGTCGGTCTGGACGACGATCCTGCTGACCGTCGCGGTCGTCCTGGCCAGCCTGGTCCTCGGGCTGCTCCTCGCCCTGCTGCTGGACCGGAGGTTCCGCGGCCGGGGCGTCGTGCGCACCCTGCTCATCGCCCCGTTCCTGGTGGTCCCGGTGGCGGCGGCCCTGCTGTGGAAGCACGTCCTCTACAACCCCGAGTACGGCCTGCTCAACGGCCTGCTGCACTACGTCGGCGGCCCGCAGCCGGACTGGATCTCGAACACCCCGCTGCTCGCCGTGGAGGCCGCGCTGGTGTGGCAGTGGACCCCGTTCATGATGCTGATCATCCTCGCCGGACTGCAGAGCCGGGACCAGCAGCAGATCGAGGCCGCCCGGGTCGACGGGGCGGGCGACTGGCAGATCTTCGTCCACCTGACCCTGCCCCACCTGCGCCGCTACCTCGAACTGGGGGCCCTGCTCGGCTCGATCTACATCGTGCAGAACTTCGACGCGGTCTTCACCATCACGTCCGGCGGCCTGGGCACCGCCAACCTGCCCTACACCGTCTACCAGACCTTCTACCAGGCCCACGAGAACGGCCTCGCCTCGGCCGCCGGCGTCCTGGTCGTCATCGGCTCGATCGTCATCGCGACCTTCGCCCTGCGCGTGGTGTCGTCCCTGTTCCGCGAGGAGGTGTCCCGCGCATGAGCACCGTCGCCGTACGCGGCCGCGACCGGTTCCGCAAGGGAGCGGGTCTGGGCCTGGTGGCCTGGCTGGCCGGGATCGTCTTCTTCCTGCCCATCGCCTGGATGGCCCTGACGTCCTTCCACTCCGAGGCGGACGCGGCCACCAACCCGCCGTCCTTCACCGCCGCCCTCACCCTGGACGGCTACCGCGAGTTCTTCGGCGCGGGCGGCGGCGCGAGTCCCTGGCCGGCCCTGATCAACTCGACGGTCGCGTCCGTGACCTCGACGCTCCTGGTCCTCCTCCTGGCCCTGCCCGCGGCCTACGCCCTCTCCGTCCGCCCGGTGAGGAAGTGGACGGACGTCCTGTTCTTCTTCCTCTCCACCAAGATGCTGCCGGTCGTCGCGGGCCTGCTGCCGATCTACCTGTTCGCCAAGAACGCCGGGCTGCTCGACAACATCTGGCTGCTGGTCGTCCTCTACACCTCCATGAACCTGCCGATCGCGGTGTGGATGATGCAGTCCTTCCTCGCCGAGGTCCCGGTCGCGGTGATCGAGGCCGCGCAGATCGACGGCGCCCGGCTGCCGACGGTGCTGGCCCGCGTGGTCGCGCCGATCGCCCTGCCCGGCATCGCGGCCACGGCCCTGATCTGCTTCATCTTCAGCTGGAACGAGCTGCTGTTCGCCCGGGTCCTGACGGGCGTGGTCGCCGAGACCGCCCCCGTCTTCCTGACCGGCTTCATCACCAGCCAGGGCCTGTTCCTGGCCAAGGTGTGCGCCGCGTCGCTCGTCATCTCCCTGCCGGTGCTCGCCGCGGGGTTCGCCGCCCAGGACAAACTCGTCCAGGGCCTGTCGTTGGGAGCCGTGAAATGAAGGCCGCCGTCATCGAGTCCGTGGGCAAGGCCGTCGTCACCGAGGTCCCGGACCCGACGCCCGGGCCGCGCGAGGTCGTCGTCGAGGTCGCGGCCTGCGGGCTGTGCGGCACGGACCTGCACATCCTCCAGGGCGAGTTCGCGCCCGAGCTCCCGATCGTGCCGGGGCACGAGTTCGCGGGCGAGGTGGTCGGCGTCGGCTCCCAGGTCACGGAGGTGTCGGTCGGCGACCGGGTCGCGGTGGACCCCTCCCTCTACTGCCACGAGTGCCGCTACTGCCGCACCGGCCACAACAACCTCTGCGAACGCTGGGCCGCGATCGGCGTCACCACGGCGGGCGGCGCGGCCCGGTACGCGGTGGCGCCCGTGGCGAACTGCGTCAGGCTCCCCGAGCACGTCCGCACGCAGGACGCGGCGCTGATCGAGCCCCTGTCCTGCGCGGTGCGCGGCTACGACGTGCTCCGGTCCCGCCTCGGCGCCCACGTCCTGATCTACGGCTCCGGGACCATGGGCCTGATGATGCTGGAGCTGGCGAAGCGGACCGGTGCGGCGAGCGTGGACGTGGTGGACCTGAACCCGGCGCGGCTGGAGACGGCCGTCCGCCTCGGCGTCTCGGCCTCGGCGGCGAACGCCGACGAGCTGGACCGCCCGCAGGGCTGGGACGTCGTCATCGACGCGACGGGCAACGCGGCGGCGATCCAGGACGGCCTGGACCGCGTCGCCAAGGCCGGCACCTTCCTCCAGTTCGGGGTCGCCGACTACGCGACGCGCGTGCGGATCGATCCGTACCGGATCTACAACCAGGAGATCACGATCACCGGGTCGATGGCCGTCCTGCACAGCTACGAGCGGGCGGCGGAACTCTTCGCGGGTGGCGTCCTGGACCCGGACGTCTTCATCAGCGACCGCCTCCCGCTGGACCGGTACCCCCAGGCCCTGGACCAGTTCGCGGCGGGCGTGGGCCGGAAGATCGTGGTCGTGCCCTGAGGTCTCCCGGACGCCGGGCGAACCGTCCTCCGGCCCGCCCCGTGTCCGAGGACGGGTCCGAAGGCCGGCGGAGGTCCCGGGGGCAGTCCCCCCCGGGGGACGGGACGGGGGCGGGGGCGGGGGCGAAAATCCCCGGGCGCTCCGCCCCCGCCCCCGTACCGTCCCCGGCATGCCCAAGACCGAACGGCTTCGCCCACGAGGCCCACGCCGGCAGAACCGTCCGCGTCACCCACCACAACCGCCCCGCGACCGTCCTGCACGGAGACCGGGCCACCCGTTTCCTCACCGGGGTCACCTCCGCTTCCGGCCCCCAGCTCGTCATGGCCCGCTGGACCGGGAACCACGAGCGCGGCAACGAACGCACCGCCCGCGCCCACCCCCGCAACCGGCGCCGAGCCGGGACGGGAGCCGACCGCGTCAAACGGATCCCAGGTAAGGGAACAGTAAAACGGCCTCGCTCGTTCACCCGGCATGACCGCTATGACCCCCGGCTCGAACATCCCCCTCCCCACCGCCCGCGTGACGGTGGACGTCGCCGCGCCCGTGCGGCTCGACGTATCGGGCCTGCTGCTCACCGCCGACGGCAAGGTGCGCTCCGACGACGACTTCATCTTCTACAACCAGCCCGCCGGCCCCGGCGTGACCTACCGCTCCGGCGGCGGCACCGCCCCCGACGCCATCACGGTCGACACCACGGCCGTGCCCCCCGGCATCGAGAAGATCGTCGTCACCGCGAGCCCCGACGCCGCCGGCCAGACCTTCCAGGGCATCGAACCGACGGCCACCGTCCGCAACGCGGACGACAACGCCGTCCTGGCCACCTTCACTCCCCCGCGTCTCGGCACCGAGACCGCCCTGGTCGTGGTCGAGATCTACCTGCGGGGCGGCGTCTGGAAGGTCCGCGCGGTCGGCCAGGGCTACGCCAACGGCCTGGCCGGCATCGCCACCGACTTCGGCGTCACGGTCGAGGAACCGGCCGCTCCGGCCCAGCCGGCCCCCGCACCCCAGCAGCCGGTCGCTCCGCCGGCCCCGCCGGCGGCCGCTCCGCAGGCGCCTCCGGCGCCCGCCGCGCCCCCGGCCCCGCCCGCCGCCGCCCCCGGCACCGGGAAGATCAACCTCGACAAGGGCCGGGTCAGCCTCCAGAAGAACCAGACCGTCTCCCTGATGAAGGGCGGCCGCCCGCTGCTCTCCCAGGTCAAGATGGGCCTCGGCTGGGAGCCGGCGTACCGCGGCAAGGACATCGACCTGGACGCCTCGGTCATCGCCTACGGCCCGCAGCGCAACCACATCGACAGCTGCTACTTCGGCAAGCTCCAGATCGTGAACGGCGCGATCCGCCACTCCGGCGACAACCTCACCGGTGAGGGCGGCGGGGACGACGAGGTGATCACCGTCGACCTCGGCCGGCTCCCCATGGAGGTCACCGGCCTGGTCTTCACGGTCAACTCCTTCTCCGGCCAGAAGTTCACCGAGGTCGCCAAGGCGTACTGCCGACTGCTGGACGCCACCACGGGCGAGGAACTGGTCCGCTTCGACCTCACGGGCGCCGAACCGCAGACGGGCGTGATGATGGCGAAGCTGATCCGCCAGTTCTCCGGCGAGTGGGAGATGACCGCGATGGGCGACTTCGTGAAGTCCCGCACGGTGCGGGGCATGGTGAAGCCCGCCGCCCAGGCGCTGTAGCGACTCGCAGGAAACACCGGGCGCCCGCCAGGGGGCGCCCGGTGTCACCTCAGGCGGTCCACGGCCAGTCGGCGTTCCGACCGGCCTCGAGCAGCGGGACCATGCGGAAAGCGGCGTCCGAGAGGCCCCCGAAGGTGTGCCGGTTCGCCGTGCCCGACGGGCCGTGGCCCGCCCGGTACCCGGCGAGGTTCCAGGTGTAGACGGGCACGTCGGCCGGGACCTGCTCGGTCGGGTCGCCGTACCGGCTGTGGGCGTACTGCTCGTCGGTGACGATCAGCACCCGGTCGTGCCCCTTGTAGTGCCGGCGCACCGCCTCGGTCGTGTCGGTGCCGCCGAGGTCGCCGAAGCGGTCGAGGACCTTCAGCACGGACTCGCCCCGGCGGAACCGCACCGGCTTGCTCGTCGAGCCGAACTCCACGAGGTCCGCCTTCGCCGCCCGCAGCGCGAGCGCGGTGCCGAAGACCGCCGCCGCGTCCGCGCGGGTGAGCTCGGAGCGGTCCGACATCCTCGAGTGGAACATCGAGCCCGAGCGGTCGACGAGCACCAGGGTGCGGCCGGGCAGCGCGGGCACGTTGGCCAGCGAGTGGCCGAGCGCCTGCTCCAGCGGGTACGACCAGCGCAGCGACGGCGCGTGCCGGTACGCGGCGAGGTACCGGAAGGGGAACTGCCGCGACCGCGCGACCTCCGCCGGGTCGGCGATGCGGGCGGCGACCCGCGCCGCCACCTCGTCCGAGACCCCGGCCCCGTCGAAGTTCCGCAGGTTGCGGACGAGGGCCATCGCGCCCATGGACGGGATCACGGCTTCCCAGGCCGCCTTGTCCATCGGTCCCTGCAGCCAGCCCGCCAGCGCCTCCCAGGTGATGCCCGCCGCCGCGAGCCGCTCGGCCCCGTCGGGCGCCGCGACGACCGCGCGCCGCTCCTCGACGGGCAGCGCCATCAGCTCGCGGTGGGCGGTGAGGACATGGTCCGAGGCGGGCGGCACCGCGGTGTCCGGGCGGTGCCGGCGGTCGAGGGCGTACCGGAACAGCTCGCCCTGCCACGGCTTGTCCGGGTCGGGGGCCGCGTGCACCAGGTTGAGGATGTCACCGAAGCGGTAGCCCTTGGAGGCGGTGTCGTACTTCAGCAGCGCCCTGCCGCCGTAGAGCCGGCGCACGGCGTCGGCGACGCCGCGCTTGACGGGCTTGGGGATGTTCCGGCCGTACCGGGCGGTCCAGTACGCGAGGAGTTCGCCGGGCTCGTCGGGCCGCCGCAGCACGGAGTCCACGACCTGGCGGTTGGACGGGCCGTCGGTCGCGCCTGCCTCCAGGCGGGCCTTGACGTACTCGGCGGCGCCCACGATCGAGGCCGTCCGCAGGTTGCCCTCGCCGCGCAGCCAGCCGAGCAGGCCGGCGGTCCAGGAGGGGTCGGTGACGGCGAGTTCGCGGACGAGCTTCGCGAACCGGTCGTCGCGGTCGGCGCCGGTCTCGTAGAAGGTCCGCTGCGTCACGAGGTCGGACACGGCGAGCAGGAAGAGCTCGGAGCGGACCTCCCGCTCCTGTCCGCGGCCGCCCTCGCAGGTCCGCAGCACGCGGCCGGTCGACGTCACCCGCGACGTCGGCTGCGCCCTGGCGGCCCGGGTGTTGAATCGCGCCATGGTGAATTCCCCCGAATTCATGTCCGTTTCGGAGGGAGGCGCGACAGGGGAAGGTGCCCGAGAAACGAGTCGGCGACGGAACAGTCAGGCGCGTCTTCCACTTCCGCCACGTCGACCGGGGGTCGACGACGGGATTCGAACCCGCAGTGAACCCGATCCGAGAAGTATCCGCTGCCTGCGCACCGGGCACCCATCAAGTGCTGCGCCTCCCGAGATCAGATCGGCGGCGGCCTGGATTCGATCACAACGAAGGAGCCGTCGCCCGCGCACCGGGAGGTGCGTGAAGTTGTGGTGTCCAGAGATCGAGGCCGGCGGAACCGACGATGGTGCTCTGACCCCTGAGCTACACCGGCGCGTGGTGCCGGTGGCGGGACTCGAACCCGCGGCCGCCCCATTATGAGTGGAAGTAGGTCCTGCCTTCGCACCTGGACGTGCATCACTCTAGGAGGACGGCCGAGGGCCGGGCCAACGAATTAATCGCGGCGGGATCTCAGCGGCGCTTCTGCCGCTTCCACGGGCCGGTGATGGCGAGCATGATGCCCGGCTCCTGGATGTTGGCGTAGAGGGTCTTTCCGTCGGGCGAGAAGGTGACGCCGGTGAACTCGCTGAACTCCGGCTCCTCCTCGGTGCCGATGTTCACCTCGTTGCGGGCGATGGGGTACGTGCGTCCGCTGTCGGTGGCGCCGAACAGGTGCTGCACGCCCTCGCCGTCCTCGGCGATGATCAGGCCGCCGTACGGGGAGACGGTGATGTTGTCGGGGCCGTCGAAGGCGCCGTCCTCGGCGGGGTTCCGGTTGACGCCGAGCAGGACCTTCAGGGTCAGGGTGCGGCGCCCGGGGTCGTAGAACCAGACCTGGCCGTCGTGCCGGACCGGGCTCTCCTCACGGGCGTACGAGGAGACGAAGTACGCCCCGCCGTCGCCCCACCACATGCCCTCCAGTTTGCGGGCGCGGGTGACCTCGCCGGGTCCGAACTGCTCGCGCACGGCGACCTCGCGGGCGTCGCGGTCGGGCACGTCCACCCAGTCGACGCCGTACACCGTGCCGGTCCTCGTGGCGCGGGAGAGGTCGTCGACGAACCGGCCACCGGAGTCGTAGCACTTGGGCGCCTGGAGGACGCCCGCGTCGTCGGCGAGGGTGCGGAACCTGCCGGGGCCGTGGCGGAAGCCCTCCGGCGGGGTCCAGCGGTAGAACAGGCCGTTGGGCTCGTCGGCGTCCTCGGTGAGGTAGGCGTGGCCGCGCCTGACGTCGATGACGACGGCCTCGTGGTCGTAGCGGCCGAAGAACTTCAGGGGCTTGGGGTCGCGGTTGGCGCGCCGGTCGGCGGGGTCGACCTCGAAGACGTAGCCGTGGTCCTTGGTCATGCCGTTCTCGCCGGCGCGGTCGGAGTTCTCCTCGCAGGTGAGCCAGGTGTCCCAGGGGGTGCTGCCGCCCGCGCAGTTGTTGGCGGTGCCGGCGATGGCGACCCATTCGGCGACGCTGCCGTCGGGGCGCACCTCGACGACGGTGCAGCCGCCGGGCGCGGCCGGGTCGTAGACGAGGCCCTCGGTGAGCGGGACGGGGAACTCCGCCTCGTCGCGCGGGCCGTCCATCTCGTGGTTGTTGACCAGGAGGGTGCTGCCGCGCGGGCCGGGGAAGGCGGCCGTGCCGTCGTGCTCGGCCGGCGTGAACTCGCCCGACTCCAGCCGGGTCTTCCCGGTGTGGGTGAGGACGCGGTAGGTGAAGCCGGCGGGCAGGGCGAGGATGCCGTCCGGGTCCGGCACGAGGGGGCCGTAACCGACTCCGCCGTGCCGGTCCGCCGCGGTCTCGGACCGCTCGTCCGCGCTCTCGGTCTCGGCGGTCGCGAGGGCGTGGGGTGCGGAGGAGAGGGCGCCGACGCTGCCCACCAGTGCGACACCGGCACCGGCGATCGCGGAGTTCCTGGCGAAGTCCCTGCGGGTGAGCGACATGGTGTCTCCTGTGACGGTGGATGTGCCGTGGAGGGTGGCGGACCTCGTGCGCCGTCACGCTCCCGCCCGGGCCTGAACTCCGGTTGAACTCCGGAGGTCACGCCGTGCCCCGCTTGCGTGAACCGCGGGGGACCGCCACCGGGCCCGCGCGGCCGCCGGCGTCCCGGTCCTCCGGCGCCCCGCCGGGGCCGGGGGACACCGCGCGTCCGACCGCGCCCCAGCCCCGTACCGGGACCGGACCTCAGCCCCCGTGCCGGGACCGCGCCTCAGCCCCCGTGCTGGGACCGGGCCTTGAACGCCGCCTTCCGGGCCTCCTTGGCGATCTTCTTGTCCGGGTGCAGCCGGCCCATCGCCTCCAGCACGTCCGCCGTGGCCGGGTGATCCACCCGCCAGGCCGCGGCGAAGAAGCCGCTGTGCTGGCGCGCCAGTCCTTCCACCAGGGCGCGCAGTTCCTCGGAGTTGCCCTCGGCCGCGAGCTGGGCGGCCACCGTGTCGACGGTCAGCCAGAAGATCATGGCCTCGGACGGGGGCGGCACGTCGGCCGCCCCGTGCTCGGTCAGCCACACCCGCGCCAGGCCGCCGAGTTCGGCGTCGTCGAGCACCTCCCGCAGGGCGGGCTCGGCCGGGAGTCCGACCAGCGACAGCGCCTGCTGGCAGCGCAGCCGCCGCAGCGGCGCGCCCCCGTCCGTCCCGCGTGCCGCCGCCAGCAGCTCCCGTGCGGCGGTGAGGGGGTCGCGCCGGGCCAGCCAGTGCTCGGTCTCCGCGTGGGCCGCCGTCGGCGGGAAGGCGGCCGTGCCGTCGAGCAGCGCGTCGGCGCCCTTGTCCGCGAGGTCCCCGACCGCCGGGGCGGCGAACCCGGCCTCCAGCAGCCGGGCGCGCAGTCCGTACAGTCCGAGCGGGGTCAGCCGCACCATGCCGTAGCGGGAGACGTCGGTGTCGTCCACCGACGCCGCCGAATCGTCGCCGGCGTCGTTCAGCAGCGCCTCGTCCACCGGCCGGTACTCCACGAGTCCCACCGGCTCCAGCGTGCGGAACTGGTCGTCCAGCCGCACCATGGCGTCCGACACCTGCTCGAGGACGGCGTCGGTCGGTTCGGCCATGTCGCCGGGGACGAGTACGGAAGCGGCCAGCGCGGGCAGCGGCACCGGCGTTCCGGTGGGCTCGTCCCCGCCGACGGTCAGCAGGTACAGGTTGCCGAGCACGCCGTCGAGGAACTCCGCCTCGGCCTCGGGGTCCCAGTCCAGGGAGTCGAGGTCGAGCGTGCCGGACCCGTCCTCCGCGGCGATGGCGTCGACGAGCCCGCCCAGGTCGGGCACGCTCGCGTCGGCGAGCACCGTCTCCAGGGCGGCGAGCCACACCCCGAGCACGTCCTGCGGCGACCCGCCGGTGAGCAGCGCCAGGCCGGCGCCGGCCGCGACCGTCCCCTCCTCCTCGTCGACCACCTCGACGAGCCCGGCGTCCACCGCGACGCGCCAGGCCTCACTGGCGTCGGCCGCGGCGTCCGGGCCGCTCAGTCCGAGCACCTCGGCGGCCTCCGGCAGCTGCTCGTCGACGAGTCCGCCGCCGGCGTCGACCCTGGTCCCCGGCCCGGCCCAGCGGGCGAGCCGGGCGGCCCGGGACAGCAACGGGGTGGACAGCGCGTCACGCGCCAGCTCCGCTTCGGGGTGCAGCCGCGCCGGCGGCAGGGGGGAGCTGTCTGACATCGGCCGGTTCTCCTAGGGCGCCTGTGATGACTCAGCCGCTCAGCCTAGACGGATTTCCACCCATGCCGCCCACTTCATCTCCCCTTCAGCGCCCGTACATGGCCGAAACCTTGACAAGTGACCTGGCCAGGCAGGAGATTGACGCGCGTAGAAGTCGGCGGACAGTTGTTCACCGGGCCTCTCGGGGCCGGCCCCGCGCCCGTCGGCTCTCCCCGCGCGCCGCGCCGCCACCACCGGTCGCGGCTCCCGCCGTCCACGCTCCACCCTCGTCCCGGCGCTCCACACGTCCCCGGAGGGAATCCGTTGCCGAGCAAGTCGTCCACGCGCCTCGCCGCGCTCACCGTCGCCGCCGTGTGCTCCGCGGCGTCCACCGTCCTGGTCACCTCGCCCGCGCACGCCGACACCGTGCGCATCCACGACATCCAGGGCGACACCCGCATGTCCCCGTACGCCGGTGAGCAGGTCACCGACGTGGCCGGAATCGTCACCGGCATCCGCACCTACGGCTCGTCCCGGGGCTTCTGGATCCAGGACCCGGCCCCGGACGCCGACCCCGCCACCAGCGAGGGCGTGTTCGTCTTCACGGGCTCGACCCCGAAGGGCGTGGCCGTGGGCGACGCCGTCACCGTCTCCGGCACGGTCACGGAGTACGTCCCCGGCGGCACCTCCTCCGGCAACCAGTCCCTGACGGAGATCACGCGCGCCACCTTCACGGTCGTCTCCAGCGGCAACCCGGTCCCGGCCGCCACCGTCGTCGACGCGCGGTCCGTCCCCGCCGCCTACGCCCCGGCCGGCGACCCCGCCGCGAACGGCTCGGTCAACGCCCTCCCGCTGCGCCCCTCCACGTACGCCCTGGACCGCTACGAGTCCCTGGAGGGCATGAACGTCCAGGTCTCCGACGCCCGCGTGGTGGGCGCCACCGACCCGCACACCGAGCTCTGGGTCACGGTGAAGCCGTGGGAGAACCGCAACCGCCGCGGCGGCACGGTCTACGGCTCCTACGACGCCCAGAACACCGGCCGCCTCCAGATCCAGTCCCTGGGCCGCGCCGCGGACTTCCCCGACGCGAACGTCGGCGACACCCTCACCGGCACCACCACGGGCCCCCTGGACTTCAACCAGTACGGCGGGTACACCCTGGTGGCGAACGAGCTCGGCACCCTCGAGGAGGGCGGCCTGGAGCGCGAGACGACCCGCAGGCAGCGCGCGGGCGAACTGGCGGTCGCCACCTACAACGTCGAGAACCTCGACCCCTCCGACGACACCTTCGCCGCGCACGCCGCCGCGATCGTGGACAACCTGAGCTCGCCCGACATCGTGTCCCTGGAGGAGATCCAGGACAACAACGGCGTCACCGACGACGGCACGGTCGCCGCCGACGCGACGATGACGAAGCTGATCGAGGCCATCGAGGCGGCCGGCGGCCCCCGTTACGACTGGCGCTCGGTCGACCCCGTCGACAAGGCCGACGGCGGTCAGCCCGGCGGCAACATCCGCCAGGCGTTCCTGTTCAACCCCGACCGGGTCTCCTTCACCGACCGCGCGGGCGGCGACGCCACGACGGCCGTCGGCGTCACCGAGGTCCGCGGCAGGGCGGCCCTGACGGTCTCCCCCGGCCGCATCGACCCGACGTCCGAGGCCTTCGAGGACAGCCGCAAGCCGCTGGCCGGCGAGTTCGTCTTCCGGGGCCGCACGGTCATCGTGATCGCCAACCACTTCGCCTCCAAGGGCGGTGACCAGGGCCTCACCTCGCAGTACCAGCCGCCGTCCCGCGGCTCGGAGACCCAGCGCCACCTCCAGGCGAAGGCGGTCCACGACTTCACCGCCAAGCTCCTCAAGACGCAGAAGAACGCGGACGTCGTCGTCCTGGGCGACATCAACGACTTCGAGTTCTCGGAGACGACCGAGATCCTCGAGGGCGACGGCACCCTCTGGTCGGCCGTCAAGTCCCTCCCGGAGAGCGAGCGTTACTCCTACGTCTACCAGGGCAACAGCCAGGTCCTGGACCAGATCCTGATCAGCCCGTCGATCCGCCGCGGCTGCACGTTCAGCTACGACAGCGTGCACGTCAACGCCGAGTTCCACGACCAGATCAGCGACCACGACCCGCAGGTCCTGCGCTTCCGCCCCTAGCGGCCGGTCCGTGCCCGGTCCGGCGGCACGAGCCCGAGAGCGTGCTCGTACCGCCGGACGGTGCTGCTCCTCAGCCCCGGCCACCTCTGCACCCGCTCCCACGCGGCGGTCGCCGAGCCCACCCCGGAACCGGGTGCGGCGAGCGCGTCGGCGTGCGCCCGGGCGCTCTCCCACTCCGCGTAGTTGAGCACCCGGGTTCCGTCGGTCCCGAGGTGGAAGTGGGCGGAGATCCCCCCGGGGTGCGGCCGCGGGTCGCTCTCCAGGGCCTCGAGGACGGCGTCGACCCACGCCCGCTGCCGTGCGGCGTCGGGCCCGTCGAACTCGACGTCGACGATCACCACGCACCCCGGAACCGCTCCCGCGTCCTCCCGGGCACCGCTGCGGTAGTGCCGGTAGCGGTGGAGCGCCACCCGCTCGATCCCCGGCACGACCGTGTCGATCTCGTCCACCCGCTCCTGCCGGTGCGTCTTCGCGAACGCCTCGAACGCCTGCTCGCTCGCCCACTGCGAGTAGTGCAGCAGGGTCTCCCCGTCCTCCCCCGTGTAGACGTGGTACCCGAGCAGACCGGAAGCGGGCCAGGCCCGCCGCTCCCAGGTCCGCCCGATCGCCTCGACGGCCTCCTGCTGCCGTTCGGGCGTCCCCACCCGCCAGGTACTGAACAGGGACGCGCCGATCCGGGGATCGGTGAGGTCGGGGTGCCGGGTCGTGCGACGGGTCATGACGGTCTCCACTGCTCGGTGAACGCGACGACCCCACCCTCCGACCTCAACCCGACTTCAGGTCAAGCCGCGCCCGGCACCCGGCCCCTCAGCCGTACTGCCCCGCGTACCGCCGCATCACCGCGCCCGCGACGACGACCACCACCGCCGCCGCCCCGGCGATCAGCACCGGCCTGCGGTACCGCAACCCGGCCTGCCCCGCGTGGGCGACGCTGCTCCGCAGCTGCACGGTCATCGCCCCGGCCTTGTCCCTGAGGTCGTCCGCCCGGGCCCGCGCACGCCCCTTGACGTCCATCTTGCCCGCCAACTGCTCGACGGTGTCGCCGAGTTCGTGCCGCGTCCGCTCGATCTGCCTGCGCAGCTCGTCCGGCCCCTTCGCTCCCTGAGCGGTGGCCGCGCCCTCCGCGCTCGCGTCCACGTGGGAACCCGCGCGCGCCACTTCCTGCGTCATCGGTGCGCCCTTCCCTTGATCTCCGCCACATCGGCCCTCACGCTGCCCATCGTCCGTTCGGGCTTGGGCGGCGTGGCCCCGCGCAGCTGACTGCGACCGGCGACGGCCAGCACGCCCGCGACGGCGAACAGCAGCGCCGTGACGATCAGCGCCGCCGCCCACACGGGCAGCACCAGCGAGAGGGCGGCGACACCCGTACCGGCCAGCGCGAGGAGCCCCGCGTAGGCGAACGCCCCCGCCGCACCCAGCATCCCGCCGCCGCGCCCGGCGCGCCGGCCCTTCTCGGACAGTTCCACCTTGGCGAGGGTCATTTCCTGCCGCACGAGCCGCGAGAGCTGTTCGGTGGCCTGTCCGACGAGCTCGCCCACGCTGTGGTGCCCGTCGTGAACCGGTCGTTGGTCGATGGTCCCGGTCACGGTGTACCGCCTCCTCTCGGTCGGGGACACCCGGGTACCCCTGCCCGTCCCCCGCTACCGCTCCCGGGCCGGAGACGAGGGGCCACTGTCCGCCGTTCGACAGCAACGCTTACCCGTACCGGACAGAAATCATCAGTAGATCTTCACAATGGCACGGCCGACACTACTCCCATGGCACCTCCCACGACCTCCCCCACGACCTCCCCCGCGGCGCGCCCCTTCGGCCGCGTCCTGTGCGCGATGGTCACCCCGTTCACCCCCGACGGCGCGCTCGACCTCGACGGCGCCCAGCGGCTGGCCGACCACCTGGTGGCCCACGGCTGCGACGGCCTGGTCCTCTCCGGCACCACGGGGGAATCCCCGACCACCACGGACGCGGAGAAGTCGTCCCTCATCACGGCGGTACGCGAGGCGGTGGGCGGCCGCGCGTCGATCGTCGCGGGCGTCGGCACCTCCGACACCCTCCACACCGCCGGACTGGCCCGTGCGGCCGAGAAGGCCGGCGCCGACGGCCTCCTGGTGGTCGCGCCGTACTACAGCCGGCCCCCGCAGGACGCGGTCGAGGCGCACTTCCGCGAGATCGCGGACACCACGGGGCTCCCCCTCGCCCTGTACGACATCCCGGCCCGCACCGGCGTCCGCATCGAGCCCGACACCCTGCTCCGCCTCGCCGAGCACCCCCGGATCGTGGCGGTCAAGGACTGCTCGTACGACTTCCTGGCCGCCCAGAAGGTCCTCGCCCGCACGGACCTCGCGTACTACGCGGGCTGCGACGAGCACAACCTGGCCCTGTACGCGGTCGGCGGCGCGGGCTGCGTCAGCACGGTCGCGAACGTCGTCCCGGGCCACGTCCGTGCCGTCCTGGACGCCTTCGACGCGGGCGACACGGCCCGGGCGGCCCGCCTCCAGCAGCGGGCGACCGCCCTCATCGAGGCGATGATGGCCGGCGGCCTCCCCGGCACGGTCACGGCGAAGGCCCTGCTCACGACGCTGGGCCTGCCCGCGGGTCCGGTCCGCCCGCCCCTGAGGCCCGCCGACCGCGGGACGACCGACGGGCTCAGGGCCGTGCACGACCGCCTGACCGGCCCCGGCGGAACCGGCCCCTTCTAGGGTCTTGCGTCTGGATCAGGCCGGATCAGGGAGCGGGGTCTGATCCGAACGAGAGGCCCTAGGCCCGGCGTTCGACGAACACCGGCTGCCACTCCACCGTCTCGAGGTAGTCGTCCGGCTCGCGCACCCCGCTCAGCGGCACGACCTTCTCGCTGCCGATGGTGACCAGGACCAGCCGCGGCCGGTACTCCCCCGGTCCGGGAGCCCGCTCCCAGGCGATCAGCCGCCGGTCGTCCACCCAGGCGAGCAGCTCCGCCCCGCGCACCCGGGCGACCTCCTTGCCCGTGCGCGGGTCGCGGATCTCGGACCAGGACTTGTCCTTGGCCTCGGCCGTCAGCCCGAGCGCGGCGAGACTGCCGTCGGGGGACAGCCGCGCGCCGACGTCGGACCGCAGGTGCCGTTCGTCCGCGGGCGCGGCGACCTCGTTCCCGGCGAGGTCGTAGAACTGCTGCATTCCGTCGCTTCCCCCGATGACCTGCGCGTACAGGAGCCGGCCGTCCCGGGAGAACGCGAAGTCCTGCCGGCCGTTGACGTCCCGGCGCTTCGCGACCGGGCTCCAGGCGCCCTTGCCGTCGGCCACGTCCAGGACGTAGAAGCCGCTGCGGGAGGACTTGCCGCTGAACTGCGGCACCCAGACCTCGTCGGCCGGGAAGCCCTCCTTCTGCCCCGCCTTCATCCGCACCATCAGGTCGGGGTGCTCACCGTACGTCGTGGCGACGAGCCTGCCGCCGTCGCGCGAGAAGGCGAGGCCGCCGACCCCGCGGTCGACGGGGATCCACCGGTCGACGCGGCCCGTGGCCAGGTCGAGGATGCCGATCCGCCGGGCGGGCAGCTCCCGTTCCAGGACGGCCGCGGTGCGCGCGCCGGGCGCGACGGCGACGAACGACCACCGGTCGTCCTTCTCGTACCTCCCGGTCTCCGGGTCGAGCAGCCAGTAGGTGCGGGTGAGTGCGGCCCGGTCGTCCGACCGCACCGCGGGCTCCGCCGTGTAGTAGGCGGCCAGCACCGACCGGCCGGCCGCGATCAGGTCGCGCGGCGGCGACTGGTCCGGGTGCGCGAGGACGCCGTTCCCGTCCAGGACGGCGGCGGGGCGGACCTCCTCCTTCCCGGTGTCCAGCAGCGGCACGCCCACGGCGACCGCGACCACGGCCGTCGTGGCGGCGGCGACGGAGACCAGCCTGCGCGTGCGGCGGCGCCGGCGCACCGCCAGCACGCGGTCGGCGAACCCCGGTCCGGGCGCCGCCAGTTCCGCTGCCTGCTCGCGCAACGCGTCGCGCACGAGTTCGTCGACGTTCATGGCCGTACCTCCACGGGCGAGTAGTCACGGGACGGCTGCTGCTCGGTGCCGGCCGGGCCGAGGGCCCGCAGCTCGGGCGCGAGGGCGCGCAGCCGGGCCAGGGAGCGGTGGGTGGTGGACCGCACGGTGCCGACGGAGCAGCCCAGGATGCGGGCCACCTCGGCCTCGGGCAGGTCCTCGAAGTAGCGCAGCACCAGCACGGTGCGCTGCCGCGCGGTGAGCCGGGCCAGCGCGCCGCGCATCAGCAGGCGCAGCTCGGCGGTGGCCGCTGCCTCCCCGTCCGCGCCGACGTCCGGCGGCTCGGCCACGCTCAGCTCGCGGGCGCGCCACTTCAGACGCCAGCGGCTGATCTGCTGCCGGTAGAGGACCTGCCGGACGTAGGCCTCGGGTTCGTCGATCCGGTGCCAGCGGCCCGCCGCCTTGATCAGCGCGTTCTGGAGCAGGTCCTCGCCCGCGTGCCGGTCACCGCCGCTCAGCAGGACCGCGGTCTTCAGCAGCGCGGACGACCGGTTCGCCACGAATTCCCGGAAACTCTCCTGCGCTTCGACATCCATCGTCGCCTTCTCTTCCCCCGGGAGCGGACCCGGTGTCCGCCCCCTGCGCCCCTATGGACGCGCGCGGACCCCTCCCGCTATGCCACCGCCCACGGGAAAACCACGGAGCGTCCAGACGAACGGGCCGGGGCCGCACCGCGCGCGGAAGCGCGGTGCGGCCCCGGCCCGTCGAGGCGAACGCCCCGTCGAGGAGCCCTCAGCTCCAGGCGTACCCGTCCCCGAACAGCAGGAAGTGCTCCAGCACGTCCTCCGCGGGGTCGTCGACCTGCCCGACGTTGACGTTGAGCAGTCCGATCCGGGGCCCGTTGTGGGAGCCGGTGTTGGTCTCGTCCGCGTACGCGGAATCGGCCAGTGTCCCGCACAGGAGCACCGCGGCCAGAACTCCGACCACCCCCGTCACACGACGGAGTACGCTCCACAGCCGCTCGTTCGTCATCGCCCGTCCCCTTTTCCTGTATGTCAGTCGTCCCGGCGTCTGATCGGACTCTGTGTCCACCTGTTCATCTGCCAAGAAGACCTCGAGGTCACGGGGAGTAACCCGTACGTGAGCGGACGGGCCGCCGGAACGGGGTCAGTTGTGGCTGTGGAGGACCTCGTTCAGGCCGCCCCAGACCGCGTTGTTCGGCCGGGCCTCGACCGTGCCGGTGACGGAGTTGCGGCGGAAGAGGATGTTGGAGGCGCCGGACAGTTCGCGGGCCTTGACGATCTCGCCGTCGGGCATGGTGACGCGGGTGCCGGCGGTGACGTAGAGGCCGGCCTCGACGACGCACTCGTCGCCGAGCGCGATGCCCACGCCCGCCTCGGCGCCGATCAGGCAGCGCTCGCCGATGGAGATGATCACGTTGCCGCCGCCGGAGAGCGTGCCCATGGTGGAGGCCCCGCCGCCGATGTCCGAGCCGTCGCCGATCACGACACCGGCCGAGATGCGGCCCTCGACCATCGACGTGCCGAGCGTGCCGGCGTTGAAGTTGACGAAGCCCTCGTGCATGACGGTGGTGCCCTCGGCGAGGTGGGCGCCGAGGCGGACCCGGTCGGCGTCGGCGATCCGCACGCCCTTGGGGACGACGTAGTCCGTCATGCGCGGGAACTTGTCGATGGAGGTCACCTGCAGGTGCAGGCCCTCGGCGCGGGCGTTGAGCCGCACCTTCTCGATGTCGTCCACGGCGACCGGGCCGAGCGAGGTCCAGGCGACGTTGGCGAGGTGGCCGAAGATGCCGTCCAGGCTCTGGCCGTGCGGCTTGACCAGGCGGTGCGAGAGCAGGTGGAGGCGCAGGTAGACGTCGTGCGCGTCGACCGGCTTCTCGTCCAGCGAGGAGATGACCGTGCGGACCGCGATGACCTCGACGCCCCGGCGGGCGTCCGGCCCGATCGCCGCGGTGGCGCCGCCGCCGAGGAGTTCCGCGGCCTGCTCCGCGGAGAGCCGCTCGGTGCCGGAGGGGCCGGGTTCGGCGACGAGTCCGGGCGCGGGGAACCAGGTGTCGAGGACGGTGCCGTCGGCGGCGACGGTGGCGAGGCCGGCGGCCACGGCGCCGGTGGTGCTCTGAGCAGTCGTGTCGGTCATGAGGGCAACCTAACCGGCGGGGGGCCGGCGATGCGAACCGGTGCGTCGGCGTCTCAGGTGGCGGGCGGCCCGGCACCGCGGCGCTCACCGTCCCGGGATGACCCGGGCCAGCACCTCCCGGGCGTACTCCTCGTCATAGGGCGTGTCGGTCAGCAGGGCCTGGAGGCAGATGCCGTCCAGCAGCGCGACCAGGGCGCGGGCGGTGACCGGGTCCGTGCGGCGGGACAGGCGCTCGGCGACGCCCTCGCACCACTCGGCCGCGACGGGGCGCAGGGCGGGACGGCGCAGGGCCGCCAGGTACAGCTCGTACTCCAGCTCCACGCCGGTACGTTCACCGGCCAGCCACTCGCCCATCAGCGCGGCGAGCTCGGCCGCCAGGTCGGTCTCCGGGTCCTCCAGGCCGCCGCGCGCGGCGACCGTCTCGGCGAAGCCCTCGTTCGCCTGCCGCAGGGCGGCGACCATCAGCTCGTCGAGCGTCGCGAAGTGGTACGTCGTGGAGCCGAGCGGCACATCGGCCTCGGCGGCGACACTGCGGTGGCTGAGCCCGGCGATGCCGCTGCGGCCCACCACCCGGATCGCCGCGTCGATGATCCGCTGCCGCCGCTCGGGGTCGTGGCGCCGGGCCATCAGTGCGCGCCCCCGAGGTTGAGCACGACCACGCCCACGATGATCAGTGCGATGCCGGTGGCCTTGACGACGGTGAGCCCCTCCCCCAGGAACAGGACGCCGATCGTGGCGATGGCGGCGGTGCCCACTCCGGCCCAGATCGCGTACGCCGTGCCGACGGAGACGGTGCGCAGCGTCTGCGCGAGCAGGGTGAAGGAGACCACGTATCCGAACAGCGTCAGCAGCGAGGGCCAGAGCCTGCTGAAACCGTCGCTGTACTTCATCGCGGTGGTGGCGCCCACCTCGGCGGCGATCGCCCCGGCCAGCAGCAGGTATCCCATGTGTACGAGCGTACATAACGGGTGTGCGCCGGACACGGGAACGGCGACGCCCGTGGGGCGTCGCCGTTCTCCTGGGTGCCGTGCGTCTCAGACGTTGAACCCGAGCGCCCGCAGCTGCTCACGGCCGTCGTCCGTGATCTTGTCGGGGCCCCACGGCGGCATCCAGACCCAGTTGATGCGCAGTTCGCTGACCAGGCCGTCCGTGGCGGACTTGGCCTGGTCCTCGATGACGTCCGTCAGCGGGCAGGCCGCGGAGGTCAGGGTCATGTCGACGGTCGCCACGTTGGAGTCGTCGATGTGGATGCCGTAGATCAGGCCGAGGTTGACGACGTCGATGCCCAGCTCGGGGTCGACGACGTCCATCAGGGCCTCTCGGAGCTCCTCCTCCGAGGCCGGCTTCATCTCCACGGTCTCGCTCATGCGGTTGTCCTTTCGGCGTCGGCGCCGGAGCCCAGCGCCTGGGCCGTCGCGTCCTTCCACGCCATCCAGCTGAGGAGGGCGCACTTGACCCGGGCCGGGTACTTGGAGACACCGGCGAACGCGACCGCGTCCTCCAGGATCTCCTCCATCGCGTCGTCGGGCTCGAGCCTTCCCTTGGACTGCATCAGCTCCAGGAAGGTCTCCTGGATCCTCTGCGCCTCGGACAGGTCCTTGCCGACCAGCAGGTCGTTCAGCACCGAGGCGCTGGCCTGGCTGATGGAGCAGCCCTGCCCCTCGTAACTGACGTCGCTGACGGTCGTGCCGTCGTACTTCACGCGCAGCGTGATCTCGTCGCCGCATGTCGGGTTGACGTGGTGCACCTCGGCGTCGCCATCCCGAAGACCCCGCCCGTGCGGGTTCTTGTAGTGGTCCAGGATGACGTCCTGGTACATGGAGTCCAGCTTCACGCCTCAGCCCCTCATCCGAAGAAGTTCCGTACGTGCTCCAGGCCGTCGACCAGTGCGTCGATCTCGGCCGGCGTGGAGTACAGATAGAACGACGCTCGCGTGGTCGCGGGAATTCCGTACCTCAGGCAGACCGGCCGCGCGCAGTGGTGGCCGACCCGGACGGCGATGCCCTGTTCGTCGAGGACCTGGCCCACGTCGTGGGGGTGGATGTCACCGAGCGTGAACGAGATCGCGGCGCCGCGCTCCTCGGCCGTGGCGGGGCCGATGATGCGCAGGTCCGGGACCTCGGCCAGGCGCTTGACCGCGTACTCGGTGATCGCGTGCTCGTGGGCGAGGATCTTGTCCATGCCGATCGACGACAGGTAGTCGATCGCCGCACCGAGGCCGACCGCCTGGGCGATCGGCGGGGTGCCCGCCTCGAACTTGTGCGGGGCCGGGGCGTACGTCGACGAGCTCATCGACACGGTCTCGATCATCTCGCCGCCGCCGAGGAACGGAGGCAGGTCCTCCAGCAGCTCCTGG
This sequence comes from Streptomyces griseomycini, assembly GCF_014203535.1. Taxonomy (GTDB): domain Bacteria; phylum Actinomycetota; class Actinomycetes; order Streptomycetales; family Streptomycetaceae; genus Streptomyces; species Streptomyces griseomycini. Next base: position 143,994 of record NZ_JACHJI010000001.1, read on the forward strand.
CGGCCCCAGAGGACGCCGATGCCGGTCGGGCCGCACATCTTGTGGCCGGTGAAGGCCACGAAGTCGGCCTGGAGGGCCTGCACGTCCAGCGGCATGTGCGGCGCGGCCTGGGAGGCGTCGACGCAGACCAGGGCGCCGACCTCCTGGGCGCGGCGCACTATGGCCTCGACCGGGTTGACCGTGCCCAGGATGTTGGACACCAGCACGAAGGAGACGATCTTCGTCTTCTCGGTGATGATCTCGTCGATGTTCGACAGGTCGAGCCGGCCGTCGTCGGTGAGGCCGAACCACTTCAGCTTCGCGCCCGTGCGCTGCGCCAGCAGCTGCCACGGCACGATGTTGGAGTGGTGCTCCATCTCCGTGATGACGATCTCGGTCTCGTGGTCCACCCGGTAGGGCTCGTCGGCCCAGCCGAGCATGTTGGCCACGAGGTTGAGCGACTCGGAGGCGTTCTTGGTGAAGATCACCTCGTCGCGCGAGGGCGCGTTGACGAACTCCGCGACCTTGTCGCGCGCGCCCTCGTACAGCGCCGTGGCCTCCTCGGCGAGCACATGCACACCGCGGTGGACGTTGGCGTTGTAGCGCTCGTAGTACTCGCTCAGGGCGTCCAGCACCTGGCGCGGCTTCTGGCTGGTCGCCGCGTTGTCCAGGTACACGAGCTTCCGCCCGTCGTGGACGACGCGGTCCAGGACGGGGAAGTCCTTGCGGATCGCCTCGGTGTCGAGGAGGCCCGGCAGCTGTGTCACGCGGATGCGCCACCCTTCGTGTATGCCTCGTACCCCTCCGCCTCCAGCTTGTCGGCGAGCTCGGCGCCACCGGACTCGACGATCCTGCCGTTCGCGAAGACGTGGACGTGGTCGGGCTTGATGTAGCGCAGGATGCGCGTGTAGTGCGTGATCAGCAGGGTGCCGACCTCGCCGGTCTCGCGGACTCGGTTGACGCCCTCGGAGACGACGCGCAGCGCGTCGACGTCCAGGCCGGAGTCGGTCTCGTCGAGGATCGCGACCTTCGGCTTGAGCAGCTCGAGCTGGAGGATCTCGTGGCGCTTCTTCTCACCGCCGGAGAAGCCCTCGTTGACGTTGCGCTCGGCGAAGGCGGGGTCCATGTTGAGGCGCTCCATGGCCTCCTTGACCTCCTTCACCCAGGTGCGCAGCTTGGGGGCCTCGCCGCGGATGGCGGTGGCGGAGGTGCGCAGGAAGTTGGAGACGGAGACGCCGGGGACCTCGACCGGGTACTGCATCGCGAGGAACAGGCCGGCGCGGGCGCGCTCGTCGACGGACATCTCCAGGACGTCCTCGCCGTCGAGGGTGACGGTGCCGCCGGTGATCGTGTACTTGGGGTGACCCGCGAGGGAGTAGGCGAGGGTCGACTTGCCCGAGCCGTTGGGGCCCATGATGGCGTGCGTCTCGCCCTGCTTCACGGTGAGGTCGACGCCCTTGAGGATCTCCTTCGTGGCGTTGTCGGCCTCGACGGTGACGTGCAGGTCTCGGATTTCAAGCGTTGCCATGGGTGCCTCAGGACTCCTGGGTGAGGGAGACGAGCACGTCGTCCCCTTCGATCTTTACGGGGTATACGGGGACGGGGCGCGTCGCCGGAAGGGCGTCGGGCTTGCCGGAACGGAGGTCGAAACGCGAGCCGTGCAGCCAGCACTCGATGTGGCAGTCGTCCACCTCGCCCTCCGAGAGGGAGACGTTCGCGTGCGAGCAGATGTCGTGGATCGCGAACACCTCGCCCCCGGTCTGCACGATGGAGACCGGCGTGCCGTCGAGTTCCACCCGCTTCGGGGTGTCCTCCTCCAGCTCGCTCAGCCCGCAGGCGCGTCGGAAGGTCATGCGACCGAAGCCTCCAGCTCCTCCTCGATCCTGCCGATCAGGCGCTCCTCGATGTCGGGGAGGCCGATCTGCTGGACCAGCTCGGCGAAGAAGCCGCGGACCACCAGACGGCGGGCGTCCTTCTCCGGGATGCCGCGGGCCATCAGGTAGAAGAGCTGCTCGTCGTCGAAGCGGCCGGTCGCGGAGGCGTGGCCGGCGCCGACGATCTCACCGGTCTCGATCTCCAGGTTGGGCACGGAGTCGACGCGGGCGCCGTCGGTGAGGACCAGGTTGCGGTTCATCTCGTAGGTGTCGGTGCCCTCGGCCTTGGCCTCGATGAGCACGTCGCCGATCCACACGGCGTGCGCGTCGTCGCCCTGGAGCGCGCCCTTGTAGACGACGTTCGACTTGCAGTGCGGGACGTTGTGGTCGACCAGGAGGCGGTGCTCCTGGTGCTGGCCGGCGTCGGTGAAGTACAGGCCGAACAGCTCGGCCTCCCCGCCGGGGCCGGCGTACCGCACCCGCGGGTGCAGCCGGACCACGTCGCCGCCGAAGGTGACGATGATCGACTTGAGGGAGGCGTCCCGGCCGACGAGGGCGTCGTGCTGGGCGGCGTGCACCGCCTTGTCGTCCCAGTCCTGGACCGAGACGACGGTCAGCTTGGCGCCGTCGCCGATGACGTACTCGACGTTGGCGGCGAGCACCGCGTCACCGGTGTGGTCGATGACCACGACGGCCTCGGCGAAGGCGCCGAGCTCGATCACCTGGTGGGCGTAGGCGGTGCCGCCCTCGCCGTGCACCGCGATGCGGATCGGCTCGGTGAGGACGGTCTCCTTCGGCACGGTCACGACCGAGGCCTGCTCGAAGGCGGAGTACGCCTGGGCGGCGACGCGGTCCACCGGGGTGCCGGCGCGGCCGAGCCGCGCGTCGTCGCGGCCGACGGTCTCGACGGTGACGCCCTCGGGCGCCTCGACGGTGACCTTGACGCCCTCGCCGGTGGCGGTGGCGGTGCCGTCGTGCAGACCGCGCAGCCGCTCCAGCGGGGTGAACCGCCACTCCTCCTCGCGGCCGTGGGGGACGGGGAAGTCCGCCACGTCGAAGGACGGGGGCGCGCTCATACGGGTGGCGACGGTCGACTCGGCGGCGACCGCGATCGAACCCGCGGTGGTGGAGCCCACGGGGATGTTCTGAGCCTCAGCCATGGCTGTCGTAGTGCTCGCTTTCGTGTACGTGAGTGGCTTGACGGAACGGCGCCGGTGCTTAGCCGACCGCGCCTTCCATCTGCAGCTCGATCAGCCGGTTGAGCTCGAGCGCGTACTCCATCGGCAGTTCCTTGGCGATCGGCTCGACGAAGCCGCGCACGATCATCGCCATCGCCTCGTCCTCGGACAGACCGCGGCTCATCAGGTAGAAGAGCTGGTCCTCGGAGACCTTGGAGACGGTCGCCTCGTGGCCCATGGACACGTCGTCCTCGCGGACGTCCACGTAGGGGTAGGTGTCCGAGCGGGAGATCGTGTCGACGAGCAGCGCGTCGCACAGCACGTTGGACTTCGAGCCCGGGGCGCCCTCGCCGATCTCGATCAGACCGCGGTAGGAGGTGCGGCCGCCGCCGCGCGCCACGGACTTGGAGACGATGTTGGAGGACGTGTTCGGGGCCATGTGGACCATCTTGGCGCCCGCGTCCTGGTGCTGGCCCTCGCCGGCGAAGGCGATGGACAGGGTCTCGCCCTTGGCGTGCTCGCCCATCAGGTAGACGGCCGGGTACTTCATCGTCACCTTGGAGCCGATGTTGCCGTCGACCCACTCCATGGTCGCGCCCTCGTAGGCCACGGCGCGCTTGGTGACCAGGTTGTAGACGTTGTTCGACCAGTTCTGGATGGTCGTGTAGCGGCAGCGGGCGTTCTTCTTGACGATGATCTCGACCACGGCGCTGTGCAGCGAGTCCGACTTGTAGATCGGAGCCGTGCAGCCCTCGACGTAGTGCACGTAGGCGCCCTCGTCGACGATGATCAGGGTCCGCTCGAACTGGCCCATGTTCTCGGTGTTGATCCGGAAGTAGGCCTGGAGCGGGATCTCGACGTGCACGCCCTTCGGCACGTAGATGAAGGAGCCGCCGGACCACACGGCGGTGTTCAGCGCGGCGAACTTGTTGTCACCGGCCGGGATGACCGTGCCGAAGTACTCCTTGAAGAGCTCGGGGTGCTCCTTCAGGGCCGTGTCGGTGTCGAGGAAGATGACACCCTGCTCCTCCAGGTCCTCGCGGATCTGGTGGTAGACGACCTCCGACTCGTACTGGGCGGCGACACCGGCGACGAGGCGCTTCTTCTCGGCCTCGGGGATGCCCAGCTTGTCGTAGGTGTTCTTGATGTCCTCGGGCAGGTCCTCCCAGGACTGCGCCTGCTTCTCCGTGGAGCGCACGAAGTACTTGATGTTGTCGAAGTCGATGCCGGAGAGGTCCGAGCCCCAGTTCGGCATGGGCTTCTTCTCGAACAGGCGCAGGCCCTTGAGGCGGAGCTTGGTCATCCACTCCGGCTCGTCCTTCTTCCCGGAGATGTCCCGGACGACGTCCTCGTTCAGGCCACGGCGCGCCGACGCGCCGGCCTCGTCACGGTCGGCCCAGCCGTATTCGTACTTGCCCAGGCCCTCGAGCTCGGGGTGGGCAGTCTCCGTGGGGAGAGTCATGCGGGGTTCCTCCCGGACGTGCTTGCAGATGCGTGGTGGGAAATCTTGGGGATGAACGTCGTGCAGACGCCGTCGCCGTGCGCGATGGTCGCCAGCCGCTGCACATGCGTACCGAGAAGCTCGGCGAAAAATTCCGTCTCGGCCTCGCACAGCTGCGGGAACTTCTCGGCGGCGTGGGCGACCGGGCAGTGGTGCTGGCACAGCTGCTCGCCGACCGGTGCGCTGCGCGCCGTCGCAGCGTACCCGTCCGCGCTCAGGGCCTTGGCCAGGGCTTCCGTCCGCTCCTCGGGGGCCGCGGCCTCGACCGCCCTGCGGTAGGCGTCCGCCTGCGCGGCGATCCTGGCGCGGGCGAAGGCGGCGACCGCCTCGTCCCCGCCCTCGCGCTCGGCGATCCAGCGCATCGCGTCCACCGCGAGCTTGTCGTAGGACTGGTCGAAGGCGTCCCGCCCGCAGTCGGTGAGGGCGAACACCTTCGCCGGGCGGCCGCGCGTGCGCGCGCCGTAGACCCGCCGCTCGCGGGCCTCCACGACGTTGTCCGCGGCCAGCGCGTCCAGGTGCCGGCGGACGGCCGCCTGCGTGAGCCCGAGCCGCTCGGCCAGTTCGGCGACGGTCGACGGGCCGTGGTCCAGGATGGAGCGGGCGACCCGGTTGCGGGTGGACCGCTCTCCGGTCGCCAGTTCCTCGTGGGAAGCCTCGCCAACGTTTTTCACAACGCCATTGTTGCGTAATTCGTCCGAGCCGGGCAAGCCGCGCCCGGACGGCCCCACGGTGCGCTGCGTCACTTAGGCAAACCTAAGGTGACCTGCGGGAACGATCTTCGGTCGATCAATTCGATGGCGCCCTGCGGTGGCGTCCGGGAGACTCACGGACCATGTCCGCAGCCCTTCCCACCGGTCCTCTCGTCACCCGGGACAGCCTCGCCGCGCAGCTGCGCGAGCTCGGCGTGCGGCCGGGCGAGACCCTCCTCGTGCACTCCTCGCTCAGCTCCCTGGGCTGGGTCAACGGCGGCCCGGTCACGGTCGTCGGGGCGCTGCTCGACGCGCTCGGCCCGGACGGCACGCTGGTGGTACCCGCCCAGTCCGGCCACCTCTCCGACCCGGCGCTGTGGCGGGCGCCGGCCGTACCCGAGGAGTGGTGGGGCGCCATCCGGGCCACCATGCCCGCGTACGACCCGCTGACCACGCCCACGCGGGGGGTGGGGGTGGTCCCGGAGACCGTGCGGACCTGGCCGGGCGCCCTGCGCAGCGCGCACCCCCAGACGTCGTTCGCGGCGGTGGGCCCGCGGTCCGCCGAGGTCGTCGCCGGGCACGCGACCGACTGCCGGCTCGGGGAGCGCAGCCCGCTGGCCGTCCTGGAGCGGATCGGCGCGCGGGTGCTGCTGCTCGGGGCCGGATACGACAGCTGCACCGCCTTCCACCTCGCCGAGTACCGCGTCCCCGCCCCGCGCGTCGAGGTGGGCCGGCCCGGTCCCGACGGCTGGGAGACGGTGACCGAGGTGTCGATCTCCTCCGAGCGGTTCGACGAACTCGGGCACGACTTCGAGCGGGACCGTCCCGTGGCGCACGGCCGGGCCGGGGCGGCCGGGGCACGGCTGTTCCCGCTGGCGGACGCGGTGGCGTACGCCGAGCGGTGGCTGGAGCTGCACCGCCCCCGGGCGGAGGAGTTCGAGAACCCCGCGGTCTGAGGCGCCCGCCGCCTCCCTAGACTCGTGACCCATGCGAAGTGAGCCCGTGGTCCAGGTCCAGGCCCTGGTGAAGCGGTACGGAACGAAGACCGCGGTGGACGGCCTCGACCTGGTGGCCCGGCAGGGCGTGACCGCCGTGCTCGGTCCCAACGGGGCGGGCAAGACGACCACGGTCGAGACCTGCGAGGGGTACCGGCGGCCGGACTCCGGCACGGTGCGCGTCCTGGGCCTCGACCCGGTGCGGGACTCGGCGGCGCTGCGGCCCCGCGTCGGCGTGATGCTCCAGTCCGGCGGCGTCTACTCGGGCGCACGGGCGGACGAGATGCTCCGGCACGTGGCGAGGCTGCACGCGCATCCGCTGGACGTGGACGCGCTGATCGAGCGGCTCGGGCTCGGCTCCTGCGGCCGCACGGCGTACCGGCGGCTCTCCGGCGGCCAGCAGCAGCGGCTCGCGCTGGCGATGGCCGTGGTCGGACGTCCCGAGCTGGTGTTCCTGGACGAGCCGACGGCCGGTCTCGACCCGCAGGCCCGCCGCGCCACCTGGGACCTCGTGCGGGACCTGCGCGCCGACGGCGTCTCCGTGATCCTCACCACCCACTACATGGACGAGGCCGAACAGCTCGCCGACGACGTCGCGATCATCGACGCCGGCCGGGTCATCGCCCAGGGCTCCCCCGAGGAGCTGTGCAGGGGCGGCGCCGAGAACACGCTCCGCTTCACCGGCCGTCCCGGTCTGGACGTGGCCTCGCTGCTCAAGGCCCTGCCCGCCGACTCCTCCGCCGACGAACCGGTGCCGGGCTCGTACCGGGTCGTCGGCAAGGTGGACCCGCAGCTGCTCGCCACGGTCACCTCCTGGTGCGCCCAGCACGGGGTGATGCCGGACCGGATCTCGGTGGAGCGGCACACCCTCGAAGACGTCTTCCTGGAGCTGACCGGCAAGGAGCTGCGCTCGTGACGACCACCGGCACCTACTCACCGAAGCCGGGTGCGGCACCGCTCCCCCGCATGATCGCCGCGCAGGCCGTGCTCGAGACGAAGATGCTGCTGCGCAACGGCGAGCAGCTGCTGCTGACGGTGGTCATCCCCACGCTGCTGCTGGTGCTCTTCAGCACCGTGGACGTCGTGGACACCGGCGAGGGCGAGACGGTGGACTTCCTCGCCCCGGGCGTCCTGGCGCTCGCCGTGATGTCGACGGCGTTCACCGGGCAGGCCATCGCGACCGGCTTCGAGCGCCGGTACGGGGTGCTGAAGCGGCTGGCCTCGTCCCCGCTGCCGCGCTGGGGACTGATGACCGCGAAGACGCTGTCCGTGCTGGTCACCGAGGTCCTCCAGGTGGCCCTGGTCACGGTGATCGCCCTCGTGCTCGGCTGGTCGCCGCAGGGCGACCCGTTCACGGTGTTCCTGCTGCTGGTGCTGGGCACGGCCGCCTTCTCCGGGCTCGGCCTGCTGATGGCGGGCACCCTGAAGGCCGAGGCGACGCTCGCCGCCGCCAACCTGGTGTTCCTGCTGCTGCTCGTCGGCGGCGGAGTGGTCGTGCCGCTGGACAGGTTCCCGGACGCGGCCCGGGACGTGCTCGGCCTGCTGCCGATCTCCGCGCTGTCGGAGGGACTGCGGGACGTGCTCCGGCACGGGGCCGGGGTGCCGTGGGACGACCTCGGGATCCTCGCCGTCTGGGCGGTCGCGGGTCTCGCCGCGGCCGGGAAGCTCTTCCGCTGGGAATGAGCACCGGGAAAGCACCGTGAGCGACCCTCGTGAAAGCATGCACAAGCGGCGTCCTACGATGGGACGCGTGCCAAACGTGACCCGCGCCGACGCCCAGGCGGCCGTGCGCAACCCCCTCGCCTTCATCGCCGCACGCTGGACCCCGGCCCCCCGGACGGTCCGGCGGGCGGCCCTCGCCGCGCTCGTCATGTCGGTGGTCATCGTGGTCACCGGCGGTGCCGTACGGCTGACCGGCTCGGGCCTGGGCTGCCCGACCTGGCCCAAGTGCACCGAGGACTCGCTCACCACGACCAGCGAGATGGGCCTGCACGGCGTCATCGAGTTCGGCAACCGCCTGCTGACCTACGTGCTGTGCGCCGCCGTCGGCTGGGCGATCATCGCCGCGCGCTCCCAGAAGCCGTACCGGCGTGACCTCACCCGGCTGGGCTGGGCCCAGTTCTGGATCGTGATGAGCAACGCCGTCCTCGGCGGCATCGTCGTGCTCGTCGGCCTCAACCCGTACACCGTGGCGGCCCACTTCGTGGCGACCGCGGCGCTCATCGCCGTGGCCACCGTGATGTGGCACCGCACCCGGGAGGGCGACGCCGCACCGCGCCCCCTGGCCGGCAGGGCCGTCCGGCAGTTGGTGTGGGTGCTGACCGCCGTCTCCGTGCTGCTCATCCTGGTCGGCACGGTGGTCACCGGCGCCGGCCCGCACGCGGGCGACTCCAGCGAGGTCCCGCGGATGCCGGTCGACTGGGAGACGGTCAGCAAGGTGCACGCCGTGCTGGCGTGGATCGTGGTGACGCTGACCTTCGCCCTGTGGTTCGTCCTCAAGGCGGTCGACGCCCCCGAGGGCCCGCTGAACCGCACCCGCGAGCTGTTCCTGATCCTGCTCGCGCAGGGGGCGATCGGTTACGTGCAGTACTTCACGGACCTCCCCGAGGTCCTGGTCGGCCTGCACATGTTCGGCTCGAGCGTGATGTGGATCTGGGTGATCCGGGTCCTGCTGTCGCTGCGCGAGCGGCCGGAGGCGGACGTGCCCGGCCCGGCGGCGCCCGCGGCTCAGCCGTCCCGCGCGACGAGCGCGTCGATCGCCGCTCCCAGGTAGTCCCGGGTCAGCCGGGCCCGGCGTGCGGTCCACCCCTCGGCCGGCGGCGCGGGATCGCCGTAGCGCCTGCTCCTGACGTCCTCGACGACCTCGACGGGCGCGCCGAGGCCGGGCAGTGCCTCCAGGGCCTCCCGCTTGGAGATCAGCCGGCCCTCGCGCAGGGTGACGGTGGCGCGCGCGAAGGTCAGCAGGCCCAGGTCGACCCACACGTCCCGCTCCCACAGAGCGGCCCGGTCCACCGCCGGCCGCCAGAAGTCGCGCTGGTCGCGCACCACGAACGCGGCGAGTTCGCCGTCCGGCACCGGCGGCAGCACGTCCGCGGGCGGCGCCCCGTGCAGGACGCGCCCGAAGGTGTGCAGCTCGCTCCGGGTGACCGGGGTGACCGGCCGTGCGAACAGCCGCTCGTGCGCCCAGGTGAGGTGGCGCCGCTCGGCGCCCGCCGCGGTGTCCGGCGTCAGGTAGGTGCAGTGCAGCCGGTCGGCGAGCGGCTCGGCCCGCAGCCGGGCGTGCAGCAGCGCCACCCGCCACACCGTCCGGGCCGTGATCGGGTGGTCCAGGACCGCGATCAGGTCCAGGTCGCTGCGGCCCTCCCGGTAGTCGCCGCCGGCCAGTGAGCCGTGCGCCCAGACGGCGACGGGGGCGAGCGGTGCGAGGCCGGTGAGGAAGCGGTCGAGCAGGGTGTCGGTCGGCATACGACCGGTCTTCCCGCCTCACCCCAGCCCGTACACCCTGCCCGCGTTCCCCGCGGCGATCATTCCGCCCACCCGCTGCGCGTCCGCCGGTGCCCACGCGCCCTCCGCCACCCAGGTGCCGAGCACCCGGCCGAGCGCCTCGCGGAACAGCCGGGCCCCGACGACGTGCAGCTCGGGCAGACCCCGGGCGCCGGTGGAGAAGAGGATCTTGCCGAAGGGAGCGAGTTCCAGGAGCTCCGCGAGGACGGTCGCCGCACGGGCGCCGGTGCGTACGAGCGCGGCGCCGGAGTCGGCGTAGACGTGCGGGAAGACGCCCGCGAGGTGGGCGGCGTGGCGGTGGTACGGGTAGCCGTGCAGCAGCACGAGGTCGGTGCCGAGGCCGGCGGTGGCCCGGACGAAGTCGGTCAGCAGCACGGGGTCGGCGCGGTCGACGCGGGCGCCCGGTGCGCCGAGCCCCGCGTGCAGCTGCAGGGGGCGGCCCGAGGCGACCGCGATCCACAGCAGGTGGCGCAGCAGCACCGGGTCGCTCAGCTCGTCCCCGACCCGACGGGCGGCCAGCCAGCGCCCGGCCGCGCCGCGCACCTCCCCCGGCCCGGGCGGTGCGGGGGCGAGGGCCAGCCCGTGCCGCAGGCCGGCGACGGAGGCGAAGGCGACGGCGTGCGCGGCGGCGCCGTGCACGGACTCGGCGAGGTTGGCGAGGAAGGACTCGACGGTGCCGGAGGTGTCGGCGACCTGTTCGGCCAGTTGCTCCAGGCGGACGATCTCGTGGGCGTCGGCGCCGGCGGACGCGGCCAGCTCGGCCGGACCGGTGAGGTCGCCGGGCAGGCCCGTGTCGACCAGGTAGGTGGTGATGCCGCTGCCGCGCAGCAGCCGGCGCCCCGCCTCGACGGCGCCCAGTTCGCGGCGCCGGGCGAGGTACCGCGCGGGCGGGCAGTACGGCTCCAGGCCGAGCAGGGGCGGGCACCAGCGGCGTACGGCGAACCCGGTCTGGGTGTCGAAGAGGGTGGTGCCCGGGGCGGGCGGGCCCTCGGTGCGGACCAGCTGGGCCTCGAAGGTGCCGAGGCCCAGCTCCGTGCGCAGTACGCCGTGGCAGTACTGGTCCACGAGGGACGGCGGGTCGATCATCCGGGGCTCCCCGTGTGGACGCTGTGCTGCCTACAGGTCCTAACGGGTGAACCGGTGAGTAGGTGTTGCGGTCGGCCGGTCAGTCGTTGGACGGGCCGCCCACCTGGATGCCCGCCATGCGGCTCCACTCGTACGGGCCGGTCCTGACCTTGGCCGCGAACTCGCCGTCGAAGTCCTCGTGGACGGTGATGCCCGCCTTCTCGACCGCCTTCTCGGCGATCGCGTAGGAGGGCGCCACCAGGTCGCCCCAGTCGCCGTCCCCGCCGACGAGCACGATCCGGGCGCCGCGCTGGCCGAGGTACGCGACCTGTCCCTCGGCGCCGCCGTGCGCCTCGGCGAAGCTGCTGATCTGCTGGGCGAGCCGGGCCGCCTTCTGCTCGGCCTTCGGGTCCACCTGCTGCGTGTCTGCCATGACCAGGATGCTACCGACGGGTAGATCGAACGGCGACGGGCGGGGTCCGTGGCCTTGGCCACTGGACCCCGCCCGTCGGACGTCTCGGGGTGGTTACCGCAGGAAGGGGTCCACCGCGACCGCCACGAAGAGCAGCGACACATAGGTGATGGACCAGTGGAACAGGCGCATCTCCTTGAGCTTGGCGCCGGTCACCTCGGCCTTCGCCCGGTTCCGCAGCGCGTGCGCCTCCCACAGCCACCAGCCGCCCGCGGCCAGCGCGACCACCGTGTAGAACCAGCCGGTGTAGCCGAGCGGGGTCAGCAGCAGCGAGACCGCGACCATCACCCAGCTGTAGATCACGATCTGCTTGGCGACCGCCTTGTTGCCGGCGATGACCGGCAGCATCGGCACGCCCACGCGCGCGTAGTCGTCCTTCACCTTCATCGACAGCGGCCAGTAGTGCGGCGGCGTCCAGAAGAAGATGACCAGGAAGAGGATGACCGGGGCCCACGCCAGCGAGTTCGTCACCGCCGTCCAGCCGATCAGCACCGGCATGCAGCCCGCGATGCCGCCCCACACGATGTTCTGCGCCGTGCGCCGCTTGAGGATCATCGTGTAGACGACGACGTAGAAGAGGAGCGCGCCGAGGGCGAGCCAGGCCGACAGCCAGTTGACGGTGAGGCCGAACAGCAGCGTCGACACGACCGCCAGGGTGATGCCGAAGGCCAGGCACTCGCGCGGGCTGACCATGCCGGTCACCAGCGGGCGCTGCGAGGTGCGGTCCATCAGCGCGTCGATGTCGCGGTCGATGTACATGTTGAGCGCGTTGGCGCCGCCCGCGGACAGGTAGCCGCCGACGCAGGTCAGCAGCACCAGCCCCAGGTCGGGCACACCCTGCTGCGCCAGGAACATCACCGGGACGGTGGTGATGAGCAGCAGCTCGATGATCCGCGGCTTGGTGAGAGCCACGAACGCCATGACACGCGCCCCGAACGGCCGATGGGCCGGGCTCTGGCTCGTCCCGAGCATTCCCGCTGGACGGGATTCAACGGCCGTCACGCACACCCCTACAGAGATCCCAGCGAGCCTCCGCGTGTGGGACGGCGGTAAGGGCTCGCGCGTACCACGCCACTCTAGACGTTGCCCAGACCCGGACATTCGCGGGGGTCGGGTCGTGTTGGGCGCCCCCCTCCGAGGTGCGCCCGGGAGCTCGATTGAGCACCCGGATGAGCGGCTCCGTATTCATCTGCCGAATGCGTGAACGACCCAGTCAGGAGGCGGATCCACGGGAGTTCCCACAGTCTGGAATGACTCGAAAGAACGCACGTCCCACGGGGGTAGGCTCGACCCCGCCGGCGGGTAGTCGCCGGCATCCGACATGTGGAGAGGAGCCCTGACTCAGGGTGAGCACCAAGCCGACCACCACAGACCTCGAGTGGACCGAGTTGGACCAGCGGGCCGTCGACACCGCCCGCGTCCTGGCCGCCGATGCCGTACAGAAGGTCGGCAACGGCCATCCTGGTACGGCGATGAGCCTGGCGCCCGCCGCCTACACCCTCTTCCAGAAGGTGATGCGGCACGACCCGTCGGACGCCGACTGGGTCGGGCGCGACCGCTTCGTGCTGTCCGCCGGTCACTCGTCCCTGACCCTCTACACCCAGCTGTACCTGGCCGGCTTCGGCCTGGAGCTGGACGACCTGAAGTCCTTCCGCACCTGGGGCTCGAAGACGCCGGGCCACCCGGAGTACGGGCACACCCGGGGCGTGGAGACGACGACCGGCCCCCTGGGCCAGGGTGTCGCCAACGCCGTCGGCATGGCGATGGCCGCCCGCTACGAGCGCGGCCTGTTCGACCCGGAGGCCGCCCCCGGCACCTCCCCGTTCGACCACTTCGTCTACTGCATCGCCGGTGACGGCTGCCTGCAGGAGGGCATCTCCGCCGAGGCGTCCTCGCTGGCCGGCCACCAGAAGCTCGGCAACCTGGTCCTGCTGTGGGACGACAACCACATCTCGATCGAGGGCGACACCGAGACGGCCGTGTCCGAGGACGTCGTCAAGCGGTACGAGGCCTACGGCTGGCACGTGCAGCGGGTGGCCCCGAAGCCGGACGGCGACCTGGACCCGAACGCGATCTACGACGCGATCCAGGAGGCGAAGAAGGTCACGGACAGGCCGTCCTTCATCGCCATGCGGTCGATCATCGCCTGGCCGGCCCCGAACGCGCAGAACACCGAGGCCGCCCACGGCTCGGCGCTGGGCGACGAGGAGGTGGCGGCCACCAAGCGCGTCCTGGGCTTCGACCCGGAGCAGACGTTCGAGGTGTCCGACGAGGTCATCGGCCACACCCGCAAGGCGCTGGAGCGGGGCAGGCAGGCCCGGGCCGAGTGGGAGAAGTCGTTCCAGGAGTGGCGGGACGCCAACCCGGAGCGCGCGGCCGAGTACGACCGCATCGCCGCCGGTGAGCTGCCCAAGGGCTGGGAGGAGAAGATCCCGGTCTTCGAGCCGGGCAAGGGCGTCGCCACCCGTGCCGCCTCCGGCAAGGTGCTCCAGGCGCTCGGCGCGGTGATCCCGGAGCTGTGGGGCGGCTCGGCCGACCTGGCCGGTTCCAACAACACGACGATCGACAAGGCCTCGTCGTTCCTCCCGGCGGACAACCCGCTGCCCGAGGCCGACCCGTACGGCCGCACGATCCACTTCGGCATCCGCGAGCACGCCATGGCCGCGGAGATGAACGGCATCGCGCTGCACGGCAACACCCGGATCTACGGCGGCACCTTCCTGGTGTTCTCCGACTACATGCGCAACGCGGTGCGGCTGTCGGCGCTGATGCACCTGCCGGTGACGTACGTGTGGACGCACGACTCCATCGGTCTGGGCGAGGACGGCCCGACCCACCAGCCGGTCGAGCACCTGGCCTCGCTGCGCGCGATCCCGGGCCTGAACGTCGTCCGTCCGGCGGACGCGAACGAGACCGCGATCGCCTGGCGCGAGGTCCTCAAGCGCTGGACCAAGGAGTTCGGCAAGGGCACCCCGCACGGTCTGGCCCTCACCCGTCAGGGCGTGCCGACGTACGAGCCGAACGAGGACGCGGCCAAGGGCGGCTACGTCATGTTCGAGGCCGACGGCGGTGCGCCGGAGGTCATCCTGATCGCGACCGGTTCCGAGGTGCACGTCGCCGTCGAGGCGCGCGAGCGGCTCCAGGCGGACGGTGTGCCGACGCGCGTGGTGTCCATGCCGTCGGTCGAGTGGTTCGAGGAGCAGGACCAGGGGTACCGGGACAGCGTCCTGCCGCCCTCCGTGAGGGCCCGCGTGGCCGTCGAGGCGGGGATCGGCCTCACCTGGCACAAGTACGTCGGTGACGCCGGTCGCATCGTCTCCCTGGAGCACTTCGGGGCCTCCGCCGACGGCAAGGTGCTGTTCGAGGAGTTCGGCTTCACCGCCGAGAACGTGGCCGCCGTCGCGCGGGAATCGATCGCCGCGGCCCGGCGCTGACGCTCACACACGACACGTAGGAGATGGAATTTCCATGACAGACGCACTCAAGCGCCTTTCCGAGGAAGGCGTCGCGATCTGGCTGGACGACCTGTCGCGCAAGCGGATCACGTCCGGCAACCTCGCCGAGCTGATCGACCAGCAGCACGTCGTGGGCGTCACCACCAACCCGACGATCTTCCAGAAGGCGATCTCCGAGGGCGACGGCTACGACCAGCAGCTCACCGACCTCGCCGCCCGCAAGGTCACCGTCGAAGAGGCCATCCGCATGATCACCACGGCGGACGTCCGCGACGCCGCCGACATCCTGCGCCCGGTCTTCGACGCCACCGACGGCCGGGACGGCCGGGTCTCGATCGAGGTCGACCCGCGTCTGGCGCACGACACCCGCGCGACGGTCGCCGAGGCCAAGCAGCTGGCCTGGCTGGTGGACCGGCCCAACACGCTCATCAAGATCCCGGCGACCGAGGCCGGCATCCCGGCGATCGCCGAGACCATCGGCCTGGGCATCAGCGTCAACGTGACGCTGATCTTCTCCCTGGAGCGCTACCGCAAGGTCATGGACGCGTTCCTGACCGGTCTGGAGAAGGCCAAGGAGCGCGGCCTGGACCTGTCGAAGATCCACTCCGTGGCGTCGTTCTTCGTGTCCCGCGTGGACACCGAGATCGACAAGCGGATCGACGCGCTCGGCACCGACGAGGCCAAGGCGCTGCGCGGCAAGGCCGCCGTCGCCAACGCGCGCCTCGCCTACCAGGCGTACGAGGAGGTCTTCTCCTCGGACCGCTGGAACGCGCTGGAGCGCGAGGGCGCCAACAAGCAGCGTCCGCTGTGGGCGTCCACCGGTGTGAAGGACAAGGCGTACCAGGACACCATGTACGTCACCGACCTGGTCGCGCCCAACACGGTGAACACCATGCCGGAGGCCACCCTGCTGGCCACCGAGGACCACGGCGAGATCACCGGCAACACCGTCGCCGGGACCTACGAGCAGGCCCGCGCCGACCTCGACGCGGTGGAGCGGCTCGGCATCAAGTACGACGACGTGGTGCAGCTCCTGGAGGACGAGGGCGTCGAGAAGTTCGAGGCGTCCTGGAACGACCTCCTGAAGTCGACCGAGGCGGAGCTGCGGCGCCTCGCCCCTTCGGAGGGCTGACGCGTTGTCCAGCAGCAATCCGCTGCGTGACCCGGCGGACCGACGGCTCCCGCGCATCGCGGGGCCGTCGGGCCTGGTCATCTTCGGTGTGACGGGCGACCTGTCCCGCAAGAAGCTGATGCCGGCCGTGTACGACCTCGCCAACCGGGGGCTGCTGCCGCCGGGCTTCTCGCTGGTCGGCTTCGCCCGCCGCGAGTGGGCGAACGAGGACTTCGCCCAGGAGGTCCACGACGCGGTCAAGGAGCACGCCCGCACCCCCTTCCGCGAGGAGGTCTGGCAGCAGCTCATCCAGGGCATGCGGTTCGTGCAGGGCACCTTCGACGACGACGGGTCCTTCGAGCGGCTGCGCGCCACGATCGAGGAGCTGGACAAGGCGCAGGGCACGGGCGGCAACTTCGCCTTCTACCTGTCGGTGCCGCCGCGTTCCTTCCCGGTGGTCATCCAGCAGCTGAAGAAGCACGGACTGGCCGACCAGAAGGACGGCTCCTGGCGCCGCGCGGTCATCGAGAAGCCGTTCGGGCACGACCTGAGGTCGGCCGAGGAGCTGAACGCGATCGTCCACGAGGTGTTCGCCCCGGACCAGGTCTTCCGGATCGACCACTACCTGGGCAAGGAGACCGTCCAGAACATCCTGGCGCTGCGCTTCGCCAACCAGATGTTCGAACCGATCTGGAACCGGTCCTTCGTCGACCACGTGCAGATCACCATGGCCGAGGACATCGGCATCGGCGGCCGGGCCGGCTACTACGACGGCATCGGCGCCGCCCGCGACGTCATCCAGAACCACCTCCTGCAGCTGCTCGCGCTGACCGCGATGGAGGAGCCCGCCTCCTTCGACGCGGACGCGCTGGCCGCGGAGAAGACCAAGGTGCTCGGCGCCGTCCGGCTGCCGAAGGACCTGGGCCGGGACACCGTGCGCGGGCAGTACACGGCCGGCTGGCAGGGCGGCGCGAAGGTCATCGGCTACCTGGAGGAGGAGGGCATCGACGCCTCCTCGAGGACCGACACCTACGCGGCGATCAAGCTGGGCATCGACAACCGCCGCTGGGCGGGCGTCCCCTTCTACCTGCGCACCGGCAAGCGGCTGGGCCGGCGGGTCACCGAGATCGCGGTGGTCTTCCAGCGGGCGCCGCACTCCCCCTTCGACTCCACCGCCACCGAGGAACTGGGCTCCAACGCCATCGTGATCCGCGTCCAGCCGGACGAGGGCGTCACGGTGCGGTTCGGCTCCAAGGTGCCGGGCACGTCGATGGAGATCCGGGACGTGTCGATGGACTTCGCCTACGGCGAGTCGTTCACCGAGTCCAGCCCGGAGGCGTACGAGCGGCTGATCCTCGACGTCCTGCTCGGCGACTCCAACCTCTTCCCGCGCACGGAGGAGGTCGAGCTGTCCTGGAAGATCCTCGACCCGATCGAGGAGTACTGGGACGGCAACGGCAAGCCGGCCCAGTACCCGGCCGGTACGTGGGGACCCGTCGAGGCGGACGAAATGCTCGAGCGAGACGGACGGAGCTGGCGCCGGCCATGAAGATAGACCTCACGGACACCACGGCCAGCAAGATCAACAAGGCACTGGTGCAGGGCCGCCGCGCCATCGGCACCCCGGCCGTCGGCATGGTGCTCACGCTGGTCATCGTGACGGACGAGGAGAACGCCTACGACGCGCTGAAGGCGGCGAACGACGCCTCGCACGAGCACCCCTCGCGCACGCTCGTGGTCATCAGGCGCGTCTCCCGCTCGCCCCGCGACCGCACCCAGTCCCGCCTCGACGCCGAAGTGCGGGTGGGCGCGGACGCGGGCACCGGCGAGACGGTGGTGCTGCGGCTGTACGGCGAGGTCGTCGACCACGCCCAGTCGGTGGTGCTGCCGCTGCTGCTGCCGGACGCCCCGGTGGTGGTCTGGTGGCCGGTCAACGCCCCGCTGGACCCGGCGAAGGACCCGCTGGGCGCGCTGGCCCAGCGCCGGGTGACCGACACCTACGCCTGCGAGGACCCGGTCCGGGAGCTCACGGCCCGCGCCGACGCCTACACCCCGGGCGACACGGACCTGTCCTGGACCCGCATCACGCCGTGGCGTTCGATGCTGGCCGCGGCCCTGGACCAGGTCGCCTGCGAGGTGGTCGGCGTCGAGGTGGAGGGCGAGGAGTTCAACCCGAGCTGCGAGCTGCTGGCGATGTGGCTCGCGGACCGGCTGGACGTCCCCGTGCGGCGCTCGCTGTCGGCCGGGCCGGGGCTCACGGCGGTCCGCCTGGACACCGACTGCGGCCCGATCGTGCTGGACCGGGCCGACGGTTCGCTGGCGACGCTGTCCATCCAGGGGCAGCCGAAGCGTGCGGTGGCGCTCAAGCGCCGGGACACGGCGGAGCTGATCGCGGAGGAGCTGCGGCGCCTGGACCCGGACGACACGTACGCGTCGGCGCTGCGGTACGGCGTGGAGCGGCTGAAGCCGTCGGAGGAGGCGTCCGGCGAACCGTCGGGTGAGCGGCCGGACGGGTCGGGTGAGCGGCCGGCCAAAGGGGAGCCGGAGCGCGAAGCGGTCCCCGCGCCCGTCGAGTCGGTCGCGAAGGGTCCCGCGGACCGGGCGACGGCGCAGGCGCCGGTGAAGAGGGCGGCGGCGAAGTGACCACGACACCGCAGCTCGTCGTGCACCGCGACAAGGAGCTGATGGCCCAGGCCGCGGCGGCCCGGCTGATCACGCGGATCGTGGACGCCCAGGCGTCGCGGGGCTCGGCCTCCGTCGTCCTGACCGGTGGCCGCAACGGCAACGGCCTGCTGGCCGCGCTGGCGGCGGCCCCGGCCCGGGACGCGATCGACTGGGGCCGGCTCGACCTGTGGTGGGGCGACGAGCGGTTCCTGCCGGAGGGCGACCCGGAGCGCAACGTCACCCAGGCCCGCGAGGCGCTGCTCGACGCGGTGCCGCTGGACCCGGAGCGCGTGCACGCCATGCCCGCGTCCGACGGACCGCACGGCGCCGACGCGGACGCGGCGGCCGCCGCCTACGCGGAGGAACTGGCCCGTGCCGCGGGTCCGGAGAACCACGGCCCCGTCCCGGCGTTCGACGTCCTGATGCTGGGCGTCGGCCCGGACACGCACGTGGCCTCCCTCTTCCCGGAGCTCCCGGCCGTCCGGGAGACGGAGCGCACGGTGGTCGGCGTGCACGGCGCGCCCAAACCCCCGCCGACCCGGGTGACCCTCACCCTCCCGGCGATCCGCGCGGCCCGCGAGGTGTGGCTGCTGGCCGCCGGCGAGGACAAGGCCGAGGCGGCGGCGATCGCCCTGTCGGGCGCGGGCGAGATCCAGGCCCCGGCGGCGGGCGCGTACGGCCGTGCCCGCACCCTGTGGCTGCTGGACGCGGCGGCGGCGTCGCAGCTGCCGCGGGCGCTGTATCCGCCGGCGTCGCCGTAGCGCACCCACCGCACGCACGGACCCCCGACTCGTCAGGAGGCGGGGGTCCGTGCGTACTGGGGTCCTCCTACTTCACCGAGCCGGCCATCACCCCCTGCACGAAGTGCCGCTGGAAGGCGAAGAACACCACCACCGGCACCACCAGGGACAGGAACGCCCCGGGCGCGAGCACGTCGATGTTGCTGCCGAACTGCCGGATCTGCGACTGGAGTTCCACCGTCAGCGGCTGCGAGGAGCTGTCCGCGAACAGCAGCGCCACGAGCATGTCGTTCCACACCCACAGGAACTGGAAGATGGCCAGGCTGGCGATCGCGGGACGGCCCACCGGCAGCACCAGCCGGGTGAAGATCCGCCATTCGCTGCCGCCGTCCATCCGGGCGGCCTCCAGCATCTCCTTCGGCATCTCCGCGAAGTAGTTGCGCAGCAGGAACACGGCGAACGGCAGCCCGTACGCCACGTGGAACAGCACGACACCGGGGATGGTGCCGAACAGCCCCAGCTGGCCGAAGAGTTTGGCGACCGGCAGCAGACCGATCTGCACGGGGACGACCAGCAGCGCGACCACGAGCAGGAAGACGGGCTCGCGGCCGGGGAAGTCCAGCCAGGCGAAGGCGTAGCCGGCGAGCGCGGCGACGACCACGACCAGCACGGTGGTCGGCACCGAGATCAGCACGGTGTTCCAGAACGCCTGGGTCATGCCCGAGTTCTTCAGCAGTGCCGTGTAGTTGTCGAAGGACAGCTGCCCGGGGCTGGTGAACACGGTCCACCAGCCGCCCTTGGCGGTGTCCTCGGCGGAGCGCATCGAGGACAGGAACAGCCCGGCCAGCGGCGTCATCCACACCAGGCCGACGAGGACCAGGAAGGCCTGCACCACGGCGCTGCTCAGCCCGCGCCGGATCGCGTTCATCGCTGGCTCCTTCGGAAGCGTCGGACGTTGAAGACCATGGCGGGGATGACGAGCAGCAGCAGGAGCACGCCGAGGGCGCTGCCCAGGCCCTGGTCGTTGCCGCCGCCGAACGAGACCAGCCACATCTGGGTGGCCAGCACGGTCGCGTCCTCCTGCACGGGTCCGGGGGCGATGATGTAGACGAGGTCGAAGACCTTCATCACGTTGATCACCAGGGTGACGAAGACGACGGTGAGCACCGGCGCGAGCAGCGGGACGGTGATCTTCCGGAAGATCTGCCACTCGTTGGCGCCGTCCATCCGGGCCGCCTCCAGCGCGTCCCGGGGCAGGGCGGCGAGGCCCGCGCCGATCAGCACCATCGCGAAGCCGGTCCAGATCCACAGGTAGGCGCCGATGATGGCCGGGGTGACGAGGGTGGGCCCGAGCCAGGAGATGCCCTCGTAGGGCGGCGCGAAGTTGTCGGCGGTCAGCTTCACCGCGTAGGAGCCGCTGTCCAGGCCGGTGAAGCGGAAGGACCCGTCGGCCGCGGTGGTGGTGCTCGCGACCGTCTCCCCGTCGCGGACCGCCTCGACCTCCATCCCGGGCAGTCCGCTCTCCCGGTCGTCGACCACTCCCGGTTCCCCTCCCCCACCGGGGGTGAAGTCGAGGTAGACGACGCCGCGCACCTCGTCGGCGCCGGCCGTGCGGGCGGCCGCCTCCCGGGCGGGTTCGGCGCCGCCCGGCAGGTCCTTGGGGGCGACGCCGACCAGGCCGAGCGCCGCCGTGCCGCCGGGCGAGACGTCCGCGCCGGTGACGTACGAGCCGTCCGGCTGCCGGGTCAGCCCCTCGTCGTCGCGCGGGCGGGCGGTCGGGTAGGAGGAGGTGCCCTCGAAGGCGTCGTGGACGGCGACGGCGGCGGCGTTGAGCACGCCCTTGTCGGGGTCCTCGTCGTAGGCCAGCCGGAAGATGATGCCGGCCGCCAGGAAGGACACCGCCATCGGCATGAACAGCAGCAGCTTGAAGGCGGTGGCCCAGCGGACCTTCTCCACCAGCACCGCCAGGATCAGGCCCAGGCCGGTGAGGAGGGTGGGGGCGACCACGACCCAGATCGCCGTGTTGCGCACGGCGGTGAGGGTGGTCGGGTCGCGGAACATCTCGGCGTAGTTGTCGCCGCCCACGAACTGCGTGCCCGAGGCGTCGAAGAGGCTCCGGCCGATGGAGAACAGCACGGGGTACACGACGAGCGCGCCCAGCAGGAGCAGCGCGGGCAGGACGAACAGCAGGGCGATGACCCGCCCCCGGCGGCGCAGGCGTCGGCCGCGCGCGCCGTCGGGGTGCACAGGTGCCGGAGGGCTCGCCTCTTTCACCACGGTGGCGGTCATGGCGGTCAGTTCCCGTACGCCTTGGCCGCGGCGGCCTCGAGCGCGGCGGCGGTCTTCTGCGGGTCGGACGGGTCGCGCAGGAAGTCCTGGAGGATCTTCCACTCGCCGGCGCCCTTGGTGCCGCCGAAGGCCGCCGGGGCCTGGTCGGACATGTCGAAGCGGACCGAGTCGCCGGCGTCGATCAGGGACTCGGCGGTGGCGCGGGTGACGTCGTCGCCGTAGGAGGCGAGGTCCAGCTCCTTGTTCGGGGAGAGGAAACCCCCGGCCTCGGCCCACACGGCCGCCGCCTCGGGCGTCGCGAGGTACTCCATGAGGGCCATGCCGGCCTCGGCGTTCTTGCCGTCCTTGAGGACCACGGCCGCGTCGCCGCCGCTGACCACGGGCGCCTCGCCGTCGCCGACCGGCGGGAAGGGGAAGAAGTCGGCGTCGGTGCCGATGGTGCGGCCGAACTGGTCCTTGGCCACACCGGCGACGAAGTCGCCCTCGTAGACCATGGCGGCCTCGGCCTCGGGGCCGAAGACCTTCTCGACGGAGCCGGGGAAGTCGGTGTTGAGGGCGCCCTTCTGGCCGCCCTCGACGAGCTGCTTGTCCTTGAACAGCTTGCCGAGGGTGGTGAGTGCCTCGACCACGGTCGGGTCGGTCCACTTGATCTCGTGGGCGGCGAGGGCGTCGTACTTCTCGGGCCCGGCCTGGGAGAGGTAGACGTTCTCGAACCAGTCGGTGAGCGTCCAGCCGTCCTGTCCGGCGACCGAGAAGGCGGCGAGGCCGGAGTCGGAGACGGTGCGGCCGGCCTCCAGCATGGCGTCGTAGGTCTTCGGCGGGGTGACGCCGGCCTGTTCGAGGGCCTCGGGGCTGTACCAGACGGTGGACTTGTGGGCGGCCTTGAAGTAGAGGCCGTACAGGGTGCCGTCGACGGTGCCGTAGTCGCGCCACACCTCGGCGAAGTTGGCCTTCACCGTGGACTCGACGTCCTTGTCCAGCGGCTTGAGCCAGCCCTTCTCGGCGAACTGCTTGAGCACGCCGACCTGCGGGACCATCACGACGTCGGGGGCGTTGCCGCCCTCGATCTTGCTGCCGACGACGGTGGAGACGTTGTCGCCGGTGGACACGAACTGCGTCTCGGCACCGGTCTTCTCGGTGAAGGCGTCCAGCACCTTCTGGAAGTTCTTCTGCTCGCTGCCGGACCAGACACCGGCGACGGTGACGGTCTGGCCGTCGAGCGACTTGTCGCCGCCGCCGGCCGAGACGGGGTCGCCGCTGCCGCAGGCGGTGGCGCCGAGGGCGAGGACGAGGGCGGTGCATCCGGTGATCAGGGTGGTGCGTCGTCGCATCATCGTTGATGTCCCTTCGGGATCCATGGAGACGGGAGAACGGCGGGCGCGGGGGGTCAGGTGCCGCTGATCCACCAGGCGGCGGTGGAGCCGGGCAGCACCCCGGGCGGGCAGGGACCGCTGGCGAGCAGCGGGGTGCCGGGGACCGGGGCGGGTACGGGGGCGGTGCCGAAGTTGACGGCGCAGACCAGGTCGTCGCCGCGGACGAAGGCCAGGACGCCGGGCTGGGCGTCCAGCCAGCGCAGCGTGCCCTCGCCCAGCTGGGGCAGGGCGGCGCGCAGTTGCAGGCCGTCGCGGTACAGGTGCCAGGAGGAGCGGGTGTCGGCGAGGGCCCGGTCGGTGGCGTGCTCGGCGAACCACTCGGGCTGCGGCAGCCACGGCCTGGCCCCCTCGGCGCCGGAGGTGAAGCCGAACGGGGACGCCTGTCCCGACCAGGGCAGCGGCACCCGGCAGCCGTCGCGGATCCGGGCCCGGCTGCCGGTGCGGCGGAAGATCGGGTCGGTGAGCACGTCGTCGGGCAGGTCCACGACCTCGGGCAGGCCCAGTTCCTCGCCCTGGTAGATGTACGCGGCGCCGGGCAGGGCCAGCATCAGCAGCGCGGCGGCGCGGGCGCGGGCGGCGCCGAGGCCGCTGCCGCCGGGGGCGGGTTCGCCGTAGCGGGTGACGGTGCGGACCTGGTCGTGGTTGTTGAGGACCCAGGTGACGGTCGAGCCCGTGCCGGCGATGTCCTGCATGGCCTCGGAGATGACCTTGCGGAAGGCGTCGGCGTCCCAGGGGGCGCCGAGCAGGTCGAAGAAGAAGGCCTGGTGGAGTTCGTCCGGGCGGACGTACCGGGCGTGTTCGCGGGCGGAGGGGACCGAGACCTCGCCGACCAGGAGGCGTTCGCGGCCGTCGCGGGCGGTGTACTCCTCGCACACCGCCCGCCAGTGCCGCCACACCCCGTGCACCTCGGGCTGGTTCCAGGCGAGCGGGTTGACCGAGTCGCGGGTGCGGGCGTCGGCCTCCGGGTCGGGCGAGTCGGGCAGTCCGGGGTGCTTGAACAGGCCGGCGGCGACGTCGATGCGGAAGCCGTCGACGCCCCGGTCCAGCCAGAAGCGGAGTATCCGGTCGAACTCGGCGGCGACCTCGGGCTCGCGCCAGTTCCAGTCCGGCTGCTCGGGCGTGAACATGTGCAGGTACCACTGGCCGGGCCGGCCGTCCGGCTCGGTGACGCGGGTCCAGGCGGGGCCGCCGAACATGGCGTGCCAGTTGTTGGGCGGCTCGGCGCCGTCCGGTCCGCGGCCGTCGGCGAAGTGGAAACGGGCGCGCTCGGGGCTGCCGGGGGGCGCGGCGAGTGCTTCGCGGAACCAGGGGTGCTCGCTGGAGCAGTGGTTGGGGACGATGTCCAGCAGCACCCTGACGCCGAGCCGCCGGGCGGCGTCCACCAGCCGGTCGAACTCGGCGAGGTCGCCGAAGACCGGGTCGACGTCCGTGTAGTCGGCCACGTCGTAGCCGTGGTCGTGCTGCGGCGAGGGGTAGAAGGGGCTCAGCCAGATCCCGTCCACGCCGAGTTTCTTCAGGTAGGGCAGACCCGCCCTGACCCCGGCGAGATCGCCGATGCCGTCACCGGTGCTGTCCAGGAAGCTGCGGACGTACACCTGGTAGATCACTGCGTCGCGCCACCAGCGGTGGGTGTCGATGCGCTTGAGACTCACCCCGTCGACCTGTCTGTGCGTGCGTGCGGTTATGCATGCATGTTAAGTAGGCGTGTCGCGAGGGTGTCAATGAACGTACGGAACCTACCGGGGAGTTGGACGTGACAAATCGGCACTTACCCGGGCATGGATGGCACAGATGAGATGTCCGCGTTACTTAACAAGTAACTAGGGAGGTCTTCGCGAGGGCTGCCGGAGGGCTAGCGGGAGGAGACGGCGGCGAGCTCGGTCGCCAGTCGGCGCACGGCGGCCTCGGGCGTCTGCCGCCCGGTCATCGCGTCGTGCACGACGGCCTGCACCACCAGGCTCACCTGGTCGTAGTGCGGGCTCTTGGGACGCGGGGCGGCGGCGAGCACGCTCTCGCGCAGGGTCGGCAGGTACGGGAACCGCCGGACCAGTTCGGGGTCGTCGTACAGCGCGGCCCGCACCGGCGGCAGCGCGCCGCGCGTGAGGACCTGGCGCTGGACGCGCTCGCCGGTGAGGTACGCGATCAGGCGCGCCGCGGAGTCGGGGTGCCGGGCGTGGCTGCTGACGGCCAGGTTGGAGCCGCCCAGGACGCTGGCCCCCGGGCCGTCCGGCCCGGGCAGCGGCACGGCGCCCACCTCGCCGGCGACCCCGGAGCCCGGGGCGGAGGCGGCGACGTAGGCGTAGGGCCAGTTGCGCAGGAAGAGCAGCCGGCCGTCCTGGAAGGCCTGCTTGGACTCCTCCTCCTTGTACGCCAGCGCCTCCTCCGGGATCCAGCCCTCGCGCACCCCGCGCGCCAGGAAGCCGATGCCCTCCCGGGCCGCCCGGGAGTCCACGGTGACGCGCTCGCCCTCGTCGCCGAGGATGGTGCCGCCCGCCGAGTAGACGGCCTCGGCCGCGTTGACGGTGAGGCCCTCGTAGGGCAGGAACTGGCCCGCGTAGCCGTCGAGGCCGTGCTCCGGGGCGACGGTTTCCGCGGCCCGCTCCAGCTCGGCCCAGGTGCGCGGCGGCTCGATGCCCTCCTCGGCCAGGACGTCCTTGCGGTACAGCAGCAGCCCGGCGTTGGTGACGTACGGGACGGCGTGGAGCCGCCCGCCGTAGGTCGCCGTGTTCACGACCGGGCGCAGGAAGGCGTCGAGGGGGAAGCGGTCGCGGGGCAGCGGGCGGATCCAGCCGGCGGCGGCGAACTCCGAGGTCCAGCTGACGTCGATGTTGAGCACGTCGAACCGGCCGCGCTCGCCGCGGCGCAGGTCGGTGATCATCTGCGCGCGGGTCTCGTCGGCCGAGTCGGGCAGTTCGACGAGGGTGACCTTCTCACCGGGGTGGGTGCGGTTCCAGCCCTCGAGGACGGAGCCCAGGTAGCCGGTGAGGTCGCCGGCGGTGGCCAGGGTGAGCGGTCCGCGCCCGTCCGCGTCGGCCTCCCCGGCCCGCGCTCCGGAGGCGACGTGACCGGTCAGGACGACGATCAGGACGAGAAGGCCCCTACCCGCGGCATGGATCCACCGCATAGGTTCCTCCCTGTACACCGGCTCCCGGGCGCCCTCGTCCGGGAGTCAGAGGCCATGTATACCCGTTAGGTATGCGCGATACTAGGGCCTGCGGCACATTACCCAGGATGCGAGGAGGAGAGCACGAGTGCGGCTGCCCCTCCTGGCCCTGCTCGCGCGCGGCCCGGCCCACGGCTACGAGCTCAAGCAGGACCTTGAGCAACTGCTGGGCTCCGCGTACCCTCAGCCGAACGTCGGCCAGATCTACGTCACCCTCGGCCGCCTCGAGAAGTCGGGGCTGATCGAGGGCGAGGACGTCGAGCAGTCGAGCCGGCCCAACAAGAAGGTCTACCACCTCACCGACGCCGGGCGGGAGGCGCTGCGCGCCTGGTACGAGGAGACGGCGGACGAGCCGCGGGTGCGGGACGAGTTCTTCATGAAGCTGGCCCTGGCCCCGCAGACCGGTCTCGCCGACCAGATCGCCCTGATCAACAAGCAGCGGCGCCAGTACCTCAACACCATGCGGCAGTTGTCGAAGCTGGCCGCCGCCGAAGACCGGGACAACCGCATCGCCCATCTGCTGATCGAGGGCGCGATGCTGCACCTGCAGGCCGACCTCGACTGGCTGGAACGGTGCCAGGAAGAGCTGGAGGAGCTTCAGTGAGCGAGAGCACCGCTGAAGTGCTGCGCGCCGAAGGCCTGGTCAAGACGCACCACGGCGAGGGCGCCCCGGCGCACGCCGTGCGCGGGGTCGATCTGCGCGTGGCGCGCGGCGAGTTCGTGGCGATCACCGGCCCGTCCGGCGCGGGCAAGTCGACGCTGCTGCACCTGCTCGGCGGGCTGCAGCGGCCGGACGCGGGCAGCATCTGGCTGGACGGCGAGTGCACCGACGGCTACGGCGAGGCCCGGTGGGCGGTGGAGCGCAGGAAGCGCATCGGGATCGTCTTCCAGTTCTTCAACCTCGTGTCCGACCTGTCGGTCGCCGACAACGTGGAGCTGCCCGCCCTGCTCGCCGGGGTGCCGCCGAGGAAGGCCCGCGCCGAGCGCGAGGAGCTGCTGGCCGAGCTGGGGCTCGCGGGCAAGGAGCGGAGCATGCCGGGCGAGCTGTCCGGCGGTGAGCAGCAGCGGGTCGCGCTGGCCCGGGCGCTGGTCAACCACCCGCCGCTGCTGCTGGCCGACGAGCCCGCCGGCAGCCTGGACAGCAAGGGCACCCGCGAGGTGATGCGGCTGCTGTCCCGCTTCCACCGGCGCGGCCAGACGATCCTGCTGGTCACCCACGACGCCCGGCTGGCGAGCGCCGCGGACCGGGTGATCAGCTTCTTCGACGGGCGGATCGCCGACGACGCGGAACTCGACGGCGTGCCGCCGCGCGGCAGGGGCATATCCGGGGTCCTGGAGCTGAAGGACTGACATGCGGGCCGTGTACGACCACCGCGCGCCGAGGGGGTGAGGCCCGTGCGAGCCACCCTGCGCTGGGCGCACTCCGATCTGCGCACGCACCGCGGCGAGGCGCTGTTCCTGGTCCTCGCCACCGCGGGCATCGTCGCGTCCCTGCTGCTGGCCACGGCCCTGTTCGGGTACGCGACCAACCCCTGGCAGCGCGTCTTCGCGCAGGCGCGCGGCGCGCACGTGACGCTGCACACCACCGCCTCCGCCGACGCCGGGGAGCTGGCCGGCCTGGACGGCGTGGAGTCCGTCGCCGGCCCCCACCCCACCGCCTCCCTCACCCTCGCCTCGCGCGGCAGCCGCGCCCTGGTCGAACTGCGCGGCACCGCCGAGCGGCCCGACGTGGGCCGTCCGCTGATCACCTCCGGACGCTGGCTGGACCCGGCCGCCCCCGACGGCGTGGTCCTGGAGAGCCGGCTGGCCGACGCGCTGCTGGCGGCTCCCGGAGACACCCTCACCGTGCCCGGCACCGCGCGGAGACTGACCGTCGTCGGCGTCGCCGACAGCGCCGAGCCGCGCTACCGGCCCGGGGAACGGCCGGGCCTGGTGTGGGCCCTGCCGTCGGCCGTGGCGGACCCGGGCGGACAGGTGATCGGTCTCAGGCTGACCGACCCCGGCGACACCGGGTACGCCGTGCAGCGGGCGGTGACCGTGCTGGGCGCCGGGGCGATCGGCGAGGTCGCCACCTGGCAGCAGGCGCGCGGCGAGGCCCAGGGCGACAACCGGCTGCTCGGCCAGGTGCTGGGCCTGTTCGGCCTGGGCGCGCTGGTCGCCGCCGGGTTCGCCGTGCACGGGGCGATCTCCACCCGGATCCGGGGGCATCTGCGGGACATCTCCGTCCTCAAGGCGATCGGTTTCACGCCCGGCCAGGTCGTCCGCGTCTTCCTGGTCCAGCATCTGGTCTACGCCCTGCTGGGCGCCGTGGCCGCCGCCGCGCTCACCGAGGCGCTGGGCAGCGCGGTGCCGGGGCGGCTCGGCGACGCGGTCGGCGTGTGGCAGGGGCTGCCCGGGCACACCGCGGCACTGGTCGCGGTGCCGGTGGGGGCGGTGCTGTTCATCGGCGCGACCACCGGGCTCGCCGCCTGGCGGGCGGGCCGGGTGCCGCCGGTGCCGGTGCCCCGGCCGACGGCTCCCCGGGCCGGCCGGCTGACGGGGGTGGCGCGGCGGGCGCTGGGGTCGCGGGTGCCGCCGGCCCTGGTGCTCGGCTGGCACAGGGCGTTCACGCGCCGCCCGCGTTCCCTGGGCGCGGTGGCCCGGCTGGC
Organism: Streptomyces griseomycini; assembly: GCF_014203535.1. Taxonomy (GTDB): domain Bacteria; phylum Actinomycetota; class Actinomycetes; order Streptomycetales; family Streptomycetaceae; genus Streptomyces; species Streptomyces griseomycini. Next base: position 172,694 of record NZ_JACHJI010000001.1, read on the forward strand.
GCTGCCGCTGCTGCTGATCGTGGTGGCGATGAGCGCGTGGACCACCCTCGACCGCTTCCACAGCGCTCCCGAGCGGATGGGGATGCCCACCGCCCTCAGCGTCCGCGCGGACCCCGGGCTGGGCGAACGGGAGGTCCGTGCCCTGCTGGAGCGCGATCCCGGGGTCGCCGCCGCCTACCCGGGTGTGGAGGTGGCCGCCCTGGTGCCCGGCCAGACGGCCACCATCGCCCTGCGCGGTCTCGGCACCCACCGGGAGCCGTACCCGTTCACGCTGGCCGAGGGCCGTGCCGCGCGCGGCCCCGACGAGGCGGTGGCCGGACAGGGGCTGCTCGACCTGCTGCACGTCCGGGTCGGTGACTGGGTGCGGATGACCGTCGGCGACCGGCCGCAGATCCTGCACATCGTCGGCCGCAGCATCGAACCGGAGAACGCCGGCCGGACCATCTCCACCTCGCTCGACACCCTCCGCGCCAACGACCCGGCCCTCCGGCCGACCCTCCACCAGCTCCGCCTGGTCCCCGGCGCCGACCCGGAGGCGGTGGCCGACCGGCTGACCGGGGCCGGGCGCGGCCATCTCGACGTGCACACGGTGACCAACCCGGCCGACGGGCTGTCCCCGCTGCGGGCGGTGGTCCTCGGGTTGATCGCGGTCCTCGCGCTGATCGGGCTGATCGAGCTGCTGACGGCGATCGGCGGCACGGTCCGCGAGGGCGAACGCGATCTGCTGGCGCTCAAGGCCATCGGCCTCTCCCCCCGGCAGATCACCGCGATCACGGTCACGGCCGTCTCCGGTACGGCGCTGGCGGCCGTGCTCGTCGCCATGGCCCTGGGGCTGCCGCTGGCGCACTGGCTGATCGACGCCCAGGGCAGGTCGAGCGGCATCGGCGCCGGGATCGCCCAGGGTCCCCCGCCCGTGCTCCTGCTGCTGCTCGGGGCGGCCGCCGTGCTGGGCGCCGCCGCCCTCGCCGCCCTCCCGGCCGCCCGTGCGGCCCGCCGCCGCCTCGCGGACACGCTGAGCGCGGTGGCCTGAGTCCCCGGCGGGTCAGCCGCCGTAGGGGCCCCGGGGGTTCTGCGGAGGGTACGGCGGCTGCGGGGCGTACGGGTTGCCGCCCGCTCCGGGCGCGTACGGCGACTGCGGGTACGGCGCGTACGGGTGGCCGCCCGTCGTGGGCGCGTACGGGTGGCCGTAGGGGTTGCCCTGCGGCGGTACGTGCGGCAGTCCCGTCGGCGGCACCGGCGGGACGGGGCCCGGCAGGGGCGGGAGGCTCGCCGGGTGCGTGCCCAGCCGGATGCGGTAGCGGCGCTTCAGCCGGCCCGTCTCCAGCAGGGCGATGGCCGTGACGGTGACCGGGGCGCCCAGGATGAAGACGACGCCCATGGTGAGGCTGAGCCCGTGCAGGTCGCCGGTGACGAGGTCGGGAATGGCCATCAGCCAGGTCGTCACCGTGGCGAGCAGCGCCGGCAGCGAGCGGTGCACGGCGGCCGTGCCGAAGAAGTTGCCGGAGACCCGGATCGCCCCGGTGACCACGAAGACGAGCAACCACAGCGCCACGAGGGCCAGGAGCAGGAACGCCGGCCCGCCCAGAGCGGACGAGTACTGGAGCAGCACGACCATGACGACGACCGAACCGACGAACAGCAGCAGCAGCTTCAGGCAGTTGAGGAGCTGCCCCCGCAACTGCCGCACGGTGCCGCCGCGCCGCCAGACGAACAGCATCACCCCGACGGTGAGCGGGGTGATGAACAGCAGCACGGCGGAGGCGGTGAGCGCGTTCTCCATCAGTTCGTCGAAGGCGAACCCGCCCTCGATGAAGGTGTAGACCCCGAAGGAGGCGATCGCCCCGACGATGACCCTGAGACGCTTGAGCTGTTCCACGGACGGGTCGAGCGGTTCCGGGATCCAGGCCGGGTGGAACACCACCCACGCCACGTTCCTGGGCTTCAGCAGGGACCGGGCCGTCAGCCTGCCGCCGAGCCAACTCCCGTGAGTTCTGGCCACCTTGCGCTCCCCCGAGCGATCGCCACCATGATCGCCGAGGATTCTACGGGAAGCGGGCGGCACCCCGCCGCCCGCTTCCCGTGCCCTGCTCACCGCCGGCCGCGCAGCTCCCGGTAGGTGGCGACCAGCGCCTGGGTGGAGGCGTCCAGGCCCGGCACGTCGGCGCCCTCGGTGAGGGCGGGCTCGACGCGCTTGGCGAGCACCTTGCCCAGCTCCACGCCCCACTGGTCGAAGGAGTCGATGTTCCAGATCGCGCCCTGGACGAACACCTTGTGCTCGTAGAGGGCGACGAGCTGGCCGAGCACGGACGGCGTCAGCTCACGCGCGAGGATCGTGGTCGTGGGGTGGTTCCCCTTGAACGTCCTGTGCGGCACCAGCTCCTCCGGCACCCCTTCGCCGCGCACCTCGTCCGGGGTCTTGCCGAAGGCCAGCGCCTGGGTCTGGGCGAAGAAGTTGGCCATCAGCAGGTCGTGCTGGGCCTTCAGTTCGTCGCTCAGCTCGTCGACCGGCTCGGCGAAGCCGATGAAGTCCGCCGGGATCAGCTTGGTGCCCTGGTGGATCAACTGGTAGTAGGCGTGCTGCCCGTTGGTGCCGGGCGTGCCCCACACCACCGGTCCCGTCTGCCACTCCACCTCGCGCCCGTCCCGGCCGACGTACTTGCCGTTGGACTCCATGTCGAGCTGCTGGAGGTAGGCGGTGAACTTCGACAGGTAGTGCGAGTACGGCAGCACCGCGTGCGACTGCGCGTCGAGGAAGTTGTTGTACCAGACGCCCAGCAGGCCCAGTAGCAGCGGCACGTTGGCCTCGGCGGGGGCGGTCCGGAAGTGCTCGTCGACGATCCGGAACCCGTCGAGCATCTCCCGGAACCGGTCCGGGCCGATGGCGATCATCAACGACAGGCCGATCGCCGAGTCGTAGGAGTAACGCCCGCCGACCCAGTCCCAGAACTCGAACATGTTCGCCGTGTCGATGCCGAACCCGGCGACCTCCTCGGCGTTCGTCGACAGCGCGACGAAGTGCTTCGCGACCGCCTTCTCGTCCCCGAGGGCGTTCAGCAGCCAGGTCCGCGCGGAGGTGGCGTTGGTGACCGTCTCGACGGTGGTGAACGTCTTGGACGCGACGATGAACAGCGTCTCGGCCGGGTCCAGGTCACGGGTGGCCTCGTGCAGGTCGGCGCCGTCCACGTTGGACACGAAGCGGAAGGTCAGCGAGCGGTCGGTGTAGGCGCGCAGCACTTCGTACGCCATCGCCGGGCCCAGGTCGGAGCCGCCGATGCCGATGTTGACGACGTTGCGGATCCGCTTGCCGGTGTGGCCGGTCCACTCGCCGGAGCGGACCCGGTCGGCGAAGTCGGCCATCCTGTCGAGCACGGCGTGCACGCCCGGGACGACGTTCTCGCCGTCGACCTCGATCACCGCGTCCCGGGGCGCGCGCAGCGCGGTGTGCAGGACGGCCCGGTCCTCGGTGGTGTTGATCCTCTCGCCGCGGAACATGGCGTCGCGCAGCCCGAACACGTCGGTGGCCCCGGCCAGTTCGCGCAGCAGTCGGAGGGTGTCGTCGGTGACCAGGTGCTTGGAGTAGTCGACGTACAGGTCACCGACCCGGAGGGTGTACGCGGTGCCGCGGCCGGGGTCGGCGGCGAACAGCTCGCGCAGGCGCACCTCGCCGAGCTCCTCCCGGTGCTCGGCCAGCGCGCTCCACTCGGGCGTCTGGTTCAGCCTGGTACGACCGTCTGCGTTCATCTCGGACTTCAGCCTTCTTCCTTGCTGCCTGTACTGCGTACCTGCCCCGCTGCCGGTCCCAACCTAATGGAGCGGCGGTGGACACGAGCCGACGCGGCGCCGTCGTCCGGCGCAACAACAGGTACGTCCGGCGGGCCCACCGGTGTCAGCGGCCGGCCCGCGGAAGCGGCGGTCGGCCCGTCGGTACCGGCACGGCGTGCAAGGAAACGGCTGCGGCCAGGCACTCATGGGCGCCCGGCCGGCCTCGACTCCTAGATCTCGCCCCGCAGTTTGGCGAGCGCCTCGGCGAGGATCGCCTCGCCGTCCGCGTCGCTGCGCCGCTCCCGCACGTAGGCGAGGTGCGTCTTGTAGGGCTCGGTGCGCGGTGGGTCCGGGGGATTGTCGCGGTCCTGCCCGGCCGGAAAGCCGCAGCGGGGGCAGTCCCAGGTCTCGGGCACCTGCGCGTCGCTCGCGAAGCTCGGCTGTGTCTCGTGCCCGTTGGAGCACCAGAAGGAGACGCGCAGCCGCGGCGCGGACTCGCCGCGCTCGGCCTCGCCCATCGGCCCCGCCCCGACCCGGCTCCCCCGGATCGCGTTGCCACTTGCCACGGTGTAACTCCCTGCGTGATGGTGCCGCGAAGCGAGTCGGCGTGCCGCTCCGCTGCGAGCGCCTCAGTCTACGTAAGGCCCAACGCGCGTCCAGTGTCCGGAGTTACCACCCCCACGTCCAGACGCAGGCCCCATGATAGGCCGCGCCGTGCCGCGCGTACCGAACATGGGGCCTTGCGTGGGGAATGCGCCGGGGACGGGTGCGGGGTGTCCCCTCGGCTCAGTTGTTCACCTTCATCATGATGCCGAGCACCACGATGCACGCGAACCAGAGCAGACCGACCACCACGGTGATCCGGTCGAGGTTGCGCTCGGCGACCGAGGAGCCGCCGACGGAGGACTGCATGCCACCACCGAACATGTCGGAGAGGCCGCCGCCCTTCCCCTTGTGCATCAGCACCAGCAGCATCAGCAGCAGGCTGAAGACGATCAGGGCGATGGAGAACCCCATAACCACGGCTGGACCAACTTCCTCGGATTCGGATGGACGACGCGGGGCCCAGCACAGGGCTGGACCCCGCAAGGGTACGACGGATCGCCGCTAGCGCATACTCACTGCCTGCCGGTTCGTCCGGCTCACTGGTCGCGGAAGCGGACGATCTTGACGAACTCGTCCGCGTCCAGCGAGGCACCGCCGACCAGCGCGCCGTCGATGTCGGCCTGCGCCATGATCTCGGCGACGTTGCCGGCCTTCACGGAGCCGCCGTACTGGATGCGGACCTTGTCGGCGACCTCCTGCGAGTACAGCTCGGCGATCTTGCCGCGGACGGCGGCGCAGACCTCCTGGGCGTCCTCGGCGCCGCAGACCTTGCCGGTGCCGATGGCCCAGACGGGCTCGTAGGCGATCACGATCGTCTCGGCCTGCTCGGCCGGGATGTCCTTCAGACCGCCCTCGACCTGGGCGAGGGTGTGGGTGACGTGGTTGCCCGCCTCGCGGACCTCCAGCTCCTCGCCGACGCAGAGGATGGGGGTGATGCCGTGCTTGTAGGCGGCCTTCACCTTGGCGTTCACGAGTTCGTCGGTCTCGCCGTGGTACTGGCGGCGCTCGGAGTGGCCGATCGCGACGTAGGTGCACTTCAGCTTGGCCAGCATGGGGCCGGAGATCTCGCCGGTGTAGGCACCGCCGTCGTGCGCCGAGATGTCCTGGGCGCCGTACTTGATCCTCAGCTTGTCCCCGTCGACGAGGGTCTGCACGGACCGCAGGTCGGTGAAGGGCGGCAGGACGGCGACCTCGACGGCCTCGTAGTCCTTGTCGGCCAGGGCGAAGGCGAGCTTCTGGACGTGGGCGATGGCCTCCAGGTGGTTGAGGTTCATCTTCCAGTTGCCCGCCATCAGCGGCGTGCGCGTGCTCATCGAGGTCAGTCCTCCAGTGCGGCGAGGCCGGGGAGCGTCTTGCCCTCGAGGTATTCGAGGGAGGCGCCGCCTCCGGTCGAGATGTGGCCGAATGCCTGCTCGTCGAAGCCCAGGGTACGGACCGCCGCGGCGGAGTCTCCGCCGCCCACCACGGTGAAGCCCGGGGAGTCGATGAGGGCCTGGGCGACCGCCTTGGTGCCCTCGGCGTAGTCGGGGTGCTCGAAGACGCCCATCGGGCCGTTCCAGAAGACGGTGGCGGCGTCGGCGAGCTTCGAGGCGTACAGCTTGCGGGTCTCGGGACCGATGTCCAGACCCTCCTGGTCGGCCGGGATGGCGTCCGCGGCGACGGTGGTGGGGTGGGTGGCGGCCTTGGCCTTCAGGTCGGGGAACTCGGTGGAGACGAGGACGTCGACCGGGAGGACCAGCTCGACGCCGTTCTTCTCCGCGCGCTCCATGTACTCCCGGACCGCCGGGATCTGGTCCTCCTGGAGGAGGGAGATGCCGACCTCGTAGCCCTTGGCCTTGAGGAAGGTGTACGCCATGCCGCCGCCGATGAGGAGCCGGTCGGCCTTGCCGAGCAGCTGGTCGATGACGGCGAGCTTGTCGGAGACCTTGGCACCGCCGAGGGCGACGACGTAGGGCCGCTTGACGTCCTCGGTGAGCTTCCTCAGGACGCCGACCTCGGTGGCGATGAGGTACCCGGCGTAGTGCGGCAGGCGGGCCGGGAGGTCGTACACCGAGGCGTGCCTCCGGTGCACCGCGCCGAAGCCGTCGCCGACGTAGACGTCGGCGAGCTCGGCGAGCCGGTCGGCGAAGGCGCCGCGCTCGGCGTCGTCCTTGCTGGTCTCACCCGCGTTGAAGCGCAGGTTCTCGACGACGGCGACCTGCCCGTCGGCGAGGCCGGCGACGGTGGACGTGGCGGACTCGCCGACGGTGTCCGTCGCGAAGGCCACGTCGGCGCCGAGGAGTTCACCGAGGCGCGCGGCGGCCGGGGCGAGGGAGAAGGCGGGGTCCGGGGCGCCCTTGGGGCGGCCCAGGTGCGAGGCGACGACCACGCGGGCGCCCGCCTCGGCGAGGGCCTTGACGGTGGGCAGCACCGCGCGGATGCGGCCGTCGTCGGTGATGGTGGTGCCGTCCAGCGGCACGTTGAGGTCGGCGCGGACGAAGACCCGCTTGCCCGCGACGCCTTCGGAGAGGAGTTCGTCGATCGTCTTCATGGGGGCTCCCTGGTTAGAGCTCGTGTTCGCTCGTGATCGCTCGTGATCGAAAGAGGGCGACTGTTCCGATACGCGCGTCAGGGCTCGGACAGCGCGTTGCCGCGCCGGCCGAGCCCTGCACTCATATCAGGCCGCCTGCTCCACGATCAGAGCTGGTTGCCCACGAAGACCGTCAGGTCGACGAGGCGGTTGCTGTAGCCCCACTCATTGTCGTACCAGCCGATGACCTTCACGTTCTTGCCCTCCTGGACCATGGTCAGGGAGGAGTCGAAGGTGCAGGACGCCGGGGCGTTGACGATGTCGGAGGAGACGATCGCGTCCTCGGTGTACTCCAGGTAGCCCTTGAGCTCGCCCTCGGCGGCCTTCTGGAAGGCGGCGTTGACCTCTTCCTTGGTGACCTCGCGGGAGAGCTCGACCACCAGGTCGGTGACGGAGCCGGTCGGGACCGGGACGCGCATGGCCATGCCGTCCAGCTTGCCCTTGAGCTGCGGCAGCACCAGGGCGGTGGCCTTCGCGGCACCGGTGGTGGTCGGGATGATGTTCTCGGCGGCGGCACGGGCGCGGCGCAGGTCCTTGTGCGGGAAGTCCAGGATGCGCTGGTCGTTCGTGTACGCGTGCACCGTCGTCATCAGGCCCTTGACGATGCCGAAGTTCTCGTCGAGCACCTTCGCCATCGGCGCCACGCAGTTGGTGGTGCAGGAGGCGTTGGAGATGACGTGGTGGTTCGCCGGGTCGTACGTGTCCTGGTTGACGCCCATGACGATGGTGACGTCTTCGTTCTTCGCCGGGGCGGAGATGATGACCTTCTTGGCGCCGCCGGTGATGTGCTTCTCGGCGTCTTCCTTCTTGGTGAAGATGCCGGTCGACTCGATGACGATGTCGACGCCCAGCTCGCCCCACGGGATGTCGGCGGGGTTGCGCTCGGAGAGCACCTTGATCGTCTTGTCGCCGACCGTGATGGTGTCCTCGGTGTGCGAGACCTCCTGCTTGAGGCGGCCGAGGATGGTGTCGTACTTCAGCAGGTGGGCGGTGGTCGCGGTGTCACCCAGGTCGTTGACAGCCACGATCTCGATGTCCGCGCCCTGCTCCAGCAGCGCGCGGAAGTAGTTGCGACCGATGCGGCCAAAGCCGTTGATGCCTACGCGGATCGTCACGAACCGATCTCCTCGTTGGTACGCCGGCCCGATGTGCCGGCGAGCTGTATTTGGGATGTCCCCGACCACTGTCGACCCTACCTCTCCGAGGCCCCGGCCGTGACATCCAGTTGCCCCCATACCCGGCAGGGCGGTCCGTACCCACCAGTAGGGTACGGACCGCCCGAACCGAAGGAGCTCTTTTCCCTCTTTTTCACTCCGGCGGGTCGGCGCCCGTCGACGCCTTCGGTCACGCGTCGAGGGCGGCGAGCGCCTTCCTCATCAGCGCGGCCCGGTCCGCCGCCGAGGTCAGGTGCTCCAGGCCGAAGCCCAGCAGCACGGTGTCCTCGGTGGTGACCGCTCCGTAGGTCTGGAACAGCGCGCCGGTGCGCGTCCAGTCCTTCAGGACGGCGGGGCTCCCCGCGGGCGGTCCGGAGGCCTTCCAGGCGCCGAGCGAGGTCTCGAAGCCCTCGGTGCCGGTCGCGGCGCCGCCGATGACGAGCGAGGCGTCGTCGACGAGGACGCCGTGGCCGCCGCTGCCCGGGTCGGTGACGTAGCCGATCGAGACCTCGACCGTCTTCCCGGCGTAGGCGCTCAGGTCGAAGTCCACCTGCTGCCAGCCGCCGGAGGAGCCGGTGAGGCTGTTCCAGGAACCGGTGGTGCCGGTCGCGGTGCAGCCGTCCTCGGTCAGGGTCAGGTAGTGCTCCAGCCAGGGGTGCTCGCCGACGTAGAACCCGGCCGCGCACTCGGCGGGCACGGTGGTGCGGGTCGCGCCGCCCGCCTCGGGCAGCGTCGTCCAGTCGTCGGCGCCGGGAGTGTGCGCCTCGACGACGACGTGGTCGTAGCCCGGCTCGGTGTCCCACAGCAGCTGGGCGCGCAGGGTGGGCCGGTCGGCCGCGGCGGCGCCGGTGAGGTCGATGGTGCGGGTGAGGCGTTTGTAGCCGTCATCGGTGTGGACCGCGGCGGCCATGTACGAGCCCGCGTACGGGCCGTACGGGTTGACCGTGCCGGGGAACTTCCCGGCGCCGGCGCTCGCGAACCGCGGGTACTCCTCGGCGGGCAGCTCGTCGGAGGTGACGCCGTAGGTGCCGGCCTTGTCCAGCGGGTTGCCGGGCGCGTCGCCGAGCGGGCCGGAGAAGCCGCCCAGCTTGCCGGAGCCGGTGAATCCGGTGACCCCGGAGGTCGATGTGCGCGTGTAGGCGCCCAGGTAGTACTGGCTGAAGTCGTCGGACAGGGTGCCGCCGCCGAGGTCGACGCTGCCGCCGGCCTGCTCGCCCGCCTCGATCAGCCGGCCGCCCTCGTTGAGGAAGGCGCGCAGCTGGAGCTGGGTGGCGACGCCCGGAGTGCCCGCGCCGGTGTAATGGACGACGGTGTGGAAGTGGCTCAGCACGCCGAGCGCGTCGGGCGCGCCCTGCTCGGCGACGTCCCAGACGGCCGCCCTGTGGCCGTTGGCCCTCAGGGCGTCGACGTACTTCCGGGCCTGGGTGGCCTTCGCCCCCTCCTCGGCGACCACGAGGACGTCCGCGCGGGGCCGCTCGGCGACGGTGTAGGTGAAGTGCTCGCTGGAGACCTTCTTCCCGTGCCGGGTCTCGCCGGTGAACCACACCTCGACCTCGTCGCCCGGCTCGCCGTCCTTGACCTCGGCCCGGTACTCGTCGAAGTGGAGGTTGTCCTCGCCGCCGAACCGCTCGCCGCCCTTCCAGGGCCTGAGCGCCATGTCGTGCGTGCGGCCGCCGTTGACGCGGTACTTGAGCTCCTTGTCGCGCACGGCCCTGCGGACGACGACGGAGACCTCCTGGTCGCCGCCGCGCGCGTACGACGTCGTGAACGTGGCCGGGGTGAAGTCGGCGGCCTCCAGGCCGACCGCGGAGGACGGCCGGTCGGGGTGGGCGGCGCTCTCGGCGACGGACAGCGCGAACGGGACGTTCTTGGCGAACTCCTGCTGGATCAGCGTCTCGTCGTCGGGGAAGGTGAAGATCGAGCGGCAGTCGCCGGGCCGCCACGCGTCGTCCGGGTCGACCTCGGAGGCCGTCTGGCAGGTCGACATCTCGGGCGTGAACATCGCCATGCCGTTGACGTTGGCCGCGTGGCCGTCGGCCTCGCCGTTGGTGGTGTACAGCTCGGAGGAGAGCTGCGGGTGGTAGCCGGGGATCGCGGAGTTCCCGGGCGTGCCGGCGAGGGCCTCGTAGAGCACGTCGTCGGGGGTCGGCGTGGCCACCTGCCAGCCGACCCCGTAGAGCAGGAGTTCGGCGGCGGAGTGGTAGTTGATGCCGTAGGCGAAGCCGATCCGCTTCTGGAAGGCGTCGATCGCCCTGGTCTCGGGCTCGGAGCCGGGGCTCGCGCCGCGGTAGGTCTGGCTGGTGGGGCTGGGGGACGATCCCTCGTCGTCGTAGCCCCACTTGTAGGGGAAGTTGCGGTTGAGGTCGACGCCGTCGCCGGTGCTGATGGCGCCGTCGCCGTTGACGTCGCGCAGGTTCTTGCGCCACAGGCGGTTGTCGTCGCTCTCGAAGGTGTAGTCGTAGCCGTCGGGGTTGGCCGACAGGACGAACCACAGCTCGGTGGTGTCGACGATCTTCTTGACCCGCTTGTCCGTCTTGTACTTGTCCAGGTAGTGGTGCATCAGCCGCCGGGTCATCTCCGGGGTGATCCACTCGCGCGCGTGCTGGTTGGACATGTAGAGGACGGCCGGTTTCGAGCCGTCCCCGCTCTTCCTGGCCTTCTTGGTGAGCTTCAGGGCGAGGATGTCCTGGCCCTTGATCGTCTTTCCGATGGAGACGACCTTGGTGAGGTCGGGGTGGTCCCGGGCGGTGCGGAGGATCTCCTCCCTGAGGCCGCCCTTTCCGCTGTACGGGCGGAAGACGCCCTCGGCGGCGTCCGCGACCCGGTTCTCCGCCCGGGCGGAGAGCGTGTGCTCGGCGAGGTCGACGCCCTGCTTCTCCAGCTGGTCGGCCTGCCGGTCGGTGAGGTAGACCTCGACGGTGGCGGTGCCCTTCTGGGGGACCTGCTCGCCGAGTTCGTGGGCGTCCTGTCCGGCCGCCAGCAGCAGGGGTACCTGCCGGCTGGTGACGTCGGCGCGGAAGACCTTGACCTCCTCCGCCCCGGGCGCCTCGGTGCTTTCCGGTTGTGCCTGGGCGACGGGTGCGACGCTCGCCGATCCGATCAGGAGCGCGCCGACAGCGAGGACCGATCTCGCTCTATGTCTCATGAACCCCAAGACCTCCCCCTAGAGGTGGTCCGCCACAGCAGCGAACAGATGCCAGGCTCATGACACATCATGATCGAGTCAAGGGTGCCTCAGCGACACGCGGAGGCCGGTACCGGTCACCCGACTGGGCTCCGGCACCGGCCTCTTGACGGATCGTCAGCCAACGAGGTTGTCGGCGAGCTCCTCGCTGAGATTGGCCTCCGTGCCCGGGATGCCGAGGTCGGCGGCGCGCTTGTCGGCCATGGCGAGCAGCCGGCGGATGCGGCCGGCCACGGCGTCCTTGGTCAGCGGCGGGTCGGCGAGCGCGCCCAGCTCCTCCAGGGAGGCCTGCTTGTGCTCCATGCGCAGCCGGCCGGCGGCGGCGAGGTGCTCGGGGACGTCCTCGCCGAGGATCTCCAGGGCGCGCTGCACCCGGGCGCCGGCGGCGACGGCCGCGCGGGCGGAGCGGCGCAGGTTGGCGTCGTCGAAGTTGGCCAGCCGGTTCGCCGTGGCCCGCACCTCGCGGCGCATCCGGCGCTCCTCCCAGGCCAGCACCGACTCGTGGGCGCCGAGCCGGGTGAGCAGGGCGCCGATCGCGTCGCCGTCGCGCACGACGACCCGGTCCACGCCGCGCACCTCGCGCGCCTTGGCGCCGATCGACAGGCGACGGGCGGCGCCGACCAGGGCGAGCGCGGCCTCGGGGCCGGGGCAGGTCACCTCCAGGGAGGAGGAGCGGCCCGGTTCGGTGAGCGAGCCGTGCGCCAGGAAGGCCCCGCGCCACGCCGCCTCGGCGTCGCAGGTGGCTCCCGAGACCACCTGCGGGGGCAGGCCGCGGATCGGGCGGCCACGGCCGTCCACCAGACCGGTCTGGCGGGCCAGCTGGTCGCCGCCCGCGACCACGCGCACGACGTAGCGCGAGCCGCGGCGCAGCCCGCCCGGGGCCATCACGATCAGTTCGGAGCTGTGGCCGAAGATCTCCAGGATGTCCCGCTTGAGCCGGCGGGCCGCCATCGCGGTGTCCAGCTCGGCCTCGATCACGATGCGCCCGCTCACCAGGTGGAGGCCGCCGGCGAACCGCAGGACGGCGGAGACCTCCGCCTTTCTGCAGCAGGTCCGGGTGACGGGGAGCCGGGAGATCTCGTCCTTCACCGCTGCCGTCATCGCCATGGGCCGATCCTTCCATGCATCCGAAAAATACGGTCGTACGCGGCGGCCAGCAGCTCCGGGTCGTGCCGGGGGCTTCCGTCGGGCCGGGCCACCGGCGCCAGCTCGACCGCGGCCCCGAACCGCTTGGCGGCGTCGGTCAGGGAGTCGCGGTCGGGCACGGCGGCCTCGTCGGCCAGCACCACGTCCAGGGCGAGTTTAGGGGCGTGTCGTCCCAAAACCTCCAAATGACGCTGCGGGGAGAAGCCCTCGGTTTCTCCCGGCTGCGGGGCGAGGTTCAGGGAGAGTACCCGGCGCGCCTTCGTCTGGACGAGGGCGTCCAGCAGTTCCGGCACGAGCAGGTGCGGGATGACCGAGGAGAACCAGGAGCCGGGGCCGAGCACCACCCAGTCCGCGTCGAGGACCGCCTCGACCGCCTCGGGGACGGCGGGCGGGTCGTGGGGCACGAGGTGCACGGACTGCACCTCGCCGGGGGTGAGGGCGACGGTCGCCTGTCCGCGGACGGTGTCCACGGCCTCCGGGCGCTCGGGGTCGTGCCCCTTGACCAGCGCCTGGAGCTCCAGCGGCACCGCGGACATGGGCAGCACGCGCCCGTGCGCGCCGAGCAGCCGGCCCACCAGGTCCAGGGCCTGGACGTGGTCGCCGAGCTGCTCCCACAGGGCGACGATCAGCAGATTGCCGACCGCGTGCTCGTGCAGGTCGCCCTTGGACTGGAAGCGGTGCTGGATGACCCGGGCCCAGGTCTGGCCCCAGTCGTCGTCGCCGCACAGCGCGGCCAGCGCCTTGCGCAGGTCGCCGGGCGGCAGCACGCCCAGCTCGTCGCGCAGGCGCCCGCTGGAGCCGCCGTCGTCGGCCACGGTGACGACGGCGGTGAGGTCGCCGGTGATCCGGCGCAGCGCGGCGAGCGAGGCGGACAGCCCCATGCCGCCGCCGAGCGCGACGACCTTGGGCTGGGTGCCCCGGCGGCGCGGTCTCGCACCGCGGGTCTCGACCGGCCGGCCGGCGCGCCCCTCGGGGACCGCCCTGCGCAGCCGGCTCAGCCGCGGAGTACGTGGTGTCATTCCCGTCCCATGTCCCGGTGGACGACCACCGTCTCCACGCCCTCGGCGGCGAGCCGGGCGGCGAGCTTCTCCGACATGGCGACCGACCGGTGCTTGCCGCCGGTGCAGCCGACGGCGATGGTCACGTAGCGCTTGCCCTCACGGCGGTAGCCCGCGGCGACCAGCCGCAGCAGCTCGGCGTACCGGTCGAGGAACTCCTTGGCGCCGGGCTGGTGGAAGACGTACGACGCCACCTCCTCGTTGAGGCCGGTGTACGGACGCAGCTCCGGGACCCAGTGCGGGTTGGGCAGGAAGCGCATGTCCACGACCAGGTCGGCGTCGACCGGGAGGCCGTACTTGAAGCCGAAGGACATGACGGTGGCCCGCAGCTCGGGCTCCTCCTCGCCGGCGAACTGGGCGTCCATCTTGGCGCGCAGCTCGTGCACGTTCAGGCTGGAGGTGTCGATCACCAGGTCGGCGTCGCCGCGCAGCTCGCGCAGCAGCTCCCGCTCGGCGGCGATGCCGTCGACGATGCGGCCGTCGCCCTGGAGGGGGTGCGGACGGCGCACGGACTCGAAGCGGCGCACCAGCGCCTCGTCGGAGGACTCCAGGAAGACGATCCGCCGGGTGACGCCCCGGGCGTCGAGGTCGGCCAGGGACTCGCGGAGGTTGTCGAAGAAGCGCCGGCCGCGGACGTCGACCACGACGGCGATCCGCGCCACGTTGCCCTGGGAGCGCGCGCCGAGCTCCACCATGGTGGGGATCAGCGCGGGCGGCAGGTTGTCGACGACGAACCAGCCCAGGTCCTCCAGACACTTCGCGGCCGTCGAGCGGCCGGCCCCGGACATGCCGGAGATGATCACCAGCTCGGGGATGGCCGCCTCGGGCGTCCCGACCTTTTCCTTGCCCGTACTCACCTGTGCTCCGTCGTCCTGGCGCGCGCCGTGGAGGGTGCCGTCCGCGCCGGTCTCCTGTTGCGCCCGCTCCCGCTGCGCCGCGGGCCCTGTCTCGTGCTCGGTCATGTCTCCTGCCCCCGTCGTTCGTCCGGGGTGCCCGCGGGCACGGGCTCCCCGGGAGAACCCGCGGTCTCCCCGGGTTCTTCCACGTCTTCCATGATCTCGCCCGTCGCCGTGTTCACGGCGGGGGCGGCGGGTGCCGCCGCGGCCAGGGTCGCGGCGACCGTCTCGGCCGTCTTACGGCCTATGCCCGGAACCTCACAGATCTGATCGATTGTCGCCGACCGCAGCTTCTTCACCGAACCGAAGTGCTTGATCAGGGCCTGCTTGCGGGTCTCGCCGAGGCCCGGCACGTCGTCCAGGGGGCCGGAGCGGAAGCGCTTGGCGCGCTTGGCGCGCTGATAGGTGATCGCGAAGCGGTGGGCCTCGTCACGGACCCGCTGGAGCAGGTAGAGGCCCTCGCTGGTGCGGGGCAGCACCACCGGGTCGTCGTCGCCCGGCAGCCACACCTCCTCCAGCCGCTTGGCGAGGCCGCAGACGGCGATGTCGTCGATGCCGAGCTCGTCCAGGGCCCGCCGGGCCGCCGCGACCTGCGGCGCGCCGCCGTCGACGACGACGAGCTGGGGCGGGTAGGCGAAGCGCTTGGGGCGGCCGTCGTCCTCGGTGAGGGTGCTCGCGGGCGGTTCGGTGAGGCCGTCGGGGGCCGTGCCGTCGACGGCCGTGCCCTCGCCGCCGTCCTCCCCGTCGGTCCACTCCCCCGTCCGCTCCTTCTCCGCGAGGTAGCGCCGGAAGCGGCGGGTGATCACCTCGTGCAGGGAGCGGACGTCGTCCTGCCCGGCGAAACTCTTGATCTGGAAGCGGCGGTACTCGCTCTTGCGGGCCAGCCCGTCCTCGAAGACGACCATGGAGGCCACCACGTCGTCGCCCTGGAGGTGCGAGACGTCGTAGCACTCGATCCGCAGCGGGGCGCTGTCCAGGTCGAGGGCGTCGGCGATCTCCTCCAGCGCGCGCGAGCGCGTGGTCAGGTCGGAGGCGCGCTTGGTCTTGTGCAGCGCGAGCGCCTGCTGGGCGTTGCGCTGCACGGTCTCCATCAACGCCTTCTTGTCCCCGCGCTGCGGGATGCGCAGGGAGACGCCCGAGCCGCGCCGCTCGGTGAGCCACTGCTGGACCGGCTCCACGGGGTCCGGCAGGGCGGGGACCAGGACCTCCCGGGGGACGGCGTCGCCGCTCTCCTCTCCGTAGAGCTGCTGCAGGGCGTGCTCGACCAGGGCGCCGGTGGTGATCTCCTCCACCTTGTCGGTGACCCAGCCGCGCTGGCCGCGCACGCGTCCGCCGCGGACGTGGAAGATCTGGACGGCCGCCTCCAGCTCGTCCTCGGCGACCGCGACGAGGTCGGCGTCGGTCGCGTCGGTGAGCACGACCGCGTTCTTCTCCATGGCCTTCTTCAGGGCCGCGATGTCGTCCCGCAGGCGGGCCGCCCGCTCGTACTCCATCTCCTCGGCCGCCTGCGTCATCCGCTGCTCCAGGCGGCGCAGGTACGTGCCCGTGCGGCCGGCCATGAAGTCGCAGAACTCCTCGGCGAGCCCCCGGTGGTCCTCGGCGGAGATCCGGTCCACGCAGGGCGCCGAGCACTTGCCGATGTAGCCGAGCAGGCAGGGGCGGCCGGTGCGGGCGGCGTTCCTGAACACGCCGGCCGAGCAGGTGCGCACCGGGAAGACGCGCAGCATCAGGTCCACGGTGTCGCGGATCGCCCACGCGTGCGCGTACGGGCCGAAGTACTTCACGCCCTTCTTCTTCTGCCCGCGCATCACCTGGACGCGCGGGAACTCCTCGTTCATCGTCACCGCGAGGTAGGGGTAGCTCTTGTCGTCGCGGTACTTGACGTTGAACCGGGGGTCGTACTCCTTGATCCAGGAGTACTCCAGCTGGAGCGCCTCGACCTCCGTGGACACCACCGTCCACTCCACGGACGCGGCCGTGGTGACCATGGAGCGGGTGCGCGGGTGGAGGCCCGCCAGGTCCTGGAAGTAGTTCGCCAGGCGCTGGCGCAGGCTCTTCGCCTTTCCGACGTAGATCACCCGGCGGTGCTCGTCGCGGAACCGGTAGACCCCCGGCGAATCGGGGATCTCACCCGGTCTGGGGCGGTAGCTGGAGGGGTCGGCCATGTCTCACACCCTACTGGCGGGGACCGACACTCCGGCGGGCCGTGGGGCCGGGGTCCGGTGGGGGGCCGCCGGTGGGTCCGGTGGGTCCGGTGAGGTCCGACGGGACGGTGGGGTCCGACGGGACGGTGGGACCCGACGGGACGGTGGGACCCGACGGGTCGGTGGGACCCGACGGGTCGGTGGGACCCGACGGGTCGGTGGGACCCGACCGGTCCCGCGGGGCCGGGTGGTCCGGATGGGTTACCACCGGCCTGGAGTGGGAAGGTGGGGATTCCGCCCTCGGACGAGCGGCGGACGGTCACGAGTCGGAGGGCTGGTCGGATGCGACGGACACGGATCGAGAAACCACGACGGCCGGCCCGGTCCCACCGGCACGCGGACGAGGCGGCCGCGTTCACCGAGTCCCTCGACCCGCGCGATCCCGACATCGTGCGTGCCAAGCGGCTGCGCCTCCTCCAGGACCGGGAGGGACCCGACCGCGCGTAGAGCCGCCGCGGCACTCCGGACGAAAACCGCATCCCGGTACGGACCCCAGGGGCCGCACCGGCCCGAGGGCCGGTGCGGCCCCTGGCAGGTGTGCGCCGCTGTCGGGCGTCAGGTGTTGTCGGGGCTTGGTCAACACGCTTCAATGCGGGGGAACTCGGGGCCCTGAAGGACGGCGTACGGATGTGAAGACTCCGCCGCGCCGACGGGGCGGGCCCTGGAGTGCCCCATGCGAAACGGTCTGACCAGCCGTTGTGGACATTCACAGAAAGGCCCCTGCATGCCGCACGCCACACAGCACGCGGACGCCGGCACCGCGGAACTGGACTCGGCCCTGCGCGGCGGCCCCTTCCACGTCGCCCTGCGGGCCGCGATCGCCGCACGCGGACTGCCGCTGCAGCGGGTCCAGCACCATCTGTCCCGCTACGGCGTGAAGGTCGGCGTCACGAGCCTGAGCTACTGGCAGCAGGGCGCCCGCCGCCCGCAGCGCCCGGAGTCGCTGCGGGCCGTGCGGGCGCTGGAGGAGATCCTGCAGTTGCCGGAGGAGTCGTTGATCCGGCTGCTCGCCGAGGCGGACGACCGCGCGGCGGACCGGCGCTCCGGGGTCCGGTCCTACCGCTCCCTGATCGAGGCCGCGGGCGTCCTGGAGCGGCTGCTGGCCGAGCTCGGCGCGGAGCGGGAGAGCGGACTGCACACCCTGGGGCACCACGAGCGGGTCCGGATAGGTGCGTGCCGCGAGCTGGCGGAGCGCGAGTCGCACCACATCGTGCGCGCGTACCGGGACGGCGTCGACCGCTTCGTCGCCGTCCACCACGGCGATCCGGGCTCCGTGCCGGACCGGATGACCGTGCACGCCCTGGAGAACTGCCGCACCGGACGCGTGCGCCGCCACCACGACACCGGCGTGCTCGCGGCCGAGCTGCTCTTCGACACCAGGCTGCGCTCCGGTGACACCTTCCTCTTCCGCTACGCCGTCGAGGACGGCACGGCCGGGGTCTCGCGCGAGTACGTGCACGGGACGGACACCCCGGGAGGCCAGTACGCGCTCCAGGTGTGCTTCGACGCCGGGGCGCTCCCGGTGCGCTGCCACCGGTTCACCCAGCACTCCGCCGCGGCCCCGCGCGGTGGCCGTCAGGAGCTGGCGCTCAGCGGCCGGCACCACTCGGTGCACCTGGTGGAACCGCGCGTGCGGTCGGGGTACGTGGGGATCGCCTGGGACTGGGAGTGACCGGGGGGCGGGACGCCGGGCGGTGGAGCGCCGGACGGCGGAGCGTCCGACGCCTTCCGGCTCGCACCCCGGTCAGGCCTGCGGTTTGGCGATCACCGTGCCGTCCTTCACCTCGACGGTCAGCGGCTTCAGGGGGGCCACGGCCGGCTCGCGCAGCACCTTGCCGGTGGTGGCGTCGAACTCGCTGCCGTGGCAGGGACAGATCAGCCTCGTCCCCTCCAGCTCGTCGGCGGGGCACCCCGCGTGCGTGCAGACGGAGCTGTACGCCGTGAAGGTGCCGTCCTCGCTCCGGCTGACCACGACCCTGTGGTCCCGGTACAGCTTCGCGCCGCCCCTGGCGACCTCGCTCTCGGGACCGAGCTCGACGGGCTCGGTCAGCCCCAGGGGCGTGTCCTCGGCGCCTCCGCAGGCGGTGAGACCCAGTCCGGCGACGGGGGCGAGGGCCGCGCCTCGCAGAACGGTACGGCGGCTCGCGGCGGGACGGGCGGACATGAGGTGCTCCACGGATCGGACAGCGGTACACGGGGACGATACCCGGGGCGATCACGGCGGCCGAGGGCGGGTGTCCACGTGCGCAGACACGCCCAGGCGTTCGCGTAAACGCTTGCGCAAGCGTTTACGCCCGCTGCCGGATGGGATACGTTCCCGACTCGAGAGGTGACGCGCGGGGCGCCCGGGGGGAGAGCGGACGATGACGACGATGGCGGACGTGGCACGGAGCGCCGGTGTCTCGGTCGCGACCGTCTCGCACGTCCTGAACGGCACCCGGCCGGTGCTGCCCCGCACCCGCCAGGCGGTGCTGGACGCCGTCGAAGAGCTCGGCTACACCCCGAACACCCTGGCCCGCTCCCTGGTGACCTCCCGCACCCGGTCGATCGGGCTGGCGGTGTCGGCGATCAGCAACCCGTACTTCACCGAGATCCTCCAGGGCGTCGAGGCCGGGGCCCTGGAACACGGCTACAGCCTGCTCATCGCCGACCCGCACGACGACCCGGAGCACGAGCGCAAGGTCGTCCAGCTGCTGCACGAGCGCAGGGTCGAGGGCATGGTCGTCGCGCCCTCCGCGCAGCCGCGCGAGCTCCTCTCCTACCTCGGGCGGCATCGGGTTCCGGCCGTGTTGCTGGACCGGGTGGTCGACGGCTCCGGGGGCGGCGGCGCACCCTTCGACCAGGTCTGCGCCGAGAACACGGAACCGACGGCCCGGCTGGTCACCCACCTCGCCGAACTCGGTCACCGCAGGATCGCCCTGGTCGCCGGGTTGCCGGGGCTCAGCACCACCGCCGAGCGGATCACCGGCTACCGGCACGGCCTGGCGGCCGCCGGGCTGCCGTACGACGAGCAGCTCCTGGCGCACGGCGACTCCGAGTCGGCCGGCGCCGAACGGGCCACCGCCGCCCTGCTGTCCTCCGGTGCGCGGCCCACCGCTCTGGTCACCGCCAACAACGCCATGACGATCGGCGCGCTGCGTGCCCTGCGGGCGCACGGGTTGTCCGTGCCCGAGGACATCGCGCTGTGCTGCTTCGACGACTTCGCCTGGGCGGACCTGTTCTCACCCCGGCTCACCGCGATCGCGCAGCCCAGCAGGGACATCGGCGCCCGTGCCGTCCAGGTGCTCCTGGACCGCCTCGCCGAACCGGACCGCCCCGCGCGGACGGTGCGGCTCCCGTGCGCCTTCGTGCACCGCACGTCCTGCGGCTGCCCGGACGGGCCGGAGCGGCCCGAACGTCCCGAGAGAGGAGTCCTTCGTGATCGTCGTGGCCGGTGAGGCACTGATCGACCTGGTACCCCGGGGCACGGGTGCGCTCGCGGCGCTGACGCCGGCCCTCGGCGGCGGCCCCTTCAACACGGCGGTGGCGCTCGGACGCCTCGGCTCCCCCGCCGCCTTCTGCTCCCGGGTGTCCCGCGACGCCTTCGGCGAGGCACTGCTGGACCGGCTGCGGGAGACCGGCGTGGACGTGGCGTCGGTGCAGCGCGGTGACGAGCCGACGACGCTCGCCGTCGCCACGGTCGGCACGGACGGCTCGGCGGCGTACACCTTCTACGTGGAGGGGACCGCGGACCGGCTGTTCACGACCCCCCGGGCACTGCCGGCCGGCACCCGTGCGGTGTCCTTCGGGACCTGTTCGCTCGTGCTCGAGCCGGGTGCGAGCGCGTACGAGGAGCTGTTGCGCACCGCGTCCGCCCGGGGTGTGTTCACCGCGCTGGACCCCAACATCCGTCCGGGGCTCATCCCCGACGCCGACGCCTACCGGGCCCGGTTCGAGAGCTGGCTGCCGTCGGTGTCGCTGCTGAAGCTGTCCGCGGAGGACGCCGAGTGGCTCGGCCGGTCCCCCCGGGAGTGGGCGGCCGCCGGTCCGGCTGCGGTCGTGGTCACCCGGGGCGGCGACGGGCTGACCGTGTTCACGCGGGGGGGCGGTGAGCACTCCGTGCCGGGCGAGCGGGTCGAGGTGGTGGACACCATCGGCGCCGGTGACACGGTGAACGCTGCCCTGCTGCACGGCCTCGCGGTCCGCGGTGCGCTCAGTGACGAGGGCGTGGCCGCTCTGGACGCCGACGGCTGGGCGGGACTGCTCGGCTTCGCGGCGCGCGCGGCGGCGGTCACCTGCTCGCGCGCGGGCGCGGAACCGCCGTACGCCCACGAGCTGGAAACGGGCGGCTGAGCCCGCGGCGGGTTCAGCCGGTTTCGCGCACGGGCGTCTCCGGCACGGCGAACAGGGCGCCCGGGCGGCGGCCGTTGAGGCGGTCCAGCGCGGCGGCCGTGGTGTCGTCGGCGGGCAGGTGGACGACCACGCGCTGGCCGTCGTCGGGGAGTGCGAGCGTCTCGTTCAGCAGGCGCAGCGGCCCGGCCTGCGGGTGCCGGATCTCCTGGGAGCCGACGGTGCGCGGTGTCGTGGCCAGGTCGGCGAAGCGGTCGGCGAACTCCGCTCCCGCCGTCACCGTCAACTCGTCGGCCAGCTCGGTGACGGCGGGTTCCCTCAGGGGCGCTCCGTGGCGCAGCCGGGCGACCAGGTCGTCGGCGACCCGGTCCCAGTCGGGGTGGGTCTCGCGCGCCCGCTCGTCGGTGAAGAAGTACCTCAGCAGGTTGGGCCGCTCGTCGTCGAGCAGCCCGAGGGGACCGACGAGCCGCGCGTAGCCCGCGGTGTGGGCGATGACGTCGCCGATCCAGTTGAGCACCGCGGCGGGTGCGGGCTCCAGGCTGTCCAGTACGGCCCGCACGGTGGGGCGCACCGTCCGGCCGAGTGGCGGCGCGGCGGCACAGAGCACGGGGTCGCCGCCGTCGGCCTCCCTGGTCAGCCGGCGCAGCACCATCCGGTCCTTGAGGGACAGGTGCAGGGCGTCGGCGAGGGCGCCGAGCACCTGGGCGGAGGGGTTGCGGTCGCGGCCCTGTTCCAGCCGGGTGAGGTACTCGACGCTGATGCCGGCGAGCATGGCCAGCTCCGCGCGGCGCAGGCCCGGGGTGCGGCGCCGGTGACCGGCGGGCAGCCCCGCCTCGGCCGGGGTGACCGCCTCGCGCCAGGTGCGCAGGTACGTGCCCAACTCGTTGTCGTTCACGGCCCGAACGTACCAACCCCCGCGCGCCGCAGGGTGGCCCTGTCACTACCAGGCTTCGCCCGGTCTCCCTGACGGGTCGCCGGGCGCCCAGGGTGGTGGGCATGACGAACGAATCCACCATCACCGCCGCCTCTGCCACGACTGCCACCGGCCTGCCGCTCGCCCCGGGCGACTGGGCGCTGGATCCGCTGCACTCCGCCGTGAACTTCGCCATCCGCCACCTGGGCATCGCCAAGGTGCGGGGGCGCTTCGAGGGGGTGCGGGCCGGCCTCCACGTCGGGGAGAGGGCCGAGGACGTCCGGGTGTCCGCGACGATCGACCTGGCCTCGATCAACACCGGGAACGCCGACCGGGACGCCCATGTGCGCGCCTCCGACCTGCTCGACGTCGAGAAGCGTCCGACGATGGACTTCCGCTCGACCCGCGTCTCGGGCGAAGGCGAGGACTGGACCATGGAGGGCGAGCTGACGATCGGCGGGGTGACCCGGCCGGTGACGCTCGCCGTGGAGTTCGGCGGGCTGGTGGACGTGCCGATGGACGGCAGCCGGCACGCCGGGTTCGAGGCGACGGGTGAGATCCGGCGCAGCGACTTCGGGCTGGACTTCGCCCCCGGTCTGCTGGGGGACGTGGTGAAGATCCAGATGGACATGCAGTTCGTGGAGCCGAAGGCCTCCTGATCCCGGACCGGGGTCCGGGCACACGCGCGCGCCGTGCCCCACGGGGAGGTCGGCTCCCTCGGGGCACGGCGCGTGACGGTGCGGGCGGCCGGTCGTCAGGCCTTGGACGACCGGGTCGACCGCTTCGCGGCGGCCTTCGTGGTCCCGGTGCTCTTGGCCGTCTTCCCGGTGGTGCCGTCGACCGTCTTGGTGGCGGTCCTCCGCGTGGTGGCACGGGCGGCGACCGTCTTCTTCGCCGCCGCCTTGCCGGGGGCCGGCGCCTGGGCGGCGTCGCTGATCCGGTCCGCGCCGAGGATCTCCCGCAGGAACTTTCCGGTGTGGCTGGCGGGAACGGCCGCGACCTGCTCGGGCGTGCCCTCCGCTACGACCAGGCCACCGCCGGAACCGCCCTCGGGGCCCATGTCGACGATCCAGTCGGCGGTCTTGATCACGTCGAGGTTGTGCTCGATGACGATGACCGTGTTGCCCTTGTCGACCAGGCCGGACAGGACCTTCAGCAGCTTGCTGATGTCCTCGAAGTGCAGGCCGGTGGTCGGCTCGTCCAGGACGTAGACGGTGCGGCCGGTGGAGCGCTTCTGCAGCTCGCTGGCGAGCTTCACGCGCTGCGCCTCACCGCCGGACAGGGTGGTCGCGGACTGGCCGAGCCGGACGTAGCCGAGACCGACGTCGTTGAGCGTCTTCAGGTGGCGGGAGATCGCCGGGACGGCCTCGAAGAAGTGCATGGCCTCTTCGATCGGCATGTTCAGCACGTCGGCGATGGACTTGCCCTTGTAGTGGACCTCCAGGGTCTCCCGGTTGTAGCGGGCGCCGTGGCAGACCTCGCACGGGACGTACACGTCCGGGAGGAAGTTCATCTCGATCTTGATGGTGCCGTCGCCCGCGCAGTTCTCGCAGCGGCCGCCCTTGACGTTGAAGGAGAAGCGGCCGGGCAGGTAGCCGCGGACCTTCGCCTCGGTGGTCTCGGCGAACAGCTTGCGGACGTGGTCGAAGACACCGGTGTACGTCGCCGGGTTGGAGCGCGGGGTGCGGCCGATGGGCGACTGGTCGACGTGGACGACCTTGTCCACGAGGTCGTCGCCGTCCACGCGCGTGTGCCGGCCGGGGACGCTGCGGGCGCCGTTCAGCTCGCGGGCCAGGTGGGTGTACAGGATGTCGTTGACCAGCGTGGACTTTCCGGAGCCGGACACGCCGGTGACGGCGGTGAACACGCCCAGCGGGAAGGACACGTCGATGTCCTGGAGGTTGTTCTCGCGGGCACCGTGCACCGTGAGCCGGCGCGACGGGTCGTGCGGACGGCGGACGTCGGGCAGCGGGATGGACTTCCTGCCGGACAGGTACTGGCCGGTCTGCGACTCGGCGTTGGCGAGCAGCTCCTTGAAGGAGCCGCTGTGCACGACCTTGCCGCCGTGCTCGCCGGCGCCGGGGCCGATGTCGACGATCCAGTCGGCGACCTTGATGGTGTCCTCGTCGTGCTCGACGACGATGAGCGTGTTGCCCATGTCGCGCAGCCGGACCAGGGTCTCGATCAACCGGTGGTTGTCGCGCTGGTGCAGGCCGATGGACGGCTCGTCGAGGACGTAGAGCACGCCGACGAGGCCGGAGCCGATCTGGGTGGCCAGGCGGATGCGCTGGGCCTCGCCGCCGGAGAGGGTGCCGGCCGCGCGGTTGAGCGAGAGGTAGTCCAGGCCGACGTCGACCAGGAAGCGCAGCCGCTCGTTGACCTCCTTCAGCACGCGCTCGGCGATCTTCTTGTCGCGGGCGGTGAGCTTCAGCTCGCCCAGGAAGTCCGCGCAGTCGCTGATGGACATCGCGGAGACCTCGGCGATGGACTTGCCCATGACCGTGACGGCGAGGACGACGGGCTTGAGGCGGGTGCCCTCGCAGGAGGGGCAGGGCACCTCGCGCATGTACCCCTCGAAGCGCTCGCGGCTGGCGTCGCTCTCGGCCTCGCTGTGCCGGCGCTTGACGAAGGGGACGGCGCCCTCGAAGGCCGTGGTGTACCGGCGCTCACGGCCGTATCGGTTGCGGTAGCGGACCTCGACCTGGGTCTTGTGGCCGTGCAGCAGCGCCTTCCTGGCGCGCTGCGGCAGGCCCGCGAAGGGGATGTCCGTGCGGAAGCCCAGCGCGTCCGCGAGGGCGCCGATCAGCCGGCCGAAGTAGTCCTTGGTGTGGCCGTGCGACCAGGGGTGGATGGCGCCCTCGTCGAGGCTCTTGTCCGGGTCGGGGACGATCAGCTCGGGGTCGACCTCCATGCGCGTGCCGATGCCGGTGCACTCGGGGCAGGCGCCGAAGGGCGAGTTGAAGGAGAAGGAACGGGGCTCCAGCTCCTCGAAGGACAGGTCGTCGTACGGGCAGTACAGGTGCTCGGAGTACATGCGCTCGCGCTCGGGGTCGTCCTCGGGGAGGTCGACGAAGTCGAGCACGACCATGCCGCCGGACAGGCCGAGTGCGGTCTCCACGGAGTCGGTGAGGCGGCGCTTGGCGCTCTCCTTCACCGTGAGGCGGTCGACGACCACCTCGATGGTGTGCTTCTCCTGCTTCTTCAGCGTGGGCGGGTTGGAGAGCTGGATCGTCTCGCCGTCCACCCGCGCGCGGGAGTAGCCCTTGGTCTGGAGGTCGGCGAAGAGGTCGACGAACTCGCCCTTGCGCTCGCGCACCAGCGGGGAGAGCACCTGGAAGCGGCTGCCCTCCGGCAGTTCCAGGACCCTGTCGACGATGGCCTGCGGCGACTGGCGGGAGATCGGCCGGGAGCACTCGGGGCAGTGCGGCTTGCCGATGCGCGCGAAGAGCAGACGCAGGTAGTCGTAGACCTCGGTGATGGTGCCGACCGTGGAGCGCGGGTTGCGCGAGGTCGACTTCTGGTCGATGGAGACCGCCGGGGACAGGCCCTCGATGAAGTCGACGTCCGGCTTGTCCATCTGGCCGAGGAACTGCCGGGCGTACGAGGAGAGCGACTCCACGTAGCGCCGCTGTCCCTCGGCGAAGATCGTGTCGAACGCCAGCGAGGACTTGCCCGACCCCGACAGGCCCGTGAAGACGATGAGCGAGTCGCGCGGGAGGTCGAGTGAGACGTTCTTGAGGTTGTGCTCGCGCGCTCCACGGACGATGAGACGGTCGGCCACGCCGGTCCGCACCTTTCTTGAGAGAAGTGACAGGGGCGGGGCCCCCGTGCTTTCTCAGACTAGGGGGAGCCACTGACAACGCCGGTCGGATTCACGGGTTGAGAACAAACCCCGGTCCTCCAGCATGCCCGACGCCGAACACGACCTTATGGCACGCGCATTCGATTTACGGTGCCGCTTCGCCCTCTTCACCCGAAGGTGTGGCGCGGCTAGGGTCAGCACCATGATTGATCACGCTCATGACCTGGCGTCTGTGCAGACCGCGACCGAACGGCTGCTCACCGCGGTCGGCGCACTGGACAACGCGGCTGTGACCCAGTCGTCACGGCTGCCCGGCTGGACCCGCGGTCACGTGCTGACCCACCTCGCCCGCAACGCGGACGCCCTGGTGAACGTCCTCGCGGGGCGCCCCATGTACGCCTCCGGCGAGGCGCGGGACGCCGACATCGAGCAGGGCGCCCCGCGCGCCCTCGACGCGCAGCTCGCCGACGTGCGGGAGAGCGCGGAGCGCTTCCGGCGGGCGGGCGCGGCACCGGCGGACTGGTCGCGCACGGTGGAGCTGCGCAACGGGGTCACGGACCGGGCGGCCGGGGTGCCGTTCCGGCGCTGGGCCGAGGTGGAGCTGCACCACGTGGACCTCGGCATCGGCTACGAGCTGGAGGACCTTCCGGCGGAGTTCACGGAGCGGGAGATCGACTTCCTGGCCCGGCGGTTCGCCGGGCACCGGGACGTGCCCGCGACGAGCCTGACCGCCGACGACGGCCGCTCCTGGAGCACCGGGGGCGGGGCCGAGGGCGGCCCGGTCATGGTCGAGGGTGCGGCCGCCGACCTGCTCGGCTGGCTCGCCGGGCGCCGCGACGGCTCCGGGCTGAGGGTGAAGGGCGGCGCGCTTCCGGTGCTCCCGCCGCTGGAGCGGGAGCGTCGACGCTCCCGCTCCAGCGGCGGGGACGACCGGGCCGGGCTGCCGCTATAGGCTGACCGTCATGACGTACAGCGGTCGGGTGACGGTCGGCGGCCCAGCCGACGTGCACGAACTCAAGGACCTGATGATCACCAAGGTCGCGGTCGGTCCCATGGACAACAACGCCTATCTGCTGCGGTGCCGGGCCACCGACGAGCAACTGCTGATCGACGCGGCCAACGACGCCCAGACCCTGCTGGGCACGATCGGTGACGACGGCATCGCGTCCGTCGTCACCACCCACCGGCACGGCGACCACTGGCAGGCACTGGCCCAGGTGGTGGCCGCCACCGGCGCCCGCACCCACGCCGGCCGGGACGACGCCGAGGGCATCCCGGTGCCGACCGACGTCCTGGTCGACGACGGCGACACCATCCGCGTGGGGCGGGTGGAACTCACCGCCCGCCACCTGGTCGGGCACACGCCCGGATCGATCGCCCTCGTCTACGACGATCCGCACGGGCATCCGCACGTGTTCACCGGGGACTGCCTGTTCCCGGGCGGTGTGGGCAACACCCACAAGGACCCGAAGGCGTTCGCCAGCCTGATCCACGACGTCGAGACCAAGATCTTCGACGTGCTCCCCGACGAGACCTGGGTCTACCCCGGCCACGGCGACGACACCACGCTGGGCGCGGAACGCCCGCACCTGCCGGAGTGGCACGCGCGCGGGTGGTGAGCGGCGGGCCTCCGCCCACGCACCCCGTGTGAATCCTTCGCACGCTCCCGCGTCCCGCGCGCTCCCCGCGCACGCCTTCACGCGGTCCACCGGAGGCGGTCCCGTCCGGGACGACGGCTCCTGGGCGGGCGGCCGCCGGTCCCCGTCCCCGACCGGCGGCCCGGACGGGGGCGGGGCTCATGCCCCGGCCACTCCCGTACCGGCCAGCGCCGCGATCCGCTCCACCGCGAACACGTACCCCTGCACCCCGCACCCCGCGATGACGCCGTCGGCGCGCAGGGAGACGTAGGAGTGGTGCCGGAAGGACTCGCGCCGGTGGATGTTGGAGATGTGGACCTCCACCACGGGCAGGCCGTCACAGGCGTTGAGGGCGTCCAGGAGCGCGACGGAGGTGTGCGAGTAGGCGCCGGGGTTGATGACGATCCCGCAGTGGTTCAGCCGTGCCTCGTGGATCCAGTCCACCAGCTGACCCTCGTGGTTGGACTGCCGCAGGTCCACCGTGCCGTTGTGCGCGGCGGCCGCCTTCGCGCACATCGCCTCCACGTCGGCGAGCGTGTCGGAGCCGTAGATCTCCGGCTGGCGCTGTCCGAGCAGGTTCAGGTTGGGGCCGTTGAGGATCATGATCGGTGCGGTGGCCAGATTACGGGGCACGGTTCCTCCGGTCCGTTCGGGATGGGTGCGGTCCTCGTCGGAACCACTGTCCGGACCCGGTTTATCACGGTGCGCCACGAGGCCGTTGGCCTCTAGCCTCCCGGCATGACCGACATCGTGTACCCGCCCAAGCCCTCACCGGGCGACCGCATCGCCGTGCTCTCGCCCTCCTCCGGCCTCCCGGGGCTCTTCCCGCTCCCCTTCGAACTGGGGCTGGAGCGACTGCGCGCGGAGTACGGACTGAAGCCGGTCGAGTACCCGGCGACGCGCACCATGGGTTCGACACCGCAGCAGCGCGCCGACGACGTCCACGCCGCCTTCGCCGACCCGGAGATCAAGGCGGTCATCGCGTCGATCGGCGGCGACGACCAGATCACCGTCGTGCCGCTGCTGGACCGGGAGCTGATCCGCGCCCACCCGAAGCCGTTCATCGGGATGAGCGACAACACCAACCTGCTCGCCTTCCTCCACGAGACCGGGATCGTCGGGTTCCACGGCGCGAGCGTGATGGTCGAGCTGGGCCGCCCCGGCGCCCTGCACCCGCAGACCGCCGAGTCCCTGCGGGCCGCTCTGTTCACCCCGGGCCCGTACGAGCTGCGCCCCGCCGAGCGGTGGCGCGACGTCGACCGGGACTGGGCGGACCCGGCGACGTTCGAGGCGGAGCCGGAGACCCGGCCGGGGACCGGCTGGACCTGGGTGAACGCCGACCGGGTGGTCGAGGGCCGCACCTGGGGCGGCTGCCTGGAGATCGTCGGCTGGATGCTGATGGCCGGCCGCGGGGTCGCACGGGACCTGTCGGAGTACGACGGCGGTGTGCTGTTCCTGGAGACCTCGGAGGAACTGCCGAGCGCCGAGGAGGTCTTCCGCACCCTGCGGAACATGGGCGAGCGGGGGTTGCTCGGGCGCTTCTCGGCGCTCCTCATGGGCCGCCCGAAGACCTGGTCGTTCGAGCGGCCCCTCAGCCCCGAGGAGGGCGCGGCCTACGCCGCCGCGCAGCGCGACGCGGTCTCGCGGGCGATGCGGGCCTACGCCCCGGACAGTATCGTCGTCTTCGACGTGGACCTCGGACACACCGATCCGCAGCTGGTGATCCCCTACGGCGGCCTGGTTCGGGTCGACGGTCCCGCCCGGCGCATCACCGTCACGTACTGAGGCCGTCCTACGGGTTGATCGCCAGCTCCAGGTAGGCCGCGAGCAGCACCAGGTGCACTCCTCCCTGGAGCGGCGTGGCCCGCCCGGGGACCACGGTCAGCGCGCTCACCACCACGGTCAGGGCGAGCAGCACCATGTGGGTGTTGCCGAGGCCGAGGACGAGCGGGCCGGTGAGCCAGAGGGAGGCCAGCGCGACCGCGGGGATGGTCAGGCCGATACTGGCCATCGCCGAGCCCAGCGCGAGGTTCATGCTGATCTGGACCTGATCGCGGCGTGCGGCGCGCACCGCGGCGATGGTCTCGGGGAGGAGCACCAGCATCGCGATGATCACACCGACGACGGCGTGGGGCAGGCCGGCCGTCTCCACTGCGGACTCGATGGTGGGCGAGACGCCTTTGGCGAGGCCGACCACCCCGATCAGTGCCAGGCCCAGCAGCCCCAGACTGATCAGCGCGGTGCGCGTGGACGGCGCTTCGGCGTGCCCCCCGGTGTACTCGCCGCCGGTGAGCCCCTTGTCCTGCCGGGAGACGGGCAGGAAGTAGTCGCGGTGCCGCACGGTCTGCGTCGTCACGAACAAGCCGTAGAGGATCAGTGAGGAGACCGCCGCGAACGTGAGCTGCACGGTGGAGAACTCCGGACCCGGCTTGCTCGTGGTGAACGTCGGCAGCACCAGGCTGAGGGTCGCCAGCGTCGCGACCGTGGCGAGGGCCGCACCGGTGCCTTCCGGGTTGAAGACCGCCGTGCCGTGGCGCAGCGAGCCGACCAGCAGACTCAGCCCGAGGATGCCGTTGCAGGTGATCATCACGGCCGCGAACACGGTGTCCCTGGCGAGCGTCGCGCTCTTGTCCCCGCCGTCGAGCATGAGGGTCACGATCAGCGCCACCTCGATGACGGTGACGGCGACCGCGAGGACCAGGGAGCCGAAGGGTTCACCGACCCGGTGGGCGACCACCTCGGCGTGGTGCACGGCCGCCAGCACGGCCCCCGCGAGCACCAGGGTGATCGCGACGACGACCATTCCGGGCAGCTCGCGTCCCCAGGTGAGGACCAGCAGGACCACGGCGAGCAGGGGCACCAGGGTCGTCCACTCTGTCGCGAGTCGCCTCCTGAGCCGAGCGCTCATGGGGCGATCGTTCCAGACGTGGGGGGACGCCGCATCTCGTCGATGACCCCTTTCGACCGTATCCCTCCGCTCCGTCGTCCTGATCGTCCCGGGGTCATCATGGTCACGCATGGCCTCCTCGTACGAGTCGCACTCGGTGGGCGCCGGAGGGCGGCGCGGGGTGTTCGCGGTCCTTCGGTGGCGTGCCGTCGCCGGGGTACGCCGCCGACAACACGCGGGCACCGGGAGCGAAGGTCGGCGATGTGCTTCCCTCCGTTCCCGGTGCCGGCTGTTCTTCTGTGCGACGGCGGGATCAGGTGCCGACGCTGTCCTTCTCGTGGCTCTCGCCCGGGCCCTGTGCGGCCTCGGCCTCGGCCGTCTTGCGGGAGGCCCGCAGGCTGGTGATCGTGGTGACGATCAGGACCGCACAGATCACACCCAGTGAGACCGGGATGCTGATCTCGGGGACGTGGACCCCGGACTCGTGCAGCGCGTGCAGCACCAGCTTCACGCCGATGAAGCCGAGGATGATCGACAGACCGTAGGAGAGGTGGACCAGCTTCTTCAGCAGGCCGCCGATGAGGAAGTACAGCTGCCGCAGACCCATCAGGGCGAAGGCGTTCGCGGTGAACACGATGTACGGGTCCTGGGTCAGGCCGAAGATCGCGGGGATCGAGTCGAGCGCGAACAGGACGTCGGTGGTGCCGATGGCGAGCATCACGACCAGCATCGGGGTCATGACCCGCTTGCCGTTCTGCTCGATCCACAGCTTGGTGCCGTGGTACCGGTCGGCCACGCCGAAGCGGCGCTCGGCGGCCTTGAGGAGCTTGTTCTCCTCGTACTCCTCGTCCTCCTCGTCGGCCCGGGCCTCCTGGATGAGCTTCCAGGCGGTCCAGATCAGGAAGGCCCCGAAGAGGTAGAACACCCAGGAGAAGCTGGCGAGGATCGCGGCGCCCGCGGCGATGAAGACCGCGCGCAGCACCAGGGCTATGAGGACACCGATCAGGAGAACCCGCTGCTGGTACTGCGACGGCACCGCGAACTTCGCCATGATCAGGACGAAGACGAAGAGGTTGTCGACGCTCAGCGACTTCTCGGTGATGAAGCCAGCGAAGAACTCGCCGGCGGGCTGGCCGCCGCCGAAGGCCAGCAGGCCGAGCCCGAAGAGCACGGCCAGGACGATCCAGACGACCGTCCAGATTCCGGCTTCCTTGATGGATACGTCGTGCGGCTTGCGGCCGATGAAGAAGTCGACCGCGATCAGGGCGGCGAGGCCCACGATCGTCAGGACCCACAGGGTCATGGAAACTTCCACTGCGCCTCCGGCAGATACGTCACACGGTAGATGTCAGCGTCGTCGCTGCCGGAGGTCTCTTCCACCCGGGCCCAGGCGCAGGGCAGCGCCGGACAGGCCCATGGGCCGACGCCCCGGGATCTGGCCTGATCCGTATTGACGGGGTCGCCGCACAGACAGGGAGTACTCCCCTCCGTGCAAGAGACAGTACCCCATTTTCCAAGGATTGGTAAAGGGCTAGGTAAAGGACGGTATAAAGGCGCAGGTCGGAGTGGGTTTACAGAAGGTTTGCCCAGACCCGCGGGACACTCACCGGTTCCCTGGGCGGCGGGCGGCGGCGACCTGGGTGAGGACCTGGTGGAGGACCTGGCTGCCGGGCGGCACCAGTGGGGGCTCGTACGTCCAGGCGTGTCCGACCCACGGGTCGGCCAGGTGATCGTCGGCCACCGGGGTCAACCGCAGCAGCGAACGCCACAGTGGGTCGAGCAGCGGGCCGTAGCCGGCGGACTCCTCGCGGTCGGCGACCATCATCAGGTGCACGCCGACGGACGGTCCCTCGTCGGCGAGGTAGCGCAGCTGGTTGACGGCCCGGTCGTCGAAACCGTGCGGGAAGTCGTTGACGATCAGCAGCTGCTGGGAGGTGTCGAAGCCGGGGGGCAGCGCGTCGGGTGCGCCTCCGCGCAGCGCCATCTGCACCAGGTCGACCCGCTGGGTGAGTCTGCCCAGCACCTCCGTCACGCCCGCTGCTCCCTGGGCGGGCGGGGCCGCGAGCACACCGGTCTGCGTCAGCGGCGCCAGCGCCTGTGCGCCGGATCCGGCCGGGTCGATGACGTGCACGGTGAACTCGCCCGCCGGGTAGACGGCGAGCAGCCGGGCCGCGTGGGCCACCGCCGTCTCCACGGCGAGGCGCCGCATGTCGTGGGCGTCGGCGAACGATCCGTCGAGCGAGCCGGTCCGTCCGCTGTCGATCCACAGCCCGCGCTCCAGCGGCAGCCGGAGCAGCATGGGGATGCGGATCGGGTCGGCCTCGGGAAGGCGGAGGTCGCCCAGGCGCAGCGCCATGGGTATCTCCATGGGCACCCGGTAGGCGTGCCAGACGGGGTTGTCCCAGCGCGCGAAGGCCGGGGGCAGTGCGGGTTCGACGACCTCGGCCTCGGCGACGAGCTGGGCGAGGTCCCGGTCGAGGGCCTCCCTCGCCTGGTCGACGAGTCGGCCGTGCCGGGCGCGGGCCGCCTCGCGCGCGGCGTCGCCCTGGCCGCCGATCCGGCTGCGCGGGTCGGACAGGGCCTGCTCCAGCTCCTTGTCCATGCGCGACTCGGCGAAGTCGACGGCGCTCCGGTAGGCGGCGGTGGTGCGGGCCAGGTCCTCGAACATGCCCCAGACCTGGTTGTAGAGCCGCTCCTCCATGGACCAGCCGGTGGCGTCCCCCGCGACGGGCTGCGCGGGTTGCCCGGGCGGAGCCGGTGGCGCGGTCGGCGGGGGCGGCGGCGGAGCGGAGGTCTGCCGCCGGGGGTGGCTGTAGTCGATCGGGCCGCCGCCGGTGGCCGGGGACGGGTCCGCCGCGCCGACTCCCCCGTACGCCGGCTGCGGCCCGTCCTGTCCCGGCAGACCGGCCGGCTGCCCGCCGTACGCGGGCGCGACGGGGCCCGGGGCGCCCTGGGGCGCGGTGCCTCCCTGGTCCGGGCCGACGGCCGGTGCGGCGGCCTGACGGGAGCGGTCGCCTTCGGACGGGCGGGGCGGGGGCGCCTGCACGGAGCGGGCGAGGCCCTGCGCGACCGCCTCCCCGATGCCGGCCGCGAGCTGCTGGGCCTGGGGCAGGCCCTGGTCGGTGAAGAGTTCGGCCAGGCCGCCGGCGTACCCCTGGCCGACGGCGCGCACCTTCCAGGCGCCCTGCCGCCGGTAGAGCTCCAGGGCGACGACGGCCGACTCGGCCTCCAGACCGGTGATGGTGTAGCTGGCGACCTCGGTGCCGTCCAGGCCGGTGACGGCGACGAAGGGGGCCGCCACGGCGCCGAACCGGGCGGGTCCCGGACCGCCGCCCGGGGCGGGCAGCGCGAGCAGCACGCTGACCCGGTGGACCGCGTCCGTCATCGCGTCCAGGTCCACCGCGAGACGGTGGTCGGCGGCCGCCTGCCGCGGCACCTCCAGGCCGGGCTGGGCGGGGGCGCCCGGATGGGCCACCCACTCCGTCCCGTGGATCCGGCCGTTCTCGTCGCCGAGCGCGGCCGCGGCCACGATCGGCGTGCCGGCCGAGATCCGGATCTCCAGACGGGACTGGGAGAGCGGGTGGTTCTGCCCCCGCACCAGCTCGGCCGTCATCGCCTTCGTCCCCCTGTGTCGCGTGTGGTGGGTGCGTGTGTCGCCCGCCGGCCGCCTCGACCGGCGCGCTCCGAGTGCCCTCGGGTGCCTAGAGAACCGGCAGGATCGCCGGCATCAGGTCCTGGAAGGTGCGGCCGTTGGCCGGGTTGCCGAGGGCCGTCATCGTCCAGCCCGAGCCCGAGCGGTGCACCTTCGCCATGATCTGGGCCGTGTAGGCGCCGCCGCCGGCCAGCGTGTAGCGGGCGAGCTCCTGGCCGTTGGTCTCGTCGACGAGGCGGCAGAAGGCGTTCTGCACCTCCTGGAAGGTCTGGCCGGTGAAGGAGTTCACGGTGAAGACGATCTGGTCGATGTGGACCGGGACGCGCGACAGGTCGACGAGGATGGCCTCGTCGTCGCCGCCCTGGCCGACACCGCCGACGAGGTTGTCACCGGTGTGCCGCACGGAGCCGTCGTCGCTCACCAGGTGGCGGAAGAAGACGACGTCGACCGGCTGCTTGTCCGCGAACAGGACGGCGGAGGCGTCCAGGTCGATCTCCCGGGTACGCGAGCCGAACAGGCCGCGACGGGGAGCCGCCTGCCAGCCGAGACCCATGCGCACCGCGGTCAGGCTGCCGCCGTCGTTCTTCTGCAGACTGATGGCCTGACCCTTGGTCATGTTGACGGTCACGCGCTGATTCCCCTCTCGAACTTCCCCTGTTGCCGCGGAACCGCGGTTGACCAGAACCCTACGCAGGGGCACTGACAGTGACGCACCCAGGACCGCACTTTGTGTCGGTCTTGCAACACAGTCCGTGCGGAACGGGGGCCGGGGCGCGCCGGAGGCGCCGGTCGCGGACTGCGGACCGGCGCCTTCCGGGGGCGTCAGGACAGACCCGCCTCCCGCATCTGCCGCAGTTCCTTCTTCATCTCGGAGACCTCGTCGCGCAGCCGGGCCGCGACCTCGAACTGCAGGTCCGCGGCGGCGGCCCGCATCCGCGCGGTGAGCTCCTCGATCTGCTCGGCGAGTTCGGCGGCGGGACGGTCGGTCGGCGCCGTCTCGGCGGCCTTGCCCTGGGCGGCCCTGGCGCCCTTGGCCGCCTTGGTGCCGAGGGAGGGCACGGGCGCCTTGGTGCCCCCGCCGTCCTTCCCGGCCTTGCGGTAGCCGGAGCCGAGCAGCTGCTCGGTGTCGACGTCCTCGCGGGCGATCTGGGCGACGATGTCGTTGATCTTCTTGCGGAGCGGCTGGGGATCGATGCCGTTCGCCTGGTTGTAGGCGATCTGCTTCTCCCGGCGGCGGTTGGTCTCGTCGATGGCCTTCTCCATCGCCGGGGTGATCTTGTCGGCGTACATGTGGACCTGGCCGGAGACGTTCCGCGCGGCGCGGCCGATGGTCTGGATCAGGGAGGTGCCGGAGCGCAGGAAGCCCTCCTTGTCGGCGTCGAGGATCGCCACCAGGGACACCTCGGGCAGGTCGAGCCCCTCCCGCAGCAGGTTGATGCCGACGAGGACGTCGAACTCGCCGCTGCGCAGCTCCCGCAGCAGTTCCACCCGGCGCAGGGTGTCGACGTCGCTGTGCAGGTAGCGGACCTGGATGCCGAGCTCCAGGAAGTAGTCGGTGAGGTCCTCGGCCATCTTCTTGGTGAGCGTGGTGACCAGGACGCGTTCGTCCTTCTCCACCCGCGCGCGGATCTCGTGGACCAGGTCGTCGATCTGGCCCTCGGTGGGCTTGACCACGACCTCGGGGTCGACGAGGCCGGTGGGCCGGATGATCTGCTCGACGAAGCCGTCCGACCGGGAGAGCTCGTACGGCCCGGGGGTGGCCGACAGGTAGACGGTCTGACCGGTGCGCTCCTGGAACTCCTCCCACTTCAGCGGCCGGTTGTCCAGGGCGGAGGGCAGCCGGAAGCCGTGGTCGACGAGGGTGCGCTTGCGGGAGGCGTCGCCCTCGTACATGGCGCCGATCTGCGGGACGGTGACGTGCGACTCGTCGATGACGAGGAGGAAGTCGTCCGGGAAGTAGTCCAGCAGGGTGTTCGGCGGCGAGCCGGGCGAGCGGCCGTCGAAGTGCATCGAGTAGTTCTCCACGCCGGAGCAGGTGCCGATCTGGCGGAGCATCTCGATGTCGTACGTGGTGCGCATGCGCAGGCGCTGGGCCTCCAGGAGCTTGCCCTGCTTCTCCAGCTCGGTCAGGCGCTCGCCGAGCTCCTTCTCGATGTCGTTGACCGCGCGCTCCAGCCGCTCGGGGCCGGCGACGTAGTGGGAGGCCGGGAAGACGTACAGCTGCCGGTCGTCGCTGACGATCTCGCCGGTGAGCGGGTGGAGCGTGGACAGCGCCTCGATCTCGTCGCCGAACATCTCGATGCGGACGGCGAGCTCCTCGTAGACCGGGAAGATCTCGATGGTGTCGCCGCGGACCCGGAAGGTGCCGCGGGTGAAGGCCATGTCGTTGCGCGTGTACTGGATGTCCACGAAGCGGCGCAGCAGCTCGTCCCGGTCGATCTCGTCGCCGACGCGGAGCGGGACCATGCGGTCCACGTACTCCTGCGGGGTGCCCAGGCCGTAGATGCAGGAGACGGAGGCGACCACGACGACGTCGCGGCGGGTGAGCAGCGAGTTGGTCGCGGAGTGGCGCAGCCGCTCGACCTCCTCGTTGATCGAGGAGTCCTTCTCGATGTAGGTGTCCGACTGCGGGACGTACGCCTCGGGCTGGTAGTAGTCGTAGTACGAGACGAAGTACTCGACGGCGTTGTTCGGCAGCAGCTCGCGGAACTCGTTGGCCAGCTGCGCGGCCAGCGTCTTGTTCGGCGCCATCACCAGGGTGGGGCGCTGGAGCTTCTCGATCATCCACGCGGTGGTGGCGGACTTGCCGGTACCGGTCGCGCCCAGGAGGACGACGTCCTTCTCACCGGCTTCGATGCGCCGGGCGAGGTCGGCGATGGCCGCGGGCTGGTCGCCGCTGGGCCGGTAGGGACTGACGACCTCGAAGGGCGCCACCGTGCGTTCGATGTGGGAAACGGGCCGCATGCCATCCACCGTACGGCCCCCCACTGACAACCGGTCCGGATCAGCGCCTTTGCGGGGTGCGGGAGCGGTGTTCGACGGGGCCACGCACGCGCAGCCGCCGACGGGCCGGGGAGCGGCGGACCGGGGCGTGGGCGGGGACGCCGGGCTTGTGCTCGGCGGACGCCGCGGCGGGACCACCCACGACCATGAGCGGGTCGAAGATCACCACGATGCCCACGAGGACGAGGAGGGCGAGCGGGCCGACCATCATCGGCCCGAGCAGGGCGGCCGCGGACTCCCCCGTGGCGGGGTCGGAGGTGCCGTGGACGTGCACGTTCAGGGCGGCCATTCCGGTGTAGTGCATGCCGGCGACGGCGAGCCCCATGACGAGGCTCGCGCCCACGCTCCACAGGAAGCCCCCGGCCCGCCCGGCCGCCCACAGGGCGGCGGTGGCGGCGGCCATGGCGATGGCCACGGACACGGCGACGGTGAGGACGTCGTACTCCAGCCGTCCGTCGAGGCTCATGCCGGCCATGCCGAGGTAGTGCATGGAGGCGATGCCGAGACCGGTGACGGTGCCCCCGGTGAACAGGGCCGTTCCGGACGCGCCCCGGTAGCCGACGATGAAGACCCCCGTGCCCACCATGACGACGGCGACGGCGAGGCTCGCGAACGTCATCGCCCGGTCGTAGTGGATCGGTGTCCCCTCGATGGTGAAGCCCATCATCGCGATGAAGTGCATCGTCCATATGCCGGAGCCGATGGCCGCCGTTCCCAGGGCGAGCCAGCCGGGGCGCCAGGAGCGGGTGACCACCATGGCCCTGGTGGTGCAGCGCAGGCCCAGGGCACCGCCGAGACAGGCCATGAGGTAGGCCACCAGCGGTGTGACCAGGCCGTAGCTGAATCCGTCGACCGTGCTCTGCATGCGCGGCTGCCCTTCCCGCCCTGTGCGTCCCGGAATTCCCGATACAAGCCCCCCTCCCAGGACCGCGCCGGCGGCCAGGGTTGACGCAGAGAGTATGACCCCCACCGGAATGGTCGAACGACTTTCCGGCAAAGAAACACGTCCCTGCCCCACATGTGTGCCACCAGTGTGCGCAGTACGGGCAACTCCGTTCAATCCGCGGCCATCCCGCACCCCTCTCGCGTTGACCGTCAGCTGTCACAGTTGGACCGTCAGTGACCGCCCGACGCGAGGAGTACGCATGCACGCACGCACTGTCGCCGCATCGGCCGCCGCGCTCCTGGGGACCGCCGCCCTCCTGCTCCCGCTCTCCCCCGTCCGTGCCGTTGACGGCGGCGCCCGCCCCCTGGTGATCGCCCACCGGGGCGCCTCCGCCTACGCGCCCGAGAACACCCTGGCCGCCGTCGACAGGGCGGCCGCGCTCGGCATCGACTGGGTGGAGAACGACGTCCAGCGCACCAAGGACGGGGAGCTCGTGGTCCTCCACGACGACAGCCTGCAGCGCACCACGGACGTCGAGGAGGTCTTCCCCGGCCGGGCGCCGTGGAAGGTGAGGGACTTCACCGCCGCGGAGATCGCCCGCCTGGACGCGGGCAGCTGGTTCGACCCCGCGTACGCGGGCGCGCGCGTGCCGACGCTGGAGCAGTTCGTGGAGCGTGTCGGGCGGCACCGCCAGAAACTGCTGCTGGAGATCAAGAACCCGCAGCTGTATCCCGGTATCGAGCAGCAGACCCTCAAGGTCCTGGGCAACGAGGGCTGGCTCGACCGCCGGCACGTGAAGCACCGGCTGATCGTGCAGAGCTTCAGCGCGGACAGCGTACGGACCGTCCACGAGCTGAAGCCCGCGGTGAGGACCGGCTTCCTCGGCACGCCGCCCGTGGCGGACCTGCCCGCGTACGCGGCCTTCACCGACCAGATCAACCCCTCGCACGGTTCCCTCTCCCGCGGGTACGTCACCGCCGTGCACGCCTTCGACGGGGCGCACGGCAAACCGCTGGAGGTCCTCACCTGGACCGTGAACGACGCGGCGGCCGCCCGGCGGGTCGCCGGGTTCGGGGTCGACGGGATCATCACCAACGCGCCCGACGTGGTGCGGGACGCGGTGGGCGGCTGAGGCGCCCGCCCGCGCGGCCGCTCCTCGCCTCGTTCCCCCGTCCCGCCCCGACGCTGTCAGTGGCGGGTCGTACGGTGGGGCGCATGGACAGCCATGGGCAGTACGAGCAGCGGGTCGTGTGGGCCGTCGTCGGCACCGACATCGGCCCGCTGCTGCTGGCCGCGACCCGTGAGGGCCTGGTCAACGTCGTGTTCCACGCCACGGACGCGGTGCGCGACAGCGCGCTGGAGCGGCTGGCGTCCCGGCTCGGCACCGAGCCCGTCGAGGATCCCGGCTCCCCTCTGCTGGCCGAGGCGATACGCCAGGTCGAGGCGTACTTCGCGGGTGAGCGGCGGGCTTTCGACCTGCCGCTGGACTGGTCGCTGATCTCGGGCTTCCCCCGCGAGGTCCTGCGGGAGCTGGCCTCCGGTGTGCCGTTCGGCCAGGTCGCCGGGTACGGCGACCTGGCCGAACGGGTCGGGCAGCCCGGTGCCGCCCAGGCCGTGGGCGCGGCGATGGGTGCCAACCCGCTGCCGGTGGTCGTGCCCTGTCACCGGGTCGTGGAGAGCGGCGGCGGCATCGGCGGGTTCGGCGGCGGGCTGGAGACCAAGCGCCGGCTGCTGGCCCTGGAGGGCGTGCTGCCCGAGCCGCTGTTCTGACGGCGCGGTCGCCCGGCGGGGCCCGGTCAGTCGTAGTGGCGCGCCTCGAAGACGTTGCCGTCCGGGTCGAGGAAGTAGAAGCTGCGCTTGGCCAGGCCGCGTGCCCCGAAGGAGTCGTGCGAGAGGTCCGTCACCGGTACGGACTGCTCCCGGAGGCGGCCGCGGAGGGCGTCGAAGTCGTCGGCCGACAGGGACAGGCAGACGTGGTTGACGGGGTGGCCGGAGCTCTCGGCGGCGCCGGGAAGCATCGTCATGCGTGCGGCCTTGGCCAGCGGCATGAGGTCGAGGATGGTCTCCTCGTTGACGCGCACCGACGGGAAGGGCGCCTCGCCGACGGAGAAGTCGGCGAGCCTGACGGGCTCGAGGCCCACCGCCTTCTCGTAGAAGCCGACGGCGGCGACCGGGTCGCGCACCCAGAGGACGATGTGGTCGAGACGCGTCGTGTGATCAGTCATGTGCCCCAGCCTCCGCGATCCCCGCGACCGCGGGCAAGGGGTTTGGCCCGGCCCGCGGCCCGCCAGAGATGAGGGGAGAGCGGGAGACGGGAGGCAGGCGCGTGGTGCTCACGGTGTCCGAAGAGGTGCGGGAGGCGATCGCCGCGAACCGGCCGGTGGTGGCCCTGGAGTCCACGATCATCGCGCACGGGCTGCCCCGGCCGCGCAACCTCCAGGTGGCGCTGGAGCTGGAGGCGGCCGTACGGCGGGAGGGCGCGGTGCCGGCGACGGTCGCCGTGCTGGACGGGCGGCCCCGGGTCGGCCTGGACAAGGAACAGCTGGAACGGGTCGCGGGCGGG
Source organism: Streptomyces griseomycini (assembly GCF_014203535.1). GTDB lineage: Bacteria > Actinomycetota > Actinomycetes > Streptomycetales > Streptomycetaceae > Streptomyces > Streptomyces griseomycini. Next base: position 212,945 of record NZ_JACHJI010000001.1, read on the forward strand.
GACGGCATCCGCAAGCTGGGCCATCGCGACCTGCCGCTCGCGGTGGCCGGCGGGGAGAGCGGGGCGACCACGGTGTCGGGCACCGCCCTGCTGGCGTCGCTGGCGGGCGTGCGGGTGTTCGCGACCGGGGGGCTCGGCGGGGTGCACCGGGAGTGGACGGTGACCCAGGACGAGTCGGCCGACCTGGGGCTGCTGGCACGTACGCGGATCACCGTGGTGTGCGCGGGGGTGAAGTCGATCCTGGACGTGGCGGCGACGTTGCAACGGCTGGAGACCCTGGGGGTCGCGGTCGCCGGGTACGGCACGGATCGCTTCCCGGGCTTCTACCTCTCGGACTCGGGGCACCCCGTGGACTGGCGGCTGGACACCCCGGGGCAGGTGGCGGACGTCATGCGGGCGCAGGACGCGCTGGGCGGACCCGGGTCGGCGCTGATCGTGGCCAACCCCGTCCCCGGGGACGAGCAGTTGGATCCCGAGGTGCACGCACGCGTGCTCGCCGAGGCGCTGCGCGCGTGCGAGGCGGAGGGGATCACCGGTCAGGCGGTCACCCCGTTCCTGCTGGACCATCTGGTCCGCCGCACCGACGGTGCCTCCCTCGCCGCCAACCTGGCGGCGGTCCGGGGCAACGTGCGCCTGGCGGCACGTGTCGCGGCGGCGTGGGCCGCCGGGGAGTGACGGGGGCGGCGCGGGGCGGGGCGCTGCTGGTCGTCGGTGACGTGATCACCGACGTGGTCGCCCGGCACCGGGGACCGCTCGCCCCGGGGACGGACACCGCGGCGGCGATCCGTACGCTGCCCGGCGGCGCGGGGGCCAACGTGGCCTGCTGGGCGGCGCGCCGGGGCGGCGGCGAGGTGCGGCTGCTCGGCCGGGTGGGGGCGGACGCGGCGGCCTGGCACGAGCGGGAGCTGGTCGCCCGGGGTGTGCGCCCCCTGCTCGTCGTCGACGAGGAAGCAGCGACGGGGACGGTGGTCTGTCTCGTCGACGAGGACGCGGCAGGCGAACGGACCTTCCTCACCGACAGTGGCGCGTCGCTGCGGCTGGAGCCCGGGGACTGGTCGGACGCGTTGCTGGACGGAGTGGCGCGACTGCACCTGTCGGGCTACCTCCTGTTCACCGAGTCGAGCCGTGCCCTCGTCGCGGTGGCCCTGAAGGCGGCACGCGCGCGTGGGGTGCCGGTGAGCCTGGATCCGGCGTCGGCCGGGTTCCTCGTGCGGCTGGGCCCCGACCGGTTCCTGACGCTGGTCGAGGGCGTGGACGTCCTGCTGCCCAGCCGTGACGAGGCGTGCCTGCTCACGGGGGCGTCCGACGCGGCGGACGCGGCGGCGCGGTTGAGCCGGCACGTCCCGCTGGTGGTGGCCAAGCAGGGCGCGGAGGGCGCCCTGCTCGCGCGGTCCGGGGAGGTGTGGGCACGCGTCCCCGCCGTACGGGCGGTCCCCCGGGACACCACGGGCGCCGGCGACGCCTTCACGGGCGCGTTCCTCGCGGCCCTGCTCGCGGGCGCCGACCCGGAGCAGGCGGCGCGGGAGGGGTGCGGGGCGGGGGCACGGGCGGTGGAACGGACGGGGGGCCGTCCGCCCGCGCTCGACTGACGTACGGCGCGCGGCTGCGGCCGGGGGCGACCGGGGAGTACGCGTCGGCCGTGCCGGTCCCGGTCTCCCGGCTCGTCCGAAGCGGCCGGCGTTCCAGGGCCGCGTGTCGCGGGACGCGGCGAACCGCACGGCGGCGGCAGGCGTCGAAGCCCTCGAGGGCCGGGCCGACCGGGCCGGGGCGGGCCGGGCGGACTCCGTTCGTCCACAGCCGGGAACCGAGCGGAACGGTCCGCTTCCACAGGCTCGCACACGGTTCGCGCAGGCCTGGCAGACTGGCGCGCCGAGGCGCGGGAAGCAGGAACGGCGCGGGGGAACCACGCGAGGAGAGCCAGATGTCCATGGCAGGGAATCTGCGGAAGGTCACGGGACTCGGCAGGGTCGGCGGTCTGCGCGGGATGGCCCGGCTGGCCCGGCGGCGCCCCCGCGTGGACCTGAGTCACCCGGCCCGGTCCCCGCTGGGTTCCTCGGTGGTCAACTGCGTGACGTACCAGGACGGTCGCCGCACCTCCGCGCGCGGGGACCTGGTGGACGCCGTGAAGCGGGTGCGCGAGAGCGGGGACGGTTTCCTCTGGCTGGGCCTGCACGAGCCGACGAACCGGGAGTTCGCGGGCATCGCCGAGCTGCTCGACCTGCATCCGCTGGCGGTCGAGGACGCGGTCGAGGCCCACCAGCGCCCCAAACTGGAGCGGTACGGCGAGAGCCTGTTCGCGGTGTTCAAGACGGTCCGCCACATCGGGCACGACGAACTCACCGCCACCGGCGAGGTGGTGGAGACCGGCGAGATCATGGTGTTCGTCGGCGAGGACTTCGTGATCACCGTCCGGCACGGGCGGCACGGTTCGCTGGGGCCCCTGCGCGAGGAGCTGGAATCCGACCCCGAACAGCTCGTCAAGGGGCCGTCCACGGTGCTGCACGCGATCGCGGACCACGTGGTCGACGACTACCTGACCGTCATCGACTCGGTGCAGGAGGACATGGACCAGGTCGAGACGGACGTGTTCGCGGAGCACGGCGCACGGGTCGATCCGGGTCGCATCTACCAGCTCAAGCGCGAACTCCTCGAACTGAAGCGGGCGGTGGTGCCGCTCGGCCGGCCCCTGGAGGAGCTCGCCACGCGGCCGATCCGGGTGGTCGCCCCGGAGATACAGGCGTACTTCCGTGACGTCTCCGACCACCTGCAGCGGGCCAAGGAGCAGATCGCGGCCTTCGACGAACTGCTCAACTCCATCCTCCAGGCGTATCTCGCCCAGGTCACCGTCGCGCAGAACGAGGACATGCGCAGGATCACCGCGTGGGCGGCGATCATCGCGGTGCCGACGATGGTCTGCGGGATGTACGGCATGAACTTCGACCACATGCCGGAGCTGCACTGGCGGTACGGATACGGCATGGTGATCGGCGTGATATCCGTGGCGTGTCTGCTGCTGTACCGGGCGTTCCGGCGCAGCGGCTGGCTCTGACCTCCGCCCGTGCCGCCCCGTGCGGCGGCCCGCCCCGTGCGGCGGCCCGCGGTCAGTCCTCGGCGGTCCTGGCGTAGACGCTCTCGGCCCAGGTGGCGATCTGTTCGTCCGTCAGGTGCCGGGCGAGATCGGCCTCGCTGATCATGCCGACGAGGCGCTTGTCGTCGATGACGGGAAGCCGGCGTATCCGGTGCGTCTGCATCTCCCGGAGGACCTCGCTGACGTCGGCGTCCGCCTCGACCCAGCGCGGTGTTCCCTTGGCCATGTCGCCGGCGGTGACCCGGGCGGGATCGTGCCCCATGGCGACGCAGCCGACGACGATGTCGCGGTCGGTGAGGATGCCGCACAGCCGCTCGTTCTGGTCGCTGATGGGCAGGGCGCCGACGTTCAGGGCACGCATCAGCTGGGCGGCGCGGTCGAGGGTTTCGTGGGCGGGGATCCACTGGGCGCCGCGGTGCATGATGTCTCCGGCGGTGGTCATGGCGTGCCTCCCGGTGCCGGACGGCCGGCGCGGCGCGGGGCGCACCGCGAGTCCCGGCGTCCTTCATTCTCGCCGCCCCGCCCGCCGACGGCACCCGGAGGAAGGGATCCGGGGCCCGGCGGCCTCAGCCGCGCCACGCCGGGTGCCGGGGGTCGTCGGCCCGTACCAGCACGTCCGCCGTTGCGGCCGGGTCCGTCTCCCGTTCGTAGCGCTCGAAGGCGGGGAGGGTCCAGTGCTCGGCCTCGGGGGTGCGGCGGCGCAGGGCGCCCGGGGAGAGGAGGACGTGGACGGTCAGGTCGAAGGGGAACCAGTGGCGCAGGAGGAGCGGGCCGTGCAGCAACAGCACGCCACCGGGAGGGAGTCGGACGTAGGGGCTACGGGTGGCGCGGTCGGCGACGGGGTCCCACAGGTCGGGCAGGACCCGCCCGCTCCCACCGGGTTCGAGGGGACCGAACACCTCGCGCCACAGCGCGCCGATGTCGTACCAGCCGCCGTAGTAGGACTCCACGTCCTGGTGGCCGTACTCGAGGCGGACGGAGGCGGGGCGCAGGAAGCCCTCGGTGCCCACGACGAGGGAGGGGCGGCCGCGTATCCGCAGCGTCTCGGCGACCCGCTCGGCGAGGTCTCCCGGGCGGGCGGCGGGAGCGCCGTCGACGGCGAGCCGCGGCCAGGGACCGCCGTCGGCCGTCTCCAGTCCCAGCAGGCGCTCGGCGAGGAGGTCGCCGAGCCGTTCCCAGGTGATCGCTTCCAGTCGCACACGGCCCATGATGCGTCAGCGGCCGGGCCGGCCGCGCGGGAGGACGGACGCGCACCGGGTGCGGCACACGGCGCCCGGCACGTGGTCCCCGCCGCACCGGAGGGAAGGAAAGACGTATGGCGCCCGGCACAACTCCCCTCCCCCGCTCCGGACTTGTGGTCCACCAGCCGCTCAGGAGACGGCACTGTGCCGGCTGCCGTCGTGGCCCCCTCTCCCTGCTCGTGATGGAGGACGGCGCTCCGCGCTGTCTCGACTGCGCCGACCTGGGCCATCTCGTCTTCCTGCCGCGCGGCGACACGGCGCTCACCCGCAGAGCGCGGGAGGAGAGCGCACTGTCCGCGGTGGTCGTGCGGTTCAACCGGCGCAGGAGCCGGTACGAACGGCAGGGCGTCCTGGTGGAGGAGGAGGCGCTGGCCCGGGCCGAGCAGCGCTGTCTCGCGGACGCCGAGGCACGGCGGCGGCGCCGGGCGCGGGACGCACGGCGGCGGGCGGCCGAGGACGCCCGGTTCACGGAGGCCTTCGCGGCGGAGATACGGCGGCTGTTCCCCGGGTGTCCCGCCGAGCGGGCCCGGGCCGTCGCCGCGCACACCTCGGTCCGGGGCAGCGGACGGGTGGGCCGGAGCGCGGCGGGCCGGGCGTTGTCCGAGGGGGCGGTGATCTCGGCGGTCGCGGCGTCCGTGCGGCATCTGGACACACCGTACGACCGTCTGCTGATGAGCGGGGTGCCCCGGCACGAGGCGCGGCGGCGGATCGCCGCGGCCGTGCGGACGGTGCTGGCGGGGTGGTCCGGGGACCGGCTGGATTCCGCCGGGTGACGGGAGGTGCCGCCGGGTGACGGGACGTGCCGCCTCCCCTGGACGCTCTCGCATGCCGCCGCGCTCCTCGGCCATGGCCGGGCGTGCTCCCCTGCGCCTTCACTGGGGGGACGGCGGAAACGGTGACGGCCGGGCGTGGTCCCGGTCGGCGGGGAGGGAGCGGGCGGCATGAGCGAGGGGCCGTACTTCGTGCTGACGGTGCTGGGCGTGCTCGGGACCGGGCTGGTGGCCGGGGTCTTCTGCGGCTTCTCGGCCTTCGTGATGAAGGGGCTCGCGGCCCTGCCGCCCGCGCAGGGCGTGGCCGCGATGCAGGCGGTCAACGCGGCGGCGGTACGGCCGGCCTTCATGGTGCTGTTCCTCGGCTCGGCGTCGCTGTGCGCGGTGCTCACCGTGGTGACGTTCGTGCGGTGGCCGGACGAGGGGGCGGACGGGGCGCTGACGGGCGGGGCGCTGTACCTGATCGGATCCTTCGGGCTCACCGCGGTCGCGAACGTGCCGCGCAACAACGCGCTGGCCGGGCTCGTCCCGGGGAGCGCGGAGGCGGCCGCGTACTGGCCGGTCTATGTGCGCGGGTGGACGCGGTGGAACCACGTCCGCGCGTTCTCCTCGGCCGGGGCCGCGGTGGCCTACCTGTCGGCGCTCACCTGACGGACCCGTCGTACCAGCCTTCGGGAAAGCGCTGTCCGGCACCCTGCGGACCCGCGCGAGCGGACGTATCGTGACCGGTGGAGGGCCGGAAGACGGCCGGAGGACAGTCAGAAGGCGGCCGAAGGAAGACGGCCATGGCCGATCCCAAGGGTTTCCTGACCACACCCCGCCAGGACTGGCCGCGCAGGCCCGTCGAGGAGCGGGTCCGGGACTGGAACGAGGTCTACGTCCCCGGGGCGCTGCTGCCGATCATCAGCAAGCAGGCCGACCGCTGCATGGACTGCGGCGTCCCCTTCTGCCACGAGGCCTGCCCCCTGGGCAACCTGATCCCCGAGTGGAACGACCTGGTCTCGCGCGAGGACTGGCGGGCCGCGGCGGAGCGGCTGCACGCCACCAACAACTTCCCGGAGTTCACCGGCCGGCTGTGTCCCGCGCCCTGCGAGGCGGGCTGCGTCCTCGCCATCAACCAGCCGGCCGTCACCATCAAGAACGTCGAGTGCGCCATCGCCGACCGGGCCTGGGAGGAGGGCTTCGCGCCGCCGGCCCCGCCGGAGCGGCTCACCGGCCGGACGGTCGCGGTCATCGGCTCGGGGCCCACCGGACTGGCCGCGGCCCAGCAGCTCACCCGGGCCGGTCACACGGTCGCCGTGTACGAGCGGGACGACCGGATCGGCGGACTGATGCGGTACGGCATCCCCGAGTTCAAGATGGAGAAGCGCCATCTTGAACGGCGCATCGAGCAGATGCGGGCCGAGGGGACGAAGTTCCGTACGTCCGTCACGGTCGGGCGCGATGTGGACGCCGCCGAGCTGCGGGCGCGTTACGACGCGATGGTGATCGCCACGGGGGCGACCGCGTGGCGGGAACTCCCCGTACCGGGACGCGAACTAGCCGGGATCCACCAGGCGATGGAATACCTGCCGCTGGCCAACCGGGTGTGCGAGGGGGACCTGGAGTCCTCACCGCTGTCGGCCGCGGGCAGGCACGTCGTCATCGTCGGCGGCGGTGACACGGGCGCCGACTGCCTGGGCACGGCCGTGCGGGAGGGTGCCGCGTCCGTGACCCAGCTCGACATCTACGCCCGGCCGGGCACCGAGCGGGACGACGACGCCGAGCCCTGGCCGACGTACCCCAAGCTCTACCGGCTGTCCGCCGCGCACGAGGAGGCCCGCGACCTGCGCACGGCCCCGGCGGCGGACGCGGACGCGCGCCTGTTCGCGGCGTCCACCCTGCGCTTCACCGGTGACGCGGACGGACACGTGCGTTCCCTGCACCTGGTCGAGGTGGACGCCGGGCGCCGGCCCGTGCCGGGTACCGGACGCGCCCTGCCCGCCGATCTCGTGCTGCTCGCGCTCGGCTTCTCCGGACCGGACCGGGGGGACGGACTCATCGACCGGCTGGGCCTCGCGCTGGAACCGCGCGGCACGATCGCCCGGGACGCCGGATTCGCCACCGGTGTGCCGGGCGTGTTCGCGGCCGGGGACGCGGCTCGCGGGCAGTCGCTCATCGTGTGGGCGATCGCCGAGGGCCGCGCGGTGGCGGCGGCCGTCGACCGCCATCTGTCCGGGGGCACGACACGGCTCCCGGCGCCCATCGGTCCGTACGACCGGCCGATGACGGTCTGACCGGCACCGGGCGCACGCCGTGCCGCCGTCCGGCGCGGTCGGGCCCCGCTCCCGCCGGCGACACGGGGTGCGGCCCGCGGACCCGTACCGGGTCCGCGGGCCGCACCCCGCCGGGGCTCAGGGCTTGCGCCCCACCGCCCCGTAGCCCGGGATCACCCCGTCGTCCTGCCCCGCCACCGGCTCCCCCAGCTCGGGGTGCCAGCGGTGCGGCACCTGGACGCCGGGATCGACCAGGTCGAGGCCGTCGAAGAAGCGGGTGAACTCCTCGCGGGAGCGCAGCGCCAGGGTGACGCCCGCGGCCTTGAGCTTCTCGGTGGCCGCCTTCGACTCCTCGGGGGTGAAGTCGGCCGTCGCGTGGGTGACGACCAGGTGGCTGCCGGAGGGCAGGGCGGCCAGCAGCCGCCCGACCAGGTCGTGCGCCCCGTCCTCGTCGGGGACGAAGTGCAGCAGCGCGATGAGCGACAGCGCGACCGGCTCGGTGAGGTCGAGGATCTTCCGCGCGCCCTCCAGGATGGCGTCCGGATCGCGCACGTCCGCCTGGAGGTACTCGGTCGCCCCCTCGTCCGTGCCGCGCAGCAGGGCCGCCGCGTGGGCCAGCACGATGGGGTCGTTGTCGCAGTACACGACACGCGCGTCGGGTGCGATCCGCTGGGCGACCTGGTGGAGGTTGGGCTCGGTGGGGATGCCGGTGCCGACGTCGAGGAACTGACGTATGCCCCGGCCGGCCAGCCAGCGCGTGGCCCGGTGCATGAACGCGCGGTTCACCCGCGCCATCACCGGCACCCTCGGGTCCAGGGCCAGCATCTGCCGGCCCATGGCCTCGTCGACCGGGTAGTTGTCCTTGCCGCCGAGGTACCAGTCGTACATCCGCGCGGGATGCGGCCTGCTCGTGTCGATCTCGACGGGGTGCTGCCCGGTCATGACGGACTCCATAAGTCTCTGCAATTGTCAGTGGTCAATTCAGTGCCAAGTCACACATCAGAGAAATAAAAACCAGGACGCACAACAGGCCTCAGGACAGCAGGAAATCCGCCTCTCCCGCCTTCGCCCCCTCGATGAAGGCCGTCATCTCAGCGGAGGTGTAGATCAGCGCCGGTCCGTCCGGGTCGGTGGACTGCCGTAGGGCGATCCGGCCGTCGTCGAGCTTCATCGCCTCCAGGCAGTTGCCTCCGTTGCCGCCGCTCCACGGCTTGTGCCAGCCCTCGCTGCCCAGCTCCCGCGCGGGCATGCCGTTGTAGATCCGCTCGGCGCGGACCCGCGGCTGGGGCAGGGGTTTCAGGGGCTCCATGAGTTCCATTCACAGCTCCTTGCGGAGGTCCCGGAGGATCTCCTTCGTGCGATGTGCCGTGGCGGCCTGCGCCGCCATGCGGTCCATGACCTCGAGGTGGGTCGCCACCTCGGCGCGCGCGTCCAGGTAGACGGCGCCGGTCAGGTACTCGCTGTAGACCATGTCCGGCAGTTCGGGCACGGCAAATCGGAACAGCACGAACGGCCCGTACGTGCCGGGGTGCGGTCCGCCGGCGAACGGGGCGACCTGCAGCGTCACGTTGGGCAGTTTCGTGGCCTCGAGCAACTTGTCGATCTGGGCGCGCATCACCTCCGGGCCGCCCACCGGGCGGCGCAGCACGGTCTCGTCCATCACGACCCACAGCCGGGGCGCGTCCTCGCGGGTGAGCAGTTCCTGCCGCTGCATGCGCAGGGCGACGTGGCGCTCGATGTCCTCCGGCTGCGTCTGCCCGACGGCGCCCGAGCGCAGCACCCCGCGCGCGTAGTCCTCGGTCTGGAGCAGCCCGGGGACGAAGTGGGGGTCGTAGCTGCGGATGAGGGAGGCCGCGCCCTCCAGGCTGACGTACATCGAGAACCAGCCGGGCAGGATGTCGTGGAAGCGCTGCCACCAGCCGGGCCGGTTGGCCTCCTCCGCCAGTTGCACGAACGCGTCGGCCTCGTCGTCGCCGACGCCGTACGCCTTCAGCAGGAGCTGGAGGTACGGGATCTTCAGCGCGACCTCGGCCATCTCCATGCGGCGGACGGTGGCGGGGGCAACCCGCAGGATCCGGGCGGCTTCCTCCCGTTTGAGCCCCGCGCGTTCCCGCAGGTCCAGCAGGCGCCGACCGAGGACGACCTGGCCGACCGTCGGCGCGGACCGCGGTTCGCTCACGCTCCACCTCCACGAGAAGAATTGCCTGACAGCCCGGCGGCGCCATGCGGAGATCCACTCCGAGGACCCGTCCGCCCGACCACCGGTTCGAACAGACCTTCGGTGATCCCAACTGGCGCCGTGCGAGGTGCTGTTGCGAGCAGTGTGCCATGGTCGTCCAGACCGTCACACGGCACTCTGCATTTTTCAGAGTGGCACTTGCCAAGTGTTCGCGGCGAGGCGATAGTGGCAAGCGTGATTCCGTCCGCGCCCTTAGGAACAGACGCCGCCGCAGGCCCCCTCGGTCTCGGCGCCGCCTCGGGAGCCGCCCCCGCGGGGGCCGCTGCCGAGCGCCGGTTCCGTTTCGAGCTGGCCGCTCATCCGGGTTCCCCCGCTCAGGCCAGACGTCTGACGAGGGCACGGCTGACCGGCTGGTCGGTGTGCGAGGACACCTGCGACACGGCGGCCCTGGTCGTCTCCGAACTGGTCACCAACGCCATCGTGCACACGGCGAGCAGGCACATAGTCTGCGAGCTGCACGACGGCGACGACCTCGTGCGCATAGCCGTGCGGGACGAGGGCTGCGCACCGGGCCAGCCGCGGGCGAACACCCGGCAGCGGCCGGAGGACGAGCACGGGAGGGGCCTGCTCCTCGTCGACGCCCTGTGCCACGCGTGGGGCGCCCACGAGCACGGTCCCGGGCTGCTGGTCTGGGCCGACCTGCCCCGCAAGGCCGACGCCCCGCGCGACCCCGCGGAACCCCGCAACGACCTGGGCTGGGGCGCCCGTCCGAAGCCCGGACCGCCCCGCGGCTCGGGTGACGGCGACGGCGACGGCGACGAGCCCGACGGAGCGCACCGCGCGGCGGAGGGCCTGGCCGTGCCCCCGCGACAGCACCGCCGGGACAGGGGACTGCCGTGACGGGCACGTCCGGCGCCCGGGTGCTGAGCCTGAACGCGCTGGTCGGCCTCCAGCGCGGACGCCGCACCCCCGGCACACTCCGGCGGCTGCCGGTGCCCGACGGCATGACGGCCCCGATGGGCTGCGACGCGGTGGCGGTGCCCGCCCACTTCGGTCCGCTGGTGATGCCCCGGCTGCCCCGGGTGGGCTGCGTCTACGCCGACGAGGCGCACTGGTGGTGGCTGGTCCCGTCCGATTCGGACCACGCCCTGGAGTGGCCCGCCCCCGCGCGCTACGCCACCGGCGCGGTCCTCCCCGGCGCCCCGGACCTTCCGGACCCGCCCGGCCTGATCCACCGTCCCGACGGCACGCTCCCCTACACACCGCCGATACCGCTCTATCTCGCCCTGTGCCGTCTGACGGGCACCACACCGACCTGGTCCCGCCCGGTCAGCGCGTGACCGGCGGGCCGGCGCCCTTCCACGCCGTCCGGCCGCCCGGACCTCCGGAACGTCTCCCGCACCGCCCCGCGCCCGGCCCAGCGTCCGCGTACCCGGCCCAGCGCACGGCGCCCCGCCCCGGCCGATCCCCCGGGCCGTGCACCCGCGCGCGTCCTCCGCCCCGTCCCGCGCCCTGCCCGGGCGGACCGCGCCCCGCGCTAGCGGCCGTTCGTCGGAATCGGCGATCGGGGGAGGTCAGCAGTGGGAAGCACACAGGAATCCGGTGGTCCGAAGGAACGGTCACGAAAGGCCGGCGGGCGGAGGAAGCCCGGGCGCTCCGCCCGCCGCGGGAAGCGCCCCGAACCCGACGCCCCGCCCCTCTCCGAGTCCGAGCAGCTGCTCCTCGGAGGACCGCTGCGCTACGACATGGGCTGGAACCGGCACGGCGAGGCCTTCCTGGAGCTGAACTTCCGCGCCATGATCACCCGTCTGCCCATCCTGCCGGCCTCCGGCCTCCGGCTCGCCCTGCCGGCCCGGCACTTCAGCGGAGGCCACGAGCTGTCCGGGGGACAGTGGCAGCGGCTGGGGATCGCACGGGCCGCGTACCGGCGCGGGCGCATCCTGATCGTGGACGAGCCGACGGCCGCCCTGGACGCCCGGGCCGAGCTGGAGGTCCTCGACCGGATCCGGGCACTGGCGGACAGCGGCCAGACGGTCGTGCTGATCACGCACCGGCCGGCGTCCGTGCGCCACGCGGACCTGGTGCACGTGCTCGACCAGGGCCGGCTGGTGGAGTCCGGCTCGCCGGACGGGCTGCTGGCCGCGGGCAGCCTCTACGCGGAGCTGTACGCGCTCCAGGCGGAACAGTTCACCGGGACGCCCCCCTCGGCCGGGAAGGTGCCGGCCCCGAAGGCGGGCGAGCCGGCCGCCCGGCCGGCACCGGTTCACGCCGTCGCGTCACCGCCGCCGTCGCCGCTCCGCACGACCACCAGGAACATGTCGGTCGCGAGGTCCATGACAACCTCGGCAGGCAGGCCCTCCAGACGCCGCGCCTGCGCGAACTCCTCCGCCGGCCAGGACCCACGCGGCCCACCTGCGGGAAAGCGTTCGAGCACCGTTCGCCCGTTCACCCTGCCACCTCCATGTAGCGCTGTACTCGTAGAGTTAAACGCCAACCATGGGGCGAACGCCTCGTCCGGTGACGGTACTGAGACGTAGTTGACACCTGTTCACTGCCATGTGTGAGCGGGCTCTCAGCTTTTCGGAGCAATCCGTCGCCGTCCGTGTCAGTCGTCGTACTCGTCGTGATAGCGGACGCGGTCGCTTCCCGCAGGCGTCCCGAGAGCCGACGCGCGCCCCTCGGGTTCCTCCCACTCCTCCTGCCGGCCGAGCGCGGTGAGGTCCAGCAGGCTGGTGGTCGAGCCGATCCCGTCGAGGCCGCGGCCGTACGTCGAGTAGGTGTGGAAGACCCGGTCGCCGTCCCGCAGGAAGCAGCTGAGGCCGGACCGCTCGACGAGTCCGCCCTCGCGTTCGAGGGTCGCCCCGAAGTCCTCGTTGAAGTCGCCGTGGAACGAGGAGTGCCAGGGCAGGGCCCAGCCCATCCGCGCCTTGAACGGCAGGATCCTCGTGTACGGCGCCCGTGAGACGGCCGCGAACGTGGTGCCGCGCGCGTTCAGGTGGGCGAGGTGCCCGATCTGGTCCAGGAAGGCCGAGCAGCCGCGGCACCCGGCGTCCCACTCCGGGGCGAACATGAAGTGGTGGACGACGAGCTGCTGCCGCCCCTCGAACAGATCGAGCAGCGTGGTCCTGCCGTCGCCGCCCTCGAACACGTACTCCCGGTCGATCTCCACCATGGGCAACCGGCGCCGCTCGGCGTTGAGCGCGTCCCGCGCGCGGGTGACGACCTTCTCCTTGACCAGCAGTTCCTCGCGCGCCGCACGCCACGCGGCGCGCGGGACGACCTCCGGAAGCGACATGGATCCTCCTGTGCGACGGTCCCGTTGCAGGGGGTGACCGCCGGGCCGGGCGGAACTCATCGCTCGCTCGCGGAACTCTTCGTCTCAGGTGTCGTAGTCCTGGACGCGCCGGCCGTGGCTCCGGTCGACGAGCGCGGGCAGCCGCTCCCCCAGCTCCCGCACCACCGCCGGGACGTCGATCGTGAGCAGTTCCCGGTCGCGCATCAGGATCCGGCCGTCGACGACGGTCGTGCGGACGTCGGCGGCGCGGGCGCTGTGCACCAGCGTCGCGGCGAGGTCGTGCACCGGCTGGGTGTGCGGGCCGGTGAGGTCGACGAGGACGAGGTCGGCGCGCCGGCCGGGCGCGAGGCTGCCGACGCTGTCGCCGAGGCCGACCGCGCGGGCGCTCTGCAGCGTGGCGTGGTGCAGCGCCTGACGGGAGGTCAGCCACCGGGGGTCGCCCTCCGTCGACTTCTGGACCAGCGAGGTGAGCGCCATCGACTCCCACACGTCGAGGGAGTTGTTGGAGGCGGCGCCGTCCGTGGCGAGTCCGACCGGGACACCGATGGCGCGCAGGGCGCGCACGGGTGTGGTGGTGGGCCAGGCGAACCTGAGGTAGCCGCGGGGCGCGGTCGCCACGGCCGTACGGCCGCCCGCGCGCTCCAGCAGCGGCAGGTCGCCCTCGAGGATGCCGGTGCCGTGGGCGATGAGCACGTCGGTGTCGAGGATCCCGGTGCGCTCCAGGACCTGGACGGGGGTGACGCCGTGCCGGGCGAGGCTGGTGTCGGTCTGGTCGCGGTTCTCGGCGGCGTGCAGGTGCACGGGCAGCGCGTGCTCGTGCGCCAGTTCCGCGGTGGCGGCGAGGTCGGCGTCGTCGACGGTGTAGGGGGCGTGCGGGGCGAGGGCGGTCGTGATGCGGCCGTCGGCCGAGCCGCGGTGCCGCAGCGCGAACTCCAGTGACCTCTCCCGTCCTCGCGGCCCCTGGGAGGAGAAGTACGCCTCCCCCAGCAACGCCCGCATGCCGCACTCGGCGACGACCGCGGCGACCGCGTCCATGGCGAAGTAGTGGTCGGCGAAGCAGGTGACGCCGCCCCGGATCATCTCGGCGCAGGCGAGCCGCGCCCCCAGCTCGACGTCCCGCGCGGTGAGGTTGGACTCCACCGGCCAGATCACGTCGTTGAACCACTCCCCGGTCGGCAGGTCCTCGGCGAGGCCCCGCAGGGCGACCATCGGCGCGTGGGTGTGGCAGTTGATCAGGCCGGGCAGCGCGACCTGCCCCCGGGCGTCGATCCGCTCCCCGGCCGCCAGGCCCCGCACCGCCCCGGCGCTCGTCACCGACTCCACGGTCCCGTCGCGTACGACGATCGCCGCGTCGTGGGCGAACCCGATCCGTTCCCGGTCGTCGTGCGTGAGGACGGAACATCCGCTGATGACGAGATCGGCCGGAGGCTCCGTGGTGGTGGGCGTCGTCGCGGTGGGCGTCATCACGTCACCGTACGGCGCCGTCCCGGTCCGGGTGGGCCGAACCGCGGCTCACCCGTCGCGGGACGGTCGCGAGGGACGGCCGCGGGGCGGGCCGGGCACCCGCCCCGGTCTCCCCGCGAGCCCCGCCCAGCGGCTCCGGCAGGCGCAGCCCCACCCGGTCGCGGCGCCGGGCGAGTTCGTCCCGGAGTCCGGCGAGCCGCTCGGTGTGCCGGGGGTCGATCCGCCCGGTGTCGTCGAGGTGGACGGCGCAGGCGGTGACGGTGTCGACGAACTGTTCGAGGAGGGCGGCGATCTCGTCCGTGCCGTCGGTGTGCCGGGCCAGCGGGGGGAGTTCGGCGGAGGCCAGGGCGATGGCGGTGCGGGCCTCGGCGAGGGTGCGGTAGGCCTCGCGGCGCAGGGCCCAGCGGGCGGCGCGGTCACCGGTCCCGTCGAGCACGTGGGCGAGGTACGCGTGCGCGGCGACGCCCGCTTCGGCGAGCCGGGCGCGGATGCCGTCGCCGCGCTGTCCCGGCACCGGCAGATGTCCGACGACCAGCACGACGACGCAGGCCAGCAGCGTCTCACCGATCCGGACGGCGGAGACCTCGGGTTCGCCGCCGGCCATCACCAGGGCGAGCACGAGCACGGTGACGACGGTGGTCTGCGCGGCGAAGTGCCGGGTGGCGACGGGGATGAGCGCCCCGCTGACCGCCACCAGCGCGACGAGCCCCTCCGGCCGGGGCAGCACGGCGGCGAGTCCCGCGAAGAGGAGCGCCCCGAGCACGGTTCCGGCGGCCCGGCACAGCACCCGGGAGGCGAGCGGCCCGAGGTCGGGTTTGACGAGGAAGACGGCGGTGGCGGGCAGCCAGTACCAGTGCTCGTGCTCCCCGTACCAGCGGGCGTGGTGCAGGGCCTGGGCGATCGCGACGCCGGCGCCGAAGCAGAGGGCGACCCGCATTCCGTACTCCCGCCCCCGGACGCCGAGAACGGTACCGGTGAGGGCGGCGCGGGACCTGCGGCGCGTGTGCAGGTCACCGCCCTCGGCCCGGTCGAACACCGCGGCGGCGTGCAGGAGGGCGTCGTCGAGGGCGCGCAGCGCCGGGGCGGTGCGGGAGGGTGCGGGAAGGCGGCCGGTCCGGGTGCCGTCGCGTACGACGGCGGCGAGGCGCCGGGGGCCCTCGCCGGCGCGGGCGGGCACGGGCTCCCCCGCCCAGGCCAGCGCGGTGGCGGCTTCGGCGAGGGGGAGCGCGGCGGCGTACTGCGCGTGCAGCCGGCGCTCGGCCGCGGAGGAGGCGTACCGCCGCAGCCGGGGCCCGGCCAGCGCGTCCTGCGCGTGGTCGAGGGCGGCGGTGAGCGCGGCGCGCCGCGCGGTGGCCTCCTCCGACCCGGCGGCGTCGAGCAGCGCGGCGACGGCCTCGTACACCCCGGCGACGGCCTCCCGCTCCCCGTCGAACCGGAAGTCCCCGGCGAACGAGCCCGGCGTGGGCAGCGCCAGCCGCAGCAGGAGCAGCCAGCCGGCCCCGGTGAGGAAGGCGAGCGCGCGCTGCCACCCCGGCTCGGGCAACGGCATCCCGGCACCGACGGCGGCCCCGACCAGCACCTGGGTGCCGACGGAGGAGCCGACGGGCCCGAGGGCGCTGATCCCGCCCGCGACCAGGCCGAGGCCGGTCAGCAGGAGCGTGAGCAGGACCGCCGGGGTGTGGTCCCCGGCGTACGTGCCGACGGCCAGCCCGGCCGCACCCGCGAGCGCGGGCCCCCCGATCCGCCCGACCGAGGCCCGTCGGCTGCCGGGCCGGTCGTTGATCCCGGCGAGCATGGCGCCGATGGCGGCGGCGACGCCGAGGGTCGGCCGGCCGGCGAGGACGGCCGCGGCCAGCAGGGGCCCGCCGCCCAGCGCGCCCCGCACGACCGCGCTCCAGGGGACCGGCCCCCGCTGGGTCCGCAGGGCGTGGGCGAGCCAGAGGGGCGGGGCGGGGACGGACCGTGACACGGGGCTCCAGTCGTCGTGTCGGGGCGGGGTGGGCTCGCGGGCGACGGTGACCGGGCCGGGGCGTGGTGTCCACGGTAAGCGGGGTGGTCGGAGAGGAGTGAACAGCCGTGTTTCCGGGATGTGACGATCCGGGCGGAGGGCGCGTTCTTCATGAACGCAACCGGCTGTGTCCCGTCCCCGCCCCACCGGGACCGGGGGAACCCCTGCGGACCGAGGGCGCGAGGGCCCCGCCGGAGGACGGCCCGTCCTGGGCGGGCCGTGCCCGGGGCACCAGGCGGGACATCACCGCGCCCGGCAGCGACGGATTGGCGGCCGCCGCCTCCACGACCTGCCGGTCCCCGTCACCGAGCAGCTCGACGATCGCCTGCTCCGGCAGGGCCGGGTGACCGGCGGCCACCCGCCTGGCCCGTTCGTCCGCGAGGCAGGGCAGCAGGGCCCGGGCCGTCGCGTTCCGGTGCCCGGCGATGTCGCGCAGGGCCCTGCGCACCGCCCGCTCCCGCCGGGCCAGGTCCTCCAGCAGCGCGGACGGGGCGTCCGGATTGGCCGCCACACCGGCGACGACCCGGCCGCCGTGCCGGTCGGCCATGGCGCGCAACCGCGCTTCGGACAGGCCCGGGTGGGGCGCGACCGAGGCGACCACCTTCGCGTCGGGGTCGGCGGCCAGCGCGTCCCGCCTCCCCGGGGGCAGGTCGCGTCGCGCCGCCACGAGCATGCGCACCTCGGGGGCCGGTGACGCCGCCAGGCCCGCGACCTCCTCCGGGGAGGCGCCGGCGATCCGGGGGAGCAGGACCGGGCCGATCCTCGTGGTGCCGGCCAGGTGCGTGAGCACGTCGAGCGGGACGTTCGGGTGGTGTGCCGGCCCGTGCCGCACGTCGTGACCGCCGTCGGCGGCCAGTACGCGCATCAGCGCCTCGTCGATCGCCGGGTTCCCGGCGAGTTCGGCCCGGACGCCGGGGACGGGGTCCTCGGCGAGCCGCCGTCCGACGTGCGGCGGCAGGTCGGGACGGGCGGCGAGCGCGTCGCGCAGCCACGGCGAGGGGTGTGCGGCGAAGCGGAGGACGGCGCCGACCGGTGTGGCCGGATTCCGCGCCGCCCTGTGCCACGTGTCCCGCACGGTGGACTCGTGGGAGCCCGTCGCAGGAGGCGCCCGGAGGCAGGTCGCAGTCGGTCCGCGGGCAGGACGGGTCGTGGACGAACGGCGCCCGCTCCCGGTCGCAGACCGGGCACCGCCGCGCCGGAGGCAGTCCTTCGCCGTCGATCAGTGCGGCCAGCACGGCCGGCGGGGTCCTCTCGTTGGCGGCCACCGCGGACCGGACCCCGGCGTGCGGATGCTCCGCGAGCCGGGCGGCCGTGTCCGGCGTCGTCCACAGGGCGAGCTCCGCCACGACCCGTACCTCCGGGTCGGCGGCGAGCGTCGCCACCACGTCCGGCGGCAGGTCCGGGCAGGCGGCCGGCTTCTCCCGGCGCTCCACGTCCGGGTCCGCCGCGAGCGGACGCGGCCACTCGGGCCGGCCCGCGCCCTCCTCGAGGAGGGCCAGCGCGGCGCGCGGCCGTGTGCGGGGGTCGACGTCACGGGCCGTCAGCCGCCCCTCGTACGCGAGTCGCGCGGCGATCTTGTCGCCGCGCGCCGCCAGCGCGAGCGTCTGCGCCCTGCTGAGGTCGGCGCGCACGGCGAGTTCCGCGGCGAGGTCGTCGTCCGCGGTCCCGATCAGCCGGTCGACGAGGCCGGACGGCAGGGCCGGGTTCGCGGCGAGCCCGCACAGCACAGGATCCACCGGGCCATCATGACCGGGCGGTGCTCGAAGGGCTCGCGGTTTTCCCTCCGTCCGGCACCGGTCCGCCGACCCGGCCCGTCGGCCCCGGCAAGCCCGTGCGGGCGGAACTCCTTCCGGCGCGCCGCTGCCGAACGCCCGGCAACCTTTCCGGCGGCTGCGACCACTGCCGAATCGGAAACGCGTGTCCTCCCGAACCACGTAAGGACTCATCCGTGGCATCCCCCTCCCACCGCCGCCCCCGCCGCGAGCGGCGCGGCGTCCTGGTCCCGGCCGCCGCCGCGGCAGCCGTCGGGCTCCTCGTGTCGCTGGTCGTCGCCCTCGCCCGTGACGGCGGGTCCGGCCCCGTGCGGGCCACGGCCACGCCCGCCACCACCACCGACGCCCGGCCGGGCGTCCCTCCCACGGCGACCGAGACGACCGGGCGGACGCCGGAGGCTGAGCCGTCCACCGCGTCCCCGGCCCCCGAGTCCTCCGCGACGCCGCCGTCGGCCCGGCCGTCACGCGGGGCCACCCCCGCGCCCGCCGCACGCCCGGCGTCCGGCGGGGCGCCGCTGGCGGGACGGATCGAGCCCGGCACCGCCTACAGCGGGGTCGCCACCCACTACGACGCCGGGGACGGCGACGGGGCCTGTCTGTACGGCCCGAGCCCCGACCGCATGACCGCGGCGATGAACACCGCCGACTACGAGACGTCCAAGGCGTGCGGGGCGTACCTCCTCGTCCGCGCGGCCGGCGGCGCCTCCGTGACGGTCCGGATCACCAACGAGTGCCCCTCGCCCTGCGCGCCCGGGCAGCTCGACCTGAGCAGGGAGGCCTTCGGCAAGCTCGCGGGCCTCTCCACCGGGCGGATCCCGATCACGTGGAGCCTGCTCAGTCCCGGCACGTCCGACACCGTCTCGATCC
The DNA here is from genome assembly GCF_014203535.1 of Streptomyces griseomycini. Lineage (GTDB taxonomy): Bacteria > Actinomycetota > Actinomycetes > Streptomycetales > Streptomycetaceae > Streptomyces > Streptomyces griseomycini. The sequence goes on from NZ_JACHJI010000001.1 coordinate 231,884, forward strand.
GCTACAAGACCGGCTCCAGCCGCCACTGGTGCGGCGTCCAGGCGATCGGCCACCGCAACCCGCTGGCCCGGCTGGAGGTCGCCACCGGCTCGGGATGGCGGCAACTGACCCGTACCGAGTACAACTACTTCCTCTCCCCCGACGGCACCGGATGCGGCGGCCCCCTGAGACTCACCGACATCTACGGGGAGCGGCTGACCGTCGACGGCATCGCCGTGCGGCCGGACGCCGTCCAGCCGACGCGCGTCCAGTTCGCCCGGCACTGACGCGGCGCCGCCCGCCCGTGGTCCCGGCGGGCCGCGGCCGGCGCGCCCGGACCGGCTCCCGCGAGCCCGCCGGTGCTCAGCCGGACCGCCGCCGGGCCGTCTCCACGGCCCGGCGGAACAGCTCCTCCGCGTCCGTGACCGCCCGGACGAGATGGTCCGGGCGTCCGGTCAGGGTCTCCACCAACGCGTCCACGGCCTTCAGCCCCGCCCGCTCGACCAACCCCTTCTCGTTGGTCACCCACTCCCCCCGCGCCGCCGTGACCGCGTGCGCGGTGTGGGTCGCGGCGACGGCGACGGCCCCCGCGACCTGGGTGAGGGCGCCCCGGGGCGCGTGGCCGGCCTTCGCGTAGGCGAGGGTGGCGGCGGCCGTGCCGTGCCAGCGGGGCGGGGCGGACGCGCGCAGGGCCCGCGGGTAGGCGGCGGGGCGGGGCAGGTCGCCGCGCAGCACCTTGTTGATCGCGAGCTCCGCGACCAGCAGGTAGGTGGGGATGCCGGCGAGGTGGAACATCAGCGGCTCGACGCGGAACCGGCCCTGCTCCGCCTCCGCCAGCTCGTGCTCGACGACGTCGAGGTCGCGGTAGTGGACGTCGACCCGGCGCCCGTCGATCGTCAGCCAGGCGCCGCCGTTGAAGACCCCTCCGCCCCAGCCGCCGATCCCGGAGACCTCGCCCTCCCAGCCGACCGCGCGCAGGTCGTCGGGGTCGAAGGACCCCCGGTAGTAGACCGCCAGGTCCCAGTCGCTGTCCGGCCGTTCGGTGCCCTGGGCGCGCGAGCCGCCGAGGGTGACGGCCCGGACGCCGGGGAGGGCGGCGAGCCGGTCGGCGGTCGCTTCGAGGAAGGGCCGGTCGGGGAGGGAGGGCACGGCTGCGGCTCCTGGCGGACGGAGGGTGTGCTGTGGATCGATGGGAAGGCTACGAGGGGGCCGAGCGGGGGGCGAGCGAAAAAACGGATGCGGTGGCGCGGCGGGACCCTGATGATCGGTGGGTTGTCCGCCATGACTCCCTGGAAGATCGGAGCCCGCGTGATCCGGCGCGTCACCGTCCCCAGTCTCTTCCCTCCGCCCACGTACTCCCACGCCTCCGTCGTCGAGGCGGGCACCAGGCTGGCGTTCCTCGCCGGGTCGGTTCCGCTCGACGCGGAGGGGAAGCTCGTCGGCGAGGGGGACCCGGTGCGGCAGGCCGAGCGGGTGCTGGCCAATCTGGAGGAGCAACTGCGCGCCGTCGGCAGCGATCTGGCGCACGTCGTGTCGACCGACGTGTACGTGGTGGCCGACGACCCCGCCGTGCTCTCCGCCGTGTGGGACGTGGTCGAGGCGTCCGGGCTGAGCACCGGGCCCCACTCGTCGACCCTGCTCGGTGTGGCCTGCCTCGGATACACCGGGCAGCTCGTGGAGATCACGGCGACGGCCGTCGTCCCTGACCCGTCCGCTGCGGCCTCGTGACGTCCGGCAGCCGGACCGTCGCGGTGCGCAGGGCCGTCTCGTCCGCCGACGCCGACGCCGCGGCGGGCGTCTGGCTGCGGTCCTTCGCCGCCGCACTGCCGACCGTGGTCCGGCCCCGCTCCGACGACGAGGTGCACGCCTACTTCCGTCACGTCCTCGTGCCCCTGCGCGAGACGTGGGTCGCCGAGATCCCGGACGGGGACGTCGTCGGCGTCATGGTGCTGGAGGGCGAGGAACTGGCGCAGCTGTACCTCGCCCCCGACTGGCGCGGGCGCGGGCTCGGTGACCGGTTCGTCACGCTCGCCAAGGAGCGCAGCCCCGGCGGTCTCTCCCTGTGGACCTTCCAGGTCAACGCGCCCGCGCACCGCTTCTACGAACGGCACGGCTTCACGGCCGTGGAACGGACGGACGGCGACGGGAACGAGGAGCGGGAGCCGGACGTGCGGTACGTGTGGCGGCCGTAGGGGTCCGCCCGTCCGGCGGCCGTGGGGACCCGCCCACGCGGCCGCCGTGGGGCGACCGTCAGCCGCCGCCCCGCGCGTACGTGTCCGTCGCCGCCACCAGTGCGTCGTCCCCGACGGCGCCGGCGTCGTGGCCGGCCTCGTCCACGATCACCAGCTCGCTGTCCGGCCAGGCGTGGTGGAGCCGCCAGACGATGCCGAGGAGGTTGCCGAAGTCGAGGCTGCCCTGCACCAGGGTGCCGGGGACGCCCCTCAGCAGGTGGGCGTCCCGGAGGACGACGCCCTCGTCGCCGCCCTCGCCGAGGAAGTGGCCGTTGCCCCAGTAGTGCGTGACGGTGCGGGCGAAGCCCATGCGGAACTCCGGGTCCCGGAACCGCGCGACCGAGCCGGGCGGGGCGGGGATCGTCGCCGTCTCCCAGTCGGTCCAGGCCCGTGCGGCCCGCTCCCGCACCTCGGGGTCGGGCGACTCCAGCAGCCGGTTGTACGCGGCGGCCGGGTCGCCGTCGCGCTCGTCGGCGGGCAGCTCGGCGAGGAACCGCTCGTGGGCCTCCGGGAAGATCTTCCCCAGCCCCCGGGTCAGCAGGGCGACCTCCTGGTCGGACCCGGTGGCGACCCCCGTCAGCACCAGCTCGGACACCACCCCGGGGTGCGTCTGCGCGTACCGCAGCCCCAGGACCGATCCCCAGGACACGCCCCACACCAGCCACCGCTCGATCCCCAGGTGGGCGCGCAGCCGCTCCAGGTCCGCCATGAGGTGGGCGGTCGTGTTGACGCTCATGTCGGTGGCGTGGTCGCTCGCGCGGGGTGTCGAGCGTCCGGCACCGCGCTGGTCGAGCAGCACGATCCGGTACGCGGCCGGGTCGAAGTACCGCCGGAGGTTCGGGCTCGTGCGGGAGCCCGGTCCGCCGTGCAGCACCAGTGCGGACTTGCCCTGCGGGTTACCGCTGGTCTCCCAGTACACGCGGTTGCCGTCACCGACGTCGAGCATGCCGTGGTCGTACGGTTCGATCTCCGGATACAGGCTCATCCGGGCACCGTAGCGGCCGTGCGGCGGGCGGGCGGCTCATTTCCGCGTGGGCAGCCCCGCCGCCTCGGCCGCCGTGCGCAGCACCTCCCGGAGCATCCCGGGGGTGAGCCGGCCGGTGAAGGTGTTGCGCTGGCTGACGTGGAAGCAGCCGAAGAGGTGCAGGCCGGGGCCGTCGGCGACGGGCAGCGTGACGTGGGCGCCGTGTGCGAAGGCGGGGCGCGGCCGGGGCACCGTCCAGCCGGCCCCGGCGAAGGCGGGCAGCGCGGCCTGCCAGCCGAAGGCGCCGAGGACGAGCGCGGCCCGCACCGTCGGCCGCAGCAGGTGCAGCTCCTGCACCAGCCAGGGCCGGCAGGTGTCCCGTTCCCCAGGGGTGGGCTTGTTGGCGGGCGGGGCGCAGTGCACGGGCGAGGTGACGCGTACGCCGCGCAGCTCCAGGCCGTCCCCGGCGTGCACGGAGGTCGGCTGCGAGGCGAGCCCCACGTCGTACAGCGCCCGGTACAGCACGTCCCCGGAGCGGTCCCCGGTGAACATGCGTCCCGTGCGGTTGCCGCCGTGCGCGGCGGGCGCCAGCCCTATGATCAGCAGCCGGGCGTCCGGCGGCCCGAAGCCGGGCACCGGCCGCCCCCAGTACGTCCAGTCCGCGAAGGCGGCGCGCTTGGTGCGGGCGACCTCCTCGCGCCAGTCGACCAGCCGGGGGCAGGCACGGCAGCCCGCGATGCGCCGGTCGAGTTCGGTGAGGCCGCCGGGGTCCATGACTCCACGGTAGGGGTCCCCCGGGGGGGACGGGGGAGGCGGTCCGGTCGGCCCGGACAATGTCCCGCATGGACGACGCCTTCACCCTGCTGCGGCGGGCGACCGGACTGCTCCCCCGCGACGCCCGGATCGGCATCGGTGCGACCGTCGACGACGTGCGCGACTTCCAGCACCGGCGGGAGTGGGGGTTCGTGCTCGACCTGCTGATGGAGTTCGGGGACGAGCACCCCGTCCCCGTGGCCTTCTGGTCGCTGCTCGAGACCGCGGCCCGCCAGATGATGCTGGAACGAGCCGCGCAGTGGTGCGGCTGGCGTGAGGGCGAGGTCCGGCACGGCACCTTCCGTGCCGTGCTGAGTCTGCCGTCGGCGCGGGAGGGCCGGCGGCGGACCGCGTTCGCGGGGCAGGGGCAGCTCAGGCCGGTGTGGGACATCGGCCGTGTGACGGCCGACGGCGGGCGTGAGATGTACATCGCCGCGGTGTGGGTGGAGGGCGCGGAGCGCCTGGGGCCGGGCGAGAGCGCCCCGGTGCGGCTGGCTCCGCTCAGTCCCGACCGGTGGCGGCACCTGACGCCCGGCACGGTGATCACGATGCACGAGGGCCGGCCCGTGGCCGGTACGGCGACGATCCTGCAGGTCGTGGCGCCGCTCGAAAAGCAGGTACGGTCCGCCGAGGAGGAGGGCTAAGGTCGGGGACATGGCTTCTGAGGGTGCGGAGTACGACAAGACGCGTGGGGCCGGGGACACGGCGGGGGCGGCGAACGGGGCCGCCGAGGAGGCGGCGACTCCCCCGGACCCGAAGATCGCCGCTGCCGTGGCGGCCGCCGAGGCGGCCGGGCCGCAGCCCGGCGAGACGGTCCGGATCGACAGCTGGATCTGGTCGGTGCGCCTGGTCAAGACGCGTTCCCTCGGCGCCGCCGCCTGCCGGGGCGGGCACGTGCGCGTGAACGGCGAGCGGGTGAAGCCCGCGCACTCCGTCCGCGTCGGTGACGAGGTGCGTCTTCGGGCCGAGACCCGGGAGCGGATCGTCGTCGTCAAGCGGCTGATCCGCAAGCGGGTCGGCGCCCCGGTCGCCGCCCAGTGCTACATCGACAACTCGCCGCCGCCACCGCCCCGCGAGGCCGTCGCCCCGGCCGGGATCCGCGACCGCGGCACGGGCCGCCCCACCAAGCGCGACCGCCGCGAACTGGAGCGCCTGCGCGGCCTGGGCGGACCGGGTCCGTTCGGCGCACCGGGCGGGTTCGGCGCACCGGGCGGGTTCGACGGGCCGGGCGGGACCGGTGACCCTGGCCTCGCACCCGGTGAGCCCGGTGGCCGTCGCGGGTCCACCGGTCGTGGCGGACCCGGCGGCCGCGGTGGGACCACCGGCCGTGGGGCAACCGGTGGCCGCAAGGCTCGCGGCAAGGGCTCCGGCGGTGCGCCCCGGCCGTGAACGCACGGTGTCCGGGAGGGGCGCCCCCGGGCACCGCCCGGTGGAGCCCCGCGCACCACCGAAGGCGATCCGTACGGCGACGGCCACGTCAGCCCTCTCGGCGCACCGACCGCAGCAGCCGCGGCAGCTCCGCGTTGTGGCTCCGCCGCGCCCAGGCGATGAGGGCGAGCGGCACGATCAGGACGAGCGGCGTCACCGCGTGCTGACCGTCGAACACGGTCATCTGCACCACGAACGCGCCCACCATCATCGCGCCCAGCCCGATCGCGGCCACGGACTGCAGCACCGGGACCAACAGGCCGATCGCTCCCGCGAGTTCGAGCACCCCGATGGCGTACATGCCCGTGCTGCCCCAGCCCATCTCCTCGAAGGGCTCGACGGCCGAGGAGTGCGCGATCAGCTTGGGCAGGGCGCTCGCGACCGCGTAGAAGAGGGCGAGCAGCACCTGCAGTCCGCGCAGCGCGATACGGGCGCGCCGCCCGCGTGCGGTCGCGGCCCCGGCGACGACGGCCCCTGGAGAGACGGAGGTCGCGGAAGCGGTCTTCGCGGCGGGAGCGGTGGTCTCGGACATGGGGTCTCCTGTGGGAAGTGGTCCGTGTCGCTGTCACAGGGGTAGACCGCGCTCCGCCCCCGAACTCATCGCCGCCCGCAGGGGATACCGCCCTCAGTCTCCCGTCACCGGCACCGCCCTCACCCACACCCGGTCCGCCGTCAGGTACCGGTCCACCCTGAGGCCCTCCTCCCTCAGCGCCCCCTCGAACTGCTGCCGTGTCAACGGCCGTGCCCGGAAGGTCTGCGTCCAGGTCGCGTCCGGGAACACGTACTCCGCGTGCACCGAGTCGACCCCGTCGCCGACCGGCTCCGACGACACGATCCGCACGGTGAAGCCGGCGGGGTCCACCCGCTCGCGCGGCACGTCGGTGTGGTAGTCCTCGCCCTCCCGCTGGATCAGCACGCACCCTCCCTTCGCCAGGTGTCGCACGCAGGTGCGCAGCATCCCCCGCCGCACCTCGACGTCCCCCACGTGCACCAGGAACGACGCCAGCAGCACCACGTCGAACGTCTCGCCCAGGTCGAGCCTCTCTATGGGGCCGCATATCGTCCGCGCCCCGCGCACGCGCTCCAGCATCTCGGCGGACTCGTCCACCGCCGTGACCGCGAAGCCGCGTTCCAGCAGGGCGTGGGTCATCCGCCCGACGCCGCTGCCCAGCTCCAGAATGCGCGCGCCCGCGGGCACCGCCGCGGCGATGATGTCCGGCTCGTCCCCGACGGGCAGCCGCGAGTAGAGCTCCACCGCGCAGCCGTCCGGGGTGATCGCCCCGGGACCCGTCCCCTCGTACCCCTCACGCATTTTCAGCTCCATGCCCGTCCAACGGTCCGCCTCCGCACGCCCGTTCCCACGCGTCGCGGATTCACCCGATCGAGTCAGCCGGCCTCGGCTCACGGGGAACCCGGAACGGAGGGGAGTCACGGACGGGAGTGGTGATCGTGAAGCGTACGGGGAGTGAACCGGTGACCGCGCGCAGTGCTCTGCGGATGCGGTTCTGGCTGAGCGTCTGGGGCGTGGTCTGGACGGTGTTCGGGACCGCGGCGTTCGCGATCGCGGGGCGCCCCGGCTGGGCGCTCGCCTGCGGGCTGCTGTGGCTGGTCGTCGTGGTCGACCTGGCCGTCGTCGTGCGGCGCATCCGCCAGGGCGCCCACTACCAGCCGGGCCGCGACGTCCCGCCGTACGAGCCGCCGAGCAGCCGGCCGTAGCGGCGGGCGGCCGGGCTCGGGGCGGCGGCGGGTCCGGGCCGCTCACGCCTCGAAGCGCGCCGCCTCGAGGTACTCCGGGTTCGGGTCCAGCGCCGCCGCCAGCCGGAAGTGGCGCTTGGCCGGGCGGGGGCGGTTCTGGCGCTGGTAGGTGCGGGCGAGGGCGAAGTGGGCGAAGGCGTTGTCCGGTTCGCGCTCCAGGACGAGGGAGAACTCCAGCTCGGCGGGGCGCAGCTGGGCCGCGGCGAAGAAGGCACGCGCGCGCAGCAGCCGTGCGGCGGTGTTCTCCGGGTGGACGTCGATGACGCCGTCGAGCAGCTTCACCGCGCCCTGCGGGTCCCGGGAGGCGAGCAGTTGCTCGGCGGCGCGGAAGTCGATGACATGCGTCTCCGGCGTACGTCCGGTCGAACCACTGGTCTCGGGCACGGCTCAATCCTTCCCTCGCTGGAGGGTCCAACGCCTCCGTCCGGGGCCGTTATTCCCGAGGGGCCCGCCGGGACGCCCGTGCTCTGCGGACGAGGTCGGCCCACACGTCCTTCACGCGCCGCTCCAGCGCGTCGAGCGGCACGTCGTTGTCGATGACGATGTCGGCGATCTCCCGGCGCTGCTCGCGGGTCGCCTGGGCGGCCATGCGCGCGCGGGCGTCCTCCTCGGTCATGCCGCGCCGCCGCACGAGCCGGTCGAGCTGGGTCCCGGGGCTCGCGTCGACGACGATCACGAGGTCGTAGAGGGGGGCGAGGCCGTTCTCGGTGAGGAGGGGGACGTCGTGGACGACGACGGAGTCCTCGGCGGCGGCCGCCTCCAGTTCACGGGAGCGGGCGCCCACCAGGGGGTGGACGATCGAGTTGAGGACGGCCAGCTTCTCCGGGTCCGCGAAGACGACGGAGCCCAGCCTGGGCCGGTCCAGGCTGCCGTCCGCGGCGAGCACGTCCTCGCCGAAGGCGTCCACGACCGCCGCGAGACCGGGTGTCCCCGGCGCGACGACCTCCCGCGCGATGCGGTCCGCGTCGATCAGCACCGCCCCGCACTCGACGAGCAGCCGGGACACCTCGCTCTTGCCGGCGCCGATCCCGCCGGTCAGGCCCACCTTCAGCATGAGCGGAAGCTTAGGGCCTGGCACCGCCGGGTCCTCGGGCGGACCCGCCCCACCGCCGGCTCCCGTCAGCCGTCCCCTTCGCGCTCCGCCAGGAACCGCTCGAACTCGCGCCCGATCTCGTCCGCCGACGGGATCTCCACCGGCTCGGCGAGCATGTTGCCCCGGGTCTCGGCGCCCGCGGCGGCGTCGTACTGGTGCTCCAGGCCCTGGATGAGGGCGGTGAGTTCGTCGTCGCCCTCCCGGACCTGACGGTCGATCTCCGTCTGGGTGCGGTGGGCGTCGGTGCGCAGGGCGTGCGCGACGCCGGGCAGGACCAGTCCGGTCGCGGCCGTGATGGCCTCCAGGACGGTGAGCGCCGCGTCCGGGTACGGGGAGCGGGCGACGTAGTGCGGGACGTGCCCGGCGACGCCCAGGACGTCGTGTCCGGCCTGCATGAGCCGGTACTCGACGAGGGCCTCCGCGCTGCCGGGGACCTGCGCCTCGTCGAAGGAGCCGCCGTGGCCCGGGACGAGGTCGGTGCGGTTGCCGTGCGGGGTGAGACCGACGGGGCGGGTGTGCGGGACGCCCATCGGGATGCCGTGGAAGTTCACCGACAGGCGGACGCCGAGCCGTTCCACGATCTGCCGCACGGCCGCGGCGAAGCGCTCCCACTCCACGTCCGGTTCGGGCCCGGAGAGCAGCAGGAAGGGGGCTCCGGTGGTGTCCTGGACGAGGCGCACCTCGAGGGCGGGCACCTCGTAGTCGCTCCAGCGGTCGCGGGTGAAGGTCAGCAGCGGGCGCCGGGCGCGGTAGTCGATCAGCCGGTCGTGGTCGAACCGGGCGACGACCTGGTGGGGCAGCGAGTCGAGCAGCCGGTCGACGATCTGGTCGCCGGTCTCCCCCGCGTCGATGTATCCGTCGAAGTGGTAGAGCATGACAAGTCCGGCCGACTCCTGGGCGAGCGCCATGTCGACGACGGCCAGCCCCTTCGGCTCCCAGGCGTACAAATCCTGCGGATCAAGCACAGTGACCGCTCCTCCTCGTGTCCGTACTGCACAACGTGACACGCGGCACTGACATTCCCCGGTGACGGCAATCCCTCATCAGGGGTGTGGGCGACTCCCTCAGGGCGCGGGGCCGCACCGACACGCGGCTTCCGCCGCGTGGGCGCGACGAGCCGCCGTCGGCCCGCAGCCGACCGCCGGCCCGCCCGGGACGACGCCGAGGGGCCGCACCTCGAAAGGTACGGCCCCTCGGTCAGCCGCTAGGCCTCAGCGGTCAGCGTTCAGCTCTGTCCGCCGGCCAGCTTCTCGCGCAGCGCGGCCAGCGCCTCGTCCGAGGCCAGCGCGCCGGAGCTGTCGCCGCCCTCGGAGGAGTACGAACCGCCGCCGGACGCGGCCGGAGCGGCGGCCTCGCCACCCTCGGCAGCGGCCTGGGCGTCCGCCTCGCGGGACTTGATGACCTGCGCCTGGTGCTGCTCGAAGCGCTGCTGCGCCTCGGCGTACTGGCGCTCCCACTCCTCGCGCTGCTTCTCGTAGCCCGGCAGCCAGTCGTTGGTCTCCGGGTCGAAGCCCTCGGGGTAGATGTAGTTGCCCTGGTCGTCGTAGGACGCGGCCATGCCGTACAGGGTCGGGTCGAACTCGACCGCCGTCGGGTCGGCACCGAAGGACTCGTTGGCCTGCTTCAGCGAGAGGCTGATGCGGCGGCGCTCGAGGTCGATGTCGATGACCTTGACGAAGATCTCGTCGTTGACCTGGACGACCTGCTCCGGGATCTCCACGTGGCGCTCGGCCAGCTCGGAGATGTGGACCAGACCCTCGATGCCCTCGTCCACGCGGACGAACGCACCGAACGGAACCAGCTTCGTGACCTTGCCGGGCACGACCTGGCCGATCTGGTGGGTGCGGGCGAACTGCTGCCACGGGTCTTCCTGGGTCGCCTTCAGCGACAGGGAGACGCGCTCGCGGTCCATGTCGACGTCGAGGACCTCGACGGTGACCTCCTGGCCGACCTCGACGACCTCGGACGGGTGGTCGATGTGCTTCCAGGACAGCTCGGAGACGTGGACCAGACCGTCGACGCCACCCAGGTCCACGAAGGCACCGAAGTTGACGATCGAGGAGACGACACCGGAGCGGACCTGACCCTTCTGGAGGGTCGTGAGGAACGTCTGGCGGACCTCGGACTGGGTCTGCTCCAGCCAGGCACGGCGGGACAGGACCACGTTGTTGCGGTTCTTGTCCAGCTCGATGATCTTCGCCTCGAGCTCCTTGCCCACGTAGGGCTGGAGGTCGCGGACACGGCGCATCTCGACCAGGGACGCCGGCAGGAAGCCGCGGAGGCCGATGTCGAGGATGAGACCACCCTTGACGACCTCGATGACGGTACCGGTGACGATGCCGTCCTCTTCCTTGATCTTCTCGATGGTGCCCCAGGCACGCTCGTACTGGGCGCGCTTCTTCGAGAGGATCAGGCGGCCTTCCTTGTCCTCCTTCTGGAGGACCAGGGCCTCGATCTCGTCGCCGACGGCGACGACCTCGTTCGGGTCGACGTCGTGCTTGATCGAGAGCTCGCGGCTCGGGATGACACCTTCGGTCTTGTAACCGATGTCGAGCAGGACCTCGTCCCGGTCGACCTTCACGATGACGCCGTCGACGATGTCGCCGTCGTTGAAGTACTTGATCGTCTCGTCGATCGCTGCGAGGAATGCTTCCTCGTTACCGATGTCGTTGACCGCTACCTGCGGGGTGGTGGCGGTGGTCTCGGTGCTGCTCGTCATGTGGGAAAGGGCTCCGGTACGGACATTGAAGTCGTAGGTACTGCTACGCCGGAGCCCGTTTCGCTCTGCAGAAGCCGGACAGCCAAGGAAGCGCCTCACCGGTGACAGTGATGGCGCCTCGACAACCGAGGGGACATACAACAGATGCGAGCGCAGCCTGCTACGTCTGAGGTGCGCAGGCCCGCAGCGCAACTTGTAGCATACGGGGGCAGCCGGGCAGGGTCAATGCGCGAAGCCGCCCACCCGGGGCGGATCGCCGCACAACCGGCACAATTCCCTCCCATGGCGGAGCCGCACCACCGGATGCGCCGGGGCCGCGCAGGCCGTGTCGCGCCCCCGTGGCGACACGCCGGGGACGGACTGGACGGAAGAGTACGACGAGGGAGCCCATCATCCAAGAGCCCGAAGCACCCGAACCGGAGGCGACCCGGCGGGAGGCCGGAGTCGCGGAGAGCTCCCGCGCCAACCGGGGCTGGTGGGACCGCAACGCGGACGAGTACCAGGTCGAGCACGGCGCCTTCCTCGGCGACGACCGCTTCGTGTGGGGCCCCGAGGGCCTGGACGAGGTGGAGGCCGAGTTGCTCGGTCCGCCGGAGGACCTGAAGGGCAGGGACGTCCTGGAGCTGGGCGCCGGCGCGGCGCAGTGCTCGCGCTGGCTGGCCGCCCGGGGCGCGCGCCCGGTGGCCCTGGACCTCTCGCACCGGCAGCTGCAGCACGCGCTGCGCATCGGCGGGTCGTTCCCCCTGGTGTGCGCCGACGCGATCGCGCTCCCCTTCGCGGACGGCTCCTTCGACCTGGTCTGCTCGGCGTACGGGGCGCTGCCCTTCGTCGCCGATCCGCGGCTGGTGCTGCGCGAGGTGCACCGGGTGCTGCGGCCCGGCGGCCGGCTGGTCTTCTCGGTCACGCACCCGATCCGCTGGGCGTTCCCGGACGAGCCCGGCCCGGAGGGGCTGAGCGTGTCCGGGTCGTACTTCGACCGCACGCCCTACGTCGAGCAGGACGAGGAGGGCCGCGCGGTGTACGTCGAGCACCACAGGACGCTCGGCGACCGCGTCCGCGACGTCGTCGCCTCGGGCTTCCGCCTGGTGGACCTGGTGGAGCCGGAGTGGCCGGCCTGGAACACCTCCGAGTGGGGCGGCTGGTCCCCGCTGCGCGGCGGCCTGATCCCGGGAACGGCCGTCTTCGTGTGCGTACGGGACTGAGCGCGTGATCCGTCACGACGCCCTGGACGCCCTTCCCGTGCGGGACGCCCTGCCCGGACTGGCCGGCGCCCTCGACGCGCACGGCACCGCCGTGCTGGTGGCGCCGCCCGGGACCGGCAAGACGACCCTGGTGCCGCTCGCGCTGGCGGGGCTGCTCGGTGACGGGCCCGCGCGGCGGGTCGTGGTCGCCGAGCCGCGGCGGATCGCGGCCCGCGCGGCGGCACGGCGGATGGCGTGGCTGCTGGGCGAGCGGGTCGGCGGGTCCGTCGGTTTCACCGTGCGCGGGGAGCGGACGGTCGGCCGGCACACGCGCGTGGAGGTCGTCACGACCGGTGTGCTCCTGCAGCGCCTGCAGCGCGACCAGGAGCTGCCCGGCGTGGACGTGGTGGTGCTCGACGAGTGCCACGAGCGGCACCTGGACGCGGACACGGCGGCTGCGTTCCTGTGGGACGTGCGCGAGACCCTGCGCCCGGAACTGCGTCTGGTGGCCGCGTCGGCGACGACGGACGCCGACGGCTGGGCGCGGCTGCTGGGCGGCGCGCCGGTGGTCGAGGCGCAGGGCGCCGCGTACCCGGTGGAGGTGGTGTGGGCGCCGCCCGCGCGTCCGGTGCGGCCGCCGCACGGCACGCGGGTCGATCCGGCGCTGCTGACGCACGTGGCGTCGGTGGTGCGGCGGGCGCTGGCCGAGCGGGACGGGGACGTGCTGGTGTTCCTGCCCGGGGTGGGCGAGATCGCCCGGGTGGCCGGACAGCTGGGGGATCTCGGCGGTGTCGAGGTGCTCCAGGTGCACGGACGGGCACCGGCCGCCGTGCAGGACGCGGTGCTGTCTCCCGGAGAGCGGCGCCGCGTGGTGCTGGCGACGTCGGTGGCGGAGTCGTCGCTGACGGTGCCCGGGGTGCGGGTGGTCGTGGACGCGGGGCTCGCGCGGGAGCCCCGGGTCGACCACGCGCGCGGGCTGAGCGCGCTGACGACGGTGCGGGCCTCGCAGGCGGCCGGCCGGCAGCGGGCGGGCCGGGCCGGGCGTGAGGCGCCGGGTGCGGTGTACCGCTGCTGGGCGGAGGCGGAGGACGCGCGGCTGCCCCGGTTCCCCTCCCCCGAGATCAAGGTGGCCGACCTGACGGCGTTCGCGCTCCAGGCGGCGTGCTGGGGCGATCCGGACGCCACCGGGCTGGCGCTGCTGGACCCCCCGCCGGGCGGGGCCATGGCGGCGGCCCGGGACGTCCTCGCGGCGATCGGGGCGGTCGGCCCCGGCGGAAGGGCCACGGAGCGGGGCGCGCGGCTCGCACGGCTCGGTCTGCATCCCCGGCTGGGGCGGGCGCTGCTGGACGCGGCCCCGGCCGTGGGCGCCGGGCTCGCGGCCGAGGTGGTCGCGCTGATCGGTGAGGAGCCGCCGCGGGAGTACGGGGACGATCTCGCCGGTGCGCTGCGGGCCGTGCGGCACGGCGGAGACGCGTACGCGGGGCGGTGGCGGGCGGAGGTGCGCAGGCTGCGCTCGCTCGCCTCGGAGGTCTCCGACGCCCCGGGGCCCCCGGAGACCCCGGGGGGCCCGGAGACCCCGGAGGGCCCCGGGCGGTCCGCCCGGGGCCCCGCCTCCCCGCCGGTGCGGTCGGCCGGGGAGGACGCCCGGGTGGGGCTCGTGGCCGCGCTCGCCTTTCCCGAGCGGGTCGCCCGCGCGGACGGCGGCTCGTATCTGATGGTGTCCGGGACCCGTGCCGAGGTCGGCGCGGGAACCGGATTGCGCGGCGCGCCCTGGATCGCGGTCGCCGTGGCCGACCGGCCCGTGGGACGGGGGCACGCGCGGGTGCGGCTCGGCGCGGTCGTCGACGAGGACGTCGCGCGCCGGGCGGCGGGGACGCTGCTGGAGTCGCGCGAGGAGGTCCGCTGGGCCGACGGGGACGTCGTGACGCGGCGGGTCGAGCGGCTGGGGGCGGTGGAGCTGGCCGTGCGCCCGCACACCGACGCCGACCCCTCGCTCGTGCGGGCGGCGCTGCTGGACGGGCTGCGGCGGGAGGGGTTCGGGCTGCTGCGGTGGCCGGCGGGGGCGACCGTGCTGCGGCAGCGGCTGGCGTTCCTGCACGGTCGGTTCGGCGAGCCGTGGCCCGACGTCTCGGACGAGGCACTGCACGCGCGCGTGGCGGAGTGGCTGGAGCCGGAGCTCAGCCGCGCCCGCAGGCGGGCCGATCTCGCGCGGATCGACGCCGGGCAGGCGCTCGCACGGCTGCTGCCCTGGGCCTCCGGGCAGGCCGCTCGGCTCGACGAACTGGCGCCCGAGCGGATCACCGTGCCCAGTGGGTCCGGCATCCGGATCGACTACTCCGACCCGGAGCAGCCGGTGCTCGCCGTGAAGCTCCAGGAGATGTTCGGGCTCCAGGAGTCGCCCCGGGTGGCCGGCGTGCCGCTGCTGGTGCACCTGCTGTCCCCGGCCGGGCGGCCGGCCGCCGTGACCGCCGACCTCGCCTCCTTCTGGAAGGACGGCTACCGCGGCGTGCGGGCGGAGCTGCGCGGGCGGTACCCCAGGCATCCGTGGCCGGAGGACCCGGCCGGCGCCGAGCCGACCCGGCACACCAACGCGCGGCTCGGGCGGTGAGCCGCGCCGGTCCCGTCTCCGGCGTGCGCGGGCGCGGGGGGGGCGCCCCTGCGCCGTGCGCGCGCCGGAGGGGCGCCCCCGTCCGCCGGTGCCGGTCCGGTCAGGCGCCGGAACTCGCCGACGGGTCCGCGGACGGGCTGGCGGACGGGCTCGGTGACGCCGTCCCGGCCGCCGCCACGGTCAGTTCGACCGTGAGGGTGGCCCCGCCCGCGGTGGTGACGCGGAGCAGGAACGTGCCGGTGGTGTCGTCGGCGTACAGCCGCGGCAGCTTCAGCAGGCCGTCCGCGTCCGTCTCCAGGCCGCTGAGGGTGCGGACGGCCTTGCCGTCGGCGTCCTTGAAGTAGGGGCCCTTGTCGTTCGGGGACGGGTCGTCGGCCGACGTGATCAGCGTGGCGGTGGCCGCGACCCCGTCGGCGGCGGCACCGTCGTACGTGGCCCTCACCTCGACCCGGTCCGCGAACTCGCCGCCCGCGGTGCAGGTGAGCGCCCCGTCACCGGTGCGCACGAGGGTGTCGGCGGCGCGCTCGGTGACGGTGGCCCGGTAGTCGAGGCCCGGCACCGTGCGGCCGACGACGGTGGCGCGGACGGTGACGTCGCCCGTCTTCTCGCCCGCCCGCAGCTCGGGCGCCACGGCGACGCCCGAGCTGTCGGTGACGACGGTGGCCACGCTCTCGCCGCCGGTGAAGGTGGTGTCGGTGTCGCCGACGAGGGTGAAGCGGATCCGCACCTTCGCCACGGCCTTGCCGGTGTCCGTCTCGGCGCGGGTGCTGATCCTCTGGGCGAACGCGTCGCCCGCCATCGCGGTGAGCTTCGCGGTGCCGGCGTCCTCCAGGTGGTCCACCGTGTCGGTGGGCGTGGGCGGCGTGCCCGGCGGCGTCGTCGGCGGCGGCGTTGTCGGCGGCGGCGTCGTGGGCGGCTTGCTCGGGGTGCCGGGCGAGGTCGGCGGCTTGGGGCTCGGGCTGCTGCCGGCCGGCTTCTCGGGCCGGGAGCCGGCCCCCGGCGTGGAGGTGCCCGGGGCCGAGGGGGTCGGCCGCACGCGGTCCTGGTCGTCGCTGCGGTCCACGGGCAGCGAGCCGGTGCCGTCCGGGATCTCGTGGGTGCCCTTGCGGTAGTACTCCAGCCACGACAGGACGGTGTTCAGGTAGTCCGTGGAGTTGTTGTAGCTGAGGATCGCCTTGTTGAGATCGCCCTGGTCGGACAGGTCCCAGCCGAAGCGGCACAGGTAGTGGCCGGCCGCGAGCGCGGCGTCGTAGATGTTGTTGGGGTCCTCACGGCCGTCGCCGTTGCCGTCGCGGCCCGCCCACTCCCAGGTGGACGGGATGAACTGCATGGGGCCGACGGCGTTGTCGTAGGCGCTGTTGCCGTCGTAGACGCCGTCGTCGGTGTCCTTGATGAGCGCGAAGCCGTTGCCGTCGAGCTGCGGGCCGATGATCGGGCTGAGGGTGGTGCCGTCGGCGTCGACCCGGCCGCCGCGGGCCTGACCGGACTCCACCTTGCCGATGGCGGCGAGCAGTTGCCAGGGCAGGTTGCAGCCGGGCTTCTTCTCGCGCAGCGCGGCCTCCGCCTTCTTGTAGGCGTCGAGGACGGTCGCGGGTATGCCGGCCTCGGTCTTGCCGGACGCGCTCGGGCCGGTGCTCGCGGACGGTGAGGGGTTGGGGCTGTTGAGCGGCGGCAGGTCCGTGTAGTACGGCGAGTTGCCGGTCGCGCCGACGCCGTCGGCGGTCTCCTCGGGCGCGGGCGTGGCGTCCGTGGCGGTCTGTCTGCCCTGACCGTCGACCGTCACCCCCGGAGCCTGGGACGCGGACAGGGCCGCGACCGCCGCCGCGGCCACGGCGGTGGTTGCCGCTCCCTTGCGCAGCCGCCTGCCGAATTGCGCCGCCATAGAGTGAACCCCTCCCGTGAACGCCGGAGCGTCCGTCGACGTCTGTCGTGTCCGCCCTGTTGTGACGATCCACCCACCCCACCGGTTGCCCTCGGCGGGCGTGGACGTGTTCCGTTGCCCTCCGTCCGCACCCGTTCGTCCTGCGCCCGGGCACGACGGCCCTCGTGACCCTACGACAACTTCCCTTGCTCGGACACCCGTTCCTGCCCGATATTCACCCGTTGGCCACGTTCGTTCGTGACCGGTGGCGGTGCGGGGCGTCCCGCATACTGGGGCTCGCCGATCGCCGGGCCCCGTCGGCCCCGTCAACGTCTGCCACGAGGAGCCGAGTTGCCGTTCACGCTGAGCCACGCGGCGGCGGTGCTGCCCGCCGTGCGCACCGACGGGACCGGCCGGGGCCCGCTGCTTCCGGCCGTGCTCGTCGCGGGCTCCTTCGCTCCCGACATGACCTATTACGCGGCGAGCGCCCTTCCCGGGGCGATGGGGTTCGGGGACGTCACGCATTCCTTCCCGGGCGTGTTCACGGTCGACGTGCTCATCGCCTGGGCGCTGGTGGGACTGTGGCTGCTGGTGCGCGAACCGCTGGTGGCGCTGCTGCCGCGGGCCCGGCAGGGGCGGCCTGCCGTCCTGTCGCGCTGCGGGGCGCCACGCGCGCGCGTGCGGCCGTCCCTGGTGCTGCGCTGGTACGCCTCGGCGGTGCTCGGCGCGCTGACGCACGTGGTGTGGGACGCCTTCACCCACCTCGACCGGTGGGGGATGCGGGTGTTCCCCGTGCTCGGCGAGAAGGTGGCGGGCTCACCCCTGTACTGGTACCTGCAGTACGGCGGCTCGGCGGTGGCCGCGCTCGTGATCGCCGTGTTCGTGGTGCGGGCGCTGCGCCGGACGCCCCGGGCCGCCGCGCCGGTGGGAGTGCCGGTCCTGTCGGTCGCGGACCGGTGGTGGGCCGCCGCGCTGCTCGGCGGCTGCGCGCTGGTGGCGGCGGTGCAGCGGGCCTCGCGGTGGTGGGCCTACTGGGGCTCGGTCGCGAAGCCCTGGGAACTGATCCCGACGGTGTGCTTCGGGGCGGGCGCCGGACTCGTCCTCGCGCTGCCGGTGTACGCGGCGGCCGTCAGGGCGCGGCGTCCGGTCCCGGCCACGCAGGACCCTGGAACCGCCGGTACGCGGCGGCCGGACCGTACGGCCGCACGCTGAGGGTCTCGCCGGCCGCGACGAACACCGTGATCGTGCGGACCGGGCGGGGCCGGGGCAGCAGGGTGAGGGCGAGCGTGAGGTAGCCGCGGGCCAGTTCGGCCCACAGCCGCCAGGGCGGTGGACCGCCGGGCGGCCCGGACGGTGCGCCGGGGCGTACGGGCCCCACGGCGGTGGGGGCGTGGCCGGTGCGCCACCGGCCGGCGGCGATGCGACGGCCGAGGTCCGCCGTGGCCTGCCGCAGCGCGGCCGCGAGGGTGGCGGGGATGCGGGCGGTGCTTGCGGCGGCCGCGAAGACCGGAACCGGCGGAAACGCCTCGAGGGTGGGTCCGTCGGCGTCGGCCCGCGGGGGTGCCGCTCTGCGGTGAAGCATGCGTATACCCATGCCCCGCATCCTGGCGGGCGAGGGTGCGGGGGGCCGCTTCGCAGGGGCCACGCGGGTGAAGGGCGCCGCGGGGCGGGGCGGCACCGGGGGGACGGCGGCGGGCGTCGTCCGTGGTCACCGGCGGCAGTCGGTGACCACGGGTAAGCGGTCCACCGGACCGCGCCGCTGCGGCCAGCCGTCGTCCACGACACACCGGGCCAGACGCAGCCTCCCGGTCGGCGTCAGCGGGGCATTGCGGTGGGACACGAGGGCCTCCTGAACTTCGGTGCAGACGTCGCGATCCACACCGAACCCGGAAGGCCCTCACCCGTTCAAGCACCCAGCACGCGTGTCACCAACGTCCCGGGACAACACACCTAGTGCGCGGCCGACTCCCAGTCCCGGCCCGCGCCCACCGAGACGCCCAGGGGAACGCGGAGCCGGACCGCCTCCGCCATTTCGCGGCGGACCAGTTCCTCCACGGCCGGCCGCTCGCCGGGGGCGACCTCCAGGACGATCTCGTCGTGGACCTGCAGGAGCATCCGGGACGTCAGGCCCGCCTCCCGCAGTGCGCCGTCCACCTTCAGCATGGCGATCTTGACGATGTCCGCGGCCGTGCCCTGGATCGGCGCGTTCAGGGCCATGCGCTCGGCCGCCTCGCGGCGCTGGCGGTTGTCGCTGTTGAGGTCGGGCAGATAGCGGCGGCGGCCGAAGAGCGTCGCCGTGTAGCCGGTCGCCCGCGCCTCGTCCACCACCCGGCGCAGGTAGTCCCGCACCCCGCCGAACCGCTCGAAGTACGCGTCCATCAGCGCGCGCGCCTCGGCCGCCTCGATGTTCAGCTGCTGGGAGAGGCCGAAGGCCGACAGTCCGTACGCCAGGCCGTACGACATCGCCTTGATCTTGCGGCGCATCTCCGCGTCCACCGCGGACCGCTCGACGGAGAACACCTGGGCGGCCGCCGTGGTGTGCAGGTCCTCGCCCGAGGTGAACGCCTCGATCAGGCCGGCGTCCTCGGAGAGGTGGGCCATCACCCGCAGCTCGATCTGGCTGTAGTCGGCGGTCAGCAGGGACTCGAAGCCCTCGCCGACGACGAACCCGCGGCGGATCGCCCGGCCCTCGTCCGTGCGGACCGGGATGTTCTGCAGGTTCGGGTCGGTCGAGGACAGGCGGCCGGTGGCGGCGACCGTCTGGTTGAACGTGGTGTGGATGCGGCCGTCCGCGGCGATCGTCTTGATCAGGCCCTCGACGGTGACGCGCAGCTTCGCCTGCTCACGGTGCCGGAGCATGATCACCGGCAGTTCGTTGTCGGTCTGCGTGGCGAGCCAGGCGAGCGCGTCGGCGTCCGTGGTGTAGCCGGTCTTCGTCCTCTTCGTCTTCGGCAGGGCCAGTTCGCCGAAGAGGACCTCCTGGAGCTGCTTGGGGGAGCCCAGGTTGAACTCGTGCCCCGCCGCCGCGTGCGCCTCCTTCACCGCCTGCTGCACGGCGCCCGCGAACATCTGCTCCATGGCCTCCAGGTGGGCCCGGTCGGCGGCGATGCCGTGCCGCTCCATGCGGGCCAGCAGCGCCGACGTCGGCAGCTCCATGTCACGGAGCAGGTCCGCCGCGCCGACCTCCTCGAGGCGGCCCTCGAAGGCCTCGCCCAGGTCGAGGATCGCGCGGGCCTGCACCATCAGCGCCTCGGCCTCGGCACCGTCGTCCGCGCCGAAGGCGAGCTGCCCGTCGGGTGCGGCGGCGGGCGCCAGCTCGCGGTGCAGGTACTCCAGGGACAGCGCGTCCAGGTCGAAGGAGCGGCGGCCCGGCTTGACCAGGTACGCGGCGAGGGCGGTGTCCATGGTGACGCCCTCGACGCTCCAGCCGTGCTCGGCGAAGACCCGCATCGCGCCCTTGGCGTTGTGGAACACCTTGGGGCGGCCCGCGTCGGCGAGCCAGGCGGCGAACGCCCGCTCGTCGGCCTCGTCCAGCTCGGCCGGGTCGAACCAGGCGGCCGGTCCCGCGGGCGTGGCCAGCGCGACCTCGGCGACCGAGCCGCTGCCCAGCGCCCAGGTGTCGACGGTGGCGACGCCGAGGGGCCCGGCGCCGTGCTCGGTGAGCCAGCCGGTCAGCTCGCCCGTGCCCAGGACGGTGCCGTCCAGCTCCACGCCGTCCGCGACGACCGGGGTGGCCTCGGCCTCCTCGCCGCCGGGGTCGACGGCGAAGAGCCGCTCGCGCAGCGACGGGTTCCTGATCTCCAGGGTGTCCAGGATCATCGCCACGGCCTTGCGGTCGTAGGCGGTCCGCTCCAGGTCGAGAACGCCCTTCGGCAGCTCGACCCGGCGCTCCAGCTCGGTGAGCCGGCGGTTGAGCTTGACCGCTTCCAGGTGGTCGCGCAGGTTCTGCCCGGCCTTGCCCTTGACCTCGTCGACGCGCTCGACCAGCTCGGCGAAGGAGCCGAACTGGTTGATCCACTTCGCGGCCGTCTTCTCGCCGACGCCGGGGATGCCGGGCAGGTTGTCGGAGGGGTCGCCGCGCAGCGCCGCGAAGTCGGGGTACTGCGCGGGCGTCAGTCCGTACTTCTCGACGACCTTCTCCGGGGTGAACCGGGTCAGCTCGGAGACGCCCTTCGTCGGGTACAGCACCGTGGTGTGCTCGGAGACCAGCTGGAAGGAGTCCCGGTCGCCCGTGACGATCAGCACCTCGAAGCCCTCGGCCTCGGCCTGGGTGGCGAGCGTGGCGATGACGTCGTCCGCCTCGTACCCCTCGACGGCGAAGCGCGGGGCGTGCATCGCGTCGAGCAGCTCGCCGATCAGCTCGACCTGGCCCTTGAACTCGTCCGGGGTCTTGGAGCGGTTCGCCTTGTACTCGGTGAACTCCTCGGACCGCCAGGTCTTGCGGGAGACGTCGAAGGCGACCGCGAAGTGCGTGGGCGCCTCGTCGCGCAGCGTGTTGGCCAGCATCGACGCGAAGCCGTAGATCGCGTTCGTCGGCTGGCCCGTCGCGGTGGTGAAGTTCTCCACGGGCAGCGCGAAGAACGCGCGGTAGGCCAGCGAGTGCCCGTCCATGAGCATCAGTCGCGGACGGGTCCCGCCGGAGGTCTGGTCGGTCTTCTTCGATGCTGTCTCTGCCACGTCTCCGATCCTGCCACGCCCCACTGACACCCGGCCCCGCCCCCACACCGCCGAGCCCCGCCTCCGCTCCTCCGGACCTACGTCCGCACCACCGGACCGCCGAGTCCCCGCACCCTGGGCCTCCCGGGCCCGGGCCGCCCACCCGCCGCCCCGTCACCCCCTCGGCCCCGGCACCCGCGCCCCGACCGCCGTGCCCCGGCACCCGCGCCCACATCCGCACCCGCACCCACGCCCGCCGAGCCGGTTCCGCCGGCCCGCCGCTGCGCCCGCGGCGACCCGGCACCGTGACCACGGTCCGGCAGGCCCGCCGTAACCGGCCCGCACGTCCACCGCGCCCGCCCCTCCCGCCCCGCACGGCCGGACCACCGCGTCCCGCCTCCCCGCACCGTCAGGCCGTCCCACCCCGCCGGACCGCCGAACCCCGCCCCGCACCCACCGAGCCCGTTCCGCCGGCCCGTCCGCCGTGGCCGCCCTCCCGCCCTCCCGCCCGCACGCCCTCGGGCCCGTCCGGCCGCGCCCACCGCCCGGTCCCCGCCGGGCCGGTCCGCCCGGCGGCCCGGGTCCCGCGACCTCCGCCTCCGCCGCCGGTCCGCCCGGCCGCGGTCGTCGTCGGCGCCACGTGGGAGGATCGGAGACCTACCTCACACGTGTACGCGAAGGGGAGTGCGCGATGGCCACGAAGCCGCCCAAGGGCGACCCGGTTCAGGACGCGCCGCGGGTCACCGGGCCGAAGCACGCGGCAGCGGGCCTGACGGCGATCGGCCACACCCTGCGTGTGGCCCAGCAGCAGATGGGCGTGAGGCGCACGGCGCTGACGCTGCTCGGCGTCAACCAGAAGGACGGCTTCGACTGTCCGGGCTGCGCCTGGCCGGAGCCTGAGCACCGGCACAAGGCGGAGTTCTGCGAGAACGGCGCGAAGGCCGTGGCCGAGGAGGCCACCCTGCGCCGGGTCACCCCCGAGTTCTTCGCCGCGCACTCCGTCGCCGACCTGGCCGGCCGCAGCGGCTACTGGCTGGGCCAGCAGGGCCGGCTGACCCACCCCGTGTACCTCCCGGAGGGCGGCGACCGCTACGAGCCGGTCACCTGGGAACGCGCCTTCGACATCGTCGCCGAGGAGATCGGTGCCCTCTCCTCCCCCGACGAGGCCGTCTTCTACACCTCGGGGCGCACCAGCAACGAGGCGGCCTTCCTCTACCAGCTGTTCGCGCGCGAGCTCGGCACCAACAACCTGCCCGACTGCTCCAACATGTGCCACGAGTCCTCCGGCTCGGCCCTGTCGGAGACGATCGGCGTCGGCAAGGGCAGCGTCCTGCTCGAGGACCTCCATCAGGCCGACCTGATCATCGTCGCCGGGCAGAACCCCGGCACCAACCATCCGCGCATGCTGTCCGCCCTGGAGAAGGCCAAGGCCGGCGGCGCGCGCATCATCAGCGTCAACCCGCTGCCGGAGGCGGGCCTGGAGCGCTTCAAGAACCCGCAGACCCCCAAGGGGCTGACCACCGGCGCCGCGCTGACCGACCTGTTCCTGCAGATCCGGATCGGCGGCGACCAGGCGCTCTTCCGTCTCCTCAACAGGCTGATCCTCGACACGCCGGGCGCGGTCGACGAGGAGTTCGTCCGCGAACACACCCACGGCTACGAGGAGTTCGCCGCGGCCGCGCGCGCCGCCGACTGGGACGAGACGCTCACCGCGACCGGCCTGGCGCGCGAGGACATCGAGCGGTGCCTGCGGATGGTCCTCGAATCGAAGCGCACCATCGTGTGCTGGGCGATGGGCCTGACCCAGCACAAGCACTCCGTTCCCATGATCCGCGAGGTCGTCAACTTCCTCCTGCTGCGCGGCAACATCGGCCGCCCGGGCGCGGGCGTGTGCCCGGTGCGCGGCCACTCCAACGTGCAGGGCGACCGCACCATGGGCATCTTCGAGCGCCCCGCTCCGGCGTTCCTGGACGCCCTGGAGAGGGAGTTCGGCTTCGCCCCGCCGCGCGAGCACGGCTACGACGTCGTCCGGGCCATCCGCGCGCTGCGCGACGGGAAGGCGAAGGTGTTCTTCGCCATGGGCGGCAACTTCGTCTCCGCCTCCCCCGACACGGAGGTCACCGAGGCGGCGATGCGCCGGGCCCGGCTGACGGTGCACGTGTCGACCAAGCTGAACCGCTCGCACACCGTCACGGGCGCGCGGGCCCTGATCCTGCCGACCCTGGGCCGCACCGAACGCGACCTGCAGGACGGCGGCGAGCAGTTCGTGACGGTCGAGGACTCCATGGGGATGGTGCACGCCTCGCGCGGCCGGCTGGAGCCGGCGAGCCCGCACCTGCTGTCCGAGCCGGCCATCGTGTGCCGGCTGGCCCGCCGGGTCCTCGGCGAGAACAGCACGGTGCCGTGGGAGGAGTTCGAGAAGGACTACGCGACGATCCGCGACCGCATCGCGCGCGTGGTCCCCGGCTTCGAGGACTTCAACGCGCGCGTGGCGCGCCCCGGGGGCTTCGCGCTCCCCCACGCCCCGCGCGACGAGCGCCGCTTCCCCACGGCCACCGGGAAGGCCAACTTCACCGCGGCTCCGGTGGAGTACCCGAAGGTGCCCGAGGGGCGGCTGCTGTTGCAGACGCTGCGCTCGCACGACCAGTACAACACCACGATCTACGGCCTCGACGACCGCTACCGGGGCATCAGGAACGGCCGCCGGGTGGTGCTGGTCAACCCGGAGGACGCGCGGGAACTGCGGCTCGCGGACGGCGCGTACGTCGACCTGGTCGGCGAGTGGAGGGACGGCGTGGAGCGCAGGGCGCCCGGCTTCCGCGTCGTGCACTACCCGACGGCCCGCGGCTGCGCCGCCGCGTACTACCCGGAGACCAACGTCCTGGTGCCGCTGGACGCCACCGCGGACACCAGCAACACCCCGGCCAGCAAGTCCGTCGTGGTGCGTCTGGAACAATCGGCGACCGACTGAGCGTTCGCTCAGCAGACGATCGTACCGACGCACGACGAATGGAGCCGGGCCCATGGGAGAACAGCAGCAGGTGAAGTTCCCGCAGGAGGTCATCGACGAGTACGCCGCGCTCGGTGTGGACCTGCCGGCGCTGTTCTCGGCGGGCCACCTGGGCACGCGGATGGGCGTGCAGATCCTGGAGGCCTCGGCGGAGCGGGTCGTCGGGACGATGCCGGTGGAGGGCAACACCCAGCCGTACGGGCTGCTGCACGGCGGCGCCTCGGCCGTGCTGGCCGAGACGCTGGGGTCGGTGGGCTCGATGCTGCACGGCGGCGTCTCCAAGATCGCGGTCGGCGTCGACCTCAACTGCACGCACCACCGCGGTGTCCGCTCCGGTCTGGTCACCGGGGTCGCCACGCCGGTGCACCGGGGGCGGTCCACGGCGACGTACGAGATCGTCATCACCGACGAGGCGGACAAGCGGGTGTGCACCGCGCGGCTGACCTGTCTGCTGCGGGACGTGAGGCCCGGCGACGGCGAACAGACCGCGAACTGACGGCCGTCGGGGCGCGGGGAGCCCCGCACCCCGCACCCCGCACCCCGGCCACCATTGCCTCCGGCCGACCGGCGTCCTAGCGTTCGGAGCATGCGACGGGGAGGCACCTCTCGGGCGCGGGTGCGGGCCTTCGCCGCGCCCCTCGTGGCCGCGCTTCTGGCGGGCCCGACGGCGACCGGCTGCGGGGCGACGGGTTCCGGCCACGCGGACCGGGCCCCCTCCGCCGGGGCGGACGGCGGGCGCACGACCCCGCCGTCACCGCGGGTCACGTCCGACGAGGACCTGTGCACGAAGCTCGTCGGCCACTGGTCGCGCAAGGTGCTGGACGGCCGCACCTACGGCGACTACCAGTCCATGGGCCTGTCCGGCGGGCAGTACGACATCCTGCGCGAGGTGGTCGATTCCGCGCGGGCCGCCGAGCGTCAAGGGGTCACGGACGTGGGCCGGTTGATCGACCGTGAGGCGCGCGAGGGGTGCGTCGAGTGGTACCGCGCCGGCGGGCCGGGCGAGGGGCCCTGGCGGTGAGCGGGGTCGGCCCGGTGGAGCCGGGCGAGGGCACTCACGTCCGGGACGCCCCCTCCGCGCCCCGCCCCCGACGCGGGCCCCTGGAGCGGTACTTCGAGCAGCACCGCAGGGCCGTGCTGGGGGCGCTCCTCATCTCCGCCGTACTCGCGGGCAGCGGCTATCTCCACGCCACCCGGCCCCGGCCGGAGTCACCGCCGGCCCCGCCGCACCCGAGCCAGGTGACCACCGTCGCATACCTGAATCCGCAGGCCGTGGATGTCGAAACCGACCCGCGGAGCTTTTCCTTCGGCGTGGAGGTGACCGTGGAATCCGACCCTCCGGTCACTGTCACGCGGATATCCCAGCCGTATGCGGGACTGTCCGTGACATCCGACCCGCGGACCCCTTTCCGGACAAAAGCAGGCTCCCCCCGCAAGATCATGATCACCATGCGGGTGACGGAATGCGGAAAAGTGCCACGGAACGTCGGACTCCCTTTCCTGGACGTAACTTTGCGTAATACGCACGCAATCCAGATGCACAGCTTCATCCTCGGGCCACGGTACGCACAGGACCTGTCCCACGCCCTGCAAGTAGCCTGCAGCAACGACTTCAGGTAATCACCAAAACGCTTGATACACCTGAACAGATCCTGCCGGGTCCTGCGGTTTCTCACCATGCGGACAGGGCAAAACGGCGAGAATTCAGCCCTTCCCCCCACTCAGTACCGCTCTGCAATACGTCGTGTCATAACAAGAGCGTCACAGCCTTGACCAGAGTCTCCTCCGCATTCCCCACCCACGCTTAGAGTCACGGCCAGTCACCGCGCCGCCCGATTCACACGTCGGCCCAGCGCTCGACTCGGCCGTTTCCACCGGGAAGTGGCTGTCAGGGGAAAGGACTGGATCGTGCGTCAACGTTCGCTCATCGCCATCACCGCCGCTCTGGCGGCGGGAGCACTCACCCTCACCGCCTGCGGCTCACGCGACGACGACGGCGGCGGCTCGGACTCCGGCAACGGTGGCACCACCGTGGTCATCGGCGTCGACGCGCCACTGACCGGCGACCTGTCCGCGCTGGGCCTCGGCATCAAGAACTCCGTGGACCTCGCGGCGAAGACCGCCAACAAGGAGAAGTACGTCGAGGGCGTCACCTTCAAGATCGAAGCGCTCGACGACCAGGGCCAGGCCTCCGTCGGCCAGCAGAACGCCACCAAGCTCGTCGCCAACGACGACGTCCTCGGCGTGGTCGGCCCGCTGAACTCCTCCGTCGGCGAGGCCATGCAGAAGGTCTTCGACACGGCCAAGCTGGTCGAGGTCTCCCCGGCCAACACCAACCCCGCCCTGACCCAGGGCGTGAACTGGCAGAAGGAGAAGGTCCGGCCGTACAAGTCGTACTTCCGCACCGCGACCACGGACGCCATCCAGGGCCCGTTCGCCGCGCAGTACGTCTACAACGACGCCAAGAAGAAGAAGGTCTTCGTCATCGACGACAAGAAGACCTACGGCGCCGGCCTCGCCGCCACCTTCACCGAGGAGTTCAAGAAGCTCGGCGGCAAGGTCGTCGGCACCGAGCACATCAACCCCGAGAGCAAGGACTTCAGCGCGGTCGCCACCAAGGTCAAGAACTCCGGCGCCGACGTCGTCTACTACGGCGGCGAGTACCCGCAGGCCGGCCCGCTGAGCAAGCAGATCAAGGAAGCCGGCGCCAAGATCCCGCTGGTCGGCGGTGACGGCATCTACAGCGCCGACTTCATCAAGCTGGCCGGCGCCGCGGGCACCGGCGACCTCGCCACCTCCGTCGGCGCGCCCGTCGAGGAACTCCCCTCCGCCAAGGAATTCGTCGCCAACTACAAGGCCGCCGGGTACAAGGAGGCCTACGAGGCGTACGGCGGCTACTCCTACGACTCCGCCTGGGCGATCATCGAGGCCGTCAAGAAGGTCGTCGAGGACAACGACGGAAAGCTCCCCGACGACGCCCGCGCCAAGGTCGTCGACGCCATGCAGAACGTCTCCTTCGACGGAGTGACCGGCAAGGTCTCCTTCGACGAGTTCGGTGACGCCACCAACAAGCAGCTCACCGTGTACTCCGTCAAGGACGGCGCGTGGGGCACCGTGAAGTCCGGCACCTTCACCGGCTGACCACCGCCCGCACCACTCCCACGAGCCGCGCGGGGCGCTGTTCCACTGGCGCCCCGCGCGGACTCGCATCCGGCCCCATCCGTCGAACATTCCGAAAGTCTCGGAGGACATGCGGTGAACGAACTGCCGCAGCAGCTGGTCAACGGCCTGCTACTGGGATCCATGTACGGCCTGGTCGCCATCGGCTACACAATGGTCTACGGCATTGTCCAGCTCATCAACTTCGCCCACGGCGAGATCTTCATGGTCGGCGCCTTCGGCGCCCTCACGGTACATCTGTACCTCTTGCCCGACGGCACCTCCATCTGGGTCGCGCTGCCCCTGATGCTGCTCGGCGCCGTGATCGTCTCGGTCCTGGTCGCCATCGGGGCGGAACGGTTCGCCTACCGCCCCCTGCGCGGCGCGCCCCGCCTGGCCCCGCTCATCACCGCCATCGGACTCTCCCTCGCGCTGCAGCAGGCCGTCTGGGCCTTCTACCCCGAGGCGAAGTCCAAGCTGCCCTTCCCCCAGATCGAAGGCGGCCCCTTCAGCATCGGCGGCGCCACCATCCAGACCGGCGACATCTTCCTTCTCATCGCCGCCCCCGTCAGCATGGCCTTCCTCGCCTACTTCGTGATGCGCACCCGCACCGGGCGTGGCATGCAGGCCACCGCGCAGGACCCGGACACCGCAAAGCTCATGGGCGTCAACACCGACCGCATCATCGTGATCGCCTTCGCCCTCGGCGCCGTCTTCGCCGCCGTCGGAGGTGTCGCCAGCGGCCTCAAGTACGGCCAGATCGACTTCAAGATGGGCTTCATCCTCGGCCTCAAGGCCTTCACCGCGGCGGTCCTCGGCGGCATCGGCAACATCTACGGCGCCATGATCGGCGGTGTGGTCCTCGGCGTCGTCGAAACCCTGGCCACCGCCTACATCGCCGACATCCCCGGCCTGGACAAGTTCGGCAGCCAGTCCTGGGCCGAGGTCTGGGCCTTCATCCTCCTCATCCTCGTGCTGCTGTTCAGGCCACAGGGCCTGCTCGGCGAACGCGTTGCGGACAGGGCGTGACACCGATGACCACACAGACCACCGCTTCCACCACCGCGGCCGCCCCCGCCGCGACCACGCCCACCGGCCTCATCGGCATCCCCCCGCACATCGGCCGCGCCCTCGCCACCGGCGGCAGCGTCCTCGCCGTCATCTCCACGTTCCTCGCGTGGACCTGGACCTCCGCGTTCCCCGGCAACCTCACCGTCTACGGCTACCCCGGCGGCCTCCAGGTCCTCGTCCTCGTGGGCGGCGCGCTCGCCACCCTGTTCGCACTCGCCTCCTACGGCGTCAAGGGACTGGGCTGGCTCACCCCGGCCGGCGCCGACGCGGCCGTCAAGTACGCCACGCTCGGCACCTTCGCCACCGCCTGGTACACCGTCCTCGCGATCAGCTTCGACCTCGGCGGCCTCGTCAACCTGGAACCCGGTGGCTACGTCGTCGCCGCCGCCACGCTGATAGCCCTCCTCGGCGCCCTCGCCCTTCCCTTCGAGCGGCCCGAACCCGACCCGTTCGACCCGGACGACACCGGCTGGGAGCGGTTCAAGCACAACACCGGCCACAACCTGGCCATCCTCCGGGCGGCCTTCGCCGCCGGCAGCCCGCGCCCCGTACGCGCGCTGCCGTCCTACGCCGAGATCCTGATCATCGTCGCCGTCCTCGCCCTCGCCCTGGTCGTCTTCACCTACGGCATCGGCACCGAGTACGACGAACTCTTCGTCGGCTTCCTGATCACCGCCGGGTTCGGATTCAGCGCCCTGCACCGCTCCGGCCTGATCACCCAGGCCTCACAGATCACCGCACGGCACCAGAACATCACCGTCTGCGGCGCCTTCATCGCGGCTGCCTGCTTCCCCTTCACCCAGACCGACGACCAGTACGCCACGCTCGGCGTCTACATCCTCATCTTCGCCACGGTCGCCCTCGGCCTGAACATCGTCGTCGGCCTCGCCGGCCTGCTCGACCTCGGGTACGTCGCCTTCCTCGGCGTCGGCGCCTACGCGGCCGCCCTCGTCTCCGGCTCCCCCAGCTCGCCGTTCGGCGTCCACTTCCCCTTCTGGGCCGCCGTGCTCGTCGGGGCCGTCGCCTCCCTCGTCTTCGGCGTGCTCATCGGCGCCCCGACGCTGCGGCTGCGCGGCGACTACCTCGCCATCGTCACCCTCGGCTTCGGTGAGATCTTCCGCATCGCGGTCAACAACACCGACGGCACCTCGGGTCCGGACCTCACCAACGGCTCCAACGGCATCGCGTCCATCCCGGACCTGAAGATCCTCGGCTTCGACCTCGGGGTCCAGCACGAGATCGCCGGCTTCACCATCGGCCGGTTCGCGAACTACTTCTTCCTGATGCTGCTCATCACGGCCGTCGTCGTCCTGGTCTTCCGGCGCAGCGGCGACTCCCGCATCGGCCGTGCCTGGGTCGCCATCCGCGAGGACGAGACCGCGGCGCTCGCCATGGGCATCAACGGCTTCCGCGTCAAGCTCATCGCCTTCGCCGTCGGCGCCACCCTCGCCGGTCTCGCCGGAACCGTCCAGGCACACGTCACCTACACCGTGACGCCCGAGCAGTACCTGTTCGCCGGCACCACCCCGCCCAACTCCGCCTTCCTGCTCGCCGCGGTCGTGCTCGGCGGCATGGGCACCATCGCCGGACCCCTCATCGGGGCCGCGCTGCTCTTCCTGATCCCCAACAAGCTCCAGTTCCTGGGTGACTTCCAGCTCCTCGCCTTCGGCATCGCGCTCGTCCTGCTGATGCGCTTCCGTCCCGAGGGCCTCATCCCCAACCGGCGCCGCCAACTGGAGTTCCACGAAGAGGACGACGCGCCCGCAGTCCTGAGCAAGACAGGGGCCTGACCACCATGACCACCGACACCACCACCAAGGACACCGCCCCGGGCGCGTCCGCCCCCGGCACCACCGTCCTCGACGCACGCGGCGTCACCATGCGCTTCGGCGGCCTCACCGCCGTCCGCGACGTCGACCTCACCGTCAGCAGCGGCGAGATCGTCGGCCTCATCGGGCCCAACGGCGCCGGCAAGACCACCTTCTTCAACTGCCTCACCGGTCTCTACGTCCCCACCGAGGGCGAGGTCCGCTACAAGGGCAAGGTCCTGCCGCCCAAGTCCTTCAAGGTCACCGCCGCCGGCATCGCCCGGACGTTCCAGAACATCCGGCTGTTCGCCAACATGACCGTCCTCGAGAACGTCCTCGTCGGCCGCCACACCCGCACCAAGGAGGGCTTCTGGTCGGCCGTCCTGCGCGGACCCGGCTTCCACAAGGCCGAGGCGGCCTCCCGCGAACGCGCCACGGAGCTCCTGGAGTTCGTCGGCCTCGCCGCCAAGGCCGACCACCTCGCGCGCAACCTCCCCTACGGCGAACAGCGCAAGCTCGAGATCGCCCGCGCCCTGGCCAGCGAGCCCGGCCTGCTGCTCCTCGACGAGCCCACCGCCGGCATGAACCCCCAGGAGACCCGGGCGGCCGAGGAACTCATCTTCGCCATCCGCGACCAGGGAACCGCCGTCCTCGTGATCGAGCACGACATGCGGTTCATCTTCAACCTCTGCGACCGCGTCGCCGTCCTCGTCCAGGGCCAGAAACTCATCGAGGGCGACCCCGCCACCGTCCAGGGCGACGAACGCGTCATCGCCGCCTACATCGGTGAACCCCTGGAGAACGACCCCGGCGCCGCCGAGGCCGCCGAAGTCGAAGCCGCCGAGGCCGCGGCGGAGGCAGAGGCAGAGGACGAGGCCGCCACGGACGCCGCGCCCGGCAAGGAGAACGACCGATGACCGCACTCCTCGAAGTCGAGGACCTCAAAGTCGCCTACGGCAAGATCCAGGCCGTCAAGGGCATCTCGTTCAGCGTCGACGCCGGCGAAGTGGTCACCCTCATCGGCACCAACGGCGCCGGCAAGACCACCACCCTGCGCACGCTCTCCGGGCTCCTCAAGCCCGTCGGCGGCCAGATCAAGTTCAACGGCAAGTCGCTGAAGAAGGTCCCCGCCCACAAGGTCGTCTCCCTCGGGCTCGCCCACTCCCCCGAGGGGCGGCACATCTTCCCCCGCATGACGATCGAGGACAACCTCCGCCTCGGCGCCTTCCTCCGCAGCGACAAGGCGGGCATCGAGAAGGACATCCAGCGCGCCTACGACCTCTTCCCCATCCTCGGGGAACGCCGCAAGCAGGCCGCCGGAACCCTCTCCGGCGGAGAGCAGCAGATGCTCGCCATGGGCAGGGCCCTCATGTCCCAGCCCAAGCTCCTGATGCTCGACGAACCCTCCATGGGCCTCTCGCCGATCATGATGCAGAAGATCATGGCGACCATCGCCGAGCTGAAGTCCCAGGGCACCACCATCCTGCTCGTCGAGCAGAACGCCCAGGCCGCCCTCTCCCTCGCGGACCACGGCCACGTCATGGAGGTCGGCAACATCGTCCTCTCCGGCACCGGACAGGACCTCCTGCACGACGAGTCCGTCCGCAAGGCCTACCTCGGCGAGGACTGACCCCGCCCCCGCGGACACGACGAGGCCCGCGCCCCCTGCCGTGCAGGGAGCGCGGGCCTTCCGCACACCGACCGGGCCTAGCCCTTCGACGCCTTCTTCTCCTCCGCGTCGTCGATGACCGCCTGCGCCACCTGCTGCATCGACATCCGCCGGTCCATCGACGTCTTCTGGATCCACCGGAACGCCGCCGGCTCCGTCAGCCCGTACTGCGTCTGCAGCACCGACTTCGCCCGGTCCACCAGCTTGCGCGTCTCCAGCCGCTGGCTCAGGTCCGCGACCTCGCGCTCCAGTTCCTTCAGCTCCGTGAACCGGGACACCGCCATCTCGATGGCCGGAACCACGTCGCTCTTGCTGAACGGCTTCACCAGGTACGCCATCGCCCCCGCGTCCCGCGCCCGCTCCACCAGCTCGCGCTGCGAGAACGCGGTCAGCATCAGCACCGGGGCGATGCGCTCCTCGGCGATCTTCTCCGCCGCGGAGATGCCGTCCAGCTTCGGCATCTTCACGTCGAGGATCACCAGGTCGGGCCGGTGCTCGCGGGCCAGCTCGATCGCCTGCTCACCGTCACCGGCCTCACCGACGACGGAGTAGCCCTCCTCCTCCAGCATCTCCTTGAGGTCGAGCCGGATCAGGGCCTCGTCCTCGGCGATCACGACACGGGTCGTCATCGGAGGAACGTGCGACTTGTCGTCATCGGGCACGTCTACGGGCTGGGGCGACTCGGGGGCGCTCACGTGGGCTCCTTGGTGCGGGGCAGGCCGGTACTGCTGACAAGAGCGTACCCAGCTGCGGTAAGGTGGGTGCACGGCGGGTGACTGCCGACCTTCGTTTCGAAGGGCGCCCCGGTAGCCCAGCGGTAGAGGCAATGGTCTCAAACACCATCCAGCGTCGGTTCGAATCCGACCCGGGGTACTTTTCCTCCGTATCCAAGGTCATCACCCGAACAGCGGATCTTCACCTTCTCGTGAGCCCGCCCTCCTCCGGTCCCCTCCGGTCTAGTCCTCCCCGATGCGGTGGACCCGGACGAGGTTCGTCGAGCCGGGGACTCCCGGAGGAGAGCCCGCCGTGATGACGACCGTGTCGCCCCTCTCGCAGCGGCCGTACCTCAGCAGCAGTTCGTCCACCTGGGCGACCATCGCGTCCGTGGAGTCCGCCTGCGGGCCGAGGAAGGTCTCCACGCCCCAGGTGAGGCTGAGTTGGGAGCGGGTCGCCGGCTCCGGGGTGAAGGCCAGCAGCGGGATCGGGGAGCGGTAGCGGGACAGGCGGCGGGCGGTGTCGCCGGACTGGGTGAAGGCGACGAGGAACTTCGCGCCGAGGAAGTCGCCCGTCTCCGCCGCCGCGCGGGCCACCGCGCCGCCCTGGGTGCGGGGCTTGTTGCGTTCGGTCAGGGGCGGGAGGCCCCTGGCGAGGATGTCCTCCTCGGCGGCCTCCACGATGCGCGCCATCGTCCGCACCGTCTCGACGGCGTGCCTGCCGACGCTGGTCTCGCCGGAGAGCATGACCGCGTCGGTGCCGTCGATGACGGCGTTGGCGACGTCGGAGGCCTCCGCGCGGGTGGGGCGGGCGTTGTCGATCATCGAGTCGAGCATCTGGGTGGCGACGATGACCGGTTTGGCGTTGCGCTTGGCGAGCTTGATGGCGCGCTTCTGGACGATGGGGACCTCTTCCAGGGGCATCTCGACGCCGAGGTCCCCGCGGGCGACCATGACGCCGTCGAAGGCGGCGACGATGTCGTCGATGTTCTCGACCGCCTGGGGCTTCTCGACCTTGGCGATGACCGGGAGGCGGCGGCCCTCCTCGTCCATGACGCGGTGGACGTCCTTGATGTCGTGCCCGGTGCGCACGAAGGAGAGGGCGACGACGTCGAAGCCGGTGCGCAGCGCCCAGCGGAGGTCGTCCTCGTCCTTCCCGGAGAGGGCGGGGACGGAGAGGGCGACGCCGGGGAGGTTGAGGCCCTTGTGGTCGGAGACGACGCCGCCCTCGACGACGGTGGTGCGGACGCGGGGGCCGTCGACGGCGGTGACCTCGAGGGTGACCCTGCCGTCGTCGACGAGGATGCGTTCGCCGGGGGTGACGTCGGCGGCGAGGCCGGCGTAGGTGGTGCCGCAGCCGTGACGGTCGCCCCGGGCGCCCTCTTCGACGGTGACGGTGAAGGTGTCGCCGCGTTCGAGGAGTACAGGGCCTTCGGCGAAGCGTCCGAGGCGGATCTTCGGGCCTTGAAGGTCGGCGAGGACACCGACGCTGCGGCCGGTTTCGTCGGCGGCTTTGCGCACACGCCGGTAGCGCTCCTCGTGCTCGGCCCGGGTGCCGTGGCTGAGGTTGAAGCGGGCGACGTCCATTCCGGCGTCGACCAGACCTTTGAGCTGGTCGTACGAGTCGGTGGCGGGACCCAGTGTGCAGACGATCTTCGCTCGGCGCATGATTCGAGCCTAGGGCTTACCGGCGGGTAGCGATTCGGTGGCGCGTGACGACCCAACGGCCTGCCGGTGAAAGCTTGTTGACAAGCCTTGAAGTGCGCGCCGGGCCGCTCCGGCGAACGTGCGGGGAGTGTGCCGGCGTCGGTCACCGGATCGCAACCTGGGAAGTCTGTTCGAGGTCGGCGTGTTCAGGTCAGAATCGTCGCGCGAATCTACGCGCGTTGTTCCTTGTTGTCCGTCGTCCGAGGAGAGCCTGACATGCCGTTGAACCGCCGGAAGTTCCTGACGAGGTCCGCCGTGACGGGGGCGGGGGTGGCGCTGGCGGGTGCGGCGGCTCCCGCGGCCGAGGCCGCCGGGGCGGGGCGGGGGAGGAAGCGTGCGAAGCGGTACGAGCTGACCGTGATGGGGACGACCGACCTGCACGGGCACGTGTTCAACTGGGACTACTTCAAGGACGCGGAGTACTCCGACGCGGCCG
The DNA here is from genome assembly GCF_014203535.1 of Streptomyces griseomycini. Taxonomy (GTDB): domain Bacteria; phylum Actinomycetota; class Actinomycetes; order Streptomycetales; family Streptomycetaceae; genus Streptomyces; species Streptomyces griseomycini. The sequence continues at coordinate 266,745 of NZ_JACHJI010000001.1, forward strand.
GCAACGCACGGGGCCTGGCGCGGATGTCGACGCTGGTGGACCAGGTCCGTGCGGAGAAGGGCCGGCACAACACGCTGCTGCTGGACGCGGGCGACACGATCCAGGGCACGCCGCTGACGTACTACTACGCGAAGGTGGACCCGATCACCGCCGAGGGCGGTCCGGTGCACCCGATGGCGCAGGCGATGAACGCGATCGGGTACGACGCGGTGGCGCTCGGCAACCACGAGTTCAACTACGGCATCGAGACGCTGCGCACGTTCGAGGCGCAGTGCGACTTCCCGCTGCTGGGCGCGAACGCGCTGGACGCGAAGACGCTGAGGCCCGCCTTCCCGCCGTACTTCGTCAAGACCTTCCGGGTGAAGGGCGCCCCGCCGGTGAAGGTGGCGGTGCTGGGCCTGACGAACCCGGGGATCGCGATCTGGGACAAGGCGTACGTGCAGGGGAAGCTGACGTTCCCGGGGCTGGAGGAGCAGGCGGCCAAGTGGGTGCCGAAGCTGCGGTCGATGGGTGCGGACGTGGTCGTGGTGTCGGCGCACTCGGGGTCGTCGGGGACGTCGTCGTACGGTGACCAGTTGCCGTACGTGGAGAACGCGGCGGCGAACGTGGCGCGGCAGGTGCCGGGGATCGACGCGATCCTGGTCGGGCACGCGCACCAGGAGATCGCGGAGCTGAGGGTCACCAACGACGAGACCGGCCGGGACGTCGTGCTGTCGGAGCCGCTGTGCTACGCCGAGCGGCTGACGCTGTTCGACTTCGAGCTGGTCCTCGAGCGGGGCCGGTGGCGGGTGGAGTCGGTGAGGGCGTCGCTGCGGGACGCGGCGACGGTGGAGGACGACCCGCGGATCACCGAGCTGCTGTCGGACGAGCACGCGAAGGTCGTGGCGTACGTCAACCAGGTGGTGGGCACGGCGACCCGGACCCTGACGACGGTGGAGGCGCGCTACAAGGACGCGCCGATCATCGACCTGATCGCCAAGGTGCAGGAGGACGTGGTCAGGGCGGCCCTCGCGGGGACCGAGTACGCCTCGCTGCCGGTGCTGTCGCAGGCGTCGCCGTTCTCGCGGACGTCCCAGATCCCGGCGGGCGAGGTGACGATCCGGGACCTGTCGAGCCTGTACGTGTACGACAACACGCTGGTCGCGAAGCTGATGACGGGGGCGCAGATCCGGGCGTACCTGGAGTACTCGGCGGAGTACTTCGTGCAGACCGCGGCCGGTGCGCCGGTGGACGTGGCGAAGCTGACGAACGCGAACGGGCGTCCGGACTACAACTACGACTACGTCTCGGGGCTCGGCTACGAGATCGACATCGCCCGGCCGGCCGGTTCGCGGATCCAGAACCTCACCTTCGGCGGGGCTCCGCTGGACGACGCGGGACGGTTCGTGTTCGCGGTGAACAACTACCGGGCGAACGGCGGCGGCGCGTTCCCGCACGTGGCGTCGGCGAAGGAGCTGTGGTCGGAGTCGACGGAGATCCGTACGCGGATCGCGGAGTGGGTGACGGCGAAGGGCGTGCTGGACCCGAAGGACTTCGCGTCGGTGGACTGGCGGCTGACCCGGGACGGTGTGCCGGTGTTCTGACCGTTCCCCGTCCGGTGCCCTGACCGTTCCCGTCCGCAGGGGTCCTCAGGTCCCGTCCGCCAGTGGGGTGAGCCGGCCGGCTCGCCGGGCGGACGGGACCTGCGGCGTCCGGGGGTGGAGTCCGAAGGTGGTGAAGGCGGTGCGGGCGGGGAGGCGGTAGGCCTGCCCGCCGGTGAGGTGGTTGAGGATCGTGGCGCTGCGCCAGGCGGCGAGTCCGAGGTCGGGCGCGCCGACTCCGTGGGTGTGCAGTTCGGCGTTCTGGACGTAGACCGTGCCGGTGACCGGGGGGTCCAGGACGAGGCGGAAGTGCTCGTCGATGCGGGGCCGGCCGGCGCGGTCGCGGCGCAGGTGGGGGTCGAGGGCGGCGAGGAGGCGGTCGAGGGGGCGTTGCCGGTGGCCGGTGGCGAGGACGACGGCGTCGGTGACGAGGCGGGTGCGGGTGCCCTGCACGGGGTGTTCGAGGTGGAGCTCGATGCCGCCGGCGGCGAGGCGGCCGGCGGTGCGGACGCGGACGCCGGGGGTGAGGACGGTGTCGGGCCAGCCTCCGTGGAGGGTGCGCCGGTAGAGCTCGTCGTGGACGGCGGCGAGGGTGGCGGCGTCGACGGCCTTGTGGAGTTGCCACTGCGCGGGGACGAGCCGGTCGCGGACGGGTTCGGGGAGGTCGTGGAAGTACCGGGTGTGGTCGGGGGTGAAGTGCTCGAGGCCGAGCTTGGAGTACTCCATGGGGGCGAACGCCTCGGTGCGGCCGATCCAGTGCAGCCGTTCCCGTCCGGCGGGGCGCCGGCGCAGCAGGTCGAGGAAGACCTCCGCGCCGGACTGGCCGGTGCCGACGACGGTGACGTGGCCCGCGGCGAGGAGGGTGTCGCGGTGGGCGAGGTAGTCGGCGGCGTGGAGGACGGGGAGGTCGGGATCCTCGGCGAGGGGCCCGAGGGGTCCGGGGACGTGGGGCTCGCTGCCGATGCCGAGGACGACGTTCCGGGCGTGGGCGCGGCCGGTGGCCTCGGCCCCGCCGTCGGCGGCGGGGCGGGCGAGGTCGATCTCGAAGAGGGCGCGTTCGGGGTTCCAGCGGACGGCGTCGGCCCGGTGGCCGAAGTGGAGCGCGGGGAGGCGGCCGGCGACCCAGCGGCAGTAGGCGTCGTACTCGGTGCGGCGGATGTGGAAGTGCTCGGCGAAGTAGAAGGGGTAGAGGCGTTCGCGGTCCTTGAGGTGGTTGAGGAAGGTCCAGGGGCTGGTGGGGTCGACGAGGGTGACGAGGTCGGCGAGGAAGGGGACCTGGACGGTGGCGTCGTCGAGGAGCAGGCCGGGGTGCCAGGTGAAGTGGGGGCGCTGGTCGTAGAAGGCGGTGCGCAGGCGGGTGAGGGGGTGGGCGAGGGCGGCGAGGGAGAGGTTGGCGGGTCCGATGCCGATGCCGACGAGGTCGTGGGGGGCCGCGGGGTCGTCGGGGTGGGCGGTGGGGGTCATCGGGGTCCTTGTCCTTCGGCGTGGGCGTGGTGCACGAGGGTGAGGAGTGCGGTCAGGTCGTCGGGGCGGGTGGCGGGGTTGAGGAAGGTGGCCTTGAGCCAGAGCCGGCCGTCGGCGCGGGCACGGCCGAGGACGGCGCGTCCGGCGGTGAGGAGGTGGCGCCGGACGGCGGCGACGGCGGTGTCGGCGGCGTGCGCGGGCCGGAAGAGGACCGTGCTGATGACGGGCCGGTCGTGGAGGTCGAAGCGGGGGTCGTCGTGGACCAGGTCGGCGAACTCCCGGGCGTGGGCGCAGACCCGGTCGACGAGGGCGCCGAGGCCGGTGCGGCCGAGGGTCCTGAGCGTGACGGCGAGTTTGAGGACGTCGGGGCGGCGGGTGGTGCGCAGGGAGCGGCCGAGGAGGTCGGGCAGTCCGGCCTCGGTGTCGTCGTCGGCGTTGAGGTAGTCGGCGCGGTGGTGCAGGGCGCTCAGGTCGTGGGCGTCGCGGACGGTGAGGAGACCGGCGGGGACCGGCTGCCAGCCGAGTTTGTGCAGGTCGAGGGTGACGGTGTGGGCGGCGTCGAGTCCGGTGAGCCGGGACCGGTGACGGTCGCTGAAGAGGAGGGGGCCGCCGTAGGCGGCGTCGACGTGGAGGCGGGCGCCGTGGGCGGCGCAGCGGGCGGCGATGTCGGGCAGGGGGTCGATGAGGCCGGCGTCGGTGGTGCCGGCGGTGGCGGCCACGAGGACGCGGCCGCGGGGGCCGGGCAGGCGGGTGAGGGCGTCGTCGAGGGCGACGGGGTCGAGGACGCCGGCGGGTGCGGGGACGGCGACGGGTTCGGGCAGGCCGAGCAGCCAGGCGGCGCGGGGCAGCGAGTGGTGGGCGTTGGCTCCGTGGACGAGCCGTACGGTGCCGCCGTGTGCTTCGCGGGCCAGGAGCACGGCGAGCTGGTTGGCCTCGGTGCCGCCGGTGGTGACGAGGCCGTCGGCGTGGCCGGTCTCGCGGGCGAGGGCCCGGGTGAGGAGGGTCTCCAGGGCGGAGGCGGCCGGAGCCTGGTCCCAGGAGTCGAGGGAGGGGTTGAGCACCGAGGCGGCGAGGTCGGCGGCGGCCGCGACGGCGAGCGGCGGGCAGTGCAGGTGGGCGGCGCACAGGGGGTGCGCGGGGTCGGCGGCGCCCTGGGCGAAGGCGTGCACGAGGGTGCGCAGGGCGTCGGGGTCGCCCTGGTCGGGCAGGACGTCGCCCACGGCGTCGCGGACGGCCGCGGTGACCGCGTCGGGCCCGCCGGCGGGCAGCGGTCCGCCGCGCGCCCGGGCGCCGGTGCGCAGGGCGCCGAGGACGGTGTCGAGCAGCGGCCGCAGGTGGTGCGGGCCTCGGGGACCTGAGGCGAGGGGCGGCGTGCGCATGACTGTCCTCCGGGACGCGGTGCGGGAAGGTTCCGCGGGGAGGATCCAGCTTGTACATGGATGGGGCGCCGCGCCCGAAAAGACCGGTGAACACCCCCGAAGGGGGTACGTCCCCTTTCGAAGGGGTTGCGCCCCCTTTCGGGGAGGGGCGAGATGCCGCGGAGGGTGCCGCCGGGAACGCCGACGACACCCTGACGTGCGGTTACGCCTGCCGGACTCGCAGGGCGCGGGCCAGGTCGTCGAGCTGGTCGACGAGTTTGCGGCGCAGGGCGGGGATCGGGTCGGCCTTGCGCAGGCACTTCTCGCCGAGCTTCAGGTGCTCGGCGTCGACGGCGTGGGCGGGGAAGGCCCAGCGGCCGGTGGCCTCGGCGATGGCGGGCCCGCGGCGGGCGGCGACGGCCACCGCGTCCTTGTAGTAGCGGGCCACGTAGGGGCGTACGAGGTCGGCCTGCTCGGGCTGCCAGAAGCCCTGGGCGGTGGCGGTGAACAGGTAGTTCGACAGGTCGGCCCGGTCGTCGGAGCCGAACATGGCCTCCCACGCGCGGGCCTTGGCGGCCTCGTCGGGCAGGGCGGCGCGGCAGCGGGCGGCGCCCTCGCGGCCGGTGGCGCTGGGGTCGCGTTCGAGTTCGGCGGCGATGCCGTCCTCGTCGACGGCGCCGAGCACGGCGAGGCGGGCGAGGACGCGCCAGCGCAGTTCGGGGTCGAGTTCGGGACCGCCGGGGACGGTGCCCTCGGCGAGCCAGGCGGCGATGGTGTCGGGGTGGGCGACGGTGTCGATGCGGTGGCGTACGGCGATCAGGCGCAGGCCGGGGTGGTCGCCGTCCTCGGTGCGGCGGATGAGGTCGCGGCACAGCTCGGTGAGGGTGGCGAGCGCGGCGGGCCGCTGGTCGGGGGTGAGGTAGCGGTCGGCGATGTGGCCGGTGGCGAAGGCGAGGACGCCCTGGACGAGGGCGAGGTCGGTCTCCTCGGGCAGGTGGGCGGCGGCGGTCGCCAGGTAGTCGGCCGGGGCGAGTTCGCCGTCGCGGACCATGTCGCGCAGCGCGTTCCACACGACGGCGCGGGTGAGCGCGTCGGGGATGCCGGACAGGCCGCGCAGGACGGTCTCCAGGGAGGTGTCGTCGAAGCGGACCTTGGCGTAGGTCAGGTCCAGGTCGTTGGGGACGACGAGGGCGGGGCGGGTGCCGGGGCGCGGCTCGGGGGCTCCCTCCCGGGGGACGTCGGTCTCGTAGCGTTCCCGCAGGACGAGGCTGCGGCCGTCGCTGAGGTCGCGGTCGTACACGCCGACGGTGACCCGGTGGGGGCGGCCGCCGTCGCGGTCGAGGGCGAGGGCCCACTGGCCGGGGCGGGAGTCGACGGACGCGGTGAGGGTGTCGACGCCGGTGGTGCGCAGCCAGGCGTCCGCCCAGGCGTGGACGTCGCGTTCGGTGGCGGCGGCGAGGGAGTCGATGAAGTCGGCGAGGGTGGCGTTGGCGAACCGGTGCCGCTTGAAGTGGACGTTGATGCCGGCGAGGAAGTCCTTCTCGCCGAGCCAGGCGACGAGCTGGCGCAGGGCGGAGGCGCCCTTGGCGTAGGAGATGCCGTCGAAGTTGAGCAGCGCGGAGGCGGTGTCCTCCACCTTCTCGGGGGCGACGGGGTGGGTGGAGGGGCGCTGGTCGGCGTCGTAGCCCCAGGCCTTGCGGGCGACGCCGAAGTCGGTCCACGTGTCGGTGAAGCGGGTCGCCTCGGTGAGGGTCTGGTAGCCCATGTACTCGGCGAAGGACTCGTTCAGCCAGATGTCGTCCCACCACGTGAGGGTGACGAGGTCACCGAACCACATGTGGGCCATCTCGTGGGCGACGACCATCGCGCGGGTCTGGCGCTCGGTGTCGGTGACGGCGGAACGGTAGACGAACTCGTCGCGGAAGGTGACCAGTCCGGGGTTCTCCATGGCGCCCGCGTTGAACTCGGGGACGAAGGCCTGGTCGTAGGAGTCGAAGGGGTAGGGCTCCTCGAACTTCTCGTGGTAGCGGTCGAAGCAGGCGCGGGTGATGTCGAGGAGTTCCTCGGCATCCGTGTCGAGGTACGGGGCCAGCGAGCGGCGGCAGTGGAGGCCGAAGGGCAGGCCGCGGTGCTCGGTGCGCACGGAGTGCCAGGGACCGGCGGCGACGGCGACGAGGTAGGTGGAGACCGGCGGGGTGGGCGCGGCCTTCCACACGCCGCCGCCGGTGTGCTCGGTGACGCCGTTGGCGAGGACGGTCCAGTCCTCGGGGGCGGTGACGGTGAGCTCGAAGACGGCCTTGAGGTCGGGCTGGTCGAAGGCGGCGAAGACGCGCTGCACGTCGTCCAGGAACAGCTGGGTGTAGACGTAGGTCAGGCCGTCGGTGGGGTCGGTGAAGCGGTGCATGCCCTCGCCGGTGCGGGAGTAGCGCATCCGCGCGTCGACGCGCAGTTCGTGCGCGCCGGCGGTGAGGTTCTTCAGCGGCAGCCGGTTGCCGTCGAGGGTCTCGGGGTCCAGGGGCTGTCCGTCGAGGGTGACGGAGCGCAGCTCGGCGGGTTTGACCTCGACGAAGGTGTCCGCGTCCGTGCGTGCGGTGAAACGGATCAGGGTGCGGGAGTCGAAGGTCTCGTCGCCGGTGGTCAGATCGAGGTCGATCGTGTACCGGTGGACGTCGAGGAGCTGTGCTCGGTTCTGCGCTTCGTCGCGCGTCAGTACGGACATGCAGGCCATGCTGCCCGATGCCGCCGGTGAGGCACAGGGGCGGATATCCGTACGCGGCCTATGTCCGGTCTCGTTCGAGCTCCCCGGTGTGCGCCCCCGCGGGCTGTCCGGGCGGTACGCGTGTGTGGGGGTGGGGCAGGGCGGGGGGCCCGGGGTGCGCGGTGTGCTCCTCGAGCCGGGCGCGCAGGGCGCGGATCTCGCGTTCGAGGGCGAGGCGGCGCTGGTGGGCGTCGTAGAGGTGGCGGATCTTGGTGCGCAGGGCCCAGGGGTCGACGGGTTTGGTGACGAGGTCGGCGACGCCGAGGGCGTAGGCGGCGGCACCGAGTTGCCGGTCGCGGGCGAAGCCGGTGAGCAGGACGACGGGGATGTGCCGGGTCCGTTCCAGGCGGCGCATGGAGCGCACGACCTCCAGGCCGCCGGTGCCGGGCATGTGGACGTCGAGGAGCAGCAGGCCGACGTGCCCGCGCAGCAGCTGTTTGAGGGCTTCGTCGCCGCTGGTGGCCCGGCCCAGCAGGTGGCCCAGCGGGGCCAGGGCGTTCTCCAGCGCGTACAGGGTGCCCTCGTGGTCGTCGACGATGAGGATGCGGGCATCCGATGGCATGGCGCACGTCCCTCCTCGCAAGGGACCGGAGGCGAACTGTCCGGGTGCGGCGGGCGGTGCCCGCCGGCTGACAAGGAGCGCACAGCGCAGCATGCCCCGTGCGGGCCGTCGTGTCACTCCCCGGGGGAGGCCGTCGTGGGAGGGTTCGCCGAGGGCGTGGCGCCGTTCACGGCCGCGTCGGCGATGCGCTCGTGGTGGCGGATCACCTCGGCGATGATGAAGTTCAGGAACTTCTCCGCGAAGGCCGGATCGAGCTTGGCGTTCTCGGCGAGGGCGCGCAGCCGGGCGATCTGGCGGGTCTCGCGGGCCGGGTCGGCGGGCGGCAGCCGGTGCTCGGCCTTGAGACGGCCGACCTGCTGGGTGCACTTGAAGCGTTCGGCGAGCATGTGGACGACGGCCGCGTCGATGTTGTCGATGCTGTCGCGCAGCCGGGCGAGTTCCTCGCGGACGGCGGGGTCGACGTCTCCGGTACCGGTGTTGCTGGTGGTCATGGGGGGTCAGCCTACGGGGAGAAGGGGGCGGTGGCCGTGGCGTGCCCGTACAGTGGAATCGGGTTCACGGCGTCCGGGGGTGAGGCGTGGCGAACGACGGGCCGGTCGAGCACGGCTACCCACACCTGGAGACGGTGCGGGCGGCCGTCACCGCGTTGTACAGGCGTCTGTCGTACGACACGATCCGTACGTTCTCGACCAGCGTGGCGCCGGCCGACGTGGCGTTCTGCGACACGGACGACCTTCATCTGGGGGCGCAGCGGGTGGCCCGCGAGCTGGTGCGGCACTACCGGCTGCCGGACGCGCGGCTGATCGTCGGATTCCGGGAGATGCAGCACGCGGCGAACGTCGAACTGGAGGCCGGCCCGGAGTACTTCGTCGAGCTGAACGACCGGTTCCGTACGCACCGGCGGGACATCGGGGCGGCCCTGGCGCACGAGGTGACGCACGTGTACCTGCACCGCCTGGGGCTGTCGTTCCCCGGTACGCGCGACAACGAGATCCTGACGGACACGACGGCGACGTACCTGGGGGCGGGGTGGCTGCTGCTGGACGCGTTCCGCCAGGACGGGGTGTCGTCGCAGAAGCTGGGGTACCTCACGCCGGAGGAGTTCGGGTACGTGCTGGCGAAGCGGTCGCTGGTGTTCGGGGAGGACCCGTCGGTGTGGTTCACCAGCGCGCAGGCGTACACGGCGTACACCGAGGGGATGGCGCTGGCCCGCCGCGACGAGCGGCAGCCGCCGCTGACGGCGGCCGGCTGGGCGGGCCGCCGGCGGTACGCGCGGGACCGCCGCCACGCCCAGGACCACCGCCCCGCCGCCGTCCCGGCGTCCGCCCGGCCGGACGTCCCGTACAGCTTCGCACCGGACGGCCGCGGCCCGCTGCGGGTGTCGTTCCCGTGTCCGACCTGCCACCAGCGGATCCGGGTGCCGGTGCGGGGGCGGGTGCGGGCGCGGTGCGGGTTGTGCCGGACGGTGCTGGAGTGCGACACGTGAGAGGGCGCCCGGAGCGGGCGGGGGCGTGGCGCGGAGGTGACGGATCGGCCTCCGTGTTCACCGGCGCGCCGCGGTCCGGTGGTGCTTCAATGCCCGCATGACGGAGACGATCAAGGAACCCTGGGGAATCGGCGTTTTCGGTGCGGGCAGCGTGCGGGTCGAGCCGCAGTTGGTCCGGGTCAGGCTCGGGGTGGAGGTGCTGGAGCCCGAGCCGGGCCGGGCGTTCACGGAGGCGGGCGCGGCGGTGGCGCGGCTGCGGGAGGTGCTGCGGCGGCACGGGATACCGGACGCGTCGGTGTCCGGCTCGCGGCTCAAGCTGAGCTCGGAGTACGACGGGTACGGCGGCGAGCGGACGTTCCGCGGTTACCGCTGCAGGGCCGCTTACGTCGTCGAGAGCGGGGCGCTGGACGGCCTCCAGCGGTTGATCGTGGAGGCGGTCGAGGCGGGGGCGCACGCCATCGACGGCGTCGAGTTCGACGTGCACGACAAGCCGGCGCTGCGGGACGAGGCGCGCCGCCGGGCCGTGGCCGCGGCCCGGCGCAAGGCGGAGGTGTACGCGGAGGCGGCGGGCGTGCGGCTCGGCACGGTCCTGCACATCCAGGACGTGGACTCCGAGTCGTACGAGTTCCGGCAGTACCGCGGTCACGGCGGCGGGGGCGGCGCCTCGTCCGGGGACCTCGTGCCGGGGATGGTGGAGGTGTCGGCGGGCGTGGTGCTGGGCTTCTCGCTGAAGCAGTAGGTTCCGGGGCGCCGGCTCCCCCGGAACGCTCAGGGCCGCACGATCCCCCGGGCCCGTGCCGCCGCCAGCCACCGGGGGAACTCGCCCACCAGCCGGTCGTACAGTTCGGTGTCCGGTACCTTCCGCGGGTCCGAACCCGCGTGGAAGAAGCCCGCGTTGTCCACGACCCGCTTGTCCGGCACCGCCAACTCGTCGAGTTTCCGCAGGTAGTCGAACTGGCGGCTGTTCGGGTCGCCGAAGCCGACGAACTGCCAGAACAGCGGCAGCCGGGCCGCCTTGCACAGGTACCGCTCGGCGGCGAGCCGGTTGACCGGGCCGCCGTCGGTCTGGAAGACGACCAGGGCGGGGTGGCGCGCACCGCTGTCCAGGTAGTGGTCGATGACCGCGTCCATCGCCAGGTGGTAGCTGGTCCTGCCCATGTGCCCGAGCCCGGCCACGATCCGCTCGACGCGCCCCCGGTGATCGGCGAGGGCGATGTCGGTGACGGCGTCCACGTCGGTGGAGAAGAAGACCACGGGCACGGTGCCGTCGTCGTCGAGGTGCGCGGACAGGCCCAGCACCCGGTCGGCGAGCGCCTGCACGCTGCCGTCCTCGTAGTACGGCTTCATCGAGCCGGAGTAGTCGACGACCAGGTAGACCGCGGCGCGCAGCCCGTCCAGTCCGTGCCCGGCCAGGGACGCCCCGGCGGTCTTGTAGAGGCCGGCCAGCGCGGGCGCGGTCTCCTCGATCTTGCTCAGGCTGATCGCGGCCATGTGCACTCCCCCTCGCCGTCACCGGCTGCTCGGTCGCCGGGACCGGCCTCGAGGGTACGGCACGCTCACCCCTGCCCTCCCTCCGTCCACAGGCGTTCGTTATTTTGTTCGTCGCCGTCCCCACCGGCTCGCTCACGTCCCCGTCCCCCCGCAAGGAGCCGGTCCGTGGATTCCGAGTCCACCGTCACCACCTGCTACCGCCACCCCGAGGTGGAGTGCCACGTCCGCTGCACGCGCTGCGACCGGTACATCTGCCCGGACTGCATGCGCGAGGCGGCCGTGGGCCACCAGTGCCCCGAGTGCGTGAGGGAGGGCGCGCGGTCGGTGCGGCAGGCGCGCACCGTGGTGGGCGGCCGGGTCTCGACGGTGCCCGTGGTGACGTACGCGCTGATCGCGGTCAACGTGCTGGTGTACCTGGCGGAGTCGGTGCGGCCGGAGATCGTGGACCGGTTCGCGATGCTGGGCGCGGGACTGGTCGGACCGGACGGTGTGTCCTACCTGTGGGTCGACGGCTCGCACTCCGGGGACTACCGTCCGGAAGGGCTGGTGGACGGCGAGTGGTACCGGATGCTGACCGGTGCCTTCCTGCACCTGCCGCCCGCCGAGGGGACGTTCGGCGTCCTCCACATCGTGATGAACATGGTGGCGCTGTGGAACCTGGGCCGGCTCGTCGAGCCGATGCTGGGCCGCGTGCACTACCTGGCCCTGTACCTGCTGTCGGCGCTGGGCGGTTCGGTGCTGGTGCTGCTGCTCGCGCCCGGGGACGCGGTGGTCGGGGCGTCCGGGGCGGTCTTCGGGGTGGGGGCCGCGTACTACGTCATGGCGCGGCGGATCGGCGCCGACATGAACACCGTCAACCGGTTCATGGCCGGTCTGCTGCTGTGGCTGGTGGTCTCCGCGGTGGCCACCTCCTGGGAGGGGCACCTCGGCGGGCTGCTGGCGGGCGGTGCGGTGGCGCTGGTCTTCGCGTACGTGCCGCGGGGGCCGCGCAGGGGCCTGGTCCAGGCGGCGGCGTGCGCGGGGCTGGTGGTGCTGGTGGTGGTGCTGGCGGCGGTCAAGGTGTCCGAGCTGACGGGTGGGGGCATCCTCCGGTGAAACGTTCCGGTGCATTGCTCCTCGCGGCCCTTCCCGTGATCGCCACGGGGCTGTACTTCGTCATGCCGACGGACTCGGCCGACGCACCGGCCGCTCCGCCCGCGGCCGACGCCACCGCCCGGTCGGCCCGCGAGGACGCCGGGGACCGGGCCGAGCGGGAGCGGGCGGAGGACGACGCGCTCGTCGCCGGCCTGCCGCCGGGGCTCGCCGCGCCGGAGAAGAAGGAGCTGGCGCAGCGGCTGGTGGCCAGCGCCGAGAACTCCACCCTGGACTGGCGCAGCCTGTACGGCGGCATCGAGGACCTCGGCGACGGCCAGGGCTACACGGCCGGCACCGTCGGCTTCCGCACCGGCACCCACGATCTGCTGACGCTGGTCGAGCGCTACAGCGAGGAGCACCCCGGCAACGGCCTGGAGCGCTATCCGCCCGCCCTGCGGGAGGTCGACGGCACGGACTCGCACGAGGGCCTGGACCCCGGCTTCACGGCGGCCTGACGGGCGGAGGCGGGACTGCCCGCGTTCCGCGAGGCGCAGGAGGAGGAGCGCGACCGCGTCTACTTCGAGCCGTCCGTCCGCCTCGCCAAGCTCGACGGCCTGAACACGCTCGGCCAGTTCGTCTCCTGCGACGCGATGGTCCTCCACGGGCCCGGCACCGGCCCGGAGGGCTTCCACGGCCTGCGGGAGCGCGCGATGAGGAAGGCGCGGAGGCCGGCCCGGGGCGGTTCGCAGGAGGCGTACCCGGACGCCTTCCTCGACGTCCGCCGCGCGGCGATGCTCGCCAGGCGGCCGGACGGCGACACCTCCCGCGTCGACACCGCCCAGCGGCGGTTCCTCCGGGCCGGGAACCTGAAGCTGGAGACGCCGCTGGTCCGGGAGATGTACGGGGAGACGTTCCGGGTGCCGTAGCCGCGGGCGCTCCCGCACGAAGTGACGGCGCCTGCCCGATCGTCCGGTCGGGGACAGGGGCAGGCGCCGTCTGTGTTCCGTACGCCGTTGTACGGGACGTCTCTCGGGCCGGTCAGACCGCCAGCGCGCGGTCCGTCGGCCGGATCGGGGCCGGCAGGTCGCTCGCCCCGGTGAGGAAGCGGTCGCAGCCGCGGGCGGCCGAGCGGCCCTCGGCGATCGCCCACACGATGAGCGACTGGCCGCGGCCGGCGTCACCGGCGACGAACACGCCGGGCACGTTGGTCTGGAAGTCGGCGTCGCGGGCGATGTTACCGCGCTCGTCGAGCTCCAGGCCGAACTGCTCGACCAGGCCGTTCTCGCGGTCGGTGCCGGTGAAGCCCATGGCGAGGGTGACCAGCTGGGCGGGGATCTTCCGTTCGGTGCCGGGCTTCTGGGTCAGCCTGCCGTCCACGAACTCGACCTCGACCAGGTGCAGCCACTGGACGTTGCCGTCCTCGTCGCCCTCGAAGTGGGTGGTGGAGACGGAGTAGACCCGCTCACCGCCCTCCTCGTGGGCGCTGGTGACCTTGTAGAGCATCGGGAAGGTCGGCCACGGCTGGGAGAGGGGGTTCCGCTCCTCGTTCGGGCGGGGCATGATCTCCAGCTGGGTGACGGAGGCGGCGCCCTGGCGGTGGGCGGTGCCCACGCAGTCGGCGCCGGTGTCACCGCCGCCGATCACGACGACGTGCTTGCCCTCGGCGGAGATCGGCGGGGCGACGTAGTCGCCCTCCTGCACCTTGTTGGCCAGCGGCAGGTACTCCATGGCCTGGTGGATGCCCTTGAGGTCGCGGCCCGGCACCGGCAGGTCGCGGGCGGTCGTGGCGCCGACGGCGAGGACCACGGCGTCGTACCGCTTGCGCAGCGCGGTCGCCGGCATGTCGCGGCCGATCTCGACGCCCGTGCGGAACTTGGTGCCCTCCGCGCGCATCTGCTCGATGCGGCGGTTGATGTGCCGCTTCTCCATCTTGAACTCGGGGATGCCGTAGCGGAGGAGGCCGCCGATGCGGTCCGCCCGCTCGTACACCGCGACCGTGTGGCCGGCCCGGGTCAGCTGCTGGGCGGCGGCCAGACCCGCCGGGCCGGAGCCGACCACGGCGACGGTCTTGCCGGACAGGCGCTCGGGGACCCGGGGGGCGACGTCCCCGGTCTCCCACGCCTTGTCGATGATCGAGACCTCGACGTTCTTGATGGTGACCGGCGGCTGGTTGATGCCGAGCACGCACGCCGACTCGCACGGGGCGGGGCACAGGCGGCCCGTGAACTCCGGGAAGTTGTTCGTCGCGTGCAGGCGCTCGCTCGCCGCCGCCCAGTCCTCGCGGTAGGCGTAGTCGTTCCACTCGGGGATGAGGTTCCCCAGCGGGCAGCCGTTGTGGCAGAACGGGATGCCGCAGTCCATGCACCGGCTGGCCTGCTTGCTGATGATCGGCAGCAGGGAGCCGGGGACGTAGACCTCGTTCCAGTCCTTGACCCGCTCCTCGACCGGACGGGACTCGGCGACCTCGCGGCCGTGGTTCAGAAAGCCCTTCGGGTCAGCCATTGATCGCCGCCTCCATCATCTTCTCGGTGATCTCGGTCTCGGACAGACCGGCTCGCTCGGCGGCGTCCTTGGCGGCGAGCACTGCCTTGTACGTGCTGGGGATGATCTTGCTGAAGCGCTCGACGGCCGTGTCCCACTCGGCGAGCAGCTTCTCGGCGACGGTGGAGCCCGTCTCCTCCCGGTGGCGGCGGACCACGTCGTGCAGCCACCGCTTGTCGGCGTCGTCCAGCGCCTCGATCGCGCCGAGGTTGCCGGCGTTGACGTTGTCGCGGTCCAGGTCGACGACGTACGCGACGCCGCCGGACATACCGGCCGCGAAGTTGCGGCCGGTCTCGCCGAGGACGACCGCGTGACCGCCGGTCATGTACTCGCAGCCGTGGTCGCCCACGCCCTCGGAGACGACCAGCGCGCCGGAGTTGCGGACGCAGAACCGCTCGCCGACCTTGCCGCGCAGGAACATCTCGCCGCCGGTGGCGCCGTAGGCGAGGGTGTTGCCCGCGATGACGCTGTACTCGGCGAGGTGGTCGGCGCTCCGGTCCGGGCGGACGACGATCCGGCCGCCGGACAGGCCCTTGCCGACGTAGTCGTTGGCGTCGCCCTCCAGGCGCAGCGTGACGCCGCGCGGGACGAAGGCGCCGAAGGACTGGCCGGCGGAGCCGGTGAACGTGATGTCGATGGTGTCGTCGGGCAGGCCCGCGCCGCCGAACTTCTTGGTCACCTCGTGGCCGAGCATGGTGCCGACCGTGCGGTTGATGTTGCGGATGGCGACCCGGGCGCGCACCGGCTGGGCGTCCTCGGCCCCGGTGGCGGCGAGCGCGTCGGCGGCGAGCTTGATCAGCTCGTTGTCGAGCGCCTTCTCCAGCCCGTGGTCCTGGGCGACGGCCTGGTGGCGGACGGCGCCCTCGGGCAGCTCGGGGACGTGGAACAGCGGCTCCAGCTCCAGGCCCTGCGCCTTCCAGTGGTTCACCGCGCGGGTCACGTCGAGCACCTCGGCGTGGCCGACGGCCTCCTCGACGGAACGGAAGCCCAGCTCGGCGAGGAGCTCGCGGACCTCCTCGGCGATGAACCGGAAGAAGTTCACGACGTACTCGGCCTTGCCGGAGAACCGGTCCCGCAGGACGGGGTTCTGGGTGGCGATGCCGACCGGGCAGGTGTCCAGGTGGCAGACGCGCATCATGACGCAGCCGGAGACGACCAGCGGCGCGGTGGCGAAGCCGAACTCCTCGGCGCCGAGCAGCGCGGCGACGACCACGTCCCGGCCGGTCTTGAGCTGGCCGTCGGTCTGCACCACGATCCGGTCGCGCAGGCCGTTGAGCAGCAGGGTCTGCTGGGTCTCGGCGAGACCGAGCTCCCAGGGACCGCCGGCGTGCTTCAGGGAGGTCAGCGGGGAGGCACCGGTGCCGCCGTCGTGACCGGAGATGAGCACGACGTCCGCGTGCGCCTTGGAGACACCCGCGGCGACGGTGCCGACGCCGACCTCGGAGACCAGCTTGACGTGGATCCGCGCCTGGGGGTTGGCGTTCTTCAGGTCGTGGATCAGCTGGGCGAGGTCCTCGATGGAGTAGATGTCGTGGTGCGGCGGCGGGGAGATGAGCCCCACGCCCGGCGTCGAGTGCCGGGTCTTGGCCACCCACGGGTAGACCTTGTGGCCGGGCAGCTGGCCGCCCTCGCCGGGCTTGGCGCCCTGGGCCATCTTGATCTGGATGTCGTCGGAGTTGACCAGGTACTCGGAGGTCACGCCGAAGCGGCCGGAGGCGACCTGCTTGATGGACGACCGGCGGGCCGGGTCGTACAGGCGCTCCGGGTCCTCGCCGCCCTCGCCGGTGTTGGACTTGCCGCCCAGCTGGTTCATGGCGATGGCGAGGGTCTCGTGCGCCTCCTGGGAGATGGAGCCGTACGACATGGCGCCGGTGGAGAACCGCTTGACGATCTCGGAGACCGGCTCGACCTCCTCGAGGGGGATCGGCTCGCGGTCGCTCTTGAAGCCGAAGAGCCCGCGGAGCGTCATGAGCCGCTCGGACTGCTCGTTCACGCGTTCGGTGTACTTCTTGAAGATGTCGTAGCGGCCGGAGCGCGTGGAGTGCTGGAGGCGGAAGACCGTCTCCGGGTCGAACAGGTGCGGCTCGCCCTCGCGGCGCCACTGGTACTCGCCGCCGATCTCCAGGGTGCGGTGCGCGGGCGCGATGCCCGAGGCGGGGTACGCCTTGGCGTGGCGGGCGGCGACCTCCTTGGCGATGACGTCGATGCCGACGCCGCCGATCTTGGTGGCGGTGCCGTTGAAGTACTTCTCGACGAAGCCCTCCTCGAGGCCGACGGCCTCGAAGACCTGCGCGCCGCGGTAGGAGGCGACCGTGGAGATGCCCATCTTGGACATGACCTTCAGGACGCCCTTGCCGAGGGCGTGGATGAGGTTGCGGATGGCCTTCTCGGACTCGATGCCCGGCAGGAAGGTGCCCGCGCGGACGAGGTCCTCGACGGACTCCATCGCCAGGTAGGGGTTGACGGCGGCGGCGCCGTAGCCGATGAGCAGGGCGACGTGGTGGACCTCGCGGACGTCACCGGCCTCCACCAGCAGGCCCACGTGGGTGCGCTGCTTGGTGCGGATGAGGTGGTGGTGGACGGCCGCGGTGAGCAGCAGCGAGGGGATCGGCGCGTGCTCGGCGTCGGAGTGCCGGTCGGACAGGACGATCAGCCGGGCGCCGTTCTCGATCGCCGCGTCGGCCTCGGCGCAGATGTCCTCGATGCGGGCGGCGAGCGCGTCGCCGCCGCCGGAGACCCGGTACAGGCCGGACAGGGTCGCGGCCTTGAAGCCGGGCATGTCGCCGTCGGCGTTGATGTGGATGAGCTTGGCCAGCTCGTCGTTGTCGATCACCGGGAAGGGCAGGACGACGCTGCGGCAGGAGGCCGCGGTCGGCTCCAGCAGGTTGCCCTGCGGGCCGAGGGAGGAGCGCAGGGAGGTGACCAGCTCCTCGCGGATCGCGTCCAGCGGCGGGTTGGTGACCTGCGCGAACAGCTGGGTGAAGTAGTCGAAGAGCAGCCGCGGACGCTCGCTCAGCGCGGCGATCGGCGAGTCGGTGCCCATCGAGCCGATCGGCTCCGCGCCGGACTTGGCCATCGGCGCGAGGATGACGCGCAGCTCCTCCTCGGTGTAGCCGAAGGTCTGCTGGCGGCGGGTGACCGAGGCGTGGGTGTGCACGATGTGCTCGCGCTCGGGCAGGTCGGACAGCTCGATCTCGCCGGCCTCGAGCCACTCCGCGTACGGGTGCTCGGCGGCGAGCTGGGCCTTGATCTCGTCGTCCTCGATGATGCGGTGCTCGGCGGTGTCCACGAGGAACATGCGGCCGGGCTGCAGCCGGCCCTTGCGGACGACCCTGGAGGGGTCGATGTCGAGGACGCCGACCTCGGAGCCGAGGACGACCAGGCCGTCGTCGGTGACCCAGTAGCGGCCGGGGCGCAGGCCGTTGCGGTCGAGCACGGCGCCGACCTGGGTGCCGTCGGTGAAGGTGACGCAGGCCGGGCCGTCCCAGGGCTCCATCATCGTGGAGTGGTACTGGTAGAAGGCTCGCCGGGCCGGGTCCATGGAGTCGTGGTTCTCCCACGCCTCCGGGATCATCATCAGCACCGAGTGCGGCAGCGAGCGGCCGCCCAGGTGCAGCAGCTCCAGGACCTCGTCGAAGGAGGCGGAGTCGGAGGCGTCGGGGGTGCAGACCGGGAAGATCCGCTCCAGCGCCTTGTCGTCGGAGCCGAACAGGTCCGAGACCAGCTGCGACTCCCGGGCGCGCATCCAGTTGCGGTTGCCCTTGACGGTGTTGATCTCACCGTTGTGCGCGACGAACCGGTACGGGTGCGCCAGCGGCCACGACGGGAAGGTGTTCGTGGAGAACCGGGAGTGCACGAGCGCGATCGCGGAGGCGAAGCGGCGGTCGGACAGGTCCGGGAAGAAGGGCTCGAGCTGGCCGGTGGTCAGCATGCCCTTGTAGACGATGGTCCGCGCGGACAGCGACGGGAAGTAGACGCCGGCCTCGCGCTCGGCGCGCTTGCGCAGCACGAAGGCCCTGCGGTCGAGGTCGATGCCCCGGCTCTCGCCGGCGGCGACGAAGACCTGCCGGAAGACCGGCATCGTGGAGCGGGCGGTGGCGCCGAGCAGTTCGGGCGCGACGGGCACCTCGCGCCAGCCGAGGACGGTCAGGCCCTCGGCGGCGGCGATCCGGTCGATCCGGGCGACGGCGTCCTCGGTGGCGTCCTGCGGTAGGAAGGCGATGCCGACGGCGTAGGCGCCGGCCTCGGGCAGTTCGAATCCGGCCACGTCGCGGAAGAAGGCGTCCGGGACCTGGGAGAGGATGCCGGCGCCGTCACCGGAGTCCGGCTCGGAGCCGGTGGCGCCGCGGTGCTCGAGGTTGCGCAGAACGGTGAGGGCCTGGTCGACCAGGGTGTGGGACGCCTCGCCGGTGAGGGTGGCGACGAAACCGACACCGCAGGCGTCGTGCTCGTTGCGGGGGTCGTACATACCCTGCGCAGCAGGGCGAGCATCCATGAAGGACCAGTTCCGGCCATTCTCGGAATGCTGGGACGGCTGGCGCGGCGTACGCATCGGCTCTCCCGTCGTCGTCATGTGGCATGTGCGAGTGCCGAGGGACGACGTTGGCCCTCTGCGTGAGTGCGAAAGTTGCTGCAGATTACATGATGGAGCGGTTCTCGGGAACCGGGACATTCCGTTCCAGCATGCGGACACCGCGCGGGGCGCGGCGGGGTTCCGCGCCCGGCGGCGCGGGGAGAACACGGGGGGCCTGCCGGACAGATCGGTGCCCGTCGGCCCGATGGCGGGAGCGGGCGTCTTCGTCCGCCCCGCGGGCACGCCGCCGGCCTCATCGCCCACAGCGCTTACGGCTCATGCCCGGCTGTCACGCGGTCGAAACCAGCAAGTAATGACTACTTATGCGACCTGACGCATAAGTGCGAGCCGGGTCATCCTACGGC
Source organism: Streptomyces griseomycini (assembly GCF_014203535.1). Lineage (GTDB taxonomy): Bacteria > Actinomycetota > Actinomycetes > Streptomycetales > Streptomycetaceae > Streptomyces > Streptomyces griseomycini. The sequence continues at coordinate 285,997 of NZ_JACHJI010000001.1, forward strand.
CGTTCCGAACAGCGTGCCCAGGGCGTACGTCACACCGGCCGCCGCGCCGCCGAGGGCGAGCTGCCGCAGCCCGCTGTACCACCAGGTCCGCGCCGTCACCTTGGCCACCACCGCGCCGCACAGGAAGAGTCCGAGCAGTGCCAGCAGCACGGCGGGCCACAGACTGCTCGCACCGAGGAGGTAGGGCAGCACGGGCAGCAGGGCGCCGAGCGCGAAGGATCCGAAGCTGGAGACGGCGGCGACGGCGGGCGAGGGCAGGTCACCGGGGTCGATGCCGAGTTCCTCGCGGGCGTGGATCTCCAGGGCCTGCTCGGGGTCCCGGGACAGCTGCCGGGCCACTTCACGGGCCAGCGCCGGCTCGACGCCGCGGGCCGCGTAGAGCGCGGCGAGCTCGGCCTCCTCGTCCTGGGGGTGCTTGCGCAGCTCACGGCGCTCGACGTCCAGCTCGGCCTCGACCAGCTCGCGCTGGGAGGCGACGGACGTGTACTCGCCGGCGGCCATGGAGAAGGCCCCGGCGGCCAGACCCGCGAGGCCGCTCAGGACGACGGTCTGCTGGCTGACGGAGCCGCCGGCGACACCGGTCATCAGGGCGAGGTTGGAGACCAGGCCGTCCATCGCGCCGAAGACGGCCGGACGCAGCCAGCCGCCGTTCACGTCCCGGTGCGTGTGGTTGTCGCGGTGCGCCTCGTGCAGCGCCGCCTCGGTCTCGATGATCGCCATGACGCGTCCCCCAGGAAGCTTGGACAGAGCTCTTCCGAGCCCGATCTGGACTGGTTCTACTTTTCGACAACACTCAATGTACGCCGCGAGATTCCCCGCCGCCAGCAAGGAAAGGCTGGGCTAACCTGCGGTTTTGCGTTTTCCGCTCGCTTGTGTAGATGGCCGCTCACATGTCGACCGGGTGACACTGGGGTCCGTGAGGCTGTGCGGGGCAGCGCACCGGGGACAGTTCCGCAAAGGGCCTCGCGCCTCTCGGGGCGCCCCTGAGAGGAGAGCCGCGTATGGCACCGACCGCCCGCATCCCCCCGGTCCCGGCGCCCGGGGACACCGTCGGGCTCCGCGAACGGGCCCGCGGCGCGCTGCTCGGCCTGGCCGTCGGCGACGCGCTCGGCGCCCCGGCCGAGAACATGAAGCCCTCCGACATCCGGGCGACCTGGGGCCGCATCACCGGATACGTGGCGGACCACCCCGCGGGCACGGACGACACCGAGTACGCGATCTTCTCCGGCCTGCTGCTGGCCCGGCACGGCCACGCGCTCACCCCGGCGCACGTCGAGGCGGCCTGGCACGAACTGATCGCCGACCGCGCCGAGGGCCCCTTCCGGGGGGCCGGCTTCAGCGAGCGCGGCACGCTGGAGAACCTGCGCCGGGGCCTGGCCGCGCCCGCCTCCGCCCAGCACCGGCACGCCTGGAGCGACGGGCTGGCGATGCGGGCGGCGCCCTGCGGGGTCTTCGCGGCCGGCCGTCCCGACGAGGCGGCCCGGCTGGCGGCCGTCGACGGCTCGGTCAGCCACGACGGCGAGGGCATCTACGGCGGACAGGCGGTCGCGGCGGGCGTCGCGGCGGCGATGGCCGGGGCGCCGGTGGTCGCGGTCGTGGCCTCCGCCCTGGCGGTGGTCCCGGACGACTCCTGGACCGCCCGCTCGCTGCGCCGCGCCGTCACCGCGGCCCACCTCGGCGAACGCGCGGTCCGCTCGGCGGTCGTGATCGGCGGCTACCCCTGGACCGACCTGGCCCCGGAGGCGGTCGCCCTCGCCTTCGGCGCGTACGCGGCGGCCGACGGCGACTTCGAGCAGGCGGTGCTGACGGCCGTCAACATGGGGCGCGACGCCGACACCACGGCGGCGGTCGCGGGTGCCCTGGCCGGCGCGACGCGGGGCGTCCGCGCGATCCCGGGGTCCTGGGCGGCCGCCATCGGCCCGGCCCGCGGCAGCTGCCTGCCGGCGATGGCGGGACACCACGTCCTGGACGTCGCGGACCTGCTGGCACCGGGCGAGCCGACGCTCCGGGGTGACGAGCCGACGCCGGACGCCTTCGTCCTGGCGGCGGACGACGAGACGGAGAGCTCCGCATGAACCCACCCGGCCCCACGGTCACCGACACGGAGAAGCCCGCGCAGGGCCCCGCGGCCGCCGACGGCGGGAGGACCCCGCAGGGGCCACCCGCACGCGACCGCGGAACCCGCACGGGTGACGCGGGCGGGAACACCCGGGCCGAAGGCGAAGCCGAGGCCGACGCCCCCGCCCCGCCGCCGGAGGCGCACCGCGTCGAGGGCCTCCTCCTCGGCCTCGCCGCCGGGGACGCCGCCGGATGGCCCGCCGCCCGCCACCGCGCCGCCCGGATGCCCGGGTGGACCCGGCGCCTCACCCGCGAGCTGGACACCTTCGCCGAGCAGAACGCGACCACCACCCTCCCCGTGCCGATCGCCCTCAACCAGCCCCCGGAGCCCCTGCGCCTCGGCCCCTCCGACGACGCCGAGTGGGCCGCGTTCGCGGCCGAGGCGGTGCTGCTGGCCGGGGACGACGACGCGCTCGGGGACCTGAGCAGGGAGCGCCGGACGCGCGCCGCCATCGACCTGGTCTGGAACGCCCTCGCCGCCGAGGTCGCCGTGGCCACCGAACGCGCCCCCGAGATCGAGTCGGCGGTCCTCCCCCTGCGCGCCCGCATCTCCGTGCGGGCCGGCCTCGGCAACCTGGCCGCCGGTCTGCGTCCGCCCGCCACCGGCCACGACAACCCGCACTACTTCGACGACGCGGCCTGCGTCCGGGCCTGCGTGCTGGCCGTGGCCCACCCGGGCGACCCCGCGGGCGCCGCCGCCCTCGCCGAGTTCGACGCCCGCTACACCCAGGACGGCGACGGGGTGCACGGCGCCCGCGCGATGGCCGCCGCCGTCTGTCTCGCACTGGCCGGAGCGGACGTGCACGCGTGCGTGGCCGCCGCGCTCGCCGAGCTCCCCGAGGAGACGGAGATCGGCCGCAACGCCCGGCACGCCCTGGGGCTCGCGGCGGACGCCGACAGCGCCTTCGCCCTCGTACCGCCGCTGGAGCACCAGATCGTCGACCACGTCTACAGCTACGGCATCGCCGCCGCCGAGACCGTCCCCGTCGCCCTCGCCCTGGCCACCGCCGCCCGCGGCCGGATCGCGGAGGCGGTCCCCGCGGCGGCCTGTCTGTCGCGGGTCGCGGACTCCGCCCCGGCGCTCGCCGGCGCCCTCACCGGCGCGCTGGGCGGCGGCGCGGCGATCCCCCGGACGTGGCGGGAGAGCTGCCGCCTCCTCCCCGGCTGCGCGCTCCCCCGGCTCACCGGCACGGACCTGGTGGAACTCGCCGGGCTCCTGGAAGCCGCACAACCGGCCCGCACGGGAGGATGATGCGACCATGCAGCACAAAGAGGAAGAAAGCCGTGAAATGGGCGTGCCCCTGGACGAGCGGATCACCGGTGCCCTCGTGGGGGCCGCCGTCGGCGACGCCCTCGGCGGGCCGGTCGAGGGCTACTCCCCCGAGCAGATCGCCGAGCGCCACGGCGGACGCGTGCACGGCGTCGTCGGCCCCTGGCACGGCGACGCCTGGCGCACCGCCCGCCCCCTCGCCCCGTACCACAAGGGCGACGGCCACGTCACCGACGACACCCTGATGACGCACGCGCTGGTCCGGGTGTACGCGACGGTCCGCGACCACCTGGACGCGTACGCGGTCGCCGACCACCTGGTCCCGGACCTGATGACGAACCCGCGCTGGATCCCGGAGCTGGAGGCGGAGGCGATCCTGCTGCGGCGGGTCTTCCTCGCGGAGAAGTGGCTGGTGGCCCGGCTCCACTACGGCCACGTCGACCCGCGCGAGGCGGGCGTCGGCAACATCGTCAACTGCGGTGCCGCGATGTACGTGGCCCCGGTCGGCCTGGTCAACGCGGCCCACCCGGCCGCCGCCTACGCCGAGGCGCTGGACGTCGCGGGCGCCCACCAGTCGTCGTACGGCCGGGAGGCGGCCGGGGTCCTGGCGGCGGCCGTCGCGGCGGCGTGCGCGCCGGGCGCGACGCCGGACTCGGTGGTCGCCGCGTGTCTGTCCCTGGCGAAGGACGGCACGCGGGCGGCGATCGAGCGGGTCTGCGAGGAGGCGTCCCGGCACACGGACTTCGAGTCGGCGCTGCGCCCGCTGCGGGAGGCGGTGGCCCCGTACGACACCGTGGGCCCCGACTACCGCTCCCCCTCCCTGGGCGCCCGCCGCCCGTCCCGGCTGCACTCGATCGAGGAACTGCCCGTGGCGCTGGGCATGGTGGTGGTGGCCGGCGGCGACTTCCGGCACGCGGTGCTGGGCGCGGTGAACTACGGCCGCGACTGCGACTCCATCGCGACGATGGCCGGTGCCGTGACCGGCGCCCTCGGCTCTCCGGTCCCCGAGGACTGGGCCAAGACCGTGGCCGAGGCCAGCCGCCTCGACCTGTGGGAACCCGCGGTCACGCTCACCGGCGTGGCCCGCGAGGTCTTCGAGCGCGACGTACGGCGCCGCCGCGCCCACGAGCGGGCGTTCGCGGAGTTGGCGGGGGGAGCGCCGGAATGCTCCGACTGACGTGGGTGCAGCCGGAGGACCTGATCGGCCACGAGCTGCGCCAGGCGGCCCAGGACGGCCGTGAGCCCTCGGCGATCGCGGCCCGCTGGCGGGCGGCGGGCGGCCCGGAGGCACCGCTGCGCGCGGGCGCGTCCGAGCGGCCGGCCTCCCGCTACCTGCGCCTGCTGGCCACCGACCTGCTGGACGAACTGGCGGATCTGCCCAGTGCACTGGCGGACGACGAGCCGACCGGCCTGGCCGGGATCCGGGCCCTGTGTCCCGACTGGCCGGCCTCGCCCGCGCTTCCCCCGGCTCCGCCGGGTCCCGAACGCCTCGAGGCCGCCTGGCTCGGCCGGGCCGTCGGCTGCCTGCTGGGCAAGCCGGTCGAGAAGCTCCCCCTCGGCGGCATCCGCCTCCTCGCCCGGGCCGCCGGCAACTGGCCCCTGACCACCTACTTCACCGCCCGCGGGGTCCCCGAGGAGCTGCTGGCCCGCTACCCCTGGAACCGCCGCTCGGCGGCCACCTCCCTCGCCGAGAACATCGACGGCATGCCCGAGGACGACGACCTCAACTACCCCCTGCTGGGCCTGCTCGTCCTCCGGCGCCACGGCCGGGCCTTCACCACCGCGGACGTGGCCCGCGTCTGGCTCGACGAACTCCCCGCCGGCCGCACCTTCACCGCCGAGCGCGTCGCCTACCGCAACCTCCTCTGCGGTCTGGAGCCCCCGCTGACCGCCCGGCACCACAACCCCTTCCGCGAGTGGATCGGCGCCCTGATCCGCGCCGACGTGCACGGCTGGACCCATCCCGGCGACCCGGCGGCCGCCGCCGCGCAGGCGCACCGCGACGCGACCCTCACGCACACCGCCAACGGCGTCTACGCGGCGATGTTCACCGCGGCCGTCATCGCCCGAGCCGCCACCGGCGACCACGACGTCCACGCCTGCCTGCGCACCGGCCTCACGGTCGTCCCGCCCCGCTCCCGGCTCGCCCGCGCCGTCCGGCAGGCCGTCCGGCTGGCCCGCGAGCACACCGACTTCGCCGCGGTCGTCGACCGGCTCCACGCCCTGCACGGCGCCACCCACCACTGGGTGCACGCCGTCCCCAACACCGCCCTGATCACCGCCGCCCTCACCCACGCGGACGGCGACTTCACCGGCTCCGTCTGCCGTGCGGTGTCCGGCGGCTGGGACACCGACTCGAACGGCGCGACCGCCGGGAGCATCGCCGGCCTGCTCGCCGGCTCCCCGGCCGCGCTGCCCGACCGCTGGACGGCCCCGCTGAAGAACCGGCTGGCGACCTCCGTCGGCGACTTCCACGGCACCGGCTTCGACGTCCTGGCCCACCTGACCCACCGGGAGGCCTCCCGCCCATGACGCCCTCCGACCCGACCACCGCCCCACCGCCGGCACCCGCCCCCGCCGGTCCCCCGCTGACCGGCCTGCGCGTGCTGGACCTCGCCACCCTCTTCGCCGGTCCGCTGGCCGCGACCCTGCTCGGCGACTTCGGCGCGGAGGTCGTCAAGGTCGAGCACCCGAGGAAACCCGACCCCTCCCGCGGCCACGGCCCGTCCAAGGACGGCGTCGGCCTGTGGTGGAAGGTGCTCGGCCGCAACAAGCGCACCATCACCCTGGACCTGTCCAGGCCCGGCGGCCGGGACACCCTCCTGCGCCTGGCCGGGACCGCCGACGTGGTCATCGAGAACTTCCGCCCCGGCACCCTGGAGAAGTGGGACCTGGGCTGGCCCGAGCTGTCCGCCGTCAACCCCCGCCTGGTCCTGGCCCGGGTCACCGGCTTCGGCCAGTTCGGCCCGTACGCGCACCGCCCGGGCTTCGGCACCCTCGCCGAGGCGATGAGCGGCTTCGCCGCGATCACCGGCGAACCGGACGCCCCGCCGACCCTGCCGCCGTTCGGCCTGGCGGACTCCATCGCGGGCCTGGCCACGGCGTACGCGGTCATGACCGCGCTGGCCGCCCGCGACCGCACGGGGGAGGGCCAGGTCGTCGACATGGCCCTCATCGAACCGATCCTCACCGTGCTCGGCCCCCAGCCGACCTGGTACGACCAGCTCGGCCACGTCCAGCCCCGCACCGGCAACCGCTCCCAGAACAACGCCCCCCGGGGCACCTACCTCACCGCCGACGGCACCTGGGTCGCCGTCTCCACCTCGGCCCAGTCGGTCGCCGAGCGCGTGATGCACCTGGTGGGCAGGCCGGAGCTGATCGACGAACCCTGGTTCGCCACCGGTGCCGACCGGGCCCGGCACGCGGACGTCCTGGACGAGGCGGTCGGCGGCTGGATCGCGCGGCACACCCGCACCGACGTGCTGGCGGCCTTCGAGAAGGCGGAGGCGGCCGTCGCCCCCGTCCAGGACGTGCGGGACGTGATGGCGGACCCGCAGTACCAGGCCCTGGGCACGATCACCACGGTCGACGATCCCGAGCTGGGCCCGCTGCGCATGCAGAACGTCCTCTTCCGGCTCTCCGGCACCCCGGGCGCGATCCGCTGGGCGGGCCGCCCGCACGGCGCGGACACCGAGGAGGTGCTGACCGAGCTGGGCCTCGCCCCGGCCGAGCTCGCGGCGCTGCGCGCGGAGGGCGCCCTGTGACGGACTTCCCGCTGACCTGGCTGTACGCCCCCGGGGACCGCCCCGCCGTGGTGGCGAAGGCGCTCGTCTCCGGGGCCGACGTGGTGGTGGTCGACCTGGAGGACGCGGTCGCCCCCGGCCGCAAGGCCTACGCCCGCGCGGCCACCGCCGAGCTGCTGCGCGACCCCCAGCCGGTCCCGGTCCACGTCCGCGTCAACGCCCTGTGCGGCCCCTGGGCCGAGGCCGACCTCGCGGCCGTCGCCCCGGCCCCGGGCCTGTCCGGGCTGCGGCTGCCCAAGGTGTCCTCCGCGTCCGAGGTCGTGCGCGTCGCCCGGCGCGCCCTGTCCGCGCACGGCGGTGTGCTCCCGCTGTACGCCCTCCTGGAGTCGGCCCTCGCCGTCGAACGGGCCCACGCCGTGGCGGCCGCCCACCCGGCCCTGCGCGGTATCGCGATCGGCGAGACGGACCTGCGGGCCGACCTGGGCGTACGGGACGACGCGGGCCTCGACTGGTCCCGCTCCCGCGTGGTCGTGGCCGCGCGGGCGGCGGGCCTGGCCCCGCCCGCCCAGTCCGTCCATCCGGACATCCGCGACCTGGAGGGCCTCGCCGCCTCCTGCGCCCACGGCCGCGCCCTGGGCTTCCTGGGCCGCGCCGCGATCCACCCCCGCCAGCTGCCGGTCATCGAGCGGGCCTACCTCCCCGGCGAGGAGGAGATCGAGCAGGCGGAGGCGATCGTCAAGGCGGCGGCGACCGAGCAGGGCGCCCAGGCCCTGCCCGACGGCAGGTTCGTCGACGCGGCGGTGGTGGCGGCGGCTCAGCGGACCCTGTCACTGGCCCGGCGGAGATGAGGCCGCCGGCACACGCCGAGGGCGCCCGGAGACGGTTTCCGGGCGCCCTCGGCGTCGTGTGCGGCGGGCGTCAGCGCTTCTTCGCCGGCCCGGCCCCGTCCGCGGACTTCTCCCCGGCTTCCCCCGCCGCGGCGTCCTCCTTCGCGTCCTGGGCGTCCGAGGCGTCCGCCCCGTCCTCGCCCTTGACGCCGCTCCCGTCGTCGGCCCCGGCCTCGCCCTTGACGCCGCTCCCGTCGTCGGCCCCGGTCTCGCCGTCGGCGGCAGCCGCACCCGGTTCCACCACGGCCTCCCGCCCGGGCCGCTTCCTCGCCGACAGCACGATGTACAGCGCCGCGAGCAGGAACACGAGGAGCGCGGTCCAGTTGTTCAGCCGCAGGCCCAGGACGTGGTGGGCCTCGTCGACGCGCATGTACTCGATCCAGAACCGGCCCGCGCAGTACGCGGCGACGTACAGCGCGAACGCCCGCCCGTGCCCGAGCCGGAAGCGGCGGTCGGCCCAGATCACCAGCAGGGCGACGCCGACGCACCACAGCGACTCGTACAGGAACGTCGGGTGGTAGGTGCCCGGAACCCGCCCGTCGGCGGAGGAGGTGATCTCCACCGCCCACGGCAGGTCGGTGGCCCGCCCGTACAGCTCCTGGTTGAACCAGTTGCCCCAGCGTCCGATCGCCTGCGCGAAGGCGATGCCGGGCGCGACGGCGTCGGCGTAGGCCGGCAGCGGGATGCCCCGGCGGCGGCAGCCGATCCACGCGCCCAGCGCGCCGAACGCGATGGCGCCCCAGATGCCGAGGCCGCCCTCCCAGATCTTGAAGGCGTCCACCCAGTCACGGCCCTCGCTGAAGTACAGCTGGTAGTCCGTGATCACGTGGTAGAGCCTGCCGCCGACGAGGCCGAACGGCACGGCCCAGACGGCGATGTCGGCCACCGTGCCGGCCCGCCCGCCCCGGGCGATCCAGCGCTTGTTGCCGAGCCAGACGGCTACGAAGACGCCGATGATGATGCAGAACGCGTAGCCGCGCAGCGGAACGGGGCCGAGGTACAGCACCCCGCTCGACGGGCTGGGAATGTAGGCAAGTTCCATGGCAGGGTCGACGCTACCGTGCCGGACCGGCCGCACGGCGGGCGGCCCGGCTACGGCTCCATAACAGGACCACGGGGAGCAGGCACCCGGGAACGCCCGGGGGCGGTGCGGACGGTGCTACCCCTTGTTGGCCTCCTGCACCATCCGCTTCAGCTTCTCCGGGGTCATCGAGCGGTCCTTGTAGATGTTCTCGCCGTCGAACAGGACGGTCGGCGTGCCCGTGAAACCGCCCTTCTGGAAGGCCTCGTGGGACTTGGCGACCCAGCTGTCGTGCTTGCCGTCCTCGACGCAGGAGCGGAAGGCGGGGGTGACGAGGCCGTCGACCTTGCCGGCCAGGTCGATGAGCCTGTCGTCGGCGGCGAAGGCGTCGTCGCTCTCCATCGGCTGGTTGTCGAACAGCACCTTGTGGTACGCGGCGAACTTCCCGGCGTCCTGGGCGCAGGCGGCGGCGTTGGCCGCGTTGCCGGAGCCGGCGCCGCCCATGCCGTTGTCGATGAGGGTGACCAGGTGGTAGTCCACCTTCAGCTGACCGGACCCGGTCAGCTCCTCGATGGTCGGGCCGTAGGCCTGCTCGAAGGCCTTGCAGGCCGGGCAGCGGAAGTCCTCCCACACCGTGAGCGTGGCCCCGGCGCTCTCCTTGCCGACCTGGATGGCGGTGCCGTCCTCGCCCACCGCGCCCGAGGGCGGCACGACCGGGCCGGCCGAGTCGCTCCCGCCGTCCTTGCCCGAGTTGGCGGCGACGACGCCGATCACCGTCGCGAGCCCCAGGACGCAGACCACGCTCGCGCCCACGATCAGGCCGCGGCGCCGCTTCTCCGCCGTCTTCTGCTTCTCGCGCTCGACCGCCAGCCGCTCCCGGGCGGTGCGCTTTCCCTCACGATTCTTCTCGCTCACACCCCGCAGAACGAACCGGGGAGGCGCACCGCGCCTCCCCGGCCACAGGTCCACCCGTACGAGGGACCCGTATGACTACCTGCGGATATCCGGCCGTTCAGGCCTGCCGGCCGGCCCCACGTCCCCCTGGACCTGTCCGCGCACGCCCCTGGCGAGGTCGCCCGCGAGCGCGCGGACGGCCTCGACGCCGGCGGTGTGGTCGGGGGCGTCCAGCATCCGCTTGACGAAGGCCGAGCCGACGATCACGCCGTCGGCGAAGCCGGCGACCTCGGCGGCCTGGGCGGGGGTGGAGACGCCGAGCCCGACGCAGACCGGCAGCCCGGTGCCGGTGGACCGGGTGCGTTCCACCAGGTCCCGGGCCTGCGAGCCGACCGACTCACGGGTGCCGGTGACGCCCATCAGGGAGGCGGCGTAGACGAAGCCGCTGCCGGCCGCGGTGATCTCGGCGAGCCGCTCGTCCCTGCTGCTGGGCGCGACCACGAAGACCGTGGCCAGCCCGTGCTTCTCGGCGTGCTCCCGCCACAGCGCGGACTCCTGGACGGGCAGGTCGGGCAGGATGCACCCGGCGCCGCCCGCCTCGGCGAGTTCGGCGGTGAACCGCTCGACGCCGTAGCGGTCGATGGGGTTCCAGTACGTCATGACGAGGACCGGCTTCCCGGTGGCCCCGTGGGCCTCGCGGACGGTGCGCATCACGTCGGCGATCCGCACGCCGCCGCGCAGGGCGATGTCGTCGGCGGTCTGGATGACGGGGCCGTCGAGGACGGGGTCGCTGTGCGGCAGGCCCACCTCCACGACGTCGGCGCCGCCGTCGAGGACGGCCTTGACCGCCTCGATGCCGCCGTCCACGGTCGGGAACCCGGCCGGGAGGTAGGCGATCAGCGCCGAGCGCCCCTCGGACCTCGCCCCGGCGAGGGTGTCCGACAACAGCTGGATGTTCCCGCTCACTTGGCGTCCCCCTCGATCTCGGCGGTGGTGCCGGCCTCGTCGGCGGCGACCTCGGCGTCGGTGTCGTACAGCCCGAAGTAGCGGGCGGCGGTGTCCATGTCCTTGTCGCCGCGCCCGGACAGGTTGACGACGATCAGCCCGTCCTCGCCCAGCTCCCTGCCGACCTCCAGGGCGCCGGCCAGCGCGTGGGCGCTCTCGATGGCCGGGATGATGCCCTCGGTGCGCGACAGCAGCCGCAGGGCCTGCATCGCGGCGTCGTCGGTGACCGCGCGGTACTCGCCGCGGCCGGAGTCCTTGAGGTGGGCGTGCTCGGGCCCGATGCCCGGGTAGTCGAGCCCCGCCGAGATGGAGTACGGCTCGGTGATCTGGCCCTCGTCGTCCTGGAGGACGTAGGAGCGCGAGCCGTGCAGGATGCCGGGCTCGCCCGCGGTGAGGGTGGCCGCGTGCTCGCCGGTCTCGACGCCGTGCCCGGCGGGCTCGCAGCCGATGAGGCGGACGGACTCGTCCGGGATGAAGGCGTGGAACAGGCCGATGGCGTTGGAGCCGCCGCCGACGCAGGCGACGGCGGCGTCGGGCAGGCGTCCGGCGCGCTCCAGCAGCTGGCGGCGGGCCTCGACGCCGATGACGCGGTGGAAGTCGCGGACCATCGCCGGGAAGGGGTGGGGCCCGGCGACGGTGCCGAAGAGGTAGTGGGTGTGGTCGACGTTGGCGACCCAGTCGCGGAACGCCTCGTTGATGGCGTCCTTGAGGGTGCGGCTGCCCGACTTCACGGCGATGACCTCGGCGCCGAGCATGCGCATCCGGGCCACGTTGAGGGCCTGGCGCTGCGTGTCGATCTCGCCCATGTAGATGGTGCAGTCGAGGCCGAACAGGGCGCAGGCGGTGGCGGTGGCGACGCCGTGCTGGCCGGCGCCGGTCTCGGCGATGACGCGGGTCTTGCCCATGCGCTTGGTCAGCAGGGCCTGGCCGAGCACGTTGTTGATCTTGTGGGAGCCGGTGTGGTTGAGGTCCTCGCGCTTGAGGAAGACGCGGGCGCCGCCGGCGTGTTCGGCGAACCGGGGCACCTCGGTGAGGGCGCTCGGGCGGCCGGTGTAGTGGACCAGCAGGTCGTCGAGCTCGCGGGCGAACTCGGGGTCGTGCTTGGCCTTGTCGTACTCGACGGCCACCTGGTCGACCGCCGCGACGAGGGCCTCGGGGATGAACTTCCCGCCGAAGGCGCCGAAGTAGCCTGCGGCGTCCGGGGTGTGACCCTCCGGGTCGGGGATGAAGAAGTTGCTGGGCATGCGGAAACCTCACGGTGAGTCTGCGGAATGCACTGATCGCCGTGGAGCGTGGGGTCGTCGAGCGGCTGCCGGCCGCACGTGGCCGGTCGCGTCCGCGCGACGGAGTCGCATGTTCAGATGCGGCCCCGCGCCCCCTGGGTCGACCGCTGCCATCGCATGCCGTTCACCTGCCCGGGCTCGTCACCGATGACGTACCGCACCCTGCGCCCGTGCACGCGGCGCGCGGGCGCACGGCAGCCACGGGGCCGGCAGCCGCGCGCGAGGCGGGCGTACGGGTCCCTGGCCGCAGGGGTGGTCGGAAGCGTCATCGGTGTCAGCCTACCGGGGATCAGCCCCGCCCGTGCCGCAGTGCGGGATGCTCACCCGCCGCCACCAGGTCGGAGACCGCCGTCTTCGGGTCGCGTCCGGTGACGAGGGACTCGCCGACCAGGACGGCGTCGGCGCCGGCGTTGGCGTAGGCGATGAGGTCGTGCGGGCCGCGGACGCCGGACTCGGCGACCTTGACCAGGTGGGCGGGGATCTCGGGGGCGACCCGCTCGAAGGTGCCGCGGTCGACCTCGAGGGTCTTGAGGTTGCGCGCGTTGACGCCGATGACCTTGGCGCCCGCGTCCACCGCCCGCTCGACCTCGTCCTCGTCGTGCACCTCGACGAGCGGGGTGAGCCCGATGGACTCGGCGCGCTCGATCAGCGACTCCAGGGCCGGCTGGTCGAGGGCCGCGACGATCAGCAGCGCGAGGTCGGCGCCGTACGCGCGGGCCTCCCAGAGCTGGTACGAGGTGACGATGAAGTCCTTGCGCAGGACGGGGATGTCCACACGCGCGCGGACCGCCTCCAGGTCGGCCAGCGAGCCGCCGAAGCGGCGCTGTTCGGTGAGGACGGAGATGACGGCCGCGCCGCCCGCCTCGTAGTCGGCGGCGAGTCCGGCCGGGTCGGCGATCGCGGCGAGCGCGCCCTTGGACGGGCTGGAGCGCTTGACCTCGCAGATCACCTTGACCCCGTCGCCGCGCAGGGCGGCCACGCCGTCCTTGGCCGCGGGGGCCTTCGCCGCACGCTCCTTGAGCTCGTCGAGGCTGACGCGTGCCTGCCGCTCCGCGAGGTCGGCACGGACTCCGTCGATGATCTCGTCGAGCACACTCACGCGAGCGGCCCCCTTCCTGCTTCCTGACGGTGGAACCGGTGGTCACTGCGATGGTATCCGCAGCCGGGCGAAGGCCTCGCATCCAGTTGACGCCGGTCCCACTACCTGGACGTTCCGACGATGATCAAGGATGGAGCCAGCCACCGAACGGCAGGTTCCGGACAACCGTGAAGACCAGCGACAACGCTCCCAGGGACCACAGGAGCACCGGCGGGGGGTCGACCCGCAGCGGTTTCCCGCGCACCGCGCGGACCACCCATACGGTCCACAGCACCGCGAAGCCGGCGTAGCCGAGGACGGCCGGCGCGTTGGCCTGGAGGGCCGTGAGGAGGTCGCCGTGGACGACGGCGTGCGCGCTGCGCAGTCCGCCGCAGCCGGGGCAGTACAGGCCGGTGAGGCGCAGCAGCGGGCAGGCGGGGTAGTGGCCGGGCTCGTTGGGGTCCACGGCCCCGACGTAGGCGAAGGCTCCGGCGACGGCGGCGAGCACTCCGGCGGGGACGGCCAGCCGGGCCGCCCTGCCGCGGGGTGCGCCGCCGCGGGTCGCACCGGGGACGGGGGCGTTCACACCGTGCATTGTGCCCGGACACGCGTCAGGGGCGGTCGCGGCACCACCGTGCCGACCGCCCCTGCCGGGAGTGCTCCGCGGCGCTCAGCCCTCGGCGCGGGCCGGCTCGCGGTCGCCGGTGAACTGGTGCACCGGGTGGTTGCTCTTCGGCTGGCCCATGCCCATCATGCGCATGATGCCGCCGACGACACCGCCGAGGATCACGAGGCCCATGCCCGCCCAGAAGCCCACGGGCTGGGCCATCACCATGAACGCGCCCGCGACGCAGAAACCGATGAAGGCGATGATGACACCGGTCCAGGCGGCCGGGGTGTGACCGTGGCTGCTGCCCGCCATTGCTTGCTCCTCGTTGCTGTGTGCGTGTCTGAGCAGGACGCTCGGGCTCATTGTCCCGCACGCACGCGTGCGCGGTGACCGGGGGTGCTCCCGGCGGCACCCCCGACGCGCCGACGGGACGTCCGACGGAGCCCGCCGGGGTCGCTCCCGCGCCCGAGGGCCCGGCCGGCCGCCCCGGACCCCCGGGCGGCCCGGACCTGGCGGGCGGCCGTCGGCGGGCCCTCAGGCGCCGGTCGGGTCCTCGCCGCGGTCGAGGGCCTTCCAGAGGTCCTCGGGACGGTCGGGGTCCACGGCGGGGGCCCTGCGGCGCTCCCGGGGGGCGCCGTTGCGTTCGTAGCGGCCGGACATGGCGGGCCACAGGCGGCCGTAGCGCAGGGCGAGCAGCCCGGCCAGCAGGAGCAGCAGGCCGCCCACGGCCGCGACGTAGGGCCACGCGGTGTGGGTGAGGGCGTCCACCGTGGCGGAGGTGTCGCCGGAGGCCTGAGCGGCCTTCTCGTCGAGCGCGGCGCTGTCCGAGGCCCCGATCAGCGCCGCCGTGACGGTGCCCGCCCCGGCGAGGGTGAGCAGCGCGGCGACGGCGAGGCGTCCGGCGCGGCGGACGGCGAAGACGGCGACGAGCGCGGCCAGCCCCACGACGGCCAGGGCGGCGGGGACGCCGGTGACGTCGCTGCCATTGGCGGTCAGGGGGAAGGCGCCGCCGGCCACGCGCGCGGTGCCCTCCGACCACTGCTGCCGGGTGGCGAGCAGGGCCACGGCCGCGCCCAGGGCGCCGGACAGCAGGGCGGCGGCGAGGCTGAGGCGGCCGGCCCGGACGGAACCGACGGCCTCGGTACGGGGGTGAGGTACAGCAGTCACGTACCCCACTATCGCCCGGACCCCGGGTGAACCGTCACCCGGGGTTCCCCTCAGGACTTCCCCAGCCGGTTCGCCGTGTGAACGGCGCGCAGCACCGCGGCCGCCTTGTTGCGGCACTCGGTGTCCTCGGCGACCGGGTCGGAGTCGGCGACGATCCCGGCGCCGGCCTGCACGTACGCGGTGCCCCCGCGGAGCAGCGCGGTGCGGATGGCGATGGCGGTGTCGGAGTCGCCCGCGAAGTCGAGGTAGCCGACGCAGCCGCCGTACAGTCCGCGCCGGGACGGCTCGAGCTCGTCGATGATCTGCATCGCTCGGGGCTTGGGCGCACCGGACAGCGTGCCGGCCGGGAAGCAGGCGGTGAGCACGTCGAAGGCGGTGCGGTCGGCCGCGACCCGGCCGGTGACCGTGGAGACGATGTGCATGACGTGCGAGTACCGCTCGACGGACATGAAGTCGACGACCTCCACCGAGCCGGGCTCGCAGACCCGTCCGAGGTCGTTGCGGCCGAGGTCGACGAGCATCAGGTGCTCGGCCCGCTCCTTGGGGTCGGCGAGCAGCTCGTCGGCGAGCGCCTGGTCCTCCTGCGGGGTGGCGCCGCGGTGCCGGGTGCCGGCGATGGGGTGCACCATGGCCCGCCCGTCCTCCACCTTCACCAGGGCCTCGGGGGACGATCCGACCACGTCGAAGCCGTCGAAGCGGAACAGGTACATGTACGGGGACGGGTTGGTGGCCCTGAGCACCCGGTAGACGTCGAGCGCGCTCGCCGTGCACGGGGTCTCGAACCGCTGGGAGGGGACGACCTGGAAGGCCTCGCCCGCGCGGATGCGCTCCTTGACGTCCTCCACGGCCCGCTGGAAGTCGGGGCCGCCCCACCGCGCGGTGTACTCGGGCAGCTCGGAGGGCGGCAGCACGGCCGGGGGCTGGGCCACGGCGCGGGCGAGGTCGGCCTCCATGGCGTCGAGGCGGGCCACGGCGTCGGCGTACGCCTCGTCGACGCCGGTCTCCAGGTCGTTGTGGTTGATCGCGTTGGCGATCAGCCAGACGGCGCCCTCCCAGTGGTCCATGACGGCGAGGTCGCTGGTGAGCAGCATGGTCAGCTCGGGCAGCTTCAGGTCGTCGCGCTCGCCGGGGCCGATCTTCTCCAGGCGGCGCACGATGTCGTAGCCGAGGTAGCCGACCATGCCGCCGGTGAAAGGCGGCAGACCGAGGTCGTGGGCGAGGTCGCGCGGGGTGTGCAGGGTCTCGAGGGTGGCGCGCAGCGCGGCGAGCGGGTCGCCGTCCGCGGGGACGCCGACGGGCGGGGTGCCCTGCCAGTGGGCCTGTCCGCCGTGCTCGGTGAGGGTGGCGGAGCTGCGGACGCCGACGAAGGAGTAGCGGGACCAGGAGCGTCCGTTCTCGGCGGACTCGAGCAGGAAGGTGCCGGGGCGCCCGGCGGCGAGCTTGCGGTAGAGCGCGACCGGGGTGTCGCCGTCGGCGAGCAGCTTGCGGGTGACCGGGATGACCCGGCGGTCGGCGGCGAGCTTGCGGAACGTCTCGAGGTCCATGGCGGCCGACCTTACTGATCCGAGGCCGGTACGCCGGAATCGGCGTCCCCGAGCAGCACGTCGGCGTCGAAGCAGGTGCGGGCGCCGGTGTGGCAGGCGGCGCCGACCTGGTCGACCTTGACCAGCACGGTGTCCGCGTCGCAGTCGAGGGCGACCGACCTGACCCACTGGAAGTGGCCGGAGGTGTCCCCCTTGACCCAGTACTCCCGGCGGCTGCGCGACCAGTAGGTGCAGCGGCCGGTGGTCAGCGTGCGGTGCAGTGCCTCGTCGTCCATCCAGCCCAGCATCAGCACCTCTCCGGTGTCGTACTGCTGGGCGATGGCGGGCAGGAGGCCGTCGGGGCTGCGCCTGAGGCGCGCGGCGATCTCCGGGTCGAGGCGGCTGGGCCGGGACGTGCTGGTCATGCCGACCATTGTGCCGCGCGGAGCGATCGCACCCGCGCGTGCGTCCACTGTGCGGACTCCCCGCCCGGCCGTAGGCTGGCGGCATGTCGACCCATGCCAAGCGTGAACGGCTTCTCCTGGCCGATCTGCTGGAGACCACGGGCCCCCAGGCCCCCACCCTGTGCGAGGACTGGACGACCCGTGACCTCGCCGCCCACGTGGTGGTGCGCGAGCGCCGTCCCGACGCCGCCGGCGGCATCCTGGTCAAGCAGCTGGCGCCGCGTCTGGAGCGGGTGATGGCGGAGTTCACCGCGAAGCCGTACGAGGAGCTGATCCAGCTGATCCGCACCGGGCCACCGCGCTTCTCGCCCTTCTCGCTCAAGCAGGTCGACGAGATGTCGAACATCGTCGAGTTCTACGTCCACACGGAGGACGTCCGCCGGGCCCAGCCCGACTGGACGCCGCGTGAACTCGACCCGGTGTTCCAGGACGCCCTGTGGTCCCGGCTGGAGCGCACCGCCCGCCTGGTGGGCCGGGGCGTTCCGACGGGCCTGGTGCTGCGCCGCCCGAACGGCCAGACGGTGGTGGCCCACCGCGGCACCCCGGTGGTCACGGTGACCGGCGAGCCGTCGGAGCTGGTGCTGTTCGCCTACGGGCGGCAGAGCGCGGCGAAGGTCGAGCTGGACGGTGAGGAGAACGCGATCGCGAAGCTGCAGGAGACCAAGCAGCTCGGCATCTGACCGACGGGGGCGGGCCTCACCGCACCGGGTGCCCGGCCTCCCGCAGGGTGTCCTTGACCTGGCCGATGCGCAGGTCGCCGAAGTGGAAGACCGAGGCCGCGAGGACCGCGTCCGCGCCCGCGCCGACGGCCGGCGGGAAGTCGGCCAGCTTGCCGGCGCCGCCCGAGGCGATCACGGGGACGGTGACGTGCTTGCGGACGGCGGCGATCATCTCCAGGTCGTAGCCGTCCTTGGTGCCGTCGGCGTCCATGGAGTTGAGCAGGATCTCGCCGGCGCCCAGTTCGGCGGCGCGGTGCGCCCACTCCACGGCGTCGATGCCGGTGCCGCGGCGGCCGCCGTGCGTGGTGACCTCGAAGGATCCGGAGTCCGTGCGGCGGGCGTCGACCGAGAGGACCAGGACCTGGCGGCCGAAGCGCTCGGCGATCTCCCGGATGAGGTCGGGGCGGGCGATGGCGGCGGTGTTCACGCCCACCTTGTCGGCGCCCGCCCGCAGCAGCCGGTCCACGTCCTCGGCGGTGCGCACGCCGCCGCCGACCGTCAGCGGGATGAACACCTGCTCGGCGGTGCGGCGCACCACGTCGTAGGTGGTCTCGCGGTTGCCCGACGAGGCGGTGATGTCCAGGAACGTCAGCTCGTCGGCGCCCTCGGCGTCGTACACCTTGGCCATCTCGACGGGGTCGCCCGCGTCGCGCAGGTTCTGGAAGTTGACGCCCTTGACGACCCGGCCGTCGTCCACGTCCAGGCAGGGGATGACTCGGACCGCCAGGGTCATGACTTCACGGCTCCTCTGAATGCTTCCAGTTCCACTGAGACCAGGACGCGCGAGTCGACGAAGCCCTCGACCACCAGGAGGGTGGTGACCGGGCGCACCGAGTCGAACAGTTCCTTGTGGGCCCGGCCGGCCGCGTCGACGTCCCGCGCGTGGGCGAGATGGAGGCGCGTGCGGATCACCGACTCGACGCCGAGCCCGAACTCGCCGATCGCCTCCAGCGCGTTGGTGAAGGCCACCTTGGCCTGTTCGTACGGGTCGCCCTCCCCGTACAGCACCTCGCCCCGGAACGCGGTCGTGCCCGCCACCAGGACGCGGTCGCCCGCCGCCACGGCGCGCGCCGAGCCGAGGGTCTCCTCCCAGGGGTTCCCGCTCTGCACGCGCCGTACGGCATCCGTTGTCATCGGGACACAGCCTCCAGTGCCTCTTCCAGGGTGAACGCCTTCGCGTACAGGGCCTTCCCGACGATGGCGCCCTCGACACCGAGCGGCACGAGATCGGCGATGGCGCGCAGGTCGTCCAGCGAGGACACGCCGCCGGAGGCGACCACGGGGCGGTCGGTGGCGGCGCAGACGTTCCTCAGCAGCTCCAGGTTGGGGCCCTGGAGGGTGCCGTCCTTGGCGATGTCGGTGACGACGTAGCGGGCGCAGCCCTCCTTGTCGAGGCGCTCCAGCGTCTCGTAGAGGTCGCCGCCGTCGCGGGTCCAGCCGCGGCCGCGCAGGGTGGTGCCGCGTACGTCGAGGCCGACGGCGATCTTGTCGCCGTGCTCGGCGATGACCCGGGCGACCCACTCGGGGGTCTCCAGGGCGGCGGTGCCGAGGTTGACGCGGGTGCAGCCGGTGGCGAGGGCGGCGGCGAGGGTGTCGTCGTCGCGGATGCCGCCGGACAGCTCCACCTTGATGTCCATCGCCCCGGTGACCTGGGCGATCAGCTCACGGTTGTTCCCGGTGCCGAACGCGGCGTCCAGGTCGACCAGGTGCAGCCACTCGGCGCCGGAGCGCTGCCAGGCGAGGGCGGCCTCGAGGGGGGAGCCGTACGACGTTTCCGTCCCGGACTCGCCGTGCACCAGGCGGACGGCCTGGCCGTCGCGGACGTCGACGGCGGGGAGCAGTTCGAGCTTGGCCATGTCTCTACAGGGTTCCGATCCAGTTGGTGAGGAGCTGGGCACCGGCGTCGCCGGACTTCTCGGGGTGGAACTGGGTGGCCCACAGGGCGCCGTTCTCCACGGCCGCCACGAACGGCTTGCCGTGGGTGGACCAGGTGACCAGCGGGGCGCGCATCGCCGGGTTGGCGGTCTCCAGGGTCCAGTCGTGGACGGCGTAGGAGTGCACGAAGTAGAAGCGGGCGTCCGCGTCGAGGCCGGCGAACAGCTCGGAGCCGTCCGGGGCGTCCACGGTGTTCCAGCCCATGTGGGGCACGACGTCGGCCTGGAGCGGCTCGACGGAGCCGGGCCACTCGTCGAGGCCCTCGCTCTCCACGCCGTGCTCGATGCCCCGCGCGAAGAGGATCTGCATGCCGACGCAGATGCCCATCACCGGGCGCCCGCCGGCCAGCCGGCGGTCGACGATCCAGTCGCCGCGCGCCTCCTTCAGGCCCTTCATGCAGGCGGCGAAGGCGCCGACGCCGGGCACCAGCAGCCCGTCGGCGTTCATCGCCTTGTCGAAGTCGCGGGTGATCTCGACGTCGGCTCCCGTGCGGGCGAGGGCGCGCTCGGCGGAGCGGACGTTGCCGAAGCCGTAGTCGAAGACCACGACCTTCTTGGTGGTGCTCAAGGGGTCACACCTCCAGCCTCAGGACGCCCGCGCCGAGGCACAGCGCGGCGCCGATCGAGAGCAGCACGATCAGGCTCGTGGGCATCTTCTGCTTGACGAAGGAGATGATCCCGCCGACGAAGAACAGGCCGACGACGATCAGGACGGTGGACAGTCCGTTCATGCCTACAGCGCGCCCTTCGTGGAGGGCAGGATGCCGGCCGCGCGCGGGTCGCGCTCGGAGGCGTAGCGCAGGGCCCGGGCGAGCGCCTTGAACTGGCACTCCACGATGTGGTGCGCGTTGCGCCCGTAGGGCACGTGCACGTGCAGCGCGATCTGGGCCTGGGCGACGAAGGACTCCAGGATGTGCCGGGTCATCGTGGTGTCGTACTCGCCGATCATCGGCGCCATCTTCTCGGGCTCGGTGTGCACGAGGTAGGGGCGGCCGGACAGGTCGACGGTGACCTGGGCGAGGGACTCGTCCAGCGGGACCGTGCAGTTGCCGAAGCGGTAGATGCCCACCTTGTCGCCGAGTGCCTGCTTGAAGGCGGCGCCGAGCGCGAGGGCGGTGTCCTCGATGGTGTGGTGGGAGTCGATGTGCAGGTCGCCCTCGGTCTTCACGGTCAGGTCGAACAGACCGTGCCGGCCGAGCTGGTCGAGCATGTGGTCGTAGAAGCCGACGCCGGTGGAGATCTCGGTCCTGCCGGTGCCGTCGAGGTCGATCTCGACGAGGACGGACGTCTCCTTGGTGGTGCGTTCCACGCGTCCTGTGCGGCTCATGCGCTCTGCTCCTTCTTGATGTCACGTACCGCGTCGAGGAACGCGTCGTTCTCGGCCGGGGTGCCCGCGGTGACCCGCAGCCATCCCGGTACGCCGTTGTCCCGGACCAGGACGCCCCGGTCGAGGATCTCGCGCCAGGCGGCGTGGGAGTCCTCGAACCTGCCGAACTGGACGAAGTTCGCGTCGGACTCGGTGACGTCGTAGCCGAGGGCGCGCAGTTCGGCGACCAGCCGGTCCCGCTCGGCCTTCAGCCGCTCGACGTACTTCAGCAGCGTGTCGGTGTGTTCGAGGGCGGCCAGCGCGGTCGCCTGGGTGATCGCCGACAGGTGGTACGGCAACCGGACCAGCTGGACGGCGTCGACGACCGCCGGGTGCGCGGCGAGGTAGCCGAGGCGCAGGCCCGCCGCGCCGAACGCCTTCGACATGGTGCGGGAGACGACGAGGTTCGGGCGTCCGTCGAGCAGCCGGAGCAGCGAGTCGCCGTGACTGAACTCGATGTACGCCTCGTCCACGACCACCATCGACGGCTTGGCCGCCTGGGCGGCCTCGTACAGCGCGAGGACGGTCTCGGGGGGCACCGCGTTGCCGGTGGGGTTGTTCGGGGTGGTGATGAAGACGACGTCGGGCCGGTGCTCGGCGATCGCCTTCTCCGCGGCGGCGAGGTCGATGGTGAAGTCCTCGCCCCGCGGCCCGGAGATCCAGCCGGTGCCGGTGCCGCGCGCGATGAGGCCGTGCATCGAGTACGAGGGTTCGAAGCCGATGGCGGTACGGCCCGGTCCGCCGAAGGTCTGCAGCAGTTGCTGGATGACCTCGTTGGAGCCGTTGGCGGCCCAGACGTTCTCCGCGGCGACCGGGTGTCCGGCCGTCTTCGTCAGGTATTCGGCCAGCCTGGTGCGCAGTTCGACCGCGTCCCGGTCCGGGTAGCGGTTGAGGTGCCGGGCGGCCTGACGGACCCGCTCGGTGATCCGCTCGACCAGCGGCTCGGGCAGCGGGTAGGGGTTCTCGTTGGTGTTCAGCCGTACGGGGACGTCCAACTGGGGCGCGCCGTAGGGGGACTTGCCGCGCAGCTCGTCCCGTACGGGGAGATCGTCGATTCCGAAGCTCACTTGTTCTCAGGCACCTTCCAGCCGAACCTCGCCTTGATCGCCGCGCCGTGCGCGGGCAGGTCCTCCGCCTCCGCCAGCGTGACCACGTGGTGCGCGACCTCGGCCAGCGCGTCCTCGGTGTAGTCGACGATGTGGATGCCGCGCAGGAAGGACTGGACGGACAGGCCCGAGGAGTGGCAGGCGCAGCCGCCGGTGGGCAGGACGTGGTTGGAGCCGGCCGCGTAGTCGCCGAGGGAGACCGGGGACCAGGGGCCGACGAAGATCGCGCCGGCGTTGCGCACCCGGTCGGCGACCGCGGCGGCGTCGGCGGTCTGGATCTCCAGGTGCTCGGCGCCGTAGGCGTCGACGACCCGCAGGCCCTCCTCGATGCCGTCGACCAGGACGATCGCGGACTGGCGGCCGGACAGGGCCGGGGCGATCCGGTCGTCGACGTGCTTGCTGGCCTTGACCTGCGGCTCCAGTTCCTTCTCCACCGCGTCCGCGAGCTCCGCGGAGTCGGTGACGAGGACGGCGGCGGCCAGCGGGTCGTGCTCGGCCTGGCTGATCAGGTCGGCGGCCACGTGCGCCGGGTCGGCCGTGGAGTCCGCGAGGATCGCGATCTCGGTCGGGCCGGCCTCGGCGTCGATGCCGATCTTCCCGGTGAAGTAGCGCTTGGCGGCGGCCACCCAGATGTTGCCGGGGCCGGTGACCATGGGGGCGGGCGGGCAGGACTCGGTGCCGTACGCGAACATCGCGACGGCGGTGGCGCCGCCGGCCGCGTAGACCTCGTCGACGCCGAGCAGGGCGCAGGCGGCGAGGATGGTGGGGTGCGGGAGCCCGCCGAAGTCGGCCTGGGCCGGGGAGGCGAGCGCGAGGGACGGGACGCCGGCCTCCTGGGCGGGCACGACGTTCATGATCACGGAGGACGGGTAGACGGCCCGGCCGCCCGGCGCGTACAGCCCCACGCGGTCGACCGGCACCCACTTCTCGGTGACCGTGCCGCCGGGCACGACCTGGGTGGTGTGGGTGGCGCGGCGCTGCTCCCGGTGGACGAGGCGGGCGCGGCGGACGGACTCCTCCAGGGCGGCGCGCACGGCCGGGTCGAGCCCCTCCAGGGCGTCGGTGAGCGCCTGCACCGGGACCCGGACGGATTCCAGCCGCACGCCGTCGAACCGCTCGGCGAAGTCGATCAGCGCCGCGTCGCCGCGATGATGCACGTCCTCGCAGATCGGGCGCACCTTCTCCAGGGCGGCCGCGACGTCGAAGTCGGCTCGGGGCAGCAGGTCGCGCAGGGCGGGGCCCTCGGGGAGGGCGTCGCCGCGCAGATCGATTCGGGAGATCACGTGCTCAATTCTCTCAGACCCGGGCGGTGGACCGTCCGCCCGTTCCAATGGCTGATACGGGCCCCTCGGTGACGGTGCGCACACACGCCGGAGATCCTCCTCACGTTCCGTGTTCAACCTCTCACGGAAACGGGCATGAACGGTTGTACGAAGGGACGAACCGACGAGTACCCGGGAGGGAGGGGAAAGCCGTGACCGAGGGGGCGGGACCGCACGCCGACGAGGTGCCCGAGGACCTGACCGCCGTGGAGGCCGGGATGTGGCAGGCCTTCCGGAACGGCAGTGTGTACGACCTGAGCAGCGGGGACGCGGTCGTCGACGATCCGCACGGAGGGCATCCGTGGGGTCCCGAGCGGACGGTCCGGGCCCGCGTGGTGTGCTGGCTCCTGCTGGACGGGCCGCCCGCGCTGGCCGGCCGGGTGTCCTCGCTGAAGCTGGTCGGGGTGCGGATCAGCGGCGCCCTGGACCTGGCGGGCGGCACGGTGGTGCCGTACGTGGAGATGCGGGACTGCCGCTTCGAGCGGGACGTGCTGCTGCCGGAGGCCCGCTTCACGACCGTGCGGATGGTGGACTGCTCGATACCGCGC
The DNA here is from genome assembly GCF_014203535.1 of Streptomyces griseomycini. GTDB lineage: Bacteria > Actinomycetota > Actinomycetes > Streptomycetales > Streptomycetaceae > Streptomyces > Streptomyces griseomycini. The sequence continues at coordinate 310,055 of NZ_JACHJI010000001.1, forward strand.
CTGGAGGCGGCCCGGCTGCACACCGAGGGCGATCTGCACCTGCCGCGCTGCCGGTTCCCGGGCGGCGTACGGCTCACCGACGCCCGGATCGGCACGGACCTGCTGCTCAACCAGGCGGTCGTGCACCGGGACCGCAGCGGGCGCTCGATCGCCGGGGACGGCATGACGGTCGGCCAGGACCTCCAGGCCGAGATGCTGGAGTCGCACGGCGAGCTGAGTCTGCGCAGCGCGACGATAGGCGTCTCGCTCAGCCTGCGCGGCGCCCGGCTGCTCAACCCGTACACCCGGCTCGCGCTGAACGCCCCGCAGCTGACCGTGGAGCGTTCGCTGTACCTGACCCCGGCGGGCGTCGGCGCCCAGGCGCGGAGCGGGATGACCCCGGCGCGCGGGACGCGGATCCAGCGGTTCGAGTGCCAGGGCGGGGTGCGGCTGGACGACGGCCGGTTCGGGGACGCGGTCGACTTCGAGGGGGCCAGGTTCGCCTTCACCGACGACCAGGAGCTCTCGCTGCGCCGGGTGCAGACGCCGGAGCTGCGCTTCCTCGGGGAGCGGCCGGCCCGCGGCAGGGTGGTGCTGTCGGGGGCGCGGGTGGTCAACCTGATGGACCGGGCGGAGAGCTGGCCCGGCCCGGGCCGGCTGCACATGGGCGGCTTCGCCTACGAGAACCTGGTGCCGCGCGGCCCGTTCCCGCTGGAGCTGCGGCTGCGGTGGGTGGACGCGGCGAGCGCCGAGTACAACCCGGAGCCGTACGAGCGGCTGGCCGCCGTGCTGCGGGCGGGCGGGGAGGACGAGGAGGCCCGCGAGGTGCTGCTCGCCAAGCAGCGCCGCCGCCGCGAGAGCCTGCCGCTCGCGGCCAAGCTGTGGGGCTACGCGCAGGACTGGACGGTCGCCTACGGGTACCGGCCGGGCCGGGCCGCGGTGTGGATGGCGGTGCTGTGGGCGGGCGGTTCGCTGGCCTTCGCGCACGCGCACCATCCGCCCCTCAAGAGCGGTGAGCACCCCTCGTGGGACCCGGCCCTGTTCGCCCTGGACCTGCTGCTGCCGGTGATCGACCTGGGGCAGGTGGGCTTCTGGCAGCTGAGCGGCGGCTGGCAGTGGCTGGCGACGGCGTTCGTCCTGCTGGGCTGGATCCTGGCGACGACGGTGGCGGCGGGGGCCACGCGGACCCTGCGGCGCACCTAGGGAGCGCCGGTGCCAAGCGTGCTGTGACGCGGGGGGCCCGTGGCGCCCCGCGTCCTCGCGCACGGTGGGGACCGTCGGCTTTTTACCGGTCCTTGACCGGGCCGCGTACAACCTTCCGCGACTTCAGCGTGGACTCTGGCGCGGCTGTGACCTGCGGTCCTTCAATGGTCGGCACCATGGCTCTGCTGCACGGATTCACTCGTACCTCCCGGGGGCGAGGCGGGACGGGTGTCGTACCCGCCGCCACCGTCGTGCTGCCCGCCGACGACGACGTGCTCCTCGACGCACCCGACGACGCGCTGGGTCCGGCGCTGGTCGCGGCGGCCGGCGGCGATCACGCGTCCGCCGCCGGCCTGCTCGCCGCCACCCGGCACCGGGGTGCCTGGGAGCACCGCGACCGCTATGTGCGGCGGCTGGCCGCGTTCGCCCGCTCGCGCCCCGAGTGGCTGGACACCTGGCGCGCCCTCGCCCCGCGCGACCCCGACGGGCTGCTGGTGGAGGCCCAGCGGGCGGTGGACCGCGCCTGGGACTCACCGGCCCGGACCGAGCTGCTGCGCGAGGTGAGCCCGCTGATCACCGCCGCCGCGAAGGGGGACGCCCACGATCCGGTGCCGTGGCGGCTCGCCCTGGACCACGCCCGCGGCGCGCGCGCCGGGCACCGGTACTTCCAGGAGCTGTGGGAGGCGGCGGTCCGCCGCGCCCCGCACCACTACGGCTGCCATGTGGCGGCCCTGCGCTACCTGTCGTCCTCCTGGCACGGTGCGCACCGCGAGTGCTTCGACTTCGCGGACCTGGCCGCCCAGGACGCGCCGGACGACTCGCTCACCCAGGCACTGCCGCTGTGGGCGGCGTTCGGCTACCTGACCGACGGCTGCGGCCCCGAGGTGCCGCGCGCGCGGCTCGAGGCGGCGGCCGACCGCGCCGCCGCCCTGTCCGCCCGGCTGCCGACGGGCCACTCCTGGCCGGCCGAGCCGCGCAACCTCCTGACCTACGTCCTGGTCCGCCTCGAACGCTGGCCGGACGCCCTGGAGCAGCTGCGCCTGACCGGCCCGTACGCCACGTCCTTCCCCTGGGACCGGGACGCGGACGACCCGCTCGGGCGGTTCCTGGAGGTGCGTCAGGGCGTGCGCGCGGCGGTCGCGTCCGGTTCCTCCCCCACGGGTTCCGGCCATCCACGGAGTGAACGGGGCGGACGGGCCCGCTTCGGCGACCATTAGGCTCTTGCGTCGTGACCACCGTCCGGCTCCCGCTCTTCCCCCTGAACACAGTCCTGTTCCCCGGGCTCGTGCTCCCCCTCAGCGTCTTCGAGGAGCGCTACCGCGCCATGATGCGCGAGCTGCTGAAGACCCCGGAGGACGAGCCGCGCCGGTTCGCCGTCGTGGCGATCCGCGACGGCCACGAGGTCGCGCCGAGCGCCCCCGGCATGCCCGACCCGACCGCCGTGCCCGAGCGGGGTCCGGCGGCCGGCTTCGGCACCGACCCGCTCCGGGCCTTCCACAAGGTGGGCTGTGTGGCCGACGCGGCGACGATCCGGGAGCGGGCCGACGGCACCTTCGAGGTGCTGGCGACCGGCACGACCCGGGTGCGGCTGCTGTCGGTCGACGCTTCCGGGCCGTACCTGACGGCCGAACTGGAACCGGTGGCCGAGGAACCCGGCGACGAGGCGGGGACGCTGGCGGAGGGGGTGCTGCGGGCGTTCCGCCAGTACCAGAAGCGGCTGGCGGGGGCCCGGGAGCGGTCGCTGGCGACCGGTGCGGACCTGCCGGACGAGCCGGGCGTCGTCTCCTACCTGGTCGCCGCCGCGATGATGCTGGACACGCCGACGAAGCAGCGTCTGCTCCAGGCGCCGGACACGGCGTCCCGGCTCCGCGACGAGCTGAAACTCCTTCGCACGGAGACGGCGGTCATCCGTAGTCTGCCGTCGTTGCCGGCGTCGGAGCTGACGCGCGGGCCGACGAGTCTCAACTGACGCACGACTGTCTGGGGTACGGGCCGGGATGGCGAAGAAGTCCAAGAAGAAGCAGCAGCAGCAGCCGGGGGGCACCCCTGCGACGGTGGCCCTCACCGCGGCCGGGGTGCCGTTCACGGTCCGCTCCTACGACCACGACCCCTCCCACCCGTCCTACGGCGAGGAGGCCGCCGAGGCGATGGGCGTGCCGCCGGACCGCGTCTTCAAGACGCTGGTGGCGGACGTCGACGGCGCACTGACGGTGGCGGTGGTCCCGGTGGCCGGCCAGCTGGACCTGAAGGCGCTCGCGGCGGCGGTCGGCGGCAAGCGGGCCGTGATGGCCGACCCCGCGCTGGCGGAACGCACCACGGGTTACGTCCGCGGCGGCATCTCGCCGCTGGGCCAGCGCAAGAGGCTGCCGACGGTCCTGGACGAGTCGGCCGCCCTGCACGACACGATCTGCGTCTCGGCCGGCCGCCGCGGCCTGGAGGTCGAGCTCTCCCCCGACGACCTGACCGCGCTGACCTCGGCGACCCTGGCCCCGATCGGACGTGCCTAGTCCCTCGACGGGACCTCCTTCCTCGGCTGACGAGGAAGGCCATGCCGAAGAGGACCCGCACACGCAGGTGGCGCACGAGGAAGGGCCGGGCGAACCACGGACGGCGCCCGGCGTGGCCCGCCGTCCACCGGGGCCGTGCACCGGAGCCGTGGCCCGCTGCCCGCCGGCTCCGGGGCCGGCGCCAGGGTCTTCCGTTCGGATCGGGCCGGATCGGGGAGCGGGGTCCGGTGCCGTGCGTCGCGAGGCGGAGGAGGCCGGCAGGGCGGAGCCCTGCCGGCCGACGACGACGCGGCGGTGGAGGTCCCTCCCGCGCGGGCGAAACCGAGCGTGGGAGTGGTGCCGGGGCCCGCGAGCCCGGCATGACCCGAACGAGAGGCCCTAGGAGCCCGACGCCGCCCCGTGCGGTCCCTGCGGGACGTACGGGTCCGGCGGCGGGAAGTGGTCCGGGTCGCGGGGGCCGAACAGGGCGGTCAGCCCCAGGTGCAGGACCAGCGCCGCGAACGGCCACGCCAGCAGCGCGCCCTTGGCGTTCAGCTTCAGCGGCGCGTCGAAGGTGACCCCCTTGCCCGCGCTCCTCGCCTGGGCGACCACGTCCTGCGCGGGACCGAGCCACACGCCGATCCGCCAGGCCAGCAACGATCCGAGCAGGCCTCCGACCGCCAGCGCCACCACCAGCGGCACGCCCCCGCGCCGCCGCACGAGGAACACGGCGAGCGCGCTCACCACGCCGAAGCCCAGCGCCAGGAGGGAGAACGTCCCGTCCACCCCGACGGCCTGCTCGCCCTCGGTGTCCTTGAGGTAGACGACCCAGTTGCCGCTCACCACGTCGCCCACGAGCGGCACGCGCGGCGCCAGCCACCACCACAGCACCCCGAGGAGCACCCCGCCGAGCGCCACCGCCACCGCGGTCACGGCGGCCTCCCGCATCTCCGTCTTCATCCCGGGGCCGTCCTGTTCGTACCACCGGCCGTGCCGTGGGTACTCGGCGTGCCCGGTCTTCCTCTGCGGGTCCGGGGCGGCCGCGTGCCCGTCGGACGGCGGCTGCCACGCGTCCCGCGCGGAATGTTCGTGCGGAGGCGGTGGTGGTGTCAGAGGTGCGCTCACCCTGCCATCGTGCCAGGCCCGGCTGTGCGGCGCGTCACCGGACGGCGGCCCTGCGGTACGCCCAGGTCGCCACCGCCAGCGAGATCACGCCGACGCCTCCGCACACGGCGAGGTCGCCGAGCACGTGCGCCCAGGCGGGGTGCGGACCGAAGGTCCGTGCGAAGGCCTCGACGCCGTACGTCGACGGCAGCAGGTCCCGCGCCAGGCGCACCGCCTCCGGCATCCGCTCCGCCGGCAGCACGCCCAGCAGCAGCGCCGCCGACATGCCCAGCTGCCCGAGCAGCGTGGCCAGCTCCGGCCGCGGCGCGAGCAGGCCCAGCGCCGCGCCCAGCCCCGCGAGGGCCGCGCCCGCCAGCGGGATCACGGCGGCGAGCACCCACAGGTGGGCCAGGGGCAGCCCGAACAGGACGCACCCGAAGACGGCGGTCACGACGGTCCCCGGCACGGTGAAGGACGCGTACGCGCCGGCCGCGCCCAGCACCACCGCCGCCGGCGGCACGGGAAGGGTGGCGTAGTGGTCGAGGCCGCCGCTGGCCCGCAGCTGCCCGAAGTACTGCGCGAGGAGGTTCAGCGCCACGAAGGCCACGACCAGCACCGACGAACCGGCGACCACGGCCTGCGCCTCGCCGCCGCCGTCCACGACCCCGCGCATCAGGATCATGATCCCGATCGACTGGAAGGTCGCCACGAACAGCAGCGGTATCCTCGCCACCCGCGCCCGGGACAGCTGCGCCCGGTACACGGCCGCCAGCGACGGCCACAGCCGCGCCCGGGGACCGAGCTCGGCCGGTCTCGGTGCGGCCTCCTCCGCGGCCAGGGCGCCGCCCGGCAGGACATCGGCGGGTACGACACTCACGTCGTGCTGCTCCCCTTCGTTCGGAGGTCCGCCCGGATCCGCTCCGGTGGTCGCCCTGTTCCGTACGGATGACGCGGCCCGGGTGCTCATGCCTTCACCAGCCCCTGCCGCACGGCGCCGCCCAGCGCCAGGTACACGTCCTCCAGGCTGGGGGTGGCCAGCGTGAAGTCGTCCAGGGCGGCGAAGGCGGCCCCGCCGGTGACGGTGGCGACGACCGTACGGGCCTCCTCGGGCGCCAGCCGCAGGGTCCAGCGGCGGCCCGACTCGGCGACCCGGTCCCGCAGCGCGGCGACCTCGGGAACGTGCAGCGGCGGCGCCTCGCGCCACACCAGCTCGACCCGGACCTCGCCCGCGACCTGCTCCTTCAGCCCGGCCGGGCTGTCGCAGGCGATGACCCGGCCCCGGTCCAGGACGGCGACCCGGTCGAGGACGGTCTCGGCCTCGATGACGTTGTGGGTGACCAGCAGCACGGTCGTGCCGCGCTCGGCCCGGCGCCGGTCGACGGCGGACCACACCGCGCGCCGCGCCACCGGGTCCATGCCGGTGGTGGGCTCGTCCAGCACGAGCAGGGGCCGCTCCCCCACCAGCGCGGCGGCGAAGCAGGCCAGCCGCCGCTGGCCGCCGGACAGCTTCCGCAGGGGGCGCCCGGCGATCGGGGTGAGCCCCAGCTCCTCCAGGACGGCGTCCCGGTCCGCCCGCGCCTGCCGTACGTCGAGGCCGCGCAGCCGGCCGGTGGTCTCGGCGGCGAGGGACACGGTCAGTTCGTCGAGGGCGGTGGACTCCTGTCCGAGGTAGGCGAGGATGCGTGAGGCCCGCTCGGGGTGGCGCACGATGTCGTGGCCGAGGATCTCCACACTGCCGTGGTCGGGCCGCATCAGCCCGGTCAGCTGGCGTACGAGGGTGGACTTGCCGGCCCCGTTCGGCCCGAGCAGTCCGAAGATCTCACCGCGCCGGATGTCGAGCCGTACGTCGTCGGTGGCCCTGACCTCGGGCGTCGCGGGAACCCCGCGCCGGCCGCGGACCGCCGGATAGGTCTTGGTCAGCCCGCGCACCGCGCACACGACGTCACCACCGTGCCGGAATGCCTGTGCCGCGCGCGTACTCACAAGGGACGAGCCTACGGGGTCGGCCGCCCGGGTCCGCTTCCGGGTCGGCCGGGTGCCGCACGTCCACCGGTACGCCGTGGACCCGCGGCAGGACCGGTCGGCCCCGGCGCCCCGGCACGGACCCGGCGTCAGGGCGCCCCTCGCGCCCCCGGACGACCGGCCCGGCCCGTCTCCCGCCTCACTCGCCGGAGACGGCCCGTTCCGTGCCCGTGCGGACGTCGACCTCCCGCCAGAAGCCCGCCCGGATGGCGTACCGGTCGCGCTCGTCGATCTGGTCGTCCTTGTGGGCGAGCAGCCCGAAGCGGGCCGCGTAGCGCAGCAGTTCGCCGTCGATGCGGTGCGGGATGCGGGGGTACATGGCGGACAGCTTCTGGATGTGGCACTGGTCGCCGAGCCGCTCCACCCAGCGCCGGGCGAAGACCTGCCCCACCTCGAAGGGGTCGCCGCCGACGGTGGTGATGTCCTCCTCGCGGTCGGCCCACCGCTGCTCGGCCGTGGTCAGCTGGGCGAGCGTCGGCATGGAGGCGGCCTCGGCCGGCTCGGCGACGGGCCGGTCGACCCAGCCCTTGTCGGAGGACCAGCGCAGGGTGGCCGACGCCGGCTGCGGGGGGTGCTGGACGCCGGGGCCGCGCAGGGCGGCCAGGTCCTTGGGGGTGGGCACGCCCTTGACCGCGGGCGTCCGTTCCGCGCTGCCGTTCCGCGCGCCGGCGGCCGGGTGCTGCGGCTCCTGCGCGGTCCGCTCGGCCGCCGCGGTGAGCGCGGACTCCGGCAGCGGGGCGGAGAGGATCGCGGCGATCTCGGGTCGCGCCGCGGGCGGCGGGGTGCACACCCCGGTGGACTCCTTGGCCCGTACGGCCCGGGTGATCCACGCGCGGTCCAGCACCCGGCGCTCGTCGGCCTCGGCGACCAGGTCCTCGGACTGGTTGTAGTCGCCGTCGGCGGCCTGCACGGCCCACAGGTGGACGGCGACGCCGTGCTCCTTGGCGGCCATCATGCCGGGCAGCAGGTCGCCGTCACCGGTGACCAGGACGATGTCGGAGCAGGCCCGGTTGCGGGCCAGCTCGGTGAGCTCGGCGTGCATCGCGGCGTCGACACCCTTCTGCGCCCAGCGGCCGTCGCTGCGGGTCAGCGCCCCGAGCCGGACGGTGACCCGGGGCATCACGCGCAGCCTGCGGTGCTCGGGCTGCGGGACGCGGTCGGGGGCGCCGTCGAACCAGTAGATGCGCAACAGGGGCTGCCGCGTGTCGGACTCGGCGCGTTCGCGCAGTCCCTGGATGAGGGCCGCGTGGTCGACGGTGATGCGGGACCGTGAGGGCTCCCCGGCGAGGAGACTGGCGGCGGCCCCCAGCAGATACCCGGCGTCCACCAGGACGATGCAGCGGTCCACGCGATCCACCCTCTTTCCGGGAGGTTTGCTTCGGGCTTGCTTCGAGTCTGCCCGACCACGCCGGGGTTAACGGCTCGAACTCGATCTTCGGCGTGGCGTTTCCACACTTCTTCCTCCGATCACCCCGATCACACACGGTAATTGTCCGGCATGCGCCTGTTGTCGGGCTATGTGAATCTGGTTCCGGCCCTGGCCCCTAGATCCCCCACAGGAGGCATCACCATGGCCAAGAACAAGAACCGTGACCGGAAGCAGCCGCAGGCCGAGCGCGCCCGCCGGGCGGCACAGCCGGCCGCGATGGAGACGCCGGACGAGCAGCGCACCACGGAGGTCGTGCCCGGCGAGGTCGGGCGCGGCAAGGGCCGGCAGAAGCGCTTCGGCCACAACTGACACCTTCATAAAGGGTTGTTGAGACCCAGGCACACGAAGAGGGGCGCACCCGCCGTCGCCAGCGGGTGTGCCCCTCACACGTGTCCGGCGCACGGCGGCGGACACGCGGCGTCGCCCGCTCAGCCCGCCAGGCAGGAGGGTCCGAGGAGGACCTTCAGATCACCGAAGAGGGCCGGGTCCGGCTTGACCCGGTGCCGGTCCAGACGCAGCACCGTCGTCTTCGTCGGCCCCTGGAGCTTGATCCGGACCTCGCTGTCGCCCTTGTGGTGGGTGAGGATCTCGCCGAGCCGGCTGACCATGGGCGGGGTCACGCGCGTCGCCGGGATGGTGAGGACGACGGGCGCGTTGGTGCCCGCGTTGGACAGGTCGGGAACCATCAGCTCCATCGCCACCAGGCGCGGCACGTCCTCCCGCTTGTCGAGCCGGCCCTTGACGAACACCACGGCGTCCTCGACGAGTTGGGTCGACACCAGTTGGTAGGTCGCCGGGAAGAACATGCACTCGATGGAGCCCGCGAGGTCCTCCACCGTCGCGATCGCCCAGGCGTTGCCCTGCTTGGTCATCTTGCGCTGCAGGCCCGAGATGATGCCGCCGATGGTGACCACCGCGCCGTCGCCGAAGTCGCCGCCGGTGAGCTGGGAGATGCCCGCGTCGGCCTTGTCGGACAGCACGTGCTCCAGGCCGAACAGCGGGTGGTCGGAGACGTAGAGGCCGAGCATCTCCCGTTCCTGGGCGAGCAGGTAGGTCTTGTCCCACTCGTCGTCGGTGAAGGTGACGTCGAGGCCGAAGCCGGGCTCGCTGTTCTCCTCCTCGCCCATGCCGCCGAAGAGGTCGAACTGCCCCTCGGCCTCCTTGCGCTTGACCGCGACCACGTTGTCGATCATCGGCTCGTACTGGGCGGTGAGGCCCTTGCGGGTGTGGCCCAGGGAGTCGAAGGCACCCGCCTTGATCAGCGACTCCGTGGTGCGCTTGTTGCAGACGACCGCGTCGACCTTGTCGAGGTAGTCCGGGAAGGACGTGTACTTCCCCTTGGCCTTGCGGCACTTGATGATCGACTCGACGACGTTGGTGCCGACGTTGCGCACCGCCGACAGGCCGAAGAGGATCACGTCGTCGCCCTGCGCGGCGAAGTTGGCCTCGGACTCGTTGACGTTCGGCGGGAGCACCTTGATGCCCATGCGGCGGCACTCGTTGAGGTAGACGGCCGACTTGTCCTTGTCGTCCTTCACCGAGGTGAGCAGCGCGGCCATGTACTCGGCGGGGTGGTTCGCCTTGAGGTAGGCGGTCCAGTACGACACCAGTCCGTACGCGGCCGAGTGCGCCTTGTTGAAGGCGTAGCCGGCGAAGGGCACCAGCACGTCCCACAGCGCCTGGATGGCCTCGTCGCTGTAGCCGTTCTTGCGGGCGCCGGCCTGGAAGATGACGAAGTTCTTCTCCAGCTCCTCCGGCTTCTTCTTGCCCATCACACGGCGGAGGATGTCGGCCTCGCCGAGCGAGTACCCGGCGATGATCTGGGCGGCCTTCTGCACCTGCTCCTGGTAGACGATCAGGCCGTAGGTGACGTCCAGGACCTCCTTGAGCGGCTCCTCCAGCTCGGGGTGGATGGGCGTGATCTCCTGCTGGCCGTTCTTGCGCAGGGCGTAGTTGGTGTGCGAGTTCATGCCCATCGGGCCCGGCCGGTACAGGGCCGACACGGCGGAGATGTCCTCGAAGTTGTCCGGCTTCATCAGCCGGAGCAGGGAGCGCATCGGGCCGCCGTCGAACTGGAACACGCCGAGGGTGTCGCCGCGCTGGAGCAGATCGAAGGTCGTGGGGTCGTCCAGGGGCAGCGACAGCAGGTCGATGTCGACGCCCTTGTTGGCCTTCACCATCTTGACGGCGTCGTCCATGATGGTCAGGTTGCGCAGGCCCAGGAAGTCCATCTTCAGCAGGCCGAGCGACTCGCAGCTCGGGTAGTCCCACTGCGTGATGGTCACGCCGTCGGTGTGCCTGACCCAGACCGGGACGTGCTCGGTGATGGTCTCGCTGGACATGATCACGCCGGCCGCGTGCACGCCCATCTGCCGGACCAGGCCCTCCACGCCGCGCGCGGTGTCGATGACCTTCTTCACGTCCGGCTCGTTCTCGTACATCGACCGGACCTCGCCCGCCTCCGAGTAGCGGGGGTGGTTCGGGTCGGTGATGCCGGACAGCGGGATGCCCTTGCCGAGGACGTCGGCGGGCATGGCCTTGGTGATGCGGTCGCCCATCGCGTACGGGTAGCCCAGCACGCGCGCGGAGTCCTTGATCGCGTTCTTGGCCTTGATGGTGCCGTAGGTGCCGATCATGGCGACCTTGTCGGCGCCGTACTTCTCCGTCACGTACCGGATCACCTCGACGCGCCGGCGCTCGTCGAAGTCGATGTCGACGTCGGGCATGGAGATGCGCTCGGGGTTGAGGAACCGCTCGAAGATCAGGCCGTGCGGGATCGGGTCGAGGTCGGTGATGCCGAGGGCGTAGGCGACGATCGAGCCGGCCGCGGAGCCCCGGCCGGGGCCGACCGCGATGCCCTGCTTCTTCGCCCACATGATGAAGTCGGCGACGACGAGGAAGTAGCCCGGGAAGCCCATCGAGATGATGGTGTCCATCTCGTACTCGACCTGCTTCATGCGGTCGTCCGGGATGCCGTCCGGGAAGCGGCGGTGCATGCCGCGCATGGTCTCCTCGCGGAACCAGCTGACCTCGGTGTACCCCTCCGGGATGTCGAACTTCGGCATCAGGTCGCGCTTGACGAACATGCCCGTGGTGTCGACCATCTCGGCGATCAGCCGGGTGTTGGCACAGCCCTGCTGCCAGGCGTCCGAGGAGTCGATGGCGTACATCTCCTCGGTGGACTTCAGGTAGTAGCCGGTGCCGTCGAACTTGAAGCGGTCGGGGTCGGAGAGGTTCTTGCCGGTCTGGATGCACAGCAGCGCGTCGTGGGCGCCCGCCTCGTGCGCGTACGTGTAGTGCGAGTCGTTGGTGACCAGCGGGGGGATGCCGAGCTTCCGGCCGATCTCCAGCAGTCCGTCGCGGACCCGGTGCTCGATCTCGATGCCGTGGTCCATCAGCTCCAGGAAGTAGCGGTCCTTGCCGAAGATGTCCTGGTAGTCGGCGGCCGCCTTGAGGGCCTCGTCGAAGTGGCCGAGGCGCAGCCGGGTCTGCACCTCGCCGGAGGGGCAGCCGGTGGAGGCCACGATGCCCTCGGACCACTTCGCGATGGTCTCCTTGTCCATCCGGGGCCACTTCTGCAGCCAGCCCTCGGCGTACGCGTCGGAGGAGAGCCGGAAGAGGTTGTGCAGGCCGGTGCTGTTCACCGCCCACATCGTCTTGTGGGTGTAACCGCCGGAACCGGAGACGTCGTCCCGCTTCTGGTGCGGCTGGCCCCACTGGATCTTGCGCTTGTTCCGCCGGGACTCGGGCGCGACGTACGCCTCGATCCCGATGATCGGGGTGACCCCGGCCTTCTGCGCGGAGTGGAAGAAGTCGTACGCCCCGTGCAGGTTGCCGTGGTCGGACATGGCGATGTGCGTCATGCCCATCTCGTTGCAGGCGTTGAACATGTCCTTCAGCCGCGCGGCACCGTCCAGCAGCGAGTACTGGGTGTGGACGTGCAGGTGCGTGAACGGCGGCTTTGACACGGTGCGGCCTCCAAAGGTGAACGCTGTGGCGCGGAGCGCCTCGGTGAGGGGCGGTGGTCGGGTGACGGGAGGGCTGCTGGTGACGGGTGGGTGGGCAGTCTGGTGGTCAGCGTCGAAGTCTATGCCCCGGCACTGACACTCCGGGGGCGTCCCGGCGTACCTTCGGGCGGGGCGCGGGCACTCCCGTGACCCTTCACACGTTAGGCGTCAGGACGGACCAGCCGTCCGACGAGACGTCCCGCACCAGGAGGCACCCAGCGATGCCGGTCCCGCAGCTCGACGACGAGCACCGCGGCGAGGAGATCCTCGCCGTCCTCGACACCGCCTTCGGCGAGCTCCTGGCCGCCGACCCGGCCGCGTTCCGGGTGAAGTTCCGGAAGATGGCGGCCTCGGCGTTCGCGTTCTACCGGGGGACGGCGTGCCTCTTCTACCACGACCTGGACGCCGAGGGCGGCGGACGGGGCGACGGGAGGACGTACAGCGGCCCCTACCTGGACGACCGGACGTCCCGGGTGTGGATCCACGGCGATCTGCACGCGGAGAACTTCGGCACGTACATGGACTCCAACGGCCGCCTGGTGTTCAACGTCAACGACTTCGACGAGGCCTACGTCGGCCCCTTCACCTGGGACCTCAAGCGCTTCGCCGCCTCCGTGGCGCTGATCGGCTACGCGAAGGCGCTCAGCGACGCGCAGATCACCGAGCTGGTGCAGATCTACGCCGCCGCCTACCGGGAGCGCGTCCACGCGCTGGCCACGGGCGCGAAGAGCGACGAGGTGCCGCCGTTCACGCTGGACACCGCCCAGGGCCCGCTGCTCGACGCGCTGCGCGACGCCCGCTCGCTGACCCGGTTCGGGCTGCTGGACTCGATGACCGAGATCCGCGACTTCGAGCGCCGCTTCGCCGCCGGCGGCGGCGCGGTCGAGCTGGACGCCGCCACCCGCTACAAGGTGCTCGCCGCCTTCGACGGCTACCTGGAGACGCTGCCGGACGCCTCCCTGGCCCGCCCGGACTCCTACCGCGTGAAGGACGTCGTGGGCCGTCGCGGCATCGGCATCGGCTCGGCCGGGCTGCCGTCGTACAACATCCTGCTGGAGGGCCACAGCGACGCCCTGGAGAACGACGTCGTGATCTACATCAAGCAGGCCCAGACCCCGGCCGTCTCCCGGCACATCCCCGACCAGGCGATCCGGGACTACTTCCAGCACGAGGGCCACCGCACGGTGATCTCCCAGCGCGCGCTGCAGGCGCACGCCGACCCGTGGCTGGGCTGGACCGAGCTGGACGGCGCGGGCCAGCTGGTCGCCGAGGTCTCGCCGTACGCCGTGGACCTGGACTGGAACGACATCGACGAGCCCGAGGAGATCGCCCAGGTCGTCGCCGACCTCGGCCGGGCCACGGCGACGATGCACGCGGCGGCGGACGACACCTCCGGCGAGTCCCTGGTGCCCTTCTCCACCGAGCGGGCCATCGACGCGGCGATCGCGGCCGACGAGGAGGGCCTCGCCCCGCTGCTGGTCGACTTCGCGCACTCCTACGGCGCACGCGCGCGCGGCGACCACCAGATCTTCCTGGACCTGTTCCGCAACGGCAGGATCCCGGGGTTGTAACCCTCCTCACGCTCACAGGGACCCTTTAGGGTTCCTTTACCGGAGCCCGTGACAGACTTTCCCCGCGATGGACATATCCGGAACCCACTTCAGAGCCGTCCGCGCGGCGCTGTTCACGGCGGTGGTCGTGACGCTCAGCACCGCGTCGCACGTGCTGCTGTCCGGGGCTCCGCTGCCTTTGAACACGGTGGCCGCGATCGCCGCCGCCGTGTTCGCCCTGGCGTACGCCCTGGCGGGGCGGGAGCGGTCCTTCGGGCGGATCGCCGCCCTGCTGATCCCGCTGGAGCTGGCCGCCGACACCGTCTTCACCACCGGCCAGCACGTCTGCTACGGCCGGATGGGCGGCCCGGTCGCGGGCCCGCTGCGCTCCTTCGGCTTCGACGTGCTGTGCGGCGACGGCACCAGCGTGGGCGCACCGCTCGCCCGCGTGACCGGCGCCGCCGCCGAGGGCGGCGACCGGCCGGTGGTCCTGCTCGCCCACGCCGATCCGGCCACCGCCTGGATGCTGCTCGGCGCGCACATCGGCGTCGGCCTGTGCGCCGCCGCCTGGCTGCGCCGCGGCGAGCGGGCGCTGGCCCAGCTGCTCGGCGCGGTGGCGGCGACGGCTTCGACGGCGGTCCGGCCGCTGCTGCTCGCGGTCTCGGCGGTGACGGGCCGCGAGGCCCCGGAGGTCCGCCGGCCCGCTCTCCCGGTCCGCGAGGCCCCCACGGCCCGGACCCGGATCCTCGTGCACTCCCTGGGACGGCGTGGCCCGCCGTGCTCCGCCGCCCTCGTCTGAGGCGATCCCCCGCCCCGGCACCGGCGGCACCCCGAGCACGAGCAGTCCCCCTACCCATCCCGCACACGACCGTGTGCGTCCCCCGTGGAGAACATCACCATGAGCAAGCGGAACAGCCAGGCGGCGAAGACGGCGGCCCGAGAGCGCCTGCGCGCGGAGCGCGAGCGCCAGGCCAAGCGCGAGAAGGTCAAGCGGCAGGTCGTCGTCGCCTGCTCCGTCGTCGGTGTCCTGGCGGTGGCCGGCGGCATCGGCTACGCCGTCGTCCAGGGCAACAAGCCCGGCTACTGGGAGGCCGCGCAGGACGACAAGCTCGTCAAGCCGGCCAACTCCAGCGGTGAGAACGGCACGACCGTCGTCATCGGCGAGTCCGACGCCAAGAAGACCCTGGAGCTGTACGAGGACCCGCGCTGCCCGGTCTGCGCCACGTTCGAGCAGAGCGTCGGCAAGACGATCGAGAAGGACGTCGAGGACGGCAAGTACAAGATCCGCTTCGTCGGCGCCTCGTTCCTCGACCGCGGTCTGGGCGGTGAGGGCTCCAAGAACGCCCTGAGCGCCCTGGGCGCCGCGCTGAACGTCGGCCCCGAGGCGTTCCTCGCCTACAAGTCCGCGCTGTACTCGGCCGAGCACCACCCCGCGGAGAGCGAGGACAAGTTCAAGGACGACTCGTACCTGATCGAGGTCGCGAACACGGTCGACGACCTGAAGGGCAACAAGCAGTTCCAGAAGGACGTCAAGGACGGCACCTTCGACAAGTGGGCGCTGGAGATGTCCGAGACGTTCGACGACAGCGGTGTCGAGGGCACGCCGACGCTGAAGATGGACGGCAAGCAGCTCACCGGTTCCAACGGCAAGAACGCCCCCATGACGGTGGAGGAGTTCAACACGGCCATCGACAAGGCCCTCAAGGGCTGACCCCCGGTCGGTCGACCGCACGCTGAAGAGCGGGCGAACTTTGGCGAGTTCGCCCGCTCTCGCGTGTACCTGTCAGTAATCTGATCGGCTGTGACCAGTCGACACAGATCATCCGAGAGCACCGTCTCCGCCACCGCGGACACCGACTCCCTTTCCCCGCGCCGCCGCACGGTGGTCAAGGCAGCCGCCGCCACCGCGGTGCTGACCGGACCGCTCGCCGCGTCCCTGCCCGCCCGGGCGGCGGCGCAGGCCCCCGCCTTCCTGCACGGCGTGGCCTCCGGCGACCCGCTGCCGGACGGCGTCCTGCTGTGGACCCGCGTGACGCCGACGCCGGAGGCGATACCCGGCTCCGGGCTCGGCCCGGACACCGAGGTGAGCTGGACCGTCGCCCGGGACAGGGCGTTCACCGACGTCGTCGCGAAGGGCTCGACGCTCGCCACCGCCGCCTCCGACCACACCGTCAAGGCGGACATCCGCGGCCTGCGGCCGGCCACCGACTACTGGTTCCGCTTCTCCGCCGGCGGCACCGACTCCCCCGTCGCCCGCACCCGCACCGCCCCGGCCGCCGACGCCGCCGTGACCGGACTGCGCTTCGGCGTGGTCTCCTGCTCCAACTGGGAGGCCGGCCGCTTCTCGGCGTACCGCCACCTCGCGGCACGGGGCGACCTGGACGCCTGGCTGCACCTGGGCGACTACGTCTACGAGTACGGCACCGGCGAGTACGGCGCCCGCGACCGGGTCGTCCGCCCGCACGCACCCGCCCACGAGATCGTCACCCTCGCCGACTACCGCGTCCGGCACGCGCAGTACAAGACGGACCCGGACCTCCAGGCCCTGCACGCCAAGGCGCCGGTCATCGCGATCTGGGACGACCACGAGATCGCCAACGACACCTGGTCGGGCGGCGCCGAGAACCACACCGAGGGCGCCGAGGGCACCTGGGCCGCGCGCCAAGCCGCCGCCAAGCGGGCCTACTTCGAGTGGATGCCGGTGCGTCCCGCGCTCGCCGGCACCACCTACCGCCGGCTGCGCTTCGGCAGGCTCGCCGACCTGTCCCTGCTGGACCTGCGCTCCTTCCGCTCCCCGCAGGTCTCCCTCGGCGACGGAGAGGTCGACGACCCGGACCGCACGCTCACCGGCCGTGCCCAACTGGACTGGCTGAAGGCGGGCCTGACGGCGTCCGACACCACCTGGCGGCTGGTCGGCACCTCGGTGATGATCTCGCCGTTCGCGCTCGGTTCCCTCCCCGCGCACCTCCTGAAGCCGCTCGCCGAGCTGCTCGGCCTGCCGCGGGAGGGCCTCGCCCTCAACACCGACCAGTGGGACGGCTACACCGACGACCGCCGCGAGCTCCTCGCCCACCTGCGTGCGAACGCCGTCCGCAACACGGTCTTCCTCACCGGCGACATCCACATGGCGTGGGCCAACGACGTGCCGGTGAACGCCGCCACCTACCCGCTGTCGCCCTCGGCCGCCACGGAGTTCGTGGTCACCTCGGTCACCTCCGACAACCTGGACGACATCGTCAAGGTCCCCGAGGGCACCGTCTCCGCGATCGCCTCACCGCTGATCAAGGCCGCCAACCGGCACGTCCGCTGGGTGGACACCGACCGCCACGGCTACGGCGTCCTGGACATCACCGCCGAGCGGGCGCAGATGGACTACTACGTCCTGTCCGACCGCACGGACCCGGACGCCACGGCCGAGTGGGCCCGCTCCTACCGCACGCGCAGCGGCACGCAGAAGGTCGAGCGCACCCACGATCCGGTCTGATCCCTGGTCCCTGACCTCTGCCCTCCTGCGCCCCCTGTGGCCGGAAGCGGGCGGTCGACCGGGGCCGTGAGACCCGGGTGTGGGGGTTTCACGGCCGGTCCGCCTACGTCGGGCGCACCGGTCGCCGCCCGCCCACGGGAGGCCCGTCCGTGTCGGAGGACACCACCCAGGACCGTGCCGGGCTCGGGACGCGCGCCCGGATCGATACGACCGAGCCGCACTCGGCGCGCTTCTGGAACCACTTCGTCGGCGGCGAGGACCACTACGAGGTCGACCGGGAGGTGGGGGATCAGATCAAGGACGTCTTCCCCGGGCCGAACGACCCCGTCGTCCTCACCCACGCGGATGCCCTGCTCACCAGCACGCCGGAGGGCGGGACCGCGTACCTGGACGCCGATCCGCACGACCCCGAGGCCGTGCTGCGGGCCGCCGCCGGGACGCCCGGCCCCTCCCGGCCGGTCGCCCTGATGATCCTCTAACACGCTCGGTCACGTACCCGACCGGGAGGCGGCCCGCGACCTGGTGCGCCGGCTCATGGCGGGGCTCCCCCGGGCAGCCATCTGGTGATCAGCGACGGTACGGCCACCAGCGAGGGCGTGATCGCGGCCTCCGAGGCGCACAACGCGAGCGGCGCGGTGCCGTACCACGTGCGCAGCGTCGAGGAGATCACCGGGCTCCTCGAAGGGCTGGAGCTGGTGGGGCCCGGGGCCGTGCGGGTGCCCGAGTGGCGGCCGGAGGCCGGGGAACCGGGCGGGAGCGGCGCGCCCGTGGACGCCTACTGCGGGGTGGCGCGCAAGGCGCAGCCCGGCCGGCGGCTCCCGGCCGTCCGTCACCGTCCCGCCGGGATCAGGCCTCCAGGGAGTCGAGGAAGCCGAGCGCCACCCGCCAGGTGGCCTCGGCGGCCTCCTCGTCCCAGTCCGGCAGGTCGGGATCGGTGTAGAGGTGGCCGGCCCCGGCGTACCGGTACACCTCGACGTCGGCCCCCGCCCGGCCCATCTGCAGGTACCAGGCACTGAGCCAGTCGTCGGTCTCGAACGGGTCCGGCTCCGCGACGTGCAGCTGCACCGGCAGGTCGTCCACCGAGGCGTTCGCCGCGATGTCGGAGGTGCCGTGCAGGAGCAGCAGTCCCCGCGCCCTGTCGTCGCCCAGCGCCAGCGTCTGGGCGACGGAGGCGCCGAAGGAGAACCCGGCGTACACCAGCCCCCGCTCCGAGTAGGGCGCGGCGGCCAGCACGGCCCGCTTCAGCAGTTCCTCCTTGCCGATCTCCTCCTTGTACGCCATGCCCTCCTCGGCCGTGTCGAACGTACGGCCCTCGAAGAGGTCGGGCGTCCAGACCTCGTGTCCGGCCGCGCGCAGCCGGTCCGCGGCCCGGTCCACCGCGGGCCGCAGACCGTAGGTCGAGTGAAAGAGCATGATGTTCATGCGTCCCATCGTGCCAGCCCGGTGTGACGGCGTCGGATCGCGGCAGTACCCACGGGCGTGCGGAAGTCACATGTTCGTCCCCGCCCCGGGCCGGTTAGGTTCGAGGGCATGGATGACGTGCTCCGCCCGCTGACCGTGGTCGGCGGCTCGGTCGTGCTCACGCTGCTGCTCGGCTGGGCCACCGACCTGCTGCTGCGCAAGGCCGACGAACGCCACCACGAGACCCCGCTGTGGGGGCTGCTCCGCCGCGCTCGTGTCCCCTACCAACTGGTGCTCTGCACGGCCCTGCTCAGAGGGTCCTACGTGGAGGCCCGGCTGTTCCCGGACCACCGGGTCGGCATCGGCCGCACGCTGACCCTGGTGCTGATCGGGTCGGCCGCCTGGCTGGTGATCCGGATCGCGGCCGCGGTCGTCGAGACGTCGTACACCCGGTACGCCAACGCCCGTTCCCACCGCGACCCGGCACGGGTCCGCCGGGTGCGCACCCAGGTGACGCTGATCCGGCGGGTGGTCTCGGCGATCGTCGGGGTGGTGGCGGTGGCCGCGATGCTGCTGACCTTCCCCGCGATGCGGGCGGCCGGAGCCTCGCTGCTGGCCTCGGCCGGCATCCTCGGCATCGTCGCCGGCGTCGCCGCCCAGTCCACGCTGGGCAACATGTTCGCCGGGCTGCAGATCGCCTTCGGCGACATGGTGCGCATCGGGGACACGGTCGTGGTGGACGGCGAGTGGGGCACGGTCGAGGAGATCACGCTGACCTTCCTGACCGTCCGCACCTGGGACGAGCGCCGGATCACCATGCCGGTGTCGTACTTCACGTCCAAGCCGTTCGAGAACTGGTCGCGCGGCACGCCGCAGATGACCGGCACCGTCTTCTGGCACCTCGACCACTCGGCCCCGCTGGAGGCGATGCGCGACAGGCTCCGCGACATCCTGCGGGAGTGCCCGGCCTGGGACGGCCGCGCCTACAACCTGACCGTGACGGACAGCACGCCCAGCACCATGGAGGTGCGGGCCCTGGTGACGGCCAAGGACGCCGACGACATATGGACGGTGCGGGTGGAGGTCCGCGAGCGGATGATCCGCTGGCTGGCCGACGAGCACCCGTACGCCCTGCCCCGGGTCAACACGGCGGACGCGGTGCCGCCGCCGGGCCTCGACGGCCACCGCTCCCCCCGCGGGATACCGGCGGCCCGCCGGGTGCACAGCCACCCGAGGGAGCGCTGACCGGCCCTCAGTGACCCCGTTCGGCGCCGCCGTTGACCTGGACGATCTGCGAGGTGATGTGCGCGGCGCCGTGGGACGCGAGCCAGTGCAGGGTCGCGGCCACGTCCCCGGGCGCCCCGGCCCGGCCGGTCGAGGTCTCGGCGACGAGCCGCGCCCGCCGTTCCTCCTCCATCGCGCCGCCGAAGAACCCGGTGTCCTCGACGTAACCGGGTGCGACCGCGTTCACGGTGATCCCGCGCGGCCCCAACTGCCGGGCGAGGTCGTGGACGTACGGGTGCAACGCCGCCTTGGCCGCCGCGTACGCCCCGCTGCCGGACCCCCGGTACGCGGCGATGGAGCTGAGGAAGAGCACCCGCCCGCCCGGTTCGGCGAGCCGCTCCTTCAGCGCCTCGGTGAGCAGCACGGCGGTCAGCGTGTTCAGCCGGAAGTTGACGGTCCAGTCGTGCGCGACGGCTTCGAGCGGATCGCCGCCTCCGGCGGGCGGCTCCAGCATCCCGTTGCCCCCGGCGCTGTGGACCAGCACGTCCACGGTCCCGAACTCCCGCGCCACGAAGCCGGCGACGCCGCGCACCGCCGCCGGATCGCTCAGATCGGCCGCGTACGTCGACGCCCCCGGCACCTCGGCCTTCTCCAGGACCTCGGCCCGCCGCCCGAGCAGCAGCACCCGGTCCCCGTCCCTGGCGAATGCCTGTGCCGCGGCAAGCCCGATCCCCGTACCGCCACCACTGATCACCACGTTGCGAGTCATGGTGAGATCCTACGAACGGAAACCCGCCGACGGCGCCGAACGCGGGGGACTCACCGCAGACTCCGCACGTCCAGGTGGCGCAGCACCCGGTCCACCACCTCGGGATCGGCCCCCGCCTCGCTCCGCGCCGCCAGCACCTCGTGCCGCGCGGCGCTCAGCATCTCCCCCTCGATCCGCCGCACCCGCCTCAGCCGCAGCGCGCGCTGCCGGTACGCCTCCCGCCGCTCGTCCTCGGCCACCTCCGGGCTGATCCGCACCCCGATGTCGAACGACCTGCGCAGCATCTGCTCGGACAGCTCCTCCGGCAGGTCCTCGACCTCCTCGATCTCCCGCAGCCGCCGCTTCGCCGCCTTCGCCGCCCGCACCGCCAGCTGCCGCTCGAGCTCCTTCTCCCGCCCGGCGTCGCCCCGCACCCCCAGCCGGTTCACCAGCCACGGCAGGGTCAGTCCCTGCACCAGCAGTGTCGCCATGACCACGCCGAACGCGATGAAGACGATCTCGCTCCGGGCGGGGAAGGGGTCTCCGGCACCGGTCTCCAGCGGAATGGCGAGGGCCAGCGCGACGGAGGCCACCCCGCGCATCCCCGACCACCACATCACCACGGTCTCGCGCCAGCTCACCGGGATCTCCTCGCCGACGTCCCGCGCGGTGTGCAGCCGCTTCGTCAGCCAGGTCGCCGGCAGCAGCCACGCCAGCCGGACGAGGACGACCACGCCCACGACCGCCGCCGCCCAGACGAGCAGCTCGCCCCAGTGGCCGGCCGCGGTCCGGACCGCGTTGTGCAGTTCGAGACCGACCAGCCCGAAGGCGACACCGGTGACGAGGGTGTCCACGATGTCCCAGAAGGTGTGCCCGGCGAGCCGGGTCATGACGTCGTCGGCGTCGGTGGCGTACTCCACGAGGAACAGCGCGGTGGTGAGCACCGCGAGCACCCCCGAGCCGTGCAGCTCCTCGGCCAGGACGTAGGAGGCGAACGGCACCAGCAGCGTCAGGGCGATCTGCAGGGTCGGGTCGCCGAGCAGTCCCATCAGCTTGTTGGCGCCCCAGCCGAGGGCGAGCCCGACCGCGACCGCCACCACGGCCGACAGCACCAGGTCCAGTCCGGCCCGCCAGGGCGAGAAGGTGCCGCTCACGGCGGCGGCGATCGCCACGTGGTACAGGACGATGGCCGTGACGTCGTTGAACAGCCCCTCGCCCTCCAGGATGGACACCAGCCGGCGCGGCAGCCCCAGCTTCCCGGCGACGGCGGTCGCCGCGACCGGGTCGGGCGGCGCGACCAGGGCGCCGAGGGCGACGGCGGCGGCCAGCGGCAGCCCCGGCACGATCGCGTGGGCGACGACGGCCACGCACAGGGTGGTGACGAAGACCAGCGCCACGGCCAGCAGGAGGATCGGTCTGACGTTCGCCGCGAACTGGCGCCAGGACGTCCGGCGCACGGCCGCGTAGAGCAGGGGCGGCAGCAGCAGCGGCAGGATCAGGTCCGGCGGGACGTCGACGTTCGGGACGAACTCCAGCAGCGCCAGGACGATCCCGAGGACCGTCATCAGCACCGGCGCCGGCAGCCCCAGCCGCTCCCCGACGGGAACGCTCACCACGGCCCCGAGCAGCAGGGCGAACAACAGGGCCAACTGATCCACGGTCAGTGCTCCCGGAGGGTCGACGATCGGCCGGCGGACCTCCAGCCTGCCACGCCGCCGCCCTCACCAGGCCGTTCGCGGCCTCCGGTTACAGGACGCGCCGCATGGCCCGGTGCGGTATCCCCGCGTCCGGGAACTCGGGTCCGTAGGCCGTGTACCCCAGCCGCTCGTAGAAACCCAGGGCGTGGGTCTGCGCGTGCAGGTCGACGGCGGTGAGGCCGCGCGCGCGGGCCGCCTCCTCGACGGCCCGCACCAGCGCCGCCCCGACCCCGAGTCCGCGTGCCCGGCGGGTCACCGCGAGCCGTCCGAGGGCCCCGGTCCCCGGGTCGCCGCCGTTCTTCGCTGCGGCGGCCTCGCCGTGCAGCAGCCGTCCGGTGCCGAGCGGTACGCCGTCCTCCCGGACCGCCAGCACGTGCACGGCGCCGGCGTCGTACGCGTCGTACTCGATGTCCTCCGGGACGCCCTGCTCGGCGACGAAGACCTCCTTGCGCACCGCGAAGCACGCCTCGCGGTCGGCGGGGTCCGCCGCTTCCCTGACCACGTAGGAGAGGCTCATGCGTAGGTCTCCTCCCGGACCCGGTCCAGCGCCTCCTGCAGGTCCTCGGGGTAGTCGCAGGAGAACTCCACCCACCGGCCGTCCCCGGGGTGCTCGAAGCCGAGGCGCACCGCGTGCAGCCACTGGCGGGTGAGGCGGAGCCGCTTGGCGAGCGTGGGGTCGGCGCCGTAGGTCAGGTCGCCGACGCAGGGGTGGCGGTGGGCGGCCATGTGGACGCGGATCTGGTGGGTGCGGCCGGTCTCCAGCTTGACGTCGAGGAGGGAGGCGGCGCGGAAGGCCTCGATGAGGTCGTAGTGCGTGACGGACGGCTTGCCCTCCGCGGTGACCGCCCACTTGTAGTCGTGCTGCGGGTGGCGGCCGATGGGGGCGTCGATGGTGCCGCTGGTGGGGTCGGGGTGGCCCTGGACGAGCGTGTGGTAGCGCTTGTCGACCGTGCGCTCCTTGAACTGGCGCTTCAGCGACGTGTACGCGTACTCCGACTTGGCGACCACCATCAGGCCGGAGGTGCCGACGTCGAGGCGGTGCACGATGCCCTGGCGCTCGGCGGCGCCGGAGGTCGAGATGCGGTACCCGGCGGCGGCGAGGCCGCCGATCACGGTCGGACCGGTCCAGCCCGGCGAGGGGTGGGCGGCGACCCCGACGGGCTTGACGATCACGACCACGTCGTCGTCGTCGTGCACGATCTCCATGCCCTCGACCGGCTCGGCGACGACCTGCACCGGCGCGGGTGCCTGCGGCATCTCGACCTCGAGCCAGGCACCGCCGCTCACCCGCTCCGACTTGCCGACCACCGACCCGTCGACGGTGACCTTCCCCGCGGTGGCGAGCTCGGCCGCCTTGGTGCGGGAGAAGCCGAACATGCGGGAGATGGCGGCGTCGACGCGCTCGCCCTCCAGGCCGTCGGGCACGGGCAGGGTACGGATCTCGGGAATCGTGCTCACCCGTCGAGTATGCCGGACGGGTCCGGCACTCCCGTACGAGAGCCCTCGGGGCCCTCAGTCCTTGTGGACGGTCCCGTCCGGGTCGAGGCCCCGGAACGACAGCAGCACGATCAGGATGCCGCCGCACACGATCGCCGAGTCGGCCAGGTTGAACACGGCGAAGTGCTTGGGCGCGATGAAGTCGACGACCGCCCCCTCGAAGACGCCCGGGGACCGGAAGATCCGGTCGGTGAGGTTGCCGAGGGCGCCGCCGAGCAACAGGCCGAGCGCGATCGCCCAGGGCAGGCTGTAGAGCTTGCGGGCGAGCCGGATGATCACCACGATCACGGCTGCCGCGATCACCGTGAAGATCACGGTGAAGGCCTCGCCGAAGCCGAAGGCCGCGCCCGCGTTGCGGATCGCCTCGAACCTCAGCCAGTCCCCGACGATCTCGATGGGCTCGTGGTGCTCCAGCTTGGCGACCACGATCATCTTGCTGATCAGATCGAGGGCGTAGGCGAAGGCGGCGACGGCGAACAGCACGGCGACGCGCCGCTTGCCGCGGGGCCGCTCGGCCTCCGCCACCGTCCCCTCGGCGCCGGCCCCGGGGGCGCCGCCCGCGTGGGCGTCGTCCCGCTCCTGCCCGTCCCGGTCCGCGTCCGGGGTGTCCGGCGTACCGATGATGCGCTCCGCCTCTGCCACGTGAGTCCCTCAACCTAGGTGCCTGACTGAGGACGAGGGTACGACACGCCCCGCACGGCCTCCGTGCTCAGGAGGCACACGGGGGCGATCGCTAACGGCGTTCCTGCTTCTGCTTGCACTCGACGCACAGGGTGGCCCGGGGGAAGGCCTGCATGCGGGCCTTGCCGATGGGGTTGCCGCAGTTCTCGCACAGGCCGTAGGTGCCGGCGTCCAGGCGCTGCAGGGCCCGCTCGGACTGGGTGAGCATCTCGCGCGCGTTGGCGGCGAGCGCCAGCTCGTGCTCGCGCGTGATGTTCTTGGTGCCGGTGTCGGCGTCGTCGTCGCCCGCGCCGTCGCCGGAGTCCCGCATGAGACCGGCCAGCGACTGCTCGGACGAGCTGATCTCGTCGCGCAGCCGCGTCACCTCGGCCATCAGCCCGGACCGCGCCTCCTCGACCTCTTCCGGCGTCCAGGGATCCTCGCCCGGCCGCACCGCGAGGTCGCCCGGCTCCGCCGCGGCGATCCGTGCCTTGGGCACGGCGGTCTTCGCCGCCGTGGCCGTGCCAGGGGTCTTCTTCGCACCCACCGTCGTCGCTCCCGTCTGCGTCGCGGCCTCGGCCGCACCCGCGTCAGTGGCCGTGTCACGCCCGGCCATGTCCTGTGTGCCCCCGCTGTTCCTGGTGGTGCCCTTGCCCTTTCCCCCCGTGCCCCCCGCGCTCCGGACGGCGGCCCTCTTGCCGCCCCCGCGCCCGCCCCCCTCGTCGGCACCACCGGTCTCCCCGACCGCGGCCCTCCTGCCCGGCGCGGCCCCGACCGCGCCCTTCTCCGTCGCCGCCCTCCGGACCGGCGCCTCCTCCACCGGGACAGCCCCGGCGGACGTCTCCTTCGCCGCGGCCTTCCCGGCCGACGTCCTCCCGGCCGCGGCCCCCTCCGGCGGCGCGGCTCCGGCCGCCGTCCTCCTCGCCGTCTTCCCGGCCGCGCGCTTCTGCGCCGCCGCCTGCCCAGCGGACGCACCACCGGACGGCGCCTTCCCCCTCACCGACCCGGCCTTCCCGGCCGACGCCTCCTTCGCGCGCCTCCCGGCCGACGCAGCCTTCCCGGCCGGCCCCTTCCCCGTCGCCGCAGCCCCGACGGCGGACTTCCCGGCCGCGGACTTCCCGGCCGCGGACTTCCCGGCCGCGGACTTCTGCGGCGGCGCGGCTCCGGGCGTCGTCCTCCTCGTCGCCGGCCTGCCGTCGGCGGGCTCCTTCGCCCCGTTCCCGGCAACCGGCGCCTTCTCCGTGCGCTTCGTGCCGCTCGGGCCGGCCGCGGGCCCCCGCACCCGCTTCGCGGGCTTCGCCGCGCCCCCCACCGCACCCCGGGTGCTCTTCCGCCCGTCCACGCCCTCGACCGCACCGCCGGCGGCCTCCGCACGGGGCGCGCTGCCGCCGGCACGTCCGGGCCCACCGGACGCCGACTGCTGTACGGCGGTCTTCTTCGCCACCATGGTCGCAGCCCCTTCACATATTGTGATCTTGCGCGTGAATCGTGCTGGGACGATAAATCGACTTGAGTCCCGCGGCAACGGGGCACACCGCCCGATTCCCTCGCCCCGCGGACGCCGCGCGGCGAACCTGCATGCGTTGTGCCCAGCTCCCCGCCGGGTATGCCGCCGAGGGCGACGTCCAGGGATCCGAACACGCGCACCACGCCATTCGGTACATGTCAGGCCATACCGGATCACGCGAAGCCCGTACGCGGCCCCCTCCCCCGGTCGCGGGGAAACCGGTCGGCCGCCACCCCCGCCGCGCCGTACACTGGGCGGAGCGAAAAGCGGAGATGGGGACGAGTAGCGGCGTACGCAGCCCAGAGCGACCCGGGGACGGTGTGAGCCCGGGGGCGAGCGCGACGTGAAGATCACCCCGGAGCCGCCGGAAGAAAGCCGCAGCGGCACGGCAGCGGCGAGTAGAACCGGCATCGCGACCCCAATGAGGGGGCTCACCGGCGCACACGATGCACCGGGGGGCCAAGGAGGGTGGTACCGCGGGAGCGCGCCGAAGGCGGCGCAGGGATCGACACGGCTCTCGTCCCTCCGGACGGAAGGCAGCAAGTCCGCCGGAGGAAGCTCGCTGATGACAACGCCGACGTACCGCCAGGTACCCGCCCAGGTCGACCTGCCCGCCCTCGAGCACGCGGTGCTCGACTTCTGGCGCGAGCAGAAGATCTTCGCCAAGAGCCTGGAGCAGTCCGAGGGCCGCCCCGAGTGGGTGTTCTACGAGGGTCCGCCCACCGCCAACGGCATGCCGGGCGCCCACCACATCGAGGCGCGCGTCTTCAAGGACGTCTTCCCCCGCTTCCGCACCATGCGCGGCTACCACGTGGCGCGCAAGGCCGGCTGGGACTGCCACGGCCTGCCCGTGGAGCTGGCGGTGGAGAAGGAGCTGGGCTTCTCCGGCAAGAAGGACATCGAGGCGTACGGCATCGCCGAGTTCAACGCCAAGTGCCGCGAGTCCGTGCTCCGCCACACCGACGCCTTCTCCGAGCTGACCACCCGCATGGGCTACTGGGTCGACCTCGACGAGGCGTACGTGACCATGGAGCCCGAGTACATCGAGTCCGTCTGGTGGTCGCTGAAGGAGATCTTCAACAAGGGCCTGCTGGTCCAGGACCACCGCGTCGCCCCCTGGTGCCCGCGCTGCGGCACCGGCCTGTCCGACCACGAGCTGGCCCAGGGCTACGAGACGGTCGTCGACCCGTCCGTCTACGTCCGCTTCCCGCTCACCTCCGGCCCGCTGGCCGGCGAGGCCGCGCTCCTGGTGTGGACGACCACCCCGTGGACCCTGGTCTCCAACACCGCCGTCGCCGCGCACCCCGAGGTCACCTACGTCGTCGCCACGAACGGCGAGGAGCGGCTCGTCGTCGCCGAGCCACTGGTGGAGAAGGCCCTCGGCGAGGGCTGGGAGACCACCGGCCGGACCTTCACCGGCGCCGAGATGGAGCGCTGGACGTACCGGCGCCCCTTCGAGCTGGTCGAGTTCCCGGAGCCCGCGCACTACGTGGTGAACGCCGAGTACGTCACCACCGAGGACGGCACGGGTCTGGTCCACCAGTCCCCCGCCTTCGGTGAGGACGACCTCAGGGTCTGCCGCTCCTACGGCCTGCCGGTCGTGAACCCGGTCCGCCCCGACGGCACCTTCGCCGAGGACGTCCCGATGGTCGGCGGCGTCTTCTTCAAGAAGGCCGACGAGAAGCTGACCGCGGACCTCGACGAGCGCGGCCTGCTCTTCCGGCACATCCCGTACGAGCACAGCTACCCGCACTGCTGGCGCTGCCACACCGCGCTGCTCTACTACGCGCAGCCGTCCTGGTACATCCGCACCACGGCGATCAAGGACCGCCTCCTGGCGGAGAACGAGAGGACCAACTGGTTCCCGGACACGGTCAAGCACGGCCGGTACGGCGACTGGCTGAACAACAACATCGACTGGGCGCTGTCCCGCAACCGCTACTGGGGCACCCCGCTGCCGATCTGGCGCTGTGAGGACGACCACCTCACGGTCGTCGGTTCCCGCGCGGAGCTGACCGGGCTGACCGGCACCGACCAGTCGGGCCTCGACCCGCACCGCCCGTACATCGACGAGGTCACCTTCGCCTGCCCGCAGGACGGGTGCGGGAAGACGGCCACGCGCGTGCCGGAGGTCATCGACGCCTGGTACGACTCGGGCTCGATGCCGTTCGCGCAGTGGGGCTACCCGTACAAGAACAAGGAACTCTTCGAGTCCCGCTACCCGGCGCAGTTCATCAGCGAGGCCATCGACCAGACCCGCGGCTGGTTCTACACGCTGATGGCGGTCGGCACCCTGGTCTTCGACAGGTCGTCGTACGAGAACGTCGTCTGCCTCGGCCACATCCTCGCCGAGGACGGCCGGAAGATGTCCAAGCACCTGGGCAACATCCTGCAGCCGATCCCGCTGATGGACCAGCACGGCGCCGACGCGGTCCGCTGGTTCATGGCTGCCGGCGGCTCCCCGTGGGCGGCCCGCCGCGTCGGCCACGGCACCATCCAGGAGGTCGTCCGCAAGACGCTCCTCACCTACTGGAACACGGTCGCCTTCCAGGCCCTGTACGCCCGCACCTCCGGCTGGGCCCCGAGCGAGGCCGACCCGGCCCCGGCCGACCGCCCGCTGCTGGACCGCTGGCTGCTGTCCGAGCTGCACGCGCTCACCGACCAGGTCACCCAGGCGCTGGAGGGCTACGACACCCAGCGCGCCGGCAAGCTGCTGTCCGCGTTCGTCGACGACCTCTCCAACTGGTACGTGCGCCGCTCCCGCCGCCGCTTCTGGCAGGGCGACAAGGCCGCGCTGCGCACGCTGCACGAGGTCGTCGAGACGGTCACCAAGCTGATGGCCCCGCTGACCCCGTTCATCACCGAGCGGGTCTGGCAGGACCTGGTCGTCCCGGTCACCCCGGGTGCGCCGGAGTCGGTGCACCTGTCCTCCTGGCCGGAGGCGGACCTGACCGCGATCGACCCGGAGCTGTCGAAGCAGATGGTGCTGGTGCGCCGGCTGGTCGAGCTGGGCCGGGCCACGCGCGCGGAGTCGGGCGTGAAGACGCGCCAGCCGCTGAAGCGGGCGCTGATCGCGGCCGGCGGCTTCGACACGCTCGACCCGGAGCTGCACACGCAGATCACGGAGGAGCTGAACGTCGAGTCGCTGGCGTCGCTCTCGCAGGTCGGCGGCTCGCTGGTGGACACGACGGCCAAGGCCAACTTCCGCGCGCTGGGCAAGCGGTTCGGCAAGCGCGTCCAGGACGTGGCCAAGGCGATCGCGGGCGCGGACGCCGCGGCCCTGTCCCTGGCCCTGCGCGAGGGCACGGCCTCGGTCGAGGTCGACGGTGAGACGATCACCCTCGCCCCGGACGAGGTGATCATCACGGAGACCCCGCGCGAGGGCTGGTCGGTGGCGTCCGACGCCGGTGCCACGGTCGCCCTCGACCTGGAGATCACGGAGGAGCTGCGCCGCGCGGGCCTGGCCCGGGACGCGATCCGGCTGATCCAGGAGGCCCGCAAGAACAGCGGCCTCGACGTGGCCGACCGCATCGCCCTGCGCTGGACGGCCGCGGAGCCCGCGACCGTCGCGGCCCTGACCGAGCACTCCGCACTGATCGCCGACGAGGTCCTCGCCACGGACTTCGCCCAGGGCGAGGCGGACGACACGTACGGGGACGCGTTCACCGACGAGGGCCTGTCCCTGACGTTCCGCCTGCGCAAGGCGTAACGCGCGAGGCCCCGCAGCGAGGGCCCGGGACCGCCGGGAGAAATTCCGGCGGTCCCGGGCCCTCGGCGTTGTGTCCTGCGGACAGACGCTCCCCGCCTCGAACAACCGCCGCGAAGAAGCCCGAACGCGCGTAGCACAAGGGCGGGGCCCCGGGTTGGTGAACCCGGGGCCCCGCCCTGAACGCTGCCGACCACTACGCCGTACTCATGGCCACAGGGCCGTCAGTTGTCGTCCTCGTCGATGAGGAACCCGCGCATCGGCGAGGGCGCCTGCCCCATCGGCGACGGCCCCTGCGGACGCACCGGCGCCATCGGCTGGGTCATCGCCGGCTGCATCTGCTGCTGACCGCCGTACGACGGACCGGACTGGCCGCCGGGGCCGCCGCCCATCGTCTGGTTGCCGCCGTAGGACGGCGCACCGGCACCGGCCGGAGCCATCGAGGGCGCCGGGGACGGCGGCAGCGACGGAGCGGCGCTCGCGGGCTGGCGCGGCGGGGCGAGCGAGTCGTCCGCCTGGGTCTCCAGCTGGCGCAGCTGCGACTCCAGGTAGGACTTCAGCCGCGTGCGGTACTCGCGCTCGAAGCCGCGCAGGTCCTCGACCTTGCGCTCCAGCGTGGCGCGGGCGGACTCCAGGGAGCCCATCGCGACGCGGTGCTTCTCCTGCGCGTCCCGCTCCAGGGCGTCGGCCTTGGCACGGGCGTCCCGCTCGAGACCCTCGGCGCGCGAACGCGCCTCGCCCACGATCTTGTTGGCCTCGGAACGGGCCTCCGCGATCGCCTGGTCGGCGGTCTGCTGGGCCAGCGACAGCACCCGCGCGGCGCTGTCGCCGCCGGGGCCTCCCTGCTGACCGGGAAGTCCGGGAGGACCGCCCATGGGGCCGCCCATCGGGCCACCGGGGCCCATCTGCCCCTGCATCGGGCCACCCTGGCCCATCGGCCCGGGACCCTGGCCCATGGGGCCGGGACCCTGCGGGCCGCCCTGTCCGCCGGGGCCGGCGGGCAGCTGAGGAGCACCGCTCGGCAGCTGGGGCGGACCACCCATGGGGCCACCCATCTGCTGCTGCGGCGGGCCCGATATGCCGGCGGGCACCGGAGCGCCGGGACCTCGCATGCCCTGCTGGGGCATGCCCTGAGGCGGCCCCTGCTGCTGCTGGTCCTGTGGCTCGGGAGGCTTGCGCATGTTCTGCTGGTTCTGGGCAGCGGCGCGCGTGGCCGCGGCCAGCTTGGCGCGCAGGTCCTCGTTCTCGCGGAGCAGGCGCGTCAGTTCGGCTTCGACCTCGTCGAGGAAGGCATCGACCTCGTCCTCGTCATAGCCTTCTCGGAGGCGGACGGTCGTGAACTGCTTGTTCCGCACGTCCTCGGGGGTCAACGGCATCTCTTCACCTCAACGTAGTCATCGGCAGTCGGCAGGCCCATGTCGTCCACAGTCACCTCACAGTGCCCTGCCCACGAGGGAGATCAGAATGTAGACGATGATCATCAGTACGAAGAAGGACAGGTCGAGCGCCACGCCCCCGAGACGCAGCGGCGGGATGAACCGCCGCAGAAGCTTCAGCGGTGGATCGGTGACAGTGTAGGTGGCCTCCAGGACGACCACCATCGCCTTGCCGGGTTGCCACGAGCGGGCGAACTGGAAGACGTAGTCCATGACCAGCCGGAAGATGAGCACGATGAGGAACACCATCAGCGCGATGTAGATCACCTGCGCGAACACGCTCATGGCCTGCTTTTCCCTCTCCCCTGTGCCTTGCTCGATCGGTCCTGCGTCTCAGCTCTGGTTGAAGAACCCGCCCTCTGCGATGCGGGCCTTGTCCTCCGCCGTGACATCGACGTTAGCAGGAGACAGCAGGAACACCTTCTGCGTCACCCGCTCGATACTGCCGTGAAGACCAAACACCAAACCGGCCGCAAAGTCGACAAGTCGCTTCGCGTCTGTGTCGTCCATCTCAGTCAGATTCATGATCACCGGCGTGCCCTCACGGAAGTGTTCCCCGATGGTACGGGCCTCGTTGTAGGTCCGGGGGTGGAGCGTGGTGATCCGGTAAGGCTCTCGTTCCGACACGACCTTGGGCATGATCACCGGTGCGTTCTTCTCCAGGCTTGCGCGTTCTTGTGTGATGGATGCCACGGGCGCGATGCGCGCCGGGCGTGGCGATTCCGCGGGGAGCGAAGCGGCGCGGGCGACCGGTTCGCGGGGCGCGGGCGGCTGCACGACTCGCACCTCTTCGTCCCTCTGGGGCTGGTGTGAACCATGTGACTGGTGCGACATTTCATGCCGCCTGTGGTCACGCTCGGGCTCCGGGTCGAGTTCGGGTTCAAAGTCGTCATCTGGGTCGAATCCGCGGCCGTCGTACCCATCGTCCTCCACGAGGCCGAGGTAGACCGCCATCTTGCGCATCGCGCCGGCCATGCTTCGAGTCCTCCGCTCTGTGGTGGATCCGCTGACGACCGCCAAGTGCCCGCGATCCACGAGGTCCTTATGTCCGCTATTGGCGGCAATGACCATATTTTCTGCTGTGGTCCGACTTCTTGGCGACGTTACCCGAGCCTGGGGCGGACTCCGAGTACCGCACTGCCGACGCGCACATGTGTCGCTCCGGCGGCAACGGCCTGTTCGAGGTCCGCACTCATTCCTGCCGAGACCATGTTCGCAGCCGGATGGGCCCTGCGCAGGTCGGTCGACAAAACCATCAGCCGCTCGAACGCCGCCCGTTGACGTCCGGCGTACTCCCCGGTGAGCGGGGCGACCGTCATCAGACCGTCCAGCCGCAGCCCCTCGGCCCCGGCGACGAGTCCGGCCAACTCCTCGACGCCGCCGGGCGCGACGCCGCCGCGCTCCCCCCGGCCGCTCTCTCCCGCGTCGAGTGCGACCTGGATGAGGCAGCCCACCTCGCGCCCGGCCCGCACGGCCTCCCGGGAGAGTGCCGTCACCAGCCGGGACCGGTCGACGGACTGCACGACGTCGGCATAACCGACCACGGAGCGCACCTTGTTGGTCTGAAGCTGACCGACGAAGTGCCACGAAAGGGACAGATCCGAGCACTGCGCCGCCTTGGGGGCGGCGTCCTGGTCGCGGTTCTCGGCGACATGGCGCACACCGAGTTCCGACAGGATCCGCACATCGCTCGCCGGGAAGGTCTTGGTGACCACGATGAGGGTGACCTCGTCGCGCGCGCGTCCGGCCGCGGCGCACGCGGCGGTGATCCGCTCCTCCACTCTCGCCAGGTTCGCGGCGAGTTCACCCTTACGGTCCGTCATGTCCCATCAGTCCAGCCACACATAGCCCGCGAGCCGCCCGGTGGTGCGGTCGCGTCGGTACGAGAAGTGATCCCCCGACTCCAGCGTGCACACCGGCGCCTGCTCCCGGTCGCACACCCCGAGCCGTTCGAGCTGCGCGTGCACGCCCGCGCCCACGTCGACCGCCGGCGTGCCCCAGCTGGTCTCGGCGTGCGCCGCCGGCTCGACGGCGGCCACCTCGGCGCGCATCGCCTCCGGCACTTCGTAGCACCGGCCGCAGACGGCGGGTCCGGTGCGGGCGACGATCCGCGCCGGGTCGGCGCCGAGTTCCGTCATGGCCCGTACGGCGGCGGGGACCACCCCGGCGACGAGTCCGGGCCGGCCCGCGTGGGCCGCGGCGACGATTCCGGCGACGGGGTCGGCGAGCAGCACCGGCACGCAGTCGGCGGTGAGCACGGCGAGGGCGAGTCCCCGCCGCGCGGTGACGATCGCGTCGACCTCGGGGACCGGACGGTCACCCCAGGGCCCGTCGACCACGACCGCGTCGGCCCCGTGCACCTGGTTCATCCAGACCACCCGGGCCGGATCGACGCCGAGGGACCCGGCGGCCAGTTCGCGGTTGGCGCGTACGGCGTCGGGGGCGTCGCCGACGGCCCCGCCGAGATTGAGCTCCTCATACGGAGCGGCGCTCACCCCGCCCCACCGGTCGGTGAAGGCGAAGTGCGCGCCGCTCACGCTCTCGCGCTGTCCTATCACTTCAGGAAGTCCGGTACGTCCAGCTCCTCGGCCGCGCTGTCGTAGGTCCGCGACGGCTGGACCGGCGGCTGGGCGACCGGGATGTCGTGCACCGGCTCCGGCGCCACCGGAGCCGGGTCCTCCTTCGGCGTGACGCTGCCGAGCGAGCCGAAGGAGGGGCGGCTCTCCGGCTGCCGTGCCGGGGCCGGCTCCTCGCGCTTGGCCGAGGTCGAACCGAGGACGTTCTCCCGCTTGGCGGGCGGCTGACCGCCGTCGAAGCCGGCCGCGATCACCGTGACCCGGACCTCGTCGCCGAGGGCGTCGTCGATCACCGCGCCGAAGATGATGTTGGCCTCGGGGTGGGCGGCCTCGCTCACCAGCTGGGCGGCCTCGTTGATCTCGAACAGGCCGAGGTCGCTGCCG
The DNA here is from genome assembly GCF_014203535.1 of Streptomyces griseomycini. Classification (GTDB taxonomy): domain Bacteria; phylum Actinomycetota; class Actinomycetes; order Streptomycetales; family Streptomycetaceae; genus Streptomyces; species Streptomyces griseomycini. Next base: position 344,155 of record NZ_JACHJI010000001.1, read on the forward strand.
CCGGAGATGGAGAGCAGCACGCCGCGGGCGCCGTCGATGGAGGCCTCCAGCAGCGGGGAGGAGATGGCCATCTCGGCGGCGGCCACCGCGCGGTCGTCGCCGCGGGCCGAGCCGATGCCCATGAGGGCCGAACCGGCCTCCGACATGACCGACTTCACGTCGGCGAAGTCGAGGTTGATCAGGCCGGGCGTGGTGATGAGGTCGGTGATGCCCTGGACACCGGAGAGGAGGACCTGGTCCGCCGACTTGAAGGCGTCGAGGACCGAGACCTGGCGGTCCGAGATGGACAGCAGCCGGTCGTTCGGGATGACGATGAGGGTGTCGACCTCTTCGCGGAGCTCCGCGATCCCGTCCTCGGCCTGGTTCGCGCGGCGCCTCCCCTCGAAGGTGAACGGGCGCGTGACCACACCGATGGTGAGGGCGCCGAGCGAGCGGGCGATGTTGGCCACGACGGGCGCGCCGCCGGTGCCGGTGCCGCCGCCTTCACCGGCCGTCACGAAGACCATGTCGGCCCCCTTGAGGACCTCCTCGATCTCCTCGCGGTGGTCCTCGGCGGCCTTGCGGCCGACGGCCGGGTTGGCTCCGGCGCCGAGTCCGCGGGTGAGTTCACGGCCGACGTCGAGCTTGACGTCGGCGTCGCTCATCAACAGGGCTTGCGCGTCGGTGTTGATGGCGATGAACTCGACGCCCTTGAGACCGACCTCGATCATCCGGTTGATGGCATTGACACCACCGCCGCCGACACCGATGACTTTGATGACTGCGAGGTAGTTCTGCGGTGCTGCCACGTCGAAGGCCTCTCGCCTCGAGTTACGTGTCGCCGTTTCGCGGGTGCCCGCGACCCGGCGACTGATGCCGAATGGGACGGTCCGTAGCGCCGACCCGAACCCTAACGTTGAAGTTTAGGGTTACCAGTGTGTCTGTTCCCTGAAGTCTTCTGAACAGGACACTAAGTCGACAAGCGGCGCCCGTTCAACGAACACGCCGAACCTCCCGTTTTTCTTTTCACCCTATGTGATCAGCCGTAGCGCTGCCCAACCAGGGTGCTGGCCTGCGTCGATGCGCGTCAACTCCTTGATGACGCCGGAGCGGTGGGAACGCTGACGTCGAAGTGCCGCGCACCGGGCGCCGCTTTCATCAGGGCGACGAGGGTACGGGCTTTCGCGGCGCCCTTCTCGCCGCTTCCCCAGTCGACCGTCCTGCCGCCCGTCAACTGCAGCGAGATGTCGTCGTAGGAACGGACCTTGACCTTGCGGGTCGCGCGCGCGACGGAGTCCGGGACGGCACCGGCGGCCCGCACCGCCTCCCGCACCAGCCGGTCCTCGCCGAAGCGGCGCAGACTCGCGGCCGCGGAACCGGTCCGGGAGACGGCCAATTCCAGCAGGGGGACGCCTTGGGGAGCCTGGGAAACCGTGGCGAATCGGACACCTTCATTGTCCACTTCGATGAACTTTCCGCCCTTTTGCACGAGAAGGACCGGAGTGCGTTCCGTCACTTTCAGCTCGATTTCGTCCGGCCAGGAACGGATCACGTCAACCGTGTCAATTCGGGGCAATTCCCGGGCAAGCCGCGCCTCGATCGCCCCGGTGTCCACGGAAATCAACTGCTCCCCGAGAGGAACGTCCGCAGCGTCGCGCACCTGCGCGGGTGACAGGACCCGGGTGCCGGACACGGAGACGCGCTCCACGCGCACCAGGTCCGAGCCGTACAGCAGCCAGAAGGCCCCGCTCCCGAGGAAGACGAGGGCGCCGGCCAGGACGACGAGCATCCGGAGGCGCCGCCGCCGGGACCGCCGGACGGGCGGCGGGCCGGACGACCCCTGTCGGCGTTCACCGCGCTCGGCGGTGGTCGATCCGGCCACGCACGCGCTCCTTTCAGCGGCTAGTTGCGGTGGCGCGAGGCGATGGCCTCGTACACCATGCCGACGAGCAGGTCGTCGGCGTCCCGGCGGCCGAACTCGGCGGCGGCGCGGGACATCTCGTACAGCCGGTGCGGGTCGGCGAGCACGGGCAGGACGTTGTGCTGCACCCACTCCGGGGTCAGCTCCGCGTCGTCGACCAGCAGTCCGCCGCCGGCCTTGACCACCGGCTGGGCGTTGAGCCGCTGTTCGCCGTTGCCGATGGGCAGCGGGACGTAGGCGGCCGGGAGTCCGACGGCGGAGAGCTCGGCGACGGTCATCGCGCCCGCGCGGCAGAGCATCATGTCGGCCGCGGCGTACGCGAGGTCCATCCGGTCCAGGTAACTTACCGGGATGTAGGGGGGCATCCCCGGCATCTGGTGCACCTGCGGCAGTTCGTTCTTCGGGCCGACCGCGTGCAGGATCTGGATCCCGGCCTGCTGCAGCCACGGAGCCACCTGCTGGACGACCTCGTTCAGCCGGCGGGCGCCCTGCGAGCCGCCGGAGACCAGCAGCGTCGGCAGGTTGGGGTCGAGCCCGAACGCGGCGCGGGCCTCGGGCCGCACGGCGGCCCGGTCCAGGGTGGCGATGGAGCGGCGCAGCGGGATCCCGATGTACCGGGCGTTCCGCAGCTTGCTGTCGGGCGTGGAGACGGCGACCTGGGCGGCGTAGCGGGAGCCGATCTTGTTGGCCAGACCGGGCCGGGCGTTGGCCTCGTGGATCACGATCGGCACGCCGAGCCGCTTGGCCGCGAGGTATCCGGGCAGGGCGACGTAGCCGCCGAAGCCGACCACGGCGTCCGCCTTGGTGCGCTCCAGGATCTGCTCGGTCGCCTTGATGGTGCCGCGCAGCCGGCCCGGGACGGTGATCAGTTCGGGGGTCGGCTTGCGTGGCAGCGGCACGGCGGGGATCAGCGCCAGCTCGTACCCGCGCTCGGGTACCAGACGTGTCTCGAGGCCGCGCTCCGTGCCCAGGGCCGTGATGCCCACGGTCGGATCCTGCCTGCGCAGGGCGTCCGCGAGGGCGAGCGCGGGCTCGATGTGGCCCGCGGTTCCTCCGCCGGCGAGTACGACATGCACCGAAATTCACCGCTCTCCGGACGAGCGCGCCGCAGCGGCGCGCCGTCGCATCGTGTTCCATCTCCGGGGCCGCTGAGAACCCCCGTTCCGCTTTTTACCAAAGCGGGGTTGCCGCATCGCAAGCGCCATCCGCGCAGCGGGGTCCTCACGCGCGAAGGCGATCAGCAGCCCGATGGCGAACATGGTCGGCAGCAGGGCGGATCCTCCGTAGGAGAACAGCGGGAGCGGGACGCCGGCGATCGGCAGCAGGCCGAGCACCGCACCGATGTTGATCACGGCCTGGGCCGTGATCCAGGTGGTCACGCCTCCCGCGGCGTACCTCACGAAGGGGTCCTCCGTGCGTCCGGCCACGCGGATGCCCGCATAGCCTAGAGCCGCGAAGAGGGCGAGCACCGACAGCGTCCCCGCCAGACCCAGTTCCTCACCGGTGACGGCGAAGATGAAGTCGGTGTGGGCTTCGGGGAGTTGGCCCCATTTCTCCACACTCGCACCGAGTCCGGAACCGAAGATCCCGCCGGAGGCGAGGGCGTAGATCCCGTGCACGGCCTGCCAGCAGTCGACCGGTCCCGACTGGGGCTCGGTGGCGCCGAGACAGGCGAGCCGGGCCATCCGGTTCGGGCTGGTGCGGATGAGGATCACCCCGATCAGGGCGGCGACGGACAGCACCCCGGCGAACAGCCGCGTGGGCGCCCCCGCCAGCCACAGCAGGCCGAACAGGATCGCCGTCAGGATGATCGCCGTGCCCATGTCGCCGCCGAGCATGATCAGTCCGAGCAGCATGAAGGCGGCCGGCACCAGCGGCACCAGCATGTGCTTCCACTGGGTCAGCAGCCGTCTGTCCTGTTTGCGGGCGAGCAGGTCGGCGCCCCACAGCACCAGCGCCAGCTTGCCGAACTCACTGGGCTGGAGCTGGAAGGAGCCGCCGAGGGCGATCCAGTTCTGGTTTCCGTTGACCGCGACCCCTATCCCCGGCACCTGCACCAGGGCCATCAGGACGACGGCGCCCGCGAGGATGGGGTAGGCCAGCGCCCGGTGCAGCTTCACCGGCATCCGGGAGGCCACGAGCAGCAGCACGGTGCCGATCACGGCGGCCAGGAGCTGCTTGCGGAAGAAGTAGGAGCCCGGCAGGGACATCTGCAGCGCGGTGATCTGGGAGGCCGAGTAGACCATCACCAGGCCGAGCACGGTGATCAGCGCGCTGCCGCCGAGGATCAGGTAGTACGCGGTCAGCGGCCGGTCCCAGGCCTTGCGGGCCCGTGCGTGCAGGGCGCGCACGGGGCTCTCGCGCGGGGGCCGGGGCACGACAGGCCGGCGGGCGGCCCGCTGCACGGGCGGCCCGCCGGTACGGCTACCAGGCATCACGGCCTCCGCCGCACGCCGGGCGGGCGTACGCACCGGCCCCGCCCGGCTCGGCTGCGGGGCGCCGTTGCCCGGAGCCGGCCTGATCCGGAAGACAGGCCCTAGACGGTCCCACTCGTCCCTCCCGAGGTCGCCCGGCGCAGGCGGCCGGGTCAGGCACCGAGTTCGCGCACCGCCTGGGCGAACGCCTCACCGCGCCTGTTGTAGTTGGCGAACATGTCCATCGAGGCGCAGGCCGGGGCCAGCAGTACCGTGTCGCCGGGCCGTGCGAGCCGCTGCGCCTCCTGGACAGCCTGGAGCATCGCCCCAGTGTCGGTCCGCCCGAGGTCGACCACGGGTACTTCCGGGGCGTGTCGCGCGAGGGCTTCGCGGATCAGGGCGCGGTCCCGGCCGATCAGGACGGCGCCGCGCAGCCGCTTCGCCGCTCCCGCGACCAGTTCGTCGAAGGTCGCGCCCTTGGCCAGGCCGCCCGCGATCCACACGACCGACTCGTAGGCCGCCAACGAGGCTTCGGCGGCGTGCGTGTTGGTGGCCTTGGAGTCGTCGACGTAGGCGACGCCGTCCACGTCGGCCACGTGCGCGATGCGGTGGGCGTCCGGGGTGAAGGCCCGCAGGCCGTCCCGCACGGCCGTCGCGGGCACCCCGAAGGCGCGGGCGAGGGCGGCGGCCGCGAGGGCGTTGGCGATGTTGTGCGGGACCGGCGGATCGACGTCGGAGACCTCGGCGAGCTCCTGGGCGTTCTTGTGCCGGTTCTCGACGAAGGCGCGGTCGACCAGGATGCCGTCCACGACGCCGAGTTGGGAGGGACCCGGCGTGCCGAGGGTGAAGCCGATGGCGCGGCAGCCCTCCTCGACGTCGGCCTCGCGGACCAGGTCCTCGGTGGACGGTTTGCCGGTGGCATCGGCGTTGTAGACGCAGGCGACGCGATTGCCCTCGTAGATGCGCCCCTTGTCCCTGGCGTACGCCTCCATGGAGCCGTGCCAGTCGAGGTGGTCGGGGGCGAGGTTCAGCACCGCGGCCGAGTGGGCGCGCAGGGACGGCGCCCAGTGGAGCTGGTAGCTGGACAGCTCCACGGCGAGCACGTCGTACTCCTCCTCGCCGAGCACCGCGTCGAGCAGCGAGACGCCGATGTTGCCGACGGCCGCGGTGCGCAGGCCGGCCGCCTTCAGGATGGAGGCGAGCATCTGGACGGTGGTGGTCTTGCCGTTGGTGCCGGTGACCGCGAGCCAGGGCGCCGCGTCGGGCTTCCTGAGCCGCCAGGCGAGTTCGACGTCGCCCCACACCGGCACCCCGGCCTCGTCCGCCGCCGCGAAGAGCGGCTTGTCCGGACTCCATCCCGGGGCGGTGACGATCAGCTCGGTGCCTTCGGGCAGGGTCGCGCCGTCGCCGAGGCGGACGGTGACGCCGAGCGCCTCCAGTTCGGCGGCCTGCTCACGCGCGCGGGCGTCGTCGCCGTCGTTGACGACGGTGACCCTCGCGCCGAGCCCGTGCAGCACCTTGGCCGCCGGGACGCCGGAGACGCCGAGCCCGGCGACGGTGACGTTCTTCCCCTGCCAGTCGGTCACTTTTCCGCTGCCCATCCCGCGTAGAAGAGGCCCAGTCCGACGATCACACAGATGCCCTGGATGATCCAGAAGCGGACCACCACGAGGACCTCGGACCAGCCCTTGAGTTCGAAGTGATGCTGGAGCGGCGCCATCCGGAAGACCCGCTTCCCGGTGAGCCGGAAGGAGCCGACCTGGATGACCACCGACATGGTGATGAGGACGAACAGGCCGCCGAGGATGGCGAGCAGCAGCTCGGTGCGGGAGCAGATGGCGAGGCCCGCGAGCACGCCGCCGAGCGCCAGCGAACCGGTGTCGCCCATGAAGATCTTGGCCGGCGAGGTGTTCCACCACAGGAAGCCGAGGCAGGAGCCCATCAGTGCGGCGGAGACCACGGCGAGGTCGAGCGGGTCGCGCACCTCGTAGCAGGCGCCCGGGTTGGTCAGTTCCAGGGCGTTGGCGCACGACTCCTGGAACTGCCAGACGCCGATGAACGTGTAGGCGCCGAAGACGAGCACGGAGGCGCCGGTGGCCAGACCGTCCAGACCGTCGGTCAGGTTCACGCCGTTCGACATCGCGAGGATCATGAACAGCGCCCAGATCACGAACAGCACCGGGCCGATGGTCCAGCCGAAGTCCGTGATGAACGACAGCTTCGTGGAGGCCGGGGTGTTGCCGCGGGCGTCCGCGAACTGCAGCGAGAGCACCGCGAAGGCGATGCCGACGATCAGCTGGCCGGCCATCTTCGCCTTGGCCCGCAGACCCAGCGAACGCCGCTTGACGATCTTGATGTAGTCGTCCAGGAAGCCGACCATGCCCATGCCGACCATGAGGCCGAGCACCAGCAGCCCGGAGAAGGTCGGGGGTTTGCCGGTGATCACCTTGGACAGGAAGTAGGCGGCGACCGTCGCCAGGATGAAGGCGATGCCGCCCATGGTCGGCGTACCGCGCTTGCTGGCGTGCTCGCGCGGGCCGTCGTCACGGATGTACTGCCCGTACCCCTTGCGGGCGAGCAGCTTGATCAGCAGCGGGGTGCCGATCAGCGTCAGGAAGAGGCCAATGACTCCTGCGAACAGGATCTGATTCATCATCGGGCGGCGACCTCACCCTCGGCACCGGTCTCGAGCAGCGCCTGCGCCACGCTCTCGAGCCCGACCGAACGGGACGCCTTCACGAGTACGACGTCTCCCGGGCGCAACTCGCTGCGCAACAGGTCGACCGCCGCCTGTGCGTCGGACACGTGCACCGACTCCTCACCCCACGAACCCTCGTTATATGCGCCCAGTTGCAGCCAGGCGGCTTCCCTGCCCCCGACCGCGACGAGCTTGCTGACGTTGAGCCGGACGGCGAGCCGCCCGACCGCGTCGTGCTCGGCGAGCGCCTCGTCCCCGAGCTCGGCCATCTTGCCGAGCACCGCCCACGTACGGCGCCCCTTGCCCATGGCCGCCAGCGCGCGCAGCGCGGCCTTCATGGACTCGGGGTTCGCGTTGTAGGCGTCGTTGACGACCGTCACGCCGTCCGGGCGCTCGGTGACCTCCATCCGCCAGCGGGAGAGGGAGCCCGCCTCGGAGAGCGCGCGGGCGATCTCGTCTGCGGGCATGCCCAACTCGTGGGCGACGGCGGCCGCGGCGAGCGCGTTCGACACGTGATGCTCACCGTACAGGCGCATGGTCACATCAGATGCACCGGAGGGTGTGTGAAGCCTGAAAGAGGGCTGTCCGCTGTCCGTGAGTCGCACGTTCTCGGCCCGAACGTCCGCTTCGTCGGACTCTCCGAAGAGGATCACCTTCGCCTTCGTACGGGAGGCCATGGCCCGGACGAAGGGGTCGTCCGCGTTGAGGATCGCGGCGCCGCCCTCCTCGGCCGGGGGCAGGGCCTCGACCAGCTCGCCCTTCGCCTGCGCGATCTGCTCCCGGCCGCCGAACTCGCCGATGTGGGCGCTGCCGACGTTGAGGACGAGTCCGACCCTCGGGGGCGTCAGACCGGTGAGGTAGCGGATGTGGCCGATTCCGCGGGCGCCCATCTCCAGCACGAGGAACTTCGTCTCCTCGGTGGCCGTGAGGGCGGTGAGCGGCAGCCCGATCTCGTTGTTGAGCGAGCCGGGGGTGAAGACGGTCGGCGCCTTGCGCTGCAGCACCTGTGCGATGAGGTCCTTGGTGCTGGTCTTGCCGGCCGATCCGGTGAGCGCGACGAGGGTGGTGCCGAGCCGTCCGACGACGTGCCGGGCGAGGGCGCCGAGGGCCGCCTGGACGTCCTCGACGACGATCGCGGGCACGCCGACCGGGCGGGAGGCGAGCACGGCCACCGCGCCCGCCTCGACGACCCGGGCCGCGAAGTCGTGGCCGTCGACGCGCTCGCCGACGAAGGCGACGAAGAGGCTGCCCGGCCCCGCCTCCCGTGAGTCCCGGACGACCGGTCCGGTGACCTGGACGGAGGGGTCCGGTATGTCGTGCGTCTGCCCGCCGACGACTTCTGCGATCTCGGCGAGGGAGAGGGCGATCACAAGTTCATCCCTGGGTCTTCTTGATGGCTTCGCGAAGCACTTGGCGGTCGTCGAAGGGACGCACCACCCCGGCGATGTCCTGCCCCTGCTCGTGGCCCTTGCCCGCGACCAGCACGGTGTCACCGGGCTGCGCCCGGGCCACGGCGGCGGCGATCGCGGCGGCCCGGTCCTCGAAGACCTGCACCTCGCCGCGCTCGTGGGCGGGGACGGAGGCCGCGCCCTGGAGCATGGTGGCGAGGATCGCGAGGGGGTCCTCGGAGCGGGGGTTGTCGGAGGTCAGTACGGCGGTGTCGGCGAGCCGCGCCGCGGCGGCGCCCATGGGGGCGCGCTTGGTGGTGTCGCGGTCGCCGCCGCAGCCGAGCACGACGTGCACCTTGCCCTCGGTGACCCTGCGCAGGGCGCGCAGCACCGATTCCACGGCGTCGGTCTTGTGGGCGTAGTCGACCACCGCGAGGTACGGCTGCCCGGCGTCCACGCGCTCCAGCCGGCCCGGCACGCCCGGGACGGCGGCGATGCCGTCGGCGGCGGCCTGCGCGTCGAGGCCGGCTGCGGCCAGCGCGACGATCGCGGCGAGGGTGTTGGCCACGTTGAAGGGGCCCGGCAGCGGCGACCGGGCGGCGATCCGCTCGTCCTCGGGGCCGATCACGGTGAACGTCGAGTCCATGGGGCCGACCTTCACGTCCTCGGCGCGCCAGTCGGCGTCGGGGTGGCCCTCGGCGGAGTAGGTGACGACCGGGACGCCGGCCTCCCTGGCGAGGCGGCGGCCGTACTCGTCGTCGGCGTTGACCACGCCGAGCCTGCTGCGTTCCGGCGTGAACAGCTGCGCCTTGGCCCGGAAGTAGTCCTCCATGTCGGAGTGGAACTCCATGTGCTCCGGGCTGAGGTTGGTGAAGACGGCGATGTCGAAGACGCAGCCGTCGACCCGGCCGAGGACCAGGGCGTGGCTGGAGACCTCCATGGCGACCGCGTCGGTGCCGCGTTCGCGCATGACGGCGAACAGCGCCTGCAGGTCGGTTGCCTCGGGCGTGGTGCGCTCGGACTTGATGCGCTCGTCGCCGATGCGCATCTCGACGGTGCCGATGAGCCCCACCCGTCGCCCACCACCGCCCTCAACCGACGGCGCTGCGCGCCGGCCCCCCTCGTCCGTGCTGCGGACGGCCTTCAGGCCGCCCTCGACGAGGTACGCGGTGGTGGTCTTGCCGGAGGTGCCGGTGATGCCGATCTGGAGCAGATCGCGGCCCGGGTGGCCGTAGATGGTCGCCGCCAGCTCGCCCATCCGCGCGCGGGGGTCGTCGACCACCAGCGCGGGCAGTCCGGCCGCGGCGACGCGCTCGGCGCCGGCCGGGTCGGTCAGCACGGCGACCGCGCCGAGGCCGGCGGCCTGGGTGACGAAGTCGGCGCCGTGGGCGCGGGCGCCGGGGAGGGCGGCGTACAGGTCACCGGGGCGGACGGCGCGCGAGTCATGGGTGATGCCCGTGACCTCGACGGTCCGCTCCGGCGCGGGGGCACCCAGCTGGTCGGCGAGCTCCGCGAGGGGTGTGGCGGAGACCTGCACCGGCCGGGGCGGTCCCGGATATGTCACGGGGTGGCCCTTCTGGGTGGTTTGGGACTGATCAGCGTGTGGCACGGCGGTGAGCGTACCGGGCCCACCGGCCGGGGGGCCAAGCGAGGGGCCGGGGGTGTTCTGGTTCCCGGGGTCGGGGGTGATCGTCGTCACGGGGTGGTTCCTGGTGGCTCGGTGCTCGGTACGGGTCAGGGCTTGAAGGTGACCGGGAGGGCGGCCGGTGCGGCGCCGGTCGGCGGCACCTGGAGCGTCTTCAGGGCGAACTCCATGACCTGCTTGTAGACGGGTCCGCAGATCTGGCCGCCGAAGTAGCTGCCCTCGGTGGCGTTCTGGATGACGCAGTAGACGGTGATCCGGGGCTTGTCGGCGGGGGCGAACCCGGCGAAGGACGAGGTGTACCCGTGGTACTTGCCGGTGGCCGGATCCACGCGGTTGGCCGTACCCGTCTTCCCCGCGACCCGGTACCCCGGGATGCGCGCCTTGGTGCCGGTGCCCTCCTCGTCGTCCACGACCGACTCCAGCATCCGGGCGAGCGTCTTCGCCGTCTTCTCGCTGACGACCCGGGTCTCCTCGGGCTTCGGGGCGGGGGTGAAGCGTCCGTCGGGCCCCTTGGAGCCGCGTACGAGCGTGGGCTCGACACGGACGCCGCCGTTGGCGATGGTCGAGTAGACGGAGGCGGCCTGCATGGCGTTGACGGACACGCCCTGGCCGAAAGGAATCGTGTACTGCTGTGAGGTCGACCAGGTGTCGGGCGGGGCGAGGATGCCCTTCGTCTCGCCGGGGAAGCCGAGCCCGGTGTGGCTGCCGAGGCCGAACGCGCGCAGGTAGTCGTACAGGACCTTGTTGGCCTGGGCCTGGGTCTTGCCGAGCTGGCCGGTGGCGAGGATGGTGCCGATGTTGCTGGACTTGGCGAGCACCCCGTTGAGCGTCAGGTACCAGGTCGGGTGGTCGATGTCGTCCTTGAACAGCCGGTCGCCGCGGTGCAGCCGGTTGGGCACGACGACATGGGTGCCGGGTGTGGCGGCGTTCTCCTCGAGGACCGCCGCCATCGACAGCACCTTGGCGGTGGAGCCGGGTTCGAAGGCGTCCTGGACGGCCGCGTTGCCGAGCGCCGCCGGATCGGCCTCGGAGAGGCTGTTGGGGTCGAACCCGGGCGCGTTGGCCATCGCGAGGACCTCGCCGGTGCGGGTGTCCTGGACGATGACGTAGCCGCGGTCCGCCGCGGACTCCTCCACCTGCTTGCTGATGGCGTTCTGCGCGGCCCACTGGATGTCGCGGTCGATGGTGAGCTCGATGTCGCTGCCGGGCACGGCCGGGGTCTCGGTGGAGCCCACGGTCGGGACGAGCCGGCCGCCGGACTGGGCGTAGCGGATCTTGCCGTCCTTGCCGGCGAGCCGCTTGTCCAGCTGGAGCTCGATGCCGCCGCCGCCCCTGCCCTCGGCGTTGACCCAGCCCAGTATCCCGGCGGCGAGCTCGTTGTTGGGGTACACCCGCTTGCTGGTGGGCACGGAGAAGACACCGGCGAGGACGTTGGCCGCGGACTCGTCGCTCTCCGCCTTCTTCGCCAGCGCCGACTTCAGGTCCTTGATCTGCTTCCAGACCTGCGGGGTCTGGCGGCCGGCCAGTTTGACGTAGCGCAGGGCCTCGTTCTCGGGGCGCAGCTTCTCGACCAGCTCGTCCTGGTCCTGGCCGAGGATCGGGGAGAGGAGGGCCGCGGCCTGTTCGGGGCCGTCGGCGATCTCCAGCTCGTCCGGGGTGAACATCGTGGGGTCGGCCGTGATGTCGTAGGCGTCCTCGCTGGTCGCCAGGGCCACGCCGTTGCGGTCGGTGATCTCGCCGCGTTCGGCGGCCAGCACCTGGCCCACGTAGCGGTTCTGCTCGGCCTTGGCGGCGTACGTGCTCGCGTCGACCGCCTGCACCTGGAACAGGCGTACGACGAAGGCGAGCAGGACCAGGGTCAGGGCCACGCCGACCAGGCGCAGACGGGGGCGCGGGCTGCCCAGCCGGATGGTCTTCGGGGCTCCGGGACGGGGCGGGCCGGGGCGGCGGGCCGGGCGGGCGCCGGGCCCGGGGCGCTGCCCGGTGCCCGGACGGGCGGGCCGGGCGGGTCCGGGCACCCGGCGGCGGGGCGGTTCCCTGTCGGACACTTCCGTCACCTGCCGGGAGTCGCTGAGGGGGCGGGGGCCGGGGGCGCGGCCTCCGGGGCGGGGGGCGGGACCGTCGCGGTGGCCGGTGCCCCGGGGGCGGGGACCGGGGGGACACGGACGGCGGAGGCGGGGCTGGGAACGCCCCTGGTCTTTCCGTCGGGGCCGAGGAAGGCGGGGGCGCCGCCGGGCACCATGCCGAGCTCGCGGGCGCGGCGCTGGAGGGCGTCGGGGGCGGAGTAGGCGTCGATGTCCCGCTGCAGGGCCTGTTCCTCGTCGGTGAGGTTCTTGGTCTCCCGCTGGAGGTCGTCGAGCTGGAAGGCGCCCTCGCTGAGGGCGGAGTTCAGCACCAGGAGGCCGATCAGGCCGCCGCCGAGGAGCAGGACGACGAGGAGGACGAAGGGGGTGCGCGCCGCCTGGGCGCGTCCGGTGGGGAGGAGCTGCGCGAGACGGGCCGCCCTCCCCTTCAGTTCGGGTTTCCTACTCACTCACGCTCCCCTGAGTTCGCTCTTCCCGCCCGCACAGCCGGTCCGTCACCCGCCTCGCTCATGCGCGCCTCACTCCTCACGCGCCCGGGCACCCGCGGGCGCTTCGCGGCGTCCCGTCCGCCTCACTCGAGATCCTCCCGGATCCGCTGGGCGCCGCGCAGCCGCGCGGGGGCCGCACGGCGGTTCTCGGCGATCTCCTCCTCGGTGGGGAGTTCGGCACCGCGCGTGAGCAGCTTGAGCCGGGGCTGGTAGCGCTCGGGGACGACCGGCAGCCCGGGCGGCGCGGTGGTGGCGGCACCCGCCGCGAACACCTGCTTGACCAGCCGGTCCTCCAGGGAGTGGTACGACAGCACGGCGATCCGGCCGTCCACGTCGAGGGCCTTCACGGCGGCCGGGATCGCCCGCTCCAGTACCGAGAGCTCGCCGTTGACCTCGATCCGCAGGGCCTGGAAGGTGCGCTTGGCCGGGTTGCCGCCGGTGCGCTTGGCGGCCTGCGGCAGCGCGTCCCGGATCAGCTCGACCAGGCGGGCGCTGTGTGTGAACGGTTCCTTCTCGCGCTCCCGCACGATCGCGGCCACGATCCGCTTGGCCTGCTTCTCCTCGCCGTAGGCGCGCAGGATGCGGACGAGTTCGCCGGGCGGGTAGGTGTTGAGGACCTCGGCGGCGCTGACGCCGGTCGTCTGGTCCATGCGCATGTCGAGCGGGGCGTCCTGGGCGTAGGCGAAGCCGCGGTCGGCCTCGTCGAGCTGCATGGAGGACACCCCGAGGTCGAACAGGACGCCCTGGACGCGCAGGACGCCGAGCCGGGCGAGGACGTCGGGGAGCTCGTCGTAGACGGCGTGCACCAGGGTGGCCCGCTCGCCGTAGGGGGCGAGCCGCTCACCGGACAGGCGCAGGGCCTCCTTGTCGCGGTCCAGGGCGACGAGCCGCGCCTCGGGGAACCGCCGGAGCAGGGCCTCGCTGTGGCCGCCGAGGCCGAGGGTGCAGTCGACGACCACCGCTCCCGGCCGCTCCAGGGCGGGTGCCAACAGGTCCAGGCACCGCTGGAGCATCACCGGGACGTGTCGACTCTGACTCAAGGGGCCCTCTCAGGTCCGACGCGGCCGCGGCGCACCGCCGGGTCCCCGCCCTCCCCCGGTGAAGGGGCGGCCGACCGGCGCCGGAAGCGTCAGCCGGCCGGAACGGAAGGAGGCCGAGCCGTACGTACGCGCCGCGTACGCGGGGAGACCCGCGAGCTCTCGCCGGGGTCTTGGGAAAACAGTGCAGCGGATGGTCTCGCCTCCCGCTTCGCGTCACTTTAGTCCACGGTGTCGCCCGGTCAATCAACCGGCCTGCGCGTCGCGATCCGCCCCGCGGGTCAAGACGCGCACCGGGTGAAATCACCCGTAGGAGGGGACCCACATCACTCCTGTGGGTTACCTCACACCTGGGTTCGATGACGTTCTTTGTCCCTTCTCACAGCGGGCCCCGTTCCCGTGCGGCCAGTAACGTCATGAGTATGACGACTTCTGCATCGGTCCCCGCCGGCTCCGGTAGCGCCGCCGTCGGCCACGGCACGGTCACCGACCGCCTGGTCGAGGCCAACCAGCGGTACGCCTCCGCGTTCGCCGATCCCGGGATGGACGCCCGGCCGGTGCTGCACGTCGCCGTGGTGGCCTGCATGGACGCCCGGCTCGACCTGCACGCCGCGCTCGGCCTCCAGCTGGGCGACTGCCACACCATCCGCAACGCGGGCGGGGTCGTCACCGACGACGTGATCCGCTCGCTGACCATCAGCCAGCGGGCGCTCGGCACCCGCAGCGTGGTCCTCATCCACCACACCGGCTGCGGCCTGGAGTCCCTCACCGAGGAGTTCCGGCACGACCTGGAGATGGAGGTGGGCCAGCGCCCCGCCTGGGCCGTGGAGGCCTTCCGGGACGTCGACCAGGACGTGCGCCAGTCGATGGCGCGCGTGCGCACCTCGCCGTTCCTGCTGCACACCGACGACGTGCGCGGTTTCGTCTTCGACGTGAAGACCGGTCTGCTGCGCGAGATCGACCCCGCCTGACCCGTCCGGTCCTGCCGCCCGCCCCGACGATCACCCGCGCCCCGGGGTCCGCAAAGGTCGCAGGAACCGACATATCGCCGCCGGTTGTCCACAGGCGAGTGACACGAATCGGTAACGGCGGCAAGAATGCGGGAGTGGTGTCACGCGGAACTTTTCCCGCGCGGCGTCCGTGATTCGGGGTGGGCCGGGCCGCACAGCAAGGCGTCGGCCCGGAACATTTGGGGTTCCCCGCCCTTTTCGGGGCGTGGGGAAAGGCCGAGGAGGGCCGGGTGACGACCTATGACGATCGAGCGAGCCTCACTGATCTGACCGCCGTGGTGGAGCGCGTGCGGGGGTCGGTGGAAGGCGTGATCGAGGGCAAGCCCGAGGTCGTACGGCTCTCGCTGACCGTACTGCTCGCCGAGGGACACCTGCTCATCGAGGACGTCCCGGGCGTCGGCAAGACGATGCTGGCCAAGGCACTGGCGCGGTCCATCGACTGCTCGGTGCGGCGGATCCAGTTCACGCCGGACCTGCTGCCCTCGGACATCACCGGTGTGTCCATCTGGGACCAGCAGCGCCGCGACTTCGAGTTCAAGCCGGGCGCCATCTTCGCGCAGGTGGTGATCGGCGACGAGATCAACCGCGCGTCGCCGAAGACGCAGTCCGCGCTGCTGGAGTCGATGGAGGAGCGCCAGGTCACCATCGACGGCAAGACCTACGAGCTGCCCAGCCCCTTCATGGTGGTGGCGACGCAGAACCCGGTCGAGATGGAGGGCACCTACCCGCTGCCGGAGGCCCAGCGCGACCGTTTCATGGCCCGCGTCTCGGTCGGTTACCCGAGCGCGGAGGCCGAGCTGCAGATGCTGGACGTGCACGGCGGCGTCTCCCCGCTGGAGGACCTCCAGCCGGTGGCGCACGCGCACGAGATCGTGAAGCTGATCGAGGCGGTGCGCGGCGTCCACGTCGCCGAGCCGGTGCGCCGGTACGCGGTGGACCTGGTCGCCGCCACCCGCACGCACCCCGACCTCAGACTCGGCGCCTCCCCGCGCGCGACGCTGCATCTGCTGCGCGCGGCGAAGGCGTCCGCGGCCCTGAGCGGCCGGGAGTACGCACTGCCGGACGACGTGCAGGCGCTCGCCGTGGCCGTGCTCGCCCACCGGCTGCTGCCCACCGCGCAGGCCCAGCTCAACCGCCGTACCGCGGAGCAGGTGGTGCAGGAGATCCTGCAGCGCACCCCGGTGCCCGCGGCGGCCCCGCAGCAGAGCGGCTTCGGCCTGGGCCGCGGCGGCCCGGGCTACGGCCAGCAGCCGCCCCGGAGGCTGTGATGACCGGCGCGGGCGCCGTCCACGACGAGGGCGACCGGGACGGCAGGAGCGGTGTCCGGACGGCTCTGGCCGGACTGACCACCCGCGGGCGCTCCTTCCTGGCCGCCGGCGTGGCCGCCGCGATCTGCGCGTACGTGCTGGGGCAGAGCGATCTGCTGCGGGTCGGGCTGCTGCTGGCGGTGCTGCCGCTGGTGTGCGCGGCCGTGCTGTACCGCACCCGTTACCGGGTCGCCGGCAGCCGCCGTCTCTCCCCCGGGCGGGTGCCGGCCGGCTCCGAGGCACGGGTGCACCTGCGGATGGACAACGTCTCGCGGCTGCCCACGGGCCTGCTGATGCTCCAGGACCGGGTGCCGTACGTGCTCGGCCCGCGTCCCCGGTTCGTGCTGGACCGGGTGGAGGCGGGTGGCCGCCGCGAGGTGTCCTACCGGGTCCGCTCCGATCTGCGCGGCCGCTATCCGCTGGGTCCGTTGCAGCTGCGCCTGTCCGACCCGTTCGGGATGTGCGAGCTGACCCGGTCCTTCTCCACGTACGACACGCTGACGGTGATACCGCGCGTGGAGCCGCTGCCGCCGGTGCGGCTGAGCGGTGAGGCGAAGGGGTACGGCGACGGGCGGCAGCGGTCGCTGGCGCTGGCCGGCGAGGACGACGTGATCCCTCGCGGGTACCGCTACGGCGACGATCTGCGCCGCGTGCACTGGCGCTCCACCGCGCGCTACGGCGAGCTGATGGTGCGCCGCGAGGAGCAGCCGCAGCGCGCCCGCTGCACGGTGCTGCTGGACACCCGTGCCGTCGCCTACGAGGGAGCGGGCCCGGACTCGGCGTTCGAGTGGGCGGTGTCGGGGACGGCCTCCGTGCTGGTGCACATGCTGGAGCGCGGTTTCTCGGTGCGGCTGCTGACCGACACCGGCACCTCGGTGCCCGGCGAGGGTTCCGACGGGTTCGCGGGGGTGAACCAGGAGTCGGCGGACGCGGCCGGGCTGATGATGGACACCCTCGCCGTGGTGGACCATTCCGACGAGGCGGGCCTGTCCCGCGCCTACGACGTGCTGCGCGGCGGGAACGAGGGGCTGCTGGTCGCCTTCCTCGGCGACCTCGACGAGGAGCAGGCCGCGGTCCTCGCCCGGATGCGGCAGCGCAGCGGGGGCGCCCTCGCCTTCCTGCTGGACAGCGGGACCTGGCTGCGGGAACCGGCCGACGTGCCCGGTCCGTTGGACAGGAGCGGGGAGCGGCTGCGGATGCTGCGCGAGGCGGGCTGGACGGCCCTGGCGGTGCCGCGGGGCGCCTCGCTGGACGAGCTGTGGCGGCAGGCGGACCGGGAGCGCTCGGGCCTGGCCGCGACGAGCGGTGGGGAGGGACCGTGATCAGCGGGCGGGCAAGGCTGGCGCTGGCCGCATGGGCGGCCACGCTGATGGCGGCGTGCGCACTGCTGCCGCTGGTCGATCCGCCCCTGTGGATCCTCCAGGCGGCGTTCGTCCTGGCGGTGCAGTCGGGCGTGGGCGCGGCGGCCCGCCGGGTACCGCTGGCACGTGCGCTGACGGTGGCGGCGCAGGCGCTCGTCACCCTGCTGCTGCTGACCCTGCTGTTCGCGCGTGAGCACGCCCTCGCCGGACTGATACCCGGCCCGGACGCCTTCCGGCACTTCGCCGAACTGCTGGAGCGGGGCGGGGACGACGTCAGCCGGTACGCGATCCCGGCGCCGCTGTCCGACGGCATCCGGCTGATGCTGATCGGCGGTGTCCTGGTGATCGGGCTGCTGGTGGACACCCTCGCGGTGACCTTCCGCAGCGCGGCCCCGGCCGGTCTTCCGCTGCTCGCCCTGTACTCCGTGGCCGCGGGGCTGTCCGACGACGGCCTCGCCTGGCTGTGGTTCCTGCTGGCGGCGGCCGGTTATCTGATGCTGCTGCTCGCCGAGGGGCGGGACCGGCTCTCCCAGTGGGGGCGGGTCTTCGCCGGGGCGGCACGCGGCCCGGGCGGGGAACCGGCCGGGGCCGCCGCACCGGTGCGCACCGGCCGGCGGATCGGGGCGGTCGCGCTGGGCATCGCCCTGGTGGTGCCGCTCGGCCTGCCCGCGATGAACGGCGGTCTGCTGGACCCCTCCGGTACGGGCGTCGGCTCGGGCACCGGCTCGGGCGGCACCATCTCGGCGGTGAACCCGCTGGTGTCGCTGCGCGACTCGCTGAACGTGGAGGAGGACCGCCAGGTCATGTCGGTCCGCTCCGAGACGGCGAACGTCTCGGACCTGTACCTGCGGATCGTGTCCCTGGACGACTTCGACGGCACCACCTGGAAGCCGTCCAAGCGTTCCATCACCACCGTGCCCGAGGGCGCGTTCCCGACCCCGACGGGGCTCGGCCCCGACGTCAGGCGCACGGAGGTCGACACGACGATCTCGACCGCCGACTGGTACGGCCAGGACTGGCTGCCGATGCCGTACCCGCCGAGCGGGGTGAGCGTCGGGGGCGAGTGGCGCTACGAGCCGGTCGGCATGACGCTGGTCGGCGACCACGGCCAGAACACGCGCGGTCTGACGTACGAGGTGCGCAGCCTCGACGTGCAGCCCACGCCGGAGCAGTTGGCCGACGCCCCGGAGCCGCCACCCGCCCTGGAGCGCGAGTACACCGAGCTGCCCGATTCGCTGCCGGCCGTGGTGTCCCGGACCGCCCGTGAGGTCACCGCGGGCGCGGACAACGCCTACGACCAGGCGGTCGCGCTCCAGGAGTACTTCACGCTGAACGGCGGTTTCGAGTACGACACCGAGGTGGACGTCGGCAGCGGTTCACAGGCGATCGCCCGCTTCCTGCGGGACAGGCAGGGCTTCTGCGTGCACTTCTCCTTCGCGATGGCGTCGATGGCCCGCTCCCTGGGCATACCGGCGCGGGTCGCCGTGGGCTTCGCGCCCGGCACCCCGCAGCTGGACGGCACGATCACGGTCGGGCTGCGGGACGCGCACGCCTGGCCGGAGCTGTACTTCGAGGGCGTGGGCTGGACCCGCTTCGAGCCGACCCCGTCCCGCGGTTCGGTGCCGCCCTACACCGTTCCGGAGGCCGCGGACAGCACGCTGCCCGACCCGTCCCTGCCGTCCCGGGCCGCGCCCTCGGAGCCGTCCGCCGCTCCTTCGGAGAGCGAGAGCTGCTCGGCGGAGCGGAGGAAGCTGGGGGCGTGCGGGAGCGAGTCGCCGCAGGCGGCGCCCCTCACGGGGGACGACGGACCGAAGTGGTCCGCGCTGCTGGTGTGGACGCTGGCCGGTCTCGCCGTCCTGGTGCTGCCGCTGACGCCGATGCTGTGGCGGATGCGGACCCGGGCGGTGCGCCTGGGTGCGCACGGCCGCTCGGAGGCGGACGCGGCGCCGCACGTCCTGGCCCTCTGGGACGAGCTGAGCGACACGGCGTGGGACCACGGCATCCCGCCGGACGAGTCGCTGACCCCGCGCAAGGCGGCCGCCCGGATCGTGCGGCTCGGACATCTCGACCAGGCCGCGGCGGCCTCGGTGCACCGGGTGGCCGATGCGGTCGAGCAGGTCCTGTACGCGCCGCGGCCGCGGCCGACGGCGGGTCTGACGGACGACGTGCGCCGGGTGATCGACTCCCTGCGGTCCGCGGCCGGCCGGGGCACGCGACTGCGCGCGCTGTTCGCCCCGCGCTCCACCGCGCGCGTGGTGTGGGCGGTGTCGGACCGGTGGTCCGGCATCCGGGAACGGGTCCTCGCGATGCGGCCGACGGGGCGGAAGCCGTCGCGGCAGCAGGGCTGAGCCCGGCCCGCGGGAGGAGGGCGGGACCAGGAGAGCCGACAGGGAAGGACGGGCGAGGGGCGGGACGGCTTCGGCCGGTCCGCCCCTCGCCCGTTCGCGGCCGTGCTCGCGTCAGGCATGCGTCAGGGGTCAGGACATGCGTCAGGGGGGTGACCACCGGATCGGTGGTCACCCCCCTGACGCATGTCCTCAGCCGTCCCCTGGAGGGCGGTGCGGAAGGCTAATGGCCGCCCTGTTCGTCGCGACGGCGCTGCCAGCGCTCCTCTATGCGGTCCATCATGGAGCGCCGCTGCCTGCCCTGACGGCCGGCCTGGGGGGCACCCGGGGCACCGACGGCCTGCTCGCCCGGCTTGGGTGCCTTGCGCCAGCCGGTCACCGCGAGGACCGCGCATCCCAGCATCACGAGGAATCCCACGACGCTGAGCCAGACCTGCTGGGCGACCATACCTGCCATGAGGAGCGCAATACCCACGAGGAAGCCCGCGACCGCCTGGTAGACCCGCCGCCGGGTGTACGTACGCAGCCCGCTTCCCTCAAGCGCCGACGCGAACTTGGGATCTTCGGCGTACAGCGCTCGCTCCATTTGCTCGAGCATGCGCTGCTCGTGCTCCGAGAGCGGCACGGAGTCCTCCTCATCGTGCAGTCGCCGGGGCGACCCGGGGGGTCCCTTCAGGATAGGCAGGGAATCGCCCCCGTGAAACCCGCCCCTCTGCGCCAATTGGCCAACCGGAATCCGCCATGGACGTCCCGGTCCGCTGAGGCATCTCTTTCCCCGGCGGCCGACCCGTCATGCCGGGCGGTCTCCCTCGATCATACGGCGCCAAGCCGCCATTCGGGGGGCCTGTGGCGCACTCCATGCGCCGTCCGGACGCCGGACGCGCCGCTGATCAGCGGCGCGACACCTGCGGCCGCTCAGGCCCCGGACGCCTCAGAGGACCCTTGCGCCTCACCGAGCACATGAAGCTGCGTGGCCACGGAGTGGAAGGCGGTGAGTTCGGCCGCCGCGGCCTCCAGCTCCAGCAGTGCGTCCAGGGCTCCGGGCTCGGTGTCCACGAGCGCGCCGGGGACCAGGTCGGCGAAGACCCGCACGCCGTGCACGGCGCCGACCCTGAGGCCCGCCCCCTCGACGAGCCCGGTGAGCTGGTCGGCGGTGAAGCGGCGCGGCACGGGGTCACCCGTGCCCCATCGGCCGTTCGGGTCGTCGAGCGCCTGCCTGGCCTCCTTGAAGTGACCGGCGAGGGCGCGGGCGAGCACGGCGCCGCCGAGGCCGGCGGCCAGCAGGCTGAGGACGCCTTCGGGGCGCAGGGCGGCCACCGCGTTGCGGATGCCCTCGGCCGGGTCGTCGACGTACTCCAGGACGCCGTGGCACAGCACGGCGTCGTAACCGCCGCGCTCGGCCACCTCGAAGAGGCCGTGCACGTCGCCCTGGACTCCCCGGACCCGGTCGGCGGCGCCGGCCTCGGCCGCGCGGCGCTCCAGGGCGAACAGCGCGTTGGGACTGGGGTCGACGACGGTGACCCGGTGGCCGAGGAGGGCCAGGGGCACCGCGAAGTGGCCGCTTCCGCCGCCGGTGTCGAGGACGTCCAGCGCCTGCCGCCCCGTCGCCTTGGCCCGGCGTTCCAGGGCGTCCTGGAGGACCTCCCAGACCACGGCGGTGCGCAGGGCGGCACGGGGGCGGGAGGGGTCGGAGCGCAGCGGCGTCACTCGAGGGTGGTGGTGGGAGACGGGAGGGCGCATCGGATCCGACACGGCAGTTGACTCCTCGGCGCGGCACCGCCTCATCCTCGGCGGAGCGATCGGGCTCCCTTCCCGTCCCGGAGCGCCGGGGCGGGAAGGGGTTCAGGCGCCCTCCACCCTATTGCCTGCGGTGCGGTACCCGGTCACCTGCCCGTGCCACCGCGAAGGGCTCACCGCGGACGGACGGTCAGCCCGCGTCCGGGACGTCCCGGACCGGGCCCCCGTCCGCACCCCCGCCCGGGTCGCGGCCCTCCGGCCGGTCCGTGTCCCCGTGCGGCTGCGGGAGGACCGGCTGGAGGACGAGCATGCGCTCCACCAGGCGCAGGAACATCGCCACGTCCCGTATCAGGTCGTCGGCGTCCCGCCCGCTCGCCGCGCCCTGGATGCCTGCCTCGGCCCGGGCGCGGCGCCGGGCCCCGGAGGCGAACAGCGCGCTCCACTCGGCGAGCTCGGGCGCGATCTCGGGGAGCACTTCCCAGGCGCTCCTGATCCGGGCCCGGGCCCGGGGTGAGGTCTCGGGCCGGCCGCGCGCGGCGAGCACGGCGGCGGCGGTGCGCAGGGCGGCGAGGTGGGCCGTCGCGTAGCGCTCGTTGGGGGTGTCGAGGACGGTGGCCTCGTCGAGTCCGGCACGGGCCTGGGCGAGCAGGTCGAGGGCGGCGGGCGGGGCCGCGGCGCGGCGCAGCACGGGGTGGACGTCGCTCGCCGGACCGTTCGTCGAGGGGGCAGGGCGGGTTGCGCGGTGCCGACGGGCCGCGGCTGCGGACGAGTTGGCCATGACGAACCTCCTGTCGTCTTCGTGACGGCACGCTCTGCTACGAGGTGCCGTATGTGCTCATCGTGCGGTATGGCACTGACAATCCGTTCTGACCTGGGGCTTTGCCTCGAGCGAGCGTTCGGGCTAGTTTTTGCACTGACCAGTCAGTTCAAAAAGTCCCGCAGGGGTTCGGGAAAGGAAGTGGGGGACGCATGGGGGACGTGGTGAACGATCCGCCCGGACTCGCCGTCTCGGCCCGCGGCTTCGGGCTCGAGGGACCGCGGGGCTGGGCGTTCCGCGGGATCGGCGTCGAAGCGGGGCCCGGCTCGCTGATCGCCGTCGAGGGACCGTCCGGGTCGGGCCGCACCTGCCTGCTGCTCGCGCTCACCGGGCGGATGCGGCCCACGGAGGGCCTGGCCGCCGTGGGCGGGCTCGCGCTGCCCAGGCGCATGGCCGCCGTGCGCCGGATCAGCGCGCTCGCGCACGTCGCCGGCGTGACCGATCTCGACCCGGCCCTGACCGTCGGCGAGCACCTGCGCGAGCGGGCGCTGCTGCAGCGCCGCTTCGGCGGCTCCCTGCGCGGGCTGCTGCGTCCGCGCAGGGAGCGTGCGGCCGGGGAGAGGAGGCGCGTCGACACCGCGCTGGCCACCGCCGGACTGGACCTCGCGACGCTGCCCAAGGGCGCGCGGACCGCCGTACGGGAGCTGGAGCGGGTGGAGGCGCTGCGGCTGTCGCTCGCGCTGGCCCTGCTCGGACGCCCCCGGCTGCTCGGGGTGGACGACGCCGACCTGAAGCTCTCGTCCGCCGAACGGGACGAGGTCTGGGCCCTGCTGAGGTCGGTCACCGAAGCCGGCCCGACGGTGGTGGCGGTGTGCAGCGAGGCACCGCGGGACGTGGTGGTCGTCCGCACGGGAGCCACCGGATCCGACGAGGAGCACACCGCGGAGCACGACGAGGAGCACGACGCGGAGCACGACGAGAGGGAGGAGGCGGCCGATGCGCTCGCCGAGACTGGCCGCTCTTGAGCTGCGGCGCTTCGGCCGCGGCAAGCTGCCGCGCGCGGCCCTGGTCGCCCTGCTGGTGCTGCCCCTGCTGTACGGCGCCCTGTACCTGTGGTCGTTCTGGGACCCCTACAGCCGCCTCGACCGGATCCCCGTGGCGCTCGTGAACGACGACCGGGGGGCGACCGCCGACGGGAAGCGGATCACCGCGGGCGACGACATCGCCGGGGGGCTGCGCGACAGCGGCACCTTCGACTGGCGGGAGGTGAGCGCGGAGGAGGCCCGGCGGGGCGTCGAGGACGGCACCTACTACCTGTCGCTGACCGTGCCCGCCGACTTCAGCCGCCGCGTCGCCTCCAGCTCGGGGGACTCCCCCGAGACCGGCGCCCTGGAGGTGCGGACGAACGACGCCAACAACTACATCGTCGGGCAGATCTCCCGGACGGTCTTCGGCGAGGTGCGCCGGGCCGCGTCCACGAAGACGTCGCGCTCCTTCCTGGACCGGATCTTCGTCTCGTTCTCGGACATCCACGGCGAGACCGTGAGGGCGGCGAAGGGCGCCGACCGGCTCAAGGGCGGCATCGGGAGGGCGGAGAAGGGTTCCGAGGACCTCGCCGACGGCCTGGCGGACGCCCGTAAGGGCAGCGGCAAGCTGTCCAAGGGCCTGAAGGACCTCCACCGGGGCGCGGGCGACCTGGAGGACGGTGCGCGGAAGGTCGCGGACGGGACGCGGACGCTCGCCGACAAGGTGAACGCCGTCGACGCCGAGGTGGGCCCGTTCCTGGAGGACAACGAGAAGACCATCGGCGACACGGCCCGGTTCGTCGCCGACTCGGCGGGCCGGCTCCGCGACGACCTCGACGCGCTGGAGAAGCGGGCGCCGGACGCCGCGAAGGACGCCCGCGCGGCGTCCGGCACCCTGGACGACGTCCACCGCACCCGCTGCGAGGACCCCGCCCGGTCCGGCCCCGCCGGCACCACCGATCCCACCGATCCCACTGGCACCACCGACCCCGCCGGCACCACCGGTTCCGCCGATCCCGCCTGCGCCGATCTGGAGCGGGCCAGGGACGCGACGGCCGCCGCGGCGGCCGTCGCCGAAGACGTCAGCGGCCTGGTCACCGACCACCGCGGCGACCTGAAGAAGCTCGACACCCACCTCGGCACCCTGCAGAAGCAGGCGCGGGCGCTCGCCGACCGCGCCCCGCGCCTCTCCGAGGACCTCGACGACGCCGTCACCCGGATCAACAAGCTGAACGCCGGCGCCGGCAAGGTCGCCGCCGGTGCGAAGAAGCTGCACAAGGGCCTGGGCACCGCCGAGACCGGCGCCCTGGACCTGGACGAGGGCGTCGGCGAGCTCAAGACCGGCGCGGACGACCTGAACGGCGGCATCTTCAAGCTCGTCGACGGCTCCGGCGAGCTCGCCGGCGGACTGCACGAGGGCGCCGGGCGGATCCCCGACTACGACAAGCAGGACCGCGACCTGCGCACCGAGGTGATGGCCGACCCGGTCCGGCTCGTCACCCACGACCTGCACAAGGCGCCCAACTACGGCACCGGCTTCGCTCCGTACTTCATCCCGCTGTCGCTGTGGGTGGGCGCGATGGTGGCGTACATGGTCATCGCGCCGATGAACCGGCGTGCCCTCGCCGCCGGCGCCTCGGCCTGGCGGATCGCGCTGGCGGGCTGGCTGCCGGTGCTGGTGATCGGGGTGCTGCAGACGGTGGCGCTGATGTCGGTGCTGCACTGGGCGCTCGGGCTGCAGACGGCCCGGGCGGCGGGGACGGTGGGCTTCCTGTTCCTGGTGACGGCGTGCTTCGCGGCGATCGTGCAGTGGCTGAACGCGCGCTTCGGAGCGGCCGGCCGGATCCTCGTCCTCGCGCTGCTGATGCTCCAGCTGACGTCGGCGGGCGGCACGTACCCCGTGCAGACCAGTCCCGGCTTCTTCAACGCGCTGCACCCCCTTCTCCCGATGACCCACGTCGTCGAGGCGCTCCGGCGGCTGATCACGGGCGGCGGGCTCGGACCGGTGTGGCAGGCGTGCGCCGTGCTCGCGGCCTTCACCGTGGGCGCCCTCGCGCTGACCGCGCTGTCGGCCCGCCGCCGGCAGGTGTGGACCCTGGACCGGCTGCACCCGGAGCTGAGCCTGTGAACGGACGGACCGGCGTCCCTGTGACAATCGGGGTCATGGAACGCAGCAGCACCACGTCGGGCGGCAGCGCCCGCCGCGAGGCCACCCGGCAGAAGCTCTACGAGGCGGCCGTCACCCTCATCGCCGAACAGGGCTTCTCCGCCACCACGGTGGACGAGATCGCCGAGCGGGCGGGAGTCGCGAAGGGCACGGTCTACTACAACTTCGCGAGCAAGTCGGTCCTCTTCGAGGAGTTGCTGCGGCACGGCGTCGGTCTCCTGACCGCCTCGCTGCGGGAGGCGGCCGAGAAGACGGCCGCCCAGGGCGGCAGCAGGGTCGACGCCCTGGACGCGATGGTCCGCGCGGGCCTGGTCTTCATCGACCGCTATCCGGCCTTCACCCAGCTGTACGTGGCCGAGCTGTGGCGCACCAACCGGGCCTGGCAGTCCACGCTGATGGTGGTGCGGCAGCAGGCCGTGGCGGTGGTCGAGGGCGTGCTGCGCGAGGGCGTGGCCGCCGGGGAGTTCAGCGAGGAGATCGACGTCCCGCTGACGGCGGCGGCGCTGGTCGGCATGGTGCTGGTGGCCGCGCTGGACTGGAAGTCCTTCCAGCCGGAGCGCTCCCTGGACGACGTGCACGCGGCTCTGTCCCGGCTGCTGCAGGGACGGGTCAGCGGTCACCGCTGAGGCCGGGTGACGGCGGGCCGGCGCACGCGAAGGCGCCGGCCCGCCGGTGGCCGCGTCCCCCGCGGGCCACCGTCGGACCGGCGCCTTCCTTGCTCCCCCGTGCGTCCCCCCGCAGAACCCCCGTTCGCGGTCGTCCCCCGGGTTCCCCCGTGCCTCGCTCCCGCCGACGGCGCCGGCGGAAGGAGCGGATCGCGGGCCGCGCCGTTCCGGCGCCCCGTGTCGCCGGTTCCGGAAGCCGTGCCCCTCTCCGTGGTCTCCACTCTCCCGTCCCCGCGGGGCGGGACCCATCCGCGCGCGTACTCATCTCGGCGGCTAGGTACGGATACTCACGCCTGCGCACCCGCCCCCACGACGCGGTGCCGGCGGCTGGTCACCCGCGCGGGGGCGCCGGTACTCGGGGGCCGGTCCGCCGGTGGCGGCGGATAAAGTCCCTGGCATGGCACGGATTGCGGTGATCGGCGCCGGGATGGGCGCGATGGCGGCCGCCGCCCGGCTGGCCGTCGCGGGCCACCGGGTGGCGGTGTACGAACGGACGGAGACGTACGGCGGCGTCCTGCGCCGCCGGGAGCGGGACGGGTTCTCCTTCGACACCGGTCCCGGTCTGTTCACCCTCCCCGCGGTGTACCGCGACCTCTTCGTCAAGACCGGCCGGGAGCCGTTGGAGGAATGCGTCGACCTGGTCCAGGTCGACCCGTCGTCGCGGCACGTGTTCGCGGACGGCACCCGGGTGTCGCTGCCGAACGCCTCGCGCGCGGGCGTCGTCGCGGCCCTGGGCGAGGCGCTCGGGCCGGACGCCGGCCGCCGGTGGGGCGACTTCCTGGTGCGGGCCCGTGAGGCCTGGGACCGGTCGCGCAGGCCGCTGCTGGAGGAGCCGTTGTGGCCGAACTGGCAGGTGCTGGCCGAACGCGAGCCCTACCCGGCGGTCCCCCACAAGCGGCTGCTGCGCACCCGCCGGGCCGGCACGCTCGCCGAGGTCGGCTCCTGGGAGCTGCGGGACCCCCGGCTGGTCGCGCTGCTGGAGAGCCACGCGCTCGCGTACGGCCTGGATCCCCGTGGGACCCCGGCGAGCGCGGCCGTGCTGCCGTACATGGAGCACGCCTTCGGCACCTGGTACGTGCGGGGCGGCATGCGGGAGCTGGCGCGGGCGGTGTACGAGCGGTGCGTGGCCCGTAAGGTCGAGTTCCACTTCGGCGCGGAGGTCTCCGGGGTGCTGGAGGAGGACGGCCGGGTGGCGGGGGTCGAGCTCCGCGACGGCACGGTGGGCGAGGCGGACCACGTGGTCGCGGGCGTGGACCCGCACCGGCTGGAGCTCATGACCGGCCATCCGCTGTACGGCGACGGCGATGTGCGCCCCGACCCCACGGAGCGGCGGCCCGGGCGGTTCACGGTGCTGCTGGCGCTGCGCGGGCCGCGCGAGTCCGGTGCGGCGCACCGCACGGTCGTGCACGCCCCCGACCGCACGGCGGAGCTGGACTTCCTCACCGCCCGCGCCGGCACCCCGGTGCGGCCCACGGTGACGGTGCTGCGGCCGGACGACCCCGCCCTCGCCCCCGACGCGGAGCACGAGTCCGTGGTCCTGTCCGCCACCGTGCCGCAGGGCGCTCAGTGGGACGGGGGCGAGACCGGCGAGCGGTTCGCGGATCTGCTCGTCGAGGCCGCCGAGGCCGCCGTTCCCGGTCTGCGCGGGCGCGTCCTGTGGCGGGAGGTGCACACGCCCGGCGCCTTCGGGGAGGAGACGGGCGCCGGGTTCGGGGGCATCCCCGCTCCCGCCCTCGCCGCCGGGCGGGGCCGCTTCCTCCGCCCGGCCAACACCACCCCGCTCCCGGGCCTGTACCGCGTCGGCGGCTGGTCCCACCCGGGGGGCGGTCTCCCGCACGCCGGGATGTCGGGGGCGCTGGTCGCCGGGCTGATCGTGGAGGGGCCGGAGTTCCGCGGGTCGCAGTGAGCGCGCTCAGAAGCGGTACTGCTCGTCGTACCCGTTCCCCTGCGCCGGTCCGCCGCCCTGGTGCGGGTACGGCTGCTCCGGGGGGAGTTCACCGCCGTACGGGTCGTCGGTGCTGCGCTGCTGCGGGACCCACAGGCCGCCGGGCGGGGTCTCGCCGTAGGCGCCGGCGTACTGGTCCTGGCCGTAGGGCTGCTGGCCGTACTGCTGCGAGTCGGCGTAGCCGGTGTCGTACGAGGCCCCGCCGTAGGTCTGGGTGCCGATGTACGGGTCGGAGTAGGCGGCGTACTGCTGCTGGCCGGTGGTGTCGTAGCCCTGCTGCTGGCCGTAGCCGGAGTAGTCGTAGGCGTAGTTCTGGTCGGCGCCCTGGGCGGTCGTCGCGTACGGAGTCTGCCCCGTGTCGCCGTAGACGCCGTAGGAGCCGGTGTCGTCGGGCACGGGCTGCGGCTCGTAGACGGCGGTGGTCCCGTCGGCCGTCGGCCGGTCGGGGCGCGCGGGGGTGAACACGTCGTCGCGGTCGTAGTCGTCGTCCGTGCCGTACCCGGCGCGGTCACCGCGGTGGCCGGCGCCCTCGTCGTCGTGACCGGCCTCGGACGCCTCCAGGTCGGAGACCTCCAGGGTCGGTTCCCGGCGGCGCCCGCGGTCACCGCGGCGGCCCGTGGCGGCGGCCAGCGCCGGGGCGTTGACCGCCCAGCCGGCCGCGAAGCCGCGGCGGAAGGACAGCGTGACGTAGGTCTGGCCGACCGCGAAGGCGGCGGCGCCCAGCCCGATGACGACGACGGACGGGATCAGCACACCGACCACGACACCGAGGAAGCCGGCGAAGGCGAGCAGCCGCCAGCGCAGGCGCGCCTTGTACTGCAGCAGCACCTCGCCGAGCAGCCACAACGCGACGATGCCGAACGCGATGTAGAGGACCGTCCAGCCCATGTACGCCCCTCTCCCAGTGGTCGTCACGCAGTGTGTCGTACACCGGTGCGACCGGTCCAGGCCTGCGGCGGGTGGTGCAGACCCAGGTTCTCGTAGATTTCCAGGGTCGCCGTGGAGTTGTTGAGCGTGATGAAGTGCAGACCGGGCACTCCCTCGGCCAGCAGCCGGGCGCAGAACTCCGTGGCGAACTCGATACCGATGGAGCGTACCGCCGCCGGATCGTCCTTCGCCGACAGGATCCTCTCTTTGAGGGCGTCCGGGAACGCGGCGTTGCTGAGCTTCGGCAACCTCTCCAGCATCTTCACGCTGGTCACCGGCATCACCTCGGGGATCACCGGGGTCTCGCAGCCGGCCGCGGCGACCCGGTCGCGCAGGCGCAGGTAGGACTCGGGCTGGAAGAACATCTGGGTGATCGCGTAGTCGGCGCCGGCCCGGCACTTGTCGACGAAGTGCGCGACGTCCGTGTCCCAGTCGGCCGACCGCGGGTGCATCTCCGGGAAGGCGGCGACGCCCACGCAGAAGTCGCCCGACTCCTTGATGAGCCGGACGAGTTCGGCGGCGTAGGTCAGGCCCTGCGGGTGCGGCACCCAGTCGCCCATCGGGTCGCCGGGCGGGTCGCCGCGCACGGCGAGCATGTTGCGGATCCCGGCGTCGGCGTACTGGCCGATGATGTTGCGCAGTTCGGCGACGGAGTGGTTGACCGCGGTGAGGTGGGCGACCGGCGTGAGGGTGGTGTCGGCGACGATCTGCTGGGTCTCCTTGACCGTGCCGGCGCGCGTGGAACCGCCCGCGCCGTACGTCACGGAGACGAAGTCGGGCGCGACCGCCTCGACCCTGCGCAGCGCGCTCCACAGGTTCCGCTCGCCCTGGGGGGTTTTCGGCGCCGAGAACTCGAAGGAGTACGTCGTCTTGCCGGCGGCGAGGATGTCACGCACGGTGCGCGCGCGATCAGTCCTGGTGGATGCGGTTCCGAGGGCCATACCGGCAGGTTAGCCAGGGTACGGCGGTCCCCCAACCGAAAGTGGGAGATCTGTCTGATTTGTCGACTTACCGTCCACAGTGTGGACAAACCTGAGACGCGCGGGGGTCATCCGGCGTCCCGAGCGGCGCCCCGCAGCCGCTCCGCGAACTCGGCCGCCGCCGCGCCCGGGTCGTCGGCCTCGGTGAGGGCCCGTACGACGACGACCCGGCGGGCGCCGGCCTCCAGGACCTCGTCGAGGTTGCCGAGGTCGATGCCGCCGATGGCGAACCAGGGGCGGTCGGTGCCGAGGGCGGCGGTGCGACGGACCAGGTCCAGGCCGGGTGCGTGGCGGCCGGGCTTGGTGGGGGTGGGCCAGCAGGGGCCGGTGCAGAAGTAGTCCACGCCGGACTGGACGGCGGCCGCGGCGGCCTCGGACTCGGCGTGCGTGGAGCGGCCGATCAGGACGTCGTCGCCGAGGAGGGCGCGGGCCGCGGGGACGGGCAGGTCGCCCTGGCCCAGGTGGAGGACGTCGGCGCCGGCGGCGTGGGCGACGTCCGCGCGGTCGTTGACCGCGAGCAGCCTGCCGTGCCGGGCGCAGGCCTCGGCGACGACCGCCAGGTGCTCCAGTTCCTCGGCGGCCTCCATGCCCTTGTCCCGCAGCTGCACGATGTCGACCCCGCCGGCCAGGACGGCGTCCAGGAACTCCGGGAGGTCCCCCTGCCGCTTGCGGGCGTCGGTGCAGAGGTAGAGCCGGGCGTCGGCGAGCCGGGCGCGGGCGGTGGTGGCTGCGGTGTCGGACATGCGGGTGTCCCCCAGGGGTCGGTGGCGTCGTGGCGTCCGGGCCCGACGGCCCGGGCGGCCGTCGGCGAGCCGCCCCGGCCGGCCCGGGCCGCGGCGTACGCGCCGCCGGGGCCTGTCCGGCGGATCGGGTCGGAGGATACCAACGGCACCTCGCCGTCCCGGGTGAGCGGGGCGCCCGGGTGCCCCGCTCGAACGAGGCCGGGGACTCCGGGGGGCGGCCGCCTGCACAGCGCCGCCGGGTGCCCCGCTCGAACAGCCCGGAGAGGGCATGCCGGCCCCGCGCCTCCGGCCTGGTCCGCCGGACGGGCCCGGGCCCTTCTCGCCGGTGCCGCGGGAGGCCACGAGACGCCCCGTGCCCGGCGGCACCCGAGGCGGGCGGGGCGGCCGGAACGACGCGCCGCACACCGGGCGGCGGCCCGCGGAGCACCGGAGCACCCGGGCACCGCACCGGAAGCGCCGGCCCGCCGCGCGAGGCGCGTCCGCGCCCCCGGCCGTCGCCCGCAGGGGCCGCGGGTCCGGCCCGCCCCGCCCTGCGGCTGCCCGAGCCGGTCCGCCCGCGAAGCCGCACGGCCACGGCCGGATCCCGCACGGGGCACGCCCGCCCCGGGACCGTGGCCCCGGGGCGGGCCGCGGCCCCGGGGCGGGCGGTCGGTGCGGTTCGAGCCCGGCGTCGCGCTTCACGGGCGCCGGGCGGTCGTCCGGGTCGGGTCCCGGGCGGTCAGGTACCGGGTCAGACCGCGAGCGCCTGGGCGCGGCGCTTCACCTCCGTGCCGCGGTTCTCGCTCAGCGCCTGCACGGGCGTGCCCGGCAGCGTGGGGTCGGGAGTGAACAGCCACTCCAGCATCTCTTCGACCGTGAAGCCGTCGTCCCGCAGGAGCGTCAGGGTTCCGGTCAGGCCCTTGACGACCTTGTCCCCGTCGATGAAGGCGGCGGGGACGTGCAGCGCGCGGTTCTCACCCCGGCGCACGGCGATGAGCTGGCCCTCCTTGACCAGCTGCCGGACGCGCGTCACCTCGACGCCGAGCTTCTCGGCGATGTCGGGGAGGGTGAGCCAGGCGGGGACGAGAGCATCGATCTTTGCGTCAATCTCGGTCACGGAACAAGCCTGCCATCTGCCACTGACAGCCGGAAGTCAGCCCCGCCCGCCCGGGCGGACGCGTCCGGCGGCCGTCACGCGGCCGCCGACTTCAGCGGCCGCGCCGGGTCCGCCAGCAGCTCCGGGTCCATCGCCGCGCCCGCCTCGATCAGCCGCCGCCCCTGGGCCAGGTCCCGGGGCCGCCCCACCGCCAGCAGCGCGACCAGGCGCGCCTGACGGAGCCAGCACACGGTCCACGCCGGGTCGGCCGGGTCCCCGCGCCACACGGTCCGGTCGGCGTCCACGTGGTGTCCCGCGTACTGGACGAAGCGCCCGAACTGCTCCGACCAGAAGTACGGCACCGGGTCGTACACCTCCGGCGCCCGGCCGGTGGCCGCGCCGAGGATGTTCACGGCGACCGTGCGCGGACCCTGGAGGGCGTTGTCCCAGTGGTGGACCAGCAGGCGTTCGCCGTACCGCCCCGAGGGGAAGGAGGCGCAGTCGCCGACCGCGTAGACGTCCGGCACGGAGGTCGTCAGGTGGCGGTCGGCGACGATCTCGCCGTGCGTCCCGAGCGCGATCCCGGAGCCGGCCAGCCAGTCCGTGGCGGGCCGGGCCCCGATGCCCACGACCACGGCTCCCGCGGGCAGCCGCGTGCCGTCGTCGAGGACCACGGCACCGGGCTCGACGCGCTCCACGCGCGCGTGCGTGCGCAGGTCGACGCCGGCGTCGGCGTACCAGGCGGCCATCGGGGCGGCCACCTCGGCGGGCAGCGTCTCGGCGAGCGGCCGTTCGGCGGCCTCCACGACGGTGACCGCGCAGCCCGCCTCGCGCGCGGCCGTGGCGAACTCCGCGCCGATCCAGCCGGCGCCGACCACCACGATGTCGTGCTGCCGCGCGAGGACCGGCCGCAGCCGTTCGGCATCGTCCAGGGTGCGCAGCAGATGCACCCCGGCGACGCCCTCCGCACCCGGCAGCCGGACCGGTTCCGCGCCGGTGGCGACCACCAGGACGTCGTAGGGGACGGGCCCGGCCTCCGTGTCCAGCTCGTGGTCCGAGGGGCGCAGGCCGAGCACCTCGCAGCCGAGCCGCAGTTCGACGCCGAGCGACTCGAAGTCGACGTCGAAGGCGGAGTCCTCGGCCTTCCCGAGCAGCACCGCCTTGGACAGGGGGGGCCGGTCGTAGGGCTGGTGGGGCTCCGCGCCGATCAGGGTCACGGTGCCGGTGAAGCCCTGCTCCCGCAGGGCCACCGCGGTCTGCACGCCGGCCACGCCCGCGCCCGCCACCACCACCCGCCGTGGCTCGGACGGCCCCGGCTCCTGCGTCTGCTCGCTCACCCGATCACCTTAGACACCCGAAGACGGCTGACGGG
This sequence comes from Streptomyces griseomycini, assembly GCF_014203535.1. Lineage (GTDB taxonomy): Bacteria > Actinomycetota > Actinomycetes > Streptomycetales > Streptomycetaceae > Streptomyces > Streptomyces griseomycini. Next base: position 377,225 of record NZ_JACHJI010000001.1, read on the forward strand.
GCATCGGTTCAGCCCCCGTCCGCCGCGAGCTCCTCCACGACGCTCGTCCCGCTGCCCGGCTGCGACTCCCACTCCCAGGTCTCCTCCAGCCGCACCCGCCCGTCGGGCAGCTCCACGACCGCCGACACGCAGTGCCCCGACGCCGTCGTGCCGTCCCGCTTGAGCTGCACGTACCGGAAGTCCAGCCGGTCGCCCTCCCGGGTGCCCACCAGGTGCCCGCGCACGACGTCGCCGCCCGCGTACTCGGCCCAGATCTCGCCGTCCCGCTCGTGGTAGGCGAACCGGGTGCGGGTGCCGACCTGTCCCGGGGCCTGGTCGGCCACGGGGGCGAGGACGAGACCGTCGAGCGAACGGGCCATGGCCGGGCTCCCTTACGAGTGCGATGCGCTGCGGGCTAGGGTGGCCAACGTAAAGCACTCGCGGGAGCCCGGACGCACCGGGCTGAGAGGGAGGCTTGCGGCCTCCGACCGTACGAACCTGATCCGGGTCATGCCGGCGAAGGGAGGGGCTGGACGCCCATGTCGCCCACGCGCACCCCAGACGTCCTCGTCGTCGGGGGTGGAATCATCGGTCTGGTCACGGCCTGGCGGGCCGCGCAGCGCGGTCTCGCCACGGCCCTGGTGGACCCCGAGCCGGGCGGCGGCGCCGCCCAGGTGGCCGCCGGGATGCTGGCCGCCGTCACGGAACTGCACTACGGCGAGCAGACCCTGCTCGGCCTGAACCTCGCCTCCGCGCGCCGCTACCCGGACTTCGCGGCCGAGCTGACCGAGCTCACCGGGCACGACCTCGGCTACCGCCGGTGCGGCACCCTCGCGGTGGCGCTGGACGCCGACGACCGTGCCCACCTGCGGGAGCTGCACGCGCTGCAGCAGCGGTCGGGGCTGGACTCGCAGTGGCTGTCCGGGCGGGAGTGCCGGCGCCTGGAGCCGATGCTCGCGCCGGGCGTGCGCGGCGGTCTGCGGGTCGACGGCGACCACCAGATCGACCCGCGACGGCTGGCGGCGGCGCTGGTGACCGCGTGCGAGCGGACCGGTGTGGTCGTGCACCGCGCGTGGGCCGAGCGGCTCACCGTCGTACGGGACCGGGCGACGGGCGTCGTCACGGCCGACGGCACCGAGCTGGGCGCCGGTCAGGTGGTGCTCGCCGCGGGCAGCCTCAGCGGGCGGCTCGCGGGCATCCCGGAGGACGTGCTGCCGCCCGTGCGTCCCGTGAAGGGGCAGGTGGTGCGGCTGACCATGCCGGGACACACGGCGCACACGGCGCGCTCGACGCCGTTCCTGAGCCGGACCGTGCGGGCCGTGGTGCGCGGCAGCCACGTCTACCTGGTGCCGCGCGAGAGCGGTGAGCTGGTCGTCGGGGCGACCAGCGAGGAGATGGGCTGGGACACGACCGTCACCGCGGGCGGGGTGTACGAGCTGCTGCGCGACGCCCACGAGCTGGTCCCCGGGATCACCGAGCTGCCGTTCACCGAGATCCGGGCCGGGCTGCGCCCCGGCTCCCCCGACAACGCGCCGCTGCTCGGCCCGACCGCGTTGGAGGGGCTGGTGCTGGCCACCGGCCACTACCGCAACGGCGTCCTGCTCACGCCGGTCACCGGCGACGCCCTGGCGCACGTCCTGGCCACCGGGGAGCTCCCGGAGGAGGCCCGTCCCTTCACCCCCCGGCGCTTCACCGCCGCAGCACTCACGGAGCAGCCCGCATGAACATCTCGGTCAACGGGGAACCCCGGGAGGTCGAGCCCGGCACGGCCCTCGACGTCGTCGTGCGCGCGCTCACCGCGGCGCCCTCGGGAGTGGCCGCCGCCCTGAACGAAACCGTCGTCCCGCGCGCGCAGTGGCCCGCCACCGCCCTCTCGGAGGGTGACCGCGTGGAAGTCCTCACCGCCGTCCAAGGAGGCTGACCATGGCCGACGATCCGTTCCTCCTGGGCGGTACGTCCTTCACGTCCCGTCTGATCATGGGCACCGGCGGGGCGCCCAGCCTCGACGTGCTGGAGCGGGCGCTGGTGGCGTCCGGGACGGAGCTGACGACCGTGGCGATGCGGCGGGTGGACCCGTCGGTGCACGGGTCCGTCCTGTCGGTGCTGGAGAAGCTGGGGATCCGGGTGCTGCCGAACACGGCGGGCTGCTTCACCGCCGGGGAGGCCGTGCTCACCGCGCGCCTCGCGCGGGAGGCGCTCGGCACCGGGATGGTCAAGCTGGAGGTCATCGCCGACGAGCGCACGCTGCTGCCGGACCCGGTGGAACTGCTGGAGGCGGCGGAGACGCTGGTCGACGACGGGTTCACGGTGCTGCCGTACACGAACGACGATCCGGTGCTGGCGCGGAAGCTGGAGGACGTCGGCTGTGCGGCGATCATGCCGCTGGGGTCGCCGATCGGGTCCGGGCTCGGGATCCGGAACCCGCACAACTTCCAGCTGATCGTGGAGCACGCGCGCGTGCCGGTGATCCTGGACGCGGGGGCGGGCACGGCGTCGGACGCGGCGCTGGCGATGGAGCTGGGGTGTGCGGGGGTGATGCTGGCGTCGGCGGTGACGCGGGCGCAGGAGCCGGTGCTGATGGCCGCCGCCATGCGGCACGCGGTGGAGGCGGGGCGGTTGGCCCGGCTGGCGGGGCGGATTCCGCGGCGGCACTTCGCCGAGGCGTCGTCTCCTGCGGAGGGCTTGGCCGTGCTGGACCCGGAGCGGCCTGCGTTCTGAACCGGCGGTGCGGTGGCCCGGTCCTCCCTCCCGCCCACGCACCACCCGTTCCCGGTCGGCCGAGAGGTGGACGTCCCCCGCGGGAACCGTACGCCCCCGGCGGCTGCGGGTCCGTACGCCGTCGAGGACTCGGCCGGGCACCCGGTCGGCGACCGGTCCGCCTCCGGCCGGCCGGGGGCTCCCGACGGCGTCCGCCCCGGAACGCCCCGCGGCAGCCGGGCACGCGCCCCGCCACCGGCTGCTCCCGCGCCGTGCGGCGCCGGCCGGACCGGGAAGACTCGGCGGCGGAGGGGTCCGGAGCGGCCGTCGAACGGCCTGGACAGGACGGTCACCACGTGACGCCGCCCGGCTCGACCACCACGCGGCGCCGGGCGGGACGGGCGGTGGGACCACGGGCACGAGCGGCCGGCCGCCGCACGGCACCGGCCGCGCGACGCCGGAGAGGGCGGGCGGTGGGACCGTGGGCACGGGCGGGCGGTCGCCCCACGTGGCACCGGTCCGAGTCGGCCGCCGTACGGCACCGGGCGGGGCGGGTGGCGAGGCCGGGGAACGAGTGGGCGGTGCGTGACGCCGGTCGGCACGCGGCGGCGGGCGGGGCGTGCGTTGCGTCACAGGTCGGCTGCGGTCGCGCTCCGAACGGGGTCGAAGCGGTCGGGGCCGTCGCGTCGGCTCGTAAACTCGCCTGCGTGGACACGACCCTTCAGGACCCTCTGGTCGGGCAGATGCTCGACGGCCGGTATCGCGTCGAGGCGCGGATCGCGGTCGGCGGGATGGCCACGGTCTACCGGGCCGTGGACACCCGTCTCGACCGCGTCCTCGCGCTCAAGGTGATGCACCCCTCCCTCGCCACCGACGGCTCGTTCGTCGAGCGGTTCATCCGCGAGGCGAAGTCGGTGGCCCGGCTGGACCACCCGAACGTGGTGCAGGTCTTCGACCAGGGCACCGACGGGGCGTACGTCTACCTGGCGATGGAGTACATCGCCGGCTGCACCCTGCGGGACGTGCTGCGCGAGCGCGGCGCGCTGCAGCCGCGGGCCGCGCTGGACATCCTGGAGCCGGTGCTGGCCGCGCTCGGCGCCGCGCACCGGGCCGGGTTCGTGCACCGGGACATGAAGCCCGAGAACGTGCTGATCGGGGACGACGGCCGGGTCAAGGTCGCCGACTTCGGGCTGGTCCGGGCCGTGGACACGGTGACGAACACCACCGGGACCGTGCTGGGCACGGTCTCCTACCTCGCGCCGGAGCAGATCGAGAGCGGCACCGCCGACCCCCGCGTGGACGTCTACGCCTGCGGCATCCTGCTGTACGAGATGCTGACCGGCGAGAAGCCGCACGACGGCGACTCCCCCGCGACCGTGCTCTACAAGCACCTGCACGAGGACGTGCCGCCGCCGTCGGCCGTCGTGCCGGGGATGGCGTACGAGCTGGACGAGCTGGTCGCGTCGGCGACCGCGCGCACCCCGGACGTCCGCCCGCACGACGCGGTGGCGCTGCTCGCGCAGGTCCGCGGGGCGCGCGGCGGGCTCGGCGAGGAGCAGCTGGACGCGGTGCCGCCGCAGGCGCTGTCGGCGGAGCACGACAACGCCGAGGACCGCACGAGCGTCATCCCGCGCGCGCTGACGTCCCGGCCGCTCCCGGTCGACGAGGACGGCGGCGCCGGAGGCGGCGCGGACTCCTTCCACCACACCAGCCGGCTCCCGTCCCCGCCCCCGCCGCCGCCCCGGCACCGCCCGGCGCTGCGGCGCGGCCCGATGGCGATCGTCGTGGCCGTGCTTCTGGTCCTCGGGGTCGGCACGGGCGTGTGGTACATCAACTCCGGCCAGTTCACCAAGGTCCCGCCGCTGCTGGCGAAGACCGAGAAGGAGGCCCGGGACCGGCTGGCGGACGCCGGGCTGGACGCCGGCGAGGTGACGGAGGCGTACAGCGACACCGTGGAGCGGGGCACCGTGATCAGCACGGACCCGAGGGTCGGCGCCCGCATCCGCGGCAACGACTCGGTGTCGTTCGTGATCTCCAAGGGCCCGCGGACCGTGCGGGTGCCCGACGTGGACGGCTACCGGCTGGACAGGGCGCGCTCGGTACTGAAGGACGAGGGCCTGGAGCCGGGCATGGTCACCCGGGCGTTCAGCGAGGGCGTGCCCAGGGGCTTCGTGATCTCCACCGAGCCGGGGAAGGGCACGAAGGTCCGCGCGGAGTCCGCGGTGGCGCTCACCGTGAGCAAGGGCCGCCCGGTGGACGTTCCCGACGTGACCGGCGACGACCTCCAGGACGCCCGCGCCGAGCTGGAGGAGGCCGGTCTCGAGGTGAAGATCGCCGCCGAGCGGGTCAACTCCGAGCACGACGCCGGCCAGGTGGCCCGGCAGACCCCGGAGCCGGGCCGCCGGGCCGCCGAGGGCGACACCGTGACGCTGACGCCGTCCAAGGGCCCGGAGATGGTCGAGGTGCCGGACGTCGTCGGCGACAGCGTGGACGAGGCCAAGGAGAAGCTGGAGGGGGCCGGGTTCCAGGTGGACGAGGACCGCGGGCTGCTCGGCCTGTTCGGCGACACCGTCGAGGGCCAGTCCGTGGACGGCGGGGACACCGCGCCCAAGGGCTCGACGATCATCATCGAGATCCGCTGACGGGACGGGGTCCCGGTCGGGCACCCGGGGGATCATGACACCCTTGACGGGTGAAGAGTCACCCGTCCGGCCCCGCCCGCAACCCCGTCGGAAGCCACGTCCCCGTGGCCGGGGGCCTGCACTCCGTCGGCCTGTCCTACGCCCGTGACCTGCGCGCCGAGGCCGTGCAGGTCTTCGTCGCCAACCCGCGCGGCTGGGCCACACCGGCCGGCAACCCGAAGCAGGACGAGGCGTTCCGCGCGGCCTGCGCGGCCGGGTCGATCCCGGCCTACGTGCACGCCCCCTACCTGATCAACTTCGGGTCCCACACCGGGGCGACCGTCGAGCGGTCCGTCGAGTCGCTGCGGCACTCCCTGCGGCGCGGCCGGGAGATCGGCGCGCTGGGCGTGGTGGTGCACACCGGCAGCGCGACCGGCGGGCGGGAGCGGCCGGTGGCGCTGCGGCAGGTGCGGGAGCACATGCTGCCGCTGCTCGACGAGCTCACCCGGGACGACGACCCGTTCCTGCTGCTGGAGTCGACGGCGGGCCAGGGCGCCTCGCTCTGCTCGCGGACCTGGGACTTCGGGCCGTACTTCGAGGCGCTGGACGCCCATCCGAAGCTGGGCGTCTGCCTGGACACCTGCCACGTCTTCGCGGCGGGCCACGACCTGGCCGGGCCCGGCGGGATGCGTCAGACGCTGGACCTGCTGGTGGACACGGTCGGTGAGGGACGGCTGAAGCTGATCCACGCCAACGACTCCAAGGACGTGGTCGGAGCGCACAAGGACCGGCACGCGAACATCGGGGCCGGTCACATCGGCGAGGACCCGTTCCGGGCGCTGATGGCCCACCCCGCGACGGAGGGCGTACCGCTGGTCATCGAGACCCCGGGCGGCAAGGAGGGGCACGCGGCGGACGTGGAGCGGCTGAAGAAGCTCCGGGACTCCTGAGGCGTCGGTGCGCCGCCGGGGTCAGAGCTCGGGGCCGTCCCCCGGCTCCTCCTGGTAGGAGTAGCGCTGCTCCCTCCAGGGGTCGCCGACGTTGTGGTAGCCGCGCTCCTCCCAGAAGCCCCGGCGGTCGGCGGTCATGTACTCGATGCCGCGGACCCACTTGGGTCCCTTCCAGGCGTACAGGTGGGGGACGATCAGGCGCAGCGGGAAGCCGTGCTCGGCGGTCAGCAGCTCGCCGTCCTTGTGGGTGGCGAACAGGGTGCGCTCGGAGGCGAAGTCGGCCAGCCGGAGGTTGGAGCTGAACCCGTACTCCGCCCACACCATCACATGGGTGACGTCGGGCGCGGGCGGGGCGATCTCCAGGACGGTCCGGGCCGGGACGCCGCCCCATTCGGCGCCGACCATGCTGAACTTCGTGACGCAGTGCAGATCGGCCACCACGGTGACGTACGGCAGGGCCGTGAACTCCTCGTGGTTCCAGCCGTGCTTCTCGCCGTCGGCGGTGGCGCCGAAGACCCGGAACTCCCAGCGCTCGGGCCGGAACTTGGGGACCGGCCCGTAGTGCGTGACCGGCCAGCCCCGTTGCAGTCGCTGTCCCGGCGGGAGCTCGAACCGCGCCGCTCCCCCTGATGCGCGCTCCCCCGATTCGCGTTCCGCCGGCTGACCCATGCCTCCATCCTGACAGACCCGGGGCAATGCCTCCGAACGGGCCCCGACAGAGTCGGACAATCAGTGACACGACGGGCTAAGTGTGGACTTACTTACTAAGTGAAGACTTACTGGACGATCTTCTCCGCCGGTGCAATCATGCGGCGCAACCCGCCATTTTCCGCGCGGAAGGAACCCACGCGATGCAGAGCGACCCCGAGGTCATCGAATTCCTGAACGAGCAGTTGACCGCCGAGCTCACGGCGATCAACCAGTACTTCCTGCACTCGAAGCTGCAGGACCACAAGGGCTGGACGAAACTCGCCCGGTACACGCGCGCCGAGTCCTTCGACGAGATGCGGCACGCCGAGTTGCTCACCGACCGCATCCTGCTGCTCGACGGCCTGCCGAACTACCAGCGGCTGTTCCACGTGCGGGTGGGGCAGACGGTGACCGAGATGTTCCAGGCCGACCGGGAGATCGAGCTCGAGGCGATCGACCGGCTGCGCCGCGGGGTGGACGTCATGCGCACCAAGGGCGACATCACGTCGGCCAACGTCTTCGAGGCGATCCTGGCCGACGAGGAGCACCACATCGACTACCTGGACACCCAGCTGGACCTGATCGAGAAGCTGGGCGAGTCGCTGTACCTGTCGACGGTCGTCGAGCAGTCCCAGCCCGACCCGTCGGGTCCGGGGACGGGCGGGTTCTCGACGCACTAGGCGTGACCCTCGGGGTACCCCCGCCGGGGGCGGGCGCTAGGCCGCTTCGGGCAGCTTCGCTGTGAGCGGCTGCTCCCCCTGGTCGATCAGCTGGCGACGAGGGCAGGCGCCGCGGCCGAGCAGCGCCTGGATGCGCCGCACGCAGCCGCCGCAGTCGGTGCCGGCCTTGCAGGCGGAGGCGATCTGCCGGGGCGTGCACGCGCCGGCCTCCGCGTGACTCCTCACCTGTTCCTCGGTCACACCGAAGCAGCTGCAGACGAACACGCGGTTCACCTCCCGAGCGGGGTCCATGGTCGTGCCGTACCGACTGACCGGAGGCCCGACTGATCGGTGAGGCAAACCTAACCTTACCCGGCGCTCAGAGGCCGCAAAAGTGGGGTGGGGCGCGGATCCCGTGTGATCCGCGCCCCACCCCTGCCGGTGCCGTCACCGGCACCGTCGGTCACTGGTCGCGGTACATCTCGGCGACGAGGAACGCCAGGTCGAGGGACTGGCTGCGGTTGAGCCGCGGGTCGCAGGCCGTCTCGTAGCGCTGGTGCAGGTCGTCGACGAAGATCTCGTCGCCGCCGCCCACGCACTCGGTGACGTCGTCACCGGTGAGCTCCACGTGGATGCCGCCCGGGTGGGTGCCGAGCGCCTTGTGGACCTCGAAGAAGCCCTTGACCTCGTCGAGCACGTCGTCGAAGCGGCGGGTCTTGTGGCCGGAGGCCGCCTCGAAGGTGTTGCCGTGCATCGGGTCGGTCACCCAGGCCACGGTGGCTCCCGAGGCGGTGACCTTCTCGACCAGCTCGGGGAGCTTGTCCCGGATCTTGTCGGCGCCCATGCGGACGATGAAGGTCAGCCGGCCCGGCTCGCGCTCCGGGTCCAGGCGCTCGATGTACTGCAGCGCCTCCTCGGCCGTCGTCGTCGGGCCGAGCTTGATGCCGATCGGGTTGCGGATCCTCGAGGCGAACTCGATGTGCGCGTGGTCCAGCTGGCGGGTGCGCTCGCCGATCCACACCATGTGCGCGGAGACGTCGTACAGCCGGCCGGTGCGCGAGTCCACGCGGGTGAGGGCCGACTCGTAGTCGAGCAGCAGCGCCTCGTGCGAGGAGTAGAACTCGACCGTCTTGAACTCCTCCGGGTCCGCGCCGCACGCCCGCATGAAGTGCAGCGCGTTGTCGATCTCCCGGGCGAGCTGCTCGTAGCGCTGGCCGGAGGGGGACGACTTCACGAAGTCCTGGTTCCAGGCGTGCACCTGGCGCAGGTCGGCGTAGCCGCCGGTGGTGAAGGCGCGCACCAGGTTCAGCGTGGAGGCGGAGGCGTGGTACATCCGCTTCAGCCGCTCGGGGTCCGGGACGCGGGCCTCTTCGGTGAAGTCGAAGCCGTTGACGGAGTCGCCGCGGTAGGTCGGCAGCGTCACCCCGTCGCGGGTCTCGGTCGGCTTGGAGCGCGGCTTGGAGTACTGGCCGGCGATCCGGCCCACCTTCACCACGGGCACGGAGGCGGCGTACGTCAGCACGGCGCCCATCTGGAGCAGGGTCTTGAGCTTGTTGCGGATGTGGTCGGCGGACACCGCGTCGAAGGCCTCGGCGCAGTCGCCGCCCTGGAGGAGGAACGCCTCTCCCTTGGCGACGGCCGCCATCCGGGCGCGCAGCTGGTCGCACTCGCCCGCGAAGACGAGCGGCGGATACGACTCGAGGTCCGCGATCACTGCGCGCAGAGCCTCGGCGTCGGGGTACTCGGGCTGCTGCGCCGCGGGCAGGTTTCGCCAGGTGTTGCCAGCGCTCGCGCTGGTCTTAGCGTTCACGGTCACGACATCAACACTACGGGGTCGGAACCGGCGTCCACCCCGTCGCTCACCAAGTGAGACGCGTGCCGCTCCCCCGCACGGAGCGCCGCGAGGGCGAGGCGGCGGTGGGCGCGGCGGAGCAGCAGACGGGCGGCGACGGGGTGGGCGCGGCGCACCAGCGCCCAGTGGAGGCGTCCCCACCGGTCGTGCGGCCGGACCCTCGAACTCATCGTCACCCGCCGGGCCGACTCGTCCACCAGGACCGACACCCGGTAGGTCAGGTGCTTTCCGTCCTCGCCGTACAGGCCCTCGGCCCCGTCGTACTCGACGACGGACGGGTCGCCGGGCAGGACGTTCCAGGCCTCCGGGTCGGCCGGCATGCCGGGACGCCACTCCACGGCGAAGGCGTCCTGGTGGTCGGCGACGGGCAGCGCCGCGTGCAGCAGCCCGGCGGCCTCGGGCACGTCGGTCGCGGCCGGGCGGTCCCAGGTGAGCCGCTGGACCAGGCGCACGTACCGGCCGCGGCGGGCGGGGCGGGCGGTGGCGCCGGTGAGGGCCAGCTCGGCGTTGTCGAGCAGCTCCTCCACGACCGTGCCGTGCACCGCGCGGACGGCCAGCAGCCAGGCCAGGCGCTCCGTGCCGCGCTGGTCCTGCTCCAGGACGTGGCGCAGCAGGCAGCGGCCGGGGCCGAGCGGTTCGACCGAGAGTTCGTGGAAGCCGTTGCCGGGCGGGTCGAAGGCGAAGCGGACCCGGCGGCCGGGCTCGTACTCCGCGACCGTGTAGCGGACCGGTCCGTGCCCGCCGGCGGCGCCGACCGCCAGGGGCCGGTCGAAGCGGACCGGGGCCCAGGCGGGGCTCGGGAAGAGCGGGTCGTCCGCCCCGGCGATGCGGTCCAGGAGGGCGCCGGCGCGGTCGGCCGGCGCGGGGAGCGTACGGATGTGGACGTTGCGTACCGTGCCCATCGGAGCACCTCCATACGGTGGCGTATGGTAAACCGTACGGTACCGTATGGTCATGGTGCAACGTTCCGGGGACGACCCCCCTCCCCCGCGCCCGAAGTCCGGCAGGCCCCGGCTGAGCGCCCGGGACTGGGCGGACGCCGCGCTCGCCGCGATGCGCGAGGGCGGGCTCGCGGCCGTCGCCGTGGAGCCGCTGGCCGCCCGGCTCGGCACCACCAAGGGGAGCTTCTACTGGCACTTCACGGGCCGGGACGCGCTGATCGAGGCGGCGCTGGAGCGCTGGGCGGAGACCGAGACCGAGACGCCCATCGCCGACCTGGAGGAGGAGACCGGTTCCGATCCCGAGCTGCGGCTGCGGCGGCTGTTCGCCGAGGCGGTGCGGTCGGCCGCCGAGGACCCGCTGGAGGTCGCGCTGCTGGCCACCGCCGACGACCCGCGCGTCGCGGCCGTGCTCGAACGGGTCACGGAACGCCGGATCGCCTACGTGGCACGCCAGTTCGAGCTGGCCGGCTTCCCCGGGCCCGAGGCGCGGCGGCGCGGGCTGCTCGCGTACAGCGTCTACCTGGGCCACACCCAGCTCGGCCACGCCGTCCCGGCCTCGCTGCCCGGGGGCGCGGAACTGGACCACTATCTGGACCGGGCCCTCGATCTGCTGCTGATGCGCTAGGGTCGGGGGCATGTTCGCGCACTCGACCCAGAACTGGTGGTGGACCGCTTCTCCGGCGGCCCACTGACTGCGCGTACGCACAGACTCCGCGAAGGCCGCCCGAGGGGCGGCCTTCGGTGTTTCCGGGGCCGTTCCTCCCCGCTCGTCCGTGACGAGCGTCCGTGACGAAAAGAGGAACGTCCCATGGACCTGGCACAGCTCCCCCACGACGACCGCCCCTTCGCCCTGCTGCGCCGCCGCACGCCGGGTCGCCCCAGCGACGACGGCGCCGTGGTCGAGCTGCTGATCGGCCCGGTCACCACCCGCGAGCGCCTGGCCGAGCTGCCCGACTCGTGCCTGGCGCTCGTCCCCTTCCGGCAGATCCGCGAGCGCGGCTTCGACGTCCGCGACGACGGCACCCCGCTGCTGGTGCTGACCCCCGAGGAGCGGTACGAGATCCCGCTCGCGGACGCCCTGTCCCGGCTGCCGTCGCACGCCGTGCGGGTGGAGGGCGGCGGTTTCGACGTGGCCGACGAGGAGTACGGCGAGATCGTCGGCCGCGTGCTGCGGGAGGAGATCGGGCGGGGCGAGGGCGCCAACTTCGTGATCCGGCGGACGTACGAGGGCGAGATCCCCGGCTTCGGGCGGGCCGACGCCCTCGCCCTCTTCCGGCGGCTCCTCGAGGGCGAGCGGGGCGCGTACTGGACGTTCGTGGTCCACACCGGGGACAGGACGCTGGTCGGGGCGAGCCCCGAGGTGCACGTGCGGGCGTCCGGCGGGACGGTCGTGATGAACCCGATCAGCGGGACCTACCGCTATCCCGCCGGCGGGCCGACCCCCGAGCACCTGCTGGACTTCCTCGCCGACGGCAAGGAGATCGAGGAGCTGTCGATGGTCGTCGACGAGGAGCTCAAGATGATGTGCACCGTCGGCGACATGGGCGGGGTCGTGGTCGGCCCCCGGCTGAAGGAGATGGCGCACCTCGCGCACACCGAGTACGAGCTGCGCGGCCGGTCCTCGCTGGACGTGCGGGAGGTGCTGAAGGAGACCATGTTCGCCGCCACCGTCACCGGGTCGCCGGTGCAGAACGCCTGCCGGGTGATCGAGCGGCACGAGGTCGGCGGGCGGCGCTACTACGCGGGCGCCCTCGCCCTCCTCGGCCGCGACGAGGGCGGCGCCCAGACGCTGGACTCCCCCATCCTCATCCGCACCGCCGACATCGACGCGTCCGGGCGGCTGCGGGTGCCGGTCGGGGCCACGCTGGTGCGCGGCTCGGACCCGGCGGGCGAGGTCGCGGAGACCCACGCCAAGGCGGCCGGGGTGCTGGCCGCGCTGGGGGTGCGCCCGGGACGGCCGCGCGCGGGGTCCGCACGGCCGAAGCTGGCCGACGACCCCCGGGTGCGGGCGGCGCTGGACGGGCGCCGGGCCGCGCTGGCGCCGTTCTGGCTGCGGATGCAGGAGCGGTCCGACGCCCTCACGGGCCACGCCCTGGTGGTCGACGGGGAGGACACCTTCACCGCGATGCTGGCGCACGTGCTGCGCGCGAGCGGGCTGGAGGTGACGGTGCGGCGGTACGACGAGCCGGGACTGCGGGAGACGGTGCTCGGGCACGAGGGGCCGCTGGTGCTGGGCCCCGGCCCGGGCGACCCGTCCGACACGGCCGACCCGAAGATGCGGTTCCTGCGCGCGCTGACCGCCGAGGTCGTCGGGGAGAACCGGCACGGCGTCCTCGGCGTCTGCCTCGGCCACGAGCTGATCGCGGCCGAGCTGGGGCTGGAGATCGTGCGGAAGGAGGTGCCGTACCAGGGGGCGCAGACGGAGATCGACCTGTTCGGGAGGCCGGAGACGGTCGGCTTCTACAACAGCTTCGTGGCGCACTGCGACGACGAGGCCGCGGCCGAACTGGCCGCGCACGGCGTCGAGGTGAGCCGCGCGGCGAGCGGCGAGGTGCACGCGCTGCGCGGGCCCGGCTTCGCCGGGGTCCAGTTCCACCCGGAGTCGGTGCTGACCCTGAACGGCGCGGCGGTCGTCCGGGAGCTGGTGGGTCAGCTGCGGGGCGTGCGGGGCACCAGCACGTTCTCCGAGCGGCGGCCGGCGGTGTAGTCGAGGACGTTGTCCACCGTGGTCCCGATGATCTGTCCGACGGCGTCCACGGTGTAGTACGCCTGATGGGACGTCACCAGGACGTTCGGGAACGTGACGAGGCGGGCCAGGGTGTCGTCGTCGACGGCCTCCAGGGACTTGTCGAGGAAGAACAGCCCCGCCTCCGCCTCGTACACGTCCAGGCCGACGCCCGTGAAGCGGCCCTCGCGCAGCTCGTCGACGAGGGCCGCGGTGTCGACGAGGCCGCCCCGGCTGGAGTTGATCAGGATGGCGTCGTCCCGCATCGTCTTCAGGGCGGCGGCGTCGATGAGGTGCTGGGTCTCGGGCAGCAGCGGGACGTGCAGGGTGACCAGGTCGGACTCGGCGAGCAGCCGCTCCTTGGGGACGTAGGTCATGCCGAGCTCGAGGCAGGCGGGGTTCTCGGCGACGTCCCAGCCGAGCAGCCGCATGCCGAAGCCGTGGGCGATCCGGGCGAACGCCTCGCCGATCTTGCCGGTGCCGAGGATCCCGGCGGTGCGGCCGTGCAGGTCGCGGCCCATCAGCCCGTCGAGCCGGAAGTCGAAGTCGCGGGTGCGGGTGGAGGCGCGCACGATGCGGCGGTTGACCGCCATGGCGAGGGTCCAGGCGAACTCGGCGACCGAGTACGGCGAGTAGGACGACACGCGGGCGACCGTCAGGCCGAGCCGTTCGGCGACCTCGAGGTCGATGTTGTTGAAGCCGGTGGAGCGCTGGGCGACCATCCGGGTGCCGCCGGCCGCGAGGCCCGCCAGGACCTCGGCGCCGAGGTCGCAGTTGACGCTGGTGGAGATCACCTCGTGACCGGCGGCGATGGGGGCGGTGTCCGCGTTGAGGAAGACGTCCAGTCCGCGCACCTGGTGGTGGCCCTCGAAGGCCCGCTCGATCAGGGGCCTCTCGTCGGACTGCACGCCGAACGCCAGGATCTCCACGGGTTCCCTCCGGGGGTCGTGCCGGGATCGTTGCCGTGTGCGTGAATATACGGTCCCGGCGGCGGGCGCGCCGGGACCTTGCGGGGTGCGGAGGCCGGGCGAGAGGCCCTAGTCGTCGAGACCGCGTTCGATGGCGTAGCGGACGAGCTCGACGCGGTTGTGCAGCTGGAGCTTGCCGAGGGTGTTCTGCACGTGGTTCTGCACCGTGCGGTGCGAGATGACGAGCCGTTCGGCGATCTGCTTGTAGCTCAGGCCCTTGGCGACCAGGCGCAGCACCTCGGTCTCGCGCTCGGTCAGCCGGGGCGCCTCGGGGTCGGCCCCGCCGGGGGCGGGGCCGGCCGGTTCGGAGGCGAGGCGGCGGTACTCGCCGAGGACCAGTCCGGCCAGCCCCGGGGTGAACACCGGGTCGCCCGCGGCGGTGCGGCGCACCGCGTCCTGGAGCTCCTCGGTGGAGGCCGACTTGAGCAGGTAGCCGGTCGCGCCGGACTTCACCGCCTCCAGCACGTCGGCGTGCTCGCCGCTCGCCGACAGCACCAGGACGCGCAGGGCGGGCTGCGCGGCGACGACCTCCTTGCAGACCTGGACCCCGGGTTTGCCCGGCAGGTTCAGGTCGAGGACGAGCACGTCCGGGGCGGCGGCCCTGGCACGGCGCACCGCCTGGTCGCCGTCGCCCGCGGTGGCGACGACCTCGAAGCCGGACTCGGACAGGTCGCGGGCGACGGCGTCGCGCCACATGGGGTGGTCGTCGACCACCATCACCCTGACCGGGTCCCGGCCGGCCTCCCGTCCGTCTCGTTCGGCTGCGGTGTCCGTCATCGCTGCTCCGCCTTCCCCCGGACGTCCGTCCCGTCGTTCCCTGCCTTCGGCACCTTCAACTCGACCTCCGTGCCCTGCCCCGGTACCGAGATCAGCCCGGCGCTGCCGCCGAGGTCGCGCAGCCGCCCCCGGATGGACAGGGCCACGCCGAGCCGGCCCTCGCCCTCGGCCTGGGCGAGCCGGCCCTCGGGGATGCCGGGGCCGTCGTCGCGGACGGTGACGATCACCTCGTCCGGTTCGTCCTCGACCAGGATCCACGCCCGGGCCTGCTCCCCGGCGTGCTCGCGGACGTTGTCCAGGGCGGCGCCGACGGCCGCGGCCACCTCCCGCGCGGCGGCCGGTGCGAGCCGCACCGGCGCTCCGGGCTCGGCGAGGCTGACCCGGGCGCCCGCGTAGGGGGCGAGCAGCGCGCGCAGGTCGACCGGGCCGCCGCCCCCGTCCGGTTCCCCGGCCTCGCCGACGACCCGTACGACGGCGCCCTCGGCGGCGTCCTCCGGCACGCGGGGGGCCGGTACGAGTCCGCCGGAGACCAGCGTGCGCAGGGCGACCTCCTGCTCCCCGGCCAGCCGGCCCAGCTCGGCCGCCTCGCCGCCGATGACGGCGCCGCGCCGCTGCACCATCGCGAGCACCTGGAGCACGCTGTCGTGGATGTCCCGCGCGAGCCGCTCCCGCTCCCTGGTCGCGGCCTCGATCTCCAGGGCGCGGGCGAGGGTGCGCTCGGAGGCGCGGGCGACCTCGACGACGTAGCCGATGGCGATGGAGGCGACCCAGACGAGGATCACGTTGTGCACGGTGTCACGGGCGGGGCTGCCGCGTTCGACCAGGTTGGCGACGGCGACGAGGGTGGAGGCGAGGGCCGCCCAGCGCCAGCCGCCCTTGATGGCGAACGCCAGCACCGCACCGGCGGTCCAGATGGACGGCAGGGTCGGGCCGCCCGCCTGGACGCGTTCGTGCGCGTCCGCCACGGGGGTGAGCAGGACGCCGGCGAGGGCGATGGTCAGGTCGGCGGCGAGGAAGCCCTTGGTGCAGGCGGCGGCGTTCGCGACCCTGGGCAGGGTGGCCAGGGTCCACACGACGAGGAGGGCGAAGTAGGCGACGGCGAGCCAGGGACGGGTGAACTCCTCGTGGGCCGAGGCGAACAGACCGACCGCGTACACCGTGGCGAGCACCCGGTAGCCGGCGAGCGCGCGCCACAGCGGCAGCTCGACCGACATCCTCATGACTCTCTCGCGTCCCGGCATGTCCCCCCACTTCCGTCCCGGCCCCGTCTAGGGGCCGGACCGCCGCTGCTCGGGCCGGTCCCGCTCGGCCTGCTCCTTGTCGGCCCGCTCCATGGCGGCCCTCAGTTTCCCGGCGTGTTCCTTCTCCGCGCGCGTGAGTGCGGCCTTCGCCGCCTTCCCGGCCTCCTTCTCGGCCCTGGCCGCCTCCGCGAGCTGCCGCTTCATGGCGGTCGCGTACACGTCGACGTACTCCTGGCCGGAGAGCTTCATGATCTCGTACATGACCTCGTCGGTCACCGCGCGCAGGACGAAACGATCGTGCTCCATGCCCTGGTAACGGCGGAAGTCCAGCGGCCGGCCGATCCGGATGCCGGGACGCATCAGCTTCGGCACGACCTTCCCGGGCGGCTGGATCTTCTCCGTGTCGATCATGGCGACCGGGATCACGGGCGCGCCGGTGGCCAGTGCCACGCGCGCGAGGCCGCCGGGCTTGCCGCGGTAGAGGCGGCCGTCGGGCGAGCGGGTGCCCTCCGGATAGATGCCGAACAGCTCGCCGCGCTCGAGGACCCCGATGCCGCTCCTGATCGCCGCCTCACCCGCGCCGCGCGCGCCGGAGCGGTCCACCGGGAGCTGGCCCACGCCCTTGAAGAAGGCGGCCGTCAGCCGGCCCTTCACCCCCGGCGTGGTGAAGTACTCGGCCTTGGCGATGAAGGTGACCTTCCGGTCCAGCACGGCCGGCAGGAAGAAGGAGTCGGAGAACGACAGGTGGTTGCTGGCCAGGATGGCCGGGCCCTCGGCGGGGACGTTCTCCAGGCCCTCCACCCAGGGCCTGAAGGCGAGCTTCAGCGGCCCTCCGATGGTGACCTTCATCGCGCCGTACAACAACCGAGTGCCTCCTGTGTGTGTCGGTCAGACAATATCCCGGAGCGCCGCCGAAGGGCCCGACGGCCCTGGTCGGTGTCAGTGCGGTCGCGTACGGTGAAGGTCCTGCAATCCGTGTGCGCCCCGCCCCGGCCGTCATGACGCGCCGGCCCCTTCCACGAGTTCCCATGAACAGGAGGCCGAAGGTGCCGCTCCTGACCGGAGCCGAGCCGTTCCGTCACGAGGGCGGGGAGACCGCCGTCCTCCTCTGCCACGGCTTCACCGGTTCACCGCAGTCGCTGCGCCCCTGGGCGGAGCACCTCGCCGGGCACGGCCTGACCGTGTCGCTGCCGCTGCTGCCCGGGCACGGCACGCACTGGAAGGACCTGCGGGTCACCGGGTGGCAGGACTGGTACGCGGAGGTGGACCGCGAGCTGCGGCTGCTGCGGGACCGCAGCGCGCGGGTCTTCGTGGCCGGGCTGTCGATGGGCGGCGCGCTGGCGCTGCGGCTGGCCGCGCTCCACGGCGACGCGGTGAGCGGGGTCGTGGTCGTCAACCCGGCGAACAAGGTGCACGGGGTGGCCGCGCACGCCCTCCCGGTGCTCCGCCACCTCGTCCCCGCGACGAAGGGCATCGCGAGCGACATCGCGAAGCCGTCGACCACCGAGCTGGGGTACGACCGGGTGCCGCTGCACGCGGCGCACTCCCTGCGGAACTTCTTCCGGCTCGTCGACGGCGAGCTGCCCCGGGTCACCCAGCCGCTGCTGCTGCTGCGCAGCCCGCAGGACCACGTGGTGCCGCCCGCGGACTCGGCGCGGATCCTCGGCCGGGTCTCGTCGGTGGACGTGACGGAGATCCTGCTGGAACAGAGCTACCACGTGGCGACGTTGGACCACGACGCGGAGCGGATCTTCCGGGAGAGCTCCGCGTTCATCGGCCGGCTCGCACCCGGCGCCGTCAAGGAGCCCGCTCTCGGCGAGGAAGGGACGACCGCAGGTGGCTGAGCACGACTCGGACCGCGAGGACCGCGAGGACCGCGAGGGCCGTGAGCGCCGGGAGAGCCCCGAGGGCCGCGCGCCGGAGGAGAAGGGCGTGCCCTTCGACGAGGACGCCGCGTGGGCGGCGATCGTCGCCGGGTACGGCGAGGAGCCGCCGGACCCGCCGGGGGCCAAGCCGTTCAAGTCGGTCGAGGACCTGGCGCTGCTGGAGTCCGGGACCAACGACGAGGAGGCGGGGGCCGAGGCGCCGCGCAAAGCCGAGGACAAGCCGGCCAAGCCGCTGGGCGGCTCCGTCTCCTTCGCGCCCGGGGTCGGCCCCCGTGACTACAGCCCGTCCGAGCCCTCCGACGACGAGAGCGACGAGGGCCACTTCGTCCCGCCGGAGCCCCCGCCGCTGCCGGAGGCCGACGCCACCGCCAAGTTCGCCTGGCTCGGGGTGCTGGGCGGTCCGCTGCTGCTCCTGCTGGCGGTCCTGCTCGGCTGGGAGATGACCTGGTGGCTGACCACGCTCTCCATCGGCGGCTTCCTGGGCGGCTTCGCCACGCTGGTGATGCGCATGCGCACGGACGACGAGGACGACGAGGACCCGGGCCGGGGCGCGGTGGTCTGAGGCGCCCCGCCTACGCGGCCGGGACCCTGAGGGCGGCCAGGACCGGGAGGTGGTCGGTGGCCGCCCTCAGGTCGGTCCCGGTCACCCCGGGGTGGCCGAGGGGGACGCCGCAGCCCAGGACCTCGACGCCCCCGGTGACGAAGAGCGCGTCGATGCGCTTGCGCGGCTCGGCGGGCGTCGAGGTGTGCTCACCGCCCCAGGGCGCAGCGGCCCAGCAGTCCGTCAGGCTCCCGGCCAGGCGCCGGAAGGTGCGGCCGTCCGGGCTGTCGTTCAGGTCCCCGCCCGCGACCGCGTGCTCCACGCCCATCCCGGCGAGCCGGTCCAGCAGCATGCCGCCCTGCTCGTACCGCTCGTCCTTCTGCAGCGACAGGTGGCAGCTCAGCACGCCCAGCCGGGCGCCGCCGAACCGTACGACGGCGGTGGCGAAGCCGCGCCGGTGCAGTCCCGGGGTGAGCGGCAGCAGCACGTCCTCGGTGCGTTCGACGGTCGCCCGCAGGGAGCACAGGAGCGCCGGGCCGGCGGCCGTGGCGCCCCCGGAGAGGGTGACGAGGCCCGCTTCCGAGGCGAGCCGGGCCAGCTTCTTGCGCCAGCGGAAGAACCGCGGCGCCTCCTGGAGCAGGACGAGGTCGGGCGCGCAGGCGCTGATCACCCGCGCGAGGGCGCCGGTGTCGTCCCGCATCGAACGGATGTTGTAGCTGAGCACCCGGATGACGGCCGAACCGTCGGACTCGGTCCGGGAGTCGGGCAGCAGCGGAGTCGTCGCCATGCGGATCAAGATACGTCGACCGGCACGACGTGGTGCGGGTCAGCGCTCCACGCGCCCCGGGAAGTCACGCCACGCGGCCGAGGGGACGGCCGATCGGCTCCCGGGTGACGTCCTCGCCGTCCGTGTGCCGCGGCGGCACCGGCTCCTCGACGACGAAGCCGAACGCGATCGTCGGCCCGCGCCTGAGCAGTTCCTGCCGCGCCGGCCGGGCGGCGAGCCGTGGTCCGTGACCGGACGGCGTCGCCGCGCCATCGGGCCAGGTGACCCGTGGTCTGCCCCGGCGTAGCGCCGAGGCACGGGGCGCATCACCGCGCCGGCCGCGGGGAACTCCGCGCCGCACTACCGCGAACCGGCCCGGGTGGCAGCGCTGTCGCAGGACGACGGCGGCCACAGCGCCGCGGGTGCCGGCCTGCTGCGGACCGTCCCGGTCTCCCTCCAGACCGTGTCCGTGCCGGCCGTGCCGGCGCTGCCGGGTGAGGGCCGGAGCATGCGCCGGCGGCGGCCGAAGGCCGAGGCGCACCGGAACGGCGGATGCCGGTGTCTCCCGTCGGACGGCTCGCACCCGTCGCTCGGCGTTCGGTCGCTCACGGACGGCGGAGGGTGCCGGGGTGCCATAGGAATCCCCTATAGGGCCTGCTCATATTTCGTCTTTGCCTCTCGTTGTTTCCCGGACCTACCGTGAAACAGCCCGACGCGGAGATCACCGCTTTTCATCCCGTCGGGCGGACGAACGCGCGAGGGAGAGGGACGGCGGGATGGCCGCGATCGAAAACGGATCGGGAATTCGGGAACTCACGGGAAAGCGGGCCCTGGTCACGGGAGGCTCCCGCGGAATCGGAGCCGCCGTCGTGCGCCGGCTCCTGGACGCGGGAGCCGATGTGCTCACGACCGCCCGGTCGGCGACGAGCACCGTACCCGAGGGCGCCCGCTTCGTGGCGTCCGACGTACGGACCCGGGCGGGGATCGAAGCGCTCGCCGCGACCGCGCAGGAGGTCCTGGGCGGGGTCGACATCCTGGTCGACAACGCGGGCGGGGCGCGACCGCACGAGGGCGCCACGGCCATTCCCGACGAGGAGTGGCGCAACGCGCTCGACCTGAACCTCCTGGCGGCGGTGCGGCTGGACTCCCTGCTGGTACCGGGGATGCGCGAACGCCGCTCGGGGGTGATCGTGCACGTCTCCTCGGCCGCGGTGTCCACCCCGGGCCCCCTGTTCCTGCACTACACGGCGGCCAAGGCGGCGCTGGAGAACTACAGCCGGGGACTGGCGGCGGAACTGGCCCCCTCCGGGGTCCGGGTCAACACCGTGGCTCCCGGCAGGACCGCCACCCCCGGCGGCGAGGCGACGCGGGAGCGGTGGGCGCGCCTGAACGGGGATGCCGGCGCCACCGGCACCACGCCGCTGGGGCGCGACGGCCGGCCCGACGACATCGCCCACGCGGTGCTGTTCCTCGTGTCCGACCGGGCGAGCTGGCTGACCGGAAGCAACGTCGTCGTGGACGGCGGCGAATTCCCCCGGGGATGACGTCGGCGGAATTCCGGAACCGATTTCCGACAGAGGGAACGAAGGGATCCTGAAATGAGCAGATACAGCGGCAAGAACGCGGTGATCACGGGCGGCGGCAGCGGAATCGGGTTCGCGACGGCGAGACTGCTGGTGGACGGCGGAGCGCGCGTGGCGATCACCGGTCGTTCCCGGGACGCGCTCGACGCCGCGCGGGAGCGGCTCGGCGAGAACGCGGTGGCCGTCCGGGCCGACGTGGCCTCACTGTCCGACCTGGACGCTCTGGCCGACCGCGTGAAGGGCGAACTCGGCACGGTGGACGCCCTGTTCGTCAACGCCGGCGTCACGCTCCCGACGCCCTTCGGGTCGACGACCGAGGAGGACTACGACGAGCTGTTCGCGGTCAACGTCAAGGGCGCCTTCTTCACCGTGCAGAAGCTCGCCCCGCTGCTGGGCCCGGGCGCCGGCGTCGTCCTCACCACCTCGGCCGCGAACGTCCTGGGCCTGCCGGAGACCAGTGTCTACGCGGCCGGCAAGGCGGCCCTGCGCTCGATGGCCCGCACCCTCTCCCGCGACCTGCTGTCACGCGGGATCCGTGTCAACGCGGTCAGTCCCGGTCCCGTGGACACGGGAATCCTGGAGAGGACGATGACGGCGGAGGCCGCCGAGCAGTTCAAGGCGGAGCGGGTCGCGGACAATCCCATGCGGCGTTTCGGCACGCCCGAGGAGATCGCCGTGGCGGCCGCGTTCCTCGCCTTCGACGCCACGTACACCGCCGGCGCCGAGCTCGCCGTGGACGGGGGCTACACCCAGCTCTGAGCGGCCCCGGACCAGGTCTCCTGCCGCAGGAGTCCGAGCAGGGCCGTCTCCGCCGGTCCCGCACCCCGCCGGACCACGGCGATGACGGGCTGGGACACGGCCGGGGACACCGGACGGGCGAGGTGCTCGTGACCGGGGGGCACCGCGGAGGCCGGGACCAGCGCCACCCCCAGTCCCTGGGCGGCCCAGCGCGCGGCCGTCGCCGTCTGGGAGACGCGGGCGGCCGTGGTCGGGGGCAGGTCGTTGTCCCGCAGCACGTGCAGGAGCACGCCGTCGAGCGCGCTGTCGCGGTCGAACCTCACCCACGGCTCCCCCGCCAGTGCGCGCAGCTCGACCCGGTCCGCGGCGAGCTGCCGGTGCCCGTCGCCCAGCATGACGACGAAGTCCTCGTCACCGAGGTGGTGGGCGTCGGCGGGGCTCCGCTCGCACGCCGCCATCAGGGCGAGGTCCAGCACGCCCCGGCGGCACAGCCGGTCCAGCTCGGCGGAGCTGGGCTCCTCGAAGACGGTGACCTCCAGCCTCGGGAAGCGGCGGCGCAGCGCGCCCAGCGCGCCCGGCAGCTGCCGCGTGCCGAAGCCCATCTGCGCCGCGACCACCAGCTCGCCCACCAGATCGTCGGCACCGGCTCGCGCCGTCGCCCTCGCCCGCCGCGACGCGCTCACCGCGACCTCCGCCTCCCGCAGGAAGGCGCGGCCGATCACGGTGGGCACCAGTCCGGTCGGTGTGCGGGCGAACAGTTCCACGCCGAGTTCCCGCTCCAGGCCGCGGATCTGCTGGGACACCGACGGCTGGGCGACGTGCAGCAGCTCCGCCGCCGCGGTCACCGAGCCCGCCTCGGCGACGGCCAAGGCGTACTCGTACTGGCGAAGACTCATCGGTTCCGGTCCCCCTCCCCGCGGTGGACCGCGGTCCACCCTGTCGTCACAACAGGCAACCCGGTTCCGTCGGCGGGGATTCCCGTGCCGGCGGACACGGCAGCGCCCGCCGTCCCCGGAAGGGGCCGGGCGGGCGCTGCCGTGCACGTGGAGGCGGTCACATGACCGGGTCGGGCTCCCGGGCCAGGTCGGCCGCGCCCACCAGGCCGGCCTTGTTGCCGAGCCGGGCGGCGAGGACGTCGGCGACGGGGCGCCAGTTGCCGCCCACCAGCCAGCGCTTGTAGGACTTGCGGATCGGGTCGAGGACCAGCTCGCCCTCGTCGGAGAGGCCGCCGCCGATGATGAACGCGGAGGGGTCGAAGAGGGAGGCCAGGTCGGCGAGGCCGGCGCCGACCCAGCGGGCCAGCTCGCGGTAGGAGTCGACGGCCACCCGGTCGCCCTGGCGGGCGGCCACGGAGACGTGCTTGCCCTCGATGCCGTCGGGGGTGCCGTCACCGAGGGCGAGCAGCGTCTCGGCGTTCTCGGGGGTGGCGTTGGCGCGCTGCCTGGCGTACCGGACGAGGGCGCGGCCGGAGGCGTACTGCTCCCAGCAGCCCTGCGAGCCGCAGCCGCACAGCAGGCCGTCCGGCACCATGCGGATGTGCCCGAACTCGGCGGCCACGCCGAAGTGACCGCGGCGCAGCTTGTTGCCGATGATGATGCCGCCGCCCAGGCCGGTGCCGAGCGTGATGCAGATGACGTTGCGGTGGCCCTTGCCGCCGCCGAACCTGTACTCGCCCCAGGCCGCGGCGTTGGCGTCGTTCTCCACGACGACCGGGAGACCCGTGCGGGCCTCGACCTTCTCCTTGAGCGGCTCGTTGCGCCAGTGGATGTTGGGCGCGAAGTACACCGTCGAGCGCTGGCGGTTGACGTACCCGGCCGCACCGATGCCCACGCCGACGATGTCGTGCCCGGCGCGCGCGCCCTCCACCGCGGAGGCGATGGCGTCCACGATGCCCTCGGGCGTGCCCGGGGTCGGCACCTTGTGGGTCGAGAGGATGTTGCCTTCCTCGTCGACCACGCCGGCCGCGATCTTCGTGCCGCCGATGTCGACGCCGATGGTGAGTCCCATGAATCCCTCAGTTTCGGTCGAGCCCCGCTACCGCCAACGGTACCCGAGGCCCTGCCGTCGGGTTTCCGGCGTCCGCACGGTGGGCGGGTCCGGCGGGGACATGGGACACCCGCCGGCCGGACCGTCAGTCCAGGTCGATGCGCTCGCCCGGACCCCCCTCGTCGCCCTTGTCGTCCCGGTCGCGGCGCTCGTCCAGGTCGCGGGGGTCGGTGTCGCGGGCCGTCCAGCGGCGCTCCTGGTCCTGGACCGCGGAGCGGTAGGCGGCGAGGAGTTCGCTGCCGGCGGCGGCGAGGTGGTCGAGGACGTCCGGGTTGCGCTCGATGACGGGTTCCACGGCGGCCCTGGCCTGCTGCACGACCTGCCGCACCACCTGCTGCGCCGCGGGCCCGGCGACCGCGTCGAACAGCGGGGACCGCAGGCCGGAGAGCTTGTCGGCGACCGCGTCGACGAGCTTCTTCAGTTCCTCGGCGGCGGAACCGGGGGGCGGTCCGTACCGGGCGCGGCGGCGGGCCTTCTCCGCCTCGAGGTCCTCGGCGCAGGCGGTCGCCCAGGCGTCGGCGTCGCCCGTGGCCCGCACCTCGTCCACGGCCTCGTCCCGTGCGTCGTCGGACGGGGGGAGCTGTTCGCTCATGACGGACTCCTGACTACGGGTGGCCCCTTCGACGTTACCCGAACGCCCGTCCCGGCCTCAGCGGGTGCGCGGCCACAGCCGCGGATCCGGCCGGAACCGGATGCGCAGCTCGCCCTCGCGCAGGGCGGCGCCGTCGACGGTGCAGCGGCGCAGCGCGGAGGGCAGCGGGACGATCCGGTGGAACGGCCCGGCGGTGACGACGAGTTCGTCGCCGCGCCGGATCAGGTCCAGTTCCCCGCGCCGGGCGCCGGGCAGCGGGATGTGCCAGACCAGCACGCCGTCGTCGGCGAGGGAGTCGGTGACGGGCCACTCGACGGTGGAGGGTCCCGCGTTGACGCCGGACGCACCGGGCACGGCGAGCGCGGCGAGGTCGTCGGCGCCGCGCGGGTCGCGCCCGAGGTGGGCGACGGGGTGGACGGCGTACGTCTCCCGCCACTCCTCCAGGGTCTTGCGCTGCTGGGCGACCGGGCCGGCGAGCCAGCTGTCCTCGACGCCCTCCGGCAGCACGCGGGTCGCGACCAGGGCGTCGGTGCGCAGTCCGCGCAGGGCCAGGCCGAGGGCCGTGGTGCGGACGGCGTCGGCGCCGGCGGGTCCCGGCTCGGCGACCAGGCGCACGGCGGTGTCGCGGTCGGCGAGCACGGCCTCGACGGCGGCCAGTTGCAGGTCCAGCCGGGCGGCGGTCTCGTACAGCCACTCGGCGGGCAGCGGGACGCCGGCGAGGCGGCCGAGCACGGGGCGCAGGGCGCGGGCGGCCTGCCGCTCGGGCGGGAGCAGGCGGCGCAGGTGGCGGCGGAGCTCCTCGGGCAGCGCGAGCAGGGCGAGGGCCCGCGGGGCGGGCGGCAGGTCGACGACGAGGAGGTCGTACGCCCCCGGCAGGGCCGCGTCCCGCAGGGCGCGCAGCAGGGCGAGCTCCTCGGCGCCGGGCAGCGGGGTGAGCTCCTCGGGGTCGAACCGGGAGGCGCCGAGCAGGTCCAGCAGGGAGGAGGCGCGGTCCTGCAGGGCGACCAGGTCGGCGCGGAAGCCCGCGTCGGCGTCGAGCCGCCGCGCGGTGAGGCCGGGGGCGGCCTCGACCGGCTCGGACCCGACGGGCACCCCCAGGACCGCGCCCAGTGTGTCCGTCCGGTCGGTGCCGAGGAGGAGGGTGCGGGTGCCCTCACGGGCGGCGGCGCACGCGGTGGCGGCCGCGACGGTGGTACGCCCGCTGCCGCCGGGGCCCGTGATCAGGAGGGTACGCATGAGGGTGAACGGTACCGGTGCGTCCGGCGGGGACCGCGTGACGCCCTGCCGGGCCGGGACCGGAGGCGGGGACGGGGGCCGGGCCCTCGGCGGGGAACGGGCGCCGTGGCGGACCCGGCGGTCGCGGGGGCACGGGTGCGCCGGCCGTGTGACTTCCCGGGAACGGGCGACGACCACGGCCGGTGCGCCCGGGACCACCGGAACGGACTCGCGGGGCCGGGCCGGCCGCCGCCGTCCGGGCCGGACGGGCCGGGCCGGCCGGGTGGGTGGGGCCGGATCGGGCCGGGCGGCGACTGCCCGGATCGGGGAGGGACGGACGCGCGCACAGAGGACCACGGGCCCACCGCCCGCCGGACCGGACCGCCCGCACCGCGCCCCCGGAGCCGGGACGCACGCCCCACGCGCCGGCCGGCGAGCGCCCGCGCGGTGGCGCGCCCCGCGCGTCCGCGCCCCGCGGAACGCTACTTCGCCCCCGACTCCACGCGCTTCTTCAGCCCCGCCAGGGCCCGGTCGATGATGACCTTCTCGGCCTTGCGCTTGATCATGCCGAGCATCGGGATCTTGACGTCGACGGTCAGCCGGTAGGTGACCTCGGTCGTGCCCGGGCCGGCCGGCCGGAGGAGGTAGGAGCCGTCCAGGGAGCGGAGCATCTGGGACTTCACCAGGGTCCAGGAGACCTCGTGCTCACCGGTCCAGGTGTAGGCGAGGGTCTGGTCGTCCTTGATCGCGCCGGCGTCCATGACGAGGCGCACCTGCTCGGCGCGGCCCTGCCCGTCGGTCTTGAGGACCTCGGCCTCCTTCACCTCACCGGTCCAGTCCGGGTAGCGGGCGAAGTCGGCGATCACCCCCATGACATCGGCCGGTGCGGCCTCGATCGTGATGCTCGAGCTGGTGTGTTCCGCCATCGCCGTGGCTCCTCCGGATGCGCGCCGGTCGTCGGATCGCCGTGCGCGGGTGCAGCGCACGTCTGTGCAGTCTGTGCAGCGGAAGGCTACCGCGCACCGGACCGGCGCAACTCACCCCACCTGGGACATCCGCACCGTTCCGGCCTCACCACTCGAGCGCGAAGGGCCGCCCGCTGCCCGCGAAGTGCCCCACGTTCACGCACTCGGTGGCACCGATCCGCATCCGCCGCACCAGCGGCTGGTGCACGTGTCCGAACAGCGCGTAGCGGGGCCGGGTGCGGCGTATGGCGTCCAGCAGCGCCCGGCTGCCGCGCTCGAAACGGCGCGCGACGGTGTCGTAGACCAGTTCCGGGACCTCCGGCGGGATGTGGGTGCACAGCACGTCGACCTCGCCCACGGCCTCGATCTTCGCCGCGTACTCCTCGTCGCTGATCTCGTAGGGGGTGCGCATGGGCGTGCGCAGGCCGCCGCCGACGAAGCCGAAGGTCCGGCCGCCGATCTCCACCCGTTCCCCGTCGAGGACGGTCGTGCCGGGCCGGGCGTACTCCCGCCACAGGGGCGGCATGTCGACGTTGCCGTAGGTGGCGTACGTCGGAGTGGGGAAGGCGGCGAACAGCTCGGCGTACTGCTTGCGCACCGCCTTCTCGATCAGCGTGGCCCGGTCCTCGTCGAGCCCCGCCCACAGCCGGGCGCCGAACGCGCGCGCCTCCTCGAAGCGGCGGGCGGTGCGCAGCTCCACGATGCGGTCGGCGTTCTCGGTGCCGAACAGGTCGGGGAAGATGCCGCGCGAGTGGTCGGCGTAGTCGAGGAAGAGCACCAGGTCGCCCAGGCAGACCAGGGCGTCGGCGCCGTCGCCGGCCCGGGCCAGGTCACGGGCGTTGCCGTGCACGTCGCTGACCACGTGGACGCGCGTGCGGTGACTGCCGCCGGGTGTGGGTGCCATGGCGATCAAGGGTAAGCGCGTGCGACGGCCCGGACAACGGCGGCCGGACCTGCGGTTACTGGCTCGTCGGCGACGGGGTGGACTACTGTGCGCGATGAAACACCCATCTGTGTGACGCAGCGAACATCTCGCCGGGACCCCCTGTCGTAGAGGCCATACCGGCGGGTAACGTCCGGGCAGTCCAGACGTGCTCGGGATTTCAACATGTGAATTCGCGAGCATCCGCCCAGCCTTGGACCGCACCGTCGCATCGCACAACGTCGTGGCGCCGGCGCCCTAAGAGGAGCAGCAGTCTTGCGCGAGTTCAGCCTTCCGGCTTTGTACGAGGTCCCCGCGGACGGAAACCTGACCGACATCGTCCGCAGAAACGCCGCGCAGCACCCCGACGTCGCCGTCATCGCCCGCAAGGTCGGCGGTGCCTGGCAGGACGTGACGGCCACCGTCTTCCTCGCGGAGGTCCGGGCGGCCGCCAAAGGACTGATCGCCGCCGGGGTCCAGCCCGGCGACCGGGTCGGCCTGATGTCCCGCACCCGCTACGAGTGGACGCTGCTGGACTTCGCGATCTGGAGCGCCGGCGCGATCACCGTGCCGGTGTACGAGACCAGCTCGCCGGAGCAGGTGGCGTGGATCCTCGGCGACTCCGGCGCCACCGCCTGTTTCGTGGAGCTCGACGCGCACGCGGCGGCCGTGGAGTCGGTGCGCGACCGGCTGCCCGCGCTGAAGAACGTGTGGCAGATCGACGCGGGCGGCGTCGGGGAACTGGGCCGCCTCGGCCAGGACGTCACCGACCGGGCGGTCGAGGAGCGCAGCTCGATCGCGAAGGCCGACGACCCGGCGACGATCGTCTACACCTCCGGTACGACCGGCCGCCCCAAGGGCTGTGTGCTCACCCACCGCAGCTTCTTCGCCGAGTGCGGCAACATCGTGGAGCGGCTGCGTCCGCTGTTCCGCACCGGCGAGTGCTCCGTCCTGCTCTTCCTGCCGCTCGCGCACGTCTTCGGGCGGCTGGTGCAGATCGCGCCCATGATGGCGCCGATCAAGCTGGGCTGCGTGCCGGACATCAAGAACCTCACCGACGAGCTGGCCGCGTTCCGCCCGACGCTGATCCTGGGCGTGCCGCGGGTGTTCGAGAAGGTCTACAACTCGGCGCGCGCCAAGGCGCAGGCCGACGGCAAGGGCGGGATCTTCGACAAGGCGGCGGCCACGGCGATCGCGTACAGCCGGGCGCTGGACACCCCGTCGGGCCCGTCGCTGGGCCTGCGGATCAAGCACAAGGTGTTCGACAAGCTCGTCTACGGCAAGCTGCGCGCGGTGCTGGGCGGGCGCGGCGAGTACGCCATCTCCGGCGGCGCCCCGCTGGGCGAGCGCCTGGGCCACTTCTTCCGCGGCATCGGCTTCAGCGTCCTGGAGGGCTACGGCCTGACCGAGTCCTGTGCGGCCACCGCGTTCAACCCGTGGGACCGGCAGAAGATCGGCACGGTCGGCCAGCCGCTGCCCGGCTCGGTGGTCCGGATCGCGGACGACGGCGAGGTGCTGCTGCACGGCGACCACCTGTTCAAGGAGTACTGGAACAACCCGGGCGCGACGGCCGAGGCGCTGGCCGACGGCTGGTTCCACACCGGGGACATCGGCACCCTGGACGAGGACGGCTACCTGCGGATCACCGGCCGCAAGAAGGAGATCCTGGTCACGGCGGGCGGCAAGAACGTCGCCCCGGCGGTGATAGAGGACCGGATCCGCGCGCACGCGCTGGTCGCGGAGTGCATGGTGGTGGGCGACGGGCGGCCGTTCGTGGGCGCGCTGGTCACCATCGACGAGGAGTTCCTGGGCCGTTGGTGCGCCGAGCACGGCAAGCCGGCGGGCTCCACCGCGGCGTCCCTGAGCGAGGACCCGGACCTGCTCGCGGCGATCCAGGCGGCGGTCGACGACGGCAACACGGCGGTGTCGAAGGCGGAGTCGGTCCGCAAGTTCCGCATCCTCCCCGCCCAGTTCACGGAGGAGTCGGGGCACCTGACCCCGTCCCTGAAGCTGAAGCGGAACGTGGTGGCGAAGGACTACGCCCACGAGATCGAGGCGATCTACGCGAAGTAGGACGCGCGAGGCCGAACGCGCGACGGCGCGGAGCCCGGATGCGGGCTGCCGCGCCGTCGCGCGTTCCGGAGGTCCTGCGACAGCTCCTACAGCAGCTTCTTCAGTTCCTCCGCCAGCAGGTCCCAGCGCCACTTCTCCTCGACCCAGCGGCGGCCCCGCTCGCCCATCCCGCGGCGCAGCTCCGCATCGCCGAGGAGGGTGACGACGCGGTCGGCGGTCTGCTCGGGGGAGCCTCCGGGGACGACCCAGCCGGTCTCGCCGTCGAGCACCGCGTCGGGGGCGCCGCCGGAGTCGCCGGCGACGACGGGCAGCCCGGTCGCGGAGGCCTCCAGGTAGACGATCCCGAGCCCCTCGACGTCCAGTCCGCCGCGCCGGGTCCGGCAGGGCATCGCGAAGACGTCGCCGGCACCGTAGTGGGCGGGCAGTTCCGCCCAGGGGACGGAGCCGGTGAAGCGGACGGAGCCGGCGACCCCGGTGTCGCGCGCGAGCGCGCGCAGGTCCTTCTCGTACGGGCCGCCGCCGACGATCAGCAGCACGGCGTCCGGCTCGGCCGCCAGGATCGCGGGCATGGCCTCGATCAGCGTGTCCTGTCCCTTGCGCGGCACCAGCCGCGAGACGCACACGACCACCGGGCGGTCGGTCAGTCCGAGCCGCGCCCGGACCTCGTCGCCGCCCGAGCCGGGGTGGAAGGTCTTCTCGTCGACCCCGGGCGGCAGCTGCACCATCCGGGAGGCGGCCGCGGGGGTCAGCGCGGCGGCGATCCGCGAGCGCGTGTACTCGCCGAGGTAGGTGATCGTGTCCGTGGACTCACCGATCCGGCGCAGCAGTCGCCGCGCGGCGGGCAGCTGGGCCCATCCGGCCTCGTGGCCGTGGGTGGTGGCCACGATCCGCTCGGCGCCGGCCCGGCGCAGCGCCGGCGCCATCAGCCCGAGCGGCGCCGCCGCCCCGAACCACACCGAGGTGCACCCGTGCTCGCGCAGCAGCCCGACGGCCCGCCGGGTGACCCGCGGGGTGGGCAGCAGCATCGTCGTGCGGTCGCGCACGACGGTGAAGGGCTGCTCGGCGTCGAAGGCGGCCGTCGCCTCGACGCCTTCCCGGGTGCGCTTCCAGGTGGAGGCGTAGACGACGAGCCGCTCGGGGTCGAGCCGCAGCGCCATGTTGTGCAGGAACGCCTGGATACCGCCGGGCCGGGGCGGGAAGTCGTTGGTCACGATCAGGGTCTTGTGCATCGCCGCAGACCCTATCGAACGCCGTTGCACGACCGGTCACGGCGGCGCTCGGTGGCCCGTACACGGGTGCCCGGTGACATCATGGCCCCCTGGGGACCGCACACCGGACGGGCAGGGATCGCATGAGGACGACGGCCGCACGAGGGTCCCTCACGGGGCTGCTGCTCCTGTGGGGGCTGACGCGGGCCGCCCTGCTGCTGTGCGTCCTGAAGGTGATCGTCTTTCCCGGTCCGGACGTCACCAGCGACGTGTCGGTGATCTACCGGGGCTGGTACGAGGTCCTGCTCACCGGAACGTTTCCGCTGGACGACGTCACCTGGCAGTACCCGCCCGCCGCGGCCCTGGCGGTCCTCTCCCCCGGCCTGCTGCCCTTCCTGGAGTACGCCACCGCGTTCTTCGTCCTGGCCCTCCTCGCCGACCTGGCCGTCCTGGCCCTCCTGGTGCACGCGGGCCGGCGGCCCGGCCGGTCGCCGCGCGGCGCCTGGGTGTGGGTGGCGGGGCTGCCGCTGCTCGGGCCGACGGTGTACGCCCGCTACGACGTGATGGTGACCGCGGTGGCGGTGGCCGCGCTGCTGGCCGGCGTCCGGCACCCCCGGCTGATGGGGGCGCTCGCGGGGTTCGGGGCGCTGCTGAAGGTGTGGCCGGCGATGCTGCTCCTCGGGGTCCGCCGGCGTGCCGCCTGGGCCTCGGCCGCCGCGACCGGCGCCGGCGTGGCCGCCCTGTTCGCGGTGACGGTGCCCGGCGCGTTCGCCTTCCTGACCTTCCAGCGCGACCGGGGCACGGAGGTCGAGTCGCTGGGCGCCCTCGTCTTCCACGTCGCCCGGCACCACGGCTGGGACGGCGAGGTGCTGCTCAACTACGGCTCGGTCGAGTTCCTCGGCCCGTACGTGACCTGGGTGAGCACCGGCGCGCTGTTCCTGACCGGGGCGGCCTTCGCCTGGCTGGTGCTGTGGCGGCTGCTGGCCACCCGCTTCGAGGCGCACACCGCCGTCGACGCCGCGTTCACGGCGGTGCTGATGTTCACCGTCACCAGCCGGGTGATCAGCCCGCAGTACATGGTGTGGCTGGTCGGGCTCGCCGCGGTGTGCCTGTGCTTCCGGGAGAGCCGGATGCGGCTGCCGGTCGCCCTGGTGCTGGCCGCGTCCGTCGTGACCGTGCTGGAGTTCCCGGTCTGGTTCCACCACGTGGTGGCCAGCGACCCGCTCGGGATCGCCCTCCTGGCCGTCCGCAACGGCCTGCTGGTGGCCGCGGCCCTGCTCGCGGCCCGCGCCCTGTGGCGCGCGACCGTCCCCGGCCGGCGCCCGCTCCCCACGGTCCCTCAGCCGGCCCGCGCCACCGAGGCCCCGGTCTCCTCCTGATCCCGGGCCCTGCGGAGCGGCACCGGCAGCACCGCGCACTGCACCGCCATGGCGAGCGCCAGGGCGAGGGCCACGCCGGGCAGGCCGAGCCCGGTCAGCGCGTACGCGAGCGGCAGCTGGACCGCCGTGCCGAGCACGGTCACGCGCAGCACCGCCGAGGCGCCGCCGCTGCCCTCGAAGACGCCGCCGAGCGCGATGAAGCAGGCCATCAGCAGCAGGTGGGGGCCGATGCAGCGGAGGAACACCGCTCCCTCCCGGGCGACGTCGGGTCCGGCGCCGAAGGCGGCCATGATCCAGGGTGCGGTGGCGCCCAGCAGGACCGCGGCCACGGCGGCCGCCGTCCCGGAGACCAGCACGGCCTGCCGTCCGATCGCCCGCCGCTCGTCCCGGCCGGCTCCCCGCTCGTGGGCCGTGTGGATCGCGGCGGCCTGGCGCACGGCGTAGCAGGCCATGGTGGCGACGTACAGGACCTTGTACGCGATCGCGTACGCGGCCACCGCCGTCACCCCGAGCCGCGCCACGATCGCGACCAGCGCCAGGGCGCCGGTCTGCCGCACGGTGAAGTCGGCGGACACGGGCAGCCCGGTGGCCAGGGTCCGGCGCAGTGAGACGGTGACGGGTTCGCCGGGGTCCGCCCCGCGCGCCGCGCGCAGCAGCCCGTCGCGCCGCAGCGCGACCAGTCCGGCGCCCAGGGCCACCAGCCGGCACAGCATCGTCGAGACGGCGGCGCCCAGGACCCCGTACCGGTGGATCAGCAGCGGGTCGCACACCAGGATCAGCCCGTTGGCCAGCAGCGCGAGCCGCATCGGGGTGCGGGTGTCGCCGGCGCCCTTGAGGATGCCGTCGACGAGGGTCTGGGCGAAGAAGACGGCCGTGCCCGGCAGGGAGACGGCGAAGTAGGCCACGGCGAGCCGTGGTGCGGCGCCCCCGCCCTCCGCCCCGCCCAGCACCAGCCGGGCCAGCGGCTCGCGCGCCGCCAGACCGCCGACGACGACCACCGGCGTCACGACCGCGCACAGCGCCCAGCCGCCGCGCACCGCCGCCCGCACCGCGCCCGGGTCCCGCGCGCCCCTGGCGTGCGCGACCAGCACGGTCGTGCCGGAGCCGAAGACCAGGGCGACGCCGAGCAGCACGTTCTCGGTGCTGGTCGCCACCGCCACGGCGGCCACGGCGGGACCGCCCAGCCGGGAGACCCAGACGGTGTTGATGATCCCGGCGGCGACCGGGGCCAGCAGCGAGAAGTAGACGGGGTGGGCGAGCGACACGAGCTGCCTGCGGTGGGCGTTCACTTCGGCTCCCTCTTCAAGTATCCCGGTCCGAGGTATATCGATCCGAGGTATCTCGGAAAGAGGTAGCATGGCCCGCACACCCCCCGCAAGGAGGAACCCGTCCGCATGCTGGAGCTGTCGATCCTGGGCTTCCTGGCCGAAGAGCCGCTGCACGGCTACGAGTTGAAGGAGCGCATCAAGGCGCTGAGCGGCCACGTCCGCCCGGTCAGCGACGGGGCCCTGTACCCCGCGATCACCCGGCTCGTCGCGGCGGGCCTGCTCGAGCAGCACACGGGACCGGGCGCGAGCGCCGCCCCGCGCCGCGTCCTCTCCCTCACCGACGCCGGCCGCGCGAGCCTGCTGGAGCGGCTGCGCCGGCCGAAGCAGGTGGAGATCACCGACCAGGTGCGCTTCAACACCGTGCTGGCGTTCCTGCGCCACCTGCCCGACCGCCGGGAACAGGCCGCGGTGCTGCGGCGCCGGCTCGAGTTCCTCGAGACACCGGCGAGCCTCTTCTACCGGGACGGCGATCCCGTGCGCGCGGAGGAGGCCGACGACCTGTTCCGGCGAGGGGTGCTGCGGGTCGCCCGGGCCACGGGCGAGGCGGAGCGCGCGTGGCTGCGGGAGGCCGTCGCGGAGCTGGAACAGCCGGGCTGAGCGCTCACCCAGCGGCGGGGGGGCCGGAGCCGGGTCAGCCGAGCCGGTCCCGTACGTGGTCCCGCCACCGCGCGGTGAACTCCTCCGGGGTGGTGTCCAGCACCCGGGCCATCGCGTCCTCGACCGCCCCCTCCCGCTGCCGGTGCGCGCCCACGGCCCGGTAGAACGCGCCCAGGCGTTCCTCGCCCCAGCGGTCGGCGATGAGCCGGCAGGCCGTCCAGCCGCTCTCGTAGGCCCGGGCCAGCCGGTCGGCGTCACCGGAGAAGCCGAAGTCCGCGTCGTCCGGCAGCGCCGCGGGCACCTCCCCCCGGCGCACCGCGTGGGCGAGTTCCGGCGCGATCTCGGCCGGGGCGCGCCCCCCGCCGCGGTAGCCGACCCAGTCGGCGAAGCCCTCGGACAGCCACAGCGGGGTCGCGGCGGAGGTGTGGGCGCGGGTGGCGACATGGGTGGTCTCGTGGGTGAGCACGACCTGCCGGCCCGGGGCGCCCAGCAGTCCGAAGGCGTCCGGGTTGACGATGATCCGGTCCGCGGGCGCCCGTTCCCCCGTACCGGTCTCGCCGGTGGTGACCGCCGCGATCCCCCGGTAGGAGGAGGCGGGCGAACCCAGCAGCCCCGCCATGCCCTCCAGGGACTCCGGCACCAGCACGACGACGCGGCGGGTCCAGTCCGGCCCCCACGCGTCCGACACCGCGGGCACCGCGCGGTCGGCCAGCCCGGCGTAGTCGCGCAGCTCCGCCTCGGACTGCCCGACGCCGAGCACCAGGGCCCGTTCGCCCCGGACCGCCCGGACCGGGCCCTGGTCCCACAGCTGCTGGCCGGACTTCCGCGCGGGCCGGTCGGAGTCGACGGTCCAGCGGCCGTCCGCGTCCCGGCTCAGGCGCAGGGTGCGGGCGGTGGTGACCGGCGACCGGTCGTGGCCCTCGACGCGGTAGCTCAGGTCGGCGGAGGCGGTGGCGGTGTCGCCGGTGCGGTCGAGGGCGGTCACGCGGTAGGACCAGTCCGCCAGCGGTACGGCGCGCAGGTTGTCGAAACCGGCCCGGGTGCCGGTGCGGGCGTAGCCGGCGGCGTCGCGGTCGAGGACCGCCCCGGCCCGCCGGTCGAGGAGCGACTGCACCTCGGCGCGGACGCCGTCGGCGACCGGCCCCCCGCCGCACGCGACCAGGGAGACGAGCAGCAGACACAGCGCCACCACCGGCGCCCCCGGAACCCGCCTTCGACCAGCCATCCTTCCGAGGGTACGGGCGCCGGGCCGCTTCGGTCAGACCCTGGTGACCGAGGAGACCGGCATCATCCCGACCGGGTCGTGGCGCACGGGGGCGCCGGGGTAGGGCGCGTGGATCACCCGGCCGTCGCCCACGTACATCCCGACGTGGCTGGCGTCGGACCGGTAGAGCACCAGGTCGCCGGGGCGCGCCTCGGAGAGCGGGACCCGCCGGCCGGCGTACCGCTGGGCCTGCGAGGTGCGCGGCAGGGACACCCCGGCCTGCGCGTAAGCCCACTGCGTCAGGCCCGAACAGTCGAAGGAGCCGGGCCCGTTGGCGCCCCAGGCGTAGGGCCTGCCGAGGGCGGAGCGGGCGGCGGCCACGGCGGCGGCCGCGCGGGCCGAGGCCGGTGCGGCCGCCGGGCCGGTCAGGTCCGCGCGGCCGGAGCGGGCGGCGCGGTCGTAGGCGGCGCGTTCGCCGGCCGGGAGGGAGTCGAGCAGCCGGCGGGCCTCGGCGAGCTTGTCCTCGACGGTCTTCTTGTGGGCCGCGACGGCCCTGCGGCTCCTCTCCAGCGCGCCCAGCGTGCGGGCCGCCTCCGCGCGGTCCTGGGCGAGGGAGCGCAGGGCGCCCCGGAGTCTCCTCAGCTCACCGGCCTGGCGGACGGTGATCCGGTCGAGGACGGAGGCCTTCTCGAGGTACTCCTCCGGGTCGTCGGAGAGCAGCAGGACGAGGGAGGGGTCGAGGCCGCCGGAGCGGTACTGGGCGCCGGCGAGCGAACCGAGCGACTCCCGCAGGGTGTTGACCCGCTCCTGCTGCCGGGCGATCCCGTCCTGTGCGGTGCGGACCTGCCGGCGCAGGCCGTCGGCGCGCTCGTCGGCCGCGTTGTACGCCTCGGTGGCCTTCTCGGCCTCCGTGTAGAGGCGGTCCACCTCGGACCGGGTGTCGTCGTACGGCGTGGCCGCGGCCGGGACCGCGCCCAGGGCGGCGGCCGTGACGGACAGCAGACCGACGGCGGCCACGGCGCCCCGGTCGGGTCCGGAGGACGGTGCAAGACGGCGATGGGACCCCACGGGAAGCCGCGCTCCTTCCGCTGGCGGACGGGAAACGCGGCAGACAGTAGCGCCGGCGGCGGCGGGCGGACCAACGCCCGCGGCGGCCGCGCACGGCGACGCCCCGCCTTTCGACGCAGGTCACAGGCGGGGCGTGGGGCCGGTCGGCACCGGTGCGATTCCCCCGTTCGGGGGCACCGGGCCGGTCTCGCGGAGGGGCGGGAAGCTAGACGCGGACGCCGAACATGAACGGGCCGCCGATGGTGTTCATCGACTCGTAGCGCACGACGGTGCCGGTGCGCGGGGCGTGGATGATCTGGCCGTTGCCCGCGTACAGGCCCACGTGGTGCAGGTCGTTGAAGAAGAAGACCAGGTCGCCGACCTTGAGCTGGCTCACCGAGTAGATCCTGGTGCCCGCACCGGTCTGTGCCTCGGAGGTGCGCGGGATGCCGACGCCGGCCTGCGCGTAGGCCCAGGAGGTCAGGCCGGAGCAGTCGAAGGAGGACGGGCCGGTGGCGCCGTAGACGTAGGGGGTGCCGAGCTTGCTCTGGGCGGCGGCGAAGGCGGCGGCGGCGCGGCCGGAGCCGGCCGGGACGTTCGCGGAGAGGGCCTCGCGCTCGCTGGTGCGGGTGGCGCGGTTCTGCTCCTCGGCGAGCTGGGCCTTCTCCTCGGCGGTCAGGCTGTTGAGCAGCTTCTGCGCGGCGGCCAGCTTGCCCTGGACTTCCTTCTTCTTCTTGCCCAGTTCGGTGCGGGTGGAGGCGAGGTCCTTGAGCTTCTCGGACGCCTCGGAGCGCTGCTGGGCGAGCTCGCGCTGCTTCTCCTGGATCTCCTTCAGCGCGTCGACCTGCTGGGTGCTCAACTGGTCGAGGGTGGACGCCTTGTCGAGGTAGTCGTCCGGGTCGGAGGAGAGGAAGAGCTGGACCGAGGGGTCGATGCCGCCGCTGCGGTACTGGGCGCTGGCCATCGAACCGAGGCCGTCGCGCAGCTCGTTGAGCTCCTGCTGGCCGCGGGCGACGTCGTCCTGGATGGTGGAGATCTCCTTCTGGAGCTTCTCCTGCTTCTCCTTGGCCCCGTTGTACTTCTCGGTGGCCTGCTCGGCCTGCTGGTAGAGCTTGTCGACCTTGGCCTTCACCTCGTCCTTGCTCGGCTTCTCGCTCGGAGCGGCGTTGGCCGCCTGCGAGCTCAGGGCGACGGCAGCTGCGGCAGCGGTGGTGAGCACGGTCACGCGTGCGCGGCTCGGCTGCTTGGGACGACGGTGGGACGCCACGGAGACGAGCTCCTTCTCGAGAGTGATCGCGCGGGCGAGGGTTCGGAGCCGACCCTAGTGATTCTCTTGTGATCAGTTCAAATCCCCAGTCACAAAATCTTCGTTACGGCGGGTTTATTCGCCCTCAACTCACCTGCAGTGATGCCCGGCTGACGCTACGTTGCGTGACGGTTCCGTCAATTCGGGCATAAATCCCGTACGTTGCAGGGGTGACGGAAGTCGGCCAAGGGGCTAGGAAAGCCTCTTGAGGAGCACCGCCGACGCGACCGGGCGGGCGCCCGCGCGGGCCACCCCGTCGGCCACCTCGCGGTCGGTGGAGGCGACGATGACGGGCCGGCCGGGCGGCTCGGCGCGCACCAGCTGGCGGATCAGCTCGTCGGCGGTGACGCCCGGCTTGGAGAACAGCACCCGCACCCCGCGTGGCGGCGCCAGCAGCACCGGCGCGGCCAGCTCGGCGCCGTCGAAGACGCACGTCACCTCGGCGCCGGTCTGGGCGGCGAGCTGGGCGAGCTGGCCGAGGAGCCTGAGCCGCTGCTTCTCCAGGGGCATCTGGGGATAGCCGGTCTTGGTGACGTTGTAGCCGTCGACGACGAGGTGCGCCTGCGGCAGCGCCAGCAGCTGGTCGAGGACGGCGGGGTCGTCCTCGGACAGCGCGCGGGCGGCGATGTCCTTCGGGGTCATGCGGCCGGGCTCGACGGCGTCCACGGTCTCGGCGGGCCGCACGGACACCGGGGGCAGCGCGAGCTCGCGCCGCAGCCCCTGGGCGGCGTCCAGCACGGTGTCCAGCAGCAGCCGCACCCGCATGTCCTCGACGCTGCGGCCCTCCCGGGCCGCCCGGCGCGCGGCCTCCAGCGCGGCCTCGGTCTCCCCCAGCCGCGCCTTGAGGCGCCGGCTCTCGCTCTCGGCGGCCGACACCTGGGCGTGGCCCTCGGCGCGGACCGCCTCCATCTCGCTCCGCAGCTTGCGCAGGGCGGCCTCGCCCCGCTTGACGTCGCTGAGCGCGGAGCGCAGCTTGCGGTGCAGCGAGTCGGCTTCCTTCTTCGCCGCTTCCAGCTCGGTGCGCAGCCGCTCGGTCTCGGACCTGGTGTGCTCGCGGGCCCGGGCGAGTTCCGCCCGCAGCCGCTCCAGCTCGGCCCGGTTCTCCTCGTCGGCGCGCTCGGCGTCGGCGCGCTGCGCCTCCTCGCCGGCCGCGGTCACCAGCTTGACCCAGCCCGCCGGGCGGAGCACGTAGGCCGCGGCCGCCACGTCGAGCGGGTCCGCGGCCGGGGGCGGGGAGCCGGAGTCGAGGGCGCCGGCCAGTTCCGGCTGGGCCTCTCTGAGCCGTTCCCCGATGCGCTGCCGGAACAGCGGATCGCTCTCCAGCGCCGCGGCCATGGCGTTGCCCGCG
This sequence comes from Streptomyces griseomycini, assembly GCF_014203535.1. Lineage (GTDB taxonomy): Bacteria > Actinomycetota > Actinomycetes > Streptomycetales > Streptomycetaceae > Streptomyces > Streptomyces griseomycini. Next base: position 416,069 of record NZ_JACHJI010000001.1, read on the forward strand.
AACTTGGCGCGGCGGCTGGGGGTGAACCGGGCGTACTGCCGCAGCGGGGCGGGCAGCTCGGTGACCGTCAGCCCGCCGAAGCCGTCGGCGGCGATCTGGACGACCCGGCGGCGCACTCCGTCGGGCAGCGGACGGTCGAGCACCTCGGCGGCGCCGTCCTCCGGCCCCCCGCCTGTGGTCTCCACCATCCGTCACACCCCAATGCCTGTGTGCGACCCCCTGTGCGGGGTCGCCGTCAGCGGGGCCCGCCCCCGTTCAGGAGCCGGCACCCGGCCTGTCCACGAGTTCCACCTGGTCCACGGCGTTGCACCAGCGGCACCGCACCGACTCGATCGTCTCATCGAGCACCTCGCGCTCCTCGACCCTGGGTTCTCCGGCCAGATCGAGGTGGACGTACTCCACGACCCTCGACGAGCGGGTCACGTCGAACCGCGTGAGGTTGCCGCAGAGGGTGCAGCGCCACCGCGTCGAGTCGGTCGGCAGAGGAACCGTCATCGTGGCTGTTCGCCTTCCTTCCAGTGTCCGTGACGCACCGGCTCCCCGGTACGTGTGGCTCGTAACCCTACGGCCTGGCGGGTCCCGGCCGCCCGCCCGTCCACGGCGGCGAGGCGGTCTGTGCGGTTGCGTCCGGTTACGTCATGCTCTGTGTTCATGATCCGCAACTGGAGCGCGTCGGCCGCCGGGGCGCTGCGGGGCTCGCCGGCCCCGGTGACCCGCACCCTCATCGTCCTGTGCTGCCTGGTCTTCCTGGTCGGGCCGGCCTCGGGCCTGAACCCGGCCCACGGCTCCGGGGAGGAGCTGCTCGCCGCGCAGCGGGCCTGCTTCCGGCGCTGGGGCGTGATCCCCGCAGACCTGTTCGAAGGATTCCCCGGGGCCGTCCTCACCCCCGCCACGGCGCTCTTCGTCCACGGCGGCTGGGTGCACCTGCTCGGCAACATGCTCTTCCTCCACGTCTTCGGGGCGATGACCGAGGCGCGGATGGGGCGGGTGCGGTTCACCGTGTGCTACGTGGGCTGCGGCTACCTCGCCCTGCTGGGGTACGCCGCCGCCCACGCGGACTCCGGGCAGCCCCTGGTCGGGGCCTCCGGGGCGATCTCGGCGGTGCTCGGCGCGTTCCTCTTCCTGTTCCCCCGGGCCCGGGTGACCAGTCTCCTGCCGTTCCTGTTCTTCCTGCCGGTGCGCTTCCCGGCGTGGGTGGTGCTGCCGTTCTGGGCGGCGCTGCAGTGGGCGGCGGCGGGGCGGGCGGACGGCGGCGGCCCGGGGGTGGCGTACCTGGCGCACCTGGTGGGGTTCGGTCTGGGCTTCGGTTACGCGTGGGTCCGCTTCGGGCGGGCGACTACAGTGAAGGCCACCCCTGCTCCAGTCCCCGAGGGAGAGAACCAGCCGTGATCACCGCGATCGTCCTCATCAAGACCAGCGTGGACCGGATCCCCGAGATCGCGGAGCAGATCGCCGCGCTGGACAGCGTCAGCGAGGTCTTCTCCGTCACCGGTACCTACGACCTGATCGCCATGGTCCGGGTCCGGCAGCACGAGGACCTGGCGGAGGTCATCCCGGGCCGGATCAGCAAGATCCCCGGCGTGGAGGGGACCGACACGCACGTGGCGTTCCGCACGTACTCGCAGCACGACCTGGAGGCGGCGTTCGCCATCGGCCTGGACAGCTGAGGACGGCGCCGCGGCGGAGCCCGGCCGACGGCCCGGGATGAAGAGTTCTTCATCTCCGGCTCATCCGCGCCGTCCGGTTCCCGCCGCAGGATCGGGGGCATGGTCTTCACTCGCCGGATGGCGGCCCTGGCCGCCGTCGTCCTGATCCCCCTGGGCGTGGCCGCCACGAGCTTCGCCCTCGCCGACGGCCCCGAACCGCCCAAGGTCCCGCCCCGGGTGGAGCTGGACAGCGGCTCCCCCGCTCCGACGCCCACGGCCCCGTCCGCGCGGCCCGAACCGACGCCGAGCGACGAGGTCGTCTCCCGGCCTCCGGTGACCGACAGCCCAGCGGGTGATGACGATGACGACGACCGCGGCCGGGACTCCTCGGACGACGGCCCCGGCGAGGACGACGGACCGGGCGACGACGGCTGACCCCGCGCGCCGGCGGATCTCCGCCCGCGTCCGCATCCTGCTCTGGCTGCTGTTCGTCATGGCCGTCGCGCTCGCCTCGGTGGCCACGACCACCCGCTCCTTCCTGCTGCGGGACGTCGACGACCGGATCAACGGGCTGCTCGCCCAGGAGGCCGGCGAGTTCGCCAACTTCAAGGAGCGCGGCTTCGACCCGGAGACCGGCCGGCCCTTCACCGAGCCGGACCGGCTGCTGAAGGTCTTCCTGGAACGGCAGTACGCCGACCCGGACGAGGAGCTGATCGGCCTGGTGGCCCGGCCCAGCGGCGGACCCGCGCAGCTCACCCAGCCGCGCGACCTGCCCGTCGCCCTGCCCCTGCACCGGGACCCCGACGCCCGGCGCCGCGTCTTCGACTCGCCCGACGCCTCCGGGGTGCTGCACCGGCCCGAGGGCGAGATCCGCTGGACCAAGGTGGCCGTGGCCCGGGCCGGCGGCGACGCCCCCGAGGCCGCGTTCGTCGTCGCCTTCCACCCCGAGCGGGAAGTGGCGCGCGTGGACGAGGTGTTCCGCGTGCTGCTCGCCATCTCCGGGGTCGCCCTGCTGCTGACCACCGGCATCGGCTGGGCGGTCGCCGGGCGGATCCTGCAGCCCGTGCGCCTGGTGCGCACCGCCGCCGCGCAGCTCACCGAGCAGGACCTCACCCGCCGCATCCCGGTGCGCGGCCACGACGACATCGCCGCCCTCGCCGAGACGTTCAACGCGATGCTCGACCGGCTGGAGCGGGCCTTCGCCGCGCAGCGCCAGTTCGTCGACGACGCCGGCCACGAGCTGCGCACCCCGATCACCATCGTGCGCGGCCACCTGGAGCTGATGGGCGACGACCCCGCCGAGCGCGAGGAGACCGTCCGCCTGGTCACCGACGAACTGGACCGGATGAGCCGCATCGTGGAGGACCTGCTGCTGCTCGCCAAGGCCGAACGCCCCGACTTCGTCACCCCGGAGCCGGTGCAGCTCGCCGAACTCACCGCCGACGTCTACGTCAAGGCCCGCACCCTGGGCGAACGCGACTGGCAGCTCACCGACATAGCCGACCGGGAGGTGGAGCTGGACCCCCAGCGGATCACCCAGGCGATGGTGCAGCTGGCGCAGAACGCGGTGCAGCACACCACCACCGGGCAGACCATCCGCATCGGCTCCCGCGCCGAGGGCCCGCGGATCGAGCTGTACGTCGCCGACTCCGGTCCCGGTGTCCAGCCGCAGGACCGGGAGCTGGTCTTCGAACGCTTCCGGCGCGGCACCTCGCGGCGCGGCGCGCGCGGTTCGGGCGCCGGACTCGGCCTGTCGATCGTCAGGGCGATCGCCGAGGGCCACGGCGGCCGGGTCCGCCTGCACGACACCGAGGGCGGCGGCGCCACCTTCGTACTGACGCTGGAAGAGGCACACAGGTGAACCGGATCCTGATCGTCGAGGACGAGGAGCGCATCGCCTCCTTCGTGGAGAAGGGCCTGCGCGCCAACGGCTTCACCACCACCGTCGTCCCCGACGGCGAGGCCGGCTACGAGTACGCGCTGACCGGTGGTTTCGACCTGGTCGTCCTGGACATCGGGCTGCCCGGCCGGGACGGTTTCACGGTCCTGCGCGAGCTGCGCGAGTCCCGGGTGACGACCCCGGTGATCGTGCTGACCGCACGGGACTCGGTCCGGGACACGGTGGCCGGCCTGGAGGGCGGCGCCGACGACTGGATGACCAAGCCGTTCCGCTTCGAGGAACTGCTCGCCCGGGTACGGCTGCGGCTGCGCACGGCGGCCCGCGCGCCGGAGGTGACGGTGCTGCGGTCCGGCTCGCTGAGCCTCGACCTGCGCACCCGCCGCGCCCGGTCCGGGGAGCGCACCGTCGACCTGACGGCCCGTGAGTTCGTGCTGCTGGAACTGTTCCTGAGGCACCCCGGGCAGGTACTCTCCCGCGAACAGATCCTGTCCCACGTGTGGGGCTACGACTTCGACCCCGGCTCCAACATCGTGGACGTCTACGTGCGGGCGCTGCGCAAGAAGCTCGGCGCGGAGAAGGTGGAGACGGTCCGCGGGATGGGCTACCGCCTCCCCGCGTGAAGCTCCCTTCATCTTCGGCTCATCGACGGCTCACGGTCCGGGTGAATCGTCGATGACGTGACGCTGAACCCCCGACTGACCGCCGCCCTGTGCGTGGCCCTGTCGCTGTGCGCGCTGCTCGCGGTGCCCGGCAACTTCCCCGGCATGAGCGGGGACGCGCGCCTCACCCTCGCCGTGTTCGCGCTGGCGACCTGCGCCTGGGTCGGTACGCCGATCGACGACACGTACATCGCGCTGGGCGCCGGACTCGCACTGACGGTGACCGGGGTGATCAGCAACGACACCCTCTTCGGCACCCTGGGCGACTCGACGGTGTGGCTGCTGATCTGCGCGTTCGTGCTGGCGGCCGCGGTGACCCGGACCGGGCTCGCGGGACGGGCGGCGGCGTTCCTGGTCGGCGGGGCGCGCACGGTACGGCAGTTGACGCACCTGACCACGGCCTCGCTGGTCGTCACGGCGTTCGCGGTGCCCGCCACCTCGGGCCGGGCCGCGCTCGCCCTGCCGGTGTTCCTCGCGCTGGCCAAGGCCCTCGCCGACCGCGGACGGCTGGTCGTGATGCTGGCGCTGCTGTTCCCGACCGTGATCCTGCTGTCGGCGGTGGCGACCCTGATCGGCGCGGGCGCGCACCTGATCACCGTGTCGGTGCTGTGGGAGGCCGCCGGGGAGCGGGTCGGCTTCACGCAATGGCTGGTGCTGGGACTGCCGCTGGCCGTGGTCTCCTCCCACCTCGCCGCGGAGGCGGTGCTGTTGACCACCACCCGGCGCGCGGACCGCAAGGGCCCGGTGCACATCACCGCCGAGGAGATCCAGCGGCACAGCGACCGCCCCGTCACCGGCCCCTGGACGCAGGCCGAGAAGCGCTGCGCGGCGCTGCTCGCCACGGTCGTCGCCCTGTGGTGCAGCGAGCCGCTGCACCGGGTGTCGCCGGCCGTGGTCGCGCTGATCGGCGCGGTCGTCGCCGCCTCGCCCGTCCTGGGCACCGTACGGCTGAAGGACGCCCTGAGGACGGTGCCCTGGTCGCTGCTGCTGTTCATGGCGGCGACGATGGCGATGGGCGTGGCGCTCGCCGAGTCGGGGGCGGCGAAGTGGCTGGTCGGCGGGTTGCCCGACGGGGTCACCCCGGTGGTGTTCCTGGTGGTCGTGATCGCGGTCAGCACGGCCGCCCACCTGATCCTGCAGTCCCGCTCCGCCCGCAGTTCGGTGCTGGTGCCGCTGGTGGTCGCGGCGGCGGTGGGCGCCGGGGTGAACCCGGTCGCGGCGGCGCTGGCCTCCACCGCCGCCGCCGGCTTCTGCCACACGCTGCCCGCCTCCGCCAAGCCGGTCACGCTCTTCGCGGAGGTCCCCGGCACCCCCACCTACACCCCGCGCGACCTGCTGCGGCTGTCCGCCGTGCTGGCGCCGCTGACCGCCGCCCTGGTCCTGCTGTTCGCCGTCGCGGTGTGGCCGCTGCTCGGCGTTCCCGTGACCCGCTAGGCCGCCCGAACCCGGTACTGACCAGCTAGGAGTGTTCCCATGCTCACCCGTGTCGTCGTAGCCCCCAGCGGCTTCAAGGAGTCGCTGTCCGCCGAGGCCGCCGCCGACGCCATCGCGGCGGGCGTCCGCCGGGTCCTGCCGGACGCGGAGATCGACCGGATCCCGCTGGTGGACGGCGGCGAGGGCACGGCCCCGGCGCTGGCCGCCGCGACCGGCGGGCGGCTGGTCGCCCTGGCCGCCACCGGCCCGGTCGGCGAACCGGTCGGCACGCACTTCGCCCTCCTCGGCTCCCGGGACACCGCGGTGGTGGAGATGGCGGCGGTCGCGGGCCTGTCCCTGGTCCCGCGCACCCGGCGCGATCCCGGTGCCACGACCACGTACGGCGTCGGCGAGCTGATCCGCGCGGCGCTCGACCAGGGCGTGCGGCGCGTCCTGGTCGGCTGCGGCGACTCGGGCACCTCGGACGGCGGCGCGGGCGCGCTCCAGGCCCTCGGCGCCCGGCTGCTGGACCCGGACGGGTTCGAACTGCCCAGGGGAGGGCGTGAGTTGACGCGGCTGGCGCGCATCGACCCGACCGGCCTCGATCCCCGGCTGCGGGACGTGGAACTCCTCGTCGCCTGCAACCCCTTCAACGTGCTGTGCGGCGAGCGGGGCGTGGCCCGGGTGTTCGGTCCGCAGAAGGGGGCGACCCCGGCGCAGGTCGAGGAGCTGTCGGCGGGACTGGAGAACTGGGCGCGCGTCCTCACCCGCGATCTCGGCGTCACCGGTACCGATCTGCGCCAGGGCCCCGGCACGGGCGCCTCCGGCGGGCTCGGCGCCGGGCTCGCCGCCCTCGGTGCGCGGCTCCTCCCCCGCTTCGACGTCCTGCTGGACCACCTCGACCTGGACGCCCGGCTGGCCCGCGCCGACCTGGTCGTCACCGCCGAGGGCGCCCTGGACCACCAGACACCGCGCGGCAAGGTGCCCGCCGAGGTGGCCCGGCGCGCCAAGCTGTACGGGCGGCCGGTGCTCGCCCTGGCGGGGACGCTCGGCGAGGGCGCGCACCAGGTGCCGGGCGTGGACGCCTGTCACGGCATCCTGCCCGCCCCGATGGCCCTCGCGGAGGCCCTGGTCCGCGGCGCCGAACTCCTCACCGACGCCACGGAACGCGCCCTGCGGATGATCCTGCTGGGCGCCCGGCTACCGGCCCCGGCTCACGCGGACGTGTCGGGCACGCACCGCCCGTCCTCCGTGCGGTAGCTCCACTTCGCCCCGTCCCGCACGAGCTCCTTCACCGCCCGCACGAACCGCTCCACGTGCTCGTCCGGCGTCCCCGCCCCGAAGCTGACCCGGACGGCGTTGAGGGACTTCTCCCCGGGCGCCGCCTCGGGGGCGCCGCACTCGCCCTGGCTCCGCGGGTCGCCGCCGAGCAGCCTGCGCACCAGCGGGTGGGCGCAGAACAGTCCGTCGCGCACGCCGATGCCGTACTCGGCGGACAGCGCGGCGGCGAAGTGGGAGCTGTTCCAGCCCTCGACGACGAAGGAGAGCACACCGACGCGCGGCGCGTCGTCCCCGAACAGGGACAGGAACCGCACCTCGGGGACGTCCGCGAGTCCTTCGCGCACCGTGCGGATCAGGTGCTCCTCGCGGGCGACCAGCGTGTCGAACCCGGCCTCGGTGAGCGCCTTGCAGGCCGACGCGACGGCGTGGGCGCCGATGACGTTGGGCGAGCCGGCCTCGTGGCGGGCGGCGCCGTCGTGCCACTCCACGTCCAGTCCCCCGTCCGCGCGCCGGGTGACCCTGCGGCTGGCGCCGCCGCCCGCGAGATACGGCTCGGCCTCCCGCAGCCAGTCGGCCCGGCCGGCCAGGACACCGGAGCCGAAGGGGGCGTACAGCTTGTGCCCGGAGAAGGCGACCCAGTCGACGTCCAGGTCGCGGACGCTCACCGGGTGGTGCGGGGCGAGCTGGGCGGCGTCCAGGACGATCCGGGCGCCGTGCGCGTGGGCGGCGGCGGCCAGTTCCCGCACGGGCCACAGCTCACCGGTGACGTTGGAGGCGCCGGTGACGCAGACCAGGGCGGGGCCGTGGCCCCCGTGAACGGATGCGGTGCGGTCGGCGAGGGCGCGCTCCAGGGTGTCCACGGCCTGCCGCGGGCTGCTCGGGGCGTCGAGGCAGGTGACGCGCGCGTTCCTCCAGGGCAGCAGGGAGGCGTGGTGCTCGGTCTCGAAGACGAAGACCTCGCAGCCGTCCGGGAGCGCGGCGGCGAGCAGGTTGAGGGAGTCGGTGGTGGAGCGGGTGAAGACCACCTGGTCCGTGTCACGGCAGTCGAGGAAGGCGGCGACGGTCCGGCGGGCGTTCTCGAACAGGTCGGTGGAGAGCTGGGAGAGGTATCCGGCGCCGCGGTGGACGCTGCCGTAGCAGGGCGCGTACGCGGCGACGTCGTCCCAGACGCGCTGGAGCGCGGGGGCGCTGGCGGCGTAGTCGAGCGCGGCGTAGGCGACCTCGCCGCCGGTGACGAGCGGGACGGTGACGTCCCGGCCCAGAACCGGCAGAGGCGCACAGAGGGACGGGGCGGCGGCAAGGGTGGGGACGGACATGGCGGAGCTCCCGGAGAGACGGGCGGAACCTCCGTGCGAGCGCGCATCGCTCCAGCACGGAAGGTGAAGGGGAAGGGAATGTGCGGAGGCGGGGCTCTGCGGCCCTAGCGCATTCGCTTGCTCAACGGAAGGCTCCTCGACGACCAGGACCCCTGGTTGCACGAGGGGTCCGCGCTTGCCGTGGGCCTTGCTGCTCACGGCCTGGTCCTCACCCGGGGCACCCCGCCACGGACGGAGGGTTGCCGGACAGCCGGCCGGGGCCTCATGGCTGTCGCTCATGACCTGGACAGGAACGTACGCGAGGGGAGCGACGTCCCGCAACCCGCGTCCGGATCGCGGGACCTCGCTCCCCGCTCGGAGCGCTACGCGTTGCTGACGGCCACCCAGCGTTCCAGGACCCGCTTGGCGGCCCCCGAGTCGAGGGACTCGGCGGCCCGGTCCATGCCGGCCCGGATCTGCTCGGTGAGGGTGCCGCCGCCCGGCTCCAGCGCCACCAGCGCCGCCGCGGAGTTCAGCAGCACCGCGTCCCGCACCGGACCCTTCTCGCCGTCCAGCAGCCGGCGGGCGACCTCGGCGTTGTACGAGGCGTCGGCGCCCCGCAGGGCCTCGACCGGCACGAGCTCGATCCCGACGTCCCGCGGGTCGAAGGCCTCCTCGGTCACCTCGCCGTCCCGGACCACCCACACCCGGGAGGTGGCGGTGGTGGTCAGCTCGTCCAGGCCGTCGTCGCCGCGGAACACCAGGGAGGAGTGCCCGCGTCCGGCGAAGACGCCCGCCATGATCGGAGCCATCCGCGGGTCTGCGACCCCGACCGCCTGGGCCGTGACCCGCGCCGGGTTGGCCAGCGGACCGAGGAAGTTGAACACCGTGCGGATGCCCAGCTGCCCGCGGGCGGCGGCCACGTGGCGCAGCGCCGGGTGGAACTTCACCGCGAAGCAGAAGGTGATCCCGGCCTCCTCGGCGACCTCGGCCACCCGCTGCGGGGTCAGCTCCAGATTGACGCCGAGCTTCTCCAGGACGTCGGAGGCCCCGGACGCGGAGGAGGCGGCCCGGTTGCCGTGCTTGACGACCTTCACGCCGGTGCCGGCCACGACGATCGAGGACATCGTGGAGATGTTCACCGTCCTGGCCCCGTCCCCGCCGGTGCCCACGATGTCGACGGTCGCTCCCGGCACCTCGATCACCTTGGCGTGGTCGTACATCGCCCGCACGCAGCCGGTGATCTCCTCCACCGTCTCGCCCTTGGCCCGCAGGGACACCGCGAAGCCGGCGATCTGCGCGTCGGTCGCCTCGCCGCGCATGATGAGGTCCATCGCCCAGGCGGTGTCGTCGGCGGACAGGTCCCGGCCGTCCAGCAGTCCGTTCAGCAGGGCGGGCCAGGAGCGGCCCGCCGCGGTGTCGCCTCCAGCGGGGGTCACAGCGCTCATCAGCCGCTCCTGATCATCGGGGGGAGAAGTCCTTACGCCACCACCCTATCCAGCCCCGGGCACGGCGAAGGGCCCCGTCCGAACACCGGACGGGGCCCTTCGACCGTGGCGTGGCGAGCGCAGCGATCAGTGGTGGCCGTGGCCGCTCGTGATCTCCTTGTACTCCTCGACGGTGGGCTTCGGGATCTGGGACTCCTCGCCGTAGTACGCCTCGCTGAGCTTGGCGCGCAGCTTCTCGGAGCCCTTCACCTTGCGCTTGACGCCGTTCTCGTCGACCTCGGGGCCGATCTCGGCCGGCTTGTACTGCTCGTGCGCCGTGAGGGTGTACATCTGCTCCTGGCTGAGCGGCTCGTGCACCTCGATGAACTCACCGTGCGGCAGGCGCTTGATGATGCCCGACTCGCGGCCGTGCAGCACCTTGTCCTTGTCCCGGCGCTGCAGGCCGAGGCAGATCCGCTTGGTGACGACGAACGCGACGACCGGACCCACGAAGAACCCGATGCGGACGAACCAGGTGACCGCGTTGATCGAGAGGTTGAAGTGCGTGGCGACGATGTCGTTGCCACCACCGATCAGCATGATCATGTACGCCGTGACCCAGGCGACGCCGAAGGCCGTACGGGTCGGGGCGTTGCGCGGCCGGTCCAGGATGTGGTGCTCGCGCTTGTCCCCGGTGATCCAGGACTCGATGAACGGGTAGAGCGCGAGGATCGCGAGGAAGAGGCCGAACAGCACCAGCGGGATGAAGACGCCCAGGACCAGGGTGTGGCCCCAGAAGTTGATCTCCCAGCCGGGCATGGCGCGGACCAGACCCTCGGCGAAGCCCATGTACCAGTCGGGCTGGGCGCCCGTGGAGACCATGTCCGGACGGTACGGACCCAGGTTCCAGATCGGGTTGATGGACGCGATGCCGGCGATCAGGGCGGTGAAGCCGAAGACCAGGAAGAAGAAGCCTCCCGCCTTGCCCATGTAGACCGGCAGCAGCGGCATGCCCACGACGTTCTTGTTGGTCCGTCCGGCACCCGCGAACTGCGTGTGCTTGTGGTAGAAGACCAGGATCAGGTGGGCGACCACGAGACCGAGCATGATGCCCGGCAGCAGCAGGATGTGGATCGAGTAGAACCGCGCGACGAAGTCGGTGCCGGGGAACTCTCCGCCGAACAGGAACATCGAGATGTACGTGCCGACGATCGGCACGGACAGGATCGCGCCCTGGGTGAAGCGGACACCGGTTCCGGAGAGCAGGTCGTCCGGCAGCGAGTAACCGGTGAAACCGGTGAACATGCCGAGGACGAACAGCAGGAAGCCGAACAGCCAGTTGATCTCACGCGGCTTGCGGAACGCGCCGGTGAAGAAGACGCGCATCATGTGCACGAACATGCCGGCCAGGAAGATGACCGCCGCCCAGTGGTGGATCTGCCGGATGAGCAGACCGCCGCGCACGTCGAAGCTGATCTCCAGGGTGGAGGCGTACGCCTCCGACATCAGCTGCCCCTGCATCGGGATGTAGCTGCCGTGGTACTCCACCTCGTTCATCGACGGGTGGAAGAACAGCGTCAGGTACACACCCGTGAGGATGATGATGATGAAGCTGTAGAGGCAGATCTCGCCCAGCATGAAGGACCAGTGGTCCGGGAAGATCTTGCGCATGTTGGCCTTGGCCAGGGAGTAGATCCCGAGCCGGCCGTCGGCCCAGTCGGCGACGCGCTCGCCGGCCGGGGCCTTCCCGCGAGAGCGGGGCTCAGTGCTCGTGTTGGTGCTCATCCGCGCTCCCAGAATGCAGGACCGACGGGCTCCTCGAAGTCACTCAGTGCTTCGAGGTAACCATCGTCGTTCACACCGATGCGCAGCTGCGGCAGCGCGTGACCGGCGGGACCGAAGATGACCTTGGCACCGTCGGAGAGGTCGAAGGTGGACTGGTGGCAGGGGCACAGGACGTGGTGCGTCTGCTGCTCGTACAGGGAGATCGGGCAGCCGACGTGGGTGCAGATCTTCGAGTACGCGAGGATGCCCTCGTGCGACCACTCGAGCGCCTGCTTGTCCTTGATGTCGTCCGGCTGGATGCGGACGATCATCAGGGCGGCCTTGGCGATCTCGTTGTTGAAGTCGTGGTCGTGCTCGTCCAGGCCCTCGGGCTTGGCGAACGTGAGCGAGCCGGTCACGATGTCGGAGGGACGCATCGGCTCGTTGGTGTTCTGGTTGATGAGCCGCTTGCCCTTCGACCAGGCGGTGTGGCGCAGCTTCTCCTCGGGCAGCGGGCCGAGGTCGCGCAGCAGCACGACGCCGGAGAGCGGCACCAGGGTGAGCGCGCCGAACATGGTGTTGCGGATCAGCTTGCGACGGCCGAGCGCCGACTCCTTGGCACCCTGCCGGAAGTCGTCCATGACCTTGGCCCGGACCTCGGGCGGGGCCTCGATCGGGTGCCGCTCGTCGGTCAGCTCCTCGTCGGACATCAGGGTGCGGGCCCAGTGGACCGCGCCCGCGCCGATCGCGAACAGCGCGGTGCCGAGCGTCACGCCGAGCGCGAGGTTCAGGGCGCTGACGTGTCCCAGCGGGAAGACGTAGACGATCTTGTCGACCGGGATCGCCACGAACGCGGCGATGAAGCCGATGGTGGCCAGCATCGACAGCGTGAACAGCAGGGCGACCGTGCGCTCGGAGCGCTTGGCGGCCCGCTCGTCGATGTCCTGGATCCGGTGCTCGTGGGGCGGCAGCCCCGGGTCGGCGAACGGGTTCTTCTCGTCCGCGACGCCCAGCGCACCGTGGGTGGTGTCCCGCTCTGCGGGCAGCTTCTCTTCGGGAATGTCTTGGCTACTCATGACTTCTTGGCCTTTGCGGTCCGAGCGGCGACCCACACGGCGACGGCGATCAGTCCGCCGAGACCGAAGATCCAGCCGAACAGGCCCTCGCTGACCGGGCCCAGCCCGCCCAGCTCCATGCCGCCCGGGCTCTCGGACTTGTCGGTGTTGACCTCGCCCAGGTACGCGATGATGTCCTTCTTGTTCTGCTCCGACATCGTGCTGTCGGGGAAGGAAGGCATGTTCTGCGGGCCGGTGAGCATGGCCTCGTAGATGTGCTTCGGGTCGACGTCCTCGAGGCTCGGCGCGTACTTGCCGTGCGTCAGTGCGCCGCCCTTGCCGGTGAAGTTGTGGCACTGGGCGCAGTTGTTGCGGAACAGCTCACCGCCCTTGGCGATGTCGGCGCCCTCGGGGCCGTACTGCTCCTCGGTCGGGATGGCCGGGCCGGCGCCCAGGGAGGCGACGTACGCCGCCAGCTGGTCGATCTGGGCCTGGGTGTAGATGACCTTCTTGTCCGGGAGCTGGGCGGCCTGCGAGGTGGCGGCCGGCATGCGGCCGGTGCCCACCTGGAAGTCCACGGCCGCCGCGCCCACGCCCACCAGGCTCGGGCCGTCGGAGGTGCCCTGACCACCGGTGCCGTGGCAGCTGGCGCAGCCGACCGTATAGAGCTTCTTGCCCTCCTCGATGGTGAGGGACTGGGCGGTTTCGTCGGCCTGCGCCTTGTCCGCGGGTGCGAACACGGCGTACAGCCCCCCGGTGCATGCCAGAGCGAGGAGTAGGACGACGAGCGCCGCCAACGGATGGCGTCGTCGTGCGGAGAGCTTTTTCACGGATTACCCCGGTGTCAGGATCTTCTGCGTCGATGCTTCTGGTGGGTGCGCTTCGAGAGCGCGCGCGGATGCGGGCCCGGCTACTTGATCATGTAGATCGTGGCGAAGAGGCCGATCCAGACGACATCGACGAAGTGCCAGTAGTAGGACACGACGATGGCCGCGGTCGCCTGCTCGTGGGTGAACCTCCGAGCCGCGTAGGTCCGGCCGAGGACCAGCAGGAAGGCGATGAGACCGCCCGTCACGTGCAGGCCGTGGAAGCCGGTGGTCAGGTAGAACACCGAGCCGTACGGGTCGGAGGAGAGGGACAGGCCCTCGTGCTTGACCAGCTCGGTGTACTCGAAGACCTGGCCGCCGATGAAGACGGCCCCCATGATGAAGGTGACGATGAACCACATCCGGAGCTTCTTCACGTCACCGCGCTCGGCGGCGAACACGCCGAGCTGGCAGGTGAGGGAGGAGAGCACCAGGATCGTGGTGTTCGTCGCCGAGAACGGGAAGTTCAGGGCGTCGGCCTTCTCCGTCCAGAACTCCGGTCCGGTCACCGATCGCAGGGTGAAGTACATCGCGAAGAGGGCCGCGAAGAACATCAGCTCGGAACTCAGCCAGATGATGGTTCCGACGCTGGTGAGGTTCGGTCGGTTGACCGACGGGTGCGCGTGCCCGGTATCTACTGTCGTTGCTGTCGCCACGACCGACATTATGTCGGTCGCTTATCCCGCCCTCACTCCGGGGGGTGCCGTTCGGTGTGTTCGCCCCTCCTGTACTGCCCGGATGGCCCAGGGAACGGCCCCTCGAAGGCGTGTCCGGACCAGTGTTGACAAGCGGCCGGAAGGGGTAGCATCCGCGCCATCGGTACCCGAAGTTCCCGACAGTGCTGCCCCCTCTCAGAGCGTGGAGGAACAATGCAGGCGACCGCCACGGTGCTGGTCTACAGCGACGACGCCAACACCCGGGAGCAGGTGCGGCTCGCCACCGGCCGACGGCCGGCTCCGGACGTCCCCGTCGTGGAGTTCGTGGAGTGCGCGACCGTACCGGCGGTCCTCGCGGAGCTGGACAAGGGCGGCATCGACGTCTGCGTCCTGGACGGCGAGGCCGTGCCCATGGGCGGCATGGGGGTGTGCCGCCAGATCAAGGACGAGATCTTCGACTGTCCGCCGGTGCTGCTGCTGATCGGACGGCCCCAGGACGCCTGGCTGGCCACCTGGAGCCGCGCGGAGGCGGCTGTGGCGCTTCCGGTGGAGCCGGTGGAGTTCGCCTCGGCCCTGGCCTCCCTGCTGCGCCGGAAGAGCGCCCTGAGCGCCTGAGCCCCCTCCCCGGGGGTCGCTCCTTCGGGGGATCCGGCCGGGGCGTGCCGGGGACGCGCCCTCACACCGGCTGGGGGCGCAGCCGCGCCCTCTCCTCGGGGCGGGGGCCGCCCTGGGCGTCGCCCGTCAGCGCGCTGCCCGCGCGCCACTCGGCCCAGGTGAGGTTCCAGTCGCCGAAGCCGTTGCCGAAGGGCTCCATGGAGGCGCCGTTCGAGTTCACCACCTGGACGAGGTCACCCTCACGGACGGTGGCGAAGAACCACGCGGCGTTCGCGTCGTTCATGCCGACGCAGCCGTGGCTGACGTTGGCGTAGCCCTGGGAGCCGACGGACCACGGGGCGGCGTGCACGTACTCTCCGCTCCAGGTCACCCGGGTGGCGAACTCGACGTTCAGGTCGTACGACTCGGCCGATCCCTCGGCTATGCCGACGGTGCTGCTGAGCATGCGTACGAAGCGTTCCTTGCCGAGCACGACCTTGACGCCGTTGCGGGTCTCGAAGCCGGGCTTGCCGGTGGTGACGGGTATCTGCTTGATCTCCTCCCCGTTCTTGTGGACCGTCAGCCGGTGTGCGGCGGCGTCGGTGACGGCTATGACCCGGTCACCGGTGCGGATCGTCAGGGGCTCGGACGGGCCGCCCCGGAGCCGGTCGTTGACCCTGACGCCCTCCAGGGCGCTGCGCACCCGGATCGTGGCGTGGGCCGGCCAGTAGTCCTCCGGGCGGTAGTGCAGCTTCTTGTCGTCCACCCAGTGCCAGGCGCCGGTCACCGCGGGCGTGGAGTCCACGCTCAGGGCGCGTTCCACGACGGCGCGCTGGGCCCGGTCCCTGACGGGCGCGCTCAGCTCGGCGGTGAGGGGCTGGCCGACGCCGTAGGTGCCGGCCTTCGGTCCGAAGGCGACGGTCAGGCTCCCGGTGGTGGCGGGCCTGCCGGTGGTGAGGGCGAGGACCTTGCGGCCCGGTCTGCCGTCCTCGTCCTCGGTGCTCACCCGGACCGTGTACCGGGTGCCGGCGGCGAGCGGCGAGGTGCTGTGCCAGCGGCTGCCGTCGGCGGCGAGCTCGCCGGCCACGTGGCGGCCCGAGGCGTCCACGGCGCTGACGTCCGTGATGCGCCCGTCGGAGTCCTCGGCGACGATCTCCAGGGGCCGGTCGGGGTCGGTCGTCCTCCCCTCGCCGACGGATCCGTTGAAGGAGATCTGCTCCGTCGCGTCGTACGGCTCGGCGGACAGCGGGTGGTCGTCGGCGCCACAGCCCGTGACGCCCGCGCCGAGGGCCATCACCAGCAGGGTGCAGCCTGCGGCGGTGCGGCCGCGGCCGGTTCCCCCGCCGCGGAGGGACTCTGTCTGTCTCATGGCCTCACGCTAGGGAGCCGCGCCGGATCCGGCGCACCGGGCGGCCCGAACGTGTGACGTCCGGTGCGGCAAAAGAGGGGCCCGGACGCTCCTGACGGAGTGTCCGGGCCCCGAAGTGCCGTGCCGCGTGTTACTGGGTGCGGTTCTCACCGCGGTAGTACTCGAAGACCCAGCCCCAGATGCTGGCCAGGATCAGCGGCAGCGAGAAGTACATCAGCCACCAGCCGATGGCGACGGCCAGGAAGGCGAAGGCGCCACCGATGGCCAGGAAGAGCGGCTGCCAGCTGTGCGGGCTGAAGAACCCGACCTCGCCGGCGTCGTCCGCGACGTCCGCCTCCTTGTTGTCCTGCGCGCCCGCGTCCACCCGCTTGGCCGTGAAGCCCAGGTAGAAGCCGATCATGATGGCCAGACCGAAGGCCAGGAAAAGGGCGGTGGTGCCGACCGGTTCCTTCGACCACACGCCGTAGACCACGGCCATGATGAGAAGGAAGACGCTCAGCCACATGAACATCTTGCCCTGGATCTTCACTTGCCGGCCTCCTTGCCGCCAGCGAGGGCCTTCTCGCCATGACCGACGTTCTCGAGCTGGTCGAGCGCGGCGATCTCCGGGTGGTGCAGGTCGAACGCCGGGGATTCACTGCGGATCTTCGGCAGGGTGAGGAAGTTGTGCCGCGGGGGCGGGCAGGAGGTCGCCCACTCCAGCGAACGGCCGTAGCCCCACGGGTCGTCCACGCCGACCGGCTTGCCGTACTTGGCCGTCTTCCAGATGTTGTAGAAGAACGGCAGGATCGACAGGCCGAGCAGGAACGAGGCGATCGTGGAGATCGTGTTCAGCGCGGTGAAGCCGTCGGCCGCCAGGTAGTCGGCGTAGCGGCGCGGCATGCCCTCGGCGCCCAGCCAGTGCTGGACCAGGAAGGTGCCGTGGAAGCCGATGAACAGCGTCCAGAAGGTGACCTTGCCGATGCGCTCGTCGAGCATCTTGCCGGTGAACTTCGGCCACCAGAAGTGGAAGCCGGCGAACATCGCGAACACCACGGTGCCGAACACCACGTAGTGGAAGTGGGCCACCACGAAGTACGAGTCGGACACGTGGAAGTCCAGCGGCGGCGAGGCCAGGATGACGCCGGTCAGACCACCGAAGGTGAAGGTGATCAGGAAGCCCAGCGACCACAGCATCGGCGTCTCGAAGGACAGCGAGCCCTTCCACATGGTGCCGATCCAGTTGAAGAACTTCACACCGGTCGGGACCGCGATCAGGAAGGTCATGAAGGAGAAGAACGGCAGCAGCACACCGCCGGTCACGTACATGTGGTGCGCCCACACCGTCACCGAGAGGCCGGCGATGGCGATGGTCGCGCCGATCAGACCCATGTAGCCGAACATCGGCTTGCGGGAGAAGACCGGGATGACCTCACTGATGATGCCGAAGAACGGCAGCGCGATGATGTACACCTCGGGGTGGCCGAAGAACCAGAAGAGGTGCTGCCACAGCAGCGCTCCGCCGTTGGCCGAGTCGAAGATGTGGCTGCCGAACTTGCGGTCCGCCTCCAGCGCGAAGAGCGCGGCGGCCAGCACCGGGAAGGCGAGCAGGACCAGCACACCGGTCAGCAGCACGTTCCAGGTGAAGATCGGCATGCGGAACATCGTCATGCCGGGCGCGCGCATGCAGATGATCGTGGTGATGAAGTTGACCGAGCCGAGGATGGTGCCGAAGCCGGAGAAGGCCAGGCCCATGATCCACATGTCGGCGCCGATGCCCGGCGAGCGGACCGCGTCCGACAGCGGGGAGTAGGCGAACCAGCCGAAGTCGGCCGCGCCGTCCGGGGTGAGGAAGCCCCCGACCGCGATCAGCGAGCCGAACAGGTAGAGCCAGTAGGCGAACATGTTCAGCCGCGGGAAGGCGACGTCCGGCGCGCCGATCTGCAGCGGCATGATCCAGTTCGCGAAGCCGGCGAACAGCGGCGTCGCGAACATCAGCAGCATGATCGTGCCGTGCATCGTGAACGCCTGGTTGAACTGCTCGTTCGACATGATCTGCAGGCCCGGCCGGGCCAGCTCGGCGCGCATGACGAGCGCCATCACGCCGCCGATCACGAAGAACGCGAACGACGTCACCAGGTACAGCGTGCCGATCGTCTTGTGGTCCGTGGTCGTCAGCCACTTGACCACGACACTGCCGCGGTTCTGGCGCCGGACCGGCAGTTCGTCCGCGTGGTGGGACCCTGCCGCCTCGGCACCCTGGGGTTGGTTGAGGATGCTCACAGGATGTTCGCCTCCCGGTTCTTCTCGTACTCGCCCTGCTTGATGCCGGCGGGCACGTAACCGGTCTGCCCCTTCTTCACGAGGTCCTTCAGGTGCTGCTCGTAACGCTCGGGGGAGACGACCTTGACGTTGAACAGCATCCGGGAGTGGTCCACGCCGCAGAGCTCGGCGCACTTGCCGAGGAAGGTGCCCTCACGGTTGGGGGTCACCTCGAAGGCGTTGGTGTGGCCCGGGATGACGTCCTGCTTCATCAGGAACGGCACCACCCAGAAGGAGTGGATGACGTCACGCGAGGTCAGCACGAAGCGGACCCGCTTGCCCTCGGGCAGCCACAGGGTGGGGCCCGGGTTGTTGGTCTGCGGGTTCCGGGTGCCGGGGACACCGCAGTCGTAGACACCGCCGGCGTCGGCCGGGAAGGCCTCCTTGTAGCGGTTCGGAATCGCGTCCAGTTCCTTGGCCTTCTTGGCGTCACCCGTGGAACCGTCGACGTTCTCGACGTAGTTGAAGCACCAGCTCCACTGGAAGCCGACCACGTTGATCGTGACGTCGGGCTTCTTCTCGAGCCTCATGAGCTCGGATTCGTCGCGGGCGGTGAAGTAGAAGAGCACCGAGACGATGAGGAGCGGAACGACCGTGTACAGCGCCTCGATGGGCATGTTGTACCGGGTCTGCGGAGGAACCTCCACCTTGGTGCGGCTGCGCCGGTGGAAGAAAGCACTCCACAGGATCAGACCCCACACCAGCACGCCGACGGCGAGCGCGGCGGCCCAGGACCCCTGCCACAGGGAGAGGATCCGCGGAGCCTCTTCCGTGGTGGGGGTGGGCATGCCAAGGCGGGGGAAGTCCTCCCATGTGCAACCGGTGGCGGTCGCCAGGACCAGGCCCGCGGTCAGTGCCTGCAGCAGCTTCCGCCGCATCGGGCGCCGCGGCGAGCGGTCGGAGCCGTTGGGACTCACGTAGCGCCTTCCCGAGAGTCTCGCCCGCGCTGTACGGCTGCGGCCTGGCCTTCTCGCTGGTCGGTCGCCGCCCTGCGTCGGGCAGGGGTTTGGATGTTTATGCGGACCAAACCCTAGCCGACGCCCTTCGAGGGTTCGCGGGGAGGGGTGCCTAGTGGTTCGGGTGGTTCGCTGGTTTGGCGGGTGGGGGTTGTTCGCGGTCGGTCGCGCGCGGCGGGGCCGCGCGTCGAAACAGTCCGGCGCCCCTGACGGAGCCGCCCTCCCCCGGGTTTAGCGTTGAGGCGTGTCCTACTTCGATGCCGCTTCCGCCGTCCCCCTCCACCCTGTGGCCCGCCAGGCGCTGTGGGCCTCGCTCGACGAGGGGTGGGCGGATCCCGCCCGGTTGTACCGGGAGGGACGGCGGGCCCGGATGCTGCTGGACGCCGCGCGGGAGGCGGCCGCCGAGGCGGTGGGGTGCCGGCCGGACGAGCTGGTGTTCACCCCGTCCGGTACGCGGGCGGTGCACACGGGGATCGCGGGGGCGCTGGCGGGACGGCGGCGGGTGGGGCGCCACCTGATCGTGTCCGCGGTCGAACACTCTTCGGTACTCCATGCGGGGGAAGTTCACCGGGCCGGCGGAGGCTCGGTCACCGAGGTGGCGGTGAACCGCGAGGGGGCGGTGGTTCCTTCGGGTTACGCCGAGGCGCTGCGGCCGGACACCGCGCTGGCCTGCCTGCAGTCGGCCAACCACGAAGTGGGGACCGAGCAGCCGGTGGCCGAGGTGGCCGAGGCCTGCCGGGCGGCGGGGGTGCCGCTGCTGGTGGACGCGGCCCAGTCGCTGGGCTGGGCGCCGGTGGAGGGCGACTGGTCACTGCTCACGGCGAGCGCCCACAAGTGGGGCGGGCCGTCGGGGGTCGGGCTGCTCGTCGTGCGCAAGGGGGTGCGGTTCGCGCCCCAGGGACCGGTGGACGAGCGGGAGTCGGGGCGGGTGGCCGGGTTCGAGAACCTCCCGGCGATCGTGGCCGCGGCGGCGTCGCTGCGGGCGGTGCGGGCCGAGGCGGCCGAGGAGGCGGCGCGGCTGCGGGAACTGACGGAGCGGATCCGGGCGCGGGTGCCCCGGCTGGTGCCGGACGCGGAGGTGGTCGGCGACCCGCGGCGGAGGCTGCCGGGCATCGTCACCTTCTCCTGTCTCTACGTCGACGGGGAGACGCTGCTGCACGAACTGGACCGCGCCGGTTTCTCCGTCTCCTCCGGCTCGTCCTGCACCAGCAGCACGCTGACGCCCAGCCACGTGCTGCGGGCGATGGGGGTGCTGAGCGAGGGCAACGTCCGGGTCTCGCTGCCGCCGGGGACGGCCCAGGAGGACGTCGAGCGGTTCCTGTCCGTCCTGCCCGGGGTGGTGGCGGGGGTGCGGGAGAAGCTGGGCGCGCCGGTGTCCGCCGCCGGCGCCGCCGGGGTGGACGGGGGGGACGGCGTCCTGGTCGTGGACGCGGTGGGGCGGCGCTGCCCGATCCCGGTGATCGAGCTGGCCAAGGTGATCGGCGACGTGCCGGTGGGCGGCCTGGTGCGGGTCCTCGCGGACGACGAGGCGGCCCGGCTGGACATCCCCGCGTGGTGCGAGATGCGCGGACAGGAGTACGTGGGTGAGGAACCGGCGGACCGTGGCTCGGCCTATCTGGTCCGCCGGGTCTCGTAGCCGGGCGGGGCCGGTCAGACCAGGTGCTTCTGCACCTCGGCCGCGGCCTCGTCGCCGTAGGCCTTGGTGAAGCGCTCCATGAAGTGGGCGCGGCGCAGCTGGTACTCCTGGGTGCCGACGGTCTCGATGACCAGCGTGGCGAGCATGCAGCCGACCTGTGCGGCGCGCTCCAGGGAAACGCCCCAGGCGAGGCCCGACAGGAAGCCGGCGCGGAAGGCGTCGCCGACGCCGGTCGGGTCGGCCTTGCGCTCCTCGTCGGGGCAGCCGACCTCGATCGGGTCCTCGCCGGCGCGCTCGATGCGCACGCCGCGCGAACCGAGGGTGGTGACGCGGTGGCCGACGCGGGTGAGGATCTCGGCGTCGGTCCAGCCCGTCTTGGTCTCGATGAGCCCCTTCTCGTACTCGTTGGAGAAGAGGTAGGTCGCCCCGTCCAGCAGGATCCGGATCTCCTCGCCGTCCATCCGGGCGATCTGCTGGGAGAAGTCGGCGGCGAACGGGATGCCCCGGGAGCGGCACTCCTCGGTGTGGCGGAGCATCGCCTCCGGGTCGTCGGCGCCGATGGAGACCAGGTCGAGGCCGCCCACGCGGTCGGCGACGGTCTTCAGCTCGATCAGCCGGGCCTCGCTCATCGCGCCCGTGTAGAAGGAGCCGATCTGGTTGTGGTCGGCGTCCGTGGTGCACACGAAGCGGGCGGTGTGCAGGGTGTCGGAGATGCGGACCGAGGCGGTGTCGACGCCGTGCCGGTCCAGCCAGGCCCGGTACTCGTCGAAGTCGAAGCCCGCGGCGCCGACCAGGATCGGCCGGGTGCCGAGCTGCCCCATCCCGAAGGCGATGTTCGCGCCGACGCCGCCCCGGCGTACGTCGAGGTTGTCGACCAGGAAGGACAGCGAGACCGTGTGCAGCTGGTCCGCGACGAACTGGTCGGCGAAGCGCCCGGGGAAGGTCATGAGGTGGTCGGTGGCGATGGAGCCGGTGACTGCGATGCGCACGGCGTGGATTCTCCTGGGGGAGGCGGTTTGACACTTCACGCTACCGGGTGGGAACCGCCTGTAGAAGCAGGAGAAACTACCCGATAGTAGACCTTTCTTCGTGACCTTCGCGTGCGTACGGTGCCGACATGACGAACCTCAAGGCCCACGCCCCCTCCCCGGCCGATCTCGAAGGCGACCTGGCGTCGTTGCGCGGTGACTGCGCCCGGATGGCTCCCCACTGGACGGTCCCGGACCGGGGCGCCGCCCGGCCCGTCCCCCCGTCCCTGATCCACGGCGTGACCGTGCCGCCGGCGTCGGCCCGGCTGCTGGACGCGATGTCGGAGTACGGCGACTGAGCCGAACCGCGCTCCCGGGGAACCGTGCGCTCCCCCGCTGCGTCCCATCGCTGTCCCCCGTAAAGGGGATGCGGGATACGACCCACCAGCGGTCCCGGTACGACCGGGCAGGGTCTTCCGGGACAGCTGTGCAGCCGAAGGAGCGATGCGGTGAACACCGAGCGACCCGACCACGACGACGCCGAGGCCGTCCCCCCCGGCGGTGCGCGACACCCCGGGGACGCTTCCGGCGAGGGTGGGACGGAGAGCGCTCCGGAGGAGCGGGGGCGCCGGGAGCGGGGAGCCGCCGACGGTGCCGAGCCGGCCTCCGCGCGCGGGGAGCGCGAAGAGCGTGAGAAGCACGGGGACCCCGAGGTCGGGGAGGTTCGTGCCGCGCACGGCACCGACGACGCCCCGGCTCCCCGGCGGCGCTCCCCCGCGCTGATCGCCTCCGTGGCCGCCGCCGTACTGCTGGTCGGCGGCGGTGGGGCCTGGCTCGCCGGCGCCGCCGGGGACTCCGGCGGTCGCACGGCGCCCGGGGCCAACGGGGACGCCACCCCGCCCCCGCTGGCGCTCGACGGCCACTCCGAGGGCGGTTCGCCCGGCATCGCACCGGGCGAGCCCAACCCCTACGGCGCCACCTACCGCGCCGACGGCACGCTCCCGGACGGTCCCGGCTCGGCGCCGGTCTACCGCGCCGGGGGGCAGATCACCCGGGAGCAGGTGGCCGCGCTGGCGAAGGCGCTGGGGATCGACGGCAGGCCGGTGGCGGAGGGCGGGTCCTGGCGGATCGGCGGCCGGGACGGTTCCGGGCCCGGTCTGCGGGTGGACCGGCAGGCCCCCGGCACCTGGACGTTCAGCCGGTACGCCCCGGGCACCGACAACTGCAAGGGCGCGACGTGCAAGGCGCCTTCCGCCGGCGGCCCGGCGGTGAGCGAGGAGGCCGCGAAGAAGGCCGCCGCGCCCGTCCTGAAGGCGGTGGGCCAGGACGACGCGAAGCTCGACGCGGGACAGGTCACGGGCGGCGGACGGGTGGTGAACGCCGACCCCGAGATCGGCGGGCTGCCCACGCACGGCTGGACGACCGGGGTGGTCGTCGGCGCCACGGGCGAGGTGGTCGGCGGCAGCGGCCGGCTCTCGAAGCCGGTGAAGGGGGACACGTACCCCGTGGTGAGCGCCGAGGAGGCGCTGGACCTGATGAACGCGGCGCCGGGCGCCGGCCGGCGCGCGGGCACCGGCGGCTGCGCCACTCCCGTCCCGCTGGAGGAACAGGGGCGGCAGGAGCCGTGCGGTGCGGTGACGACCCCGCCCGGGAAGGGCGCGCTCACCGTCGAGAAGGCGGTGTTCGGGCTGGCCGCGCACGCCGTGGACGGCCGGCCGGCCCTCGTGCCGTCCTGGCTGTTCGAGGCGCGTCCGGAGGGTGCGAAGGACGCCCTCACGGTGACGTACCCGGCGGTGGACCCGGAGTACCTCGCCCCGCGGGACCGCTCGGGGAGGCCCAGCCCCGAGCCGACCGTCCCGGGCGACGGGCCGACCGGGACGCCCGCCACCCGGAACGTCGCCGTCGAGGGCTACACCGCCGAGGGCACCGAGCTGACCGTGGGCTTCACCGGCGGGGTGTGCGCCGCCTACGGGACGACGGTGAGCGAGAGCGCGGACCGGGTGACGGTCACCGTGACCGAGACGCAGCGGACGGACAAGGTCTGCATCCTGATCGCCAAGCAGTACCGGCAGACGGTGCAGCTGGAGGAGCCGCTGGGCGACCGCGAGGTCGTGGGCGCCGACGGCGAGCCGATCCCGCTGCTGAAGGAGGGCGCACGGCTGCCGGCGCCGTCCTCCGGGGCACGGTAGGCCCGGCGAGGAGACTGCGGACGCGCCGAAGGCGGCGGCCCCCCGCAGGGGACCGCCGCCTTCGTCAGGTGCGCGCCGGAAGGGTCCGGTTCAGCTGAAGGAGTCGCCGCAGGCGCAGGAGCCGGTGGCGTTCGGGTTGTCGATCGTGAAGCCCTGCTTCTCGATGGTGTCGACGAAGTCGACGGTGGCGCCGCCCAGGTACGGAGCGCTCATGCGGTCGGTGACGACCTTCACACCGCCGAAGTCCTTCACCACGTCGCCGTCGAGGGAGCGCTCGTCGAAGAAGAGCTGGTAGCGCAGGCCGGAGCAGCCGCCGGGCTGGACGGCGACACGCAGCGCGAGGTCGTCACGGCCTTCCTGGTCGAGCAGGGCCTTGACCTTGGCCGCGGCGGCGTCGGTCAGGATGATGCCGTCGGTGACGGTGGTGGTCTCGTCCGATACGGACATCTACATCTCTCCCGGGTTGTACGGAGACTGCTTGCCGACGGTTCCAACCGGCGGGGCCGCGGATTCATTCCGGGCCGGGCACTTGTTCTCTTCGGCTCTTCCTCATGCTCGCACACACCGTGCGGAGCGGAAAACGGCTCCTTCGGGGCCCGCCGGGAATGAAAGGCCGGGCTCCGGGATTCACGTCACATGGACGCTATGGCCATCGTCAACGTGACGTGAACCGGTTATGATAGATAGCGTCAATCCGACGAAAAGTCGAAAAGATGTCCCGCATGTCCCGCCGGGTCCGGCCCAGACCGGCCCGGCGAGCCGCAGAACAGAAAGGGTGCGTGTCGTGACCACCGCCCAGACCCAGGAGCTCGACGTACAGCCGACGCCCCTCGCCCTGCTGCTCCTCGGCCGTGAGGCCGACCCCAGGAGCGAGCGCGGTGTGGAGTGTCCCGGCGACCTGCCCTCGCCGTCCGACCCGGACCTGGTCGAGCGCGCCCGCGCGGCCAAGGAGAAGCTCGGGGACAAGGTCTTCGTGCTCGGTCACCACTACCAGCGCGACGAGGTCATCCAGTTCGCCGACGTCACGGGCGACTCCTTCAAGCTGGCCCGGGACGCCGCCGCGCGCCCGGAGGCCGAGTACATCGTGTTCTGCGGCGTCCACTTCATGGCGGAGTCCGCGGACATCCTGACGTCCGACGACCAGAAGGTGGTCCTGCCCGACCTCGCGGCCGGCTGCTCCATGGCCGACATGGCCACCGCCGAGCAGGTCGCCGAGTGCTGGGACGTGCTGACCGAGGCCGGCGTGGCCGAGCAGGTCGTGCCGGTGTCGTACATGAACTCCTCCGCCGACATCAAGGCCTTCACGGGCAAGCACGGCGGCACGATCTGCACCTCCTCCAACGCCGAGCGCGCGCTGGAGTGGGCCTTCCGGCAGGGCGAGAAGGTGCTCTTCCTGCCCGACCAGCACCTGGGCCGCAACACCGCGGTGCGGGACATGGGGATGTCCCTGGAGGACTGCGTCGTCTACAACCCGCACAAGCCGAACGGCGGGCTGACCGCGGACGAGCTGCGCGCCGCGAAGATGATCCTGTGGCGCGGCCACTGCTCGGTGCACGGCCGCTTCAGCCTCGACTCGGTCAACGACGTGCGCGAGCGGATCCCGGACGTGAACGTCCTGGTGCACCCCGAGTGCCGGCACGAGGTCGTGGCCGCCGCGGACTACGTCGGCTCGACCGAGTACATCATCAAGACGCTGGAGGCGGCCCCGGCGGGCTCCAAGTGGGCCATCGGCACGGAGCTGAACCTGGTGCGCCGACTGGCGAACCGTTTCGCGCCCGAGGGCAAGGAGATCGTGTTCCTCGACAAGACGGTCTGCTTCTGCTCCACCATGAACCGCATCGACCTCCCCCACCTGGTCTGGGCCCTGGAGTCCCTCGCCGAGGGCAACCTGGTCAACCGCATCGAGGTGGACGAGGAGACCGAGGCGTTCGCGAAGCTGGCGCTGGAGCGGATGCTCGCACTGCCGTAGCCGTGCGGCCCGTGGCCGCCCGCGACGAAGGCCCACCCGGAACCTCGGTGCCGGGTGGGCCCTCCTCTGTGTGCGGGCCGGTCAGGCCTGCGCCGGCTCCGCCTCGTCCGCGGACGCGGCGGCCTCCGGGGCGGCCTTCCCCTTCTTCAGCGCCTTCTTCTTCGCGCGCCGCTCCTTGCGGAGCTCCAGCATCGCGTAGAGCGTCGGCACCAGCAGCAGGGTGAGCAGCGTCGACGTGATCAGACCGCCGATCACCACCACGGCCAGCGGCTGGGCGATGAAGCCGCCCTCGCCGGTGATGCCCAGCGCCATCGGGAGCAGCGCGAAGATCGTCGCCAGGGCCGTCATCAGGATCGGCCGCAGACGGTGGCGGCCGCCCTCCAGCACGGCCTCGACCACGCCGTGGCCCCGGCTGCGGTACTGGTTGATCAGGTCGATCAGCACGATCGCGTTGGTGACCACGATGCCGATCAGCATCAGCATGCCGATCATCGCCGGGACGCCCATCGGGGTGCCCGTGACCAGCAGCAGACCGATCGCGCCCGTCGCCGCGAACGGGACGGACACCAGCAGGATCAGCGGCTGGGCGAGCGAGCGGAAGGTGCCGACCAGCAGCATGAAGACGATCGCGATCGCGGCCAGCATCGCCAGCCCCAGGTTGGCGAACGCCTCGTCCTGGTCCTCGGACACGCCGCCGATCTCCGCCGTCGCGCCGGCCGGCAGCGTCAGCGCGTCGATCTTCGTCTGGAGGTCCATGCTCACCGCGCCCGTGTTGTCACCGGTCGGCCTGGCCGTGACGGTGGCCGCGCGCTGACCGTCGATCCGGGTCATGGACACCGGGCCGTCCACCACCTCGACGGTGGCGACGTCACCCAGCCTCACCGCACCCAGGCGCAGGTTCTTCAACTGCTCCAGGGTGGTGGCCGGCTTGGCCGAGCGGATGACGACGTCGCGCTCGGCGTCGTCCAGGACCGCCTTGGCGGCCGGGGTGCCGCGCACCGCCTGGGCGACGGCGGCGCCGAGGGTCTGGTCGTCGAACCCGGCCGCGGCGGCCTTGTCGTTGGCCTTCACGGAGATGCGGGGCACGCTCTGCGCCAGGTCGCTGGTGACGTCCGTGACGTCGTCCAGGGACGCCACCGCGTCCTGGACCTGGTCGGCCGCCTTGCGCAGCACCTGCGCGTCGGACGCCTTGACGACCACGCTCAGGTCCTGGCTGCCGAAGCCGTCACCGACCGCGATGGTGGTCGTGCCGATGCCGTCGAGCTCGCCGAGGCCCTTCTCGAGGCTCTCCTGCACGTCCTCGGAGGACGCGGAGTCCTCCAGCATCACCTGGTACGTCGCCTGGTTGGTGTCCGTACCGCCGCCGAAGGCCGCCATCCAGCCGGACGAGCCGACCGTCACCTGGTAGTCCTTGACGCCCTCGGTGTCGCCGAGCAGCTTCTCGACCTTCCTCGCCCGGGCGTCGGTCGCGCTCAGGCTGGTGCCGGGCTCCAGCTCCTGCCGGACGGTGAGGACCTTCTGCTCGCCCGGGTCGAAGAAGTTGGTCTTCAGCAGCGGCGCCATGGCGAAGGTGGCGATCAGCACGACGACCGCGATGGCCACGCTGGTCAGCCTGCGCCGGGTGGCGAAGCGCAGCACGGGGACGTAGAGGCGCTGCAGGCGGCTCCTCGCCTCCTTCTCCTCCGCGAGCCGGCGCGCCTCCTCGGCGTCCTCCGGGGTGCCCTTGGGAGCGCGCAGGAACCAGTACGACAGCACCGGGACGACCGTCAGCGACACCAGCAGGGACGCCAGCAGCGCGGCCGTGACGGTGAGGCTGAAGGAGCCGAACAGCTCGCCCACCATGCCGCCGACCAGGCCGATCGGCAGGAAGACGGCGACCGTGGTGAGTGTCGAGGACGTCACCGCGCCCGCGACCTCGCGCACCGCGGTCAGGATCGCCGACCGGCGCTCCTCGCCGTAGCCGAGGTGCCGCTTGATGTTCTCCAGGACCACGATGGAGTCGTCCACGACCCGGCCGATGGCGATGGTCAGCGCGCCCAGCGTCAGCATGTTCAGCGACAGGTCGCGCGTCCACAGCACGATCAGGGCGAGGACCACGGACAGCGGGATGGACACCGCGGTGACCAGGGTCGAGCGGACCGACGCCAGGAAGACCAGGATCACCAGGACCGCGAAGACCAGACCGAGCGCGCCCTCGGTGGTCAGGCCCTCGATGGCCTTGGACACGGCCGGGCCCTGGTCGCTGACGACGGTGAGCGTGGCGCCGGAGCCGAGGTCCTCGCGCAGGTCGGGGAGCATCTCCTCGACGGCCTCGGAGATCGCGACCGCGCTGCCGTCGCGGTCCATGGTCGCCATCACGGCGAGGCTGGGCTCGCCGTTCGTCCGGGTGAGGGAGGAGACCCGTGCTTCCTCCTGCTTCACCGTGGCGACGTCACCGAGACGGACCGGATCGCCCTTGCCGGGCCCGCCGGTGACCATCAGGTCCTCGATCTGCTGCAGCGAGGTGAAGCCGCCGCCCACCTGGACGGTGCGGTTGGCGCCGTCCTCGTCGAAGGAGCCGGCCGGGACGGTCGCGCCGCCGGCCTGGAGGGCCTGGGCCAGCGACTGCGGGGTGAGCCCCGCCTTCGTCAGCTTCGCGGTGTCGGGGGTGACGGTGACCTGGAGGTCCCGTACGCCGTCCACCGTGACCTGGCCGACGCCGTCGATGTCCTCCAGGGCGGGCACCACGGTCCGGTCGAGCTGGTCGGCGAGCGCCTGCTGGTCCTTGTCGGAGGTGACGGCGAGGACCACGGTCGGCATGTCGTCCGTGGAACCGGCGACGACCTGCGGGTCCACGTCGTCCGGGAGCTGGGCGCCGGCCCGGTTGACGGCCTGCTGGACGTCGGCGACGAGCTGCTGGGTGTCGTTGCCGTAGTCGAAGGACGCCATGATCACGGCGTTGCCCTCGCTCGCCGTCGAGGTGACCCCGGTGAGGCCGTCGACGGCCTCCAGGTTGTTCTCGATGGGCTCGACGACCTGCTTCTCGACCACGTCCGGGGAGGCGCCCTGGTACGGCGCCACCACGGAGACCACAGGCAGTTCGATGGTGGGCAGCAGCTGCTGCTTGAGCTGGGGTATCGCGATCGCCCCGAAGACGAGCGCGATGATCGACATCAGTCCGATCAGCGCCCGTTGCGCGAGGCTGAATCTGGACAGCCAGGACATGGGTTACGGGTCTCTCTTCTGTGAGCGGCAGAAGTGCACGGTCGGGCGCAGCCGTGCGCCCGGTCTACACACTGGGCCATCGGAGGGGGCCGATCCGTAGGCCCGAGGTCCATTTCTCCCACGGCGCGTACTCCCGCCGCAGTACGCCCGTCGGCGCTCAGTCCACCTTCGGACGTACCAGGCCCGATTCGTAGGCGATGACCACCAGCTGGGCCCGGTCCCGGGCGCCCAGCTTGGCCATGGCCCGGTTGACGTGCGTCTTCACGGTCAGCGGGCTGACGTCGAGGCGTTCGGCGATCTCGTCGTTGGAGTGGCCGCCGGCGACCTGGACGAGCACCTCGCGCTCGCGGACGGTGAGCGAGTCGAGGCGTTCGGCGCGGGCGGGGTCGCGGTCGGCCCCGCCGGCCGAGTCCTCCTGGGCGAGGAAGCGGGCGATCAGGCCCTTGGTGGCGGCCGGGGAGAGCAGGGCCTCGCCCTCGGCGGCGATCCGGATGGCGTTCAGCAACTCCTCGGGCTCGGAGCCCTTGCCGAGGAAGCCGGAGGCGCCGGCGCGCAGCGACTGCACCACGTAGTCGTCGACCTCGAAGGTCGTCAGGATCACCACCCGGACCGCGGCGAGCGCGGGGTCCGCGCTGATCATGCGGGTGGCGGCGAGGCCGTCGGTGCCGGGCATCCGGATGTCCATGAGGACGACGTCGGCCCGCTGCTCGCGGGCCAGCCGGACCGCCTCCGCGCCGTCGGACGCCTCGCCCACCACCTCCATGTCCGGCTCGGAGTCGACGAGCACCCGGAAGGCGCTGCGCAGCAGTGCCTGGTCGTCGGCGAGCAGGACACGG
Organism: Streptomyces griseomycini; assembly: GCF_014203535.1. GTDB lineage: Bacteria > Actinomycetota > Actinomycetes > Streptomycetales > Streptomycetaceae > Streptomyces > Streptomyces griseomycini. Next base: position 446,053 of record NZ_JACHJI010000001.1, read on the forward strand.
ATCGTCATGCGGGCTCCCCCGGTGCGCTGGTCACGGTCCGCCGTCACGGGCCGTCCTGGGCGGCGGACGTACGGCTCTTGACGGGCAGGATCGCATGGACGCGGAAACCGCCGCCGTAGCGGGGACCGGTGGTGAGGGTGCCGCGCAGGGCGGTGACGCGCTCGCGCATGCCGAGCAGTCCGTGCCCGCCGCCGGGTCCGCCGGGAACGTGGTCCTGGTGGTCGCCGGTGCCGTCGTCGAGGACGGTGATCTCGATGTGGGGTCCCACGCGGACGACGCTGACCTCCGCCTTCGCGTTGTTGCCGGCGTGCTTCTGCACGTTGGTGAGGGCCTCCTGGATGACCCGGTAGGCGGCCAGGTCGACGGCGGCGGGCAGGGTGGTGCCCTGGTCGGCCCGGGCGACCTCGACGCGCAGTCCGGCGCTGCGGAAGGTGCCGACGAGTTCGTCGAGGCGGTCCAGGCCGGGCGCCGGCTCGGTGGGCGCCTCGGGATCGCCGGACTGGCGCAGCAGGCCGACGGTGGCCCGCAGTTCGTTCAGCGCGGAGCGGCTGGCCTCGCGGACGTGGGCCAAGGCCTCCTTGGCCTGGTCGGGCCGCTTGTCCATGACGTGGGCGGCGACCCCGGCCTGGACGTTGACCAGGGCGATGTGGTGGGCGACCACGTCGTGCAGGTCGCGGGCGATGCGCAGCCGCTCCTCGGCGACGCGGCGGCGGGCCTCCTCCTCGCGGGTGCGCTCGGCCCGCTCGGCGCGCTCGCGGATGGCCCGGACGAAGGCGCGGCGGCTGCGGACGGCGTCCCCGGCGGTGGCGCCGATGCCGGTCCAGGCGAAGATCGCCAGGTTCTCCTGGGCGTACCAGGGCAGGGGGCCGGCGGCCATGGCGGTGCCGGTGAGGACCGTCATGGTGAGCAGGCCGATGCGCCAGGTGGTGGGGCGGTCGGTGGCCGAGGCGACGGTGTAGAGCGCGATCACGGCGCACATGGCGACGGGGGCGCGGGGGTCGCCGGTGACGGACTCCACCACGGAGACGCCGCCGGCGAGGGCGAGCACGGTGCGGGGAGCGCGGCGCCGGAAGACGAGCGCGGCGGCGCCGAGGGCCATGAGGACCAGGCTGAACGGGTCGGGGGTGCGCACGCCCCAGGTGACGCCGTCCGGTCCGTGCGGCTCGACGAAGGATCCGGCCACCATGCACACCAGGACGCCCGCGGCCAGGGCCGCGTCCAAGGCGAAGGGGTGGGCCCGCAGGCGGCACCGGGCGCGTGTCAGGGTGCTCACGGCTGTTCACCGTACGGTGTCGTCGCGGCGCCCGGGACGGGGGCCGGTGCCGGACCGCCTGTGCGGGGGCGGACCGTCCCGGGGCTCACGCTCCCGGGATCAGACCGTCGTCGCTGAGCAGTTCCCTGACCTCGTCCAGGGTGGCGTCCGGGGACGGGAGGATGAGGTCGGAGGGCTCCAGGGAGTCGTCCGGCAGCGGCTCGCCGAGTTCGCGCACCTTGGCCAGCAGCGCCTGGAGGGTCGCGCGGAAGCCCGGCCCGTCGCCGTTCTCCATCTCGGCGAGCAGTTCCTCGTCCAGCCGGTCCAGCTCGGCGAGCCGGCTCTCGGCCAGCGTCACCTGCCCCTCCCCCATGATCCGTACGATCACGTCGCCCTCCTAGGCGTGGGCCCCTGCCGCCGTCGTGGTCACTGCTTGTCGAAGCGCGGGGCGTCCTGCGGCTGCTGCTGGGACTGCGCCTGGTCCTGGGCCTGGCCGGTGCCGCCCTCGATGGCCTGCTGCCCGCCGGTGGTGCCCCCGGCCAGCTCGGCCTTCATGCGCTGCAGTTCCAGCTCTACATCCGTACCACCGGAGAGCCGGTCCAGCTCGGCCTGGATGTCGTCCTTGTGCATGCCGGAGGGGTCGTCCAGGGCGCCGGAGGCGAGCAGTTCGTCGATCGCGCCGGCCCGCGCCTGGAGCTGGGCGGTCTTGTCCTCGGCCCGCTGGATCGCCAGCCCGACGTCGCCCATCTCCTCGGAGATGCCGGAGAAGGCCTCGCCGATCCGGGTCTGCGCCTGGGCGGCGGTGTAGGTGGCCTTGATGGTCTCCTTCTTCGTGCGGAAGGCGTCCACCTTGGCCTGGAGCCGCTGGGCCGCGAGGGTGAGCTTCTCCTCCTCGCCCTGGAGCGTCGCGTGCTGTGTCTCCAGGTCGGTCACCTGCTGCTGGAGGGCGGCGCGACGGGAGAGCGCCTCGCGGGCCAGGTCCTCGCGGCCCAGCGCGAGCGCCTTGCGGCCCTGGTCCTCCAGCTTGGACGACTGGGACTGGAGCTGGTTGAGCTGGAGTTCCAGGCGCTTGCGGCTGGTCGCCACGTCGGCGACACCGCGGCGGACCTTCTGGAGCAGCTCCAGCTGCTTCTGATACGAGTAATCGAGGGTCTCGCGCGGGTCCTCGGCCCGGTCAAGGGCCTTGTTCGCCTTCGCGCGGAAGATCATCCCCATACGCTTCATGACACCGCTCATGGGCTTCGCGCGCCCCCTTCTGACGGACTCCGGCTCACAGCTCTGCGACAGAACCCACAGTACGGGCCCTGCTTCCATTACCGCACTGTTCGGGGACGGATGTGCTCATCCCCAAGGACGAATGACCACCCTCCCGATCCGGCGTAAGGAGTAGGTGGTCCCCGGGGGCGGCCGGCCTGCCGGCCCGGAGATCACACCACGTCCCCTGGTCCTTCTGGAAACGTCTCCTCTGTCCTCCTGAAGACGACCGGTGTTGCCGGATCGTTCCCCCCGGGGCTGGGGTCCAACCCCGGGCACCCCGTACCCTTGGGTTTTGTGTTCCGTAGCCGTGCCAAGGAAGAGAAGGCATCGGTCGCCACCAAGGCGACGGTGACCGACTCCAAGCAGCCCCGTCACCCGGAGGCCCCCAAGGGCCGCCCCACGCCCAAGCGCAGCGTGGCCCAGTCCCAGCGTCGCAGCGTGGCCAACACGTCGATGACGCGCAAGGAGGCCGCCAAGCGGCAGCGTGAGGAGCGCCGTGCCGCGCTGGAGCGCCAGCGCCAGGCACTGGCCAGCGGCGACGAGCGCTACCTGCCCGCCCGCGACAAGGGGCCGGTGCGCCGGTTCGCGCGTGACTTCGTCGACTCGCGGTTCAACATCGCCGAGTACTTCCTGCCGATGGCCGTGATCATCCTCGTGATGAGCATGGTCCAGGTGCCCGCCCTGCAGAACGCCTCATTGCTGCTGTGGCTCGTGGTGATCGTGATGATCGTGCTGGACTCGATCGTCACCGGCTTCCGGCTGAAGAAGCAGCTGGCCGAGCGCTTCCCGGACGACAACCGCCGCGGCGCGGTCGCCTACGCGCTGATGCGCTCGCTCCAGATGCGCCGGCTGCGGCTGCCCAAGCCCCAGGTCAAGCGCGGGGAGCGGCCCTGAGCACCACGCCGTTCGCCGACGGCGCCGCGCAGGCCCGGCCGGACAGGCCCGGTGGGCTGCGGGACGTCGTCCGGCAGGAGCTGGTGGCCCGCCAGCTGGAGGAGCAGATAGTCGGGCGCTTCCCGGTCGGCCGGCGGCTGCGCGTGCTCGACGTCGGCATGGGCCGGGGCGCGCAGGCACTGCGGCTGGCCCGGGCCGGCCACCAGGTGACCGGTCTCGAACGGGACGCGACGATGATCGCCACCGCGCGGGAGGCCCTGGCCGGGGAACCGGAGGGCATCCGGGAACGGATGCGGATCATCGAGGGCGACGGCCGGGACACCGGGGTGCACTTCCTGCCGGGCAGCTTCGACGTGGTGCTGTGCCACGGCGTGCTCATGTACGTCGAGGAGCCGGACGCGCTCCTGGCGGGGCTGGCCCGGGTGCTCGCGCCCGGCGGGCTGCTGTCGCTGCTGGTGCGCAACGGCGACGCGCTGGCCATGCGACCGGGCCTGTCCGGCGACTGGGCCGGGGCGCTGGCCGGCTTCGAGACGGTGGCCTGCCAGAACCGCCTCGGCCTGGATGTCCGCGCCGACCGGCTGAAGACGCTGACGGCGACGCTCGCGGGGATCGGGGCGCCGCTGCACACCTGGTACGGCGTGCGGGTCTTCACGGACACGGCGGTCGACGGCACGGACGTCCCGGGCGACCTGGAGGCGCTCCTCGCGGCCGAGGAACGGGCCGGCCGCACGGACCCCTACCGCGGGGTGGCGGCGCTGCTGCACCTGTGCGGCGTACGGGGCTGAACCCCCCGGGAGGCGGGACCACGGTGGGCGAGGGCCCGGTCGGCCCCCGCCCGTGGGCTCACGCCTGCTCGGCGTGGAGGCTCATCGGTCCGTAGATCTCCGTGGTGTCCTCCAGCAGCCGCACCTGATCGGCGCCCCCCTCCAGCAGGTCCTTCCAGTTCTCCCCGATCCAGGACTCGGCGTCCCCCTGCGTGGGGAACTCCTCCGGCGGCACCGCGGGCTCGACCTGCGTCCCGTCGGCCTTCTCGAACCGCCACGTCCATGCCGCCATGTACGCCTCCCAAAGGTGTGAGCACCCTGCACAGCGGAAGCCGGATCCCGGTCCGGCTCCTGTCCAAGAGCCTAGTCGGACGGGCAGCCGCCGTGGGGACGGGCGAAAATCGGGGCGTGGAACTGACTCTGCTCGGCACCGGCGCCCCCGCGGGACTGCCCCGCCCCGACTGTCCCTGCGCCGCGTGCGCGTCCTCGCTCGGTCCGGACGCGCGGGCGGCCACCGCGCTGCTGGTGGACGGGGCGCTGCTGCTGGACCTCATGCCCGGCCTGGCGTTCGCGGCGGCCCGCGCGGGGCACGCGCTGGGCGGCGTGCGCCAGGTGCTGCTGTCGCACCCGCACGACGGCCCCGCCCTCGAGGTGCCGGCCGGTCTGCCGCAGCCCGGACGGGTGCCGGACGGACGGGAGTTGGCCCTGCTGACGGGCCATCGGGTGCGCGCGGTGGCGCTGGACGCGCCCGGCACCGGGTACGCGGTCACCGGTCCGGACGGGCAGCGGCTGCTGTACCTGCCGCCGGGCGGTGCGCCGGCCGGCCTGGAGGAGCCGGCCGAGCCGTACGCCATGGTGCTGCTGGACGTCGTGGGGCGCCCGGACGCGCTGGCGCGGCTGCGGGCGGTCGGCGCGGTGGGGCCGGCCACGGACGTCGTCGCCGTCCACCTGGACCACGACGTGCCGCCGGGCGCGGAGCTGCGGCGCCGGCTCGCGGCGGCCGGGGCGCGCACCGTGCCGGACGGGACCGTGCTGGAGGTGGGCGCCTACGAGGACGTGCCCGACGTGCCCCGGCGGACGCTGGTGCTCGGCGGGGCGCGCTCGGGCAAGTCGGTGGAGGCCGAACGGCGGCTGGAGTCCTTCCCCGAGGTGCTGTACGCGGCGACCGGCGGTTCGCGCAACGGGGACACCGAGTGGGCGGCGCGGGTGTCGGCGCACCAGGAGCGGCGGCCGGGGTCGTGGCGGACCGTGGAGACCTGCGACCTGGTGCCGCTGCTGAAGGACGACGGGCCGCCGCTGCTCGTGGACTGCCTGTCGCTGTGGCTGACGGACGCGATGGACGCCGTGGGGGCGTGGGACGACGCGGAGTGGGCGAACGGCGGGGAGCGGGCCCTGCGGGACCGGGTGCGGGAGCTGACCCGGGCGGTGCGCGGGACCCGGCGGACGGTGGTCGCCGTCTCCAACGAGGTGGGCTCGGGCATCGTGCCCGCCACCGCGTCCGGCCGCCGGTACCGGGACGAACTCGGGCGGCTGAACGCGGCGTTCGCGCAGGAGTGCGAGCAGGTGCTGCTGGTGGTGGCGGGGCAGGCGGTCGTCCTGCGGGGGTGAGGGGGCCGGGCGTCCTGCGGGGGCGGGGGCGAGCGGGCCGGGCCCGGTCAGCGTCTCGCCGGCTTCGGCTTGCGCGCGATGATCCGGTAGGCGTTGGCGAACGGGGTGTGGCGCACCACGGGCGCGAGGGCGAGGTCCGCCAGCGCCGCGGCGACCACCAGCGGGGTGCCCGCGCGCAGCAGGACCGTGCGCAGGTGCCGCTGGAACGGGGTCGGCGGGACGGCGCGCCAGGGGGCGTCCGGGGCGGGCAGGGCGTGGGAGAGGGCCAGGGCGGCCACCCCGGCCAGGTCGTGCGGGACGTGCGCGGCGCGGTGCCCCGCGGCGACGATCGCGCAGCCGCGGGCCCCCAGTTCCGCGCGGAGGTTGCGCGGGGGCAGCAGGTGCAGGCGGCGGGGCTGGTCGTAGGGCAGCCACCAGCGGCCGAACAGGGCGGCGAACGCGCAGCGCGGGTCCAGGGTCTCGATGAGCAGGTGGCCGCCGGGGCGCAGGGCGTCGAGGGCCGCGTGGAGCTCCGCGCGGGGGTCGGTGGTGTGTTCCAGGTGGTGCAGCAGGCTGACCACGTCGTAGCGGGCGGCCAGCCGGGCGGCGACCCGCGGGTCCGTCAGCGACCCGACGTGGGCCTCCTCGACGCGGCCGAGCGCGCGGGCCCGTTCGACGCGCGCGGTGAGGTCGGTGCCGTCGAAGGAGGTGTACGGGAAGAACTCCCGCGCGGCCAGCGGGAAGCGGGCGAGTCCGGTGCCGACGTCCAGCCAGCTCTCCGGTTCGCCGAAGCGCAGCATCGCGCGGGCGGCGCCGCGGTGGCGCTGCGGGGCGGCGTGCAGGGCGAGGACGCGCTCGGTGGCGGGGTCCCGGGGGGCTCCGCGCACGGTCCGCCGGTGGAAGGCGAGGCCCTCGGCGGTGAGGCGGGGGTTCTGGAAGGTGTGGCCGCAGTCCCGGCATGCGTCGACGGTGAACAGGCCCGGCCGGTGCCGGCGCAGATCACCGGTGCGCAGCCGGTTGCGCAGCCGCGTGGAGCCGCACCAGGGGCAGTCCTCGCGGCGCGGCTCGTGCACCCGGGCGGAGCCGTGGGGAACGGGGCCCGCCGCGGCCGAGGCGTGCGCGGCGGACGGGGTGGGTGCGGACATGGGCGGCTCCCGGCGAGAGGGCGTACGGCACGGCAATCCACTGCAAAACGTTACGTAGGGGACGACTCCCCGGAGCGCATCGACGCGGTGGTGGCGTGGTGCGGGCGGAGCCCCGGGCGCGGGGGCGGCCGGTGCGCCGCCGTGTTCGATCCGGGCCGGTACTGTTCGGCGAATGAGCTCGCTTAATCTCGACGACTTCACCGATCTGATCGAGCGTCCGGACGGCGGGGTGCGCCGCGACGCGGAGGCGCGCCGGGAGCGCCAGGTCGTGCCGCCCGGATCGCTGGGCCGCCTCGACGACCTGGGTGAGTGGCTGGCCGCGGCGCAGTCCGCGGTGCCGGTGCGGCCGGTCGAGCGGCCGCGGGTGGTGCTCTTCGCCGGTGATCACAAGATCGCCGAGCTGGGTGTCTCGGCGCGGGCCGCGGGCAGCGCCGTGGACCTGGTGCGGGAGGTGCTGGAGGGCGGCCGTCCGGTGTCCGTGCTGGCCCGGCGGCTCGGGGTGCCGGTGCGGGTGGTCGACATGGCCCTGGACTGCGCTCCCGAGTCACTGCCCGAGGACGTCGTGCGGCACCGGGTGCGGCGCGGCAGCGGGCGCATCGACGTCGAGGACGCGCTGAGCCCCGAGGAGGCCGAGGCGGCGTTCCGGGCCGGGATGGCCGTGGCCGACGAGGAGGCCGACTCCGGTACGGACCTGGTGGTGCTCGGCGACCTGAGCGTGGGCGGGACCACCGCGGCGGGCGTGCTGGTGGCCGCGCTGTGCGGGACGGACGCGTCCGTGGTGACCGGGCGCGGCGGGCTGGCGATCGACGACCTGGCGTGGATGCGCAAGTGCGCGGCGATCCGTGACGCGCTGCGCCGGGCGCGGCCCGTGCTCGGCGACCAGTTGCAGCTGCTGGCCACGGTGGGCGGCGCCGATCTCACCGCGATGACGGGGTTCCTGCTCCAGGCCGCGGTGCGCAAGCTGCCGGTCGTGCTCGACGGGGTGGTGGCGGCGGCGTGCGCGCTGGTGGGCCAGCGGGTCGCGTTCCGGGCGCCGGACTGGTGGCTGGCCGCGCACGACAGCGGTGAGCCGGCCCAGGCGAAGGCCCTGGACCGGATGGCCCTGGAGCCCCTCGTCTCCCACGGCGTCACCGTCGGGGAGGGCACCGGCGGCCTGCTGGCCCTGCCCCTGGTCCAGGCGGCCGCCGCCCTGGCGGCGGAGCTCCCGGAGCACCCGAAGGAGTCGGAGGAGCCGACGCCGGAGGAGCCGGGGCGGGACCAGGACTGAGCCGACGGGCCCGACGGCTCGGCCCGGCCGTCCGGCCGGACGGGTCAGCGGGGTTCCAGCGGGCGGGTCGGCTTCGGGTCCGGTTTGCCGCCGATCCAGTCCTGGACGGCGCGGCGGGGGCCGGACCAGCGGCGGTCGTGGCGGTAGGCGCGCAGGATCGCCCGGGCCCGCGCGCGGGGCCGGCGCCGGTAGAAGCGCCTGGCCCACAGAGAGCCGGGGCGGGCCAGGCGCAGGGAGCCGATGACGGCGACGACGGGCACGATCAGGCCGAACACCGCGGTCCGCGCCTTGCCCTTGCTCAGCGCGATCAGCGAGAAGAGGAAGTTCACGCCGACGCTCGCGGCGACGCCCGCGCGGTTCTGGAGCTCCTCCTCGGAGAGGTCGTTGACGCCGAACGGCACGAAACCGGCCAGCAGCAGGCCGACCAGGGCGGCGGTGAGGACGACCATCTCGACGCTCTTGCGGCCGGCCTCGGTCCAGTAGACGTCGTCGAGGTGCAGGATCAGGGCGAACTCGTCCAGGACGAGGCCCGCGCCGACGCCGAAGACGATCGCGCCGAGCGCCGCGCCGAAGCCGTGCCGCCCGGCCGCCGCCACCACGCCGAAGCCGCCGGCGACCGTGAGGACGACGCCGGGCACCACGTGGTGGACGTGCACGCCACCGGCCGAGATGTTGCCGAAGGGGCCCTTGCCGGCCCGGATCAGGCGGGTGATGACCCGGGTGATCACGAAGGTGAGGACGAAGGCGGCGAGGGCGAGGAGCAGCGGCAGTTTGCCCGGCTCGACGATGTTCCGCTCCCACAGCTGTCCCATATGTGAACTTTAACCACCGCCGCCGGAGGTGCCCCGGTGACCGCCGGGTAGTCTGCGCCGGTGCCCGTGCCCTCCCCGGTCTCCCCCGCCTCCCCCGCCGACGGCCTCCGCTTCGCCTTCGGCACCCTCACCGTGCTCCCGGTCCGGGTGACCCGCTGGGACCGCCCGGCCGCGCGCGCCGGGATGCTGTGCGCCCCGCTGGCCGGACTGGTGGTCGGCGCCGCGGCCGCCGCCGTCGGACTGCTGCTGCTGTCCCTCGGCGCGGGCGCGCCGCTCGCCGCCGTCGCCACGGTCGCCGTACCGGCCGCCCTGACCCGGGGGCTGCACCTCGACGGGCTCGCCGACACCGCGGACGGGCTCGGCAGCGCCAAGCCCGCCGAGGACGCGTTGCGGATCATGAAGCAGTCGGACATCGGGCCGTTCGGGGTGCTCACGCTCGTCCTCGTCCTGCTGGCCCAGGTGGCCGCGCTGGCGCAGGCGTACGGCGACTCCTGGGCCCGGGGCGCGCTCGCCGCCGTCGTCGCGGCGGCCGTGGCCCGCCTCGCCCTCACCCTGGCCGCCCGCACGGGGGTGCCGCCCGCCCGTCCGGAGGGGCTGGGCGCGGCGGTCGCGGGGGCGGTGCCGGTGGCGGGCGCGGTGCCGGTCGCCCTCGCGGTGACCGGGGCGGCCGCGGCCGGGGGCGCGCTCCTCGGGGGGTACGACGCCGTCCGCGCCGTCCTCGCGGTGGTGCTGGCCGTCGCCGTCGCCGAACTCCTGCTGCGGCACTGCGTCCGTCGCTTCGGCGGGGTCACCGGTGACGTGTTCGGCGGGCTCGCGGAGACGGCGGCGACGACCGCGCTCGTCGTGTCCTCACTGGGCTGAGGCGACCGCCTCGGGACCGGTCCCGGGCCGTCGTCCCCGGGTGAGGACCGCGACGACCGCCGTGCCCGCGCCGCTCGCCACGCCCACGACCGCCGGGGCGGCAACTCGTACTCGTCCTCATGCGCCTCCGCGTCGGACGAGCCCGCTGTGCTCTTGTCCGCCGCTGCCCCGCTCCTCGCCACGGGCTCGGGACGGGTCCCCGGAGAAGGGCGTCGCGCATACGGCCGACCGCCCCGGGCACCCACCCGATCGGCCCAACGCGGCGTGGTGCGCCGTCGGGGTGACCGGTTCCGGGCTCAGCAGGCCCGGCGCCAGGCCCCCAGTTCGTACTCCTTCAGCAGCGAACTCAGCCCCAGCCGCCGGGACTCGGCGCAGAAGCGGTCGGTGGGCAGTTCGTACTCGGCGTGGAAGACGGCCTTGTCCGCCTCGACGAACGGCGTCAGCCGCGCGCACTCGCCGTACTGGGCGCACTGTTCGTTGACCGCGAAGTCGAAGTCGCCGACCAGCTGCGGGATCTGGTCGAGGTCGTTCTTCAGGCCGACGGCCAGTCCGCGCTCGTGGGCGAGCCGGGCGATGAGCCGGTTGTAGACGAGCTGGTCGCGCGCGGTGAGCGGGAATCCGGTGCGGTTGCGGTAGCCGTCCATGTTGTCCGGCTCGACCGCGTCGAAGCCCTTGTCGCGGCACATGTCGAGGCGTTCCGCCATGATCGGCTCCAGGACGTCGGTGCGGCGGACGTCGAGCCACCGCTCGCCCTCCCAGCCGTTGCCGCGGCCGATCACCGACTCCGGGAAGTCGCCCGCGTCCGGACGGAAGTCCTCCCAGGCGCCGGTGGAGAGGTAGCAGATGACCTTGCGGCCGTCGCGGTGCAGCCTCGCGACCGTCTCCCGGGAGTGGTCGAAGCCGTCGATGTCGTAGACCGGCACGTCGACGGAGGTGTCGAGCCGCCCGCTGAGCTGCCACTGCCAGTCGGTGCCGGGGCGGGGTCGCCAGCGGGGGCCGTCCGCCCCCGCGTCGGGCGCGGGCGCGGTCGTACAGGCCGCGAGCAGCAGGGCGAGCAGCAGGACAAGCGGGAACGGTCGTCTCACCGGCGGTCTCCAGGAAGGGGCGGCGGCGCGGCGGCCCCGGAAGCGGGCACGTGGACCTCAAGGATGGACGCCGCCGTCCGGCGGCCCGGCGGCGGGGCCCAAAACATGACCGCCGCGCCACCGGAAGGTGAACACCCGCAGGAATGAGCGCACGCACGTACGCGCGTAGTCTCGTCCCGAGGGTCCGCCGCACCGGGGAACGCCCCGCCGAGACCGCACCCGCACGCCGCCGCTAGGGTCGGCTGCCGGGCCGGTCGACCCACACCGTTCGGCCACAGCAACTTCACATCGGAAGCGAGAATTCACCACCGTGACTGCTCTCACTCTCAGCACCGCCGCGGCGCCCGGCCTGCGGGTCGACGCGATCGTGATCGGTGTCGCCAAGAGCTCTGCGTCAAAGGCCTCGGGCCCGGTCGTCGCACCGGGCGCCGAGGCCCTGGACCAGGCGTACGACGGCAGGCTCGCCGCCGTCCTGGAGACTCTCGGCGCGTCCGGTGCCGAGGGCGAGGTGACGAAGCTCCCCGCGCCGGCCGGCTTCAAGACGCCGCTCGTGGTGGCGGTGGGACTGGGCGCCGAGCCCGAGAAGGACGCCGCCTACGACGCCGAGGCCCTGCGCAAGGCCGCCGGCGTGGCCGCCCGCGCCCTCGCCGGGTCCAAGAAGGCCGCGTTCGCCCTGCCGTTGACGGACGCCGCCGACGCCGGCGCGGTCGCCGAGGGCGTGCTGCTCGGCGCCTACTCCTTCGACGCCTACAAGGGCAACGGCAACGGCGCCAAGGACGAGAAGAACGGCAAGGCGCCGCTGGCCGAGGCCGCGCTGCTCGGCGGCAAGCCCCGCGACAAGGCGTACAAGGCCGCGATCGAGCGGGCCACCGCCGTCTGCGAGGAACTGAACCGCGCCCGCGACCTGATCAACATGCCGCCGAACGACCTCGACCCCGAGGCGTTCGCGGGGATCGCGCAGGCCGCCGCCAAGGAGCACGGCATCAAGGTGCAGGTGCTCGACGAGAAGGCCCTGACCAAGGGCGGCTACGGCGGCATCCTCGGCGTCGGCTCCGGCTCGGCGTCGGGCCCCCGCCTGGTGAAGCTGTCGTACACCTCGTCCAAGGCGAAGAAGCACCTCGCCTTCGTCGGCAAGGGCATCACCTACGACTCGGGCGGCATCTCGCTGAAGCCGGCCGGCCACAACGAGACGATGAAGTGCGACATGAGCGGTGCCGCCGCCGTGTTCGCCGCGGTCGTCGCCGCCGCCCGCCTCGGCCTGGAGGTCAACGTCACCGGCTGGCTGGCGCTGGCCGAGAACATGCCCTCCGGTTCCGCCACCCGTCCGGGCGACGTGCTGCGCATGTACAGCGGCAAGACCGTGGAGGTGCTCAACACCGACGCCGAGGGCCGTCTCGTCCTCGCCGACGCGCTGTGGGCCGCCTCCCAGGAGAAGCCGGACGCGATCGTGGACGTCGCGACCCTGACCGGCGCGATGATGCTGGCGCTGGGCAGCCGCACGTTCGGGGTCATGGCGAACGACGACGCGTTCCGCACCGCGGTGCACGAGGCCGCCGAGCAGGTCGGCGAGCCGTCGTGGCCGATGCCGCTGCCGGAGCACCTGCGCAAGGGGATGGACTCGGCCACGGCCGACATCGCCAACATGGGCGAGCGGATGGGCGGCGGGCTGGTCGCCGGCCTGTTCCTGCGCGAGTTCGTCGGCGAGGGCATCACCTGGGCGCACCTGGACATCGCCGGTCCGGCCTTCAACGAGGGCGGGCCCTTCGGGTACACGCCCAAGGGCGGCACGGGGTCGGCGGTGCGGACGCTGGTCCGCCTCGCGGAGCTGGCCTCGGCCGACGAGCTGGGCTGAGCCCCCGATGACGGGGCCGCGCCCGCGGGCAGGGCGAGGCCCCGTCATCGCCCACGGCCGCGTTCCCGGCCGGACGTGGGGTGTCTCACACCCCGGCCCCGCGTCTCGTCCGGTCTCGACAAGTGCGAAGATGGGGCTCGGCAGGACAGGGCCCCCACCGAAGGGCCGAAGGCAACAAGCGGCCGCACACCAGCCGCCGACCGGTCACTGGAGACCGGCGTGGCGCACATGCATGGAGGACGTGACGTGGCGAACGACGCCAGCACCGTTTTCGACCTAGTGATCCTCGGCGGCGGCAGCGGTGGTTACGCCGCGGCCCTGCGCGGGGCACAGCTGGGCCTGGACGTCGCCCTGATCGAGAAGGACAAGGTCGGCGGCACCTGCCTGCACCGGGGATGCATCCCCACCAAGGCCCTGCTGCACGCGGGCGAGATCGCCGACCAGGCCCGCGAGAGCGAGCAGTTCGGCGTGAAGGCCAGCTTCGAGGGCATCGACGTCCCCGCCGTCCACAAGTACAAGGACGACGTCATCTCCGGGCTCTACAAGGGCCTGCAGGGTCTGATCGCCTCCCGCAAGGTGACCTACATCGAGGGTGAGGGCCGGCTGTCCTCCCCGACCTCCGTCGACGTCAACGGCCAGCGGATCCAGGGCCGCCACGTCCTGCTGGCGACCGGCTCCGTGCCGAAGTCGCTGCCGGGCCTGGAGATCGACGGCAACCGCATCATCTCCTCCGACCACGCCCTCGTCCTGGACCGCGTGCCGAAGTCCGCGATCGTCCTGGGCGGCGGTGTCATCGGCGTCGAGTTCGCCTCCGCGTGGAAGTCCTTCGGCACGGACGTCACGATCATCGAGGGCATGAAGCACCTCGTCCCGGTCGAGGACGAGAACTCCTCCAAGCTGCTGGAGCGCGCCTTCCGCAAGCGCGGCATCAAGTTCAACCTGGGCACCTTCTTCCAGAAGGCCGAGTACACCCAGGACGGCGTGAAGGTCACCCTGGCGGACGGCAAGGAGTTCGAGGCCGAGGTCCTGCTCGTCGCCGTCGGCCGCGGCCCGGTCTCCCAGGGCCTGGGCTACGAGGAGGCCGGGGTCGCCATGGACCGCGGCTACGTCCTGGTCGACGAGTACATGCGCACCAACGTCCCGACCGTCTCCGCCGTCGGTGACCTGGTCCCGACCCTCCAGCTCGCGCACGTCGGCTTCGCCGAGGGCATCCTGGTGGCGGAGCGTCTGGCCGGTCTGAAGGTCGTCCCGATCGACTACGACGGTGTCCCGCGGGTGACGTACTGCCACCCGGAGGTCGCCTCCGTCGGCATCACCGAGGCCAAGGCCAAGGAGATCTACGGCGCGGACAAGGTCGTCGCCCTGAAGTACAACCTGGCGGGCAACGGCAGGAGCAAGATCCTGAAGACCGCGGGCGAGATCAAGCTCGTCCAGGTCAAGGACGGTGCCGTCGTCGGCGTCCACATGGTCGGCGACCGCATGGGCGAGCAGGTCGGCGAGGCCCAGCTGATCTACAACTGGGAGGCGCTGCCGGCCGAGGTGGCCCAGCTCATCCACGCCCACCCGACGCAGAACGAGGCGCTCGGCGAGGCGCACCTGGCCCTGGCCGGCAAGCCCCTGCACTCCCACGACTGACACCTTCGGTCACCGGGCGCGACGACACAGACTTCCGCACTTTTAAAGGAGCAACCGAAACCATGGCGGTTTCCGTAACCCTTCCGGCGCTCGGCGAGAGCGTCACCGAGGGCACTGTCACCCGCTGGCTGAAGGCCGAGGGCGAGCGCGTCGAGGCCGACGAGCCGCTGCTCGAGGTCTCCACCGACAAGGTCGACACCGAGATCCCGGCCCCCGCCTCCGGCGTGCTGTCCTCCATCAAGGTCGCCGAGGACGAGACGGTCGAGGTCGGCGCCGAGCTGGCCCTGATCGACGACGGCTCCGGCGCGCCCGCGGCCGCCCCGGCCCCGGCCGCCGAGCAGGCCGCACCGCCGGCTCCCGAGCCCCAGCCGCAGGCCCAGCCGTCCACCGAGCAGGCCGCCCCCGCCCCGGCGCCCACCGCCGAGGCCGCGGCCGGCGGCGGCGGCGCCCAGGGCACGGACGTGGTCCTGCCCGCGCTGGGCGAGTCCGTCACCGAGGGCACCGTCACCCGCTGGCTGAAGTCGGTCGGCGACACCGTCGAGGCCGACGAGCCGCTGCTGGAGGTGTCGACGGACAAGGTCGACACCGAGATCCCCGCCCCCGCCTCCGGCACCCTGCTGGAGATCGTGGTCGGCGAGGACGAGACCGCCGAGGTCGGCGCCAAGCTCGCCGTCATCGGCGAGGCCGGTGCCGCTCCGGCCGCCGCCCCGGCCCCGGCCGCCCCCGAGGCCCCGGCGCAGCCCGCGCCCGCCCCGGCTGCCGCTCCGGCCGCCCCGGCCGCTCCGGCTCCGGCCCCGCAGCAGGCCGCCCCGGCCGCCCCGGCCCCGGCGCCCGCCCCGGCCCCGGCCCCGGCGCCTGCTCCGGCCGCCCCGGCTCCGGCCCCGCAGCAGGCCGCCCCGGCTCCGGCTCCGGCGCCCGCCCCGGCTGCCGCTCCGGCCGCTCCGGCCGCCGCCCAGCCGACGGACGAGGGCGCCTACGTGACCCCGCTGGTGCGCAAGCTCGCCGCCGAGAACGGCGTCGACCTGTCCACCGTCAAGGGCACCGGCGTCGGCGGCCGCATCCGCAAGCAGGACGTCCTCACCGCCGCCGAGGCCGCGAAGGCCGCGGCCGCCGCGCCGGCTCCGGCCGCCGCCGCCCCGGCCGCCGCGAAGAAGGCCCCCGTCCTGGAGGCCTCCCCGCTGCGCGGCCAGACCGTGAAGATGCCGCGGATCCGCAAGGTCATCGGCGACAACATGGTCAAGGCCCTGCACGAGCAGGCCCAGCTGTCCTCGGTGGTCGAGGTCGACGTCACCCGCCTGATGAAGCTGCGCGCCCGGGCCAAGGACGCGTTCGCGGCGCGCGAGGGCGTCAAGCTCTCCCCGATGCCGTTCTTCGTCAAGGCCGCGGCCCAGGCGCTGAAGGCCCACCCGGTCATCAACGCCAAGATCAACGAGGCCGAGGGGACCATCACCTACTTCGACACCGAGAACATCGGTATCGCGGTGGACTCCGAGAAGGGCCTGATGACCCCGGTCATCAAGAACGCCGGCGGTCTCAACATCGCCGGCATCGCCAAGGCCACGGCGGAGCTGGCGGGCAAGGTCCGCGGCAACAAGATCACTCCGGACGAGCTGTCCGGTGCGACCTTCACCATCTCCAACACCGGTTCGCGCGGCGCGCTGTTCGACACGATCATCGTGCCCCCGGGCCAGGTCGCGATCCTCGGCATCGGCGCCACGGTCAAGCGCCCGGCCGTCATCGAGACCGAGGAGGGCACGGTCATCGGCGTCCGCGACATGACCTACCTGACCCTCTCCTACGACCACCGCCTGGTGGACGGCGCCGACGCGGCCCGTTACCTGACGGCGGTCAAGGCGATCCTGGAGGCGGGCGAGTTCGAGGTCGAGCTCGGCCTGTAAGCGCCTTCGACGCACACGCCGGTGCCCCCACCCGGAGTCTCCGGGTGGGGGCACCGGCGTGCGGGGGCGCGGGACCCTGCCGGCCGGCGGGGGTCACGCCGGCGGCTGCGGGGTGACCGCCGTCCACGGGGACGCGCACACGAGCTGGTTCCCGGGGACGCTGCAGAACGTCTCGACCACCGCGCCGGTGGTGGTGATCACCTGGACGTTCAGCGTGTTCCCCTGCTCGCTCACCGTGACGGTGCAGCCGTTCGTCGGGGCGTTCTGGTTGTCCGACAGGTTCGACCACGTGTAGGCGCCCGGGTTCGGCTGCAGGCTCCGCGTGCCGACCGAGATCTCCCGGTCGGGGTCGACGACGCCGGTGTACTGCTGCGAGCCGCGGTTGTAGCTGTCGATGCTCACGCACGGACCGGCGGGTCCGGCCGGTCCCCGGGGACCTTCGGGCCCTTGCGGCCCGGCAGGACCTTCGGGCCCTTCGGGGCCTCGCGGTCCGGCGGGGCCCCGGGGACCCTGCGGGCCTTGGGGTCCGGGAGGCCCGGGCGGGCCGGGAGGCCCAGGGGGGCCCTGTTCGCCCTTGCAGAGGCGGTGCTGGCCGTGGTCGCACTTGCCGGGGTCGGGGCCGTCCCAGCCGAGGCCGGGGGCCGCCGCGACCCCGGCCGGCGAGACGCCGACCAGTGCGGTGGCGAGGAGCATCGCGCCACCCAGGTGAAGACCGTGGCGTCGGGCGAAGGCCCGGGGGCGCAGGGGTCCGCGCCGTTCGACTCGCATCATCGTCGCTCGTGTCCCGTCTGGCTCAAGGGAAATTGCACGATCATCTTCGGCACGGGCGATCCACTGGGAGCGCACAACACGCAGCACGTGGTCAGAAAATCACACAAATGCACGCGTCCGGCGCAGAGAGGACGGTGTGTAAGTCTCGTCTCACCTGCGCGAAAGCGCCCCCGAGCGCCCCTCGAGCACGGCGGACCGGCCTTATTGTCTAAGCGTCAAACGCCCCTAAGGAGCCCTCATGACCGCGCCCGTCGTCCATTCGCTGCGCGAACAGATCCGCGAGCACATCCTCGAGGGGATCATCAGCGGACGCTGGCAGCCGGGCGAGCGGATCGTGGAGCGGCGGATCGCGACCGAGCTGGAGGTCAGCCAGACACCGGTGCGGGAGGCGCTGCGCGAGCTGGAGTCGCTGCGGCTGATCGAGTCGGCGCCGAACAAGGGCGTGCGGGTGCGGAACCTGACGGCCGCGGACCTGGAGGAGAGCTACCCGGTCCGGGCCGGCCTGGAGGCGATCGCGGCGGAGCTGGCGGCGGGACGGCTGGCGGAGGACTGCTCGGCGTTGGAGCCGCACGTCGCCGCCCTGTACGAGGCCGACCGGATGGCCGACGGCACGGGCCAGGTGCGGCACACGGTCGCCTTCCACCGCGAACTGGTCCGCGCGGCCGGCAACTCGGTGCTGCTGCACACCTGGGAGGGCCTGGGCATCGAGGTCTTCACCGCGCTGTCCATCCGCTGGCTGGGCACGGTCCAGCAGTCGTACGCCGAGGAGCACGAGGAACTGGTCGCCGCGTTCCGCCGCCGGGACCCGCGCATCGCCGAGATCGTGAAGGCCCACGTCCTGGGTTGCGCCCCCCGCGCCTGAACCGCCGCATGACCTAGTCTGACCGGCATGCCCGAAATGCCGCAGTGGTGGACGCGCTTCAAGGAGTCGCCGTTCCTGCCGGCGACGGTACTGCTGTTGATCCTCGGTGCGGCCGCGGGCCTGTTCGCCTGGTCGTACACGTACGCCATGGCGAATCCGACACCGCGCTCCATCCCCGCGGCGGTGGTCGGCCCGTACCAGCAGGCGCGCGGCCAGGCCTTCCTGGACGGCCTGGAGAAGGCGCTGAACGCCTCGGTGAGGGTGCACCCCTACGACGGTCCCGCCGAGGCCCGCCGCGCGGTCGAGGAGCAGGAGGTCTTCGGCGTCTTCGAGGTGCGCGACGACGGCCGGGCCGTCACCCTCGACGTCTCGGGCGCGTCCGGCGCGTCCGTGGCCGAGGTGCTCTCCCGGGCGGCGCTGGACGTCGGCGAGGAGACCGGGGTGTCGGTCACCGTCCGGGACGTCAAGCCCCTGCAGCCGGGCGATCCGCGCGGGCTCGCGCTCTTCTACGTCTCCCTGGCGGCCGTGATCATCGGTTTCGTCGGGGCGATCCAGCTGAGCGTGCACGCGCGGGCGCTCAACCCCTGGGAGCGGATCGCGTTCACGGCGGCGTACGCGCTGCTGGGCGGGTTCGCGATCGCCGCGGCGGTGGACTGGCTGCTCGGGACGCTGGACCTGCCGTTCGTGGAGTCGTGGCTGATCCTGGCGCTGACGATGTTCACCAGCGGCATGGTCTTCACCATGTTCAACACGCTGATCGGCCGCTGGGC
Source organism: Streptomyces griseomycini (assembly GCF_014203535.1). GTDB lineage: Bacteria > Actinomycetota > Actinomycetes > Streptomycetales > Streptomycetaceae > Streptomyces > Streptomyces griseomycini. The sequence goes on from NZ_JACHJI010000001.1 coordinate 464,765, forward strand.
GATGCTGCCGACCTGGGGCCTGATGGTGCTGGTGGGCAACCCGTCCTCGGGCGGGGCGGTGTCCTGGCCGCTGCTGCCCTCCGTGCTGGGCGCGATCGGCCGCTGGCTGCCGCCGGGCGCCTCGGTGAACGCCCAGCACACGGCGGTGTACTTCCCCGGGCACCAGCACGCCTTCCCGTTCCTGGTGCTGTCCGGCTGGTCGCTGCTGTCCTGCGGGGTGTTCCTGAACTGGTCGCACCGCCATCCCGGCGGCCGGGAGAAGCGGCCCGTGTCCGCGGACGAGTGAGCGGGGCACCACTCAAACGCACCGCTCAGACGCGCCGCGACCTGCGAAAACACACGAAAAACGCGTCACCCGGTGCCACTTTCGAAGGCACCGGGTGCCTACTTCCTCGTCATCAAGAGATTTTGCCCCTCAACCCTTTGATCGATCATCGATCAGGGGGTTACAGTCGCCAGCGGGCTTCCACCATGAGCCCAGCCCTGTCCTGCCAAAGACCAAGGGCACCCCCGAACCCTTATGAGGGAACCCCCTTCGACTGAGGAAGGCGGCGACATGACCGACCCCAACGCCATCCAGCCGAGCGAGCTCGACCAGCTCCCGGACCGCGACCCCGAGGAGACCGCCGAGTGGCAGGCCTCCCTGGACGCCGTCACCAAGGCGGCCGGGCCGCACCGTGCCGCGTACCTGATGCGCCGCACGCTGGAGCGCGCCGAGGGCGCCGGCATCGCGCTGCCGAAGCTCCTCGAGACCGACTACGTCAACACCATCCCCACCGCCGCCGAGCCCGCCGTGGACGGCGACGAGGCGATGGAGGCCCGGATCACCGCGTGGAACCGCTGGAACGCGGCCGCGATGGTGACCCGCGGCAGCAAGTACGGCGTCGGCGGCCACATCGCCACCTTCGCCTCCGCGGCCTGGCTGTACGAGACCGGCTTCAACCACTTCTTCCGCGGCAAGGAGGGTGACGGCTCCGGCGACCAGCTCTACATCCAGGGCCACGCCTCCCCCGGCATCTACGCCCGCGCCTTCCTCGACGGCCGGATCAACGAGCAGCACCTGGACAACTTCCGCCGCGAGGCCGGCGGCAACGGCCTGCCGTCGTACCCGCACCCGCGCCGCCTGCCCTGGCTGTGGGAGTTCCCGACGGTGTCGATGGGCCTCGGCCCGATCTCCGCGATCTACCAGGCGCGCTTCAACCGCTACCTGACCAGCCGCGGCATCAAGGACGTCTCCGACTCCCACGTCTGGGCGTTCCTCGGCGACGGCGAGATGGACGAGCCCGAGTCGACGACCGCGCTCACCCTCGCCTCCCGCGAGCAGCTGGACAACCTGACCTTCGTCATCAACTGCAACCTGCAGCGCCTGGACGGCCCGGTCCGCGCCAACTTCAAGATCGTGCAGGAGCTGGAGGCCCAGTTCCGCGGCGCCGGCTGGAACGTGATCAAGACCCTGTGGGGCACCGCCTGGGACGAGCTGTTCCGGCTCGACACCACCGGCGCGCTGGTACGCCGGCTGCGCGAGGTACCGGACGCGCAGGTGCAGACGTACCAGACGCGCGACGCCGCCTACATCCGCGAGGACTTCTTCGGCAAGGACCCGGCGCTCGTCGAGATGGCGAAGCTGCTGAGCGACGACAAGATCCTCGAGTGCTTCCACCTCTCCCGCGGCGGCCACGAGTCCCGCAAGGTCTACGCCGCGTACAAGGCCGCGCTCGCCCACAAGGGCGCGCCGACCGTGATCCTGGCGCAGACCGTCAAGGGCCACACCCTCGGTGAGGGCTTCGCCTCGAAGAACGCCAACCACCAGATGAAGAAGCTGACGGTGGACGAGTTCAAGGCGATGCGCGACCGGCTGGAGCTGCCGATCTCGGACTCCCAGTTCGTCGACGGCCAGGTCCCCTACGGCCACCCGGGCGCCGACTCCCCCGAGGTCCGCTACCTCCAGGAGCGCCGCGCCGCCCTCGGCGGTCCGGCCCCGGCCCGCCGCGTGCACCCGGTCGCGCCGCTGCCCCAGCCCGCCGACAAGGCGTTCGCCGCCTTCGACAAGGGCTCCGGCTCGCAGAACGTGGCCACCACCATGGCGTTCGTCCGCCTGGTCAAGGACCTGGTCCGCGACAAGGAGACCGGCAGGCGCTGGGTGCCGATCGTGCCCGACGAGGCGCGCACCTTCGGCATGGAGAGCCTCTTCCCGTCCCTCGGCATCTACTCGCCGATGGGCCAGACGTACGAGCCGGTCGACCGCGACCAGCTCATGTACTACAAGGAAGCCAAGAACGGCCAGATCTTCAACGAGGGGATCACCGAGGCCGGCGCCATGGCCGAGTTCATCGCCGCCTCGACGTCGTACGCGACGCACGGCGAGACGATGATCCCGTTCTACATCTACTACTCGATGTTCGGCTGGCAGCGCACCGGCGACCAGATGTGGCAGCTCGGCGACCAGCTCGGCCGCGGCTTCCTGGTCGGCGCCACGGCCGGTCGCACGACGCTGACGGGCGAGGGCCTGCAGCACGCCGACGGCCACTCGCCGGTCATCGCGGCGACCAACCCGGCGGCGCTGACGTACGACCCGGCGTTCGCCTACGAGATCGGCGTCATCGTCAAGGAGGGTCTGCGCCGGATGTTCGGCGAGGCCAAGCCGGGCGAGGACCAGAACGTCTTCTACTACCTGACGGTCTACAACGAGCCGCTGCCGCAGCCCGCCAAGCCGTCGGCCGCCGACGTCGACGAGGGCATCGTCAAGGGCCTGTACCGCTTCAACACGGCGGAGTCCGCGGGCCTGACCCCGGCGGCGAACGCCCCGCGGATCCAGCTGCTCGGCTCCGGCACGGCGATCCACTGGGCGCTGCGGGCGCAGCGGATGCTCGCCGAGGAGTGGGGCGTGGCCGCCGACGTCTGGTCCGCCACCTCGTGGACCGAGCTGCGCCGGGACGCCATGGAGGCGGACGAGGCGCTGCTGCGCGGCGAGGAGCGGGTGCCGTTCGTCCGGCAGGCGCTCCAGGGCGCCGAGGGCCCGGTGCTGGCGGTCTCCGACTACATGCGCCAGGTCCCGGACCAGATCGCGCAGTGGGTCGAGCAGGACTACACGTCGCTGGGCGCCGACGGCTTCGGCCTGTCGGACACCCGTGAGGCGGCCCGCCGCCACTTCGGCGTCGACGCCGAGTCCATCGTCGTCGCGGCCCTGGCCCAGCTCGCCCGGCGCGGCGAGGTCCAGGCGACGGCCGTGAAGGAGGCGCGCGAGCGCTACGGCCTGTAGGGACCGGTCGATGCCCAGGAGGCCCCCGCCGCGGCGGGGGCCTCCTGCATGATGGGGCCCATGCGTGCTGCCCGACTGATCAAGATGGTGCTGCTGCTGCAGTCCCGGCCCTCCATGACCGCCGCCGAACTGGCGCGGGAGCTGGAGGTGTCGGAGCGGACGGTCACCCGGGACGCGCAGGCCCTGTCGGAGGCCGGGGTGCCGGTGTACGCGGACCGGGGCCGCATCGGGGGGTACCGGCTGGTCGGCGGGTACCGGACGCGGTTGACGGGGCTGGCGCGCAGCGAGGCGGAGGCGCTGTTCCTGTCCGGGGTGCCGGGGGCGCTGCGCGAGATGGGGCTGGAGGACGCGGCCTCGGCGGCCCGGCTGAAGGTGTCGGCGGCGCTGCTGCCGTCCCTGCGGGACGCGTCGCGGACGGCGGCGCAGCGGTTCCACCTGGACGCGCCGAACTGGTTCCGCGAGCCGGAGACGCCCGCGCTGCTGCCGGCCGTCGCGGACGCGGTGTGGGACGACCGGCGGATCACCACGCGCTACCGGCGCGGGGAGGGCGAGGTCGTACGGGAGCTGGAGCCGTACGGGCTCGTGCTCAAGGCGGGCGTCTGGTACCTGTGCGCGCGGGTGGCCGGGGACGGGGCCTTCCGGGTGTACCGGATCGACCGGTTCACGGCGGTGGACGCGGGCGAGGAGCGCTTCGCGCGCGACGAGGGGTTCGAGCTGCCCGCGTTCTGGGAGGAGCGGGCCGAGCAGTTCGCGCGCTCGATCCTGCGGGCCGAGGTCGTGGTGCGGCTGTCGCCGGAGGGGGTGCGCCTGCTGCCGCACGCCGTGGGCGCGCTGTCCGCCGGGGAGGCGCTGGCCGGGGCGGACGGGCCGGACGCGGACGGGTGGGTGACGCTGACCCTGCCGGTGGAGTCCGAGGAGGTCGCCCGCACGCAGCTGACGGCACTGGGGGCGGAGGTGGAGGTGCTGGCGCCGGCGGGTCTGCGGGAGCGGTTCGCGGCGGAGGCCGCGCGGCTGGCGGAGCTGTACGGGCGGTGAGGCGGACTGCCCCGCGCGCCCGGGTTTCTTCGCCCCCACCGCCCCTTCCCGACCCCGGGGGCTTCGCCCCGGGCCCCTTCTGCGCCCACGCGGCGGAGCCGCGCGTCGACACGGCCCCGCACCCCTTTCCCCCCGCACTCCGGGTGCGTCCCCGGGCCCCAGGGCCGATGCTTGACGCGTGATGGACGAGACGGAGTTCTGGGAGCTGGTGGACACCGCCAGGGAGGACGCCGGGGGCGACCCGGAGGAGCAGGCCGACCTGCTCGTGGAGCGGCTCGCGCGGAAGGACCCGGAGTCGGTCCTGGACTTCGCCCGTCACTTCGAGTCCCGCTACCACCGCGCCTACCACTGGGACCTGTGGGGCGCCGCCTGGGTGCTGCTGGACGGGGCGAGCGACGACGCCTTCGACTTCTTCCGGTGCTGGCTGATCGGCCAGGGCCGCGAGGTCTTCGAGGGCGCCCTGCACGACCCGGACGCGCTCGCCGCCCTGCTGGACGACTTCGACGAGGAGGTCGACGGCGACGGCGAGGACCTCGGCTACGCGGCGGACGAGGCGTACGAGCGGCTCACCGGCGCGGTGGCCCCCGACCTGGACCTGCCCCCGGCGCCCGCGGAACCCGAGGGCGCCCCGCTCGACTTCGAGAACGAGGCCCTGCTCGCCGAACGCTATCCCCGGCTCTGGGAGCGTTTCCGGGGGTGAACCCGCCCGGCCGGGTCCGCTCAGTGGGCCGGGCCGCGGCCCCGGGGCAGCACCCGGTGCAGCGGTGCCGCATTCGCCCGGACGAGGGTGGACTCGGTGTGGGCCGCCGGGCCCAGGACGACGGCCGCGGCGGCGCACAGGGCCGTCCAGGAACCGCGCACGGCGTCCGCCCAGACGCTTCTCCGGTCCCGGCGGCACGGGCCGCCGTCGCCGTCCGCGCTCACCGGTCCCGCCTCCGGTCGGCCGCCGCGCCGGACGGCGGGACGGCCGCCCCCTCGATCCCGGCGGTCCGGCCGGGCTCCCGGGGCGCGTCCCGGCCCTGGAGGCGGGCCGCGAGTTCCCGGATGTCCGGCAGGCGGGCGTACAGGGCGGCGCCCGGACAGCTGGTCATGTAGCCGTCGCTGTGGCCCGCGACGGCGGGCAGCACGGCGGTGGTGCCCGCCGCGTACCGGCTGCCGCCGTTGCTGGAGACCAGCCGGACGTCGCCGCGCGGGTCGGTGCCGGACGTACCGAGCTTCCAGGCGGTCAGCGCGGCGATCGAGCGCAGCATCTCGGGCGGCACGAAGACGCCCTCGGTGAAGGTGCCGAGCGCGGCGATGCCCGTGGTGCGGTGGTTGAAGCCCTGGGCGTGGGCGCCGGTGACGGGACGGTCGGCGCCGCCCGCGCGGCCCTCGTAGACGGTGCCGCAGCGGTCGACGACGAAGTTGTAGCCGAGGTCGTCCCAGTCGCGGCCGAGGGTCTGGCCCTGGTACAGGCCCCGGATGATGCCGGGCGCGTCGGCGCAGTCGTAGTCGTTGGGCGAGTCGGTGTGGTGGACGAAGACGGCGACGACCTCGTCGTCGTAGCGCGGGGGCGGCTGTTCGCGGGCGGCGTCGCCGAGCCAGACCGAGCGCGGCACGATGGCCGGCCGGGGCGCGGAGCGGGTGGGCGGCGTGGTGCGCGCGGCGGCGGTGCCGGCGGTGGACTCGGCGGCCTTCTCGACGCCGTGGGCGCACAGCACCAGGGCGACGGCGGCGGCGAGGCCCGGCAGACAGCCGAGCGGCACCACGACGGCTCTGGGCAGGCCCGCGGTGCGGGGGCTGCCTCCGGGTATCCGGCGGGGACGGCGCTTCCGCGCCCCCCGCGTTCTTCTGGGGACACGCATGATCCCACTGTGGGTCCGGTCCGTTCCGTCCGCGATATGTGGTGTGCCACCCGGTGGAACCATCGTCCGGGTGCGCGGCGTTCTCCCGGGTACACGCGTGCGTGGCCGCTTTCCCGCGGCCGTCCGGGCGCGGGGCTGATCACCGGGCCCCTCCCCCACGTACAGGGGTCCGAGAGAAAGGCGGCGTGCGTGGACCTGCTCGACATCCTGCTGTTGCTGGTCGTCCTGGCCTACGCGGCGTCCGGTTACCGGCGCGGACTGCTGGCGGGCTGCGTGTCGCTGGCCGGTTTCGTGGGCGGTGCGGTCGTCGGCGTGTGGCTCCTGCCCTGGGTGATGGACCTGGTGACGCCGGGGACGACCCGGGCGACGGTGGCGGCCGTGTTCACGGTGCTGCTGCCGGCGGTGGCGGGCCACGAGCTGGCGGGGCGGCTGGCGCTCAGGCTGCGGGGTGAGCTGGACCGGGGGCCGCTGCGGGTGGCGGACGGGATCGGCGGGGCGGCGGCCAACTCGGTGGCCGTGCTGATCGTGGCGTGGGTGGCCGCGAGCGTGCTGGGCGCCTCCTCGTCCCCGCTGGTCACGTCGGCGATCCGGGACTCGCGGCTGCTCGGCACGGTGCAGGGGGTGATGCCGGACACCACTCCGGGGTGGTTCTCGCGGGCCACCTCGGCGCTGACGGAGGCGGGTTTCCCGCAGGTCTTCAACCCCTTCGAGAACGAGTCGGCCGCCGAGGTCGCCGAGCCCTCCGGCGACAGCGTCACGGCGGCCGCGACCCGGGCCGCCCAGCGCAGCACGGTGAAGGTGGAGGGCGTCGCGGGCACCCAGGGCCGCGAGGGCAGCGGGTTCGTGTACGCGCGCGAGCGCGTGATGACCAACGCCCACGTGGTGGCCGGCATCGACGAGCCGACCGTGCGGGTCGGCGGGGTCGGGCGGACGTACGAGGCGCGGGTGGTGCTGTTCGATCCGCGGAAGGACGTGGCCGTGCTGTACGTGCCCGAGCTGCGGGCGCCCGTCCTGCGCTTCGACGACGCCGCCGAGCGCGGCGACTCGGCGGTCGTCGCGGGCTATCCGCAGGACGGCGACCTGAACCTGCAGGCGGCCACGGTGGCGAGCCGGGTGCAGGCCAGGGGGCAGAACATCTACGGCGACCGCACGGTCACCCGCGAGATCTACTCGATCCGCTCGACCGTCCGCCCCGGCAACTCCGGCGGGCCGCTGCTGGCCACCGACGGCCGGGTGTTCGGCGTGGTGTTCGCCCGCTCCACCTCGGACGCCGGGACCGGCTACGTGCTGACGGCGGACGAGGTGGCCGGCGACGCCGAGCGCGCGGCGGACGCGACGGCGCCGGTGGACACGGGGGACCCGGTCACCTCGTAGGCGCCGGGAGGCGACGCGGCCCGGGGCAGCGACGGTCCCATCAGGACGTCGTCCACGTACGCCCCGTCGAGGTGGAACTCCTCCGGCCGCACGCCCTCCACGACGAAGCCCTCGGACGCGTACAGCGCGCGGGCGGCGGTGTTGTGGCCGAGGACGCGCAGGGTGATGCGGCGGGCGCCCCGCCGGCGGGCCTCCGCCACGGCGGCCCGCACCAGGGCCCGGCCGGCCCCCGTGCCGCGCGCCTCCCCGTCGACGACGAGGCCGTGGATCCGCCGGACGTGCGCGTTGGACGCGACCGGTGCGGCGAAGCCGAGGCGGACGTAGCCGACGGGACGGCCCCGTACTCGGCGACGAGGTGCTCGTCCGGTCCGTAGCGCTCGCGGAGGAAGGGCTCGTGCGGCTCCGGCGGCGGCGTGACCGCGAGCAGGTGGGACCGGTTCTCGCGGTCGAGGCGGGCCAGGTCCGCCTCGTCGCCGGGGCGGGCGGTGCGTACGGACGGCTCGGGCGTGCACGCGACCGTACGGCCGACGGGCGCCGCGGCGCCCGTGGTTTCCGGGCGGTCGGGGGGAGGATGGGGCCATGGAACGTTCACGGATCGCAGTGGCCGGCGCGTCCGGTCTCATCGGCGGCGCGCTGGTCCGGTCCCTGACCGCGGACGGGCACGAGGTCCGCCGTCTGGTGCGGGGCGCGCCCCGGGCGGCGGACGAGGTCCGGTGGGACCCGGAGCGGGGTTCCGTGGACGCCGCCGGGATCGCCGGGTGCGACGCCGTGGTCAACCTCGCGGGGGCCGGGGTCGGCGACCGGCGCTGGACGCCGGAGTACAAGGCGCGGATCCGCGTGAGCCGGGTGCGGGGCACGGCCGCGCTCGCCGAGGCCGTCGCGGGGCTGGACGAGGACGTACGCCCCCGGGTGTTCGTGAACGGCAGCGCGATCGGCTACTACGGCGAGACCGGCGACCGGGCGGTCGACGAGGGCGCGCCGGCCGGGGAGGGCTTCCTGCCGTCCCTGTGCGTGGCGTGGGAGGCCGCCGCGGCACCGGCGCGGGAGTCCGGCGTGCGGACGGTGTTCGCGCGGACCGGGCTGGTGGTGGCGCGCGGGGGCGGGGCGTGGGGCAGGCTCTTCCCGCTGTTCCGGGCCGGGCTGGGCGGGCGGCTGGGCGACGGGCGCCAGTACTGGTCGTTCATCGCGCTGCACGACGAGGTGGCCGCGCTGCGCCACCTCCTGGACACCGACGGGCTGTCCGGGCCGTTCAACCTGACCTCCCCGCATCCGCTGACCAACCGTGAGATCACGGAGGCGATGGCCCGCGTGCTGCGTCGGCCGGCGGTGTTCGCGGTGCCCGCGCCGGTGCTGCGGACGGTGCTCGGCGAGATGGCCGGGGACGTGCTGGGCAGCGCCCGGGTGCTGCCCACGCGCCTGCTGGAGTCGGGCTTCCGGTTCGCGTTCCCGGAGATCGAGGAGGCGGTCAGGGCCGTGCTGTGAGCGCGCACGAGCACGCACGACCGCGATGCGCACGGAACCGATCCCCCTGCGACCACATCGTGCCCATCTGACGCGTGTATGCGACCGTCGTGCGCCCGTGCTCTGCCGATGCGCGACTGACCACGACCGATCACGGCCTTAACCTCGAGCCGAACTCGGGTATCCCTGGGGCCTGTTGAGGGCATGACGTCTCCAGCGCCCGCGCAACCTCGAGGAGGGGCACGTGCTTGAGCCCACGTACCAGGCGGACGTCGTCGTCGTGGGAGCCGGGATCGCCGGACTCTCCGCGGCGCGACGACTGACCAGCGCAGGAGTCACCACCCTGGTCCTGGAGGCCGCCCACGAGGTGGGCGGCCGCATGGCGACCGAGAAGGTCGACGGCTTCCGGCTCGACAGGATCGGGCCGTTGCTGTCCACCGCATACCCCGAACTGCGGCTGACGCCGGGCCTCGGCGGACTCGTCCTGCACTCCTTCGCGCCCGGCGTCCTGCTGCACAGCGACGGACGTCACCACCGCGCGGGCGTGCAGGCCGGCGCGCGAGGCACAAGGGGCGCACTCCATGCGGTGCGCGCCTTGGCGAGCGCCCCACGGGCGGGGGCCGCGCCACGGAGGCCGGCGGCCGTACCGGGGCGTCAGGTGTCCGTGCCCCGGAACCGGACCGGCGCCCCGCTGGGCACGGCGGTGGACCAGGCGCGTCTCGGTGCCGCGTTCTCGCGGCTCGCGGGCACACCGGTCGAACGGCTGCTGGCCCGCCCGGAGGTGACCGCCGCCGAGGCGCTGACGGCCCGGGGTCTGCCCGGCCGCACCGTCGACGGTTTCCTGCGCCCGCTGCTCGCCGCCTTGCTGTGCGACCCGGACCTCACGACCTCCAGCCGGTGCGCGGATCTCGCGCTGCGCGCCTTCGCCCGCGGACGGCTGTGCGTGCCGGAGGGGGGCACCGAGTCCCTGCCGGAGCTGCTGCTGCGCGCGCTCCCGCCGGGCACGGTGCACACCGGAGTCCGGGTCACCTCCGTCTCGACGACCTCGGTGACGACCGCCGAGCACGGGGAGTTCCGCTGCCGCGCGGTGCTGATCGCGACCGGCGCGCGGGCCGCCGCGGAGCTGCTGCCCGGTCTGCGGGTGCCGGACTTCCGTCCGGTGACGGTGGTGCACCACACCACGGACACGCCCCCGGCGACCGGCGCCTCGCTGCTGCTCGACGCCGACCGGGGCGGTCCGGTGGCGCACACGGCGGCGGTCAGCCGGGTCGACCCGTCCCGCGCACCGGCCGGCCGCACGCTGGTGACGTCGACGGTCCTCGGTGCGCCCCCGGACCAGGTCGACACCGCCGTGCGCATGCACCTCGCCCGGCTCTACGGCACCTCGACCGCGCGCTGGGAGACGCTCGCCGTGCACCACACCGCCGAGGCGGTGCCCGCCATGCGCCCGCCGCACGATCCGCGCCGCCCGGTGCGGCTGCTGGCGGGCCTGTACGTGTGCGGCGACCACCGGGACACCGGCGTGGTGCAGGGGGCGTTGCACTCGGCGCACCGGGCCGCGACCGCGATCCTGGCGGACCTGGGCGCGGGCCGCCCGATGCACACGGCGGACCCCCTGTCCACGGCCAGGGCGGCGTAGCTCACGGCGCGTCCGGCGGCGGGCCGTCCGGGCCCGGGCACGGCACGGCGGCGGCCGGTTCCGTCCGCGCGTTCCCCCGGGTGGCGGGGCGGCCGAGGGGGGCGGACCGGCCCTCCCCGGTCAGCCGTAGGCCGCCACCTTGTCGCGGTAGGTCCGGACGGGGGCCGCGTCGCGGTAGGGCTCCAGCCGGCGCTCGAAGTCCCGGACGTACTCCACCGCCCGCACCGAGCGCATCTCCGCCGCCTGTCCGGCCGCCTCGGCGGCGAGCTGGCAGGCCTGGTCGAGTTCGCCGAGGCCGAGCCGGGCGGTGGCCAGCACCACCCGGCACAGCAGGCGGCTGCGGGCGTGGCCGGGGGCGCGCAGCTGCAGGGAGCGCTCCGCGTGCTGGGCGGCGGCGCGGAACTGCTGGAGGTCCCGGTGGCAGTGGCCGAACTCGTCGGCGAGCTGCGCCTCGTCGAAGCGGCGCGCCCAGTGCGGCACCTCGTCGCCGGTCCGCGCGCCCTCCAGCGCGCGCTCGGCGCGCACCAGCGCGGCGGTGCAGGCCCGCACCTCGCCGAGCACCCCGTGCCCGCGCGCCTCGGCGGCGTGCAGCAGCGCCTGGACCACGGGGGGCGCGGAGCCCCCCGCGCCCTGCTGGGCGACCCGCGCGAGCTGGACGGCCTCCCGTCCGTGGCCGAGGTAGACGGCCTGTCGGCTCATGGTGACGAGCACGTACGCGCCGTAGGCCCGGTCCCCGGCCGCCTGCGCGAGCCGGAGCGCCTGCACGAAGTAGCGCTGGGCGAGTCCGTGCGCGGCGATGTCGTACGACGTCCAGCCGGCCAGCCGGGTCAGCTCGGCGGCGGCCGCGAACAGGCGCCGGCCGGTCTGCTCGCCGTAGGTGCCGCGCAGCATCGGCTCGCACTCGTGCTCCAGGTAGCGCACGAGTGCCTGGCGGGCGTGACCGCCGCCGTAGGCGTCGTCGAGGGTGCGGAACAGCTCCCCGACCGAGCGCAGCGCCGCGATGTCGCCGTCGGTGACCCGCTGGCCGGGGCCGCGCTCGGCCGTGCCGCGCCGGCGGGTCCCGAGCTCGGACGGGCCCGGGGTGCGGGCGGACGAGCGCCCCTGGGCGGGGACACGGGCCGGCGGCTCGGCGCGGGCCACCTTCTCGTCCGCGCGGCCGATGAGCCAGTCCCGGCTGGGGACGACCAGCCCCGCGGAGGTGAAGGCGATCTTGCGCAGCTCGGCGTGGCTCCCGGAGTCCTTGCGCCACAGCCCGCTGACGATGTCGACGGCCTCCTCGGGGGTGGCGGCGAACTCCAGGCCCGCGTACACCGGGGCGCAGGCGTCCAGGCCGAGGTCCTGCGCGGTCAGGCGCCGGCCGAGGCGCCGGGTGAAGACCTCGGCGATGAGCGCCGGGGTGGTGCCCCGCGGCTGCTGTCCGCGCAGCCAGCGGGTGACGGACGTCTTGTCGTATCTCAGGTCGAGCCCGTGTTCGAGACCGAGCTGGTCCACGCGACGGGCGAGTCCCGCGTTGGAGAACCCCGCTTCTGCGATGAGCGCGGCGAGCTGTCGGTTGGGGGTGCGCTGCGCGGGTCGTTCCGTCATCTGCGGTGCGGTCTCCTGCCTTCCGGCTCACGATGTGCCCGGACTACCCGTGAGCAGCCCTTATGACCTCATGGACGGCGCGAATGTAGCGGAGAGTGAGCACCCGATCGCACACGCCGAGAGGTATTCATCCGATCGTGTGAGGATTGATCCGGAAGCTGACGGGCGGGGCCCGCCCGCCGAGCCGCCCCGGCACCCCCACGGCCGCCTCTCCCCGGCCGGTCGTACGGTCGTACAGTGGCGTGGGCGCGTTTCGCGCCTGACGACCTTCTAGGGAGGCGCTTGCCGTGAGTGAGTTGCGGTTCGTCCGGATGGGCTTCGGGGCCGAGGCCGTGGACTATCGGGTGGCCTGGGACGAGCAGCGCCGGGTGCACGCGGCGCGGTTCGCCGACGAGGTCCCCGACACCGTGATCCTCCTGGAGCACCCCCCGGTCTACACGGCCGGCCGACGCACCGAGGAGAGCGAACGCCCCCTGGACGGCACCCCGGTCATCGACGTGGACCGCGGCGGCAAGATCACCTGGCACGGTCCCGGCCAGCTGGTGGGCTACCCGATCCAGAAGCTGCCCCGCCCGGTGGACGTGGTCGCGCACGTCCGGCGCCTGGAGGAGGCACTGATCCGCACCTGTGCGGAGTTCGGCCTTCGGACCACCCGGGTCGAGGGCCGCAGCGGGGTGTGGGTCCTGGGCGACCCGGTCGAGCGGCGCCCCGCGCTCGGCGGACTCTCCCTGGACTTCGACCCCCGGCTGAACGACGAGGAGTTCGACCCCCGCCTCAACGGCCCGGAGTACGCGCCGTCCAACGCCGGGCAGCGGCGCGAGGACCGCAAGATCGCCGCGATCGGCATCCGCGTGGCCAAGGGCGTCACCATGCACGGTTTCGCGCTCAACGTGAACCCCGACAACCAGTGGTTCGACCGGATCATCCCGTGCGGCATCCGCGACGCGGGCGTCACCTCGCTGGCGCACGAGCTGGGCCGCGACGTCACCGTCGAAGAGGTGCTGCCGGTCGTGGAGCGGCACCTGCGGGACGTCCTGGAGAACGCGGAGCCGAAGCCGCGGGAGATCGAGCGGGCGACCGCCTGACCGGGCGGGAGGGCCCCGCCTCCCGGAGGTCGGCCTCGCGGCCGGGCCCGGCAAACACGGGCGTACCCTGGTGTACGCCGAAGAATCGAAGCTAGGGAGCCGACGTGTCCGCAGTCGCACCCGACGGACGCAAGTTGCTGCGCCTGGAGGTCCGCAACAGCCAGACCCCCATCGAGCGCAAGCCCGAGTGGATCAAGACCCGGGCGAAAATGGGTCCCGAGTACTCCAAGATGCAGAGCCTGGTCAAGAGCGAGGGCCTGCACACGGTCTGCCAGGAAGCCGGCTGTCCGAACATCTACGAGTGCTGGGAGGACCGCGAGGCGACCTTCCTCATCGGCGGCGACCAGTGCACCCGGCGCTGCGACTTCTGCCAGATCGACACCGGCAAGCCGGAGGCCCTCGACCGGGACGAGCCGCGCCGCGTGGGCGAGTCCGTGGTCACCATGGACCTGAACTACGCCACCATCACCGGCGTCGCCCGCGACGACCTGGAGGACGGCGGAGCCTGGCTGTACGCGGAGACCGTGCGCCAGATCCACGCCCAGACCGCCGGCCGCGAGGCGGGCCGCACCAAGGTCGAGCTGCTCGCCCCCGACTTCAACGCGGTCCCCGAGCAGCTCGAGGAGGTCTTCTCCTCCCGCCCCGAGGTCTTCGCGCACAACGTCGAGACGGTGCCGAGGATCTTCAAGCGGATCCGCCCCGGCTTCCGCTACGAGCGCTCCCTGAAGGTCATCACCGCCGCCCGGGACCACGGCCTGGTCACCAAGTCGAACCTGATCCTCGGCATGGGCGAGACCCGCGAGGAGGTCAGCGAGGCGCTGGAGCAGCTGCACGACGCCGGCTGCGAGCTGGTCACCATCACGCAGTACCTGCGCCCGTCGGTGCGCCACCACCCCGTCGAGCGCTGGGTGAAGCCGCAGGAGTTCGTGGAGCTGAAGGAGGAGGCCGAGCAGATCGGCTTCTCCGGTGTGATGTCCGGCCCGCTGGTCCGCTCCTCGTACCGGGCCGGCCGCCTCTACCAGATGGCGGTGGAGAAGCGGGGCGCGTACGTGGCGTCCCAGGCCGTCTGACGGGTCGTCAGCCACCCCGTCCCGCACCGGGCGGTGCGGCGTGTGAAGTCACACACAAGGACCTACCCGCAGGTAATGGCCGAGAGTACGCGGTCCCGACCGTCCTCGCAGATGAGGGCAGCGGTCGGGGCCGCGTCGGCGTTCCGGCCCCGCCCACCGAGCCTTCATGCCTGTTTGACCGGCCGGTCACGCCCTGGTAACACCAATCAGTGACCCTGGAATCACGCCACGTACACCCGTACCCGGAGCACCGAGGGGAATCTCCGCCATGCAGGCCGCTCCCGTCCGCGCCACCGCCATCCCGTCCTTCACCACCGCGCTGCGCGCCGTCGAGGCGCTGCTCATGAACGGCGGCCAGCGCACCGCCCGCCGCAACGCCTGGACGTCGGTGCTGGAGGACCGCCGCCGTGCCAAGGACCGGGTCGAGGCGCAGCGCGTCCTCGAGCAGACGACCCCGGTCCCGCCCCTGACCACCCGCCCCTGACCGCCCCTCCCCGACCACCCGCTCCCGGCCCCGTCCCTTCCCGCTTCCGCTCCCGCGGGCACTGCCGTCGTCGGCGCTCCCGGGGCCACGTAGACTTCGTGGCATGGCGAGGAAGGAAACCGCAGCGGACGCTGCGAACCCCGGGCGACTGAAGCAGATCGCCCTGACCTACAAGATGACCCGCAGGGCCGACAAGAAGATCGGTCTTGTGCTCGCGGCTGTCGGAATCGTCACCTTCGGTGTCTTCCTCGCGATCGGTTTCTTGATCGGTCACCCCATCTATCTCGGCATCCTGGGCTTCCTGCTCGCCTTCCTCGCGACGGCGATCGTGTTCGGGCGCCGGGCCGAGCGGGCGGCCTTCGGGCAGATGGAGGGACAGCCGGGCGCCGCCGCGGCCGTGCTCGACAACATCGGCCGGGGCTGGACGACCACCCCCGCGGTGGCGATGAACCGCAACCAGGACGTGGTGCACCGCGCGGTCGGCAAGGCCGGCATCGTGCTGGTCGCCGAGGGCAACCCGAACCGGGTGAAGAGCCTGCTCGCCGCCGAGAAGAAGCGGATGAACCGCATCGTCGCGGACGTCCCGGTGCACGACCTGATCGTGGGCACGGGCGAGGGCCAGGTCGAGCTGAAGAAGCTGCGCACGACCATGCTCAAGCTCCCCCGCGTCCTCAGCGGCCCGCAGGTCACCGTGACCAACGACCGGCTGCGCGCGCTGGGCGACCTGATGAGCAACATGCCGCTGCCCAAGGGGCCGATGCCCAAGGGCATGAAGCTGCCGAAGGGCGGCCCGAGGGGCCGCTGAGAGCCGCGACCGACGGCACACGTCGATGGGGGCGCCCGGAGTGATCCCGGGCGCCCCCATCGACGTGTGCGGCGGGTGTCAGACCCGCACCTCGACCGTGCGGGCGAGCCGGTCGTGCAGGCCGCGGCCGTCGCGGTCCCAGATCAGGGCGGGCACGGCGAGACAGAGCAGGACCGAGCGCAGCAGACCGCGACCCGGGTGGGCCTGGCCGCCGTCGAGGGCGATCACGCGCAGGCCGAACAGGCGCTTGCCGGGGGTGAAGCCGATCGTGCCGACGGTGAGGACGCTCATCACGAAGAACACCAGCAGCGCCCAGTTGCTCGTCGCCTGACCGTAGCCGTCGGTGATGAGACCGTATGCGATCAGGAGACACAGGGACCAGTCCACGACGAGGGCGCCGATCCTGCGGCCCGGTCCGGCGATCGAGCCCGGTCCCTCCTCCGGCAGTCCCAGCTGCTCACCCCGGTACCCGAACCCGGCACCGGCGTCCTCCATGGCCGCGCGCGGCCCGGACAGCCATGATCCGATTGCTTGCCTCTTGTCCACCCGTCCACGGTACTGCGCCCGTGGACGACCGGGGGACGGAGGGCCGTGTCGGGGCTACCGTGGAGGAGGGGCCGGTTAACGCGTGTGAAACAAATGGGTCACGCCCGAGAAATGACCCGTCCCTAGGGTCGAGTGCAGCGTGTGCCACCCGCACTGGCCGCACGAACGATCTACCACCCCGGCGGGACGGTCGGGAGTAGGAGGAGCCGGATGTTCCAGAACGCCGACGAGGCCAAGAAGTTCATCGCGGACGAGGACGTCAAGTTCGTCGACGTCCGCTTCTGCGACCTCCCGGGTGTGATGCAGCACGTCACGATCCCTGCCGAGGCGTTCGACCCCGACGAGGAGCTGGCCTTCGACGGATCCTCGATCCGTGGCTTCCAGGCCATCCACGAGTCCGACATGGCGCTGCACGCGGACCTGTCGACCGCCCGGGTCGACCCGTTCCGCCGCGACAAGACGCTGAACATCAACTTCTTCATCCACGACCCGATCACGGGCGAGCAGTACTCCCGCGACCCGCGCAACGTGGCCAAGAAGGCGGAGGCCTACCTCGCCTCGACCGGCATCGCGGACACCGCGTACTTCGGTCCGGAGGCCGAGTTCTACGTCTTCGACAGCGTGCGCTTCAAGACGTCCGAGAACGAGTCCTTCTACCACATCGACTCCGAGGCGGGCGCCTGGAACACCGGTGCGCTGGAGGACAACCGCGGCTACAAGGTCCGCTACAAGGGCGGCTACTTCCCGGTCCCGCCGGTCGACCACTTCGCCGACCTGCGTGCCGAGATGTCCCTGGAGCTGGCCCGGGTCGGCCTGAAGGTCGAGCGCCAGCACCACGAGGTGGGCACCGCCGGCCAGGCCGAGATCAACTACAGGTTCAACACGCTGCTCGCGGCCGCCGACGACCTGCAGCTCTTCAAGTACATCGTCAAGAACGTCGCCTGGCGCAACGGCAAGACCGCGACCTTCATGCCGAAGCCGATCTTCGGTGACAACGGCTCCGGCATGCACGTCCACCAGTCGCTGTGGGCGGGCGGCGAGCCGCTGTTCTACGACGAGCAGGGCTACGCCGGACTGTCGGACACGGCCCGCTACTACATCGGCGGCATCCTCAAGCACGCCCCGTCGCTGCTGGCCTTCACCAACCCGACGGTGAACTCCTACCACCGCCTGGTGCCGGGCTTCGAGGCCCCGGTGAACCTGGTGTACTCGCAGCGCAACCGCTCCGCCGCGATGCGCATCCCGATCACCGGCTCGAACCCGAAGGCCAAGCGCGTCGAGTTCCGCGCCCCGGACGCCTCCGGCAACCCGTACCTGGCCTTCTCGGCCCTGCTGCTCGCGGGTCTGGACGGCATCAAGAACAAGATCGAGCCGGCCGAGCCGATCGACAAGGACCTCTACGAGCTGGCCCCCGAGGAGCACGCCGGCGTGGCCCAGGTCCCGACCTCCCTCGGCGCCGTCCTCGACCGCCTCGAGGCCGACCACGAGTTCCTGCTCCAGGGCGACGTGTTCACCCCGGACCTGATCGAGACGTGGATCGACTTCAAGCGCACGAACGAGATCGCCCCGCTGCAGCTGCGCCCGCACCCGCACGAGTTCGAGCTGTACTTCGACGTCTGATCGACGCCGTCGAGGGCCTCCGGGGGCCGCCGTCCGCGAGGACGGCGGCCCCCGCCACGTCTGTCATCGGGCGGCGGTCCCGGGGATGCGCCGCACGGTCCGGAACCGCTCGGCCCCGGGGGCCCGGCGGGCCCACGGGGCCGGTCTGCTCGATCAGGCACCCGAAGACCATGGGATGCGCGTCCTCCGGGCCTCGTCCCAGGTGTCAGGGCCACGACCACCCCTGCGGTCCGCCGTCCCGTCCGCGCGCACGGCACGGACCGGCCGGGTGAAGCACGGACCGACCGGCTCGGGGCGGAACGCACTTCACAGGACGGGCACGGTCGCGGGATCCTTGCTCCCGACACTGTTGTTCGAGGAAGGTCACGGGGATGTCCGAGAAGGACGACGAGGAGCGGGAGTTCGACCTCAAGTGGGCGGACGGCGCGGAGCACAAGGAGCCGTCCGCCCGGGCCCGGATGCTCGCCGCGCGCTGGAAGGACAACCCGCCCGGGCCGGTCCCGTTCCGCCCCGACCCGGAGCACACCGCGTCGTCCGGCCGGTCGTCCTGGGTGTCGACGGTGGTGGTGCTCGGCTGCGTGGTGGCGGTGATCCTGTTCCTCGGGTACGTCGACTTCCGCCCGTACTGATTGCCGCGACCGTCCGCTCCGTCGGCCTCTACGATCATCGGAACGGCAGGTCGGCAGGGGGGCGGACAGACATGGGCGACGACATCCGGAGCGGGGAGGCGGCGGCGACGCGCCTGGTCCGGGGAACACCCCTCACCGAGGCCTTGGACATCACCGACCCGGGCGCCTGGACGGCGCTGGACGCGGGCGTACGGGCGATCGCCCGGTACCGGTCCTCGCTGCTGCCGGGCGGGTACGGGGCCGGGACGCCCGGGGACGGCACGGCCGGCGGCGCACCGCAGTCGGCGGCGGCGCCCGGGCGCCCGACGGCCGGCCTCGGCCGTCTCCGCCTCGGCCTCCGTCCCCCGGCCCGTCCCCGGTCGGCCGACCGGGGTGCGGGCTCCCGCCGCCGGGCCGGAGCCCCGGGGGCGCCCGCCCCGGAGCCGGTCGCCGGTGCGGGGCGCCCCGGCCCGCCGGACGAGAGCGCCGGGCTGCCCGTCCGGTCGCGGCTCGCGCTCGCGCTGTGCCATCCGGACGGACGGGTGCGCGAGGCCGCGCTGGACGGGGTCGCGGAGCATCCCGTCCTGCTGCCCCTGCTCGTCGTACGCGCCGGCGACTGGGCCGCGCCCGTGCGGGAGCGGGCCCGGCGGCTGCTGGGCGGGATGCTCGACGTGGAGACCGCGGTCGCCCTCGCGCCGCTGATCCTGCGGGTCGGGAGGCGCGAGCGGGGTGCCTTCGGGGTCGAGCTGCTCGACGGCGTGCTCCGCCGGGCACCGCGCGAGCGGCTGCTGCCCCTGCACACCCACACCGACCGCGCCGTACGCCGGTTCGCCTTCCGGTCGGCCGTCGAGGAGGGGCTCCTCTCCCCCGGCGAGCTGGCCCGCCGCGCCTCCTGGGACGACGACCCGGTCATCCAGACGCTGTGCGCCGACGCCGCCGTGGCCGCCGTGACGGACGAGGGCGGCGACAGCGGCTGGGACGACGTGCTGGAACCGCTGCTGGGCGCGCGCAGCCCCCGGGCGCGGTCGGCCGGGGTCACCGCGCTGCGGCGGGCCGGACGGCCCGGGCGGGCGGTGGAGTTCCTCGCCGACCGGGCCGCGGTGGTACGGGCCTGTGCGCGGTACGTCGTACGGCGGCACGGGACGGATCCGCTGCCCTGGTACCGGGAGCGGTGCGCGGACCCGGCCGACCCGGCGGTCCCGCCGGGCGCGGTGATCGGGCTGGCGGAGTGCGGGGAGCGCGCGGACGCGGAGCTGCTGTGGCCGCTGCTCGCCCACCCGGCGCCGACGGTGCGGGCGCGGGCGGTGGCCGGGCTGCGGGCGCTGGACGTGACCGACGTGGCGCGGCTGCTGCCGCTGCTCGAGGACCCGGCGCCCGGTGTGGTGCGGGAGGCGTCCACCGCGCTGCTCCCCTCCGCCGGGACGCTGCCCGACGACTGGTTGACGGGGTTCCTCACGGCCGACCGGCCCCGGCACGCCCGGGTCGCCGCCTTCCGTCTGCTGGACGCGCGCGGGGGGCTCGTCGGGCTGCGGGCGGCGGTCGCCCTGCTGGACGACCGGGACGAGAGGCTGCGGGCGTGGGCCGGGCAGTCCGTGCAGCGGTGGCGTCCCGGGGCGGACACGCCGCGCGGGGAGGCGGAGGTGGGCGAGCTGCTGGACCGGGCCCGGCACCTCTTCAGCGACTACGTGCTCCGGCGCCGCAAGTGGGAGGCGGGACTGCGCGGCTGACGCGGCTTCGGGTGGTGACGCGCACCGGGGCGGTGCCGGGCGCCCCGTGGCCCGGGGCGTCCGGCGCCGCGCCCCGGCTCAGCGGCTGTAGCGCATGAACGCGCGCACCATGTGGCACGTGGTGTCCGACGGCGGGTGCACGCCGATCAGCTCCGCCGTGCTCCGGATCGTCTCGTCGCGCGCCTGGTCGGGCAGGTAGACGCCGGAGTCGAGCAGGGCGATGGCGAGCCGCATCGCCTTGAGCCGGCGGTTGTGCGTGACGTACCACTCCCGCGGGCGGCCCGCGGGCAGCGGCCGCTTCGCCACCGGCGCGCAGGGCGTTTCGAGCCGGACGGGACGCTTCGCGGTGGACTGGGTGGGCAGGGGCTTCGGCTTGAGTGCGGCAGCGGGCACGGGCATCCTCCTGTCGCGGTCGGGGCGGCCCGCCGAAGCCCACGACGACTCCGGCACCACCCTCGAACACTGCCTCCAGTTTACTGCCCGGCACTGACAACCGGACAGCCCGCCGGACCGGGCAAATACCCTGCTGAGCAGGGAAGTTACCGCCCTGCCACACCAGTTCCGCGAGGTGCGCGTGAGGCGGCGGGAATTCGAACAGGGCACGCCGTGACGCCGGCCGGACACGGCCCGGGGACCCCGCTCGGCCGGAAGGTCCCGCACCTCCCGGCGTACCGTGTGCGCCATGGAGATCTGGATCAACCCGGCCTGTTCCAAGTGCCGCAGCGCCGTCAGCCTGCTCGACGCCGAGGGCGCCGACTACACCGTCCGCCGCTACCTGGAGGACGTGCCGAGCGAGGACGAGATCCGCGCGGTGCTGGACCGCCTCGGCCTGGAGCCGTGGGACATCACCCGCACCCGGGAGGCCGCCGCGAAGGAGCTCGGGCTCGGGGAGTGGGCGCGGGACGCCGGTGCGCGGGACCGCTGGATCACGGCGCTCGCCGAGCACCCCGGGCTGATCCAGCGTCCGATCATCACCGCGGACGACGGCACGGCGGTCGTGGCCCGCACGGAGGAGGCGGTACGGGACGCCCTGTCCCGTTAGCCCCCGCCGGTGCCTTCGTCCCGCTTGTCCGGCGGCGGGAGTCGGGGGTGCCCCTTGCTGTACCCTCCGCCGCCATGACCTTCGATGATCAAGGAAGACGCGGACCGCGGTCCGTGATCGGTGGCGCGGCGGCGGTCGTGCTGATCGGGGCGGTCGCGGCGGGCGCGGTGCTGTACACGAACGGGGACGACGGCGGGGGGCGGGCCGCGCCCCTCTCCGCCCCCGCCCCGTCCTCCACCGCCGCCGAGCCGGTGCCCTCCGCCACCGCCTCCCTGCCCTCCGACGCCCCGGCCGCCCTCCCCTCACTGCTCGCGCGGCCGGTCATCCGGCCGGAGCGGGCGTTCCCGGAGAAGAGCGTGCGCCTGAAGGACGGCTCCCGGTACCAGCGGGTCGACCTGGCGACCACCACCAGCTGCGCCCGGGGCATGTCCGCGGGGCTGGCGGCGCTCGTCGACCAGGGCGAGGGATGCCTGCGGCTGACCTCGGCGCTGTTCACGGACGCCGAGCGGCGCTCGCAGATCACCGTCACCGTGGCCAGCTTCCGGCGGGTCGAGGACGCCTCGACGGTGTTCGCGATGGCCTCGATGGATCCGGTGACCTACCAGGTCGTCTCGCTCGACCCGCCGCCGGAGGCGGGGCTGCCGACGGTGCCGCCCGGTTCGGCGGGCCTCTTCGAGCGGCTGATGACCGTGCGGTCCGTGGTCTTCGCCAACGGACAGTGGGGGGACGGCGCCGAGACGGGGGAGGCCGCGCTCACGCGGCAGACGCAGGGGCTGCTCCAGTACGTCAACGACCACGTGGTGGCGTACGAGCAGGGCGGGCGCGGCTGACCCGCGGCAGCTCGACGACCGTGTGACGCAGGTTACTGCGGCCACTTGTCCCGACCGCTGAGTAACCCCGTTCGGCATCTCGTACATAGCGGCGTACGCTCCCCTACCTCTTCAGGAGGCGCGCATGTCGCGCAGGAGAACTCTCGGCCCCAAGAAGAAGCTCGCCCTGCTGGTGAGCGCCGCGACGGTGGCGGGAGGCGGTGCCTTCGTCATGGCGAACACCTCGAACGCCGCGCAGACGCCCACCACCAGGGCGGCCGCGGACTCGTCCGTCTGCCAGGGGCTCGCCACCGCGCTCGGCAACAACCAGAAGTTCATCGAGGGCCAGCGGGCCGACCCCGACGCGCAGTCCGAGGCGCGGATCGCCAACCGCGAGGCGGTCATCGAGGAGATCAAGCGCAAGCAGGAGGCGTCCGGGTGCGCGGTGGGGGAGTCGGCTCAGGGCTCCCAGGCCGCGCCGCCCGCGCAGCCGGCGCCCTCGGAACCGGCTCAGGGTGAGCAGGCCGGCGGCGGACAGGCCGGCGGCGACGCCGCCGCCACCGGTGGGCAGGTGTGCAACGGGTCCACCGTCACCCTCTCCGGTGAGGGCGGCGCGCCGGCCGCGTCCAGCAACCAGTTCCCGGCCGGCACGAAGCTGAAGGTCACCAACCTGGACAACGGCAAGTCCACGACGGTGGAGGTCACCTCGGTGTCCGGCAGCTGCGTCCTGCTCAACAACGCGGCCTTCGAGCAGGTCCGTGAGCCCGGCAAGTTCCTGATCCGCCGGGCCGTGATCGAGAAGGTGGGGTGACGCCCGGGTCCGTCGGGGATTCCCAGGGCCCGCCGCTCCCGGCCGGGAGCGGCGGGCCCCTCCGCGCGCTCACGCCATGCGGCGGGACACGGCAGGGTCAGGTAACACGGGGTTCACACACGGGCAATGGCCGGGAAATCGCCTGTTGACACGCTGCATGACATCGACGGCGGCGCCCCAGTGCCGCAGCGCCGCAGCACCCGCGCAAGCGCCCAGACCCACCCCGAAGGATGTGGACCGTGAGCTTCAAGGCCGAGTACATCTGGATCGACGGCACCGAGCCGACCGCCAAGCTGCGTTCCAAGACGAAGATCCTCGCGGACGACGCCAAGGGCGCCGAGCTGCCGATCTGGGGTTTCGACGGGTCCTCCACCAACCAGGCCAAGGGGCACGCCTCGGACTGCGTGCTCAAGCCGGTCTTCGTCTGCCCCGACCCGATCCGCGGCGGTGACGACGTCCTGGTGCTGTGCGAGGTCCTCAACACGGACATGACGCCGCACGAGTCCAACACCCGTGCCGCGCTGGCCGAGGTCGCCGAGCGGTTCGCCGCACAGGAGCCGGTCTTCGGCATCGAGCAGGAGTACACCTTCTTCAAGGACGCCTACCCGCTCGGCTTCCCCAAGGGCGGCTTCCCCGCCCCGCAGGGCGGCTACTACTGCGGTGTCGGCTCCGACGAGATCTTCGGCCGTGACGTCGTCGAGGCGCACCTGGACAACTGCCTGAAGGCGGGCCTGGGCATCTCCGGCATCAACGCCGAGGTCATGCCCGGCCAGTGGGAGTTCCAGGTCGGCCCGCTGGCCCCGCTGGAGGTCGCCGACCAGCTGTGGGTGGCCCGCTGGCTGCTCTACCGCACCGCCGAGGACTTCGACGTCGCCGCCACCCTCGACCCGAAGCCGGTCAAGGGCGACTGGAACGGCGCCGGCGCGCACACCAACTTCTCCACCAGGGCGATGCGCGAGGGCTACGACGCCATCATCACCGCGTGCGAGGCGCTGGGCGAGGGCTCCAAGCCGCTGGACCACGTCAAGAACTACGGCGCCGGCATCGACGACCGCCTCACCGGCCTGCACGAGACCGCCCCGTGGGACAAGTACTCCTACGGCGTGTCCGACCGCGGCGCCTCGGTGCGCATCCCGTGGCAGGTCGAGAAGGACGGCAAGGGCTACATCGAGGACCGCCGTCCGAACGCCAACGTCGACCCGTACGTGGTGACCCGCCTGCTCGTCGACACCTGCTGCACGGCGCTGGAGAAGGCCGGCCAGGTCTGATCCGTCCCGCAGTCGCTCCCGGGGGCGCCCACTGTCACGGGTGGGCGCCCCCTCGCGTCGTCGGCGGCGTCCGTCACCGTGGGGCCCGGAGATCGACGGGGCCTGGCCGTCAGGGACTGGACCGGGTACGGGGAGCCGCTCCGGCGGCCGTCCGCGAAGCGGCTGCGGGAGCCGGTGCACCGCGTCGGGGAGGCGGGCGACCGCTGGACCGGCGCGGGCGGCTGGAGGGATGACGGCCCGCCGGCAGCGGTCTCACGCCGCCGCGGGCGTCCGCGCAGTGAGAAGAGGCTGCTGCCGGTGACCGGGGTCTGCTTCAATGGGGTCATGGCCGGTCTTCGGAAGCACCTCGCGACGGGTCGCCACGACCTCGAGCCCTTCTGGCCTTCCCGTCAGCACGACGACTTCGACCGGGTGTGTTGCCGCGCGACGAACGCGCCGGCCCTCTGACGCCGTACACCCCGGTCTTCCGCCGGCGCGAACCGCGTACGTCCCCCGACGAACCCTTCGCGCGAAAGAGCTGACCTCCCATGGCGACCACCCGTTCCCTGTCCTCCGCTCCCCTCACCCCCCTCGCCCCTCCCGCGGCCTCCGCCCCGCTCACCGCGCACGGCCATCCCCGGCACGGGCTGCGTGCCGTCGACCGTGACGAAGTGGTCACCGTCGCGGACCTCCTGCCGCCCGGTGCCACCTGGCTGCCCGCGCCGCAGCACGCGCTGCCCGTCCTGCCCGGCCGTCCCCCGATGGTCGGCTACCTGGTGCTGGTCCCCGCCGACCGGCAGCCGCCGTTCCCGGTCGCGGTGCCGGAGCCGGCCGGCTCCCCCGCCACCGGAACCGCCGCCGAACCCGGTGGCGACCCGCTGGTCCGCATCGACGCCGCGCGGCGCACCGCCGAGGTGGCCGGACGGCAACTCGAGCTCACCTACCTGGAGTTCGAGCTGCTGGCCCATCTCGTGGCGCATCCGGGCCGGGTGCACACGCGCGAGCACCTGGTCGGCACGGTGTGGGGCTACGGCCACGTGGGCGACGGGCGCACCGTCGACGTGCACGTCGCCCGGCTGCGCCGCAAGCTCGGCACCGAGCACCGGGACGCGATCCGCACGGTGCGCCGGGTCGGTTACCAGTACCTGCCGCCGGCCGGGCGCTGAGGCCGGCCGGTCCGTCTGCCGACAGCAGATTCGCGTTCCCCCGCGCCGCCGGACCGGGCAGAGTCACCGGCATGAGACTTCTGACGCTGGGTGGTACGGAGTTCGTGGGCCGGGCCGTCGTCGAGGCGGCCCTCGCCCGGGGCTGGGAGGTGACCGTCTTCCACCGGGGGCGGCACGCGGCGCCGCCGGGCGTGCGGACGCTGCTGGGCGACCGCACCGCGCCCGACGGCCTGGCCGCGCTCGACGAGGACCCGGGCGAGTGGGACGTCGTCGTCGACACCTGGTCGGCCGCCCCGCGCGCGGTGCGGGACTCGGCGCGGCTGCTGCGGGGCCGCGCCGGGCGGTACGCGTACGTGTCGAGCTGCTCGGTGTACGCGTGGGCCCCGCCCGCCGGGTACACCGAGCGGGCTCCCGTGGTGGAGGGCGCCTCCGCCGACGCCGACCACACGGCGTACGCGCAGGACAAGCGGGGCGCCGAGCTCGCCGTCCTGGACTCCTTCGGCGCGGACCGCTCGGTGCTGGCGCGGGCCGGCCTGATCCTCGGACCGTACGAGAACGTGGGCCGGCTGCCCTGGTGGCTCAACCGGATGGCGCGCGGCGGCCCGGTGCTCGCCCCGGGGCCGCACGACCTGCCGCTCCAGTACATCGACGTCCGCGACCTCGCCGAGTGGGTCCTCGACGCGGCCGGTCAGGAGCTGAGCGGACCGTACAACCTGATCTCCCCGCAGGGGCACGCCACGATGGGCGAACTGCTCCGGGCGTGCGCCGAGGTGACCGGTGGGACGGCCGAACTGCGGTGGACCGAGCCCGAGGTGATCCTCGAGGCGGGCATCGAGCCGTGGACGCAGCTGCCGGTGTGGGTGCCCCCGGACAGCGACCTGCACGACGCGCTGCACTCCGCGGACGTCTCCCGGGCGGTCGCGGCCGGGCTGCTCTGCCGCCCGGTCGCCGAGACCGTGGCCGACACCTGGCGCTGGCTGGAGGACATCGGCGGCACCGCGCCCCAGCGCCCGGACCGGACGGAGAAGGGACTCGATCCGGAGGTGGAGGCGAAGGTGCTGGCGGGCACCGGGGGCGTCGAGGCGCCGGGGGTGTAGGTAACACCACCCCCGGACCGGGGGGTCCGGCCCAGTGCCCCGCGCATCCCGCTCCGCCAGACTTGCGCCATGACCACCGACATGAAGAGCCGCGACGGGCGTACGAGGGGCATGGCCAAGGGGGCGGCGCGGGGGCTGGGACTGGCACTGGTGTCGCTGCCCTGCGCGGTGCTGTGCTTCACGCTGTCCCTGGTGTCCATCGCGCTGATCCCGATCGGCATCGGCATCGTCACCACTCCGTACGTGCTGACGGGGGTGCGGACGTTCGCGAACCGGCGGCGGGTGCTGGCGGCCGAGTGGGGCGGGGTGCGGATCCCGCCCGCCTACCGGCCGATCCCGAAGGACGCCAACCCGTGGGCGCGCACCTTCGGGATGCTGCGCGACCCGGCGACCTGGCGGGACCTGGGGTGGCTGCCGGTCGACATGACGGCGGGCTTCACCACCGCGCTGCTGCCGGCCGTGCTGCTGCTCTACCCGCTGGAGGGGTTCGCCCTGGCGGTCGGGCTGTGGCGGGTGATGCCCGACGGGTACTGGTACGGCTTCGTGCCGGTCAGCGACCAGACGTCCGCGCTCGGCGCCGGTGTGCTCGCCCTCGCCCTGCTGTTCCTGGCCCACTTCGCCGCCCCGCGGGTGCTGGACGCGCACTACCGGCTCACCCGGGCCGTCCTCGGCTCGAACCAGGGGGAACTGGCCGAGCGGGTGCGGGTGCTGACCGAGACCCGGCGGGACGCCGTGGACACCTCCGCCGCCGAGCTGCGGCGCATCGAGCGGGACCTGCACGACGGGGCGCAGGCGCGGCTGGTCGCGGTGGGCATGGACCTCGGGACCATCGAGGCGTTGCTCGACAAGGACCCGGCGAAGGCGAAGGAGCTGATCGCACAGGCCCGCCGGTCCTCCGTGGAGGCGCTGTCGGAGCTGCGCGAGCTGGTGCGCGGCATCCATCCGCCGGTGCTGGCCGAGCGCGGGCTGGGGGACGCGGTGCGGGCGCTGGCGCTCCGGCTGCCGGTGGCCACCGAGGTGAGCGTGGAGCTGCCCGGGCGGGCGGAGGCCCCCGTGGAGTCGGCCGCGTACTTCGCGGTGAGCGAGGTGCTCACCAACGCGGTGAAGCACTCCGGCGCGGACCGGATCTGGGTCGACCTGCATCACGCCGAGGGGCATCTGCGGGCGACCGTCACCGACAACGGCAAGGGCGGCGCGGTGATCGGGGCCGGCTCGGGACTGACCGGGGTCGAGCGGCGACTGGGTACATTCGACGGCGTCCTGGCCGTCAGCAGCCCTGCGGGCGGTCCCACCATGGTCACCGTGGAGATCCCTTGCGCGTTGTCCTAGCCGAAGACCTGTTCCTGCTGCGCGACGGACTCGTCCGGCTCCTCGAGGCGCACGACTTCGAGATCGCGGCGGCCGTGGAGTCCGGGCCCGAACTGGCCCGGGCGCTGGCCGAACTGGAGCCGGACGTCGCCGTCGTCGACGTGCGCCTGCCGCCGACGCACACCGACGAGGGGCTGCAGTGCGCGCTCCAGGCCCGCCGCGAGCGGCCCGGGCTGCCGGTGCTGGTGCTCTCGCAGCACGTGGAGCAGCTGTACGCACGGGAGTTGCTGGCCGACGGCAGCGGCGGGGTGGGGTACCTGCTGAAGGACCGGGTGTTCGACGCGGAGCAGTTCGTGGACGCCGTACGGCGGGTGGCGGCGGGCGGCACGGCGATGGACCCGCAGGTGATCCAGCAGCTGCTGGCGCGGCGGTCGGGCGACGACCGGCCGCTGGCGCGGCTGACGCCCCGCGAGCTGGAGGTGATGGAGCTGATGGCGCAGGGGCGGTCCAACGCGGCGATCGCGGCCAAGCTGGTGGTGACGGAACGGGCGATCGCGAAGCACACCGCGAACATCTTCGCCAAACTGGGGCTGGAGGTCTCGGACGACGACAACCGGCGCGTGCTGGCGGTTCTCGCGTATCTCGACCACGGCCGGTGAAACCGGACCGCTCCCCTCACCTCCTGCGGTCGATCGACAACTCCCGGTGCCCCAGGGGCTGTTGAAACCCCTGCGGCCGTACGGACTCCTCATCGATTTCCGGGACGGGTGAACACTCCCGGGGCGGCTCCCGTACTCAAGGGAGCCGCTTCACTCCTGTCGGGCCGCTCGATGCCCCGCAATGGGATGCCCCCGTAAGGAAGGTCAAGAGGAGTTCCATGGGACGCAACACAAGAAAACGCCGTACGCCGCTGGCCACCAAGGCCGTAGCCGGGGCGGCGGCCCTGGCGCTCGGTGGGGGCGGGCTGGTCTGGGCGAACTTCTACGCCTCGGCGCACGAGGAGAACGCGCCGGACAACCGGACGAGGTCCGGCGCGGCGCGGATCGCGACCATCAACTGCCCGGACGTCGGCCAGAAGCTGACCAAGGTGCCGAGGAAGGCGCGCAAGGGCGTCGCCAGGGAGCTGGCGCTGCTCGACCGGCAGATCACGGACGCCTACACGCGCCTCGCGGAGACGCGCCAGGCCCAGGCCGGAGACGCCGGCTACGTCGACAACGCCATCCTCGGACCGCTGAAGTCCAAGCGGGCGGCCGCCCTGGAGCGGATCGGCATCAGCATCAACCGTGCGGGCGGCCAGGCGCCGCGGAACCTCGGAAGGTTCGCCCGGTGCCAGGGCGTCCCGGCGGAGCAGCCGGAGGTCGACGGCGGCGGCCAGGACCAGAACGACGGCGGCCAGGACCAGGGCGGCGGCGGCCAGGACCAGGGCGGCGGCCAGGGCGGCAACGGCGGCCAGGCCGGCAACGGCCCCGTGGCGGACGACTTCATCAGGATCGAGGACGTCCGGCCCGGCTCCCGCAACCTGCCGAACGGTCTGGCCGCGAACGGCGACAGCGGTTCGACGGGCAGCTTCACCACCGAGTGCGGCACCAACGAGAACGCGCTGCGCAACTCGGACAACGTGATCGTCGCTCCCGGCGTCAGCAACGGCGCCCAGCACCAGCACGACTACGTCGGCAACCAGGCCAACACCGCCTTCGCGAGCGACGAGGACCTGGCGAACGGCGACACGTCCTGCCAGAACCAGGGCGACAGGTCGTCGTACTTCTGGCCGGTCCTGCGCATCCAGGACGGCACGCAGGACATCGACCAGGACCAGCCGGGCGGCGGCCAGGACGGCAACGTCGGCAGGATCGTCGCGCCCACCGACGTGGAGCTGAAGTTCGTCGGCAACCGGACGAGCGACGTCGTCGCGATGCCCAGGGCGCTGCGCATCATCACCGGTGACGCGAAGGCCTTCACCAACGGCCTGAACAACGCCAACACCGCCTGGAGCTGCACCGGCTTCGAGGATCGTCAGGTGACGGACAAGTACCCGATCTGCCCCGAGGGCAGCAGCGTGGTCCGGACGTCCGCCTTCCAGAGCTGCTGGGACGGCCAGAACATCGACAGCGCCAACCACCGCACGCACGTCGACTTCGTCGAGGCGGACGGCACCTGCTCGAACGGCTTCCAGGCCATCCCCCAGCTCCAGGTCCGCCTGGTCTACGACAACATCCCGGCCCCCCAGATCAACGACGGGCAGCTCGTGAACCCGTACGCGGTGGACTCCTTCCCGGAGCAGCTGCACAAGCCGATCACCGACCACAACGACTTCATCAACTTCTTCGACGAGGACCTGATGAACGAGATGGTCGACTGCATCAACAGCGGCCGGGACTGCCAGTAGTCCCGGACCGGTGAGCGGGAAGCCGGCGGTGGGAACCTCCCACCGCCGGCTTCCCCGTGTGCCCGGCGCCGGGATCAGCCGTGGTGTCCGCCGCCGCCGTGGTCGCCCCTGTTGTGGCTGCCACCGGGGTTCATGTGCTCGGACCCCTCCTCCAGCGTGCCGCCGAGCGTGGACCGCAGCTGCGCGACCGTGCTCTCCTGCCCGACGGCGACCCACTTGCGGCCCACGAGGTAGTAGCCGCCGTAGTCCTTCGCCCCGTTCAGCCACTCGCGCTGGCCGCGGTCGGTGGCGAACGTGGCGAGGACGAACCTGCCGTCGCTGTTGTCGCAGACGGCCTGCCGGATCTCGTCGGCGTCCGTCTGCATGTTCGGCTCGCACCTCACCTCGGCGGCCAGGTGCTCGAGGCTGCCGGTCGCGGTGGCCGGCACGCCCTGGTCCCCGTCGCCCTTCCCGTCACCGCCGGATCCGCAGCCGGTCAGCGCCAGTACCGCCACCGCGCCGGCCAGCGCGGGCATCGGTCGGGTCAGCCTCATGTGTTCCTCCGGTCTTCGACGGCGACATCGTGGCGGCGGCACGCCGCACGGAGCCCCGGCGCGGGGCCCTCGCCCTTCGATACGGCCGCGGCGCCCGCAGCGCTCACATTCCGGTGCGGCTCCGGGTACGGGCGTGCGAGGGTGGTCCGGTGAACAGTGACTGGGAGGACCGTGTGGCCGCCGCCTGGGCCCGCTTCGACGACCACGCCGAGGAGGACGCGCCGGCCTTCCGCGCGGTGATCGACGCGCTCGTGGCCGAGCTGCCCGGGGACAGCCCGCTGGGTCCCTTCGAGCAGGCCTGCGCCTGGGACTCCACGGGGCACTCCGACAAGGCGGTGCCGCTCTACCGGCGTGCGCTGGACGGCGGGCTCGAGGAGGAGAGCCGGTACAAGGCGCGGCGGGCGAGGATCCAGCTGGCGAGTTCACTGCGCAACACCGGCCGGGCGGAGGAGGGCGTACGGCTGCTGACGCCCGAACTCGACGCTCCGTCCGACGAGTTGGACGACGCCGTACGAGCGTGCCTGGCGCTGTGCCTGTCCAGCCTGGGTCGTGACCGCGAGGGGCTGTCGCTGGTCCTCGGCGCCCTCGCTCCGCACCTCCCGCGCTACCGGCGGTCGATGGCCGCCTACGCCCGCCTGCTGGTCGAACCCGCCGGGGAGTGACGGTTCACCGCCAGGTGACCAACCGCCGATTCGCTCGTTCAGCTGAACGTGCAGTCACAGGATGTCGCCCGCCGCCCCGCACCCTCCTCCCCGGCCGGACCGGTCGTGGAGGTCGAGCAGGCCGAGGCCGCACTCGTCGAGCACTACCCGCGGCTCGTCCGGATCGCCTACCTGGTGCTGCCGTCCCGGATGGGCCGCTGCAGGCGGGTCCTGACCGCGCACTCCCTCACCCAGCGCGCCCTGCCCCGTGCCCGCACCCCGGCCCCGGCGATCCCCTCCCGGCCGGCCGGCCGCGACGGTGACCCCGGGTACGCGCTGGTCCGCCTCCAGGTGGTGCGCACGGCGCTGGAGGCCGGCCTGCCGCTCAGGCGCAGAGCGTGGCCCAAGCGGGCGCAACTGCCGTCGCCACTGCCCCAGGTGTGGGGCCTGAAGCTGTTCCCGCGCTCGGGCGGCGCCGACGAACTCGCCCTGGACCAGCGGCTGTCCGCGCTCTCCGGCCCGGCTCGCGCCGCCTGTGTGCTGCGCGGTCTGGAGCGGCTCCCGGACGGGGACGTGCGCGAGGTGCTCACGGCCGCGGGCGTCGCCGACGCGGACGCCGCGCTGGCCGAGGCCGACCGCGGCGGCGCCGAGCACCGGCTGCTCGACTCCGCCGAGTTCGACCCCTGCTCGCTCCAGGCCCGGCCGACCGACCTGCTGCGCCGCCGCCGTCGCCTGAACGCCACGCTGGTGGCCGGGGCCGCGCTCGCCGTCTGCGGGGCGCTGCTCGGGCCGCCGGGTGACGGCTGGGGCCCCGACGGCGCCGCCGCGCCCCCGTACGCCCGGAACCCGGCCGCGCAGGCGGCGCTGGACCCGGGGAGGCTGACCCGGGTCTCCCCCACCGCGTGGAGGACCTCCGCGCGCGTCGACTTCTCGGTGTGGCCCGCACGCGGTGACCTCACCGACGACACGGCCCTGCTGCGCCGCGCCCTCGCCGTCTGGGCCCGGCCGGGCGGGAGCGTCCAGGTGTCGGCGACCCCCGGCACCCCCTCCGGCGGCCCCGCCGGACCGCCCCAGCTGCTGTACGCCGGGACGGTCGACAACGCCCGCGTGGTGATCCTCCACGACGGTCTGCGCATCGCCCGGTACGCCGAGCCGGCCGACGGCACGCGCGGTGCGGCGCTCGACTTCGCCCGGGTCGACGGGGCCGGCCGGGCCGGGTCGAGCGCGGTGGTGCTGGGCCGGACCGACGGCAACGTCCGCTACCTGACGGCGCCCTGGGTGCGCGGGGCGGGCGAGCGGGACCTGCGCGAGCCCGGGGCCGCCGCGACCGACATCGCCCTCACCGGCGGTGTGACCCCGCCCCTGCCCAGCCCGGCCCTGACATCCGGACCGTGCACCTCGTGGAACGTGCTGCAGCTGACCGACGGCACCGGCACCCGGCTGGTGACCGACCTCGGCGAGCTGGTCCCGGCCGGGCTGACCGCGGGGCGGCCCGGCGCCGCCGAAGCCGCCGCCGGCGCCGAGGCGCTGCGCACCTGGGCGCCGTTCGCGTGCTCGCTGAGAGCGGTGCGCTCCGCGGGCGTGCGGAGTGTGAACGCCTGGGCGTTCGCCGAACAGCCGCTGCCCGACGCGGGCGGGTCGGCGGCGTGGGTGTGCACGCGCGCCGAGACCTGGCGGGGCGGCGGGGCCCGGGTGCTGGCGCAGTTCCACACGCCGGGCGGGCGGTTCGGGGCGGTGACGGCGAGGGCCGAGGACGTGCCGGCGTGCGGGGCGCGCGAGCCGCGGGTGCTCGCCGGGGTGCTGTGGAAGTCCGGGGCGGGCACCTGGTACCTGCTGGCCGCCGGCAGCCGCGACACGGTGTCCGTCAGGGCGACGGGCGGGGTCGAGGGATCGGCCCGGGGGCGTCTGCTGACCGTCCGCGCCGAACAGGGCGCCCGGGCCGACCTCAAGGGCACACTGGAGGACGGACGGACGGTGAGCGGGCTGCGGTAGCCGGACGAACACCGTCGACCGGTCCGGACCGTTCGAGGCCGAATACGATCGGTAAGGTGTTCGCATGACTACCGGGGTACGCCGCAGAATGGGAGTCGAGGAGCGGCGGCAGCAGTTGATCGGCGTCGCCCTCGAACTGTTCAGCCGCCGTTCGCCCGACGACGTCTCCATCGACGAGATAGCGTCGGCGGCGGGCATCTCCCGCCCGCTGGTCTACCACTACTTCCCCGGCAAACTCAGCCTGTACGAGGCCGCGTTGAAGCGTGCCGCCGACGACCTGGCGTCCCGGTTCGACGAGCCGCACGAGGGCCCGCTGGGGGCGCGGCTGCTGCGGGTGATGGGCCGGTTCTTCGACTTCGTCGACGACCACGGCCCCGGTTTCTCCGCCCTGATGCGCGGCGGCCCGGCGGTCGGCTCCTCGACCACCAACGCGCTGATCGACTCCGTGCGGCAGGCCGCGTACGACCAGATGCTGTCGCACCTGGGCGTGGCGGGTCAGGCGCCGGCGCGGCTGGAACTGGTCGTCCGTTCCTGGATCTCGCTCGTCGAGTCGACGGCGCTGATCTGGCTGGACGGGCGGCGCATCCCGCGCGCCGATCTGGAGGTGCAGCTGGTGCACGACTTCGCCGCGCTCGCCGCCGTCGCCGCCGCCCACGACGGGGAACTGGCCGCGCTGCTGCGCGGGCTGCTCGAGAAGGAGCCGGGCGACGGGCCGTTCACCGACCTCGCCGCCCGGCTGATCGCACTGGCTTCCTAGGGCCCCTCGTTCGGATCACGCCGGGCTCGCGGGCCCTGGCACCGCTCCCTGATCCGGCCCGATCCGAACGAGGGGCCCCGGCCGCCGCTACTCCTCGAACTTCCGGTACGACGGGTCGAGGTCGCGCACCTCGGCGGAGGCGTGCAGCACCAGCCCCTCGG
Organism: Streptomyces griseomycini; assembly: GCF_014203535.1. GTDB lineage: Bacteria > Actinomycetota > Actinomycetes > Streptomycetales > Streptomycetaceae > Streptomyces > Streptomyces griseomycini. The sequence goes on from NZ_JACHJI010000001.1 coordinate 498,856, forward strand.
CCGGCTTCACGTACTGCCGCAGCAGCTCCAGCACGGCCTCGGTGAGCCGGGCCTTGGTCTCGTCCGTGCGTCCGGCCAGCAGGGCGATGTGGACGTGGACGAGGGCGTGCCCGTCGGTGTCGGGGCCGACCACGACGTCCTCGGTGCGCCGGAACCGCGTCTTGCACGCCGGCGGCTTGGCGGCCGCGATGTCCACCACGGCGGTGTGCAGGTCCCGCGCGAAGGCGGGCCGGTCGAAGCCGTCCGCCAGTCGCTCGGAGTAGTCGACGGTGATCTGCGGCATGAGCCCTCCTGTTCCTGGTCAGGAGGGCTCACACTAGCCGCAGCTCCTTGCCGGGTCAGCCGGCCGTGGTGAACACGGCGACCGTGCGCGCCGGGACGGTGAAGGTGCCCGTCCCCTCGTCGTAGGACGAGGTCTTCACGACCGCGTCCCCGCCCGCCGCCTGCACCGGGTGCAGGCGGTGGCCCGTCCCGGCGAGCGCGGCGACGCGCTGTTCCTGCTGCTCGGGCGTGGCGTTGAAGACCACGACCAGGTCACCCAGCTTCATGGTGATCACGCCGGGCGTCTCGTCCTTCCCGGACAGCGGGAAGGACAGCCGGGACTGCACCTGCTCGGCCGTGTCGAGGGAGAAGACCTTCTCCGTCGTCCGGATCCTCAGCAGGTCCCGGTACGCCGCCGAGGCGCCCTGGATCTGCGGGCAGCCGACCTTCACCGCGCCGAGCAGCGGCCCTGCGTACGGCCACTTGTCCTTGTTGTCGGCGGCCGGCGGGAGTCCGCGGCCGAAGCCGTTGCCGTCGGCGCAGTTCCAGTGGATGGCGTTGAACCAGTCGCCGCTGTCGTAGGAGTTGCGGTCCAGGGACTTGGAGCGCAGCAGGTCGGTGCCCGCCTGGGAGAGGGCCGGGCCCTGCGAGAGGGTGGCCGTCGCCATGGCGAGGACCTGCATGCGCGCCCGGTCCGCGGCCGGGGTGTCCTTCGGCAGCTTGAAGGCGAGCGCGTCGAACAGCGTCTCGTTGTCGTGCGCGTCGGCGTAGGCGAGGGCGTCGCCGGGGGCGTCCGCGTAGCCGGCGGGCGAGCCGTTGTAGTCGACCTGGGAGCCCTTGACCTCCTTGCCGCTGGTGTCGGTGAAGGCGTAGTCGGCGAGGTTGCCGCTCAGGCCCACCTTGATCAGGTCCTGGTAGTGCAGCAGGCGGGCCCTCTGCTCGGCCTCGGTGCCGTTGCTCTTCGAGGAGTTGGGGGCGGTGTAGAGGCCGGAGGCGAAGCCCTGCACGCCGGGGTCCTCGTCGAAGGGACCGCCGCCGCGCACGGCGTCACGGGCCCGGTCGGAGAAGGTGGCGATGCCGGTGCCGGCCATGTTCTCCTGCGTGGCCTGCTCGAAGCGGGCGTCGTCGGCGATCTCGCCGAAGTTCCAGCCCTCGCCGTACAGGATGATCTTCTTGCCATCGACGCCGTCCTTCTCGGGGGTGAGCGCGTCGAGGGCCTCGCGGACGGCGAGCATGTTCGCCTTGGGGTGGTGGCCCATGAGGTCGAAGCGGAAGCCGTCGACCTTGTACTCCTTGGCCCAGGTGACGACCGAGTCGACGACGAGCTTGCCCATCATGGCGTTCTCGGGGGCCGTGTTGGCGCAGCAGGTGCTGTCGGCGACCGAGCCGTCGGCCAGCAGCCGCTGGTAGTAGCCGGGCACGATCCGGTCCAGGACGGACGTCTCGGCCTGGCCGCTCGCGGCGGTGTGGTTGTAGACGACGTCCATCACGACCCGCAGGCCGTCCTCGTTGAGCGCCTTGACCATCTCGCGGAACTCGACCGTGCGGGCGGTGCCGTCCGGGTCGGTGGCGTAGGAGCCCTCGGGGACCGTGTAGTGGTACGGGTCGTAGCCCCAGTTGTAGGCGTCCTTCGCGGCGGTCCTCCCGACGCACTCCTGCTGCTTGTCGGAGTCGGCCGGGTAGGAGGCGAGGTCGCAGCCGACGGTCGCCTGCTCGGACTTCTCCTCGGGGATGGTGGCGATGTCGAAGGCGGGCAGCAGGTGCACGTACGAGGTGCCGGCCTTCGCCAGCTCCCGCAGGTGCTTGCTGCCGTCGCTGTCCTCGTCGGTGAAGGCGAGGTAGGTGCCCCGGTCCTCCGCCGTGCGGTCCTCGACGGAGAAGTCGCGGATGTGCAGCTCCTGGATCTGGGCGTCCTTCAGCGGCACGGCCTTCGGCTTGTCGTACGTCGACCAGCCGCGCGGCTTCAGGGACCGGTCGGCCAGGTCGACGACGAGGCTGCGCTCGGAGTCGGTGGTCAGGGCGACCGAGTAGGGATCGGTGACCGTGTTGGTGGTGATCTCCTGGGTGCTGGGCGCCCACACCTTGACCTTGTACCGGTACTCCTCGCCCTTCCAGGAGCGCGGGCCGGTGACGGACCAGACGCCGGTGTCGTCGTCGCGGCGCATGCGGACCGTGCGGTCGCCGATCTCCAGGGAGACGTCCTGCGCGGTCGGCGCCCACACGGACAGGGTGGGGCGGCCGTGGCGGAACACCGGGCCGAGGTCCGCCTTCGTGGCACGGTCGGCGTACAGGTCGTCCAGGACGCCGGCGATCTGCACGCCGGTCGCCGCGAGCACGGCGCCGTTCGCGGCGCGCTGGGAGGCGACGACCTGGCCGCGCAGGGCCGCGCGCACGCCGTCCCGGTCACGGGGGTCGACGGACCAGGCGGCGACGTCCTCCAGGTGCGGGAACCTCGCCTTCTGGGCGTCGGTGAGGCTGGTCCTGGTCAGGCGCAGCCAGCGCGCGTCGGCACCCGTCAGCGTGCCGTCCTGCACCTTGATCGAGCCGGTGCGGGAGGCGAGCAGCTGGGTGGAGGCGGCGCCGTCGGAGCCGTTCCAGACCACGGTGTCCCGGTCGATCCAGATCGCCTTGGAGGTGGCCGGGTCGAGCGCGGCCGACGACCCCGCGGGCTGCGGCAGCAGGTACTTCTCCTGCCCGTTCAACAGCCAGACCTCGTGCCCGTGGGTCGTGAGGTCGAGGGCCTGGTCGGTGGGCAGGTCCTTCTCGTCGCCCTTGTGGATGATGTAGCTGAGGCCGGTGGCACCCTCGGCGAGGGGAACCTCGAAGACCGCTCCATAGGAGTCAGTCTTCACCGGCTCTAGGGGGTTCGCCCAGTCGGTGGGGTGCGCGGCGCCGGACCACACGTGCAGGCCCCAGCCGTCGTAGTTCCCGTCCGTGCGCTTGTAGTGGAGCACGGCCTTGGTCCTGTCCTGCGCGGGGTAGTCGGGCCGCTCGGTGGTGACGGCCTCCTTGCCCTGCTCGATCCAGATCTCGCCGGTCTCGGTGACGTCGATGGTGCGGTCGGCGGAGACGTCCTTGTCGCCGTCCTCGTCGATCACCAGGAAGCCGACGTTGGAGGCGCCGGGCCTGAGCTTGACGTAGGCGAAGGCGCCGTAGGCGTCACGGCCGGTGAAGGGGTGGCTGTTCGGCCACTCGGTGGCCTCGCCGTCGGCGAGGTCGCCCCAGGCGTACAGGCCCCAGTCGTCGTAGTTCCCGTCCGCGCGCTTGTAGTGGACGACCGCGTAGTCGCGGGAGGAGGCGGTGGGCGGTTCCTCGGCCGGCGGGGTGCCGGTGGTGGAGGCGGCCACGGCGCTGTCCGTGCGACCGGCCGAGTCGATCACCACGGCCTTGTAGCGCAGGGCGGTGCCGGCGGGCACGTCCTCGCCGATGGTGTGGGTGACCTTGTACGGGGCGTGGTCGGCGGAGCCGAGCGTCTGCCACTTCCCGTTGCCGGTCTGGGCGGCGAAGACGACCCGGTTCAGCTGTCCTCCGTCGACGTCGGCGGTGAGCTCGACGGTGCCGGTGGCTCCGGCCTCGGGGGCCTCGAGGGTGACCGTGGGCTTCGTGGCGGGCCCGGCGAGCGGGCCGGCCGCCTTCAGGACGATCGCCGAGCCGGCCGGGACGGTGACGGTGATCTCCTTGTCGGCGTCGCTGGTGACCGTGGCGTCGGTGCCGTGGATGCCGCGGAAGGCCATGCGGGCGGAGCCGGTGGCGAAGGTGGCCTCCTTCGCCTCGTCGGCGTTGTTGAAGGCGACGACGTACTCGGTGGTGTCCTTGCCGGTGCCGGTGCGGGAGAAGGCGTAGACGCCGGGGCCGTCGGCGGCGTAGCGCTCCTGCTGGACGCCGTCGGCGAGCGCCGGGTGGGCCTTGCGGAGCTTGGCGAGCGCGCTGATCTGCCGGTAGAGCGGCGACCGCGTGTCGTAGGTGTCCTCGGCGTGGGTGCGGTCGGTGCCGATCAGGTCGTCGTCGAGGTAGTCGGCGGTCCGCGAGGCGAAGAGGGTCTGGCGGGCGTCCTTGTCGCCGCCGGCGCCGGTGAAGCCCTGCTCGTCGCCGTAGTAGACGACCGGGTTGCCGCGGCTGAGGAACATCAGCTCGTTGGCGAGCACGGCCTTCTTCAGCAGCTCCGCGTCGGACGCCTTCGGGTCGTCCTGCTTGAGGAACGTGCCGATGCGGCCCATGTCGTGGTTGCCGAGGAAGGTGACCTGCTCGTAGGCGTTGGCCCTGCCGGACGTGTACTTGTAGTCGTCGCCGAAGACCGACGCGAGCTTCTCGGCGCTGCCGCCCTGGGAGGCGTACGCGCGGGCCGCGTCCTGGAAGGGGAAGTCGAGCGTGGAGTCCAGGCGGCCCTCGGTGACGTACGGGGACGTGACGTCGGTGTCGGCGGAGTACACCTCGCCGAACATGAAGAAGTCGTCCCGGCCCTTCTTGGCCGCGTAGGCGTCCAGGGCGGTGGCCCACTGGGTCCAGAACTCCATGTTGACGTGCTTCACGGTGTCGATCCGGAAGCCGTCGATGTCGAAGTCCCTCACCCAGCGCTGGTAGATCTTCTCCATGCCCTCGACGACCTCGGGACGCTCGGTCCACAGGTCGTCCAGGCCGGAGAAGTCGCCGTAGGTGGTGGACTCGCCGGCCCAGGTGGAGTCGCCGCGGTTGTGGTACATCGTCGGGTCGTTGAGCCAGGACGGGACCTTGAGGTTCTTCCTGGCCGCCGGGACGACGGGCGTGCGCGGGAAGGAACCGGCGTCGGTGCGCGGGAACCTCCGCTCGCCGTCGGCGTAGTCGGCGTCGTCGAAGGGCTCGCCGTCCTTCGTCAGGTACGGGAAGGCGCCCTTGGAGAGGTAGCCGTAGGACTTCTCCTCGTAGTCGACGACGTCGGCGGTGTGGTTGGTGATGACGTCGAAGAAGACCTTCATGCCCTTGGCGTGGGCCTTGTCGATGAGGGTCTCGAGGTCCTCGTTGGTGCCGAAGTGCGGGTCGACCTGGGTGAAGTCGGTGATCCAGTACCCGTGGTAGCCGGCGGAGGCGTCCTTGCCGGTGCCCTGCACGGGCTGGTTCTTGAAGATCGGGGCCATCCAGATGGCGGTGGTGCCGAGCCCCTTGATGTAGTCGAGCTTCTCGGTGAGGCCCTTGAGGTCGCCGCCCTGGTAGAAGCCCTTGTCGGTGGGGTCGTAGCCGTGGGTGAGCCGGGACCCGGTCAGTCCGCCGCGGTCGTTCTTCGCGTCGCCGTTGGCGAAGCGGTCCGGCAGGACGAAGTAGAACTGCTCGCGCGTGAGATCGTGCCGCGCGGGCGCCTTCGCCAGCTTCGCGTCCGAGGGCGGCGCGGGCGCGGTGGCGGCCCCGGCGGCGAGCGGTTGTACGAGGGTGGCGGCGAGCGCGGCCACGGTGACCGCGGCGACGCGTCCGCCCCGCGCGGTGCGGCGCCCCGGGGGCGCGGGCCATCTGGGTATCAAGGCGTGAACTCCTTGCGCTTACGGCTCATTGGGTCCGACCCCACACCACGGCGACGGCTTGTTCCGGCCACGTCACCGGGCTCCGGGCGTGACGCTATCGCCGTTGAAAGCTTTACAGCAAGGGTTGTGAAAGTAACGGTAAGGACTTACACCCGTGCCGCGGGCCGCGCCGCCGCCCCCGTGAACGGCGGCGCGGCCCGCGCCCGTTCAGCAGCTCGACTTGCCCGCGTACACCGCGAGGGCCGTGTTGCCGCCCAGTGTGGCGGTCAGCCGGCCCGAACCGTCCACCGTCACCGGCGTGTTGTTCTGGACGTTGCAGTACGTGCCCGCCGGCAGGGAGGTCTGGTAGGTGCGGGTCAGCGGGCCGGATTCGTGGTTGATGGCCACGAAGCCCTTGCCGCCCCGGCCGAAGGCGATCGCGTCGCCGCCGTTGTCCCACCAGTTGGTGACCGCCTGGCCCCGGGTCGCGTTGCGGAAGCCGACCATGGACTTGATCTCCGGCCAGGCGTGCTGGCACTTCCAGCCGCTCTGCCAGCAGGCGTCGACCCGGCCGCCGTTCGGCGGGCCCGCGTCGTGGTCGGTGAACTCGTAGCCGGAATTGATGTCCGGGGCGCCGTAGGGCCAGGCCAGCATGAAGACGTTGGCCAGCGTGTAGGTGGCGTTGTCCTTGTAGGACAGCGTGGAGCCGTTGCGCTCGGTGTCGTGGTTGTCGACGAAGACGCCGGAGACGGAGCTGTTCATGTAGCCCCAGCCCTCGCCGTAGTTCTTCAGGTAGGCGAGGTTCTCGTTGTGGAAGACCCGCTTGAGGTCGTAGGCGTAGCGGAACTCCTGGACGTCGCCGTTCCCGGTGTACTCGGTGGGCCGGACGGCCTCGCCGGCGCCGAAGATGACCTCCTGCTTCCAGTACACGGAGGGGTTGTTCAGGCGGGACTTGATGTCGGCCAGGTCGGCGGCCGGCATGTGCTTGGCCGCGTCGATGCGGAAGCCGTCCACACCGAGGGAGAGCAGGTCGTTCATGTACCGGGCGATGGCTCCGCGGACGTAGTCCTCGCCGGTGTCGAGGTCGGCGAGGCCGACCAGTTCGCAGTTCTGGACGTTCCCGCGGTTGCCGTAGTCGGTGATCTGCGAGGTGCAGTTGTCGAAGTCGGGCGCGGAGTACAGGCCGGGGTAGTTGTACTTCGTGTACGACGAGCCGCCGGTGCCGGTGCCGCTGCCGGCGGACATGTGGTTGATGACCGTGTCGGCGACGACCTTCACGCCGGCCGCGTGACACGTGTCGACCATGTTCTTGAACGCGGTCCGGTCACCGAGCCGGCCGGCGATCCTGTAGCTGACGGGCTGGTACGACGTCCACCACTGCGGGCCCTGTATGTGCTCGGCGGGCGGGGAGACCTGGACGTACCCGTATCCTGCGGGGCCGAGGGTGTCGGTGCACTCGCGGGCGACGGAGGCGAAGTTCCACTCGAACAGGACGGCGGTCACGTCCCTGGTGCCGGGCGGGGAGGCCTCCGCGCCGGTCGGGGCCATGACAACCGAGGCGGCCGCGAGGGCGACGGCCGCGGAGAGGGTTCTGCGTGCCATGTGGGGTTCCTTCTTCATCGAAGGGTGTGGGGATGCCGCCGGAGTTGGTTGAAGTTCCTTGCAGAAATCTTCAGCAACATTGCGGCAACGCAGATGTTAGAGGCCCGCCACCCGAAAGGGCAGCGGGCCGTACCGACTTGAACGAAAAAAGTTGCGGGACGGACGTCAGCCCGTGGTCCACCACACGGTGGTGTCGGCCGGGACCTTCACCTCGCCGTCCGCCTCGACCACCTCACCGCTGGCGAGCAGCACCCGCCCGTACGCCGGGGCGGTCACCGACTCCCCCGTGGTGTTCGCGACGCAGACGAACTCCCCGCGCCGGAAGGCGAGCACGCCCTCGGGCGCCCGCAGCCACTCCACCGCGTCGCCCGCGCCCAGGTCGGGCTGGTCCCGGCGCACGGCGAGCGCGGCCCGGTACAGCTCCAGCGTCGAACCGGGCACGCCGGTCTGCGCCTCCACGCTCAGCTCGCCCCAGCCCGCCGGCTGCGGCAGCCAGCTGCCGCCGTCGCCGAAGCCGTACGACGAGCCCTCGCGCGTCCACGGGATCGGGACGCGGCAGCCGTCGCGGTAGCCGTCCTGGCCCGCGCCCCGGAAGTAGGCCGGGTCCTGGCGGACCTCGTCCGGCAGGTCCACGACGTCCGGCAGGCCGAGTTCCTCGCCCTGGTAGACGTACGCCGAACCGGGCAGCGCCAGCATCAGCAGCGTCGCCGCGCGGGCCCGGCGCAGGCCCAGCTCGCGGTCGCCGGCCAGCCGGATCTGGGTGCCGAGGCCGGGCGGGTTGGCGAACCGGGTGGCGTGCCGGGTGACGTCGTGGTTGGACAGCACCCAGGTGGCGGGGGCGCCGACCGGGCGCATCGCCTCCAGGGTGCGGTCGATCACCTCGCGCAGCTCCTCGGCGTCCCAGTGGGTGCCCAGGTACTGGAAGTTGAACGCCTGGTGCAACTCGTCGGGGCGGACGTAGTTGGCGGTGCGCTCGACGGTCGGGGTCCAGGCCTCCGCGACGAAGATGCGCTCGCCCGAGTACTCGTCGAGGATCAGCCGCCACTGGCGGTAGATGTCGTGCACGCCGTCCTGGTCGAAGAACGGCATGACATCGTTGCCCAGCAGCTTCAGCTGTTCGTGGGATCCGAGGTCGGGCAGGCCCTCGGCCTTCACCATGCCGTGGGCGACGTCGATGCGGAAGCCGTCCACGCCCATGTCCAGCCAGAAGCGCAGGATGGAGCGGAACTCGTCGCCGACCGCCGGGTGCTCCCAGTTGAAGTCGGGCTGCTCGGGCGCGAAGAGGTGCAGGTACCACTCGCCGGGCGTGCCGTCGGGCTCGGTCACCCGGGTCCAGGCCGGGCCGCCGAAGATCGACTCCCAGTCGTTGGGCGGCAGCTCGCCGTTCTCGCCCTTGCCGGGCCGGAAGTGGTAGCGGTCCCGCAGCGGCGAGCCGGGGCCCTCGGCGAGGGCCCGCTTGAACCACTCGTGCTGGTCGGAGGAGTGGTTGGGCACGAGGTCGACGATGATCCTGAGGCCCAGTGCGTGGGCGTCCCGGATCAGCGCGTCCGCGTCGAGCAGGGTGCCGAACATGGGATCGACGGCGCGGTAGTCGGCGACGTCGTAGCCGGCGTCGGCCTGCGGCGAGGCGTAGAAGGGGCTGAGCCACACGGCGTCCACGCCGAGGTCGCGCAGGTACGGCAGGCGGGAGCGGATGCCCTCCAGGTCGCCCATGCCGTCGCCGTTGCTGTCGGCGAAGCTGCGCGGGTACACCTGGTAGATCACCGCGTCCCGCCACCAGTCGCGGCGCCGGGCGACGGTGGCGACGGCCGCGTCGGTCGTGGGGGTCGGGGCCGGGGCGGCGGAGTGCTGCTGGCTCATGTCGTCCTTGATACGAGTGCGGTCAGGGAGGCGAGTGGGGGTGGCGGCGGGAGACGAGGCGGCCGCGGTGACAGCGGGGTCGGATGGACACCGCGGCCGCCTACCCGCGCGGTCAGGCGCGCGGGAGTCGTTGCCCGAAGGGGGTCAGCCCTTCGTGCCGCCTGCGGTGAGGCCGGCCACCAGGTTCTTCTGCACCAGGTAGAAGAACGCGGAGACGGGTATCGCGATCAGGACCGCGGTGGCGGCCATGAGGTTGCGCTGCGCGTCGTGCTCGCTGACGAAGCTCTGCAGACCGACGGCGAGCGTGTACTTCTCGTCGTCGAGCATGAACGTCGTGGCGAAGGCGACCTCGCCGAACGCGGTGATGAAGCTGTAGAACGCGGCGACCGCCAGCCCCGGCTTGGCGAGCGGCAGGATCAGCCGCAGGAACGTGCCGATGGGGTTCAGCCCGTCGACCCGTCCCGCCTCGTCGATCTCGAACGGGATGGTGTCGAAGTAGCCCTTCATCAGCCAGGCGCAGTACGGCACCGCCGTCGTGCAGTAGACGAGGATGAGTCCAAGGTAGCTGTCGACGAGCTGCAGGTCCGAGAGGATCTGGTACATCGGGACCATCAGGACGGCCACCGGGAACATCTGGGTGACCAGGAGCACCCACATGAACTTCTTGTACCCCGGGAACCGCATGCGGGACACGGCGTAGCCGGTGGTGGCGGCGACCAGGACGCCGATGACCGTGGTGCCGAGCGAGACGATCAGCGAGCTCTTCAGCCAGTCGAAGAAGTTCGTGTTCTGCAGGACGAACGTGTAGTTGTCCAGCGTCATCTTGCCCCAGATGCCGCCGGGGCGCAGGTAGTCGTCCTTGTCCGGGCCGAGGGACAGGAAGACCAGCCAGGCGACCGGGAACAGCGCGATCAGGCTGGCGACGACCAGGACGCCGTGGGAGGTGAGGCGCGCCAGGGGGCTGCCCTCGCCGCGCCGGCGCACCTTGCGGGGCGGGGGCGGGTCGTCGGCAGGCCGGTCCGCCGGAGCAGTGGTGGTGACGGTCGAGGTGCTCATGGGGACTCCTGCCTCAGATCGCGAGCTGCTGCTCGTTGCGGTTCAGCCAGCGGCGGTAGAAGGAGGTGAAGACGATCAGGACGGCCAGCAGCAGCATGCCGTAGGCCGCGGACTCGGCGAACTCGCGCGGCTGCTGTCCGAAGCCCAGCTGGTAGGCCCAGGTGACGAGGATCTGGGCCTCCGGGGCGGTGTTGCCGAACAGCAGGAAGATGATGGCGAACTGGTTGAAGGTCCAGATGACGCCGAGCAGCACCACGGTGGAGCTGACCGAGCGCAGGCCGGGCAGGGTGACGTGGCGGAACCGCTGCCAGGCGTTCGCGCCGTCCATCTCGGCCGCCTCGTACAGGCTGGCGTCGATGGACTGCAGTCCGCCGAGCAGGGAGACCATCATGAACGGCACACCGCACCAGGTGTTCACCATGATCGCGGCGACCCGCTGCCAGAAGGTGTCCTCCAGCCACGCCGGGGTCGGCAGGCCGAGGAAGTCGAGGCCCGAGTTGATGATGCCGGCGTCGGCGAGCATGAAGCGCCAGCCGAAGACGGTGACGAAGGTGGGCACGGCCCACGGGAGGATGAGGACCAGCCGGTAGAGGGTGCGGCCGCGCAGCTTCTGGTTGAGCAGCAGGGCGAGGCCCAGGCCGATGCCGTAGTGCAGGGCGACGCAGGCGGCCGTCCACACGATCGTCCAGAGGAACTTGGACCAGAAGCGGTCGTAGGCCGTCTCGCCCCACAGGATGTCGGCGTAGTTGTCGATGCCGATGAACTTGTAGGTGGCCTCGATCTCGTTGACGCCGATGGTGCGCGCCGAGTTGAGGCTGTCCGCGTCGGTGAGCGTGAGGTAGAAGCCGTAGGCCAGGGGGTACAGCACGATGACGCCGAGCACGAGGGCCACCGGCGCGATCATGGCGTAGGCGTACCAGTGCTTCTGGTACCCGTGCTTCAGGCGCTGGCCCAGCCCGGGGCGGGGCGCGCGGTCACCGCGTCGCTTGCCGGTCGCGCGGTCGATGGCGACTGTCATGGTTCGGCACCTTCTGGATGATCAAGGAGTACGGCACACAGGCCTGCGACCGCCGGACCCTCCCCTCCTGGAAGCGGGTCCGGCGGCCACGCGGGCATTACTTGCTGAAGTCCGGCACCAGCTTGGCGATCGCGGTCTCCGCGTCGCCCAGCCCCTTGTCCAGGGACTCCTTGCCGCTCGCGATCTGCGGGAGCTCGTCGTCCAGCGGACCCCACAGCGAGCTGTACTCGGGCAGGGCCGGGCGCGGCTGGGCGGCGGAGAGGACCGTCTGGTAGCCGGCGATGCCCGGGTCGGCCTTGACCTTGTCGGTGTAGGCGTCGTCACGCGTGGGCAGCGTGGAGTTCTCCAGCGCGATGGTCTCCTGCGCCTTGGCCGAGGTCATGAAGTTCACGAACTTCAGCGCGGCCTCCTGCTTCTCCTTGGTGGAGCCGGCGTAGACCGAGAGGTTGTGGCCGCCGGTCGGGGCGCCCGCCTTGCCGGTGGAGCCGGCCGGGACGGTGGCGATGCCGAGGTTGTTCTTGTCCTTGAAGGCGGAGCCCTTGTAGAAGTTGGTGATCTCCCACGGGCCCTGGATGATCGAGGCGACCTTGCCGTTGACGAACGCGTCCTGGATGTGGGCGTAGGCGTCGGCGGTGACGTCGGCCTTGTGCAGGCCCTTGCCGTCGAAGAGGTCCAGCCAGGTGCCGTAGGCCTTCTTGGCCTCGGCCGACTTCACGGTGACCTTCTCGGCGTCGGCGTCGACCATGTCGGTGCCCTCGCCGTACAGGAACGGCTGGGCGTAGTAGCCCGCGGTGGAGCCCCAGTAGCCGTCGACGCCGGTCTTCTCCTTGACGGTGGCGGCGGCCTTCTTCAGGTCGTCCCAGGTCTTGGGGACCTCGACGCCGGCCTTCTCGAAGAGTTCCTTGTTGTAGACGAAGGCCAGGGTGTCCGTGGTGAACGGCACGCCGTAGGTCTTGCCCTCGTACTTGGCCTGCTCGATCAGGTTGGACTTGAACTTGTCCTGCTCGGCGAGGGCCTCGGTGCCGTCCAGCGGCAGGAAGAAGCCCTTCTTGGCGAAGGCGGGGGTCCAGCCGACCTCGGAGCGCAGCACGTCGGGGGCGCCCTTGGAACCGGCGGCGGTGTCGAACTTGTTCTGCGCCTGGTCGAAGGGGACGTTGACGTACTCGACCTTGATGTCCTTGTTGGCGGCCTCGAACTCCTTGACCAGGGCCTGGTACGTCGGCGCCTCGTTGGTCGCGTTGGAGGTGTCCCACCAGGTGATGGTGACCGGGCCGCCGGCCTTGTCGCCGCTGTCGCTGTCGCCGCCGCAGGCCGTCGCCGCGAGGGCGAGGGACGCCACCAGCGCGGTGGCCGCTATGCCACGCCGCATGAGTTCTCCTTGAGGGTTAAGCCCGTGTGTGCAGGTGCGGCCCCGTCTGCCGTCCTGCGAACTTGCCGACCGCGCCGTTGCCGCCGCCGGGCGACGAGAACGTAACAGCCGTGCAATCGATCCGAAAGACCTTGCTGAAAAATTTTGCAAGCGAGTCGGAGAGTTATGCCGCCGTGACCTCCCCTCAACCACCGCGCGACACGTGTTTCCGGGCGTACGGCGGGGGTTCGCACGGGTGTGCAAGACTCTGCAAGCACTTGCCATCCGTTTCCGCCGGGGGAATCATCCGTTGCGGAACGGTCGCCGACCACGACGTGAGGACCGCGATGACCCAGCAGCCCACAGCGGGCCGTCCGACGGCGCGCGGCAGGCGTGCGCTCGGTGTGCAAGGGCGGAAACGGCCGCTACAGTCCGGTTCTGTGACCACACGACTTGCCGACATCGCCGCCCAGGCGGGGGTGAGCGAGGCGACCGTCAGCCGCGTCCTCAACGGCAAGCCGGGCGTCGCCGCCACCACCCGCCAGTCCGTGCTCGCCGCCCTCGACGTGCTGGGCTACGAGCGTCCGGTGCGGCTGCGGCAGCGCAGCGAGGGCCTGGTGGGCCTGATCACCCCCGAGCTGGAGAACCCGATCTTCCCGGCCCTGGCCCAGGTCATCGGGCAGGCGCTGACCCGCCAGGGGTACACCCCGGTGCTCGCCACCCAGACCCCCGGCGGATCGACGGAGGACGAGCTGACGGAGATGCTCGTGGACCGCGGGGTGGCCGGCATCATCTACGTCTCCGGACTGCACGCGGACACCACCGCCGACATGCAGCGCTACGAGCGACTGCGCGCGCAGGGCGTGCCGTTCGTGCTCGTGGACGGCTTCTCGCCGAAGGTGCAGGCGCCGTTCATCTCCCCCGACGACCGGGCGGCGACGGCGCTCGCGGTCACCCACCTCGTCTCCCTCGGCCACACCCGCATCGGCCTGGCGCTCGGGCCGAAGCGGTTCGTGCCGGTGCAGCGCAAGATCGAGGGGTTCGTGCGCACCGTGCAGGACCAACTCGGGCTGAGTGCCGAGACGGTGGAGAACGAGCTGGTCCAGCACTCCCTCTACACCCTGGAGGGCGGCCAGGCGGCCGCCACGGCGCTCATGGAACGCGACTGCACGGCGGTGGTGTGCGCGAGCGACATGATGGCGCTGGGCGCGATACGGGCGGCCCGGCAGCGCGGTCTGGACGTGCCGAAGGACATCTCGGTGGTCGGCTTCGACGACTCCCCGCTGATCGCCTTCACCGACCCGCCGCTCACCACCGTGCGCAAGCCGGTCCCGGCGATGGGCCAGGCCGCGGTGCGCACGCTGCTGGAGGAGATCGGCGGGACGCCCGCACCGCACAGCGAGTTCGTGTTCATGCCGGAGCTGGTGGTGCGCGGTTCGACCGCTTCGGCTCCTGGGGACCGGAATCGTCCCTAGGGTGGAGAGAACGACCTTTCGGGCACTGCCGCGGGAGGAGTTCGCGGACCTCCGCCCGTACGGGACCGCGCGGGACGGAACCGACCGGGGGATGATCCGCGCGGGAGGGGCCGTCTGGCAGACTCTGTGCCCATGGGTGACACGACCGTGACAACGCTGGAAGGCCGCGAGCAGGCCGTTCCGCATCCCGTCGCGGACCCGGCGGACGGGGTGGAGCGGGGCCGCCTGCGTCGTCTGCGTGCCCCCCGCCGGCCCCGGCTGTGGTTCGAGATCCTGCTGATCGCGGTGAGCTACTGGACGTACTCGCTCATCCGCAACGCCGTGCCCGAGCAGAAGGCCGAGGCGCTGCGCAACGCCGACCGGATCTGGGAGCTGGAGCAGCGGTTCGGCATCGCCGTCGAGCAGGCCGTGAACCACGCCGTGAACTCGGTGACCTGGCTCGTCGTCGGCATGAACTACTACTACGCCACCCTGCACTTCGTGGTGACGCTGGGTGTCCTGGTGTGGCTCTACCGCAGTCACCCCGGCCGCTACGCGGCCACCCGGCTGGTCCTGTTCACGACCACGGGCATCGCCCTGGTCGGCTACTACCTCTATCCGCTCGCCCCGCCGCGGCTGATGAGCGGCCAGGACTTCGTCGACACCGTCATGGTCCACCAGACCTGGGGCTCGATGGCCTCCGGGGACCTGAAGAACATGTCCAACCAGTACGCCGCGATGCCGTCGATGCACATCGGCTGGTCGGTGTGGTGCGGGCTGACGATCTTCGCGCTGACCACCGTCCCGTGGGTGCGCGTCCTGGGCCTGGTGTACCCGGCGGGCACGCTCGTGGTGATCGTCGCGACCGCCAACCACTTCTGGCTGGACGCGGTGGGCGGCGTGCTCTGCCTCGCCTTCGGCTACGGGGTGGCCCTGCTCTGGTACGGGAGCCCGCCGCACGCCCTGCCCCGGCTGGTGCCGGACGGCGGCGGGAGCCCGCTACCGGTGCACCGGCCCCGGCCGGCCCGCGACTGACCCGGTCCGTCCGGCCGGGCGGGCGGGCGGGCGGGCGGGCGGACCGGACCCCCGTCCCGCCGGGCGGGCCCGGCGGGTCAGGCACCTCCGTAGAACAGCTCCTCCACCACGCCCCGCGCCCTGCGCGCCGTGCGCCGGTACGCGTCGAGCATGTCGCCGACGTGGCCGGGGCCGTAGCCCAGGTAGCGGCCGACGGCGGCCAGGTCGCGGGGCTGGGTGGGGAAGGTGTCCCCGGCCCGCCCGCGCACCAGCATCACCGCGTTGCGCACCCGGGTGGCCAGCACCCACGCCTCGTCGAGGATCGCGGCGTGCTCCTCCGAGACCAGCCCGGCCGCGCGGGCGGCGGCCAGGGCCTGGCGGGTACGGGTCGTGCGCAGCCCCGGCTCCCGTGCGCCGTGCCGCAGCTGCAGCAGCTGCACCGTCCACTCCACGTCGGACAGCCCGCCCGGGCCCAGCTTGGCGTGCAGCTTGGGGTCGGCGCCGCGCGGCAGCCGCTCGGACTCCATCCGGGCCTTCAGCCGCCGGATCTCCCGGACCGCCTCCTCGTCGAGCCCGTCGGCCGGGTAGCGCAGCGGGTCGACCAGCTCGGTGAAGCGGCGGCCGAGGTCCTCGTCCCCGGCGACGGGCTCGGCGCGCAGCAGCGCGTGCCGCTCCCACACCAGCGCCCAGCGCCGGTAGTACGCCTCGTACGACTTCAGGGTGCGCACCAGCGGGCCGGACCTGCCCTCCGGGCGCAGGTCGGCGTCGACGAGCAGGGGCGGGTCGGCGCTGGGGACCTGGAGCAGGCGGCGCATCTCGGCGACGACCTTGTTCGCGGCCTGCGCCGCCTCCCGCTCGTCCACGCCGTCGCGCGGTTCGTGGACGAACAGGACGTCCGCGTCGGAGCCGTAGCCCAGCTCGTGCCCGCCGAAACGGCCCATGCCGATGACCGTGAACCGGGTGGGGAGCGTGTCCCCCCAGCCCTCCCGGACGACCGCGCGGAGCGTGCCCGCGAGGGTGGCGGCGGTCAGGTCGGACACCGCGCCGCCCACCAGGTCCACCAGGGCGCCCTGGTCGGCCTCGGCGGGCTGGGACTCGGTGCCGTAGGAGCCGACGATGTCGGCGGCGGACGTGCGGAACAGCTCGCGGCGGCGCACGCCGCGGGCGGCCGTGACACCCTGCACCGCGTTGTCGGCGCGGCGGACGGCGGCGATGACCTCCTGCTCCAGGTGGGCGCGGGGGCGGGGGGTGAGCCCCCCGCCGTCCCCGTCGCCGAGCAGGGCCACCGCCTCGGGGGCGCGCATCAGCAGGTCCGGGGCGAGCCGCCCGGCGGACAGCACGCGGGCCAGGTTCTCGGCGGCGGCGCCCTCGTCGCGCAGCAGCCGCAGGTACCAGGGGGTCTTGCCGAGCGCGTCGGAGACCTTGCGGAAGTTGAGCAGACCGGCGTCCGGGTCGGCGGAGTCCGCGAACCAGCCGAGCAGCACGGGCAGCAGGGTGCGCTGGATGGCGGCCTTGCGGCTCACGCCGGACGCCAGCGCCTCCAGGTGGCGCAGGGCGGCGGCCGGGTCGGCGTACCCGAGGGCGACCAGCCGCTCCCGGGCCGCCTCCGCGCTGAGCCGGGCCTCACCGGGGGCGAGCGCGGCGACGGCGTCGAGCAGCGGCCGGTAGAACAGCTTCTCGTGCAGCCGCCGTACGACGGAGGCGTGCCGCCGCCACTCGCGGGTCAGGGTGGCGACCGGTTCGGTGCGCAGTCCCAGGGAGCGGCCCAGGCGGCGCAGGTCGGCCTCGTCCTCGGGGACGAGGTGGGTGCGGCGCAGCCGGTACAGCTGGATGCGGTGCTCCAGGGAGCGCAGGAAGCGGTAGGCGTCGTCGAGCTGGGCGGCGTCCGCGCGGCCGACGTAGCCGCCGGCGGCGAGGGCCTCCAGCGCGTCGAGGGTGGTGCCGCTGCGCAGGGAGGCGTCGGCGCGGCCGTGCACCAGCTGCAGCAGCTGCACGGCGAACTCGACGTCCCGCAGGCCGCCGGGGCCGAGCTTGAGCTGGCGGTCGACCTCGGCGACGGGGATGTTCGCCACGACCCGGCGGCGCATCTCCTGCACGTCGGCGACGAAGTTCTCCCGCTCGGCGGCCTGCCACACCAGCGGCTGCAGCGCGGCGACGTACTCCTCGCCGAGCGCGAGGTCGCCGGCCACCGGGCGGGCCTTGAGCAGCGCCTGGAACTCCCAGGTCTTGGCCCAGCGCTGGTAGTAGGCGAGGTGGGAGGCGAGGGTGCGCACGAGCGGCCCGTTGCGGCCCTCCGGCCGCAGGTTGGCGTCCACGGGCCAGATGGAGCCCTCGACGGTGGTCTCGGAGCAGATCCGCATCAGGTGCGAGGCGAGCCGGGTCGCGGCGCGCAGCGCCTTGTCCTCGTCGGCCCCGTTCGCGGCCTCGGCCACGAAGATGACGTCGACGTCGGACACGTAGTTGAGCTCGTGTCCCCCGCACTTGCCCATCGCGATCACCGCGAGCCGGCACAGCGCGGCGTCCTCGGGCGCGGCGGCCCCGGCGAGGGCGAGGGCGGCGCGCAGGGTGGCGGTGGCGAGGTCGGCGAGCTCGGCGGCGGTCTGGGCGACCTCGGTGGTGCCGCACACGTCCCGGGCGGCGATGGACAGCAGACAGCGCCGGTAGGCGACGCGGAGCGAGACCGGGTCGTCGGCGCCGGCCAGACCGCGTTCGAACTCCTCGACGCCCGGGTGCAGGTCGCGGGGCTCGTAGGTGACGAGGGCCTGCCAGTCGCTCGGGTGCCGGACGAGGTGCTCGGCGAGGGCGGCGGAGGCGCCGAGCACGCCGAGCAGCCGGTCCCGCAGCGGCTTGGCGGCGATGACCGTGTCCAGCAGCTCCTGGCGGGCGGTGGCCCCCGGCTGCGCCTCCAGCAGCCGCGCGAGCCCGAGCAGCGCGAGGTCGGGGTCGGCGGTGGCGCCGAGGGCCTCCAGCAGTACGGGGTCGGTGCGCACGGCCGCCAGCTCGGGGCCGTCCAGCAGCCGCTCGGCGGCGGAGGGGTCGGTGAAGCCGTGCCGCAGCAGTCGGGTGAAGGTACTGCTCCTGCGCCCCGGCGCCGACGTCATCCCCGGCCTCCCTCGTGCCTCGGATCAGGGTCGTACGGCCATGAGCCTAGCCGGAGTGCCGGCCCGTGGCCCCGGGACGGCCCGCGATGGGTCCCGCGCGCGTGCGGGGTCCGTCGCGGGGAGGGACCATGCGGCTGATCCGGCACCGCCGTTCACCGCCCACCGAAGGAGACGCGCTCATGGACATGACCCTCGAAGTGATCCCGCTCCCCGTCAGCGACATCGACCGGGCCAGGGACTTCTACCGGGACGGGGTCGGCTTCCACGTCGACATCGACCAGGAGGTCGTGCCGGGCATGCGCATCGTCCAGCTGACCCCGCCCGGCTCCGGCTGCTCGATCGCGCTCGGCGACACCGTCTGGGACACCATGGCCGGCCCCCGCCCCGCCCCCGGCTCCTACCAGGGCCTCCAGCTCTGCGTCACCGACATCGAGGCGGCCCGCGCGGAGCTGACCGCGCGCGGCGTGGAGGTCTCCGAGCCGGTCCGGTACGCCCCGGACGACGGCGCCACGTTCATGTACTTCAAGGACCCGGACGGCAACGGCTGGGCGGTCCAGGAGTACCGGCGCCGGGCCGCGGAACCCCTGCACAGCCTGCTGGCGAAGCAGGCTGAGGCGTGACCGGTCATGGTCCGCGGGCCGCCGGGAGGGATCCGGGGGCAGGAGCGGCCGCCGTCCGCCGGGCGCGCTTCGGGCCCCTCCCGGCGCACGGGCCCGTCGGCCGGTCTTGTGCCACACATACCTCTGCAGAGCGTGTCAAACGATGACAAATGGCCACTCGGGGTGGGACGGACGGTCCCGTGCGGTGTTCCGGCGCACTGCTCCGGCACGCGCCGGGTCACCGGGGACACGGGCCGCACGCAGGACATCCGGATGAGGAGAAGTCGCCGATGAGTGAGTCCGTACGGACCGGATCCGGGAGCACCGGAGAGAAGGTCAAGGCAGAGACCTCCGCGACGGCCGGTCAGGCCAGGCAGGCCGCGACCCAGGTCGCGGGGACCGCGGCGGAGCAGGCCCGGACCGTGGTGGATGAGGCGCGGCAGCAGGCCGGCACGGTCATCGACGACCTGCGCAGCCGCGCGATGGACGAGGCGGAGGGGCAGACCAGGCGCGCCGCCGAGACGCTGCGGCAGTGGGCGGGCGACCTTTCCAACCTGGCCGCCCACGCCGAGAAGGACTCGCCCGCCCGCAGTCTGGCGGCTCAGGCGGGCGACAAGGGGCAGCGGGCGGCCGACTACCTGGAGCGGCAGGGCCTGGAAGGCCTCGTCACCGACCTCCAGGGCTTCGCCCGGCGCCGCCCCGGCGCCTTCCTGGGCGGCGCGCTGCTGGCCGGACTGGCCGTCGGCCGCCTGGCGAAGGTGGCACAGACCGCCTCCCGGACCGACGGGCACGGGCAGGAACGGGTGACCCCGGCACCGGGTGAGGGCGCGCTGGCGCCGCCGGTGGCGCCGGCCTCCCAGGCACTGCCGACCGCTCCCCCGCCGGGGACCGCGCCGCCGACCCCGTCGACCCCGCCGACCGGGACGCCGGGACGCCCGTTCCCGGAGGTGTGAGATGGCCGCGCTGTCACCCCTGTCCCGGGCCCGCGCGGCCGAGCCGCGGCCCCAGGGGCCGGACAGGTCCGTGGGCGAGCTGCTGTCCAGGGTGGCCTCGGACCTGCAGGTCCTCTTCCGCCAGGAGCTCGAGCTGGCCAAGGCCGAGGTCAGAGAGGAGGGCACCAAGGCGGGCAAGGCCGCCGGGATGTACGGCGGCGCCGGTTTCGCCGGCTACATGGTGCTGCTGTTCCTGTCGCTGGCGGCCATGTACGGCCTGGGCAACGTGATGGACGGGGGCTGGGCCGCCCTGATCGTCGCCGTGCCGTGGGCCGTCGCCGCGGCCGTGCTGTACCAGAAGGGCCGCGCACGGATGCGCACCGTCTCCCCGAAGCCCGAGCGAACCGTCGAGACCTTGAAGGAGGACGCGGAATGGGCACGTCACCCGACCAAATGAGGGCCGAGATAGCGGCCACCCGGAACCAGCTGACCGCGGACGTGGACCAGCTGGCCGACCGGACCAGCCCGCGCCGCATGGCCCGCCGCCGCAAGGCGCGGATGCGCCGCACCGTTTCGGGCGTCCGTGACCGCGTCATGGGCACCGCCTCGTACACCGCGCACGGGGTGGCCGACACCGCGCGGTCGGCGGCCGGCTCGGTGCAGTCGGCGGCCGGTTCCGCGGCCGGCTCGGTGCAGGAGGGCGCCGGACGGGCCGCCGAGTCGGCGCGCGAGGTCGCCGGTCAGGCGGGGCAGGCCGTCCAGCAGACGCCCGAGATGGCCCGCCGCCAGACCCAGGGCAACCCGCTGGCCGCCGGCCTGGTCGCCTTCGGTGTCGGCCTGCTGGCCTCCTCGCTGCTGCCCGCCTCCCGGGCCGAGCAGCAGAAGGCCACCGAGCTGATGGAGCGCGGCGGCGAGGCGCTGGAGCCGGTGAAGCAGGCCGCCGCCGAGTCCGCGCAGCACCTGAAGGAAGGCGCCAAGGAGGTCACGCAGAGCGCGGCCGCGGAGGTGAAGGACACCGCGCAACAGGCCGCCCGCACCACGCAGGACGAGGCCCGCGGCCAGGCCGGCCAGGTCGCCGACCAGGCGCGCGACTCCGGCCGCCACCTCAAGGACGAGACCGGGGACCGCTTCGGGCCCGCGTGAGGCCGGCCGCCGACGGCGTCGGCGGTACGGACCGCGAGGAGGGCCCCGTCCCGGGCCGCGCACGGCCCGGGACGGGGCCCTGCCGTGCCGCCCGGCGGGCGGCCGTCGTGGACCCGGGGGTCAGCGGGTGAAGATCAGGAGCAGGATGACGGTCGCCACCGCGCTGATGATCAGCGAGCCGATGCAACCGACCCGGTTGCTGAAGAAGAAGAACATGCCCCCCGGGTACCCCGCCCCGTCCCGCCCACCGTGCAGCACGCCGCGCCGTCCGGGCCGGGTGCCTCAGGACCGCTCGGCGGCGTGTTCCCCGAGGAAGGCCCCCGCGTGGGCCGCCGCCTCCTCCTTCGTCGCGTACGAGGTGTCGCCGTCGGACGCACCGCGCGTTCCGTCGGCCCCCTCCCCCGTCCACCTCCAGCCGCCGGACGAGGGGTCCCGCGCCAGTTCGGCCGTCCCGCCGCACAGTTCGAGCACGGCCCCCGGGTGCGCCGCGGCGGCCGCCGGGCGGCTGACGGCACCGGGCCACTTCTTGCGGGCGCCCTGCCGGGTGATGCCCCAGACGGCCCCCATCTGCTCGTAGCTCGCACCGTAGGAGCCGGCGGTTCCCGCCGCGATCGCCGTCAGCCGTTTGACCTCGGTGTCCACCGCCTTCCAGGCGGCGAGGACGGACAGCGCCACCTCGACGGGGTCCGCCTCCCACATGCGGTCCTCCGGGAGCCCCGACGCACGGGAACGCAGGGCCGACGCAAGCGGGTTGAGGGCGGCGTGGAGGGCCTTGTGGAGCTCCGTCCGCTCTTCCGGGGTGATCTCACAGGAGGTCATGTGACAACTCTAGTTGTCATCGCTGGAAAATGTAAACGGAAGTTTCCAGTTGTGCGCACAACCGGGCCGAGTCACCCGTTGGCGTGCCGCGAGGTCCGTTCACGTCACTCGGCGTCACCGGCCCGCCTACCGTGAGCCGCATCGCGGGACGGCTCGTACGGCGGAGGGGTGCGGATGTCGGTGGACGGCGGGGCGGTGCGGCTCGGGGACGGGGTGCGGGCGGACGAACCGGGGTGGGAGGTCGACCCGGACGACGAGTGGGGGGTGGCCGTCGTCGCCACGGTGGGGCGGCAGTTGAAGCTGCGGCGGGAGGCCGTGGGGATGCGGGCCGCGGAGTTCGCGGCGGCGGTGGGATACGGGGAGGACCTCGTCTACAAGGTCGAGGGCGGCAAGCGGATCCCCCGGCCCGAGTACCTGGAGAGGGCGGACGAGGTGCTGGGGGCGGGCGGACTGCTCGCCGCGATGAAGGAGGACGTGGCGAAGGTCCGGTACCCGAAGAAGGTGCGGGACCTGGCGAAGCTGGAGTCCCAGGCGGTCGAGATCCTTTCCTACGGGAGTCACAATCTGCACGGGCTTCTGCAGACCGAGGAGTACGCCCACGCACTGCTGAGCACGCGGCGGCCGGCGCTGTCGGAGGACGAGCTGGAGAGGGCGGTCGCCGCGCGGATGGCCCGCAGGGCCGTCTTCGAGCGCAGGCCCGCTCCGGAACTGAGCTTCGTGCAGGAGGAGGTGACCCTCCAGCGCCCCGTCGGGGGCCCCGCGGTCCTGCGCAGGCAGCTGGAACACCTGTTGGAGCTGGCGCAGTTGCGGCAAGTCGACATTCAGGTGATGCCGACGGCCCGTGGGGACCACCCCGGTACGGGAGGGCGGATTCAAGTCCTCAAGTTCGGGGACGGCACAGCGGTGGGCCGGGCCGACGACGAGTTCGGCAGCCGCCCCGTCACCGATCCCCGCCACCTACGGATCCTCGAACTGCGCTATGGCATCATCCGAGCCGAGGCGCTGACCGCACGGGAATCACTGGCCTTCATCGAACAAGCGCTGGGGGAGACATGAACCGCAAGGGCTCAGGCGGGAACGACACCGATCTGATCTGGTTCAGGAGCAGCTACAGCGACAGCAGCAACCCCAACGACTGCGTCGAGGTCGCCCTGGCCCCCGGCGCGGTCCGCGTCCGGGACTCCAAGGCCCCCGACGGTCCCCTCCTCACCGTCACGCCGGCCGCGTGGAGCCGCTTCGTGACGGGTGCGGGCGGGGCGGTCGCCCCCTGACGGACGAGGGAGGGGGCCGCCGCGAGGGCGGCCCCCGGGCCGGCTAGCCGGCGTAGGTCTCGAACTCGGCGACCTTCGGGGTGCCGCTGGAGCTCGTGATCTCGAGGGTGATCTTCTTGAGCGAGGTCGAGGGGAAGCTGACGGCGCCCGCCCCGCCGCCGGAGGCCAGGACGGCGCCGGTGTCGTGGTTGACGAGCCGCCAGGAGCGGATGGCGCCCTCGGAACCCGCCGCCTCACGGATGTCGGCCTTGGACACGGTGGTGGCGGAGCCCCACTTGACCGAGACGGAACCGGTCGAGCCGGCCGGCGACCAGTGGGTGCTCATGTTCCCGTCCCGCACGTTGCCGTAGCTGGTCCCGCTCGCCTTGCTGGAGCCGTCGGCGCCGGCGCCGAGGCTCAGGTTGGTCCCGGTGGGCGGCGTCGGGTCGGTGGGGTCCGGGGTCGGGTCGGTCGGGTCCGGCGTGGGGTCGGTCGGGGTCGGGTCCGGGGTCTGCGGCGTGCAGCTGCCGTCCGACACCTTCAGGCCCTTGCCCGCGCCCGCCGTCTGGCTGACGACGCTCGGCACGCAGGAGGCCGCGTCGAGGCTGTAGGAGTAGGGGACGCTGACGCTGGTGTTGGACTGCGGGTTCGGGCCGGCCGGGTTGTTGTCCTCGCCGCGGCCGGACCAGGTCACGTTGTCGAAGATGTTGCCGTTGACCTGCCAGTAGCCGGCCGCGTCGGTGTAGAAGGTGCCGAGGACGTCCTTGGAGTCCTCGAAGTAGTTGTTGTCCACCCTGGCCCGGGCGCCGGCGCGGGAGTTGATGCCGGACTCGTTGAGGCTCTTGTAGTGGTTGTTGTAGATGTGGGCGACGCCGCCGCGCAGCAGGGGCGCGCGGGAGTCGATGTTCTCGTACAGGTTGTGGTGGAACGTCACGTACCCGTTCGAGGTGTCGCTCTCGCTGGAGCCGATGAGGCCGCCGCGGCCCGAGTTGCGCAGGGTGCTGTAGGACAGGGTCACGTACTGGGTGTTGTCCTTCATGTCGAAGAGGCCGTCGAAGCCCTCCGACTCCCCGCCCGACGCCTCCAGGGTGACGTGGTCGACCCAGACGTTGCGGACGTCGCTCTCCATGCCGATGGCGTCGCCGCCGTTGGACGTGGGCGAGCCCGACTTCTTGACGTTCCGGACGGTCACGTTCTGGATGATGATGTTGCTGGACTCCCGGATGTGGATGCCCAGCTGGTCGAAGACGGCTCCGCCGCCGACCCCGACGATCGTGACGTTGCTGATCTGCTTGAGCTCGATCCTGTCGGCGGCGGTGCTGCAGCTGCCGCCCGACACCTTGGTGGTGTTGCCGTGGTTGATGGTCCCCTCGACCTGGATGGTGATCGGGGTGCTGCTGCCGGCCCGGTTGCACAGGGCCTGGTGGATGGCGGTTCCCGTGGTGGCGCGCACCGTCTGCCCGCCCGCGCCGCCGGTGGTCCCGCCGTTCTGGGTCGCGTAGCCGGTGGCGCCGCCGCTCACGGCGGCCGACGCCTCGGGCGTCGACAGCGCCACGCCGGTCACGGTCGCCAGAGCGCCCGTGGCCAGTGCGGCGGAGAGTCGCAGTGCGACTGATCGTCTCATCCTCGCCTCGCCTTTCGTCTTCGCACGCCGGGCACGCCCTTGTTCATGTCATGGGCATGACAGTAGAACGGCCGGAGGGTGGCCGCACGACCCGGCTCATCTGTTGGGAAAGCGCTTTCTTTCGGCGACAGTAGAGCGACACCCGAGGGACTGGCAAGGTTCCGCACAGTTACGGAATGCAGCACTCCGAAACTCGTGGGAGCGCGCCCACGCACAACGGGAAAGAGGCCGACGGTCCGTGACCGTCGGCCTCCGTGCCTCGGCGGGCCGGGGCCCCGCCGTCGTCTCAGAGCACCGGCAGGTTCTTCCGCAGCTCGAAGGCCGTGACCTCGGAGCGGTACTCCTCCCACTCCGACTTCTTGTTGCGCAGGAAGAAGTCGAAGACGTGCTCGCCGAGCGTCTCGGCGACCAGGTCGCTGCGCTCCATCAGGGTCAGGGCCTCGCCCAGGTTCTGGGGCAGGGGCTCGATGCCCAGGGCGCGGCGCTCGGCGTCCGAGAGGGCCCAGACGTCGTCCTCGGCGCCCGGCGGGAGTTCGTAGCCCTCCTCGATGCCCTTGAGGCCGGCGGCCAGCAGGACGGCGTAGGCCAGGTACGGGTTGGTGCCGGAGTCCAGGGAGCGGACCTCCACGCGGGCCGAGCCGGTCTTGCCGGGCTTGTACATCGGGACGCGGACCAGGGCCGAGCGGTTGTTGTGGCCCCAGCAGATGTAGGAGGGGGCCTCGCCGCCCGCGCCGGCCGTGCGCTCCGTGCCGCCCCAGATGCGCTTGTAGGAGTTGACCCACTGGTTGGTGACCGCGGAGATCTCCGCCGCGTGCCGCAGCAGGCCCGCGATGAAGGAGCGGCCGACCTTGGAGAGCTGGTACTCGGCGCCGGACTCGTAGAAGGCGTTCCGGTCGCCCTCGAAGAGCGAGAGGTGGGTGTGCATGCCGGAGCCGGGGTGCTCGGAGAAGGGCTTCGGCATGAACGTCGCCTGCACGCCCTGCTCCAGCGCCACCTGCTTCATCACCAGGCGGAACGTCATGATGTTGTCGGCCGTGGAGAGCGCGTCGGCGTAGCGGAGGTCGATCTCCTGCTGGCCGGGGGCGCCCTCGTGGTGCGAGAACTCCACCGAGATGCCCATCGACTCCAGCATGGTGATCGCCTGGCGGCGGAAGTCCATGCCGACGTTCTGCGGCGTGTGGTCGAAGTAGCCGGAGTTGTCCGCGGGGGTCGGGCGGGTGCCGTCGACGGGCTTGTCCTTCAGCAGGAAGAACTCGATCTCCGGGTGGGTGTAGAAGGTGAAGCCCAGGTCGGAGGTGCGGGCCAGCGCGCGCTTGAGGACGTAGCGCGGGTCGGCGAAGGACGGGGAGCCGTCCGGCATGAGGATGTCGCAGAACATGCGGGCCGTGCCGGGGGCCTCCGCGCGCCAGGGGAGGATCTGGAAGGTCGACGGGTCCGGCTTGGCGATCATGTCGGACTCGTACACCCGGGCGAAGCCCTCGATGGCGGAGCCGTCGAAGCCGATGCCCTCGTCGAACGCCTGCTCCAGCTCGGCCGGGGCGACGGCCACGGACTTCAGGAAGCCCAGCACGTCGGTGAACCACAGGCGCACGAACCGGATGTCGCGCTCCTCCAACGTCCGGAGCACGAACTCCTGCTGCTTGTCCATCTTCCGCTTCCCCATCCTTGCCGGTCGGGCCGCCCGCTCCTCCCGGACCCCGGGAGACGGTCGGGCACTCGAGCATCCCACCACACCAGCGTTTCATACGCGTTGCCGACCTCGATCGGCCGACCGGCCGCGGCCTGAACGCCTCGCGCACGACAGGTGTACCGCTCTGCCGCCCATCTTGCCCGCTCGGACCGGCATCGGTGACAGCGGCCGGTCCTGTGCGCTTCGTCACCCGCCCCCGCCTTAATTGGAGTATCAGATGCAAGTTTTAATGAGGGCGCAGGCATCCGAGCGACGAGGAGACCCGATGCTGTCCGAGCAGTCCGCCGCCACCGTCCGCGCCACCCTTCCCGCCGTCGGCGCGTCCCTCGACGAGATCACCGAGCGCTTCTACGCCGGGATGTTCGCCGCCCGCCCCGAACTGCTGCGCGACCTGTTCAACCGCGGCAACCAGGCCGCCGGCACCCAGCGCCGGGCCCTCGCGGGATCCATCGCCGCCTTCGCCACGCACCTGCTGGACCACCCGGACCAGCGGCCCGACGCGATGCTGGAGCGCATCGCCCACAAGCACGCCTCCCTCGGCATCGCCCCGGACCAGTACGCGATCGTCCACGAGCACCTGTTCGCCGCCGTCGCCGGCGTCCTGGGCGAGGCCGTCACCCCCGAGGTCGCCGCCGCCTGGGACGAGGTCTACTGGCTGATGGCGAACGCCCTGATCGCCGTCGAGAAGCGGCTGTACGAGGAGCGCGGCGGGCGCGAGTGGCGGTCCTGGGAGGTCGTCGAGCGGATCACCGAGACCGCCGACGTGGTGACCTTCCGGCTGCGCCCGGTCGACGGCGGCCCGGTGCGCGGCTTCCGCGCGGGGCAGTACGTCTCCGTCCGCGTCGCCCTCGAGGACGGCGCCCGGCAGATACGGCAGTACAGCCTCTCCGGGGCGCCCGGCCCGGACGTGCGGCAGTTCAGCGTCAAGCGGGTGCGGGACGACTCGGCGCCCGAGGGCGAGGTGTCCGGCCACCTGCACGCGCGCGTGCGGGTCGGTGACGTCCTGGAACTGTCCGAGGCCTACGGCGACCTGGTCGTCGACGCCGACGCGGACACCCCCCTGCTGCTGGCCTCCGCCGGGATCGGCGTGACCCCGATCATCGCGATGCTGGCGGACCTCGCCGACGCCGGGCACCGCGCCCCGGTCACCGTCGTGCACGGCGACCGCTCCCCCGCCGACCACGCCCTGCGCGCGGACCACGAGGCGTACGCGGCCAAGCTGCCGGACCCGACCGTGCGCTTCTGGTACGAGCAGGACGCCCCCGAGGGCGCCGGCACCGGCTACGTCGACCTCACGGACGTGCCGGTCGCACCGGGCACGCACGCGTACCTGTGCGGCCCGCTGCCGTTCATGCGGACGGTGCGCGAGCAGCTGATCGGCAAGGGCGTGGCGCCGGCCGACATCCACTACGAGGTGTTCGGTCCCGACCTGTGGCTGGCCAAGTGAGCGGAAGGGCGGCGCCGGGAGCCGCGGGCGGCCGCCGACGGGCGGCGCGGGGCCGGGCCGGGCCGGGCGGACGGGGGGCGTCCGCCGGGCCGGGCAGGACCGGGCCGCATCCGGGCAGGGCCGGGCGCTAGCGGATGCGCGGGATGCCGAGCAGGAGCGGGCCCGTCGGGTCCGCGGCGATGTCCGCCACCGTGATCGGGTCCAGCGAGGCGAAGAACGCCTCCTGGGCCCGGCGCAGGGCGCCGCGCAGGCGGCAGTCCGAGCGCAGGGGGCAGGGGGCGGTGGTGGAGCCGCCCTCGCAGTCGACGACGTCGTCCTCGCCCTCGAAGGCGCGGACCAGGCCGCCCACGGAGGCCCCCCGCCCCTTCTCCGTGAGGGCCAGGCCGCCGCCACGGCCGCGCCGGGCGGTGAGCAGCCCCCTGTGCTGGAGTTCGGCGACGACCTTCGCGGCGTGGGTGTACGGCACGTCCATGGCCGCCGCGACGTCACGCGTCGTGGGGTTGGTGCCACCGGCCACGGCGAGGCGCATGAGGACCCGCAGGGCCAGGTCGGTGGAGCGCAGCAGCCGCATACCGGGCAGCGTAGGTAATCGGCATCCTGGCTTCAAATTATCCGGCCGGACCTTCACGGAGTCCGGCCGGATCCACATCCGGTCATTCCCGTCGTCCCCTACGACTCGCCCCGTCTCCCCCATTACGATCAGCTCACCCGTTCGTCCCACCATCCCCGAAGGGCACTCCCCATGGGCTCCGCCAAGAAGAGCAGCGCGGCACGCACGGCGCGCATAGAGGAGATGCGGCGCGCAGAGCAGGCTCGCGAGCGCCGCAACCGGATCCTCGTCATCGCCGCCAGCGTGGTGGTCGTCGCCGGGCTCGTCGGCGGCGGTGTGGTCCTGGTCCGGTCGCAGTCGGACGACGGCGGCGGCACGGCGGGCGACGCGAAGACCGCCGGCCGCTTCGTCACGGACAAGGACGGCGTGCGGAAGTGGGAGGGGGAGCTGGGCCGCAACCACGTCACCAAGTCGGTGAAGTACCCGGTCGCGCCCCCGGTCGGCGGTGACCACAACCCGGTCTGGATGAACTGCAACGGGGACGTCTACACCGACGAGATCGACCACACCAACGCCGTCCACTCGCTGGAGCACGGCGCGGTGTGGGTGACGTACAACGACCGGGCCGACGAGGCGGAGGTCGACGCGCTCGCGGCGAAGGTGAAGAAGACGCCGTACACCCTGATGAGCCCGGTCGACGGCCAGAAGGACCCGATCATGCTCACGGCCTGGGGCCACCAGCGCACGGTGACCGGCGCGGACGACCCCGCCGTCGACGCGTTCCTCGAGAAGTTCGTCCAGGGCGAGCAGACGCCCGAACCGGGCGCCGCCTGCACCAACGGGCTGAGCGGGTGAGGCAGGCCGGGCTGATCGCGGGGGCCGCGGCGCTGGTGCTCGCCGCGGCCGGTGCGATCAGCTACGCGGTCGCCGGGGACGAGTCGGCGGACCGGACCCCCTCCGCCGACTCCGCGGACGCCGGGTTCGCCCGGGACATGGCCGTGCACCACCAGCAGGCCGTCGAGATGTCGTACATCGTCCGGGACCGGACGGACGACGAGGAGGTCCGGCGGCTCGCCTACGACATCGCCCAGACGCAGGCCAACCAGCGGGGCATGATGCTGGGCTGGCTCGACCTGTGGGAGCTGCCGAAGGTGTCCGCCGATCCCCCGATGACGTGGATGGGCATGGGGGACGCGGCCTCCGGCAAGGACCGGGACGGGGCGTTGATGCCGGGGATGGCCACCAACGCCGAGATGGAGCGGCTGGGGAGCCTGAGCGGGAAGCAGGCGGAGGTCTTCTACCTCCAGCTCATGACGGACCACCACGAGGGCGGGGTCCACATGGCGCAGGGGTGTGTCAGCAGGTGCGAGGTCCGGGTGGAGAAGCGGCTCGCCCGGGGCATGGTGGAGGCGCAGCAGTCGGAGATCGAGCTGATGGCGGGGATGCTGAGGGAGCGGGGGGCGGCGCCCCGTCCCTAGGCCCGTCCGGGGCTCCTCCCGGGGTCCCTCCGGGGCTCCAGGACATCGTGTCGCTTTGACGATTACACTGGGCCCGTGCCTCAACTTCGCCTCGCCCTGAATCAGATCGACTCGCGCGTCGGTGACCTCGCCGGCAACGCCGAAACGATCGTCCGCTGGACCCGGCACTCCGCCGAGCAGGGAGCCCATCTGGTGGCGTTCCCGGAGATGGTGCTGACCGGGTACCCCGTCGAGGACCTCGCCCTCAGGTCGTCCTTCGTGGAGGCCTCCCGCGCGACCCTGCGCTCGCTCGCCTCTCGGCTCGCCGAGGAGGGCTTCGGGGAGCTTCCGGTGGTCGTCGGCTACCTCGACCGCAGCGCGACCGCCCAGCCGAAGTACGGACAGCCCGCGGGAGCGCCGCAGAACGCCGCCGCCGTGCTGTACGGCGGCGAGGTCGCGCTGAGCTTCGCCAAGCACCACCTGCCGAACTACGGGGTCTTCGACGAGTACCGGTACTTCGTGCCGGGCGACACCATGCCGGTGGTGCGGGTGCACGGGGTCGACGTCGCCCTCGCCATCTGCGAGGACCTGTGGCAGGACGGGGGGCGGGTGCCCGCGGCCCGGTCCGCCGGGGCCGGGCTGCTGCTGTCGGTCAACGCCTCGCCGTACGAGCGCGAGAAGGACGACACCCGGCTGGAACTCGTGCGCAAGCGGGCGCAGGAGGCCGGGTGCACGACCGCCTACCTCGCGATGACGGGCGGGCAGGACGACCTCGTCTTCGACGGGGACTCGATCGTCGTCGACCGCGACGGCGAGGTCGTGACGCGTGCGCCGCAGTTCACCGAGGGGTGCGTCGTGGTCGACCTCGACCTGCCCGCGGCGGCCGCGGACGCGCCGACGGGGGTCGTCGACGACGGGTTGCGGATCGACCGGGTCGTGCTGTCCGAGACGCCGCTGCCCGCGTACGAGCCGGAGCTGGGCGGCGGGTACGCGGAGCGGCTCGACGACGACGAGGAGGTGTACTCCGCGCTGGTCGTCGGGCTCCGGGCGTACGTCACCAAGAACGGGTTCCGGTCCGTGCTGATCGGGCTGTCCGGGGGCATCGACTCGGCGCTGGTGGCCGCGATCGCGTGTGACGCGGTGGGGGCGGAGAACGTGTACGGCGTGTCGATGCCGTCGAAGTACTCCTCCGAGCACTCGAGGGACGACGCGGCGGAGCTGGCGCGGCGGACGGGACTGAACTACCGGACGGTGGCCATCGAGCCGATGTTCGACGCGTACATGGGGGCGCTGGGGCTGACGGGGCTCGCGGAGGAGAACCTGCAGTCCCGGCTGCGGGGGACGCTGCTGATGGCGATCTCCAACCAGGAGGGCCACATCGTGCTGGCGCCGGGGAACAAGTCGGAGCTGGCGGTGGGGTACTCGACGCTGTACGGGGACTCCGTGGGGGCGTACGGGCCCATCAAGGACGTGTACAAGACGTCGGTGTTCCGGCTCGCGAAGTGGCGGAACCGGGCGGCGGTGGAGCGGGGGCAGACGCCGCCGATCCCGGAGAACTCGATCAGCAAGCCGCCGAGCGCCGAGCTGCGGCCGGGGCAGGTCGACACGGACTCGCTGCCGGACTACCCGGTGCTGGACGCGATCCTGGAGCTGTACGTGGACCGGGACCGGGGGGCGGACGAGATCGTCGCGGCCGGGTTCGACCGGGAGCTCGTGACGAGGACGCTGCGGATGGTGGACCGGGCGGAGTACAAGCGGCGGCAGTATCCGCCGGGGACGAAGATCTCGCCGAAGGGGTTCGGGAAGGACCGGCGGCTGCCGATCACCAACGGGTGGCGGGAGCAGGCGCCCGCGGCGGGCTGAGCGGGTGCGGTTGCGTGCGCCCGCGGCGGGCTGAGCGGGTGCGGTCCCGGTGGGGGCGCGCGTCCGAGGCCTGCGGCGCAGCCGCGGCCCCGGTGGGGGGTGCCCGCGGCGCCTGTGGTGCGTCGTGGGTCGGGGCCGCGTCGGGGGTGTCCGTCCCCGGTCCGGCGCGGGATCGGTGACTCGGCGGGGGTGCCGGTGCCGACGCGCCGGCCGCTGCGGGCGGACACCCCCGCCCCGTCCCCTTCCCGCCGCGGGCGGCCGGCCCGCGCCCACGGCCGCCTTCACGTGCTGACGGCGCGCGGCCGCCGCTCACCGCGGGCCGGGCCCCGGCTCGAGGAGCTCGGAAGGGGCACCGGTCAGGCGCCGCCCACCCCGTCCAGCGCCTCCGCCTGCCGGGGCACGCCGCCCGCGACGACCCGTTCGCGGGCGCTCCCCGCTCCCGTCCGGCGGTCCACCGCGTAGGCGACCGACGCCACCCCGATGCCGAACGCCGAGAGCAGCGCCCCCGCGGCGGCGGGGGACGTCGTGCCGAAGCCGGCGGACAGGGCCAGGCCGCCGATCCACGCGCCGCCGGCGTTCGCCAGGTTGAAGGCCGCCTGGTTGGCCGAGGAGGCCAGGGAGGGGGCCGCCGCGGCCTTCTCCATGACCATCAGCTGGAGGGGCGAGCCGGTGACGAAGGCCGCCGTGCCGAGCAGGATCACCGCCAGCGCCGCGGTGGGCTCCGTGCGCATCAGGACGGGGAAGAGGGCCAGGATCGCCGTCAGCGAGACCAGGCCGCCGAAGAGGGTGGCGCGCAGGGAGTGGTCGGCCAGCCGGCCGCCCAGGAGGTTGCCGATCGTCGCGCCCACCCCGAACAGGGCCAGCAGCAGCGTCACGCTCGCGTCGGCGTAACCGGCGGAGTCCGTCAGCATCGGCGTGATGTAGCTGTACGCCGCGAAGAGCGCGCCGAAGCCCGCGACCGTCGTGCCGAGGGCCAGCCAGACGTGGAGGGAGCGCAGGGCGGCCAGCTCACCGCGCAGGGCGGACCGCGGGGCGGCGGTGCCGGTCCTCGGGATCAGCAGCGCCAGGGACACGATCGCCGCCACGCCGATGGCGCTGACCGCCAGGAACGTCGCCCGCCAGCCGAAGTTCTGGCCCATCAGGGTGGCCGCGGGGACACCCGCCACGTTCGCCGTGGTCAGGCCGAGGAACATCAGGGAGACCGAGCGGGCCCTGCGCTCCGGGGTCGCCATGGTCGTGGCCACCACCGCTCCCACGCCGAAGAAGGCGCCGTGCGGGAGGCCGCTGAGGAAGCGGGCGGCCAGCAGCCAGGTGTGGTCGGGTGCGAGGGCCGAGAGGGCGTTGCCCACGACGAACAGGGCCATCAGGGCGATCAGCACCGTGCGGCGGGGCAGGCGTGCGGTGGCCGCGGCGAGCAGGGGGGCGCCGACGACCACGCCCAGGGCGTAGGCGGAGACCAGGTGGCCCGCGCTGGGGACGGAGACGCCCAGGTCGTCCGCGACGTCGGGGAGCAGCCCCATCATCACGAACTCGGTGGTACCGATGCCGAAGGCACCCACGGCAAGGGCGAGCAGGGCCAGGGGCATGAAGGAGCGGACCTTTCGGGAGACTCGTTATGTTCACAGGCGGAACAAAGTCTCTCAGGCTCGGTATTCCGTTGGGTGACACGCGGGTTGCCGGGAGTGGTTCGACAGGCGTTGACCTGGGGTTTCAGCCCTCCGGTGTGGTGACCTTCACACGGGCCGCGATGGGGAGGTGGTCGCTGGCCGTCGCCGGGAGGGTCCACGAGCTCTCCGGCTCGGCGCCCTTGACCATGATCTGGTCGATCCGCGCCATCGGGAACGAGGCCGGCCAGCTGAAGCCGAACCCGCTGCCCACGGCGCCCTGCGTGGAGCGCATCTGGGAGGTGACGGCGTTCAGGGCGCGGTCGTTCATCGTGCCGTTCAGGTCGCCGAGCAGGACGACGTTCTCCAGGGGTTCCGCGGCGATGGCCTCGCCCAGGGCGTTCGCGCTCTTGTCGCGCTGGCGGGCCGTGAAGCCGGCCTCCAGCTTCACCCGGACCGAGGGGAGGTGGGCGACGTAGACCGCGACCTGTCCCGCGGGGGCCGTCACCGTGGCGCGCATCGCGCGCTTCCAGCCGAGGCGGATGTCGACCGCCTCCACGTCGCTCAGCGGGTACTTGCTCCACAGGCCGACCGTGCCGACCACCGCGTGGTACTTGTACGTCGGCGCCAGCGCCTTCTCGTACGTGGGGACCTCCGAGGCCCTCAGCTCCTCCAGGGCCAGGACGTCAGCGCCCGAGGCGGCCACGTCGCGGGCGGTGCCGGACGGGTCCGGGTTCTGGGCGTTGACGTTGTGCGTGGCCACCGTGAGGTCGCCGCCGGCGGCGGTCTTGTCGGTGAGCAGTCCGCCGAAGAGGTTCAGCCAGACCACCGCGGGCAGGACCACCGCGATCAGTGCCGTCGCCGACCTGCGGAGCAGGGCCAGCAGGAGGAGGAGCGGGACGAACAGGCCCAGCCAGGGCAGGAACGTCTCGACCAGGCTGCCCAGGTTGCCCACCCGGTTCGGGATGTGGGCGTGGGCCACCATGACCAGGGACAGCAGGGCCGCGCACGCGGCCAGGACCAGGCCCCGGCGCCAGATGCGGCGGTCGCCGCGCCAGCCCCTGGCCAGACGGTCGATCAGGCGCTGAAGCCGGGTCGGCCGGCGCTCGGGCCCCGGGCCGCCGGTGTCCGTCTCCGTCATGTACGCCTGCTGCGCCATACCGTCGCCTCACAACCTGCCGTGCACACCGTCTCCCCGTGTCCGTACGACCCTAGGGGATGATCGGTCCCTTTCCTGCCGCCCGTCGGCGGCCGTACGGGGGCGAGGACGTGCGGGGTCGCCCGCGGAGTTCCGGGCCGGGGTGCGGAAAGCGCCCTCTGTGACGAAACGCGCACATCGGGGCGGCCGCCGATCCCGGTCTCACGCGTGCCGGCTGACGGGGCGTAGGCCCTGGAGGAGGGTGTCGACGACCTGTTCGGCGAGGCCCTCCGGCAGGTCGGCGTCGGGGCGCAGCACGGTGCGGACGAGGAGGGGGCCGACGATGATGTCGTTGAGCAGTTCCATGTCGACGTCGGCGCGCAGTTCGCCGTTCTCCCGGCCCCGGCGCAGTACCTCCAGGCCGAGTCTGCGGCGCGGCAGGACGACGGTGTCGTGGTAGGCGGCCCAGATCCTCGGGCTGCTCTTCATCTGGGCGTGCACGTTGTGCAGGATCGCCGACGCCCTGTTGGCCAGGCCGCGCCGGCGCAGGGACTCCAGCAGGACGACCAGGTCGTCGCGCAGGGAGGTGCCGGGGAGTTCGGGGTCCGGGGGCTCGGCGGCGCGCACCACGTCGACGAAGAGTTCCTCCTTGCCGCTCCAGCGGCGGTAGATGGTGGCCTTGCCGACGCCGACGGTGCGGGCGATGCGCTCGATGGAGAGCTCCGCGAGGGGCACGCCGTCCTCCAGGAGCTCCATCACGCCCTCGACGACGGCGCGTTCGACGGCCTCGCTGCGGGGGCGGCCCCGCGCGGGGCCGCCCTGCCGGGGACCGGTGCCGGCCGGGCTCACGTCACCGCCTCCCTTCGCGGACCGGGGTGTTCCTCCCCGGTGCGCGGTGCGGGCGGCCCACCGGGGAGGGGTCACCGGTCCGCTGCCCGCACCAGTTCCCGGTCCCGCTCCTTCCCGTCGGCCGCCGGGGTGCGGCCCGGCAGGAACAGGGCGGTGACGACCGCGCCGACGACCGCGATGCCCGCTCCGCACAGGGCCGTGACGTGCATCGCGTGCAGGAACGCGGCGTCGGCCGCGGTGACCAGGGCCTCGCCGCGCGCGCCCAGCCGGTCCGCCGCGGCCAGGGTGGCCTCGATGGACTCGCCGGCGGCGTGGCGTGCGCCGGCCGGCAGCGGAGCGAGCTCGTCCTCGACGTCGGTGCGGTAGGCGGCGGACAGCACCGAGCCGAGCACGGCGACCCCGAGGGCGCCGCCGACCTGGCGGAAGGTGTTGCTGAGCGCGGAGGCCGAGCCGGCCTTCTCGCGGGGCAGGGTCTGCATGACGACGACGTTGACCGGGGTCATGACGTGGGTCGTGCCGACGCCCATCAGGAAGAGGACGAGGGCGAAGAACCACAGCGGCGTGTCCGCGTCCAGCAGGGCGAACGCGGCCAGGGTCGCCGCGAGCAGCACCAGGCCCCCGGTGGTGGTGGCGCGGTGGCCGAAGCGGTCCACCAGCAGCCGGGTCCGCGGGGCGAAGATCATCTGGGCGGCGGCCATCGGCAGCAGCAGCAGACCGGTCTGCAGCGGCGCGTGGCCGCGCACGCTCTGGAGGTAGAAGACGGAGAAGAACGTCACGCCCATCAGGGCGAAGAAGACCAGTGCGGTCGCGGCGATCGCGGCGGAGAAGACCCTGTTCCCGAAGTACGTGACGTCGACGGACGGGTGGTCGCTGCGCTTCTCGACCACGACGAAGACGGCGAGCACGACGAGGCCGGCGCCGATGGCCGCCAGCGCCGTGGGGTCGGTGAAGTCGGCGAGCCGGCCGGCCCTGATGACGCCGTAGACCAGCAGGACCAGTCCGGTCACGGACAGGACGACGCCGGCGGGGTCGATCCGGCCGGGGGCCGGGTCGCGGGAGTCGGGCACCAGCCACAGCAGCAGGGCGACGACGAGCAGCACGACGGGCACGTTGACGAGGAAGACCGAGCCCCACCAGAAGTGCTCCAGCAGCGCGCCGCCGGTGATCGGGCCGAGGGCGATGGCGACCCCCACGCCGCCGGTCCAGATGCCGATGGCCTTGGGCTGCTCGTCGCGTTCGAAGACGTTCATCAGGACGGCCAGGGTGGCCGGCATGACGAACGCGGCGCCCAGGCCCATCACCGCGCGGTAGCCGATCAGCTCGGCCGGGGAGCCGGAGAACGCGGCGAGCGCCGAGCCGGCGCCGAACACGGCGAGACCGCCGATCAGCACCTTCTTGCGGCCGAGCCGGTCACCCAGCAGGCCCGCGGTGAACAGCAGGCCGGCGAAGACGAGCGTGTAGGCGTTGACCGCCCACTCCAGCTCGCTCTGCGTGGCACCCAGGCCGGTGGGGGCGGGGGTGGAGATCGTCTTGAGGGCGATGTTCAGGATCGAGTTGTCCAGGACGACGACCAGCAGGCTCGTCATCAGGACGCCGAGGATCGCCCAGCGACGCCGGTGCACGGCGTCCGGGACCCGGCGGGCGGGGGCGGCAGGAGTGGTCATGCGGACCAGCCTGTGATTTCCGATACGGGACCGTCTCGTATTGTTACTCCCTTTGCCGGGATCTTCCCCCGTGCGCGGTGACCGTGCCGTCCGCCTCCGGTGAGGGGTGGAACTCACAGGGGGTGCTCTGGTCCCCGCCGGGCCGGGGTGCCACCATGGACGTGGTCCGGGGACGCCGTCAGGGCGCCTCGAGATGACGTGTTAGGAGCCGTTGCAATGACGCAGCTTTCGGCTGCCCCGACTGCGAAGTCGACCCCCTCCGACGGCAGCAAGGCGCTGTACGGGGGCAAGGGCACCCGCCGCATCACCGTCCGCGACATCGCCGCCGCCAAGGAGCGCGGCGAGAAGTGGCCCATGCTCACCGCCTACGACGCGATGACCGCGTCGGTCTTCGACGAGGCCGGCATCCCGGTGATGCTCGTCGGCGACTCGGCGGGCAACTGTCACCTCGGGTACGACACCACCGTGCCCGTCACGCTCGACCAGATGACCCTGCTGGCCGCCGCGGTGGTCCGCGGCACCAGCCGCGCCCTGATCGTGGGCGACCTGCCCTTCGGCTCGTACCAGGAGGGCCCGGTGCAGGCGCTGCGCTCGGCGACCCGGCTGGTGAAGGAGGCCGGGGTCGGCGCCGTCAAGCTGGAGGGCGGCGAGCGCTCGCACCGGCAGATCGAGCTGCTGGTGGAGTCCGGGATCCCGGTGATGGCGCACATCGGGCTGACCCCGCAGTCGGTGAACGCCATGGGCTACCGGGTGCAGGGGCGCGGCGAGGAGGCGGCCCAGCAGCTGCTGCGGGACGCCAAGGCCGTGCAGGACGCGGGCGCCTTCGCGGTGGTCCTGGAGCTGGTGCCGGCCGAGCTGGCCGCCGAGGTGACCCGGACGCTGCACATCCCGACCGTCGGCATCGGCGCGGGTCCGGGGACGGACGCCCAGGTGCTGGTGTGGACCGACATGCTGGGTCTGACCGGCGGCCGGGTGCCGAAGTTCGTCAAGCAGTACGCGAACCTGCGTGAGGTCATGAGCGGCGCGGCGAAGGCCTTCGCCGAGGACGTCGTCGGCGGAACGTTCCCGCAGGAGGAGCACTCCGTCCACTGAGCCATCCCGGTACGACACCGGCCCCGCCGATCCTCCCCCGTCGGCGGGGCCGGTCGTTCTCCGCGGGCTTCTCCCCGCCGGCCCGGGGTCCCCGTCGGCGGGATGTCGGTGGTGCCGGGCGGCTGTCGGCGGGATGTCGGTGGTCTGTCGGCGGGGGCTGACAACGTCGTCGGCATGAAGCGAATCGACGGAACCCCCCCGGCCGCGGGCAGCGCGGTCACCGTGCGGGGGCTGGTCAAGCACTACGGCGAGACCAAGGCACTGGACGGCGTCGACCTCGACGTGCGCGAGGGCACCGTGAGGGGTGTGCTCGGGCCGAACGGCGCCGGCAAGACCACCCTCGTCCGCATCCTGTCCACCCTCGTCACGCCCGACTCCGGCCGGGCGCACGTCGCCGGCTACGACGTCGTGCGGCAGCCGCGGCAGCTGCGGCGGGCGATCGGTCTCACCGGGCAGTACGCGTCCGTGGACGAGAAGCTCCCCGGCTGGGAGAACCTCTACCTGATCGGCCGGCTGCTCGACCTGTCCCGCCGGGACGCCCGCGCCCGGGCCGACGAACTGCTGGAGCGGTTCTCGCTCACCGAGGCCGCCAAGCGGCCCGCGGCCACCTACTCGGGCGGCATGCGGCGCCGCCTCGACCTGGCCGCCTCCATGATCGGGCACCCGGCCGTGCTGTACCTGGACGAGCCCACCACCGGTCTGGACCCGCGCACCCGCAACGAGGTGTGGGACGAGGTCAAGCGCATGGTCGGCGACGGCGTCACCGTGCTGCTCACCACCCAGTACATGGAGGAGGCCGAGCAACTGGCCTCCGAGCTGACCGTCGTGGACCGCGGCAAGGTCATCGCGAACGGCGGCATCGAGGAACTGAAGGCCAGGGTCGGGGGCCGGACCCTGCGCGTCCGCCCGGCCGACCCGCTGCAGCTGCGCCCGCTCGCCTCCCACCTGGACGAGCTGGGCATCACCGGGCTCGCGAACTCCACCGTGGACGCGGAGCGCGGTGCCGTCCTGGTGCCGATCCTCAGCGACGAGCAGCTGACCGCCGTGGTCGGCGCGGTCGCCGCGCGCGGCATCACCGTCGCCTCCGTCACCACCGAACTGCCCAGCCTGGACGAGGTCTTCCTGTCCCTCACCGGCCACCGCGCCGGTGCCCCGCAGGACCCCGTGCCCGCCGACGCCCGCGAGGAGGTCGCCGTATGAGCGCCACCACCGCTCCCGCTCCCGACGCCCGGATCCCGCTGCGCGGGCACCTGCGGCACACCGGCGCCCTGGTCCGCCGCAACCTGCTGTGGATCCGGCAGGACCCGGAGTCGATGTTCGACGCGCTGCTGATGCCGGTCGTCTTCACCCTGCTGTTCGTGTACGTCTTCGGCGGGTCGATCGGCCAGGCCCTGGGCGGCGGCCAGGACGGCTACGTGCAGTACGTGATCCCCGGCATGATCGCGATGATGAGCATGACGCTCTCCCAGGGCGTCGGCACCGGATTCAGCCAGGACTTCAACTCCGGGGTCATGGACCGCTTCCGGTCCCTGCCGATCGGGCGCGGCTCGGTGCTCCTCGCGAAGATCGCGGTGGAGATGGCGCGGATGCTGTTCGCCACCACGGTGCTGATGATCGTCGCCGTCCTGGTCGGCTTCGACATCGAGCACTGGGGCGGTCTGTTCGCGGCGGTGGGCCTGT
Organism: Streptomyces griseomycini; assembly: GCF_014203535.1. GTDB lineage: Bacteria > Actinomycetota > Actinomycetes > Streptomycetales > Streptomycetaceae > Streptomyces > Streptomyces griseomycini. The sequence goes on from NZ_JACHJI010000001.1 coordinate 538,439, forward strand.
CCGCGGTGTTCGCCTCGTCGATCATGTGGGTGTTCCTCACCCTGGGCGTGGTCCTGAAGAACGCGCAGTCCGTGCAGGCGATGGGCTTCATCGTGCTGTTCCCGCTGCAGTTCGGCTCGTCGATCTTCGCGCCGACGCAGTCGATGCCGGGCTGGCTGCAGGCCTTCACCGACTACAACCCGCTGTCCACGCTCGCCGACGCGGCGCGCGGGCTGATGGTGGGCGGCCCGGTCGCGCACGACCTGTGGATCACGCTGGGCTGGTCGGTGGCGATCACGGCGGTGATGGCGCCGGTCGCCGTCCACAGGTTCCGCACCAAGACCTGACCGCGCGGTCAGACGAGGGCGCCGGCCTCCTCCACGGAGAGGCCGGCGCCCTCGGCGTACGCGGCCTCGTACGCCTCCTCGTCGAGCACCTCGCGGACCCGCGCGGCGGCCCGTTCCCGGCAGTCCCGCTCCATGGCCGTCGTGACGTGACTGGCCGGCATCATCGCGACGGCGGCGCCGAGGCACCGGGCGGCGTCCCCGGCCCGGCGTCCGCCGTCGACGCGGGCCAGCGCCATCGCGGCGATGGTCAGGTAGGCGGAGCCCATGTGCGGGGCGATGGCCGTGGACAGCGGGTCCTCGGCCCGGGCCAGCGCCTGGCGGATCTTCACCAGGGACTCCTCGTGGTGGCCCTCCAGCGTGGCCACCCAGCTCTCCGAGGCGAGGATGAAGGCGTCGAAGACGACGAAATGGGAGAGGGAGAAGTCCTCCCGCAGCAGCCTCAGCTGCTCGCGCGCCTCGGCGATCCGGCCGGTCATGCCGAGCCGGCCGGCGAGGAAGAGCCGGGCGCCGGGCAGGGCGCCGTTGTGCGCGGCCCCGGCCTGCTCCTCGATCACCCCGCGCAGGATGCGCTCGCCGCGTTCGGCCGCGTCCGGGTCGCCGGAGTCCACCAGCGCGCTGCCGAGCCGGGCGCCGAGCACCCCGACCTGGGCACGGGCGCCGAGGCGTTCGGCGTGCTCCGCGGCGGCCTCGTAGTCGGCGGCGGCGAGCAGGTGGGCCCCCCGGCGCTCATGGGCCTCGGCGCGGGCGGACAGCGCCTCGGCGGTGCCCCAGGCGTCGCCGAGGCGCCGGTAGATCTCCAGCGCCTCGTCGGCGTCGTGGGCCGCGTCGCCCGCCCAGTCGCTGCGGTTGGCGAGGAAGTTGGCGCGCATCTGGAGGCCGCCGGCCAGCTCCCACTCGTACCCCGGGGTCGCGCGGCAGGTGCGCACGGTGGCGTCCATGATGTCGCGCAGCCGCTCCATGTCGCCGGTGAGCATCACGGCGTAGAACCAGAGGATGCCCGGGGAGCGGCAGGTCTGCGGCATGCCCGGCTCGTAGGTGGCGGCGATGGTCCGCAGCTTGGCCTGCGCCGCCGGGGTCTGCCAGGCCTCCAGCTCGGTGTCCATGCACGCCAGGTGGGCCAGGTGCACCCCCCGCCGGGCCTCGGCGAGCACCTCGCCGGTCATCGGCGGCGGCGCGGCCGTGCACCGCTCCCACACCGGGGCGGCGGGCCGGACCGGCTCGGTGAACGGGTCCGGGCCCAGGGCCATGACCTCGCTGCACCAGGTGCGGGCCTCGATGCGCAGGTCCCGCATCTGCCAGTACCAGGCCAGCGACAGCACCAGGCACAGCGCCTCCTGCTCGTCGCGCTCGGCGATGGCGTGCCGCAGGGCGGTGCGCAGGTTCTCGTACTCCCGCTCCAGCCGCCCGATGGCGGCGAGCTGGTCCGGGCCGCGCAGCAACGGATCGGTGGTTCGGGCGAGTTCGCGGTAGTGCGTCAGGTGGGCCCGCTCGGCCTCGAACCGTCCGCCGGCCTCGTCGAGCCGCTCGCGCGCGTACTCGGCGACGGTCTCCAGGAGGCGGTAGCGCATCTCGCCGTCGGCCGACGGCGCGGCCACCACCAGGGACTTGTCGACGAGCGAGCCGAGCGCCTCCAGGGCGGCGGGCCCGCACACGGCCTCGGCGGCGGCGAGGTCGCAGCCGCCCGCGAAGACGGACAGGCGCCGCAGCACGTCCCGTTCCCCCTCGTCGAGCAGGTCCCAGGACCAGTCGACGACCGCGCGCAGGGTCTGCTGGCGGGGCAGCACGGTGCGGCTGCCGGAGGTGAGCAGGCGGAAGCGGTCGTCGAGGCGGTCGGCGATCTGACGCGGGGTGAGCATGCGGAGCCGGGCGGCGGCCAGTTCGATGGCCAGCGGCAGGCCGTCGAGGCGGCGGCAGATCTCGGCGCAGGCGGCCGCGGTCTCCTCGTCGGCGTCGGTGCGGAAGCCGGGGCGGGCGGCGGCGCCCCGGTCGGCGAGCAGCCGCAGCGCCGCCGGCTCGGGCAGCGGCTCCACCGGGCGCAGCAACTCCCCCGGTACGCCGAGGGGTTCGCGGCTGGTGGCGAGGACGGTCAGGTTCGGGCAGCGGGCGAGCAGTTCCTCGGCGAGGCGGGCGGCGGCGTCGACGACGTGCTCGCAGTTGTCGAGGACGATCAGCATGCGGCGCCGTCCGCAGTGCTCGACGAGGCGCTCGACGGCGGTGGCCTGCCGGTCGGCGGCGGCGACGGCCCGCATCTCCTCGGCGCCGGCGCCGTACAGCACCGTCTCGCGGGCGCCGAGGGCGGTCAGCACGGCCTCCGGTACGGCGCCGGGGTCGTCGACGGGGGCGAGCTCGGCCAGCCACGCGCCGTCCCGCGCCGGGTCCCCGGCACCCTCGGCGGCCTCCAGCGACAGCCGGGTCTTTCCGGCGCCGCCGGGCCCGAGCAGGGTGACCAGACGCGCGGTCGCCAGGTCGGCGCGCAGGGCCTCCAGGTCGGTGTCCCGGCCGACGAAGGAGGTGAGCCGGGCGCGGAGGTTGCCGCGGGGGCGGGAGGCGGACGGAGCGGCGGGGGTCCCGCGGGTGTCGGGCGCCGCGGGAGCGGCGGGCGTCGCAGGAGGCGTGGGGGTCGTGCGGGCGGGCGTCGCGGGGTCGAGCAACTGACGGTGCAGGGAGCGCAGTCCGGGTCCCGGATCGGTGCCGAGCCGGTCCGCGAGCAGCCGTCGTACGTCCTCGTAGGCGGCCAGCGCCTCGGCGGTGCGGCCGGTGTCGCGCAGGGCGCGCAGCCGCAGGACCTGCAAGGGCTCGTCCAGGGGGTGGCCGTCGCACAGCGCGGTCAGCTCGGGCAGGGAGTGCTCGGCCCGTCCGAGGTCCAGGGCGGCGGCGTGGCGGGCGCGCAGGACGTCCAGGTGCCGGGTCTCCCAGCGGGCCGCCTCGGCGGTGCGGTCGGGCAGGTCCGCGAGGGCGGGGGCACGCCACAGGCCGAGGGCGTCGTCGAGCACGACGGCCGCCTTGGCGGGGTCGCCGTCGGCGAGGGCGCGGGTGCCCTCGCCGGCCAGCCGGTCGAAGCGGTGCAGGTCGATGTCGTCGGGGGCGGCGGTGAGCCGGTAGCCTCCGTCGGCCGAGGCGACCGCGTCCGCGCCGAGCGTCCGGCGCAGCCGCCCGACCAGCGCCTGCAGCGCACCCGGCGCGTCGGCGGGCAGGTCGCCGCCCCACACCTCCTCCACCAGCAGCCCCGCGGGCACGGCGCGGCCGGCCCTGAGGGCGAGCACGGTCAGCAGCGCGCGCAGCCGCGCCCCGCCGACCGGGACGGCCGTGCCGTCGGGGCGGAGTACCTGCGTGGTGCCGAGGATGCGGTAGCGCACGGAGCCATTGTCCTCGCTGCCGTCGGAACCGGTCACGGGGTTCTGACGGCGAGGCGCGGGGGGGCCGCGGAACGAGGCCCGCGGTCCCGGCGCCGCTCCCCGGCCCTCACGGCCGCTCCCGCACCGGCGGCACCGTGCTCAGCGTCTCCGGCAGGGCCGCCGGTCCGCCGGCCGTCATCCCCTGCGTCTCCGCGCCCGGCACCGCTCCCCGCCGCGGGATGCCGCGGGCCCCGCGGACGGCGCACGACGGCCAGGAGTCCGTCTCCGGCACCTCCAGGGTGACCACGGCACCGGCGTCCGTCCGCCGCCGTCCCCGTCCCCGGTCCCGTCCCCCGCGGCACGGTCGGTGAACCGCTTCGGGCAGCGCCGCACCGACCGCGGCCACCGCTCGTCCGCCACCGTCTCCGCGGCCCGCGGCCCCGGGGAGGACTCGGCGAACCCCTGGGCGAGGACCTGGCCCGACCGCACGTGCCCGCGGACCCGGGGCCACTCGGCACCGTGGCGCCCGACCGAGAGCGTCCCGACCGCCCGCACCCGGCCGCCGGCCGCCGCCGAGCAGGTCGCCGGAGCCGAGGAGGAGCGGCGGCCGGCCCACCTCGTCGCCCACCGGGAACGGTGTGCCGCGGCACTCCATCTGCCGGTCCGCGTGGAACACGTGCCAAGGCCCCATAGGTCCGCCCTCTCCGGAACCTCCCCCCGCCCGCGAGACGTTCTCCCGGTGCGCCCGGTACGGTCGGGCAGTCCCGCCGGTCCCGGCCGGCGGCGCCGCAGGCCCCACGCGTCCGAGAACCAGGGAGTCCCATGACCACCGCCACCGCCCGCCCCAGTGACCGGCGGATCAGTCCCGTGTTCCTCGGGATCCTGGCCGTCGCCGCGGTCACGGGCTGGGCCACCTGGACGGGGTTCGCCGCGCAGCCGGGCGTGGCCGTGTTCCTGTTCGTGACGGCCGCCTGGATCGTCTCCCTGTGCCTGCACGAGTACGCGCACGCGCGCACCGCGCTGCACGGCGGCGACATCTCGGTCGGCGCGAAGGGCTACCTCACGCTGAACCCGATGAAGTACACGCACGCCCTGCTGAGCATCGTGCTCCCGGTGCTGTTCGTGATCATGGGCGGGATCGGCCTGCCCGGCGGCGCCGTCTTCATCGAGCGCGGCCGGATCCGGGGGCGGTGGCGGCACAGTCTGATCTCGGCGGCCGGCCCGCTGACGAACGTCCTGTTCGCCGTCGTGTGCACGGCGCCGTTCTGGCTGGACGCGCTGGACGGCGTGCCGGCCGACTTCCGGTTCGCGCTGGCGTTCCTCGCGCTGCTGCAGGTCACGGCGGCGATCCTGAACTTCCTGCCGGTGCCGGGGCTGGACGGCTACGGCGTGCTCGAGCCCTGGCTGTCGTACCGGGTCCGGCGGCAGGTGGAGCCGTTCGCGCCGTTCGGGCTGCTGTTCGTGTTCGCGCTGCTGTGGCTGCCGGCGGTGAACGGCGCGTTCTTCGACGTGGTCGACTCGCTGCTGGACGCCCTGGGCGTCCCCGAGTTCGACACCTACTGCGGCTACGAGCTGTTCCGCTTCTGGCGGGACACGGCCGGGTACTGCTCGGTCAGCCCGTGACGGGGCCGTCCTGCGCCGCCGCCCGGCCGCGCTTGAGGTAGTACCAGGTCATGTTGGACGACAGCCCCGCCAGCAGCACCCAGACGACGCCGACGAACACACCGCCGCGCACGAAGGAGACGACGGCCGCGGCGACGGCGAGGAGGCAGACGACGAGGGCGTAGAGGGCGAGGCGGGGCATGGCTGCGGGCTCCTGTCGGGGGACACTGCTACGCCGTCCAGTGTCCCCCATCGCCTCATACGTCCGTGACCCGGAGCCCGGCGTGCGCCCGGTAGCGGCGGTTGACCGAGATCAGGTTGGCGACCAGCGCCTCCACCTGGTGGGCGTTGCGCAGCCGCCCGGCGAAGACGCCGCGCATGCCGGGGATGCGGCCGGCCAGCGCCTGGACGATCTCCACGTCGGCGCGGACCTCGCCGAGCACCATCACGTCGGTGTCGATCGCGTCGATCTCCGGGTCCTGGAGCAGGACGGCCGACAGGTGGTGGAAGGCGGCGGTGACCCGGGAGTCCGGCAGCAGGGCCGCGGCCTGCTCGGCGGCGCTGCCCTCCTCGGGCTTGAGCGCGTAGGCGCCCTTCTTGTCGAAGCCGAGCGGGTTGACGCAGTCGACGACGAGCTTGCCGGCCAGCTCCTCGCGCAGGGACTCCAGCGTCGCGGCGTGGCCGTCCCAGGGCACGGCGACGATCACGATGTCACTGCGGCGGGCGGTCTCGGCGTTGTCGGCGCCCTCGACGCCGTGCCCCAGTTCCCCGGCGGCGGCCCGGGCGCGCTCGGCCGCGCGGGAGCCGATGATCACCTTCTGGCCGGCCTTGGCGAGCCGGTGGGCCAGGCCCTTGCCCTGCGGACCGGTGCCGCCGAGCACGCCGACGACGAGCCCGGAGACGTCGGGCAGGTCCCAGGGGTCCTTGGCGGGGGCCTTGGCGGTGCCCTTCGCGGTGTCCTCGGCGGGCTGCTGTGCGCTGTCGGTAGAGGTCATGGCCCGACTCTACGTCCGCCGCGGTGCCGTGCCCGGCCGGCGTGAGCCCCGTCACGGGACCGTCCGCCGTGTCCCCGGGTCGGGCGAATCCGGCGCGAACACCGGTCCGTCGGCGCGGGATTGGGGCAGGATGCGGCCCCATGGACGCCGTACGGGTCGCGTTGCTGCGGGAAGTGCTCGCCGGGACGGAGTGGCTGGGCGCCACCCGGCGCTTCGCGGGGACCCTGCGCGGGTCGGTGGTGTCGCACGGGGGCGGGCTGCTGCTGGTGGGCACGCGGGACCACGAGCCGTGGCACCTGGCGGCGCACCTGGTGGACGAGGCCGCCTGGTCGGGCACGCCGGAGCTGGCCCCGACGCTGGTGCGGCACGACGCGCGCCCCTCGGACCCGGCCCACCTGGCGGTGGGCCTGGGACGGCTGGAGGCGGCACGGCGGGGCGAGACCCTGCTGGTGGTGGCGCCCGGGGAGCCGACCGCCCCGCTGCTCGAGCGGATCTCCGACGCCCGCCGGGCCGGGGTGACGCTGCTGTCCCTCGGTCCCGGCGACGGCGAGCTCCCGGCGATGGCGCACGAGTCGCTGCCCGTCCCCGACGGCTGCGAGCTGGACCTGGACACCGTGCAGCACCTGGTGAGCGCGGCGGCCGGCGAGAACGCCCTGCCGGCCCGACGGGGGCCCCGCCGCTTCCGGGACCGCCTGTCGCGGCTGGCCGACCTGCTGACGGCGCCCCCGCCGACGCGCTGGTAGGGCGGACCGGCCCGGACGGAGGGGTCCAGGACCGCCGGGCGGGGTGCCGGGAGGGCCTCGGCGTGGCCGTGGCCGCCACGGCGTGGACCGGGTGCGGTGCGACGTCCGCGGGCCGGTCCCCGGCGGACCACCGACGCGGGTCGGTCACGCCGAGGACGGTCATCGGGCCGTTCCCCACGGGCATCGCCGACGTCCACGCCGCCGCCGGGGTGCCGGCGCCGCCGCGGGGCCGGCCGGTGGCGCCGACCGCGCCAGCACGCCGTCCGCGGTGACGCCGGCGGCCGAGCCCAGCAGCGCGCCCGGAGCGGACCTGCGGGCCTCTGCTGCTCGCCGTCGCCGGGGACCCGGGCGCCGGGGAGGTCGGCGGCGCGGTCGACGACCCGTTCGGGGAAGAGCTCGCGGGGCGGCCGCGGAGCGGCATGTCCGGGTGGGTCGCCGCGTTGAGCGCCGTGGTGCCGGCGGCGCCGGCGGCGGGACGATCAGCCGTCGTCCCGTTCGCCCGCGGGGGCGTCGTGCCACCTGGGGTCGTTCTCCCACTGGAGGTTGCGCTCGCGGGCCGTCTGCATGGCGCTTTCGGCCTCGGTGCGGCTCGCGTACGGGCCGAAGCGGTCCTTGCCGGGGCAGTCCGGGCCCTCCTCGACCTTCTTGTGCTCCAGGCAGTAGTACCACTCGCCCGGTTTTCCGACCGTCCGCTTCTTGAACAGGGGCATGACCGGCTCCTCTCACCACGAAGATGGTCCCCCGTCGCCGCTGAATTAGACTCGCCGGCATGTCTGGCCAGTCGCTGCTCGTACCGGGGGAGCTGTCCCCCACCCGTTCCGTGCCCGGAAACATCCGCCGCCCCGAGTACGTGGGCAAGCCCGCCCCGACGCCGTACACCGGACCGGAGGTGCAGACGCCCGAGACGATCGAGGCGATGCGGACCGCCGGGCGGATCGCGGCGCAGGCGATGGCGGAGGCGGCGAAGCTCATCGCCCCCGGGGTGACCACCGACGAGCTGGACCGGGTGGCGCACGAGTTCATGTGCGACCACGGCGCCTACCCCTCGACGCTCGGCTACCGCGGTTTCCCCAAGTCGCTGTGCGCCTCGGTCAACGAGGTGATCTGCCACGGCATCCCGGACTCGACGGTGCTGCGCGACGGTGACATCGTCAACCTGGACGTGACGGCGTACATCGGCGGGGTGCACGGCGACAACAACGCCACGTACCTGGTGGGCGACGTGGACGAGGAGAGCCGGCTGCTGGTGGAGCGCACGCGGGAGTCGCTGAACCGCGCGATCAAGGCGGTCAAGCCGGGCCGGCAGATCAACGTCATCGGCCGGGTCATCGAGTCGTACGCCAAGCGCTTCGGCTACGGCGTGGTGCGGGACTTCACCGGGCACGGCATCAACAGCTCGTTCCACTCGGGCCTGATCATCCCGCACTACGACAGCCCGCACGCGACGACGGTGATGCAGCCGGGGATGACCTTCACCATCGAGCCGATGCTGACGCTGGGGACCCACGAGTACGACATGTGGGACGACGGCTGGACGGTCGTGACGAAGGACCGCAAGCGCACGGCCCAGTTCGAGCACACGCTGGTCGTGACGGACACGGGCGCGGACATCCTGACCCTGCCGTAGCCCGTTCCTTCCCCCCGGCCCGCTCTCCCCGGAGGGCGGGCTTCGTCGTGCCGTGGCAGGGTGGGAAGTTGCCGACGACCCGTCGGCAAGAGATTGACTTAGGTAAGGCTAACCATAGAAGATCTCGACTCATGGACTCCTTCTCGACCCTCATCCGCACCGCCTCGCACGAGCAGCACGTGGAGGCGGAGACCTCGACGTTCATGAGCGACCTGCTGGGCGGCCGGCTGGGGGTGGACGCGTACGCGCGCTACACCGAGCAGCTGTGGTTCGTGTACGAGGCGCTGGAGTCGGGCGCGCAGGAGCTGGCGCCGGATCCGGTGGCGGGCCCGTTCGTCCGGCCGGAGCTGTTCCGGCTGGCCCCGCTGGAGCGGGACCTGGCGCACCTGCGCGGCCCCGGCTGGCGCTCGACCCTGACCGCGCTGCCCGCCACGCGCGCGTACGCCGGGCGGATCGCCGCGTGCGCACGGGACTGGCCGTCCGGCTACGTCGCCCACCACTACACCCGCTACCTGGGCGACCTGTCCGGCGGGCAGATCATCCGCGACAAGGCGGAGAGGACCTGGGGCTTCGCGAGGAAGGGCGACGGGGTCCGCTTCTACGTCTTCGAGGAGATCCCCAACCCGGCCGCCTTCAAGCGCGGTTACCGCGAGCTGCTGGACGCGGTCCCGGTGGACGACCTGGAGAAGCAGCGGATCGTGGCCGAGTGCAGGCGGGCGTTCGCCCTGAACACGGACGTCTTCCGGGCGCTGGGCGAGGAGTTCCCCCTGTCGGCGTGACTCCCGCGGGCGCCGGCCCGCCCGTGCGCGTGGCGGGCCCGGCACGCGAGGTCTACGGCGCGGTCGCCCTGGTGAGCACCAGGGACGGCGGTCCGTCCGGATCGGCGTGGAACTCCAGCGTCGACCGGCCGTCCGGGTAGAGCTGGACGCCGCCGATCCTGCCGAGTCCGCCGTCCTCGACCGCCAGGTAGACGAAGTCGTCGGACGTCGGGGAGTCGACGAACTCCCACCGGCCGCTGAAGTCGGCGGGGTCGGAGGACCCGTCCGTCGACACGTCGGTGGCGGAGAACGTGCCGTCGGAATCGAGCAGGATCTCGCCGCCGGTCGCGTCGTCGCGGTACACGCCGGGCAGCTGGTCGGGGTCGACCGGGGCCGTGCACCCTGAGGCGAGCACCGCGGAGGCGCTCAGGGCGGCGACGAGCCACCGTCCCCCCGCCCTCGTGTTCATCACGGCCTCAGCGTAACGCCGGACTCGACGACCGGGACCTCGGGGTGGCCGCGGACGCCGGACTCCGCGGACGGCTCAGCGCGCTCGCCGTGGCGTCGGCGCCCTCACGCCGGACGGCGGTCAGCGCTCCAGGTACACCCGCCCGCCGACCTCCGTCCACCCCTCCGGCTGCGGTGCCGTCAGGATCTGGGAGCCCGTCCCCTGGGTGATGTTCAGGGCGCGGCCCAGGCGGTCGGTGAGCAGCAGGGCCGCGGCGCCCGTCGCCTCGTCCTCGTCGATGCCGTCGTCGCGGCCGGGGAAGGCGCGGGCGCGGATCCGGCCCGCCGACTCGTCCAGCCAGGCCCAGGCGTAGATCCACTCCCCCTTCGGCGGCACGGGCAGGTCGTCCACCTCGGCGGCGGTGGCGTACTGGCGCAGGGTGCGCGGCGGCACCCACTCCGCCCGGGCCTCGATCCAGCAGAACTCCCCGTCCTGCCGGGCGCCCACCACCCCGGCGGGGACCACCAGTTCGGGCACGTCGAGCAGCCAGGCCGTGCCGACGCAGGGGTGGCCGGCGAAGGGCAGGCGCAGGGTGGGGGTGTAGATGTCGATCACCCCGCGCTCGGGGTCGTCGACGAACACGGTCTCGCTGAAGCCGAGCTTCGCGGCGAGCGCCTGGCGGTCGTCCCGCTCGGGCAGCACCGAGCCGTTGCGGACGACACCGAGTTCGTTGCCGTATCCGCCACGGGGGCCGCAGAAGACCCGCAGCACGTCGTAGTCAGTCACGGGGGCATTCAAACACCGCGCGGGCGGCGAGGTCGTCCCGGGCCGCGGGGCCGCCGGCCAGGGTCCGGGCGAGGGTGGGGGCGCCGTCGTACGGCGGGGAGGCCACCGTGCCGGCGTACCGCCGTTCCAGGGCCGCCCGTCCGCGCTCGTCCACCGGGTGCGGCAGGCGTTCCGTCCGCCGCCGGTACGCCTCGGTCACCTCGCCGGCGGTGCGCCGCCGCTCCTCGCCGCCGGTCAGGCGGGCCGGCTCCGCGCACGGCGGGTCCCCGCCCTCCGCCGGTGCGGCGACGGCACGGTCGTGGCCGTCGAGGACCAGACGGCCGTGGAGGAAGGACACCCACCACAGCGGGACGGGTGCCGGGGCGCCCTCGCGGGCGTGCCTGCGGTACGCCTTCACGCGCGGGGCGTCGGGCGGTGACCGCCGGCGCAGGGGCAGGACGCCGTGCCGGCCACCGCCGCAGTACGGCTCCCGGCTGCCGCCCGGCCAGGCGCGCACGAGGTCCTCGGTCCGGACGCCCGGGGCGAAGACGGACCGCGGGGACAGGTGCCGGCGTCCGTCGTGCACCGGGACGCCGGGTGATTCCTCCAGCCGGCGGGCGTACCGGTGCGGCCGGTCGACGGGCGGGCGTCGGGCCGTGGACCGCAGGGGAGGCAGCGGGGAGCGGTAGGGGGCGAGGAGGCGGAGGGAGAGGTCGCGGCAGCGGCCGTCGGTGTCCGCGCGGCCCAGCAGCAGCGGCCGGTCCTGCTGCCGCAGCAGCATCCGGCCCCCGTCCGCCGTCTCGAAGCGCGGCGGGGGCGGACGGGCGGAAACGGTTTCCGGGCGGGCGCTGCGGCCCCCGGCCTCGCGGGACGGGAGCCCCACCCGCCGGAGTCCTGCCCGCCACGCGGGTCACCGCCGGCCCCGGCGGCGCGGTCACAGCAGTCGCTGCGCGAGGTAGCGCTGGAACTGCCACAGCGGACGTTCCAGGGGGGAGAACCGGCCGTTGGACGGAGCCGGGTGGGAGGCCAGGCCGCGCTGGACGCCGCGGACGGCCACCAGGTCCTCCTCCTGGATCCGGGCGAGCTGAGCGCGCATGCCGGTCAACTGCTCCGCGAAACCGGGTGTGTCCGGCACTCCGGGCGGGACCATGGCCGTGATCCGCGTGTCGTGGGTGGCGGGACCGGTGGGCAGCCAGCGGATGCCGACCGCGCTGTCGGGCAGGACCGCCAGGACGAACTGCGGGAAGACACCGGCGATGAGCATTCCCGGCCGCGGTTCCCGACCGGACCGCGCGCGCCTCCCCGGGCCCGTGCCGCTCCGCTCGGGGCCCGACAGCGGCGTGAACATGGTGAACCAGCGGCCGTCGCACTCGTCGACCTCGGTGTCCCGGCCCGGCAGCACCGGATCCAGGGTCGCCGCGTGCGTGCCCATGTGGTGGTAGTTCTCCGAGCCGTTCTCCACCGCCACCTTCCAGTTGGCGGGCACTCCCTCCCAGACCTGGGTGTGGACGCTCACCCAGTCCTCGATGCCGTAGCCGCTCAACCGAAGGTCCAGCCCGTGCAGTTCGGGCGCCGCCGGTGCCGCGTCGGGGTCGAGGTTGAGCATGACGAAGCCGTTCCAGACCTCGACGCGGTACGCCGGGAGCCGGCAGCCCGCCCGGTCGAAGTCGACCCGCCGCATCAGGGGCGCACCGGCGAGCTGCCCCGCGTACTGACCGTTCAGCCGGTAGGTCCAGGTGTGGTACGGGCAGGTCAGCCGTTCCAGGCGGCCGTGCTCGGGTGCGGTCTCCGGCGGCAGGAGGTCCATGAACCGGTGGCGGCACACCCGGGACAGGGCGTGCAGCTCGCCCTCATCGTCCCGGGTGATCACCAGCGGTGTGCCGAGGACGTCCAGCCGGAGGTAACTCCCCGGCCGGGGGACCTCCTCGGCCCGTGCCACGCACAGCCACTCCCGCCGGAAGATCCGTTCGACCTCCCACGCGTACAGCTCGGGAGAAGTGTACGCGCGGGGTGGCAGCGTCCGGCCGCGTCCGAGCGGGAGCGCGGCCAGCCGCCGCAGCTCCGCGAGCGTCCCGCGCAGCGCCTCGGGAGCGGGGGGCGCGGGGGTCGTGGGGGGCGTGGAAGCTGCGGGCTCCTCGGCCCCGGTCCGGTGGGGGGTCATGGTGATCAGCCTTCCCTTCTGGTGGTCAGGGGCGCCGGGCCGAAGAGGGACAGGGCGTGCCGCCGTCCGTAGCGGCGGCTGTAGAGGACGGTGGCGAGGACGACGGCGCACAGCAGCGCCAGTCCCTTCGCGCGGTTGAGGGCCGGAACCGCCTCCACCGGAAGCAGCAGGGCGACGAGCACTCCGGCACCGCAGTCCAGCAGTTGGGCGCAGCCCCACAGGGCCGTCAGCCGGGCCAGTCCGCAGCGCAGCGCCGGAGAGTCGTTCCAGGCCGCTTCCCGGGCGTGCGCGGCGGTGGGCCCGAGCCAGTACTGGCCGACCTGGAAGGCGAAGGGTCTCGCCACGAGGAGCGAGCCCAGGATCCAGAGCCCGGCGGCCGCCGCGAGTCCGGCGTCCTTGACGAGGACGGCCCGTGGGCTGCCGGTGAACAGCGACGTCACGATGCGCACCGCCAGCATGCCGATCATGAACGCCTCGAAGCTGTCCACACGGCGCCGCGTGGCGGCCTCGACGGCCATGCGCACCGCCGGGACCGCCCCGCTGAGCGTCAGCGCCGGCCACTGCCCGACCCCCTGCGACCGCAGACCGTAGAACACGGCCAGCGGAAGAACCACGACGAACAGGACCGGAGCGGCCGCCGTCCGCCAGGCCGGCATGTCTTGTGTCTCGGTCCGACCGTTCGGTGATGCCATACGGAAAACCGTAGGAACCGGCGGAGATCACTTGATCGACACGAGGAAGGATAAGCGCGGTACGTCCTTCGATGTACCGGTTCGACCCGATGGTCGCTGGTGGGCGGCGGAGAAGGGGCGCCCTCGGTGAGGGGCGCCCCTTCTCGCGTTCCCGCGGCCCACTCGATCGTCGGGTGCCGGTGCTCCCGGACCGCGGCGGGCCGGCCTCCGTCCGACGGGCCTCCGTCCGACGGGCCTCCGTCCGACGGGCGCGCCGCGTCACGGTGTGGCCGCGGTGTTCCGGTCCCGGCGCTCGCACGTGTGCTCGCCCCGGTAGGGTTCGCCTCCGGGAAGGGGAAGGTGAAGAAACCGGATGAGCAGGGATCTCGGCCTTCGAAGGCTCCGCAGGCTTGACCGGAGCATACTGATGGCGGCCTCGGTGACCGCTTTGTCGTTGACGGCGAGCGGATGCGTGGTGGTGCACGGCGAGCGCGAGGTGCTCCCCGCCACCACCCGCGCCGAAGCCGCCGAGGCGCTCCGGGAGTTCACCGCCGCCTACAACGCGGCGGACAAGGCGTACGACGCTTCCCTGGACGCCGACCACACCACCGGTGCGCTCGCCGCCATCGACGCCGCGCGGCTGAAGGCCGGGAAGGTCAACAGCCCGGAGGGCAACGCCGGGCACACGCCGCTGGAGCTGACGGACGCGAAGTTCACCATTCCCGAGAAGGCCGGCTGGCCGCGCTGGTTCCTCGCCGACGCGGCCGGCAACAAGGGCGGCAGCGTGCGCTGGCTGCTGGTGTTCACCCGGGGCGGGCTGGACGAGACGTGGGAAGTGGCGTACCTGACGCTGGTCGCCCCGGACGACGTACCGGAGTTCAGGACGGACCGGGACGGCTGGGCCGAGGCCGTGCCCGCGGACACCGGCGGCCTGGCCGTGGAGCCGGGCGAGCTGAGCGAGGAGTACGCGGCGTACCTGGAGACCGGAGGGGACGCGTTCGCCGAGGGGCCGCACACCAGCGCGTGGCGGGCGCTGCGCGAGAAGAAGTCGTCGCGGCCGGGTCTGGCCACGCAGTACATCGACGAGCCGCTGACGAACGGCGACCACGCACCGCTGGCGCTGCGCACGAAGGACGGCGGGGCGCTGGTCTTCTTCGCCACGCGGCACTTCGAGAAGCAGACCGCCGCGGCCGGGGCGTCGGTGCCGACGCCGAACAAGGACGTGCTGGCGCTGACGACCGGCGAGATCCGGCAGTCCCTGACGATGGAGTTCGTCTCCAACGAGGTCGCCCTGGATCCGGCCGAGGGCGCGGTGGAGATCCTGGGGCGGGTCCAGGGGCTGACGGCCGCGAAGGGCGAGTAGCTCCCCGGCCCGAAGCCCTCAGTGGCGCAGCGGCCAGGCCGTGCCCGCGGGGTCGGACTGCGTGCCGGCGTGACGGGCGCAGGAGTCGGTGAGGACCTCCAGCAGGCTCAGCGGGTCCGGCAGCGGGTGCTCCGGACCGCGCACCCAGTGCACCGACGGGTCGTCGTCGCCGAGGAGGCGGGCCGGCGGTACGAGGACGTAGGAGCCGCGGCAGTGCCAGCGCAGGCCGGGGTGCTCGTCCATGGTCTCCGGGTGGCAGTCCAGCTCGCACGGCCACCACTCGTCCTCGTCCTCGGGGGTGCCGCGGGTGAGGGTGAAGAACAGCATCCGGCCGTCGTCGCTCTCGGCGACGGGGCCGACCTCGGTCCCGGCCTCGAGCAGGCGGTCGAGCGCCTCGCGGCCGGCGTCCAGGGGGACGTCGAGGACGTCGTGCACCATGCCGGTCGCGGTGATGAAGTTCGCCTGCGGCTGGTGGCGGGCCCAGCGCTCGATCTGGGCGCGGTCGGTGGTGGACTGGGTCTGCCAGGCGAACGACACGGGGTGCCGGGCGGGGGTGGGGCAGCCGACGCGGTCGCAGGAGCACCGGTATCCGGCGGGGTGGGCGGCGGGCGCCAGCGGCAGTCCCGCGTCGGCGGCGGCGAGCAGCAGGGCTTCCCGGCCGCCCTCGTCGGCGGCCTGCTTCGGGCGGCGTTTTCGCAGCCACTGGGAGAGTCTGCCCTGCCGGCCGCTCCGGCCGCCGAACTCCGCGCTCATCTATCTCCTCGCCTCGCCGTCGTGCGGACCAGCATGCCCTATGGTCCCACGATCCTGCGCATCGGGGGGCCGGAGCCCACAATCGGTGCAGGTGGGACGAGGGTGCCCGGACGGGACGAGGGGCACCTCGCAGGGCGAAGGGTGCGCACGCGGGGGCCGGGGGCGCGGCACGGCGGACCAGGTGTCGCTGCACGCCGCGTCGCGAGGTGCGCACCTACCGTGGTCGCCATGGTCACAAGGATCGCGCAGACGGGCCTGGCCGCCGTGGCTTCCGCGGTCTCGCTGGCCCTCACGGGCCACGGCGGCGGTCCGGCGGCCCCGCTGGAGTGGGGCGGCGGGCCGCTGACGGTGGACTCGCTGCCCCGCGTCACCTACGTCGCCCACCGCGGCGGGGCCCGCGAGGTCCCCGAGAACAGCATGTCGGGCCTGATGGCGGCGTACCGGCGCGGTACGGCGCAGGTGCTGGACTTCGACACGCGGGTGCTGCGCGACGGCACGCCGGTCGTCTTCCACGACGCGACCCTGAACCGCACCACCTACCTGGGCGGTGCGGTGAGCGGCCTGGACGCCCGGGAGTGGCGGGGCGTCCGGCTGCGGCCGCGCGCCTCGCTGCCGGGGAGCTGGCGCTCGGAGCGGCCGCCGACGGTGGCCGAGGTGCTGGACCGTCTCGGCGGGCGGATCGTGCTGATGCTGGAGGTGAAGGACCCGCGCGGCCTGGACCGGCTGGCCGCGCTGGTCCGCGCCCGCGGCCTGACCCGCTCGGTCCTCGTGAACACCAACGACCCCGAGGTCGCCCGCCGCGTCCACCGCCTGGGCCTGCTGACGCAGCTGTGGCGCTCGGCCCGCCAGCTGCGCACGGACCGCCCCGGACGCTGGCGGTCCTACGTCGACGTGCTCGACGTCGACGTCAAGGCCCGGGACGTGGACCTGATGCGCGCGGCGCGCTCCGGCATCCCCCGGGTGTGGGCCCACACGGTCGTCACCCCCGCCCAGCGGGACCGGGCGCTGGCCCTCGGCTGCAACGGGATCATCACGGACGCCCCGGGGCGGCTGGCCCGGCACCCGGGACGCGTCATCGGGACGGCGAGCAGCGTGCTGGGGCGGTGAGGGGTCAGCGGGGCGCCAGGCCGTTCAGGGCGTAGTCGACGAGGGTGTCGGTGTACTCGTAGGAGATCGGACCCGTGTACTGGAGCCAGCGCTGGGCGAGCGGGGAGACGAAGAGTTCCAGGGCGATGCGCGGGTCGATGTCCGCGCGGACGTCCCCCGCCGCCTGCGCGGAGCGCAGCCGGTCGACGTACAGCTGGAGCGACGGCTCCAGCAGCTTGGCCACGAACCTGCGGCCGAGCTCCTCGTTGACGACGCCCTCAGCGGCCAGCGCGCGCGACGGCGCCTCGAAGGCCGGGTCGTGCAGCTCGTCGACCGTGGCGCGCAGCACGAGCTTGAGGTCGGCGGCGAGGTCGCCGGTGTCCGGGAGGGCGTACGACTCCTGCCCCGCGGCCCGGGCGGCCTCGGCGGCCTGCTCGCTCAGGTCGAGGAACGCCTCCATGACGACGTCGGCCTTCGACGACCACCACCGGTAGATCGTCTGCTTGCCGACGCCGGCGCGGGCGGCGATGCCCTCGATCGTCGTCTTCGGGTAGCCGACCTCCCCGACCAGGGCGAGGGCGGCGTCGTAGATGGCCCGCCGGGAGCGCTCGCTGCGGCGGGTGGGGTCGGGGGCGGGGTCGGACTGTCTGTGGGCCATGGGGCGAATTTATCAGGTTGACAAGACGTTGCGTCTCGCCTGATGGTGGTGAGCGTTCGATACGAGACGTTTCGTCTTGTCAACCTGATCGGAGAAGGAGATCACCATGGCCCGAGGCGGAGCCGGAAACATGCTGGGCGTCGGCGGCACCCGACGGCACCTCGGCCGCGAGGCCCTGCGCGGCGGCGGACGCGCCGGACACGCCGGGGGCGGCGAGGACCCCCGGGCCCGGAAGCGGGAGCTGCTGCGCAGGCTGCAGGAGGCGCGACAGGAGCGGCAGGAACGGCGGGACGAGGGAGAGGACGGGCGGGCGGCCCCGCTCGACCGGTGACCTAGCGCCCGGCCGGGGGCGGCCAGGCGTCGCCCCAGTCGGTGTCCCGGGCCGCCCGGTACAGGTCGCCGTGGCGCTTGGTGACGGTGGTCCGGTGCAGGGACGGCTCCGTCTCGCACAGGTCGAGGAGGACCTGGCCCTTGCGGATCTGCGGCTTGCGGACGACGCGGGCGGGGGCGGGGCTCACCGGGAGGCGGGTGGCGGCGACGTAGCTGAACTTCTCGTCCTCGTAGGCGAGGGAGCCGCCCTTGACCTGGCGGTGCAGCGAGGAACGGCTGACCCGGACCGAGAAGTGGCACCAGTCGGTGCCGGGGGCGATGGGGCAGGCGGCGCTGTGCGGGCAGGGGGCGGCGACCCGGAAGCCGGCCGAGACCAGCCGGTCGCGGGCCTCGAGGACGCGGGCGTAGCCGTCGGGGGTGCCGGGTTCGACGATCACGACGGCCCGCGCGGCCCCGGCGGCGGCGTCGACGAGGGCGGCGCGGTCGGGGGCGGTCAGCTCGTTGAGGACGTAGGAGACCGTGACGAGGTCCGTGCTCCCGAGGGTGAGCGCCGACCCGATGCGGGCGCGCTGCCAGCGGGTGTCCTCCAGGGCGGGGTGGGCGGCGGCGATCTCCCGGCCGAGGGCGAGCGCGGGCTCGGCCCAGTCCAGGACCGTCACGGGCCGCTTCCCGTCCCAGGTCGCGCTCACCGCCCAGGCCGCCGCGCCGGTGCCGCCGCCCACGTCCACGTGGTCGGCGGGCGTCCACCCGGGCACCGCGCGGGCGAACGCCGCCAGCGCCGAGCGCACCGCCTCGAACGTCGCGGGCATGCGGTACGCGGCGTACGCGGCCACGTCGGCCCGGTCCCGCAGGATGGGGGCCCCGGTGGGGGTGGCGCCCCGGTAGGCGGCGATCAGCCGCTCGACGGCCTGCGCGGCCTGCCGCGGCGGAAGCCCGTCGAGCAGCCCGGCGAGGGTGCTGCGCAGGGTCTCGGCGGGAGTGAGGGAGGCGGCGGGGGCGTTCACCTCACGATTCTCTCAGGTTCCCTCAGGTCCGCCGGACCGCCCGGGCCATCCGGGTCCCCGCGTCCGCCCGGGGCGCGTTGTCCGGGGCCGGGCGGCGGCGGGGGTGGACGGTGTTGGCGAGGAGGACCAGGTAGGTGTCCGTGGCCCGGTCCAGGACCAGCGACGTCCCCGTGAAACCGGTGTGCCCCGCCGCTCCGCGCCCCGCCAGTTCGCCCATGAACCAGGGCTGGTCCAGGGCGAAGCCCAGCCCGGGCGGGGTGAACAGCAGGTCCACGAAGTCGGGGCCGAGGATGCGGGCGGGACCGTACGCGCCGCCGGCCAGCAGCGTGCGGCAGAACACCGCCAGGTCCCGTCCCGTGGAGAACAGGCCGGCGTGGCCCGCGACCCCGCCCAGCGCCCAGGCGTTCTCGTCGTGCACCTCGCCCCGCAGCATCCCCCGGTCCGCCTTGGCCCACGGCCGCCGCTGGTCCTCGGTGGCCGCCGCGCCCGGGCACGGTCCGAAGCCGGTCGCCGTCATGCCGAGCGGGCGGGTGATGCCGTCCCGGATCAGCGTGTCGAGCGTGCGGCCGGTGAGGCGCTCCAGGACGTGCTGGAGCAGCAGCATGTTGAGGTCGGAGTAGCAGTACGTGCCGGGCACGCCGACGGGCGGCTCGGCGCGCAGCAGCGCCAGGCGCTCCGCGTCGTCGGCGCAGTCGTGCAGCGGGAGTTCGGGGCGCAGCCCGGAGGTGTGGGTGAGCAGCTGACGGACCGTGATGCCGTGCCGCGCCGCCGCCGTGAAGTCCGGCAGGTACGCGCCCACGCGCGCGTCGATGCCGAGCGTGCCCCGCTCGATCTGCTGCACGGCGGCCACCGAGGTGAACAGCTTGGTGAGGGACGCCAGGTCGAAGGGGGTGTCCACGGTCATCGGCACGCGTTCGGCCGGCGGCAGTTCCACCGCGGTGTCCGTCTCCGCGTCGTACGCCGCGTACCGCACGGCCCAGCCCGCCGCCTCCTGCACGGCGAGCACCGGGCCGCGGCCGGCGACCACGACGGCGCCGGCCGCCCAGGGGCGCTCACCGGTGGTGCGGGCGTGGACCTCCCGCACCAGCCGGCGCACTTCCCCCGGGTCGAGCCCGGCCCGTTCCGGAGTGCCGTGACGCAGTCTCGGGGCGCTCAGAAGTCCTCTCCCCCCGTGCTCGCACGTCCCTTCCCGGGACGGCACATCCCCGCGAAGCAGGCCAGCGCCACCAGCGCGCAGGCCAGTTGGACGACGGCCATCGGGACGGCGGTGTCCTCCCCGGCGATCCCGACCAGCGGGGTGGCGACCGCGCCGACGAGGAAGGACGTCGTGCCGAGCAGGGCCGACGCGGCGCCGGCGGCCTGCCGGGTGCGCATCAGGGCGAGGGTCTGGGTGTTGGGCAGGGTGACGCCCATCGCGGACATCAGCACGAACAGCGCGGCGGCCACGGGCGCCAGCCCGGTCTCGCCGAACACGCCCAGCGCCATCAGCAGCAGCGCCGCCGCGGCGACGACCACGACGGCGAGCCCGATGCCGAGCACCCGGTCCAGCCGGACCCGGCCGACCAGCACCTTGCCGTTGAGCTGCCCCATGGCCACCAGCCCGATCGAGTTGAGCCCGAACAGCAGGCTGAACGTCTGCGGGGAGGCGCCGTAGATCTCCTGGACGACGAACGGGGAGGCCGCGACGTAGGCGAAGAGGGAGGCGAAGGCGAAGGAGCCGGTGAGCATGTAGCCGGTGAAGGGCCGGTCGGCGAGCAGCCGGCGCATCGAGCCGAGGGCCGCGCCGACGCCGCCGCCGTGGCGGTCGGCGGGGGCCAGCGTCTCCGGCAGCTTCGCCCAGACCAGGACCGCCAGCAGCGCCCCGACGACGGTGAGGACGACGAACACGCCCCGCCAGTCCGTCACCCGCAGGATCTGCCCGCCGACGAGCGGCGCCACGATCGGCGCGACGCCGGAGATCAGCATGAGGGTCGAGAAGAAGCGGGCCATGGCCACGCCGTCGTACAGGTCGCGGACCACCGCCCGCGCGATGACGATGCCGGCCGCGCCCGCGAGGCCCTGCGCCACCCGGAAGGCGACGAGGAGTTCGACGGTCGGCGCGAACGCGCACAGCGCGGTGGCGACGACGTAGACCGCGAGGCCGACGAGCAGCGGACGGCGGCGCCCCCACCGGTCGCTCATCGGGCCGACCGCCAGCTGCCCGAGCGCCATGCCGGCCAGGCAGGCGGTGAGCGTGAGCTGGACGGTGGCGGCGGGCGCGTGCAGCGACCGGGTGACCTCCGGAAGGGCGGGGAGGTACATGTCCATCGCCAGCGGGGGCGTGGCGGTCAGGCCGCCCAGGAGGAACGTGACCAGCAGGCTGGTGCGGCCGGCGGTCGCGCGGAGCGCCGGTGCCGCGCTCGCCGCCGGGCCCTCCACCGGATCCGCCACCGGGCTTGTCGCCGGATTCGTCACCGGGTTCGTCTTTGTCGTCGAGTTCGTCGTGGGGTTCGGTATGGACGGCCCGCCCTCGGGCATGTGGCCCCTCCCTCTCTGGTTCATCGGCTCTCTATGCTCTCAGCTCGTACGGAGTGCTCGGGGCGTCGACGGCGATGTCGTGGGAGCGCTTCCATCGACGTTTGCGGCCGAGGTGCCGACGACACGGGCAGGGGTGGAACGAATGACGGAGCAGAACGTTCGCTGGGGGATCCTCGCGACCGGCGGTATCGCCGCGACGTTCACGGCGGACCTGGTGGACCTGCCGGACGCGGAGGTCGTGGCGGTGGCGTCGCGGTCGCCGGAGTCGGCGAAGGCGTTCGCCGAACGGTTCGGGATACCGCGGGCGTACGGCGACTGGGAGTCGCTGGCGCGGGACGAGGAGGTCGACGTCGTCTACGTCGCCACGCCCCACTCGGCGCACCGCGCGGCGGCCGGGCTGATGCTGGAGGCCGGGCGGAACGTGCTGTGCGAGAAGCCGTTCACGCTGAACGCGCGCGAGGCGGCGGAACTGGTCGCGCTGGCGCGGGGGAACGGGCGCTTCCTGATGGAGGCGATGTGGATGTACTGCAACCCCATGGTGCGGCGGCTCAAGGCGCTGGTCGACGACGGCGCGATCGGCGAAGTGCGCAGTGTGCAGGCGGACTTCGGGCTCGCGGGCCCCTTCCCTCCCTCGCACCGGCTGCGGGACCCGGCGCTCGGCGGGGGCGCGCTGCTGGACCTCGGGGTGTACCCGGTGTCGTTCACGCAGCTGCTGCTCGGGGAGCCGTCGGACGTCGTGGCGCGGGCGACGCTCTCGGAGGAGGGCGTCGACCTCCAGACGGGGGCGCTGCTCTCCTGGGACGACGGCGCGCTCGCCTCGGTGCACTGCTCCATCGTCGGCGGCACGGCGACCTCCGCCTCGGTCACCGGCTCGCAGGGCCGGATCGACATCCCGTACGGCTTCTTCTTCCCGGACCGGTTCGTGCTGCACCGGGACGGCCGTGACGCCGAGGAGTTCACGGCCGACCCGGCGGACGGTCCGCGCAACAGCCTCAGGCACGAGGCGGCGGAGGCGATGCGGGCGCTGCGGGCCGGCGAGACCGAGTCGCCGCTCGTCCCGCTCGACGGCACCCTCGCCGTGATGCGGACGCTCGACGCGATCCGCGACCGCGTCGGCGTCCGCTACCCGGGCGAGGTCCGCTGAACGGCCGCCGGGTGCCGGGGCTCAGGCCGGCCTGAGCCCCGGCTCCCCCGCCTCCGTGACGAAGGACGCCGCCGTCGTGACCGGTGCCCCCGGCCTGGTCACGTACGGCACCGTCCGGAAGTCGGCGCGCGCCGCCTCCCGGCCCAGCTCGACGGTCACGTAGCCGCGCCGGCCGTCGTAGAACCGCAGGTGGGGGTTGGCGGTCATGTAGGTGTCCCAGTTCGCGGGCCGCTCGGCGCCGTCCTTGCCGCTGGCGATCGAGGTGGCCACGACCTCGGTGCCGACGGTCCGGGAGTCCGGGTCGTCGAAGTCGTCCTTGATGTCGAAGGCGTAGCCGACGTGGACGTCGCCGGTGAGCACCATCAGGTTCTCGATCCCGGCGGCCTTCGCCCCGTCGAGGACCCGGCGGCGGGAGGCGCGGTAGCCGTCCCAGGCGTCCATGGAGACCCGCGAGGGGGCGGTCAGGTCGAAGTTCCGCTGGGAGAAGACGACCTGCTGCGGCACGACGTTCCACAGCGCCCGCGAGGAGCGCCAGCCGTCGAGCAGCCAGCGTTCCTGGGCCGCGCCGGTCATGGTGCGCGCCGGGTCGTCGCTCTCCGGGCCGGGGACGTGGGCGCGGTCGCCGTAGGCCTGGTCGGAACGGTACTGCCGGGTGTCGAGCACGTCGAACTGGGCGAGCCGGCCCCAGTGCAGGCGCCGGTACAGCCGCATGTCGGGGCCCTCGGGGAGCTGGGGGCGGCGCAGGGGCTGGTTCTCCCAGTAGGCGCGGTAGGCGGAGGCGCGGCGCAGCAGGAACTCCTCCGGCGGGACGCTGTTCTCGGGGGTGCCGTCCGCGTAGTTGTTCTCGGTCTCGTGGTCGTCCCAGGTGACGACGAAGGGGTGGGCGGCGTGCGCGGCGCGCAGGTCGGGGTCGGTGCGGTAGAGGGCGTAGCGCAGCCGGTAGTCCTCCAGGGTCACGGTCTCCCGGGCGAACAGGGCGGGCAGGGTCCGGTCGGTGTAGTTGCGGGCGCCGCCCGCGGAGTCGACGGCGTACTCGTAGAGGTAGTCGCCGAGGTGGAAGACCACGTCGACGTCGTCGGCGGCGAGGTGGGCGTACGGGGTGAAGTACCCGTCGTGGTACGCCTGGCAGGAGACGGCGGCGAGGGTGAGGGAGCGGGTGCGGCTGTCCGGCGCGGGGGCGGTGCGGGTGCGGCCGGTCGGGCTGACCCAGCGGCCCGCGCGGAAGCGGTAGTAGAACACGCGGTCGGCGGCGAGGTGGGAGACCTCGGCGTGCACCGTGTGGTGGAACTCGGGGTGGGCGGTCGCGGTGCCGCGTCTGGCGATGCGGCGGAACCTCTCGTCGTGCGCCACCTCCCAGTGGACGGTGACGCGTTCGGCGGGCAGGCCGCCGTCGGGCTGGAAGGGGGCGGGGGCGAGCCGGGTCCACAGGAGCACGGAGCCGGGCAGGGGGTCACCGGAGGCGACGCCGAGCGTGAAGGGGTCGTCGGTGATCCGCGCGGCGTCGAGCTCGGCGGCGGCCGCGGTGCCCGCGGTGGGCACGTCGACCGCGAAGGCGAGCGCGGCGGCGGCTCCGGTGACGGTCAGGAAGCGGCGGCGGCCGATGTGCCGGGCGGCCGCGCGGAGTTCGGGGGCGTGCTGTGACTGGCGGGCCTCGGGTGTCATCCGGTCCTCCCCTGGTGTGTGGGTGCGGGAGGAATTGGAGTGGCCGGGGACGACCTCGCATTGACGCGTACACGGCGTCCGGATGACGGTCGCATGAGGTCCGCATGGCGGACCCTCCCGTACGCTGCGGGCCCATGAACGCCAAGCGAACGGACGGACGGACGAAACGCACGGAGATCGCCGTGGTGACCGGGGCGGGCTCCGGCATCGGGCGCGCGGTGGCGGTGGAACTGCTGCGCGCGGGCTGGTCGGTGGCGCTGGCGGGACGGCGCGCCGAGGCCCTGGAGGAGACCGCGGCGCTCGCCGCCGAAGGGGCCCGGGGTGAGGAACCCCGGAGTGAGGCGGCCGGGGGCGAGGCGCTCGCGGTACGGACGGACGTGTCACGTCCGGAGGACGTGAGCGCCCTGTTCGCGGCCGCCGTCGGGCGCTTCGGCCGGGTC
Organism: Streptomyces griseomycini; assembly: GCF_014203535.1. Taxonomy (GTDB): domain Bacteria; phylum Actinomycetota; class Actinomycetes; order Streptomycetales; family Streptomycetaceae; genus Streptomyces; species Streptomyces griseomycini. Next base: position 562,827 of record NZ_JACHJI010000001.1, read on the forward strand.
GACCTGCTGTTCAACAACGCGGGGACGTTCGGGCCGGGCGGGGTGCCGGTGGAGGAACTGCCCTACGACGCCTGGCGGCACGTGGTGGACACCAACCTCAACGGGGCGTTCCTGTGCGCGCAGGCGGCGTACCGGCAGATGAAGGAGCAGGACCCGCGGGGCGGCCGGATCATCAACAACGGCTCGATCTCCGCGCACACGCCCCGCCCGCACTCGGTCGCCTACACCGCGACCAAGCACGCGCTGACGGGCCTGACGAAGTCGCTGTCGCTGGACGGCCGTCCGTACCGGATCGCGGTGGGCCAGATCGACATCGGCAACGCGGCGACCGACATGACCAGGGGCATGCAGACCGGCGCCCTGCAGGCCGACGGGAGGACCGCCCCGGAGCCGGTGATGGACGTCGCCGACGTGGCCCGCACGGTGCGGCACATGGCGGAACTGCCCCTGGAGGCGAACGTGCAGTTCGCGACCGTCCTGGCGACGACGATGCCGTACGTGGGCCGCGGCTGACGGTCCCCACGAGCGGAATTCAACAGTCCACCCCGCTGCGGCCGGTGGTGGACGCATGCCCGACCCCCCTCCACCGAAGCTTCACACTTGGAGGAGGGACCTTCCGCGGTCCGCTTCCAGGGGGAGGCGGCAGTCGTTCCACGCCACCGGGTGGGTGGACCCGCGCGGGACCACGGGTACGCACCGGTGCGCGGAACGGCTGCCGCGTGCGGCCCCTACCGGGCGAGGACCCGCTCGACCTCGGCCATCTGTTCGCCGGTGAGCGGCCCCTTCGCGAGCGCCCCCGCGTTCTCCTCCGCCTGGGCGACCGACCGGAAACCGGGGATCGGCACGGTGCGCGGGCTGCGCCCCCACAGCCAGGCGAGGGCGCCCTGGGCGAGCGTGCGGCCCCCGCTGGTGAGGACGTCCCGGAGCGCGTCGACGCGCGCCAGCCACTCCGGGTCGGCGCCCGTCCCCGCGCCGAAGCCCCGCAGCCAGGCGGGCGGCCTGCTGCGGATGTCCCCGGGCTCCAGCGGTCGCCGGCCGGCGTGCTTGCCGGTGAGCAGGCCCATGGCGAGCGGGCTGCGGTTGACGGAGGCGAGGTCCGCCTCCTCGCACAGCCGGATCATCTCGGGCGCGTCGGTGAGGACGTTGAGCGCGTGCTGCACGGCGGTGCAGTGCGGCCCCTCCGCGAACACGGCGGCGCGGGCCGGGTCGTCGGTGCTCCACGCGTAGGCCCGGATCAGTCCCTCGGCCACCAGTTCCTCGCACGCGTCGCGGAGTGCGGCGGCCCGTTCGGGGTCGGCGTCGGCGAGGTGGAGCTGGTACAGGTCGACGTGGCCGGTGCCGAGGCGGCGCAGGGAGGCGGTGAGGGCGCGGCGGAGGTGGTCCGGCGAGTCGTCGCCGCCGGTGAGGGTGCGGGTCTCCGCGTCGAAGACGTTGCCCCACTTGGTGGCGACGACGACCTCGTCCCGGCGCCGGCCGAGGGCCCGGCCCAGCACCTCCTCGCTGTGCCCCGTGCCGTACACGTCCGCCGTGTCGAAGAAGGTGACGCCCAGGTCGAGGGCGCGCCGGATCGCCCGGACCGACTCCTCGTCGTCGACCCTGCCCCAGCCCAGGGGCCGCCCGTCCGGGTCCTGCCACTCGCCGCCGATCGCCCAGCAGCCGAACCCGACGGCGCTGACCTCGATGCCGCTGCGTCCCAGTGTCCGTGTGGTGTCCATGCCCGGGGACGCTAGGGCTTCGAGCGCACGCGAGGGCAAGCCCGCGCGCGGACGTCCCGGCGGACGCCCGGGGGCGCTCAGGCCTGGCCGGTCTCGAAGCGGGAGATCCGGCCGTCGTCGTCGACGGTGAAGGTCCAGCGGGTGCGCATCTCGCCCCAGGTGTCGTTGCGGTAGCGGGCGACGATGCTGCGGCCGCCGTCGGACTCCCTGTCGACCTCCAGGTGGCCGTGGGAGGAGAAGATCTCCCGGTCGGTCCAGTCGGCGAGGTCACGGTCGCTGCCGTCGTCCGCCATGGTCGCGCCGGGCGCGAGGAGGGCCATGAAGCCCTCGCGGTCGTGGTTGTTGACGGCGGTGACGAAGGCCCGCACGGCCGGGTCGCTGAGGCGAGTGGTCTGGATCGTCATGCCTGCCAGGGTCGTACCGGCCACCGGGCCCCGCCACCCGCGCCACCCGAACGGCGTCCGGCGGCGGGCCGCACCGGCGGTGGGGGTGCGACGGTGGGCACGACGACGCGACTGCTCCGGGAGACGACGTGACCCGTTACACGACCCGTGGAGGCCGGACCTGTTACGACCGGCGTGATCTGGGCCTGCTGCTGCTCCGGCTGGGGACGGGCGGGGTGCTGGCGGCGCACGGCGCGCAGAAGCTGTTCGGCTGGTTCGGCGGGGGCGGGATCGAGGGCACCGGCCGGTTCATGGAGAGCGTCGGGTACGCCCCGGGGAAGGCCAGCGCGACCGCGGCGGGCCTCGCGGAGGCCGGCGGCGGCGTCCTGCTGGCGCTCGGCCTCGCCACCCCGGCGGCGGGCGCCGCGGCGGCCGGTGCGATGGCGGGCGCGGCCGCCGTGCACGCGCCCAGCGGCTTCTTCGCCCAGGAGGGCGGCTACGAGTACGCGGCGACCCTCGGCCTGACGGCCGCGGGCCTCGCCGTCGCGGGCCCCGGCCGGCTCTCCCTCGACCACGCCCTCGGCCACGCGGTCAACCGGGGCTGGATGACCCCGGCGGCCTTCGCGGCGGTCGCGGCGGCCACGGTGGTGGTCGTGGGCGCGCGCAACCGGCGGCTGCGGAAGGCGGAGGAGGGCGAGCAGGAAGCCCTGTTCGAGGAAGTGGAGGAGTAGGGGGCCGGGAGACGCCGGCCGGAGGGACGTGAGCGGGCGCGCGCCGGGTGCTGTCAGTGCCCTGTGCCAGGCTCTGCGGCATGAGCGATCACCTTTCTCCTCCCCCGGCTCCGGCCGCCGACCTCTGGGACTCCGTCGACGCCCTGTGCGGCTGGCTGGACGCCGAGCGCCCGGTCGACGGCCGGGAGGGCCTGCTGCTGCGGATCCTCAAACTGTCGGAGGAGGTCGGCGAGGTCGCCCAGGCCGTGATCGGCGCGACCGGCCAGAACCCGCGCAAGGGCACCACGCACACCTGGGACGACGTCCGGTCGGAACTGTGCGACGTCGCCGTGACGGCCCTGATCGCCCTGCGCACGCTCACCCCCGACGCCCGCGAGGTCTTCACCCGGCACCTGGCGGACGTCAGGGAACGCTCGCTCGGCGCCTAGTGCGCCGTCCGCGGAGGGGGTGGTGTCACCGGTCCGCGCGGTGCGTCGCCGTGGGCCGGGCGCGCACCGGGGCAGGCGACCGGGATCGCCCTCGGCGGGACTCCGGGCCGCGGTCCCCCGGGTCCGTCCGCGCAGTCCTCCGGCACCGCCCGGAACGTGGTGCTCAGCCGCGGGGGCCCGGGGGACGCGGACGGATCGACCGCTCCGGGGGAGGCGGGCGGCGGGCGGCGCGGAGGGCACCGGGACCGGCCGGCGTCCGGACGTGCGCGGCGCCCGGCCGGGGGAGGACCGGGCGCCGCGGGAGGGGTGAGGGACGGCGCTCCGGGCGGGCGCGGTGAACGGGGGATGTCACCACGCCGCCCGGAGACCGGCCCGGCTCCCGGAGCCGCCCGTCGCACTCGGCAGCCGGTTCCCTCACGCCTTCAGGGAACCGCCCCACCCTCGAGCCCCGCTCGCGCCCGGCTCGTACGGCACCGGGTGGCGGCGGCGGTGCGGGCCGGGCGGCGCGCACCGCCCGGCCGTCCTCACCCGGGCCGCGCTCACCCGGCCGTGCAGGCTCCGAGGTCCTCCCAGACGCCCCACTCCCCGGTGGTGCCGGGCTCCTCGCCCGTCACCCACCACTTGGCACGCCAGGTGCGCCCGTCGTGGGAGACGGTGTCACCGCCGCGGTAGACGCTTCCGGCGTTCCAGACCGGCGCGGTGCAGTCACCCGGCTCACCGTCGCCCCCGCCGTCGCCCCCGCCGTCACCGCCGCCACCGATGTTGACGTCGATGCAGGCGTAGAAGGCGTTGGCGGTGTCCGCCACGTTCCAGACGGCGAGGACCTTCTGCCGGCCGGTGAAGCCGCCGAAGTCGATCCGATGGCTGACGTCGGCGGGGGGCTGCGCACCGTGACCGTCGAACTCGGCGATCTTCGTGTTGCCGATGAAGTACTGCCAGGTGTCGGTGGCGTGCCGTGCCGTGTGGTGCCAGTTGAAGGTGTGCGTGCTGCCGACCGGCGTGACCCGCCAGCCCTTGCCGTCGTCGTCGAGCTCGGCGAACTGCTCGTTCCCGCCGCTGCAGCTGCGCAGGCCCTTCGGCCCCTCGACGCTCTGCGGCTCGTACGTGATCTGACCGCAGTCGACGACGCCCTCGGCGCACTGGTCCTGCCGGCTGCCGGGGTCGGTCACCCAGCCGTGGGCGCCGGCCGTGCCCGCCGGGAGGCTGACGGCGAGCAGGGGGGCGACCAGCACCCCGATGGCGACGGCCACTCGTCTTTTCGTGTTCATGTCATATCCCTTTCCTTCGGCGTGCGTCGTCGCGCACCTCGCCGGGTCGGCGCCGTGACCGGGGCGGAGGCGAGTAAAGGTCTAGACCTAATCATCTTCAGGTCTAGACCATACCGGTGGATCGGGTGCGGTCAAGAGGGTGCGCGAAGTGAACCGGCGGGCAGGGGTGTCGACTTCGGGTGCGCGCGGGGTCCGCGAGGAAGGCGCCGGAGCGCACGGCCGCGGCGAGCGCCGCCCTCAGCGCACGCTCGGGCCGAGGCCCTCGAGCGCGTCCGCGCACTCCTCCGGGACCACCATGTCCCAGACGTCCGCGTTCCGGTGCGCCGGAGCCGTGGACGAGTCGAGCGCCTCCTTCCGCTCACGCTCGACCTCGGCGCGGACCCGTTCGACGTGGTCGGCGATCTCCCGGCAGTCGACGGCGTACGGGCCGGTCGGCGACGGCTCCCCGGCAGGGGCCTCCGCCGTTCCCGCGGACGGCTCGGCCCGGAGGGCGGCGGTGGCCGCGAGCCCGCCCAGGCACAGCACGGCCCACCCCGCCACGATCCGCCGGCGGACGCTCACGCGGCGCCGCCCCTTCCGATCCGCACGAAACCCGCAGCCATGCGGTCAGCGTACGTGCCCCGGACGGTCAAGACGCCGCCCGGGGCGTGCAGTTGCAGGTCCGCCCCTCCCCTCGTCCGGCCCCGACCGAGCGCGCGCCGCCCCCGGCCGCCGGTGACGTTCCGGAGCGGCACCGGCACCGTGCGCACGGCGGGTGTCCCGGGCATGCCTGCAGGACGGACGGGGGGATGTCAAGGCCCGTAATCACGTGGCTGTCCCCCGCCCGCCCTTCTCACGGATGGTCGAGTCAGTCGATTCGGCGGCCCTCCCGGTCTCGCGGGAACAGCGGGACGAGGGCCCAAGGGAAGGAAAAGGAAGATGAACACGTACAAGCGTTTTCGCAGGACGGCGATGGCGACCGTGCTGGCCGGGGGTGCCGTCCTCGGGGGATTCACGGCGACGGGCGCGGCCCACGCCTCCGAGGACACCGGCGTCGTCGACGGCAGCGGCAACACCCACGACGACTGGGGCGACGAGGGAACGCTCAAGAAGGGCGACGAGGGCAGCACGGTCGCCCTGTGGCAGACCGTCCTGATGGCCGACGGCGCCTACTGGAAGGACAGCGAGGGCACCCTGCAGCAGTTCACCGAGGACGACATCAGCGGAGAATACGACTCGCGCACCGCGTCGGCCACCAAGTACTGGCAGATGGGCAAGGGGCTGGACCAGACCGGCAAGGCGAATCCCGACTGCTTCTCGTACGCGGACGACAACCTCGGCACCGTGAACAAGAAGGGCAAGATCGTCTACGAGGGCGCCGTCGACGACGTGACCTTCAAGCGGAAGACCGTGGCCGGCTACGACGAGCAGGTCTACTACGTCGACTACGACGACTCGTACGTCCCGGCCACGTACTGATCACCGTCACGGGCCCGTCGCCGTCGGTGCGTCCGGGCGAGGCCGCGGAAGGACCCGGTCCGGCCGTGCCGTCGGTGCCGGACGTGGCGGGGCCCGGGAGTCGTATCCAGCTCCCGGGCCCCTGGGGGTGCCACCCAATTGCGCACGCCGGCGGCGTTTGAGAGGACGGATCAGTCATCATGCCGTCGTGTTCTTCCGTTGAACTACCGCACCAGGCAAAAGGTGCAGACGAGAGTCGAACTCGCATCCGACGGCGTTCGTCCGTCCCCGGTCGAACCGGCGATCGGCGGCGATGCTGAGACTGGAGCGAGAGTCTGAGATTGAGCGCGGCCCGTTCGGCGGGCCGCTTCTTCAGGCTGGACTTCAGTGTCAGCTTGCGCTCCTCACGCGAACCGGTCCTCAATTCCGGCCCGCGCTGTCGCGCACCCCCGCGCTCGCACGCGGGGGCGATCGTGGACGCCACCTGCGGCCGGCTCGTCGGACGGCATCAGACGGCGCACGTGATCGAGCGCGTCCTGCTCCCATGGGAAGGGGGAAGGACGCTCCTGGAACCACTGCTGAGCCGGCCGCGGCGGTCCGGGCCTGGGCACCGGACGCGAACCTGCTGCCGTCACCGTCCGGCCTCCCCTGTCCGCCTCACGCCTTCATGTGGGAAAACCCCTGGCCGCCCCTATCGCCCCCGGCCGACGGGCCGGATCCCGCTCTCACGAATCGTTCGGGGCAGGGGCGGCGGGCTGCTGCTGGGCGGGAATGAAAGCCGTCGACACGGGGGCCGGTACGGCAACGCGGAACAACTCCGCCGCCGACCGTCCTCGCCGACGGTCCGACACCACGACCCCACCGGTCCACTTGCCCGTCACCGTCCGGTACCGGTGCTGCAGCTCACCCACGCGAGGGCAGTGGCGTTCCCTTATGGCCGCGTAGGCGGGATGACAGTGGGTGTTCCAGGTCAGGTCCTCGGCATAGGTGGCGCAGGCCGCCGGGAAGAGCACGGCGGAGACGAGCAGATCGGCGATCTGCAGTCCGATGTGCGAGTCGCTGTGGCCGAAGACGGGGGACTCGGCGACGTGCGGCATCAGATCGCCGCCCGCCCGGAACTTCCGGGTCGTGACGCAGTGCACGTTGTCGACGTTCTTGCTCTTCGTACGGCTGTCGAGGATCACCACGCCGCGATCTTCACGCGCCGCGAGGAAGTGTTCGAAGTGGGCACACAGGGAGGCGACCGAAGCGCCGTACATCGCGTCCTCCGCGTTGGCGACGCCGTCCTGCTTGACGCAGATCTTGGCCAGCACCCGGCAGCCGTGGCGTTCCAGCATCGTCAGCAGCTTGTCGATCAGACCGTGTGCCAGACGGACCTGGTTGCGGTTGCCGTTGCGCAGGTGGGCCCGGATGTCCGAGCCCTTGATCTCGGTACGGATGACCTCGCTCAGCTTGACGGCGTTCCGTAACGTGGGGCGGAACTGCTTCTTCAGAGCGATGAAGTCCCAGGTGAGGGCGCGCAGTGCGGACTCCTCGACGACGATGCCGCCGATCACCATGACCGGCGGTGCTTCCGGTGCGGAGGGATGAACCGTCTGGCCGTCGCCGGACTCGTCGACGTAGCACAGGTACAAGCTTTCCTCCGCCGGAAACAACTATGGCCGCCCCAGAATCCTGAAGGGCAGCCATAGGGGTTGCTGCGCTGGGCGCAGCCTTGTTTTGGTTCTGCTCCCAGCCTATGGCACCTTCCCGTAACCACACAACTACACTTCGTCATCCCGGCGCGGGAGCAGTGCCGACGGCCACGGCCTGCCAGTTGTCACCCTCGAGGCCGGAGCGTGCTGCCGCTCCACGGACTGCGACTTCTCGTCCATCACGGACAGGTGTCAGTGGCTGACCCTAAAGTGACGGTCGAATGCCAGGAGTGCAGGAGGGGACACAGTGGTGTACACGCAGCATCTTTCGGTCCGGGTGCCCTGGCACGACCGAGGCTGGGACGGCCGGGTCTGTGATGATCCACTCGGCAACGCCTCCTGCGTGCTCTTGGAGAACATCGGGCGACGGCGGAACGACGAACTCGAAGTGCAGCACGCCGGGAACGCGTTCGAAACGCTTCCGGAGGGACTGCCCCCGTGCGCCGGGGAGCGTGGCGGGTTCCTGAGCGGCCAGGACCGGGTGCTGCACACCACTCATCCCTACGCCCACAGCCCGGCGCTCAGGACGCTCCGCAGCGCATCCGTGCCCCTGCCCGCGTGGTCGGTTCACAGCATCCCGTTCCGCTGGCTCAACCGGGAGCTCCTCCACGACGTCATGGACCAGCAGCCGGTGGACGGTTACAGCTCGGAGGCGGAGGAACGCGCCATCGCGCAACTGGGCTTCGATCCTCCTTGGGTGGTCCACGGGGACAACCAGAGGGCGGTCATCGACACGTTCTTCCGTGATGTCGTCGACGGGCAGTCGCTGATCTTCTTCTATCTCAAGCACGCTCCGTTCGAGAACCATCCCCGGCGCATGCTCGTCGGAGCAGCCCTGACGGCCTCGGTCACGCTACCCGGACGGTGGCCGTCCGACGGTCCCACCCCGTTCGCCAACCACATGTGGGAGACGGTGGTGCGGCACACGCTGCGACCGGACGGCAGCGGTGGCATCCTGCTGCCGATGCAGGCGCTGGCCCGGCTCGCGGCCGACGGCACCGATGTCACGGAGGCCTTGGCCGAAGCACCGGAAAGGCGCTGGGAGTTCTCCTACGGTACCGAGCACGTGCCGGCGGACACGGCGGTGGCCGCACTCCTGGAGCTGAAGCGGGCCGCCGAGGCGGCGGTGTCTCTCGGCTGCGGTCTGCCGGAGCGCTCCTTCGACTGGCTCGACGAGCAGTTGCGTCACGCCTGGCGACGGCGTGGCACCGCCCCCGGCCTTCCCGCGGTGCTGAGTCTCCTCCAGGTGCCGCATCCCACGTTCGCGGCACGCGAGGTGGTGAGTTCCGTCGACGAGGGAGAGGACCCCTGGCCTCTCCTGGAGCGGGCGTTGGGCGGGCACGGTGGTCCTGCCGCGGTCACCTCGCTGGCCACGCCGACGCGCCGGAGGGTGTGGGCGTCACTCGGCCAGCGGAACCGTCAAGCCATGCGGCTGATGGCTCGTTTCGATCTGACCCCCGAACAGGTACGAAGTGTGTATCACGAGGAAACCGGCATTCCCTTGACGGTCCCCGAACTGCTCCAGGACCCCTACACGTTGGTGACCTGCACCATCGACGATGCAGACCCCGTTCCTTTCGAAGCCGTCGACCGGGGGTGTTTTCCTGACCGGCAATTGACGGAACGGCATCCGCTCCCCGTCTCGGAGCCGCTCACCGAGCCCGACGACCGCCGGCGTCTTGAGGCCGCCATGGCGACCGTGCTACTGCGTGCCCAACGTCAAGGGCACACGCTGCTGCCGCTCGAAGAGATGCTGGAAGGGCTGGAAGGGCTCAGCTCCGTCAAACCGATGCGACCGAGCGACGTGGTTCTGGCGGCCCACAAGCTGCGAGCCGAGGACCTGGACGACAATCTCGACTACAACTGGCCGCAGTTGTGCAGGACGCAGGTCGCCGACGGCACCGCCGCATACAAACTGCGCTCCGCCCTGTGGCGCAGGCACACCATCCGAGAGGTCGTCGACCAGCTGCGCTCCGCAGCACGGCACACGGCGCCCAGGGATCTCGAGGCCACCCTGGACGCCGTGCTCGGTATGCGGGGCGGGGCGGCCGACGAAGCCGACGAAGCCGAGGCACGAGCCCGGCAGGAAAAGACCGCAGCATTGCGGGAGATGTACGAGAGCCGGTTCACCGTGCTCAACGGGCCGGCGGGCACCGGCAAGACCACGCTGGTCAAGGCGTTGGTGCAGCGACCCGAGGTGATGGCGGACGGTGTACTGCTGCTCGCTCCGACCGGTAAGGCACGAGTCCAGTTGCAGGACAAGGTGGATCACCCGGCACAGACTCTCGCCCAGTTCCTGAGCAAGTCGGACCGCTATGACGCCGACAGCGCCCGGTACCTGATCACTGGCCGACAACCACGCGACCGGCAGTACGGCACCGTGGTCGTCGACGAGGCCTCGATGCTCACCGAGGACATGCTCGCCGCGCTCCTGGACGCCATCGAGCCGCGGCAGCGGCTGATCCTCGTGGGGGACCCCCGCCAGCTTCCGCCCATCGGGGCGGGCCGGCCCTTCGTCGACCTGGAGCGTGCGGCCAGGCAGCGCCACAGCGGCTCGTGGCCGCGGGTCGCCATGGGCTGGGCGGAGCTGACGGTATTGCGTCGCCAACGGGAACGGGGGCACGCACGCCATGACCTGATGCTTGCCCGCTGGTACAGCGGTGACGAACGCGGACCCGACAGCGACGAGATCTGGCAGCGGCTGCGCCAGGGGCAGGACATGCCGACGCTCCGCGCGGTCCCCTGGAACGGCCGCACGGCGGCGCAGGTGGTCGACGACGTATTGCGGGAAGAGTTCGGAGTGGTGGAAGACGCCTACGGTCTGAGTTTCGCCACCTCGTACGGCGCCGGAACGACTCGCCGCGGGACAGCTGTCTATCCGGACTTCTTCGACGCGCCCGCACGCTGCGGAGCGTGGCAGATCCTCAGCCCCGTGCGCGGTACGGCACACGGAACCGTGGAACTCAACCGTCACCTCAAACGGCGCTACCGAGGCGGCTCTCTGGAGAACGCGCTCAAGGGATCCCGGTACCGCAAGGTGCCCAAGCCGCTGGGCGCGGAACAGATCGTTCTCGGCGACAAGGTCGTCCACACGCGCAACGGGATGCTGCGCGCGTGGTCCCGGACCGAGGGCCGGGTCGTGAAGGGCTACGTCGCCAACGGCGAGCTCGGCGTGGTGACAGGTGAGCTGAGGGCCCAGCACATGAAGAGGGCACCTCGGAGCACCGAAGTGGAGTTCTCCTCCCAGCCCGGACGGCGCTACAAGTACCAGAGTGCGGGCGGTGAGGACGACGTGACCCTGGAACTGGCGTGGGCTCTCACCGTGCACAAGAGTCAGGGCAGTGAGTTCGACACCGTGATCGTGGTCCTGCCGGCCGGAGCTCGCGGCACCTCGCGCGAGCTTCTGTACACCGCGCTCACCCGGCAGACCAAGAGGGTGGTCCTCTGCCACGAAGGCCCGCTCGACGACCTCCTCGAACTGACCCGTGCTACCGGATCCGACACCGCCCGGCGGTTCACCGACCTCGTGGTGACACCGGACCCGCGCACGGTGAAGACGCCCAGCGGGGCAAGCGGCGGGCGGGTCGACGCGCGACTCGTCCATGTGGCGGTCAATGGGGTGATGGTGCGCAGCAAGAACGAGGTCATCGTCGCCGGCATCCTCGAGCAGCTCGCCCCCGACGCGTGGTCGTACGAGGAACCGTTCAAGGGACGGGACGGCCGCACGGTGCTGCCGGACTTCACCATCACTCCCCTTTCCGGCCCTCCCATCTTCTGGGAGCACCTCGGCATGCTCGACAACCCGGAGTACGCCAACAGGTGGCAGCAGCGCCTGAAGTGGTACGCCGAACAGGGGGTGCTGCCTGAGAAGGACGGTGGTGGTCCCCACGGCATCCTGGTCTGGACGAGTGACGAGCACGGGGTGAACGAACCGGAGTGGCGGGCACTTGCTCAGCGTGTCGTCGGCGCCGCGTCCATCCGTCGTGCCAGGCCCGCGCCCGTGAAGAAGACAGCTGCGCCTCCCCATCGCCCGTAGCACGAGGGTCGACGCCGGGCGCCCCCTGTTTCCCCGCTCCGCACCAGGAGCCGCCCTTCTCCTGTCGGAGCGGAAGAGGGCGGCAGACGAGTCGGGCTGTACGCCGGGTTCTGTTCCCGGGGTTCCTCGCGGAGCCCCGGGCGACGGCCATCCATCTAGGACCGGTGTTGCCACCGGCCTCGTGCGGTCTACCCGCGGACTCGGGCGGGCAGCCCTCGAACGTCCGCGCAGAGACGCCTTCTCTTCCGAGGAGGCGTCTCCTCTTGACCTTGCTCCGGGTGGGGTTTACCTAGCCGCCTGAGTCACCTCAGGCGCTGGTGGTCTCTTACACCACCGTTTCACCCTTACCGGGGGCCGGAGCCCCCGGCGGTCTGCTTTCTGTGGCACTGTCCCGCGGGTCACCCCGGGTGGCTGTTGGCCACCACCCTGCCCTGTGGAGCCCGGACGTTCCTCGGGAAGCCCCCTAGGGGGACTCCACGCGGCCGTCCGCCCGGCTCGTCTGCCGTGCCGACCATGCTACCCGGCGCGGGCGGGGCTCCGGCGCGGCGGCCGTGGCGAGGACCGAGCCGGTCAGGATCAGGGCGAAGGCGGCCAGCACCGTCCCGGTCAGGCGCTCGTCCAGGAGGACGGCCCCCGCCGCCACCGCGACCGCCGGGTTGACGTACGTGATCACCGACGCGCGGGTCGGGCCGACCTCCTTGATCAGTTCCAGGAAGGCCACGAAGGCGATCGCCGTGCAGACGACGCCGAGGACGGCCAGGGCGGCCAGCGTCCCGGTCGCCGGGAGGCCCGCCGGGCGGGTCGCGATCGCCGCGGGGGCGTAGACCAGGGCGGCCAGGGCCAGGCAGGGCGTGATGAGGTGCAGGGTCGGGACGTCCTGGAGGTGGCGGCCGGCGATCAGGGGGGCCGTGGCGTAGCCGACGGCCGTCAGCAGGACCTCCGCCAGGGAGAGGGCGTTGCCGCCGGTCAGGTGGGGGACGGTGAGGACGCCGACGCCGCCGAGGCCCAGCGCGAGGCCCGTGATCCGGCGGGTGCCCAGTGACTCGGCCGCGCCGAAGAAGCGGGACAGCAGGACGGCGATGATCGGCACGCCCGCGATCAGCAGGCCCGCCGTGGAGCTGGACAGGTGGCGCTCGGCGTCGGTCAGGGTGTACCAGGGGCCGACGATCTCGATGACCGCGAACGCCAGCATCGGCTTCCAGTGCCCGCGCACGTTCCGGGCCAGGCCCGGTTGGCGCAGGGCGAAGGGGAGCAGGAGGGCGGCGCCCAGCGCGCACCGCGCGAACACCACCGCCGACGGGGACAGCTCGTCCACCGCCACCTTGATCAGCAGATAGGGGACGCCCCAGACGACTCCCATCAGGGAGAACAGGAACCAGCCGCGTGCAGTCATGCGGTGAGTGTCGGCCCGGTCAGCGGGCGCCGTCTTGAACGCTGTTGCGGTACGCCGCCGGGGTCACCCCGAGGACGCGGCGGAACCAGCGGGTGAGGTGGGCCTGGTCGGCGAAGCCGACGAGGCCGGCCACCTCGGCGGGGCGCAGCCCGGCCTCCAGCAGGGCGCGGGCCCGGGTCACCCGGTACTGGGCGAGCCAGGCGTACGGCGGCACGCCCATCGTCGTGCGGAAGGCGCGCAGCAGCTGGTAGCGGGACAGGCCCAGGTCGGCGGCGAGGGCGGCGAGGGAGGGCGGGGCGAGCAGTTCGTCGGCGAGGCGGTCGCGGACGGCGAGGGCGATGCGCCCGGCGCCGGGGACGGTGTCGTCGCTCGCGCGGGACGTGGAGTGGCGGCGGGCGAGGGCGGTGAGCAGCCAGGGCAGGCGGGACTCCGCCTCCAGGGGGTCGGGGCGGGCGCTGAGGTCGGTGTGGGCGCGGCGCAGGGCGCCGGCCAGCTCGGGGTCGTCGAGGACGGGCTCGCGGAAGTGCGGGAGGCCGCCGCCGAGGGTGCCGTCGGTGAGGAGGACGGGGGCGGCGTAGAGGGCGCGGTAGGAGTAGCCCTCGGGGGCGGCGGGGCCGCCGGTGTGCATCTCGCCGGGTTCGAGGACGACGATCGAGCCGGGGCCGGACACGATGCGCCCGCCGCGGTAGGCGATGGCCTCCAGGCCGCCGACGGTGACGCCGACCGTGAACTCGTCGTGGGCGTGGGGGGCGTACTCGTGCCGGTCGAAGCGGGCGGTGAGCAGGTCGAGCGGGGGCCCGCAGCGGCCCAGCCGCGCCCTGGTCCAGCGGGCCTGCTCCCGTCCGTTCGTCACCTCGCCCCCCGCCTACAGGAGATCAGAGGAAGTCGGCGGTGTCCAGGTTGAATCCGAAGGGGGCGGGGAGGGTGATCGGTTTGCCGAAGGGGCGGGTGCACTGCTCGCGGTACTCGTCCTTCTCCGGGTCGCTGAACAGCGTGATCGAAGAGGCTTCGCGGTCGACGAGGAGGTAGAGGGGGATGCCTCCGCGAGCGTAGCAGCGGCGCTTGGCCTCACGGTCCGCCTGGGGCTTGCTGGATGTCACCTCCACCACCATGGCGACGCCGTCGCAGGACATCCGCCTGTGAGAGCGGCTCATGGGCCATGGCAGTCATGTCACGCCCCTCCTTCTGTCGCCCGCCGGACTCGGACATCGGATGATCACCTGTCCGTGAGATCGGGAACCGTTCCCTCGATCGTGGCACAGCATCGCGACCGCCGTCAGGCGGCGCGGCACGCGCTTGACCCTGTCGCGACGTCAAGGTCTCTACTGGTCCCATGCGGATCGGAGAACTCGCCGCCGTCGTCGGCGTCACCACGCGGACCGTGCGGCACTACCACCACCTGGGGCTGCTGCCGGAACCGGAGCGGCGGGCCAACGGCTACCGGGACTACACCCTGCGGCACGCCGTCGTCCTCGCGCGGATCAGGCGGCTGACCGAGCTGGGGCTGGGGCTCGCCGAGGTGCGGGACGTGCTCGCGGACGACGCCGGGAAGGACCTCGTCGAGGTGCTGACGGAGCTGGACGAGGACCTGGCGCGGCAGGAGGAGGCGATCCGGGACCGGCGGGCACGGCTGCGGACCCTGCTGGAGACGGAGGGCGGGCCGACCGCCGAGGGGCCGGTCTCGCCGGAGCTGGCCGCGCTGTTCCGGGACGTGGGGCACGTGCCGGACTCCCCCATGGCCGCCAAGGACCGGGAGGTGCTCGCGCTCATCGAGACGGCGGCGCCGCCGGAGGAGCGGGAGCGGCTGATGGGTCTGCTCGGCGGGGCCGTGGGCGCGCCGGGCGGGGCGGAGCGGGCGCTGGAGGTGTACGGACTGCTCGACGCGCTCGCCGACGCCGCCCCGGACGACCCGCGGGTGGACGAGGCGGCCCGGGCCCTCGCCGCGTGCGTACCCGCCGGGCTGGTCCCGGAGGGGGCCGGTGTCGACGAGGGCCACGGCTTCCTGCGGGCCCTCTACGCCGACCTCGCCCCGGCCCAGGCGGAGGTGATCCGCCGGGCGCTGCGGAGCGTCGCGGAGGGGCGGTCGTGAAGGGAGAGGCGCCCATGAGCGGAGGGGCGGTCGTGAAGGGAGAGGCGGCCATGAGGGGAGGGGTGGTCATGAGGGGCGTGCGCACCGGCTGGGTCCTCGCCCGGCACGAGCTGCGGCTGATGGCGTGCCTCGGGCTGTGGGTGGCGCGGCGCACCGACGGGGTCCGCGACGGGGCGGCGTTCGGGTACGCGCGCGGACAGGCGGCCCTGATGTTCGGGTTCGCGTTCGTGTGCGTGGTCGAGACGGTGGCGATGTCCGTGCTGCTGGGCGACTGGCCGGCCGTGCACGCGGTGGTGCTGTTCCTGGACGTGTACACCGTCGTCTTCGTCGTCGCCCTGCACGCCGCGTCCGTCGTGCGCCCACACGTCCTGGACGGCGGTGCGTTGCGGGTCCGTCGGGCCGTCCACGTCGACCTGCGGATACCGCTGGAGCGGATCGCCTCCGTCCGGCGTGAGCTGCGCATGACCCACGAGAGGGCCGACGGCGAGCTCGACGTCGCCGTCGGCTCGCAGACGACCGTCACGCTCGAGCTCACCGAACCGGTCACGCACGTCACCTTCCTCGGCCGCCGCCACGAGGTCCGCGTGGTCCGCCTCCACGCGGACGACGCCGACGGGCTCGTGCGCGCCCTGGCCGGGAGCGCGCACCCCCCTCAGGACCGCTGCAAGCCCTCTCTCCGGTGATAACGTCTCACCGGACGACGACCGGAGGGACACGGCACGTGGTGGCCAAGGACGGGCAGACGCCCCGCGAGCGGTACCGGGCCCAGGTGCGCGCGGAGATCAAGGAGCACGCCTGGGAGCAGATCGCCGCCTCGGGGGCGCCGGGGATGTCCCTGAACGCCATCGCCAAGCGGATGGGCATGAGCGGGCCCGCGCTCTACCGGTACTTCGCCGGCCGCGACGAGCTGATCACCGAGCTGATCCGGGACGCCTACGGCAGCCTCGCCGACGCCTTCCGCGCCGCCGCCGCGTCCGGCGCGGACCTGCGCGGACTGGGAAGCGCCCTGCGCGCGTGGGCGCTCGCCGACCCCCAGCGCTACTTCCTCGTCTACGGCACCCCCGTCCCCGGCTACCACGCCCCCGACGACGTCACCGCGATCGCGCGCGAGATCATGACGACGCTCCTCGACGCCGCCCGGCCCGCCGAGGGCCCCACGGACGGTCCCGCGGAGGGCCCCGACGGGGCCGACCCCCTCGAGTCCCACCTCGCGCAGCACCGCCAGTGGGCGGCCGGCCACCCCGCGGACCCGGCCGCCCTGCGTCGCGCCCTGTCCTTCTGGGCGCGCCTGCACGGCGTGCTGTCCCTGGAACTGGCGGGCCACTTCACGGGGATGGGGTTCGACCCGGCCGTGCTCTACGACGCCGAACTGGACCGACTGGCACACGCCGTACCCTGACCCGGAGCTCTACCGAAGGAGTACGTGTGCTTGTCCTGCTGCCGCCGTCCGAAGGCAAGGCCGCTTCCGGCCGCGGTGCCGCGCTGGAACTCGAGTCGTTGTCGCTGCCCGGGCTGACCGCCGCCCGGGAGGCCGTTCTCACCGAGCTGGTGGACCTGTGCGCCGGCGACGAGGACAAGGCGCGCGAGGTGCTCGGGCTGAGCGAGGGACTGCGGGGCGAGGTCGCGAAGAACGCGGAGCTGCGGACGGCCGGCGCGCGGCCCGCCGGGGAGGTCTACACCGGGGTGCTGTACGACGCCCTGGGCCTGGCCTCCCTCGGCGCGGCGGCGGAGCGGCGGGCCGCGTCGTCCCTGCTGGTCTTCTCCGGGCTGTGGGGCGCCGTCCGGATCACCGACCGGATCCCCTCCTACCGCTGCTCGATGGGCGTGAAGCTGCCCGGGCTCGGCGCGCTGAGCGCGCACTGGCGCGCGGCGACGGCCTCCGTGCTGCCCGAGGCGGCCGGCGACGGGCTGGTGCTGGACCTGCGGTCGGCGGCGTACGCGGCGGCCTGGAAGCCGAAGGGCGAGGTGGCGGCGCGGACGGCGACCGTGCGGGTGCTGCACGCGCCGACGCGGAAGGTGGTCAGCCACTTCAACAAGGCGACCAAGGGGCGGATCGTGCGGAGCCTGCTGACCGCCGGGGCCGCCCCGGAGGATCCCGCCGGGCTGGTGGAGGCGCTGCGGGACCTCGGGTACGAGGTGGAGGCGGCGGCACCGGTCAGGGCGGGGACGGCCTGGTCGTTGGACGTGCTGGTGGACGAGGTGCACTGAACACCTCACCCGCACCTTCGTTGCAGCATGCGCAATGTGCTTTGCACAGGGCGCTTCGATGCGGGCAGGATGACGCCATGAGCTCTCCCCTGCCCTCCTCCGCCTCCCTCCCCTCCTCCGTCCTCGACCTCGCCCCCGTCGTGCCCGTCGTCGTCCTCGAGGACGCCGCCGACGCCGTACCGCTGGCGCGTGCGCTGGTGGCCGGCGGGCTGCCCGCGATCGAGGTGACCCTGCGGACGCCCGCCGCGCTCGACGCGATCCGGGCGATCGCCGGTGCGGTGCCGGAGGCCGTGGTCGGGGCCGGGACGGTGATCACGCCGGGGCAGGTGGACGAGGCGGTGGGCGCCGGGGCGCGGTTCCTGGTCAGCCCGGGGTGGACGGACGCCCTGCTGGAGGCGATGCGGGCGTCCGGGGTGCCGTTCCTGCCGGGGGTGTCCACTGCTTCCGAAGTGGTGGCGCTCCTTGAGCGCGGGGTGCGGGAGATGAAGTTCTTCCCGGCGCAGGCCGCGGGCGGGACGGCGTACCTGAGGTCGCTCGCCGGGCCGCTCCCCCGGGCCCGCTTCTGCCCGACCGGGGGGATCGGGGCGGAGTCAGCGCCGGACTACCTCGCGCTGCCCAACGTCGGGTGCGTGGGCGGGAGCTGGATGCTCCCGGCGGACGCGGTGGCGGCCCGGGACTGGGACCGGATCGAGCGGCTGGCCCGCGCGGCGGCGGGGCTCAGCGCAGGTGCGAGGTGTCGTTGAACAGGCGGACGCTGGCGTTGCCGTCGGCGTAGTACGCCACCGCCGAGAGCGAGGCCGCCGACAGTTCCATGCGGAACAGGGCCTCGGGCGGGGCGCCCAGGGCGAGGCGTATCAGCGTCTTGATCGGCGTCACGTGGGTGACGAGCAGGACCGTGCGGCCCGCGTACGCCGCGCTCAGCTTGTCCCGGGCGGCGGCGACCCGGGTGGCGGTGGCCGCGAAGCTCTCGCCGCCGCCGGTGGGTTCGGCGTCCGGGGAGGACAGCCAGGCGTTCAGGTCGTCGGGGTGGCGTTCGCGGACCTCGGCGAAGGTGAGGCCCTCCCAGGCGCCGAAGTCGGTCTCGCGCAGCCCCTCGTCCACGGTCACCTCGAGGCCGAGGCGGGCGGCGACGATGCCGGCGGTCTCGCGGGTGCGGGCGAGGGGGGAGGCGACGATCGCCTGGACGGTGCCGCGCCGGGCCAGGGCGGCGGCGACCTTCTCGGCCTGTTCCCGGCCGACGCCGGAGAGGGAGGGGTCGCTGCCCCCGCTGCCCGAGAAGCGCTTCTGCGGGGTCAGCGGGGTCTCGCCGTGCCGGAGCAGGACGAAGGTGGCGGGCGGCCCCATGTCGGCGGGCGCCCACCCGGAGCTGGGCGTGGCCACGGTGCGTGCGGCACGGACGTCGGCGTCGGTCCTGTCGGCCTCGGCACCGGGAGCCGGCGGGGACGCCTGTGCGCCCGGCACCGCCGCCCGGCCCGCCCGCTCGTCCGTCCGGGCCGTCCCGGCCGCGGGCTCCGCCGCGCCGGTGCGGACGGAGCCGGCGGGAGCCGGGGGACCGGCGGAAGCCGGGGCCGACGCGGCGCGGACCCGTGCCGCGCCCGCGGCCGCGTCCCCGGGCGGGCCCGACGGCCCGGGCGCCGCGGGCCGCGCGTCCGGCGTGTCCGGCGAGGCCGACGCCTGCCACCGTTCCCCCCGCTCGCCGGCGTCCATCGCCTCGTTGGCCAGACGGTCGGCGTGCTTGTTCCGCTCGCGGGGGATCCACTCGTAGGTCACCCGCTCCGGCGGGAAGACCCGCGCGGCCTGGGCGGCGAGCGGCTTCATGCCGGGGTGCTTGATCTTCCAGCGGCCGGTCATCTGCTCGACGACGAGCTTGGAGTCCATCCGGACGTGGACCGCGGCCTCGGGGTCCAGTTCGCGGGCGGCGCGCAGGCCGGCCAGCAGTCCCTGGTACTCGGCGACGTTGTTGGTGGCGACGCCGATGTACTCGGCCGTCTCCCTCAGGGTCTCCCCCGTCGCCGCGTCGCTCACCACGGCCCCGTAGCCCGCGGGCCCCGGGTTGCCCCGTGACCCGCCGTCCGCCTCGACGATGAACTCCCGCACCGCTGGACGCCCTTACAGACCCGACTCGGGGGTGCGCACCAGGATGCGGCGGCAGTTCTCGCAGCGCACCACCGTGTCGGGCGCGGCCCGGCGGATCTCGTTCAGCTCGGTGATGGCGAGCTCCTGGCGGCAGCCCTGGCAGGTGCGGGCGTACAGCTTCGCCGCGCCGATGCCGCCCTGCTGCCCGCGCAGCTTGTCGTACAGCTTGAGCAGGTCGGCGGGCACGGAGGCGGCGACGACCTCGCGCTCCTTGGTGACCGAGGCGACCTCGCCGTCGATCTCCTCGAGGGCCGCGTCCCGGCGCGCGGTGGCGTCGTCGATCTTCGACTGGACGGAGGCGACGCGGTCGGTCAGTTCGGCGACCCGCTCCTGCGCGGACTCGCGGCGCTCCATGACCTCCAGGACGACGTCCTCGAGGTCGCCCTGCCGCTTGGCGAGGGAGACGATCTCGTGCTGGAGGTTCTCCAGGTCCTTGGGCGAGGAGACGGCACCGGAGTCGAGGCGCTTCTGGTCGCGGGCGGCGCGCTGGCGCACCTGGTCCACGTCCTGTTCGGCCTTGGTCTGCTCGCGGGCGCAGTCGCTCTCCTCGGTCTGCGCGGCGACGAGCAGGTCGCGCAGCTGGGTGTGGTCCTTCGTCAGCGACTCGATCTCGGCGTGCTCGGGGAGCGACTTCCGCTTGTGCGCGAGCTGCTGGAGGCGGACGTCGAGGTCCTGGACGTCGAGGAGTCGGATCTGGTCGGCGGGCGCGGCGTTCAGTTGGGGGCTCCAGAGATGTCGGTGGCGGAGGACGCCGCGTGGGCGGTCCAGGGGTCGGTGACCGTCTTCGAGACGTGGACCCGAAGGCCCCATCCGTGGCGGTCGGAGATCTCGTCGAGCTGGGCTGCGGCCAGCTCGCACCAGGGCCACTCGGTGGCCCAGTGCGCCGCGTCGAGCAGCGCGAGGGGACTGTGGGCCCGGGCCGCCATGAATTCTGACGCCGGGTGGTGGCGCAGGTCCGCGGTGAGGAAGGCGTCCACGCCGGCGGCGCGGACCTGGTCGAAGAGGCTGTCGCCGGAGCCGCCGCTGACGGCGACCGTGCGGACGAGCGCCTCGGGGTCGCCGGCGACGCGGATGCCCTGCGCGGTGGCGGGCAGGCGCCCGGCGGCGCGGGCGGCGAGCTCGCGGACGGTCAGCGGGTGGTCCAGTTCGCACACGCGGCCCAGGCCCCGGCGGCCCTCGGGATCGGTGGGGTCCGGCACGAGGGGCCGCACGACCCTGAGGTCCAGGGCGCCGGCGAGGGCGTCGGAGACGCCCGGGTCGGCGGTGTCGGCGTTGGTGTGGGCGACGTGCAGCGCGACGTCGTTCTTGATGAGCGTGTGCACCACGCGGCCCTTGAAGGTGGAGGCCGCGACGGTGGTCGTCCCGCGCAGGTAGAGCGGGTGGTGGGTGACGAGCAGGTCGGCGCCCAGCTTCACCGCCTCGTCGACGGTCTCCTGGACCGGGTCCACGGCGAACAGGACCCGCGTGACCTCCTGGTCGGGCTCGCCCACGACGGTGCCGACCGCGTCCCAGGACTCGGCCCGCTCGGCGGGCCACAGGGTCTCCAGCACGGCGATGACTTCAGACAGACGGGGCACGAGTGCAAGGCTACCTGGCCGTTTCGCGCCGCAGTACCGGCGCGGGCGCACGGCACGGCACCCGGCCCCGTCAGCACACTCGCCCCCCTCCCCTCAGGAGAATCGTTCCTGGAGCACCCTTATGTGTGAAGTGCGGCGCCGTCGGCCCCCGCCCGTGCGTGCGATAACTACGGTCGTCGCCGGAGGTGACCGAACGATGACGGTCTGTACCTTTTCCGGGCCCGGGGCCTCGCTCGAGCCCGGGGGATCCCCGTCACCCGCGACGGGACACGAGGACGGAGCCGGGCGGGCGGGCTGCGCCATCACCGCGGACGGTTCCTACGCCGCGCGCCTCGCCCTGGCCGGCGACTCCCTCTTCCCGGAGCGCTGGACCCTGGACGGCCCCGAGCCCTACGCGGTGCCGCTGCCCGGCAACCAGCCCGAGGAGCCCGGCACCGAGGTGCAGCCCCTGAGCGACGGGCGGGTCCTCATCCACCGGCTGGTGGACGGCCGGCACGCCTTCTCCCTGCTGTACCCGACCGGACCCGGCACCGGCGAGCTGCCGCTGGGCACGGTCGAGTGTCCCGAGGAGGGCACCCGGCTGCGGCTGCTGCCGCCCGCCCCGGGCGGGGAGCGGGCGTACGCCCTGGCCGTGGGCCGGCGGTCGACGGCGGTGTGGCTGGTCGCGGGCGGCGGGTTCGGGCCCGAGCACCTCGCCGAGGTGCCCGGCCGTTGTTCGGGCGGGGTGTGGCTGGACCGCGCGGGACGGCTGCTGGCCCTGGACCGGGAGACCGGCGGGCGCACCAAGGCGGTGGTGGTGGACCTGGGGCGCGGCGGCGAGATGTCCCCGCTGCTCCAGATCGCCGACGGGAGCGACGACCGGGTGCTGCTGGCCGACCCGGACAGCGGGCTGCTGCTGGTCCGCTCGGACGCGCCCTCGCCGGGGCGGCCCCGGCTGGGCTGGGGGGTGCTGGGCAGCACGCTGCCGGTGCGCTTCCCGGAGTGCCTGCGGACGACGGACTGCGCCGTCACCCCGTTCGCGATCCAGCCGGGGCAGATGCTGACGCCGGAGAGCTGCGCGGTGGCGCTGCGCGTCGACGGCGCGCTCGGCAGCTGGGTCGGGGTGTGGCGGCCGGCGGAGCGGCGGGTGCACCACCTGCCCGCGCCCGAAGGGTGGTTGACCGGCAGCGGGCTGTGGACGGCGGACGGGGTGCTGCGGCTGCCGTACGCCACCCGTGCGGTGCCGTGCGGGGTGGCCCGGCTGCCCGCGCCCGGGCGGCCGGAACGGCCGGAGGGCCTGGGCCTGCGGCCGTCGACGGGGCCGGGCGCCGCGGTCCCCGGCCTGCCCGTGGCCCTCGGCCCGTTCACGATTCCCGGTGCGCTCCCGGCCCCCGGCGGATCCCGCGCGGCCACCGGGACCCCCGCGGCCACCGGCGAACCGCCCTCGGCCCCCGACGGGCCCCCGGCCCCTTTCGGCCCCGACTCCCCCTCCGCCCCCCGTCCCGTACCCCTCCAACAGGCGCCTCTGGGAGGGCTTGTAACGAAGTAGTGGCAGTCGGCGTGGTCGCCTGGATCCGGGGTGTGGTGTGCCGGTTACACTCGCCCGGCTGTAGGAAAGATCATGTTTACGGGGTGAATTCCTTCCGATGAACGACGCCAGCACGAACCAGCCGCAGACCGCCGAAGGCGGACAGGCCGCTGCCGGGCACGGAAAGCACCGGGGGCCGGTCTCCACGCAGGACACCGACACGGCCCCGCGTGGCCGTCACCGTCGGCCGGTGGAGGAGAACGAGCACGCGGAGGCGGCCGCCTGACGGCGCGTCAGGATCCGCTCGGCAACCGGCCCCGCCCGTCGCACGACGGGCGGGGCCGCACCGTGTCCGGCCCGGTCCGGCCCGGTGCGGTCCGGTGCGGTGCGGGCTCAGGAGTGCTCGACGGCGGTGTCGTCGAGCACGGGCGCGTCCCCCCCCCGCTCGACGGCGCTCACGGCCACGCGCGCCTCGCCGTCCCCGCGCCACATCCGGACCCGCAGCGTCTCGCCCGGGTACACGACCCCGGCGAACCGGGCGGCGTAGGCGCGGACACGGGTGACGTCACCGCCGAGCAGCGTGTCGACGACCGCCTTGAGCGTCATGCCGTAGGTGCACAGCCCGTGCAGGACGGGGCGTTCGAACCCGGCGCGCTCGGCGAACCCGGGGTCGGCGTGCAGCGGGTTCCGGTCGCCGGAGAGGCGGTAGAGGAGGGCCTGGTCCTCCCGGACGGTCAGCTCCAGGGTCCGGTCCGGCTCCCCGGCGGGGGCCTCGCGCCGCGCGGACGGACCGCGGTCGCCGCCCCAGCCGCCCTCGCCGCGCACGTGGATCCGCGCGTCGGCGGTCCACAGCGGGCCGTCGGCGTCGGCCGCCCCGGTGCGCATCACGAGGACGGCCGCCTCGCCCCTGTCGTACACGGCGGTGACGCGGTCGGTGACGGTGGCGGTGCCCTCGGCCGGAACAGGACGGTGCAGGGTGAGCGACTGTCCGGCGTGCAGGACGCGGGCCAGGTCGACCTCGACGCCGGGCACGGACAGCGCACGGATCACCCCCGGTGCCCCGGCACCCGCGACGGTGGCGAAGCTCGGCAGGACGTGCAGCCGGGACTCCAGGGTGTAGCGCAGCTCGCCGGGGTCGGTGGCGGGGGTCCCCGCGCCGATGCCGAGGTGGTAGAGCAGGACGTCCTCGGCGGTCCAGGAGATCTCGCCGGTCCGGGGCGCGGCGGCGAGCGCCTTGGCTGCGTCGATGGGCACGGGGTCTCCTGATCCGATCGCCGGAAGCATCGCCCAGGGTGGCACAGGACCACGAGGACCCGCCGGTCCCCCGACGCGTTCCGGCACGGCGGCCCCGCCCCGCTCACGGCCCGATCCCGCTCCTCCCGCCGGAACAGTGCCGTCCGGAGGAAGTCCTCCCCGAAGTGCGGCGCGTCCTCGGGCAGGTGGCGCATCCGGCACAGCTCGGCCTCCGACCCGTCCGCGGGGATCCGGCGCGACGACGCGTCCGTGTGGGCGAGTCCGCCCCGCGGCCCGCTCCCGCGGCAGAACCCCGCGTCGGACGGCTCCGGGCCCGCCGCGCCGGCCGCGAAGCAGGTCGGCGCGAAGGCGCCGCCCGGCGCGAGGACCCGCTCGAGCAGCGCGAGGCGGCTGATCCGCCGGTGCGGCGGCGGGTGGTGGAGGCGGCCGGAGCCGTGGACGGGGTCGTACGGCCCCGTCAGCTCCGCGGCGGTGGGGGCGAAGGCGTCCCCGCAGTGGAAGCGGGCGCCCCGCGCTGCCGGGTACGGCGCGTTGCGCCCGGGGCCGCGGCCCGGGTAGAGCGCCCGGCCGCCGGTGACCGGGCCCCGTTCGACGTAGGACACCGGGTTCTCGTCCGGCTCGGCCGCGAAGAACGGCACCGGCCGGGAGCGGTCGGCGTGGAAGTCGTCCCACCAGCCGGCGCCCCGGTCCGTCCGGCCCCCTTCCGCGTCCGGCGACCGTGGTCCCGTACGGGCACGGGGTTCCGGGTCGCAGGCGTGCGCCGGGGCGCCCGCGAGGTGCCGGGCGGTCCTCTGCACGGGCCGCGCGACCGTCGGCGGCAGGGCACCCCGGATCCGGGAGGAAAACCGCTGCCGGTCCCCCGCCGGAGGCCGTCAGGGGGTCTCCGCGGCCCTCGCTGTTCCTCCGGCCCCGGCTCAGGGGGCGGCGGCCGCCCGCCGCGGCAGCCACAGCCACATCAGCACCACCCCGACGGCCAGGACGACCGCACCCGTACGGAACGCCAGCGCGTACCCCTCCGTCAGCGCCTGCGGGGTCCGGTCGCCGGCCGTGCGGGCCGCCGCGATCGTCGACATGACCGCGAGCCCCAGCGAACCGCCCATCGTGCGGGAGGTGTTGACCAGTCCGGCGACGACGCCGGCCTCCTGCGGCGGTGCGCCGGACGTGGCGAGCGCGGCGAGCGGGGTCCCGGCGAGGCCCGCGCCCAGCATCATCAGGACGCCGGGGAACATGATCGTGGTCAGGTACGTCCCGTCGGCGGTCATCGTCGACTGCCAGCCGAAGCCGGCCACCGCGACCAGCGTGCCGAGCACGGCCACGGCGCGCGGGCCCGCGGTGCGCATCAGCCGGGGCGCGACCTTGGAGCCGATGACCACGGCGAGCGAGCTGGGCACCAGGGCGAGCCCGGCCTCCAGCGGGGTGTAGCCGAGCACGTTCTGCGCGTACAGGGTCATGAAGAACCACATGCAGAACATCGCGGAACCGCTCAGGAACATCGCCGCGTTCGCCGACGACACCGACCGCAGCCGCAGCAGTCCGAGCGGCATCAGCGGGGCCTTCGCCCGTGCCTCGACGAGGAGGAAGAGCACGATGAGGACGAGCCCGGCGCACAGCGGCACCAGGGTGGCCGCCGCCGTCCACCCCTCGGCCTCGGTCTGCGAGATGCCGTACGCCAGCGCGGCGAGACCGGCCGTCACCAGCAGCGCGCCGGGCAGGTCGAGCCGCCGTCCGTCCCCGGCGCGGCCCTCCGCCAGCCACCGGGCGGCCCCGGCCAGCACCACCGCGCCGACCGGTACGTTGATCAGCAGCACCCAGCGCCACGACAGCGCGTCCACCAGCACCCCGCCGACGAACCCGCCGGCCGCGCCGCCGCCCGCCCCGACGGCCGTCCAGGTCGCTATGGCCCGGGCGCGGGCCGCTCCCTCCGGCACCGCGGAGGTGACGATGGTGAGCGTGGAGGGAGCCAGGACGGCCGCCCCGAGTCCCTGCACGGCCCGCGCCAGCAGCAGCTGCCAGCCCTCCTGGGCCAGCCCGCCGGCCAGCGAGGCCAGCGTGAACAGCCCGAGGCCGACGAGGAACATGCGCTTGCGCCCGTAGAGGTCACCGGCCCGTCCGCCGAGCAGCATGAAGCCGGCGAAGGCGATGGCGTACGCGTTGACCACCCACTGAAGACCCTGCTCGTCGAGGCCCAGCCCGGTGCGCATGGACGGCAGCGCCACGTTCACCACGGAGATGTCGAGCACGACGAGGAACTGCCCGGCACACGCGAGCGCCACCACCAGCCAGGTGGGGGGAGCGCCGCGACCGGACAGACGGGTGGTGTCGGTGGTTTCGAGCATGTGCGCCATGTTCTCAACCGGTCCGCGCTCCGTGCATCGGCATTTCGCCCTGCACCGGCTCGGCCCTCCGGCGTACTGGTTGAAACAGAAAACAAGAATTTCGAGTCGATGGACGCGAACATGTCTGTTTCGGGAGAAAAGGGGCACTACGGACGGTGCGAAAGCGACTGCTGAGACCATCGGGAGACAGCAATGCGCAAATTCGTGGGAACCACCCTCATCGCCGCCCTCCTCGCCGTCGCGCCGGCCGGCGCGGCCCTCGGCCAGACCGCCGAGCAGCCGGCCCAGCCGACCACCGTCACGGCCGTCCAGGCCCAGGACGACACGGCCGTCCAGGCCCAGGACGAGAAGGACGACGACGGCGGCGGCAACGCCGGGCTGTGGGGTCTCCTCGGCCTCCTCGGACTGGCCGGCCTGATCCCCCGGAAGGGCAAGCGCGAGCACCAGACCCACACCACGGGCAGCTCGCGCATGTGACCCCTCAGTGAAGGATCCGTCCGCCCCCGCGTCGCGTCGCCGCCTCGGGGGCGGACGGATTCCCGTCGCCCGGCGGCACCCCTGTCGGCCGGCCCGCCGGCGGGTACGGCAGCATGAGCCCGTGCACACACGTACGACCCCGGGAAAGGCACGCGCCATGCCGATGGCTCCCCCGCCGGAGATCCTGGCCGCGTTCGAGGCGGCGAAGGGCTTCATGCCCGCGGACGAGGGCCTGGCCCTGTACGCGGCGGCGACCGAGGTCGGCCGCCTGGGCCTGCCCCTGCTGGAGGTCGGCACCTACTGCGGCCGTTCCACGGTCCTGCTCGCCGACGCCGCCCGCGGGGCCGGTGTCACCGTGCTCACCGTGGACCACCACCGCGGCAGCGAGGAGCAGCAGCCCGGCTGGGACTACCACGACCCGGAGACGGTCGACCCGGAACTCGGCCTGATGGACACCCTCCCCACCTTCCGCCGCACCCTGCACCGGGCGGGCCTGGAGGACCACGTGGTGGCCCTGGTGGGCCGCTCCCCGCAGATCGCGGCCCTCTGGAACTCCCCCCTCGCCCTGGTCTTCGTCGACGGCGGCCACACCGACGAGCACGCCACGGCCGACTACGAGGGCTGGGCCCCCCACGTCGCCGAGGGCGGCCTCCTCGTCATCCACGACGTCTTCCCCGACCCGGTGGACGAGTTCACCGGCCAGGCGCCGTACCGCGTGCACCTCCGCGCCCTGGAGTCCGGCGCCTTCACGGAGGTCTCGGCCACCGGCTCCCTGCGGGTGCTGCGCCGCACGGGCCCGGGGATCTGAGACCGGCGCACGGGACCGTCGAGCCGGTGGAGGTCCGGCCGGGCCGCTAGGGTGGCTGCGTGTCGTACACAGGTCCCGGCTTCGATCCTCCCCGGCCCCGGCGGTCCCGACGCGGGCCGCTGACCGTGGCGCTCGCCGCGCTCGTGCCGGGGGCGTTGCTCGGGTGGGCGGTGTACGCGGCCGTGGACGGGCCGGGGGACGGCGGGGGTCCCGCGAAGGCGTCCGCTTCCGTGTCCGCCTCGTCCGGGGCGCCGTCCCCGGCCACCGCCTCGCCGTCCGGCGACTCCGGCGACAGGAAGCCCGGCGCCTCCCCCACGGCCACGGCCGCGTCCCCCTCCGCCTCCGCGCCCGCCGCGTCCGGGCCGCTCGGGGGAAAGGTCGTCGTCATCGACCCGGGGCACAACCCGGGCAACTTCGAGCACACCGCCGAGATCAACCGCCAGGTGGACATCGGGACCAACCGGAAGGCGTGCGACACCACCGGCACGGCCACCGACGACGGTTACGCCGAGGCCGAGTTCACCCTCGACGTCGCCCACCGCATGCGCGCGCTCCTCGAGGAGCAGGGCGCCACCGTGAAGTTGACGCAGGACGCCGACCGGCCGTTCGGGCCGTGCGTGGACGAACGGGCCCGGATCGGCAACGAGGCGAGGGCCGACGCCGTCGTCTCCCTGCACGCCGACGGCTCCGGCGCCGGCAACCGCGGTTTCCACGTGATCCTCCCCGGCACCGTCGACGCCGGCGCCGCCGACACCCGGGCCATCGTCGGGCCCTCCCGCGACCTCGGTGAGCGCATCGCCGGCAACTTCGTCCGCGTCACCGGCAGCGCGCCCTCCAACTACGTCGGCGGCGGCACCGGTCTCGTCACGCGCAAGGACCTGGGCGGTCTCAATCTGTCAACGGTTCCCAAGGTGTTCATCGAGTGCGGCAACATGCGCGATAGCAAGGACGCGGCGCTGCTGACCAGCGGCGCCTGGCGGCAGAAGGCGGCGCAGGGGATTTCCGACGGAATCGTGAGCTTCCTGCGCGGGTAGGGATCAGCGCGCTGATCCCGGCGGACAGCTCGATCGTACGGACGGTAGTGTCATCCGGACGATGAGGGGCCACCCCCGCGCTTCGCACCGGGGCCTCCGGGCGACTTGGTGACAGCGACGCCTCTTCCGACGACGAGACGACCTACGAAGGACCTGAAGTGAATATCCGCTCCCTCACTCGAGGCGACGGCGTGGTGATCGGAGCAGCGGTGTTGCTGTTCATCGCGTCGTTCCTCGCCACGTTCGACGGCGACGGTGATGACATCCCCAACGCCTGGGACAACCTCGGCCTGGTGATGAGCATGTACGTCGCCGGCATCGCCGGTGCGGCTCTCATCGTCCTGGCCCGCGCGCTCCCCCGGCCGCCCAAGGCCGCCGGTCTCGACCTCGGTCAGCTCGGGGTGGCCCTGACGCTCTTCTCCGCGTGGACGGCGTTCTGGACGATCATCGACCCGATGGGGGCGTTCGACGACATCTTCTCCGGTCTCGGCGGCGACGAGCCCGACACCGGCGCCGGCCTCATCCTCGGTCTGATCGCCGCACTGCTGCTGGCCGCCGCCGCCGTCGCCACCCCCCTGGTCCCGGCCCTCAAGGGCACCCTCGTCCCGGCCGCCCGTCCCGCCGCCCCGCAGCCCTACGGCGCCCAGCCGCCCGGCGGTTACGGCTACCCCGGCGCGCAGCAGCAGGCCTCCTTCGGCGGACAGCCGCAGCCGGGCCAGCCCGGTCAGCCGGGTCAGCAGCCCTTCCCGGGCCAGCCGCAGCAGGGGCAGCCCGCCCCGGCGCCCGCCGGTGACTTCTCGCCGTTCTGGTTCGCCGTGCCGGTGCCCCGGCCGCTGTTCCCGGAGGACGGCTCGCCCACGCCGATCGCCGAACTGGCGCCCGGCACCTGGTACCTGGCGGTGGAGCAGCGCGGTCCGGCCCTCGTCGCCCAGACGCAGGACGGCCGTCGCGGCGTGCTCCAGGACACCTCGGGGATCCAGCGCGGCTGAGCCCCGGCCCCCCTCCGCACGGCCCCTCGCCCTTCCGGGCGGGGGGCCGTCGTCACGGCATCCGGGTTTCGACCGGGGTTCCGGGGCCAGACGGAAAGCATGTCCCCTCGATATCGCACTGGTTCCAACTCGGCAGGGACGGTCGTCGCGGTGATCGCGGACATCATGGCCGTCATCCTCGGACTGTGGATCCTGATGTACCTGCTGGACGCCAACCGGGGCAACGACCTGGTGCGGTTCGTCCACGACGCGGCCGACTGGCTGGCCGGCTGGTCGCGTGACCTGTTCACCTTCGACGAGGCGTGGGCCCGGGTGGTCGCCGGGTACGGACTCGCCGCGGTCGTCTACCTGTTCGTCGGCCACGCCGTCGCGAACCGGCTGCGCCGCCACTGACCCGCGCCCGGCCGGCGCCCCCGCTCCCCGGCCCGGACGGCCGGTCACGTGACCAGGAGGTCTGGGGGCGCCCCCGGAGAACACGGCACCTCCGGCGAGGCGTGGGCCCGGGTGGCCGCCGGGCACGGACCCGCCGCGGTCGTCCACCTGTCCGTCGGCCACGCCGTCGCGAACCGGCCGCGCCGCCACTGACCCGCGCCCGGCCGGCGCCCCGCGCCTCAGGCCTCGGCGCAGCAGTCCGGGTCGAGGCCCCGGGGCAGGTGGTCGCCGCCGAACACCGCGCAGGTGGCCTCGTGGCCGCCGAGCGCGGCGACGGCGAGCAGCAGGGAGCCGGCCGTCCAGGTGGTCAGCTCGCGCGGCCAGATCGCGTCGTCGTCGAAGACGTAGCCCGTCCAGTACAGGCCGGTCTCCGGATCGCGCAGGTGCTGGATCGACTGGAGCACCTCCAGCGCGCGGTCGGACTCGCCCATCGCCCACAGGGCCAGGGCGAGTTCGGCCGACTCGCCGCCGGTCACCCACGGGTTGGGCACCACGCAGCGCACCCCGAGCCCGGGCACGACGAAGCGGTCCCAGCCCTCCTCGATGCGGGCCTTGGCCTCGGCGCCGGTGAGCGCGCCGCCGAGCACCGGGTAGTACCAGTCCATCGAGTAGCGGTCCTTGTCCAGGAACCGCTCCGGGTGGCGCCGGATCGCGTGCCGCAGCGCGCCCACCGCCAACTCCCAGCCGGGCTGCGGCTCTTCGCGCTGCTCGGCGACGGCCAGCGCGCAGCGCAGCGCGTGGTGGACGGAGGAGGAGCCGGTGAGCAGCGCGTCCGCGGCGGGCGTGCCGTCGTCGTCGCGCCGCCAGCCGACCTGCCCGCCGGGCTGCTGCAGCCGCAGCACGAACTCCACCGCCGCGTACACGGTGGGCCACATGCGGTCCAGGAACGTGTCGTCGCCGGTGGAGAGGTAGTGGTGCCAGACGCCGACCGCGACGTAGGCGACGAAGTTGGTCTCCCGGCCCCGGTCGGTGACGTCGCGCGGGTCGCCGTCGGCGTAGGCCGCGTACCAGGAGCCGTCCTCCAACTGGTGCCGGGCCAGCCACAGGTAGGCCCGTTCGGCGGCCTCGTGCTCGCCCGCCGTGTCCAGCGCCATCGCGGCCTCGACGTGGTCCCAGGGGTCCAGGTGGTGTCCGCGGAACCACGGGATCGCGCCGTCCTCCCGCTGCACCGCGAGGATGCCCGCGACGGTCGCGGCGGCCTGCCCGGCGGTGAGGACCCCGGGCAGGACGAGGTGTTCCGTCCGGGGGGTCCGGGGGGTGGTCACGCGGCGTCCGCCTCGGCCTCGGCGCGCGGCAGGTGCGGCTTGGTCGCGTACGCCACGAAGCTCTTGCCGATCACCGGGTTCAGCGCCCGCTCGGCGACCCGGGTGGCCAGCGGCTTCTTCATGATGTCCCAGACCAGCAGCTTGTGGTACACCCGCACCGGCAGCGCCTTGTCGTTGTCCACGCCGAACGCGCACTTCAGCCACCAGTACGGCGAGTGCAGCGCGTGCGCGTGGTGGGTGCCGTAGGGGCGCAGGCCGGCCTCGCGGATCTTCGCCAGCAGTTCGTCCGCCTTGTAGATGCGGATGTGGCCGCCCTCGACCTCGTGGTAGGCGTCGGACAGCGTCCAGCACACCTTCTCCGGGCCGTAGCGCGGCACGGTGATCGCGATCCGGCCGCCGGGCTTGAGCACGCGCACCATCTCCGCGAGGACGCCCTTGTCGTCCGGGATGTGCTCCATCACCTCGGAGATGATCACGACGTCGAAGGACTCGTCGGGGAAGGGCAGCGCGAGGGCGTCGCCCTCCATGGCGGTGGCGGTGGCCCCGGCGGGCGCCTCCCCGGCCTCCTCCATGGCGGCGAACCACTTGGCGACCTCGCGGATCTCCTCGCCGTTCCGGTCCAGCGCCACGACCCGCGCACCGCGCCGGTAGCACTCGAACGCGTGCCGGCCGGCCCCGCAGCCGAGGTCCAGGACACGGTCGCCCGGGGCGAGCGGGAACCGGGAGAAGTCGACGGTCAGCACGTGGCCCTGCTTTCGCGGTCTGAGGTTTCGGCTGTGGTCACGGATGCGGCGCCCGTGTCCGTGGGGGTGCCGGGGGCGGTGTCCGTGTCTGTGGGGGCCGTGGGACGGCCGGGGGACGTGGTCGCGGGGCGGTCGGCGGGCTGCGCCGCGGAGCGGGTGGCGGACTGCGCCGCGGGGCGGGCGTCGGCGGTGTCACGGCCCGCGCGGGCGATCGCCTCGCGGTAGCGGGCCACCGTGCCCTCCGCCGCCCGCGCCCACGTGAAGTGCCGGAGCACCCGCTCCCGGCCGGCCGCCCCGAGCCGTGCGCGCAGCTCCGCGTCGCCCAGCAGCCTGGTCAGTCCGGCGGCCAGCGCCCCCGCGTCACCGGGCGGCACGGCGAGGCAGGTCTCCCCGTCGCGGCCGGCGACCTCGGGGATCGCGCCGCCGGTCGTGGCGAGCAGCGGGGTCCCCGTGGCCATCGCCTCGGCGGCCGGGAGCGAGAAGCCCTCGTAGAGCGACGGCACGCACGCGACCTGGGCCGAGCGCACGAGGTCGACGAGTTCCGCGTCCGAGATGCCCTTGACGAACTCGACGGCGCCCTCGAGCCCGTACCGCTCCATCGCCTGCGCGACGGGTCCCTCCGCGGGCCGCTTGCCGACGACGACGAGGTGCGCCTCGGGCTGTTCGACCCGCACCTTCGCCAGCGCCTCGACGAGGAAGACCAGGCCCTTGAGCGGCACGTCCGCGCTGGACGTGGTCACGATCCGGCCCGGCACCACCGGCACCGACGGGTCGGGCGCGAACAGGTCGGTGTCGGCGCCGATGTGGACGACGTGGATCCGGTCCTGCCGCACGCCGAGGTGGTCGACGATCTCCTGGCGGGAGGTGCCGGAGACGGTGAGCACGGACGGCAGGCGGCGCGCCACCCGCTTCTGCATCCGCGTGAAGGCGTACCAGCGGCGCACCGAGTAGCGGCGCTGCCAGGTCCCGGCGGCGTCCAGCTCCAGCTGCCGGTCGACGGTGATGGGGTGGTGGATGGTGGTCACCAGGGGCGCGCCGAGGTCGCCGAGCAGGCCGTAGCCGAGCGTCTGGTTGTCGTGGACGACGTCGAACTCGCCGCGGCGGGCGCGCAGATGGCGGCGGGCGCGCAGGGAGAACGTCAGCGGTTCGGGGAAGCCGCCGGTCCACATCGTGCCGACCTCGAGCGCGTCGATCCAGTCGCGGTACTCGTCGCGCTTCGGGGTGCGGAAGGGGTCCGGCTGGCGGTAGAGGTCGAGGCTGGGCAGCTCGGTGAGGCCCAGCCCGTCGTACCCCTCGTCGAGGACGGGGTAGGGCTGGGCGCCGATGACCTCGACGCGGTGCCCGAGGCGGGCGAGTTCGCGCGAGAGGTGGCGCACGTAGACGCCCTGCCCGCCGCAGAACGGGTTTCCCTTGTAGGTGAGGAGCGCGATGCGGAGCGGTCGCAAGCCGTCGGATGCGGGCCCTTCCGAGGGCCCGGCCTGACTGGCCTCAGCGGTCACTCTGGGCCCCCTTCTCCCTGCACTGTCCCGCGAGACTACGCCGGGACGCCGACCTAGAACAAGTTTCAGAGTTGATCGTTCGGAGGCTCCGAATCTACCGGCAGGTAGGGGGGCTGGGAGCAGTTGATCAGGTGATTCACGCCACGACGGGCGGCGTGCCATGCTGTCTGATCATCCACCCTCACCGACTGTCACGGACGGGACCCATGCCCGCGGAAGCCAACAGGGACAAGGCGGCGAAGACGGAAGCCGACGCCCCGCGCACCACCCCGGCCTCACCGCTCACCGAGCGGCAGGAGGCACGCCGGCGCCGCATCCTGCGCGCGAGCGCGCAGCTGGCCGTCCGGGGCGGCTTCGACGCGGTGCAGATGCGCGAGGTCGCGGAGTCCTCCCAGGTGGCGCTCGGCACGCTGTACCGCTACTTCCCGTCCAAGATCCACCTGCTGGTCGCCATGATGCAGGACCAGCTGGAGCGCCTGCACGGCACCCTGCGGAGGAAGCCGCCGACCGGCGAGACCGCGGCCGAGCGGACCGCCGAGACCCTGATGCGGGCCTTCCGCGCGCTCCAGCGCGAGCCGCACCTGGCCGAGGCCATGGTGCGCGCCCTGACCTTCGCGGACCGCAGCGTGAGCCCGGAGGTCGACCAGGTCTCCCGGCAGACCACGGCGATCATCCTGGACGCCGTGGGCCTCACCGGCCCCACGCCCGACCAGCTCGCCGCGGTCCGCGTCATCGAGCACACCTGGCACGCGACCCTGATCGCCTGGCTCTCGGGCCGTGCCTCCCTCGACCAGGTGAAGACCGACATCGAGACGGTGTGCCGCCTGATGGACCTGACGGCCCCGAAGGAGACCGACACCCCCTGACGAAGGTTCCGACGACCTTCCGTCGGCACGCACCCCCTCTGACCGGCACCGGCCGGCCCGCGCCCCCGCCGGCGGGTGCGGGCCGGTCCCCGCGACACCGGGCCCGCCCCCGTCAGGCCCACGACGCCGGGGCGGCGCCACCCCACCGCCGCGAGTCCGCTCCGCCCCCGCCCGGCCGGCGCCTCCCCGGCCCACCGCTCCGCAGCCGCCGCGCCTCTCCCTCCGGCAGTTCGGTCCCGAAGCCGCTCCGGGCGTCACGGGCGACGGCCCGGTCGCGCCGGGCCGTGGCGACGATGCCCGGGTCCCCGTACGCGGGATCGCCCTCGCCGCGCGGGGCACGGGACGGGCGGCGGCCTCACGCCCCGGCTCGTACGCCTCGCCCCGGTTCCGCGGGAACTCGCGGGAGGGCGCGGCGTCGCACCCCCGCCCCGCCCTCGGTCCCGCGTCCGGGAAGTGCGCGAGCACCTGCTCGCGGTCCCGCGGAATCCGCGGGAGGGTGTCCCGGCCCACCGACGGCCGCCCCGGCGCGTCCCCGCGGCCGCGTGACTCCGGTCACCCCAGGAAGCCGCCCCTGGCCCCTTCCCTACGGGCGGGTAAAGTGGCGGCGTCGTCATCACACCCGTACGGGGGGAAGCCGGTGCAATTCCGGCGCTGACCCGCAACCGTGAGCCGTCCGCCGGGACGGTGAGCCGGAACGCCCCGGACGGATCGTGACCGGCTCGCGTGCCCGGCGCTCCGCCGGTGCACGGCACCGTCGAGGTATACGGAGCCGAGCCGCCGGGGTGTCCCGCGCTGCCCGGTTCCCCCCACAGGGAGAGGCACCCGCCGATCATGAACGTCCGCCGCAGCGCAGCGGTCCTGGCCGCCGTCGCCGTGATCGGCGCCGCCGCACCGGCCGCAGCCGACTCGTCCCCGTCGCCGTCCCGGGCGCTCCCCTCCGCCCTGTACGGCGACGGCGACCCCCAGTACGACGGCGTCTGGCGCCAGTCGCTCGCCCTGCTCGCGCAGCACACGGCGGGCGTCGAGCCGCCGAAGGCCGCCGTGGACTGGCTGACCGGTCAGCAGTGCGCCGACGGCTCCTTCGCCCCGTACCGCGCCGACACCGCGAAAGCGTGCGACGCTAAGACGGCCGTCGACACCAACCAGACCGCCGCCGCCGTCCAGGCCCTCGCCGCGCTCGGCGGCCACGACGACGTGACGGACAAGGCCGTCGGCTGGCTGAAGTCCGTGCAGAACGAGGACGGCGGCTGGGGCTACACGGCGGGCGGCGCCAGCGACACCAACTCCACCTCCGTCGTCATCGGCGCGCT
Organism: Streptomyces griseomycini; assembly: GCF_014203535.1. Classification (GTDB taxonomy): domain Bacteria; phylum Actinomycetota; class Actinomycetes; order Streptomycetales; family Streptomycetaceae; genus Streptomyces; species Streptomyces griseomycini. Next base: position 598,442 of record NZ_JACHJI010000001.1, read on the forward strand.
GACCGCCGTCGGCGAGAAGCCGGCCGACGTGACGAAGGACGGCAAGTCCCCCTACGACGCCCTGCTGACGCTGGCGCTCCCGTGCGACGCCGACGGCGCGGGCGCCTTCGCCTTCCAGCCGGACAAGGAGGGCGAGCTGGTCGCCAACGCGGACGCGACGGCGGCGGGCGTGCTCGGCTCGCTCGGCAAGGGCCTGGTGACCGGGCCCGGCGAGGGCGCGAAGGCGAAGGCCGGCTGCGAGAAGGCCGACACCCCCGAGCAGGCCGCCGCCAACGGCGCCGCCCACCTCACGGACGCCCTCGCGAAGGACGGCCACCTCACCTCCGCCCTCGCCGGCGCCGAGGACCAGCCCGACTACGGCAACACCGCCGACGCGGTCGTCGCGCTCGCAGCGCAGGGCGCCACCGAGCCGGCCGGGAAGTCCCTGGCCTGGCTGGAGGAGAACGCCGCCGACTGGGCCGCCCGGAGCGGTCCCGCCGCCTACGCCCAGCTGATCCTCGCGGCCCACGCGACCGGCGCGGACCCGCGCGACTTCGGCGGCACGGACCTGGTGGAGCAGCTGACGGCCACCGGCCCGACGCCCTCCGAGGAGACCACCCGGGCGACGAACGACGAGGAGGACGAGAAGAAGGACGAGTCGGACTCCGGTTTCGGCGTCTGGTGGTTCGTCGGCGTCTGCCTGGTCGCCGGTATCGGCATCGGCTTCCTGATCAGCGGCCGCGCGAAGCGGCGGCAGCCGTGACACGCCGCACCGTCGTCCTGTTCCTGGCCGCGCTCCTGCCGCTGCTGGCGGGCGCGGGCCAGGCGCGGGCCACCGGCTACCGCTACTGGTCCTTCTGGGAGCGCGACGGCGGGACGTGGACGTACGCCACCCAGGGCCCGTCCCTCGTCCGTCCCGCCGACGGCGCCGTCCAGGGCTTCCGCTTCTCCGTCAGCGAGGACTCCGCCGACGCCGCGAAGCCCCGCGGCAGCGCCGACTTCGCCGCGGTCTGCGCCGGGACCCCGCCGCGGGACGGCACGAAGCGCGTGGCCCTGGTCCTCGACTTCGGCACGCCCGCCGACGCCCCCTCCGGCGAGACCCCGCCCGCGGGCCGCACGGCCTGCGCGCAGGTCTCCCCGGACGCGACGACGGCCGAGGCCCTGGCCGCCGTCGCCGAGCCCCTGCGCTACGACGCGGGCGCCCTGCTGTGCGCGATCGCGGGGTACCCGGAGAAGGGCTGCGGGGAGCAGGTGTCGGGGGACGAGAGGTCCGCGCCCGCGGAGAAGGAGAAGGAGCAGCCGAGCGAACCGGCCGACGACGGCCCGTCCCTGGGCCTGGCGGCCGGGATCGCGGTGGTGGTGTGCCTGGGCGCGGCGGCGGTCTGGCAGGTACGCCGTCGTGGCTAGCGACGCCCGTCCGCGGGGGCGCACCGGCACCGCCGGCCCGGTGCAGCCGGACGCCCCCGCCCCCCGCCGTCCCCACGGCGACCCGCTCCACCCCGGCGCCTGGTGGCTGTGGGCCCTCGCCCTCGGCACCGCCGCCACCCGCACCACCAACCCCCTCCTCCTCGCCCTGCTCGTCACCGTCTCCGCGTACGTCGTGGCGACCCGCCGCCCGGACGCGCCCTGGGCCCGCTCCTACGGCGCGTTCGTCAAGCTCGCCCTCGCCGTGCTGGTCGTCCGCCTCCTCTTCGCGGTCGTCCTCGGCTCCCCCGTCCCCGGCACGCACGTGATCGTCCACCTTCCCGAAGTGCCGCTCCCCGACTGGGCGCAGGGCATCCGCCTCGGCGGCCGGGTCACCGCCGAGGCCCTCGTGTTCGCCCTGTACGACGGCCTGAAACTCGCCGCGCTGCTCATCTGCGTCGGCGCCGCGAACGCCCTCGCCAACCCCTCCCGCCTCCTGAAGTCCCTCCCCGGCGCCCTGTACGAGACGGGCGTGGCCGTCGTCGTGGCGCTGACCTTCGCCCCGAACCTCATCGCCGACGTCCAGCGGCTGCGCGCCGCCCGCCGGCTGCGCGGCCGCCCCGACAAGGGCGTACGCGGCCTCCTGCACGTCGGACTCCCGGTCCTGGAGGGCGCGCTGGAGCGTTCCGTCGCCCTCGCCGCCGCGATGGACGCCCGCGGCTACGGCCGCACCGCCGAGGTCCCGCCGGCCGTCCGCCGCACCACCGCCGCCCTCATCCTCGGCGGTCTGCTCGGCGTCTGCGCCGGAACGTACGGACTGCTCACCGCCGAGGGCGGCACCTACGGCGTCCCCGTCCTCCTCGGCGGTCTCGCCGCCGCCCTCGCGGGCCTGTGGCTGGGCGGCCGGCGCTCTCTGCGCACCCGTTACCGCCCCGACCGCTGGGGCGTCCGCGCCTGGCTGGTCACCGGTTCGGGCGCGGCGGTCGCGGCGCTGCTGGCCCTCGCCGCCGACCGCGACCCGGCGGCCCTGCACCCCGGCGTGGTCCCGCTCGTCGCGCCCGCGCTCCCCCTGTGGCCCGCGGCGGCCGTCCTGATCGGCCTGCTCCCCGCCTTCGTCACCCCCGCCCCCGAGGGCGCCACCCGCAAGGAGCCGTCGTGATCCGCTTCGAGAACGTGTCGGTGACGTACGACGGCGCCGACGAACCCGCCGTCCGCGCGGTGGACTTCGAGGTGCCCGAGGGCGAACTGGCCCTCCTCGTCGGCCCGTCCGGCGTCGGCAAGTCCACCGTGCTGGGCGCGGTCAGCGGTCTGGTCCCGCACTTCACCGGCGGCACCCTGCACGGCAGGGTCACGGTCGCCGGCCGCGACACCCGCACCCACAAACCGCGCGAACTGGCCGACGTCGTCGGCACGGTGGGCCAGGACCCCCTCTCCCACTTCGTGACGGACACCGTCGAGGACGAGCTCGCCTACGGCATGGAGTCGCTGGGCCTGGCCCCGGACGTGATGCGCCGCCGCGTCGAGGAGACCCTCGACCTGCTGGGCCTGGCCGACCTGCGCGACCGCCCCGTCTCCGCCCTCTCCGGCGGCCAGCGGCAGCGGGTCGCCATCGGCTCGGTCCTCACCCCGCACCCCCGGGTGCTGGTCCTGGACGAACCGACCTCCGCGCTCGACCCGGCGGCGGCCGAGGAGGTCCTCGCGGTCCTCCAGCGCCTGGTCCACGACCTGGGCACCACGGTCCTCATGGCCGAACACCGCCTGGAGCGCGTCGTCCAGTACGCCGACCGGGTGGTCCTGCTGCCGGGTCCCGGCGAGCGCCCGCTCCTCGGCGCCCCGGCGGAGGTGATGGCGGTGTCGCCCGTCTTCCCGCCGGTGGTGGACCTGGGCCGCCTCGCCGGCTGGTCCCCCTTGCCCCTCACGGTCCGGGACGCGCGCCGCAGGGCGGCCCCGCTGCGGGAACGCCTGGCCGACCTGGAGCCCCGGCGGGAGGCGGCCCCGGCGCCCGCGCCGCCCCCGGCCGGCCGGCGCCTGTTCGGGCGCGCGAAGCCGGACGCCCCGTCCCCCGCGCACGTCGCCGAGGTCCGCTCCCTCGCCGTCCGCCGCGACCGCGTCCAGGCCCTGCGCCACGTCGACCTGACCGTCGCCCCCGGCGAGGCCGTCGCCCTCATGGGCCGCAACGGCGCCGGGAAGTCGACGCTGCTCGGCGCGCTCGTCGGCCTGGTCGCGCCGTCCTCCGGCTCGGTCCGCACCGGCGACGCGGTCCCCCACCGCACCCGCCCCCGCGACCTGGTCCGCCGCGTCGGCCTGGTCCCGCAGGAGCCGCGCGACCTGCTCTACGCCGACACGGTCGCCGCGGAGTGCGCGGCCGCCGACCAGGACGCGGGCGCGGAGCCGGGCACGTGCCGCGCCCTGCTGTCGGAACTGCTCCCCGGCGTGTCCGACGACACCCACCCCCGCGACCTGTCCGAGGGCCAGCGCCTGACCCTCGCCCTGGCGGTGGTCCTGACCGCCCGGCCGCCCCTGATCCTCCTGGACGAGCCGACCCGCGGCCTGGACTACGCGGCGAAGGCCCGCCTGGTGACGCTCCTGCGCGCGCTGGCCGCCGAGGGCCACGCGATCGTCCTGGCCACCCACGACGTGGAGCTGGCGGCGGAACTCGCCCACCGGGTGGTCCTGCTCGCCGAGGGCGAGGTGATCGCGGACGGCCCGGCGGCGGAGGTGGTCGTGGCGTCACCGTCCTTCGCCCCGCAGGTGGCGAAGGTCCTGGCCCCGCAGCACTGGCTCACGGTCGCCCAGGTCCGGGAGGCGCTGTCATGAGGGCCACGGGGAGCACCGCGGGGGGCGCGGAGCGCCAGGCGAAGGCCGTCCGCCTGGGCCCGCGCTCGCTCGCGGCCCTGTTCCTGGTGAGCGCGGTGGGCGTGGCCGGCTTCGGCTGGCCCTTCCTCGCCCCGCCCGCCTCCACCCTCAACGCCCACGCCCAGGACGCGCCGTGGCTCTTCGCGGGCCTCCTGGTCCTGCTGGTGGCGGTCGTGGCGGCGACGATCTCGGAGTCCGGCCTCGGCCCGAAGGCGGTGGCGATGCTCGGCGTCCTGGCGGCGACGGGCGCGGCGCTGCGCCCCATCGGCGCCGGAACGGCCGGTCTGGAGCCCATGTTCTTCCTCGTGGTCCTCAGCGGCCGGGTCCTCGGTCCGGGCTTCGGCTTCGTCCTCGGCTCGGTGACGATGTTCGCGTCCGCCCTGCTCACGGGCGGGGTCGGCCCGTGGCTGCCGTTCCAGATGCTGGCGATGGGCTGGTTCACGATGGGGGCGGGCCTGCTGCCGGGCCCGCACCGTCTGCGCGGCCGCGCGGAGGTGTGGCTGCTCGCCGTCTACGGCTTCCTGGCGGCCTTCGCCTACGGCACGGTGATGAACATGGCGGGCTGGCCCTTCATGTCCGCGCTCGCCTCGAACATCTCCTTCGACCCGGACGCGCCGGTTCCCGCGAACCTGGCCCGCTTCCTGGCCTACTGCCTGGCCACCTCCCTCGGCTGGGACCTGGGCCGGGCGCTGGTCACCGCCGCGCTGACCCTGGCGCTGGGTGCCCCGGTCCTGCGCGCCCTGCGCCGCGCCACCCGGAGGGCGGCCTTCGAGGCGCCGGTCACATTCGACGCCTCCCCTCGGTGATGGCCCGGACGCGGTCCGTGACCGGGACGGTGAACCACCCCACATGACGCGGGTCACGTACGAAGCGGGGCCGTAGCCGCGGCACGACGGCGGACCCCGCCCCCGCCGCGCCGGCCCGGGCCCCGCACCCCCGCCCCGCCCGAGCGCGATGTCCGAAATGCGACCGCGGTTAGTAAAAGGGAGCTTTGCGGGCAAACCACGGATTTGTTTCTGTGGAGCGGTCGCCAGGCGCCGACGTGCCCCCCACGGGCCGCGGCGCCGACGCATGCCCCGCCGCCCACCCCGCGGCGTCCGGCACGCACACCGCGACCCCCCTGCTCCCGACCGAAAGGCCGCCTGTGTCCGCCGCTTCCCTCCTCCGCACCCTCGCCACCCCGAAGAAGGCCGTCGCCGGTGCCGCCCTCGCCGCCGCCACCTGCGGCACGCTGATCGCCGCCGCACCCGCGCAGGCCGCGCCGACGGCGGCCGCCTCGGCCCAGGCGACCGCGAAGAAGATGATCGGCAACTCGGCGCAGTACCAGTGCTTCTCGAAGATCGTCCAGCACGAGAGCAACTGGAACCCCACCGCCACCAACGCCTCCAGCGGCGCCTACGGCCTGGTCCAGGCCCTGCCGGCCTCCAAGATGGCCTCGGCCGGCTCCGACTGGAAGACCAACCCCGCCACCCAGATCGAGTGGGGCCTGAACTACATGAACGACCGCTACGGCAGCCCCTGCGCCGCCTGGGACTTCTGGCAGACCAACCACTGGTACTGATCCCGGCCCCCCACCCCCACATACCGAAGGCGGCGACCCCCTGATCCCCGGGGCCGCCGCCTTCGCCGTCCCCTGCGTGAGTGACGTGACCGTGGGCCGTCCGCTCCTCGGCCGGTGTCGCGCTTCCGCGCCCCGCCCCGGGAGCGCCCCGCAGTGAACGCCCCCGTCCCGTTCCACGTCTTCGCAACCGTGCCCCCTGCCGAACTCGCCCCGACCCAGCAAGAAGCGGACACGGCCCTCCAGCGGAACCACTCACTCCGCACCCTGTGCCGACGCCACCGCGTCCCCCTCCTCGCGACCCTCCCCGCCCTCCCCCTCTACGCCCTCTGGTGGGGCTGTCTCGCCACCGGCGGCGGGGACCTCGCCGCCCAGGACGCCTGGGCCCACTTCGCCGCCCGGCACGGGGACTCCGCGTACAACCTCTTCTGGTACGGCGGGACGCACACCGCCAACTACAGCATCGTCTCGCCGTACCTCATGGCCGCCCTCGGTGTCCGCGCCCTCACCGTCGTCTCCGGGGTCACCGCCACCTGGCTGGCCGCCGCGCTGATCCGGCGCGCGCGGCTCCGAAGACCCCTCGCCCCCGCTCTCCTCGCCTCCCTCGCCCTGTGGTGCAACGTCGCCTCCGGACGCACCACCTTCGCCCTCGGTGTCGCCTTCGGGCTCGCCGCCTGTCTCCTCCTCACCCGGCAGAAACGTCTCGCCCCGGCCGGCGTCCACGCCGCCCTCGCCACCATGGCGTCCCCGGTCGCCGGGTTGTTCCTCGCCGTCGTCGGCGCCGGGTTCCTGCTCGGCCGGCGGCCGGCGCCCGCCACGGCCCTGCTCCTCCCGCCCGCCCTCGTCGTCGGGACGACCGGCCTGCTCTTCCCCTTCGCCGGCGAGCAGCCCATGCCCGCCTCCCGAATATGGCCCCCCGTCCTCCTCGGTCTCGCCGTCGCCGCGCTCGCCCCGCCCGCCTGGCGGGTGGCCCGCTGGAGCGGGGTCGTCTACGCGGCCGGGACCGTGCTCGTGTACCTCGTCCCCTCCCCCGTCGGCACGAACGTGGAGCGGTTCGCCGAGTACGCCGCGCCGGTCGTCCTCCTCGCCGCCCTCCTCGCCCAGCCGGGGGCACGCGCCCTGCGCCGCAACCTGCTCGTCGCCGTCCTCGTCTTCTCCGTCGGCTGGCTCGGGAAGAAGACCGCCGACGACCTGAGGGAGTACACCGTCGTCCCGGCCTGGGCCGTGCACACCCACGGTGTCGTACGGGCCCTCGAAGGGCTCGGCGCCGACCGGTCCCGGGTCGAGGTCGTGCCCGCGCGCGACCACCGGGAGGCGGCCGCCCTCGCGCCGTACGTCCACCTCGCGCGCGGCTGGAACCGTCAGCTCGACGTGGAGCGGGCCCGGCTCTTCTACGACGGTTCCTTCTCCGCCGCCGCCTACCGGGAGTGGCTGGACCGGTGGGCGGTCGGGTTCGTCGTGCTGCCGCGCGCCGAGCCCGACGGGCCCGCCGAGGAGGAGGCCCGGCTCCTGCGCGACGACCGCACCCGGCCCGACTGGCTCCTGCCCGTCTGGCACGACGCCCACTGGCAGGTGTTCCGCGTGCGGGACGCCGTGCCGCTCGTCTCCGCGCCCGGAGCGGTCGTGCGGACCTCCGGCGCGGACCTCGTGCTGCGCGTGTCCCGGCCGGGGCCGGTGACCGTGCGGATCGCGTACTCGCCCTGGCTGCGCAGCGACGGCGGGTGCCTGAGCCGCCAGGGCGAGTTCACGCGGCTCACGGTGTCCGCGCCGGGCGAGTACCGGATCAGCTCGGAGTACGGTCCCTCTCCGGCTCCGTCGACTCGCTGCTGACCTCGCGGCCGGCCTCGTCCCCGGCCGCGCCGCGGGCCTCACCGCCGGCCTCGACGGCGGTCCCGGCCGTGCGCTCGGTCTCGGCCGCGGCCGGCACCGTCCGGGCGCGCGGCCCCTGGAGCAGGTACGTCAGCCCGAAGCCGGCGCCGACGACGATCGCCCCGCCGACCGCGTCCAGGATCCAGTGGTTGCCGGTGGCGACGATCGCGGCGGCCGTGAACAGCGGGTGGAGCAGGCCGAGCGCCTTCATCCACACCCTGGGCGCGATGACCGCGATCACCAGTCCGCACCACAGGGACCAGCCGAAGTGCAGCGACGGCATCGCCGCGTACTGGTTGGTGAGGGCGGTGAGCGTGCCGTAGTCGGGCTGGGAGAAGTCCTGCACGCCGTGGACCGTGTCGATGATCCCGAGGTGCGGCATCAGGCGCGGCGGGGCCAGCGGGTAGAGCCAGAAGCCGACCAGGGCGAGGAGGGTGGCGAAGCCGAGGCTCGTCCGCGCCCAGCGGTAGTCGACGGGGCGGCGCCAGTACAGCAGGCCGAGAACGGTGAGCGGGACGGCGAAGTGGAACGACGTGTAGTAGAAGTCGAAGAAGTTCCGCAGCCAGCCGATCTTCACGACGGCGTGGTTGACCGCGTACTCGATGTCCAGGTGGAGCACGCGCTCGAGGTCGAGGATCTGCTGTCCGTGTTCCTCGGCGCGGGCGCGGCCGGCCGAGTTGCTGCCGCCGGTCGCGGCGAGCCGGACCTTGGCGTACGCGGCGTACGTGACGCGGATCAGCAGGAGCTCGAGCAGGAGGTTCGGGCGGGTGAGCACCCGGCGCAGGAACGGCAGCAGCGGGACGGACCGGAGGCGGGCCGGGACCGGATCGGCGTACCGGGTCGGCACGGGCGACCGGAAGTACGGCGAGGTGCGGGACAGGAACGGGACGGCGGTGGCGGCGGCCAGGGCGGCGATCAGGACGACGTTGTCGCGCAACGGGTGGAGCACGGCCATGTTCGGCAGCATCATCCTGGCGGGCAGCGTCATCACCAGGACGACGGCGACGGGCCACACCGGCCGGTCGGAGGCGCGCCCGCCGACCCGGCCGACGACCGTGAGGAGCACCCAGAGCAGCTGGTGCTGCCAGGCGGTCGGGGAGACGACGACGACGGCGCAGCCGGTGACGGCGACGGCGAGCAGCAGCTGGCCGTCGCGGGCGTAACGGACGGCGCGGCGCAGGGCGACGGCCACGACCGCCGCGCCGAGCAGCAGGAAGAGGCCGATCTCGAGGGGGCCTTCGAGGCCGAGGCGGAGCAGGGCGCCGTGCAGGGACTGGTTGGCGAGGTCGTCGGCGGGACCGCCGAGGCCGACGCCCGCCATGTGGTGCACCCAGTAGGTGTGGGAGTCCTGCGGCATCGCGGCCCAGGCGAGCGCGGTGGCCGCGGCGAAGGTGAGGCCCGTGGCGGCGGCGGCCCGGCGGCGGCCGGTGAACCACAGCAGCGGCGCGAAGAGCAGCAGGGTGGGCTGGAGGGCCGCCGCGACGCCGATCAGGGCGCCGCCGGCCCGCTGACCGTGCGCGACGAAGCAGCCCAGCAGGACGAGGAGGACCGGGATGATGCTGGTCTGGCCGAGCCACAGGGTGGTGCGCACCGGCAGGGACAGCATGAGCAGGCTGACGGCGACCGGGGCGGCGAGCAGCGCGGTGCGCCGGCCGACCGGCCGGGGCAGGGCGCGGGCGGCGATCGCGCCGAGGGCGACGACCAGCAGCAGCGTGCCGAAGGTCCAGCCCCAGCCGAGGGCCTGCTCCGCCGACCGGGTGAGGGGCTTGAGGACGAGCCCGCCGAAGGGGGTGCCGGTGAAGCGGGTGGAGTCGTAGAGGGAGCCGCTGACGTGCAGCACGCCCTCGGGGCCCACCCAGGTCTCCAGGTCCGTCAGCCGCTCCCCGCGCGGGGTGGTCAGGACGGCGGCCACCTGTCGCACGACGAGGACGGCCGCGAGTAACCACAGTCCGAGGCGGGCCGCCCGCAGCCGTGCCCGGGGGCCGCCGACGGCCGCCGTCCCCAACCCCTCCGCCGGTCGCCCGCTGTGCTCCGCATTCGCCACGCCTCGTCGGCCTCCCCGCCCCGATCGCCCACGTCCTGTGCGTGGGGGTTCACCCTGCGCACCCTATGAGGCTCGCACCGCCCCTGGGCAGAGACGCGGGCGACCCCCACTTCGCCTGACACCCCTCCCGCTTTTGTCCGGATGACGACGGAGCACGGGGGGACCGGGACGTCCTCCGGGGGCGCGAGATGAGTCACAGCGGGAGGCCGGCGGGGGCGCCGCGGGGAGGGCTGCGCTCCTGCGTACGCCACATTTAGATGCTGTATGCAGCTAAGCGCGTACCGCCCGTAGGGGGACCAACTCCGCCTATCGTCGTTTTTTCGGCCCGCCCGACAGCGCCGCCGCGCGGACCCGTCCCTGTCCCCGTCGAAAGGTAGGCGAGCGTAGCTTTGTCGACTGCCTCAGTCGCCGCTCCCCCGTCCTCGTACACGTCGCGGAAGACCGGCACCGCGCAGACGCACGGCCCCACCGCCCCCACCGTCACCGACCCCGCGCTCATCCGGCGCGCCGTGAAGGCGGCGGCGCTCGGCAACGCGATGGAATGGTTCGACTTCGGTGTCTACAGCTACATCGCGGTCACGCTGGGCAAGGTCTTCTTCCCCTCGGGCAACCCCACCGCCCAGCTGCTGTCCACGTTCGGCGCCTTCGCCGCGGCCTTCCTGGTCCGCCCGCTCGGCGGCATGGTCTTCGGCCCGCTCGGCGACCGCGTGGGGCGGCAGAAGGTCCTCGCCCTCACGATGATCATGATGGCGGCGGGCACCTTCGCCATCGGCCTCATCCCGTCCTACGCCGCGATCGGCGTGGGCGCCCCGATCCTGTTGCTGGCCGCCCGCCTGGTGCAGGGCTTCTCCACCGGCGGCGAGTACGCCGGCGCGTCCACCTTCATCGCCGAGTACGCCCCCGACAAGCGGCGCGGCTTCCTCGGCAGCTGGCTGGAGTTCGGCACGCTCGCCGGGTACATCGGCGGTGCGGGCCTGGTCACCCTGATGACCGCGCTGCTCTCCTCGGAGGACCTGCTGTCCTGGGGCTGGCGCATCCCGTTCCTGATCGCGGGCCCGATGGGCATCATCGGCCTCTACCTGCGCATGCGCCTGGAGGAGACGCCGGCGTTCGCGGCCGAGGTCGAGAAGGCGGAGAGCAGCCGCCCGAAGGTGCCGCTGCGCGAGACGGTGGCCGGCCAGTGGCGCGCGCTGCTGCTGTGCGTGGCCCTGGTGCTGGTCTTCAACGTCACCGACTACATGCTGCTGTCGTACATGCCGAGCTACCTCACCAGCGAGCTGGGCTACGACGCGACGCACGGTCTGCTCGTGGTCCTCGGCGTGATGGTGCTGATGATGATCGTCCAGCCGTTCGCCGGCGCGCTGACCGACCGGATCGGCCGCCGCCCGGTGATCGCGGCCGGGTGCGCCGGATTCCTGGTCCTGTCCGTCCCGGCGCTGCTGCTGATCCGCGACGGCGGCCTGCTCGCGGTCGCCGCCGGCATGGGCGCCCTCGGCCTGCTGCTGGTGTGCTTCACCGCGGCCATGCCGTCCGCGCTCCCCGCGCTGTTCCCGACCCGCGTGCGCTACGGCTCGCTGTCGATCGGCTTCAACGTCTCGGTGTCCCTGTTCGGCGGCACGACCCCGCTGGTGGTCACGGCCCTGATCGGCGCGACCGGCGACATGATGATGCCCGCCTACTACATGATGGCGGCGGCCGTGATCGGCGGGTTCGCGGTGTGGCGCATGGCGGAGTCGGCGGGACGCCCGCTGCCGGGTTCGGCGCCGTCGCTGGAGGCGGCCGGGACACGCTGAGGGCACCGGCCGGGAGGAATTCCCCGACGGGGAACCCGTGCACCACTATCTTCGTCAGCGTCACTAGTTAGACAAGCTAACTAGCCGTACGGAAGGTACAGGTGCATGAGCGAGTCGCGGCTCTGGCACGAAGTGGACGCCTACCTCACCGCCCGCCTCCTGCCCGACGCCCTCGAGGACGAGGCGCTGGCGGCCGCCCTGCGCGACAGCGAGGCCGCCGGCCTCCCGCCCATCGCCGTGTCGCCCGCCCAGGGCAAGCTGCTCCAGCTCCTCGCCCAGGTGCAGGGCGCCCGGCACATCCTGGAGATCGGCACGCTCGGCGGCTACAGCACCATCTGGCTGGGCCGCGCCCTCCCGGCCGACGGGCGGCTGATCTCCCTGGAGTACGACCCCCGGCACGCCGAGGTCGCCGTCCGCAACATCGCCCGCGCGGGACTCGACCGGCAGGTCGAGGTGCGGGTGGGCCCGGCGCTGGAGTCGCTGCCCGAGCTGGCCGACGAGAACCCGCCCCCGTTCGACCTCGTCTTCATCGACGCGGACAAGGTCAACAACCCGCACTACGTGGAGTGGGCCCTGAAGCTCACCAGCACGGGCAGCCTGATCGTCCTGGACAACGTCGTACGGGGCGGCCGGGTGGCCGACCCCGGCGACACCGACCCGGACGTGCTCGGCACCCGTGCCGCGCTCGACCTGATCGGAAGCCACCCGAGGCTGAGCGGCACGGCGGTCCAGACGGTCGGCGCCAAGGAGTACGACGGCTTCGCGCTGGTCCGGGTGCTCGCCTAGGGCCTCTCGTCTGGATCAGGCCGGGCTCGCGGGTTCTGGTGCCGTGCCTCGCCGCGTTGTCGTCGGTCGGCGGGGCTCCGCCCTGCCGCCCTCCTCCGCCTCGCGATGCACGGCACCAGAACCCGCTCCCTGATCCAGACGAAAGACCCCAGTGGCGCCGGCAGTGCTTCGGCCGGTGCCTCACACCTCGTGGTAGAAGCCCACGTTGACGCTGCGCGGGGCGGTGCGGTCCTGGATGACGACCTCGCCGCTGCCGCCCCGGGGCAGCGCCACGGTGCCGCCGTAGGCGACCGGGTGGGCGTACTCCCCGACGGTCAGCCGGACCTCGGAGGACGGCTCGGGCAGCGATCCGCGCAGCCAGGTCAGCTGCCAGGTGCCGTCCTGCAGGCACTGGAACTCCAGGTGGACCCGGGAGACGAACAGCCAGTCGTCCGGCGTGGAGAGCCGGCACACCGACTTGTCCCGGCCCACCCGCAGCACGGTGCCCGGCTCGCTGGGCGCGTCGGCCATGAGCATTCCGGCCGTGGCTCCCGCTTCCGCCTCGGCCACGGCGGCCATGGTGAGTTCGAGCACGTGCGCTCCTCCTGAGACGGGACGTCCTTGACCGGAACGGCCCGGCACGGCGGCCGGACCGGCTTGCCGCCGCATGATAAATCGCCCGGCCGTGTGGCGTCCGGCACAATGATCCCATGACCGAGCGGAAGCCACCCGGCGTCGACTTCGAGTCCTGGGCCGACAAGCAGATCCGTGACGCGGAGGCACGCGGGGAGTTCGAACGGCTGCCGGGGGCGGGTCGGCCGCTCCCGCGCGACGTGGAGGCCACGTACGACGAACTGTGGTGGGTCAAGCGGAAGATGGCCCGCGAGGGCTTCTCCGTGCTCCCGCCGGCGCTGGCCCTGCGCAAGGAGGCCGAGGACGCGCTGCAGGCGGCCCTCGCGGCCCCCTCGGAGCGGATCGTGCGGAAGATCCTCGCGGAGATCAACGACAGGATCCGCGAGATGATGTTCAAGCCGCCGCCCGGGCCCCCGCTGGGCAAGAAGCCGTACGACGTCGAGGACGTCGTACGGCAGTGGCGGGAGCGCCGGGCCGCGGCGGGCGGGGCGGACGGGCCTGGCGGGTCAGACGCGTAGCAGTCGCTCCGCCAGTGCGCGGTAGTCCCGCAGGGCGAGGCGCAACTGCTCGGTGTCGGTCGCCGCGGCGCTCCCGCCGTCCTCGGCGTCGGCGGCCTGCCAGGACCGCCGCAGGGTGCGGCGCCGCTCGGTCACCGCGTCCGTGACGCGCGCGGTGAGTTCCTGCAGGACGCGGTCGGCCTCCTCGACGGCGTCCCGGGGCGCGTCGACGAACCCGGCCACGGCGTGCCGCAGCCGCGCGCTGATCCGGTCGCCGTCGTCGTGCGGGAGGAGCCGGGGACGGGCGCCCTCGGTCCCTTCGCCGTCGTGGCCCGGGCCGTGGTGTGCGGGGTCGCCGCCCGGGGCGGTGCCGGTACCCGGGGTGGTGCCGGCACCCAGACCGGTGCCGGCGCCCGGGGCGGTACCGGCACCCGAGGCGGTGCCGACGCCCGGAGCGGTACCGGCGCCCGGGGTGGTACCGGCGCCCAGACCGGTGCCGGTTCCCGGGGCGGTACCGGCACCCGGGGCGGTGCGGGCGTCCGGGGCGGTGCCGGCGCCCGGGGCGGTGCGGGCGTCCGGGGCGGTGCCGGCGCCCGGGGCGGTGCGGGCGTCCGGGGCGGTGCGGGTGTCGTCGGGGAGCAGCGGGTCGTCTCCGGGGCGTCGGGTCGCGTCGGACATCTCGCTCAGCTCTCCTTCGCCTGGTGTCGGTGGAACATCGACGGCACGCGGTGGCCGCGGCCGGCCGGGGACCTGCGCGCGACGTCCGCGTCGGCCCGGTGGCGTCCGCGGTCGTGGGCGGACGGCCGGACCAGTTCGTCGAACAGGGCGCGGGCCTCGACCAGGGCCTCGCGCATCTCCTCGGTGCCCGCGCCGCCGTCGTGCGCGCCCCTCGCGCGCGCCTGGGCCACCCGGTGCACGCGCCGGTAGCCCTCGACGTGGCGGGCGTGGTGCACGGACAGCGCGGCGAGCTGGTCCTCGTAGTGCCCGCCGTCCGGGAAGCCCTTGGCGCCGGCCAGCTCGGCGAGCAGCCGGTCCGCCTCGGCGACCGCGTCGCCCGGCGCGTCGACGAACCGCTCCTGCGCGGCCGTCCAGCGCGCCACGTACCGATCCCGCTCGGCGGGCTCCAGCGGCCGCTCCCGCAGGCCGCCGTGGCGCTCCACGCGCTCGGCGAGCTCCCGCTCGGCGGCCCTGGCGTCCCCGTCGTGCCGGGCGACGGCCCGGTCGTACTCGGGCCCGAAGCGCCGCTTCAGCTGCGTGCCGTGCAGCGGGCCGCGGGCGCGCAGGGTCACGACGGCCACGGCGGCGACGACGAGCGCGACAATCACGATCAGAGCAATGATCAGGCCAGTGGACATGAATGCCTTCCGGATTCTCGGCCAGGCCGGCACTCCTCTCGAGCCGGTTCGTCTACCGGGTTGCCCGAAGGTTCACCCGCAAACAGTTGCCGGACGCCACCGGTCCCGCGCGGCGCGGGCGGCATATCCGCTTGCGCGCCCGCCGGAGGGGCCGCCGAGAATGCGGTCATGTCCTGGACCATCGCCCCGGAACCGCCCGACTCCCCCGTCGCCGCCGCGCTCTGGCGGGCGTACTACACGGAGGTCAGCGACCGCTGGTACCTGCTGCACGAGGGACGCCGGACCGATCCCGGGGAACTGGAGCGCGGGATCGCGGCGCAGTCGGGCGGTGACCTCGTGCCGCCGAGGGGCCTGCTGCTGGTCGCGCGGTACGCGGGGGAGCCGGCCGGCAGCGCGGGCGTCCGGCTGCTGGACGACTCGACCGCCGAACTCACCCGGGTGTTCCTCCACGAGGGGATGCGGGGCAGGGGCGGGGCGGCACTGCTGGTGCGGGCCGCCGAGGACGCGGCCCGCGCGTCCGGTGCCGCCCGGATGATCCTCGACACGCGCGGGGACCTCGTCGAGGCGCGGGCCCTGTACGCCCGGCTCGGCTATGCGGAGACCGAGCCGCACAACGCCGATCCGTACGCCGAGCACTGGTTCGCCAAGGAACTCGGCCGGCCGGCGGCACGGCGCCGCCTCACCCGACCCGCGTGAGCGGGCGCTCGCGGTCCGGGCGCTCCCCCTGCGCGCCGCACAGCTCGTCGGACAGCTCGTGCACCAGCTGCACCAGGTCGGTCGGGCGGTCCGGCCCCCACCAGTCGCCGAGCAGTTCGGCCAGGGAGTCCTCCCGGGCACGCGCCAGCCGCTCGGCCACCTCGCGCCCCTCGTCGGTCGGGACGAGGTCGAGTCCCCGGCGCACGGCGAGGTGCCGGACCTCGAGCTGGCGGGCGGCCTCGATGACGACGCCCAGCGGGACGGGGCCGCGCTCGGCGAGCCGGGCCGGTTCCACCGTGCCGTACTTCCTGATCCGCAGCAGCAGCCAGCTCGCCGCGGGCAGCAGGTCGTAGCCCGCGCGCGCGGTGATCCTCCGGTAGGCCTCGCGCCGTCCCTCCCGGGTGCCGAGCAGCGACAGCGCGCGGTACACCTCGTCGTACGACGACCGCTCCACGGGGTTGCTGGCCAGCGTCTCGGTGGCGTCGGGCGCGGTGACCGAGGCGCGCAGCCGGTCCTCCTTGAGGAACCAGGCCAGCAGGAAGCCGAGGAGGGCCACGGGAGCGGCGTACAGGAAGACGTCGGTGATGGCGGTGGCGTAGGAGTCGACGGCCGGGCCGCGCAGCGCGGGCGGCAGGGCGGCGATGCCGCGCGGGTCGGCCTCCAGCGAGCCGGCGGAGACGCCGGGCGGCAGTCGCGCGCCGCGGAGGGCGGCCGTGAGTTCGTCGCCGAGGCGGCCGGCGAAGATCGTGCCGAAGACGGCGACGCCGAAGGAGGCGCCGATGGACCGGAAGAAGGTCGCGCCGGAGGTGGCGACGCCGAGGTCCTCGTAGGGGACGGCGTTCTGCACGATCAGCACCAGGACCTGCATCACCAGGCCGAGCCCGGAGCCGAGGACGAAGAAGGAGAGGCTCGTCACGGCGGTGGAGCTGTGCGCGTCGAGCTGGTGGAGCAGCAGCAGTCCGAGGGTGGTGACGGCGGTGCCCGCGAGGGGGAAGACCTTCCAGCGGCCGGTGCGGCTGACGATCTGTCCGGAGCCGGTCGAGGCCAGCAGCATGCCGGCCACCATCGGCAGCATGTGCACGCCGGACATGGTGGGGGTGACGCCCTGCACCACCTGGAGGTAGGTCGGCAGGTAGGTCAGCGCGCCGAACATGGCGAAGCCGACGATGAAGCTGATCACGGCGGAGAGCGTGAAGGTCCGCACGCGGAACAGCTTGAGCGGCAGCACCGGTTCGGCGGCCCGCCGCTCGACGGCCACGAAGACGACGGCGAGGACGACGCCCAGCACCGCGAGCCCGACGATCTGCGGCGAGCCCCAGCTCCAGGTGGTGCCGCCGAGGGAGGCGACCAGGACCAGGGAGGTGGCGACGGAGGCGATGAGGAGGGTGCCGAGGTAGTCGATGACGTGCTTCGTCGCCCTGCGCGGGATGTGCAGCACCGCCGCGATCACGGCGAGCGCGACGACCCCGACGGGCAGGTTGACGTAGAACACCCAGCGCCAGCTCAGGTGTTCGGTGAACAGCCCGCCGAGCAGCGGCCCGAGGACACTCGTCGTGCCGAAGACCGCCCCGAACAGGCCCTGGTAGCGGCCGCGTTCGCGCGGCGGGACGAGGTCCCCGACGATCGCCATCGACAGCACGATCAGTCCGCCGCCGCCCAGTCCCTGGAGCGCGCGGAACGCGATCAGCTGGGACATGTCCTGTGCCGCGCCGCACAGCGCCGAGCCCACCAGGAAGATCACGATGGCGGCCTGGAAGAGCTTCTTGCGCCCGTACTGGTCGCCGAGCTTGCCCCACAGCGGGGTCGCGGCGGTGGAGGCCAGCAGATAGGCGGTGACCACCCAGGACAGGTGCTCCAGGCCGCCCAGCTCGCTGACGATGGTGGGCAGTGCGGTGGCCACGATGGTCTGGTCGAGGGCGGCGAGCAGCAGGCCGAGCAGCAGCGCGCCGATCGAGACGAGGACGTTGCCGGACACCTGTTCCCCGGCGCCGGCGCCACGGGCGGGCGGTCCGGCGCCGGGTGAGGGCTGCGCGTCGCCCGCCTTCGGCGTCGTTCCGTGTGCGTCCCGGGCCATGAAGACCTCCCCAGGTTCTCGTTTTCCCCTCCATCGTGATCGGTGTGACCCGTTATGGCCTGTTGAGTCCTGACGGAACTCCGCGTTCCGGGGGCGCGCGAACCGAGCTGTGAAGAAGATCTGCATAATCTCTGGAGTTCGCGAGGGGAGGGACGACACGTGGAACAGCCGAACGGGAACCCGTGCCCGGAGTGCGGTGCGCCCAGGCACAGGGACAACACGCCGTCCTGTGCCTGCACCCTCCGCGCGTCCGACGCCCTGCGCGACGCCCGCACGGCCCAGGCGGCCGCGGCGGAGGACTTCGACCCGCTGCGCATCCGGCCGTACGTCGAGCTGGACGGCGGGACGGCGGGGAGCGCGGCGGACGCGCCGGGCCGTGCACCGGGCGACGGCACGCAGGACGCGCCGGACGGCGGACGGGGAACCGGGCAGGCGCCGAGCGCACCGGACGCGCCGGACGTCCCCGCGGGGTCCGGGGCACCGCAGGCGGCCGACGCGACCATGCCGTTGCGCACCGTCACCCCGGACGCGTCCCCCGTCCCGGGCGCACCGGACGCCGGGGCCCCCACGTCCGTGCTCCCCACCCCGCTCGCGCCGCCCGCCACCGAGCCGAGCGCCGCGGACCTGCACCTGTTCGAGACCGGGCACCCGCGCCCGTCCGAGGCCGCCCCGGCCGTGGACGACGCCACCGGCCAGGACGCCGCTCCCCCGCGCCGGCGCCGCCGCACCGCCCTGCTCGCGGCCGCCGGGGCCGTCGTGGCCGTGGTGGGCGCGGCCGGGTGGGCGAGCGGGCTGTTCTCCTACGAGACGCCGTCCCGGGACGGCGCGCTGCCGGAGGACGTCAGGGTGGGCGTGCCGGACCCCTCGTCCGCCTCGCCGTCCGCGGAGCCGACGCCGAGCGCGCCCTCCGCCGCGCCGACCTCCGCCTCCCCGTCGGCCTCGGCGACCGCGAGCGCGAGCCCGTCGGCCTCCCCCTCGCCCTCGGCGTCCAGTGCCTCGCCGAGCCCGTCGCAGTCGGCCGAACCGTCCGTGACCCCGACGAGCAGCGCGCCCGTCGACTCCCTCGAGGAGGGTGACGAGGACGACCGCGGCCCCACCGGTCCCGTCCTGAGGCGCGGCGACCGGGGCCCGGAGGTCACCGAACTCCAGCTGCGCCTGCGCCAGTTGTACTTGTACAACGACGACATCAACGGCCAGTTCACCCGCCGCGTGGAGGAGGCCCTGCGCAACTACCAGTGGTCCCGCGGCCTCCAGGACGAGCTGAGCGTGTACGGCCCCAGGACCCGTGCCCTGCTGGAGACGGAGACCCGGGAGCCGTAGGCCTTCGTCCGGACCGGATCGGACCGGACCGGATCCGGTTGGACCGGACCGGACCGAGCCGGGGAACGGGGTCACGCCCCCGCGCGCCCGGATTCCGTCACGTGCAGCCGGACGGTGCCGTCGGACCCGGCCTCCACGCGCACCTGGGTCAGGTCCCGTACGACCACGTCCGGGTCGTGGAAGCCGGCCCGCGGGCCGACGCCCACGACCCGCATCCCCGCGGCGCGCCCCGCGGCGATGCCGGCGCCGGAGTCCTCGAAGACCACGCAGTCGGCGGGGTCGACGCCCAGTTCCGCCGCGCCCTTCAGGAAGCCCTCGGGGTCCGGCTTGCTCGCGCCGACGGACTCCGCGGTCACCCGCACCGCGGGCAGGTCCAGCCCGGCGGCGGCCATCCGGGCGGTGGACAGGGCGACGTCGGCGGAGGTCACGAGCGCGTGCGGCAGTCCGCGCAGCGAGGCGAGGAACGCGCGGGCGCCCGGGATCTCGACGACGCCCTCGGTGTCCGCCGTCTCCTCGGCGAGCATGCGCGCGTTGTCCGCGTGGTTCTGCTTCATCGGCCGGTCCGGCAGCAGCAGCGCCATCGACGCGTACCCCTGGCGCCCGTGCACGACCTTCATGACCTCGTCCCCGTCGAGCCCGTGCCGGTCGGCCCAGCGGCGCCAGACGCGTTCGACCGAGGCGTCGGAGTTGACGAGGGTGCCGTCCATGTCCAGCAGGAGGGCGCGGGCGGTGAGTACGGCGGTGGCCGTCATCGGCAGCTCCAAGACGCGGAGGAAGGGGCCCGGGCGGGGACCCGAGGGGCTGTCGGGCGCGGTGCCCGAGGGGTCCCGGGCGCGGTGCCCGGGGGTGCAAGGCGGCCCCGCCCGCCGGTCAGGGAAAACGGGCGGGGACCACTTTGTTCATCCACGGTACAAAACAAACCCGGCATCCCGCCACCGCCTTCGCCGACCGTTCACCGAGACTTCGGCTCCCCGTCGCCCCCGCGGGCCCGTGCGGAGGGCCGTCACCCGGCGACCGCCTCCCACAGGCTCCACACGCCGAGGCCCAGCATCAACAGCGCCGCGATCTGCGTGATCAGCCGCAGCGGGACCCGCTTCATCAGCGCCTTTCCGCCGACGATGCCGAGCCCGGCCACCGCCCACAGCGCGAGCACCGCACCCAGGCCGACGGAGAGCGGGTCGTCGTAGCGGGCGGCGAGGTTGGCCGTCATGATCTGGGTCAGATCGCCGAACTCGGCGACGAGGATCAACATGAAGCCCGCCCCGGAGACCTTCCAGAAACTCTGGTCCTCCGGCTTGCGGACCTCCTCCTCCCCCTCGTCCTTCTTCATCAGCAGCATCGCCGCGCCGCCCAGGAAGAGCACACCCGTGAGCGCGTGCACGAGCTGCTGGGGCAGCAGGGTGAGCACGCTCCCGGCCGCCACCGCCAGCGCGACGTGCAGGGCGAAGGCCGCGGCGACGCCGGCGAAGACGTAGGAGGCCCGGTAGCGGGTGCCGAGGACGAGGCCGGCGAGGGCGGTCTTGTCCGGAAGTTCGGCGAGGAAGACGACGCCGAAGACGACGGCCGTCACGGTCAGGCTGATCAACGGTTCCTCAATCGGTCGGGGCTGCCCCGCCGAGAGTGCTGCGCGATTTCGCGGGACACCTCGGCACGGCAGCGCACACGGCGCCCGTGCCGTACGGCACGGGCGTGCACTGCTTGCCGAAGGTCTCGCTGGCCGACCTCGCACGAGGTCCGCCTCCGGGCGCCGGCTCAGGCGTGCTGAGCAGTGTGTCGACGGTCCGGCGAAGAGCTACTCCCCTTCTGCACCGCCCATGGTACGCGAGGCCCTCGCCGACCTCGGGCGCGGAAGTTTCACACCTGAACCATAGACGTGACATGACCGCGTCACTAACTTCTCACCGGACGCACCCCTCCCCGCAACGCGGAGCGGCGAGCATTCCCCTGCTCGCGCTCCGACACCCCCAGACCACAAGGAGTTCGCATGCCCAGGTTCTACGCGCGTCGACGACTCGGCACGGTCGCGGCGCTCACCGGGCTCATAGCCTTCGCCGGGCTGCTCAACGGCCCGACCGCCTCCGCCGCCCTGCCCACCCCGATCAGCGCCTCCACCGCCCGCGGCTACCTCGCCACCCTCACCGTGGCCACCGAGGACCGCACCGGCTACGACCGCGACCTGTTCCCCCACTGGATCACCGTCAGCGGCTCCTGCAACACCCGCGAGACCGTCCTCAAGCGCGACGGCTCCAACGTGCGGACCGACTCCTCCTGCTACGCCACCAGCGGCAGCTGGTACTCCCCGTACGACGGCGCGACCTGGTCCGCCGCCTCCGACGTCGACATCGACCACCTCGTGCCGCTCGCCGAGGCCTGGGACTCCGGCGCCGACTCCTGGTCCACCTCGCGCCGCCAGGCCTTCGCCAACGACCTGACCCGCCCGCAGCTCCTCGCCGTCACCGACAACGTCAACCAGGCCAAGGGCGACCAGGACCCGGCCACCTGGATGCCCTCGCGCACCGCCTACCGCTGCACCTACGTCCGTGCCTGGGTCCAGGTGAAGTACTACTACGGCCTGTCGGTCGACCCCGCCGAGAAGTCCGCCCTGCAGAGCCACCTCGCGAACTGCTGAGCCGTCCGGCGGACCGCTGAGCCGTCCGGCGGACCTCTGACCCGCCCCGCGAACCGCTGGGCCCCGGGATCTCCCCTCCGGCCTCCGTCGCTGCGTACCGTACGAAGCGACGGAGGAAGGGGTCACCATGGCCGGACTGCGGCTCGGACCACTGTTGAGGTACGTCGACGGCACGTCCGCGACCGTCTGGGTCGAGACGAGCCGCCCGGGCACCGCCGAGGTGCGCTGCGCGGACGGGGCCGGCGGGACGGCCGGCACCTTCCAGGTCGCCGGGCACCACTACGCGCTCGTCCGGGTGACCGGTCTGACCCCGGGCACGACCACGCCGTACGAGGTGTTCCTGGACGGCACCCGGGTGTGGCCGCCGGCCGAGGACCCCTTCCCGTCCCTGCCGCCCTCCGCCATCCCCGCCCCGGGCCCCGACGACGACCGCGTGCGCGTCGCCTTCGGCTCCTGCCGCTGGGCCTCCCCGCCCACCGGCGAGCACGACCCGGTCGGCCCCGACGCCCTGGACACCCTGGCCGGACGCATCGCCGCCGACCCGGACGGCGAGCGGCCCGACGTCCTGCTCCTCCTGGGCGACCAGGTGTACGCCGACGAGACCTCCGACGCCACCCGCGCCTGGCTCGCCACCCGCCGCGACCTGAGCGACCCCCCGGGCGGCCAGGTGGCGGACTACGAGGAGTACACCCACCTCTACTACGAGTCCTGGCTCGACCCGCAGGTGCGCTGGCTGCTGTCCACCGTCCCCACCTGCATGATCTTCGACGACCACGACGTGATCGACGACTGGAACACCTCCGCCTCCTGGGTCGAGGACATGCGCGCCACGTCGTGGTGGCGCGAGCGGATCCTCAGCGGTCTGATGTCGTACTGGGTGTACCAGCACCTGGGCAACCTCTCCCCCGCCGAGCTGGCGGCGGACCCGCTGTACGCGGCCGTGCGCGAGAGCGCCGACGGCACGGACGAGCTGCGCGCCTTCGCCGCGCGGGCCGAGGCGGACGCGACCACCGTGCGCTGGAGCTACCGGCGCGACTTCGGGCGGGTGCGGCTGGTGATGGTGGACAGCCGTGCGGCCCGCTTCCTGACGGAGGGCGAGCGCTCCATGCTCGACGCGGGCGAGGCGGCCTGGGTGCGCGAACAGGTCCTCGACGGGCGCGGCTCCTACGACCACCTCCTCATCGGCACCTCCCTGCCCTGGCTGCTGCCGCACCTGGTGCACGACGTCGAGGGGTGGAGCTCCGTGCTGTGCCGGGGCGACAAGGGAGCCCGCTGGGCGTGGTTCGGGGAGAAGCTGCGGCGCGCGGCGGACCTGGAGCACTGGGCGGCCTTCCCGAAGTCCTTCGCCGACCTGGCGGAACTGATCGACGAGGCCGGGACCGGACCCGAGGCGCCGGCGACGGTGTGCGTGCTCTCCGGTGACGTCCACCACGCCTATGTCGCCGAGCCCCGCTGGCCGGGGCGGGCCGGGCCCGACGCCCGGGTGGTGCAGCTGACCTGCTCCCCCGTCCACAACTCCATCCCCCTGTCGATGAGGCTCGGCTTCCGCTTCGGCTGGAGCGCCGTCGCCCGGCGGCTCGGCGGCGTCTTCGTGCGGCACGCCGGTCTCGCCCGGCCGCCGGTCACGTGGCGCAGGACGGGCGGGCCGTGGTTCGGCAACCAGCTCATGACGCTGACGACCCGGGGGCGCTCGGCGGTGCTGCGGCTGGAGCACACGCAGGAGCAGGCGGCCGGGGCGCGCCTCAGGACGGTGATGGAGACCCGGCTGAGCCGGTGACCCGACTCCGCTGGTGACCCGCCGGAAAGACGGTCGTCGGGGAACCTGTGCCCCACCTGTGCGGTGAGGTGTGCATTCGGCCACGCCGTTGAGCGTGATGACGGGGTGGCGACCGTACTCACGTGCGACGGCGGACGCGCGATCGCCGCAAGCCGAGTCGGATCCATGGCCAGATGTTGAACTTGCAAGTAATACTTAGGGGCCCCTAACGTTGAGGACGACTCGGTTCCGCCCCCACCGGACCGGCCCCGTCCCAGGGTCGGCCTGACCGAAGGAGACCCCCGCATGACCGGTCGCCTCAACGGCGCCCAGCCGTACGCCCTGGGCCTGTTCCGCATAGTCGTCGGCCTGCTGTTCGCCTGCCACGGCGCCGTCTCCCTGCTCGGCGTGCTCGGCGGTGTGGACGGCAACGGCGGCACCGTCGAGACCGGCGCCTGGCCCGGCTGGTACGCGGCCCTGATCGAGCTCGTCTGCGGCAGCCTGGTCCTGCTCGGCCTCGGCACCCGCGCCGCCGCGTTCCTGTCGTCCGGCGCGATGGCGTACGCGTACTTCAAGGTCCACCAGCCCGAGGCCCTGTGGCCGATCGAGAACAGCGGCGAGGGCGCGGCCCTGTACTGCTGGGCCATGTTCCTGCTGGTGTTCACCGGCTCCGGGGCCTTCGGCCTGGACCGGCTGTTCGCCAGGCGCTCGTCGGCGGAAGGGAAGCAGACCGCGGATCAGACCCCGGTGGCGGCCTGACCCGTACCCGAGGGTGCCCTCCCCGGCTCGGGGAGGGCACCCTCCGTCGTTCGCCGGAGCGGCGAACTCCGGGCATTCGCCGGAACGTTGCCCTCCGGGCGCCTACCGGAAGACGGCGGACTCCCGGC
This sequence comes from Streptomyces griseomycini, assembly GCF_014203535.1. GTDB lineage: Bacteria > Actinomycetota > Actinomycetes > Streptomycetales > Streptomycetaceae > Streptomyces > Streptomyces griseomycini. The sequence continues at coordinate 622,557 of NZ_JACHJI010000001.1, forward strand.
ACCGACCGCACGAACCCCCCGTGATCCTTCCGTCACACATCACGCGTACGCTGGGTGGCTGTCAACGGCCACTCCTGCCACTCCTGCCGCTCCCCCCGCGACAGCGCGGCGCGGGGCGGCCCACGGGGGAGCCACGGGGAGTTCGGGTGGAGAGTTTCGGGTCGCTGGTCGGCAGTCCATGGATCTACGCGGTGGTGGCCCTCTCGGTTCTGCTCGACGTGTTCCTGCCGGTCCTGCCCAGCGGGGTCCTGGTGATCACCGCGGCCACGGCGGCGGCCGCGGGCACGGCGGCCGACGTGCCCGACATCCTGGTGCTGACGCTCTGCGCCGCCACCGCCTCCGTCCTGGGCGACCTGGTCGCCTACCGCCTCGCCTGGCGCGGCGGTCCCCGTCTGGACCGGGCGATCGCCCGCTCCCGGCGGCTGACCCGCGCGCAGGAACGTCTCGGCGCGGCACTGGCCCGGGGCGGCGGCGCCCTCGTCGTCCTCGCCCGCTTCGCCCCGGCCGGCCGCTCGGTCGTCTCCCTCGGCGCCGGCGCCGCACGCCGCCGGGCCCGTGAGTTCCTCCCCTGGTCGGCCCTGGCGGGCCTGTCCTGGGCCGCGTACAGCGTGGCCCTCGGCTACTTCGGCGCCCACTGGCTCGGCGCGACCTGGCTGGCGACGGTGGTGTCGGTGGGCGCGCTGTTCGGGGCGGGGGCGGGAGCGGCGTTCCTGATGCGGAGGCGGCCCCGGCCCTCGGAGGCCTCGTAGGGGTTCTAGGGGTTCTAGGGGTAGCAGGGACCTCAGGGGTCATAGGGGACGTGGGGGCCCGTACGACGGATCCCTCACCCCGCCCGCTCCCCCTGCCGGGCCGGCGTGCCCCGTACCTCCAGGCCGTCCAGCAGTTCCGCGGTGGCCTCGGCGATCGCGTCCACGGCCCGGTCGAAGACCTCGCGGTTGTGGGCGGCGGGTGCCCGGAAGCCGGACACCTTTCTCACGTACTGCAGGGCGGCGGCCCGGATGTCCTCCTCCGTGGCCTCCTCGGGCAGCGCGGGCGGACGCAGGGTCTTGATACTCCGGCACATGCCCCCAGTCTGGCTTCCCCGGGGCCGTGCCGGCCACGGAACCGGCGACTGCGATGATCCCGGCAGGCGGCCACCGTCCAGGGGCCGACCGACGAGAGGAGTTCCTCACCGTGGCGAACCGACTCACCGTGGCCGTCCTCGGCCCCGGCGGCGTGGGCGGACTGCTCGCCGCGCTGCTGGCCCGCGCCGGTCACCGGGTGATCTGCCTGGCCGGCGACGAGACGGCGAAGACCCTGCGCGAGGAAGGCCTGAGGGTCCGCAGCGGACAGTTCGGCGACTTCACGGCCCGCGTCGAGGCGGACACCGTACTGCGCGAACCGGTCGACGCCTGCCTGATCACCGTGAAGCACACCGCCCTCGGCGCCTCGCTGGCCCGCGTCCCGGCCCCGGTCCTCGGCGACGGCCTCGTCGTCCCGTTCCTCAACGGCGTCGAGCACCCGGCCGCCCTGCGCGCCCGCTACCGCCCCGACCGTGTCGCCCCCGCCGTGATCCGCGTGGAGTCGACCCGGGTCGCGCCGGGCGTCGTCGAGCACGGCAGCCCGTTCGCCGAGACCGACCTCGCCGGCGACCTCGTGCCCCGCGCCCGCCTCGACGCCCTGGCCGAGGCCCTGGGCGACGCCGGGCCGACCGCCCGGGTCCTGGACGACGAGACGGCGGCGCTGTGGGCCAAGATGTCGTTCCTGGCCCCGCTCGCCCTGCTGACCACGAGGTACGGCCTCCCGCTGGGTGGCGTGCGCACCGCTCACCGCGAGGAACTGACGGCCCTGGTGGAGGAGACGGCCGCGATCAGTCACGCGTGCGGCGGCCCGGCGGACCCGGTGCGGGCACTCGCCCGCTACGACGCGTTCCCGGCGGGGACGAAGTCGTCGATGCAGCGCGACGCGGAGGCCGGCCGCCCCCTGGAACTGGACGCCATCGGCGGCGCGTTGCTCCGCGCGGCGCAGCGGCACGGCGTACCGGCGCCCGTGACCGCCCGCGTGGTGCGGGAGTTGACCCGCACCACGCCGTGACGTAGCCGTCCCCACTCCGCGTTCGGGTCCGTCCGCCGGTCGTCGAGCCTCACGACCGCCTGTGCGGCGCGTCCGGTCACGTGCCGTCGATGCGGTCGAGCAGCGCCCGGGCCTCCACGGTGCGGCGGTGGTCCGGGCCGAAGGCGGCCAGGCAGGCGTCGTGGGCGGACACGGCCCGGGCGCGGGCCCCGGCCTCCGCATCGGCATGACGCTCCGCCCGGTACAGGGTCATGGCCTGGGCCAACGGGGATCCCGCCGTCCGCAGGGCGTCGTTCCGGCCGCGCGGCCGAAAGAGCCTCGTGGCCAGAACGTACGGACACCGCGCACCCGCACCCGCACCCGCACCCGCACCCGCACCCGCAGCGGAACGCGAGGCGCCGAACAGCGAGTTGGACGTCGGACCGGTCGGCCGGGGGACACTGTGGTCGGCCCGGAGACGCAGTGGTCGGCCGGTTCACCCGGTCGCATGAACTCCGGGGCGGACCCCCTGGGCAACTCGCCCCTCAAAATCGAACAGGCGTATCATCGGGCCGTGGCTGCGACCTATGACTTTCCGAGTGACCTCCTCGCCGGTCAGGAGGAACTGCATCAGGTCCGGGCCGAGCTGTCGGCCCTGCTGAAGCGGCTCCCCTGGTCGGTCGAACCCCTCGACGGCTTCAGCGACGACAACGGCTGGCGCAGGATCGAGCGCCCCGCCTCGCCCGGCTGGACCGAGGACGAACAGGCCGAGGTGGAGAAGCTCCGGAGGCGGGAGCACGAGCTCGCGGTGTTCGTCAGCACCCACCGCTACTGGACCGAACTCACCGGCGCCGACCGGGTGCACGCCCGCTCCCGGCTCAAGCACGCGGCGGGCGGGGACGTTCCGCCGGACCGCGCGGAGGACTCCCCGTAGGGCGCGCGGCGCACAGGAGCCCGCGAAGACGGGAAAGACAGGAAGGGCGGGAAGGGCGGGAAGGGCGGGAAGGGCGGGAAGACGGACGAGGGCCTCCGGAGCGTGTCCGGAGGCCCTGTGCGGTGACGCGGGCCGGCGTTCGCCGGCGAGCACGGTGGGCGCGGACGGTTTCGAACCGCCGACATCCTGCTTGTAAGGCAGGCGCTCTACCCCTGAGCTACGCACCCGAGGCCCGGGTTGCGCACCCGGGTCGAATGGAAAGACTACATGGCCCGGGGTGCGGTCCGGAAAACCTCCACCGGGGGTTATCCCCACCTCCGGTCCGGTAGCGGCCCGGATCCCCCACCGGGCCGCGGATCCATACGGTCGAAGAGTGCTGAAGAGCACGGAAGAGCGCCGCGGAACACCGGAGAGCGCCGCCGTCCGTCCCAGGGGGAGACCGTCATGACCCGCACGCCCCGTACCGCCGGCACCCGCCGAACCGCCGGCTCCGCACACCTCGGCGGTCCCGGCCGCAGCGCGCGGACGCGCGCCCTCGTCCTCACCGGGGCGGCCGTGGTGCTCGTCGCCGGCCTGAGTGCCTGCGGGGCGTCGGCCGGGGACGACGACGATCCCGACCGCCGGTCCTTCGACCTGTCCGGCTCCACCCTCACCGTCGACTCCGACGACTCCGCCCTCGAGATCGTCGCCGCGGACGGACACCCGTCGGGCGAGGTCCGGGTCACCCGCTGGTTCCGGGGCACCGTCGCCCTCGGCAAGGAACCGGAGGTCACCTGGTCCATGGACGGCGACCGGCTGGTGCTGCGGGAGAAGTGCTCGGGCGTCGTCGCCGACTGCTCCACCAAGCACCGCATCGAAGTGCCCCGCGGGGTCGCCATCAAGGTCGAGGAGAAGGACGGCAGCGTGCGGGCACGGGGCTTCCGCGACGCACTGAGCATCCGCACGACGGACGGCTCGGTCCACGTCACGGACTCCACGGGCCCCCTCGAGCTGCGCACCGGCGACGGGTCCGTGCGCGCGGAGGTCGCCTCCCGCACGGTGCGCGCCCGCACCGGCGACGGCTCGGTCCGCCTCCAACTCGAGGCCGTGCCCGGCCGGGTGGAGGCCCGCAGCGGCGACGGCTCCCTGACCGTCGACCTGCCCCGGGCCGCCTACCGCGTGACCACCGGGACCGGTGACGGCGCCGAGGAGGTGTCCGTGCCCCGTGACGACTCCAGCCCCCACGTGGTGACCGCCCGCACCGGCGACGGCAAACTCACCGTCCGCACGGCGAACTGACCGGCCCGTGTGTTCGTCCCTTACCGGTGGGAGAATGACACCGGGCAGGGCGAACGACAGTACGGGAGAGGGATGTGACGGCGACACCAGCGCAGCCGTACTCGCCGTCGGTGCCGCGCGTGCCCCGCACGCGCCGTCCTCTGCTCCCTCCCCCTCGGCCACGTCTCCGCCGGGGCCGCGCGGCACCCGGTCCGCTCCGGGACGCGCTCGCCCTCGTGGGGCTGCCGCTGGTCGCCGCGCTGGCGCTGCCCGCCGCGTTCGCCGGCGGCGGCACCCGGCGCTGGTTCGGCGGGCGGGCCGAGAACCAGCGGGCCGAGGCCCAGGCCGCCAAGGACGCGGCGGCGGCCGCTTTCTACGAGCTCGACACCGCCCAGCGCGACCTGCGGATCTCCATCGAGGCGATCACCGCCGTCGACGACTCCCCCGCCGCCCGTCGTGCCGTCGCCGACTTCGAGGCGCTCGGCCGGCGCATCGACGAGGTCAGCCACCGCTACATCGGCGCCGTCGACGCCCACGACCTCGACCGCGACGACCTGGAGGCCTCGGCCGCCTCCCGAGCCCGTGCCGAGCTGACCGCCGCCAAGGACGAGCTCGGGCGGGTCAAACAGGAACTGGACCGCTTCGCCGAGGGTCTCGGCCCGCTCCTCGGCAAGGCCGAGAACCAGCTGGCCCGGCTCGCCCCCGCCGTCGAACGCGCCCGGCAGGCGCTGCTCGCCGCCTCGAACGCCCTCGACGCCGCGCGCGGGTCGGGACTGAGGGCCGACGACCTCGCCGCCCGGCTCGCCGCCCTCTCCCCGGAACTGACCAAGCTGAACCAGGGCGCCGGACAGCACGGCGTACCGCAGACCCTGGAGCGGGCCGAACGCGTCACCCGCGAGGCCGAGGCCGTTCGCGTCGAAGCCGAACGGCTGCCGGAACGGGCCGCCGAGATCGACCACCGGCTGGTCTCCCTGCGCACCCGCGCCCAGGCCCTCACCACCCGCTCGGAGCAGGTCGAACCGGTGCTGAGCGAACTGCGCCGCCGCTTCACCGCCGCCTGCTGGCAGGACCTGCAGCGCGTCCCCGACGTGGCCACGGAGAACGTGCGCCAGGCCGAGGCCAGGCTCGCCGAGGCCAGGGCCGCCCGCGAGGAGCAGCGCTGGGCGGACGCGACCGCCCTGCTGTCGACCGCACGGGCGCTGCTGAACACGACCGACGAGGCCGTGTCCGCCGCCGGTGACCGTCTGCGGCGCCTGAACGCCGTGCAGAAGGACCCGGAGCAGGAGATCGAACGCACCCGCTTCGCCATCCGCGACGCCCAGCGCCTGGCCATGGCCGGCCGCAACACCCCCGACCCGCGCCATGCCCGTCCCCTGGACGACGCCGTGGCCCGCCTGGAACGGGCCGTCGCCGGGCTGGAGGGCCGCCACCCCGACTACTGGCACTTCCTGACGGAGACGGAGGCGGTCCGCGCGACGGTGAGCCGCGTGGTGGGCCTCATCCGGGAGGAACGGGGCGCGGGCGCCCACTGACCGCCACCAGCCGGTTAACCTGTGCCCATGCCTCGTTACGAGTACCGCTGCCGGACCTGCGGCGACACCTTCGAACTGAGTCGCCCCATGGCCGAGTCCTCCGCCCCCGCGGCCTGCCCGGCGGGCCACGACGACACGGTGAAGCTCCTGTCCACGGTCGCGGTGGCCGGCACCGGCTCCGCCCCGGCCCCGGCGCCCCGCGCGAGCGGCGGTGGCGGCGGCTGCTGCGGCGGGGGCTGCTGCGGCTGACGTCCGGGCCGCCGGGCCCGGCGGGTCAGCTCCCCAGGTAGCGCAGCACCGCCAGCACTCTGCGGGAGTAGCCCTCACCTCCTCCTGCCAGCCCGAGCTTGTCGAAGATCGCATTGGTGTGCTTCTCCACCGCGCTCTGCGAGATGTGCAGCCGCCGTGCGATGGCCGCGTTGGTGTGTCCCTGCGCCATCTCGGCCAGGACCGCGTGCTCCCGTGCGGTGAGACGGGCGAGCGGGTCGGTGTGGGTCGTACGGCCGAGCAGTTGCCGGACGACCTCCGGGTCGAAGGCGGCGCGCCCGCCGGCCACGCGCTCCAGTGCGTCCAGGAACTCGTCGACCTGGACGACACGGTCCTTGAGCAGATAGCCCACCCCTTCCGACTCACCGGTCAGCAGCTCCGTCGCGTACCGCTTCTCCACGTACTGGGAGAGCACCAGCACCCCCACCTCCGGCCGGCGACGGCGGATCTCCAGGGCCGCGCGCAGTCCTTCGTCGGTGTGGGTGGGCGGCATCCGCACATCGGCGACCACCACGTCCGGCGGGTCCTCGGCGACCGCCTTCAGCAGCAGTTCCGCGTTGCCGACGGCGGCGAGCACCTCGTGCCCCTCCTCCGCCAGCAGCCGCACCAGGCCCTCTCTCAGCAGGATGGAGTCCTCGGCCAGGATCACGCGCACGGCAGCTCCGCGGTCACCAGGGTCGGTCCGCCCGGCGGACTGCGCACCTCCAGGCGTCCGTCGAGGGCGGCGACCCGCCGGGCGAGCCCGAACAACCCGCTGCCCGACGCGTTCGCCCCGCCCCGGCCGTCGTCCTCCACCCTCACGTGCAACGCTCCTTCCTCCGAGCCGACCGCGACGACTATCCGGGTCGGCGCCGCGTGTTTCACCGCGTTGGTGACGGCCTCGCAGACGACGAAGTAGGCGACGGTCGCCACGGCCCGCTCCGGCTCCCCGGTGAGCCCGTACTCCACCCGCACCGGGACGGAGGCCCGCTCGGCGACCGTCTCCAGTGCCGCCCGCAGTCCCGCCTCGTCCAGGGTGGTGGGGTAGATCCGCCACGCCACTTCCCGCAGGTCGTCCAGGGCCTGCCGGCTCTCCTCGTGGGCCTGGCGCAGCAGCCGGTCCGCGCGGTCGGGGTCCTCGCTGCGCAGGGCGCGGCCGAGCAGCATGCCGAGCGCGACCAGGCGTTGCTGCACCCCGTCGTGCAGGTCCCGCTCGATGCGGCGCCGTTCGTCGTTCACCGCGTCGACCACGGCCGCGCGGCTGGCGGACAGCTCGGCGATGCGCCGCTCCAGCTCCTCCTGGTGGCGGGGGCCGAGCAGGCGGCGGGCCAGCTTCCCCTCCAGCTCGGCCACGCCGAGTATCCCCTGCAGGGTGAGGAAGAGCAGGAAGAGTCCCGCGAGGGACGTGTAGACGACCGCTGCGGTGTTCCTCACGTCGTCGACCAGCAGCCAGAGGTACGTCCAGGACGTGCCGTACCCGAGGCCGACCGCCGCCGAGAGCATCACCACCGCGCCCAGCACGCCCAGGGCCCAGCGACAGGCCAGGTACCCGAGGGCCTGCGTGTCCTCGTACACGGGCGAGGTGTGCACCCCCAGCCAGATCCGCAGCCGGGCGCGCTCCAGCTCCGTCAGTCCTCGCGCACCCGCGAGGACCGGGCGGAGCACGGCACGGCGGCCGCGCGGCCAGGCCACGACGAGCAGGAGGAGCAGGCCGGCCAGAACGGTGCAGAGCAGCTCGACGACGGCCGCGGCGGCCCCCCACATCAGGCCCACCGCGCACCGCACCACGCGCCGCACCATGTCTCGCATGATCGCGAGACTAGCCGGGCGCGGCATCGGCGCACACTGCGGAAAACCGCAATTTCGGCTGCGGAGGACCGCAGTGCATCGTGCGGCTTTCCTCAGGGTCCCTTCAGCTCCGGTTTTCTAGCGTGGTCGGCATGACAGCCATCGCAGCGCACACGATCACAGCGGCCGCGGACGGAAGCGCCGGACCGCAGTGGGTCAACGACCTCATGGACGCCATGGGCGCCCCCGGGGCCGGCCTCGCCATCGCGCTGGAGAACCTCTTCCCTCCCCTGCCCAGCGAGGTGATCCTGCCGCTGGCGGGTTTCGCCGCGAGCAGCGGGCGGATGAGTCTGCTCGCCGTGCTGCTGTGGACCACGGCCGGGTCGGTGATCGGCGCGCTCGCGCTGTACGGGGTGGGCGCGCTGCTCGGCCGGGAGCGGACGGTGGCGATCGCGGGACGGCTGCCGCTGGTGAAGGTCGCGGACATCGAGAAGACGGAGGCCTGGTTCCTGCGGCACGGGACCAAGGCGGTGTTCTTCGGCCGGATGATCCCGATCTTCCGCAGTCTCATATCGGTGCCGGCCGGTGTGGAGCGCATGCGGCTGCCGGTCTTCCTCGGTCTGACCACGCTGGGCAGCGCCATCTGGAACACCGCGTTCGTGCTGGCGGGCTACGTCCTGGGCGACAACTGGGAGCGGGTCACGGACGTCGTCTCGGCGTACTCGAAGGTGGTCCTCGTCGCGGCCGCGCTGGCGGTGCTGGTGTTCGTGGTCCTGCGGCTGCGGCGCCCGGGGGCCGGACGCCGGCGGCGCGACGGGCGGGAGACCCCGGAGGGGACACGTCCGTCGGACTTCCCCGTAGAGGATCACCCCACCCGCCGGCTCCGCGTCACGGACCCGCACGAGTTCACCGACCAGGGGCGGAGTCACTGAGAGCGGGCCGAGCGCACCGTCCGCAGGAACTCGCGCAGGATCCGCTCACCGGCCAGGACGCCGCGTTCGGGCAGTGCACTGATCGCGGGGGCCGTCCAGTCGGCGTCGGCCAGCTCGCCGTGGCCGGGGCGCCAGCCCTGGTCCGCGGCGAGGAGCAGGTCGGCGTCCAGGAGGGAGTCGCCGGCGGCGAGGGTGAGGTCGGCGCCGGTGCGGCGGGCGACCTCGCGCACGGCCGCGCTCTTGGTGAGCGGCTTGGGCACGGCGTAGATCTTGCGGCCCTGCAGGGACACCGTCCAGCCGCGGTTCTCCGCCCACACCGCGAGTTCCTTCACCCATTCCTCGCGCAGCAGTTCCCGTTCGACGACGAGGTAGGCGAAGAGGTCCTCGGCGACGCGGTGCTTGCGCACCCAGACCGGGTCGGCGGTCCGCAGCAGGTGTTCCTGCACCTCGGACAGCGGGGCGCACTCGTCGGCCAGGCGGGCGAGCACCCTCGCGTGCCAGTCCCGGTCGGACACGCCGTCGACGAGGAGGTGGCCGCCGTTGGCGCAGATCGCGTAGGTCGGCGGCGGGCCGGGGAGGTTGATGCGCTGGTACTGCTTGCGGGTGCGGGTCGTCGTGGGGACGAAGACGGCCGTGTCGCCGAGGTCGGTGAGGAGCTGGGCCGCCGTCTCCGTCATGTAGGACAGGGGCTTGCTCTCGTGGACCTCCACGCACAGCAGCCGGGGCGCCCGTGCGTCCGGCATGGTCAGGGCGAGGGCGGCGGCGGAGTAGATGAGCGTGCGGTCGAGGTCGCTGGCGACGAGGACGGGCATCAGGACGTCACCGCCTTGCCGTCGGCGCCGGTCGCGCCCCGGGTGAACCGGGGGTGGATCAGTCCGACGCAGGTGTAGGGCAGCTCGGCGACCTCCTCGACGGGGACGCCCCGCTGCTCGGCGAGGAGGCGTACGTGGTCGAGGTCGCTGCCGGCGCCGGCCCGTGCCAGCACCTTCCAGGGCACGCGGCGCAGCAGCACCCGGGTGGTCTCGCCGACGCCGGGCTTGACGAGGTTCACGTCGTGGATGCCGTACTCCTCGCTGATGCGTTCGACCGCGGCCCAGCCCTCCCAGGTGGGGGTGCGGTCGGTGGCCAGCAGTTCCTTGGCCTGGGCGCAGGCCGCGTCCGCGACCTCGGGGAAGCGGGCGGAGACGGCGTCCAGGAAGGCCACCGAGACGTCCGCGCCGGCGAGTTCGCGGTAGAACTTGGCGCCGTGGTAGTCGTGCGGGCCGACCAGGTCGGCGCGGAGCACGGTGCGCGAGATCAGCCCGGAGACCGTCGAGTTGAGGCAGGCGGAGGGGATCAGGTAGTCCTCGCGGGTGCCGTAGGTGCGTACGCAGGATCCCGGGTCGGCCAGGACCGCGATCTCCGGGTCGAAGCCGGTGATGCCCTCGGCCTTCTCGAACTCGGCGACGGCCTGGGCGAGTTCGCGGGTGATGGCGCCCTTGCCGGTCCAGCCGTCGACGAAGACGACGTCCCGGGGGTCGTGGTGGTCGGCCAGCCAGCGCAGCGCGTTGGCGTCGATGCCCCGGCCGCGGACGATGGAGACGGCGTAGTGGGGGAGGTCGAGGCCGTGCCGGTACTGGGCCCAGCGGCGCATCAGGACGCCGACGGGGGTGCCCGCGCGGGCCAGGGAGACGAGCACCGGGTGGGGGGACCGCTCGGTGAGCACCGTCTCGGTCACCACGCCCACCGCGTGGGCGAGGCGGGCCGCCGAGGCGTCCAGGGCCGCGTGGAACAGCTCCTGGTACTGCTCGCTCGGCTGGTACTCCACGGGCAGCGACTCCGCGTAGTGGGCGCCGCCGCTCTGGATGGCCTCCTCGCGCTCCTCGGTCGGTGCCTCCAGCGTCACGTCCGAGAGGTCCTGGAGCAGCCAGCCGACCTCTTCGGGCGGGTACGAGGAGAAGGCGGGGCCTCTGAGGGGATCGGGCAGCATGGTGGCGGGCCTTTCGGGGGCGCTCGGTGCGTCTGGGGCGTCCGGGGGCGCGGGCACGTACGACGGTATGACCGCGAGGAGAACCTGGGGGGTGTGTGCGGCGAGCCGGGCGAGCAGGCCGTCGGGCGCGTGCAGCGCGGGGGTGTCGGCGGCCGAGTCGACGACGGCGACGACGGTGTCGAAGCCGGCGCCGGCGACGTTGTAGGCGTAGCGCTCGCCGGGGCCGTCGGCGGGGTCGTCGTGGGCCGGGAAGACCAGCCGGGTGCGTATCGCGTAGCCGGGGTCGTCCACGGCGAGGACGGGCGAGCGGGTGGTGGTGGAGAAGCGCACCTCGGCCCCGGTCACCAGCTCCAGCTCGCGGGCGAGCCGGAGCGGCGCGTACATCAGCTCCTCGAAGCCGAGGACGAGCACCCGGCGGGCACCGTCGGGCAGCGCCTCGGCGAGCCGGGCGGCCATGGCGGGCAGGACGCTCTCCAGGCGGGCGCGGTGGGCGGGCGTGAATCCGTGCCGCCCGCCGTCGGGCAGTCCGCGGGGCCAGCCCAGCCCGACCCGCGTGACCCGCCCGGCCCCGGCGGCAGCGGCGGCGGGTCCGGCCGCCTCGGCGCCGGCCCGCGCCTCGTGCCGGGCCACCAGTTCCTGCCCCTTCTCCAGGACGCCCTCCGGCAGCCGGACCGTGCCCGAGGCGGTCGTCACCAGGTCGACGCGGGCGCCGATCTCGCGGGCGAAGTCCCGCAGGCGGCCGGCGTCGGCGGGCGAGCGCATGTCGACCAGGGCGACCACGACGTAGCGGCGTCGCGGATAGCGGACGTGCAGGTCACGGATGGTGTTCAGCACGGTGTTGCCGGTGGAGAACTCGTCGTCGACCAGGACCAGCGGGCCGTCCCCGGCCAGCAGCTCCGGGTCCTGGGGCAGCAGCAGGTGGGAGGTCGCGTGGGAGTGGGACTCCTCGAAACCGCCCGCGGTGGCGACCCCGGGGACCGGGCGGCGGGTGGAGTGCAGGTAGGGGGCGAGGCCCAGGCCGTCGGCGACCGAGTGGCCGAGGCCGGTCGCGGTCTCCGCGTAGCCGAGGACGACCGCCCGGCCCGCCTCGTCGCCCAGCAGCTCGCGCACCCGGCGGCCGAGCGCCAAGCCGTGGCCGTACACGACGGACGGCGACTGGGGGACGTGCTTGCCGAGGACGTGGGACACCAGCAGGTGCGCCCGCTTCGGGTTGCGGCGCAGCGCCAGCCCCAGCAGCTCGGTGAGCCGGTCGTCCCCGACCAGTTCGACCCCGAGCCGCTCGGCGACCCAGCTGCCGGACCAGGCGTCACCGCCGGTCCGTGCCGCCCCGTCGCGCACCGCTCGCCGCGCCCCCTCGTCCTCGTTCACTGCCTTCTCCATGGATTCCCTGCGGTCGGTCCGGTTCGTACGGTCGTGCTCATTCCGTCAGGCCCGCCGCGAGCAGCTCCACGAAGCCGATGTCCTCGTTCGCCACGCCGAAGACCTCGGCGCGCAGCAGGGTCCGCTCGGCCCAGGCACGGTGCGGCTTCACCTCGTTCATCTTGTTCGTGTAGGCCGACCTCAGTACACCCCCACCGCCGCGTTCCGGCCGCAGGATGTCCTGGGCGTCGCTGAACTCCTCGTGGCTGACGACGGACAGCGCGTGCACCGGCAGTACGTGCGAGGGGTGGATGCAGGTCTTGCCCAGCAGGCCGTTGGCCTGGTCGAGGGAGATCTCGCGCAGCAGGCCGTCCATGGCGTGCTCGATGAGCTTCTCGCGCAGCGGCACGGCCTGCACCTCCAGGAACGGGCTCTGCCGCAGCAGCGGCTTGAACATGCGCTCCTGGACCCGGAAGTACTCCCAGACCGGCCCGGTCACGGTGAATCCGGTGCCGTCGGCCCGGCCGAGCATGTTCACCACGTCGGCGATCACGGAGGCGACGACCTGGATGTCGTACGCCGTCATGTCGGGACCCCTGCGCAGCCCGTAGGAGGAGCAGAAGTCGGTCACGCCGAGGCGCAGCGCGAGGACCCGGTCGCGGTACTTGTCGACCGCGCGGTAGATGCCCTCCAGGGTCGCCACGCGCGACTCGCGGTAGAGCAGGTCGGGCGACTCCAGCACCGGCATGGCGAAGAGCCGGTGGCCGCTGCCGGCCTCGGCGGTGGTCAGCGCCTCCAGGAAGGGCAGGCCGCGTTCCGCGGTGAACTTCGGCAGGACGAATCCGGACAGCAGCCGGACGGCGGGACCGAGGCGCCGGACGAGGTCGGGGATCTGCTCGGGGACGCGGACCCGGATGAACAGCAGCGGCAGGTCCGCGCCGGCCCGTCCGGCCAGGTCCGTGAACTGGCGCACGAGGTTCTCCTCGCCGGCGCCCACGTCCGCGTCGTCGATGGAGTCCTCCAGGCACAGCACCATCGAGACCACGCCGCGTCCGCCCTGCTTGACGACGTCGTCGGCCAGCCGGGGCCGGGTCGCGGGGCTGTAGAGGGTGGCGCCGAGGGCCGCGGAGAGCAGCCGGGCCGGGGAGTCCTGCGTGAACACGCCCGGCTCCCGGTAGAAGAGACGTTTCCGCACCGCAGGGGCGATATGCCCGAAATGACGCATTGAACTCCCCCGTGCCCTCTGGGTGATTCGTGAAATGGAAAAGGTGGCCGGTAATAGTACGTAGAGATCGATGGCGGAGGTTCCCACCGGCTGTGAACATCAGGTAACCCTGCTGTGTCGGCCCCACACCCCCCGCATTGTCGTGATCAGGACGGAGAAGGCAGGATGACCGTATGACGCACGCGATGCTGAAGGGGTCGAACGTCCCTCTGGAAGCCACCACGGTACGTGCCGTGCTGCGCTGGTCGCCCGGGCAGGGGGTGCCGGACGTCGACGCCTCCGCGCTGCTCCTCGGCCCCGACGATCGCGTGCGCTCCGACGAGGACTTCGTCTTCTACAACCAGCCCCGGCACCCTTCCGGGAAGGTGTGGCGGCTCGGCAAGAAGCGCGTCACCGAGGGCCTGACCGACACGATCCAGACAGATCTCGCCGGTGTCGAGTCCGGCGTGGGACGGATTCTCCTGGTCGCGTCGGCGGACGGTGTCACGTTCGACCGCGTACGGGCGCTGCGCATTCTGCTGTACGACGCGCAGGCGGCCGACGGGGACGCACTGGCGTACTTCGACGTCAAGCCGGAGACGGGCCAGGAGACCGCGCTGATCTGCGGTGAGCTGTACCGGCGCGGGGAGGGCTGGAAGTTCCGGGCGCTCGGCGAGGGCTACTCGAACGGGCTGAAGGGCCTGGCGACCGACTTCGGCATCTCGGTGGACGAGTCGGAGGCCGCGCAGGAACCCGAGCCCGCCGACGCCGCCCAGCAGCCGCCCGCGACGGCGCAGACGCAGGTCCAGGCTCCGGACCGGACCCCTCCGGAGGCGCCGACCCAGCCGCACGCCCCGGTCGTGCCGCCGGCCCCCGAGGTGTCCCGGCCGCTGCCGCCCGAGCAGCCGGCGGGGGTGCCCGCACAGCCCGCGTACGGCTACCCGCCGCAGCAGCCCGCGGCGGCCCGGCCGGCCTACGGCTATCCGCATCCGACCGGTCAGCCCGCCTACGGCTATCCGTCGGCGCCGGCCGCGGCCGCCGCGGGCGCGCCGTCCGGGTACGGCTTCCCGCCGCCGGCCGCCCCCGCCCCGGACCCCGATTTCCGGCTCCCGCCGCAGGGTCCGCAGTTCATCGGGCGGTAGCGGGCCCGTCCCACCGGACGGCGGCGGGCCCGTCCCGTCCGGGATCCGGACCGACGGACGGCCGGGCGCTCCTCATCGCTCGGCCTTCGTCTTGTAGCCCCTGCCCCACTGCAGCCCCCATCCGTACAGCCGGTCCAGCTCCGCCTGGAACCCGTACACGAACCTCACCTCGCGGCGGACGATGATCTCGTTCTTGACGTTCTCGATCATCACCACCGCGCAGGAGCGGGCCTGCGGATGGCGTTCGTCGAGGCCGATCTCGATCCGCGGGCCGCTGCTGGGGTAGAGCGTGACCATGGCCTGGGTGCGGTCGAACGCGGGCGTCTGGTCGTAGATGTAGGCGAAGACCAGCAGGCGCTTGATGTTCTCGCGGTGGTCCAGGTTGACGTAGATCGTCTCCCCGGTGCCCGAGCCGAACCGGTCGTCGCCGCTGAGCTTGACGTACGGCGGCGCGTTGACGTCGCCGAGGAAGCCGCCGAGGGGCTGGACGACGCCCTTGGTGCCGTCCTGGAGCTCGTACAGGCAGCCGAGGTCGAGGTCGACGTTGACCATGGACTGGCTGTGGCCGACGACCTCCGGGGGCTTGAGCGCCTTGAGGGGGTGGCGCAGCAGGCTCTCCCGCTGGGAGCCGCCCAGGTCGGAGGTGCGCATCCGCCAGCTCAGGTTGATCCGCAGGTGGCCGCTGGCCGCCCCCTGCTTGGTCAGGGACACCTGTGTGTGCCGTTTGGTCAGCTCGATGGCGTTGGTGGCCGCGTTGCCCGAGTCGAAGGCGCTCTCGCGGCCGCGCCACAGTCCGTCCAGGAAACCCATTCCCGCCCCAAGTCCAGTCGTCGAACCCCGCACGCCCCCGCTCCGGCCGACGGGACCCACCGGTCCCGGACGGCCGACGAGGCGGCCCCGAGGAGTGGTCCTCGGTGGCCGCCCCGTCGAGAGCGTTCCTCACCCGGGGGGCTGTCACACCCCGGAGGAGACCTCGGTCTTCGTGCCCGCGCCTCCCTCGGCCTCCGCCAGCCGCTTGTTGCGGCGCACGGAGGACCAGAAGGAGGCGCCGATCAGGATGACGCCGATGGAGCCGGTGATGAGCTCGTTGATCTCGTACCGGATGGTGACGAGCAGGATCATCGCCAGGGCGCCGATGGCGTAGTGCGCGCCGTGCTCGAGGTAGACGTACTCGTCCAGGGTGCCCTGGCGGACCAGGTAGACGGTGAGCGACCGGACGTACATGGCGCCGATGCCCAGGCCCAGGGCCATCAGGACGATGTCGTTGGTGATGGCGAAGGCGCCGATCACGCCGTCGAAGGAGAAGGACGCGTCCAGCACCTCGAGGTAGAGGAACATGAAGAACGCGGCCTTGCCGGCCAGGGCGACCGCCGACTTCGGCTTGCCCTCGCGTGCGGCCTTCTCCTCCTCCTCGTGCTCGCGCTCCTCCTCCTCTTCGAGCTTGTCCTCGAAGAAGCCGGACAGGCCGCCCACGATCAGGTAGGTGATCAGGCCGGCGACGCCCGCGAGCAGGACCGTGGAGGACTTGTCGACGTGCGCGCCGCCGTGCTGGTGGGCGTGGGTGGCGAAGGCCATGGCGGAGATCATCAGGAAGATCAGCGCGATGCAGACCGACAGCATGTCGACCTTGCCGAGCTTGGCCAGCGGGCGCTCCAGCCAGCCGAGCCACTTGATGTCCCGGTCCTCGAAGATGAAGTCCAGGAAGATCATCAGCAGGAACATGCCACCGAACGCGGCGATCGCCGGGTGGGCGTCGGTGACGAGTTCCTGGTAGCGGTCCTTGTCGCTGAGCGCGAGGTCGACGGCCTCGATCGGACCGAGCTGGGCGCTGACGGCGACGATGACGACGGGGAAGACCAGCCGCATGCCGAAGACGGCGATCAGAATGCCGATGGTGAGGAAGATCTTCTGCCAGAAGGCATTCATCTTCTTCAGGATCCCGGCATTGACCACCGCGTTGTC
Organism: Streptomyces griseomycini; assembly: GCF_014203535.1. Classification (GTDB taxonomy): domain Bacteria; phylum Actinomycetota; class Actinomycetes; order Streptomycetales; family Streptomycetaceae; genus Streptomyces; species Streptomyces griseomycini. The sequence goes on from NZ_JACHJI010000001.1 coordinate 638,913, forward strand.
GAAGGACAGCGAGATCTCGAGGATCGAGAGGATCGCCACGATTCCGAAGGCGGTCCACCCCCCGAAGAGGATCGCTGCGACCAGGCCGAGCGCGGTGACCGCGAACGACCAGCCGAAGGTTTTCAGAACCACTGGCTACCCCATGGTGTGTGTACGGGTCTCCCCCGCTGCCGTGATCGGCTTTACGAAACGTTGACTCCGAAGTCTAGAGCGATGCCCCGGAGTCCTGACGCGTACCCCTGCCCCACCGCCCGGAACTTCCATTCGCCCTGGTAGCGGTAGAGCTCACCGAAGATCATCGCGGTTTCGGTGGAGGCGTCCTCGCTGAGGTCGTACCGGGCCAGTTCCTGGCCGTCCGCCTGGTTGACCACGCGGATGAAGGCATTGCTGACCTGGCCGAAGGCCTGGCCGCGCTCGTCGGCCATGTGGATGGAGACCGGAAAGATGATCTTGTCGCACTGGGCCGGCACCTTGGAGAGGTCGACCAGCAGGGACTCGTCGTCGCCGTCGCCCTCGCCGGTGAGGTTGTCACCGGTGTGCTCCACCGAGCCGTCCGGGCTCTTGAGCTGGTTGTAGAAGACGAACCACTCGTCGCCCATGACCCGGCCGCCGCTGCACATCAGCGCGCTGGCGTCGAGGTCGAAGGGGGCTCCGGTGGTGGAGCGCGCGTCCCAGCCGAGCCCGACCATCACCTGCGTGAGGTTCGGCGCGGCCTTGGACAGGGAGACGTTGCCTCCCTTGGCGAGCGTGACGCCCATGATGCTGGTCCCTCCCCGGTCGGTGTTCCTCAGGTGGTCCTGCACGTCCGGCGCCGCACGTAAACCGTGCGGCGCCGGGCGGTTGCGGCCGTGCGGGGCGGCCGGACCCGGGCGTGCCCGCCCGGGGCGTGGCCGTCTCAGACGTTCACGCCGAAGTCCTGCGCGATGCCGCGCAGGCCGGAGGCGTAGCCCTGGCCGATGGCGCGGAACTTCCACTCCGCGCCGTGCCGGTACAGCTCGCCGAAGACCATGGCGGTCTCGGTGGACGCGTCCTCCGAGAGGTCGTAGCGCGCGATCTCGGCGCCGCCGGCCTGGTTGACGACGCGGATGAACGCGTTGCGCACCTGGCCGAAGGACTGCTGGCGGTTCTCGGCGTCGTAGATCGAGACCGGGAAGACGATCTTCTCGACGTCGGCCGGGACGGTCGCGAGGTCGACCTTGATCTGCTCGTCGTCGCCCTCGCCCTCACCGGTGAGGTTGTCACCGGTGTGCTCGACCGAGCCGTCCGGGCTCTTGAGGTTGTTGAAGAAGATGAAGTGCTGGTCGCTGGCGACCTTGCCCGCGTTGTTCAGCAGCAGCGCGCTGGCGTCCAGGTCGAAGTCGGTGCCGGTCGTGGTGCGGACGTCCCACCCCAGTCCGATGATGACCGCGGTCAGGCCCGGCGCCTCCTTGGTCAGCGATACGTTGCCGCCCTTGCTGAGGCTGACTCCCACGAGTCCTCCATTGGTGTCCGGGGGCGGGAAGCCCCGTAGTGCGTTGGATGTCGGATCAACGATTCGATCCTAGTGACGGGTTCCCGGTGCCCGCAGGCCCCGGAGGGGAACAATCACAGGGTGTCGAGCGCCTTCACGTACTCGTTCAGGTCACGGGCGTCCGGCAGGGCGTTGACGACGGTCCAGCGCACGACGCCCTCCTTGTCGATGATGAAGGTCCCGCGCACGGCGCACCCCTTGTCCTCGTCGAAGACGCCGTACGCGCGCGAGACCTCGCCGTGCGGCCAGAAGTCGCTGAGCAGCGGGTACTCCAGGCCCTCCTGCTCGGCGAAGACGCGCAGGGTGTGGATGGAGTCGTTGGAGACGGCGAGCACCTGGGTGTCGCGGCCGGAGAACTGCGGCAGGTTGTCGCGGACCTCGCACAGCTCGCCGGTGCACACGCCGGTGAAGGCGAACGGGTAGAAGAGCACCACGACGTTCTTCTCGCCGCGGAAGTCGGACAGCCGCACGGTGGCGCCGTGGTTGTCCTTGAGCTCGAAGTCGGGGGCCTTGTCGCCGACCTGGATCGCCATCGTCGTGTTCGTCCCTTCGGGGGGGGTGGATCGCTCACCCCAACCCTACGCAGGGAGCACGGCAGGCCGGCGGACGGGCCGACGCGGACACGGTCGGCCCGTCCGGGATGTGATCTACCGCTTGGACTTGGCGGCCTTGGGCGTCGCCAGGCGGCTGCCGCTCCAGTCCTTGCCCACGCTGACGCTCTTGGACGCCGTCAGCCCTGCCGTGGTGGCGGCTTCCGAGATGTCGCTCGGCTCCACGTACCCCGCACGGCCGGTCTTCGGCGTGAACAGCAGGATCGCGCCGCCCTCTTCGATGTACGTGGTGGCATCCACCAGCGCATCCGTCAGGTCGCCGTCGTCGTCGCGGAACCACAGCACAACGGCGTCAGCCACGTCGTCGTAGTCCTCGTCGACCAGGTCGCTCTCGATGACGCCTTCGATGGCCTCGCGGAGCTCCTGGTCGACGTCGTCGTCGTAGCCGATCTCCTGGACCACCTGCCCGGGCTGGAACCCCAGCCTGGCGGCAGGGTTCGTCCGCTCCTCCGCGTGGTCCGCGGTCGCGCTCACGGGTTGCCTCCTGATCATGTCTTGGGAATAACTCAGCCACGCGCGTGCGCGAAGCATTGGCCGTAGTCCACACGGGCGGGACGGATCGCGCAAGTACCCGGCCGTCCAGACCGCCGAAACGGTGACGATCCCGGCCGGGTCACCGCAACTCCAGGCACACCATCATGGTCCACAGTGACGCACCCCACACCTTTGTGCCCCCTTTGGGCGTTTGGGAACCGTCTTCGGGAACGAGAGTCGTATGTACGTCCACGGGTACGGGATCCGGGGGAGACCTCCGGGTTACCTCTCGGTAGAGATGACGTTTACGGTCCCGAGGTGGACCATGGGGAACGGCGCAGACCCGGCTGCATCAGCGACACAGCGGCCCTCCCACGGCCCTCTGACAGGTAAGGAACAGCGTGGCTTCCGCATCCGATCGCAACCCGATCATCATTGGCGGCCTTCCGAGTCAGGTTCCTGACTTCGACCCCGAGGAAACCCAGGAGTGGCTCGACTCCCTCGACGCCGCCGTCGACGAGCGCGGCAGGGAGCGGGCCCGCTATCTGATGCTGCGGCTGATCGAACGGGCCCGCGCCAAGCGCGTGGCCGTGCCCGAGATGCGCAGCACGGACTACGTCAACACGATCCCCACGCGCGCGGAACCGTTCTTCCCGGGCAACGAGGAGATCGAGCGCAGGATCCTCAACGCGACCCGCTGGAACGCCGCGGTGATGGTCTCGCGCGCGCAGCGGCCCGGCATCGGGGTCGGCGGCCACATCGCCACCTTCGCGTCCTCCGCGTCGCTGTACGACGTGGGCTTCAACCACTTCTTCCGCGGCAAGGACGAGGGCGACGGCGGCGACCAGGTCTTCTTCCAGGGGCACGCCTCCCCGGGCATCTACGCCCGCGCGTTCCTGCTGGACCGGCTGGGCGAGCGGCACCTGGACGGCTTCCGCCAGGAGAAGTCGAAGGCGCCGTACGCCCTGTCGTCGTACCCGCACCCGCGGTCGATGCCGGACTTCTGGGAGTTCCCGACGGTGTCGATGGGCCTCGGCCCGATCGGCGCGATCTACCAGGCGCGGATGAACCGCTACATGCACGCGCGCGGCATCGCGGACACCTCGAGGTCGCACGTGTGGGCGTTCCTCGGCGACGGCGAGATGGACGAGCCGGAGTCGCTGGGCCAGCTGTCCATCGCCGCCCGCGAGGGCCTGGACAACCTCACCTTCGTCGTCAACTGCAACCTGCAGCGCCTGGACGGCCCGGTGCGCGGCAACGGCAAGATCATCCAGGAGCTGGAGTCGATCTTCCGGGGCGCCGGCTGGAACGTCATCAAGCTGATCTGGGACCGCACCTGGGACCCGCTGCTCGCCCAGGACCGGGACGGCGTGCTGGTCAACCGGATGAACACCACGCCGGACGGCCAGTTCCAGACGTACGCCACCGAGTCCGGCGCCTACATCCGCAACCACTTCTTCGGCGACGACCACCGGCTGCGCGCGATGGTCGAGAACATGACCGACCACCAGATCCTCATGCTGGGCCGCGGCGGTCACGACCACCGCAAGATCTACGCGGCGTACAAGGCGGCCGTCGAGCACAAGGGCCAGCCGACGGTCATCCTCGCGAAGACGGTCAAGGGCTGGACGCTGGGCCCCAACTTCGAGGGCCGCAACGCCACGCACCAGATGAAGAAGCTGACGGTCGACGACCTCAAGCGCTTCCGGGACCGGCTGCACCTGCCGATCTCCGACAAGGACCTCGAGTCCGGACTGCCGCCGTACTACCACCCGGGCCGCGACTCGGAGGAGATCCAGTACATGCACGACCGCCGCAAGTCGCTCGGCGGGTACGTGCCGACGCGCGTGGTGCGGTCGAAGCCGCTCGCCCTGCCGGACGACAAGGCGTACGCCACCGTGAAGAAGGGCTCGGGCCAGCAGTCCATCGCGACGACCATGGCCTTCGTCCGGCTCCTCAAGGACCTCATGCGGGACAAGGAGATCGGCAAGCGGTTCGTGCTGATCGCGCCGGACGAGTACCGCACGTTCGGCATGGACTCGTTCTTCCCGAGCGCGAAGATCTACAACCCGCTGGGCCAGCAGTACGAGGCGGTGGACCGGGACCTGCTGCTCGCCTACAAGGAGGCCCCGAACGGGCAGATGCTGCACGACGGCATCTCCGAGGCCGGCTGCACCGCGTCCCTGATCGCCGCCGGCTCGGCGTACGCCACGCACGGCGAGCCGCTCATCCCGGTGTACGTCTTCTACTCGATGTTCGGTTTCCAGCGCACCGGCGACCAGTTCTGGCAGATGGCCGACCAGCTGGCGCGCGGCTTCGTGCTGGGAGCGACCGCGGGGCGCACGACGCTGACCGGTGAGGGTCTCCAGCACGCGGACGGCCACTCGCAGCTGCTGGCGTCCACCAACCCCGCCTGCGTCGCGTACGACCCGGCCTTCGGGTACGAGATCGCGCACATCGTCAAGGACGGCATGCGCCGGATGTACGGCGGTGACGACGAGCACCCGCACGGCGAGGACGTCTTCTACTACCTGACCGTCTACAACGAGCCCATCCAGCACCCGGCGGAACCGGAGAACGTGGACGCCGAGGGCATCGTCAAGGGCCTCTACCGCTTCAGCGAGGGCACGGGCGGCTCCCTCCCGGCGCAGATCATGGCCTCCGGCGTCGCGCTGCCGTGGGCGATCGAGGCGCAGAGGATCCTCGCCGCGGAGTGGGACGTCAAGGCCGACGTGTGGTCGGCGACCTCCTGGAACGAGCTGCGGCGCGAGGCGGTGGCCTGCGAGGAGCACAACCTGCTGCACCCGGAGGAGGAGCAGCGCGTGCCGTACGTGACGCGGAAGCTCGCCGGGGCGCAGGGACCGGTGGTGGCGGTGTCGGACTGGATGCGGTCGGTGCCGGACCAGATCGCGCGCTGGGTGCCGGGGACGTACCAGTCGCTCGGCGCCGACGGCTTCGGCTTCGCGGACACGCGCGGGGCGGCCCGGCGGTTCTTCCACATCGACGCGCAGTCGATCGTGGTGGCGGTGCTGACGGAGCTGGCCCGGGAGGGCAAGGTCGACCGGTCCGTGCTGAAGCAGGCCATCGACCGCTACCAGCTGCTCGACGCCTCCGCGGCCGACCCGGGCGTGGCGGGCGGCGACGCGTGAGGCGTCACGGGCCGTAGGGCCCCACCGCTCACGGACCGACGGCGGACGGCGGCCCCACGGGGCCGCCGTCCGGCGTTTCCCGTCCTGCCCCAGGGCCGGACCCGCTCACCGGCCCGCCGGGAGCGGCGCACCCGGGGCTCCCGACCAGGCCGGCCGCGCCGGAGGTGGGGCGGGCGAGCCGGGGGCGTCCGTCCGCGCGTCGGGGGACGCGGCGGGGCGGGCGTTCACGCCGACGACCACCGCGGGGCACGGCGGCACGGCACCGACCACCGGGCCGGGGCGGACGCCCGCGATCGGGCCGACGCTCCGCGGGACCGCGCTGCCCGGTGTCGTCGCCGCGCACGTCGCGGCCCGGTCCGTCGCGCGGTTCGGGAGGGACGAGGAGGAGGGGCGCCGGCGGACGGCGGCCGTCGAGGCGCTGCCGGAGGAGGCCGGGCCCTGCGGGGAGAGAGATCGCGGCGCCGGGGCGGCCGACGGCGGGCCGGGTCACGGAGCGGACCGGCCGAGCGCCGCGCGGACCGGCAGGAGCGAGGGCCTCCGGCGCCCCACCGGAGGCCCTCGCTCGTTCCCCGGGTCAGAACATGCCGTACCCGGGGGTCGCTCCGGCCAGCCAGATGACGGCCAGGAGCGTGTCGATGGCACCCAGGACGAGGGCGACCACGGCCGTCACCGGGCGGGAGCCCGCCCAGCTGCGGCCCATGGCGAGCCAGCCGCAGACGATCGCCGCGGGGCCGAGGACGATCCCCAGTACGAAGAACCCGGCGACCGCGCAGATGACTCCGATGATCCCGAGCGTCGCGCGATCCGGCCCGGTCCGTGACCACGTCCGGCCACGTGAGCGGGGGTGCCTGCGCGTTCCGTGTCCGAAGCTCGCCATCATCAACTCCCTTGGTCCCTTGCTCTGTTGGGACCTTCTCGGGTTCGTTGTCATGGCGGGTACCCCCGCTTCGGCCGTGAATTCACGCGGTGCGGACGGCAGTAGGCGCGCCGCCCCCCTCCGGCAGCGCGCCCCGGCCGCTGTCCTCCAGGCCCTGCGGAGGACGTGACCCACTGTGACCTGCGGCGCCCTCCCAGGGGGAGGGGTCACCGCGTGGGTTCACCCTGATGAGCGAACCCGGTCCCGTGCGACCGTGCGTGGCGTCAGATGTGGCCGACACCCGCGCCGGCCTCGGCGTTCTCACCGCGCTTGGTGAGGAACGCGACCAGCACCGCCACGACGGCGACTCCGGCGGCGACCAGGGACGCCAGGCTCATGCCGGAGATGAAGGTCTCGTGCGCGACGTCGGTGATCTTCGCGGCGATCTCCCCGGGCGTGCCCTCGGCCACCGGTGCCACACCGACCTGGACGGCCTCGGCGGCCCGGTCGGCCTGGTCCGGGGGCAGCGGCGGAAGCCCGGCGTCCGCCCAGTTGCCCTCGAGGTCGCTGTCGACCTTCGAGGCCATCACCGCGCCCAGCACCGCCGTACCGAGGCTGCCGCCGATCTGCATGGCGGCCTGCTGGAGACCGCCGGCGACGCCGGACAGCTCCAACGGCGCGTTGCCCACGATGACCTCGGTGGCGCCGACCATGACGGGCGCGAGGCCGAGGCCCAGCAGGGCGAACCAGAGCGACATCACACCGCTGCCGGTGTCCTTCTCCAGCGTCGACATGCCGTACATGGCGAGCGCGGTGAGGGCCATGCCGCCGGCCAGCGGGATGCGGGGACCGGCCTTGGTGATCACCGCGCCCGCGAGCGGCGAGCCGACGATCATCATGCCGGTGAGCGGCAGCAGGTGCAGGCCGGCGTCGATCGGGCTCATGCCGTGCACGTGCTGCAGGTAGAAGGTGACGAAGAACAGGCCGCCCATGAAGGCGATGGCCATCAGGACCATCAGCACGACACCCGCGGACAGCGGGACGGAGCGGAACAGGGCGAGCGGGATCAGCGGCTCCCTCACCTTCGTCTCCCAGAGGGCGAAGAGCGCGAAGCCGACGACCGAGCCGACGATGAACGACCAGGTCTCGAGGTCGCCCCAGCCCCACTCCGGAGCCTTGATCAGGGCCCAGACGAGGCAGAACGTCGCGGCGGACAGCAGGGCGATGCCGGGGACGTCGAAGGAGCGCGGCGCGTTCTCCGCACGGTGGTCCAGCAGGATCCACACGCCGAGGGCGACGGCGAGGACGCCGACCGGCACGTTGATGAAGAACACCGACTGCCAGTTGACGTGCTCGACGAGCACGCCGCCGAGGATCGGGCCGCCCGCGGTGGAGGCACCGATGACCATGCCCCAGATGCCGATGGCCATGTTGAGCTTCTCGGCCGGGAAGGTGGCCCGCAGCAGGCCGAGCGCGGCCGGCATCAGCAGCGCGCCGAACAGGCCCTGGAACACGCGGAAGACGACGACCATCGCGATGCTGCCGGACAGCCCGATGGCGGCGGAGGAGACGGCGAAGCCCGCCACGCCGATGAGGAAGGTCTGCCGGTGGCCGAACCGGTCACCGAGCTTGCCCGCGGTGATCAGGGAGACCGCGAGGGCGAGGAAGTAGGCGTTGGTGATCCACTGGAGCTCCGACAGGGAGGCGCCCAGATCGTCGCCGATGGCCGGGTTCGCGATGGCCACGATGGTGCCGTCCAGGGCCACCATCATGACCCCCACGGCGACGGTGATCAGGGTGAACCAGGGATGCCCCCGCAGCCCTGCGCCCGGCGTCGCGTCCGGCGGGGCCCCCGGCTCCCGGTCCCCCGGCCCCGCCTTGTCGATGGTGGTCTGACTAGTCATGTTTTCGAGGCTAGTGACAGCCACTGACACTTGACAAACCAATTCACCAGTCAGTAACTGACACGACATGCACCTATAGCCTGAGCAGGAGGAACGGTTCGAGGAGGAGCGATGGAAACGGCCGGGACCGTCGTGGACGCGGTACCGCGACCGGGCCTGCGGGAGCGCAAGAAGCAACGCACCCGGGACGCGCTGGTCCGGGCCGCCCTGGAGCTGTTCGCCACGCGCGGGTACGAGGGGACGACCGTCGACGACATCGCCGCGGCCGTCGACGTCTCGCAGCGCACCTTCTTCCGTTACTTCGCCAGCAAGGAGGAGGTGGCGTTCTTCGTCCCGCGGCTCGCCGAGTCGCACGTCGTCGAGGCCGCGCTCGGGCGCCCGCCGGGCGAGGCGCCGCTGGAGACGCTGCGCCAGGCCGTCCTGGACAGCTGGGACGGCATCAACGAGGCCGTCGAGCGGCTCGTGCCCCTCGAACTGCACCTGCGGGTCTACCGGATGATCGAGTCGACCCCGGCGCTGCTCGCCGCCCACCTGCGGCGCGCGACGGAGCTGGAGGAGGAACTGGCGCGCATCATCGCCGAGCGCGAGGGGCTCGACGTGGACGCCGACCCCCGGCCGCGGATCCTGGTGGCCGCCTTCGGCGGGGTGATCCGGGTGACGGAACGGCTGTGGTCGGCCGGGGACGACCTCGGCGTCGACGCCATGCGCGACCTGATGGCGACTCACCTGGACCAGCTGGGACCGGCGCTCGCGGGGAACTGGCGTACGGGTTGATCCCCGAATCGGCCCATCGAAACGTGATCCCGATCACTTGGGTCACGCGAGACCCTCCCGTTCTCCTAGTGTGTCCTTCCAGTGACTTCCTTCGACACCTCCCCGCAACCGGCCGTCCGGCGCGCGCTGCTCGCGCTCGTCGTCGTCTTCGTGATGCTGGCGACCACCGGCTGGACGGCGCTGCGCAACCAGCGGGAGGCCACCCCCCTCCAGGCTTCGCTCAGCGCCTGGGAGAAGGGCCGCATAGCCGGTCACCGGCTGCCGGACCCGCGGTCGGCGCCCGAGCGGCTGGCCCGTTTCTTCGCCTCCCTCAGCGAGGGGCAGCGGACGGCCCTGGCCCGCCGCTACCCGCTCGCGGTCGGCAACATGAACGGCGCGCCGGTCTCCCTGCGCTACCGCGCCAACCGCATCGCGCTGGGGAAGGCCCTCGGGATCGAGCGCGAACGCGTGCACGACAGCCGCCTCACGCCCGCGGGACAGCGGCAGGCGGCCCGCCGGACGGACCGCTTCGAGGCGCTGTTGCGCCCGGGCCGGCACATCCTCGCCTTCGACCCGTCGGGCCCGGGCCGGGTCGCCGAGGTCCTCGGCGACCTGCGCACGGCCGAACGGGTCTCGGTCGTCGTGCCCGGTGCCGACACGGACCTGCTCACCTTCCAGCGCACGCACCGCCGGTACGCGGCGCCCGTCGGCATGGCCAGGTCCCTGTACGCGGCCGAACGCGAGGCCGACCCCACGACCCGCACCGCCGTGATCGCCTGGGCCGACTACACCGCCCCCAGCGGACTCGGCATGGACGCGGCCACGGCGATGCGCGCCGAGGACGGGGCGGTGCGGCTGAACGCGATGCTGCGCGGGCTGCCCGGGAACGCGCCGGTCTCGCTGTTCTGCCACAGCTACGGCTCCGTGGTGTGCGGGCTCGCCGCGCCCGCGCTGCCGGACCGGGTGACCGACATAGCGGTGGCCGGCAGCCCCGGGATGCGGGTCGAGAAGGCGTCCCAACTGGACACCTCCGCCCGGGTGTGGGCGATGCGGGACGCCGACGACTGGATCGAGGACGTGCCGTACCTGGAGTTCGGCGGCCTGGGGCACGGGGCCGACCCGGTGGCCGCGGGCTTCGGGGCGCGGGTGCTGTCGGCGCGGGAGGCCGAGGGGCACAGCGGGTATTTCGTACCGGGCACGGACAGCCTGCGGAACTTCGCCGAGATCGGTGTCGGCGCGTACCGCGCGGTGTCCTGTGCCCGCGAGGACGACGCCTGCCGGGCGGGTTTGTCCGGCACGGCGGCCACCGGACGCGCGTAGAGGGCGGAGAAACTGCGGTATGCGCGGGGAGAGGACGAAGAAGCTCGTGCCGCATACGATGAGCCGCATGGGTGACGTACTGGCCGGATTTCATGCCGCCTGGGAGTTCGAGTCCGACTCCGTGCTCATCCGTTACGAACGGGGGATTCGAACACCCAAGCTGTTCCAGGCGCTCGGGGAACGACGCATACCCCTCGAGGCGATCGAGGGGGTGACCCTGACCCCCGGCAGGCGCGGCACCGTGGTCCTGCGCATCGAGCCGCGGCCCGGGGCCGATCCGCTCATGGAGGCGGCCGCCGGGCAGTTGAAGGAGAGCAGCGACCCGTACCGGCTGGTGCTGCCCGCCGAACGCGAGACGCTCGCCGAGTACTACGCCGACGAACTGCGCGCCCTGCTCACCGAGTCCGGGCCGTCCGAACGTCATCTGGTGGCGCCGCCCGAGACACCGCGCCAGTTCAAGGCGTACGACGGGAAGGCGTCCTTCGACGGGACGTCGGTGTCCTTCCGCTGGTTCTGGACGGGAGCCTCGTCGGCCAAGTGGAAGGCCGGCGACCAGCGCTTCCCCGTCGGCGAGTTGAGCGGCGTGGAGTGGCGGTCGCCTGAGGTGTTCGAGGGGCACCTGCGGCTGCTGCACCGGGACGCGGGGGCCTCTCCCGCGCAGGCCGACCAGGATCCGGCGGCCGTGGTGTTCGGCCTCGGCTACGGACCGGTGCACGAGTCGCTGCCGTTCGCCGCCGCCGTGCTGGCGGCGGTGCGCACCTGCGAGCCGGTGCCCGCGGTGGCCGCGGCCCCGCGCCGCGACCCCGCGGACATCGCCGAACGCATCCGTCACCTGGGGGAACTCCACCAGGCGGGACTGGTGACGGACGAGGAGTTCTCCTCCAAGAAGGCGGAACTGCTCGCGGAACTGTGAGGCGGCGTCACTCCCGTCCGGCGGACGTGAACGCCATGTCCGCGTAGCGGGTGCCGGCCACCTTGCCCGCGATGGGCTCCAGCAGGGCCAGCTCCTCCTCGGTCAGGGTGATGCGGGTCGCCGCCGTGTTCTCCTCCACCCGGGCCGGCTTGCGGGTGCCGGGGATCGGGACGACCGGGAGGCCGTGGACGGCGGCCTGCTGGTGGACCCAGGCCAGGGCGACCTGGCCGAGGGAGGCGCCGTGGGCCTCGGCGACCGTGCGGACCGGGTCCAGCAGGGCCGCGTTGGCCGCCGCGTTCTCACCGGTGAAGCGGGGCATCCGACGGCGGAAGTCGTCGGCCGTGAGGTCCTGGTCGGCATCGGCGAAGGAGCCGGTCAGGAAGCCCCGCCCGAGCGGCGAGTACGGCACGAGCGTCACGCCCAGCTCGCGGGCGGCGGGCACCACCTTCGCCTCGATGTCCCGGCTGAACAGCGACCACTCCGACTGCACGGCGGCGATCGGGTGCACGGCGTGCGCGGCGCGCAGCTCGTCGGCCGTGACCTCGCTCAGGCCCAGCTGCTTGACCTTGCCCTCGCGGACCAGCTCGGCCATGGTGCCGACGGTCTCCTCGATCGGCACGTTCACGTCGCGCCGGTGCATGTAGTAGAGGTCGATCACGTCGACGCCCAGGCGCTTCAGGCTCGCCTCGACCGCCTCGCGGACGTACGGCGCGTCGTTGCGGATGATCCGCCGGGTCGGGTCGTCCGGCGGGATCGTCAGGGCGAACTTGGTGGCGATGACCACCTCGTCCCGGTGCGCCGTGAGGAAGGGGGACAGGAACCGCTCGTTCTCCCCCGCCCCGTACGCGTCCGCCGTGTCGTAGAGCGTGACGCCGAGTTCCAGCGCCCGTTCCAGGGTCGCCCGGGAGGCGTCCGCGTCGGCGGGGCCGTAGGCGAAGCTCATCCCCATGCAGCCCAGGCCCTGCACGCCCACCTCGGGGCCGCCCCCGCCCAGGGCCGCCGTCGCGATCCTGTCGTTCGTCATCGTGTCCTCTCCGACGCCAGGGCGCGCCCGGCGTCCGCGTAGAAGCTGATCTTCCGGTCGAGTACGGCGAGGGTGCCCTGGAGCTCGGCGATCCGGGCCAGTACGTCCTCGCGGGTCTCCTTGAGCAGTTCGAAGCGCTCGGTGTACGTGTGGTCGCCGGCGCGGACCAGCTCCGCGTACCGCACCATGTCCGCGACCGGCATCCCGGTCAGGCGGAGCTTGCCGACGAGGGCGAGCCAGTCGAGGTCGCGGTTGCTGTAGCGGCGCTGACCGGTGTGGGACCGGTCGATGTGCGGCATCAGCCCGATGCGCTCGTACCAGCGCAGGGTGTGGGCCGTCAGCCCGGTGAGGGCGGCGACCTCGCTGATCGTGTACCTGTCCGCGCCGTCCGGCCGCCGGTTCCCCTGCGGCGGCCCGGCACAGATGTCGGCGCTGGTGTCCGTGGTCTCCGTCTCCGTCACCGTCATGGCCCCACGCTAGGACCCTGGAGTGCACTCCAAGCAAGCACGCGCGGCGGGAAAACGGCGGAATGGCGTGCCCCTGGCCGAATAGCGCGCCGGGCACGACCCTCGTACGCCGTGCGCTGCCCGAGGACGCGGAGGAGGTGCCGCGTCCGCGTCGGGTGACGATCGGCTCCACGGGTCGGGCCGGCTCCTCCACGGCGTGGCACACCGTCTCCCCGCCCGTGCCGCGCACGGAACCGGCCGAGCCGGACGGCGCCCTCGCCGCGTTCGTCGTGGACCACCCGGAGCGGCCGGGCGCGCCGGCGTCCCCGGTGGCCGGCACGGTCGACCACCGCACCGGCGGCGCGCTCGCCCCCGCACGGCGGGGACGGCTACGTCTTCAGCGTCGCCACCGACCCGGACGCGCGCCGCCGCGGATGCGCGCGCGCCTGCGGGGAGGCGCTGCCGGAGCGGTTCCGCGGGCGCGGTGCCCGGCGGGGCCGCCTCACCGCGCCCGCGCAGGCCGGGCCGCTGTACGTCTCGATGGGCTTCAGGCCCCGGCCGGACCCCTTGCCGGAGCCGGCGCTCCGAGCGCTTAGGCTCGACGGCATGTCGCTGAAGAGCCTCGCGCTGATCGAGAACTGGCCGGTCCCCACCGCCGCGGCGGGTGTCGTACGGGCGGACGGCACCGTCCTCGGCGCCCACGGGCCGACCGGCCACCGCTTCCCGCTGGCCTCGGTCACCAAGCCGCTCGCCGCCTACGCGGTGCTGGTGGCGTACGAGGAGGGCGCGATCGAGCTGGACGAGCCGGCGGGCCCCGAGGGCTCCACCGTCCGGCACCTGCTCGCGCACACCTCGGGGCTGGCCTTCGACGAGCACCGGGTGACCTCGGCGCCCGGGGAGCGGCGGCTGTACTCGAACGCCGGGTTCGAGCAGCTGGGGGACCACGTCACGAAGGCGACGGAGATCCCGTTCGCGGAGTACCTGCGGCAGGCGGTGCTGGAGCCGCTGGGCATGACGTCGACGTCGCTGGAGGGCTCCCCCGCCAAGGACGGCGTGTCCACGGTGGACGACCTGCTGCGCTTCGCCGCCGAGGTCCAGGCCCCGCGCCTGCTGGACCCCCGCACGGTCGCCGGGGCGATGACCGTCCAGTACCCGGGCACCAAGGGCGTCCTGCCGGGCTACGGCCACCAGAACCCCAACGACTGGGGCCTCGGCTTCGAGATCCGGGGCGGCAAGTCGCCGCACTGGACGGGCGGTTCGTCCTCGCCGCGCACCTTCGGCCACTTCGGCCAGTCGGGCACGTTCCTGTGGGTCGACCCGGACGCGGGCGTCGCCTGCGCGGCCCTCGCCGACCGCGCCTTCGGCCCCTGGGCGGTCGAGGCGTGGCCGCCGTTCACCGACGCGGTGCTGGCGGAGCTGCGCGGCTGAGGCACTCGGACCCCACCGGGCCGGAGCAGGAAACGGAAATGCGGCGGCCCCGTCCGCATGCCGTCACCGTCACGCGCGACACCGTCACCGTCACGCGCGGACGGGAGCGTCGACGGTCTTCCTGCCGCACCCTCGGCTCAACTGGTCGGGCATCCGGACCGGACGACCGCACCCGGGGGATCGCCGTGCGCACTGCCCACAGGAACCGGAAGACCCGCGCCCCGGGAGCCGCGGTGCTCACCGCCCTCCTCTCCGTCACGGCCTGCGGGCCGGGCGGCACGGACGACGGCGCGGACACCGTCCCGTCCGCCGCCCCGAGCACGACCGTCTCCACCCGGCCCGGCGGGGGCGCGGGCGGCGGCCCGCGGGACCCGGGCGACGGCTCGGACAAGGCCGACGGGTCGGGCGGCACCGGTGGCGGTGACGCCGCCACCGCCTCCTGCGCCGACGCGGACGTCCCGATCGCCGCGGAGGTCCACCCGCGCGACGAGGCCCGGCACCTCCTCCTCACGGCCACCAGCACCGGCGACGAGGAATGCGCCCTCCACCGCTACCCGGTCGTCCGCTTCGACGACGGCCCGGAGGACCGGGTCGGCCCGATGGAGTCCGGGACGAGGGACGTCACGGTCGGGCCGGGCGGGAAGGCCTACGCCGTCAGGTCCGCGTCGCGTCCCGCATCTCCCACAGCAGCAGTTCCGCCGTCGGGCTCACGGCGGCCGCCTCCCCGCCCTTCGCGCCGGTGATCCGGGCCGCGTCGCCGGCGGCCAGGGTCTCGCCGTCCAGGGTCACCTCGCCGCGCACCACGTGGACGTACACGTACGCGGCGTCGGGGACGGCGGTCCGCTCGCCCGCCGTCAGGCGGCGGACGTGGAGCGTCGCGCCCGCCTCCGGGAGGGCGTACGGGGTGGAGTCGGCCACGCCGCGGACGACCTCGTAGCGGGGGTCGCCGCCGGGGATCAGCGGGGTCAGCCACATCTGGAGGAAGGTCAGGGGCTCGTCGCCGTCGTTGCGCTCCACGTGCCGGACTCCGGAGGCGGCGCTCAGGCGCTGCACGTCGCCGGGGCGGACCACCGTCTCCCGGCCCGTGGAGTCCCGGTGGGTCAGCTCGCCCGCCACCACCCACGTGACGATCTCGGTGTGGCTGTGCGGGTGCTCGTCGAAGCCGGCGCCGGGGGCCAGGTGCTCCTCGTTGCAGGCGACGACCGCGCCGAAGCGGAGGTTGTCGGGGTCGTAGTGGGGGCCGAAGGAGAAGGCGTGCCGCGTCTCGATCCCGGCCGCCGGATCACCGCCCTGGTAGCGCTCGTGCGCGCGCCGTACGTCCATCACGGCGCCCACCGTAGACCGCACCACGGACCCGGCGGACCACCCTCCCGTCCGTATGAGGCAGTCTTGTCCCCGTGCCCGAACCCGAAACCAGCAGCACCCACGCCGCCGCGCGCCGCCCCGCCCACCCGCATGCCGCGACGCTGAAGCGGTTGGAGAAGTCCTCCGGCAGCCTCGCCGCACAGGCCATCGCGCGGATGGACGAGACGTTGCCCTGGTACCGGGCCATGCCACCGGAGAACCGTTCCTGGATCGGTCTGGTCGCCCAGGCGGGCATCGCCGCCTTCACCGAGTGGTTCCGGCACCCCGACGCCCCGCAGGCCATCTCCACCGACGTCTTCGGCACCGCGCCGCGCGAGCTGACCCGGGCCATCACGCTGCGGCAGACCGTGGAGATGGTGCGCACCACCATCGAGGTCATGGAGACGGCCATCGACGAGGTGGCGGCGCCGGGCGACGAGTCGATCCTGCGCGAGGCCCTCCTCGTCTACGCCCGGGAGATCGCCTTCGCCACCGCCCAGGTGTACGCGCAGGCGGCCGAGGCACGGGGTGCCTGGGACGCGCGCCTGGAGTCGCTGGTGGTGAACGCCGTGCTGAGCGGTGAGGCCGACGAGGGGGCCGTGTCCCGGGCCGCCGCCCTCGGCTGGAACTCGCCCGAGCACGTGTGCGTGGTGCTGGGCACCGCGCCCGACGGCGACTCCGAGCTGACCGTGGAGGCGATCCGGCGTGCCGCCCGGCACGCCAAGCTCCAGGTGCTGACCGGGGTGCTCGGGGACCGGCTCGTGGTGATCGCGGGCGGCAGCGACAATCCGCTGGCCGTCGCCAGGTCGCTGATCGGTCCGTACGCGCCGGGACCGGTCGTGGCCGGTCCGGTGGTGCCGGACCTGCTGGCCGCGACCCGGTCCGCGCAGGCCGCCGCGGCGGGGCTCAAGGCGTGTTCCGCCTGGCAGGACGCACCGCGCCCGGTCCTGGCGGACGATCTGCTTCCGGAGCGGGCGATCGCCGGGGACCCCTCGGCCCGCGAGCAGTTGGTGGAGGAGATCTACAGACCGCTGGAGGAGGCCGGGGCCGCACTGCTGGAAACGCTCAGTGTCTATCTCGAGCAGGCGAGCAGTCTCGAGGGCGCGGCGCGGATGCTGTTCGTTCATCCCAACACCGTTCGTTACCGGCTCCGACGTGTGACTGACGTCACCGGGTGGTCACCCTCCGATGTACGCTCGGCGTTCACGCTGCGGATCGCGCTGATCCTGGGACGTCTGGTCGATGGTGATCTTCAGCCCTAGTGTTTTGTCGGGGCCCCACAAAAGGCCCTCGTGTTCTTCGTCCCTGTCATCACGGGCGGTCGCGGCCGTCCCCAAGAGAGAGTGTGAGAGTGCTCGTACTCGTCGCTCCCGGCCAGGGCGCCCAGACGCCCGGCTTCCTGACTGAATGGCTCGAACTCCCCGGTGCCGCGGACCGTGTCGCCGCCTGGTCCGACGCCATCGGACTCGACCTCGCCCACTACGGCACGCGGGCCGACGCGGACGCGATCCGCGACACGGCCGTCGCGCAGCCGCTGCTGGTCGCGGCCGGGCTGCTGTCCGCCTCGGCACTCGGTACCGGCTCGTCCGCCGCTGACGCGGCGGTGACGGACATCGCGCCCGGCGCGGTCGCCGGTCACAGCGTCGGCGAGATCACCGCCGCCGCCTTCGCGGGCGTCCTCGACGACACCGCCGCGCTGACGCTGGTCCGCAAGCGGGGCCTGGCCATGGCCGACGCCGCCGCGATCACCGAGACCGGCATGGCGGCGCTGCTCGGCGGCGACCCCGAGACGACCCTGGCGCACCTGGAGAAGCTGGGCCTGACCCCGGCGAACATCAACGGCGCGGGCCAGATCGTGGCGGCCGGCACCAAGGAGCAGCTCGCCGCGCTGGAGGCGGACAAGCCCGAGGGCGTGCGCAAGGTCGTCGCGCTCAAGGTGGCCGGCGCCTTCCACACCCACCACATGGCCCCCGCGGTCGACACGCTGGCGAAGGCCGCCGCGGACCTGGCGCCGGGCGACCCGAAGGTCACCTACGTGTCGAACAAGGACGGCGCGGCCGTCGCGACCGGTGCCGAGGTCCTCCAGCGCCTGGTCGGCCAGGTCGCGAACCCGGTCCGCTGGGACCTGTGCATGGAGACCTTCAAGGAGCTCGGCGTGACCGCCCTGCTGGAGGTCTGCCCCGGCGGCACCCTGACCGGCCTGGCCAAGCGCGCGCTGCCCGGCGTCAAGACGCTGGCCCTGAAGACCCCCGCCGACCTCGACGCGGCCCGCGAGCTCGTCGCCGAGCACGCCGCCTGAGCGCCTTAAGGAGCCCACCCGCATGGCGAAGATCAAGCCCAGCAAGGGCGCCCCGTACGCGCGCATCCTCGGCGTGGGCGGTTACCGGCCCACCCGGGTCGTGCCGAACGAGGTGATCCTCGAGACGATCGACTCGTCCGACGAGTGGATCCGCTCGCGTTCCGGCATCGAGACCCGGCACTGGGCGTCGCCGGAGGAGACCGTCGCGGCGATGTCGCTCGAGGCGTCCGGCAAGGCGATCGCGGACGCCGGGATCGACGCCGCGCAGATCGGCGCCGTGGTGGTCTCGACCGTCTCGCACTTCAGCCAGACCCCGGCCGTCGCCACCGAGATCGCCGACAAGCTGGGCACGGACAGGGCCGCCGCCTTCGACATCTCGGCCGGCTGCGCGGGCTTCGGCTACGGCCTCACCCTCGCCAAGGGCATGGTCGTCGAGGGTTCCGCGGAGTACGTCCTGGTCATCGGCGTGGAGCGGCTGAGCGACCTGACCGACCTGGAGGACCGGGCGACCGCCTTCCTGTTCGGCGACGGCGCCGGCGCGGTGGTCGTCGGTCCGTCCCAGGAGCCCGCGATCGGCCCGACCGTGTGGGGCTCGGAGGGCGACAAGTCCGAGACCATCAAGCAGACCGTGCCGTGGACGGACTACCGCGACGGGACGGTCGAGAAGTTCCCCGCGATCACGCAGGAGGGCCAGGCGGTGTTCCGCTGGGCCGTGTTCGAGATGGCGAAGGTCGCCCAGCAGGCGCTGGACGCGGCCGGGATCACCCCGGACGACCTGGACGTCTTCATCCCGCACCAGGCCAACGTGCGGATCATCGACTCGATGGTGAAGACCCTCAAACTGCCGGAGCACGTCACGGTCGCCCGTGACATCCGCACCACCGGCAACACCTCGGCCGCCTCGATCCCGCTCGCGATGGAGCGGCTCCTGGCGACCGGCGAGGCGAAGAGCGGCGACACCGCGCTCGTCATCGGCTTCGGGGCGGGTCTCGTCTACGCCGCCACGGTCGTTACCCTCCCCTAGGCACTCCGTGCCGGATCATGGGGTCCGGCACGGAAACCGCAACACCTGCCGCTGACGCGGCGGGCGCCACACCCTCTGGAATCACAACGAAGGAGCGCCACCATGGCCGCCACTCAGGAAGAGATCGTCGCCGGTCTCGCGGAGATCGTGAACGAGATCGCCGGCATCCCGGTTGAGGACGTCCAGCTGGACAAGTCCTTCACCGACGACCTGGACGTCGACTCGCTGTCCATGGTCGAGGTCGTCGTCGCCGCCGAAGAGCGCTTCGACGTCAAGATCCCGGACGACGACGTCAAGAACCTCAAGACCGTCGGCGACGCGACCGACTACATCCTCAAGCACCAGGCCTGAGCCCTGCTCGGGCCGGGAGCGCCCGGCCCCGCCACCCGGCGGTGGCGCCGTACGAATCCTCGTATCCGTTGGAGAAAGAATTCCCGTGAGCTCGACCAATCGCACCGTGGTCGTCACCGGTATCGGCGCAACCACACCGCTGGGTGGCGACGCAGCCTCTACCTGGGAGGGCCTGGTCGCCGGACGTTCCGGCGTCAAGCCCCTTACGCAGGAGTGGGCCGCCGAGCAGGCGGTCCGCATCGCGGCCCCCGTGGCCGTGGAGCCCACCGAGGTCATCCCCCGGCCGCAGGCCCGCCGACTGGACCGCTCGGCGCAGTTCGCGCTGGTCGCGGCCAAGGAGGCGTGGGCCGACGCCGGCTTCGAGGGCAAGGCCGGTGAGGACCCGAGCATCGACCCGGACCGGCTCGGCGCGGTCATCGCCTCCGGCATCGGCGGCGTGACGACCCTGCTGGACCAGTACGACGTGCTGAAGGAGAAGGGCGTCCGCCGCGTCTCCCCGCACACCGTCCCCATGCTGATGCCGAACGGCCCCTCGGCGAACGTGGGCCTGGCCGTGGGCGCCCGCGCGGGCGTGCACACCCCGGTCTCGGCCTGCGCCTCGGGCGCGGAGGCCATCGGCTACGCCATCGAGATGATCCGCACCGGCCGTGCCGACGTCGTCGTCGCGGGCGGCACGGAGGCGGCGATCCACCCGCTGCCGATCGCCGCGTTCGGCAACATGATGGCGATGTCCAAGAACAACGACGACCCCGAGGGCGCCTCGCGCCCCTACGACGTGGCCCGTGACGGCTTCGTCATGGGCGAGGGCGCGGGCGTGATCGTCCTGGAGTCCGCCGAGCACGCCGCGGCGCGCGGTGCCCGCGTCTACGCGGAGGCGGTCGGCCAGGGCGTCTCGGCCGACTCCCACGACATCGTGCAGCCGGAGCCGGAGGGCCGCGGCATCTCGCACGCCCTGCAGCACCTGCTGGACCGCACCGACCTGGACCCGGCCGAGATCGTGCACGTCAACGCGCACGCCACCTCGACGCCGGCCGGTGACATCGCCGAACTGAAGGCGCTGCGCAAGGTCTTCGGCGACGACGCCGACCACATCGCGGTCTCCGCCACCAAGTCGATGACCGGTCACCTGCTCGGTGGCGCCGGCGGTGTGGAGTCGGTGGCGACGGTGCTCGCGCTGTACCACCGGGTGGCCCCGCCGACCATCAACGTCGAGAACCTGGACCCGGAGGCCGAGGCGAACGCGGACGTGGTCCGCGGCGAGGCGCGCAAGCTGCCCGTCGAGGGCAGGATCGCCGCGCTGAACGACTCGTTCGGGTTCGGCGGCCACAACGTGGTGCTGGCGTTCCGGACGGTCTGACCGGCACCCCTGCGGACGCGAGAGGGCCCCCACCGTGGTGGTGGGGGCCCTCTCGCGTCCGCAGGGCGCGGGTCCTCGCGCGTCACCGGGCGGGGAGCCCGGTCAGACGACCTGGTGCAGCCAGCGCACCGGGGCGCCCTCGCCCGCGTAGCGGAACGGCTCCAGTTCGTCGTCCCAGGGCTTGCCCAGGAGCTTGGCGATCTCCGCCTCCAGGTCGGTCTCGCCGCTCCGGGAGCGGACCAGGGCGGCGCGCAGCCGGTCCTCGGGGATCAGGATGTCGCCGTGCATGCCGGTGACGGCGTGGAAGATGCCGAGGTCGGGGGTGCAGCTGTAGCGCTCGCCCTCGGCGGTGGGGCAGGGCTCCGCGGTGACCTCGAAGCGCAGCATCTGCCAGCCGCGCAGCGCGGAGGCGAGTTTGGAGGCGGTGCCGGCCTGACCCTGCCAGGAGAACTCCGAGCGCCAGGTGCCCGGGGCGGCCGGCTGGCGGATCCAGTCCAGGCTGACGCGCGTGCCGAGCACCCCGGCGACGGCCCACTCGACGTGCGGGCACAGCGCGCGCGGCGCGGAGTGCACGTACAGAACTCCACGAGTCGTCACCGGAACCTCCGGGCAGAGCGGGACATCTTGGAACGGGTGGAACGGCCGCGGCCCGGCGAGCCGCGTTGATGGCGAGGCTACCGTGCGACGGCGCAAGGAGTGTGACGTACCGTCGGTCCCGGTGCCGGGAAACGTCCACCATTCACCCGGCAGGACGCTTGTACGGGTGGGGGGTGTTCCCGTCGCCGGGCGGGAACTCCCGTGCGTTGTTATGGGTTGGGGGACGGTGACACCACGACGCGCGGGGAGGCGACGGAATTGGACCAGGCGACGCGGAGGCGGCGGCGACGCTCACGGGCCGTTCTCGCCGTGGTGACGGCCGCCGCCCTCGGTGCGGCCGGCTGCGACGCCGTCGGCGGTGACGCGTCCGCCCCGTCCGGTGCGGGCGCGAAGGAGGGCCGGCCGTCCCCGAGGCCCACGCCCGTGTGGGACACCAGTCCCTCCTCCGTGGCGGCCGTCGGCGACTCCATCACCACCGGCTTCGACGCCTGCTCGGTGCTGGCGGACTGCCCCGAGGTGTCGTGGGCGACGGGCAGCAGCGAGGAGGTCGACAGTCTCGCGGTGCGGTTGCTGGGGAGGGCCGGGGCGGCCGAGCGGAGCTGGAACCACGCGGTGACCGGGGCCCGGATGGCGGATCTGCCGGGCCAGATGGCGCGGGCGGTGCGGCGCGCCCCGCAGCTGGTGACGGTGCTGGCCGGGGCGAACGACGCCTGCCGGGACACGGTGTCGGCGATGACGCCGGTGGCCGACTTCCGCGCCGACTTCCAGGAGGCGATGAACACCCTGCGCGAGGCGCTGCCCGAGACCCAGGTGTACGTGGCGAGCGTGCCGAACCTGAAGCGGCTGTGGTCGCAGGGACGGACCAACGCGCTGGGCAAGCAGGTCTGGAAGCTGGGCATCTGCCCGTCGATGCTGGGCGACGCGGACGCGCTGGACGAGGCGGCGACGCTGCGGCGCGAGACGGTGCAGAAGCGGGTGGAGGACTACAACGAGGTGCTGGAGGAGGTCTGCGCCGCGGACCGCCGGTGCCGCTACGACGGCGGCGCGGTGCACGACTACCGCTTCGGCACCGAGCAGTTGAGCCGCTGGGACTGGTTCCACCCCAGTGTCGACGGGCAGGCCAGGCTGGCGGAGATCGCCTACCGGACGGTCACGGCGGAGCGGCCGTGACCCGTCGGGAAGGCCGTGACCTATTGTTTCGCACATGAACGAACTCTTCGGCACGCTCCCCGACAGCACCCCGGTGCACCGCTGGACGCTGCGGCGGGCGGGCGTGCGGGTGCGGATCCTGTCCTACGGCGGGATCGTGCAGAGCGTGGAGGTGCCGGACCGGGCCGGCACGCTCGGGAACGTGGTGCTGGGGTTCCCCGACCTGGACGGCTACGTCAAGCACCCGGAGCCCTTCCTG
Source organism: Streptomyces griseomycini (assembly GCF_014203535.1). Classification (GTDB taxonomy): domain Bacteria; phylum Actinomycetota; class Actinomycetes; order Streptomycetales; family Streptomycetaceae; genus Streptomyces; species Streptomyces griseomycini. Next base: position 661,681 of record NZ_JACHJI010000001.1, read on the forward strand.
GGCGCCCTGATCGGCCGGTACGCCAACCGGATCGCGGGCGCCCGCTTCCCGCTGGACGGGGTCACGTACGCGCTCGCCCCGAACAACGGGCCGAACTCGCTGCACGGCGGGGAGCGGGGCTTCGACAAGCGGGTGTGGGACGTGACGCCGGTCGAGCACGGCCTGCGCCTCACCCGGGTCAGCCCGCACGGCGAGGAGGGCTTCCCGGGCCGTCTGGAGGTCTCGGTGACGTACGCGCTGGACGAGCGGGGGGCGCTGGGCATCGCCTACGAGGCGGTGACGGACGCGCCGACCCCGGTGAACCTGACGAACCACTCGTACTGGAACCTGGCGGGCTCCGGCAGCGCGGCCGGGCACGAACTGCGGCTCGCGGCCTCCCGGTTCACTCCGGTCGACGCGGACCTGATCCCGACGGGCGAGCTCGCCGACGCGACCGGCACCCGCTTCGACTTCCGCACGGCGCGCAGGGTCGGCACCGGGTACGACCACAACCTGGTGCTCGACAAGGGCGTGACGCCGGCGCCCGTGGAGGTCGCCGAGCTGTACGACCCGGCGTCGGGCCGGGTGCTGACGGTGGCGACCACCGAGCCCGGGATGCAGCTGTACACCGCGGACCACATCGGCGAGCCCTTCGCGCCCGGCGACGGCGTCGCGCTGGAGACCCAGCACTTCCCCGACTCCCCGAACCGTCCGGAGTTCCCGGGCACCGTGCTGCGGCCGGGCGAGGTGTTCCGCTCGGAGACGGTGTACGGCTTCTCCGTGCGGTAGACCGGACGGACCGCCCGCACGGCGGGCGGCCGCGGCCCTGAGCCCCGGCCCGGGGTCAGGGTCCCGGGCCGGGGCTGCTCATACGGGTACCGCCCGGATCAGACGTTAATCGCCGCGTCGGTCCGGCGGTCCGTGATCGAGCACTCGGCCGGGATCCCGTACGAACCTTTCACAAGTGGTCGGCCGGCGTGCCCGTACCGCGGACGCGGCCCCGGTGCCGCACGCCCTGTCCGCCTTCCGCGCCCGCCGTCCCGGCGTCCGCGTCGTGCGCGAGGAGGGTCTCACCCCCGCCCTGCCGGACCGGCCGGCCGCCGGTCACCCGGACCTCGCGGTGGTGTCGGCCACGGGCCGCGCACCGCTGGAGGCGTACGCGCTCCACCACCTCCTCGACGAACCGCTGTACGTCGCCGTGCCCGACGGCCACCCCCTGGCCGGCCACGACGGCCCGGTGCCGCTCGCCCGGTTCGCCGGCAGCCCCCGCCCCGAGGGGACCCTGCTGGGCGCGGCCCTGCGGCGGGGTTTCCGGCCCCGCGTGGCGCACGTCGTCGCCGAGTGGACCGCCGGGCGGGGGTACGTGGCCGCCGGGCTCGGCGTGGCCCTGGTGCCGGGCCCTCGCCGCCGCGTCCGTCCGCCCCGACGCCACCCTGCTGCGGGTGCTCGGCGAGGGCGTCCCGGCGCGCTGCGCGAGGCGGCGTCGCGGACGTGCGGGGCGCTCAGTGCGACGGAGCGAACGCGAGGCTGACGCCGAGGCCGGCCAGGACGGATCCGATGACCTTGTTGAGGACCTTCTGGCCGCGCAGCATCAGGGTGCGCATGCGGCTCTGCGAGAAGAACACCGCGACGACGCCGAACCACAGCAGGTGGGCCAGCGACATGAACAGCCCGTACCCCACCTGCTGGACCACCGGTGTGCCGGGGCCGACGACCTGGGCGAAGGTGGAGACCACGAAGAGGGTCGTCTTCGGGTTGAGGACGTTGGTCAGGAAGCCGGTGCGCAGGGCCGCGAACGGGGTGAGGCCCGTCCTGTGGTCCAGGTCGACGGTGACCTCGGTGCGGGTGCGGAAGGTGCGGACGCCGATGTAGACGAGGTAGGCGGCGCCGACCAGCTTGATGACCGTGAACAGGAAGGCGGAGGAGGCGATCAGCAGTCCGACGCCGAGCATCGTGTAGGTGACGTGCACGAGGACGCCGGCGGCGACACCGACCGCGCCGAGCAGTCCGGTGCGGCGGCCGTGGAGGTAGCTGTTGCGGACCACCATGGCGAAGTCGGCGCCCGGGGCGATCACGGCCAGGACGGTGATGACGGCGACGGCGAGCACCTCGGTCACGACGTGACGCCCTCCTCCTCGGACTCCCCGGCACCGTCCCCGGCGGTCTCCTCACCGAGCAGGTCGCGCGCCATGAGGGTGGCGCCGGCCACCGCGCCCGGCATCAGGAACACCGCGACGAACGGCACGAGGAAGGCCAGCCCCAGCGGCGTGCCGAAGCCCCAGACGAGCATCCTGCGGGACCGCAGCAGGCCGAGCCGCTCGCGCAGTTCGACCCCGCGGCGCTGGAGCGCGACGGCGGTGAGCTCCTCGGTGAGGAAGAACCCGGTGACGAAGAAGCCGATCACCGGTACGACGGTCTGTCCGAGGACCGGGACGAAACCGAGCGCGAAGAGCAGCACGGCCCAGACGAGGGCCCGCACGACGATCCGGAGGCTGTCCCGGCCGGAGATCCACAGCTCCCGCCACAGCGGCAGGTCCGACTCGGGCGCGGTGCCGTCGGGGGACACGTCCCGGTCGACCTTCTCGGAGAGGCTCTCGTAGAAGGGCTGCCCGATGAGCAGGGTCACCGCGGTGAAGGTGAGCACGGACAGCAGCAGGCCGAGCGCGAACAGGACGGCGGTGAGGAACCCGCGGAACAGTCCGGACCAGGGGCTCGACCAGTCGTCGGCGAACGGCGTCGCCCAGGCGACGAAGTCCTCCCCCCACACCGCCAGCGCGACGAGCGTCGCCGCGTACAGCACGAGGGTGATCAGCCCCGGCAGCAGCCCGAACCCGAACTGCTTGCCGTGCCGGACCACCCACCGCTGGCCCTTCAGGAGATACCGGAAACCCACCCCGAGATCGCGCATGGGGAAGACTGTAGCGAGGGCGGCCGGGTGGCCTCACCCCCGGATCGGCCGAGGGGGAGGGCATGACCGGCATCCGGTTCCGGCTCACGCGCACCGGCCCCGCTCGCGGACGAGGGCCGCACCCCACGTCCAAGGGTGCGGCCCTCACCGTACGCAACGACCGTGTCAGGCCAGCGTCACGGTGATGTCGCCGCGGGTCGCCTTCGAGTACGGGCACACCTGGTGGGCCTTCTCGACGAGCGAGCGCGCGGTGCCGGCGTCCACGTTCGGGATGTCCGCCGCGATCTCGACGATGATGCCGAAGCCGTCCTCGTTCCTGCCGAGGCCGACCTTCGCGGTGACCGTCGAGCCGGAGATGTCGGCGCCCTCCTGGCGGGCGACCACGCCGAGGGCGCCCTGGAAGCAGGCGCTGTAGCCGGCGGCGAACAGCTGTTCCGGGTTGGTGCCGGTGCCGCTGCCGCCCATCTCCTTGGGCGGGTTGACGACCAGGTCGAGCGTGCCGTCATCGGTGGCCACCCGCCCGTCGCGGCCGTTCTCGGCGGTGGCGACGGCGGTGTACAGGACGTCGGTCTGCTGGATGGGCATGCGGTGCGTTCCTCCTCGGTCCGCCGTGACTCGCGCCCACGATCACAGCGGTTTCGGAAAGAAGCTACCGCATGCCGGAAATCCAGTGAAGCCGTCGGGGGCTCGGAGCGCCTCAGAGCTTGACGATCATCTTCCCGGTGTTGTCGCCGCGCAGGACCCCGAGGAACGCCTCGAGGTTGTTCTCGATGCCCTCGACGACGGTCTCCCGGTACTTGAGCTCGCCGGACCGCACCCAGGGCCCGACCTCCTGGACGAACTGCGGCTGGAGGTCGTAGTGGTCGCCGACCAGGAAGCCCTCGATCCGCCCGCGGGTCTGGATCAGGCGGGCCAGGTTGCGCGGGCCGGGCGCGGGCTCGGTGTTGTTGTAGACCGAGATCATGCCGCAGACGGCGATCCGGCCGTCCCGGTTGAGCGAGCCGATGGCCGCCTCCAGGTGGTCGCCGCCCACGTTGTCGAAGTAGACGTCGATCCCGTCCGGGGCGGCGGCGCGCAGCTGCTCGCTCACGGGGCCGTCCTTGTAGTTGAAGGCGGCGTCGAAGCCGTACTCCTCGACCAGCAGCTCGACCTTCTCGTCGGACCCGGCGGAGCCGATCACCCGCGAGGCCCCCTTGAGCTTCGCGATCTGCCCGACCTGGCTGCCGACGGCGCCCGCGGCGCCGGACACGAAGACGGAGTCGCCCTCCTTGAAGGCGGCGGTGCGCAGCAGGCCCGCGTAGGCGGTGAGCCCGGTCATCCCCAGCACGCCGAGGTACGCCGAGAGGGGCGCCGCCTCCGGGTCCACCCTGACGGCGTTCTTCGCGTCCACGACGGCGTACTCGCGCCAGCCGAAGAAGTGCAGGACGTGGTCGCCGACGGCGATCCCCTCGGCGTTGGAGGCGATCACCTCGCCGACGGCACCGCCCTGCATGACCTTGCCGAGCTCGAACGGGGCGACGTAGGACTTGGCGGCACTCATCCGGCCGCGCATGTACGGGTCGACGGAGAGGTACTCGTTGCGTACCAGCACCTGGCCCTCACCGGGCGCGGCGACCTCGGCCTCGACGAGGGCGAAGTCCTCGGGCTTCGGCCAGCCGACGGGCCGGCTCAGCAGATGCCACTCGCGGCCGGCGGTGGGGAGCGTGGGGGCGTCGGACATGACCTGGCACCTTTCCTCGAAATACTTCACTACCTGAAACAACCATGCTCCTGAATATTTCAGGATGTCAAGCAAGTGGGTACCCTGGAGGACATGGCCGCACCCCGTACCGCCCGCCGCCCCGACGCCCTGACCCTGGAGGTCGTCGAGCTCATCGGCGCGGTCGTGGCCCGCTACCACGAGGAGTACGAGGAGGCTGCCGCCGGTCACGCGCTGACGGGCGCGCAGGCGAGGCTGCTGAGCCTGCTGTCGCTGGAGCCGCTGCCCATGCGGAAGCTGGCGCAGCGGCTGAAGTGCGAGCCGTCGAACGTCACCGGCATCGTCGACCGTCTGGAGTCCCGGGGCCTGGTGGAACGCCGCCCGGACCCGGCGGACCGCCGGGTGAAGCTGGCCGCGGCGACGCCCGAGGGGCGGCGGGTGGTCCGGAGCCTGCAGGACTCCCTGCGGTTCGCGCGCGAACCGCTGGCGGGGCTGTCGGAGGAGGAGCGGGTGGCCCTGCGGGACGCCCTGCGGAGGATGCTGCGGGAGGACTGAGCGGGGACCGCGCACGTCGCCGGACCGCACCGGCCGGCCGCCCCCCGCACCGGACCGCACGGCCGGGCGGCCGCCTCCCGCACCGGGAGACCGGACCGCACCGGGCCGGACCTGGTTTGGCCGGGCGCCTTCCGTGTCAGGGGATCAGGTGCACCACCACAGGAACCGGTCGCAGGTCTCGGTGGGTTCCGGTTCCGGTTCCGGTTCGGGTTTCTTCGTGGTCGGGTCCGGCTCCGGGGTCTCCGATTCGGACGGGGGCGTCGGCGGTGGAGCCTTCGTCGGCTGGGTCTGCGGCGCGTCGGCGGGCGCGGACGACGCGTCCGTCCCCTCCTCGTCCCGGGCTTCCTCCGACTCCTCGGCCTCCGGGGACTCCGAAGCCGACGGGGAGTCAGACGCCTCCGGTGACGCGGACCTCGCGGGAGGTACCGCCCCCGTGGTGCCGCCCGGCGACTGCGTCGGCTCCAGCTCCGTCGCGCCGCCGTCGGTCGTCTCCTCGCCCGCCGCCGCCGGCTTCGGCGTCGCTCCCGGCGCGTCCATGCCGAGTTCGGCCAGGCTCAGTCCGCCGGCGGCCAGCGCGAAGCCCGCCGCGATCAGCAGCGACCGGCGCCGTCGCCGCCGGTGCGCCGCGGCCTTGCGGTCACGCCGACTGCCTCCGCCCCTCCGGCCCCCGTCCGGCTCCGCCTCCTCGCCGTCGTCGTCGTACGGGCCGGCGGCGTCCGCCACCGCCGGCTCCCCCTCGTACTCCGAAGGCCCCGCGGGCTCGGCGGGTTCCGCCGCGTAGGCGCGGAGCGTCTCGACGGGGGTGCCGCACCCGGGGCAGGCGAGCGCCCCGTTGAGGTGCCGTCGGCACGGGTGGCAATAGTCCATGACGCGGGAAGACTAGGTTCCGCTCGGGCCGGGTTCCTAGACCCGGCTGTGAAGGTTTGGTAGGGACCAAGTCCCATAGGTTTCGAAACTGCCGAAACCGTTGTCCGCGCGACCCATTGACACTCCCGCCATGCCCTCCTTACTGTCACGCCAGCATTTCGAACGTGTGTCGAAATATCGAACGCGTCGAACTGAACCGATAACACGAGGGGCGACTGCCGTGCGCATCACCGGAATCAGCACACACGTGGTCGGGACGCCGTGGCGCAACCTGACCTACGTCCAGGTGCACACCGACGAGGGGATCACCGGAGTCGGCGAGACCCGGATGCTGGGCCACACCGACGCACTCCTGGGCTACCTGAAGGAAGCCGAGGTCAACCACATTCTCGGCTCCGACCCGTTCGCTGTCGAGGACCTCGTCCGCCGCATGAAGTACGGCGACTACGGCCGCGCCGGCGAGATCGTGATGTCCGGCATCGCCGTCGTCGAGATGGCCTGCTGGGACATCAAGGGCAAGGCCCTCGGCGTCCCCGTCTGGCAGCTGCTCGGCGGCAAGGTCACCGACAAGGTGAAGGCGTACGCCAACGGCTGGTACACCACCGAGCGCACCCCGGAGGCGTACCACAAGGCCGCGCAGGCGGTGATGGAGCGCGGCTACCGGGCGCTCAAGATCGACCCCTTCGGCACCGGCCACTTCGAGTTCGACCACCAGCAGACCCTGTACGCCGTCTCGCTCATCGAGGCCGTGCGGGACGCCATCGGGCCGGACGCCGAGCTGATGCTGGAGATGCACGGCCGCTTCTCCCCCGCCACCGCCGTCCGCCTGGCCAAGGAGCTCGCGCCCTTCAAGCCGGCCTGGCTGGAGGAGCCGGTCCCGCCGGAGAACCTCAAGGCGCTGGAGAAGGTCGCCGCCAAGGTCGACATGCCGGTGGCCACCGGTGAGCGCATCCACGACCGCATCGAGTTCCGCGAGCTGTTCGAGAGCCAGGCGGTCGACATCCTGCAGCCGGACGTCGGCCACATCGGCGGCATCTGGGAGACCCGCAAGCTCGCCGCGACCGCCGAGACCCACTACATGCTGGTCGCCCCGCACAACGTCGGCGGCCCCGTGCTGACCGCCGCCTCCCTCCAGGTCGGCTTCACCTCGCCGAACTTCAAGATCCTGGAGCACTTCAACGACTTCGCGGACGCGGAGATCAAGAAGGTCGTCAAGGGCGCGCCCCAGGTGAACCCGGAGGACGGCTGCTTCCACCTGTCCGACGCCCCCGGCCTCGGCGTGGAGCTGGACGTCGACGCGGCGGCCGAGTTCCCGCAGCAGCAGGCCCGGTTCGACCTGTGGGCCGAGGGCTGGGAACAGCGCAAGCCGAAGGCCACGAAGTGACCGCGCCGCACCGCCCCCACCGTCCTGGAGAGGCCCGATGAGCAGCGCCGTCGTCATCGAGGGACCCGGCGAGCACCGCCTCGTCCCGCACGAGCCGCGCGAGCCCGGCCCCGGCGAGGCCCTGGTCCGGGTGCACGCCGCCGGCATCTGCGGCAGCGACCGCGAGGTGTACCAGGGCAACCGGCCCGAAGGGTACGTGCGTTACCCGCTCACGCCGGGCCACGAGTGGTCCGGGACCGTGCAGGAGGTGGGCGCGGGCGTGCCCGCCTCGCTCGTCGGCCGCAAGGTGGTCGGTGAGGGCTTCCGCAACTGCCAGGTCTGCGACCGCTGCCACGCCGGCGAGACGACGCTGTGCTCGGCGGGTTACGAGGAGACCGGGTTCACCCAGCCGGGCGCCATGGCCGCCACGCTGACCCTTCCGGCCCGGCTGCTGCACGTGCTGCCGGACGACGCCGACCTCGGCGCCGCCGCGCTGCTGGAGCCGGCCGCCTGCATCGCCGCCGCCGCGCTCAGGGCGAACGCCCTGCCCGGCGAGCGGGTGGCCGTGGTCGGCACCGGCACCCTCGGCATGTTCGCCGTGCAGTTCCTGAGGGCGAACTCCCCGGCCGAGCTGCTGGTCGTCGGCACCCGGGGCGACCGGGAGGCGCTGGCGCGGCAGTACGGCGCGACCGACTTCCGCACCAAGGACCGGGAACTCCCGGACGACTTCGACGTCGTGATCGAGACCGCCGGGTCCGCCGACGCGGCCCGTACGGCGGCCGCGCTGCTCCGGCGCGGCGGGCGGCTGGTCCTGACCGGCATCCCGGCCCCGGGGGCCGACGGGCTCGACCCGACGGATCTGGTCGTACGGCAGCTGGAGGTGCACACCGTCTTCGGGGCGCCGCCGGACGCCTGGGCGCACACGGTGCGGGTGTTCGCCGCCGGGCTCCTCGACCCGCTGCCGCTGGTGACGCACGAGCTGCCGCTGGCCGAGTTCCCGCACGCCATCGAGCTGGTGGGCTCCGGTGACCCGAAGGTGGGCAAGGTCCTGCTGCGCCCCTAGGGCGCGGTCCCCGTCGTACGCCGGTACGGGGGCGACCTGACGGTTCCCGTGCCGGCGTACCCCCGGCCCCGCCCTCCCCCGATCCGCACCCAGATCCGCGAACCTCGTCCGACATATCGAACACGAAGGACACCTTGTGACCGACGCTTCCGCCAAGGCACCCCGCAGGCCCGGGGAACAGGCGCTCGCCGCCCTCGGTCTGGGCGCGCCCGCCCTCGACCCCGCCGACGCCTCGCCGCACTCCTTCCCCGGCGGCGGCCGCTGGCGCACCGAGATCCCCTCCTGCGAGGGACCGGAGGCGCTGGCGGTGGTGCTGAAGGAGGCCTCGCGCCTCGACGTGCCGATCCACCGGATCAGCCAGGGCAGCGGCGTGTGGATGCTGACCGACGCCGAGATCACCGAGATGGTCGAGGCCACCGCCGAACGGGACATCGAGCTGTGCCTGTTCACCGGCCCGCGCGGCACCTGGGACATCGGCGGTTCGACCCGCACCGACTCGCGCGGCGCCGGACTGCGCGCCCGCGGCCACGACGCGGTCGCCGGGTGCGTCGAGGACGCCGTGCGGGCCACGGAGCTGGGCGTCAAGTGCCTGCTCGTCGCCGACGAGGGCGTGCTGTGGACGCTGCACCGGGCGCGGGCGGCCGGCATCCTCCCGGCCGACACCACGCTGAAGGTCTCGGCGCTCATCGGACCGGTCAACCCGGCCTCGTACGCGGTGTACGAGCGGCTCGGCGCCGACTCGATCAACGTGCCGAGCGACCTGACGCCCGCTCACCTCACCGAGATACGGCGAGTTTCGGCCACCCCGATGGACATGTACATCGAGGCCCCCGACGACCTCGGCGGCTACGTGCGGATGTACGAGGTCGCCGAGCTCATCCGGCGCGGCGCACCGCTGTACCTGAAGTTCGGCCTGTCCAAGGCGCCCGGCATCTACCCGTACGGCCACCACCTCCGGGAGCTCACCCTGGCGACCGCCAAGGAGCGGGTGCGGCGCGGCCGGCTCGCGCTGGACCTGCTGGCGCGCCACGGCGCGGACGGTGACATGGCACCGCTCGGTTCGCGGCTTCCGGGCGATCTGATCCGGTTCGAAATCTCGTCATAACGTTCCGGAAACTCGGCTTCACAGAAGTAGACACAGCCGCGCACAATCCCACACAACCATTCTCGGTCCCTCCTGGCCCCCACTCCCGGAAGCGACTTCGCACCGTCCGCACCGACCCCGCACACATCAAGGATGATGACCATGCGTAACCGCAGAGCCGCACTCGCCGCCGTCGCCACAGCCGCCTCCCTCGCCCTCACCCTGACCGCCTGCGGCCAGAACAGCGAGGGCGGCAGCGAGGAGGACAAGGGGGGATCCGAGGGCGCCACCGTCGGCATCGCGATGCCGACCAAGTCCTCCGAGCGCTGGATCGCCGACGGCGACAACGTCGTCAAGGACCTGGAGTCCAAGGGCTACAAGACCAAGCTGGTCTTCGGCGAGGACGACCCGGACCAGCAGGTCTCCCAGATCGAGAACCTGATCACGCAGGGCGTGGACGCCCTGATCGTCGCGGCCATCGACAACAAGTCGATGAACAACGTCCTGCAGCAGGCCAAGGACGCCGACATCCCGGTGATCTCCTACGACCGCCTCATCCTCGGCACGGAGAACGTCGACTACTACGCCTCCTTCGACAACGAGAAGGTCGGCGAGCTCCAGGGCACCTACATCGTCGAGAAGCTCGGCCTGAAGGACGGCAGCGAGAAGGGTCCCTTCAACATCGAGCTGTTCGCCGGCTCCAACGACGACAACAACACCCGCTACTTCTTCCAGGGCGCGATGAACGTCCTCAAGCCCTACATCGACAAGAAGCAGCTCGTCGTCAAGTCCAAGCAGACCGAGCTGAACCAGGTCACCACCCTGCGCTGGGACGGCGGCACCGCGCAGAAGCGCATGGACGACATCCTGACCTCGGCCTACCGCAGCGACCGGGTGGACGCCGTGCTCTCGCCGTACGACGGCATCTCCATCGGCATCCTGTCCTCCCTCAAGTCGGACGGCTACGGCACCAAGAGCAAGCCGCTGCCGGTCGTCACCGGCCAGGACGCCGAGGTCGCCTCGGTGAAGTCGATCATCGCCGACGAGCAGTCCATGACCGTCTACAAGGACACCCGCGAACTCGCCAAGGTGGCCTCCAACATGGTCGACGCCCTGCTCAACGACAAGAAGCCCGAGGTCAACGACACCAAGACCTACGACAACGGGGCGAAGGTCGTGCCGGCCTACCTGCTCGAGCCGGTCGCCGTGGACAAGGAGAACTACCAGGAGGCCGTCGTCGACTCCGGCTACATCAAGGAAAGCGACCTCAAGTAACCGCCCGCTGACACGGATTGGAAGGCACGACCATGGCGGGACCCGTCCTGGAGATGCGCTCGATCGTCAAGACCTTTCCCGGCGTCAAGGCGCTGTCGGACGTCACGCTGACCGTCCGGCAGGGCGAGGTCCACGCCATCTGCGGTGAGAACGGCGCCGGCAAGTCGACCCTGATGAAGGTCCTCTCCGGCGTCCACCCGCACGGCACCTACGAGGGGGAGATCCTCTTCGAGGGGGAGGCCTGCCGGTTCAAGGACATCCGGGCCAGCGAGCAGCACGGCATCGTCATCATCCACCAGGAGCTGGCCCTGGTGCCCTACCTCTCCATCGCGGAGAACATCTTCCTCGGCAACGAGCACGCCACCCGGGGGTTCATCGACTGGAACGAGACCCTGCGGCACGCCGCCGAGCTGCTGCGCCGGGTCGGGCTCGCCGAGCACCCGGAGACCCGGGTCGCCGACATCGGCGTGGGCAAGCAGCAGCTGGTGGAGATCGCCAAGGCGCTCTCGAAGAAGGTGAAGCTGCTCATCCTCGACGAGCCGACCGCGGCGCTCAACGACGAGGACAGCGGCAAGCTCCTCGACCTGATCCTGCAGTTGAAGGACCAGGGCATCACCTCGATCATCATCTCCCACAAGCTGAACGAGATCCGCCGGGTCGCCGACTCGGTGACCATCCTGCGGGACGGGCGGACCATCGAGACGCTGGACGTGAAGGACCCCCGGACCACCGAGGACCGGATCATCAGCGGGATGGTCGGCCGCGACCTGGAGCACCGCTTCCCGGAACGGACCCCGCACCGGCCGGAGGAGGGCGCCGCCCCGGCGCTCGAGATCCGCAACTGGACCGTGCACCACCCGATCGACCAGCAGCGCAAGGTCGTCGACGACGTGTCGCTGGAGGTGCGGCGCGGCGAGATCGTCGGCATCGCGGGCCTGATGGGCGCCGGCCGCACCGAGCTCGCGATGAGCGTCTTCGGCCGCACCTACGGCCGGTACGCGGACGGCACGGTCCTCAAGGACGGCAGGGAGATCCGCACGAAGACCGTCCCGGAGGCGGTCGCGCACGGGATCGCGTACGTCACCGAGGACCGCAAGCACTACGGCCTGAACCTCATCGACACCATCAACCGCAACATCTCCCTCAGCGCCCTGCGGAAGGTCGCCAGGCGCGGTGTGGTGGACGAGCACGAGGAGCGGCAGGTCGCCGAGGGCTTCCGGAAGTCCATGAACATCAAGGCGCCGACGGTCTTCGAACCGGTGGGCAAGCTGTCCGGCGGCAACCAGCAGAAGGTCGTCCTCAGCAAGTGGATCTTCGCGGGTCCCGACGTGCTGATCCTCGACGAGCCGACGCGTGGCATCGACGTCGGGGCCAAGTACGAGATCTACACGGTCATCGACCAACTGGCCGCCCAGGGCAAGGCGGTCGTCTTCATCTCCTCCGAGCTGCCCGAGCTGCTCGGCATGTGCGACCGCATCTACACGATGGCCGCCGGACGGCTGACCGGTGAGTTCTCGCGGGCCGAGGCCTCCCAGGAATCGCTGATGCGCCAGATGACGAAGGACAAAGAGGTAACCCGATGAGCACGGAAGTCACCGACAAGACCCCGGCCGCCGCGCCGCCGGGCGGGAACGGGACGGGCACGGGTGACGGCCTGCTCCAGCTGATGCTGGACGGCATGCGCCGCAACATGCGGCAGTACGGCATGCTGATCGCCCTGGGCCTGATCGTGGCCCTGTTCGCGGTGTGGACCGACGGCGACCTGCTGCTGCCGCGCAACGTCTCCAACCTGGTGCTGCAGAACAGCTACATCCTGATCCTCGCGATCGGCATGATGCTGGTCATCATCGCGGGCCACATCGACCTGTCGGTCGGCTCCCTGACGGCGTTCGTCGGCTCCATGGCCGCCGTCTTCATGGTCCGCAACGACATGCCGTGGCCGCTCGCGGTGGTGCTGTGCCTGGCCGTGGGCGCCATCGCCGGCGCGGTACAGGGGTTCTTCATCGCCTACGGCGGCATACCGTCGTTCATCGTGACCCTCGCGGGCATGCTGACCTTCCGCGGTCTGACCGAGATCTTCCTGGAGGGCCAGACCCTCGGCCCGTTCCCCAAGGGGCTGCAGAAGCTCGCCAACGGCTTCATGCCCGAGGTCGGCCCGGAGACCAACTACCACAACCTCACCCTGCTCCTCGGCTTCGGGCTGATCGCGCTGGTGGTGCTCCAGGAGGTCCGTGACCGCCGGCGCCAGCAGGAGTTCGCCCTCGACGTCCTGCCCGCCAAGCTGTTCCTGCTGAAGCTGGTCGCGCTCGCCGCCGCCGTCCTCACCGTCACGCTGCTGCTGGCCAGCTACAAGGGCGCCCCGATCGTGCTGCTGATCCTCGGCGCGCTGCTCGTCGGCTTCGGCTACGTGATGCGCAACGCCGTCATCGGCCGCCACATCTACGCCATCGGCGGCAACCTGCCCGCGGCGAAGCTGTCGGGCGTGCGGGACAAGAAGGTCACCTTCCTGGTCTTCCTGAACATGGGCATGCTCGCGGCCCTGGCGGGTCTGGTGTTCGCCGCCCGCTTCAACGCGGCCTCTCCCAAGGCCGGCCTCAACTTCGAACTGGAGGCGATCGCGGCCGCGTTCATCGGCGGCGCGTCGATGAGCGGCGGTGTCGGCACCGTGCTCGGCGCGATCATCGGCGGCCTGGTCCTGGGCGTGCTGAACAACGGCATGAACCTCGTCGGCATCGGCACCGACTGGCAGCAGGTCATCAAGGGCCTGGTGCTGCTGGCGGCGGTCGGGTTCGACGTGTGGAACAAGCGCAAGGTCGGTTCGTAGGTCAGCTCGGGCCCCGCCGGACGGCGGGGCCCCTCCATCACGGGAGCCGCACATGGAACTGAACAGACGCACGGTCATCGCAGGAGCCGCCGCGGCCGGCATCGCCGCCGCCACGACGGCCGGCGGAACGGCACAGGCCGCGGGAGGCGGGGGAAGCACGGGAGGCAGGGGAAAGCCGGTGAAGACGCTCTTCGGCAGGCTGGCGGACGGCACCAAGGTCCACAGCTGGTCGCTGGAGAACGGCGGGACCCGGATGAAGGTCCTGTCCTACGGCGGCATCGTCCAGTCCCTGGAGGTCCCCGACCGCCGCGGCCGGTACGCCAACGTCTCCCTGGGCTTCGACACCCTCGAGGAGTACGTCGCCTCCAGCCCCTACTTCGGCGCCCTGATCGGCCGCTACGGCAACCGCATCGACAAGGGCCGCTTCACCCTCGACGGCACGGCGTACCAGCTCTCCGTCAACGACGGCGAGAACAGCCTGCACGGCGGCGCGCAGGGCTTCGACAAGCGCGTCTGGGACGTCGAGCCGTTCACCCGGGGCTCCGACGTCGGCCTGCACCTGCACCACACCAGCGTCGACGGCGAGATGGGCTACCCGGGCACCCTGCGGACGAAGGTCACCTACACCCTCACCCGGGACGGCGACTGGCGCATCGACTACGAGGCCACCACCGACAGGGCGACGGTCGTCAACCTCACCAGCCACGTCTACTGGAACCTCGCCGGCGAGAGCAGCGGCTCGATCCACGACCACGAGCTGTCCATCGCCGCCTCCCGCTACACGCCCGTCGACTCGGGGCTGATCCCCACGGGCGAGCTGGCGAAGGTCGCGGGCACCCCCTTCGACTTCCGCCGGGCCAAGCCGATCGGCCGGGACATCCGCACCGCCCACCAGCAGGTGCTGTACGGGCAGGGCTTCGACCACAACTGGGCGCTCGACAAGGGCGTCACCGCCCGCCCCGAGCACGCCGCGACCCTGCGCGACCCGTCCTCCGGCCGCACCCTGCGGATCGCCACCAACGAGCCGGGCCTGCAGTTCTACTCCGGCAACTTCCTCGACGGCACCCTCGTCGGCACCGGCGGCCGCGTCTACCGGCAGGGCGACGGACTGTGCCTGGAGACCCAGCACTTCCCGGACTCGCCGAACCAGCCGTCGTTCCCGTCGACCGTGCTGCGGCCGGGCGAGACGTACCGGACGACGACGATCCACTCGTTCGGCGCCTGAACACATTTCTCTCACAGGGGTTGAACGACCCTCCGGCCCCCTCCGTATCCATCGGTGGCCCGTGCTCCCCCGCGCGGGCCACCCACGCACGACGGGCCCGCTACGTCCCCGGCGGGCCCGCCGCACACGGAGGTTCCCTTGGCCGGCAACGTCACCTCGCTGTTCCGCAGCACCGCGGCGCACAGTCCGTCGATGGCGGCGCTGACGCGGGAGGGCGACGGGGCCGGCCCGGTGGACTTCTGCATCCCCTGCAACCCGTACTTCCCCACCCCCGCCATGTTCGAGGAGATGGCGGCCCGGCTGCGCGACATCATCACGTACTACCCGAGCAGCGCCGACACCATCACCGCCGAGCTGTGCAGCCTGCTCCGACTGCCGCCGCAGTGCGTGGCGATGGGCAACGGCTCGACGGAACTCATCACCTGGATCGACCACTTGCTGGTCCGCGAGTCGCTCGCCGTCCCCGTCCCCACCTTCGGCCGCTGGACCGACCAGCCCATGGAGACCGGCAAGCGGGTCGACATGTTCCCGCTCCAGGAGTCCGGCGGCTTCGCCCTCGACCTCGCGCAGTACGCGGAGTTCGTCCGGGCGCGGGGCACCCGGGTGGCGGTGATCTGCAACCCGAACAACCCCGACGGCGGCTTCCTCCACAAGCACGCGGTCGTGCAGTTCATGGACGCGATGGCCGACCTCGACCTGGTGGTGGTCGACGAGTCGTTCCTGGAGTTCGCCGACGCGGAGGCGGAACCGAGCGTGGTGCAGGAGGCGATGCTGCGGCCGAACGTCATCGTGCTGCGCAGCCTCGGCAAGAACTTCGGCCTGCACGGCATCCGCTTCGGCTACCTGGTCGCCAACCCGGCGCTCGCGGGGCGGATCCGCTCGATGCTCCCCAAGTGGAACCTCAACTCCTTCGCCGAACACGTGGTGTTCATGCTGAAGGAGCACGGCGCCGAGTACGCCCAGAGCCTGCACCAGGTGCGCCGCGACCGCATGGACATGTCCGGCCAGCTCTCCTCGCTGCCCGGGCTCACGGTCTACCCCTCCCAGGGCAACTTCCTCTTCGTGCGCCTCCCCGTGGGCGCCGAGGGCACCGTCGTCCGGGACCGGATGCTCACCGAGCACCGGATCCTGGTCCGCGAGTGCGGCAACAAGATCGGTTCCTCCAGCCGCTTCCTGCGTCTCGTGGTGCGCCCCCAGGTGGACGTGCGTCGCCTGGTGTCCGGCCTGGAACAGGTGCTCTACGGGACGTCCAGGAGGGGAGCCGCCGTGCCCGAGCCGGCCACAGGGGCCGGCTACAGCTCGGGCACGGCGGCGGTGGACCGCCTGGTGAGCCAGACCAACGGGGCGGGCGTCCGGGGCCTCGCCGCTCAAGCCGCCGGTGCCGGCGGTGTCCCGGGGCCCGCCGCCGCTCCGGCCGCCGTCGGCACCGGCGTGCCGCTCCCCGCCGCCGCGTCCGCCCCGGCGGTGGGCGCGGGCGGCGGGATGCCGATGCCGGCGGCGGCGTCGACGGGACCGGTACCGGTCCCGGTACCGATGCCCGAACCCGTCACCGTTCCCGTGCCCCAGTCCCTTCCCCAGCCGGTACCGGAGCCGGTTCCGCAGCCTCTGGCGCCCGCGGCCCAGGCGCCGATGCCCGCGGCGGCCTTCCCGGCACCGGACCGGATGCCGCCGCCGGTCGGCCCCACCCCGCCCGGCGTCCCCGCCCGCGGCGGCCTGACGGCCGCCCAGGTCAGGGGCACCGACGGCCTCTCCACGGCCCCGGCGACGGGCTGGCCGGGACCGCAGAACTGGCCGAACGCGGCGGGCATGGGCCAGGCGGGCTGAGCCGCCCTCAAGGAGCGGCGGGACACCGCTTTGCCATCCGGCGGCAGTGCTCCCGCGCCTCGTCGATCCCGTCACCGTCCGGCAGGAGTTCCCCGGCGGTGACGAGGGCGGCCCAGTAGGCGGAGGGGCTGCCGTCCGCCCTGGCCTCCCGCCGCGCGAGCTGGAGATAGGCACGGGCGAGCTCGCCGGCACGCAACCACCGCCACAGACTGACGGCGAGCCCGCTCGGAAGGCCCGCCCCGTACGCCGTGACCGCCGTGCCCAGCAGGTCCCGGATCCGCTGCTCGTGCGCGTCGAGCCGCCGGTCGACGACGAAGGCGCCCCCGGCCTGGAGCACGAGGGCGAGGGCCTCCTCGTCGCCGGGCCCCAGCTCGGCGAAGGCGGCGGCCGCCTCCTGGGTCGCCAGCCGCCGCTCGGCCTCGGCCCGCGGGACCCCCAGAGCCAGGCAGGTGGCGAGTGCGGCGGCGCGCGGGTCGCCGGTGTCCCGGGCGAGGCCGGCACACACGTCGGCCTCCTCCCCGCCCGCGTGCAGGGCGTCCCGTGCCCTGTCGACCAGCGCGTCCGCATCGGTCCGCCCCACTCGTCCTCCTCCCGCCCCGCCTGCACGGGATCGAGCCGCCGCTGCCGGCACCCATTGTCCAGCCAGGTCCGCTGCCGTACGTCGGCCGCCTGCCCGGGAGGGGGCGGGCAGCAGCGCGGCTGGCGGGGTCAGTGGGCGACGGGCCATCCGCTGCTCCAGTTCAGGAGGTTGATGCCGAGCTTGGGCGTGCCGTTGTCGTCGGCGTCGTAGTAGTGGTAGACGATCAGGTCCCCGTCGACGTCGTTCATGATCGACTGCCCGCCCGGACCGATGACGCTGCCGTGCGACTCGAGCACGGGCGTGCCGCCGTTGTTCATCAGCGAGACGCCGTTCCGGTCGCGGTACGGCCCGGTGACGCTGGTGGCGCGGCCGACCTTGACCCTGTAGGTCGAGCCGGTGCCGGCGCAGCAGGTGTCGTAGGAGGCGAAGAGGTAGTAGTAGCCGCCCCGCTTGACGATGAACGGCGCCTCGACGGCCTTGGTCCCGGTGGGGCGGGAGGCGAGGGAGTAGCGGGTGGTGTGGGAGGAGAGCTGCTTGCCGGTGGAGGGGTCGATCCGGATCATCTTGATCCCGGTCCACCAACTGCCGAAGGAGAGCCACCACTTGCCGTCGTCGTCGACGAAGAGGTTGGGGTCGATGGCGTTGTGGTCGCTGGAGGAGTTCGACGCGTGGACGATGCCGTGGTCGGTCCAGCTGCCCGGCTGCCCGGTCGTCGAGCCGGCCAGCCCGATGGCCGAGGTGTTCGAGCCGAACCTCGAGACGGAGTAGTACATCAGGTACTTGCCGCCGTGGTACGAGATGTCGGGCGCCCAGGCCTCCGGCACGCTGGAGTAGTTCCGCCACCAGCTCGGGCGGGACGAGAACGCGTCGGCGCCGGCGGAGAAGGCGGTGCGGTCGCCGGAGGTCTTGCCGGCGATGCCCCCGCCGGTGGCGTAGAGCAGGTACTGGCCGGAGGACGTCCGGATCATCGTCGGGTCGTGCGTGACGACGGACCCGGTGACCCGGCCGGGGTTCGGGTACGCCGACGCCGTGGTCGGCACGAGGGCGAGGAGCGCGGCGGTGGGGAGGGCGAGCAGGGCGGTGCGCTGGCGGAGGGTGCGGCTCATGCGGGTTCTCCTTGCGGTGGGGGTCTCGGATTGTTCGTCATATCGAACAACGATCGCAAGTTCGAACGGAACGTAGGATCGAACCACGTGCGCGTCAATGGTCCGCGCAGCCCCGATCGACATCGACCTCCGCGCGGACGGTCTTGGCGGGCGGCTCCCCGTCCACCACCTCCCACCGGTCGGCGAGCGCGTCGACGAGCAGGAGGCCGCGGCCGTGCTCGTCGAGGGGGTGCGGGGCGCGCACGTCGTCCGGAGCGGGAGGACGCGGGGGCCCGCTGCGGGTGTCGGTCACCTCGACGCGGACGGTGCCGGCGAGGCGGGTGAGCCGGAGTTCGAAGTCCCGCCCCGGCACGCGGCCGTGGGTCACGGCGTTGGCGGCGAGTTCGGCGACGATCAGCGCGACGGCGTCGGAGGCGTCGGTGCCGTACGGGACGCCCCAGGCGTGGAGTCGGCGCACGGCGAGGTGCCGGGCGAGGCGGGCGCCGCGCGGGGTGGAGCTGAACCGTTGCGTGAACACACGTACGGTAACCGGGTTTCGGGGGGTCGACTGTGCGGTCATGCGCCCAATCTGGCGGGCGGGAGGGGCACTTCTCCAGGTGAGGGCCGCGTACGCTGCGGCGGCGTACGCGGTGACGGAATGGACAGTACCGGTGACCTGCCGTGACCATGACGGCGGGAGGTGACCGACAGTGGTCGATGGTGCGGGTGGCGAACCGGAGTCGTCGGACAGCCTGCGGACGTTCGGGGCGGTGGTCCAGGGGCTGCGGGAGCACGCGGGGCTGAGCAGGGAGCAGTTCGGCGAACTGGTGCGGTACTCCAAGCACACGGTGGCGTCCGTGGAGTTGGGCAGGCGCATGCCGGACGCCGCGTTCGTGGAGCGCGCGGAGGAGGCCCTGGGCAACACGGGTGCGCTGCGGAGGGCGGCGGGGTGCCTGGCGCGACAGCCGGGGCTGGCGGCTTGGTTCCGGCGGTGGGCGCGGCTGGAGCAGGTGGCGGTCAACCTGTACACGTACGAGTGCCGGATGGTGCCCGGGTTGTTGCAGACGGAGGCGTACGCTCGGGCTCTGGCCGCCGATCAGCTGCCGCCGCTGGACGACGCGCAGATCGAGGAGCGGTGGGCCGCTCGGGCCGAGAGGCAGAGAGTGCTTCGGGAGCGGCCGAACACCGCGTTCAGCTTCATCCTGGAAGAGCACCTGCTCTTGCGCCGCACGGGTGGGCCCCGGGTGACGCGCGGAATCATCGATCACCTGCTGGAGGTTGCCCAGTTACGGAATGTCGAACTCCAAGTGATGCCACTCGTAAGCGAGGCGCATGCCGGCCTGCAGGGCCCCATCCGGCTGGCGGAGACACCGGAGAACCAGTGGTTCGCCTACAACGAAGGGCAGGAGAGCGGCCTGTTGATCACCGACCGGAAAGTGACGAGTGTGCTCCAGAGCCGGTATGCCAGGATGCGTTCGCAGGCTCTACCCATCCAGGACTCCACGTGCCTGCTGCAGCGGATGCGAGGGAACTTATGAGCAGCACTGAACTGGTCTGGTTCAAGAGCACGTACAGCAGCGCATCTGGAGACGACTGCGTCGAGGTCGCGCACCGCCCCGGCACCGTCCACGTCCGTGACTCCAAGGACAGGGAAGGCGCCCGGCTCGCCCTCTCCCCCACCGCCTGGGCCGGCTTCCTCACGCACCTCGCGAAGTGACCGACGGGGCCGTTCGCCTCCTCGCCGGTGCGGGGAGAATCCCGGCATGGGATCTTGGGGAACCTTGGGGCCGGCGCTGTTGTCCCTCGTCGGTGTCGCGCTCGGCGCGGCCGGGTCGCTGTTCGGCCAGTACCTCGTGTCGCGGGCGAGCACCCGACAGCTCGAGGTGCAGGAATCGGCCGCGCACCGCGCGGAGCTCAAGGACACGGTGCTGAAGTTCCTGGGCATCGCCGCGCAGGTGGAGAAGGCGGCGTTCACGCGCCCGGACCGCGGTGGCGCCCCGGTCGACGACGAGCTGGACCGGCTCGTCGACGACCTCTGGCTCGCGCAGGCGGAGATCGACCTGGCGGCCGGGAGCGAGCCCCTGCGGGGCGCCGCCTACCGCTACGCGTTCCGCCTCGCCGAAGCGGCCCGGGGCGAGGTGGCCGACGCGTCCGCGCTGCGCGGGCCGCAGGTCCGTTTCATGGACGCCGCGTACGACGACATGTGGCCCGGCCGGCGGCGGGCGGCCGGGGATCCCGCCGCCCTTCGCTGAGACGGCCCCGCGGCGGCCGGCGGTGACGCCGGGGCGCGGCCCGTACGCCCGTCCGAGGCCGTGCGGGCCGCACCGGTCGGGTCACCGGGTCACGACTTCTCCGGGCACTCCTTCCACGCCAGGTGGTACACCGTGCTGATGTCCCCGTCCGTGGAGTCCATCGTCATGAAGCTGACCTCTTCCGGGGCCGTGGTGCCCGCGTTGACCCTCAGCTCCGTGTTGATGTTGAAGTTGCGCTGGACCCCGCAGGGCGCCCAGACCAGCTGGGCCCAGTCGGTCGTGTCCGTGGCCTGCCAGTTGTCGTCGAGGGGGCCGGTGAAGGGGTGGCTGCGGTACTGCGTGTCCGGGGAGCCCTGGAAGTAGTACGAGGCCCTCTGCGTGCCCTTCGCGCCGGGCCGGAGCGAGGCGAAGCCCCGGTAGTCGGCGCTGGCGACGGCGTAGGTGAAGCCCTGGGGGACGTGGACGACGAGGCTGAGCTGGCAGTTCTTGCGGAATGCCGTGGGGTCGGAGTCGCCGCCCGCCTGGGCGAGGTAGTCGCTGTAGGTCACGGTGAACGCGGTGTTGTCCTCGGAGACGGCGACCGCCGTCGTGCCCTGGGGACAGCCCGAGCCGTTCACCGTGGCGACCTTGATGACGATCTTGTCCGGGGGCGGGTCCTCGAACCCGGCGGACGGGTTGTGCGCGGGTGTCGCGGCGGTGAGGAGCGTGGCCACCGCCGCGCTCAGGAGCAGGCCACCAGCCATGGTTCTCCATCCGTTCCGTTGCGTGGGGGGTGATGTCTCGCCTCGGTCGAGCCTCGGTCGAGCCTTGGTTGAAGCGTCATGTACATGCCAATTCGACAGGTGCACGAGCCCCGGCCCCGTGAAGGAGGCATGGAGGTGCGGTGAAGGCCGGGAGCGCTGGCATCGTATGGAGTGCGGCGACCGGCGGACAGGGTGAACTCCGGCCATTCACATCCGCCGCCCCGCAACGGGACAGACCGCCGCATACCGGCACCCCCTGTGAACGGGAGGGGGCCGGTCCGTGGACAATGGCCCACCACGCACCCTCACGCGCGCACAGCACAGCACAGGCACCACAGGAGGCGCTCCCTTGGAGCTCAGCAGGCGTACCTTCACCGCCCTGGCCGGCACGGCGGCGCTCGGTCTCGCGCTGGCCGGCAGCGGCGGGGCGGCGACCGGCCCGCGCGTGGCGCGCGCCGTGCCGACGGGGCCGCCGCCCCCTCCGCCGCGCGCGGACGGCAGACGCCACCGGGTCGGCTTCGACCGGTACTCGATGCTGGTCGACGGCCGGCGCCTGGTGCTGTGGTCCGGCGAGATGCACCCCTTCCGGCTGCCGAGCCCGTCCCTGTGGCGGGACGTGCTGCAGAAGCTGCGCGCCCACGGGCACAACGCGGTCAGCGTCCGCGTCCCGTGGAACCACCACTCCCCCGCACCCGGGAAGTACGACTTCACCGGGGTGCGGGACCTGGACCTGTTCCTGCGCACGGCCGCCGAGGAGCGGCTGTACGTGATCCTGCGCCCGGGGCCGTACAGCGGTGCCGCCGATGTGGACGCCGACGGCTTCCCGGGGTGGCTGACGGTCGCCGAGGGCACGGCCCGCACCGCCGATCCGGCGTACCTGCTCCACGTCGACGAGTGGCTGAGCGCGGTCAACGCCATCGCCGTCCGCCACCTGTACACCAGGGGCGGCGGCACCGTGCTGCTGTACCAGATCGAGGACGGGTACGACGCCTCCGCCGACGGTCCGGCCGGGCGCGCCTACCTGACCCACCTGTACGAGAAGGTGCGCGCCGACCGCATCGACGTACCGCTGTTCTACGCGGGCGACGGGGCGGACGGGAACCGGGGACCGGGGGCCTTCGGCGCCGGCCGGGAGAAGGGGCACTGGCTGTACGGGGTCGACGTGGCCACCGCGCCCGGTGAGGTGCCGCCGGACCTCGGGCACTTCGGGAAGCGGGGGACCGGTGCCGGTCCGCGCACGCCCGGTTTCGTGGCCGGGGCGGCCGGCGGGGCGGCCGATCCGTGGGGCGGGGTGGCGTCCGGCGGCAAGGGGTACGCGGAGGTGCGCCGTGCCTACGACGCGGCGTACGGGCGGCGCGGTTACCTCACCCACCTCGCCAACGGGGCCACGGTGCACAACGTGCGGATGGTGTTCGGCGGGACCTCGTGGGGCTGGCTGCCCTCGCCGGGCGTCTACACCTCGTACGACTACGGGGCGGCGCTCGACGAGGGACGCCGGCAGACCCCGAAGCTGGCCCCGCTGCACCAGCTCGGGCACCTGGTGCGGACGGTGCCCGACCTCGCGCGGCTGGACCCGGCCGGGGAGGTGCGGGCCGAGGACGAGCGGCTCACGGTGTACCACCTGGCCAACCCCGACACCGACGCCCGGGTGTACGTCCTGCGCAACGACTCCGCCGAGCAGGTCACCTCGATGCTGCCGGGGACCGGCGTCGACCTGCCCGTCACCGTGGCGGCGCGGGACGCCAAGCTGCTGGTCGCCGGGTTGCGGCTGGGGCGGCGGAGGCTGGCGTACGCCACCGCGCAGCCCATGCTGAGCATGCCCGTCGGGCGGCAGGACGTCGCGGTGTTCACGGGCCGGAACCGCGAGGTGGCGCAGGTCGCGCTGGACTGCGACACCCCGCCGGTCCCCAGCCGGCTGGACCCCGAGCCCGCGTGGGCCTACGACCGGGGCAGGCTGAACGTGGTGGTCCCGTTCGGGGTGGGCGGGCTGAGCCGCGTGTTGCTCGAGGGCGGGGACTCCGAGACGCCCATGGTGCTGCTGTTCGCCGACGACGCGACCGCGCTGCGGCTGTGGCCGTACGAGACGCCGTCCGGTTCGCTGCTGGTCTACGGCCCGGCGCTGCTGCGCTCGGCCACCGTGCGCGGCCACACCGTCCACCTCACCGGCGACCTCGTCGGTGAGACCGGCCTCGAGGTGTGGGCGCCGCGCGGGGTCACCGCGGTGACCTGGAACGGCCGGCCGGTGCGCACGCGGCTCAGCCGGGCCGGGAGCCTGCTGATGGAGGGGCTGATGCCGGGGGTCCCGGAGGTGGGACTGCCGGCGCTGGGCGGCTGGCGGCGGCGCGGGGAGAACCCGGAGTCGGAGCCGGACTTCGACGACTCGGCGTGGCCGGCCGCCGACCGCACGGCGTCCCGCGGCACCACGCCCGTGCCCGAGGGGCGGCCCGTCCTCTTCGCGGACGACTACGGCTTCCACTACGGCGACGTCTGGTACCGGGGGCGGTTCGAGGACACGCGCGACATCGAGAAGGTGTCGCTGTCCTACCGCACCGGCACCCAGGGGCTGCTGATGGCCTGGCTGGACGGGCGTCCGCTGGGCACGCACCGCATGCCGGTGCCGGACGAGGACACGGCGGACCGGGGCACGTGGGCGGCCACGGCCGTCTTCGCGGTGCCCGAGGAGCTGCGCGGGCGGGGCCGGCACGTGCTGTCCGTGCTCGTGCGGCCGATGCAGCGCGCCGGGGCCGGGCGGGCGGGGCGGGGCGAGCGGGCGGAGGACGCGTACAAGGCCGCGCGCGGGCTGGTGTCCGTCGGCTTCGAGGGCGGCTCCCGGGACGTGGCCTGGCGCATCCGGGGCGCCGTGGAGCCGGACCGGGTGCGCGGGCCGCTGAACAACGGCGGGCTGTACGGGGAGCGGAAGGGCTGGCACCTGCCGGGCCACGACGACCGGGGCTGGGAGGCCGTGGACGACCTCGTGCGCGAGGAGCGGCGGCAGGGGGTGACCTGGTACCGGACGGGCTTCCGGCTGGCCGTCGATCCGGACGTGGACGCCTCGATCGGGCTCACGCTCGAGGACGACCCGGAGCGCGCCTACCGCGTCCAGATCTTCCTGAACGGCTGGAACATGGGGCAGTACGTCAACGACGTGGGCCCGCAGCACACCTTCGTCCTGCCGAACGGCATCCTCCGCACCCGGGGGTCCAACACCCTGGCGCTGGCGGTGCTGTCCGACGGCACCACGCCCGCGGGCCCGCGCGACGTCCGGCTGACGCTGCTGGGCGCGGCGGCGGGCGGGGTGCCGGTGGAGGAGGTGGACTCACCGGGGCGGTGAGTCCACCGCCCCGGTGGGTCCGCCTCGAGCGACGGCGGTCCCGCTCACGCCAGGCGGATCACGTTCCAGGACAGCGGCTCCAGCACGGCGGTCAGCCGGCCGCCCTCCAGGGCCGTGCCCCCGGCCGCGTGCGGGACGACCCGCTCGGGGTCGGCGAGGGTGTTGCGGGCGTCGGGGTCGGCGTCCGCGAGGACGCTGTGCTCGACGACCGAGGTGAGGCCGAGGCCGCTGAGCGCGACCTCCAGCGGCAGCGCCTCGGTGCGGCTGCGGTTGACGGCGAAGACGGTGACCGTGCCGTCCCCGGCGCGCACGGCGGTGGCGTGCAGCAGGTCGGCCTCGCCGTACTTCTTCGTCTCGTACGTCGGCGAGTCCACGCGGACGTCGAGGACCTCGCCGCGGCCGTACTTCGAGGCCTGGGCGAACGGGAAGAAGGTCGTCTGCCGCCAGGCCGGGCCGCCCGGCTCGGTCATGATCGGGGCGATCACGTTGACGAGCTGGGCGAGGCAGGCGACGGTGACCCGGTCGGCGTGCCGGAGCAGGGCGATGAGGAGCGAGCCGAAGACGACCGCGTCGGTGACGCTGTAGCTGTCCTCCAGCAGGCGCGGGGCCTCCGGCCAGTCGAGGGCGCTCACCTGGGCCTCGGTGCGGGACATGTACCAGACGTTCCACTCGTCGAAGGAGAGGTTGATCTTCTTCTTCGACTTCAGCCGGGCGCCGACGTGGTCGCAGGTGGCGACCACGTTCTCGATGAAGGACTCCATGTCGACGGCCGAGGCGAGGAAGGAGTCGACGTCGCCGTCGAGCGGCTCGTAGTAGGCGTGCAGGGAGATGTAGTCGACCAGGTCGTACGTCTCCGCCAGGACCTTCGCCTCCCATTCGGCGAAGGTGGGCATGGACTGGCCCGAGGAGCCGCAGGCGACGAGTTCCACCGACGGGTCGATCTGGCGCATGGCGCGGGCCGTCTCCGCGGCGATGCGGCCGTACTCCTCCGCCGTCTTGTGGCCGGTCTGCCAGGGGCCGTCCATCTCGTTGCCCAGGCACCACAGCTTGATGCCGAAGGGGTCCTTGTCGCCGTGGGAGACGCGGAGGTCGGAGAGTTCCGTGCCCGACGGGTGGTTGGCGTACTCCTGGAGCTCGATGGCCTCGGCGACGCCGCGCGTGCCGAGGTTGACCGCCATCATCGGCTCGGCCTGCGGGCCGACCTTCTTCAGGAACGCGATGTACTCGGAGAGGCCGAAGCGGTTGGACTCCGTGGTGCGCCAGGCCAGGTCGAGGCGGCGCGGGCGCTGCTCGACGGGGCCGACCGAGTCCTCCCACTTGTAGCCGGAGACGAAGTTGCCGCCGGGGTAGCGGATGGCGGTGACGCCGAGTTCCCTGACCAGGTCCAGGACGTCCCGGCGGAGGCCGGCGTCGTCCGCGGTGGGGTGGTCGGGTTCGAAGACGCCGGTGTAGACGCAGCGGCCGAGGTGCTCCACGAAGGATCCGAAGAGACGGGGGTTGACCTCGGCGACGGTGAAGGCCGGGTCGAGGGTGAAACGGGCGGTGCGCACTGTTTTCCTTTCGGGGGTTCGGTTTCGTCTGCGGGCGGCGGGAGCCGGTCGCGCCCCTAGCGGACGACCGGCCAGCCGTCCTTCTTCCAGGTCAGGCGGTTCAGCCCCAGCTTGGGCGTGCCGTCGTCCGCCGCGTCGTAGTAGTGGTACGCCAGGACGTCCCGGCCCCTGTCCCTGAAGGTCGACTGGCCGCCCGTGCCGATGAAGCGGCCGTGTCCCTCCAGGAGCAGGTCGCCGCCGCCCTCCAGCATCGGCCTGCCCGTGCTGTCGACGTAGGGACCGGTGATGTCCGTGGAGCGGCCGACCTTGATCTTGTAGGTGGAGTCCACGCCGGAGCAGCAGGCGTCGTAGGAGGCGAAGAGGTAGTAGTGGCGGCCGTGCTTGACGATCTCCGGACCCTCGACGGCGTACGGGGCGTCGGGGCGGGTCGCCAGGTGGTGGACGGTGGCGCCCCGGGCGGCCTTTCCGGTGGTCCCGTCGAGTTCGACCATGCGGATGCCCGTCCAGTACGAGCCGAACGCCATCCACAGCCTGCCGTCCGCCTCGATCAGGGCGGGGTCGATGGCGTTCCAGTGGTCGGTGGTCTCGGAGGAGAAGACCTTGCCGTGGTCGGTCCAGGTGCCGGGCAGGCCGGTGCGGGAGGTGGCGACGCCGATCGCGGAGTGGTTGGTGCCCCAGGAGGAGACGGCGTAGTAGAGCCAGTAGCGGCCGGCGCGGTAGGAGATGTCCGGCGCCCAGGGGTCGCCGGTGTCGTTGTACTCGTACCACCAGCTCGGAGGCTCGGCGAAGGCGTTGCCCGCGTCCTTCCAGTGGACGCGGTCCTCCGAGGTGCGGGCGCCGATGACGCCGCCGGTGGAGTAGGCGACGTAGCCGCCGGACTTCAGGCGGATGACGGTCGGGTCGTGGATGACCTCCTGGCCGGTGACGGGCTGCGGGTCGGGGTAGGCGACGTCGGCCCGGGCGGTGCCCGGGAGCAGGGCGACGGCGGCCGCGGCGAGCGGTGCCGCGAGTCTGAGGCGCTTCAACTCGGGAACTCCTCGGTGGGTCACTGGCCGGCCAGGCCCGTGTGGGCGACGCCCGCCACGATCTGGCGCTGGAAGAAGACGAAGACGATGATCAGCGGCAGTCCCGCCATGAGGCCGCCGGCCATGAGCTGGGCCCACTGGATGCCGTAGGAGTTCATGACGGTGGCGATGCCGTTCGGCATGGTCATCAGGTCGGGGTTGTTGGTGACCATGTAGGGCCACAGGAAGTTGTTCCACGAGCTGATGAAGGTGAAGATGCCGACCGCCGCGAGCGAGGGGCGCGACAGCGGCAGGATGATCGTGAAGAAGATCCGCCAGCGGCCGGCGCCGTCGATGAAGGCGGCCTCCTCCAGTTCGCGCGGGATGCCCTGGAAGAACTTGTAGAGGATGTAGACCATCGCGGCGGGCGCGCACTGCGGCAGGATCATGCCCCAGTAGGTGTCGACCATCCCCATCTGCTGGACGGTGGTGAACAGGGGGACGCCGAGGACGGCCGGGGAGATCATCAGGCCCGCCATGACGACGCCCATGAGGACGGACTTGCCCCTGAACTCGGTGCGGGCGAAGCCGTATCCGGCGAGCGCGCTCACCACCAGCACGACGGCCGTGACGCAGACGGAGACGACGAGCGAGTTCACGAACCAGCTGGTGACGTTGCCGGTCTCGAAGAGCGCCTCCCAGGCCTGGCCCGTCCAGGCCTCCGGCAGCCAGTGCGGCGGGATCTCGGCGGCCTCCGCCTCGGACTTGAACGAGGTGAGCAGGGCCGCGGCGATCGGCGCCAGGAAGACGGCGGAGACGGCGGTGCCGAGCAGGGTGAGGACGATCTGGCTGGGCGTCCAGCGCTTGCGGGGTCCGGTGCGTGTCGGCGTGGTTGCGGCGGTGGTCATCGGCCGCCCTCCTCACGGTTGCGCAGCAGCCACATCCGCGCCAGGGCGACGGCTGCGATGATCACGAAGAAGATGACGGACATCGCGGAGGCGTAGCCCACGCGGTAGCTGGTGAAGCCCTGTTCGAGGGTGTACTGGACGAAGGAGCGGGTGCTGAGCTCCGGTCCGGGGCCGAAGTCCATCATCACGACGGCCTGGTCGAACAGTTGCAGCGAGGCGAGGATCTGGAGCGCGATCACCAGGCCGGTGATGTGGCGCAGCATCGGCAGGGTGATGTGGACCGCGCGGTGCCAGGCGTTCGCCCCGTCCAGCCTGGCCGCCTCGTACAGGTGGCCGGGGATGCCCTGGAGGGCGGCGAGGTACAGCAGGAAGCTGAACCCGACCGTCCACCACAGGGTCTGGATCACGATGGCGAGCATGGCGTACGACTTGTCGGTCAGCCAGGGCGTGTCGATCCCGAGGGTGTGGTTGAACAGGCCGATGCCCTGGGTGAACAGCCACTGCCACATGTTGGCCGCGACCGTCGACGGCAGCAGGAACGGGACGAAGAAGCACAGCCGCCACAGCCACTTGCCGCGTTCGATGTGGTGGGCGAGCATCGCGAGGAGGAAGGCCATGACGGTGATGCAGGGCACGACCAGGAGCGTGAAGTACGCGCTGTGGCCGAGCGCGTCCCACATCGCCGGGTCGTTCAGCGCCTCGCGGTAGTTGTCGAGGCCGACGAAGCTCGCGCCCTCGCCGGAGATGTTGGCGTCCGTGAAGCTGAGGTAGACGCCGCGCAGCAGCGGCCAGACGACGAACAGCACGAAGAGCGCCAGGAAGGGGGCGACGAACCAGCCCCCGTGCTGGAAGCCCTGCTTGCGGCGGACGGTGGCGCCGGCGGCGGCGGTCTTCGCGCGTGCCGGGCGGATGACGGTCTCTGCGCTGGTCGTCGTCATGCGACCGCACCTCCCTGCGCGGCGGTCCTGCCGTCCATCGGGTTCTTCGAGGCGAGGAGCGTGGCGAGCCGGCCCTTCATCCGCCGTGCGACGGCGTCCGGCTTGGCGGAGCCCATCGTCGAGGAGACGACGACCGGGCCGAGGTCCTGGGCGAGGACGCCGGTGGAGCCCGCGAACCACACCTTCGGCTCGGTGGCCTGGTGGTCCATGGCCGAGACGTACTCGTTCTGCGGCTCGAGCTTCTGGTACGCGTCCGTGGACAGGGTCGGCGTGTGGGCGGGGATGTGCCCGCCGGCGGCCCACTGCTGGGCGTGCCGGACGACGTACGCGGCGAGCCGGTGGGCGGCCTCGTTGGCGGCACCGCCGCGGTCGGCCTGGTGCGGCAGGACGAACGCGTGGGACTCGGCGTGGGTGGCCCGTTCGCCGAAGACGGGCGGCAGCGGGGTGGCGCCGTAGTCCAGCTCCGCGCCGGAGAAGACCGGCACCGACCAGTTGCCCTCCCAGGTGAACGGGGCGCCGTTGACGAACTGCTCGCCGGTCGGCGCGCCCGGGACGACGTACCCGTCGGTGACGTGCCGGCGGAGGAACTCCAGGACCTCGGTGGCCTTGTCGGTGTCGAAGGTGACCTCGGTGCCGGCGTCGTCGAACCAGGTGCCGCCGAGCTGGGTGTAGAAGGTGACGAAGAACCACCACTGGAAGTTCTGGTCGTTGGTCCACAGGCCGATGGTCTGCAGGCCCTTCTTCTGCACCTTCCTGGCCTTCTTCAGGACGTCGAACCACTCGGTGGTGGAGGTCACCGGGATCATCCGGCCGTCGTCGCCGAGCAGGTCCGCCTTCTTCAGCACGTCCTTGCGGTAGAAGCAGAGCTGGACGTGGATGTCGAGCGGCAGGGCGTAGAGCCTGCCGTCGATGACGCCGCGGTTCCACAGCGCGGGGTTGTAGTCCTCCTCGCGCACGCCGTACTCGGCGAGGAGGTCCACGTCCCAGGCGTCCAGGAGCCGCCCCGGCGAGAAGCCGGTGACCCGGCCCAGGTGCATGACCCCGAGGTCGGGGGCGCGGTTGCCCGCGGCCGCCATGGCGAGCTTGGTGTAGAAGGGGTTGCCCCACTGGAGGGTGGAGTCCTTCACGTCGATGCCGGGGTTCGCCTCGCGGAAGGCGTCCAGCATCGCGATCATGTTGTAGCCGTCGCCGCCGCTGAAGAGGTTCCAGTAGCGCACCCGGGTGTCCGCGCCGGACGCGAGCGCGTCGGCGCCGGTGCCGAGGGCCGCGAAGCCGAAGCTGCCCGCGACCGCGAGGCCTCCGGCGGCGGTCAGGAGGTGCCTGCGATTCAGGCCAGGTCGTCCCATGCCCTGCCCCATCTGCTCGAAGGTGATACCCACACAGATTGTTCGAAATACCGAATGTCGCTCGTAACTTCGAACGGGACCGTAGGTGTAGAGCGCTTTCACGTCAATGCTCCGGACAAGAAGTCGGGCGGGACTTTCCGCGTGCGTCCCTCGCATGACGCGGACGCGTGTGGCCGCGTAGGCTCGAACGGCCTTGAACACGGCGGCGGATGAGCGACGGACGGGAACGGGGGGACGCGATGGGCGGCGCGGGCGCGGCCATGGGTCCGGCCTCGTTCCTCAGCGAGTTCTACACGTCCTTCTGGTGGGTCCCGGCCGCCGTCCTGGCCGCCGCCCTGGCGATCAAACTGCCGACGATCATCCGGTTCTGGAGCGATCCGCTGCTGCGCGCGGTCGGCGGTCTGCTGCTGCTCGCCTGCGCGGTCTTCGTGTTCGTCGCGCCCTCGACCATCGCCTGGGTCAACCGGGTCACCGGCGTGCCGAACATCTCGGCGCCCTGGGTGTACTCGCTGCTCACCGCGTTCTGCGGCTCCTGCCTGGTGCTGATCATCGCCTGGCGCGACGGCCTGTCCGAGCGCTCCGCCGCCAGCCGCCGGGCCACCCGCCGGGTCCTCTCCGCCTACGGCGGCGTGATCGTCGCCCTGTGGGTGCTGTTCGCCCTCGCGGACGTGCCCGTGGAGCGGACCCGGGACCTGGACACCTACTACGCGACGACCCCGTTCATGCGCGAGGAGATCCTGCTGTACCTCCTCGCGCACACCACCGCCGTCCTCATCACCTCGAAGCTGATCTGGAACTGGATCCGCACCGACGGACTCGACGCCTGGCTGCGCTGGGGGCTGAAGTTCCTGGGTATCGGCTACGCGCTGAACCTGGCCTTCGACGCCGCCAAACTCACCGCCGTCGCGGCCCGTTGGACCGGCAACGACCTGGACTGGCTCAGTCTGGACGTGGCCCCCGCCCTGGCCTGTCTGTCCGCCGTGTCGATCGCGGTGGGCTTCATCCTGCCGCACGCCGGCCAGTACCTGCACGAGCGCTGGCGGCTGCGCCTCGCCCACCACCGGCTGCGGCCCCTGTACCGGCTGATGAGGAGCGTGCACGGCTCCGGCGTGCCGTTCGTGCTGCGTGCCAGCCCCGAACTGCGCCTGACCCGCCGTGAGACCTTCATCCGCGACGTGCTGCTGCCGCTGGCCCGGCGCACCGACGAGCGGCTGCGCGAGCGCGCGCACGCCGCCGCCCTCGGCCTCGGGTTCCCCCCGGAGCGGGCGAAGGCGCTCGCCGCGGCCGTGGCGATCCTCGACGCCGTCGACGCCGGGCCCGACGCGGACGGCGGCGACGGCGCCCCCGGCCCCGACACCACGGACCTGCTCCGCGAGATCGGGGCCGTCTCGCGCGCCCTGCGCCACCCCGAGGACGTCCGGGAGGTCCGCGTCCGCGCCGCGGCACCCGGGGACACCGTGGCGGTCACCGAGTGACCGTGCCGCACGCGGAACTGGCCGGGACGGCACCCGTCTTGGCATATTGCACAGGTGACCGAGCGACGACCGGGGGAACAGGGAGACAGCGGTGCGTACCAGGAAGGAGATGCGTCGTCTCGCTGACGCCCTCATCGACCCCATCCGGGTGGCGGTCCCGGCGGACCCCGAGGTCCTGTTCGAGGCGCTGGTCGCCTCCGTCAGCGCCTGGCGGGGGCGTGAGGTCGTCGTCCACCGCGCGGCGTTCCCGCCGCACACCGCCAGCGGGCTGTGGCTGGAGCGCGAGCACCACGACGACGTGGTGGTGGACGAGCGGGCCGCCGTCTGGCACCAGATCGTGATCTTCTGCCACGAGGTGTGGCACATGAACCGCCGGCAGACGGAGGAGGCGCCCGACGGGGAGGTGCCCCGGCCGGTCGCCGCGCGCACCGACTTCAGCCTGGCCGAGGAGCAGGAGGCGGACCGCTTTGGCATGCTGATGGGGCGTCGGCTGCGCACCTGGCTGGAGGCCTCCACCGACTCGGTGTTCGCCGCGGAGGGCGGCGACCCGGAGGACCCCCAGGACCTCGCCGGACGCATCGGGGCCGCGCTCAACTACCGCGGGACGAAGAGATGAGCGGCCTGATCAACTACACCAGCTGCGGGGTGCTGTGGCTCGGCCTGGTGATCAAGTCCCCCGACCTGCTGCGGCACCGCCGCGATCCGTACCTGCGGTCCATCTGCGCGGTGCTGGGACTGGCCGGGCTCTGCTTCTTCCTCGGGGCGCCGCCGACGGTCGGCGCGGTCAACCGGCTCGGCGGTGTGCCGAACCTCGCCGCGCCGCTGACGTACGCGGCGATCACCGGGTACTGCGCCGCCTCCCAGGTCCTCATCGTCCACTGGCGCGGCGGGCCCCGGGTGCACCGCACCGCCCGGCGCTGGGTCCTCGCCTACGCCGGTGTCCTGCTCGGCATCGCCGTGACCTTCGCCCTCGGGGAGGCACCGGTGGAGCGCCGCACCGACCTGGACACCTACTACGCGACGACCCCGTTCATCGCCCAGATGATCGTGCTGTACCTGGTCGCGCACCTCACCGCGGTGACCGTCACCACGGTGTCGTCGCTGCGCTGGGCGCGCCGGGTGCGGGGCGGGCTGCGGGTGGGGCTGACGCTGCTCGGGATCGGCTCGCTGTGCGGCGCCGGGTACAGCGTGGCCAAGCTCGTCGCGGTGGGCGCCCGCTGGTCCGGGCGGGACTGGTCGGCGCTCGGCACCACCGTCTCCCCGGCCGCCGCCGGTCTCGGCGCCCTGCTGACGGTCGTCGGGGTGCTCGTCCCGCTGGTGGCGCCCCGGGCGGCGGAGTGGCGGCGGGCCCGGCGGACGTACGACCGCCTCGCACCGCTGGAGCGGGCGCTGGACGACCTGCTCACCCGCCGGACGCTGCGGCTGCCCCGGCCCCGCCTCGCCTCCCCCACCACCCGGCTGGTGTGGCGCCAGACCAGCATCCACAACGCGCTGAGCCACCTGGACGCGTACTTCGACCCGGAGGTGTACGACCGGACCCGCGCCGGTGTGCTGGGGGCGACGGGTGATCCGGAACGGGCCGAGGCCGCCGCCTGGGCCGCGGTGATCACCGCGGCGGTGCGGCACGAGGCGGACCCGGAACGGGGGGTCCCGGCGGCGGACGGCGGCGGACGGCTCCTCGACCGGGTGCCGGGACCGGCCGGCCTGGCCCGGATCGCCGACGCGCTGGCCGACGACGGCGCCCCGGTGCCGCCGGCCCCCGCCGTGCCCGGCGACCGGACCGCGGCGGGGGCGGCGTGAACCGGGAGGGCCGCGGCGGCCGGGGGCCGGCCGAGGGGGGCCGTCCGGCATGAGCCTCGTCGTGTACCTGGCGGCCTTCGTCTTCGGGATGTCCTCGGTGCTGCTGCTGCGCCGCCCGCGCACGGCCGTGCGGAACCCGCTGGCCCTGTCCACCTGCGTGGCGATCGCCCTCGGCGCCCTGGTCTTCGTCTGCGCCGCGCCGGCCACCCTGTCCGCCGTCAACGAGCTCACCGGCGTCCCCAACTTCGGTGCGCCGCTGACCTACGGCATGCTCTCCGCGTACAGCTGCGCGGTGCTCGTGCTGCTGATCAACTGGCGGGGCGGTCCCCGCGCGCGGGTGCGGCGCATGGTGCTGCGCAGCATCGCCGCGTACGGGGTGCTGGTGGTGGCCATCGTCGTGCTGTTCGCGCTCGCCGAGGCGGACGCCGAGCGGCTGACGGACCTGGACACGTACTACGCCACCACCCCGTTCATGCGGGAGATGATCCTGCTGTACCTGGTCGGGCACAGCGCGGCGATGCTGGTGATGTGCGTGGTGTGCGTCAAGTGGAGTCGTGAGGTCACCGGCCTGCTGCGGATCGGGCTGCGGCTGATCCTGTGGGGGACGCTGCTGGACGTGCTGGGGTTCCAGCTGGCCAAGTACACGGCGGTCGTGGCGCGTTGGTCGGGCCACGACCTCGACTTCCTGTCCACCACGCTCGCCCCGCCGATGGCCTCGCTGGCCGCGCTGCTGTGCGCGGTGGGGTTCGTGCTGCCGAGGCTGCTGCCGCCGGCCCTCGCCCAGTGGCGGGGGCTGGGCGACTACCGGCGGCTGGCTCCGCTGTGGTCCCTGGTGAAGTCGGCGTCCACCGCCCCCAGGCCCCCCGTCGCCTGGTGGCAGCTCCCCCGGGACCGGCTCCAGTGGCGCGAGGTGTCCATCCACGACGCCCTGCTCGCGCTGGCGCCGTACTTCGACCACCGGGTCCGCGAGCGGGTGCGGGACAGCGCCCTGCGTGCGGGCCGCTCCCCCCACGAGGCCCGTCTCGCGGCGGAGGCCGCCATGCTCGCCGACGCGGCGCGCCGGGCCGCCGTCCGCGAGGAACCGCCCGAGACCGCGGGCACGTACCGTCTGCACGCCACCGAGGTGTCCGGCACCGGCGGGCTGGTGGAGCTGGCCCAGGCACTGGACCGGTCGCCCGCCGAGGCCGCGCCGCCGTCCACGAGCGAACCCGAGGAGCCCCATGTCGCGTAGAGCTGTCGTCATCGGTGCCGGCCTGGCCGGCATGCTGGCCGCGGCCGTCCTGTCCACCGCGGGAGCGGACGAGGTGGTCGTGCTGGACCGCGACGACCTGCCCGGGGGACCCGAGCACCGCAAGGGGCTGCCGCAGGGACGCCACGCGCACCTGCTCATGGCCGGGGGGCTGGCCGCCATGGAGGACCTCGTGCCGGGCGCGGGTCTGCGCAAGCGGCTGCTCGCCGCCGGGGCCCACGAGATATCCCTCAGTTCGGGGATGCTGGCCCTCACCCCCGAGGGCTGGCTCCGGCGGTGGCGGCGCGAGGGTCCCGTCATGCTCACCTGCAGCCGGGCCCTGCTGGACTGGGAGGTGCGGGCCGCGGTGCTGGAGCACTGCCCGGTCGAGGTCCGCAGGGCCGCCGTGGTGGGGCTGACGGGTTCCCCGGCGCGGGTGCGGGGGGTGCGCGTCGCCGCTCCCGGAGGGGACACGGACCTCGAGGCGGACTTCGTCGTCGACGCGAGCGGCCGCGGCACCCGGGTCGTCACCTGGCTGACCGGGCTCGGGCTGACCGGGATCGAGGAGCGGACCGTGGACTCCGGACTGGTGAACGCGACGCGCGTCTACCGGGTGCCCGAGGGGGCGGAGCGGTTCCCGCTGACGGTCGTGCAGCCCGACCCGTACGGGGGCCGGGCGGGGCGCAGCGGGATGGTGCTGCCGATCGAGGGCGGCCGGTGGATGGTGAGCCTCGGCGGCACCCGGGGCGGTGAACCGCCGGCGGACCCGGAGGGCTTCCTGCGGTACACGCTCGCGCTGCCGGACCCCATCGTGGGGCGGCTGATCTCCGGGGCCGAACCGCTCACCGACGTGCACCTGAGCCGGTCCACCAGCAATGTGCGGCGGTACCTGGAGAAGTCCGCGCGGTGGCCCGACGGCTTCGTCGTCCTCGGGGACGCGCTGGGCACGTTCAACCCGGTGTACGGACAGGGCATGACGGTGGCCGCGTTCGGTGCGCGGGTGCTCGACCGGGAGCTGGGCCGCTCCGGCCTCACCGCGCCCGGTCTCGCCCGGCGGGTGCTGCGCGGGGCGGCGCGGTCGGTGGACGCCGCGTGGTCCATGGCCGTCAGCCAGGACGTGCGCTACCCGGAGGTGCGCGGCGGCCGGACGGGCGTCGCCGACCGCGTCGTCACGGCGTACTCGCGGCGCATGATGAAGGCGGCCACGGGCTCCTACGCGGCGGCCTCCGCGGTCTGGGACGTCACCAGCATGCGCACGCCCCCGACCCGCATGTTCCACCCGGCGGCGGTCCTGGCCGCCCTCACCGGCTCCCCGCTGCCGCCGTTGGCGGGGGCCCCGTTGACCCCGGGCGAGCGGAAGGTCCTCCGGGACCTCGACCGCACGGGCGCCTGAGCACGCCGGGCGCCTGCCGGCGCGGCAGCGGGGGCGGCCGGGGTCCGGCGGCCGTACCCGCCCGGGGCCGGCCGGGAACCGGACCGGCCGCGCATGCCCCGGGTACGCGCTCCCGGGCCGCCCCGGCCGCGAGCCCCCGAGCGTCCGCCGACGCCCGGGACGGACCTGCCGGCCGACCGGCGACGACCGGGTGCCGGGGCGGACACCGGAGCCGGGACCCGGTGCCGGTCGTCGGGCACCGGCGTCGGGGGGCACGGCCGGGCGCGGGGGCCGGTCGCCGGTTCAGCCCCGGAACGCCGGTTGGGCGAGACCCTCGCCCGCGTCCGGGATCACCAGGAGCGAGCCCGCCAGGGGGTGGGGGGACGCGAGGCCCACGCGGGCCGTGGTGACGTACAGGTCGGTCAGGGCGGCGCCGCCGAAGGCGCAGGCCGTGACGCGGGGGACCGGGAACGGGATCACCCGGTCCAGGTCACCGGCCGGCGTGTAGCGGCGCACCGCGGCGCCGTCCCACAGGGCGACCCAGACGCAGCCGTCGGCGTCGACGGTGAGGCCGTCGGGGAATCCGGCGCCCTCCTCGATCTCGGCCAGGAGGCGGCGGCCCGTGATCCGGCCGGTCGCCGCGTCGTGGTCGAAGACGTCGATGCGGCGGGTGGGGGTGTCGACGTAGTACATGAGGCGGCCGTCGGGGCTCCAGCCGGTGCCGTTGCTCACCGTCACGTCGTCGAGGACGGTCTCGGCCGTGCCGTCCCCGGTGATCCGGGAGAGCGTGCCGCCGCCGGTGGCCTCGTCGTAGCGCATGGTGCCGGCCCACAGCGTGCCGTCGGGAGCGACGGCGGCGTCGTTGGCGCGGCGGCCGGGGACGGCCTCCCGGTGCAGCCAGCGGAAGGTGTCGTCGGGGTCGAGCAGGCCGACGCCGTCGCGCAGGTTGAGGACGAGGCCGCCGCCCGCGCGGGGCTTGACGGCGCCCACGTGCTGCTCGGTGCGGCGCAGCGTGCGCCGGCCGGTGGCCGGGTCGTAGGTGTGGACGCGGGAGGCGAGGACGTCGATCCACATCAGGCGGCCGGCGGCGGGGTCCCAGGTGGGGCCCTCGCCCAGGGTCGCCTCCGCGCGGACGGCCACGTCGAAGGTGTTCGTCATGCCGCGCTCCGGTGGCCCAGGCGCTCGGACAGTTCGGCGGCGCCCTTGGCGGCCAGCTGCTCCAGCTCGGCCAGCCTCTCCTCGCTCCAGCGGATCATCGGTACGGAGATGGACAGCGCGGCCACCACCTGTCCCGTGCGGTCGCGCACCGGCGCGGCGACGCAGGAGACGTCCGGGTTGGACTCGCGGCTCTCCACCGCCACGCCCCGCGCGCGGATCTCCGCGAGGGCCTCGCGCAGGGCGGCCGGGTCGGTGATGCTGTTGGGGGTCATCGCGACCAGCTCGGCGTCGTCGGGGATGCGCGCGGCGAGCTCGCGTTCGGGAAGGGAGGCCAGCAGCATCTTGCCGACGGAGGTGCAGTGGGCGGGCAGTCTGCGGCCGGCCGCCGACACCATCCGCACCGCGTGCGTGGAGTCCACCTTGGCGATGTAGATGACGTCGGTGTCCTCCAGGATCGCCACGTGCACCGTCTCGTCGCAGGTCTCGGCGACGGAGCGGGCGACCTGCTGGCCCTCGGCGGCGAGGTCGAGGTGTTCGGCGTAGCGGGCGCCGAGCTGGTACGGGCGTACGCCGAGCCGGTAGCGTCCGGGCTGGCCGGCCACCGGGACGAGGTACTTCCGGGCGGCGAGCGTGGTCACCAGTTCGTGGACGGTGGTGCGCGGCAGTTGCAGCCTGCGCACGATGTCGGGGGCGGAGAGCGTGCCGTCCCCGTCGAGGAAGAGCTCGAGAATGTCGAGAGCCCGGGTCACGGCTGGTACGAGGCGTCCCACGACCGGCCCCCTCCCTATGTGTCTCAGGCGCCTGCGTTCGTTCGAGATTTCAACAGGCGATCGGAATGGCGAACACACAGGCTAGTCATCCGGGTCGCCCCGGGCAATGGCGCGGGTCCGGGGCGCCGTCACCGCGTGCGCGGGTCCCCCAGCGCGCCGCGGAGCCGCTGGGCCCTGAGCACCAGTTCCAGTTCGAAGCGGCGGTCCGGGTCGTCGATCCCGTCGCCCCACAACTCGCGGATCTGCCGCAGCCGGTAGCGGACGGTCTGGGGGTGGACGCCGAGCCGTGCCGCCACCTCCGGCGCCCCGCCCCGGGTCTCCAGCCACGCCAGTAACGTCTCCGCGAGCCGCCGCCCGTGGGTGGGACCGCAGTGCGCCAGCGGGGCGAGGCAGCGCAGCGCGAGGTCGTCGAT
Organism: Streptomyces griseomycini; assembly: GCF_014203535.1. GTDB lineage: Bacteria > Actinomycetota > Actinomycetes > Streptomycetales > Streptomycetaceae > Streptomyces > Streptomyces griseomycini. The sequence goes on from NZ_JACHJI010000001.1 coordinate 700,300, forward strand.
CAGTTCCTCCGGCTGGAGCAGCACCAGCGCCTCGGTGTGCTCGGTGCAGTGCAGCACCTCGCCGGACGGCAGCAGCTTCCGCTCCATCAGGCGCAACGCGGCCTCCGCCCAGCGCAGCGACTTCGCCGCGTCGGCGACCGCCACCGGCGGCCCGATCGCCCCGGACCAGCCGGCGAGCGCACGGTGCAGCAGTTCGTGGCGGCCGGCCGCGTCCGGTTCGGGGATGACCATGCGGGGCTGCTCGTACTCCATGTCGAGCAGCACCCCCTGTCCCACCGCGGGCGCCACCGCCTCCCGCGCCGGGCGCAGCAGCACGCCGACGGCGACCTTCCCGGGCAGCGGCCAGCCGATCCGCGCGGCCCGCTCGGCCAGCGCGTCGGCGGGGTCGCCCCGGTGCTGCTCGGTGAACAGCAGTTCCATCAGCCGGCGTTGCAGCCGCAGCAGTTCACCGGCCTGGCGGGCGGCGGCCTCGGCGTATCCGCGCACGGACTGGTCGACCAGGCCGTCGAGGTACTCGTAGCCCGCGTCGACCAGTTCGTACATGGCGGGCGGGGGGATGTCGACGCGCTGGCCGATGTCGGCGAAGCAGCGCCAGGCCAGGCGGACGCCCAGGCGGTAGATCGCCTGGAGGGAGTCCAACGAGCGTCCGTGCAGGCCCTCGCCGCGGCCGAACTCCTGGAAGACGCCGGGCGGTACGGTCGGCCGCCCCGCCGAGTAGTCCGCGTGCGCCACGTGCTGGACGAAGACCTCGATGGCGCGGCGGATCCCGACGAGGGCCATGGGATCGCCGGAGTCGTCGAGGACGACGGGCAGGTGGGGGTACTCGCGCCGGATCTCGCTCATGATGTGCTCGGCGAGCGCGGGCGCCTCGGCCATGGCGATCTCGGCGAACCGGCGCACCTGGTGGCGCGGTACGTCGTGCCAGGCGGAGCGGGCCGTGGCGGTCCGGGGGGCGACGGTCCGGGGGGTGGTCACGGCTCAGCCCTCCCGGCCGGCCTGCTCATAGGTGATCATGGGCGTGTTCGGCTGGTCGGGCCTGGCCTCGAGCAGGGCGACCACACCGAGGGCGGCGCCGACGGCGAGGGCCGCGGCGAGCGCGACCGTCAGCGTCGCGGCGAGCAGTCTGGACATCGCAGGGTCAGCCTCTCTGTCGGGAGGTTCCCCACCCCCGCACCGTGACCGACCACCCCTGGCTGTCGTGCCCCAGTGTCGGCATGGCGTTGACACCCCGTCAAGAGGGGGCCTACGGTTCCCGGCCCATACGTCCCGCGCACATTCCTCCACGGTCCCGACCGTTCCACGTCGAGCCGTCCCGAGCCTCTGGAGCGCCCGGATGCGCCGTACAACTTCCCCGTTCTCCCTGGTCCTGCTGGGTGCCGGCACCTTCCTGCTGGTGCTGGCGCCCCTGCTGGCGTGGTACGTGCACCCCCGTGCCGCGGTGAACCCCGTCGACATCGACACCACCGCCGTCTACACCGGCCGGGGCAGCGTCTTCGACACCGACCGGATCGAGACGGTGCCCGACCGGAAGATCACCATCACCCAGCGGGTGCGCGGCGACGTCGAGGACAGCGAACGCAGCGGACACGCCGTGTGGGACGTGATCACCACGGTCGACACGGACAAGTCCCTGCCGGCCGCCGATCCGCACGACGCGCTGGCCTTCACCCCGCACCGCTGGGTGATGGACCGGAGGACCACCGAGCCCGTGCACTGCTGCGAGGAGACGCGGCGCATCGAGGGCGAGGCGTACCTGAAGTTCCCCTTCGACGTGCAGAAACGCTCCTACCAGTGGTGGGACAACACCCTCGGCGACACGGTCGTCATGCGCTACCGGGGCACCGCGGAGGTCCAGGGCTACACCGGGTACCGGTTCACCGCCTCGGTGCCGCCGACGAAGTCCGGCACCCGGCTGGTGCCGGGCAGCATCGTCGGCCGGCCGGAGAGCCCGCAGGTGCTGGCCGAGGAGTGGTACTCCAACCACGGCATCGAACTGGTCGTCGACCAGCGCACGGGCCGGGTGCTCCGCGCGCAGACCGGCCCGAGGCAGACCCTGCGGGCGCCGGACTCGGACGAGGACGCGGCCGTCCTGCTGGACGCCGAGAAGATCACGTTCACCGAACGGACCCAGCAGGAGGCCGTGCGCCAGGCCGAGCGCGACAGCGGGCGGTTGCGCCTGCTGGGCGAGACGCTGCCGGTCGGCGCGGCCGTGGCGGGAGGCCTCCTCGCGGCGGCCGGAGGAGTTCTGGTGGCGCGTGGGCGGAAGGAAGAGGAACGCCCCGATGAGTCCGGTATGCCGCAGTCCACGCTCACGAAGTGACACGGCGCGGGCTTCAACAAAGCCGGAAATTGTCACGTTCGTGAGTAGCCGTGACGAACGGCTGGGCGAAAACTGTGCAACCCCACCCAAGCACCGTCCGGCCACCCCCGGCCCCGAACCCCACGGCGCCCCAGCGTGCGCTGAACTCCCCACACCCTCAGACGAGTTGGAGCAACGATGCCCCAGCACGTACCGTCCTCCCCGCGCATCGCGCTCCCCGGCGCGCCGCAGCACCCTCCGGCGCTCCCCGCCCATCCCCGCCGGATCGTCTTCCTCGCCCACCGCGACCTGGGCAACCCGTCCGCCGGCGGCTCCGAGCTGCTCGTCGACCGGCTCGCCGACGGCCTGACCCGCCTCGGTCACCAGGTCACCCTGCTGTGCGGGGGTCCCGCGTCCTTCAGGGACTACCGGGTCGTGTCGGCGGGCGGCACGTACGACCACTACCTCCGCGCCCGCTCCGCCTTCGCCCGCCAGGTCGGCGACTGCGACCTGCTGGTCGAGGTGTGCAACGGCATGCCGTACCTGGCCCCGCTGTGGCACCACGGGCCCACCCTGTGCCTGGTCAACCACGTGCACACCGACCTGTGGCCGATGCGCTTCGGCGGGCCGCTGGCCCCGGCCGCGCGGATCGGGCGGAGGCTGGAGCACTGGGCCCTGACCGGTGCGCGCCGGCGCGGGCTGCTGGTCGCCGTCTCCCCGTCGACCGCGCGGGCGCTGCGCGGGATCGGCGTGGCGCGGGAGCGGATCCGGATCGTGCACAACGGCGTGGAGGAACCGGGCCCGCGCACCGCGCGCTCCCCCGAACCGCTGTTCGTGGCCGTGGGCCGGCTCGTCGAGTACAAGCGCGTCGACCTGCTCCTGCGGCTGTGGGAGCGGGTGCGGCCGGTCACCGGCGGCCGGCTGGTGATCGTCGGCGACGGCCCGGAGCGGGACCGGCTGGAGCGCCTGGCCGGTCCGGACGTCGAGTTCACCGGGCACGTGTCCGAGGCGGAGAAGCACCGCCTGCTGTGCGCGGCCTGGCTGCTGCTGCACCCTTCCGCGGTCGAGGGATGGGGCCTGGTCGTCACCGAGGCGGCCGTCCGCCGGACCCCGGCGGTCGCGTTCGACGTCCCCGGTCTGCGGGACTCCGTGGTGGACGGCGTGACCGGTGTGCTGGCGCGGGGCGAGTCCTCGTTCGCGGCGGCCTGGTGCACCCTCGCGCTGTCCGCGCACCGCCGGGAGCGGATGGGCGAGGCGGCCCGCGACCACGCCGCCCGCTTCCGCTGGGACCGCACGGTGCGGCAGTTCCGGGCGGTGGCGGCCGAGGCCGTGAGGGGCCGGCAGCCGTGAGCGCCGGCGGTCTCCCCGGCCGGGCGGGGCCGAGAGCCGGGCGGGGACCGAAGGACCCGTCCCTGCGCAGGTCCCTCGCCCTCTTCCGGGCCTTCCTGCACGAGCGGGACGACCCCGACGCCTGTTACACGCTGCTCGCCCGGGACGCCGCCGACCAGGTCGAGGCGTACGACGGCCCGGTGGCCGGCCGGGTCGTGGTGGACGTCGGCGGCGGCAGCGGCCACTTCACCGAGGAGTTCCGCGCCCGCGGCGCGGACGCCTACCTGTTCGAGCCCGACGTGCGGGAGCTCGCCGAGAAGCCGCCCGAGGGGACGGTGGTCGCGGACGGCTACCTGCTGCCGCTGGCCGACGGGGCCGCGGACGTCACGTTCTCCTCCAACGTCCTGGAGCACGTGGCCGATCCGCAGACCTTCCTCAGCGAGCTGGTCCGGGTGACCCGGCCGGGCGGGCTGATCTACGTGTCGTTCACCAACTGGCTGTCCCCCTGGGGCGGCCACGAGTGGGCCCCGTGGCACTACTTCGGGGCCGAGCGGGCCCGCGCCCGCTACCGGCGCCGCACCGGCGGGCCGGCCAAGCACACGCTCGGCGAGAACCTCTTCCCCGTGCACGTCGGCACCACCCTGCGGCACGTGCGCGCCCGCGACGACGTGCGGATCGTCTCGGCGCGCTCCCGCTACTGGCCGTTCCTCACCGAGGCCGTGGTCAGGGTGCCCGGCCTGCGCGAGTTCGCCACCTGGAACCTCCTCCTCATCCTCCGGCGGTGTCCCGTATGACGACCATGGTCCAGGCTCCTCCTCCGGCAGCCGTCCCGCGCACCGCGCGCTCCGCGGGCCCTCCCGGGGGCCCGCGGTCGCGGCGCTGGCTGCTCGGCTTCTGGGCCGTGGCGCTCGTGCTGTTCCTCGCGGTGCAGCCGGGCCGGCAGACCTTCGACACCAAGCTCGGCGTCACCGTCGACCCCGGCCGGTTCCTCGCCGACCTGGGCCAGTTGTGGCACGACCGGGGGTCGTTCGGCGGGATCTCCGACCAGTACGTCGGCTACCTGTGGCCGATGCTGCCGTTCTACTGGCTGGCCGACCTGGTGCGGCTCCCGGTGTGGCTGGCGGAGCGGCTGTGGATGTCGCTGATCGTGTCGGTCGCGTTCTGGGGCGCGCTGCGCCTGGCGGAGCGGCTGCGCGTGGGCGACGGGGCGTCCCGGCTGCTCGCGGCGGCGGCGTACGCGCTGTGGCCGGTGTTCACGACGGTCGTCGGTTCCACGTCGGCCGCCGCGCTGCCGGGCGCGTTCCTGCCCTGGGTGCTGCTGCCGCTGACGGACGAGCGGTACGCGGCCCGGGTCGCGGCGCTGCGTTCGGCGCTGCTCGTGCCGTTCATGGGCGGGGTCAACGCGGCCTCGACGCTGGCGTCCCTGCTGCCCGTCGGCCTGTACCTGCTCTCCCGCCCGCCGGGGCCCCGGCGGCGCAGGCTGATCGCCTGGTGGACGCCCGCGGTGATCGTGGCGACGGCCTGGTGGTGGATCCCGCTGCTGCTGCTCGGGGCCCACGGCGAGAACTTCCTCCCCTACATCGAGACCGCGCGGACCACGACCGACACCATGGCGGCGACGGAGGCGCTGCGCGGCGCCGGGAACTGGGTGGCGTACCTGCACTTCGGCGAGGCGTGGCTGCCGGCCGGGTGGGCGGTGGCGTCCTCGGTGGTCGTGATCGTCTGCTCGGCGCTCGCGGCCGGACTCGGTCTCGCCGGGATCGCCCGGCGGGACGTGCCGGAGCGGCGCTGGCTGGTGCTGACCGTGCTGGTGACGGCACTGGTGCTGCTCGCCGGGTACGGCGGCGCGTTCGGGGCCCCGTTCCACTCGGTGGTGCAGGACTGGCTGGACGGCTGGGCGGCGCCGTTCCGCAACGTCTACAAGTTCCAGACGGGACTGGCGCTGGCGCTCGTGCTGGGCCTGGCGCACCTCGTGGCGGCGGCCGCCGGGTCGCGCGGAACCGGCCGGGCCCGGGGCCGGCGGTCCGCCCCGCTGATCGCCGCGGTCCTCGTCCTGCCGGGTCTGGTGTGGCCGTACCTCAACGGCTCGCTCCTCGCCCCGGGTTCGTTCCGGGAGATCCCCGAGTACTGGCGGGCCACGGCCGACTGGCTGGAGAAGTACTCCCCCGACGCGCGCGCCCTGGTCGTGCCGGCCACCGCGCACGGCATCCACACCTGGGGCTCGACCATCGACCAGCCGCTGGACGTGGTCGCCGACTCGCGCTGGGCGCAGCGCGACTACGTGCCCTTCGGCACCCCCGGCAACCGGCGCGCCATGGACGCGGTCGAGCAGGCCCTGCTGACCGGCGCCGAGGTGCCGGGCCTCGCCGACTACCTGAGCCGTGCGGGCCTCTTCTACGTGGTCGTCCGCAACGATCTCGACCCGGACCGGATAGGGCACGTGCCGACCACGACGGTCAAGCGCACCCTGGAGCAGTCCGGGTACGAGCGGGTCACCGGTCTCGGCCCGGTGACGACCGGCGGCGTGATCGCGGACGACACCCCGCTCCAGGTCGAGGGCCTGTACCCGCGGCAGCGGGCGGTGGAGATCTACCGTCCGGCCGGCGCGGGCGTGCCGCGGCCCGGACAGGCGGGACTGCTGCCGGTCGCCGACACCGCCGTGGTCTCCGGCGGCCCCGAGGCGCTGCTGCCGCTCGCGGACGGGCTGCGCGGCCGGCCGGCCGTGCTGACCGGCGACGACCACCCCGGGCTCGGCACCCCGCCGGTGCAGGTGACCGGCGACGGGATGCGGCGCGCGGACACCCGGTTCGGCCTGGTCAACGCGAACACCTCGTACACGTACACGCGCGACGAGCGCAACGCGCCGGACGCCGCGCAGGACGCGGGCGAGCCGCCGCACCAGATCCTGCCGGTCGAGGGGCGGGAGCACCAGACGGTGGCCGAGCTGCGCGGCGCCCGCTCGGTGACGGCGTCCTCCTACGGCAACTGGCTTTTCCACCTGCCGCAGTTCGACCCGGTGAACGCCTTCGACGGCGACCCGGGCACCGCGTGGGCGGAGGGATCGGCCGACTCGCCGGACGGGCAGTGGCTGCGCATCGCCTTCGACGGCACCTACGACATGCCGGACTCCCTCGGCGTCACCCCGCTGCCGCAGGACGGCGTGCGGGCGGCGGCGACCCGGGTGCGGGTGGAGACGGAGAACGGGTCCGAGACCGCCTTCCTCCGGGCCAACGGCACCAAGCAGCGGATCGAGGCGCCCGCGGGCCCGACGGGCTGGATGAAGCTGACGATCGTCGACTCGACGGCCGAGCGCGCCGGTCTGGCCGGCGCGGGCTTCTCCGAGATCGACCTGCCCGACGTGCGGGTGACCCGGCTGCTGCGGCTGCCCGCCGACGCGGAGCGGACCACCGCCGCCGCCGAGATCGTCTCCCTGCACCGCGCCGCCGACCCCACGGGCCTGTCCGCCGTGGGCACCGAGGCGGGCCTGCACCGCCGGTTCACCACCGGCTCGGCGGGGACGTACGAGGTGACGGCGAACGCGGTGGCGGTGCCGGGCGAGGCCCTGGACCGGCTGCTGTACGAGGTGGCGCCCGGGCAGCGGAGCCGGATCGTCGCCACCGCCGACTCCACCGCCCGCCTGGGCGCCGGCCTGTCGGCGCGCAACCTCACCGACGGCGACCTGACCACGGCGTGGATCGCGGGCGACCGGCCGACCGTCCACCTGAGCTGGGAGGGCGAGCATCCGGTCGGCGAACTGGTGCTGGCGCCCGCCGGGGGCCTGTCCGCCCGGGCCACCGAGGTGCACATCAGCTCCCCGGACGGCGCGACGATCGCCGGCGTGGACGAGAACGGCTGGGTCCGCTTCCCGCCGATCACCACCGACCGGCTCGACATCACGGTCACCGAGACCGCCCCGCTCACCCTGCACAACCCGGTCGTCGACGAGGACCTGCAGCTGCCGGTGGGCCTCACCGAGGCGTACGTCCCGGCGCTCGACCCGTACCGCACCCCGCAGCCGTCCGGCACCCGGGAGGTCTCGCTGGAGTGCGGGAAGGGACCGGTGCTGGCGGTGGACGGCACGCTGTACGAGACGAGCGTGCGGGGCACGGTACGGGACCTGGTGGAGCGGCGTCCGCTCGAGGTGACGCCCTGCCAGGAGGGCGAGGACGACCGTCGGCTGGAGCTGTCCGCCGGCGACCACCGGGTCGAGGGCGGTGACGCGGGCCCGCTGGCGCTGACCGGCGTGACCCTGACCCGCGGGACCGTGCCGGAGGCGGCGGCCACCGGGCGCCAGCTGAAGGTCCGGGACTGGCTCGGCGACCACCGCGAGGTCACCGTCGGCTCGGGCGCGGCCTCGTACCTGACGACGTACGAGAACCACAACGACGGCTGGAAGGCCACCCTGAACGGCGAGGAGCTCACGCCGCTGCGGCTGGACGGCTGGCAGCAGGGCTGGCGGATCCCGGCGGGCGCGGGCGGCACGGTCGAGCTGTCCTACGGGCCGGCCACGACGTACGACGCCGGACTGATCGGCAGCGGGGCCGGGATCGCGGTGCTGGTCGGGCTGGCGCTGTGGCGCCGGAACGCCGGGAACCCCGACGGTCCGCAGCCGGTTCCGGCACCGCCCGGTCCGTGGCTCGGCACGGTGGCGCTGACGCTGGCCGGCGTGGTGATCGCGGGCTGGTGGGCGCTGCTGGTCCCGGCGCTGGCGCTGGTGGCGTCGCGGCGGCGGACGCTGCTGGTTCCGGTCGCGTTCGGGGCCCTCGCGGGGGCGGGCGTCGCGGCGGCGTCCGGGGCCGGGGAGCCGGTGGGCGCCGGGGCGGGGGCGTACGGGCACGTGGCCCAGCTCCTCGCGCTGCTCGGGTTGTTCGCCGCACTGGTGGGCCTCGGTGCGCGGCGCGAGCGGACGGGGCCGGCTCGGGAGCCGGGCGGGCGTGCGGACGGGCCGGGCGGGCACGGGGACGGGCCGGGCGGGCACGGGGACGGGCCGGGGGCGGCGGTGCCGCCCCCGGTGCCCGCAGCCGCCGGCGGTCCCCACCCGCCGGGGCTGTCGTCCGCCCCCCGCACGCACACCGCACCGCCGCCGCCCGCCTCGGTGCCTCCTCCCGCCCCGCAGCCGCCCCCCGCCTCCGGCCCGTCCGCGCGGCGGTCGCCCAGGACACCGGGTGATCCCGGGAAGGGCGGCCCCGCATGACCGCTCCCCCGCGCATCCCCTTCCCCGTCGTCGACGAGGTGTCCCGGCACTGCCGGCAGGACGCGGAGCCGGAGACCGTCCACATCGAGGCGCACCTGACCGGGCACCTCGACCCCGCCCGTCTGCGCAAGGCGTTCACGGAGGCCCTGCGCCGGCACCCGCGCGTCCTCATGCGCGAGGCCCCGGGCCCCTGGTACCGGCGCCGCTACGAATGGGAGCTGACCGACGAGCCGGACGTGGAGGTGGTGAGCTTCCCGCCCCCGGGGAGGGACGCCCTGGAAGGCGCCCGGACCCGGGCACTGGCCCAGGCGCCCCCGCTCACCGCGTCCCCGCCGGTCCGGCTGGAGGTGGTGGACGGCGGACGGGGGACGGTCCTGGTCCTCACCCTCGACCACACCGCCCTCGACGGCCCCGCCTGCCTCCGTGTCCTGGCCACCGCCGCCGAGATCTACGGCGGCCGGGACAACGCCCCCGCCGCCCCGCCCGTACGCCCGCCCGAGGCTCCGCAGCGCCCGCCGGCCGTGCCCTCCCCCTGGGCGCCGCCCGCCCGGGTGGCCCGCGGCACGCCCGGCGCCCCGGCCGGCAACGACATGCTCGTCGTCGAACTCCCGCTGCCGCACCGGCCGAAGGGCTCCCCCTACACCGTGAACGACCAGCTCATGGTCGCCACGGCCCTGACCGTCGCCCACTGGAACCGGGAGCGCGGCGCCGCCCGCCGGCCCCTGCGCATCACCATGCCGGTGGACGACCGCCCCCGGGACGCGACCATGCCGATCGGCAACGGCACCCGGCTGGTCGAGGTGCCCTTCGCCGCGGACGAGCTGGACACCGCCGACCTGCCCGGGCTGCTGCGCCGCACCGCCCTGCGCACCCGGGCCCTGAAGTCCCTCCCCCGGCCCCAGCTCGGTCACGGCGCCGCCCTGCTCACCGCGCCCTGGGCGCCGGTCGCCTGCCGCGCCGCCCTCACCCGCGCCCTGCGCCGGGCGGCGGCGCCCTGGACGTCGACCACCCTGCTCAGCAACATCGGACGGATCCCGTACCCGCTGGACTTCGGCGAGGAGGCGGGGCGGGCGCACGCCGTGTGGTTCTCGGCGCCGGCCCGGATGCCCCGCGGCCTCACCTTCACCACCGCCTCCACCGCGGGCCGGCTCCACCTCGCCCTGCGCTGGTCCCGCGCGCTGCTCGGCCCCGGCGACGGCGCGCACCTGCGCGACCTCTTCGCGCACCACCTGCACACCACGGAGGTGAGCTGAGTGACGGCCACCGCGCCCCCGCCCCGCGACCTGCGCGACTTCTACGAGAACCCCGCCGTCCCGGTGGCCTCCGGCGCCGCCCGCGGCCGCCGCCAGGCCCGCATGCTGGCCCGGGCGCTCGGCCCGGCCGGCGCCCGGGGCCCGCGGACGGTCCTCGACGTCGGCTGCGGCGACGGCTCCGCCGCGGCCACCGCCGCGCCCTTCCTGCGCGGCCACCGCCTCGTCGGCGTCGACTGGTCCCAGGACGCCCTCGCCCGCGCCCGCACCCGGCTGCCGTACGCGGTGCGCGGCGAACTCACCGGCGGCGGGCTGCCGTTCGCCTCCGCGTCGGCCGACGCGGTCCTCTTCAGCGAGGTCGTCGAGCACCTCGTCGACCCGGACGCGGCGCTCGACGAGATCCGCCGCGTCCTGCGCCCCGGCGGCCACCTGATGCTGTCCACCCCGAACCTGGCCGCCTGGTACAACCGCGTACTGCTGGCGGCCGGGGTGCAGCCGGTGTTCTCCGAGGTCAGTCTGCGCGGCATCCACGGCCGGCCGGGCAGGGAGGTCGTCGGCCACCTGCGGCTGTACACGGCCCGCGCGCTGCGGGAGTTCGTCGCCGCGTCCGGTTTCACCGTCGTACGCCTCGAGGGCGCCCCCTTCCACGGGGTGCCGCGCCCGCTGCGGCCGCTGGACCGGCTGGCCTGCGCCGCCCCCTCCCTCGCGTCGATCCTGCTGCTGCACGCACGGAAGACGTGAGGGGGGACGGGGGGCATGTGGTGGGGAGTGGCCGCCGCCCTGTCGGCGAACGTCCTCTACAGCGGCGGGTTCGTCCTGGAGAAGCGGGCACTCGCCGCCCTGCCCGAGGTGACGGCGCGCCGGCCCGCGCGGCTGCTGCGGCTGGTGCTCGGCAGCCCGCTGTGGATCGGCGGCGCACTGGCGCTCGCGGCCGGGTTCGCCGCCCAGCTGGTGGTGTACCGCACGCTGCCGATCGCCGCCGCGCAGGGCCTCTTCGTCTCCGGCCTGGTGCTCCTCGTCCTGCTGTCGGCCCGGCTGCTCGGCGAGGAGACCAGCGGCCGCGAGCGGTACGCGCTGGGCGCCATCCTGCTCGCGCTGCTGATGGTGGTGCTGTCGCTGCGCGAGGGCGGCCCGGGCGCCGACACCGTGGGCCGCGCGGCGCCGTACCCGCTGATCCTGCTGGTGTGCGTGCCGTCGCTGGCGACCGGGGTGTGGCTGTACGCGTCCGCCGAGCGCCGGGCCCGCCGCCGCCACCGGATGCCGACGGCGGGCGTCGAGTACGGCGTGGCCGTCGGCCTGCTCTACGGCGTCAGCTCGCTCGCCGTCAAGGGGGTGTCGGGCCTCCTGACCACCGGGGGCGCCGACGGCGCGGTGCCGGCCCTGCTGCGCTCCCCGTACCCGTACCTGCTGCTGTTCACCGGCGCGTTCGGCCTGGTGATGTCGCAGGCGGCGCTCCAGCGCTGCCGGGCCTCGCTGATCGTGCCGGTGTGCACGACCGTCTCCTGTCTGCACGCGGCGGTGCTCGGCACGCCGGCGTTCGGCGAGGAACTCCCCGACGAGCCGCTGCGGCTGGCGCTGCGCGTCGCGGGCACGGTGCTCGCGGTCGCCGTGCTGCTGGCCATGCCGAAGCACGACACCGCCCGCGGACCGGACACCCCACCGAAGGAGTTGACGTCCCGTGAAACCCGACGACCCGCTGCTGCGGATCCTGGCCTGCCCGCTCGACAAGGGCCCGCTGCACCTGCTGGCCCCCGCCCCCGGCGCGGACCCTGAGGAGGCCCTGTACAACCCGCGCCTGCGCCGCCGCTACCCGATCGTCGACGGCGTCCCGCAACTGCTGCCGTCGTCCGGGGAGCAGGTCCCGGAGGAGGAGCACGAGGAGCTGCTGGCCCGCATGTCCCCCGCCTCCTCACCGGGGACGGCGCCGTGACGCCTCCCGCGCGCCCGGCGCCCCGGACCCTGGCCGCCCGCGCGGCGTCCTTCCTGCCCACCCGCGCGGTGGCCGTCGCGGCCCGGGCGGTCTACCCCCGCTTCGAGCCCGAACTGGCCCGGCTCGCCGACCTGTGCCCGCCGGACTGCGACACGGCGGTGGACGTCGGCGGCTGGTACGGCCCGTGGACGCACCGGCTGGCCCGGCGCGCCCGGCACGTGGTGACCGTCGAACCGGTCCCCCACCTGGCGCGGCTGCTCACCGCCACCGCCCCGCCGAACGTCCGGGTGATCCGCGCGGCGGCCTCCGACCGCTCCGGCACGGCCCCGTTGTGGCTGCCGCCGGACGACGACGGCGACCGGGGCGTGTCGTCCCTGGTCCGCCGGGACGTCCACGGCCACGCCCTGGACGTCACCTGCGTCACGCTGGACGGACTCGGCCTGAGGAACGTCGGCTTCGTCAAGATCGACGTGGACGGCAACGAGCCGGCGGTGCTGCGCGGGGCGGCCGGCGTCCTGGCCCGCGACCGCCCGGCCCTGTTCGTGGAGCTGGAGTCCCGCATCCGGCCCGTCGCCCCCGTGGTGACGTACCTGTCCCGCCTCGGCTACGACGGCTGGGTCCTGCCCGCCGACACCTGGGTCCCGCTGTCCCGCTTCCCCCTGGAGGCCCACCAGGCCCGCACCTCCCACGTCGCCGCGCACGGCCTGCTCCGCCGGGTGCTGCCCTCCGGCCGGCTGCGGGGCCCGCGCTACGTCAACTCGGTGCTGTTCCTCCCGGACGGCCGCCGCCCCGGTGGGGCGCGGGTGGACGACGATGGTTCCCATGCCCTCCGCGAAACCCCCCGCTAGTCCGTTCACCGCGCTCGACCTCCAGCTGGTCCTGCTGCGCCGCATGGCCGACTTCAACCCCGGTCCGGTGGAGGACGCCCGGCGCGCGCTGGGCGCCTCCCCCGCCCGGATGCGCGAGGCCAACAAGCGCTGGCAGGCGATGGTCCGCTCCCCGCGCTCCCGCCCGGCCCTGTCCCGGTACCGCTCCGTCCTCGGCGAGCCGGAGTCCCGGGCCCCGCGCCGGGTCGGCGACCTCGACTGCGAGGCGTGGCAGTGGCCGGTCCCGCTCTGGCCCGACCTGCGCTTCGAGGTCCTGACCGGTCCCGGGGGCGCCGTCTGGAACGAGTGGCTGGTCCGCGCGCCGGGTGCCGCGCCCCCCGCCCTGCGCACGCTGGAGGACCTGACGCCCTGGTCCTGCACGGTCGACGAGGCCGCCCGCGCCTTCCCCCCGGCCCGCCCCCTGGAGGGCACGGCCCCCACGCGCCGGGGCCTCGCCCTCACCGCGCCGGACGCCCGCGGCGCGCGTCATGAGGTGGTCGCGGAGTTCACCTGGGGACTGCTGCAGCGGACGGCGGTCAGCGGGCCGCCGCGGCCCTGAGGACCTCCTCCACCACGCGCTCCACGGACCCCGGGTGCAGCGACAGGAACAGGTTCGGCTCGACCAGCTCCAGCTCCATCACCCGCGGCCGGCCGTCCTCGCCGTCCACCAGGTCGACGCGCGCGTAGAGCAGCTCGGGCGCCCCCGGGACGGCGTCCAGCGCCCGCTCGGCGACGGCGAGTTCGGCGGCGCTCGGCGTCCAGGGGGTCAGTCCGGGGTGGGCCGCCTTGCGCTCGTCGTAGGGCGTGCCGGGCATGAGCACCGCCTGTTTGCGGCTGGCGTGCAGCAGGCGCCCGCCGAAGAACTGCAGCGCCCGCTCACCGGCGGTGTCGACGGCGCCCATGTACGGCTGCACCATCGCCGTGAGCCCCTCGGCGTGCATCCGCCGCAGGTGCCGTACGGCCGTGTCGTGCTCCCCGGGCGTGTAGCGGGCGGCGTACCGGGCGCCGGCTCCGGAGGCCGGCTTGACGACGTACTCGTGGTCGGCCGGGAGGTCGGCCGGGTCCCCCGGGGCCAGGTAGCGGGTGGGGACGACCGGCACACCGGCCGCCGCGAGGTCCCCGAGGTAGCGCTTGTCGGTGTTCCAGCGCACCACGTCCGCCGGGTTGGCCAGCCGCGTGGCCTTGCCGCACCGCTCGGCCCACGCGGTGAACTCGGCGGCCCGCCAGCTGTAGTCCCAGGTCGAGCGGATCACGGCGAGGTCGAAGCCGCTCCAGTCGGCCTCCCCGTGGTCCCACGCCACGGCGGACGCCTCGGCCCCGGCCTCCCGGAGCGCCCGCACCAGGACCGGCAGGTCCCGGTCCTCGGCCACCTCGGGTCCGGGCCGGCAGGTGACGAGCGCGATGCGGGGCACGGCGGGCTCCTCCACGTACGGGCAAGTGATCGACCGGCAGGCTAGCAACCGTCCCGGGAACCGGGACAGCCCGCTTGACCTTCACCTTCGGTGAAGCCCCAGCATCGGTGGCGGAACGCGGGGCGACCACGAGGCGTACGGGGGATCCATGGAGATGCTGACGATCGGCGCGTTCGCGAGGGCGTGCCGGCTGTCCCCGAAGGCGCTGCGCCTGTACGACGAGCTGGGCCTGCTGCGGCCCGCCCGGGTGGACCCGGACACCGGCTACCGCTACTACGCGGCCGGGCAGCTGGAGCGGGCCCGGCTGGTGGCGTGGCTGCGGCGGCTGGGCATGCCGCTGGCGGAGATCCGCCGCGTCTGCGCCCTCGGGTCCGGGGCCGCAGCCGGGGAGATCCGGGCGTACTGGGCCCGGGTGGAGGCGGAGACGGCCGTGCGCCGGGACCTCGCCGCGTTCCTGGTCGACCACCTGACGCAAGAGCCGAGAAGGGACACCACCGTGAACACGCTGGAGCTGCGCCACCACGCCCACTCCGACCGGGGCCGCGTCCGCCCCGCCAACCAGGACACGGCCTACGCGGGCGGCCGGCTGCTGGCCGTGGCCGACGGCTTCGGCCCGGCGGGCGCGCCGGCGAGCACCGCGGCGGTGGAGGCGCTGCGGTTCCTGGACACGCGGGAGACACCGGCGGGCGGTGTCCTCAACCTGCTGGAGGACGCGGTCCGGGGCGCGGCGCAGGCGGTGCGCGACGCGGCGGACGGCACGGAGGAGGCGGGCACCACGCTGACCGCCCTCGTGTGGACGGGATCCCGCCTGGCGCTCGTCCACATCGGCGACTCGCGGGCGTACCTCCTGCGCGACGGCGAGCTGTTCCGCATCACCCACGACCACACCGTGGTCCAGTCGATGCTCGACGAGGGCCGCCTGACCCCGGAGGAGGCCGTCTCCCACCCCCAGCGCACCCTCCTCCTGAAGGCCCTCACCGGCGCCGCGGCGACGCCCGCGTCCCCCGACCTCCGCCTGCACGACGCCCACCCCGGCGACCGCTACCTGCTCTGCTCCGACGGCCTCCCGGCCGTCGTCCCCGACGACACGATCCGGCGCCTGCTCGCCACCGCCCCGGCCCCGGACGCGGCGGTCCACACCCTGATCGCCGCGGCCAACGGGGCGGGCGGCCCGGACAACGTCAGCTGCGTGGTGGCCGACGTGGTGGAGACGGCGGCCTGATCCGCGGCGGGACCGGCGCCGTGCCGCTGAACGGACGCGGCCGGGGGGCGCTCGGGAAGGGTCCGGCCACGCCCGTGGGGACCCGCCGTCCCGGCGGTGGTGTGGACGGTGACGGCCGGGAGGGGCTTGGGTAGGACATCCAGGCACCGACCACACCACCCCTCACCGGCCACGACACCCAAGGAGTACGCCCCGTGCCCTCCCTCTTCCCGGCCCTGACCGACGGCCCGGCCGCCGACCGGCCCGCCCTGCGGTTCGGCGAGCGCTCACTGACCTACGGGGAGCTCGCCGCGGCGGCCGGCGCGGTGGCCGCCGGGCTCGGGCGGGCGCGCCGGGTCGCCGTGTGGGCCGCGCCGGCGCCGGAGACCGCGGTCGCGGTCACCGCGGCGCTGCTCGCCGGAGTGGCCGTCGTGCCGCTCAACCCCGGGTCGGGCGGGAAGGAGCTCGGCCACATCCTGTCCGACAGCGCCCCGGACCTCGTCCTCGCCGGGCCCGGCGAGGAGCTGCCCGCCCCGCTGGGGGCCCTGCCCCGCCTCGACGTGGATCCGGCGGCCGGGGCCCCGGGGGCGCTCCCCGACGACCGCGCGCGGGACGAGGGCGATCCGGCGCTGATCGTCTACACCTCCGGCACCACCGGCCCGCCCAAGGGCGCCGTCCTCCCTCGCCGCGCCCTCGCCGCGACGCTGGACGCGCTCGCCGACGCCTGGGGGTGGACCGGCGAGGACGTCCTGGTGCACGGGCTGCCGCTGTTCCACGTGCACGGGCTCGTCCTCGGCACGCTCGGCCCGCTGCGCCGCGGCGGATCGGTGCGTCACCTCGGCCGGTTCACCACCGGGGGCGTGGCGCGCGAGCTGAACGACGGGGCGACCATGCTGTTCGGCGTGCCGACGATGTACCACCGGATCGCGGAGGCGCTGCCCGCCGATCCGGAGCTGGTCAGGGCGCTGGCCGGGGCGCGGCTGCTGGTGTCGGGTTCCGCCGCGCTGCCGGTGCACGACCACGAGCGGATCACGGCGGCGACCGGGCGCCGCGTCGTCGAGCGGTACGGCATGACGGAGACGCTGATGAACACCAGTGTCCGCGCGGACGGCGAGGCCCGCCCGGGCACGGTGGGCGTGCCGCTGCCGGGCGTGGAGCTGCGGCTGGTGGAGGAGGACGGTTCCCCGGTGGCGGCGTACGACGGCGAGACCGTCGGCGAGATCCAGGTGCGCGGGCCGAACCTGTTCACCGCGTACCTGAACCGGCCGGACGCCACGGCCGCGGCGTTCACCGCCGACGGCTGGTTCCGCACCGGCGACATGGCGGTGCGCGATCCCGACGGCCACGTCCGGATCGTCGGCCGCAAGGCCACCGACCTGATCAAGAGCGGGGGTTACAAGATCGGCGCGGGGGAGGTCGAGAACGCGCTGCTGGAGCATCCGGGCGTGCGGGAGGCCGCGGTCACCGGGGAGCCGGACGCCGACCTCGGCGAGCGGATCGTGGCGTGGGTGGTTCCGGCGGATCCGCAGGCCCCGCCCGGCCTGGAGGAGTTGGCCGGGCACGTCGCCCGCCGTCTCGCCCCGCACAAGCGGCCGCGCGTCGTGCACCACCTCGACGCCCTCCCCCGCAACGACATGGGCAAGATCATGAAGCGGGCGCTGCGCCGTGGCTGACCCGGCCGGGCGCCTCTCCGCCCGCGAGGCCGTCGCCCTGGTCGCCGACGACTTCGACGAACTCACCCACCGGGGGCGGGAATCGGCCCCGGACGGCCCCCTCGCCTGGCCCGGTTACGGCGCCGCCCGCGCCCGCGCCGCCGAGCGCACCGGCGAGCAGGAGTCCGTGGTCTGCGGCACCGCCCGCGTCGGGGGCACCCGGGCCGTGCTCGTCGCGTTCGAGTTCGGCTTCCTCGGCGGCTCGCTCGGCGTGCGCACCGGTGACCGTCTGGAGGCGGCGTACGCCTACGCCCGCGAGCACCGCCTGCCGGTCGTCCCGCTGGTCGCCACCGGCGGCAGCCGGATGCAGGAGGGCATGCTCGCCCTGACCCAGCTCCAGCGCGTGGCCCGCGCGTCGGCGCTCACCCGGCGGGCGGGGCTGCCGCAGGTCGCGGTGGTGCGGGATCCGACGACCGGCGGCGGCTGGGCCACCCTGGGCGCGGGCGCCGACGTGGTCCTCGCCCTGCCCGGGGCCCAGGTCGGCTTCGCCGGCTCCCGGGTGCGGCCGGCGGACGCGGACCCGGCGGCGTACACGGCCGAGGCGCAGGTGGCGGCGGGGGCGGCGGACGCGGTGGTGCGGCCGGAGGCGCTGCGGGAGACCCTGGGGCGCTGGCTGCGGCTGCTGACCCGCCCGTCGACCGCGCCGGCCCCGCCGCCCGGGCCGCTGGGCGCCCGCGACCTGCCGGCCACCGGCTGGGACGCCGTCCGGCGCGCCCGGTCACCGCAGCGCCTCCGCGCCGGCGCCTACCTGGACGCCTACTTCGCCCACCGCGTGGCGATCGGCGGCGACCGCTGCGGCGGCACCGACCCCGACGGCATGCTCTGCGGCTTCGGCGAGCGCGAGGGCCGTACGGTCGCCTACGCGGCGCAGACCGGGGCGGCGACCCGTCCCGCCGGGTACCGCACCGCCGCCCGGCTGGTCCGGCTCGCGGACCGGCTCGGCATCCCGGTGCTGACCCTGGTGGACACGCCGGGCGCGGCCAACGACGCGGAGGCGGAGCGGCAGGGGGCGGGAGCGGCGATCGCCGATCTGTTCGACGCGGTGGCCGCCGCCCGCACCCCGGTCACCACGCTCGTGATCGGCGAGGGCGGTTCGGGCGGCGCGCTGGCCCTGGCGGCTCCCGGCAACACCTGGGCCACCGCGGACAGTTACTTCTCGGTCATCGCACCGGAGCTCGCGGCGGCGATCCTCAAGCGCTCCCCGGCGGAGGTGGAGGCCACGGCCGACCGACTCCGCGTGCGTCCGCAGGACCTGGTGGAGCTGGGGGTCGTCCGGGGCGTCGTCGGGTCCGGAACCTGATCCGGACAGGGGAGCACGCGTTCCACGACTCATGCGTCGGGTCAAGCACCTTACGTAACATAGGAGTTCACCGGGTTCACGCCCAGAGTCACACAGCGGGGGAGCGCGCGGCACCATGGACGGGTTGATGCGGTTCAGGACCGAGGACGGCGCCACGGTCGTCGTGGAGGGTGTGGAGGACGAGTCCGGTGCCCGGCTCGTCTCGCGCGGCGACGGCCCGGCCCGGGCGGCGCGCACCTTCGAGGGCTCCCTGGAGGGCGTGCGGGCGGCGGCCGAGTCCGCGCTGCGGGTCTTCCGGGACGGCACGCTCCGGCCGGACGCGGTGGAGCTGGAGTTCGGGGTGAAGCTGACCGCGGAGGCCGGGGCGGTCATCGCCAAGGGCTCGGCGGAGGGGCACCTGATCGTCAAGCTCAGCTGGTCGCCGGAGCAGGCCGGAACGGACGGGGCGGCCCGGACGGACGGGGACGCCCCGACCGGCGGGGCGTCCGGGACCGGCGGGGCGGCCGTCGGCCGGTCATGAGCACGGCTGCCTGGCACGCCCGGATCGCGTGCGGCGCCGAGGTCGGGGCGGGCTTCCTGGTCTCCGCGCGGCAGGTGCTCACCTGTGCCCACGTCGTCCGGCGCAGCGCCACCGCGGACGTCCGGGTGAGCTTCCCGAACCGCGCCGAACTCGGCGAGCTCACCGCCACGGTGGCCGTCCACGGCGGCTGGCGGGGCGGCGCCGCCGACACCGGCGACCTGGCCGTGCTGGAGCTGGAGCGCGAGGTGCCGCTCGCCCCGGCGGTCTTCGCACCCCCCGGCGCCGAGTGCGGCACCCCCTCCCCCGAGCTGGTCGCCTACGGCTTCCCCCGGGGGTACGAGGAGGGCACCCTCGCCCTGTACCGGGCGCTGCCCGGCCCGCTCGTCGCCGGGGAGTGGAGGCAGCTGGAGGCCGTCTCCGGGCACGGGCAGCCGCTGGCCGAGGGGTTCAGCGGGGCCGCGGTGACGCTCGCCGACGGTTCGGTGGTCGGGATGGTCACGTCGGTCGCGGGCGGCCGGGACGTGCGCGCGGGCCGGATGCTGCCCACGGAGGTCATGGCCCGCCACTGGAGCGGCCTGGGCGAGCTCGTCCCCACCCCCGGTCACGGCGCGGAGGAGCTCAGGGCGCTGTACGCCCTGGTGCGGCGGGCCGAGCGGACGGGACCGCGCTGCGATCCGGACCGGCTGTACGTGGACGCCGTCGGCCCCTTCGGCCCGCCCCTGCCGGACGGGGGCTTCACCTCGCTGGCGTCGGCGGCGGCGTACGTGCAGTGGGAGGTCCCGGAGCCGGAGGCGGTGACCCGGTTCGCCGACCGGCTGCGGGAGCTGCTGGACGGACCCCCCGCGCGCCCCTCGGCCTGGTCGCCGGTCGTCGTCGAGATCGAGCACAGCGGCGCCGGCCCCGACCAGGTCACCGTCGAGGTGTCCGCGTGCCGCGACGGCCGGCGCCACCCCGTGGGCGCGCGGCGGCTGCCGCGCGCCGCCGTGCGGTCCTACGTCCAGGAGCGCATCGACGAGGCGGTCGCCCGGCTCGCCCCGGGCGCCGACGAGCTGCTCGCCTTCGTCCTGCCGCGCGAGTGGCTCAACGAGCCCGTGGCCCACTGGGAGTGCGGCGCGGACGATCCCACCCCGCTGGGCTGCGCCTATCCGCTGGTCGTCGCCGACCGGTCCCGGCAGCGCAGCGGCCGGCTGCGCCACCAGCTGCACAAGAAGTGGCAGAAGCTGGACGCCGGTCCGGGCGCGGCCGTGCACCGCGTCGAGTGCGGCACCCGGGAGCGTCCGCCCCGGCTGCGCAAGCGGCTGTGGGACGACGGCGCCGAGCTGGTCGGCCTCGCCGCTCCGCCCACCGTGGCGCGGCAGTACTTCGAGGTCGGCCTGAACGTCCCGGTTCCCGTGCTGCTGTGGTCCCGCACCGGCTGTACCGGGGACGACCACGGGGCCGGCCACGGGGGCGCCTGCTCCGGCGACGCGTTCCTCGACGAGCTCACCGCGTCCGTCGCCGGTGTCCCGCCCGCCGAACTCCCGCGCCACTTCCTGGAGCTGCGCCTGGCCGCGGACGCCGCCGACGAGCCGGACCGGCACTGGGCGAGGGACGTGCAGCTGCTGTGGGACGACCCGCGCTGCTTCCCCGGGACCGCCGCGAGCCTGCACTCCCCCGTCGCCTGACCGCCCGGCCACCGCACACCGACCCCACGGAGAAGAGCCCCATGCCCCTGTGGCCCGTCTACACCGGCACGAAGGAACCGCACGACGGCGTCGACCGGCTGCCGCCGCCCCCGCCCTGGCGGGCCTTCGACGGAGGACCGGTGCTGGACCCGCCGGACGAGGCCGCCGACACCGCCGCCCTCTCCCCGGACCGCACCCACCGCGCCGCGACGTACCAGGCGACGCCGCAGACGGTCCAGCTGGTCAACGCGGCCCTGTACCTGCGCCGTCCGCTGCTGGTCACCGGCCCGCCCGGTACGGGCAAGTCCTCGCTCGCCTACGCGGTCGCCCGCGAGCTGCGCCTCGGCCCGGTGCTGCGCTGGAACATCACCAGCCGCAGCACGCTGCACGACGGCCTCTACCAGTACGACCCGCTCTCCCGCCTGTACGCGGCGCGGCAGTCGGCGGACCGGCCGGGCGAGGCGGGCGGGGTGGACGGGGCGGGCATCGAGCACCACCTGCGGCTCGGCCCGCTGGGCACGGCCCTGCTGCCCTACGCCCGTCCCCGCGCCCTGCTCATCGACGAGATCGACAAGAGCGACCTCGACCTGCCCAACGACCTGCTGAACGTCCTGGAGGAGGGCCAGTACGAGATCCCCGAACTGGTGCGCTCCGCCCGGCACCTGCCGGACGGGCGGGCCGAGGTGATGGCCGACGGCACCGACGAGCGGGTCCCGGTGGTGCGCGGCCGGGTCCGCTGCCGCTCCTTCCCCTTCGTCGTCCTCACCAGCAACGGCGAGCGCGAGTTCCCGCCCGCCTTCCTGCGCCGCTGTGTCACGCTGCGCCTGCGCCAGCCGGACGACCGCCACCTCGCCGAGATCGTCCGCGCCCACCTGGGCGAGCCGGACGCGTACGCCCGGAGCCTGATCGACCGCTTCCTGTCCCGGGTGGGCGCCGGCGACCTGGCCACCGACCAGCTCCTCAACGCGATCTACCTGGCCCGCTCCTCCGAGCTCGCCGCCGACTCGCTCGACGAGCTGGCGGAGCGGCTGATGCCGTACCTGGGCCAGGCGTCCCCCGCCGATGGCTTCTGACCACCCGGGCGCTCCGGAACCGCTGGCCCGCCTGGCCGACGTACTGGCCGGGGCGGCGGGCGGCCGGCGCCCGGCCCCGCTGGAGCTGGCCGAACTGCTGTGGCTGGCCCGGCACATGGACACCGGTGCCGAGGACCCCGCGCCCCCGGAACCGCGGGACGGTCCACCGCCCGACCGCCCCGCTCCCGTGCCCCGGGAGCGGGAGTCCGCGCCCCGGCCCGCCCCCCGGCCCGAGGAGCACGGCGTCCCGCGGGCCCCGCTCCACCTGCCGTCCCCGGCCCGGTCCGGCGACGGACCCGGTGGCGCGGGGGCCGAGCCCCACGCCGCCCTCCTGGCCCCGGCGCCGCCCATGCTGCGCCGCCCCCTGGCGCTGCAGCGCGCCCTGCGCCCGCTCAAGCGCCGGGTGGAGTCGCCCCGCGGCCGGGAGCTGGACGAGCACGCGACCGCCGACCGGCTCGCCCGCCTGGACGCCGCCCCCGACTCCTGGCTGCCGGTCATGCGCCCCGCCCGGGAGCGGTGGCTGCGCCTGAACCTGGTGCACGACGCCGGCCCCACGATGCCCGTCTGGCGGCCCCTGGTCCGTGAACTGCACGCGGTGCTGGCCCGGTCGGGCGTCTTCCGCACGGTGAACCTGCTGCGCGCCGACCCCGACGGCACGGTGCACGGCCCCGGCGCGCACGTCCCGGCCGACGGCCGCGTCGCCACCCTCGTCCTCAGCGACTGCATGGGCCCGCAGTGGAGGCACGGCCCGGCCGGCGCCCTCTGGTACGGCACCCTGCACCGCTGGGCCCGCAGCGCGCCCCTGGCCGTCGTCCAGCCCCTGCCCGAGCACCTGTGGCGCGACACGGCGCTGCCCGCGGTGCCCGGCCTGCTGTCGGCCCCGTACCCGGCCGCCCCCACCGCGGCCCTCGCCTTCACCCCCTACGAGGGCACGCACCCGGACGGCACGCCCACGCCGTGGAGCACCCTCCCGATCCCCGTCCTGGAGCCGGGCCCGGACTGGCTGGCGAACTGGGCGTCGCTCCTCGCCTCCCCGGGCGGCACCGGGGTCCCGGCCGCGGTGGCGGCGTCGGACCGGCCGCCGGTGGACCGCGACGACCGTACGGACGTCGGCCGGCTCACCCCCGAGGAACTCGTGCTGCGGTTCCGGGCGGCCGCCTCCCCGGAGGCGTTCCGGCTGGCCGGCCACCTGGCCCTGGGCCGTCCCGACCTGCCCGTCATGCGCCTGGTGCAGGCCGCCA
Organism: Streptomyces griseomycini; assembly: GCF_014203535.1. GTDB lineage: Bacteria > Actinomycetota > Actinomycetes > Streptomycetales > Streptomycetaceae > Streptomyces > Streptomyces griseomycini. Next base: position 723,291 of record NZ_JACHJI010000001.1, read on the forward strand.
CCTCCCCGGACCCGCGGCCCCAGCACCTCGCCGAGGTCATCCTCAGCGGCATGCTCACCGCCGTCCCCGGCCCGCCCGGCTCCTACGCCTTCCGCCCCGGTGTGCGGGACCTGCTGCTGCGCGGCCTCCCGCGCACGGCCCGCAACCGCACCGCGGAGCTGCTGGACCGGGTGGGCGGTCTGATCGACGAGGGCGCGGGCCGCGTGCCCGGCGACTTCCTCGCGTCGACCCCGTCCCGCTCCGGAACGCTCACCGGCCCCGCCGACGGCGAGGCGTTCGCGACGGTCAGTCCGCAGAGCGCGCGCCGGCTGTCCGGGGCCGCCGAACCCTCCCCGCCCCGCGCCGCGTCCCCGCCGGGCTCCGCGTCCCGGGCGGGGTCCGCGGGGGCGGCGCCGCGGGACCACGCGACGGTCACCTTCCGGGCCGACGGCCTGTCCGGCCGCCCGGAGGCGCGCATCACCCTCGAGTACGCCGTCCACCAGGTCCTCTCCCGGAGCTCCCTGACCCCGCTCCAGTACGAGGTGCGGGTCCTGCCCGACGGGTACGACGTGCGCACCGAACCCGGCGCGTACCTGCTGCCCCTCCTGGTCGCGATCCTGCGCGGGCTCCCCCAGGCGCTCGCCGGGCTGCCGGATCCGCCGCGCCTGGAGGTGCTGCTCTGGGACGCGCCGACCGCGCCCCCCGAGCCGCCCGCACCGCACGGGCGGGCCGGTGTCGTGGTCGTCGTCCCGCCCGGCCTGTACGAGCAGTTCGCCGCCAGTTCCGCCGCCCGCGGGCCCGCGCGCTTCCGGCCCGTGTACGACGCCGGCGCGCCGTCCGCCCCGCCGGTCGCCTGGTACTGCCCGCTGGGCGCCGCGGACGCCGAACCCCCGGCGCGCGACCTGGTGCGGGGGCCGTTCATCACCCACGACCTGCGCGAGCTGGGGGCGCCCGCGCCGGGCCGCACGGCGGTCGTCCACACGCGGCCCGACGGCACGCTCGCCCTGCTCAACCCCGTCCAGCCGTACGGCACCCGCCGGCCCCACCCGGCGACCTACTACCTGGTCGACCTCACCTCGCAGCAGGCCTCGCGCACCGTCACCCTGCCCGGTGCGCGGGGGGGCTCCTTCACCGCGGCGGTCGCCCTGGCCTGGCACGTGACGGACCCCGTCGCCTTCGTCCGCGCCGAGGTCACCGGCGTGGCCGAGCGGCTGCTCGCCCACCTGCTGGACGCCACGGCCCGCGTCACCCGCCGCCATCCGGTGCGCCGGGCGGGTGCGGCCCAGCGCGAGGTCGCCGCCGGGCCGGCCACGTGGCCGGTGCCGGGCGTGGCGGTGTCCTGCTCCGTGCGGCTGGCCCGCGGGGGCGCGCCGCTGCCCGGGCCGCCGCGGGGGCCGGAGCCCCCGGGTCTCCGGCCGGCCGACGTCCTGGCCGGCGCGGACACCGTGCTGATCGGCTTCGACGGGCCGCTCGCCCGGCTGTTCTCGTCGCGCACCGCGCGCGAGGCCGCCCTGGAGCTGCTGGCCGTCGTCGCCGAGCACCGCCCGCCGCACGACGCCCTGGGGGGCCGCCCGCCCGCCCCCGGTGACGTGCCGCAGGACGCGCTCGTGCACCCCCTGGAGGTGCTGCGCGCCTTCGCCCACGACCGGCTCGGCCCGGTGCTGTGCGAACGCCTCGACGCCATCGAACTGCGGGCCGCGCCCGACGCGCCCATGACCTACCGTTCGGCCGCCCTCGTGCGCGCCCTGCACGCGTCCGGCCGGCGGGTCGTCGTCGTCGGTGACGTGGGCGAGCGGGCCGTCCGGCGCTGTCTGCGGCCCCACCGGCTGCCGCTGGCCGGCGTCCACGGCCGCAGCCGCGACCCCGCCCTGCTCATGCCCCACCCGGACTGCCTGGGGCGGGCCCTGAGCGCGTCCGGCGCGTCCGCCGCCCCGGCCGGTGTGCTGATCGGCTCGTCGGTCGCCGAGTTCACCGCCGCGCAGCAGGCGGGGCTGCCCTTCGTCGGCTACGCCTACACCTCCGCCGTCCGCCGCAGCCTGCGCGAGGCGGGCTGCGAGCTCACCGTCGACTCGATGGCCCCCCTCCTGGAGGCCGCCCGCTCGCTGCCCCGCCCGCGCGGTTCCTGACGCCCGCCCCCCGTTCAGCGGCCCCCCGCCCGGCCCCCCAGGAAAGGCGCCCGCCCCGGCACCCGCGGACGATGGCGGGGAGGTCCGTCGCCCGGCGGGCCGCTGGGTCCGCACTCGGGAGGATCTGCCGTGACCGCCACTCTGGAGCAGTTGCGCCGCTGCCACTTCGCCGTCGACCTCGGGGCGGCCCGCACCCGGGTGTACGTCAAGGGCGCCGGTCTCGTCGTCGACCAGCCGTCCGTCGCCGCCGTGAACACCCGCACCGGCGCGCTGATCGCGGTCGGTGAGTTCGCGGAGAAGATGACGGGCCGCACGCCGGACTACATCCGCGTCGTGCGGCCCGTCTCCGGCGGCACGGTCGTCGACATCGAGATGGCGCAGCGCATGCTGCGGCAGCTGCTCGGCGACAAGACCCGCCGCACGCTGCGCCGCAAGCCCTTGCTGCGGGCCGCGGCCTGCACTCCGCACGACGCCGATCCGCTCGCCCAGCGCGCCGCGATCGAGACCCTGGTCGGTCTCGGCGCCCGCCGGGTGGAACTGGTCGACACGCTGATCGCCGCCGCCGTCGGCTGCGGTCTGCCCGTGGAGCGCCCCGAGGCGGCCATGATCATGGTGTGCGGGGCGGCGGCCACCCAGGTGGCGGTGCTCTCCCTGGGGGCGATCGTGACGGCGGAGCGCATCCCCGTCGGCGGTGAGGCCGTGGACCACGCGATCGTGCAGCACCTGCGCCACCGGCACGAGCTGGTGCTGCCGAGCCAGTCCGTACGGCCGCTGCAGCTGGCGCTGTCCGGCAACGGGCTCACCCCCCGGGGCCCGGAGTCGACGGAGATCCACGGGCGGGACGTCGCCACCGGTCTGGCCCGTTCCGTGACGGTCGACACGGCCGCCGTCCGGGAGGCCATCCAGACGCCGCTGACCGCCGTCCTCGACGGCATCGGCAAGGTGCTTCGGGAGTGCCCGCCCGATCTGGTCGCCGACCTCGCCGACCGCGGGATCATGATGGTCGGCGGGAGCGCCCTGCTGCCGGGGCTGGACCAGATGCTGCGCGAGGCGACGGGCATGCCCGTGCACATCGCCGAACGGCCCGACGTGTGCGCCGTGCAGGGACTGGGCGCCATGCTGGAGGGCAGGATCGCACCGATGGTGCTGGACCCGCTGAAGGCTTAGGCCCCCCGTTCCCGGCGGGGCCGGAGCGGTCCGGACCGCCTCGGCGCGCAGCCCTCCGCCGGTGCGCTCGTGCGCCTCCACCGCCTCGGCCCGGAGCCGACGACGGCGCCCGCCCTCTCAGTGGAAGGCCAGCCAGCCGATGCCCAGGGCGCAGGTGAGGCCGGCGGCGGCCACGGCGGCGGGCCGGTTGCGGTGCAGTGCGAACCAGAGCAGCGCGGCGGTCACCAGCACGGCGCCCGTGCCGATCGCGGCGCGCGACGGCCCGTCGCCGTAGCCGTACTCACCGAAGTGCCTCGCCAGCCAGGCGAACCAGGCGATCCTCATCGTGCTCCCCGTGACTCTCTCCTCGAGGTGGCGACCAGGCCCCGCCGGGCGGGTACGCGGTCCGTCCCGTCCTCCACCGGACGGCGCGGCACCCCGCGCTCCCGGACGGCCGGACGCGCCGGCGTCGCCACGTCGCCGGAGACGTCGGACGGCCGGGTCTCCGCGACCGCGGTCACCTCGGTTCTCCCCCTGCTCACTTGTCCCTGCCAGCCCGGAAAGCGGCACGGCAGGACGAGCCGGTCGCGCTTTCGGCGGGCGGTGGTCAGCCGCCGCACCGGTGTCCCACCCGGCTCGTTCCCTCACCCGCAGTTTAGTGGCGGGGCCCGTACGGAAGCCGGGCGAGGTGACCTGAACGGCGGTCAACCGCCTTGCTCCACCCGGGGGATGCGGCCCGTACGCGTCCACCGCGCGCCGGACCACCGGCCCCGGAGGGGTCCGGCCTCCTCGGGGACCGTTCCCCCGGGAGCACACGGGACCCGTCCGGCCGGGGAGCGGTCACCGGGCGAACCAGCACCGCACCGTCGTGCCCTCGTCGCCGGTGTGCGTCCGCACCAGGTCGGCGATCAGGTTGACCAGCAGCAGTCCGCGCCCGCCGGGCCGCTCGCGGGCCGGGGGCCGGCGGCCGGCGAGCGGGTCGGTGAGCCGGCCCCGGTCGCGCACCTCGCACAGCACGTGGCCGCCCTCGCCCCAGACCCGCAGCACCCCCGAACCGCCGCCGTGCACCACGCTGTTCGTGGTCAGCTCGGTCGCGGCGAGGGCCAGGTCCTCCAGGGTGACGCCGGTGAGACCGAGCCGCCGCCCCTCGTCGGTGGCGAGGTGCCGGGCCCGGGTCAGCGACTCGGCGGCGAAGGGGAAGGTCATCGCGTCCGGCACGGGCGGCAGCGGCTCGTTGTAGCGGGCGACGACGGCGTCGGGGGCGTAGGCCGCGCTGCCGTGCGCCGGAGCGGAGCCGGCCGGGATGACGACGGGGTGGGTGGCGTGGGCGTCGGCGAGGACCGGTTCGGACAGGCTCCCGGCGTCGTAGGGGCACAGGATGGTCACCGCACGGCCCCGGAAGGCGGTGTTGATCAGCGCCTCGTGCTGGGCGCAGGCGGGGTACTCGGCCGCGGAGCGGCCGGCCCAGATCGGTTCGCCGACGATCCGCACCCGCCGCCCGGCCGGCTGGGCGTCGGCGAAGGCGCGCAGCACACCGGGGATGATCCGGCCGGGGTTGCGTCCGGCCTCCCGCATGTCCAGGAGCCGGACGGTCCGCGCGTCGTCGCCGAGCGCGTCCCGGATCAGCCGCAGCCGGTCACCGGGCACGGCGACCGCCACCGGCTCGCCGGCCGCCAGTCCCTCGCGCACGAACGGGACGGTGCCGTCCAGGTACTCCCGCTCGTCCCGGTAGAAGAGGGCGGGGTGGACGAAGGGGTCCGGGGCGGTCCCCACGGGTTCGGCCGCGGCACTCATGACATCGACACCTCGATCGTCGGAAGGTCGGGCCAGAACATCTCCAGCACCCGTCGCAGGGTCGGCGGCGGACGGCGCACCACGAACCACCGGCCGTCCCCGAGGCGCTCGGCGGCGGCCGCGAGGGCACCGGCGCCCGCGACGTCGGCGAACGTCACCCCGGACAGCTCCAGGTGGTACACGCCCCCGCCCTCGCGCACCGCCTGTTCCAGTACGCGTTCCCAGACCGGGTGCGTGGCGAGGACGATCTCCCCGGCCGCGCGGACGCCGTGGCACCCGTCCAGCGGGCGCACCGTCAGGACCGGCACCGGGTCCCCGGTTCCGTGCGGCGTCCGAGGTCGAGTGTCCACCACCGTCTCCCCACGTTCGGACCGGCGTCTACCCCGTCGGTTCCCGGCCACTCCCCGGCCCGGTGTGTAGTACGCCGCAGGCGGGGCAGGCGCACTCGCAGCGCAGCCGGGACCGTACGCAGCCTACCGCCCCCGGTTCCGACGGCGGACGGACTCCCGCGGACGCCCGGCGACCACCCACGAGCACCGACAAGGCGGTGACATGACCTCCGCGGCACCACTCCCCTTCCCGGGAAGGACGAACACCTTGGTCATCGGCGGGCGCATGGACGCGGACCGGGCGCTGCTCGCACCACGCGGCGAGCTCGTCCAAGGGTGCGCGGACGCCCTGGCCGAGAAGCTGGCGCAGCTGCCGGCCCGCACGGCGCGGGTGGATCTGGACATGAGCGGCGTGCACTTCATGGACACCGCGGGGCTGAAGTTCCTCGACGTCCTGCGCGACCACGGCCACCGGCGGTCGGTGCCGGTCACGGCCACCCGCTGGAACGGCCAGCCGCGGCGCATCCTGGAACTCGCCGGCCTCGACACCACGGACCCGCTGCGCTCCCCGGCCCCGCAGGACGCGCCGGCGCGGGCCGCCTCGGCGGTGGCCCTGGAGCGGGCGGAACGGCTGGACATGCTCCAGGCGGAGGTCGAGCAGCTCCGGCAGGCGATCGCCTCCCGCCCGGTCATAGACCAGGCGCGCGGCGTCCTGATGGCCACGTACGGCTGCACCTCGGACGAGGCCTGGCACATCCTCCGGGAGGCCTCCCAGCTGTCCAACACCAAGCTCCGGACGGTCGCCGCGGCCCTGACGGCCTGCGCGGCGGCGGAGGACACTCCCCCGCTGCCGGAGGAGGTGCGGGACGCCCTGGCCAGGGCCCTCGCCCGCCGCCGGTCCTGAAGGCCGGGCCGCGGCCCGCGCCGGGAAGCCGTCCTACGGGGACCGCTTCCTGCCGTGCGTCTCCGGCCGGCGGTCCGCGGTGGTCCCGGTGAAGGCGGTTCCGGGAGCCCCGGCGCGGAACGCCGAGGAGGGAGGGAGGGCGCCGGGAACGGCGTGGGTCACGTCCGAGGCGCGGACGTCCCGCCGCTTGCGCCTGCCGCAGACGTCGCACTGCCCGACGTGGCGGGTGATGCGCTTGCGCACCAGCACCGTCATCACGCCGTCCCAGCCGTCGAGCATCCGGCCCAGTTCGGCGCAGTCCTCCCGTCCGCTGCGGGCCAGGACCACCGCCGCCACGGCGTTCTCGAACTGCTGCCGTGCCCGGGACAGCAGCGCGTGCGCGTGGTTGCGCGGCATCCCCAGCGCCGCGGCCACCTCGGCACCGTCCAGGTCCCGGCGCACCAGCAGCTCCAGCACCTCGCGATCACGGGAGTTGAGCCCTTCGAAGGCGTCCCACACCAGGGTGCGGATCTCCTCGTCGCGCAGGCGCGCACCGAGGTCGCGCGCCTCGTCGGCCACCTCGCCGGCCTCCTCGAGCCCGGTGGTGCGGCCCGTGGCGCGCAGCTGGCGCCGGCATTCGTTGCGGGCGATCGCGTAGAGCCACGGACGCAGCCGCCGGGGGTCCCGCAGCTGGTCGATGCACTCGTTGGCGAGGACGAACGTGTCGTGCAGGGCGTCGGCGGCGGCGTCGCCGCTGCGCAGAACCGAACGGCAGTAGCCGTAGATCTCACCCGCGTAGGCGTCGTACGCCGCCGCCAGCCCCTCGGGGTCCGCGGCCCGTATGGCGGCCACCATTTCATGATCGTCCATATAGGAAACACTAGATTAAAACGGACATGGTTTGAACCCCCTCCCGCACACTGCGACAGACCCGGCACACGCTCGCCCCGCCCGTCGGACGGGAGGGAGGAAAAGGAAAAAAAGGACTTCGGAAAGTCGTTGTTCCGACCCGCCCTCGTGGCTCTTGTAAGGGAGCGGGACACAGGGTCCCGCCCCCCCCGAAGGAGCCAGCATGCACACGTCGTCCCGCGTCGCCCTGTCTCCCCGCGAGCAGCAGATCCTGCGGCACATGACGGAGGGGTGCACCTACGCCGGAACGGCGCGCCGGATCGGTATCTCCGTGCACACCGTCGACGGCTACCTGCGCCGGATCCGGGCCAAGACCGGCATCCACACCCAGGCGGAGCTGGTCCGCCTGGCGGTGACCCTCGGGATGTGACCGCCGGGCCCCGGGCTCGCGTTCCGTCCGCGCGGCGGTCTCACACGCCGACGGCCAGGAACTGTTCGGCCCAGATGGTCTTGCCGACCGGGCCGTGACGGGTGCCCCAGCGCTGGGCGAGCTGGGCGACCAGCAGCAGGCCCCGCCCCCCTTCGTCGAACAGCCGTGCGCGCCGCAGGTGCGGTGCGGTGTTGCTCGAGTCGAAGACCTCGCTGATCAGGACGTTGTCCCCGTGGATCAGCCGCAGCTGGATGGGCGGCAGGCCGTAGCGTATGGCGTTGGTGACCAGTTCGCTGACGATCAGTTCGGTGATCAGGGCGGCGTCGTCCAGCCCCCAGTCGGACAGCTGGCCGGTGGCCCGGCGGCGGGCCTCGGCGACGATCGCGGGGTCGTCGCCCAGGTCCCAGACGGCGACCCGGTCGGCGTGCAGGGCCCGGGTGGAGGCGACGAGCAGGGCGACGTCGTCGTCCGGGGGGTGGGTCAGCGCGGCCGCGAGGACCCTGTCGCAGACCGTCTCCACGTGCGTGGCGGGGCGGGCCAGAGCGGTGAACAGCTTGTCCAGGCCTTCGTCGATGTCGTGGTCGCGGGGCTGGAGCAGACCGTCGGTGTACAGGGCGAGGAGACTTCCCTCGGGCAGTTCGGTCTCGAAGGTCTCGAAGGGCAGGCCGCCCAGGCCCAGCGGCGGGCCGGCCGGGACGTCGAGGAAGTACACCGTGCCGTCGGGGGTGGCCACGGCGGGCGGCGGGTGGCCGGCCCGGGCGAGGGTGCAGTGGCGTGAGACCGGGTCGTAGACCGCGTACAGGCAGGTGGTGCCGATGCCCCCGGCGGTCTCGGGGGCGCTCTTCCCGCCCCCCTCCTCGGCGGACAGGTGCAGGACGAGGTCGTCGAGGTGCGTGAGCAGTTCGTCGGGCGGCAGGTCGACGTCGGCCAGGGTGCGCACCGCGGTGCGCAGCCGGCCCATGGTGGCCGAGGCGCGGATGCCGTGGCCGACGACGTCGCCGACGACGAGGGCCACGCGTGCGCCGGACAGCGGGATCACGTCGAACCAGTCGCCCCCCATACCGGCGCTGGTCGCGGCGGGCAGGTAGCGGGAGGCGACCTCGAGGGCCGCCTGGTCGGGCAGCGTCTGCGGCAGCAGGCTGCTCTGCAGCGTCATGGTCGTGGTGCGCGCGCGGGACTGCCGGCGGGTCTCGTGGATGCCGACGGCCGCCTGGGCGGTGAGCTTCTCGGCCAGCAGCAGGTCGTCCGGCCCGAAGGGCTCGGGGCGCCGGTGACGGCCGAAGAACGCCATGCCGATGACGGTGCCGTGCGCCCGCATCGGCACCACGAGCACCGCGTGCGCCCCCTCCCGGCCGATCCACGCGGCCGCCGGGTCCTGCCGCGCCCACTGGACGAGGTCGGCGTCGGCCGTGCCGTACAGGGCGCCACGGCCCCGGGTCAGACACCTCACCGGGGGAGACAGCGCCGGGTAGGTGACCGTCTCGGTCCGCGCGCTCGAGGGCCCGGGGCCGTCCTCGCGGACCGAGCGCACCGCGACGCGGCGCGCGGTCACCGGCTCCGACGGCGGGAGAGGGGGGTCCTCCACGCGGTGAACGCCCTCCAGCAGGTCGACGGCGGCGAAGTCCGCCAGCCGGGGCACGGCGGCGTCGGCCAGCTCCTGCGCGGTACGGGGGGTGTCCCCGGCGGTGCCGGTGCGGGAACCGGCGGCGCCCGGGGGGAGCGTCCGCTCCTGGGTGAGGCGCTCCCGCACCTCGTGGTGCGCCACCAGGCACACGGCGCGCACCCGGCCCTCCGGGTCCTTCAGCGGGGCCAGCGTGACCGGCCGGCCGTGCTCCGCGCCGGCGCCCGCGGGACGGAGACGGGGTTCCGCCCGCTGCGGTTCACCGGTGTCCGCCACCAACCGCATCCTCTCCTCGGTCTCCTCGTTCGCCGGACCCGGTGCGATCTCCGGCAGGCGCAGCCCGACCATCCGGCTCTCCGGCACGGACAGCACGTCCTCCATGGCCGCGTTCGCCCGCTCGAGCCGCCCGTCGGTGCCGAAGACCGCGAGGACGCAGGGGACTTGGCTGAACGCCCACTCCGTCAGCGCCTCGCCCCGGTCCCGTGACGCACGCGCCGCCGGGTCCGCCGCCGCGCACACCACGAGCCACTCGCCCGTACCGTCGCTCCTGCGCCGGTGGTGCGCGAGCAGCCCCAGCCGCAGCGGGTGGCCGTCGTGGTGCCTCAGCGCCACCGTTCCGCTGAGGCGTTCCTGCCCGCCCGCCGCCCGCCGCGCCGGCTCGTCCGCGTCGTCGGCGTCGTCGGCGAGCAGCCGGGCGGCCGGAAGCCCCACCACCTGCGCGGGCGCGTACCCCAGCAGCCGTCGGGCCTCCTCGCTCCACCCGGTCACGAAGCCCCGTTCGTCGATGGTGGCCGTGGCCGTCCGCACCGGCTCTCCGGTGTCCCGTGTCTCGTCCCGCCGTTCACCGGGAGGGCTGGAAAGTCGCTCCATCACCGCTCACCTCACGCCTGCTGATGCCCGGTCCCGCTCCCCACCGGGACCCGCACGGCCACCGCCCTCCCCACCAGCATCGACCCGCGGTCCACCGAGTACCAGCGCAGCACGTCAGGAGCGGCGGGGACGGAGGCGACGAGGAGGGGGATGTCAAGCCCCGAAGCCTCGGGACTGCCCCCTGCCGCCCGCCGGCCGCGAGGATGGGGTCGGATGTTCCGCCGCACGGCCGGGGCCCGCCGAGGGCCCCGGAGGACGACGGCGGAAGCGGAACCCACCGTCTCCACCAGGTGCAAGGCTGTGCGCGAGGCAGCCGTGAAGAGGTGAAAGAAGTTGACGGCTGCCATCTCGTTCTCCGGGCTGACCAAACGCTACGGCGCCCGTACCGCGATCGAGGACGTGACCTTCTCCGTACCGTTCGGCGAGGTCACCGGATTCTTCGGGCCGGACGGCGCCGGGAAGACGACCTGCCTGCGGATACTGGCCGGCCTGGTGGCACCGGACCGCGGCACCGCGACCGTCCTGGGGAGGCCCTTCGCGGAACTCCCCGGTCCGGCCCGGCAGGTGGGAGTGGCCCTCGACGGTGCCGGCGCGCACCCCGGACACACGGGCCGCCAGCACCTGCTGATGGCCGCCGCCGAGGCGGACATCCCGGCCCGGCGGGTGGACGAGGTCCTGGCGGTGACCGACATCGAGGGCGTCGCGGAGCGGAAGGTCGGGACCTACTCCCCGTGCACCCGCCGGCGCCTGGGACTCGCCACCGCGCTGCTCGGTGACCCGCGCGTCCTCGTTCTCGACGAGCCCGCGGGCGGCCTGGACCCGCAGGGCGTCCGCCGGCTGCGGACCCTCCTGCGGCGCCTGGCCGACCAGGGACGCGCCGTGCTGCTGTCGAGCCGTGCCCTGACCGAGGTGGAGCGGACCTCGGACCGCCTGATCGTGCTGCGCAGGCGGGTCCTCTTCACCGGCTCCGTCGAGGTGCTGCGCCACCGTCCCCGCTCCGCCGGGGGCGCGCTGCGGGTGCGCACCTCCGACGACGCCCGCATGGCCGCCGGGCTCGCCTCCTTCGGGAGCGACATCCGGTCGGAGACGGCGCACGGCGTGCTCGTCCAGGGGGCGGACGCCAAGACGATCCTCGCCACGGCCACGGCCGTCGGTGTCGAGGTGCACGAACTGGCCGAGCCGGTCGTGGACCTGGAGGAGGAGTTCCGCCGGCTCCTCGGCGACACCGCTCCCGGAAGTCTCCGGTGAGCGTCCCGCCCGCCCGGCGGCAGGGGGCGCTCCCCCGCCGCCGGGCGGCCGGCCGCGTGCCGGGGCCGGTCACACCGTGCGGAACGCCAGCACCACGTTGTGCCCGCCGAACCCGAAGGAGTTGTTGAGGGCGGCGACACGCCCCTCGGGCAGGGCCCGGGGTTCACCGCGCACGATGTCGGCGTCCACCTCGGGGTCGACGGTGTCGAGGTTGATGGTCGCGGGGGCGAGCCGGTCCCGCAGCGCGAGGACCGCGGCGACGGACTCCACCCCGCCGGCCCCGCCGAGCAGGTGCCCCGTCATGGACTTGGTGGCGGACACCGCGAAGTGGTCGGTGTCGTCGCCGAACACCGTGCGCAGCGCGAGGATCTCGGCCACGTCGCCCATCGGTGTCGAGGTGGCGTGCGCGTTGACGTGCACGATCTCGGAGGGCTTCAGGTCGTTGGACTCCAGCAGGTCGGTCAGCGCGGCACGGATGCCGCGGCCCGTCGGTTCGGGCTGGGTGATGTGGTGGCTGTCGGCGGAGAGGCCCTGGCCGACGGCCTCGGCGTACACCCGCGCGCCGCGCCGGGCCGCGTGCTCGGCCGCCTCGAGCACGAGGACGCCCGCGCCCTCGCCCATGACGAAGCCGTCCCGGTCCACGTCGTACGGGCGGGAGGCCGCCGTCGGGTCGTCGTTGCGCTTGGACATCGCCATCATGTTGCCGAAGGCGGCCATGTTCAGCGAGCAGATGGCCGCCTCGGTGCCGCCCGCCAGGACGATGTCGGCCCGGTTCGTGCGGATCATCTCGACGGCGTAGCCGATGGCCTCGGCGCCGGTGGCGCAGGCGCTGACCGGGCTGTGCACCCCGGCGCGCGCGCCCACGTCCCGGCCGACCGTGACCGAGGGGGTGCTGGCCATCATCATCTGCAGGGCGTACGGGGAGATCCCGCGGGGCCCCTGCTGCTTGAGCATCTCGTACTGGTCGAGCAGCGAGGTCATGCCGCCGATGGCGGAGGCGACGACCACGCCGAGCCGGTCCGGGTCCACCGCGGCGTCCGTGCCGGCCCGGCCGGTGAGCCCCGCGTCGGACCACGCCTCGCGCGCCGCGACGAGGGCGAACTGGGCCGCGCGGTCGAGCTTGCCCGTCTCGGACTCGGGCAGCACCTCCCTCGGCTCCACGGCGGCCTCGGCGGCGATGCGCACCTGTACCTCGTCGGCCCAGTCGTGCCGCAGGGGCCGGACCCCGGAGCGGCCGGCCAGCAGCGCCCGCCAGGTCGAGGCGGCGTCGCCGCCGAGCGGGGTGGTGGCACCGAGGCCGGTGACGACCACGGTGCGGTCGATCGCTGTCACAGGAATCACTCCACGTCCGGATCGGTGAGGGGCTGGGCGGGAACGCCCCGGAAGGTCAGGGCCACGTTGTGCCCGCCGAACCCGGCGGAGTTCTTCACCGCGACGTTCTGTTCGCTCCCGAGCTTGAGCGGGCCGCCGTGCACCACGTCGACCGAGAGGCCGTCGTCGAGGCGGGTGAAGTTGCGGGTCGGCGGCACGATGCCGTGGTGGAGGGAGAGGACCGTGGTGATCGACTCGATCGCCCCGGCCGCGCCGAGGCTGTGCCCGGTCATCGACTTGTTCGCCGAGACCGCCGGTCCCCGGCCGGCGTCCCCGAACACGGCCCGGATGCCGTGCGCCTCGGCCGCGTCACCGGGCAGCGTCGCCGTGCCGTTGGCGTTCAGGTGCGCCACCTCCCCGGGCAGGACGCCCGCGTCGGCGAGCGAGGCGCGGATGGCCCTGGCGGTTCCGGCGCCGGACGGGTCGGGCTGCACCATGTCGTGCGCGTCCGAGGAGACGCCCACGCCGGCGAGCTCGGCGTAGATCCGCGCGCCGCGCTCCCGGGCGTGCTCCTCGGACTCCAGGACGAGGATGCCCGCCCCCTCGCCGAGCACCATCCCGTCGCGCTCCGCGTCGTACGGCCGGGAGGCGGAGGCGGGGTCGTCCACCCGCTTCGACAGGGCGCGCATGGCGCCGAAGGACGCGAGGACGAGGGGGTGCAGCGGTGCTTCGGTGCCCCCGGCCACCACGACGTCCGCCTCGCCGCGGCGGATCAGCTCGGCCGCCGTGACCAGGGCCTGCGTTCCGGACGAGCAGGCGTTCACCGTGGCGTGCACCCCGGCCCGCGCGTTCACCAGCAGGGCGACGGCGGCAGCGGAGCCGTTGCCCATGGACATCGGCACGGTGAGCGGGGGGACCCGGTTCCACCCCCGGCTCTTCAGCGCCTCCCAGCCGTTGATCATCGCGTTCATGTCGCCCAGGGCGGCGGACACGACCACGGCCACCCGCCGGGGGCGGGCGGCGGTGTCGAGGCCGGCGTCGTTCCAGGCCTCCGCCGCGGCGGTCACGGCGAGCTGGGCGGAGCGGCTCAGGCGCCGGCGCTGCCGGTGCTCGAGCCCGGGCCCGGGCTCGACCTTCACGCGCCCGCCGATCGCCGGGGGCATCTCCCGCGTCCAGGGCTCGTCGTCCAGCAGGCGGATGCCGTTGTCACCGCGCACCATCGCTTCCCAGGTGCCGGCGACGTCGCCGCCGAGTGCGGTGGTCTCCCCGAGGCCGGTGACGACGACCTTCGTACGCTCGTGCTGAGGAATGGTCCCCGGCATGGCTTCTCCTTCTCAGATCCCGTTCGGGTCGTTGACGCAGGGGGGCACGGCGGCCGGCCGTGCCGGTGTGCGCCCGCCGGAGGCCGCTCCGCCTCCGGCGGGCGGGCGGTCAGGACCGGTGGTGGGCCGGCTGCGCGAGCCGTTCGGCGAGCTTGCCGGAGTCCTTCTTGACCTGGCTGACGAGCACCTTCTTCAGCAGGGACTTCGGCATGATCCCGAAGAAGTCCCCGGGCTCCACGTCGAACGTCCAGTGCACGCCGGTGGTGCCGTCCGCGCGCTCGGTGTAGTCGTAGGTGCCGGTGTAGCCGAACGGCCCGTCCACCACGTGGAACCTGGACCGGCGGCCCGGCTCGAACTCGGTGATCTCGACGGTGAAGGTCATCTTCTTGCCGATCAGCTGGAAGGTGATCTCGTACCGGCAGCCCGGTCGCGCGGCGCCGTTCAGCAGCCGCGTGTCCACGCAGGCGGACTGCCACTCGGGGTCGCGGGCGGGGTCCGACAGCCAGGCGAACGCCTCCTTCGGCGCCACCGGAAGGTCGAACGCGTACTCAGCCCTGAGCGTCATCGGTGTGTGCTCCCATGTGCGGTGCGATCGCCTGTGCGGCGACGGCGGCGTGCGGCGGATACATGACGGAGTTGTGGTCGCCGGAGACGTCGACGACCTGGAGCGATCCCTTGATCAGCGCCTCCCAGCCGAGCTTCGGGCCGTAGTCGACCTGCTCGTCCACCGCGCGCAGCAGCAGCAGGTCGAGGTCGTTCGGCTCGGGCAGGTAGGTCTGCAGGGCGATGCCGTTGGCGAGGTACGCCTCGAAGTAGCGCAGGATCTGGGCGCGGTCGGCGTCCTCGGCGAGGACGCCGAGGGCGGCGGCCCGCTGCAGGATGTGGTCGAACGCGGCGTCGCCGCCGAGCGCCCGCAGGTCCTCCGCGGGGATGTCGAGGGTCTTTCCGTAGGGCACCGCGAGGTCCCGGGCGAACCACGACAGGATCGTCGCGTCGTCCGCGGTCTCCGGGATGTTCTCCTCGATCGGGGCGCGGCTGTCGATGGCGGCGAGCAGCTCGATCTCCTCGCCGGCCGCCCGGAGTTGCCCGGCCACCTCGTAGGCGATCACGCCGCCGAAGCACCATCCGCCGAGGGCGTAGGGCCCGGTGGGCTGGATCTCCCTGAGGTACTCGATGTACCGGGTGGCCATGCCCTCCACGCTGACCTCGGCCTCGCCCACGTTCTCGATGCCGGGGGCCTCGACGGCCAGGACCGCCCGGCCGGCGGGCAGGTGCCGGGTCAGTTCGACGTAGCAGAAGACGGTGCCGCCGAAGGGGTGGAACAGGAACAGCGGCCTGCTGTCCGGCTCCCCCTCGCGCAGGGTGACGACCGGGGTGCGGGAGGTCTCCTGGCCGCCGCGCCGGACGAGGGTGGCGAGTTCGGCGATGGTGCCCTGCCGCAGCAGTTCGGAGATCGGGATCTCCACGCCCCACTCCTCGCGGACGGCGGCGCTGAGCCGGACGGCGAGCAGGGAGTGGCCGCCCACGTCGAAGAAGTTGTCGTGGACGCCGACCTCGGGGATGCCGAGGATCTCGGTCCACATGCGCGCCAGGGTGATCTCCGTGGCGTCGCGCGGCTTCTCGAAGGTGGCGTCCGAGGTGACGGCGGGCGCCGGCAGCCGGTTGCGGTCGATCTTCTTGTTGGCGGTCAGCGGCAGTTCGTCCAGGAGGACGACGATGCCCGGGACCATGTACTGCGGCAGCGAGACGGCCGCCGCCGACTTGATCTCCGCCGTCCTGAGCTCGGCGCCCGGCTCCGGCACGACGTAGCCGACGAGCCGGTCGTCGCGGACCACGACGACGGCCGCGGACACCCCGTCCACCGCCTGCAGCACGGCCTCGACCTCGGCGAGTTCGATGCGGTAGCCGCGCAGCTTGACCTGGTTGTCGAGACGGCCGTGGTGCAGCAGCCGCCCGTCGCTGGTCCAGCGGGCCCGGTCGCCGGTGCGGTACAGCCGCTGCCGGGGCGCGGCGGGCAGCCCCGTGACGAACCGCTCCGCGGTCAGTTCCGGCCGGTCCCAGTACCCGATGGCCAGCCCTTCGCCGCCGATCCACAGCTCACCGGGGAACCCGGGCTCGACACTGCGCCCCTGCGGATCCAGCACGTACAGCTGCGTGTTGGCCAGCGGCCGGCCGATGTCGATGCCCCGCGCGGGGTCGACGCGGCCCTCGGTGGACCAGATGGTCGTCTCGGTCGGACCGTACACGTTGTGCAGGGCGGCCACCCGGCCGGTGAGGAACTCGGCCAGGTCCAGCGGGAGTTCCTCGCCGCCGCACAGGACGTTCAGCCGCGGGCAGCCGTCCCACCCGGCGTCGCGCAGCATGCGCCAGGAGGTCGGGGTGGCCTGCATCCAGGTCGCCCCGGAGTCCTCGATGCGGGCCGCGAGCCGCGCGCCGTCGGCGGCCGTCTCGCTGTCGCACACGATGACCCGCCCGCCGGCCACCAGGGGCATGAACAGCTCGAGCCCGGCGATGTCGAACGAGACGGTGGTGACGGCGAGCAGGCTGTCCGAGGCGGAGAAACCGGTGTTCTCCCGCATCGACAGCAGCAGGTTCACCAGGGCGCGGTGCGGAATCGCCACGCCCTTGGGGCGGCCGGTGGAGCCGGAGGTGTAGAGGATGTACGCCAGGTCCGACGGAGTCGGCGCCGCCGGTTCCGCGCCCTCGCCGGCCCCGGGCTCCCGCGCGACGGTGCCGATGACACCGGTCTCCAGGTCGTCGAGGTTCAGCACGGGCAGCCCGGCCGGCCGGTTCTCCTCCAGGCTCCGCTCGCCGAGCAGCAGCCGGGCGCGGGAGTCCTCGGCCATGTAGGCCAGCCGTTCCACGGGGAGCTTGGGGTCCAGCGGCACGTAGGCGGCGTCGGCCTCCAGGACGCCGAGCAGGGCCGCCACCAGCGGGGCGCCGCGTTCCGCCATCACCGCGACCCGGTCCCCGCGGGCGATGCCGGCCGTGCGCAGGGCGGCGGCGACCCGTTCGGTCTCCGCCAGCAGACGGCGGTAGCTCCACTCCTCGCCGTCGGCGACGAGGGCGGTCGCCTCGGGTGTGCGCCCCGCCTGCTCCCGGAACAGCTCCGGCAGCCTGTCCGGGGGCAGTTCGCGCACCGGGCCGGAACCCTGTGCGGCGAGCTGCGCCACCTGCCGCTCGTCGCCCCGGGCGAGCCGGTGCAGCGGCTCGTCCGGGTGCTGGACCAGGGTCTGGACCGTCGTGACGAAGGTGGCGGCCAGTTCGCGGGCCGTGCCCGGCTCGAAGATGTCGGTGTTGTAGCGCAGGACGCCCGCGAAGGCGCCGTCCCGCTCACCGCCCATCTCGATCCACAGGTCCGTCTGGCCCTCCTGCTGCGGCAGCGGATACGGCCGCAGGGTGGCCCCCGCGACGTCCAGTCGGGCGCCGGGGCCCGGGTCCAGCAGGAAGAAGGCGTCCATGTCGGTCAGGAACGGCAGCCGGTCCCAGGCGAAGCCGGCCTGGTACAGCGGCGTCCGGCTCGGGTCCCGCGGCGGGGCGAGCTCCCGCACCAGCCAGGGGAAGGGCAGCTCCTGCGCCCGCATCGCCTCGAGCGTCCGGGCCCGGGTGGAGGCGAGCACCTCGCGGTACGTCGCGTTCTCGTCGACCTCGCCCCGTACGACGACGGTGTTGACGAAGTTGCCGAGGGCGTCGCGGAACTGCCGCTGCAGCCGGCCCGAGGTCGGGGTGCCGACCAGGACGTCCGACTGGCCGCTCAGCCGGCTCAGCAGCACGAAGTAGGCGGACAGCAGCACCATGTACGGCGTCGCCGACGCCTCGCGCGCCAGGTCCCGCACCGCCTCGGTCGCGGCGGCCGACAGGGCGAACGGCACCGATCCGCCGTCGTACGTCGGTGCCGGCGGCCGGGGCAGGTCACCGTAGAGGTCCAGGCCGGGCGGTGCGTCCGCCAGCCGGGTGGCTTCGCCGTCGACCAGCGCGCGGGCCTTGTCGGTGGCCAGGAAGCGTTGCTGCTGCTCGGCGTACGCCGCGAAGGCGGTGCCGTCGAGGGTGAACCGGTTGGGCACGCCCTCGAGCCGGCTGCGCACCTCGGAGAGCAGCAGCGCCAGCGACCAGAAGTCGGCCGCGACGTGGTGCATCACCACGGCGAACACCCAGGTGCGTTCCGCGGTGCGGTACAGGTGGACGCGCCACAGCGGCGGCCGGGACAGGTCGAACGGGATCCGGGTGTCGGTCCTGACGCGGTCCCGCAGCGCCTGGGGGTCCAGGCCCCGGGCGTCGGTGTGCCGGATGTCGAGCGGCACGGATTCCGGCACCCACTGCGTCGGCCCGTCCTCGCCGGGCCGGAAGCAGACGCGCAGGGCGTCGTGCTCGCTCATCAGGTCGTCCAGGATCTCCCGGACCCGGACGCCCAGTTCCGGGTCGGCGGTGACCTCCGCGCCGAACACGATGTGGTAGGCGGAGCACTGCGGATCGGTCTCGTGGATGAACCAGAGGCCGACCTGCTGCGCGTTGACGAAGGGCAGCGGGGCTGCCGGGGAATCGATGGTCGTCGGTGTCCGGTCCGTCATCGCTGACCGTCCGCGGCGGCCGGCACGGGCTCGGCGTTCATCAGCTTCCAGAGCGCCTCGGCCAGGGTGTCCACGGTCGGGTGGTCCCACAGCAGGTCCACCGGCAGGTCGGACAGGCCGCAGGCGTCCTCGACCTCCATCCCCACGGAGAGCGCCGCCATGGAGTCGAGGCCGTAGGAGGTGAAGGGCTGGTCGGTGGCCAGTTCCCCGGCGGGTATCCCGGCCTCGGCGGCCACCGCCTCGGTGAGTACGTTCTTCACGTCGTCGAGCGTCATGTTCCTGGTGTTCATCTCGGGTCGAGACCTTCCGGTGTTCCGATGAGCGAGTGGGTCGTTCACTGGGTGGCGGGTGACAGGTCGTCGAGGTCCGCCTCGCGCGCACCCGGGGCGGCCTGGCGCACCGTCCGGATGGAGAAGAACTCGTCGTTCTCGCGCTGGGAGTTCATGCGGTCGAAGAGCGCCCGGGCGGTCGCCGGGTCGAGGTCGCCGGTCCGGTACTCGTGGACCTGCTCGCGGACCAGGGCGGCCTGCAGCCACGCGCCGTCGGCGAAGAACGCGTCGAGGTGGTCCCGGTTGTGGAGCCAGACGCCGAGGGCGGCCACCCTGGCGTGCAGGTCGCACAGCTCCTCCGCCAGCCGCAGCAGCTGCGGCGAGGTGGTCTTGGCGGACGTCGTCGGCCGGTCCGTCCGCTGCGCCGGCGACCGCCGCGTCTCGTGGAACCGCCGGTACAGCGCGTCGAGCCGCTGCCGCACCTCCTCGGCGCCGGCCCGCAGCGCGGTGAGCCGCTCCTCGTCGCAGCCGGCGGACGGGGTGAGCCGCGCGAGCCGGTCGAGCAGCGCGGGGAGGCTGGCGAGGACCGCGTCCCTGCCGCGGCCGAAGACGCTCACCCGGGCGGGCCGGAAGGGGGGAAGCGGGGCCCGCAGGTCGTACAGCGTGCTCCAGTCCTCGTCCCGGGGCCGTTCGTGGGACTTGGCCAGGGCGGCGAGCTGCAGGCTGATGCTGTCCAGGCAGACCGGTTCGCTGCCGTCGAAGACGGACACGACGGCACCGTCGCGGAGCATCTTCTGGAAGATGCCCGCGTGCTCCGGGGCCCGCATGTAGTACCGGGCGCCCAGCGTGCGGGCCAGCGCCTTGCCGCCGAAGTCGACGAGGCGGGCCACCTGCACCTTGGCCGCGTTCCCCCAGACGCTGAACTCCTCGGTGTACAGATGCAGTCCGCGCATCGCCACCAGGCTCTCGCACTCCGCGACCAGCAGGCTCAGGTAGGCGTTCGCGAGGGATTCCGAGACGTACGGGATCTCGCTCGCCGGGCCGTCGTACAGCGTCCGGCCGGAGAGGAACCCGCTCACCGTCCGCAGCATGGTGTCGCCCGTGCCGAGGGACAGTCCGGTGCACAGGGTCCGGGTGATCAGCAGGCCCCGCAGGGAGAGTTCGAGCCCTTCCCCCTCGGCGCCCAGCCGGGCGCCGGCGTCCACCCGGGCGTCCTGGAAGGCGACTCCGCTGATGTCGCAGCCCCGCAGGCCGTAGGTGGGGACGCGGGGCACGCCGGTCACCTCGCCGGAGACGACCTGCGACCTGTCCACGAGGAACATGGACTGCCTGCGCTTGGCCGGTACGTCGTCGTCCCCGGTGGTGCCGAGCAGCACCACGTGGGTCGAGGTCCGGCCCCGGTTGATGGGCCACTTCTCGCCGGTCAGGACGTACTGCCCGCCGTCCGGGACGGCCGCGAGGTCGTTGGCCGCGAGGTCGGCGCCGTGTCCGGGCTCCGAGTAGGCCAGGCAGGGGATGACCCCTCCGCGCAGCACGGTGGCCGCCCACTTCTCCCGCTGCTCGGCGTCGCCGCCGATCCAGGCGAGCATCATCCACACCTGTGTGCTCTCGCTCACGGCCACGTTCATGTCGCGGCGCGCGATGACGCGCGTGAGCATCAGCAGTTCCTCGGTGGACCGGAGATCGCCGCCGAGCCATTCGGGAACGAAATACCGGTTGAACCCGAAGGCGCGTACCTGCCGGATGCCGTCGGCGGGCAGTTCCTCACGCTCGTCGAGCTCCAGGGCCCGGACGAAGGACGTGGAGTTGCTCTCCGCACGGGGATCGCCCAGCCACTCCTCCAATGCCTCGGCCAGAGCGACGGCGTCCGTCGGACGCCCGGTCTCCTCCACGGCCGCGGTATCCGCAAGTAGATTTTCAGCCTCTAATGATCGCATCGAAACCCCATTTCAGCGCATGACAAAGTCCGAAATCGACACTGGTCAACAATTGCCGACGGTGAAATACTCAGACGAGAACGGCACACGGCACGACTCTGTGCCGGGGCGGAGATGGGTCAGGAATGACGTCGCGCACCGGGCCGAAGACCGAGCAAGAGGCATGGGACCAGGGATGATCGCATGCCGACGACGCCGACTCAGGCGTTATCCGGAACGCCGGCCGAGCAGAATGAGAATCACTTACACGTCCCCCGTGACGCATACATGCAGGCTCTCGTTCACTGACGAACAGAGCCTTGATTTACGGACCTCGTCGAGGCCCCTTCCCCGTTGTGGGCGCCTGCGCGGCGCCCCGCCCCCCGCCGGGGGGGGGCTCCCTCTACGCCGGGACTCTAACACCCCTACGCCGTGACCACTTGTGACCCGGGTCACCATTTTGTAATCCCTTTGCGTGAATGTTCGATTCCCCCGGAAAGTTGAATTCCGTTGCATACAGAATGACGGACTTTCAAATTCCGGATCGGCGGCGAAACCAATTACGGATTCGGAGACTCCGCTCCACGCGGAAGCGCCCGGCCGGGAAACCCCGGCCGGGCGCCTGTGTCTGCTGTGCGGTCGTGTCCGCCGTGCGGTCGTGGATCAGGAGGGCGCGCCCACCGGCACGTCCGACCGGAGCTCGCCGTCCTCGTCGAGGTCCGGCGGGATCGTCGACAGCGCACTGGCGTGGAGGTCCTTGGTCCGGATCAGGAGGAAGCCGATCAGCGCGGCGACGAACCCGAGGATCGCGCACAGGGTCATGGCGCCGTGGAAGGCGGTCATGAACGCGTCGCGGCCGGCGGCCACCACCTGCTCCTGCAGCGGACCCGCGTTCGCGGCGACGGCGTCGAAGGCACCGGCGCTGATGCCGTGCCCGGCCTCCTCCGCGGCCTTCTCACCCATCTGCTGCCCGACCGCCGAGGCGGCGAACTCGTCGGCGACCCGGTTCTGGAAGAAGGCGCCCACAGCGGCGATACCGACCGCGACACCGACCTGCTGGAAGGTCTCGTTGATGCCGGAGGCCACACCGGACTTGGCGGGCTCCGCGACGCCGATGGCCAGCGCCGCCCGGGTCGGGTTGAAGGCACCCATGCCGAAGCCGGCGATGACCAGGCTCGGGATGAGCACGGTCCAGGCCGAGTCGACCTCCGCCATGTTCAGGAACAGCAGGCCGACGGCCATGACGAGGGTGGAGCCGCCGAGCAGCACCCGGAAGGGGACCTTGCCGATGAGACCGCCGGCGATCGCGCCGGCCACGAACATCGCACCGGTCAGCGGCAGGAACCGCAGACCCGCGTCCCAGGCGTCCATGCCGAGCATGTTCTGCAGGTAGCTGGTCTCGAAGAAGACCGACGGCAGGGCACCGGCGTTGCCGATCATGGCGACGAGGGAGATGCCGATGAAGGTGGGGTTGCGGAAGAACGCCAGGTCGATCATGGCGCGCTCGCCGAGGCGCCGCTCGATGACCAGGAACACCGCCAGGAAGACCGCGCTGGCCGCGTACAGGCCGAGCGTGGTGGCGCTGGTCCAGCCCTCCTCGGGCGCCCGGATGGTGGCGAACACCAGGGCCGCGAGCGCGATGCTGAAGGTGACGAGGCCGGCCCAGTCGGTGGGATGGGCCCGCTTGTTGAGCGACTCGCGCACCCGCAGCGCACCGATGAGGATGGCGATGATGCCGACCGGCACGTTGATGTAGAAGATCCAGCGCCAGGACAGCGAGCTGGTCAGCGAGCCGCCGATGAGCGGGCCGGTGGCGACGGCGAGACCGACGGCGGCGCCGAAGACGGTGAAGGCGGTCCCGCGCTCCTTGCCGTGGAACTCGTGGCCGAGCATGGCCGGGCCGACCGCGAACATGATCGCGGCACCCACGCCCTGGACGGCGCGGTAGAGGCTGAGCGCCGTGGCGTCACCGGCCAGGCCGCAGGCCAGTGAGGCGATGGTGAAGATGGCGAAGCCCACCTGGAAGAGCCGCTTGCGGCCGAGACGGTCGGCGAGCGAGCCCGCCGCCACCAGGAAGATCGCGAGGGTGAGGGCGTAGGCGTCGAACACCCACTGCAGGTCGGCGAAGCTGCTGTCCAGGGACTCGTGGATCTGCGGCAGTGCGACGGCCACCACGCTCAGGTCGAGCATCAGCATGAACGTGCCCAGCGCGACGATCCCCAGTGTCCACCACCTCGTGGGCGATGGTGCGCGTTCTGCGGACATGCGGGGACTCTCCTATCAACTGGATTCACCGATGATGGAAAAATAGATGATTGGAAAGTCCGGGTCAACCTCCGTCACGATCCGTAGCGCCCGTCCGTCCGGCGTCCGGGCAAAAGAAGAGGGCGGACCCCAGGGGGTCCGCCCTCCACTGCCGTTGACGCCGGGTCAGTCGGTGCACACGGACGCGGGCCAGCGGCCCGCCAGCATCCGGTCGAGCATCTTGCGGAGCACCAGGCGCTCCTCCTCGGCGAGCATGCCGAAGAAGGCCGACTCGACCTCGGTGACCACGGCGTCCGCCTCCGCCAGCGCCTCCCGGCCGGAGTCGGTGAGGATCAGGTTGTAGCGCCGCCGGTCGACGGGGTTGCGCCTGCGCTCCACGTGCCGGTTGCGCTCCATCTCGTCGATGACCGTCACGACCGTGGTCGGATCGAGGTTGAGCAGCCGGCTCAGGTCCTGCTGGGAGAGCTCGGGCCCGCCGGCCAGCGAGGCCAGCACGAAGAAGTACCGGCTGCGCATGCCGACCGTCCCCAGCGCCTTCTCCACGTCCTCGACCAGCAGCAGTGCCGCCTTGTGCAGGAGGTACCCGGGACGTTCGGCGATCAGGAAGTCCCCGCGGGGCCGCAGGCCCGCCCCGTCCCGCTCGGCGTTGCCACTGCGCGCCATGAGCCGACTCCCTTCAACCATATGGAACGTCCACCATCGAAGATACCAACGTCTCCGAGGCGCGGAACATGCCCGGCCCCGGACGATCGGGAGGGGAGCCGCGTTCCGGGCGGCCGAGCGGGACGACGGGACCGGCCCGGGACTCGCCGCCCCGTGCGGCACCACCGAACCGGTGGTCCTTCGCTCAGCACGCCCGGCGGCGGACCGGGAGCACCCGAGGCGCACGCCGCACCCGGTGTTTGTCTGACGGCGTCCACCGCCGCGCACGCGCTGTCCGGGAGCCGCCCACCGCCGAGGGCCGGCATCGCGGTGCCGGACCCACCCGCCCTCACGGCCCGCACCGGTCGAGCACACCCATCGGCTCGCGCCGGCGTCTCGGCTCCGTCCGCGTACCGGGCACACACCCGGTCGACCGGACGACTGCCGAAGTGACGTCCCGCGGGGGCCACTTCGTCGGGCCGGGATTCCGGATCCGGCGGCCCGGCAGGAGGTCTCCACAGGCCGGATCGCTCCTCTGACCTGCGTTCGGTGGGGCGGGTGGGACTCGAACCCACGGCCGACGGATTATGAGTCCGCTGCTCTAACCGGCTGAGCTACCGCCCCATAAGCGGCGTGTCGCGTACACGTGTGCGCGCCGTCTGCCGCAGCATAGCCGCTCATACGATCTCCTGCCTCGGCTGGTCGGCTGTGCACGGCCTCCGTGACCTTGGAGACTGCCCCCGGCCCCGTACGGTTCCGGCGGACATGAAAAAGGACCCCGAAGGGGGTCCTCGTTCAGCATGCTCCCCCGACTGGACTCGAACCAGTAACCTGCCGGTTAACAGCCGGCTGCTCTGCCAATTGAGCTACGGAGGACCGAGCTCCCCCGACTGGACTCGAACCAGTAACCTGCCGGTTAACAGCCGGCTGCTCTGCCAATTGAGCTACGGAGGAATGCCTCGTTGCATCGAACGTACCTCCCTGGGTATTCGCCAGGGGGCGCGCGCTCGCTGCGACACATACATTAGCGCAAGCAGGGGGGTGCTCCGCCAATCGGTACTCCCCGGCGTCGGCGCCGCGCCGGATACCTACGCAGACCTGAGCAGAGGGAAGGGTGGCCGCCATGCGTTACCGGCTCACGTTCGTCGCCGGAGTCGTCCTGGGTTACGTGCTGGGCACGAGGGCCGGGCGCGAACGGTACGAGCAGCTGAAGAGGTCCGCGCAGCAGCTCGCGCAGAACCCCGCCGTCCGCAACACCGCGGAGACGGCGGCGCAGCAGGGCCGTGAGTTCGCCGGCAAGGCCTACCACGTGGTCAGCGACAAGGTCGGGGACCGGATGCCCGACTCGGTGGCCCACCGGGTGCGCACCCTGCGCGAACGCACCGCGCAGGGCGCCGGCGAGGACGACTGGGGCACGAGCAACACCTAGGCCCACCGGCCCGGCGCGACGAGGTCCCGGGGTGCGGCAGAATTTCGGTCATGGGGATAGTCGCCGGGTTGGACAGTGCGCCCGATTTCACTCGCATCGTCGTCTGTGACACGGACACCGGGGCCGTGCTCAGGCAGGGATATGCCCCGCACCCGGTGGAGAGCCCCGCGGGCGGGGGCCGCCCCTCCGACGTCGATCCGCAGGCCTGGCTGCTGTCGCTGGGCGAGGCGGCGGGCGGCGGACTGCTGGAGGGGGTGCAGGCCATCGGGGTCTCCGCGCAGCAGAACGCGCTGGTGCCGCTGGACTCGCAGGGCAACACGGTGCGGCCCGCCCTGGTCGGCGGCGACAAGCGGGCGCAGGTCGCGGCGGCCGATCTGATCGACGCGCTCGGCGGCCGCGAGGCGTGGGCGCAGGCGGTGGGGTGCGTGCCGCAGGCCGCGCAGCCGGTGACCAAGCTGCGCTGGCTGGCCCGCACCGAGCCGGAGAACGCCGCGCGCACGGCGGTGCTGCTGCAGGCGCACGACTGGCTGGTGTGGCAGCTGCTGGGCCGGCCGGTGCGCCGGACCACCGACCGGGGCGGCGCCTCCGGCACCGGCTACTGGGCGGCGGCCACCGGCGGCTACCGTCCCGACCTGGTCGAACTGGCGCTCGGGCACCAGGCGATGCTGCCCGAGGTGATCGGCCCGGCGGACGCGGCCGGCACGACGCCGGAGGGGCTGCTGATCTCCGCCGGGACCGGCGAGACGATGGCGGCGGCCTTCGGGCTGGGGATAGGGCTGGGCGACGCGGTGGTGTCGCTGGGGGCGTCCGGGTCGGTGATGGCCGTGCACCCCGAGGCGCTGTACGACCCGAGCGGGACGATCACCGCCCTCGCCGACGCGACCGGCATGCACCTGCCCGTCGTCACCACGCTGAACGCCGTGCGGACCCTGCGCGGCACGGCGGAACTGCTCGGGGTGCCCGACCTGGAGAGCCTGTCCGACCTGGCGATGAAGTCGACGCCGGGGGCGCACGGGCTGGTGCTGCTGCCGTACCTGGAGGGCGAGCGGACGCCGAACCTGCCGCACACCGCCGGGACGCTGGCGGGGCTCAGGCGCGAGTCGATGAAGCCGGAGCACCTGGCGCGGGCCGCGTTCGAGGGGATGCTCTGCGGGCTGGCGGACGCGCTGGACGTGCTGCGCGGCCGGGGCGTGGAGGTGCGGCGGGTCTTCCTGCTGGGGTCGGCCGCGGAACTGCCCGCCGTGCAGGCGGCGGCGCCGTCGCTGTTCGGGGCGCAGGTGATGGTGCCGCAGCCCGCGGACTACGGCGCGATCGGCGCGGCCCGGCAGGCGGCCTGGGCGCTCGGTGTGTCCCAGGGCACCCTCGACCCGCGCACCCCGCCGGTCTGGCAGGGCGCGGTGGCGCAGGTGCTGGACCCGGGCGAGGAGCTGGCGGTGGGTCAGGCGGTGCGCCAGCAGTTCGTGTCGGTGCGCGAGCAGACCCATCCGGGGGCGTTCCGGCTGTGACGCCGGGGCGCGACCCGGCGCGCCGGGGATACCGCCCGATGGATTAAATGGGTTGAGGTAACGCTGGTGGAGTGTTCGACGATGGGGGCCACGGGCAACCGATCGCCCTCGTCGACCACTCCGAGAGAAGCAGCGTGCTCATACGACTTCTGCGTGCCCATCTCAGGCCCTACACCAGACCCATCGCCCTGCTGGTGCTGCTGCAGTTCCTGCAGACCTGCGCCACGCTCTACCTGCCCACGCTGAACGCCGACATCATCGACGACGGTGTCGTCCAGGGGGACACCGGCTACATCCTGGGCTACGGCGCCCTGATGCTCGGCGTCTCGCTGGCACAGGTCGTGTGCAACGTCGGCGCCGTGTACTACGGCGCCCGGACCGCGTCGGCACTGGGGCGGGACGTGCGCGCCGCCGTGTTCGACCGCGTGCAGTCGTTCTCCGCGCGTGAGCTCGGTCACTTCGGCGCGCCCTCGCTGATCACCCGCACCACGAACGACGTCCAGCAGGTGCAGACGCTGGTGCTGATGACGTTCACCCTGATGGTGTCGGCGCCGATCATGTGTGTGGGCGGCGTCGTGATGGCGCTCGGGCTGGACGTCCCGCTGTCCGGGGTGCTGGTCGCGGTGGTGCCGGTGCTGGGGATCTGCGTGACGCTGATCGTGCGGCGGCTGCGTCCGCTGTTCCGGACCATGCAGGAGCGGCTCGACACGGTGAACCGGGTGCTGCGCGAGCAGATCACCGGCAACCGGGTGATCCGGGCGTTCGTGCGGGACGCGTACGAGCAGCGGCGGTTCGGGAGGGCCAACACCGAGCTGACCGACGTGTCGCTGCGCACGGGCAACCTGCTCGCGCTGATGTTCCCGGTGGTCATGACGGTGGTGAACCTGTCGTCGATCGCGGTGGTGTGGTTCGGCGCGCACCGCATCGACGGCGGCGGGATGCAGATCGGCGACCTGACGGCGTTCCTCGCCTACCTGATGCAGATCGTGATGTCCGTGATGATGGCCACCTTCATGTTCATGATGGTGCCGCGCGCCGAGGTGTGCGCCGAACGCATCCAGGAGGTGCTGGACACCTCCTCGAGCGTCGTGCCGCCCGCCGCGCCCGTCACCGAGCTGCGCCGGCACGGCCATCTGGAGCTGCGGGGCGCGGGCTTCCGCTACCCGGGCGCCGAGGAGCCGGTGCTGAGGAACGTCGACCTGGTGGCGCGGCCGGGTGAGGTCACCGCCGTGATCGGCTCCACCGGCAGCGGCAAGTCCACGCTGCTCGGGCTGGTCCCCCGGCTGTTCGACGCGACCGACGGCGAGGTGCTGGTGGACGGCGTGCCCGTGGCCGACGTCGACCCGGCGCTGCTGGCCCGGACGGTCTCCCTGGTGCCGCAGAAGCCCTACCTGTTCGCGGGGACGGTGGCGACGAACCTGCGGTACGGCAACCCGGACGCCACCGACGAGGAGCTGTGGCACGCGCTGGAGGTGGCGCAGGCCAAGGAGTTCGTGGAGCGGCTGGAGGGCGGGCTCGACGCGCCGGTCGCCCAGGGCGGGACGAACGTCTCCGGCGGTCAGCGCCAGCGCCTCGCGATCGCGCGGACGCTGGTGCAGCGCCCGGAGATCTACCTCTTCGACGACTCCTTCTCCGCGCTCGACTACGCCACCGACGCGGCCCTGCGGGCGGCCCTCGCGCGGGAGACCGCCGAGGCGACCGTGGTGATCGTCGCCCAGCGGGTGGCGACCATCCGGGACGCCGACCGGATCGTGGTGCTGGACGAGGGCCGGGTGGTCGGCACCGGCCGGCACCACGAGCTGATGGCGGACAACGAGACCTACCGGGAGATCGTGCTCTCCCAGCTGACGGAAGCGGAGGCTGCCTGATGGCGGGGCCTGTGGCGCGGGTGACGGCCGGGGGCGGCCCCGACCAGCGCACGATGGACTTCAAGGGGTCGGGCAGACGGCTCGTCGCCCGGTTCGGGCCGGAGCGGCTGACGATCTACGGGCTGCTGGTCTGCGTGGTGCTGAGCGTGGGACTCAGCGTGATCGGGCCGAAGATCCTCGGCCGGGCGACCGACCTGGTCTTCGCGGGCATCGTCGGGCGCGAGATGCCCGGGGGCGCCACCAAGGAGCAGGTGCTCGACTCGATGCGCGAGCGCGGCGACGGCGATGTCGCCGACATGCTCCGCAGCACCGACTTCACCCCCGGCGAGGGCATCGACTTCACGGCGGTGGGCGACGTCCTGCTGCTCGCCCTGGCGGTGTTCACGGTCGCCGGTCTGCTGATGGCGGTGGCGACGCGGCTGGTGAACCGGGCCGTGAACCGCACCGTGTACCGGATGCGGGAGGACGTGCAGACGAAGCTGTCGCGGCTGCCGCTGTTGTACTTCGACAAGCGGCAGCGCGGTGAGGTGCTCAGCCGGGCGACGAACGACATCGACAACATCGGGCAGACGCTGCAGCAGTCGATGGGCCAGCTGATCAACTCGCTGCTGACCGTCATCGGCGTGCTGGCGATGATGTTCTACGTCTCGTGGATCCTCGCGCTGGTCGCGCTGGTGACCGTGCCGCTGTCGTTCGTGGTCGCCACGCGCGTGGGCAAGCGGTCGCAGCCGCACTTCGTGCAGCAGTGGCGCTCGACCGGCACGCTCAACGCGCACATCGAGGAGATGTACACCGGGCACACCCTGGTGAAGGTGTTCGGGCGGCAGGAGGAGTCGGCGCGGAAGTTCGCCGAGGAGAACGAGGCACTGTACGAGGCCGGGTTCCGGGCGCAGTTCAACAGCGGCGTCATGCAGCCGCTGATGTTCTTCGTGTCGAACATCAACTACGTGCTGGTCGCGGTCGTCGGCGGCCTGCGGGTCGCGTCGGGCTCACTGTCCATCGGTGACGTGCAGGCCTTCATCCAGTACTCGCGGCAGTTCTCGATGCCGCTGACACAGGTCGCCTCGATGGCGAACCTGGTGCAGTCGGGCGTCGCGTCGGCCGAGCGGGTCTTCGAGCTGCTGGACGCCGAGGAGCAGGAGGCCGACCCGGTGCCGGCCGAGAGGCCGGCCGAGCTGCGCGGGCGGGTGGCGCTGGAGCAGGTGTCGTTCCGGTACGACCCCGAGAAGCCGCTGATCGAGGACCTGTCGCTGAAGGTCGAGCCGGGGCACACGGTCGCCATCGTCGGCCCGACCGGCGCGGGCAAGACCACGCTGGTGAACCTGCTGATGCGGTTCTACGAGGTCTCCGGCGGGCGCATCACCCTCGACGGGGTGGACATCGCGCGGATGTCCCGGGACGAGCTGCGCTCCGGGATCGGCATGGTGCTGCAGGACACCTGGCTGTTCGGCGGCACCATCGCGGAGAACATCGCCTACGGCGCCGCCCGCGAGGTCACCCGGGAGGAGATCGAGGAGGCGGCCCGGGCGGCCCACGCCGACCGGTTCGTCCGCACCCTGCCCGACGGGTACGACACGGTGATCGACGACGAGGGCAGCGGGGTCAGCGCCGGCGAGAAGCAGCTCATCACCATCGCGCGGGCGTTCCTGTCCGACCCGGTGATCCTGGTGCTGGACGAGGCGACGAGCTCGGTGGACACCCGGACCGAGGTGCTGATCCAGAAGGCGATGGCGAAACTGGCGCACGGGCGGACGTCGTTCGTGATCGCGCACCGGCTGTCGACGATCCGGGACGCGGACTCGATCTTGGTGATGGAGAATGGCGCGATCGTCGAACAGGGCTCGCACGAGGAGCTGCTGGCGGCGGAGGGGTCCTACGCCCGCCTGTACGCGGCGCAGTTCGCGCAGGCGCTGGCGGAGGCGGACTGACGGCGTCGGAAACGGGGAGGACCGGGACATGGCCGACAAGGGCGAGGGCACGGACGCGAACGCGGGCGGGGCGGAACCGGCCGAGCAGCGCCGGGCGCCCGGCATGGCGTTGTGGATGCCGATCGGCCTGGCCCTGGGCATCAGCTTCGGTCAGCTGACCGACAACCTGGGCCTGGGCATCGCCCTGGGCACCGCTGTGGGCGCGGCGGTGGGCTCCTCCGTCGACGCGGCCCGGCGGCGTGAGGAGGGCGGGGGGAACGGCTCGTGACGCTCAGTCCAGGTAACCCCTCAACTGGTCGGCGAAGGCGTGGTCGCGGAGCTTGTTGAGGGTCTTGGACTCGATCTGGCGGATGCGTTCCCGTGTCACGCCGAAGATGCGGCCTATCTCCTCCAGGGTGCGGGGGCGGCCGTCGACCAGGCCGTAGCGGAGCTGGACGACCTTGCGTTCGCGTTCGCCGAGGGTGGAGAGGACCGCCTCCAGGTGCTCCCTGAGCAGCAGGAACGCGGCCGACTCGACGGGGCTCGCGGCGTCGCCGTCCTCGATGAGGTCGCCGAGGGCCACGTCGTCCTCCTCCCCCACCGGGGCGTGCAGGGAGACCGGTTCCTGGGCGAGCCGCAGGACCTCGCCGACCCGCTCGGGCGGCAGGTCGAGGTGGGCGGCGACCTCGTCCGGGGTCGGCTCGTAGCCGCGCTCCTGGAGCATGCGGCGCTGGACGCGGACGACGCGGTTGATGAGTTCGACGACGTGGACGGGGACGCGGATGGTGCGGGCCTGGTCGGCCAGCGCGCGGGACATGGCCTGGCGGATCCACCAGGTGGCGTAGGTGGAGAACTTGTAGCCGCGGGCGTAGTCGAACTTCTCCACCGCCCGGATCAGGCCGAGGTTGCCCTCCTGCACCAGGTCGAGCATGGTCAGTCCGCGGCCCACGTACCGCTTGGCGACGGACACGACGAGCCGCAGGTTCGCCTCGATGAGGCGGCGCTTGGCCATCCGGCCCATGACGACGAGCCGGTCCAGGTCGAGGGCGAGCCGGCTGTCCAGGTCGGGCGTGAGCCGCAGTTTCTCCTCGGCGAACAGCCCGGCCTCCACGCGGCGGGCGAGTTCGACCTCCTCGGCCGCGGTGAGCAGGGGGATGCGGCCGATCTCGCGCAGGTACTGGCGGAACAGGTCCGAGGAGGGGCCGCCGGTCTCGGGGCGCGGGGGCGGGGGCCCGACGGGCTCGGCCGGGGCCGGCTCCAGCGCGTCCGCGGGCGGTTCGGCCGGCTCGGGCGGGAACCCGGGGTCCGTTCCGGTCCCGGGGTGGTGCACGACGCGGCTCTGCACGGGCACCGCCACGAGGACGTCCGCGTCCGGCTGCGCGCCGACCGCACTCGTGTCGGTCTGGGTGAGGGTCTGGGTCTGCACGGGGGCGACCTCCAGGATGATCGCCGCCGCCGAGGCGGGCGGCAGCGGTACTTCGGGGGCGGAGTCGGCGGCCTCGCCGCTGTCCGTCCCGTACGCGATGAGCGGAACCGCGGGTGTCCGGGACCCGTCCGGGACGGGTCGGCCGCGCTCCGAGGACTCAGGCACCGCACCCCAGTGTGGGGTACGACACATCGTCCCCACGAGGGGCGTGCGATGACTTTTTGCGTCCGGTCCGTGACCGGGCGGATACCCCGCACCGAAACCCGGATGCCGGGCGCGCCCCCGGTCTGGGACGATCC
The DNA here is from genome assembly GCF_014203535.1 of Streptomyces griseomycini. Classification (GTDB taxonomy): domain Bacteria; phylum Actinomycetota; class Actinomycetes; order Streptomycetales; family Streptomycetaceae; genus Streptomyces; species Streptomyces griseomycini. The sequence goes on from NZ_JACHJI010000001.1 coordinate 755,293, forward strand.
ACGGGTGTCCGATTCCCTGTACGAAACCCATGTGACGGTCCGCTGTTCCGGCCCCGGGGAGGCGGAGGAACTGCGTCGGTGGGCCGCCGCGGCCGGTCTCAAGCTGACGCACATCGTGCTGGCCCGGGGCCGGATGCGCGACCAGCCCATGCTCACCCTGGCCGGCTCCCGCACCTACGCCGAGGAGTCGGCGCGGGCGCGTGAGGTGGCGGCGCGGCTGAGGGCGGACGGGTTCGAGCCCGTGCGCGTGAAGACCGAGTCGTCGCCGTGGGCCCCGGAGGTGCCGGACGGGCCGTGCGCGGACGGGCGGTACTTCGAGCACCACGTGAAGCTGCTGCTCGCCGCGGGGACGGACCTGGACGCCCTGGCGGCCCGGGTCGTGCCGCACGGCGCCCACCTGTCGTGGAACGCCCGGCGGGTGCGCGCCGGGGCACGGCACGAGCGGTTCGTCACCCAGCGCTGTCACGGGGTGGACGCCGAGGGCGCCGGACGGGCCCTGGACCGGCTGCTGGCGGATCTGGACGGGTACGACGTGCTGGGCGTGGAGCGGGAGTTCGTGCTCCACGACAGCGACGTGTCGGTGGACGAGGGATGGCTCACGGAGCCGGTGGGGGTGCGGACATGAGCGGCACGAGGTGGCGGAACTTCGGCTGGCGGAGCGAGGAGATCCCCCGCGAGCCGCTGGACGAGGGCACCCGCAGGGCGGTCGACCTGCCGCGGACGCTGCAGTGGGTGCCGGGGGACGACGTGGTGCAGCGCCCCGTGTTCGACCCGGCCCTGAAGCACCACCAGAACGCCTACCGCGCGACCGACCCCCGCTTCACCGACCCGACCCGGGGCGAGGCGTGGCGGGCGGCGCGGCGCCGGGCGCTGGACCTGGTGCTGGAGGCGATCGCGGACTCGCCGTGGGTGGACGCGCTGGTGCTGCGCGGCAGCGTGCTGATGTCGGCGTGGTTCGGCGACGCCGCCCGCGAGCCGGGCGACCTGGACTTCGTCGTCGTGCCGCACACCTGGCGGATCGACGACGGGCGGACGGAGCGGATGCTGGCCGGGATCGCCGGGGCCGCGCAGGCGCTGGCCGACGCGCGCGGGCGGGAGGTCGGGATCTCGGCCCGGGGCGCGGTGGTCGAGGACATCTGGACCTACGACCGGGTGCCGGGGCGGCGCATGGTGCTGCCGTGGGGGTCGCCGGGGCTGCCCGGCGGCCATGTGCAGCTCGACTTCGTGTTCGACGAGAGGCTGCCCGAGGACCCCGAGCCGGTGGAGCTGCCGGGCGGCGCGATCGTGCAGGCGGCGACGCCGGAGCTGTCCCTGGCGTGGAAGCTGATGTGGCTGATCAACGACATGCACGGGCAGGGCAAGGACCTGTACGACGCCGTGCTGCTGGCCGAGCGGCACCCGCTGCGCCGCGAGCTGCTGCACGAGGTGTTCCGGCTGTCGGGCGAGTGGCCGCACCCGTACCGCGAGGAGATCCTGCTGGAGGACGTGGTGGAGGCGGTCGGGTACGTCGAGTGGGACCACTTCGTCACGGAGTACCCGCGCTTCGAGGACGCCGGGCGGGAGTTCGCCGACCGGCTGGTGCGGGCGGTGACGCCGACGTTCGCGGGGACCTGACCCGGTCCTCCGCGGCGTCCCCTACAGCGCCGCCGCGCCGTGTTCGCGCAGGGCCTGGTCGTACTGCTGGAGCACCCACAACTCGTTCTGCACGGAGGCCAGTTCGGCCGGGTCGCCGTGGGTGCCGAGGCGGGTGAGGCGGCTGGTGATGTCGCGGATGCGGCGCTCGACGGCGCGGCGGCGGACGGTGACCAGCTGGGCGCCCGCGTAGGTCTCGTCGACCTCCTTGACTCCCCGGTGCAGCATGATCGCCTCGACGGCGAGTTCGGTGACCGTGGCGCGGACGGTGTCGTCGGGGGCGGCGTCGCGGACCCGGATCAGGTACTCCTGCGGGTCCCGCACGCCGTGCTCCGCGCCGCCCGCGTCCAGGATCGCCTGGCGCACGGCCGCGTACGGCGGGGCGGTGAACTCGTCGACGCCGTACGCGTCGAAGGCCGGGGAGACCAGTTCCGGGCGCTGCAGGGCGAGCTTGAGCAGCTCGCGTTCGGTGGCGAAGACCGGGTTGCGGAGGTTGAGGGCGGGACCGCGCGGGGCGGCCCGGTCCTGGGCGGGGGCGGCGTACTGCTGCGGGCCGCCGCGCTGCTGCCGGTCGGGGGCGGGGCCCTTGCCGCCGCGCTCGCGGGCCCAGCGGGCCAGTTGGGCGACCCGCTTGACGACGAACTGGGTGTCGAGGATGCCGAGCATGCCGGCGAGCTGGACGGCGACCTCGTGCTGGGCGCCGCTGTTCTTGATGCGGGCGACGACGGGGGCGGCCTCGTCGAGGGCGGCGGCGCGGCCGGCCGGGGTGTCCAGGTCGTAGCGGCCGACGATCTGGCGGAGGGCGAACTCGAACAGCGGGGTGCGGGGCTCGACCAGGTCGGCGACGGCCTCGTCGCCCTTGGCCAGGCGCAGGTCGCAGGGGTCCATGCCGTCGGGGGCGATGGCGATGTAGGTCTCGGCGGCGAACTTCTGGTCGTCCTCGAAGGCGCGCAGGGCCGCCTTCTGGCCGGCCGCGTCGCCGTCGAAGGTGAAGATCACGCGGGCGCTGCCGTTGTCCATGAGCAGCCGGCGCAGGATCTTGATGTGGTCGCCGCCGAAGGCGGTGCCGCAGGTGGCGACGGCGGTGGTGACGCCGGCCAGGTGGCAGGCCATGACGTCGGTGTAGCCCTCGACGACGACCGCGCGGGAGGACTTCGCGATGTCCTTCTTCGCCAGGTCGATGCCGTAGAGGACCTGGGACTTCTTGTAGATCGCGGTCTCGGGGGTGTTGAGGTACTTGGGGCCGTTGTCCGCCTCGTAGAGCTTGCGGGCGCCGAAGCCGACGACGTCGCCGCCGATGTCGCGGATGGGCCACATCAGCCGGCCGCGGAAGCGGTCGATGGGGCCGCGGCGGCCCTCCTGGGAGAGGCCGGAGAGGATCAGCTCCTTGTCGCTGAAGCCCTTGCCGCGCAGGAAGCGGGTGAGGTGGTCCCAGCCCTGGGGGCTGTAGCCGACGCCGAAGTGGACGGCGGCGGCCTGGTCGAAGCCGCGCTCGGCGAGGAAGACCCGGCCGGTCTCCGCCTCGGGGGAGGCCGCGAGCTGCTCCGCGTACCACTCGGCGGCGATCTTGTGGGCCTCGACCAGGCGGATGCGCTCGCCGCGCTGGTGGGCGGGGTTGTACCCGCCCTCCTCGTAGCGCAGGGTGATGCCGGCCTGGGCGGCCAGGCGCTCGACCGCCTCGGAGAAGGAGAGGTGGTCGACCTTCATCACGAACGTGATGGTGTCGCCGCCCTCCTGGCAGCCGAAGCAGTGGAAGAGCCCCTTGCTCGGGCTGACCTGGAAGGACGGCGACTTCTCGTCGTGGAAGGGGCACAGGCCCTTGAGGTTGCCGCCGCCCGCGTTCCGCAGCTGGAGGTACTCGGACACCACGGCGTCGATCGGGACCGCGTCCCGTACCGCCTTCACGTCCTCGTCGTTGATCCGTCCTGCCACGCGTGAATTCTACGGGGACGGTCGGACACTCCCGGGGCACGGGGAGCGCGCCACGGCCGGGGGCCCGGGGGTCGCCCCCGGGAATCACAGCACGGGGACGGTCGGACACTCCCGGGGCACGGGGAGCGCGCCACGGCCGGGGGTCCGGGGGTCGCCCCCGGGAATCACAGCACGGGGACGGTCGGACACTCCCGGGGCACGGGGACGGCCGGGCGCTCAGGGCGCGAGGCTCTCGAGCGGTACGCGGGGGTCCGCCAGCGCCTCCGTGTCCACCGCGGTCCGGGAGCGGATCAGCCGCTGGACCGGGTCCGTGACGTCCCACACGTTGACGTTCATCCCCGCCAGCACCCGGCCCTCCCTCACCCAGAACGCGATGAACTCGCGCTTGCCCGCGTCGCCCCGGATCACCACCTGGTCGTAGGAGCCCGGGGGCGCCCAGCCGGAGTACTCCATGCCCAGGTCGTACTGGTCGGTGAAGAAGTACGGCATCCGGTCGTACGTCACCTCCCGGCCGAGCATCGCGCGGGCCGCCGCCGGGCCGCCGTTGAGGGCGTTGGCCCAGTGCTCCACGCGCAGCCGGGTGCCGAAGAGGGCGTGCGGGAAGCAGGCGACGTCGCCGGCCGCGTGGATGTCGGGGTCGGAGGTGCGCAGCCGTTCGTCGACGAGGACGCCGCCGCCGTCCGCGCGGTCGGCGAGCGCCAGGCCCGCCGCCTCGGCGAGGGAGGTGCGCGGGGCGGCGCCGATCGCGGCGAGGACGGCGTGCGCGGGGTGTTCCTCGCCGTCGTCGGTGCGGGCCGCGAGGACCATGCCGTCCTGTCCGGTGATCTCGGTGAGCGTGGCGCCGAAGTGGAAGCGGACGCCGCGCTCGCTGTGCAGTTCGGCGAAGAGCTGGCCGAGCTCGGGGCCGAGGACCGAGTGCAGCGGGGTCGGGCCCCGGTGGACGACGGTGACCTCCGCGCCGTACTGGCGGGCCGCCGCCGCGACCTCCAGGCCGATCCAGCCGGCCCCGGCGATCACCAGGTGCCCGTTGTCGCGGCCGAGGGAGGTCAGGACGCCCTTGAGGCGGTCGGCGTGGGCGAGGCGGCGCAGGTGGTGGACGCCGGCCAGGTCCGTGCCCGGGATGTCGAGGCGGCGGGGCTCGGCGCCGGTGGCCAGCAGCAGCTTGTCGTAGCGGACGGTGGTGCCGTCGTCGCCGAAGCGGACGGTCTTCGCGGCGCGGTCGACGACGTCGACGGTCTGGCCGAGGTGCAGCTCGACGTCGTGGCGGGCGTACCAGGCGGGCTCGTGCACGAGGGCGCCGTCGCGTTCGTCCTTGCCGAGGAGGTAGCCCTTGGACAGGGGCGGCCGCTCGTACGGGTGGTCGCGTTCGTCGCAGATCAGTATCACGCGGCCGGTGAAGCCCTCCGTGCGCAGTGTCTCGGCCGCCTTCGCACCGGCCAGGCCGCCTCCGACGATGACGAATGTCTGATCCGCGTCGACCACTTGTTGCCTCCTCGTCCGTGTGCCGCCACCTGCGAGCGTCCCGCACACAGCGTGATGCGGGAAGGGGTGGTGACCCGATCAGGCCACGCAGGGTCACCTTCGGGCGAGCTCACGTCACCCGTGTCCCACCGGTCCCGTCTCGTCCCTGCCCCGTGAGACGGGCGTGAAGCGAGCGGGCCGAGGCGTCGGTGAGGGACGCGATCTGGTCGACGATCACCCGCTTGCGGGCGCGGTCGTCCGGGGCCCGGTCGAACAGGGTGCGGAACTGCGGGTCCAGTCCGTCGGGGGCGCGGGCGGTGAGCGCCTCGGCCAGTTCCAGGACGACGATCCGCTGGTCGGCGCGGAGCCGCTCCTGCTCGGCGCGCTGCATGACGTACCGGTCGGCGACCGCCTTGAGGACGGCGCACTCCATGCGGGTGCTGCGCGGGACGACCAGCTCGGCGCCGTACCTGGTGAGGCGGCCACCGCCGTAGGCCTGCCGGGTGGCGCCCTCGGCGGCGAGGCAGAAGCGGCCGATGAGCTGGCTGGTGGCGTCCTTCAGGCGGGCCTGGGCGACGGCGGTGCCGTCGTAGCCGTGCGGCCACCACTCCTGGGCGAGGAGGCGGTCGAGGGCCTCGGCCAGTTCGGCCGGATCGGTGCCGGCGGGGACGTACCGGCCCACGGCGACGGCGAAGACGGCCTCCCGTTCGGGGCCGGCGTGCAGGAGGCCGGGGTCGATGTGGCCGGCGTGCAGGCCGTCCTCCACGTCGTGCACGGAGTACGCCACGTCGTCGGACCAGTCCATGACCTGGGCCTCGAAGCAGACGCGGGTGCCGGGGGCGTCCTTGCGGACCCAGTCGAAGACGGGGCGGTCGTCCTCGTGGACGCCGAACTTCGGGGAGGCCGGGTCGGTGGGGTGGGCGCCGCGGGGCCAGGGGTACTTGGTGGCGGCGTCGAGGGCGGCGCGGGTGAGGTTGAGGCCGACGCTGGTGAGGTCGCCGGTGGCCGGGTCGGTGACGAACCGCTTGGGCTCGATGCGGGTGAGCAGGCGCAGCGACTGGGCGTTGCCCTCGAAGCCGCCGCAGTCCTCGGCGAACTCGTTCAGCGCCTGTTCGCCGTTGTGCCCGAAGGGCGGGTGGCCGAGGTCGTGCGAGAGGCAGGCGGCCTCCACCAGGTCGGGGTCGCAGCCGAGGGCGGCGCCGAGCTCGCGGCCGACCTGGGCGCACTCGAGGGAGTGGGTGAGGCGGGTCCGGGGGCTGGCGTCCCCCGTCTGACCGAGCTCCCCCGGGGTGACGACCTGCGTCTTGCCGGCGAGGCGGCGCAGGGCGGCGGAGTGCAGGATGCGCGCGCGGTCGCGCTGGAAGGCGGTGCGGCCGGGGCGCTTGTCGGGTTCGACGGCCCACCGCTCGACGGCGAGGGTGTCGTACCCGGCGGGCGGGACGTGGTTCTCGAACGGCGGCGTCAGGGGTGTGCCGGATGTGATGCCTTCCATGCACCGACAGTAGACGCAGCCATCGGCACACGGGACGTCGACGGCCGTTTCACGCCGGTGCGAGGGCCGTCCGCGGGGGCGCCGGTGCGGTGAGCGCCCGGTCGTAGCGGTGCAGGAGGAGGCGGGCCATCGCGGGGTGGGTGCCCAGGGGGGCGGACGCGGTCCCGGGCGCCGCCGCCGCGCACTCCGTGGCGAAACGGCCGGGGGCCGTGAAGCAGGAGGCGACGGCGACGGGGGACCTGCCCCGGGCCGTCAGCGCGCGCACCGCCTCCGGCACCGTGGGGCCGGCGGCGGAGGCGTAGGCGGGGACGACCGGGACGCCGAGGCGGCCGGCGAGGAGGGCGGCGGTGCGGCCCGTGTCGGCGCGGGACTCCGGGTCGCGCGAGCCCGCGGCGGCGAGCACGACGGCGCCCTCCCGGGGGGCGTGCGCCGGCCAGCCGGCCTCGGTGAGCCGGGCGTGCAGGGCGTCCACCAGCAGGGGGTGGGGGCCGAGCGGAGCGGCCACGCGCGTGTGCAGCCGGGCCTCGGCGGCCATCTCGGGGATGTCCCGCTTGACGTGGTGGCCGCGGCTGAGCAGCAGCGGCACCAGGACGGCGGCCCCGGTGGCCCGCGCGTCCAGCTCGGCGAGCGTGTCGGGCAGCAGGGGGGCGTTGAGCTCGATGTGGCCGAGGTGCACCGGCAGGCCGGGACGGAGCGCGCGGACTCGGTCGAGGAGCGCCCGTACGGTGATCAGCGCGCGCGGGTCGCGGCTGCCGTGCGCCACGACGACGAGGGCGGGCGGGACCGGGCGCCGCCGCCCGTCCGGCCGGACGAGGCCGAGCTGTCCCACGAGTCTGGTGCCGATCCGGTTCATGAGGTCCGCCGTGCTGTCGAGGTGCGTCGCCGTCATGCACCGATGGTGGCCGCGGCGCGTTGCCTGGCCGTTGCGCGCCGGTGACAGGCGTTTTCCGGCGGTTCACGATGCGGACCACGGGCGGTGTGAGGCCGTTCGGCCTGCGGGTTCGCCTCCCCGCGTGAAGCTCGTCACAGGGCGGGGCGCGAACCGGGGGGCGCGGGGGGACGTCCTTCACAGCCGGGGACCGACCGGGGAGGGCCGTCCGATGCGTCATGTGGTGCGCCGCGTGAGAGGGACGAGACCGCGCCTGCCGCGCACCCGTGCCGGACGGAGGCGGCTGACGCAGGCGGTGATGGCGGCGTGCGTGCTGGCGCTGCTGCCGGCGACGTGGCTGCGCCTGGCGGCGGACGGCCGGCTGCGCACGACCGCCGACGTGCCGCGCACCGAGGTCGCCGTCGTCTTCGGGGCCGGTCTGTGGGACGGGGAGCCGTCGCCGTACCTCGCGCACCGGCTGGACGCGGCGGCCGAGCTGTACCGGGCGGGCCGGATCGAGGTGGTCCTGGTCACCGGCGACAACAGCCGCGAGGACTACGACGAGCCGGACGCGATGCGCGCCTACCTCACCCGGCACGGCGTGCCCGACGCGCGGATCGTCAGCGACTACGCGGGCTTCGACACCTGGGACTCCTGCGTCCGCGCGAAGAAGATCTTCGGCGTGGACCGGGCGGTGCTCATCAGCCAGGACTTCCACGTCCGGCGGGCGGTGGCGCTGTGCGAGGCGGCCGGGGTCTCCTCGCACGGCGTGGGGGTCGCCGAACGGCGCGACGCCACCTGGTACTACGGGGGCGTCCGGGAGGTCCTCGCGGCGGGCAAGGCCGCCGCGGACGCGGTGTTCCGCCCGGATCCGCGGTTCCTGGGGCCGAGGGAGCCGGGGGTGGAGCGGGCGCTGGCGGACGCGGCCGGGTGACCGCGGCGGCCGCCTCACGGTGGTCCCCCGGGTGCGGGGAGGTCGCCGTACCGGTGGCGTAACAGGGGCCGGTGCGACGCGTAACACCGGCGGCGCAGGCTGGACCGCATGCAGAAGACCGTGACGCCCACGCACTGCCCCTACTGCGCCCTGCAGTGCGGGATGAATCTGACGCCCGCGCCGGACGGGACCGTCGAGGTGGGCGAGCGCACGGACTTCCCGGTGAACCGGGGCGCGCTGTGCGGCAAGGGGCGTACGGCGCCCGCCCTGCTCTCCTCCCGGGTGCGGCTGACCTCCCCGCTGGTGCGGTCCGGGGACGGCGCGCTGGTGCCGGCCCCCTGGGACGAGGCGCTGGACCGGATCGCGGACGGACTGCGCCGGACGCGCGCGGAGCACGGTGCGGACGCGGTCGGGGTGTTCGGCGGGGGCGGGCTGACCAACGAGAAGGCGTACGGCCTCGGCAAGTTCGCGCGGGTGGTGCTGGGCACCTCCCAGATCGACTACAACGGCAGGTTCTGCATGTCGTCGGCCGCGGCGGCCGGCACGAAGGCCTTCGGGCTGGACCGGGGGCTGCCGTTCCCGCTGGAGGACGTCCCGAGGACCGGCTGCGTGATCCTGGTGGGGTCCAACCCGGCGGAGACCATGCCGCCGTCGCTGCGCTACTTCACCGAACTCAAGGAGAACGGCGGCACGCTGATCGTCGTCGACCCGCGCCGCACGAGGACCGCCGAGCAGGCCGATCTGCACCTGGCGCCCCGCCCCGGCACCGATCTCGCGCTGGCCCTCGGGCTGCTGCACCTGATCGTCGCCGAGGGCCGCACCGACGAGGCCTACATCCGGGAGCGCACCGTCGGCTGGGAGGAGGCCCGGGCCGCGGCGATGGCGCACTGGCCGGAGTACGTGGAGCGGATCACGGGGGTGTCCGTTCCTCAACTCCGGGAGGCAGTACGGCTGTTCTGCGAGCCGGAGGCGGCGATGGTGCTCACCGCCCGCGGTCCCGAGCAGCAGTCCAAGGGCACCGACACGGTGGGCGCGTGGATCAACCTGTGCCTGGCGACGGGGCGGGCGGGCCGGCCGCTGTCCGGGTACGGGTGCCTGACCGGGCAGGGCAACGGGCAGGGCGGGCGCGAACACGGCCAGAAGGCCGACCAGTTGCCCGGCTACCGCAAGCTGACCGACCCGGCGGCGCGCCGGCACGTGGCCGAGGTGTGGGGCGTGGCCCCGGACAGCCTGCCCGGGCCGGGACGCAGCGCCTACGAGCTGCTGGACGCGCTGGGCACGGACATCCGCTCGCTGCTGCTGATGGGCTCCAACCCGGTGGTGTCGGCCCCCCGCGCGGCGCACGTGGAGGAACGCGTCCGCGCGCTGGACTTCCTGGCGGTGTGCGACGTCGTGCTGTCGGAGACGGCCGCGCTCGCCGACGTCGTCCTGCCGGTGACGCAGTGGGCCGAGGAGACGGGCACGACGACGAACCTCGAGGGCCGGGTGCTGCTGCGCCGCCGCGCGGTGGACCCGCCGGAGGGCGTCCGCAGCGATCTGGAGGTGCTGCACGAGCTGGCGGCCCGGCTGGGCGGCGACCGGGGCCTGGAGAAGGGCTTCCCGACCGATCCCGAGGAGGTCTTCGAGGAACTGCGCCGGGCCAGCGCGGGCGGGCCCGCGGACTACTCGGGGATCACCTACCGCAGGCTGGCGGAGGAGAACGGCGTGTTCTGGCCGTGCCCGGCCCCGGCGGACGGCCCGCCGCACACCGCCGGCGCCGGGGACGTCGGCGACCCCGAGGACGCCGCGCTCGACGCCCTGCCCGACGACCCGGCGCGGGCCGAGGACCCCCGCCCCGGCCCCGGCGCCCACCCGGGTACGCCCCGGCTCTTCCTCGACCGGTTCGCCACCGAGGACGGCCGGGCCCGGTTCGCGCCCGTCTCGCACCGTGCGATCGCCGAGGAGCCGGACGACGAGTACCCCGTGCTCCTGACCACGGGACGGGTCGTGGCGCAGTACCAGTCCGGCGCCCAGACCCGGCGCGTGGACGAGCTGAACGCCGCCGCGCCCGGCCCGTTCGTGGAGCTGCACCCGCGGCTCGCGGAGCGGCTCGGTGCGGCCGAGGGCGACCCGGTGGCCGTCGTGTCCCGGCGGGGCCGGGCCGTGGCGCCGGCGCGGATCACCACCGCGATCCGCCCCGACACCGTCTTCATGCCGTTCCACTGGGCGGGCGAGGGACGGGCCAACACCCTCACCAACCCGGCCCTCGACCCGACCTCGCGGATGCCGGAGTTCAAGGCGTGCGCGGTGCGGCTGGAGGCGGTGCGGACGTAGGTCCCGGCCGGCGGGCCGGACCGGCCCCGTACGCTCGGGCCGGGGACGGGAACCGTTCCCGTGAGGAGGTGAACGGGCGTGACTCTCCCCTTCTTCGTCTACGGCACCCTCCGCCCCGGCGAGGCCAACCACGACCTCTTCCTGCGCGGCCGCACGCGCGACGAGGAACCCGGCCGGCTGCGGGGCGCGGTGCTGTACGACGGGCCCGGCTACCCGTACGCCGTCGAGGAACCGGGCGGAGTGGTGAGCGGGGAGCTGGTGACCGCGCTGCCGGAGGAGTACGCGGGGCTGCTGGCCGAGCTGGACCGGCTGGAGGAGTACGTGCCGGGCGATCCGCGCAACCTGTACGAGCGGGTGGCGCGGGAGGTGGTCCGGGCCGCCGACGGCACGCCCGTCCGGGCCTGGGTGTACGTCGCCGCGCCGCCCGTCGCCGCCCGGCTGCGGACCGGGGGGAAGCCGATCGGGAGCGGGGAATGGCGGGGGCGGGGCTGAAGGGGACGCGGGGGCGGGCGCGGCCCGTCCCCGGCCGGGCTCGGCCCCCTCCTCCCCCGACCGGGCTCAGCCCTCGTACGGCCGCTTCTCCCGCGCCTCCCGCAACGCCGTCGCCCACCACACGAGCTGGTCCAGCATCGTCTTCGCCGCCGCGTTCGGCCGGGCGGGGTCCCTCGGGCGGCCCTCGTCGTCGAAGGCCGCCGCCGCGCCGTGGAAGGAGACGGTGTCGCGGACGGTGACGGCGTGCAGCTCGGCGAAGACCTGGCGCAGGTGCTCGGCGGCCCGGAGCCCGCCGGCGAGTCCGCCGTAGGTGACCAGGGCGACGGGCTTGGCCCGCCACTCGCCGTAGTGCCAGTCGATGAGGTTCTTCAGACCCGCCGGGAACGAGTGGTTGTACTCGGGGGTGAGGACGACGAAGGCGTCCGCGCGGGCCAGCTTCGGGGTGACGTCGGCGAGTGCGGCGGCGGCCCGTGCGGTGGGCTCCATGGTGGTGGGCAGGTCGATGTCGGCGACGTCCACGACGTCGACGGCCAGGTCGGCGCGGTCGCGGAGGCGGTCCAGGAGCCAGCCGGCGACGACCGGACCGAAGCGGCCGTGCCGGTTGCTGCCGACGACGACGGTGACGTGGAGGGCATCGGTCGCTGTCTTCATGCGACAGAGCCTGGTACCTCGACTTAACTTGAGGTCAAGTCGCGCGCCCCGCCCGCCCCGGTCACCCGTTCACAGGCGCACCGCGCACTCTTCGGGCGCTTTTCCGCGACCGGACCGGCGTGGCGCCTGTGACCTGCTGAAACGCGACCCGTCCGGCACCCCTCCGGGCCGCCGCGACACCCGTTCGGACCGCTTCCTGACGCTTCCTCAGGAAGCGGTCCGGGCCCGGTGGCACTTACCTCGGAGAAGCAGGGACGCGTCCGACGGCGGCACATGGGGGTGCCGCGGGCCGTGGCCCCTCCGTGAGCTCGAGGGAGCATCGATGCGACGTACCGCCCGGCTGCTGACCGGCACCGCGCTCGCCGCGGCCGCCGCGGGGGCGCTCGCCGCGCCCGCGCACGGTGTGCCGGCCGGGAGCCTGGAGGTGTACCCGTCCTCGGTCGCACCGGGCGCGCAGGTCACGGTGAACACCGCGGCGTGCGGGGACGAGGGGACGGCGGACGGTGACGCCACCGCCGTGGGCGCGGGCCGCTTCGCCCTCGCGCCGAGCACGCACGAGCGAGAGGAGATCGGGCAGTTCCGGGTACCGCCGAGCGCGCAGCCGGGGACGTACGAGATCGTCGCGACGTGCGCCGAGAGCGGTCGGCGGGTCACGGGCGACCTGGTGGTCACGCTGACGTCCGGGTCGCAGCAGGTGTACCCCCGAGGAAGTGTGAAGACGGGGATCGGCGGCGCACTGGGCCCCGATCCCGTGCAGACCGCGGCCGGTGTGGCGGCTCTCGCCGTCGCCGCCGCGGGCGGTACCTGGCTCCTGCATCGCCGGGCGAGAGGCGACGGGATCTGACGGGCACCCTCCGCTGCCCGTCCGCCAGTACCGCAGGTCCCCTCCCCCTCCGGGTCCGACGCCCCTCGCGGCCCGGAGGGGGCACGGGGACCGATTCGAGGAGAGGTCACTCCGCCATGCGCCGCAGATTCCGCCGGACCTGCAGTCCGGGCAACGCGGTCATAGCCGCCGTCACCGTGTGCGCCCTGTGCTCGGGGCTGTGGCTGCTGCGCGACGGGGCCGGGACGCACGCCCCGCCGCAACCGTCCGCCGCCCAGGCGCACGCCGGCGCCGACGGCCGCGGCGGCGGCCGGGCCGCGACACCCGCGCTGCCGCCCTCCCCGCCGGACCGCGTCCGCATCCCCGCGATCGGCGTGGACGCGCCCCTGACGGGCCTCGGCCTGACGAAGACCGGCAGCCTCGACGTCCCGCCCGCCGACCGGAAGAACCTCGCCGGCTGGTACGAGGCAGGCACCACCCCCGGCGAGACCGGCACCGCGATCATCGCGGGCCACGTCGACAACGCCGACGGCCCCGCCGTCTTCTACTCCCTCGGCGCGCTGCGCAAGGGCAGCACCGTCGAGGTGGACCGGCGCGACGGCGGCGTCGCCGTGTTCACGGTGGACGCCGTCGAGGTCTACGCCGCGAAGGACTTCCCCGACGCGAAGGTCTACGGCGCGGCGCCCCGCCCCGAGCTGCGGGTCATCACCTGCGGCGGGGGCTGGTCACGGACGACCGGGTACCAGGGGAACGTCGTCGTCTACGCGCACCTGACGGACAGCCGCTGAGTCCTCCCGCGCCCCGCGGTACGCGTCCCCGAGCACGTTCTCCCGCCCCCAGGCCCCGAGCGGCTCCAGCGCCGCGTTGAGGGACACCCCCTTGGGCGTCAGCGAGTACTCGACGCGGGGCGGCACCTCGTCGTACTCCTCGCGGTGCACGACGCCGTCGGCCTCCAGCTCCCGCAGGTGCGAGGCGAGCACCTTCTCGGTGATCCCGGGCAGCTCCCGGCGCAGCTCGCCGAAGCGGTGCGGCCGTTCGCCCAGCGCCCAGAGGACGAGCACCTTCCACTTGCCGCCGACCACGTCCATCGCCGCGTCGATCCCGCACACGTACCCGCCCGGCCGCCGTACCGTCGCCATGCCCGCCACTCCGTCCGCTCGCTCTGCCTGCACCCTTTCCCCGGGGTGAGCACCCACTTCGAAGTGCGTACTTGAGCAGGCCCTTCCCCCGCGGCGAGTCTGGTCGCCATGACCGACAACACCCTTTCCCCCGCCCCTGCTTCCCGCACTCCCCTGACCCTCCTCGGCACCGGCGCCATGGGCACCGCGCTGGCCCGGGCCTGGCTCGCCGCCGGGCACCGCGTGACCGTCTGGAACCGCACCCCCGCCCGCGCCGAGGCCCTGTCCGCCGAGGGCGCCGTGGTCGCCGCGAGCGCCGCCGAGGCGGTGGCCGCGAGCCGGCTGGTGGTCGCCTGCCTGCTCGACGACGCCTCCGTCGGCGCGGCGCTCGAGGACGCCGACCTGACCGGACGGGACCTGGTGAACCTCACCACCGGGACCCCGGAAGAGGGCCGTTCCCGCGCCGCCTGGGCCGAGGCGCGCGGCGCCCGTTTCCTGGACGGCGGGATCATGGCCGTACCGCCGATGATCGGGGACGCGGAGTCCGGCGGCTACGTCTTCTACAGCGGCTCGGGCGCCCTGTTCGACGAGCACCGCGACACGCTCGCCGTCCCGGCCGGCACCCGGTACGTCGGGGAGGACCCGGGCTTCGCCGCGCTGCACGACGTGGCGCTGCTGAGCGCGATGAGCGGACTGTTCGCCGGCGTCACGCACGCCTTCGCGCTGATCCGCCGGGAGGACATCGCCCCCAAGGACTTCGCGCCGCTGCTCGCCTCCTGGCTCACGGCGATGACGCCGTCCGTGCACCTGACCGCCGAGCGGCTGGAGAGCGGCGACTACACCGAGGGGGTCGTGTCCAACCTCGCGATGCAGTCCGCGGGCAACGCGACGCTGCTGCGCACGGCCGGGGAACAGGGTGTCAGCGCGGAGCTGCTGACGCCGTACATGGACCTGATGGCCCGCCGCGTCGCCGACGGGCACGGCGACGAGGACGGGGCGGGGATGGTCGACCTGCTGACGCGGGAAGCCCCTAAGGACTGACCCCGAGCACGGGGGGATAGGTGTCGCCGTCGGCGTTGACGAGCACCCAGCCGTCGCCCGCCCGGACCAGTTGCGGGCCGCTGTCGAGCTTCAGGGAGACGTCGCGCACCGTGATGCCGTCCTCCTCGCCCACCCGGGTGCCGTCATCGGTGGTGAGCGTCCACAGGCGCTGGGAATCGCCGAGCACGGCCACCCGGTCCGGGCCCACGGGGGCGAGGGCGGCGACCCCGGTGCCCAGGTCCGCGTGCCAGCGGCGCCGGCCGTCGTCGAGCGAGTAGGCCGCGACCCGCTCGGGAGAGTCCGAGCCGGGCTTCGCGGCGGCCACGATCAGGTTCCCGTCGGCGACCACGGTCCGGAACACCGGCCGGGCGGCGAACCTGGGGGCGAACCCGGTGACGGCCAGGTCCTCCTCGTCGGCGGTGAGCGGGATCGTCACCGGCTCCCGCTTCGGGTCGTCCGGGGCGCCGTAGGCCAGGACGGCGGCGAGGCCGCGCTCGTCCGACTCCTGCACCAGCAGGGTGAACGGCTCGGCGGAGAGCACCGCGGCCGAGCTCAGGTGGCTCTCGACCGGCAGCTCCCGCCGGCCCAGCTCCTTGCCCGCGGCGGTGTCGAGGGAGAGGAGGTACGCCGAGTGGAAGCCGTCGTAGCCGGCGCAGGACACGACGACCGTGGTGGTGCCGCCGGCCGTGGCGGCCGTCACCGGCTCGCACTCGACGTCGTCATCGGCCCCGGTCCCGGCGGGGACGGGCTTCGCGGTCCAGCGCACCGCGCCGTCGGTGAGCCCGTACCCGTGGACCGCGTGCTCGCCCAGCGCCACGGCCACGCCCGCGTCGGCGGAGAGCAGCCCGCCGCCGCCCTGGTGGGGCCCCGGTGTCACACCGGTGATGTTCCGTTCCCACACCTTGCGCCCGCTGCGTACGTCGACGCCCCACACGGCGTCGCACGGCTTCTCGTTCCGCGCGAAGGCGACCAGGCCGATGCCGTCGACGATCCGCTCGCTCATCGCGCACACCGACTCGCGCACGGGCGCCCGCAGGACCCACCCGCGGTCCCCGGTGCCGGAGTCGTACGCGACCAGCGCGTCGGTCCGGGCGCGTACGACCGTCTCCGCGTCCTCGCCCACCGCCCAGGCCCCGACGCCGCGCACGCTCGCGGGCCGGTCCGCTCCGGCCTGCCAGGCGCGGTCGAGCACCGGCCCGCGCATCCAGAGGTAGGCCTGCCAGCCGGGCCACAGCGCGATCAGCACGCCCGCCGCGGCGAGCGCGCCGGGCACGGCCCTGCCCGGACGGATCCGGTGGAACGCGGCGACGGCGGCGACGAGCCCGACGGCACCGGCGAAGGTGAACAGGAACGCCAGTATGAGGGTCGGCGTCGTGCCCTCCGGGCAGGGCCGGTAGCGGCCGCCGCAGCTGTTGCCGGGGAAGGACGTCCACCCCAGCCAGTGGAACTCCACCGCGAGCCCGGCCAGCGCACCCGCCCCGACCACCAGCCCGGCCCGCACCAGCGGCCGCGACCACACCCCGGACGCTCTGCCGTCCTCGGCCATCGTGTCCCCCACCCGTGTTCCGTTCCGCGGCGCTCCCCGGCACCGGCCGCTCGCGCCGTGGAGCGGCGCTGGAGCCTAACCCGCACGGGTGGATCACGTCAGCCGGATGTGATCACCGGGTGTGTCGCTCAGGCCAGCCACTGCTCGTACGCCAGGTTCGCCACCAGGGCGAAGACGACCGTCAGCAGGACGACGCGGACGAAGCCGCTGCCCTTCTTCAGGGCCGTGCGGGCGCCGAGCGTGCCGCCCGCCAGGTTGAACACGGCCATCAGGGCCGCCAGCTGCCACAGCACCGCCCCCTGCCAGGCGAACGTCGCGAGGGCGCCGGCGTTGGTGCAGCAGTTGACGATCTTGGCGGTGGCGGAGGCGGTGACGAGGTCGAGGTGGAGCACGGCGGTGAGCGCCAGGACGAGGAACGTGCCCGTGCCGGGGCCTATGAGGCCGTCGTAGAAGCCGATGCCCAGGCCGGCCAGGCCGATCGCGGCGAGGATCTGGCGGCGGGTGGCCGGGCCGGGGGCGGGGGCCGTGCCGAAGGCGGGGCGCAGGATCACGAAGGCGGCCACACCGAGCAGCACCACCATGATCACCGGTTTGAGGACCTCCGTGCTCATCCCGGCCGCGAAGAACGCCCCGCCCGACGATCCGGCGAGGGCGGCCAGTCCGATGCGCACGGCCGTCCCCACGTCGACCGGTGCCTTGCGGGCGTAGGTCACCGCCGCGCCCGTGGTGCCGACGATGGCGACCGCCTTGTTGGTGCCCAGCGCGTGCGCGGCCGGGGTGCCGGCGGGGAGCCCCAGCAGCAGGGCCGGCAGGAGCAGCAGCCCGCCGCCGCCGACCACGGCGTCGATCCAGCCGGCGGCGAGGGCCGCGAGGCAGAGCAGGACGACCACGGTCAGCGAGATGTCGGGCATGGCCGCGACCCTACGGAGCCGGTAGTTGCTGTGTCCATCAAGATGAGCTTTTCCTGAGGTTGGCCTCCTCACGGCCCCCGTGAGGAGGGGGTCCGCACCCTCACACCCGCCCCGCGCCCCCGCTGAGGGCAGCGTTCCGCGCGGGAAACAGAAGGGATGCCACCGGGTAACACCCGCACCGCACGCTCGGGGGCATGACCTCGAACGAGCACGTGGTGGTGATCGGCTCCGGCCTCGCGGGCGTACGACTCGCCCGGCGGCTCGGCGAGCTCGGCACGCCCGTGACGCTGATCGGCGAGGAGGAGCACCGCCCGTACAACCGGGTGCTGCTCGCCGAGGTGCTGGCCGGACGCTACAGCCCCGAGGTGATCGCCCTGCCGGCGCCCGCCGGGCTGGTCCGCGCCCGGGTCACCGGCATCGACCGCGCCGCGCGGACCGTCGGCTGCGCGGACGGTTCGGTGATCGCGTACGACCGCCTCGTCCTCGCCACCGGTTCCAACCCCGTGCTGCCGCCGCTGCGCGGCCTGTTCACCGCGGACCGCGAACTGCCGGAGGGCGTGCACGCCTTCCGCACCATGGACGACTGCCTGGGCCTGGCCAAGGCGGTGCGGCCCGGGGCGCGGGCGGTCGTCATCGGCGGCGGGCTGCTCGGGGTCTCCGCGGCCCGCGCCCTCGCGGTGCGCGGCGCCCAGGTCGTCCTCGCCCAGCAGTCCGAGCGGCTCATGGAGCGCCAGCTCGACCCGGCCGCGTCGGAACTCGTCCGGCTCCACCTGACCGGCCTCGGCGTCGAGGTGCACACCGAGTGCCGGGTGCGGGACGTGCGCTGCGTCGCCGGCGCCGTCCGCTCGGTGGAGATGGCCGACGGGTACGCGCTCGACGCCGACCTCGTGGTGCTGGCCTGCGGGGTCCACCCGCGCACCGGGCTCGCGCAGGCGGCCGGGCTCGAGGTCCGCAAGGGCGTCGTCGTCGACGACGAGCTGCGCACCTCCGACCCGTCCGTCCACGCCGTCGGCGACTGCGTCCAGCACGCCGGCACGGTGTACGGGCTGGCCGCCCCGGCGCTGGAGCAGGCCGACGCGCTCGCCGCGCTGCTCGCCGGGGACACCGGCGCCCGCTACACCGGCACCCGCTCCCTCACCCGGCTGACCCTCACCGGGCCCGACAGCCCCTTCGACCTGGCCGCGTTCGGCGAGACCGAGGCGCTGCCGGGCGACGACGTCGTCCAGCTCACCGACGCCACCCGGGGCACCTACCGCAAGGTCGTCGTCCGCGACGACCGCCTGGTCGGCGGGGTCCTGGTCGGCGAACTCGGCACCGTCGGCGCCCTCGCGCGCGCCTGGGAGGGAGCAGAGCCGCTCCCGTCCGACGGCGGGCCCCTGCTCCACCTGCTCACCAACGATGGAGGCTCCTGATGACCGCCACCCCGGGGGCATCCCCCACGATCGTGCTCGTCGGCCACGGCATGGTCGGCCAGCGCTTCCTCGAGGCGCTCGCCGAGCGCGGCCTGACCGCCACGCACCGCGTGGTCGTGCTGTGCGAGGAGCCGCGCCCGGCCTACGACCGCGTCCAGCTCACCTCGTACTTCTCGGGGAAGACCCCCGAGGACCTGTCCCTGACGGACACGGCGTTCATCGAGCAGCACGGCATCGAGCTGCACGTCGGCGACCCGGCGGAGTCGGTCGACCGTGCGGCGCGCACGGTGACCGCCCGCTCGGGACTGGTCGTCGGCTACGACGTCCTCGTCCTGGCCACCGGCTCCTACCCGTTCGTGCCGCCCGTGCCGAACAAGGACGCCGAGGGCTGCTTCGTCTACCGCACGATCGAGGACCTGCTCGCGATCGAGGAGTACGCGGGGACGAGGGCGACCGTCGGCGCGGTGGTCGGCGGCGGGCTGCTCGGGCTCGAGGCCGCGGGCGCCCTCAAGGGCCTCGGACTCACCTCGCACATCGTGGAGTTCGCGCCCCGGCTGATGCCCGTGCAGGTCGACGAGGGCGGCGGCGCGGCGCTGCTGCGCACCATCGAGGAGATGGGCCTGACCGTGCACACCGGCGTGGGCACGCAGGAGATCGTCGTCGGCGAGGACGGCGCGGTCACCGGGATGAAGCTGTCCGACGGCTCCGAACTCGCCACCGACATGGTGGTGTTCTCCGCCGGCGTCCGCCCCCGCGACCAGCTGGCCCGGGACTGCGGCCTGGCGGTCGGCGAGCGCGGCGGCATCACGGTCGACGAACGGTGCCGCACGGTCACCGACCCGCGCGTCTTCGCGATCGGCGAGTGCGCGCTGGCCGCCGACGGCCGGGTGTACGGCCTGGTCGCCCCCGGCTACGAGCAGGCCGAGACGGCCGCCGCGGCCATCGCCGCCGACGGGGGCGGGGAGAAGTCGTTCACCGGCGCCGACCTGTCCACCAAGCTGAAGCTGCTCGGCGTGGACGTGGCGTCCTTCGGCGACGCGCACGGCACCACCGAGGACTGCCTGGACGTCGTCTACTCCGACTCCCGCGCCGGCCTGTACAAGAAGCTGGTCATCGGCCGCGACGGCACGCTGCTCGGCGGCATCCTGGTCGGCGACGCGGAGGCGTACGGCACGCTGCGCGCCTTCACCGGCTCGGTGCCGCCCGTCTCCCCCGAGGCGCTGGTGCTGCCCGCCGGGGCCGGGGCCCCGGCCCAGCTCGGCCCGTCCGCGCTGCCCGACGACGCGGTGATCTGCTCCTGCCACAACGTCACCAAGGGCACGATCCGCGGCGCGGTCACCGAGCACCGGTGCACCACCGTGCCCGAGGTGAAGAAGTGCACCAAGGCCGGTACCGGCTGCGGCAGTTGCGTCAAGGTGCTGGGCCAGCTGGTCAACGCCGAGCTGGAGGCGAGCGGCGTCGAGGTCGACAAGGGCCTGTGCGGCTGCTTCGCGCAGACCCGCGAGGAGCTGTACGAGATCGTCCTCGCCCTGCGCATCACGTCGTACCGGGACCTGCTCGACCGGCACGGCCGCGAGGCCGCCCGGGGCGGCGACGGCTGCGAGGTCTGCAAGCCGGCCGTCGGCTCGATCATCGCCTCCCTCGCCCCGGCGATCGGCGCCAGCAACTACGTCCTGGACGGCGAACAGGCGGCCCTGCAGGACACCAACGACCACTTCCTGGCCAACCTGCAGAAGAACGGCTCGTACTCGGTCGTGCCCCGCATCCCCGGCGGTGAGATCGCCCCGGAGAAGCTGATCGTGATCGGCGAGATCGCCCGCGACTTCGGGCTCTACACGAAGATCACCGGCGGCCAGCGGATCGACATGTTCGGGGCGCGGGTCGAGCAACTGCCGCTGATCTGGGCCCGGCTGGTGGACGCCGGCTTCGAGTCCGGCCACGCGTACGGCAAGTCGCTGCGCACCGTGAAGTCCTGCGTGGGGCAGACCTGGTGCCGCTACGGCGTCCAGGACTCCGTGCGGATGGCGATCGACCTGGAGCTGCGCTACCGGGGGCTCAGGTCGCCGCACAAGCTGAAGTCGGCGGTCTCCGGCTGCCAGCGCGAGTGCGCGGAGGCCCGGTCGAAGGACTTCGGCGTGATCGCCACGGCCAACGGCTGGAACCTCTACGTCGGCGGCAACGGCGGCGCCACCCCGCGCCACGCGGACCTGCTCGCGCAGGACCTGTCGGACGCCGAACTGGTCCGCCTGATCGACCGGTTCCTGATGTTCTACATCCGCACCGCCGACCGCCTGGAGCGCACCTCCACCTGGCTGGAGCGGATCCCCGGCGGCCTGGACCACGTACGGGACGTCGTCGTCCACGACTCGCTCGGCATCTGCGACGAGCTGGAGGCGCTGATGGCCGCCCATGTCTCGCACTACCGCGACGAGTGGGCCGAGACCATCAACGACCCGGAGCGGCTGGCCCGCTTCGTGTCCTTCGTGAACGCGCCCGACACCCCCGACCCGGTGGTCGCCTTCGTCCCCGAGCGCGACCAGATCAAGCCCGACCTGCCGCTGCTGGACATCGGCCGGCGACCGGCCGACGAGATCCTGGAAGGAAGCGCCACGCGATGACCCTGGCACTGGAGACCACCGATCTGAAGGTCCGGCTCCGCCTGGACGACGGCTGGTTCACGGTCTGCGACCTCAGCACGCTGATCCCCGGCCGCGGGGTGGCGGCGCTGCTCCCCGACGGCCGCCAGGTCGCCGTCTTCGCCGACCGCGCCGGCCGCCTCCACGCCATCGACAACCGCGACCCCTTCACCGGCGCGGCCGTCCTCTCCCGCGGCCTGACCGGCACCCACCAGGGCCGCCCCTTCGTCGCCTCCCCGCTGCTCAAGCAGCGCTTCGACCTGGAGTCGGGCCGGTGCCTGGACGACGAGACGGTACGGGTGACGGCGTACGAGGTGGAGGCGGCGTAGCCGCCCGGAGTCTGTCAGGTTCCTGTCGGGTGCGTGTCTTCCCTCCGGTCGGGCGGGTTCATCGGGTTTCATCGGTCCCGGGTTCCATCGATCCCGTTCCACTCGTTTCGAGCACCGTCCCGTCCGCCACGGAGGCCCGAACCATGACCCGGAAGAACCCGCAGCACCCGCAGCACCCCCGGCCCTCCCGGCGTGCCGTGCTCGGCGGTGCCGCCGTCGCCGCGTTCGCGGTGGCGGCCGGCACCGGCACCGCACGGGCCGCCGGCCGCCGGGCCGCCTGGCCGACCGGGTTCCCGCTGCCCGACGGCTGGCTGCCCGAGGGCATCACCATCGGCAGCGCGCCCTTCGCCTACATGGGCTCACGCGCCGACGGCGCGATCTACCGCACCGACCTGCGCACCGGAGAGGGCCGGGTGCTCCACGAGGGCGCCCCCGGCCGCGCGGCCATCGGTCTCGAGCTGGGCCACGACGGCCTGCTGTACGTCTCCGGCGGCGCCGACGGCACCGCGCGGCTCGTGGACGCCCGCACCGGCGAGCCGCGCGGGACGTACGAACTCACCGCCGCCACCGGGCACTTCGTCAACGACGTCGTCCTGTTCCGGGACCGCGCCTGGTTCACCGACTCCTACGACGCGGTCCTGTACGGCGTCCCGCGCGGCCGGGGCGGCCGGGTCCGCACGCTGCCGCTCACCGGGGACTGGGAGCAGCTGCCCGGCGCCATCAACGCCAACGGCGTCGTGAGCACGCCCGACGGCCGCGACGTGATCGTCGTCAAGAGCACGCCGGGCGAGCTGTACCGGGTGTGCCTGAGGACCGGCCGCGCCACCAGGGTCACGCTCGTCGGCGCGGACGACGTCGTCAACGGCGACGGCCTGGTCCGCGTCGGCCGCACCCTGTACGTGGTGCAGAACCGGCTGAACGTGGTGACCGTGTTCGACCTGGACGCCGGGGCCACGACGGCCACCCTGCGCCGCTCGATCACCGACCCGCGCTTCGACGTGCCCGCCACCGCCGCCCGCTTCCGCGACCGCCTCTACCTGGTCAACGCGCGCTTCACCAGCCCGCAGACGCCGGAGACGACGTTCACGGCGGTGGCGGTCCCGTTGTAGCGCCGGGGCCACGGCCCGCACAGCCGGTGCGGGCCGTCCCGGTCACGGCGGAGAGTTACCCTCCGGTCACGTCACGTTCGCATCACGGGTCTTCCGTATCCCCGACACACCACGGGCCCCCCAGTAGCTTCGTGGCTCTCGAACCGAGCACACGCGTCACGCAACCGAGCTGGGGGGCTCCGCCCATGAACCCGATCCGTACGTCCACCGCCGCGGTCCTCGCCGCCCTCGCCCTGGCCGCCGTACCGGCCACCGCCGTCGCGCACGACGGCGGCCACCCGTTCAAGAACTGCACCGAGGCGTACGACAACGGGTACAGCGACATCCCCGAGGGCGACGAGCACTACGGCGAGCACCTGGACCGCGACGACGACGGCGTCGGCTGCGACCGGCCGCCCGCGGACTTCGTCCCGCACGAGGAGACCGCCGGCGACACCGGAGCGGAGGCCGAGGGGACCGGCACCCGGGAGCAGAGCGGCGGCGGCACCGACCTCGCCGAGACCGGCGGCAGCGGCACCACCCCGTACATCGCGGCCGGCGGCGCGGCCGTCGTGCTGCTGGGCGGCGGACTGGTGATCGCGGCCCGCAAGCGGCGCGAGAACCGCTGAGCACGCCCCGGGAGCCGACCGTTCGGCTCCCGGGGCTCGGGGGACAGCAGCGGGGAGCCGGACTCGCCCTCCCGGCGGCGCACGTGCCCGCGCCGGCCCGTCCGAAGAGCGCCACCGCGCCCGCGCGCCGCGACGACCGCCACGGGCCGACGGCTTGCCCGCCCGGGCCGCTCAGCGGCCCGGCGGTGCTCCCGCGCGTACGGAAGGGCGCTGCGTCCCCCGCGTCCTCCGCGCTGTGGCGGATCCGCTCCCGCACCGGCACCGGAGCCCGCACGGGCGGGAGGGCGGCACCCCCGCACGGGTGCCGCCCTCCTCTCCGTGATCCGGAGCCGTCGCCGATCGGTGAGGGTGGTCGGGTGACAGACGACGGCTCCGGGGCCATGCGCCCCGAAGGGCTAGCGGTGGTCGCTCCCCGTCGACGTGACCGCCGCGCGGCCGGCCTCCAGGCGGGCCACCGGGATGCGGAACGGGGAGCAGGAGACGTAGTCCAGGCCGACCTCGTGGAAGAAGTGGACCGACTCCGGGTCGCCGCCGTGCTCGCCGCAGACACCGAGCTTCAGGTCGGGGCGGGTCTCGCGGCCGGCCTTGGCGGCCAGCTTCACCAGCGAGCCCACGCCGTCCTTGTCGATCGTCTCGAACGGCGACACCCCGAAGATGCCCTTCTCCAGGTAGGCCGTGAAGAAGCTGGCCTCCACGTCGTCCCGGGAGAAGCCCCACACCGTCTGGGTGAGGTCGTTGGTGCCGAAGGAGAAGAACTCCGCCGCCTCGGCGATCTGGCCGGCGGTCAGCGCGGCGCGCGGCAGCTCGATCATCGTGCCGATGGCGAGCTTCAGCTCGGTGCCGGTGGCCTCCTGGACCTCGGCGATGACCTTGTCGGCCTCCTCGCGGACGATCTCCAGCTCCTGGACCGTGCCGACCAGCGGGATCATGATCTCCGCGCGCGGGTCGCCCTTGGCGCCCCTGCGCTCGGCCGCCGCCTCGGCGATGGCCCGCACCTGCATGGTGAACAGGCCGGGGATGACCAGGCCGAGACGGACGCCGCGCAGGCCCAGCATCGGGTTCTGCTCGTGCAGCCGGTGCACCGCCTGGAGCAGGCGCAGGTCGTTCTCGTGCGGCTCCTGCCGGGACTCGGCGAGCGCGACCCGGACCGACAGCTCGGTGATGTCGGGCAGGAACTCGTGCAGCGGCGGGTCGAGCAGGCGGATGGTGACCGGGAGGCCGTCCATCGCCTCGAACAGCTCGACGAAGTCCTTCTTCTGCAGCGGGAGCAGCGCCTTGAGGGACTCCTCGCGCTCGACCTCGGTGTCGGCCAGGATCAGCCGCTCCACCAGCTCGCGCCGGTCGCCGAGGAACATGTGCTCGGTGCGGCACAGGCCGATGCCCTGGGCGCCGAAGCGGCGGGCGCGCAGCGCGTCCTCGGCGTTGTCGGCGTTGGCGCGCACGCGCAGCCGGCGCTTGCGGTCGGCGAAGGCCATCATCCGGTGCACGGCCTCGACCAGCTCGTCGGCGTCGTCGGCGCCCGGGTGCATCCGGCCCTCGAAGTACTCCACGACCGGGGACGGGACGACCGGGACCTCACCGAGGTAGACCTTGCCCGTGGAGCCGTCGATGGAGATGAGGTCGCCCTCCTCCACGACGTGCCCGCCGGGGACCGTCATCCGGCGGCGCTTGGTGTCGACCTCCAGCTCCTCCGCGCCGCACACACAGGTCTTGCCCATGCCGCGCGCGACCACGGCCGCGTGGGAGGTCTTGCCGCCGCGCGAGGTGAGGATGCCCTCGGCCGCGATCATGCCGTCGAGGTCGTCGGGGTTGGTCTCGCGGCGGATCAGGATGACCTTCTCACCGGAGCGGGACCACTTGACGGCGGTGTAGGAGTCGAAGACCGCCTTGCCGACCGCCGCGCCCGGGGAGGCCGCGATGCCCCGGCCGACCTGCTCGACCTTCGCGCTCTCGTCGAAGCGCGGGAACATCAGCTGGGCGAGCTGGGCGCCGTTGACCCGGGTGAGCGCCTCGGCCTCGTCGATCAGGCCCTGGTCCACCAGCTGGGTGGCGATGCGGAAGGCCGCCCCGGCCGTCCGCTTGCCGACGCGGGTCTGGAGCATCCACAGCTGGCCGCGCTCGATGGTGAACTCGATGTCGCAGAGGTCCTTGTAGTGGTTCTCCAGCGTCTCCATGATCTGCATCAGCTGGTCGTACGACTTCTTGTCGATCGACTCCAGCTCCGCGAGCGGCACGGTGTTGCGGATGCCCGCGACCACGTCCTCGCCCTGCGCGTTCTGCAGGTAGTCGCCGTAGACGCCCTGGTGGCCGGAGGCGGGGTCGCGGGTGAAGGCGACGCCGGTGCCGGAGTCCGGGCCGAGGTTGCCGAAGACCATGGAGCAGACGTTGACGGCGGTGCCCAGGTCGTGCGGGATGCGCTCCTGGCGGCGGTACAGCTTGGCGCGGTCGCCGTTCCAGGAGTCGAAGACCGCCTTGATGGCGAGGTCCATCTGCTCGCGCGGGTCCTGCGGGAAGTCCCGGCCGGCCTCGGTCTTGACGATCTTCTTGAACCTGGTGACGAGCTTCTTGAGGTCGGCGGCCTCCAGCTCGGTGTCGACGGTGACCTTCTTGGCCGCCTTCGCCGCGTCCAGCGCCTCCTCGAAGAGCTCGCCGTCGACGCCGAGGACGGTCTTGCCGAACATCTGGATGAGGCGCCGGTAGGAGTCCCACGCGAACCGGTCGTCGCCGGCCTGCTTGGCGAGGCCCTGGACGGACTTGTCGGAGAGGCCGATGTTGAGGACGGTGTCCATCATGCCCGGCATGGAGAACTTGGCTCCGGAGCGGACCGACACGAGGAGGGGGTCGTCGGCCTGGCCGAGCTTCTTGCCCATCGTCTCCTCGAGGGCGACGAGGTGCGCACTCACCTCGTCACGCAGCGCCGCCGGCTCCTCGCCGCTCTCCAGGTAGACCTTGCAGGCCTCCGTGGTGATGGTGAAGCCGGGCGGGACGGGAAGGCCCAGGTTGGTCATCTCGGCGAGGTTGGCACCCTTGCCGCCGAGCAGGTCCTTGAGGTCCTTGTTGCCCTCGGTGAAGTCGTAGACGAACTTCACGCCCTCAACGCTGGTTCCGGGCTCAGCTACGTGGGGATCTTTGTTTTCCGACACGGGTCTCGACTCCTCGAGGACGCGGTGGCTGCCCTGACGGCGAGGAACATACCCAGATCGAAGGCGTCTGGGTACGTCCACACGTGCGTCATGCGCCCGTAACCCGCCGTCCGCCAGCGGATCGAAAGTCACAGCTCGGCAAGCCCATGCGGCCGAATGTTTTCACTTCTTGAAGGCAAGAAGCCCCGCCAAGCCCTCCGAGTGCTCATGTGAGCGGCAATCCGCACCTCTGATTTCGGTCGGTGAACGATCAAGGGGTGGCACTGAGTGCCAGACTTTGAGAAGTGCAGCCGCCCTTGATTCGCTCATCTGAGCGCAACCCTTATCAAGGGTGGCGAGAATCACGCTGCCACAGCGGGCCGGATTCCACCATGCGGACGTCCGCCGGGACGGCCGGGACCCACCCGGGACACCCGCGTGCTGAACGCACCGGCCGGCGTACCCGTACGGAACTGCGGCGGACCCGGACCCCCACGCCGGGTCCGCCTCCTCGACCGAGTTCCGCACGGGTACGGAAGGATCTCCGGGTGCCTGTCTCCCCACGTCTGCGCGACGCGCACCCGGCCGCCGCGCGCGCCGTCCGCCGGGGCGTCCACGCGCTCGCCGCCGCCCTCGTCCTCGGTGCCCTGCTGCTGCCCGACACCCTCGCCGGACTCCGCCCGGACCGGTTCGCGCGGATACCCGCCGAGGCCGTCGTCGGCGCCGTGCTGCTGCTCTCCCTGCCGCGGCGGCCGCGGATCGTCGCGGCCGCGCTGTGCGGGGCGGGCACCGGCGTCCTGACCGTGCTCAACCTGCTGGACATGGGGTTCACCGAGTACCTGGGCCGGAGCTTCGACGTCGTCCTCGACTGGGGGCTGCTCGACGACGCCCACGCGTACGCCGGGGACGCGATGGGCGGCACGGCCGCCGACGCCGCCGCGGTCGGTGCGGTCCTCCTCGTCCTGCTCCTGGTGACCGGTCTGGCGCTGGCCACCGTCCGGCTGGGCGAGCTGCTGGCCCGGCACCGCTCCCGCGCCGCCCCGGGCGCGCTCGTCGCGGGGACCGTGTGGATCACCTGCACCGCCCTCGGCCTCCAGGTCTCCGGCGTGCCGGTCGCCTCCGACCGGGCCGCCGGCGCCGTGCAGGCGCAGGCCCGGCGGGTGGTGGAGACCCTGCGCGACGAGGCGGCGTTCGCCCGGGAGGCGCGGGCGGACGCCTTCGGGGCCACACCGCCCGACCGGCTCGTCCCGGACCTGCGCGGCAAGGACGTCGTCTTCGCCTTCGTCGAGAGCTACGGCCGCACCGCCGTCGAGGACCCCCTGATCGCCCCCGGCGTCACCCGCACCCTCGACGCGCGCACCGAGGTGCTCGCGCGGGCCGGCTACCGCGCCCGCAGCGGCTGGCTCACCTCGGCGACCTTCGGCGGCAGCAGCTGGCTCGGCCACTCGACGGCCCTGTCCGGCCTGTGGATCGACAACCAGCAGCGCTACCGCACCGTCACCGCCGGCGACCACCTCACCCTCACCAAGGCGTTCGAGAGGACCGGCGCCTGGGACACCGTCGGCGTCATGCCCGGCGTGCAGAAGGCCTGGCCGGAGGCCGGGTGGTACGGCCTGGACAAGGTCTACGACGCCTTCGACCTGGGCTACGAGGGCCCGAAGTTCAGCTGGTCGACCATGCCGGACCAGTACGCCCTGGAGGCCTTCCAGCGCCTGGAGCACGGCCGTGAGCGCGACCGGCCGCTGATGGCGGAGATCATCCTGACCTCCAGCCACCAGCCCTGGGCGCCGGTCCCGGAACTGGTCGACTGGGACGAGCTCGGCGACGGTTCGGTCTTCGACGCCGTCCGGCGGGCCGGGAAGAGGCCCGCCGACGTCGTCGCCGACTCCGCCGGGTCCCGGCGGGAGTACGGCAGGTCGATCCGGTACTCGGTCACCAGCCTCACCCAGTGGCTGGAGCGCTACGGCACCGACGACACCGTCCTGGTCTTCCTCGGCGACCACCAGCCCATCGCCCGGGTCAGCGGTCCGGACGCGAGCCGTGACGTGCCGGTGTCGATCGTCGCCAAGGACCCGGAGGTGCTGGAGAAGATCGACGGCTGGAACTGGACGGAGGGGCTCAGGCCCGCGAAGGACGCGCCGGTCTGGAAGATGAGCGCCTTCCGCGACCGCTTCCTGACGGCGTACGGCTCCACCCCGCACCCCACCGGGGGCTGATCAGCCGCCGGAGGTGTCGAGCTCCGCCTCCTCGCCGACGCCCGCGCAGTCGTACGGGTCCTTCAGCCAGCCGTCCGGCAGCACCACCCGGTTGTTGCCCGAGGTACGGCCGCGGGGGCCGTCGGCGCCCACCGGCCAGGGCTGGTCGAGGTCCAGCTCGTCCAGCCCGGCCCGCAGCTCCTCCAGCGAGGAGGTGATCGCGAGCCGCTTGCGCATCTCGGAGCCGACCGCGAAGCCCTTCAGGTACCAGGCGACGTGCTTGCGGAAGTCGATCACGCCGCGGGACTCGTCGCCGATCCACTCGCCGAGCAGCGTGGCGTGCCGGACCATGACCTCGGCGACCTCGCGCAGGGTGGGCCGCACGTAGGCGTCGGTGCGTCCCTCGAAGGCCGCCACCAGGTCGGCGAACAGCCACGGCCGCCCGAGACAGCCGCGCCCCACGACCACGCCGTCGCAGCCCGTCTCGCGCACCATCCTGAGCGCGTCCCCGGCCGACCAGATGTCGCCGTTGCCGAGCACCGGGATCTCCGGGACGTGCTCCTTCAGCCGGGCGATGGCGTCCCAGTCGGCGGTGCCGCCG
This sequence comes from Streptomyces griseomycini, assembly GCF_014203535.1. Lineage (GTDB taxonomy): Bacteria > Actinomycetota > Actinomycetes > Streptomycetales > Streptomycetaceae > Streptomyces > Streptomyces griseomycini. The sequence goes on from NZ_JACHJI010000001.1 coordinate 784,519, forward strand.
TAGTGCTGGGCGGCGGTGCGGCCGTGCAGCGCGACGGCGGTCACGCCCTCCTCGACGGCGATCCGCCCGGCGTCCAGGTAGGTCAGGTGGTCGTCGTCGATGCCCTTGCGCATCTTCATCGTGACCGGCAGGTCCCCGGCGCCGCTCACGGCCTCGCGCAGGATCGACCGCAGCAGGTTCCGCTTGTACGGGAGGGCCGAACCGCCGCCCTTGCGGGTGACCTTGGGGACCGGGCAGCCGAAGTTGAGGTCGATGTGGTCGGCGAGGTCCTCCTCCGCGATCATGCGGACGGCCTTGCCGACGGTCACCGGGTCGACGCCGTACAGCTGGATGGAGCGCGGTTTCTCGCTCGCGTCGAAACGGATCAGCTGCATGGTCTTGTCGTTGCGTTCGACCAGCGCCCGGGTGGTGATCATCTCGCTGACGAACAGCCCCTTGCCGCCGCTGAACTCCCGGCACAGGGTGCGGAAGGGCGCGTTGGTGATCCCGGCCATGGGGGCGAGCACGACGGGCGGCCGGACCGCGTGCGGGCCGATCCGCAGGGTCGGGTTCGTCGGGGTCGGGTTCGTCAGGGCCGGGTCCGGCGTGGGTGTGGGCGTGGGCATTCCCCCATTGTCCCGCACGCCGGGGACCGCCCGTCACGGTGATCGTGCATCTGTCATCAGTCAACCGCACTGTCGAAACGCACTACGACGGGGACCGTGCCCGAGCTCAGCCACGGCCGGCGCGTGCCGGTGCTCGCGATCCGCTGCATGAGCCTGCTGATCGTGAGCCTGGACAACACCGTCCTGAACGTCGCCCCGCCCTCCCCGCAGCGGGACCTGCACGCCACCACCTCGGGCCCGCAGTGGGCCGTCGACGCCCGCGCCCTCGTCCTCGCCTCGCCTCGCTGCTGATGCTCGCCGGCTCCACCGCCGGCCGGATCGGCCGCAGGCGGGTCTTCACGGCGGGCCCGGTGACCTTCGCCCTCGGCTCGCTGCCGTGCTCGCTCGCCCCGGACCTCGAGGCGCTGGTCGTCTTCCGCACGGTGCAGGCGGTGGGTGGGGGACGGGGGCACCTCCCAGGCCCTTGAGGCACTGGGGGAGCTCGGCCCGGTCGCCATGTCGATCATCACCCACACCTTCACCGACCCGCGTGAGCGGGCCCGCGCGATCGGCGCGTGGGGCGCGGTCGTCGGCATCCCGATGGCCGCCGGTCCGCTGGCCGGCGGTCCGCTGGCCGGCGGTCCGCTGGTGGAGTCGGTCGGCTGGCGCTCGATCTTCTGGACCAACCTGCCGGTGGGCCTCGCCGCCCTCCTGCTCACCCTGCGCTTCGTCCCGGAGTCCCGCACGCCCCGGGCCCGCCGCCCCGACCCGGTCGGCCGGCTCCCGGACATCGTCCTGTCCGGCTCCCTGACGTACGCGATCACCGAGGCCCCGCACGCCGGCCTGCCGACGGCCGCGCCCTTCGCCGGCCTCGCGCTCGCGGCCCTGGTGGTGGGTGCGGCGACCTCGGGCCGCTGGGCCCGCGGGACGGCGGAGCGGACGGCCGAGCGGCTGGAGCCGGCGGAGCCCCACCGGCCCGCGGGAGTGGGCGCGCAGCGCTGACGCGGTGCCGGATCCCCGCCCGGACGCCCCCCGTCGATCCCGTTCCTGCCGCACACTCCTTGTCGTCGCCGAACAGGGGCACAAGAACGGCGACACCGTGACACGGATGCCGGAAGGCCGGAGGGGCCATGTCGCAGATCGACAGGAGCAAGGTCAGCCGCTGGGATCTCCACGGCCGCGAGCACGTCGTGCGGGTGCGGCGCAGCGGCGCGCGGCGCACGCTCAGATGCGACACGTGCGGCTGGCGCAGGGTCGCCCCGTTCCTGCCCTGGCTCAGGGCGCAGGAGCACCTGGCCGACGCGCACCAGGCGACGGTGAACCCGGCGGCCGCGTGACCCCCGGGCCCGCCCCCGGGTCCGCGGCCCTCGCACCACGGGGTCCACGCCCCTCCCGGAGCCGGTGTCCGCGCAGGGGGTCTCCCGCGCGCGGGCGTGGACGGGCCGGGGGACGGTGACGTTCACCGCGCGGTGAACGCGAGCTTCGCCCCCAGCGCCACGAACGACCCCGCGAAGCTCCGCCGCAGCCACGCCATCACCCGCGGCCGGGAGATGACGTGGCTGCGCACGGAGGCCGCGAGGATCCCGTACGCGGCGAAGACGACGAAGGTCACCAGCATGAAGACGCCGCCGAGCGCGAGCATGCGCGGCACCGAGTGCGGTTCCCCGGCGCCGACGAACTGCGGCAGGAAGGCGAAGAAGAACAGCGTCAGCTTCGGGTTGAGGATGTTGATCAGCACGCCGCGCACGATCACCCGGCCCGTCGGGACGGGCGCGGCCGGCTCGTCCACCGTGATCGGCTCCTTGTCCCGGATCGTGGCCCACGCCATGTACAGCAGGTAGGCGACACCGGCGTACTTGAGGACCTGGAAGGCGGTGGCGCTGGCGTGCAGCAGCGCGGCGACGCCGGTGACCGTGGCCAGCATGTGCGGGACGGTCCCGAGCGTGCAGCCGAACGCCGCGACGACGCTCGCCCGGCGCCCGCGCGAGAGGGCGGCGGCGAGGGTGTAGACGACCCCGGTGCCGGGGGTGGCGACGACCACGAGGGTGGTCAGCAGGAACGCGATGCTCATGACACCCACCCTGGACGCACGACGGCCCCCGGCACAGGGCCACTTCGGTGCCTGTGTCGGGGACCGATCGGCGTCGGTCGTCGAGGAGCGCCTCGGTCGGGAAGTGCCTCAGCAGCCGATCAGACGCGCGGCCAGGTAGCCCTCGATCTGGTCCAGCGAGACGCGCTCCTGCTTCATGGAGTCGCGCTCGCGCACGGTCACCGCGTTGTCGTCCAGCGTGTCGAAGTCGACGGTCACGCAGAACGGCGTACCGATCTCGTCCTGGCGGCGGTAGCGGCGGCCGATCGCGCCGGCGTCGTCGAACTCGACGTTCCAGTGCTGCCGCAGCGCCTGCGCCAGGCCCTTCGCCTTCGGCGACAGCTCGGGGTTGCGGGACAGCGGGAGCACCGCGGCCTTCACCGGGGCCAGGCGGTGGTCGAGCCGCAGCACGGTCCGCTTCTCCATCTTGCCCTTGGCGTTGGGCGCCTCGTCCTCGACGTAGGCGTCGAGCAGGAAGGCGAGCATCGCCCGGCCGACACCGGCCGCCGGCTCGATGACGTACGGCGTCCAGTGCTCGCCGGCCTCCTGGTCGAAGTAGGCGAGGTCCTGGCCGGAGGCCTTGGAGTGGGCGGAGAGGTCGTAGTCGGTGCGGTTGGCGACGCCCTCGAGCTCGCCCCACTCGCTGCCGCCGAACTGGAAGCGGTACTCGATGTCAGCGGTGCGCTTGGAGTAGTGGGAGAGCTTCTCCTGCGGGTGCTCGTACCACCGCATGTTCTCCTCGCGCAGGCCGAGACCGGTGTACCAGTTCCAGCGCTGCTCCATCCAGTACTCCTGCCACTTCTCGTCCTCGCCCGGCTTGACGAAGAACTCCATCTCCATCTGCTCGAACTCGCGGGTGCGGAAGATGAAGTTGCCGGGCGTGATCTCGTTGCGGAAGGACTTGCCCATCTGGGCGATGCCGAACGGCGGCTTCTTGCGCGAAGCGACCTGCACCAGGGCGAAGTTGGTGAAGATGCCCTGGGCGGTCTCGGGGCGCAGGTAGGCGATGGAGCCGGAGTCCTGCGTCGGGCCGAGGTGGGTGGAGAGCAGGCCCGAGAACTGCTTGGGCTCGGTGAAGGTGCCCTTGTTGCCGCAGTTGGGGCAGTTGAGGTCGGCGAGGCCGTTCTCCGGGGCGTGCCCCTTCTTCTCCTCGTACGCCTCCTCCAGGTGGTCCGCGCGGAACCGCTTGTGGCAGGAGGTGCATTCGGTCAGGGGGTCCGTGAAGGTCGCGACGTGGCCGGAGGCGACCCACACGTCCGGGGCCAGGATCACGGAGGAGTCGATACCGACCACGTCCTCGCGCGAGGTGACCATGTAGCGCCACCACTGGCGCTTGAGGTTCTCCTTGAGCTCGACACCCAGCGGCCCGTAGTCCCAGGCGGCACGCTGGCCGCCGTAGATCTCACTGCAGGGGAATACGAAGCCACGGCGCTTGCTCAGGCTGACGATGGTGTCGATCTTGTCGGCGGCCACGGTGCTCTCTTCATTACGACGACGGGCGACGAAGCGAGATGCTTCCAGCGAATGACTCAGGTTACCGGCGGGGACGGTCCCACGACCAAATCGGTCCCCCCGTGCGGACCTCCTACCTGGTTTGTTGACAACGGTTTCCATATTTGTTGAAAATGACTGTCATGAACGTACGACGACGCCCCATATCCGCGGCCGCCGTGGCCGCGGTCACCGCCCTCGGTCTCGGCACCCTGTCCGCCTGCTCCTCCGACAGCGCCGCCGCGGGCAACACCGACAAGTTCGACGTCGTCGCGTCGTTCTACCCGATGGCGTTCCTCGCCGAGCAGATCGGCGGCGAGCACGTCGACGTCACCAGCCTCACCGAGCCCGGGCAGGAGCCGCACGACCTGGAGATCAGTGCCAAGCAGACCGCGCAGCTCCAGGAGTCCGACGCGGCGCTCTACCTCAAGGGCCTGCAGCCCTCCGTCGACGAGGCCATCGGTCAGTCCGGGATCGGGACGAAGATCGACGCGGCCGGCCTGACCTCCCTGGAGGAGCACGCCGACGAGCACGGCCACGAGGGCGAGGGGGAGCACGCCCACGAGGACGAACACGCCCACGAGGACGAACACGCCCACGAGGACGAGCACGGCCACGAGCACGAGGGCGGCAAGGACCCCCACGTCTGGCTCGACCCGGTCAAGTACGCCGAGGTCGCCGAGGGCGTCGGCAAGGCCTTCGAGAAGGCCGACCCGGACCACGCCGCCGACTACCGGAAGAACACCGAGGCGCTGGTCGAGAAGCTGAACGGCCTGGACGCGAAGTTCGAGACCGGCCTGAAGGACAAGAAGACCGACGTCTTCATCACCACGCACGCCGCCTTCGGCTACCTCGCCGAGCGCTACGGCCTGACCGAGGAGGCCATCAACGGCCTCGACCCCGAGTCCGAGCCCAGCGGCGCCCGCGTGAAGGAACTCGCGGAGACGGCCGAGGCCGACGGCGTCACCACCGTCTTCTACGAGACGCTCGTCAGCGACGAGACCGCGAAGACCCTCGCCACCGACGCCGGGCTGAAGACGGACGTCCTCGACCCGATCGAGGGCATCACCGACGAGTCCCGCGGCGACGACTACTTCCAGGTCATGGAGTCCAACCTCAAGGCCCTGCAGACGGCTCTGGGCGCCAAGTGATCGATCCATCGGAGGACGGCGGCATGACCGAACCCGTCATATCCCTGCGCGGCGTCCGCGCCGAACTCGGCTCGCGCCCCGTCCTGCGCGGCATCGACCTCACCGTGCGCCGCGGTGAGGTCGTCGCCCTGCTCGGCGCGAACGGCTCCGGCAAGTCGACGGCCGTGCGCAGCGTCATCGGCCAGGTGCCGGTCAGCGCCGGCGAGGTCGAGCTGTTCGGCACCCCCCGGCGCCGGTTCCGCGACTGGGCGCGCGTGGGCTACGTCCCGCAGCGCACCACCGCCGCGGGCGGGGTGCCGGCGACGGTGACCGAGGTCGTCTCCTCGGGCCGCCTGGCGCGCTCCCGCTTCGGCGTCTTCCGCAAGGCCGACCGCGAGGCGGTGCGCCGCGCCCTGGACCTGGTCGGCATGGCGGACCGGGCCAAGGACTCCGTCGACGCGCTCTCCGGCGGCCAGCACCAGCGGGTGCTGATCGCCCGCGCGCTCGCCGCCGGACCGGAACTGCTGATCATGGACGAGCCGATGGCGGGCGTGGACCTGGCCAGCCAGGAGGTCCTCGCCGAGACCCTGCGGCACCAGGTCGCCGAGGGCGCCACCGTCCTGCTCGTCCTGCACGAACTGGGCCCGCTGGAGCCCCTGATCGACCGGGCGGTCGTGCTGCGCGACGGCTGCGTCCTGCACGACGGCCCGCCCCCGAAGGCCGTCGGCCAGCACGCGCTGCCCGGCCACGACCACGTCCACCCGCACGCACCGGCGGGCGCTGAACCGATCCGCACGGGACTGCTGAGCTGATCCGATGGAAATCCTGAACTACGCCTTCATGCAGCGGGCGCTGCTCGCCGCCGTCCTGGTCGGCATCACCGCCCCCGCCGTCGGCGTCTACCTCGTGCAGCGCCGCCAGGCCCTGATGGGCGACGGCATCGGCCACGTCGCCATGACCGGCGTCGGCCTCGGCTTCCTGCTCAGCTGGTCCCCGGTGTGGATGGCCACGCTCGTCTCCGTGCTCGGCGCCGTCCTGATGGAGCTGATCCGCTGGTACGGGAAGACCCGCGGCGACATCGCCCTCGCGATGCTCTTCTACGGGGGCATGGCGGGCGGCGTCATGTTCATCAACCTCGCGCCGACCGGCTCCAACGCGAACCTCACCTCCTACCTGTTCGGCTCCCTGTCGACGGTCTCCGAGTCCGACGTGACGGCCATCTGCGTCCTGGCCGCGTTCGTCGTCCTGGTCACGGTCGGTCTGCGCCGGCAGCTGTTCGCGGTCAGCCAGGACGAGGAGTTCGCGCGGGTCACGGGCCTGCCGGTGCGCGCGCTGAACCTGCTGACGGCGATCACGGCGGCGGTCACGGTCACGGTCGCGATGCGCGTGGTCGGCCTGCTGCTGGTGTCCGCGCTCATGGTGGTCCCGGTCGCCGCCGCCCAGCAGCTCAGCCGCAGCTTCGCCGCCACCTTCGCCGTCGCCGTCGCGATCGGCGTGAGCGTGACCATCGGCGGCACGGTCACCTCGTACTACCAGGACGTGCCGCCCGGCGCGACGATCGTGCTGCTGACGATCGCCGCGTTCGTCGCGCTGACCGCGCTGGCCACTCCGCTGGCCCGCCGCCGCGCCCGGGCGCTGGCCGCCGCACAACCCGGCGGCGATCCCGCGGAGTGCGTGATTCCGGCCAGCCGCAAGGCCGGCGACGAGGTCGGCGCCTGACTCGCCTCCGCCCGGGCTGGCACAATGGCCCGGGCAGAGGCAGACGTGAGGAGGCAATCCGGTGACGACCGCAGGACCGCCCGTGAAGGGCCGCGCCACCCGGCAGCGTGCCGCTGTGGCGGCTGCGCTCCAGGAGGTCGACGAGTTCCGCAGCGCGCAGGAACTCCACGACATGCTCAAGCACAAGGGCGACTCGGTCGGGCTCACCACGGTCTACCGCACCCTGCAGTCCCTCGCCGACGCCGGCGAGGTCGACGTCCTGCGCACCGCCGACGGCGAGTCCGTGTACCGCCGTTGCTCCACCGGCGACCATCACCACCACCTGGTCTGCCGCGGCTGCGGCAAGGCGGTCGAGGTCGAGGGCCCGGCCGTGGAGAAGTGGGCCGAGGCCATCGCCGCCGAGCACGGCTACGTCAACGTGGCGCACACGGTCGAGATCTTCGGCACGTGCGCGGAGTGCGCGGCGGCCTGCGACGCCTGAACCCGACGGACCCGAAAGGGGCGCGGAGGTGATCTCCGCGCCCCTTTTCCGTCGCCTACTGCTGCTCGCCCTCCATGGCCAGCAGCTCCTCGTTCGGGATCGCGCCGCCGAACCGCCGGTCGCGGGAGGCGAATTCGAGGCAGGCGCGCCACAGGTCACGGCGGTCGAAGTCCGGCCACAGGACGTCCTGGAAGACCATCTCGGCGTAGGCGCTCTGCCACAGCAGGTAGTTGGACGTGCGCTGCTCGCCGCTCGGCCGCAGGAACAGGTCCACGTCCGGCATGTCCGGGTAGTAGAGGTACCTGGCGAAGGTCTTCTCGTTCACCTTCGAGGGGTCGAGCCGTCCGGCCCGCACGTCCTCCGCGAGCGCCTGCGCGGCGTCGGCGATCTCCGCGCGCCCGCCGTAGTTCATGCAGAAGTACAGCGTCAGCCGGTCGTTGTCCTTCGTCTGCTCCTGGGCGATCTGGAGTTCCCTGGCCACCGACTTCCACAGTCTGGGCATCCGCCCCACCCAGCGCACCCGCACGCCGAGCTCGTCCAGCTGGTCCCTGGTCCTGCGGATGAAGTCGCGGTTGAAGTTCATCAGGAAGCGCACCTCGTCCGGCGAGCGCTTCCAGTTCTCGGTGGAGAAGGCGTACAGGGAGATGGCGCCGACGCCCATCTCGATCGCGCCCTGGAGCACGTCCAGCACCCGCTCGGCCCCGACCTTGTGCCCCTCGGTGCGCGGCAGGCCCCGTTCCTTGGCCCAGCGCCCGTTGCCGTCCATGACGATCGCCACATGGTTCGGGACCAGCTCCCCGGGGAGCTTCGGGGGCCGTGCGCCGGAAGGGTGCGGTTCCGGCGTCCTGTACTCCCGGCGCTGGCGCCCCAGGAACCCGCGTACGGCCATGTGTCTCTCGTCTCCTCGTGCCGACGTTGCGTACTTGCCTGTGCTCACTTCTCGACGTACCGGAGCGAACGCAGCCCGCGCTCCAGATGCCAGTGCAGGTAGGCGGACACCAGTCCGCTCCCCTCCCGGACGTACCGCGACTCGCACGCGTCCGCGGTCTCCCAGTCCCCCGTGAGCAGCGCCCCGAGCAGTTCCAGCGCCTGCGGCGAGGGTACGACGCTGCCGGGCACCCGGCAGTCGACGCAGACGGAGCCGCCGGACGCGACCGAGAAGAACCGGTTCGGGCCGGGCATCCCGCACTTCGCGCAGTCGCCGAAGCTGGGCGCGTAGCCGTTGACGGCGAGGGAGCGCAGCAGGAACGCGTCGAGGACGAGGTGCGGCGCGTGCTCGCCCCGGGCGAGCGTCCGCAGGCCCCCGACCAGCAGCAGGTACTGCTGCACCGCCGGCTCGCCCTCGTGGTCGGTGAACCGCTCGGCGGTCTCCAGCATCGCCGTGCCGGCGGTGTAGCGGGCGTAGTCGGTGACGATCCCGCCGCCGTACGGCGCGATCGTCTCGCTCTGCGTGCACAGCGGCAGGCCGCGTCCGACCAGCTCGCTCCCCTTCGAGAAGAACTGCACGTCCACGTGCGAGAACGGTTCGAGGCGCGCACCGAACTTCGACTTCGTCCGGCGCACGCCCCGCGCCACGGCGCGTACGCGCCCGTGACCGCGCGTGAGCAACGTGATGATCCGGTCCGCCTCACCCAGCTTCTGGGTGCGCAGCACGATGCCGTCGTCGCGGAACAGACTCATGGCAACCATTGTCGCCCATGCTCAAGGCACCTCACCGCGGCTGCGGGCATTGGCGTACGCCGTCGCCGCGCGCAGCCGCTCCGCCGAGGTCGCCTGCCGCACGGCGCCGGGATCGGCGTCCCACTCCCTGCCGCCGCCGTACGGTCTCAGCTGGACGTAGGGCCCCTCGTACCCCATGACGATGCCGATCCGCTCGGTCCGGGTGTCCACGACGTACGCGCCGACGGGCGGCTTCACCGCACCACCGCCGTCGCCGCGGTCCGCCGCGCGGTCCCGAGGGGGCGCCGCCCCGGTACGACGGGCGGGCAGGGCGTCTCCCACGCAAGACTCGCCGGGGCCGGCCCCGGTGACGGCAGGGTGATTCCGGCCTTCGCGAGTTCCGCCCGCAATTCTTTCACCACTTCCTCCGCTTCTCCGACGCAGAGCGCCGAGTGCTGTGCCTTCACCTTGATCCCCTTCCTTTTCGGCTTTCACTCTTCGCGCCTCAAGGGGGTCGTCACGCACTTACACTCGGAAGGATTTCGCGCCTGGCAAATGCGGGGCGACACAAAGGGGTTGAGCAATGGCCAACGGTTCGCGTCGGGAGGTTATGCCGAACGGTTCGAACAGGTTATCCGGAAACCCCGGACGGACACCGCGCAGAGGGCTGACGAGGCACTTCGCGCACGCGGACGCCGTTCCCCGCGGGCTGCCGCGAGCGAGATGAGGCGGCTCACGGAGTTCGCGGGAACGGTCGGGGCCGGGCCGCCCGTACCGTCGACGAATTCTTCCGGACGGGGTGTCGCATCCCGCCTGTCGTGCGTCCGCGCGGCCTTTCCGCGGGCCATTCCGTCCTGTCGGTCCGAACCCGCTCCGCGCGGTGGTGCTCGTCGTCCGGTTCTTGGCGAACGGGACGCGTACTGCCGCTAGTACTCCAGCTGTAGATCGTGATCTTGCTGGTCGGGAGCCGGTGTGGAGACCGGGTGCGGCCACCGTTGATCATCGTGAGTTGTGTGGACTTACGAAGAGACGGTGGCCGCAGGTCACAGCGTAGATCCCGGCCGTTGGCGGGAGGCGTTCGAGGGGGCCATGGGCCGCATCGCGGGCCGGTTTGCTCGGGTCGAGCCCCGGCTGCGGGCCGGGCGGTTGGTTCTGGGGCTGCTGTCGGACCTGCCGCGCAAGAACTGCTGGACGATCGCGGAGTGGGCCGGGGAGAAGACTCCGCACGGCATGCAGCACCTGCTGTGCCGGGCGTCCTGGGACGCCGATGCGGTGCGTAACGATGTGCGCGAGTATGTCGTCGAGCATCTCCACGACGAGGCGGCGGTACTGGTCGTGGACGAGACTGGCGACGTGAAGAAGGGCACCCGGACCGTCGGGGTCCAGCGTCAGTACACCGGCACCGCCGGCCGGGTCGAAAACTCCCAGGTCGCCGTGTATCTCGTCCATGCAGGCGAGCGCGGGCACGCGGCGGTGGACCGGGAGTTGTACGTCCCTCGCTCGTGGACCTCGGACCCGGATCGCTACCGGGCGGCGGGGCTGGGCGAGGGTACCGACTTCGCGACCAAGCCGGAGCTGGCCCGCACGATGATCGAGCGGTTTCTGGACGCCGGGCACCGCATTGGCTGGGTGACCGGCGACGAGGTCTACGGCGGCAACCCGAAACTGCGGGCGGCCCTGGAGAAACGTGGTCTGGGCTATGTCCTCGCGGTGGCCTGCTCGGCTGATGTGACCACCGGCGCAGGAAAGTTCCGCGCCGACGCGCTGGCCAGGAAACTCCCGCAGCGGGCCTGGCAGAAACTGTCCGCCGGACGCGGCGCGAAGGGGCACCGCTACTACGACTGGGCCGTCATCGACCTCACCGACCCGGCACCAGGCCACCGTCAGCTGTTGATCCGACGCAACCGAACCACCGGCGAACTCGCCTACTACCGCTGCCATTCCACCGTGCGGGTCCCGTTGCGCACCCTGGTCAGGACTGCCGGATCCAGGTGGCGGGTGGAGGAGACCTTCCAGACCGAGAAGGGCCTGGCCGGACTCGATGAACACCAGGTCCGCCGCTACCCGTCCTGGAGCCGCTGGGTCACCCTCGCCATGCTCGCTCATGCCTTCCTCGCCGTCGTCCGTGCAGACGGACGCAGGCGTTGCACCGGATCGGACGACCTGGCCCCGCTGACCTGCAACGAGATCCAGCACCTGTTCCTCGCCGTCACCGTCCGGCCGCTGACCGACCTCTCCCACCGGCTCGGCTGGTCCGACTGGAGACGCCGCCACCAGGCCCTAGCCCAGGCCAGCCATTACCGGCGGCAAGCTGCAATTCAGGCATGAATGATCTCTCGCTGCGAAGGTTGAGCGTTCTCACCGAAGACTGGGATCAGGTCCGGCGGCGTCGGTAGTACGCATACGTGAGGACCAGAAGCAGTGGACCCCACAGGTTCATCAGCCCGCTCATCGCCATCGCGAGGACATCCCAGCCCTCGTCGTACGGCCAGGCCGCCGTGCCGGCGGTAACGGCTTCGTACAGCCAGTGGATGCAGAGCGCGGTGAAGAAGAGGCCGCCCAAGGTTGCGGGGATGATCGCGGCGGCCGGCGGGATGCGTCGCCCGCCCAGCCTCGGCACCCAGTGAGGAACGACCTCGCCCCAGCGGCGGACCAATCCGAAGCTGAGCAGCGCGAGGATTTCGGTGAGGATCGTCAGCCCGATGACGTAAGGGGCGTTGTACCAGGCAGGGGGCATGGGCTCTCCGCCCATGCCGTACCCGAAGCCAATCGGTAATCGCCAGATGCCGACGGGCAGTACGACCAGAGGGATGGCGTGCGCGACGCGCTCTGCCCAGGCGGGCACGCTGTGCTGTGCGGGGTCCGTCGCTTCGGAGTCCGGGTGGGAGTGCTGCGTCGTCGTCATGCATCCACCCTGCCGTGAGGCACGGCGACGCGGATCAACTCGGAGGCTGGCCTTGTCCCGCCCCGCGTCCGCCCCGCGGTGGAGCAAGGTCAGCCTCCGAGATGATGAGGGTGAAGTTTCGCGGCTTGGGTCGCGACGAACCTGCACACCAGCCAGCCCACTTCGTGGGCGTCGAAGAGTCGATCGCTCAAAACTTGAAGGCTCTGCCCAACCTTCGATGGAGTGCTCAAACTTCGCTGCGGCAGGTCAATGAAGATCACGATCTACGGCTGGAGTACTAGGACACGGCGGCCGGCGGCCTGGGGGCGGTGGCCAGGCGCAGGCCGACTTCGACCAGGGTCCAGCCGAGGCGGGCGCGGAGGAGCCGAGGGCGCCGAGGGGTCCGGGCGGCCGCGGCGAGGCGGTGCGCGTCGGCCTCCGCGCGGAGGCCGACGGCACGGGAGTGGTGCAGGGCGAGGTGGATCTCCGGGTGCATCGGGCGGCCTCTCAGTCCGTGCGGACGGGGATGACGTGGGTGTGGACGCGCACCTGCTCGACGTCCGGGGTGCCGTCGTCGAGGGCCCGTGCGCGGTAGCCCTCCACGAGGGCGTGCATCCGGTGGACGAGTTCCTCGGCGAGCTCGGGGGTGAGGCGCAGCGTCCAGTCGCTCATGTCCGAGGCGCGGCGCCACTCCTCGGACCAGTCGTCGCCGGTGCCGAGCCAGGTCGCGAGCTCCTGGGTGTGCTGGTTCGCGACCTCGTGCAGGAACAGGTCGGCGGCGCCGCGCACGACGGGGTCGCGGTCCCTGAGCAGGGCGTCGTCGAAGCGCACGCCCTGGTGGACCGCCTTCCACCACCGCTCCCTCCCCTTGCCGCGCTCCGGCGCGTCCTCCACGAACCCGTGGGCGGCGAGCTGGCGCAGGTGGTAGCTGGTGGCCCCGCTGGACTCCCCCAGTTTCGCGGCCAGTTGGGAGGCGGTGGCCGGACCGCCGCGTCGCAGCGCGTTCAGCAGCTGCATGCGCAGGGGATGCGCGAGGCCGCGCAGCGAGCGGGCGTCGAGGCTGCGGACCTGCGGGTCCCGGGGCTCCTGGGGCTCGTCCATGGGCACAAAGATAACCTTGCAAAGGAAGCGTTGCAACGCTTCCTTTGCAACGAGTTCTCCGCATCGGGCGTCGCCCGGCGGGGGTCGATCCGGCTCCGCGCGAGGACGTATGTTTGGGAACCGCTCGAAGATCGGTGGGGGGGCATCGCGGCCCGCTTGTGATCCTGCTCCGGCACAGGACCGTCCCGTCAGCCCGACAGGGCGTCGCAGGCAAGGAGTCGAACGTGGACGCACAGGACGCGCACGACGCGCAGGGCACGGCCGGGAGACTGCGGGCGATCAGCGACGAGTTGTCGGATCGTTTCTACGAGCGTGCCGACGTGGTGCGGACGCTGGTGGTGACGCTGCTGGCCGGGCAGCACTCGCTGGTGCTCGGCCCGCCCGGAACGGCGAAGTCCGAGATGGCCCGGGAGCTCACGGGCCGGATCGAGGGGGCGGCCTACTGGGAGATCCTGCTGTCGAAGTTCACCGCGCCGACGCGGATGTTCGGCCCCGTCGACGTCGCCGCGCTGGCCCGGGGCGAGTACCGCCAGGTCTACGAGGGCCGCGCCACGACCGCGCACGTCGCGTTCATCGACGAGATCTTCAAGTGCTCCACGGCGGCGCTGAACGAGACGCTCGGCTACCTCAACGAGCGGATCTACCATCCCGAGAACGGCGGCGAACCGATCCGCTGCCCCCTGATCGGGGCCATCACGGCGAGCAACGAACTGCCCGGCGGGGAGGACTCGGCCGCGATCTACGACCGGCTGCTGGTGCGGATCGAGGTCGGGTACCTGGAGGACCCCTCGAACTTCGCCGCGCTGGTCCGCTCCGCCGTCCACCGCCCGGTCGCCCCGGCCCGGACGACCGTCGGGCTGGCCGCGCTGCAGCACGCCGTGACCGAAGCCGTCCCGGCCGTGGACGTCCCCGACGCGATCGTGGACGCGGTGTGCACCCTGCGGGCCGCCCTGCGCCGCAAGGAACTCGTCGCCTCCGACCGCCGCTGGCGGCAGGCGGTGGGGCTGCTCCAGGCGTCCGCGTACCTCGACGGCCGTCCGGCGGTCGCCGAGAAGGACCTGTCGGTCCTGACCCACGTGCTGTGGGACTCCCCCGCCCAGCGCCCGACCGTCGAGCGCGAGGTGCTGCAGCTGGTCAACCCCGACGCCAGGGAGGCGCTCGACCTGGCCGACGTCATCGAGGAACTGGAGGCCCAGCTCGACGCCATGGCCGGGCAGTCCCGCGAGGCGCTGAGCGAGTGGGTCATCAAGAAGGCCCACCACCGGCTCGCCACGGCGGGGAAGCGACTGGAGCGGCTGCGCGAGGAGGCGGTGGGCGCCGGCCGTTCCACCACCGCCATCGACCGGGTCACCAACCGCCAGCGCGCCGTCCGCGCCCGCGTCCTCACCGAGGCCCTCGGCGTGGACGCGAGCATGGTGAAGGCCCAGCTCTGAGCACCGGGCACGGGGGCACCGGGAGCATGGGGACCACGGGCGGAACACCGCACCGGCCCGACGGGTCGGCGGGCCGGGCCGGGACTTGGCCGAGCCCGTCCGCCGCCGTTCCCGGACGGCACACCGCGGCCGTGGCCGCGGACCCGTTCGACCGGATCGCGTGGCGCGACACCTACGAGCAGGCGGCCGGGCTGCGCGAGCTGGCCGAGGAGCTCGGCCGGCACCACGCCCGCGCCTCCGACCTCCTGGCCGACGTGTTCCTGGCCGCCTACACGGCCGACCCTCGGTTGCGCGGGCGCGCGGAGATGGACCCCTCCCGGCTGGTCGACCACCTGGTCGTCACCTCGCTGGTGGAGTCACCGGACTTCGCCGAGCTGCGCCGGGAGACGGTCGGCGACCCCTACGCCGCCGCCATGGCCGTGCTCGCCCAGGCCACCGCGCTGCGCGGGCTGCTCGAACGCTCCCGGGACGCCCGGGAGCGGGCCGAACGGGCGGAGCGGGCCCGGCAGGACGCCGAGGACGCGGCGGCCGCCGTGGACGGGGCGCTCCGGCAGGCCGCCGGCGGGGCGGAGCGGTCCGATGGGGACGGCACCGTGCCGGCCCGGGCCGCCGACGCCGTCCGGGAGGCGGGCGAGGCCGCCGAAGCCGCCGCGGTCGCCGCGCGACGGGCCGCCCAGGAGGCCGCGCAGGCCCTCGCGGCTGCGGTTCCCGGTGTCCGGACCGCCGCGCGGAACGCGGTGGCGAAGGCCGCCCGGACCGTGCGGGAGGAGGCCGCGCTGATGCGGGCGTGGGGCGTCGGCCCCGGAGAGCTGGAGCGGATGCCGTTCGAGCAGCGCGCCCGGCTCGCCGAGCGGCTGCGCACCGGCCGTCTCGCCCGGTGGGCCGAGCTGATCGGCCGGTTCCGGCAGATGGCCGACGGCGAGCGCGCCCGCAAGGTGGAGAACGCCACCGGGGAGCTGGTCGGCGTCACGCTCGGCGACGACCTGTCCCGCGTGATCCCCTCCGAGCTGGCGGGCCTCGGCCTGCCCGAGCTGCGCGCGGTGTTCGCCGCGCGCTACGCCGCCGGGGAGCTGATGCTCTACGACAGCCGGGGAGAGCGGGCCACCGGCAAGGGCGCCGTCATCGCGTGCGTGGACACCTCGCACTCCATGTACGCGGAGGGGCCCGGCGGGATCACCCGGGAGGCGTGGTCCAAGGCCTGTGCCCTGGCACTGCTGGACCAGGCCCGCCACGCCGGGCGCGACTTCGTCGGCATCCTGTTCTCCGCCGCCGGCAGGCTGCGGGTCTTCCGCTTCCCGGCCGGCGAGGACGCCGGCGTCGACCGGGTCGTCGACTTCGCGGAGACCTTCCTCGGCGGCGGCACCAGCTTCCAGACGCCGCTGTCGGCGGCCGGTGAGCTGCTGGCGGAGGAGTTCGACGACGCCGGCCGCATGCGCGGCGACATCGTGCTGATCACCGACGAGGAGTGCGGCGTCACCGAGGAGTGGATGCGCGGCTGGAACGACGCCAAGCACCGGCTGGGCTTCCGGGTCTTCGGCGTGGCCGTCGGCGTCCCGCGCGCCGACGGGGCCGGCTCGGCCCTGGAGGCCCTGTGCGACAACCTCCGCTCCGTCGCGGACCTCACCGACGTCCACGCCGCCGCCGACCTCTTCCGCGTGATCTGACGGCGCCGGCCCGGCCGCTTCGCGCACCGCCCCGTTCCCCGGGGCGTCCGAGGACGCGCGGTTCGTCGCGGACGCCGGCCCGCGGCGCGGCGTCGGGGCACGTGCCGGCGGAACCTTCCGGGCCGCTCGTCCGACCGGACGACGAACTGCCGATGACGCCGTTGGCGTGACGTTTCGCCCCGGCCGCAACCGGGGCGGGCGCGGCCGGCCTCCTGTCCCGCAGAACCGACACCCCTGGGTGAGGAGACCGACATGACCGCCACCGCTTTCGAGTACGGCCCGCACCACGCCGCCTGCGACCGCGACTACCTGCTGGCCCCTCCGAACCCGGCCCACCGTCTCGACGTCACCATCGCCCCGCGCGACCGCCGGCGGCTGGAACTCCAGGCCGCCCTCACCGCGGCCGGCATCCCGCCGCGCCCCGAGGACCGCGAGGCCATCGACAGCCTCAGCGCCCTGTCCGCCGGCATCAACACCACCATCCAGCGCTGGCTGCACCACACGCTCTGACGGGCGCGGGCCCTCCCCCGCGTGTCACCGGCTCCCCGGTGCCACCAGCCCCGACTCGTACGCCACGATCACCAGCTGGGCCCGGTCCCGTGCCCCCAGCTTGCCCATGATCCGGCTGACGTGGGTCTTCGCCGTGAGCGGGCTCAGCCCCAACGACTCGGCGATCTCGGTGTTGTTGAGCCCGCGCGCGACCAGCGTGAGCACCTCCCGCTCGCGGTCCGACAGGCACTCGGGGCCGGCGGTCGCCGGCGGGGACGGGCTGCGCAGGAACCGCTCGACCAGCCGTGCCGTGGGGCCCGGCGAGAGCAGGGCCTCGCCGGCCGCGACCGTGCGGACGCCGTCCAGGAGTTCGGCGGGCCTGGTGTCCTTGACCAGGAAGCCGGAGGCGCCGGCGCGCAGCGCGTCCACGATGTTCTCGTCGGTGTCGTAGGTGGTGAGGACGAGGACCTTCACCCCGGCGAGGTCGTCGTCGGCCGCGATGCGGCGGGTGGCCTCGATGCCGTCGAGGTCGGGCATGCGGATGTCCATGACGACGAGGTCGGCGCGCTCGCTGCGGGCCAGCTCCACCGCCTGGCGGCCGGTGGCCGCCTGGCCGACGACCTCCATGTCGGGCGCCGACTCGACGAGCATCGCGAACGCCTCGCGCACGAGGGTCTGGTCGTCGGCGAGCAGCACTCGGATGGTCATCCGCTTCCCTCCGCGGTCGTGACGGAACCGGTCGGGGTCGAAGGAGGGGTCGAAGGTGTCAGCGGCAGGGTCGCCCGCACGTGGAAACCGCCCCCCGCGCGCGCCCCGGCGTCGAGTGTGCCACCCACGCTGCGCGCCCGTTCCCGCATGCCGACCAGCCCGAACCCGGGGGTGCCGCCGGGCACGGGACCGGTGCCGTCGTCGGTGACGGACAGGTGCAGGGCGCCGTCCTCCTCGCGCAGGTCGATGCGGACGGACGGTTCGGGGCCGGCGTGGCGGACGGCGTTGGTCAGCGCCTCCTGCAGGATGCGGTAGGCGGCGGCGCCGACGGCGGGCGGGACCGCGCCGAACCGGACGGTCCGCTCGACGCGGGCGCCCGCGAGGCGCGCGGCCTCCACCAGGTCGGGTACGCCGTCGAGGCCGGGCAGCGGGCCGCGGGCGTCCCCGGAGCCGTGGTCCCGGAGCACCTCCAGCGTCGTACGGAGTTCGCCGCGCGCCGTCCGGCACGTCTCGGCGATGTCGTCGAGGGCCTTGGCGACGGTCTCCCGGTCGAGCCGCTCGGGGTCGGCGGCCAGGACGTGCGCGGCGACGGAGGTCTGCACGCCGATGAGCGTGATGCTGTGGGCGAGCAGGTCGTGCAGGTCGCGGGCGATGCGCAGGCGTTCCTCGGCGACCCGGCGGCGGGCCTCCTCCTCGCGGGTGCGTTCGGCGCGCACGGCGCGTTCGACGATCGCGGCGACGTACTGGCGGTAGAAGCGGACGTCGACGCCCAGGAAGAGCACGGCGATGACCCAGCCGGTGATGCGCAGCAGTTCCACGAACCCGTCGGGGTTGGTGAGCGCGTTCAGGGTCAGGGTCACGCCGATGACGCCGGAGCCGACGAGCAGCGTGCGGCGCGGCGTGCCGGTCGCCGCGACGGTGTACAGGGCCACCATGGAACCGGCGACGGGTGCGGCGTGGTTGTGGTCGAGCGCGTGGTAGGGCGCGATGCAGGCCAGGGCGAGCAGCAGCACGGTCAGCGGCCGGCGGCGTCGCCACGCCAGCGGCACGTGGCCGGCGAGCAGCAGCGCCCAGCCGGGCGCGTCGGGTCTGCCGCCGTGGTCGACGAGCAGCGCGACCGCGACGGCGGTGACGGCGAGGAAGGCCGCCAGCAGCGCGTCGTTGCGGACGGCGTGCGGGGCGGTCAGGGGGTCGCGGTTGACCGCCGCCATGACCCGCTCGCCGATGCCGGGCCGTCCGGGCGTCGCGGTCGGTGGCGGGCGGTCCGCCGTCGTCGTTGCCTGCACGGGGTTCATCCTCCTGGAGGAGGGCGTCCCTCCGGGAGGGAGGGACGCCCCTTCGTCGTCACACCGGTGCTACACCGGCTCCGGCTGCCGCTCCCGCCGTACCGGTTCGGGGGCCCGGGAGAGCCGGCCCGGCCACCACACCCGGCGCCGCAGGGCGACGCTCGCGCTGGTGACGAGGTAGGTGCGGACGAGGAAGGTGTCCAGCAGGACGCCGACCGCGATGACGAAGCCCAGTTCGACGAGCTGCACCATCGGCATGTTGGTGAGCACCGCGAAGGTGGCCGCGAGGACGAGCCCGGCGGAGGCGACGACCCCGCCGGTGGTGCGCAGCGCGGTGAGCGCGGCCTCGGCGGGTTCGGTGCCCTTCAGGGACTCCTCGCGCATGCGGTGCATGAGGAAGATGCCGTAGTCGACGCCCAGCGCCACCAGGAAGACGAAGGACAGCAGCCCCAGACCCGGGTCCGTGCCCTCGAAGCCGAGGAGCGGCCCGAAGACGAGCCCGCCGATGCCGAGGGCGGCGCCCCACACGGCGACGACGGCGGCGACCAGGAGCAGCGGCGCGACCAGGGACCGCAGCAGGGCGACGAGGACGAGCAGCACGGACAGCAGCACGATCGGCACGACGATCGTCGTGTCGCGGGCGTTGGTGTCCTTCAGGTCGATCTGCTCGGCGCTGGGGCCGCCGACGTAGGAGCCGTCGAGGTTCTCGCGCAGGGCCTCGATGGTGGCGGTCTCCCCGGCCGACTGGGGCGGGGCGGCGGCGATGACCGTGATCTCGGTCCAGCCCCCGCCGCTGCGGCCCCGCTCGGCGCTCTCCACGCCCCGGGTGTCGCGTGCGGCGGCGAGGGCGGCGTCGGCGCGGTCGGTGGGGGCGATGACGCTGATGGGCTGGGTGCCGCGTTCCGGGTAGGCGGCGGCGAGGGTCTCCATCGCGGCGACCGCCTCGGGCCTGGAGGTGAAGGAGTCCTCCTGCTTGAGGGCTCCGGGCAGGTTCAGCGCGCCCAGGGCGAGCGCGCCGAGCAGGACGGCACCGCCCGCGAGGACGGCGAGGGGCCGGCGCCCGGCGGAGCCGCCCATGGCGGTGAACAGGGAGCGGCGGGCCCTGGGGGTGCTGCCGTAGCGGGGGACGAGCGGCCAGAAGACGCGGCGGCCGAGCAGGACGAGGATCGCCGGCAGCAGGGTCAGCATGGCGGCCAGCGCGCACAGCACGCCGACGGTGCCGAGCGGGCCCATGCCCCGGCTGGAGTTGAGGTCGGCGGCGAGCAGGCACAGCAGTCCGGCGGCGACGGTGCCGGAGGAGGCGAGCACGGCGGGGCCGCAGCCGCGCAGCGCGGCGGCCATGGCGTCGTACGGCCGCTCGACGCGACGCAGTTCCTCGCGGTAGCGGGAGACGAGCAGCAGCGCGTAGTCGGTGCCCGCGCCGAAGACGAGGATCGTCATGATGCCGGAGGACTGGCCGGACACCGGGGTGCCGAACCACTGGTTGAGGCCGTAGGCGACGCCCATCGACAGGTAGTCGGCCAGCCCCGCGACGGCGAGCGGGACGAGCCACAGGAACGGGCTGCGGTAGATCAGGATCAGCAGCAGGGCGACGACGGCGGCGGTGGTGTAGAGCAGCGGTCCGTCGAGGGAGTCGTAGACCTCGGCGGCGTCGGTGGCGAGCGCGCCCGCCCCGCCGACCTCGACGCTCAGCCCGTCGCCGCCCCGGGCGACGTCCCGCACGGCGTTCACGAGCGCGTCGCGGGCCTCCTCGTCCTGGCCGGGCTCGGTGCTGGCCACCGGGTACATCAGGGTGGTGCCGTCCTCGGACGGCACGGCGGCCGGCCGGCCGGTGAGCGTGTGGGCGCCGGCGATCTCGGCGATCTGGTCGGCGGCGGTGGCCCTGTCGGCGGCGGTCAGGCCGCCGTCGCGGTGGTAGACGACGACCATCTCGGTGGCCTCGCCGCCGGGCAGCCGGTCCTGGATCTTCGCGACCTGGGTGGAGTCGGCGCTCGCCGGCAGGTAGTCGACGGCCCGGTCGCGTTGTACGTCCGACAGCTTCGAGGCGAACGGCGAGGCGAGCGCCAGTACGGCGACCCACAGCCCGAGCACCAGCCAGGGCACGGCTCGCCGTCGCCCCGGACTCCTTGTCCCTGCGGCCCCCATGAGACGGGTCTCCCTCCGGTCGGATGTCTGGGTCGGTCTCCAGACTCCCGGCGCCGAGGGGGCGGCACGTCGGGCGTGAGGGCGAGTTGCGGGGTACTGCGCGGGGCGGTGCGGGGGGCTGGGTTGCTCCCGGGGGAGTAAGCGGGATCGCTCCGGGGAACGACCCCGCCCGCTCCGCTCAGCCCCTGTCGACCATCCAGGTGCCGTCCTCCTCGTCGTCGACCCGCACCTCCAGTTCGCGCAGGCTCATGCCGGCCTCCCAGAGTTCCCTGAAGCGCTTCATCCGGTCCTGGACGTGGTCCGGGCGGGCGATGAGCCGGGTCCTGATGTTGACGTCGCGCAGGTCCTGGTCGATCTCGAAGGACACCGCCTCGTCGTAGACGATGAAGTCGTTGGTGGTGCCGCGCAGCAGGTGCGGCGGCAGTTCCGGCAGGACCGCCACGCGCACCTCGATGTGCAGCACCTCCTGCTCCTCGCACAGCCGCAGCAGCCGGTCGTCCAGTTCCCGCGCGCTCTCCAGCAGGAACAGCCGCCGTACCGGCACCCCGTGCTCGACGATCGCCTCGTGCTGGGCGTGGAGGTAGCGGCTGGCGGGCTCGCTGTTCCAGAACCCCCGGTCGACGGAGGTGCTGGTGGCGCAGATGGACTCCTCCGCGGCGCGGGTGAGGGTGAGCATCCAGTCGTGGTTCTCTCCGGGGCACTCCGCGGTCAGGGTGGTGAGGTCCGTCATGTACCCGATCACCCGCTGCATCTCCAGGCGGACGAAGGTGGACAGGATCGGGGGGCCGGGCGCCAGGACCTCGGCGAAGTTGGTGGCCAGGTCGGGCACCGCGTCGATGCGGACCCGGTCCAGCACCGGGCGGGGTTCGGCGGGCCGGGCCGTCTCGGCGAGGCGGTTCTCGACGAACCGCTTCACGTCCTCGGCGTGCCGGGCCAGGTCGCTCCGCAGGTCGTCGTGGCGCCGCAGCCCGTCCCGTACGGTGGCGGCGGTCTCGGCCAGCAGGCGCTCCGTCCGCCGGGTCCGTTCCTCCGCCGTCCGGTCCGGTGCGAGGAGGTGCTGGACGGCCACCGCGGCGGCGGCGCAGAGTCCGGCGGCGGCGAGCTGCCGCGCCGGTCCGTCCTCCGGGCTCAGCAGCGCGGCGGCGCCCCAGGCGAGGAGGCCGAGGACGAGGCCGACCAGCAGTCGGCGCGGCCACGGGGCCGGGGCGGCGTCCCGGTCCGGCCCCGTGGCCGCGAGGGCTGCCGGCGGCCGGTCCGGGGCGGGTGCCGTGCGGGACGGGTCCTGCGGACCGGGGATCGTCCGGTCGCCCGCGCGGTCGGGCGGGCCCGCCGTGTCTTCGGGCTGGGGTGACTGTGCCGTGCTCATCTCGCTTCTCCCCCCGTTGGGATGCGCGTCGGTTCGGGGTGCGGGGATGTGCGTGGGGTCGGGCCGGGTCCGCTCGGGGCCGGTGGGCCGCTGGGGAGTGTCGGGTCAGGGAACCGGCTCCACCTCCCGGTACGGCGAGGGGATCGCGTGCAGGGTGAGCTGGTCGCGGATGCGCTGCACCAGCGTCTGCCACTGCCGGGTGAATCCGGGCCGTTCCTCCAGCGCGTCCCACAGCGGGGCGAGTTCCTTCGCCACCCGGGCCCGTGGCATCCACAGGTGCAGCAGGTGGTCGACGGCGGGCCGCAGCGCCCTGACGACGGGGGGAAGACCGTCCCCCGTCGGCGGCCGCGGCCGGGCCGGCGGCGGCGCGGATCCCAGGCGGATGCCGTCCAGGATGCGGACCACGGTGGTGAGCAGCCAGTCGTGCAGGGCGAGGTCGTCGCAGAGTCCGGCGATCTCGGCGCTGCGGACGCCCTCGGGGACCCGCAGCCGCAGGGTGCGCAGTTCGTCCTCGGCGAGGGTGAACCGCTCGATCGACGGGCCGTCGCCGGGGTCCGCGGGCAGGGCCACCCAACGGAGCCGGGTGGGGCGGGACTTGAGGGGCGGCCGCTGGTCGAGCAGGGGGTGGCGCAGCAGTCGTGTGAGCAGGCCGTCGGCGATCAGGCCGACGTCGAGTTCGCCGTGCCGTCCACCGCCGAGCAGTCCTTGGGCGACCGCCTCGCGGGGCAGTCTCCCGAGCGGCTCGACCACGCCGGGCCGCACCAGGTAGTGGCCCCAGGGCCGTCGGTGGTCGGGGCCGGCGGCGGGGACGCGGAAGTACGCGGAGCTCTGCAGGACGCGCCCTTCGGTGAGCGAGGCCCGTGCGGCGACCGTGCCGACCGCGCGGACCCGGGAGCCGTTGGCGCTGGGCAGGGGGCAGTCGACGCCGGTGAGGGTGTCGGGGGAACGCCCGTAGAGGTTGGGGCGTTCGGAGAGCAGGACCCGCTCGTCGGCGCGCAGTCCGAGGAGTTGGGCGGCGGCCCGGCTGTCGAGCGCCTGCCGGGCGGGCAGCAGGCAGGTGCGGACCTCGCCGCAGGCGAGCACGGCGCGCGGTGCGCTCTCCCCCGGCCGCACGTCACGCCCCCGCGTAGAAGACGTAGGAGATGCGCTCGGCCACCGAGTCGGGGACGGCCACGGCCTCGTGGGCGGACCGTTCGGCGACCTGGTGCAGCGCCTCGGGGTCCACCTCGGTCTGGTCGAGGATCACCCGGACGGCGTGCTCGACGGGTAAGAACCGGTTGGGCACCACCGAGCAGGTCCGGTAGGCGGCGAACGGGTCCGCCCGCGGGTTGAGCCGGATCAGCGGGGGCAGTTCGTCCCAGTCCTCCGGGAAGCCGGAGGCGGTGTGCGGCTGGGGCACGAGGACGGCCTCGCCCTGGTTGCGCAGCAGCCCGAGCCGGACGAGCTGCCACACCGCCGCGAGGAAGGGGCAGGACCAGGTGCGGTGCCCGTCGGGGGTGTCGCTCCAGAGTTCGACGTCCAGGAAGACCGAGTGGCGGCGGGCCGCGGTCTCCCTGGGCGGCTGCCAGGCGGTGGCCTTCCGCATCGCCTGCGGGGTGCGCGCGACGGGGCTGCGCCGGCCGTTGGCCAGCCAGCCGGCCTGGGCGGCCGGCGGGCGCAGGCCGTAGCTGCCGGGCGGCGGTTCCTCGACGAGGCGGCCGGCCACCGCCTCGGCGACCGGCACCTTGCCGGCGTCCGCGCAGGCGGACTCGCGGGCCAGGTAGTCGACGGTCACCCCGGCCCGCTCGGCCTCCGCCAGCAGCAGCGGGACGAGTTCGGCGGGGCTGGAGAACCGGGTGAAGTAGTCGTCGATCAGGAAGCAGGTGCTGATCCGGGGGCGTTTGCCGCCGGCCTGGACGGCCGCTGCGGCGCGTGCCGCCTCCGCCCAGGGGCGCACCCGGTCGAAGTGGCGCCGCAGGTGCCCGGGGCCCTCCTCGAAGTCCTCCATGTAGAAGTGGCCCAGCTCCAGGGAGAGGTGGGACAGCGGCACCGCCTGGGTCCGTGGTTCGGCGGTGGTCTCGCGGAACACCGCGTCCGTCATGGCCGCCCCCAGTGGGATTCGTCGGTCAGGCGCCGGGCGATCTCCTCCAGCGCCTCCAGGGTCTCCTTGTTGGCGATCTGGGTGGCGAGCACGTCCTCCTCGGTGATCAGCTGCTCGCGCCACTGCAGGATGGGTTCCAGCGGCACGATGCCGAGGACGACGCTGTCGCCGATGCGGTGCTCTGCGGCGAGCCGGCGCAGGGTCTCGTCGCAGGACTGCATCCAGGCGGCCTGGGCGGGCGATCCCTGGGCCCACAGCGGCGACTCGGGATCGGGCACGGCGGCCCGGACGAAGCGGATGCTGCCCTGCAGCGTCTCCTCGTCGTGCCCGCGGTCGACACCGCTCCTGAGGATGCCGTTCTCCTTGTGGACGAGTCCGGAGGCGGCGATCACGTGCTGCCGGGTCCAGCGGTGGAAGACGAGCCAGCGGAAGGGGACGTAGCGCATCCGGGGGTGGGCCGTCGCCGCCAGGACCATGTCCACGGCGTAGCTGCGGCCGGCGCTCAGGTCCACCACGATGAGGTCGAACTCGCCGTTGAGCCGCAGCAGGAGGTCGACGCACCGCTCCAGGGCGTCCTCACCGGTGGCGAACTCGCCGCCGCCGGCGTCGCCGGGGAAGAGGACCAGGCGGCCGGACTGGTTGGGTCGGGCGCGCAGCAGGGGGTGCTCGGTCTGCCGCCAGACGTCGATCCTGGCCGGTTCGGTGACGTCGCCCTCGAGGTAGGAGTGCAGGCCCCGCTCCTCGGTGCCGCGCATCGCGCCGGGCACGTCGAAGACGGCGGCGGCGGTCGGCGAGCCGAAGTCGAAGTCGACGTACGCCACGTGATCGCCGGTGAGGGCCCGCTGGTAGGCCAGGTTGGCGCTGGTCACCGAGCGGCCCGTGCCTCCCTTGTCGGAGGCGGCGAAGACGAGCACGGCTCACACCTCCTGGGTGGCGGCGCCCCGGGCCTGGGCCAGGGTGTCGAGCTCCCGGAGCACGGGCAGGGCCAGGGCGAAGGCGGTGGCGGGCCGGTCGTCGACCAGGCTGCGGGCGTGCTCCAGGCGGCTTTCTATGCTCCGCATGGCGCGTCCCCGGCTTCCGTCGGCGGTGACGGAGGCCTCCATCTGTTCCTTGCCGAACAGGTGGGTGGCCTCGCTGAGCAGTTCCCGGGCCAGCTGGGCGAGTTCGGGACTGCGGATCGGTTGCTGCTCGTACAGGTTGCGGGCGGCGACCAGGCACTCGGTGACGCGTTCGGTGATGCTCCAGGACAGGCGCTGGTCGAGGTCGCGCGCGTCCGGGTAGACGGCGCGCGCGTTGTCCCAGAGGCCGGTGCCCGCGCCCTCCTCGATCCGCCGTTCCCACAGGTGCTCGAACGTCTGCTCGGCGAGGCGCAGCAGGCGGTCCTGCGCCTCGATGTTCCGGGAGAGTTCGGCGAGCTGGATGCTCCGCTTGAGCAGCTGGGCCGAGAAGTCGGTCATCCGCCACTGCAGGAGCGTTCCGGAGCGCTCGGAACCGGCGAGCGGCATGAGGACGCCCGGGTCGTGCAGTCGGACGGCGGGGTCGTTCCGCGTCATCCGGCTGGTGATCCGACCGCGGTCGGCGAGGCGTTCCATGACGGCGACGGTGCGGGTGAGGTCGTCGTCGGTGGCCTTCCGGCGGACCAGGTCGTGGACGAGGATGGCCGCGACGGTCAGGGAGAAGTACTCCGACTCCAGCCGCAGGCCGGTGGTCTGCCAGGGGAGGTCCTCCAGGGGCCAGCGCTCGCCGCCGAAGCGGGCGACGGCCGACCAGTACTGCTGGCTGAGTTCCCAGCGCAGGCGTAACGCCTCGGCGAGTTTCTGCTGGTCGGCGTCCAGCAGGCCCAGGGTGAGGGTGCGGTCGGAGAAGAGGTCCTGGATGCCGTCCAGGGCGACCACGGTGAAGTACACGTACGGCAGCCGGTCGGCGATGCCGTCGGGCTGGCCGGGGATCCGGCCGTCCAGGTCGGTGATCTTCGGGGCGTCCTTCACCACGCCCCAGGCCCAGCCGCACTCGAAGAGCTGGCTCTCGTCCCGGATGCTCTCCTCGACCTCGATGCCGCGGCTGAGGCTCTCGATGATCGTGGCGCGCAGCGGGCGGAACCGGCGGGAGAACTGCTGGAGCACCGCCCGGTCGGACTGTCTGTTCTGCCCGATGACCTGGATCAGCCGCCGGCCCTGTTCGGACTCGGCGTCGAAGACGTTGACGGTGAAGGAGCGCAGCAGGCTGATCATCGCGGAGGTCAGGCGCGTGTTGGTGGCCTCCCTCAGCTCACCGATCGCCTTGCGCACTTCGGGGCGGGTGGTGCTGCCCTCGTAGACCTTGAGGAACCCGAGGGTGGCGAGGCAGAGCGTGACGGACATGGAGTAGGAGTCGACCACCCCCAACTTGCCCTGCTCGTAGGTGAGTTCCTCGCTGGGGTCGGCCGGTTTGAAGTACGGCCCGCCGGCGAAGGTGGGGCTGTCGTCCGGCCCCGTGTAGGTGCGCATGAACTGGGTCAGCGCGGTGATCAGGTTGGGAGGGATCTCCAGCCGGCTGCCGACCCGCTCCAGCGCACGCAGCACGTCCCGCTCGGTGGTGTCCGGCTGGTCGAGGCGGAACGCGGGCACCTCGGTGGCGGGGTACAGCAGACAGAGCAGCCGCTCGGCGTCCGCGACGCTGCTCAGCCCGTCGGTGTCCCCCCAGACGAGTTTCCCGTCGTCGAACATCTGGCGGGCCGCGGCCCGCCAGACGTCCAGCAGGTGCTGGCGTGGCTTGATCTGCATCCCCGTACCCCTCGTACAGATCCGGTTGCCCTGTGTTCAGACATGGTCCCCGTTCCTACGGAGCGGCAATCGCCGCGTTCCGCCGCCCCAGCGCGAGGATCATCCCCTCGTGTCCCGGCCGCACCATGTGGTGCAGGTCGTGGATCTCCAGCTCGGCGGCGAACTCCTCCAGGTTGCCGCGGACCCCGTCCTCGTTCACCCGGTAGGCCGGATACCGGTGGTCGCCGACCTGGTAGCCGACCGACTCCTTCATGAAGGCGGCGGCGAACGGGGCCCCCTCGTTCAGCGCGTCCATGAAGCACCGCACGCCCCGCCGGAACTCCTCGGGGCACTCGGACATGGAGTCGGCGACGAAGAACATCGTCCCGATGTCCCAGCGCCGCTGCCCGTCGAGGTCGAGCAGGTTGGCCCGCTCCACGCGGACGATCTCGCCGAACCGGCCCCTCGGTTCGACGTCGCGGTAGGCGGGGGCCTCGCGCAGCACCTCCCAGAAGGCGTCCCAGGCCGCGTCGTAGCCCTCGGGGGACGCCTGCCGCTCCAGGTACTCGACGTTCGGGCGCGCGTACTCGAGCAGCAGGATCTTCTCGCACCAGGGGAGCATGGACAGGGCGGGATAGAGGTTCGCGCCGGCGCCGACGTCGACGCCGCGCACCGAGTCCGGGACGCCCCGGGCGAAGCAGCGGCTGAAGTGGTCGCGCATCAACCGCACGATCAGCAGGTCGACCTCGAGCGGGGTCCGGTAGTTGAGGTCGACGTACACCTCTGGATCGAACTTCGACCACGGTGCGTCGGCGTTGCGATCCATCATCACCCTGCCGTATTCCATCGAGCGTCGGACAAGACCGTGTGCCCTGTCTGCGCGCCTTCGTGGACGCGGCAGGTGAAGCGGCATCTCCGGTGCTCGCACCGTAGGCCGATACGACACGCGGAGACAGCCAGGAACACGCCAGTCCTCATGGAGCGGGCGCACACCAGGCGCACGTCAGCATATCCCCGCATACGCTAACTCGCCCTTGCACACGGCAAGTTGGGCGCTCACTCTGGCCAGGAGCAGTCACCGGCCACCACCGGCGGAGCCTCACTCTCCCGGGGGAACGGGCCGGTGCCTGCCGCGTTGACGTCCGCACGTCCCGACTGGGGGTGGCATGACCGCCGAACCGCTGGAGCGCGCCCTGGACCGCCACGAGCACCTCACGGGGACGGCGCCGTTCCCGGGCCCACGGCACCTGGTCCTACGGACGGCACGGGAGTCCGACCTGCCCGAACTGCGGCGGCTCGACGTGGAGGTCTTCCGGGAGGTCGCCTATCCGGCGTTCCTGCTGCGCCAGCTCTACGACATGTACGCCGAGCACTTCCTGGTCCTCGACGACGGCGAGGGCTCCCTGCGCGGCTACGTCCTGGCCGCCACCACGGCGCTCAGCCGCGACAGCTGGATCCTCGGCCTGTGCGTGACCGAGGACCGCCGCCGGCACGGGCTGGGCCGGGAGCTGATGGTGGAGGTCCTGACCCGGCTGCGCCGCAGCGGGATCGAACAGGTCCGGCTGACCGTGGAACCCGCCAACCGCGCCGCGATCCTGCTCTACCACTCCCTGGGCTTCCGCCCCGAGCAGCCGGACGCGGGCCTGCGCCGGGACTACTTCGGCCCCGGCGAGGACCGCCGGATCATGCACCTGGAGCTCTCCCGGCTGCCCTGAACCGCCGCTCCGCCCGCCGCCGGGGCGTCAGGACGGGGTGCGCGCCGCCGCCAGCAGGCGGGTCACGTCGTCCGAGCAGATGGTGAGGGCCGCGCCCACGGTGGCCAGGGCGTCGCGCTCGGCGGGGGTGTAGGGGCCGTCGGCGAGGGCGATGCGGGCGCCCTGGAGGAGGATCGACTCACGGCCGGGGGCGGCGAGGTGCGGGGCCAGCGGGTCCAGCGCCTCGTGCAGCTCGATGGCGAGGCCGGCCGCGCAGGGTCCCCCGGTGAACCGGCCGGTGTCCGCCTCCAGCGCCTCGACGAGCGCGGCCAGCTGTTCCTCCGTGCAGTCGTCGAAGCCGGCCGCGCGCACGGCGGCCGCGGCCGTCTCCAGCGACGCGCGCGAGCAGGTGCCGCCGGCGGCCAGCACCGCGAGGGCGACGGTGTGCACGGCGTCGCGGAGCATCGCGGAGAAGCGGGTGGTGGTGGGGTGGTCCAGGACGTCGGTGCCGAAGTGGTGGCGGCAGGCCGCGCACTCGACGACCGGGCCGGTCGCTCCGCGCGGCAGCACGGGCACGCCGAGGAGGGCGAAGCGGCGCTGTCCGCTCAGCCGTTGGTAGTTGCGGTCGCCGCCGCAGCCGGGGCAGAAGAACTCGCCGTCGCCGACGGGCGTCCAGGTGGTCCGGGTGCCCATCAGGCGCGACAGTCTGGCGGCAGCGGCACGGCCGTTGGGTCCCCGTCCTGGCAGCACGTCGCACCTCCGTAACGCCGCAGCGCCATCGCCACGCACGCGTGATGTTAGCCACATTCGTGAGGCGGAGTCAGTACCCGGGACGAGACCTTTCCGTGACCTCCACAGCATTTGGCCGGTATGCGACGGGGCCCCGCCCGCCGGAAAAGGCGGACGGAGCCCTCGAACTCCGCGAACCGGCTGCTCAGCGCGTTGCGCGGTTGACGGCCGAGACGACCGCCTTCAGCGAGGCGCGGGTGGTGTTCGCGTCGATTCCGATGCCCCACAGGACCTTGTCGCCGATGGCGCACTCGATGTAGGAGGCGGCCTGCGCGGAGGCGCCCTCGCTCATCGTGTGCTCCTGGTAGTCCAGCAGGCGTACGTCGATGCCGATGCCCTGCAGCGCGTGGAAGAACGCCGAGATCGGACCGTTGCCGGTGCCGACCAGGGTGGTCTCCACGCCGTCGACCGAGGCCTCGACGGTGAGGGTGTCCACGCCGTCGCGGTCCGTCGTGGTCTGGCCGTTCGCGACCTGGATGCGGCCCCAGGGGTTCTCCGGGTTGGGCAGGTACTCGTCCTGGAAGATCGCCCAGATGTCCTTCGGGGTGACCTCGCCGCCCTCGGCGTCCGTCTTCGCCTGGATGATCTTCGAGAACTCGATCTGCATCCGGCGCGGCAGCTCCAGCTTGTGGTCGTTCTTCAGGACGTAGGCGATGCCGCCCTTGCCGGACTGCGAGTTGACGCGGATGACGGCCTCGTAGGAGCGGCCGACGTCCTTGGGGTCGATGGGCAGGTAGGGCACGGCCCACTCGATGTCGTCGACGGTGACGCCCTTGGCCTTCGCGTCGGCCTCCATGGCGTCGAAGCCCTTCTTGATGGCGTCCTGGTGGGAGCCGGAGAAGGACGTGTAGACCAGGTCGCCCACGTACGGGTGGCGCGGGTGGACCTCCATCTGGTTGCAGTACTCCCACGTGCGGCGGATCTCGTCGATGTCGGAGAAGTCGATCTGCGGGTCGACGCCCTGGGAGAACAGGTTCATGCCCAGGGTGACCAGGTCGACGTTGCCGGTGCGCTCGCCCTGCCCGAACAGGCAGCCCTCGACGCGGTCGGCGCCGGCCATCAGGGCCAGCTCGGCCGCCGCCACCGCCGTGCCGCGGTCGTTGTGCGGGTGGACCGACAGGCAGACGTACTCGCGGCGGGAGAGGTTGCGGCCCATCCACTCGAAGCGGTCGGCGTGCGTGGACGGGGTGGAGCGCTCGACGGTGGCGGGCAGGTTGAGGATGATCTCGCGGCCCGGACCCGGCTGGTGGACGTCCATGACCGCCTCGCAGACCTCGAGGGCGAAGTCCAGCT
Organism: Streptomyces griseomycini; assembly: GCF_014203535.1. Lineage (GTDB taxonomy): Bacteria > Actinomycetota > Actinomycetes > Streptomycetales > Streptomycetaceae > Streptomyces > Streptomyces griseomycini. Next base: position 815,345 of record NZ_JACHJI010000001.1, read on the forward strand.
CGGTGTCGGTGAAGATCTCGGGGCTGTACTGGTAGCCGAACTCCGTCTCCGGGCCGAGCAGCTTCTCGGCGTACTCCATCACCAGGCGGGTGCCGTCGACGGCGATCTGCTTGATGTCGTCCCTGGAGCCGCGGAAGACGACCCGGCGGAAGACCGGGGCGGTGGCGTTGTACAGGTGGACGGTGGCGCGCTTGGCGCCCTTCAGGGACTCGACCGTCCGCTCGATCAGGTCCTCGCGGGCCTGGGTCAGGACGGAGATCGTCACGTCGTCCGGGATGGCGCCGGGCTCTTCGATGATCGAGCGGACGAAGTCGTAGTCGGTCTGGCCGGAGGCCGGGAAGCCGACCTCGATCTCCTTGTAGCCCATCTTGACCAGCAGGTCGAACATCGCGCGCTTGCGGGCGGGCGACATGGGGTCGATCAGGGCCTGGTTGCCGTCGCGCAGGTCGGTGGAGAGCCAGCGGGGGGCGGTGGTGATCCGGTTGCCCGGCCAGGTGCGGTCGGGGATGTCGACCTGCTCGTAGCGGCCGTACTTGTGGATCGGCATGGGGCTGGGCTGCTGGCGGTTCGCCATGGTGCGTGGGCTCCTCGATGGTCCGCGGGATGTCCTTGTGACGGGACGGCCGACGGCGCAGCGCCAAACTCCGCGGGGAGGGGGTCGGCCTCTACTGCAGACCCTCACCGCGGCAGCTAAGGAGAAGCAGCCCGAAACGCATGATGCTCCGCAGCTTAACCGAGGCGTGCTGGGTGCGGGGGTCCGTATCAGTATGCGGGACCACGGGGAGGAACGGGACAAAAAGTGCCGTATACCACTCCACGGGGGCCCGAGGGGCGGAGTGACGGCGGATTTCACCGATCACGGTTGCGAGGCGTGACAGTTCCGTGACGCAGTGCGATGGTTCCGGGCATGACCGCGAACAGGGGCTTCGAGCCCGTCTTCTGCACCATCGTCCCGCCGCACGTCCTGGACCGGCTCGCCCAGGCCGAGGACCCCGTGGTCCACGGACCCGCGCGCCGCACCCTCCGGCGCGACGCCTACGAGCGCACGCAGCGCCGGCTGACCACGGTGGTCGGCGCACCGGCCGTCGCCGCGCCCGCCGAGGCCGAGCCCGGCAAGCCGCGGCGCACCGTGTACGACGCCCGGCACCGCACCGCCCTGCCGGGGACGAAGGTGCGCGGCGAGGGCGACGCGCCCGGCCGGGACGCCACCGTCAACCGCGCCTACGCCGGGCTCGGCGCCACGTTCGAGCTGTTCCTGAAGGCGTACTCCCGCGACTCGATCGACGGCCACGGGCTGCCGATGGACGCGACCGTGCACTACGACGAGGACTACAACAACGCCTTCTGGAACGGCGAGCAGATGGTGTTCGGCGACGGGGACGGGGAGATCTTCCTCGACTTCACCATCCCCGTCGACGTCATCGGCCACGAACTCGCCCACGGCGTCACGCAGTACACCGCGAATCTGGACTACTTCGGCCAGTCCGGCGCGCTCAACGAGTCGGTGTCGGACGTCTTCGGCGCGCTCATCAAGCAGTACACGCTCGGCCAGACCGCCGAGGAGGCCGACTGGCTGATCGGGGCCGGACTGCTCGCCCCGCGCGTCACGGGCAAGGCGCTGCGCTCCATGAAGGAGCCGGGCACGGCGTACGACGACGACGTCCTCGGCAAGGACCCGCAGCCCGCGACGATGGACGACTACGTCCGCACCGGCCGCGACAACGGCGGTGTGCACATCAACTCCGGCATCCCGAACCACGCCTTCTACCTGGCGGCCACCACTCTGGGCGGGCACGCCTGGGAGCGCGCCGGGCAGGTCTGGTACGACGTGCTGACGGGCGGCGAGCTCGGGCAGGACGCGCAGTTCACGGACTTCGCGACCCTGACGGTGGAGGCGGCGCGCGCCCGGTTCGGCGAGGGCGAGGAACTCCGGGCGGTGACGAAGGCCTGGGAGCGGGTGGGAGTGCGCACGCTGTAGACCGGCCCTGCTCCAAGGGTTCGAAAATTTCGAACGCCGGACCGGCGAAACCTTGCGACCCTCCACCGGACGGCACTCACCGCACCGGTCTCACCCCAGTGCAGCAACGGTCCACGGCATCGAATAGTTTCGCAGGAATTACGAAACTATTGACAACCCCCTTGCCGCGAAACACTGTTGTGTCGCTCCCCGGTCCTGCGTCACGGGTGCAGGACCGGGCCTCTGTCGCCTCGCCGGTGAACGGCGAGGCGTTGCTCGGCATGTCCCCCTGTCACCGACGGTGCCCTTCACGAGGAGGAACAGCCCCATGAGCGAAACCCCCCGGAATTCCGGCAGACCGGTCAGCAGAAGGTTCGTCCTCGGCGGTGCGGGGGCGCTGGTGGCAGCGGCGGGGTCCGGACTGCTGCTGCCCGGCACGGCACGTGCCGACCAGGTCCTCACCAGCAACTCGACCGGCACGTACAACGGGTACTACTACTCCTTCTGGACCGACGCCCCGGGCACCGTCACCATGACGCTGGGGGCCGCCGGGCAGTACAGCAGCCGGTGGAACAACACCAACAACTGGGTCGGCGGCCTCGGCTGGAGCAACGGCAGCCGCCGGACCGTCACCTACTCCGGCACGTTCGACCCGGGCAGCAACGGCTACCTGGCGCTGTACGGGTGGACCTCCAACCCGTTGGTGGAGTACTACATCGTCGAGAACCACGGCCCGTACAACCCCGGGTCGGCCGGCCAGCGGCGCGGCACGGTCAACGCCGACGGCGGCACGTACACGATCTACGAGTCCACGCGGACCAACGCGCCGTCGGTGGAGGGCACCAGGACCTTCCAGCAGTACTGGAGCGTCCGGAACAGCAAGCGGTCCAGCGGCACCATCGACACCGGCACCCACTTCGACGCCTGGGAAGCGGCCGGGATGCCGCTGGGGGCCTTCAACTACTACATGATCATGGCCACCGAGGGCTACCAGAGCAGCGGCAGCTCCAACATCACCCTCGGCGGCGGGGGCACCCCCGGTGAGGGCGGACCCACGACACCGCCGCCGGGCGCCTGCAGCGCCACGTACCGCACCACCAACGCGTGGAACAACGGCTTCAACGGTGAGGTGACCATCACGGCGGGCAGCGGCGGCGTCACCAACTGGAGCGTGCCGGTGACGCTGGCCTCCCACCAGACGCTCGTCTCGATCTGGAACGGCACCGCCACCAGGAACGGCAACGTGGTGACGGTGACCCCGGCCGGCCACAACCGCACCCTGAGCGCGGGTCAGTCCACGTCGTTCGGCTTCACCGTCAACGGACCCTCCAGCCCGGCGCCGTCGGTCGGCAGCTGCGGCGCGGGCTGATCCGACGCCCCGCCCCACGCCTCGGCGCGGTGCCCCTCGGCACCGCGCCGTCCCCGCCCGGCGGACGCACCGGGGAGCGGCGGGGGTGCGCGGGCCGTGGTTCCGTACTAGACACGGACCATGCGCATTCAGGTGAGACGCACCGGCGGATTCGCGGGCATCGAACGGCAGGCCGAGGTGGACACCTCGGGACGCGCCGACGCATCCGAGTGGCACGCCCTGGCCGAGCGGGCCGTGGCCGCGGGCCGGGGCACGCCGCCGGTCGGGGTGCCGGACGGCTTCAGCTACCGGATCACGGTGGACGGGAGGACCGTGTACTGCGCGGATCCCCGGCTGACGGACGAGCAGCGCAAGCTGATCAGCCGCGTCCTGAAGGAAGGAGCCTGACGATCCCCGGGAGCCCCTGACGATCCCCGGGGCCTCTGAACGGCCCTCGGTTGCCGGGGCGTTGACTTCCTTCGCCGCGGGTGCGGATGATCCGGGCCATGGCGACGACGAACCCGGTCCCCCGCTTCCCGGCCGGCTTCCAGTGGGGCGTGTCCACCTCGGCCCACCAGATCGAGGGCGCGGTCCGGCTGCGCGAGCCGTCCGTGTGGGACGCGTTCACGGACCGGCCGGGACGGGTGAAGGACGGCTCGACGGCGGCGGTGGCCTGCGACCACTACCACCGCTACCGCGAGGACGTGGCCCTGCTGGCGGGGCTGGGCGTGGACGCGTACCGCTTCTCGGTCTCCTGGCCGCGGGTGCTGCGCACGGGCGGCCTGGACTTCTACGACCGGCTGGTGGACGAGCTGTGCGCGGCGGGCGTCCGTCCGGTGCCGACGCTGTTCCACTGGGACCTGCCGCTGGCCCTGCACGAGGCGGGCGGCTGGCTGGAGCGGGACACGGCGGCCCGGTTCGCCGAGTACGTGTCGCTCGTCGCCGGCCGTCTGGGCGACCGGGTCCGGCAGTGGATCACCCTCAACGAGCCCGCCGAGCACACCCTGCTGGGCCACGCCCTGGGCACGCACGCGCCGGGTGAGCGGCTGATGTTCGACGCGCTGCCGGTGGCCCACCATCAGCTCCTGGCGCACGGCCTGGCGGTACGGGCCCTGCGCGCGGCCGGGGCCGCGGAGGTCGGCATCACCAACTCCCACGGGCCGACCTGGCCGGCGTCACCGGAGCCGGCGGACGTGGAGGCGGCGGACTTCTACGACGTCCTGCTGAACCGCCTGTTCGCGGACCCGGTGCTGCTGGGCGCCTACCCGGAGGGCATCGGCGAGATGATGCCGGGTGAGGTGGGGTCCGACCTGGAGGTCATCGCGGAACCGCTCGACTTCTACGGCGTCAACTACTACGCCCCGACGAGGGTGGGAGCCCCGCAGGGCGAGGAGATCGACTTCGGCGGGGTGCGGATGCCGGCCGAACTCCCCTTCTCGGTGCGGGAGGTCGAGGGCCACCCGGTGACGGACTTCGGCTGGCCGGTGGTACCGCAGGCGCTGACGGAACTCCTCACGGGCCTGGGCGCCCGCTACGGCGACCGCCTCCCGCCGGTGGTCATCACCGAGAACGGCTGCTCCTACGAGGGCCTGGACGACCAGGACCGCATCGCCTACCTGGACGGCCACGTCCGCGCCCTGCACCGGGCGCTGGAGGCGGGCGTGGACGTCCGCGGCTACTTCGTCTGGTCCCTCATGGACAACTTCGAGTGGGCGGAGGGCCACGCCCGCCGCTTCGGCCTGGTCCACGTGGACTTCGGGACGCTGGAGCGGACCCCGAAGGCGTCGTACGGCTGGTTCAGGGAGCTGCTGCGCGAGCAGCGCCGGTGATCAGAAGCCCAGCCGGCGCAGCTGCTTCGGGTCGCGCTGCCAGTCCTTGGCGACCTTCACGTGCAGGTCGAGGAAGACAGGGGTTCCGAGCAGCGCCTCGATCTGCCTGCGGGACTTGATGCCGACCTCCTTCAGGCGCTTGCCCTTGGGGCCGATGACGATGCCCTTCTGGCTGGGGCGCTCGATGAACAGGTTGGCGTGGATGTCGAGGAGGGGCTTGTCGGCCGGGCGGTCCTCGCGCGGGAGCATCTCCTCGACGACCACGGCGATGGAGTGCGGGAGCTCGTCGCGGACGCCCTCCAGGGCCGCCTCGCGGATCAGTTCCGCGACCATGACCTGCTCGGGCTCGTCGGTGAGGTCGCCCTCGGGGTAGAGGGCCGGGCCCTCCGGCAGCAGCGGGATCAGCAGGTCCGCCAGCAGGTCCACCTGCTTGTTCGCGGTCGCCGACACCGGGATGATCTCCGCCCAGGTGATCCCCAGCTCCTTGCCCAGCTGGTCCACGGCGATCAGCTGCTCGGCCAGCGCCTTGGAGTCCACCAGGTCGGTCTTGGTGACGATCGCGACCTTCGGGGTCTTCTTGATCCCGGCCAGCTCCTTGGCGATGAAGCGGTCGCCGGGGCCGATCTTCTGGTCCGCGGGGAGGCAGAAGCCGATCGCGTCGACCTCCGCCCAGGTGGTGCGGACCACGTCGTTCAGCCGTTCGCCGAGCAGGGTGCGCGGCTTGTGCAGCCCGGGGGTGTCCACCAGGATCAGCTGCGCGTCCGGGCGGTGCACGATCCCGCGCACGGTGTGCCGGGTGGTCTGCGGCCGGTTGGAGGTGATCGCCACCTTCTGCCCGACCAGAGCGTTCGTGAGGGTGGACTTGCCCGCGTTGGGGCGGCCCACGAAGCAGGCGAAGCCGGCCCGGTGGACAGCGTCGGCCGGCTGCTCGGATGACTGGGTACGAACACTCATGGCGTCCATTCTCCCTGATCCCCGGAGCCCCGCCGTACCACCGCCCGGAACGACGGGCCCCGGCCGGGCCCGTCGTTCCGGGCGGTGCCGGTCGCCGGTGTCAGTCGAAGACGAACGGGCCCGGTGACTGCGGTCCGGTCGCCGTGCAGGTGATGGTGATGAAACCGAACGCGGTCACCTTCAGCGAGCCGCCGTACGCCTCCAGGCTGTCGCCGGAGGCCACGGTCCCGGTGAGCGGGCCGACCTCGAGCGGGTCGCCGGCCGCCATGGCCGGGTTCTCGGTGCCGCTGAAGACGACGGTGCCGCCGTCGGCCTTCACCAGGGTGAGCTTCGCGGCCAGTGAGTCCTCGCCGATCGCGACGGGCGCGGTGACCGCGGAGGTGTTGACGGTGAGGGTGGCGGACGTGCCGCTCTGGGTGGCCGTGAGGGTGGCGGCGCCACCGCCCCAGCTTCCGCAGTCGGCGTTGACGGTCGCCGTCCCGGGGGCGACGGCGGCGGCGGTGGGGGCGAGGGCGAGCCCGCAGACCGCGAGAGCACCTGCCACCAGGGACGCGCCTGTTCCGATGCGCTTGCCTCTCATAGGATTCCGGCTCCCTTTCCGTGTGGGGGGAATTCCGTGGGGGAACTGCTCGGCAGAGGGGGTCCGGACCCGCCGCACCGCGCCGGACTGACGTCCCGTCAGCCCGGCGTCTCCATTGATGCGCGGGAGGCAGCGTGCCACAAGGTGGGAATCCGGCCTATTTACCGCCGGTAACAGCAGGGGGCGGTCCCCGCGTCAGCCCGCGGTGACCGTCTCCCGGACCGTCCCGTCCGGGCCGGCCACCAGCACCGGGGCCCCGGGGCCGCCGAGGTCACGTACGGCCGCGCGGTCCTCGGCCGACGCCGACCCGGCCTCCGTCACCACGGCCGCCGCCTCCAGCGACTTCGCGCCGGACGCCACGGCCATCGCGACCGCCGTCTGCAGGGCGCTCAGCTTCAGGGAGTCCAGGTCGACGGTCCCGGCGACGTACGTACGGCCGGTCTCGTCGCGTACGGCGGCGCCCTCGGGGACGCCGTTGCGGGCCCGGGCGGAACGGGCCAGGGTGACGATCTTGCGGTCCTCGGGGGCGAGGTCGGGGGTCTCGGTCATGGAGTGAGCATAAGGAAGGACGGCGGAGATCATCAGGCGGCGGGGGCGGCCACCGCTCACGACCCCGTACGGCGAGCGGGCGACGGATCGGCGAGGGACCGGAGGAAGGAGTCCCAGGCGGCAGGGGTGACAGCGACGGTGTCGCCGCGTCGGCGCTTCGAGTCACGGACGCGGATCTCGACCCCGGTGCAGGTGACCTCGACGCAGTCGTCAGTGGCCTTGGACGCACTGCTCCTGCGCCATGCCCATGACTTGATCACCCTCGACCTCCACCCCGGTTGTGGACCGCCCGGACCGGGGCGCCCCCCGTAGAGCCGCCGTGGGCCACACGGCAGGGCTCTCATGGTACGTGCAGAATCCATGCACACGGGCATGACAATTCGCGCCAACTTACCGGCGGGCACGGCAGGTCGGCGACGGCGTCCGACCAGTCAGTCGGAGTCCTGCTGCAGCAGCCCCTCCAGTTCATCCCCTCCCTCCGCGATGCGTTCCGCGAGACGTCGCAGCACCACATCGACCCCTTCCTTCAGCGCCAGGTCCTCCAGCTCCCAGAACCGCTCCAGATACTGCCTGGTCTCCTCGGCGGAGGTCGAGGCGGTGGTCACCCCCCGGGAGTCCTCGAGGAAGAGGGCGTCCTCCATCCCCTCCGCCTGGAACTCGAACAACGTGAACGGCCCCTCGATGCCGGGGTGAGAGCCGATGCTGAACGGCAGGATCTGGATCGTGACGTGCGGACGCTCGGACAGCTCGGCCAGGTGCTCCAGCTGCGCCCGCATCACGCCCCGCCCCCCGGTCACGCGGCGCAGCACGGATTCGTCCAGCACGAAGGAGAACTCGTGCCCCTCCTCCTCCAGCACCTCCTGACGGGCCAGACGCGATTCGACGATGCGGTCGGTGCGCTCCTCGGGCATGTTCTTGCCGAACGCGCGCATCACGGCCCGCATGTACTCCTCGGTCTGGAGCAGGCCCGGAAGGACCAGCGATCCGAACTGACGGTGAACGGACGCCGCCGCCTCCAGGGCGAGGCGCTGCATGAAGTCCTTGCTGTACAGGTCCCGGTACTCGGTGAACGGCATGCGCCGGCTGCCCCGGGCCATGTCCAGCAGCTCTTCGAGTTTGCGCCGGTCCGTGATCCCGTAGGCGGCGGCGAGCGGACGCAGGTCGTTGACCGAGATGCCGACCTCCCCCGCCTCGATCCGGATGAGCTTGGAGGGGCTCCACTCCATCCGGTCGGCGACCTCACGCTGTGTCAGGCCGGCGGCCACGCGAGCCTTGCGGAGTTCGGTGCGCAGCCGCAGGCGCAGCAACGCCGCACTCGTCACAGTCATGATTGCTCCACCCCCCACCGGATCCAGCACTGTGCAAGGTAGCAGATGTGCATATTACTCATCGAGACCTTTCGGAGGGATGGATCAGGCCGGGGAACCGCACGTCGACCCAGGGAGAGGACTATCACAGCGCACGCGCGTCCGCATTTCGACTTCCCGCAATCTGCGACATCGCACATCGGATGGACCCCTTCAGACCCTTCGCATAGCGGACTTCCAACAGGCACTGTCCAATGCGCACCCCTCAGGGTTACGCTGTCCAGCGTACGCCCGACGAACAGCCCGCTTCACCAAGGGGGTTGATCAGCCATCAGAACGCCCAGCGGACACAGTGAGTGCACGTCAAGGCCACCGGCCCCACCCCTGACACCGCCCGTTCGCGGCTCGCCGAGACACGGCGACGAACGGAGCCGAGAGGAGCCGATCGCCGATGCCGGACCGACAGGAACAGGAAGGAGAGCGCCGCCCCGAGCGAGTCAAGCGCACGTGGGGAGAGCGGGTGGCCCTGGCCCTCCCGCTGATCAACCTCCTCGTCGCGATCCACAAGATCGTCGACGAGTGGGTTCTGCCTTTCGTGTGACAGCAGTCAGCCCCGACCTGAAAGGCCGGGGCCGAGAGCGGCGGACGCCGTAGGAAGACGCTTCCGCTCCGAGTTTCCCTGGCAGGCGGCCCGGAGCGGTGGCGTCGTAGCGCACCGTAAGCCCATTCTGCCGCCGCGCCACGGCATTGGCGAGGGGCAGTCAGGCCAATTCGGCGTGCGCCGGAGCGCGCACGCGTGCGTCACGCCCGGTCGAGCCGCAGCCGTTCGGCGCGCGGCAGGCCGGCCACGACCAGGTCGTAGGAGTCCTCGACCAGTTCCCGGACCAGGCGGTCCGGGAGGTCGCCGTCCGCCGTCACCGTGTTCCAGTGGCGCTTGTTCATGTGCCAGCCGGGGACGATCAGGTCCGGGTGGTCGGCGCGGAGCCGGATCGCGTCCTCGGGGTCGCACTTGAGGTTGACCTTCAGGGGCCGCGCGTCCAGGTTCGTCAGCGCGAAGAGCTTGCCCCGCACCTTGAAGACCGAAATCTCCGGGCCGAAGGGGAAGTCCTCCACCGCCGCGTCGAAGGAGAGGCAGAGGGCGCGCAGTTCCTCGGGGGTCACTCCGGCTCCGCCTCCTCCTCGGCGGGCGGGTCCTCCGGGGCCACCGGCTCCACCAGCACGGTGACGATCTTGTTCCGGCGTCCGGCCGCGGCCTCCGCGGTCAGGCGCAGGGCACGGGCGTCGGGAAGTTCGACCACGGACGACGCGCCGGCGATCGGCACCCGGCCGAGCTGCTTGGCGAGCAGTCCGCCGACGGTCTCCACGTCCTCGTCGTCGAACGCCTCCAGGCCGTACAGCTCGCCGAGGTCGCCGATGTCGAGGCGGGCGGTGACCCGGTAGCGGTCCTCGCCCAGCTTCTCCACCGGCGGCAGTTCGCGGTCGTACTCGTCGGTGATCTCGCCGACGATCTCCTCGAGGATGTCCTCGATGGTGACGATGCCGGCGGTGCCGCCGTACTCGTCGACGGCGACGGCGACGTGGTTGCGCTGCTTCTGCATCTCGCGCAGCAGGTCGCCCGCGTTCTTGGTGTCGGGCACGAAGAACGCGGGCCGCATCGCCGTGGACACCAGCTCGCTCTCGGCGTCCCGGCTGATGTGCGTCTTGCGGGCCAGGTCCTTGAGGTAGACGATCCCGACGATGTCGTCCTCGCTCTCGCCGGTCACCGGTATCCGGGAGAAACCGGAGCGCAGGGCGAGGGTGAGTGCCTGGCGGATGGTCTTGTACCGCTCGATCACCACCAGGTCGGTGCGCGGGACCATGACCTCGCGGACGAGGGTGTCGCCCAGCTCGAAGACCGAGTGCACCATGCGGCGCTCCTCGTCCTCGATCAGCGACTCCGCCTCCGCGAGGTCGACCAGCGCGCGCAGTTCCGCCTCGGAGGCGAAGGGGCCGTGCCGGAAGCCCTTGCCGGGGGTGAGCGCGTTGCCGATGAGGATGAGCAGCGACGGGATCGGGCCCATGATCCTCGCCAGCGGCACCAGGACGTACGCGGCGGCCGTGGCCGTGTTCAGCGGGTGCTGACGGCCGATGGTGCGCGGCGAGACGCCGACGGCGACGTACGAGACGAGGACCATGACCGCGATGGCGATCAGCAGCGCCTCGGCGGTCCCGTCGAACTCGCGCAGGCAGCCGTGGACGACCAGCGCGGCGGCGGCCATCTCGCAGGCGACGCGGACCAGCAGCGCCACGTTGAGGTAGCGGGTCGGGTCGGCGGAGATCTGCGCGAGCCGGGCGCCGCCCCGGCGGCCGGAGCGCACGGCCTCCTCGGCGCGGAAGCTGGACACGCGGGCGATGCCCGCCTCCGCGCAGGCGGCGAGCCAGGCGACGACGACCAGGGCGATCGCGCCGAGGACGAGCCCGGGGCTCATGAGACGGTCGGGGCCGGGGACGGGCCGGTCAGGCCCCTCTCCGCGCGCCAGCCGTCCACGATGGCGGCCTGAAGGCCGAACATCTCGGCCTTCTCGTCCGGTTCCTCGTGGTCGTAGCCCAGCAGGTGCAGCACACCGTGAACGGTGAGCAGCTGGAGCTCCTCGTCCATGGTGTGCTGCGTCGGGGCCTCCCTGCCCTGCTTGGCGGCGACCTCGGGGCAGAGCACGATGTCGCCGAGCAGCCCCTGCGGCGGTTCGTCGTCGTCCTTGGACGGCGGTCGCAGCTCGTCCATCGGGAACGACATGACGTCCGTCGGCCCGGGCAGGTCCATCCACTGGATGTGCAGCTGCTCCATGGCGCCGGCGTCCACGACGATCACCGAGAGCTCGGAGAGCGGGTGGATGCGCATGCGCGCGAGCGCGTAGCGGGCGATGTCGAGGATCGCCTGCTCGTCGACCTCGGTGCCGGACTCGTTGTTGACGTCGATCGACATCTGGTGCTCGGTCTACTTCCCCTTGTGCCCGGCCTTGCCCCGGCCGCCCTTGTGGGTGCCGTTCTGGGTGCCGTGCTCGCTGTCGTACTGCTCGTACGCGTCGACGATACGGCCCACCAGCTTGTGCCGGACGACATCGTGGGACGACAGCCGGGAGAAGTGGACGTCCTCGACTCCCTCGAGGATGTCCTGCACCTGCCGCAGGCCGCTCTTCGTGCCCTCGGGGAGGTCGACCTGGGTCACGTCACCGGTGATGACGATCTTCGAGTCGAAGCCGAGGCGGGTGAGGAACATCTTCATCTGCTCGGGGCTGGTGTTCTGTGCCTCGTCCAGGATGATGAAGGCGTCGTTCAGCGTGCGTCCGCGCATGTACGCGAGCGGGGCGACCTCGATCGTGCCCGCCGCCATCAGGCGGGGGATGGAGTCGGGGTCGAGCATGTCGTGCAGCGCGTCGTAGAGCGGGCGCAGGTACGGGTCGATCTTCTCGTAGAGCGTGCCGGGCAGGAAGCCCAGCCGCTCGCCGGCCTCGACCGCGGGGCGGGTCAGGATGATGCGGTTGACCTGCTTGGACTGCAGGGCCTGCACCGCCTTGGCCATGGCGAGGTACGTCTTGCCGGTGCCCGCCGGGCCGATGCCGAAGACGATGGTGTGCTTGTCGATCGCGTCCACGTAGCGCTTCTGGTTGAGCGTCTTGGGGCGGATCGTGCGACCGCGCGAGGACAGGATGTTCTGCGTGAGCACCTGGGCCGGGGTCTCCTGGCCGTCGCTCTCCCCGTTCTCGCTCGCCTTGAGCATGGCGATCGAGCGTTCCACTGCGTCCTCCGTCATCGGCTGCCCGGTGCGGAGCACCAGCATCATCTCGTCGAACACGCGCGAAATGAGGGCGACTTCCGTGGCGTCGCCGACCGCGCTGATCTCATTGCCCCGGACATGGATGTCGGCCCCCGGGAAGGCCTTCTCGATCACGCGCAGGAGGGAGTCGCCGGAACCCAGCACGGTCACCATGGGGTGCTGGGCGGGGACGGTGAGCTGCACTCTCGCCTGCCCCTGCGCGGGGGTGTGAGCTGTGGGTGTCTGAGTCATGGGCCGGCGCTTAAGGCCTGCGGTTCCTCCTCGTCACGGCCGCGCAGCTGAGGGCGGCCTCGCGATTCCCAGGGTACGACGCATGGGTGACAAGCCCGTAGGACTTTTCACGGTGACGCCCCGGCCGACCCCGCCGGGGCCCGGGCGACCCCCGGCGGGGGCACGGGGGCGGAGCCCTCGTTCAGGCCGACCGGCGGAAGCCGATCGTCGGGACCGCCCGCCGCAGCGGCCAGGGCCGCACCAGCCCCTCCGGCACCAGGTCCGCCAGGAACCCGTACCGCCGCAGCGCCGCCGGGTCCTGCTCCTCGACCGACTGCACCCTGCGCCACCACGCCGCCACCTCGGTCCACCCCGGGGCCGACAGCGAGCCGCCGAACTCCTGGACGGAGAGCGCGGCGGTGAGGCCGGCGAAGGCGAGGCGGTCGGCCAGCGGCCAGCCGGCCAGGCTCCCGGTGACGAACCCGGCGACGAACACGTCCCCGGCGCCGGTCGGGTCGAGCGCCTCGACGTCGATGGCCGGCACCTCGGCGCTCTCCCCGGTGCGCCGGTCCACCGCGTACGCGCCCTCCGCGCCGAGGGTGACGACCGCCACCGGAACGTACTCGGTGAGGGCGTGCGCGGCGGCGCGGGGGCAGTCGGTGCCGGTGTAGCGCATGGCCTCCTCGGCGTTCGGCAGGAACGCCTCGCAGTGGCGCAGGTCGGGCAGCGCGGCCAGGTCCCACGCGCCGGTGTCGTCCCAGCCGACGTCGCCGAAGACACGGGTGCCCTGGCGCGCGGCCTGGGTGATCCAGGGGGCGCTGCGGCCCGGAGTGAGGGAGGCGACGGCGGCACGCGCGCGCGGGGGGCAGTCGGGCGCGGGCTCCTCGGGGGGCGGTTCGTGGCCGTGGGAGACCATCGTCCGCTCGCCGTCGTAGGCCATGGAGACGGTGACCGGCGAGTGCCAGCCGGGCACGGTGCGCGACGGGGAGAGGTCGATGCCCTCGCCCTTTTCCAGGGCGTCCCAGCAGTACTCGCCGTAGTGGTCGTCGCCGAAGGCCGCCGCGAGGGAGGTGCGCAGGCCGAGGCGGGCCAGGGCGGTGGCCATGTTGGCGACGCCGCCGGGGCTCGACCCCATCCCGCGCGCCCAGGACTCGGTCCCGCGCACCGGGGCGGAGTCGAGCCCGGTGAAGACGATGTCGAGGAAGACGGTCCCGGTGAGGTAGACGTCCCAGGGAGGGTCGTGCGGTGTGCGCAGCACGGCCAGGGGGTCGACCTGGGCCGGGTGGTGCGATCCCTCGGTGAACGCCTTCCCGCCGGACCCGGCGGAGACGGTGGACGCGGTGGACGCGGTGGACGCGGTGGACGCGGTGGACGCCATCACGATGCGCTCCCTGACGTGGTGCGGATCAGGCCAGTGTGCCCTACGCCACCGACAATGTGACCCTTGTCACGTCAGGGCCGCGTCCCGCCCCGCGCCGGCCGCCCTCCCGCCGGGAGGTCACCAGCGCGGCACGGCCGGGGTGACCCACCCCGGGTCGGTGACGCGCATGGCCGCCGCGTCGTCGCGGTCCCGGAGGGAACCGTCGTCGTCGAGCCACCGCCGGTGCAGGGCCGCGAGCCGGTCGCGGTCGAGGGTGACGCCGAGGCCGGGGGCGTCGGGGACCCGCACGGTGCCGCCCTCGAAGGCGAGGCGCTCGGTGAGGACGTCCTCCGACTGCCAGGGGTAGTGGGAGTCGCAGGCGTGGTGGAGGTCGGGGACGGTGGCCGCCACGTGGGTCATCGCGGCGAGGCTGATCCCGAGGTGGGTGTTGGAGTGCATGGAGACGCCCACGCCGAAGGTGCGGCAGACGGCGGCGAGGTGCTGGGTGTTGCGCAGCCCGCCCCAGTAGTGGTGGTCGGAGAGGACGACCTGGACGGCGTTCCGGGTGAAGGCCTCCTTGATCTCGGCGAACGTCGTCACGCACATGTTGGTGGCGAGCGGCACGGAGGTCCGGGCGGCGACCTCGGCCATGGCGGGGGTGCCGAGGGCGGGGTCCTCCAGGTACTCGAGGACGTCCCCGAGCTCCCCGGCCACCTCCAGTGACGTCTCCACGGACCAGGCGCCGTTGGGGTCGAGGCGCAGGGGGTGCCCGGGGAACGCGGCGGCGAGGGCGCGGACGGCCGCGATCTCCTCGTCCGGCGGGAAGACGCCGCCCTTGAGCTTGAAGGAGGTGAAGCCGTACCGCTCCTGGAAGGTCCGGGCCTGCGCGACGATGCCCGCCGGGTCGAGGGCGGCGCCCCAGTCGTCCCGCTCCGCCGCCACGCCGTCGGGGTGGGCGGCGTACTTGTAGAAGAGGTAGGCGCTGTACTCGACGGCGTCGCGCACCTTGCCGCCGAGCAGGGCGTGCACGGGCAGGCCGAGGGACTTGCCGAGGGCGTCCAGGCAGGCGACCTCGAGGGCGGAGAGCACGGACAGGCGCAGCTTGTCGGCCGTCTGCACGCCGCGCAGCCCGCCGACGTCGACCTGGCCAAGGACGCGGGAGGCGTCGACGGCGACCCGGTCCGCGTCGGTGAACAGGCGGTTCAGGTCGCCGACCGGGCGGCCGACCAGGGTGTCCGCGAGGGGGCGGGCCAGTTCCAGGTACTTGGTGTCGCCGTAGGTCTCGCCCAGTCCGGTGGTGCCGTCGGCGGTCACCACCTCGACGATCAGGCGGGGGGTGTAGGGCTGGTGGACGCCCTGGGTGTTGAGCAGGGGCGGGTCGGCGACGAGGACCGGCGTCAGCCGGACCTCCGTCACGGTCAGGTCGCGGGACGTCGGTGCGGTCACAGGGCGGCTCCCACGAGGTCGAGTCCGGCGGCGAGCACGGCTCTCAGGTCGGCCAGGTCGGCGGCCGAGGGGTCGGTGAGCGGGGCGCGCACGGGACCGACGGGGTGTCCGCGCAGCCGGGCCGCCGCCTTCACCAGCGACACCGCGTACCCGGGGACGCGGTCGCGCAGTTCGACGAACGGGACGTAGAAGCCGCGCAGCAGCTTGTCGACGGTGCCCGCGTCGCCGTCGCGCAGGGCGGCGAAGAAGGCGTTCGCGATCTCGGGCGCGAAGGCGTGGACGGCGGAGGAGTAGGCGGGGACGCCGACGGTGGCGTAGGCGCGGGCCTGGATCTCGGCGGTGGCGGCGCCGTTGAAGAAGAGGAAGTCGTCGGGCGCGGCGAGGGTGAGGCGCTGCAGGCGGTCGAGGTCGCCGTGGCCGTCCTTGAGGCCGATGACGTTCGGCAGGGCGGCCACGCGCCGGAGGGAGTCGGCGGTGTAGGCGACCTGGCCGCGCTGGTAGGTGATCAGCGGGAGCCGGGTGCGGGCGGCGATGCGCTCCAGCTGGGCGACGAGACCGTCCTGCGGGGCGGCGACGAGGTAGTGCGGCAGGACGAGCAGGGCGTCGGCGCCGGCGTCCTCCGCGATGCGCGCGAACCGGGCGGCCTGTGCCCAGCCGTAGCCGGTGCCGGCGACGACGGGCACCCGGCCCGCGCTCCCCTCGACGGCGACGGTGACGACCTGCCGGTACTCGTCCTCGTCCAGCGAGAAGAACTCGCCGGTGCCGCAGGCGGGGAAGACGGCGCCCGGGGCGGCGGCGAGCCGGCCGGCGACGTGGGCGCGGCAGCCGTCCGGGTCGAGGGAGCCGTCGTCGTGGAAGGCGGTGAGGGGGAAGGACAGCACCCCGTTCGCCATCCCGTCCTCCAGGCGCCGTGCCACGGCGGCCGTACCGCTCGGGTCCGTATCGGGACTCACCCTTGCTCATCTCCCCATGTAGACGACATCCATGTATGAGGATGGAGGTTAGATACGCGAACGGGAGCCGTCAATGGCCCGGCCTCCGCCTCCCCGCGCCGGACTACGATCGGCGCATGCCGGAGACAGGAGGCCCGACAGGCGGCGTACGCGAGGTGAAGTCGGCGGCGCGGACGGTGGAGCTGCTGGAACTGCTCGCCGCGCGCGGTGACCGCCCGGCCCGCCTCCAGGAGCTGGCGGACGAGCTCGGCGTGCCGCGCAGCTCGATGTACGCGCTGCTGCAGACCCTGATCTCGCGCGGCTGGGTCCGCACCGACGTCACCGGCTCGCTGTACGGCATCGGCATCCACGCCCTGCTCACCGGCACCGGCTACCTCGACTCCGATCCGCGGGTGCGGGCCGTGCGCCCGTACCTCGACGAGGCGTCCGAGGCGCTGGGCGAGACGATCCACATGGGGCGGCTGGACGGCCACGACGTGGCGTACCTGGCGACGCGCGAGTCGCACGAGTACCTGCGGACCCTCAGCCGCGTGGGACGGCGGCTGCCGGCGCACGCGGGCGCGCTCGGCAAGGCGCTGCTGGCCGAGCGCCCGGACGGGGAGCTGCCCGAGGGCCCGTACGAGGCGCTGACCCCGAACACCCACACCTCACGGGAGTCGCTGGCGGCCGATCTGGCCCGGGTGCGGGCGCGCGGCTACTCGGTGGACCGGGAGGAGGGGGTGACCGGGATCGTCGGCTTCGGCTTCGCCCTGCGGTACGACACCCCCGCGCAGGACGCCATCAGCTGCTCGGTGCCGGTGGGCCGGCTGACGCCGGAGCACGAGGAGCGGATCGTCGCCGTGATGCGGGAGATCCGGACGAAGGCGGAGACGACGGTTCCCGCAGGTGGCGGGGCGGTTCACTGGCGGTAGCGCATGCGGCTACCCAGCCTTCGAAGGACGCAAACACAAGAGTGATCCAGATCACACCTGGCGCCCTCCCGCATTTCTCCCCCCGCTTGATACAAATTGCCCGCGCGTTCCTGTCCGTCGACGGTCGTCGCTCCCCCTCTTCTCGCACCGTCCCTTCCGCACGCCCCGGGAACGCCCGTGTTCGCCCCTCGCACCACTCCCTGGCCCCTCGTCGCCCTTTTCACGGCCGGGTACCTCGCCCCGTACCTGCTGCCGACCACCGTCGGCCGGCTGGAACGCGGCCTCGGTCTCTCGGCGACCCAGGCGGGAGCCGTCGGCAGCGCGCTGCTGCTGAGCTCGGCGACCGCCGGGTTCCTGCTGGCCTCCCGGGTGGAACGGGCGGGGGCGCGGCCCCTGGCCCGGCTCGGGCTCGTGCTGGCCGTCCTCGGCTACGGCACCGCCGCGCTCACCACCGCCGTGCCGGCCGTCGTCGCCGGTGCGGTGGTCGGCGGCCTCGGCTCGGGTACGGCCACGACCGTCGCCGCCACCCGGATCGCCGCGTTGGGGGCGCCCCCCGCTCGAGCGGAGCCGAGAGCTTGGGGGAGTGATCCGCACCGCGCCTCCACGCTCGGCCTGCTCAGCGTCTCCGCACTGGCGGGCGTGGTGTACCTGACGGTCCCGCGCCTTCCGGGGCACGGCCTCACCCTGGCCGCCGTCGCCCTCACGGCGCTGGCCGTGTGGCCGCTGACCTCCCGCCTGCCCGCCGGCACCCCCGGACCGCGGCGCGCGGACACCGGTACGGACGCCGGCACCGGCACGGCCCGTCTCCCGCACCGGCGTTCGGGGCTCGTCCTGGCCGGCGCCATGGTGTTCTGGTCGCTCGCCCAGAACGCGCTGTGGGGTGTGAGCGGCCGGATCGGCGTCACGCAGGCGCACCTCACCGAGCCGACCGTCGGCGTCGTCTTCGCCGTGGCGCTGGGCGCCGGGCTGCTGGGCGTGGTGGCGGCGGGCGCACTGGGGTCGCGGCTGGGACGGGCGCTGCCCATCGGCGGCGGCACCGTCCTCATCGCCGGCTGCATCGCGCTCAGCGCCTCCGCGACCGGGCTGGGGAGCTTCGCGGCCGGGGAGATCGCCTGGAACACGGTCTACCCGGTGGTGCTGTCGTACCTGATCGGGCTCGCGGCCTCGCTGGACCCGCGCGGGCGCTGGGCCGTGCTGGTCGGGTCGGCGTCCTCGCTGGGCACCGCCGCCGGGCCGCTGACCGGCAGTGTGCTCTCCGCGCAGGCCGGGTTCCCCGTCATGGGCGCGGTGCTGGGCGCCGGGCTGCTGCTGGTCGCGCTGCCGATGACGGCCGTCGCCCTGCACACCGGCGGACGTCCGCTGCTGCCGGGCGCGGTCCGGCGCCGCGGCGGCCACCCGGCCGCCGTGGTCGCCGCCGCCCCGGGCACGCCGACGGGCACGGTGCCCGAGGTCGGCGCCCCGGAGCAGCCGGTCGTGGAGATCCCGGTGGACGGCACCCCCGTCCCCGCCCGGCGCGCCTACGACACGGCGGCGGCGACCCGGGCACCGGGAACGCGCTGAGCCCGCGCGGCCGACGGCCCGCAGCCGGTACGGCGCGCCGGCGGACGACGGCCCGCTGCCCGGCACCGGAGGCGCGCCGGACGGCGGACCCGGGTGAGGCGGCCGGTTGCCGCCCCGGCCGGGGACCGA
Organism: Streptomyces griseomycini; assembly: GCF_014203535.1. GTDB lineage: Bacteria > Actinomycetota > Actinomycetes > Streptomycetales > Streptomycetaceae > Streptomyces > Streptomyces griseomycini. Next base: position 834,252 of record NZ_JACHJI010000001.1, read on the forward strand.
CGGCCCTCCGGGGTCCGGGGGCTAGCCGAAGTCGTACGCCTCCACCTCGGCCAGGTACCGCGCCCGCCGCTCCTCGTCGTCGTCCAGGAAGGAGGCGAGGAAGGAGTTGCGGGCCAGTTCGCGCAGGCGTTCCGGGCCGAGGCCCAGCGTCTCGCGCACCGCGTCGAAGTTGTCGCCGGCGTAGCCGCCGAAGTAGGCCGGGTCGTCGGAGTTGACCGTGCACAGCAGGCCGGCGTCGAGCATCGCGGGCAGCGGGTGGTCGGCGAGGGTGTCCACCGTGCGCAGCCGGACGTTCGACAGGGGGCACAGGGTCAGCGGGACGCGCTCGCGCACCAGCCGCTCCACCAGCGCCGGGTCCTCCACGCAGCGCAGCCCGTGGTCGACCCGCTCGACGCCGAGGACGTCCAGGGCCTCGGTGACGTACTCCGGCGGCCCCTCCTCCCCGGCGTGCGCCACGCGCCGCAGGCCCAGCGCGGCGGCCGCCTCGTACACCTCGCGGAACTTCGCCGGCGGGTGCCCGACCTCGGCGGAGTCGAGGCCGACGCCGGTGATGCGGTCCAGGTGGGGCTTGGCGGCGTCCAGGGCGGCCATCGCCGACTCGGCGGACTCGTCGCGCAGGAAGCACATGATCAGCCGGGTGGAGACGCCGTGCTTCTCCTCGCTCCTGCCCAGCGCCCGCCACAGTCCCTCGACCACCGTCCCCATGCCGACGCCGCGCGCCAGGTGCGCCTGCGGGTCGAAGAAGACCTCCGCGTGCCGCACGCCCTGCGCGGCGGCGCGGGCGAGGTAGGCGTCGGCGAGGTCCTCGAAGTCCCGCTCGGTGCGCAGCACCGTCATCAGCTCGTAGTACAGGTTCAGGAAGGACTGCAGGTCCTGGAACCGGTAGGCCTCGCGGAGCGCGTCGGTGTCGGCGTAGGGAAGCTCCACGCCGTTGCGCGCTGCGAGGGCGAAGGCGAGCTCGGGCTCGAGGGTACCTTCGATATGAAGGTGCAGTTCGGCTTTCGGTATGGGCATCGAAATATCGTACGGCCGTTTCACCGACGCTTCGGAAGCGGCACCCTCAGCAGGTCGTGCGCCACGGTCAGGTCCCCGTCGTACCCGGCGGCGCGTGCCTGCCGCTCGAACTCCCCGGGGTCGGAGTAGCGCTGGCTGAAGTGGGTGAGGACGAGGTGCCGCACGCCCGCGTCGCGCGCCACCCGGGCCGCCTGGCCCGCCGTCAGGTGGCCGTACTCGACGGCGATCTCCTCGTCCTCGTCGAGGAAGGTCGACTCGATGACCAGCATGTCGCAGCCCTCGGCGAGCGCGTACACGCCCTCGCAGAGCCGGGTGTCCATGACGAACCCGAACCGCTGCCCGCGCCGCACCTCGCTGACGTCCTCCAGCGCGACGCCGCCGAGCGCGCCCTCGCGCTGGATGCGGCCGACGTCCGGGCCCTTGATGCCGTGCGCGGCGAGCCGGTCGGGCAGCATGCGCCGGCCGTCGGGTTCGGCCAACCGGTAGCCGAACGACTCGACGGGGTGCGACAGCCTGCGCGCCTCCAGCGTGCAGCCCCCCGCCGTCCGGGCGAGCGGGCCGTCCGCGTCGACCGGGGCCTCGGTGAGGGCGACGGTCTCGCGGTAGGCGGTGGCGTACCGCAGCCGGTCGAAGAAGCGCTGCCCGGAGCGCGGGTAGTGGGCGGTGACCTCGTGCGGGACCTTGTCGAGGTTGATGCGCTGGATCACCCCGGCGAGGCCGAGCGAGTGGTCGCCGTGGAAGTGGGTGACGCAGATGCGGTTCAGGTCGTGCGCGGCGACCCCGGCGCGCAGCATCTGGCGCTGTGTGCCCTCGCCGGGGTCGAACAGGATGCCCTCGCCGTCCCAGCGCAGCAGGTAGCCGTTGTGGTTGCGGTGCCGGGTGGGGACCTGGCTGGCGGTGCCGAGCACCACCAGTTCACGGACGGACAAGGCGGCTTACCCCGGGGGCCACTCGAGGCCGCGGCCGCCCAGGACGTGGGCGTGCGCGTGCCAGACGGTCTGGCCGGCACCGCTGCCGGTGTTGAAGACGATGCGGTAGCTCTCCAGCTTCTCCTCGTCCGCGACGGCCTGCGTCTCGCGCAGCACGTCCGCGGCGAGCCCGGGCGCGGCGGCGGCGAGGGCCGCCGCGTCCTCGTGGTGCGCCTTCGGGATCACCAGGACGTGGGTGGGCGCCTGGGGGTTGATGTCGCGGAACGCGACGGTCGTCTCCGTCTCCCGGACGATCGTCGCCGGGATGGTCCCCGCGACGATCTTGCAGAACAGGCAGTCGTCCTGCGGTTCCCCTGCCATGCGTGTGCCTCCTCACGCAGGTGATCTCTTTACCCGGGCATCGTATCGGGACGGTCAGTCCAGCGCGGGCGGTGTCTTCGCCGGCGTCTCCTCCAGCGCGGCCAGCGCCAGCCGGACCGCCTCGTCCAGCTGCACGTCCCTCCCCGCCGCGTGGTCCTGCGGCCGCTGCACCACCTCCACGTCGGGGTCGACGCCGTGGTTCTCCACGCCCCAGCCGTGCCCCTCCAGCCAGAAGGCGTACTTCGGCTGGGTGACGAGCGTGCCGTCGACCAGGCGGTAGCGGCTGTCGATGCCGATCACGCCGCCCCAGGTGCGGGTGCCGACCACCGGCCCGATGCCGAGCGCCCGGATCGCCGCGTTGACGATGTCGCCGTCGGAGCCGGAGAACTCGTTGGCGACGGCGACGACGGGACCGCGGGGCGCGTCCCGGGGGTAGCTCTCCGCCCGCATGCCGCGCGGCTGGTCCCAGCCGACGATCCGCCGGGCCAGCTTCTCCACGACGAGCTGGGAGGTGTGTCCGCCGCGGTTCTCCCGCACGTCCACGATCAGGCCCTCGCGGAGCACCTCGACGCGCAGGTCGCGGTGGATCTGCGCCCAGCCGGGGGCCTGCATGTCGGGGACGTGGATGTAGCCGAGGCGGCCGCCGGACATCTCGTGGACGTGGGCGCGCCGGTCGGTGACCCAGGCGTGGTAGCGCAGCGGCTCCTCGTCGGCGACGGGGACGACGACCGCGTGGCGCGGGTCGCCGCCGCCGGCCGGGGAGACGGTCAGCTCGACCGGCTTGCCGGCCGTGCCGACCAGCAGCGGTGCCGGTCCGGTCACCGGGTCGACCGGCTGCCCGGCGACGGCGACGATCGCGTCGCCGGGGCGGATCGCGACGCCGGGTGCGGCGAGCGGGGAGCGGGCGTCGGGGTCGGAGGTCTCGGAGGGCAGGATGCGGTCGACGCGCCAGGTGCCGTCCTCGTGGCGGGAGACGTCCGCGCCGAGCAGACCCTGCCGGGCACCGCCGCCGTATCCGCCGCGCGGAACGACGTAGGCGTGCGAGGTGCCGAGTTCGCCGTGCACCTCCCAGAGCAGGTCGACGAGGTCGTCGTGGGTGGCGAGGCGGTCGAGGACGGGGCGGTAGCGGTCGAGGACGCCGTCCCAGTCGACGCCGTTCAGGTCCGCCCGCCAGAAGTTGTCCCGCATGATGCGGCCGGTCTCGTCGAACATCTGCCGCCACTCGGCGGCCGGGTCGACGAACTGGCGCACGCGGTCGAGGTCGACGGTGATGTTGGTGTCGCTGTCCTCGTCGTTCGACGCGCGCCGGTCGCTGGGGACGACCTTCAGCCGTCCGTCGGTCCACAGCAGCACCCGCTTGCCGTCGCCGCTGACCTCGAAGTGGTCGGCGTCCACGGCCAGGTGCTCGATGCGCTGCTGGGCCAGGTCGTAGCGCTCCAGGTCGGTCTTGGGGTCGGGGTCGTCGGGGGTGGCCCGGGAGGCGCCGAGCACCCCGCGCACCGGGTGCCGCAGCCACAGCACCCCGTCCTTGGCGGCGCGCAGGTTGGTGTAGCGGGCGGCCTCGACCGGGAACGGCACGATCCGGTCGGCGAGGCCCTCCAGGTCGATCCGGGTGGTGGGGGTGCCCTCGCTGTCGGGGGTCTCCTCCCGGTCCGGCGTCTCGAAGGGGCGGCCGTGCCGCTGCGGGCCGAACGGGGACGGGGTGGTCGCCGCGAGGGTGATCAGGTGCGGGCGGACGCCCTCGACGAAGGCGAGGTCGAAGACGTGCTCGTCGTAGACCGGGTCGAAGGAGCGGGACGACAGGAACGCGAGGTGCTTGCCGTCGAGGGTGAAGGCGGGCGCGTAGTCCTGGAAGCGCAGCGGGGTCGCCTCGGTGACCGACAGGTCGGTGGTGTGGGCGAGCCGGATCTGGCTGAGCGGGCGCGGGCCGGGGTGGGACCAGGCGAGCCAGCCGGAGTCGGGCGAGAAGGCCAGCCCGGAGACGTCACCGTCCTCGCTGCGGTCGACCTCCCGGACGTCGCCGGTCTCGCGCTCGACGAGCAGGACGCGGCCGTCGTGCGAGGCGACGGCGGCTCGGCTGCCGTCGGGGGCCATGGCGAGTTCCACGACCCGGCCCAGCCGCCCGGCGGCGATGCGGCGCGGGGTCGCGCCCGGGGCGAGGCCGGTGGCGGGGGCGAACTCCAGGGCGTCGTCGCCCTCGGCGTCCGTCACCCACACCACCCATTCCTCGCCGTCCGCGCGGAAGGTGCGGGGCCGCCGGGCCCGTACGCCCGGGGTAGCGGCGAGCGCGCGGGCGGGGCCGGAGCGGTGGGTGACCCAGTGGACGGTGCCGCGCACGCAGACGGCGCTGCCGCGGGCGGTGTGGTCGGGGGAGGCGGAGCCGAACCAGCGGGCGGCGTTCACCGGGAACGGCTGGAGGTCGACGCGCTGTCCGCCGAGCCGGACGTCGAGCCGGCGCGGCTCGGCCCCGTCGAGGTCGTCCAGCAGCCACAGTTCGCCGGCGCTGGAGTAGACGACCCGGGTGCCGTCGGTGGCGGCGTGCCGGGCGTAGAAACCCCCGAGGGGGGTGTGCCGGCGCAGGTCGGATCCGTCGGCGAGGGAGGAGTACAGGGCGCCGGTGCCCTCGTGGTCGGAGAGGAAGGCGATCCTCCCCCAAGTTCTCGGCTCCGCTCGAACAGGGGGGACCCCCATCCCCACCCACAGCGGGTACTCGATGTTGCCGTCGAGGCCCTCGTGCAGGCGGACGAACTCGCCCTCGTCCTCGGTGTCGATCCACAGCTTGCCCGCCGTGCCGCCCCGGTAGCGCTTCCACCAGGCGGCCTCGCGGCCCATCGGCGCGGACAGCAGCACGGTGCGCGGCCCGAGGACCACGTCGCCGACGGGGCCGTAGGGCAGGGTGGCGGCCGGGCCGCCGTCGAGGGGGACGGCGCGCGCCCAGGTGCGGCGCAGGCTGGGCTGGCCGTGGGTGCTGAGCGCCAGCACCCGTCCGTCCGGGGTCCAGCCGCGCACCTGGGTCTTCCCGCTCCCCCAGTGCGTGAGGCGCTTGGCGGGGCCGCCGGCGACCGGCGCGACGTGCACCTCGGGGGCGCCGTCGCGGGTGGAGGTCCAGGCGACGGTGGTGCCGTCGGGCGAGATGCGGGGGTGGTTCACCGGCACGTTGTCGGCGCTGACCCGCCAGGCCCGGCCGCCGTCGAGCGGCGCGAGCCACACGTCGTCCTCGGCGGTGAAGGCGACCAACTCGCCGTGCAGATGCGGGAACCGGAGATACGCGGCGGATGCGACCGATGCAGGCTGTGTCACCCGATCACCCTACGCAAGCCCCCGCGGCGGGGACAGGGGTTTGGATCACTTGCCCTCGACCGGGCGACACGAGGGGTAGTGGTCGCACCACACCGTCGTCGTGACGGTCACGGTGGCGGTGGGACCGGGTCCGCCCTTCGGGGGCTCGCCCACCGGTGGCGGGCTGGTGGCGTCGCAGTCGCCGAGACCGTCGACCCGGAACCACTGCTTGCCGTCCACCTTCGCCGTGAGGTCCCCGCGCACGCAGGCGCCGTTCACGGCGTGCGTGACCTTCCCGGTGACGGTGATCTCCTTGCCGTCCTCGGTCTCCCCCCGGCAGTCGACGGAGGCGACGGTGTCCTCGCCCCCGGAGGGCGACGGGCCCTCCTCGTCGCCGAAGGACGCGGTGCAGCTGAGCCACCGGACCCCGGCCTTCTGCCGGTTGAGCTCCTCGGTCACGGTCTCGTCGGTCGTGTACGCGACCGCCGCGGAGCTCAGTCCGCCCGGCTCGCACGCCACGACCCCGCCCACGGCCGCCACCGCGAAGCCGGCGACCACCACCGTCCGCCGCCATCGCGCCCCGCGCCGCACCCTGTTCGCCAACACCCCCATGGACGGCAGCCTGCCACCACCGCCACCGAGGCGGTAGGGCGCATACGGCCACTCCGCACTACCCTGGCCCGATGCGCAGTGAACGCCGGATCAGGAGGCTCGTCGTGGACGGAGCCACCACGGGCGAAGCGGTCGCCTACCTGTGGTCGGTGCGCCATCGGCACAGCACCGGGGGGCCCTGCCGGGAGGTGCTCGCACTGACCCGGGACGGGGTGACGACCCGCCTGGTGTTCCAGGGCGGCGAGGGGCGCCTCGTTCCCGACGGCTTCCTGCCCTCGGGAGCCGTGGCCCTCGGCAAGGGCGCGGCGCTCAACCTGCACGAGCCCGGTGTCGTACGGGCCTTCGTCGACGAGGCGGCCCGGCGCGGGCTGCTCACCGGGTCCGCGGAGCTGGACGGCTGGGACCTGTTCCCGGCGGTCGCCGCCCGCCGGGCGGCGGGCGGCTGACCGGGGCCGTCAGGACCAGCGGCCCGTACGGGCCAGGAGCACGGCCGTCGCCGCGGTGCCGGCGGTGGACGTGCGCAGGACGCTGCGGCCCAGGCGGTAGGGCTTGGCGCCGGCCTGCGCGAAGAGCTCCAACTCCTCCGGCGAGACCCCGCCTTCGGGACCGACGACCAGCACGATGTCGCCGGAGGCGGGGAGTTCGGCGGTCGCGAGGGGTTCGGTGCCGCTCTCGTGGAGGACGGCGGCGAAGTCGGCTTCGGCCAGAAGTGAGGCAACCCGCTTGGTCGTCGCCGCGTCCGCGACCTCGGGGAAGCGCACCCGGCGGGACTGCTTGCCGGCCTCGCGGGCCGTCGCCCGCCACTTGGCGAGGGACTTCAGCCCCCGTTCGCCCTTCCACTGCGTGATGCAGCGCGCCGCCGACCACGGCACGATCGCGTCGACGCCGACCTCGGTCATCGTCTCCACGGCCAGCTCGCCCCGGTCGCCCTTGGGCAGCGCCTGGACGACGGTCAGGCGGGGGGACTCGGCGGGCTCCTCGGTGACCCGGCCGAGGGCCACGATCAGACGGTCCTTGCCCTCCGTGCCGTCCACCTCGCCCTCGGCCCAGCGGCCCGCGCCGTCGGTGAGGACGACGGCCTCCCCGGCCCGCAGCCGCTTCACGGAGACGGCGTGCCGGCCCTCGGGGCCGTCGAGCACGTAACGGCCGGCGCCGTCCGTGTCGAAGTGGTCGACGACGAACACCGGCGCGGTCACCGGGCACCTCCCGCCGACAACGCGGTGCGGGCGGAGGCGAGTTCGGCGGCCAGCACCTCCACCAGCTGCCCGGCGGGCAGCTCCCGGGCCATCCGGTGGCCCTGTCCCGCCCACAGCGCCATGCCCTGCGCGTCCCCGGCCTCGGCGGCGGCCCTGCGCAGCGGTGCGGTGAGGTGGTGGACGTCCGGGTAGGCGGCGGGCGCGTACGGGCCGTGCTCGCGCAGGAAGCGGTTGACCAGGCCGCGGGCCGGGCGGCCGGAGAAGGCCCGGGTCAGCTCGGTGCGGACGTACAGGGGGTTGGTCAGGGCCTGCTTGTGCAGGGCGTGCGCGCCGGACTCGTGGGCGGCGAGGAAGGCGGTGCCGAGCTGGGCCGCGGTGGCGCCGGCCGCGAGCACCGCGGCGATCTGGCCGCCGCGCATGAGGCCGCCGGCGGCGACGACCGGGATGCCGACGGACTCCCGGACCTGGGCGACGAGGGACAGCAGCCCGAGGCCGGAGCCGTCCGCCTCCGGGACGTCCCGGTGGGTGCCCTGGTGGCCGCCGGCCTCGACGCCCTGTGCGATCACCGCGTCCGCGCCGGCCCGCTCGACGGCCCGGGCCTCCTCCGCGGTGGTGGCGGTGACCAGGGTGAACGTGCCGACGCGGCGGAGGAAGTCCAGGACCTCGCGGGGCGGTACCCCGAAGTGGAACGACACCACCGGCACCGGGTCGTCCAGGAGGACGGCGAGCTTGGCGTCGAAGCCGTCGTCGCGGCCGCAGTCGGGGTCACCGAGCTCGGTCTCGTACCAGGCGGCCTCCCCGGCCAGCTGGTGGGCGTAGACGCCGACGGCGGCGGGGTCGGCCGTCTCCGGCTGGGGCAGGAAGAGGTTGACGCCGAAGGGCCGGCCGGTCAGTCCCCGCAGCTGCTTGATGTCCTGGTACATCCCGTCCGCGGTCTTGTACCCGGCGGCGAGGAAACCGAGCCCGCCCGCCTCGGACACGGCGGCGGCCAGCGGCGGCACGGAGACACCGCCCGCCATGGGGGCCTGCACGATCGGGTGCAGGAGGAGATCGGTCAGCGCGGAGGACATGACGGCATGTTGTCACGTCCCCCGAACAAACCCGAATCGGCCCTTCCCCTTGGCATGAGCCACTTTTCGCACGGCCGCCGGAGCCGCGCACGGCCCCGGCGGCCAAGAGACTCAGCGCCCGTTGAACGCGTCCTTCAGCCGGGAGAACAGCCCCTGCTGACCGGGCTGACCCCACCCCCCGGGGAACGACCCCCGGACCCCCGGCAGCACCCGACCACCCGGCACCACCCAGCGACCCGAGACCCCGGCGGCCAAGAGACTCAGCGCCCGTTGAACGCGTCCTTCAGCCGGGAGAACAGCCCCTGCTGACCGGGCTGACCCCACCCCCCGGGGAGCGACCCCCGGACCCCCGGCAGCACCCGACCACCCGGCACCACCCAGCGACCCGAGACCCCAGCGACCCGAGACCCCGGCGGCCAAGAGACTCAGCGCCCGTTGAACGCGTCCTTCAGCCGGGAGAACAGCCCCTGCTGACCGGGCTGGAACTGGCCCTGCGGGCGTTCCTCGCCGCGGAGCTTGGCCAGCTCCCGGAGCAGGCGTTCCTGCTCGGGGTCGAGCTTGGTCGGGGTCTGGACCTCGACGTGGACGACGAGGTCGCCCCGGCCGCCGCCGCGCAGGTGCGTGACGCCCCGGCCGTGCAGCGGGATCGACTGGCCGGACTGGGTGCCGGGCCGGATGTCGACCTCCTCCATGCCGTCCAGCGTCTCCAGCGGCACCTTGGTGCCGAGGGCCGCCGCGGTCATCGGGATGGTGACCGTGCAGTGCAGGTCGTCGCCGCGCCGCTGGAAGGTGGGGTGCGGCAGCTCGTGGATCTCGACGTACAGGTCGCCGGCGGGGCCGCCGCCCGGTCCGACCTCTCCCTCGCCGGCGAGCTGGATCCGGGTGCCGTTGTCGACACCGGCCGGGATCTTCACCGTCAGGGTGCGGCGGGAGCGGATGCGGCCGTCGCCCGCGCACTCCGGGCACGGCGTGGGGACCACGGTGCCGAAGCCCTGGCACTGCGGGCAGGGGCGCGAGGTCATGACCTGGCCCAGGAAGGACCGCGTGACCTGCGAGACCTCACCGCGGCCGCGGCACATGTCGCAGGTCTGCGCGCTGGTGCCGGGCGCGGCGCCCTCGCCGCTGCAGGTGGTGCAGACGATCGCCGTGTCGACCTGGATGTCCTTGGTCGTGCCGAACGCGGCCTCGTCGAGCTCGACCTCGATGCGGATCATCGCGTCCTGGCCCCGGCGGGTGCGCGAGCGCGGTCCGCGCTGCGACGCCGTGCCGAAGAACGCGTCCATGATGTCGGAGAAGTTCCCGAAGCCGCCCGCGCCGAAGCCGCCGGCGCCCGCGCCGCCGCTCTGCGAGAGCGGGTCGCCGCCGAGGTCGTAGACCTGCTTCTTCTGCGGGTCCGACAGCACCTCGTAGGCGGCGTTGATCTCCTTGAACCGCTCCTGGGTCTTCGGGTCCGGGTTGACGTCCGGATGCAGCTCGCGGGCGAGCCGCCGGAAGGCCTTCTTGATCTCTTCCTGCGACGCGTCGCGGCGCACGCCGAGTACGGCGTAGTAGTCCGTGGCCACCTACGACTCCGCCAGGATCTGTCCGACGTACCGTGCCACTGCGCGTACCGCTCCCATCGTTCCGGGGTAGTCCATGCGGGTCGGTCCGACCACGCCGAGCTTGGCGACAGCCTCGCCGCCCGAACCGTAGCCGACCGACACGACGGACGTGGAGTTGAGTCCTTCGTGGGCGTTCTCGTGACCGATACGGACGGTCACGCCCGGATCCTTCGCCTCGCCGAGCAGCTTGAGGAGCACGACCTGCTCCTCGAGCGCCTCCAGGACGGGCCGGATCGTGAGGGGGAAGTCATGTCCGAAGCGGGTGAGATTGGCGGTGCCGCCGATCATCAGCCGCTCCTCGTTCTCCTCGACGAGCGTCTCCAGGAGGGTGGAGAGCACCGTCGAGACGGTACCGCGGTCCTCGGCCTCGAAGGCCTCCGGGAGGTCCTCCACCAGGCTCGGCACGTCGGTGAACCGGCGGCCCGCGACCCGGCTGTTGAGCCGTGCCCGCAGATCCGCCAGGGACGTCTCGCCGAACGGCGCCGGGCAGTCGACCATGCGCTGCTCGACCCGGCCGGTGTCCGTGATCAGCACCAGCATCAGGCGTGCGGGCGCGAGGGACAGCAGTTCCACGTGCCGCACCGTCGAACGGGTCAGCGACGGGTACTGCACGACGGCGACCTGCCGGGTCAGCTGCGCGAGCAGCCGCACCGTCCGGGCCACCACGTCGTCGAGGTCGACGGCGCCCTCGAGGAAGTTCTGGATGGCGCGTCGCTCCGGCGGGCTCATCGGCTTGACGCCGGCGAGCTTGTCGACGAACAGCCGGTAGCCCTTGTCGGTGGGGATGCGCCCGGCGCTGGTGTGCGGCTGGGCGATGTAGCCCTCCTCCTCCAGCGCCGCCATGTCGTTGCGCACGGTGGCCGGGGAGACACCGAGCTTGTGCCGCTCGGTGAGCGCCTTGGAGCCGACGGGCTCCTCGGTGCCGACGTAGTCCTGGACGATGGCGCGCAGCACCTGGAGCCTGCGTTCACTGAGCATCGCGCACACCTCCAGTGGTCTTCCGCCCGGTAACGTCCCTGGCACTCTTCGCACGCGAGTGCCAGACTTCCCCGGCCCAGTGTACGGCCGGGTAGTACGCCCCCGGCAAGGCCGGTCCCGTCCCGTCGCGCCGGGCGGGGTCGTCCCGGATAGCGTCCCGGTATGACCGTGACTTGGGAAGAGTCGGGATGGGAGCAAGTGGCGCCCGGGGTGGGACGGTGCAGGCTGCCGGTGTGGGACTGCACGGCGGGGCTCGTCGTCGGGACGGACGCCGTGCTGCTCGTCGACGCGGGCTCGAGCCTCGCCGAGGGCGCACGGTTGCGGGCCGAGGCGCAGGAGCTCACCGGCCGCCGTGTGACGCATCTCGCGCTCACCCACCTCCACTTCGACCACGTCCTCGGGGCGGCGGCGTTCGCGGGCGCGGAGGTGTTCGGCGCGGTGGGGACGGACACGGCGCTGGCGGGCCGCGGGCGTGAGGAGCTGCGCGCGGACGCGGTGCGCCACGGGCTGGACGCGCGGGCGGCGGAGGAGGCCGTGGACGCGCTGGTCCGCCCGCGCCACACGGTGTGCGGCGAGCGGACGCTCGACCTCGACCTGGGCGGCGGCCGGCAGGTGCTGCTGGCGAACGTGGGCCCGGGGCACACCGCCCACGACCTCGCGGTGCTGGTCCCCGGCGACCCGGAGGTGGTCTTCTGCGGCGACCTGGTGGAGGAGTCGGGTGAACCGCAGGCGGGCCCCGACGCCGTGCCCTCCCACTGGCCGGCCGCGCTGGACCGGCTGCTGGAACTGGGCGGCGAGGACGCGCGGTACGTCCCCGGGCACGGGGCGGTGGTGGACGCGGCGTTCGTCCGGGCCCAACGCGACGCCCTGGCGGCCCGTTTCGGCGTGTCGCGCTGACCGCGGCGGGCCGGTTCCTCCTATCGTCATCGGAATGCGCCAGTACTCCGCCGACCTCACCCCTCCGTGGAAGAAGCCGCAGCCTGTTCCGGAGGTCGCGGCCGAGCCCGGCCTGGTGGTGGAGGAGCCCGGCAGCGGCTTCTGCGGCGCGGTGATCCGCTGCGAGGCGGGCACGGTGACCCTGGAGGACCGCTTCGGCAAGCACCGCGTGTTCCCGCTGGAGCCGAGGGGCTTCCTGCTGGAGGGCCGCGTGGTGACCCTGGTGAGGCCCGCCGCCGGCCCGGTACGGCCCACCCGCACGGCATCGGGTTCGGTGGCCGTCCCCGGCGCCCGCGCGCGGGTGGCCCGGGCGGGCCGCATCTACGTCGAGGGCCGGCACGACGCCGAGCTGGTCGAGAAGGTGTGGGGCGACGACCTGCGCGTCGAGGGCGTGGTCGTGGAGTACCTGGAGGGCGTCGACGACCTGCCGTCGATCGTCGCGGACTTCGCTCCGGGCCCGGACGCCCGGCTGGGCGTCCTGGTGGACCACCTGGTCCCGGGCTCGAAGGAGTGGCGCATCGCCGAGTCGGTGACGAGCGAGCACGCCCTGGTGGTGGGCCATCCGTACATCGACGTCTGGGAGGCGGTGAAGCCGGCTTCGGTCGGCATCGGGGCGTGGCCCCGGGTACCGCGGGGGCAGGACTGGAAGACGGGCGTGTGCCGGGCGCTCGGGTGGCCGGAGAACACGGGGGCGGCCTGGCGGCACATCCTGGGACGGGTGCGGTCCTACAGGGACCTGGAGCCGGCGCTCCTGGGCCGTGTGGAGGAACTGATCGACTTCGTCACGGAAAGCGGTGGGGTCTGACGCCCGGGAGGGTGCCGAACCCGCGTTCCGCGGTGATGCGCTCCGCCGGGTGATCAGTCGACCAGGTCCCGCACCACCGCGTCCGCCAGCAGCCGGCCGCGCAGGGTGAGGGCCGCGCGGCCCTCCTCGTAGGGGTCCTGCCGGAGCAGGCCGTCCGCCAGGGCGCGGCGGGCCGCCACGAGGCCCGCCGGGCGCAGGAGGGAGAGGGGGACGCCCTCCTCGAGCCGGAGCTCCAGCAGGATCCGCTCCACCCGCCGGTCCTCGTCCGTCAGGACCTCCCGCCCGGCCCCCGGCGACCGCCCCGCCGCCAGCGCCGCCGCGTACGCCCCGGGGTGCTTCACGTTCCACCAGCGCACGCCGCCGACGTGGCTGTGGGCGCCGGGGCCCGCGCCCCACCAGTCGGCGCCTCGCCAGTACAGCTCGTTGTGCAGGCAGCGGGCCGCCTCGGAGGTGGCCCAGTTCGACACCTCGTACCAGGCGAAGCCCGCCGCCGAGAGGGTCTCCTCGGCGATGAGGTAGCGGTCGGCGTGGACGTCGTCGTCGGTCGTCGGCACCTCGCCGCGCCGGATGCGGCGGGCGAGCTGCGTGCCCTCCTCGACGATCAGCGCGTACGCCGAGACGTGGTCGGGCCCGGCGCCGATCGCCGCGTCCAGGGACGCCCGCCAGTCGTCGTCGGACTCGCCGGGGGTGCCGTAGATCAGGTCGAGGTTGACGTGCTCGAAGCCCGCCGCGCGGGCCTCGGCGACGCACGCCTCGGGGCGGCCGGGGGTGTGGGTGCGGTCGAGGACCCGCAGCACGTGCCGCCGGGCGCTCTGCATGCCGAAGGAGATCCGGTTGAAGCCGCCGGCCCGCAGGGTCGCCAGGTAGGCCGGGTCGACCGACTCCGGGTTCGCCTCCGTGGTGATCTCGGCGTCCGCCGCCAGCCCGAACTCGTCGCGGATCGCGCCCAGCATCCGCACCAGGTCGTCGGCGGCCAGCAGGGTGGGGGTGCCGCCGCCGACGAACACCGTGCGGACCTCGCGCGGGTCGTCCCCCAGCACCTTGCGGGCCAGGCGGATCTCGTCGGTCAGGGTCTCGGCGTAGTTGTCGCGGGAGGCCAGCACTCCGCCGGTGCCGCGCAGCTCGGTGGCGGTGTAGGTGTTGAAGTCGCAGTAGCCGCAGCGGGTCGCGCAGTACGGGACGTGCAGGTAGAACCCGAGGGGGCGGTCGGCGGCCCCGGCGAGCGCGGACGCGGGCAGCGCGCCGTCGGCGGGGACGGGCTCGCCGTCGGGGAGTGCGGAAGGCATGTGCTCCATTGTCCCGCACCCGTTCCGTGGCCTGCGTCTCACTCCGCCTGGAGCACCAGCAGCGCGAGGTCGTCCGCCGGCGGGCGCGCGCCGAACTCGTGGACCAGGCGCTGGATGCGTTCCGCTATCAGCTCGGCGTCCAGCCCCGCGCAGCCCGCCAGGGCCGTCGCCAGTCCGTCGCCGTCGTCGAACTGACGGGAGCCGGAGCGCCGCTCGGTGACGCCGTCGGTGACGCAGAGCAGGGTGTCGCCGGAGCGCAGCTCGAAGGTCTCGCCGGTGTAGGCGGCGTCCTCGACGACCCCGAGCAGGGTCTGCGGCTGGGCGACGGTGCGGACCGTGCCGTCGGGGGCGAGCAGCAGCGGCAGGGGGTGCCCGGCGGAGGCGAGGGTGCAGCGGACGCCGCCGTCGAAGGGGACGAGCTCGCCGTAGAGGAGGGAGAGGAAGCGGGTCTGCGGGCCGTCACCGGGGGCGGTGGGCCGGGCGCCGGCGGCGACGAGGGCGCGGGCGGCGGCGTCGGCGGCCTCGGTGGCGTCGTCGAGGAGGAGCTGGTTGAGCCGGTCGAGGACGTCGGCGACGCGGTAGCCCTCGCGGGCGAGCAGCCGCAGCCAGGGCCGGGCCAGCCCGATGACGACGGCGGCCTCCGGACCCTTGCCCTGGACGTCGCCGACGGCGAAGCACCAGCGGCCGCGGCCGGCCGGGAAGAGGTCGTAGAAGTCGCCGCTGGGTCCGCCCTTGTCGCAGGGCTCGTAGACGAGGGCGCTGCGCGCGCCCGGGATCTCGGCGACGGCGCCGGGCAGCAGTCCGCGCTGGAGCACCGCGCTGATGGTGGCCTGGCGGGCGTACTGCCGGGCGGCGCCGATGGCGAGGGCGACGCGTCGGCCGAGGTCCTCCACCAGCCCGGTGATCTCGTCGGGGAACCGGTCGATCCCGGCCCGCCCGATGACCAGGGTGCCCAGCGGCCGGCCACCGGCGACGAGGCGGTAGGCGAGGGCCGTACCGGGGGCGCGGTCCGCGCGGTCGGCGGCGTCCTCGGTCTCGGGCTCGGGCTCGGGCTCGGCGTCGTCCTCCGGCCAGGGGTAGGGGACCGGGCCCGGGCGTAACGGGTCGCGGGGCTGCGGCGGAGTGCGGTCCAGGGCCCGGCGCAGGCCCTCGACCCGGCTCTCGCTGGCGTGCCAGACCCGGGCCGGCCGGGCACCGTCGTCCCGTGTCCCGTCGCCGCCCCAGCCGCCGTGGCCGGTGGTCTCGTCCTCCAGCCACACCGCGCACCAGTCCGCCAGCCGCGGGACGATCAGCTGCCCGGTGAGCGCGGCGACCAGGTCCTCGTCCAGCTGGCCGGCGAGCAGGTCGGAGGCCTCGGCGAGGAAGGACAGGGCCCCGCGCCCCAGCCAGGCCCCGTCGCGCCCGTGACGCCGTGCGAGCCAGTCGTCCCCGTACGAGCCGCCCCGACGGGCGTCACGGCCGCCGGCGCCCTCCCGGCGGCCGGGCGAGTCCCGCACGCCCTGGGCGAACAGGGGGTCCCACGGGGCGGGCGGGCCCGAGGGGCCGACCGGGTCCGGCGGGACCACGGGACCGGGCGGGCTCGTGGCACCCGACGGGTCGAGCGGGCCGTGCGCGCCCTGCTCCGCGCGGGGCGGCTCGGACGCGAGGATCTCCGCCACCCCCGGCTCCCGCGCCGGCGCCTGCTCCCCGGCGTACGCCTCGGTCCGGTCGTCCGCCGCGCACCCCCCGGCGGGCAGCCGCGCCCACACCGTCTTGGTGCCCGGGCGGTACGTGATCCCCCAGGCCTCGGAGAGCGCGGCGACGAGCGGCAGGCCGCGCCCGTACTCCGCGGCGTCGTGCGGCGACGCCTCCGGCTCGGTGCCGCGCGGGGCGCGGGTGGGGTGCCGGTCGGAGACCTCGACGACGAGCGCACCGGTCTCCTCCTCCAGCCGGCACGTCAGGTGCACGTCCGTCCCGGCGTGCACGACGGCGTTGGTGACGAGTTCGCTGGCGATCAGCGTGGCGTCGTCACCGACGCGGCCGGTGAGGTGCTCGGCGCCGGGCAGTGCGAGTCCCGCCCACTCGGTGAGCGCCTTGCGCAGCAGGGCCCGCGCGGAACCCGGCGCGAGCGGGCCCCCGGGCAGGGTCGTGTCCACCCGCGGGCACTCCCGCGCCTCGGAGGCACGCGAGGCGGTCTCCCGTTGCGTCGGAATGGCCCCCATGGGCAGCTCCCCGGCCGGTTCGTACGAGTACTCCTCGATAGCTGCCGACAGGGTGACAGACGGAGGCCGCCCATAAGCGCCGAGTTACCGAAGTGGGCCGTCAGGGGTGAGGACAGCGCTTCGCGTGCGGTCAGGAACGGACAGAAACCCGGCCCGTTCCGGACAGCGGGCGAACCGGAGGACGAAAGACGGGGGCGGGGCCCCGGGCCGGTCCGGCCCGGGGCCCCGCCCCCGCCCGCTCGTCGCACAGTGACGGTCAGGCCTCGCGCGCGCCCTCGTACATCTCGTCGATGAGGTGCTTGTACTCGCGCTCCACCACCGGCCGCTTCAGCTTCAGGCTCGGGGTGATCTCGCCGTGCTCGACGTCGAGGTCGCGCGGCAGCAGGCGGAACTTCTTGATGGTCTGCCAGCGCTGCAGTCCCTCGTTGAGCTGCTTGACGTAGCCGTCGACCATCTCGACCGTGGCGGGCGCGGCGACGATGTCCGCGTACGGCTTGCCGCCCAGGCCGTTCTCGGCCGCCCAGGCCGTGATCGCGGCCTCGTCGAGGGCGATGAGGGCGGTGCAGTAGTTGCGGTCGGCGCCGTGCACCAGGATGTTCGACACGTACGGGCAGACGGCCTTGAACTGGCCCTCGACCTCGGCGGGCGCGATGTACTTGCCGCCGGAGGTCTTGATCAGGTCCTTCTTGCGGTCGGTGATGCGCAGGTAGCCGTCGGGCGAGAGCTCGCCGATGTCGCCGGTGTGGAACCAGCCGTCGGCCTCCAGCACCTCGGCGGTCTTCTCGGGCAGGTTGTGGTAGCCCTCCATGATGCCGGGGCCGCGCAGCAGGATCTCGCCGTCGTCGGCGATGCGCACCTCGGTGCCGGGCAGCGGCTTGCCGACCGTGCCGGTGCGGTACGCCTCGCCGGGGTTGACGAAGGAGGCCGCGGAGGACTCGGTGAGGCCGTAGCCCTCGAGGATGTGGATGCCGGCGCCGGAGAAGAAGTAGCCGATCTCGGGGGCGAGGGCCGCGGAGCCGGAGACGCAGGCGCGCAGGTTGCCGCCGAAGGCCTCACGGATCTTGGCGTAGACGAGCTTGTCGGCGATGCCGTGCTTGGCCCTCAGGCCGAAGGGGGCGCTCGCGGTGCCGGTGCGGCGGAAGTTGTCCTGGGTGACCTTGGCGTACTCGCGGGCGACGCCGGCCGCCCACTGGAAGATCTTGTACTTGGCGCCGCCGCCGGCCTTCGCCTTGGCCGCGACCCCGTTGTAGACCTTCTCGAAGATGCGCGGCACGGCCGCCATGTACGTCGGCTGGACGACCGGCAGGTTCTCGATGATCTTGTCGACCCGGCCGTCGACGGCGGTGACGTGACCCACCTCGATCTGGCCGGAGGTGAGCACCTTGCCGAAGACGTGCGCGAGCGGCAGCCACAGGTACTGCACGTCGTCGCCGCTGACCAGCCCGGTCGCGGCGATCGCCTTCGCCATGTACGACCAGTTGTCGTGCGGGAGGCGGACGCCCTTGGGACGGCCGGTGGTGCCGGAGGTGTAGATGAGGGTGGCGAGCTGGTCCTTGGTGAGCGCGGCGACCCGCTCCTTGATCAGCTCCGGCTCCTCCTGCAGCCGGGCCGCGCCGCGGCTCTCCAGGTCGGCGAGGCTGATCACGAAGTCGTCGGTCTCGACGCCGGCCGCGTCGACGACCACGACGTGGGTGAGCTCCGGCAGCTCGGCGCGCTTCTCGACGGCCTTGGCCGCCTGCTCGGCGTCCTCCGCGATGAGCACCCTGCTCTGCGAGTCCGACAGGATGTAGGCGGACTCGTCGGCGTTGGTCTGCGGGTAGATCGTGGTGGTGGCGGCGCCCGCGCACAGGATGCCGAGGTCGGCGAGGATCCACTCGACGCGGGTCGCGGAGGCCAGCGCCACCCGCTCCTCCGGCCGCACGCCCAGCTCGATCAGGCCGGCCGCGATCGCGTGGACGCGCTCGGCGGCCTGCGCCCAGGTGAGCGACTTCCAGTCGTCCGGGCCCTCCCCGGAGGCGGAGGGGACCGGATAGCGGTAGGCCTCGGCGTCCGGCGTGGCCGCCACACGCTCCAGGAAGAGAGTCGCCACGCTCGGCGGACGGTTCTCGATCAGTGTCTGTGTGTCGCTCACGACATCCTCCGGGGCCCGCGACGGTGCGGCTGGCTCAGTGGGGCTGGTTACACTCGCGAGCCGTTGTTTAACTCGCGAGTAACTATCGAGCACGGACAGAGTAAGGCGCGACCGGCCACCGCGTAAGGGGGTGCGGCCTGCCATTTCACACGGAGAGCTACCCGCTGGACGCACGGGAGCCCGCCGTGCTGTCGCACGACGGGCCCCTTTTCCGCCCGGTTCGCGGAGTAACCCGGAGTAACCCCGATGACCGCCGGTCACCTTCCGGCTACTTCTTGCCCTTGCTCGATCCCGCGCTGTCGTCGCTGGAGAGGACGGCGATGAAGGCCTCCTGCGGCACCTCCACGGACCCCACCATCTTCATCCGCTTCTTGCCCTCCTTCTGCTTCTCCAGCAGCTTGCGCTTGCGGGAGATGTCGCCGCCGTAGCACTTGGCGAGGACGTCCTTGCGGATGGCGCGGATGGTCTCGCGGGCGATCACCCGCGAACCGATGGCGGCCTGGACCGGCACCTCGAAGGCCTGCCGCGGGATCAGCTCCTTGAGCTTGGCGACGAGCCGCACGCCGTACGCGTACGCCTGGTCCCTGTGGGTGATCGCGGAGAACGCGTCCACCTTGTCGCCGTGCAGCAGGATGTCCACCTTGACCAGGCTGGAGGTCTGCTCGCCGGTGGGCTCGTAGTCGAGGGAGGCGTACCCGCGGGTCTTGGACTTCAGCTGGTCGAAGAAGTCGAAGACGATCTCCGCGAGCGGCAGGGTGTAGCGGATCTCCACCCGGTCCTCGGAGAGGTAGTCCATGCCGAGCAGGACGCCGCGCCGGGTCTGGCACAGCTCCATGATCGAGCCGATGAACTCGCTGGGCGCCAGGATGGTGGCGCGCACGACCGGCTCGTAGACCTCGCCGATCTTCCCCTCGGGGAACTCGCTCGGGTTGGTGACGGTGTGCTCGCTGCCGTCCTCCATGACCACGCGGTAGACCACGTTCGGCGCGGTGGCGATCAGGTCGAGCCCGAACTCGCGCTCCAGCCGCTCGCGGATCACGTCGAGGTGGAGCAGGCCGAGGAAGCCGACGCGGAAGCCGAAGCCGAGGGCGGCGGAGGTCTCCGGCTCGTAGACCAGGGCGGCGTCGTTGAGCTGGAGCTTGTCCAGCGCCTCGCGCAGCTCGGGGTAGTCGGAGCCGTCCAGCGGGTACAGGCCCGAGAACACCATGGGCTTGGGGTCCTTGTAGCCGCCCAGCGCCTCCTCGGCGCCCTTGTGCTGACTGGTGACGGTGTCGCCGACCTTGGACTGGCGGACGTCCTTCACACCGGTGATCAGGTAGCCCACCTCGCCGACGCCGAGGCCGTCGGCGGGCAGCATCTCCGGCGAGTTGGTGCCGATCTCCAGCAGCTCGTGGGTCGCGCCGGTGGACATCATCCGGATCCGCTCGCGCTTGTTGAGCTGGCCGTCGATGACACGGACGTACGTCACGACACCGCGGTAGGAGTCGTACACCGAGTCGAAGATCATCGCGCGGGCCGGGGCGTCCTTGACGCCGACCGGGGCCGGGATCTCGGCGACCACCTTGTCCAGCAGCGCCTCGACGCCCAGACCGGTCTTCGCGGACACCTTGAGCACGTCGTCGGGGTCGCAGCCGACCAGGTTCGCCAGCTCCTCGGCGAACTTCTCCGGCTGTGCGGCCGGCAGGTCGATCTTGTTCAGCACCGGGATGATCGTGAGGTCGTTCTCCATCGCCAGGTACAGGTTGGCGAGGGTCTGCGCCTCGATGCCCTGGGCGGCGTCCACCAGCAGGATCGTGCCCTCGCAGGCGGCGAGCGACCGCGAGACCTCGTAGGTGAAGTCGACGTGCCCGGGGGTGTCGATCATGTTGAGGATGTGCGTGTTGCCCTGGTCGTGGGTCGGGGCCCACGGCAGACGCACCGCCTGGGACTTGATCGTGATGCCGCGCTCGCGCTCGATGTCCATGCGGTCGAGGTACTGAGCGCGCATCTGCCGCTGCTCGACCACACCGGTCAGCTGGAGCATCCGGTCGGCGAGCGTGGACTTGCCGTGGTCGATGTGCGCGATGATGCAGAAGTTGCGGATCAGAGCCGGGTCGGTACGGCTCGGCTCGGGCACATGGCTAGGGATCGCGGGCACGCAGGGTCCTGATTCTTGAGGCGTCCGCATACGTGTGCTTGTGCGTCTGCGGTCTCGGGTCGGATCGATACGTAGCTTCCATGGTCCCACGGGTGGGGACCGGGCACGGGTTTGGGCCGCCGAACGGCCCGCTGGTAGTGTGGGGGGCTGTGTCTCATGCCCTCTCAGCGCGAGGCACGCCCAAGAAATCACCCGGTGCGGGAACCGTGCGACCTCGCGCGGCCTCCGTGCCAGAACCTGTAGAGGCTCATTCGTGGCGAACATCAAGTCCCAGATCAAGCGGAACAAGACCAACGAGAAGGCCCGGCTGCGCAACAAGGCCGTCAAGTCCTCTCTGAAGACCGCGATCCGCAAGGCTCGCGAGGCCGTTGCCGCGGGCGACGCCGAGAAGGCCACCGAGTACCAGCGCGCCGCCGCGCGCCAGCTCGACAAGGCCGTCTCCAAGGGCGTCATCCACAAGAACCAGGCCGCCAACAAGAAGTCGGCGCTGGCTCAGAAGGTCGCGTCCCTCAAGGGCTGATCACCTCCCGATCTGATCTGATCGCCGGAAGGACCCGGGCGGGCCCTCTCTCATCCGCCCCCGACCGGCACCCCGAGCTCGTACGCGGCCTGCGTTCGCCACGCGGGTACGGGCTCACACGCTTCACCCGAGGACCCCGCCTCCCCCCTTCCCCGGGGTGGAGGCGGGGTCCTCGCGTCTCCGGCCCCCGGCGCTACGACCAGAAGTCGTTCATCGCGTCGAGGTCCGCGACGCATTCGTCGAGGTCGGTGATCTTGTCCCCGACGATCCGGAAGACGATGCCTCCGTCCAGGTCCAGGTGCCTGCCCCGCCGGTCCCCCGTGATGTGGTGCAGGGACACCGCGTGGCCCCGGCCGTCGACGAGGACCTGGCGCAATTCGGCACCGAACGTCCCGTCGGTCTCCTCGCCGAGCCGCCGGTACAGGTCGATGACCGCGTCCTGCCCCTTGTAGTCGCCCGAGAGGGTCCCGGTCCCGGGCACGTGATGCGTGGCGTCCGCCGCCATCAGTCCGCGCAGGGTGTCCATGTCCCCGTTCGTGAAGGCCTCGTAGCCCTTGCGGACGAGCTGCGCGTTCGGGTGTTCAGCCATGTCACTCGCCACCTCTCCTCACCTGGGCGACCTGCGGCTGACACCTCCGATTCTCCTCTCCGGGGAGCGGAGGTCGACTCGATCACGGGCCACGCGCCGGGTGCTACGCCCGCCCCCTCGACCGCGCCGCGCGCGCGATGGTGACGACCGCCTTCTCCAGCGCGTACTCGGGGTCGTCCCCGCCGCCCTTGACCCCCGCGTCGGCCTCGGCGACCGCCCGCAGCGCCACGGCCACGCCGTCCGGGGTCCAGCCGCGCATCTGCTGCCGCACCCGGTCGATCTTCCACGGCGGCATGCCCAGCTCGCGGGCCAGGTCGGCCGGCCGGCCGCCGCGCGCCGACTGCAGCTTCCCGATGGCCCGCACGCCCTGGGCCAGCGCGCTGGTGATCAGCACCGGCGCCACCCCGGTCGCCAGGGACCAGCGCAGGGCCTCCAGCGCCTCCGCCGCGCGTCCCTCGACCGCCCGGTCGGCGACCGTGAAGCTCGACGCCTCGGCCCGCCCGGTGTAGTACCGCCCGACGACCACCTCGTCGATCGTCCCCTCGACGTCCGCGACCAGCTGGGACACCGCCGAGGCCAGCTCCCGCAGGTCGCTGCCGATGGCGTCGACCAGCGCCTGGCACGCCTCCGGCGTGGCCGACCTGCCGGCGGTGCGGAACTCGCCCCGCACGAAGGCCAGCCGGTCCGCCGGCTTCGTCATCTTCGGGCACGCCACCTCCCGTGCCCCCGCCTTGCGCGCCGCGTCGAGCAGCCCCTTGCCCTTGGCGCCGCCCGCGTGCAGCAGCACCAGCGTGATCTCCTCGGCGGGCGCCCCGAGATACGCCTTCACGTCCTTGACCGTGTCGGCCGACAGGTCCTGCGCGTTGCGCACGACCACGACCTTGCGCTCCGCGAAGAGCGACGGGCTCGTCAGCTCGGCGAGGGTGCCGGGCTGGAGCTGGTCCGGGGTCAGGTCACGGACGTCCGTGTCGGCGTCGGCGGCCTTCGCGGCGGCCACCACCTCCCGCACGGCGCGGTCGAGCAGCAGGTCCTCCTGGCCCACGGCGAGCGTCACGGGGGCGAGGGGGTCGTCAGAAGCGGTCTTCCTGGCCATCGCGACAAGCATCCCACGCGCCGCCGACAACGCCCCCGGACGGCTCCGGCGCCGCTACGGCTCCTCCCGCCAGCCCTCCCACTCCGCCGCGAACTCGTCCAGCTCCCGGGGGTCCAGCCGCTCCGCCTCGTCCCGCAGGACGACGAGCCACTGCGCGTCCTCCGCGTCGTCCTCGCCGGCCAGCGCGTCCCGCACCAACCGCGGCTCCTCCTCCACGCCGAACCGTTCCCCGAGGGCCTCGGCCACCTCCTCGGCGGTCTCGCGGTCGGGCAGCACCAGCACATGTCGCACATCGCTCACGTGCGCCATTGTCCGGCACCGGGTCCGGGGTCCGGGGTTCAGGCCCCGCCTCCGGCGCCCCGCACGGCCGGCACCGCGTCCAGCCCGATCCCGAACCGGTCCCGGTACACCGCGAGCACCTCCTCGTCCGGCCCCAGCTCCCGCTCCTCGCGCGTCCCGTCCGGCGCGGTGACCTTGAACCGCCCGCCGCTGAGCGTGATCCTCCCCCCGTCCTCGGTGATCCGCGAGCACACGAGCGACCGCGAGAAGTGCGAGGCCGGTGACGTGCTGTGCCACCACGCCCCGGTCGTGAAGTCGCCGAGCACCCGCGGCCGCGCCTCCAGGCGGTACACCGGCCGTCCGTCGTGGATCACGTCCAGGTCCGCGGCCTCCGCCGCCTCGTGCCCGCCGCGCGCCCCGGCCGCGTCGGCCCCCGCCGCGGCGATCCGGAACGTGCCCCCGGGATCCTCCTGCTCCCCGCACTCCCCGAACGCCAGCGGCAGGTGGCAGTGCGCCCCGAAGCCGACGTCGGCCAGCCAGTCGCCCCGGTCCACCGTCCGCACCCGCAGCGCGAGGTGGTCGTACGGGATGCCGAGCCGGCCCTCGTCCCCGTACACCCGCGCCGCGAGCAGCGTGACCTCGAAACCGAGCGCGGCGAGCAACGCCCCGAAGGCGCCGTTGAGTTCGTAGCAGAACCCGCCCCGCCGCGCTCCCACCACCTTGTCCAGCAGCCGCTTCTCGTCCAGCACGATCTCCTCGCCGAGGTGGACGGAGAGGTTCTCGAACGGCACGGTCCGCAGATGCCGCAGGTGCAGCTCGCGCAGCACCTCCGTCGTGGGCGAGACGGGGCGTTCGGCGCCCAGGCGGCGCAAGTAGGCATCGATCCTCGGTGCATCCATGCCCCCAGTCTGCCGCGAGCCGCAACTCCCCGCCGGGGATCCCCTCTTCGGGCGGCCCCGGCTACGGCGGCTGCGGCTGCGGGGTACGCTCCGGTCCCCGAGTGGCGGAGGAACCAGCTCGTGCACGACTACCAGCGGATCGCCGACCGGATCGCCGCCGACATCCTCGGTGGCCGGCTCAGGCCCGGGCACCGGCTGCCCCCGCAGCGGTCCTTCGCCCGCCGTCACGGGATCGCCGCGTCGACGGCCGGCCGCGTCTACGCCGAACTCGTCCGGCGCGGGCTCGTGGTCGGCGAGGTCGGCCGCGGCACGTTCGTGCGCGCCGCGCCGGTGCCGTCCGGCCGGGCGCTCGCCGAGCCCGCCACCACCGCACCGGTCAACCTGGAGCTCAACTACCCGACGGCGCCGGGCCAGGCCGGCCTCCTCACGCCCGCCCTGGCGCCCCTGCTGCGCCCGGACGTGCTGGCCGAGGCGACCCGCACCGCCCCGGCCACGGGCACGCCGGCCGCTCGCGAGGCGGCTGCCGGGCTGCTGGCGACGGCCGGGTGGCGGCCCGCCGCCGACCAGGTCCTCTTCAGCGGAAACGCCCGCCAGGCGATCGCCGGCGCGCTGGCCACACTGGTCCGGCCGGGCGGCCGGGTGGGGATCGACGCCTTGACCTATCCCCTGGTCAAGGAGATGGCGGCCCGGCTCGGCGTGACCTTGGTCCCCCTCGCCGGTGACGCCGACGGCATCCGTCCCGACTCCGTCGCCGCGGCCCACCGCGCGGCGCCGCTCTCCGCGCTGTACCTGCAGCCGACCCTGCACAACCCGACGTCGGCGACCATGCCGGAGACCCGCCGCCGACGACTGGCCGCGGAACTGCGTCAGTGGGGGCTGCCGGTCGTCGAGGACCGCATCTGGTCCTTCCTCGCGGACGGCACCGAACCCTTCGCGGCCTTCGCCCCCGAACTCACGTACGTGGTCGACGGGCTGTCCAAACGGGTCGCGCCGGGCCTCACCGTCGGCTTCCTCGTCGTGCCCCCGGGACGGGCCGAACAGGCGGGCGGCGCACTGCGCTCGGGCGGGTGGACGGCGGGCCGCTTCGCGCTCGAAGCGGCCCTGCGGTGGATGGCGGACGGAACCGTCGCCGCGTTGGTGACGGCCAAGCGCGCCGACGCCGCACGGCGCCAGCGGCTGGTCACCGAGCACCTGCGGGACTTCGCCGTCCGCACCGACCCGCGGTCGTACTACGCCTGGTGGCACCTGCCCGCGCCGTGGCGGGCGGACACCTTCACCGCCGCCGCGGCCGCCCTCGGCATCGCGGTGACCCCCGGACCGTCCTTCGCGGTGCCGTCCGCGGGGCCGGCGCCGGACCGGTCGCCGGGCGCCGCCGCGTCCGGTGCCGCCGACTGCGTCAGGCTCGGGCTGGCATCGGCACCGTCCGAGGCGCTCGGACAGGCCCTGCGGACACTCGCGTCCCTCGCGCACGGCACACCGCACGGGACCGACGGCCTCCCGTCCTGATGCCTCCCCGTCGCCCCACATTGCACCGAGAGCAATGTTTTGATTGCACTGAGGAGCGGCGCGCTCCTAGGGTCGGTCGCATGACACCCCGTCTCGCGCACCGGGACGAGGGCGACGCCGACGCCTCCGCGCTGCCCCTCGTCCTCGTCCACGGCCACCCCTTCGACCACACCATGTGGGCGCCGCAGATCGCCGCCTTCTCGCCCCGGCGCCGGGTGATAGCCCCCGACCTGCGCGGTTACGGCGCGTCGCCCGTCACCCCGGGCGTCACGGCGCTGTCCGTGTTCGCGGACGACATCGAGGAGCTGCTCGACGCCCTGGACGTGGCCCAGTGCGTCCTCGGCGGGCTGTCGATGGGCGGGCAGATCGCCATGGAGTGCTACGCCCGGTTCCCCGAGCGCATCCGCGGTCTGCTGCTCGCCGACACCTTCGCCGCACCCGAGTCCCCGGAAGGACGCAGGGCCCGCAACGACATGGCGGACCGGCTGCTGCGCGAGGGCATGCGGGGCTACGCCGACGAGGTGCTGTACAAGATGGTCGCGCCCCACGCGCCCCCGGCCGTCGCGGCGCACGTCCACCGCATGATGACGCGCACCGACCCGCGGGGCGCCGCGGCGGCCCTGCGCGGCCGCGCCGAACGGCCCGACTACCGTCCGCTGCTGACCCGGGTCACGGTGCCCGCGCTGGTCGTCGTCGGCGCCGAGGACGAGTACACGCCCGTCGGCGATGCCGAGTCGATGCACGGCCTCCTCCCCGACTCCGCCCTCGTCGTCATCGACGGGGCGGCCCACCTGCCCAACCTGGAACGCGCCGACGCGTTCGACGCGGCGCTGGCGGACTTCCTGCGACGACTCGACACCGCGGCCGGCCTGCCGTCGACCGGCACGAGCGCGTCGGCCGGCTGAGCGTCTCGCTCCTCCGCCGGAACGACCGGACGGAAAGGGACCCACACCCATGACCACCGCCTCCGACCACTACGACCGGCTGCTCGCCGAGCACTACACCTGGATGCTGGGAGGCGACCTCGCCGCTCTCGCCTCCGAACAGGCCCGTTCACTGGACGGATGGGGGATACGGCCGGGCCCCGCCGGGACCCGCGCCGTCGATCTCGGCTGCGGTCCGGGACCGCAGAGCCTGGCTCTGGCCGAACTGGGCTTCTCCCCGGTCCTGGCGGTCGACGCCAGCAGGGCCCTCCTGGACGAGCTGTCGCGCCACGCACCGGACGCCGTCCGTCCGCTGCACGCCGACATCCGCGGAGTGCTGCCCGAGCACACCCACCCCGGCAGCCTGGGCGCGGTGGTGTGCATGGGCGACACGCTTACCCACCTGCCCCGTGCCCAGGACGTGACCGAGCTGATCGGGGACGCCGCCGTCGGCCTCGCCGAGGGTGGCCGGCTCGTCCTCGCCCACCGCGACCTGACCGCACCGCTCACCGGAGAGGCCCGGTTCCTGCCCGTACGCGCCACCCGGGACCGGATCATGACCTGCTTCCTGGAATACGGCGAGGAGACGGTCACGGTCCACGACCTCGTCCACACCCGTACCGGTGACACCTGGCAGCTGCGCACCGGCAGCTACCCGAAACTGCGCCTCGGCTCCGCCTGGGTCGCCGCACAGTGCCGGGCCGCCGGTCTGCGCGTCACGCACGACGCCCCGGGACCGCGCGGACTCCACGTGATCATCGCGGTCAAGGAGGCCGGGCCGACCGCTCCGCGCCCCCGGGCCGATCCGTGACGGCCCGCCCCGCCCAGGTGGGCGAGGAAGCGCGGGCGGGGACGTCAGTGCCGCGCCACCGACAGCTCGCCGTCCCCCTCCTCCCCGCCGACCACCGCCAGGGCCCCGTCCCGGTCCGTCCGCAGCACCGTCGCGCCCCGGGCCCGCAGCGCGGCGAGCGTGCTCGGGGCGGGGTGTCCGTACGGGTTGTCCTCCCCCGCGCTGACGAGCGCCAGCCGCGGGGCCGTCCGGCGCATCAGGTCCGGGTCCTGGTAGGCCGAGCCGTGGTGGGCGACCTTCAGCACGTCCACGTCCGCCAGCGCCTCCCCCGCCGGTGACCTCGCCAGGGCCCGCTGGGCCGGGGGTTCCAGGTCCCCGAGCAGCAGCAGGCGCAGGCCTCCGGTCCGAACGAGCATGGCCACGCTGGCGTCGTTGGGGCCTTCCGGAGCAGGCGGCGACGGGGACGGGCGCGTACCCGGCACGGTCGGTGGCGCCGTCGGCGGCGGCCACACCACCTCCCAGGACAGCTCCCCCGTGCGCCGCCGCTCCCCGGCGACGGCACGCGTCACCGGAACGCGCCCGGCCGCCGCGAGCCTCCGCACGAACGCGGCCTGGTCGGCGGGTTCCTCGAGGCCCGTCGTCTCGATCGCGCCCACCGAGCGTCCGCGCAGCACGCCGGGCAGGCCCGCCACGTGGTCGGCGTGGAAGTGGGTCAGGACGACGAGGGGGACCGCGGTGACGCCCAGGGAGTGCAGGCAGCGGTCCACGAGGGCCGGGTCGGGCCCGGCGTCCACGACCACGCCGGTGCCCCCGCCCGCCGCCAGCACCATCGCGTCGCCCTGGCCCACGTCGCACATCACCATCCGCCAGCCCGGCGGGGGCCAGCCCGTGATGACGCGGGTCAGCGGCGGCGGCTGCACCACGGCCACGACCAGCAGCAGCGCACAGGCACCGCACCACCAGGGGTGTCGCAGCAGCCGCCGTCCGACGAACAGCGCGGCCAGGATGACCCCGCCGAGCGCCGCCGCCCCGGCCCAGCCGCCGGGCCAGTCCACTCCGGCGCCGGGCAGCGCAGCCCCGGCCCGGGCGACCCGGGCGATCCACTCCACCGGCCAACCCGCGCACCAGGCCAGCGCCTTCGCGGCCGGCATCGCGAACGGTGCCGTGGCCAGCGCCAGGAAGCCCAGCACCGTGGCCGGGGCGAGCGCGAACTCCGCGAGCAGATTGCACGGCACCGCCACCAGACTCACCCGCGCCGCGAGCACGGAGACCACCGGCGCGCACAGCGCCTGGGCGGCGCCCGCGGCGGCCAGCGCCTCCGCGAGCCGGGGCGGCACCCCGCGCCGTCGCAGTCCCGCGCTCCAGCGCGGCGCGAGCGTGAGCAGGGCGCCGGTGGCCAGCACGGAGAGCAGGAAGCCGTAACTGCGGGCCAGCCAGGGGTCGTGGAGCACCAGGAGCAGGACGGCCGCCGCCAGGGCCGGGATCAGTGATCTGCGGCGGCCGGTGGCGAGCGCGAGCAGCGCGATCGACCCGCAGGCGGCGGCCCGCAGCACGCTGGGGTCCGGCCGGCACACGACGACGAAGCCGAGGGACAGCGCCCCGCCCAGCAGCGCCGTCGCCCGCAGGGAGATGCCGAGCCGGGGCGCGAGACCGCGCCGCTCCGCGCGCTGTGCCAGGCCGGGCGGGCCGAGGAGCAGGGCGAGGAGGATGGTGAAGTTGGCGCCGGAGACGGCGAGCGTGTGCGTGAGGTCGGTCTCCCGGAACGCCTCGTCCAGCTCCGGTGTGACCCGGGAGGTGTCGCCCACGACCAGCCCCGGCAGCAGCGCCCGCGCGTCCGCGGACAGTCCGTCGGTCGCCTCCCGCAGTCCGGTCCGCAGGCGTCCCGCCAGCCGCTGCGGTCCCGACGGCCGCCCCACGACCTCCGGTCCGTCCCGGCCCTTCACGCGCAGTACGGCCGCGAACCGGTCGCCGCCCGCCGCCGCGGGGGCGAGCCGCGCCTCGGCCCGCAGCCGGGTGGAGGGCAGGAGCCCGAGCCACGGGGAGCGCTCCGTGCCGTGTCCGCCCGGGGGAGTTCGCGGGGCCGGGCGCGCGTCGACGATCACCAGCACCGGCGTCCGGGTCACCACCGCCACCGCGTCGGGCCGCTCCACGCGCCGCACGTCGGCCTCGATCAGCACGGCCGTCGGTGCCGTGCGGGGGCCGCCGGCCCGGGGCCGGGTGAGCCGGGGATCGGCGGTGATCTCGAGTTCGGCGGTCACCCGGGCGTACTCCCGGGCCAGCGCCGGCACGGGGCCGCGCCGCAGGTCCGCGCCGTGCAGGCCCGCGGAGCCGGCGGCAGCGGCGACGCAGAGCAGCACGGCGGCCCCGGACGTCAGGGACCAGGAGCGGGCGGTGGCCCGTCGCCGCCCCGTCCGGCGGCGCCGTCCGCGCCCCGCCGCGAGGAGGACACCGGTCGCCACCAGGGAGACGGCCACCGTGCCCGCCACCCCGCCGGGCGGGGCGTGCAGCATCACCGCCGCCGTGGCCCAGGCCGCCAGCGCGGGCGGCACGAGCCGGAGGTCCGTCGGGGCCTCCTGGCGCGGGTGCGCGGCTCCGAGCCGCTTTCCGGACGCGGCGTGGACGGGCTGCCGGGCGGCGGGGTCCACCGGCGGGGAGGCCGTCGGCGGTACCGGGTCCGTGCCGTCCGTCACGGCCGCACCAGGTCGCGCAGGTCCGCGAAGCGGCGGTCGCCGATGCCGTTGACCTCGCGCAGTTCGTCCACCGAGCGGAAACCGCCGTGCCGGGTGCGGTAGTCGATGATGTGCCGGGCCAGCACGGGGCCGACTCCGGGCAGGGCGTCGAGCTGGTCCGGCGTGGCGGTGTTGAGGGACACCGGTGCCGCGGGCCCGGTGCCCGTCGACGCACCGGCCGCGGGGCCGGAAGCCCCGGTGCCCGCTCCCGGCCCCGCGGCCGGTGCCGGACCTCCGACGACCACCTGCTCCCCGTCCACCAGGAACCGGGCGCGGTTGAGGCCGTCGGTCTTCGTTCCGGGCCGCACCCCGCCCGCCGCCCGCAGCGCGTCCTCGACCCGTGAACCGGCCGGCAGACGGTGGATCCCGGGGTCGCGCACCCTGCCGCTGACGTCGACCACGATCTCGGGCCCGGCCGAGCCGCCGGCCTCCACCGTCCCGGCCGACGCGCCCGGTCCGCCGCTCCCCTCCCGGACGGCTTCGTCCTTCCCCCGCTCCCCGTGGGGCGCGGCCGCCCGCACCACCTCCGGCGGCCGCACCGGCTGGGTCCGCCCGGACCAGAAGTGCTGCACGGCGAACCCCACGGCGACCACGAGCAGCACCGACAGCGCGACCACGCTCCGCCGTTCCAGCCCGCACCGCGTCTGGACCCACAGCGGCAACCGCTCCCGCAGCGCGAGCCCGAACCGCTCCCGGAGCCGGCCCTGCCCCCTCGCCGGACGCACCGGACCCGCGGGACCGTCCGCCGCTCCCTCCGCCGCGACCGCGCCCCCGCGGGGCCGCGCGGGCGGAAGGTCCGCCGCCGCCCGGTCCACGGCCCAGCCCGGGACGCGCCTGGGCCCGCCGCCGCCCCGGGAGCCGTCGCCGCCGCCGGCGGCGAACAGCGCCTCCGCCCGGCGCCGGAGTTCCTCCGCCGACGCGTGGCGGTCCCGGTGTCCGTGCGGGTGTCCCGGGCGTGCCCGTCCCCGGGGCGAGGGCGGCCGGCGATGACGTGCGCGCCCGTCGGACGCGGGGCCACGGCCCGGGCCGCTGGTCGCCGTCGCTGTGCGTGAACGTGATCGAAGTGCCATGCGAGGAGGATCGGGCAATCCGCCGCACCCTCGATGATCTTGCTCGGTTTCCGGGGATCACCGGCCGGTTGTGGACAACTCCGTCACCCGCACGGGCGCACCGGCCACGCGACCGGCCGCCCCGTCCCGGTCCCGCCCCTCACCGCGCCGAGACCACGACCCCCAGCAACCCGGGCCCCGTGTGCGCCCCGATCACCGCCCCCACCTCGCTGACGTGCAGGTCGGCCAGGGCCGGCACCCGGGCCCGCAGCCGGTCCGCGAGGGCCGCCGCGCGGTCCGGGGCGGCGAGGTGGTGGACGGCGATGTCGACCTCGGCGCCGCCCGCCCGTTCCGCCGCGATCTCCTCCAGGCGGGCGATCGCCTTGGAGGCGGTGCGCACCTTCTCCAGGGGCTCGATACGGCCGTCCGCCAGCTGCAGCAGCGGCTTCACCGCGAGCGCCGAGCCCAGCAGGGCCTGCGCGGCGCCGATGCGGCCGCCACGGCGCAGGTAGTCCAGGGTGTCGACGTAGAAGTAGGCGGAGGTGTCCGCCGCCCGCTTCTCGGCGGCGGTGACCGCCTCGTCCACCGTGCCGCCCGCCTCCGCGGTCTCGGCCGCCGCCAGCGCGCAGAACCCGAGGGCCATCGCGATCATGCCGGTGTCCACCACCCGCACCGGCACCGGCGCCCGGCGCGCCGCGACGACCGCCGCGTCGTAGGTGCCGGAGAGTTCGGCGGAGAGGTGGAGGGAGACGATGCCGGCGGCACCCGACTCGGCGACCTTGCGGTAGGTCTCGGCGAAGACCTCGGGGCCGGGCCGCGAGGTCGTGACCGGGCGCCGCTTCTGCAGGGCCTGGGCGAGGGAGCGGGTGGAGATCTCGGTGCCCTCTTCGAGCGCGCGGTCACCGAGGACCACGGTCAGCGGTACCGCCGTGATGCCGTGCCGCTCCATCGTCCGGGCCGGCAGGTAGGCCGTTGAATCGGTGACGATCGCGACATGGCGGGACATGAGCTGGAGGTTACCTGGCGTAGTGCCCGCGCGGCAGCCCGGCCCGGCGGGCCGGTTGCGGTCGTGGCCGGATCAGACGGTGCTCAAGTGGTGCTCTCGGGGCGGGGCTTCTTCTGCCAGGGGTAGGTGGGACGCGGGCCGGGGGGTGTGATGGCGGGCCGCACCGGCTCGGGCGACGTGGCCGACCGCGGCGTTCCCGGCCTGGTGGGACGGGCCGTCGGGGTGTCGGCGGCGGGCGCCTCGGGCCAGGGCGCGGGCCCGGGCCCGGACTGCTGCTCGGTGGTGGTCCAGTGCCGCAGGGCACCGGCCTCCAGGTCGATCTGCGCGCTCAGCGTGTCCAGGTCGTCGTCCGCGAAGCGGCGGGCGCGGTCGCGGGCCGCCCAGCGCAGGGAGTCCGCCGACTGTGTGATGCGCTCGGTGCGCTCGCGCAGCTCGGGCAGCCGCTCGGCGAGCGTGGCGCGGTCCGGTTCGGACTCCAGGCGCCTGAGTTCGCCGTCCAGCTCGTGTCCGTGCGCGCTGAGGCGCTGGAAGAGGCCGAGGGACTCCTTGAGGGACTCGTCCTCGGCGACGGCCGCCTCCAGCGCGTCCTGGGTGGCGCGCATGGAGGTGCGCAGCGCGAGGCGGAGCTGGGCGACCTCGCCGGCCGGACCGGGCCGGCCGAGGGCCTTGGCCTTCAGGGTGTGGTCCTCGACCGTGCGGCGGGCCTGGGTGATGTGGCGGTCGGCACTGCGCTTGGCCGCGCCGACGACCTTCACCGTGGCGTACGCGCCGAGCACGACGAAGAGCACGAAGAGCAGGGCGACCACTGCGAACACCGCTTCCACGAAGCTCCTCCTCCGGGCCCTTCTCGCTTGTCCCGGCGCACTTCGCGCCGCTCTTCAACGGTAAACGCAACGGGCAGGTCCGGAGTTCCTGCACCACCCCGAACCTGCCCGTAGGGGATCACCCGGACCCCGCGCTCACCTCACGCCGGGACGATGTTCACCAGCTTGGGCGCCCGCACGATCACCTTGCGGATGCCGGCCCCGTCCAGCGCGGCGACGACCTTCTCGTCGGCCAGCGCGATCTTCTCCAGCTCGTCCTCGGAGATGCCCGGCGAGACCTCCAGCCGCGCCTTGACCTTGCCCTTGATCTGGACGACGCAGGTCACGGTCTCGTCGACCACGTACGCCGGGTCGGCGACCGGGAAGTCCCGGTGGACGACCGAGTCGGTGTGGCCCAGCCTGCGCCACAGCTCCTCGGCGATGTGCGGGGCCAGCGGCGCGACCATCAGCACCAGCGGCTCGGCGACGGAGCGCGGCACCGCCCCGCCCGCCCGTCGCCCGCCGCCACCCTCGGCCGAGGGGCCTGCGGCCCCGCCCCCGTAGGCCTTGGTCAGGTGGTTGTTCAGCTCGGTGATCTTGGCGATGGCGGTGTTGAAGCGCATGCCCTCCAGGTCACCGCGCACGCCGTCGATCGCCTTGTGCAGGGCGCGCAGGGTGTCCTCGTCGGGCTCGGCGTCCACCACCGTCACGTCACCGGTCGCCTCGTCGACGATGTTGCGCCACAGCCGCTGCAGCAGCCGGAACTGGCCGACCACCGCGCGGGTGTCCCACGGCCGGGACACGTCCAGCGGGCCCATGGCCATCTCGTACAGGCGCAGGGTGTCGGCGCCGTACTCGGCGCAGATCTCGTCCGGGGTGACCGCGTTCTTCAGGGACTTGCCCATCTTGCCCAGCAGCCGGGAGACCTTCTCGCCCTGGTACCAGTAGGCGCCGTCGCGCTCCTCCACCTCGGCGGCCGGCACGGCGATGCCCCGGCTGTCGCGGTAGACGTAGGCCTGGATCATGCCCTGGTTGAACAGCTTGTGGAACGGCTCGGCGGACGAGACGTGCCCCAGGTCGTACAGCACCTTGGACCAGAAGCGCGCGTACAGCAGGTGCAGCACGGCGTGCTCGGCGCCGCCGACGTACAGGTCGACGCCGCCGTGCGGCATGCCCTCGCGCGGGCCCATCCAGTACTGCTCGACGGCCGGGTCGACCAGCCGCTCGGAGTTGTGCGGGTCCAGGTAGCGCAGCTCGTACCAGCAGGAACCGGCCCAGTTGGGCATGGTGTTGGTCTCGCGGCGGTACTTCTTCGGCCCGTCGCCCAGGTCCAGGGTGACGTTGACCCAGTCCTCGTTGCGCGACAGCGGCGTCTCGGGCTGGGTGTCGGCGTCGTCCGGGTCGAAGGTGCGCGGGCTGTAGTCCTCGACCTCGGGCAGCTCCAGCGGCAGCATCGACTCGGGCAGGGCGTGGGCGACGCCGTCCTCGTCGTAGACGATCGGGAAGGGCTCGCCCCAGTAGCGCTGCCGGCTGAACAGCCAGTCGCGCAGCCGGAAGTTGACGGTGCCCTCGCCGTGGCCGGTGCGCTCCAGCCACTCGATGATGCGCGCCTTGGCCTCGGCGACGCCCAGGCCGTCCAGGGAGACCTCGTCGTTCGACGAGTTGATGATCCTCGCGTCGTGCGAGGCGAAGGCGTTCTCCCAGGTCGAGGTGTCCGTCCCGCGGCCGTCGGTCGGCTCGACGATGCAGTGGATCGGCAGCTCGAAGGCGCGCGCGAACTCGAAGTCGCGCTGGTCGCCCGCCGGGACGGCCATGATCGCGCCGGTGCCGTAGCCCATCAGGACGTAGTCGGCGATGAAGACGGGCACCTGCTCGCCGTTGACCGGGTTGGTGGCGTAGGCGCCGATGAAGACGCCGGTCTTGTCCTTGGCCTCGGCCTGCCGCTCGACGTCGGACTTCGAGGCGGCCTGCGCGCGGTACGCGGCGACGGCCTCGGCCGGGGTGGCGTGGCCGCCGGTCCACACCTCGTGGGTGCCCTCGGGCCAGGCGGCCGGGGTGAACTTCTCGACCAGCGGATGCTCGGGCGCCAGCACCATGTAGGTGGCGCCGAACAGGGTGTCGGGGCGCGTGGTGAAGACGGTGATGCGCTCGCCGTCGATGGGGAAGTCGACGCGGGCGCCCTCGGAGCGGCCGATCCAGTTGCGCTGCTGCAGCTTGATGGCCTCGGGCCAGTCCAGCGCGTCCAGGTCCTCCAGCAGCCGGTCGGCGTAGGCCGTGATCCGCATGTTCCACTGGCGCAGCTTGGCCTTGAAGACGGGGAAGTTGCCGCGCTCGGAACGGCCCTCGGCGGTGACCTCCTCGTTGGCCAGCACGGTGCCCAGGCCGGGGCACCAGTTGACGGGCGCGTCGGAGGCGTAGGCCAGGCGGAACTCGCCCAGGACCTCGGCGCGCTCGGCCGCGCTCAGCTCGCTCCACGCGCGCGCGTGGCCCGGCACGGGGCGCTCACCGGACTCGAACTGCTCGACCAGCTCGGCGATCGGACGGGCCTTCTTCGCGTCCTCGTCGTACCAGGAGTTGAAGATCTGCAGGAAGATCCACTGGGTCCACTTGTAGTAGTCCGGGTCGATCGTGGCGAACGACCGGCGCTTGTCGTGGCCCAGGCCCAGCCGGCGCAGCTGGGCCTTCATGTTCTCCATGTTGGCCTCGGTCGACACGCGCGGGTGCGTGCCGGTCTGCACGGCGTACTGCTCGGCGGGCAGGCCGAAGGCGTCGAAGCCCAGGGTGTGCAGGACGTTGTGCCCGGTCATGCGCTGGAAGCGGGCGAAGACGTCGGTGGCGATGTAGCCCAGCGGGTGACCGACGTGCAGCCCCGCACCGGAGGGGTACGGGAACATGTCCATGATGAACTTCTTGGGCCTGGCGGCCGTCTCCGGGTCGCCCGCCAGGTCGCCGCTCGGATTGGGGGCGGCGTAGGTGCCCTCGGCGTCCCAGAAGTCCTGCCAGCGTGCCTCGATCTCGGCGGCCAGGGCGGCCGTGTAGCGGTGCGGCGCGGCCTCCGCGGCTGCGGGGTTCGTCTCGCTCATGATCCTCAAAGCTCCATCGATCGTCTCTGCCGACTGCTGCGACTTCCCGGAAATGAAAAATCCCCTCGCACAGGAGGGGACGCCGCGCCGATTCCGACCGTCCGGTCACCGGCGGTCGGGACTGATCAGCGCGGCTCGCTAAGCAGGAGGCGTACGGCACGCATGGCGCAAGGGTACCGCAGGCCCCGAGCGGGCCGCGACGCTCTTCCCGGGACGCACGGGCCCGCCGGGCCGCTCCCGCCGGGCCGACGGGACTGAACTCCGGTCAAACATTACTCCGCGTAACAGCCGCTAAGGGACATCACAACGACCGCATTGTCTTTTGATAACAGCGCAATAACTCAAACCTCGTACTCATCGGTATGACCGGGCCTAGAGTGCGGCGCGGGACCGCTTTACCGAAACCTCGGAGTTGCCCCATGAACCGTCGCCCAGACAGCAGCCCACCCCCCGCACGGGGCCGGTCGGCTGCGGCTCCGTCGTGCCCGCTCCGAGTCGTGACGCGGGGAGGTGGGTCGTGAGGCCGGACGACAGCACGGCGGACGACTGGTTCGCCGAGTTCCTCAACTTCGGCGTGGGTGTCCTGTCGCTCGTCTGCCTCAGCTGCTCGGTGATCTGGGGACTCGTCGCCCAGGACCGGATCCTGCTCGGCCCCCGCCAGCGGATCCTGGCGCAGGCGGTGCACCGGACGACCGCGGTCGCCTCGATCGCCTTCCTGCTGGTGCACATCGGCATCAAGCTGGCCCTGGACCACACCACCTGGATCGCCGCGGTGATCCCCTTCGGGCTGGCCCTCACCGACGACGAGGTCGTCACCGGCAGGGCCTTCCTCGTCGGGCTCGGCACCCTCGCCGGCCTGCTGATGATCTTCGTGGGCATCACCGGTGTGCTGCGCAACCGCTTCGCCTCCCCGGCCCCGGTCGCGGCCCGCTGGCGGGCGGTGCACATGCTGGCCTACCCGGCCTGGTGCGCCGCGCTCGTGCACGGCCTCTACGCGGGTCGCGCGGCGAAGCCGGTCTTCCTGATCCTCTACGGGCTGTCCGTGCTCGGCGTCATGGCGGCCCTCGTCGTGCGCGCCTCCCCGCCCCGGGTCAAGCGCAGAATCACCGAGCGGATCACCGCGCTGCTCGGCACCGACCAGCAGCGGGACCGCGAGGAGCAGCTGGAGGAGAGCAGGGCCCGGGCGGCCGGGTCGCCCCTTCCCGGCTACGGCGGACGCGGTTCCGCGCGGGACGGCCGTCGTCCGCGCGGCGAGCGCCCGCTGTACGAGACCGCCGAGCGGGCTCCCGCCCCGGAACCGGCGAACGGCTTCGCGGCCGCCTACCGCGCGGTGTCGGCACCCGGCCGGCCACCGGCCGGCCGGCCGCCGCTCGCCGACGCGACCGCCCGCACGGAGCTGCCGCCGGACCTGCAGCCCACGGAGGCCGTCCCGCGCGTGGACGGCCCCTCCAGCACCTCGGGCAACTGGCCGATCCCGTCCCCGCCGCCGGTCGGCGAGGCCCCGCCGTCGGCCTACGACCCGCTCAACGACACCGGCTACAACATCCCGGCCTATGACAATTCGGTCGGCTCCGGGTACGGCTCGAGTGATGTGTACGACACCGGTGAGACGAACACCCTCTACGGCACGTACAACCCGAGTGACACGTACAACAGCGGTCCCGCCACTGAAACACTCCCCGGTGCGTCGCCCTCGTCGTCCTACGACTTCGGCGCACCGGGTTCGGGCGAACCTTGGAACACGCCGTCCGGAGGCTACAAGTGAACGAGGCTCTGCCCGACGTACCCGAAGTCCGCGTGGTCGGTCTTCCCCAGCTCACGTCGGGTTTCGACCTTGTCGACCGGCTCGACCTGCCCATGCACCTGAAGGTGCACGGGCCGCTCGAGCCCCTGGGCGGCGAGCAGCTCGCGCAGCTCGCCGAACGCATCAACCTCAGGGGCCGCGGCGGCGCGGGCTTCCCCTTCCACAAGAAGCTGCGCTCGGTCGCCGAGTCGGCGATCAAGCGCGGCGTGCGGCCGGTCGTCGTCGTCAACGGCAGTGAGGACGAACCGGCCTGCCGCAAGGACACGGTGCTGATCAACCGTGCCCCGCACCTCATCCTGGACGGCGCGCTGCTGTGCGCCGAGGCCATGGGCGCCCGCACGCTCGTGGTGGGGGTCACCCGGGAGTCCACCCAGCGCTCCATGGAGGCCGCACTCGCCGAACGCGGCCTGAGCAACGGGCGCCGCTCCGCGCTGCGCGCCCGGGTGCAGCGCAACCCGGTCCGCATGGTCACCGGCGCCGCCGCCTCCCTGATCCGCTCCATCGACGGCGGCCCGGCGATCCCGCCGGGCCGCAAGACCAGCGCCTCGAAGAGCGGCGTCGGCGGCGCGCCCACGCTGCTGTCCAACGCCGAGACCTTCGCCCAGCTCGCCATCGCCGCCCGCATCGGCCCGGAGCGCTACGGCAACACCGGCCTGTACGACGAGCCGGGCACCGTGATGCTCACGGTGTCCGGGGCGGTGGCCCGCCCCATGGTGATCGAGGTCCCGACGGGTGTGCCGCTGCGCTACGTGCTCCAGCTCGCCGGCGCGCCGCCGGTGCCGCAGGGGGTGCTGACGGGCGGCTACCACGGCAAGTGGATCGACGCGGCGACCGTCAACGAGGCGATCGTCTCCCGCAACTCCCTGGACGCGGTGGGTGGTTCACTGGGCGCGGGAGCCATCCTGCCGATCAGTCAGGACACCTGCCCGCTGGGCGAGTCGCTGCGGGTGGCGCAGTGGCTGGCGGAGGAGAGCGCCGGCCAGTGCGGCCCCTGCTACCTGGGCCTGCCGGCCGCCGCGCGCGGCATGGAGGACATCCTCAACGGCGGTGGCCCGGCCGCGCTGGAGGCGCTCAAGCAGGTCGCCAGGAACGTGAAGCGGCGCGGCGCGTGTTCGCACCCGGACGGCTCCGCGATGTTCCTGGAGTCGACCGTCAAGGCGTTCACCGACGACCTCGCCGCGCACGTCCTCGGCAACGGCTGCGGACGGCCCGTGGCGGGCGTCCTGCCGCTCTTCGAGGGGGGCAGGGCCCCCACCGGCATCCCGGGCGGCCAGTCCGAGGAGAACGGCCCCAGCCGCCAGAAGATCTACGTCGACTGGACGCTGTGCCGGGGCCACGGCCTGTGCGCGGACATCCTCCCGGAGGTCTTCCAGCTCGGCGCGGACGGCTTCCCGACGGTGGCTCAGGCCCAGGTGCCGCGCTACGCCGAGGCCAAGGCCCTGCGCGCGGTGCGCCGCTGCCCGGCCCTGGCCCTGCGCATCGAGGAGGAGGCCCAGGCGAAGGCACCCTCCCGGAACCTGCCGGTGCTCTCCCAGGGGCGCGGGCGCCGCGCCCTGGGCCGCTGAGCGGAACGGCCCGCAATACGAAAGATCCCCCGGTCCTTCAGGACCGGGGGATCTTTTCCGTGGAGCTAAGGAGAATTGAACTCCTGACCTCCTGCATGCCATGCAGGCGCTCTACCAACTGAGCTATAGCCCCTTGCCGCTTCCCGGGGTTCCCCCCGGCGACGACGCCAACATTACACGGTCACCCCGGCCCCACACCAAATCGTTTCCGCTTCGTCCGATTTGAGGCGTACATCCGTGGGTCACGCCGTGACGAACGAGTAGAACCTCTTGAGCGTGCAGTGCTCTTCGAGCAGCCGGCCGTAGATCGGCTCGCCCTCGAGTTCCCGGTACGTCTCGATGGGGTCGCCTTTTATGATCAGCGCCCGCGCGCACTCCTCGCACCAGTACTGGTAGTCGGGGTTGATCGGCTCCATGTCGCGGACGATCGGCGTCCCGCTGCCGCACCAGTCGCACTTCCGCCTGTGTGCACCCATCGGTCAGCTCCAGCTGTGGCCGCAGGCCGTGCACACGTAGGAGACCCCGCCGTTGTCGCCGAGCACCTGGGCGACGTGCGCGGAACCGCAGGAAGGGCAGCTGAGACGGGTCGAGGTCCGTGGCGTCGACACCGCCCCGAGAAGGTGTTCGACCTCCTCGAGGATGCTCGCAGGCATCACAACTCCCTCCCGTCGGGCCGCGCCCCCTTCCGGCCGTTTGATTCTGCCACGACCGGGCCAATACGGTCAGCGACGCCGGGGTACCGGTCGGGACACGGCTCGGCGCCTCGTAGAGGTATACGCCTGTGGGCGCCGTCCTGCTCAAGGGTGAACGACGAAAAATCCCGCCCCCCTGTGGGGGACGGGATCTTCGCGGTGTGGAGCTAAGGAGAATTGAACTCCTGACCTCCTGCATGCCATGCAGGCGCTCTACCAACTGAGCTATAGCCCCTGGTGCCACGCGGCGGAGCCGCTTGGTGTTCCGCTCCGCTCGGCGGGGCGAACAAGAAGAACTCTAGCCTGTGACCTGCCGGAAAGTGAAATCCGGGTCCCCCGACCGGTGCGGGCCGGTCCCGGGCCGGTTCCGCACCGGCCCCGGGGCGCTCAGTCGTCGTCGCCGAGCACCGGCTCCGGCAGGGTGCCGGCGTTGTGCTCGAGCAGGCGCCAGCCGCGGGCGCCCTCGCCGAGGACGGACCAGCAGCAGTTGGTGAGGCCGCCGAGGCTCTCCCAGTCGTGCGGCTCCAGCCCGAGCAGCCGGCCGATGGTGGTGCGGATGGTGCCGCCGTGGCTGACCACGACGAGCGTGCCGTCCTCGGAGAGCTTCTCGACGTGCCTCAGCACCACGGGGGCTGCGCGGTCGGCGACCTCGGTCTCCAGTTCGCCACCGCCCCGGCGCACCGGCTCGCCGCGTTTCCACGCGGCGTACTCCTCGCCGTACCGGGCGATGATCTCGTCGTGCGTCAGGCCCTGCCAGACGCCCGCGTAGGTCTCGCGCAGGCCCTCGTCGAGGGTGACCTCCAGGCCGGTGAGCGCGGCGAGTTCCGCGGCGGTGTCCGCGGCCCGCTTCAGGTCGGAGGCGACGATCGCGTCCGGCTTGAGGCCCGCGAGCAGACGGGCGGCCCGGCGGGCCTGCGAGACGCCGGCCGCGGTGAGCTCCACGTCCGTGGAGCCCTGGAAGCGGCGCTCCACGTTCCAGGAGGTCTGGCCGTGCCGCCACAGGATGACGCGGCGGCCCCGGCGCGCGGACCCGCCCACCTCACCGGTGGCGCTCACCGCCACTCACCACCCGGCTCCACCGCCGCCTCGGCCTCCTGTTGCTTGGCGTGCTCGGCGGCCTTGCCGCGGCTGGCCTGGGCGTCGGCGGGCAGCTCCAGCTCGGGGCAGTCCTTCCACAGCCGCTCCAGGGCGTAGAAGACGCGCTCCTCGCTGTGCTGGACGTGGACGACGATGTCGACGTAGTCGAGCAGCACCCAGCGGGCCTCGCGGTCGCCCTCGCGGCGGACCGGCTTGGCGCCGAGCTCCTTGTTCAGCCGCTCCTCGATCTCGTCGACGATCGACTTGACCTGGCGGTCGTTGGGCGCGGAGGCCAGCAGGAAGGCGTCGGTGATGGACAGCACGTCACTGACGTCGTAGGCGACGATGTCGTGCGCGAGCTTGTCGGCGGCCGCCTGGGCGGCGGTGGTGACGAGCTCCAGGGAACGGTCGGTTGCGGTCACTACAAGGCTTTCGATCGACGGTCACTTGCCCTCCAGGGTCTCACGGACCGCCGGGCGCGCCCCACGCATTACGGGGCACGCCCTCGCCCCGCCGGTTACGACCCGGGGTCGTAGTCCTGCCCGAGGACGACCGAGACGCGCGCGTTCGCGGAGGTCTTCCCCTTGGCGACGGAGTCGGTGGACAGCCCCAGGGTCTTGGCGACCTCGGTGGCGTTCTCCTTGTCGGCGGCGTTCGCGTAGACGACCTTCGAGGCCGCCTCCGGGGCGGTGGCGGTGCCGGCCTCCAGGAAGGTGAAGCCGCCGTTGAGGAGGACCACGCGGGCCTGCTCGGTGTGGCCCTTCACCCCGGTGGCGTTGCGCACGGACACGCTGACGGCGGCGTCCGGGTCGGGGCTCTTGGCGGTGCCGCCGAGGACGTCCTCGACCACGCTGTCGCTCGCCTGCGCGGTGAGCGTGCCGTCCTCCTGCACGGGCAGCAGCGCGGTCCTGTGGTCGCCGCCCTTGGCGAGGTCGGAGAGCCGGGCGAGGAAGGCGCCGAGGTCCTTGTCGGTCAGCGGCGGCTCGATGATCTGGCCGAGGGTCTGGACGGTGGTCGTCGCGGCGTCCGGGTCGGAGGTCATCTTGCGCAGGACGCCGTGCATGACCTGCCCGAACCGCTCCAGCTGGGCGTTCTGGGACTCGCCCGGGGCGCGGTGGGTGGCGTAGGCGACGGCCATCTTGCCGCTGAGGGTCTGGTTCTCGCCCTTCCGCACCAGGGGCGTCTCGCCCTTCTTCCCGGCGTCCGGGTCGGGCACGTCGGTGTCGGTGTCGACCTCGATGTTGCCGACGAGGTCGACGAGGGTGAGCAGGAACGGGGTGTCCAGCCGCCAGGTGCCCTCGATGTCGGTGCCGAGGACGGTGTCGAGCGCGGTCCGGGTGCCCTCGGAGCCGTCGTCCTCGACGGACTTGGCGAGCGTGGTGGTGGTGCCGTCGTCGGCGGTGAGGGCGAGGGAGTTGGGCAGCAGGACGGTGGTGCCCTGCTCGGTGGTGGTGTTGTCGACGAGCAGGGCGGTCGCGGTGCCGCCCTTCCTGGTGTCGTGCAGGTGGACGACGATCACGTCGCGCTTCTGGGCGCCCGCCGCCGTGGCGGTGCCCGTGCCGGAGCCGGAGTCGGACAGGCCGGGCAGCTTCCCGGCGTACCAGAGGTAGCCGACGCCGCCGACGGCGACCAGGGCGAGGACCACGACCAGGGCGATGATCCGGCTGCGCGCGCGGCGCCGGGCCTCCTCGCGGCGCTCGGTGCGGTTCTCGGTGAACTTGAGCCAGTCGATGACGTCCTCGGAGTCGTCGTCGGGCTCCTCGACGAACGCGAACTGCTCGGTGCGGTACTCCGGCGCGGGCTCGGCGGGGGCCGTCCCGTCGTCGGCCGGGCCGGCCTGCTGCGGGATGTGCGCGGTCTGCTCGGTGACCCGGGGCTGCTGACCGGTGCCGGCGTGCGCGGTCTGGCCGTGCGCGGTCTGGCCGTAAGGGTCGTACGGGGCGGTCGCCGGGTCGTCCTGGTACGCGCCGGTCGTGTCGGTCGCGTAGGGGTCGTAGGAGCCGTAGGAGGAGGCCTGCGGCTGCTGGGCGGTCCCGTAGGGGTCGTACGACGGCGCGGGCTGCTGCGGCCCGCCCGCGGCGTACGGGTCGTACCCGTAGCCCTGCTGCCGGTACGGGTCGTACGGCTGCTGCCGGTCCGTCGCCTGGTGGTAGACGGGCCGGCCGTACTCGTCGTAGCCGACGAGCTCGTACGGGGCGGACCCGTCGGTCCCGTGCCCCGCGTCGTATCGGTCGTTCACCGGTGCCCCTCTCGGCTCACTCGCCGCGGTACAGCTCACGCTTGGCGATGTAGCGCACGACTCCGTCCGGCACCAGATACCAGACGGGCTCTCCCTTGGCGACTCTCGCACGGCAGTCCGTCGAGGAGATCGCCAGGGCGGGGACCTCGACGAGGGAGACACCGCCCTCGGGGAGGCCCGCGTCGGTCAGGTGGTGGCCGGGCCGGGTCACGCCGATGAAGTGCGCCAGGGAGAACAGCTCCTCGCT
The DNA here is from genome assembly GCF_014203535.1 of Streptomyces griseomycini. Lineage (GTDB taxonomy): Bacteria > Actinomycetota > Actinomycetes > Streptomycetales > Streptomycetaceae > Streptomyces > Streptomyces griseomycini. Next base: position 877,680 of record NZ_JACHJI010000001.1, read on the forward strand.
GTCGCGCCAGGTGAGGATCTGGGCGAGGGCGTCGGCGCCGGTGATGAAGAACAGGTCCGTGTCGGGGTTGAGCGCGCGCAGGTCGCGCAGGGTGTCCACGGTGTAGGTGGGACCGCCGCGGTCGATGTCGATGCGGCTCACCGAGAACTGCGGGTTCTCGGCGGTCGCGATGACCGTCATCAGGTAGCGGTCCTCGGCCGCGGAGACCGCGCGGTGGCTCTTCTGCCACGGCTGGCCGGTGGGGACGAAGACCACCTCGTCGAGGTGGAACTGCGCGGCGACCTCGCTGGCCGCCACCAGGTGCCCGTGGTGGATCGGGTCGAAGGTGCCGCCCATGACGCCGAGGCGGCGCTTGCCCGGCCGCGACGGGCCGCTGCCGGGGCCGCCGGCCGTCCGGCCGGGCGCCGGGCGGCGCTCGGTGCCGCTCGCCGTCCCCCCGGCCGTCTCCCGTGCCGGACCGGTGGGCATGTCCTGCTCTTCCATGCGTGCAGACCCTACCGGCCCGGCCTGTGGACCCCGGCCGCCGGATGGGCCCCGGATCCCCGGACGGTCCGTGACGGGCTCAGCGGTCGCGGTTGAAGCGGGTGGTGATCCACAGCAGGAGCAGCAGGATGAACAGGGCGGCGCCGCCGGTCAGGTAGGGGCTGAGGCTCTGGTGGTTGCCGCCGTGCTCTCCGCCCTCGGCGGCGAGGGTGACCAACTGGGCAGCGGTGCTGGGGAAGCTCATCTTCGGCAGGACCTATCGCGTGTGGGCGGGATAAAGACGTCGGCTCATCGTAAGCGGGGGCGTCCGCGTCGATCACGCCGACTCCGCCGTTGCGGGCGGCGGCGCCCGTGGAGGTGCGGGCGACGGGCAACCTTCCCGGTGCCTCCGGTCGTCCTTCTGCCTGGAACCCGTCCTTCTGCCCCGCACCGCGCAGGCGGCGCACCGCGCGGTGCCGTGTCCTCCCGGACTGCCCGTCCGCGGCGTCTGCGCCTAGGCTGGGCCTCGCCCCGGGAGGACGAAGGGCCGCACAAGGGACCGCAAGGGTCACTCAGACGCACATGGGGGAAACATGTCCGACGGCCATCAGCACAACGGGCACGAGAGCGTGCCGAGCAGGCAGCGCAGGCGCTTCCCCGGAATCTCCTCGCGTGCGTACGAGCACCCGGCCGACCGCTCCGCGCTGGTGGCGCTGCGCAGGCTGAGCGGTTTCGACACGGTCTTCAAGGCCCTGAGCGGTCTGCTGCCCGAGCGGAGCCTCAGGCTGCTGTTCCTGTCCGACTCGGTGCGCGTCTCGGACCGGCAGTTCGCGCACCTCAACGACATGCTGCGGGACGCCTGCTACATCCTGGACCTGGAGAAGGTCCCGCCGATGTACGTCAACCAGGACCCGGTGCCGAACGCGATGTGCATCGGCCTGGACGAGCCGATCATCGTGGTCACCACGGGGCTGGTCGAGCTGCTCGACGAGGAGGAGATGCGGGCGGTCGTCGGGCACGAGGTCGGGCACGCGCTGTCCGGGCACTCGGTGTACCGGACGATCCTGCTGTTCCTGACCTCGCTCGCGGTCCGGGTCGCCTGGATCCCGCTCGGCAACGTCGCGATCATGGCGATCGTGACGGCGCTGCGCGAGTGGTTCCGCAAGTCGGAGCTGTCCGCGGACCGCGCGGGGCTGCTGGTCGGCCAGGACCTCCAGGCCTCGATGCGCGGCCTGATGAAGCTCGCGGGCGGCAACCACCTGCACGAGATGAACGTGGACGCGTTCCTGGAGCAGGCCGACGAGTACGAGGCCGGGGGCGACCTGCGCGACTCCGTGCTGAAGATCCTCAACGTGCTGCCCCGCTCCCACCCCTTCGCCACCGTGCGGGCGGCCGAGCTGAAGAAGTGGGCGGCCACGCGGGAGTACCAGCGGATCGTGGACGGCCACTACCCGCGCCGCGACGAGGACAAGGACGCCTCGGTGCGGGACTCGTGGCGGGAGTCGGCGAGCAGCTACGCCGACGAGGTGAGGAACTCCAAGGATCCGCTGATGAAGCTGGTCAGCGACATCGCGGGCGGCGCCGGGGACCTGGGCGGCCGGGTCCGCCGCGGTTTCGGGGGCTTCACGTCCTCGGCGCCCCGGCCGCCGCGGGACGCCGAGGGGCCGGACACGTCGCCGGGACCGGAGGACGACGGCCCGTCGCGCGACGGCGCCTGAGCCGCGACGGTGCTCGCGCCCCGGGGCCGCGCGGGCCGCGGGGGTGGTGGCCGCCCCCGCGGCCCGGGCGGCCTCGCCGGTGCCGGCCGGCTCACGGCTTCGGTTGTGCCTGAGTCGCCAGGGAGCCGCACAGCGCCGGGGTGCCGCCCGGGGCGTAGGGGTCGGTGCCGGCGGGACCGCCCTCCCGGGCGGTCTGGCCGGCGAGGAGGGGACGCAGTCGGGCGGCGGAGTCCTCGGCGCAGGACAGGGGGCCGGCCTGGACCTCGGAGAGGACCAGCTGGGCCTGGTGCAGGCGCAGGTCGTCGTGGTCGAAGCGGAAGAGCAGCTCGCGCCGGACCGTGAACAGGGAGACCTCGGCGTCCCGGTCCGCGCCGGCCGGCCGCACCGCGTACGCGAACGTGTGGTCCGTGCTGACCTCGAGGGTGGAGGCGTCGGTCTCGGCGGCCTGCATCGTGCCCCGCACCCGGACCGTGTGGTCGGCCAGCTCCACCCGGGAGGGGTCGAAGCGGACCAGCCACCCGGTGGGCGCGTGCCGTCCGTCGGCGGCGGGCCGGGCGAAGCTCCGGTCGAACTGCTCCAGCTGGTCGGGGTCGAGCAGCACCCGCACGGCACGCGTCTCGCCGCCGGTGAGCACCGCGGGGTCGAGGGAGGACCGCACGAGGTAGTCCTTCGTGGTGATCAGCGCGCTCATGACCTGGCTGTCCGAGAAGTGCGCGGTGCGTCTGGCCCCCGGGAGCGTCACCCCCTCCGCGCCGACGCGGAACTGCGCCGCCGGACTGCTCGCGTACAGCCGTTCGAGGTCGGAGGTGCCGGGCACCTCGCCCCGGGGGGCGAGCGGGACGACGGTCGTCCGCAGGGACTCGGCCGGCTCCTCGACGGCGGGCCTCTGGTAGGGGTGGCGTACGCCCATGTAGAGCGCGGTGCCGAAGGCCACGACGATCAGGAAGAACAGGACCAGGGCCTGCCGGGACAGGCCCCGGCGCAGGGGCGGGCGGCGGCGCACGGCGGGCGCGTGGTCGGTGATGCGCTCCTGTGCGGAGTACTCCTGGAGCCGGGCAGCGCGGACGAAGGACTCGTCGAAGACGACGGACCTGTACTCGTCCTCTCCGCCTCCGGGGGCTCCCTCGGGCGTCCCCTCGGGCGGGTCCGAAGGCCCTCCCATACCTTCAGGGTAGGTCCCGGGGAGTCCGGGTAAACGCCCTGCCGCGCGCCGGGTCCCGACGGGTTCGCACCAGAGCGGACGCCCGGTCTCAGGGGCTGCTCGGGATCACCGGGACGGTCGGCTGGGAGTAGTCGGCGGAGGCGGACGGGGCCGCCCCGCCGCCCTGCTCCAGGCCGGTGGAGGCGGGGGGCGGGACCTGGTCCTGGCGGTTGGAGGAGGCGCCCCGGTAGACGGCCGAGAAGGCGAGCGCGACCATGCCGATGCCCATCACCAGGGCGAGCATCCAGGCGACGGGGCGGTGCCAGCGCACCTGCCTGCCGTACGGGCCCGGGGAGCCGCGGCCGTCCTCCAGGACGTCGGGGTCGTCGTCCGGGTCGTCGAAGCCGGGGGCGCCCCGGTAGCCGCCGTACCCGTCGTCGTACCGCTCGCCGCGCGGACGGGCCCGGCGGGCCTCGGCCTCGGAGGCCTCGGCCCTGGCCTGCGCGGCCGCCAGGAGGCGCTCGACGGCGGTCGGCTCGTGCACCTCGGCCGCGCGTACGAAGGCCTCGTCGAAGACCACGGAGGCGAACTCTTCGTCCGACGCTCCGCGGTCGTGGTCGTCGTCGGGCTCCCAGCCGTCAGGGAACGGCGTGCCCCCCACGTCCTCCGGCACGGATCCAGAGTAGACCTGGGGGGTCAATTTGGGCAGACGGTATGGAAATTCATCCGTCTGCCGAGACGGTCCCGCCGCCCGTACCGCCGCTTCCGCGGCGCGCCCGGTTCAGCGCCGTACGTGGCCGTCGCCGGTGACGATGTACTTCGTGCTGGTCAGCTCGGGCAGGCCCATCGGCCCCCGGGCGTGCAGCTTCTGCGTCGAGATGCCGATCTCGGCGCCGAAGCCGAACTGGCCGCCGTCGGTGAACCGGGTGGAGGCGTTCACCGCGACCGTGGTGGAGTCCACCAACTGGGTGAAGCGGCGGGCGGCCTGCTGCGAGGTGGTGACGATGGCCTCGGTGTGGCCGGAGGTCCACAGCCGGATGTGCTCGACGGCCTTGTCGAGGGAGTCGACGACGGCGGCGGCGATGTCGTACGAGAGGTACTCGGTCTCCCAGTCCTCCGCCGTGGCCTCCACGACCGTCGCCCGGGTGTCCTTGGCGTGGGCCAGCACGCGCTCGTCGGCGTGCACGGTGACCCCGGCGTCGGCCAGGGCGTCCAGGGCGCGGGGCAGGAACTCGGCGGCGATGTCCTGGTGGACCAGCAGCGTCTCGGCGGCGTTGCAGACGCCGACCCGCTGGGCCTTGGAGTTGATGAGGATCTCCACGGCCGTGTCGAGGTCGGCCGCCGCGTCGACGTAGACGTGGCAGTTGCCGGTGCCGGTCTCGATGACCGGGACGACCGACTCCTGGACGACCGTGTTGATCAGGGAGGCGCCGCCGCGCGGGATGAGCACGTCGACCAGGCCGCGGGCGCGCATCAGCTCGCGCACGCTCTCGCGGCTCTCGCCGGGCACCAGCTGCACGGCGTCGGCGGGCAGTCCGGCCCCGCCCACGGCGTCCCGCACCACGCGCACCAGCGCGGTGTTCGACCGGTACGCGGAGGACGAGCCGCGCAGCAGGACCGCGTTGCCGGACTTCAGGCACAGGGCGGCGGCGTCGACCGTCACGTTCGGGCGGCCCTCGTAGATGATCCCGACGACGCCGAGCGGCACCCGGACCTGGCGCAGGTCGATGCCGTTGGGCAGCGTGGAGCCGCGGACGACCTCGCCGACCGGGTCGGGCAGCGCGGCCACGTCCCGCACGTCGGAGGCGATGGCGCGCACCCGCTCCGGGGTGAGCGTGAGCCGGTCGATCATGCCGTCGCTGGTGCCGGCCTCGCGCGCCCTGGCCACGTCCTGGGCGTTGGCCTCGACGATCTCGCTCGCCCGGACCTCCAGCGCGTCCGCGACGGCGAGCAGCGCGTCGTCCTTCGCCGCGCGCGGCAGCGGCGCGAGGGTGGCGGCGGCGGCCTTGGCCCGGTAGGCGGCCTGGTTGACCGGGGACATCGAGTCGTACGGCGAGAGCGTGGTCATGGGGGAAGGGTAGTGCGCCGGGCGCCGCCGTCCGGCCGTCGTCCCACCTCCCGAGACGTCCCGGCGCTCAGAACGGGTGCACCCCGACCGGCGTCGCCAGGGCCGGTCCGTGGCCCGCGGCCACGCGCTGGTGGTAGGTGACCCGGTCGATGACCTCCAGGCCGACGATCTCCCAGGGCGGCAGTCCCGCGGTCTGCCGGTGCTCGCCCCACAGGCGCAGCGCCATGGCGGCCGCGTCGTGCAGGTCGCGGGCCTCCTCCCAGTAGCGGACCTCCGCGTGGTCGGCGGCGTAGCGGCTGGTCAGCAGGAAGGGGTGGTCGTGGGCGAGCCGTTCCAAGGCCCGCCGCACCTCGGCGATCGGGGACCGCTCGCCGGAGACGCTGAGGGTGACGTGCCACAGGCGCGGGAGCTCGCGCGGCTCGCCGCCCGGCGACCGGTCCCCGGCCGCGACGCCGGTCAGGGCGCGCTCGCCGTCGGCCGTACGGGGACCCGCACCACCGCGGGACGCCGTCGTCCCAGGGCGCACTCGTCTCACGACGGCCTCCTTGCTCGCGCGGACCGGCCGTGGGGGCCGGGCGGATGTGTCCCTGGGACAGAAGTTGAGCAGGCCGCCGGGGATCGCGGGGCGGTTTTGCGGAACGTCCACCACCGAGGGCGGACGATTCGGCGCATTACGGATGCAGGACCACCAGATCGTCCCTGTGTACGACCTCGCGTTCGTACTCCGGCCCGAGGTCCCGGGCGAGTTCCCGGGTCGAGCGGCCGATCAGGAGGGGGATCTCCTTGGCGTCGAAGTTGACGAGCCCGCGCGCCACCGCCCGCCCCGCGCCGTCCCGCAGCTCGACCGGGTCGCCCGCGCTGAACTCGCCCTCGACGCCGGCGATGCCGGCCGGCAGCAGCGACTTGCGGCGCTGCACGACCGCGCGCACCGCGCCGTCGTCCAGGACGAGCGAGCCCTGCGGGGTGGACGCGTGCTGCAGCCACAGCAGCCGGTCGGCGGAACGCTTGCCGGTGGGGTGGAAGTAGGTGCCGGTGTCGCCGCCGGCGAGGGCGTCGGCCGCGTGGACCGCGCTGGTCAGCACCACGGGGATCCCGGCGGCGGCGGCGATCCGGGCGGCCTCGACCTTGGTGACCATGCCGCCCGTTCCGACGCCCGCCTTGCCGGCGCTGCCGATCTCGACGTGGGCGAGGTCCTCGGGGCCGCGCACCTCGGCCACCCGGGAGGTGCCGGGCCTGCCGGGGTCACCGTCGTACACGCCGTCCACGTCGGACAGCAGCACCAGCAGGTCGGCGTGGACCAGATGGGCGACGAGGGCGGCGAGGCGGTCGTTGTCGCCGAAGCGGATCTCGTCGGTGGCGACGGTGTCGTTCTCGTTGACGATCGGGAAGGCGCCCATCGCCAGCAGCTTGTCGAGGGTGCGGGAGGCGTTGCGGTGGTGGGCGCGGCGGCTCATGTCGTCGCTGGTCAGCAGCACCTGACCGACCCGGACGCCGTAGCGGGCGAAGGAGGCGGTGTAGCGGGCGACCAGCAGGCCCTGGCCGACGCTGGCGGCGGCCTGCTGGCGGGCGAGGTCCTCGGGCCGGCGGCGCAGGCCCAGCGGGGCGAGGCCGGCGGCGATGGCGCCGGAGGAGACGAGGACGATCTCGCGCTCCCCGCCGCTGCGCACTTTGGCCAGCACGTCGACGAGGGCGTCCACGCGGTCGGCGTCCAGACCGCCCGCCGCGGTGGTCAGCGACGAGGACCCGACCTTGACGACGATCCTGCGGGCCTCGCCCACGGCCTGCCTTGCCCCTGCCACCTTGTCGCCCGTCCCCTCGCGTAGACCGCCTCACTCGCCAGGCAATCTACGTGAAAGGGATGGGGGGCGCGCCACCGGTCCACGCTGCGGACAGCGCCGGACCGCCCTCGGGAAGGCGCCGCGACGGCGAGCGCGCCCTCGGGCCCCGGCGGCGGACGTCGCACGGACCGCCCCTTCCGGTCGGAGCGCCGTCGGCGCGCGGCGACGACCCGTCCGGCGGGTGCGGACCGGTGAGGGTCCGCCCGGCGTCCTCGTGCCCGGTGCGGGTGGGACCGGATGACGGCGACGCTCCCGGTCCGGTCGGGGCCGGTGCGCACGAACGGCGCAGAACCGGACGCGGACATTCCTCGCGCACGCGCACGAGCAGGCGCCGGGCGCGGGTCCGGGCCCGGCGGCGGCCGCTCCACACGCCCGGTACACCCGCGTGTCGTCGAGCGGCCGCCACGCGTTAACCCATTGCCCGTCTTACTGACGATCATGGAGTGACCGCCGTGCCCGTATCCTTGTTCCGTCGGCGCTTCCCAGCGAGCAGCGCGCACCGACAGGCCGTCGGCGGCGCCGAGCGGTCCCCCGGGGCACGCCGTCCCGCCCGGCCGTCCGCAGAACGCACGCGCCGGCTGCCGCACCCGTTCTCCGCGCTGCGCTCCGCCCGCCCCGGGGCCGTCCTCAAGGCGCTGGTCACCGCCGTGTTCGCCGTCGTCCTCGCCGTCCAGGCCGCGGCAGCCCTGCTCCCGAACGCCCCGCTGCTCTTCGCCGGCACCGCGGCCGCGTTGGCCGTCGAGGCCGTCCTGTACCGGTGGCAGCCCGGCGTGCTGACCCTGTTCGCCAAGGCGCACGCGGACATCACCGTCCGCCACGTGCTGCGGGACCTGCTGCTGGTGGTGGGCCTGCTGCGGCTCGGCGCACAGGACCGGGAGACGCAGTACGCGCCGCTCGTCGCCGGGCTGCTCGCCTTCTACGCCCTGCACTGCGCGGTCCAGGCGGTGTCCGTGCTGGTGCGCCGCACCCGCACGCTGCCCGTGCTGACCCGGAACGTCGACGCCTCCGCACTGCGCCTGTCCCCCGCCCCGTCCACGCTGCTGCGCCGCCCCGGCCCCCGGCTGCTGGTGTTCGGCCTGCCCGCGACGGCCGGGCTGACGGTGACGGCGGTGACCGACGAGCCCCGGTGCGCGGCGGCCGGTGTCGCCCTGTCGCTGGCACTGGCGCTGGCGGGCCTGTGCGCACTGTCGCTGCGGCTGCTGCCCGGCCGGCGTCCGGCGGACGAGCAGGAGGTGCTCGACTGGTTCGACGCGTGGCTGGCCGACTACCGGCCTACGGTCGGCCTGTACTTCTCCGGCGGCCCCTCCTCCGCCTACCAGGCCAACATGTGGCTGGAACCGCTGGCGAAGCTCGACGCCCGGCCGGTGATCGTCCTGCGCGAGCGGTTCATGGTGCCGAGGATCGCGGCGACCGACGTCCCGATCGTGTGCCTGCCGAAGGTGTCCACGCTGATGCGGCTCGAGCGGTCCACGCTCCAGGTCCTCATCCACCCGTCGAACTCCGGCAAGACCTCCCAGGTGCTGCGCATTCCCACGATCAAGCACACCTTCGTCAACCACGGCGAGAGCGACAAGCTGTCGTCCTGCAACCCGTACGCGAAGGCGTACGACGAGGTGTGGGTGGCCGGCCCGGCGGCGCGTGAGCGGTACGCGCTGGCCGAGGTCGGGGTCGAGGACAAGGACGTGGTGGAGATCGGCCGCCCGCAGCTGGACGCCGTACGGCCGTACGCGGGCCCGCCGACCGGGCCGTACACGACGGTGCTGTACGCGCCGACCTGGGAGGGCTGGGACGGTGACCCGGGCAACACGTCGGTGATCGCGGCCGGCGAGAACCTCGTGCGGGCGCTGCTCGCCGACCCGGGGGTGCGGCTGCTGTACAAGCCGCACCCGCTGACCGGGTCGGTGGACCCCCGGGCGGGCGCCGCCGACCGGCGCATCCGTGAGCTGATCCAGGCGGCCAACCGGGGGCGGTCCGGGTCGCGCCCCGCACCGTCGGCGGAACTGGGCCGGCTCACCGCGGAGCTGGACCGGCTCACCACGACCGCGTTCCGGGCGGGCGCCGACCAGGTCGAGCGGATGCTCCTGCAGTCCGCCCCGGAACCGGGTCGGGCCGACGCGGTGGCGCGGGCGACGGCGGCCTGGGAAGAGGCGTACTGGGCGTCGCTGCCGGACGGGGAGCACCAGGTCGTCGTGGACGCCCGCCCCTCGCTGTACGCCTGCTTCAACGTCGCCGACCTGCTGATCAGCGACGTCTCGAGCGTGGTCAGCGACTTCCTGGCGAGCGGGAAGCCGTATGCCGTGGCGAACACCGGCGGGTTGTCCGAGGAGGAGTTCCGCGCGACGTTCCCGACCGTGGCGGCGGCGACCGTGCTCACCCCCGACGCCGCCGGGGTTCCGGCGCTGCTGGAGTCGGTCCGGCACCCGGAGAAGGACGAGCTGGCCGGGGCACGGGCGGAGCTGAAGCTGCGGCTGCTGGGCCCCGCCGAGCCGTCGTCCCAGGAGCGCTTCGGCGCGGCCGTGGACGCCCTGTGCGCGGCCGCCGAGAAGCACAGGGCCCGGATGACGCGCCGTCCGACGGAGGTGCCCCCTCCGCGCCGCGGGGAGGACACCGCCGTGGTCATGCCGCAGCCGTCCCGCCGGGGCTGACCTCCCCGGAGGAGGTCAGCGTGCGCCGGACCCTGCGGGCGACCCGGCGCAGGACGGAGCCCGCGCCGCCCTCGCGGTACCCGGGGCAGGCGCGGGCCTCGCGGGGGGAGGCGAGGTAGACGGAGTCGGGGATGCCCGCCGCGCGGTCGCGGAAGTGCGGGTAGGCGAGGTAGACGCGGCGGCCCCGCTTCTCCAGCAGGACCGGCGCCCGCTCCTTCGCCCGTACGAACTCCAGGACGTCCAAGAGGAGTTCGAGCCGCTGCTCGGCCACCAGGTGCAGCCGCAGCCGCTCCTCGACCTTCAGCCGCTCGGCCACGCCCTCGGTCCAGTGGACGTCCATCAGCGGCCGTGCCAGCTCCAGTTTGCGCCGCCGGACGTCGTCGCCGTCCTTGAGGAACCGGGGGCCGAACTGCGGCAGCAGCGTGACGGTGAAGGGCCGCACCATGAGCTGGTCGCGCCGGGGGCCCTCGGGGACGAGGTCGGCGATCAGGTTCATCAGGGCGCGGGCGGAGTCGAAGCGCAGGGCGTAACCGCCGCTCCTGGTCACGTGCTTGCCGTCGTCCCGGCCCACCAGGTAGTAGCAGGTGTGGTCGGCGATCACGGAGACGCCGTCCGCCCGCAGGTACGCCTCCATGGTGAACAGCGCGTCCTCACCGGTGAACAGGGTCTCGTCGAACCGCATGCCGTGCCGGTCCAGTAAGGCGCGGCGGAACAGCTTCTGCGCGCTGAGCGTGAACTTGATGTTGGAGGAGAAGACGTCGGTGCGCTCCAGCGTCCTGCCCCACATGGACTTCGGCGCGCCGCGGTTGACGCCCTCGACCCGGCCCAGGACGACGTCGGTGCCGGCGCGGTCGGCCATGGCGACCATCCGCTCGAGGGCCTCGGGGCCCAGCCGGTCGTCGGCGTCCAGGAAGAAGACGTAGCGCCCGGTCGCCCTGCCGAGGCCCACGTTGCGCGGGCCGCTGGGGCCGCCCGAGTTCTCCTGCCGGATCACGGTGACCGGCATGGGGGCGCGGTCCGCGAACTCCTCCAGGTGCTCCCCCGTGCCGTCGGTCGAGCCGTCGTCGACCGCGATGACCTCGATGCGCTCCGGGTCGATGGTCTGTGCCTCCACGGAGGCGAGGCACTCGACCAGGTACGGCATCGCTTCGTACGCCCCGATGACCACGGTGACGTCAGGCTGCGTCACGGTCACGTTTCCCCTCGGCATGGGATATTTCCCCCGTATCGGCTCATTCGCTACTCGTTAGACGAGTGTTCGAGACGAGTGGTTGCCCCACCTCGCTGCTTCAGTGGTTCACGTCACAGGGCGCCGTGCCGCTCGTCCGGGGACGCGACAGGGCCCGGCCCCCGGGGAATCGATCCTCGGGGGCCGGGCCCTGTCGGGGTGCGGAACGGTCAGCCCGCGGGGACGCCGTCCGCGTCGCCGGTCGCCGACGCGTGCTGGCCGGGCAGTGCGTCCGCCAGCTCCACGTCCGGGCCGCCGACCGCGGTCCGCGCCTCCTGGCCGAGGTTGCGGGTCTCGGACTTCAGCGCGAGCTGCGCGACCGCGGCGTTGAACCGGTCGATGGACTTCGGCTCGTCGGGGCCCAGCAGGTAGCGCTTGAGCTCCCGCCGGTCCTCGGCCAGCGGGTCGGCGGCCGGGTCGCGGACCGCGTCGAGCAGCCCGCCCAGCTCGGTCGCGCCGTTGGACAGGATCACCGCGGCGCGCACCGCCGTGTTCTGCCGCCTGAACTCCTCCGCGCCCAGCCCGGCGGAGTCCGTGACCGCGTACGGCTTGCCGCTGGCGATGAAGTCGGACACCACGCTGGAGATGTCGGAGACCATCGCGTCGGAGACGTTGAAGCAGTCGTACAGGTGCGGTTCGGCACCCGTGATGACCCGGTGCTCCCAGTCGGGGAAGGAGCGCCAGTACGCGGCGTTCCACTCGGCGCGCAGCCGGGCGATCTCCTCGTGCCGGGCCACGTCGACCAGCCCGTCGCGGGTGGCCTCGGCCTCGTCGCCCTTCTCGGTGCCGCCGGCCAGCTCGGCCAGCCGGGCCTCGATGCGGGCCAGTTCGGCCTCGGCCTGCGTCCGGGCGGCGGTGTCGGCGGTGAAGCGCGGGTCGGCGGCGCGCTCGGCGGCGGCCTTCTCGACCAGTGCGGTGATCCGCCGGTGCGCGGCGCCGGCCTCCTTGCTGACGGTGCCGGTGAAGGGGTGCGGCTTGTACAGGACGCGCACCGGCGGATCGGCCTGCACCAGCTTCTTCACGATGTTCTCGCCGGCGAGCACGATCGAGGTGTTGCCGGGGTTGCCGTCCCAGCCCTCCCAGGTCGGCGCGTAGAGGACCGTCGGGCAGCGTCCGTCAGCGGCCTCGCCGCGGGGCCCCCCGGGGACACCGCTCCAGCCCTGGATCGGGGCCAGCTGCGGGCGGCCGACCTCGACGATGTCGTCGTCGCGGACACCGACGTCGGCGATGGCGTAGCGGTCGCGGCCCGCGCGGCCGGCGGTCCACACCTCGTCGTAGACCTTGCTGAACGGGTTGACGCTGGCGAGCTTGTCGCTGTCGCCGTGGCCGATGAAGACGTGCTTCATGGTGGGCACGCGCAGCAGGTGGATGTTCTTGCCGACGTTCGCCGCGTACAGCGCGACGCGCACCGTGGACAGGTCCATGTTCATCAGGTGCACCCCTCCGGGCACGCAGACGACGGGGACCGTGGTGGGCGCCAGCTTCTCCAGGATGACCCGCTCGCGCAGGATGATCAGCGGCCGGCTGTCCAGCTGCTCCATGGTCTCCAGCCACATGTTGACCTGGTAGGCGGAGTCCTTGGAGCCGGAGAAGTACAGCACGGTCTCCGGGCGGTACTCGCGCAGCCAGTCGTCGACGGCGTCCAGCACCCTCTCGGCGTTCGGCGGGGTCCTCCGGCCGCGCACGTAGGGCACCAGGGCGAGGACGTACAGGGTGCTCAGGACCAGCGTGACGCCGATGCCGGCGTAGCCGACGGCGGCCGACTCCAGGGCGGCGCCGGCGAGTATGCCGGTGACCGCGGCGAGGTCGAGGTGGAGCATCTTCTCCGCGGCGCGGTGCAGCAGCGCGCGCGGCGGGGCGTCCGGGATGCGGATGCGGGAGGCCAGGTCGACGTTGCGGGTGGCGACCGGCATCCGGCGGCGGTTCCGGATCAGCGTGGTGAGCGCGCCGTGCGGAGCCTGGAGGCCGTAGAAGGCGATGAAGCAGGCGATGGCCCCGTAGTAGATCAGGTTGTCCGCGAGGGACAGGCGGGCCAGCAGCAGGATCAGCAGCAGCTGCCGGATCAGGAAGCGGATCGACAGGCCCGCCCGCACCTTGCTGAGGCGGCTGACCAGGTAGCTGCCCTTGCGGTGCAGATAGTGGTCCGCCAGGTACGTCACAGCGGCCGCGGCGGCGAAGGCGGGGACGCTCGGGACGAGCGCGGCCAGCATGAGGCAGGGGAAGCCCAGCATCATGAGGACCGCCGCGGCCAGTTCGGCCGCGCTGCCCACCCGGGCGACGCGAATAGCGGTGGATATCACGGAGAAACCTGCTCTGGGAGGGGAGTGCCGGTTTGTGCCTGTGGGTATTTCAGAGGGCTACGGATTCAGGCCCCCGCGAAGACCCGTTCGACGAACTTCGTTAACGGGCGACCGCAGAGGCCTGAATTACCGGAGTCTATTTGGTCTTGATTATTACACGCCGTCCTGGCGGTCCAGCACCGAGGCCAGCGCCTGCTCGAAACCGGAGGCGCGTGCCGCACCGGCGGTCGGGTCCTGCTGGCGCACGTCGATGACGTGGCCGGTGAGCTCCGACAGCAGCACGTCCAGCGAGGTGCGGGCCACCGCCTCGGAGGAGAGCAGGCTGCCCGCGGGCTCCTGGCCGAAGGCCTTGGTGCGCATCGGCGTGGCGGTGCGCTCCGGGTTGATGCAGTTGACGCGGACGCCGTCGCCGGCCCACTCGTCGGACAGGGCCTGGGTGAGGTTCACCATCGCGGCCTTGGTCGAGGAGTACAGGCTGTACTCGGCGCGCCCGCGGGTGTAGCTGCTGGAGGTGTACAGCAGCAGCTGGCCGTTGGTCTCGGCCAGGTACTTGTAGGCGGAGCGGGCGATCTGGACCGGGGCCAGGTAGTTGACCTTCAGCGCCTCCTCGATGGTGGCGTTGTCGGTCTCGGCGAGCTTGCCTATGCGCAGCACGCCCGCGGTGTTGACGACGTAGTCGATGCGGCCGGTCTCGGCGTACGCCTTGGACAGCGCGTCGTCGACCTCCTCCGGGTTCTCCACGTGGGTGCCGGTGGTGGAGCGGCCGAGCGCGTAGACGGTGGCGCCGTAGGACTCGGCGAGCTCGGCGATGTCCTTGCCGATGCCGTACGAACCGCCGAAGACGACCAGGGTCCTGCCGGTGAGCAGCTCGCGGTAGGCCTCCTCGCCGTTCTGCTCGGGCGCGGCGGTGGAGGCGAGCTGGAAGAGCTTGTCGGCGATGAAGACGTCGACGGGCTGGGTGACCTTCATGTTGTACTCGTCGCCCGCGACCACGTGGATCGGCACGTCCGGCAGGTACTTGAGCACGACCGAGCAGTCGTCCGTGGCCTGGAAGTTCGGGTCGCCGGCGGCGACCTCGTAGGCGCGGCGGATGGTGGACAGCTTGAAGGCCTGCGGGGTCTGGCCGCGGCGCAGCCGGGAGCGGTCCGGGATCTCGGTGATGAACTCGCCGTCCTCGCCGTGGGTGCGCGTGACGATGATGGTGTCCGCGGACGGGATGGCCACGTCGACGGCCTGGTAGCGCTCCAGCGCGGTCACGCAGTCGTCGATGACGCGCTGCGACAGCAGCGGGCGGACGGCGTCGTGGAAGAGGACGTTGAGGTCCTCGCCCTCGGCCAGGCCCTCGCCGAGGGCGGCGATGGCGCGCTCGGTGGTCTCGTTGCGGGTGGCGCCGCCCTCGATGATCTTCTTGACCTTCGTGAACCCCGCCTTGGCGACGATCTTCTCGACGTCGGGCACGTAGCCCTGCGCCATCAGCACGATGACGTCGTCGATGGAGTCGGCCTTCTCGAAGGTGGTCAGGGTGTGCTCGATGACTGCCTTGCCGGCGATCTTCAGCAGCTGCTTGGGGATCGACAGACCCACCCGCTGACCGGTACCGCCGGCCAGGATCACTGCGGTGGTACGGGGCTTGGCTATGTGCTGGGACACAGGTGACCTACCTTGGGGCGACAGAGAACTTCGAAATGGTCCCACTTGTGGTTACCGCAGTGCAAGGTGAGCGACCTCGGCGGCAAATGTGCGCGCAACCCGCCATTCACCTACGACTCCTGGTGCCCGGCAGGGGTTCCCAGGAGGGCCCGTGAATTGCTGTGAGTAACTCCACAGAAGTCGTGTCATTGCGGTACGTGACGGGACGGGGCCCGGTGGCGGCACGGGCGGTCACGCCGCCGCGGCGGGGCCCGGAGCGGCCCGGCGCACCGATCTTCACGTCCTGCGGCGCGGGACTG
This sequence comes from Streptomyces griseomycini, assembly GCF_014203535.1. GTDB lineage: Bacteria > Actinomycetota > Actinomycetes > Streptomycetales > Streptomycetaceae > Streptomyces > Streptomyces griseomycini. The sequence goes on from NZ_JACHJI010000001.1 coordinate 893,029, forward strand.
CACGAATTCTCCATGGCCGGGGCGGCGGAATTCCCTTAACGGGATTCCGCGCCGTTTCGCTCCCGACGCGGGGACAGCGACGCCCGCCCCCGGCCCACGACGGCACGGGAGGAGCCCGGCACGCGCCGCAAGCGCGTCCCGGGCTCCCGAAAGGCTGGGTCCTGAAAGGCGGGCTCCTGAAAGGCGGGGTCCTACGCGAGGTGGACGCCGGGGCGGCCCGCTTCCACCCGCAGCGCGGCCAGCGTGCGCGCCGTGGCCCGCGGCTCGACCACGGTGTCGACGATCCGCACGCGCGCGTCGATGCGGTCGCGGCGGATGTCGAACAGGTGGTAGCCGCGGTGGGCGTCGAGCAGCTTCCAGTGCGGGTTGTCCGCGCGCCGCGGGTCCCACTGCGCGCGGAAGGCGGCCTGGTCCTGGTCGCCGTTGCTGGAGATGGACGTGCCGACGAACTCGGCGCCCACGACCGCGGAGCGCGGGTCGGCGAAGTCCGCCTTGAGGTCGCTGACCATCGTCAGGTGGCGGTCACCGGTGAGGACGACGGGGTTGCGCACCCGCCGGAACTCCTGGAGCAGGGCGTTGCGTTCGGCCTGGTAGCCGTCCCAGGCGTCGTAGAACCAGAGCTTGCCGGGGCCGACCTGGAGGTCCGTCTCGGCCATCATGATCTGGGAGGCGATCAGGTTCCAGCGGGCGGGCGAGTGGCGCAGCCCGTCGACCAGCCACCGCTTCTGCGCGGCGCCGAGCATGGTCAGCGACGGGTCCTGGGCGCCTTCCTGGCTGGTGGCCTGGTCGCTGCGGTACTGCCGGGTGTCCAACACGTTGAGCCGGGCGAGCCGGCCGAACTCCAGCCGGCGGTACATCCGGATGTGCGGGCCGTTCGGGACGGCGGTGGCGCGCACCGGCATGTGCTCGTAGTACGCCTGGTAGGCGGCCGTCAGCCGGGCGGTGAACGCGTCGTGCGGCTGCTTGGCGGGGTCCTGCGGGACCTCGCCGGCGAAGTCGTTGTCGACCTCGTGGTCGTCGAAGGTGACCACGAAGGGGGCGTTCGCGTGCATCGCCGCGAGGTCCGGGTCGGAACGGTACTGGGCGTACCGGTTGCGGTACTGGGTCAGGCTGTACGGCTCCCCCGCGCCCTCGTGACGCCGTACGCCGGTCGCCGACGGGACGGACTCGTAGATGTAGTCGCCGACGAACACCACGACGTCCGGGTCCTGGTCCAGCATGTCGGCGTACGGCGTGAAGTAGCCGTGCTGCCAGTTCTGGCAGGAGGCGAGCGCGACCCGCAGCCGGCCGCCGGAGCTGTGCGGGGCGGGCGCGGTGCGGGTGCGGCCGGTGCGTGAGAGCTGCCCGCCGGCGCGGAAGCGGAACCAGTACGCCGTGTCCGGCCGCAGCCCGCGCACGTCGACGTGGACGCTGTGCCCGTACGCGGGCCGGGCCAGGGCGGTGCCGCGGCGGACGACCCTCCTGAAGCGGGCGTCGGTGGCGAGCTGCCACTCCACCGGCACGGGGCGGTCGGGCATGCCGCCGCCGTTCAGCGGGTCGGGGGCGAGCCGGGTCCACAGCACGATCCCGTCCGGCAGCGGGTCGCCGGAGGCGACGCCGAGGCTGAACACCCCGTCGGGCAGCGGCCCCTCGGCCGCCCGGGCGGCGGCCGGCAGCCACAGCTGGGTGGAGGCCGCGGCGCCGAGCACGGCGGCGCCGGCGGTCAGGACGCGGCGGCGGTCGGGCGGAACTGCTCCGGTCATCGGCGAACTCCCTTGCCTGGCAAACCTCGTGGACAAGGGGGAAGCTCGCCGTCCGGGCGGTCCACGCGCTGAACACACCGGTGCGCGTTCATGACAAGCAGGAGGACAACAGGAAACCCGCCGCGGCACGGGAACGTCCCGTTGCCACGGCGGGTCAGGGAGATGAGCCCCGGGCGACGCCCGGGGCCGGAAGGGTCAGAAGGGCCAGAAGGGGCAGAAGGGTTCGAAGTCGCCGTACTCCTGCTCGGCCTCGTCCCGTTCGGCCTGCCGGTCGCGTCGCCGCTGGGCGGCCGGGCGGGGCGCCTCGAAGCGGTGGTCCTCGCCGCGCCGGCCGAGCATCTCCGCGCCGGCCGTCACGGACGGCTCCCAGTCGAAGACGACCGCGTTCTCCTCGGGGCCGATGGCGACGCCGTCGCCGGAGCGGGCGCCGGCCTTCATCAACTCGTCCTCGACGCCGAGGCGGTTGAGCCGGTCGGCGAGGTAGCCGACGGCCTCGTCGTTGTTGAAGTCGGTCTGGCGCACCCAGCGTTCGGGCTTCTCGCCGCGCACACGGAACAGCGGCTCGCCGCCGACCTCCTCGCGGGTGACGGTGAAGCCCGCGTCGTCCACGGCCTTGGGCCGGATGACGATCCGCGTCGCCTCCTCCTTCGGCCTGGCGGCCCGGGCCCGGGCGACGAGCTCGGCGAGCGCGTACGACAGCTCCTTGAGCCCGGTGTGCGCCACGGCCGACACCTCGAAGACGCGGTAGCCGCGCGCCTCCAGGTCGGGCCGCACCATCTCGGCGAGGTCCTTGCCGTCCGGCACGTCGATCTTGTTGAGGACGACGAGGCGGGGACGGTCGTCGAGACCGCCGTACTGCCGCAGCTCCTCCTCGATGACGTCGAGGTCGGAGAGGGGGTCGCGGTCGGACTCCAGCGTGGCGGTGTCCAGCACGTGCACCAGCACGCTGCACCGCTCCACGTGCCGCAGGAACTCGAGCCCGAGCCCCTTACCCTGGCTGGCCCCCGGGATCAGTCCCGGCACGTCGGCGATGGTGTAGACGGTGGACCCGGCGGTGACGACGCCGAGGTTCGGGACGAGGGTGGTGAAGGGGTAGTCGGCGATCTTCGGCTTGGCGGCGCTGAGCACGGAGATCAGCGACGACTTGCCGGCGCTCGGGTAGCCGACCAGCGCCACGTCGGCGACGGTCTTCAGCTCCAGGACGACGTCCCGCAGGTCCCCCGGCTCGCCGAGCAGCGCGAACCCGGGCGCCTTGCGCCGCGCGGAGGCGAGGGCGGCGTTGCCGAGCCCGCCGCGTCCGCCCTGGGCGGCGACGTAGGACGTCCCGTGTCCGACCAGGTCGGCGAGGACGTTGCCCGCCTTGTCGAGGACGACGGTCCCGTCCGGCACGGGGAGGACGAGGTCCTGCCCGTCCTTGCCGCTGCGGTTGCCGCCCTCGCCCGGCTTGCCGTTGGTGGCCTTGCGGTGCGGGGAGTGGTGGTAGTCGAGCAGCGTGGTCACGGACTGGTCGACGGTGAGGACGACGTCGCCGCCGCGCCCGCCGTTCCCGCCGTCGGGCCCGCCCAGCGGCTTGAACTTCTCACGGTGGACGGAGGCACAGCCGTGGCCTCCGTTACCCGCGGCGACGTGCAGTTCGACGCGGTCCACGAAGGTGGTCATGGTGGGGTGCCTCCAGAGACGTGTCAGGGATTTCTTGTCTTAACGCGCGAAAGGCGGACCCGCCTTCCCGACCGGGAAGTGAGGTCCGCCTCGCGCAAGCCTCCGGTCAGGCGACCGGAACGATGTTCACGACCTTGCGGCCACGGCTGGTGCCGAACTCCACCGCACCGGCCTGCAGCGCGAACAGCGTGTCGTCGCCGCCCCGGCCGACGCCGGCGCCCGGGTGGAAGTGGGTGCCGCGCTGGCGGACGAGGATCTCACCCGCGTTCACGACCTGACCGCCGAAGCGCTTCACGCCGAGACGCTGGGCGTTCGAGTCGCGGCCGTTCCGGGTGGACGATGCGCCCTTCTTGTGTGCCATCTCTCCTCAGTCCCTTACTTCGCAGCCGTGGGGATCTCAGTGACCTTGATCGCCGTGTACTGCTGGCGGTGGCCCTGACGACGGCGGTAGCCGGTCTTGTTCTTGTAGCGCAGAATGTCGATCTTCTGGCCCTTGTGGTGGTCCACGACCTCGGCCTGGACCTTGATGCCGGCCAGCACCCACGGGTCGCTGGTCACGGAGTCGCCGTCGACGACGAGCAGGGTCGAGAGCTCGACCGTGTCGCCCACCTTGGCGGTGGAAATCTTGTCAACCTCAACGATGTCGCCGACCGCAACCTTGTGCTGGCGACCACCGCTGCGCACGATAGCGTACACGCGGATCTCTCTTTCGCTCGAAGAACGGCACCCCCGCAGGCCAGCCGCCCTGCGCCGGACGCGGACGACCTCTCCCGGCCACGGCCCGTGCGGGCCGTCCCGGGAGGAAGAGGTTTACGGGGATGTGGCGGTCCCGATGGACACGCCGACGGTCAAGATTACGGGGCCCGGCTTGAGGGGTCAAACCGGGCCCGAAGGGAAGGGCCCGGGACGCTGCCGGAGCAGCGGCCCGGGGGCGGGTCCGGCCCGGGCGGTTCAGCCGCCGAGGCTCTCCCGGTAGGCCACGCACGCCTCGTAGGAGGGCAGCAGGCCCTGCTCGCGGGCCTCGGCCAGGGTGGGCGCCTGCTCGTCCTTGGCGGAGAGCAGCGGGGTGAGGTCCGCGGGCCAGTCGATGCCCAGGGCCGGGTCGAGCGGGTGGATGCCGTGCTCGCGCTCGGGGGCGTACCCCTCGGAGCAGAGGTAGACCACGGTGGCGTCCTCGGTGAGCGCCATGAAGCCGTGGCCGAGGCCCTCGGAGAGGTAGACCGCGTGGTGGTCCCGGTCGTCGAGGCGGACCGCCTCCCACTGGCCGAAGGTGGGCGAGCCGGTCCGGATGTCCACGATCACGTCGAGGACCGCGCCGCGCACGCACTTGACGTACTTGGCCTGGCCGGGCGGCACGTCGGCGAAGTGGATGCCGCGCAGGGTGCCCCGGCTGGAGACGGACATGTTGGCCTGGGCCAGCGTGAGCGGGTGGCCGGCCGCCTCGGTGAAGACCGGGGCCTTGAACCACTCGTGGAAGCTGCCCCGGCCGTCGGGGAAGATCTTCGGTTCGTGCACCCATGCGCCGGAAATCGAAAGAGGTCGCATCTCGTGGGTCCTCAGCTCTTCTTCTGCTGGTTGGTCAGGGCGCGCTTGACGCGCCCGGCGGCCCGGCGCCACAGGGGGCGGGGCTGGGCGGGCTTCTTCGGGACCGACTTCCGCGCGGCGGGCTTGGCCGGCGGGGTGTGCCGGTCGATCACCCGGGCGGTGCCGTCGGCGGCGACCGCCACGTCGACCGGGAGCCGGGTCCACTTCGCCTCGCCGCGGCCGGCGGACGGCACGCCGATCCGGACGGCCCAGCGCTTCCCGGTGAGCTTCTCCAGCGGCAGCGTGGCGCTCACGGTACGCCCGTCCACCACCGCGTCGGCCGGGAACTTGCCCACGTTCTTGCGCTCGAAGCGGAGCTGCACCGGGTCCCCGGCGGCGGCCGCGACGTGCAGCGGCAGCGGAAGCCGTACGGTCGAGCCGTCGACCACGGCCTCGGCCGGGTCCATCAAGGCCACCGCCTCGCGCTCCAGCTTGTTCGTGTGCTGGTCGACGTCGAGGGAGAGGTTGCCCGGCCCGTCGGTCCAGTACGGCAGGACCATCCGCCTCGGCTCACCGGTGAGCGCGGCCAGCCGCCCGGCCTCCGCGTCCTCGCCGCGCACCGCGCCGAGCCGGGTCTCCTTGCTCCAGCCACAGGACTTGATGCGCAGGTGCAGGTCCCAGATGCCCTTGTCCAGGGGCTTGCCCGCGGCCGCGGTCTCCGGGTCGAGGACGGCGCGCGCGGTGATCCGCTGGCGGAAGGAACCGTCCCCCGCGTCCAGGCGGTGCAGTGCGCACTCGACCGGGAGGTAGTACTGCGTGGCGTCCTCGCGGCGGCGGACCACCAGGTCCACGTCGCTCTTGCCGACCGGGGCGTCCAGGGTGATGCCCTGGTCGGCCAGCGCCTCGAGCGCCTCGTCGGACAGCGGCAGGCCGAGCAGGTCGCGCTCGCCCTCCCGGCGGAAGGTCATCGGCTCGCCGTCGACCTGGTACTCGGAGGTGAAGCCGATGTTCAGGACGCCGTCCTCCCACGCCAGGGAGTCCAGGGTGCCGGTGGGCTTGATCCCGGCCTCCCAGTGGGCGAGGGCGCGGACGTCCTGGTAGTGGTCGGCGGCGATCAGGCCGGCCACCACCCGCTGGGTGGGGGCGACCCTGGCGAACACGCCCGGCCCGAAGCGCTCGGTGATCACACCGCGGATCTCGCGGTACAGCTCCTCGGCGTAGTCCTCGGGGAGCTTGAGCAGCCGGTTGCCGCGCAGCCGCTCGACCATCTCGTTGCGCAGCCAGCGGCTGAACAGCTTGTCGCGCAGCGGGCCGGGCTCGGTGAGCTCCTCGACCACGTCGAGGGCCTCGCGGAGGTTGTTGAAGTAGCCGACCGGGTCGAAGCGCTGGAAGCCGGCGTTGGAGCCGTCGTCACGGGTGATGTGGTAGTAGCACAGGTAGTCGCCGAGGACGGCGACGCTCCTGGCCCGCAGGTAGGCCTCGACGACGAAGACGTGGTCCTCCAGCCGGCGGCGGCCCTCCTTGAAGCGCATGTTGTGCTGCTCGAGGAACTCCCGCCGGAACATCTTGTGCGGGGTGAGGCTGTCGATCAGCGGCGCGTTCTCCACCGTGGCGCGCGGCCGGTTGACCCGGAACAGCTCCTGCGGGACCGGGCGGCCGATGCCCGCCATCTTGCCCACGACCACGTCGGCGTCGTTCGCCTTGCCGTAGTCGTACATCCGCTCGAGGGCCTCGTCGCCGAGCCAGTCGTCGTGGTCGACGAACATGACGTACTCGCCCCGGGCGGCGTCGATGCCGGTGTTGCGGGGCTTGCCGGACCAGCCGGAGGACTCCTGGTGGATGACGTGGAAGTGGGGGTGCTCGGCCGCCAGCTGGTCCAGCCGGGCGGGGGTCTCGTCGGTGGAGCCGTCGTCGACGAAGAAGACCTCGAACTCGTCCGGGGTGAGGCTCTGCCGGAGCAGACCGTTGACGCAGTCCTCGACGTACTTGCCCGGGTTGTAGACCGCGATGACGACGCTGACCTTGATTGTCACGCCGGGTTCTCCTTCTCGTGGATCCGGTGGATCTCCGGGAACGCCTCGGTGAGGGCCGCGCGCCAGTCGCGCAGCGGCTCGATGCCGGCCGCGGCGAAGCGCTCGTGGCCGAGCACGCTGTAGGCCGGGCGGGGAGCGGGGCGGACGAACGCCTCGCTGGTGGTGGGGCGGACCCGGTCCGGGTCGGTGCCGAGCAGGCGGAAGATCTCCCGGGTGAAGCCGTACCAGGTGGTCTCGCCGGAACTGGTGCCGTGGTAGACGCCCGCCGGGGCGGTACCGGCCAGGGCACCGCGCCCCAGGTCGTACAGGAGCCCGGCGAGGTCGGCGCTCCAGGTGGGCTGGCCGCGCTGGTCGTCCACGACGTCCAGGGTCTCACGCTGACCGGCCAGGCGGATCATGGTGCGGACGAAGTTGGGGCCGCCCGCGCCGTACAGCCAGGCGGTGCGGACGACGTAGCCGCGGTCCGGGAGGGTCCTCAGGACGGCCTGCTCACCGGCCAGCTTGGTGCGGCCGTAGGCGCTGCGCGGGGCGGTGGGGGCCTCCTCGGCGTACGGCGTGGTGGCGTCACCGGCGAAGACGTAGTCGGTGGAGACGTGGAGCAGGACGGCGCCGGTGCGGGCACAGGCGTCGGCGAGGTGGGCCGGGCCGTCACCGTTGATCGCGAGCGCCTCGGCCTCGCGGGTCTCGGCGTCGTCCACGGCGGTCCAGGCCGCACAGTTGACGACCACGGCGGGCCGGTGGCGCTGGAGCGCCCGCCGTACGGCGTCGGCGTCCGTGAGGTCCAGCGCCGCCCGGTCCAGGGCGGTGACCTGCTCGTCCGCCGCGGCCAGTCGGGCCAGCACGTCCTGGCCGAGCATCCCGCCCGCCCCGGTGACCAGCCAGCCGACCGGGGCGTTTGCCTGTTCCTTGATCGGGTTCATCCCTCTTCTTGTCCTCTGTGCCGGATGGCGCGGGCCGCCGCCGGGGTCCGGGGCGCGCGGGGAACGCCTGAGCGGGCCCGGGACGGTCCCGGGCCCGCAGGAGGTGGGTGGCGTGTCAGTTCAGCGCCGCGCGCTCCTTCAGCGGCTCCCACCAGGCGCGGTTGTCGCGGTACCACTGGACGGTCTCGGCGAGGCCCTGCTCGAAGCTCTTGCGGGGCTCGTAGCCGAGCTCCTCACGGATCTTCGTGCAGTCGACGGAGTAGCGGCGGTCGTGGCCCTTGCGGTCCTCGACGTACTCCACGCTGGTCTCCCAGTCGGCGCCGCACGCCTCCAGCAGCAGCCCGGTGAGCTCCTTGTTGGAGAGCTCGGTGCCGCCGCCGATGTTGTAGATCTCGCCCGCGCGGCCCTTGGTGCGGACCAGCTCGATGCCCTGGACGTGGTCGTCGATGTGCAGCCAGTCGCGGACGTTGCCGCCGTCGCCGTACAGCGGGACCTTCTTGCCGTCGAGGAGGTTGGTGACGAAGAGCGGGATGACCTTCTCGGGGAAGTGGTGGTGCCCGTAGTTGTTGGAGCAGCGGGTGACGCGGACGTCCAGGCCGTGGGTGCGGTGGTAGGACAGCGCGATCAGGTCGCTGGAGGCCTTCGCCGAGGAGTACGGCGAGTTCGGCTGCAGGGGGTGGGTCTCGGGCCAGGAGCCCTCGTCGATCGAGCCGTAGACCTCGTCGGTGGAGATGTGCACGAAGGTCTCGACGCCGGCCCGGTGCGCCGCGTCGACGAGCGTGTGGGTGCCGACCACGTTCGTGCGGACGAACTCCGCGCCGCCGTCGATGGAGCGGTCGACGTGCGACTCGGCGGCGAAGTGCACGACCTGGTCGTGCTCGGCCATCAGCTTGCCGACCAGCTCCGGGTCGCAGATGTCGCCCTGCACGAAGGCGAATCCGGGGTGCTCGCGCACCTCGTCGAGGTTGGCCGGGTTGCCCGCGTACGTCAGCTTGTCCAGGACGGTGATCGCGACGTCACCGGGACCCTCGGGGCCGAGCAGCGTACGGACGTAGTGCGAGCCGATGAAGCCGGCACCGCCGGTCACCAGGATCCTGGTAGTCATGAGGAGATCTGCACCTTGCTGTGATCACCGAGCACGAGCCGGTGGGCCTTGGGGTTACGAGGGGCGGGCGTGACCTCGACGTCGCGCCCGATGAGCGAGGCCTCCACCCGGCGCACGCCGGTCACGGACGAACCCCGCAGGACGATGGAGTACTCGATTTCGCTGTCCTCGATCCGGCAGTCCTCGGAGACCGAGGTGAAGGGACCGATGTACGCGTCGTTGACCACCGTACCGGCGCCGATGACCGCGGGTCCGACGATCCGGCTGCCGCTGACGCGGGCGCCCTCCTCGATGCGCACCCGGCCGATGATCTCGCTGGTCTCGTCCACCGCGCCCGCGTTGCGGGGCTCCAGGGTCTCCAGGACGGACCGGTTGACCTCCAGCATGTCGGTGACGTTGCCGGTGTCCTTCCAGTACCCGGAGATCGTGGTGGAGCGGACGTCCTTCTTCTCGTCGATCAGCCACTGGATGGCGTGCGTGATCTCCAGCTCGCCGCGCCAGGAGGGCTCGATGGAACGGACGGCCTCGTGTATGGCCGGGGTGAACAGGTAGACGCCGACGAGCGCCAGGTCGCTCTTCGGCTGCTTCGGCTTCTCCTCCAGGCCCACCACCCGGCCGTCGCCGTCGAGTTCGGCGACACCGAAGGCGGTGGGGTTGGGGACCTTGGTGAGCAGGATCTGCGCGTCGGGCCGCTCGGTCCGGAACTCCTCCACCAGGCCGGTGATGCCGCCGACGATGAAGTTGTCGCCGAGGTACATGACGAAGTCGTCGTCGCCGAGGAAGTCCTGGGCGATGAGCACGGCGTGGGCGAGGCCCAGGGGCGCTTCCTGCGGGATGTAGGTGACCTCGATCCCGAAGCGGGAGCCGTCCCCCACCGCCTCGCGGATCTCGTCCGCGGTGTCGCCGACGATGATGCCGACCTCACTGATCCCGGCTTCGGCGATCGCTTCCAGGCCGTAGAAGAGCACGGGCTTGTTGGCGACCGGCACGAGCTGTTTGGCCGAGGTGTGAGTGATCGGACGGAGGCGGGTCCCCGCTCCCCCTGAGAGCACGAGAGCCTTCACGTGTGGTGCCCCAATACTGTGCCTGGAAAGGGATGAAAATCCCTGTTTGTCTGAATTTGAAGTCAATCTTGAGCCACATCATAACCCCGGCCCAGGAACATCGATTCACCCCCCATTCACACATTCGATTCCTGTGTGACGGCCGACGGCGGGAGAAAAGTGATCCGCCCCCGGCGGAACCGGGGGCGGATCGCGATCTCCGTACGGGCTCGGCGTCAGCCCTCGTCGGCGGCGGTCGACACGGACCGGGGAGCCTGCCGTTCGGCCGCCGCGGTCTTCTTCGACGCCGCCTTCTTCGCGGTCGTCTTGGCGGCGGTCGTCTTGGCGGCGGTCGCCTTGGTGGTCTTCGCCGCCTTCTTGGCCGTCGTCTTCTTGGCGGCGGTCTTCTTGGCCGTCGTCTTCTTCGTGGCGGCCTTCTTCGCCGTGGCCTTCTTGGCCGCCTTGCGGGCGGTCTTCTTGGCCGGAGCGGCCTCGGCGGCCTCCTCGGTACCGGCCTCCCCGGGCTCCCGGACGGGCTCCTCGGCAGGTGCCGCTTCCTCCGCCGGGGCCTCCGCCGGGGCCGACGGGACGACCACGACGGCCGCCTCCTCGGACGCGGTGGGCGTGGTGGGCTTGCGCACCGCGCGGCGGCGCGGACGGGCCGGGGCCGCGGTCTCGGCGGGAGCCTCGGCCGGGGCGGCCGGTACCTCCTCCGCGAGCTGCGGCTCGGGCGCTTCGGCGGCCGGGGACACGGGCTCGGTCACCGTCACCACCGCGGCCTCCGCACCCACCGGCGAACCGGCCGGCGCGGACACCTTGCGGGTCGCGCGGCGACGCGTACGGCCCTTGGGCGCGGCCTCCTCGACGGCCGGGGCCTCGGCCTCCCGGTCCCCCGTCGCCGGCTCGGGGACCACCGCGTCCTCGACGGCCGCGGGCTCGGCCAGCGCCTCGGCGGCCGATTCCGGCTGCACCGGACGCGCGGCCTCCTGCTCCGCCGTCACGTCCTGGGCCGTCGGCACCTCGGCCTTCGGCTCCTCGCGCTTCGGCGCACCCGCCGGTGCCGACACCCGCCGGCTCGCCCGGCGGCGCGTGCGTCCGCGGGTGGCCGCGGCCTCCGCCTCGGCGGCGCTGCTGTACAGCTCCTCGTCCGGCGTGAACTCGGGCGCGGGGAGCGCGACCGGCTCGGCGACCTCGGCGGCGACCTCGGCCGCCGTCTCCGTCTCCGACTCCGCCTCCTGCTCGGCCGTCTCGACGCCCGCGACGGCCTCGTGCTCGTGCGGCTGGTCCGCAGCACCGGCCCGCGCCCGCTTCCGGCGCTTGCCGCCGCCACCGGCGGCGGTGGGCTGGTCCAGGTGGACGATGACCCCGCGGCCGTTGCAGTGGACGCAGGTCTCCGAGAACGACTCCAGCAGGCCCTGGCCGACCCGCTTGCGGGTCATCTGGACCAGGCCCAGCGAGGTCACCTCGGCGACCTGGTGCTTCGTACGGTCGCGGCCCAGGCACTCCAGCAGGCGCCGCAGCACCAGGTCCCGGTTGGACTCCAGCACCATGTCGATGAAGTCGATGACGATGATGCCGCCGAGGTCGCGCAGCCGCAGCTGACGCACGATCTCCTCGGCCGCCTCCAGGTTGTTCCTGGTGACCGTCTCCTCGAGGTTGCCGCCCTGACCGGTGAACTTGCCGGTGTTGACGTCGATGACGACCATCGCCTCGGTCCGGTCGATCACCAGCGAACCGCCGCTGGGCAGCCAGACCTTGCGGTCCAGCGCCTTGGCGAGCTGCTCGTCGATCCGGTACGTGGCGAAGACGTCGACCTCGCTGGTCCACTTCTGCAGCCGGTCGGCGAGGTCGGGCGCGACGTGCGACACGTAGCCGTGGATGGTCTCCCAGGCGTCCTGGCCGCTGACGACGACCTTGGAGAAGTCCTCGTTGAAGATGTCCCGCACGACCCGGACGGTCATGTCCGGCTCGCCGTACAGCAGCGTCGGGGCGTTGCCGTTCTTGGACTTCTTCTGGATGTCCTCCCACTGCGCCTGCAGCCGCTCGACGTCCCGGCGCAGCTCGTCCTCGCTCGCGCCCTCGGCGGCGGTGCGCACGATGACGCCCGCGTCCTCGGGGACGATCTTCTTGAGGATGGTCTTCAGCCGGGCCCGCTCGGTGTCGGGCAGCTTGCGGCTGATGCCGGTCATCGAGCCCTCGGGGACGTACACGAGGTAGCGGCCCGGGAGGGAGACCTGGCTGGTGAGGCGGGCGCCCTTGTGCCCGATCGGGTCCTTCGTCACCTGGACGAGGACCGACTGGCCCGACTTCAGCGCGGACTCGATGCGGCGCGGGCCGTTGGCCATGCCCAGCGCCTCGAAGTTGACCTCGCCGGCGTAGAGCACGGCGTTGCGGCCCTTGCCGATGTCGATGAAGGCGGCCTCCATCGACGGCAGGACGTTCTGCACCTTGCCGAGGTAGACGTTGCCGACGTACGAGGTCGCCTGCTCCTTGTTGACGTAGTGCTCGACGAGCACGCCGTCCTCCAGGACGCCGATCTGCGTGCGGTCGCCGTGCTGGCGGACCACCATCACGCGCTCGACGGCCTCGCGGCGGGCCAGGAACTCGGCCTCGGTGATGATCGGCACCCGGCGGCGGCCCTGCTCGCGGCCCTCACGGCGGCGCTGCTTCTTCGCCTCCAGACGCGTGGAGCCCTTGATGGACTGCACCTCGTCCGACGGCTCGGCCGCCTTGCGCGGTTCGCGGACCTTGACGACGGTGCGCTCGGGGTCGTCGGCGGCGGGCTCGGTCTCGCCGCCGCTGTCACCGGCCCGGCGACGGCGCCGACGACGACGCCGGCTGCCGGCGGAGCCGCCCGCCTCGTCGCGGTCCCCGGCCGACTCGGCCTCTTCCGCGGCGCTCTCGGCGTCCTCCTCGACCTGCTCGGCGGTGTCCTCGGCGTCCTGGGCGGCCTGCTCGACGGAGATCCGGTCGGTCTCGGCGTCCGCGGACTCGTCGCCCTCGGCGTCGCCCTCGGCGGACTCGCCGCGCCTGCGGCGACGGCCACCGCGGCGACGGCGACGGCGCGAACCGGAGCCCTCGCCCTCGTCCTCACCCTCGGCGTGGTCCTCGGCCGACTCGTCGGCCTCCTCCGCCTCGTCCTCGGTACGGGTCGCGGGAGCGGCCTCGGCGGCCGGCGCGGCCTCGGCCTCGTCGCCCGCGCCCCGGCGCCGGCGACGGCGCCGCGAGGCGGCGGGCTGCTCCTCGGACCACTCGTCGGTCTCCTCGGGCTCCACCGGTTCGGCCACCTCGGCGGCCGCTTCGGCGGCGGCCCGCTCGGGGGTCTGGAAGCGGGGCTCGGTGAACACGGGCGGCTGGAACACGGCGACGGCCGGGCGCGCGGGGCGTCGCGGCGCGTCCTCCGCCTCGTCCTCGGCGGGACGCGCGGGCTCGGCGAACCCTGCGGCGGGCTTGCGGACCACCCGGCGGCGACGCCGCGGCGCGGCGTCCTCCGGAGCGGCCCCGGCGCCCTCGGGTGCGGCCTGCCCGGTTTCGGTCGCCTTCACGGCGGGCGCTTCGGTGGCCTCCGCGGAGGCCGCGCTCACCGGGATCTCCCCGGCTGCCTCGGAGGTGCCGGAGGAGACGACGGCCCGCGCGGGCTCGGCGGGGGCGGAGGCACGGCGCGTGGCGCGGCGCCGGGTACGACGCGGCGCCGCGTCCTCGGCGGACTCGGCGGACTCGGCGGCCGCGGGCGTCTCGGGGACCTCGGCGGTGGCCGGTGCGGCCTCGGCGGTCCGTGCCTGCTCCGGCGCCCCGGCGCTCTCCGCCTTCCCGGCGGTGGGCTCCGTCGGCGAGGTCACGCTGCGCGTCGCACGGCGGCGGGTGCGCCGGGGAGCTGCGTCCTCGGAGGCTTCGGGGGCCGCGGGGGTTCCGGGGGTCCCGGAGGCTCCGGTGGCCTCGGACGGGTCCGGGGCCGCCGTCACGGTCGCCGGTACGACGGTCTCGGCGGTCTCCGCCGACGCCGGTGACCCGGCGGGTGCGGCCGCACGGCGGACGACACGGCGACGCCGCGGCGCGGCGGGCGCGGCCTCGGCCGCTTCCCGGGTTTCCTTCCCGGTCCCGGCGGTCCCGGTCCCGGCGCTCTCCTGCTCCGCGGGCTCAGGAGCCCCGGTGGATTCAGCGGCCGGTATGGCCGGCGTGGCGGTCTCGGCCGTCGCCCCGGCCGTCGCGGCGGGCGGGCCGGCCGGGCGGGACGCGGCACGGCGACGCCGGCGCGGCGGCAGGGTGTCGCTGGGGGTGTTCGGTTCGGAGCCCTCGGTGGGCTCGATCGGTTCGAGCATGCGGGCGTTTCTCCCGTCAGGCTCCCGGGCGCCGCGCCTGGTCCGGCGATGCCGGTGACGTCCGCGGCTCGCGCGGTGCGCGGGTGCCGCCGTCCGGGGCGCGGGCGCCGCTCGGGAGCTCTCTGTGTCCTGTCTCGCCGGTTCCGTACGCCGAATGCGCACGGCCTGGCGAAAGTCTTCTGGTCGGTGCGCTGCCCGACCCAGGTGGCTCCCGAGTTCGAGGGCGGCGCTACGACGTCCGTCCTACGCGGGACCTTCCTTACGCCGGCGCCGTCGCGGCGGCAGTGGCGCCGGCCGGATGCGGCTCGGTCGCTGCTGCCTCGCGGTCGGGCGCGAGCGGGTCGGTCACCGTGCCGGTCTCTTCATCGAACAGCCCCTGCGCCAGCCTGGTCACCGCTGCGGGGACCGGCGGCGCCAGGTCGGCCACGGCGGTGAGACCGGACAGGACGTCGTCGGGTCGTACGGCAGGCGTCACGTGCCGAACAACCAGCCGCAGTATCGCACAGGGGTGGTCGGTCGGCCTATCAGCCTGCGGAGAGTGCGTCTCCGCGCTCTCCGGGTTCTTCGGGTTCTCCACGCTCTCCAGGTCCACGACCGCGGCGCGGGCGTCGAAGGTGCGGACGCCGTTCTTGGTCCGGCGCTGCACCTCGACGGTCCCGGCCGCGGTGAAGGCGTCCACCGCGCGGCGGGCGTCCTCGGGTGCGACACCGTCCAGCCGGAGCTCCCACACGGAGGCCGTGAGCCGGTCGGCGAGCCCCGGCGTACGGGCCTCGACCGCCTCGATGACGTCGAGCCCCGCGGGCAGCGACTCGTCGAGGAGGGCCCGGAGCCGCTCGGGATCACGCGGCTCGGTGAGCGCGATCTCCAGGTACTCCGCCTCGCTGCCCGTGCCGGTGGGTGCGGCATTGGCGTACGACACCTTCGGGTGCGGCGTGAACCCCGCCGAGTACGCCATCGGCACCTCGGCACGGCGCAGCGCACGCTCGAAGGCGCGCTGGAAGTCACGGTGGCTGGTGAACCGGAGGCGGCCGCGCTTGGTGTAGCGCAGTCGGATGCGCTGCACCGCGGGTGCGGGCGGCGGGCCTTCGGGCTGTCGCTTGCCCAGTGGATCTTCTCCTCGTTGCAAGGGGGCGCGGGCGCGCCTCACCTTCTAGCGTACGGCCGTACGACGGCGACCCCGGCGGTCCGGCCCCGGTCGGGCACCGCGCCGGAGACGGTCGTCGTCCTACCCAGAGTACGTGCAAGGCGGGCCGCGGGTTCCCGGCGGCCGTCCACGCCGACCGTCGCCGGGGTCCGGGCGGCCGGCGCGCCGCCTGCGCGGGCGCGGGCCGGAACGCACCGGCCGGAACGCGCCGTTCAGCTCTTCGTGAGCGCGTCCGCCCCCCGGCTCGCGTTCCGCGACCCGCGGACCTCCCGCGCCTTCGGACGTCCGCCGGACCGGTCCCCCTCCGGCTCCCCGAGGAGCATCCGCCGGACGTCGGCGCGGGCCTGCCGGACCGTCGTGCGGACGGAGGCGAGGGCCTGCCGTGCGGCACGTCCCGCACGGCGCGCGGCCCCGGCGGCGGGCCGCAGCACGGCGTCGCGCACGACGTGCCCCACCGGTGTCAGCACGCTCCGGTACACCCACCGCACCGGCTCCACGAAGATCCACCGGAAGAGGGTCCCCAGGAACCGCCCGACGGCGAGCGAGACGCGTCCGGCGACGCGCCAGGCGTGCCCGAGGGCCTCCCCGGCCTCCCGTGCCACGACGGCGAGGACACGGCCGACGGGCACGAGGATCCAGCGCCACACGGCGAGCGCGGGCAGCACGAACAGGATCCGGACGATCCGGTACAGCACGGTGCCGACACCGGTGACGGCCGTGGTCACCAGCCGCACGATCCCCTTCGCGCACCAGGCGACGGCACGCCCGACCGGCGCGAGGACCCGGGTGTGGAGCCACACCGCGGGCACGACGACGAGGTACCGCGTCAGCCGGGCCAGGCCCGCGTACACGCCGGCCCCGAGCGCGGCGAGCACGGCGCCCACTCCCCCGAGCAGCCATACGACCGCGTGCCCGACGGGCGTCAGGACGCGCGCGTACACCCACAGGAGGGCATGGCCGAGGGGAGTCAGCACATGGCGGTACGACCACACGGAGGGAAGGACGACCAGCACCTTCGCGAGCCAGGCCAGCACCTTGCCGAGGGGCACGAGGACGTACCGCCACAGACCCACGAACGGCCGCACGAGCACCGCCCGCCCCACCCACAGCGACGCCCGCCCCAGCGGCCGGAACACGGCCTCGTGCAGGAACCGCCCGGCGACGACGAGCGCGTCCCACACCATCCGCACCGGCACGACCAGGACGAGCACCACGATCCGCACGGGCATGCGGACCGCCACGACCAGCCACCCCTCGCCCCGGGACGTGTCCCCCCGTGCCGCGGGAGCCGACTTCTCCAGATCCATACCGGCACAGACGCAGCAGCGACCGGTTCGGATCCCACGCCCACAGGCTCGTGCGGTTCATATGCTGAAAAGCCGATCGAAAAAATGAATACCGGGAATCCGAAAAGATCAACCAGCCTTATGTAAAACAATTTTCCCTACGGCCGTTCACTCATTTGCCGCGCATCCAAGTGAAAAGACCCGCCGTTAGTCGCTATATGACGAAGGCAAGCATGCCCGGGCCGCTCGCGCCCGACGGGGGGCCGAGCGGCCCGACTGCCGCCCACGAGCTGTCCGTGGGCCCCTCTTTCCTCGCCGTGGTTCAGCAGTTGGAGTCCGACCTGGCCGGCCTCCGGGTCGAACCGGCCGACGCCCGTCCCGCACGCCGGCCCGACGAGTCCATTGCCACATGAATGACGAACACTTCGACCACCTCTGGCACACCCCCGACTTCCCGTCCCAGAACGAGGGACCGGCCACCGGCCGGCACCGGGCCTCGGCCGTCTACGCCGAGCCCGTGGAACCGGCGGTCCCGCCCTGGGACCCGGCCGAGGAACTCGCCTACCTGCTCCAGGAAGCCCGCGGCGACGAATACGCCAGGGACCAACACGGCAGAACCGTGCCGCACCCCCGCGAGGAAACGCCGGTCACCGCTCCCCCCGCCGGCGGCCCCCTGGGCAACCTGCAGGAGATCACCGCCGAACTGCCGCCCCTGCGCGCCGCCCCCCGCGGCCACCGGAAGCTCGCCCCGCGCCGGCGCCCCGACGCCGTACGGCTCGCCAGCTGCGTCATCGCCGCCCTGGCCGCGGTCACCGTGTCGATGGTGAGCGTCTTCAGCGGTGTGGTCACCTACGAACCGCTGCTCCTCGTCACCACGGCGCACAGCAGCGGCAGTTCATCGGCCTGGTGGCCCGTGCTCGTGTACGGCCCCTGGCTGGCGGGGTCCCTGTCCGTCCTCCGCGCGGCACTGCACCAACGGCGCGCCCTGCACTCGTGGTTCGTCGTCCTGCTGTTCTCGTCCGTCGCGGTCCTGCTCTGCGTCGCCCAGGCGCCCCGCACGATCACCGACACCGCCGCCGCCGCGCTGCCGGGAGTCGCCGCGCTGGCGTGCTTCCAGCAGCTCGTCCGCCAGATCACCCTGACCCGGCCGCCCCGCCGGGCCACCCCCCGCCACCGGTTGCGCCCCTCCGCCGAGCACTCCGCGCCGCTCAGCGCTCCCGGCCGCCGGGAGCGCTTCCGGGACCCGGCCCACCCCTACCGGCGTGAGACGCCGCCCGACCGGCACCCCGGGCAGCGCACCCCGTAGGCCCCGCCCCGGCTGCCGGCGGCACGTCGTGCCGTCGGCAGCGGTCGCGGGCACGACCGGACGTCACTCCCCGGTCAGCCGCTGGACGGCCCTGAGCACCCGGCCCGCTCCGTCCTCGCTCCTCATGCGGTGCGCCGCTCCCGCGGCGGCTCGGGTGTACGCCCCCCCGCCTCACTACCTGGCCGAGCGAGTCGGCGAGCCGCTCGGCGGTGAGGGACCGGAAGGGGATCGGGCCGGTGGCGGCGCCGAGGGCGGCCAGCCGTCCCGCCCAGAAGGGCTGGTCGGCCGTCACCGGCACGGTGACCGCGGGCACGCCGGCGCGCAGCGCGGCGGCCGAGGTGCCGGCCCCGGCGTGGTGCACCAGCGCCGCCAGCCGCGGGAACAGCAGGGCGTGCGGTACGTCCCCGACGGTGAGGACGTCGTCGCCGTCGGCCGCGAGCCCGGCGCTGCCGGCCTGGAGGACGCCGCGCAGCCCCGCGCGGCGCAGGGCCCGCACGGCGATCTCACTCAGCCGTTCCCCGTCACCGGCCGCCATGCTGCCGAAGCCGATGAGGACGGGCCGGGGCCCGGCCCCGAGGAAGTCCTCCAGGTCCGTGGGCAGCCGTTCGGCCGCCCCGTGACGGGGCCACCAGTTGCCCACCACCTCCAGCCCGGAACGCCAGTCGGAGGGGCGCGGCACCAGTGCCGTGCTGAAGCCGTGCAGGACGGGCCAGTCCGCCCGCTCCCCGGACCGGCCGTTCCCGTTCCACCGACCGCCCGCTCACCCGGAGGGGCGGTCATCCGCCTCAGTGCGTGTGACCGCCCGGGGCCGGCGCGGAGTTCTTGACCGTGAGCGGCAGCAGCTTCTTCCCGGTCGGGCCGATCTGGATGGCGGTGTCCATCTGCGGGCACACCCCGCAGTCGAAGCACGGCGTCCAGCGGCAGTCCTCGACCTCCGTCTCGTCGAGGGCGTCCTGCCAGTCCTCCCAGAGCCAGTCCTTGTCGAGGCCGGAGTCGAGGTGGTCCCAGGGCAGGACCTCCTCGTAGGTGCGCTCGCGGGTGGTGTACCAGTCGACGTCCACGCCGAACTGCGCGAGGGCCTTGTCGGCGCAGTCCATCCAGCGGTCGTAGGAGAAGTGCTCGCGCCAGCCGTCGAAGCGGCCGCCGTCCTCGTAGACCGCGCGGATGACCGCGCCGACGCGGCGGTCGCCGCGGGAGAGCAGGCCCTCGACGATGCCGGGCTTGCCGTCGTGGTAACGGAAGCCGATGGAGCGGCCGTACTTCTTGTCGCCGCGGATCTTGTCCCGGAGCTTGGCGAGGCGCTCGTCCGTCTCCTCGGCCGACAGCTGCGGGGCCCACTGGAAGGGGGTGTGCGGCTTGGGGACGAAACCGCCGATGGAGACCGTGCAGCGGATGTCGTTGGAGCCGGAGACCTCGCGGCCCTTGGCGATCACCCGGGTGGCCATGTCGGCGATCTGGAGGACGTCGTCGTCGGTCTCGGTGGGCAGGCCGCACATGAAGTACAGCTTCACCTGGCGCCAGCCGTTGCCGTAGGCGGTGGCGACCGTGCGGATCAGGTCGTCCTCCGAGACCATCTTGTTGATGACCTTGCGGATGCGCTCGGAGCCGCCCTCCGGGGCGAAGGTCAGGCCCGAGCGGCGGCCGTTGCGGGTCAGCTCGTTCGCCAGGTCGATGTTGAAGGCGTCGACGCGGGTGGAGGGGAGCGAGAGGCCGATCTTGTCGTCCTCGTAGCGGTCGGCGAGGCCCTTGGCGATGTCGCCGATCTCCGAGTGGTCGGCGGAGGACAGGGAGAGGAGGCCGACCTCCTCGAAGCCGGTCGCCTTCAGGCCCTTGTCGACCATCTCGCCGATGCCGGTGATCGAGCGCTCGCGCACCGGGCGGGTGATCATGCCGGCCTGGCAGAAGCGGCAGCCGCGGGTGCAGCCGCGGAAGATCTCCACCGACATGCGCTCGTGGACCGTCTCGGCGAGCGGGACGAGGGGCTGCTTGGGGTAGGGCCACTCGTCGAGGTCCATCACCGTGTGCTTCGACACGCGCCACGGGACGCCCGAGCGGTTCGGTACGACACGGGCGATGCGGCCGTCGGGGAGGTACTCGACGTCGTAGAAGCCGGGGACGTACACCCCGCCGGTCCTCGCCAGGCGGAAGAGGAGTTCCTCGCGGCCGCCGGGGCGGCCCTCCTCCTTCCAGGCGCGGATGATCCGGGTGACCTCGAGGACCGCCTGCTCGCCGTCGCCGATGACCGCGCAGTCGATGAAGTCGGCGATCGGCTCGGGGTTGAAGGCGGCGTGGCCGCCGGCCATGACGATCGGGTCGTCGGGGCCGCGGTCCTTGGCCTCCAGCGGGATGCCGGACAGGTCCAGGGCGGTGAGCATGTTGGTGTAGCCGAGCTCGGTGGAGAAGCTCAGGCCGAGCACGTCGAAGGCCTTCACCGGGCGGTGGCTGTCGACCGTGAACTGCGGGACGCCGTGCTCCCGCATCAGCGCCTCGAGGTCCGGCCAGACGCTGTAGGTGCGCTCGGCGAGGACGCCGTCCTGTTCGTTGAGGACCTCGTAGAGGATCATGACGCCCTGGTTGGGCAGTCCGACCTCGTAGGCGTCGGGGTACATGAGCGCCCAGCGGACGTCGCAGCTGTCCCACGGTTTGACCGTGGAGTTGAGCTCTCCGCCGACGTACTGGATCGGCTTCTGCACATGCGGGAGCAGAGCTTCGAGCTGCGGAAACACAGACTTCACAGACTCGGCGGCTTCGGCAGGCATCTCGCGAACCTTCGTGTGCTGACTGGGGGTCCCCCCAGCCGGAGGCTGGGGGCGGGTGACCATTCAGCGTAACGCGGCCGGAGGGTTCACCCCTACGTCGTCCAGGGACGGAGGTCCTCGCCGATCGACGTCCAGGCCTCCGGGAGCGCCGCTTCGGCGATCTCGGCCCGGCGTTCCTCGCGGCCGTGGAGCAGGCCGTAGGTGAAGGTGTCCTCCCCCGCCGCGTGGGCCACGGCGGCCAGCTCGCGCAGGGTCCGGCGGGCCATGACGCTGTCCTGGTGGTCGCCGAGCAGGCCCTGGAGCGACTTCATGGACGCGGTCAGGGCCTTCGCCGGGCCGCCGAGCGCGGGGGTGGCGGCCTCGGCCGCGTACCGGGTGCGCTTGGTCTTCTTGCGGGCCTCGTGCAGGGCGGTGTCGCGGTCGTCGCCGGGCGGGAGGTCGAGGGCCGTGGTGACGAGGCCGGACAGCTTGTCGATGTCCTTGCGCACGGCCTTGGCGAGCACCTTGTCCGGCTTGGCGGCGGCCTTCTCGCGCAGCGGCGGGTCGGCCAGCAGGGCGTCCAGGGTGTCGAGCAGGGCGAGGTGGCGGCGGGAGTCGAGGATGCCGGTGAGGCGGCCGTGGGCTCCGCTGTGGCGGGCCTCGGACCAGGCGGCCAGCCGGTCGCCGACCGGGCCGTGGACGAGGGGGGCGGGCAGGTCGTCCAGGGCCGCTCTCAGGCGTGCGGCGAGCACTTCCTGGTCGCGGTCCAGGCCCAGCTCGCCGGCGAGCCACTTCAGGTCGGCGGCGATCGGGTCGGTGACCTCGCGGTCGAGGACGGCGCGGAAGGTGCGGAAGGTGCTGCGCAGGCGGCGGGTGGCGACCCTCATGCGGTGGACGGAGTCGGGCACGTCCTGGCGTACGGCGGGGTCGAGCTCGACGAGTGCGTCGCGCTGGGCGCGGACGTAGGCGAGGACGTGGTCGCCCGCGGTGACGGGGCTGCCCGCCGGCCGGGGCCGGCGCTTCTGCCGGGGTGCCGCCGCCGGTGCCGTGGCCGGCGGCGGCCGCGTCCCCTCGGGCCGGGCGGCCGCCGTGTCCGGTGCCGTCTCCGCCAGGGCCCTGGCCAGCTTCGACGCGGACTCCGAGGGCCGTGCGCCCGCCTTGCGGAGCTTCTTCTCCACCTTGTCGAGGAAGGCCGGGTCGCCGTCGTCGGCGAGTTCGACCTCGATCTCGGTCCACCGGGCCGTGCCGCCGCCGTCGGTGAGGCGTTCGGCGTGCACGGTGTCGACGCTGACCTCGGCGAGGAGCCGGCCGGCGCGGTCGAGGAGGTGGCGTACGTCGCGGTCGGAGCGCAGTCGGACGACGGGGAGCAGGGCGCGCTCGCGGACGCGGGAGCGGACGAGGCGGGCGAGGCTCTCCGGGAGGTCGTCGGAGAGCGGGGCGCGGATCTCGTCCCGCACTCCGGGGGCGACGGGGAACTTGAGGTGCCAGCCGGCGTCGGATCCGCCGGTGCGGCGGCGCAGGGTGAGGGAGGCGGCGGCCAGACGTGTGTCGGCGGTGTCGTAGTAGGTGGCGTCGAGGTGGGCGACGCCCTTGTCCCGGACGGAGGCGACGCCGGGGACGCCGGTCAGGTCGGGCAGCGCGGTGCCCTCGGACTCGTACTTCCGCTCGATCTCGCGCTTGGTGTCCGCCATGACCTGAATCTAGTCGGCCCGGGTGCGGAGCGGCAGGGGGCCGCTCCGTACCGGTTACGCGGACAGGGGGCGCTGGAGCCGGATGGACTGCAGCAGGCCGACCGCCAGCCACACGGCGAACATCGACGAGCCGCCGTAGGACACGAACGGCAGGGGGAGGCCGGTGACGGGCATGATGCCGAGCGTCATGCCGATGTTCTCGAAGGACTGGAAGGCGAACCAGGCGACGATGCCGGCGGCGACGACGGTGCCGTAGAGGTCGGTGGTGTCGCGGGCGATGCGGCAGGCGCGCCAGAGGATGACCCCGAGCAGGGCGATGATCAGTGCGCCGCCGACGAAGCCGAGTTCCTCGCCGGCGACGGTGAAGACGAAGTCGGTCTGCTGCTCGGGGACGAACTGGCCGGTGGTCTGCGAGCCCTGGAAGAGGCCGGAGCCGGTGAGGCCGCCGGAGCCGATGGCGATGCGGGCCTGGTTGGTGTTGTAGCCGACGCCGGCGGGGTCGAGCTCGGGGTTGGCGAAGGCGGCGAAGCGGTTGATCTGGTACTCGTCGAGCACGCCGAGCTGCCAGACGGTGACCGCGCCGATCGCCCCGGCGCCGAGGAGGCCGAAGACCCACCGGTTGGAGGCGCCGGAGGCGAGGAGCACGCCGAGCACGATGATGACCATGACCATGACCGAGCCGAGGTCGGGCATGAGCATCACGATCAGCATGGGGACGACGGCCAGCCCGAGCGCCTGGAGGACCGTGCGGTGGTCGGGGTAGGGCTTGTCGCCCGCGTCGACCCGGGCGGCGAGCAGCATCGCCATGCCCAGGATGATCGTGATCTTCACGAACTCGGAGGGCTGGAGGGAGAAGCCGCCGGGGAGCTTGATCCAGGAGTGGGCGCCGTTGATCGTGGAGCCCAGCGGGGTGAGCACGAGCAGGATCAGGAAGACCGAGGCGCCGTACAGCAGGGGCACGGCCGTGCGCAGGGCGCGGTGGCCGAGCCAGACGGCGCCGATCATCAGGGCCAGCCCGATGCCGGTGTTGAGCCAGTGGCGGACCAGGAAGTAGTACGGGTCGCCCTGGTTGAGCTCGGTGCGGTTGCGGGTGGCCGAGTAGACCAGGAGCGAGCCGAGCAGGGACAGCACGAGCGCCGACAGCAGTATCGGCCAGTCGAGGCGCCGGGCGAGGGAGTCACGGGCGAAGACCCGGGTCCAGCCCGCCTTCTCGGGGCCGTACCCGGAGACGTGGAAGCTGTTCACGCCGCCGCTCATGCCGCCGTCCTCCGGGTTCCGGTTCCGCCTCGTCCGTGGTGTGCGCGGCGGCGGGGGCGTCCGTCACCCCGGCGTGGCCCGCCGCCCCGTCGTCGCTCGCGGCGCCGGGTGTCGCGGTTCCCGATCTCCGGTGAGGGGACGGTGGCCGCCTGCTGCTGGTCGGCGGTGCCGTCCTGGCCGTCCTGCGGGGTGGTGGCCTGCGCGTCGGGCGAGGGCGAGGTGGTCGCGCGGTCCTTGGCGGGGTCCTTGGAGATCTTCGGGGACTTGATGGTGCCGTCCGTCGTGACCTTCGGGAGGGTCTTCTGGGGCGTGGGCAGCAGCGCCTTCTTCTTGTCGATCTCGCCGTCCTCGGAGACGCCGTACAGCGCGTTGTAGATGTTGCGCACGGCGGGGCCCGAGGCGCCGGACCCGGTACCGCCCTGGGAGATCGTCATGACGATCGAGTAGTCCTCGGTGTACGTGGCGAACCAGGAGGTGGTCTGCTTGCCGTGGACCTCGGCGGTACCGGTCTTGGCGTGCATCGGGATCTCGTCCTGCGGCCAGCCCCCGAACCGCCACGCGGCCGTGCCGCGGGTGGCGACTCCCTCGAGGGCCGCGTCTATCTGGCCGAGGGTCTTCTTCGACATCGGCAGCTTGCCCTGCGCCCGGGGCTCGATCTCCGTGACCGTCTTTCCGTCGGGGCTGATGACGGCCTTGCCTACGGTGGGGTCGTAGAGGGTGCCGCCGTTGGAGAGGGCCGCGTAGATGGTCGCCATCTGGATGGGGGTGACGAGGGTGTCGCCCTGGCCGATGGAGTAGTTGACGGAGTCACCGGCGCGCAGCCGGTTGCCTTCGAGGCAGTTCTCGTAGGCGATGCGCTCGACGTAGCTGCCGTCCTTCTTGCCGGTCTTGCACCAGGCGTCCTTGTTGGCCTCCCAGTAGTCCAGCTTCCACTGGCGGTCGGGGACGCGGCCGGAGACCTCGTTGGGCAGGTCGATGCCGGTCTCCTCGCCGAGGCCGAACTGGTGGGCGGTCTTGTAGAACCAGTCGTCGGGGTTCTTCTTCGGCTTGTTGCCGCCGTCGCGCTTCCACTCCTCGTGGGAGAGGCGGTAGAAGACGGTGTCGCAGGAGACCTCCAGGGCGCGGCCGAGGCTGATCGGGCCGTGGTTCTGGGACTCGAAGTTCTTGAAGACCTGGCCGCCGATGGAGTACGAGCTGGAGCAGTTGTAGGGGCCCTCGAAGGAGTAGCCCGCGTTGATCGCGGCGGCCGTCGGGATGACCTTGAAGATGGAGCCGGGTGCCGACTGGCCCTGGATGGCGCGGTTGAGCAGCGGGTAGTTGGACTTCTTGCCGGTGAGGGCGGCGTAGTCCTTGGCGGAGATGCCGCCGACCCAGGCGTTGGGGTCGTACGTCGGGTTGGAGGCCATGGCGACGACGCGCCCGGTCTTGGCCTCCATGACGATGACGGCTCCGGAGTCGGCCTCGTAGTTGCGGTTGGTGTTGTGGTCGTGCACCTTGCGCGCGGCCTTCATCGCCTCGTTCAGCTCGTACTCGGCGATGCGCTGGACGCGGGCGTCGATGCTGGTGACGAGGTTGGCGCCGGGCTGGGCGGGGTCGGACTGGGCCTTGCCGATGACGCGGCCGAGGTTGTCGACCTCGTAGCGGGTGACGCCGGCCTTGCCGCGCAGCTGCTTGTCGTACTGGCGCTCCAGGCCGGAGCGGCCGACCATGTCGGAGCGCAGGTAGGGCGAGCTGGTGTCCTGCGCCTTCTGGATCTCCTCGTCGGTGACGGGCGAGAGGTAGCCGAGGACCTGGGCGGTGTTGGCCTTGCCGGGGCTCGGGTAGCGGCGCAGGGCCTGGGGTTCGGCGGTGATGCCGGGGAAGTCCTCGGCGCGTTCGCGGATCTGCAGGGCCTGCTTGGGGGTGGCCTCGTCGGTGATGGGGATGGGCTGGTACGGCGAGCCGTTCCAGCAGGGCTGGGGGGTTTCGGCGTCGCAGAGCCGGACCTTCGCCATGACCTCCTCGGAGGTCATGCCGAGGACGTCGGCGAGTTTGGTGAGGACCGCCTTGCCGTCGTCCTTCATCTTCAGGAGGTCGGTGCGGGAGGCCGAGACGACCAGGCGGGTCTCGTTGTCGGCGAGGGGGACGCCGCGCGCGTCCAGGATGGAGCCGCGGACCGCGGGCTGGACGACCTGCTGGACGTGGTTGCCGGAGGCCTCCTTGGCGTACTGGTCGCCCTCGCGGATCTGGAGGTACCACAGGCGTCCGCCGAGGGTGCCGAGGAGGGAGAGGACGAGGACCTGGATGACGACGAGCCGGATCTGGACCCGTGGACTGCGGCCGGTCTCGGGGATGTTGGTCACGCGGCTCGCTCCTCCTCTCCGTGCGTGCACGTGTGTGCGGGTACGAGTGATGAACGGCCGCCCCGCGCCGCGGGGTTCCGTCGTCGCTCGCCCGTTCGAGTGAAGTTCGGCGAGGTCACAGGCGCTTGACCCCCTTGATGCGTCCGGCGCGCGCCACCCGCGCCCGGGCCGCCTTCACCCGCAGGCCGCTGCGCTGTCCGCCGATGCGCAGTCCGGTGCCGCCGGAGAGCCAGCCGGAGGAGACGTCACCGGCCTTGGTGGTGTTGGTCTCGGCGAGCGGGTCGTTCTCGGCGCGCCGGGCCAGGGCCATGACGCCGGGGACGACGAACGGGGCGAGCAGCAGGTCGTACAGCGCGGCGGTGAACAGCAGTCCGCCGAGGCCGACGTGGCGGGCGGCGGTGTCGCCGACGAGGGCGCCGACGCCGGCGTAGAGCAGGGTGGAGCCGAGCGCGGCGGCGACGACCACGACCATGGGGCCGGTGGCCGATTTCACCTGGCCGCTCTCGGGTTTGACGAGCCCGGCGAGGTAGCCGATGACGCACAGCACGAGGGCGTAGCGGCCGGCGGCGTGGTCGGCGGGCGGGGCGAGGTCGGCGAGCAGTCCGGCGGCGAAGCCGACGAGGGCGCCGCCGACGTGGCCGTAGACCAGGGCGAGGCCGAGGACGGTGAGCAGCAGCAGGTCGGGGACGGCGCCCGGGAGGTGGAGCCGGGCGAGGACGCTCACCTGGAGCACCAGGGCGACGACGATCAGCGAGCTGGAGAGCAGGATCCGGTTGACGCGCATGGGGTGACAGCTCCTACTGCTCTTGCTGGTACTGGCCGTCGGCGGGGGCGGAGGGCGTGACGGTCACCGTCACGGTCGGCGTGGGCTTCGGCTCGGACTTCTCGGGCAGCACCGTGTCGCGCGGGTCCTTCTCGGGGGCCTTCACGACGACGCCGACGACGTCGAGCTTGCTGAAACTGACGAACGGGGTGACCGAGAGGGTGCGGGTGAGGCCGCCGCCGGAGGGGTCGACGCGGGAGACGACGCCGACGGGGACGCCGGGCACGAACGGCTTGTCGGCCTGCGACCCGAAGGTGACCAGGCGGTCGCCCTTCTCGACCTCGGCCTTGCCGTTGAGGAGTTCGACGCGCAGCGGGCGGTCGCCCTGGCCGGAGGCGAAGCCGAGTTCGTCGGTGGCCTCCATGCGGGTGCCGACGGTGAAGTCGGGGTCGCTGGCGAGCAGCACGGTGGCGGTGTTCGGCCCCACGGTGGTGACGCGGCCGACGAGTCCGTCGCCGTTGAGGACGGTCATGTCGCGCTCGATGCCGTCGTTGGCGCCGACGTCGATGGTGATGGTCCAGGAGAAGCCCTGGGCGGCTCCTATGGCGATGACCTGGGCGCCCTTGATGCCGTACTGGCCCTGTCCGGCGATCTTCAGCATCCTGTCGAGCTGCCGCAGCCGGCTGTGGTTGCGGTCGTCGCTGCCGAGTTCGGCCTTGAGCGCGGCGTTCTCCCGCTCGAGTTCGGCGAGCCGGTCGTGCCGGTCGCCGGACTCGCGGATCGCGGAGACCGCGTTGCCGATCGGGTCGACCGCGCCCGACACCCCGTTCTCGATGGGGCCGAAGACCGTCGCCGCGGCCTGCCGGGCACCGTCGACCGGTGAGTCCTCCCCGCCGCGGATGTCCACCGTGATCAGCGCGAACGCGATGGCGATCAGCAGCACCAGGAGCAGCCGGCTCTCTCGTGTGTCCCTCACGTGCGGCGGCCGTGCCTTCCTCGTCGAGAACGGGTATGGGATGTCGTTTTGTTCAGATGTGCGGGGGCGTCAGACGGGAACTCGTGCCTCTATATCAGCGATCCGCCGTACGGAATGAATCGTCCCGTACGGCGGAATCGAGGAGTCGTGTCATCTGCGCGGCTGGGCGTCCAGCACCTGCTGGAGCGCCTCGAACTCCTCGACGCACTTGCCGGAGCCGAGCGCCACGCTGTCCAGCGGGTCCTCGGCGATGTGGATCGGCATGCCCGTCTCCCGGCGCAGCCGCTCGTCCAGACCGCGCAGCAGCGCTCCGCCGCCGGTGAGGACGATGCCCCGGTCCATGATGTCGCCGGACAGCTCCGGCGGGCACTTGTCGAGGGTCGTCTTGACGGCGTCGACGATGGCGTTGACGGGTTCCTCGATCGCCTTGCGCACCTCCGCGGCGGAGATGACCACCGTCTTGGGCAGTCCGGAGACGAGGTCCCGGCCACGGATCTCGGTGTGCTCGTCGGTGTCCAGGTCGTACGCCGAACCGATCGTGATCTTGATCTGTTCGGCCGTCCGCTCGCCCAGCAGGAGGGAGTACTCCTTCTTGATGTGCTGGATGATCGCGTTGTCCAGCTCGTCGCCCGCGACGCGGATGGACTGGGCGGTGACGATGCCGCCGAGGGAGATGACCGCGACCTCCGTGGTGCCGCCGCCGATGTCCACCACCATGTTGCCGGTGGCCTCGTGGACCGGCAGGCCGGAGCCGATGGCGGCGGCCATGGGCTCCTCGATGATGTGCACCTGGCGGGCACCGGCCTGGGACGACGCCTCGATGACGGCGCGGCGCTCGACGCCGGTGATGCCCGAGGGCACACAGACGACGACCCGCGGACGGGCCAGGTACCTCCGCTTGTGGATCTTCAGGATGAAGTAGCGGAGCATCCGCTCGGTGATCTCGAAGTCGGCGATGACGCCGTCCTTCAGCGGACGCACGGCGACGATGTTGCCGGGCGTGCGCCCGATCATCTTCTTCGCCTCGGAGCCGACCGCGAGGATCCCCCCGGTGTTGGTGTTGATCGCGACCACGGACGGCTCGTTGAGCACGATCCCACGACCCCTGACGTACACCAGCGTGTTGGCGGTCCCGAGGTCGACAGCCATGTCACGGCCGATGAACGACATTGAGTTCCCCATCAGGATTCGTCTGGCCTCCCCACGAGCTTTTGAGGGCTTTTCAGGTCGGCGAGGTGGGTGCGGTGACGTGAAGGCTTCCATCGTAGACGCGCCTTCGCGAACACTGCGCGAGGGTCTTCGCCATTGTCATCCGATGGCGCACCCCCCTGCTTGTGGAGACGGGCCATCGGGGGCATCCGTTCCCCCGAACGCCGTGCATATGCCAAAAAAGGGTCCGGGGGCAAAACCCCCAGACCCACCGACAGGCCGCCAAGGCGGACCGAGGAGGCCGTGCGCGGCCGCGACGCGATCGTTATGCGCCGCCGTCGCGCCCCGCCGTCACGCGCGGCCCGGGAAGAAGATCTTCACCTCGCGCTCGGCGGACTCCTCGGAGTCGGAGGCGTGGATCAGGTTCTCCCGGACGATCACGCCGTAGTCCCCGCGGATCGAACCCGGGGCCGCGGCGATCGGGTCGGTGGGACCGGCCAGTTGGCGCAGCCCCTCGATGACCCGCTCACCCTCGACGATCATCGCCACGACCGGCCCGGAGGCCATGAACTCCACCAGCGGCTCGTAGAACGGCTTGCCCTTGTGCTCGCCGTAGTGCTGCTCCAGCGTGTCCTGGTCCAGGGTGCGCAGCTCCAGCGCGGTGATCCGCCAGCCGGCCTTGCGCTCGATACGGCTGATGATCTCGCCGGTCAGGCCGCGCCGGACGGCGTCGGGCTTGAGGAGGACGAGGGTGCGCTGGGTCACGACGGAGCTCCTTGTGCGTCAAGGTGTGTCAAGTTGTGCGGGGTGATGAGGTTACCGGGCGTGTCGGGGCATCCGTCACGCAGTGTCAGGCCGGCCGGCCTGAGCGGCGAACCGGGCCTTCGCCTCGTCCACCTTCCGCCCGAAATGCACCGAGGCCCACCACAGGCCCGCGAACACCGCGCCCAGGAAGAACATCATCGGGACGAAGAAGCCGGAGGCGACGAGGACGATCTGCAGCGCCCAGCCGAGGGCCACGCCACCGGGCCGGGTGACCATCCCGCACAGGGCCACGCACAGGAACATGGCGATGCCGCACACGGTCCACACGGTGCCCGTGGACAGGTCCGGGTCCTTCATCGCGACCAGTCCGGCGAAGCCGACGATGAAGAACTCGCCGATCAGGGTCGAAGCGCAGAGCGTACGCACGTTTCTCAGCCCCTCCCCAGGAGCAGTCGGGCCTCGCCGACGGTGATGACGGAACCGGTGACGAGCACACCGCCGCCCGCGAACTCGCCCTCCTCCTCGGCCAGCGTGATCGCGGCCTCCAGGGCGTCGGGCAGCCGGGGCTCGACCTGGACGCGGTCCTCGCCGAACACCTCGACGGCGATTCCCGCCAACTCGTCGACGTCCATCGCGCGGTGGCTGGAGTTCTGGGTGACGACGACCTCGGCGAAGACCGGTTCGAACGCCTCGAGCAGCCCGCGCACGTTCTTGTCGCCGCTCGCGCCGACGACGCCGACGAGCCGGCTGAACTGGAACGCCTCCCCGATCGCCTCGGCCGTCACCTGCGCGCCCGCCGGGTTGTGGGCGGCGTCCAGCACGACGGTCGGCGACCGGCGCACGACCTCGAGCCGGCCCGGTGAGGCGACGGCGGCGAAGGCCTTGCGCACGGTGTCGAGGTCGAGCGGTTCGGCCCGCTGGGCGCCGACGCCGAAGAACGCCTCCACGGCGGCGAGCGCCACGGCCGCGTTGTGCGCCTGGTGGGCGCCGTGCAGCGGCAGGTACACCTCGGGGTACTCGCCGCCCAGTCCGCGCAGGGTGACCAGCTGGCCGCCGACGGCGACCTGCCGGTCGACGACGCCGAACTCCAGCCCCTCCCGGGCCACGGTCGCGTCCGCCTCGACGGCCTTCTTCAGCAGCACCTGCGCCGCGTCCACCGGCTGCTGGGCCATGATCACCGTGGCGTCGCGCTTGATGATGCCGGCCTTCTCGCCGGCGATCTCGGCGGGCGTGGTGCCGAGCCGGTCGGTGTGGTCGAGGGAGATGGGCGTCACCACGGCGACGCTCCCGTCGATCACGTTCGTCGCGTCCCAGCTGCCCCCCATGCCGACCTCGACGACCGCCACGTCCACGGGCGCGTCGGCGAAGGCGGCGTACGCCATGCCGGTGAGCACCTCGAAGAACGACAGCCGGTACTCCTGCTGCGCGTCGACCATCTCGACGTACGGCGCGATGTCCCGGTACGTCTCGATGAACCGCTCGGCGGAGATCGGCGCCCCGTCGAGACTGATCCGCTCGGTGACCGACTGGACGTGCGGCGAGGTGTACCGCCCGGTGCGCAGCTCGAAGGCGCCGAGCAGGGCCTCGATCATGCGGGCGGTGGAGGTCTTGCCGTTGGTGCCGGTGATGTGGATGGAGGGGTACGAGCGCTGCGGCTCGCCCAGCACGTCCATCAGCGCGGAGATGCGGCTGACCGACGGCTCCAGCTTGGTCTCGCCCCAGCGGGTGGCGAGCTCCGCCTCGACCTCGCGCAGGGCCCTGTCGACCTCGGGGTCCTCCGGCCGCGCGGGCACGTCGGCCTGCGGCGGCCCGCCCTGCGTGCGCAGGGTGCGGCTGCCGGCCTCGATCACCGCGAGGTCGGGGTCGCGGCGGGTCTCCTCCTCGACGAGCTCCGCGAACTCGTCAAAGGTGTCGTCCGGGTCGGGACCTGCTGATTCTGGGCGCTCGCTCACGGTCCCCAGTCTACGGAGCGGCCCGGACGGTGCCCGGCAGACCCCGGGTCCCGCGTCAGCCGAGCCATCTGCGCATCCCCAGCCGGCCCCACAGGACGCTGGCGGCGAAGGACAGCGCGGCGGCGGCCGCCGCCGTCACGGCGAGCGCCACGGGCGCCCAGGACCCGTGCGGCAGTCCCTGCGCCACGGGCCTGACCAGCAGCACCACGAACAGCAGGTGCACCAGGTACGTCCCGAACGACGCGTCCGACAGCCGCCCCAGCACCGTCCGCGCCCCCTCCGGCACCCGCACCCTGCCCACCGCACCGAGCGCGCAGAAGGTCAGCGCGGCCACCACCGCGCTCCCGTACGCGGCGGGGTGCCGCACGGTGAGCTGGTACAGGGCGAGGGCGACGAGCGCGCCCGCCGCGCCCGCGAGCCACAGCGGGCGCGGACCGAGCCGCCGGGCGGTGAGCAGGGCGGCGCCCGCCACCGCGTAGCCCAGCGAGGACAGCGACACGCTCCAGTCCCAGGCGGGCAGCGGCAGCCCGGTGAGGGTCCGCGCGTCCCCGGTGACCGCCGGCGCGGCGGCGAACGCGGCGAGCAGCAGCAGCGACCAGCGGGGCATGGCGCGCTGCTTGAGGACGAGCACGGCGACGCCGAGGAGCAGCAGGAGCGGTACGTAGGTGTAGAGGTACCAGAGGTGGAAGGCGGCCTCCACGGAGCCGAAGAGGGCCCGCAGCGCCTCCCCGGCCCCGCCGTCCGGGGGCGGCCCGGACACGTGCTGCCAGAGGAGGTAGACCGCCGTCCACACCGCCATCGGACGCAGGATCCGGCCGAGCCGGGCGAGGAGCCGGCCCTCGTCGCGCACCGGTGAGCCGACGAGGGCGGCCCAGCCGGCCATCGCGAAGAACGCGGGCACGGCGAACCGGCCGGCCGAGTCGCCGAGGACCCCGGTCGTGCGGTGGCCCGCGTCGAGGAACTCGGCGGAGGCGTGCACCAGCACGACGGCGGCGGTGCAGACGACGCGCAGGAGGTCGATGTCGTACCGCCGGTCCCGGCCGGGTCCGCCCCGCGCGGTCGGTCCGCCCCGCGCGGTCGGTTCGGCGGGCAGCACGGCGACGGGGGGCGCGGTTCGGGGCATCGTGGGGGGTGCTCCTGACGGCGTGGGGCTGTTCGGTCCGGTGATGGGCGAAGCCGCAGGCTCTCGTCGGCGGGTTACGGGACGTCCACCACGACGTGAACGGCCCCCTGCCGGAGTCGGGAGGACTCCGGCAGGGGGCCGCGGACGGTCCGTGTCGGCCGCCAGGCGCCGGGCAGGCGGTGTCAGGCGCCGGGCAGGCGGTCCAGCTGGGTCTGGACGCGGGTGATGTCCTCCTCCGCCTTCGCCAGCCGCGTGCGGATCTTCTCCACCACGTGGTCCGGCGCCTTCGCCAGGAACGCCTCGTTGCCGAGCTTGGCCGTGGCCTGGGCCTTCTCCTTCTCGGCGGCGGCGAGGTCCTTGGCGAGCCGCTTGCGCTCGGCGGCCACGTCGATCACGCCGGACAGGTCCAGCGCGACCTCGACCCCGGCGACCGGCAGGGTCGCCGTCGCGGTGAAGGAGTCGCCCTCCGGCTGGAGGCGCAGCAGCTGCCGGATGGCGGGCTCGTGCGCGGCGAGCGCCGTGCCGTCGAGGGTCAGCCGGGCCGGGACCCGCTGGCCGGGCTGCAGCCCCTGGTCGGCGCGGAACCGGCGGACCTCGGTGATGACCGACCGGAGCGTCTCGATCTCCCGCTCGGCGTCGGCGTCCCGGAAGCCGCCGTCCTTCGGCCACTCCGCGATGACGACCGACTCGCCGCCCGTGAGCGTCGTCCACAGCGTCTCGGTGACGAAGGGGACGACCGGGTGGAGGAGCCTGAGCGTGACGTCGAGGACCTCGCCGAGGACGCGCTTGCTGACCTCGGCCGGCTCGCCGCCCGCCTGGAAGGTGGTCTTGGACAGCTCGACGTACCAGTCGAAGACCTCGTCCCAGGCGAAGTGGAACAGCGCGTCCGACAGCTTGGCGAACTGGAAGTCGTCGTAGTACGCGTCGACTTCGGCGACCACCGAGTTCAGCCGGGACAGGATCCAGCGGTCGGTCGGCGACATCCTCGACGCGTCCGGCAGCGGGCCCTCGACCGTGGCGCCGTTCATCAGAGCGAAGCGGGTCGCGTTCCAGATCTTGTTGGCGAAGTTGCGCGAGCCCTGGACCCAGTCCTCGCCGATCGGCACGTCGACGCCCGGGTTGGCACCGCGCGCGAGGGTGAAGCGCAGGGCGTCGGAGCCGTACTTGTCCATCCAGTCCAGCGGGTTGACCGCGTTGCCGAAGGACTTCGACATCTTCTTGCCGAACTGGTCGCGGACCATGCCGTGCAGGGCGATGGTGTGGAACGGCGGGGTGCCGTCCATCGCGTACAGGCCGAACATCATCATCCGGGCGACCCAGAAGAAGAGGATGTCGTAGCCGGTGACCAGGACGGAGTTCGGGTAGAACTTCGCGAGCGACTCGGTCCGTTCGGGCCAGCCGAGGGTCGAGAACGGCCACAGGCCGGAGGAGAACCAGGTGTCGAGGACGTCCGTGTCCTGGTGCCAGCCCTCGCCGCTCGGCGGCTCCTCGTCCGGACCGACGCAGACGACCTCGCCGTTCGGTCCGTACCAGACCGGGATGCGGTGGCCCCACCACAGCTGGCGCGAGATGCACCAGTCGTGGAGGTTGTCGACCCAGTCGAAGTACCGCTTCTCCATCTCCTGCGGGTGGATCTTGACCCGGCCGTCGCGGACCGCGTCACCGGCGGCCTCGGCGAGCGGGCCGACCTTGACCCACCACTGCATGGACAGGCGCGGCTCGATGGTGGTCTTGCAGCGCGAGCAGTGGCCCACGCTGTGGACGTAGGGCCGCTTCTCGGCGACGATCCGGCCCTCGGCGCGCAGCGCGGCGACGATGGCGGAACGGGCCTCCAGCCGGTCCAGGCCCTGGAAGGGGCCGTGCGCGGTGATGACGGCGTGCTCGTCCATCACGGCGATGGCGGGCAGGCCGTGCCGCTGGCCGATCTCGAAGTCGTTCGGGTCGTGGGCGGGCGTCACCTTGACGGCGCCGGTGCCGAACTCGGGGTCGACGTGCTCGTCCGCGACGACCGGGATCGACCGGTCGGTCAGCGGCAGCTTGATGAGCTTGCCGACGAGGTGCCGGTAGCGCTCGTCGTCCGGGTGGACGGCGACCGCCGTGTCACCGAGCATCGTCTCGGCGCGGGTGGTGGCGACGACGATGGTGTCGTCCCCGTCGCCGTACTTCATGGAGACGAGCTCGCCGTCGTCCTCCTGGTACTCGACCTCGATGTCGGAGATGGCGGTCAGGCACCGGGGGCACCAGTTGATGATGCGCTCGGCGCGGTAGATCAGCTCGTCGTCGTAGAGCCGCTTGAAGATGGTCTGGACGGCCTGGGACAGGCCCTCGTCCATCGTGAAGCGCTCGCGCGACCAGGCGACGCCGTCGCCGAGGCGGCGCATCTGCCCGCTGATCTGCCCGCCGGACTCGCCCTTCCACCGCCAGACGCGCTCGACGAACGCCTCACGGCCGAGGTCGTGCCGGGACTTGCCCTCCTTGGCGAGCTCCCGCTCGACGACGTTCTGGGTGGCGATGCCGGCGTGGTCCATGCCCGGCTGCCACAGCGTCTCGAAGCCCTGCATGCGCTTGCGGCGCGTGAGCGCGTCGATGAGCGTGTGCTCGAAGGCGTGCCCGAGGTGCAGGCTGCCGGTGACGTTCGGCGGCGGGATGACGATGGTGTAGGGCGGCTTGTCGCTCTTCTCGTCCGCCTCGAAGTAACCGCGCTCTACCCAGCGCTCGTACAGCGGCCCCTCTACGTCGGCCGGCGCGTACTGGGTCGGCAGTTCGGTCGTGGGCGCTGGTTGCGGCTGCTGAGTGTTCTCGGTCACGAGGGTCAGTTTAGAGGTGTCACGACCCAGTCCCGAAACGCGATTCCTTTGTAACGGTGCGGCCCCCGATGGCCTGGACACATCCCTCCTGAGTCAGGATGTCAGCAGCGGATAAGCATCTGGAGGGGGAACCCAGCGATGAGCCACAACCAGCCGGGCCCGTACGGCGGGCAGCCCCAGCAGCCCGGGCCGTACGGCCAGCCGGGTCCTCACGGCCAGCCCGGGCCGTACGGCCAGCCGCCGCAGGCTCCGCAGCCCGGCTACGGCTACCCCCAGCAGGCTCCCCCGCCCGGCCAGCCCGGCTACGGCTACCCGCAGCAGCCCGGCCAGCCCGGCGTCCCGCCCCAGCAGCCCCCCTACGGCCAGGCCCCGTACGGCATGCCGCCCCAGCCCCCGGCACCGGGCGGCGGTGGCGGCAAGAAGGCCGGGATCATCGTCGGCGCGGTGGCCGTCGTGGCGGCCATCGGCGTGGGCGCCTACTTCGTCCTCGGCGGGGGCGGCGGCGCGGGCGGCCTGGAGGACGACGGGCCGCACAAGCTGTCGGCGCCGGAGAAGGTGCTGGACGAGTACACGCGGGTCGGCGAGGGCGGTGAGGACTCGAGCTCGAGCACCGTGGAGGACCTGGCGGAGGGCGGCATCAAGAACGGCAAGTCCGTCGGTGCCTCCTACTCGACGGCCGACTTCGGCGACTACGACCCGCAGGACCCCTCCACGCTCCCCGACCAGGCCGAGCTCCTGCAGGCCAAGGGCGTCACGTTCTTCGGTGCCTACGGGGAGATCGAGGACCCCGAGGCGGCGGTGGACAAGATCTTCGCGTCCCTCAAGAAGGAGACCGGCAAGGGCTCGGGCGACGGGCTCATGAGCGAGCTGGTCGGCGAGCCGGAGCCGGTCGACCTCGACGGCGCGGTGATGAAGTGCCAGTCGGGCAAGGGCACCAACGACCTCACCCAGAAGCCGACCACCAACTGGTTCTGCGTCTGGGGGGACTACAGCACCATCGCCGTCGTCTCCCCCGGTGACAACACCAAGGACATCACCAAGGACGCCGCGGCGGACATCACCACGAAGCTCCGCGAGCAGGTCCGCGTCGAGGCATGACGCCGGCGCGCACGACGACACCCCGATGTTCCGCGCCCGGCGTCGCCGGGACAGGATGTCGGCACCACATCAGTATCCGGAGGGGAACCCAGTAATGAGCTACAACCAGCCGGGCCCGTACGGCGGGCAGCCCCAGCAGCCCGGGCCGTACGGCCAGCCGGGTCCTTACGGCCAGCCGCCGCAGGCTCCGCAGCCCGGCTACGGCTACCCCCAGCAGGCTCCCCCGCCCGGCCAGCCCGGCTACGGCTACCCGCAGCAGCCCGGCCAGCCCGGCGTCCCGCCCCAGCAGCCCCCCTACGGCCAGGCCCCGTACGGCATGCCGCCCCAGCCCCCGGCACCGGGCGGCGGTGGCGGCAAGAAGGCCGGCATCGTCATCGGCGCGGTGGCCGTCGTGGCGGCCATCGGCGTGGGCGCCTACTTCGTCCTCGGCGGGGGCGGCGGCGCGGGCGGCCTGGAGGACGACGGGCCGCACAAGCTGACGACCCCGGCGACCGTGCTCGGCGGCGAGTACAAGAAGGGCGAGGGCGCGGACGGCGGCGGATTCAACCAGGACGACATCAAGGAAGCCGAGAAGCACGGCGTCAAGAACGCCAAGGACGTCAGCGCGGCCTACCAGTCCGGGGACGAGAGCAACCCGTTCGCCATGAAGATGGTCAACTTCATGGGTGTCTACGGCGAGATCGACGACCCGGAGAAGACCGTCGACGCCATGTTCGCGGTGATGAAGAAGGAGGCCTCCGGGGACGAGGAGGCCGAGCTCGTCGGCAGCCCGAAGGGCTTCGAGCCGAGCTCCCTGGACGGCGCCGTCCTGAAGTGCCAGGAGATCAAGGGCAAGAACAGCGGCGCCACCCCGGGCGACCCGGCCTCCGGGCCCGCGGAGATCAGCATGCCGGTGTGCATCTGGGGCGACCACAGCACGCTGGCCGTCGTCATGAACACCGACCTGGCCGACGCCATGGCCGGCAAGCCCGCCGACCTGGAGAAGGCCGCCGAGCTCACCGCCAAGTTCCGCAAGGACGTCCGCGTCAAGATCTGACGCCGGCGGCGACAGCCGAAGGGGCCCCGGTCACTCGGCCGGGGCCCCTTCGTACGTCTGCCGTTACGCCGTCTTCTGCTCGCCCGGGCCCCGGCCGCGCGCGTCGCGCGGGATCAGGGTCGGGTTGACGTTGGACAGGACCACGTCCGCCGTGATGACCACGCGGGCGACGTCCTTGCGGGACGGGACCTCGTACATCACGCCCTGGAGGACCTCCTCCATGATGGCGCGCAGGCCGCGCGCGCCGGTCTGGCGGAGGATGGCCTGGTCGGCGATGGCCTCCAGCGCCTCGCGCTCGAAGTCCAGTTCCACGCCGTCGAGTTCGAACAGGCGCTGGTACTGCTTCACCAGGGCGTTGCGCGGCTCGACGAGGATCTTCAGCAGGGCCTCGCGGTCGAGGTTGTGGACCGAGGTGATGACCGGGAGACGGCCGATGAACTCGGGGATCATGCCGAACTTGACCAGGTCCTCCGGCATGACCTCCTCGAACTGGTCCTTGGACTCCAGCTCCCGCTTGGAGCGGATCTGCGCGCCGAAGCCGATGCCCTTGGCGCCCGCCCGGCCCTCGATGATCTTCTCCAGGCCCGCGAAGGCGCCGCCCACGATGAACAGCACGTTCGTCGTGTCGATCTGGATGAACTCCTGGTGCGGGTGCTTGCGGCCGCCCTGCGGCGGGACCGAGGCCGTGGTGCCCTCGAGGATCTTCAGCAGGGCCTGCTGGACACCCTCGCCGCTGACGTCGCGGGTGATCGACGGGTTCTCGCTCTTGCGGGCGACCTTGTCGATCTCGTCGATGTAGATGATCCCGGTCTCGGCCTTCTTGACGTCGTAGTCGGCCGCCTGGATCAGCTTCAGCAGGATGTTCTCGACGTCCTCGCCGACGTACCCCGCCTCCGTGAGCGCCGTCGCGTCGGCGATCGCGAACGGGACGTTCAGCATGCGGGCCAGGGTCTGGGCCAGCAGCGTCTTGCCGGAGCCCGTGGGGCCCAGCAGGAGGATGTTGGACTTCGCCAGCTCGATGGCGTCCTCGCGGCCCTGTGCGCCGCCGTTCTCGCCGGCCTGGACGCGCTTGTAGTGGTTGTACACCGCGACGGAGAGTGCCTTCTTGGCCGACTCCTGGCCGACCACGTACCCCTCGAGGAACTCGTAGATCTCGCGGGGCTTGGGCAGTTCCTCCCAGCGGACCTCGCTGGTCTCGGCGAGTTCTTCCTCGATGATCTCGTTGCAGAGATCGATGCACTCGTCGCAGATGTACACACCGGGCCCTGCGATGAGCTTCTTGACCTGCTTCTGGCTCTTGCCGCAGAACGAGCACTTGAGCAGATCGCCGCCGTCACCGATGCGTGCCACGGTGTGCTTCCCCTTCGCCTGGGAGACGCGGACGTCAACGCCCGGCGGCTCCTGGTGCTGCCTTATGTCCGACGGTACCTTGCCGAGCCCCCCGTTCGGGCCCCCCTTGGCACGGTTCGCCTTGA
This sequence comes from Streptomyces griseomycini, assembly GCF_014203535.1. Taxonomy (GTDB): domain Bacteria; phylum Actinomycetota; class Actinomycetes; order Streptomycetales; family Streptomycetaceae; genus Streptomyces; species Streptomyces griseomycini. The sequence goes on from NZ_JACHJI010000001.1 coordinate 932,282, forward strand.
CGTGAACCGTGCCAAACCGTGCCAAGGGGCGGCAGACGATACAGCCTCCCGAAGACTCCCGCGTCAGCGCAGGCTGGCGTTGTCCATCTTCCGGGTGGTGATGATCTGGTCGATCAGTCCGTACTGCAGTGCGTCCTCGGCCGTGAGGATCTTGTCGCGCTCGATGTCCTCGCGGATCTTGTCGATCGGCCGGGTGGAGTGCTTGGCCAGCATCTCCTCCAGCTGCGTCCGCATCCGCAGGATCTCGTTCGCGGCGATCTCCAGGTCGGAGACCTGGCCGCGGCCGGTCTCGCTGTACGGCTGGTGGATCAGCACGCGCGCGTTCGGCAGCGCCATGCGCTTGCCGGGGGTGCCGGCGGCCAGCAGGACGGCGGCGGCGGAGGCCGCCTGGCCCATGCAGACCGTCTGGATGTCCGGCTTCACGTACTGCATCGTGTCGTAGATCGCGGTGAGCGCCGTGAAGGAGCCGCCGGGGCTGTTGATGTAGACCGAGATGTCCCGGTCGGGGTCCATCGACTCCAGGCACAGCAGCTGCGCCATGACGTCGTTGGCGGAGGCGTCGTCGATCTGGACGCCGAGGAAGATCACGCGCTCCTCGAAGAGCTTCGCGTACGGGTCGTACTCGCGGATGCCCTGCGAGGTGCGCTCGACGAAACGCGGGATGACGTAGCGGGACTCGGCCGCGGGGCCGGTGTACTCGGCGCGCGTGCGGCCGTACAGGCCGCTGCCGGGGAAGTCGTTCACGGTGTCTCCTGAAAGGGGCTGAGGCGGTCGGCTGGGGCTGCTGGGGCTGTCGCCGGGCCCCTGGGGGCCCGGTTCGGGGTCCACGGGGCCGCGAGGGCTCCGTGGGGCCGCTCAGGCCCCGGTGCCGCCGCCGCCCGGCATGCCGGCGGCCGTGGCGATCACGTCGTCGATGAGGCCGTACTCCTTGGCCTCGAAGGCGTCGAACCAGCGGTCACGGTCGGAGTCGCGGGTGATCTGCTCGACCGTCTGGCCGGTGTGCTGGGCCGTGAGCTCGGCCATGCGCTTCTTGGTGTGCAGCAGCCGCTCGGCGTGGATCTTGATGTCCGAGGCCGAGCCGGCCAGGCCGGCGGAGGGCTGGTGGATCAGGATCTCGGCGTTGGGCAGCGCGAAGCGCTTGCCGGGGGTGCCGGCGCTCAGCAGGAACTGACCCATGGAGGCCGCCAGGCCCATGGCGATCGTCACCACGTCGTTCTTGATGTACTGCATGGTGTCGTAGATCGCCATGCCGGCCGTGATGGAACCGCCGGGGCTGTTGATGTACAGGTAGATGTCCTTCTCCGGGTCGGAGGCAAGGAGCAGCAGCTGTGCGGTGATCTTGTTCGCGATGTCGTCGTCGACCGGCTGGCCGAGGAAGATGATCCGCTCGTTGAGCAGCCGGTTGTAGACCTGGTCGCCGAGGCCACCACCGATGGAAGGCTCGCCGGCGGCGGAGGGCATCAGATTCGTCACGTATCCACCTGCTCGTCTTACGACGGCGCCGGGCCGTCTCACGTGTTCTGCCGGGGCTGGGGCCGTCCGGCGGTGCTCGGGGACTCCCCTGCCCTCGTATTCATGGACCCTAACGCGCGGGTCCCTTCGGGGAATCCCGCAGCGGGGGGTGTTCGCCGGGGGCGTAGCGCGGTGCCCTCCGCCGGGGGGTTCGGTGCGCCTTCTCGCCGCGGGGCCACCGCGGCGCGGGCGGCCGCGGGCCCGGCGCGGCTCGTCGCGCCCACCCTCCGGGGTCGCGCATCGACACGCGCCGGGATCGCACACCGGCACGGGGCCCGCGCCCGCGGGGTGCCGCCCCGCCGTACGGCCGACGGGCCCCGGCATGATCGCTCGGGGCCCGTCGTGCGCCAGTCGGGGATGACGCGGAGGTCAGCCCTCGTTCTTCTCCTCGGCGGGAGCCTCGGCGGCCTCGGCCTCGGTCTCCTCGGCCTCGGTCTCGGTCTCCTCGGCCTCGTCCTCGAGGTCGACGATCTCGCCGTTGGTGTCCTTGACGGTGGCCTTCTCGACCACGGTGGCCAGGGCCTTGCCGCGGGCGACCTCGCCGACCAGGAGCGGAACCTGGCCGCCCTCGACGACCGCCTGGGCGAACTGGTCGGGGGACATGCCGGAGGAGGCCGCGCGCCGCATGAGGTGCTCGGTGAGCTCCTCCTGGTTGACGTTGAGCTTCTCCTGCTTGACGAGCTCGTCGAGCACGAACTGGGTCTTGATGCCCTTGATCGCGGCCTCGCGGGTCTCGGTCTCGAACTCCTCGGCGGTCTTGCCCTGGATCTCCAGGTACTTGTCGAGGGTGAGGCCCATCTGGCCGAGCTGGTGGTGCTCGAGGTTGTGCTTGCGGGTGTTGATCTCGTCCTCGAGCAGCTTCTCGGGGACCGGGACCTCGACCAGCTCGAGCAGCTTCTCCAGGACGCGCTCCTGGGCCTGCGTGGCCTGGTCGTACTGCTTCATGTTCTCCAGGCGCTTGCGGCTGTCCGCCTTCAGCTCCTCGAGGGTGTCGAACTCGGAGGCGAGCTGTGCGAACTCGTCGTCCAGCTCGGGCAGCTCGCGCTTGGCGACCTGGGTGACCTTGACGGTGACCTCGGCCTCCTTGCCGGCCGCGGAGCCGCCCTTGAGCTCGGAGGTGAAGGTGGCCTCGCCACCGGCCTCCAGGCCCTTCACGGCGTCGTCGATGCCGTCCAGCAGCTCACCGGAGCCGATGGTGTAGGAGACACCGTTGGCGATGCCGTCCTCGAGGACCTCGCCCTCGACCTTGGCCTCCAGGTCGATGGTGACCACGTCGCCGTCCTCGGCGGCGCGCTCCACCGGGGAGGTGGAGGCGAAGCGCTCGCGGAGCTGCTCGACCGACTTGTCGACGTCCTCGTCGGTGACCTCGACGGCGTCGACCTCGACCTCGATGCCGGAGTAGTCCGGGATCTCGATGGCCGGGCGGATGTCGACCTCGGCGGTGAAGTTCAGCGTCTCGCCGTCCTTCAGCTCCGTGATGTCGACCTCGGGCTGGCCCAGCGGGCTCAGCTCGGCCTCGTTGACGGCGTCGGTGTAGAACTTCGGGAGGGCGTCGTTGACGGCCTCCTCCAGCACCGCACCGCGGCCGAACCGCTGGTCGATGACCCGGGCCGGGACCTTGCCCTTGCGGAAGCCCTTCACCGTGACCTGCTGGTTGATCTTCTTGTACGCCGCGTCGAGGCTGTCCTTGAGCTCCTCGAAGGGCACCTCGACAGTGAGCCGAACCCGGGTCGGGTTCAGGGTCTCCACGGCGCTCTTCACGGTTCGGTCTCCTTGTGGCTGACTTCTCGGTTCCCGCCGGTACCAGAACGGACCGGCCGATGCGCCGCCCGGAGCACTTCATCAGACGTTGAGAGACACGGGCGTGCAGTTTGAATAGTAACGGCAGCGACTACGGCGCCCAAAGGCGATCATCGGCGCGCGGTCCGGCACGGGACCCGGTGACTGGTCGGGGTGGCGGGATTTGAACCCACGGCCTTCCGCTCCCAAAGCGGACGCGCTACCAAGCTGCGCCACACCCCGTCTGGTGCGACACGTAGGGTACATGTCGCCGGGCGGTCCTTCCGCCGCATTTCCCGGGCCGCGGTGCGACGCCGGCGGTACGGCGGGAACGGGGTGTGCGGCGAGGGGGCACCACCCGCTACGATGCCTGTCAGTGCCGCGGTCACCCGACCTGCGGCGCGTGCTGTGCGGGCGTAGCTCAATGGTAGAGCCCCAGTCTTCCAAACTGGCTACGCGGGTTCGATTCCCGTCGCCCGCTCTTCTCGGCCCGGGGCCGGCCGGAGGATCCTCCCTCCGGCCGGCCCCGAGTGCTGTGCGGGCCCTCGGCCCTCGCGCGTCACTCCGCGATCGTTCGCGCCGGAGCAGCCCGATTCGCGCCGGAGCAGCCCGAGCGAAGGGCCCGCGCCCCTCCGCGTCCGGCCGTCCGACCTGGAGGCGGGTTCCCGCAGGGGGCGCCCGGAGGCCGGGCGGGGCGGACCACGCCCGTGCCGTCGGAGCCGGGGCGCGCCCCGCCGGCGCGGCGGCCATCCGCCTCCGCCGGGTCCGGGTCCTGGTCCGGGTCCGGGTCCGGGTCCGGGTCCGGGTCCGGCGGCAGCGTCCCGTACGTCCCCCGGTACACGGCGTCCCGGCCGCCGGGGACGGGGAGCGGCCGCGTCCGGTGCCCGGGGACGCGGGCGGGGGCCGGGCGGGGAGCGGGGGCGGGCCTAGAACTGGATGGAGTTGATCGTCTCGGCTATCGAGTTCAGGAACCGCTGGATGTCGTCGGCCATGCCGGTCGAGGCGAGGAAGAAGCCGAAGAGGACCGCGACGATCGCCGGCCCGGGCTTGATGGACCCGCCTCTCAGCAGCACCACCAGGATGATCGCCAACAGCAGCACCACGGACAGTGAAATGGCCACAACTGATCACACCCTCGGTCGGTTCCGCTTGCCCGGCCCGGGCGACGCGACCCCGCGCACCCCGCCAGAACCATCGTGCCACCAACCGGGCTCCCCTATGCGGCGGCTGACGCAACGTCCGGTCGGCGGCGGCCGGACTCCCCGCGCACACCCGGCCCCGCGGACCAACGGTGCGATGTCGCACGGCAATTCGAGCGCCCACCCGCACCGGGAATTCGACTAGATCGTTTCCATCTCCACACAACGCGTTCGCCACTAATTCGAATTGACCCCCGCGGATGTCCCGACGAGTGCGCGGACACGACCAGCGAAGGGGGTGAACCGGTACATTCCACCGGAGTCCGCTGCCGGACCCATGCATGGTTCAGTTCGGAACAGTCATGACAAGTGAGGTGCGAACGGCGCAGTTCCCTTGTCCGAACGGTGTGCCGGCCGTCACGCCGGCGACACCGCGCACTTTCCCGAATCCGGGGCACCCGAGATGAATAACCAGGAAAGACGTCGGGCGTTTTACGAATAGCCACGGAGAACGCTAGGGTGCCTCAGATGTTCCACGCTGCCTCGTCCCCCGCAAGCGCAGCGAGCTCACCGATCCCCTCCCCGATTCCCCGCCGGGAGGGCCGGTGACGAACTCGCTGCGACCGTACGGCAACCGCAGAACGCCGCTCCCCCCGGCCCAGTCACCGGCGCCCGGAGTGCCGAGCCCGCGCACGAAGACACAGCAGGACGACCGGCCGTCCCCCTCCGGCAAGCGGCGCGACGCGTTCTTCGACAACGCCAAGTACCTGGCGATCGTGCTGGTGGCCGTCGGTCACGCCTGGGAGCCCCTCAAGGGCGACAGCCGGACCCTCGAAGCCGCGTACACGGTCGTGTACGCGTTCCACATGCCGGCCTTCATCATCGTCTCCGGCTTCTTCTCGCGCAGTTTCGACATGCGCCCCGACCGGCTGCGGCGGCTGATCACCGGCGTCGCCGTGCCGTACATCGTCTTCGAGACCGCCTATCCCCTCTTCAAGCGCCTCGTCGACGACGATCCGCACCAGGAGATCAGCCTCCTCGACCCCTGGTACCTCACCTGGTTCCTGGCCGCGCTGTTCGTGTGGCGGCTGACCACGCCGATCTGGAAGGCGGTGCGGCACCCGCTGCCGCTGGCGCTCGGCATCGCCATGCTGGCCAGCGCCACCCCCGGGATCGGTGACGACCTGGACCTGCAGCGCGTCCTGCAGTTCCTGCCGTACTTCGTGCTCGGCCTGTGCGTGAGGCCCGAGCACTTCCACCTGGTGCGCCGCCGCTCGGTGCGGATCGCGGCGGTGCCGGTGTTCGCGGCGGCGCTGGCCGTCGGCTGGTGGGCGGTGCCGCGGATGAACACCGCGTGGTTCTACCACCGCGACGCCGCGCAGGAGCTGGGCGCGCCGTGGTGGGCCGGTCCGGTCATGGTGCTCGCGATGTTCGGCTGCTCGCTGCTGCTGACCGCCTGCTTCTTCGCCTGGGTGCCGGGCCGCCGCACGTGGTTCACCGCGCTCGGCGCGGGCACGCTCTACGGCTACCTGCTGCACGGCTTCGTGGTGAAGGCCGGCGACTACCAGGGCTGGTTCGAGCACTCCGTGCTGCACCGGCCGGTCGGTGAGATCGCCGTGAGCGTCCTCGCGGCCGCCATGGTGACGCTGCTGTGCACCGGGCCGGTGCAGCGGGTCTTCCGGTGCGTGATGGAGCCGAGGATGGAGTGGGCGTTCAAGCGGGACGCCGCCGAACTGGCCCGCGAACGCGAGCGGCGGGAGAAGCGGGAGACCCGCGAGAAGGTGTCCGCCTAGACCTTGCCGGGCCCTGCCGGGCCCCGGGGCTCACGGGGCGCCTCGCCGCCCCCCCGGCACGAGACCGAGGAGTGCGCGCATCCGCGCGTACTTCTCGGTCAGTCGTGTGCGGGTCGCCTCGTCCAGTACGGCGAGACGCACCGGGTCGGCGTTGTGCGCCAGGTCCGCCTCCTTCACCAGCAGCGCGCCGGGGGTGGCGAGGACGCGGCCCGCGTACGCCTCGGGCGGCTCCCCGGGCCGTCTGGTGACCGCGAGGACGATGTCCTTGGTGCGCCGGGTCAGCGCGGCCCCCTCGAGCCACTGCTCGGACAGCCTGTCGTCCTCGACGGCGTCGTGCAGCCAGGCGGCCGCGATCTGCTCCTCGTCCCCGCCGCGCCGCCGTACGCCCTCGGCGACGGCGTGCAGGTGCTCGGCGTACGGCCGGCCCGCCTTGTCGGTCTGGCCGGCGTGCGCGGCGCGGGCGACGGCCTCGACCTCGGCCGGGGTCAGCGGGGTGCGCGGTGTCTCGGTCACCCGCCCATTGTGGCCCGCGGGCGGGGGGCCGGCCGCGGTCAGCGGGACGCGGCCGCCGTGGGGCCCTCGCGGCAGATCAGCAGCAGGGCGCGGTCGTCGTTGACGTCCTTGGCCACCGCCTCGATGAGGTGCCAGGCGGCTCCGTGGAAGCCGCCGGCGACATAGCGGTCGGCCTCGCCGGTGAGCCGGTCGATGCCCTCGACGATGTCCCGGTCGGAGGTCTCCACCAGGCCGTCCGTGAACAGCATCAGCACGTCCCCGGGGCGCAGCGTGCCCTTCACCGGGTCGAACTGGGCGCCGTCGTACACGCCCAGCAGCGGGCCGTCGGCCGCCTTCTCCTCCCAGCGGCCGGTGCCCGCGCTGAGCTGGAGGCCCGGCGGGTGGCCCGCGGAGTACAGCTCGTAGTCGCCGGAGTCGAGGTCGAGGACCAGGTGGATGGAGGTGGCGAAGCCCTCCTCCCAGTCCTGGCGGAGCAGGTAGCCGTTGGCGGCCGGCAGGAAGCCGTGCGGGGGCAGGCTGCCGAGCAGGCCGCCGAAGGCGCCCGACAGCAGCAGGGCGCGCGAACCGGCGTCCATGCCCTTGCCGGACACGTCCGTCAGCACGACCTCCAGGGTGCGCCCGCCGTTCGTCCGGGCCGCGACCACGAAGTCGCCCGAGAACGACTGCCCGCCCGCCGGACGCAGGGCCATCTCCCGGTGCCAGCCGTCCGGCAGCTTGGGCAGCTTGCTCTGCACCCGGATGCGTTCGCGCAGGTCGAACAGCATGGTGCCGCCGCGCCGCCAGGGCACGCCCACCCGGCTGCGGAACTGGGCGACGAGCAGCCCGAAGAACCCGCAGGCCGCGACGGTGAGGACCACGCCCGGCGTGACCCGGGCCGCGCCCTCGGTGTAGGGGCCGAGCTGCACGGACTCCACGATCAGCGCGGTCGCCGCGGCCGCGTACAGGCCGAGCAGGCTCGCCGGGCGCAGCAGCAGGCCGCCCGCGACGATCGGGACGACCAGCGCGGACGGCGCGCACCACACGGAGTCGGCGAGCGTCCCGGCCGCGATCAGCGGAACGGTCAGGAGCAGTCCGGCGAGCGCGACCCAGTCCGAGCCGTCCCCGCGGAAGTAGTCGACGGCGGCCCGACGCACGCCGACGCGGGCCCGGTGCCACTGCTTCTTCAACCGGGCCGTGAACGTCTCGGCTTCCGCGCGCCGCCCTCGTCCTGCTGCCATCAGTTCGGGACCCTATCCATCGGACCGGCCGCTTGGCACGGGAGGTCCTGGTTGTCCCCCGTCCGGGGACCGACTTCACAGTGAACTTCACCGGACGCCGTCGTGGGGCCGCCCGGGAGAAAATTCCTTCGCCCGTCCCGCAATGCCCTGGTAGGCATGGGTTCATGGCGAACGAGCACGCGACCGGGACAAGCGGGACGAGCAGGGAGAGCGATGTGACCGACGGCTCAACGGACTTCGGGACCGCGCTCCGGAAACTGGAACCGGACGAGTGGGACAAGTGGTACGACACGCTGCTCCGTGCCTTCGGCGGGGTCCAGGAGGCCGCCGAGGAGCGGGAGCTGTGGAACGCGCTGTCCGAGCACGGCCGCTTCCTGGCCGCCTGGGAGGGTGACGCGTGCGTGGGGACGGCGGGCGCGTTCTCGTTCCGGCTGACCGTGCCCGGGGGCGCGTCCGTGCCCGCCGCGGGTGTCACCGGGGTCGGCGTGGCCGCCACGCACCGGCGGCGCGGGGTGCTGACGTCGATGATGCGGCGGCAGTTGGACGACGTGCGGTCCTGGGGCGAGCCGCTGGCGGTGCTCACGGCGTCCGAGCCGGCGATCTACGGCCGGTTCGGGTACGGGGCGGCCTCGTTCCAGCTGAACGCCGAGATCGACACGAGCCGGGTGCGGCTGTCGGTCCCGCCCGGCACCGACGACGTACGGCTGCGGTACGCGGCGCCGGCCGACGTGCTCGACGCCTGCGAGGCGGTCTACGGCCGGCTGGTGCCGCGGCGGCCGGGGATGCTCGCGCGCCGGCCCGGCTGGGAGCGGCTGGGGCTGCTCGACCCGGAGAGCGAGCGGGACGGGGCGTCGCCGCTGCAGTGCGTCGTCGCCGAGCGGGACGGCGAGACGGTCGGGTACGCGCGGTTCCGCGTGAAGCCGGGCTGGGGACCGGCCGGGGCCGACGGCACGGTGGTCCTGAGCGCCCTGGACGCGCTGGACCCGGCGGCGGACGCGGCGCTGTGGAGGTTCCTGTTCGACATCGACCTGACGTCGACGCTGGTGGCGCGGGGGCGGCCGGTCGACGAGGGCTGGCAGCACCTGGTGTCGGACATCCGGCGGTGCCGGCCGTCCCTGCGGGACGCGCTGTACGTACGGCTGGTCGACGTCGGGGCGGCGCTCGCGGCGCGGACGTACCAGGCGCCGGTGGACGTGGTGTTCGAGGTGGAGGACGCCTTCTGCCCCTGGAACGCGGGGCGTTGGCGGCTGAGCGGGGACGCGAAGGGGGCGTCCTGCGAGCGCACCGGGGACGCTGCGGACCTCGCCCTGTCCGTACGGGAGCTGGGCGCCGCGTATCTCGGCGGGGTGGGCCTGGGGGCGCTGGCCGCGGCCGGCCGGGTGCGCGAGGTGCGGGAGGGGGCGCTGGCGGAGGCGGCCCTGGCGTTCGGCAGCGACGGTGCGGCGCCCTGGCTGCCGCACGGGTTCTGAGCGCCGGGCGGTGACCTGACCCGGGCGTCCCGGCCCCGGCGTCCCGGGCTCAGGCCTTCTGGCAGGTGGGGCACCAGAAGAGGTTGCGGGCGGCGAGACCGGCGGTGCGGATCTCGCCGCCACAGATGTGGCAGGGCAGGTGGGCCCTGCGGTAGACGTACACCTCGCCGCCGTGGTCGTCGACGCGCGGCGGGCGGCCCATCGCCTCCGGGGTGTGCTCCGGGCGGACGGTGTCGATGCGGTTGTTGCGGACACCCTCGCGCATGAGCCCGACCAGGTCGGTCCAGATCGCCTCCCACTCGGCCGGGGTGATGTCCCGGCCCGCGCGGTACGGGTCGATCCGGTGCCGGAAGAGGACCTCGGCCCGGTAGACGTTCCCCACGCCGGCGATGACCTTCTGGTCCATGAGGAGGGCGGCGATCGTCGTACGGCTGCGGCTGATCCTGCGGTAGGCGGGGGCCGGGTCCGCGTCCGGGCGCAGGGGGTCGGGGCCGAGGCGGTCGTGTATCGCCCGCTTCTCGGCGTCCGTGATCAGGGCGCAGGTGGTGGGGCCGCGCAGATCGACGTACGAGGTGCCGTCGGCGAGGCGGAGGCGGACGGTGTCCGTGGGCGGCGGCGCGGGGGCCGGGCCGAAGGTGACCTTGCCGAAGAGGCCGAGGTGGATGTGGACCCACTCGGTGTGCTCGGGGGCCGGGTCGCGGAAACCGAGGAAGAGGTGCTTGCCGTGGGCCTCGGTGGTGTGCAGGGGCGTGCGGTCGAGGAGGGCGGCGGCGTCGGCGAACTTGCCCTGGGGACTGGTGACGCGGAGGGGGGCGCGGTGCGCGAAGGCGGCGGCGCAGTCCTCGGCCAGCCGGTGAACGGTGTGTCCTTCGGGCACGGGTCGGTCCCCCCTCCTCGCTCGCTCTCTTCCTCCGCTCCGGGGGCTACTGCTGGGGGTGGTGGGGCGGGATCGGGGGGAGGTCGCCGGTGGTCTCGTAGGCGGTGAGCATGTCGATGCGGCGGATGTGGCGCTCGTCACCCGAGAACGGGGTGTCCAGGAAGGTCTCCACGAACTTGGTCGCCTCGTCCTGCGTGTGCATGCGCGCACCCACCGCGACCACGTTGGCGTTGTTGTGCTGGCGGCCCAGAGCCGCCGTCTCCTCGCTCCACGCCAGGGCCGCCCGCACGCCCTTCACCTTGTTCGCGGCGATCTGCTCGCCGTTGCCGGAACCGCCGATCACGATGCCGAGGGCGTCGGGGTCGGCGGCGGTCCGCTCGGCGGCGCGGAGGCAGAAGGGCGGGTAGTCGTCCTGGGCGTCGTAGACGTGGGGCCCGCAGTCGACGGGCTCGTGGCCCGCGCCCTTGAGCCACTCGACGAGGTGGTTCTTGAGTTCGTAGCCGGCATGGTCGGAACCGAGGTACACGCGCATGGTCCGAGTGTGACACGCGGGTTCCCGGGCAGGTGCGCGGGGTGTCGTGACGGAAACCGTGACGAGGATTACAGAACCTCAGGAAAACCTCAAGTAACAATACGGATTCGAAGGTTCCCGAATTCATTCGCCTCGGATTCACTGGACCGATCCGAAAACCGGTCGCATCAGGCGCCTGCGCCGGAGTGCGGCCGCACACCCCCACACACCTCGGTTCACCCGGAAAACGGCCCCCCACGGCGCAAAGGAAAACCGCTCCATGACTTCGCAGCCGACCCTCAGGACGACCGGCGACAGCCCCGGAGACCCCACAGGAACCACGCCCTCCGGCGGTGCCGGTGCTCCCGGAGGGCACGGGTCCGGCCTGCAGGCCGGACTCAAGAACCGTCACCTGTCGATGATCGCCATCGGCGGTGTCATCGGCGCCGGCCTGTTCGTCGGCTCCAGCTCGGGCATCGCGGCCGCCGGTCCCGGCATCCTCCTCTCCTACGCCCTCGTCGGCACGCTCGTGGTGCTGGTGATGCGCATGCTCGGTGAGATGTCGGCGGCCAACCCGACCTCCGGCTCCTTCTCCGCGCACGCCGACCGCGCGCTCGGCCCCTGGGCCGGTTTCTCCATCGGCTGGCTCTACTGGTTCTTCTGGGTCGTGGTGCTGGCGGTGGAGGCGACCGCCGGTGCCGCGATCCTCGAGGGGTGGATACCGGCCGTTCCCCAGTGGGGCTGGGCGCTCATCGTGATGGTGGTGCTGACCGCCACCAACCTCGCGTCCGTCGGGTCCTACGGCGAGTTCGAGTTCTGGTTCGCCGGGATCAAGGTCGTCGCCATCGCCGCGTTCATCGTCGTCGGCGGGCTGGCCGTCTTCGGCCTGCTGCCCGGCGCCGACACCGACCAGGCCGGGCTCGCCAACCTCACCGAACACGGCGGCTTCCTGCCCAACGGCGCCGGTGCCATCCTCACCGGCATCCTGCTCGTCGTCTTCTCCTTCATGGGCAGCGAGATCGCGACCCTGGCCGCCGGCGAGTCGGAGGACCCGCAGCGGGCCGTCACCAAGGCGACCAACAGCATCATCTGGCGCATCGGCGTCTTCTACCTCGGGTCGATCTTCGTCGTCGTCTGCCTGCTGCCGTGGGACAGCAAGGCGATCGCCGAGGACGGCTCCTACGTCGCCGCCCTGGACTCCCTCGGCATCGCGCACGCCGGTCAGATCATGAACTTCATCGTGCTGACGTCCGTGCTGTCCTGCCTCAACTCCGGGCTGTACACGGCCTCCCGCATGGCCTTCTCGCTCGGTCAGCGCGGGGACGCGCCGAAGGCGTTCGCCCGGACCACCGACCGGGGCGTGCCGCGGACCGCGATCATCGCGTCGGTCGTCTTCGGTTTCGTCGCCGTCTTCTTCAACTACAAGTACCCGGACTCGGTCTTCCTCTTCCTGGTCAACTCCTCCGGCGCGGTCGCGCTGTTCGTCTGGCTGGTGATCTGCTTCTCGCAGCTGCGCATGCGGCGGATCATCCAGGCCGAGGCGCCGGAGAAGCTGGTCGTGCGGATGTGGCTCTACCCGTATCTGACCTGGGCCAGCGCGGCGCTGATCGTGTTCGTGCTCGGCTACATGCTGACCGACACCGAGCACAACGGGCGGACCACGGTGCTGCTGTCGCTGCTGGTCGCCGCGGTCGTGCTCGCCATCGCCTTCGTGAAGCAGCGCCTGGCGGGGCGCGGTGGGGCCGAGAAGGCGTAGGACGCGGAACGGCAAGGGGCTCGGCGGGCGCCGTACGGCGCCCGCCGAGCCCCTTGCCGCGCGGGACCGGACGTCACCGCCTGCCGACGAACTTCCAGGCGGTCGGCAGCACGCCCATCGCCAGGGCCGCCTTCAGGGCGTCGCCGACGAGGAAGGGGGTGAGGCCGGCCGCGACCGCGGCGGAGGCGGACATGCCGGTGGACAGGGCCAGGTAGGGCACGCCGACGGCGTAGATGACCGCCGAGCCGAGCACCATGGTGCCCGCCGTCCGCCAGGCGGAGCGGTCGGTGCCGCGGCGGGCCAGGGCGCCCACGACGGCGGCGGCCAGCAGCATGCCGAGGATGTAGCCGAAGGACGGGGCGATCCCGTGGGAGCCGTTCGCGAACCACGGCACCCCGGCGAGGCCCGCCAGCGCGTACACCGCGAGGGAGGCGAGCCCGCGGCCCGCGCCGAGGGCGGTGCCGACGAGCAGCGCGGCGAAGGTCTGGCCGGTCACCGGCACCGGCGAGCCCGGGACGGGCACGGCGATCTGTGCGGCGAGGCCGGTCAGGGCGGCGCCGCCGAGCACGAGCGCGGCGTCGCGGACGCGGGAGGCCGGAAGCAGGTCGGCGAGGACCAGGCCGGTGCGGGTGGAGGGGGCGGCAGCGGTGCTCATGGGGACTCCGCGAGGGTGAGGACAGTCGGGGACACGGCGACGCTATACCGGCGCCCTCGTGCTGATCACCGTCAGCGCTCGACAAAGGGCCGAACGCGGACTTGGTGGGCTCCGGACAAAGAAGTGCGCCGACCACCGGTGCGGCGTGACACCGGTCACTGAGGTGAAGTGGTGTCGCCTACAGGAGCCGCCGGAAGGGCCACTGTGGGATCCCGCCAATCACACCCGTCCGCCCTGCATCCCGGACGGCCGCCGGGTAACCGGATCGTCACCCTCCGCACGGCGCGTGTCCGCATATCGGGCAGCCTCTTCTCGGGGGCGGGCGGGCCGCCCAGACTGGGCACGTTTTGGCCCCCACACAGTGAACGAGCCGCGCATGCCCAGCACCACCGTCGAGACGCCCCCCGCGGCGGACGACACCTCCCTCTCGCACGGCCTGAAGCAGCGTCACCTGTCGATGATCGCCCTCGGCGGGGTCATCGGCGCCGGCCTGTTCGTCGGGTCCGGCGCGGGGATCGCCGCCGCCGGACCCTCGATCGTCCTCGCCTACACCCTCTCCGGCCTCCTGGTGATGCTGGTGATGCGGATGCTGGGCGAGATGTCGGCCGCGCACCCCTCGTCGGGGTCCTTCTCGGCGCACGCCGAGCGGGCGATCGGCCCCTGGGCGGGCTTCACCGCCGGCTGGTCGTTCTGGGTGCTGCTGTGCACGGCGGTCGGGCTGGAGGCCATCGGCGCCGCGAAGATCGTCACCGGCTGGCTGCCGGGCACGCCCGAGTGGGCGTGGGTGGCGCTGTTCATGGTGGTGTTCTGCGGGACCAACCTCGCGGCGGTGAAGAACTTCGGCGAGTTCGAGTTCTGGTTCGCGGCCCTGAAGGTCGGCGCGATCACGCTGTTCCTGGCGCTCGGCGTGCTGGCCGTCGCCGGGGTGCTGCCGGGCACGGACTCCCCGGGCGCCTCCCACCTCACCGACTTCCTCCCCAACGGCGGCGAGGGCCTGGTGATCGGCCTGCTCGCGTCCGTCTTCGCGTACGGCGGCCTGGAGACGGTGACCATCGCGGCGGCCGAGTCGGAGGACCCGGTCAAGGGCGTGGCGAGCGCGGTCCGCACGGCGATGTGGCGGATCGCGCTGTTCTACATCGGCTCGATGGCGGTCATCGTCACCCTGGTGCCGTGGGACTCCCCGGCGGTGGTCGAGGACGGCCCCTACGTCGCCGCCCTGGACCGCCTCGGCATCCCGGGCGCCGGCCAGCTCATGAACGTCGTGGTGCTGGTGGCGCTGCTGTCCGCGATGAACGCCAACATCTACGGCGCCTCGCGCATCGGCTACTCGCTGGTGGAGCGGGGTCAAGGACCGAAGGCCCTCGGCCGGGTGTCGGGCGGGGTGCCGCGGACCGCCGTGCTGGCCTCCTCCGTCTTCGGCTTCCTGTGCGTGCTGCTGAGCTACTGGCGGCCCGACGACGTCTTCTCCTGGCTGCTGAACATGATCGGCGCGGTGATCCTGGTCGTCTGGATCTTCATCGCCGTCTCCCAGCTGCGGCTGCGCCGCCGGCTGGAGCGCGAGGCGCCCGAGAAGCTGGTCGTGCGGATGTGGGCGTTCCCGTGGCTGACGTGGGTGGCGCTGGCCGGCATGGCGGCGGTCTTCGTCCTGATGGCCCGGGAGCCGGACACGCGCGTGCAGCTGTACTCGACGGGCGGGATGACGCTGGCCCTGGCGGCGGTGGGGTACGCCTGGCAGCGGACGCGCGCCCGGAACTGACCCCTTCCCCCTGCGGCGACGGCCCCCGTGTGGACGCGCGGGGGCCATTTCGCGCGTTCCGGACCTGCGCGCGTCCGCTCTTGCTGCTAGCGTGCAGTTGCAAGATAGTTGCAACAAGGGGTTCGGCCCTCGGCGCGAGGACACCCCGTTCCGTCCCGGGCCGCGCCTCGCCCCGTGAAGCGCCCTGCCTCGTGATCGCCTTCTCACCGTCCACCCGGCAGGCGGAAGGAAGGAGCGCCCCCGCGAGGACGTACCCCGCGGGGGCGCTCCGCACGAGGCGCGGCCCGAGGCGGAACGGACCGCCCGGCAGGACCGGTTCCGGACTGCCGAGCGCGCCGCCACCCCCCTGCGCTCCCCGTTCCGGCAAACTTCGCAAAGAGGTCCGACGGCCGGCGCGGGAGGCCCGTATGTCCGACTACATCCACTGCCCCAACTGCGACGACAGGCTGCACCCCTTCGGCAAGGTGAACCAGGCGGAGGCGGCGCACATCAACGAAGAGCTCGAGGTGCGGGACGGCCACGGCTGGTGGCGGTGCGAGAACCGGACCCCCGAGGGGCGGTGCCTGTGGGTCCAGCCCCGCTGGCACCAGGCCAAGGGCTTCAGCCTGCCGGAGTCGTTCCGGTGACGCCCGTCACAGGTTGCTGAAGTCCGGTCCCTTCGTCCGCGTGCGCTTGATCTCGTAGAAGCCGGGGACGGAGGCCACCGCGAGGGTGCCGTCCCACAGGCGGGCGGCCTCCTCGCCCTTGGGGGCGGGGGTGACGACCGGGCCGAAGAAGGCGATCTGCCCGCCGTCGGCGCCGGGGACCGCGATGACCGGGGTGCCGACGTCCTGGCCGACCTTGTCGATGCCCTCCTTGTGGGAGGCGCGCAGCTCGGCCTCGTACGGGGTGGAGTCCCAGTGGTCCATGAGGGACTCGGGCAGGCCGACGTCCTTCAGCGCGGCGGCGACGGTCTCCTTCTCCGGGCCCTCGCCCCGGTTGTGGATGCGGGTGCCGAGCGCGGTGTACAGGTCGCCGAGCACCTCGGCGCCGTGCTCCTGCCGGGCCGCGATGACCACCCGGACCGGCCCCCAGGCCTTGGTCTCGAGCATCTCGCGGTACTCCTCGGGGAGCTCGTCGAGCTTGTCCTCGTTGAGGACGGCGAGGCTCATCACGTGCCAGCGGACCTCGACGTCCCGCACCTTCTCCACCTCCAGCATCCAGCGGGAGGTCATCCAGGCCCAGGGGCACAGCGGGTCGAACCAGAAGTCGACGGGCGTGGCGGGAGACTTGTCCGACATGTCGCTCCTCGTGACGGAAGGGTTTCTCCGTGGGAACGCCGCGCCTCCTTCCGGTCATTCCCGGCTGCCCCGCGTCAGGGGCGCATGGCAGGATCGGTCCTGATCTTCCCTGTCGACGACGCCTGAGGAGTGCCGCCCGTGCCCGGTGAGAATCTGACCCGCGACGAGGCCCGGGAGCGGGCCGCCCTGCTGTCCGTCGACGGGTACGAGGTGTCCCTCGACCTGCGTTCGGCGGTCGGCGAGGACCACGGTGACGGTCCCCGCACCTTCCGCTCCGTCACCACGGTCCGGTTCCGCTGCGCCGAGCCGGGGGCGAGCAGCTTCGCGGACCTGATCGCGCCGAGCGTGACGGCCGTGTCCCTCAACGGGCGGGACCTCGACCCCGGTGAGGTCTTCGACGGCACCCGGATCCTGCTGGAGGACCTCGCCGCCGACAACGAACTCGTCGTCGACGCCCGGTGCGCCTACTCCCGCACCGGCGAGGGCATGCACCGCTTCGTCGACCCCGAGGACGGCGAGGTGTACCTGTACACCCAGTACGAGCCGGCCGACTCCCGTCGGGTCTTCGCCAATTTCGAGCAGCCCGACCTCAAGGCCCCGTTCCGCTTCGAGGTGCGGGCGCCCGAGGGCTGGACGGTGTGGAGCAACGGCGCGGGTGAACTCACCGACGGCGTCTGGCGGTTCGCGGAGACCAAGCCGATCTCGACGTACATCACGTGTGTGGTGGCGGGCCCGTACCACTACGTGACGGACACCTACGAGCGGGTCCTCGAGGACGGCACCCGCCTCGAGATCCCGCTCGGCGCGATGTGCCGCAAGGGACTCGCCCCGCACTTCGACGCCGACGACGTGTTCCTGGTGACCAAGCAGGGCCTGGACTTCTTCCACGACCACGTCGACTACCCGTACCCCTTCGGGAAGTACGACCAGGCGTTCGTGCCCGAGTACAACCTGGGCGCGATGGAGAACCCGGGGCTGGTGACCTTCCGCGAGGAGTTCATCTTCCGGGGCAAGGTGACGCGGGCGTCCTACGAGGGCCGCGCCAACGTGATCCTGCACGAGATGGCGCACATGTGGTTCGGCGACCTGGTCACCATGGAGTGGTGGGACGACCTGTGGCTCAAGGAGTCCTTCGCCGACTTCATGGGCGCCTTCTCGCTGGTCGGCGCGACCCGCTTCACCGACGGCTGGATCACCTTCGCCAACCGCCGCAAGGCCTGGGCCTACCGCGCGGACCAGCTGCCCTCCACGCACCCGGTCACCGCGGACATCCGCGACCTGCAGGACGCCAAGCTGAACTTCGACGGCATCACCTACGCCAAGGGCGCCTCGGTGCTCAAGCAGCTGGTGGCGTACGTCGGCCAGGACGCGTTCCTGGAGGGCGCCCGGCGCTACTTCAAGCGCCACGCGTACGGCAACACCCGCCTCGGTGACCTGCTGTCGGTGCTGGAGGAGACCAGCGGCCGGGACATGGGCGCATGGGCGCGTTCCTGGCTGCAGACGGCGGGCGTCAACTCCCTCACCCCGCAGGTGCTGCTGGCCGCCGACGGCCGGATCGACGAGCTGGCGGTGGTGCAGGAGGCCGCCGAGTCGCACCCCGAGCTGCGCCCGCACCGGGTGGCGGTGGGCCTGTACCGGCGCACGGACACCGGCGCGCTGGAGCGGTACGCGCGGGCCGAGACGGACGTCGAGGGGGCACGTACGGTCGTGACGGAGCTGGCGGGCGCGGACGCGCCGGAGCTGGTGCTGGTCAACGACGACGACCTGACGTACTGCAAGACCCGCTTCGACGAGACCTCGCTGGCCACGCTGCGCGAGCACCTGGGCGCGCTGACCGACCCGCTCGCCCGCGCCCTGTGCTGGTCGGCGCTGTGGAACACGACCCGCGACGCGCTGTTGCCCGCGCGGGACTTCGTGGACCTGGTGCTGCGGTTCGCCGGACGCGAGTCCGACATCGGCGTGCTCCAGATGCTGCACGCCTGGGCCGATTCGGCGCTGGTGCACTACGCGGCGCCCGCCTGGCGGGAGACCGGCGGGGCCCTGCTCGCCGAGGGTGCCCGGCGCGAGCTGGAGGGGGCCGAGCCGGGCAGCGAGCAGCAACTGGCGTGGGCGCGCTTCTTCGCCCGGGTGGCCTCCGCTCCGGGCGACCTCCAGCTGCTCCAGGACCTGCTGTCCGGCACGGCGGCGGTCGAGGGGCTCGACGTCGACCAGGAGCTGCGCTGGGCGTTCCTGGAGCCGCTGGCCGCGCACGGGGTCGCGGACGAGAAGGCGCTGGCCGAGGAGCTGGTCCGGGACGACACCGCCTCCGGCAGGCGGCACCAGGTCCGCTGTCTGGCCGCCCGCCCGTCGGCGGAGGTCAAGGCGCGGTGCTGGGCGCAGGTCGTGGAGTCGGACGCGTTGTCCAACGCGCTGGTGGAGGCGACGATCGCGGGCTTCGCCCAGGCCTCGCAGCGGGAGCTGGTCGCGCCGTACGCGGAGAAGTACTTCGCGGCGATCGAGCGGGTGTGGACCGAGCGGTCGATCCAGATCGGCATGGACGTGGTGCGGGGCCTGTTCCCCGCGCTGCAGGACTCGCAGGCGACGCTGGACGCGACGGACGCGTGGCTCACGGCCCACGAGGACGCGGCCCCGGCGCTGCGCCGGCTGGTCCTGGAGGCCCGGGACGACCTGGCGCGGGCCCTGCGCGGACAGGCGTGCGACGCGGCGGCGGGCTGACCGGCTCGCGGCCCGTCCCGGGCCGCCCTCCCGTCACGGGGGCGGCCCCGGGTCCTCCCCCGCCGCGGGCGCGGCTCCGCTCCCCGTGACGGGGTCGTCCGCAACCGTTACGGAACGCGGGCACGACGGCCGTGACCCCTGGTCCTCATCCGAACGGGCCAGGGGTTTTCGGTACCCGAACACACGTCCTTTAGTGCTGTCTTGTCCTTGTTTGTCGACGGATGTGTAACAGGGGTTCGGAGAGGCGCCGGAGGCGGGAAGTTGCCGGACATGAACCACAACACCCCGCTCTCCCCCCGCCCCCTGCACCACCTCGCCGACGGCGGCCGCCGCGTGCTGACCACCGCACAGCTCCGCGCGCACGGCGTGTCGGCCGCGGAGACCAGCGAGCAGTGCCGCCCCGGCGGCCCCTGGCAGCAGCTCCTGCCCGGGGTCGTCCTGCTCCACCCCGGCCCGCCGACCAGCGAGGAGCGGCTGCACGCGGTGCTGATGTACACGGCGCGGGAGCGGACCGCGGGCGTCCCCGTCCAGCCCGGCGCGGACGAGCCGCCCGCGCCCTCCTACGGGGAGGCGATGATCACCGGGCTGGCCGCGCTGACCCTGCACGGCTTCTCCTCCGCTCCCCCGCTGCCGTCGCTGGACGCCTTCGACGTCCTGGTCCCGCGCCTGCGCCGGCTGCGCTCGACGGGCTGCGCCCGCATCGTGCGCACCCCCGACCTGCCCGTGCCGGTGCGGGTCGCGGTCCCCCAGGCCCTCGACTCCGTCCGAGCAGGGGGTTCCCCCGTCCCCGTGGCGCCGGTCCCGCGCGCGCTGGCCGACGCGGTGGCGGGCCTGAAGGACGCGGACACCGTGCGCCGGCTGCTGACGGAGGCGGTGCGGGGCGGCCACTGCGAACCGACCGCGGTGGTGCGGGAGCTGACCCGGGCGCGGCTGCTGAACCGGCCGCACGTGGTGGACGCGGTGGACTCGCTGCTGGCCGAGGGCCGGGCGATGGCGGAGTCCCGGCTGTACCGGATGGTGCGCGAGCACGGCCTGCCGGACCCGGTGTGGAACGTCGACCTGCGCCTGCCGGGCGGCCCCCACCTCGGCGGCCTGGACGCGTACTGGCCGGAGCACGCGGTGGCGCTGGAACTGGACACCCGGGCGCCGCGCCCGGGCGGGCGGCCCGACGACGACGCCCAGGGGTCGGAGTACTCCCGCAAGCGCGAGCACCTGGAACGCCTCGGC
The DNA here is from genome assembly GCF_014203535.1 of Streptomyces griseomycini. Lineage (GTDB taxonomy): Bacteria > Actinomycetota > Actinomycetes > Streptomycetales > Streptomycetaceae > Streptomyces > Streptomyces griseomycini. Next base: position 952,481 of record NZ_JACHJI010000001.1, read on the forward strand.
ATCACGGTCGTCCGCCTCGGCCCGCGGGGACTCCGGGACGCGATGGAGCAACAGGCGGCGGTGGTCCGCACGGCCCTGATGGCCTCGGCCGACCGCGATCCGGCGGCGTACGTCGTGGTGCTGCCCCGGTAGTGCGGCACCGCGGCGCGCCGGGAGGGGGCGGAGGGACCGCCGGGAGCCACGGCCCGGCGGTCCCTCCGCGTGTGCGCGGGGTGCGGGCGTCAGTCGCCGCAGAACTCCGCCTCGATCACCGCCCCGGTGTCCCCCGCCCAGTCACCGTTGAAGTTGAACGCCAGGGAGTGCCGGCCGTTCTCCGTCGTGACGGCCTCGGACAGCGAGCCGTGGATGCCGCCGCCGTGGCCCCAGACGGTCACGCCGCAGCTCAGCTCGGACTTCATCAGGCCCAGGCCGTAGCCCTGGCCGGAGCCCACGGGCACCGTGGTGGTCATCGCGTTCAGCTGCTCCCGGGGGAGCAGCCGGCCCGTCAGCAGGGCGCGGTAGAAGCGGTTGAGGTCCTTGGAGTCGGAGATCATCTCGCCCGCCGAGTGGGCGAGGGACGGGTTGAGGCGCGTGACGTCGTACGTGGGGCCGGCCCCGTCCTGCGTCAGCTTGGAGTAGGCGCGGCTGCTGGGGCCGGGCACGGCGGCACGGGTGCCGGGGACCGAGGTGGCGGTCAGGTGCAGGGGGTCGACGATGCGCCGGCGGACCTCCTCGCCGTAGGGGCGGCCGGTGGCCTTCTCGATCACCATGCCGGCCAGGACGTAGTTGGTGTTGGAGTAGTTCCAGTCGGTGCCGGGCTCGAAGTCCGGCTCGTGGGCCAGGGCGACCCGCACCAGGTCCTCCGGGGCCAGGGTGTCGTAGCGGTGCTCGAAGAAGCCGTCCTTCAGGAAGTACGTGCGGCCGAAGTCCTCGTCCGCCGTGTAGTTGAAGACGCCGCTGGTGTGGTTCAGCAGTTGCCTGAGGGTGATCCGGGTGCCGTCGTGGCCGTTGCCGGTCACCAGGCCGGGCAGCCAGGTGTCGACGGTGTCGTCCAGGGACAGCTTCCCCTCGGCCTCCAGCTGCAGCAGCACCGTCGCCACGAAGGTCTTGGTGATGCTGCCGATCCGGTAGCGGTCGTGCGGGGAACGCTTCCGCTCCGTGCGGAGGTCGCCCACCCCGGCGGTCGCCGCCCAGGTGCCCCGCCGGTCCTTCGCCGTCGCCGTCACACCGGGCACGCCGGCGGCGACCGCGGCCCGCATCGCCCGGTGGGCCGCCCGGTGGTCGCCGGTGTCGGCGCCGGTGACGTCCCCCGTTCCGGCTCCGGATCCCCCGGGTGCCGCCACGGCGGGGGCCGCCAGGACCGCCGAGAGGGCCACCGCCACCGCCGCCACCGCCGTCGTCCGCATCCGCATGTTCGTGTCTCCCCTGCTCATCGGGCGTGGTCGCGGGGAGGGACCGCGGAGGGGCCGGCGGGGTTGCCGCCGGCCGCGGTGGTTGATCCGGTTTCAGCCCTTCTCGAGCAGCAGCTCCGTGTTGCGGTCCGCCGGGGCGCCGGCCAGGTCCGTGCGGGCGCCCGGGGCGTTGAGGGAGAGCTCGCGGTAGAGGGCGGCGAGGCCGGTCTGGGAGAGGTCGGTGAAGTCGGTGCGGGACGGGGCGGCGGACTCGACGAGGGTGGTGAACAGGGAGAGCGTGCCGTCCTTGTTGTCCACCAGCTCGACGACCCGGGCGAGCTGCGGGAAGTCGACGTGGGAGGCGGTGGAGATCTCCCAGAAGGAGCCGCCGGGTCCGGTGTGCGGGGTGACGGCGTTGCGGTGGATGTGGCCGTTGACCCAGGCCACCACGTTGCGGTGGCGGCCGAGGAGGGCGGCGACCTCCTCGCCGCCGTGGCGCCGTTCGTCGGGGCGGGCCGGGTCGCGGTGGGTGTTGGTCATCGACGTGCTGGTGTGGTGACTGAAGACGATCGCGTAGGAGTCCTCGTGGGTCCGCAGGGTGCGCTCCAGCCAGCGCAGTTGGGCGGTGCCGAGGGAGCCCGCGTAGTGGCCGCCCGGGTCGGTGGTGTCGAGGCTGACGCCGACGACGTCGTCGGTGATGCGGAAGGCGTAGTACTGGGTGCCCGCGTCGAGGTTGGCGGCGGTGTAGCCGTGGCCGACCGGGCCGGGGCCCCGGTGCGCCGGGTCGAGGTGGGCCCGGAGGTACTCGTCGGGGGTGAAGGGGGCGCGCCGGTCGTCGGGGGTGACGGGGCGCGCGGCGCGGGCGTGGGCCGCCAGGAACTCGCCGTACCGCACGCCCCTGGGGTCGGTGGCCTTCCTGATGGCCCGCTGGAGTCTGCGCGCCTCGGCCGCCGGTACGTCCATCAGCTTCCGTCCGCCCACCGCCAGGTCGGTGAGGCGGGGGTCGCCGTGGGAGGCGTAGCAGCCGAGCGGCATCGTGTCGTGGTTGCCGACGGTGGAGTACCAGGGGAGGTCGAGGCCGGGGCTGTTCACCTCGCGGACGGCCGCCGCGAGGAAGCCGTCCAGGTGCGGGAAACCGAGCCGCTTGTCGGCGTCGCGGACGGCGTCGTCCGGGTGCCAGTACTGCCGCAGGCCGCTGTTCTGGACGCCCTCGTAGTGGCGCGGGTCACCCGTGTTGGGGGTGACGCGGCCGCCGCTCATCACCGTCAGGAACCACTCCAGCTCGGAGCGGGTGTTGTTGTCGGTGTTGTCGCCGGTGGTCATCGCGAAGTGCAGCGGTGAGCCGGTGGCGGGGGCGCCGCGCAGCGCGTTGACCCGCTCCACCAGGGCGACCGCGCCCTGGACGGTGAGCGCCTCCTGGGGCCGCCAGGCGTGCACGTCGGCCGAGCGGAGGTACTCCAGCCGCAGCGGGTGCTGGGCGTCGATCAGGTGCAGGTCGGTGAGCTGGACGAACGCGGTGAGCGGGGTGCGGCGGCCGGCCCGGCCGGAGCGGGGCTCGGCGAGCTCACCGCGCACCACCCGGCCCCAGCCCGGGCCGTCGCCGAGCCGGCGGTAGCCCGCGGCCCCGCGCGGGGCCGCCGTGCCGGCGAGGGTGGTGCCGCGGGTGTAGGGGACGAGCGGGGCGGCCGGCGCCTGCCGCGAGGAGGCGAGCACGGCCCGGCCGTCCCCGGCGGCGGGGTCCGCGGCGGCGGCCCGGCCGTCACCGGGCCGCAGGGCGTAGCCGGCGCCGGCGGAGAGGGCCACCGCTCCGGTGGCGGCGAGGAGGGAACGGCGGTGGAGTCCGGTGGAGCCGGCGACTGAGCGTAGGCGCGACATGCGCGTGTCCCCCCGTGTGCGAACGCGTCGGCAGTGGTCGCGGGGCGCCCGTCGGCCGGACGCTCCGCTCGTACTGGATGCTCGGCACCGGGAATGACCCGCGTGTGAACGGGACGGCAACGCGCAGCGCCGATCGCCGTACGTGGATCTCGGACCGCCGAAGGCGTCGACGACCGCTCCCGAACCGGCCCGGAAGCGGTCACGCCGTGTTCACCCCACGGAGGCCGGGCTAGCCTTCCGCGGGTTCCACCCGCCCCACCGCGGGCCGCTCCCGCCACAGGCGCAGTGCGATGTCGACCATGCGGACCCGGACCAGCCCCGGGACGGCGTCCAGGGGCTGCCAGGCGGCCAGGTCGGTGGAGCCGCCGACCTCGTTGCGCAGTTCGCCGCCGGTGATCCGGCCCTCGTAGACCAGCCGTACGCCGTGGTGGTCGACGGCGCGTCCGAGGCGGGCGGGGAAGGTGCGGCGGGTGGAGTTCACGCCGAGCAGTCCGGTGACCTCGATGCGGTAACCGGTCTCCTCCTCCACCTCCCGCCGGACGGTGTCGTAGGGGTCCTCGCCGTGCTCCGTGCCGCCGCCCGGCAGCACCCACTCGGGGACGCCTCCGGGACCCGGTGACCGGGCGAGCAGGAGCTGTCCGTCACGCACCACCACGGCGTAGGCCGCCACCCTCAGCTTCCGTCGCATCCGGGGACGTTAACCCGGTGGTGACGGATTGGCAGGCGAATACGCGGGGGCGGACCAGCGCAGCGGCACGGCGCCCGGGGTGTCCAGGACCTCCGCGACGGTGAAGCGGACCCGGCGCTCCCCGTCGGGGGTGAACTCCGTGCGGGCCTCGCCGGTGAGCCGGAGGGCCGCTCCCGTCGTCCAGTCCAGGAGGAGCAGGCCCGCCCGGGGGTCCGCGGCCAGGTTGCCGAGGGTGAGGAACATGGCGTTGCCCGGGTAGTCGCGCCAGGTCAGTTCGGTCGGTGACGTGGTCCGGACGAAGCCGGGGTTGCCGCCCCGGTGACTGGCGTCGGCGCCGGTCCCGTGGACGGTGGCGACGAAGAAGGTGTCGGCCGCCTCCACGAACGCCCGCTGGGGGGCCGTGAGCCGGCGGGTGCGGCGGGTCTCGCCCGGTTCACGGCCGGCGACCGTCTCGTAGGAGTCCCGTTTCTGCAGGTACTTGGGGCAGTTGGCGAACACCCGGTCCGCCTCGACGGCGAAGCCGTGGGGGGTGGGGTGGAGCCGGCCGCCCAGACGCATGCGGCGGCGGGTGCGCGGGTCCAGGGCGAGGGTGCCGACGGCGGTCCCCTCGGTGGCGAGTGCCGCCGCCAGCGGGTCGTCCGGGTGCGGTCCGCCGGTGACCGACATCCGTCGCGGGCCCGTGGCGCGCACGAAGCCGGGGGTGCCGGTGAGCGGCGAGGCCCACACCCTGCCGGTCTCCGGGGCGGCGGCGCCCACCACCAGCAGCGGCTGGAGTTCCAGGAAGGCCGCCGCGACCGGTTTGATGGCGCGCCCGACGGACCGGCCGACGTGGTCGGCGGCCCCGCGGACGCCCACGCGGTCCTGCACGGCGCGCGATCCCGCGTGGTACACGTCCGTGATCGTCTCCACGGCTAGAAGAAACCGCAGGTCGGGGCGGACGCGTGGGGGGCGGGGGCGCCGGCCGCGCCGGTCGGCGCCGAGATCTCCAGGCGCGTCCCGTCCGGGTCGTGGAAGAAGATGCCGCCGGAGGCCGCGCCCTCGGCGTGGGCGACCACGCCGTCGTGGGCGAAGTCGGTGCCGTGGGCGCGCAGGGCCGCCTCGTACTCCCTGACCCGCTCGATCGATTCCGCCTCGAAGGCGAGGTGGTGCAGTCCGGCGCGTCCGCCGTCGTACGGCTCCCCCGCCTGCTGCCAGAGCGTCAGCACGAGGTTCCCGTCCTGGCCGAGGAAGGCGTAGCGCCTGCCCTCCTCCTTGCCCTCGCCGATCAGGGCGAAGCCCAGGACGTCGCGGTAGAAGGCCAGCGAGCGGTCGAGGTCGGTGACGTTCAGGCCGACGTGGCCGGTGCGCAGGGGCATGGGTTTCCCTTCGTCGAGCCCTGCGGAGGGACACAGGGCTAACCGTTGAAATAGACGTTAGAGGTTAGACATGGAGCGCGTCAACCGGTCACGTACCCTTGACCGGTTAGCACGGAAGGGAGAACCCATGTCCGACCGGGACCGCCGCGACCCGCGCCCGCTCACCGGTGAGCCGCTCGCGCTCGACCTGCTCAACACGCGGTGGGTCCACGAGGGCGCCCCGCAGGACCTGCTCACCGGCACCGACGGGCTCGCGGTGTGGCTCGGCGCCAACGGCCTGGACGACCGCTTCGCCGCCGACGCGGCGACCCTGCGGCACACCCTCCGGGCGCGGGACGCGCTGCGGGAGGCCGTGGACGGAGCGGCGGGCGAGGGCGCGGAGGCCGTCGACGCCGTGCTCGCGCACGGCCGGATCCGGGCCACGCTCACGGCGGACGGACCGGGCGAGCGCCCCGAGTTCGACGACGCCTCCTGGGGACCGGCCTGGCTCGCCGCCCGCGACTACCTCCGGCTGCTCACCCTCGCGCCCGACCGGATCCGCCGCTGCGCCCACGAGGCGTGCGTCCTGCACTTCTTCGACACCTCGCGCAACGGCACCCGCCGCTGGTGCTCCATGGCGGTCTGCGGCAACCGCGCGAAGGCGTCGCGCCACTACGCGCGCACGAAGGAGGGCTGACGCCCGGGCCGGCGACACCCCGGACGGTCCGGGCGACTTGTCGCCTTCGGGAGCTCATCTCCCAAAAGCGCATCGGGGGTTTTCCCCATACATCCATTTCGATTCGGTCAACCCTCCCCAAACGCCAGTCCCTTGCGTAAGGCTCGGCGATCGTCCGGGATCACGTTCCGGACCGTCGCGACCGGAGTCGATCGGCTCCGGCCGCTCCGCGATCGTTCCTTACCTCCAAGGGATGCCGATGACCCACACCCCCCAGCGCGACCCGATATCGGGCACGAGACGCGTGGCCCGCATCGCCGTGGCCGCCGGTCTCGTCGCCGCGCTCTCCGCGGCCGGGCCGATACCCCTGGCCCTCGCCGTCGACGCGCCGCCCGCCGCGCCCGTCGACGGGGACATCAAGTCCGCGCACGACAAGCTCGGTGCGAAGGACGCGGACCTGCTCGCCGAGGCCAAGGCCGACGGCGCCAAGCACGTCACGATGATGATCGCCACCGCGCCCGGGAAGACCGAGCAGGTCGCCGGGCAGCTGGACGCGGTCAAGGGCGGTTCGGTCGGCCGGACGCACGACGAGCTCGGCTACGTCCGCGCCACCGTCCCCACCGCCAAGGCGGACTCGGCCATCGCCGCCGCCGCCAAGCTCTCCTCCGTGCACGGCATCGACCTGCGCGAGGAGATCCCGCTGGACGACCCGACGCCGAGCGCGGACACCGCGAAGCGGGCCGGGGGCAAGGACCGGGGGCACGGCGGGCACACCTACCGGGGCCCCGACGAGCGGACCCCGGCGAAGAACCCGTACAACCCGTCCTTCGAGACCGGCGCCGTGGAGTTCGTCGAGGACAACCCGAAGGCGGACGGCCGCGGCGTCACCATCGGCATCCTCGACTCGGGCGTGGACCTCGCCCACCCGGCGCTGCAGAGGACCACCACCGGCGAGCGCAAGATCGTCGACTGGGTGACGGCGACCGACCCGATCGTGGACGGCGACCGGACCTGGCGCCCGATGTCCTCCTCCGTCTCCGGGCCGACCTTCACCTACAGCGGCAGGACCTGGCAGGCCCCGGCGGGCGACTACCGGATCAGCACCTTCCTGGAGTCGTACACCACCGGCGGCGACGCGGGCGGCGACGCCAACCGCGACGGCGACACCACCGACTCCTGGGGCGTGCTCTACGACGCCGCGGCCGGCACGGTCCGCGTCGACCTGAACAACAACTTCGACTTCGGCGACGACGCCCCGATGAAGCCGTACAAGGACGGCTTCCAGGTCGGGTACTTCGGCACCGACGACCCGAAGACCGACGTCGCCGAGCGCCAGCCGTTCGTCGTGGAGATCCGCAAGGACGTCCCGATGGACCCCTACGGCGGCGACTGGGTCGGCAAGAAGCTCGACTTCGTCAACATCGGTGTCATCGAGGGCTCGCACGGCTCCCACGTCGCCGGCATCACCGCCGCCAACGGCCTGTTCGGCGGCCGGATGGACGGTGCCGCCCCCGGCGCGAAGCTCGTCTCGTCCCGCGCCTGCACCTGGTCCGGCGGCTGCACCAACGTCGCGCTCACCGAGGGCATGATCGACCTCGTCGCCGACCGCGGCGTCGACATCGTCAACATGTCCATCGGCGGCCTGCCGGCGCTGAACGACGGCAACAACGCCCGCGCCGAGCTCTACACCCGCCTGATCGACACCTACGGCGTCCAGCTGGTGATCTCCGCGGGCAACTCCGGCCCCGGTGCCAACACCATCGGCGACCCGGCGCTCGCCGACAAGGTCATCTCGGTCGGCGCCTCCGTCTCCAAGGAGACCTGGGCCGCCAACTACGGCTCCGTGGTGGAGAAGAAGTACGCCATGATGCCGTTCTCCTCGCGCGGTCCGCGTGAGGACGGCGGCTTCACGCCGACGCTGGTCGCGCCCGGCGCCGCGATCAACACCATCCAGACCTGGTCGCCGGGCGCCCCGGTCGCCGAGGCGGGCTACGACCTCCCGGCCGGTTACGGCATGCTCCAGGGCACCTCGATGGCCTCCCCGCAGGCCGCCGGTGCCGCCGCGCTGCTGCTGTCGGCCGCGAAGCAGAAGGGCATCGACCTCCCGCCCGCGAAGCTGCGCACCGCCCTCACCTCCACCGCCGAGCACATCAGCGGCGTGCAGGCCTACGAGGAGGGCGCCGGCCTCATCGACGTCGAGGACGCCTGGGACGAGATCCGCGACGGCGCCACCGCGCACTCGTACACGGTGAAGGCGCCGGTCGACACCGCGATCGACCAGTTCCTGAAGACCCCGGGCTCCGGCACCGGCCTCTACGACCGCGAGGGCGGCCTGAAGGCCGGCCAGAAGAAGACGTACGACATCACCATCACCCGTACGTCCGGCCCCGACCGCGCGCTCCGGCACGAGCTCGAGCTCGAGAACAACGCCGGCCGCACCTTCCGCATCCTCGGCGACGACGACGTCCGGCTGCCGCTGAACGAGCCGGTCACCGTCAAGGTCCAGGCCGCGCCCGGCTCGGCCGGCATCAAGAGCGCGATCCTGGAGGTCGACGACCCGCGCACCGAGGGCGTTGACAAGCAGGTCCTGAACACCGTGGTCGTCTCCGCGCCGCTGAAGCACACCTTCTCCGCCTCGGGGTCGGTGCAGCGCAACAGCCACACCTCCCACTTCGTCACCGTGCCCGAGGGCGCGAAGACGCTGGAGATCGCGCTGAGCGGGCTGAAGGACAAGAGCCAGACCCGGTTCGTCGCCATCCACCCGTACGGCGTCCCGGCCGACCCGACGTCGACGATCAACTGCTACCCGAACTACACCAACCCGGCCAACACCTGCCGCCCCGACCTGCGGTCGTACGAGAACCCGCAGCCGGGCGTCTGGGAGATCGAGGTCGAGTCGCGCCGCACCTCGCCGCTGCTCGACAACCCGTACGAGCTGGACGTCGCCGTCCTCGGCGCGGCCTTCGACCCGGAGACCGTGACCGTGCCCGAGGCGAAAGTCGGCACCCCGGCCGCCGTCTCCTGGAAGGTGACGAACGAGTTCGCCGCCCTGGACGGCAAGCTGGTGGGCGGCCCGCTCGGCTCGTCCAAGACCGACCGGCCGGCCATCAGGACGGGTGAGACGCACACCACCACGGTCGAGGTGCCCGAGGGCGCCGAGTCGCTCGACGTGGCCATCGGCAACGTCTCCGACGCCTCCGCCGACCTGGACCTGACGGTCTACGACCAGGACGGCAACCAGGTCGCCCAGTCCGCCGACGGCGACTCGGAGGAGTCGGTGTCCATCGCCGGGCCGGCCGCCGGTACGTACACGGTGGAGGTCGTGGGCTACTCCGTCCCGGCCGGCTCCACCGACTACGACTACCGGGACGTGTTCTTCTCCGCCTCGCTCGGTGAGGTCACCGTCGACGGCTCCGCGCCGGTGAAGCTCGGCACGGGCGACTCGGCCACCGTCTCCGGCCAGGTCACCGCCGCCGCGGCGGCTCCCGAGGGCCGTGCGTTCTTCGGCCGGGTCCAGCTGGTCAACGCGCGCGGCACGGTCGCGGGCGTCGGCAGCGTGGCGATCGGGACGGTCGTTCCGTAAGGGAGCGGCAGTTCCGCGAGGGACCGCCGTGCACGAGGGGCGGGCGTCCGTACGGGCGCCCGCCCCTCCGTCGTTTCCTCAGCCGCAGGTCAGGGTGCGCGACTCGGGGAGCGAGGCGGTGATCCGGGCCCGCTCGGGGGCGATGTCCTCCTCCCCGACGACCACCGTGTCCGGGTGGTCGCCCTCGAGGGGCACGCCGATCATCACCCGGTCGCCCTCGCGCAGGCGGGGCTGCCCGGCCGCGTCCAGCACGAAGGTCACCCGGTGGCCGTCCTCCGTCCCCTTGTGGGCGCGGGACACCCGAAGCGTGATGCGTTCCCGCCCGGCACCCGGCAGCGGTTCCACGGCCACGACGGCGCCCTCGGCGACGAGGCGGGCGCAGGCGAGGTAGCGGGGGCTGCCGAAGGCGACACCGCCCTGCTTGCCGGCCGCGGAGTCCGCCGCGGCCTCGCTGCTGCCGCTCGCCGCGTCGGACCCTCCCCCGCCCTGCACCACGAGCCAGCCCATCCCGGCGACCACGGTGGCGGCGGCCGCCGCGGCGAGGGCGCCGAAGGCGACCCCCAGGGGACGACGGACACGACGCGGCCCACGCGGCCCCCGGGAACCACCGGGCCGGACGGGGCCGCTGGGGCCGGAGGAGCCGGTGGTCCCGGCGGGTCCCGCGGGCGTGACGGACGCGGTGGGCACCGCAGGCCGCGGGGACGCAGCGGGACCGGCGTCCCCGGTGGACCCCGTCGGCCCTGTGGGTACCGCATGCCCCGTCGACCCGGAGGATCCGGGCCTCGCCCGGGTCCCGGTGACGACCGGCCGGTCCCCGGGCCCGCTCCCCGGGGCGGCCGACCGGTTCCCGGTCCCGTTCCGGGGGGCCGGGTCGCCCGGTGGCCGTGCCCGGACGCCCTGCCCCGTCCCGTCGTCTGGCTCCGGCCGCTTCCCCCCGGGCCGAGCGGCCCCGCCCCGCCCCGCCGGGACGTCGTCCTCCCCACCGGCGGGGGCGGCCTCGGCCGGGGCGGCGAGCGCGTCCCCGATCAGCGCCAGCTGCTCCCGCAGGACCGCGAGGTCGGCGACGGCGGCACCGTGCGCCGCCAGGAACGCCGGGTCCCGACGGCCCCGCGCGGGCAGCGGCTCGTCCAGGATCGCGGCCATCAGGGCGTCCGTGCCGTCGTACGCGATGTCGTCGTACGCGGTGCCGTCGTGCGCGCCGTGTCCGGCGTTCCCCTGCCCGGGGGCCCGGTCGTCGTCGTGGGCGGTCACGTCACACCACCTCGTCCTCGTGCAGGCGGGCGCGCAGGGCCCGTACCGCCGTGTGCAGCCTGCTCTTGACCGTGCCCTCCGGAACGCCGAGCTGTTCGGCGATGGAGCGCACCGGCAGGTCGGCGTAGAAGCGCAGCACGACGACCTGGCGCTGGGCGTCGGGCAGCTCGTCCAGGCCGCGGGCGACGGCGAGGGAGAGCAGGCTGGTCTCCTCGCCGGAGGGGAGCTCCGCCGGGCGCAGCGCGGCGAGGCGCTCGCCCAGCCGCTCCTGGCGGCGCTTGGCCCGGTGCCAGTCCATGGCGAGGTTGGAGGCGACCACCGCCGCCCACGCCGAGACGTCCCGCGGCGCCTCCCGGCCGCTCGCGGCGCGTTCCAGCAGCCGCAGGCGGACCTGCTGCACCCCGTCCGGCAGGTCCGCCTGCGGTACCCCGCCCAGCGCGAGCACCGCCCGCACCCGGCGTTCCTGCGCCGCGTCCAGCGGGTCGCCGCCGGCGGCGTACGACCCCCGGCCGCGCCGGGCCCTTCCGCGCAGCACTGGCCACCCCCTCACGCTGTTTCCCCTACGACGCCGCTGCCGCCCGGAACGTTCGTCCGGGTCCTCCGGAGCCCACCGAGGCGTACGTCACATCTCCGTGTGGCCGGGACCGGACCGGGCAGGGGACCTTGCGGTCCGCGGCCTCCTGGGACTGAATTTCTGCAGCTCAGAGGGGTGGCGGCCGAAGGTCCGCAACCGGTGGTCACCGCCGGTGTGTCCCACTTCGCGAGCAGAACCCGCAAAGAATTGGACAGGCGGGCCGTGGTCGGCCGCATGATGGAAGAGCCTCGGCCAGGCATTCAGGAACAAACCAGGACGCAGTAGGGAGTCGCCGTGAGGGTCGGAATCGTCGGAGCCACCGGTCAGGTGGGCACGGTCATGCGCAGGATCCTCAAGGAGCGGAACTTCCCGGTCACCGAGCTGCGCCTGTTCGCCTCGGCCCGCTCTGCGGGGACGGAGCTGGACGGCGTGACGGTGGAGGACGCGTCGACCGCGGACTACACCGGGCTGGACATCGTGCTGTTCTCCGCGGGCGGCGCGACCTCGAAGGCGCTGGCCGAGAAGGTCGCCGCGCAGGGCGCCGTCGTGATCGACAACTCCTCCGCCTGGCGCAGGGACCCCGAGGTCCCCCTCGTCGTCTCCGAGGTGAACCCGCACGCGATCGCGAACCGCCCCAAGGGCATCATCGCCAACCCGAACTGCACGACGATGGCCGCGATGCCGGTGCTGCGCCCGCTGCATGCGGAGGCCGGTCTGGAGGCGCTGGTCGTCGCGACGTACCAGGCGGTGTCCGGCTCCGGTCTCGCGGGCGTCGCGGAGCTGCACGACCAGACCCGGAAGGTGGTCGACGGGGCCGACAAGCTGACCCACGACGGCGCGGCGGTCGACTTCCCGGAGCCCGGCGTCTACAAGCGCCCCATCGCCTTCAACGTGCTGCCCTTCGCCGGCAACCTCGTCGACGACGGTCTGAACGAGACCGACGAGGAGCAGAAGCTGCGGAACGAGTCCCGGAAGATCCTGGAGATCCCCGAGCTCAAGGTCTCCGGCACCTGTGTGCGCGTGCCGGTCTTCTCCGGCCACTCCCTCCAGGTCAACGCCCGGTTCGCCCGTCCGATCAGCGCCGAGCGCGCGACCGAGCTGCTGGCGGACGCCCCCGGTGTCGTCCTCACCGACATCCCCACCCCGCTGCAGGCCGCCGGCCAGGACCCGTCCTACGTCGGCCGCATCCGCCGCGACGAGACGGTGGACAACGGCCTCGCGCTGTTCATCTCCAACGACAACCTCCGCAAGGGCGCGGCGCTGAACGCCGTGCAGATCGCGGAGCTGGTGGCGGCGGAGCTCACCGCCGCGTAGGGCACCCCGCGCAGGACCCCGCCCCGGGGCGGTCACCCGGTACGGAGTGACCGCCCCGTCCCGTTCCGTGCCCCTCGTCGGGGCCCTCGTTGCGGAGTGCGGCAATCCGCCCCGCCGCCCGTGTCGCTCATGTGAAGATCGCGCCATGACCCAGATGGTGAAGGGCGGCAACCTGCCCGTTCCCGCAGCCGCCCTCCAGGTGGCGGTGACCTGGCGGCAGGGCCCCGGAGTACCGGACGTGGACGTCTCGGCCCTGCTGCTCGACGCGACGGGCCGGGTCCGCTCGGACGCCGACCTCGTCTTCTACAACCAGCCGGCCCACCCCTCGGGAACCGTGCGCCACCTGGGCAAGGGCCAGGGGGCCGACGGCACGGGCGCCGACTGGCTGTGGCTGGACCTCGCGGCCGTGGAACCCGGTGTGGACCGGGTCGTGGTGGCCGCCTCCGCCGACGGGGGAGCGTTCGGGCAGGTGCCGCTGCTGGACGTCCGGCTCGGCCTGCCGGACGGGCAGCCGGTCGCGTCCTTCGCGATCGGGGACGCCTCGGCGGAGACCGCCTTCGTCTTCGGCGAGTTCTACCGCAGGAACGGCGGCTGGAAGTTCCGCGCGGTGGGGCAGGGCTACGCCTCGGGGCTGGCCGGGCTCGCGACGGACTTCGGGATCACGGTCGCCGAGGCCCCGCAGCCGGTGCCCGCGGCCGCACCCGCGCCCCCGCCTCTCCCCGCCGCTCCGGTCCCTCCTCCCCCGCCTCCCGGCACCGCCGCGGCCCCTTACGCCGTTCCTGCTCCCCACGGCGCTCCGGCCCCTTACGCCGCTCCGGCCGCCCCGGCCGCCCCGGCCGCCCCGGCCGCCCCGGCCGCCCCGTCCTCTCCGGTCCCGCCCACCGACCGGCTGGCGTCCGAGCTGGCGCTCTCCTTCCCCCCGTTCGTGCACCGGGCCTCGGGCAAGCAGCGCGTCACCTGCCCGCCGAACCTGCCGCCCGGCGCCCGCGTGGTCGTCGAGATCGAGTGCCGGGACAGCATCTCGGTGCACATCGACTCCTGTGACGCGTACGGCCGCGCCGACCGGGACCTGCTGTCGGCGTACGAGGACGAGGTCCACGGGCGTACGTTCGCCACCGTCCCGGAGGACCGCCCGCTGTGCCTGCTGGTGCGCGCCGACACGCCCTGGACGCTGCGGGTGCTGCCGCTCGCCCACGCCCGGCGCCTGGTGCACGACCTCAACGGCAGGGGGCCGGACCTGCTGGTGTACGAGGGCCCCGCGGGCGTGCTGTCCTTCGTGCACCAGGGCGAGAGCAACTTCGCCGTCTGGCACCACTTCACCTCGCCCGACCCCGAGTGGCCGGGGGACGACGAGGACCTCCTCGTCAACGAGGTCGGCCGCCTCGACGTACTGGCCCCCGTCCGGGCACCCGGCCTGCTGCGGATCGAGGCCGACGGCCCGTGGCGCGCCGGGGTGGGCGGCTGAGGCAGCCGGCCTCTCCCGGGCCCGCGCGGGGCCCGGGAGCTCAGTCCCTGCGGATCTCGTACAGGAAGCACCCGTACTCCACCGCCCGCACGTGCACCAGGGCCACCCGCGGGTCGGCGAACGCCTCCGCGACGGCGGGGCGGAAGTCCTCCGGTGCCCCGACCAGCCGTCCGCCCAGGATGCGCCCGTCGGCGGAGTAGCGGCGGACGACGCGATGGGCCCCGGTGAAGGGCAGGCCGTCGTCCTCCGGCCCCGCGCACTCCCCGGCGTGGAGGAAGACCGGCCCCTGCTCGTCGTACGCGCCCGGATCGGCGCCGGTCTCCGCCGCCCAGCGGCGCAGCGGCGCGTAGGAGACGAGGGCGATCAGCTCGCCCGGGCGGCTGCGCCGCAGGCAGCAGCGCAGCGGGGCGCCGCCCTCGTCGTCGGTGACGGGGACGGCCGGGCGCCCCGCGTCGTCGGCGGTCAGCAGTTCCTTCAGGACGGACGGCGGGACGGGACGCGGGGTGTGGCCTCCGGTGCGGCCCGCGGTGTGGATCGTCATGCCCCCAGACTCGCGTCCGCCGGCCCCGGACACCGGCGGGATCCCGACGTCGCGTTCCCCCCTGCGGCCGGTCCGACACAGGGGTATCCCCATGGTCCGGCTCCGTCGTCGCCCGATCCGGATGTCGCGTGGAAGGATGACACGACGCACACATATCGAGGAGATGACCGCGTGCCTGGCACAAACCTGACCCGCGAAGAGGCGCAGCAGCGGGCGAAGCTGCTGACCGTTGACTCGTACGAGATCGACCTCGATCTCTCCGGCGCGCAGGAGGGCGGCACCTACCGGTCCGTGACCACGGTGCGCTTCGACGTCGCCGAGGACGGCGCGGAGTCGTTCATCGACCTGGTGGCCCCCGCCGTGCACGAGGTGACCCTCAACGGGGACTCGCTCGACCCCGCCGAAGTCTTCAAGGACTCCCGCATCGCCCTGCCCGGCCTGCTGAAGGGCCGCAACGTCCTGAGGGTGAACGCCGACTGCGCGTACACCAATACGGGTGAAGGCCTGCACCGGTTCGTCGACCCGGTCGACGACCAGGCGTACCTGTACACCCAGTTCGAGGTGCCGGACGCCCGCCGCGTCTTCGCGAGCTTCGAGCAGCCGGACCTGAAGGCTACGTTCCAGTTCACCGTGAAGGCGCCGCAGGGCTGGACCGTCATCTCCAACTCGCCGACGCCCGAGCCCCGGGAGAACGTCTGGACGTTCGAGCCGACGCCGCGCATCTCGACGTACATCACGGCGCTGATCGTCGGCCCGTACCACAGCGTCCACAGCGTGTACGAGAAGGACGGCCAGTCCGTCCCGCTCGGCATCTACTGCCGCCCCTCGCTGGCCGAGCACCTCGACGCGGACGCGATCTTCGAGGTCACCCGGCAGGGCTTCGAGTGGTTCCAGGAGAAGTTCGACTACGCGTACCCCTTCGAGAAGTACGACCAGCTGTTCGTGCCGGAGTTCAACGCGGGCGCGATGGAGAACGCGGGCGCGGTGACCATCCGCGACCAGTACGTCTTCCGCTCGAAGGTGACGGACGCGGCGTACGAGGTGCGCGCGGAGACCATCCTGCACGAGCTGGCCCACATGTGGTTCGGCGACCTGGTCACCATGGAGTGGTGGAACGACCTGTGGCTGAACGAGTCGTTCGCCACGTACACGTCGATCGCCTGCCAGGCCGCCGCCCCCGGCTCGCGCTGGCCGCACTCGTGGACGACCTTCGCGAACTCGATGAAGACCTGGGCCTACCGCCAGGACCAGCTACCGTCCACGCACCCGATCATGGCGGACATCCGCGACCTGGACGACGTGCTGGTCAACTTCGACGGCATCACGTACGCCAAGGGCGCGTCCGTGCTCAAGCAGCTCGTCGCCTACGTCGGCGAGGACGCGTTCTTCCGGGGCGTGCAGGCGTACTTCAAGCGCCACGCGTTCGGCAACACGCGCCTGTCCGACCTGCTGGGCGCCCTGGAGGAGACCTCCGGCCGCGACCTGAGGACGTGGTCGAAGAAGTGGCTGGAGACGGCCGGCATCAACGTCCTGCGCCCGGAGGTCGAGACCGACGCCGACGGTGTCATCACCTCCTTCGCCATCCGCCAGGAGGCCCCGGCGCTCCCGGCGGGCGCCACGGGCGAGCCGACCCTGCGCCCGCACCGGATCGCGGTCGGCGCCTACGACCTCGACGCCGACGGCAGGCTGGTGCGCGGCGAGCGCGTCGAGCTGGACGTGGACGGCGAGCTGACCGCCGTGCCGCAGCTGGTCGGCAAGCGCCGTCCGGCGGTCGTCCTCCTCAACGACGACGACCTGTCGTACGCCAAGGTCCGCCTGGACGAGCAGTCGCTCGCCGTCGTCACCGAGCACCTCGGCGACTTCGCGGAGTCCCTGCCCCGCGCGCTGTGCTGGGCCTCGGCCTGGGACATGACGCGGGACGCGGAGCTGGCCACCCGGGACTACCTCTCCCTGGTCCTGTCGGGCATCGGCAAGGAGTCCGACATCGGTGTCGTGCAGTCGCTGCACCGCCAGGTGAAGCTGGCGATCGACCTGTACGCCGACCCGGCCGCCCGCGAGACCCTGCTGACCCGCTGGACCGACGCCACCCTGGCCCACCTGCGGTCCGCCGAGCCCGGCAGCGACCACCAGCTGGCGTGGGCGCGGGCGTTCGCGGCGACGGCCCGCACCCCCGAGCAGCTGGACCTGCTGGAGGCCCTGCTGTCGGGAACGCAGACCGTCGAGGGCCTGGCCGTGGACACGGAGCTGCGCTGGACGTTCGTGCAGCGCCTGGCGGCGGTGGGCCGGTTCGACGAGGCGGAGATCGCCGCCGAGTACGAGCGGGACCGGACGGCGGCCGGCGAACGCCACGCCGCCACCGCCCGCGCCGCCCGCCCGACGCCGGAGGCCAAGGCGGAGGCGTGGGCGTCGGTGGTGGAGTCCGACAAGCTGCCGAACGCCGTCCAGGAGGCGGTCATCGCCGGCTTCGTCCAGACCGACCAGCGCGAACTGCTGGCGCCGTACACCGACCGGTACTTCGAGGTCCTCAAGGACGTCTGGGAGTCCCGCTCGCACGAGATCGCCCAGCAGATCGCGGTCGGCCTCTACCCGGCCGTCCAGGTCTCCGGCGAGACCCTCGACAAGACGGACGCCTGGCTGACCTCCGCCGAGCCGAGCGCGGCCCTGCGCCGCCTGGTCTCCGAATCCCGCGCGGGCGTGGAACGCGCCCTGCGCGCCCAGGCGGCGGACGCGGCGGCCGCCGGGTAACGGCCCGTACGGCTTGAGGGGCGCCCGGTGCTACGCCGGGCGCCCCTCGTGTTCCTCCAGGGCGTCGGCGGAGGCGGCGGAACGCGGAGGCGGGGACGGAGAGGGTGCCGCCGGCCCCACGCGCTCGACGCCGCCCACGCGCCCGCCGCCCCGACGGAACCCCCGTGTCCCGACCGACCTCGGACCTGCGCCCCGGTGACGCCGTGCACCACGGACTCCGCCGCGGCGGTCGCCCCGGACGAGCCCGGCCCGCCGGGCACCGTCCTCCTCTCCGGCGACGACGCCGGGACCGAGCGGACCACCGGCCGCCTGCTCACCGGCCTCGGCCGGCCTCCCCCGGCCCGGCCGGACACCGGCGGCGGCACCACCGCCCGGGGCCGGGAGCACTTCGCCCTCCTCTTCACGGGCCCCGCGGGCGGCCCGGGGACCCACGCCTTCGACATCGACGCGGTGGCCCGCCGGCCGCGCCGAGCGCGCACGGACGGGCGGCACCGCCCCAGAGCCCTTCACCGCGAATCCGCCTCCCCTCTATTCAAGTTTGACTAGACTGCCGGGATGAGCGAGAAGACCATTCCGGTCCTGCCGTGCCGGACCCTCCGGCCCGTGCTCGACTTCTACGCCGCCCTCGGGTTCGAGACGACCTTCCAGCAGCGGAGCCCCCACCCGTACGCGGTCGTGGAGCGCGGCGGCATCCAGCTCCACTTCTTCGGGATGAAGCGGTACGAGCCGGCCGAGTCGTTCAGCACGTGCTGCATCCGGACCGACGACGTGGACGGGCTGTACGAGGCCTTCCGGGCCGGGCTCAAGGAGGCGTACGGCAGGGTCCCGGCCCGGGGGCTGCCGCGCATCGGGCCGCTGAAGGACACCTCGCACGGCGTGCGGCAGTTCCTCGTGACCGACCCGGGCGGCAACTGCCTGCGCATCGGGCAGCCGACGGGCCGGGACCAGCACCACCGGCCCGCGCCCGGGGAGCCCTTCTCCCGGGCCCTCCACCACGCGTCCCTGTTCGCGGACTCGAAGGAGGACCCGGCGGGCGCGGCGAAGATCATCGACCGGGCGCTGCGCACCGGGACCGGGGACGGGCGGCCCACACCCGTGCAGCTGTTCCGCCTCCTGGTGCTGCGCGCGGACGTCGCCGGGCGCCTCGGGGACGAAGCGACCGCGGCGTCCGCGCTCGTCCGGGCCGGCGCGGTCCGGCTCACCGCCCGGGAGCGCGAGTCGGTGCGCGACGACCTCGAGCGCTTCGAGGAGCTGAGGGTCCCGGGGGACACCCCCCGGGACCCCGGAGGAGCGTAGAAGAACAGTCGTTCTTGACCGATCGTTCTCTTACCCTGTATGGTCATGGACATGGGACGACCACGCGCCTTCGACACCGACCGGGCGATCGGGACCGCGGCGGCCCTCTTCGCCACCCACGGCTACGAGGGCACCTCGGTGGACGACCTGGTCACCGCCACCGGCATCCACCGGGGCAGCCTCTACAAGGTGTTCGGGTCGAAGCGGAGCCTGCACCTCACCGCCCTCCGCAACCACCTCGACCACGAGATCCGTCCGACCGCCGCCGCCATCGCCGACCTCACCGACCCCGAGCAGGCGCTGACGACGGCCATCGCCTCGTACGACAACGGCCCGGCCGCCGGGCTCCTCCTCCTCGCCGCCGCCGAACGCGCACCCCACGACCCGGAGGTCGCCGCGCTGGTCGCGGAAGGCATCGCCGCGCTGGAGGACGCGCTGCGCCCCTCCCACGGCGACGCCGCCCCCCGGCTCGCCTCCACCGTCCTCGGCGCCCGCCTGCGCCTGCGCGCCGCCCGGCCGATCCCCTCCCAGGAGTACTGACGTGGCCCTGATCTCCGTCGACCGCGACCGTGACCTGATGACCGTCGAGTTCCAGGGCCTCGACAAGCTCTGGACCCTCAAGAGCCGCCTGGAGATCCCCCTCGCCCACGTGCGGGGCGCCACCCACGACCCCGGCATGGCCCGCGAGCCCAAGGGCGTCCGCGTCGGCGGCACCCACGTTCCCGGCGTCATCACCGCCGGCCGCTTCCGCCGCGACGGCGAGCGCCTCTTCTGGGACGTGAAGAACCCGGACAAGGCGGTCGTCATCGAACTCGCCGACGCCGGGACCTACGACCGCCTCGTCGTCGAGGTCGACGACCCCCGGGCCACCGTCGCCCTCGTCGAACAGTCCATCGCCCGCGGCTGAGGCCCGGCGTCCGGCCCGCACGCCCCCCGGCGGCTCAGCGGCCGACGGCGCAGGCGTCCCCGTTCAGCGTGAACCGCGGCGGCGGCGACGCGTCACCGGTGTGGTCGGCCAGGTAGCCGAGGGTGACGCTCGCGCCCGGGGCGATGGTGGCGTTGTGCGCGGCGTCGGCCGCCGTGATCACGTTGCTCCCCTGGGTCAGGTCCGTGTTCCAGTCGGAGACGACCGTCTGCCCGAGGGCCAGCGGGAACTCCAGCGTCCAGCCGTTCACCGGGGTGCCGCCGGTGTTGGTGACGGTGAGGCCGACCGTCGTGCCGGTGCCCCAGGACGTCACCTTGCGGTCCACCCGGCAGGTGGGTTCCTCCCGCGCGAAGGACACCTTGTGCAGGCCGCCGGGCAGGTCGTTGACCACGTAGAACTCCCCGTCGGCGGTCGTGCCGACCGCCGTCACCTGGGTGGGCGTCCCCCCGATCTCGGCCTGCTCGTAGCCGCCGCTGCCGTCGGGGCGCAGCGCCCAGACCGTGGACGAGCAGTAGTCGGTGGCGATGTACGTGCCGCCGACCAGGTCGGCGTACTGCCGGCCCCGGTAGACGTGACCGCCGATGACCGAACAGCCGCCGGTGTACGGCGAGTAGGTGAACACCGGCTCGGTGTACTCCTCGCCGGGCACGCAGTCCCCGTCGGCGAACTTCTCCAGTCCCTCGTAGCAGGACCAGCCGAGGTTGAGCCCGCCCTGTCCGGGGGCGAGGTGATCGATCTCCTCCCAGCGGCCCTGGCCGACGTCGCCGATCCACATCGAGCCGTCGGCGCCGTCGAAGGAGAACCGCCACGGGTTGCGCAGCCCGTACAGCCAGATCTCCTCGCGGGCGCCGGGGGTGCCGACGAAGGGGTTGTCGGCGGGGACGCAGTACGCGAGCGGGGCGCAGGCGCGGCTCACGTCGATGCGCAGGATCTTGCCCAGCAGGGTGTCCAGCCGCTGGCCTGACCTGAAGGGGTCCCCGGAGCCGCCGCCGTCGCCGATGCTCCAGTACAGGTTGCCGTCGGGGCCGAAGGCGAGCTGGCCGCCGTTGTGGTTGCTGTACTCGGCGTGCTCCTGGGAGAGCAGGGGCTCCAGGCGGGACTCGTCGAGCCGGTAGCGGGCGAGGGTGACCGCGCCGTCGGGCAGGGCCGTGTACGCCAGGTACAGGTCCTGGCTGTCGGCGAAGTCGGGCGGGAGGGCGATGCCGAGCAGACCGCGCTCGTTGCCCGATTCGTCCACGGCCGAGGTGATGTCGATCAGCGGGGTCCGGGCCAGGCCGGTGTCCGGGTGGTAGACGCGGACGGTACCGGGCTTCTCGGTGATGAACAGCCGGTCCGTGCCGTCGTCGGGGGCGACGAGGGCGGTGGGCCGTCTCAGTCCGGAGGCGACCTGGGTGGTGGTGGCGCTGAGCGACGGCAGGGGCACGGTCGAGGTGTCGGCCGCCGTTCCCGTCCGGGGCGGCGCGGTGTCCGCCGTGGCGGCGGGCGACGGGGTGAGGGCGGTCAGCAGGAGGGCCAGCAGAAGGGGCCCGGTCCAGCGGCGTCGTGGCATGTCGTCTCCGAAGTCCGGCGGCGCGGTCCAGAATGTCATGCATATGACAATCTGCGGTGCTCTCCCCCACGGGAATGCCGGGCCACCGAGAGGCGTCGACATCATGGGAGCGCTCCCGCAACTTCAGGCTGCGCGTCGTGCACCAGGGCGGCAACGCGCGATCGCGCCACTTTCGCGCCGCGTGGCGCGAACAGGGCGACCACCGCCCGGGGTCAGGTCCGCTCCGCCTTCCCGTTCGCGGACTTCGCGGGCGTCACGGATGTCGCGGGCGCCGCGGCCGCGCGCAGGGCGGTCAGGACGTTCGCCACCGCCGTGCCCTCCTCCGCACCCCTGCGGACGGCCGCGACGACATGACGGACCGGACGGTCCTCGGTCAGCTCCCGCATCACCACGCCCTCCCGGCGCTCCGCCGCCATGCGGGGGACGAGCGCGACGCCCATGCCCGCCTCGACCATCGCCAGGATCGCCGTCCAGCCGGCCGCCGCGTGCCCCTGGTACGGGCGGAACCCGGCCGCCTCGCAGGCGGCCCGCGTGATGTCGGACCAGGGACCGCTGCCGCCGAAGATCCACGGTTCGGACGCGAGGTCGGCCAGCCGGAGTCCGGCCGCGTCGGCCAGCGGGTGGTCGTGGGGCAGGGCGACGTCCAGCGGGTCGGCGAGCAGGTGGATCCGCGTGAAGCGCGGGTCGGCCGCGGTGGGGGCCTGGGCCGCGAGGGACAGGGCGAGGTCCGCCTCCCCCGTCGCCAGCAGCTCGTACGCCTGCTGCGCCTCGGTCTCCCGCACCCGCACCGTGACCCCGGGGTGCGCCGCGCGCAGCGCGGTCACCGCCGGTACGACGAGGGCGGGCACGGCGGTGGAGAAGGCGCCGACCCGCACCTCGCCGGCCTCCCCGTGCGCGTAGGCCGCCAACTCGGCGTCCGCCCGCTCCAGTTGCTCGAACACGGCCTCGGCGTGCCGCAGCACCAGCCGGGCCGCGTCCGTGAGCCGGACCCGGCGCCCCCGGGCCTCCAGCAGCGGCACCCCGAGTTGTCGGGAGAGGTTCGTCAGCTGCTGCGACACCGCCGAGGGGGTCATCCGCAGCGCCTCGGCCGTCGCGGTGACCGTCCCCCGCTCCCGCAGCGTCCGCAGGATGTGCAGTTTCCGGATGTCCCACTCGGCCATGGCGGCAACCTATCCGCCCGGCCGCGTTCCTCAGCGGCGCGCCCCCGCGCCGAGCACGACCCCGCCCAGGATCAGTGCCGTGCAGCCGGCCTGGGCCCAGCCGGTCGGCTCGGACAGCAGCGCCCAGGACAGCAGGGCCACGCACACGGGCTGGAGGTAGTAGACGACGCCGGCCCGGGTCGGGCCGATCAGGGAGATCGCCCGGTTCCAGGCGAAGAAGGCGACGGCCGAGGAGGCGATGCCGACGTACAGCAGGGGCAGGACGGTCCCGGGCGCCGGGGTGAAGCCGCCCTGGACGGCGAGGCTGACCCCCTGCGCGGGCAGCAGCAGCACGGTGCCGAACAGGAACGTGGTGAACAGGAACGCGGCGCCGTCGAGACCGGCGGGCCGACGGCGCAGCAGGGCGCTGTAGCCGCCGAAGCAGCAGGCGGCGGCGATCATCCACAGGGCGCCGGCGCCGAGGGGGCCTCCGGCACCGGGGGAGGCGCCGCCCGCTCCCCCGCCGGCCCAGCCGATCAGCAGCAGCACGCCGGTGCACGCGGTCAGCAGCCCGGCGATCCGGCGGGCGCCGAGCCGTACGCCGCCCGCCCGTTCCAGCAGCGCCATCACCACCGGCGAGGCCGCCATGATCATGCCCATGGCGGCGGCGGGGGTGGTGACCCCGGCCTGGTTGACGAGGGTGTTGTAGACGGTCACGCCGAGCAGCGAGGCGAGGAGGACGAAGCGGAGGTGACGGCGGATCAGCGCGCGCCGCCGCCAGGCCCGCCGGGCGCCGAAGGGGGCGACGACCACGAGCGCCACCACCCAACGCCAGAAGGCGTGCTGGACGGGCGGCACGCTGTCGCCGAGCGCGCGGGAGGTGACGAAGCTGCCGGACCACAGGGCGGTGGCGAGCGCGGCGAGCGCGAGCCCGGGGGCGACGGCGTGCCGCCGCCCCCGGGGTTCCGGTGGTGTCCGCGGCTCTTGTGACGTCCGCGGTTCCGGTGACGCCGGTGCGGGAGTGCTGGTTCGGCGGTCGGCTGCGGCCACGGACGTCCCTTCGCTGGTCGGCGGTCCCGGTGGGCCTACCGTCGCAGCGCGGGAGCCGTCAGGTCCATCGAATCCTTTCGACCGTTCTCTTCAGCAGAACTGAACGGTGCGGTGCGGGAGGGCTCGGGCGGCCCGGGGACCGTGCGGGGGCGCGGAGCGGCCTGCCCGGCCACCGTCGCCCCGAACGCCAGTGCCATGCCGACCAGTTGCACCGGTGTCAGCGCCTCGCCGAGCGCCGCCCAGCCGACGACGGCCGCGGTGAGCGGGGACAGCGGGCCGAGGAAGGTGACCTGTGTGGCGGTGAGCCGGCCGATGCCGCGGAACCAGAGCCAGTACGCGACCGCCGTGTTCGCGAGCGCGAGGTAGAGGTAACCGCCGACCGCCGGGCCGTCCAGCGCGGGGGGCGCACCCTCGACCAGGAGGGCGAGCGGCGCGACGAGCAGTCCGCCCGCGGTGAGCTGCCAGCCGGTCAGGGCGAGCGGGCCGACGCCCTCGGGGCGCCCCCACCGCTTGGTGAGCACGGTGCCGGTGGACATGGAGGCGGTGGAGGCGAACGCGGCCAGGACGCCGAGCGGGTCCAGCGCCCCGGCGGCCCTCAGGACGACGAGACTCACGCCGAACGCGGCCACGGTCCCGGCGAGGAGGGTGCGCGCGGTCGGCCGCTGCCCCAGCAGCAGCGCCGAGAGGCCGGCCACGAACAGCGGTCCGACCGAGCCGACGACCGCGGCCATGCCACCGGGCATCCGGTACGCGGAGAGGAACAGCAGCGGGAAGAAGGCGCCGATGTTGAGCGCGCCGAGCACGGTGGCCTTCCACCACCAGGCGCCGCGCGGCGGCACCCGGGCGAGCGCGAGCAGCAGCAGTCCGGCGGGCAGGGCGCGCACCAGGCCGGTGAACAGGGGACGGTCGGCCGGGAGGAACTCGGTGGTGACGGCGTAGGTGGTACCCCAGGAGGCGGGGGCGAGGGCGGTGAGCGCGATCAGGGCGGCGCGGTTCGCGGCCATGGGGACGCACCTCTTCCCGTCGGGTCGTTATTGGTTTGGTTCTAAGTAGCTTAGCGCCAAGCAAGTTTCCGTCAAGCCACTTTCTTGCGGGCGACCGGGGGGAAACGGATACTCCTGCCCATGAGTGCACGCCCCGAGCAGCGCAAGGACCCCGTCGACGCGATCGTCGAGCAGTGGGCGGCGGTCCGGCCCGACCTCGACACCGCCGCCATGGAGGTCTTCGGCCGCATCCACCGGCTCTCGCGCGCCATGGGCGACCGGATGGAGAAGGCGTACGCCAAGTACGGGATCTCGCGCGGGGAGTTCGACGTCCTCGCGACCCTGCGCCGCGCCGGCGAGCCCTACACCCTCTCGCCGCGCCGGCTCTCGGCGACGCTGATGCTCACCACCGGCGGGATGACGGGCCGCCTCGACAAACTGGAGCGGGCGGAACTGCTGCGCCGCTCCCCCGATCCGCACGACCGCCGCGGGCTCCAGGTCACGCTCACCGCGCAGGGGCTGCGCCTGATCGACGAGGCGGTCGGCGCGGGCCTCGCCGTCCAGACGGAGGCGCTGTCCGCCCTGGGCGAGGAACGGGCGGGACAACTGGCCGGCCTGCTGCGGGAGCTGCTGCTCGTGACCGAGAGGTAGGCCGCCCGGTCGAGGGGCCGTCCGGTCGAGGGGCCGCCCGCCCGGCCGGCGTGGGCGGCGGGCTCAACCGACGTGAGCGGCGAGCGCGGCCTCGATCCCGGCCCGCCCCGCGGAGTCCGACGCCCACGCCACGTAGCCGTCGGGCCGCACCAGCACGCTCGTCCGGCGGTCCCCGGCCCAGCGCTCCACCGCCAGCCGCTCCCCGCGCGCGCCCCCGTCGTCGTACGGCTCCGGTGTGATCAGCACGAACCGACCGCCGCGCAGCGCCTGGTGCAGACGGCGTCCGCCGGCGAGCGCGACGTCGGGGACGCGGGCGCCGGTCGCCCGGTGGGCGCCGGAGGGCGCGGGGTACCGCACGCCGATCCCGGTGACCTGGCCGATCGCCCTGCGGCGGACCGGGCCGACGTGGTCGAGCACCGCCGTCAGGGCCGCGCGCAGCGCCAGTGTCCAGGGGCGGTGGGCCATGGCGAGCCGGACGATGCCGCCGCTGCTGCGCAGCACCGTCCTGCCGACGGGGTGCCGTTCGGCCTGGTAGGTGTCGAGCAGCGACCCGGGGGCGTGACCGCCCAGCACCTGGACGAGCTTCCAGCTCAGGTTGGCCGCGTCCTGCAGGCCGGTGTTCATGCCCTGTCCGCCGGCCGGGGTGTGGACGTGCGCCGCGTCCCCGGCGAGGAAGACGCGGCCCACGCGGTAGGCGGGCGCCTGGCGTTCGTCGCTGTGGAAGCGGGACATCCAGCGGGCGTCGTGCATCCCGAAGTCCCGGCCGAGGGCGAGCCGGGTGATCTCCTTGATCTCGTCGAGGTCGAGGGGGGCGTCGTCGGGTGCGTTCCGGCCCCGGTGCCAGCCGACGACGCGGTGGTAGCCGTCGCCGAAGGGGGCGATGAAGGCGAAGGCGTCGCCGACGGCGTTCACGGTGAGCAGCGTCCCGGGCTGCTCGGCGAGCCGCACGTCCGCCAGGACGACCGACCGGATCACCGAGCGCCCGGGGAACGGCAGTCCGACCGCGGTCCGCACGGAGCTGCGCATCCCGTCGGCCCCGACCACGTACGCGGCCCGCAGCCGCCCGCGTTCCCCGCCGGGCCCGGTGACGTCGACGGTCACGCCGTCGGCGTCCTGGCTCAGGGCGGTCATCTCGGTCTCGTACCGGACGTCGGCACCGGCCTCGCGGGCCCGCCGCAGCAGGACCTTCTCGACCTCGTACTGCGGGACGACGAGGAGGTGGCGGAAGCGGGAGGGGAGCGTGCCGAGGTCGAGGGTGAGCCGGTCGTAGAGGCGCAGCCGGTCCAGCGGGCGTCCGACCGCCTCCAGCTCGTCGGCGAGACCACGGGCGTCGAACTGCTCGAGGGTGCGGGCGTGCAGGACGAAGGCGCGGGAGAGGTTGCTGATCCCGGACGGGCGCTTCTCGACGACGGTGACGGGGACGCCGGCGGTGGCCAGGTCACCGGCCAGCAGCAGTCCGGTGGGGCCGGAGCCGACGACGATCACGGTGCGGGCGGGGTCGTTGCCGTTCATCAGGGCCTCCCTGAAGGTCGACGCGCGGACCGTCAACACGTGTTTGCCAACATCTGTTGACCAACGCTTGTTGACCACCGTAGGCCCACAACCGACGGGAAGTCAACACTTGTTGGCAAACGGGTGTTGGCCTACGGTTGCGGGCATGCACGACAGCGACACAGACAGAGGGAGCGGCGGGAGCCGCGGAAGCGCCGCTGCGCCGGCCCCCGCCCGGCGCTCGGACTCCACCCGCGCCGCCATCCTGCACGCCGCGCGCGAGCGGTTCGCCTCCGACGGCTACGAGCGGGCGACCATCCGCGCCATCGCCCGGGACGCGAAGATCGACCCGTCGATGGTGATGCGCTACTACGGCAACAAGGAGGGGCTGTTCGCGGCGGCCGTCGCCATCGACCTGGAGCTGCCCGACCTGGGCGCGCTGCCCCGGCAGGAGGTCGGGCGGGCGCTGGCGCGGCACTTCCTGGCGGTGTGGGAAGGGAACGAGGTCCTCACCGCCCTGCTCCGGGTCGCCGCCACCAGCAGGGCCGGCGCCGAGCGCACGCAGGGCGTCTTCCGGGACCAGATCCTCCCGGTCGTCCGGCAGGTCTGCCCCGACCCCGAGCAGGTACCGGCGCGCGCCGCGCTCGTCACCTCGCAGCTGCTGGGACTGGCGCTCACCCGGTACGTCCTGCGCTTCCCCCCGGCGGCCGGGCTGACCCGGGAGGAGATCGTGGCGTGGCTGGGGCCGACGCTGCAGCGGTATCTGACGGCGCCGCATCCGGACCATCCGGAGCGTCCGAGCTGATCGGGGCGTCCTGGCCGGCCGGGCCTGCCGGACGGCAGGGGACGCCGGACGGCACCGAGGGCGCCGTCCCCGCCGTCGCCGTACGGCGGGTGCGTACGGCGGCGGGGACGGCGCCCTCGGGAAGGTGCGCGTGGGCTCGCGGGCCCCGGATCAGGCCTTGGCGTCGGCCTTGGTCCGGATGTTGGAGCTGGTCGGGTCCTTCTTCTTGTGCGACTTGTCGCCGACCATCACCAGACCGGCGATGACCAGGAACAGCACGATCGGGAGCACGACGTAGAGGCCCAGCGTCTCGATGACGCTCAGGCCCGTGCCGGGGTCGTCGCCGTCGTCGCGGGTGAGCGCGAGCGCGGGGGACGACATGAGCAGCATCATCAGCGTCGTACCGGCTGCCAGGGCGCCGGCGCGCAGGGCGTTCTTCTTGTCCACGCTGCACAAGGTAGCGAACGCCGGTGGGGACCGCGCGGCCGGGGTGCCGTCCGTGGCCCGGCACCGGTGCGGGCAGGACCGCTCACCCGCCGCGCAGCACGTCGATCAGCGCCCGCAGGCGCGGCGACGCCGCCAGGTCCTCCAGCGTCACCGGGCGGCCCCGCGCGTCGGCGATCGGCAGGCGCCAGTTCGGGTACTGGTCCCAGGTGCCGGGGAGGTTCTGCGGGCGCCGGTCGCCCACGCCGTCGGGGAGCCAGACGCCGACCAGGCGGGCCGGGGTGCGCAGCAGGTAGCGGTGGACGGCCTGGATCTCCGCCTCCTCCGGGGAGGTGCCGTCGGCGGTGCCGTCCAGCAGCCCGAGCCGGGCGAGCAGGTCCCGCCACTCCGCCGTGTCGGCGGCGGCCTCGGCGCGTTCCTCGGCCAGGGGGCGGGTGAGCAGCCCCAGGCTCGCGCGGAGGTCGACGTGTTCGCCGGTGAGGCGGGCGGCGGTGGACGGCAGGTCGTGGGTGGTCGCGGTGGCCAGGCAGTCGGCGCGCCAGCGCTCCGGCGGCAGCGGGCGGCCGTCGCCCTCCCAGTCCCGTTCGAACCAGAGCACCGAGGTGCCGTACACCCCGCGTTCGCGCAGTGCCTCGCGCACTCCGGGCTCGACCGTGCCCAGGTCCTCGCCGATCACCACCGCCCCGGCCCGGGAGGCCTCCAGGACGAGGACGGCGAGCATGGCCTCGGCGTCGTAGTGGACGTAGGTGCCCTCGGTGGGCGGGTGGCCCTCGGGCACCCACCAGAGCCGGAACAGGCCCATGACGTGGTCGATGCGCAGGGCGCCCGCGTACCGGAAGAGGGCCCGGAGCAGGGCGCGGAAGGGGGCGTAGCCGGACTCGGCGAGCCGGTCCGGGCGCCAGGGCGGCAGGCCCCAGTCCTGGCCGCGCGCGTTGAAGGCGTCCGGGGGCGCGCCGACGGACATGCCGGCCGCGAAGTGCTCCTGCTGCGCCCAGGCGTCGGCGCCGCCGGGGTGCACGCCGACGGCGAGGTCGTGCACGATCCCGACCGGCATCCCGGCCTCGCGCGCGGTGCGCTGGGCGGCGGTGAGCTGGGCGTCGGTGAGCCAGGCGAGGCGGGAGTGGAAGTCGACGCGGTCCGCCAGCTCGCGCCGGGCGCGGGCGGTCTCCGGCGAGCGCGGGTCGCGCAGGGCGGCGGGCCACCGGTGCCAGTCGGCGCCGTGCACCTCGGCGAGCGCGCACCAGGTGGCGTGGTCCTCCAGGGCCCGGCCCTGTTCGGCGAGGAAGTCGGCGTAGGCGGCGCGCCGGCCGGGTCCGAGCGGAACCGCGTGCACCAGTTCCAGCGCCTCGCGCTTGGCCTCCCACACGGCGTCCCGGTCGATCAGCGCGCCCCGCTCCAGCACCGCCTCGCGCAGCCGCCCGGCGCGTTCCAGCAGGGCGTGCAGGCGGTCGCGGTCCTCGACGTGGGCGAACTCGGGGACGGCCTCGATCCGCAGGTGGACCGGGTCGGGGAAGCGGCGCGAGGAGGGGCGGTACGGGGAGGGGTCGGTCGGGGGGCCGGGGACGGCCGCGTGCAGGGGGTTGACCTGGACGAACCCGGCGCCGAGGACGCGTCCCGCCCAGTCGGCGAGTTCGCCGAGGTCGCCGAGGTCGCCCATGCCCCAGGAGCGGCGGGAGAGGAGGGAGTAGAGCTGGACCAGGAGCCCGTGGGAGCGTCCCGGGGGCGCGGGCAGCCGGGGCGGGGCGACGATCAGGTGGGCGTGCGCGGTGCGGCCGTCCGGGGCGGTGGCGGTCACCTCGTGCACCCCGGGCGGGAGGTGCCCGGCGGACGTGCGGGTCTCGCCCTGCTCGGTGCGGACGCGCAGCCGGGTGCCCTCGGGGAGCGCGGCGAGCGCGGCCGGGGCGTCCGGGCCCCGGCCGACCACGGTGGGCGGCAGCAGCCGCTCCGCCCGCTCCCGTTCCCCGGCGGCGAGCGCGGCGCGGACGGCCGCGGGAGTGCCCGCGTCCACGCCGAGGGCGGCCAGCGCGCGCGTGACGGCGGTGGCCGAGGCCGCGACCGTGCGGTCCGGGGAGGGGCGGTAGGAGGTGGCGACGCCGTGCAGGGCGGCGAGCCGGGACAGGGCCTCGGACAGGCCCTCGGAGGGGGGTTCGGCCGGCCGGGGCGCGGTCACCTAGGGCTCCGGCCGGTACTGGGCCGGGAGGGAGTCGAGTCCCGAGGGGTCCGTGTCGGCATAGGACCCGCCGGTCAGGGGGGCGGCGTCGGCGAGCGGGGGCTCGCTGGTGAGGGGTTCGGCGGCGGGCAGCGGGGGCTCGCTGGTGAGGGGGACCTCGGTGCAGGGCCCCTCGGCGCTGAAGGCGCACAGGTGGAGGCTCTCGGGCTCGGCGGGCAGGTCGGCGGACGGCTCCGCCACGGGTTTGGACAGGGCGGGGGACGGTACGTACGCCGGTGCAGCCACTGGTGGCCTCCTCGTCGTGCACTCCTCGCCCTGCTCGGCGGATCACGCGAGCGGCGGTGCGAGTCGTGCGGATCGTTCGTGCGGGTTATCTCGCAGCCCTACCCAGCGGGCGCGGGGCCAGACGCACGAACTCGCACAACGTGCTCCTGCTCACACTCTCTTCCCGCTCCCTCACTCCACAGTGGGACATACGCGCCACAACGGCCACTCTCATTGACACGTTCACCGCAGGAGTGGTGGGCTCGGGGATCCGTCGGTAACGGATCGGACACGGCCGCCGGGTCCGGGGGCCGTCGGGGCGCCCCGTCGGACGACCGGGGTCGAGCCAGGAGGAGGGGTCTGTGCAGCGGGTGCGTGGGAGGGGGGCGGTCGCCCTCGCGTTCGCCGTCGTCGCCGGGAGCCTGGGCGTCGCGCCCGTCTCCGTGGCGGCTCCGCCCGCGCCCGGGGCGACCGCGTCGCCCGTTCCCGACGCGGCCGGGGCGGACCTGTCCGTGTGGCCGCGCCCGCACTCCCTGCGCGCGAACGGCGCCCCGGTGGAGGTGACCGGCGAGGTCGCCCTGCGCGCGGACGCGACGGCCGACGCGTACGCCCTCGACGCGCTGCGCGCGCTGCTGCGGCAGGCCGGGGCACGCCGGTTCACCGCTCCCGGCGCACCGGTGCCCGAGGGGGCGCTCGTGGTGCGCGTGAGCACGGAACGTCCCACGGGCGACCCCCGGCACGCCCTTCCGGCCGGCGGCTACACGCTCACCACCGGCCGGGGCGCCGTCTCCCTCACCGGGGCGGACGGCGCCGGCCTGTTCCACGCCGTGCAGACGCTGCGCCAGCTCCTGCGCCCGGACGGACGCCTCACCGCGGCGGTCGTCCGGGACTGGCCGGGCACCGCGGTGCGCGGCGTCACCGAGGGCTTCTACGGCACCCCGTGGACGCACCGGCAGCGGATGGAGCAGCTGGACTTCATGGGCCGCACCAAGCAGAACCGGTACCTCTACGCACCCGGCGACGACCTCCACCGGCAGGCCCGCTGGCGCGAGCCCTACCCGGCCGAGCGGCGCGCGGAGTTCCGGGAACTGGCCGAGCGGGCGCGGCGCAACCACGTCACCCTCGGCTGGGCGGTGGCGCCGGGCCAGGCGATGTGCTTCGCCTCGGACGCCGACCTGCGCGCGCTGACCCGCAAGCTGGACGCGATGTGGGCGCTGGGGTTCCGTGCCTTCCAGCTCCAGTTCCAGGACGTCAGCTACAGCGAGTGGCACTGCGGGGCGGACGCCGACCGGTTCGGCTCCGGCCCCGGGGCCGCCGCCCGCGCCCAGGCGCACGTGGCGAACGCGGTGGCCCGCCACCTGGCGGACCGCCACCCCGGCTCCCCCGCCCTGTCCTTGATGCCCACCGAGTACTACGAGGACGGCTCGACCGCGTACCGGCGCGCCCTCGCGAAGGCCCTGGACCCGGGCGTCGAGGTGGCGTGGACCGGGGTCGGGGTGGTGCCGCGCACCATCACGGGCGGCGAACTCGCCGAGGCGCGGGAGGTGTTCGGGCACCCGCTGGTGACCATGGACAACTACCCGGTGAACGACTACGCCCCCGGCCGGATCTTCCTCGGCCCCTACCAGGGCCGCGAACCGGCCGTCGCCGCGGGCTCGGCCGCCCTGCTCGCCAACGCGATGGAGCAGCCCGGGGCGTCCCGCATACCGCTGTTCACCGCCGCCGACTTCGCCTGGAACCCGCGCGACTACCGCCCCCGGGAGTCCTGGCGGGCCGCGATCGCCGACCTCGCGGGCGGTGACGCCGAGCGGCAGGAGGCCCTGACCGCGCTCGCCGGGAACGCCGCGTCCTCGGTGCTGGGCGGCGAGGAGTCGGCGTACCTGCGTCCGCTGATGGAGGAGTTCTGGCGGACCCGGGCCCGGGCCGCCGCCCGCGACGAGGACGGGACCGGGGCGGCCGGCCGGCTGCGGTCCGCCTTCACGGTGCTGCGCGAGCTGCCGCGGCGGCTGTCCGGCACCGCGCTCGCGGTCGAGGTCGCCCCCTGGACGGGGCAGCTGGCCCGCTACGGCGACGCCGGCGTCACGGCCCTGGACATGCTGGACGCCCAGCGCACCGGGGACGCGGGCGCCGCCTGGACGGCGTACCGGAGGCTGGGCGAGCAGCGGACGCGGCTGGAGTCCACGCGGGTGACGGTCGGCGAGGGCGTGCTGGACCCGTTCCTGAGCCGGGCGCAGAAGGCGTACGAGAGCTGGGCCGGCATCGACCACGAGCCGGCCGCGCGGTCCGGGGACCCGTCCGGCGGGCGCACCCTGCGCCTCGCGCGGACCCGCTCCCTGGACTCCGTGACGGTGCTCGCCGAGCCCGGCACGCGCGGGACGGTGGAGGTCCGCGTCCCGGGCGAGGGCTGGCGCCGCCTCGGCCCGCTGTCCGGCACGGGCGCCACCGAACTGCGGGCCGACGGGCCGGCCGACGCCGTCCGGGTCACCGGCGCCGGCCCCGGCCGGGTCCGGCACCTGGTCCCCTGGTACGCGGACGCGCCCGCCGCCTCCCTGGAGCTGCCGGACGACCGCGCGGACGCCGACATCGGCGGCACCCTGCGGCTGACGGCCGCCCTCGGCTCGCTGCGCCCCGACGAGGTGCGCGGCAGGCTGACCGTCGAGGCCCCCGAGGGCCTGCGGGTCGAGGTCCCCGACGAGGCGCTGACCGTCCCGCGCGGCACGCCGCTGGAGGTACCGGTCGAGGTGACCGTGGAGCCGGGCACGCCGACCCGGTCGTACGACGTCCGGCTCGGCTTCGGCGGGGCGAGCCGCACGCTGACCGTCCACGCCGTCCCGCGCACCGCCGGCCCCGATCTGGCCCGCGCCGGCCGGGCGGACTCCTCGGCGGACGAGACCCCCGACTTCCCGGCCTCGGCGGCGAACGACGGCGACCCCGGGACCCGTTGGTCGTCCCCGGTCGACGACGACGCCTGGTGGCAGGTCGAGCTGGAGCGCCCGGTGCGGCTCGGGAAGGTCGCGCTGCACTGGCAGGACGCGCATCCGTCGGCGTACCGCGTCGAGGTCTCGGCGGACGGCCGCACCTGGCGCACCGCGGCGGCGGTGCGGGACGGGCGCGGCGGCCGGGAGACCGTCCGCATGGACGAGCCGGACGTGCGGTACGTCCGCGTCCAGGGCGAGAAGCGGGCCACGCGGTACGGGTACTCGCTGTGGTCGGTGGAGGCGTACGCGGTCGCGGACTGACCCGCCCGGAGCCGGCCCCGGCTCCTCCTCCGGCGGCTCCCCCTCCTCGGCTTCCTCCCCTCCCCGCCGGCCTCCCCCTCGGCTCCCTCCCGACTTTTCCCCGGGCAGCTATTCACTCAGTACATGTACGCAGTACATAATGATCGGCATGAGCACCCGCCACATCCTGTTGGGCCTGCTCGCCTCGGGGCCGAGCCACGGCTACGACCTGAAGCGACGACACGACGAACGTTTCCCGCAGGCCCGTCCGCTGGCCTACGGGCAGGTCTACACGACCCTGCAACGCCTGGTCCGGGACGGTCTCGCCGAGATCGAGGGCACCGACTCGGACGGCGGTCCGGAGCGGACCGTGTACCGCACCACGGAGACGGGATCGCGCGAACTGGCCCACTGGGCGGCGGAGATCGCGCCGCCCGCGCCGTTCGTGACGAACGAGATCTTCGCCAAGGTCGTGGTGGCGATCCTGTCCGGCGGCGACCCGGCCGCGTACCTGCGCGCCCAACGCGCCGCCCACATGCGGCGGATGCGGGAACTGACCGCCGTGAAGTCGGCTCCCGGCGCGGACCTGGCCACCGTGCTCTCGGCGGACTTCGCCCTCAACCACCTCGACGCCGACCTCCGTTGGATGACCACCACGGCAGCCCGGCTCACCACCCTGACCGCGGAGGTCGACGCAGCATGAACAACGCAGCCACGCCAGGGCCGCTCCTCGCGGCCCGTGACCTGGTCAAGGCGCACGGCAGGACACCCGCCCTGCGCGGCGCGTCGCTCGACCTGCGGGCCGGTGAGATCCTCGCGGTCACCGGCGCCAGCGGCAGCGGCAAGTCGACGCTGCTGCACTGCATGGCGGGCATCGTCCGCCCGGACCGGGGTTCGGTGACGTACGGCGGGCAGCGGCTCGACCGGCTGCCGGAGAAGCGGCTGAGCGAGCTGCGCCGCACCGACTTCGGCGTGGTCTTCCAGTTCGGCCAGCTCATCCCGGAACTCACGGCGCTCGACAACGTGGCGCTCCCGCTGCTGCTGGCCGGCACGCCCCGGTCCCGGGCCCGCGAGCGGGCCGGTGAGTGGCTGGAGCGGTTCGGGGCGCGCGGCCAGGAGGAGCTGCGGCCCGGGGAGATGAGCGGCGGGCAGGCCCAGCGGACCGCGCTCGCCCGGGCGTTGGTGACCGGCCCGAAGGTGGTGTTCGCGGACGAGCCGACGGGGGCGCTGGACTCCCTGGCGGGCGAGCAGGTGATGACGGCGTTGGCGCACACGGCCCGCGAGTCGGGCACCGCGGTCCTGCTGATCACGCACGACGCCCGGACCGCGGCCTACGCGGACCGCGAGGCGTCCCTGCACGACGGCACCGTCGTGACCGAGGACACGGTGCTGGAGGTGACCCCGTGACCGCGGACCTGCGACTGGCCTGGCACCTGGTGCGCGGCTCCGACCGGCACGAGTGGTGGCGGATCGCGCTCACCGGTGTCGGCGCGCTGCTCGCCACCGGACTGGCGCTGGGGGCGGTCGTCCTGGCGTCGCTGCGCGGGCACCACGCGATCCCCGTCGCCGACGGCCTGCTGGATGACCCCGGGGAGCGGGCGGGCGTGGTCGCCGCGCTGCTGCTCCTGATGATCCCCGTGCTCGGCTTCCTCGGCCAGAGCGCCCGCCTCGGCGCGGTCCACCGGGACCGGCGGCTGGCGGGACTGCGACTGGCGGGCGCCACGCCGTGGCAGGTGCGGCGGATCGCCGCGGCCGAGACCGGGCCGGCCTGCCTGGCCGGCTCGGCGGTCGCCACCGTGCTCTGCGCCCTGCTGGTGGTCCGCACGGGGGACCACTCCTCGGTGTGGACCTGGACGGGGATCGCGGTGGTCGCGGTGGGCATGCCCGTGGTGGGCACGCTGACCGGCGTGCTGGCGCTGCGCCGGGTGGTGGCCTCGCCGCTCGGCACGGTGCGCCGGGTGCGGCCGCGGACCCGGCCGGGGCTGATGTTCTTCGGGGCGGTGGCGCTGTTCCTGGGCGCGCTGTTCGCCTCGTACCTGAGCCTGGACCGCCGTCCCGGCACCGTTCCCACCGGGCCGATGCTGGTCGTCTCCGGTCTGGCCCTGGCCGGGGCGGCCGCGCTGTGGCTGGTGGGTGCCGCGGCCCGGCTGACCGGCCGGCTGCTGGCCGCCCGCACCGGGAGCCCGGCGGTCCTCATCGCGGCGGAACGGCTGCGGGACGACCCGTGGGCGGCGGCCCGCACGCACACGGTCGTGCTGCTGGTGACGGTGGTGGGCACCGGCTTCGTCGGGATCCGCCGGACCCTGCTGGAGGTGCTGGGCTCCGGCAAGCACGTGTCCGAGGACCTGTCCTTCTACACCACCGGGCTCGACCTGACGGCCGCGGCCATCGGCGTCGGCCTCGTGATCACCCTGTCCGGGCTGGCCGTCGGCACGGCCGAGTCCCTGGCCACCCGCCGCCGCACGCTCGCGGTGCAGGCCGCCGTCGGCGTGCCGCGCGCGGTGCTCGGCCGGGCGCTGCTGCTGGAGACCGCCCTGCCGCTGGCGCCCGGCGTGCTGGTCGCGGGCATCGGCGGCGCCGCGATCGGCACGGGGTACGCCTCGCTCGCCGAGGGCGGCGGCTGGTCGACGCCGTGGACGGCGCTGCTGGTGCCGGTCGCCGTGTACGCGGCGTCCCTGCTGGCGGCGGCCACCGCGCTGCCCCTGCTGCACCGCTCGGTACGGCCCGCGGAGCTCCGGTACGCGTGACCCTCCGGCGGGCGCACCGGCCGGCCCGGGGAGCGCGGGGGGCTCTCCGGGCCCGGCAGCGCGAAGGCCCGGATCGTCGTCAGGCGGAGATGCCGTCGATCCGGGCCAGGGCGTCGTCCGCGCCGTACGGCTGCAGGTACGGCAGCCAGCGCGGGTCCCTGTGGCCGGTGCCGATGATGCGCCAGGCCAGGCCGGTGGGCGGGGCGGGTTTGTGGCGCAGCCGCCAGCCCAGTTCGAACAGGTGGCGGTCGGCCTTCACGTGGTTGCAGCGGCGGCAGGAGGCCACCACGTTGTCCCAGACGTGCTTGCCCCCGCGGCTGCGCGGGATGACGTGGTCGACGCTGGTCGCGACGCCACCGCAGTACATGCACCGGCCCCCGTCACGGGCGAACAGCGCCCTGCGGGTCAGAGGAACGGGCCCCCGGTAGGGAACCCGCACGAAACGCTTGAGCCGGACCACGCTGGGTGCGGGGACGGTGACGGTCGCGCTGTGCAGATAGGCGCCGGACTCCTCGAGGCACACGGCCTTGTTCTCGAGGACGAGCACGAGCGCGCGGCGGAGCGGTACGACGCCGAGCGGCTCGTACGACGCGTTGAGGACCAGGACATGCGGCACGGACGGCCTCCTTGTACGCCGGCGGCGCGTGGCTCGCGCCGGGACGATTTCGTAGTCAGTCTCTCCTCATGCCTGGTGGACGCGCCACCATGTCCCGGTAACGGGCTGGGAGTGTTTTCGACCACATCCTGTTTCCTCCCCACGATCGTGGCCTGTTCAAGCCCGGGTGAGCAGGATCTCTTCTTCACAGATCGGTCCGTTCCCCCCACAATGCCCCGTTAGTGTGGTGGTTCTGCCCGTGCCGGTGACCTTTCCGTGACCTTGAAGACCTGACGGCCCTTGACCGCCGCACCGGGGGCAGACCGTGCACCTGGAGGTACCTGCCGTGTCCTTGTCCGCCGTCCTGTCGGCCGACGGCCCGTCGCCCACCCCCTCGGAGTCCCCGACACCACGCGTGCCCTCGCTCCAGGACGCCCAGGAGAGCGCCAGCAACGCCGCCGGCTGGGTGGAGGAGAACTGGTCGACGTGGCTCGCGATCGGGCTCCGGGTCCTGCTGATCGTGGTGATAGCGGCGGTGCTGCGCGTGGTGGTGCGGCGGGCGATCACCAAGCTCATCGACCGCATGTCCCGCACCGGGCAGGCCGTGGACGGCACCGCGCTCGGCGGGCTGCTGGTCAACGCCGAGCGGCGGCGCCAGCGCTCGCAGGCCATCGGATCGGTGCTGCGCTCGGTGGCGTCCTTCCTGATCCTGGGCACGGCCGCGCTGATGGTCCTCGGCACCTTCCAGATCAACCTGGCCCCGCTGCTGGCCTCGGCCGGCGTCGCCGGCGTGGCGATCGGCTTCGGCGCGCGCAACCTGGTGACGGACTTCCTCTCCGGCGTCTTCATGATCCTGGAGGACCAGTACGGCGTCGGTGACACGATCGACGCCGGGGTGGCCTCCGGCGAGGTCATCGAGGTCGGGCTGCGGGTGACCAAGCTGCGCGGCGACGGCGGCGAGATCTGGTACGTCCGCAACGGCGAGGTCAAGCGCATAGGCAACCTCTCCCAGGGCTGGGCGACCGCCAACGTGGACGTCACCGTCCGCGCGGACGAGGACCTGGACGGGGTGCGGGCCACGCTGGGCGAGGTCGCCGAGAAGATGGGCAAGGAGGAGCCCTGGAACGAGCTCC
This sequence comes from Streptomyces griseomycini, assembly GCF_014203535.1. Lineage (GTDB taxonomy): Bacteria > Actinomycetota > Actinomycetes > Streptomycetales > Streptomycetaceae > Streptomyces > Streptomyces griseomycini. The sequence goes on from NZ_JACHJI010000001.1 coordinate 990,336, forward strand.
TGTGGGGCCCGATCGAGGTGCTCGGCCTGGACTCGGTGCTGCTGGACTCGATGGTGGTGCGCGTCTCGGGCAAGACGATGCCCGGCAAGGCCCTGACCGTGGAGCGCGAGCTGCGCTGGCGCATCAAGCGCGCCTTCGACGCGGCCGGCATCCGCATCGTCGGCGGCGCCACGGCCCCGGTCGAGGGCGAGGCCCCCGACCCGACGGCCGGCGTGGCGGCCCCGTCCGCCTACGCGAGCACGGTCTCCCCGCAGTCGGTCGCCGCGTCCCCGCTGCCCCCGCCCGGCACCACCAAGTGACCACCCGCGAGAGGGGCGGGGCCCGGGGGGGGCCCCCCCGGGGCCCCCCCCCCCCGGGCCCCCCCGCCCCCCCCCGCCCCCCCGGGCCACCGGAGCCCCCCGCCCGGCCACCCTCCAGACGCGAGGGGCGGGGGCCGGCG
>NZ_JACHJI010000002.1:0-252948 GCF_014203535.1 Streptomyces griseomycini
GAGTTCGACGGACGCCATCCGGTCGAGCTGTTCGGCGGGGTGCGCTTCCCGGCCATCGGCGAACTGCCGTACCTGCTGACCCTCGGGGGCCACGGGTTCTACTGGTTCCGGCTGCGCAAGGAGCACACCGCGTAGTACCGGGACCGAACGGCGAGGACGCCGACGGTGCCGGTTCCCGCGCTCGACGCCGGTTCCTCCGGCCGTATTCGGGGGCGGGGCGGTTTTCACCGCCCCGCCCTGGGCACGCATCATTCACCACCCCGACGACCCCGGGGAAAGGACGCGACGCCATGTCGGAAGCCGCCACACGCACCGTCACGACCCCGCCCGGCCTCCTTGCGTCACTGGATCCACTGCTGAGGGAATGGCTGCCGCGGCAGCGCTGGTTCGCGGGCAAGGGGCGTCCGGTCACCGGATTCAGCCTGGTCGCGGCCACCGAGCTGCTGCCGTCCACGGCCACACTGGGCCTGTACCACCTGCTGGTGCGCGCGCACCAGCCGCTCCTGCCGGGCCACGTCGGTGCGGAGCAGCCCGGCGACTGCTACCAACTGCTCATAGGCGTGCGCGAGGCGCTGCCGCCCCGGCTCGCGCCCGCGCTGATCGGTCATGTGACGCAGGGCCCCCTGGCCGGACGGACGGTCTACGAGGCCCTGCACGACACCCGGCCCGCCGAACTGCTCCTGGAGGCCCTGCGCACCCAGGCCCGGATCGGCGGGCTCCGTTTCGAGCGGGACCCGAACCGGGAGATCCGGTCCGGTCTGGTGCCGCGTCTGGTGACCGCCGAGCAGTCGAACTCGTCGATCGTCTACGGAGACACGTTCATCCTGAAACTGCTGCGCCGGGTCGTGCCCGGGATCAACCCGGACCTGGAGCTGCCGCTGGCGCTGGCCCGTGCGGGCTGCCCCCGGGTGCCCCCGCCCACGGCCTGGCTGGTCGCGGACCCCGAGGTGCCCGCCGGTGCGCCGCAGCCCGTCGAGCCGTACGTCCTGGGGGTGCTCCAGCCGTTCGTGCAGGGCGCGACGGACGGCTGGGAGCTGGCGCTGCGGGAACTCGCCAAGGGCGAGGACTTCGTCGCCGAGGCACGGGACCTGGGACGCGCCACCGCCGAGGTGCACACCGTGCTGGCCCGCGCGCTGCCGACGGTCACCCTGGGCCACTCCCAGCTGCGGCTGATGGTCGACGGCATGACCGAGCGGCTGGAGGCCGCCGTGCACGCGGTGCCCGCGCTGCGGCCGCACGCCTCCGGCCTGCGCTCGGCGTTCACCGCGCTGGACGACCTGGCCGCCGAGGGACACACCTGGACCGCCCAGCGGGTGCACGGCGACCTGCACCTCGGGCAGTGCCTGCGGTCCCCGGCCGGTGAGTGGTCGCTGATCGACTTCGAGGGCGAGCCGGCCCGGCCGCTGGCCGAACGGCGGATGCCGCAGCCCGCGGTGCGGGACGTGGCGGGCATGCTGCGGTCCTTCGACTACGCGGCGCGTTCGGCGGACCCGCCGCAGCCGGAGTGGGCCGAGCGGTGCCGGGCGGCGTACTGCTCCGGGTACGCGGAGGCCGCGGGCCGGGACCCGCGCACCGATCCGGTGCTGCTGCGCGCGTACGAGACCGACAAGGCGGTCTACGAGGTGCTCTACGAGGCCCGGCACCGGCCCGAGTGGCTCTCCGTGCCGCTGACCGCGGTACGCCGGCTCGCCGCGTCCGGCCTCACCTGATCCGACCCGACCACCCGACCTTCGTCCAGGAGGCTCTGCCCGTGACCCCCCGCCCCGAGTCCAGCGGTCCGCATCCGGAGCAGTCGGCCGAGCAGCGGCGCACCGAGCCGCCGACGGCCACGCGGAAGAAGGCGGCCGCGAAGAAGGCGGCCGTCGAGAAGGCAGCCGCGGCGTCGTCGACGGCGAAGGCGGCGGCACCCGAGAAGAAGGCCACGACCAGGAAAGCGGCGGCGAAGACGGCGGCCGTGCGGAAGGCGGCGGCGAAGACGCCCGCCGCCGAGAAGACCACCGCGAAGAAATCCGCCACCGGGAAGACCACCGCGAAGACCGCGGCCAAGAAGACCACCGCCAGGACCACCGCGGCCGAGAAGGCCACGGTGAAGAAGACCGTGGCGAAGAAGGCCGTGGCGAAGAAGGCCACGACGAAGAGGACCGTGGCGAAGAAGGCCACGACGAAGACGGCCGCGGCGACGGACGCCGTCCTTCGGCAGGCGCCGCCGACCGGGTCCGTCGCGCAGCCCGCCCCTCCCGAGATGGAGATCGCCGTCTCCCCCGCCGTGGAGGCCGCCGACCGGGAGCGGCTGCTCGGCGGGACGCACCACGCCCCGCACTCCGTGCTCGGCGCGCACCCGGTGCCCGGCGGGATCGTCTTCCGGGTGTTCAAGCCGTACGCCCTGGCGGTGACCGTCCTCTCCGGGGGCCTCACCGTCGAGCTGCACGACGACGGTGACGGGTTCTTCTCGGGCCTGCTGCCGCTGCGCGAGGTACCGGCGTACCGGCTGCTGGTGACGTACGAGGGGACGGTGCAGGAGACGGAGGACGCGTACCGCTTCCTGCCCACGCTCGGCGAGCTCGACCTGCACCTGATCGGCGAGGGCCGGCACGAGGAGCTGTGGACGGTGCTGGGCGCGCACCCGATGACCCACCAGGGCGTCACCGGCACCCGGTTCTCGGTGTGGGCGCCGAACGCCCGCGGGGTCCGGGTGGCCGGCACCTTCAACTTCTGGGACGGCACCGGCTTCCCCATGCGGTCGCTGGGCTCGTCCGGGGTGTGGGAGCTGTTCGTGCCGGGGATCGGCGAGGGCGAGCTGTACAAGTTCGAGATCACCCGCCCCGACGGCTCGAGGACGCTGCGCGCCGATCCGCTGGCCCGCCGCACGGAGGTCCCGCCGGCCACCTCGTCGATCGTCACGTCCTCGCACTACGAGTGGGGCGACGCCGAGTGGCTCCGGCGCCGGGCCGAGGTGCCCGCGCACCGGGCGCCGTTCTCCGTCTACGAGGTGCACCTGCCGTCCTGGCGGCCCGGACTGACCTACCGGCAGCTCGCCGAGCAGCTCCCCGCGTACGTCAAGGACCTCGGCTTCACGCACGTCGAGCTGATGCCGGTCGCCGAGCACCCCTTCGGCGGCTCCTGGGGCTACCAGGTCACCGGCTTCTACGCGCCCACGGCCCGCCTCGGCACCCCCGACGACTTCAGGTACCTGGTGGACCGGCTGCACCAGGCGGGCATCGGCGTCCTGATGGACTGGGTGCCGGCGCACTTCCCGCGCGACGAGTGGGCACTGGCCGAGTTCGACGGCCGGCCGCTGTACGAGCACGAGGATCCGCTGCGGGCCGCGCACCCCGACTGGGGCACCCTGGAGTTCGACTTCGGGCGGCGCGAGGTGCGCAACTTCCTCGTCGCCAACGCCCTGTACTGGTGCGAGGAGTTCCACATCGACGGGCTGCGGGTGGACGCGGTCGCCTCGATGCTCTACCTGGACTACTCGCGCGAGCCGGGCCAGTGGAAGCCGAACGAGCACGGCGGCCGGGAGAACCTGGACGCGGTGGCGTTCCTGCAGGAGATGAACGCGACCGTGTACCGCAGGGTGCCGGGCGTGGTGACGATCGCGGAGGAGTCCACGGCCTGGGACGGCGTCACCCGGGCCACCCACCACCAGGGCCCGAGCGGCTTCGGCGGGCTCGGGTTCGGGCTGAAGTGGAACATGGGCTGGATGCACGACTCGCTCCAGTACATGAGCCACGACCCGGTCCACCGCCGGTACCACCACCACGAGATGACCTTCTCGATGGTGTACGCCTACAGCGAGAACTACGTGCTGCCGATCTCCCACGACGAGGTGGTGCACGGCAAGCGGTCCCTGGTGTCGAAGATGCCCGGCGACTGGTGGCAGCAGCGCGCCAACCTGCGCGCCTACCTCGGCTTCATGTGGGCCCACCCCGGCAAGCAGCTGCTCTTCATGGGGCAGGAGTTCGCGCAGGGCGCCGAGTGGTCGGAGGCGCACGGCCCGGACTGGTGGCTGCTGGACCCGCACTACGGCGCCGAGGCCGACCACCGCGGGGTGCGCGACCTGGTGCGCGACCTCAACACCGTCTACGGGCACACCCCGGCGCTGTGGGAGCGCGACACCGAGCCGGACGGTTTCCGGTGGGTCGCCGGGGACGCGGCCGAGGACAATGTGCTCGCGTTCCTGCGGTACGACGGCGATGGCTCGCCGCTGCTCGCCGTGTCCCACTTCGCCCCGGTGGTCCGGCACGAGTACCGGATCGGCGTGCCCGACGACGTGCCCGCCTGGCACGAGGTCCTGAACACCGACGCCGGCCGGTACGGCGGCGGCGACGTCACCCGTCCGGACCCGGTCAAGCCGGAGCCGCAGGGGCGGCACGGCTACCCGGCGAGCATCCGGCTGACCCTGCCGCCCCTGGCGACGGTGTGGCTGCGTCCGGCCTGACCTCCCGCGTGCGGGTCACGCCAGGGCGTCGGCCAGCGCCTTCGGCAGCGGCTCGGTGTGCAGGACGCCGAGCCGCTGGGTGGCGCGGGTGAGCGCCACGTACAGGTCGCTGGTGCCGTAGCGCCCCGGTTCGACCACGAGGACCGAGTCGAACTCCAGTCCCTTGGCCTGGCGCGGGTCGAGCAGCACGACGCCGTGCGTCAGGTCGGGTTCGGCGCCCGCCGTCACCCCGTCCAGCCGGGCGGCCAGGGCGTGGTGCAGCGCGCGGGGGGCGATGACGGCGAGGCGGCCCTCCGCGGGGGTGAGTTCGCCGACGGCCTTGGCGACGGCGCCGGGCAGGTCGTCGGTGGCGCGGGCCCAGGGCCGTACACCCGTGGAGCGCACCGAGCCGGGCGGCTCGAAGTCGGGGTGCTCGGCGCGGACCACGGCCGCGGCGACGTCCATGATCTCGGCCGGGGTGCGGTAGTTGACGCCGAGCCGGGTGTGCTCCCAGCGGTCCTCGACGTAGGGGGTGAGGATGTCCGCCCAGGACCCGACTCCGCCCGCCTCCGAGGTCTGCGCCGGGTCGCCGACCAGGGTCATCGAGCGGGTCGGGCTGCGCCGCATCAGCAGCCGCCAGGCCATCGGGGAGAGCTCCTGCGCCTCGTCGACGATGATGTGCCCGAACGCCCAGGTGCGGTCGGCGGCGGCCCGCTCGGCGGCGCTGCGGTGGTCCTCCTCCTCGTGCCGTTCGGCGAAGCGCTCGGCGTCGATGATGTCGTGCGCGGACAGCACCTCGGAGGCCTCGGGGTCGTCCTCCTCCTTGTCCTCGAACTCGTAGGTGCGGGAGGCGTACGACACGTCCAGCACGCCCTGCGCGTAGGCGATCTGCGTCCGCCGCTCCCGTTCGGCCCGCTCGCGGACGAGCCGGTCGTCCTCGCCGAGGAGTTCGGCGGCCTCGTCGAGCAGCGGCACGTCGGAGACCGTCCAGTGCCGGGTCACCGGGCGGCGGACCGCGGCGGCGTCCTCGTCGCTCAGGAAGCCCTCGGGTTCGGCGAGGAAGTCGGCGACGAGGCGCTGCGGGGTGATCCTGGGCCACAGCTGGTCGATGGCGGACCACACCTCGGGGTTCTCGGCGAGTTCGTCGCGGATCTGGGTGAGGTCGCTGGGGTCGAGCAGGCTCGAGCCGTCGAACGGGTCGGTGCCGATGCGTTCGGCGTACAGGTCGGTGAGCGTGTTGAGGATGTGGCCCTCGAAGTGCTCGCGGGCCGCGTTGTGCGGCAGCTTGGCGGCGCGGGTGCGTTCCCGGGCGACGTTCACCAGGCCGTCGTCCAGCATGAGGACCTCGCGGTCGTGCTCGACGGTGATCACCGGGTCGGGCAGCGCCTGCCGGCTGCGGACGACCTCGGCGAGGACGTCGGCCATGTCGGCGCGGCCCTTCACGGCGGCCGCCTCGGGGGTGTCGGTCCTCGTGGCCCTCACGCCGGGGAACAGCTCGCCGACCGTGGCGAGGAGCACGCCGGTCTCGCCGAGGCTGGGCAGCACCTCGCCGATGTAGCCGAGGAACGCCGGGTTGGGGCCGACGATCAGGACGGCGCGGCGGGCCAGCAGCTCGCGGTGCTCGTAGAGCAGGTAGGCGGCGCGGTGCAGGGCGACGGCGGTCTTGCCAGTGCCGGGCCCGCCCTCGACCACCATGACCCCGCGGTGCGGGGCGCGGATGATGCGGTCCTGGTCGGCCTGGATGGTGCGCACGATGTCGCCCATGCGACCGGTGCGCGCGGAGTCGAGCGCGGCGAGCAGCACGGCGTCACCGGTCGGGTCCTCGTGGCCGGTGCGGGTCTCGTCGTCGAGATCGAGGATCTCGTCGTGCAGGGCGGTGACCCGGCGGCCCTCGGTGGAGATGTGCCGGCGGCGCCTGAGGCCCATCGGGGTGTGGCCGGTGGCCAGGTAGAACGGGCGGGCGACGTCGGCGCGCCAGTCGATGAGGACGGGGGTGCGCTCGGCGTCGTCGGCGCGCAGGCCGATGCGGCCGATGTGGTGGGTGGCGCCGGAGGAGAGGTCGATCCGGCCGAAGCAGAGGGAGCCGTCCACCGCGTTCAGGGCGGCGAGCAGCCCGGACCGCTCGGCGACGAGGATGTCCCGCTCCAGCCTGGCCTGCATGGGCGTGTTCCCCTGGGCGAGCGCGTCCGTGACGGACACCTCGGTGTCGCCGCGCAGGGCGTCCACGCGTGCGTACAGCCCGTCGATGAATTCCTGTTCCCGGCGCAATTCCTCGTCCGGAAATTCGGTGTTTGACAATTCCGCTCCCGCCCGGATATACTGTGCTCACTGAACTTCTCCACGGCTTCCCTCATGGAAGTCGCGAATCAATGAATATACGCAAGGAAAACCCCCGGGCGCAATTGCCCGGGGGTTTTCCTTGCCGTGGGTCAGAGCACGTCGGCCAGTTCCTCCAGCAGCCGCCGCTTGGGCCTGGCACCCACCGTGGACCACAGCGGCTCCCCGTCGCGGAACACCATGAACGTCGGCATCGACAGCACCCTGTACGCGTGGGTCGTGTCCGGGTTGGCGTCCACGTCCAGCTGGACGACCTTCAGCCGGCCGGCCTCCTCGGCGGCCAGTGCGCTGAGCACCGGCGCCATCTGCCGGCAGGGCGGGCACCAGTCGGCGGTGAACTCCACCAGCACCGGCAGCTCCGCCCCGATCACCTCCGCCGCGAAGTCCGCGTCGGTCACCTCGGTCACGCCGCTCGCCCTGCTCATCGTTCCCCTCCCAGTTCGCACACCGGCTCCGGACCCCCCGGAACCGCCGCCTCGGCGGCCAACGTGTCGCGTGCCGACTCCGCCCGCGCCAGCTGCCGGCCGACCTGTGCCCGTACCGCCCGCAGCTCGCCGATGAGCGCGTCCAGCTCGTCCAGCTTGCGGCGGTAGACCGCGAGCGAGGCGGGGCACGCGTCGCCCTCGGGGTGCCCGGCCCGCAGGCACTCCACGAAGGGCCGGGTCTCCTCCAGGTCGAACCCGAAGTCCTGGAGCGTGCGGATCTGCCGCAGCAGCTTCAGGTCGCTCTCGTCGTAGGTCCGGTATCCGTTGCCGGCCCGCCGCGCGGGCAGCAGTCCCCGTGACTCGTAGTACCGCAGCGTCCGCGTGGTGGTCCCGGCGCGTGCGGCCAGCTCGCCGATTCGCATGCCGACGAACGTACGCCTTGACGTCGGCGTCAGGGAAAGGCCGGAGGCGGCCCCGGCGCGAAGAAGCCGAGCGGCCAGGCTTCCGGGGGAGGAACCTGACCGCTCGGCGGTGGTGGAGACCCGGCGAAAAGGCGGCGCACCTGCGGGTCTCCGGTGACCGGGCGGCCGAGCGACGGGGGAGCTACTCGGCCGCCCGGGGTCTGCGGGGCGGGGCGGAACGGGCCGTCGGCGTCAGGCCCTGGCCAGCTCCTTCTCGCCGCCCGGTTCGGACGCCTCGGCTGCGGCGTCGTCCGGTCCGCCGGTGCCGTGGTCGTCCAGCAGGGTCTTCTCGTCGAAGGGCAGCCGGCCGGCGAGCACCTGGCCCACCCGCTCCTTGTCGATCTCCTTGGTCCAGGTGCCGACCAGGACCGTGGCGACCGCGTTGCCCGCGAAGTTGGTCAGGGCGCGGGCCTCGCTCATGAAGCGGTCGATGCCGACGATGAGGCCGATGCCGTCCACCAGGGCCGGCTTGTGCGACTGCAGACCACCGGCCAGGGTCGCGAGGCCGGCGCCGGTGACGCCGGCGGCGCCCTTGGAGGCGACCAGCAGGAAGAGCAGCAGCGGGATCTGCTCGCCGATCGACATCGGCGTGCCCATGGCGTCGGCGATGAACAGCGAGGCCATGGTCATGTAGATCATGGTGCCGTCGAGGTTGAAGGAGTAACCGGTCGGGACGGTGATGCCGACGACCGGCTTGCTGACGCCCAGGTGCTCCATCTTCGCGATGAGCCGCGGCAGCGCCGACTCGGAGGAGGAGGTGGACAGGATCAGCAGGAACTCGCGGCCCAGGTACTTGAACAGGGTCCAGATGTTCAGGCCCGCGACGATCCGCAGCATGGCGCCGAGCACCAGGAAGACGAACAGCACACAGGTGACGTAGAAGCCGAGCATCAGCACCGCGAGGCTCTTCAGCGCGTCCAGGCCGGCGGAACCGGTGACCGCGGCCATGGCGCCGAACGCGCCGATCGGGGCGGCCCACATGATCATGGCCAGGACCCGGAAGACCAGCCGCTGGATGTGCTCGACGCCCCGCAGGATCGGCTGCCCGGCGTTGCCCATGGCCTGCAGTGCGAAGCCGCACAGCAGGGCGATCAGCAGGGTCTGCAGGACCTCGCCCTGGGTGAAGGCGGACACGATCGTGGTCGGGATGATGCCGAGCAGGAACTCGGTGGTGTCCTTCGCCTCGGCGTCGACCTGGGCGTGGCCGGTCTCCTTGACCGAGTCGGTGATCGCGAGGCCGGTGCCCGGGTCCAGGATGTTGCCGACGACCAGGCCGATGGCGAGCGCGACGACCGACATCACCATGAAGTAGCCCAGGGCGATGCCGCCGACGGCGCCGACCTTGGCGGCCTTCCGCACGGAGCCGATGCCCAGCACGATCGTGCAGAAGATGATCGGCGAGATCATCATCTTGATCAGGTTCACGAAGCCGGTGCCGATCGGCTTCAGCCCGACCGCGAAGTCGGGTGCGATCAGACCGACGGCGATACCGAGGGCGACCGCGATGATCACCGCGATGTAGAGATAGTGCGTGCGGTCCCGCTTGGCTTGGGGTGCGGCAGGTGCCGTAGCGGTTGTGCTGGTCACGGCGGCCCTCCTTGACGACGTCGTCGGCATCACCGGCGTGCGGCTCACGTCCCGGGATGGGGTTGGGGAATGCGGTGACTATCTCCCGGCCTGTGAGTGCGGTCACCCTTCCGTTCATTTAGTTCATCGGTGAAACGGGAGGCAGACTGGCGGCATGCGCCTCCCCGTCCCCCGACCCCGCAGCCTGGCGGGCCAGCTGTTCGCCATGCAGGCCGTGCTGATAGCGGTCGTCGTCGCCGGGTACGCGCTGTTCACCTACGTCAGCGACCGCAGCCAGGCCGAGGAGGCCGCCGGCCGCCAGGCCACGGCGGTGGCCCGTTCGGTCGCCGACTCGCCCTCGGTGCGGGAGGCGATCCGTACCTCCGACCCGTCGTCGAGGCTCCAGCCGTACGCGCTGGCGGTGGTGCGGGGCACCGACGTCGACTTCGTCACGATCATGGATCCGCGGGGCACCCGCTGGACCCACCCCGATCCGGATCAGATCGGCCTGCCCTTCCAGGGCCACACCGCCCCCGCCCTGCGCGGCCGCACCTTCACCGAGACCTACACCGGCACCCTCGGCCCGTCCGTCCGCGCGGTCACCCCGATCCGGGACGGCGACCGGATCGTCGGCCTGGTCAGCGCGGGGATCCGGGTCGAGGAGATCAGCCAGCGCGTCCGGGGCCAGCTGGCGGCCCTGCTCGGGGTCGCGGCCGGCGCCCTCGGGCTCGGGGCGGTCGGGACGTACGTCATCAACGCCCGCCTGCGCCGGCACACCCACGGGATGAACGCGACCGAACTCAGCCACATGCACGACTACCATCAGGCCGCGCTCCACGCCGTGCGCGAGGGGCTGCTGATGCTGGACGGCCGGTACCGGGTCGCGCTGATCAACGACGGCGGGCGGGAGCTGCTGGGCGTGGCTCCGGAGGAGGACGTGGTGGGCAGGTCGGTGACGGAGCTGGGGCTGCCCGCACCGCTGACGGGGGCGCTGCTGGACTCGCAGCCGCGGGTGGACGAGGTGCACCTGACGGCGGACCGGGTGCTGGTGGTGAACACCTCGCCGGTCTCCGGCGGCCAGCGGCGCGGTTCGGTGGTGACCCTGCGGGACGTGACCGAGCTCCAGTCGCTGATGGGTGAGCTGGACTCCGAGCGGGGCTTCACCCAGGCGCTGCGTTCGCAGGCGCACGAGGCGGCGAACCGGCTGCACACCGTGGTCTCGCTGATCGAGCTGGGCCGGGCCGAGGAGGCGGTGGACTTCGCGACCGCCGAGCTGGAGCTGGCCCAGGCGCTCACCGACCAGGTGGTGGCGGCGGTGGGCGAGCCGGTGCTGGCGGCCCTGCTGCTGGGGAAGACGGCACAGGCCAACGAGCGGGGCGTGGAGCTGGTGGTGTCGCCCGAGAGCCGCCTGGACGACGGCCTGCTGCCCGACACCCTGCCCGCCCGTGATCTGGTCACCATCCTCGGCAACCTGATCGACAACGCCGTGGACGCGGCGCAGGGCGGGGTGCGGCCCCGGGTGACGGTGACGGCGCTGACCGAGGGGGGCGCGGAAGGCGCGGAGGGCACGGCGGGCGCCCGGGGCCCGGAGCTGATCCTGCGGGTGTCCGACACCGGTCCCGGCGTGGCCCCGGACCACGCGGAGGCGGTCTTCCAGCGGGGCTTCACGACCAAGCCGTCCGGTCCGGGCGGACGGGGGCTCGGCCTGGCGCTGGTCCGGCAGGCGGTGGGCCGGCACGGCGGGTCGCTGTCGGTGACGTCGGCGGAGGGGGACGGCGCCCGGTTCGAGGTACGGCTGCCGCTGCGGGCCGCCGACTCCGGCGGTGCGGTCGTGCGGGGCGGGAGACCGGGAGGCGACGCATGACGGACGAGCGGCCCATCAGGGTCCTGGTGGTGGAGGACGACCCGGTCGCCGCCGACGCCCACGTGATGTACGTCGGCAGGGTGCCGGGGTTCGTCGCCGTCGGCAAGGCGCACACCGGCGCGGAGGCCCGCCGGGCCCTGGAGCGCACGCCCGTCGACCTGCTGCTCCTCGACCTGCACCTGCCCGACGTGCACGGGCTGAAGCTGGCCCGCTCGCTGCGGGCTGCCGGACACCACGCCGACGTGATAGCGGTGACCTCGGCGCGGGACCTCGCGGTGGTGCGCGAGGGGGTGTCGCTGGGGGTCGTGCAGTACGTGCTGAAGCCCTTCACCTTCGCGACGCTGCGGGACCGCCTGGTGCGGTACGCCGAGTTCCGCGCGGCGGTCGGCGAGGCCAGCGGCCAGGCGGAGGTGGACCGCGCGCTGGCCGCGCTGCGCGCCCCGGGCCCGGCCGCGCTGCCCAAGGGGCTGAGCGCGCCCACCCTGGAACGGGTGTCCGTGGCCCTGCGGGACGCCGGGGAGGGCCTGACCGCCGCCGGGGTCGCGGAGGCCGTGGGCATCTCCCGCATCACCGCCCGCCGCTACCTGGAGCACCTGGTGGAGGCCGGCCGCGCGGCCCGGCGCCCGCAGTACGGGACCGTGGGCCGGCCGGAGCTGCAGTACCGGTGGGTGTCCGGGCCGTGAGCGCGGGGGGTCGGTTCGCGCCGCGGGAACGGCCGCCGTCCGGGTTCCGGCCGCTCCACTCCCCCGCACGGACGTTCGGCGACCGCACGCCCGACGCCGTCCGGGGCGCACCCGAGTCGGGGGCGCGCCACCGGTGCCGACTCCCCGCATATGCCCCCTGAGCTTTCCGTTCGCGCTCCGGTCACCCGGGAGGGCAGCGGCCGCCCCTTCGGGTGACCACCCTCCGCCCGGCGGCCGACCCGTCGGTAGCCGTACCTTCCTACAATCGGTGATCCTGGCCGAACAGACCGTAGTCATCCCCTCCGGGCGGTCCTAGCTTGTGGGCCGTGTCCCGACCCTCCGCACGGCCGAACCGTCCCCTGTCCCCCGGCGCCCGTCCGGCTCCGCCGTTCAACGCCCCCGCGGCCCGCCGGCTGCGGGCCGCCCTCGGCATGGGCCCGCACCACGTCGCCCACACCCTGCGCGCCTCGTACGGGCTGCCGTACGCCACCCCCGATCTCGTCGTCGCCTGGGAGCGCGGGACCGCCGCCCCCTCGCACTCGGAACTGACCGCGCTGGCGGGCGTGTTGTGGTGCTCGCCGGGCGAACTCATCGGACGGCCGCGCACCCTGCGCGAACACCGCGTCGCCCGCGGTCTGGCGCCCGAGGACGTCGCCCGCGCGGTCGGCCACGAACTGCAGGCCTACCTGCGGATGGAGGAGACCGGCCGGTGGCGCGGCACCGAGCGGCAGTCCGCCGCCCTGACCGAACTGCTCGCCCTGTCCCTGGCCGACGTCGTCACCGTCACCGGGCGGGAGGACAGGCTCGCGGAGCTGCTGCGCAGTGCGGCGACGACGCGCTGGCAGGCGTACGTACGGCCGGTGGCGAAGATCGCCCCGCTGGAGCGGCGGCTGCTGGAGAGGGTGCTCCAGCGGCTGCACCAGGACTACCAGGGCCACATGGCCGCGACCCTCAGCTGGGGCGGCGGCCACGGCGACGCGGGGGCCGGCGGCCGGGAGTTCCTCGACCGGATCGTCGAGCACTTCTGGGCGGCGGTCGAGCGCGGTGGCCGGTGAGGGCGCCGAGCGGGCCGCCGCCCTCACCGCACGGCTCGTCAACCGGCTGCACCCCGGGGCCGTGTTCTCCGTCGGTGTGGCCGGCGGCCTGAAGGACGACGCCGGGACCGGCGACGCCGTCGTGGGCACGAGGGTGTACGAGAGCCACGGCGGCAAGCGGACTCCGGGTCCGGGATCGCCCGGTTCCTCCGCGGGAACTGCGACGACGCGGGCGTGATCGAGGTGGAGGGCTCCGGTGCGCTCCGGGCGGCCACTCGAACGGCCGGTCGGACGCCCCGATGTTCCGAGGCGGAGTCCCGCGCGGGTCCGCCGTGCTTCCGAACGGCCCGGGGCCCGGCCGCACACACGCGGTCGGGCCCCGGGCCGTCGTGGTCCGCCGAGGGCGGACAGCCGTCACTTGAGGTAGACGACGCCGTCGGTGGTGACGGCCGGGCGGCCGCTGGTGCCGGCGACGACGATCTTGATCGTGTGCTTGGCGCTGCCGCTCCAGGTCTTGGTCCAGATCGCGTCGCGGTACTTGGTGGTGGACGACTTCAGGTCCACGGTGGCGGCCTTCTTGCCGTCCACGTAGATGTGGGCCTGGCCGGAGGTGGTGGCGCGGGAGACGGTCCAGGCGACGGACCGGCCGGTGAAGGTCCAGCTCAGCGAGGCGTTCCTGGAGGAGCTGGTGTACGACTTGCCGCCGAGGTAGCTGGAGGAGGACTTGGTCGTCCACTTCCCGGACCTGGTGGCGGAGCTCTCCTGGAGGATGACCGGGGTGCCGGCGACCGAGGCGGTGGCCGTGTTGCCGGCCCGGTCGTAGGCCTTCATCGACCAGGTGGTGGCGGAGCCGGACCTGGCGGTGTGGTTGGCGCTGGTGACCGTGGGCCCGTAGGTCCTGGCGGTCGGGGCGGTGAGCCGGACCTCCTTCAGCGCGACGCCGTCGGTGGCCTTCCACTTCAGCGTCAGCGGAACGGCGGCGGTGTTGACGGTGCCGGTGCGCAGGGCCAGGTTCGGCTTGGTGGTGAAGGCGGGGGCGGTGGTCTCGGCGACGACGGTCGCGGCCGCCGTCGTGGTCGTCCTGCCCGACTGGTGGACGGCGCGGACGGCCACCTGGTGGGTGCCGGCGGTCAGGGTGGCCTTGGCGGAGGTGGCGGTGCCGGCGGTGGTGGCCGCGGTCTTGCCGTCCACCAGGAGTTCGTACTTCGAGATGAGCGCGGCCGGGGTGGTGGCCGACCAGCTCACCGTGATGCCGGCCTTGGTGTAGGTGGTCGTGCCGGAGGTGCCGCCGCCGGTGACGGACTTCAGGGTGAGGCCGGAGACCGGTCCGCCCGCCCAGGTGCGGACGGTGGCGAGCTTGCCGTAGAAGGCGTCACCGGGGCACTGGGTGTTGTAGCCGTCGCGGTGGCCGTGGATCGCGGGCAGGGTCATCCGGTCGCCCTTGGCCCAGGTCTTCCCGGAGTAGCTGCGGCCGCTGTCGCCCGCGGTGAGGGTGGCGGTGCCGGTGGGGGCGACGCCGTACTGGCCGAGCTTCCACGCGGCGATCCGGGCGACGGAGGTCATGGCGGCCGTGGAGGGCGCGGTGGAGGTGTAGGTGCCCAGCACGGATATGCCGGTGGTCTCGCTGTTGAAGCCGTAGGCGTGGGCGCCCATCACCGGCCGGTCGACTCCGCCCTTGCGGCCCTCGTAGACCGTGCCGCACTTGTCGACCAGGAAGTTGTAGCCCAGGTCTTTCCAGCCCAGCTGCTTCACGTGGTACGCGTAGATGCCGCGCACCACGGCCGGGCCCTGGGCGCAGGTGTAGTCGTTGGACTCGGCGGTGTGGTGCACCACGACCGCCTTGATCTTCTCGCCGGGCAGGTAGCTCGGCTCCTCCGGGCTGATCGACTCGTCCGCGCCCCAGGCGGCGCGGGAGGTGATCGACGGGCGCGGCGCGGTGGACGGCGGCGCGGGCGGGGCGCTCACCGAAGGGCTGGGGGAGGCGGTGGGCGAGGGGGTGACCGGGGCGGACGACGGCTCGGTGACCGACGGCTCGGTGACCGAGGGCTCCGGCGCCGAGGGCTCGGAGGGGGACGGCACGGTCGGCGTCTCGGGGACGGGGGTCTCCGGGAGGGTGGCGTCCGGCTGCGGCTCGGTGCCGGTGCCGGTTCCCGGCTCGGTGGCCGCCGGGGTGGGCTCCTCGCTCCCCTCGACCGCGTACGCCGCCGGCTCCAGCGCGGTGACCTCGCCGCTGCCGGGGTCGACCATGTCCAGCCGCAGCCCCTTCGGCAGCCTGGTCGAATCCTTTCCGTCGACCCGTACTTCGACGCCGTCGGAGGGGCCCACCCACGCCGGTTCGGTACCGCCGCGCTCGGCGCCGCCCTCGCCCTGGCCGCTGTCACCGTCCAGCGTCAGCCACCGTGACCAGTTCTGCGTACCGGCGGCCCGGGTGCGGACCTCGACCGTGCCGCCGACGCGGGCGGACGGGTCGGACCAGGTCACGCCGAGCATGCTGAACGGCTTGGTGTCCCGCTTGCCCAGGGAGGCGGAGGTCCCGTCCCCGGAGACCCGCAGCGCGGTGGTCTCCGCCTTGCTGGTGACGGGTCCCGGCGCACCGCCGGCATGGGAGCCGCCGCTCTCCTGCCCCGTCATGGCCTGCAGGACGAGTGCCCCGGACAGGCCGGCCGCGACGACCGCGGACGCCTTCCAGAAATGCCGTGGTGTGCGCATGTCAGTTCGCGAGGTCCTTCTGCGTGAGGGAGGAGGAACGGAGCGGGAAGCCCGCCGCCCAGACAGGCGGCACACGAGAGACTCACACGACCGGGTGAAGGTTGTACGACGGCGCGGACCACGTGACACAGACCACGCCTTCGGGGGGACCGCCGTGGAACTCCACCCACGGCAAGGCCGGTTCCAGCGGCGCGGCCGGCGACGGCACGCTGCTCGAGGCCTGCCGCCCCGGCCGTCGCTGCACCGGATTCACCGCGGGTCCGGTAGAAGAGCCGGGCACCCGCCCCGGCAACACGAGGGGAGCGTCTCTCCCGGCGGAACACCGCGTGGGTGTCACGCCGGGAGAGACGCTCCCCTCATCGAACGACGGCAGGACGCGCCGACAGCATCCGGGAAGGGGCGGCGGGGGCGAGGAGCCCTCCCGCCCTCCGGCGCACCCGGCCTAGAAGACCGACTCCGCCTCGTCCATCCGGTCCTTGGGGACCGTCTTCAGTTCCGTGACCGCCTCCGCCAGCGGCACCATCACGATGTCCGTGCCGCGCAGCGCGGTCATCTTGCCGAACTCGCCCCGGTGCGCGGCCTCCACCGCGTGCCAGCCGAAGCGGGTGGCGAGGACGCGGTCGTACGCCGTCGGCACGCCGCCGCGCTGGACGTGGCCGAGGATGACCGGCTTGGCCTCCTTGCCCAGGCGCCGCTCCAGCTCGTGCGCCAGGGCCGTGCCGATGCCCTGGAAGCGCTCGTGACCGAACTTGTCGATCTCGCCCTTGCCGTAGTCCATGGTGCCGTCGGCCGGGTGTGCGCCCTCGGCGACGCAGATCACCGCGAACTTCTTGCCGCGGGAGAAGCGCTCCTCGACCATCTTGACCAGCTGGGCCGGGTCGAAGGGGCGCTCGGGCAGGCAGATGCCGTGGGCGCCGGCAGCCATGCCGGACTCCAGGGCGATCCAGCCCGCGTGCCGGCCCATCACCTCGACGACCATCACCCGCTGGTGGGACTCGGCGGTGGTCTTCAGCCGGTCCATCGCCTCCGTGGCGACGCCGACGGCGGTGTCGAAGCCGAAGGTGCGGTCGGTGGAGGAGATGTCGTTGTCGATCGTCTTCGGGACGCCGACCACCGGCAGGCCCGCGTCCGACAGCATGTGCGCCGCGGTCAGCGTGCCCTCGCCGCCGATCGGGATCAGCGCGTCGATGCCGAAGTCGCGGATCATGTCGGAGGCGTTCTCACAGGCCTCGCGCAGCCGGTCGCGCTCCAGCCGGGAGGAGCCGAGGATGGTGCCGCCGCGGGCCAGGATGCCGCTGACCGCGTCGAGGTCGAGCGTGCGGTAACGGCCGTCCAGCAGTCCCGAGTAGCCGTCCTCGAAGCCGATGACCTCGTCGCCGTAGTTGTCGACCGCTCGGTGCACGACCGACCGGATCACTGCGTTCAGGCCGGGGCAGTCGCCGCCTGCGGTGAGAACTCCGATACGCATCGCGCTGTGTCTCCTGGTCCCTGTCGATACCGGTGAGCCAGTCCCGATTGTTTCATGCCCTCCAGGGCCGTGCCGACACCGCAAGGAAGGCGCCTTAGCCATCGCCAGAGGTATTGTCAAGAGGGATCCGCTCACCTCGGTGGGTGATTTTTGTGGCCCCGACGAAACGGAGACCGCGTGACCCGCAGCGTGTACGTGACCGGTATCGACCGCGGCGACGGCCGCCAGGTCGTCGAGCTGGGAGTCATGGAGCTCCTGACCCGGCAGGTCGACCGGGTGGGCGTCTTCCGTCCCCTGGTGCACGACGGGCCCGACCGCCTCTTCGAGCTGCTGCGCGCCCGCTACCGGCTCACCCAGGACCCGGCGACCGTCTACGGCATGGACTACCAGGAGGCGTCCGCGCTCCAGGCCGAGCGGGGCACGGACGAGCTGGTGTCCACCCTCGTCGACCGGTTCCGCCTGGTCGCCCGCGACTACGACGTCGTCCTCGTCCTCGGCACCGACTACGCCGACACCCAGTTCCCGGACGAGCTGAGCCTGAACGCCCGGCTCGCCAACGAGTTCGGCGCCTCGGTGATCCCGGTCGTGGGCGGGCGCCGGCAGACCGCCGAGTCGGTGCGCGCCGAGACCCGCAACGCCTACCGCGCCTACGACACCCTCGGCTGCGACGTGCTCGCCGTGGTGGTCAACCGGGTGGCCCGGGAGGACCGGGACGAGATAGCCGAGCGACTCGGCAACCGGCTGCCCGTGCCCTGCTACGTCCTGCCGGACGAGCCGGCGCTGTCCGCCCCGACCGTCTCGCAGATCGCGCACGCCCTGGACGCGAAGGTGGTGCTCGGCGACGACTCCGGGCTGGCCCGCGACGCCCTCGACTTCGTCTTCGGCGGCGCCATGCTGCCCAACCTCCTCGCCGCCCTGACCCCGGGCTGCCTGGTGGTCACCCCCGGTGACCGCGCCGACCTGGTCGTCGGCTCGCTCGCCGCGCACAGCGCCGGCACCCCGCCGATCGCCGGGGTGCTGCTCACCCTGGACGAGGTCCCCGACGACGCCATCCTCACCCTCGCCGCCCGGCTCGCCCCCGGCACCCCGGTGCTGTCGGTGCCCGGCAACAGCTTCCCCACCGCCGAACAGCTGTTCTCCCTGGAGGGCAGGCTGAACGCGGCCACCCCGCGCAAGGCGGAGACCGCGCTCGGCCTCTTCGAGCGGTACACCGACACCGCGGAGCTCGACAAGCGGGTCTCCGCCCCCAGCAGCGACCGGGTGACGCCGATGATGTTCGAGCACAAGCTGCTCGAACAGGCCCGCTCCGACCTGCGGCGGGTCGTGCTCCCCGAGGGCACGGAGGAACGGGTGCTGCACGCGGCCGAGGTGCTGCTGCGCCGGGGCGTGTGCGAGCTGACCCTGCTCGGCGACGCCGACCAGATCCGCAAGAAGGCCGCCGACCTCGGCATCGACCTCGGCGGGAGCCGGCTGATCGACCCGGCCACCTCCGAGCTGCGCGACTCCTTCGCCGAGAAGTACGCGGCCCTGCGCGCCCACCGGGGCGTGACCGTGGAGCTGGCCTACGACGTCGTCTCCGACGTCAACTACTTCGGCACGCTGATGGTGCAGGAGGGCCTGGCCGACGGCATGGTGTCCGGGTCGGTGCACTCCACGGCCGCGACCATCCGGCCGGCGTTCGAGATCATCAAGACCAAGCCGGACGCCGGGATCGTCTCCTCCGTCTTCTTCATGTGCCTGGCCGACAAGGTCCTCGTCTACGGCGACTGCGCGGTCAACCCGGACCCGGACGCCGAACAGCTGGCCGACATCGCCGTGCAGTCGGCGGCCACCGCCGCGCGGTTCGGGGTGGAGCCGCGGATCGCGATGCTGTCGTACTCGACGGGCACGTCCGGCTCCGGCGCCGACGTCGACAAGGTGCGCCGGGCGACCGAGCTGGTGCGCGCACGCCGTCCCGACCTCAGGATCGAGGGGCCGATCCAGTACGACGCGGCGGTGGAGCCGTCGGTCGCGGCGACCAAGCTCCCGGACTCCGAGGTCGCCGGGCAGGCCACCGTGCTGATCTTCCCCGACCTGAACACCGGCAACAACACCTACAAGGCCGTGCAGCGCTCGGCCGGCGCGATCGCCGTCGGCCCGGTGCTCCAGGGCCTGCGCAAGCCGGTCAACGACCTGTCCCGGGGCGCCCTGGTCCAGGACATCGTCAACACCGTCGCCATCACGGCGATCCAGGCCCAGTCCCCCGTGCCGTCCCCGAGCGAGAAGGCAGCCGCCCAGTGAGCCCCGCCCACCCGTCCTCCACCACCCCGTCCGACGAGCCGCGCTCGACCCCTTCTCGAGTGCTCGTCCTCAACTCCGGTTCGTCGTCGGTGAAGTACCAGCTGTTCGACATGCGCGACGGCGGCCGGCTGGCCACCGGCCTGGTCGAGCGGATCGGCGAGCGGACCTCCCTCGTGCGGCACACGCCCCTCGCGACGGGCGGGGAGGTACGGGAGCGCACCGGCCCGGTCTCCGACCACGACGCCGCCCTGAAGGCGATGGCCGAGGAGCTGGCCGCCGACGGGCTGGGGCTGGACTCCCCGGAGCTGGCCGCGGTCGGGCACCGGGTGGTGCACGGCGGGAAGCGCTTCACCGAGCCGACCGTCGTCGACGACCGCGTGCTCGCCGAGGTCGAGCGGCTCATCCCGGTCGCCCCGCTGCACAACCCGGCCAACCTGACCGGCATCCGCACCGCCATGGCACTGCGCCCGGACCTGCCGCAGGTCGCGGTCTTCGACACCGCCTTCCACACCACCATGCCGGAGTCGGCCGCCCGCTACGCGATCGACGTGCGGACCGCCGACGAGCACCGCGTCCGCCGCTACGGCTTCCACGGCACCTCGCACGCGTACGTCTCCCGGGCGACGGCGGAGCTGCTCGGCAAGGCGCCCGAGGAGGTGAACGTCATCGTGCTGCACCTGGGCAACGGGGCGTCCGCCTCGGCCGTGCGGGGCGGCAGGTGCGTGGACACCTCCATGGGGCTGACGCCCTTGGAGGGGCTCGTGATGGGTACGCGGTCCGGAGACATGGACCCGGCCGTCATCTTCCATTTGATGCGTGTTGGCGGAATGTCCGCCGACGAGGTCGACACTCTGCTCAACAAGAAGAGCGGTCTGGTCGGACTGTGCGGTGACAACGACATGCGGGAGATCCGGCGTCGTATGGACGAGGGCGACGAACAGGCGAAGCTCGCGTTCGACATCTACATTCACCGTCTGAAGAAGTACATCGGCGCCTATTACGCCGTTCTCGGACGGGTGGACGCGGTGGCCTTCACCGCCGGCGTCGGCGAGAACGCCGCGCCGGTGCGGGAGGCCGCCGTGGCGGGCCTGGAGGGGATGGGCCTCGCGGTGGACGCCGGGCGCAACGCCGTGCGCGGCGACGGGCCGCGGCTGATCTCGCCCGAGGGCGCGCGGGTCGCGGTCGCCGTGGTCCCGACGGACGAGGAAAGGGAGATCGCCACCCAGACATACGCACTGGTCGGAAAGAACAACTGAGCGGCCGATTCCTCATTTGTATTTTCCGCCAGACGGAATATTCCGTAGCGAAACAAACCGATAGGATCGCCCCCATGCGCCGTTCGAAAATCGTCTGTACTCTCGGCCCCGCGGTCGACTCCCACGAGCAGCTCGTCGCTCTGATCGAAGCCGGCATGAACGTGGCCCGCTTCAACTTCAGCCACGGCACGCACGCCGAGCACCAGGGCCGGTACGACCGGGTCCGTGCCGCCGCCAAGGAGACCGGCCGGGCCATCGGTGTCCTCGCCGACCTCCAGGGCCCGAAGATCCGCCTGGAGACCTTCGCCGAAGGCCCCGTCGAGCTGGTGCGCGGTGACGAGTTCACCATCACCACCGAGGACGTCCCCGGCGACAAGACGATCTGCGGAACGACCTACAAGGGCCTGCCCGGCGACGTGGCCAAGGGCGACCAGGTGCTCATCAACGACGGCAACGTCGAACTGAAGGTCACCGAGGTCGAGGGCCCGCGGGTGAAGACGATCGTCATCGAGGGCGGCGTCATCTCCGACCACAAGGGCATCAACCTGCCGGGCGCGGCCGTCAACGTCCCCGCGCTGAGCGAGAAGGACGTCGAGGACCTGCGCTTCGCGCTGCGGATGGGCTGCGACCTGGTCGCCCTGTCCTTCGTCCGGGACGCCAAGGACGTCGCCGACGTGCACCGCGTGATGGACGAGGAGGGCCGCCGCGTCCCCGTCATCGCCAAGGTGGAGAAGCCGCAGGCGGTGCAGAACATGGAGGACGTCGTGATGGCGTTCGACGGCGTGATGGTCGCCCGCGGCGACCTCGCCGTCGAGTACCCGCTCGAGAAGGTCCCCATGGTGCAGAAGCGCCTGATCGAGCTGTGCCGGCGCAACGCCAAGCCGGTGATCGTGGCGACCCAGATGATGGAGTCGATGATCACCAACTCCCGCCCGACCCGCGCCGAGGCCTCCGACGTGGCCAACGCGATCCTGGACGGCGCCGACGCGGTGATGCTGTCGGCCGAGTCGAGCGTGGGCGCGTACCCGATCGAGACCGTGCGGACGATGTCGAAGATCGTCCAGGCGGCCGAGCAGGAGCTGCTGTCCAAGGGCCTGCAGCCGCTGGTGCCCGGCAAGAAGCCGCGCACCCAGGGCGGTTCGGTGGCCCGTGCCGCCTGCGAGATCGCCGACTTCCTCGGCGGCAAGGGCCTGGTGGCCTTCACCCAGTCCGGCGACACGGCCCGCCGGCTGTGCCGCTACCGCGTCGCCCAGCCGATCCTGGCGTTCACCACGGACGAGTCCACCCGCAACCAGCTGGCGCTCAGCTGGGGCGTGGAGCCGTACGTCGTGCCGTTCGTGAACAGCACCGACGAGATGGTCGACCTGGTGGACCAGGAGCTGGTCAAGCTGCACCGCTTCAACGAGGGCGACATCGTGGTCATCACCGCCGGTTCGCCGCCCGGCGTCCCCGGCACCACCAACATGGTCCGCGTCCACCACCTGGGCGGCCCGACGAGCTGACCCGGACGGCACGCGGACGAACACCGGGGGCGCCCCTGCGGACAGGGGCGCCCCCGGTGTTCCCGCGGCTCCCGGAAAGGTTCCTGACGGCGGGTCAGTCCGTGATGTACTGCTGCAGCCCGGGGATGAACAGGGTCCCGCCGAACTGGCCGGCCTGCTGCACCGTCACGTCGGTGAAGTAGATCAGCGGGATGTTCAGCGGCGGCGGGTGCTCCGGGTCGAAGGTGACCGGGATCAGCCCGAGCAGCTTGCCGGAGATCTTCTCCGTGTACATCACGGTGTCGCCGTCGCGGATCGTGGACGTCGACCCCTTGCGGGCCTGCACGTGGTAGGTCTTGCCGGTCTTCTCGTCCTTGACCGTCTGGTGCAGGTCGCCGATGTCGGTGCCGTCGGAGACGACGTACTTCAGCACCTTCTTCGTCCTGCCGCTCGAGGTCCGCACCTCGACGATGCCCTGGTAGTCGGCGCCCTTCAGCAGCAGCGAGCTGGCGTTCAGGTACCAGGGGTCCTCGGGCAACAGGATCTTGTTGTCGACCCCGCCCTCGGCGTCGGTGGCGACCGGGCAGTCCTCGAGATCGACCGTGGACGTCTCGGAGGGGCTCGGGGACGCGGTGGCCTCGGCGGTCGGCGTCGGGGCCGCCTCCTCGGCCGCCTCCTCGGCGTCCCCGGCCGCCTGCGGCACCTCGTCGGCAGCGACCTCCGCGGTGTCCTTCGCCGCTCCGGTGGCCTTCTCCGTGGTCTCCTCGGCGGTCTCCTTCACGGTGCCGGCCGCGTCCCGGCCCGCGCCCTCGGCCGACGGGGCGGAGGCGGACGGGGCGGAGGCGGACGGGGCGGGGCCCGGGCTCGCCTCCGCTTCCTTGTCCCCCGGAGTGAGGACGTCCTCGAGGGCGTCCCCGATCTTCTCCAGCACGTTGCGGTCGGTCTCCGACGGGGCGGGCGCGGGCGCGGCCTGCTCCGCCACGGCCTGCTCGCCCGCGGCCCCGGAGGGGGCCGGCGCGGGGACGTCCTCGTCGTCGGAACCTGAATCCGACGAAGAGGCCGCGCCCTCGTCCGCGCCCGTGCCGGTGTCCGCGCCCGTGTCCGTGCCGGCGGAGGCCGAGGGATCGGGCTCCGCGCCGGGGTCCTGGTCCGGGGAGGCGCCGTCGCTCGCCGAGGGGGACGGCGTGGGCGACGCGGAGGCGTCGTCCTTCTCCTCGCCCTTCTCGGCGTCCCCGATGGCGTCCAGGCACTCCTTGTACTCGTCCGCGGTCAGGCTCTTCGAGGACGGCTGGTCGTCGGCCTGGGCGAGCGTCGGCGTGAACCCCATCCCCATGAGGACCGCGGTCGGCATCGCCGCCAGGGCTATCACCTTGCCGCTCGGCACATGGAACCGGGTGAACAGCGGCTTCCTGGGGGCCGCGTGGCGCGGCCCCTTTCTCTCCGGGGTCAGGGCCGCCGTGGTCTGGTCGCGCGCCTCGTCAGCCGACACGGTGCCCCCTGTCGAGGTTCTCGGCCCGTGCGCCGTCCGCCTCACCGCCGTCGCCGGTCCCGTACGGGGCGGCCGGCTGCCCCGGCCCGCCCGTGGTGCTCCCGGGGGCGTCCGCCCGGACGTCCTCCCGGACGCCCTCCCCGGCGGGCCCGCCGGGGAACTCCTGGTGTCCGTCCGCCTCGGCCGCCGGCGTGCCCGGCGCCCAGGAGAGGGCGAGCGCGCCGCCGACCAGCGCGAGCAGGAAGCCGACCAGGAAGCCGCCTATGTTGGAGACCACCAGGGACACCAGGGCCAGGAGGATCGCCGCGACACCGGCGAAGATGCGTGTGGCCTGCTGGAACCACATGGTCAGGCCCAGCGTGATCAGCAGGACGCCGATGATCAGTGAGCCCGCGCCGGCGGTCGTCGCCATGGCGATCGACATGTGGCCCAGCTTCAGCGTGGCGTAGGGGAAGTAGGCGATCGGGATTCCGCCCAGCAGGGTGAACAGGCCGGCCCAGAACGGCCGGGTGCCCCGCCAGTCGCGGAACCGCAGACGCAGCCGGGTGAGGTTCCCGGCGCTCTGGACCGGAGTCTCGGCACTCATGGAAAAAGCTCCCTGGGTCCGGTGGAAGTACGTACCGGCTCGGCCGTAGGCGTGGAGAAGCCGGAAGTCTGGATCTGAGGGGGTGGCCCGGCACGCGGACCGGCCGGGCCGGCGGAGCGGGGAAGCGTCGGCTTCCCCGCCCCCGGGACGGCTCAGTCGCCCCGGAACACCCCGGCGACGGAAACCGTCAGTAGCACTCCATCTTGGAGTCCGTACCGAGACGCATCGACAGGCCGCTCAGCTTGAACGTGCCGGCCGTGGTCGCCCACGCCGTCTGCTTGACGTCGTAGAGGTCGGCCGTCTCCGCCTGCTGGGCGAAGCCGCCCGGCAGGGTGGTCTTCTCGTCCTTGTTCGCGGGGCCACGCGTCTTGTCCTTGACCGCGACGCCGATGTCGATGTTCTTGAACTCCGCGTCGGCGTCGAGCTGGGCGACGTCGATGTAGAGGTTCTTGGCCTCGACCGGCTTCTTCGCGTTGTTGCCCGCCTCAAGACGGAGGTAGACCGTTCCCACGAAGGGGACGTCCGTCTTGACCGACTGACACATCTTGGTGATCGTCGCGTCGTCGAACGACGAGATGGCGACCGGGACCTGCTTCTTGGCCTTGCCCTCGGTCGACGTGTAGACGCTGTCGACACCGCCGTACTGGGCGAAACCCTCACCGTGCAGGTGACCGGCCGTCACCTTGAACTGCTGGCCGGACACGCTGAACGACGCCGCGAGGGCGCCCTGCGCCAGACCGATGCCCACCGCAGCCGTGGCGGCCACGCTGGGCACCATGACGACGGCGAACCGCTTCCATCTGGTCCCGCCACGCACCTGGGACTTCATGTTTCCTCCTTCTCGGACGTACATCTCCTGTCCTGACCGGCCGCCATGGACGGCGGCTCAGCCGGGCAGGGATGGGAGAAGTGCTCCGTCCTCGGGAAGGAGAGCGCCCGTACCCGACGGCGCACGAAGCGCACGGATCACCGGCGATCACCCCCGAGCGACAACCACTGGTCGCGCCTGACACGCATCACGCACAACCCTGCTGGACAGGCTTCGCCGAGTGGGCGAAGACCCCCCTGTCCAAGAGCCGGCGACACTGCCGCCGGCTCTGCTCGGTGGGGACCCAGGGGACCCGCGGGCCCGACCGGCTGTCGGGGTGCGGGAAATGGACCGAGCGTCGCCGATCGTGGTGCATTCTCGTCGCCCGCACAAGGGGGTTCGTTACTCGCTAGTAACGGCCGGATAACCACGGGGCGACCCACCGATCCCGGTCGGCGACGCTGGGTGTCCCGGAAGGGGTGGACAAAACTGTTGACCCTTGGACGGAATCCGACAGATCAACGCCTGCGACTTACTCGCAGTAACAGCGGCCGCGATGACCAAGATTTGGTAAAGCGCGGCCGCATCGACCTCGACGGACCAGCCCTCCACTCGGGCCCCACCGGTCCGGACACCCGGCAAAACGGTCAGATCCGGACCTCGTCGCCCGGTCCGGTCAGAACAGGGCCCGCGCCAGCGCCCGGCGCGCGGCGATCACCCGCGGGTCCTCGGCGCCGACCACCTCGAACAGCTTCAGCAACCGCACCCGCACGGTCTCCCGGTCGTCGCCCGCGGTCCGTCCCACCGTCTCGATGAGCCGGCCGAAGGCGTCCTCGACATGACCGCCCACCAGGTCCAGGTCGGCGGCGACGATCTGCGCCTCGACGTCCTGCGGCTTCTCGGCGGCGTCCTTGCGCACCCGCACCGGGTCCAGGCCCTGCACCCGCTGGAGCAGTTCGGCCTGGGCGAGGCCCAGCGTGGCCTCCGGGTTGCCCGGATCGTCGGCGAGCACGTTCCTGTACGCCTGGACGGCACCGCTCAGGTCACCCGAGTCCAGCGCCCGGACGGCGGCCTCCAGCAGCGCGTCGTACGGACCGGCGGGCACGTCCTGCGCCGCCCGGTCACCGCCGCCCGGCTCGGCGTCGGGGTCGACGGTGAGACCGGTCAGGCCGAAGCGCTGCTCGGCCACCTGCACCAACTGGTCCAGGGTCTGGCGGATCTGCGCCTCGCCCGCGGCCCCCTGGAAGAGCGGCAGGGCCTGCCCGGCCACCACCGCGAAGACCGCCGGGATCCCCTGGACCCCGAACTGCTGCATCAGCAGTTGGTTGGCGTCGACGTCGATCTTGGCGAGGAGGAAGCGCCCGTCGTACTCGACGGCGAGCCGCTCCAGGACGGGGCTCAGCTGCTTGCAGGGCTGGCACCACTCGGCCCAGAAGTCGATGACGACCGGGACCTCGGTGGACCGCTGCAGGACGTCGCGCTCGAAGCCGGCCTCGTCGACGTCGATGACGAGATCGGCCGGGGAGACGGCACCCCCGCCGCCCTGCCGGGCGGCTTCGGCGCGTGCCTGCTCCGCCTTCGCCTTGGCCTCCTGGGCCGCCTTCACCGCGGCGAGGTCGACGACTCCGCTCATGGACATGTTCCGTGGCTGCATGCGTCTATCCTCCCCCGTACGGCGCGCGTGTGTGAAAACGCCCGGGGAAAGCCAGGCGTTCGTGTGCTGTCGGGCGCCGGGTCCCCACCCCACGCCGTGGTCGTCGCTCGGGCACGCCGGTCACACGTGCTTTCGCTACGAGTCGTAGCGTAATGCCGGGCGGGGCCCCCGGAACACCGTGCCCCGGTGATCTCCCTCACGCCCGGCCGCACGGGAACCGCCGGTTATGGTCGTCCCATGCAGAGCCGCACCCCAGCCAGTCGCACCGGACGCCCGCGCAGCACCGCCGCGGACGCCGCGATCCTGGCCGCGACGCGTCAGGCTCTGGTCGAACTGGGGTGGTCCAGGCTCACGTTGGGAGACGTGGCGGTCCGCGCCGGGGTGGCGAAGACCACCGTCTACCGGCGCTGGGCGGGCAAGAACGAACTGGTCGTGGACGCGGTCGCGGAACTCTTCGACGAGCTGTGCGTGCCCGACCGCGGCTCGCTGGCCGCCGACATCGAGGGCGTGGTGCTGCAGTTCGCCGCGATCCTGGCCCGGCCCGAGGCCCGGAGCGGGCTGATGGCGGTGGTCGCCGAGGCCACCCGCGACGACGCGCTGCGCGAGCGCATCCGGGCCTCGATCGTCGACCGGCAGAAGCGCCTGGTCCTCGCGGGCCGGGCGCGCGCCCAGGCGCGGGGCGAGCTGCCGGCCGAGGCCGACGTCGACCGGGCGGCCCGCACCGTCGACCTGATCTTCGACATGGTGGCCGGCGCGGTGGTGCACCGCACCCTGGTGAGCGCGGAGCCGGCGGACGAGGAGTGGGTGCACGGCTTCACCCGGGTCCTGCTGTCGGGGCTCGCCTCGGCCGGCTCCGCCTGACCGGACCCCGGGCCCCTCACGGGTGCGACCAGCGGTGAACTCCCGCTCCCCGGGCGGCAGTTGCTTGCCGCAGCGGTGTCGCCCTGCGAGGATCGGGTGATCGTCCGGGCCGGGACGTACGGCACGCCGAGCACCCAGGGAGCCTCGCATGACCGGGACCGAACCCGTCGCCGCACGCATCGACACCTCCAGGCCGCACCCGGCCCGGGTCTACGACTGGTTCCTCGGCGGCAAGGACAACTACCCCGTCGACGAGGAACTGGGCCGGCACATCATGAGCGTCGACGGGACCGCCCGGCACGTCGCCCGGACCAACCGCTGGTTCATGCAGCGCGTCACCCGGTGGCTGGCCGGCAGGGCGGGCATCCGCCAGTACCTGGACATCGGCACCGGCATCCCCACCGAGCCCAACCTGCACCAGGTGGCCCAGCGCATCGCACCGGAGTCCCGCGTCGTCTACGCCGACAACGACCCCATCGTGCTGGGGCACGCGGAGGCGCTCCTGCGCAGCACCCCCGAGGGGCTCACCGCCTACATCGAGGCCGATGTCCGCCGGCCCGACCGGATCCTGGAACAGGCCCGCGAGAGCCTCGACTTCACCCGGCCGCTGGCCCTGTCCCTGGTGGCGCTCACCCACTTCCTGGGCGACGAGGACGATCCGCACGGCCTGGTGGCCCGGCTGGTCGACGCCCTCCCCTCCGGCAGCCACCTCGTCCTGTCGCAGCTCACCGCCGACTTCGACCCCGTCGCGGTGGGGCGAGGCGTCGAGATGTACCGGGCGGGAGGCGTCACGCTCGCGCCGCGCACCCGCGCGGAGATCGCCCGCTTCTTCACCGGGCTCGAGTTCGTGGAGCCCGGACTGGTCCAGCTGACCGACTGGCATCCCGAGCTCGCCGACGGGGAGACCGCCGACGCGAACGCCGTGATCTCCCTGTACGGCGCGGTGGCCCGCAAGCCGTGACCGCCCTTCCCGCTCCGTCCGTCCGTCCGGCCGGCCGGACGGAGCGGGGGCACGGCCTAGAAACCGGCGGGCTCGGTGTACACGCCCCACTCGTCGCGCAGCACGCCGCAGATCTCGCCCAGCGTGGCCTCCGCGCGCACGGCGTCCAGCATCGGCTCGATCATGTTGGCGCCGGAGCGCGCGGCCGCCACCATGGCGTCGAGCGCGCCGCGCACCCTCGCGTCGTCGCGGGCGGCCTTGCGCTCGCCCAGCAGCCGGACCTGCTCGCGCTCCACCTCGTGGCTGACCCGCAGGATCTCCAGGTCGCCGGTGACGGATCCGGTGTGGACGTTGACGCCGACGACCTTCTTGTCGCCCTTCTCCAGCGCCTGCTGGTAGCGGAACGCCGACTCGGCGATCTCGCCGGTGAACCAGCCGTCCTCGATGCCGCGCAGGATCCCGGAGGTGATCGGCCCGATCGGGTGCTTCCCGTCCGGGTGGGCCCTGAGGCCCCGCTCCTTGATCTGCTCGAAGATCTTCTCGGCGTCCGCCTCGATGCGGTCGGTGAGCTGCTCGACGTACCAGGAACCGCCCAGCGGGTCGGCGACGTTGGCGACGCCGGTCTCCTCCATGAGCACCTGCTGGGTGCGCAGGGCGATCTCGGCGGCCTGCTCGCTGGGCAGCGCGAGGGTCTCGTCGAGGGCGTTGGTGTGCAGCGAGTTGGTCCCGCCGAGCACGGCGGCCAGCGCCTCCACGGCGGTGCGGACGACGTTGTTGTAGGGCTGCTGGGCGGTCAGCGAGACGCCGGCGGTCTGGGTGTGGAACCGCAGCCACTGCGCCTTCTCGCTCCGCGCGCCGTAGACGTCCCGCATCCAGCGGGCCCAGATGCGGCGGGCCGCGCGGAACTTGGCGATCTCCTCGAAGAAGTCGACGTGCGCGTCGAAGAAGAAGGACAGGCCGGGGGCGAAGACGTCCACGTCGAGTCCGCGGCTGAGTCCCAGCTCGACGTAGCCGAAGCCGTCGGCCAGGGTGTACGCCAGCTCCTGCGCGGCCGTCGCCCCGGCCTCGCGGATGTGGTAGCCGGAGACCGACAGCGGCTTGTAGGCGGGGATGCCGGCCGCGCAGTGCTCCATCAGGTCGCCGATCAGGCGCAGGTGCGGCTCGGGCTGGAAGAGCCACTCCTTCTGCGCGATGTACTCCTTGAAGATGTCCGTCTGCAGCGTGCCGTTGAGCACGGCGGGGTCGACGCCCTGGCGCTCGGCGGCGACGAGGTACATGCAGAACACGGGTACGGCGGGCCCGCTGATGGTCATCGACGTGGTGACGTCGCCGAGCGGGATGTCCCGGAACAGGACCTCCATGTCGGCCGCCGAGTCGATCGCCACCCCGCAGTGGCCGACCTCGCCCAGGGAGCGCGGGTCGTCGGAGTCGCGGCCCATGAGCGTCGGCATGTCGAAGGCGACGGAGAGGCCGCCCCCGCCGTTGCCGAGGATCATCTTGTAGCGCTCGTTGGTCTGCTCGGCGTTCCCGAACCCGGCGAACTGCCGGATGGTCCACGTGCGCCCCCGGTAGCCGGTCGGGTACAGACCGCGGGTGAAGGGGTACTCACCCGGCCAGCCGATCCGCTCGAACCCCTCGTAGGTGTCCCCGGGCCGGGGCCCGTACACCGGCTCCACGGGGTCGCCGGAGAGCGTGGTGAAGTCTGCGTCGCGCTTGCGCGCGGCGTCGTACCGGGCCTGCCAGCGTCGGCGGCCCTCCTCGATGGCGTCAGCGTCCATGCCTTCGAATTTACTTGGACGTCCTAGTAAATGTCGATGGCTGACCGCCGCACGCTGCTCCGTACGGCGGTGGCGCCCGGGACGTCAGGCCTCGGCGACCGCGGGCGCCTCGTCCGCGACCCTGGCCTCCAGCTCGCGGCTGATCCTGCGCTCCACGAAGAAGGCGGCCGTCGGGACGGTGCCGGCCAGCAGCACCCAGAGCTGCTTCTTGACCGGCCACTTCGCCTTGGAACCGAGGTCGAAGGCGAAGATCAGGTACACCACGTAGAGCCAGCCGTGGGCGATGCTGACCACCTGGGTGAAGTCGTCCGCGCCGTCGACGTCGAGCGCATACTTGCCGATCATGCCGAAGACCAGCAGGACGAGCAGGACACCGGTGACGTAGGCCATGACGCGGTAGCGCGTCAGCACGCTCTTCTTCATGCGGTCGAGCGTAACGGGCCGTTCCGGGAGATCCCGGACCGGGGCACGTGCCCCGCGTCACTTCTCCTCGAAGTCCCCCGCCGCGAGCCGCAGCGGGCGGAGCATCGCGAAGATCTCGCCGCACTCCTCGGCGTCGTAGGCGCCGAGGCCGAAGTCCATGGCCATCAGGTCGCGGGTGGCCGCCTCGACCACCTCACGGCCCTTGTCGGTGATGGTCGCGAGGGTGCCGCGGCCGTCGTTGGGGTTGGGGCGCTTGTCCACCAGGCCGGACCTCACCAGCCGGTCCACGGTGTTCGTCACCGACGTGGGGTGCACCATCAGCCGCTCGCCGATCTTGGACATCGGCAGCTCCCCCGACTTGGAGAAGGTCAGCAGCACCAGCGCCTCGTACCGCGCGAACGTCAGCCCGTACGGCTTGACCACCGCGTCGACCTCGGCCAGCAGGATCTGGTGCGCGCGCATGATCGACGTGATCGCGGCCATCGACGGCACGTTTCCCCAGCGCTGCTTCCAGAGCTCGTCGGCGCGGGCGATGGGGTCGAAGGAGAGACTGAGCGGCTTCGGCACGACCCAGACCCTACCGGCCGGTCATATGCCGGTCAGCCCCGTCTCGCCCTTCGGTCGGCGGGACCGCGCCGGCCCCGCCGACCGCTCTCGTGCGGCCGCCGGCTACCCGGCGCCCCGCGCCAGGTGCCGTTCCACGGTCTCCACCTTGGAGGTGAGACCGTCCGCCACGCCCGGGCGGATGTCGGCCTTGAGGACCACCGAGACCCGCGGGGCCCGCGCCTCCACCGCGGCGACGGCGCGCTTCACGACGTCCATCACCTCGTCCCACTCCCCCTCGATCGAGGTGAACATGGCGTCGGTGCGGTTCGGCAGCCCGGACTCGCGGACCACCCGCACGGCGTCGGCGACGTACTCCCCCACGTCCTCGCCCACGCCGAGCGGCGTCACGGAGAAGGCGACGATCACGCGTTCACGACCCCTTCGCCCCGGGCGCGGGAGGCGATCACCGCGTCCTCGGCCTCGCGCTTGAGCCGGCGGTCGGCGAAGAAGCCGCCGGCGGGCAGGACCGACATCAGGAAGTAGAAGGCGGCGGTCTTCAGCGGCCACTTGGCACGGTTCCAGGCGTCGGCCCAGAAGAGCACGTACACGACGAAGAGGAAGCCGTGGACCGCGCCCATCACCGGGACGGCGTTGAAGTCCGTGGTCCGCTTCAGGACCGAGCAGACGAGCAGGAGGAGGAACGAGATCGCCTCGGGGCCCGAGACCAGGCGGAGGCGGCGGAGGGCGGTGGCGGTCTTGATGTCCACGGATCACCTTCGGTGGGAGAGACGTCGGCGTCGACGGGTCGGACGGTTTGTGAACGCACGCACAAGCGCCCGCCCATTGTGGCAAACCGCTTCCGCGGCCGGCCGAGGGGCCCCGGGCCGTCGGCGGACCGTAGCCCGTAGGGGGCCGATCGGGGTCCGGTTCCCCCCGGGGTACCTGTCGGCGGGGCGGAGGGGCGGCTACCGTCGCAAGCGTGGCGATGTTCCGACTTCAGAGCAGCAAGGTGCTCGCCGTCGACATGACCGGGGATGCCGTGAAGGCGAAGAACGGCTCCATGGTCGCGTACGACGGTGACATGGCCTTCAAGAAGCTCAGCGGTGGCGGTGAGGGCCTGCGGGGGATGGTGACCCGGCGGCTGACGGGCGAGCAGATGACGGTGATGGAGGTGAAGGGGCACGGGACCTGCTGGTTCGCGGACCGCGCGTCCGAGATCAATCTCGTCGGGCTCCAGGGGGACAAGCTCTACGTGGAGTCGAGCAACCTGCTGGCGACCGACGGCGGGCTGCGCACCGGCACCGGCTTCACCGGGGTGCGCGGCGCCGCGCAGGGCAACGGGCTGTTCACGACCACCGTCGAGGGGCACGGCCAGGCGGCGCTCCTGTCGGACGGCCCCGCGGTGGTGCTCAGGGTCAGCCCGCAGTACCCGCTGACGGTGGACCCCGGCGCCTACGTGGCCCACCAGGGGAACCTGCGGCAGTCGTTCCAGTCCGGCGCGACCTTCCGCACCCTGCTCGGCGAGGGCGGCGGCGAGGCCTTCCAGATCCGGTTCGAGGGCGACGGGCTGGTCTACGTGCAGCCCAGTGAGCGGAACACGATCACGGGGGACGTCTGACATGGCCTTCCGGGAGATCAACGCGAAGATGATCGAGGCGACCGTGGTGCCGGGGCAGCGGCTGTTCAGCCAGCGCGGCGCGATGCTCGCGTACCGGGGGGAGGTGAGCTTCACCCCGAACACGGCGGGCGGCCCGGGCGGGCTGATGTCGATGATCGGCCGGCGCATGGCGAACGAGGACACGCCCCTGATGACCGTCGAGGGCAGCGGCACGGTCCTGTTCGGGCACGGCGGCCACCACGTGCAGGTGATCAACCTCACCGGGGACACCCTGTACGTCGAGGCGGACCGGCTGCTGGCCTTCGAGGGCACGCTGGAGCAGGGCACGGTGTTCCTGGGCTCGCAGGGCGGGGTGATGGGCATGGTCCGGGGGCAGGTCTCCGGGCAGGGGCTGTTCACGACCACGCTCAGGGGGCACGGCTCCGTCGCCGTGATGGCGCACGGCGGGGTGATCGAGATCCCGATCACCCCGCAGCGGCCGGTGCACGTCGACCCGCAGGCCTACGTCGCCCACCACGGCGACGTCCGCAACAAGCTGTCCACGGCCCTCGGCTGGCGGGACATGGTGGGCCGCGGCTCCGGCGAGGCGTTCCAGCTGGAGCTGAGCGGCAGCGGTGCGGTGTACGTCCAGGCGTCGGAGGAGAAGCTGTGAGCACCTACGGAACCCCGGGCGCCGGTCCCACGGTCTTCGACCCGGCGACGCTGCCGTCCGACGACAACGTCGACCACTACACCTTCTGCGTGGAGCTCAAGGGCACCCAGTGGTTCATGCAGAAGGGGAAGATGATCGCCTACTACGGCTCGATCGAGTTCAACGGCATCGGGAAGGGTCG
Organism: Streptomyces griseomycini; assembly: GCF_014203535.1. Taxonomy (GTDB): domain Bacteria; phylum Actinomycetota; class Actinomycetes; order Streptomycetales; family Streptomycetaceae; genus Streptomyces; species Streptomyces griseomycini. The sequence goes on from NZ_JACHJI010000002.1 coordinate 33,521, forward strand.
GCTCGACCGACTTGTCCGAACCTCGTTCCATTCGCCTCTGCACGCGAGCGACTGGGTCGTGGCGGAGGGCTCGGGCAAGATGCTCCTCGCCGACCGGGCCTTCGACGTGAATTCGTACGACCTGGACGACGGCAACCTGACCATTCGCTCGGGCAACCTTCTCGCTTTTCAGCCAACTCTGTCGCTGAAGCAGTCGATCGTTCCGGGCTTCCTGACCCTGATCGGAACCGGAAAGTTCGTGGCCGCGTCCAACGGTCCGGTGGTGTTCATGGAGCCGCCGATCCGGGTGGACCCTCAGGCGCTGGTCGGATGGGCGGACTGCCCCTCCCCGTGCCATCACTACGACCACGGCTACATGACCGGCGTGATGGGCGGTCTGCGTGCGCTGACGGGCCTCGGCGGGGCCTCCGGCGAGGAGCACCAGTTCGAGTTCGTGGGGGCCGGCACGGTGCTGCTCCAGTCGTCCGAGACGCTGATGGCGGAGCAGGCCACGGGGGTCACTCCGCAGCAGCCGGGGGTGCCCGGGGGCGGGGCGTCCGGCGGGCACGGGCAGCCGTCCGGAACACCGCGCCTTCCCGGACAGCTGGGCGACCTCCAGCGTCGTTTCGGGCTGTGAGCGGTAGTCTGCGGAGCGTGACGTCGAACGCCTGCGCGTCGCGTCACACGGAAGCCTTATTAGTTCGCCTTTCAACTTCTTAGGTAGACTTCATTCATGGAGACCGAGACGGCCACCCGCTGGCTGACCAATGCGGAGCAGTGCGCCTGGCGCACCCACCTGGAGGTCAACAAGCTGTTGACCTACCAGCTCGAGAAAGATCTGCAGCCGTTCGGCCTGACAATGAACGACTACGAGATCCTGGTGAACCTCTCCGAGTCGGAGGACCGGCGGATGCGGATGAGCGACCTCGCCTCCGCCACCCTGCAGTCCAAGAGCCGCCTCTCGCACCAGATCACCCGGATGGAGAACGCGGACCTGGTCCGGCGGGAGAACTGCGAGTCCGACCGCCGCGGGCTCTACGCGGTCCTCACCGAGCACGGCATGGAGACCATGCAGAAGGTCGCGCCGCACCACGTGGCGTCCGTGCGCCGGCACTTCATCGACCTGCTCTCCCCCGAAGCCCTCACCGAACTCGACAAGGCCCTCAAACCCATCGCGGAGCACCTGCGCGGGCAGCGGGGACGCCCCTGACGCCCCGGGGACCTGACGCCCCGCCCCGGGCGTCACCCCTCCCCGGCGAGCGGCAGGCGGAGCTCGAACAGGGCTCCGCCCGTCGGCGCCGACCCGGCCGTGAGCGTCCCGCCGTGCCGTACGGCGACGTCCCGCGCGATGGCGAGGCCCAGCCCGGCGCCGCCGTCGTCGCGGCTGCGGGCGGCGTCCAGCCGGACGAACCGTTCGAAGATCCGCTCCCGGTCGGCCTCGGGCACCCCCTCGCCGTCGTCGGCCACGCCGAGCACCGCCCGGGCTCCCTCCCGCCGGACGGTCACCGTGACCCTCTCGCGGGCGTGCCGCCCGGCGTTGTCCAGCAGGTTGGCGAGCGCCCGCCCCAGCTGCCCCCGCGACCCGGTCACCTCCGCCGGTTCCGCGTCCACCGTCACGCCCGTCCGGCCCGCGGCCTCCTCCCGGGCCAGCGCGGCCAGGTCGACGCGGGCGTCGGCGGGCCGCTCCCCCGCGTCCAGCCGGGCGAGCAGCAGCAGGTCGGCGGCGAGGCGCTGGAGCCGCACGGTGTCCTCGACGGCGCCGTCCAGGTCGAGCAGTTCGGGGTGGGCGGCGGCCACCTCCAGCTGGGTGCGCAGGGAGGCGATCGGGCTGCGCAGCTCGTGCGAGGCGTCGGCGACGAACCGCCGCTGCCGCTCCACGGACGCCTCCAGCGCGGCGAGCGTCTCGTTGGTGGTGCGGGCGAGACGGGCGATCTCGTCGTGCGTGGCGGGTTCCGGGACCCGGCGGGCGAGGTCCTCGGAGGCGGTGATCGCGGCCATCTCCCGGCGGATGCCCGCCACCGGCCGCAGGGCCCGTCCGGTGACCGTCCAGGTCACGCCGGCGACCACGCCCAGCAGCAGCGGGAGGCCGAGGAGCATCGCGGTCTGCGCGGTGTCCACCGCGCTGTGCTCGGCGGAGAGCGGGGCTCCCGCGTAGACGGTGAGGCGGCCCCGGTCGCGGGTCTCCACGTCGACGGCCGCGAACCGGTAGTCCTCGGCGTCGCCGTCGATCGTCGCGGAGCCGCTGCCGAAGGTGGTCTCGCGGGCGATCTCACCGGGCTCGAGGTCCTCGCCGGAGCCGTCCGAGTCGTCGGAGTCACCGTCGCCGGAGCCGTCCGAGTCGTCGTCCTCACCGCCCGGGGCGGACGGGCGCGGCGCCACCTCGGCGGTCGCCGTGCCGCTGATCCGCTCCAGGTCCTCGCTGGCGGCGACCAGCCCGCCGTCCTCGTCGAGGACCTGCACCGGCCCGTCGTCGCCGTCCAGCCCCGAGAGGTCACCGTACGCCGTCCCGGCGGCCAGCTCGGAGGCGACCGCCCGGGCGGAGCGCTCCGCCCGGGTGCCCGCCTCGGCGGTCAGGTTGGAGCGCAGCGACAGCACCACGGCGATCCCCGCCGTGATGAGGGCCACGGCGACCACCAGGGTCGCGCCGAGCGTCGCCCGCGACCGGACCGAGCCGAACAGCCGGCTCACGGCGCCGTCTCCAGCCGGTACCCGGCGCCGCGCACGGTCCGGATCAGCCCGGCGCGCAGCTTGCGGCGCAGGGCGCTGACGTAGACCTCGACGATGTTCGGGTCGCCCTCGTAGGCGAAGTCCCAGACGTGCTCCAGGATCTCCGTCTTGGAGACCACCTCGCCGGCCCGCAGCACCAGCTGCTCCAGGACGGAGAACTCCTTGGCGGTCAGCGCCACCTCGTCCCCGTCCAGGAAGACCCGGCGGGCGGCGGTGTCCACCTTGAGGTCGCCGTGCACGTGCACCGGGGAGGCCCCGGCGCCCTGGCGGCGGCGCAGCAGCGCCTTGATCCGGGCGACGAGGACGACGTACGAGAACGGCTTGGTGAGGTAGTCGTCGGCGCCCGTGTCCAGGCCCTCGGCCTCGTCGTACTCGCCGTCCTTGGCGGTGAGCATCAGGATCGGCACGTCGTGCCCGGCGGCGCGCAGGGCGGCGCAGACCCGGTAGCCGTTCAGGCCGGGCAGCATGATGTCGAGGACCAGGAGGTCGTACGTCCCCTCCGTGGCCCGGTGCAGGCCCTCCCGGCCGTCGTGGACGACGTCCACGGCGTAGCCCTCGGCGGTCAGGCCCTTGGCGAGCGACAGGGCGAGCCGCTTCTCGTCCTCCACGATCAACAGGCGCATGCCGTAAAGGGTCGCAAAGCGAACCTGAAGATCCCTTCAGGCGGTTTCAGGTTCCCCTCAGCGTCGGTCGGCGAGATTGAGGACGTCGCAGACGAAGTGACTCGGGAGGAATCCACATGAAGCGCAACATCGTGATCGCCGTCGTCACGGCCGCGGCCCTCGTCGGGGGCGGTACGGCGACGGCCCTCGCGGTCTCGGGGGACGACGCGCCGACGACGCGGGCGACGGACACCCGGGCGGCGGACGACGGGCGCGACGACGACGCCCGTGACGACGACCGCGACGACGACGGAGCGCGTGACCGCGACGACGACGCGCAGGCGGTCCCCTCGGACGTGACCGCCGCCGACGCCGTCGCCGCCGCCCTGAAGCACACGCCGGGCACGGCCGTCTCCGCGGAGCTGGACGACGGGGACGACGGCGGCGAGGCGGCCTGGGAGGTCGACGTCCTCGCCGGCGGCGACACCTGGCACAGCGTGCGCGTCGACCCGGCCACCGGCAAGGTCCTGGGCGCCCACGAGGACGACGAGGACGACGCCGACGAGGTGCGGGCCGCGCTGAAGGGGGCGTCGGTGACGGCCGAGGAGGCCGCGAAGGCGGCGGCCGCCGAGGGCACGGTGGTCTCCGTCGACCTGGACGACGACGGGGACCAGGGCTGGGAGGCCGAGACCCGGACCTCCGGCGGGGACGAGCGGGACTGGCGCGTCGACCCGGCCAGCGGAAAGGTCACGGCGGACCGTGACGACTCCGGTGACGACGGGGACGACGACTGACCGTGCGGGTGAGCGGGGGCGGGCGCGGGAGGCTCTCGCCCCCGCCGCCCCTTCCCTCCCCCACTCTCGGCTTCGCTCGAGCGGGGGGACCCCCATCCGGTCCGGCCCGAACGGCCTCGTCCTCGAACCCCCCGAGCTCTGCGGGCAGGGGGTGCCCCCGGACCGGCTGGGACGTCCCACCGGCGCCGGTCGGTCAGCCCTGCGTCAGCCCCGCCACCAGTTCGTCCGCCGCGCGGTACGGGTCCAGCTCGCCGGCGATGATCCGTTCCGCCAACGCGCCCAGGCGGCGGTCGCCGTGGAGGTCTCCGATGCGTTCGCGCAGGGCGGTGACGGCGATCGTCTCGACCTCGCGGGAGGCGCGGGCCAGCCGGCGCTGCGCCAGGACGCCGCGCTCCTCCATCCAGGCGCGGTGCTTCTCCAGCGCCTCGACGACCTCGTCGACGCCCTCCTGGCGCGCGGCGACCGTCTTGACGATCGGCGGGCGCCAGTCGCCGGGGGCGCGGGACTCGCCGAGGCCGAGCATGTGGTTCAGCTCGCGGGCGGTGGCGTCGGCGCCGTCGCGGTCGGCCTTGTTGACGACGTAGACGTCACCGATCTCCAGGATCCCGGCCTTGGCGGCCTGGATGCCGTCGCCCATGCCGGGGGCCAGCAGGACGACGGAGGTGTCGGCCTGGGAGGCGATCTCCACCTCCGACTGGCCGACGCCGACCGTCTCGACCAGGATCACGTCGCAGCCCGCCGCGTCCAGCACGCGGATGGCCTGCGGCGCGGCCCAGGCGAGGCCGCCCAGATGGCCGCGGGTGGCCATGGAGCGGATGTAGACGCCGGGGTCGGAGGCGTGCTCCGACATCCGGACGCGGTCGCCGAGCAGGGCGCCGCCGGAGAACGGGGAGGACGGGTCGACGGCCAGGACGCCGACCCGCTTGCCCTGTTTGCGGTACGCGGTCACCAGCGCCGAGGTGGACGTCGACTTGCCGACGCCCGGCGAGCCGGTCAGGCCGACCACGTACGCGTTGCCGGTGAGCGGCGCCAGGGCCGCCATGACCTCCCTCAACTGCGGGGACGCCCCCTCCACCAGGGAGATCAGCCGGGCCACGGCCCGCGGCCTGCCCTCCCTGGCCTGGGCCACCAGGGTGGAGACGTCCTGCATCACAGCTCCGTTCACGAGAGAAGACCCTGCACACTGCACACCTGCGAAGAACCCGGCTCAGGCCTTGGGCACCCGCACGATCAGCGCGTCACCCTGGCCGCCGCCGCCGCACAGCGCCGCCGCGCCGACCCCGCCGCCGCGCCGCTTCAGCTCCAGCGCCAGGTGCAGCACGAGCCGTGCGCCGGACATGCCGATCGGGTGACCCAGGGCGATGGCACCGCCATTGACGTTCACCTTTTCGGTGGAAACACCGAGATCCTTCATTGACTGCACGGCCACCGCGGCGAAGGCCTCGTTGATCTCGATGAGGTCGAGGTCGGAGACCTCCAGGCCCTCCTTCTTCAGGGCGTGCAGGATCGCGTTGGACGGCTGCGACTGCAGGGAGTTGTCGGGACCGGCCACGTTGCCGTGGGCGCCGATCTCGGCGATCCAGTCGAGGCCCAGCTCCTGCGCCTTGGCCTTGCTCATCACGACCACGGCCGCCGCACCGTCCGAGATCTGCGAGGAGGAGCCGGCCGTGATGGTGCCGTCCTTGGCGAAGGCCGGGCGCAGCTTGCCCAGCGACTCGGCGGTGGTGTCGCCGCGGATGCCCTCGTCCTTGCTGAACAGGACCGGGTCGCCCTTGCGCTGCGGGATCTCGACCGGGGTGATCTCGGCGTCGAAGACGCCGTTCTTCTGGGCGGCGGCGGCCCGCTGGTGGGACAGGGCGGCGATCTCGTCCTGCTCGGCGCGGCCGATGCCCAGGCGCGTGTTGTGCTTCTCGGTGGACTCGCCCATGGCGATGCCCTCGAAGGAGTCGGTCAGACCGTCGTACGCCATGGCGTCGAGCATCTGGACCGCGCCGTACTTGAAGCCCTCGCGGGACTTCGGCAGCAGGTGCGGGGCGTTGGTCATGGACTCCTGGCCGCCGGCGACGACCACGTCGAACTCGCCGGCCCGGATCAGCTGGTCGGCCAGCGCGATGGCGTCGAGGCCGGAGAGGCACACCTTGTTGACGGTCAGCGCCGGGACGCTCATGGGGATGCCGGCCTTCACGGCGGCCTGGCGCGCCGGGATCTGCCCCGCCCCGGCCTGGAGCACCTGGCCCATGATCACGTACTGGACCTGGTCGCCGCCGATCCCCGCACGGTCGAGGGCGGCCTTGATCGCGAAGCCGCCGAGGTCGGCTCCGGAGAAGGACTTCAGCGAACCGAGCAGCCGCCCCATCGGGGTGCGGGCGCCCGCGACGATGACGGACGTCGTGCCGTTCGTTGCGGAAGATGCAGAAGACATGAGCTGCGATCCCCTTACCGGCCTGCACAGCCGAGGAGTGAACGAGGGTTTACTTCGAATGTACTGACGCCCGGCGGATCGCGTCATCGGCCTTTCGGTGTGATCGCGCGCACGTTGCGTAACCGCCCCGGGAGCGCTGCACTGAATCCATGCTGACGCGAATCGACCACATCGGGATCGCCTGCTTCGACCTCGACAAGACCGTCGAGTTCTACCGGGCCACCTACGGCTTCGAGGTGTTCCACTCCGAGGTCAACGAGGAGCAGGGCGTGCGCGAGGCCATGCTCAGGATCAACGGGACGTCCGACGGCGGCGCCTCCTACCTCCAGCTGCTGGAGCCGATCCGGGAGGACTCCACCGTCGCCAAGTGGCTGGCCAAGAACGGCGAGGGCGTCCACCACATCGCCTTCGGTACGGCGGACGTCGACGCCGACGCCGCCGACATCAAGGACAAGGGCGTACGCGTTCTGTACGAAGAGCCCCGGCGCGGCTCCATGGGGTCACGCATCACCTTCCTGCACCCCAAGGACTGCCACGGTGTACTGACGGAACTGGTCACTTCGGCGCCTGTTGAGTCACCTGAGCACTGACCCACGTACATATGGGCCGGTAGGGTTGGGTGCGGTCGCCGCTCGATCCAGGGTGACCGGGTCCTGCCGTCGACGGCGGCGGGACCGACCGGGGTCCGGGTTTCGGGGGGCGAGCGCCGGGGCAGCAGCCCATGCTCCGCCGTCGATCTGACACCATTCCCCGGTGAGCCCCGTTCGTCGGACGGACGGAGCTCGGCCAGACTTGTGACCAGGGGACGGATGGGACCGCGCAGTGCGGGGCTACGAGAGCCAGGAGCGAGAGCCGGCGGCTGACGTCGACCACCTCTCTCGGTTCGAAGCCGAGATGAAGCGGCTGAAGACCGAGCGGGAAAAGGCGATCCAGCACGCCGAGGACCTCGGCTACCAGGTCGAGGTGCTGCGCGCCAAGCTGCACGAGGCGCGCCGCACCATCATGTCCCGGCCCGCCTACGACGGCGGGGACATCGGCTACCAGGCCGAGCAGTTGCTGCGCAACGCGCAGCTGCAGGCCGACCAGTTGCGGGCGGACGCCGAGCGGGAGCTGAGCCAGGCGCGGGCGCAGACCCAGCGGATCCTGCAGGAGCACGCGGAGCAGGCGGCCCGGCTCCAGGCGGAGCTGCACCAGGAGGCGGTGACCCGGCGCCAGCAGCTCGACCAGGAACTGGCGGAGCGCCGGCAGACCGTCGAGTCGCACGTCAACGAGAACGTGGCGTGGGCGGAGCAGTTGCGCGCCCGCACCGAGCAGCAGGCCCGCCGGCTCCTCGAGGAGTCCCGCGCGGAGGCCGAGCAGGCCATGGCCGCCGCGCGTGCGGAGGCGGAGCGGCTGACCGCCGAGGCGCGCCAGCGGCTGCAGAACGAGGCCGAGGCGGCCCGCGCGGAGGCCGAGCAGCTCCTGCGCCGGGCCCGCGCGGACGCGGAGCGGCTGCTGAACGCCGCCTCCACGCAGGCGCAGGAGGCCACCGACCACGCCGAGCAGCTGCGGACGTCGACCGCCAGCGAGTCGGAGGCCGCGCGCCGTCAGGCGCAGGAGCTCAGCAGGGCCGCCGAGCAGCGGATGTCGGAGGCCGAGACCGCGCTGCGCGAGGCGCGCGCCGAGGCGGAGAAGGTGCTCGCCGAGGCGAAGGAGGCCGCGTCCAAGGCGCTCGCCTCCGCCGAGTCCGCGAACGAGACCCGGACGCGCACCGCCAAGGAGCAGGTGGCCCGGTTGGTCGAGGAGGCCACGAAGGAGGCCGAGCAGACCAAGTCCGAGGCCGAGCAGCTGGTCGCGGACGCCCGCGCGGAGGCCGAGAAGATCGTCGCCGAGGCCGCCGAGAAGGCCCGCGCGGTCACCGCCGAGGAGTCGGCCACCCAGCTGTCCAAGGCGGCCCGGACCGCCGAGGACGTGCTCAACAAGGCGTCGGAGGACGCCAAGAGGACCACCCGGGCCGCCGCCGAGGAGGCCGAGCGGATCCGCAAGGAGGCCGAGGCCGAGGCGGACCGGCTGCGGGCCGAGGCGCACGACATCGCCGAGCAGCTCAAGGGCGCGGCGAAGGACGACACCAAGGAGTACCGCGCCAAGACGGTCGAGCTGCAGGAGGAGGCCCGCCGGCTGCGCGGCGAGGCCGAGCAGCTGCGCGCCGACGCGGTCGCCGAGGGCGAGAAGATCCGCGCGGAGGCCCGCAAGGAGGCCGTGGCGCAGATCGAGGAGGCGGCGAAGACCGCCGAGGAGCTGCTCGCCAAGGCCAAGGCGGACGCGGACGAGCTGCGCTCCACCGCGCAGGCGGACAGCGAGAAGGTCCGCACCGAGGCCATCGAGCGCGCCACCACGCTGCGCCGGCAGGCCGAGGAGACGCTGGAGCGCACCCGCAAGGAGGCCGAGCGGCACCGCGCGGAGGTCGTCGAGCAGGCCGAGTCGCTCAGGGAGGACGCCGAACGGGCCGCGCGCGAACTGCGCGAGGAGACCGAGCGGGCCGTCGAGGCCCGGCGCGCGGAGGCCGCCGAGGAACTGACGCGGCTGCACACGGAGGCCGAGGAGCGGCTCGCCGCCGCCGAGCAGGCGCTGAGCGACGCCCGTGAGGAGGCCGCCCGGATCCGCCGGGAGGCGTCCGAGGAGAGCGAGCGGCTGCGCACCGAGGCCACCGAGCGGATCCGTGCGCTCCAGCAGCAGGCGGAGGCGGAGGCGGAGCGGCTGCGCACCGAGGCCGCCGCCGACGCGTCCGCGTCCCGCGCGGAGGGCGAGGCCGTCGCCGTACGGCTGCGTTCGGAGGCCGCGGCGGAGGCGGAGCGGCTGAAGTCGGAGGCGCAGGACAGCGCCGACCGGGTGCGGGCCGAGGCGCAGGCCGCCGCCGAGCGGCTGGGCGCGGAGGCGTCCCAGGCGCTGGCCGCCGCGCAGGAGGAGGCCGCCCGGCGCCGCCGCGAGGCCGAGGAACTCCTCGGCGCGGCGCGGCAGGAGGCCGACCAGGAGCGCGAGCGGGCCCGCGAGCAGAGCGAGGAGCTGCTGGCCTCGGCGCGCACGCGCGTGGAGGAGGCGCAGGCGGAGGCCGTGCGCCTGGTCGAGGAGGCCGACCGGCGCGCCACCGAGATGGTGTCGGCCGCCGAGCAGCACGCGGCGCAGGTGCGGGACTCCGTCGCGGGGCTGCACGAGCAGGCCCAGGAGGAGATCGCCGGGCTGCGCAGCGCCGCCGAGCACGCGGCGGAGCGCACCCGCCGCGAGGCCGAGGAGGAGGCGGACCGGGTCCGCGCCGACGCCTACGCGGAGCGGGAGCGGGCGTCCGAGGACGCGGGCCGGCTGCGGCGCGAGGCGCAGGAGGAGACGGAGGCCGCCAAGTCGCTGGCCGAGCGCACGGTGTCCGAGGCGATCACGGAGGCCGAGCGGATCCGTACGGAGGTCGCCGAGCACGCCCAGCGGGTGCGCACGGAGGCGTCGGACACCATCGCCGAGGCCGAGCAGAGCGCGGCGCGCACCCGGGCGGACGCCCGCGAGGACGCCAACCGGATCCGTTCGGACGCGGCGGCGCAGGCGGACGCCCTCATCACCGAGGCGCGCGGCGAGGCCGAGCGGCTCACCGCCGAGACGATCACGGACACCGACCGGCTGCGCACGGAGACGGTCGCCGAGGCCGAACGGGTGCGGTCGGAGTCGGTCGCCAAGGCGGAGAAGCTGATCGCGGACGCCACGGGCGACGCGGAGCGGCTGCGGGCCGAGGCCGCCGAGGCGGTGGGGTCGGCGCAGCAGCACGCGGAGCGGATCCGCGGCGAGGCCGAGCGCGTCCGGACCGACGCGGAGGCGGAGGCCGAGCGGCTGGTGTCGGCCGCGCGCGAGGAGGCCGAGCGGACGCTGGACGAGGCCCGCAAGGAGGCCAACAAGCGGCGTTCCGAGGCCGCCGAGCAGGTCGACACGCTCATCACGGAGACCACCGCCGAGGCGGACAAGCTGCTCGCCGAGGCGCAGCAGCAGGCGCAGAAGACGACCGCGGACGCCGAGGCGCAGGCGGACACGATGGTCGGCGCGGCCCGCAGCGAGGCCGAGCGGATCGTCTCCGAGGCGACCGTCGAGGGCAACGCGCGCGTGGAGAAGGCCCGCACGGACGCGGACGAGCTGCTGGTCGGCGCGCGCCGGGACGCGACGCAGATCCGGGAGCGCGCGGAGGAGCTGCGCGATCGCGTCACGAGCGAGATCGAGGAGCTGCACGAGCGGGCCCGCCGGGAGGCGGCCGAGACGATGAAGTCCACGGGCGACCGCTGCGACGCGCTCATCAAGGCCGCCGAGGAGCAGCTCGCCAAGGCCGAGGCGAAGGCGAAGGAGATCGTCTCCGAGGCCAACTCCGAGGCGGGCAAGGTGCGCATCGCCGCCGTGAAGAAGGCCGAGGGCCTGCTGAAGGAGGCGGAGCAGAAGAAGGCCACGCTCGTCAAGGAGGCCGAGGAGCTGAAGGCCGAGGCGGTCCGCGAGGCGCGGCGCACGGTCGAGGAGGGCAAGCGGGAGCTGGAGGTCCTGGTGCGGCGCCGGGAGGACATCCAGGCCGAGATCTCCCGGGTCCAGGACGTCCTGGAGGCGCTCGAGTCGTTCGAGGCGCCCTCGGGGAGCAAGGACAACGGGGCCAAGGCGGGGGCCGCCGCGGGCGCCGTCCGTTCGGGTGGCAAGTCATCGGATAGCTGACAAACCGGACGGAATCCCCCGTCGCCGGAGGGCTTTGACCAAGGCTTTGGCAAGCCCTCCGGCGATCAGCCACTCAAAAGGGGTGTCATTCTCCGTATCAAACGTGCATCCGCTCGATGACACACCGCTTCGGCCCCTAGGATTCCACCTATCACCTCACCGGTCTCTTTCGACAGGAACCCCATGAGCGACACTTCCCCCTACGGCTTCGAGCTTGTGCGGCGTGGGTACGACCGCGCTCAGGTGGACGAACGTATCTCCAAGCTCGTCTCCGACCGTGACAGCGCTCTCGCCCGCATCACCGCTCTGGAAAAGCGCATCGAGGAGCTCCACCTCGAGACGCAGAACGCCCAGGCCCAGGTCAACGACGCCGAGCCGTCGTACGCCGGCCTCGGCGCCCGGGTCGAGAAGATCCTGCGGCTCGCCGAGGAAGAGGCGAAGGACCTGCGCGAGGAGGCCCGGCGCGCGGCGGAGCAGCACCGCGAGCTCGCCGAGTCGGCCGCCCAGCAGGTGCGCAACGACGCCGAGGCGTACGCCGCCGAGCGCAAGGCGAAGGCCGAGGACGAGGGCGTACGGATCGTCGAGAAGGCTCAGGGCGAAGCCGCCCAGCTGCGGTCCGAGGCGCAGAAGGACGCGCAGTCCAAGCGGGAGGAGGCGGACGCCCTCTTCGAGGAGACCCGCGCCAAGGCCGCGCAGGCCGCCGCCGACTTCGAGACCAACCTCGCCAAGCGCCGCGAGCAGTCCGAGCGTGACCTGGCGTCCCGTCAGGCCAAGGCCGAGAAGCGCCTCGCCGAGATCGAGCACCGCGCGGAGCAGCTGCGCCTGGAGGCCGAGAAGCTGCGCACCGACGCCGAGCGCCGCGCCCGCCAGACGGTGGAGACCGCGCAGCGCCAGGCCGAGGACATCGTGGCCGACGCCAACGCCAAGGCCGACCGGATCCGTTCGGAATCGGAGCGCGAGCTCGCGGCGCTGACCAACCGCCGCGACTCCATCAACGCCCAGCTGACGAACGTCCGCGAGATGCTCGCCACGCTCACCGGCGCCGCGGTGGCCGCGACCGGCTCGCCCACCACCGAGGACGAGCCGATCTCCCGCGGGGTGCCGGCCCAGCAGTCCCGGTAACGTCCGGCCGTACGGCGTACGGACACCGGCGAAGCCCTCTGCCACTGGGGTGGCAGAGGGCTTTGTCCCGTTCTAGCGTGGCCGCATGATCGAGCTCGAGGGGCTGACCAAGCGGTACGGCGAGAAGGTGGCGGTCAACGACCTGACCTTCACGGTCAGGCCGGGCATCGTCACGGGCTTCCTCGGCCCCAACGGCGCGGGCAAGTCGACCACCATGCGGATGATCCTGGGCCTGGACCGCCCGACCGCCGGGGACGTGCGGATCGACGGCACGCACTACGACCGGCTCAAGGACCCGCTGACGTGCATCGGCGCCCTGCTGGAGGCGAAGGGCGTGCACCCCGGCCGCAGCGCCTACCACCACCTGCTGTGCCTCGCCCAGAGCAACGGCATCCCCCGGCGGCGGGTGCACGAGGTGCTGGACACCGTCGGGCTGACGGCGGTCGCGCGGAAGAAGGCCAAGGGCTTCTCGCTGGGCATGGGCCAGCGGCTCGGCATCGCCGCCGCGCTGCTCGGCGACCCGCGGATCCTGATGTTCGACGAGCCGGTCAACGGCCTCGACCCCGAGGGCATCCACTGGATCCGCACCCTGATGAAGACGCTCGCCGCCCAGGGCCGCACCGTCTTCGTCTCCTCCCACCTGATGAGCGAGATGGCGCTCACCGCCGACCACCTCGTCGTCATCGGCCAGGGCCGGCTGCTCGCCGACACCTCCATGGCCGACTTCATCGAGCGCAACTCCCGCTCGTACGTCCGCATCCGCAGCCCGCAGCGGGAACGGCTGCTGGACGTGCTGCACCGGGCCGGGATCACCGCCGTGGAGAGCGGGAACGGGGCGCTGGAGGTGGACGGTTCCAAGGCCGAGCACATCGGGGAGCTGGCGGCCCGGAACCAGCTGGTGCTGCACGAGCTGAGCCCGCAGCAGGCCTCCCTGGAGGAGGCGTTCATGCAGTTGACCGCGGAGTCGGTGGAGTACCACGCGCACGCCGACGCGCCCGTGCCCCGGCAGCAGTGGGGCGACGGCTGGAAGAGGGGATGAGCATGGCGGCTGCGCAGGTCGTCCGGTCCGAGTGGACCAAGATCCGGTCGGTGGCGTCCACGGTGTGGACGCTCTCCCTGGCGGTGGTCGTCACCATCGCGCTCGGCATGCTGATCTCCGCGCTGTCGAGGAGCGAGTTCGACGGGATGGGCGCGCGGGACCGGCTCTCCTTCGACCCGACGTTCATCAGCTTCGCCGGGATGAGCCTCGGTCAGCTCGCGATGGTCGTGTTCGGGGTGCTGGTGGTGTCGAACGAGTACAGCACCGGGATGATCCGCACCTCGCTGGCGGCGGTCCCGCAGCGCGGCACGTTCCTGTTCGGCAAGATCGCGGTCGCCACCGTGCTCGCGCTCGTGGTCTCCCTGGCCACCAGCTTCGCCGCGTTCTTCCTGGGCCAGGCGATGCTCGGTGAGCACCGGGCGTCCCTCGGGGACGACGGGGTGCTGCGCGCGGTCATCGGCGGCGGCCTCTACATGACCCTGATCGCGGTGTTCTCGATGGGCGTCGCCACGATGCTGCGCTCGCCGATGCTGTCGCTGGGCATCCTGGTGCCGTTCTTCTTCCTGATCTCCAGCGTCCTGGGCTACGTCGACGCGACGGAGGAGGTGGGCCGCTTCCTGCCCGACCAGGCCGGCAGCAGGATCATGCAGGTGGTCCCGCCGGTCGACGACGACACCCCGTACGGGCCCTGGGGCGGCCTCGGGATCATGGCGCTGTGGGTGGTCGCCGCGCTCGTCGGCGGCTACGCGCTGCTGAAGCGGCGCGACGCCTAGGGAGCGGCCGGGCGACCGGCCGGGACCGGTTTTTGCCTCGCCTTGAGCGGAACCGTCAGCGCCTGGATATCCTCCTAACCCTTACGGGGGCGTGTGCCCCGCTGTCCTGAACCTTTCGATGGGTGCGGAGCATGATCGAGGCAGTCGGCCTGACCAAGCGCTACGGCGACAAGACCGCTGTGCACAACTTGTCCTTCCAGGTGCGGCCCGGCGCCGTCACCGGTTTCCTGGGCCCCAACGGATCCGGCAAGTCGACGACGATGCGGATGATCCTCGGCCTGGACAACCCCACCGCGGGCCACGTCACGATCGGCGGCTACCCGTACCGCAAGCTGCCCAACGCCCCCCGCCAGGTCGGCGCGCTGCTGGACGCCAAGGCGGTGCACGGCGGCCGGTCCGCCCGCAACCACCTGCTGTCCCTGGCCCAGCTGTCCGGCATCCCGGCCCGGCGCGTGGACGAGGTGCTGGGCGTGGTCGGCCTGCACGACGTGGCCGGCCGGCGCTCGAAGGGCTTCTCGCTGGGCATGGGCCAGCGGCTCGGCATCGCCGCCGCGCTGCTCGGCGACCCGCAGGTGCTGCTGTTCGACGAGCCCGTCAACGGCCTCGACCCCGAGGGCATCCTCTGGGTGCGCAACCTGATGAAGGCACTGGCCGCCGAGGGCCGCACGGTGTTCGTCTCCTCCCACCTGATGAGCGAGATGGCGCTCACCGCCGACCACCTCATCGTCATCGGGCGCGGACAGCTGCTCGCCGACATGAGCGTGAAGGACTTCATCTCCGCCAACTCCGCCGACTTCGCGCGCGTGCGCACGCCCGACACCGAGCCGCAGCAGCGCGAGAAGCTGTCCGCCGCGATCACCGAGGCCGGCGGCCACGTCCTGCCCGAGCAGGACGGCGCGCTGCGGGTGACGGGACTGCCGCTGCCGCGCATCAGCGACATCGCCCACGACGCCGACGTGCGGCTGTGGGAGCTGTCGCCGCACCAGGCCTCGCTGGAGGAGGCGTACATGCGGATGACGCAGGGCGCCGTCGACTACCGCTCGACCGCCGACCAGAAGGCCGGGCTCCAGCAGCCGCTGCCGCCCGGCGCGCAGCCGCCGATGCCGGTGCCGGGTCAGGGCCAGCCCGGCTGGTACGCCCCGCCGCCGCCCCAGCAGGGCGGGCAGCCCTTCGCGGCGCCGCAGGCCCCGGCGGGCCCCTACGGCGCTCCGGGCGCCCCCGGCACCGCCCCGGGCGCCCCCGCGGCGAACCCGTACGCCCAGGCGGCCCCGCAGGGCCAGGCGCCCCAGGCCCCGACCGCCCCGCAAGCACCCCAAGCTCCGGCCACCCCGCAGGCCCCGGCCGTCCCACAGGCTCCGCAGGCCCCGGCCGCCCCGCCCTCCGTTGCCCCGACCGTCCCCACCGCCTCCGACGTGACCAAGCCCGAGGACGCCCGATGAGCACGCCCCAGCCCCCGATGCCGCAGGCCGCCGCACCCGAATGGCAGGCGGCGCCCGCTTCCCCCTACCCCGGCTACACCTCGCCGATCCCGGTGGTGCGCACGCACCTCGGGCACGCGATCGCCTCCGAGTGGACGAAGATCAAGTCGGTGCGCTCCACGATGTGGACGCTGGGCGTGTTCGTGCTGCTCGTGGTCGGCATCGGCCTGCTGACCGGCCTGGTCGTGGCCGGCCAGGACGCCGACCTGGGCGGGGAGAGCCCGCTGGGCCTGGGCTTCTTCGGACTGCTGCTGGGCAGCATGTGCGTCATGACGCTGGGCGTGCTGACCACAGCCTCGGAGTACGGCACCGGCATGATCCGCACCACGACGGTCGCCTGTCCCTCGCGCGCGCGGGTCCTCACGGCGAAGGCCGTGGTGTTCTTCCTCGTCGCCTTCGTGGTGACCCTGGTCTCCACCACGCTCATCGCCTTCGTGCACGTGGCGATGCTGGAGGGCAACAGCGGCGCGGGGGATCCCTCGGGCGAGGAGTGGCTGAAGGGCACGGTCGGCGTCTCGCTCTACCTCGCCCTGCTCGGCACGCTCTCGCTGGCCGTCGGCTCGATCATCCGGCACTCGGCGGGCGCCATCACCATCATGATCGGTGCCGTGCTCGCCCCGCTGGTGATCGCGCTGTTCATGTTCTCGTCCTCGCTGCGGGACGTCCAGCAGGCGCTGTTCGAGTACTCCATCCCGAACCAGATGAGCATCTTCTACGCCAACTCCCTGAGCGAGTCCGGCCCGTCCGGCTGGGACCCGCTGTGGATCATGCTCGGTGTCACGGCCGTGGCGCTGGGCGGCGCCTTCGCCCTGCTGGAGAGGCGGGACGTGTAGGGACGTACGGAGCCGCGGCTCAGAACCTCGGCGCGTTACGGGACCGCTGCACCCGCGTGGTGCGGCGGTCCTTGGCGTTCCAGCACGCCTTGTGCCAGTGCCGGCGCTCGTCGACGCCCGAGTGCTCCGGCCAGGCCACCACGTGCGGCACCCCGTCCGGGATCAACTGGTCGCAACCGGGGCAGCGGTAGGCCTTGCCCTGGGCGCTGGCGCCCGCCACGTGCCGTACGCTCCACTCCTCGTCCTGCCAGCTCTCCGTGGACTGCCAGCCGCCGTAGCGGCCGGAACGGTCGTCCTCGGCGCTGCGGCCGGACGAACCCTCTCCCTTGGGTCGGTTGCGACGCGGGGACACGGAACACCTCACGGGGCTGTACAGGATGCAGGGGCCGCGTCCAGCCTACGCGGCACGCTCAGGGGTACGCGTACACCGTCAACCGCCACAAGCTCCCTCCCCGGCACCACGGCGCCCTTCCGAGCGGCTCATTCTGCAGACAATCCGCAAAGCGCCCCGCCCGGCCGTGTCCTCGGCACGTGTCAGACGGTTATGCCCTGCGGGGGAGCTCCGCGTCGGGGCCAAGGAAGCAGGAAAGCAATGCGCGTTGGAAGTTTCGTGTTGGCCGCCCAGTTCCCCGGGCAGGGCGAGGGGGAGGCGCTGCACCGCGCGGTCCGCTCGGCCGAGGTGGCCGAGGAGGCGGGGCTCGACACGGTCTGGCTGGCCGAGCACCACTTCGTGCCGTACGGCACCTGCCCGTCGGCCGTCACCCTGGCCGCGTTACTGCTCGGCCGCACCCGCCGCCTGCGGGTCGGCACGGCGGTGAGCGTGCTGTCCACCACCCACCCCGTGACGCTCGGTGAACAGGCCGCGCTGCTGCACGTGACCAGCGGCGGCCGGTTCTCGCTGGGGGTCGGGCGCGGCGGGCCGTGGGTCGACCTGGAGGTGTTCGGGTCCGGCCTGGAGGCGTACGAGAAGGGGTTCCCGGAGTCCCTCGACCTGCTGGTGCGCTGGCTGCGCGAACCGTCCGTCGGGGCCGTCGGCGAGCGCTTCCGCTTCCGCGAAGTCCCGGTCGTGCCGCGCCCGTCGGAGTCCCTCACCGAGACCGAGGGTCCCGAGGTCGTGGTCGCCTGCACCTCCCCGGCCAGCGTGCGGCTGGCCGCCGAACGCGGGCTGCCGATGCTGCTCGGCATGCACATCGGGGACGAGGAGAAGGCCGAGATGGTCGCCCTGTGGCGGCAGCACGCGCGCGCGTGCGGACGGCCGGCCCGGGAGATCCACCGTGCCGCACACGTCTCGGCCGGCGTCTGCCAGGTCGCGGACCGGCGCACGGACGCGGTGGAGACGCTGACCAAGGCGATGCCGGGCTGGCTGCGCCAGGGACTCGAGGCGCACGTCACGGTGGACGGCCGGGCACGGCGGATGCGCGATCCGCTCGCGTACACCGAACTGCTCTGCGGACTGCACCCGGTGGGTCCCCCGCGGCTGTGCGCCGACCGGCTCGCCGCGACCAGCGAGCGGACCGGGATCTCCCGTTTCGCCCTGCTCGTCGAGGGTTCCGGCGACCTGGCGGCGACCGAGGAGAACGTACGGCGCCTCGGGGCCGAGGTGCTGCCCCGACTCGACTGAGCGAGCCGGGCCCCACGAGAGGCTTGCCGCCCCTGTACGAACCGCACCTCCCGCGTACGGAGCGGCAAGCGAACGACGGGGCGCGTCAGCAGTCGCGCAGTTCCGGCGACTGGTTCAGCAGCTGGTTGCGGACCGAGGTGAAGCGGGCCAGCGTCTCGTCGACCGAGGAGTCAAGCGGGAACACGGCCACCCGGTGGCAGTTCTGGAAGGCCAGCCGAACACCGAAGTGCCGTTGCAGCGCGCCGCGTATCGCGTCACTCGCTAGTGCACGCAGCAGCTGACCGCGTGCCTGCTCGTCCGGCGGGGGCGTCTGGTTGTCGGCGAAGGGTCCGCCGTCCACCTTCAGCTGGGCCACCAGGGAGCTGATCGTCTCCCACGCATAGGGCAGGGAGGTCCGGACGCAGTCGACGAAGTCAGCTTCGTCGACCTCGCCTCGCTCGGCCTGTTCGAGTAGGGCCGGTGAGACGTCGAGCGACATGGGTTCTCCTCTCGCACCCCCGACGAGCAGGGGTTGCCTGACAGATAAGGGAGTTCGCGATATCGGACACGCTGCGTACACATCTCGCGACCTCCCGTTCAATACCGTAAGCAACGGACCGTGACGGCACCAGGAGAATGCCCGGATGCGGAACTTCCTGTGGGCAGGTAATCGGCCACCACCGAACACGCGTTTTCCAGGAGATACAGGACGCACCTCATGGGGCCCACGAGGCCGTCACGAGGGCGAATCGCGTCGAGGCGGGCCGGTCGAGTAGCGTTGCCGACCATGCGTCTCGTCATTGCCCGCTGCTCCGTGGACTACGCCGGGCGGCTCACCGCGCACCTGCCCCCGGCACCCCGTCTGATCCTGGTCAAGGCGGACGGCAGCGTCTCGGTCCACGCCGACGACCGGGCCTACAAGCCCCTGAACTGGATGTCGCCGCCCTGCACGCTGAAGGAGGGCACCGGCGAGGAAGAGGGCGTCTGGACCGTCGTCAACAAGGCGGGCGAGAAACTCATCATCACGATGGAGGAGATCCTCCACGACTCCTCGCACGAACTGGGCGTCGATCCCGGCCTGATCAAGGACGGCGTGGAAGCGCACCTCCAGGAGCTGCTCGCCGACCGCATCGAGACCCTCGGCGAGGGCTACACCCTCATCCGCCGCGAGTACATGACCGCCATCGGTCCCGTCGACATCCTGTGCCGGGACGCCGAGGGGCGGACCGTGGCGGTGGAGATCAAGCGGCGCGGCGAGATCGACGGCGTGGAACAGCTCACGCGCTACCTGGAGCTGCTGAACCGCGACCCCCATCTCGCCCCGGTACGCGGCATCTTCGCCGCCCAGGAGATCAAGCCGCAGGCCCGCGTGCTCGCCACGGACCGGGGCATCGGCTGCCAGGTCCTCGACTACGACGCGCTGCGGGGCATCGAGGACGACAAGCTGCGGCTGTTCTGAGCGGCGCCGCGACGGCAGGAAGGGCCGGGTTCCCGCGGGAACCCGGCCCTTTCCGTGCGCCTGACCGTCAGATCACCGTCTCCGAGCCGCTGGGCGAACCGGGCGTGCCCGCGCCGGAGCTCTGCGGGGCGCTCGCCGAGGTGCTCGTCTCCACGGGGGAGGACGAGGCGGTGCCGCTCGCGGAGTCGCTGGTGGACGGCGGCGGGGTCCCGGGGTCGGTGGTCCCGGGGTCGGTCCCGGTCGGCTCCGGGTCCGGGTCGGTCCCGGTCGGGTCCGGGTCCGGATCCGGGTCCGGGTCCGGGTCGGTCGGATCGGGAGACACGGAGGTGGACGGCTTGCTCGTCTTCGTCGGCTTGGAACTCGGGGAACTCGCCGGCGGTTTCGAGGAGTCGTCCGGCTTCGTCGTGCCGCTCTCGTCGTCCGACGGCCCGCCCGACCCGGTGGCCGTCGACGTCGGGTCGTCGGAGGTGCCCAGGGTGCCGTCCGGGCCCGGGTCGGTCGGCCGGCTGGTGGCCTTCCCGGTGTCGCCGTCCCCCCCGGCCGCCGGGTCGGCGCCCAGGCTGCCGTCGTCGACGCCCTGGCTCGCGGACGGGTTGACGCCGACGTTCTCCGACGGGCTGCCGGCGTCGTTGTCCGACGTGGCGCCGAGGGTGACCACGGTGCCCAGCACGGCGACGAGCAGCGCGCCCGCGCCGGCCGCCACGAGGTTGCGCCGGGCCAGGCTCTTCAGGCCGCCGCCCGCCTTGCCCCGCGGCGCGGACGTGGGCGTGGACGTGGACGCGGTGCGGTGGATGACCAGGGGGGTGTCGGCGGGCGGCTGGAGGTCCGGGAAGGCCGTCGGCACCCCGCGGGGCGGCGGGGCCGACTCCTCGACGTGGGCCTCGGGCACCTCCTCCCCCGCGGTCGGCGCGAGCGCCAGCGGGGTTCCGGAGCGGTCGGCGACCAGGGCCAGCGCACGGCGGCCGGCGACGGTGCCGCGCTTGTCGGCGAGGGCGCCGCGCAGGCCGATGGACGCCTCCAGTTCGGCGCGCGACCGGTCGAGCTGTCCGGCGCACAGGGCGAGGATGCCGAGCTCGTGGTGGAAGTAGGCCTGCTCCGGCACGTCCCCGGCGAGCCGGGCGGCCTCCGCGCCGGACCGCAGCGCCTTCTCCCAGGCGCTCCAGTGCAGGCCCGCGGCGAACGCGGGGGCGGCGGCGCGGGCGAGCTGCACGGCCGTGCTCGGCTCGCCCTCGGTGGTGGCCGTGGTGAGCGGCGACAGCGCGGCGAGCACGGTGAGCACCGCGTCGGCCTCGGCGCACACCCGTTCCGGGGTCACCGAGGGGTGCCCGGCCCACCAGGCGTAGTGCTGGGCGGCGGCACGGGTCTGGGCCTCGGCCTCGTCGGCGTAACCGGCGGCCTCCAGCTGGGCCTGCACCCCGGCGGCGAGCCGGTAGCGGGAGCCGACCGGACAGACCAGCCCGCAGGCGGCCAGCTCGCCGAGCGCGGCGTCGGCGTGGGTGTCGCCGACCAGGGCGGGCAGATGCGCCTGGTGGGGCACCTCGCCGCCGAGCGCGACGGCGAACCGCAGGGTGGCGCGGGCGGAGGCGCTGAGCCGGGAGGCGAGCAGCGGGGCGGGGGCGGCGGCCTCGCCGAGCGCGGGCAGCGGCACCTCGTCGCCGTCGACGGCGTCGTACGGCGGTGCGTCGGGCCGGACGTCCTCGAAGACCCCGAACTCGTCGACGGCGCTGGTGCCGGCCCGCAGCCGGTCGCGCTGCCGCAGCAGGGCGCCGGCCTGGACGAAGCGCAGCGGCAGGCCCTCGGACTCGAACCAGAGGTCGCCGGCCCAGTTCCGCTCGTCCTCGGTGAGGCGGCGGCCGACGGCGTGCTCCAGCAGCTCGAGGCCGGCCGCGCGGTCGAGCCCGTCGAGGGCGACCTCCTCGACGCCGGAGTCGGCGGACGGGGCGGACACGTCCGGGGTGGCGCCGAACAGGAAGGCGCACTCGGGCGTGGCGTCCAGCAGCTCGTCGAGGGCGGCACCGCCGAACTCGAGGTCGTCGAGGACGACGACGGCGCCGATCTCGCGGACGCAGTCGACCAGTTCGTCCCGGTCCGGGCGGTGCAGCGGGGCGTTGTGGACGGCGTAGAACAGGTCGTACAGCAGGTCGTCGGCCGAGCGGCGGTGGCCGTTCAGCCGGACGACGCCGTCGGGGGCGAGGTCCGCGCAGTCCTCGGCGACGACGTCGAGGAGCCGGGTGCGGCCGGAGCCGGCGGGGCCGGTGAGGCGCACGGAGCGGCCGCGGGCGAGCAGCCGGACCAGCTTCTCGCGCTCGTCCTGACGGGCCAGCAGCGGCAGCACGGGCTGCGCCGGTCCGGGCGGGGCGGTCGGCCTGGCGGCCCGCTCGACCTCGGCTCGCCCGGCCTCGTCCAGCTTGGCCGGGCGGGCGGGCCGTTCGGCGGGCGGGCAGGGCTCGATCTCGCTGCCGTCGACGGGGTTGACGGTGAGCAGGAAGTCGCCGGAGACGAGCTGCACCGTGCGGGCGAGCGCCGGTGCGTGCTGTCCGAAGTCGGAAGTGAGGGATTCCCGGGGAGGGCGCTGGCGCGGCCCGTGGCCGTCACCGTCATGGCCGTACTCCTCGGGTCCCCGGCTGTTCGGGTCCATAGGTCCTAGCCCCCCAAAAGCGTCGTGTGCCTGGGTCCTGTCGCCGGACTCCCGCCTGCCGCGGGTCCGACAGTTCCCAGAGCCCCTCCCGGCCTTGCCGCACACCGCGCTGTCGCTTCTGGTCCGGGCCCGCTCGAGGGTTGCGAGGCAGCGGGCAGCCGCACCCTAAACCTTCGCTCAGTATCCACGACAGTCCGGGGTACCGCGCCGTCCGAGACGTCACGGTCTCGTGAGGATTGTGCGTGCGTCGCACGGTGCGCCGAGGCCGGTCCGGGTGGTGCCGGTCGTCCGGTTTCCCACCCGTACGGCCCTCACACGCGGGGCAGCGTGTCCACCCCGATGCCTCCCTCGATCGCCAGGATCCGGTGCAGCCGGGTGGCCACCAGCAGGCGCTGCATCTGCGGCGGTACGCCGCGCAGCACCAGCCGCCGGCCGCAGCGTCCGGCCCGCCGGTGGGCCCCCATGATCACGCCGAGTCCGGTGGCGTCCCAGGAGTCCAGTTCGGACAGGTCCAGCACCAGGTCGCCGGCTCCGTCGTCGACGGCCGAGTGCAGGACCGTACGGGCGTCCGCCGCGCTGCGGACGTCGAGGCGGCCCCCGACGACCAGCTCGGCGTGGTCGCCCCTGATGTGCATATGCGCTCCCCGTGCGTGCGTCTCGTGCTCCGCGTTGCTGATGCCGGTGATGCAACCTCTGACTGCGGGAAGGGGTCGGAGGTTGCTCGTTGTAAGCGAACCGATACCGAATTCACCCCGGCGTGTGATGCACGCCGGGGCGAATGCGCGAGATCAGTGCTCGTAGAAGCCCTGCCCGCTCTTGCGGCCGATGTCACCGGCGTCAACCATCCGGCGCATCAGCTCCGGGGCGGCGAACTTCTCGTCCTGCGACTCGGTGTAGATGTTGCTCGTGGCGTGCAGCAGGATGTCCACGCCGGTGAGGTCGGCGGTGGCCAGCGGGCCCATGGCGTGGCCGAAGCCCAGCTTGCACGCCAGGTCGATGTCCTCGGCGCTCGCCACACCCGACTCGTACAGCTTCGCCGCCTCGACGACGAGGGCGCAGATGAGGCGGGTGGTCACGAAGCCGGCGACGTCGCGGTTGACGACGATGCAGGTCTTGCCGACCGACTCGGCGAACTCCCGCGCCCTGGCGAGGGTTTCGTCGCTGGTCTTGTAGCCGCGGACCAGTTCGCACAGCTGCATCATGGGCACCGGCGAGAAGAAGTGGGTGCCGACGACCCGCTCCGGGTGCTCCGTCACGGCCGCGATCTTGGTGATCGGGATGGCGGAGGTGTTGGAGGCGAGCACGGTGTCCTCGCGCACGATCTTGTCGAGGGTGCGGAAGATCTCGTGCTTCACCTCGAGCTTCTCGAACACGGCCTCGACCACGATGTCCGCGTCCGCGCAGGCGTCCAGGTCGGTGGTCGCGGTGATCCGGGCGAGGGCGGCGTCGGCGTCGTGCGCCTCCAGCCTGCCCTTGCTCACGAACTTGTCGTACGACGCCTTGATCCCGTCGGTGCCCCGCGTGAGCGCCTCGTCGGTGACGTCGCGCAGGACGACCTCCCAGCCCGCCTGGGCGGAGACCTGGGCGATACCGGACCCCATGAGGCCGGCCCCGATGACGGCGAGCTTGCGTGCCACTGTGCGACTCCCCTGATACGCGCTGTCGTTGTTCTCCAGGAGCGGACACTAGCGGGCGTCAGGGTCCCTGTGACTGACTTAGTAACGCGTTTCACGTCTCACGGAGTGAGACCCCTGTCACGTCCCGTACGACGGGTCCGGCGCGAAGTGATCGCCGTGCCCGCGGCGGGTGCGAGGGTGGGAGGGCCGGTGTCCGCTCAACGGAGGAGAACCTCGGCATGGCCGTGATCCACCGCACCACCCTCAAGCCGACCAAGCTGGAACTGCTGGCCTCCTGGCTGCCCTCACGCCCCTGGTACCACGGCGGCGCGGGGGACCCGCGGTTGGCCAGGGCCGGCGGTTTCCGGCTCGACGACCCGGAGGGGGAGGTCGGCATCGAGTTCATGGTGGTCACCGACGCCTCCGGCGCCGAGCCGGCCGCCTATCTGGTGCCGCTCACCTACCGGGGCGCTCCGCTCGGCGGTGCGGAGCACGCCCTCGTCGGCACCGCCGAGCACGGCGTCCTCGGGCGGCGCTGGGTCTACGACGGCTGCCACGACCCGGTGCTCGTCGCCGAGTTGGCGGCGCTGATCGAGGGCCGGGCCCAGGCGCAGGCCCAGAGCCTCACCGACACCCCCGACCGGGAGGTCACCCGGGCCTACGCGGGTGAGGACCCGGTCCCGGCGCGCTTCACCGCGGTCGACGACACCGAGGAGCACACCGAGCTGTCCGCACCGGACGGCACGGTCCTGCGGGTCCTGCGCACCCTGCGGCCCGCTCCGGACGGCTCGCCGCTCCCCGAGCCCGGGGCGTCGGGTCACGTGGCCGGCGCGTGGGACCTGCCCGGCGGAACCCGCGCACAGGGCCTCTTCCTCGTCCTGCACACGCCCCCTCGGGCGTAGCACCCGGCCGACAGGCCGTGCCGGACGGACCGGCGGCCCGGTTCAGCCGCGCACCGCGTAGTCGAGCACCCCGTCGCTCAGCAACTCCTCGATGTCGTCGACGAGTCCGAGCACCTCGCGGGACACCTCGGCCGGTGCGCGGCCCTTCACCATCTCCCGGCCGATCGTGACGAACACCGTGCCGTGCATCCAGCAGATCTGGCCGGCGACCAGGCCCGGCAGCGGGTCGTCGGGGGCGGCGCCCGTCTCCTCGCGGAGCGTCGCCTCCAGGTGGTCCTGGATCTCCTGCTGCAGGCTCCACAGCCGGGAGCGCAACTGCGGCGACTCGTGGATGACGCGCATGAAGCGGTCGTACCCCTCCATCAGGCCGATCCGGGGCGAGACCGCCTCGATCTCGGCGCGCAGTTCGCGCAGCACGGCGCGGGCGGCCGACTCCCCCGCGTCCCGGCCCCGCACCCAGCGGGAGAGCCGGTCGACGACGTCCTCGGAGCGGTCGAAGAAGAGGTCCTCCTTGGCGGGGAAGTAGTTGTAGACCGTGTTCACGGACACGTCGGCGGCCTCCGCCACCTCCGCCATCGTCACGGTCGTGAAGCCGCGCTCCAGGAAGAGTCCGGTGGCGACGTCCGAGATCCGCTGCCTGGTCTCACGCTTCTTCCGCTCCCTGAGCCCCTCTGCCATGCCCTCATCGTAGGCGCGCCCGACGATCGCTGGGGAAACTGAAAAATTGGGTACGTTGCAAAACTTCAGCGTCTCTGTTTTTCTGTGCTCATGACCATCATCAGTACGGCCGGTCTGGCCCGTACCTTCCGGAGCAGGCGCGGCCCGGTGGAGGCGGTGCGCGGGATCGACCTCGCCGTCCGCGAGGGCGAGATCCTCGGCTTCCTCGGTCCCAACGGCGCCGGCAAGACGACCACCCTGCGGATGCTGACCACCCTGCTCGCCCCCACCGGCGGCACGGCCACCGTCGCCGGGCACGACCTGGCGGCCGATCCGGCCGGGGTGCGGCGGGCCTGCGGCTACGTGGCGCAGTCCGGCGGAGTGGACCCGCAGATCACCGTGCGGGAGGAACTGGTCACCCAGGGGCGGCTCTACCGGCTGACCAGGGCGCGTGCGGCCGAGCGGGCCGAGGAACTGGCCCGCGAGCTGGACCTGACCGGGCTGCTCGACCGCAGGTGCGCCGCGCTCTCCGGCGGGCAGCGGCGCCGCCTGGACATCGCGATGGCGCTCACCCACCGTCCGGGGGTGCTGTTCCTGGACGAGCCGACCACCGGTCTCGACCCCGGCAGCCGTGCCGATCTGTGGGACCTGGTGCGCCGACTGCGCGACGAGCACGGCACGACCGTGTTCCTCACCACCCACTACCTCGACGAGGCCGACGCGCTCGCCGACCGCCTGGTCGTCGTCGACCGGGGCGTGGTCGCCGCCGAGGGCACGCCGGGCGCCCTGAAGCTGGCGTACGGCGGCTCGCTCGACGCCTCGCTCCAGGACACCTTCCTCGCCATCACGGGCCGGGGCCCCGCACCGGCCGACGCCGCCCCCGTAGCCGTATAGGACACCGACGCCTCATGCTGCTCCACGACACCGCCCTCATCTACGGCCGCTACATGCGCCAGTCCCTCAGGTCCCGCTTCGCACTGCTCTTCGGCGTGCTGACGCCCCTGCTGTACCTGCTGTTCTTCGGCCCGCTGCTCACCGGTCTGCCACTCGGCGGGCGCGGCGACTCCTGGCAGGTGCTGGTGCCCGGCCTGCTGCTCCAGCTCGCCCTCTTCGGCGCCTCGTTCGCGGGCTTCATGATCATCCTGGAGAAGGACCAGGGCATCGTCGAACGCATGCGCGTGACTCCCGTCAGCCGGCTCGCCCTGCTGCTGGGCCGCGTCCTGCGCGAGGCGACCGTGTTCGTCCTCCAGGCCGTCCTGCTGGTGCTGGCCGCCGTGGCGATGGGCCTGCGCGCTCCCCTGCCGGGCGTCCTGATCGGCTTCGGCTTCGTCGCCCTGCTCACGGTCGCGCTGGCCTCGCTGTCGTACGCGCTGGCGATGAGGGTCCGCACACCGCAGGAGTTCGGTCCGACGGTCAACGCGCTGACGGTGCCGTCCATGCTCCTGTCCGGTCTGATGCTCCCGATGACCCTGGGCCCGGCCTGGCTGGACGTGCTGTCGCACCTGATGCCGTTCCGCCACCTGGTGGACGCGGTGCGGGACGCCTACGTCGGTTCGTACGCGACGGCCCACGTGCTGTACGGCGCGCTGGTCGCCGTCGGTCTCGCGGTGCTCGCCGTGACGGTGGGCACACGAGTGTTCCGGACGGCCGGGGCGTAACTAGGCTGGCCGCATGGTCAATCTGACGCGCATCTACACCCGGACCGGCGACCGGGGCACCACCAACCTGGGGGACATGAGCCGGGTCCCCAAGACCGACCTGCGGATCTCCGCCTACGCCGACGCCAACGAGGCGAACGCGGTGATCGGCACGGCGATCGCGCTGGGCGGTCTGGAGGAGGAGGTCGTCGGGGTCCTCACGCGCGTCCAGAACGACCTGTTCGACGTGGGCGCGGACCTCTCGACGCCGGTGGTCGAGGCCCCGGAGTACCCGCCGCTGCGGGTCGAGCAGTTCTACGTCGACCGGCTGGAGGCGGACTGCGACCGCTTCAACGAGCGGCTGGAGAAGCTCCGCTCCTTCATCCTGCCGGGCGGTACGCCGGGCGCGGCCCTGCTGCACCAGGCCTGCACCGTGGTGCGGCGGGCCGAACGCTCCACCTGGGCCGCGCTGGAGGTGCACGGCGAGACCATGAACCCCCTCACCGCGACCTACCTCAACCGCCTGTCCGACCTGCTGTTCATCCTGGCCCGCATCGCGAACAAGGAGACCGGCGACGTGCTGTGGGTGCCGGGCGGGGAGCGCTGAGCCCGGGGCCCGCCCTACCGGGGCCCGGCCGAGGTCCGCGCGGCCCGGTACAGGCCCAGCAGGATCTCCGCGCCGCCGACGCAGGTCATCACCACGCCCGCCCTGGCCGGGTCGATCACCGGCAGGTCCACTCCCCGGCGAACAGCCACAGTCCCGGACCCGTCACCAGTGCGGCGGTCCCCGCGAGGAGGTTCCCGGACGCCCGGGTCATCGGCCGACACGCTCCTTTCCGGCGTTCGGCTCGGTCTCCGGCGCGCCCGCCGGGGCCTTCTTCGGCCAGATCCAGTACGCCAGAGTGATCAGGCCGTGGATGCCCGCCGCTCGCCAGGCCGTGTGGCGCCAGCTCTCCAGGGACGTGACGCGACCCGGGTCGTCGACGTACCAGATGGCCAGCTGGAGCAGGGCCGTCGCCACGGCGGCGCCCAGCAGCGTGCCCAGCCAGACCTTGGCCTCGTGGCGGGCCCTGGCGTAGCCGTACCGCGGGGGCCGTGGCAGCGGGCGGCCGTCGAAGCGGTGGGCGGCGTGGCCGTCGAGCCACTTCACCGTGCGGTGGCCGTGGCCCACGGTGTAGCCGATGTAGAGCGCGGCCAGGCCGTGCGTCCAGTTCGGCTCGGCACCGTTCTTCAGGTCCAGCGCGGTGGCGACCAGCAGGACGACCTCCAGCAGCGGCTCGCACAGCAGCAGCGCCAGGCCGGCGCGCGGCATCCTCAGCAGGTAGCGGCAGGCCAGTCCGGCGGCCAGCAGCACCCAGAAGCCGATCTCACAGGCGGCGATCAAGGCGACGATCACGGTTCGCTCCTCTCGGTCACCCTTTCAGGCTCCCGTGCGGACCGGCCCGTTTCGTCGTCGCCGCCGGTGAACCCGCAGTACATCGAAAGATGCAGTCCAGGACCGTTCCCGGGGATCAGGCGCCGGGTGCGCGCACCGTGTTGGATGGTGCCATGGCCGTACGACTGTCCCGCCCCCACCGCTTCGACGTGTGGGCCGCGCTCGCCGGACTCGGCGGCGGGCTGCTGCTGTGGGGCATCGGGCTGGGCACCCGGCCGGCCGACGAGCCGATCGTGCTCTTCGACGGCCGCTGGCCGCTCCTCGTCCCGCTCGCCGTGATCGCCGGCTGCGAACTGCTGCGCCGCTCCGCACCGCGCACCGCGCTGCTCCTCGGGACCCTGGCGCTGATCGCGGACACCGTCACCCGGGGCAGCATCGCCACGGTCGTGATGTACACCGACCTGATGTACGCCGCCGTCCTGTACGGCACGCCCGCCTCCGCCCGCCGCATCCCGTGGGTCACCGGCCTGCTCACCATCGCCGCGACGCTGGTGCCGTACGCCGTGTGGCGGGTGCCCGAGGCGCTGCTGATCGGTGTCGCCGTCGGCATCGTCTCGTTCGCGCCCGCGTCGACCGGCCTCATCGTGCGCAACCACCGCGACGCCGCCGAGGCCGCCCGGCTGCGGGCCGAACAGACCGCGCTGCTCGCGGAGATGGACCGCACCCAGGCGGTGACCGCCGAACGCGCCCGGATGGCACGGGAGTTGCACGACATGGTCGCCAACCACCTCTCGGCGATCGCCATCCACTCCACGGCCGCGCTCTCCCTCGACGACCCCGGGACCTCCAAGGAGGCGCTCACCGTGATCCGGGAGAACAGCGTCCAGGGGCTGTCCGAGATGCGCCGTCTGATCGGCATCCTGCGGGACGGCGCCGACGACCGGGAGCCGGCGGCGACCCCGACCCTCGAGGGCCTCGGCGCCCTGGTCGAGGGGGCCCGCGCCAACGGCCTGGACGTCGCCCTCGACGCCGCGTACGACTCCGTCCCGGCGCCGGTCGAGCTCGCCGCGTACAGGATCGTGCAGGAGTCCTTGACGAACGCGCTGAAGCACGCCGCGCGGGGGAAGGTCACGGTGTGGCTGCGCGGCCGGGGCGGCACCCTCGAGCTCCGCGTGAGCAGCCCCTACGGCGACCGGGACGCCCCGCGCGCCCCGGGCTCCGGGGCCGGCCTGGTCGGGATGCGGGAGCGGGTCGCCCTGCTGCACGGCACCTTCGGCGCGGGCCCCGAGAACGCCCCGGACCCCGCGGACGGCAAGCTCTGGGTCGTCCGCGCCTCCCTCCCCGTCTCCGACACCACCCGAGGAGAGACCCGATGATCCGCGTCCTGGTCGCCGAGGACCAGTCCGCCGTCCGCGCCGGACTGGTCCTGATCCTGCGCAGCGCGCCCGACATCGAGGTGGTCGGTGAGGCGGCGGACGGCGAGCAGGCGGTGGCGCTCGCCCGTGAACTGCGCCCCGACCTGGTGCTGATGGACGTGCAGATGCCGCGTCTGGACGGGGTGTCGGCGACCCGTCAGGTGGTCGCCGAACGGCTGGCCGACGTGCTCGTGCTGACCACCTTCGACCTCGACGAGTACGTCTTCGGGGCGCTCAGGGCGGGGGCCTCCGGGTTCCTGCTGAAGAACACGGAGGCGAAGGACCTGATCGCCGCCGTGCGCACGGTGGCGGGCGGCGAGGGGATCGTCGCCCCGGCCGTCACCCGGCGGCTGATCGCCGAGTTCGCCGCGCGGCCCGCCCGCCCGGCGACGGCCGATCCGGCGGTGCTGGACTCCCTCACCCGGCGCGAGCGCGAGGTGCTGTCCTGCCTCGGCGACGGTCTGTCCAACGCCGACATCGCGGACCGCCTCGACATGGCGGAGGCCACGGTGAAGACGCACGTCAGCCGCCTGCTGGGCAAGCTGGAGCTGCGCAGCCGGGTGCAAGCCGCGGTGCTGGCTCAGGAGTTGGGGATCTAGCGGGAACAGCGGGACAGTGGTCCAGACCTATTGACCCGTGGTCCAGACCTTTCTATTCTCGCGGCACTGCGGGCGTGATGGCTCAGTCATGCCCGCGACAACATCCCCGTTGCGCCCCGTGGCGCAAACACAAGAGGAGGCGCACCGTGCGCTTCAGACACAAAGCCGCGGCAGGGCTGGCAACCCTGCTGCTCCCCCTCTCCGGCCTCGTCGCCCTCGCGAGTCCCGCCCAGGCGGCGACCACGGCGACCGCCACCTACACCAAGACCCAGGACTGGGGCTCCGGCTTCGAGGGCAAGTGGACGGTGAAGAACACCGGCACCACGACCATCAACTCCTGGACCATCGAGTGGGACTTCCCCTCCGGCACCAAGGTCACCTCCGCCTGGGACGCCACGGTCACCAACTCCGGTGACCACTGGACCGCCAAGAACCTCGGCTGGAACGGCACCCTCGCCCCCGGGGCGTCGGTCTCCTTCGGCTTCAACGGCAGCGGCTCCGGCGACCCGTCCGGCTGCAAGCTCAACGGCGGCAACTGCGACGGCGGTCCGGAGGTGCCCGGTGACGCGGCCCCCTCCGCCCCCGGCACCCCCACCGCCTCGGACGTCACCGACACCTCGGTGAAGCTGACCTGGAAGGCGGCCACCGACGACAAGGGCGTCAAGAACTACGACGTCCTGCGCGACGGCGCCAAGGTCGCGACGGTGACGGGCACGTCGTACACCGACACCGGCCTCACCAAGGGCACCGACTACTCCTACACCGTCCAGGCCCGTGACACCGCCGACCAGACCGGTCCGGTGAGCGGCGCGGTCAAGGTCACCACCACCGGCGGCGGCGACGGCGGCAACCCGGGCGGCGGCGAGAAGGTCAACCTCGGCTACTTCGCCAACTGGGGCGTCTACGGGCGCAACTACCACGTGAAGAACCTGGTCACCTCCGGCTCCGCCGAGAAGATCACGCACATCAACTACGCCTTCGGCAACGTCCAGGGCGGCAAGTGCACCATCGGCGACGCCTACGCCGACTACGACAAGGCGTACACCGCCGAGCAGTCCGTCGACGGCGTCGCCGACACCTGGGACCAGCCGCTGCGCGGCAACTTCAACCAGCTGCGCAAGCTGAAGGCGAAGTACCCGCACATCAAGGTCATCTGGTCGTTCGGCGGCTGGACCTGGTCCGGCGGCTTCCCGGACGCGGTGAAGAACCCGGCGGCCTTCGCCAAGTCCTGCCACGACCTGGTCGAGGACCCGCGCTGGGCCGACGTCTTCGACGGCATCGACCTGGACTGGGAGTACCCGAACGCCTGCGGTCTGAGCTGTGACACCACCAGCGCCAAGAACGCCTTCAGCTCCATGATGAAGGCCATGCGCGCCGAGTTCGGCGACGACCTGGTCACCGCGGCCACCACCGCCGACGCCACCGACGGCGGCAAGATCGACGCCGCCGACTACGGCGAGGCCGCGAAGTACATCGACTGGTACAACGTGATGACGTACGACTTCTTCGGCGCCTGGGCGAAGAACGGCCCCACCGCTCCGCACTCGCCGCTGACCTCGTACGACGGCATCCCGCAGCAGGGCTTCACCTCCGCCGAGGCGATCGCGAAGTTCAAGGCGAAGGGCGTGCCGGCGAGCAAGCTGCTGCTCGGCATCGGCTTCTACGGCCGCGGCTGGACCGGCGTCACGCAGTCGGCGCCCGGCGGCACCGCCACCGGCCCGGCGACCGGCACCTACGAGCAGGGCATCGAGGACTACAAGGTCCTGAAGAACTCCTGCCCGGCCACCGGCACCATCGCGGGCACGGCGTACGCCCACTGCGGCACCAACTGGTGGTCCTACGACACCCCGGCCACCGTCAAGAGCAAGATGGCCTGGGCCAAGAGCCAGGGCCTGGGCGGCGCCTTCTTCTGGGAGTTCAGCGGTGACACCGCCGACGGCGAGCTGGTGAGCGCCATCGACAGCGGCCTGAAGTAGACGCTTCCGGCCATCCGCCGCGTTCACCCTCCCCCGGGCCTCGTCCTGGGGGAGGGTGAACGCGGCTGCGCGACGTTCACCCTCCCCCAGCAGCTCCGCTGCCGGGGGCGCCCCCACCCAGCGGGTCCCTGAACGTCGCTCTACGCGACGTTCACCCGCTGTCCGGGCGGGGCTGCCTCCAGCCACGCGAGGAAACCGGTCAGCGCGTCTTCGCTCATGGCGAGCTCCAGACGCGTGCCCCGGTGCAGACAGGCGAGGATCACCGCGTCGGACAGCAGGGCCAGCTCCTCCTCGCCCTCCGGGACGCGGCGGCCGACCACCTCGATCGCGGAGCGCTCCAGGAGGCGGCGCGGGCGGGGGGCGTAGGAGAAGACGCGGAACCACTCGACCCGGTCACCGTTGTAGCGGGCCACCCCGTAGGCCCAGCCCTTGCCGCCGGAGTCGGCCGCCTCGGGGACGTCCCAGCGCAGGCTGCAGTCGAAGGTTCCGCCGGAGCGCTGGATCAGACGCCGGCGCAGACCGAAGACGAAGAGCCCCACCACCACGAGCGCCACGACGATTCCGCACACAGTCAGAGCGAGGACCATCGACACCGACCTCCTCGTCTCCTAGGTAACGGAACGGAAAAATCATCCAGATCTGCCTCAGCCGCGACCGGCTCCGGATCGCTCCGGTGCCGGCCGCGGCTGAGTGACGTCATCTCACCGCGCTGGTGTCAGCGTCCCGCCGTCGCCGCCCGCAGACGGACATCCGCGCGGCGCTCGGCCTCGGTGTCGTCCTCGGCCTTCGCGCGGGCCAGCTCCTGCTCCGCGCGCTGGACGTCGATCTCGTCCGCCAGCTCGGCGATCTCCGCCAGCAGCGACAGCTTGTTGTCCGCGAACGAGATGAAACCGCCGTGCACCGCGGCGACGACCGTGGAACCTTCACTCGTACGGATGGTCACCGGGCCCGACTCCAGCACACCGAGCAGCGGCTGGTGACCGGGCATGACGCCGATGTCGCCGGACGTGGTGCGCGCGACGACCAGGGTGGCCTCGCCGGACCAGACCTCTCGGTCGGCCGCGACCAGCGCGACGTGCAGCTCAGCAGCCAAGGTGGCTCCTCGGGTCACCACCCGGCGGGTCTGCCGGGTGTTGGTTACAAGTCTAAGGGGCGTGGCCGAGGGGGCGGGACGCACCCGCCCCCTCGGTGAGCATCAGGCTCAGGAGACGCCCAGCTCCTTGGCGTTGTTCTTCAGGTCCTCGATGCCACCGCACATGAAGAACGCCTGCTCCGGGAAGTGGTCGTACTCACCGTCGCAGATCGCGTTGAACGCGGCGATCGACTCGTCCAGCGGCACGTCCGAACCGTCCACGCCGGTGAACTGCTTGGCGACGTGGGTGTTCTGGGACAGGAAGCGCTCCACGCGACGGGCACGGTGGACGACGAGCTTGTCCTCCTCGCCGAGCTCGTCGATACCGAGGATCGCGATGATGTCCTGCAGGTCCTTGTACTTCTGCAGGATGTTCTTCACGCGCATCGCGGCCTGGTAGTGGTCCGCCGCGATGTACCGCGGGTCGAGGATGCGGGACGTCGAGTCCAGCGGGTCCACGGCCGGGTAGATGCCCTTCTCGGAGATCGGACGGGAGAGAACCGTCGTCGCGTCGAGGTGGGCGAAGGTGGTGGCCGGGGCCGGGTCGGTCAGGTCGTCCGCGGGGACGTAGATCGCCTGCATCGAGGTGATCGAGTGACCGCGGGTCGAGGTGATGCGCTCCTGGAGGAGACCCATCTCGTCGGCCAGGTTCGGCTGGTAGCCCACCGCGGAGGGCATGCGGCCGAGCAGGGTCGACACCTCGGAACCGGCCTGGGTGAAGCGGAAGATGTTGTCAATGAAGAACAGCACGTCCTGCTTCTGGACGTCACGGAAGTACTCGGCCATGGTCAGGCCGGCCAGCGCGACGCGCAGACGGGTGCCCGGGGGCTCGTCCATCTGGCCGAAGACCAGCGCGGTCTTGTCGATGACGCCCGAGTCGCTCATCTCGTCGATGAGGTCGTTGCCCTCACGGGTGCGCTCACCGACACCGGCGAACACCGACACACCGTCGTGGTTGTTGGCCACGCGGTAGATCATCTCCTGGATGAGCACCGTCTTGCCGACGCCGGCGCCGCCGAACAGACCGATCTTGCCGCCCTTGACGTACGGGGTCAGCAGGTCGATGACCTTGATGCCGGTCTCGAACATCTCGGTCTTCGACTCGAGCTCGTCGAAGTTCGGCGCCTTGCGGTGGATCGGCCAGCGCTCGCCCTCGTAGGACTCGTCGACGTTCAGCACC
Organism: Streptomyces griseomycini; assembly: GCF_014203535.1. Classification (GTDB taxonomy): domain Bacteria; phylum Actinomycetota; class Actinomycetes; order Streptomycetales; family Streptomycetaceae; genus Streptomyces; species Streptomyces griseomycini. Next base: position 68,180 of record NZ_JACHJI010000002.1, read on the forward strand.
TCACCGAGGGTGTTGAACACCTTGCCCTTGGTGAAGTCGCCGACCGGCACCGAGATGGCGGCGCCCGTGTCGGTCACCGGGGCCTGGCGGACCAGGCCGTCGGTGGGCTGCATGGAGATGGCGCGGACCAGGCCGTCGCCGAGGTGCTGCGCGACCTCGAGGGTCAGCGTCTTCAGCTCGCCCGCCTGCGCCGGGTCGGCGACCTGGACGTGCAGCGCGTTGTAGATGTCCGGCATCGCGTCGACGGGGAACTCCACGTCGACGACCGGGCCGATGACCCGCGCGACGCGGCCCGTCGCCGTGGCCGTCTCAACAGTGGTGGTCATTAGTTGTCACTCCCCGCGGTCGCGTCGGCCAGGGCGCTCGCGCCACCGACGATCTCGCTGATTTCCTGGGTGATTTCGGCCTGGCGGGCCGCGTTGGCAAGACGGGAGAGCGTGTTGATCAGCTCGCCCGCGTTGTCGGTGGCCGACTTCATCGCGCGCCGCGTGGCGGCGTGCTTCGAAGCGGCCGACTGGAGCAGCGCGTTGTAGATGCGGCTTTCCACGTAGCGCGGCAGCAGGGCGTCGAGGACGTCCTCCGCCGAGGGCTCGAAGTCGTACAGCGGCAGGATCTCGCCCTTGGCGGTGCCCTCCTCCGCGACCTCTTCGATGCGCAGCGGAAGCAGTCGGGAGTCGACCGCCGTCTGCGTCATCATCGAGACGAACTCGGTGTAGACGATGTGGAGTTCATCCACGCCGCCGTCCGCCGTCTCCGACCCGATGGCCTCGATCAGCGGAGCCGCGACCTTCTTGGCGTCCGCGTACGAGGGCTCGTCGGTGAAGCCCGTGAACGACTCCGCGACCTTGCGCTCGCGGAAGTTGTAGTGGGCGACACCGCGCCGGCCGACGATGTACGTGTCGACCTGCTTGCCCTCGCGCTCCAGGCGCTCGGTCAGCTGCTCCGCCGCCTTGATGGCGTTGGAGTTGAAGGCGCCGGCCAGACCGCGGTCGCTCGTGAGGAGCAGGACCGCGGCGCGGGTCGGGTTCTCCGCCTCCGTGGTCAGCGGGTGCTTGGTGTTCGAACCGGTGCCGACCGCCGTGACCGCACGGGTCAGTTCCCGCGCGTACGGCGTGGAGGCCGCCACCTTGCGCTGCGCCTTGACGACGCGCGAGGCGGCGATCATCTCCATCGCCTTGGTGATCTTCTTGGTCGCGGTGACGGATCGGATGCGACGCTTGTAGACCCGGAGCTGGGCTCCCATGAGTCAGGTCCCTTCCTTACGTCACTTGGAGGTGCTGGTCGCCTTCGGAGCGGCCGAAGCGTCCTCGCCGAGCAGCTTGCCGTCCGAGGTCTCGAACTGCTTCTTGAACTCCGCCACGGCGTCGGCGATGGCCTGGATCGTGTCGTCCGACATCTTGGCGCCCTCGCGGATGGAGGTCATGAGGCCCTGCTCCTTGCGGTGCAGGTACTCCAGCAGCTCCTTCTCGAAGCGGCGGATGTCACCGACCGGAACCTCGTCCATACGGCCCGTGGTGCCGGCCCAGATGGAGACGACCTGGTCCTCGGTGGCCATCGGCTCGTACTGGTTCTGCTTCAGCAGCTCGACCATGCGCTGACCGCGCTCCAGCTGCGCCTTCGACGCGGCGTCCAGGTCGGAACCGAAGGCGGCGAACGCCTCCAGCTCGCGGAACTGGGCGAGGTCGACGCGGAGACGACCGGAGACCTGGCGCATCGCCTTGTGCTGCGCGGAACCACCGACTCGGGAGACGGAGATACCGACGTTCAGCGCGGGGCGCTGACCGGCGTTGAACAGGTCCGACTCCAGGAAGCACTGGCCGTCGGTGATGGAGATGACGTTGGTCGGGATGAACGCCGAGACGTCGTTGGCCTTGGTCTCGACGATCGGCAGACCGGTCATCGAACCGGCACCCATGTCGTCGGAGAGCTTGGCGCAGCGCTCCAGCAGGCGGGAGTGCAGGTAGAAGACGTCACCCGGGTAGGCCTCGCGGCCCGGCGGGCGGCGCAGCAGCAGGGACACGGCGCGGTAGGCGTCGGCCTGCTTCGACAGGTCGTCGAAGATGATCAGGACGTGCTTGCCCTGGTACATCCAGTGCTGGCCGATGGCGGAACCGGTGTAGGGCGCCAGGTACTTGAAGCCGGCCGGGTCGGACGCCGGGGCGGCGACGATGGTCGTGTACTCCAGCGCGCCGTTCTCCTCCAGCGCGCGGCGGACCGACGCGATGGTGGAGCCCTTCTGGCCGATGGCGACGTAGATGCAGCGGACCTGCTTCTTCGGGTCGCCGGAGCGCCAGTTGTCGCGCTGGTTGATGATCGTGTCGACGGCCAGCGCGGTCTTGCCGGTCTGGCGGTCGCCGATGATCAGCTGACGCTGACCACGGCCGATCGGGGTCATGGCGTCGACGGCCTTGTAGCCCGTCTCCATCGGCTCGTGCACCGACTTGCGCTGCATGACCGTGGGGGCCTGCAGTTCGAGGGCGCGGCGGCCCTCGGTCTCGATCTCGCCGAGGCCGTCGATCGGGTTGCCGAGCGGGTCGACCACGCGGCCGAGGTAGCCCTCGCCCACGGCGACGGACAGAACCTCGCCGGTGCGGGAGACCGGCTGGCCCTCCTCGATGCCGCTGAACTCACCGAGGACGATGGCACCGATCTCGCGCTCCTCGAGGTTGAGGGCGAGGCCGAGGGTGCCGTCCTCGAACTTCAGCAGCTCGTTGGCCATGGCCGAGGGGAGACCCTCGACCTTCGCGATGCCGTCGCCGGCAAGGGTGACCGTACCGACCTCCTCGCGCGAGGCCGCGTCCGGCTTGTACGACTGGACGAAGTTCTCCAGCGCGTCCCGGATCTCCTCCGGCCGGATCGTGAGCTCCGCCATCTGAGTTCCCTGCTCTCCTTGTTGGGCCCGAAGTTTCACTTGGGGGGTATGGGGACTCCCCCCAATATGAGGTGAATCCTCTGCACGGCCCAACCAGGGCCGTAAGTACGTACTGCCTATTAAGAAATTGCTGCTCAGCTCGCCAGTCGGCGGCTCGCGTCCTCCAGCCGGTCCGCGAGGGAGCCGTTGATGACCTCGTCGCCGACCTGCACCCGGATCCCGCCGAGGACCGCGGGGTCCACGTCGAGGTTGAGGTGCATCTGGCGGCCGTAGAGCTTCGCGAGGGCGGCGCCCAGGCGCTGCTTCTGCGTGTCGCTCAGCGGCACCGCGGAGGTGACGACGGCCACCATGCGGTCACGACGGTCGGCGGCGAGCTTGGACAGGGACTCCAGTCCCGCTTCCAGGCTACGTCCTCGCGGCGCGGTCACCAGACGCGTCACCAGACGCTCGGTGGCCGCGTTCGCCCTGCCGCCGAGCAGGCCGCGCAGCAGCTCGCCCTTGGCGGAGGCGGTGGCGCTCCGGTTGGTCAGCGCGGCGCGCAGCTCGGTGTTCGAGGAGACGATCCGGCCGAACCGGAACAGCTCGTCCTCGACGTCGTCGAGCGCGCCCGCCTTCTGGGCGGCGGTGAGGTCGGCCAGGTTGGCCAGCTCCTCGAGCGCGTCCACCAGGTCGCGGGACTGCGACCAGCGGGAGCGCACCATGCCGGACACCAGGTCCGCGGCCGGGCCGCTGACCTGCGAGCCGAGCAGGCGCTGGGCCAGCTGGGCCTTGGCCTCACCGGCCTGCGCCGGGTCGGTGAGGACCCGACGCAGCGACACCTCGCGGTCGAGCAGCGCGGTGACGGCGGCCAGCTCGTCGGCGAGCGGGGCCGCGGCCACGGACGTGGAGTCCGTCAGCGCGTCGAGACGCTCACGTGCGGCTGCCAGGGCCTCGCGGCTCGCTCCGTTCATCGCGCGGCCTCGGCCTTCTGGTCGAGCTCGTCCAGGAAGCGGTCGATCACGCGGCTCTGCCGGGCGTGGTCCTCGAGGGACTCGCCCACGAGCTTGCCGGCCAGGTCGGTGGCGAGCTTGCCGACGTCCTGACGCAGCGCGGACGAGGCGGCCTTGCGGTCGGCCTCGATCTGGGCGTGACCGGCGGCGATGATCTCCTCACGCTGCCGCTGGCCCTCGGCCCGCATCTCGGCGATGAGCGCGGCACCCTGCTCCTGCGCCTCCTGGCGCAGACGCGCGGCCTCGTGCCGGGCCTCGGCGAGCTGGGCCTTGTACTGCTCAAGGACGCTCTGGGCCTCGACCTTCATGGACTCGGCCTCTTCGATACCGCCTTCGATCGCCGTGCGGCGCTCCTCCAGAACCTTGTTGATGTTCGGGAGCAGCTTCTTCCAGAAGAAGAAGAACACGATGGCGAAGGCGATGGTGCCGACGAGCAGCTCGGGGCCCGGAGGCAGGAGCGGGTTCTGCTCCTCACCGGCCGCCAGCTGTACCAGGTTGGCGATCACATCAGTGCCTTTCGTCGAAACGTGTCGGTGAGTAAGGGGCTCTTACTGGCCGAACACGAACGGCATAACGATGCCGATGAGGGCGAGCGCCTCACAGAAGGCGAAGCCGAGGATCTGGTTGGCGCGGATCAGGCCGGCCGCCTCGGGCTGGCGGGCGAGGGCCTGGGTGCCCTGACCGAAGATGATGCCGATGCCGATGCCAGGGCCGATGGCGGCGAGGCCGTAACCGATGGAACCGACCGAGCCGGAGACAGCGGCGAGGGTCTCAGTGGCAGCCATGCTGGATCTTCCTTCTCTTTACATGGACCGGTGGGGGTTGGCCACCGGACGACTGGAGGTGCGGGATGGTGGGGCGGCTCAGTGGTGCTCGGCGAGAGCACCCTGAACGTAGGAGCAGGCCAGCAGTACGAAGACGTACGCCTGGACGGCCTGGACGAAGAGCTCGAAGAGGATCATGACGACGGTCATGACGAACGAGACGCCGGCGGCCGGGATCATCCAGCTGTTCAGCAGGTACCAGCTGGCGACGGTGAACATCACGAGCAGCAGGTGGCCGGCGAACATGTTCGCGAAGAGCCGGACCGCGTGGGTGAAGGGCCGCACGAGGACGTTCGAGAAGAACTCGATGACCACGACGAGCGGCAGCACCGGGCCGAGCGACTTGTCGTAGCCGGTGAGGTTCTTGAACCCGCCCGCGAAGCCGTGCTTCTTGAACGTGAGCCCGAGCCACACCACGTAGACGATCGCGGCGAGCACCGCCGGGAAGGCGATGATCGAGGACACCGGGAACTGGGCCAGCGGGATCACGGACCAGATGTTCATGATCCAGATGAAGAAGAACAGCGAGACCATGAGGGGGACGTACTTCTCGCCCTCCTTCTTGCCGAGGGTCTCGTAGACGATGCCGCGGCGGACGAAGTCGTAGCCGGCCTCACCGACCATCTGCAGCTTGCCCGGCACCACCTTGGCCTTGCCGAAGGCCGCCCAGAAGAAGCCGACGACGAGGACGGTGGTGATGAGCGCGAGCAGCATCACCTTGTTGAACTCGAACCCGCCGACGGTGGCGATCGGCTTGAAGAGGAACGAGTGCAGGCCCGGAGCCGGAAAACCACACCCGTTGTCGGACATGATCCGACAGCTCCAGTCAAAGGCGAGCTGGGTCTGGTCAGCACTCACCGCGGGCTCCTTCGGCGTGACGCATAGGTACGGCAACCTCGTTGTGTCGGCGCGGCGCACGGCCGCGGATCGGCACCGGACAGGTGTTACGGATGTGGGGGCGGCTGGGGGGCATCGAGCCTCGCGATCGCTCAGGCGTCAGCTCGGATGCCCGCGCCCGCGATGCCGCAGTTGGCACCGGACGATAGCAGGAGTTCCCACCGGTCTTTATCGCGCCCCTACCCGTCACGACGACGGCCCCGTCTTCTCGGGCTTGTCGCTCTTCGCGGAGTCCGGATCGACGTAGAAGAGCTTGGCCTTCATGTGCGCACGGGCCTGCGCGGCCATCCACACGACGGTCGCCACGACGAGCGAGACCGCGAACGTCTTCGGGTTGAAGAGCGACGTGCCCTTGAAGAGCGCGACGAACATCATGAGCAGCAGGAGCTGGGCGACGTAGAGCATCAGCCCCATGGCCTGGAACAGCTGTGGGAGCGACTTCGCCGTCCACTGCAGCACGTACAGGCCGATCCCCATGAACAGGAGGGCGAGTACGACCCCGACGGCCGCGCCGAGCGCACCCTTGCCGCCGGCCACCGCACCGCTGACGGCGACGGCGACCGCACCGGCAGCGGCTGTGGGCACAGCGCACTGCAGAAGGTTCCGGGCGTCATGGGACGGCATGGCGGCAACTCCGCTTTCACAGGGGGCAGGGGTGTCGTCATGGACGAGCGTAGACCCCCGGGCCGAGTGTGAAGACCTCACCAGAATGGACCGTCGCACTACGGTCCTTCAGCTCTCTCCGGGGTTCTCGTGAACGGTATCACAAACTATTTGATGCAGTCTTTACCTGATGGGTGTGCTGACTGTCACACATGAGAGTGAACCTGCGCGCTTGAGCGCGAACGACGCCGACTTGTCTGGTATTGGGGCGGTTCGTACACCCAACACCGTCCCATCGCACTCCCACGACTTGGTAATGCTCTAGTGAGATTCTTACCTTCGCCGTGCACGCCCCGCCGGGTCGCCGGACCGGCGGGAACGGTCAGCCCGCGCCGTCGGTCTCCCGCCGGTCGGCCAGGCGTGCGCGGGGGCCGACGGCGGTCGCGCCGTTGACGCCGGAGACCCCCGCGACGACGGGGGTGCGGCGACCGGCGGTCTCCCCCCGGCCGCCCGCGGACTCGTGGCCGTCCGCGGACTCGTGGCCGTCCGCGGACTCGTGCGCCTCCGCGGTCCCGGGGGCCGCCGGCGTCGACGCGTCCGGGGCGACCGCCGACGCGCCGCGGCGACGGCGACGGCGGTAGCGCGGCGGGACGAAGCCCTCCGCCCAGCGCGGGGTGCGCGGGGTGAAGCGCGGCAGCAGGAGCAGCACCAGGCCGATCGCGCTGAGGAAGACCACGCTCAACACGATCCACATCGACGCCGAGTTGACGGAGTAGGCCAGCGCGCCGAAGGCGATCAGCGCCGACCAGAAGTACATGATCAGCACGGCCCGGCTGTGCGAGTGGCCGATCTCCAGCAGCCGGTGGTGCAGGTGGCCCCGGTCCGCCGCGAACGGCGACTGACCGCGCCAGGTGCGCCGCACGATCGCCAGGATCAGGTCGGCGGCCGGCACCGCGATGATGGTGAGCGGCAGGATCAGCGGGATGTAGACCGGCACCGTCTGGTGCACGGCCTCCTTCTCCGAACCGGCGAACAGCTTCAGCGCGTCCGGGTCGACCTGCCCGGTCACGGAGATCGCACCGGCGGCGAGCACCAGGCCGATGAGCATCGAACCGGAGTCGCCCATGAAGATCCGCGCCGGGTGCATGTTGTGCGGCAGGAAGCCCAGGCACATGCCCATGAGGATGGCCGCGAAGAGCGTGGCGGGGGCCGCCGCCTCGATGTTGTAGCCGAACCAGATGCGGTAGGCGTACAGGAAGAACGCGCACGCGGCGATGCACACCATGCCCGCCGCGAGACCGTCCAGCCCGTCGACGAAGTTCACGGCGTTGATGGTGATGACCACCAGGGCGACGGTGAAGAGCGTGCCCTGCCACTGGGTGAGCGCCACCGTGCCGACACCCGGCAGCGGGATCCACAGGATCGTCAGACCCTGCATGACCATCACGCCGGCGGCGATCATCTGGCCGCCCAGCTTGATCAGGGCGTCGATCTCGAACTTGTCGTCCAGGACGCCGATCAGCCAGATCAGCGCCGCTCCGGAGAGCAGTGCCCGCGGCTCGTTGGACTTCTCGAAGAGCTGGCCGAGGTTGGTGAGGTGGTCGGCGACCAGCAGGCCCGCGCACAGACCGAAGAACATCGCGATCCCGCCGAGCCGCGGAGTGGGTTCCCGGTGCACGTCACGCGCCCGGATCTCCGGCATCGCCCCGGCCACGATCGCGAACTTGCGTACCGGACCGGTCAGCAGGTACGTCACCGCGGCCGTGACGCAGAGCGTCAGCAGGTATTCACGCACGGGCTTCCCCACAGGTCTCGCTGGCCATCACAGCCCCACACCCTAGCGAGGCACGCATACGGGTGAGGACTTCCGGGTAGCGACGATGGTTGCACGCGCGGCTGTGCACACGGCTGCGCCTACCCACACCGACGGCGTTCAGCGCGGGTACGGCGGGAAGGCCGCGGTCAGTTCCCGTACGTCCTCCCGGGCCCGCGCGGCCTCGGTCCCGCCTCTGAGGACGCTCGCCAGCAGTCCGGCGACGATCGGCATCTCCCGCTCCCCCATGCCCTGCGTGGTCACCGCCGCCGTGCCCAGGCGCAGGCCGCGGGCGTCGGCGTGCGGCAGGGCGCAGCAGTCCAGGACCAGACCGGCCGCCGCGAGCCGGCCGCGCGCGGCACGTCCGTCGACACCGAGGGGGGCCGGGTCGGCGGTGATCAGGTGGGTGTCCGTGCCGCCGGTGGTGACGACCAGCCCCTCGGCGGTCAGTGCGGCGGCCAGCGCCCGCGCGTTGGCGACCACCCGGTGCGCGTACGCGGCGAACGCCGGCGTCGCCGCCTCCCCGAACGCGACCGCCTTGGCGGCGATGGTGTGCATCTGGGCGCCGCCCTGGGTGAAGGGGAAGACGGCCCGGTCCACCCGCTCGGCCAGTTCCGCGCCGCACAGGAGCATTCCGCCGCGCGGGCCGCGCAGCACCTTGTGCGTGGTGGCACAGACGATGTCGGCGTACGGCACCGGGCTGGGCGCCGCTCCGCCGGCGACGAGCCCGATGGGGTGCGCGGCGTCGGCGATCAGGTACGCGCCCACCTCGTCGGCGACCTCGCGGAAGAAGGCGTGGTCGATGTGGCGGGGGTAGGCGATGGAGCCGCACACGATCGCCTTGGGGCGGTGCGCACGGGCGAGGGTGCGGACCTGCTCGTGGTCGATCAGACCGCTCTCGGCGTCCACGCCGTAGCCGACGAAGTCGAACCAGCGGCCGGAGAAGTTCGCGGGCGACCCGTGGGTGAGGTGACCGCCGTGGGGCAGGCCGAGGGCGAGGACGGTGTCGCCGGGGCGCAGCAGTGCGGCGTAGGCGGCCAGGACGGCCGAGGAGCCGGAGTGCGCCTGGACGTTGGCGTGCTCGGCGCCGAACAGGCCCTTGGCGCGGTCCACGGCGAGGCGCTCGGCGACGTCGACGATCTCGCAGCCGCCGTGGTGCCGGGCGCCCGGGTACCCCTCCGCGTACTTGTTGGCCAGCGGCGAGCCGAGGGCGGCCAGCACGGCGGGCGAGGTGAAGTTCTCCGCGGCGATCAGCTGGAGCGTGGTCGCCTGCCGCTCACGCTCACCGAGCAGGACGTCGGCGAGCTCGGGGTCCTGGCGGCGCAGGACATCGACCTCGAGGGCATGGGTGACCGTCATGGGTGGCTCCCGGACGTCGACGCTGACGTACGACCAATGTAGGCCCGGTGCCCGGGGAGCGCGCGGTCGTTGCGCCCTCCGGGCCGTCCGCGTCCGGGCGCCCCCGTCGTCGGTGGTGCGGCGACGGGTGGGGCGTGGGTCGCCGGCACCCGCCCGGGGCCGGCCCGTGGGAGAGGGCGCCGGCAGGTGAGCCGCGTCGGGCGCCCCCCTCCGGGGTCCCGCCGCATCGCACGGCCCACGCGTCCCGCGCGCACCGGCCGGGCGCCCGCCCTCGGACAACGAGACCCGAGCACCGCCGCCACCGGCCCGCACGGGGCCGGGACCGGTCCGCACGCGCGGAGGGGGCCGGCCGCCCGGGAGCCGCCGACGGGCAGCACCCGCGCGGGGCCGGGGCGTCGGGCGGCGGGCCCCGTCCGGAAGGCCGCGAGCGGATCCGGCGGACCGGGACGGAGACCGACCGCTCCCCGCGCCGGCACCGGTCCGGGGCGCCCGGGAGTGCGGGCCCGCGGGGGTCAGGCGCGCGTCGGTACGCCCGTCAGGGCCGTGACCACCGGGTCCAGGGCCTGGTGTATCTCGTCGCCGATGGAGCGGAAGAAGGTCAGCGGCGCCCCGTACGGGTCGTGGACCTCGTCCGCCTCGACCGTCGGGGCCAGGAGCCACCCGCGTAGAGCGGCGGCCGCGCGGACCAGGGCGCGGGCGCGCATGACCAGGCCGTCGTCCAGCGGGGGCAGGGTCGCCGGGTCGATGGCGTTCACCAGGCGGGTGAACTCCTTCAGCGTGAAGGTGCGCAGGCCCGCCGAGTGGCCCATGGAGATCACCTGGGCGCGGTGGTCCCGGGTGGCGGTCAGCACCAGGTCGGCGCGGATCACGTGCTCGTCCAGGAGCTCGCGGCCCGTGAAGCCGGAGGCGTCCGCGCCGAAGTCGGCCAGCACGGTCTCCGCGTGGGCCTCCATGGGAGCGCCCTCGTGGCCCCAGGTGCCCGCGCTCTCCACGATCAGCCCGCCGCCCAGGACGCCCAGCCGCTGGCTCACGAAATGCCGGGTCAGCCGCTCGGTGATGGGCGAGCGGCACACGTTCCCGGTGCTGACGTGGAGGATGCGGAAGGTGTCGCGCGGAAACCCGAAGGTGGTCGTCACTTCCGCGCTGGATTCCCCGTTGCCTATGCCACGCCCCGCTTCAGGGGCCGTCAATTCGCCACCTCGAGGTCGGGTACCACCTTGCGCAGCTCGTCCGGCGAGAGCGCGCCCTCGCGCAGCAGCACGGGCACGGGCCGCGTGACGTCGACGATCGAGGAGGGCACGTTGCCGGGCGTCGGGCCGCCGTCGAGGTACACGGAGACGGAGTCGCCGAGCATCTCCTGCGCGGCGTCGCAGTCCTCCGGCGCCGGGTGGCCGGTGAGGTTGGCGGAGGAGACGGCCATGGGGCCGACCTCGGTGAGCAGCTCGATGGCGACCGGGTGCAGCGGCATCCGCACGGCCACCGTGCCGCGGGTGTCGCCGAGGTCCCACTGGAGGGACGGCTGGTGCCTGGCGACGAGCGTCAGCGCGCCCGGCCAGAACGCGTCGACCAGTTCCCAGGCCAGCTCGGAGAAGTCCGTGACCAGGCCGTGCAGGGTGTTCGGGGAGCCGATGAGGACGGGTGTGGGCATGTTGCGGCCCCGGCCCTTGGCTTCCAGCAGGTCGCCGACGGCCTCCGGGGTGAAGGCGTCGGCACCGATGCCGTACACCGTGTCCGTCGGCAGCACCACGAGCTCGCCCCGGCGGACGGCGGACGCGGCCTCACGCAGACCGGTCGCGCGGTCGGTCGCGTCGTTGGTGTCGTATCGCCGAGCCATCTGGCGGGCCTCCTCGTACGTGCTGGGGGGATGGGGTCTGCGGAACGCTCACGGCAGCGCCTTGCGGGCGGTGGCGAACCGGGGGCGGTTGTTCAGGTCGGGGTGGTCGGCGGCGTCGGTCCAGCCGCGGTCCTCGGCGAAGATCCACGGCACCTGGCCGCCCTGGGTGTCGGCGTGCTCGACGACGACCACGCCGCCGGGGCGCAGCAGCCGGTGCGCGGTGCGCTCCAGGCCGCGGATGAGGTCGAGGCCGTCCTCGCCGGAGAACAGGGCCATCTGTGGGTCGTAGTCGCGGGCCTCCGGGGCGACGTACTCCCACTCGGTGAGCGGGATGTACGGCGGGTTGGAGACGACCAGGTCGACCTGGCCGTCGAGGTCCGGGAAGGCCGTCAGGGCGTCGCCCCGGCGCAGCTCGACGCGGGAGCCCTCCATGTTCTTGCGGGTCCACACGAGGGCGTCCTCGGACAGCTCCACGGCGTGCACGCGGGAGCGCGGCACCTCCTGGGCGAGGGCGAGGGCGATCGCGCCGGAGCCGGTGCACAGGTCGACGATGCAGGGTTCGACGACGTCCATGGCGCGGACGGCGTCTATCGCCCACTCGACCACCGACTCGGTCTCCGGGCGCGGGACGAACACCCCGGGTCCGACCTGGAGCTCCAGGTAGCGGAAGTAGGCGCGCCCGGTGATGTGCTGGAGCGGTTCGCGCGCCTCGCGGCGGGCGATGACCTCCCAGTACCGGGCGTCGAAGTCGGAGTCCCGCACGGTGTGCAGCTCGCCGCGCTTGACGCCGTGCACGAACGCGGCGAGCTCCTCCGCGTCGGTGCGCGGCGAGGGCACGCCGGCGTCGGCGAGCCGCTGGGTGGCCTGGGCCACCTCGGCGAGCAGCAGGTTCACGCGATGCCTCCGGAAGTACTCGTCCTACGTGCCTCGTGCCTGGTGTCCTTACGCGGCGGCGAGCTTGGCGGCCGAGTCCGCGTCGACGCAGGCCTGGATCACCGCGTCGAGGTCGCCGTCCAGGACTTGGTCCAGGTTGTACGCCTTGAAGCCGACGCGGTGATCCGAGATGCGGTTCTCCGGGAAGTTGTAGGTGCGGATCTTCTCGGAGCGGTCGACGGTGCGGACCTGGCTGCGGCGGGCGTCGGCGGCCTCCCTCTCCGCTTCCTCCTGCGCCATGGCGAGCAGCCTGGAGCGCAGGATACGCAGTGCCTGCTCCTTGTTCTGCAGCTGGCTCTTCTCGTTCTGGCAGGAGGCGACGACTCCGGTCGGGATGTGCGTGATGCGCACGGCGGAGTCGGTGGTGTTGACGGACTGGCCCCCGGGGCCGGAGGACCGGTAGACGTCGATGCGCAGGTCGTTCGGGTTGATCTCGACGTCGACCTCCTCCGCCTCGGGGGTCACCAGGACGCCCGCCGCGGAGGTGTGGATGCGGCCCTGGGACTCGGTGGCCGGCACGCGCTGCACGCGGTGCACGCCGCCCTCGTACTTCAGCCGCGCCCACACGCCCTGGCCGGGCTCGGTCTGCCCGCGGGTCTTCACGGCGACCTGGACGTCCTTGTAGCCGCCCAGCTCGGACTCGGTGGCGTCGATGATCTCGGTCTTCCAGCCGACGCGCTCGGCGTAGCGCAGGTACATGCGCAGCAGGTCGCCGGCGAACAGGGCGGACTCGTCGCCGCCGGCGCCCGCCTTGATCTCGAGGATGACGTCCTTGTCGTCGCTGGGGTCGCGCGGGACCAGCAGCAGGCGGAGCTTCTCGGTGAGCTCCTCGCGCTGCTTCTCCAGCTCCTTGACCTCGGCCGCGAAGTCGGGGTCGTCGGCGGCCAGTTCGCGCGCGGTCTCGATGTCGTCGCCCGTCTGCCTCCAGGAGCGGTACGTGGCGACGATCGGGGTGAGCTCGGCGTAGCGCTTGTTCAGCCTGCGCGCGTTGGCCTGGTCGGAGTGGACCGACGGGTCGGCGAGCTTCTTCTCCAGGTCGGCGTGCTCGGCGACGAGTTCCTCGACGGCCTCGAACATCTTGGGCTCCTGCGATTGCGTGGGTGAAGGGCGGGCGACCAAAAACGCCGGTCCCGGCGCACCCCCGGGAGGGAAGCGGCCGTGGACCGGCGGAATGGGGCTCGCTACTTCTTGGAGCCGGCGGCCTTGCCGAAGCGGGCCTCGAAGCGGGCCACACGGCCACCGGTGTCGAGGATCTTCTGCTTGCCCGTGTAGAACGGGTGGCACTCGGAGCAGACCTCGGCACGGATGGTGCCGCCGGGGATCGTGCTGCGGGTGGTGAACGACGCGCCACAGGTGCAGCTGACCTGCGTCTCGACGTACTCGGGGTGGATGTCGCGCTTCAAGGTGTCTCCTAGGTTCCGGGAGGGCGCCGGGTCGCTGCCGCGGGGTGCGGGAGCGTGAACCGGGGCCGACGTACCAGTCTGCCAGGACTGGCGCCTTCCCCCAAAACCGGGGGGCGCCGTCGTCTATTCCCCCGCGGGCCGGCCGCACCCCTCAGGGGGTCACCACGTCCTTGGCCTCGCCCGCGGCCGTGTCCTCGGTGGCGCTCTCGGGGATCGGTCTGTCGTCCTTCAGCGCGTTCCAGACCTGCTGGGCCTTGTCCCGCAGGGGGAGGACGCGGTTGGCGTCCTCGGGGTCGTAGACGACCGGCATGGTGATCATGTGCATGTCGGCGGGGTCGATGCCCTTCAGGCCGTTCGCGAAGGACATCAGGGAGTTCACCGAGCCGAGGCCGGAGTCGGTGGTGACGGTCCTGGTGGCGGTGTCGGCGAGGTCGTACAGCTTCTTGGGGCTGGTGAACAACCCGACCTCCTTGACCTGCCGCATCAGCGCCTTGAGGAAGGCCTGCTGGAGCTGGATGCGGCCGAGGTCGGAGCCGTCGCCGACGCCGTGCCGGGTGCGCACCAGGCCGAGGGCCTGCTCGCCGTCCAGCCGGTGGGTGCCGGCCTTCAGGTCGAGGTGGCTCTCGGGGTCCTCGATGTCCTCGGTGGTGGTGACCTCGACGCCGCCGAGCTCGTCGATGAGCTTCTGGAAACCGGCGAAGTCGATCTCCAGGTAGTGGTCCATGCGCAGATCGGTGATCGACTCGACGGTCTTCACGGCGCAGGCGGCCCCGCCCGTGGAGTAGGCGGAGTTGAACATCACGCCGGTCGCGGCGGGGTGGGTGCCGCCCTCGGCGTCGGTGCACTCGGGGCGGTCGATGACGGTGTCGCGCGGGATGGAGACCACGCTGGCCTTCCCGTGGCCCTCGTGGACGTGCACGATCATCGCGGTGTCGGAGCGGGCGGTGCCGTCGTCGGTGCCGCCGCCGAGCTCCTCGTTGCTGCCGGAGCGGGTGTCGGAACCGAGGACGAGGATGTTCTCGGAGCCGTTGTCGGCCCTCTCGGGCCGGTCGGTGCCGAGGGCCTGGTCGATGTCGACGCTGTCGATGTTTCCGTTGAGCCTGAAGTACAGGTATCCGGCACCGGTGCCGCCCAGGACGACGATGCCCGCGGCGGTCCAGGCCATGACCTTCAGGCCCTTGCGCCGCTGCTTGCGCCGGCGCCCCCTGCCCCGGTGACGCCCGTGCGCCGTGCCGGGCTCCTGCGGTATACCGGGGCCCGGTGTGCTCTCGGCAGACATGTGCTCCTCAGCTCTCGTCCGGTCGCCGACCCTCCTGCGTCGGTGCCGGACCCGGCCGGTTCGCTCCCTGTACGGCACCCATCGTCTCGCCGTCCGCTCAGACGGGAAAACGCGGCACAGGGTTGCACGGCACCCTGTGCCCGGCCTGTGGGCGGCCGGGCGCGGGACGGTTCCGCAGGCGAGCGGTGAACGCGCCGCTCACCTGCGGTTTCAGCCGAGGGTGTCGTACTGCTCGGGATCGGTGCCGACGGGGATCCGTGTGGCGAAGATCTCGCTCGTGGCCTTTCCGGTGCCCTTGTACGGGCACCGGGTGCCGCCGGTGCACCGGGTCCTGGTGGCCGTCCCGGCCGAGGCCGGTCGGCAGGACGAGGCCGACGCCCTTCCAGCTGCCCCCGGGACCCGCGGGCGGCGGAGGAGGAGTCCTCGGGGTCCTCGGAGCAACCGGTCGCCGGGGCTTCCGCGGTGGCGCGGTGGCGGCGCCGGCCGACGAGGTCGGCGGCACGGCCGGAACCAGCGGCGGGTGTCGGCCCGGAGCAGGGTGATCGTGCACCTGTCCGCGTACGGACGAAGGGCCGTTTCCCGGGGGAAACGGCCCTTCGCGGAAGGACGGACGTCAGTCGCCGTTGCCCGGCGCCGGCGTCGTCTTCTGGATCTGCATCAGGAACTCGACGTTCGACTTGGTCTGCTTCATCTTGTCGAGGAGCAGCTCGATCGCCTGCTGCTGGTCGAGCGCGTGCAGCACCCGGCGCAGCTTCCAGACGACGGCGAGCTCCTCGCTGCCGAGCAGGATCTCCTCCTTGCGGGTGCCGGACGCGTCGACGTCCACCGCGGGGAAGATGCGCTTGTCGGCGAGCTTCCGGTCGAGCTTGAGCTCCATGTTGCCGGTGCCCTTGAACTCCTCGAAGATCACCTCGTCCATGCGGGACCCGGTGTCCACCAGGGCGGTGGCGAGGATGGTCAGCGAGCCGCCGTCCTCGATGTTGCGGGCCGCACCGAAGAAGCGCTTCGGCGGGTACAGGGCGGTCGAGTCGACACCACCGGACAGGATGCGGCCGGAGGCCGGGGCGGCGAGGTTGTACGCACGGCCCAGGCGGGTGATCGAGTCGAGCAGCACGACGACGTCGTGACCCAGCTCCACCAGGCGCTTGGCGCGCTCGATGGCGAGCTCGGCGACCGTGGTGTGGTCCTCGGCCGGGCGGTCGAAGGTCGAGGAGATGACCTCGCCCTTGACCGACCGCTGCATGTCGGTGACCTCTTCCGGACGCTCGTCGACGAGGACGACCATCAGGTGGCACTCGGGGTTGTTGTGGGTGATCGCGTTGGCGATCGCCTGCATGATCATGGTCTTGCCGGTCTTCGGCGGGGCCACGATCAGACCGCGCTGGCCCTTGCCGATCGGCGACACGAGGTCGATGATCCGGGTGGTCAGCACGCCCGGGTCGGTCTCCAGGCGCAGGCGGTCCTGCGGGTACAGCGGGGTGAGCTTGTTGAACTCCGGGCGGCCGCGGCCGTGTTCGGGCGCCATGCCGTTGACGGAGTCGAGGCGGACCAGCGCGTTGAACTTCTCGCGCCGCTCGCCCTCCTTCGGCTGGCGCACGGCGCCGGTGATGTGGTCGCCCTTGCGCAGGCCGTTCTTGCGGACCTGGGCGAGGGAGACGTACACGTCGTTCGGGCCCGGCAGGTAGCCGGAGGTCCGGATGAAGGCGTAGTTGTCGAGGATGTCCAGGATGCCCGCGACCGGGATCAGGACGTCGTCCTCGGCGATCTGCGGCTCCTGCACGTCGTCGCGGCCACGGCGGCCACGGCGGTCGCGGTAGCGCCCGCGACGGCCGCGACGGCCGCCGCCGTCCTCGTCGTAGCCGTCGTCCTGGCGGCCGCCGCCCTGCTGGTTCTGCTGGCGGCCCTGGCCGCCCTGGTTCTGCTGGTCGTCGCCCTTGCCGCGACGGTCCCCGCGGTCGCCACCACGGTCACCGCGGTCACCACGGTCGCCGCGGTCACGGTCGCGGTCGCGGCCGCGCTCACGGCGGTCGCGGCGGCGGCCCTCGCCGCCCTCGTGGTCGGACTTGGCCTCGCCCTGCTGCTGCGACTGGGCCGGGGCCTCGGCCTTGGCCTCGGCGGTGACCGTCTCGGCCGCGGCGGCCGGGGCACCGGCCTCGGCGGTGGCGCGACGGCGGCGGCGCTCGGCGGGGGCGGCCTCCTCGGCGGGGGCCTGCTCGGCCGGGGCGGAGGCCTTCGGGGAGGGCTGGCCCGGGATCTCGATCTGCTGCTGGGCCGCGGCCTTCTCGGCGGGGGCCTGCTCCTCCTTGGCGTCCGCCTTCTTCTCGGCGGCCTCGCCCGTACGGGTCCGGGAGGTGGTACGGCGCTTGGGCTTGGTCTCACCGGCGGCGGGCTCGGCCTTGGCCGGGGCGGCGCCGCCGGCGGCCTGCGCCTCCTTGATGACCTCGATCAGCTGGCTCTTGCGCATGCGCGCGGTGCCCCTGATGCCGAGGCCGGACGCGACCTGCTGCAGCTCGGCCAGCACCATGCCCTCGAGGCCGGTACCGCGGCGCCGCCGGGAGCCGGCACCGGTGGCAGGCGCGGAAGCGTCCGTGGCGGGCGCGGCAGCGGTCTCCTCGACACGTGCGCCCATCAGATCGGTGGTGTCGCTCACGAAGGGTCCTTCCCTGGAGCGGACGTCGGCCTGTCTGGCTCGGCGACCGGTTGTGCTGTCCGGCTTCGGTTCTTGCTGTGCGAACCGTGCCGGGGCGGTTGTCCGCCTGAGCGGCGGAAGAGATAACTGGTGATGGCGCTTCCGCGAGTCGTGGCACCCAGTGTCACGTGGCGTGGTCGCACCGGTTCCGGAGCTCCCCCAGAGGGGATACCCCCACCGGCGGGCCGCTCAGCGTCCGCGTACGACGTACTGCCCGCGTACGAAGCAGAGAACACAGTGCGGCTTGGGGAGCTCCCGGAAGAATGTCTGTCCCGGACGGGGACACGAGGCACCTCGCCATGGTGGGGTCGGGTGCAGACTTGAGATTAACACTACCGGATCCAACAAACATTCCCCCTCTCCAAATCCGGCAACCGTGTGTCAGGTCGCGAGCGGAAGCACGCTCGCTCCCTGCACGTCGAGGCTGAGCCGATTGGCGGCCCAGTCGGTGCCGGCCAGCGCTTCGACCTTGTCGGCGGTGGCCGCGTCGGCCAGCGCCATGACCGTGGGTCCGGCGCCGGAGATCACCGCGGGGACGCCGTCCCCGCGCAGCCGCTCCACGAGGGCCGCGCTCTCGGGCATGGCCGGGGCGCGGTACTCCTGGTGCAGGCGGTCCTCGGTGGCGGGCAGCAGCAGCTCGGGGCGCCGGGTGAGCGCCTCGACGAGCAGGGCGGCGCGGCCCGCGTTGGCGGCGGCGTCGACGTGCGGCACGGTGCGCGGGAGCAGGCCGCGCGCGGTCTCGGTGAGGACCGGCTTCCCGGGGACGAAAACCACCGGAACGATGGAATCCGCGGGCTCCATCCTGATCGCCCGGGCCGCGCCGCCCTCCATCCAGGAGAGGGTGAAGCCGCCCAGCAGACAGGCCGCGACGTTGTCGGGATGGCCCTCGATCTCGGTGGCGAGCTCGAGCAGCGCGGTGTCGTCGAGCTTGGCCTCGGCCCCTATCGTCACGGCGCGGGCGGCGACGATCCCTGCGCAGATGGCGGCCGAGGAGGAGCCCAGGCCCCGGCCGTGCGGGATGCGGTTGGCGCAGACGATCTCCAGGCCGCGCGGCTGTCCGCCGAGCAGGTCGAAGGCGGTGCGCAGGGAGCGTACGAGCAGATGCCTCTCGTCGCGCGGGAGGGTCTCGCTGCCCTCACCGGCGATGTCGATGTGCAGTCCGGAGTCGGCCACCCGGACGACCACGTCGTCGTACAGGCCCAGCGCGAGGCCGAGGGCGTCGAAGCCCGGGCCGAGGTTGGCGCTGGTGGCGGGGACGCGCACCCGGACGGCGGCGGCGCGGAACGCGGGACCGGCCATCGCTCGAAGACTCTCCTTGAGCTACGTGACTGTCGAACGGCGTTCGACGGACATCCGACGACGGGACACTCGATGACGTACAGAACCCCCTGGGGCAGCCCCTGGGGCCGCCGCCGGCCGGGCTGGCCGGCCGCTTTCCGGGCCGCCCCGGGCCACTGTCCGGACCACGAGGACGACGCGAGACCGCGGCATATGCGGCGGGCGGGTTCAGTACAGCCTATCGAAGGAAGGTTCTGTGGCGACATAGGGCGCACAGGAGGCGCACGATGCGTGTCGTAAGCCCCCTGTGCACCCCCCGTAGGGAACCCTCCCCAGGTGAGCGCCTCCTTACGCCGGTCCCACCGGATCGGGACGGACGGCGCGCCCCGGTGGCACCTGGCGGCCGGGGCGGCCCGGTGTCACCCTCGCGGCGGCCGGGTCAGACCAGGCCGAGGCGCTCGGCGGCGGTCGCGGCGTCGACGGGGACGGTGACCGGCTGCGGGGCGCCGGCGACGGCCCAGTCGGGGTCCTTCAGGCCGTTGCCGGTGACGGTGCACACGATCCGCTGCCCCGGGTCGACCTTGCCCTGCTCGGCGGCCTTCAGCAGACCGGCGACCGACGCGGCGGACGCGGGCTCGACGAAGACGCCCTCCTGGGAGGCCAACAGCCGGTAGGCGCGCAGGATCTCACGGTCCGTCACCTCGTCGATGGCACCGCCGGACTCGTCCCGCGCGGCGAGCGCGAAGTCCCACGAGGCGGGGTTGCCGATGCGGATGGCGGTGGCGATGGTCGACGGGTCCTTGACGACCTCGCCGCGCACGATCGGGGCGCTGCCGGAGGCCTGGAAGCCCCACATGCGGGGGGTCCTGGTGGCGACGCCGTCGGCGGCGTACTCCTTGTACCCCTTCCAATAGGCGGTGATGTTGCCCGCGTTGCCCACCGGCAGCACGTGGATGTCGGGGGCGTCGCCCAGCATGTCCACGATCTCGAAGGCGGCGGTCTTCTGCCCCTCTATCCGCACCGGGTTGACGGAATTGACCAGCGCCACCGGGTAGTTGTCGCTCAGGGCGCGGGCGAGCGTGAGGCAGTCGTCGAAGTTGCCGTCGACCTGGAGGATCTTCGCCCCGTGGACCAGCGCCTGGCCCATCTTGCCGAGCGCGATCTTGCCCTGCGGCACGAGCACGGCGGACACCATCCCGGCACGCACCCCGTACGCGGCGGCGGAGGCGGAGGTGTTGCCGGTGGAGGCGCAGATGACGGCCTTGGCGCCCTCCTCCTTGGCCTTCGAGATCGCCATGGTCATGCCGCGGTCCTTGAAGGACCCGGTCGGGTTCGCGCCCTCGACCTTGAGGTGCACCTCGCAGCCCGTGCGCTCGGAGAGCACCTGCGCGGGCACGAGCGGCGTGCCGCCCTCGCGGAGCGTCACGACCGGCGTGGTGTCGGAGACCGGCAGCCGGTCCCGGTACTCCTCGATGATTCCGCGCCACTGGTGAGTCATTGCTGGTTACTCTCCTTCGACCCGCATGATGCTGGCGACACCGCGCACGGTGTCGAGCTTGCGCAGCGCCTCGACGGTGCCGCCGAGGGCCGCGTCGGACGCACGGTGGGTGACGACGACGAGCGACGCCTCGCCGTCCTTGCCCTGCTGACGGACCGTGTCGATCGAGACTCCGTGCTCGGCGAACACGGTCGCGACCTGGGCGAGGACACCCGGTTTGTCGGCCACGTCCAGGCTGATGTGGTACCGGGTGACGACCTCGCCCATCGGCGAGACCGGCAGCGCGGCGTACGCGGACTCACCCGGCCCGGTCGCTCCGCTGAGCCGGTTGCGGCCCACGGCGACGAGGTCGCCGAGCACCGCGGAGGCGGTCGGCGCACCGCCGGCTCCCGGCCCGTAGAACATCAGCTGCCCGGCGGCGTCCGACTCGACGAACACGGCGTTGTACGCCCCCCGCACCGAGGCGAGGGGGTGGCTGAGCGGGATCATCGCCGGATGCACCCGCGCGGTGACCGACGCCCCGTCCTCGGCCCGCTCGCAGATGGCGAGCAGCTTGATGGTGCAGCCCATCTCCCTGGCGGAGGCGAAGTCGCCGGCGGTGACCTCGGTCATGCCCTCGCGGTGGACGTCGTCGAGCCGCACGCGCGTGTGGAAGGCGATCCCGGCGAGGATGGCGGCCTTGGCGGCGGCGTCGAAGCCCTCGACGTCGGCGGTCGGGTCGGCCTCCGCGTACCCCAGGGCGGTGGCCTCGTCGAGTGCCTCCTGGTAGCCGGCGCCCGTGGTGTCCATCTTGTCGAGGATGAAGTTGGTGGTGCCGTTGACGATGCCGAGCACCCGGTTGACCTTGTCACCGGCGAGCGACTCGCGCAGCGGCCGGATCAGCGGGATGGCGCCGGCGACGGCGGCCTCGTAGTAGAGGTCCCGGCCGTGCTTCTCGGCGGCGGCGTGCAGCGCGGCCCCGTCCTGGGCGAGCAGTGCCTTGTTCGCGGAGACGACGGAGGCGCCGTGCTCGAGGGCGGTGGTGATCAGCGTGCGGGCGGGCTCGATC
Source organism: Streptomyces griseomycini (assembly GCF_014203535.1). Classification (GTDB taxonomy): domain Bacteria; phylum Actinomycetota; class Actinomycetes; order Streptomycetales; family Streptomycetaceae; genus Streptomyces; species Streptomyces griseomycini. Next base: position 89,499 of record NZ_JACHJI010000002.1, read on the forward strand.
CCGCCGATGACCTCGACGACGATGTCGAGGTCGCCGCGTTTGACGAGGGCGGTGGCGTCGGTGGTGACCAGGGCGGGGTCGATGCCCTCCCGCACCTTGTCGGGCCGCCGCACGGCGACCCCGGCGAGCTCCACCGGGGCCCCGATGCGCGCGGCGAGGTCGCCGGCGTGCGTCGTCATGATGCGCGCCACCTCTGAGCCGACCACTCCACAGCCCAGCAGCGCCACCTTCAGCGGACGCGTACGCATCATCCGACCTCGTTTCCTGATTACCGTCTCGGTTGCACCAGTCTCACTCACCGGACGGGAGTTTCTGCCCTATGTCCGGATCGTGAGACGTCTATTTCATTTTCATGACCGGGAAGACAGGAGATCTTCCAGCGGCGGGTTCGTCGTCGCGGACCGGCCACCGACCGGCCCGCGACCGGTCGTGCACTATCCGACGTCGAGGCGGAGGAGGTCCTCCTCGGTCTCGCGCCGGACGATCACGCGCGCCTCGCCGCCCTCGACGGCGACGACGGGCGGGCGCAGGACGTGGTTGTAGTTGCTGGCCATCGACCGGCAGTACGCCCCGGTGGCCGGTACGGCGATGAGGTCGCCCGGCGCCAGGTCCCCCGGCAGGAAGGCGTCCCGGACCACGATGTCCCCGCTCTCGCAGTGCTTGCCGACGACCCGGCACAGCATCGGCTCGGCGTCGGAGCTGCGGGAGGCGAGGGCGACGGTGTACTCGGCGTCGTACAGCGCGGTGCGGATGTTGTCCGACATCCCGCCGTCGACGGACACGTACGTCCGCAGCCCGTCGAGCGGCTTGACGGTGCCGACCTCGTAGAGCGTGAAGGCGGTCGGCCCCACGACGGCCCGCCCCGGCTCGACGGAGATGCGCGGCGTGGAGAGCCGCGCGGCCTCGCACTCCCGGGTGACGATCTCGGTCAGCGCCTTGGCGATCTCGTGCGGCTCCCGGGGGTCGTCGTCGCTGGTGTACGCGATGCCGAGCCCGCCGCCGAGGTCGATCTCGGGCAGCTCGACCCCGTGCTCGTCCCGGATGTCCCTGAGCAGCCCCACGACCCGGTGCGCGGCGACCTCGAACCCGGACATGTCGAAGATCTGCGACCCGATGTGGCTGTGGATGCCGATGAGCTCCAGCCCGTCGAGCTTCAGGGCCCGCCGCACGGCTTCGGCGGCCTGCCCGCCGGCCAGCGGGATCCCGAACTTCTGGTCCTCGTGGGCGGTGGCGATGAACTCGTGCGTGTGCGCCTCGACACCGACGGTGACCCGGATCTGCACCCGCTGCCGCTTGCCGAGCGACTGCGCGATGTGGGCGACGCGCACGATCTCCTGGAACGAGTCGAGCACGATCCGCCCGACCCCGGCGCGGACGGCCCGCTCGATCTCCGCCGCGGACTTGTTGTTGCCGTGGAAGGCGATGCGGTCGGCGGGCATGCCGGCGGACAGCGCGGTGGCGAGCTCGCCGCCGGAGCAGACGTCGAGGTTCAGCCCCTCCTCGTGCAGCCACCGCACGACGGCCCGGGACAGGAACGCCTTGCCCGCGTAGAACACGTCGGCGTCGTTCCCGAAGGCGGTGCGCCAGGCCCGCGCCCGGGCCCGGAAGTCGGCTTCGTCCATGACGTACGCGGGCGTGCCGAACTCCTCGGCGAGCCGCTTGACGTCGATCCCGCCGACGGTGAGCACGCCGTGCTCGTCCCGGGCGACGGTCCGGGCCCACACCTTCGGGTCGAGGGCGTTGAGGTCGGCGGGGGGTGCGGAGTAGTGCCCCTCGGGGAGGACGTCGGCGTGACGGGGCCCGGCGGGGTGTGCGGAACGGCTCATTTCTTCGCAGGCTCTCTTCGCTGGCTCTTCACAGATGGTCGGGTGCGTCGATGCCGAGCAGGGACAGGCCGCCGGCCAGCACCGTCCCGGCGGCGTCGGCGAGCGCGAGCCGGGCCCGGTGGGCGGCCGAGGGTTTCTCCCCGCCGAGGGGCAGGACGGCGGGGAGCAGGGGCAGCACGGCGTCGGCGACGGCGACGAGGTGCCGGGCGAGCCGGTCGGGCGCCCGGTGGGCGGCGACCGCCGCGAGGACGCGGGGGTGGTCGGCGAGGACCCGGAGCAGCGGCTGGACGCCGGCGCCGGTCACGGCTCCGGCGTCCGCCGGGGGCGCTCCCCCGCGGTCCGCCGGGGTCACCGGGCCGGGCTCGGGGGCGAACCCGAGGTCGGCGGCGTTGCGGAGGAGGGTCCGGGTGCGGGCGTGGGCGTAACGGACGCGGAAGAGGGGGTTGCCCTCCCGCTGGACCAGGTGATCGCCGCTGATCCGGGGCCGGTCGTGCGGGGCGGGGTGCAGCAGGGCCCAGCGGGCGGCGTCACGGCCGAGGGGAAGCGGATCGGCGGGAGCGGGGACGGGCCGGAGGACGACGCCGTCGGGCGGTCCGGCGCTCCCGGGAACGTCGACGCGGAGGCCCAGGACGGTGACCCAGCCCGGCTCGGGCGGAGCGGCGCAACCGGTGCGGACGTCGGCGCCCTGGGAGCGGAGGACGCGGGCGAGTACGTCGAGGTGGACGAGGGCGCGGACCTCGTGGGGGGCGTGCAGCCGGACGAGCCGTCCGCCCAGGAAGTCGCCGTGTCCGTACCGGGGACCGCGCCGCAGGATCTCCTCCACGAGGGCGACGGGCGCGGCGCTCCGCAGACTGATGTTGAGGAACCCGGGCCCGGTGACGACGACGTCGGCGATGCCGCCGGTGCGCAGCAGGTGGGGCCGGAGGATCTCGGCGACGCGGTGGGCCGGCTGCCCGGCCGGACGGGCGAGCTGGAGGGCGACGTTGGTGGCGTAGTCCCCGCACCCCCCGGGCCCGGGAGGCGCGACGAGGGCCCTCTCCGGCACGGCCACGCTCAGCTCCCCCTCGTCGACGGCACGGCGCACCGCGTGCAGCACGGTGCGGGAGAGCTCGACGGGGGTCACGGGACAAGCGTAGGGGAGGAGGGGGGTGGGTAGGCGAACCGGTTTGGGCGTGGTTCCGGGATGTGGACGAACTCACGCGGCGGAAGCCCCGGCCCTCACCCTCCGGCGTGTCCGGCGGGCGAGGTCGGCCCGGTGTCCTCGGCCTCGAGGACCCGCCCCTGGATCAACCGCCGGACGACCCGGACGAGCTCGCCGGGCTCGAAGGGCTTGGCGAGGAAGGCGTCGACACCGGCCTCGAGCCCGCTCTCGACCTCGTGCTGCGTACAGGCACTGACGATGGCGAGCGGGAGGTCGCGCGTACGGGGGTCGGCACGCAGCCGGGCAGCGGTGCGGAGCCCGTCGAGCCGGGGCATGACGACGTCGAGGGTGACGAGGTCGGGCCGCACCTGGTGAACGACTTCCAGACACTCGGCACCATCGGCCGCGGTCACGACCTCGATGCCCTCCAGCTCGAGGTTGACCCTGATCAACTGCCGGATGACCTTGTTGTCGTCCACAACAAGAACCCGGCCAGAAGCGCCTGGCACAACTCGAGAGTAGGTCCGGACCGGCCACCGCGTCCGGCGTTTCCCGACTTCCGCCCCGCACGGGCGACGCCCCGCACTCCGGGCCGCCCCGGCCGTCCCCCGCCCGGCTCCGGGAAACGGGTTCCTGACCACCCCGCCGAAGCTGGTAATGTTCTACCCGTCGCCGCGATCACCGCGACCGACACGCCCCCGTAGCTCAGGGGATAGAGCAACGGCCTCCGGAGCCGTGTGCGCAGGTTCGAATCCTGCCGGGGGCACCCGGTATGAGGTGCCCGAAGGCCCCGTCACCAGCGGAAACGCTGAGGGTGGGGTCTTCGCGTATGGGCAGGCGTGTGCCGTCCGGAGCGGCCGTACGGCAGACGTGCCGGGGTGTCGCTGCGGGTGAGTCGGCCTCTGTAGGGTCCGGCGCTGCCTGGTTCAGCGGGGTTGTCAGTGCGTCGGCGTGGTTGGGTGATCGCTGCCACGATGCTTCGGTGCCCTCCTCCTCCCTCACGGACCTGTGGTTCCGCGGTGTCGCCGCCAATCCGGCCGCGCCGTCCGGCGTGCTGCTGCGGCTGCTGCACCCGGCCGCGCGCACGGCCTGGAGGGTGTTGTGCGAGGAGCGTGTCCTTCCCTCGGACGTGGTCGACGCGGTGATCGCGCACCCGGAACGGTCGGTTCGTAGGGCCTTCGCCCGCAATCGTCATGCGGACCCGGCGCAGCGGAGCCGACTGGTCGACGATCCCGATGCCTTCGTCCGTGCCGACCTCGCCTCCGGTCTTCATCCGCGGCCGGGGCGAGTGAGGGCGCTTCCCGAGGACGTCATCGAGACCTTCCTGACCAGGCAGGACGACGGTGATCACCCTCAGCCGGTCACGGCCGACGAGATCAGGCAGGAGCTGGCGGTCTCCGGGCAGATACCCACGTCCTTCCGCCGTGGGATGCGGGCTCACCAGAACCCCGAACTACGGGTGCAGGCAGCCGGCTGGTGGCTCTGGCTCACTCCCGGGCAACGCGATGCCCTGCTGACCGATCCGGAAGCCGTCGTGCGTGACGCCGCACGTGAGCAGAGTCGCCTCCTCGATCCCGCGGCCATGGAGGCCGAGTTGGCGGAAGCCGACTGCCACCACCGGTCGCTCCTCCTCGTCGACTACGCCGTCTCCCGCACCGTGGCCGAGGCTTGTCTCACCGACGGGCGGGACCTGTGGTCCCTGGCCCACAGCCGCCACACTCCCGCCGACGTCGTCGCGCGTCTCTCACGCCATCCCGACCCCCGCGTACGTGAGCGTGTGGCCGGCCGGGCCGACCTCGATCCCCTCCTGCTGGAGGAACTCGCCGAGGATCCGGACGACACCGTGCGGACCCGGGCGCGGGTGCATCCTCTGCCGCGGACCTGGGCCGAACGCCAGGCGATCGACCGGGTCGTCGGCCGCACCGCCGAGGACGTCGGTCCGGTCGCCGAGATGACGGTGGAGCCGGACGTCCGCCGGTACAGCAGGTGCGCGGTGTCCACGCGTCCCCTGCTCCGCCGGGTCGCCGCCGCCTGTGCCGGACTTCCCCGGGAGCTGACGCGTCGTCTGGGCGGCGACCCGGACCCGCAGGTGCGGTACCTGCTCGCCTGCAACCACCCGCTCGCGCCGGCCGGGACCGTTCTCGACGCCTTCATCGCCGCTCCACGGCAGCGCCCGCATCTCCTGACGCTGTCCCGTCTGCCCCGCACCGGTCTGCAGCACCTCCTCGACCACGAGGACCCGGACGTGCGCGGGCTGGCCGCCGCCGACCCCGCGCTGGACCGGCCTCCCGTCCACCTGCTCACCGACGCCGACGCCGGCGTACGCCGGGCCGCCGTCGCCAGCCCGCTCCTGCCTCTCGACCTGGTCGCGAGGCTTCTGGACGACCCCGGGACCGCGGAAGGAGCGGCGGCCGACCCGGGCCTGCCCGCCGAGCGCCTCCACGAACTGCTCGACCGCGCCGGCCTGTCGCACACCACCGGGAGGTGAATCGGCGCGTCGGCCGCGTCTCACCCGGCTCCGGGGTGCGTGTCGGGCAGGCGGCTGCTGGGTGCAGGGGGTGATCGGAAGAGCGCGGGGCGTCCGGGCGTTGTCCGGGCATGAGGATCGGTGAGGCCTCCAGGGCCAGCGGCGTGAGTGCCAGGTCGTTGCGGTACTACGAGGACGAGGGGCTGATCACCCCCGGCCGGTGCGGCAACGGGTACCGCGACTACTGCCGGTCCACCGTCGACCGGGTCCGCGTCGTCCGCTCGCTGCTGGAGTCCGGGCTGCCCGTGCGCCTGATCAAGGAAGTCCTGCCCCGCCTCACCCCTGGATCCGGCGCCGGCACGGACGCGGTGTGCGTGGAGTTCCTGCGGGAGGTGGAGAGGTATCGCGACCGGCTCGCCGCGCGCATCGCCGGTCTCAGCGAGCAGCGGGCGGCACTCGACGCCTACCTGCGCCAGGCGCGCCGTACCGGTCGATGACCGCGGCTTGACCTTGACACGGGTGTGAGGCTCCTACGGTCCCCGGCATGGAGATCGACGAGCAGCGGCACACCGCTGAGCAGACGGTACGGGCATTGGTCCAGCGATCGCGTCGAGGACCGGAGGACCTGGCCCTCATGACCGACCTGCGCCGCCCCGCCCCGGGGCCCGGCGAGTACCTGGTCCGAGTGGGCGCGGCCGGGGTCAACTTCGCGGACGTCATGCAGACCCGCGGCACCTACGGAGGAGGCCCGCGGGCACCCTATGTGGCGGGCTTCGAGGCCGCCGGCGAGATCGTGGGCGCCGGCTCGGGGATCGAGAGCCCGCTCCCGCTCGGCACCCATGTCGTCGGCACGGGCCCGGGCGCCTTCGCGCAGTACATGACGATGCCGGCCGCGGGTGCGCTTCCCGTCCCCTCCGGCTGGAGCGACGCCGAAGCTCTCGGCCTGGTGCTGAACTGGGCGACCGCGCTGGCGGCGCTGAAGCCGCTGGGCGGGGTCGAGGCGGGTGACGCGGTCCTCGTCCACGCCGCGGCCGGGGGCGTGGGGCAGGCCGCCGTCCGCCTCGCCCGTCACTACGGTGCGCGTGTGATCGCCACGGCGTCGCCGGCCAAGCACGACACCGTCAGGGCGCTCGGTGCCGACGGGGTCCTGGACAGCGCGCGCCCCGATCTGGCGGAGGAGATCGTCCGTCTGACCGGTGGTGTCGACCTGGTCCTGGAATCGGTGGGACGTGTCACGTTCGGGGCCAGCCTGAGGGTCGCCAAGCCCTTCACCGGGCGCGTCGTCGTGTTCGGTGCCGCTTCCGGTGACGCCCGCCTCAGCACGCGTGATCTGGTGTTCACCCACCAGGTCCAGGTCAAGGGCCTGCACATCGGTGCGCTGGCGACCGCGGCCCCCTCCGTTCACCGGTCGCTGCTCGTCGAACTCGAGGCGCTCATCGCCCAGGGCGTGTATCCGCCGGGCACGCCCCAGGTCCATCCCCTGGCCGAGGGGCCGGCGGTGCTGCGGCAGCTCGAAGCGGGCCGGACTCGTGGCAAGCACGCCCTCGATCCCTGGCGCTAGGGGCCGTCCGGGACGACACCGCAAGTCCGGGGCGTCGTGGTCGGCCTCGGGTCGATCGCCGAAGGGGCTTGCCCCACGGTCGCTCTCAGCCTCGCCCCCTCGGTTCGGGGCCTCCGCTCCCCCAGTCCCACAGGGCCTGGAGGACGGGGCCGAGGCGGTGTCCGTGCGGGGTGAGCGCGTAGCGGACCCGGGGTGGCCACCCCGGGCGCCGGTCGCGTTCGACGACTCCGGCCTCGCCGAGCTGTGCCAGCCGGTCGGACAGCACCTTGTCGGACAACGTGGGCAGGGCCGCGCGCAGTTCGCTGTAGGAGCGGTCGCCGCGCAGCAGCTCGCGGATCACCAGGGTCGTCCAGCGGCCGTGCAGGGCCGCCAGCGCGATCTCCACCGGGCACCCGGGGGTGGGCGCGGTGACGTTCGCGTGCGGGTCGTCGGGGAGCCCTGCCGGGTGACCAACCGTTCGGTGAGTCACGGGATCGCCTCCTAACGTGTGGGGCGCTTCGATTCTCCCGGTCCGGAAGGAGGTCCGTCGATCATGCGGGAACTGGCCGATCGGCCCGAAGAGGTGCCCGCCGTGTTCGCCGAGCGGTTCAACAGCGGCGACGCCGCCGCGCTGGCGCAGGTCTACGAGGAGGCGGCGGTGCTGGTCCCGCGGCCCGGTACGCCGGTGACCGGTCCGGAGCTGTGCGCCGCCAACGGACGGCTGCAGGAGCTCGGGGTTCCCATCGCGGTGCGTCCGCGGCACGTCTACCGCAGCGGGGACCTGGCGCTGCTGATCGTCGACTGGGTCATCGACGGGACCGGTCGGGACGGACGGGCGGTGCGCGTCGAGGGCACCGCCACCGACGTCGCCCGGCGGGGCCCGGACGGCCGGTGGCGGTACGTCGTCGACAACCCCTTCGGCGTCCGCTCGCTGCAGCTCGCCGGGGAGGACACCGCGGAGCCGGCGTTCTGAGAGTGTCCGCCCGGGACCCGGTCCGCTCGTCGGGGCTGTTCGTCGGCCTGGAGCCGGACGGCCGGCTCCGGGGCCGGGTCCTCGCCGGATGTCATCGCCACGGGGAAGGCGGTCCCGGGCAGGGGCGTCCGTGCGTGGGGGACGTCCGTGCGTGGGGTCGTCAGCCCGCGCGGCCGGTGGCGGGACGGCCTCGCTCGGCTCCGCGCACCAGGCGCCGTCCGGCAGGGCGCGACAGGACCGGGTGCGCGGTGACGGCCTGCGTGGACGCGCGGCTCCGGCACGTCCGCAGGCCGCCACGGCCGCCGCGCCGGAGTCTCGCGAGTGTTCCGCCCGGCGTCCGGTCGCGCCCCGGCCGAGGACACGATTCCAACACGAGGCCTCCACAAACCCGCCCCCGCCAGGAATGATGCATCACGCACCTACATACGTCCTTGGGGGGACCATGAGTTACGGCGCCACGCCACCGCCCATGCCCGGCTTCTCGCCGGCACCGCCACCGCCGCCGCCGTCGAAGAACGCGAAGACGCACACGGTCGTCATCGCCTCCGCCGCCGCCGCGGTCGCCGCGGTCGTCGCGGCTGCCGTCACCGTCGGCGTCACCGGTGACGGCGAGGCCGAAGCCGCGCCGACCGTCACCGTCACCACGACGGAGACCGTCGAGGGCGCGGACACCGCCGCGGACACCGGGTCGGAGGAACCGGCCGACGAGGAGAGCGGCGGCGATTCGTACGGCCTCGGCGACACGGTGGCCTACGAGAACGACGTCGAGGTCAGCCTGTCGAAGTTCTCCCGCAGTGTCTCCAGCGACTACGCCTCCCCCGGGAACACGCCCTACGCCAAGTTCACGATCAAGGTCGTCAACGACTCCTCCGAGACCGTCGACGCGACCGAGATGACCGTCAACTGCGCCTACGGCGACGAGGGCAGAGAGGGCGAGGCCATCTTCGACGAAGGGCTCGACGGGCTTCCCGACACCCGCGTCCTCGCGGGCCGTTCCCTGTCCGTCACCTGGGGCTGTGAGCTCCCGAAGAACGAGAAGTACCTCCAGGTCGAGGTCGCACCCGACTTCGAATCGGAGGCGGCGATCTTCGCGGGCGACGTGAAGTAGCGCGCGGCAGTCGTCGTTCGCCGGGGGCCCGGCCCGGCCCGTCGCCCTGCGGGGGCGCCCCCGCGTCCGGCTCACGGGCCGCGTCCGTCCGGCAGCCGCACCGGGTTCCGCTCGCCCTTCTGGGTGTGCGCAGGTCGGTGACGGTCGCGGTGGTCCGGTTGTCCCCGGTCTCGCGTCCCGGTGGCCCGGGAGCGCGAGGAGGGCGCCGGGTCCGGCACGGATACGGAATCGTCTACTCCGTCGGGCCGAGGGCACGCGGTGCTCATGACACTGGCTCGCTCCTTACCCGACGACGCCACCGAGTGGTGGATCTTCCTGGGCGCGTTCGGCCTCTACATGCTCGGCCGGTGGTTCTTCGCCTGGCGGCAGGCCCGGCGGGAGGGCGACGCCCACCCCGTGCGCGCCGCGTTCGCCGAGGAGGAGGGGCCCGACGCGGTGGACGCTGCGCCGACAGGGGGCTTCCGCTCCTACCGGCAGTTCTCGGGCTTCGTCGCCGGCGCCGTCATCGTGACCCTGGCCGCCGCCCTGACGGACGGCCGTCTCCGCGTCGCGCTGCTGTGGGTCATCGTCCCGCTGCTGATCGTGGCGTTGTCGTACCTCGACTTCCGGCAGGCCCGGAAGGCGCGTTCGGCGGCGTGACGGTGCGCCGGGGCCGTTCACGGGCCGTGCCGTCCGGTCCCGCCCGTCCGCGCGCGGCATCCCCCCGGCCCGCTCGACAAGCGGCCAGAAGTACTCAACTTCTTCACAGAACAGGTGTTTTCCGGGCGACAAGGGGCATTCGGGACTGCGGATCGGCATTTGCTGAGAACACGTCAGAAGCCTTGAGGAGAGAGGGACTTATGCGTGGCAAGGGGATGAAGGTCGGTGCGATCGCGGTGGCGGCCGTCACGGGAAGCGTCGTGCTGACCGGCTGCGGCGGTGACGGCGGCTCCGACTCCGACTCCGGGTCCAAGAAGAACGGCGCCTCGGCGAGCGCGAGCAGCGGTGCCGGTGCCCGGGAGGAGGGCACGGCGGCCGTGCGCACCGCGTACGACAGGACCGCCGAGGCCGAGACGGCGCGGATGGAGATCGAGGTGAAGGCCGCCGCGGACGGCAAGACGGTCACGTCCACCGGCCAGGGGACGCTCGACATGGCGGACGGCGACAGCGTCATGACCGTCACCGCGGAGGGCCAGCGCCTCGAGCAGCGCGTGGTCGACCAGGTCCTGTACCAGAAGATGGAGGGCCAGAAGGCGCCGGGCGGCAAGTCCTGGGCCAAGATCGACCTGGGGAAGGTCGCCGAGAAGCAGGGCGTGAACCCCCAGCAGATCGGTGACCCGGCCCAGTCCGCCGCCTACGCCAAGGCGATCACCGACAAGGACGTCACCGAGGTCGGCACCGAGAAGGTCGACGGGGTCGACACCACCCGGTACAAGGTCACGGTCGACGTCGCCGAGCTGCCGGGCGGCGCCCAGCTGCGCCGGCAGATCGGTCCGACGCTGCCCATGGAGGTCTGGCTCGACGACCAGGGCCGGCTCCGTCGCCAGCAGGTCGACATGACCGTGAAGGCATCGGCGGCCGGCGGGCAGCCCGAGGGCGGCACCGCGCCCCAGCAGGTCAAGGTCAGCACGCTGATGGAGTTCTCGGACTTCGGCACCGAGGTCGACGCCGAGGCGCCGCCCGCGCAGCAGGTCGCCGACATGACCGACGAGGCCCTCCGGGGCGGCCAGGGGCGGAGCTGACCCGCAGCGGAGCACCCCGGGTCGACGGTGCCCGGTCCGACGGTGCCCCCCGGGCCGTGACCCCGGTCCGACGGTGCCCCACCACGGGCGGGCGAACGGCGGGGCCCCGGCAGACGGGCGGGGGGGGCGGCCCGGGCCCGCCGGTCAGCCCGTGTGCTCCGGCGTCCCGGGGGTGCCGCCGCCGGTTCCGTCCGTGGTCGACGTCCCCGTCGCCGTGCCTGTCTCCGTCGGCGGTCGCGTCGGGGTGGCGGTCGCTCCTCCCGCGCCCGGGAGGAGCGTCGACGTGAGGGCGATGCGGTCGCCCGTCCGGGCCCGCGCGTAGAACCACTCCGCGTCCGTGAGGCTCATGCCCAGCCAGCCCGCCTCGTCGGGGAGGGCGGCGAGGGCCCTGAGGTCGAAGGTGAGGGCGCCCGCGTAGACCGGTTCGCCGTCGGGGGTGCGCAGCTCCACCAGGTAGGGGACCTTGACCTCGTGACCGGCCTCGGCGCCGCCCTCGAGCGGCAGCAGCTCCAGCTCGGACTTGGCGGTCACCGTCAGCCGGGTGCCGGGCGGGAACCGGCCGAAGGCGTGCGAGTCGACGCGCAGGACGCGGTCGCCGACCGTGAGGGTGTGGCGGCCCAGGTCCAGCCGGCCGGACGGAGGGGGAACGGGGACCGGGGTCGCCGGGCTCCGGCTCGGGGTGTCCGACGCGGTGGCCGGAATCCGATGGTTCCGGCCGGGGTCCTCGGTGTGCAGCGTGAAGGCCACGGCGGTCAGCGCGCAGGCCGCCGCGGTCGCCGCGCCGAGTGCGGCGGCCGCTCGGCGGCGGCGGGAGCGGCGCCCCGCGCGGGTGCGGACCTCGGCGGCGCCCACGCGCGGCGGGGTTTCGTGCTGTGCCGCCAACTCGCGCAGTGCCCGGGCGAGTTCATCCGACACGGCCGCTCTCCCTCCACGCCGGCCCCTCGGCCTCGTCCACCGCCAGGTGTCTGGCCAGCGCCGCCCGTCCGCGGGACAGCCGGGCCTTGACCGTCCCCACCGGTGCGCCGGTCTCGGAGGCTACCTGCTCGACGCTGAGGTCGCACAGGTGGTGCAGGACGATCGCCATGCGTTGCGTCTCGGGCAGTTGGCGCAGCGCCGCCACCAGGGCGGTGCGTTCGGGGCCCGGTCCGGGGGTGGTCTCCGGTGGCGGGGTGCGGCGCACCAGTTCCAGCCAACGTCTGGCCCGTCTCCAGCGGCTCACCGCCAAGCGCATGGCGACCGTGCGGACCCACGCCTCGGGCGCCTCGTCGGCGAGCAGCTTGCGGCGCCGGTCCCAGGCCCGTACGAACGCCTCCTGGACCACGTCCTGGGCCTCGCCGAGGTCCCCGGTGAAGGCGTAGAGCTGGCCGGTCAGACGGGGGAACGCGGCCGCGTAGAAAGCGTCGAACTCGTCCTCGGTCATGCCCTCCACCGGTGTCTCGGATTTCCCGTGCAACCCGGCCGCCCCCGCCGTGCGTACAGGTTCCGCAGGTCGCGCACATCGAAGCACACCCCTGGAGGAGGACGATGAAAACGGGTACGGGGATCCATCGACCCGTCGCGCGGGTGGGTGCGCAGCACAGAGGGGCGGCCGTCGCGGAGGGGGCCCGCTCCCCTCTCCGCCCGGTGCGCCCGTCCCCTCTCCGCCCGGTGCGTCCGCCTCGGGCCCCGGCCGAAGTGCCGTACGTCGAGGGCGACTTCGCCGACTACGCGCGCGATCGCTGGCCGGGGCTGGTCACCACCGCCCGTCTGCTCACCGAAGACCCGCGCGCCGCCGAGGAGTTGGCGCGGCTCACCCTGGTGCGGGCGTACGCGCGGTGGCGGCGGATCCCGCGCGACGACGTCGACTTCCACGTGCGGCGCTGCCTGGTGCGGACCCGTCTGCGGGGGTGGGCCCGGCGCGCGGGCGGCCGGCGGCGGGTGGTGCTGGTGCTGCGGTACTGGGAGGGGCTGGGCGAGGCCGAGATCGCCCAGGTGCTGGGGTGTTCGGTGGGGGCCGTGCGCGCGGTGCTGCGGCGCGAGGGGAAGCGGCTCCGGCCCGGGGACACGTGTGCGGGGTTCGCCGCGGCGCTCGCCGGGTTCGTGCCGCCGGCCGTCCCGCTCGACGCCGTCCGGCGGGACGGTGCGCTGCGGCGCCGGCGGCGGGCGGGGACGGTCGCCGCCGGGTGCGCCCTGCTGCTCGCTCCCCCGGTCGCCCTCGGTCTCGGCTCCGGCGCGGGCGGTGACGTCACCGGGGCCGCGGAGGCGCCCGACAGTCCGGCGCCCGGGACCGTGCGCATCGTCGCCCCCGGGGAGCGGGTGGCCGCCGCGCCGGGTGTGGAGCTCTGGCTGACGCGGGACGGCGGGCACTGGTCCTCCCCGCAGGCGCCGAACCGCTTCCGCGCGGTGCGCGACGGAAACCTGGACCGCACCCGGGCGGGTGTCTCCGTCCAGGGCGAGCGGCTGGACGGGACGTACTTCCAGTCCGGCCTGTACCACGGCCTGACCGCCGAACCGGCCCGCGTCGAGGTCCGCACCGGCGGCAGGACGGTGACCGCGGACGTCCTGACGCTGGCGGGCAGCCCGGGGTGGGGCGTGTGGTACGCGCGGACGCCCCTGGCGGAGAGCGGCACGGGCCGGGCCGGGGGCGGACAGACCGTGACCGTGTACGACGCGGCCGGTGAGGTCCTGGCGCGGTCGGACGCCGGGCCCGCGGTCACGGAGCCGGTACGCGTCGGGGCGTGGCGCCCGTGAAGCCGTCCCCCGCCGTCGGCCGGCTCCTCGACCGGCTCCTCGTGCGGTCCCCCGGCCGGTTCCCCGGCCGGCCCCTCGGCCGGTCTCCGCGCAGGGCCCCGGGCCGTCCCCGCGTGCCCGTCCGCGTCCGTCTGCGCCGGTCCCGCGGGCGGTGGCTGCGGCGGCTGTGCGTCACCTTCCTCGCGCTCGCCGCCGTCCTGTGCGGGGCGGTCGTCGTCGCCTACCGGCTCACCGTCATCCCCGAACCGCACCCGGAGACGGTCGTGCAGAGCACGGTCTTCGTGGACGCCGAGGGCTCCTACCTGGGCCGGCGCGGCCCGGTCGACCGGCAGGAGGTCCCCCTGTCCCAGGTCCCCCGGCACGTCCAGGACGCGGTGATCGCCGCGGAGAACCGCTCCTTCCGCACGGACTCGGGGATCTCGCCGCGCGCCGTCGCCCGCGCGGTGTGGGCCACGGTGTCCGGCGGTGCGCCGCAGGGCGGTTCCACCATCACCCAGCAGTACGTGAAGAACGCGCTGCTCAGCCCGGAGCGGTCGCTGTCGCGCAAGGCGCGTGAGGCGCTGATCGCCGTCAAGCTCGACCGGACGCGCGGCAAGGACGAGATCCTGGAGGGGTACCTCAACACGGTGTACTTCGGCCGGGGCGCCGCCGGGATCCAGGCCGCCGCCCGCAACTACTTCGACGTGGCGGCGGAGGACCTCACCGTCTCCCAGGGCGCGGCGCTGGCGGCGATCGTCAACATCCCCTCGTACTACGAGAAGGCGGGCTCCGACCCGGAGGTGACCGCGACGCTGCGGGACCGCTGGGAGTGGGTGCTCGACGCGATGGAGGCAGGCGGCTCCCTCACGGGCGGGCAGCGCGCCGCCGCCCGCTTCCCCGCGTTCCGGTTCTATCCGCCGGGCGGGACCGAGGGGCAGCGGCAGTACCTGATCGACGTGGCCGCGAAGGAGGCCGCCGACCGGCTCGGGATCACCGAGGACGAGCTGGCGCGCGGCGGCTACACCGTGCACACCACCTTCGACCTGGCGCTGCAGGACGCGACGGCCGAGTCGGCGAAGGAGCACACGAGGGGCAAGGAGGGTTCCGCCGCCGAGGACGTCCGGGTGCACACGGCCGTGGTGGGGATCGAGCCCGGTGACGGGGCGGTGCGGGTGCTGTACGGCGGGGCGGACTACGCCCGGCAGCCGTTCAACGACGCGGTGAGCGGGGCGGTGGAGGCCGGCTCGGTGCTCGATCCGTTCGCCGGTGTGCGGCTCGGCGGGCCGCTGCGCGGCCTGCGCGACTCGACGGCGCCGACACCGCTGCGGCTGGCCTCGGCGTACGCGGCCGTGGCGGCGGACGGCGTGTACGCGGCTCCCCGTACCGTGGTCCGGATCACCCGGGAGGGGCGGACGGTCCACACCGCGCGCCCGGAGACCCGGCGGGTCCTGGACGAGAAGGGCGCCCACCTGGTGACGGCCCGGGCGCAGCACGGCTCCGGCGGCCCGCCCGGGACCGGCGTTCCGGCCGTCGAGCGGGCCGGCGTCAGCGGCGGGAGCGGTGCGTCCCTCACCGCCGGGGCCGGGGGCGGCGTCACCCGGCGCACCGTGTGGTCCGTCGGGTACGACTCCCGACTCACCCTGACCGTGGCGCTGTTCGCCGACCGGCCCGGTGCGAAGAAGCACACCACCGTGCCCGCACAGCTGCCGAGCGATCCGTCCCCGACCGGGCACGCGGAGGAGCTGGCGCGGCGGGTATGGGACTCGGCGGAGGATTCGTGACGTTTTCCACAAGACATGCGAATCCGGGTAACTCGTCCGCAGTGGTGGTGATTTGGCCCGTGTGTTCCGCGTCACCCCCACGGTAGAGCGGGGCAAATCGGACACGTCCGGAGTCCGGCGATGGCCGGTCCGCACTCCGTGCAGAACACTCGTAACCGCCCGCTGTACGACAGTTCGGACCGAAGAGAGCATCCACGGCCATGACGCACTCCCCGGAAACGCCTGAAGTACCCATACGCCCGTACGCGGTCACCGCCGCCGAGGTCGTCCCCGGCGATCTGCTCGCCCTGTCGCGCGAGGACGCGGAGCGGCACCGGTGGCACGTCGTCACGCACACGCTGCCCGAGACGCCGGAGGTGATCCGGGTCACGCTGCGGCCGCCGCTGGGCGGGACGGACCGGGAGGAAGTGCTGCGGCGCGAACAGCGGGTGACCGTCGCCGGGCGGCGGATGGACGCGGCCGCGGTTCCCCTGGTGACCTCGCCCGCCCTCGACGGCGTCGGCTTCCGGGACGGGGACCGGGTGAGCTCCCTGCGGGCCGTCGATCCGGAGGCCGTGGAGGTGACGTACGTCCGGCGCTGGGGCTCCTGGCGCCGGGAAGCCGACGAGGAGGGCACGGCCGGGACCGTGACCGACGCCGACGTGCGCCGGTGGGCCGCCGAGGCCGACCGGGAGGGTCTCGTCGTCCGGTACGAGCCGCGGCCGGTGCGCGCGCCGGAGGCGGCCGGGGCACGGCGGGTCGTCGTCACCGGGCTCGGCGCCGTCACCCCGTTGGGCGTCGGGGCGGGCGAGTTGTGGCGCGGACTGCTCGAAGGGCGGCACGGCGTACGGGAGTTGACGGGGGAGGAGTTCGACGGGCTGCCGGTGCGGATCGCCGGGACGGTGCCGGTGGACCCGGCCGGGCTGCTGCCGCGCCCGGCGGCGCGGCGGATGAACCGGGCCGCGCAGTTCGCCGTGCTGGCGGCGCGGGAGGCGTGGGCCGACGCCGGGTACGCGGACGGCGGCACGCGCGAGAGCGGGCTCGACCCGGAGCGGGTGGGGGTGAGCCTCGGCGCGATCCTCGGGGACGCGTCGGTGCTCGTCGGCGGCGACCGGAAGCTGCGGGAGAAGGGGCCGCGGGGCGTCTCGCCGCTCACCACGCCGATGACCGTGCCGTCGCAGGCCGCCTCCCAGGTCTCGCTCGACCTGCACATCACCGGTGAGGCGCGGACCGTCACCAGCGCGTGCGCCTCCGGCACCGAGGCGATCGGGCAGGCCGTCGACCGCATCCGGCACGGCCGGGTCGACGTGGCCCTCGCGGGCGGCGCGGAGGCGGTGATCACGCCGGCGATCATGGCGTCCTTCGCCGCGATGCGGGCGCTCGCCGACGGCGACCCCTCCGGCGGCTCGCCGTCCCGCCCCTTCGGCAAGGACCGCGACGGGTTCGTCAACGGGGAGGGCGCGGGGGTGCTCGTCCTGGAGTCCGAGGAACACGCGCGCGCCCGTGGGGCGCGCGTCTACTGCGAGGCCGCGGGATGGGGGCTGTCCACCGACGCCCACCACATGGCGGCGCCCGACCCCTCCGGCGGCGGCATCGCGCTGGCACTGCGCCGGGCCCTGCAGGACGCCGAGGGGCACGTCGCGGACGTCGTGCACGTCAACGCGCACGCCACCGCCACGGTCGACGGCGACCTCGCCGAGGCACGGGCCCTGCGGGGCGTCCTCGGACGGCGCGACGTGCCGGTCACCGCCCTCAAGGGGCACCTCGGGCACCTCCAGGGCGCCGCGGGCGGGGTGGAGGCCGTGGCCGCGGTGCTCACGCTGCACCACGGGGTGGTGCCCCCGACGATCGGCTGCGCGGAGGTCGACGACGCGATCGACCTGGACGTCGTCCGGGGCGCACCGCGCGCCCTCCCGGGCACCGGCGATCTCGTCCTGAGCAACTCCTTCGGCTTCGGCGGCCACAACGCGGTGCTGGCGCTGCGGCGGGTGGCGTAGGGGCGGGAGCGGACGGGCGCGGGAGCCGCGGGCCGTCCCCGGCGGCTCCGTCCGGCCCCGTTGGGCTCCGTTCGGCTCCGTTCGGCCCGCCCGACGGGGCGGGCCGAACGGATCAGGCGGAGCGCTTGCGGGAGGCCGGCTTCTTCGCCGGGTCCTTCTGCGCGGGAGCCTTCTCCGCCGTGCTCCTCGCCGCCGCCTTCCGCGTCTCCCGGCCCGTCGCCCCGCCCTGTCCCGTCCTCGCGGCCGGCTTCCTCGCCGACGGCGCCGTCTTCTTCGCCGCCGTCTTCTTCGCCGTGGAGGTCGGCTTCCGGCCTCCGGTCTCCTCGGGGGTCGCGCGGGGCGCCCCGCGCGACGGCGGCCGCTCGGCCCCGGCCCCCTCCACCGGCTCACCGCGGGCCGCGCGGACGCTCCACTCCAGGGCCGTCGTCAGGTCCAGGACCCTGACGCCGCGCTCCGGCTCGGG
Organism: Streptomyces griseomycini; assembly: GCF_014203535.1. GTDB lineage: Bacteria > Actinomycetota > Actinomycetes > Streptomycetales > Streptomycetaceae > Streptomyces > Streptomyces griseomycini. The sequence continues at coordinate 107,204 of NZ_JACHJI010000002.1, forward strand.
CACCTCGGGCAGGGCCTCACCGGAGATCTTGGCCGCGACGACCTCCTCCACCGCCTCGCGGTACTCGTCGCGCAGGTCCTCCAGGCCGACCTCGCTGAGGGCGTCCATCAGGGCGTCCGCGAGGTCCAGCTCCCGGTCCTGGAGGGTGACGTCCGCGTCGGGGGCGATCCCCTCGGGGGCGCGCACCTCGTCCGGCCAGAGCAGACCGTGCATGGCGATCGCATCGCCGACCACGCGGAGCATGCCCAGACGTTCGCGGCCCCGCAGCGCGAACTTCGCGATGGCCACCCGGTTGCCGCGCCTCAGGACCTCCCGCAGGAGCGTGTACGGCCTGGCGGCCGGCGCCCTGCCCGCCGCCAGGTAGTACGCGGCGCCCATCTGGAGCGGATCGACCCGTTCCTCGGGGACGAAGGTGACGATCTCGATGGTCCTGGTGGTGGGGATCGGCAGGTGGGCCAGGTCCTCGTCGGTGATCGGGATGATCGTTCCGTCCGCCTCCTCGTAGCCCCTGCTGATCTCCTGGGCGGTGACCTCGCGGTCCTCCAGCTCGCAGAACTTGCGGTGGCGGATCCGGCCGCCGTCCTCCGTGTGGATCTCGCGGAAGGGGACCGCGTGGCTCTCGGTGGCGTTCACGAGCTTGATCGGGATCCTGACCAGGCCGAACGAGATCACGCCGTTCCAGATGGACCTCACGCGCAGCACCTTTCCGGTCGTCCGCCGATCACCGCCGGGAACTTTGTCCCTTTTGGGGGGAATTCTCATCGTATAGCGGCTGCCGTCGGGGTGCCGAGGAGCGGGGACCGGCCCGCCCGGCTCACACCCGCGCCCAGGTGTTCCGGTCCCGTGCCATCGCGTACAGGGCCTCCACGTCGGCCGGTTTCAGCACCGCGCCGAGGCCGGCCAGACCCGCCACCTCCCCGTCCGTCAGGACGCGCACCTCGCGCGGCGGGGCGAGGACCGTCACGTGCGACGCTCCGACCAGGACGAGCACCGGGCGGACCTCGGCCGTCAGGGCGTAGGAGGCGCGGTCGGCGCCGGCCCGGACGCGGGGCAGGAGCGGCTGCGGTTCGTGGCGGCCCAGGCCGACCCGGGGGCCGTCGACCGTCACCCGCTGCCTGTGGGCGTACAGGGCGTGGACGGCGTACAGGCCGCCGGGGCCGATGAACAGGTGGTGGATGCGGTCGCCGCCGGGGAGCGGGACCGAGTGCAGGGTGCGCCAGCCTGCGCCGTCCATGCGGTCCAGCGCCTCGCCGACCGCCTGCTCCGCCGTGAGCGCCCTGCGGCGCGGGTCGGGGCGGAGGCGGTGGGCGGGGCCGGGGTCGCGGTCGAGGGCGATCAGCAGCGCCTCGCCGGGCCGGTTCGGCGCGAGGTCGTCGTCGGGGTGCAGGGAGAGGCGTGTCAGCTCGGCGGGGGTGGGGACCGGGGGCGGGCCGACCGAGACCGGGCCGGTGAGGAAGGGGCCCAGCGCTTCGAGGACGTCCTCCTCGCGGTCCGCGCCGAGCAGGGTGACCCTGGCCGCCTCACGGTCGTACCAGGCGATGTTCCTGCCGTCCGGGAGGCAGACGTACAACCGTTCCCGGCCGTGCCGCCAGGTCGGTATGACGCGCAGACCGTTCATGCACCATCACCCCACGACCATGGGAACAGGCGGTCGCGCCCGGGGCAAGAACACGGGGAACCCGGTTACCTTGGAGAGGAGTTGGGCATGCCCACGGGCGGGATGGTGGGGAGGCGCCGTTGCGTACCCGCAGGAAGCGACCCGACGTACCGGCCCCGGGCAGCCCGTGGAACGAGATCGTGCCCGGCCTGTGGATGGGCGGGCACGAGTTCCGGGGCCTCACCGGGCGGCTGGAGTTCGCGGTGGTGGGCCAGGAGTTCGATCTCGTGCAGACGCTGCTGCGGCTGCCCGGGCACGGGCCCGGTCCGGGGGTGGAGCACCACGTGTGGCCGATCCCCGACGGGCCCCTCGACGGGACGCAGCTCGCGGGCGTCATCCGGCTGGCCGAGGCGGCGTGCGAGGCGCTGGACGGCGGCCGCACGGTCCTCGTCCGCTGTTACCACGGGTACAACCGCTCCGGCCTGGTCGTCGCGCACGCGCTGATGCGCCGGGGCAGCACCGCCGAGGCGGCGATCCGGCTGATCCGGTCCCGGCGCTCGCGCTGGGCCCTGCACAACGAGCTGTTCGTCGACTACCTGCGGGCGGGGCTCACCACGGCCCGGCTGCTGGAGGAGCTGGCGGAGTAGGCGGGAGCACCCGGTACGCACGGCGGGAGCACCCGGTACGCAAAAAGGACTTCCTCGCGAATAAGGTGTGCGCAGCCGACCGTGCCCCCGGAAGTCCAGGAGTGCAGTGCCCCTCAGCCGCCGTATGCGCGCCCCGTGCCGTGCCGCCGCCGTCGCCCTGCTGTCGGCGGCGGCCGTCGGCTGCGGGGACACCGGCGGACTGCGCGGGGCCGGGGCGGCGCCGACCGCCGTCAGTCCCGCGCGGCTGTGGCCCGAGCTGCCCCCGGCGTCGAGCCCGGCGTTCGACCTCGGCGAGGTGGACACCGAGGTGGTCGAGGGGGTCGCCGTGCCGGGCGGCGACATCCGCGCGGTGGACCCGGCGGCCGTCGTCCGCGCGGAGATCACCGCCCACCCGGAGGAGTACCGCGGTGACCGCGCCCCCTACCGGGAGACCGTCCGCCGCATGGGCGACTGCGCCGGCGGCGGCGAGGACGGCCGGGACGGCGCCACGACCGGGTGCCCGCTCCTCGCACCGTACTACCGCGACCTGACCGGCGACGGACGCGACGACCTGACGCTGGGCTTCCGGCTGCTGCCCGAGGACCTGACCGCCGTGCGCGTCTACACCGTCGACGGCGACCGTCACCGGCTCACCCGGGTCATGGCCTACGACGACGCCCTGAGCGGCGTGGAACTGGCCGGGCGGTCGGTGATCGTCCGCTCCCCCTCCGAGGTCGCCGGGTACGAGTACCGCCTGCAGTGGACCTGGGACCCGGACCAGCGGGCGATGCTGCTCACCCACGACGAGATGCTGCGCACCGGGCACCCGAGGTCCACGCCGTCCACGCCGTCCACGCGGCCCGCCCCGTCCGCCACCTCGTCCGCGGACGCCCGGTGAGGCTCGCGCTCCCCCGGTGGGCCGGCCCGCTCGCGGTGCGGGCCGCCGTCTTCATCACCGTGATGTGCTGCGCGCTCGCCGCCCTGCTCGGCGTGCTCGTGCACGTCCAGGTGACCGACCAGACCGTCGGCCAGGCGCGCGACGCCGCGCTCCGGCGGCTGGCGGAGGCCACCGAGGCGTACGAGGCCGGGGAGGCGCTGCGGCCCGGGGCGGGGGTGGACCCGCCGGGGCTGCCCGGGCGGCTGCGGGAACTGGCCGTCGCCGGGGAGCGGGGCACGATGCTCGCCCCGTACGGGGGACGGCCCACGATGTGGGCGGCGGGCCCCGTGGACGGGCGGCGGGCGCTCGCGGTCCGGATCGACCACTCCCAGGGCAGGCGCACCATCGACGGGCTGGACCGGGCCATCGTGTGGTCGTCGGCGACGGCGATCGGGGCCACGCTGCTGGTGGGCGCGTTCGCCGTGACCCGGGTGACGCGGCGGCTGCACACCACCGCGCGGGTGGCCCGGCGGATCAGCGCGGGCGATCTCGACGCGCGCGTCGGCGATCCCCGGGCGGGGGACCGGAGCCGCCCGCAGGACGAGGTGGCCGCGGTCGCCGCCGCGCTGGACTCCATGGCGGCCTCGCTGCAGGGCAAGCTGCTCGCCGAGCAGCGGTTCACCGCGGACGTGGCGCACGAGCTGCGCACCCCGCTGACCGGGCTGCACGCGGCGGCCGAGCTGCTGCCGCCGGGCCGCCCGACCGAGCTGGTGCGGGACCGGGTGGCGGCGCTGCGCACCCTCACCGAGGACCTGCTGGAGATCTCCCGGCTGGACACCGGGCGGGAACGGCTGGAACTGGACACCGAGCGGCTCGGGGAGCTGGCCCGGCGGGTGGTGCGAGCGTCGGGCGACGGCACGGAGGTCAGGGTCGTCCGGGACGCGTCCGTGGAGACGGACCGGCGGCGGCTGGAGCGGGTGCTCGGCAATCTGGTCGCCAACGCGCACCGGCACGGGCGGGCGCCGGTGACCCTGACCGTCGACGGTCCGGTCGTCACCGTGCGGGACCACGGGCACGGCTATCCGGAGTACCTCCTCGCGCACGGGCCGCAGCGGTTCCGCACGGAGGGCGGGACGAAGGGCCATGGGCTCGGCCTGACGATCGCGCGGGGCCAGGCGGAGGTGCTCGGTGCCCGCCTGGACTTCGCCAACGCCCCGGAGGGCGGGGCGGTGGCACGCCTGACGCTCCCTCACCCCACCCCTGTCACCAGGGACGACGCGGAGTAGGGCGGGAACGCCGTCCCCGATGGCGCACCAACACGGGCGGGCACCGGGGGCCGCTCCTAGTGTGGCGGTTAGTCACCTTCGACCCATTGTCCCTCATATGGAGGTACTGCCATGTCCCTGCGTTCTTCGCGCTCTCCCCGCGCCCGCCGCCTGCCCATAGTTCTCGCCGCCGGCGCCCTCGCCGTCGCGGCCGCCGTCACCCCCGCCGTCGCGAACGACGACGGGGGCCAGGGCGGCGGCAACGGGAACTGGAACCAGCAAGGCGGCGGCGGCAACGGAAACGGAAACCAGCAAGGCGGCGGCAACAACGGCTGGAACCAGCAAGGCGGCGGCAACAACGGCTGGAACCAGCAGGGCGGCGGCAACAACGGCTGGAACCAGCAGGGCGGCGGCAACGGAAACGGAAACCAGCAGGGCGGCGGGGGCAACGGCGGCCACGACAACGGCGGCGGCAACGGCGGCGGCAACGGAAACCAGCAAGGCGGCGGAGGCAACGGCAACCAGCAAGGCGGCAACGGAAACGGCCACGGCAACGGCAACCAGCAGGGCGGCGGAGGCAACGGCGGCCACGACAACGGCGGCGGCAACGGAAACCAGCAAGGCGGCGGGGGCAACGGCAACCAGCAAGGCGGCGGGGGCAACGGCAACCAGCAGGGCGGCGGCAACGGAAACGGCCACGGCAACGGCAACCAGCAGGGCGGCGGGGGCAACGGCAACCAGCAAGGCGGCGGCAACGGAAACGGCCACGGCAACCAGCAAGGCGGCGGGGGCAACGGCAACCACGGCGACCGGGGCCGGTACAAGGGCGTCGTCACGGCGGACTCGCTGGCCCTGCGCAGCGCCCCGAACCGGGGCTCGCGGATCATCCGGTACGCCCACAGGGGCGAGGTCGTCTCGATCTTCTGCAAGGTCTCCGGCGAGAAGGTGCACGGCAACCCCCTCTGGTACCTCCTCACGGACGGCACCTGGGCCTGGGGCCCGGCCCGCCACATCGACAACATCGGCCCCGCGCCACGCTGGTGCTGACGAACGAAGCACGCAAAGCGTGTCATGTGGGTAAGTTCCGGGCATGAGCAAGGCCGGAATCACCCTGGCGACGGCGCGCGGACCGGCCGCGCCCACCGTCCGCCCCTCCCGGCGCCGGGGCATCGAACTCACCCTGATCGTCCTGGCCGTCCTGCTGTCGGTGTACGGGTACTGCGCCGTCGGCCTGGCCCAGAACGGCTCCGTCCCGCCCGGCGCCGCCGGTTACGGCGCCGGGCTCGGCGTGCTCGCCCTGGTCGCGCACCTGGCGGTGCGCTGGCGGGCGCCGCACGCCGACCCGCTGCCGCTCCCCATCGGCGTCCTGCTCAACGGCCTCGGCCTGGTGCTGATCTACCGGCTCGACCTGGAGACGCCGGGCGATCCGGCGGCCCCCACCCAGTTGGTCTGGTCGACGCTGGGCGTGGCGCTGTTCACCGTGGTGGTGCTGGTGCTGCGCGACCACCGGGTCCTCCAGTGCTACACCTACGTCTGCGTCGCCGCCGCGCTGGTCCTGTTGACGGTCCCGATCCTCTTCCCGGCGGTGAACGGGGCCCGGATCTGGATCCGGGTCGCCGGGTTCTCCATCCAGCCCGGTGAGTTCGCGAAGGTGCTGCTGGCGGTCTTCTTCGCCGCGTACCTCGCCGCGAACCGGAGCGCCCTCACCTACGCCGGCCGCCGGGTCTGGCGGCTGCAGCTGCCCACCGGCCGGGTGCTCGGCCCGATCGTCGCCGTCTGGCTGGTCAGCGTGGGCGTACTGGTGCTGGAGCGGGACCTCGGCACCTCGCTGCTGTTCTTCGGCCTGTTCGTGGTCCTGCTGTACGTCGCCACCGGCCGCACCGGCTGGATCGCCGTCGGCCTGCTGCTGGCGTCGCTGGGCGCGGTGGCCGTGGGCCGGCTGGAGCCGCACGTGCACCACCGGATCGAGACCTGGCTGCACCCGTTCGCCTCCATCGAGGCGGGTGAGGGCCCGAACCAGCTGGCCCAGTCCCTGTTCGCCTTCGCGGAGGGCGGGATGCTCGGCACCGGGCTCGGGCTGGGGCACTCCGTGCTCATCGGCTTCGCGGTCAAGTCCGACTTCATCCTGGCGACGGCCGGCGAGGAGCTGGGCCTGGCCGGACTGTCCGCGATCTTCCTGCTCTACGGGCTGCTGGTGGAGCGCGGCTACCGGGCGGGGCTCGCCCTGCGCGACCCGTTCGGCCGGCTGCTCGCCGTGGGCCTCGCCTCCCTCGTGGCGCTCCAGGTGTTCGTGATCGCGGGCGGGGTGACCGGGCTGATCCCGCTGACCGGGATGGCGATGCCGTTCCTGGCGCAGGGCGGCTCGTCGGTGGTGACCAACTGGACGATCGTGGCGCTGCTGGTCCGGCTCAGCGACTCGGCGCGCCGCCCGGGCGGCGGGGGTGCCGTCCGGTGACGCGGCACATCCGGCGCGCCGGTCTCTTCTGCGCCCTGCTGCTGGTCGCCCTGCTGGTGAACGCCGCCCGCGTCCAGGTCCTGCGGGCCGACGCCTACGACGACAACCCGGCCGACCGCCGCGACGCCATCACCCGCTACCGGCAGCCGCGCGGCGACATCCTGGTCGCCGGCCGGCCGGTCACCGGCTCGCGGGACACCGGGGAGCACCTGCGCTACGAACGGACGTACACCGACGGGCCGCTGTACGCGCCGGTGACCGGTTTCGCCTCGCAGGAGTACGGGACGACGCTGCTGGAGCACACCGAGGACGGGCTGCTGTCCGGCGCCGACCCGGTGCTCGCGCCGCTGCCGCTGTGGAACGAGTTCACCCGCTCCCGCAACGCGGGCGGCCACGTCGTGACCACGATCGACCCTGCGGCGCAGCGCGCGGCGTACGAGGGGCTGCGCTCGCGCAAGGGGGCGGTGGCGGCGGTGGAGCCGTCGACCGGCCGGATCCTGGCACTGGTGTCGGTCCCCTCGTACGACCCCGGGCTGCTGTCGGGGAACGGCAGGACGGCGCGGGACGCCTGGGCGCGGCTGAACGCCGACCCGGACCGGCCGATGCTGAACCGGGCGGTGCAGCGGACGTACCCGCCGGGTTCGACGTTCAAGGTGGTCACCGCGGCGGCGGCGCTGAACGCGGGCGTGGTGACCGACCTCGACGAGCCGACCGACTCCCCCGGCCCGTACCGGCTGCCGGGCACGACGACGCGGCTGACCAACGGGTCCCCGGGCTGCGCGGACGCCTCGGTGCGGGAGGCGTTCACCTGGTCCTGCAACACGGTCTTCGCCAAGCTGGGCGTGGAGACGGGCGTGGCGGACATGACGGCCACGGCGCAGGCCTTCGGCTTCAACGACGGGGACCTGCGGGTCCCGTTCCGGGTGGCGCGCAGCACCTTCGACACCACGGTGGACCGGGCGCAGCTCGCGCTGGCGTCGATCGGGCAGTACAACACCCGGGCCACGCCGCTGCAGATGGCGATGGTGGCGGCGGCCGTCGCGAACGGGGGGCAGGTGCGGGAGCCGTACCTGGTGGAGCGGACGGTGCGGGCGGGCGGCGGCACGGTGTCGACGGCCGGCTCCCGTCCGGTGCGGCGGGTCATGCATCCGTCGACGGCGATGCTGATGCGGGAGCTGATGCGGGGCGTGGTGGAGAAGGGGACCGGCACGAAGGCCGCGGTCCGCGGTGCCGTGGTCGGCGGCAAGACCGGTACCGCCCAGCACGGCCTGGGGAACTCCGGGACGCCGTACGCCTGGTTCGTCTCCTGGGCGCAGGGCCGTGAGGACATGGAGGCGAAGGTGGCGGTCGCCGTGGTGGTCGAGGACGCGGCGGCGAACCGGCGGGAGGTCAGCGGGGGCGGGACGGCGGCCCCGATCGCGCGGGCGGTGATGGAGGCGGTGCTGAACTCGTAGGCACAGCCGCCCACTTACTGAGACGGGGGCTACCGAACCCCCGGCTCCCGACCTACCGTTCGGTCCATGACCGAGACCACCGCCGCGTACGAACTCGCCCAGGTGAACATCGCCCGCCTCAAGGCCCCGCTGGACTCCCCGCAGCTGAAGGACTTCGTCGACAGCCTCGACCCGGTGAACGCGGACGCCGACGCCGCCCCCGGCTTCGTCTGGCGCCTCCAGAGCGAGGAGGGCGACGCGACGGACATCTCCGTCTTCGGCGACTCGTGGCTGATCATCAACATGTCGGTGTGGCGGGACGCCGACGCCCTGACGGCCTTCATGTACCAGGGCCGCCACCGGGAGATGCTGGCGCGGCGCAGGGAGTGGTTCGAGCGCGTCCAGGAGGCGATGGCGACCCTGTGGTGGGTTCCGGCGGGTCACCGCCCGACGGTCGCGGAGGCGGAGGCCCGGCTGCTGCACCTGCGCGCCAACGGCCCGACGCCGTACGCCTTCACGCTGCGGACCTCGTTCCCTCCGGGGGCGTCGGAGCCGGTGCTCGGCGAGGTGCCGGAGGGGCTGGGCTGCTCGGTCTAGCGGCGGCGGTCGACGGCGGTGAGGTCGACGTCGACGGGGAACGGGACGGTCAGCTTGAGCCGGTTGTGGAAGATGCCCATCGGGACGTACGACCTGGTCATCGGGTCCAGTTCGTAGACGTAGACCACGGGGAGTCCGTCGTTCTCCTCGACGCGCCGGTAGTGCGGGATGCCCGCGGCCGCGTACTTCCTCGGTTTCACCTCGCGGTCCCGTTCCTGCGAGTCTCTGGAGACGACCTCGACGGCGATCACGACGTCCTCCGGCCGGTACCAGGTCTGGTCCGGCCCGGCGTCGGCGTCCGCCCGGAACACCAGGACATCGGGTTCCGGGCGGTTGCGCTCGTTGAGCTTGACGGTCATCTCACGGATGACGTCCAGTCCATCCGGCGCCTGAGCCAGCAGGGCGTCGTAGCAGCCGAATGACGCGTGAGTGGAAATTGGTCCGCGGGCTCACGAAGACGAGGCTCCTGTCGATCAGCTCCGTGTGCGGAGGCAGGTCGGGAAGCTCGTCGAGGTCGTCCGCCGTCCAGCCGCCCTCCGGCGGACGAGGCCACCGGTAGTCGCCGTCCAGCCCGAAGTCGCGTGCGGCGTTCATGATCGTTCCCATGTGCTGCGGTCTGACCGGCACGGCCAGCGTACCCAGGGCGAACGGCGACGCGGCGCTCCATGAGGTGAGGCGCGGGCGCGCCGTTGACGCCCCGCCCGGTAGACCGGTCGTCAACAAGTCCTGCGCGAAGGATTGACGCCCTTGTTGACAGGTAGTCTCATAAGTGGGGTGAACCACCGGTGACCCGAGACGCCCGCGAGGTGGAACCGCCATGACGACCCTGACGGAAGCCGACGCGCTCGACGGCCTGCGCGACGCGCTCGGCCTGCTCAAGGACCGCGAGCAGGTGGCCCAGCGGCTGCTCGACGCTTCCGCCAAGCACTCCTTCGACCCGGACCGGGAACTGGACTGGGACGCGCCCTTCGAGGAGGGCAAGTGGTTCTGGCCGCCCGAGCTGGTGTCGCTGTACGACACCCCGATGTGGGAGCGGATGAGCGAGGAGCAGCGCATCCTGCTCTCCCGGCACGAGGCCGCCGCGCTCGCCTCGCTCGGCATCTGGTTCGAGATCATCCTCATGCAGCTGCTGGTGCGGCACATCTACGACAAGTCCGCCACGAGCGCGCACGTGCGCTACGCGCTCACCGAGATCGAGGACGAGTGCCGGCACTCGAAGATGTTCGCCCGGCTGATCACCCGCGGCGGCACCCCCTGGTACCCGGTGAGCCGGGTCCACCAGCAGCTCGGCCGGCTGTTCAAGACGGTCTCCACCACTCCGGGCTCCTTCACGGCGACCCTGCTCGGCGAGGAGGTCCTGGACTGGATGCAGCGGCTGACTTTCCCGGACGAGCGGGTCCAGCCGCTGATCCGGGGCGTCACCCGCATCCACGTCGTCGAGGAGGCTCGGCACGTGCGCTACGCCCGTGAGGAGCTGCGGCGCCAGATGGTGACCGCGCCGAAGTGGTCGCAGGAGTTCACCCGGCTCACCTCCGGCGAGTTCGCCCGCGTCTTCTCCGTGGCGTTCGTGAACCCGGAGGTCTACGCGAACGTCGGCCTGGACAAGCGCGCGGCCGTGGCCCAGGTCAGGGCGAGCGGGCACCGGCGGGACGTGATGCAGCAGGGCGCCAGGCGCCTGACGGACTTCCTGGACGACATCGGGGTGCTGCGGGGCGTCGGCCGGAAGCTGTGGAAGTCGTCCGGGCTGCTGGCGTAGGCACCCGTCCGGGGCGGGCGGTTACGCTGCGGGGCATGACCCCGCAGGCTCCCACCCCCGCCTACCGGCGGCTCAGCGTCGAGGAACGCCGCAGCCAGCTGCTCGACGCCGCGCTGTCCCTCTTCGCCCACCGCGCCCCGGAAGAGGTGTCCCTGGACGACGTGGCGGAGGCGGCCGGGGTGTCACGGCCCCTGGTGTACCGGTACTTCCCGGGCGGCAAGCAGCAGCTGTACGAGGCCGCCCTGAGGTCGGCCGCCGACGAGCTGCGGCACTGCTTCGACGAGCCGCACGAGGGCCCGCTGCTGCTCCGGCTGTCCCGGGCCCTCGACCGCTACCTCGCCTTCGTCGACCAGCACGGCACCGGGTTCAGCGCGCTGCTGCAGGGCGGGAGCGTCGTGGAGACCTCCCGCACGACCGCGATCGTCGACGGGGTGCGGCGGGCCGCCGCCGAGCACATCCTCAGCCATCTGGGGGTGGCCGGGCCCGGGCCCCGGCTGCGGATGACCATCCGGATGTGGATCACGGCCGTCGAGGCGGCCTCGCTGATCTGGCTCGACGAGGACAAGCAGCCGCCGGCGGACGAACTGCGGGACTGGCTCGTGGAGCAGTTCGTGGCGGTGCTGGAGGTGACCGCGCGGCGCGACCCGCAGACCGAGGCGCTGGTCCGGGAACTGGCCGCGGACCTCTGACCGGGGACCGGGGACACCGGCGCATGGCCGACACTGGTGCCGTGAAGAGCGAAGACACCCCGTTCGAGGGCGGGCCCATGGACGGGCGCGTCCTGCCCGTGCTGCTGGGCATCACCGGGCACCCGCCCAAGACGTACCGCATTCCGGTCCCGGCCCCGGACGGCGGCCCGCCCACGGTGCTGGTCTACCGGCGCGTGCCCCGCGGGCGGAGCGGACGGACCGGGCTGACGCAGGGGTGGAAGTACCTGTACGACCCCACGGGGCAGGCGGGCGGCCGCCCGAGGTGGCCGTGGTCGAAGCCCGTGCCCGATCCAGACGCCACGCCGAAGGGCAAGCCGGACGACGCGAACGGGTGACCCGGTTGCGCCGAACCGCGCACACCCGGCGAGCGGGCCCGGAGAACACGTCCGATGCTCGCGATGCGGAGCGGACGAGCCGCCCCGCGTCGGAGGTGATGACGTGTCAGGAATGCTTCTGCGTCTGGTGTGTACGGCGGCGGTGGCGGCCGGGACCGTTCTCGCACCCGCGCCCGCGACGGCCGTTCCCGAACCGGACGGCCCCGGTGACCGCTCCGTCGCCGAACTGCTGACGGACCTTCAGTCCCTGTACCGGGAGGCCGAGAAGGCCACCGAGGCCTACAACGGCACCGAGGAACGGCTGGAGAAGCAGCGCGCCGAGACCGAGCGGCTGGAGGCCGCCCTCGCCCGGGCCCGGCTCTCCCTGCACGACAGCCGGGGCGCGGCCGGGCGGCTGGCCCGGCAGCAGTACCAGAGCAGTACCGGGATCTCCCCGTACGTCCGTCTGCTGCTCGCGCGCGATCCGCAGGGCGCCCTCGACCAGGGCCACGTGATCGGGCAGTTGGCGCGGGAACGGGCCCAGACGGTGGACCGGCTGACCGGCGACGAGGAGGAGGCCGACGAGCTGGCCCGCCGGGCGCGCGCGGCCCTCGACGCCCGGCTCGCCCTCACCGAGCGGCGCCGGAAGGAGCGGGACGAGGTGCTCGGGCGGCTCCGCGAGGTCGAGGAACTGCTCGCCTCGCTCACCGACGAGGAGCTGGCCGCGCTGGCCGAGCTGGAGCGGTCCGAGGTGGCCCGGGACCAGGAGGAACTGCTCGCCTCCGGTGCGCTCGGCGACGCGCGCCCGCCCACCGCGGCGGGCGACCGGGCGGTGCGGTACGCCGTGGAGCAGCTCGGGAAGCCGTACGAGTGGGGTGCGGAGGGACCGGAGAGCTACGACTGCTCGGGGCTGACCTCCGAGGCGTGGGGCGCAGCCGGGACGCCGATCCCCCGGACCAGTCAGGAGCAGTGGGCGCGGCTGGAGCGCGTCCCGCTCCGGGAGCTGCGGCCGGGGGACCTCGTCGTGTACTTCCCCGAGGCCACGCACGTCGCCCTCTACCTCGGCGACGGCATGGTGGTGCAGGCTCCCCGGCCCGGCGCGAGGATCAAGGTCTCCCCCATCGCGGCCAACCCGGTCCTGGGCGCCGTACGCCCCGACCCGGACGGGGAGCCCCTGCGGCGGTACGTGCCGCCCGAGCTCCCCGAGGGGGCGACGGAAGGGTCCGACGAGGGGTACGCGGGGTACGCGGCGCCCACGGCGGAACCGGCGGGGCGGACGGGGCCCGCCGCCCCGTAGCCCGCCCGTCCGTGCGGGGGAGCGCGGCGACCGCGGACGCCGTCGGCGCGCCCGGCGCCTGCGGGGCCGCCCGCTCCGGCGGCCCCCGGCCTCCCCGGTCCCGGGCGCGGTCGCCGACCCGGAACCGCCCGGAGGACTACGCGCCCGTGGCGCCCGAGACCTCCATCAGGTAGGCCTCCGTCTTCTGCGGGTCGTAGAAGAAGTTCTCGAAGTCGGCCGGGTTGTCGAACCCGTTGGCGAAGCGGTCGGCGACCGGCTGGATCTGGCCGGCGGCGCCGATGAGGTTCAGGACGTGCTCGGGGGGCGGGGCGAGCATGGCGTTCGTCCACTTGGTGACGTGCCGGGCCGTCTCCCAGTAGCGGTCGAAGGTCTGCTGCATCCACTCCTCGTCGAACGGCTTGTCGCCGTGCTCGAGGATCGAGGCGAGGTAGGAGGCGGCGCACTTGGACGCCGAGTTGGAGCCCTGTCCGGTGATCGGGTCGTTGGCGACGACCACGTCGGCCACGCCGAGGACCGCCCCGCCGCCGGGCAGCCGGCCGATGGGGTGGCGGACGGTGGGGGCGTAGCGGCCGGCCAGGGTGCCGCCGGCGTCGGTCAGTTCGACCTTGGTGGCCCGCGCGTACTCCCAGGGGAGGAACTTCTCCATGAGCTCCAGCGTCAGGGAGAGGTGCTCCGCCGGGTCCTTGACGTCCTTGAAGACGTCCAGCGGGCCGCCCGGAACGCCCTCCCAGAACAGGATGTCGGCGCGGCCCGAGGTGGTGAACGTCGGCATGATGAACATCTCGCCGACCCCGGGGACCAGGTTGCAGCGGACGGCCTCCGTGTCCGGGTGTTCCGGGCGCGGTTCCATCCCGTGGACGTAGGCCACCGCGAGGGCGCGCTGCGGCTCGCTGTACGGGGAGCGGGAGGCGTCCCGGCCGAACATCTGCACGAGCTCGCCCTTGCCCGCCGAGACGAGCACGAGGTCGTACGTGCGCGAGAAGTAGTCGAGGTCGCCGACGGCCGCGCCGTGGATGACCAGCTGGCCGCCGCGCTGGGCGAACGTCTCCATCCAGCCGGCCATCTTCACCCGCTGGTCGACCGACTGCGCGAACCCGTCGAGCCTGCCCAGCCAGTCGATCGCGCGCTGCGTCGGGCCCGGGTCGTACGAGCCGGGGGCCGCGACCGAGACCCCGAGGCCCTGGATCTTCGGGGCCTGGGACTCCCAGAAGTTCAGCTGGAGGTCGCGCTCGTGCTGCAGCGCCGTGTGGAACATGCACTGCGTCGACATCACCCGTCCGGTGCGGATCTCGTCCGCCGTCCGGTTGGACATCAGGGTGACCTCGTACCCGTGCGACTGGAGGCCGAGGGCGAGCTGGAGACCGGACTGACCGGCTCCGACGACGAGTATCTTCCGCATACGGGGGTGTCTCCTACTCGGGGGTTTCGTCGAGCGCGTGGCCCACCAGGGCCAGGAGGGTCTCGATCACGGAGATCCGGCGGCGCGCGTCCATGATCATGACAGGTATGTGCTGCGGGATGGTCAGGGCCTCCCGCACGTCCTCCGGCTCGAACAGCTCGCTGCCGTCGAAGTGGTTGACCGCGACGACGTACGGCAGCCCGCAGCTCTCGAAGTAGTCCAGCGCCGGGAAGCAGTCCTTCAGGCGCCGGGTGTCGGCCATGACGACCGCGCCGATCGCACCGCGCACCAGGTCGTCCCACATGAACCAGAACCGCTGCTGACCGGGCGTGCCGAAGAGGTAGAGCACGAGGTCGTCGTCGAGCGTGATGCGGCCGAAGTCCATGGCCACGGTGGTGGTGAGCTTGCCCGGCGTGGCGGTGAGGTCGTCGGTCTCCTCGCTCGCCTCGGTCATCAGCGCCTCGGTCTGCAGGGGCGTGATCTCCGAGACGGAGGTGACCAGCGTGGTCTTGCCGACGGCGAAGCCGCCCGCCACGACTATCTTCGTGGCGACCGGGGCGCGGGTGCGGTCCGTCTGCCAGGGCTGCAACGGCTCGCCGTCCTCGACGAGCGGGGAGACGCCTCGGGCGGCGTCAGAGACGACGGAGTCCACTCAGCACCCTTTCCAGCAGCGCGCGGTCCGGGCGGCCCGTGCCGTGGCCGGTTCCCGTTCCGTAGACACGGATCCTTCCCTGGTCCGCGAGGTCGCTCAGGAGCACGCGGACCACGCCGAGCGGCATCTTCAGCAGCGCGGCGATCTCGGCCACCGTACGCATCCGGCGGCACAGTTCGACGATGGCCCGGGTCTCCGGCATGATCGCCGACAGCCCGCCGCTCGTCAGTTCCCTGCGCTCCTCGGCGGCCTCCAGCGCGGCCGTGCTCGCCGTGCTCGCGACGAACGTCTCCACGAGCAGGACGTGGCCGAAGCGGGTGCGCCCGCCGGTGAGCGAGTAGGGGCGGACCCGGGCGGGTTTGCGGTCACCGCCGCGGACCGGGAGCCGTTTCCTGGGCGTACTGCTCATCGGGGACTCCCGGTGGACTCGGTCTCCAGGGACTTGCGCAGCTCGCTGCGGAGTTCGGGGGTGAGGACGTGGCCGGCCCGGCCGACGAACAGGGCCATGTGGTACGCCACCACGCTCATGTCGCAGTCCGCGGAGCCGTGCACGCCGAGCAGCGAGCCGTCGCTGATCGACATCACGAACAGGCTGCCCTCGTCCATCGCGACCATCGTGTGCTTGACCGGACCGAAGTCCATCAGCTTCGAGGCGCCGACGGTGAGGCTGCCGATGCCGGAGACGACGGTGGCCAGATCGGCGGCGGAGCCGCGCGGGCCGGTACGGGGCTCCGTCCTGGCCTCGCGGGCCTCCGTGTTCCGTGCGTGGTCGGAGGAGAGGAGCAGCAGGCCGTCGGAGGAGACCACCGCGACCGAGAGGATGCCTGGCACCTCCTCGACGAGGTTGGTCAGCAGCCAGTGCAGGTTGCGGGCCTCACTGCTCAGTCCGAAGGTACTGGGCGCGGTCAACTGCTTGCCTCCTCGACGGTGCCCCCCGTGGTTTCTTCGGTTGTGGCGGGTGCGGCGGACGGGACCTGGTGCCGGCCCGTCTGCTCGGCGATCTCGGCCTCGACGTCCCGGCGACCGGCCTCCGCCCCCTGACGGAAGCCGCCGAGGCGGCGGCGCAGCGCCTCGGCGTCCACGGAACCGGTGCGCGGTCGTGGGGCCTGGACGGGTGTGGTGATCTTCGGTGTGCGCTTGGGCAGCCCCTTGGCGGTGACGGGCTCGTCCTCCACCGGCGGCCCGTCGGGCACGCGCGCGTGCTCGCCGGACGGTCCGTGCCCGGCACCGGCTTCGGCCCCCCGACCGGCACCGGCGGCCGTCGGCCCGGACTGCGACGGGGCACCCGCACCCGCGGGAGCACCGGACGCGGCCCGGGGCACGTCAGCGGCGGCCGCGTGCTCGCCGGACGGTCCGTGCCCGGCACCGGGAGCGGTCCAGGCTTCGGCTTCGGCGGCGGCCGTGTGCCCGGTCTCGTCGGGGGCGGGCGCGGTTCCCGGTGCGGCCGGCGTGTCGTCGGCCGCGTCCGCCGGGGACGGGATCAGCAGCTCCATCGTGGTCTCGGCGGCTCGCTGGGACGGCACCGCAGCGCCCTCCGCGTCCGTGTCCCCGTCACCTGCCGGCTCCGCCGCGGACTCCGCGTCGTGGCTCCGGGCACGCTCCCCCACGGCGTCCCCGGCACCGCCGCTCCCGGGCTCCGCACCGGTGCCGTCCGCCGGCTCCGTGCCGGTCCCCTCCGGGGCGCCCGCCTCCGCGGCCCCCTGGCGGCGCACGGTCTTCTCCGCGAGGGCGACCAACGGGTCGCCGCCCTCCCGGCGGCCGGGCAGCACGTTGGAGTTGGCCTCGGCGTCGGCGCCCGGGAGGGAGAAGGTGTGGGTGCCGCCGGCGACGGGACCGGAGGCGGGGACCGCGGCGGGCCCGGCGGGCGCGAGCAGGGTCTTGGGCAGGACCACGACCGCGGCGATGCCGCCCTGCTTCTGCTTCCGCAGCTGGACCCGCACCCCGTGCCGGTGGGCGAGCCGGGAGACGACGTACAGGCCGAGGCCGAGACCGTCCTCGCCCTCCTGGTCGTAACCGTCCTCCGGGTCGAACTCGGACAGGCGGGAGTTGAGCCGTTCCAGCCGCTCCGCGGTCATGCCGATGCCCTCGTCCTGCACGGAGAGCATGACCTCGCCGTTCTCCAGCAGCCAGCCGGAGACCTCGGCGGGCAGGTCGGGCGGGGAGAACGAGGTGGCGTTCTCCAGGAGTTCGGCCAGCAGGTGGGACAGGTCGTCCGCGGCGAACCCGGCGATGTGCGCGTGCGGCGGCAGCGCGGCGATCCGGACCCGCTCGTACCGCTCGATCTCGCTGACCGCGGCCCGCACGACGTCGACGAGCGGGACGGGACCCGCCGTGTGCCGGCCGTGCTCGGTGCCGGCCAGGACGAGGAGGTTCTCGCTGTGCCGGCGCATGACCGTGGCGAAGTGGTCGAGCTTGAACAGGGTGGCCAGGCGCTCCGGGTCGTCCTCGCGCTCCTCCAGGCCCTCGATCACGCCGAGCTGCCGCTCGACCAGTCCGAGGGTGCGCAGCGCCAGGTTGACGAAGGTGCCGCCGATGCCGGTGCGCAGCCGCTCCAGTTGCTCGGCGGTCCCGGCGAGTTCGGCGCGCAGTTCCTCACGGGCGTCGGCCATCTTCTGGCGCTGGCCGACGAGGTGCCTGCGGTCGGCCTCCAGGGTGGCGACCCGCTCGGTGAGGCCGGCGGCGTGCGCGTGCAGGGCGTTGACGGAGCGGACGACCTGGGCGAACTCGTCGTTGCGGCCGGTGAAGGTGATCGGCTCCTCGGTGCCGGGGTTCTCCGCCTCGGCGAGGCGGGCGGAACCGCGGCGCAGCACGGAGAGCGGGCGGGTGAGGGTGCGGGCCATCGCGGTGGCGACGCCGACGGCGAGCAGCATCAGGGCGCCGAGGACGGCGACGCGGATCTCCAGTGCGGTGACGTCGTCGTCGCGCAGCTGGGCGAGGTCCTTGGTGCGCTGGTCGAACAGCGCCGACTCCGCCCCGCGCATCGTCTCGACGCGCGCGGTGAGGGCGGCCCGGAGCTTCTTCGGGTCGGTGCCGAGTTCGTCGTCGGAGAGCGTCGGCTCGTCGGTGAGCCTCGCGAGGTACTTGTCGGCGGAGTCGACCTCGGGGCCGGTGACCGTGGAGTCGTAGGAGGTGCGGGCGGCCTTGGGCGCGGTGTCGCGGAAGTCGGCGAGGGCGGCGTCGGAGCGCAGCCGGGCCTGGAGCGCGGCGGCGGTCAGCGCGTCGCGCCGCTCGGCGTCGGCGTCCGAGGTGGTGGTGGACGTGGACGGCAGGCCGGTGATCGGGTCGATCACGGTCTGCGTGGTGCTCGGCACGTTCAGCGCGGCGAGCAGCAGTCCGCGGGTGGCGGCGGCCTGCTGGACGGCGGAGTCCAGCTCGGCGAGCGCGTACGTTCCGGAGCCCGCGCGGGGCGGGGTCTGCTGGGCGAGCCGCTCGGCGAGCCGGTGCAGCTGGGTGATGGCGGTGGAGTACGCCTGGTGCGCCTCGAGCGCGCTGCTCTTGCCGGTGAGCGCGGCGCGGCGGACGGCCGCGACGGCGTCGAGGTCGTCGCGCAGGGCGTCCTCGGTGTCGGTGTCGGCGCGCAGTTCCTCGACCTGCCGGTCGACGCGGGCGCTGTGCTCCTCCGACGGGGCCTTGGACTTGGGCCGGCCGGCCGCGATGTAGGAGGTGACGTCGTCGCGCTCGTCGGCGAGGGAGTGGGCCAGGGCGAGGGCGTCCTGGGTCTGCTCGGCGAGCGTCACCAGCTCCTGCGAGTCCTTGAGTTCGGCGGAGGCCGCCAGCACGGACGGCGCCCCGGCGCCGGCGATCGCGGCGGCCACCACGGCCACGGCCACGATGAGCCGGTTGCGTACGTGGGTGGGGCGGCCCCTGCCGACGGTGGGCGTCTGCTCCGCGTCCCCCGTGGGGGCCGTCTGCTTGGCTGTGCGACGAGGCCGCGACTTCTGCACCGGTGCTCGCATTCCTGACTCGTGTACCCCTGGATCCGGGTGACGCTCCGTCAACGGGCGTGGACGCTCGCCCCGAGCCGCCGAGCGCGCTCGGACGGCAAAGCGCCCCCATCGCTCCCCGACCCTCCCAGTGCCCGTGGGCAGTGGATGCGCATCACCTGACCCGCCACCCGAAGGAGTGAACATCGGACGCGAGTTGAGGAGCAAGTCCCGGCGTGCCGTGCGGCGGCCCCGCACGGCACGCCGGTTGGACGTCTGCGGCGGGCGGTGGCAATATTCGCCGCCACGCGTTCCCGGAGCCCTGCATTCCCTCCCAAATCCGGCGCCTGACCTGCACGACTGCGGTGATCCGGCAATGGGCGTCGGCCTTCTGCGGCCCTTGTGAAAGGCTCGTGCAGACTGACCGGATGCGTACGGAACTTGTTTCGGAGCCCGGCGATCCGGGCCGCCCCAACGAGGACTTCGCGAGTGTCGGGCTTCCGGCCTCCGGACAGGGCGGTTCGCTCGTCGTGCTGGACGGGGTCACCCCACCGGAGGACGGGGGCGGCTGCCTGCATTCGGTTCCCTGGTTCACCGCGCGCCTCGGCGGGGCGCTGACCGAACTGACCGTTTCGCTCCCGGATGTTCCCCTGGCCGAGCTGCTGTCCCGCGCCCTCACCCGTACCGCCGACAGCCACGCGGCAACCTGTGACCTTTCTCACCCCCGAACCCCTCAGGCAACGGTGGTGCTGGCCCGCTGGTCACCGGGCTCGGTCGAGTACCTGGTCCTGTCCGACTCGGCCCTGCTGGTCGAGTCCACCGACGGCACGGCGACCGCGCTGCTGGACGACCGGCTGGCCCTGCTGCCCCGCTCGGCCCTGGCGACGGACGCCCTGGTGGACGCCACGGTGCGCAACCGGGAGGGCGGTTTCTTCACCGCGGCGGCGGATCCCTCGGTGGCGGCCCGCGCGGTCACCGGCACCCTGCCGCGCGACGGGGTGCGCGCCCTGGCCGCCCTGACGGACGGGGCGGCGCGCTGGGTGGAACGGTTCCACGAGGGCGACTGGGCGGACTGCCTCGCGCTCCTCCGCGCGGAGGGGCCGCGTTCCCTGGTGCACCGTGTACGGGCGCTGGAGCGGGCGGACGCGGACCGGCTGCCGCCGCGCCGGGGCAAGACCCACGACGACGCGACGGTGGTCTACGTGGAGCTGCCCCCGTCCCCGCCCCCGGCGTGAACGCCGGGGTGCTCCCGGCGGTGGTGCGCGTCCGGTCCCGCCCCGGTCACCTCTCCATTCCGCGGTTCAGCTGGTGCAGCAGCCGGGCGAGTTCCGCGACCTCGCCGGGGTCCCAGTCGGCGAGCCGGCCGGCGTAGCGCGCGCGGCGGGCCTCGCGGACCCTGCTCACCCGTTCGCGTCCCTCCCGGGTGAGGGCGACCAGCCAGGCGCGGCCGTCGGCGGGGTCCGGCTCGCGGGCGACGAGGCCGAGTTCCTCCAGCGCGCGCAACTGGCGCGACATCGTCGCCTTGCCGACGCCGATGTAGGCGGCGAGCTCGGTGGCCCGCTGCTTGCCGCACTCATCCAGACGGACGAGCAACCCGTAGGCGGACGACTCCAGGTCGGGGTGGACCTCGCGGGCCATCTCCCCCTGGTTGGCCCGGGCGCGCCGCAGCAGCACCGTCAACTCCCGTTCCAGGGCGAGGAAACCGGGCTGGTCCAGACCGCTCCCGGGCCCTGGGGCGGCGGCTCGTTCCCCGCCGCCGTTTCGGTCTTCGTGCACGTGAGCCCTGCCTCGGTCTTCCCGGTCCTGAACGTTCTCGCCAAGTGGCGGCGTCGCCGCAGCTCCGCCAGTATTTCGCAGGCGTAGACCAACGGCAGCTCCCGGACGGAACCCTCCCCACGTCGCGGTCCACGCGCGCAGTCTCTCTACCAGGCGACTGCGTGGCATGCCCACTACATGCGACGGGGGTCACACACCGCATCCCCCTCGACAACCAGCCCTTCGGAGACACGTCATGCCCGTGCCCAGATCCGGCGTCACCCGTTTACACGTGTACACCGCCGTCGCGGCGGTCCTGCTCGGCCTCTTCTCCCTGCCCCGCACGGCCGCGGCGGGCGAGCCCGCCCCCAGCGCTCCCCCGCGCGGCTCCGCCCACATGGGGATGGGCGTCGTCGCCCACGACGGCCGCGGCGGCCTCCCCACCCGGCGCTCCACCCAGACGGAGGGGGTGGACGTCTCCAGCCACCAGGGCGACGTCGCGTGGCCGACGCTGTGGAACAGCGGGGTCAGGTGGGCCTACGTGAAGGCCACGGAGGGGACGTACTACACCAACCCCTACCACCCTCAGCAGTACGACGGCTCGTACGACATCGGGATGATCCGCGGCGCCTACCACTTCGCGACCCCCGACACCTCGAGCGGCGCCGCCCAGGCCGACTACTTCGTCGACCGCGGCGGCGACTGGTCCCCGGACGGATGGACCCTGCCGGGCGCGCTCGACATCGAGTGGAACCCCTACGGGGACGCCTGCTACGGCAAGTCGCAGAGCGCGATGGTGGACTGGATCCACGACTTCCTGGACCAGTACCGGGCGCGCACCGGCCGGGACGCCGTCATCTACACGGCGACCAGCTGGTGGAAGCAGTGCACCGGGAACTACGCCGGTTTCGCGTCCACCAACCCGCTGTGGATCGCCCGGTACGCCTCCACCGTGGGGGAGCTCCCCGCCGGCTGGGGGACCTACACGATGTGGCAGTACACCTCGACCGGGCCGACCGTCGGGGACCACGACCGCTTCAACGGCACGGTCGACCGGCTGCGGTCCCTCGCGCTGGGCTGACCACGGCCCTCCCGGCGCGGCGAAGGCCCGGGCCTCCCTCACGGAACCCGGGCCTTCCCTCGTCCGGCCGCCCCGTCACACGGCGACCGGAACCTCCGGCACCGCGCCGTTCACGGCCGGCGACAGCGCCAGCTCGAGCACCTGGCGGACGTCGGTGACGGTGTGGACGTCGAGCTTGTCCAGCACCTCGGCCGGGACGTCGTCCAGGTCGGGCTCGTTGCGCTTGGGGATGACCACGGTGGTGATCCCCGCGCGGTGCGCGGCGAGCAGCTTCTGCTTCACCCCGCCGATCGGCAGCACCCGCCCGGTCAGCGAGACCTCGCCGGTCATCGCCACGTCGGTGCGGACCAGCCGCCCGGAGAGCAGCGAGGCCAGCGCCGTGGTCATCGTGATGCCGGCGCTGGGGCCGTCCTTGGGCACCGCGCCCGCCGGGAAGTGGATGTGCACGCCCCGGTCCTTCAGGTCGGCCACCGGCAGCTCCAGCTCGGCGCCGTGGCTGCGCAGGAAGCTCAGCGCGATCTGCGCCGACTCCTTCATCACGTCGCCCAGCTGGCCGGTCAGGGTCAGCCCCGCCGCGCCCGTCTCCGGGTCGGCCAGCGACGCCTCCACGTAGAGGACGTCACCGCCGGCGCCGGTCACCGCGAGCCCGGTGGCGACACCGGGGACGGAGGTGCGGCGCTCGGCCGGGTCCTGGGCGGACTCGGGCACGTGGTGCGGCCGGCCGATCAGCTCCCGCAGGCCGCCCTCGGTCACGGTGAACGGCAGCTCCCGTTCGCCCAGTTCGTGCTGGGCCGCGACCTTGCGCAGCAGCCGGGCGATGGACCGCTCCAGGGTGCGCACGCCCGCCTCGCGGGTGTACTCGCCGGCCAGCTTGCGCAGCGCGCCCTCGTCCACGGTCACCTCGTCGGCACCGAGCCCGGCCCGCTCCAGCTGGCGCGGGAGCAGGTGGTCCCGCGCGATGACGACCTTCTCGTCCTCGGTGTAGCCGTCCAGGCGGACGATCTCCATCCGGTCCGCCAGCGCCTCCGGAACGGCCTCCAGGACGTTGGCGGTGGCGAGGAAGACCACGTCGGACAGGTCCAGCTCCACCTCCAGGTAGTGGTCCCGGAAGGTGTGGTTCTGCGCCGGGTCCAGCACCTCCAGCAGGGCCGCGGCCGGGTCGCCCCGGAAGTCCGAGCCCACCTTGTCGATCTCGTCGAGCAGCACCACCGGGTTCATCGACCCGGCCTCCTTGATCGCCCGGACGATCCGGCCGGGCAGCGCGCCGACGTAGGTGCGCCGGTGGCCGCGGATCTCGGCCTCGTCGCGGACCCCGCCGAGGGCGACCCGGACGAACTTCCGGCCCATCGCGTGGGCGACGGACTCGCCGAGGCTGGTCTTGCCGACGCCGGGCGGACCGACGAGCGCGAGCACGGCGCCGCCGCGCCGCCCGCCGACCACGCCGAGCCCCCGGTCGGCACGCCGCTTGCGCACGGCCAGGTACTCGGTGATGCGCTCCTTCACGTCCTGCAGGCCCGCGTGCTCGGCGTCGAGCACGGACCGGGCGCCCTGGATGTCGTAGGCGTCCTCGGTGCGCTCGTTCCACGGCATCTCGAGCACGGTGTCGAGCCAGGTGCGGATCCAGGAGCCCTCGGGCGACTGGTCGGAGGCGCGCTCCAGCTTGTCGACCTCCTTGAGCGCGGCCTCGCGGACCTTCTCCGGCAGGTCGGCGGCCTCGACGCGGGCGCGGTAGTCGTCGGACTCCTCGCCCTCCTGCTCGCCGTTCAGCTCGCGCAGCTCCTTGCGGACGGCCTCCAGCTGGCGCCGCAGCAGGAACTCGCGCTGCTGCTTGTCGACGCCCTCCTGGACGTCCTTGGCGATGGACTCGGCCACGTCCTGTTCGGCGAGGTGGTCGCGCAGCTGCTGGGTGGCGAGCTTCAGGCGGGCGACCGGGTCGGTGGTCTCCAGCAGGGCCACCTTCTGCTCGGTGGTCAGGAAGGGCGAGTAGCCGGAGTTGTCGGCGAGCGCGGAGACGTCGTCGATGGCCTGGACGCGGTCGACGACCTGCCAGGCGCCGCGCTTGCGCAGCCAGGCGGTGGCGAGCGCCTTGTACTCCTTGACCAGCTCGGTCACCTGGCCCGGCAGGGGCTCCGGCACGGTCTCGTCGATCCGGGTGCCCTCCACCCACAGCGCCGCGCCCGGCCCGGTGGTCCCGGCGCCGATCCGCACCCGGCTCCGGCCGCGGATCAGGGCGCCCGGGTCGCCGTCGGCCAGCCTGCCGACCTGCTCGACCGTGCCGAGGACGCCGGTGCCGGCGTAGGTCCCGTCGATGCGCGGCACCAGGAGCACCCTGGGCTTCCCGGGCTCGTTCTTCGCGGCGGCCTGGGCGGCCTCCACCGCGGCGCGCACCTCCGTGTCGCTCAGGTCCAGCGGAACCACCATCCCGGGCAGCACGACCTCGTCGTCGAGCGGCAGCACAGGCAGGGCGAGCGGTGTGGACTCAGCAGCCATGATCTCCCCTTCGGCAGTCAAATTGAGTTATGCCGACTCAATGCTCGTGAGCCGCCGGATGTTCCCCAAGCCGTGTTCGCTCTGAGCGATCATCAGGTGACGTGCGGGACCCACGGGCTGCGCGCCCCCGGCGGGCGAACCGGTGGAAGTCCGACGGACGACCCGGTGAAAAGGGGGAGCTGCCAAGATGAACGGATGCCCACCCCGTACGACATTCCCGAAGTCACCGAAGTCCTGGACCGCCGCGAGGGTCCGTACGGCGAGGTCGCGCTGCGGCGGCACGGCGGCCTGCTGCAGATCATCGCGAACGGCTGCTTCCTGATGGACACCTCCGACGGCCGCTCGGAGCGCCGGCTCGTCGACGCCGCCCTGGCCGCGCTCGACGCCGCCGACGCGCGCGAGGGCCGCGACCCGCGCCCCGGCCCGCACGTCCTCATCGGCGGACTCGGGGTCGGCTTCTCGCTCGCACACGCCGCCGGCCAGTCCCGCTGGGGGCGGATCACCGTGGTGGAGCGCGAGCCGGCCGTCATCGACTGGCACCGCGGGGGCCCTCTGGCCGCGCTCTCCGCCGAGGCCCTCGCCGACCCGCGCACGGAGATCGTCGAGGCGGACCTCGTCACCTACGTCAATGAGACATCCGACACGTTCGACGCGCTGTGCCTCGACATCGACAACGGACCCGACTGGACCGTCACCGAGGACAACGACGGGCTCTACTCACCGGCCGGACTGGCGGACTGCGCAAGGGTGTTGAGGCCCCGCGGAGTGCTCGCCGTGTGGTCGGCCAAGCCCTCCCCGGAATTCGAGGGAACCTTGCGGAATGCCGGGTTCCAGCATGTGCGTACCGAAGAGGTCCCCGTTGCCCGGGGCGTTCCGGACGTCGTGCACCTCGGCGTCCGCCCTGGATAGCAAACACGCGGTAACTCCCCGTACGCTGCTGCCCTGACGCGGGTCTTTCAAGCGTCAACCGCAGTCATGCGCACACGAGGGATCACCCCACGGATTCCGGAAAGCACACCTCAGGGGCGGGCGATGGACCAGACACACACCTCCCACAACGGCACGGCGACGACCACCCCCGGCGCACAGCGACGGGTCCTGGTGGTCGAGGACGACGCGACGATCGTGGACGCCATCGCGACCCGCCTCCGCGCCGAGGGATTCCTCGTGCAAACGGCGGGCGACGGCCCGTCCGCGGTGGACACGGCGGAGGCCTGGCAGCCCGATCTGCTGATCCTCGACATCATGCTGCCGGGCTTCGACGGCCTGGAGGTCTGCCGGCGCGTGCAGGCCCAGCGGCCCGTGCCGGTGCTGATGCTCACCGCGCGCGACGACGAGACCGACATGCTGGTCGGGCTGGGCGTCGGCGCCGACGACTACATGACGAAGCCTTTCTCCATGCGGGAGCTGGCGGCCCGCGTGCACGTGCTGCTGCGCCGCATGGAGCGCGCGGCCCTCGCGGCCACGACGCCGCGCAGCGGCATCCTGCGCCTCGGCGAGCTGGAGATCGACCACGCGCAGCGCCGGGTACGGGTGCGCAGCGAGGACGTCCACCTGACGCCCACCGAGTTCGACCTGCTGGTGTGCCTGGCGAACACCCCCCGCGCGGTGCTCTCCCGCGAGCAGCTGCTGGCCGAGGTCTGGGACTGGGCGGACGCCTCCGGCACCCGGACCGTCGACAGCCACATCAAGGCGCTGCGCCGCAAGATCGGCGCCGAGCGCATCCGCACCGTGCACGGCGTGGGCTACGCCCTGGAGACGCCGACGCCATGAGCGACGGGCCGGCCGGACACAGAAACCCCGGGAAGCCTCCCTGGGGCGGTGCACGCCCGTTCTCGATCAAGACCAAGCTGGGCGCGCTGGTCGTCATCTCGGTGCTGATCACCACCGGGCTGTCGATGATCGCGGTGCGCACCGAGACGGAGCTGCGCTTCATCACGGTCTTCTCGATGATCGCCACGCTGCTCATCACGCAGTTCGTGGCGCACTCGCTCACCGCGCCGCTGGACGACATGAACGCGGTGGCCCGGTCCATCTCGCACGGCGACTACACCCGCCGGGTGCGCGAGAACCGCCGCGACGAGCTGGGCGACCTGGCCCAGACGATCAACGTCATGGCCGACGAGCTGGAGGCCCAGGACCGCCAGCGCAAGGAGCTGGTGGCCAACGTCTCGCACGAGCTGCGCACCCCCATCGCGGGCCTGCGCGCGGTGCTGGAGAACATCGTCGACGGGGTCACCGAGGCCGACCCCGAGACGATGCGCACGGCCCTGAAGCAGACCGAGCGGCTGGGCCGCCTGGTGGAGACCCTCCTCGACCTGTCCCGCCTGGACAACGGCGTCGTCCCGCTGAAGAAGCGCCGGTTCGAGGTGTGGCCGTACCTGTCCGGCGTGCTGAAGGAGGCCAACATGGTCGCCTCCGCCCGCGCGGGCATGGCCACCGGGTCCGGCAGCCACACGCGCACGGACGTCCACCTGCACCTCGACGTGACGCCGCCCGAGCTGACCGCGCACGCCGACCCGGAGCGCATCCACCAGGTGGTCGCCAACCTCATCGACAACGCGGTCAAGCACAGCCCGCCGCACGGCCGCGTGACGGTCAGGGCGCGGCGCGGACCGCAGCCGGAGTCGCTGGAGCTGGAGGTCCTGGACGAGGGACCCGGCATCCCGCGGACCGAGTGGCACCGCGTCTTCGAGCGGTTCAACCGCGGCAGCGTCAGCCGGCCGCACGGTCCCGGCAGCGACGGCGGCACCGGTCTCGGCCTGGCGATCGCCCGCTGGGCCGTCGATCTGCACGGCGGCCGGATCGGAGTGGCCGAATCCGAGCGGGGTTGCCGGATTCTTGTCACCCTTCCAGGGGCGTCTTCCGTGTCGGATTGACGTACAGTTCGAAGCGGAGCCACAAGATCCACTGGCGTCCGCGCTGACGGGCACGTGTGATCAGGCACAGGCCCCGCGCCAGGTGCGCGCCGGGCCCGATCGAGCGATCCCTGAAGCAGCCGGAAGAAGCGGAACCACGCTTGTTTCCCGCCATTTCCAGCGCCGAAACACCCTCTGAGATGTGACTTGCGCGACGTTGAACGGACCCGGCCTGACCTTCTCGCTCTTGGAGGCGTAGCCTTGATTTCCGCTGTCCATCATCTTGCGAAGCGGAAGAGGGCGGTTGACGCCGTGTCGCCACAGTCCCCCAGTAACTCGAGCATCTCGACCGACACCGACCAAGCGGGTAAGAACCCCGCTGCGGCCTTCGGTGCCAACGAATGGCTCGTCGACGAGATCTACCAGCAGTACCTCCAGGACCCGAACTCGGTGGACCGAGCCTGGTGGGACTTCTTCGCCGACTACAAGCCGGGCGCGCCTGCGACCTCGGCTCCGGCGGGTACCGCGGCCGCGGGGGCCGCGGGGACCACCACCCCCACGGCCCAGCCGGCCGCCCCGGCCCGGCCCGCCGCGCCCGCGCCGGCCGCCGCGCAGCCCGCGCCCGCCGCCCCGGCCCAGCCGGCCGCCAAGGCCCCCGCGCCGCCGGCCCAGGCCCAGGCCCAGGCTCCGGCGAAGGCCGCCGCCCCCGCCGCGAAGCCGGCCGCCGCGAAGGCCGAGCCCGCGGGCGAGGCGAAGGAGGGCCCCGAGCAGGTGACCCTGCGCGGCCCGTCCGCCGCCGTCGCGAAGAACATGGACGCCTCGCTGGAGCTGCCCACGGCCACGTCCGTGCGCGCGGTCCCGGTGAAGCTGCTGTTCGACAACCGCATCGTCATCAACAACCACCTCAAGCGGGCCCGCGGCGGGAAGATCTCCTTCACGCACATCATCGGCTACGCCATGGTCCAGGCCATCAAGGCGATGCCGTCGATGAACTGGTCCTACGCGAAGGTGGACGGCAAGCCGACCCTGGTCAAGCCGGAGCACGTCAACCTCGGTCTCGCCATCGACCTGGTCAAGCCCAACGGCGACCGCCAGCTGGTCGTCGCGGCGATCAAGAAGGCCGAGACGCTGAACTTCTTCGAGTTCTGGCAGGCCTACGAGGACATCGTCCGTCGCGCCCGCGACAACAAGCTGACGATGGACGACTTCACCGGCGTCACGGTCTCCCTGACCAACCCCGGCGGCCTCGGCACCGTCCACTCCGTGCCGCGCCTGATGCCCGGCCAGTCGGTGATCATGGGCGTCGGCTCCATGGACTACCCGGCGGAGTTCCAGGGCACCAGCCAGGACACCCTCAACAAGCTCGGCATCTCGAAGGTCATGACGCTCACGTCGACCTACGACCACCGGGTGATCCAGGGCGCCGCCTCCGGCGAGTTCCTGCGCGCCGTCGCGAACCTGCTGCTCGGCGAGAACAACTTCTACGACGACATCTTCGAGGCGCTGCGCATCCCCTACGAGCCGGTCCGCTGGCTCAAGGACATCGACGCCAGCCACGACGACGACGTCACCAAGGCCGCCCGGGTCTTCGAGCTGATCCACTCCTACCGGGTCCGCGGCCACGTCATGGCCGACACCGACCCGCTGGAGTACCGCCAGCGCAAGCACCCCGACCTGGACATCGTCGAGCACGGCCTCACCCTGTGGGACCTGGAGCGCGAGTTCGCCGTCGGCGGCTTCGCCGGCAAGTCGATGATGAAGCTGCGCGACATCCTCGGCGTGCTGCGCGACTCGTACTGCCGCACCACCGGCATCGAGTTCATGCACATCCAGGACCCCAAGCAGCGCAAGTGGATCCAGGACCGCGTGGAGCGCGGCCACTCCAAGCCGGAGCGCGAGGAGCAGCTGCGCATCCTGCGCCGGCTGAACGCCGCGGAGGCGTTCGAGACCTTCCTGCAGACCAAGTACGTCGGCCAGAAGCGCTTCTCGCTGGAGGGCGGCGAGTCCGTCATCCCGCTGCTCGACGCGGTGCTGGACTCGGCCGCCGAGTCCCGCCTGGACGAGGTCGTCATCGGCATGGCCCACCGCGGCCGGCTGAACGTCCTCGCCAACATCGTCGGCAAGTCGTACGCGCAGATCTTCCGCGAGTTCGAGGGCAACCTCGACCCGAAGTCGATGCACGGCTCCGGCGACGTGAAGTACCACCTGGGCGCCGAGGGCACCTTCACCGGCCTGGACGGCGAGCAGATCAAGGTCTCCCTGGTCGCCAACCCCTCGCACCTGGAGGCGGTGGACCCGGTCCTGGAGGGCGTCGCCCGCGCCAAGCAGGACATCATCGGCAAGGGCGGCACGGACTTCACCGTCCTGCCGGTGGCCATCCACGGCGACGCGGCCTTCGCGGGCCAGGGCGTGGTGGCCGAGACCCTGAACATGTCGCAGCTGCGCGGCTACCGCACCGGCGGCACGGTCCACATCGTCATCAACAACCAGGTCGGCTTCACCGCGGCCCCCGAGTCCTCGCGCTCCTCCATGTACGCGACGGACGTGGCCCGCATGATCGAGGCCCCGATCTTCCACGTGAACGGCGACGACCCGGAGGCGGTCGTGCGCGTCGCGCGCCTGGCCTTCGAGTTCCGCCAGGCGTTCAACAAGGACGTGGTGATCGACCTCATCTGCTACCGCCGCCGCGGTCACAACGAGTCGGACAACCCGGCCTTCACCCAGCCGCTGATGTACGACCTGATCGACAAGAAGCGCTCGGTGCGCAAGCTGTACACCGAGTCCCTCATCGGTCGCGGCGACATCACCCTGGAGGAGGCCGAGCAGGCGCTGCAGGACTACCAGGGCCAGCTGGAGAAGGTCTTCACCGAGGTCCGCGAGGCCACCAGCCAGCCCGGTGCCGCGGAGACCTCCGACCCGCAGGCCGAGTTCCCGGTCGCCGTGAACACCGCGGTGACCACGGAGGTCGTCAAGCGGATCGCCGAGTCCCAGGTCAACATCCCCGACCACATCACCGTCCACCCGCGGCTGCTGCCGCAGCTGCAGCGCCGGGCGGCGATGGTCGAGGACGGCACCATCGACTGGGGCATGGGCGAGACCCTCGCCTTCGGCTCGCTGCTCCTCGAGGGCGTCCCGGTCCGACTGGCCGGCCAGGACTCCCAGCGCGGCACCTTCGGCCAGCGCCACGCGGTCATCATCGACCGCAGCACGGGCGAGGAGTACACGCCGCTGCAGTACCTCTCCGAGGACCAGGCGCGGCTGAACGTCTACAACTCCCTGCTCTCCGAGTACGCGGCGATGGGCTTCGAGTACGGCTACTCGCTGGCCCGCCCCGACGCGCTCGTGCTGTGGGAGGCGCAGTTCGGCGACTTCGTCAACGGCGCCCAGACGGTCGTGGACGAGTTCATCTCGTCGGCGGAGCAGAAGTGGGCCCAGACCTCCGGTGTGGTCCTGCTCCTCCCGCACGGCTACGAGGGCCAGGGCCCGGACCACTCCTCGGCCCGCCCGGAGCGGTTCCTGCAGCTCTGCGCCCAGAACAACATGACGGTCGCGATGCCGACGTCCCCGTCGAACTACTTCCACCTCCTGCGGTGGCAGGTGCACAACCCGCACCACAAGCCGCTGGTCGTCTTCACCCCGAAGTCGATGCTGCGCCTGAAGGCCGCGGCCTCGAAGGCGGAGGAGTTCACCACGGGCCAGTTCCGCCCGGTCATCGGCGACTCCACGGTCGACCCGGCCGCGGTGAAGAAGGTCGTCTTCTGCGCCGGCAAGGTCTACTACGACCTGGAGGCCGAGCGGCGCAAGCGCGGCGCGGACGACACGGCGATCATCCGCATCGAGCGCCTGTACCCGCTGCCGGGTGCCGAGCTCCAGGCGGAGATCAAGAAGTACCCGAACGCCGAGAAGTACCTGTGGGCCCAGGAGGAGCCGGCGAACCAGGGTGCCTGGCCGTTCATCGCGCTCAACCTGATCGACCACCTCGACCTGGCGGTCGGCGCCGACCTCCCGCACGACGAGCGGCTGCGGCGCATCTCGCGCCCGCACAGCTCGTCCCCGGCGGTCGGCTCCGCGAAGCGCCACCAGGCCGAGCAGGAGCAGCTGGTGCGTGAGGTGTTCGAGGCGTAGGCCCGACGCCCTCACGGGCCGTGCGCACGTCGCACGCGGCCGGGCCGCACCCCCGCTCCGGGGGTGCGGCCCGGCCGTTTTCCGGCACCTATCCTTGTCCCATGTACTTCACGGACCGTGGCATCGAGGAACTGGAGAAGCGGCGCGGCGAGGAGGAGGTCACCTTCGAGTGGCTGGCCGAGCAGCTGCGCACGTTCGTCGATCTCAACCCCGACTTCGAGGTGCCGGTGGAGCGCCTGGCGACGTGGCTGGCGCGGCTGGACGACGAGGACGACGAGTAGCGCTCCCTCCGGCGGGGGCCGCGCCGGCCCCCGCGTGCCCCCGCGCCCCCGGCTCGATCGGCGGGACGCCCCGCGGACGGGGCACCCCTCGGAGTCGGGGAGGCGGAGGACCACCGGGCCCTCCGGGGGGAGGGGACCCGGCATGGCATCCCGCACGTTCCTGAGTGCGCCCGGCGTCAACGCGCCGACGGTCGAGCCACCGTCGAGAACCCGGACGTCCGGCCCGGCGGGCAGCTCCGCTGCCGGACGGTCGTCAAGGGCGGGGGCGCCTCGGTGCGCATCGACCGGTTCGCCCTCGAACCGGTCACCCGGGTCGAGGCGCGCGAGCCCCCGGACACCGGACGGACGGACCCGGGCGTGGTGGACGTTTCCGCGCCCGACGAGAGGTTCGTCCTGGAGGCGGGGCAGACGCTCGGCCTCACCACCACGTTCGAGGCCCCGGGAGATGCCGCGCCCGCCCAGGACGTCTTCTTCCAGGCGTGCCTCGGCCTCGGCTTCCGCTCCGACGAGGCCGAGGTCAAGGGCTACGGCGCCCCACTCGGTCCGAGGGGGCGCCCTTCGCATGTCGGGGACGGCCGATCGCCGGAACGAGCGTCTTGACTTTCCCGGGGTGCGATATATCGTGAATCACGTAAGACGCGATATGGCGTGTCGTCGGGTTCGTTCCAGGAGGTCGCCCCGTGTCCGAGTGGTCCGTCGCGGAACCAACGAAGCTCGCCTTCGACACGCCCGTGAACGAACTCCACGTGCGCATCGTCAACGGAACGGTGAACGTGGTGGGGACCGACGAAGGTTCCGCCCGTCTGGAGGTGTCCGAGATCGAGGGACCGCCCCTGGTGGTCACCCAGGAGGGCGGCACCCTCACGGTGGCCTACGAGGACCTGCCCTGGAAGGGCTTCCTCAAGTGGCTGGACCGGAAGGGGTGGCGCCGCAGCGCGGTGGTCTCCCTGGCCGTTCCCGCGCGGACCCGGGTCGAGGTGGGCGTGATCGGTGCCGGCGCCGTCGTCTCCGGGATCCAGGGACCGGCGGTGGTGAAGGGGATCGCGGGCGACCTCACCCTGGTCGCCCTCTCCGGCCCGGTCCGGACGGAGACGGTGTCCGGAAACGTGGAGGCCCAGTCGGTCACCGGCGACCTGCGCTTCGCCTCCGCCTCCGGGGACCTCACGGTCGTCGAGGGCTCCGGCTCCTCCGTGCGGGCGGACTCGATCAGCGGTTCCATGATCGTGGACCTCGATCCCGCCGGCCCCACCGACGTCCGGCTGACCAGCGTCTCCGGCGAGATCGCGATCCGGTTGCCGGATCCGGCGGACGCCGAGGTGGAGGCCAACACCGCGAGCGGTGCCGTCTCCAACGCCTTCGACGACCTGCGGGTGCACGGCCAGTGGGGCGCCCACAAGATCACCGGCCGTCTGGGCGCGGGCAGCGGCAAGCTGCGGGCCACCACCGTCTCCGGTTCGATCGCCCTGCTGCGCCGCCCGGCCGGGGAGGACGGGCCGGACGGCGGACCGCGGGGCGGCTCGGGGGACAATCCCCCTACCGGCGGGGGTGAGGGCTCGTCCGACACCCCGGCCGACGGCACGACCGACAAGAAGGTGCTCTGACATGCCCCCCGTCTTCGCACACGGACGCCTCCGCCTGTACCTGCTGAAGCTGCTGGACGAGGCACCGCGCCACGGCTACGAGGTGATCCGCCTCCTCGAGGAGCGTTTCCAGGGGCTGTACGCGCCGTCGGCCGGCACGGTCTACCCGCGCCTGGCCAAACTGGAGGCGGAGGGCCTGGTCACCCACACCGCCGAGGGGGGCCGCAAGGTCTACTCGATCACGGACGCCGGACGCGCCGAACTGGCCGACCGCAGCGGTGAGCTGGCCGACCTGGAGCTGGAGATCCGGGAGTCGGTCGCCGAGCTCGCCGCCGAGATCCGGGCCGACGTCAGCGGTGCCGCGGGCGATCTGCGCCGCGAGATGCGGGCCGCGGCGAGCAAGGCCCGCCAGAGCCACCGGAACGGGACGTCCGGTGAGGAGGGCGTCCTCGGCGACTTCACCGGCCTCGGCGACAAGGACGCCTGGCGCGTCGCCAAGGAGGAGATGCGCCGCGCCAAGCAGGAGTGGAAGGAACAGGCCCGGCGCGCCAAGGACGAGAGCCGTCGCGCCCGCGAGGAGGCCCAGCGCGCCCGCCGCCAGGCCCAGGAGGCCCAGGACCGGGCACAGGAGGAGGTGCAGCGCATCGCGCGACGGGTCCAGGAGCAGATGCAGGACCACTTCGCCCGGGGCGACTGGCCGACGGGGCTGCGCGAGGGTCTGAGCGAGCTGGCCAAGGAGATGGGTGAGTTCGGCAAGGACTTCGCCTTCGGCCGCGCCGGCGCGGGGACCGCCGACCGGACCTCCCGGCCGTCGTACTCCCACACCCCCGAGGACTTCCCCGCCGACTACACCCCGGCCTGGGCGCACGAGGGCGCCACGGACTCCACCGGTGACCCGGCCCGCGACCTGGACCGGCTGCTGGACCGCTTCCGGGACGACATCCGCGACGCGGCCCGCGACCACGGCATCACCCCGGACCAGCTCCGCGACGCCCGCGGCCATCTGTCCACGGCCGCGGCCCGGATCGGGGCGATGCTGCGCACACCGAGGTCCTGAGCCCGGCGACGGGCCGGATCCCGGCGGTACGCCCGGGGCCCGGCCCGCGCGACCGAGGGCCGGGCCGTGCGACCGGGAGCCGACGCGGCCGGGACCTCACCCATGCCGTCGGACGCCGCCGGTCGATTCCGCCCCGCGGTATCCGGCCCCTGTGAGCCCGCGCCCGCCCGGGGGCCTGCGGCCGCGGATGGGGCACCTTCCCGGAAAGGGCCGCGTCCGGCGGATCCATGCCCCGGGTCCGCCGGACGCGCCGGTGGTGTCCCCGTGCCGTCGGACGGAGCCTGCCCGCGTCAGGCGCACGCCTCCCCCGGGCCGCCGAGCACCCTGGTCAGCGACGCGAGGGTCACCCCGTGGTCGGCGAGCACCTCGGCGGGGACGCCGGGGCGGACGGTCAGGGCGAGGAGGATGTGCTCGTCCCCGATGTGCCGCTCGCGCCGGGCGAGGGCGACGCGCAGGGCCTTCTCCAGCACCTCCTTGGCGTCCTTGCCGAAGCCGGGACGCCCCGACCACCAGACCTTGTCCTTCCGGTCGCCGGACATCGCACCGACACCATGGGTCTCCTCCACCCGGGCGACGATCTCCGAGACGTCGATGCCCAGCCCGGCGAGGGCGTCGGTCTCGGCCTGCGACAGTCCGGCGCGGCGGCGCGCTTCCTCCAGGGCCCGCCGCACCGACTCCTTGCGCTCACCGGCCCCGAGCGCCGCCAGCGCGAAGGAGGCGCGGCTGCCCTCACGGTCCAGCAGGGCGAGCAGCAGGTGCTCGGCGCCGACGGTCCGCGCCCGCGCCCCTTCGGCGCACTCGAGCGCCCCCTTCACCACCGCACGGGCGTCCTTCGTGAACCGCTCGAACATCAATGCCTCCCGTACTTCTTGTGCACGGCCTGCCTGCTGACCCCGAGCTCGGTGGCGATCTCCTGCCACGACCAGCCCTGATTGCGCGCGTTGCGCACCTGCACGGTCTCCAGTTGTTCCAGCAGCCTGCGCAGCGCGGCGACGGCCCGCAGGCCGACCCGTGGATCGCGGTCGCCCGCGCGCTCGGCGAGGTCGGTTGCCTCAGTCATGATGTCAACTTACGTTGACACCCCTCTCGTGTCAACCCAAGTTGACACGCCGACGGCCGGCCCGGAGATCCGGACCGGCCGTCGGGAGACGAGCCGCACCCCGCCGTCAGGGGTTCCCGCGTCAGGGGGCGCCAGGGCGGGTGCGTCAGGGGTTCGTGAGCACGATCTTGCCGAACAGCTCGCCGCCCTCCATCCGTTCGAACCCCTCCCGGGCCCGGTCCATGGGCAGCACCTCGTCGATGACGGGACGCACACCGGTGGCGGCGCAGAAGGAGAGCAGGTCCTCCAGCTCGTCCTTGGTCCCCATCGTCGACCCGACGACCTTCAGCTCGAGGAAGAAGATCCGGGTCAGCTCGGCGTGCGAGGGCCGGTCCCCGCTCGTGGCCCCGGAGATGACGAGCGTGCCGCCGGGCCGCAGCGACTTCACCGAGTGGGACCAGGTGGCGGCCCCCACGGTCTCGATGACCGCGTCGACCCGCTGCGGCAGCCGCGCACCGGACTCCAGCGCCTCCACGGCGCCCAGCTCCAGCGCCCGCTTGCGCTTGGCCTCGTCCCGGCTGGTGGCGAAAACCCGCAGTCCCGCGGCCTTCCCCAGCGCGATCGCGGCGGTGGCGACTCCCCCGCCGGCCCCCTGCACCAGCACCGAGTCACCGGGCCGGACCCCGGCGTTGGTGAACAGCATCCGGTAGGCGGTCAACCAGGCCGTGGGCAGACAGGCCGCCTCCTCGAAGGACAGCTCCTTCGGCTTGGGCAGCACGTTCCAGGTGGGCACGGCGACCTGCTCGGCGAAGGTGCCCTGGTAACGCTCGGTCAGGATGGACCGGGGCTCCTTCGGCCCCACCCCGTGACCGCTCTGCCCGATCACCGAGTGCAGGACGACCTCGTTGCCGTCCTCGTCCACCCCCGCGGCGTCGCAGCCGAGGATCATCGGCAGTTTGTCCTCCGCGAGGCCTACGCCGCGCAGGGACCAGAGGTCGTGATGGTTGAGGGAAGCGGCCTTGACCGTGACGGTGCTCCAGCCGGGACGGGCCTCGGGAGCCGGACGCTCTCCCGACTCCAGGCCGGTGAGCGGCTGGTCGCGGTCGATTCGGGCGGCGTAGACAGCGAACATGACCTTGACGATAGGTTCCCCGCCCCGCGGAAGGAACCACGGCCCGCTGTGAGACACGCCCTCTTGCCAGGGAGCGGTGACGCCCACCCGGCCGGTCCGGCCTCCCGGCGAGGAACCCACGGCAAAGGAATCGGCCCCGTCCACCGGAACTCGGGTCCGGTGGACGGGGCCGATGACGAACCGCGCGCCTCAGCGGCGGGCGACCCCCTCCGCCCGGGCGGCCGCGGCCACCGCCGCCGTCACCGCGGGGGCGACCCGCTCGTCGAACGGGGACGGGATGACGTAGTCGGCGGCGAGGTCGTCGCCCACCACCGACGCCAGCGCCTCGGCCGCCGCCAGCTTCATCCCCTCGGTGATCCGGGAGGCCCGCACCTGCAGCGCCCCCGCGAAGATCCCCGGGAACGCCAGCACGTTGTTGATCTGGTTCGGGAAGTCCGACCGGCCGGTGGCCACGACCGCCGCGTACTTGTGCGCGACCTCCGGGTGCACCTCCGGGTTCGGGTTGGCCATGGCGAAGACGAACGCGCCCTCGGCCATCGACGCCACCGCCGGCTCCGGGACCGTGCCGCCGGAGACGCCGATGAAGACGTCGGCCCCGGCCAGCGCGGCCTCCAGCGTGCCGGAGAGCCCGGCCTTGTTGGTGAACGACGCCAGTTCCCGCTTGATCGGCGTGAGGTCCTCGCGGTCCCGCGACACCACGCCCTTGCGGTCGGCCACCGCGACGTCCCCGATGCCGGCCTCGACCAGCATCCTGGCGATCGCCACACCGGCCGCGCCGGCACCCGAGATCACGGCCCGCAGGTCGCCCAGCGTGCGCCCGCTCAGCCGCGCGGCGTTGCGCAGCGCCGCCAGCGTCACGACCGCCGTGCCGTGCTGGTCGTCGTGGAAGACCGGGATGTCCAGCCGCTCCTGCAGCCGCCGCTCGATCTCGAAGCACCGGGGCGCCGAGATGTCCTCGAGGTTCACCCCGCCGAAGGACGGGGCGAGCCGGACCACGGTCTCGACGATCTCGTCGACGTCGGTGCAGTTCAGCGCGATCGGGACGGCGTCCACGCCGCCGAACTGCTTGAAGAGGATCGCCTTGCCCTCCATCACCGGGAGGGAGGCCTCGGGCCCGATGTCCCCGAGCCCGAGCACGGCCGTGCCGTCCGTCACGACGGCGACGACCGACGACTTCCACGTGTAGTCGTGGACGAGTTCCGGCTGCTCGGCGATCGCGCTGCACACCTTCGCGACGCCGGGCGTGTAAGCCAGGGACAGATCGTCCTTGTCGCGGACCGGCACGGTGGCCTGCACGGCCATCTTGCCCCCGCGGTGCAGCGCGAACGCCGGGTCGAAGGAATCGAGGGGCTCGGCCCCGCTCTCCTGCTCCGTATGACCCTGCAGGCTTTCGCTGTCGCTGCGAGGATTGACAATCTCCGCTGCCACTTGGTTTTACCCCTTAAGTGTTTCGGTTTGAGGGTTGCCGCTCCTGGTGAGGAGCGGGCGGGACCGCGCAAGGCCCGGAGGGTTGATGCGTACGGGCCGAACACGACGGGCACGCCGCACACGTGCCCTGAGCCCCGGATGAGGGGTGTAAAGAACCTTCTTACCGGACGGACGCCGTCGGCGACGAGTCCATAACGCGAAGGTCACATGACGACACCCCGAATCATCGCCCGATATCAGGACAAGACCTGGACGAACTCCCAGCAAGCCCGCAAGTGCAGCAAAGGGAGCGGTGCACACGTCCGCATCGCGGGATTCACCGAAGATCTTCCGGCCGGAATGATTGATTCCCGCAGAGTGTCCGGTCGTGATGTACCGGAGTGGTGCGGTTCGAGAGTCACCCGTTATCCGATTTTGACATCGCGATCCCCCTGAATGGTTCAGTCCGAATGGCAAGATGCGGTAATCACACGAGGTCGCGACACTCGAAGACGCGTGCTCTCGTCGACCCGCGGCGACACCGCACGGCAGTCGCCGGCCCCATCGGCAACTCCACCCATCCGCCGGAGGAACCCACCATGACCGCAAGCACCACCCGTCGTACCACCGCCGCGCGCTCCCGGACAGCAGCGGTCGGCGCGATCGCGGTCGCAGGCGCACTGCTTCTCACCGGCTGCGGTGACCAGACCAAGGACAACGGCTCGGGCGGCAAGGACACCGCGTCGACGAGCGCCGCCCCGCTGGCCGACAAGCTGCCCCAGGCGATCCGCGACAAGGGCGTCATCAAGGTCGGCTCGGACATCGCGTACGCCCCGGTCGAGTTCAAGGACGACTCCGGCAAGACGGTCGGCATCGACCCGGACATCGCGGCCGCCATGGGCAAGCAGCTCGGCGTGACGTTCGAGTTCCAGAACGCCACCTTCGACACCCTCATCGGCGGTCTCGCCTCCAAGCGCTACGACATCGCCATGTCGGCCATGACCGACACCAAGGACCGCCAGGAGGGCATCGACTCGGACACCGGCAAGAAGGTCGGTGCGGGCGTCGACTTCGTCGACTACTTCACCGCGGGCGTCTCGCTCTACACCAACAAGGGCGACGACCAGGGCATCAAGACCTGGGACGACCTGTGCGGCAAGACCATCGCCGTGCAGCGCAACACCTTCTCCCACGACCTCGCCAGCGAGCAGGCGAAGAAGTGCGAGAAGGACGGCAAGAAGACCCTGAAGATCGAGGACTTCGCGACCAACCCCGAGGCCGAGACCCGGATGCGCTCCAAGGGAGCGGACGTCGTCTCCGCCGACTTCCCGATCGCCGCGTACTCCGTGAAGAACTCCGGCGGCGGCGAGTACTTCGAGATCGTCGGCGACCAGGTCGAGGCGGGCCCGTACGGCATCGCCGTCGCCAAGGACAACACCGAGCTGCGCGACGCGCTGCAGGCGGCGGTCCAGGCCATCATCGACAACGGCGAGTACAAGAAGATCGTCGAGAAGTGGGGCGTCGCGGACGGCGCGGTCACCGAGGCCAAGATCAACGGCGGTTCCTGACCCGCCCCGTTCGACTCGGCTCTGAAAGGCTCCACCCGTGACTGTTGACGTCAAC
This sequence comes from Streptomyces griseomycini, assembly GCF_014203535.1. Taxonomy (GTDB): domain Bacteria; phylum Actinomycetota; class Actinomycetes; order Streptomycetales; family Streptomycetaceae; genus Streptomyces; species Streptomyces griseomycini. Next base: position 146,533 of record NZ_JACHJI010000002.1, read on the forward strand.
AAGACGAGCGGTCCCGGCGCGACGCCCCCCGCCGGGCCGGAGGCCATCAAGGCCATTCCGGTCCGGCACCCGGGGCGGTACGTGTCCGCGGCCGTCGCGCTCGCCCTCCTGGGCGCGGTCGTCTACGCCTTCGCGCAAGGCAGGATCAACTGGGGTTCGATCCCCGAGTACTTCTTCGACGACCGCATCCTCGACGGTGTCTGGAACACCCTGCTGCTCACGGTGCTGTCGATGGTGATCGGCATCGTCGGCGGCATCCTGCTCGCCGTGATGCGCCTGTCGAAGAACCCGGTGACCTCGTCCATCGCCTGGTTCTACATCTGGTTCTTCCGCGGCACGCCGGTCCTGGTCCAGCTCTTCGTCTGGTTCAACCTCGGACTGGTCTTCGAGTACATCAACCTGGGCCCGATCTACAAGGACTACTGGTCGTCCTTCATGACGCCGCTGCTGACGGCGCTGCTCGGCCTGGGGCTCAACGAGGCCGCGTACATGGCCGAGATCTGCCGCGCCGGCCTGCTCTCGGTGGACGAGGGTCAGACGGAGGCCTCGCACGCCCTCGGCATGAGCCACACGAAGACGCTCCGCCGGATCGTGATCCCGCAGGCGATGCGTGTGATCGTGCCGCCCACGGGCAACGAGGTCATCAACATGCTGAAGACCACCTCGCTGGTCTCGGCGGTGCAGTACTACGACCTCTTCAAGCAGGCCCAGGACATCGGGCAGAGCGCGGGCTCGCCGGTGGAGATGTACTTCCTCGCCGCCGCCTGGTACCTGATCATGACCTCGATCCTGAGCGTCGGGCAGTACTACATCGAGCGGTACTACGCCCGTGGCTCCAGCCGCACCCTGCCGCCGACGCCGCTGCAGCGCTTCAAGGCGGCCGTACTGCCCACGCGCCGCCCGAAGGGAGTCACGGCATGACGCAGTCCTCCCCCGCCATGGTCAAGGCGGAGGGCGTCCACAAGTCCTTCGGCCACGTCGAGGTCCTCAAGGGCATCGACCTGGAGGTGAGGACCGGCGAGGTGTTCTGCCTCATCGGCCCCTCCGGCTCCGGCAAGTCGACCTTCCTGAGGTGCATCAACCACCTGGAGAAGATCAACGCCGGCCGTCTGTACGTCGACGGCGACCTGGTCGGCTACCGCCAGAAGGGCGACAAGCTGTACGAGCTCAGGGACAGCGAGGTCGCCCTCAAGCGCCGGGACATCGGCATGGTCTTCCAGCGCTTCAACCTGTTCCCGCACATGACGGCCGTCGAGAACGTCATGGAAGCCCCGGTGCAGGTCAAGGGCGTGAGCAAGGCACAGGCCAAGGAGCGCGCGATGCAGCTCCTGGAGCGCGTGGGCCTCGGCGACAAGGCCAGGAACTACCCCTCGCAGCTCTCCGGCGGCCAGCAGCAGCGCGTGGCGATCGCCCGGGCGCTCGCCATGGACCCCAAGCTGATGCTGTTCGACGAGCCGACCTCGGCCCTCGACCCGGAGCTGGTCGGTGACGTCCTCGACGTCATGCGCGACCTCGCCGAGTCGGGCATGACGATGGTCGTCGTCACCCACGAGATGGGCTTCGCCCGCGAGGTGGGCGACAGCCTGGTCTTCATGGACGGCGGCGTGGTCGTCGAGTCGGGCGACCCGCGCCAGGTGCTGACCGACCCGCAGCACGAGCGGACCAAGTCGTTCCTGTCCAAGGTGCTCTGAGCGAAAGCGCGAAGGGGCGGTACGGATTCCCGTACCGCCCCTTCTGCCGTCGGCTACCTCAGCGCCAGCAGCAGCGTGTCCGACGGCGAGCACCACACCGGCCGGGCCTCGGCGAACCCCTTCTCGCGCAGCACGCGCGCGTGCCAGGCCGCGGACGGCGTGTCGCCGTCGGCGTGCTCGCCGTAGATCGCGAAGCGGCGGGCCGTGGGCTCGGCGAGGACGGGGTCCTCGGCGGCGAGCCGCCACCACTCGGTCCAGTCGAGGGCGCCGTCCCGCTTGGCCCGGTCCTGACGGGCGTGGCGCTGGGCGCGCTCGGCCGCGTTGATCCTGGGCGTGGTCTCGTCGATCATGTGGTCCGCGTTCATGAAGACACCGCCGTCGCGGACCAGGCCCGCGATGTGCCCGTAGAGGTCCGCGAGGGGTTCCCGGTGCAGCCAGTGGAGGGCGGTCGCGGTCAGCACGGCGTCGTAGGAGTCGTACGGCAGCGCCCGTGCCCAGCCGGGGTCCTTGAGGTCGGCGGTCACGAAGGTGACCCGCCCGTCGCCCGCGAAGGTGCCCTCGGCGATGGCGAGCAGCGCCGGGTCCAGGTCGACGCCGGTGCTGGTGGCGTCCGGGAACCGGGCGAGCAGCCGGGCCGTGATGCTTCCCGTGCCGCACGCGAGGTCCAGCACGCGCGGGGAGGTGCCGACGAGGGCCTCCACCATGTCGAGCATCACCCGGAACCGCTCCTCGCGGTCGGGCATGTACCACTCCTGCTGCCGGTCCCAGCTCTCCTGCCAGGCGTGCCAGTCGACAGTGGTCGTGGTGTCCGCGTCCGTCATCGAGCCCCTCCCTCGCGTACGTCACGTAATACCCTGGAAGCACGATCGTCTGTTACCCGACCGCACGCACGACCATAGAGCCCCTGCGTAAGGACTACAAGTGGAACTGGCCTATTACTCCGATTACGCCGTACGCCTCGTCAACACCGAGGAACCGGCCCGGGGGAAGGACACCCTGACGTCGATCGACGCGGTCCGCGACCTCTTCGGCGGCAACCAGTCGGCTGCGCGCCGCACGACCGAGGCCGACGTCACCCGGTTCCGCTCCGTCCGGGCCCGGCTGCGCGCGGTCTTCGAGGCGGCGGACGGCGGTGACGAGACCCTCGCCGTGGACCTGCTGAACTCGCTGCTGCTGGAGTTCCCGGTGAGCCCGCAGATCTCCGGGCACGACTTCCGGGACGACGACGGCCGCCCGCTGTGGCACATGCACCTGGCCGACCACCCGTCCAACGCGACCGCCGGTTACGCCGCCATCGCGGCGATGGGCCTGGCCTTCCACCTCACCGAGTACGGCGTGGACCGCCTCGGCCTGTGCGAGGCGCCGCCCTGCCGCAACGCCTACCTGGACACCTCGACCAACCGCTCCCGACGCTACTGCTCCGACCGCTGCGCCACCCGCGCCAACGTGGCGGCCTACCGCGCCCGCAAGCGCCTGGAGGCCGACCGGACCGACCGCGCGGCCCGGCCGGAGAGCACCGGCCGGGCCGCCGACAGCGCCCAGACCACCAGGGCCGGCAACGAACGCTGAGCCGGCCTGCGCGGCCGGTACCGGAAGCGGACCCTGCCGAGCACCAGCTCGTCGGGGACGACCCCGTAGTCGGTGCTGTCGCCCCCGGCGTACGCGTTGTCACCGAGCACCCACCAGCCGCCCTCGCGCCGTTCCGCGGCCCGCTTCACCACGAGCAGGTCCTGCTGGAACGGATGCCGCAGCACGACCACGTCGCCGCGTTTGACCCGGGCTCCGTAGTGCACCAGGAGCCGGTCCCCGTGGTACAGCGTGGGCACCATGGACGGCCCCGTCACCTCGGCCACCCCGAAGGGCAACGGCGCCCTCACCCGCTCGGCGTCCTGCGACAGCTCCGGCATCACCCGGCACCTCCCGGTCTTTCCTCCACCAGTCCCAGTCTGACCCGGGACTTTTGTCCTAAGCCCACGGGGGCACTCGCGAAAACGGGTCTCCCAGGGAGTAATGTCCCCCCTGAGAAGACGATCACGAGGAAGGAATGCTCCATGCTTTCCCGCCTGTTTGCCCCCAAGGTCAAGGTCAGTGCGCACTGCGACCTGCCCTGCGGTGTGTACGACCCTGCCCAGGCCCGCATCGAGGCGGAGTCGGTGAAGGCCGTCCAGGAGAAGATGGCCGGCAACGACGACCCGCACTTCCAGGCGCGTGCCACGGTCATCAAGGAGCAGCGCGCGGAGCTCGCGAAGCACCACGTCTCCGTGCTCTGGAGCGACTACTTCAAGCCCCCGCACTTCGAGAAGTACCCGGAGCTGCACCAGCTGGTCAACGACACCCTGAAGGCCCTCTCGGCCGCCAAGGCGTCGACCGACCCGGCGACCGGCCAGAAGGCGCTGGACTACATCGCCCAGATCGACAAGATCTTCTGGGAGACCAAGAAGGCCTGATCGTGAATCACGCCTTTTGAGCTGCAGTTTCCTTGCTTGCAGTGTCTCCCTGACCGCACCCGGTCCGCAGTCCGCCGCGCACGGCGTCCTGACGGACCGGGTGCGGTCTTCTTCGCCCGGCCTCGGGTGGACGCAGCCCCGCTCCGCCTGCCGGCGTCGGTGGTCGGCCCCGCCCCGGCCCGGCCGCCGTCGGGATCGCCGGCGTCAGGGCTCGTGCGCCGTGCGGACCACGCCGTGGCGGCGGGACCGGGCGGCAGGTGGACCGTCATGATCAGGTGACAGGTCCCGCTGCCCGCGCCGCGGTAGGTGCGGGGGGTGTCGCCGTCGAAGGCGGCGGTCCGTCCCGCTTCCACGGGGTGTTGGGTGCCGTCGGCGACCGGGGTCATCCGGCCGGAGGTGACGCTGACGGTCTCCACGGCTCCGGCCCGGTGGGGACGGCTGGGACGTTCCTCGCCGGGCTCCGGTCGCCGGCGCCGGACCTCCCGCAGGTCCCACGCCCTGCGCGCCGTGGTGTCCGCCGCTCCGGCCTCGCTCGCGGTCGGGCCGCCGCCGTGGCCGGTGCTCGGCGCCTCGTCCGGCGCGGGCTCTCTCGCCCGGGGTGCCGCGTCCGGCGTCGCCTCGGCCGCCGCGTTCGCGCTGCTCCACCGCACGCCGGCGATCGGCCCGATGGACGCGTTCTCGCCCGTGACCGCGCCGGCGTCCGCCGTGCCGCCCGTCGGCGTGGGCCCGCTGCAGGGCGAGCACCTCGGCCTGGACGTGCCGACCGCCCGTCGGCGGCTCCGCCGCCTGGACCGCATCGTCCCCTGGAAGCCCTGACCAGCCCCGCCCCGACACACGAACGGACACCGCCCATGACCGCCTTCCGCCTCGCCCCCTCCGTCGCCGACGCCTTCCCCGACACCCTCATCGCCCTGGTCACCGCCACCGGCCTGCGCGGCCGTGAGCCCTGGCCCGACACGACCGCCGCCCTGGAGGGACTGGAGCGGCAGCTCGCCGACGGCACCTGGCAGCCCGCCGACGAGACCGACCCGCGCATCGAGGCGTGGCACGCCGCCTACCGCTCCTTCGGCACCAATCCCCGCCGCATCCGCCCCAGCGTCGACGCCCTCGGCCGGAGAATGTCCAAGAAGGCGACCCTGCCCCGCATCAATCCGGCCGTCGACTCCTACAACGCCGTCTCCGTCCGCCACGGTCTGCCCGCAGGCGCCTTCGACCTGGACCACGTCGTCGGCGACGTCGACATCCGCCACGCGGACGGCACCGAGTCCTTCACCCCGCTCGGCGAACCCGGCACCGTCGAGAACCCCGAGTCCGGCGAGATCGTCTACGCCGACGCCACCGGCGTCCTCACCCGCCACTGGAACCACCGTGACGCCCACCGCACCCGCGTCACCGAGGACTCCGTCCACGTCGCCTTCGTCCTCGAAACCCTCCACGCCACCCGCGACGGCGCCCTCCTGAAGGCCGCGACCGAGGAGCTGCAGGGCCTGCTCGCCCCGCATGCCGACCGGACCGCCGTGCACCACCTCAGTCCGGCACGGCCCCGAGCCGCCGTCTGAGGCCTCCCTCCTCACGACCGGGCAGCCGTGAGCGGTCACCCCGTCCTCGCCGTGCGGCGCCGACCCGGGGACCGGGCGCCGGGTCTCCCTGCCGTCCGGGAGCGGCCGGACCACCACGGGGTGGCCGGGTGCCCGCCGCCGTGACCGGGTGCCGCGGTGGTCCGCCCTCCGTCAGACGTTCCTCACGGTGGTCCGCCCCGGCTCCTGCGCGGGTGTCCTGTCCCCGGCGGCTCCGGGCCCTTCGGTCCCCGCGGCGCGCCGGGTGTCCTCCGCCCGGCCGGTTCCGCCGGGCTCCCGGGCGACGTAGTCCTCGCACTCCGGGTTGTGGCACGGGCCGGGCACCCACACCGGCACCCACGCGCCCAGCGTCTTGTGGCGCCGGACCACCGTCTGCACTGGCTGTCCACAGGCGGGACAGACGGGTTGTTCGCTGTCCATGCCCTCAGGGTAGGCCCGGCGGCGGTTCAGCGCCTCCTGCTGTACGTCCGCACCACCGCGCCGTTGCCGAAGCCGCGCACCGACTCCAGTGCGAACTGCGTCACCGAGAAGGCGGAGGTGAACATCGGCATGCCGGTGCCCAGCACGATGGGGTACGTCTTGATGATCAGCTCGTCGATCTCGTCCACCAGCTCTCCGGCGAGCCGGGCACCGCCGCACAGGTAGACGTCGAACGCGCTGTCCTCGGCCTTCAGCGCGCGGACCCGGCCGACCAGGTCCTCCGCGATGATCTCGACGTTCGGGTCGGGCGACTCCTTCAGCGTGCGCGAGGCGACGTACTCGCGCAGGTGGGCGTAGGGGCTGGTGACGCCCTCCTTGAGGGCCAGGTCGTAGCTGGCCCGCCCCTGGACGATCGTGTCGAACCTCTTGTTCGGCAGGTCGTCGATGCCGAGGGCCCGGCGGCCCTGGGTGGGGATGGTCTCCGGGTGTTCCGCCTTGAGGAAGTCGAGGAACTCCTCGTCGACGAAGGGGAACATGGCCGACGCGTCGCCGTCCGGATCGCCGATGAAGCCGTCGATGGAACAGGCGATGAAGTAGGTGAGCTTTCGCAGAACGACCTCTTTCCGTGGGTACTCCCTCGCGAACAACTCCAGTTGTAGTACTTCATCCGTAGCGACTGCAATGGATGAAGTGACGTCACCGATAAGCAGGAAGAGGGATTCCGCATGTCCTCTTCCCGGTCCGGGGTCCGTACGGTCCCGGTCGTCGCCGGACGGGCCGTCACCCCGGGGCCGTCCGTGGTCCGTCGCGGTGCGGCGGGGCGTCCGGGTGTGCCGGACCGCGAGCGCGAGGAAGAGACACACGGCCGCGGCGGGGACGGCGGGCACCGGCGGGCAGCGGCCCGTGCGGCAGCTGCGCCCACCACCGGGCCGCCTCCCGCTGCTCGCCCGCGCGTCGTACGGCGGCACGGATCCCCAGGACGGCGGCGGCCGGGGAGCCCGCGGCCATCACGGCTCCCGGCACCCACCACGCCGTGGCCACGAGCGGCGCCAGGGCGACCGCTCCGAGCGTGCCCCAGCCGGTCGGGCAGGCGATCGCCGCGGTACGGCGGGACAGCGGCCGGTCGGCTCCGGCACGCAGGTCGGCGAGGGGCAGCAGCTCACCGGTCGCCATCCGGTCGCGCCGGAGCGCACCGTGGCCATGGCCCTCGCGGCCCGCCGCTGCGGCCAGCCGTCGTCCACGACACACCGGGCCAGACGCAGCCTCCCGGTCGGCGTCAGCGGGGCATTACGGTGGGACACGAGGGCCTCCTGAGCTTCGGTGCAGACGTCGCGATCCACACCGAACCCGGAAGGCCCTCACCCGTTCAAGCACCCAGCACGCGTGTCACCAACGTCCCGGGACAACACACCTAGGGCCGAACGTCCCTGTCGGGGCCGCCTTCCGAGCCGGTGGTCCGGGGCTCGCGCCACATCGGCCACATGCGCGGGCCGTCGGGGAGGACCAGGGGTTCACCGGCCGGGGCGAAGCCGAGACGCTCGTACAGCCGGCGGCTCCGTTCGCTGCTCGCCTCGAGGTAGGCCGGCAGCCCCTCCCGGTCGCAACGGTCGAGGACCGAGCCGATCAGCGCGGTGCCGAGCCCCTCGCCCTGACGGCCGGGTGCGACGCCGATCATCCACAGGTACTCGTGGGCCCGTCCCGAGGGGTGGATGCCGGCCGTCAGCCGACCGATCAGCTCCACGCGCCCGTTCTCCGGGTCGACGGCCCGGCGCACCTGTGCCGGACCGTCGTCGTCCGCTCCGCCGTCGCCCTCGCCGTGGTCGTCCGCAGGTACGGACATCCACAGCGCGCACGCCGATCCGTCCTCGGTGACGTCGATGCGCCCCTCGGCGAGCACGATCCCGGTGAACGCGGCCATGAGCCTGTGGTGTGTCGTACGGCGGTACTCCTCACCGGGGAAGACCCAGCCGCTCACCGGGTCGTCCTGGAACGCCTCGTCCAGGAGCCGGACGACCAGCTCCCGGTCCCCTTCCCCAGCCGTCCGGATCGCCACGCCCATGTCCGCCCCTTCGCCTCAACCACCACTGTCCTTACGGGGGTTGAGCCTAACGGGGGGCTCCGCCGGCCGCTTCCCCGAAGCGGGCACAGGCACCGGAACCGGACCGGGCCGGGCGGAACCGCGGCATGCGGTGGCGGGCCCCGCACACCGTGGGGAAGTGCGGGACCCGCCGGGCCGGAGCCACGGCGGCCGTGCGGGGTCAGGAGCCGCACGGTCCCGGTGGTTCCGGGGACGGGGCGACGGCCGCACGGGAACGGCCGGGGCACGTGCTCCGATGCCCCCCGACCGTCCCCGGCCGACCGTCAGGTGCTGCGTCGCGTCACGAACTCGGCCAGGGCCAGCAGCCCGCCCGCCGCCTCCGGGTCGGGCACCGCGCGGGCCACTTCCTGCATCGCGCGGGCCATCCGGTCGGCCGCCTGGACCTGCGCCCAGTCACGGCCGCCCGCCCGTTCCACGGCCAGGGCGATCCGCTCCAGGTCCTCCTCCCGGTGCGCGGTCGCGTACAGGGAGGCGAGTTCGGCGGCCGCCGGGGTCCCCGAGGTGAGAGCGGCGACCACCGGCAGGGACTTCTTGCGGGCGGCCAGATCCGCTCCGGCCGCCTTGCCGGTGCGGCGGGGGTCGCCCCATATGCCGATCACGTCGTCGATGAGCTGGAAGGCCAGCCCCGCCTCGCGGCCGAACGCGTCCAGGGCCGCCACGTCCGCGTCCCCGGAACCCGCGTACAGCGCACCGATCGCGCAGGCGCATCCGAGCAGCGCACCGGTCTTGGCCTCGGCCATGGCGAGCGTCTCGGCGAGGGTGACCCCGCCGGGGTCGCGTCGCTCCATGGACGTGTCCGCGTGCTGCCCCGCGCACAGCTCGACGACACAGTCCGCGAGCCGGACCGCCGCGGCCGGAGCCGCCGGATGCGCGTCCTCGGCGAGCAGCCGCAGGGCGAGCGCCTGGAGGGTGTCCCCGGCGAGGATCGCGTCGGTGTCGCCGAACACCTTCCACGCCGTGGGCCGGTGGCGGCGGGTGGTGTCCCGGTCCATCACGTCGTCGTGCAACAGCGTGAAGTTGTGGACCAGTTCCACCGCGGCTGCCGCCCGTACGGCCGCCGTCCGGGCCTCGGGACCGCCCAGGGCGGAGGCCGCCGCGAGCACCAGCGCGGGGCGGATCGCTTTTCCCGAACCCCCTTCGGCCGGGGTTCCGTCCGCGTGTTCCCAGCCGAAGTGGTACAGCGCGATCCGGCGCATCGGGCCGGGCAGCGAGCCGAGGGCGGCCCGCAGCACGGGGTCGACCGCGGCCCGCGCCCGCTCCAGCAGTATCGCCGCCTCGTGCCCCTCGCCGGGGTGTTGCTCCGGCTCCGTCGTACGCGGTGCCGTGCGTGGCGTCGGGCACTCCGCCGTGGGCCCCGTTCTCGGCTCCGTCATGAACTCCGCCATCGACTCACCCCCGTGGCCGGCTCGTGGAGCGGAGGGGCGGCGCTTCCTCCGCCGTCGGGCGCGTACTCCCGAGGTGTACCCGCCCGGACGGACGGGGACACGGCGGGCGCACCGAGAGCTCGCGGACGGTCACCGCCAGCGACCGATCTCGACGTTCTCCAGGACACCGAGCGCGTCCGGCACCAGGACCGCTGCCGAGTAGTAGGCCGTGACCAGGTACTTGATGATGGCTTGTTCGTTGATGCCCATGAACCGTACGGACAGACTCGGCTCGATCTCGTCGGGGATGCCCGTGGCCCGCAGCCCGATGACGCCCTGCTCCTCCTGGCCGGTGCGCAGGGCGATGATGGAGGTCGTCCGGGCCTCGGTCACCGGGATCTTGTTGCACGGGAAGATCGGCACGCCCCGCCACGTGGGGATGCGGTTGCCGCCCATGTCGATGGTCTCCGGAACCAGTCCCCGCTTGTTGAGCTCACGGCCGAACGCGGCGATCGCGCGCGGGTGGGCGAGCAGCAGCCGGGTTCCGCGGCGCCTGCTGAGCAGTTCGTCCATGTCGTCGGGGCTCGGCACCCCGGCGTGCGGCTGGATCCGCTGGTCGTACTCGCAGTTGTGGAGCAGGCCGAAGTCACGGTTGTTGACGAGTTCGTGTTCCTGGCGCTCCTTCAGTGCCTCGACGGTCAGCCGGACCTGCTGCTCCGTCTGGTTCATGGGCTGGTTGTAGAGATCGGCCACGCGCGTGTGGATGCGCAGTACGGTCTGGGCGACGCTGAGTTCGTACTCGCGCGGCTTGGCCTCGTAGTCGACGAAGGTGTGCGGGATGTCCGGCTCCCCGCTGTGACCGGCCGCGAGGTCGATCTCCTTCTCTCCGTACCTGTTCGTACGCTGTCCGGGGATGGTGCGGATCCCCCGCAGGTGCTCGCGCAGACTCTCGGACCGCTCGGCGACCTGGGCGAAGGCCTCGCGGGGCAGGGCGAGCACGGTGCAGGCGGTGAGCGTGCGCGCCGTGTACTCCCAGATGGCTTCCTCGTCCAGCAGCACCTGATCGCCGAAGTAGGCACCGTCGGCGAGGACGCCGAGGGACTCGTCCTCGCCGTAGGGCCCGGTGCCGACCTTCTCCACCCTGCCGTGCGCCAGCAGGTACACCTCGTCGGCCGGACTGCCGAACGAGGCGATCACCTGGCCGGCCCCGACCTCCCGCTGCCGGCAGCGGGCGGCCAGCTCGGACAGCACCTCCGTGTCGTCGTACGACCGCAGGGCCGGCAGCTCGCCCAGTTCCGCGGGGATGACCTCGACGCGGTCACCGGTCTTCACGAACGTCATGCGACCGTCGCCCACGGCGTACGTCAGTCGCCGGTTGACGCGGTAGGTACCGCCCTGCACATCGACCCAGGGCAGCATGCGCAGCAGCCAGCGCGAGCTGATCTCCTGCATCTGCGGCACGGATTTGGTCGTGGTGGCCAGGTTCCGCGCGGCCGCCGTACCGAGGCTCTGCTGCTGCCTGGTCTGCTCCGTGCCGACCTCTTCGCCTACCGACATAGAGAATTGCCCTCCCCTTGGTGTGAGCCGCGTCCGCCTGTGCCGGACGCGGGCCTGCGCGATCAAGCGTTCCTCACCCACCGTGTTCGCACCATTACCCGAACGAGCGGGAATGGATCTTGGGTGGTCTGGGCAGACATGGAGGTCATCCGACGGCACTCCACCGGAAGGGGATTGTCCGGATCGGCTCGCACAGGACTCCGAACGAGTAGTTGAGCGCCCTCCTTTCAGGTATAGGCCCGGTAGCAGGCGGTTGCGACCGGCGGCCGCCACCCGGCACGAAGGAGGCGGTCATGGCCCCACCCATGTCCGCAAGCGCGTTCCTGCGCGTTCTGAAGGCGGAGGGACTCACGGTCGTCGAGGTCGGCGACTGGCGCGACCACAACCGCAACCACAAGGGCCCGTGGGGTCCGGTCCACGGCGTGATGATCCACCACACGGTGACCAAGGGCAGCGCCCGGACCGTGGAGATCTGCCGCAAGGGCTACGCGGGTCTGCCGGGGCCCTTGTGCCACGGCGTCATCACCAAGGACGGCCGGGTCCACCTCGTCGGCTACGGCCGGGCCAACCACGCGGGTCTCGGCGACGACGAGGTGCTGCGCGCGGTGATCGCCGAGAAGCGGCTGCCGAAGGACAACGAACAGAACACCGACGGCAACCGGCACTTCTACGGCTTCGAGTGCGAGAACCTGGGCGACGGCGAGGACCCCTGGCCGGCCGCGCAACTGGAGGCCATCGAGAGGGCCGCGGCCGCGGTGTGCCGCCACCACGGCTGGAACGAGCGGTCGGTGATCGGCCACAAGGAGTGGCAGCCGGGGAAGGTGGATCCGCGCGGGTTCACGATGAGTTCGATGAGGAACCGGATCCGCGACCGCCTGAAGTGACCCGGTGGTGCGAGGGCGCACGCGGCCGGCCGGTGGCGACAACCCGTCGGAATCTGTCGCTCGGTCCCCTGGGGGCCGGTGGGACCCGCTCCTGGCGTGGTGGGCCGTACCCGTCAGCCCCGGAAGAGGTCCCGCCGTGCAGTACGTCGCCCCGATCGGCATCGGCGTCCTCATACGCCCTGCTGATGCCCCTCGTCCGCGAACCGCACCGGCGGCGCCTGAACGCCGTCATGCTCGCCGGTGCGGGCGCCGCCCACCTCAGCGGCGGTGGTCTGGGCGGCTGGGAGTTCGCCTTCACGGCACTGGTCACCTGTGTCGCGTTCCGCGGCCTGGAGCCGTGGACGTTCATCGGTGTCGCCTGGCTGCCGCACACCGCGTGGGACGTCGTCCACCACCCCGAGGGCGACCCCATCGTCCCGTTCCTCCACACCTCGTCCCCGGGCTGCGCGATCTGCGGCCCGGTGATCGCCCTGTGGTGCCTGCGGGGCGGGCCCTCCCTGCTCGGCCTCCTCCGCGGCCGCGGCCCCGAGCCCGTCCGCGATCGCGAGGCCGGCCAGCCGGCCGCCGGCCCGGGCACCGCCTGAGCCCGTGCCCTCCCTCCGGGTGACAATGACCCCGTGACCAGTTCCGACGACCCCGGCTCCGCCGCCCTCACGTCCCTCACCGACCTGCGCCCGGGGCTGCCCTCACCGGTGCAGGAGGTGACGGACGGGCGGTTCGCGCGGCGCGGGGTCCGGCTGCTGCTGAAGCGGGACGATCTGATCCACCCCGAGCTGGTCGGGAACAAGTGGCGCAAGCTGGCCCCGAACCTCGCGGCGGCGGCCGGACGGACGGTGCTCACCTTCGGTGGCGCCTACTCCAACCACCTGCGGGCCACGGCCGCCGCCGGCCGGCTGCTCGGCCTGCGCACGGTCGGCGTGGTGCGCGGTCAGGAACTCGCCGGCCGCCCGCTCAATCCCTCGCTGGCCCGGTGCGTGTCCGACGGCATGCGGCTGCACTTCGTCGACCGGTCGGCGTACCGCCGCAAGACCGAGCCGGAGACCCTCGCGGCCGTCCTGCGCGCGGCGGGTGCCGAGGACGCGTACGTCGTGCCCGAGGGGGGCAGCAACTCCCCCGCGGTGCGCGGCTGCCGGGCGCTCGGTGCGGAACTGACCGGCCGGGCCGACGTGGTCGCGGTGGCCTGCGGCACCGGCGGCACACTCGCCGGCCTGGCCGCCGGACTCGGCGCCGGCGGGCGCGCGCTGGGCGTTCCGGTGCTGAAGGGCGGCTTTCTGGCCGATGAGATACGGGCCCTGCAGAGCGCGGCGTTCGGTGGCCCGCGCGGCGACTGGAGCCTCGACGACCGCTTCCACTTCGGCGGCTACGCCCGTGTCACCGAGGAACTCGACGCGTTCGCCGAGGACTTCGAGCACCGGCACGGCGTACCCGTCGAACGTCTCTATGTCGCCAAGTTGCTCTATGCCCTTGTCGCCCTGGCGGAGGAGGGCGCCTTCCCCCGCGGGAGCACGGTCGCCGCCGTGGTCACCGGCCGTCCCTTCCCCTGATCCGGCCCGGCCGGCCCGCCTAGGCCGTCTCCCGGTACGCCGCCGCCTCCTCCAGGTCCAGCCGGCGCAGCAGCGTCCGCAGCATCTCGTCGTCGATGTACCGGCCGTCGCGCAGTCTGACGAACACCTCGCGCTCCGCGCCGATCATCTCCCGCGACAACCGCCGGTAGGTGTCGTCCACCGACTCCCCGGTGACCGGGTTGACCTGGCCGAGCCGTTCCCAGACGGCGTTGCGGCGACGCTCCAGGACGGTGCGCAGCCGGTCGGCGAGCGGGCCCGGCAGGGCGTTGCGCTCGTCGGACAGGAGCTCGTCGAGGCGCTGCTCGGCGGCCCTGGAGGCCTGTGCCTGGGCGTTGGCCTCCACCAGGGTCTCGGCCTGCGTGTCGCGCCCGGGGAGCTTCAGCACGCGGATCAGCGGGGGCAGCGTCAGCCCCTGCACGACCAGGGTGCCGATGACGGTGGTGAAGGTCAGGAAGAGCAGCAGGTTGCGGTGCGGGAAGTCCTCGCTCCCTGCGGTGACCGGGATCGAGAAGGCGATGGCCAGCGAGACCACCCCTCTCATCCCGGCCCACGCGATCACGAACGGGCCCTTCCAGCCGGGCTTCCCCTCGCGTTCCCGGATCCTCGCCGAGAGCATCGGCGGCAGCCAGGTCGCCGGGTACACCCAGAGGAACCGCACGACGACGACCACCACGAAGACGACGAGCGCGTACCAGGCGGAATCGACGCCCCCGTGCTCGCCGAGCCCCCTGAGGACGACCGGCAGCTGCAGCCCGATGAGCGCGAACACCGCGGACTCCAGCACGAACGCGACCATCTTCCACACCGCGTCCTCCTGGAGGCGGGTGGCGAAGTCGACCTCCCACGCGCGGTGCCCCAGACAGAGGGCGACCACCACGACGGCGACGACGCCGGAGGCGTGCACCTGCTCGGCGGCGGCATAGGCGACGAACGGGATCAGCAGGGAGAGCGTGTTCTGCAGCAGCGCCTCCTTCACGTGCGTGCGCAGCCAGTGCAGGGGAACCATCAGCACCAGGCCGACAGCCACCCCGCCGACCGCCGCGAGCAGGAACGCCCCGACGCCCGCCGCCCAGGTCGCGCCCTCGCCGACCGCCACCGCGACGGCCACCCGGAACGCGGTGATCGCGGTGGCGTCGTTCAGCAGGGACTCGCCCTGGAGGACGGTGGTGATCCGGGACGGCAGTCCGACCCGGCGCGCCACCGCCGTCGCCGCGACCGCGTCCGGCGGGGCCACCACGGCGCCGAACACCAGGGCCGCGGTCAGGGGCAGGCCCGGCACGACCAGGTACAGGGCCCAGCCGACGGCGAAGGTCGCGAACAGCACGTACCCCACCGACAGCAGCGCCACCGGCCGCAGCTGCGCCCGCAGGTCGAGGTAGGAGCTGTCGGTGGCCGCCGTGTGCAGCAGCGGGGGCAGGACGAGCGGCAGGACGACGTGCGGGTCGAGCCTGTAGTCGGGCACCCCGGGGAGGTAGCTGACCGCCAGGCCGGCCGCGACCAGCAGCAGCGGTGCCGGCACCCAGGTGCGCCGGGCGGCCGCGGCGACCGCGGCACTGCCCGCGACCAGCAACAGCAGGGGCATCACGTCCATGTCCGGCCCGCCCTCGATTTTCTGCGCGGTCTTCCGCGCGCCCGTCGTAATCTGGCCACCATGAAACAGTGCACGCATGCCGGCGCGCTGCCGCACCCGGAGCCCGTCCCGCTCAGTGAGACGTGCCCGGAGTGCCTGCGGGACGGCACGGACCCGGTGCAGCTGCGCCTGTGCCTGAGCTGCGGCCACGTCGGCTGCTGCGACTCCTCGCCGGGACGGCATGCGACGGAGCACCACAGGAAATCCGGCCACCCCGTGATGCGGACCCACGAACCGGGCGAGGACTGGCGCTGGTGCTTCGTCGACCACGTACTCGTGTGACCCGACGGGACCCCGGTGCCGGACGGTTCGACCGTCTGACGACCGGGTACGTCAATCCGGCGCGCGCTCTTCCCATTTGGGCCCGCAGACCCCTAGCCACGGAGCGTATTCATAGTTTTACTATGAGTGACAGCGGTGGTCGGGGTCCCGAGGACAGGATCGCCGAGAGCGCGATAGCGTCACCGCTGAACCACGTAGCGCGTTGTCCGGGGGGCGACCCCGGCCCTGAAACGCTTGTACCACCTTGGAGGTGAGGGTGTCCCAGATCGCAGGCGAGCCCGCGACCCAGGACTTCGTGGAAGTCCGGCTGCCGGCCGCGGGGGCCTACCTGTCGGTGCTGCGTACGGCCACGGCCGGGCTCGCGGCCCGTTTGGACTTCACCCTCGACGAGATCGAGGACCTGCGCATCGCGGTCGACGAGGCCTGCGCGATCCTGCTCCAGCAGGCCGTGCCGGGGTCGGTGCTCAGTTGCGTCTTCCGGCTCGTCGACGACTCGCTCGAGGTCACCGTCTCGGCGCCGACCACGGACGGTCACGCCCCCTCGCGGGACACCTTCGCCTGGACCGTCCTGTCCGCGCTCGCGGGCAAGGTCTCCTCGGCCGTGGACGAGGACAAGACCGTTTCGATCAGCCTCTACAAACAGCGCGGCGCGGGACCCGGGCCGGCGTGAGGGACGAGGACGGGCCGGTGCGGGACGAAGAACGCGGTACGAGGGAGCTGCCGGCCGAGCGTGTGCCGGACGGCATCGACGGCATCCCCGAGCAGGCCCGGCCGCATCCGGAGGACGACTCCACGGAGACCGGCTCGGCGGGCGGCGGGCGGCCCGGCGGTGCCGTGCGGAGCACGCCTCCGGGCAGGTCGGCCGGGATCGCTCCCGGCCACGGGGGCGCCCCCGCCCGAGCGAAGCCGGCGGGGGACGAGGCGAGCGCTCGGGGAAGGGCGACGGGCGGGACGATGAGCGAGCACGAGCGACACGCCGAGGACGAGGCGCCGCGGGCACCGAGCACCCGGGGCACCAGGAACGCAGCGGGCACCCAGAACGCGCACGGCGCACAGCACGACGCGCAGGACCGCAGCGGGGCGCGCGCCATGTTCCTCGAGCTGCGCACGCTGCAGGACGGCAGCCCCGAGTACGCGGAACTGCGCAATCAGCTGGTCCGCATGCACCTGCCGCTCGTCGAGCATCTCGCGCGCCGCTTCCGCAACCGCGGCGAGCCGCTGGACGACCTCACCCAGGTCGCCACCATCGGGCTGATCAAGTCGGTCGACCGCTTCGACCCGGACCGCGGCGTGGAGTTCTCGACGTACGCGACCCCGACGGTCGTCGGCGAGATCAAGCGGCACTTCCGCGACAAGGGCTGGGCGGTGCGCGTGCCGCGCCGGCTGCAGGAGCTGCGGCTGGCGCTGACGACGGCCACGGCCGAACTCTCGCAGCTGCACGGCCGCTCCCCCACGGTCCACGAGCTGGCCGAGAAGCTGGCGATCTCGGAGGAGGAGGTCCTGGAGGGCCTGGAGTCCGCCAACGCGTACTCCACGCTGTCCCTGGACGTTCCCGACACCGACGACGAGTCCCCGGCGGTCGCCGACACCCTCGGCGCCGAGGACGAGGCGCTGGAGGGCGTGGAGTACCGGGAGTCGCTCAAGCCGCTGCTGGAGGATCTGCCACCGCGCGAGAAGCGGATCCTGCTGCTGCGCTTCTTCGGCAACATGACCCAGTCGCAGATCGCGCAGGAGGTCGGCATCTCGCAGATGCACGTCTCCCGGCTGCTGGCCCGCACCCTGGCCCAGCTGCGGGAGAAACTGCTCGTGGAGGAGTGAGCCGACGCGGCTACTTCCCGGCGTTCCCGGGCCCCCGGATGCCGAGGGCCCGGGTCGTCTCGGGGTTGAGGAGCAGGACGAGCGCGGTGACGGCCACCACGGCGAGCACGATCCCGGCCGGGATGGCCACGCTGTCGGCCTTCAGCAGGGTGTAGGCCACCGGCAGCGCCATGATCTGCGTGATGACGGCGGGACCGCGGCTCCAGCTGCGCCGGCCGAGCAGCCCCCGCGCGGCGATGAGCGGCAGCAGCGCGAGCGCGATCAGCGTCACCCCGCCGGTGACGGCCTGCTGCCGGTCGTCCGGCTCGCCCGTGACACCGAGGACCAGCATCCAGACGCCGCCGGCCACCAACGCGATCCCCTCCAGGGCGGCCAGCGCGGCGGCGTACGTCAGACGGCGCGGGCGGGGGCCGGTGGTGTCCGGGGTGGTGGGGGTCTGCTCACTGCTCACCCCTGAAGGGTAGCCCTCGCCGTACGCGCCCCCGTGCCGAGGTTCACGCCCCGCTCCCGGCCCGATCCGCACCTCGGTCTGGGCCCGGTACCGCCCAGTAGGTACCCTGCACGTCATGCGTGCACTTCTTGTGGTCAATCCGGCGGCAACCACCACGAGTGCGCGCACGCGCGACGTACTGATCCACGCGCTCGCCAGTGAGATGAAGCTGGAGGCGGTCACCACCGAGTACCGCGGGCACGCGCGCGACCTGGGCCGGCAGGCGGCGGAGAGCGACGACATCGACCTGGTCGTGGCCCTCGGCGGCGACGGCACGGTCAACGAGGTCGTCAACGGTCTCCTGCACTCCGGACCCGATCCGGAACACCTGCCCGGGCTCGCCGTGGTCCCCGGCGGCTCCACCAACGTCTTCGCCCGCGCCCTGGGGCTGCCCAACCAGCCCGTGGAGGCCACCGGCGCCCTGCTGGACGCGCTGCGCGAGGGCCGCGAGCGCACCGTGGGCCTGGGTCTGACCTCGGGCACCCCGGGCTCGGAGGACGAGGCGGTACCGGCCCGCTGGTTCACCTTCAACGCGGGACTGGGCTTCGACGCCGGCGTGGTCGGCCGGGTGGAGCAGCAGCGGGAGCGCGGCAGGAGGTCCACCCACGCGCTGTACGTGCGCCAGGTCGTGCGCCAGCTGTTCGGTGAGCCGCACCGCCGGCACGGGGTGATCACCCTGGAGCAGCCGGGCGAGGACCCGGTCACCGACCTGGTGCTCTCCATAGTCTCGAACACCTCGCCGTGGACGTTTCTCGGCAATCGTCCGATCTACGCGTCGCCTAAGGCCTCGTTCGACACGGGGCTGGACATCTTCGGCCTGAGCCGGCTGTCCACCGCCGCGGTTGCCCGGTATGGCACCCAGTTGCTCGCTTCGTCCCCGGAGCGCGGACCCCGGGGCAGGCACGCCGTCTCCCGGCACGATCTGACGCAGTTCACCTTGCATTCGAAGGTGCCGCTGCCCCTTCAGATGGACGGTGACCACCTGGGGCTGCGCACCAGCGTGACGTTCACAGGCGTACGCCGTGCACTGCGTGTGATTGTGTGAGCAGAAAGGGCCAAAGTCCTTTCACTCGAACGTTTAGGCCAGGATCCACCCCATGGAAGTACGGCTGTGACCTAGTCGACACCGAAGAATCAAAAAAAACTTTCCGGAAGGGGTTGTATCCGCCGCCGAGGTTTGCGAGTCTCTACATGGCGATCGGGACGGCCCGCAACACCGGCCTCCACAGATCACCGGAACCCCTCTTCAAACCCAAGGACCACGCCAGGGAACCTGGCGGTCGGCCCTTCCCTTGTTGAGGGATTCGTGAAAGCGTTCACATTCACAAGCAAATCCTGCAGTAATACCAAGGAGAGGTAGCAGCCATGGACTGGCGTCACAACGCCGTTTGCCGCGAGGAAGACCCCGAGCTCTTCTTCCCCATCGGCAACACCGGTCCCGCGCTGCTGCAGATCGAGGAAGCCAAGGCCGTCTGCCGCCGCTGCCCGGTGATCGAGCAGTGCCTGCAGTGGGCGCTCGAGTCCGGTCAGGACTCCGGCGTCTGGGGTGGTCTCAGCGAGGACGAGCGTCGTGCGATGAAGCGCCGCGCCGCCCGCAACCGGGCCCGTCAGGCCTCCGCCTGACGACCCCACCCCTGCTGACAGCCTGAGCTTGGCGGCGCGTGCAGCGCGTACGCATCTCCCGCCCCCGAGCCGCAGCGCGCAGTTCCCCCTGAACCTCGACTCCGCTCGAGCAGGGGGTGACCCCATCGCATGAGCATGAGCCCCGGACCTTCCCACCGGTCCGGGGCTTTTCGCTGCCCGCGTCCGTCCGGTGGGAAGAGGACGGCCGACAGGCGGTCAGACACCCTCCTCCCCGCGGGGACCCGTGCTACTTGCCCGAGCGCACCGGGATGTCCAGGATCACCCGGGTCCCCCGGTCCGGGGCCGGAACCATGTCGAAGGCGCCGCCCAACTCGCCCTCCACCAGGGTCCGCACGATCTGCAGGCCGAGGTTGCCGGCGGTGTGCGGGTCGAAGTCCTCGGGCAGTCCCACACCGTCGTCCTGCACGGTGACCAGCAGACGGGTCTCCTTCGTGGTCCCGCCGCGGACCGCGGACACCTCGACGGTGCCGGTCTCGCCCTCGCGGAAGCCGTGCTCCAGGGCGTTCTGCAGGATCTCGGTCAGCACCATCGACAGCGGGGTGGCGACCTCGGCGTCGAGTATGCCGAAGCGGCCGGTGCGCCGGCCGGTGACCTTGCCCGGGGAGATCTCGGCGACCATCGCCAGGACCCGGTCGGCGATCTCGTCGAACTCCACGCGCTCGTCCAGGTTCTGGGAGAGCGTCTCGTGCACGATCGCGATGGACCCGACCCGGCGCACCGCCTCCTCCAGCGCCTCACGGCCGCGCTCCGACCCGATCCGCCGGGCCTGGAGCCGCAGCAGCGCCGCCACCGTCTGGAGGTTGTTCTTCACCCGGTGGTGGATCTCCCGGATGGTCGCGTCCTTGGTGATCAACTCACGTTCGCGGCGGCGAAGTTCGGTGACGTCCCGGAGGAGGACCAGCGACCCGATCCGCGTCCCCTTCGGCTTGAGCGGGATCGCGCGGAACTGGATCACCCCGTCGTGCGCCTCGATCTCGAACTCGCGCGGGGCCCAGCCGCTGGCTACCTTGGCCAGCGCCTCGTCCACCGGGCCTCGGGAGGGGGCCAGTTCGGCGGTGGTTCGGCCGAGGTGGTGGCCGACCAGGTCGGCGGCCAGGCCCAGCCGGTGGTAGGCGGACAGGGCGTTCGGGGAGGCGTACTGGACGATGCCGTCGGCGTCGAGCCGGATCAGTCCGTCGCCGACGCGGGGCGAGGCGTCCATGTCGAGCTGCTGGTTCGCGAACGGAAAGGCTCCGGCCGCGATCATCTGCGCGAGGTCGGAGGCGCTCTGGAGGTAGGTGAGCTCCAGCCGGCTCGGGGTGCGCACGGTGAGGAGGTTGGTGTTGCGCGCGATCACGCCGAGGACGCGGCCCTCGCGCCGGACGGGGATGGACTCGACGCGGACCGGGACCTCCTCGCGCCACTCCGGGTCCCCCTCGCGCACGATCCGGCCCTCGTCCAGGGCCGCGTCCAGCATGGGCCGGCGTCCGCGCGGGACGAGGTGGCCGACCATGTCGTCCTGGTACGAGGTGGGGCCGGTGTTCGGCCGCATCTGGGCGACGGAGACGTAGCGGGTGCCGTCGCGGGTGGGGACCCACAGGACCAGGTCGGCGAAGGAGAGGTCGGAGAGCAGCTGCCACTCCGAGACCAGCAGATGGAGCCACTCGAGGTCGGTGTCGTCGAGAGCGGTGTGCTGGCGTACGAGTTCGTTCATGGAGGGCACGTCAGCGAGCGTACCCGGCGGTCTGCGGGGCCCCGAAACACCCGCGGGCCGCGGCGCCTGAGAGGGACCCTCAACCCTCCCGGCACCGCAGCCCGGAGCAATATCGGCCGTGGGGTGTGCGGCCCCGGTCGGCCGAACGACGAGGAACCGGGGCAGTCAGGGCAGAGAGCTCCGGATCCTCGATCCGCCTTCCTGTGCGGGGAAGGCAGGCTTGTGCGTCCTGCTCCGCATTGTGGACTAGACCACTCCCGGTGTCCATGCGCGGAACGTTTCTCGTCGGTGTCACGTCGTCGGATGCCACGGCCTATGTCGCGCCGGCCGGACGCACGGGCGTCCACCACGCAGCCTAACCCGTGGCGGTTCCCGCGTGGGGCCAGACGGACATGGCAATTTCGGCGAGCGACTCCAGTTCCTCCCGGCTCGCCCCGTCCCGCGCCTGCTGCGACATGCCCTGGATCATCGCCCCGGTGTACCGGGCGAGCGCACCGGCGTCGGTGTCCGCGGGCAGCACTCCGGCGGCGACGTCGTCCCGGATCCGGCGCTCGAACGCGGCGACGTTGGCCGTACGGCGCTCCCGCAGGGACTGCTCGACCTCGGGGTTCGAGCAGTTCGCGGCGGCGTGGACGACGAGGCAGCCGTGCGGACGGCCCGGTTCGGTGTACACGGCGGCGGCCTCCCGCAGCATCCGTGCGACGGCGGCGCGGGCGGTGGGCTCCTCGGCGAGGGCGCGGTCGGTGAAGGAGCCGTACCGCGCGCCGTAGACCCGGACGACCTCGTCGAACAGGGAGCGCTTGTCGCCGAAGGCCGCGTAGAGGCTGGGGGCGCCGATGTCCATGACGCGGGTGAGGTCGGAGACCGACGTGGCCTCGTAGCCGTGTTCCCAGAAGGCGAGGAGCGCCTTCTCCAACGCGGTCTCCCGGTCGAAGGAGCGGGGGCGGCCGCGGGCTCTGCGCGCGGATCCGGCTCCGGGGCGGGCGGCCCCGCTCCGTCCGGCGTCCCCGTCACTCATCATGCGACTCCTCCTCGCCCACCGGACACTCCCGCCCCGTTCGCCGTGCGTCCCGTTCGCGGTCCCACCATGGAGTGCATTTTATAGCGAGCACTAGAAAAACGGCGGCGGACTGTCGTACGGTTTTTTCTGTAACGACCACTAGAAAAATCTGGAGGGGCGTCGACATGGGCGTGCTCACGGGCAGGACGGCACTCGTCACGGGGGCGAGCAGGGGGATCGGGCGGGGCATCGCCGAGCGGCTGGGGCGCGACGGAGCGCGGGTCGCGGTGCACTACGGCCGGAACGAGGCGGCGGCGAAGGAGACGGTCGCCGCGATCGAGGCGGCGGGCGGCTCGGCGTTCGCGATCGGCGTGGAGCTGGGCACGCCCGGGGACGCCGAGGCCCTGTGGGAGGAGTTCGACCGGCACGCGGACGGCCTGGACGTGCTGGTGAACAACGCCGGGATCGGGTCGTCACGACCGATCGAGGAGATCCGGGAAGAGGAGTACGACGCGGTCTTCGCGGTGAACGTGAAGGCGCCCTTCTTCATCGTCAAGCACGGCATGACCCGGCTGCGGGACGGAGGGCGGATCATCAACATCTCCTCGGGGCTCGCCCGGACCGCCGTGATGCCGGGGAACATGGCGTACGCGATGACGAAGGGGGCGCTGGACGTCTTCTCCCGCGACCTGTCCAAGATCCTGGGCCGGCGGGGCATCAGGGTGAACTCGGTGGCGCCGGGGCTGATCGACACCGACAACACGGCCGCGCTCCTGCACGGCACGGAGGACGGCTGGGCGCAGGCCGAGGCGATATCGGCGCTCGGGAAGGTGGGGACCCCGGCGGAGGTCGCGGACGTGGTGGCGTTCCTGGCCTCGGACGCGGGCCGATGGGTGACGGGGAGCTGGGTGGACGCCACCGGCGGTTCGCTGACGTAACCCCGCGGAACGGGCCGGGTCCGCCCGGCCCCGGGAAGCCGGAGGAGGCGGGAAGGGGGCCGCGCCGCTCACCTGGGAGGGCGGCGCCCGCTCTGCTAGATTGGTCTAAACCACATGGTCCCTTCCGGGTCCAGTACCAGTCGAGCCCTCCTCTCAGATCGGCAGGCCCAGCGTGGAAGTTGTCATCGTTGCGGACGCCCAGGCCGGCGGCGAACTCATCGCCGAGGCCGTGGCACACCTCCTGCGGCGCAAGCCCGACGCCCTGCTCGGCGTGGCCACCGGCTCCACCCCGCTGCCCATCTACCAGGCACTGGCGGCCAAGGTGCGCGACGGCGCCGTGGACGCCTCGCGGGCGCGCATCGCCCAGCTCGACGAGTACGTGGGGCTGCCCGCCGACCACCCCGAGTCCTACCGCTCGGTGCTCCGGCGCGAGGTGCTGGAGCCGCTCGGGATCGGCATGGACGCCTTCATGGGCCCCGACGGCACGGCCGAGGACGTGCAGGGTGCGTGCGAAGCGTACGACAGGGAGCTGACCGAGGCCGGCGGCGTGGATCTCCAGCTGCTGGGCATCGGGACGGACGGGCACATCGGGTTCAACGAGCCGTGCTCCTCGCTCGCCTCACGCACCCGGATCAAGACGCTGACCGAGCAGACCCGGGTGGACAACGCGCGCTTCTTCGACGGCGACATCGACCAGGTCCCGCACCACGTCATCACCCAGGGCATCGGGACCATCCTGGAGGCCCGCCACCTGGTGCTGCTCGCCACCGGGGAGGGCAAGGCGGACGCCGTCGCCGCGACCGTCGAGGGACCGGTGGCGGCGGTGTGCCCGGCGTCCGCGCTGCAACTGCACCCGCACGCCACGGTGGTCGTCGACGAGGCGGCCGCCTCCAAGCTGAAGCTCGCCGACTACTTCCGGCACACCTACGCCAACAAGCCGGAGTGGCAGGGGATCTGAGCGCCGGCGCGCGGTCCGGGGGCTGGTCGTGGACTAGACCAGCCCCGGTCCCAGGGGTATACAGAGGGGATCACGGAGGGTGTGGGGCACACCCCGCACCGAGCCGTGCCACGATGTGAGCCGTGGCCGATGGGACGTCGGCCGCTTCGGCACTCGGAGCCGGGAAGGCAGAGCATGAGCACCGACGTCAGCAGTGCGGAGAACGAGGGTGGGACTACGGTCCGTACGGCGCGCGTGCCCAAGTACTACCGGCTGAAGAAGCACCTGCTCGACATGACCGAGACGGCGCCCCCCGGCACCCCGGTCCCGCCCGAGCGCACGCTGGCGGCGGAGTTCGACACCTCGCGCACCACCGTGCGCCAGGCCCTCCAGGAGCTGGTGGTCGAGGGGCGCCTGGAACGCATCCAGGGCAAGGGCACCTTCGTCGCCAAGCCCAAGGTCTCACAGGCGCTGCAGCTCACCTCGTACACCGAGGACATGCGCGCCCAGGGGCTGGAGCCCACCTCGCAGCTGCTGGACATCGGCTACATCACCGCCGACGACCGGCTCGCCGGACTGCTCGACATCACGCCCGGCGGACGGGTGCTGCGCATCGAGCGGCTGCGCATGGCCAACGGCGAGCCGATGGCCATCGAGACCACCCATCTGAGCGCGAAGCGCTTCCCGGCGCTGCGTCGCAACCTGGTGAAGTACACGTCCCTCTACACCGCCCTCGCGGAGGTGTACGACGTCCACCTGGCGGAGGCCGAGGAGACCATCGAGACCTCGCTGGCCACCCCGCGCGAGGCCGGTCTGCTCGGCACGGACGTCGGCCTGCCGATGCTGATGCTCTCCCGCCACTCGCTGGACCGGGACGGACAGCCGGTGGAGTGGGTGCGGTCGGTGTACCGGGGCGACCGGTACAAGTTCGTCGCGCGGCTGAAGCGGCCGCAGGACTGAGCCGGGGAACCCGGCGAAACGGATCATCGACGGCCATTCCGTTGTCGCCGCCTCCCGGACGAGCGAAATCCGAGGTGTCGGCACACGGACGAGGGGTTACGGACGGGCCGCCCCCTGACCTAGATTTCCTGCGCACCATCGCCGGTGATCAATGAGGGGACGGAGCCGTCTGATGTCACAAGCCCCAGAAACCGGCAGGGGGCCGGTGGTGACGCCCGTGCGCGTCGTCATCGCCCTCTGTCTCGTCGCACCCTTCGTGGCCATGCTGTGGGTCGGGTCGTACGCGAAGGCCGACCCCGTCGTCATCGGCATCCCGTTCTTCTACTGGTACCAGATGCTGTGGGTGGTGGTCTCCACCGTACTGACCATGATCGCCTACAAGCTCTGGCAGCGTGACCAGCGCGCCCGCTCGACATCGAAGGGCGGTGCGGCACGGTGAACGACGGCGTGAACGGCGTGGCACTCGCCGTCTTCATCTTCTTCTTCCTGCTCGTCACGGTCATGGGCTTCCTGGCCGCGCGCTGGCGCAAGGCGGCGAACGAGCACAGCCTCGACGAATGGGGCCTGGGCGGACGGTCCTTCGGCACCTGGGTGACCTGGTTCCTGCTCGGCGGCGACCTCTACACCGCGTACACCTTCGTGGCCGTGCCGGCGGCGATCTACGCGGCGGGCGCGGCGGGCTTCTTCGCCGTGCCGTACACGATCCTCGTGTACCCGCTGATCTTCACCTTCCTGCCCCGTCTGTGGTCGGTGTCGCACAAGCACGGCTATGTGACCACGTCCGACTTCGTGCGCGGCCGGTTCGGCTCGAAGGGGCTGTCGCTGGCGGTCGCGCTCACCGGCATCCTGGCGACGATGCCGTACATCGCGCTCCAGCTGGTCGGCATCCAGGCCGTGCTGGACGTGATGGGCGTCGGCGGCGGCGAGCACACCAACTGGTTCGTCAAGGACCTGCCGCTGCTGATCGCCTTCGGCGTGCTGGCGGCGTACACGTACTCGTCGGGCCTGCGGGCCCCCGCGCTGATCGCGTTCGTGAAGGACACGCTGATCTACCTCGTCATCGCGGTGGCGATCATCTACATCCCGATCAAGCTGGGCGGCTTCGACGACATCTTCGCCAGCGCGAGCGAGGCGTTCGGCCAGACCAACCCGGCCACGGGCGCGCCGCGCGGTGCGCTGGTGCCGGGCGACGCGGGCCAGTGGACGTACGCCACGCTGGCGCTGGGCTCGGCACTCGCGCTGTTCATGTACCCGCACTCGATCACCGCGACGCTGTCCTCGCGCAGCCGTGAGGTGATCCGCCGCAACACCACGATCCTGCCGCTGTACTCGCTGATGCTGGGCATGCTCGCGCTGCTGGGCTTCATGGCGATCGCGGCCGGGGTGAAGGTGCAGAACGGGCAGCTGGCGATCCCGCAGCTGTTCGAGAACATGTTCCCGGACTGGTTCGCGGGCGTGGCCTTCGCGGCGATCGGCATCGGCGCACTGGTGCCGGCGGCGATCATGTCGATCGCGGCGGCGAACCTCTTCACCCGCAACATCTACAAGGACTTCATCAAGCCGGACGCGACGCCGGCCCAGGAGACCAAGGTATCCAAGATCGTTTCCCTGCTGGTGAAGGTGGGAGCGCTGGCCTTCGTCCTGACCATGGACAAGACGGTCGCCATCAACTTCCAGCTCCTCGGCGGCATCTGGATCCTGCAGACCTTCCCGGCGCTGGTGGGCGGCCTGTTCACCCGCTGGTTCCACCGCTGGGCGCTGCTCGCGGGCTGGGCGGTCGGCATGGTCTACGGCACGGTCGCCGCGTACGGGGTGGCCTCGCCGACGCAGAAGCACTTCGGCGGCTCGGCGAAGGAGATCCCGGGCATCGGCGAGATCGGCTACATCGGTCTCACCGCCTTCGTGATCAACGTCCTGGTGACGGTCGTCCTGACCTTCGTCCTGAAGGCCGCCAAGGCACCCGAGGGCGTCGACGAGACCAGGCCGGAGGACTACACGGCGGACGCGGGCGACCCGGGCGTCCAGACGGAGCTCCCGCCGGCCACGGCGGGCAGCACGCACTGACCCGCCGTCACACGGGCCACGGGCCGCCGGAGGAATCCGGCGGCCCGTTGTCGTACCCCTCGGGCACACTCGCCCCATGGACATCGTCATCCGGGCGGCGGAGCCCGGCGAGTACGAGGAGCTCGGTGAGATCACCGCGCAGGCCTACCTCCGGGACGGGCTGCTCGACTTCGGGGAGAGCGACGCGTACCTCGGCGAGCTGAGGGACGTGGCGAAGCGGGCGGCGGCCGCCGAGGTGCTGGTCGCCGTGGAGCGCGGCAGCGTGCTGGGCGGGGTGACGTTCGTGCCGGGCGGCGGACCGATGGCCGACATAGCCGGGCCCGGCGAGGCCGAGATCCGGATGCTCGCGGTCGCCCGTGCGGCCCGGGGCCGCGGCGCCGGGGAGGCCCTCGTCCGCGCCTGCGTCGACCGTGCACGGGCCGTCGAGGGCTGCGCCCGGATCGTGCTGTCGACCCAGCGCACCATGCACTCCGCCCACCGCATCTACGAGCGACTGGGCTTCGCCCGCACGCCAGGGCGTGACTGGAACCCCCTCCCGCACCTGGACGACATCACGCTCCTCACCTATGAGTTGACGCTCTGACACCACCGAGACACAACATATGGGCCTGCCGACAGCACCCGGCACAAGATGTATGCTCGTGCTCGCTGTCGCCGCAGGGGAATCCGGTGCGAATCCGGAACTGTCCCGCAACGGTGTACTTGTACGTGTTCGCGTCCCGCGCGGGCGCGCACGGGCTTCAGTCCGAGGACCTGCCGACAGTGCGCCCGGCCGTCCGGTCCGGGTGCGTGGACGTCCGGGCCTCGTGGAATGGGCCGGTGGACGCGACGCCGCGTGCGCTCGTGTGCTGCCCCCTGCCCTCGACGAGGCCCCGTGCCGAGCGAGGGAGAGCCCCACGTGACCATCGCGCCAGCCGATCCGGCCTCAGCGAGCGACGTGACAGAGCAGGGCGACGGCCCCGGTGCCGCGCTGCTGCGGACCCTGACCGAGCTGACCGCCGACCTGCCCGACGCGGACCCCGGCCGGGTCGCCGCCGCCGCGCTGCGCGGCCGGTCCGCCCGCGCCGACGGGACGGAGCTGCGGGAGCTGGCCACCGAGGCCGCGGCCGGGCTCATCTCCGAGGACCCCGCCTACTCCCGGCTCGCCGCCCGGCTGCTGACCCTCGGCATCCGCGCCGAGGCCGCCTCGCAGGGCGTCACGTCGTTCACCGGGTCCGTCGCGACCGGGCACCGCGAGGGCCTGATCGCCGACCGCACCGCCGCGTTCGTCCGGCTGCACGCCGACCGCCTCGACGCGCTGGTCGACCCCCGGGCCGACGACCGCTTCGGCTACTTCGGCCTGCGCACCCTGCACAGCCGCTACCTGCTGCGGCACCCGATCACCCGCAAGGTCGTCGAGACGCCGCAGCACTTCCTGCTGCGCGTCGCCGCCGGTCTCGCCGAGGACGACAGCGCGCGGTCGGTGGACGAAGTCGCCGCGCTGTACGGGCTGATGAGCCGCCTGGACTACCTGCCCTCCTCCCCCACGCTGTTCAACTCCGGTACCCGCCACCCCCAGATGTCGTCCTGCTACCTCCTGGACTCCCCCAGGGACGAGCTGGACTCGATCTACGACCGCTACCACCAGGTGGCCCGCCTCTCGAAGCACGCCGGCGGCATCGGCCTGTCCTACTCCCGCATCCGCGCCCGCGGTTCGCTGATCCGCGGCACCAACGGGCACTCCAACGGCATCGTCCCGTTCCTGAAGACGCTGGACGCCTCGGTGGCCGCCGTGAACCAGGGCGGCCGGCGCAAGGGCGCGGCGGCGGTCTACCTGGAGACCTGGCACGCGGACGTCGAGGAGTTCCTGGAGCTGCGCGACAACACCGGTGAGGACGCCCGCCGCACGCACAACCTGAACCTCGCGCACTGGGTGCCGGACGAGTTCATGCGCCGGGTGAACGACGACGCGCAGTGGTCGCTGTTCTCCCCGGTGGACGTGCCGGAGCTGGTCGACCTGTGGGGCGCGGAGTTCGACGCGGCGTACCGGGCCGCCGAGGCCGAGGGGCTGGCCAGGAAGACCCTCCCCGCCCGCGAGCTGTACGGCCGGATGATGCGCACCCTCGCGCAGACCGGCAACGGCTGGATGACCTTCAAGGACGCCGCCAACCGCACGGCGAACCAGACGGCGACCCCGGGCCACGTCGTCCACTCCTCCAACCTGTGCACGGAGATCCTGGAGGTCACCGACGACGGGGAGACGGCGGTCTGCAACCTGGGGTCGGTCAACCTCGGCGCGTTCGTCGACCCGGCCGCCGGTGACCTCGACTGGGAGCGGCTGGACGCCACCGTGCGCACGGCCGTCACCTTCCTCGACCGGGTCGTGGACATCAACTTCTACCCGACCGAGCAGGCGGGCCGGTCCAACGCCCGCTGGCGCCCGGTGGGCCTGGGGGTGATGGGCCTGCAGGACGTCTTCTTCCGGCTCCGCCTGCCCTTCGACTCGCCCGAGGCCCGGCGGCTCTCCACCCGGATCGCCGAGCGGATCATGCTCGCCGCGTACGAGGCCTCCGCGGACCTCGCCGAACGGAACGGGCCGCTGCCGGCCTGGGAGCAGACCCGCACCGCCCGGGGCGTGCTGCACCCCGACCACTATGCCGTCGAGCTGTCCTGGCCGGAGCGCTGGGCGGCGCTGCGCGAGCGGATCGCGTCCGTCGGGATGCGCAACTCGCTGCTCCTGGCGATCGCGCCCACCGCCACCATCGCCTCGATCGCGGGCGTGTACGAGTGCATCGAGCCGCAGGTGTCCAACCTGTTCAAGCGCGAGACGCTGTCCGGGGAGTTCCTCCAGGTCAACTCCTACCTCGTCGACGACCTGAAGCGCCTCGGCGTGTGGGACGCGCGCACCCGGGAGGCGCTGCGCGAGGCGGGCGGCTCGGTGCAGGACTTCACCTGGATCCCCGAGGAGGTGCGCCGGCTGTACCGCACCGCGTGGGAGATCCCGCAGCGCGGCCTGATCGACATGGCCGCCGCCCGCACCCCGTTCCTGGACCAGGCGCAGTCGCTCAACCTGTTCCTGGAGACGCCGACCATCGGCAAGCTCTCCTCGATGTACGCGTACGCCTGGAAGCAGGGCCTGAAGACCACGTACTACCTGCGGTCCCGCCCGGCGACCCGCATCGCCCGCGCCGCACGCGCGCAGGCCGCCGTCCCCGTCCAGCAGGCGTCCGGCGGGGAAGCCGTCGCCTGCTCCCTTGAGAACCCCGAGTCCTGCGAGGCCTGCCAGTGATGTCCAGTTCCCCCCGTCCCCAGAACCTGCTCGACCCGGGCTTCGAGCTCACGCTGCGCCCCATGCGCTACCCCGACTTCTACGAGCGCTACCGGGACGCCATCAAGAACACCTGGACCGTGGAGGAGGTCGACCTCCACTCCGACGTGGCCGACCTGACCAGGCTGAGCCCCGCCGAGCAGCACCTCATCGGCCGGCTGGTGGCGTTCTTCGCCACCGGTGACTCGATCGTGGCGAACAACCTGGTGCTCACGCTCTACAAGCACATCAACTCCCCCGAGGCCCGGCTGTACCTGTCGCGGCAGCTCTTCGAGGAAGCGGTCCACGTCCAGTTCTACCTGACCCTGCTGGACACCTACCTGCCCGATCCGGACGACCGGGCGGCGGCCTTCGCGGCCGTGGAGAACATCCCGTCCATCCGGGAGAAGGCCGAGTTCTGCTTCCGGTGGATGGACTCGGTGGAGAAGATCGACCGGCTTCAGACGCAGGCGGACCGCCGCCGCTTCCTGCTCAACCTGGTCTGCTTCGCCGCGTGCATCGAGGGCCTGTTCTTCTACGGCGCCTTCGCCTACGTCTACTGGTTCCGCAGCCGGGGCCTGCTGCACGGGCTGGCGACCGGCACCAACTGGGTGTTCCGCGACGAGACGATGCACATGTCCTTCGCCTTCGACGTGGTCGACACCGTGCGCAAGGAGGAGCCGGAGCTGTTCGACGAGGAGCTCGGCCGGCAGGTCACCGACATGCTGCGCGAGGCCGTCGAGGCGGAGCTGCAGTTCGCGCGCGATCTGTGCGGTGACGGGCTGCCGGGCATGAACACGGAGTCGATGCGGCAGTACCTGGAGTGCGTCGCCGACCAGCGGCTGGTCCGGCTGGGCTTCGCGCCGGTGTACGGCTCGGAGAACCCGTTCTCGTTCATGGAGCTCCAGGGCGTCCAGGAGCTGACGAACTTCTTCGAGCGGCGCCCGTCCGCGTACCAGGTCGCCGTGGAGGGCACGGTCGACCTGGACGAGGACTTCTAGGGGATTCTCCGGAGGGTGCCGGTCCGGGCGCCACCTCGCCTCACGCCGCCCGCGCGGTGCGGTGCGAGGTGGTGTCCCGCGCGGTGCGGTGCGCGGTGGCGTCCCGCGCGGTGCGGGCCGGTGCGGCGGGGGCGTCGTGCCGTTCCGTGACGGCACGGTCCGTCTCCGTCCGCTCCGTCCGTTCCGCCTGCCTGATCTGCCGGTCGATCCGCCGGTCGCGCACGATGCCGATCACGGCGGGGAGGACCATCAGGACCAGCAGGCCGAGGACGGTCAGCGTTCCGATCAGTGCTTCCATGCGTGTCGTATCCATGGACACCACTGTCGCGCCGGACACTCCTTACCGGCAGTGGCAGAACTGCCGCACACCCTCGATTTACTGCCAGGGGCGAGGCACACTGGAGCCATGCTCCAGAACGTGGCAGCCGTCCTCCTTCACGGCGTGAACCCCTTCGAACTGGGCGTGGTCTGCGAGGTCTTCGGCGTCGACCGCAGCGACGACGGCCTGCCGGTCTACGACTTCGCCGTCGTCTCGGCCGACGGTCCCGCGGTGCGCACCAACACGGGCTTCTCCCTCCAGGTCGAGCACGGTCTGGAGCGTCTGGAGACGGCCGACCTCATCGCCGTGCCCGCCGGCGCCTCCTACGTCTCCCGGGAGTTCCCGCCCGAGCTGCTGGACGCGCTGCGCCGGGGCGTGGCCCGGGGCGCGCGGGTGCTGAGCGTCTGCTCCGGGGTGTTCGTGCTCGCCGCCGCCGGGCTCCTCGACGGCCGGCGCGCCGCCGTTCACTGGAAGCACGCGGAGGACCTGAGCAGGCGGCACCCCCATCTGACCGTCGAGCCGGACGTGCTCTACGTCGACGAGGACCCGGTGATCACCTCCGCGGGCACCGCCGCCGGCATCGACGCCTGTCTGCACCTGGTGCGCAAGGAGCAGGGCCCGGAGGTCGCCAACAAGATCGCCCGGCGGATGGTCGTGCCCCCGCACCGCGACGGCGGCCAGGCCCAGTACATCGAGCGTCCGCTGCCGCGGTCCGGGGGCGACACGGTCTCCGGGGTACTGGTGTGGATGGAGCAGCACCTCGACGAGGAGGTCACCGTCGAACAGCTGGCCGCCCGCGCCCACATGTCCCCGCGCACCTTCGCCCGCCGCTTCCGGCAGGAGACCGGCACCACTCCCTACCGCTGGATCCTGCGCCAGCGCGTGCTGCTGGCCCAGCGACTGCTGGAGGCGACGGACGAGACGGTGGACGCGATCGCGGGCCGCACCGGTTTCGGCGACGCGGCCGCCCTCCGTCACCACTTCGTACGCACCGTGGGGACGACCCCGCAGGCCTACCGGCGCGCGTTCAGGGGCCCGCAGGCCGCCTGAACGCGCGCCGCGCGCCCGGTCAGCGGGGCAGTGCCCGCAGCATCAGGCGTCGCGGCCTCAGCGTGATGCCGATCCGGGGCCTGCCGTCGGAACCAGGGGCGTGCTCGAAGCGGTAGTGGGAGGCGACCACGGCGGCGATGAGCGTGAGCTCGGCCATCGAGAAGTGGTCACTGGGGCATTTCCGGTTGCCCACGCTGAACGGGCTCATCGCGTACTTGGGCACGTCCGCGGACCGCTCCGGGAGCCAGCGGTCGGGGTCGAACTCCTCGTGCCGCTCGTACGAGCGCCGGTCGCGCTGGATCGCGTACGGGCTGTAGATGACGTCCGCCCCCCGGGGAATGCGGTACCCGCCGAGTTCCGTGTCGGTCACCGCGCGGCGCGTCAATATCCAGACGGCTGGATACAGCCGCAGGGTCTCGACGACGACATTCGCGGTGTACGTCAGCTTTCGGACATCCTCGAATGCGACCGGGCGGTCACCCACGACGGTTTTCACCTCGTCGCGGATCTTGTCCCCGAGCTCGGGATGCTCGGTGAGAACCAGGAGGAGCGACATGATCGTGGCCCCGACGGTTTCACTGCCCGGGGTGAGTATCGCGATGACCTGGTCGTGGATCTCCTGTTCCCCGATGGGCTCTCCATTCTCGTCCTTCGCCTCCAGCAAAGCCGTCAGCAAATCGTTCGGTTTTTGACCGCTCGCCCGGCGGTCGGCGACGATCTCGTCGACCAGGAGGTGCAGATCGGCCAGAGCCCGATTGAATTCGCGGTTGCTCGGCACGGGTACGCGGTAAAGCGGTCCGAGCGGAACCACCATGCGCTGGTACATGCCGCTGAACAGGGTGGTGAGGGCGGCGCAGATGCGCTCCGCCCGGGCGTCCATGTAGCTGCCGCGCATCAGGCAGCGGGCGGCGACCCGCACGGCCACCCGGAAGGACTCCGCGGTCACGTCCAGCACCTCGCCCGAGCGCCAGCGCTCCACGAGCGCGTACGCCTCCTCCGTCATGATCGGTCCGTACGCGGGGATCGCGTCGAGCCGGAAGGCGGGCTGGATGGTGCGCCGCTGGCGCCGGTGCAGCGGGCCGTTGGCGGTGGCCACGCCCTCCTTGCCGAGCAGGCTCTCCAGGGACTCCCACAGCGGCCCGGCGATGATGTAGTCGGGGCTCAGCGCCACCGCCCCGGTCAGGGCGGGCGTGGTGACCGCGTACACCGTCTTGGGGCCGAGCTTCAGGCGCACGACGTCGCCGTGGTCGCGCAGTTGGGCCATGAAGGCCAGCGGGTCGCGGACCAGCCTCCAGCCGTGGCCGAGGACGGGAACGGAGCCGCCGGCCACCGGCGGCTCGTGCAGTGCGGTCGCCCCGGACGCTCCGGGTTTCACCGACTCGACGGTCATTTCTCACCTGCCGCTTCGTTGTTGACGTACGGGGGTGTGGACCGGTCGTCCCAGCTGTCGACCCGGTACCGGCCGGACTCGTGGTGGAACCAGTAGACGGAACTGAACCAGTTCCGCATGCTGCCGGCGCAGGCGCGCACGGCGGCGCTCATTTCCTTTCCTCGCACCGTGCCGTCGTCGAGGTCGTCGGCGAATCGCAGGGCGTCCTGTTCGGCGACCAGGAATTCGCTGATGCATTCCTCGACGCGGCGCCTCAATTCTGCGATCGCCTCTTCGAGCGTCAGCCCCTCGTGGATGACGAGACTGATTCCCAGATTGTGCACCTCGTTGCCCGCGATTTCCTTCGGCAGCGAGCACAGGTCGTTGTACCAGGCGGCGAATTCCTGACTGAGCAGCGCCGCCTTCCGATAGGCCGGGTTCTTCCGCACGGCGTCCGGGAGTTCGCATCCGGCGCTGGGCTCCAGGAGGTCGGTCCATATCCAGTGCGCGAAGGTGAGACGACGGAGTTCCAGATACTCGTCGACGGTGGGGACGATTCCCTCCGCGCGATTGTGGAACTCCCGGTCGTACGCCTCGATCACCGCGTGGAAGTGCCGGGCGAACCGGGCGTTCCAGGTGTCGGACAGGAACGTGTAGAGCCGCTGCACGCTGTCCGCGAGCCCCGCCACCACCGGATCCCCGTGACCCAGGTGGTCGGCGGGGCTGTCGAGGGCCGAGTGCAGTTGCTCCTTCAGCCGCCGCCAGGCGGCGGGGCGGCCGTGCACGATGTCGCGGTCGTGCCGGTCGTCCCAGACGAAGAACCACGCGCTGTAGTCCGCTATCGCCTGCAGGACCTCGTCGGGGGCTCCCGTGTAGTAGCCCGCCATGAGGTCGGTGTAGCACAGCCCGTCGGCGTGTTCCTCCACCTTGTCGGCCGGCATGAGCCGCTTTTCGAGCAGCCACGCGCGCGTCGTCCCCTGGAGCTTCGGCCAATACGGGTGGAGTTGCCGGGGAAACACCGCCTCGATCACCGGGAGGGACAGCGCCGGTGGAACTGCGATGGTGGTCGGTGTCGATGTGGTGCCGTGTGACAAAGCATGCACGAACAATCCCCTCTCAGCCGCCAGTTGGCGTGCCCCCGCTCTCCGCCCCCGCGCAGGGCGCACGCCGGTGCATATCCCCGCACCTCCATTCAGCACTACAACTGACCGTTCTGGGAACGGATTTGCTCCATTCCCTCCATGAGGAAGCCGGGATCACCGCTTGACGTGTCCGGTTCCGGATCAGTGCGGGGCGATAGGGGATCGAACGCGTGACGAACGGACGAACGGCGCCCGGTCCGGGAACGAGCCCGGTCGGACGCCGTGCGTGAGGGGGGCGGAGCCCCGGTGGCCGGGTCGTCAGTCGTTGGCGACCACGGGGTAACGCGGTTCGTTCTCGGCCATCTGCCGCAGCGCGTCCTTGCGTTCCCGCTTGGACAGCCGGTCGATGTAGAGGTAGCCGTAGAGGTGGTCGGTCTCGTGCTGCAAACACCGTGCGAAGTAGCCGGTGCCGCGTACCTTGATCGGATTGCCCCGCTCGTCCTGACCGGTCACCTCGGCGTAGTCGGGGCGGGCCAGCGGAGCGTACGCGGTGGGTACCGACAGACAGCCCTCGTTGCTGTCGTCCAGCCGGCGCTTCTCGGCGGGCAGTTCGACCAGCTTGGGGTTGCAGACCACGCCGACGTGGCGCACGCCCTCGTCGTCCGGGCAGTCGTAGACGAAGACCTTCAGGTCGACGCCGATCTGGTTGGCGGCCAGGCCCACGCCCTCGGCGGTGCGCTGGCTGGCGAACATGTCGTCGACCAGCTTGCGCAGTTCGTCGTCGAACTCCGTGACGTCCTTGCACTCCTTGTGCAGCACCGGGTTCCCGACGACCGTGATCGGACGGGAGGTGCCGCGCTCGCGGTAGGCGGTCTCGCGCTCCTCGCAGTCCTCCGTGTCGATGACGTACCCCTCGTCGTCGACGGGGAGCACGCCCGCGTGCTGCTGATCGGTGTCCTGCTGAGCCATGACCGACGTATGCCTTCCTGGAAAACATGGGGGTGTGGTGTTGATACAGGGTACGGCGACCGGTCCGCGGACCCGTGCGCCGAGGGCCGTCCGGCGGATCACGCCGGACGGGCCCTAGCAGACCTCTTCCAGGTCCCGCCAGTCACGTGAGTCCGGGCTGTCCGCCACCCATCCGTCCAGCAGCCCCCGGACCAGCGAGGCCGGCGCGGCGATGCCGCACTCCCGTTCCGGCACCCACAACTGCCCGTCGGTGCGGTGGCCGAGCGGTCCGGGGTGCCCCGGCTCGCTGTGGTCGTGCGGGTCGAGGTGCTCGCCCTCGCCCTCGTCGGACGGCATCCGGGACTCCGAGCACATTCGGCACAGCAGCCGCACGGAGGAGGACCAGTCCTCGGCGGCGAAACCGGCGTCGGAGGCCAGCTGCTCCAGCGCGTCCCGGTCGGCCTCGGAGGCGGCCTCCAGCAGCACCACCCAGGTCGGCACCGGCGAGGGCGCCCACAACTCGATCTCGTCGAAGACCGGGTAGGTGTGCCCGGCGACCGTGCTCCGCTCCCCGTGCGGCACGCCGTCGTGCAGCACGACCTCGCCCCAGCGGCGCCCGGAGGACGGCAGCGGGATGGACAGCACCTCGATGCGGGCGGGGTCGAGGCGCCGCCCCCACACCACCTCGGCCTCTCCCTCCGGGGACAGCCGTACGGCCGCGCTGCCCAGGTCCATGCCGAGGGGCTCGCCGGAATCGGTGGCCGGACCGGGGACCCTGAGCCCGTAGGCCTGCCAGGCCCGCCGGGCCAGCGGCCAGTCCTGCAGGGCGGTGGCGGCGATGCCGACGTTCCACCAGTCGGGAGCCCCGGTGTCGCGGTCGAGCAGCGCGACGGCGCGCAGACCGGCCGCGCGCGCCTGCTCCCAGTCGTGCCGGAACTTGTGCAGCAGCGCGAGGTTGAACCACGACTCCGACAGCCACGGCTCCAGGTCGGCGGCCCGTGTCAGCAGCGCGCCCGCGTCCTCGTACCGGCCGTCGCCGATGAGCGTGAACGCGCGGTCCGTGGCCTGCCGCCAGGAGGCGGAGGGCCGGTGCCGTCCCTTGCCGAAGATCCTCACGATTCCCGCCTGCCAGTTCCGTGCGGTGGGCTGGCTGTGTCTTTCCGCGCCCCCGGACACCCTCTTCTTCGCATCCAACCACGTACGGCCGGAGAGGCGCTCATTACCCATGGGTTACCCAGCCCCGGGCGGGGTCAGACAGCCCCGTTCGCGACCCTCGCCGCGCCCGGCCCCCGGACGCACGCGGCGTTCAGCTCCCGTACGCACGCACCACCTCCGTGTCCCGTGACAGCACCCGGGCCAGTGCCTCGACCACCTCCGGGGCGTACTCCCCGGCGGTCGCCAGCCGCAGCTCCTCCAGTGCGGTCAGCGGCCCGCCGGGCCCTCCTTCCCTGGACTTCTCCTCGTACGCGTTCACCACCCGGACGATCCGCGCGGCGAGCGGCTGCTCCCGGTACGGGTCGGCCTGCCGTTCGACGATCCGGGCCACCCGGGGGTCCACCCCGGTCTGGCGCACCACCGCGCCGCCGAGCAGGGCGATCCGCCGCTGCTCGGTGACCGGCAGGCCGGCGGTGGCCCCCGCGGGGACCGGGTCGACGAGGCTGAGCTGGCCGATGTCGTGCATGAGGGCCGCGTACTCGAGCACGGTCAGCTCGGGTTCGGTCAGCCCGAGGTCCCGGCCCACCGCCTGGCTGAGCGCCGCGACCCGGTGGGCGTGCCCGGCCGGGGTGTACCCGGCGACCTCGGTGGCCCGCGCGAGGGAGGCGATGGTCTGCCGGTAGGTGGCGCGCACGGCGGCGTACCGCCGGTAGGACAGCTGTGCGAGCAGCAGCGGCACGGAGAGGACGGGCAGTGCCCACAGCCCCGCGACCGCGACGCCGAGCGCCATCACCGCGCTCGTGGCGACGACGGCGGCCCCGATGCCGGGCACCGCCCGCAGTTCGTCGCGCAGCATCGGCAGGAAGGGCCACCCGGTGCGGGAGCGGGCCAGCGCGGCGGCGAGCACGGCGTCGCACAGCGCGGTGAGGGACAGCAGGGCGAGCAGCAGCAGCGCGTGGGCCGGCCCGCTCCAGTCGTCGAACGTGCCCTGGCCGTACGGGGACTGGAAGCACACGGCGACGAAGCCGACGGTGAGCACCCTGCGGGCCAGTGGGTCGAGGACGGGGCCGTGGCCGCGCCCGACGTGCGGCACGCTGCCGAGCAGGGAGGCGGCGAGCACCACGGTGACGACCTGGGCGGCGCCGTGGTGGGTGGGCCGGCCGCCGGCCTCGCCGAGCAGCGCGTACGACAGCGACCCGGCGGCGGCGAGCGGCGCGGCCTGCCTGATCCGCGTCCCGTTGCGCCGGGTGAGCTCGCCGACGGCGACGAGCACGCCGAAGGCGAGGGCGGTGCCGCGCTCCTCGACGCCGTGGTGGAGGGTGGTGCCCAGGGACCCGGCGGCGAGGACCGCGGCGCACGTGTGGACGAGGGTGTGGAGCCCGGGCCTCATCGGCGTGCCCCGGGCCGGTCGGTGACCGGTGCGGCGGGCGCGGGCAGGACACGGGAGCGGACGTCGTCGGCGGTCACCGCGGGGTGCCACCCGACCCGGCCGATCACGCGCACCAGGGCGGCCACCATCCGTGGGTCGAAGTGGGTTCCCGCGCACCGCTGGAGCTCCTTCAGCGCCACGGGCACGGGCCGGGCCCGGCTGTAGGAGCGGGTGGAGGTCATCGCGTCGAAGGCGTCGGCGACGGCGACCACCCGCGCGGACTCGGGGATCTGGCCGCCCGCCAGCCCGTAGGGATAGCCGGTGCCGTCCAGCCGCTCGTGGTGGTGCAGCACCGCCGCCCGGGCCTCGCCCAGGAAGGAGATCCCCCGCACCATCTCGTGCCCGTACTCGGGGTGCAGTTCGATCACCCGTCGCTCCTCGGGGGTGAGCGGACCGTCCTTGGTGAGCAGCCGGGTGGGCACGCCGAGCTTGCCGACGTCGTGCAGGATGCCCGCGAACCGCAGCACCTCGACCCGCTCCTCGTCCATGCCCAGTTCGCGCGCGATCATCATGGACGCCTGTCCGACGCGTTCGCTGTGCCCGCGCGTGTACCCGTCCTTGATGTCGACGGCCTGGACGAGCGCGCGGATCGTCGCCCGGTGCGCGGCCCGTTCCCGGTGGTACTGGGCGAACGCCCACCACGAGACGCCCATCGGCAGCAGCACGAGCAGGGCGGCCACGGGGCCGTAGGGGCTGCGCCACAGCAGGGCCATCATGAGCCCGGCGAGGCCGTGCACGGTGATCGGTGCCAGCGACCGCAGGAACAGCCGCCACCAGGCGGCCGGCCCCGCCGCCCGTCCCCCGCCCCGGAGCGGCGGGCCCGCCGTCAGCGCCAGGAGGGCGCCGTCCAGCAGGGTGAGCACCAGGCAGAACACCAGCACCGCGGCCCCGGCCGTCCCGAGCGCGAGCGGGACGTCGCAGTCCGCCACCGCGTCCCGGCCGCCGGTCGCCCGGTGGACCCGGCTCGCGGCCCACACGGCGAGCACCAGCCGGCCGGCCCGCCAGAGCCGCCGGGCCGGATACGGCCGCCGCGCCACGGGCACGAGCAGCGCCCCGGGCAGGGCGGCCAGCGCCGCGGCGGGCGCCGGCAGCAGGAAGGCGCCGGCGAGCAGAACGGGGTAGAAGGTTCCGCCCGGGTGCGGGGTACCGACGAGACGCGACCGGGCGAGGCACTCGCAGCCGCCGTACAGCGCGGCGAGCAGGGCGACCGCCCGCCAGGGGGCGCCGACGCCCGGGAGGGGCAGCAGGCAGAGCAGGCCCGTCAGGGCGACACCGGCGACCAGCGCACGGGCCCGTCCCGGTAACGCTTCCATGAGCCCCTCC
The DNA here is from genome assembly GCF_014203535.1 of Streptomyces griseomycini. Classification (GTDB taxonomy): domain Bacteria; phylum Actinomycetota; class Actinomycetes; order Streptomycetales; family Streptomycetaceae; genus Streptomyces; species Streptomyces griseomycini. Next base: position 186,554 of record NZ_JACHJI010000002.1, read on the forward strand.
CCGACCGTGCCCGCCGCACTCGGCCTGCCGCCTGCCAGGCTCTGGAGCCTAGGGCGGCGAGGGGCGCCTCCGCGGGCCGATAACCCGCGGATTAGCACGTACGAGTGACGACGGTCTCCTTACGGGGAGTCGCGCGCCAGGGAGTGTCAGGACTCCTGCGGTGTGACCGGTGTGGTCGGCGGTGCGGGTGCGGCGGTGACGTCCTGCTCGGGCACGGCCTGACCGGAGCGGATCAGCTCGATCCGGCCCATGACCTTGGAGCGCAGGTCGCCCGGCACGTCGTCGTGCCCGCAGCACCGCTTGACCAGCTTCTTCACCGCCTGCTCGAGCCCGTACTTCTCCAGGCAGGGCGAGCATTCCTCGAAGTGGTGCTCGAACTTCACGCAGTCGGCATCCGGCATCTCACGGTCGAGGAACTCGTAGAGATGATCGAGGATTTCGCTGCAATCCGTCTCGTGCGGCTCTCCGCAGCTCATGACCCCGAGCCTTTCGCTTCGTTCGACTCTCCGGCGCCGGCCGGGACCAGTCCGCGTTCGCGGGCGTAGTCCTCGAGCATGCCGCGCAGCTGACGGCGACCCCGGTGCAGCCGGGACATCACCGTACCGATGGGTGTCCCCATGATGTCGGCGATCTCCTTGTAGGCAAAGCCCTCGACGTCCGCCAGGTAAACGGCGATGCGGAACTCCTCGGGGATCGCCTGGAGCGCTTCCTTCACGTCCGAGTCGGGCAGGTGGTCCAGCGCCTGCGACTCCGCGGAGCGCAAGCCCGTGGACATGTGCGACTCGGCACGCGCGAGCTGCCAGTCCTCGATCTCCTCGGCCGCGCTGCGCTGCGGTTCGCGCTGCTTCTTGCGGTACGAGTTGATGAAGGTGTTGGTGAGGATCCGGTACAGCCACGCCTTGAGGTTGGTGCCCTCGCGGAACTGGTGGAAGGACGCGTACGCCTTGGCGTACATCTCCTGCACCAGGTCCTCCGCGTCGGCCGGGTTGCGCGTCATGCGCAGCGCGGCCGAGTACATCTGGTCGAGGAACTCGAGCGCGTCCCGCTCGAAGCGCGCGCTGCGCTCCGCGGTCGACTCCGCGCCCGTGCCGCCGCCCTGGCCCTCGGGCTGCTCCGCCTGGCCGTGTTCGGTCCCTGCGCCGGTACCGGGAACCGGACCCACCTCCTCCAGAGTTGTCGCGAGACCGAAGCCGGTCCCACCCGAATCGGAGGATAGACGACGATCCGGTCCGCCCGCCGCCCGAACGGGGGCGGTCCTGGCCGCGTGCAGCACCGTCCAGTCCAGGTCGGCGCGGCTGCTGCGGCTCGGGCAAAAGATCGAACCCATGCGGCGGACTTCCTCTCCTACGACGGCGGCGCCGTCGACCGGCACCCACGTCCGGCTCAACAGCGGGAGTCCCCCGGGCATTCCCGGTGCGTCACCCGAGTGAGCCGGACCACCGCACGACCGCGTCCGTGACCACCGTCACGGCCTCCTCCTGCGTGATGTCCGCCCGTCCGGGAACGGCGAAGCCGTGGTCGCCGTGCGGGACCTCCACCAGTTCGTGCTCTCCCTCGGGGAACTCCTCCGGCCTGCCGAACGGATCGTTCCCGCCCTGGACGACGAGGGTGGGCACCCCGGCCCCGAGCAGTTCGTCCGCGCGGGACTTCTCGGGCCTGCCCGGCGGGTGCAGGGGGAAGCTCAGCGCGAGCACCGCGTGGGCGCCCAGTTCACGGGCCGTGCGGCAGGCGACGCGGGCGCCCGCGCTGCGCCCGCCCGCGATCACCGGCAGCCCCGGACCGGTCAGCGCGGGCCAGACGCCGCGCCAGCCGGTGTCGAGGGTCTTCGGCGCCGGCGCCACCTTCTTGCCGGCCACGCGCCAGGGCTGTTCGACGAGGGCGACGGTCACGCCGTGGGCGGGCAGGACGGCGGCGAGTGCCCTCAGGTCCCGGGCCTCGATGCCGCCGCCGGCTCCGTGGCCGACCGCGAGGACGAAGCGGGCACCGCGCGGGGCGCGGTGCCAGGTGACGCGGGCCGGACCGGCGTCCGTCCCGACGGTCTCGACGGTCGCGTCGGGGGTGCCGGCGGCCGCGCCGGAGGTCTCGGACGTCCCAGAGGGCTCGGAGGTATCAGGGGTCTTGGAGCTCACGTCAGAAGAGTGTGCCCTCTTCCGGTGCGGCCAGCTCCGTCAGCAGCTCCGGGCCGTTGTTGCGGACGTTGCTGACCGCCGTGGAGACCGGGTAGGCGCGCATCAGGCCGGGGGGCGGCGGTGCGAGCAGCCCGCGCAGGTCCTCCACGTCCGTGCGGGAGGGGTCCAGCCAGCTGTCCCAGCGGTCCGGCGTGAGCATGAGCGGCATCCGCGGGTGGATGTCCGCCAGGGTGCGCGGGCCGTCCGCCGGGGACACCGCGAGCGGACTCGTCTCCGCCTCGGTGGTGATGACGGAGCACGTCACCCACCAGGCCTGCGGATGGTCGTCCGGCAGCGTCCGGTCCCGCCAGAACTCGTACAGCCCGGCCATCGCGAACACCGAGCCGTCCGCCGGCGTCACGAAGTACGGCTGCTTGCGGGGGCGCTTCTTCTTCCCCTCGACCTCCAGGTCCCGCTCCTGCTTGCCGGTGACCCACTCGTAGTAGCCGTCGGCGGGCAGGATGCAGCGCCGGGAGGAGAAGGCACGCCGGTAGGACGGCTTCTCGTGGACGGTCTCCGCGCGCGCGTTGATCATCCGGGCGCCGCCCTCCGGCGTCTTCGACCACGAGGGGACCAGGCCCCACTTCAGCCTGCGCAGCTGCCGAACCGGTTCCGGGTCGTCCGCGTCCTTCAGGGGGCGGTCGAGTACGGCGTAGACCTCTTTGGTGGGGGCCACGTTGTAGTCGGGCGCCAGCGTCTCCTCCGGCTCCCACTTGTCGATCTCAAAGATTCCTGCGAGATCCTCGGGACTGCGACTCGCTGCATACCGTCCGCACATACGTGCAACACTGCCAGACTCCGCACGCGCAGGCAGAGGGAGCCAACGGAAACACATGGAAAGCACCCCGAGCACGGCCGGCACCGCCTCCGCCTCCCTCGCCTCCCTCTGGGACGAGGTCTCCGGCACCCAGCCCGATCCCGACCTGTGGGTGGTCGTCGCCACACTGGTCGCCGCGCTCGCCGTCGTCGTGCCGCACGGGCCGTGGCGGCTCTCGCGCAACGCCATCACCATCGCCCACGAGGGCGGCCACGGGCTCGTGGCCCTGCTCACCGGCCGCACCCTGACGGGGATACGCCTGCACTCGGACACCAGCGGCCTGACCGTCAGCCGCGGCAAGCCGCACGGCATCGGCATGATCCTGACCGCGGCGGCCGGCTACACCGCTCCCCCGCTGCTGGGCCTGGGCGGTGCCGCGCTGCTCGGCGCCGGGCGCGTCACGCTGCTGCTGTGGCTGGCGACGGCGCTGCTGATCGCGATGCTGGTGATGATCCGCAACGCGTACGGGGCGCTGACCGTGCTCGTCACCGGCGGCACGTTCATGCTCGTGTCCTGGCTGGCGGGGCCCCAGGTGCAGGCGGCGTTCGCGTACGCCGTGGTGTGGTTCCTGCTGCTGGGCGGGGTGCGCCCGGCCTTCGAGCTGCAGGCCAAGCGGGCGCGCGGGGGTGCGGGGGACTCGGACGCGGACCAGTTGTCCCGGCTGACGCACGTACCGGCGGGACTGTGGTTCTTCCTGTTCCACGCGGTGTCGCTGTGCTCGCTGACGGGCGGCGGTCGCTGGTTGCTGGGGCTGTGACCGGCCGGCCCCGGGGGGCGCGGGGCGCGTCGATGTGCGGCTCCGTCACGAAGGGGGTCCCCCCGCTCGAGCGAAGCCGGGAGCGGGGGAGCGACCAGCCACAACGGCGCCGCACCGGGACGACGGCCTGCGCGGCCCCCTCCTTATAGAGTGGGCCTCATGGCCCGAAACCCCGCACACACCGCCCTCTGGCCCGCCCCGCACGCGAGCGGAGCCGTCGACGCGACGGTCCACGTGCCCGGGTCCAAGTCGGTCACCAACCGCGCCCTCGTGCTCGCCGCCCTCGCCTCCGAGCCGGGCTGGCTGCGCCGTCCGCTGCGCTCCCGCGACACCCTGTTGATGGCGGGCGCGCTGCGGGCCATGGGCGTCGAGATCGAGGAGGGCGTGGGTCCGGACGGCACCGGTGAGGCCTGGCGGGTGCTCCCCACGGGCCTGCACGGTCCGGCCACCGTCGACGTGGGCAACGCCGGCACGGTGATGCGGTTCCTGCCCCCGGTCGCCACGCTGGCCGACGGCCCCGTCCGCTTCGACGGCGACCCGCGCTCCTACGAGCGTCCCCTGAACGGCGTCATCGACGCGCTGCGCCGGCTGGGCGCCCGGATCGACGACGACGACCGCGGCGCGCTGCCGATGACCGTGCACGGCGGCGGCGCCCTGGACGGCGGCACGGTCGAGATCGACGCCTCCTCGTCCTCCCAGTTCGTCAGTGCCCTGCTGCTGTCCGCGCCGCGCTTCAACCAGGGCGTCGAGGTCCGGCACACCGGCTCGACGCTGCCCTCCCTGCCGCACATCCGCATGACCGTCGACATGCTCCGCGCGGTCGGCGCCCAGGTGGACACCCCGGAGTCGGGCGGCGAGCCGAACGTCTGGCGGGTCACCCCGGGCGCCCTGCTCGGCCGGGACCTGACCGTCGAGCCCGACCTGTCCAACGCCCAGTCGTTCCTGGCGGCGGCGCTGGTGACCGGCGGCAAGGTCGTCGTCCCGGACTGGCCGGCCCGGACCACCCAGCCCGGTGACCGGCTGCGGGAGATCTTCACCGAGATGGGCGGCTCCTGCGAGCTGACCGAGTACGGCCTCGTGTTCTCCGGCTCCGGGGCGGTCCACGGCATCGACGTGGACCTCGGCGAGGTCGGCGAGCTGACGCCGGGCGTCGCGGCCGTCGCGGCGCTCGCGGACTCCCCGTCCACGCTGCGGGGCGTGGCCCACCTGCGGCTGCACGAGACGGACCGCCTGGCCGCGCTCACCAAGGAGATCAACGAGCTCGGCGGCGACGTCACCGAGACCGCCGACGGCCTGCACATCCGTCCGCGCCGGCTGCACGGCGGGGTCTTCCACACCTACGAGGACCACCGCATGGCCACCGCCGGCGCGGTCATCGGCCTTGCGGTCGAGGGAGTGCAGATCGAGAACGTGGCGACCACGGCGAAGACCCTGCCGGACTTCCCCGAGCTGTGGACCGGGATGCTCGGGCAGTAGGGACTCACGACCATGCGCCGCTACGGCAAGCACACCGACGAGGACGACATCCGCTCGCGCCCCAACCGCAAGGGCAACCGGCCGCGCACGCACCTGCGGCCCAAGCACGAGGACGCCGCCGAGGGCATGGTCCTCACCGTCGACCGGGGCCGGCTGACCTGCCTCGTCGAGGACCGGACCGTGGTGGCGATGAAGGCCCGGGAACTGGGCCGCAAGGCGGCGGTGGTCGGTGACCGGGTGGCGATCGTCGGCGACCTGTCCGGCCGGAAGGACACGCTGGCGCGGATCGTGCGCATCGCGGAGCGGACGTCGGTGCTGCGCCGTACCGCCGACGACGACGATCCCTACGAGCGGGTCGTCGTCGCCAACGCCGACCAGCTGGCCGTCGTCACCGCCCTCGCCGATCCCGAACCCCGTCCGCGCCTGATCGACCGCTGCCTGGTCGCGGCCTACGACGGGGGGCTGACGCCGCTGCTGGTGCTGACCAAGTCGGACCTCGCGCCGCCCGACAAACTGCTGGAGCTGTACGGCGACCTCGACATCCCGTACGTCGTCACCAGCCGGGCCGAGCTGGAGAGCGGCGAGGCGGCGGACCGGGTGCGGGAGCAGTTGGAGGGACGCGTCACGGCGTTCGTGGGGCACTCCGGGGTCGGCAAGACGACGCTGGTCAACGCGCTGGTGCCGGAGGAACGGCGGCGTACGACCGGGCAGGTCAACGCGGTGACGGGGCGGGGCCGGCACACGACGACCTCCGCGCTGGCGCTGCCGCTGTCGGGCGCGGACGGGTGGGTGATCGACACCCCGGGGGTGCGGTCCTTCGGGCTCGCCCACGTCGATCCGTCCCGGGTCATCCACGCCTTCCCCGACCTGGAGCCGGGCACGGGGGGCTGTCCCCGCGCGTGCAGCCACGACGAGCCGGACTGCGCACTGGACGCGTGGGTGGCGGAGGGGAACGCGGATCCGGCGCGGCTGTACTCGCTGCGGCGGCTGCTGGCGACGCGGGAGCACACGGAGGGCGACTAGGAAGGCGATCAGAATTCGGCCTTCGCGTTGTTTGCCGTGGCGTCCGGGCGGTAAGTGCATAATCGCACCGAGCCGGACCCGAACCTGCCGAACCTGGCGAAGCGGTCACCGTGCGTGGGGAGAACGGGAGGACGACACATGGCGTGGCTGCTGGTCGTGGTGGCCGGGTTGCTCGAGACCGGATTCGCCGTGTGCCTGAAGCTGTCCCACGGCTTCACGCGGCTGTGGCCGACGGTCGCCTTCTGCGTGTTCGCGCTCGGCAGCTTCGGCCTGCTGACCCTGTCGCTGAAGAAGCTGGACGTGGGCCCGGCGTACGCGGTGTGGACGGGGATCGGCGCGGCGGGGACGGCGATCTACGGGATGGTGTTCCTCGGCGACCTGGTGTCGACGCTGAAGATCGTGTCGATCACGCTGGTGATCGTCGGGGTGATCGGGTTGCAGTTGTCGGGGTCGGCGCACTGAGCGTCCGCCGTCACGCGACGGGGTGACGGTGCAGGGCGCCGCGCACCAGGTCGGCCACGCCGCCCTCGGCCGGTGGCGCGGCGACGCAGGACAGGGCGAGCCGGACCACGAGTTCGCAGGAGCGGGCCAGGTCGAGGGCGTCGGTCCGGGGCTCGCCGGGGCCGCCCAGGACGGCGACGGCACGGTCGCGGACGAGGACGACGAAGTCGGTGGGCGAGGGCAGCGGGCCGTCGGCGCGGCGCTGGGCGGGGACGGTGGAGCCGGACCGCACGGGCGCGAAGGCCGCCGGGGCGGGCAGGCGTTCGCTCCAGCAGCCGGTGAGCATGGCGCGGACCAGGGCGTTCTCCCGGGCGGTGGAAGTCGTCCACTCGGCGGTCGCGGTCAGCCGGTCGCGCGCGTCGGCGGGGCCGGCGAGGGCGCGGTCGACGCCGGCGAGGTAGCCGTCGGCCTCCCTGCGGACGAGGGCCCGCGCGAGGCCGTCCTTGCTGCCGAACTCGTTGTACAGCGTCTGGCGGGAGACCCCGGCCGCGGCGGCCACGTCCACCATCCGCACCGCGGACCACGGCCGACGCGCCAGTGCCGCGTAAGCGGCGTCCAGCAGGGATTCCCGCGCTGCAGGCATCATCGCCTCCCTCGGGGCGAGCGACCGACCCTGCGGTTCAGATTTGACGCGCCCCCGGGGGCTGTCAAGGGTTCGCGGGGCCCCTGTGGCCCCACCCCCGCCTCGGCGGATACCGTTCGTTGCATGCCCGACTACCTCGACGACCTGCGTCTCGCCCACGTCCTCGCGGACGCCGCCGACGCCGCGACGATGGACCGCTTCAAGGCCCTCGACCTCAAGGTCGAGACCAAACCGGACATGACGCCGGTGAGCGAGGCGGACAGGGCCGCCGAGGAACTCATCCGCGGCCACCTCCAGCGCGCCCGGCCCAGGGACGCGGTGCTCGGCGAGGAGTACGGGGTGGAGGGCACCGGTCCGCGCCGCTGGGTGGTCGACCCCATCGACGGCACGAAGAACTACGTGCGCGGCGTTCCCGTCTGGGCCACCCTGATCGCCCTGATGGAGGCGGGCGAGGGAGGCTTCCAGCCGGTCGTCGGCGTCGTCTCCGCACCCGCCCTCGGCCGCCGCTGGTGGGCCGCGAAGGGCCACGGCGCCTTCAGCGGGCGCAGCCTGTCCTCGGCCTCCCGGCTGCGGGTCTCCCGCGTCTCCAAGCTCTCCGACGCGTCCTTCGCGTACTCCTCGCTCAGCGGCTGGGAGGAGCAGGGGCGCCTGGACGGCTTCCTGGACCTCACCCGCGAGGTGTGGCGCACGCGCGCGTACGGCGACTTCTGGCCGTACATGATGGTCGCCGAGGGGTCGGTCGACATGTGTGCCGAACCCGAGCTGTCGCTGTGGGACATGGCCGCCAACGCCATCGTCGTCACCGAGGCCGGCGGCAGTTTCACCGGGCTCGACGGCCGCCCCGGACCGCACGGCGGCAATGCCGCCGCGTCGAACGGCCTGCTCCACGACGAGCTGCTGGGATACCTCAACCAGCGTTACTGAGCGGCGAGGGGTCCACGTGCGCGCCCCGGCCTGCCGCGCGCGCCCCCTTGTTGGCCCCCGCTTCGCCTGCCACCCTGAGAGTCCCCCCACTTGTGAACTTGTGAAACCGTGAACTAGCGGGCACCGCGTCCGTAAACGCCGTGCCCGCGAGAGCCCGGTTTCCGGAAGGAGGTGGCTCCATCCATGCTCGTCCGTGACGCCATGAGCACCGTGGTCCTCACCATCGGTCCCGCCCACACCCTCCGCCAGGCCGCCGCCCTGATGTCCGCCCGCCGCGTGGGTGCGGCCGTGGTCCTCGACCCCGACGGCACCGGCATCGGCATCCTCACCGAGCGGGACGTCCTCAACTCCGTGGGCCTCGGGCAGGACCCGGACACCGAGCGCGCCCACGCCCACACCACCACCGACGTCGTCTTCGCCGCCCCGTCCTGGACCCTGGAGGAGGCCGCCGTGGCCATGGCCCACGGCGGTTTCCGTCATCTGATCGTCCTGGAGCACGGCGGACCCGCCGGCATCGTCTCGGTCCGCGACGTCATCCGCTGCTGGGCGCCGCGGCGGCAGCCGGACCGGCACGTGCCGGCGCAGGTGCTGGCATAGGCACCCCGGGACCGCCGCCGCGGGAGCACGCGGAACGGGCCGGACCCCCTGGGGAGTCCGGCCCGTGTTTCGACAAGCGGTCCAGCGCTGGTATCAGCCGCGCAGGGCCTGGACCGCGGCCTCCAGCCGCTTGCCGAAGTCCTCGTCCGCCTGACGGAAGTTGTTGATCGCGCGCTCGGCGATGTCGTCGCGCGTGACCCCGGAGATGGCGTTCGCCAGGTTCTTGACCAGGCGCTCCTTCTCCTCCTCCGTCATCAGTCGGTACAGGTTGCCCGCCTGCACGAAGTCGTTGTCCTCGGCGTGGACGGGCGTGACCGTCTCACCGGTGACACCGGTCACCGAGATGGGCTGCCACAACGGACGGCCCGTCTGGAACGGGCCGCCGAAGCTGTTCGGCTCGTAGTTCTTCGCGCCCTTGTGGCGGCCGTCGTAGAGGTAGCCGTCACGGGAGTTGGTGCGCGCCTCGGTGGCGTGCGGCCGGTTCACCGGCAGGTGGTCGGCGTTGATGCCGACGCGGTAGCGGTGGGCGTCGCCGTACGCGAAGAGGCGGCCCTGGAGCATCTTGTCCGGGGACGGACCGATGCCCGGCACGAAGTGGGCGGGGCTGAAGATGGACTGCTCGACCTCGGCGAAGATGTTCTCCGGGTTGCGGTTGAGCTCCAGCTTGCCGAACTCGATCAGCGGGTAGTCCGCGTGCGGCCAGACCTTGGTCAGGTCGAACGGGTTGAAGCGGTAGGTCGCCGCCTCGGCCGCCGGCATCACCTGGACGTAGACGGTCCAGGACGGGAACTCGCCGCGCTCGATGGCCTCGCGCAGGTCGCGCTGGTGCGAGTCGGGGTCCTTGCCCGCGAGGATCTCGGCCTCCTCGGCGGTCAGGTTCTTGATGCCCTGGTCGGTCTTGAAGTGGTACTTGACCCAGAAGACCTCGCCGGCCTCGTTGTTCCACTGGTAGGTGTGCGAACCGAAGCCGTCCATGTGGCGGTAGGACGCCGGGATGCCGCGGTCACCGAACAGCCAGGTCACCTGGTGCGTCGACTCGGGCGACAGGCCCCAGAAGTCGAAGACGTTGTCCGCCTCCTGCGAACCGGTGTACGGGTCGCGCTTCTGGGTGTGGATGAAGTCGGGGAACTTGATGGCGTCCCGGATGAAGAACACCGGGGTGTTGTTGCCGACGAGGTCGTAGTTGCCCTCCTCGGTGTAGAACTTCACCGCGAAACCGCGCGGGTCGCGCACGGCGTCCGCGGCGCCCAGGTTGCCCGCCACCGTCGAGAAGCGCAGGAAGACCTCGGTCTCCTTGCCGACCTCGGAGAGGAACTTGGCCCTGGTGTACTTCGTGACATCGGCGGTGACCTTGAAGGTGCCGTAGGCACCGGCACCACGGGCGTGCACGACACGCTCCGGGATGCGCTCGCGGTTGAAGTGGGCCAGCTTCTCCAGGAGGAGCTGGTCCTGGACGAGCACCGGGCCACCGACGCCCGCGGTCTCGCTGTTCTGGTTGTCGGCTACCGGAGCACCGGCCTCCGTAGTAAGCGGTCCCTGCGTCACGTGCGCCTCCTGCGTCATTACTGGACCAACCTGTCCCTTGGCTAAAGCCGAGCTCGATCCTACAATGGACAATGTCTAAGTCAAGTGAGGCTCCAAAGTCACACCCATTCGGGACCTGGTCCCCCTGCTGCTAGGCTGGTGCCTATGAGTGACCTTCTGGAACGGCTCCGCGGACGTGGATGGCGGATGACCGCACAACGCCGTGTCGTGGCCGAGGTCCTCGACGGCGAACACGTCCACCTGACGGCCGACGAGGTGCACGCCAGGGCTGTCGCCAAGCTGCCCGAGATCTCCCGGGCGACCGTCTACAACACCCTGGGCGAGCTGGTCTCGCTCGGCGAGGTGCTGGAGGTCGCCACGGACAAGCGGGCCAAGCGCTACGACCCCAACGCCCACCGTCCGCACCACCACCTGGTCTGCGCGCAGTGCGGCGCGATCCGCGACGTCCACCCCACCGGCAACCCGCTGGCCGACCTCCCCGACACGGAGCGCTTCGGCTTCACGGTCTCCGACGTGGAAGTGACGTACCGCGGCGTCTGCCCGAACTGCGCGGCGGCGTAGGCGCCCCACACGCGCGAGCGGAAAGCCCCGGCACCGATGGGTGACGGGGCTCTTCGTCGTACCGGTCGACGTCTCGACACGGCCAGCGGTACGACGCACCGAGGGCCGGAACCCTTCTGGATTCCGGCCCTCGGCCTTCAGTAGCGGGGACAGGATTTGAACCTGCGACCTCTGGGTTATGAGCCCAGCGAGCTACCGAGCTGCTCCACCCCGCGTCGATGAATGCAACGTTACGTCAAGGAAGCAGCCAGAGGCAAATCGCTTTCCGCACGACACCACCGCCGGGGCCGCGGGGCCGGGCCAGGCGGCTCGGGCCGCACGGCCCGGAAGCCGCCGGAGCGGCAGCACGGCCCCGGAACCGCCTCGGCCGCATGAGTCCCGAGCCGTCCGGAGCACAGGGAGTACCCGGAGCACAGGGAGTGCGGGGAAGCCTTGGCAGCAGCAGGGTCCTGACCCTCCCGAGCGGCTCGCGGCAACTCGGGCCGCACGGCCTGGGGCCGTCCACGGGCAGCACCGGCCGCACGGGGCCGAAGCCGCCGGGACGTCCCGGCCGCACGGGGCCGAAGCCGCTCGGGCACACGGCGGGACCCGCGCCGGATCGTGCCGTCGCTCGCCGAGCGGGCGGTCTCACGGTCAGGCCGACAGTTCCTGGCGCAGGGCGTCACGGAGGCGTGTGGCGCGCTCCGTGACCGCCTCGGGGCCCAGGGCCGCCGCCCGGTCGGCCCAGCGCTGGCCCTCGGCGAGCTCACCTCGTCGCGCGTAGACCAGCGCGAGGCGCAGGGCGGCCCGGCCGTGTCCGGCGTCGGCCGCGCGGGTCCACCAGACGGCCGCCTCCGGCTCGCTGCCCTCCCGGGCCAGCAGCAGGCCCAGGTTGAAGGCGCCGTTGCGGGAGCCGGCCTCGGCCGCCTCCCGGTACCAGCGCGCCGCCTCGACCACGTCACCGCGGGCCGCGGCGAGCATGCCGACGCGCACCTGCGCCCGGCGGTGCCCCTGGGAGGCCGCGCGCTCGTACCACTCCTCGCACTCGCTGCGCCGGTTCACCGGCTCCCCCAGCTCGTGCGCGGGTTCGGGCGGCCGACGGGCGTCCAGCACCGTCGCCAGGCGGTACGCGGCCTCCGCGCTGCCGCCGCCCGCCGCGCACCGCAGGAACCGCTCCGCCTCGCCCTCGTCGCCGTCCCGCAGGCGCGCCATGCCGACCTGGAGCGCCGCATCGGTGTGCCCGGCGGACGCCGCCCGCTCGTACCAGCGCAGCGCGGCCTGCTCCTCGCCCCGGCCGGCGTGCAGGATGCCGAGGTTGAAGGCGGCGTCCACGCTGCCCGCCTCCGCGGCCTTGGAGAACCACGGCTCCGCGCCCGCCCGGTCCCCGGCCCTCAGCAGCAGGATCGCCAGCGCGTTCGCCGCCTCGCGGTGACCGGCGTAGGCGGCCCGGCGGTACCACTGCTCGGCCTGCTGGTTCCGGCCCTGCTCGGCGCAGAGGAGCCCGAGGTTGTACGCGCCGTTGTCGTCACCGGCGTCCATGGCCGCCCGGTACCAGCGCTCGGCGGTCTGGGTCTCGCCGCGCTCGGCGTGCAGCGCGCCCAGCGCGTTGGCGGCGTTGCCGTCCCCGTCCTGCGCGGCCCGCAGCCACCACACGGCGGCGTTCTCGGTGTCTCCCGCGTCACGCAGCAGGAAGCCGAGCGCACAGGCGGCCCGCGCCTCGCCGTCCTTGGCGGAGGTCAGGTACCAGCGGCCGGCCTCCTTGAGCTCGCCGCGCTTCTCCAGGATCGCCCCGAGGTGCAGCGCGGCCCTGCGGTGCCCGCGCGCGGCGGCCTGCCGGTACCACTGCTCGGCCTCGTCCACCAGCGGGGCGCCCTCGTCGTCGGTCTGCTGCGCGGCCTTGCGGTCCAGGGCTCGTGCCAGCCGGTACGCGGCCTCCCGGTGCCCCCGCTCGGCGGCGGCCCGCATCCAGCGCTCGGTGCCGGCCGCGTCCCCGCGGTGTTCCAGCAGATCGGCGAGGGCGTACGCGCCGAGGGGGTGGCCCTGCTCGGCGGACTGGCGCAGCCAGTACTCGGCGGCGGGCTCGTCACCGCGCTCACGGTGGTGGCGGCCGAGCGCGTGCGCCGCGGCGGCGGAGCCGGCGACGGCGGCGATCCGCCACCATCCGGCGGCCTCGTCGGCGTAGCCCCGCTGGTGCAGGAGGACACCCAGGTTGTTGGCGGCGGCACGGTCGCCCTCGGCGGTGGCGGCACGCAGGTGGGGTTCGGCTCCGTCGAGATCACCGCGGCGCAGCAGCATGGCGCCGAGGACGCTCATCGCCTCGACGTCACCGGCCTCGGCGGCAAGCCTCTGACGCAGCTCCTCGACCGCCTCGTCGGCGACGTCCCCCGTCTCGTCGCGGGGTTCCTCCCGAGAGGAGGTCTGCACAAAACGCCCTGTCTGGTACAGAGTTGCCTTGTCCCCCATAACGTCCATCGTCGCACCACCTGCAACCCGGGTACACCTGGTATACCGCAGCCAGTGAGGTCACTTCAGCGTTTTGTCGACATGCCCACAGAGAGACAAGTCAAACACAGATCCCCCAACTCCCGTCGGCGGCACGGCCGTCGCCCGCCCGGGGCACATCCGTTCGCACACCACAAAGGCCCGGACTCCTTGCGGAATCCGGGCCTTTGCCGTCGCAGACTGCACGACTTCAGTAGCGGGGACAGGATTTGAACCTGCGACCTCTGGGTTATGAGCCCAGCGAGCTACCGAGCTGCTCCACCCCGCGCCGTTGTGCTGCAACCGTAGCACGGCGCGGGACGGAGCGTTCGGCCGGCCTGCTCGCTAACTGCTCGGGCTCGCCTCCGGACCGGGACCGCCGCCCCCGCCCCCTTCGGCCGCCTGGGCCTCCTCGGCCCTGCGCAACGCCTCCTCCAGGTCCTTCTGCGCCTGGCCGTAGGCCTCCCAGTCGTTCTTCCTCAGGGCCTCCTGGCCGGCCTCGAAGGCCTCCTGGGCGTCGTTCAGCGCCTCCTGGACCGTGGGGTTGTCCGACGTCGGCGGTGGCGTCGTGCCCTCGTCCTCGCCGGTTCCCTCGTCCTCGCCCGACGGCGGCTCGGTGGTCGAGCCCTCCGCTCCGAAGACCTTGTCGAGGGCCTGCTCGAGGGTGTCCTCGAAGGCGGTCTGGCCCCCGTAGGTCACCAGGACCTTCCGCAGCAGCGGGTACTTCAGCCCGCCACCGCGCACGTAGACCGGCTCCACGTACAGCAGTCCTCCGTCGAGGGGGACGGCCAGCAGGTTGCCGTACTCGACCTCGGAGTCGCCGCCTCTCAGCAGCCTGATGGACTCGGCGATGTCCTGTTCGGAGTTGAACTGGCTCTGGATCTGCTTGGGGCCGGCGGCCGTCGTGCTCGTCGGCAGTTTGAGGACTCTGATCTTGCCGTAGTCCTCGGTTCCCGCCTCGGCGTTGACCGCCATGAACGCGCTGAGGTTGTCACGGCCGTTCGGGGTGAACGTCGTGGTGAGCGAGAAGACCTGTTCCTGCTGGTCGGGCATCCTCATGCTCAGGTAGTACGGCGGCACCGCGTCGCCCGTCTTGTTGGTCGGGTCGTCCGGCACCTGCCACACCTCGCTGCCGCTCAGGAACGTCGTGGCGTCCTTCACGTGGTAGCGGGTGAGCAGCTCGCGCTGCACCTTGAACAGGTCCTGCGGGTAGCGCAGGTGCGCCATCAGGGAGTCGGAGATCTCGCTCTTTGGCTCCACCGTGTCCGGGAAGGCCTTCATCCACGTCTTGAGGACGGGGTCCTGGGTGTCCCACTGGTAGAGCTTGACCTCACCGCTGTACGCGTCGACGGTCGCCTTCACCGAGTTGCGGATGTAGTTGACCTGGTTCTGCTGGGCCACCACCGCGCGCTGGTCGTTGGTGGCGGTCAGCGAGTCGGCCGTGGTGTCGCCGAGCGTCGTCCGCGACGAGTACGGGTAGCCGTTGGTGGTCGTGTAGGCGTCGACGATCCACTGGATCCGGCCGTCCACGACCGCCGGGTAGGCGTCGCCGTCGATGGTCAGCCACGGGGCGATCGCCTCGACGCGCTCCTTGGGCGTGCGGTTGTACAGGATCCGCGAGCCCTCGCCGATCGCGCCGGAGTACAGGATCTGCGGTTCGCTGAACGCGAGCGCGTACGCGGCCCGGTTGACCGGGTTGGCCAGGCTGACCCCGCTGTCGCCCTCGTAGCTGTACGTCTTCTCGCCGCTGTCGTCGGAGTAGTCGATCTCCTTCTGGGGACCGCCGACGATCGAGTACGTGGTCGTCCGCTCGCCGTAGTAGACGCGCTGCTCGTACGTCCCGAGGTCGCCCTTGGACGGCAGGTCGGACTCGGTGAACTTCGGGCGGCCGCCGGAGTCGGCGCTGGTGCCCTCGGCGGCGACGACACCGTATCCGTGGGTGTAGCGGAAGTGGTCGTTGATCCAGTTCCGCTTGGGGATGCCGTCGAGGTTCAGCTCGCGCAGACCGATGACGGTGTCCTGGTCCTTGCCGTCCTCGGTGTACCGGTCGACGTCCAGGTTGGTCGGGAACGCGTAGTAGTTCCTGATCTGCTGGAGCTGCTGGAACGTCGGCGAGACGATGTTCGGGTCCATGATCCGGATGCTCGCCGTGTCGGTGACGTCGTCCCGCAGCTGGGTCTTGTCCTCGGTCTGGCCGGTGCCCGGGTAGTCGGTGACCTTCGAGTCGTCGATGCCGTAGGCCTCACGCGTGGCCTTGAGGTTCTTCTCGACGTACGGCGCCTCCTTGGCCTGCTCGTTCGGCTGGACCTGGAACTTCTGCACGATCGCCGGGTACAGACCGCCGATGAGGATCGCCGACAGCACCATCAGGCCGAAGCCGATCACGGGCAGCTGCCAGGTGCGCCGCCACAGGGTGGCGAAGAACAGCAGCGCGCAGATCACGGCGATGCAGAAGAGGATCGTCTTGGCCGGGAGGTAGGCGTTGGCGTCGACGTACCTGAGGCCCGTCCAGCTGTCGGTGGCCTTGAAGTCGCTGGACTTGACCGCGAGCCCGTACCGGTCGAGCCAGTACGCGACCGCCTTCAGCGCGACGAAGACGCCGAGGATCACCGACAGGTGCCCGGTGGCCGCGGCCGTGGCGCGCGCGCCCGGGCTGGTGATGCGCAGCCCGCCGTACAGGTAGTGGGTGAGCGCGGCGGCGATCAGCGCCAGGATCGTGGCGGCGAAGCCGAAGCCCAGCAGGAACCGGTACCAGGGCAGGTCGAAGGCGTAGAAGGAGACGTCGAGCTTGAACTGCGGGTCCTTCTCCCCGAAGGACACGCCGTTGACCCACATCAGCCAGGTCCGCCACTGGCCCGACGCCGAGGCGCCGGCGATCAGGCCCACCAGCGCGGTGATGCCGAGCAGCAGCCACTTCTTGTACGGGGCGATGCCCATCCGGTACCGGTCGAGGTTCTGCTGCTCCATCGACATGGCGCTCAGCGGCGGCCGCATCCGGTGTGCCAGCCAGATGTTGAAACCGACCGCGAGGGCCATCAGCAGACCGAAGACGAAGAAGAGCCCGATCTTGGTCCACAGGGTCGTCGTGAACACCGACGAGTAGTTGACCGAGCGGTACCACAGCCAGTCGGTCCAGAACCCCGCGAACATGGTGAACACCATGCCGAGGACGGCCAGGACGCCCAGTGTCATGAGCAGGGTCCGGACCCGCCGGGACGGGCGGCCCACTCTGATCCGTGGCCCTGTCGGGCCTCCGCCGCGGTCCGGCATCTGGAAAGCCAAGGTAGGCACCTCGAAGTTCGCTGTCGATTCGTCAGGCCCGCGTTTTCCGGGGGCCGGGTGCGGCCCCCCTGATCGCGGGCCCACACCTATGCAACTTACTCACCCTTTACTCGGTTCCCGATTCCGGCCAGGAACGAGAGAGGATTGTGACCATGTCCAACACACCCATGGCGGCGAGCCCGCTCACCCGGGCCGTGCTCGAGATCGACGAGTACGTCTCCGGCCTCGGCTGGGACCAGCCCGCCCGTCTCTTCGCCCTCGTAGACACCGCCCGGCTGCGGGCCGAACAGCCCTCTCTCGCGGACCGGCTCGGTCTGGGCGACGAGCAGGAGACGACCGCTCTCACCCCGATCGAGCAGGACGAGATTCCAACGGGCAAGCCGCTGGACGAGTTCCTGGGCACCATCGCCTGGCCCGACGCGGTGACCGGCTGCGCCCTGACCGTGGAGCGGCTGATGCTGCCGCCGTCCGCGGAGGCCCAGGTCCCGGAGGACCTGGACGAGGCCGCGCTGACGAAGTGGGTGGCCGCCCACCCGGAGCGCCAGGAGGTCCGCATGACGGTCGCGGTGCTGCGGGACGGCGCCCGCGAGTCGGCGCTCCGGCTGCGCGAGAAGGACTCCCCCACCGAGGTCCTCACCGGTTCCTCACTGGTGCCGGGCCTGGCCGAGGCCCTGGCGGCGACGTTCGAGGAGTAGCCGTCCCGGTCGCCGGGCCGGTCAGGACGCCGCGCACCTCGGCAGGTCGGCGGTGTCGCCGGAGCGGATGTCCGCCAGGGCGCCCAGGGCGTCGTCGATGGTGTCCACCTTCACGAGGGTGAGGCCCTCGGGGGTGTCCCTGGCGGCCGCCGCGCAGTTGTCGGCGGGCGTGAGGAAGTACTGGGCGCCCTTGCCGCGCGCGCCGACCGTCTTCATCTCGATCCCGCCGATCGGCCCGACCTTGCCGTCGTCGTCGATCGTGCCGGTGCCGGCGACGAACGCGCCGCCGGTCAGGCTGCCCGGGGTGAGCTTGTCGTAGATGCCGAGCGCGAACATCAGGCCCGCGCTCGGCCCGCCGACGTCGGCGAGCCTGATGTCAATGGTGAACGGGAAGGTGTGGTCGGTCCCGGCGGAGATCCCGACGACGGCCCGCTCCTCACCGCCGTCGTCGGAGGTCGTGGTGGTGATCGTGACCTTCTCGGTCCTCGTCGCCGTCCGGTTCTCCTTCTCGGCGGCGGCCTGCTCCTTGGCGGGCACGATCGTGAAGACGACGTCCTCGCCCGGCTTGTGCTCGGTCACCAGCTCGGCGACGTCGGCCGGCTCCTTCACCGTCTCGCCGTCCACGGCCTTGATCACGTCACCCGCGTGCAGCTTGCCCTCGGACGGGGAGTCCTTGACGACCGACGAGACGATCACCCAGGACTTCACCGGGACGTCGAGTTCCTTCAGGGCCGCGACCTTGGCGCTCTCCTGGGACTGGCTGAACTCCTCGGCGTTCTCCTGGGTGGACTCCTCCTCCGTCTTGCCGTCGGGGTAGAGGGTCTCGTGCGGCACGACCTTGTTGTCGTGCGCGAGCCATCCGTAGACGGCCTCGACGAGGTTCATCCGGTAGTCGGCGCTGGTGACCCGCACCGTGGTCATGTTGAGGTGACCGTCCGTCGGGTAGGTCTTGCGCCCGGAGATCTGCAGCACCGGCTCGCCGTCGTGCTCACCCAGCGTGTTCACCGTCGGCCCCGGGGACATCTCCGCATACGGCACGGGGATGAACACTCCCGCGCACAGGAGCGCGATCAGCATCAGGGTGGAGGCGAGCATCGTCGCGGTGCGGCGTGGCATGCCTCGACAGTACGGGACGTGCCTGTCAGCGCACCGTCAGGGCCGCCCGGACGGGCGGCCCTGCGCACGCCGTATGCCGTGACCTGCTGTTCTCCGGCCGTCAGCGGTTCGGCTGCGGCCTTTCCATGGCCTCGCGGAAGCGGGCGTAACCGATGAGTTCGGGTCCGTCGCTCCGCACCTTGCGGGTCCGGTTGGCCCAGCTTCCCCACAGTCCCGCACCTATCGCGGCCACAAGCGGAATCAGCAACCAGGCAAGCGCCGCCATGCCGACCTCCCAACCCCATGAGCGTCCGCAACTGACTGATCAGCAGATTAACCATTCGCAGTGACAACGCTCACGCCAGGGGTGCGGTTACGCAACCGGAATCCCGTCACCCGACCGCCACCCCTCAACGACGGCGCTACGCGCCGACCCGCCCTCCCGTCACCCGACCGCCACCCCTCAACGACGGCGCTACGCGCCGACCCATTCCTCGGTCCCGTCCGAGAAGCTCTGGTGCTTCCAGATGGGCACCTCGTGCTTGAGGTCGTCGATCAGCTTCCGGCAGGCCTCGAAGGCCTCGCCCCGGTGCGGGCACGACACGCCGACGACCACGGCGAAGTCGCCGACCCGGAGGTCCCCCACGCGGTGGACGGCGGCGAGCGCCCGTACGGGGTACTCGGCGGCTACCTTCTCGGCGATCCGCCGCATCTCGTCCTCGGCGCTGGGGTGGCACGAATAGCCGAGCGCGTCGACGTCGGCGCCCCCGTCGTGGTTGCGCACGGTCCCCACGAACAGCGCCGTCCCGCCGGCCGCGTCGTCCCCGACCGCGCGGAGGATCTCGTCCACCGACAGCGGTGTGTCGCGGATCGCGATCAGCTTGATCGGGTCCTGTGCGGCCTGCTCACCCGGGTGATCGTGCGTGGATGCCATGCCCCCATCGTGCCGCACCGCGGTGACGACGCGGAACAGAGCCATCGCCCAGTACGCGCGCGTGCCGGTTCGGAGCCTCCTACAGGAGACACGACCACGCGGCCCGGCCCCCGGCGGTCAGATCCGCCGCCGGGCCTTCCGCGCCCGCCGCACCACCGCCGCCGCGCCCAGCAGGGCCACCGTCGCACCCGCGGCGCCCGCCGCCGTCGCGTCCTTGCGCCCCAGCCGCCGCCCGGCGACCGTGTGC
The DNA here is from genome assembly GCF_014203535.1 of Streptomyces griseomycini. Lineage (GTDB taxonomy): Bacteria > Actinomycetota > Actinomycetes > Streptomycetales > Streptomycetaceae > Streptomyces > Streptomyces griseomycini. The sequence goes on from NZ_JACHJI010000002.1 coordinate 206,219, forward strand.
CTGCCGGAGACCTCCTCCAGCAGCTCCGCGAGCACCTCCTCGTTGGTGTACGCGGGCCGCCACCCGGCGTCGTGCAGCCGGCTCCCGCTCACCACCCAGGGGTACATCGTGTACGCCAGGTCCCCGGCCGGGGACGGGGTGAGCCCGATCCGGTGCAGCCGGGCCGCGGCGCCCAGCGCCACCGCCGACGGCAGCTCCATCCGGCGGATCCCGCTAAGCTCCTCGACCTCCTCCTGCTCCAGCCACCCGTCGCAGCCGACGGCCAGCTCACCGTCGACCTTCTCCAGCACGGCGTACTCCAGGGCGCTGCACAGGTCGTCGACGTGGCAGAACTGCCACGCGGGCCGCGACCCGGCCACCACGAGCAGCCGAGGCGACTCGAAGTACCTGGTCAGCGCGGTGTCGGTGCCTCCCACCAGGACCGCGGGGCGGACGACGGTGACGTTGAGCCCGGGGTGCGCCCGCGGCGCCCGGCGCGCGAGCCGCTCGACCTCCAGGAGGTCGCCGACACCCGTGGCCTCCGCCGTGGCCCGAAGCTCCGCGTCCTCGGACAGCGGCAGCTCGTTGTCGGGCAGCGCCCCGTAGACCATCGTCGAGGTGCACAGCACCACCCGGTGCACCCCGGCGGCCGCGGCGGCCGTCAGGACGGTCTGCGTGCCGCGTACGTTGTAGGCCGTACGGGCGGCGGCGTCGGTCTCCAGGTCGAGGTCGAGCGCCAGGTGCACCACCACGTCGGCCCCGCGCAGCTTCTCCGCGATCGCCGGATCCCGTACGTCCAGGATGTGCCACTGGGCCTCGGCGCACTCACCGCGCCGCTCGTCGATGGCGACGACCTGCTTGATCTCGTCCGAGGCGGCGAGCCGCCCGGTGAGCAGCGCACCGACGCCGGACGCGGCACCGGTGACCGCGACGACGGGCCCGCGCGCCGCGGGACTGCTTGACTTGTTTCGCGCTGCGCGAACCTGCGGATCTGGGGAACTCACCGGGCGTCTCCAGCGGTTGTCTTCTGTACGGGCGCAAGTGACGCGTACGTACCAGGTGGCATCCATCCTGCCGCAGGCCTTCGGTCGGCGAAGCACCGAGGCCCGAACCGTCTCAGGTGTCTACGCTGGGTGGTGTTGTCGGGCAGCCGTGCCGCCGGAAAGAACCGGCGGCCCTACCAGCCGAGGAATCCCGTGAGTGACACCCCATTCGGATTCGGCCTTCCGCCGGAGGAGCCGGACGACGGCGACGAGGGCAAGAAGAAGGACCCGCAGAGCGGCGGTGGTCAGGGCCCGGCCAACCCGTTCGGTTTCGGCATGCCCGGAGCCGGAGGCTTTGGCGGCCCGGGCGCGGACAATCCGTTCGCCGCGATGTTCGGGTCCCTGAACCCCACCGACCTGGGCGCCGCGTTCCAGCAGCTCGGCCAGATGCTCTCCTACGAGGGCGGCCCGGTGAACTGGGACATGGCCAAGCAGATCGCACGCCAGACCGTCGCGCAGGGCACCGCGGGCGGCTCGAAGGACGCGAGCGTGGGCCCCGCCGACCGCAAGGCCGTCGAGGACGCCGTCCGCCTGGCCGACCTGTGGCTGGACGACGCCACCTCCCTGCCGTCGGGCGCGCACTCCGCCGTGGCCTGGAGCCGCGCGGAGTGGGTCGAGGCGACCCTCCCGGCCTGGCAGGAGCTGGTCGACCCGGTCGCCGAGCGCGTCGGGAACGCCATGGGCGACGTCCTGCCCGAGGAGATGCAGGCCATGGCCGGCCCGCTGATCGGCATGATGCGCTCCATGGGCGGCGCCATGTTCGGCACGCAGATCGGGCAGGCCGTCGGCGTGCTGGCCGGGGAGGTCGTCGGCTCGTCCGACATCGGCCTGCCCCTCGGGCCGGCCGGCCGGGCGGCGCTGCTCCCGCTGAACATCGAGACGTTCGGCAAGGACCTGGGCGTCTCCCGGGACGAGGTGCGGCTGTACCTCGCCCTGCGCGAGGCCGCCCACCAGCGCCTGTTCGCGCACGTCCCGTGGCTGCGCTCGCACCTGTTCGGCGCGGTCGACGGCTACGCGCGCGGCATCAAGGTCGACACGGCCAAGCTGGAGGACGTGGTCGGCCAGTTCGACCCGCAGAACCCCGAGCAGCTGCAGGAGGCCCTCCAGCAGGGCATGTTCCAGCCGGAGGACACGCCGGAGCAGAAGGCCGCCCTGGCCCGCCTGGAGACGGCGCTGGCGCTCGTCGAGGGCTGGGTGGACGCGGTGGTGCACGCGGCGGCGAAGCCCCGGCTGTCGTCGGCCGACGCGCTGCGCGAGACGCTGCGCCGCCGCCGTGCCTCGGGCGGCCCGGCGGAACAGACGTTCGCCACGCTGATCGGCCTGGAGCTGCGCCCGCGCCGGCTGCGCGACGCCTCGCGCCTGTGGGCCTCGCTCACCGACGCGCGCGGTGTCGACGGCCGGGACGCCCTGTGGGCCCACCCGGACATGCTGCCGACGGCCACCGACCTGGACGACCCGGACGGTTTCGTGCACCGCGAGCAGATCGACTTCTCCGAGCTGGACAAGATGCTCGGCGAGGCGGCCGGCAAGCCCGACCTCAGGAAGAGGGACGACGGCGAGGGCGGGAGCGACGAGCACAAGGGTGACGACACCGAGTGAGCCTGTACGACGACGCGGTCCTCGTGCTCAAGGGGTACGAGGACCAGCCCGAGCTGCGCCAGGTGTACCTGGACCACCTCGCGGCCCATCCGGACGGCATGTGGAAGGCCTGCGCGGACGGGCACATCACGGCGAGCGCCCTGGTGATCGATCCCGAGCGGGGCCGTGTGCTCCTGACGCTGCACCGGAAGCTGCGGATGTGGCTGCAGATGGGCGGGCACTGCGAGCCGGGTGACGTCTCCCTCCGGGCGGCGGCCCTGCGCGAGGCGACCGAGGAGTCGGGCATCCCGGGACTGACCCTGGTGCCCGGCGGCCCCGTGCGTCTGGACCGTCATCACACCCCCTGCGCCTGGCACCTGGACGTCCAGTACGCGGCGCTGGCTCCGGCCGGAGCGGTCGAGGCGATCAGCGACGAGTCCCTCGACCTGCGCTGGTTCCCGTACGACGAGGTCGCGGACGTGGCCGACGAGTCGGTCACCCGTTTGGCGGAAGCGACCCGGACGAGACTGGGCGTGTGACCACAGGGGTGAGGGGCGACCGCCGGGCGGTCGCCCCTCACCCCTGTGGTCCCCGACCGGTCAGTTCCAGACGTTGCCCTGGTTCTGACCGCGGGCGCCCTGCTGTCCCATGCCGTACTGCGCGGCGAGGCCCGAACCGATCTGGGCGTTCTGCGGCGGCAGCAGCTCGCTGGGCTGGACGAGCGCGAAGCCGCTGCCCATGAAGCTGAGCTCCCAGCCCTCACCGGTGTTGCCGCGGCGGCGCCACACCCCGGAGGAGTGCGTCTGGGCCTGCATCTGCACGCGCAGCGCGGTGGACCAGGCGACGATCGCGTCGGCGTCGCAGTTGACGTACTTGTCCGGCGTCACCTGCATCAGCAGGGGCATCCCCGAGGTCATCAGGGCGACCTTGCCGCGGCCGGTGATGTTGAGCTGGTACTTCCCGGAGCCGGAGATGCCGTACAGGCTGTCGACGGCGATGACCTCGTGGTGCAGCGAGGAGTCCATCGCCAGCACGTAGCTGCTGTCGACCGTCAGCCCGTCCTGGTCCACCTCCATGACGTGGATGTGCTGGGCGAGGTTGGCGAGGTAGACCGTGCCCTGTCCGTGACAGCGCATGAGGTCGAGCCCCTCGCCGGTCCGCGCACGCTCGCGTGACTGGCCGTTGCTCTGGAACTCGGCGTCGAACTCGACGAGGCCCTGGTAGGCGACCATGGTGCCCTTGCGGGCCAGGATGTCGTCGTGGCCCTCCAGGGCGACGCGGAGCATCTGCTTGTTCTGCAGGCTCCAGCGCTCCTGGGTCTGCTGGTCGTTGTACGCGAAAAGCGGGCTCTGCATGGTGTGGTTGCTCCCCCTCAGCCCCGGACCCGGAGACGGTCGGTGCTGTCCTCACTGGGCTGGACGACGACGATGCCCTGGCCGGAGAAGGCCATCTGGTAGGCCTCCCCGCTGCCGCGGCCGATCAGCGACTGGGCCCGGAAGCTGCGCTTGCCCTTCACCTTGAGGTTCGGGGACCAGGCGACGAGGGCGTCCGGGTCGACGTAGGTCTCGTCGTCGCCACCGCCGCAGTCGACGACGATCGGCTTGCCGCGGGAGGTCAGCGCGACCCAGCCCTGCCCGGAGATCCTGGTGTTCCACAGGCCCTGTCCGGCGAACTTCGCCAGGCCCTTGACCCGCTCCACGCCCCACGTCAGGTGCGCGTCGAAGGCGAGCAGGTTGGTGGCGTTGACGGAGATGCCGTCGCCGTTGAGGTTGATCACGACGACGTTGGCGCCGTAGTCGGCGAGGTAGAGCAGGCCGTCGCCGGAGCACTTCATCAGGGGGGCGCCCTCGCCGGTCAGCCAGTCCTTGGCGATCTGGCGGACGGCCGGCGGGTTGGGCTCGTACTGGACGAACCCCTCGTAGGCGACCATGGACCCCACGCGCGCGAGGAGGTCGTTCCCGGTCTGCATGGCGACCTTCAGCATGTGGTTGCCGTGGTTCTCCATGCGGGCGGTGACGGGGGCGGGGGCGAAGCCCGCGAGTGGCTGGTTCATGACGGGCTCCCCTTAGATCTCGTACGGCTGGACGACGATGAAGTTGCCGGGCGCGCCCCGGAACTGGAGGTTGACGCTCTCCCCCGTGTCGCCGGGATAGGAGTTGCGGCGCATCCGCACCTGGCTGGAGACGACCACCTGGGAGGCGGCCGACCAGGCGACCACGGCGTTGCAGTCGGCGAACGTGGTGGGCGTCACCGGCAGCACCACGGGCACGCCGTGGGTCTTCACGACGACGGTGCCGGTCCCCTGGAACTGCATCGTGAACAGCGCGCCGCCGGGGATGCCGTGTCCCTCGATGCGGCGGACCTCGTACTGCAGGCTCTCGTCGAAGGCGAGGACGTTCTCGGCGGAGACGCACACGGCGTCGCCCTGGAGCTCGATCGGGTGCAGCATCGTGGAGTTCTCGGCGAAGAACACCTGGCCCTTGCCGGTGCAGCGCATCAGCTGCATCTCCTGGCCGGTGGCGTTGCCCACGATGCGACCGGTGAAGCCGGCGCCCTTGTAGCTGAAGTCGACCTTGCCCTGGTAGAGCACCATGCTGCCCTGCCGGGCCAGGACGGGCTGCTCGCCGACGCCGAGGTCGACGCGGACGAGCTTCTTGTTCTGCTGCGTCCAGCGCTGCCCGGTGGGCGTCTCCTTGAACTGCTGGAGCGCTCCGAGCACGCCCGGGCCCTGCGGGGCGGCTCCCTGGGGGGCGCCCTGGGGTGCCCCGTACGGCGCCGGCTGGCCGGGCATCTGTCCGGGCGGCTGCTGCTGTCCGTACCCGGGGGGCGGCGTCGGCTGACCGTAGCCCGGAGGGGGTGTCGGCTGACCGTAGCCGGGCGGGGGCGCGGGGGCCTGGGGCGCCTGCGGCTGTGCGGCGTAGCCCGGGGGCGGCGGGGCGGTCTGCCCCGGACCGGGCCCGTACGGCGGCTGCTGACCCGGCTGGCCGTAGGGCGCGGGGGCCGGGGCCGGGGGCGGCACCGGGGAGCCGCCGGGCGGGGTGTGCATGGGCGCGACGATGGTCGGCGCGGTGTGCACCGGCGGCGCCGGGGGCGCGGGGGCCGGCGGCGGGGTGGCGCCCGGCGGGGGCGCGAAGCCCTGCGCGACGGGCTGGGGGGCGGGAGCGGCCGGCGTGGGGGCGGGCGCGGGGGCCGGGGCCGGGGCGGGTGCGGGACCGCCGGCGGGCACCCCGAACGCGGGCGGCGCGGCGGCCTGGGCGGGCGGTGCGAAACCGGGCGCGGCCGCCTGCGGCTGCTGCGGGGCGGCCGGCTCGTCCTCGGCCACCTCGCCGCCGAAGTTCCTCAGCAGCGCGTCGAGCCCGCCGTCGAAGCCCTGTCCGACGGCGGCGAACCGCCACACGTCCTTGAAGTAGAAGTCGCCCAGCATCACGGCCCGCTCGGTGGAGAACTCCGAGCCGTTGAAGGGGTACCGGGCCACCTCCTCGCCGCCCGCGACGATGCGGATGTATCCGGGACCGATCTGTGACATCTGACCGGCGCCGTCGAGGGTCGCCGTGAAGGACAGCTTCCTGATCTGCTGCGGGATCCGGTCCAGCGTCACGCGGAAGGACTCCGTGTCGCCCGCCTGCGCGCCCAGGAGCTGGACGGACTCCTCGGGGGACTTCGGCTGGTTGTAGAAGATGAAGTACCGGTCGTCCGAGAGCCGTTCGTCGGCGTCCAGACCGAAGCAGCTGATGTCGAAGGTCAGCCCGGGCCCGGAGATCTGCACGCCTACGTACAGATCCGTGCCCGCCGTGAGGTCACTGATCCTGGCCTTGTGGCCGCGTTGGAATTCCCTGGCCATGCGTACGACCGTCCCCCATCCCGAATGTGAGTGCGTCGCGCCAGGCTAACGGCAAACTCCGACACCGGAAGAAGTCGGTGCGGGCAGTCGGTACAGACCCGGTACACAACGCGCGCGGCCCTGCGGCGCGGTCGTCCCGGGCGGGGCTCACTCGCCGCGGGCGGTCGGCACGTGGGGCAGCCGACCGGCCGCGGCCACTCCTTCGAGGTAGCCCCTGGCCCGCTCGGTCTTCGGGTACGCCTCCAGCAGTCGCCAGAAGCGGGGCCCGTGCCCGGGCACCAGCAGATGCGCCAGTTCGTGGCACAGGACGTAGTCGACGACGTACTCGGGCATGCCCTGCAACCGGTGCGACAGGCGGATGCTGCCCTCGGCCGGGGTGCACGAGCCCCAGCGCGTGTTCTGGTTGGTCACCCAGCGCACCGATACGGGGCGGGCCCGGCCGTCGAAGTACTGGGCGGACAGGCGCCGGGCGCGCTCGGCCAGCTCGGTGTCGCCGAGCGCCCGCCTGCTCTCCTGGGCGGCCAGCTTGTCGAGCATGACGCTCACCCAGCGCTGCTCCTCCGCCTCGGACATCCGGGCGGGGATGAGCACGACGGTGCGATCGCCCTCGCGGTACGCGGAGACCGTTCTGCGGCGGCGGGCGCTCCTGCGGACCTCGATCGCGCTCGCCCGTGAGCCGTTCGTCGGCTGGCTCGTCGTGCTGCGCTGTGACATTCCGGCGCGGTGCAGTGGGTCGGCGGGCACGCCCCGACGGTACCCGCTGCACCCGGGGAAGTCCCGGCTCCGGAACGGTTCGACGATGATCCTCCCACCGTGCGCCGGATTTATACGATGAATCTTCTCGCCTGTGGACAACTCTCGGCGGCGATCGGCCCGTGCGGGCATGCTGGCACTCGTCGACCGAGCCGCGAGTCGTCTCGGCCGCAGTACGGGGACGATCCAGGACGTACGGGGGACCTGTCATGCATCCGATGATCAAGCCGGCGCTCAGGCGCGGGTGGCGCGATCTTTGCACCGTGCAGTTCGGGATGACGCCGGCCCACGCCTTGACGCTGGGGCCGGTGGACACGGCCACCGGCAGCTTCCTCGACCTGCTCGACGGCACCCGCGGCCTCGAGCTCCTGCGTGAGGAGGCGCGGCGGATGGATCTGCCCGACGGTCACGTCGACCGGCTCGTGCGACGGCTGTCGCGGGCCGGGCTCCTGGACGACTCCCGGGGCGGCGGACCGGACGCCGACGCCCTGCGCGGGAAACGGGAGGTCCTCGACCGGCTGCGCCCGGACCTGGCCTCGCTGACCCTGACCACCTCGGGACCGGGCGACGCGCTCGGGCGGCTGGCGGCGCGCGGCAGCACGCGGGTGCAGGTGAGGGGTGCTGGCCGGGTCGGCGCGGTACTGGCGGCGCTGCTGTCGGGGGCCGGAGTGGGGGAGGTCGACGTGCGCGACGTCGGGCGGGTCGAGCCGTGGGACGTCGCGCCGGGCGGACTGCCCGCCGAGGCCGTCGGCGACCGCAGGGACGAGACGGCCCGCCGTGTCGCGCGCCGGGCCGCACCGGGCCGGCCGCCGCGCCGGACCGCCCGGTCACGGCTCGAGGAGGACTCCTCCGGCTTCTCCCTGGTCGTCCTCGCCCCACGGGACGACGTCGCCGTGCACGCGCCCGACCCGTCGGCCGCCGAGCCCCTGCTGTCCTCGGGCACTCCCCACCTCTACGCGGGTGTCGTGGAGGGAACCGGTGTGGTCGGTCCGCTCGTCCTGCCCGGCGAGACGGGCTGCGCGGGCTGTCTTCAGGAGGACCGCACCGACCGGGATCCGACCTGGCCGCGACTGGTCGCCCAGTGGCGTTCCGGACGGCAGCGCCGAGTGGGAGCATGTGACCTGACGCTCGCCACGACGGTGGCCTCGCTGGCGGCCGCCCACGCGCTCGCCTTCCTGGACGGCGGGGTACCGTCCAGCGCGGACGCCCGCTGGGAGGTCTCCGTCCCCGGTCTGCACTGGCGGGCCCGGCCGGTCCGGGCACACCCCGCGTGCCCGTGCGGAGCGGCGGAGAACAGTAAGGGAGAACACACCTCCGAGGACGGGCGGTCGCACGAGACAATGGCCGTGCACGAACCGTCGGAGGAGTCGTGCCGTATGACGGACGCGAAGCGGCCGGCAGGGACTTGGAGGGCGCATGTCTGATCTTCCCCGGAAGGCGGTCACCCGGACCGCCAAGCTGGCCGCGCTCCCGCTCGGCTTCGCCGGACGGGCCACCTGGGGACTCGGCAAGCGGATCGTGGGCGAGTCCGCGGAGATCGTCGGCCGTGAGCTGCAGCAGCGCACCGCCGATCAGCTCTTCAAGGTGCTCGGCGAGCTCAAGGGCGGCGCGATGAAGTTCGGCCAGGCCCTGTCGGTCTTCGAGTCCGCCCTGCCGGAGGAGGTCGCCGGCCCGTACCGCGCGGCCCTGACCAAGTTGCAGGAGGCGGCACCGCCCATGCCGACCCGTACCGTTCACGCGGTGCTCCGGGAGCGGCTCGGCGAAGACTGGCAGGAGCTGTTCCTGGAGTTCGAGGACAAGCCGTCCGCGGCGGCCTCGATCGGTCAGGTGCACCGGGGCGTGTGGCACGACGGCCGCGAGGTGGCGGTCAAGGTGCAGTACCCCGGCGCCGGCGAGGCCCTGCTGTCCGACCTGAACCAGCTGAGCCGCTTCGCCCGGCTGCTGGGCCCGCTGATCCCCGGCATGGACGTCAAACCGCTGATCGCCGAGCTCAAGGACCGCGTCTCGGAGGAACTGGACTACGGCCTGGAGGCCCAGGCCCAGCGGTCTCACGCCGAGGAGTTCGCGGACGACCCCGACGTCGTCGTGCCGGACGTGGTCCACCAGTGCGAGCAGGTGCTGGTCACCGAATGGATGGACGGCATACCGCTCGCGGAGATCATCTCGGACGGCACCGAGCACCAGCGCGACCGGGCCGGCCAGCTCCTGGCCCGTTTCCTGTTCTCCGGGCCCGCCCGCACCGGTCTGCTGCACGCCGACCCGCACCCCGGCAACTTCCGTCTGCTTCCCGGCGGTCCGGCCGGCGAGGACGACTGGCGCCTCGGCGTACTGGACTTCGGCACGGTCGACCGGCTCCCGGGCGGACTGCCCTCGCCCATCGGCGAGGCCCTGCGGATGACCCTGGACGGCGAGGCCGAGGCCGTCTACGAGATGCTGTGCGCGGAGGGCTTCGTCAAGGAGACCGTAGAGCTGGACCCCGGTGCGGTCCTCGACTACCTGCTGCCGATCATCGAACCGGCCCAGGTCGACGAGTTCACCTTCACCCGCGGCTGGATGCGCAGCCAGGCGGCCCGTATCGCCGACATCCGCTCGCCCGCCTACCAGTTGGGCAAGCAGCTCAACCTGCCCCCCGCGTATCTGCTGATCCACCGGGTGACCCTGAGCACCATCGGTGTGCTGTGCCAGCTGGGCGCGACGGTACGGCTGCGGGACGAACTCGAGGAGTGGCTGCCGGGCTTCCTCCCGGAGGAACCGGTGGCGGAGGAACCGGCGGCCCGGGCATGACACGCGCCGCTCTCGGTCGCCGCTACCACCACTGCGCGTCCAGACGGCCCTCGATCGCGCGCAGATTGTCCCGGGAGCACGTCTCGCAGTAGTGCCGGCGGACGCCGTTCTCCACGGAGAGGGTCCAGGTCGGCCGCGGGCCCTCGGCGCGCGCGCCGCAGCGGGCGCACACCAGGGCCTCCGGCTCCGCGGTGCCGGCGTCGCCGTTGCCGTCGCCGTCCGGTTGACTCGTCACCCGCCGACGATAACGCCGCGCCCGGTGACCCGCCCCCGGCAACGCACCGCGGGGGCCGGTCCGTTCGCACGGACCGGCCCCCGCGGGAGAGCTCGCCCCCGGGGCCGGGGGCACCGCTTCAGGTGGGATCGGTCACTGCATGACCGCCATGGCGAGCGCGCGGCGGGCGCGCCGGGAGGCGCGCTCGGCCCGGCGCTGCATCCGGCGAGCGGTCACCAGGCCCATGGCCTGGCGCTCCCGCTGCGCCTCCCGCAGTCGCTCGTGCATATGCGCACGGGCCATGGCTTCTGGGATGAGTTGCATCTCTCGGGTCCTGTTCTGGCGCGAGTCGTTCGCACCGCTGGTGGTGAAGTCTTCGGTCGCGGAGCCTGCGGGCTCGTGGGTGGACGGCATCATCGGGGCCTGCTTCTGGGGGTCGTGCGTGAGGGGGCGGTCGATCGTTCCCGGGGCGTTCATGCCGTGACCGGGTTCTTGCGCGGGCGACCACGCGGCCGCTTCCGGGCGACGACGACTCCCTGGACGAACAGCTCGCCACCCCAGACGCCCCAGGGCTCACGCCGCTCCTTGGCGCCGGCGAGGCAGGCCTCGATCAGCGGGCAGGTGCGGCAGAGGGACTTGGCGTACTCGACGTCCGCCGGCGACTCGGCGAAGAAGACCTCCGGGTCGTACGAACGGCAGGGGACGGGTACGCCGAGGTTCTCGATGGCGTCGTCGAGCGCGGTGAGCGCGGTGAGCGGAGTCAAGGTCGGGTCCTCCGTGGAGCCGGGCTTGGGGATCGTGTCGGAAGGCGGTACGGACGGGACGTGCGCTTCGAGTTGCACGGTTCGTCTTCCTCGTCTGGTCGTTTCCGGCCGGTTGGCCGGGGTGGCGGCTGGTACCGGGTTCTTTTCTTGTCCCGAGGCGCCTTCGTGTCGTCGTCCACGTTCATGGACAAACAGAAGGGCCGCGGATCCCGGATGGGGTTCCGCGGCCCTGAAGGCGCCGGCCTGATCGAATCAGGCTGGATCACTCCAGGGTTCTGGCCCACGGAAGGCCCACATCAGGTGGTGCTGCGTCGTCTGCTCCCGGAATCCGGCACCGGCCGCCGCAAAGGCATAGGCCTGCGCCTGTGCCACTACCGCTTCCAGTGCCTTGGTCGGTCGCTCATCGCGCTCACGGACGGCAAGGGCCGAGGGAGCGACGGAGGACGCCGGAAGGACGGCACGAATGCCGGACAGACCGGTGCCCTGGTTCGAGGCGCCGAGCATGCACAGGGAGACGGCCGAGCGATCGGTCGTTTTGACGATGGAGCTGGTGTTGATGCTGATCACTGGACTCGCCTCCTCTCGGCGCTTCGGGGACTGGGGTGAGCCAATCCTGCGGATGTGCAAGTACAACACGGAATCAGGGCCTCCGAGAAGGCCGCTGTTCCCGTGCCTAAGAACCTATGGGGATCGCTGGGGCATGCGCAAACTATTTTTTCGACGAGTTCGCATCAGTCCTGTTCTTGATCCCCGGCGATGTCCCGGCCCGCGCAGAGAGCCAGAACGTCCGCCCCGTAGCGGCCCAGCTTGCGCATCCCCACCCCGGGGATGCGGGCGAGCTCGTGCTCGTCGTCCGGAACCGTCTCGGCGATGGCCATCAGCGTTTTGTCGGTGAAGACGCAGAAGGCGGGCTGCCCGCTGCGCCGCGCCTGACCGGCGCGCCATTCACGGAGCCGCTCGTAGAGGCCCTCGTCCATGTCGGAGGGACAGTCCTCGCACCGCATCAGCTTCATCTCGCCCGCGTCGGTCAGCGTGCGTCCGCAGACCCGGCAGCGAGCGGGGCTGCGCTGCCTGCGCCACCCGCCCGGCGCGGTCGAGGCGGACACCGCCCCGGAGGAACCGCGCTCCACGCCCCCCGCGCCGCCCACGCCACCGCGCCCGGCGGCAGCGGTGCTCGAGCCGGGGCGCAGCCCGTCGAGGAAGCGGCTGGGACGGCGGTTCGGCCGACCGCCGGGGGAACGGGAGAGCGCCCAGGAGAGGTGGAGGCGCTCGCGGGCCCGGGTGACACCGACATAGAGGAGGCGGCGCTCCTCCTCGATCTGCTCGCCGGTCTTTGCGTAGCTGATCGGCATCATGCCCTCGGCGACGCCGACCAGGAAGACGACGTCCCACTCCAGTCCCTTGGCCGAGTGCAACGAGGCGAGGGTGACGCCCTGCACGGTCGGGGCGTGCTGGGCGCCGGCCCGCTCGTCGAGTTCGGCGACGAGGTCGGCGAGGGTCGCGCCCGGCCTGGCGGCGGCGAAGTCCCGGGCGAGGTGCACCAGGGCGGCGAGCGACTCCCAGCGCTCCCGGACCGCGCCCGAGCCGGCCGGCGGCTGCGGTGTCCAGCCCTCGCCCGACAGCACGGCGCGCACCTGGGAGGGCAGGTCGGGGGCGTCGTCGAGAAGGGCGTCGTTGCCGCCGAAGCGGGCCGCTCCCCGCAGGGCGATGCCCGCCTTGCGCACCTCGGGGCGGTCGAAGAACCGCTCGGCGCCACGCAGCTGGTAGGGCACCCCGGCGTCGGCGAGGGCCTGCTCGTAGGTCTCGGACTGGGAGTTCGTGCGGAACAGGACGGCGATCTCGCTCGCCGGGACCCCGGAGTCGATCAGCTCACGGATGCGGTGCGCCGTCCCCTCGGCCTCCGCGGGCTCGTCGGTGTACTCGGTGAACACCGGCTCGGGCCCCGCCGCACGCTGGGAGACGAGTTCCAGCCGGTGGTCGGCGGCGCGGCCGGTGGCCTGTGCGAGCAGGCCGTTGGCCAGACGGACGACCTGGGGGGTCGAGCGGTAGTCACGGACCAGCTTGACGACGGTGGCTCCGGGATGGCGGATGCGGAAGTCGAGCAGGTGGTCGGGGGTTGCGCCCGTGAACGAGTAGATGGTCTGACTGGCGTCACCGACCACGCACAGGTTCTCCCGGTCGCCGAGCCACAGCTCCAGCAGTCGCTGCTGGAGCGGGCTGACGTCCTGGTACTCGTCGACCACGAAGTGCTGGTACTGGGCGCGGACCTGCTCCGCGACGTCGTGCCGGTCCTGCAGGACGGCGACGGTCAGCAGCAGCACGTCCTCGAAGTCGATGACGGCGCGCTCGCGCTTGAGGTCCTCGTAGGCGGAGTACAGCTGGGCGATCTCGGCGGGGTCGCGGGGCGCCTCCCGGCCCGCCTTGACGGCCGCCGCCGCGTAGTCGGCCGGGACGGTCTGGGTGACCTTCGACCACTCGATCTCGGCGGTGACGTCCCGCAGCTCGCCCCGGTCGAGCCGGATGCGGCAGGCGGCGGCCGCGTCGGCGACGAGCTGGATCTTGCGGTCGACGAGCCGGGGCATGGAGCCACCGATCGCTTTCGGCCAGAAGTACTGGAGCTGGCGCAGCGCCGCCGAGTGGAAGGTACGGGCCTGGACGCCGACGGCGCCGAGCTGGCGCAGCCGGCCGCGCATCTCCCCGGCGGCGCGGTTGGTGAAGGTGACGGCGAGCACGCTGGAGGGCTGGAGGACGCCGGCGCGCACCCCGTAGGCGATCCGGTGGGTGATCGCCCGGGTCTTGCCGGTGCCGGCGCCCGCCAGCACGCACACCGGACCGTGCAGGGCGGTGGCCACCGCGCGCTGCTCGGGGTCGAGCCCGTCGAGCACCGCGTCGGCCGAGTCCGGTACCTGCGGGAAGAGGGTGGAGTGCGTTGCTGCTGTCACACAGCCATGCTGCCAGGTCGCCGGGGACGGGTGAGCCGGTTGTCCACAGGCAGGGCCTCGCAGTCGTATTGATGCGATTAATACGGTTGACGCGGCAGGACACCCCTTGATGCGGCAGGACTCCCCTCGCGGGAATGGTGGCGCTTTCAAGTACGTTCCCCTGTGCGAGGACTTCCCGAGCCGCCGAAGGAGCGCGAAAGACATGCTGGGCACTGTGACGATGTACAGCACCACGTGGTGCGGCTACTGCCGTCGGCTGAAGAGCCAGCTGGACCGCGAGGGCATCGCGTACACCGAGATCAACATCGAGCAGGACCCGGAGTCCGCGGCGTTCGTGGAGAAGGCGAACGGCGGGAACCAGACGGTTCCGACGGTTCGGGTGGTCCCCGCCGGCGGCGGTGCCGAGGTCGTGATGACGAACCCGAGCCTTGCCCAGGTGAAGCAGGCTCTCGCGGTCTGACGCCCCGCGCGCGTGTCGGCCCCCTCCGGTGATCCCGACCGGAGGGGGCCGACGCGTACGCGGGGAGAGCGGAACCGGCCGGATTCGAACCGGCGTCCTCGCGGTTCCGGAGACCGCGCGCGACGACCTCTGCGCCACGGCCCCGCCCGGCCCGACAGCCCAGCCGGTGCGCGACGGCGCCCCGGCTCGCGCCGGGCCCCTCGGAGCGCCGCGCGTCCCGTCAGAAGGCGGTGCGGGTCGGCAGGTCCTTGCCGTACCAGCGTTCGATCAGGCGGGCCGCGATCGAGATGCCGTAGGGCGGGAGCACCTCGCCCGCCTCGAAGGCGGCGCCGAGCTCGTCGCGGGAGAACCAGCGGGCCTCGTGGATCTCGTCGCCGTCGACGTCGATCTCGGTCGAGGTGGCGCGGGCGACGAAGCCCAGCATGAGGCTGGACGGGAACGGCCAGGGCTGGCTGGCGACGTACTCGACCTCGCCGACGTCGATGCCGACCTCCTCGTGGACCTCGCGGCGCACCGACTGCTCGATGGACTCGCCGGGCTCGACGAAGCCGGCGAGGGTCGAGAAGCGGCCCTCGGGCCAGTGGACCTGGCGGCCGAGCAGGATGCGGTCCTGCTCGTCGACCACGGCCATGATCACGGCGGGGTCGGTGCGCGGGTAGTGCTCGGCGCCGCAGGCGGGGCAGCGGCGGATGTGGCCGGCCGCGGCGATGACGGTGCGCTCGCCGCATCGGGAGCAGAAGCGGTGCAGTCGCTGCCAGTTCTCGAGGGCGACGGCGTGCACCATCAGACCGGCGTCCCGCGGCGACAGGAGCAGGCCCGCCTCGCGCAGCCCCGCCGGGCGGGCGGACTCGTCCATGCGGCCGGGCAGGGAGTCCTTCTGGAGGGCGAAGTAGCTGACGCCGTCCTCGTCGGTGCCCAGGAAGTAGCGGTGCGCCTCGGTGAGCGGGGCCTCGAAGGACGGGGTCATGACGATCTCGGTGCGCCCGTCCGCCGTCTCGTCGATGAGGACCTGGCCGCCGGAGACCACGAAGCAGCGGGTCGAGGGGTGGCTCCACGCCGCCGCGAGCCATGCCTCGTCGAGCCGGTGGTGGGCGGCGCGGTCGATGCCGCTCGGTGCGGTGAGCGAGATGGGTCGGTCGGCGGTGTGGTCGGTCCAGGTGGTCACGGGTGCTTCCAACTCCCCCGGTGGAACGGATTGGGTCGGCGGGCGGTTCGGCGGGACGGACGGCGGGAGGCGACCGACCGGGTCCGGCGACGGGCGGCGGCGGGCCCCTTCCAGTGTGCCCCGCGCGGGCGGCCGGTCCGGACGGTGTGCGGTGGTCAGGGTGCGTGCCGCCAGTGCTCGGCGAGGTCGCCCCACAGGTACGCGCTGGTCTCGACGCCCTTGAGGAGCAGGTCGAGCTCGACCTTCTCGTCGGGGGCGTGCCAGCCGTCGGACGGGACGGAGATGCCGAGGAAGAGCACCGGTGCGCCGAGGACGTCCTGCAGGTCGGCGGCCGGGCCGGAGCCGCCCTCGCGGGTGAAGCGGACGGGTGTCTCGAAGGCGCGGCCCATCGCCCGGACCACGGACTGCAGGGCCGGATGGTCGAGCGGTGTCAGGCACGGGCGCGTGGCGGGGCTGAAGGAGATCTCACAGCGGACGCCCTCGGGCAGCTGTCCGGGCACCCAGGCGCGGACGGCCTCCCGCACGTGCTCCGGATCCTGGCCGGCGACCAGCCGGAAGGACAGCTTCACCATGGCGGAGGACGGGATGATCGTCTTGCTGCCCGGGCCCTGGTAGCCGCCGCCGATGCCGTTGACCTCCGCGGTGGGGCGGGCCCAGATGCGTTCCAGGGTGCTGTATCCGGCCTCGCCCAGGGTGCCGTGGGACTTGGCGGCGCGCAGCCACTGCCGCTCGTCGAAGGGCAGCTCGGCGAAGAGCTCGCGTTCGCGTTCGGTGAGCTCGACGACGCCGTCGTAGAAGCCGGGTATCGCCACGCGCGCGTGCTCGTCGTGCAGGGCGGCGACCAGGCGGGCGGCGGCGGTGGCCGGGTTGGGGACCGCGCCGCCGAAGGAGCCGGAGTGGATGTCCTGGTCGGGGCCGTACAGCCGGATCTCGCACTCGGCGAGGCCGCGCATGCCGGTGCACACGGTGGGGGTGTCCTCGGACCACATGCCGGTGTCGGAGACGATCACGGCGTCGGCGGCGAGCCGGTCGGCGTGCTGCTCGACGAGCGCCCGGAAGTGCGGGGACCCGGACTCCTCCTCGCCCTCGATCAGGAGCTTCAGGTGGACGGCCGGGGTGGTGCGGCCGGTGGTGGCGAGGTGGGCCCGGACGCCGAGTGTGTGGAAGAACACCTGGCCCTTGTCGTCGGCCGCTCCGCGCGCGTACAGGCGGTTCCCCCGCACGACGGGCTCGAAGGGATCGCTGTCCCAGCCGTCCTCACGGGCGGCCGGCTGCACGTCGTGGTGGCCGTAGACCAGCACCGTGGGTGCGTCGGGGTCGGCGGAGGGCCACTCGGCGTAGACGGCCGGGGCGCCCGGGGTCTGCCAGACCTCGGCGGTCGGGAAGCCGGTCTCCTTGAGCTTGGCGGCGAGCCAGTCGGCGCTGCGGCGCACGTCGGGCGCGTGCTCGGGCTGGGCCGACACGGACGGGATGCGCAGCCATGCGGCGAGGTCGTCGAGGAAGGCGGCGCGGTGCTGGGCGATGTACGTACGGACGGCGCTGACGGCACTGTCAACGGGCTGGCTCATGCTCACGAGCCTATCGGCCCGCGCCGACGTCCTCGGAGTGCGGTATGTCACCGGACGTCTCGTCGGACGGTCCCTGGAGCAGCAGCCGCTCCAGTGCGGCCCGGTCGGGCAGGGCGTCGGGGCGTACGACCTCGCCGGTGCGTACGTACAGGAACGCGGCGCCGACGGACTCCGGGGGGACGCCCTGCTGCTCGGCCCAGGCGAGCCGGTACACGGCGAGCTGGAGCGGGTCGGCGGTACGGGCGCGGTTGGTCTTCCAGTCGACGATCTCGTACGTCGCCGCGTCCCCGTCGCCCTCCTTGTAGACGGCGTCGATGCGGCCGCGGACGACGCGTCCGGCGATCGACAGCTGGAAGGGGGCCTCCACGCGGTGGGGGGTGCGGTGGGCGTACTCGGTGCGTTCGAAGGCGTCCTTGAGGGCCTGGAGGTCGCGTTCGTCGGCGATCTCGGCCGCGCTGCCGGGCAGCTCGTCCGGCTCCAGCATGGGGAGGGTGAGCTCCTCGAATCGGGCCTCGACCCAGGCGTGGAAGCGGGTGCCGCGGCGCGCGGCGGGCTGCGGCGGGCGGGGCATGGGGCGGGCCAGCTCCTGCGCGAAGCCGTCCGGGTCGGCGGCCAGGCGCAGCAGCTCGGAGGCGGTGAGCGAGGCGGGCAGCGGGACGTCGGTGACGCTCTCGCGGGCGCGCAGCAGCTCTCCGGCGAGGGCGTCGAGGTCGCGGTCCCAGGAGGCGACAGTGCGGGCCTCCTCGGGGGTGAGCCGGGGCGCCCGGGTCTGCTCGGCGGGGCGTGGCCGCGGGGTGCCGGGCCGCCCCGTCCCCCCCGTGGGGCCCGGACGCGGGGCATCGGCGGCCGCGGCCCCGGCGGGGTGGGGGCGCGCGCCTTCCGGTGCGCCGGGGCCCGTGGTGGGCTCCGGGGCCGTCGCCTGGTGCGGGATGGCGGGGCGGCCGGTGGTCCAGGAGTGCCAGTCGCCCGGATCCTCGGCCGGGAAGGGGTCGTCCCCCTCGGGGAAGTCCGTCCCGGAGAAGTCCGTCCCGGAGAAGGGGTCCTCGTCGTCCGGTGGGGGCGGCCAGTCCGGGTCGTCGTACGTGTCGGGGTCGTGGACGGCCGTGGGGTGGTCGTCGGGGTGGGCGGCGAGGCGGTCGAGGTGGGCGAGGACGGTCTCGGCGGCCGCGCGGCGGCGGGCGAGGGCGGCGCCGTCCAGGGGCAGGGGCCACAGTTGGTCGTCGGCGGCCCGGTGCAGGGCGGGGTTCTCCTCGTCCTCGGCGGGCTCGTCGGCCCACACCTCGATCTCGCCGTACCCGGCGGCGCAGTGATCGTGGAGGGCCTGGAGGAACGCGGAGGGGCCGCGCGGCTTCTTCTGGCTCGGTCCCCACCAGTGGCCGGAGCCGAGCAGGAGGGAGCGGGGGCGGGTGAAGGTGACGTAGCCGAGGCGGAGCTCCTCGGTGTACTGGTGCTCCTTCATCGCCTCGTGGAAGGCCTTCATGCCCCGGGAGTCCCAGGAGGTGACGTCGGGCAGGGTGTCGGCGTCGCCGCGCAGCGCGTGCGGCAGCACCTTGCCCTGGGCGGTCCACTTCTCGCGGCCCTGGCCGCTGGGGAAGGTGCCCGTGACCAGTCCGGGGACGGCCACGACGTCCCACTCCAGGCCCTTGGACTTGTGCGCGGTGAGCACCTTGACGGTGTTCTCGCCGCCGGGCAGCGCGTTGTCGAGGCCCTTCTCGTACTGGGCGGCGGTGCGCAGGAAGCCGAGGAAGGCGAGCAGGGTGGCCTCGTTGTCGCCGGCGGCGAAGGAGGCGGCGACGTCGAGGAAGTTGGACAGGGTCTCCCGCCGGCGGGCGGCCAGGGCGTGCGGGGACGCCGACAGTTCGACCTCCAGGCCGGTGACGGCGAGGACGCGGTGCAGGACGTCCATGAGGGGGTCGGCCAAGGAGCGGCGCAGGTCGCGCAGTTCGGCGGCGAGGCGGGCGAAGCGCACGCGCGCGTCCGGTGAGAAGGGCAGACCGTCGTCGTCCCCCCGGCCGTCCAGCGGTGTCTCCAGGAACGTGTCGAGGGCGTCGGCGAGCGAGATCACCTCGGACGGGTCGACCCCCTCGACGGCCTCGGCGAGCCGCCGGTCGGGATCGTCCTCGCCCTGCACGCGCGCGTGGGAGACGAGCAGCCGTGCGCGGCGTCCCAGCAGGGCGAGGTCGCGGGGGCCGATGCGCCAGCGCGGCCCGGTCAGCAGCCGTACCAGGGAGGCGTTGGCCCCGGGGTCCTGGAGGACCTCGCAGACGGCGACGAGATCGGCGATCTCGGGCAGGTGCAGCAGCCCGGACAGGCCGACGACCTCGACGGGGACGTCCCGGGCGACCAGCGCGCCCTGGATCTCCGCGAAGTCGGTCGCCGTGCGGCAGAGCACGGCGATCTCGCCGGGGGCCTTCCCGGTGCGGACGAGGTGGGCGACGGAGTCGGCGATCCAGTCGATCTCCTCGGCGTGGGTGCGCAGCAGGGCGCAGCGCACGATGCCGTCGCGTTCGGCCCCGGGGGCCGGGCGGAGGGCCTCCACGCCCGCGTGCAGGGCGCGCAGGGGTTCGGCCAGGCCGTTGGCGAGGTCCAGCAGGCGGCCGCCGCTGCGGCGGTTCTCGCTGAGCGACTGGCGGGTGGCGGGGCGGCCGTCGGCGTGGGCGAAGTGCTCGGGGAAGTCGTCGAGGTTGGCGACGGAGGCGCCGCGCCAGCCGTAGATCGCCTGGCAGGGGTCGCCGACGGCGGTCACCGGGTGGCCGGTGCCGTCGCCGAAGAGGCCGGCCAGCAGGACGCGCTGGGCGACCGAGGTGTCCTGGTACTCGTCGAGGAGGACCACGCGGAACTCGTCGCGCAGGGCGCGGCCCACCTCGGGGATCGCGGCGAGCCGGGCGGACAGGGCGATCTGGTCGCCGAAGTCGAGCAGGTCGCGTTCGCGTTTGGCGGCCCGGTAGCGCAGCACGAGGTCGGCGAGTTCGCGCCGCGCGGCGGCCGCCTCGGGCACCTTGCGCAGGTCGGCGTTGGTGAGCTTGGTGTTCTCCAGGGCGCGCAGCAGTTCGGTGTCGTGGGCGCGCAGGTCCTCGGGCCGCACGAGGTGTTCGGCGAGTTCGCCGTCGAGGGCGAGGAGGTCTCCGACCAGGTCGGGGAAGGAACGGGTCAGGGCCGGGTAGGGGCCGGGGGCCTCGCGCAGGACGCGCGCGGCGAGCTGGTAGCGGGTGGCGTCGGCGAGCAGGCGGGAGGTCGGTTCGAGACCGATGCGCAGGCCGTGGTCGGTCAGGAGGCGGCCCGCGAAGGCGTGGTAGGTGGAGATCACGGGCTCGCCCGGGGGGTTGTCCGGGTCGATCGTGTCCGGGTCGGTGACGCCGGCCTTGACCAGTGCCTTGCGGACGCGTTCGGCGAGTTCGCCGGCGGCCTTGTTGGTGAAGGTGAGGCCGAGCACCTGTTCGGGGGCGACCTGGCCGGTGCCGACCAGCCAGACCACGCGGGCCGCCATCACCGTCGTCTTGCCCGATCCGGCTCCGGCCACGATCACCTGCGGGGCGGGCGGCGCGGTGATGCAGGCCGTCTGCTCCGGGGTGAACGGGATGCCGAGGAGCTCCTTGAGCTGATCGGGTTCGGTGATGCGAGCGGGCACACGCAGAGGCTAGCGGCGGGTACTGACACGAGGTGCCGGATCGTGCTCCGGAGGCAGCGGAACCGCAGGTCGCAAGGGGGGGTGCGATGCGTCACGCCGGTCACTCGACCACGTGCCGCCCCTCGGGCCGGGCGCTGCAGGAGGCGCGGAAGGCGCAGTGGGCGCAGTGCTGGCCGGCGGTCGGGGTGAACCGTTCGTCGAGGACCTTGCCGGCGGCCGTGGCCAGCAGGTCGCCGACCCACTCCCCCTCCAGCGGCTGCTGGGGCTGCACCTTGGGCAGGGCCTCACCGCCGTCCCGTTTGGCGGCCCCCTGGCGCAGCTGGACGAGCTCGGCGCCGCCCGGCTCGGGGCGCACCCCGCCGAAGACCTCGTCGACGGCGCCCTCGCGCACGGCGAGCTGGTAGACGGCGAGCTGGGGGTGGCGGGCCACCTCGGCGGAGCTGGGCGCCTGTTTGCCGGTCTTGAAGTCGACGACGTAGGCGCGGCCGTCGCCGTCGGCCTCGACGCGGTCCATCTGGCCCCGGATGCGGACCTGGTAGTCGCCCGCTTCGAGGGTGACGTCGAAGTCGTGCTCGCCGGCCACCGGGGTGCGTCCGGCGCGGTCCATGACGTGCCACTTCAGGAAGCGTTCGAGGGCGACGCGCGCGTTCTCCTTCTCCTGCGCCGACTTCCACGGCGCGTCGAAGGCCAGCGCGTTCCACACGGAGTCGAGGCGCTCCATGAGGACGTCGAGGTCGGCCGGGGTCCGTCCGGAGGCCACCTCGTCGGCCAGGACGTGCACCACGTTGCCGAAGCCCTGGGCGGCGGTCGCGGGGGCGTCGGCCTTCACCTCGCGGCCCAGGAACCACTGCAGTGCGCAGGTGTTGGCGAGCTGGTCGAGGGCGCTGCCGGAGAGCACGACCGGCTGGTCGCGGTCGCGCAGCGGCACCCTGGACTCGGTCGGCTCGAACATGCCCCACCAGCGGTGGGGGTGCGCGGACGGGACGAGCGGGCGGCCGTCGTCGTCGGCGAGGGCGGCGAGCCGGGCCAGCCGGTGGGCCGCGGCCTCCCGGAGGGCGTCCGAGACGCGCGGGTCGACCGTCGTGGCGCGCAGTTCGGCGACGAGCGCAGCCACGGACAGGGGGCGGCGCGGGCGCCCGGTGACGTCCTTGGGCTCGACGCCGAGTTCGGTCAGGAACCGGGAGGGCTGGTCGCCGTCGTCCGCGGGCGCCTTCACCGCCGTCACGACCAGACGTTCGCGCGCGCGCGTGGCGGCCACGTAGAACAGACGGCGCTCCTCCGCGAGCAGGGCGCCCGGGGTGAGGGGCTCGGCGAGTCCGTCGCGGCCGATGCGGTCGGCCTCCAGCAGGGAGCCACGGCGGCGCAGGTCCGGCCACAGGCCCTCCTGGACACCGGCCAGGACGACCAGGCGCCACTCCAGCCCCTTGGAGCGGTGCGCGGTCATCAGGCGTACGGCGTCGGGGCGGGCGGCGCGCCGCGTGAGGGTGTCGGCGGCGATGTCCTCGGCCTCGATCTCCTCCAGGAAGTTCAGGGCGCCGCGGCCACCGGTGCGCTCCTCCGCACGGGCCGCGGTCGCGAACAGCGCGCACACGGCGTCGAGGTCCCGGTCGGCGTTGCGTCCGGCCGCGCCGCCGCGCCGGGCGGAGCGCTCCAGGCGCTGGGGCCACGGCGTGCCGTCCCACAGGTCCCACAGGGCCTCCTCGGCCGTACCGCCGCCGGCCAGGCGCTCGCGGGCCTTGCGCAGCAGCGCGCCGAGCCGCTGGGCACCGCGCGCGTACGCGGGGTCGTGCACGGCCAGCCGCTCCGGCTCGGCCAGTGCCCGCGCGAGCAGCTCGTCCGAGGGCGGCGGCAGCGGGTTGCCCGCGGCTCGCTCCTCCTCGCGCAGGGCCCGCCCGAGGCGGCGCAGATCGGCGGTGTCCATGCCGGCGAGGGGGGAGGTGAGCAGGGTGCGGGCGGTTTCGGTGTCGAGCCAGCGGGGCTCCGGCACGCCGTCGGTGCCCGTCTCGGGGCGGTCCGCGTCCGCGGCGGCCCGGCCGGTTCCCTCCCCCGCCGCCGTCTCCGCGGCCTCCGTCACGGCCTCCGCGGCCCCCGCGCCCTCCGCACCCCGTCCGGGGCCTCCGGCCGCCGCCGTCGCCACCGCCCGCAGCGCCGTCAGCAGCGGGGCCACCGCCGGCTCGTGGCGCAGGGGCAGGTCGTCCCCGTCGACGTCCACGGGGACGCCCGCCGACGTGAGCGCGCGGCGGACCGTGGGGAGGGTGCGGGAGCCGGCGCGCACCAGGACGGCCATGTCGCTCCAGGGGACGCCGTCCTCCAGGTGGGCCCTGCGCAGGATGTCGGCGATGTTGTCCAGTTCGGTTCCGGACGTCGGGTAGGTGTACACCTCGACCCGGCCGCCCTCCCGTACGGCGGTCAGCTCCCGGTGGGCGCGGACCTTCTCGGCGGGCAGGCGGGGCAGCGGCATGCGCTGGGTCACCAGCCGGGTGGCGGCCAGCAGGGCGGCGCCGGAACGGCGTGAGGTGCGCAGCACCTCGACCGGGGCCGGACGGCCGTCCGCGCGGGGGAACGCGTGCGGGAACTCCAGGATGCCGCCCACGTCCGCGCCCCGGAAGGCGTAGATCGACTGGTCGGGGTCGCCGAAGGCGACGAGGGTGCGTCCGCCGCCGGCCAGGGCGTGCAGCAGGCGCACCTGGGCCGGGTCGGTGTCCTGGTACTCGTCGACGTAGACGGCGTCGTACCGCGCGTCCAGCTGTCCGGCGACCTCCGGGCGGCGGGCGAGGAGCACCGCGCGGTGGACCAGTTCGGCGTAGTCGAGCACGCCCTGGAGGTCGAGGACGTCGAGGTACTCGGCGAGGAAGGCGGAGGCGGCGCGCCAGTCGGGGCGTCCGATGCGGCGGGCGAAGGCGCCCAGGGCGTCGGGGCCGAGGCCCAGTTCGCGGCTGCGGGCGAGCACCGCGCGGACCTCGTCGGCGAAACCGCGGGTGGTCAGGCAGGCGCGCAGTTCGTCCGGCCAGCGCACGTGGGTGAGCCCGAGCCGTTCCAGGTCGACCTGGCCGGCGAGCAGTTCCCGTACGGTGACGTCCTGCTCGGGGCCCGACAGCAGCCGCAGCGGCTCCACGAAGAGGTCGCTGTCCTGGTGGGCCCGGATCAGGGCGTAGCAGAACGAGTGGAACGTGGTCGCCTGCGGGGCCCGCGCGGCGCCCATGCGCAGGGCCATGCGGTCGCGCAGTTCGACGGCCGCCTTGCGGCTGAACGTCAGCACCAGGATGCGTTCGGGATCCCCGCCACGGGCGATCCGCGCGGCCACGGACTCGACGAGCGTGGTGGTCTTTCCGGTGCCCGGACCTGCGAGGACGAGCAGCGGTCCGGCCTCGTGGTCAACCACGGAGCGCTGTGCGGCGTCCAGTCGAGGGGGGTTCACGCGGGCCGGCGGGGTACGTACCAGTCGATAAGCGCCACGGCTCCCCCGTCGCACCTGGGGGTGCGACAGGCCGCTGGTGGAGGAAGAGGAGCTCACGTGGTTCGCCGGTCCTGGTGGGTGTGCTGTTGGGCAGTCCGCCGCGCGTGGAGGGCGGTGGACCCGGGGTGAAGGGGACTCGCGCAGCCGACGCTACGCCGGTGAAAAGCGCGGAAGCAGGACTTCCGATTCTTCCCTCACGGCACGCACGACGCGCCTGCCCCTTCCCCCACGAACGTACGTCATGCCACGGACGTGCTCCGTTTCCCCGATACGGAGCACACGTCACACGGAGGCGCGCGCGATGGCGGAGGCTGTCAGGTGTGACCCTCGGTGTGCCCACCGCCGTCCCACCGCGCACGCTTCATGTCGAGGCGCGGCACATGGCCCTGAGCGGCCCGGCCCGCCTCCTTCAGGGGCGTGCCCTCCGCGCGGTAGTGGCCGAGTGCCCTCAGTTCGTGGCCCGGCAGCAGGACGCCGTCCGCGCGGACGACGCGCCACCACGGGACGGCTCCCCCGTAGAGGGCCATCACGCGCCCGACCTGCCGGGGGCCGCCCTCCCCCAGCCACTCCGCCACGTCGCCGTACGTCATGACACGCCCCGGCGGGATCAGCTCGGCCACCTCGAGGACCCGCTCGGCGTACTCGGGCAGGGCGTCCGGGGGCTCCGGGGCGGCATCGGGCGGAAGGCTCTCCTGACTCATCCGGCCCATCCTGCACCACCCCACCGACAACGCCACGGGCACGCGCGCGTGCGCGCACGCCTCGCCCCGGGGCACCGCTTCGGGCAGACTGTGCGGCCCCGTATGTGGACCCTGATGCCCCCTTGTACCGGTGCGGCATGCCACCATCGTGCGGGCGGTGACTGGTGATACGAGACCAAGAAGAGAAGATGAAGCAGCAGGGCGCGCACCCCGGGGACACGGAGGGCACCCCTGACGCCTCGTCGCGCCCGGACACCGCGGGCCCCGGCGCGGAAGGCGCCGGCTCGGAGGACACCGGCACCGAGGACGCCGGCACGAAGGACGCCGGCACCGAGGCGGCCGGGAAGAAGGCCGCTCTGGACACCGACGCCGCCGACGCCGCCGACACGGCGCACATCGACGAGGTCGAGGGCGACGAGCCCCTGCTCCCCGCACGGGTGCACCGCCCGTCCGACCTCATGCGGCTCCTCGTGGGCGTCCTCGCCGTCGTGGTGCTGCTGGCGATCGCCGCGTTCGCCCACGGCACCACCTCGGGCCTGGAACAGGACATCACCAAGGGCACCGGGCAGGCGCCCGACCTGCTCATCAAGATCGCGGGCCTGGCCTCCAGCATCGCGATCCTCCTGGTGCCGGTCGCCTTCGCCATCGAGCGGCTGATCAAGAGGGACGGGCTGCGGATCGCCGACGGCGTGCTCGCCGCGGTCCTCGCGCACGGTGTGACGCTCGCCATGGACCTGTGGGTCGCGCGGGCCGCCCCCGACTCGATCCAGGAGGCGCTCACCCAGCCCTCCCCCGGCGACATCAACGCCCTGACCGACCCGGT
Source organism: Streptomyces griseomycini (assembly GCF_014203535.1). GTDB lineage: Bacteria > Actinomycetota > Actinomycetes > Streptomycetales > Streptomycetaceae > Streptomyces > Streptomyces griseomycini. Next base: position 231,919 of record NZ_JACHJI010000002.1, read on the forward strand.
GCACGGCTACCTGGCACCGGTCATCGCGTACATGACGGCCGTCGGCATGTCCCGCAGGCCCAGATGGCGCGCGGTGCTGTGGGTGGTCCTGCTCCTGGACGCCTTCTCGATGCTCGTCACCGGGTACACGACCCCGTTCTCGATCATCCTGACGGTGCTGATCGGCTGGTCCGTCGCCTACGGCACCCTCTACGCGGTCGGCTCGCCCAATGTGCGCCCCACCGGCCGGACCCTGATGGCGGGCCTGCGGACCGTCGGATTCCGCCCCGTGACCGCGTCCCGGGTGGAGTCCGGCGACGCCTCCGAGTCCGGGGACCGGGGACGCCGGTACTTCGTCACCCTGGAGGACGGCCCGCCGCTGGACGTGACGGTGGTCGACCGGGAGCAGCAGGCACAGGGTTTCTTCTACCGCGCGTGGCGCAATCTGACCCTGCGCGGCTTCGCCACCCGCAGCAGCCTCCAGTCGCTGCGCCAGGCCCTGGAGCAGGAGGCGCTGCTGGCGTACGCGGCCATCGCGGCCGGCGCCAACGCGCCCAAGCTGATCGCGACCTCCGAGCTCGGCCCCGACGCGGTCATGCTCGTCTACGAGCACAGCGGCGGGCGCACGCTCGACTCACTGCCGGACGAGGAGATCACCGACGACCTGCTGCGCGACACCTGGCACCAGGTACGGGCGTTGCAGTCCCGCCGCATCGCGCACCGCAGGCTGGTGGGCGACGCGATCCTGGTGGATCGTTCCGGCACGGTGATCCTCACCGACCTGCGCATCGGCGAGATCGCGGCCGGCGACCTGCTGCTGCGCATGGACGTCTCGCAGCTGCTCGTGACGCTGGGCCTCAGGGTGGGTGCCGAACGGGCGGTGTCCTCCGCGCTGAGCGTCCTCGGTCCCGACGCCGTGGCGGACTGCCTGCCGATGCTCCAGCCCATCGCGCTGAGCCGCTCCACGCGCGCGACCCTGCGCAAGCTGGCCCGGGAGCGGGCGGAGCGCGAGCGTGAGGCGGTCCTGGAGGCCTCCCGGCAGGCGAAGCTGCTCCGCGCGGAGCAGGCCGCCGCCGACACCGACGAGCCCGTGCTCGAGAAGCCCGACAAGAAGGCCGTGCGCGCGGAGCAGCGGGCCGAGAAGCGGGCCATCGACGAGGCCCTGGAGGAGGCGCGCGAGGAGGACCTCCTCACCCAGATCCGGCACGAGGTGCTGCGGATCAGGCCGCAGGCCCCGGTCGAGCCGGCCCGCCTGGAGCGGGTGCGGCCGCGGACGCTGATCAGTTTCATCGCCGGCGCGATCGGCGCGTACTTCCTGCTGACGCAGCTCACGCACATCGAGTTCGGGCCGCTGATCGCCAACGCCGAGTGGGGATGGGTGGCCGCGGCCGTGCTGTTCTCGGCGGCCAGCTACTTCGCGGCCGCTCTGGCGCTGCTGGGGTTCGTGCCGGAGCGGGTGCCGTTCCTGCGGACGGTGGCGGCACAGGTCGCCGGGTCGTTCGTGAAGATCGTCGCACCGGCGGCGGTGGGCGGTGTGGCCCTGAACACACGCTTCCTCCAGCGCGCGGGGGTGCGGCCGGGGCTCGCGGTGGCGAGTGTCGGCGCGTCCCAGCTGTTCGGGCTGGGCTGTCACATCCTGATGCTGCTGGCCTTCGGCTATCTGACCGGTACCGAGAAGACGCCCTCCCTGTCGCCGTCCCGCACGGTCATCGCGGGTCTGCTGACGGTGGCGGTGCTGGTGCTCGTGGTGACCTCGGTGCCGTTCCTGCGGAAGTTCGTCGTCACGCGCGTGCGGTCGCTCTTCGCCGGGGTCGTCCCGCGCATGCTCGACGTGCTGCAGCGGCCGCAGAAGCTGGCCACCGGCATCGGCGGCATGCTGCTGCTCACGGCCTGCTTCGTGATGTGCCTGGACGCCTCGATCCGGGCGTTCGGCGACGAGACGACCTCGATCAGCATCGCCAGCGTCGCCGTCGTCTTCCTCGCGGGCAACGCGCTGGGCTCGGCGGCGCCGACGCCGGGCGGTGTGGGCGCGGTCGAGGCGACCCTGACGGTCGGCCTGATCGCCGTCGGACTCCCCAAGGAGGTCGCCGCGCCGGCGGTGCTGCTGTTCCGGCTGCTGACGCTGTGGCTGCCGGTGCTGCCGGGATGGCTGGCCTTCAACCACCTCACGCGCAAGCAGGCGCTGTAGGAGCGCGAGGAGGACGAGGAGGAACGTCGCGGAACCGGCCGCGGAGCCTTACCTCGTACGGCCCGTGCCCCGCGCGTCCCGCCCCGGACCACCGCAGGATGGGGGCATGCCCCACCCCTTCCGCCTGCGTGCCGCCGCCCTGACCGCCTGCGCCGTCCTGCTGCCCGCGCTGCTGGCGGGCTGCGGCGGGGACGAGGGGGACGAGGGGGACGAGGACCTGGCGCGGCAGGAGCTCGGCTGGAAGGACTGTCCGGCCCCGTCCGGGGCGCAGGGCGGGGGCCCGGCCCCCTCGCCCCTGGCGGGCGGAACCGAGTGGCAGTGCGCCACCATGAAGGCGCCCCTGGACTGGGACGAGCCCGAGGGCGACACCATCGACCTCGCGCTGATCCGGGCGCGGACGAGCGGGAAGGCGAGCGAGCGCATCGGCTCCCTGATCTTCAACTTCGGCGGCCCCGGCGGCTCCGGCGTCACCACGCTCCCCGCGTTCGGCGAGGACTACGCGACCCTGCGCACCCGCTACGACCTGGTGAGCTTCGACCCTCGCGGAGTCGGCCGCAGCGCGCCCGTGACCTGTGCGAGCGACCAGCAGCTCGACGCGTACTTCCAGCAGGACGCGACCCCCGACGACAGCGCCGAGCGGACCGAGCTCCTGGACAGCACCAAGGAGTTCAACGCGGGCTGCGAGAAGAAGTCCGGGCGGGTCCTGCCCCACGTGCGCACCACCGACGCCGCCCGCGACCTCGACCTGATGCGCCAGGTCCTCGGCGACGACGAACTGCACTACTTCGGCATCTCCTACGGCACCGAACTCGGCGGCGTCTACGCCCACCTGTTCCCGGAGAAGGTGGGCCGGGCGGTGTTCGACGCGGTCGTCGACCCCACGCAGACGCCGGAGCAGGGCTCGCTCGGCCAGGCGCGGGGCTTCCAGCTCGCGCTCGACAACTACGCCGAGCACTGCGTCTCCCAGGTCGAGGCCTGCCCCGTCGGCGACAGCGCGCAGGACGTGAAGGACCGTATCGCCAGGTTCCTGAGGGACCTCGACGCCGACCCGATTCCCGGCCTCTTCCCGCGCGAACTGACCCAGACCGCGGCGACCAGCGGAATCGCCCAGGCGCTGTACTCGCAGGACTTCTGGGAGTTCCTCACCGACGGTCTCGCGGAGGCCTACGACGGCGACGGAACGATCCTGATGGTGCTGTCCGACTCGATGAACGGGCGCAACCAGGACGGCGAGTACAGCAACCTCGTCGCCGCCAACGTCTCCATCAACTGCGCCGACGACAAGCCCCGCTACGGCACCGGGGACGTGGAGCGCAGGCTGCCCGCGTTCCGGGCCGCGTCCGAGCTGTTCGGCGACTACCTGGCCTGGGGGTTGATCGGCTGCACCGACTGGGCGGTTCCGGGGGCCGCCGACCGTCCCGAGGTGAGCGCCCCCGGCGCGGCCCCGATCCTGGTGATCGGCAACACCGGCGACCCGGCCACGCCGTACGAGGGTGCGCGCAGGATGGCGCAGGCGCTGGGCGAGGGGGTCGGTGTCGAGCTGACGTACGAGGGGCAGGGGCACGGGGCCTACGGCAGCGGGAACAAGTGCGTGCGGGACGCGGTGCACGGCTATCTCCTGGACGGGAAGGTGCCGAAGGACGGCACCGTCTGCTCCTGAGCAGGAACCGGCCCGCGAAGGCGCAGGTCGGAGCGTTGTCCACAGGCCGCCCCGCGGGGAGACGGATCTGCCTACCATGGCCTGACCGCCGTCCGCTGCCCGATGCGGACGGCCGGCGAGGGGGGAAGCACCACATGACGCGTATCACACGGTGGGCGGCTCTGGCGGTCGCCGCCGCCCTGGTGACGACGGGCTGCAGCGGCGGCTCGTCCGGCGACGACGACAAGAACGACGGGACGGCAGGCGGGACGGCACTCGCCTGGGGACGCTGCGAGGCCTCCGGGGGCACCCCCGCCCCGGGCGACGACTGGCAGTGCGCCACGCTCCGGGTGCCGCTGGACTGGTCGAAGCCCGACGGCGCCACGATCGGACTGGCGCTGATCCGGGCGAAGGCCACGGGAGACGACCGCCTCGGCTCGCTGCTGTTCAACTTCGGCGGTCCGGGCGGCTCGGGCGTCTCCATGATGCCGTCCTACGCCGACGTCGCCTCCGAGCTGCGCGAGCGGTACGACCTGGTGAGCTGGGACCCGCGCGGGGTGGCCGCCAGTGAGGGCGTCCGCTGCCGCGACGACGAGGAGATCCGGGCGGCCGAAGCGTCGGTGGACGGCACCCCGGACACGCCGGCCGAGGAGCGGGCGTACTTCGAGGACGCCGCCGACTTCGGCAGGGGCTGCCAGGAGGCCGCCGGGAAACTGATGGCCCACGTGTCGACCACGGACACGGCCAGGGACATGGACCGCATCCGGCAGGCCCTCGGCGACGACAGGCTGAACTACTTCGGCATCTCCTACGGCACCGAACTCGGCGGCGTCTACGCCCACCTGTTCCCGGAGAAGGTGGGCCGGATGACGCTCGACGCGGTGGTCGACCCGAGCGCCGACACGGTGGGCCACGCCAAGAACCAGACGCGCGGCTTCCAGACGGCGCTCGACAACTACCTGAAGTCCACCGGCCGGGACCCCGAGGAGGGCTCGCGTGAGATCGCGGACCTGCTGGAGCGGATCGACGCGGACCCGTTGCCGACGTCCACGTCCGGACGGGAGCTGACGCAGACACTGGCACTGACCGGCATCGTCCTGCCGCTGTACAGCAAGAGCGGCTGGCCGGCGCTGACCAGCGCGCTGCGGGCGGCGGAGGAGGGCGACGGCTCGGAGCTGCTGGCGCTGGCCGACGGCTACAACGACCGCGACGCCTCGGGGCGCTACGGCACGACGACCCACTCGCAGCGGGTCATATCGTGCCTGGACGACAGGCAGCGGCCGACCGTGGCGGAGACGAAGAAGCTGCTGCCGGAGTTCGAGGAGATCTCGCCCGTGTTCGGGGCCTTCCTCGGCTGGGACACGGCCGGCTGGTGCCACGACTGGCCGGTGCCCGGTCAGCGCGACACCCCGGAGGTGAGCGCGCCGGGTGCGGCGCCGGTCCTGGTGGTCGGCAACACCGGCGACCCGGCCACGCCGTACGAGGGCGCCCGGAGGATGGCGGACGAGCTGGGCGAGGGCGTCGGTGTGGTGCTCACCTGGAAGGGCGAGGGGCACGGTGCGTACGGCAGCGGGAGCGACTGCGTCGACTCCACGGTGAACGCGTACCTCCTGGACGGCACGGTGCCGAAGGACGGCAAGGTCTGCTCCTGACGAGGGCGGGACCCGGTCCCCGCCCTCCTGCGGCAGCACCACGGTGAAGCGACCGGGTCCGCTGCCCGCGCGCCGGCCGAGAGGTCACTGAAGTCCGTGTACCGGACCGCCCCGTGACCCGGCAGGCGCACGACGCGTTCCGCCGCTCCGCGGGTGTGGACGGGGTCACAACGTCCCGGGCCCGGGAGCACGAGGTCAGCGGCACCGCCTTCCGCTGCGTGGTGCTTCCGGACCTGTCCGACCTTGACGGCCACGTGACGGACGGGTTCCCGCGGCGACGAACGCATGGGGGCGCGCAGGAATTGCAGCGACATGTCGACGGGTCGACGCTGGGAAGCCACAGCTCGAAGTGGAGCAGCCAGCTATGAACGATCTGGTCGTGGTCGGGGTGGACGGCTCGGCAATGAGTCTCACCGCCGTGGAGGCAGCCGCCGCGGCGGCGGCACGGCGCGGTGCGGAACTGCGCGTGGTGCACGCCGAAATTCCGGTCAAGCCCAGGTACATGGTGCCGGACCCGGCTTCCGGGACGCTGGTCCGCGAAGCGGCGGCCCGTGCCTTCGACGTGGCGCCCGAGGTCGCGGTGAGCACGGCCGTGGTGACGGGCGACGTGGCGCTCGTACTGGAAGCCGAGTCGCGGGCCGCGGACCTGATCGTCGTCGGTTCCAGGGGTACGGGGGGTGTCGCGGGCCTGCTGCTGGGGTCCACACCGGTGTCCTTGGCCGCCCGCAGCCATTGCCCGGTGATGACGGTCCGCCAGGAACACCGGACATCCTCCGGCGCGGGGCCTGTCGTCCTGGGAGTCGACGGCTCCCCGGACAGCGACGAGGCCGTCGACGTCGCCTTCACCGAGGCCGCGCAGCGCCGGGCCGAGCTCGTGGCGGTCCACGCGTGGCGGCCGGACAGGGCCCCGCCCGGCACGGCCCCCGGGTCCGCGGCGCACCTGCTGGCCCGGGCGATCGCCGGCCGCGCGGACGCCCATCCGGACGTCACCGTCCGACGCGACCCGGTGGACGGCAAAGCGCGTGAGGTCCTGCTCGAGGCGAGCAAGGCGGCTCAGCTGCTGGTCGTCGGCACCCGCGGGCGCGGTGGCCTCGCCGGACTGCTCCTGGGCTCGGTGAGCCAGGCCATGATGACGCACGCGCACTGCCCCGTCGTCACCGTTCGCAGGACGGCATGAGCAGCCGCGGAAGCTGTGCCGGAGCCGTTCCGCCGACACGGGTCCGGGTGCGACGGCCGGGCCGTCCCTGGACCGTGCGGACCGTGCGAGGTCACCCGACACCCGTCGACGACGACCGAAGCCCACGGCGTCCGAACTGGTCGGAGGCCGTGGGCTTCGTCAGTCTCGCCGGTCAGCCGGACCGGTGATCAGTAAACCGGCTTCTGCGGCTCGATCTGGTTGACCCAGCCGATCACGCCGCCGCCGACGTGGACGGCGTCGGCGAAGCCCGCGGACTTGAGGACCGCGAGGACTTCCGCACTGCGGACACCCGTCTTGCAGTTCAAGACGATCTTCTTGTCCTGCGGCAGGCTCTCCAGGGCGTTGCCCATGAGGAACTCGTTCTTCGGGATCAGGCGGGCGCCCGGGATGGACACGATCTCGAACTCGTTCGGCTCGCGGACGTCGATGAGCTCGATGTTCTCGCCGTCGTCGATCCACTCCTTGAGCTGCTTGGGAGTGATCGTGGAGTCCGCGGCCGCCGCCTGGGCCTCCTCGGACACGACACCGCAGAAGGCCTCGTAGTCGATGAGCTCGGTGACGGTCGGGTTCTCGCCGCAGATCGCGCAGTCGGGGTCCTTGCGGACCTTGACCTGGCGGTACTGCATCTCCAGGGCGTCGTAGATCATCAGGCGGCCGACGAGCGGCTCACCGATGCCGGCGAGCAGCTTGATGGCCTCGTTGACCTGGATCGAGCCGATGGACGCGCACAGCACGCCCAGGACACCGCCCTCGGCGCAGGAGGGGACCATGCCGGGGGGCGGGGGCTCCGGGTAGAGGCAGCGGTAGCAGGGACCGTGCTCGGACCAGAAGACGGACGCCTGGCCGTCGAAGCGGTAGATCGAGCCCCAGACGTACGGCTTGTTCAGCAGCACGCAGGCGTCGTTGACCAGGTAGCGGGTCGCGAAGTTGTCCGTGCCGTCGACGATCAGGTCGTACTGGCTGAAGATGTCCATCACGTTGTCGGCCTCGAGCCGCTCCTCGTGCAGGACCACGTTCACGTACGGGTTGATGCCCTTGACGGTGTCACGGGCGGACTCGGCCTTGGGGCGGCCGATGTCGGACTGGCTGTGGATGACCTGACGCTGCAGGTTCGACTCGTCGACCTCGTCGAACTCCACGATGCCGAGCGTGCCCACGCCCGCCGCGGCCATGTACATCAGCCCCGGGGAACCCAGGCCACCGGCACCCACAAAGAGCACCTTGGCGTTCTTCAGCCGCTTCTGCCCGTCCATCCCCACGTCGGGGATGATCAGGTGGCGGGAGTACCTGCGGACCTCGTCTACGGTGAGCTCGGGAGCCGGCTCGACCAGGGGTGGCAACGACACGGGGACTCCGTTGGTCGGTCAATCACTACAGTTGTTCTTCGCTTAACACTGCCACGGCCTTTTTCATTCCGAGACACCCGTTCCGATCCGCGAGACGATGTCGTCCCAGTAGCCGGGCAGCGGTTCCCAGGGGTCGGTGCGGCCGCCGCGGCCCGTGTGGTCGGTGAAGTAGATCGTCGCGGCGCCCTGCCAGCGGGCGATGCGCAGGGCCTCCTCGAGGTGCGGCCCGGGCACCCCGTGCACGAAGTGGCAGAAGCGTTCGGGCGGATGGTCGGCGGTCCACTCCGCCACCTGCGACCAGCGGTAGTCGCTCCAGGGGCCGGAGAAGGTGACCAGTTGGTCGGCGTCCTCGGCGTATCCGGGGCACGGGTGGGTGCCGTGGCCGAGGACGATGTGGGCATCGTCACGGATCACCCTGAGCGTGGTGACGGTGCGCCGGACCTCGGGGAGCCCGGCGCGGTCGGCGGGGCAGCGGTCCAGGAGGAAGCCGTCGACCTGGTACCAGTCGAGGAACCGGTGGGCGTCCGAGACCACCTCGCCGAAGGTGCGCAGGCCGTACGCGGTGTCGACGTGGCCGAGGACGCGGACACCGGCGTTGCGCAGACGGCCGGCCGCCTCCAGGCAGTGCGGGTCGGGTTGGACGCCGGGGCCGTCGGCCACGTTCAGGACGACCCAGTGCAGGGGGGTGCCCGGGCGGGTGAGTTCCCTCCACTCGGCCGGGGCGACGAGGGGGTGCGCGAAGCCCGGGACGCCGAAGCCGGTGCGGACGTCGGTGCTCGCGGTGCCCGGTTTGACGCTGGTCAGATACGGCACGCGGCCTCCATCCAGATGTCCGCGAGGGACTCCTCGAGGTTGATCCGGGGACGCCAGCCGAGCCGGTCGCGCGCGGTGCGCACATCGGCCTGCTGCCAGCTGCCGCAGCCGTCCGGGTACGCGACGGGGGGCGCGGGGTGGTCGGATTCGGCACGGGGGTGGCCGATGGTGGTCCTGAGGTGGGCGGCGTGCGCGGCGTGGGAGGCGTGACCGACGTGCGAGGCGTGGGCGGCCGGTGCTGCGTGCGCCCCGTGGGCGCCGGGCGGGCCGTCCAGCTCGGTGAGGGCGCCGCCGTATCCGGCCACCCGGGCGAGGACCGCGGCGGCGTCGCGCAGGCGGACGGCGCGGCCGGAGCCGATGTTGATGACGCCCTGGGCGGCGGAGAGCGAGGCGGCGTGGACGGCGCGGGCCACGTCGCGGACGTCGACGAAGTCCCGCTGGGCGCCGAGCCCGCCGAGCCTCAGCTCGCCGTCGCCGGACTGCATGGCGCGGCGCATGGCCTCGGCGAGGCGGCCGAGCGGGGAGCCGGCGGGCGTGCCGGGGCCGACGGGCGAGAAGACCCGCAGGACGACGGCGTCCAGGCCGGAACCGAGGACCAGCTCGGTGGCCGCGAGCTTGCTGACGCCGTACGGGCCGCCGGGCCGCGGGACGGCGTCCTCCGCCGTGGAGGAACCGGGCTGGCTCGGGCCGTACTCCGAACTGCAGCCGATCTGCACGAGGCGCGCGCCGCAGCCGCTGCGGCGCAGGGCCTCGCAGACGGTGGCGACGGCGACGGTGTTGTGCCGGGTGAGTTCGCGGGCGCCGCCCCGGGTGGCGCCCGCGCAGTTGATCACCACGCCGGGGTGGACGGCGTCGAGGAAGCGGGTGAGGGCACCGGGGCTGCCGGTGGCGAGGTCGAAGCGGACGTCGGCGTCGTCGCCGCGGCCGAGGGCGGTGAGCTGGACGGCCGGGTCCGCGAGCAGGCGGTCGGCGACGAAGCGGCCGAGGTAGCCGTTGGAACCGATCAGCAGGACTCGCATCGGGCGACTCCTTCGGCGTCCGGAGCTGCTGGACGGGTGATCATGTGGGGGTTCTCCTTCACATGGGGGTGCGGATGCGGGTGTGTGGGGTGTCCGGCCTCGGTCCGGCACGGAGTCGGCCGCTCGCCGAGGAGCCCGGGCCGGCGCGCCGGCCGCTGCGGCCGGTCACCGTGGTCGCTCCGGGTGGGTGTGGGCCGAGGCCCGGGTGAGTCTGCGGGACGCGTGGACCAGGAGGATCAGGGCCGCCGCCCCGCAGGTGAGGGTGGGGACGGCGGCGGGCCCCCAGGCGGTGACCAGCGTGTCCACGGGTGTGGCCAGCGCGGCGCAGCCGGGGAGACGGGCCGCGAAGACCGTGGCCAGGGCCGCTGCCTGGGCGGTGACCGTGGCCACGAGGATGACCTTCGGCGCGTGGGTGAAGCCGTGCACCGTGAGGAGGCGGGCCAGGAGGAGGAGGGCGCCCAGGGCGAGGGTCTGGGGGTGGGCGAAGGGCTCGTCGAGGAACGCGGCCGAGAGGGCGAGGAGGGCCGCCAGGGCGCACAGGAACAGGGCGAACGCACCGAGCAGCGCGGGCCGGGCGGAGGCGGCGAAGTCCTCCAGGCCCCGGCTCGAGGCGAGCCTGCGGCGGGCGTGGGCGGAGAAGAGGTGGGCCGTCCAGGCCGCGGGCGCGCAGGCCAGGGCGAGCGCCAGGACCGGGGCGGTGGTGAACGGCCAGTCCCCCTCGGCGGCGCCGGTGGGCAGGCCGTCGGGGCCGCCGGTGATCGCGGCACCGAGCAGGCCGTCGCCCAGAAGGGCGTAGCCGATGAGCCAGCAGGTCCAGGACGCCGTGGTGGAGCGGCGCGGGGCGGTCGCGGTGCGGTCGCCGGTGCTCAGCGGGCCCCGGCGCAGTGCCGCGCGCAGCGCGAGGGCGACGGCGAGGACGCCGGCGGCCGCCGCGAGGAGGCGGGTCTGGCCGTGGGTGAGGCGCAGGGCGGTCAGCGACGCGGCGCACAGCGCCCCGGGGAGCAGGGTGAGGACGATCCAGTCGGCGCGTGCCCGGGGGACCGCCGTGGCCGCGGGGGGCCGGGAGTCGCCGTCGCGCGGGACCCGGGCGTACAGCTCCTCCGCGAGGGAGAAGACGTCCCGGTGGCGGAAGCGCGCGGCGGTCCGGTCGGTGACGCCGTGGGCCTCCAGGCCGGCCGCGATCTCCAAGGGGTCCACGGCCTGTTCGCACAGTTCGCGGTGGCGGTGCAGCAGCGCCTTGACCGGGTCGGCGGCGCCCCGGCGGGGAGCGGGGGCGGGCTCGTCCGCCGGGGCGGTCCGGACGTCCGGTGCGGGGAGCAGCGGGCCGCCGGGCTCCGCCGTCTCCCGGCGCAGTTCGCCGAGGTCGGTCATCGGGCTGCCTCCGTCGTGGGTGCCGGCGTGGCGGCGCCCACGGGTGGGTCCGCCGCCCACACGGGGACGGCACGCGGGGTGCGGTCGGTCCAGTGGCCGGGGACGCGGGCCTCGGCGGGGGTGGCGAAGGGCAGGGGGTCGCCGCTGTCGTTCAGCCGGAGGCGGCGGACCGGGGTGCGCGCGACGGTCTCCAGGTAGAGGCCGTGGAACGCCGCGACGTTCTGCTCGACGGTGAACAGTTCGAGCGCGCGGGCGCGCGCGGCGGCCCCGAGGCGCGCGCGGCGCGCGGGATCGCGCAGCAGGGACACGCACGCCTCGGCGAGCGCCCGGGGATTGCGCGGCGGGACGACGAGGCCCGTTCCGCCGATGGCCTCCACGACGGCGCCGACGTCCGTGGAGACCGTCGCCCGCCCGCAGAGCATCGCCTCGACCAGTCCGACCGGGAACCCCTCGACGACGCTGGACAGAACGGTCACGGCGCCCGAGGCGTACGCGTCGGCGACGGTGGGCAGGTCCGGGCCGCCGATCTCCTCGAAGGACACCGGGTTGGCACCGACGGAGTGCGGGCCCTCGGCCTCGTCCGGGAAGAGCTGCGCGGCCAGCGCCCTGCAGTGGCCGAGGTAGTCGGCGCCCTCCGCACCGGACGGGCCGCCTATGATCCGCAGGCGGGTCCCGGGCTCCTCCTTGCGGATCTCCGCGAAGGCGTGCAGCAGCGAGACCAGGTCCTTGGCGGGCTCCACCCGGCCGACCCAGACGAGGGTGTGCGGGTCCGCGTCCTCCTGGGACTCGCCGACCTCGTCGAAGGGCGCGGCGTCCATGCCGGGGTGGACCGTACGGAGCTTCGCCCGGTCGGCGCCGCAGCGTTCCTGCCAGCGGCGGGCGTGGGCGTTGCCCGGTGTGATGAACGCGGCCCGGCGGTAGGTCTCGGCGGCGAGCCTGCCGTGGAAGGCGGCGAGCAGGGCGCGGACCGCGGGTGAGGAGTCCGGGCGGGTCAGGTAGTGCGTCCGCAGCCGTACGCCGTACTCGGTCACCAGCAACGGGATGCCGAAGAAGTGGTGGGCGAGCAGACCCGGCAGGGCGGCCGCGCCGCCGGCCGTGGCGTGGCACAGGTCGACCGCGCCGAGGCCGTCCTCCTCGTACCAGTCGAGCGAGAGGGGGCGCAGGGCCTGCTCGAGGTGCGCGGCGACGGCCAGCAGATCCGGTACGCGGGCCTCGCGCGCGGCGCGCAGGGCGCGGGGCGCGCGACAGGCGCGCTCCAGAGCGCGTACGGCGGTCTCGGAGCGGAGCGCGGCCACCAGGCCGCCTTCGTCGCGGGCGAGCTCGGCGAGGCCGTACAGAGCGGTGGCGAAACGGTCCGCCTCGGGTGCGGCGGGGTCCGCCGCCGTGCAGAGGGCCGCGGCCAGTTCGCCGTAGTGCTCGGTGAAGCGCCGGCGTGCGCGGCGGCCGTACACCACCCCGTCGTCCCCGGCCGTCCACAGCGGTGCGGTGAGCACCCTGCCGACCTGCGGCGGCAGGGGGACCCAGCCCTCGTCCTCCTGGGCTTCGCCGCGACTGAACGCGTAGACGTCGAACTCGTGTCGGTCGAGTCCGCGCACGAGGCGGTCGCACCAGAGCCCGGCGCCACCGCTCACATACGGATAACCACCCTCCGTGAGCAGTCCGATGCGCATGTGTGCACCCCCGATCTCCCGTATGGGGAGCCGCCGTTGGTCCGGCGGCTCGCAGCGGGACGAACGTATGCGGACAAGGCGGTGGCACGACGGACGGTTGTCCGTCGTGCCACCAAAAGGGGTGAACGGGCGTAACTTTCCCGCGCGGGAGGCGTTTCTCCCCGCTAGGGGATCAGGCCTTCGGGTAGGGCCACGGGTTCGGCCGGCAGTCGATGCCGTCGTGGTCCACGAACTTGGTCTGCTGCTGCATGACCGGGGCGAGGTCGCCGTCCTTGTCACAGGTGACGTGGCCGTAGCCCAGGCGGTGACCGATCTCGTGGTTGATCAGCATCTGGCGGTAGGCGTGGATCGCGTCGCCGTACGGTTCCGCCCCCTGCGCCCACCGGTAGGCGTTGATCATCACGCGCTGGGTGGCCGCGGAGTCGCAGGAGACGTTGTCCACGGTGGTGTCCAGGCCGGACCTGGCGCACCAGTCGGCGGTGGTGCCGGGGCTGGCGAGGGTGATCACGAACCTGACCTCGCCGGAGTGGACGCGCTCGAAGGTGCGGGCGCCGTTGTGCGCCCAGCTGCGGTCGTCGTTGAGCGTCTTCTGCACGGCCTCGGCGAAGAGTTCGCCGTCGAGGCCGAGGCCCTGCTCCACGTCCACCCGGTAGGTGATCTTCTCTCCCCTGCCCGGTGCCTTGTCGACGCCGGGGATCGCGTCGAACTTCCCCGAGCCCTCGAGCGTGGCGCTGAGCGGGTACGTCCGGTCCATCTTCTGCTCGTACGTCAGCGGCTCGGAGCCGGGCACTCCGGCGGGCGCCTCCCGGTCTTCCCCGCGCGAGGCGGGGTCACGGGCGTCCCGTGCCTGGTCGGGGGCGGACTGCGCCTGCATGTCGGAGCCGCCGTGCTCCTCGGTGACCTGACCGGCCACGATCACGGCCAGCACCGTGGTGACGGCGGCGGCCGCGATCCCGGTGAACGCCCGCCCCTTGCCGCCCCTGGCCCGCGCGGGTTCACCGGTGGGCGGCGCGTCGTCGTCGGGGTCCGGCGGAACGGCGGTGGCCGGAGCGGTGGTCCAGTCGGTGACGGCGGCGTACGGGTCCGTGGGGTGCGCGGGGGCGGGCCGGCGGGGCGCGAAGAGGTCGTCGTCCTCGTCGAAGGCGTCCAGGTAGTCCTGCCGCGGCCCTCCGCGGGGCGCCTGTCCCTGTCGCGGCAGGGACGGGTCGGCCCCGGCCGGCATGCCGTACCCGGTCCCGGCCGCCGTCCGTCCCCTCAGCTCTCCCCAGCCACCGCCGGGTTCCCGCTGCTCGGGGTGGCCACCGCGGGTTCGGGGGGCGCCGTCGGGCACACCCGGGAACCCGTGCGCGGGCGTGCCGTCCGGCGGGCGCGGAGTCCCGTGGGCGGGCGCCCCCTCCGGGAGCCATCCGTTCGGGAGGCGCGGCACACCGTGAGCGGGCGTGCCGTGTCCCGGGGGGCCGTACGCCGGGGTTCCGTACGCCGAAGCCCCGTGTGCCGGGGTCCCGTACGCCGAAGCCCCGTGTGCCGGGGCCCCGTGTGCCGGGGCCCCCTGCGGCGTTCCGTACGGGCCCCCGTACCCCTGGGGCCCCTGGGTCCCGGACGGCCCCGGACGGGCCTCGCGACCGTCCCGGCCGCCCCGTGCTGCGGTTGTGTCCGCGGTGTCGCCCTTCGGGGCGGGTCCACGACGGCTGTGGCGTCCCACGTCGCGCCTCAGCCCCTTACGTTCTCGGCGGTGGTCCCGCCGTCGACGGCCTCGTCCGCACCGGTGTCGGCGGCCGGGCCGGGGGCGCTCTTCGCGCCCGGCTCCCCAGTATCCCCCTCGACCCCCGGATCCGTTGTGTCCGCGAGGAGTTCGCGGAAGGCGAGGGCCACGGTCTCGGGGTGCTCCATCATCGCCACGTGTCCCGAGTCCGGGATGGTCACCAGCCTCGAGTCCCGGAACGCGCGGGCCGCCCGCTGGGCCATCCGGAAGCCGACGAGCTGGTCCCGGCCGCCGTAGACGAGCAGGGTCGGCGCGAGCACCCGTTCGGCCTGGCGCCACAGTCCGTGCTGGCCGCCCAGCGTGTAGGCGTTGACGAGCCCTCGCGTGGAGCGCGCCATCGCGTCCCAGAAGTACGGCAGCCGCATCCGCCGCTCCATCTCCCGCACGGCGTTGCGGAACCCCTCCGGCGTCACCCGCGCGGGGTCCCCGTAACAGAGGGCCATCACACCGCGGACCCGCTGCTCCGCCGTCCACCCCCGGGTGATCCGGGTGAACAGCGGTGCGACCCCGGGCACCGCCAGCAGTCCCGTCGGGACGGCGGTGCGCTGCACGCGCAGTTCCGGCAGGGCCGGTGAGACGAGCGTGAGCGTGCGGACGAGGTCCGGGCGCACGGCCGCGACGCGGGTCACGACCGCGCCGCCGAGCGAGTTGCCGAAGAGGTGCACCGGGCCGCGTCCGGCGGCGTCCAGATAACGGATCACCGCGCGTGCGTGCGCGGTGAGGGAGTAGTCGCCGTCGTCCGGGGGCGGGGAGTCGCCGAAGCCCGGCAGGTCCACCGCCTCGCTGTCGACGACGTCCTCCAACAGGGGCATCAGCGCCGACCAGTTCAGCGAGGAACCGCCCAGTCCGTGGACGTGCAGGGCGGGCGGCAGCCCCTCGCGCGCGGGTGGCCTCGACCGGATCGACAGCGTGATCCCGGGCAGCTCCACCGACCTGAGCCGCTCGCCCTCCGCGACCCTGACGGCGGCCACTTCGGGAAGCACGCTTGCGGGCGGCACGGACGGCAGCTCGGTCGAAGACATGCGGCAATGTTACGAGACGATCACGCACTGGTTCACGTGTTCGCCGTCACAGAGCCGCGTGCGCATCCCGTCACGTCCCGGTCGCGGATCGCATAGCGTCCGGATCGGGTGTCTCCTAGGCTCGTACAGAGGGCACCCGCATGTGGCCCCTGCATTCTCCAGGGACGTTCGTAGGAAGGGAGCCCAGCATGGCCGTAGATCCGACCGACCCCGAGACGTTCGAGGAGGACGAGGACGTCCGCGAGGACCAGGAGTTCGACGTCGAGGCCCCCGAGGTCGACGCGGCAGAGCAGCAGGCGGACGTCAGGCCGGACCGCGACGACCCGCTGACCGGCGTCGACCCCGAGCGCGCCAACGAGGCGGATCTGGTGGAACAGACCAGGGTCGTCTCCCTCGACGAGGACGACTACCGGTGAGGAGACCGTGGAGGAGGGCCTCATCGAGCAGGAGAGAGGCCGTATTTTGCCCGCTCTGACACCTTTTGAAACCGTCCGTACGGCTTTCACTGCCGTCCGGTCCGTGAAATTCTGCGCTCTCACCGCGCACACCACGGTTACCGAAAAGTACGATGGCGGCGCGGCTCACACCGCATGTGGACGACAATGGGAGGCGGCGTGACAGCCATCGAGCAGACAGAGGCGGTACGCCCGAGGGGGACACGCCTGCCGCGCCGGGCCCGACGGAACCAGCTGTTGGGCGCCGCCCAGGAAGTCTTCGTCGCACAGGGCTACCACGCGGCCGCGATGGACGACATCGCCGAACGCGCCGGCGTCAGCAAGCCGGTGCTGTACCAGCACTTCCCGGGCAAGCTCGATCTCTACCTCGCCCTGCTGGACCAGCACTGCGAGTCACTGATCCGGTCGGTGCGCCACGCGCTCGCGTCGACGACCGACAACAAGCAGCGCGTCCGGGCGACCATGGACGCCTACTTCGCGTACGTCGAGGACGACGGCGGCGCCTTCCGCCTGGTCTTCGAGTCGGACCTGACGAACGAGCCCGCCGTGCGCGAGCGCGTCGACAAGGTGACCAACGACTGCGCGGAGGCGATCTGCGACGTGATCGCCGAGGACACCGGGCTCTCGCGGGCGGAGTCGATGCTGCTCGCCTCGGGGCTGGGCGGACTCGCCCAGGTGGTGGCCCGGTCCTGGCTGCACAGCGACCGCAGCGTGCCGCGTGACCAGGCGGTGCAGCTGCTGACCTCGCTCGCCTGGCGGGGCATCGCCGGATTCCCGCTGCACGGCAACGACCAGCAGCACTGACCGCACGGGCGGACACCGGCGGTCGTTCGTTCCCGGCGGCTGTTCGCTCCTGGCGTGGCCGGGCGAAGCGTGTCCGTCCCCTCACCGGGCTAATGTGTGCTGGTACGGCGCGGAAGGTCGCGCACTTCACTGACCGTCGGAGGGACATAGCCGTGGAGGTCAAGATCGGCGTGCAGCACGCGCCCCGCGAGATCGTTCTGGAGAGCGGTCAGAGCCCCGAGGAGGTCGAGCGCGTGGTGGCCGAGGCGCTGGCCGGGAAGGCTCAGCTGCTGAGCCTCGTGGACGAGCACGGCCGCAAGGTCCTGGTACCGGCCGACCGCCTCGCGTACGTCGAGATCGGCGAGCCGGCCCCACGCAAGGTGGGCTTCGGCGCGCTGTAGGCGACGACCGGCGCACGACCAGCAGTCGGGGAAGGGCCCGGCGGTGCCGTACGCGGCACCGCCGGGCCCTTCCCCGTTCGCGGGGGGAACCGTTCACGGGAAGAGCACGGTTCCTCCACAGAGGAGGATTAGATTCCGCAGGTCAGGGGTAAGACGGGCTACGACCGATGTGAGCAGGCCGGCCATGTGGGAGGGACCCCGACATGCTCCTGGAAGCACTCAGCTCCGCGATCCTCGGCCTCGCTCTGGCGTGGGCGGCCACACGCCGCCTGCCGCACCGCTTCCCCGCCCGCGCCCTGGTCCTGCCGACCGGCGTGGCCGGATCCCTCTTCGGCGCCTTCCTGACGCACACCGCGCTGGACGCCGTGAACCTGGCGACGCTCCTGCTCGGCGCGGTGACCGTCTCCGTGGCCTCCCTCTCGCTGCTGCTGCGTCCCGCGGGAAGACTTCGTCGCCGATCGGCGACCGCCTGACCGGTCGCCGACGGCGACGCGGGCCCTGACGAGCCGGACCGGCGTCAGGCCGCCAGCCCCAGCGCCGCCATCCGCTTGGTGTGCGCCTCGGTGATCCGGGAGAACATCCTGCCGACCTCGGCGAGGTCGAAGCCGTCCGCGACACCGCCCACGAGCATCGTCGACAGCGCGTCCCGGTCGGCGACCACCCGCTGGGACTGCGACAGCGCCTCCCCCATCAGCCGCCGCGCCCACAGCGCGAGCCGCCCGCCCACGCGCGGGTCCGCGTCGATCGCCGCGCGCACCTTCTCCACGGCGAAGCCGCCGTGTCCCGTGTCGTCCAGCACGGCCAGCACCAGGGCGCGGGTGTCGGAGTCGAGGCGGGCCGCGACCTCCCGGTAGAAGTCGCTGGCGATGGAGTCGCCGACGTAGGCCTTGACCAGGCCCTCCAGCCAGTCGGAGGGCGCCGTCTGCTTGTGGAACCCCTCGTACGCGGCGACGAACGGCTCCATCGCGCGCGTCGGCTCCTCGCCGATCTCGGCGAGCCGGTCGCGCAGCCGCTCGAAGTGGTGGAACTCGGCCGACGCCATCTTCGCCAGCTCCGCCTTGTCCGCCAGCGTGGGCGCCAGCTTGGCGTCCTCCGCGAGCCGTTCGAACGCCGCCAGCTCCCCGTACGCGAGCGCGCCGAGCAGGTCCACGACGGCGGCGCGGTACTGCGGATCGGCGGAGGCGGCCGCCCAGTCCATGGCGGCGACGCCGGTGTGCCCGGCGGGAGTCTCGGGGGTGTCCGCGGCGTTGTCAGGCTTGTCAGAGCTCGTCATGAAGCGCACAATAGCCCGCTTGCCGGGCACCGGAAGGGCATGGCCGATCAGTGTGACGACGACTACGTGACCAAATCGGCCATGGCGTGTGCGCCGATCCGGGGTATGGTGGTAATGCGCCTGCTGAGCACTTCGACGTACTCGACAGGCCGCATGTATGAGGATGCCCGGTCGGTGGCCCGATCGGCTCCGACCCGACAGCCCTCCCTGACCGTACGGCACCTCGCGTACGACGATCGGAGGGAACCCTCAGCGGTACGAGCGCTAGAGCGTCGGCAGTGGTCCCGTGCCCTACGGCACCGCCCGTAAGGCAGCCGACGTCCCCGGCACGGTCCCGACACGACCCCCGCGCTCGCCTCGCACCGCGTACACAGAAGAGGCAGCACCCTGACTACGACGTTCCGAGAGCTCGGGATCCTCCCCGAGACCGCCGAGGCCCTGGAGGCCGTCGGCATCATCACCCCCTTCCCCATCCAGGAGATGACGCTCCCCGTGGCCCTGTCGGGCACGGACGTCATCGGCCAGGCCAAGACCGGCACCGGCAAGACGCTCGGCTTCGGCCTCCCGCTCCTCGAGCGGGTCACCGTCCCCGCCGACGTGGAGGCGGGCCGCGCCAGGCCCGAGGACCTCACCGACGCCCCGCAGGCGCTCGTCGTCGTCCCCACCCGCGAGCTGTGCACCCAGGTCACCAACGACCTGCTGACCGCCGGCAAGGTGCGCAACGTGCGCGTCGTCGCGATCTACGGCGGCCGGGCCTACGAGCCGCAGGTCGAGGCCCTGAAGAAGGGCGTCGACGTGGTGGTCGGCACCCCGGGCCGGCTGCTCGACCTGGCCGGGCAGAAGAAGCTGGACCTCGCGCACGTGAAGGCGCTCGTCCTCGACGAGGCCGACGAGATGCTCGACCTGGGCTTCCTGCCCGACGTCGAGAAGATCATCAACCTGCTCCCGGCCAAGCGCCAGACCATGCTGTTCTCGGCCACCATGCCGGGCGCGGTCATCGGCCTCGCCCGCCGCTACATGTCGCAGCCCACGCACATCCGCGCCACCGCGCCGGACGACGAGGGCGCGACGGTCGCGAACATCAAGCAGCACGTCTACCGCGCGCACTCCCTGGACAAGCCGGAGATGGTCGCCCGCATCCTGCAGGCCGAGGGCCGCGGACTGGCGATGGTCTTCTGCCGCACGAAGCGCACGGCCGCCGACATCGCCGAGCAGCTCCAGCGCCGCGGCTTCGCCTCCGGCGCGGTCCACGGCGACCTCGGCCAGGGCGCCCGCGAGCAGGCGCTGCGCGCCTTCCGCAACGGCAAGGTGGACGTGCTCGTCTGCACCGACGTCGCCGCCCGCGGCATCGACGTCGAGGGTGTGACGCACGTCATCAACTACCAGTCCCCCGAGGACGAGAAGACGTACCTGCACCGCATCGGCCGGACGGGCCGCGCGGGGGCGAAGGGTACGGCGATCACCCTGGTCGACTGGGACGACATCCCGCGCTGGCAGCTGATCAACAAGGCGCTGGAGCTGGACTTCGGCGACCCGCAGGAGACGTACTCCACCTCCCCCCACCTGTTCGCGGACCTCGGCATCCCCGAGGGCACCAAGGGCGTCCTGCCGCGCTCGGAGCGCACGCGCGCCGGGCTGAACGCGGAGGAGCTGGAGGACCTGGGCGAGCCGGGCGGCCGGGGACCGCGCGGGCGCGGTGGCCGGGGCGGGCGGAGCGACTCCCGTCCCGCCGAGCAGGAGTCCTCGACCCGTACGCCGCGCCGCCGGCGCCGCACGCGCGGCGGTGCGCCGCTGGACGAGACGGGCCGGTCGGCCACGGCCCCGGCCGTCGAGGGCACCGGTGAGGCGGAGGCCGGCACGGCCGTCCGCACCCCGCGCCGCCGGCGCCGTATGCGCGGCGGGGTCCCGGCCGAGGCGGCGCCGGCCGCGGCGACCGCGGTCGAACCCGCGGAGCCCACGGAGCCCGCCGAGCCGGAGCGGTCCGCGCAGTCCGCCGTCGCCACGGCCGAGGGCACGGCCGGGGACGCCCCCGAGACCCCCGCGAAGCCGCGTCGTCGCCGTACCCGCAAGGCTGCGGCAGCGGTGGAGACCGCGGTGGCCCCCGAAGCCCCGGTGGCCACGGACACGGCGACGGTCACCGAGCCCGAGTCCGAGGCCCCGGCCGCCGAGCCGCGCCGCCGTCGTACCCGCAGGACCGCGACCGCCGCTGCGGCCGCGGAGGCGGCGGTCGACACGGTCGAGGGGACCACCGAGCCGGCCGAGGCCGTGGAGGCCGGGCCCCGCCGCACCCGCAAGACGGCGGCGAAGGCCGAGGCGGCGGTCGAGCCGGCGCAGGCGCCGGAGACCACTGCGGAGGCCACGGCCGAGGCCGAGCCCCGCCGCACGCGGAAGACCACGGCCAAGAAGGCCGAGGCAGCCGTCGACACGGCGGAGGCCACCGAGGCCAAGCCCCGGGTCCG
>NZ_JACHJI010000002.1:253041-931776 GCF_014203535.1 Streptomyces griseomycini
CCGCAAGACCGCCGAGGCCGCCGAGACCGCCGCGACCGTCGCCGAGATCCCGGCGCAGACCGCACAGGAACCGGAGACCACGGCCGAGGCCAAGCCCCGGGTCCGCCGCACCCGCAAGACCGCGGCCGCCGCGGAGTCCGCGGAGGGCTGACGCACCGCCCGACGGCCCGGCCCCCACACCTCCGTGGGAGCCGGGCCGTCGGCGTGTCCGCACCCGCCCCACCCGCTACCCTCACCCCGTGACCAGCCGTCCCACGCCCGCCCCCCTCCTGCCCCACGACGCCCGGGCCCACCGGCTCCGCACCTCGCGCGGGGAGTTCGCCGTCGTGGACGTGCCGTCGGCCGCCGGAACCGAGGAGAAGGGGACCGCGTTGCTGCTGCCCGGGTTCACCGGGAGCAAGGAGGACTTCACGCTGGTGCACGGACCGCTCGCCGCGCGCGGGTACCGCAGCGTCGCCGTGGACGGGCGGGGGCAGTACGAGTCGGACGGGCCCTCCGACGACGAAACCCCCTACGCGCAGGCCGAACTGGCGCGGGACGTGCTCGCGCAGGCGGAGGCGCTCGGCGGACCCGTGCACCTCGTCGGGCACTCGCTCGGCGGCCAGATCGCCCGTGCCGCCGTCCTCCTGGACCACTCCCCCTTCCGCTCGCTCACCCTCGTCTCCTCCGGCCCCGGACGGATCTCCGTCTCCCAGGAGCAGCGCGTGAAGCTGCTGCGGGACGCGCTCGCGGTGATGTCGATGGCGGAGTGCTGGGAGGCGATCCTGGCCATGGGGCCGCCCGAGGAGGTCGGCGGTCCGGCGCGCGGGATCGGCGGTCCGGAGCAGTTGCGCCGCCGCTGGCTGGGCACCAGGCCCGCACAGCTGCTCGCCACGGGGCGGCAGTTGTGCGCCGAGCCGGACCGGGTGGCCGAACTCGCCGCCGTGCCGCTGCCGTTCCACGTCCTGTCCGGCGAGCGCGACGACACCTGGCCGGTCGCGGACCTCGACGAGATGGCCGTGCGGCTGAAGGCGCACCGCACCGTCGTCGACGGGGCCGAGCACTCGCCCAACGTCGACGCGCCGGCACCGACCGCCCGCGCCCTCGCCGACTTCTGGGACGGGCTCCGCCCGGGCGGCCGTTAGGACGACGGCGGTACGACAGCGGTGCGGCCGCCGTACGGCGGCGTCAGTACTGCGCCTGCAGGTGGTCCCAGAAGCCGTCGCGCAGGGCGCGCCGCAGGTCCGCCTGGCCCCGCAGGGAGTACTGGAGCAGGCTCTCCGCCTCCACCAGCAGGTCCTGGTCGACCGAGCCGGGCAGGTAGGGGTGGCCGGGGAGCAGTTCCACCAGGGCGTCCCGACCGCGCGCGGCGAGCCACTTCGCGGCGATCTGCGCGCCGACGAAGCGGACGTCCTCGCGGACGGGCCGGCCCGTCATGGGCTCGTAGGCCGGGGTCGTGCGCCGGGAGACGTAGGGCTTGAAGAAGTCGAGGCCGAGGGTGCGCTGGCTGTCGACCTCCCAGAGCAGCGGCTCGGCCTGGTTGCGGCCCTCGGGCGCCTCGATGCCCCAGAGGTGGACCCGGGCGCCGTACCCCTGCGCCGCCTCGACCGCCGAGACGAGGTCCTCGTCGCCGCCGAGCAGGGCGGCGTCGCTGATGGCGCGGTGCCGGGCCAGTGACTCCAGGTCGGTGCGGATCAGGGAGTCGACGCCCTTCTGCTGGTTGTTGGCGTTGAGGTTGCCGAGGCGGACCTTGACGTCGGGGAGCTCGGCGATGGACTGCTGCTCGGCGGTGTGGATCCGGCGCCGGGCACCGTCGTACCAGTAGACCCGCAGCAGCCTGCTGTCCGCGAAGACGGTGCGGGCGCGGTCGATGAGCGCGTCGATGAGTCCCTCGGCGTCGACCTCGAAGGCCCGGCGGTCCTCGGTCCCGGCCACGAGGCGGCCCGCGGCGGCGTACAGGTAGCCGGCGTCGACGAAGATCGCGTGCGTCGAGGGCGTCTTCGCCACCTCGGCGAGCATGCGCTGGAGCAACTCGTTCGTGCGGTCGATGCGGGCGCTCAGGGCCGCGAGGTCTTCGTTCATCTCCTCCATTGTCCCGGCGGTCACGCTACGAACACAACTGGTACCGGTCGGTCTCCCTCGAAACTCTTACCAGTCAGTATTTAGTCGATCGAAAAATTTCTTTAGCGTAGGGAATGTTTGTACCGCACAGTGCGTTGTCACCCGTGGAGCCAGGGTCCGACCGGCCCGGGACCGTTCACCGAGTAGTTCTCCTTCAGGAGGATGACCAGACGAAGGGAGAAGCCCTTGCGCTTCGAAATCATGCGACTCGACGACGTCGACGGCACGCCCGTGGACACGACCGTCGTGGACGCCGCCTCCGTCAACCGCATCGTTCAGCAGGCCGCCGCCATCGGGCAGCGCCTGTGGATCCGCCCGGCCGACACGTCGGCCTCGTAACGCGCGACGCCGCCCCTCCCGGGGGGACCCGTCGATCCCTCCCCAGGGCCCGCCGCCCCCTTCCCAGGACCCGTCGGCACCTCCGTACGTTTCGAAAGCCCCCGTACCGCGATCGGTACGGGGGCTGCGCGCGTCCTGCGGGCGGGGTCAGCCGCCCTTGATCACCTGGGTGACGCCGTTGATGATCTGCTGCACGGCGATCGCGGAGAGCATCATGCCCGCGAGACGCGTCACCAGGACCACGCCGCCGTCCTTGATGACCCGGATGATCAGCAGCGAATACCGCATCGCCAGCCACAGCACGACGTGGATGGCGAGGATCGCCGACCACACCGAGACCTGCCCGGCGACGCCGTCGGCCTTCTGCACCGCGAGGATGACCGAGACGATCGCACCGGGCCCGGCCAGCAGCGGCATGCCCAGCGGGACCAGCGCGACGTTGACGTCCTTGGTCTGCTGGGGCTCGTCGGTCTTGCCGGTGAGCAGGTCGAGCGCGATCAGCAGGAGCAGCAGCCCGCCCGCGATCATCAACGCGGGCACCGACACGTGCAGGTAGTCGAGGATCTGGTGGCCGAGCAGCCCGAAGACGGTGATCACGCCACCGGCCACGCACACGGCCTGGAAGGCCATCCGCTTCTGCACCTTGGCGGGCCGGCCGGCGGTCAGGGCGAGGAAGATCGGAGTGATCCCGGGGGGATCCATGATGACAAAAAGGGTCAGGAAGAGAGAGCCGAAGACGGCGACGTCGAACATGACTGCCTTGCTGAGGAACGAACGCAGGGCATGACTGCCTCGCGCTGAAGGGCGAACGGAAGGACGAACGAGAAACGAGAGAGGGGGCGGGAAGGTGGGCGGGGAGGACGGGCCTCAGGCTCCGCCGGTCCCCGGCACCGGGAACGCCCCGGTCGCGCGCCGCGTGATCTCGCCGTACACCTCGGGGTCCGTCGTGAACTCGCCGAGGACGCAGGTCTTCCGGCTGCCGTGGTAGTCGCTGGACCCGGTCACCAGGAGCCCCAGCTCCCGCGCGAGGCCTCGCAGCCGCGCCCGCGTCTCGGGGTCGTGGTCCATGTGGTCGACCTCGATGCCGTCGAGGCCGGCCTCGGCCAGTTCGGCGATCGCGGACTCCGGCACGGTCCGGCCCCGCTTGCTCGCGGCCGGGTGCGCGAACACCGCGACCCCGCCCGCGCCCTTGATCAGCCGCAGCGCCTCGAAGGGGTCGGTCTCGTGCTTCCCCACGTGGGCCCGGCCGCCGTCGGCCAGCCACTCCTGGGTGAACGCGTCATTCACGGTCGGCACGACGCCCAGCTCGACGAGCGCGGTGGCGACGTGCGGACGCCCCACCGACCCGTCGCCGGCGATCCGCGCGACCTGCTCCCAGGTGACGGGCACGCCCAGCGCGTTCAGCTTGGCGATCATGCTCCGGGCCCGCGGCACCCGGTCGTCCCGGACCAGCTCGCGCTCGGCGAGCAGCGCGGGCTCCTCGGGGTCGAAGAGGTAGGCCAGCATGTGCATGCTGACCCCGTCGAGCCGGCAGGAGAGCTCCGCGCCGGTGACCAGCGTGAGCCCCGCGGGCAGCGCGGCGAGGGCCTCGGCGTGCCCGCGGGTGGTGTCGTGATCGGTCAGCGCGATGACGTCGAGACCGGTGGCGGCTGCCCGGCGGACCAGATCGGCCGGCGTGTCCGTGCCGTCGGACGCGGTGGAGTGGGTGTGCAGGTCGATACGCACGACGCGTTACTCCAAAGCGGTGACGGAACGGGGAGGGCGCTCCAGGATAACCGGATTTTCACCGTCCCCTGTCACACCCGAAACCGCTCCGCACCCCCTACCCTCCCGCACTCCCCCGCGTCCCCGCGTCCCCTACGTCCCCAGCAGGCGCGGCGACAGCGCCCCGCAGGGCACCAGTTCCACCTCGGCCCCGGCGTCCCGCAGGTCGGCGAGCACCAGTTCGTCGTACATCAGCAGCCCGGACTGCTCCGGCCACACCACCGCCCACAGCCACATCCCGAGCGCCTCGCCCGCGAACACGGCGCGGTCGTCCGGGGTCTTGGAGACGTGCCAGAGCGGGGTCGGGCGGCCGGCGGCCAGGACCTTGGCCTCGGCCGGCTTCTCGACGTCCAGGTACGGCCCCGGGTCCGGGCCGTCGACGCCCGCGTACCGCGCGCCGAGGCCGACGCCCAGCTCCTCGGCCACCAGGATGAGCTCGCCCATGCCGCCGAGCGGCCCGGGCCCGGTGCACGCGACGGCGGTCGCACGGCCCCCGCTGCGGTCGTCGCCCGCGCAGGCCACGCCCGTGAACAGCCAGCCCACCGGCAGCGGCCACGGCATCCACACCGGCACCTTCGTGCGGTGCACGACCACCTCGAGGGCCTCGACGCTGGGCGGTATCACGGGCTGCACCGGGTGTACGGCGCCGTGCACGGCGCACTGCCAGGCATCGGAGAAGAGGCCGGGAGCCCTGACCCGGCCACCGCACTTCGGGCAACTGGGTTCGCCCCTCATAGGGTCCCACGGTCCTACCCCTGCCGCGCCACGTCAAGGACGATCACCCGTCCGGACGGAACCGGCCGCGGCGGCACAACTAGATGTAACTTGCATTAATTAGCCTGGCTAACCTACCGTGTGCATATACCAACCATCTGCCGGGCGTCCGGCACCCCGCCGCGTCCCGGATTGGAGCACCATCCATGGATCCCTTCGACGCGGGAACGGGCGGCATCCTCAGGCAGCCGAAGGCCGTGTGGGCGACGGCCGGCGCGTCCGTCGTCGCCTTCATGGGGATCGGGCTCGTCGACCCGATCCTGCCCTCCATCGCGGAGGGCCTCGACGCCACCGCCGGCCAGGTCTCCCTGCTGTTCACCTCCTACTTCCTCATCACCGCGCTCGCGATGCTGGTGACCGGCTTCGTCTCCAGCCGCATCGGCGGCCGGAGGACCCTGCTGCTCGGCCTCGCGCTCGTCGTGGTCTTCGCCGGGCTCTCCGGCACCTCCGGATCGGTCGGCGATCTGGTCGGCTTCCGTGCCGGCTGGGGACTCGGCAACGCCCTCTTCGTCTCCACGGCCCTCGCGGTCATCGTCGGCGCGGCGGCCGGGGGCAGCGCCGCGGCGATCCTGCTCTACGAGTCCGCCCTCGGCCTCGGCATGGCCTGCGGACCGCTGCTGGGCGCGCTGCTCGGCGACGCGAGCTGGCGCTACCCCTTCTTCGGCACGGCCTTCCTCATGGCGGTCGGCTTCCTGTGCATCGCGGTGTTCCTGGAGGAACGGCCGAAGCCGGCCCGCAGGACCTCGCCGCTCGACCCGCTCAGGGCGCTGGGCCACGGCGGGCTGGCCTCGGTCGCGGTCTCGGCGTTCTTCTACAACTACACGTTCTTCACCGTGCTGGCCTTCACCCCCTTCGTGCTGGACATGACCCCGTACCGGTCCGGTGCGGTGTTCTTCGCCTGGGGCGTGCTGCTGGCCGTCTTCTCGGTGATCGTGGCGCCGCGGCTGCAGGGGCGCTTCGGCCCGTTGCGGGTGCTGGGCGGCTCGCTGGCGCTGCTCGCGGCCGACGTGCTCGTCCTGGGGTGCGGCGGCCACACCGTCGCCGTCGTCTGCACCGTCCTGTCCGGCGCCTTCATCGGCGTGAACAACACCGTGTACACCGAGCTGGCGCTCGGGGTGTCGGACGCGCCGCGCCCGGTGGCGAGCGCCGGCTACAACTTCGTGCGCTGGTTCGCGGCGGCGGCCGCGCCCTGGCTCGCACCGAAGATCGAGGAGTGGACCGACGTCCGCGTCCCGTTCGTGGTCGCGGCGGTCACGGCGGTGCTGGGCGCGCTGGTGGTCGCCGTGCGGCGCAGGGCGCTCGCACTCCCCCACTCCCGGCTCCGCCCGAGCGGGGGGACCCCCGTGGCGGAGGAGCGGGAGACCCGGCACGTGACCGGGGACGGGGTCGACGCCTTCACCAACTGACCGGCACCGCGGCGGCGTTGGTGAGGTCGCTCACTCCAGCGGCACGGACTTCCGGGCCGGGTCCCTGAGGTCCGTGCCCTGCGTCAGCCAGCGCTCCCGGAGGGCCTGGGCGCCGTGCACCCGCTTCCAGGCGGCCTCGTTCGGGGTCATGGGCAGCAGCGGCAGGAACCGCACGGGGTCCAGGGGCGCGTCGAGCTCCAGGTCCTCCACCAGCCCGCCCGGCTCGGCGACCAGGACCGAGGTGAACGGGGCGCCGGGCCACAGCGGCCCACCGACGTCCAGGGAGGCGCCGGGGGCCACGATCAGGCCCTCGACCTGCGGGGACGCGGCCAGCACGGCGAGCGGGCGGAGCACCTTGTCGGTGTCGGCGAGCCCGCCCCGGACGGACAGCACCAGCTCGGCGCGCGGCCCCTTGACCGGGTCCGCGACCACGGCGGTGGGATCGGTCATGGGCTGCGCGGACATGCCGAGGGTGGCGTAGCGCACGATGTCGCCCTCGTGGAAGCGCAGCACCTCGATGCGGTCCGTGCCCAGGAAGGTGACCGCCGCCCGCGCGTCCGGTTCGCCCAGTGCCGTACGCAACCGGGCCTCGACCAGAGGAAGAACATCAGCCATGCGGCGAGCATAGAACTCGTCAGCACCGGGCAAAGCAGCACCTTGACACACCGGTCGGCTGATACGCTTGGCCGGTGGCTCGGGGCAGCACGCAGACGGGGGCACCACCCAGGCCCTTGGGGCTCTGGAGGAGTCCGGTCAAGTCCCGAACGCCGATGTGACGCTCCCCGTCCAAGGGGGAATCCCCTCGGGGGATTGTGGATCGTCCCTCACGAGGGACCGGCCGGAGGAGGTGGGGCTGGCATGGACCGAAGTCGACCGTGCAGTATCACCCGCTCTTCCGCCCGCTGATGTAGCCGTTCCTCTCCTGGCTGCCGCCTCTCGCACTCGCGTCCGTAACGGAAGAGCACTTCGTTTCGTTCTGCCTGATCTGCCCCAGCAGCTGTATCAGCGACGAAGCTCGCCACCGCGACGGTGCGGTGCTCCCCGCTTTGTGGACGTGCCAAACATCCGCAGTTCAGGACGTCCTCATTCCGGGCTGCTCCACCCGTCGTACCGGCGCCTTTCGTTGCCCACCCGCGAAGGAGCCCGTCATGTCGATGATCCGCGACCTGCGTGCCGTGGTCCGCCCCTCCTCCCGTGTCTCGCTGAGCAAGGAGAGCGGCCCGTACGACACCACCCGCGATCACGCGACGACCACCGCCGTCGTCGACTGCGCCGTCTACCGCGACGGCCGGCGCCTGGTGGCCGAGGAGCCGCTCACCCCGCAGGAGGCGATGCGTCTGGTGCGCCGCGACGGGGGCTTCGCGTGGATCGGCCTGCACGAGCCGACCGAGGCCGAATTCGCCGGGATCGCCCGCGAGTTCGGGCTGCACCCGCTGGCCGTGGAGGACGCCGTCCAGGCCCACCAGCGGCCCAAGCTGGAGCGCTACGACGACTCGCTGTTCACCGTCTTCAAGACCATCCACTACGTCGACCACGACCGGATCACCTCCAGCAGCGAGGTCGTGGAGACCGGCGAGGTGATGTGCTTCACCGGCCGGGACTTCTTCATCACCGTCCGGCACGGCGGGCAGGGCTCCCTGCGAGCCCTCAGGCACCGCCTGCAGGACGACCCCGAGCTGCTGGCCAAGGGCCCCTCGGCGGTGCTGCACGCCATCGCCGACCACGTCGTGGACGGCTACATCGCGGTCGCCGACGCGGTGCAGGACGACATCGACGAGGTCGAGACGGAGGTGTTCTCGCCGGGCCGCAAGGGCACCCCGCGCGGTACGGACGCCGGCCGGATCTACCAACTCAAGCGTGAGGTGCTGGAGTTCAAGCGGGCCGTGTCGCCGCTGCTGCGGCCGATGCAGCTGCTGAGCGAGCGGCCGATGCGGCTGATCGACCCGGAGATCCAGAAGTACTTCCGGGACGTCGCCGACCACGTGGCGCGCGTGCAGGAGCAGGTCATCGGCTTCGACGAACTGCTGAACTCCATCCTCCAGGCCAACCTCGCCCAGGCCTCCGTGGCGCAGAACGAGGACATGCGCAAGATCACCTCCTGGGCCGCCATCATCGCCGTGCCGACGATGGTGTGCGGGGTGTACGGCATGAACTTCGACTACATGCCGGAGACCCACTGGAAGTACGGCTACCCGCTGGTCCTGGGCATCACGGTGGCCATCTGTCTGGGCATCCACCGCACGCTCAAGCGCAACGGCTGGCTCTGAGCACCCCGGAGGGACCCGGATAGGCTGGGCCCATGACAAGCCAGCTGCTCGAGCGGGCCCTCGTCGAGGAGGCCACGAAGAAGTCCGGCCTCATCTGGGTCGAGGGACCCGGCGCCGCGGCCCGTGCACTGTGGCACGTGTGGCACGAGGGCGGCGCGTGCGTGGTCGGCGACGGGCCCGGGGAGCAGCCGCTGCCGGGGCTGGCCGACGGGGTGCGGGCCCAGGTGACGGTCCGCAGCAAGGACAAGGGCGGCCGACTGGTCTCCTGGACCGCGCGGGTCGTGGAGCTGCCGTCCGGCTCGGAGGAGTGGGCGGCCGCCGTCGCCGAGCTCAAGGGCAAGCGCCTCAACGCGCCCGACGGCGAGGCGATGACGGAGCGCTGGTCGCGCGAGTGCCGGGTGCTGCGCCTGGAGCCGACCGGGGAGACGGCACCGCTGCCCGACGGCTCGCTGGCCGAGCCGCCGCTGCCGACGCCGGTGACGACCCGGAGGCCCGTCCCGGCGGGCCTGCCCCGGCTGCTGAGGAGGAAGCGCCGGCGGGGCTAGCCGCTCCGTCACGAGGTGGGCAGCTGCTTGCCGTAGTCCAGCGTCTCGCCCTTGGCCGGCTTCTCCAGGGGGAAGTCGGTGCCCCAGGCCGAGAACGTGAGGGTGCCCGCCTCGCCGGCCCGCGCCAGGCGCAGCGGATACGGCTCGCCCTCGAGCGAGACGTCCAGGGTTCCGCCGGAGCCCTTGTCGCCGGTGATGCGGATGGTGCGGACGCCCGCCTGCTCGTGGTGGCCGTCCGTGGCCAGCTCGCCGTGCAGGGTCAGCAGACCGCCGAGGAGGACGTCCTTGTCCGTGAAGCCGCTGAACTTCTTGTACGAGGGGTCGCCCTGCGGCACCTTCACGTACTTCTCGGCGAGCTTGCCGGCCGCCGCCGCGTCCGCCTCGCCACCGCCCTCGCCGTCCCCGTGGCCCCAGAACTCCGCACCGGCCTTCAGGAAGAGCTCGTCGCCGACCCGCAGCAGGCGGAACGTCTCCCCCTTGGTGGTGACCGATCCGATGCCGCCCTCGGACTTCAGCCGCATGTCGAGCGTGTAGCTGCGCCCGCTGGTGACCACGGTCCCGTGCAGCCGGACCGCGTCGACCGACTGCGCGGCCTTCTGGGTCCGGCTCTGGATCTCGTCGGCGGAGAGCCTGCCGACGCCGTTGGTGCCCTCGTTCGGATCCTCGGAGCATCCCGTGAGCGCCGTCCCCGTCACGAGCAGCGCGCACACGGCGCCCGCCAGCGCGGCCCTGCGGGAACGGTCCTGGGAGATCGGAGTCACAGGTGGGGCTGCCTCTCTGACGGGGGAGACGGGGACCTGAACGGCGTATCGCAGGGTACCGGGGTCGGGTGACCCCGACGGAGCCAGTCCGTCCGGACCGGCCGCGAGCGCACGGCCGATCGGGACGGGCTAGCCTGAAGCCCACCCGAGCGGGCAATTCGGAAAACAAACGCAGCAGGCAGTACCCCCGCAACGAAACACCCCGCACGCAAAGGAGCCTCGGCCATGGCAGCGGGCGCCCCCCGGTTCTTCGTCTCGCACCTCTCCGGTGTCGCCGTCTTCGATCCGGCCGGCGACCAGGTGGGGCGCGTGCGCGACCTGGTCGTCATCCTGCGGGTCGGCCGGCGTCCGCCGAGACTGCTCGGGCTGGTGGTCGAACTTCCCACCCGCCGCCGCATCTTCCTGCCCATGAACCGGGTGACGGCCGTGCAGTCCGGGCAGGTCATCACCACCGGCGTGCTCAACGTCCGGCGCTTCGAGCAGCGGCCCACCGAACGACTGGTCTTCGGCGAGCTCCTCGACCGGCGGGTGACGCTCGTGGAGGGCGGCGAGGAGGTCACCGTCCTGGACCTGTCGGTGCATCAGCTGCCGACCCGCCGCGAGTGGGAGATCGACCGCGTCTTCGTGCGCAAGGGGAGGAAGGGCGGCGCCTTCCGGCGCGCCAAGGGCGAGACGCTGACCGTCGAGTGGTCCGCGGTCACCGGTTTCTCCCTGGAGGAGCAGGGGCAGGGCGCCGAGAACCTGCTCGCCACCTTCGAACAGCTGCGCCCCGCCGACCTGGCCAACGTCCTGCACCACCTCTCCCCCAAGCGGCGGGCCGAGGTCGCCGCCGCCCTCGACGACGACCGGCTGGCCGACGTGCTGGAGGAGCTGCCGGAGGACGACCAGATCGAGATCCTCGGCAAGCTGAAGGAGGAGCGCGCCGCCGACGTCCTGGAGGCCATGGACCCCGACGACGCGGCCGACCTGCTCGGCGAACTGCCCGAGGCGGACAAGGAGCGACTGCTGAGCCTGATGCAGCCCGGCGACGCGGCCGACATGCGGCGCCTGATGTCGTACGAGGAGCACACGGCGGGCGGTCTGATGACGACCGAGCCGATCGTGCTGCGGCCCGACGCGACCGTCGCGGACGCGCTCGCCCGGATCCGCAACCCCGACCTCTCCCCGGCGCACGCCGCGCAGGTCTACGTCTGCCGCCCGCCCGAGGAGACCCCCACCGGCAAGTACCTGGGCACGGTCCACTTCCAGCGCCTGCTGCGCGACCCCCCGTACACCCTGGTCGGCTCCATCCTGGACGACGACCTGCAGCCCCTGGAACCGGACGCGGCGCTGCCCGTGGTCGCCGGGTTCTTCGCCACGTACGACATGGTGGCGGCGCCCGTGGTCGACGAGACGGGCTCGCTGCTGGGCGCGGTGACGGTGGACGACGTGCTGGACCACATGCTGCCCGAGGACTGGCGGGAGACCGAGTTCCACCTCGACGAGGGGGCGGTGTCCGATGGCTCCTGAGCGAGAGGGACCGCGCGAGCGGCTGCCGGCGGGCGCCACGGCCTCCGGCGGCCGGCCGCGTGCGCCCCGGCTGGACCAGCCGCGCCCGCCCCGGCGCCGGTTCCTGCCCGAGTGGGACCCGGACGCCTTCGGGCGGCTGTCGGAGCGGATCGCGCGCTTCATCGGCACCGGGCGGTTCCTCGTCTGGATGACGGTCGTCATCATCGTGTGGGTGCTGTGGAACGTGTCCGCGCCGCGCGAGCTGAGGTTCGACGAGTACCCGTTCATCTTCCTGACGCTGGCGCTGTCCCTCCAGGCCTCCTACGCGGCCCCGCTGATCCTGCTCGCGCAGAACCGGCAGGACGACCGCGACCGGGTCAACCTGGAGCAGGACCGCAAGCAGAACGAGCGGTCGATCGCGGACACCGAGTACCTGACCCGGGAGATCGCCGCCCTGCGGATCGGGCTCGGGGAGGTGGCGACGCGGGACTGGATCCGCTCGGAGCTGCAGGACCTGATGAAGGAGCTGGAGGAGCGGCAGAACGGGCACCGGGACCACCACGGGGCGTTCCCGGTGATGCGGACACAACACCCGCCGGGACGTGACGCAGACGACCACTGAGGAACTTACCGGCGGGTGTACCCGGAGCCGTACCATCGTCTCTATGGCTACGGAAGACGCGGTGCGCGAGGCACTGGCGACGGTGAACGACCCCGAGATCAACCGGCCCATCACCGAGCTCGGGATGGTCAAATCGGTGGAGATCGGCGCGGACGGGGCGGTCGCGGTCACCGTGTACCTGACGGTCTCCGGCTGCCCCATGCGGGACACCATCACGCAGCGCGTGACGGACGCGGTCTCCCGGGTCGAGGGCGTCACCCGTGTCGACGTCACGCTGGACGTCATGAGCGACGAGCAGCGCAAGGAGCTGGCCAGCGCCCTGCGCGGCGGCCAGACCGAGCGCGAGGTGCCGTTCGCCAAGCCGGGCAGCCTGACCCGGGTGTACGCGGTCGCCTCCGGCAAGGGCGGCGTCGGCAAGTCGTCGGTGACGGTGAACCTGGCGGCGGCGATGGCGGCCGACGGTCTGAAGGTCGGTGTCGTGGACGCCGACATCTACGGCCACTCGGTGCCGCGCATGCTGGGCGCCGACGGCCGCCCCACCCAGGTCGAGAACATGATCATGCCGCCGTCGGCGAACGGCGTGAAGGTCATCTCCATCGGCATGTTCACCCCGGGCAACGCGCCGGTGGTGTGGCGCGGCCCGATGCTGCACCGCGCGCTCCAGCAGTTCCTGGCGGACGTGTACTGGGGCGACCTGGACGTGCTGCTGCTGGACCTGCCGCCCGGCACCGGCGACATCGCGATCTCCGTCGCCCAGCTGGTCCCCAACGCCGAGATCCTGGTGGTCACCACGCCCCAGCAGGCGGCGGCCGAGGTGGCCGAGCGGGCGGGCTCCATCGCCGTGCAGACCCACCAGAAGATCGTCGGCGTGGTCGAGAACATGTCCGGCCTGCCCTGCCCGCACTGCGGCGAGATGGTCGACGTCTTCGGCACGGGCGGCGGCCAGCTGGTCGCCGACGGCCTGACCCGGACCACGGGCGCCACCGTCCCGGTCCTGGGCAGCATCCCGATCGACGTCCGCCTGCGCGAGGGCGGCGACGAGGGCAAGCCGGTCGTCCTGACCGATCCGGACTCCCCGGCCGGCTCGGCGCTCCGCTCGATCGCCGGGAAGCTGGGCGGCCGGCAGCGGGGCCTCGCGGGGCTGTCCCTGGGGATCACCCCGAAGAACAAGTTCTAGGCGGTCCGCGCGGTCCACGGGGCCGCCACGACGACGGAGGGCGCCACCCCCGCGGGGGTGGCGCCCTCCGTCGTACCGCCGTGCCCGGACGGCCGTGCTCAGGCCGCGTACGCGCCGATGTCCCGGACCACGGCGAAGCCGAGGCCGTACGCGCTCATGCCCCTGCCGTACGCGCCCACGTGCACGCCCGCCTGCGTGGTCCCGGCGAGCACCCAGCCGAACTCCGACTCCCGGTAGTGGAACGGCGTCGGCACCCCGTCCACGGGCAGCGACAGCGTCGACCAGTCGGATCCGTCGAGGTCGTCCGCGAGGACCCACGCGGTCTCCGTCTGCTGCTCCAGCCAGTCGTCGCGCAGGGAGTGGTCCATCTGGCCGGGCCAGGTGAAGGACAGCAGCCCCACACCGGCGAGCCAGGCGGCGGAGGAGACCGAGGTGGCCTCCAGCAGACCGGTGCCGTCGGGGCTGCGGCGGACCGGGTTGGCGGCCACGGTCACGACGACCGCGAACCTCTCCTTGGCGTCCTGGTCGGCCCCGGCCAGGTACTCGCTGCGCACCGAGGGCTCGTCACCGTGCCCGATCGACCCGTGCTCGACGGCCCCGTCGGCCGCCGTACCGACCTGCATCAGCCAGCGGGGTCCCGTGAAGGCCTCGTCGAGGCCGTACCAGGGGAAGGGCGCACGCAGGTAGCCGTCGACCGCGCGCCGGACGGAGGGGACCTGTGGTCCGTCCTCCGCGGCCGGCGCCTGCGCGACTGCCCGACTCGTCGTCTCCATGTGCCCGGACGCCTCCTCGCTCTCGTCGGACCGAGTGGCCCGCCCCCCTTCGGGCGTACTCGTCCGGTCCGCACAACAACTCGGCAGCATAGCCACCTTGTCGGCACGGTCCGGGAAAGTGTCCGGCGCGCGGGGCGCGCAGGCGTCCGGATCGGGCCGCGCACAGCCCGGGTGGAGTATGAAACGCGTCACGTGCGCGGGGCGCGCGCTCCCGCGCGCCGGCTCGGACGGCACCCGCGGACACGCGTCGGACGGTGTCCGCGGGCTCGGGTCAGGTGGCGTCCGCGTCGAAGGGCGGACGGTCGTCGGCCACCGGGCTCTCGGGCTTCTTCGTCATCTCCACACGGCCGCCGGAGGAGCCAGGGGACGAGGAGGGGGAAGAGGACGACGAGGAGTCGGAGTCGCGGCCGTGGACGGCGTCCGCGACCTCGGCCATCTCCTTCTTCAGGTCGAACGTGTTGCGGATCTCCTTGAGCCCCAGGTCGTCGTTGTCCAGTTGCTTGCGGATGAACGTCTTGGGATTGAGGTCCTCGAACTCGAAGTCCTTGAACTCCGGCCCCAGCTCCTGCCGGATGTCCTGCTTGGCGCTCTCCGAGAAGTCCCGGATCTTCCGGATCGTGCGCGACACGTCCTGGATGACCTTGGGGAGCTTGTCCGGACCGAAGACGAGCACGGCGAGGACGATGAGTGTCACCAACTCGAGTGCGCCTATGTCATTGAACACCTGAAGCTCCTCGCGATGCCTTCGGCTCTCGGCCCTCGGTGGTGGTCTGCGGTCTTCCGTGGTCCGGGCCGGGTCCACGGTACCCGGCCCTCCCGTACGTCCGGTACCGTCCCGAGGGTCACCGGTGTGCGGACGCGTGCGGTTTTCTCGGGTTGTTCGCCTTCTCGTGCCGTGCCGTACGCCTCAGTCGCCCTCCGAGGAACCGAGCACCAGGGAGACCTTCCGCTCCTCGCCGTCCCGCTCCAGGGTGAGCTCCAGGCGGTCGCCGGGGCGGTGGGCGCGGGTCTTGACGATGAGTTCCTCGCCGGAATGGACGCGCTGGCCGTCGACCTCCGTGATGACGTCGCCCGCCTCGATCCCGGCCTTGTCGCCGGGACCGCCGGTGGTGACCGGGGGCCCGCCGTCACTGCCCTCGGTGCCGACGCGGGCGCCGTCGCCGCTGTAGCCCATGTCGAGGGTGATGCCGATCACCGGATGGGTCGCCCGGCCGGTGTTGATCAGCTCCTCGGCGACGCGCTTGCCCTGGTTGATGGGGATGGCGAAGCCGAGTCCTATGGAGCCGGCCTGACCGCCGTCCGGGTCGGCCCCGCCGTCGGCGGAGCGGATGGCGGAGTTGATGCCGATCACGCGGGCCTCGGAGTCGAGCAGGGGGCCGCCGGAGTTGCCGGGGTTGATCGGCGCGTCGGTCTGCAGGGCGTCGACGTACGACACGTCGCTGCCGTCGCCCTTCTCGCCGCCCGCGGTGATGGGCCGCTCCTTGGCGCTGATGATGCCGGAGGTCACGGTGCCGGCCAGGTCGAAGGGGGCGCCGATGGCCACGACGGGGTCGCCGACCTGCACGTTGTCGGAGTTGCCGAGGGGCAGGGGGGTGAGCCCGCTGACCCCCTTCACCTTCACCACGGCGAGGTCGTAGCCGCTGTCCCGGCCGACGACGGTCGCCTCGGCGGTGTCGCCGCTGTGGAAGGTCACCGTGATCTCGCCGTCGTCTCCCGCGGGCTCCACGACGTGGTCGTTGGTGAGGATGTGCCCGCGCCCGTCGAGCACGAAGCCGGTGCCGGTGCCGCCCTCGCCGGAGCCGCTGACGTGCAGGGTGACGACGCCGGCCAGCGCCCGGGCGGCGATGCCGGCGACGCTGCCCGGGTCCCGCTCGGAGGACTCCTCGCCGGCCTGCGGCAACTCGACGGTGCCGATCCCGCCGTTGCGCTCCAGGTACGCGCCGACGATCCCGCCGGTGACCCCGCACACGAGCGCGAGCACCAGCGCGGCACCGAGGAGCGCCCTCCTGCCCCGCCTGCGCCGCTGCTTCTCGTGGGCCACCGGGGGCCCGGCCTGCTGCAGCGGCGCGGCGGCCGCGGCCGCCCAGGGGTCGTAGCGGCGCCACGGGTCGGGGGCCGGGCCGTCCGCGTAGGCGGAGGACGCCGGGGGCGCGTGGGGCGCCTGGGGCTCCGGGTGCGCCTGGGCGGAGACGAGCGGCGCCACGGGGGCCGGCGCGGGCGGTGCGCCGTGCGGCGCACCGCCCTGGGCGGGCGGCGGTGCCGTGATCGCCATGCCGTGCGCGGGAGTGGTCGCCGGGTGCTGCACCGGCGGTGCGGGCGCCCAGGGGCCCGGTTCGCCGTACGGCGGGGTGCTGTAGGGATCGGGGTCGTGCAGGGGCGTGAGCTGCTGTTCGCCCCCGGCGGCGGACGCCACCGGGGTGGCGGGAGCGGCCCGGGCGGTGGGACCGGCCGCGGGAGCGGGGGCGCCCGGTGCGACGGGGTCCGCCGGAACGGCCGGGCCGCCCGGGGCGTCCACCGGGGCGGTGGGACCGGCGGAGTCCTCGGGCTCGCCCGGGACGACGGCGTCGTCCGGGGCCGCCGGGGCCACGGAACGAGCCGGAGCGACGGGAGCGGCCGGAGCGACGGA
Organism: Streptomyces griseomycini; assembly: GCF_014203535.1. Taxonomy (GTDB): domain Bacteria; phylum Actinomycetota; class Actinomycetes; order Streptomycetales; family Streptomycetaceae; genus Streptomyces; species Streptomyces griseomycini. The sequence continues at coordinate 269,684 of NZ_JACHJI010000002.1, forward strand.
AGCAGCCGCGGAGGCGGAAGCGTCCGAGATGGCGGAAGCGTCCGTCACTCGGGACACGTCCGGCGCGGGGGACACCTCCGGTGCGGGAGACGAGCCCGGCGCGGGAGGGGCGTCGTCGGTGGTCCCGGTGTGCAGAGGTCGGTCCAGCTCGTAGTCACCCTCGTGCTCGGCCTCGGCGTCGGTCCGTCCCCGGTCGGGCCGTGCCAGCTCGAAGTCCCCGTCGGGTCCCTCCTGACGCGCGGTCGGCCCTTCCCCCGGTGGGCCCGGCTTCCCCTCGTTCATGCTCTCCCCACAGCTGGACGCGGCACGGCTCGTCGGCGGTGGCCGCGGATCGTCGGCTCCGTGGCTCCGTCCGCCTCCGCGCCGGAACCTGGCTCGGCGCCCGGCTGCGTGGGCCTGGGCGCGCCACCTGGATTCAACCAGGTTCGCGCGCCCGTGCGCAGGGCACGGGTCAGCGGGCCGTGCCGGAGGAGGCCGTGGGCGAGGGAACCGACGGCGTGCCGGAAGCGGGGGCGGCGGTGAGGAGACCGGGGTTCTTGATCCCGGAGGAACCGGCCCACGCGGTCAGGGCGAGCGGCGGGGTCGAGCCGAGCGGTCGTATCAGCGGGGACACCGCGGCGGCACCGGCCGTCATCGGTGTGTCCAGGGCGTCCCGGTGGCCGGCGGGGGACGGGACGCCGGGCAGCAGCGGTGCGGAGACCGCGGTCGGGGCGATCGGGGTGTCCCCGAGGGCGCTCTGGCCCTGCAGCTGGCCGAGCAGCGGTCCGACGCCACGGCGCCGCTGCTCGGGCGCCGTCGCCGGGCCCGTGCCCTGGGTGCGCATCGGCGTCACGTTGCTGCCCTTGCCCGAGCCGCGCACCTCCGTGTCGGTGGGCGTGCTCGTGGTGACCCCGCCGAGCGCGATCGCGGCCAGGGACACCGCCCCGGCGGCGACGAACGCGAACCGCAGCCCGCGCGAGGACGCCCGGTCGGTCGTCTCGTGGCGGCCGACGTCGTGGACGCGGAAGCCCCGGTCCGCCCGGTCCGCCGGGGACGGCGCCAGTGCGGGGGCGTGCCGCCGCGCCGGCGCGTACGCGAACTCGAAGCGCTCGCCCCGCCCGGTCCCGAAGACCCCGGAGGCCGCGTCGGGCCGCCCGGACGTGCCGCCCGGCAGTCCCTCCCCGGCCGGCGGCGGGCCGCCGCCGAGGTCGCCGCCCGCCGGGAGCCCCTGGAGACGGGCCAGGAAGCTCTCGGAGGGGGGCGGGGGGGCCGCCTGTGCGAAGACGTCCTTCAGGCGGCGCTGTGCGTCCACCTCCGCCTTGCACTTCGCGCAGGTGGCCACGTGCGCCAGTACGCGCTCGCGCGCGTCATGACCGAGCTCCCCGTCCACCAGGGCGGAGAGTCGGTCTCCCAGGTGCTGCTCTGCGAGGTGTCCCTCGGAAGACTTCGGCCGTGAACCGCTCACGCGCTCGCGCCCCCTCCTCCCAGTGCGGGAACACGCGGCACGAAGGAGCGGCGCTCCGCGCGCGCCTGGGGCGAGCGGTGCGCGAGGGCCTTGCGCAGCTGGGAGCGGCCGCGGTGGATCCGGGACCGGACCGTGCCGAGCTTGACGCCGAGGGTCGCGGCGATCTCCTCGTACGACAGGCCCTCGATGTCGCACAGGACGACCGCGGCGCGGAACTCGGGGGCGAGGGTGTCGAGGGCCTGCTGGACGTCCGCGTCGAAGTGGGCGTCGTTGAACACCTGTTGGGGTGTGGGCTCCTTGCTGGCCAGCCGCTCGGCGGCGTCCTCGCCGAGCGCGTCGAAGCGGATGCGCTGCTTGCGGCGGACCATGTCCAGGAAGAGGTTGGTGGTGATGCGGTGCAGCCAGCCCTCGAAGGTGCCCGGCGTGTAGGTCGACAGGGAGCGGAAGACGCGCACGAAGACCTCCTGGGTGAGGTCCTCGGCGTCGTGCTGGTTGCCGGTGAGACGGTAGGCGAGCCGGTAGACACGGCCGCTGTGCATGCTGACGATCTCCTCCCACGTGGGCGGAGTCCACGCCTGCCCGTCCGCGTCGGTGGAGAAGGTCGCGGTCTGGGTCCGGTCGGCGGCGTGGGTGTGGTCAGCGGTGTCGTTCACGGATTTCGGCCTGCCCGCCGATCCGAGGAAGCGCCGCAGCACTCCTCCGCGATCCACAGGCGCAGCCGCACCTCCCCTATCGGCTCTGGTGGTGTCCAGTGGAGCCCCTACCATAGCCACCTCGCCCGTTAGCTCCGGATAAGCGGTTTTACGAGAATTTGATCTGGGCTGCCACGGGTCGTACGACTGCGTCAGCACTTGCTCGGCGTCCTCGTCCACCGCCCACCCCCCGTCACGGCACACATCACTTGGTCACCCCTTCAAACGACCGGTCCCATCTGCGGGTTCCCGACGCCAACGGATACAGTCACGCAGCAGGCAACCATGGGGACAGGAGAGGGTCATTACCGCCAACCGGCAGACGAGCTGGGCGTTCGCCGACGCCTATGTCGCCGAGGACGAAGCGCTGCACTGGGCCCGGGACCGGGCCCGTGAGGCGGGGCTGCGCTCGGTGTCGCCCGGCACGGGCGCGGCCCTGCGGTTGCTCGCCGCCAGCGTGGACGCCAAGGCGGTCGCGGAGATCGGGACCGGCTGCGGCGTCTCCGGGATCCACCTGCTGCACGGGATGCGGCCGGACGGGGTGCTGACCACGGTCGACCAGGAGCCGGAGCACCAGCAGTCCGCCCGTCAGGCCTTCCGCGACGCCGGTTTCGCCGGCAACCGGGCCCGCTTCATCCCGGGCCGCGCCCTGGACGTCCTGCCCCGTCTCGCGGACGCCGGCTACGACCTGGTCTTCTGCGACGGCGACCGGCTGGAGTACCAGGACTACCTCGCTGAATCGTTGCGCCTGCTGCGCCCCGGAGGCCTGGTCGCCTTCGAGGGCGTCTTCGCGAACGGACGCACGGTGGACTCCGGCCCGCAGCCGACGGAGGTGCTGCGGCTGCGGGAGCTGGTGCGGGCCGTGCGCGAGAGCCAGGATCTGGTGTCGTCGCTGCTGCCCGTGGGGGACGGACTCCTCTGCGCGGTGAAGCGGTAGCGGGACGGAGAGCGCGGTGACGGCGGAGCGGCGGCGGCGGGAAGGGGCCGACCCCCGTCCGCGCAAACAGCCGCCCCGGCACCGCGTGCGGCACCGGGGCGGCTGGAAGGATATGGTCGCTTGCGCGTCAGCCGACGACCTTCTTGAGGGCGTCGCCGAGCGCGTCGGCCTCGTCCGGGGTCAGCTCGACGACGAGTCGACCGCCGCCTTCGAGCGGAACGCGCATGACGATGCCCCGCCCCTCCTTGGTCACCTCGAGCGGGCCATCACCCGTCCGCGGCTTCATGGCCGCCATGCTCGTTCCCCTTCCTGAAACCCAGCTCAACCGTCTCAGCCGACGGCCCACGAAGGGCACCCTGCGGTCCTTGAAGCAGGACACACGCCACCGGCATCGAACACATTGCTTCCAGGCCATTATCCCGCATTGCAGGACCCGATGACCAACATCAGTCGGCATCGCTTGGGCAACGCACGCGAGCAAAACCACCCAATTCGGCGATGCGGCTGCGATACTTCGTCGCCGCACGGAGTTCCGTCGAACGAAAACGGACGGGAATTCTTTGACGCAGGTCACACGTCGCCCGCGCTCCGCCGCCGGTGATCTCCGTCATGCTGTCCTGCAGACAGGAACGTACTCGCCGGTACGTCCCGATTTCCGCCACACGGAGGGGAAACGCCATGGCCGACACCGTGCTCTACGAGGTGAGCGACGGACTCGCGACGATCACGCTGAACCGCCCGGAGGCGATGAACGCGCTGAACGTCGCGGCGAAGGTCGCCCTCCGCGACGCGGTCCGTTCCGCCGCGGACGACGACGCCGTGCGGGCCGTGCTGCTGACCGCGGCCGGTGACCGGGCGTTCTGCGTCGGACAGGACCTCAAGGAGCACATCGGGCTGCTGGCCGCCGACCGGGAGAACGGTTCGGAGCAGACCATGAGCACGGTGCGCGAGCACTACAACCCGATCGTGAAGGCGATCGCCGGGGCCCCGAAGCCGGTGGTCGCGGCGGTGAACGGGGTCGCGGCGGGCGCGGGCTTCGGCTTCGCGCTGGCGGCGGACTACCGGATCGTCGCGGACACGGCGGCCTTCAACACCTCGTTCGCCGGGGTCGCGCTGACCGCCGACTCCGGGGTCTCCTGGACGCTGCCGCGGGTGATCGGCCCCGGGCGCGCCACCGACCTGCTGCTCTTCCCGCGCAGCATCCCGGCCCAGGAGGCGTACGAGCTGGGGATCGCGAACCGGCTGGTCCCGGCGGCGGAGCTGCGTGCGGAGGCGGAGAAGGTGGCGCGGGCCCTGGCCGAGGGGCCGACGGTGGCGTACGCGGCGCTGAAGGAGTCCGTGGCGTACGGGCTGAGCCACTCGCTGGAGGAGGCGCTGGAGAAGGAGGACGAGCTGCAGACCCGGGCGGGCTCCTCGGAGGACCACGCGATCGCGGTGCGGGCGTTCGTGAACAAGGAGAAGCCGAAGTACCTGGGCCGCTGAGCGCCCGTCGGCGGCCGGGGCGGGCCGTGCGGCTCAGCCCCGTCTCGCCGCGCAGTTCTCCAGGTGGTCGTCGACCAGTCCGCAGGCCTGCATCAGGGCGTACGCCGTGATCGGGCCGACGAAGCGCAGGCCCCGCTTCTTCAGGGCCTTGGACAGGGCCGTCGACTCCGGGGTCACCGCGGGCACGTCGGCCAGGGTCTTCGGCGCCGGGCGGGCGGCCGGGTCGGGGGCGTGGGACCAGATCAGGGCGTCGAGGTCGCCGGGCGCCCACCCGGCCAGCACGCGCGCGTTGGCGAGGGTCGCGTCGATCTTGGCGCGATTGCGGATGATGCCGGTGTCGGCCAGCAGGCGCTCCCGGTCCGTGCCGGTGAACTCCGCGACCGCGGCGATCTCGAAGCCGGCGAAGGCGGTGCGGAAGCCGGGGCGGCGGCGCAGGATGGTGATCCAGGACAGGCCGGACTGGAACGCCTCCAGGCTGAGGCGTTCGAAGAGGGCGTCGTCGCCGTGGACCGGGCGGCCCCACTCCTCGTCGTGGTACGCGACGTAGTCCGGCGTGGACAGGGCCCAGGGGCAGCGCGGGACGCCGTCCGGGCCGGCGAGCGCGGCGCCGTCGCTCACAGCTGCTCGTCCTCCTCGCGCGGGGCGGGCTTGCTCATGGAGACGTGGGCCGCGGCGGCGCGGGCGCCGGCCAGCGCGGACTCCAGGTCGGCGATGCGGGCGTCGCGCTCGGCGAGCTCGGCGCCGAGGCGGCCGAGGGCGTCGTCCACGTCCGCCATCCGGTAGCCGCGCGCGGCGAGCGGGAAGCGCAGGCCCTCCACGTCCGCGCGGTTGACCGGGCGGTCCGGCGGCAGGGAGTCCAGGAGCCGTTCGGGTGCCGCCTCGGGCAGCGGGCCGCTCTCGCCGCCGCCCACCACGGCGAGGGTCACCGCGGCGACCACCACGGCGAGCGCGACGACCAGGAACAGGAACATAACCATCGCCGGGGCCCCCACGGTCGGATGAGTCGGAGTCGGATGTGTGGCTCCGATCGTGCCATGCGAGTCTGGCAGTCAGGGTCGCAGGCGGTCACGGGCCGCCGCAGACGGGACGCACGAGGAGAGGTCACAGGGGATGCTCAGGCTGGGCAGGCGGGAATTCGAGCCGCACGAGCCGGTGATCATGGCGATCGTGAACCGGACCCCGGACTCCTTCTACGACCAGGGCGCGACGTTCCGCGACGAACCCGCCCTCGCGCGCGTGGAGCAGGCCGTGGCGGAGGGTGCCGCGATCATCGACGTCGGCGGGGTGAAGGCCGGGCCGGGCGAGGAGGTCACGGCCGAGGAGGAGGCGCGGCGGACCGTCGGCTTCGTCGCCGAGGTGCGGCGGCGGTTCCCGGACGTCGTGATCAGCGTGGACACCTGGCGGCACGAGGTCGGCGAGGCCGTGTGCGAGGCGGGCGCGGACCTGCTGAACGACGCCTGGGGCGGGGTCGATCCGCGGCTCGCGGAGGTCGCCGCGCGGTACGGCGCCGGGCTGGTGTGCACCCACGCGGGCGGCGCCGAGCCGCGGACCCGGCCGCACCGGGTGGCGTACGAGGACGTCATGGCCGACATCCTCGACGTGACCGTGGGGCTGGCGGAGCGTGCGGTGGCCCTGGGGGTGCCGAGGGAGTCGGTGCTGATCGACCCCGGGCACGACTTCGGGAAGAACACGCGGCACAGCCTGGAGGCGACGCGGCGGCTGGGCGAGATGGTCGCCACCGGGTGGCCGGTGCTGGTGTCGCTGTCCAACAAGGACTTCGTCGGGGAGACGCTGGACAAGCCGGTGAAGGAGCGGGTGCTGGGCACCTTGGCGACGACGGCCGTGTCGGCGTGGCTGGGGGCGCAGGTGTACCGGGTGCACGAGGTGGCGGAGACGCGGCAGGTGCTGGACATGGTGGCGTCCATCGCGGGGCACCGTCCGCCGGCGGTCGCGCGGAGGGGGCTGGCGTAGCGTTCCCCGCCCCGCCGCCCCTTCCCCGGCCCGTCCCCGGGGGCTCCGTCCCCGGCCCCCCGGCCTCCGCCCGCCCACCGCCCGGTCCGGCGGGGAGGGGTCCCGCGCTAGCGGCCCGCCTCCTTCGACACCAGGGCGACCGCCTCGTCCACGTCGTCCGTGACGTGGAACAGCAGCAGGTCCTTCTCCGCCGCCTTGCCCTGGGCGATGACCGTGTGGCGGAGCCAGTCGACCAGCCCGCCCCAGTAGTCCGTGCCGAACAGGACGATGGGGAAGCGGGTGACCTTCTGGGTCTGGACGAGGGTCAGCGCCTCGAAGAGCTCGTCGAGGGTGCCGAGGCCGCCGGGCAGGACCACGAACCCCTGCGCGTACTTCACGAACATCATCTTCCTGACGAAGAAGTAGCGGAAGTTCAGGCCGATGTCGACGTAGGGGTTGAGCCCCTGCTCGAAGGGCAGTTCGATGCCCAGGCCGACCGACGTGCCCCTCGCCTCGCACGCGCCCTTGTTGGCCGCCTCCATGGCCCCGGGCCCGCCACCGGTGATGACCGCGAAGCCCGCCTCGACCAGGCCCCGGCCCAGGCGGACGCCGGCCTCGTACTCCGGTGAGTCCACGGGTGTGCGGGCCGAGCCGAAGACGCTGATGGCGGCCGGGAGTTCGGCGAGCGTGCCGAAGCCCTCGATGAACTCCGACTGGATGCGCAGCACCCGCCAGGGATCGGTGTGGACCCAGTCGCTGGGGGCACGCTCGTCCAGCAGCCGCTGGTCGGTGGTGCTCGCCTGCACCTGGTCCCGCCTGCGGAGGACCGGACCCAGGCGCTTCTCCTCCGGCGGCTGCTGCTTCCCCTCGGGGTTGCCGGTAGCCATGTGCGCTCCCTCCGTCGTACCAGTCGTTCCACCTCAGCGTAGATCTACGCGGGTTACGTCCGAGGGACGTGAGCATGTCCGCGGGGCAGCGCCCTAAACGCCCCGGAACCCCGACGGCCTCACGCCGTCAGCCAGGAGCGCAGACGCTCCTCCCCCGCGAGGATCTTCGCGGTGTCCACGCGTTCGTCCCGCTTGTGCGCCAAGTGGGGGTTGCCGGGTCCGTAGTTGACCGCCGGGACGCCCAGCGCCGAGAAGCGGGAGACGTCCGTCCAGCCGAACTTGGGCTGGGGCGTGCCGCCCACCGCCTCGATGAAGGCCGCCGCGGCCGGGTGGGACAGGCCGGGCAGCGCCGCGCCGCTGTGGTCGTCGACGACGAACTCCGCCACCCCGCAGTCGGCGAAGACCTCGCGGACGTGCGCCAGCGCCTCCTCCTCGCTGCGGTCGGGCGCGTAGCGGAAGTTGACGGTGACGACGCACTCGTCGGGGATGACGTTGCCGGCCACTCCCCCGGAGATGCCGACCGCGTTCAGGCCCTCGCGGTACTCCAGCCCGTCGATGACCGGGCGGCGGGGCTCGTAGGCGGCCAGGCGGGCGAGGATCGGGGCGGCCGCGTGGACGGCGTTGGAGCCCATCCAGGAGCGCGCCGAGTGGGCCCGCTCGCCCGTGGTCTTCAGCAGCACCCGCAGCGTGCCCTGGCAGCCGCCCTCCACCTGGCCGTCGGAGGGCTCCAGCAGCACCGCGAAGTCGCCCTCCAGCCACTCGGGGCGGACCTCGGCCACGTGCTTCAGGCCGTTGAGGTCCGCGGCGACCTCCTCGTTGTCGTAGAAGACGAAGGTCAGGTCGCGGTTGGGGGCGGGGACGGTGGCGGCGATGCGCAGCTGGACGGCCACGCCGGACTTCATGTCGCAGGTGCCGCAGCCCCACAGCGTGCCGTCCGCGTCGAGCCGGGAGGGGACGTTGTCCGCGATCGGGACCGTGTCGATGTGGCCGGCGAGGATCACCCGCTCCGGCCGCCCCAGGTGCGTACGGGCCACGACGTTGTTGCCGTACCGGTCGACCGTGAGGTGCGGCAGTGCGCGCAGCGCGCTCTCGATCGCGTCCGCGAGCGGCTTCTCGGTGCCGCTCTCGGAGGGGAAGTCGACGAGCTGCGCGGTCAGGCGCGCGGCGTCCAGCGTGAGGTCAAGCGGGGTGTCGGCCATGCCGTCGACCTTAACCCCCGGGGGGGCCGGGCCCACTGTCCACACCCGGCTCACGGACCCCCGTACTCTCCAGTACCTTGTACGCGTGCCAGAGCCGTCCCTTCCTTCCAAGCGTCGCGGCCGCCTCTTCCGCTTCGGGGCCGCCTTCGTGGTGCTGCTCGCGGTCGCCGGGTACCTCGTGGTGCAGTACGTCACCGGGGGAACGGGCGCACCGGGCTGCCGGGTGGTGTCCGGCAAGGACGACGGGGCGACGTACGAGTTCACGCCCGAGCAGGCGGCGAACGCGGCGACGATCACCGCCGTGGGCACCGCGCGCGACCTGCCCGAACGAGCCGTGACGATCGCGCTGGCGACCGCGCTGCAGGAGTCCGCGCTGCGCAACATCGACTACGGCGACCGCGACTCGCTGGGCCTGTTCCAGCAGCGGCCCTCGCAGGGCTGGGGCACGCCGAAGGAGATCATGGACCCGGCGTACGCGGCGGAGAAGTTCTACGAGCACCTGGAGAAGGTGCCGGGCTACACCCGGCTGCCGCTCACCGTCGCCGCGCAGAAGGTGCAGCGCAGCGGTTTCCCGCAGGCGTACGCCAAGCACGAGCCGGACGCCGCGCTGCTGGCCGCCGCCCTCACCGGGCGCTCGGCGGCCACGCTGACCTGCGACGGCCGCCCGGACGCGACGCGGGCGGCGGCGGGCGCGGACGCGGTGCGCGCCGCGCTGGTCCGGGACTTCGGGCGGGACGTGCTGGAGCCGGCCGGCGCGGAGGTGGGCGGGGCGGCCACGCCCCCGCCCGCCCCGGACGGCGGGTCCGCCGGCGGGGACACCGTGACGCTGCCGGTCACCGCCGGGCCCGACGGCGCCTCGCGGGACGCCGAGGCCCGCGGCTGGCAGCTGGCGCACTGGGCCGTGGCCAACGCCTCCGAACTGCGCATAAAGCGGGTGTCGTACGGCGGGCGCGAATGGACCGCCGGGAACACCGAGAGCCGGTGGCGGCCGGTCGGCACGGCCGACACGGCCGACGGCAAGGGCTCCGCGGGCGCGGGGGACGGCGTGGGCGCGGTCCGGATCACGACCGCGCAGTAGTACGGGACCTCACCCGCAGGCGTCATGCGCGGGGCGGGCCGACGGCGCCGTGCGAAGGGTTCTCCCCCGGTTCCCTCGCACCGGCGAAGCCCCTTGGCACCAAAGGGCTACGGCCGTGCCGTGCGCCTGCTGCGGGCCGTCCGGACCGGTCCCGTCTGCCGCCTTTTGTCCGCAGCCCGCCCCCGGCCGACCGTACGGCGCATTACCAACTCTTTACGTCGTCCCGCCGCAACCTTCCCGGCCGTCGGACGGTAGTCACTGCGTCCGGGCCCGGAGACCGCCGGCCGGTCGACCGGCTCCGGGCCCCGCCGAACACGTCACCGTTCCCTCCCGTCGAAGGAGCACCATGTCCCTCCCCCTGACCCGCCGGATCGCCCGTGCCGCGCTGCTCGTCGCTGCGGGAGCGGCCGCCGGGGTCGGTGCGGCCGGTTCCGCCAGCGCGGCCCCCGAGCTGCCGACCGCCTTGGACCTCGGCGGGCTGACCGCCCTGGACGGGGTGACCGGCAACACCGTGAGCAGCACGGCGCAGAGCGCCACCGAGACCGTGCGGGACGCCGACCAGGTGGTGCCGGCCGTCGACACGACCGTCGAGAAGACCGCGCCGGTGGTGAAGAAGCTGCCGACCAAGTCCCTCACCGGGGGCGGCGTGCCGTCGGCGAGGACCCTGCCGGTCCAGGGCCTGCCGCTCGGCTGACCGGTCCGGCTCGACACGCCGACGGGGCCCGGGGATCGTTCCCCGGGCCCCGTCGGCCGTCGTGTGCCGGGCGCGTCCCCCCGGGGCGCGTCCCCCGGGGCGCGCCATCCGGGCTGTGCCACCCGGGCCGCGTCACACGGACAGGCGCTCCACCGCCGCCCGCACCCGCTCGTCCGTGGCGGTCAGGGCGACGCGCACGAAGCGCTGGCCGGCCGGGCCGTAGAAGTCGCCCGGTGCGACCAGGATGCCGCGTTCGGCGAGGTGGGCGACCGTGTCCCAGCAGGACTCGTCGCGGGTCGCCCACAGGTAGAGGCTGGCCTCGCTGTGCTCGATGCGGAAGCCGTGGCCGAGCAGCGCCTCGCGCAGGGCCGTGCGCCGGGCCGCGTAACGCTCGCGCTGGACGCGGACGTGCTCGTCGTCGCCCAGGGCCGCCACCACGGCCGCCTGCGTCGGCGCGGAGGTCATCATGCCGCCGTGCTTGCGGATCTGGAGCAGCGGACCGAGCACCGCCGGGTCGCCGGCCAGGAAGGCGGCGCGGTAGCCGGCCAGGTTGGAGCGCTTGGACAGGGAGTGCACGGAGACGATGCCGTCGTACGAGCCGCCGTTGACGTCCGGGTGCAGCACCGAGACCGGGTCGGCCTCCCAGCCCAGCTCGATGTAGCACTCGTCGGAGAGGACGAGGACGCCGTGCTCGCGGGCCCAGGCGACGGTCCGGGTCAGCTCCTCCCGGGACAGCACCCGGCCCGTGGGGTTGGACGGGGAGTTCAGCCAGAGCAGCTTCAGGCCCGCCGGGTCCAGTTCGGTCGGATCGTCGTAGGCCACGTGCTCCGCGCGGGCCAGGCGGGCGCCGACCTCGTACGTCGGGTAGGCCAGCCGCGGAAAGGCGACCTTGTCGCCGGGGCCGAGGCCCAGCTGGGTGGGGAGCCAGGCGACCAGCTCCTTGGAGCCGACGACCGGCAGGACGTGGTGGTGGGTGATCCCGCGGGCGCCCAGGCGGCGCTCCGCCCAGCGGGTGATCGCGTCCCGCAGCTCCGGGGTGCCCCAGACCGTGGGGTAGCCCGGGGAGTCCGCCGCGGCGATCAGGGCCTTCTGGATCGGCTCGGGGACCGGGTCGACGGGGGTGCCGACCGAGAGGTCGACGATGCCGTCGGGGTGCGCGGCGGCCGTCTTCTTGTAGGGCTCCAGCTTGTCCCAGGGGAAGGTGGGCAGCCGGTCGGAGACTGCGGACACGGGTACGGGCTCACTTTCTGGTGCGGCCTGGCGCGGCAAACGCCTCGGTCCCGTGCGGCGATCGGGCTGATCGGGCCGTACGGGACCGAGGCGGCACGGAGTGTGCGGGCCGCTCGCGGGGTGACTAGGCCTGCGGCGGAAGCGCGGCGATGAAGGGGTGGTCGCGCTCGATCAGCCCCAGCTTGCTGGCGCCGCCGGGTGAGCCGAGCTCGTCGAAGAACTCGACGTTCGCCTTGTAGTAGTCCTTCCACTCCTCCGGAGTGTCGTCCTCGTAGAAGATGGCCTCGACCGGGCAGACCGGCTCACAGGCCCCGCAGTCGACGCATTCGTCCGGGTGGATGTACAAGGACCGCTGGCCCTCGTAGATGCAGTCGACCGGGCACTCCTCGATGCACGCCTTGTCCTTGACGTCGACACAAGGCTGCGCGATGACGTAGGTCACGCTGTCGTTCCTCCTCGATAGGGCGCTGGCGGGCCTCCTCAGGCTCCGCCGCCTGGCGCGCGGGAGCGCGGCGTCGTCGATGCCCGCCCCTAGTATCTCCGTTCTTGGGCATGATCCGAACAGGAGGGGTGAACTGACCTGTGGAAATCTCTGCCGCCGGGCGCCTCGAGGTCCGTGTCACCACTGCTGACGTGGGAAAACGGGTCTCGGTACGGAGCCTGATCGAAGACGGTCCCTCGGGTGAGAGGTTCACCGACACGGTCGGTGTTCTCACATCATGGGACAACGGTGTGCTGCGTATCACACGCAGGAACGGGGAGGGCGTGCTGATCCCGGAGTCCGCGCTGGTCGCGGGCAAGGTCGTGCCGTCCGCCCCGGCGCGTCGGCGCGGTCCGGCGGCCTCGTACGAGGAGCTGGCGCGGGTCGCCGCGCGGGCCTGGCAGCCCCTGGAGAGCGAGCGGCTGGGCGGGTGGGAGCTGCGGGCCGCGGCCGGGGAGGTGGCCGGGCGACGGGTGGGCTTCACCCGGCGGGCCAACTCGGTGCTGCCGCTCGGCGACCCGGGCGTGTCGCTCGACGAGGCGCTGACGGCCGTGCGCCGCTGGTACGCCGCGCGGGGGCTGCCCGCCTACGTCCAGACCGCGACCGGCGCCGAGGGCACGCAGGAGCTGCTGTGCGCGGAGCTGGAGCGGCGGGGCTGGGTGCGGGAGGTGACCGCCGAACTGTGGGTCGGCGGGCTGGCGCCGGTCGCCGACCTGGGCGCGGAGCCGTCCGGGGTCGTGCTGTCGCGGGAGGCCGACGAGGCGTGGCTGGCGCGGTACCGGCGCAGGGGGATGAGCGAGGTCGCCCTGGAGGTGCTGGGGAGCGGCCCCTCGGTGTGGTTCGCGACGGTGCCCGGTGCGGACGCCTCGGACGCCCCCGCCGCCATCGGGCGGTGCGTCGTGGACGGGCGGTGGGCCGGGTTCGCGGCGGTCGAGGTGGATCCGGCGCGGCGGCGACGGGGCCTCGCGACCGCCGTGATGGCCGCGCTGGCCCGGCGGGCGCTGGACGAGGGCGCGTCGGCGGCCTGGCTCCAGGTCGAGGACGACAACGCGGGGGCCCGCGCGCTGTACGACCGGATGGGCTTCGCCGCGCACCACGCCTACCACCACTACCGCGACCGGGACGACCGCGGCGGCCACGACGACCGCGCGCCGGAATCGTCGGCTCCTGCCGGTGACGGATCGCCGTGAGCGGGCACGAACCGGTTATGCGTTCCCCTCATCCCCCGCCGCCCGAGCGCTCCGCCGAGCTGCGGCGGCGGTTCGCCGAGGAGGCCCGCTGCGAGCGGCCGGACCTGTCCACGCTGTGCCTGCTGATCGGCGCGGAGGCGGACGGCGCCCTGGACGAGGCGGGCCTGGACAGCGCGCAGGTCGAGCTGGACCGGCTGACCGGGGAACTCCCCTACCGGCCCGGCTCCCCCCGGGCCTGGGCGCTCGCGCTGCGCGAGCTGCTGGGCGAGCGGTACGGCTTCCACGGCACCCCGGCCGACTACCGGCGGCTGGAGTCCTCGCTGCTGCACGAGGTGCTGCGGCGGCGGCGCGGGCTGCCGATCCTGCTGTCGGTGGTGTGGCTGGAGGTGGCCCGGCGGGCGGGGGCGCCGGTGTACGGGGTGGCGCTGCCCGGTCACTTCGTCATCGGCTTCGGGGAGGCGGAGCAGCAGGTGCTCGCCGACCCCTTCGACGGGGGCCGGGTGCTGACCGGCGCCGACGCGGAACTGCTGGTCGCCGGAGCCACGGGGGCGCCGCTGGAGGCGTCGATGCTGACGCCCGCCGCCCCCCTGGACGTCGTGCTGCGCGTCCTGAACAACATCCGGGCGTGGGCGGACGCCCGTCCGGAGCGCTCCGACGTGGCCCTGTGGGCGGTGGACCTGTCCCTGCTGCTCCCCTCGCATCCGGCCCGGCTGCGGTACGAGCGGGCCCAGGTGCTGATCCGGCGCGGGGACTTCCTCGACGGCGCGGACGAGCTGGAGGCGTACGCCGAGGTGGTGGCCGCGGTGGACGGGCCGACGGCGGAACGCGTCCGCGACCAGGCCCGGGCGACGCGGGCCCTGCTCAACTAGGGGCCCTTCCCCGGCTCCTCCGCCTCGGGCCTTCCCCTTTGACACAGGTATGACGAGATACCTATGCTGCTGTACATGTCCGACGGCAGTGCCTCCGAGCAGCGCATCGCGCACGTGGCCTCCGAGCTCGCGGCGTGCCTGCCCGCGCTGCACCGGGCACTGGAGCGGCGGGTCGGGAGCGAGTACCCCCACCCGAAGCCGCCCGAGGGACAGCTGGCGCTGCTGCGGTTCGTCGCGCGGCACGAAGGCGCCACGGTGGGCGAGGCGGCCACGGCGCTGCTGATGAAGCCCAACAACGTCAGCGCGCTCGTCTCCCAGCTCACGGAGCGGGGCGAGCTGGAACGCCGCCAGGACGCCGCCGACAAGCGCATCGCCCACCTCCACCTCACCGCGACCTCGCGCCGGCGGATCGCCGAGGTGCGCGCCCTCGAGGAGCGCCTCCTCGGCCAGGCGCTGCGATCCGTCACCGACGGCGAGATGGACGCCCTCGGCTCGGCCCTCGGCGCGCTGAAAGCGCTGACCGGGCACCTCCACGCCGCGACCCGCTGACCGACCCCGTCGTCGGGCGGCCCACCGCTCACGCGTGTTCCCGGTGCGGTGACCCCACGGGCACTCCCCTGCCCGCGGTCCCCCGTGCCCGCCGCGGCCCCTCTCCCCGGCACTCCGGTGCCGTCCCGTTCATCCCCCTCGAGAAAGAAACGGCTTCCCCATGTCGTCGTCCACTTCCGTGGATCACTCCGCCGCGCGCCGGGGCAACCCCTGGCTCGCCCTGATCGCCGTGTCGTTCGGCCTGCTCATGGTGCAGCTCGACGGTTCCGTCGTCGCCATCGCCAACCCGGCGATCGGCAAGGACCTCCGGGCCGGCACCGCGGAACTGCAGTGGGTCACCAACTCCTACCTGCTCGCGCTCGCCGCCTCGATGATCCTCGGCGGCAAGCTCGGCGACCGGTTCGGCCGGCGCCGCTACTACCTCGTCGGCGTCGGCGGTTTCGCCGTCACCTCGGTCGCCATCGGCCTGGCCGGCAGCATCGAGGGCGTCATCGCCTTCCGCGCCCTGCAGGGCCTGTGCGGCGGCATCCTGATGCCCAACACCCTGGGCATCCTGCGCGCCGTGTTCCCCCCGGGGAAGTTCGGGCTCGCGGTGGGCATCTGGGGCATGGTCTCGGCCGTCTCGACCTCGCTGGGCCCGATCATCGGCGGCCTGCTCGTCGAGCACGTCGACTGGACCTGGGTCTTCTACCTGAACGCGCCGATCGGCATCGTCGCCCTGCTGTTCAGCGCGGCGGTCCTCGCCGAGTCCAGGAACTCCGGCGACGAGCAGCGCTTCGACGTCGTCGGCGTCGTCGTGCTCGCCGCGGGTCTGCTCGCGCTCGTCTTCGGCATCGTCAAGGGCGAGACCTGGGGCTGGACCTCCGCCGGCACCCTCGGCTCCATCGCCGCCGGCCTGGTGCTGCTGGTCCTCTTCGGCCGGTACGAGACCCGGCAGGCGCACCCTCTGCTGCCGATGCGCCTGTTCCGCGACCGGTCGCTGACCACCGGTGCCGTCATGACCGGGCTGAACTTCTTCGTCATGCTCGGCGGCATCTTCTTCGTCATGCTGTACCTGCAGAACGTACGCGGCTACACGCCCGTCGAGGCCGGTGTCAGCACGCTGCCGATGTCGCTCGCCTCGCTGTTCGCCTCTCCGATCGGCTCCTGGCTGACCGCCCGGTTCGGCCCGCGCGTCACGATCCCGCTGGGCCTGGTCCTCTCGGCCGCCGCCATGTTCGGCATGCTCACCTGGACCACCGACTCGTCGTACGCCACCATGTGGCCGCCGTACGTCGCGCTCGGCCTCGGCGTCGGCGTCGTGCTGCCCGCCACGGCCGCCGCGATCATCGGCAACGCGCCGGTCAGGGACGGCGGCGTGGCGTCCGGTCTGCAGTCCACGATGCTGCAGATAGGCGGCGCGCTGGGCACCTCCGTGCTGGTCACCGTGATCGCCGGCAAGGTCGGCTCCTCGCTGTTCGGCGAGCTCACCGGGGCGGGTGTCCCGGCGTCCCTGGCCCATGACCTGGAGAAGGCCGGGGACGCCGTCGCGATGGGGATCGCGCCGGTCTCCGCCGACATGCCGGCGCAGCTCAGGGCGGCGGTCGTCGAGGGCAGCGGCCAGGCGTTCGTGGGCGGTCTGCACTCCGCCGTCGTCGTCACCGGGATCCTGTGCCTGATCGGTGCCGTGGCCGCCGTCGCCGGCATCAGGAGCCGCGCCCAGGAGGCGCGGGACGGCGAGGAGGCGCGGGTGGTCGCCGCCCACTGAGCGCACGCCGCACGCGAGGAGGGCGCCCGGTGGGTCACCGGGCGCCCTCCTCGCGTCGGTCGGTCAGCTGGGGTCGGTCTCGATCACGGCGACGCGGTCGGTGGTGCTCTTGAGCGCCGGGCGCAGAGCGCCGATCACGTCCTCGACGGTGACCGGGGTCTTCTTCCCGGTGCCGCGGGTGATCAGCACCCCGTCGAAGACGTCGCCGTAGAGCTCCTGCAGCGCGGCCCGGTCGTAGTACTCGACCAGCTTGCCGTTCTGCGCCTTGACGCCGAGGAACTTCCACAGCGACTTCTCGGGGCTGAAGGAGATGCTGTGCGCGGCGTCGGTCTGGACCGTGACCAGGCCGGACATGGCCGGCTCGGCGAACTCCTTCATCATCCGGTCGACCTCGGCCTTGGAGACCGAGGGCTGCCGGGGGGCCGTCGGGACGTTCACCGGGGTGGAGGCGCCGCTCTCCACCTGGGTGCGGTACGCCTCCTTCACCACGTCGACCGCCTCGGCGACGTCGATTCCCTCGCCGCCCCCCTTGGGGTAGACGGGGACGGCCTTGCCGGACACGAACTTGATCGTGCCGTCACCGCCCGAACCGGAGGCGCCCGCCGCGTCCTCGAGGGCGGCCTGCAGTTTCTCCTCGTCCACGGGCATGACCGGTTCGACGACGCGGTGGTTGCCGAAGAGAGAGCCGATCACGGAGACGGGGTTGTAGTCGCTCCGGGCGGCCTCGCCGACGGTGGCGTCGGCGTCGAGCTGAAGCCCCGCGTTGTCCGGCTGCAGTTCGACGGTCCTGCCGCCGACCGACAGCTTCAGCGGCTTGTTCAGCCGGTCGTCGAGGGCCTGGTCGAGCTTCTTCACGGCCTCGTCGCGGGTGCCGCCGCCGATGTCGACGCCGAGCACGGTGGTGCCCTTGGGCACGTCCGAGTGGTTCATCAGCAGACCGGCGCCGTAGGCGACACCGGCGAGGACGACCACGACGCCGCCGAGCAGGACGAGCTTGCTGCGCCCCTTCTTCTTCGGCGGCTTCGAGGAACTCGCCGGGGGCGGGGAGACCGGCTCGGGCAGCTTCGGGGGCGTGGGCCGCCCCGGGCCGCCGGCACCGGGGCCGGTACCGAAGGACACGCCCGGCGGCACGATCGGGATGCCGCTGGTGACGGTGTGCCCGGAGACGTTGTCGTGGCGCGCGCCGTAGCCCGGGGTGCCCGGTTCGGGGGCCGGCTGCTGCGGGGTGAGGATCGCGGTGTCGTCGCTCAGGCCGCCACCGGGGGCACCGGGCCGGCCCTGCTCGCCGAAGGCCGCACCCGGGTGGGGCCGCCCACCGCCGGCACCGGGACCGCCCGCGGCACCGGGGCCCGCCGGGCCACCGGGACCGGCCGGGCCACCGCCGGCCGGCGGGGCCATCGGGCCGTCGCCGGTCACCGGACCGGCCGTGGGGCCCGCCGGGCCCTGCTGCGGGCCGCCCGGGCGCCGCTGGCCGCCGCGGTCGAGCCGGCCGGGCCGTTCCGGCTGCCCGGCCTGCCCCGGACCGCTCGCGCCGGGCCGGCCGTCGTGGCCGGCGGGGCCGTCCTCCGGGAAGTACGCCAGGTCGTCCGGGCGCGGTCCGTCGGTGCCGCTCGCGCCCGGACGCGCACCGCTGCCCGCGGACCCGCCGGTCAGCGCCTCGGTCACGTCGAACGAGCCGGTGCCGCCACCGTGTCCGGGGGCCACGGGCCCGCCGGTCGCGCCGGGGAGTCCGGCGCCGTTGGTGCCGCCGGGGCGGGTGCCGCCCGGCGCGTTCATGGAGCCGACCACGCCACCGGGACGTCCGCCGCCCGGCCGCGCACCGGTGCCGGGGGCACCCGCGGGGGCGGAACCGGCCGCCGGGCCGCCTGCCGCGGCGGGGCCCGAACCGCTCGGCGCGGCCGACCCGTTGGCGGAGCCGCCGCCCGGACCGCCCTTGCCCGCCGTCGACTTGCGCGGCGCGAACCAGTCGCTGGCCTGCTTCTCCTCGGCCGGCTGCCGGTCGGTGCCGGCGGACCGAGCGGGCTCGGCGGACGTCTCGGCCGAGGACGCGGACGACGCCGGTGCCTCGGCGTCGTCGGTGCCCTTGCCCTCCGTGTCCGCGACGGGCTTGCGCACGACGACCGGCGGAATGGGCCGCGATCCGGGGATGTTGATCCGGATCCGGGTCGTCAGCGTGGTCTCGGTCTTGCGTTCCTCCGGTCGCGCGGCCGGACGGCCCGCGCCCGTGCCCTCGTCCGGAATCGCCGGAATCCCGTAGGGCGGGGTGCCCGACGGGTAGGCGGCTCCGCCGCGCCCGTCGGGCCCGGAGGACGGAGTGTCAGTTTCACGACTCAAGGCAGGTTCTCCCGGTTGGCTCCGCCGCCCGTCACGACCTCACGGTGGGGGTCCCCCGGCTCGGGCGAAGCCGAGAGTGCGGGGGAGGCTCGGCGGCGCGCACCACCTTACTGGCCGCATCCGGCCGGTATTCCAGGACCGCTGAGGAAACCCACACCGGACCCGCACGCCCGTGACCCCGCGAAGTGGTATGTCACTTGGCAAGTCGGACGGGGTCGCCGTCAGGTTGCCGCCCGGGAGCAAGCGTGGTGCAGATCACAGCCACGGCGATGCCGCCGAGCAGGAAGAGGTAGGAACCGGCGCCCGCGGCGAACAGGAAGTCGCCTTCCGGACGGCTGGTGGTGAGCAGGACGACGGCGAGCACCCATCCGACGGCCGCGGCGGCGGCTCCGGCCCGGCTGCGCAGCGCGCGGGCCGCCCCCAGGCACAGCCCGGCCTCGCCCGCGAGGGCCAGCAGGAGCCCGCCCGGGAACCACGCGGGCTGCACCAGCGCCCCGGCCGCACCGACCACGGCACCGAGCAGGCACAGCCCCAGGAGGGCGGCGAACCGCGCGGCGGAGGGCGGGCGCAGCGGCTGGGCCATCAGGGGGCTCCGGTCGCCGCTCACGACGCCTCCTCCGCACCGACTCCGGCGAACAGGTCGCTCTCGCGCTCCGCGGGGCGCCCGCCCCGCACCAACTCGTAGTACTCGGTCGTGAACAGGGGCTGCGCCAGTTCGTTGGAGAGCACGAAGTACGGCTCGGCCACCGTGATCTGGGTCGCGTGGGCGCGCATCGCGGCGGCCTTGGCGGCGGCGTGGGCGCCCCCGTCGACCGCGGTGGTGACGCGCCCGTCGTCGACGACGCCCGGCAGGTCGTCCACGGTGGCCGCCTTGTCGAAGGGCAGGCCGGGCAGGTCGTCGTGGAGGCGCGCGAAGGACTGCTCGGCGACGGAGCGGGGCACGCGGTTCCAGTAGACCTTGGGGACGCTCCAGCCCGCGTCGGCGGCGAGCTCGACGGCCCGCATGGCGACGCGGTGCGCCTGGATGTGGTCGGGATGGCCGTAGCCGCCGTTCTCGTCGTACGTGACGAGCACCTGGGGCCGGACCTCGAGGACCACCTCGGCGAGCAGCCCGGCGGCCTGGTCGACGTCGGCCTGCCAGAAGCAGCCGGGGTCGTCGTTGTCGGGCAGGCCCATCATCCCGGAGTCGCTGTACCGCCCGGCCCCGCCGAGCAGCCGGACGTCCTCGACCCCGAGCGCGCGCGTCGCCTCCTTCAGCTCACCGAGCCGGTGCTGGCCGAGGGCGGCCCCGCTCAGGTGCCGCAGCTCGGGCGGGATGACCTCGCCGCGCTCGCCGAGGGTGCAGGTGACCAGCGTCACGCGGGCGCCCTCGGCGGCGTACCGGGCCATGGTCGCGCCGTTGTTGATCGACTCGTCGTCCGGATGGGCGTGCACCAGCATCAGGCGCCGCTCGGGCAGTTCCGTCATGGAGTCCACCCTATGAGGGCGATGAGCGTACGGGCGTCGAAGGGTCCCTCGACGTCCATGTCCTCTTCGGTGATCACCATGATGTCGGGGCGGCGCGTGACGCCCTCGGATTCGTCCTCCACGTCGGACGCACCCGCATGGGCCACGAGCCCTTCCGGCGTCACCTCCTCCAGGCGTTTCCGGAGCCGCGACGTGGTCAGCTCGTGCGGGCCGTCGGGTGCCAGCAGGTCGTGGACGATCCCTTCCCTGGTGATCTCGAACTTGCCCGGCAGCGTGTCGTCCGCGGACCGGAGAAAGGCGCGCATGACCCGGTACCGGCGGGAGGCGCCCCGGTGTGTCCCGTCGGGTCCGGTGATCACGGCGTTCGCTCCGCGTCGTCCGTGAGGAGGGGAAGAACCGTCACTCTCACGTCAGGGCCCTCCCCGGGGGTGGTGCGGCAGTCACGGCAGCGGGTTCCCGGATCAGGTGAGCGGAAGGCGCGGTCGCAGCCGTCGCAGTTCCGCAGCGGGTACCGGGGCGGCTGCGGGTCGGCCGACGCCCGGAACGGGGGCGGGGGCGGGAGCCGGGCGGTGAGGCGGTGGGCCAGGAGGGCGGCGGGGCGGCGTACGCCCTCGGGCGGCAGGTCGGCGGTCAGCGCGCCGCGTACGGCGGCGGGGCTGACGTCCCGCTCCAGCCAGGCGGCGACGCCGGGGGCCAGGCGGGCCGTGTCGCAGGCGGAGAGGAGCAGCCGGGGATCGTGGCGGCGGAGGTCCGCGAGGAGGCCGGTGGCGGCCTCCAGGAGCGCGGGGGCCGCGTACGCGGGGCTCGGCACGGCGGGGAGCGGCCCGCGGGGGGCTCGTTCCCCGCGCGGCGGCCTGCTCGTCGTGTTCTCCCCGCAGGCCGCCGGTCGCCGAGGTTCCGCCCCGGCCGCGGAGGCGCGGTGACGGGCCACCGCCGGCTGGTTGCAGGAGATCGTGCGGGTGACGATGCGGCCGGAGGGGGTGCGGACGCGTTCGCGGCGCAGGTAGCCGTGGGCCTCCAGTTCGCGCAGGGCGGCGGCGATCCGGGTGGCCCCCTCGGGGAACCGTGCGGCGAGGGTCTTGATGTCGGCGGGGGCGCCCTTCGGCAGCGACTGGAGGTGCGTGCCGAGCCCGATGGCGAGGAGCGAGAGTTCCCCGTGCTGGGCCAGGTGGTTGCCGATCACCGTGAAGCGGGTGGTGTGGCGGGTGTTGTCGTGCTGGAGCCCGCCGGTGCGGTGGCCCCGGTTCGGGTGCTTGTCGCCCGCAACGCGGGCCTGGGCGCGCGGGGGCGCGCTAGGGTTCTGGGTACCCATCGGGAAGGCCTCTTCTTCCTCGGTGGTCAGGCCCTCGCACTGGGATTGCCGTCCCGGCGGGGGCCGTTTCCTGTCTGCGGTTGTGGTGGTGCGTTCGTTGCGCTGAGCGTCGGGCCTGGAGGGCTGCGAAATCCAGCCGGTTCGGGGATGTTCACCCGCCCGAGTGAGCGTGGCCACGGGCGGGAGGGGTGGGGCTTGGTCGGGTGCTTTCCCCCGGAGTTCTTCGTCCTTCAGCCGCCGAGGTCACCGGAGCGCGAGGAGTCGCGTTCCGGTGGCGAGAGGTCGATCTCCGCCCAGACGGTCTTGCGCGGGAAGCGTCCCTCGCCGACCCCCCAGCGGTCGGCGAGCGCGTCCACGAGGAGCAGCCCCCGGCCCGACTCGGCGCCGGCGCCGGGCTCCCGCAGCACGGGACTCCGGTCACCGCGCGTGTCGGTGACCTCGACGCGGAGCGTGCTGCCGACCACGTAGAGCGTCAGCCGGAAGCCGCGCCCGGGGACGCGGCCGTGCGTGGCGGCATTGGCGGCCAGCTCGGCGACGACGTGGCCCGCCCGCTCCTCCGGGAGTCCCCAGCTCCGGAGCGTGTCCACCGCGAGCAGGCGGGCGAGGCGCGCACCGCGCGGGGTGGACGACAGCAGCATCGTGAAGGTGCGGACCTCGCCGCTGGGTTCGGGGCGGGTCCCGGGCTCGGCGATCTCCTGAGTTTCCTGATTCACATCACCCAGCGTGTCCGTCCGGACGTACCGTGAATCGTGATTGCCCCACTACGTAGAGCTACCGTCCGAGGTTCGTCCGGCGCTGTCCGGACTGTCGGCACGGCTCCCGCGGGCGGGGCGTGACGGTACGGCACGGCACTACGGAGGGGCGCGCATGTCGGTGAACGGTGAGGCGGTGCGGGTCAGGACCGAGGCGGACCAGACGGACGAGCCGGGGTGGGAGGTGGACCCGGACGACGACTGGGCGCTCGCCGTGGTCGCCACGGTGGGACGGCAGTTGAGGCTCCGCCGGGAGGCGTCGGGGATGCGGGTCGGCGAGTTCGCGGCGGCGGTCGGGTACGGGGAGGACCTCGTCTACAAGATCGAGTCCGGCAAGCGGATCCCCCGGCCCGAGTACCTGGACACGGCGGACGAGGTGCTGGGCGCCGAGGGCCTCGTCGCCGCGATGAAGGAGGACGTGAAGAAGGTCCGGTACCCGAAGAAGGTGCGGGACCTGGCGCAGATGGAGGCGCGGGCGGTCGAGCTCCAGCTCTACGATCCCGTGAACATCCACGGTCTCCTGCAGACACCGGAGTACGCACAAGCCCTGTTCCGGATGCGACGGCCCCGGTACACCACAGAAGAGATCGAACGGGGCGTGGCCGCTCGCACGGCCCGCAAGACGGTGTTCGATCGCGATTCGGCACCCGAGCTCAGCTTCGTTCAGGACGAGTGGACGCTTCGTCGGCGCCTCGGAGGGACGGAGGTGGTGCGTCGGCAACTCGAACACCTGCTGGTGATCGGGCAGTTGCCGAACGTCGAGATCCAGGTGATGCCGATGGACCGCGAGGAGCACGCCGGCGTGGACGGAGGGATCGAAGTGCTGAAGTTCGAGGACGGAACGGCGGTGGGCCGCTCACCGGGAGTCGCCAACGGTCGGCCGGTCACCGACCCGAGGCAGCTCCGTATCCTTGAGCTGCGGTATGGAATCATCCGGGCGCAGGCCCTCACGCCACGCGAGTCGGCCGCGTTCATCGAGCAACTGCTGGGGGAGACATGAGCCGCACCACCTCGTCCGGGAACGCCTCCGACCTGGCGTGGTTCAAGAGCAGCTACAGCAGCGGCGCGGAGACCGACTCCTGCGTCGAGGTCGCCACCGAACCCGGCACCGTCCACGTCCGCGACTCGAAGGTCGCCGAAGGCCCCCGGCTGGCCTTCGCCCCCGCCGCGTGGGCCGACTTCGTGCCGTACGCGGTCGGGGGCTGACCCCCGGCGCCCGTCAGGCGTCCCGGAGGCTCGGGAAGGGCCGGTCGGCCTCCAGCTCGAACGCGAGCTCCAGCAGGGTCCGTTCGGCGCCCGGGCGGCCGGAGAACATGACGCCGACGGGGAGTCCGTCCGGTGTCGTGCGCGCGGCCGGCACCGAGATCGACGGCGTCCCGACGACGTTGTTGACCGGGGTGAACGCGACGTAGGCGAGGATCCGTCCGATCAGCGTGGCGTACGGGACGGCCGGGCTGAGGTGGCCGATCGGCGGCGTGGTGTGGGCGAGCACCGGGGAGAGGACCAGGTCGAGTCCGCGGAACGCCGCCGCGTACGGCTCCCGCGTGCGCTTCAGCCTCCGGATCACGCCCGGTGTGCGCCGCCAGTCCCGCACGTACTCCTCGCGCAGTCCGCGGCTGAGGCCGTCCATGCGGCGCCGGTCGAAGTCCGTGCCGAGCCTCCTGCCGGTGACCCCGACCAGGAACGACAGCAGGCCCCAGTACGTGAGGAAGTCCTGGGTGAAGCTCGGGTCGATCGACAGCTCCACCGGTTCCACGGTGTGGCCGAGTCCCTCCAGCCGCCGCGCCGTCTCCGCGACGGCCTCCCGGGTGACGTCGTCGGAGCGGACGCCGTTCGGCGAGTCCAGCACGAGCCCGATGCGCAGCCGTCGCTCGGAGGGGCCCTCGACCAGACCGACGGGCGGCAGCTTCGGGTTCCGCCAGTGCCGCTCCGCGGCGGCGAGGAACGCGGCGCTGTCCCGGACCGAGCGGCTCACGACGCCGTCGGTGACGATGTCGAGCGGGAGTTGGCGGCTCTGCGCGTTCGCCACGACCCGTCCGCGGGTCGGCTTCAGTCCGACGAGTCCGCACGCGGCGGCGGGGATCCGGATCGAGCCGCCGCCGTCGTTGGCGTGCGCGATCGGCACCGCCCCGGCGGCGACGAGCGCCGCGCTGCCGCCGGACGAGCCGCCCGCCGAGTGGCCCGTGTGCCACGGGTTGCGGACGGGCTCGGCGTCCTCGTACTCGGTGGTCGGGCTGAACCCGAACTCGGGCAGCCGGGTCTTGCCGAGCACCGTGACGCCGGTGCTCAGGAACTGGCGGGCGAACGGGGCGTGCCGCCGTGCGGCCCTGGGCGCGAACGCGACGCTGCCGTGCCCGGTGGGCAGCCCCTGGTAGTCGGTGTTGTCCTTGACGAAGGTCGGCACCCCGGCGAAGGCGCCGGCGGCCCCGGAGCCGTGCGCCGGGACGTCGATGTGCACCTGGACGGCGTTGAGCCGGGACTCGACGGCCCTGACCCTGGCCGCCGCGTCGCGGGCGGCCTCGGCGGCGCTCACCTCGCCCCGGCGGATCGCCCGGGCGAGGCCCACGGCGTCGTGGTCGCCGAGGGCGTCGTCCCGGAAGGCGTGCACCCTGGTCTGTTCCCCGGAAGTCGTCACCGGCTGCTCCGCCCCCTGAACGCGTGGATGGTTGCCCGCCATCATTCCTTACCGGCGGGTAACGGGCGAGGGGTCGACCGGCGCGAGCCGGTGAGGCGCGCGACGCCGAACCGCACCAGGACGGCGGCGGCGACCAGGAAGACGGCGGCGCAGACCACGACGGCGGGGTTGACCCATGCCGGGACCAGGTCGTAGTCCGCGTTGCACTTGTTGCTCAGGGGGAAGAGCCGGTCCAGCTCCTCGGCGTGGGAGCTCCGGTAGTCCTGGTCGTAGTGCTGGTGGTGGAGGTACGCGCAGCTCTCGCCGACGTCCAGGCCCCCGCTGAGCGCTCCGCGGACCCAGGACGCGCAGCCGACGAAGAGCGAGACGGAGCAGACGCGCGTCCACCACATCGGGCGTCGCCACGCCCCGTCCCGCAGGCCGAGGACGATGCGGAGGAGGTTCCACGCGTTCCACAGCAGCCACACGACGAGGGTCGCCCCGACGGCGAGCGCTCCGGCGTCCTTCATCCCGCTGCTCCTGCCGCCCCTCGCTCGTCGCCCGCCGCTCCGGCCCCGTTCGTTCCGGGATCCCGGGCATACGGCGCCCGGTGCGGGGAAGCCGGAGAGCGGGACGGTGGAAGTGGACTCCGGCCGGGACCCGGTACTGGTCACCGGGTCCCGGCCGGAGGGCATGGGGGCTCAGAACTTGATGCTGCCGATCATCCCCGCGATGTTCGTCGTGAGCTCGCTGATCGTGGGCGCCACCGTCGACGAGGCGAGGTAGAAGCCGAGGAGCATGCAGACGACCGCGTGGCCGGCCTTCAGCCCCGACTTCTTGATCAGCAGGAAGACGATGATCGCCAGCAGCACCACCGCCGAAATCGAGAGTGCCACGGCGGTTCACCTCCAAAGATCCCAGGACGCGGGGGGTAGGAATATGGGGGCAGACAAGTCCACGCACGAGCCAGCAGGTTCTTACCCACTATGCGCTAACGATCATAACTATCCGTACGTGCGCATCGGTCGGCGCACGGCCGCACAAGGGGGCGCATGGCCAATATGGTCAGGGCATGACGACCGAGGTTGATTCCTTCCCCCGACGGCACGCCCGCACCCAGCGCTTCACGCTCGGCGCGCCGCGTTCGTTCACCGTGGCGCCCGACGGTTCACGTGTCGTGTTCCTGCGCTCCGGTTCCGGTACGGACCGGACGAACGCGCTCTGGGTCCTCGACACGGAGGGGGGCGGGGAGCGCGTGGCGGCCGACCCGCGCGCCCTCCTGGGCGGGGCGTCCGAGCATCTCTCCGCGGAAGAACGGGCACGGCGCGAACGGAGCCGCGAGGGGGGCACCGGCATCGTCGGCTACGCCACCGACGCGGCCGTGGAACTGGCGGCTTTCGCCTTGTCGGGGCGGCTTTTCACGGCCGAGCTGCGGGCCGGGACGGCACGCGAACTGCCCGTGCCGGGACCGGCGATCGACCCGCGGCCGTCGCCCGACGGACGCCACGTCGCCTACGTCGCCCGGGGCGCGCTGCGGGTCGTGACGGCCGAGGGGGCGGACGACCGCGCGCTCGCGACCCCCGAGGCGGAGGGCGTCGCCTACGGCACGGCCGAGTTCATCGCGGCCGAGGAGATGGGACGTTCGCGGGGCTTCTGGTGGGCTCCGGAGTCCGACCGGCTGCTGGTGGCACGCGTGGACGACACGCCGGTCGAGCGGTGGTGGATCGCCGATCCCGCCCACCCGGAGCGTGAACCGAGCCGCGTCCCCTACCCGGCGGCGGGCACCGCGAACGCGGACGTACGGCTGTTCGCGATCGGGCTGGACGGGGTGCGCACGGAGGTCTCCTGGGACCGGGCGCGCTACCCCTATCTGGCACGAGTGCACTGGTCAGCGGCGGGGGCCCCGCTGCTGCTGGTCCAGTCGCGCGACCAGCGCGCCTCGCTGATCCTGGCCGTGGACCCGGACTCCGGGGCGACCCGGATGGTGCACGCCGACGAAGATCCAACTTGGCTGGAACTTTTCCCCGGGGTGCCGTGCTGGAGCCCCTCCGGGCAGCTGGTGCGGATCGCCGACGAGGGGGGCGCACGACGGCTGGCGGTCGGTGAACGACCGCTCACCGGGCCGCAGTTGCACGTCCGTGCGGTACTGGACGTATCCGACGACGACGTGCTGGTCTCCGCGTCCGCCGGCGAGGAGGCGGCCGAGCCGGAGATCGGCGAGGTGCACGTCTACCGGGTGAACGAGCTGGGCGTGGAACGCCTCTCGCAGGAGCCCGGCGTCCACTCGGCGGTACGCGCCGGCGGGGTGACCGTGCTGGTCTCCGCGACACCGGATCGGCCAGGTTCGCGGGTGCGGGTCCTGCGTGACGGAAAACCGACGGCGACTGTCCCCTCGTACGCCGAAGATCCCGGTATGTCCCCCCGCGTGACCCTGACCCAGGGGGGCGCACGCCGCATTCCGTGCGCCGTGCTTATGCCTCGGGACTACGCCGGTGACACCCCCCTGCCGGTCCTCATGGACCCCTACGGCGGCCCGCACGGACAGCGGGTGCTCGCCGCCCACAACCCGCACCTGACCTCTCAGTGGTTCGCCGACCAGGGCTTCGCGGTGGTCGTCGCCGACGGCCGCGGCACCCCCGGCCGCTCCCCGGCCTGGGAGAAGGCCGTCAAGGACGACCTGGCCGCGACCGTGCTCCAGGACCAGGTCGACGCGCTCCACGCGCTCGCCGGGGACTTCCCGCTCGACCTGGGCCGGGTCGCCATCCGGGGCTGGTCCTTCGGCGGCTACCTGGCGGCCCTCGCGGCGCTGCGCCGCCCGGACGTCTTCCACGCGGCGGTGGTGGGCGCCCCGGTCACCGACCTGCGCCTGTACGACACCCACTACCAGGAGCGCTACCTCGGCCACCCGGGCGAGCAGCCGGAGGTCTACCGCCGCAACTCGCTGATCGACGACGCGGGCCTGGTCGACGCCGCCGAACCGCACCGCCCCATGATGATCATCCACGGGCTGGCGGACGACAACGTGGTGGTCGCCCACTCGCTGCGCCTGTCCTCGGCACTGCTGGCGGCCGGCCGGCCCCACGAGGTGCTGCCCCTGTCCGGCGTCACGCACATGACCCCGCAGGAGGCGGTCGCCGAGAACCTGCTCCGCCTCCAGCTCGACTTCCTCAGGCGGGCCCTCGCCCCCGCGAACGGGGGCGAACCGCGTTAACACGCGGGCAACTCCGCGGAAGCGGTACCGATATACGCACGCGCGAGGCTGAGCAGCGTACGGCCGTGCGGGTGCCGTCGGGCGGGCCGGGGTGCGCCATGTCACCCCGGCCCGCCGCCGTGCCCCTCCAGCGGTACCGCCCGCCCCGGCGCGGAGCGCCCGGTCGGTGCGGTCGCCGCGAAATGACAGGCCGATGCGTGGGCCGCCGGGCCGCCCGCCGCCCGGAACTCCTCGGGGACCGCGAGGGCCGGGTCCTCCACGGCGCAGCGCTCCCGCGCCTTCCAGCAGCGGGTGCGGAAGCGGCAGCCGGAGGGGACGTCCGTCGGGGACGGGACGTCGCCGCTGAGGATGATCCGCTCCCGGTGTTCCCGTGCCCGGGGGTCCGGTACGGGCACGGCGGAGAGCAGTGCCTGGGTGTAGGGGTGCGTGGGGTGGTCGTAGATCTCGGTGTCCGTGCCGGTCTCCACGATCCGGCCCAGGTACATCACGCCGACCCGGTCCGAGATGTGCCGCACGACCGACAGGTCGTGCGCGATGAAGACGTACGCCAGGTCGAACTCGCTCTGCAGCCGGTCCATCAGGTTGACGACCTGGGCCTGGACCGAGACGTCGAGGGCGGAGACCGGTTCGTCGGCGACGATCACCTCCGGGCGCAGGGCCAGCCCCCGGGCGATGCCGATGCGCTGGCGCTGGCCGCCGGAGAACTGGTGCGGATAGCGGTTGACGTGCTCGGGGTTGAGGCCGACGACCTCCAGCAGCTCCTGGACCCTCCTGCGCCGGTCGCCCCTGGGCGCCGCCTCGGGGTGGATGTCGTACGGCTCCCCGACGATGTCGCCCACCGTCATCCGGGGGTTGAGCGAGGTGTAGGGGTCCTGGAAGACCATCTGGATGTTGCGGCGGACGGCTTTCAGCGCCCTGCCGGACAGCCTGGTGATGTCCTCGCCCCTGTAGCGGATCGAACCGGCCGTCGGCCGCTCGAGGTTGACCAGCATCCTCGCGACCGTGGACTTGCCGCAGCCGGACTCGCCGACGATGCCGAGGGTCTCGCCCCGGCCGAGCGCGAAGTCGACGCCGTCGACCGCCCGTACGGCGCCGACCTGCTTCCGGAAGAGGACGCCCCGGGTCAGCGGGTAGTGCTTGACCAGGCCGTCGACCTCCAGGACCGGCTCGGTGATCGGCTCAGCCATCCAGGCACTCCCTCCAGAAGTGGCAGGCGCTCCCCCGCGCGGCGTCCGGCTCGGCGACCCCGTACAGCGGCGGCACGTCGGTGCGGCACACGTCCCGGGCCATCGGGCAGCGGGGGTGGAAGGCGCAGCCGGGCGGGATGTGCGTGAGACCGGGCGGCAGGCCCTTGATGGCGTGGAGCTCCCGGCCCTTGAGGTCCAGGCGCGGGACGGAGTCCAGCAGGCCGCGGGTGTAGGGGTGGGCGGGCGCCCCGTAGAGGTCGTGCACGGGCGCCGACTCGACGATCCGGCCCGCGTACATCACGGCGATGCGGTCGGCGACGTCGGCGACCACGCCCAGGTCGTGGGTGATCAGGATCAGGCCCATGCGGTACTCGCGCCTCAGCTCCGCGAGCAGGTCCATGACCTGCGCCTGGACGGTGACGTCGAGGGCGGTGGTCGGCTCGTCGGCGATGATCAGGGCCGGTTCCAGGGCCAGCGCCATCGCGATCATGATGCGCTGGCGCATGCCGCCGGAGAACTGGTGCGGGTACTGCTTCGCCCGTTCCCGGGCGGCGGGGATGCGCACCCGGTCCATCAGCTCGACCGCCCTGGCCCGCGCGTCCTTCCTCGACATGCCCCGGTGCACGACGAACATCTCGCCGAGCTGGTCGCCGACGGGGAGCACGGGGTTGAGCGACGACAGCGCGTCCTGGAAGATCATCGCCATCTCGGCGCCCCGGACCCTGCGGCGCTCGTCCTCCTTGAGCTTCAGCAGGTCCCTGCCCCGGAAGAGGACCTCACCGCCGGTGATCCGGCCGGGCGGCGTGTCGAGGATGCCCATGACCGCCTGTGCGGTCACCGACTTGCCGGAGCCGGACTCGCCGAGCACGGCCAGCGTCTCGCCCGCGTCCACGCGGTAGCTGACGCCGTTGACGGCCCTGGCGACCCCGTCCCGGGTGCGGAACTCCACGTGGAGGTCGCGTACGTCGAGCAGCATGGCGGCGGCTCACCTCAGCTTCGGGTCGAGGGCGTCGCGCACCGCGTCGCCGAGCATGATGAACGCGAGGACGGTGACCGCGAGGGCTCCGGAGGGCCACAGCAGCGCGTGCGGGGCGTTGCGGACGTAGGGGGAGGCGGCGGAGATGTCGATCCCCCAGGAGACGCTGGGTGGTTTGAGTCCGACGCCGAGGTAGGACAGGGTCGCCTCCAGCGCGATGTACGTGCCGAGCGCGATGGTGGCGACGACGATGACCGGGGCGACGGCGTTGGGCGCGATGTGCCGCAGCAGCAGCCGGGTGCGGGAGGCGCCCAGCGCCCGCGCGGCCTGGACGTAGTCGTTCTGCTGGACGGTGATGACGGAGCCGCGGGCGATGCGGGAGATCTGCGGCCAGCCGAGCAGCACGATGAAGCCGATGACCGGCCAGACGGTGTTGCTGGTGATCACGGACAGCAGGACCAGGCCGCCGAGCACGACCGGGATGGCGAAGAAGACGTCGGTGATCCGGGACAGGACCGCGTCCCAGACGCCCCCGAGGAAGCCGGCCAGCGCGCCCAGCACGCTGCCGAGGACCGCGACGCCGAGCGTGGCCAGGACGCCGACCGTGACGGACGTGCGGGCGCCGTGGACGGTGCGGGTGTAGACGTCGCAGCCCTGGCCGTCGAAGCCGAAGGGGTGGCCGGGCCGGGGGCCCTCCTGGGCCTTGGCCAGGTCGCACGCGAGGGGGCTGCCGGAGGCGATCGCCGAGGGCCACAGGGAGATGAGGACCAGGAAGCAGATCACCAGGCCGGAGACGATGAAGACCGGGTTGCGGCGCAGGTCGCGCCAGGCGTCGGACCACAGGGAGCGGGGCCTGTCCCGCGGTCCGGGGCCGCCGGGCCCTCCGGGACCGCCGGGGGCCTTCCCGGGCCTCTCCGTCCCGTCCGCGCCCAGGTCCACGGTGCCGCCCACGCCGGTCACCGCGACGACGCGCTCGGACTCGTAGTGCTGCTCAGACATAGCGGATCCTCGGGTCGAGTACGGCGTAGAGGAGGTCGACGACGAGGTTGGCGACCAGGAACACCAGCACCAGCACGGTCACGAAGCCCACGACGGTCTGGGTGTTCTGGCGCAGGATGCCCTGGTAGAGCTGGTAGCCGACGCCGTGGATGTTGAAGATCCGCTCGGTGACGATCGCGCCGCCCATGAGGAAGCCGACGTCCGCGCCGATGAAGGTGACCACGGGGATGAGGGAGTTGCGCAGCAGGTGCCGGGTGACGACCCGGTGCCGGGGCAGGCCCTTGGCGATGGCGGTGCGGACGTAGTCGGAGCGCCGGTTCTCGGCGATGGAGGTGCGGGTCAGCCGGGTGACGTAGGCGAGGGAGACGGAGGCCAGCACCAGGCCGGGCAGGATCAGCTCGGCGAACGGCGCCTCGGTGGAGACCGAGGGCCGGATCCAGCCCCACTTCACCCCGAGCAGCAGCTGGAGCAGCAGACCGGTGACGAAGGTGGGCACCGAGATGACGACGAGGGTGAGCAGCAGGACGCCGGTGTCGACGGGGCGGCCCCGGCGCAGGCCGGTGACCACGCCGAGGGTGACGCCGACGACGATCTCGAAGAGGATCGCGATCAGGGTGAGCCGGAGGGTGACGGGGAACGCCGTCGCCATCAGCTCGGTGACCTCCTGGCCGTTGAACGCCGTGCCGAAGTCGCCGGTGAAGACGTTCCCCATGTAGGTGAGGTACTGCTGCCAGACCGGCCGGTCGAGGCCGAACTCCGCCCGCAGCCGGGCGGCGGTCGCCGGGTCGCAGCGGCGTTCGCCGCACAAGCCCGCGATGGGGTCGCCCATCACGTTGACCATGAGGAAGATCAGCAGCGTGGCCCCGACGAACACCGGGACCATCTGGACCAGGCGCCGGACGACGTAGCGCCCCATGGCGGCTCAGCCCACCTTGATCTGGTCGTACACGGGGACGCTGAAGGGGTTGAGCTTCACGTCGGACAGCCGTTCGGACCAGCCGGCGCTGCCGTTCTGGTACCACAGCGGGATGGCGGCCATCCGGTCGCGGACGACCTCCTCGGCCCGCTGGAACAGCCGGACGGCCCGGGCGGCGTCGGTCTCCCGGTTGGCCCGGTCGACGAGGGCGTCGAACTCCTCGTCGGACCACTTGCCGTCGTTGGAGGAGGCGTCCGTGTAGTAGAGCGGCTGGAGGAAGTTCTGGACGAGCGGGTAGTCCATCTGCCAGCCGGCGCGGAACGGGCCGGACATCTTCCGCTGGGTGATCCGGTTGCGGAAGTCGGCGAAGGTGCCGACCGGGTTGCCGGTGCAGGCGCGTTCGTCGTCCAGCGCGTTGTTGATGGAGTTGCAGACGGCGTCGACCCACTCGCGGTGCGAGCCGGTGTCCGCGTTGTAGGTGAGGGTGACCCGGCCTCCGGGCAGGCCGCCGCCCTCCGCGACGAGCCTCCTGGCCTCGTCGGGCCGGTGTTCGCAGGCCTCGCCGCACAGGCCCGCCTTGAAGCCGCCGTCCTCGCCGAGGACCGGGGAGGTCCAGTCGGTGGCGGGGGTGCGGGTCCCGCGGAAGATGGTGTCGGTGATCTGCTCGCGGTCGATGGCCATGGACAGGCCCTTGCGGACCTTCTCCATGCCGGGTCTGTTCCAGTCCTCGTCGTAGTAGGGGAAGGCGAGGGTCTGGATGATGCCGGCGGGGGTGTTGAGGTAGCGGCCGTCGAGGTCGCTCCGGACGTTCTTCAGCTGGGAGGCGGGGATGTCGTCGGCCAGGTCGAGGTTGCCGGCCAGGAGGTCGGTGTAGGCGGTGTTGCTGTCGGTGTAGACCTTGAGGTCGACGCCGCCGTTCCGTGCCCTGTCGGGACCGGGGTAGTCGTTCCAGGCGCGCAGCGACATCTGCGCGCCGCGCGTGTACGAGTCGACCAGGTACGGGCCGTTGCCGACCGGCTTCTCCAGCCAGGCGTCGTGGTCGTCGAAGAAGGCCCGGGGCAGCGGGGCGAAGGCGTTGTAGCCGAGGGTGTCGGGGAAGCCGGAGAACTTCTGGGAGAGCGTGACGGTGAAGGTCCTGTCGTCGACGACCTCCAGCCCGGAGAGGGTGTCGGCGGTCTGTTCGCCGCCGTCCTCGGGGTGGACCTCGTCGTAGCCCGCGATGTAGCCGAAGAAGTAGGCGTTGCGCTGGTTGTTCCTCAGGCTCGCGCCGTAGTTCCAGGCGTCCACGAAGGACCGGGCGGTGACCTTCTCGCCGTTGCTGAAGGTCCAGCCGTCCTTGACGGTGACGGTGTAGTGCTGCGAGTCGGAGGTCTCGATCCTCTCGGCGAGCATGTTCTCGGCCTCGCCGGTCTCCGGGTCGTAGCGCTTCAGGCCCCGGAAGATCATGTCGAGGACCTTGCCGCCCTGGACCTCGTTGGTGTTGGCCGGCTCCAGCGGGTTCTGCGGGTCGCCCCAGGAGGCGCTCAGCACGGCGCCGGCGTCGCCGCTGCCGCTCCCGCCTCCGCAGGCCGTCGCGGCGAGGGCGGCCGCCACCGCGCAGACGGCCCATCGGGCGTGCGTGGCTCCGCGCATGCGTGCCTCCTCGTACCTGTGCCGTGGTGCGCCGGTCCTTACGCCACTATCGGCACGAAGGGTGCATCACGCACACGCACGGGGTCTGTACGGGGGCGACTCCAGTCGTCTGTACGTACGGGCCCCCGGAACGGACAGCGGCTGCCGTCCGCCCCTCGGGGGCGGACGGCAGCCGCGGGTGCCGCTCTCGGGGTCACTCCTTCCCGGCGGAGTCCTCCAGGGCCTTCAGCGCCGGGTCGAGGACGACGTCCTCGTCGCGGGCCTCGGTGGTCGGGTCCTCCGGGAAGTGGCAGGCCGTCAGGTGGCCCTCACGGTTGCCGGAGATCTGGACCAGCGGCGGCTCCTCGGTGGCGCACTTGTCCTGCGCCTTCCAGCAGCGGGTGCGGAAGCGGCAGCCGGACGGCGGGGAGATCGGCGAGGGCACGTCGCCGGAGAGCCGGATGCGCTCCCGCTGCTCCTCCTCGTCCACCCTCACCTCGGGCACGGCCGACAGCAGCGCGTGGGTGTAGGGGTGGCGGGGGCGGTTGTAGATCGACTCCCGGTCACCGACCTCCACGACCTTGCCGAGGTACATCACGGCCACGCGCTGGGAGAAGTGCCGGACCACCGCCAGGTCGTGCGCGATGAAGAGGAAGGCGATGCCCAGTTCGTCCTGGACCTTCTGCAGCAGGTTGATGACCTGCGCCTGGATCGACACGTCCAGGGCGGAGACCGGCTCGTCCGCCACGATCAGCTTCGGGTTCAGGGCCAGGGCGCGAGCGACGCCGATGCGCTGGCGCTGACCGCCGGAGAACTCGTGCGGGAAGCGGTTGTAGTGCTCCGGGTTGAGGCCGACGAGCTCGAGCAGCTCGCGCACCTTCTTCTCCCGGCCGCCCGCGGGGTTGATCCCGTTGACCTCCATCGGCGACTTGATGATGGAGCCGACGGTCTGCCGCGGGTTCAGGGAGGAGTACGGGTCCTGGAAGATCATCTGGATCTCGGACCGCACCGGCGCCAGCTGCTTGCGCTTGGCGTGCGTGATGTCCTGGCCCCGGTACGTGATCCGGCCGCCGGTCGGCTCCAGCAGGCGGGTGATGAGCCGGCCCGTGGTCGACTTGCCGCAGCCGGACTCCCCGACCAGGCCGAGGCTCTCGCCGACGCCCACGGTCAGGTCGACCCCGTCGACCGCCTGGACCGCCCCGACCTTCCGCTTGATCGGGAACCCGCCGTAGATCGGGAAGTGCTTGGTCAGGCCCTCGACCTCGAGGAGCGTCTCGGTCGTGGAGGGGGCGCCGTCCGTGGAGCCCTGCTGTGCGGGGAGGGTGAGGTTCTCACTCATGATCTCGGTTCTCCCTAGCGCAGCCGGGGCTGGATCTTGTCGATGAAGATGGTCTGCTTCTGCTCCGCCGTCAGGTGGCACGCGGCGGCACGGCCCGGGGCGAGCGGCGGCCGGCTGTCGGTGCAGAGGGTACCCGCCACCTGGTCCTTGTAGGCGCAGCGCGGGTGGAAGGGGCAGCCCGTGGGCGGGTTGAGCAGCGACGGCGGGGAGCCGGGGATCGGCGTCAGCTCCTCGTTGATGTCGCCGTCCAGGCGCGGCATCGAGCTGAGCAGGCCCCAGGTGTACGGGTGGCTGGGCCTGCCCAGCACCTCCTTGGTGGATCCCCGCTCCACCGCCCGGCCCGCGTACATCACCAGCAGGTCGTCCGCCATGTTGGCGATGACGCCGAGGTCGTGGGTGATGAAGATGATCGCGGAGCCGAACTCCTGCTGGAGGTCCTTGAGCAGGTCGAGGATCTGCGCCTGCACGGTCACGTCGAGCGCGGTGGTCGGCTCGTCGGCGATCAGCAGGTCCGGGTCGCACATCAGGGCCATGGCGATCATCGCGCGCTGGCGCATGCCGCCGGAGAACTGGTGCGGGTAGTCGTCGAAGCGCGTCTTGGGCTGCGGGATGCCGACCTTCTCCAGCATCTGGACCGCCCGGTCCCGGGCCTCCTTCTTGGAGGCGCCGGTGTGCTTCATGAACGGCTCGGAGAGCTGGCGGCCCACCGTGTAGTACGGCGAGAGGGCCGTCAGCGGGTCCTGGAAGATCATCGCCATCTTGTTGCCGCGGAGCCGCTCCAGGTCCTTCTCGGCGGCGGTGACGAGCTCCTGGCCGTCGAGGACGATCTCGCCCTCGATCGTGGTGGTCCGCGGGTTGTGCAGGCCGAGGATCGTCAGGTTGGTGACGGACTTGCCGGACCCGGACTCACCCACGATGCCCAGGGTCTTGCCGCGCTCGACGTCGAAGGAGAGGCCGTCGACGGCCTTGACGATGCCGTCCTCGGTGGAGAACCGCACCTTCAGGTCACGGACCGAGAGAAAGCTCTCGGGCCCGGTCGGGGCCGGGGAGTCCTCAGTTTTGGTCAGTGTGGTCACGGTGGTTCGTTCTTCCTAGGAGAGCCGGACGCGCGGGTCGATCCAGGCGTACGCGATGTCGACGAGGATGTTCATCAGCAGGATGAAGAAGGCTCCCACGAGCATGACGCCCATCGTCAGCGGGAGGTCCTTGTTCACCGCCCCGTCGACCGCGAGACGGCCGATTCCCTGGAGCGAGAAGGTGAGCTCGGTGACGACACCGCCGCCGAGCAGGGCGCTGATGTCGATGCCGAGGATGGTCACGATCGGGATCATCGAGCCGCGCCAGGCGTAGCGGAAGAAGACGTACTTGCCCGGCATGCCCTTGGCCCGGGCGGTGCGCACGTGCTCCTCCGCGAGCTGCTCGATGATCGAGGAGCGCGCCATACGGGTGTACTGCGCGGTGAAGATGGTGGACATCACGATCATGGGGATGGACAGCCCCACGAGCCAGCCGACCGGGTCCTCGGTGAACGGGACGTACTCGGGGTTCTCCATCCAGCCGGTGCTGTAGACGAGGAGCAGCAGAACGATCGGGCCGAGGAAGTAGATCTGGAACGAGCTGAGCACCATGGACGCGCC
Source organism: Streptomyces griseomycini (assembly GCF_014203535.1). Classification (GTDB taxonomy): domain Bacteria; phylum Actinomycetota; class Actinomycetes; order Streptomycetales; family Streptomycetaceae; genus Streptomyces; species Streptomyces griseomycini. Next base: position 306,468 of record NZ_JACHJI010000002.1, read on the forward strand.
GGTGGCGACCTTGTCCACGAGGGTGCCGCGCCGGTAGGCGGCGAGCATGCCGGTGCCGAGGCCGACGGTCAGGAAGAAGACGATGCCGCCGACGGTGAGGGAGAGCGTCAGCGGGAACCTGTCCATGATCAGGTCCCAGACGTTCTCGTTGTAGTAGAAGGACTGTCCGAGGCACGGGGCGGGGCAGTCGCCCTCGGGGAAGTCGCGGCCGGCCACGATGCCGGACATGAACTCCCAGAACTGCTGCACGATCGGCTGGTCGAGTCCCAGGGCGTGGCGGATGTCCTCGAGTCTCTCGGGCGAGCAGTCCTTGCCACAGGCCAGGGAAGCGTAGTCGGACGGTGCGGCGACGAAGAGGAAGAAGGTTGCGGCACCGATCAGAAACAGGGTGACGACAGCACCGACTGAGCGCCGGAGGATGTACTGAAGCATGGCGGTGGGGGCTGCTCTCTACGGAGACGGTGGACGGTTTCACGGAACCGCGGGGGCACGCTCCGCCTGGTGCGCGCCCCCGCGATCAGCCGTAACGGGTTACGACTTCAGGAACAGTCGGGTGAGGTCGATGTAGCTCGACTCGGTGCTGTAGCGGGCACCGCCGATGTTCGAACCGTAGAGCTGGAACTGCTTGGTGTACCACAGCGGAGCGGCCGGGTTGACCTCTTCCAGGATGTACTTGTGGGCCTCCTGCCAGGTCTTGGCGGCCTCCTCCGGCTGCTGGGTCAGCGCCTTCGCGATCAGCTGCTGGACCTTCGGGTCGTCGATGTGCGAGTAGTTCGACTTACCGTCGCCGACCTGGTCGCCGTCGTAGATCGGCGTGACGACCGTGGCCGGGGACGGCCAGTCCTGGCCCCAGCCGGTGATGTAGATGTCGTACGGGTTCTTGACCTTGCCGATCTGCTCGTAGTAGCTCGCCGCGTCGATCTCCTTGGAGACGACGTCGATGCCGACCTTGCCCAGGGCGTCCTCGATGGCGACCTTGCGCTTCTGGCCCTGCTCGGAGTTGCCGTAGGCGAAGACGAGCTTCTTCTCGGCGGCCGGAACGTCCTTCAGGAGCTCCTTGGCCTTCTCGATGTTGCCGCTCGGCGTCTTCAGACGGCCGTACGGGTCGTAGGCCGCGTCGTAGCCCGGCAGGGTCGGGGCGAACAGGTTCGGGGCCACGTCGCCGCCGTAGGCACCGCCCTCACCGGCGATGAGCGACTTGGAGTTCACCGCGTAGGCGACGGCGTCACGGACCGCCTTGTTCTTGACCCGGTCCAGGTTGAAGGTGAGCTGCATGACGTAGGGCTGGTAGCCCTTGATCGTGCGCTTGTTGACGGCCGGGTCGCTGATGACGTCCTGGATCTGGGTGGAGTCGACGCTGCCGGTGAACTGGATGGCGTTCTTGTCGCCGCCCTGGTCGGCGATCAGACGCTTGGTCTGGGTCGACTCGGTGACACCGAACTGGAAGTTCCAGCCGTCCACGTACTGGTGGCGCACGGCGTCGCTCTTCGGGTCCCAGTTCTCGTTCTTGACGAGCTTGAGGGACTTGCCCGCCTTGACTTCCGCGATCTTGTAGGGACCGAGGGAGACGGGCTTCTTGTCGTACTTCTCCTTCGTGTCGGTCTCCTCCGGCACGATGGAGTAGCCCGGCATGGCGAGCGTCATCGGCAGGTCGGGACGCGGCTTGTCGAAGTGGAAGACGATGGTCTTGTCGTCCGGGGTCTCCAGGACGCTGTCCGGGAGGTGCTTCTTGCCGTAGCCGCCGTCCGGCAGGGCCTTGCGGTAGTCGGGGCCGCTCAGCCAGGTCTGCAGGTAGGTCGGGCCGTCGAAGATGAACTCCGCGTACTGGCGCTCGATGGTGTGGCGGACGTCGGCGGACGTGATCGGGTTGCCGTTCTCGTCCTTGAGGCCGTCCTTGAGGGTGTACGTCCAGGTCTTGTTGTCGTTGGACGCCTTGCCCGAGTCGGTCGCGAGGTCACCCACGACCGCGACACCGCCCTTGCCGTCCTCCTGGAAGTTCGTCAGGCCGCGGAAGAGCAGGTTGGAGAGCTGGCCGGCGTCGGAGACGTAGATCTGACCCGGGTCCATGTGCGAGATGCCGGACTCCTGGTAGACCGTGACCGTGCCGCCCGGCTTGGCGCCCGGGACCTCTTCGGCCGGGCCGGCCGAAGCCGCGGCGTCCAGGTAGGTGACGCTCTGGGACTGCTCCTTGGCCTCCTCCTGGTCCTTCTTGGAGTCCTTGCCGGAGTTACCGCCCGTGTTCTCCGAGCAGCCGGTGAGCGCGAGGGAGCCGGCCGCTATCGCGACCAGAATGGCGCGCGCTCTGCGCGAGTTGAGCGACTTCATGAGGCGTATGCACCTACCTGTCGTTGTTATCCATGAGTACTGCCTGACGCGGCTGGTAGGCCGACGCGGGGGCGGCAGCCACCCCCCACCAATGGACGACTAGCGCCCGGACTTGGGGTCGAAGGCATCCCGTACGGAGTCTCCGAGGAGGTTGAAGCACAGGATGAAGATCACCAGCGCCACACCCGGGAAGAAGATGAAGGCCGGGTCCTGCTGGGTGTACTGCGCGCCGGCGGCGAACAGTCGTCCCCAGTCCGGCGTGGGCTCGACGAAGCCGACGCCCGCGAAGGAGAGGAAGGCGATGGTCAGGATGGTGCTGGGCAGCTGGTACGTGAACTGCACCAGCACCGGGGTGACGATGTTCGGCAGGATCTCCTTGCGGATGATGCGTGCCGGCGAGGCACCGGACACCTTGGCGGCCTCGATGAACTCGCGCTCGCGCACCGCCAGCACGACGGAGCGGACCAGTCGGGCCATGCCCATCCATCCGAGGACCCACAGCACGATCAGGATCGCCAGCGCCCTGAAGTACGTGGGCGTCTCCTCCCGCGGGTCCACGAAGAAGGCGGTCACCACGGGCATGAAGGCGATGAAGAACAGCTGCGAGGGGAAGGACAGGAAGAAGTCCGTGACCCGGCCGAGCCAGTAGTCGGTGCGGCCGCCGAAGTAACCGCCGACCAGACCGATGATCACACCCGTGACCGTCAGCAGGGTCGCCACGCCCAGCGCCATGTACAGCGAGGTCCGCATGCCGTACACCAGCATGGCGAAGAGGTCACGGCCGTACTGCGGCTCGACGCCGAACCAGTGCTCCGCGGAGACGCCGCCGAAGTAACCCAGCGGAAGACCGAACTCGTCCAGCACCGGCTTGTCCGCATATGTGGGGTCCTGCCCGTACAGGGTGTACGGGTCCGTCCCGCTGATCGCGGTGAGCACGGGCGCCAGCAGGGCAATGACGAAGAAGAAAATCACTACCCCGGCACAGACCATGCCGGTACGGTCACGCCTGAAGCGCTGCCACATGAGCCGGCCGGGCGAACGGCCCTCGAGGCCCGTCTTGTTCTTGGCGGTCTCGCTGGTCGACGCCAGTTCGGGTTCCAAGGCGACCGCGGACCCCGAGTCCTCGGCCTTGGTTGGACTGGTCATGTGTGTTCTTCCCCCGGGGGGTTGGAGAGTTGAGCGCAGCACAGATACCGGCAGGTTCTGCGGTTTGGGGGAACTTTCGCCAAGACCATCAACGCGCGTCAAGGGCGGAAGACATAGGGATCTCCCTACCGTCCATATTTTGAGCGAAAATTGCAAAGATTGACACCTACGCGCGCTTGACACCCCTGTGCACAAACCGACAAAACGGTCATACGGAAATAATTTTCTGTTTACATGTCCGAAACCCGTTGGTGTGATCACCGGTATCCGAACAGCGCTTCGCGCTCCCCAGGGGCCCCACGGGCAGCACGGGGCCCGGCCGGAACCTCCCGGGCCCCGAAACGCCCGGGGCTCCTGAGGTCCGGGTCTCCGGGACGCCGCCGGGGGCTCCCGGGCTCGGGAAGACGGTCCCGCCGACGGCCCCGTACCATGGGGTGAGGCCGTGGCGTGTCCAGCCCGGCAGGGCCCGCGCACCGCAGACGTCTGCGCAGGGCATCCTTCACCACCTCCGGGAGTACGCCTTTTATGGCACCGTCTGTTACGCGTCACGACATCCGCAACGTCGCCATCGTCGCCCACGTCGACCACGGCAAGACCACCATCGTCGACGGCATGCTCAAGCAGGCCGGCGCCTTCGCCGCCCACCAGCTCGACCAGGTCGACGACCGCATGATGGACTCGAACGACCTGGAGCGTGAGAAGGGCATCACGATCCTCGCCAAGAACACGGCGGTGAAGTACCACCCCAAGGACGGCGGGGACCCGATCACCATCAACATCATCGACACCCCCGGCCACGCCGACTTCGGCGGCGAGGTCGAGCGCGGCCTGTCGATGGTCGACGGCGTGGTGCTGCTGGTGGACGCCTCCGAGGGCCCGCTGCCGCAGACCCGCTTCGTGCTGCGCAAGGCGCTCCAGCAGCGGCTGCCGATCATCCTGTGCATCAACAAGACGGACCGCCCGGACGCCCGCATCGACGAGGTGGTCAACGAGACCTACGACCTCTTCCTCGACCTGGACGCCGACGAGGAGCAGATCGAGTTCCCGATCGTCTACGCCTGCGGCCGGGACGGCGTCGCCTCCCTGACCAAGCCGGAGGACGGCACGGTCCCGGGCGACTCCGACTCGCTGGAGCCGTTCTTCTCCACGATCCTGGAGCACATCCCGGCCCCCACCTACGACGAGGGCGCCCCGCTCCAGGCCCACGTCACCAACCTCGACGCCGACAACTTCCTCGGCCGCATCGCCCTGCTGCGCGTCCACCAGGGCGAGCTGAAGAAGGGGCAGACCGTCGCCTGGATGAAGCGCGACGGCTCGGTCTCCAACGTCCGCATCTCCGAGCTGATGATGACCGAGGCGCTCACCCGCAAGCCCGCCGAGAAGGCCGGCCCCGGTGACATCTGCGCCGTCGCCGGCATCCCGGACATCATGATCGGCGAGACGCTGGCCGACCCGGAGAACCCCGTCGCCCTGCCGCTGATCACGGTGGACGAGCCGGCGATCTCCATGACCATCGGCACCAACACCTCCCCGCTGGTCGGCCGCGGCGGCACCGGCAAGGGCGCCGACAACAAGGCGGCCGTCAAGGACCGCAAGGTCACCGCCCGCCAGGTCAAGGACCGCCTGGACCGCGAGCTGATCGGCAACGTCTCGCTCCGCGTCCTGGAGACCGACCGCCCCGACGCCTGGGAGGTGCAGGGCCGCGGCGAGCTGGCGCTGGCCATCCTGGTCGAGCAGATGCGCCGGGAGGGCTACGAGCTCACCGTCGGCAAGCCGCAGGTGGTCACCAAGGACGTCGACGGCAAGGTCTACGAGCCGGTCGAGCGCATGACCATCGACGTCCCCGAGGAGCACATGGGCGCGGTCACCCAGCTCATGGGCGTCCGCAAGGGCCGGATGGACAACATGTCCAACCACGGCTCGGGCTGGGTGCGCATGGAGTTCGTGGTGCCCTCCCGGGGTCTGATCGGCTTCCGCACGGAGTTCCTGACCCAGACCCGCGGCACGGGCATCGCCCACTCCATCCACGAGGGGCACGAGCCCTGGTTCGGGACGCTGCAGACCCGCAACAACGGCTCCCTGGTCGCCGACCGTGCCGGTGCCGTCACCGCGTTCGCGATGACCAACCTGCAGGAGCGCGGCGTGCTCTTCGTCGAGCCCGGCACCGAGGTGTACGAGGGCATGATCGTCGGCGAGAACTCCCGCTCCGACGACATGGACGTCAACATCACCAAGGAGAAGAAGCTCACCAACATGCGGTCGTCCACGGCCGACGTGGCCGAGTCGATCGTGCCGCCGCGCAAGCTGTCGCTGGAGCAGTCCCTGGAGTTCTGCCGCGACGACGAGTGCGTCGAGGTGACCCCGGAGGCGGTCCGCATCCGCAAGGTGAACCTGGACGCCCGCGAGCGCGCCCGCGCCGCGAGCCGCGCCAAGCACGGCTGACCCGGCCGGCACGGACGGAGGCGGTGCACCCCGGTGGGGTGCACCGCCTCCGTCCGTTCTCCGGGTGTCAGTCCCCGGCCGAGGAGTCGGCGCTCTTCGCGCCCGGTGTCCCCGCCGGCCCCTGCGCGCCCTTCTTCAGGAAGCCCATGTCCTCGTACACCGGCGTGCGGAAGCCGAAGGCGCCGGCGTTGGCCAGGTCCTTGCGGGCCGCGACGAGCTGGGGGCGCTGGTAGAGGGGGATGGAGCCGGCCGCCGCCCAGATGCGGGAGTCCGCCTTGCGGATCAGTGCGCGGCGCTCGGCGTCGTCGAGCGTGGTGATGGCCTGGTCGAAGAGCTGGTCGACCTGGTCGGTGCCGACGCGGGTGTAGTTCTGCTCGACGTTCAGCGAGCCGTCGGCGGCCGGGACCGGCTTGGCGTAGACGGGGCGGGCGTCGGTGGCGGGGAAGGCGGTCGCGGGCCAGGAGTACAGGGCGAGGTCGTACTCGCCGGAGGCGATGTGGTCCTTGAAGTAGCTCGCGTCGTCGACCCTGGAGACGTCCGTGCGGATGCCGATCCTCTCCAGCATCCGGGAGATCCGGTCGGCCACGGTGCGCAGGGTGTCCGAGCCGGGTCCCGAGGGCAGCACGAAGCGGAGGGTGAGCGCCTTGCCGTTCTTGGCGACGGGGACGGTCCCGGCCCGGGCCGGGGCGGCGGTGCCCTTGGGGGCGTAGGCGCCGGGGGCGCCGCCCTGCTTCAGGTGCTGGGTGCCGGTGCCGGAGTCCTGCGGCGCCTTGTCGTCGCCGCCGTTCTCCCGGCCGTCCTTCCCGTCACCCCCTTTGCGCTTCTTCTCCTTTTCGTCGTTCTTGTTCTCTTCGCTCTCGCCGACGACGTACGTGCCGTCGTCCTCCCCGGAGCCCTCGCCCTTCTTCCCCTCCGCGCCGGCCGCCTTCTCCCCCTTCTCCTTCTCCTCCTCGACCGGCCCGCCCGGCACCCACCCGGCGTCCGACAGCAGCGCCCGCGCCTCCTTGACGTCCGGGCGGCCGAGGGCGCCGCTGTTGTCGGCGTAGGCGGCCTGGCCGGACAGCGCCAGGTGGCTGCCGACCGGCTCGGCGGGCAGACCGAGCGGCTTCAGCACCGCCTCGGCCAGCTCCTTCCGGTCCAGGGCGCGGGCCACGGCACGGCGGACCCGCTCGTCGGAGAGGGGGCCGTCGGCGCCGTTGAGGGCGAGCTGGGTGTAGGCCGGCTCCAGTGACTTGCGCACCTCGAAGCCGCTGAGGGCCTTCTGCCGGCGGGCGTACTTCGCGGCCTTCCTGCGCCGCTTCTCGCGGGCGGAGACCTCCTCGTCGGCGGCCTCCTCGTCGGAGCCGTTCGCGATCGCCCAGGAGCGCAGCTCGTCGGCGGCGGACCGGTCGGCGGCGGGGCCCATGAGGGGCGTGCTCGCGCTCTGCGGGCCGGCCGCGGCGGTGACGCGGCCTGCGGCGGCCGGGTCGATCTCGGCCAGGTCGACGGTGCCGGCGGCGAGCGCGGAGACCCGCTTGTCGCGGGGCACGGCGCGCAGCACGATCTCCGAGAGCCTGGCGGGGTCGCCCCACCAGCGCGCGTTGCGGGTGAGGGTGACCTCGTCCTCCTTGCCGTCGACCTTCTTCACCGTGAAGGGGCCGGCGGTGACCTTCAGCTTCTTGCGGGCCCCGTCGTTGAAGGAGTCCGGGGTGCCCATGACCTCCTTCGGGTACAGCGGCGTGAACAACGACTTCCAGTCGGCGTAGGGACGGCTGAAGGTGACCTTGACCTCCAGGTCCCCCTTGCCGCGCTCGACCTTCTCGATGCGGTCGTAGCCGGCGTTGCGGGCGGTCCAGTAGGCGGTGTCCTTCCCGGACAGGGCGCGCCACTGGGCGGCGAAGTCGGCGGCGCCGATCTCGCGGCCGTCGCTCCAGACGGCCTGCTGGCTGAGCCGGTAGAGGACGACCTGCTTGGGCTCGGTCTCGACGACCTCGGCGGACTCCAGGTAGTCGGGGTCGCGCACCGGCCGCCCCCGGCCGTCCGTCCGGAACATCGAGGGCAGGACGGCCTGCGCGATCCGGACGGTGGTGGCGTCGGCGTCCGACTGGAAGACGTTCAGGGTGTCCGGGACGGTGTCCACGGCCCAGCGCAGGGTGCCCCCGTCGGCGATCTCCGCGCGGTCGGCGGGCTCGACGTCCGGCCCGGCGAGGGGCTTGCCCGCCGGGTCCTCGGAGCCGCATCCGGCCAGCGCGGGCACCGCGAGCACGCCCGCCGTGAGGAGGGCGACCGAGCGCAGAGCCGCGCGCGGACCGACGCCGTCGTGGGACATCTCTGGGTACCTCCGGGAAGCCGCGGGCGTTACGATCACTTTTGGTGGTATTTGGAGCTCATCAGATGTATGCGGCCACTGAAAAGGAAAGGGGTCGGCAACCGGGGGCGACACGGCGGCCACGGGCGGGAAGCCCACCCGTGCGGCGCAAAGCACCGAACGGTGCACCCGTACGCCTCGGCCAATCGATGCACATCCCTTCACAGCGCAAGGTGTGACGCGCAACACTCGCAGGCGCATGAACGTCGCCGCCTTGGGCCTGAAGGTCCCGTGGAAGTGAGGTCACGTCATGTCCGTGCACGATGAACTGACGACCGTCCAGCGCTGCCTCGACGACCTGATCCGGTCGGTGGGGCGCCTGGAGAAGCAGCTCGGCAGCGGCGGCCTGGAGATGCGCCGCGTCCGAGCCGACACCAACCACCTGCGCGAGAGCGTCGCGCTGCTGCGGGAGACGGCCGCCGCGTCGGCCGCCGCGTCGAAGCGGCCCGACCTCGTCACCATCTCCGACACGCCGTACGACCCCTCGCTGTGGGTGGACACGGACGACGAAGGGCTCGGCGCCCGCGACCGTCGCGCTCCCTGACCCCCCGATCCCCCCGACCTCGACCGGAGTGGACACGTGGCCACAGGTACCGAACCTCCTGCCACCGAACCCCGCCCCCGAAGCGGCGGCGTCACGGCGGGCACGCGCGCCGCGATCGACGCCCCGCACCTGCGGACCGACCGCTGGTGGCTGGCCCCGGCCGCCACCGCGGTCGGCCTGCTCGCCTTCGTCGTCTACTCGACCTGGCGGGCCTTCGCGAACGCCGACTACTACGCGGCACCGTACGTCTCGCCGTTCTACTCCCCGTGCCTCGCGGAGAACTGCGAACCCATGAAGGCCGGGCCGAACTGGGAGATCTTCGGCAGCTGGTGGGGCGTCTCACCGGCGATCATCATCCTGATCTTCCCGCTCGGCTTCCGCCTGACCTGCTACTACTACCGCAAGGCCTACTACCGGGGCTTCTGGGCGTCCCCGCCGGCCTGCGCGGTGGCCGAGCCGCACAGGAAGTACACCGGCGAGACCCGCTTCCCGCTGATCCTGCAGAACGTCCACCGGTACTTCTTCTACGCGGCGATCCCGGTCGCCGCCATCCTGACCTACGACACCGTGCTCGCCTTCCGCGACGAGCACTACGAGTGGGGCCACATGGGGCTCGGCACGCTCGTCTTCCTGGTCAACATCGTGTTGATCTGGGCGTACACGATCTCCTGCCACTCCTGCCGGCACATCGTCGGCGGGAAGCTCAAACACTTCTCGAAGCATCCGGTGCGCTACCGGATGTGGCAGTGGGTGGGCCGGCTGAACGCCCGGCACATGCAGCTCGCCTGGGCGTCGCTGCTGAGCGTGGCGCTCGCCGACCTCTACGTGTACCTCGTCGCGTCCGGCGCCTTCGACGATCCGCGCTTCTTCTAACCGAGTGGGGACTGACAGATGTCCGTGGTCGACCGGCAGGAATGGGACGTCGTCGTGGTCGGTGCGGGCGGCGCCGGACTGCGCGCCGCCGTCGAGGCGCGCGAGCGGGGCGCCCGTACGGCCGTGATCTGCAAGTCCTTGTTCGGCAAGGCGCACACGGTGATGGCCGAGGGCGGCATCGCGGCGGCGATGGGCAACGTCAACGCCGGGGACAACTGGCAGGTCCACTTCCGCGACACCATGCGCGGCGGGAAGTTCCTCAACCAGTGGCGGATGGCCGAACTGCACGCCCGGGAGGCGCCGCAGCGGGTGTGGGAGCTGGAGACCTGGGGTGCGCTGTTCGACCGGACGAAGGACGGCCGGATCTCGCAACGCAACTTCGGCGGCCACGAGTACCCGCGCCTCGCGCACGTCGGCGACCGCACGGGGCTCGAGCTGATCCGCACGCTCCAGCAGAAGATCGTCGCCCTGCAGCAGGAGGACTTCCGGGAGACCGGGGACCACGAGTCCCGGCTGAAGGTCTTCCAGGAGTGCACGGTCACGCGCGTGCTCAAGGACGGCGAGCAGGTGGGCGGCGTCTTCGGGTACGAGCGGGAGTCCGGGCGCTTCTTCGTGCTGGAGGCGCCCGCCGTGGTGATCGCGACCGGCGGCATCGGCAAGTCGTTCAAGGTGACGTCGAACTCGTGGGAGTACACCGGCGACGGTCACGCGCTGGCGCTGCTGGCCGGGGCCCCGCTGCTGAACATGGAGTTCGTGCAGTTCCACCCGACGGGCATGGTCTGGCCGCCGTCGGTGAAGGGGATCCTGGTCACCGAGTCGGTGCGCGGGGACGGCGGGGTGCTGCGCAACTCCGAGGGCAAGCGCTTCATGTTCGACTACGTCCCGGACGTCTTCAAGGACAAGTACGCGGAGTCCGAGGAGGAGGCCGACCGCTGGTACGACGACCCGGACCACAACCGGCGCCCGCCCGAGCTGCTCCCCCGCGACGAGGTGGCCCGCGCGATCAACGCCGAGGTGAAGGCGGGCCGCGGCTCCCCGCACGGCGGGGTCTTCCTGGACGTGTCCACGCGGATGCCGGCCGAGGTGATCAAGCGGCGGCTGCCGTCGATGTACCACCAGTTCAAGGAACTGGCGGACGTCGACATCACGGCGGAGGCGATGGAGGTCGGGCCGACCTGCCACTACGTGATGGGCGGCGTCGCCGTCGACTCCGACTCGGCGGCGGCGCGCGGCGTGCCGGGGCTGTTCGCGGCCGGTGAGGTGGCCGGCGGGATGCACGGCTCCAACCGGCTCGGCGGGAACTCCCTGTCCGACCTGCTGGTGTTCGGGCGCCGGGCGGGCTGGCACGCGGCCGAGTACGCGGCCGGGCGGGCGGCCGCGCGCCCCCGGGTGGACGACGCCCAGGTCGACGCCGCCGCCGCGGAGGCGCTGCGGCCGTTCTCGGCGGAGAGCGGGGAGGGCGGGGAGCCGGCCGGGGGGCCGCCGGAGAACCCGTACACCCTGCACCAGGAACTCCAGCAGACGATGAACGACCTGGTCGGCATCATCCGCCGCGACGCGGAGATGAAGCAGGCGCTGGAGAAGCTGGGCGAGCTGCGGGCGCGGGCGCGCCGGGCCGGGGTGGAGGGGCACCGGCAGTTCAACCCGGGCTGGCACCTCGCCCTCGACCTCAGGAACATGCTGCTGGTCAGCGAGTGCGTGGCGCGGGCCGCGCTGGAGCGCACCGAGTCGCGCGGCGGGCACACCCGCGAGGACCACGCGGCGATGGACCGCGCGTGGCGCAACGTGAACCTGCTGTGCACCCTCACCGACCCCGCGGGCGCCCTCACCGACCCCGCGGGCGGTCTCGCGGCCACCGATCCGGTGCGCGGCCAGATCACCCTCACCCGTGAGACCACCGAACCCATCCGCCCCGACCTGCTCGCCCTCTTCGAGAAGGAGGAGCTGGTCAAGTACCTCGCCGAAGAGGAGCTGTACGAGTGAGCAGCTACGAGGCCCGCTTCAAGGTGTGGCGCGGGGACGCCGAGGGTGGCGGCCTGGAGGACTTCGAGGTCGAGGTGAACGACGGCGAGGTGGTCCTCGACATCATCCACCGCCTCCAGGCCACCCAGGTCCCCGACCTCGCCGTGCGCTGGAACTGCAAGGCCGGAAAGTGCGGTTCGTGCTCGGCGGAGATCAACGGGCGTCCCCGGCTGATGTGCATGACCCGCATGTCGGTGTTCGAGCGGGACGAGACGGTCACCGTGACGCCGCTGCGGGCGTTCCCGGTGATCCGCGACCTGGTGACGGACGTCGGCTTCAACTACGCCAAGGCCCGGCAGGTCCCGGCCTTCGTGCCGCCGGAAGGGCTCGGTCCGGGCGAGTACCGGATGATGCAGGAGGACGTGGACCGCTCGCAGGAGTTCCGCAAGTGCATCGAGTGCTTCCTGTGCCAGGACACCTGCCACGTGGTCCGCGACCACGAGGAGAACAAGCAGGCGTTCGCGGGACCGCGGTTCCTGATGCGGATCGCCGAACTGGACATGCACCCGCTGGACGCGGCCGAGGAGGCCGGCCTGGACCGCAAGCGCACGGCCCAGGACGACCACGGCCTCGGCTACTGCAACATCACCAAGTGCTGCACGGAGGTCTGTCCCGAGGGGATCAGGATCACGGACAACGCGCTGATCCCGCTGAAGGAACGGGCGGTCGACCGCAAGTACGACCCGCTGGTGTGGCTGGGGTCGAAGATCAGGAGGCGTTAGGGCGCAGCCAGCCGTTCCGGTACTCGTTCCAGTTCGTCTCCGTCGCCGCGAAGTCGATGTACGGGGCGACACCGAAGAGTTCCCGGCCGGGGTCGGTCCGGGAGAGGCCGAGGCGGGCGCCGCGGACGGCGGCGGCGACGGTCTCGGCGTGGCCCCAGTGGTCGAAGTTGCTCTCGTGGTAGAAGGGCAGCCCGATCAGCAGGTGGGTGGTGGGCGGGGTGACCTCCAGGGCGAGGGAGGTCTGCTGGGCGACGTAGCCGCCGTAGGTGCCCTCCAGCGGCTGCGCGGTGTCGTACGTCATCACGGCGATCTGGTCGACGCGGCGGGCGACCTGGCCGAAGAACTCCTGCGACCACCACTTGGGGTGTTCGGTGAAGAGGCCGAACACGGAGTGGAGGGCGGGGAGCGGGTCGATCTGGTGGGCGGCCACGGACAGCTGCGCGTCCCGGGCGCGGGTGACGGCGCGCAGGTCGTCCAGGAGGGAGAGGTAGTCCCGGTCGCCGGAGTGCAGCGGCTCCAGGTCGAGGTGGACGCCGTCGTAGCCCGCGTCCAGGACCTGACCGGCGCTGCGGACGACGGCGGCGCGGGTCGCGGCGCGGTCCAGGTGCAGGCCGTCGGGGCCCCCGTTGGCGAGGACGTCCCCGAGGAAGGCCTGGACCCGGACGCCCGGCAGCTCCCGGTGCACGGCGTCGATCAGCCAACGGGCTCGCGGGTAGGCAGACTTCGGCAGGGTTCCGTCGTGCTCCAGCGGCCCGGAGTGGACGTACAGGTCACGGATCCCGGTGTCCTCGAGGCGGCGGGCGAGCGCGGTGACGTCGGCGTCCTTCTTGCGCCCGTCGACCCAGGCGTGCCCGAGCCACATGGCGTCCCGGTCACGGGTGTACGTCCCGTCCGCCGGGTCGCCCATGTAGTTGACGCGCAGGGCGGTCCCGGCGGCGAGGAGGGGGACGAGGAGCGCGAGGACGAGCACGAGGGCGGCGCGTCCGACCCGGCGGGCCCAGGGCCTGCGGCGTTCCCCGCGGGACGCGTCGGGCACGCCGGACGGGTCCGGAGCTTCCGAAGCCTCGACCGGGCCGGGCGGACCCGGGGAGGCCGGGCCACCGGAACCCTCGACCGCCTCACGCACGCCGGACGACTCCGGGACCTCCGGAGCCTCCGCCGGGCCGGGCGGACCCGGGGAGGCCGGGGCTCTCGGAGTCTCCGCCGGGTCGGACCGGGCCGGTGGGTCCGGGGCGTCGGAGGGCTCGGCCGGGCCCGCGCCGGTGGCCCCCGGAGGGGTCGCGCCGGACGGTTTCGGCGGGCTGTCCCCGTCTCCTTCGGCCATCGGCTGCTGCGGCTCCGTGCGGTCCATCCCGGCCCCCTCATCCGTCGACTTCCGTCGGCGGCCTCGTGGTTGGTGTTGCCGGGGAGGACGAGGGGAACAGATGTTCCGGTTGCGGTCAGCAGGGGGAGGGCGCCCGCCGGACGTGCCGGTGGCCGTCCAGGGGGAAGGCCGGCGGGGCGGCGGGGAGAAGGCCGGACAGCACGAAGCCGCTCTTCTCGGCGACGCGGCAGGAGGCCGCGTTGTCGACCTGGTGCAGCAGCTCCAGACGGGACAGACCCTCGTGGGCGAAGGTGGCGAAGGCCCAGTCGGACAGGGCCGTCAGGGCGCGGGGGGCCACTCCCCTGCCCCGCGCGTGGGCCGCCGTCCAGTAACCGACCTCGGCCGAGGGGGAGCCCGTGGCCGGGCGTTTGAGGACGACGTTGCCCACCGGCCGGGCGTCGGACGCCCGCGTCTCCTCCACGGCGAACGCCAGGCGTTCGCCGGTCTCCCAGCCGCGCCGCTGCTCGGCCACCCACCGCGCCGCGCTCGGCTCGTCGTGCACGGGCGCGGTCGCCCAGCGGCGCATGGCCTCGTCCTCGTACAGCTCGGCGAGGGCGGCCGCGTCCTTCGGGGCCCAGGGGCGCAGGGTGAGGGTGCCGGTCGTCAGGCGTACCGGGGTGGCCGGGGTGATGTGCACGGTGCGAGCGTACGCGCCCCGCCGACACCCCGTCAGAACAGGCCCAGCAGTGCCTCCGCCGGGTCGGTGAGGGGGGTGTCGGCGCCGGGGAGGGGGAGTTCGAACCAGACCGTCTTGCCCCGGGGGGTGCGGCGGGAGCCCCAGGCCGCGCTGAGCAGGCCGACGAGCTGGAGGCCGCGACCGCCCTCGTCGGTGTCGCGGGCGCGGCGGCGGCGCGGCTGGACCAGGCCGGCGTCCCAGACCTCGCAGACCAGGGTGCGGTCGAGGAGGAGGCGGAGCCTGATCTCCCCCTCGCCGTAGCGCAGGGCGTTGGTGACCAGTTCGCTGACCAGCAGCTCCGTGGTGTCGACCAGGGACTCCATGTCCCAGCCGATCAGCTGGGCGCGGGCGTACTCGCGGGCGCGGCCCACGCTGCGGGGCTCACGCGGCAGGGTCCAGTCGCCGACGGACTCGGCGGGCAGCCCCTGGATCCGGGCCATCAGCAGGGCGATGTCGTCCTCGCCGTGGTGGGTGTCGAGGGTGTTGAGGACGTGGTCGCAGACGTCCTCCAGGTTCGGCTGGGTGTCGGCGCGCGGCGCCGTCGTCGAGGAGTGGTGGCCGGGCGACGGGCGGGAAGGGTCCGTGAGCGCGCCCACGAAGGCCTGGAGGCCCTCGTCGAGGGGGTGGTCGCGGCTTTCGACCAGTCCATCCGTGTAGAGCGCGAGCAGGGAGCCTTCGGGCAGTTCGACCTCGACCTCCTCGAAGGGTTCGCCCCCGACGCCGAGCGGCATGCCGGGCGGCACGTCCAGCATCAGCGCGGGCTCGCCGGGTTCGACCAGGACGGGCGGCAGGTGGCCCGCGTTGGCGAAGGTGCAGCGTCTGGTCACCGAGTCGTAGACGGCGTAGACGCAGGTCGCCAGGTAGACCTCGGAGAGGTCGGCCTCGCGGGGGCGGCGGGCCGCCCGGGTGGCCTGCTGCACGCCTCCGGGGGCTCCGAGGCCCCGGGCGATCTCGTCCAGCTGGGAGAGGACCTCGGCGGGTTCCAGGTCGAGCTGGGCCAGGGTGCGTACGGCGGTGCGCAGTTCGCCCATGGCCACCGCGGCGCGCAGGCCCCGGCCCATGACGTCGCCGACGACCAGCGCGGTGCGGTGGCCGGGCAGTTCGATGACGTCGAACCAGTCGCCGCCGACCTCGCCGGTCCGGCCGGTGGCCGCGTTGCCGGGCAGGTAGCGGCAGGCGATGTCGAGGCCGGAGGCCTCCGGGTCGCCGGGCGGGAGCAGGGACCGCTGCAGGATCAGCGCGCGTTCGTGCTCGCGCCGGTACAGGCGGGCGTTGTCGATGCAGACGGCGGCGCGTGCGGCCAGTTCCACCGCGAGGTCGCGGTCGCGGTCGCCGAACGGCTCGCTGCCCTTGGTCCGGGCGAACTGCGCGAGCCCCACCACCGTGTCGTGGGCGACCATCGGCACGGCGAGCGTGGACTGCACCAGGCCGCCGTCCTCGCCGGGGACGGTCTGCGGGCGGGCGGTGCGCAGGGCGTCCGCCCAGGGCGAGTTGAACGCGTAGTGGTGGACGGCGCCCAGCTTCACCCGTTCGACGGCACCGTCGAACGGCGCGTCGGAGACGGCGCTGGCGAAGGCGACGCGGCGCACCTCCGCGCTGCCGTCGGCCAGCCCCGGCGGGGTCTCGTCGCCGGCCAGCAGACCCTGGTACAGGTCGACGGTGGCCAGGTCGCAGAAGCCGGGGACGACGACGTCGAGGAGCTCGCGGGCGGTGGTCTCCAGGTCGAGGGAGTTGCCGATGCGGGCGCCGGCCTCGTTGAGGAGGGCGAGATTGCGCCGTGCGGCGGCGGCCTCGCGGGCGGCCGCGCGGCGGGCGGTGATGTCGGTTCCGAGCCAGGCGATGCCGATGGGCCGGCCGCTGCCGCTGTGCACGCGGTAGAGGTTGACGGACCAGTGGCGGCGCTCGTCGGAGCCCGGGACGAAGCCGGTGACGTGCATGTCCGTGATGGAGTCGCCGGTCTCCAGCACCCGGCGCAGGGTCGCGGCGACCCGCTCGGCCTCACCGCGCGGCAGGTAGTCGTGGACGCCCTTGCCGCGGTGGTCGTCCGGGGTGCCGCCGAAGATGGACGCGAACCGCTGGTTGGCCCGGCGTACCCGCAGATCGGGGTCGATCAGCAGGAAGCCGAACGGAGACTGGCCGAATATGGCCTGTGAGGCGGCGAGGTCGGTCTCGATGCGGCGCAGGGTGCGGACGTCGACGACGATGCAGACGGCGGCCTTCTCCCCCTCCTCGGTCCGGGTCGGCATGACGTAGACCTCGGCCAGGCCCTCCCGGTCGCGCTCGTCCCGCGCCACCGTGTCCGGCAGCCGGAAGGGCACCACCCCGGTCCACTCCCGGCCGTCGAGGATCTCGGCCATCTTGCGCTGGCCCTGCTCACGCCGGTCGGAGGCGACGAAGGCGGCGATGGGATCCATGCCGACGGCGCGGTCGGCGGGGATGCCGAAGAGCTGTTCGGCGCGCAGGCTCCACTGGTCGACCAGCCCGTCCGGGCCGATGGAGAAGGAGGCGACCTTGATGTAGTCGTACATGGAGCCGGGCGGACTGCTCTGCCACATCGCGTCGCCGGACGGGGCGTCGCCGGAGGAGAGGCCGTCCGCGGCCTCCGTCCTCGGGCCGCCCGACGAGTCCTCGGACTCCGTGGCCTTCGCTGGTATCTCGCTCACGCGAACCGTCCCCTCCAGCTCACCGCGTCCGGCACCGGTCACCGGAGGCGGCTGCCCGCAGTATCCAGCACTACGGCGCCGCACGACACGGTGTTCACGATCACAGCACGGTCCCGATGCTTTTCGGTCCGTGCTGTGAGAACACTTCCAGTCTTCTAACCAGCGGACACACCGTCGAACCCCCTCTTCGGCAACCGTCCACCGGACCGTACCGGCCGGTGGACGGGAGGAGCGGGGGCGTACACCCGCGGGCGGTGGCGCCGTGCCTCATCGCGGCACCGCGAGTTCGAACCACACGGTCTTGCCCGCGCCGCCGGGCCGGGTGCCCCAGCGGCGGGAGGTGGATTCCAGGAGCTGCAGCCCGCGACCGCCCTCGTCGTCGGGCCGGGCGACGCGCTCGTGGGGGAACTCGGGAAGCGGGTCGGAGACCTCCACCAGGAGGACACCGCCGAGGTCGGCGGGGCGCACCAGGCGGACACCGATGGGGCCGGTGGCGTGCCGCAGGGCGTTGGTGACCAGTTCGCTGACCAGCAGGGCCGTGAGGTCGCCGACGCTGTCGAGGTCCCAGCCGCGCAGCCGGGCACGGACGGCGGAACGGGCGGCGCGCACGGCCCCCGGGTCCGCGGGGAACGTCCACTCGGCGTAGTCGCCTTCGGTGTCGATCAAGCGGATCACTTCCCCGCCCAGCGAGTCCACCCATGTCCGGTTCCAGGGGGTTAATGGGCACATACCCGATACGTCGGGCCACGTACCGCGCACGGCGGCGCATTGTGGCACGAGCGGCGCGGGGAGGCACACCGCGTGTCGGCGGGGGCACGGCCCGGGCGGCGCGCGAGGCGTGCACGACGCGTGCGCCCCCTACGACTGCCGGGCGGCGAGACCGAGGTGGGTGAGGGTGTCCCGGACGGCGGGCACGTCGTGATCGAGCCAGTCGACGTCCCAGATCCGGGCGGGGGCGAGCCAGCGCAGCGCGTCGTGGTCCTCGAGGGGCCGGGGGGCGAGCGACCCGGGGCGCAGGCGGGCGGTCCACACCTGCAGCACGTAGGGCGGCCTCAACGGCCACTCCCCCGGGACGCGTTCACCGGCCTCGGCGTCGACGCCGAGTTCCTCGCGCAGCTCGCGCACGACGGCCGCGTCCGGGGCCTCCCCCGGCTCGACCTTGCCCCCGGGCAGCTCCCAGCGCCCGGCCAGCTCGGCGGGTGCGCTCCGGCGGGCGGCGAGCAGCCGCCCCTCGTGCCACAGGGCCGCCCCGACCACCACGATCCGCTCGCTCATGCGCCGGAGCCTACGGGAGACCGGCCGGGCACCCCGGCGGCGGCCGGCGTCAGCCGACGGACGTTCCGTTCTGGCCGATCCGCTCGACCCAGTACAGCTGCTTGTGTCCGCGGCTGTCGAGGCTGTCCGCGATCTTCTGCGCCTCGGCGCGGGTCGCGTACCGGCCCACGCGGTACCGGTTGCCGTTGTCGTCCTGCCGCACGACGAGCCAGGGGAGAGTGACCGTGCCGTCGTTCATCGAGCCCCTCCACTTCCCGCCCGCGACCTGTGCCGCGCCCCGCCCGGTAAGGAAACCGCAGTCCGCATATGCCTGAGCCTACGCCTTACCTTCACTCAGCGAATACGCCTTTTCACAAAGAGGCACGCAACCAGCCAGTACGCGAGGGGGCGCACGGTGGTGGATGCGCCGTGCGCGGTGACCGACGCGTCCGGTCAGCGACATGCCGCCCCGTACGCGCCACCCCCGGGCGGCCTGCGAGAACGACCAGATCGCTGCGGCGGCGGGGCGGCCGCGCCCCGGGCCGCGCGCCGGAGCGGAAGCGGTGCCGGGGCGGGGAAGGGGCGGGGAAGGGGCGGGACGGGCGTGCGACGGCTCGACGGACGGAGCGCACGGCGCGTCGCGCGCCACCGGGAGAGCACTCCGTCCGGCAGGACGGCGCTACGGCACCGGCGGCGCTACTTCACCGGGAGGTGGTAGGCGGCCCGGTAGCGGTCGGCCGGGATGACCACGTCGGCCGTCTCCACCGGGCGCCCCGAGGCGAAGTACGTGCGCTGGATGACGAGGACGACGTGCCCGGGGACGCCGCCCAGCAGGACCAGTTCCTCGGCGAGGCCGGGACGGGCGCCGACCTCCTCGGTGACGTTGTCCACGATCACGTCGATGGCGCGCATGCGCTCGACGACGCCCATGCCGCCCAGCGGACCCTCCTCGGGCAGCATCACGGGCGTCCGGCCGGTCAGGGCCAGCGGCTCCCAGGAGGTGGAGAGCATCACCGCCTCGCCGGCCTCCCGGAAGAGGTACTTGGTGCACATCACGCGGTCACCGGGTTCGATGCCGAGCCGCTCGGCGACGGCGGCGCAGGCCTCGGTCCGCTCGCTGCTGGACTCCCAGGTGCCGTGGACGCTCGCGTCGGCCTGCTCCTGGCGGAAGGGCGTGGCCCCGCGCTCCGGGCGGAACCCGGAGCGGGCGACCCGCCGGGGCACCGGCCGCTCGCGCACGTACGTCCCCGAGCCGGAGCGGCCCTCGACCAGGCCTTCCGCCATGAGCACCTTGCGCGCCTCCAGCGCGACCGTGTCCGAGACGCCGTACTCCTCGCGGATCCTCGCCTGCGAGGGGAGGCGGGTGTGCGGTGGCAGCCGGCCGTCGACGATCTTCTTGCGGAGATCGCTCGCGACGCGCAGGTACGCCGGCTGCTCACCGAAAGTCACTGGCCGCTCCCATCAGGTTGTACAGACAGCAACAGCGTGGCAACCGTAGGTTGGCCCGGGCAAGCGAAGGCCAGAGAATCACTCGATGTGATGCATGCGCCGCGCAAGGGCTTTACCAGGCACTTTCTCCCCGCTATAGCGGCCGTCACACCTCCATCTCGCCGCCCCCGGCGTCGCGCTCGGCCTCCTCGTCGTACACGGGTGGCGAGGTGTCCAGGCCCAGGGCCTTGCGCGCGGTGACCGACTTGCGGGCGTCGATGAGCTCCCAGCCCCTGTCGTGGTGCTCGTGGTACGTGTCCGCGTCGTCGGCCCCCGCGGCCCTCGCCCACTCCTCCTCGGCCTCCTCCAGCTCGCCGGCCAGGTCCGTCACCGGCCGCTCGGCGCCGGCGGGCCACGCGTGCCCGCGCAGCATCCCGGCCTGCTCGGCGAGCGCCTTCGAGACCCGGTCCGCCCATTCCTTGTGGCCGGGCAGGTCGTCCTCGACGAACTCGGCCTCGGGGGCCTCGCCCAGCGCCGTGTCGAGGACACGGGCCGCCTCGAGGTAGGCCACCTGGTGCGCGTCGAGCGTGGTCTCGTCCCTGCGCAGCGAGCCGGTGAGGGTGGCCTGCGCGTCCCGGTTGCCGAAGACGCAGGTGATCTCGCGGTCGCCGTAGCGCCAGCTCTCCCGGGACGGGACGAGGTGGTACACGTCCACGTCGTCGGGCACCGCCCAGCTGTCCATGGCGTAGGCGTCCTGGAGCGCGTAGCACCGCTCGTCGGCGGTGTCGGCGAGGCGGGCGTCCCCCGGGTAGACGCCGTCGGGCAGGGTGACCAGCGCGAAGACCTCGCCGTCGTGCTCGTCCGCGCAGGGCACCCGGTCGGCCTCGTAGGCCAGGCCCTCCAGACCGCCGGGCGAGTCGAAGCAGTCCCCCTTCCGCAGCGCGAGGACCCCGTTGCCGCGCGCCCCGTCCTTGAAGCCCTCCCAGACGTCGGCCGCGACGCCCGTGGCGAGCGACGCCACCCACAGCGCGAGCCCGAGGGACGACAGCACGGACCCGGCGATCGCCATGCCCCGGCCGCGTTCCCCCCGCCGCCGGATCTGCCGCAGCGCGATCAGCCCCAGCACGAGCCCGACGGCCGGCAGGAGGCACATCACTCCGAACACGAGGGCGGCGATGGCCACCCCGTTGACGGCGGCCGGGGGCCGGGGACCGTGGGGTCCGTACAGTCCGTAGGGCGCGAGGCCCGGACCGCCGCCGTGGGGGAACTGCGGCGCCGGGTACGGGCCTCGGGGCTGCGGAGGAGCGGAGTACGGGCCCTGGGGGCCCTGCGCGTCCTGGGGGTGCTGGGGCCCGGAGGGCGGAGGTATGGACACGAGGCGCATCGTATGCGCGGGGCGAGCGGGGGAAGAACACGGGTGACGAACGCGACGATCCGGGCCGTCGACCTCCTGACGGCGCGCCGGGCGGCGGAGGTGTCCGGGGGCACGGTGTTCTCGGCCGCCGGGGTCTGGCCCCTGCTGGCCTTCCTGGCGGACGGGGCGGCGGACGAGGCGCGTGCGGAGCTGGAGGCGGCGCTCGGGGTGCCGGCGGACGAGGCCGCGCGGGCGGGGCGGGAGCTGCTGGCGGCGCTGCGGGGGGTGCCCGGCCTGGAGGCCGCCCTCGGTCTGTGGACCGCACGGGCGCTGGAGCTGCGGGAGGAGTGGCGCCGGGGGTTGCCGGAGGGGACGCACGGGGTGCTCACGGGGGATCCGGAGGCGGACCGGAAGGCGCTCGACGCCTGGGCGGTCGAGCGGTCGGACGGAGCCGTCCCGAGGATGCCGGTGGAGCCGGACCCCCGGACGGAGCTGGTCCTGGCGAGCGCGCTGGTGCTGCGCACCACCTGGGAGGAGCCGTTCGAGGGCGGCCCCGGCCTGTGGCGGGGCGGGCGCGGCCGCGGGAAGCTCGTGGCCGGGCTCACCCGCACCGGCACCGGCCTGGACGCGGTCGCCGTGATCCGGGCGGCCGCGGGCAGGGTCACGCGGGTGGCGGTGCGCGGGGAGACGGGCGTGGACGTCCACCTGCTCCTGGGCGACGAGCGTGCGGGTGCGCCCGAGGTGCTCGCCGCCGGGGTGGACGAGCTCGGCGGCGCCGTGCCGTCGGTGCCGGGGAGCCTGCTGGAGGAGGGGCCGGCGGGTCCGGGGCTGAGCGTGGCCGAGGTGCCGGTGCCGCACCCCGGACCGCCGGAACTGGTGGTGGACACCGTCGCGTTCGCCCTCACCGCCGACCACGACCTGCTGCGCGATCCGGTGCGCTTCGGGCTCCTGGCCGCCTGCGACACCTCGGCCGGCCGTTTCCCCGGCATCAGCGCCGATCCGCTCGCCCTGGGCTCCGCCCGGCAGTCGGTCACGGCCGCGTTCGGTGCGGACGGTTTCCGGGCGACCGCGGTGAGCGCGATGGGCATGATGTTCCTGGGCAAGGACGCCGGCGAGCTGCCGCACCGGAAGAGGAAGGTGACGGCCCGCTTCGCCCGCCCCTTCGGTTTCCTCGCCGTGCACCGCGCGACGCGCCTCGTCCTCGCGGCGGGCTGGGTCACCGACCCGAAGCCCTTCCCCGAGGACGAGGGCGACTCCGTGGGCTGACGCGGCCTCGGGGCCGCTTCAGCACGGTGTCAGAACTGCAGGGCCCAGCCGTTGAGCCGCCCGGAGTCCCACCAGGCGTTGTCGCTGACCCTCAGCTTCCACGTGCCGTTCGCCGTCTCCGCGGAGGCGTCGACGGTGTACGTGGTGTCGATGTCGTTCGCGCTGCCGCCGGTGCCGTACGACTTCAGCGTGTACGCCGTGCCGTCGGGGGCGACCAGCTGGACCTGGAGGTCACCGATGTAGGTGTGGGTGATGTCGACCTCGACGGCCAGGTCCGAGGGCGCGTTGCCGGAGACGCCGGAGACGGTCACCGGGGACTCGACGGTGGAGTTGTCGGCGACGGTGTAGTCGGCGGTGTTCTCGAAGCGGTCGCCGGTCGGGGGCGGGGTGGTGCCCCCGTCACCCACGTACAGCAGGCGGTTGGGCGAGCCGCTGCCCGGGTTGCCGACGACGCCGGTGGTGGCGGCGGAGGTCAGCGCGGAGGAGACCTGGGCGGGGGTGGCCGAGGGGTTGTCGGCCAGGTGGAGCGCGGCGGCGCCGGCGACGTGCGGGCTCGCCATGGACGTGCCGGAGATGGTGTTGGTGGCCGTGTCGCTGGTGCGCCAGGCGGAGGTGATGGAGGAGCCCGGGGCGAAGAGGTCCAGGACGGAGCCGTAGTTGGAGTAGCTGGCGCGGGCGTCGCCGGACGTGGTGGCGCCGACGGTGATCGCCTCGGTGACGCGGGCCGGGGACTTGGTGGAGGCGTCGGTGGACTCGTTGCCGGCCGCGACGACGAAGGTGACGCCGGAGGCGACGGCGTTGCGCACGGCCGTGTCGAGGGCGCTGTCGGCGCCGCCGCCGAGGGACATGTTGGCGACGGCCGGCTTGACCGCGTTCCGCGCGACCCAGTCGATGCCGGCGACGACCTGGGCGGTGGTGCCGGAGCCGGAGTTGTTCAGCACCCGGACGCCGACGACCTTCGCCTTCTTCGCGACGCCGTGGGCGCTGCCCGCGACCGTGCCGGCGACGTGGGTGCCGTGGCCGTGGCCGTCCTGGGCGGTGTTGTCGTTGTCGATCGCGTCGTAGCCGTAGGAGGCACGGCCGCCGAAGTCGCTGTGCGTGATGCGGACGCCGGTGTCGATGACGTACGCCGTCACGCCCTGACCGGCCGAGTCCGGGTAGGTGTAGGAGCTGTTCAGCGGGAGGTTCCGCTGGTCGATCCGGTCCAGGCCCCAGGAGGGCGGGCTGGGCTGGGTGCCGGTGGCGTGGAAGGTGCGGTTCTGGACCACCGAGGCGACGGCCGGGTCGGCGGCGAGGCGTTTCGCCTCGGTCTCGGACGCCTCGACCTCGTAGCCGTTGAGGGCCTTGGTGTAGGTGCGCTCGATGTCGGCGCCGTACTTCTCGGCCAGGGCGCGGCCCTCGGCGGAGCCCGAGCGGGCCTCGTCCGCATCGAGGGTCACGATGTAGCTGCCGGCGACGGCGTTCGCGGCGCCCTCGTACTGGACGCGGCCTTCGGGCGCGGCCGGGGCCGCGCCCGCGGGGAGGGCGGAGACGAGGCTCGCGACGAGGGCCGCGGCGGTCGCCGCGCCGAGCGTGGTGAGTCTTCGGGTGGTGCTCCGCCGGGGGTGACGCATCACTGCCATCTGAGGGGTCCTCCTCGATCGGTGGTGCGTTGCTGTGGGGGGCGGTGCGGTGGATCGGTGACGCACGGGGCCGCGGGCGTGACGGAACGACCCAATCATTGGCAGGATCATGTCAATGAGCGGGCGGCCGTGTCCGTGCACCAGCCGAAAGATTGAGGGTTCCACAGGAATTGCACAAGGGCCCTGCGCGAACGTAATGCTCTTATCATGTATCTGTCACATACTCCCGGCCACGCGCCGGCCGGGCGACCGGCGGCGCGCGCACGGGCCGGGCGGCCCGCGCGTCCTCCGCGCGGCCGCCCGGCCCGGTGCCGGGTGGACGTCAGTCGTCGAAGCCGGTCGCCCGGGTGCGCTTCTCCCAGGCCAGGACCTCCTCGCGGACCTGGTCGAGGTGGCCGAGCACCGCGCTCACGCCGTCGTCGCCGAGCGGCAGGCGCAGCGGGGTGCGCTCCGCCTCCAGGGCGGCCAGGACGAGGGCCGCCGCCTTGGCCGGATCGCCGGGCTGGGTGCCGTCGCCGCCGGCGACGAGGGAGCGGGTCTCGCCGACCTTCGGGTACAGGCCGCTGTCCCGGCTGACGCCCGCCCGGCCGGCGCCGAACAGCCCGGTGCGGAAGGATCCCGGCTCGACGATCAGCACCCTGACGCCGAACTCCCGCACCTCGTCCGCGAGCGCCTCCGACATGCCCTCCAGCGCGAACTTGGTGCCGCTGTACGCCCCGAAACCGGCGAAGGACATCTGGCCGCCCATGCTGCTCATCTGCACGATCGCCCCCGATCGCCGCTCGCGCATGCCCGGCAGGACGGCGCGCACCAGCGCGGCCGGGCCGAAGACGTGCACGTCGAACAGCTCGCGCAGCTCCTCGTCGGAGGTCTCCTCGAAGGCCCCGACATGCGTCCGCCCCGCGTTGTTGACCAGGACGTCGATCCGCCCGTGCCGCGCCACCACGTCCCGCACCGCCGCCTCGGCGCCCGCCGTGTCGGCGACGTCCAGGCGCAGCGCCTCCACCTGGTCGGGGTGGGCGGCCACCAGGTCGTCCAGCGCCTCGGGCCGGCGGACCGCGCCGACCACCACGTCGCCGTCGGCGAGGGCCGCCTCGGCGATCGCCCGCCCGAACCCGCTGCTCGCGCCCGTGATCAGCCACACCTTGTTCATCTCGGTTCCCCGTCCGTCGTCGTCTGTCCGTACCGGTGACGTGAACCACCCTTCCACCGCGTCGAGTTGCCCGTCCAAGACCCCCGGTGATAACCGATGGGCATGACGACGGACGTGCACGTGAGGGACCTGCGCTCCTTCCTGACCGTGGCCGAGGAACTGCACTTCACGCGCGCCGCCGAGCGCCTGTACGTGTCGCAGCCCGCGCTGAGCAAGCAGGTGCGGGCGCTGGAACGGCAGTTGGGCGTGGAGCTGTTCCACCGGGACCGGCAGGGCGTGGCCCTCACCGGGGCCGGTGCGGCGCTGCTGCCGCACGCGCGGCGGGTACTGGCCGCGTGGGAGGAGGGGGCGGCCGCGGTGGAGCGGACCCGGGCGGCGCAGCGCAGCACGCTGGTGGTGGGCATGAGCACCAGCCCGGGCCGCGGTGGCCTGCTCCCGGCGGTCCGCTCCCGCTTCACCGCCGCGCACCCCGAGGCGGTGGTCCGGCTGCGGCAGGTGAGCTGGGAGGACCCGACGGCGGGTCTGGCGGACGGCGAGGCGGACGTGGCGTTCGTCTGGCTGCCGCTGCCGGACCCCGAGCGCTACGCCTGGACGGTGGTCGCCGAGGAGCCGCGCCTGGTCGCCCTCCCCGACACCCACCCCCTGGCCGCCCGCGCGGAACTCACCCTCGCCGACCTGGCCGACGAACCGTTCCTGGCCCTGCCCCCGAGCGCGGGCGTCCTGCGCGACCACTGGCTCGCCCTCGACGAACGCCCCGGCGGCCCGCCCCGCGTCGGCGCGGAGATCGCCGGCACGGAGGAGACGTACGAGGCCCTGGTGGCGGGCCTGGGCATCTGCTTCGTCGCCACCGGCAACGCCCCGCTCGTCACCCTCGGCGGCGTCACCACCCGCCCGGTCCGCGACCTCTCCCCCAGCCGGTACGCCCTGGCCTGGCGGAAGCGGGACGCCGGCCGGCCGCTGGTCCGGGGGTACGCGGAGGCGTGCCGGAGGGCGACGCGGCGGGAACGGCGCGGCGGGGGCGACGAGCGGCGGCCGTGAGCCGCTCGGACCTCCCTGCGGGGGAAGGGCTCCGTCGGTCGTCGGTCAGTTCGTGAGCGCCGGGGACGCGGCCTCCCACGCGAACCCGTCCGGGTCGGTGAACGGTCCGGCACCGCCGCCGATCACGATCCGGTGCGATCCGGTGCCGTCGGGGGACACGCCGGCGACCTTGGCCAGGCCACGGCGCTTGTACAGCGCCAGCTTGACGGGACCCGATCCGGTGGCGAACTCGACGTACTTGCCGCCGAAGCCCTTCGCCACGGCGAGGCCCCGGCCCACGTAGAACCGCTTGCTCGCCTTCACGTCCTCGACCCCCAGCAGGAGCACGATCTCGTCGATCCGCCCGGTGGCCGGGCCGGTGTCCCTCTTCGACGACGCGACCTGCCAGATCGTCCCGTCCGGGGCCTGCACGACGCCCCCGTAGCCCCAGAGCGACCTGGCGGCGGGCTTCAGCGTCGTGGCGCCGGCGTCCACGGCGGCGCCGACGAGGGCGTCGACGTCGGCCGGCCGGGGCACCACGAGCGACAGCGTGAAGCCGCGGAAGCCGGTCGTCGGCGCCTGCGAGGCCCGCAGGCGTACCTGACCGCCCAGGCCGAAGGCGGTGGTGTGGAAGCGGTCGGCGGCCGTGGGGTCGGCCACCTCGAGGGTCACGGATTCGATGAATGCCATGGCCGTCACGCTAGGTGCGGCGCGACGGCCGGTGCTTCTTCGTTCCTGCTCGGTTCCGCCGCCGTCCGGTGCGCGGCCCGGTAGGCGCCGGGCTCCGTGCCGGCCAGCTCGGTGAAGCGGGCGGCGAAGACGGCCGGCGACGGGCAGCCGACCGCGCGGCGGACCTCGTCGACGGCGAGGTCGCCGTGGAGCAGCAGCACCGTCGCGCGCTCGACGCGACGCGCCGTCAGGTACGCGTACGGCGACATGCCGTAGGCCAGCCGGAACAGGCGGCCGAGGTGCCCGGCGGGCATGTCCGCGCCGCGGGCGAGCGCCTCGACGTCGAGCGGCCGCGCGTGCTCCCGGTCGATCCGGTCGCGGACGCGGCGCAGTCGCGCGAAGTCGCTCAGGCGCTGCGCCGCGGCGCGTGCGCGCCCCCACGAGGGGTGACACATGAGGGAACTCCTTCTCATCGAGGTCCGCGGGCACCCCGCCGGGTGCGTGCCGGGGCGGGCGGCGGGGTGCCCGGCGGCGACGGCCGGACGGTTCAGCGGAGTTCCTGGATGCGGACCAGGTTGCCCGCGGGGTCGCGGAAGGCGCAGTCGCGGACGCCGTACGGCTGCTCGGTCGGCTCCTGGACCACCTCGGCGTCGCGGGCCTGCACCTTCTCGAACGTGCCGTCGAGGTCCGGGGTGGCCAGCAGGATCCAGCCGTAGGTGCCCTTGGCCATCATCTCGGCGATGGTGCGGCGCTCGTCCTCGGTGATCCCGGGGTCGGCGGCCGGCGGCGCCAGGAGGATGGACGTACCGGCCCGCCCGGCCGGGCCGACCGTGATCCAGCGCATCTTTCCCTGCCCGACGTCGCTGCGGACCTCGAAGCCGAGGACGTCGCGGTAGAAGGCCAGGGAGGCGTCCGGGTCGTCGTGCGGGAGAACGGTGGTGTGAATGGTGAGGTCCATGCCGATCAGGCTAGGTACGGCTCCCCGGCCCGCGCTTCTCCGTTCCTGACCGGTCCGGCGGCTCCCCGCCTCCCCGCGGGGCGCCGGGCGGCGCACGGCCGGCGGAACGGCGCTGCCCGGCGGTGGTCCCGCCCCGGACGCCGGCGTCCTCCCCCTGTTCGAGTGCCCGGGAGCGGCAGGCGGTCGCACCGCTCTCAGGGCCTCCCCGACGACCCGCGTGAACGGCGGTTGCGCCACCAGGTGACCAGCCACAGGACGTTGACCCCGCCCAGGACGACCAGCACGGTCACCGAGTCGGCGTTGCCCGCGAGGCCGTGCTCCGGCCCCAGTCCCCGTGCCGCGCGGACCAGCAGGGCGATGTCCACGGGGAGGGTGACGGCGGCCATGAACGCCAGGCAGGCCGCCGTGCCGACCACGAGGACGACGCTGTAGAGCCGGACGGCCCGGCGCTCGTGCGGGGGCAGCCGGGTGCTCGGGTCGCCGGTCCCGGTGGTCCCGCCGGGGCTCGGCAACCGCACCGCCCGCCGGAACGCGTACCGGGCGTAGGCGAGACCGTCGCCGTACAGGTTCCGGCAGCCGGTGAGGTCCTGGAGGACGAAGTACAGGTCCGTACGGGTGAAGACCAGGCACTGGAAGGGCAGCGGCATCAGGGCCAGCAGCAGGGCCGCGGCCAGCAGCCGGTGGGCCGTCGTACCGGTGTCCGTCAGGGCGAGGACCAGGACCAGGGACGAGGCGACGGACAGGTTGAGGGCGATACCGGCCAGGTAGGCCGTCAGCCGGTGGCGGCGGGCCGCGAGCTCGATGCCGCTGATGTCGGTCTGCATGACGAGGAACTGCAGCCGGGTGCCCAGCCGCATCCTCCCCGGCACGCCCACGGCTCGGGCGGTGACCAGGTGCGCCAGCTCGTGGGCCAGCAGCAGCGCCCACCCGGCCGCCGCCCCGGTGAGCAGGACCAGGCTGCCGTGCGGGCTCCACAGCAGGTCGTGATAGTCCGGCAGCAGGTCGGGACGGCGGACCAGGACGGCGACGGCGGCCGTCAGCAGCGCTCCGACGAGCACGGGGAGCACCGGGTGCAGGGCGAACCGGACGTGGTGGGGGCGCAGCCACGGCAGTGACGCGCGCGCCGGTTCGGCGTCCGGCACCGGCCGGTCCCCGATCCGCGCCACGAACCCCAGAGCGGCCAGGTCCCGGACGAAGTCCGTGACCGCGAACTCCTCACCGGTCTCGTCGCGCAGTGTCTCCGCCGTGCGGGCCACGCTCAGCCCCTCGCCCAGGAGTTCCAGCGCGCGCGCCCCGGCCTCCGGCACGGCGACGAAGGTCCGGGTGGCCATGCGGCCCACGATCCACTCGTCCCGGTCCCGCCGCACCGCCAGGTCGTGCAGCAGGACGCGGGTCGACGGTTCGATCCGGGGGCGGTCCTGCGCCGCGGTGTCCGTCACGGGAGGTCCTCCGGTCCCGGGTCCGCCGCCGGTTCAGGGTTCCCCTCCGGACCCGCCACCGGCCCCGGGGCCGCCGCCGGTCCCGGTCCGCAGGCGGGGCAGTCGGGACGCCGCCCCGAACGCTGCATGACCGGGTCGCCGGGCACCATGAGGTTGAGGCCGAACCGGCACCCGGGATCGACCGGCGGGACGCCGCACAGCAGCACGAGGGCGGCATGGGCCAGCAGACTGCCGGACAGGCCCGCGGTCACGGCGTTGACCGGGTTCCACGGCATGCGGGGCGAGGCGGCCTCCTCGTCCTGGCCGGGCGCGAGCCGCAGATCGCGCCGCTCGATCTCGGTGCTGCGCAGGCACTCCCAGCACGCGCCCCGGCCGGGCGAGAAGACGCCGACGCTCACCAGGGGGCCGCGGTAGCCGGCTTCGGCCCACGGCGTGCCGGAGGCCAGACAGACCTGGTTGGCCCACCTGCGGATCACGGCGGGGCGGTCGGCGGCCAGCAGCAGCACGTCGTACGCCGGCCCGTCACCGGACCCGCCGGTCAGCAGGTCCTCGAGGTCCGCCGGGCCGCGCACCTCGCGGCGTTCGCCGGTGACCGTCGTGTGCGGGTTCAGGGCGCGCAACGCCGTCAGCGCCGCGTCGATCTTGGGCGTACCGAGGTCCTGCTCGCGGAAGAGGGTCTGCCGGTTGAGGTTGGACAGCTCGACGACATCCGGTTCGACGCAGTGCAGCCACCCCACTCCGGAGGCCACCAGGTCCCGCGCGGCGGCCCCGCCGGTGCCGCCGACGCCGACCAGCAGGACCCGGGCGCGACGCAGCAGCAGCTGCGGCTCCCAGGAGCTCTCCCTCGGCCGGAGGTCCATCCAGCGCAGCAGGGCCACGCCCCTGCTGTACCGCTCGCGTTCCCGCTCGGACAGCTCCGCCGGCGGCGCGGCACCGGCGTCCTCCACGTACCCGGCCGCGGTCAGGTCGGCCATCGCCCGGACGATGTCCGGGGCCGGCAGCCGCAGCCCCGGGTGGCGGCGGGACACCTCGGCGACGACGGCAGCGGGGTCCCGCGTACCGTCCATGGCCTCGACCAGCGTCCACACCCAGCCGTCGGGGTCCCTGACCTCGGCACCGACGCCGTGGACGACGCTCCCGATCCTCACGTGCCCGTCCACCGTCCTGTAGGCCCGGTGCTCCGGCTTGACGCGGGGCCGTCGCATCGCGTGCACCGTCATCTTCGCGCCAATCCCTTCAGTCCCAACTCCCCCGAGGACAACGGACATTGACAACAGTGATCCGGAAGGCGAACTCTGGCAAGAGCACCACGACCCACTGCACGCCACAACCGCCACGGGAGGACACGGCATGCCGAACAAGATCGAGATCCGTCCGCTGGACAAGAAGGAGACCACCGGCGACAGCGGTGGCAACGGCGGCGCCTGACCGGACGCGCACGATGGACCGCTACCTCACGGTCGCGGAGGTCACCGAGGCGGCGCGGCGGCTGGTCTCCCGGTACCCCGGGGCCGGCCGCCTGCGCCGGATCGGGACGTCCCGCGCGGGCCGTCCGATCCTGATGCTGTCCGTGGGGCACGGTCCGCGTCACGTCCTGGTGGTCGCCCGACCGCACCCCGACGAGCCGGTCGGCGGCGCGACCGCGATCGCGCTGGCGGAGCGGGTGGCACGCGGCGACCGGTGGTCCGCGGCGACCGACCCCGAGCTCGTCACCTGGGACATCGTCCTGTGCCTGGATCCGGACGGCGCCGCGCTGAGCCGGGGGATCGAGGAGGCGACGGCCGGACCCGACCACACCCTGGAGAGCTACTACCGCACCGCCTTCCGTCCGGTCGCGGCGGAGCAGCCGGAGTGGGCGCCGATCGAGTCGCGGCACCTGCCGGAGAGCCAGGCGCTGTTCGACGTGATCGACGAACTGCGCCCGTTCCTCCAGTGCTCCCTGCACAACGTCGAAGCGGGCGGCAGCTGGGTCCAGCTGACCCGCGACCTCCCCGGACTCGCCGTGCCCTTCCGGACGTCCGCCGGGGAGCTCGGCATCCCGGTCCAGCACGGCACGTACGACGCCCTGTACTGGGAGAACCCGAGCCCCGCGGTCTACGTCCTGCCTCCGCCGGACAGCACCGGCCGCCTGGCGGCCGGGTCCGAGAACATCGGGTCGTCCACCTGGTGCGCACCCGCGCGGTACGGCGGCGTCACCGCGATCGTCGAAGTGCCCATGTGGGCGACCGACGCGGCCGAGGACCCGTCCCCGCACCCGGAGGCGGCCCACGTGCTGCGCGACCTGTCCGGGCTGGTGCGGGACGACGGACGGCGGGTGACCGCCCTCCTCGGCAAGGCGCGCGGATTCCTGCCGCCGCCGGGGGAGAGTCCGCTCAGGCGCGTGCTGGAGTGGATGGCCGACGGCCTCTACGACCTGGTCGCCGACTCCTGGGAACCGCTCGCCCGGCAGGCGGCCGAGGTGTCCCACGCCGATGACCCGCGGCGGCCCACCACGGCGCAGGTCTGCTCGCTGGACGTCGTGGCCCGCCGGCAACCGCTCCGTGCGGCGGGCCTTCTGCTGCGGCTGCTGGAGGCGGCGGACGACGACGCCGCACCGGGGCTGCACCGCGAGCTGGACGCCCTCTTCACCGCGTGGTGCACGGACTTCGAGAAGGCCCTGCGCCTGCGCTGGGTGCCCGTGCGGCACCAGGTGGAGCACCAGGCACGCACGGTCGTGGCAGCCGCCGAGAGTGCGCTGAAGACCCTCCGGTGAACCCGTTCCGGCGGTTCCGGAACCGCCGGCCGACCCCTCCTGGGCACCGGCGCCGGTCCGTCGGAACCCGCAGAACGCGACGGCCGCGCCCGGCGACGTGCGGCATCACGTGCGGGAACGGTCCACGTGCGGACCGGCCCCCACGCCGTCATCGGCTTCCCGGAGGCGACCCGACCGTGGTCCCCCGCCGGTCACGCCCAGGCGTGCCTGCTCTTCCTCGACGATCCGTCGGGCCAGTTCGGTGTCCGACACGTCGACCGCGTCCGGGGTGGCCTCGGCCACGGCGCTGCGCCGGGCGTAGGCGTCGAACAGGCGGGTCTTGTCCTCCAGCATCCTCACCATGCGTTCGTCCACTCCCCCGGTGGCGAGGAGGCGGTGCACGCGGACCGGCCTGACCTGGCCCATGCGGTGGGCCCGGGCCACCGCCTGGTGCTCCAGGGTCGGCTTGACCTGGGGTTCGCAGAGGACGACGACGGAGGCGGCCTGCATGTTGAGGCCGACGCCCGCCGCCTGGATCTGCGCCAGGAGCACCGCGGGACCCGGAACAGCGGCGAAGTCGTCGACGATCCGCTGCCGCCGTCCGGCCGGGACGCTTCCGGTGAGCGGACCGAACACCGGGGCGCCGTCGGCGGGTCCGGCCGCGAGTGCTTCCCCCACCACGCCCAGTACGTCTCTGAAGAGAGAGAAGACCACCGTCTTCTGCCCGTTCTCGCCGGCCTCCCGGACGATCTCCCGCAGCCGGTCCAACTTGGCCGACTTCCCGGGGCGCAGGTAGGCGGCCCTGCGCATCGCCATGAAGTTGCCGGCGCGCACGGCTTCGCGGTACGCCTCCTCGTCCGACGCGCTCAGCTCCTCCCACTCGTCGGTCTGCTGCAGACTCGGCAGTTCCGTGAGCACGTCCTCCTGGTTGCGTCGCAGGTAGACGGGGGCGACGGCCTTGCGGAAGGCGACCGATCCGGTCAGCGCGTCCCGCTCGCCCAAGGAATCCGCGACACCGCTGTCGAGCATCCGGACCAGGCTGCGGAACTCCGCGACCCTGTTCTCCATCGGGGTTCCGGTCATGAACAGGGCGCGCTCGCAGTGCTCCGCCCACAGGGCGACCGTCTGCGACCGCTTGGCCTGCGGGTTCTTCACGGAGTGCGCCTCGTCGACCACGAGCAGTCCGACCTCCCCGCCGCCCGGCACCGGGAATCCGCGCAGTGCGTCGAACGTGGTCACCCCGACCCCGCCCCGCTCCTTCCAGTCGGCGAACGCGTCGTGCCGGTCAGGACCGTGGAGCACGATGACGCGCAGGGCGCTGCGGGCCTCGATCTCCCGGGTCCAGTTCACGAGGACGCTCGCCGGGCAGACGACCACGAAGTGGCCCTGTCCCTCGGCGGCCAGGTGCGCCAGCACGGCGATCGCCTGGATCGTCTTCCCGAGGCCCATCTCGTCGCCGAGTATCACCTTGCGTTGCGCAAGGACGAACCGTGCGCCGAACGCCTGGTAGCCGCGCAGGGAGACCCGCCGGTGCGAGTCGTCGAGGTGCTGGGTCCGCACCCGCTCGGCGATCTCGTCCGGCAGGAAGCCCTCGGCGGCGGCCGTGCCGGGCGGCCGTCCGGAGATCTCGGCGAGCAGGCCGTAGTACTCGGCGGACCGGAGCTCGAAGTCCGTCCAGGCCGCGACGTCGGTCGATGGCCCTCGCAGCAGGTCCACCGAAGCCTGGGCCAGCAGCCCGGGCAGGCCCGCCTGCTCCGCCTCGTCCACCAGCAACCGGATCCCGGTGACCGCGGCCAGCGCGCGATCCCTCTTCTCCCGGCCCGCCAGGAGCATCCGGAGACGCCCGGCGGCGGGCCTGGCCTCGGCCAGCAGCGGACCGAGCCGTTCCGACAGGACGGCAGCCCGGTCGACGGCGCGCCGGGCGTCCGGGCCGGCCTCCACCAGGACGTGCAGGGCCGTGACGAGCGCGGTGGTGTCCGGTTCCGGCCGGTCCACGTCGATGTGGACGGCGACGGTCTCGTGCACGGCCTCGGAGAGCCGGCGGGCGGCGGCGATCATCTGGTCGACGGTGCGCTGCCCGACACCGGGGACCTGCCGCAGCCGATAGGGGCCTGCCTCGAGGACACGGCCCACCGTGCGCAGTCCGCTCTTCTCCACGTTGCCCAGCCGCAGCCGTCCTTCGGTGATGTCCTGCAGCCGGGCGACGGGGATGGCGTCGAGCTCCCGCTGCACCGCCGCGTCGTGGATCGGCCCGAGCGCCGCCCGCACCGCCTCGACCGCCCTGCCGTGGTCGCCGGCCAGCGCCTGCGCCGCCTCGTACAGTCGCGCTCCCCTCACGACCGTGTCCCGCTCGCCCCGCCCCACGCGCCCGCCTCCCTCTCGCCGTCCCCGCATCCTCCCACCGCTGAGCTGCCGCGACCCGGCGGAGTCCGGCCCGGAAGCGGGAGGTCACACCCTGCCCTCCGCCCTCTTCCGGCACGCCGCCGTCGCCTCTACGATCCGACGCATGATCGAGCTGTCCTGGGCCCTGGTGGCCGATCGCGTGGACAAGTGGACCGGCGAGGACGTCACGCAGGGCGCGGCGGTCCTCGAAGCACGGGTGGGCGCGGTCGTCGACGCGAGCGGGATGCGGGAGGAAGCCGTACGGCACTGGCGTACGGACTTCCTCTCGCCCGTCGTCGGGTCACTGCGCACGGAGGGAGCGGCCGCACTCGCACGGGGCGAGTCCTGGAGCAAGGCGGCCGGGCCGTTCCTGGTGTGCGCGTCGCCGGTCGCCTGATCCACGGCCCCTCCCCGCCGTCCGTCCTGTCGGCCCTTCCCCGGCGTCTCCGGTTTCCGGGGCGGGACCCGGGTGCGCGCCGCGGTGCACAGCTGCGCGCAGCGCCCGGAAAGCCTCGGACCGGCTGGAGAAACCGGGGCAGGGGCCGGATCCCGGGATCCGGCCCCTGCCCCGGTGTTTCCTCCCTCGACCAGCCACTTCGGCCGATCGAGGAATCAGGCACTACACGTTGAAGCGGAACTCCACGACGTCGCCGTCCTGCATCACGTAGTCCTTGCCCTCCATGCGCGCCTTGCCCTTGGCGCGGGCCTCGGCGACCGAGCCCGCGTCGACCAGGTCGGCGAAGGAGATGACCTCGGCCTTGATGAAGCCCTTCTGGAAGTCGGTGTGGATGACGCCGGCGGCCTCGGGGGCGGTGGCGCCCTTCTTGATGGTCCAGGCGCGGGATTCCTTCGGGCCGGCCGTGAGGTACGTCTGCAGGCCGAGGGTGTCGAAGCCGACGCGGGCGAGGGTGGCCAGGCCGGGCTCCTCGGCGCCGACGGACTCCAGCAGCTCCATCGCGTCCTCCTCGTCCAGCTCGGCGAGGTCCGCCTCCAGCTTGGCGTTGAGGAAGATCGCCTCGGCGGGGGCGACCAGGGCGCGCTGCTCGTTCTTGAAGTCCTCGTCGACCAGCTCGTCCTCGTCGACGTTGAAGACGTAGAGGAAGGGCTTGGTGGTGAGGAGGTGCAGGTCGTGCAGGAGCTCGTTGCGCTCGGTGCCCTGGACGATGCCGTGCGCGAAGAGCGTGTCGCCCTTCTCCAGGATCTCCTTGGCCTCCTCGACCGCCTTGACCTTGGGCGCGACGTCCTTCTTGATCCGCGACTCCTTCTGCAGCCGCGGCAGGACCTTCTCGATGGTCTGGAGGTCGGCGAGGATCAGCTCGGTGTTGATCGTCTCGATGTCGTCCTTCGGCGAGACCTTGCCGTCGACGTGCACGACGTTCTCGTCCTTGAAGGCGCGGATGACCTGGCAGATCGCGTCGGACTCGCGGATGTTCGCCAGGAACTTGTTGCCGAGCCCCTCGCCCTCGCTGGCGCCGCGCACGATGCCGGCGATGTCGACGAAGTCGACCGTGGCCGGGAGGATGCGCTGGGAGCCGAAGATCTCGGCCAGCTTGGCCAGGCGGGCGTCGGGGACGCCGACGACGCCGACGTTCGGCTCGATCGTGGCGAACGGGTAGTTGGCCGCCAGCACGTCGTTCTTGGTCAGGGCGTTGAACAGGGTCGACTTGCCGACATTCGGCAGGCCGACGATTCCGATCGTGAGCGACACGTTGCGACTTCCCGTACGTGAGGATGGGGGACGACGACCCGGCGACTGGGCTGCGTGGGCCGATCCACCAGTCTACGGCGTGCCCGCCCGCGGCCCGGCGACGTATCGAACGTCTGGCCAGACCTCGCCCCACGGCGTGTCTGAGGAACCATTCGGCACATAAAACGACCTAAGTTGGTCCAATGGAGCACCCCAGGACGCGCCCCGCGCAGCACGGACCGCGACGCGACACGCCGCCCAGGCCGCCCACGCCGTCCAGGTCGCCCAGGCCACCCGGGTCCTCCGGGTCGCCGCTGCCCCCGCAGGCGGGGCGGGCGGCGGGAGGCGGGGTGGCGCGGTCCCCCCGGCCGGCCCGGCCCGCCGGTGTGCCGCAGCGCCGGCCGGCGCCCGCGCGGCGCCCCGTTCCCGAGCCGGCCGCCCGGCGGCTGCCCAACCCGCGGCTCACCGGGCTGGGCGGGGGGCTGTTCTGCGCACTGGTGATGCTCGTGCTCGGGCTTCTGGTCGCCGTGGCGTTCGGGGCGTCCCAGACGGTGTACGGCGTGCTGTTCCTGCCGGTGTGCGTGCTGACCGCGCTCTGGGTGCGCGAAGGGGACCTGCTCACCGCGCCCGTCATCGCGCCGATCGCCTTCGCCGTGGGGCTGCTCCCGCTGGCCGACGGCGACGGGACCGGCGGCCGGCTGATGGGACTGGTGACGGGTCTCGCGACGCAGGCCGGCTGGCTGTACGGGGGGACGTTCGTCACCGGGCTGATCGTGCTCGGCCGCAGGGTCCTCGCGGTCCGCACCGTCCGCACGGTCCGCGTCGCCCACCAGCGGGCCGCGAACAACCGGCCGCGCGCGTGAGGCGCTCCGGGCCCCACGGGCAGACCCTCCACCCCCCTGTGTGCCCGGGCCGCCCCTACACGCCCGTGGCCGCCCGCATCGCCGCCCCCACGATGCCCGCGTTGTTCTGCAGCTGCGCCGGGACGATCTCGGCCTTGATGCCCTCGATGTGGTGCAGGAACTTGTGGGCCTTGCGGCTGACGCCGCCGCCGATGACGAACAGCTCCGGGGAGAACAGCATCTCCACGTGGGCCAGGTACTTCTGCACCCGGTGCGCCCACTCCTCCCACGACAGGTCGTGGTCCTCCCTGGCCCTGCTGGAGGCGCGCTTCTCCGCGTCGTGGCCCTGCAGCTCCAGGTGGCCCAGCTCGGTGTTGGGGACGAGGACGCCGTCCACGAACAGGGCGCTGCCGATGCCGGTGCCGAAGGTCAGCAGGATGACGGTGCCCCTGCGGTGGCGGCCGGCGCCGAAGTGCATCTCGGCGACGCCGGCCGCGTCCGCGTCGTTCACCACCGTCACCGGCAGGCCGCCCAGGCGGTCGCCGAGCAGCACGCGCGCGTCGGTGTCGATCCAGCTCTTGTCGACGTTGGCCGCCGTGCGGATCGTGGTGCCGTCGGTGACCACCCCGGGGAAGGTGACGCCGACCGGGCCGGTCCAGCCGAAGTGGTCGACGACCTCCTTGACGCCGTCGGCCACCGCGTCCGGCGTGGCGGGGTGCGGGGTGAGGACCTTGTGGCGCTCCTGCGCCAGGTCCCCCTCGTCCAGGTCGACCGGGGCACCCTTGATGCCGGATCCGCCGATGTCCACGCCGAAGATCTGCATGGCCCTACGTTACGACGGACGACGGACGGTCATGGAATCGATCTCCGTGACCGTCACGGTCACTGCCCCGAACCCTCACCGGTCCCGGCGCCGCCCCGCTCGGCCACCAGGGCCGCCGCCTCCTCGCGCAGGTCGCGGCGCAGTTCCTTGGGGAGCGAGAAGGTGATGGACTCCTCCGCGGCCTTGACGATCTCGACGTCCTCGAAGCCGCGCCGCGACAGCCACTCGAGCACCTGCTCGACCAGCACCTCCGGCACCGAGGCGCCCGAGGTGACGCCGACCGTGGTCACGCCCTCCAGCCAGGCCTCGTCGATCTCGTCGGCGAAGTCCACCAGGTACGCCGCGCGGGCGCCCGCGAGCTTGGCGACCTCCACCAGGCGCTTGGAGTTGGAGGAGTTGCGCGAGCCGACCACGATCACCAGGTCGGCCTCGGCGCCCATCTGCTTGACCGCGAGCTGGCGGTTCTGGGTGGCGTAGCAGATGTCGTCGCTGGGCGGGGAGATCAGCTGGGGGAACTTCTCCTTGAGGGCGTCGACGGTCTCCATGGTCTCGTCGACGCTCAGCGTGGTCTGGGAGAGCCAGACGACCTTCGACGGGTCGCGGACCTCGACCTTCTCCACGTCGCCCGGCCCGTCGACGAGCTGGATGTGGTCGGGGGCCTCGCCGGAGGTGCCGATGACCTCCTCGTGGCCCTCGTGGCCGATCAGGAGGATGTCGTAGTCGTCGTTGGCGAAGCGGACCGCTTCCTTGTGGACCTTGGTGACCAGCGGGCAGGTGGCGTCGATGGTGGCGAGCCTGCCGCGCGCGGCCTCCTCGTGGACGACGGGCGCCACGCCGTGCGCGGAGAACATGACGATGTTGCCCGGGGGCACCTCCTCCGTCCGCTCGACGAAGATCGCGCCCTTCTTCTCCAGGGTCTGCACGACGTACTTGTTGTGCACGATCTCGTGCCGGACGTAGACGGGGGCCCCGTACTGCTCCAGGGCCTTCTCGACGGCGATCACGGCGCGGTCCACTCCCGCGCAGTAGCCCCGGGGGGCGGCGAGCAGGACACGGCGGCCAGGCGAAGCGGTCATGCGTCCCATCGTAAGGGCCGTGTCCCGGGGGTCCGGTCACGGTGCGTTGTCGGTGGGGCGCACTACCCTCGCGGCATGGCTGTCAACACGTCTGCGGAAGCGCCCCTGCCGGTCGGCGAGGTGTCGCGGCTCATCGGGGGGTGGATCGACCGGCTCGGCGCGGTGTGGGTCGAGGGGCAGATCACCCAGCTGTCGCGGCGGCCGGGCGCCGGGGTGGTGTTCCTGACGCTGCGGGACCCGTCGCACGACATCTCCGTGGGCGTGACCTGCTACCGGCAGGTGTTCGACGCCGTGGCCGACGTCGTGAGCGAGGGCGCGCGCGTCGTGGTGCACTGCAAGCCCGAGTGGTACGCCCCGCGCGGGCAGCTGTCGCTGCGGGCCGCGGAGATCCGGCCGGTGGGGGTGGGGGAGCTGCTCGCGCGGCTGGAGCAGCTGAGGAAGTCGCTCGCGCGGGAGGGGCTGTTCGCACCGGAGCGGAAGAAGCCGCTGCCGTTCCTGCCGCGGCTGGTCGGGCTGGTGTGCGGGCGGGCCTCGGCCGCCGAGCGGGACGTGCTGGAGAACGCCCGGCACCGCTGGCCGGCGGTCCGCTTCGAGGTGCGCAACGTCGCCGTGCAGGGGGTGCACGCGGTGCCGCAGGTGGTCCAGGCGGTGAAGGAGCTGGACGCGCTCGACGACGTGGACGTGATCATCGTGGCGCGGGGCGGCGGCAGCGTGGAGGACCTGCTGCCGTTCTCCGACGAGCAGCTGGTGCGGGCGGTGGCGGCCTGCCGCACGCCGGTGGTCTCCGCGATCGGGCACGAGCCGGACAGCCCGCTGCTCGACCACGTCGCCGACCTGCGCGCCTCCACGCCGACCGACGCCGCCAAGAAGGTCGTCCCGGACGTGGGCGAGGAGTACGAGCGGGTGCGGATGCTGCGCGACCGCGCGCGGCGCTGCGTCCGGGCGCTGGTGGACCGGGAGGAGCGCGGGCTGTCCCAGGCGCTGGCCCGGCCCTCGCTGCAGGATCCGCACCGGATGGTCGACGCCCGGGCCGAGGAGGTCACGGCGCTGCTCGAGCGGGGGCGGCGCTCGCTGCGGCACCAGCTGGACCGGGCCGACTCCGAGCTGACCCACACGCACGCGCGCGTGGTGGCGCTGTCCCCCGCCGCGACCCTGAAGCGCGGGTACGCCGTGCTCCAGCGGGCCGACGGGCAGGCGGTGCGCGCCCCGGGCGAGGTGGAGGCCGGTGAGGCGTTGCGGGCGCGGGTGTCCGAGGGCGAGTTCACCGTCCGGGTCGACGCACAGGCGTGAGAGCGGACGCGCGGGAGCAGGAACGAAGGACGAGACGAAGGGTGAGCGCATGACCGGCAAGGCGAAGCAGAAGGCGGCGTCCGAGGAGCTCGGGTACGAGCAGGCGCGGGACGAGCTGATCGAGGTCGTACGGCGGCTGGAGGCGGGCGGTACGTCACTGGAGGAGTCCCTCGCGCTCTGGGAGCGGGGCGAGGAGCTGGCCAAGGTGTGCCGGCGCCGGCTGGACGGCGCGCGGGCGCGGCTGGACGCGGCGCTGGCGGAGGAGGCCGGGGCGGAGGAGGCCGGGGGGACCGAGTAGTCCCCTGTGAACTGGATCACCGCATTCCAGATTTAGTTGAGCATTGAACTTCATGCGCGTACGGTCGTCCCGTCAGCCGATCCGTGCCCCCGCACGGACGCTCGGACCCGACGTACACGCAAGAAGGTTCACGCATGACTCTCGTACTCGACCCGGCCGCCCAGGACCTGCTGTTCCGCGAGGCGCGCACCGCGAACACGTTCACCGACGAACCGGTGACCGACGAGCAGGTGCAGGCCGTCTACGACCTCGTCAAGTACGGCCCGACCTCCATGAACCAGTCCCCGCTGCGCGTGACGCTGGTCCGCTCCGCGGAGGCCCGTGAGCGCCTGGTCGCGCACATGGCCGAGGGCAACCGGTCCAAGACCGCCTCCGCCCCGCTGGTCGCGATCCTCTCCGCGGACAACGAGTTCCACGCGGAACTGCCGCACCTCTTCCCGCACTTCCCGGAGGCCAAGGACGCCGTCTTCGGCGACCGCGTGGTACGGGAGAACAGCGCCGCCCTGAACGCCGCCCTCCAGGCCGCCTACTTCATCATCGGCGTGCGCGCCGCCGGCCTGGCGGCCGGCCCGATGACCGGCTGCGACTTCGAGGGCATCCGCAAGGAGTTCCTGGACGACGACCACACCCCGCTGATGGTCGTCAACATCGGCCGCCCCGGCCCGGACGCCTGGTTCCCGCGCAGCCCGCGCCTGGCGTACGAGCAGGTCGTCACGACCGTCTGAGCCGAGCACGGCGCACACGCGACGGGGCCCGGTGGATCGGCCGATCCACCGGGCCCCGTCGCGTGCCGGGCGTGCCGGGCGCGGTCACTCGGTCCGCAGCGCCTCGGCCATCTTCGTCAGCTGCCCGATCGACGCCGTGCCCGTCACCACCGTGGTCGAGCCGTCGGCACTCTCGAGCACCAGGGCGTCGTAGTGGCCGCCCTCGTACCGGGTCCAGGTCCTGCCGTCGATCTGCTGGGTGATCCCGGTCTTCTCCGCGCCCTGCGTCGCGTCCTCGATGAAGACCGGCGGCTTCTGGGTGGACTGCTCGACCGCCACGTACTGCCCGTCGGGGGTCTGGTAGCCGAGGTGCCAGGCGTCGCCCTCGTCGCCGCGGAAGCGGACGGAGGTGGGCTTCCACGCCTCGGGCAGCCCCTCGGGGGCGGCCACCGGGTAGGAGGCGGCGCGACGGGCGGTGAGCAGGTCGACCCGGTAGTCCACCCGCTTGAGGTCGGGCGGGCTGTCGTCGTGCGGGATGAACAGCCAGACGACGCCCGAGACCAGCCCTATGAGGCCCAGGGACAGGATCATGTCCCGGGCCGTTTTCTGCATGCTGTTCTTTCCTGCCACGCCCCCTATCGTCGCAGGTACCCGGCCCGCTCATCCGTGGGGGCCCCTGCTCATTTTGTCGGACTGGCGATAGAGTCGTGCCTCACACCCTCATCCGGCCGTCGTCGTACAGAAAGGTGCGCTCCGATGACCGAACACCATCACCTGCCGTCCGAGCTCGATGTCCCCTCCGAGGCCCCCGACCGCAACCTCGCCCTGGAGCTCGTACGGGTCACCGAGGCCGCGGCGATGGCCGCCGGCCGCTGGGTCGGGCGCGGGGACAAGAACGGCGCCGACGGCGCCGCGGTGCGCGCCATGCGGACCCTCGTCTCCACCGTCTCGATGAACGGCGTCGTCGTCATCGGCGAGGGCGAGAAGGACGAGGCCCCGATGCTCTTCAACGGGGAGCGCGTGGGCGACGGGACCGGGCCGGAGTGCGACATCGCCGTCGACCCGATCGACGGCACCACGCTGACCGCCAAGGGCATGACGAACGCGATCGCGGTGCTGGCCGCGGCCGAGCGCGGCTCGATGTTCGACCCGTCGGCCGTGTTCTACATGGACAAGCTGGTCACCGGCCCCGAGGCCGCCGACTTCGTCGACATCAACGCGCCGGTGAACGTGAACATCCGCCGGGTCGCCAAGGCCAAGCGGGTCACCCCCGAGGACGTCACCGTGGTGATCCTGGACCGGCCGCGCCACGAGGGCATCATCAAGGAGATCCGGGAGACCGGCGCGCGCATCAAGCTGATCTCCGACGGCGACGTGGCCGGTTCGATCCTCGCCCTGCGCGAGGGCACCGGCATCGACCTGCTGCTCGGCGTCGGCGGCACTCCCGAGGGCATCATCTCGGCCTGCGCCGTGAAGTGCCTGGGCGGCACCATCCAGGGCAAGCTGTGGCCCAAGGACGACGAGGA
The DNA here is from genome assembly GCF_014203535.1 of Streptomyces griseomycini. GTDB lineage: Bacteria > Actinomycetota > Actinomycetes > Streptomycetales > Streptomycetaceae > Streptomyces > Streptomyces griseomycini. The sequence goes on from NZ_JACHJI010000002.1 coordinate 349,110, forward strand.
GCGGCAGCGGGCCGTCGACGCCGGGCACGACCTGGACCGGGTGCTGACGACCGACGACCTGGTCTCCGGCGAGAACGTCTTCTTCGTGGCCACCGGCATCACCGACGGCGAGCTGCTGCGCGGGGTGCGCTACCGCTCCGAGACCGCCACGACCGACTCGATCGTGATGCGCTCCAAGTCGGGCACGGTCCGCCGGATCGACTCCGAGCACCGGCTGAGCAAGCTGCGTGCCTACAGCGCGATCGACTTCGACCGGGCGAAGTGAACCCCGCCGGTGGCGCGGTGGTGCCGTCGCACCACGAGGGTGCGGATCACGGGCGGGTGCGGGCCGGTGGTGACCGGTCGCGCAGTTCCCCGGGCCCCTGAGGCAGAACCGCTCCCCGGCGCCGGGAAGGGCGCCCCCTGTGCGGAGGGGGCGCCCTTCTCCCGTCCGTCTCAGCCGGCCGCGGCTATGCGGCCCGTCGCGCGGGCCGCCTTCTTCAGCTCCATCTCGCGCCGCCTGCGCCGGGCCAGCACCACGCGGCGCTCGGCGGCGGTCAGGCCGCCCCAGACGCCGTAGGGCTCGGGCTGCAGCAGGGCGTGCTCGCGGCACTCCACCATCACCGGGCAGCGGGCGCAGACCCGCTTGGCCGCCTCCTCGCGGGAGAGCCGGGCGGCGGTGGGCTCCTTCGAGGGTGCGAAGAACAGTCCGGCCTCGTCGCGCCGGCACACCGCCTCGGTGTGCCAGGGGGCGTCCTGGTCCCTGTCTCGCCCGGCCGCCCGCTGGGCCGGAACGGCAGCTACCTGCAGGGACGAATGCGGCGGTTGCAGCACGGTCTACTCCTGACGACGGCTTCGCGAGCGAGACACGATGCAGCAAGGCTTACCCGTTGTGCGCGTGCCTATGCACTGAGTCCCGAACCGCCGCGCCCGGCACCGGACTCCGGCACCGGCCCGCCCCGCCGCCGGCGGACGGAGCGACTCCGCCACCAGCCGGTTCACGGGCGTCAGCGGTCCAGGTGCTTGCGCACACTCCGGTCGACCGAGCGCTGCACCTTGTCGAGGATGTCCGCCACGAGCTTGCCGCGCCTGGGCCGCGCCTCGATGCTGCCCAGCACCGCCCAGCCGTCCACGTAGACCACGGGGGCCTCGGGGTCGGTCGCGTCCAGCGTGTCCACCTCGAAGCTGCCGAGGACGCCGCCGCCCGTGCCGCGCAGCGACACGTTCTCCGGGACGCGGACCTCGACGCTGCCGAAGACCGAGAAGGCCTTGATCATGACCTGCTGGTGGTCGAAGAGCGCCTCGCAGAGGTCGATCTCGACGCTGCCGAAGACCGCGTACGCGTGGATGCGGCGGCCGGTCCGCCAGCGGCCCCTGCGGACGGCGGCGCTGAAGACCGCGACCACGCTGCCGTCGGGCTCCGCCGGTATCGCGCCCGCGGTGGGGCGGTGGGGCGCGGACACGGGGGCCGCGCGCCGCTGGTGGGCGGCCGGGAGGTCCCGGATGAACTCCTCCAGCTCCCCGACCGTCTTGGCGGCCAGCACACCCTCGACGCGCTCGGCGTGCTCGTCGGCGGTCAGGCGGCCCTCCGCGAGGGCGTCGCGCAGGAGGTCGGCGACGCGGTCGCGGTCGGCGTCCGAGGCGCGCAGGTCGGCGGGGCGCGGGGCCGTGTCCGGCTGCTGGGCGTGCTTCTGAAGGTCCACGGCACCAGCGTACCCAAACGCGATAGATCGCGACTACCCCCTGTCGGGGACGAGTGCGGGACGGGCGGGCAGGGGACGGACGGGTGCGGGACGACTGAGGACAACCTCACAAGCCCGCCGCCGACGGCACGTCCTAGGCTGGTGGCCGCCCGCCAGTGTCGGCGGGCGGCCGTCTGTCGAGTGAGGAATGGGCGAGATGCCTGAGTTCGAGTACGCCGATCTGCTCCCCATGGGAGAGGACACCACCCCCTACCGGCTGGTGACCTCCGAAGGTGTCTCCACCTTCGAGGCCGACGGGCGGACCTTCCTCAGGGTGGAGCCGGAGGCGCTGCGCAGGCTCGCCGAGGAGGCCATCCACGACATCCAGCACTACCTGCGCCCCGCGCACCTCGCCCAGCTGCGCCGCATCGTCGACGACCCCGAGGCGTCGTCCAACGACAAGTTCGTCGCCCTGGACCTGCTGAAGAACGCGAACATCGCGGCGGCCGGCGTGCTCCCCATGTGCCAGGACACCGGCACCGCGATCGTCATGGGCAAGCGCGGCCAGAACGTGCTGACCGGGGGCCGCGACGAGGAGGCCCTGTCCCGGGGCATCTACGACGCGTACACCAGGCTCAACCTGCGCTACTCGCAGATGGCCCCGCTCACCATGTGGGAGGAGAAGAACACCGGCTCCAACCTCCCCGCCCAGATCGAGCTGTACGCGACCGACGGCGACGCCTACAAGTTCCTGTTCATGGCCAAGGGCGGCGGCTCGGCCAACAAGAGCTTCCTGTACCAGGAGACCAAGGCCGTCCTGAACGAGGCCTCCATGATGAAGTTCCTGGAGGAGAAGATCCGTTCGCTCGGTACGGCCGCCTGCCCGCCGTACCACCTGGCGATCGTCGTCGGCGGCACCTCGGCCGAGTACGCGCTGAAGACCGCCAAGTACGCCTCCGCGCACTACCTGGACAACATGCCGACCGAGGGCTCGCCGCTCGGGCACGGCTTCCGGGACAAGGAACTGGAGGAGAAGGTCTTCGAGCTGACGCAGAAGATCGGCATCGGCGCGCAGTTCGGCGGCAAGTACTTCTGCCACGACGTGCGCGTGGTCCGGCTGCCGCGGCACGGCGCGTCCTGCCCGGTCGCCATCGCCGTCTCCTGCTCCGCCGACCGGCAGGCCGTCGCGAAGATCACCGCCGAGGGCGTCTTCCTGGAGCAGCTGGAGAAGGACCCGGCGCGCTTCCTGCCCGAGACGACGGACGAGCAGCTGGAGTCGGACGGGGACGTGGTCCGCATCGACCTCAACCAGCCGATGGACGACATCCTCGCGGAGCTCACCAAGTACCCGGTGAAGACCCGGCTGTCGCTCACCGGCCCGCTGGTCGTGGCCCGCGACATCGCGCACGCCAAGATCAAGGAGCGGCTGGACGCGGGCGAGGAGATGCCCCAGTACCTCAAGGACCACCCGGTGTACTACGCCGGTCCGGCCAAGACCCCCGAGGGCTACGCCTCCGGTTCCTTCGGTCCGACCACGGCCGGCCGGATGGACTCCTACGTCGAGCAGTTCCAGGCGGCGGGCGGCTCCAAGGTCATGCTCGCCAAGGGCAACCGCAGCAAGCAGGTCACCGACGCGTGCGCCGCGCACGGCGGCTTCTACCTCGGGTCCATCGGTGGCCCGGCGGCGCGCCTGGCCCAGGACTGCATCAAGAAGGTCGAGGTCCTCGAGTACGAGGAGCTGGGCATGGAGGCCGTCTGGAAGATCGAGGTCGAGGACTTCCCGGCGTTCGTCGTCGTCGACGACAAGGGCAACGACTTCTTCCAGGACCCGGCGCCGCAGCCGACGTTCACGAGCATTCCGGTGCGGGGGCCGGGGCTGGCGTAGCACCGCGGGGGCGCCGGGCGGGGGTTCCGCCCCCGCCGCCCCTCCCCGTCCCGTCCCCGGGGGCCGAGCCCCCGGACGGGCCTGCCGTACCGGCCGGCGCCGGGACGTCCCGCAGCGCCGCCGCGATCAGGTCGTGGACGAGGAACTCCCCCGGGGCGCGGTTCTCCTTGAGCCGGTCGAGGTCGCCGGGCCCGAACCAGCCGTGGGCGGTGTGCTCGGACCGCTCCAGGGCGGGGCGGCGCAGGTCGCCGTCGACCTCGACGAGGAAGTCGGCCTCGTGCCGCGTCCCGAGACCGTCGTCCCCGGTCCAGGCGGTGACGCCGAGCAGCCGCCGCACCCGGCGCACCCGCCAGCCCGTCTCCTCGGCGACCTCGCGGACGAGCGCGCCGAGCAGGGACTCGCCGGGCTCCACGTGTCCGCCCACGACGTCCCAGCAGTCGGGGAAGAGGCGGCGGTCGGGCGCGCGCCTCTGGGCGAACGCCCTGCCGTTCCCGTCGAGGATCACCGCGCCCACCGCCCACACCTCGCCCTCGGCAGGCCTCGGCAGTTCGACACCGTCGTCCACGGTCACCCCGTGCTGGTCCTCTGACACCCCCTCACCGTAGCCGTCCGGATAACGGACATCATGTTCCGTTTTTGGACAACCTGCCCTCGCGGGCGCCGATTCCGTTGACTCCCTCAACCTCCCACGCGACTCTTCTCGCCATCCCGACATGCCCATGCCATGTCACGCCTTGCACGGCTCACCCCACAGCCACCTCCCGAAGGAGAACAAGGTGAAACGAAGACTCGCCCTGGCGAGCCTCTCCCTCGCCGTCGCGCTCGGCTGCGGCACACTCCCCGCCGCAGCGGCCGACACGGACCGGTCCACCACCACGTCCACCACCACCGCGTCCGCGAACGCCGCGCCCGACGTCGACGTGACCAAGGTGAAGGCGCACCTGACGGAACTGAGCGCCATCGCCGGCCGCAACGGCGGCAACCGCCGCTCCACCGGCCAGGGTTACGACGACTCGGTCGCCTATGTGAAGGGCAGGCTGCAGGCGGCCGGCTACACCGTCACCGAGCAGCCCTGCACCTCCGGCTGCACCAGCGGGGCCGGCCCCAACCTGATCGCCGAGTGGCCGCACGGCGACGCGAACGACGTCCACATGTTCGGCGCCCACCTCGACGGCGTCTCGGCGGGCCCCGGCATGAACGACAACGGCTCCGGCTCGGCCGCGCTCCTCGAGACCGCCCTCACGCTGGCGCAGCAGAACCCCACGATGCGCGACCGGGTCCGCTTCGCCTGGTGGACCGACGAGGAGCAGGGCCTCAACGGATCCGACTTCTACGTCCGTTCGCTCTCCTCGGCCGAACGCTCCAGGATCAAGGCGTACTACAACTTCGACATGGTCGCCTCCGTCAACGGCGGCTACTTCATCAACCACATCACCTCGGCCGCCGCCGCGCCGATGAAGGCGTACTGGGACTCGCTGGGCCTGCAGCCCGAGGAGAACACCGAGGGCGCCGGACGCAGCGACGACTACTCCTTCGAGCAGTACGGCATCCCGACCTCCGGCTACGCGATGGGCGCCGGCGCCCGCAAGACGTCCGCGCAGGCCGCCAAGTGGGGCGGCACGGCCGGTGCCTCCTACGACCCCTGCTACCACCGGTCCTGCGACACCCTCTCCAACATCAACACCACCGGCCTGGACCGCGCGGCCGACGGCATCGCCCACACCCTGTGGCAGCGGGCCGTGGACACCGGCGCCGGCGGCGGCTGCGACACCGCCGGCGCCGTCGCCAACGGCGGCTTCGAGAGCGGCACCGCGCCGTGGACCGGGAACACCGGGGCGATCGGCGCCCACTCGGGCCAGTCGGCCCACGGCGGGACCCGTTTCGCCTGGCTGGCCGGTTACGGCTCCACCCGCACCGAGGCGATCGGCCAGACGGTGACCGTCCCCTCCGGCTGCGCCCGGGTGACGCTGGGCTACTGGCTGCACATCGACACCGACGAGTCCGGGTCGACGCCGTACGACCGGTTCACGGTGAAGGCCGACGGCAGCACGCTCGCCACGCTGTCCAACGCCGACGCCCGCAGCGGCTACGTGCAGCGCTCGGTCGACCTGACCGCGTACGCGGGCCGCCAGGTGACCGTGACGTTCACGGGCAGCGAGGACGCGTCCCTGCAGACGAGCTTCGTGCTCGACGACGTGACCCTCCAGGGCGCCTGACCGCCGCCGGTCCCCGCCGGACGCCCCGCCCCGCCGCCCCTCGCGGCGGGGCGGGACCCGTTCCGCGGGCCCGCGCGGGATGCTGACGGCAGGGCACCGGCGGGGAATACGCCCCGCCGGGACCGCTGCTGTGAACCTTCGGAGGTACCACGATGACGACCACGGACGACGACCGGCGCTACCGCATCGAGCACGACTCCATGGGGGAGGTGAGAGTCCCGGCCGACGCCAAGTGGCGCGCCCAGACCCAGCGCGCCGTGGAGAACTTCCCGATCTCCGGGCAGCGTCTCGAACGCGCCCACATCGAGGCCCTCGCCCGCATCAAGGGCGCCGCGGCGAAGGTGAACGCCCGGCTCGGGGTGCTCGACGAGGACATCGCCGCGGCGATCCAGGAGGCGGCCGCCGAGGTCGCCGAGGGCCGGTGGGACGAGCACTTCCCGGTCGACGTGTTCCAGACCGGCTCCGGGACCTCGTCCAACATGAACGCCAACGAGGTCGTCGCCACCCTCGCGAGCGAACGGCTCGGGCGGGACGTGCACCCCAACGACCACGTCAACGCCTCGCAGTCGTCCAACGACGTCTTCCCGTCGTCGATCCACATCGCGGCCACCGCCGCCGTCACCCGCGACCTGGTCCCGGCCCTCGAGCACCTCGCGGCCGCCCTGGAGCGCAAGGCCGAGGAGTTCGCCGACGTGGTGAAGTCCGGGCGGACGCACCTGATGGACGCCACGCCCGTGACGCTCGGCCAGGAGTTCGGCGGTTACGCGGCCCAGGTGCGGTACGGGATCGAGCGGCTGAACGCCTCCCTGCCGCGCCTCGCGGAACTGCCGCTGGGCGGGACCGCCGTCGGCACCGGCATCAACACCCCGCCGGGTTTCTCCGCCGCCGTCATCGAGGAGGTCGCCCGGGTCACCGGGCTGCCGCTGACCGAGGCGCGCGACCACTTCGAGGCGCAGGGCGCCCGGGACGGCATCGTGGAGACCAGCGGCCAGCTGCGGACCGTCGCGGTCGGACTGACGAAGATCGCCAACGATCTGCGGTGGATGTCCTCCGGTCCGCGCACGGGCCTCGCGGAGATCAGCCTCCCCGACCTCCAGCCCGGCTCCTCGATCATGCCCGGCAAGGTCAACCCGGTCGTCCCGGAGGCCGTGCTCATGGTCTGCGCGCAGGTCGTCGGCAACGACGTGACCGTGACCACCGCCGGCGCCTCGGGCAACTTCGAGCTCAACGTGATGCTGCCGGTCATCGCCAAGAACGTGCTGGAGTCGGTCCGGCTGCTCGCGAACGCCTCCCGGCTGCTCGCCGACCGCACGGTCGACGGGATCGTCGCGCACCGCGACCGCGCCCGGGAGTACGCCGAGTCCTCGCCGTCCGTCGTCACCCCGCTCAACAAGTACATCGGCTACGAGGAGGCCGCCAAGGTCGCCAAGAGGGCGCTGGCCGAACGGAAGACCATCCGGCAGGCGGTGCTGGAGGGCGGCTACGTCGAGCGCGGCGACCTCACCGTCGAGCAGCTCGACGAGGCGCTGGACGTGCTGCGGATGACCCGGCCGTAGGACGCCGTGCCCCGGGCGGACCGTGACGGGGGCCGCAGCGTCGCGTGCCCGGGGCACCTAATATCTGCGCATGACAGAGGGCGGAGCGGTGAGGGGCGCCGGACGCGGGGACGCGGGCGGTGCGGCGGGCTTCTGGGCGCCGGGGACGCAGATCCTGTGGCGGTACCGGGAGAACGGCGGCGCGCGCTTCCACATCGCGCGCCCCGTCACGGTCGTGCGCGACGACCCGGAACTGCTCGCCGTGTGGATGGCGCCCGGCACCGAGTGCGTGAGGCCGGTGCTCGCCGACGGCACGCCCGTGCACCGGGAACCGCTGGCCACCCGGTACACCAAGCCGCGCACCGTGCAGCGCGACCGCTGGTTCGGCACCGGTGTGCTGAAGCTGGCCCGGCCCGGTGAGCCCTGGTCGGTGTGGCTGTTCTGGGACCAGGGCTGGCAGTTCAAGAACTGGTACGTGAACCTGGAGGAGCCGCTGGCCCGCTGGGCGGGCGGGGTGGACTCCGAGGACCACTTCCTGGACATATCCGTGCACCCGGACCGCAGCTGGCACTGGCGGGACGAGGACGAGTTCGCGCAGGCGCAGCGCGACGGACTGGTGGACGAGGCGCTGGCCGGGAGGGTGCGGGAGGCCGGACGGGCCGCGGTGGAGGTGATCGCCGCCTGGGGGCCGCCGTTCTCGGACGGCTGGCCGGACTGGCGCCCGGACCCGTCCTGGACGGTACCGTCACTCCCACAGGACTGGGACCGTACGCCCGCGCACGTGTCCCCGTGAGACCCTTGATACGCCCCCGGGCAAGAAACGTAGGATCGTCCTCCGCAAGGACACGAGGGCAGCAACCAACAGGACAGTCGCTGGGCTTGACCGATCGTCACCGAGGGGCGGCAGGACGTGAGCGAGGGGTACGGCAACACCCGTACGGGCCGGGGACGGTCGTCCGGCGGCACAGCAACAACCTCTGACCACACGGGAATTCCGTTCCTGAGGCACGTATTGCGGGTATCGGAGTTTCGGCGGGACGCACTGCGCGCACGGCGCGCAGTCCCGGACGGATGGACTTCACACGCGTGACGGAGCAGCCGACCTCCTTCGACCGCCCGCAGCCGGGTGCGGACCCGGCGGATCCCCGCGGGGCGCTCGTGCCTGCCCAGGGACCGGTCCGCGCGCCGGGCACGGGGGCCGCCTTACCGGTACAGGCCCGCTCCGGCGGCGAGCCGGGCGCGCCCGGGGCCGCGTCCCCCGCACCCTCCACGCCCCCCGCCTCGTCCGTGTCGTCCGGGGCGGTGCCGGACACGGCCGCCTCCGGCCAGGACACGGCCACCGGCCCCGTCTCCGAGCACTCCCAGCCGGGCGCCGAGCAGGGCGCCGCGCCGGACACGCACCGGCCGCGGCCCGTGTCCGAGGGCATCCCGGCCCAGCCGGCCGCGGACCAGGGCGGCCGCCCGGCGCAGGGCCGGGACGGCCGGGAGCGCCGCACCGGACAGGTCACCGCACCCGGACGGCCCACGCCGATGCGGCGGGACGGCGACCGGCTGAGGTTCGTCGGCGCGGCGACCCGGCGGATCGCCCGCGGCCTCGACCTGGACGAGATCGTGATGGGGCTGTGCCGGGCCACCGTGCCCACCTTCTCCGACACGATCCTGGTCTACCTGCGCGAGCCGCTGCCGGTCGGCGACGAGCGGCCCACCGGCCCGCTGGTGCTGCGACTGCGCCGTACCGACCGGATCCCCACCGACCGCGACACCGAGAGCGGGTTCGCCCCGATCGCCCCGCCGGAGCCGGACGAACTGGACTCGGTCGGCGAGGAGCTGTGCACGGTGCGGCCCGGCAGCGCGCTCGCCGAGGTGCTGCGCGGCGTCCGGCCGGTGTTCACGGACGCGCCGGCCGCCCGCGCCGCGCTGCCCGAGCTCCTCGGTGCGGACGGCGCCGCGGCCGTGCCGGACGGGCAGCGGGCGATCCTCGCGCCGCTGCGCGGCCGGCGCCGGGTGATCGGCGCGGCGCTGTTCCTGCGCCGCCCGGAGCGCATCCCGTTCGAGGCCGACGACCTGCTGGTGGCCGCGCAGCTCGCCACGCACAGCGCGCTGGGCATCGACAAGGCGGTGCTGTACGGGCGTGAGGCGTACATCGCGGACGAGCTGCAGCGCACCATGCTGCCGGAGCACCTGCCCCGCTGCACCGGCGTGCGGCTGGCGTCCCGCTACCTGCCGGCCGCGGAGACCGCGCGGGTCGGCGGCGACTGGTACGACGCCATCCCGCTGCCGGGCAGCCGGGTCGCGCTGGTCGTCGGGGACGTCATGGGGCACTCCATGACCTCCGCCGCGATCATGGGCCAGCTGCGCACCACCGCGCAGACCCTGGCCGGGCTGGACCTGCCGCCGCAGGAGGTGCTGCACCACCTCGACGAGCAGGCGCAACGGCTCGGCGTGGACCGCATGGCGACCTGCCTGTACGCGGTCTACGACCCGGTCTCGCACCGCATCACCGTCGCCAACGCCGGCCACCCGCCGCCCGTGCTGCTGCACCTGGGCGGCCGGGCGGAGGTGCTGCGGGTGCCCGCGGGCGCCCCGATCGGCGTCGGCGGGGTGGACTTCGAGGCCGTGGAGCTGGACGCGCCCGCCGGGGCGACCCTGCTGCTGTACACCGACGGCCTGGTGGAGTCCCGGCTGCGGGACGTGTGGACCGGCATCGAGCAACTGCGCGAGAAGCTCGCCGCGACCGCGCAGCTGACCGGCCCGGACCATCCGCCGCCGCCGCTGGAGGCGCTGTGCGACGAGGTGCTGGACATGCTCGGCCCGGGCGACCGGGACGACGACATCGCGCTGCTCGCCGCCCGCTTCGACGGGATCGCGCCGAGCGACGTGGCGTACTGGTTCCTGGAGCCGGAGGACGCCGCCCCCGGCCGGGCCCGGCGCCTGGTCCGGCGGGCGCTGTCCCGCTGGGGCCTGGAGGAGCTGAGCGACTCGGTGGAGCTGCTGGTCAGCGAGGTGGTGACCAACGCCGTGCGGTACGCGACCCGGCCGGTCACGCTGCGGCTGCTGCGCACCGACGTGCTGCGCTGCGAGGTCGGCGACGACGTGCCGCAGCTGCCGCGGCTGCGGCAGGCGCGCGCCACGGACGAGGGCGGGCGCGGGCTGTACCTGGTGAACCGGCTGGCCCGGCGGTGGGGCGCGACCCGGCTGAGCACGGGCAAGGTGGTGTGGTTCGAGCTGAACCACAGCTGACCCGCGACCGGGCCGCGGCCGGACCGCGACCGAAGCGTACGACGGCGTCAGGGGCGCCCGGTGGGATCACCGGGCGCCCCTGACGTCTCTCGTCCCGTGCGCTCCCCGCCTACTCCTGCTGGTTCCGGTCCTGGTCCGGATCGCCCGGGTTCTCCGGGATCTCGAAGGTCGGCGAGCCCGACGGCAGGTTCGTCGGCGGCTGCGACGTCGGGGTCTGGCTCGGCGGCTGGGTCGTCGGCTGCTGGGACGGGGTCTGCGACGGCGCCTCGCTGGTCGGTGCCTCGGTGGTCGGCTCCTGGCTCGGCGACTGCGACGGCGACTGCGAGGGCGGCGGCGTCGAGGGCGGCCTCACGGCCGCGCCCTGGGTCGTCTCCAGGTCGAACTCGCTGGTCTCCTCCATCACGCCGAAGGTGTACGCCGCCCAGATCTGCGCCGGGAAGCCACCGCCGTTGACGCGGGGCTCGCCGCCCGCGCCGTACATCTCGACCTGCTTGTGCGGCGGCTCGTCGTCCTCGCCGAACAGGCCGACCGAGGTCACCAGGTCGGGCGTGAAGCCGGTGAACCAGGCCGACAGGTTGTCGTCGGAGGTACCGGTCTTGCCGGCGACCTGCTGGCCGTCGCGCAGCGGGTTGTCGAGGACGGCCGCGCGCGCCGTGCCGTCGTCGACCACGCCGGTCAGCACCGAGGTGACCGTGTCGGCGGTCTCGCGGCTGATGACCTGCTCGCCGATCGCGTCGGGCACGGTGACGGTCCGGCTGCGGTGCTCCACGGACTTGATGATCGTCGGAGTGGTCTTCTTGCCGTGGTTGTCGAGCGTGGCGTAGACGCCGGCCATCTCCAGGGGGCTGGCGCCCATGGAGCCCAGGGTCTGCGCGGGCACCGCCTGGAGGTCCTCGGCGTCCATGCCGAGCCTGCCCGCGGTCTCCATCACCTTCTCCATGCCGACGTCGACGCCCATCTGCGCGAAGACGGAGTTGACCGACTTGTTCATCGCCGTCTGGACGGTGATGTCGCCGTAGTTCCGGTCGTCCTCGTTCTCGGGGGCGAAGCCGACCTTCCGGCCGTCGTCCACGACCGGGCGCTCACTGGTGCCGTCGTAGAGGGTGTTGGCCGTGATCGGCCGGCCGTCCTGCGTCTCGGCCCCCTCCTCCACGGCTGCGGCCAGGATGACCGGCTTGAAGGTGGAGGCGGGCTGGTAGTCGTCGCGGGTGGCGTTGTTCGTGTAGTGCTTCACGTAGTCCACGCCGCCATACATCGCCACGACCGCGCCCGTCTTCGGGTCCACGGAGACGGCGCCGGCCTGGACGTCGGCGTCGACCTCGCGCTCCTCCGGGTCGAGCTTGTCGGTGAGCTGGGTCTTGACGGCCTTCTCCAGCGCGGCCTGCTTCTTCTTGTCGATGTTGAGCGTGACGGTGTAGCCGCCGAGGTCCAGCATGGCGTCGGCCTGCTTCATGTCCTCGGCCGCGCCCTGGGCGACGAGCTGCTGCTTGAGCGCGGTGTTGGCCGCCTCGACCAGGTAGCCGGTCTGGCCCTCCATCCCGGTGGCGGGCCTGGGCTCCTCGGGGACCGGGAACTCCATGCCCTGGCGCTCGGCCCGGTCCAGCCACTTCTGCTCGACCATGTTGTCCAGGACGTAGTTCCAGCGCTCCTGGACCAGATCCTTGCCGGCCTCGCTGGCGATCGCCCAGTCGTACTGGTTCGGCGCCTGGAGCAGCGCGGCGAGGTACGCGCCCTGTTCGACCGTGAGGTCCTCGGCGTCGACGCGGTAGTAGGCCTGGGCGGCGGCCTGGATGCCGTAGGCGCCGCGGCCGTAGAAGCTGGTGTTGATGTAGCCGGCGAGGATGTAGTCCTTGGACTTCTCCCGGTCCAGCTTCAGGGAGATGACCAGTTCCTTCAGCTTGCGGGTGACGGTCTGGTCCTGCGTCAGGTAGTAGTTCTTGACGTACTGCTGGGTGATCGTGGAGCCACCCTGCTTGCCCTTGCCGGTGAGGGTGTTGAGCACACCGCGCGCGGTGCCCTTGATGTCGACGCCGGAGTCCTTGTAGAAGGTCTTGTTCTCGGCGGCGACGAAGGTGCGCTGGACGTCCTTGGGGATTTCGGCCAGGTCGACGATCTCGCGGTTGCGCTCGCCGTCACGGGCCATGATGCTGCCGTCGCTGTACTTGTAGACGTTGCTCTGCAGCTCGGCCTCGGCGTTCCCCTCCGGGATGTCGATCATCATGTACAGCACGATGAAGGCGCCCATGCCGAGCAGGCAGAGCCCGAAGAACGTGCCGACGATCTTCTTCCAGGTGAACAGGCGGCGTATGCCGGTGCGGTCGGCCGCACCGGACGGACGGCGGCCCTGGGGTGCCGTTCGGCGCCCACCGCGCTGTCGTGCGCGTCTTTCTTCCGCTCGTCCCATGCGTCCGTTCCGCTCCGCTTCGTTCATGTGTGCTCGGCAGCCACACAGGTTCGCCGCTCAGGTCAGCTCAGAAAGCTAACACCGGGAGCTGTGACAAAGGGCTGCCGATCCGGTCTTTACGGGCGTGACAATCAGCACCCGCCCCGATGGAACCGACGTGCGGGAGAGGTGCAAGGTTGCCGGGATGCGATAAAGTGATATCACTTAGATAGACACACGCTAGCCGCGCACACCGCGCGCGGAGGGCGCCCGAGGGAACGGGGGACCACCCATGTCCACACACGACACGCAGGTCACGGCCGACGTGCCCGAGATGCCGGCTCCGCGCGTGCGGGAGTTCGCGGCGCACAGCATCGGGGGCGGGCTGGCGCTGCTGCTCGGCCTGGCCGGGCTGCTGGTCGGCGGCGGACTGATCGCGACCGCCACGGCGGTCACCGGGACCGGCGTCAAGGCCGTGCTGATCATCGGCGGCATCCTCGTCGCGCTCGCCGCGTTCCTCGCGATGTGCGGGCTGAACATGGTGGCGCCGGGCGAGGCGCGGGTGGTCCAGCTGTTCGGCCGCTACCGGGGCACGATCCGGCAGGACGGCCTGCGCTGGGTGAACCCCCTGACCTCGCGCACCAGGATCTCGACGCGGGTGCGCAACCACGAGACGGCCGTCCTGAAGGTGAACGACGCCTACGGCAACCCGATCGAACTGGCCGCCGTCGTGGTGTGGCGGGTGGAGGACACCGCCCAGGCCACCTTCGAGGTGGACGACTACGTCGAGTTCGTCTCCACCCAGACCGAGGCGGCCGTCCGGCACATCGCCATCGAGTACCCCTACGACGCCCACGAGGAGGACGGCCTCTCGCTGCGCGGCAACGCCGAGGAGATCACCGAGAAGCTCGCCGTCGAACTGCACGCGCGCGTGGAGGCGGCCGGCGTGCAGATCATCGAGTCCCGCTTCACGCACCTCGCCTACGCCCCCGAGATCGCCTCGGCGATGCTCCAGCGGCAGCAGGCGGGCGCGGTCGTGGCGGCGCGGCAGAAGATCGTGGAGGGAGCCGTCGGCATGGTCGAGGCCGCACTGACCCGGATCGCCGAGCAGGACATCGTGGAGCTGGACCCCGAGCGCAAGGCGGCGATGGTGTCCAACCTGATGGTGGTGCTGTGCGGGGACCGCTCCGCGCAGCCGGTCCTCAACACCGGGACGCTCTACCAGTGACCGGCCCCTCGGACTCCCCCGAGGGCACGGCCCCTCGGCGCAGGCCGCAGCAGCGCAAACAGGTGCTGCTGCGGCTGGACCCCCTGGTGTACGAGGCGCTGGCCCGCTGGGCCAACGACGAGCTGCGCTCGGCCAACGCCCAGATCGAGTTCCTGCTGCGCCGGGCGCTCGCGGAGACGGGCCGCCTCCCCGGCGAGGCGGGCCCCCTCCCCCGCCGGGGCCGCCCACCCGCCCACCCGCCGAACGACACCCGCCGCCCTCCCGGCGACTCCCCCGGATGACCACCCGTCCCCGGCCCGGGCGACCGCCCGGCACCACACGCCCGCGCCCCGACCGGCCACCGGGGCGACACCCCATCCGGGCGACCCGATGCCCCCGCCCACGCCCCCCGTCCCCCGGCCGACACCCCACCCGGGCGACCGCCCGGCACCGCACGCCTGCGCCCCCCGACGCCCCGGTCGGGCAACCGGTCGGCGGGGCGGAGAGGCGGCGTTCGGAGCGGGCCGCCCGGCGGGCGCGAGCACCCCGTCCCGCGGCCCCGCGCGGCCCGTCCCGGGCAGCCGCCCGGCAGGGCACCGATCCCCCGCCCCGCAGCGGCGGTCGCACGCCGTCGCCCCCTCGGTGACAGAACCGTGACAATCGCCCCTCACCTGGGGTCCCGTACACCCCGCCACGACCTGCACACATGGTGTATACACGGTGCGTATACACCATGTGTAGAGTGCTCGGCATGTCCATCGGTCACACCCTTCTGGGGCTCCTGGAGTCCGGCCCTCGCCACGGCTACGACCTGAAGCGGGCCTTCGACGAGAAGTTCGGTCACGACCGGCCGCTGCACTACGGCCAGGTCTACTCGACGATGTCCCGCCTGCTGAAGAACGGGCTCGTCGAGGTCGACGGCATCGAGGCCGGCGGCGGCCCCGAGCGCAAGCGGTACGCGATCACCGAGGCCGGCATCACCGATGTCGAGCGCTGGCTCGCCACACCGGAGAAGCCGGAGCCGTACCTGCAGTCGACGCTCTACACCAAGGTCGTCCTCGCGCTGCTCACCAGCCGCGACGCCGCCGACATCCTCGACACCCAGCGCTCGGAGCACCTGCGCGGCATGCGGATCCTCACCGACCGCAAGCGCAAGGGCGACCTGGCCGACCAGCTCATCTGCGACCACGCCCTGTTCCACCTGGAGGCGGACCTGCGCTGGCTGGAGCTGACCGCGGCGCGCCTCGACAAGCTCCGTGAGGCGGTGGCCCGATGACCTCCGTGACCTCCGTGTCCGCCACGCCCTCCGTCCCCGCCGGCACCCTGCTCGCCGCCCGGGACCTGCGCAAGGCGTACGGCCCGACGACCGCGCTCGACGGCGCCGCGTTCTCCATCCACCCCGGCGAGGTCGTCGCCGTGATGGGACCCTCCGGGTCGGGCAAGTCGACGCTGCTGCACTGCCTCGCCGGGATCGTCACGCCCGACTCCGGGTCGATCACGTACAACGGGCGTGAGCTGACCGCGATGAACGACGCCGGGCGCAGCGCGCTGCGGCGCTCGGAGTTCGGCTTCGTCTTCCAGTTCGGCCAGCTCGTGCCGGAGCTGACCTGCGTGGAGAACGTCGCCCTGCCGCTGCGGCTGAACGGCACCCCCCGCAAGGAGGCCGAGCGGGCGGCGCTGACCTGGCTGGAGCGCCTGGAGGTCGACGACGTCCGCAAGAAGCGGCCCGGCGAGGTCTCCGGCGGCCAGGGGCAGCGGGTGGCCGTGGCCAGGTCACTGGTCACGGGCCCGCGGGTGGTGTTCGCCGACGAGCCGACCGGCGCGCTGGACTCGCTCAACGGCGAGCGCGTGATGGAACTGCTCACCGACGCCGCCCGGTCCACCAACGCCGCCGTCGTCCTCGTCACCCACGAGGCGCGGGTGGCCGCGTACTCCGACCGCGAGATCGTCGTGCGCGACGGGAAGTCCCGGGACATGGAGCGCGTCGTATGAGTGCCCGGCAGTGGACTCGCGATCTGGCCATGGGGGCCCGGTTCGCCTTCGCCGGCGGGCGCGAGGGATGGGTCAGGGCGCTGCTCACCGCCGTCGGCGTCGGGCTGGGGGTGGCGCTGCTGCTGCTCACCACCGCCCTGCCGAACGCGCTGGCGGAACGCGACCGGCGCGAGGAGGCACGCTTCGACCACACCTTCGTCCACAAGGTCGTGCCCGAGGCGGACGACACCCTGGTCATCGTGGACGTCGACACCACCTACCTGGACGAGGACGTCCGCGGCCGGCTGGTGGAGCCGGACGGCCCCGAGGCCCCCCTGCCGCCCGGCCTGGGGGAGTTCCCGGCGGCCGGCACGATGGTCGTCTCCCCCGCGCTGGAGGAACTGCTGGACTCCGACCGCGGCGAGCTGCTGCGCGAGCGGCTGCCGTACGACGTGGTGGGCACGATCGGCGAGCAGGGGCTCGTCGGCTCGCAGGAACTCGCCTACTACGCCGGCGCCGAGGGGCTCGCGGAGCGGATCGACGGCTCCACGGCGGCCCGCATCGACGCGTTCGGAGACCCGGACCCGACGGAGGAGGAGACGGATCCGGTCCTGGTCCTGCTGGTCCTGGTCGTCTTCGTGGTGCTGCTGATGCCGGTCGCCGTGTTCATCGCCGCGGCCGTGCGGTTCGGCGGCGAGCGGCGCGACCGCAGGCTGGCGGCGCTGCGGCTGGTCGGCTCCGACAGCCGGGCGACCCGGCGGATCGCCGCGGGCGAGGCGCTCGCGGGGGCGTCGCTCGGACTGGTCCTCGGCACCGGCTTCTTCCTGGCCGGACGCGAGGTCGCCGCCTCCTTCGAGGTGTTCGGCGTCAGCGTGTTCCCCAGTTATCTGAACCCCTCGCCGCTGCTGGTCCTGCTGGTCGCGGTGACGGTCCCGGCGGCCGCGGTGCTGGTGACGCTGCTCGCGCTGCGCGGCGTGGTCATCGAACCGCTGGGCGTGGTGCGCACGGCGCGCCCCGCGCGGCGCCGGCTGTGGTGGCGGCTGCTGCTGCCGCTGGCCGGGGTCGGCATGCTCACCCCCATGATCGGCCAGGGCCGGGAGAACGGGGACTTCAACCAGTACCTGGTCGTCGGCGGCGTCATCTGCCTGCTCGTCGGGGTGACCGCGCTGCTGCCGTGGGTCGTCGAGACGGTCGTCGCCCGGCTCGGCGCGGGCGGCCTGTCCTGGCAGCTGGCGGTGCGGCGTCTGCAGTTGAGCAGCGGTGCGGCGGCCCGCATGGTCAACGGCATCGCGGTCGCGGTGGCCGGGGCGATCGCGCTGCAGATGCTGTTCGCCGGGGTGGAGAGCGACTACACCGAGGCCACCGGCTACGACGTGTCACGGGCCCAGATGCAGGTCCGGGTGCCCGAGGGCACGGAACTCGCCGCGGCGGCGACGAAGCTGGAGGAGACCGAGGGCGTACGGCGGGTCCACGCCCTGTCCGAGGGCTACCTCTACGACACGCCGCCGCCGAAGGAGCCGGAGAACGGCGCGCTGCTGACCGTCGGCGACTGCGCCACCCTGCGGGAGGTCGCGAAGCTGCCGGACTGCCGGGACGGCGACGCGTTCGCACTCCGCGGCGGCGACTACGACGAGGGGACCGCGGCGCTGAACGAGCCCGGCCGGAAGCTGTACCTGGAGACGTCCGGATCCAGCGGGCCCGGGGCCGTCGTCTGGACCCTCCCCGAGGGGGTGAGACAGGCCGACTCGATCGAGGACCCGACCGGCAACAAGCGCAACGGCTTCCTGATGACCCCGGGCGCGATGCCCGCGGGCCTGGCGGAGGAGGTCAGCGGGGAGCTGTACCTGGCGATCGACGACTCGGTGCCGTACGTCCACGAGCACGTGCGCAACGCGGCGGCCGCGATCGATCCGACGGCCCAGCCGATGACGTGGTACGCCACCGAGCGCTCCGACCGCTACGAATCCATCCGCACCGGTCTGTCCGTCGGCGCCACGGCCGTGCTCGCGCTGATCGGGGCGAGCCTGCTGGTCTCCCAGCTGGAGCAGTTGCGCGAGCGCCGCAAGCTGCTGTCGTCCCTGGTCGCCTTCGGCACCCGGCGGCGCACGCTGAGCCTGTCGGTGCTGTGGCAGACGGCGATCCCGATCGGCCTGGGGCTGCTGCTGGCGTCGGCGGTGGGCGTGACGCTGGGTGCGGTGCTGCTGCGGATGACCGCGACGTCGGTCCGCGTGGACTGGCCGAGCGTGCTGCAGATGACCGGGATCGGCGCGGCGGTGGTCGTGGTGGTGACCCTGCTGAGCCTGCCGCCCCTGCTCCGCATGATGCGCCCGGACGGCCTGCGCACGGAGTAGCCCCGGGGCCGAACCGCGGGGGCCGGCCCCCGCACCCACCGCGGATCGGCCCCGCACGCACCACAGACCAGACCCGCACACGCCGCAGGTCAGCTCCGCACGATCCGTACCGGCAGGTCCCGCATCGCCTCGCGCAGGGCCGTCGCCAGTTCCTCGTACTCCGCCGCCCTCGCCGCGCCCGTGCGCATGGCGAGGGCGATACGGCGGCCGGGGGCCGGGTCGGCGAAGCGGCCGGTGAGGAGCCGGCCGGAGCGGGTGGTCTCGACCTGGACGGCGGTGCGCGGCAGCAGCGTCACCCCGAGGCCGCCCGCGACCAGCTGCACGAGCGTGGACAGCCCCGCCGCCGTCGTGGTGGCCGCGACTCCCGCGCTGCCGGCCTCGCGGCAGATGTCGAGGGCCTGGTCGCGCAGGCAGTGCCCCTCGTCCAGGAGGAGCAGGTTGACCTCGCGCAGCGCCTTGCGGGGGATGCCCTCCCGGCCGCCGAGCCCGTGGCCGAGCGGGGTGACCAGCACGAAGTCCTCGTCGAACAGGGGCAGCTCGGTCACCCCCGGGACCCCGAGCGGCACCGCGAGCAGCAGCAGGTCGAGCCGGCCGCCGGCCAGCCCGTCCAGCAGGCTGGCGGTCTGCTCCTCGTGCACCTGGAGGTCGAGGTGCGGGTAGCAGTCGTGGACCAGCCGCAGGACCGTGGGCAGCAGGTACGGCGCCACCGTCGGGATCACACCGAGTCGCAGCGCTCCGGTGAACGGCGCCCGCAGCGCGTCCGCCTCCTCCGTCAGCGCCCCGACCTCCGCCAGCACCGCCTTGGCGCGGACGGCGAGCCGCTCGCCGGCCGGTGAGAGCAGGACCTTGCGCGTCGTACGCTCCAGGAGCGTGACACCGAGTGCCTCCTCCAGCGCCGACACGGCGCCCGACAGGGCCGGCTGGCTCATCCCGAGCGCCGCGGCGGCGTCCCGGAAGTGGAGATGCTCGGCCACGGCGGCGAAGGCGCGCAACTGTGCGAGGCTCGGCTGCCTGCGCCTTTTACGCACGGTCACTAATAGCTACCTCCGATCAACACGACCGAGTGTAGCTATTTCACTCATCAATGCACCGTGTGCCAACATCAATAAGGTCCAACCCATGGGAAACACCCGGAAAACGGGTGTTTCTTCGCTGCAAGGAGAGCCTGTGCTCACTGTCGGTGACAAGTTCCCCGAGTTCGAACTGACCGCCTGCGTCTCGCTGGAGAAGGGCAAGGAGTTCGAGACGATCACCCACAAGACCTACGAGGGCAAGTGGAAGATCGTCTTCGCATGGCCCAAGGACTTCACCTTCGTGTGCCCGACCGAGATCGCGGCCTTCGGCAAGCTGAACGACGAGTTCGCCGACCGCGACGCCCAGATCCTCGGCTTCTCCGGTGACTCGGAGTTCGTCCACCACGCCTGGCGCAAGGACCACGACGACCTGCGCGACCTGCCGTTCCCGATGATGGCGGACTCCAAGCACGAGCTGATGCGCGACCTCGGCATCGAGGGCGAGGACGGCTTCGCCAAGCGCGCCGTCTTCATCGTCGACCAGAACAACGAGATCCAGTTCTCCATGGTGACCGCCGGCTCCGTCGGCCGTAACCCGAAGGAGGTCCTGCGGGTCCTGGACGCCCTGCAGACCGACGAGCTCTGCCCGTGCAACTGGACCAAGGGCGACGAGACCCTGGACCCGGTCGCGCTGCTGGCCGGGGAGTGATCTGACGTGTCGCTCGACTCCCTGAAGTCCCGCATACCGGACTACGCCAAGGACCTGAAGCTCAACCTGGGCTCGGTCATCGGCAACTCCGACCTCCCGGCCCAGCAGCTGTGGGGCACGGTGCTGTCGACGGCGATCGCCTCGCGCTCGGCGATCGTGCTGCGCGAGCTGGAGCCGGAGGCGAAGGCGAACCTGTCGCCGGAGGCGTACACGGCCGCCAAGGCCGCCGCCGCGGTGATGGCGATGAACAACGTCTTCTACCGCACCCGCCACCTGCTGTCGGACCACGAGTACGGCAACCTGCGCGCCGGCCTGCGGATGAACGTCATCGGCAACCCGGGCGTCGACAAGGTCGACTTCGAGTTCTGGTCCTTCGCGGTCTCCGCGATCAACGGCTGCGGCATGTGCCTCGACTCCCACGAGCAGGTGCTGCGCAAGGCCGGCGTGGAGCGTGAGGTCATCCAGGAGGCGTTCAAGATCGCCGCGGTGATCCAGGCGGTCGCCGCCACACTGGACGCGGAGGCGGCCCTCGCGGAGTGACGCCGCGCCCGCCCGCGCATCGGGCCCGTCCACCGGTCACGGTGGACGGGCCCGCTGTCGTAGGGCCCGCCGTCGTGCGGGGCCCCGCACGCCACGGCCGTCCGGAGGCGGCGGGCGCAGCCGTTCCCGCTACTGGTCGCGGGTGTCCTCCGGTCGTTTCCCCTCCTCCGGAGCCGGCGGTTCCGTGTCGGTGGGCGCCGGGGCGTCGGCCGAGGACATCGCCGTCGCGCCCCGGGGCCTGACGGCCTGCCGCACGGCCGCCTCCTGGGAGTACGCGCGCAGGTAGACGGCGACGGTGTTGGTGACCGCGACCAGCGGTACGGCGACCACCGCGCCGCCGATGCCGGCCACCATGCCGCCCGTGGAGACCGCCAGCACCACCGCGAGCGGGTGGACGCGCACCGCGCGGCCCAGGATGAACGGCTGGAGGATGTGTCCCTCGATCTGCTGCACCGCCAGGACCACCACCAGGGTCATGACGCCCGTGAACACGCCCTGCGTGACGAGCGCGACGACCACCGCCAGCGCTCCGGACACCACCGCACCGACGAGCGGGATGAAGGAGAACAGGAAGATGAAGACGGCGAGCGGCACCGCCATCGGCACGTCGAGGAAGTAGATGCCGAGGCCGATGAAGATCGCGTCGATCAGGGCCACCACCACCGTGCCGCGCACGTACGCCGTGAGCGTCCGCCACGCGGCCGGACCCGCACCGGCGACACCCGGACGGGCCGCGGCCGGGACGAGCCTGAGTGACCACTCCCAGATGCGCCGGCCGTCGTAGAGCAGGAACAGCGTCGAGAAGATCGCCAGCAGGATGCCGGTGAGCGCCTCGACGACGACCGTCACGCCCTCGATGCCCGCCGAGGTGATCTGCTCGGTGTTGGCGCCGACCGCGTCCCGCAGGTTCTTGGCGATCTCGTTGATCTGCTTGTCGGTGACGTGGAAGGGGCTGTTGAGCAGCCACCTGCGCAGCTCGTCGATGCCGTCCTGGATCTGGTCGGAGAGGTGGTCGATGTTCTCCATGACCTGCCAGGTCACGAACCAGCCGATGAGGCCGATCACGACGAACCCGAACAGGGCCGTCAGCGCGGTGGCCGGTCCGCGCGGCACCCCGATCCGGCACAGCCGCGCCACCGTCGGCTGCAGCAGCGCCGTGATCAGCAGCGCGGCCGCGAACGCCAGCACCACCAGCTGCACGGCGCTGATCACCCGCATGAGCACCCAGAGCGTGCCGGCCAGCACCAGCAGCCGCCAGCCGGCCTCGGCCGCGACCCGGACCCCCCACGGCACGGCCTGCGCCGGGTCGGGCCGGGGCTGGACGAGGGGGGCGTGGTCGGGCGGTGGCGGCACGAGCTTCGCGGTGGTCTCCCGTTCGGACTCCCCGTCCTCCCGGTCACCCCGCTCCACCTCGGCGCGGCGTTCCTCCAACCGCTTGCTGACCTCGGTCAGCCGGGTCCCGACCCGGCCGAGCCACCCTGGCACTCGCGACATGATCCGTCCTCTTCCCCCGTTGCTCCCCACCACTCCCCCCTGGAGTCGTCGGTCAGACCGTACATGGCGCAAGCCCCGCACCGTAGGACGGTGCGGGGCTGTGCTGGGGTTGAGCGGCGGCCGGGGGCCGGCGGATCGGAGGGCCGAAGGGCTCCGGATCTCCTAGTACCAGTGGTTGGCCTGCCAGAACGACCACGCGCCGCAGGGGCTGCCGTAGCGGTCGTTCATGTAGTTGAGGCCCCACTTGATCTGGGTGGCCGGGTTGGTCTGCCAGTCGGCGCCGGCGGAGGCCATCTTGGAGCCCGGGAGCGCCTGGACCAGGCCGTAGGCGCCGGAGGAGGGGTTGACGGCCCTGTAGTTCCAGGTGGACTCGTGGTCCACGATGTTGCTGAAGCACTGGAACTGGCCGGCGGGCACCATCTGGCGCGCCATCGCCTGCACCTCGGCGACCGTGTACGAGCTCTGCACGGCGAAGTCCGAGGCGTCCCGGGCTGCGTCGCGGCTGGCGGCGGCCTTGGCCTCCGCGCGCTCCTTCGCCTCTTCCTTCGCCTTCGCCGCCTTCTCGGCGGCCTCCTTCTTGGCGATCGCGGTTTCGGCGGCGGCCTTGCGGGCGGCCTCCTCCGCGTCCTTCTTCGCGCTCGCGTCCGCGGCGATGGCCATCGTTTCGGCCTGCTGCGTCAGGGACGCGGTCTGCACCTGGGCCTGCTGTCCCGCGGGGATGTCCGCGAGCAGCGTGGTGCCGCCTGCCGTCGCTTCGGCGTCGTTGTTCTGCGCGGTGCTGCCCGAGGCAACGCCGACGACGCTTCCGACAGCGGTGACCGCGGTGGCCGAGGCCACTGCGAATCCCCGGACCGAGATCCGGCTCACACGGTTTCCTTCCAGCATCGCCCGCTTCGGTGACCCTCGCGGACGCAATCGTGCCCCTGGCACTGGCCTCCCCAACTGCGGGTCACGGAAGGCGCGGGCCCGGTGGGCAACTCCCGCGAGGGGAGCGCCGCGTGCTGCTCGGGCGGCATACGACGACGCTATGCAGTTGAAGCTGTGCCGTGCTGTGGTGCCGTACCGCTGGGGGTACAGGTGTGTCGTATGCGGGGCCTGACAGGAGTGAGACTCTGCCGTAACCCGACGGTGCAAGGCAATTCTCCGTTGCGTGTGAAAGCTCACACCCCGTTTGGCCCCCGGGATTCCAGGAAATCCGCACACGCGCCGACGCCGCCCGGCTAGGCTCTACGCCTTTTCCGGACGGCGCCAACTACTGCGTAACCGACCCTTGTTGGGATGATCGGATCAGACCTGCCCGTCTTCGAGCATTTCGGTCACAAGGGCGGCGATCTGGGACCTCTCGGACCGCGTCAGGGTGACGTGCGCGAAGAGCGGGTGCCCCTTCAGCTTCTCCACGACGGCGACCACACCGTCGTACCGGCCGACCCTCAGGTTGTCCCGCTGGGCGACGTCATGGGTCAGGACGACCCGCGAATTGGCCCCGATCCGGGACAGAACGGTCAGCAGGACGTTCCGTTCCAGCGACTGCGCCTCGTCCACGATCACGAACGCGTCGTGCAGCGAGCGGCCCCGGATGTGCGTCAGCGGCAGGACCTCCAGCATGCCGCGCGCGGTCACCTCCTCGATGACCTCACGGCTGGTGACCGCCGACAGCGTGTCGAAGACGGCCTGCGCCCAGGGGCTCATCTTCTCCGCCTCGGTGCCGGGCAGGTAGCCGAGCTCCTGCCCGCCCACCGCGTACAGCGGACGGAAGACCATCACCTTCTGGTGCTGCCGGCGCTCCAGCACCGCCTCGAGCCCCGCGCACAGCGCCAGCGCCGACTTGCCGGTGCCGGCCCGGCCGCCCATCGACACGATCCCGACATCCGGGTCGAGCAGCAGGTCGAGCGCGATCCGCTGTTCGGCGCTGCGGCCCTTGATGCCGAACGCCTCCCGGTCGCCGCGCACCAGACGGACGTTGCCGTCGGCGGTGACCCGCCCGAGCGCCTTGCCGCGCTCGGACTGGATGGTCAGACCGGTGTGCACGGGCAGGTGCGCGGCCTCGGGCACGTACACGTGACCCTCTTCGAAGAGGACGTCCACCTGCTCGCCGGGCAGGGTCAGTTCGGACATTCCGGTCCAGCCGGAGGCGTCCGTGATGGCGAGTTCCGCGCGGTACTCCTCGGCGAGGAGACCGACGGAGGACGCCTTGATCCTGAGCGGGAGGTCCTTCGACACGACGGTGACGTCGAACCCTTCGGCCTGCAGGTTGCGGGCGACCGCGAGGATGCGGGAGTCGTTGTCCCCCAGGCGGTAGCCGCTGGGCAGCACGCTGGGGTCCGAGTGGTTGAGCTCGACCCGCACGGTCCCGCCGAGGTCCCCGGTCGGAATGGGGGCGTCGAGACGGCCGTACCGCACCCGGTAGTCGTCCAGCAAGCGCAGCGCCTGGCGGGCGAAATAGCCGAGTTCGGGGTGGTTCCGCTTGGCCTCCAGTTCCGTCACCACGACGATGGGGAGCACGACCTCGTGCTCGTCGAAGCGGCTCAGGGCCTTGGGGTCGGCCAGCAGGACGCTGGTGTCGAGAACATAGGTGCGCCGGTCTGGCTTGGGGCGCTTTGCGCTGGTCACCACGGAAGGACGTACCCCCTCGGATGAGGTCGGGGAGCGACGAGGCGGAGCTGGACCGGTCGACGGCCCTCACGCACACCCCGGTGCACAGCGGGCCACGAACCGGCCCTCCGCTGCTTCTTCCGTGCCGTGACCGCACGGTCGGGCTGGTGCAAAGGGCCTCCCGGGCGGACGGCTCCCGTGCCGTCCGCTGAGATCCGACACCCGTGGTTCGGGTGTCGACCTGTCTGGCTTATGCCCTCGAACGAGCGCCGCCATGCCACGGCATATGACGGCGCGCCGGTGAACAGCACGTGACGACCGGGGCGGTGCGGGGTGCGCGACGGCGCACGCGGCCCCTCAGCCGCCGTAGCGGCGGTGGCGTGCGGCGTAGTCGCGCAGCGCGCGCAGGAAGTCGACCTTGCGGAAGGCCGGCCAGAAGACCTCGCAGAAGTAGTACTCCGAATGCGCGGTCTGCCAGAGCATGAATCCGGACAGCCGCTGCTCGCCGCTGGTGCGGATGACGAGGTCCGGGTCGGGCTGGGCGCGGGTGTAGAGGTGACGCCCGATCATGTCGACGTCGACGGCCTCGGCGAGCTCGTCCATCGTGGTGCCCTTCTCGTGGGCGTCGAGCAGCATGGACCGCACCGCGTCGGCGATCTCCTGGCGGCCGCCGTACCCGATGGCGACGTTGACCACTATCCCGTCGATGTGCGCGGTGGCCTCCTCGGCCTCCTTCAGGGTGGTCTGCATCCCGGACGGCAGCAGGTCGAGCGTCCCGACGTGGTGCACCCGCCAGCGCCCGTCGGCGGCGAGGGTGCGGACCACGTCCTCGATGATGCCGAGCAGCGGGACGAGCTCCTCCTTCGGCCGGTCGAAGTTGTCCGTCGACAGCAGCCAGAGGGTGACGACCTCGACGTCCGTCTCGGTGCACCAGCCGAGGAACTCCCCGATCTTGTCCGCGCCGGCCCGGTGGCCGTGGACGGTGCTGGAACCCGCGGCCTTCGCCCACCGGCGGTTGCCGTCCATGATGACGCCGATGTGCTTGGGCACCTGAGCGGTGTCCAGGTGGCCTTCCACCCGGCGCGCGTACAGCCTGACCAGCAGGCCGCGCAGCTTGTCGCGCAGGTTCACGTGATCGTCAGCCTCTCCGTACGGATCGGACAGGGACGGCACCCGCCGCGGCGCGGCACTCGGCCCGGTCTCGGCCGCGGGCGGACCCTGTCCGTGTGGCAGTCCCCGGAGGCGAAGCCTACCCCCGCCGGGGCGGGGGTCCCCAAAGTCCGGGGTGGCGCGTTTGTCGGACGTGCCGGGGCGGCACACCGTTCGCGGGGTGCCGCCGGAACCGGGCGCCCGCGCCGCTCCGACCGGGCAGGACGCCGGGCAGCGCCCGGGGCCCGGTCGTCACGAGGATCACCACTCGGGCGGCCCGTACGGGTCGCGGTACGGCGGGAGACCGGCCGCCCGGGCCTGCGGCGGGACACCGGGCGCCGGGTACGGCGGGAGACCCGGGGGCTGGGCGGGGCGGGCCGAGGCGGCCGGGCGGTGTCGAATGTTCGTTCGACACCGCCGGGCTCCGGCCAGGGGCCGGGGCGAAAGAGAAAACGGGCCGGTCCGTGGGGGGGAGACGGACCGGCCCGAGGGGGGGTTTCCACCATAACCCTTCGTAAGTGATGCTGCGTGCATCGGCGTGCCACAACTACTCTCCGGAGTCGGCTGACGACGCCTCGACGCCCGTGGAAGCCGCCGTTCAGGCCGTTCCCGTGGCCGAAACACGGTGACATTCCGCCGAAAAGCGAAGAGTGAGAGGCTGCTGTGAAGGATGTGACGGCAAAGGACCCGCATCGCGACAACCCTTCCGGCCGTCCCCCCGACGGGTGACCCGGCGGCGAACGCCCGCTTGACCCGCTCCGCGGCGAGCGGCGCACGAGGGGGGAGGAATGCGGGCGAGGGCCGGGAGGTGAAGGGCGGGGACGAAGGGTGTGGGTACCGCGCAGCCCCCTCCACTGCGCGGTACCGCCCGCACAGCTTTGCTTGCGCGAATTACCTTGGTCTGAACTTACGCGACGCCGGGTCCCGGAAGCGAGCCGCACCCGATAACGATGCGGAAACCCCGGCGCCCGGGCCCGGTCGTTCAGGGCGTACGGGACGTACCGGGCTTGCGGGCCTCGAAGAGATGACGGGTGCTGTGGGCCACGAACGCGCCCTCGGCCTCGATCCGCTCGTGCAGGGCGCGCAGCTGCGGCAGATACGCCTCGACGGTGAAGCCCGGGACGATCCAGATGACCTTGCGCAGGAAGTGGACGACGGCTGCGATGTCGTAGAACTCCATGCGGAGCCGTTCGGCACGCAGATCGACGATCTCCAGCCCGGCGGCCTCGGCGTCCCGCCGCTCCCGGTCGGGATGCCGGGCGTTGCGCCGCTCCTCCGGCTGCGGCCCGAGGAAGTACTCGACGAGCTCGTAGACGCTGCCGGGCCCGACGTGCTGGGCGAAGTAGGTGCCGCCGTTCTCCAGCACCCGGGCGATCTCGGCCCAGCGCGCCTCGACGGGATGCCTGCTGACGACGAGGTCGAAGGTCCCGTCGGCGAAGGGCAGCGGCGCGTCCTCCGGCGAGGCGACGACGGCGACGCCGCGGGGCCGGAGCAGGGCGGTGGCCCTGGCGACGTTGGGCGGCCACCCCTCGGTGGCGACGGTGAGCGGGGGCCGCCGGGCGGCCTCGGCGAGGGCGAAGTCGAGCACCTCCCCTCCTCCGGTCTGGACGTCCAGCGCGGCGTCGGCCCGGCCCAGCCGCTCGGCCGTCGACACCGCGTACCCCCAGGAGGGCCTGGCCTCGGTGGCCCGGCCCTCGAACCAGGAGAAGTCCCATCCCTCGGTGGGGACGGAGGCCCCTTCCGCGACGAGATCGTCAAAAGAACGGTTCCGTTCGTCCGGCATGACCTGATCATGCAGGACAGCGGTGCGCCTCGTCGCCCGGATTACGGCGCCCCCGGATCGCGGCACCGTCCGGATCACGGCACCAGCGGCCGTACGTCCTCCGCCACGAACCGCACGAAGCCCTCGGGGTCCGGCTCGTCGCCGGTCGGCTGGAGGACGACCGAGTCGGCCCCGGCCTCGGCCAGCCGCTGCACCGCCTTGGCGACGGCGCCCGCGTCCCCGGCGACCCCGAGGTCCGGTTCCCCGCCGACGCCCTCGGCGATCAGCTCGGCACGCAGCCGCTCGCCGGCGCCGGGGCCCGTGGCGGCGAGCAGGTAGACGACGACCTCGTGCGACTCGGCACCCCGTCCGGCTGCGGCGCGCCCCTCCTCGATGAGCCGGCGTGCGCGCCGGACACCCTCCGGCGAGGTGGTGGCGGTGAGGATGGTGCCGTCGGCGGCCTCACCGGTGAGCCGCACGGTACGCGGCCCGGTGGCCCCGGCGAACACCTCGACCTCGTGCCCCGGCGGCCAGTCCAGGGCGACGTCGTCGAGCGCGACGTACCGCCCGTCGGTCGTGATCCGCTCCCCGCGCAACAGGCCCCGCAGCGCGACGAGATGCTCCCGCAGCAGGGTGACCGGCGACTCGACCCTCGCCCCGACCTGCCCCATCCAGTCCTGCACCCCGTGCCCGACGCCGAGGATCGCGCGCCCGGGGAACATGCGGTGCAGGGTGGCGGCCTCCATGGCGGTGATGGCGACGTTCCGCAGGGGCACGGGCAGCAGCCCGACCCCGACCCGCACCCGCTCGGTCCACGCGAGCGCGGCAGCGGCGGCCGAGATCCCGCCCTCCCGGAAGCAGTCCTCCCACAACCACAGCTCCTCGAGCCCCGCCTCGTCGGCAAGCCGGGCGACGGAACGAAGACGCTCGGGGGCGAGCTGGGGACGGAAGACTGCGCCGAGTGTGGTCATGGTGGGGGTCCTACCCGGCAGGGGGTGGGTCGGTAACCCCGTCAACGGAACAATGGACTTCGACCGGTTCGCTCACGACCCGCCGCTCGCCTCACCCAGGGGATTCTCGAAGCTGACGCTCTCGGCGATCAGCCGCAGAATCGCCCGGTACTCGTCCCGCCGGCCCGGGGCCGTCGTGGTGAGCGTGAGCACGGCGAGGCGTCTGCAGTCCGGGTGGGGCAGGTACGCGTGCAGTTGGAGGAGCGGCCGCTGCGGCAGCCCGCTGCCGGGTGCCGGTGTCGCCGCCGTCTCGCTGAAGGTGGCGGGACCGCAGGGAAGTTCGGCGAACCCGATCTGCGCGTGCCCGTCGGCGGACGTCACCGCACGAGCCGCGGTGACGCCCCGCGGGGCGACGCCGGTCTCCCGCCAGGAGACGGTGAAGAGGGAGAACAACGGCCCCCTGCTGTCCGCAACGGACACATCACCGACGTCGTCCCGGTGAAGACCGATGGAGCAGTGGACGGTGCCGACCTCACGGAGTGCGGCCAGCAACCGCTGTGCCGTGACGAACTGAGTGATGAAGTGCTGGCGTGCCCTCTCGTCTGGGACAACGTCAAGAAGTGGAGCGACCGCCGTGCGCAAGTCATCCGCCGCCCGCGTACCAGGCGAAGGGAGCAGAGCACTGAGGGGAAGGGCCGTGAAACCGGCAGGCTCGGAGAACCAGAGTGCCGCGTGGGGATCGTTGAATGAATCATCGAGAATGATTGCCAGGTTGGCCATAAGCGATTCCGTATACGGATCAGAGCTGAGCGGGGAAAGTTCCGAGTACTTCTACTACGGCTCTGCGTCCTCCACAGCGACACCCAATTCAACACGTCGCTGCCCCTCTCGCAATGTCGTTCGCTGCTCGAGTACGTGTAGCCGACGAGGCCGGGTACCTCTGCCATCCGGTACGGCGATGAGCCCGATGAAGCGAGGATCGCCGGCGAACCAGATCGTCTCGAGCTCCGCCTTCAGCACGGGCTTGGCGTGAGGTGCCATCCTGCGGTGCCACCACTCCGTACGGTGATGACGAGGGAAAACGAGTGGCAGTCGATACTGAGGACGGACTGGGTGGGAGAACTCGAACCACCCGTAGTGTTTGCTGACGACCTTGGAGTGGTCCGCCAATCCATACGGGATGCACCGAAGAACCTGCCATGGATACACCAGCATGATGCGCCGCATGCGAAGGGCCGGACGGAAATAGCACAGTTGCACTGTCGATCGATAGAAGCAATAACAGAGCGGGAGTGCAAAGAGGAATGAAAATCCTGGAGACAGGAGAACAACCAGTACATAAAGCAAACCGAACCAGGAAGCGATCCACCCAAGTAGGCCAGTAAAATTCATCAACATGTGCCCTGCCCAAGCCCGACGGGCAGGCGGGTAATCCCAGGCCACGCGGTACGCTTCAGGGTTCATGAGCTCCCTTTCCCCTCGCCCAGACGTCAGAAGGCATGACGGACGACATCAAAGATTCCGGAGTTGTCCAGAATCAGTCGCGATCCGTCGATACCTGCGACAGTCCCGTCCTTGATTCCGTCGTCGTCTGCGTCCACGATGTTGTTATAGAGCCCAAATCCAGCAGTACCGACGCCGACCAGTCCTGATGTGGTCGCCACTGCCTTGGCTGCGACATCGGGGTTGCTGAGGCTCCGAACAGCCCTAGCGACAAGAGGGTTGTCGAGCCGGGAAATGGCCTGCATGTTGTCCATGGTTTTGGTGCCGAACAGTGTTGCCTTCTGAGCGAGCGAAAGTGTTGTGCCACTCGTACGAAGCGCGTTCACGACTCCCTTGGTTCCAGCTGCCACCGCCGCGAGGCCGGGAAGCGCCCCGGCGGCATCCGCTCCCACCGACACCAGGTTGCTCCAGAAGTCCGCATCGAGCTCACCTTTGGTGAAGCCGTCCTTCAAAGACTCCAGCGTCTCGGGATTCGCGAGGAGCCGTAGACCGAGCGCCGTCACACTCAGCCCCGACGCCGTCAGCATCAACGCCGCCACCATCGTCAACCCGAGCGGTCCCGCAAAGAGAATCGCCACGACGCCTGCGACTCCGGCCAAGAAGCTCAGGATGTCCGGCAGGTTGTCGCTCAGCCAGTCGAGGGCCTCGTCGAACCAGCCCGGTTCCTGCGGCGCCAGTTTCCTCGTCGCGTCGCGGATCTTCCTCGCACGGTGCTGAGCCCGGCGCTCATGCTCCTCGGCCAGCCCCTTCGCCCTGCCGATGACTTCGTCGAGCTCGGCCTGCGCCTCCTCGGCGTCCTTGTTCGCCCGGGTCAGCGCCCGCTGCGCGGCCTCCTGATCGGCGCCCTCCTTCTCGAGGTCGGGATGGTCCCCCGCCTCGGCCGCGCGCCCCTCGGCCCGGTCGACCGCGGCCCGCGCCTCCTTCGCGTCGTCCTCCAGCCGCTTCGCGCGCCGCTGGAAGTCCTCCAGCTCCTCCTCCCACCGGCTCAGCTGCCTCGCCGCCTTGCGGAGGGAACGCGCCGCGTTCCTCAGGTTCAGCGGCAGCGGCCCGCCGTCGAGCTGCTCGCGGAAGGCGACGGCGGCGTCGCCCTTCCAGTAGCTCCCGTCCAGCAGCCTGGTGACCACGTCGTACGTGTCCTGGAGCACCTCCGCGCAGCCGCTCAGCTTCTTGCGCAGTCGGCGGACGGTCTCCGTTTCGCCCGGCACCGGATCGAACCCCAGATGCGGGTAGTGCGGGTTCGGCATGCGCGGTGCCGACTTGAGCCCCTGGGGCAGACCGAGGTCCGCCCGGGCCCGCGGGTCCGGAACGGCGCCGGACCGGTCGGTCTCCGGAGCGAAGGTCACCTCGCACCACCCCCGCCCTTGCCCCCTTCGCGCCCCTGCCCCAGCGCCTCCTCCAGGGCCTTGTCGACCTCGAGGTAACCGTCCCGGCTCTTGCCGATGATCTCGGCGAGGTCCTCCGTCTGCTTGCCGATCTCCTCGGCGCCGTACTCCCAGTCCTCCTGGAAGTCCTGGCAGGCCTCGTCGAGGTCGTCGGTGCCGAGCCCGGTGACGGTCGCGTCGGCGAGCGCCTTGCGCACGCCTCTGAGCGAAGTCGACGACTTGCGCAACGACTTCATGAAGCGCCCGAGTTCACCGCCGTCGACCGCCAGCCGCTCCGCCATACGCCCGTCCCCTCCAGCCGGCTCATCCGCACCGAAGGGATGAACGACGCTGCGCGCCATTCGTGACGCACCGAGCGAGCAGGCACCTCTGCACCTGTCCACCCGTGCATACGCATAGGAGAATCCGGAGAGATGACGGTCGGATGCAGTGGCCACGATCAGCCAGTCGGGCAGGCGGGGACGTCCCGGCCCGCTCTCGTCGTCGCCGCCCGAGAAGCGGTTCCGGCCGCCGGAGGGGACCAGCCCGCGTGAACCGTCACGACGCTCCGTGCGAGGAGCCGGCCGAGCACCTCCGCTTCGCCGCCCACCTGAACGAACCGCGGCAGGTCGCCGACCTCGACGAGGCCGCTCCGGTCGGCTCGGTCCTCACCGACCGGGACCAGGCGATGGCCCGGTCCGCCGTCCTCCGGCACCTGGACCGCCGGGCCGGCGCCCTCCACCTCGGCCCGGCCTCCGACCGGTGGGCGGAGTCGATGGCCCAGGCCACCGCCGGCGATCCGTTCCTGGCCGCCCGGCTGCGGGAATGGACCCTCTTGCGCGCCATCGCGCTGAGGCGGTCCTGGGACCGGGACGCCCCGCTCGCGTCATCCGGCTGGCTCCAGCGCGAAGCGGCCGCCGCGTCGGACGCCGAGGCCGTCGAGCTCCTCGCCGAGCACGGTCGCACCCGAAGAACCCGCACCACCGCGAGGGCACGCCTCGAGCACGGGCAACCGCATTGAGCCACACACCGACTCGCTCACGGCCCCGCCACCGCGTTCACCGGTTGACGGCCTGGATCTCCTGGACGACGACGTCCTGCGTCGCTCCGAACTCGCCGTCGGGGAGGTCGCCGCCCGCGCCGCCGCTGCCCGTCCAGTGGATCTCCCAGGTGACGGTGGCCTGGAGCGGGAAGGTGCCGTCGCCCGAGGAGCGCAGGTACTTCACCCCGCACGGGGGCGTCTCGTCCGCCTTGCCCTTCGCGTACGGCTCCCCGATACGGCCGTCTTCGATCTCGCAGACGCCCGAGGCCGGGTACGTCTCGGCGTCCGGGGTGCCCGGCTCGATCTTCAGCGAGACCGGCTCCGCCGTCGCGGTCGCCTCGATGCCGATCACCGGTACGGACGCGGTGACCGAGACCGGCTTGAACTCGGCACCGTCCAGCCAGGACCAGGTCGGGAGGTTGACCTTGGTCGCCTCCGCGGGGGCCAGCGTCACCTCGGTGCCCGGGACGCGGATCTCGGCGTAGGCGAGCTCGGCGAGGACCTCCGGGGTGACGGCGTTCTCGATGTCGGCGGGCGGCGGGTCGCCCTGGTCCACCCAGAAGTAGTCCTTGTCGCAGGAGTCCCAGCCCGGCGGGTAGCTCTCGTTGACGTACGAGCCCCACCAGTAGCCCTTGCCGGTCTTGTCCTTGTTGAAGCCCTTCTCCTCGTCGTCGGCGTTGTACTTCTTCCGCTGCTCGGCGTCCCACTGGTAGCCCGTCGACTCGGCCTCCCAGATCGGCTCCAGGTACTCCTGCAGCTCCTCGGGCGTGTACTTGGGCGCGTACCAGCACGGGGGAGGTGTCCAGGACGTGGACGACGTCAGCGCGCCCGCGGAGCCGCCGCTGCCGTTCTTCGAACGGTCGAACACGACACCGCCGACGGTCACGGAGACGGTGCCGTCGTCGCCGACTTGAGCGCTCTGTTCAGCCTCATTCGCGTTTCCGTTCGATCCGCGTTCAGCGAATGCCGCAGGGGAAGCGAAGAGGGAGGCGCACGTGAGTATCAGGACCGTGGCAGTCCTCGCCGATCTCCTTACGGCTGACACGCTTTGTTCCCCCTGTTCGAGACGACGTCAGTGGTCTGCCAGACTCCGTCGGAATTCTTGGTGAGGCTCGTGTTGTACAGCACGTACGCATTCGCCGTGGCCGGTGATCTGTCGACCTTCTCCGTCTTCTTGTTCTTGATGTAGGACTTGCTCTCGTCGGAGCAGTAGGTGACGTAGGCCTTCTTGGTTCCGGATAGCGTCACCTTGTAGTTGAAGTACCGGGTCTCGCCCACCCATGTCTCGCCGTCGTCGATGTACTTCTGCACGTAGGTGATGTACGCGCTCAAAGCCTGGCCCGTGTTGTAGAAGCCCAGAGCCTTGTTGCCCGTGCTGCCCGTAAAGATCGCTTCGTCCACGGAGTTGACGCTGAGCGTACTGTCGGCGAGAGCCGCGTCCTTCGCCGCGTCGCCCGTCTTCTCGTACTCGAAGACGTTCTTCGCGTCGGAAGGGAAGGTGATCTTCGGGCGTCCACCGGAGTCCGACGCGCTCGGACTCGGCGACGCCGACTTCTCGCTGTCGGTGTCAGCGCCCGCGATCTTGTCGCTGTCCTTGGACGGGCTGTCGTCGTCGCTTCCGCACGCGGTCAGCGTCAGGGCCGCGGTGGCGGTCAGCGCGAGCGCTGTGAGGAGGGTGGGGCGGCGGTTCACGGTCGGCTCCCGGTGGGGCGAGGCTTCTCTTGAGCGAACCCAAGCTATCCGCGTGATGCACGGCGACACCAGGGTGAAAGGTGTCAACTTGAGCCGGTAAGCACCCCATTGGGGCTGGAAGGTCCTTGCCCGTGCGGGTAACGGTTCGGGGCGCGATCACCTCCGTGACCGCTTCCGGCCGCGCCGGGCGGCGGTCCTCGCCGCGGTCACCGGGCCGTACCGGCCAGCAGCCAACGGCGTACGCGCACTTCCAGCAGGACGCGCTCGGCTTCCGGGCGGGTGGGAGCGGTCACGTCCCACCCGTACTTCGCCTCGAACGCCGCCACGACCTCCGGCGGGAACCGGTCCCGGACCAGCGTGGCTTCCCCTTCGGCCACGACCGGGGACCGGCCGTCCTCCAGGGCCAGGGAGACGCGCGGCTCGGTCCGGACGTTCCTGGCCTTGACCGAGCCGTGCTCCGTGCCGATCCACCACGTGGAGGCCTCGTAGACGAACCAGACGGGCGTCACGTGCGCGGAGCCGTCCGGGCGCACCGTGCACAGCCAGACGTTCCTCTCCTCGGCCAGGCGCGTGCGAACGGCCGGCTCCAGCTCACTCGTGAGATCGTCCATCCACCCATTGGATCAAGGCGTCCGGTGGAGGGCATCGGGCAGCGGCTCGGACCAACGTCCTAGGCCTCCGCGAGGGTGTGGGCGACGAGGGCGTTGGCGTGGCCGTGGCCCAGGCCGTGTTCGGTCTTGAGCCAGTTGACGAGCTCCATGTGCTTGGTCAGGGGGGAGGAACGGATGAGGTCCTTCCACTCCGCTATCGGGCGACCGTACTTCTTCTCGATGGAGGGAAAGTAGCTGGCAGGTCCCTTGGCGGCGGCGGCCATGTCGGTGGCGTCCTGTCTGTCGGTGCTCGGTGTCGTCGTCCGTATGACCGGTGGGCACGGCTCATGTCATCGGCCGCCGGGGGTGCGCTGCGTCACACTTCGGGTGCCGAGCGGCCCTGCCGTGGGAACCGGCTCCGCTACGCGTCGATGCGGGCGGGCAGGTCGAAGAGCGGGAACAGGCGCTCGGTGTCGCGGAAGGCGCTGATGTTCGTGATCCGGTCGCCGGAGAAGTCGATGACCTGGAGCGCCCAGGGCACGAACCCGGTGCCGTCGGCGTCGGGCCGGTACTGGCCGAACGCCGGCGAGCCGTTCGCGAAGGTGGGGACCAGCCGTGACCCCCGGCAGCCGGCCGCCGGTCCCGTCAGCCACGCCTGGATGTCGGACACGCCTCGCATCCACAGGGCGTGCGGCGGCAGGGACAGGGTGGCGTCCACGTGCAGCAGCATGCTCAGCTCGTCCATGTCGAAGCCGGAGAAGGCCGCCGCGTACCGCTCCGCCAGTGCCTGCTGGACGGTGCCGGGCGGCCGTACCGCCGTGTCGCCGGTCGTTTCGCGCCGGGCGGCCAGTGTGGCGCGGGCGCGCTGGAGCGCGCTGTCGACCGAGGCGACCGTGCAGCCGTGCAGGTCCGCGACTTCGCGCGCCGAGAAGCACATGACCTCCCGCAGGAGGAGGATCGCGCGCTGCTTGGGCGGCAGGTGCTGCAACGCGGCGATGAACGCCAGACGCACCGACTCGCCGGTCTCGGCCGCCTCCGCGGGGTCGTCCGCCGTGTTCACCAGGCCGGCCGGACACGGTTCGATCCAGAGGCCGGCGTCCAGGGGGGCGCCCGGTGAAGCGGCGCCGCGGGTCGGCCCGGAGAGGTCCATCGGGCGGGCCCGGCGCTTGCCGGCGGCGAGCGTGTCGAGGCAGACGTTCGTGGCGATGCGGTAGACCCACGACCGCAGCGACGACCGTTCCTCGAACCGGTCGAGGCCGCGCCAGGCCCGCACCATGGTCTCCTGCACGGCGTCTTCCGCCTCGAAGACCGACCCGAGCATCCGGTAGCAGTAGCCGACCAGTTCGGCCCGGTGGCTCTCCAGCCGGTCCGCCCCTGCCCCGGCTCCGGGTTCGGCTTCGTGTCCGGGTGCGCGCCTGGGTGCGCGCCCGGATCCGACGGCGGCGACTTCGAGGCCTTCCATGTGTCCCTCCCCCCTCGGCGTGCGCGGGCCCTCAGGGTACGGGGACGGGGCTTCTCCCGGGTGAACCCGGGCCGTCCCGCGTCCCGTGACCGCACCGGCGCGAACTCGCCCGCCGGACCGCGTCGTTGTCCCCGCGGTCGGGCCGGACCCCCGCTCCGCCGTCGAAGATCACGAAGGGCAGAATGACCCGTATGCCGATGACGAACACGCCGAAAGCGGCAACGGTCGACGACGCCCCGCTGATCAGCCGCACCCTGGCCCGTGCCTTCGACGACGACCCGATGATGCGCTGGTTCTTCCCCGACGACGCCTCCCGCGAGGCGTCGCTGGGCCGCTACTTCAGCACG
This sequence comes from Streptomyces griseomycini, assembly GCF_014203535.1. GTDB lineage: Bacteria > Actinomycetota > Actinomycetes > Streptomycetales > Streptomycetaceae > Streptomyces > Streptomyces griseomycini. The sequence continues at coordinate 385,765 of NZ_JACHJI010000002.1, forward strand.
ATCTTCACCCGGCAGTACGTCCGGCACGGCGTGTGCGAGCGCACCGGGGCGGCGGCCGCGTTCTGGACACCGTCGGAGGCACAGGACAAGGCCGTTCCCGACGCGGAGACCGTCCAGGAGCTCCGGAACATCCTCGGTGACCGGGCCCAGCTGTTCGGGGAGGCCGTCGAGACGGCCGCCCGGCACACGCCCCGGGAACCGCACTGGTCCCTGGCGGTGATCGGCGCCGACCCCGCCGCCCGGGGCCAGGGGCACGGGGCCGCCCTGCTGCGCTCGGGGCTGGCCAAGGCCGACGCGGCGGGCATGCCCGTCCACCTGGAGTCCTCCAAACCGTCCAACCTCCCCTTCTACGAGCACTTCGGCTTCACCGTGCGCGAGGAGCTGCGACTGCCGGGCGGCGGACCGACGTTGTGGGCGATGTGGCGTGAGCCCCGCCGCCCGGTCGACGGGTAGTCCGCTCGGCCCCGAAGCGGTGATGAGCGCCGTACCGGCCTCAGCCCTGGTCGGCGGGTTCCGTGATCGGGCGGGTGCTGACCAGGGCGGTGATGAGCATGGGGGCGTCGCCGTCGGACTGGTTGAGGGAGAGGGCGAACCACCGGGGGGCGGCGGGCGGACCGGCGGACGGACCGCCGAGTGGGCCGGCGGGTGGCACCGGGCCCCATACCGTCAGGTCGCCGTAGCAGTCCTTGGCCGTCAGGGTGCGGAACGGTTCGGGGAGGGAGGTGCCCGCCCGGCTGCGGTGCAGGGGGACGCGCATGCTCACCGTGCGGTGGGGGCCCCAGCGGCGGTCCAGTTCCGTGACGAGCGCGGTGAGGTTCGCCTCGGCCGCCGCCTCGGCGTCGTTCCACTCGGGACCGTACACCCCCGTGAGGGCCCCGCTCTCCCAGAGGGGGAGGAGCAGGAAGCCCTCGCCGCGGGTCGCGGTCCACTCCCCCGTGGCCGGTTCGCCCTCGCTGGTCGTGGGGCCGGCCGTCGGGACGGGGGCGGACAGGGCCGCTTCGGCGTCGGACGTCGCGCGGGTCACGTCGAAGGGCTCGCCGGCACGGGCCGTCACAGCGTGGGCCCGGTCATCGGCTGGGGCAGCGGGTCCAGGGCCCCGGCCTTCCTGAGCGCGTCGTAGGCCCGGACCACCCCGGCCGTGTCGCCGGGCTCCGCGATGTCCAGGAGCACGCCGACGCCGGGGAGGTCCTTGCGCGGGGCCGGCCAGTCGGCGGGGATGCGGGCCGCCCGGCCCGGGGACAGGAAACCGGCCCAGCCGACCGACGGGGTCCCGATCCTGAAGCCGGCCTCCTTCTTCAGGGCCGCCGTCACCGCCCGGTCGCTCACGTCCCCGTGGTCCGGACGCCACGCCTCGGCGACGGCGGTGAGGAGGTCGGCGTCGGGGAGCCGCTCGTCGTCGGGGGACACGATCGTGGCCACCAGCGACTGGAGCAGGAACTCCGGGGTGCCGCCCGCCAGTCCGGCGACCTCCACCTTCCAGCCGGGCGGCACGCCGTCGGCGACCAGGCGCAGCGACGTGCCGTTCCCCGCCGACCAGTCGTCGGCCGCCTGGGCCGTGCGCAACGCCTCGAGCAGCGACGCCTCGTCCGGCTGGAGCAGCCGGGAAGGACCGGAGGCCGGGGCGGTCCGCCACGTCCACCGTGCGCCGGGGGCGGGGCCGAGGAGTCGGGTGAACCGGTCCAGGGTCGTGCTCCACCGTTCGGCGAGTGCCTCCACCGGTTCCCGCCGCGGGCCCCAGAAGCCCCGCACCACTCGTCGCATGTCCCGTCCTCTTCCCTTCTTCCTTCTTCCCTCGTCCTCGTCCGCGCCTCTCGTCCCACGTCCCGCGGTCCCACCTTAGGGCCGCCCCGGCCCGCGGTCCCGTCAGTCGAACGCCTCGGGTCGTCGGTCGCCGGCGACCCGCTCGGGTGCGGTGTGGACGACCTCGATGTCCAGGCCCGCGTCCTCGAACGCGTCCCTGGCCGCGTCGGCGACCTCCTCGTTGGAGAAGTGCCACTCGACGTCCTTGCCCCGCGCGGCCTCGACCTGTCTGCGGGCTTCGGCCAGCAGGCGTTCCCTGCCGGACGGGGTGAGTTCCGTACGGTCCGCGGCCAGGAAGCTGTCGTAGCCGTTCTTGGCCTCCAGGTAGGTCTGGCGCGAGGAGTCCCAGCCGTCGAACTCGACGTCCGGCACGTCCGGGTCGGTGTGCGGGACGACGTACTCGTACCCGCGCTGCGTGCCGTTGACCTGCTCCTGGTAGCGCAGCCACGACTCGTTCTTCCAGCCCGGCTTGGGGTTGCGGTCGCGGCTCGCCCAGAAGCCGTCGCCGGCGTCGGCGTCCCCGTACGTGCGGCTCCGCAGGTTCTCGGCCCAGTCCGGCGGGTTGTAGTTGCGCGGGTCGCCGGTGTCGTTGCGCTCGGGGTCCGGCCACTGCTTCTTGTTCTCCAGCGCCTGCCGGGCGCGCTCCGGCTCCTCGGCGCGCTTGCGCTCCAGGTAGGCCTGGCGCTCGGCGGCCCGGGCCTCCTCGGCCTGCTCTCGGGCCTCCTCGTCACAGCCCCCTTCGGCCAGGAAGACGTAGAGGCTGTTCGCGACGGGGCCGGCGGCGAGCACGGTCGTGCCCGTGCCGGGCCCGCCGCTCAGGTCCGGGTGCGGTCCCTCGCCGTACGGGATCCCGCGGGCGGGCGCGGAGAGGGTGCAGCCGGTGCGGCGGGCCGCGTCCTCCGCCTCGTCCGCGGCCTCGTCGGCGCGCCGGGCGGCGTCCTCCAGTGCGTCGAGGTCACCCGCCTCGGCCGCTCGCCGCGCGTCCTGGGCGGCCTCGGTGGCGTCGTCGACGACCTTGCTCAGCCTGCCGAGCGAGCCGATCTTCTCGGCGATCTTGACTTCGCCGTAGCCGGGGATGAAGAGGGAGCCGACGTTCCAGATGACGGTGGTGACGGCGCGGGTCTCGTTGCCGTCGTTCCACTGGTCCACGACGTCGTCGCCGATGAACGAGTCGAACAGGACCGTGCCGCCCGTCCCCAGGGAGGCGCCGCCCCAGTCCAGGATCGCGCCGAAGTAGTCGCCGTCGTCCCACTTGTCGCGGGCGTCCGCGGTGTCGTTCCACCACTCGTCGCCGAGCGAACGGCCGTAGTCCATCAGGCCGTTCCACGTGTCGACGGGGTTGGTGACGGTGTCCCAGATGCCGGTGAGGTCACCCCAGACGCCGTCGACGAAGAGGCCTTCGCCGACCTGCTTGACCTGGTCGCCGGCGCATCCGAAGAAGGCGCCGAAGCCGGAGAAGCAGCCCTCGTCGTCCTCGCCGCCGCCCTCTTCGCCGCCGTCGCCGTCCGCCTCGTCCCCGTCGGCGGTCGGGTCCTCGTACGGGGGCTCGTCGATCTCGTCCCCGGCGGCCACGGGGTCGACGACGGACGGGTCCCCGTCCCCGCCGGGCTCCGTGGTGTCCCCGCCGGGCTCCGTGGCGTCCCCGTCCTGACCGGAGCCGGTTCCCCCGGTGTCGCCGTCCGGGTTTCCGGTGCCGTCGCCGGGGCCGGCGTCTCCGGGGTCGTCGCCCCCACCGGCGTCACCGCCGGTTCCGTCGGAGTCCTCGCCGGCGTCCCCGGCGCCCCCTTGCTCGCCCCCGTCGCCGCCCTCCGCGGTGACCTCGCCGCCGCCCCCGGGCGCGGGGCACGCCGTGCCGGTGACGCGGCACACCTGGGCCTGGATGCCGGTGAGGAGCTGCGTGCCGAGGCCGCTGACGACGAGCGCGGCGATGATCGCCGCGACGACCGCGACCAGGCCCGCGTACTCCACCGCCGTCTGTCCCTCGTCCCGGCGCCAGCGGATCAGCCGGGCCGGGGAGAAGGGGCGGCGTTCCCGCCGGTCCGGTCCGGCGAGGCGGTACCAGGCGCGGCTCTCCGGGCGGGTCAGGAGGAACAGGGTCAGGAGGGGGAGCAGGAGCTGGGTGAGGCCGCGCGCCGACCCGTCGACGACGTTGGACACCGAGCCGAGGACCAGCCACGCCTGTACGGCGATCAGCCCGCCCCAGATCCCGGCGCCGCCCTCCCACGTGCGGCGGGCCAGCCACCAGCCGAGCACGCCGGGGGCGGCCGCGTACGCCACCTGGGCGAGCAGGGCGCCGTCCACCGCGTCGAGGGACGCCGCCGTGAGGAGCAGGCCCAGGCCGCCGAGCACGGTGAGCGCGAACAGCGCGTGGACGGACAGGAGCGCCCACGACAGCGGCCGGGGCATGTCCCGCCGCCCTCCGGGCCCGGCCGGCCGCACGGCCCCGAACTCCGCTCCTCCCCCGATCGAGGCCATGCCCGTCCCTCCTCAGTTCCCCCGGTTCGCAGCCGTGTTCGGACACGGCACGGCCGAGGGTAGGGAGGGGCAGTTGTCACGGCATGGGCCCGTGGGCCCAAATCAGCACCCACGCATCGCCGTGCGCGACCCGGTTCCGTTCACTCGCGCGTGTCACACCGCGCCCCCGTCACGCGATCCGCGGGAGGTGCTGCTCGTCGGCCGGCACGACGGGCCGCCGCCCTGCCCCGGCCCGGGCTCCCGACCGTCCGTGTGGCCGACTCCGTCGGACCCGGGCACCAGGGTCCCCGATCACAGCCGCCACATGGGCAGCCATCGCTGTTGACCTGCCGTCAGGAGCTGAAGCAGTCATGGGCCTCGAGGCCACTTACGTGGACTTCTCCGTCGACCCGATCCGGCTGTCCAACGCCGAGGTCGCACGCCGTCGGGTCCGGTTCTCCGGGTCCCGCCTGGCCACGGACCTGGAGGTGGCCGTCCAGAGCCCGGCCGGGACCGCCCGGACCCTGACCGCGCCGGCCGCGCGACTCCGCGACGGCTGACACCGGGCGGCCCGCCGACGATACGTTCGGTTCGGTGGGCCGGTCGTCCGGCCGGTCGGTCGTTCGGTGGCGGAGGGGGTCGGTGATGGCGCGCTGGCGGGACGGGCGTGGGGAGTTGAGGGTGCCGGGGAGGGAGCCCGGAGGGCCGCCCGTGCGCGTTCCCCTGGAGATCGCGGCCTCCTACCGTGCCCGCACCAAGGGATTGCTCGGGCGGGACTCCCTCGACGGGGCGCTGCTGCTGTCCCCCGCCAACAGCGTGCACACCTTCCGCATGCGCATGCCGATCGACGTCGCCTACCTCGATCGCCGTCTCACCGTCGTCGCCGTACGCACCATGCCGCCGGGACGGCTGGGGCTGCCGCGGCTGCGGGCGCGGCACGTGGTCGAGGCCGAGGCCGGGGCCATGGAGCGGTGGGGAGTGACGGTGGGGACGCGCGTGGAGATCACGGCGGCGGGGCAGGGGGCGACGGGTTGAGCGGGGGAGGAGTCCGGGGCGCACTGCGGCGGTCGCCGGCCTTCTGGTTCCTGTCGTCGGCCATGTCGTGCGTCACGCTGTTCGTCGTCTGGTTCTGGGGGGCGTGGTCCGGCGGCCTGGACGTGGCGGAGACCTGCCGCCTCCTCCACGGCCAGGAATTCGACCCGGACTACAGAGGTGAGCACCCGGACGAGCCTCTCCGCGTGTTCCCCCTGCACAACAGGTGCAACGCCTCGTACGACCTCGTCCCGGCCTGGATCAACCCCGCGCTCGTCTGCCTGGCGGTCACCGCCGCGGGCTGCTTCGTCTCGGGCACGGTGGCGGTCGTCGCTCGTTCCAGGACGCGTGGCGGACGGGCCGGGCGGCGTCCTGAGCCGGAGGAGGCGGAGGTGTCCCGCACCCGGCGGCCGTGGGTCCGGTGCCGTTAATTGCGTTGTCGATCCGGTGAGGCCGGGGCAGCATCCCGGTCATGGGACAGCCTGCTGACGTACTCCGCTTCGACCAGGTCGAACTGCGCCGATGGCGTGCCGACGACATCGAGGCCCTGCACCGGGTGATCACCGAGTCGCGTGACCACCTGCTGCCGTGGATGCCCTTCGCGGCCACCCACGACCGGAAGCAGGGGGAAGGTTTCCTGGCCCACTCCGAGGAGCAGTGGGACTCGGGGCAGGAGTACAACTACGCGATCACCTCGGGTGGGGTGGTGGTCGGCAGTTGCGGACTGCATCGCCGGATCGGACCCGGCGGCCTGGACATCGGGTACTGGCTCCACCACGCGTGGACGGGGAAGGGGCTGGCCACCATGGCCGCGGCTGCCCTCGTACGGGCGGGACGGGACCTGCCGGGCGTCGATCACATCGAGATCCACCACGACGAGGCCAATTCCGCGAGTGGTGCGGTCGCCCGCCGCCTGGGCTTCACCGAGGTCGAGCGCGTGCGGGTGCCGGACGGACCGGAAGCCCCCGGCGAGACGGGTGTCCGAGTGAGGTGGCGCCTGCGGACCGGGACCGACAAGGACCAGTGACTCCGTAACTGACGGGCGGCACCGCTCGTCCGGAGGGCTGACACCGGTCACGGGCGCACTGCGGCGCGACACCGACGAGGACGGTCCTGCTCTTGTTTCGTCACGGAGAAGGGACGGCGAGCATGGCGAACAGCGCGCTTCTGGTGATGGACGTCCAACGGGACGTCGTGGCCATCGCCGACGACGGTTCCGGATACCTGCCGCGCCTGCGCAGGGCGATCGACGGAGCCCGGGCTGCCGGCATCCCCGTGATCTACGTGGTGCTCGGGTTACGGCCGGGTGATCCGGAAGTCAGCCCCCGCAACAAGGTGATGACGAACATCCTGCGGGCCGGCCTGTTCACCGAGGGTCGGCCCGGCACCGAGATCCATGACGACGTCGCGCCCCAGCAGGGCGACGTCGTGGTCACCAAGAGACGAGGGAGCGCCTTCTCGGGCAGCGACCTCGACCTGGTGCTCAGGGCTCGCGACGTCGACAGCCTCGTTCTCACCGGCATCGCCACCAGCGCTGTGGTGCTGTCCACCCTGTGGCACGCCATCGACCTGGACTTCGGCCTCACCGTCCTGGCGGACGCCTGCCTCGACACCGACCCCGAGGTGCACCGGGTCCTCACCGAGAAGCTGTTCCCTCAGTGGGCAGATGTCGTCACCGTCGAGGACTGGCTCAAGGCCATCGCACCGCAATAGGGCGAAGCCGCCCGGGCCCGGGACGGGCCGGGCGGCCTCGGCCGGCTCCTCCCGGGCGGCGGAGCCCGACTCGGCTCACGGGCCCGAGTTCCTTCACGGGCAGTCGCAGTGGGACAAGTACCGAGCACATCTGGACCGGATGGAGACCGCGTCGTTCCCGTCGGCCGGATCGCGGGACTTCCTGCGCAGCACCGCCAGTGACTTCTGGTCACCGACAGCAGGGAGGCCCTGCGCGCCGTGATCCTGGAGATCAAGGCGGGCAAGGCCGACCACCTGCTGTGACTGGCTAGCTCTCCGTGCGGGGGAAGGAGATCTCGACCCGGCGGTTCTTCTTGCGGCCGGCCTCCGTGGAGTTGTCGGCGATCGGGTACTGCTCGCCGTAGCCGCGCACCTCGTAGGTGATGTCGGAGTCGTTCAGCTCCTGCTCCAGGACGCCGTGCACGGCGTTCGCGCGCCGCCGGGACAGGACGTCGCCGTGCGCGGAGGAGCCGAGGTTGTCGGTGAAGCCGAAGACGCGGATCCTCGTCGCGTTCTGGGTCTTGATCTCCTCCGCGATCGTGGCGATCCGGGACTTTGCCTGTGCGCTGAGCTTGGCGCTGTCCTTGCCGAACAGCACCTCGGCCTGGAGCGCGAACGTCACCTTGGAGTTGGTGTCCTCGCGGCGCTCGTCGCCGCTCTGGTCCTCGACGACGGTCTTGATGTCCAGGACCTTCGGTTCCGCGAGGGTCGCACCGTCCGGGAGCTTCAGGTCCGGGTCGTTGGGGTCGAGTTCGACGGGGGCTGAGGCGGTGGCTTCGGTGCCTGGGGGGACGCTGGGGCCGTCGTCGGCTGCAGCGACCGTGGTGCCGTAGAGGTTCGTGGTGACGAGAACGGTGACGGCAACGAAGGCGAATCGCGGCAGCACCGGACGCTTGTGGGTACGTGTCATGACCGACCTCACCCAGAGATCTGGATGGTGCCGCTGGCGAATGTCGGCAGTTGGAAGGTGACTTCCGTGGCGTCCGCAGGTGGGGCAGGGAACTGCATGAAGACGGACAAGCTTTCCCCGGCCTTAATCGTCGAGAAGCCAGTGGTGGTCAATGGACGACCATCCGTGTCACGAAGCACGTAGTACCGCTTTTTGCCCTTTGAGTCGACCAACGTGGCACCACCGAGCGAGCGGCCGTTTCGCACGATCTCGGTCTCGTTACCACTCAGAGCTGCCGGGACCACAATGCTCTTGGCTCCGTCGTTCTTCAGGGTGCCGTTAACGGTGACGAACCCACCGGCGTCACGCTGTGCGGAAGTGATCTGAAGAAGCAACCCGCCCGAGCCCCTCAGCTCGGCAAGGGGCTCGTCCGCCTGTCCCTCCTGTGCACTCGGGTTAGACCCACTGTCCTTGGAAGCCGAAGCCGAGGTCTCCGGCTTCTTATCGTCGTCACCGCCTCCACCGCAGCCGGCCACGCCGAGGGCCAGTCCGGCCGCAACGGTCAACGCGACCATCCCCCTACGGGCCTTCGTTGTGAACCGAATGCTCATGCCTCTGCTTCCTTAGTCACTCGTCGTTCGCTTGTCAGTCGGCCAGGTGGACATCGAAGAGGTCCTCGGGTTTCGGAAGCAGTTCTTCAGGGCCCTTCGGGTCCAAGTCCCACTCCCTTCCCTCACAGGTGAGCGGAGGAAGCTCGTCTCCCCCTTCGTCCCCCGTCGGAAGTTCGAACGTGCAGCGAGGCTCGATCACGGCTGTGGCGGTCTCCTGCGACTTCTCGTCCTCCGTGCCGGGCACGATGGAGTCCCCCACGGTGTCGTTCGTTTCGACCACGACCGTGTAACCCAGCAAGCCGTCCGGAAGGCAGCTCAGCACATCGGCATCGTTCTGTGCCGCGAGCTGGTCCGCCCGCCAGCAGGACAGGCCGAGCCCTTTCGCCTTGCCGTCGAAGATGTCCTGCCACTCGGTCGGATCGAGGAGGGCCTGCACCCACGCACCCGCGAGTTGGTCCCGCCGGTCCTGGGCTGCCGCGAGCGCGGCCGCGTCAGCGGCGGTCTGCGCGTCGTTCCGGTTCGCCGCGGCCTGACCGACCGCAAAGTACGCGAACGCGAGGAAGAGCAGGCCCCCCACCACCGTGATGTAGATGGGGAAGGCCTGCCCTGCGTCGCCGTACTTACGGGAGCGCGTCAGCCACCGGTTACTTCGGCGATCTGCTGCGTGATCGCGTCGTAGATCGACTGCCCGATGTCCGTCCCCGTGATCGCCAGCACGATCGCCACGACCACCGCGATGATGCCCAGGTACTCCACCGCGGTCTGGCCCTTGTCGTTGCGCGCGGCGCGGGACTGGAGGTACGCGACCGTCGTGTGGATCCAGTTGCTCATGGTGTTCCCCTCCGGCTGACGCGGTGGCGGCTTCCTTCGCGGTGCCGCTCTCGACACGAGCAACGTAGGGGCGGACGCCCCGCCCGCCGGAGGGCCCCAGGGCCCAATCCCGGGCCCAATCACGGGCCCAGTTCCTCTTCCCCCCTGCCGTCACCGCCGGTCACCCCACTTCCCGGCCGGAGCCCGGTGCCGTGCCGAGCCACTTCGCGGCGGCCTCGGAGCGGCTGGTGCTGTGGAGCTTGGCGAAGATGCGGTTGATGTGGTTCTTGACCGTCTTCTCGCTGATGAAGCACGTGGCGGCGATCTGCTGGTTGTTCATGCCGGACGCGATGAGGTCCATGATCTCCGCCTCTCTCGTGCTCAGTCGGAACCTCGACCTGTCGGGAGCGGTCGGGCGGCCGCTCGTCCACCCAGACGACGACTGTGCCACATCCGGTTGCAGTTGCGAAAGGTTTTCCGCGGAAGTAGGCGGAGAGGGGATGTGCGGGAGACCTACTCCCGTTGGGTTGCCGCGAATTGTGTCCGCGCTCCCCAACCCCTCCGGCAGCGCCTGACCCGTCCCCGGCGCTTGGCGGAGTTGCGTCAGCAACGCACCCGCCGCCGTCGGTGTGAAGTGGGCCCTGCCCTCCCTGATGTCCCGTACCGCCGTGACCAACTGGTCCGCCGTGAACTCGCCGTGGACCAGGTAGCCGCCCGCCCCCCTGCGCAGCGCCTCCTGGACGATCTCCGACTCCCTGCTGTACGTCAGCATCACGACCGGTGCGATCCGCACCAGGTGGGGCAGCGCCGAGATGCCGTCCACGCCCGGCATGCGGACGTCGAGGAGGACGACGTCGGGGCGGTGGGCGTGGGCCGCCTCGTAGGCCTCCTTGCCGTCGGCGGCCTCCGCCACGACCGTGATGTCCGCGCGGCCGGAGAGCAGGGCGGTCAGGCCGGCGCGGACCACCGGGTTGTCGTCGGCCACGACCACCCGGAGCGCGGCGGGCGGGGGGACGTTCTGGAAGGGGTTCGGCGGCGGCTGCGTGGGGCTCTGCATGGGGCTGCCTCCTCTCCGGGGACGGGGGGACGCGTACGGCGTGTTCACGGGGTGGCCTCCGGGGGGCCGGACGGCGCCACGGCCGCCAGGGGGAGCTCCAGCCGGACCTCCGTGCCCCGGGCGTGCGAGCCGCGGCCTATGCGGATGCGGGCGCCGACGGAGGCCGCCCGTTCGACCATGCCGAGCAGGCCGAAGTGACCGGCCCGGCGGAGTTGTTCGAGGTCCGTGCCGGGCGGGAGGCCGCGGCCGTCGTCGTGGACGCTGATGCGGAGCAGGCCGCCGTGGACGCCCGCCCGGACGTCGACCCGGGTCGGCCCGGCGTGGCGGTGGGCGTTCTCCATGGCCTCCGAGGCGATGGTGAGGAGCTGGCGGGCCACCGCCGGCGGGACCGGGGGGACCGTGTCGCCGCCCGTCGGGCGGTACGTCGTCGGCAGGCCGGTGCGGGCGCCGAAGTCGCGTGTGCGGGCGGCCAGTTCGACCAGGACGTCCGTGCCCTGGTCCGGGTCCGACTCGCGGCGCAGGTCGGTGAGGAGTTCGCGGGACTCCGCCGCCGCGCGGCGGGCCGAGCGGGCGACGAGCTCCGCCTGCTGCCGCACCAGGGCCGGGTCCACGCGCTCCGCGCTCGCCGTGGCCGCCAGGCCGTCGGCCGCCAGGGCGACTCCGTGCAGGGTCTTCGCCACCGAGTCGTGCATCTCCCGGGCCAGCCGGGCGCGTTCCGCGCCGACCGCCTCCGTGACGGCCAGGCGGGCCCGGACCGTCGTCAGGGCCTGGGTCGCCGCCCCGAAGCGGAGCATGAGGTTGCGCAGGCTGGAGCCGACCGCGCCCGCGACCACGCAGAGGCCGGGCAGGAGCAGCGTCTCCGCCAGGCCCGCGTGCGGGTCCTCCACGGTCGCGTAGACCAGCAGGAGGATCAGGCCCTGGAGGGACGCGAAGACGGCCGCGCCCCGCCAGCCGTAGACCAGGCCCGCCAGGAGGGGGGTGCAGACGCTGACGTAGGCGAGGGTGGTGTCCGGGCCCGCGGAGACGAGGAGCAGGGCGCCGAAGAGGGTGTCCACGGCGAGGAGCGTGGGGTGGCGCAGGAGGAGGGGGCCGAAGCGTTCCCAGTCCCGGAAGAGGACGTAGGACGCCATGAAGGTGACCACCACCGCGCTGCCGACCAGGCGGGTGCCCCAGCCGGGGCCCGCGTTGAGGAGGGCGGCGGGGGCGGCGAGCGCGATCATCGCCAGGCGGAAGCCGAATGCCTGCCGGCACAGGGCCTGCAATGCGTTGACTTGGATCTGCACGTCCGGCGCGGGTTGTGGGGGGTGTACCCGGCCTCCGGCCGGGTTCTCGCTCCCCCTCGCACCACCCGTGGGGGTTTCGTCGTCGGGCGCGGGTGGCCCCTGCGGGACCCGAGCGCCGTCGGCGGCTTTCTCTCCGTTCGCCGCCTCCCAGCCCGGCGGCAGCGCCGGTGTCGCCGTCGTCACCGGGATGTCCGCCGCGCCCGTCCGGGCGTGGGCGGGGAGGACCGTGCCCGCCGGTGGGGTGGTGATCTCGGGGGGCCCGGGGTGCCGGCGGAGCAGCCCCGTGCGTTCCCCTGTCGTCGTCATGGCACCCTGCCCCCGTCCTACTCGCCCGTGATCGAGCCGAAGTCGGTGCCGGAGCCGAGGATCAGGCCGGCGCCGAGGAGGATCATCGTGGCCGGGACCATGAACGTGGTGATCATCATGGTGGCCTTGGGGACCGCGCGGGCGGCCTTGCGGCGGGCGTTCTGGGCGTCCGTGCGGCGCATGTCCTTCGCCAGGGACACCAGCGTGTCGACGATCGGCGCGCCCAGTTCCTCGCCCTGCTGCAGCGCCGTGACGAACATGGCGACCTGCTCCGAGTCGTTCCTCCGTCTGAGCTCCGCGAAGGCCTGGCGGCGGCTCATGCCCAGGTCCATCTGGCGGAGGGTGATGCGCAGCTCGTCCGCCCAGGGGCCCTCGTACCTGGACGCCACGCGGTCCAGGGCCTGGCGGAATCCGAGGCCCGCGCTCACCACGACCGCCAGCACGTCCAGGAAGTCCGGCAGCGTCCGCTCGATCACGTCCTTGCGGACGCGGATCGCCGACCAGATGCCGACCTCCGTCCAGAACGCGCCGAAGGCGAGCAGCAGCAGCGCCACGAAGAGCTGGCCGCGCAGGAGGAAGACCAGGAAGCCGACGCCGCCGAGGGCGCCGTAGACCGCGCGGCGGGCGGCGTAGCGGTCGATGGTGAGGCCGCCGGGGTTGCCCGCCAGGTCGATCCTGCGGCGGTACCTGGCGACCTGTTTGGGGCCCATGACGCGCAGGACGGCGGGGGCGTAGCGCATGCCCATCCGGTCGATGAGGGAGTCGACCGCGCCGGTGCGGGTGGAGCCGACCTCCAGGGCGAGGACGAGGTCGCCGGGGAGTTTGGCCTCGGCCCGGTACATGCGGATGCCGGCGAAGGCGCCGTAGACGCCGAGACCCATCAGGAGGGCGAGCAGAAGTCCCATGTCGGTCGGTCCTCCTCGCCGCTCAGACGTCGATGCGGGACAGGCGGCGGATGAGGACGAAGCCGACGGCGTAGAGGCCGAACGCGATGATCACCGCGGCCTGGCCGGCCGGGGAGCCGGTCATGCGCTCCAGGGCGCCGTCCTTCACGCCGTTCATCAGGAACAGGGAGCCGACGCCGAGGACGGGGACGGCGTACGACGTCATGCTGACCTGGGAGAGCTGGGTGCGGACCTCGCGCCTCGTCTCCTTCCGCTCCTCCAGCGTCTCGGTCAGGTTCCTGAGCGCGCTCACCACCTGGCCGCCCGCCCGGTTGGACAGCACCAGGGTGGTGACCAGGACGACCAGCTCCCGGGAGGGGAGGCGGTCGGCGAGTTCGCCGAGGGCGTCGTCCATCGACGCGCCCACCGCCAGCTGGTTGGCGACCTTGGCCAGTTCCTCGCCGGCCGGGGCCTCCAGCTCCTCCGCCGCCATGCCGATGGCGGTGCGCAGGGCCAGTCCGGCCTGGGTGGCGTTGGCCAGGATGCGGGCCAGTTCGGGGAGTTGGTTGATGAACTTCTCGATGCGCTTCTGGCGTTGCCAGTTGAGGAACTGGACCGCCGCCCAGACGCCGAGGAGCCCGGCGATCGGGCCGAAGAAGGGGGCGAGGGTCGCCTGGCCGATGAGCCAGAGGCCGGTGACCGCGGCGAGCATGGCGGCGAAGAACTCGCCGGGGGTGACGTCCAGGCCGGTGGCCAGCAGGCGCAGCTCCAGCTTCCGGCCGAGCCTGGTGCGGCGCAGGCGGCGGTCCAGGGCGGGGAAGTGGCGCCGGCGGCCGGCGAGCGGGATCCGGCCGGTGGCCGACAGGCGGTCCACCAGCGCCTGCCGCTGTGCCTTGCCGGTGGCGTAGGAGTGCACGCCGACGACCGCGAGGACACAGGCCAGCAGGGCGATGCCGGTGGTCAGCGTGATCAGGTTCTGCAGGTCCATGGGGGCGGTTCCTACCTGGCTTCTCGGGTGGCGAGCTGGTCGGCGGACTGGGCGATGCCGAAGGCCTGGGGGACGGGCTGGCTCGCCATGTAGAGGCGGTCGGCGGTGCGGCGCGGGAGCGGGTGGTACTCGAAGGCGCCGTAGACGCGGCCGTCGGCGGCCATCGGCTGCGCGCGGAAGCGGGCGACCGTGGCCAGCCGGTACGGTTCGCCGCCGTGGCTCTCCAGCAGGGCGATCTCGGTGATGCGGCGGACGCCGTCGGCGAAGCGGGTGAGCTGGACGATGACGTCGACGGCGCTGTTGATCTGGTCGTGCAGGGCCACGAAGGGGATCTCGACGTCGGACATGGAGGCGAGGGTCTGCAGGCGCATCAGCGCGTCCTCGGCGCTGTTGGCGTGGACGGTGGCGAGGGAGCCGTCGTGGCCGGTGGACATCGCCTGGAGCATGTCGAGGGACTCGCCGCCGCGGACCTCACCGACGACGATGCGGTCGGGGCGCATGCGCAGGGAGTTGCGCACCAGGTCGCGGATGGTGACCCGGCCCTTGCCCTCGACGTTCGGCGGGCGGGACTCCAGGCGGATGACGTGCGGCTGCTGGAGCTGGAGTTCGGCGGAGTCCTCGATGGTGATGATGCGTTCGCCCTCGGGGATCAGGCCGGAGAGGGCGTTGAGGAGGGTGGTCTTCCCGGTGCCCGTCGCGCCCGAGACGATGACGTTGAAGCGCGCCTGCACCAGGCCGGCCAGCAGGTAGAGCATGTGCTCGTCGAGCGAGCCGAGGCCGATGAGTTCGTGGAGGGTGAAGGAGCGGGGGAAGCGGCGGATGGTGAGGGTGGCGCCGGTCAGGGACAGCGGCGGGATGATGACGTTGACGCGTTCGCCGGAGGGGAGGCGGGCGTCGACCATCGGGTTGGACTCGTCGACGCGGCGGTTGACGGTGGAGACGATGCGCTCGATCGTCTGCATCAGCTGGTCGTGGGAGGCGAAGCGCAACGGCAGTTGCTCGACCCGGCCGCCGCGCTCCACGAAGATCGCGTCGGGGCCGTTCACCATGATCTCGGTGATCGACGCGTCCTCCAGCAGCGGCTCCAGGATGCCGAGGCCCAGGGCCTCGTCGACGACCCGGCGGATCAGCTGGGAGCGCTCGACGGTCGACAGGACCGGGCCCTCGCGGCTGATGATGTGGCCGAGGACGCGTTCCAGCCTGGCCCGGCGCTCGGCCGCCGCCAGCGAACTCATCTCCGCGAGGTCGATCTCCTCCAGGAGCTTGGCGCGGTAGGAGGCGACCAGGTGGCCGTCCTCTCCCCGGCCGGCCGTCTCCTCGGGGGAGTTGATGCGTGCCCGCAGGCTCATGGGTCGCTCGCTCCTCGTTCCTCGGTCCTCGTCGGCTCTCGTCCTCGGTCAGTGGTCGATCGGCATCGTGGCGGTCTTGTGGGCGGGGCCGAAGTCCCAGCCCGGCACGATCGAGGGGATGTCGACCGTGGCGGTGACGGTGACCTCGTCGCCGCCCTCCGCGGCGCCGCAGTCGGTCCCGTCGGCCAGCCAGTCGCTGACGGCGGCGGCGCAGGCCGGTCCGGCGCCCTGGTCCAGCGAGGCGCTGCGCGCCCCCGCGCGGGCCGCGGTGCCGGCCTGCTGGGCGGTGTAGGCGATCAGGCCGAGCTGGACGGCCGCCATGGCGACGATGATCAGGATCGGGATGAAGCCCAGGTACTCGAGGGCTGCCTGGCCCCGGTCGCGGTGTCCGCGTGGGCACGGTGTGTACGGCATGTCAGTCCGTCTCCTCCTCGACCGCGCCGGCGTGCCCCTCCACGTCGAAGGGGAAGGAGGCGGTGCCCGGGAAGAGGACGGGGACGCTCAGCTTCACGTCGGCGGTGACGAAGCCGCCCGCGGTCGTGCAGTCCACGGTCGCTCCCCCCGCCCACGCTTCCGGCAGCTTGTCCAGCCCGGCCTCCTGGCAGGCGCCCTGGCGTGCGCCCGGCGGCGCGGCCGTGCCCGCCCGTACGGCCTCGTCCGCAGCATTCCCCGCGAGGATGAACGTGTACCCCACCAGTACGAGCTGCCACAGCACCACCAGCGTCACGAGGATCGTCGGGGTCATGCCGAGGAACTCGATGGTGACCTGGCCCCGGTCGCGGGGCCGCCGTAACGCCTTCACGCTCATCCCCCTCCGTCCCTGCGCCGCCGGAAGCTCACCGATCCCCGGTCGCCGCGCCCCCGTCCCGCCTTGTGGGCGCCCTCGGCGGCCTTGACCAGGCCGAGTTCGCCGGCCAGGCCCCACAGGGCCTGCTTGACCGTGCTCCTGCCCTCCAGTTCGTGGACGCGGCCGGCGTCCACGACGCCCTGCAGTTCCTTGAAGTGGGCGGGGATCGTGGTGGCCGCCACCGCCGTGCCGGTGATCTTCCGGATGAGCGGGGGCTGGATCTCCGTGGCCCGGGTGTGGCGGTTGACGACCACCGTGGTCTCCTCGGCCTTGCGGATCTGCAGCCGGTCCCACATCCGCACCGTCCGCTTGGCGCCCCGTACGGCGATCACGTCCGGGGTGGTGACCAGCAGCGCCGTGTCGGCCATCTCGACCGCCGCCGCGCCGGCCCCGGCGAGCTGGGCGCCGCAGTCGATGACGACGACCTCGTAGCGGGAGCGCAGGGCGCTGACGATCTGGCGGGCGGCCCGGTCGGTGACGTCCTCGCCGCGTTCGCCCTCGGCGGGGGCGAGCAGCAGCGCGACGCCGGTGTCGTGCCGGAAGACCGCGTCGGCCAGGACGCGCGGGGAGATGTCGTTGATCGCGGCGAGGTCGACGACGGACCGGCGGAACTGCACGTCCAGGTAGGAGGCGACGTCGCCGGTCTGGAGGTCCAGGTCGACGAGGGCGGTGGCGCGGCCGGACGCCTGGGCGGCGAGGGCGAGCTGGACGGCCGTCAGGGTGGCGCCCACGCCGCCCTTGGCGCCGCTGACCGTGACGACCGTGCCGCCGACTCCGGTGAAGACGTCACCCCCCGCGCCGAGGTGGCGGCGTACGCCGACCGACCACTGGGCGACGGCCTGGACGCGGCTGGCGAGTTCCTCGTAGCTCAGCGGCAGGGCGACCAGGCCGCGGGCGCCGTAGTCCATGGCGGCCTGGAAGAGGCCGGGGCTCGCGTCGGAGGTGACGAGGATGACGCCGACGGCCGGGAAGCGCAGGGCGACCTCGCGGATCAGCTCCAGGGCGGGGACGGGGCCGATCCGCTCGTGCACGACCACGACCTCGGGCAGCTCGTCGACGGACTCGGCGGCCAGGCGCGCGAGGGTGTCGACGAGCTGGGTGGAGTCGACCACCGGGGTCACCGGCTCGGCGTCGGGGAGCTGGCTGAGCAGTGTGGTGAGGGACCGGACCGCGTCCGCGTCGCCGACTGCCGGGAGGATCCTCGTGGGCATGCGGGCCTCTCACTTGTCCTTCGCGAGTTCGTACGTCCGCTGCGAGTCGGGGACGGTGGTGTCGCTTCCGGGTGCCACCAGCGCGAGGCGGACCCGCTGGGCGAACGACTCGGCGTAGGTGATGCGCTGGGCGTCGATGGTGGACAGCGCGAAGGTGATCGGGACGGCGTCGGTGGGCTGCCGGCCGCGGTCGTTCTCGTCGGGCTGGAGGGCGGTGAGCCGGCCCACGTCCAGGACCTTGGCGTTCGTCACAATGATCTTGGACTGAGCGGGGTCGTCCTCACGCTCTCCCTCGAAGGTGGCGTAGACGTTGACCGTCGAACCCGGCGTGATCTTGCCGGCGACGCCGGTCGCCGCGTCGATCATGATGGCGACCTCCTGCTGCCCCGGCTGCAGGGCGGGCTGGTCCACGATCATGTCGCTCTGCAGCAGGGAGCCCTCGCGCAGGGTGGTCACGGCGATCTTGCCCCGGATCTCGTCCAGATCGGTGACCGCGTTCTCCGACAGCCACCGCTCGGGCATCTTGGTCTTCTCGAACTGGCCCGTGCTGAGGGCGGTGTAGGGCGCCACGTCCGTCTTCAGCCGGTACGCGGTGACCTCGGGGCCCACCTTGGATCTCACGTCACTGATGACGGACAGCACGCCGGCGAACGCGCCGAGGGCGCACAGGACCGACAGGAGCAGGAGTATCACGCCGCGGCGCTGACGGGAGTTCATGAACCGTGCAACCTCATCGAAGGATCGGTCGAGCGGAATCGGGCGGGCGGGGCCGGGTGCGGTGAGCGGTGGGCCGGACGGACCCGGCGGACCGGGTGGGCCGCGCGGGGCGGTGCGGGCGAGCCGGGACGGCGGAAGTCCTCCGGGGCGTCCCGTGGTTCAGGACTCACCCGACGGCCGTGCGGTTCTCGGGCCGTGACCGGTGCGGGCCCTCCAGGCCGGGCGGCGTGGCCGAACAGAACACGCACCGGTCGCCGATGACGTCGATGCCGCACCAGTGGCAGGTGGTGCGCCGCACGGACGTGACCAGCTGGTAGAGGACGGACAGGTCGGGCAGGTAGGTGCAGAACTCGATCAGCCTGCCGGTCCCCCACCAGCCCGGGGACTCGGCCGGAAGCGGTGTCTCGCGCAGCCCCTGGACCTTCCAGGACGGTGCCAGGGTGCCGGTGACCCAGTCGGACTGGAGCTGCCCCTTGGCGACCAGCATCCAGGTGCCGAACTCCGGTCCGTCGAGCGCGGCTTCGGGACCGAGGCGGACGAGCTGCGGCTGCGGGTGGGCGAGGACGGCGAACTGGCTGCCGGGCATCCAGGACTTGGCGTGCTGCTTGAGGTTCACCGGCACGCGGTCGAGGCGGGCGACGGAGCCCAGCAGCGCCCCGGAGTGGATGTAGTGGATCAGCAGGCGGCCGGCCGAGGCGAGGACGCCGGGGGTGAGGTCGCAGGAGGCCAGCTGCCGCAGCTGGCGGGCCAGGACGGCGAGTCCGAGCGGCGGGAGGTCGGGGCGGAAGAGCGCGATCCGGTCGCTCTCCAGCAAGGAGCGCAGGGTGTGCAGTCGCCGCTGGACGGCGGTGGGGGTGGCCTGTGAGCAGACCACGATGACGTGCCCGTGGTGCTCGATCAGCGTCTGGAGGTCGGCCAGCGCCTGCTCGAGCGGACGGGTCTCGACGTCCCGCAGCACCACGGCGGGCAGGGTTCGTTCGTCCTGCGGCGGCAGCGCCATGTCGGCGCTGGTCACGGCAATGGCGGTTGGCACAGTGCAGCTCCCCGTTCTCCCCATGCCCCGTCGGCCCACCGGGCGTTACTCCGGTGCACCCAGGTGACTTCACTGCGTGACTACCTCAGCACTGTATCCACGGCTCTGTGACCGGAGAACAGCGTTTGGACAGCTGAACAGGAACTCCTGGGGCACAAGATGCGCCATAACGGGACAGGCCGAGCATCTCGCCGGCCTCCTCCCCGACCCGGAGGCGCGGGGGTCCGCACACCGGCTCGACGCCGGGTCCGCGGCGCGACGCCGCCGGACAAGGGGGCGCCCAGGGGCCGGAGTCGACGGCCGTTGTCGGTCCGGACCTATTGACAAGGTGATTGGTCTGGACCACCTTGTACCTCCAGCGGTGGCCACCGTCGCTCCACTCTCCCTTCCCCCCCTCCCCTTCCCCTCCCTCTCCCCTCTTTCCTCCCCTTCTCCCCCACCGGAGGCCCCAGTGGACCGCGCACCCGGCACGCCCCGACGCGGCAGACGCGTCTGGGCCGGAGCCCTCGTCTCCGCCCTCTCCCTCACCCTCGCCGGCGTCGGCGCCGGCCAGGCGTCCGCGGCGGACGTCAACAACGCCAAGAACGCCGGCTTCGAGGCGGGCCTGAGCAACTGGACCTGCTCGGCGAACAGCGGGACGACCGTCTCCTCCCCCGTGCACGGCGGCACGGCCGCGCTCAAGGCGACGCCGTCCGGGCAGGACAACGCCCGCTGCAGCCAGACCGTCGCGGTGAAGCCCGACTCCACGTACCGGCTGAGCACCTGGGTGCAGGGCGGCTACGCCTACCTGGGCGTGACCGGCACCGGAACGACGGACGTCTCCACCTGGACCCCGGACTCCGCCGGCTGGAAGCAGCTCTCCACGAGCTTCACCACCGGCGCGAACACGACCTCCGTGACGGTCTACACCCACGGCTGGTACGGCCAGGCGGCCTACTACGCGGACGACCTGTCGGTGTTCGGCCCCGACGGGGGCGGCGGCGAGGAGGAGCCCGAGGTCCCGGGCACGCCGGGTGGTCTCGGCGTCTCCGGCACGACGTCCTCGTCGGTGTCACTGGCCTGGAACGCGGTGCCGGGGGCGACGGGGTACACCGTCTACCGCGACGGCACGAAGGTGACGGCCGTGTCGGGCACCTCGGCGACGGTGACCGGCCTCGCGGCCGACACCTCGTACTCCTTCCAGGTCGCCGCGACCAACGCGGCGGGCGAGTCGCCGAAGTCGGCGGCGGTGACGGCCCGCACGAAGCAGAAGGACGACGGCGGCGGGAGCGGTGACCTGCCCAGGCACGCCGTGACCGGCTACTGGCAGAACTTCGACAACGGCGCGACGGTGCAGAGGATCTCCGACGTGCCCGCCCAGTACGACATCATCGCGGTCGCCTTCGCGGACGCCACGAGCACGCCCGGGGCGGTCACCTTCAACCTGGACACCGCCGGGCTGAACGGCTACACCGTCGACCGGTTCAAGGCCGACGTCCGGGCCAAGCAGGCGGCCGGGAAGAAGGTCATCATCTCGGTCGGCGGCGAGAAGGGCACCGTGGCGGTGAACGACGCCGCCTCGGCGACGGCCTTCGCGAACTCGGTGTACGCCCTGATGCAGGAGTACGGCTTCGACGGCGTCGACATCGACCTGGAGAACGGCCTCAACGCGACCTACATGACGCAGGCGCTGCGGGCGCTGTCCGCGAAGGCGGGCCCGTCGATGATCCTGACCATGGCCCCGCAGACCATCGACATGCAGTCGACGTCCAACTCGTACTTCAGGACGGCGCTGAACGTGAAGGACATCCTCACGGTCGTCAACATGCAGTACTACAACAGCGGTTCGATGCTGGGCTGCGACGGCAAGGTCTACAGCCAGGGCTCGGTGGACTTCCTGACCGCCCTGGCCTGCATCCAGCTCGAGGGCGGCCTCGACCCGTCCCAGGTCGGCCTGGGCCTGCCGGCCTCGACCCGCGGCGCGGGCAGCGGCTACGTCTCCCCGACCGTGGTGAACAACGCCCTGGACTGCCTGACCCGGGGCACCAACTGCGGCACCTTCAAGCCGTCGAAGACCTACCCGAGCCTGCGCGGCGCGATGACCTGGTCCACCAACTGGGACGCGACGGCGGGCAACGCCTGGTCCAACGCGGTCGGCCCGCACGTCCACGCACTGCCGTAACCGGAACCCCGGCCGGACCCGGCCCCTTCCCTCCCCCGCCCCCGTCCCCGCCGCGTCACGTGGCGGGGACGGGGGCGGGGGCGTCTCGTGTGAAACATTTCCCCGGGCCCACCGCATCAATGAGGTGAAGGCAGGGCGGGACGAGCACGGGGGCACATCCATGAGACAGGGCCGGGCGGACGAGTACGCCGAGTTCGCGACGGCGCGGGCCGGGCATCTCTACCGGTCCGCCTGCCTGCTCACCGCCGGCGACACCCACCTGGCCGAGGACCTCGTGCAGGAGACCCTGGGGCGGCTGTACGTGCGCTGGGGGCGGGTGTCCCGGGCCCAGAACCCCGCCGCTTACGCGCAGACCGTCCTCACCCGCACCTTCCTCGCCCACCAGCGGCGCCGCAGCAGCGGTGAACGGACGACGGACGCGTTCCCCGACCTGCCCGGTGCCGCCGACGGCGACGCGCCCCTGCGGCTGACCCTGCTGGCCGCGCTGGCCCGGCTGCCCGCCAAGGACCGGGCCGTCGTCGTCCTGCGGTACTGGGAGGACCGCTCGGTCGAGCAGACCGCCGACGTGCTCGACGTCAGCTCGGCGGCCGTGCGGACCCGGAGTGTCCGGGCCCTCGGCAGGCTGCGGGAGCTGCTGGGCGGGGACCTCGCGGAGTACGCCAGACCCTGACGGCGGAGGTCCCGCCCCCGGCCTTCACCCCACAACGTCCCAGATTCGCGGAAGCGGTGGTTCGCCATGCCCGAAGACCAGCACGGAGAGCAGTACGACGACGCCTTCGAGGGGCGGCTCGCCGCCGCCCTGCGCGCGACCGGCGGCGGCTTCGACACCGACCGGACCGCACTGGCCGACGCCGGCCGGGCCCGTGGCCGGCGGCTGAGGCTGCGGCGCCGGGCCGCCGTGCTCGGGGGCGTGGCCGGCATCGCGGCGGTGGGCGTGGGCGGGGCGCTGTTCGTGGCCCCCGGCGACGCCCCCGGCTCCCGGCTCCCGGCCGCGGCGCACTCCGCGGCCCCGGCGGCCTCCGCGTCGCCCGGCCCCGCGGCCCGGGAGTACACGGGGGACGAGATCCTCCGCGCGCTCAAGGAGCTGCTCCCCGAGGGCGAGTTCAGCCAGGAGGAGGCGCGGGGGACGGAGGACGAGCTGCCCCCGTCCGCCCGTCTCGTGTACGACGACGGGAAGGGCGCCGCGGCCATCGGGCTGAGCCTGGGCCGGGTCGAACCGGGCAGCCAGGAGGCCCGGCAGGTGACGCGGTGCCCGGACGAGGTGTTCGTCCCGCACGACAGCTGCACGACCAGCCGGCTGCCGGACGGCTCGGTGCTCATGCTCTTCCAGGGGTACGAGTACCCGGACCGGCGGGTGGACACCAGGTGGTGGGCCGCGGAGCTGGTCACGCCCGAGGGCCGGCACGTCTCCCTGAGCGAGTGGAACGCCCCGGCGGAGAAGGACGCCGCCGTCAGCCGCCCGGAGCCGCCGCTGTCCCCGGAGCAGTTGAAGGAGGTCGTCACGGCCGGGGTGTGGCGCGCGGTCGTGGACGCGGTGCCGGAGCCCCCCATGCCGTCCGCGACGCCGAGCGCCCCGCCGCGGGCGTCGGGCGAGTCGGTCGGCGAGACGCTCGCCGGGCTGCTGCCCGAGGACGTGGAGGTGGTCGGGAAGGGCGGTCAGGAGGGGGATTACGCCTACGTCGTCGTCGACGACGGCGAGGGCAGGAGCCTGGTCCAGATCAACGTCCAGCACGGCATGGCCGATGTCGCCGACCAGCTCTACGGCTCCGGCGAGACCCTCCCCGACGGCACGCGCGTCGCCACCCGGAAGGGGAACGGTGACGACCGTGTCGCGGGGGTCGTGATGTGGACCGTCGACACCCTGCGCCCCGGTGACGACGGCTTCCGCGTCGTGATCAGCGCCTTCAACAACGGTGCCGCGCACGCCGAACCGACCCGCGACACCCCCGCGCTGACCATGGAGGAGCTGAGGGGGATCGCGCTCAGCCCGGAGTGGGACACGATGCGGTAGGCCGTCCCGAGCGGCGCTGCCGTGAGCGAGGGGCGCGGCCCCTCGGCTGATCCGGGCCAGCGCGGCGTGTCCGTCGCGAGCCGCCGACCGGAAGAACGGGACCAGCGCCCGGTCGTGGCTCGGCCACGCGGGCCGGGCGTTCGCCGCGTTCCCGGACGGCGGTGGGACGGACACCGGCCCGGGCCCGGCGCCCCGGCCGGGGCCCGCTGGTCACGAGCGGGATGCGGAAGTCACCGATACGGCACCGGCGGCCTTCTCGCGCGACGACTGCGCGGGGATCGGCCCGTGGATGAGCCGGGACCCGACGCCCCGTCACCACCGGCTCCTGCCGGCTCCTCGCCCGTCTCGGTGCGGGCGGCAGGGCGGGGTCCATCTGGCCCGCTCGGCCGGTGGCCGCACCGTCGCCGTGGAACTCGTCCGCTCCGAGCCGGCGTCGGAGCCCGGGTTGCGCAGGCGGTTCGCGCAGGAGGCCGCGTCCGCGCGGCGCGTGGGCCGCGCCCGTGCCGGACGCGGACACCGACGCGGCCGCGCCGCGGGACGCCACCGGGTACGGGCCGGGGCCCTCGCTGCACGCGGTGGTCGCCGAGCGCCCGGCGGCCTGCCGCCGCACGGACTGAGCGGGTGTCAGAGGAAGTCCGCCCACGGCTGGTCCCAGATCTCCTTCACGCCGAGCACCAGGAACAGCAGGCCGGCGATCGCGAGCATCGCGTTGCTCAGCGGCCCGCTGCGCCATTCGCTCGGTGTGCGGGAGGAGTTGAGGAGCCAGATCAGGGTGAGGGCGAGGAAGGGCATGAAGGCCGCGCCCAGGACGCCGTAGACGATGACCAGGCGGAAGGGCTCGCCCTGGAAGAGCAGGACGACGGGCGGGAAGGTCAGCCACAGCAGGTAGGCGCGGAAGGGCCAGGAGCGTTCGCGCCGGCCCGAGGCGATCTCCTCGCCCTTCGTCCCCGTGCGGTCCCGCAGCCGGGCCACGAAGTCGGCGAACATCAGGCTGACGCCGTGCCAGACGCCGATGAGCGAGGTGAAGGACGTGGCGAAGAAGCCGATGAGGAAGAACTTCGCCGTGGCCGTGCCGTACTCGTCCGCCAGGATGTCACCGAGCTGCACCAGGCCCTTGCCGCCGCCGGAGAGGGCGATGTCCGCCGCGTGCAGCAGCTCCGCGCCGACGATGAGCATGGCGACGACGAAGACGCCGGTCGTGATGTACGCGACCCGGTTGTCCAGCCGCATGACCTTCATCCAGCCGGCGTCCGTCCACCCCTTGGCGTTGACCCAGTAGCCGTACGCGGCCAGCGTGATCGTGCCGCCGACGCCGCCGATCAGGCCGAGGGTGTTGAGGACGGAGTCCTCCTCGTCGGGCAGGACCGGGAGGAGACCGGCGAAGGCGTCGCCCAGGTTCGGGGTGACCACGATCGCCAGGTAGACCGTCACCACGAACATGACGCCGACCAGCACCGTCATGACCTTCTCGAAGACGGCGTACTTGTTGAACCAGACGAAGACCAGGCCGACCACGCCGCAGGCCACGCCCCACCACTCGAGGTCCATCACGTCCGGGAAGAGGGCCTGGAGCGGCAGCGCGCTGGACGACATGGCAGCCGCGCCGTAGGAGAAGCCCCAGATCACCACGTAGACCGCGAAGAACCAGGTGGTCCAGCGGCCGAGGCTGGCCCAGCCGTCGAACAGGGTGCGGCCGGTGGACAGGTGCCAGCGGCCGGCCGCCTCGGCGAGGGAGATCTTGACCAGGCAGCCGATGACGGCGGCCCACAGGAGGGTGTAGCCGAAGTTGCTGCCCGCGATGAGCGTGGCGACGAGGTCGCCGGCGCCGACGCCGGTCGCGGCGACGACGATGCCGGGGCCGATGTACTTCCAACTGGACTTGCGCGGCCGGGGGCCGGGCTCGTGCGCTGCTCCGGTGTCCTGGGTGTTTCCCGTGGTGTCCGCCATGGGGTCAAGAAAGCGGACGGGTGCCGGGCGGGCAAGAGGGCGTGCGGGGATCTTCACGGGATGTACCTGGACGAGCGGTCGGCGAGAACCATCGCTTGACCTGATCATGTCATGTCCCGACGATGACGGCACCGCACCACGCACGTCGCACTGAACAACCCCACCTCCCACAAGGAGACTTCATGCGACTCCGCACCCGCGGCAGGCGGTCCGCCGCGCTCGCCGCGCTCCTCTCCCTCGCGCTCGCCGCGCCCCTCTCCGCGACGGTGACCGACGCCACCGCCGACAGCGCGGAACGGGCCGCGCCCTCCGCCGACGACATCCGCCAGTACGAGATCCACCGGCACACGACCCCCGTGACCCGTACGGCGATCCAGCGGTCCGGGGTCACCGTGGACGAGGCCGACGAGGAGACCGTCGTCGTCTCCGGGCGCGCGGACCAGATCCGTGCGCTGCGCCGGCAGGGCTACGAGGTCACGCCGCTGGGCGCGGCACCGGACCGCTCGTCCGCCGCCGACGGACCGCGCCTGTACGACTTCCCCTCGGCCGACTCCCGCTACCACAACCACGCCGAGATGAACGCGGAGATCGAGCAGCGGCTGGCGGCGTACCCGGGCATCATGAGCAGGCGGGTGATCGGGAAGTCCTACCAGGGCCGGGACATCGTCGCCGTCAAGATCAGCGACAACGTGGCCGCGGACGAGGACGAGCCGGAGGTCCTGTTCACCCACCACCAGCACGCCCGCGAGCACCTGACCGTGGAGATGGCCCTGTACCTGCTGCGCGAACTCGGCGCGGGGTACGGCGACGACCCCCGGATCACGGACATGGTCGACGGGCGGGAGATCTGGATCGTCCCCGACCTCAATCCCGACGGCGGCGAGTACGACATCGCCACCGGCTCCTACCGTTCCTGGCGCAAGAACCGCCAGCCCAACTCCGGTTCGTCCTACGTCGGCACCGACCTCAACCGCAACTGGGACCACCGCTGGGGCTGCTGCGGCGGCTCCTCGGGCTCCAAGTCCTCCGAGACCTACCGGGGTTCCGCCCCGGAGTCCGCGCCCGAGGTGAAGGTCGTCGCCGACTTCGTGCGCAGCCGGGTCGTCGGCGGGAAGCAGCAGATCAAGGCCGGCATCGACTTCCACACGTACAGCGAGCTGGTGCTGTGGCCGTTCGGCTACACCTACTCCGACACCACCACCGGGATGACGGCCGACGACAACGCCGCGTTCAAGGCGGTCGGGCAGAAGATGGCCGCGAGCAACGGCTACACGCCCCAGCAGTCCAGCGACCTGTACATCACGGACGGGTCGATCGACGACTACCTGTGGGGCGCCCACAGGATCTTCGGGTACACCTTCGAGATGTACCCGAGGTCCGCCCTGAGCGGCGGTTTCTACCCGCCCGACGAGGTCATCGAGCGGGAGACCTCCCGCAACCGCGACGCGGTGCTCCAACTCCTGGAGAACGCGGACTGCATGTACCGCTCCATCGGCAAGGAGGCGCAGTACTGCGGCTGAGCCGCCGGGGACGTGCTACTCGGCGTCGGCGGCGGTGACCTTCTCGGCCTCCGTCTCCGCCTTCTCCTCCGTCTCCGCCTTCTCCTCCGCGGACTTGTCGCCGTCCTCGTCGAAGTACGCGTCCAGGACCGCGTCCAGCCCGGCGTCCCACTCCGCGAACCGGCTCCGGGACGGCGCCTCGATCTCGAGGGGGTACCAACGGCGGTCCGGGGTGTGGACGGTGACCGTCCACCGCTTGCCGAAGCGGGCGGTCTCCGTCTCCACCGCGCCGACCTCGTCCCAGCGGAACTCGCACTCCTGGTCGTCCAGGCGCAGGCGTACGCCGCTGTGGTCGGCGACGATCCTGGCCCGCCGGTCGGACGCCTCGAAGACGGGGCCGTCGGGGGCCGCCTCCTCCTCGGGGGCGGTCCCCTCCCCGGCCTCCTCCGTCCCGGGCGCCGCGTCCTCCGGCTCCGGGGCGGTGTCCTCCGCCTTCTCCGGCTCCACCGGCTCCTTCGCCTCGGCGTCCTCCTTCCGGCCGGACACGGGTGCGGTGAGCCCGGGAACGAAAGCCGGGTCGAACCCGGCGCCTTCCAGGGGCTGGCTGCTCGAACCTATGCGCTGCTGCTCCACAGCAGGGCAGTATGGTCGACAAACCTGTGCCGGGCCCAGCCAGCCCCTCTTTCGTTATCAGACGCCTACACGCGCACCGCGGCTCACACGACCAGGCTGAGCGCCGCCGCGACCACGAATCCGGCCACCGACAGCACGCTCTCCAGCACCGTCCAGGTCTTCAGCGTGTCCCGCTCGCTGATGCCGAAGTACTTGGCGACCATCCAGAACCCGCCGTCGTTGACGTGCGAGGCGAAGATCGAGCCGGCCGAGATGGCCATGATGACGAGCGCGACGAACGCCTGGGAGTGGTCCCCCTCGGCCAGCAGCGGGGCGACGATGCCCGCCGTGGTCACGATCGCCACGGTCGCCGAGCCCTGGGCGACCCGCAGCACCACGGAGATCAGGTAGGAGAGGACGATCACCGGCAGGCCGACGTCGTTGAAGGTGTCCGAGAGGGCCTGGGCGACGCCGCTGGCCTTGAGGACGGCGCCGAAGACCCCGCCGGCGCCGACCACCAGCAGGATGTTGCCGACCGGCTTCAGCGAGGACGTGGAGACGGTCTCCAGGGACTTGCGGGACCAGCCGCGCCGGATGCCCAGCAGGTAGTACGCGAGGAACAGGGCGAGGGTGAGGGCCACGAAGGGGTGGCCGAAGAACTCGACGACCGAGCGGAGGGTGGAGGGGTCCAGGGCGATCGAGGAGAAGGTCGCGGCGAGGATCAGGATCAGCGGCGTGCCGATGATGCCGAGGACCGTGCCGAGCGGCACCGGCGCCTCGCGCGGCTCGACGCCGGACGCGCGCTGCTCGTCCACGACGGCCCGCCTGGCCTCCTCGGCCGCCTCGACCATGTCCTGCGGTACGGCGACGAAGATCCGCCTGCCGATCCAGGCGGAGTAGGCCCACGCGGCCACGACGGCCGGGATGCCGCAGACGACGCCCATGAGGATGACCCAGCCGAGGTCGACCCGGAGCAGCCCGGCGGCGGCCACCGGGCCGGGGTGCGGGGGCAGGAAGGCGTGGGTGACCGAGAGGCCGGCGAGCAGCGGCAGGCAGTACAGCAGGACCGACCTGCCGGAGCGCTTGGCGGCGGCGTAGACGATCGGCGCGAGGACGAAGATGCCGACGTCGAAGAAGACCGGGATGCCGAAGATCAGGCCGGTGAGGCCCATGGCGAGCGGCGCCCGCCTCTCGCCGAACAGGCCGAGCAGCCGGCCCGCCAGCACCTCGGCTCCCCCGCTGACTTCGAGGATCGCGCCGAGCATGGTGCCCAGGCCGATGATGATCGCGACATGGCCGAGGATGCCGCCCATGCCCGACTCGATGGTGGACACCGCGTCCGAGCGCTGGACCGTGCCGAAGAGTTCGGTGACCGACAGCCCCGCCAGCAGGCCGACGGCTATGGAGACGCCGAGCAGGGCGACGAAGGGCTGGAGCCGGACCTTGATGATCAGGAAGAGGAGGAGCGCGATGCCGAGGGCGGCGACGGTCAGCAGACCGGCCGTGCCGTCGACGAGGAGGAGCAGTCCACCGGTGTGCGGGGGTGTCTCCGCCGGCGCGGAGGCGGCGAGCGGGAGGGACGGGTGGGGCATTTCGGACGTCCTCTGGGTAAGGGCATGAGGCTTTCGGGCAGGGGGGACCGCGGCACGGCGCGAGGGCGCCGTGCCGGACGGGTGCGGGGGGTTCGGTTACCGGGCGCGCGTCAGCCCAGGACGGCCAGCGCGTCGATCTCGATGAGGAGGCCGGCGGGCAGACCGACGTAGACGGTCGTGCGGGCGGCGGGCGGCTGGGTGAGGCCCTGCTCCTCGAAGTAGTCGTTGTAGATCTCGTTCATCTCGGCGAAGTGGCCGACGTCGGTGAGGTAGACGCGGATCATCATCACGTCGTCCCAGCCCGCGCCGCCCTCCTCGAGGATCGCCTTGACGTTGGCGAGGGTCTGGAGGGTCTGCTCGCGCAGGGTGGGGCCGGCGGGCGTCGGGGGCTTTCCCTCCTCCGCCGGGAGGAAACCGACCTGACCGGCGACCTGGAGGATGTTGCCCTTGCGCACCCCGTGCGAGAACTTCGCGGGCGGGGTGGTGTGGGTCTTCGGGGTGAGCGCGATCTTCTCGGACTTCTCGGTCTTCTCGGTCATGCGGGGGGGTGTCCTTACTGGAGTTCTGCCGGGGTTCTGCCGGAGTACTCGCCGCTGATCGCGTCCGCCGTGCGGCGCACCAGCGGGAGCAGGGTGAGGAGTTCGTCGGCGGTGACGACGACGTTCGGCGCGGAGACCGACATCGCGGCGACCACCCGGCCGTCGGCGCCCCGGACGGGGGCCGCGACGCAGTTGATGGACTCCTCGTGGCCGCCGAGGTCGGTGGCCCAGCCCTGTTCGCGCACCTTCTCCAGCTCGCGCAGGAACGCGGCCGGGCCCGGGGTCGAACGGGACGTGTACATGGGGTAGTCGAGCTTCTCCGCGAGGGCGCGGCGCTCGTGTTCGGGCAGGTCGGCCAGGAGCAGCTTGGCGACGGCGGCGACGGTGATGGCGACGGGCTTGCCGATCCGCGAGTACATGCGCACCGGGTAGCGGCTCTCCACCTTGTCGATGTAGAGGACCTCGTTCTCCTCGTACACGGCGAGGTGGACGGTGTGCCCGCACTGCTCGTTGAGGCGCACCAGGTGGGAGTGGGCGATCTCGCGGACGTCGAGGTTCTCCATCGCCTCCTGGGCGAGGGCGAAGAGGCGGGCGCCGAGCCGGTAGCGCTGGTCGGACTGGCGGTAGACCAGGCCGTGCTCGTGGAGGGTGCGGAGCAGGCGCAGGGCGGTGGACTTGTGCACGCCGAGGCGGTCGGCGACCTGCCCGAGGTCGGCGGGGCCCTCGGCGAGCAGCGGCAGGATGCTCAGGGCGCGGTCGACGGTCTGGCTCATGGGGTGCGTACCTCCTCCTCGGCCCGGTCCGCGGTGTCGGTCGCGGCTGTCCAACCGGGGCCGAGACGCAGTCTCCCCCACGCGGTGTCGTCCAGGGCGGCCAGCCGGTCGGCCAGCTCGCGGGCGGGGGGCTCGGCGAGGTCGCCGGGCACGGTGAGCGCGGCGGCGGCCATGAGGTGGCCGTGGCGCAGGCGGTCGCGCACGGGCAGTCCGCGCAGGGTGGCGGAGAGGAACCCGGCGGCGAAGGCGTCGCCCGCGCCGACCGCGGCGACGACGTCGACGCGCAGGGCGGGGACGAAGGTCGCGGTGCCGGTGGCGTCCTCGCACGGGAGGCCGTCGGTGTCCCTGTCGAAGGCGACCGCGCCGCCCCTGCCCTGCTTGACGACCACGATCTCCGGTTCGGGCAGCGCCTCCCGCACCCTGCGGGCGCCGTGCAGCCCCCACGCCGCGCGGGCCTCGTCGTCGCCGACGAAGACGATGTCCGCGCCGCGCGCCAGTTCCAGCAGCACCTCGGGACCACGGGGGTCGCGCCACAGGCCCGGACGGTGGTTGACGTCGAAGGAGACGAGCGGGCGGCCGGGGCGGGGCGCGGTGAGTTCCCGCATCAGGTCCAGGCAGCCCTCGGAGAGGGCCGCCGTGATGCCGGACAGGTGCAGGACGCGTCCGGCGCGCACCGCCTCCAGGTCGACGTCGGCCGTGGTCATCGCGGAGGCCGCGGAGCCCGCCCGGTAGTAGGCGACCTCGTGGGCGTCGGTGGCCCGGTCGCCGGCCGTGCGGAAGTAGACGCCGGTGGGCCGGTCGGGGTCGCGGCGGACGTACGACACGTCGACGCCGTGGCCGCCGATCGCCTCGACGAGGTGGTCGCCGAAGCCGTCGGCGCCGACCCTGCTGACCCAGCGCACCGCGTGGCCGGCCGCCGCCAGCACGCACGCGGTGTTGGACTCCGCACCGCCGATGCCGCGGTCGAAGGAGGGGACGTCGGCGAGGCGGCCCGGCCGGGAGGGCAGGAACGTCACCATGGACTCGCCGAGCGCGACGACGTCCACGACGCCGGGGGCGGTGCGGGATCCGGTGGCGGTCACGATGACGTGGCTCCTGGTCGGGGACGGGGGCGCGGTGTCCGTTGACCCCGCGTGGCCGAGATGTTAGACAGCGGTGAGCGATATACGCAACGAGTGTTGCAGTGCATGCAACACGCCTGATCAGGGAGGCTCTGATGGTCCTCGACCCCGGCTCCGACACTCTCGCGCGACTCACCGCGGAACGTGTCGACCACCGCTTCAAGGGTCTCCCGCCGGACGCCGAGGGGCTGACCGTCGGCGAGCTGGCCGCCCAGCGCCGCAACCTCTTCACCGACGGCTTCACCACCCCCGTGCTCGCGCTCTCCGCCGAGCGCCTGGAGCACAACCTGGGGCTGATGGAGACCTACGCCGCCCGGCACGGGCTCGCCTTCGCCCCGCACGGCAAGACCTCCATGGCCCCGCAGCTCTTCCACCGCCAGATCGAGCACGGGGCCTGGGGCATCACGCTCGCCGTTCCGCACCAGGTGCGGGTGGCGCGGGCGTTCGGGGTCCGGCGGGTCTTCCTCGCCAACGAGCTGGTGGACGCGGCGGCCCTGCGCTGGATCGCCGCCGAGCAGGACGCCGACCCGGACTTCCGCTTCGTCTGCTACGTCGACTCCGTGCGCGGGGTCGAGCTGATGGACGCGGCGCTGACCGGGACCGGGGCCGGGTCCTCCCGCCCGGTGGACGTGGTCGTGGAGCTGGCCGCCGGGGAGGGCGCCCGCACGGGCGTGCGGACCGAGGCGGAGTGCGCCGCCGTCGCCGACGCGGTGGCGGGTGCGCGCGGGCTGCGGCTGGTCGGGGTCGCCGGGTACGAGGGCGAGGTCCCGCAGGCGGATCCGGAGCGGGTGCGCGCCTGGCTGCGGCGGCTGGTGTCCCTGGCGGCCGGCTTCGACGAGGCGGGCCGGTTCGCGGGACTGGACGAGATCGTGGTGAGCGCGGGCGGCAGCGCCTGGTTCGACGCGGTGGCCGACGTCTTCGCCGGGATCCCCGAACTCTCCGCGCCGGTCCTGAAGCTGCTGCGCTCGGGCGCGTACGTCTCGCACGACGACGGCCACTACCGCAGGCTGACCCCCTTCAACCGGGTGCCGGAGGAGGGCGCGCTGGAACCGGCGTTCCGCCTGTGGACCCAGGTGGTGTCGCGCCCCTCCGCCGACCAGGCCTTCGTCAACGCCGGCAAGCGCGACGCCGCCCACGACCTCGACCTGCCGTTCGCCCAGGTGGTCCGCCGGGACGGTGCCGAGCGCCCGGCCACCGGGATCTCGGTGACCGCCCTGTCCGACCAGCACGCCTGGCTGCGCACCACCGGGGAGGCCGACCTGGAGGTCGGCGACTGGGTGGGGCTCGGGCTGTCCCACCCCTGCACGTCCTTCGACAAGTGGGTGCTCATCCCCGTGGCGGAGGCGGACGGCACGGTGGTCGACTACATCCGTACGTTCTTCTAGGAGGCGGCACATGGAAGAGCTCGTCATCCGGGACGCGGACGTCGTGGACGGCTCCGGCGACGACGCGTACCGCGCGGACGTGGTCGTGGACGGCGGCCGGATCGTCTCCATCGTGAAGGAGGCGGCCGCAGCGGGCTGCCAGCGCCCGAAGGCCCGCCGCGAGCTGGACGCCGAGGGACTGGTCCTGGCCCCCGGGTTCATCGACATGCACGCCCACAGCGACCTCGCCCTGCTGCGCGACCCCGACCACGCCGCCAAGGCCGCGCAGGGCGTCACGCTGGAGGTCCTGGGCCAGGACGGCCTGTCGTACGCGCCGGTCGACGACCGCACGCTCGGCGAGGTGCGCCGGGCGATCGCCGGCTGGAACGGTGCGGGCGACGACGTCGACTTCGACTGGCGGTCGGTGGGCGAGTACCTGGACCGGCTCGACCGGGGCATCGCGGTCAACGCGGCCTACCTGATCCCGCAGGGCACGGTCCGCGCGCTCGCCGTCGGCTGGGAGGACCGCGAGGCCACGCCGGACGAGCTGGACCGGATGCGGCGGCTGGTCGCGGAGGGCCTGGAGCAGGGCGCGGTCGGCATGTCGTCGGGGCTGACGTACACGCCCGGCATGTACGCCCCGCAGGCCGAACTCACCGAACTGTGCCGGGTGGTGGCCGAGTACGGCGGCTACTACTGCCCGCACCACCGCTCCTACGGCGCGGGCGCCCTGGAGGCGTACGCGGAGATGGTGGCGCTCACCCGGGAGGCCGGGTGCGCGCTGCACCTGGCGCACGCGACGATGAACTTCGGGGTGAACAGGGGTCGGGCGCCCGAACTGCTGGCGCTGCTGGACGAGGCGCTGGACACCGGCGCCGACATCAGCCTCGACACCTATCCCTACACCCCCGGCTGCACCACGCTGGTGGCGCTGCTGCCGAGCTGGGCGAGCGAGGGCGGGCCCGAGGAGACCCTGCGGCGGCTCGCGGACGAGGGGACCGCCGAGCGGATCCGGCACCACCTGGAGGCCATCGGCTCGGACGGCTGCCACGGGGTGCCCGTGGAGTGGGAGACCATCGAGATCTCGGGCGTCGGCGATCCCGCGCTGGGCGAGTACGTGGGCCGTACGGTCCTGGAGTCGGCGCGGGCGCGCGGCGAGTCGCCCTGGGGCGTCGCCCGGGAGCTGCTGCTGAAGGACCGGCTCGCCCCGACGATCCTCCAGCACGTCGGCCACGAGGAGAACGTGCGGGCGATCATGCGGCACCGGGTGCACACGGGCGGCTCGGACGGCATCCTCCAGGGCGCCAAGCCGCACCCGCGCGCGTACGGCACGTTCCCGCACTACCTCGGGCACTACGTCCGGGAGGCGGGGGTGCTGTCGCTGGAGGAGTGCGTGGCGCACCTGACCTCGCGGCCCGCCGCCCGGCTGCGGCTGCCGGACCGGGGGCTGGTCCGCGAGGGGTACAAGGCCGACCTGGTGCTGTTCGACCCCAGGACGGTGGCCGCGGGGTCGACCTTCGAACGGCCCCGGGCGCTCCCGACGGGCATCCCGTACGTGCTGGTCGACGGGCGGTTCGTGATCGAGGACGGGCGGCGCACGGACGTACTGGCGGGACGGGCGGTCCGCCGGACTCCCCGGTGACCGCCCGCCCGTCCGTCGTCACGGCTTGGGGACGGCGCAACCGCTCGCGTTCAGCTCGAGCCTGTTGTCCGCGCCGAAGCAGGCGGGGAACAGGTAAGTCTGCTGGGCGTAGTTGATGCCCTGACGGACCGTCACGGTGCCGTTCCGGTCGACCTCGCACGGGTTGTTGACCGTGCAGCGCTCGCCGTCCTCGTTGCCGGTGTTGTTGACGGCGACCACCTCGCCCGTGGCGCCGTCGACGACCGGCGAGCCGGAGGTGCCGCCGATGGTGTCGCACTCGGGGGTGTAACGGACCGAGTCCTTCCAGGTCCAGTCGCCCTCCTTCATCCGGTACACGAACCCGTCGACGGAGCAGTTGTAGATCCGCTTCCAGTAGCCGGAGACCACGCTGATGGCGGTTCCGGCCTGCGGGCGGGTGTCGGACAGGGTCAGCGCGTCGATGCCGTACGCGCTCTTGATCCGCGCGTACGTGGTGTTCAGCCGGTAGATCGCCGCGTCCGTGTCGGTCATGGTCGCGTACAGGAGCCGGTCGGCGCGCAGGGTGGCGACCCTGGCGCCGGAGGGGTTCAGCAGCCCGAAGGAGCGGCTGGACGCCCGGTCCACGAGGACCTGGCCGGGCGCGGGGAAGCCGCTCTCCAGGCAGTGGCCGTTGGTGAGCACGAGCGCCGGGTCGTCGGCCGCCGAGTCGGGCATGCGGACGACGGAACCGGAGCAGTTGCTGAGCGAGACGGTGCCGGCGAAGCCGACCGCGCCGGCCTTCGGCGCGGTGAGGCCGGACAGGGTGTCCGCCGCGGTGCCGACCACGCCGTCGACGACGTCCATCACCGTGGTCGGGCCCGCATCCGCGGTCGTGTCCGCGCCCGTGGAGGAAGGCGCGGCGGCGACCGCGGGAGCCGCGCCGGCCACGGCCATCGCCAGGGCGCACAGCGCGACGACGAGAGGTTTTCTCATGTGGGGGTCCCCTCATTGCGACGTCGGGCGACCGGGGACGCACGCGTCCGGGAATCCTCCGGCCACCCATAGGATTGTCATGTTCATTGTCATCGCGCGGGCGGCGGGGGACAAGGAGGTGTTTCCGGCCGGTGGTTCCCGGGACGGCACACGGCCCGCGCCCCGGCCGGCCGCGGCGACACCCGCATCAGGGTCGCCCACTCCCGTGGAGGCGGCGGGGACCGACGTGGGGAGGCTCGGTGCGAAGGTCATGAAGACACCGGCCGACGGCCCCGCCGCGAACCCGCGTCCGCCCGACCGGCCCTCCCTCCCCGGTCGGGCCGCGCCGGTCTTCACCCCCGGCCCGGACGACCGTCACCGTCGCCCGGGCCGCCGGAAGCGGTGGCGGAGGGGGACGGCGCCGGAGGGGCATCGGCGGTGGGGACGGCGGGCGCGGTGGAGGTGTCGGGCGGCGGAGCCGGCGGCGCGCCGCCGGCCTTCCGGTCACCGTCGGACGCGCTCGTGCTCGCGCTCGGGGAGGCCCGGCCGTCCGGCGGGCCGCCGGGGGCGGCCGGGCTCCCGGAGGGGGACGCGTCCGGTTCCGCGGACGTCCCGGGCTCCCCCGCCACCGGTCCCGTACGGGCGTCCTCGTTCCCGGCGCCGCCGGACGGCGAGCCCGAGAAGGCGAACCCGGCGATCAGCGCCGCCGCCGACACCGCGCCCATCGCCCCCGCGGCCATCGCCACCCGGAGCACGCGCCGGGGGCCGGCCTTACGGTGGGCGCGCCGGCCCGAGCCGCCGCGGCCGGAGCCGTCGGCGCCGGACCGGCCGGACGCACGCCCCGCTCCCCCGCCCGTCGCGGCCTCCGCCGCGATCGGCGGCAGCTCGCGCGTCTCGTCGTACGCGTTCTGCCAGCCGTGGGCGGTCGCCGGGTCGGCGTACCCGTCGTACGCCGGGGAGGGGGCGGTCTGCGGGAGGTACACGTTCGGCGGGTCCCGGGGCTCCCGCGCGTCGTGCCCCCCGTCGGCGTACCGAGGTGGCCTGGACATGGCGGCGCATTCCAGGGACCCGGAGGACCCGGGGACAGCGGGCGGACATAACCACCCGAACCGCCGCGTCTCACGTGGCGGAAAACACGGCACGAACGACCCTGCCCAGCTTTAAGCTCCCAGCATGCAGGTGATCCAGTCGACCAAGCTCGCCAACGTCTGTTACGAGATCCGGGGCCCGGTGCTCGAGGAGGCGATGCGGCTGGAAGCGGCCGGTCACCGCATCCTCAAGCTGAACACCGGCAACCCGGCCGCCTTCGGCTTCGAGTGCCCGCCCGAGATCCTGGAGGACATCCTCCGCAACGTCTCGACGGCCCACGGCTACGGCGACGCGAAGGGCCTGCTGGCCGCGCGCCGGGCCGTGGTCATGCACAACCAGACCCTCGGCATCGAGACCGACGTCGAGCACGTCTTCATCGGCAACGGCGTCTCCGAGCTGATCGTGATGGCGATGCAGGGGCTGCTGGACGACGGGGACGAGGTGCTGGTGCCCGCGCCCGACTACCCCCTGTGGACGGCCGCGGTCTCGCTCTCCGGCGGCACGGCGGTCCACTACCGCTGCGACGAGCAGTCCGACTGGATGCCCGACCTCGCCGACGTGGAGCGCAAGGTCACCGACCGCACCAAGGCGATCGTCATCATCAACCCGAACAACCCGACCGGCGCGGTCTACGACGAGGCGGTCGTCAAGGGCCTGACGGACATCGCCCGCCGCCACAACCTGCTGGTCTGCTCGGACGAGATCTACGACAAGATCCTCTACGACGACGCGAAGCACGTCCCGACCGCCTCCGTCGCCCCCGACCTGCTCACCCTCACCTTCAACGGCATGTCGAAGGCGTACCGGGTGGCCGGCTACCGGGTGGGCTGGATGTCGATCTCCGGGCCGCGCGCGCACGCCGACTCCTACATCGAGGGCCTGACGGTCCTGGCGAACATGCGCCTGTGCGCGAACATGCCGGGCCAGCACGGCGTGGTCGCCGCGCTCAGCGGCCGCCAGACGATCAACGACCTGGTGCTGCCGGGCGGCCGGCTGCGCGAGCAGCGGGACGTGGCGTACGAACTGCTGACCCAGATCCCGGGCGTGAGCTGCGTGAAGCCGAAGGGGGCGCTGTACCTCTTCCCGCGCCTCGACCCCGAGGTCTTCAAGATCAAGGACGACCGGCGGATGGTCCTCGACCTGCTGCGCCGCGAGAAGATCATGGTCGTGCAGGGCACCGGCTTCAACTGGCCGGAACCGGACCACTTCCGGGTGGTGACCCTGCCCTCGGTCACCGACCTGCGGGACGCGGTGGGCCGGATCGGCCGCTTCCTCGACGGCTACAGCCAGCCCTGAAGCAGTTTTGTGGACGACTCAACTTTAGACGAGATCTAAGCTAGGATGGTTTCCTGTCAGCACCCAGGAGGCCATCCATGTACGAACCGATCCGCTCCAAGTCGGTCCACAGCACGATGGCCGGCACCCCCCACGACTTTCCCCACCGCTCCCGCGAGGAGGAGCTGGACATCCAGCTCGCGGGGCACCTCGCCGCACTGCTCGCCGTCACCGACGAGCTGCGTGCGGCGGCCCCCTCGGCCGACCTGGACGCCGCGGCCGAGCGGATAGCCGAGCAGGTCACCCGCCTGCGGGGAGGGCGGGTGCCGGCCCGGGCGTCGGCGACCACCGGCCGCGAGCCGAACGCGACGGCCCTGCACCGGCGTGCGCACGCCCTCGCGGGCCGCGCCCTGGTCGTCGCCGCCTCGCGCGCCGACACGGCGGTGGCGATCCTCGCCGCCGAACGGATGGACGCGCACACCGCGGCCCTGCAGCCGCGCGCGCTCGCGTCCCGCTGAGCCCTCACCGGGCTCTCCCAGGACGGCCCCGGTCCGCGCGCACCCGCAGCGACGCGCGGACCGGGCGCCACGCACCGCACCGCCGACGGGGCACCCCGGGCAGCACGCCCGGGGTGCCCCGTCGCCGTTTCCCGCGCGGTCAGCGCGTGACGTGGACCGTCGCCGATGCCGTGGACCCCTCGTGCAGGTCGTCGCCGGGCCAGCTGACCGTGTAGGTCGTCTCCCGCCGGGTGCGCGGCATGTCGTCGAGGGTGAAGGTGCCGTCGGCGGCGACCGTCACCGACGACAGCGTGCCGGTGCCGAGCCGGTCGGTGCGCTCCACCTTCAGCGTGGCCCGCTCGGGCAGCGCCTTGCCCTGCGCGGTGAACGTCCCGGTGATGCGGACGCCGGTGCTCATCGACGCCTCCGCCGGAGCGGTGAGCGCGATCGAGCTGGCCGCCTTGCCGACGGACACGGTGTGGGTGACGTCGGTGGCCGGACGGTGGGTCAGGTCACCGAGGAAGGACACCGTGTACGTGGCCTCGCCGACCAGGTCCGGCTCGTCGAGGACGGTGAAGGTGCCGTCCGCCTTGACGGTCGCGGTGCCGAGCTCGTGCGTGCCGTTCGCGTCCGTACGGGTCGCCGTGACCTTCGGCGGCTCGGCGGGGGCCGGGCCGTCGAACTCCAGCTTGCCGCGCACCGCCAGCGCCTCGCCCGCCACGGCCTGAGCCGGGCTGTGGGCCAGCCCGCCGGTGAAGCGGCTGTCGTACTGGGCGGCCGGGGGCTGGATGACGTGCAGCCAGTACTGGTTGCCGGCGGTGTTGGTGGTGACCGCGAACAACCGGGAGCCGTCGGCGGACCACTCCAGCCCGCGCGGCGCCACCCGGTCGCCGTCGAGACTGCCCTCGAAGGCGAACTCCAGCGGCGCGGTCGCGTCCCCCGGGTCGGCGGGCGAGAGCAGCAGGTCGGGCGTCGCACCGGAGGCCGAGGCACCGCGCGCCAGGTACTTCCCGTCCCCGCTGAAGGCGACGGCGGAGGCGGAGGCGCCGGACGGCAGCGCC
The DNA here is from genome assembly GCF_014203535.1 of Streptomyces griseomycini. Lineage (GTDB taxonomy): Bacteria > Actinomycetota > Actinomycetes > Streptomycetales > Streptomycetaceae > Streptomyces > Streptomyces griseomycini. The sequence continues at coordinate 424,880 of NZ_JACHJI010000002.1, forward strand.
GGGTAGCCGGTGCCGGCGTCGGACAGATCGGTGGTGTTCAGCAGCCGGGTGCCGGCGGAGGCGTCGGCGACGGCGACCTTGCCCCCGTCCGGGGAGAACGCCATGTCCTTGAGGTTCAGGGCGCCCTTGCCGTCGGCGTCGGCGAAGCGGCGGCCGGCGGTGCGCACCAGGGTGCTTCCGCTCGCGTCGTACACCGCCAGGAACGGGTCGGCGGCCTTGGCGTTCAGCGGCTGGCCCATCAGCAGCCGGTCCCCGGGGCCCGCCTCCAGCTGGAGCCTGCCGTGGTCCTGCCAGCCGGTGCGCTGCCAGGTGTTGTCGGAGTGGTAGGAGTCCAGGTACGTGAGCGCCGTGTCGCACTCCGAGGTGGAGTACGCGTACGGCGTGGTGTGGTACACCGTGCCGCCCGCGAAGGCCAGGCTGCGCCCGCAGGTGTCCGTGCCCGACAGCGGCGTGTTGAACTGCTGGTAGGTGGTGGTGTCGTACCGCAGGACCCCGTCGCGGCCACCGGCGTAGAGCATGCTGCCGTCGGCGTTCAGCGCGAGCCCGGAGATGTGGCGCTGGGTGGTGAGGGTGGTGACGCGCTCACCGGAGAAGTCGTAGACGGCGATGAGTCCGCTGTTGTAGGAGCTGCCCAGGTTGCTGTCGGCGACGTACACGCGCTGGTGCGCGGAGTCGACCGCCAGCGCCGAGAACGAGGAGATCGGCAGCTTGGCCACGAGGTCGGAGGCCGCCGCGTGCGCGGCGGGCGCGGCGGCGAGGGTGAGGCCGCCGCCGGTGAGCGCGGCGGCGAGCAACGTGGCCGCGAGACGTCTGGACCGTCGCACTGCGTTCCGTCGCACTGCGTTCCGTCGTGCTGTATTCAACTGTGCCCCCCACAGGCTGTGTTGGCGACCCGTGCGAAACGGCCGCCCCCGCCTCCAGGGACAGGAACAGCCGTTCGGGTCGTGCAAGGTCAGTGAGCGTACACCGACGCGCCCGCCGTGCGGCGGATCTCCGGCAGTGCCGAGTAGAGCGTCGCGCCCGGGCACAGCGTGGCGTAGCCGTCGCGGTGGCCGGAGACGGTGTTCAGCGTGGCCTGCTCACCGGTCCTGTAGACACCGGTGTCGCCCGCGGCGGTGAGCGTCACCTTCGCCTCCGGGTCGACGCCGTGCAGGCCGAGCTTCCAGGCGGAGAGGTCGGCGATCGCCTGCTGGGCCGCGGCGGTCGGGGTGCCGCCGTTCTCGTAGTCGCCGAGGAGCGAGATGCCGGACGAGTAGCCGTTGAAGCCGTACGTGTGGGCACCGCGGACGGGCTTGTCGACGCCGCCCGCGCGGCCCTCGAAGACCGTGCCGCACTTGTCGACGAAGAAGTTGTAGCCGAGGTCGCTCCAGCCGTTGGTCTCCACGTGGTACGTGAGGATCGCCCGGACGACGGCCGGCGACTCGGCGCAGTCGTAGTCGTTGGTGCCGGCCGTGTGGTGGACGAAGACCGCGTCGACCTTGTCCAGGTAGGAGGGCGGGTCGGTGACGAGCGACTCGTCCGCGCCCCAGTCGGCGCGGCTGACGATCGCCGGAGCGGCGGGGGCGGCCGGTGACGTGGACCCGGTCGGTTCCGGCCGGGTGCTAGACGGAAGAGCTCCTCCGCCAGGGGCTGCGTGTTCTCGACGCTCGCTCCCTGGAGTTCCTCCGCCTGCACCCACCTGGCGACGACCCCGGGGACTTCGGAGTCGGGTACTCCGGCCAGCGTGTCCCGTACCAGGAACGGGAGTTCCGACACCCACGGTCCCGTCGCCCACGGGTCGTCGTCCGTCTCGGGGCCCTCCGCACCCGGTGCCGGGGAGATCGGCCACACGGTCGTCCCGTCCACCAGGTCCACTCGCCACTCGGTCCGGTGGATGGCAGCGATCAGCTGCCCCAGGACCACGGCCGGATCCACGCCCTTGGCGTCGACTCCCTCGAACGGAGGGGGTTCCGCGAAGAGCGGGGATCCGCCGTCCGTGCCCTCCAGCGACTGCACCACCGCCGCGGCGTTCGGTGCGCGGAAGTAGTCGGTCAGAACACCCATCGCTCATCTCCAGGTCTCCGTGTGTCAGTGGCCGGTCCTAGGATCGCGGCGCCTTCAGTGACCGAACGAGCGGAGAGCGCCGTTGTCCTCGATACATGACTTCGCGACCTGGGAGCCGCTGCTGCGGCTGGTGCGGGATGCCCACACGGAGCAGCTTGCCGCGCCGGGTGGTCACTTCATGGGCCAGATCGGTCTGGGCAGTTGGACCCTGCCCGCGCCGCAGCCGCGCACGGAGCCGGGGCGAGCCTTGCTGGTGGCGGACATGCAGGACCAGTTCACCGCCGTGGAACGCGTCCAGACCGCCCTCAGGGCCGACGGCGCGAGCGGCGTGTCGTACATGGTGGAGACGGCGCCGGACGGGACGTTGCTGCTCCATGTCGTCGAGCCGGGCCCCGCCGTGGAGCACGGCGTCGTCAGTCCCTTTCTGGGAGCCCTGCTCCTGGTCGAGGGCGCCGTTCCCGAGCCCTGGCGGCGTCTGCCCGAGGCGGTGCCGGGCGCGGTGCCGGCTCCGTCGGCGGACCCGGCGCTGCTGGAGCGGACCCTTCGCGAGCGGCTTCCCGACGCCATCGGTGCCACCGAGGAGGAGATCGCCCAGGCGGAGGCACGTCTCGGTGTCGTGCTGCCCGACGAGCTCAAGGCCCTCTACCGGGTGACCCGGGCGCAGTGGAAGGACTGGGGCGGCGATTACGAGGCGGCGCAGCGGGTCAGCGATGCGGTCGGCTGTGAGCTCTTCCCCCTGGACGGGCTCTACGTCGCGGACGCCCGGTCCCGTCCCTGCCCTTGGCAGTTCGCCGCCGACGACGCCGCCGTCACCGCGCCGGACGCCGCCGTGCAGGGACTCGTCGGGTCGCCCGGCTGGATCGCCTTCGGCGACAACGGCGGCGGCGACCGGCTGGCCATCGACCTGACTCCGGGCCCGGCCGGACACACCGGGCAGGTCATCGTGATCGACCACGAACGGACCATCGGCGCCGGACTGCGCGCCGAATCCCTCACCGACATGGTGATCAACCGCCCCAACGGCTGGCACCTGGACCGTGACACGGACGGCCCGCCGGTGGTGGCCCGGGTGGGCACCCACCTCCCGGGCGGTGTGGAGGAGGCCGCACGTCCCGAGCTGGAGGTGCTCCGCATCGGCCGGCGGGAGGGCGAGCCGGTCAGCCTCGCCCCGGTCGTCGGGCTTCCCCGCCTGCGGACCCTCACCGCCGACGCGGGCACGCTCGCCGATCCCCTGGAGATCGCCGGGCTGACGGGGCTGGAGTACCTGAGCCTCGGCCCCGAGGACTGGCGCGTCCTGCTCGACGCCGGTGCCGTCCCCCGGAGCCTGTCGGCGGCCCACATCGAGGTGCGGGGCAAACCGCACCCGCTGCCGATCCTCGACCTCGCCAACGAACTCCTCGCCCTGTGGGACCGCCCCCTCATCAGCCGGACCGTCCTCGAAGCCCGACTGGACACCGACCGGTGAGCGAGGACTGGGCGGTGCCGCCCCAGTACGGGATCGAGGTCGGTACCGAGCCCCTGGACCGGCCGGCCCGCAACTCGGTGGGCGGGTGGCCCTACTTCGACGACGGCCAGGAGTGGCCGCGGTGCTTCTGCGGCGAACGTATGGCGCTGTTCTTCCAGCTGGACCTTCCGGACGACGTCGAGTTCTTCGGCGGAGAACACCTGTCGGTCTTCCACTGCGCCCACCACAACGACGCGTCCGACCCGATCACGGCCGGCGGCCGCCTCGTGCCCCGGTTCTGGGAGGCTCCGCAGCCGCCGTTCCCGGGCTCGTTCTGGCGGGTGCTGCTCCAGCGTGACCCGGGGATACCGGAAGCGGAGCCCGAACCGGCCGTACGCGCCCTGCCCCTGACCCTGCGGCCCTTCAAGGACACGTACTTCAAGGTGGGTGGTACGGCGGCCTGGGCGCAGGAGCCCGAGTACTACCGGTGCGCGTGCGGCGCGGAGATGGCGTTCGTCTGCCAGGTTCCGGAGAACTGGGGTTTCGGCGTCCGCCCCGGGGCTCCGGTGCAGCCCTACAGCATCTCGGACGACGCCTACATGCTGTTCCTCGGCAACGAGGTCTATCTGCTGGCCTGCCCGAAGCGCTGCGACCCGGCGGCCGTCCTTCCGGTGAACCAGCACTGACGGCACGCGGTCGGGCTGCTCACACCTGGGAGGTCTCCAGCTCCATGGAAACCGCGACAAGCCGGTCGCTGAAAGAGCCGGCGGCGCTGTCGCCCGTCGTCCCGGCGCGGTACGCACGGACCGCCGGGTCGGCGAGCGTGAGAGTCAGCACCGGGCAGTCCGCGACGTCATTGGTGTGCTCGGGCGAGCACTTGATGACGTCGGCCAGGTCGTGGCCGGGACACACGGCCCCGGCGGGCAACTCCACGTCCAGGAGCAGCTCCTTGCCCGGCTCCACACGGAAACTGCCGGACGCCGGGACCTCCACGGGCTTGCTCATGTAACCGCTCTCCACGACAGTCGCGGTGAGACCGCGGGCGGAAGCGCGGACACCCTCACCGTGGGGGCCGTAGAGATCGAGCGTGACCCGACCTTTGGCCAGCGGTGCGTCGAGCACCAGAGGACGGTCGCCCGTTCGGATGGCCGCATGGACGGTGAAGCTGGGTTCGCCCGGCATCTTCGACCCCGGATCGTAGAAGCCCCAGCTCGTGAACACCAGACTCGGGGCCTTGCTCTGCTCGCCCTTCCCCCGTGGTGCCGGCCGCGGCCACTCGCCCACCCCGCACTTCGACAGCTGGGCCGTGCCGCCGGCGGGGAGCGGACTGTCCCGCAATGGCTCGGTGGCCTGCCAATCCGCGGATGCGCGCGGCTCGGACGTCGTAGCGGAATACGTCAGCACCAACACACCCACGACGGGCACGGCGAGGACCAACCAGGAACGCAGGGAAACGCGGAACACTCAGCCACGTCCTCGCGCTCGGCCGACCGCCCCGGCACCGTCACCAGGACGTCCGCGGTCGTCGGCCCGGGGGAACACTTCCATGACGCTCATGATTCTTTCTGCGCACTCGACGGCAAGAACGTCACTGAAGGGCCCGCCGGCCCCGGACTACTCGAGGGACGTGACGAACGACGTCCAGGCCGGGGCCGTGATGGTGAGGACCGGGCCGCGGGCCTGGGCGAGCCCGCGTCCTGGGTGGACGGGATCGTCGCCGTCACCGGATGGGAGAGGACGGAGGTGCGCACGGTCGACTGGGCGGCGGTGGAGGCCCGGCTCGGGACCCCGCTGCCCGGCGACTACAAACGGCTCGTCGAGATCTTCGGCGGCGACGGCGCCTTCGACGGCTATCTGCAACTCCATGTTCCCGACGCGCATGACAAGAGCATGGACGTCGTCCGGCACACCGAGTGGCTCGGCGAATGGGCCCGTACGCGCGGCAGCCGCCTCTGGAACCCGTACCCGGTGTACCCGGCCCCCGGCGGGGTGCTGCAGTGGGCGAGCACCGAGCAGGCGGACGGGTTCTACTGGCTCACCGGGGACCCCGACCCGGACAAGTGGCCCGTGCTGGCGAAGGAGGACATACCCGACTCCTGGGTCCGGTTCGACGGCACGACCGCCGAATTCGTCCACCGCGTGCTCACCGACGCCGACCACCCGTTCTCGACCGCCCGCTGGTTCGACGTCCACTGGTTCCAGAGCTATGAGGGGGAATGTCCGCCGGGGTGATCGGGGGACGGGCGCTGTTGTACAGTCCGCGCCCCGTCCCGACGTAAGGAAAAGCCTCATGCGCACGCTGTCCGGACGCACCGCCGTGCTCGCCCTCCCCCTCGCCCTCGCACTGGCCGCGTGCGGCGCGGAGACGGAGGAGCCGACCCGGGCGGAGAGCCCGCAGGCGGCTGCGCCGGAGCCGGCGAAGCAGCCCGCGGAGCCCGAGACCGCGGAGGACTTCCTCGACCTCGCCGAGCAGGCGATGGCCGAGGAGCCCGCCTGGGGTTTCTCGGTGAAGGGCGAGGAAGGGCTGACGCTCCAGGGGCAGAAGAGCGCCGCGACCTACGAGGGCACCGTCCGGCGCGCCGTCGGGCGGACGGCGCTGCACGCGCAGGGCGTCAGCACCGGCAGCAAGGGCACGAAGAAGACCGAGGAGCTCTACGTCGTCGACGGCGCGGGCTACCTGAAGGAGGGCACGGCCGGCTGGAAGGCCCTGTCGCCCGCCGGCCCCGGGATGCGGAACAAGGTCGAGGACCCGATCGCGGTCGTCGAGGAGTTCCGCGGCTACGCGCGGGCCGCCGGCGGCGAGGTGGAGGTGACCGAGGCGGACGGCGGCGGCACGATCGAGCTCCGCGTCACCAGCGGCGAGCGGAAACTGAGCGCCGTGCGGGACCGGGCGTGGGCGAAGAAGGCGAAGCGCGAGTTCGACCCGACGGCCGGGCAGCTCCGCGAGGCGGGCGTCCCGGTGGAGGACGCGCAGATGACGCTCTCCGGCCTGGAGGAGGTGCTGGTCCTGGACGCGACGTCGTACCGGATCAGGAGCCACCGTTTCGAGTTCGGCTTCCTGATTCCGTACAACGGCCAGGACATCGCCTTCGAGCAGCGGGTCACCGAGGAGAACCAGGGCCCGTACCGGGGGCGGATCGAACTCCCGGCGGGCGTGGCCGGGTGACCGTCGCGGCGCTTCGCCCTCCCCCGGCCCGGAGTGGCTCGTTCCCGTTGCATACCGGTATCGCGCGGACACCCCCCGTTCACCCGGAACGGCCAGGAATGTCTGATTCCGGGAGCACGCTCCTCGCGTGAGACGTATCGCAGGCATCGTCCTCGCGGTCCTGCTGATCGGTGGCGTGGTGGCCGCCGTGGTCGCGGGCCGGGACAGCGAGGAGACGGGCACGGCAACGAAGACCGTGCGCATGGTCATCGGATCGGAGAAGGCGGAGTTCTTCGCGGATCCGGACGTGGTGAAGGCCCTCGCCGCCAAGGGCTACACCGTCGAGGCCGAGACCTCCGGGTCCTGGGCCATGGAGGGGCTGGACCTCGAGGGGTACGACCTCGCCTTCCCGTCCAGCCGGGCGCCCGCCGCCGAACTGGCCGCCCGGTACGAGGTCCGAGGGACGCTCCCCCGCCCGTTCTACTCGCCCCTCGTCGTCGTGGCCCGCCGCGGGGCCGCCGACGTGCTCGCCAGGAACAGGCTCGTCACGCTCGACGGGAGGAGCCGGGGCACGCTGAGGATGGCCGCGTATCTCGACGCGGCCGAGCGCGACCGCACCTGGCAGCAGCTCGAGGGCGCCGAGAAGTACGGGGAGCTGACCGGCACCCTCTCCATCTCCAGCACCGACCCGGAGAGCTCCAACTCCGGCGCCCTCTACCTGGCCGCCGCCTCCTACGTCGCGAACGGCGGCAAGGTGGTCGCGAGCGACGCCGAGGTGGAGCGCACCGCTCCCCTGCTGCGCAAGCTGGTCAGCGTCCAGGGCGCCCAGCAGAGCAGCACGGACGCGGTCTTCCGGGACTTCGTCAGCGGCGCCGGCAACCCGCTCGTCCTCGTCTACGAGTCCCAGGTGGCCGCCCTCCTCGACGAGCGGCCCGACGCGGGGGACCTCGTCGTCCTCTACCCGGACACCACGGTCAACAGCGACCACACCGTCGTGCCGCTCACCGGGATCGGCGAGGAGCTGGCCGGACTCCTCGGCGCCGACCCGCGGTTGCGCGAGCTGGCCGCCCGGCACGGCTTCCGGCCACAGGGCGACCTCGCCGAGTTCGCCGAGGCCACCGCGGACCGCACCGCCTACCTCAAGCAGCGACTGACCGGCGTCCGCCAGGCGCCCGTGCCCACCTCCACGGTGCTGCGCGAACTGGCGCGACGGGCGCACGGATAAGGGGGACGACACCACGTGAGCACCACCGACAGCGACTTCACCCTCACACCGCCCGAGCCCGTCGCCCCCGTGCCGCGGGAGAAGGCCGGCGGACTGGTCCCGGTCGACGACGGCGTCCGCGCCGACATGGCGGCCAAGGCCGCCGCGTACGTCGAGGGCCTGGCCGCGCTGGACGCCCGCTCGCCCGAGTTCGCGGGCAAGGTCGGCGAGATCACCGCGCTGGGCGCCGGCGAGATGCGGACCGCGACCGCGCAGTCCAACCGCATGCTGGAGCGCACGGTGCGCAGCCTGCCGGACAAGGGCGGGGACGCCCAGTCCAAGGTCGCCGGGTCGCTCGTCGAGCTGCGGCGCGTGGTCGAGGACCTGGACCCGCGGGACCTGCCCGCACACAAGGGCCGCAAGCTCCTCTCCCGGCTGCCCGGCGGCAACAGGCTGCGCGACCACGTCGCCAAGTACGCCTCCGCGCAGGGCACCCTGAACCGGATCGTGGGCGCCCTGAGGGGCGGCCAGGACGAACTGCGCCGGGACAACGCCGCGTTGCAGACCGAGCGGGTCCGCCTGTGGGAGACCATGGGCAAGCTCCAGGAGTACGTCGTCCTGACCGAGGCCCTGGACACGGCCGTCGAGCAGCACATCGCCAAGGTGGAGGCCACCGGTCCGGCGCAGGCCGACTCGCTGCGCGCCGACGTCCTCTTCCCGGTCCGGCAGAAGCACCAGGACCTGCTCACCCAGCTCGCGGTGTGCGCGCAGGGCTACCTCGCCATGGACGTCGTACGCCGCAACAACGACGAGCTGATCAAGGGTGTGGACCGGGCGGCCACGACGACCGTGTCGGCGCTGCGGATCTCCGTGGTGCTGGCCTCGGCGCTGGAGAACCAGAAGAAGGTGGTCGAGCAGGTCAACGCCCTGCGCGGCACCACCGAGGACCTGATCCGGGGCAACGCGGAGATGCTGGCGACGCAGAGCGGGGAGATCCAGCGCATCGCCGCCGACCCGGCCGTCGGGGCCGAGACGCTGCGGACCGCCTTCCAGCAGATCTACCGCACCCTCGACGCCATCGACACCTACAAGGTCCAGGCGACCGAGGTGATGGCGGCGACGGTGGAGAACCTGACCTCCGAACTCCGGCAGGCGAACACGTACCTGGAGCGCAGCCGGGCCCGGGGCGCGCTGGAAGGTGGCCTCGGATGAGAGGGCCCCGGACGAGGAGGACACCGGCCGCCCTGCTCGCCGTCGCCGCCCTGCTGACCGCGTGCACGGCCGCCCGGGAGGAGGGGAAGGACCCGGACGCTCCCGCGCCGGGCACCCTCCGCGTCCTGGCCTCCAGCGAACTCAGCGACATGGCACCGGTCCTGGAGCAGGTGGAGAAGGACACCGGCGTCACCCTCCGGCCGACCTACACCGGCACTCTCGACGCCGTGAAGATGCTGGCCACGGGGAAGACGGACGGCAGGTACGACGCCGTGTGGCTGTCGTCCAACGACTACCTGCGGCTGCGCCCGGAGGCCGCGGAGAAGGTCGTCTCGGAGACGCCCGTCATGTCCAGCCCGGTCGCCATCGGCGTCAAACCGACCGTCGTCGAGGGACTGGGCTGGAAGCCGGCGGAGGTCACCTGGTCCCAGGTCGAGCGGGCCGTCCGGGACGGGAGGCTCACCTACGGCATGACCGACCCGGCCCGCTCCCACTCCGGTTTCTCCACGCTGGTCTCGGTCGCCTCGGCGCTCTCCGGGGCCCAGTCCGCGCTCACCGACGCGGACGTGACGAAGGCGCGCCCGCGGCTGAAGGAGTTCTTCCGGGGACAGAAGCTGACCTCGGGTTCGTCGGGCTGGCTGGCGAGCGCGTACGCCCGCCGCGGCGACGTCGACGCGCTCCTCAACTACGAGTCGGTGCTGGAGGGCTTCAAGAACCTGACCGTGATCCGCCCGAAGGACGGTGTCGTCACCGCCGACTACCCGCTCTCCTCCCTCGCCGCCACCGACGTGGCCACCCGCGAGGACGTGCGCCGGGTGGCCGAGGCGCTGCGCACGGACGCCGTCCAGCGGCTGATCACCGACCACACGCGCCGCCGCCCGGTCGTCGCCTCCGTGCCGCCGGCGGCCGGCCTGGACACCGGCCGCCGGCGCGAACTGCCCTTCCCCGGCAGCCGCTCCGTCGCCGACGGCCTGCTCGACGCCTACGAGAACGAGCTGCGCCGTCCCTCGCGGACGGTGTACGTCCTCGACACCTCCGGCTCGATGGAGGGCGAACGGCTCAGCCGTCTGAAGACGGCCCTCACCAACCTCACGGGCGACTTCCGCGACCGCGAGGAGGTCACCCTGATGCCGTTCGGGTCGCGGGTGAAGAGCGTGCGCACCCACGTCGTCGACCCCGCCGACCCGGAGCGGGGGCTCGCGGCGATCCGCCGGGACACCGGGGAACTGCGGGCCGAGGGCGAGACCGCGATCTACACGTCCCTGCGGAAGGCCTACGACCGTCTCGGCGCCGACGAGGACGCGTTCACCTCGATCGTGCTGATGACGGACGGCGAGAACACCGCGGGCGCCGAGGCCGCCGACTTCGACGCCTTCCACCGGGGACTGTCCGACGACCGGCGGGACATCCCCGTCTTCACCGTCCTGTTCGGCGACTCCGACCGCGCGGAGCTGGAGCACATCGCCGAGCTGACCGGCGGCCAGCTGTTCGACGGGCAGGGTTCGCTCGACGGCGCCTTCGAGGAGATCCGTGGCTATCAGTAGGGCGATGGCGTACCTGGAGTCCCGCAAGAACCTCGCCGGGAGCGCGGGCGGGCTGGCGGGGCTGGTGCTGACGTTCACGGGCGTGGCCGGTCCGTACTGGCCGGTCGTGGTGGCCGGACTGTACGGGGCGGGCGCGCTGATCGCCCCGCCGGAGCGGCCGGCGGTGCCGGACTTCCCGGACCCGTCCGCCCAGCTCGACGAGGTGCGGGCCGACTTCGACCGGCTCCGGGGGTATCTGGCGGACGCCGACCTGCCGCCCGCCGCGGCCGGTGCGCTCGACGGCCTGACGGAGCTGCTGGTCGCGCTGCTCGATCCCGGGTGGAGCGGTGAGCTGCTCGCCCAGGACCCGGAGGGCGTGCACGTGCTGTCCCGGACGGTGCGCCGGGACCTCCCGGAGGCCGTCGACAGCTACGTACGGACCCGGTGGTGGACCCGGATGACGCCCGGGGGCGAGTCGCCCGAGCGTCATCTGGTGCGGCAGCTCGGTCTCCTGCGGGCGGAGGCCGAGCGGCTCGCACAGACCCTGCGCGAGACGGAGGCCCGCCGCCAGGAGTCGCACACCCGCTACCTGGAGGACCGGGGCCCGGCCGGGAACGGCGGCATCACCGCCTGACGTGCACCCGGCCCGCACCGGCACCGCGGACGCCTCGTGCGGACCGCTCCTCGCAGGCGGCGCCGGGCACGGCTCAGTACGGCTCGACCAGGACGTGCGCGGCGCCCGGGACGCCGGTCTTCAGCAGCTCGTCCTCCTCGGCGGTCGTCCTGCCGCCCGTCTCCTGCTTGAGCACCGCGCGCGACAGGGCCTGCACCCACAGGGCGCGGGGCCGGCGCCGCTCCTCCCAGGCCGCGAGCGCCGCGGGCACGTCGGCCGTCGCGTCCAGCGACTCGGCGAGCACGATCGCGTCCTCGACGGCCATCGCCGCGCCCTGCGCCAGCTGCGGGGCGCTCGCGTGGGCCGCGTCCCCGGCCAGCGCCACACGGCCCACGTGCCACGGCGCGTCCACCGTCACCTGGGAGATCCGCGAGTACACGACGTCAGCGGGGTCCGTGACGGTGGCGAGCGCCTCGGCGACCGGTCCGGAGAACATCGTCAGCCGCTCGGCGAGCTGCTCGTGGGCGCGCTCCGGGTCCGGCCTGAAGTCCTCGGCCTCGGCGAACACCGCGCCCAGGTACATCGTCCCGTCCGTGATGGGGGTGAGCAGCGCCTTCGCCTCGTGCCCGGCGGTGCTCATCACCACGCCCCGCACGTCGGGCAGGCGCGGGACCGTGACCCGCCAGTTGGCGAAGCCGGTGTACTCGGGGGCGTACCGGTCGCCGTACAGCCGGGTGCGCAACGGGGAGCCGATGCCGTCGAAGCCGACGACCAGGTCCCAGCGGCCGGACGAGCCGTCCGAGAGGGTGACGTCGACGCCGGAGCCGTCGTCGGTGAGGTCGGTGACGGTGGCGGAGAACCGGATCTTCGCGCCCGCCGTCACCGCGGCGGTGCCGAGCACCCGCGCGAGAGCGGGGCGGGGGATGCCGTTGCCGGGGGGAAGGTCGCCCATCCGGGGCTGCGGTATCCGGGCCAGGGGGGTGCCCGCCGGGTCGGCGACGGTGAGGATCTCCCACTCGAAGCCGGCCGCGAGGCAGTCCTCGAGGACGCCGATCTCCCGCATGACGTGCAGCGCGTTGGACGGCTGGATGATGCCCACGCCCAGCGCCTCCAGCTCCCCGCGGAGTTCGGCGACCTCGACGGTGTGACCGCGCCGGGCCAGGGCCGTGGCGAGGGTGAGCCCGCCGATGCCGCCGCCGTGGACGAGTACGCGCAGAGGTGAGGCCATGTCGGTTCCTCCGGGGAGAGGGGAAGGTGAGGGGGTGGTGCGGTCCCAGCCGACCGGTGCGGTCCCAGCCGACCGGTGCGGTCTCAGCCGACCGGTGCGGGCAGGCTCGCCAGGTGGTCGACCAGGGCGAGCAGCGCCTCCTTGGCGTACTCGCGCCGCCGGACGTCGCCGATCAGCAGCGGCACGTGCGGGTCGAGGTCGAGGGCCTGCCTGATCTCGTCCGCCGTGCGGGTGTTGTGGCCGTGGAAGCAGTTGATGGCCACCACGAAGGGGATGCGCCGGCTCTCGAAGAAGTCGATCGAGGCGAAACTGGTGTGCAGGCGCCGGGTGTCCGCGATGACCACCCCGCCGAGGGCGCCGTTGACCAGGTCGTTCCACATGAACCAGAAGCGTTCCTGGCCCGGGGTGCCGAAGAGGTACACGACCAGTTCGTCGTTGATGGTGATGCGTCCGAAGTCCAGGGCGACGGTCGTGGTCTCCTTGTCCCCGGCCCCGGCGAGGTCGTCGACGCCGATGCTGGCCTTCGTCATGTACTCCTCGGTGCGCAGCGGTGCGACCTCGCTGACCGCGCCCACCATGGTGGTCTTGCCCACGGCGAATCCGCCGGCGATGAGGATCTTGACGGCGGCGGGGGCCGCCTGACTGGGGGTCATGGGTTCTACAGTCTCCGGAGTCCGTCACGAACGGCGGCCAGCAGGTCCGGGTCGGCGCCGCCCGCCGCCCAGGCCACCGTGATCGGTGCCCGCGCGGCGAGCAGGCCCTGGCCGACGAGGTCCGCGAGGAGGATCTTGGTCACCGACACGGGGAGGTCGAGTGCGGCGGCGACCTCGGCGACGGCCGCGGGACGGCGGCAGCGTTCCAGGATCCGGCGGTGCTCCGGCTGGAGCCTGCCCGGGCGCACCGGCACGCCGCGCTCGTCGCGCGGGTCGTCGAGGGTCGTGAGCACCGTGATGAGCGTGAGGTCGTCCCGTTCGGGAGCGGTCCGGCCGCGGGTGATGGTGTACGGGCGCACCATGCTCTCCGCGCCGTCCTCCCCGGGGTCGTCGTCCTCCCAGTCCGGGTTCACGCGCCGGTTCCCTGCCCTGTGCCGAAGGCGTCGAACTCGCCGCGGACCGCGGTGCCGAGCTTCTGCCCGACCTGCTGGACGAGGTTGTGCATGGCGAGCGACATCACCTCCGCGTCGACCTCCTGGGAGGCGACCACGGCCAGGTGGGTGCCCTGGCCCGCCGAGATGATGAAGAGCCACAGGTCGGCGAGTTCGACGATGACCTGGTGGACGACGCCGCCGTCGAAGAGCTGACCGACCCCGCGGGCCAGGCTCTGCTGGCCGGTGCAGATGGCGGCCAGCCGTTCGGCGTCCGCGCGGGAGATGCTCCGCGAGTGGCTCACGACCAGGCCGTCGTCGGACAGCAGGACCGCGTTCCTCGTCTCGGCGACCGAGTCCACGAGGCCGTCGAGGAGCCAGTCCAGGTCCTGGTGGGTGGCGGTGGTTCGTGTCATGACCGTTCTTCTTCTCTCATCACTTGGCGAGGTGCGGTGGGTTCGGGCGGCGTCGGGGTCCGTCCCTCGCGGGCCGCGCGCGACCGGCGCTGGAACGCGCCGATCGTCGCCCCGGCGCGGCGCGGTACGGGACGCAGCAACGGGTCGTCCTGCCAGCGCGGCGGCCTGGGCAACGCGGCTCCGGCGGCGGGGTCCACGCGCAGTTCGTCGACGAGGCTGGCCTGGCGCACCCGGCGGGGCAGCGGGGCTTCGTCACCGGTCAGGTCGGGGGCGCCGTCGGCGCCCGCGCCGGCGTGCGGTGCGCCGGGGGCGGGACGCGGGTCCCCGGCCTCGCCGGGGCGGGCCGGCGCGGTCCCGTGCGGCGCGTGCCCGGCCCCGTGCTCCCGGGCCGGGGCGGACGTGTGGGCGTCGTACGTCCCGTGGGGCCGGTACGGGTCCCGGGGCGGGTCCCGGTGCGGCTGCGGCTCGGGTTCGTGGGACGCCGGTCGCATCGGGTGCAGCGCCGTGACGTCGGCCATGGCCCGTCCCCGGCCCCGTACGGGCAGCTGCTCCTCGGCGCCCGATGCGGGACCGGCCGGGGCGGGAACCGGGGCAGGTGCGGGAGCCGGAGCAGGTGCGGGCGCGGGTGTGGGCACGGCCACCGGGCCCTGCCGGGGGGCGGGGACGGTGAGGTCGGAGGGGACGAGCACGACCGCCCGTGTGCCGCCGTACGCGGACGCGCGGAACTCCACTCCCAGGCCGTACTGGCGTGCGAGGTGCGCGACCACGTGCAGGCCCAGACGGATGTCGTCGGAGTGGGCGAGGACGTCGAGCCGGGGCGGACGGGCCATCAGCTCGTTGGCCTCGGCCAGCCTGTCCTCGTCCATGCCCAGGCCGCGGTCCTCGACCTCGATGACCAGGCCGCGGCTCACCTCGGTCGCCCTGACCTCGACCGGGCTCGACGGGGGAGAGAACGCGAGCCCGTTCTCGATCAGTTCGGCGAGCACGTGCGCGACCGGGCCGACGGCCCGGGCCGCGAGCCAGGGCCCGCCCTCCAGGTCGATCATCACCCGCCGGTAGTCCTGCACCTCGCTCTGGGCCGAGCGCATCACGTCGAGCAGGGCGACCGGCTTGCGCCACCGCCGGTGGGGCGTACCGCCGGAGAGGATGACCAGGTTCTCCTCGTAGCGCCGCAGCCGGGCGGTGAGGTGGTCGAGGTCGAAGAGGCCGTCGAGGACCTCGGAGTCCTCGTGGCGGCGCTCCATCTCGTCCAGCTTCTTGAGCTGCTGTCCGATGAGCTGCTGGGTGCGGCGGGCGACGCGCTGCAGCAGCCGCTCGAACCCGCGGTGCTGGTCGGCCTGCTTGACGGCGGCCTGCAGGGCACTGGTGCGGGCGAGGTTGAGCGCCGTGCCGAGCCGGGTCAGCTCGTCGGTGGTGCGGCCGGTGTCGTCGGGGCGGATGGCCCGCGCCTCGGTCTCGACGTCGATGCGCTCGCCCTGCGCGAGCCGCTCG
The DNA here is from genome assembly GCF_014203535.1 of Streptomyces griseomycini. Taxonomy (GTDB): domain Bacteria; phylum Actinomycetota; class Actinomycetes; order Streptomycetales; family Streptomycetaceae; genus Streptomyces; species Streptomyces griseomycini. The sequence continues at coordinate 440,283 of NZ_JACHJI010000002.1, forward strand.
ACGACGTCGGGCAGGGCCGCCTCCAGCTCCTCGGCCTGCCGTTGCAGGCTGCCGATGCGCTGTCGCAGGCTGCGGGTGAGGCGCCACGTCGTCCAGATGACGGCGACGACGGCGGCGAGGCCGACGACGGTGGTGATCACCATCCTCCGGAGCAGTGCCATCACACTGCTCTTGCCCCGTTCGCCCACCAACGCGGTCCGGTGCTCGAGGAGTTCCTCGAGCTTCGGGGTGAGGGTGTCCATCGCCCCGCGCCAGGTCCTCCGGTCGGCGTCGAGGACGACCGTGCCGCCCGCGTCGGACCCGCCCCGGCTCAGCACCGTCCGCTCCACGCGGGTCTTGTTCTTCCACGCCGCGCTGTCGACGATCCGCCGCCACATGGCGCGTTCGTCACCGGGCAGCTCGGGGTCGACCTTGACGGTGTGCAGGAACGACTGCGCGGCGACCGCGTCACGGAACTGCCGGAGCTCGTCGGCGGTCAGCGTGCCCCCGTCCCGGCCGCGGGCCAGGAGCGCGTCCGAGCGGGAGATCATCTCCTTGGCCCAGAAGAGGTCGACGAGCGGCTGGGAGAGCACGGTGATCCGGCCGTTGTCCACGTGGCTCAGGGCCGTGAACAGCTCGAGGTCGACGGCGATCAGGTCGGTGTAGTACCGGTACACCGCTTCCTGCTGGTCCTGGTCGCCGGTGTCCACCAGGGAGCGCTGCGCGGGCAGCCGGTCGATCGCCGTGCGCGCCTCGGTGACCGCCTCCCTGATCTCCCGGGGGGCGGCACCGGCCGAGGACAGGTCGTCGGAGAGCGTCCGGAAGACCTCCACCGCCTCGTCGGTCGACTCCCGTTGCCGCGCCAGCGCCTCGTCCGCCCCGTCGTGTCCGGCGAGGACCTCGGCGGACAGCCGCCGTTCCTCCTGGAGGTTGTAGTAGACGATGTTGGACGGGTTTCCGGCCTTCTCCGCCAGCATGCCCTGGTCGGCCTGCCGCTGGAAGTCGAGCAGGGTCTGGCCGCTGGTGACGGCCCAGAGGGCGGCCAGCGCGATCCCGGGAACGAAGGCCAGGACGAGGAGAGCCGTCCGCAACGACATGGTCGTCGAGGCGGTCCGTCGTGAGGCACGCGTGCGCAGGTCGAGCTCCCTTGACGTGGGCCGGCTTTCACAACCGGACGGGTTCAGTCACAGAATGTGCCGCGCGCATACTAATCACACTGCGCATCCGTGCACCCACGCGGGGGCGACGCCTCGAGGGCGTCCGGACCCGGGTACTTCGGCGACGCGTTCCACGCCCCGGGCGTGAGGCGCGTCGCGGGGACCGGCGCCGGCGAGGTCCGGACGGCCGGCGCGGAAAGGCGGGGGTGGGCCTGCCGCCGCGTTCCCCGTCGGGGCGGACGGAGGACGGCGACAGGCCCGGAACCCCGCACGCCGTTGTGCGGGGCCCCGCCGGTGTGTCCCGCGGCCGGCCGTGGCGTGACGATCGCTGGTCAGGGCATCCTCATACCGACCGGCCGCGGAGTCTGTGCGGGCGTCAGCCCAGGCGCTTCACCAGCGCGTGGTACTGGTCCCACAGCTCCTTGGGCGTGTGGTCGCCGAAGGTGTTGAGGTGGTCGGGGACCAGCGCGGCCTCCTCGCGCCACACGTCCTTGTCGACGGTGAGCAGGAAGTCCAGGTCGGCGTCGGAGAGGTCCAGGCCGTCGGTGTCCAGCGCCTCCTTGGTCGGCAGGACGCCGATCGGGGTCTCGACGCCCTCCGCCCTGCCCTCCAGGCGCTCCACGATCCACTTCAGGACGCGGCTGTTCTCGCCGAAGCCGGGCCAGACGAACTTGCCGTCGTCGTCCTTGCGGAACCAGTTGACGTAGTAGATCTTCGGCAGCTTGGACTGGTCCTTGTCCTTGGCCACGTCGATCCAGTGCCCCATGTAGTCGCCCATGTTGTAGCCGCAGAACGGCAGCATGGCGAACGGGTCGCGGCGCAGCTCGCCGACCTTGCCCTCGGCGGCGGCGGTCTTCTCGGAGGCCACGTTGGCGCCGAGGAAGACGCCGTGGTTCCAGTCGAAGGACTCCGTCACCAGCGGTACGGCGGTGGCGCGGCGGCCGCCGAAGAGGATCGCGGAGATCGGCACGCCCTTGGGGTCCTCCCACTCCGGCGCGATGATCGGGCACTGCGCGGCGGGGGTGGTGAAGCGGGCGTTGGGGTGGGCGGCCGGGGTGCCGGACTCGGGGGTCCAGTCGTTGCCCTTCCAGTCCGTCAGGTGGGCCGGGGTCTCCTCGGTCATGCCCTCCCACCACACGTCGTTGTCGTCGGTGAGGGCGACGTTGGTGAAGACGGAGTTGCCCCACAGCGTCTTCATGGCGTTGGCGTTGGTGTGCTCACCGGTGCCGGGGGCGACGCCGAAGAAGCCGTACTCGGGGTTGATGGCGTACAGGCGGCCGTCCTCGCCGAAGCGCATCCAGGCGATGTCGTCGCCGATCGTCTCGACCGTCCAGCCGGAGACGGTGGGCTCCAGCATGGCGAGGTTGGTCTTGCCGCAGGCGGACGGGAAGGCGGCGGCGACGTACTTGGACTCGCCCTGCGGCGGGGTGAGCTTGAGGATCAGCATGTGCTCGGCGAGCCAGCCCTCGTCGCGGGCCATGACGGACGCGATGCGCAGGGCGTAGCACTTCTTGCCGAGCAGGGCGTTGCCGCCGTAGCCGGAGCCGTAGGACCAGATCTCGCGGTCCTCGGGGAAGTGCGAGATGTACTTGGTCTGGTTGCAGGGCCAGGGGACGTCCTCCTGGCCGGGCTCCAGCGGGGCGCCGAGGGAGTGCACGGCCTTGACGAAGAAGCCGTCGGCACCGAGCTCGTCCAGGACCGGCTGACCCATCCGGGTCATGGTGCGCATGGACACGGCGACGTACGCGGAGTCGGTGATCTCGACGCCGATGGCGGACAGCGGCGAGCCCAGCGGCCCCATGCAGAAGGGCACGACGTACATGGTGCGGCCGCGCATGGAACCGCGGAACAGGCCCTTCTCACCGGTGAAGATCTCCCGCATCTCGGCGGGTGCCTTCCAGTGGTTGGTGGGACCGGCGTCCTCCTCCTTCTCGGAGCAGATGAAGGTCCGGTCCTCGACGCGGGCGACGTCGGTGGGGTCGGAGGCCGCGTAGTAGGAGTTGGGGCGCTTGATCGGGTCGAGTTTCTTGAAGGTGCCCTTGGCGACGAGCTCCTCGCACAGGCGTTCGTACTCGGCCTCTGAGCCGTCGCACCAGACCACCTGGTCCGGCTGCGTCAGGTCTGCGATCTCGTTGACCCAGGAGATCAGTCCCTGATGGGTGGTGGGGACGCTGGGAGCCGCGATGTCGCGCGCCACGATTGCTCCTAAATGAGGGGTTTTTTGTTTGGAGGCCCCGTGGGGGCTGCGACCCGGATGCTTGACCGTGAGATCTTGGGCGCTCATCCGGTGCCGACCGCACTCATTTGATCATCCGACGTGAGCGCCCATCTGTCCAGAGGAGCGCACAGGTGAGCAACGTGACGCTGACCACGGTCTCTCCTGCCGTTTTACGTTCACGTTGGGTCGGCCTGACCGTTTCTTTGCGTGACGATTCCGTGGAGCCGTGTGAGACGATGGCCACTCCGGGCACCCAACGCGGTGCACTGACCCGTAACTTACGGTTCCGTAGGTACGATGCCGCCATGACTGCGCTCGCCCCCGACGCGCCACCGGACCCGCCGGCCGACGGCCGCGGCCCGGTGGCGACCTCCCTGCCGCACCCGGTCAAGCCCAAGCTCCGCGGGTGGCTGCACCTCGGCATGTTCCCCGCCGCCCTGGTGGCCGGACTGGTCCTGACCGCCTTCGCCGACTCCCCCCGGGGCCGCCTCGCCTGTGCGGTCTACGCCCTGACCGCCTGCCTGCTGTTCGGCGTGAGCGCCCTGTACCACCGGGGCAACTGGAGCCCCCGCATGGACGGGGTGCTGCGGCGGCTCGACCACGCCAACATCTTCCTGATCATCGCGGGCACCTACACCCCGCTGACCATCCTGCTGCTGCCGGACTCCAAGGGGCAGTGGCTGCTGTGGGGCATCTGGGCCGCCGCCGCCGCGGGGATCGTCTTCCGGGTCCTCTGGGTCGGCGCCCCGCGCTGGCTCTACACCCCCTGCTACATCGCCATGGGCTGGGCGGCCGTCTTCTTCCTCCCGGACTTCCTGCGCACCGGCGGCATAGCCGTGCTCGTCCTGGTGGTCGTGGGCGGCGTGCTCTACAGCGCGGGCGGGATCGTCTACGGCATCAAGAAGCCCAACCCGTCACCGCGCTGGTTCGGCTTCCACGAGGTCTTCCACTCCTTCACCCTGGCCGCCTTCATCGCGCACTACGTGGGGATCTCGCTGGTGGCGTACCAGCACGCGTAGGCACTCGTCCCCACCGGGTCCGGGCCGCGGCGTCGACGCCGCGGCCCTCTTCGTTTCCCGCGCCCCGGCGCGACACGCGGACCACACCTTCGTTGACACCGGACACCTTTTGACAGTTACTCTCACTTCATGGCCACTGTCACTCCGCAGAACGCCGCGCACGCCGACCCCCGCCGCTGGTGGGCCCTCGGCGCCCTGGTCGCGAGCATGCTCACGCTCGGCTTCGACCTGACGATCCTCAACGTGGCGCTGCCGACCATGGCCGCGCAGCTGGAGGCGAGCACGGGCGAGCTCCAGTGGATCGTGGACTCGTACATCGTGGTGTTCGCGGCGCTGATGCTGCCCGCGGGGCTCCTCGGCGACCGCTTCGGGCGGCGCCGCATGCTCGTCGTGGGGCTCTGCGTGTTCCTCGCCGGGTCCCTGGCCGGCGCCCTGACCGACGCACCGGGACTCGTCGTCGCGGCCCGCTCGGTGATGGGCCTCGGGGCCGCGCTGGTGATCCCGCTCGGGCTGTCCGTGCTGCCGTCGATGTTCGGCGCGGAGGAGCGCGGCAAGGCGGTCGCCGCCGTCACCGCCTCCATGGCCGCGGGGATGCCGCTCGGACCGCTCGTCGGCGGGCTGCTGCTCGACCACTACTGGTGGGGCTCGGTCTTCCTGGTCAACATCCCGATGGCCGCCGCCGGCATCGCCGCCTGCCTGTTCCTGCTGCCCGAGTCCCGCGACCCCTCCTCCCCCAGGGTCGACGCGCTGTCCACGGCGTTCAGCGCGCTCGGGCTCGGGGCGCTGGTCTTCGGCATCATCGAGGGGCCGGCGCGCGGCTGGACCAGCGCCTGGGTGCTCGGCTCGTTCGCGCTGTCCGCGCTGCTGCTGGCCGGCCTCGTGGTGCGGGAGCGGCGCGCCGCGCGGCCCATGCTCGACCTCGCGCTGCTCGGACGGCGCGTCTTCCTGTTCAACGTCCTGGCCGCGACGCTCGGCACCTTCGTCTTCTCCGGGCTGCTGTTCCTGCTGCCGACGTACCTGCAGGAGGTCGGCGGCAGCGACGCGTTCGGCACCGGGCTGCGGCTGCTGCCGATGATGGGCGGCCTGCTGGTCGCCGCGCGGGCGAGCGCACCGCTGGTGCGGCGGTCCGGACCGCGGCCGGTGGTCGGTACGGGGCTGGCCGTGCTGTGCTTCGCCGCGCTGCTCGGCTCCCGGACCGAGCCGGGCGACGGCTACGGGTTCACCGCCGTGTGGCTGACCGTCGCGGGCCTGGGCTTCGGCCTGGCGATGGTGCCCGCGATGGACGCGGCGCTCGGCGGCATCCCCGCCGACGAGGCGGGCAGCGGCTCCGCCCTGCTGATGACGCTGCGCCAGGTGGGCGGCGCCGTCGGCATCGCCCTGCTCGGCAGCCTCGTCGCCGACGTCTACGCCGGCCGGCTCGACACGGCCGGGCTGCCCGCCCCCGCCGCCGAGGCCGCCCGGGAGTCGCTGAGCGGGGCGCACGCCGTCGCCGGGCGGCTGGACCTGCCGGCCCTCGCCCGCTCCGCCGACGCGGCGTACCTGGACGGGATGTCCCTCGTGCTCGTGGTCTGCGGGATCGCGGCGCTGGTGACCGCGGCCCTGACCGCGCTGTTCCTGCCGAATCCGCGCCCCGCCGCCGCCCCGGCGGCCGGACGGACGCCGGACGGACCGGACACCGCCGTCCCGGACCGCTCGGACCGGCAGGACCACCCGGGCCTCCCCGGCCAGCAGGACCGGCCGGACCTCCCCGGCCAGCAGGACGGGCCGGAGCCGACCGGAGCGGGGTCCTCCCCGGCCGTGGTCCGGCGGACGGCGGATGACGGACAATGACGGCATGACCACGGCACGAACCCCTGTTCCCGAGGCGGCCCGCCACCTGGGCCTGCGTGAGCGGAAGAAGATCAAGACCCGCATGGCGATCAGGGAGGCCACCTACTCCCTGGTCAAGGAGCAGGGGTACGACGCCACCACCGTCGAGCAGATCGCGGACCGCGCCGAGGTCTCACCGAGCACCGTCTTCCGCTACTTCCCCGCCAAGGAGGACATCGTCCTGACGGACGAGTACGACCCGCTCCTCGAGAAGCTGCTGCGGGAACGCCCGGCCGACGAGCCGGTGCTGGAGTCACTGCGCTGGGCGATCCGCGAGGCGATGGCGATGGCGCTCACCGACAACCCGGCCTACGAGCAGGACGAGATGCTGCTGCGGGTCCGGCTGATGGTCGAGGTCCCCCAGGTGCGCTCGCGGCTGATGGAGAGCATGTCCGTCACGGGCCGCCTCGTGTGCCGGGCCCTCGCCGAGCGCACCGGGCGCCACGAGAACGACCTCGAGGTGCGGGTCTACGCCATGGGGCTCATGGGCGCCCTGCTGGAGGCGATGATCTACTGGGTCGAGGGCGACTGCCGCGACGACCTGCCGGAGCTGATCGACCGCACGCTGGCCACCTTCAAGGACCTCCCCCGCCGCTGAGGCCCGGCCCCGGAGCCGGAAAGCACGGGCCGGATGCGCGGCCCTCATGACATCCTTGACCGGGTGAACGGTCCCGAGATCCACGTCGAGTTCGCCCCCGAGCTGCTTCTCTTCGTCCCCCAGGCGCGGCCCGCCGGCACCCTGAAGGCCGCCACCGACGGCGTCTCCAGCCTCGGCCACGTCATCGAGTCGCTCGGCGTCCCGCTGACCGAGGTCGGCGCGCTGTTCGTGGACGGCCGCGAGGTGCCCGTCGGCCACGTGCCCGCCGCCGGCGAGTCGGTGACCGTGCGCGCCGTCGCCCACCCCCAGCGGGTGCCGGGAGCGCCCCTGCGGTTCCTGCTCGACGTGCACCTGGGCACCCTCGCCCGCCGGCTGCGGCTGCTGGGCGTGGACACCGCGTACGAGGCGACGGACATCGGCGACCCGGCGCTGGCCGCCCGGTCGGCGGCCGAGAAGCGGGTCATGCTCAGCCGCGACCGCGGGCTGCTGCGCCGCCGCGAACTGTGGGCGGGCGCGTTCGTCTACAGCACCCGGCCCGAGGAGCAACTCCCGTACGTGCTGGGCCGGTTCCGGCCCGAGCTGCGGCCCTGGACGCGCTGCACCGCCTGCAACGGCCTGCTGCGCGGGGCGACCAAGGAGCAGGTCGCCGACCAGCTGAAGGGCGGCACCCACCGCACGTACGACGTGTTCGCGCAGTGCACCGAGTGCGGGCGCGCCTACTGGAAGGGCGCGCACCACGAGCAGTTGGAGGCCATCGTGGAGCGCGCCCTCGCCGGGTTCGGGGAGGACCGCTAGCGCTTCTGGCGCACGTCCCCCTTGCCGCAGGCGACGCCGTCGCGGTTCTTGTCCAGCCGCAGCGGGTCGTCCTCGCCGTTGACCTCCAGCCGGCCGTAGTCGTGCTGCTCCAGCCAGGTGCAGCGCGCGGCCGTCGTCGCCTTCACCTCGGCCGGGAAGGTGGTCGGCACGCAGACGTTGGCCGAGCCGTAGTGCCGGTCGCAGCCGGAGACGGCCGGGCTGACCGGCTGCGCGGCGCGCTTCTCGCCGGGGCCCGTCACCTTGCCCTCGGGCGCCTCGGCGAAGTCGTGGACGTGGGCGGAGGCGTCCTTGGCGGTGAGGGCCTCCGGGCCCTGGAGGTGCACCCACTCGGCCACCGAGGGCACGCCATTGGCGTCGACCGCGAAGAGCATGTACCAGCCGGGCGGGGCCAGGTTGGGGTTGCTCGTCACGTTCAGGTCGACCGTCTTCCCGTCGTCTCCGCCGACCGACAGCGGCAGGTCCACGAACCGCTGGTTGGGGTCGGAGGAGTGGGTGACGGCCGCCGGGCGGATCAGCTCGGCCTTGGCGATGGGCCGGTCGACGGTGATCCGCTGGGTGTCGCCGTAGGTCCACTCGGTGTCGATCACCGAGGTGATCTCCGGACGCTCGCCCTTGAAGAGGTAGGGCGGGCTGTAGATGGACACGTTGTGGTTCCAGGAGCCGTTGCCCGGGTTGTCGCCGGTGGTCATGACCCGGCCGTCGGGCAGCAGGAACGCCGAGGAGTGGTAGCCGCGCGCCTCCGGGTCGACGGCCACCGGGTCGAAGGTCTCCGACGCCGGGTCGAAGATCGACGTCTCGAAGACCGGGTTGGCCCGGTTGTGCAGTGCGCCACCGGTCTCCAGCACCTTCCCGTCGGGCAGCAGGACGGCGGAGACGTACATCTTGCCCTGGTCGCCGGTCTGCGGCACCGGGCCGTTGCCGTAGTCGACCGTGCCCTGCGGGATCGGCGGGCCGGCGACGTAGGACGGGTTCGGCTGCTTGAGGTCGATGATGTCGGTCAGCCGGTTGGCGTCCGGGTTGGTGTCGATGTTGCCGCCGCCGAGGGTGAGGACCTTCTGGTCCTGCGCCGGGGGCAGCAGCACGCTCGCCGACTGGTCCCGCTCGTCCTTGTTCTGCAGGCCGGGGACCTGGGTGATGGTGTTGGCGTCGTAGTCGTAGATCGCGGAGCCGGTGCCCGGGATGTTGTTGCCGAAGACGTGGCTGCCGGAGTAGAAGAGCCGGCCGTCCTGCATCAGGATCATCGACGGGTACAGGCCCCAGTACGACCAGGTCTGGTTGACCTGCCAGGCCGGCAGCCACTTCTGCTGCTCGTCCGACCACAGGTCGGCGGTCACCGAGCCGGTGGAGTCCTCGCGCAGCCCGCCGAAGCTGATCACGTCGCCGTTGCCGAGAATGGTCGCCGACGGGTACCAGTGGCCGTCGTTCATGTCGTTGGTCCTGGTGTACGACTCGGTCTCCGGGTCGAAGACGTAAGAGTCCTTGTAGCCCTGGTAGCCGATGGTGCCGTCGGCGGACGGGTAGCCCTTGTTGCCGCTCATCACCAGCACCCGGCCGTCCTTCAGCTGGACGTGCCCGGCGCAGAACATGTCGTCCGGGGTGGGGATGACCTTGTAGGTGCCGTTCTCGGGGTCGTAGACGGCCGAGGTGAAGGTGCCCTCCTCGAACATCTCCGGGTCGTTGCCTGAGCCCGCGATCAGCAGCACCTTGCCGTTGTGCAGGACGACGGAGTGCATGGAGCGGACCGGGTTCTGCGTGGGCAGGACCTCCCAGCGGCCGTCGGCGCACTCCTTCGCCGTGCCCGTGCAGTCCGGCTCCGGAACCGGGGCGGCGACCTGCTCCATCGTGTAGTCGTCGGTGGTGGCGGAGCCGGTGCCGTAGACGGAGACGCCCCAGGAGATGCGGTCGGTGCCGGCCGGGACCTCGGGGGTGCGGACGGTGGCCTCGGTCCAGGCGGCCCGCATGTCCAGGGTCTTGAGGTCGGTCCAGTACTGCCACCCGGCCGTGGTGTCGTGCCGGAACAGGGTGATGGACGCGTCCGGGGTGGTCGTCTTGTACCAGAGGCCCAGGTCGTACTGCCTGCCGGGCGTGACGACCGGCGCGCACTCGGCGGACTCGGTGATCAGCGCCTTGCGGTCGCCGTCGACGCGGCGGGTCAGCTCGACCTTCATGGCCCTGTCGCCGGTGTGGGCGTCGGAGGTGGTGGTGAAGGTGAAGTCGTTGTCGCCCCAGCCGGACTTCTCCCAGCAGTAGGGCATGTCGCCGGTGCCGGCGGCCTCGAAGCCGGGGTTCTTGATCAGGTTGGCGGCGGAGGCGGGTTGCGGGGCGGTGAGGAGCAGGCCGGTGGTGAGGGCGCCGACGGCGAGGAGGGCGGTTCTGGGTCTGGACCTGGCGACTGCTTTCTTCATCGGCTCTCCTGGTGGTGCGCGACGGGCGACTTCTTCGGAGTTCTCCGGGGCAGGTACACCAGCGCTTCGGTTCCCACGAAGCGCAGGACGAAGGTGATCACGAGCGCCAGCGCGGTGGCCGGCAGCGCCGCCACCCCGAACCGGCCGACCAGCAGCGCGATCAGCGGCAGCCGCAGCACCAGGTCGGCGTTGGCGAGCAGCGCGAACCGCGCGGTCCGGTCGGCCCAGTGCCGGTGGAGCCGCCGCTCGCGGAACAGCAGTCGCTCGATCAGCAGGAAGTTCCAGGCCACGCCGAACTGGTTGGCGACGATCTCGGCGGGCAGGTAGTGCATCCCCGCCTCGGTCAGCGCCCACAGCGCGGCCAGGTTGGGCAGGAAGCCGGTCAGTCCGATCAGTCCGAAGACGACCATGCGGGCGAACGGCGCCTCGGTGCGCAGCCCGGCGAGGTGGCGCAGGAAGCGCAGCCCCTCCTTCGCGGTCGACTTGGACTCGCCGGCGAACCGGTCCTGGAAGACGAACGGGACCTCGGTGACCGTGCGCGGGCGGCTGCGGACGGCGAGTTCGAGGAGGATCTTGTAGCCGAGGGGCTTCAGGACGTCGGCGGTGACGGCGCTGCGGCGGACGGCGAAGAAGCCGCTCATCGGGTCGCTGATGCCGTGCAGCCGGCGCGGGAACAGGGCCTTGGCCAGCCAGGTGGCACCGCGCGAGACGGCCACGCGGTAGCCGCCCGCGAGCCCGGCCCGGCTGCCGCCCTCGATGTACCGGGAGGCGACGACCAGTTCGGCGCCCGCCCGCTCCCCCCTGGCGACCAGCTCCGGCACCAGGGACGGCGGGTGCTGGCAGTCGCCGTCCATGACGACCACCCAGTCCGACGAGGCGGCCTTGAGGCCCTCGACGACCGCGCCGCCGAGCCCGCCGACCGCCTCCTCCCGGTGCAGGACGGTCACCGGGAAGGGGCAGTCCTGCGCGGCCTCGCGGACGACCTCGGGGGTGTCGTCGGTGGAGTCGTCCACGAAGACGACCTCGCAGGGCAGCCGGGCCGGCACCGACTCGGTGATCCGGTGCAGCAGCTGCCGTACGTTCGCCGACTCGTTGAAGGTCGGGACGACGATGGTGACGGCGCCCGGCTCCGGCACTTCGGCGGGGTCGAGGGCCGGGTCGCCCAGCTCGTCGGGGACGATGGACTCCTGGCTCATCGGGTGCCTCCGGCGGTCTCGACCCGGCGTATCTCGACGCGGTCCTCGCCGGTGCCGAAGACGGCGACCGGCTCCGAGTGCTCGATGGCCGCCCTGACGTTGGGCAGGTCCTTCGCGTCGCGCCGCACCGTCGGCGAGGCGACCACGTAGTCGATGTCCCGCCAGCCGCGCGGCATGGTCTTCGTCACCGCCGGGTCGAGGTCGGCCTTGTAGAACCAGATGACGCCGAGCCCGGGCCGGTACCCGGCGTGCACCAGGTCCAGCCACATCGCGTCGTCCACCAGCACCCGGGTGGAGTCCGGGTCCGCCACCTCGGTGGCCATCCACCTGGACGCGGCCTCGTAGGGGGCGTTGGCTTCGGTGGTGACGGCGGTGCGCGCCCCGTCGTACCAGCGGGGGACGACGTACGCGCAGGCGGCGAGGGCGAGGGCGGCGGCGAGCGCGTACCGGCCGTACGTCACGGTCCGCCGCTCGGCCCGGTCCCGGCGGCGGCGCAGCACGGCGTGGGCGACGCTCGCGGTGGAGCCGGCGAGGACGAGGGCGAGGAAGGGCAGCGCCTGGATGACGTACATCGCGGGCAGGTAGCCGTTGGGGCGCAGGGCCAGCGCGGCGAGGATCGCGACCGTGAGGGCGGGGCCGGCGAGGGCGCGGGCGGTGACCGACCAGCGCCAGGTGGCGAGCAGCAGCAGCGCGCCGGCCAGGCCGGCCAGGGGCAGGACGCGGTCGTAGTACAGCCAGGACTGCAGGACGTCCCACGAGCCGGAGCCCCGGTCCAGGATGAAGCCCGAACCGGGCCTGGTCAGCTGGTACCTGACTCCTTCCCACAGGGAGACGTGTCCGCTGCCCGGGAACAGCTCGCCCTTCAGCAGGGCGAACAGCGGGTAGGAGAACCCGATCAGCGCGCAGGCCGTGACGGCGCCGGTCAGCGCGAACTTGCGGGTGTCCTTGTGGCTGTGCCGCCAGGCGGTGACGAACAGGGCGGGCAGGACGACGAGCATCGTCTCCTTGGTGAGGACCGCGGTGGCGGCGGCCATGCCCGCGCCGAAGTGGTGCCAGAGGTGGCGGCTGGGCGAGGCGGCGAGGGTGAAGGCGAGCAGCGTCCACATCACCGCGAGGTTGTCGAGGAAGATCTCCCGCTGGAGGACGACCGACAGCGGGGAGAGCCCGAAGAGCACCATGCCGAGCCCGGCGGCCCAGCGGGGCAGGGCGAGCCGGCGGCCGAGGACGTAGACGAGGACCGCGCTGACGCCGCTGACCAGCAGCATCACGGCGCGCATGGTGCCGACGGTCATCGACTCGGGGCTGAGCATCGCGGGGATCCAGGTCAGCGCGGCGAGCTGGATCCAGCCGAGGGGCGGGTGGTCGTACCAGTAGGTGTAGTGGGCGAGGCCCCTGCCCTCCTGGACGGCCCAGGCCTGGGCGAGGTAGGTGCCCTCGTCGTCGCTGAGGGTCGGGTAGTCGGCGATGTTCCAGCCCTGGACGATCAGGATCGCCACGAGGAGCACCCCGCACAGGACGAGGTCGGGCCGGGAGGAGCGCAGCCGGCCCGGGGGTCCCGGGCGGCCGTGCGGACCGGCCGCGGGCGTGGCGCGGCGCTGCGCGGGGACCTTCGGGTCGGTCGCCGCGGGAAGGGTGGAGGTCACGCGGGAACGTCCTCTCGGGTCACGCCGGGCGCGTCGATGTGCGCGCCGACATGCGCGGTGAGCTCCCAGTCGGTGCGTCCGCGCTGCTCGCGCCAGACGGCGCGGACCGCGGCACCGGCGAGGAGCACCTGGTAGAAGGGACCGCCCACGATGAGCTTGAGGTAGTGGACGAACCGGACGCGCAGCCCGTACTGCTTGCCGAAGTCGTGCAGTCCGACCACCTCGAAGACGAAGGTGACCAGGGCGGTGACGGCCGGCAGGAAGGTGATGAAGGCGATGGAGACGGGCACGTCGAGGAAGAGCGCGATGGCCACGTTCAGCGGGATGATCAGCCCGGTGAACGCCTGGAGGAACGGCGTCATCAGCGTGTAGCGGGCCAGCATCCGCTGCCCGAACGTGGGCAGCTGCTTCCAGTCCTTCTTCCGGTACACCTGGAGGAATCCCTGGTTCCAGCGGGTGCGCTGCTTCAGCAGCGACACCAGGGAGCCCGGGGTCTCCTCCCGGGTCACCATGTCGGAGTCGTAGGCGACGACGACCTTCCTGCCGACGCTGGAGAGCCTGACGCCCAGGTCGCAGTCCTCGGCGAGGCAGTCCGGGTCCCAGCCGCCGGCCTCCCGCAGGACGGCGGTGCGGACGAAGACGGTGTTGCCGCCGAGCGGAATGAATCCTTTCTGCGCGTGCAGGTGGAGCCGCGAGCGGAACCAGAAGAAGTACTCCAGGCAGTTGCGCAGGCTGTACCAGCTGGAGTGGAAGTTGATCAGCTGTACCCCGCCCTGGACCACGTCGGCGCCGGTGGAGCGGAAGGCGTGGTCGACGTGGGCGAGGAGCTCGGGATGGACCTGGTCCTCGGCGTCGAAGACCCCGACGACGTCGCCGCGGCAGTGCGGCAGCGCCGTGTTCATGGCCTTCGGCTTGTTCTTCTTCTCGTGCGTGTCGACGACCACCCTGACCCGGGGGTCGCGGCCGGCCGCCGCCTCGGCGACCGCGGCGGTCTCCGGGTCGTCGTGGCCGACGATCACGATGATCTCGAAGTCGGTGTGGCTCGACTCCAGCAGCCGCCGGACGGTGTGATCGAGCACCGCCTGTTCGTGCCGGGCCGGCAACAGCAGGGAGAACGACAGGTGCTCGCCGCCGTCCGGGCTGCTGAACCGGGTGGAGGCCAGCACCTCCGGCGTGCGCCAGGCGTGCATCTGCCACCACAGGGTGAACGCGGCCATCCAGAAGAGCGCAAGCGAAACGACAGCGATGAAGACGGACGTGAGCAAACAGATCCCCCCAGATCCTCAATCCCCCCGAAACCCCCGCGACGTGACACCGCGTCACCCAGGACGCGTACCGTCCGTCACGTCACCGTGCAGAGATTAGGGGGGAATTGTGAAGCACGGGGGCGGTTTCGATAAAGAGCCTGTTGCGGATCGGCGTGATGGGCGAACAGGATTGACCGGATCAAGCCGTCACGCGTTCCGTTTCCGGACAGCCCGGATCGCCCGGCCCACTTGCCCGTTCAGCCGCCCAGTGCCGCGCGCAGCCGGTCCGGATCGGTCGTCGGCGCGTCGCACGTGAAGTTACGGCAGACGTACGCGGCCGGTCCGTTCCGCACCAGCGGCCGTTCGGCGAGCAACGGGAACTCGTCACCGTCCGGCGTCCCGACGGCGACCACCGCGCCCGGCGCCGTGCCCAGGAGTGCCGTACGGTGCAGGGTCCGCGTGGCCTCGTCGTCCGGCGCGGGACCGACCACCGCGATCTCCCGCGGCCCGTCCAGCACCGCCTCGGCGACCGCGAGCCCCCACCCGATGAACCGCGGGACCCGCGGACCGAGCGCCTTCACCACGCCCAGCGCCCGCTCGGCGGCGGTGCGGTGGGGAGCGGACCCGGTGTGGGCGGCGTAGCTCAGCAGGGCGCCCGCGGCGGCGCTCCAGCCGGACGGGACGGCGTTGTCGGTCGGGTCCTGCGGACGCCGGATGAGCCGCTCCGCGTCGGCCGCGGTGTCGTACAGGGCGCCCGACTCGGGATCGGTGAAGCGGGCGAGCACGTGGTCGAGCAGCAGCCCGGCGAACTCCAGCCACACCCCCTCCCCGGTCACCGACGCCAGCGCCAGGAAGCCCTCGGCGACGTCGGCGTAGTCCTCCAGCACGCCGGCGTTGGCGCCGACGCGGCCGTCCTTGCTGGTGCGGGCGATCCGGGCGTGGTCGTCGAGGTGCAGCCGCACCAGCAGGTCGCCGGCGGCGACGGCGGCCTCGGTCAGGTCCGGCCGGTCGAAGTAGGCCCCGGTCTCGGCGAGCGCGGCGATGGCGAGTCCGTTCCAGGCGGCGACGACCTTGTCGTCCCGGCCGGGCGCGGGCCGCTCGGCGCGCGCCGCGAGCAGCCGCGTCCTGACGCCGTCGATCCGCGCGGCGTCGAACACCTTGTCCCGCTGC
The DNA here is from genome assembly GCF_014203535.1 of Streptomyces griseomycini. Taxonomy (GTDB): domain Bacteria; phylum Actinomycetota; class Actinomycetes; order Streptomycetales; family Streptomycetaceae; genus Streptomyces; species Streptomyces griseomycini. Next base: position 455,600 of record NZ_JACHJI010000002.1, read on the forward strand.
GGGAGCTGCAGCACCGAGGCGCCCTCCTCGAAGGTGCCCTCCTCGGTCACCCCGAAGTACCGCGCGGCGAGTTCCGCGTCGTCCTCCCCGAGCACCTCGCGCAGTTGCGCGGGCGTCCACACGTAGTACGCGCCCTCGACGTGCCTGCCCGTGCCGTCGTCGCTGTCGGCGTCCAGCGCGGAGGCGAAGCCGCCCTCGGGCGTGCGCAGTTCGCGCACCATGAAGTCGGCGGTCTCCAGCGCCACCCGGCGCGCGAGCTCCGAGCCGGTGGCCCGCCACAGGTGGGCGTACACCCGGCACAGCAGCGCGTTGTCGTAGAGCATCTTCTCGAAGTGCGGCACCACCCAGTCCCGGTCCACCGAGTACCGGGCGAAGCCGCCGCCGAGCTGGTCGTAGATCCCGCCGCGCGCCATCCGCTCGCAGGTGTCCCGGGCCATCTGCAGCGCGCCCTCGGCGCCGGTGCGGGCGTGGTGCCGCAGCAGGAACTCGATCACCATGGACGGCGGGAACTTCGGCGCCCCGCCGAACCCGCCGCGCTGCGGGTCGTACTCCCGGGTCAGCCCGAGCAGCGCCTGCGCGAGCTCCTGCTCGCCCGGCACCTTCGCGTCCCCGTAGGAGATCTCCCGGCCGGCCAGGTCCCGCACGATCTTCCCGGCCACGTCGGTGACCTCGTCCCGCCGCTCCTCCCACGCCTGGTGGACCCCCTGGAGCACCTGCAGGAAGGACGGCATGCCGTGCCGCGGCTCGGGCGGGAAGTACGTGCCGAAGTAGAACGGCTCGGCGTCCGGCGTGAGGAAGACGGTCATCGGCCACCCGCCGTGCCCGGTCGCCGCCTGCACGGCCTCCATGTAGACGGCGTCCACGTCGGGGCGCTCCTCGCGGTCCACCTTGACGCTCACGAAGTGCCCGTTCAGGTAGTCGGCGGTCGCCCGGTCCTCGAAGGACTCGTGCGCCATGACGTGGCACCAGTGGCAGCTCGAGTAGCCGACGCTCAGCAGGACGGGCACGTTCCGTTCGCGCGCCTCCGCGAAGGCCCCGTCCGACCAGGGCCACCAGTCGACGGGGTTGTCGGCGTGCTGAAGGAGGTAGGGGGACGTCTCGTGCGCCAGTCGGTTCGGCATGCCCCCATCTTCGCGCACCCGCCGGGGGCTCGCCCGGAAGGGCGGGAGCGCCTCGCCGGTGCCGCTCGCGGGCGCCGGTCAGCTGGACGGCCCGCGGCGCGGCGCCGACCGGCAACCGTGCCGACGACCGCGGGCGGCGTGGGGGCCGGCGCCACGCCCGTGACCCCCGTGTACGGCACCACGGTCGGGGCGGTGCCCGCGGTGCGCGGCGCCGCCGGGTCGCGGCGGCGGTGGCCGCCTCCCGGCCGGTGCCCGGCTCCAGGGTGATGCGGGCGCGGCGGGCCGGTCCGTCGCGCCCGTACGCCACGGTCTGCGCGAACCGTGGCGGCGGGCACGCCACGTCCTCGCCGCGCGGCGGAGAACACCGCTGCGGGCACCGCCACGGTCCGCGCACCGGGATCGCGGCCTGACGCCCCCACGCCGCCCGGGCCGTCCGCCCCGGCCGTCGCCCATCGGCGATCGTCGCCCCCTCGCGCCGACGCCCCGTCCGAAGCACACTCATGGGCAGAGGAGTCGCCGCCGGAGGGGGACGTGACATGCGGGACGGTCATCGGGCGGACGCCGAGCGGCTGTTGGCGCGGGCCGTGGAGGAGGAGGTGCGCCGCTCGGGCGGGCGCACGGACGGGAAGGTGCTGCTGGCGCGGGCGCGCGGGGCGCTGGACGCGATGGCGCGGACGGCGTCCGAGGAGTACGAGGCGTACACCCGCGCCCTGGACGAGGCGGAGGCCGGGCAGCTCACCTTCCGCCAGCGCTACGCCCGCGAGGGCGCCGGGACACCGCTGCTGGCGGCCGGGGTGGCGGGCGTGGCCGCCGTGGTCGCCGACATGGCGCTCGGGACGGACGCCGGGACGGCCCTGAGCGCCGGGGTGACCGCCGGGGTGGCCGGGGCGGTGGCGACCGTGGTGAAGGTGGCCGGAGCGCACGTGCCCGCCGTCCACCACCGGGCCGGTGCGGTGAGCCAGCCGGGCGGGCCCGAGCAGCTGCGGCTGCAGTGGCTGACGGCGCTGGAGGTGCGGGGGATACGTCCGTTCCTGGACCAGCAGCGGGTGCTGGCCGCGTCCACGGGGCGGAAGAAGCCGGGGCCGCAGCTGCGCGGCACGGACAAGAGCGCGGTGGCCCGCGGACGGAGCGTGCTGGAGCAGTCGTTCGGTCAACTGCCGGAGCCGCTGGGCCCGTTCGCGGGCCGACGGCAGGAGATGGCGCGGATCAGGCAGTGGGTGCAGGCGGCCCGCGCGAGCACCGAGACGCAGCCGACGGTGGTGGTGCTGCACGGGGCTCCCGGCAGCGGCCGCACGACGCTCGCGGTGCGCGCCGCGCACGACCTGAGGGACCACTTCCGCGGCGCCTGCGTCGTCGATCTGCGCGGCGAGGGCTCCGGCGAGCCGCCGCTGTCCACCCGGGACGCGCTGCTGCACCTGCTGAACCGGCTCGGGGCGCCCCGCGAGCAGCTGCTGTTCCGTGAGCGGTCCTCCCCCGACCAGCAGGTCAGACGGCTGGGCGAGCTGTACCACCAGCACCTGACGGGCACCCCGGTCGTGGTCGTCCTCGACGACGCCTCCGATCCGCAGCAGGTCCGCACGCTGATCCCCGAGCGGTCCGACAGCCTGGTCCTGGTCACCGCCCGCGCCCCCCTCGGCCTGCCCGACGACCTTCCGGCCCGGGTGTACCAGCTGCCGGTGGAGCCGCTGGACGCGGCGGGCGCGGAGGAACTGCTGGCCGCCGCCGCGCAGGACTCCCCGGGGCCGTACGACGCCGAGTCCGCCGACCGGGTGCGGGAGCTGTGCGGGGGGCTGCCGCTGGCGCTGCGGCTCGCCGGTTCGTCCCTGGGGCCGCGGTCACCGCGCGCGCTGGCCACGGACCTGGGCGCGTACGGCCCGGTCGAGCCGGTCGAGCGGGCCCTGTGGCTGCGCTACACCGACCAGTCGGAGACGGTGCGGCGGCTGCTGCGCCGGCTGGCGCTGGCCGGCCGGGTCTCGCTGGGCGCCGCCGCGGCGGCCGCGGTGCTCGCCACCGACGAGGCGGAGGCGACCCGGCACCTGGAGGTGCTGTCCCGCGCCGGTCTGGTCGACCGGGTGCGGCACAGCCGCTACCGGCTGCACGACCTGGTGCGCGCCTTCGCGCTGGCCCGGCTGCTCGACGAGGAGGACCCGGCCGAGCGCACGGCGGCGCAGGAACGGCTGATCGTGAACTACGCCGAGCTGGCCGACTCGGTGCTGCGGCTGGTCGACGGCAACATGTCGACCCGCTCGGACCGCTTCGGCCCGTACGGCTTCACCTCGCTGGACGAGGCGCTGCGCTGGCTGGACGACGAGTCGAGCTTCATCACGGCGGCGCTGCGGCACGCGGAGGGCGTGGACCGGGCGGCGGTGCTGAACCTGCTGGGCGCGCTGTGCGACTACTGCCTGCTGCGCGGCGACCTGTACCGCCTCGGCGAGATCAGCGAGCTGGCGCAGGCGGTGGACGAGGGCCTGCTGGTGCGCTCGGTGCAGTGGCGCACGGGCATCGCGGCGCGCCAGCTGGGCGAGCTGGACAAGGCGCGCACGACCCTGGCGTCGGTCGTGGACCTGTACCGGGAGGCGCACCACGACGCGGGCGCGGCCCGTGCGCTGACCTCGCTCGGCATCACGATGCACCACCAGGGCAGTCTGACGGAGGCGTCGGCGAAGCTGCGCGAGGCGCTGGACCTGCAGGCCGCGCCCGAGCTGGCCACGGACCGCGCCTGGACGATGCACGCGCTGGCGGCGGTGGAGCGCGACCGCGCCCGGTTGGCGGAGGCGCTGGACCTGCTGACCGAGTCGCTGGTGCTGCACCGGGCGGGCGAGTCCGTGCACGGCCAGGCCTGGGCGCACTACCAGCTCGGCCAGCTGTACCTGCGCACGGGCGACGTCCCGCGCGCCGAGGGCGAGCTGCGCGCGGCCCTCGAGCTGTACGGCCGTACCCGCGACGCCCGCGGCGAGGCCTGGGCGCTCACCCAGCTGGCCCGGGCCCGCCTCGTGGACGGTGACGCCTCCGGTGCGGTGGAGGACCTGCGGCGGGCCGCCGCCCGGCACCGGGACAACGAGGACGCGCGGGGCGAGGCCTGGACGCTGTACTACCTGGGCCAGGCGCTGGAGGAGACCGGCGACCTGGACCGGGCGGTGCGCGAGCTGGAGCGCGCCCGCACGATGTTCTCCCGGATGCGGGACGTCTACGGCCTGGCCTGCGCCCGGCACCACTCGGCGCGGGTGACCCGCGACCAGCGGGCGGCCCGGACCGGCTCGCTGCGCAACTCCGGTTTCGCCCGCCAGCTGCTGGTGGACGCCCGGGCCGACTTCCAGCGCATCGGCGTGGCGCACGGCGAGGCGTGGACCTGTCTGGAGCTGGCGGTCGTCGACGCGGGCAACGCCCGCACCCAGCAGGCGCTGGCCCTGTGCGACGAGGCGGTGGCGCTGTTCGCGTCCTACGGCGACCGCCGCGGCGAGGACTGGGCCCGCTTCCTGCGCTGCACCCTCCTGCCGTACGCCGCCCCGGGCGGCACGGAGGTCGGCACGGCGGTGGCCCAGGAGGAGCTGTCCCAGCTGGGCCGGGCCGTCCACTCCTCCCGCGACGGGAAGCTGGACGACTACGTGGAGGCCTACCAGCTGCTGCTGGAGCGGGGCGTCAGCCTGGAGGCGGGCTGGCAGGCCTGGCGCCTGGGCATGGTCCCGAGCCGCCACGCGCGGGAGGTGATGGGAGTGGCCGTGGGGTCGAAGGCGTAGGAGGACGCAGGAACCCGCGGGCGGCCCTCCGGGGTTCCGGAGGGCCGCGCGGGCTCAGCCGTTCTTCTTCTTGCCCCCGGAGGCGACCGCCTCGGTGTCGCCCTCGGACCGGCTCTCCGGGTCCTCGGCCTCGGGGAAGTCGACCCGGCCCATGTGGCGGTTCATCGACTTCATCAGGGCCCAGACCGCCAGGGCCATCACCGCGAAGACGATGAAGCCGAGGACACCGGGGGTGACCTTGTCCTCGTCGAGCTCCTTGGCGAGGGGGACGAGGTGGGTGATTGCCAGGCTTGCGCTTGCGCTCATGTCAGGCATTGTCCCGGATGCCCGCGAAGAGGTCGTCCTCGGGGAGGGAGGTGTCGACGAGGGACTTGGCGAGCTCGTACTCCTCCGTGGGCCAGACCTCCTTCTGGAGCTCCATCGGCACCCGGAACCAGCCGCCGTCGGGGTCGATCTGCGTGGCGTGCGCGATCAGCGCCTTGTCGCGGGTCTCGAAGAAGTCGGCGCACGGGATGTGCGTGGTGAGCGTGCGCTCCTTGCGCTCGAACTCGTTCCAGCGCTTGAGCCAGTCCCCGTAGGGCGACTCCAGGCCGCGGTCCAGCATGGCCTGGTGCAGCGCCTCGGTGCGGGGGCGGTTGAAGCCCTGGTTGTAGTACAGCTTCAGCGGCTGGTACGCCCGGCCGTACTCCTCCTCCGGGTACTTCTCGGTGTCCGCCGCGCCCTCGAACGCCACCATCGTGATCTTGTGGGTCATGATGTGGTCGGGGTGCGGGTAGCCGCCGTTCTCGTCGTAGGTGGTGATCACCTGGGGGCGGAAGGAGCGGATCTTGCGCACCAGCTCGCCGGCCGCCTTGTCGACGTCCTCCAGGGCGAAGCAGCCCTCCGGCAGCGGCGGCAGCGGGTCGCCCTCGGGCAGGCCGGAGTCGACGAAGCCGAGCCACTCCTGCTGCACGCCGAGGATCTGGCGGGCCTCCTCCATCTCCTTCCTGCGCACCTCGTGGATGTTTTCCTCGATGTACGCGTCGCCCTGCAGTTTCGGGTTGAGGATGGAGCCGCGCTCCCCGCCCGTGCAGGTCACCACCAGCACGTCCACCCCCTCGGACACGTACTTCGCCATGGTGGCCGCTCCCTTGCTCGACTCGTCGTCGGGGTGGGCGTGGACGGCCATCAGTCGCAGCTGGTCAGTCAAGACTCAATCCTCAAGTCGGTAGGCGCCCTGTGTGCGGCGGCGCAGTCGCAGGCTTCTATAGTGACCGAATCGGGGGGCGAATAATTCCGGGATCCGGGCCCTCGTCCATGACGGGACCCGCGTCCCCTTCCTGCCGAGGAGACGATCATGAGTACGGCGAGCACGCGGCCGCCCGAGGGCCGTTACGGCCGTTCCTCGGACGAGCGGGCCGACCGCACGCTCAGGGTCGTCGGCGCCGTGCTGGCCGTGGTGACGCTCGGGCTGATCGGCTGGTTCGGTTACCACCACGTCGCCAAGAACGAGATCAGCGCCGAGGTGATCAGCTTCGACCTCGGGAAGGACGCCGTGAAGGTGCACCTGGAGGTGCGCAAGGACGCGGGGGCGGGCGGTTACTGCACGGTGCGCTCCCAGGCCGAGAACGGCGCCGAGGTGGGCCGTGCCGACTTCCGCTTCGACGGGGACGACACGCGCATCGACGAGGTCGTCACGCTCCGCACCACCTCCCCCGGCACGACGGCCGAGCTCGTCGGCTGCCACGCGGACTGACGCCGGCGGGGAGCAGGCGGGGAGCCACCAGGCCGACCACCAGGAATACACGGCGGCTGACCTGCGCTGACACGAGTGAGGGGGCTTATGTCCTCCCCCTTTGGGCACTCAATTGTTAGGCTCGTGGTTTCGCCCATCCGTGGAGGAACATCCTTTGGGGAGGGCGATGCTTTGTATTCCCAGTACCTACGAGGAGCACCTGTGACCCAGACCAGCGAGAACGTCACCTGGCTGACCCAGGAGGCGTACAACAAGCTCAAGGACGAGCTTGCGTACCTTACTGGTCCCGCGCGCACGGAGATCGCCGCGAAGATCGCCGCCGCGCGCGAGGAGGGCGACCTGCGTGAGAACGGCGGGTACCACGCGGCCAAGGAAGAGCAGGGCAAGCAGGAGCTCCGTGTGCGCCAGCTCACCCAGCTCCTCGAGAACGCCAAGGTCGGCGAGGCGCCGGCGGCCGACGGCGCGGTGGCGCCCGGCATGGTCGTGACGATCGCCTTCGACGGCGACGAGGACGACACGCTGACCTTCCTCCTGGCCTCGCGCGAGTACGCGAGCTCGGAGATCGAGACCTACTCGCCGCAGTCCCCGCTGGGCACCGGCGTCATCGGCCACAAGGTCGGCGAGGACGCGGAGTACGAGCTGCCGAACGGCAAGAAGGCCTCGGTGAAGATCCTCAAGGCCGAGCCCTACAACGGCTGACCCGCCCCGCAGGTCTCCGACGGGCCCCCGGCACCCTGTGCGGTGCCGGGGGCTTCGTCATGCCGCGGCCGGACTTCGTCATGTCGCGGCCGAGCGGTACTTGCGCACGGCGAGGGTCCTGAACAGCGCGATGATCAGGACCGAGTAGATCAGCGAGGCCCAGACCGGGTGCTGCATGGGCCAGGCGTCCGAGGTGGAGACCCCGGGGTTGCCGAAGAGCTCGCGGCAGGCCTGGACGGTGGCACTGAACGGGTTCCACTCGGCGATGTGGCGCAGCCAGGGCGTCATGTTGTCGGAGTCGACGAACGCGTTCGAGACGAAGGTGACCGGGAAGAGCCAGACGAGTCCGCCGGAGGTGGCCGCCTCCGGGGTGCGGACCGACAGGCCGATGACCGCGCCGATCCAGGTGAACGCGTACCCGGTCAGGAGCAGCAGGGCGAACGCGCCGAGCACTTCACCGAAGCTGGTGTGGGTGCGCCAGCCGACGAGGAGGGCGACGACGGCGAGCACGAGCAGGGTGAGCGCCGTCTGCACCAGGTCGGCGAGGGTGCGGCCGGTGAGCACCGCGCCGCGTGCCATGGGCAGGGAGCGGAAGCGGTCGATGAGCCCCTTGTGCATGTCCTCGGCGATGCCCGCGCCGGCTCCGGCGGTGGCGAAGGTGACGGTCTGGGCGAAGATGCCCGCCATCAGGAACTCGCGGTAGACCTCCGGACTGGTGCTGCCGCCGATGTCCATGGAGCCGCCGAACACGTACGAGAACAGCACCACGAACATGATCGGCTGGATGAGCCCGAAGATGACCACCTCCGGGATCCGGGCCATGCGGATCAGATTCCGGCGGGCGACGACCAGGGAGTCCCGGATCGACTGGGCGATGGGGTTGCCGGGCGCCGTGGTCCGCACGGCGTCGGTGACGGCGCTCATTTCGCGGCCTCCTTGCTGGAGCGGTGTCCTCGTCCTCCGGCGTCGCGCGCGGTGCGCTCTCCGTCGCCCTCGTCCTCGCCCCCGGCCTCCGCGACGTGGCCGGTGAGGGAGAGGAAGACGTCGTCGAGGGTCGGGCGGCGCAGACCGATGTCGTCGATCTCGATGCCGTGGGTGTCGAGCTCGCGGATGATCTCGGCCAGGAGCTTCGCCCCGCCGGCCACCGGGGTGGTGATCTTGCGCATGTGCTCCTCGACCGTGGTGTCGCCCTTGCCGGGGCCGCGCAGGCTGTACTTGTCCAGGAGGGCGGAGGCGGCCCGGATGTCCTCCCGCTCGTGCACCACGACCTCGACGCGCTCGCCGCCGGTGCGGGCCTTGAGCTGGTCGGAGGTGCCCTGGGCGATGACCCGGCCGTGGTCGACGACGGCGATGTCGTGCGCGAGGTGGTCGGCCTCCTCCAGGTACTGGGTGGTGAGCAGCAGCGTCGTGCCCCCGGAGACGAGCTGTTTGATCACCTCCCACAGTTGCTGCCGGTTGCGCGGGTCGAGGCCGGTCGTCGGCTCGTCCATGAACATCACGGGCGGCGAGACGACCAGGGCCGCCGCGAGGTCGAGCCGGCGGCGCATGCCTCCGGAGTAGGTCTTGGCGGTGCGGTCGGCCGCGTCCGCGAGGTGGAACTGCTCCAGCAGCTCGTCCGCGCGGGCCCGGGCCGCCTTCGCCCTCATCTGGTAGAGCTGTCCGACCATCTGCAGGTTCTCGCGGCCGGTCAGGTACTCGTCGACGGCCGCGAACTGGCCGGACAGGCCGATGGAGCGGCGCACGGCGTCGGGTTGCTTCAGCACGTCGAGGCCGGCGACGACCGCCTTGCCGCTGTCGGGTCGCAGCAGGGTGGTCAGGCAGCGGACGGTGGTGGTCTTGCCCGCGCCGTTCGGCCCGAGCAGGCCCAGGACGGTGCCCTCGGGAACATCGAGGTCGACGCCGTCCAGTGCCCTGACGTCCCCGAAGGTCTTCACCAGACCTTCGGCGTAGATGGCGCCTGGCATATGAGTCTCCACGTCGTCGGGGAATTCTTCGGAAGGACTGGGTTCGCGCAGAGGAGCAGTGACGCGGCACACACCATAACGCGATGTATCGCGTGTCTCAATGCATTTTCCCGAACGGGTGACCAGGAACCGTGGTCCCTGGCCGGTGCCGGGCCGTCCGGATCAGTCCATCACCGTGTAGCCCGCGTCGCGCAGGGCCCGGTCGACCTCGGCGCAGTGCGCCGGACCCTTGGTCTCCAGGTGCAGCTCGACCTCCGCCTCCGTGAGCCCGAGCCGTGGATCGGTCCGTACGTGGCTCACATCGAGGACGTTAGCGTCGACCACTGACAACGCCCCGAGAAGCGACGCGAGGGCGCCCGGCCGGTCCGTCAGACGCAGCCGGACGGCCAGGTAGCGGCCCTGCGCGGCCATGCCGTGCCGCAGCACGCGCTCCATCAGCACCGGGTCGACGTTGCCCCCGGACAGCACCGCGACGACCGGCCCGTCGAAGGCGTCGGGCCGGCTCAGCAGCGCCGCGACCGGGCTCGCCCCGGCCGGCTCGACGACCAGCTTGGCCCGCTCCAGGCACAGCAGCAGCGCCGTGGACAGCTCGTCCTCGGTGACGGTGCGCACCTCGTCCACCAGCTCGCCGAGGATCCCGAACGGCACGTCACCGGGCCGCCCCACCTTGATGCCGTCGGCCATCGTCGCCGGGTTGCGCACCGACACCGGGTGCCCGGCCGCCAGCGAGGGCGGGTACGCCGCCGCGCCCGCCGCCTGCACACCGACGATCCGCACGTCCGGCCGCAGCGCCTTCACCGCGACCGCGACGCCGGCGGCCAGCCCGCCCCCGCCGACGCCCACGACGATCGTCCGCACCTCGGGGCACTGCTCCAGGATCTCCAGGCCCACCGTGCCCTGGCCCGCGATGACGTCCGGGTGGTCGAAGGGGTGGATGAGCACCGCCCCCGTGTCGTGCGCGTACTCCTCGGCGGCGGCCAGCGACTCGTCCACCACCTGGCCCTGCAGCCGCACCTCGGCGCCGTAGTCCCGGGTCGCGCTGATCTTCGGCAGCGGGGCGCCCCTCGGCATGAACACCGTGGAGCGCACCCCGAGCAGCGACGACGCCAGCGCGACACCCTGCGCGTGGTTGCCGGCGCTCGCCGCGACGACACCGGCGGCACGCTCCTCGGGCAGCAGCCCGGCGATCCGGACGTACGCGCCGCGCAGCTTGAACGACCCCGTCCGCTGCAGGTTCTCGCACTTGAGGTGCACCGGCGCGCCCACCAGCCGGGACAGGTGCCTGCTGCCCTCCATCGCGGTCGTCCGCGCCACCCCCGAGAGCATCTTCTGGGCGCCGCGCACATCGTCGAGGGTGACGGCCCGCAAGGAGCCGGCCGTGCTGTAGCTCATGCCTCCAGCATCGCAGTTCACACGTGTCCGCGACCGCTGTGACCAACCCGCGGACTCCGCTTTGCGCAGCGCCCGCACGACCCGCCCTCCGGCCGCGTACCCTGTCCCCCACACAAGCAGCCCTCCACGAAGTGAGCCCCCGGCCATGCCCACAACACCTGAAATGTCGATGGACATGACGACGGACGCAACTGCCGTCGGTGACACCGGTCTTCTCGACACGCTGCAGCACGAGGTGGCGCTGTTCGCCCGCCGCGCCGAACAGACGCGGCTCGGCGGGGTCGGCCAGGTGCGCAATTCCATGGACCGCGCCGCCTACCTGCTGCTCAACCGCCTCGACAAGGAGGGTCCGATGGGCGTCAAGGCGCTCGCCGCGAGCATGGGCATCGACTCCTCGACGGTCACCCGGCAGGTGGCCCCGCTCGTGGACACCGGCCTGGTCAAGCGGACCTCGCACCCCGAGGACGGACGCGCGGTCGTGCTCCAGCTGTCCCCGCGCGGACAGTCGCGGCTGGAGGAAGTGCGCGCCTCGCGGCGTCAGTTGATGGCCGAGCTGACCCACGACTGGGAGCCGGAGGAGCGCGAGGCGTTCTGCGCGCTCCTGACGCGTTTCAACGGGGCGCTGTCCACGCGGATGGCGGCACAGGGGGCACCGGGTCCGGAGGGGCAGTCGACGTCCTGACCGCCCCGGACGTCCGCCCTACGCGGACGACCCGGTTCCGGGCGTGCGCGGCCCTTGACCGCGGGGCGGGCCCTGGCCTCATATGAAACCGGGTCCCCTCGTCGTACGCGCCCGCCGAAGACCGTACGCGGCCGGGACCGGCTCGGTCAGGGGTGACGGGAGGCGCGGTTGCGACCACGGCATGCGTCCCGGGATCTGTGCCGGGCCCGCGAGTTCGAGGCGTTCGTCGCGGGCGCGGGCGGACGGCTGCTGCACGCCGCGACGCTGCTCACCGCGGAGGCCCCGGGCGACAACCCGCGCGCGCGGCGCCTGCTGACCCTGGCCCTGGCCCACACGTACGCGTCCTGGGACCGGCTGCGCGGCGAGGACCCCTACGACGTCACCCGCCAGCACCTGGCGACCCGTTTCGCGCACGGCACCTGGCGCCGGCGCGGCGGCCTGCTCCGCTCCCGTGCCCACCCGGAGAGCCCCCTCGCCCGGCTCACCCCGCAGGAACGCCTGGTCCTGGTGCTGCGGCTCCACGAGGGCGTCGCCGAGGAGCAGACGGCGGCCCTGCTCGGTCTGCCCGCGGAGCGCGTGCGGACGGTCTTCCACCGCGCGATGGCGGTCCTCCTGAGCCCGCCCCGGAAACCGGCCGCGGCGGTGGGCGGGGTCGAGACGGTGCCGTCATGAGGCCGCCGCTCGGCCCGGCGGGCCCCGGTGACGGCGGTGACAGGGTGACGACGGCCACGGCGGGAGGCGGAGATGGCCCGGATGAACCGTGAGGCGACCGCACGGCGGCTGCTGGAGCGGCCGCCGCCCCCGGTGCCGCCCGGGCTCCACGCGGAGGCCGTGCGGCGCGGTGCCCGCATCCTGCGGCGCAGGACGCTGGTGCGCCGCGCGACGTGGCTGCTGATGCTCGCGGCGGCCGTGGCGTTCACGGTGTGGGCGCTGACGGTCCGCCCCTGGGTGGAGCCGCCGTCGGAGACGACCCCACCCCTGACGGGCTGGTGAACCGGCCCGGCGCGCACCGCGGCAGGCCCTACTTCCCGAGCGCCTGCTGAAGGTCGTCGAGCAGGTCGTCGACGTTCTCGATGCCGACGGAGAGCCGCACCAGGTCGGCGGGGACCTCGAGGGCGGAACCCGCCGCCGACGCGTGCGTCATCCGGCCGGGGTGCTCGATCAGCGACTCGACGCCGCCCAGGGACTCGCCGAGCGTGAACACCTCGGCCCGGTTGCAGACCTCGACGGCCGCCTCCTCGCCGCCCTCCACGCGGAAGGAGACCATGCCGCCGAAGGCCCGCATCTGCTTGGCGGCGACCTCGTGACCGGGGTGGTCCGGCAGTCCCGGGTACAGGACGCTCGTCACGCGCGGGTGCCGGGTGAGCATGTCGGCGATCCTGGTCGCGTTCTCGCTGTGCCGGTCCATGCGCACCGACAGCGTCTTGGTGCCGCGGAGCACCAGCCAGGAGTCGAAGGGGCCGGCGACCGCGCCCATCGCGTTCTGGTGGAAGGCGAGCTCCTCGCCCAGCTCCGCGTCGTCGGTGATCAGGGCGCCGCCGACGACGTCCGAGTGGCCGCCCATGTACTTGGTCAGGGAGTGCACCACGACGTCCGCGCCGAGGGAGAGCGGCTGCTGGAGGTAGGGCGTGGCGAAGGTGTTGTCGACGACGAGGCGGGCGCCCGCGTCCCGGGCGACCTGGGCGACGGCGGCGATGTCGGTGATGCCGAGCAGCGGGTTGGAGGGGGTCTCCACCCAGACGACCTTGGTCTTGGGGGTGAGGGCGGCCCGCACGGCGGCGGGGTCGCCCGTGTCGGCCACCGACCACTCCACGCCCCAGCGGGCGACGACCTTGGCGAAGAGCCGGAACGTGCCGCCGTACGCGTCGTTCGGGATGACCACGTGGTCGCCGGGGCTGAGCAGCGTACGCAGCAGGCAGTCCTCGGCCGCCAGTCCGGACGCGAACGCGAGGCCGCGGCGGCCGCCCTCCAGGGCGGCGAGGTTCTCCTCCAGCGCGGTCCTGGTCGGGTTGGCGCTGCGGCTGTACTCGTAGCCGCCGCGCAGGCCGCCGACGCCGTCCTGCTTGTAGGTGGACACCTGGTAGATCGGCGGGACGACCGCGCCCGTCAGGGGGTCGGCGGTGTTGCCCGCGTGGATCGCGAGCGTCTCGAAGTGCTGACTGATGTGCCTGTCGCTCATGAGCACCGAGGGTAGTGCTCGGGCGGCGCCGATGGCGGACGCGGAGCGGGTTCGGGCGGACGGGCACCGCTTCCGGAACCCGGAGCCGCAGGCCGGGGGCCGGGAGTTCTCCACAGGTAGGGCACCAGGTTGGCCAAGGGGCGGCGCGGTCTGGTTCGCTGGTGGCATGGAGATTCTCTGGGTCCTGATCGCGCTCGTCATGCTCAGCTTCGTGGTGGTGCCGTTCCTCAGGCGCCGGCGCGGCGCGGTCGGCCTGGTCCCGCCCGGCCACCCGGACGCGGCGGACCCGGCGAACTACGGCTTCGCCCGCGAGGAGGAGCTGGACATCCGCATGCCCGGCCCCGACCAGGACCTGCTGGACGTGCTGGACCTGGTGCAGCGCACGCAGGACCACCGCGCGGCACAGCAGCTGCTGGCCGGCACGGACGCGGGGAGCGAGCTGCGCTGGCAGCGCGTCCAGGCCTTCGCGGGCGCCGTCTCGCTGGAGCTGCGGCAGCGGCCCGGCGGGGTGGGCGAGGCGCCGGGCGGACAGTGGCTGCGGGTGTGGCGGACCGAGGCGCCCAAGGACGCGGGGGGAGCGGCGGTGCACGCCGAGTTCCTGGTGCAGCAGGCGTGGCGTACGGCGACCCCCGGGACGGACGAGTTCCGGATCATCATGGAGGAGGCGAAGGAGGCGTGCGGCGAGGCGGCGCTGCTGGCTCCCGGTGATCCGGTCCCGTACATCGTGGAGCTGTCGGTGGCCCGTGGACTCGGCTACTCCCGGGAGGACTTCGAGCAGGTCTGGCTGAAGATCCTGGACCGTGCGCCGAACCACATGGGGGCGCACCTGGCCGCGCTGCACTACTGGTGCGAGAAGTGGCACGGCTCGCGGCAGCTGGCGTACGCGTTCGCGGAGGCCGCGGCGGCCCGGGCGCCGCAGGGGTCGCTCCTCGCCGCGATGCCGCTCTTCGCGGTGTTCGAGCACATGCCCGAGGTGAACCTGGTCAGCGGCTTCTACCAGAGCGAGGTCGTCACCAAGGCGATCCACGGCGCGCTGCACGCGGTGCACTCGGCCCGCCCCGACGACCCGATGCTCGCGCACGTCCGGCACCTGCTGGTCTTCTTCCTGGTCCGCGCCGAGCGCTGGGCGGAGGCCATGAGCCAGCTGATACGCGTCGACGGCCACGTCGGCGCGCTCCCCTGGACCCTGTCCGCCGACCCCGCCGCGGAGTTCGCGGTCTACCGGGCCCTGGCGGTCGCGGGCTACGAGGCGAACGGCGGCAGTCCGGCTACCCTGCCGCACTGAGTCCACCGGCCACGGTCGCCGCGCTGCGGCAGGCCATCCGGCAGATCGCACCGGCTGCGCTGCCTGCGTTCACCCGGGAACTGGACCAAGCGGCCGACCAGTCCCGGCAGGGCTCCGATCTGGCACCGCTCCAGCGGTTCATCGCCCAGTGGGCCGTCCACGTGCGCATCCAGCGCCGTCCCGGCCTGGCAGCGGGCCTCCGCCGCTGGGAGGACCTCGCCGAGTCGGGCGACGCCGCACAGGCCCGGCAGGCCGCCCGCGAGATCGGGCGGATCCTGGACGAAGCCCATGCGGCCGTCGGCCTCCCGCCCCGGTGAGCACGGACCGGCGCTGGGAGTACGACCCCGACCACGATCACGTGGCGGGCGGCGTTCCCGTCCACGTCGTGGCGGAAGTGGAGCGTCTGGCCGGCCAACTCGTCGACCTGGCCAGTACGGGCATCGGCGTCAGCGACCCGGGAAACGGCCCCGGCCCGGGGGTCTGCGCCGGATGGACGCCGCAGGTGGCTGGCTCTCCTCCTTGGTGGCACCACGTGACCCGTTGGTCATCGTCGTCCGTATCGTGCCTCCGTTCGAGGCGCTGTAGCCACTGCGGCAGCGGCCCCTCCCCGCCCTCCGGGCGGACACCGCTCGCCGGTGTCACGGAACGGGTCGCGCGGGGGCGACCGGGAGGAGCGCGCGGGGCGTCAGATCGTCGCCGTGTCGATGACGAAGCGGTAGCGGACGTCGCTGTCCAGGACCCGCTCGTAGGCCTCGTTGATCTCGGCCGCGGCGATCAGCTCGATCTCCGCGCCGATGCCGTGCGCGGCGCAGAAGTCCAGCATCTCCTGGGTCTCGGCGATGCCGCCGATCATCGAGCCGGCGAGGGTCTTGCCGCCTCCGATCACCGAGAAGAGGTCGAGGGAGACCGGCTCCTCGGGGGCGCCCACGTTGGCCAGCGTGCCCTCCGTCCTCAGCAGGGACAGGTAGGCGTTGAAGTCCAGCGGGGCCGACACCGTCGACACGATCAGGTCGAAGGCGCCCCGCAGTTCCTCGAAGGTCTTCGGGTCGCTGGTGGCGCGGTAGTGGTCGGCGCCCAGCCTGAGGCCGTCGTCCTTCTTGCGCAGGGACTGCGACAGCACCGTCACCTCCGCGCCCAGCGCGTGCGCGATCTTGACGCCCATGTGGCCGAGGCCGCCCATGCCGAGGATCGCGACCTTCCTGCCGGGGCCGGCGCCCCAGCGCTTCAGCGGGGAGTACACGGTGATGCCGGCGCACAGCAGGGGCGCGGCGACGTCGAGGGACAGGCCGTCGGGGATGCGGACGACGTAGTTCTCGTCGACGACGATCTTCTGCGCGTAGCCGCCGTAGGTCGGTTCGCCGTTCTTGTCCAGGGCGTTGTACGTGCCGACCATGCCGCTGCCGGTGCAGTACTGCTCCCGGCCGGCCCGGCAGTTGTCGCACTCGCGGCAGGAGTCGACCATGCAGCCGACCCCCACGCGGTCACCGACCCGGAACTTCGTGACGCCGGGGCCGACCTCGGACACCACACCGGCGATCTCGTGGCCGGGGACCATCGGGAAGATCGCCTCGCCCCAGCCCTCGCGGGCCTGGTGGATGTCGGAGTGGCAGATGCCGGCGAACTTGATGTCGATCAGGACGTCGTGCGTGCCGACCTCACGCCGCTCGATGGTCGTCCGCTCCAGCGGAGCCTTGGCGGCGGGTGCGGCGTACGCGGCAACGGTGGTCATACCAGGGGTCTCCTCGGAAGTCGTGCGCCCGGTCGCCTTCTGTCCGTCCGGGCACGGTCTCCAGCCTGCGACAACGGCCGGGAGTCACCCAGACCACCGCTTTGCCTACGTTGGCCGTGCGTACCACTGGCAGGGACAGGCTGGTGTGCGTACGACCGGCGATACTGGTGCCATGGACGAGCAGCGGACCGGCCCGGCGGCCGACGGGAGCACCGGCCTCGACCGGCGTGCGGAGCTCAGCGAGTTCCTGCGCACCCGGCGGGCCCGGCTGAAGCCGGAGGACGTGGGGCTGCCGGACTTCGGGCGGCACCGCCGGGTGCCGGGGCTGCGCCGCGAGGAGCTGGCGCAGCTCGCCGGGGTGTCCGTGGCGTACTACACGCGCCTGGAGCAGGGCAACGGGCGGAACGTGTCGGCGGAGGTGCTGGACTCGATCGCGCGCGCCCTGCGCCTGACCGACGCCGAGCACGCCCACCTCACGCATCTGGCGAAGCCGAAGCAGCACAAGAAGAAGCAGGTGGCGCGGGACCGGCAGGTCCGCCCGGCGCTGCGGCAGCTGCTGGACTCGCTGGACACGGTCCCGGCGTACGTCGTGGGACGGCGCTCGGACATCCTCGCCTGGAACCGGATGGCCGCGGCGCTCTTCGGGGACTGGGGGAAGCTCCCGGCGCAGGAGCGGAACTGGGCGCGGCTGGTGTTCCTGGACCCGGACTGCCGGGAGCTGTTCGTGGAGTGGGACCAGAAGGCGTACGACATGGTCGCCTATCTGCGCATGGACGCGGGCTGCCACCCGGACGACCCCCAGCTGTCCTCCCTGGTCGGCGAGCTCTCCGTCAAGAGCGAGGAGTTCAGGAGGCTCTGGGCCGCGCACGACGTCAAGGAGAAGAGCCACGGCGTCAAGCGCGTCCGGCACCCGCTCGTCGGGGAGCTGACCCTGTTCTTCGAGTCGTTCCGGCCGGCCGGTGAGACCGAGCAGTCGCTGGTCACGTACTTCGCGGAGCCGGGCTCGCCGTCGGCGGAGGCACTGCGGCTCCTGGGCAGCTGGGGCGCGGACGCGCGGCGGTCCGGGACGTCGGCGCCGACCGTCTGAGCCCCGCCGCCGCGGGTGCCGAAGGGCCCGCCGGAAGACGTGCTTGCGGCGGGCCCTCGCTCAGCGGGTACGGTCGGTGAGCCGGTGGCTCACTTCCCGTAGTACGCGTTGTAGATCGAGATCGTCGACTTGTTGCCCTTCTTGTCGGTGATCTTGGCGTGGAAGGAGACGGCCTTCCCCTTCGCCGGGTTCTTGAAGGTGATCTTGCCCTTCTTGACCTCGAGCTTCTTCCAGGTCTTGCCGTAGTCGTAGGAGACGTACGTGTGCAGCGACTTGAGGTTCTTGCCCTTGGCCGCGCCCTCGACGGTGACCGGGACGCTGACCTTCTTGCCGGCCGCGGCCTTGCTGTCCAGGCCGGTCGCCGCGTGGAAGCGGACCGTGGAGGCGGGCAGCTGGGTGAGGTCGGCGGTCTTCTTGGAGCGGAAGGTCCAGCTCGCGTCGATCCGGGTGGAGGCGGCGGCGACCTTGGCGCTGCGCTTGACCGAGGTGGTCAGCTTGTAGGAGGCGTCACCGGACGGGACCTTGAACTCCTTGTCGCCGAACAGCGGGTCGTCGTGCGAGCCGACCTTCTTGCCGTTGCGGTGGAGGCTGGTGGTGACCGAGGTGAACACCGAGGAGCCGAGGTGGCCCTTGCCGTCGGCGAACAGCGGGATCATGCCGTAGATGCTGTTGCCCTCGCGGAAGAGACCGAGGTCCGAGGTCAGCCGCGGCCCGAAGACGGCCGTGTTCACGGTCTCCGCGTACTTCTTGCCGGCCTTGTAGGTCTTCCCGGAGCCGATGAGGTACGCGGCCTCGTCGATCGGCCAGCCCTCGGCGTCGACACCGCCCTGCTGCGCGAACTCGAGGTCCCACTTCACGCCGCCCGAGGTGGACAGGTGCAGGGTGCGGGTGCCGGGCAGGGTCTGCGGGATGCCGATCGAGGAGGCTCCGCTGCTGCCGGGCAGCCAGCCCGTGGCGCTGACGGCGCCCTTCTTGCCGCTCGCCGCCGCGCCCATGCCGACCTTCACCGTGGTCAGTTCGCCCGCCTTGTAGTGCCGGGTGTAGCCGGTGGCGAGCTTCTTGACCTTGCCGCCGGTGACGGTGTCGTACTGCTCCTTGGCGCCCTTGCTCCAGTGGCCGTCCCACTGCTGGCTCAGCGAGCCGTCGGTGACCTGCGGGCCGAGGTGCGCGGAGCGGAGGCCGTCGTACGAGTCCAGCCACCAGCCGAAGCCGTAGGAGCCGTTCTTCGTCTCCACGGTGTAGTCGGCCGAGGCGAACTCCGGCTTGGCCGCCCTGTCGGGCACGGTGATGTTCACCGGCTTGGCCTTGCGCGCGTCCAGCGTGATCGTCGTGTTCCTGGTGACGTCCAGCTTCGGCTGGGCGAGCCAGTCGGCGCCCTCGAACTTCTCCGGGTCGGAGCCGACGAAGACCGCGCTGTCCAGGACGTAACCGCCCTTGGGCACGCGGACGGTGACGGTGCCGTCGGCGTCGTAGGGCTGGTACCACTGGTCGGTGGCCAGTCCGGAGACGCCGCTCAGGTTCGTGATGTAGTTGCCGGCCGCCTTGCCCTCGCGGTCGAGGAACTTCAGCGTCACGTCGTACGACTCGACCTCGCGCTGCACCGCGGCGGCCGTGCGCACGGTCTGCCCGCCGCCCGTGGCGACCACGTACGCGGAGTACGCGCCGTCGGCCGTGCCGCCGAGCCTGGTGTCGACGGTCATGTCGACGGAGGCCCTGCCGCCCGCCGGGACCGTGACCGTGGTGGCGCCGAGCTTGAAGAAGCCGGCCGGGGCCGCCTTGCCCTTGGGACCGGTGGCCGTCGACGCCAGCTTCAGGGTGACGTCCTCGGTGCCGAGGTTGCGGTAGGTCAGCTGCTTGGTGACCGGCTTGTCGTCGGTGTGCGGCCACTGCTGGACACCGAAGCTCACCGAGACCGGGTCGGCGATCACGGTCTGCTTGACGGCCTTGTCGACCTGGATCCGGCCCGATCCCTGCTCGAACGGGGTGTACTTCCCGCCCTTGGTGGAGCCGGTGAGCGCGCCCTTCAGCTCCGCGTGGCTCCACTCGGGGTGCTGCTGCTTCAGGAGCGCCGCCGCGCCCGCGACGTGCGGGGTCGCCATCGACGTACCGGAGATGGTCATGTAGCCGGCCGGCTTCTCGCCGACCTCCGCGGCGATGTCGTTGCCCTTCGCCGAGGCGGCCGTGATGTCCACGCCGGGCGCGGTGACGTCCGGCTTGATGGCTCCGTCGCCGACGCGGGGGCCGGTGGAGGAGAAGTCGGCGAGCCCGTCCTTGCCGTCGACGGCGCCGACGGTGAGGGCGGCGTCCGCACTGCCGGGCGAATTGACCGACTGGGGACCGGAGTTGCCGGCCGCGATGGCGAAGAGGATGCCCTTCTCGGCGGACAGCTTGTTCACCGCCGCCTCCAGCGGGTCGACCTCGGCCGTGTCCCCGCCGCCCAGGCTCATGTTGACGATGTCGGCGCCCTGCGCGGCCGCCCACTCCATGCCGGCGAGGATGCCGGAGTCGTCACCGGAGCCGGAGTCGTCGAGGACCTTGCCGTTGAGGATCCTGGCGCCGGGCGCGACGCCCTTGTACTTGCCGCCGGACTTGGCCCCGGTACCGGCCGCGGTGGCGGCGACGTGGGTGCCGTGGCCGACCTTGTCGCCGGCGTTCGGTGCCGCGGTGAAGTTCTTGGACGCGGTCACCTGGCCCTTCAGGTCCGGGTGGGTGGTGTCGACACCGGTGTCCAGGACGGCGATCTTCACGCCCTTGCCGTCGTAGCCGGCGGCCCACGCCTTGGGGGTGCCGATCTGCCCGACGGACGTGTCGAGGCTGGCCTTGCGGACCCCGTCCAGCCAGATGTGGGCGATGCCGGAGGCGGTCCGGTCGCCGTTGGTGACGGCGTCCCACAGCTCGGGCGCGTCCTCGTGCGGGGTCTGCACCGCGTCCGCGTTCAGGGACTTCAGGGTCCGGCGGAGCTCGCCCGCGTCGCGGACCTCGGCCTTGGCCGCCCGTGCGGTGCCCTTGTAGCCGACGATGACCTTCAGCCCCCGCTTGTGGGAACCGCGGGTCGCGGTCTTGTCGAGTTCGGTGACGTCGAAGAGCCGCTGGTCGAGCCTGCCGCTCGCGACCAGCCGGGCGGCGTCCGCCGGCAGCACCAGGGTGTGGCCGCCGGCCTTGCGTATCTGGACGGGTATGTGCTCCCGGCCCTCGGCCCGTTCCAGTCCGACGACGCGGCCCTTGGCGTCCACGACGACCCGGTCGCCGGTGATCAGCGTGATGCGGTGGTCGGCCTTGAGCGAGGACGTCTTCGCCGACGGCTGTCCGGTGGCGGCCGTCCGTTCCCCGTCGGCCGCCGCCGGACTGGTCATGCCCGCCGCGAGGGCCACGGCGGCCGCCGTGGCGACCGTGGCCGCGCATGCTCTCTTCACTTGTCTGCGCAAGGTTCCCCCTAGCGGAGTCGCCGGGTGAGTTCCCCTTCACCCGGCCGGGGGTGGTCTCGTACGCATGCGCGCACCCCCCGGATGTCGCAGTATGCCGAGGGGTGATCAAGCGCCTCAAGGGCTGTGGAAAAGGTGGGGAAGTCGCCGGGCGACTGTAACCTCGCCGCCGTGACTCCGTTACAGGACCGCGGGGTTGGGCCGCGCCGGGTCAGGCCTCCGCGTTCTCCCGCACGGTGATCCGCCCCTTGCGGATCGTCGCCAGGCGCGGGGCCCTCCTCGCGATGGCCGAGTCGTGGGTGACCATGACGAAGGTGAGCCCGAGCTCCTTCCACATGCGGACGAGCACGTCCATGATCTCGTCGCGCGTCGACTCGTCGAGGTTTCCGGTCGGTTCGTCGGCGAGCAGCACCTTCGGCTCCTTCACCAGGGCCCGCGCGATGGCCACCCGCTGCTGCTGACCGCCGGACATCTCGCCGGGCAGGTGCCCGAGCCGTTCGCCGAGCCCGACCGACGCGAGCGCCTCGGCTGCCTTCTCCCTGCGCTCCTTCGCCTTCACCCCGAGCGGCACGAGCGCGGTCTCGACGTTCTCCTGCGCGGTGAGCGTGGGGATCAGGTTGAAGGACTGGAAGACGAAGCCGATGTTCTCGCTGCGCACCCGGGTGAGCCGGGCCTCGGGCAGCTTGGCCAGGTCGGTGCCGTCGAGGACGATCTCGCCGGAGCTGGGCCGGTCGAGCCCGCCGAGCATCTGCAGCAGCGTGGACTTGCCGCCGCCCGTGGGTCCCTGGATGACGAGCCGGTCTCCGTCGGGGATGGTCAGGTCGATGCCGTCGAGGGCGTGGACGGTCTCCTTACCGCGCGTGTAGCGCCGGGTGACGCCTCTGAGTTCGTACATGGGTCGACTCCTGGATGGTGTACGGGGAGGGGAGGTCCGCCCATTGCCGTGCGGACCCCGGATCCGGTGCCGGGCGGGCGTCACTCGATGCGGCGCAGCGCGTCGGCCGGCCGCAGCCGGGAGGCGCGCCGGCCGCCGAAGGCGCCGGCGACGAGGCCACCGGCCACGGCGAGGCCGACCGCGAGGCCGAGGGTGGTGAGGCTGACGGGTGCGGTGAGCGCGACGTCGAGGGTCGTGGCGGCCTGCTGACCGGGTCCGCCCGCGCCACCACCGCCGGGTCCGCCCGTACCGCCCGTGCCGCCGCCGAGCTGGGCCTGCAGGGTGGGACTGGCCGCGGTGACGGCGTACGCGCCCGCCAGGCCGAGCGCGATGCCGAGGGCGCCGCCGACCAGGCCGTTGACGACGGCCTCGCCGACCACCTGCCGGGTCACCCGGCCCGAGGTCCAGCCCAGTGCCTTGAGCGTGCCGAACTCGCGCACCCGGCGGGAGACCGCCGAGGAGGTGAGCAGCCCGGCGACGAGGAACGCGGCCACGAGCACCGCGACCGACAGCCACGTGCCGACGCCGGTGGCGAGCGAGGAGGCGGTGGACAGGGAGCCGGAGACGGTGTCCGCGAGGTCGGCGGAGGTCGTGACGGTCGTACCGGAGATGTTCTTCTGTATCTCGGACTTGACGCTGTCGATCCGCTGGGAGTCGGTCGCCTTGACGTAGATCGTGGTGACCTTGTCCTCGGCGTCGGCGAGGGTCTGGGCCTGCCGCAGCGGGACGTAGAGGTTGGCGGCGGCGTCCCCGCTGGTGGCGGTGGCGATGCCGACGACCTCGTACTCCGTGCCCTTGACGGTGACGGTGTCACCGGTCTCGAGCTTCTTCTCCTTGGCGTAGGCGGAGTCGGCGACGGCGACCTTCGCGTCGGTCTCGGTCGTCTTGAAGGTGCGGCCGCTGGTGATCTCGGAGGAGGTCAGCGGGCCGAGGGCGGGCTCGGTGACGTCGGTGCCGTAGACGGTGTAGCTGTTGACGTCGAAGTCGGCGCCCCCGCCCTGGACCCGCCCCTGCGGGGAGGGCTGGGCGGCCCCCGGACCGCCGCCCTGTCCGCTCTGGCCGTCCTGCTGGACCTGACCCCGGGTGAACTGGCCGCTGACCTTGAGGACCTGCAGGCTCAGTCCGCCCACCGCGTCGGCGACGCCGCTCTGTTCGCCGACCTCGTCCACGGTGGAGCTCGCCAGGGTCTGGAAGCCCTGCACCATGACGCGGTCGCTGCTCTGCTCCTCGTCGGCGCCCTCGCTCCGCGCGTCGAAGCGGAAGCGCGGGCGCTCGGGGGTGGCCGTGGGCTCCGCGGCCTTGGTGACCGTCATGTCCGTGCCCAGCCCGTACAGGGACTGCAGGACCTTGCCCTGCGCCTTGCTCATGCCGGAGGACACGGAGGTGACCACGATGACCAGCGCGATGCCGACCGCGAGGCCGGAGGCGACGACGAGGGCCGCCTTTCTGCGGCGGCGCAGCTCGCGCCTCAGGTAGGTGATGAACATGGCGGCAAGCTAGGAACGGTCCGTGATGAAGCGTTAAGCGCGCCATAAGAGGCCCATGAGAAGACGGTGCCGCCGCCCGCCCCGGAAGGGGCGGGCGGCGGCACCGTCAGGTCGGGCGGGACTCCGTGAGCGGTGGGGTCAGAGGGCCGAGCCGGCCTTCCACTGCTCCCAGTCCATGTTCCAGCCGTTGAGGCCGTTGTCCGGGGCGATGGTCTTGTCGCCGGTGTTCTGGACGACGACCACGTCACCGATGATCGAGTTGTCGTAGAACCACGCGCCGGGCGTGTTCGGGTCGTTCGCGCCCTTGGTGTCGGCCAGACCCACGCAGCCGTGGCTGGTGTTGGCGCTGCCGAAGATGGACTTGGCGCCCCAGTAGTTGCCGTGGATGAAGGTGCCGGAGGTGCTCAGGCGCATGGCGTGCGGCACGTCCTTGATGTCGTACTCGCCCTTGCCGTCGTCGTCGGTGAAGCCGACGGTCGCGCCGTTCATCCGGGTCTCCTTGAACTTCTCGGAGATCACCATCTGGCCCTCGTACGTCTTGTTCTCGGGCGATCCGGCGGAGATCGGGATGGTGCGGACGGTCTTGCCGTCCTGCGTGACCTTCATCTGCTTGGTCTTGGCGTCGACGTAGGACACCTGGTTGCGGCCGATCTTGAAGGTGACCGTCTTCTGCTGGACGCCGTAGACGCCCTCGGCACCCTCGACGCCGTCGAGCGCCAGCTTGAGGGTGACGGTGGAGCCCTCCTGCCAGTAGTTCTCGGGGCGGCAGTCCATGCGGTTGGCGTTGAACCAGTGGCAGGCGACCTCCTGGCCACTGGTGGTCGAGACGGTGACGCCCTTCTGGACCTCCGCCTTGTTGGTGATCGCCTTGTCGAAGTTGATCGACACCGGCATGCCGACGCCCACGGTGGTGCCGTCGTCCGGGGTGAAGGTGCCGATGAAGCTGTTGGACGGGGAGACCGTGGTGAAGGAGGCGTTCTCGTGGGCGGCGCGGCCCTCGGAGTCCTCGGCGGTGGCCGTCACCTTGTAGGTGGTGGCGCGCTCCAGCTGGGCGTCGGGCTTCCAGCTCTTCTTGTCGTCGGATATACGGCCGGAGACGGCGGTGCCGTCGGCGGTCGTCATCTTCACCTCGGTGAGCGTGCCCTTGCTCACGGTCACGGCGGCGGAGTTGTTGATGGAGGCGTTGGTCGAGCCGTCCTTCGGCGTGATCTTGATCTGGGCCTCGGAGCTCTTCTTGGCCGCCGCCTCGTCGACCTGGGCCTGCGCGGTGTTGTTGCCGCTGTCGCCGCCCGAGGCGTCCGCGTCACCGCCGGAACACGCCGAGAGCACCAGCACACCGCCGAGCAGAGCGGACGCGGCCGTCAGGCCCCTGCGCCGCTTACCGTCCGTCATCACACGCTTCTCCATCGTTGCCGAACTCCCAACCCCACGAGCCCCGGCCCGGAGCCGGGATCTCGCCCTAACCATCAACGCTACGACCGGGTGATCCGGTTCCCCACGGCCTATGGGTGTGGGACTCGCCACGTCCGTCACGCCCACCGCGTCCACCGCGACGGACGGGACGAACGTGACGAACGTGACGAACGCGACCGGCACCGGCCGTTCCCCGGCCGCCTCAGCCGGCCCTGTCCGCCCCGCCCGCGTCACCGCCGCCGTGGCTCTCTTCGCCGTCGCCCTCGGCGACTTCGCCGTCCCCCTCGTCGTGGGACTCCCCGTCATCATCCTCGTCGAGGTCCCACTCCGGCGAGTCGGGGTCGTAGTCGATCCGCTCACCGCTCCACGAGGCCTGCTGGAGTTCGACCCCCGGCACCTCGCCGACCAGGCCGAACGGGTCGATGAGATAGGCGAGGGCCTCGGCGGTGTCCTCCGTCACAGCGCTCTCGGCGTGCGCCCGTTCCGCGGCCGGCATGTCGCCGTCGTCCGCGATCCTGCGCAGCGCGGCCCCGGTCACCGCGTCCTCGTCGTCCACCTCGAGGACGAGTTCCACCCGGAGCCGGACAAATCGTGAGGTCTCTGGAGTGCTCATGCCCGGAGAGTACGGCCCCGGGCCCCCGTGACTTTCCTGTGACCCGCGCCTTTCATTAACATCGGCCCACACGGCCAATTCGTCAGCGCCACAAGGGGATCGATATTCCGTGTCATCCGCGCTCCGTCCGTTGCTGACCGCCACCGCCGCGGGCACCCTGCTGTGCGCCCTGTGGTTCGTCCCGTCCGCGAACGCGACCTCGGACACCCCGGCGAGAGAGTCGGTCCCGGCGAGCCCGTCTCCGCAGGTCACGGAGCAGGCGAGGATCGTGTCCCACACCACGTCCGCGTCCCTGGACGGCGCCTCCCAGGACGCCCGGCTCGCCGACACCGGCAGCTTCGACAGCACCCCCTACATCGCCGGCGGCACGGCCTGCCTGGCCCTGGGCGCCGGGTTCGTCGTCTACTCGGTGCGCCGCGAGCGCCTCGGTCCCTGACGCGCCCGCCCCCCTCCCCGACGGGGGCGCCGGGCCACCGGCCCACGGCGGGTGACAGCCCGTCAACCCCGCGACGCCCCGGTCCCGCCGGAACGAACCCGCGGGGTCCCGCGGCGCTTCCGCGGGACCCCGGCCGGTTCAGCGCAGTGGTCCGGTGACCGTCTCCGCGGCCGCGACCAGCCGCCCGTCACGGACGAACGCCTCCGCCGCGGCGAGGTCGGGCGCGAGGTACCGGTCCGGCCCCGGGCCCCCCACGCCCGCCTCCCGCACGGCCTCGATCACGGCCCGCGTCGCGGGCGCGGGCGTCAGCCCCTCACGCAGCTCCACCGCGCGCGTGGCGGCGTACAGCTCGACGGCGATGACCCGGGTGAGGTTGTCCACGGCCGTGCGCAGCTTGCGCGCCGCCGACCAGCCCATGGAGACGTGGTCCTCCTGCATCGCGGAGGAGGGGATGGAGTCGGCCGACGCGGGGACGGCGAGCCGCTTCAGCTCGCTCACCAGTGCGGCCTGCGTGTACTGCGCGATCATCAGCCCCGAGTCGACGCCCGCGTCGTCGGCGAGGAACGGCGGCAGTCCGTGGCTGCGGTTCTTGTCCAGCAGCCGGTCGGTGCGGCGCTCGGCGACGGAGGCGAGGTCGGCGACGGCGATGGCGAGGAAGTCCAGCACGTAGGCCACCGGCGCCCCGTGGAAGTTGCCGTTGGACTCCACCCGGCCGTCGGGGAGGACGACCGGATTGTCCACCGCCGACGCCAGCTCCCGTTCGGCGACCAGCCGGGCGTGGGCCAGGGTGTCCCGCCCGGCGCCCGCGACCTGCGGGGCGCAGCGCACCGAGTAGGCGTCCTGGACGCGGGGCGCGTCGTCCTGGTGATGGCCCGTCAGCCCCGAACCCTTCAGCACGGCCAGCATGTTGGCGGCGCTGGCGGCCTGTCCCGGGTGCGGGCGGATGGCGTGCAGCTCGGGGGCGAGCACCTTGTCGGTGCCGAGCAGCGCCTCCAGGCTGAGGGCGGCCGTGACGTCGGCGGACCGGTACAGGGTGTCCAGGTCGGCGAGGGCCATGACCAGCATGCCGAGCATGCCGTCGGTGCCGTTGAGGAGGGCGAGCCCTTCCTTCTCGCACAGTACGACGGGCCGGATCCCGTGCCCGGCGAGCAGCTCGCCCGCGGGGCGCACGGTCCCGTCGGGCCCCTCGGCGTCCCCCTCGCCCATCAGCGTGAGGGCGCAGTGGGACAGCGGGGCCAGGTCTCCGGAGCAGCCGAGGGAGCCGTACTCGTGCACGACCGGGGTGATCCCGGCGTTCAGCACGTCGGCCATGGTCTGCGCGACCTCGGGCCGGACCCCGGTGTGCCCGGAGCAGACGGTCTTCAGCCGCAGGAACATCAGGGCGCGGACGACCTCGCGCTCCACGCGCGGCCCCATCCCGGCGGCGTGCGAGCGGACGATGTTGCGCTGCAGCTGGGCGCGCAGCTCGGGGCTGATGTGCCGGGTCGCGAGGGCGCCGAAGCCGGTGCTCACCCCGTACACGGGGTCCGGCTTGGCGGCCAGGGCGTCCACGATCTCGCGGGACGCGGCGAGCGCGGCCACCGCCTCCGCGGACAGTTCGACGCGGGCACCCCCGCGCGCCACGGCGAGCACGTCGGACGCGGTCGCCCCGGACGTCCCCACCACCACAGTGTGCATATCCATATTCAGGAGCGTACGCAGTGAATTCGACGATGTCACCACTGAGGGCCCGGTCCGCCCCTTACCGATACGTCACACCCGCCGGGGCCGCCGCGGAACGCCCTACGGCGAGTGCCGTCCCCGGAACCGGCGCCGCTCCCCGTCCGCCACCCGCGACGGCTCGTCCGCGAGCCGTACGACGGGATCGTCGGGCCCCTCCCGTCCGGCGACGACGGGGTGAGCGGCCCGGTCGGCCTTGGCCCGGTACTGCGCCGCGTCGGCCAGCCGGAACAGCCGCCGGGCGGAGCCCACCGGCCCGACGGGGTCCGCGGTGGACGCCACCCCGCAGGCGACGCCGTCACCGATCCCCAGCTCGACGGCCCGGCGGCACACCTCGTCGGCCGCCTTGACGACCTCGTCGGCGGGCGGCCCCACGGACAGCAGACAGAACTCGTCCCCCCCGAGCCGCGCCGCCAGGGCCCCCGGCAGCATGGCCCCGCACAGCGACAGGACGGTCCCGAACCGCTCCAGCAGCCGGTCCCCGACCGCGTGTCCGAGGGTGTCGTTGACCCGCTTCAGCCCGTTGAGGTCGCACACCACGAGGCTGACGACGGCCCCGTCCCGGCGGTGCCGCTCGATCGCCTCGTCGAGCCGCGCGTCCACGGCCCGGCGGTTGGCCAGCCCGGTCAGCTCGTCCGTGTACGCCAGTCGGCGGGCCTCCTCCAGCCGCTCGGTCTGCGCGATCCCGGCGGCGACGACGGCGGCCAGAACGGTGGCGAAGTCGGCGTCGCCCCGCCCGAAGACGGGCACGCGCGCCGGCCGGGCCACGTACAGCTCCCCCCACGCCCGCCCGTGCAGCACGATCGGAGCGACCACGCAGCAGCCCCGCCCGCGCCGCCGCAGCGCCGCGACCCGCTGGTGGTGGTACCCCGGCCGCCCCGCCGCCGGCCCCTCGGCCGTCTCCACCCAGGCATCGGGCTCACCGCCGCCGGCCCACCGCTCGTGCAGGAACTCGGTGATCTCGGCGAACTGGTGCACCGGATAGGACTCGTCGTCCGGGAACTCCTCCTCCCCCTCGGCCAGCTCCCCGACGTTCACCAGGACCCGCAGCCGGCCGAGCTCCCGCTCCCACACCGACAGCGCGGCGAAGCTCCCGTCCAGCGCCCGGCAGGCGCCGCTCGCCGCCGCCCGCCAGGCCTCCCGCGAACTCTGTGCGGCGGCCATGCCCTGGGCCAGCGCCACCACGGCCGCCAGCCGGCTGTCCTCACCCATTCCTCCAGGCTAAGGAGGTTCCGGACGAACCGGGACATCAACGGAGCGAACGGGCACCAACCACAACGAGGCGGACCGCCGGACCGGAACGGGCCCCGCTACTCCCCCGGCCAGTCCGGCCTGCGCTTCTCGTTGAAGGCGGCGACCCCCTCCGCGCGGTCGCCCGAGAACGCCACCGACCGCCAGGCCGCGTCCTCGACCTCGAGACCGGCGGACAGGTCCAGCCCGTGCCCGAGGCGCAGCGCCCGCTTGGCCGCCCGCAGCCCCACCGGGGAGTTCGCGGCGATCCGGGAGGCCATGGCCAGGGCCTCCTCCCGGTCCCGCCCCTCCTCCACCAGCTGGTCGACGAGCCCCAGCTCCCGGGCCTCGGCGGCCTCCACCCGCCGCGCCGTGAAGATCAGCTCGGCGGCGCGCGCCGCACCCACCCGCCGGGGCAGCAGCTGCGTCCCGCCACCGCCCGGGATCACCCCGACGGACACCTCGGGCAGCCCCACCACGGCCGTACGGTCGGCCACGATCACATCGCACGACAGGGCCAGCTCGAAACCACCGCCCAGGGCGAACCCGTGCACCGCCGCGATCGTGGGCACCGGCAGTTCGAGCACCCCGGTGTACGCCCCGCGCGCCACGGGGCGCTGACGCACCAGGTCGGCGTCGCTGAAGGAATTGCGCTCCTTCAGATCGGCCCCCACGCAGAACGCCCGCTCGTGCGACGAGGTCAGCACCACCGCCCGGACCCCGCGGTCCTCCCCCAGCGCCGCACAGGCGCCGGCGATCGACCGGGCCATCCCGGTCGACACGGCGTTCATGGCCTTCGGCCGGTCGAGGACGAGCTCCGCGACATGCCCCTGCCCGTGCCGGCGCACCAGCACGAACTCCCCGAACCGTTCCTCACTCATGACACCCTCCGGTTAACGCGGGTTAACATCGCTCGCCCCGATCATCGCAGCACGACGCCCACCCGGAAAAGGGCGCACGCCCGGTTCCCCCGCCACCCCCCGCCCACCCGTTCGAGTGACATCCGGCCGACTCCCGCGTCCCTCCCCCACAGGAGCGCATAGCGTGCGCCCCACCGCGGCGCGTCGGGGGCGCGTCCGCAGGGGAGGGACCGCGATGACACCGAACACGCCGACACCGCCCGCACCACGACCCGACGCGTCACCGGAGCGCACCGGCTCGCGTGTCCGGGGCCGTCACCGCAAGCCCCGCCCCCACAAGGTCCTGCTGGCCGCCGGCGGCCTGGCCCTGACCGCGGGCGCCCTCGGCCTCGTCCGCCTGGTCTCCGCTCCGGGCGGCGAGGACATCGGCGCGGAGGCCGCCCCGCGCCCGAGCGCGGCCACCACCACGGTCCCCACCGCCACGGACGACACGCCGAGCACACCGGCCCCCGCGCGCAGACCGGCCTCCACCCCCGGGACCGGCCCCTCCTCCCCCACCGCCCTGGGCGGCCAGAACGCGTCCCCGCTCACCCCGGGCACACCGACGTCCTCCGCCCCGGCGCGTTCCCCGGCCGCCTCCGCCCCGGCCGCTCCGTCGGCCGTCCCGCCCCCGGAACCGACGACCCGGGCACCGGACCCGACCACTCCTCCGCCACCGGACCCGCCCCGCACCCGGACACCCCCGCCCGCGCCCCCGGAACCACCACCGAACCGGCCGAGCGAGCCGCCCCCCGACCCCGGCCTGTGCATACCGGTCATCGGCCTGTGCGTCGGCGGTGCGGACTAGGGGGTCCCGTTCAGGGGGTCCCGTTCCGGCGCGTGAGCAGCCAGGGCTCCACCACGCCGAGACCACGCACCGGCCGCTGCCACATCGGCTGCAGTGCGAACCGGTACGCCGGCGGCTCCTCGCCCTCCTTCTCCGCCGCGGCCACCGCCTCGGCCGCCGCCGCCTCGGAGGCGGGGGCGTCACCGGTGCGGATCACTTCCTCGGCGAAGGCGGTGTCGACCAGCACGGCGTCCCGGGGGGCTATGGACGTGAGCCGGGACGCCAGGTTGACCGTGGTCCCGAAGACATCGCCCATCCGGGTGGTCACGGTGCCGAACGCCATGCCGACCCGCAGCTCCGGCATCGTCTCGTCGTTCGCCATGGTCTCGATCAGCCGCACGGCGATCTCCGCGGCCGTACCCGCGTCGTCCGCGACGTACAGCACCTCGTCGCCCAGCGTCTTGATGAGCCGCCCGCCGCGCGCCGCCACCAGGTCGGCGGCGGTGGTCTCGAAGGCCTCGACGAGCTCGCCGAGCTCCTCCTCCTCCATCCGCCGGGTGAGCCGCGTGAACCCCACGAGGTCCGCGAACGCGACGGCGAGCCGCCGGTCCACCATCTCCTCGTCGTCGGCCCCCTGCACCACTCGCCCGGCCGAGGCGGCGAGCTGACGCCGCCAGACGTACACCAGGAACTCCTCCAGCTCGGGCAGGAGCAGCTCGACGATCGGATACGTCACCTCGGTCCGGGTCATCCCCGGCTCGGGCGGCTCGGTCAGGCCCTCCAGGAACGAATCGATCTGCCACTCGGCCAGCCGCGCGGTGGTCTGCCCGGTGGACCGCGCCACCTGCACCGCCATGGCCTCGCTCAGCAGCCCCGCCTCCACCAGACCGGCCAGCCGGCGCAGCGCCAGTACGTCCGCCTCCGTGAGCGCCTTGGCCTGCCCCACGTCGGCGAAGCCCATGGCGCGCCAGAACCGCGTGGCCAGCTCCATGGTGACGCCGGCACTGCGGGCCGCCTGGAAGGGCGTGTACCGGCGCTCGGCGCCCAGGATGAGCTGTTCGAGGCGCAGAGCGAGCGGATCCTCGCCGGTGTCGGCGGGGTGGGGGTCCCCCCGCTCGAACGAAGCCGAGAGTGGGGGAGGCTCCACCCGGCCCTGCGCGTCCGTACCGGAACCCGAGTCGTCGACGGTCACGCGTTGCTGCCCTTCCGATCTGCCACGGCCATGGATCGACCGGCCTCAACTCTACGGCAGGTGTGCGCCAGCTCACTCCGTTCGGTTGGGCCAGGGGTGAGGTGAGCGGCGCTCCCCGCGCACCCGGCGCCGGCGCTGTCCTGGTGCCCGGGGCGGCGCTGCGCCCGCACCGGCCCCGGGCGGCACGAATGCCCGCGGTGGAACGGCAGCCCGCGGTGGAGCGGCACGCGAAGGCGGCGGTGGGCGGTCGGCACCCGCGCACGGCGGGGAGGGGACGGGGCGGGGTGTCCGCCCGCAGCGGCCGGCGCGTCGGCACCGGCACCCCGTCGAGTCACCGGTCCCGCGCCGGACCGGGGACGGACCCCCCCGGCGCGGCCCCGGCCCACGACGCACCGCAGGCGCCACGCGCACCCCCACCGGAGCCGCGGCCGCGCCGCAGGCCTCGAACACGCACCCCCACCGGAGCCGCACCCGAGCCGCAGGCACCCGCCCCCGAACCCGAACCAGCGCCGCAGGCGCCCCCGCCCGAACCCGAACCAGCGGCCCCGCCGACCCACCCGCTCAAGCGGAGCGCAAGTGCACGATGTCCCCCGCCCCCACCGGCTCCTGCACCCCCGCCTCCGTGGCGAGCACCAGCCGCCCGTCCCCGTCCACGGCGACCGCCTCCCCCACCACCGACCGCTCCCCCGGCAGCTCCGCCCGCACCGTCCGCCCGAGCGTCGCGCACCCCGCCGCGTACGTCTCCTGCAGACCGCACTCCGCGGGATCGCCCCCGGCCGCCCGCCACCGCCCGTACCACTCCTCCAGCGCCCGCAGCATCCCCCGCAGCAGCGGATCCCGGTCCGTGCTCACCGCCCCCGCCAGCGCCAGCGACCCCGCAGTCGGCACCGGCAGCTCGTCGGCCCGCAGGCTCACGTTGATCCCGACCCCGATGACCACCCCGCCGCTCCCCGCCCCCTCCGCGAGGATCCCCCCGGCCTTCCGCTCCTCTCCCCCCACCGTCACCAGCACGTCGTTGGGCCACTTCAGCGCCGTGTCCACCCCCGCCGCCCGCGACAGCCCCGTCGCCACCGCGACCCCCGTCAGCAGGGGCAGCCACCCCCACCGCGCCACCGGCACCTCACGGGGCGTGAGCAGCACGGAGAAGAACAGCCCCGACCGGGCCGGCGCCGACCACTGCCGGTCCAGCCGCCCCCGCCCGGCGGTCTGCTCCTCGGCGACGAGCACGGCCCCCTCCCCCGCCCGCCCCCCGGCCGCCCGTGCCACCAGGTCGGAATTGGTCGACCCGGTCCGCTGCACCACGTCCACCTGGGACCACAGAGACCCCTCCCGCACCAACCCCCGCCGCAGCGCGCCCTCGTTGAGAGGCGGCCGGTCCAGGTCCGACCAACGATTTCCGAACGGCTCTGATGCATCTCGCGGCGTCATGCAACCCACACTAGGTGTGTTGAACGCCGCACTGCCGATGACGGGACCCCCCACTACGCTACGGATGAGTAACCGTCCCCCCTTTTGAGCAGGCAGGGAGCCGCATCCCGATGTCCGAGCCGGAAGAGCAGCAGCCTGACATCCACACGACCGCGGGCAAGCTCGCGGATCTGCGGCGTCGCATCGAAGAGGCGACGCACGCCGGCTCCGCACGCGCCGTCGAAAAGCAGCACGCCAAGGGCAAGCTGACGGCCCGTGAGCGGATCGACCTCCTGCTCGACGAGGGTTCCTTCGTCGAACTGGACGAGTTCGCCCGGCACCGCTCCACCAACTTCGGCCTCGACGCCAACCGCCCCTACGGCGACGGCGTCGTCACCGGCTACGGCACCGTCGACGGCCGCCCGGTCGCCGTCTTCTCCCAGGACTTCACGGTCTTCGGCGGGGCGCTGGGCGAGGTCTACGGCCAGAAGATCGTCAAGGTGATGGACTTCGCGCTGAAGACCGGCTGCCCGGTCATCGGCATCAACGACTCCGGCGGCGCCCGCATCCAGGAGGGCGTGGCCTCCCTCGGCGCCTACGGCGAGATCTTCCGCCGCAACACCCACGCCTCCGGCGTGATCCCGCAGATCAGCCTGGTGGTCGGCCCGTGCGCGGGCGGTGCGGTGTACTCCCCCGCGATCACCGACTTCACGGTCATGGTCGACCAGACGTCGCACATGTTCATCACCGGTCCGGACGTCATCAAGACGGTCACCGGCGAGGACGTCGGCTTCGAGGAGCTGGGCGGCGCCCGCACCCACAACTCCACCTCGGGCGTGGCCCACCACATGGCCGGGGACGAGAAGGACGCGATCGAGTACGTCAAGCAGCTGCTGTCCTACCTGCCGTCCAACAACCTCTCCGAGCCCCCGGCGTTCCCGGAGGAGGCCGACCTCACGGTCACCGACGAGGACCGCGAGCTGGACGGCATCGTCCCGGACTCGGCGAACCAGCCCTACGACATGCACACCGTCATCGAGCACGTCCTCGACGACGCCGAGTTCTTCGAGACCCAGCCGCTGTTCGCGCCGAACATCCTCACCGGCTTCGGCCGCGTCGAGGGCCGCCCCGTCGGCATCGTCGCCAACCAGCCGATGCAGTTCGCCGGCTGCCTGGACATCACGGCCTCCGAGAAGGCCGCCCGCTTCGTGCGCACCTGCGACGCCTTCAACGTCCCGGTCATCACCTTCGTGGACGTCCCCGGCTTCCTGCCCGGCGTGGACCAGGAGCACGACGGCATCATCCGCCGCGGCGCCAAGCTGATCTACGCCTACGCCGAGGCCACCGTCCCGCTGATCACCGTCATCACCCGCAAGGCCTTCGGCGGCGCCTACGACGTCATGGGCTCCAAGCACCTGGGCGCCGACCTCAACCTCGCCTGGCCGACCGCGCAGATCGCGGTGATGGGCGCGCAGGGCGCCGTCAACATCCTGCACCGCCGCACCATCGCCGAATCGGATGATCCGGAGGCGACCCGCGCCCGGCTGATGCAGGAGTACGAGGACGCCCTCCTCAACCCCTACGTCGCGGCCGAGCGCGGCTACGTCGACGCGGTGATCATGCCGTCCGACACCCGCCGGCACATCGTCCGCGGCCTGCGTCAGCTGCGCACCAAGCGGGAATCACTGCCTCCGAAGAAGCACGGCAACATCCCCCTGTAACCCGCCCCGCCGATCGATGGGAGACACCATGACGATCAAGGTTCTCCGGGGCAACCCGACCCCGGAGGAGCTGGCCGCCGCACTGGCGGTGGTCCGCGCCCGCGCCGCGGCGGCGTCCGCCCCGCCGTCCGGCGCGCCCGTCCCCCGCGACTCCTGGTCCGACCCGTCCCGCATCGCGGCGAGCCGCCTGCCCCAGCCGGGGCCGACGGCGTGGTCGCGGACGTACTGGCCGGGTTCGTAGCGCACGGCCCCCGCACCGGACCCCGGTCGGGCGGGAAGTTGAGTACGCGTACTCAGGCGCCCGCTCGGGCGGGGACCGGACGATGGAGGGCATGCTGTGGTCCGACCCCGAGAACGAGCCGCCGAAAGAGCTGCGGGACATGCAGGTGATGCTGCGGCGGCTGGGCGTTCTCGTGGCGTCGGCCATGGTCCTCGCGATGCTCGTCATCGGTGTGAGGTGAGGCATCCGGGCGACGTCGATACGCTGATCGCATGACAGATCAGCCGCGCCGCCGACTCGTGCTCGCCTCCCAGTCCCCCGCCCGGCTCGGACTGCTCCGCCAGGCCGGACTGGACCCCGAGGTGATCGTCAGCGGGGTCGACGAGGACGCCGTCTCCGCCCCCACGCCCGCCGAGCTGGCGCTCGCCCTGGCCGAGGCCAAGGCATCCGTCGTCGCCGCGAAACCCGAGGTCAAGGGCGCGCTGGTGATCGGCTGCGACTCGGTCCTCGAACTGGACGGCCAGGCCCTCGGCAAGCCCGCGGACACCGAGGAGGCCACCGCGCGCTGGAAGGCCATGCGGGGCCGCGCGGGCACGCTCCAGACCGGCCACTGCGTCTACGACACCCTCAGCGGCCGTTACGCCTCCGCCACCGCCTCCACCGTCGTCCGCTTCGGCGACCCCACCGACGAGGAGATCGCCGCCTACGTGGCCTCCGGCGAGCCCCTCCACGTCGCCGGGGCGTTCACCCTGGACGGCCGCTCGGCCCCGTTCATCGACGGCATCGACGGCGACCACGGCAACGTCATCGGCATCAGCCTGCCGCTGGTGCGCCGCCTGCTGGCCGAGCTGGGCGTGGGCATCACGGAGCTGTGGGCGACGCGGGGGGCGTGAGCGGGGAGCCGGGCCCACCGGGGCCGCCCCCGGCGCCCGGGGCGGCGTCGGCGGGTCCGGCGGACTCCTCCGGGCGCCGGTCGTACGTCACCAGCAGCAGCACGACGAGACCCAGCGCCCCCACCATGAACAGGAACGCGCCCGGACCGGCCGGCCCCCACGTGACCGCGCCCAGCAGCGCGTGCACCACCGCGACGCTGATCAGCAGCGCCCGGCCGAGGCCGGCCGGCGCCCGGTCGCGCACGGCGACCAGCAGGGCCACCAGGCCGCACAGCGCGAAGTAGAGCCCGAGGACGATCCCGCCGATCTTCGAGGACACCGACATCACGTGCGGGTCGAGGCCGGCCAGCGACATGTCCTGCCGGTCGACGACGACGCCCAGGAACCAGTTCAGGGCCGCCACGCCGAACGCCTCCGCGAACAGCACGAGCGCCAGGACCCACGCCACCGGTCTGCGCACCACCGGCCTCACCCACTCCCGAGCACGACTGTGGTTACCCCGAGTACGTTCGGTTCGACGCGAAGGCTACATGGGGATGTCCCCTGTTCGTTAAGAGCCCGGGGGAGGGTAGAGGTCGGTACGAGGGTTCCGCGGAGGGCAAAGAATCATTGGGCCATTCGTAGGGATTCCACAAAGAAACGGAGTGGGCCGCAGCACGCCCTCACAGAGACCTTGACCACACAGGACGGCTAGGGTTTCCGGGAGGAGTCCCGCGTGCCACGGTGCGACAAGGGATTTCGCGGGTCGAGCGCGCCTCGCATCACGCTCCGTGTGGGCAAGCTCACCATTGGGGACGGGTCGAAGTGCCGTGTCGGCAGTCCCTAAACTCGGCTTGTTTCAAGGAGGGAGCCTCAATCGTGCGCAAGGTGCTCATCGCCAACCGTGGCGAAATCGCTGTCCGCGTGGCCCGGGCCTGCCGGGACGCCGGGATCGCGAGCGTGGCCGTCTACGCGGACCCGGACCGGGACGCTCTGCATGTCCGCGCCGCGGATGAGGCGTTCGCCCTGGGCGGTGACACCCCGGCCACCAGCTATCTCGACATCGAGAAGGTGCTGAAGGCCGCCCGCGAGTCGGGCGCGGACGCGATCCACCCGGGCTACGGCTTCCTCTCCGAGAACGCCGAGTTCGCGCAGGCGGTGCTGGACGCCGGTCTGATCTGGATCGGCCCGCCGCCGCAGGCCATCCGCGACCTGGGCGACAAGGTCGCCGCCCGGCACATCGCCCAGCGCGCCGGTGCCCCGCTGGTGGCCGGTACGCCCGATCCGGTGAGCGGCGCCGAGGAGGTCGTCGCCTTCGCCGAGGAGCACGGCCTGCCGATCGCGATCAAGGCCGCGTTCGGCGGCGGCGGGCGCGGCCTGAAGGTCGCCCGCACGCTGGAGGAGGTCCCCGAGCTGTACGACTCCGCGGTGCGCGAGGCGGTGGCCGCCTTCGGCCGCGGCGAGTGCTTCGTCGAGCGCTACCTCGACAAGCCCCGCCACGTCGAGACCCAGTGCCTCGCCGACCAGCACGGCAACGTGGTCGTCGTCTCCACCCGTGACTGCTCCCTGCAGCGCCGCCACCAGAAGCTGGTCGAGGAGGCCCCGGCGCCGTTCCTGTCCGAGGCGCAGGTGGCCGAGCTGTACCGCGCCTCCAAGGCGATCCTGAAGGAGGCCGGCTACGTCGGCGCCGGCACGGTGGAGTTCCTGGTCGGCCTGGACGGCACGATCTCCTTCCTGGAGGTCAACACCCGCCTGCAGGTGGAGCACCCGGTCACCGAGGAGGTCTCCGGCATCGACCTGGTGCGCGAGATGTTCCGCATCGCCGACGGCGAGGAGCTCGGCTACGACGACCCGCCGCTGCGCGGCCACTCCTTCGAGTTCCGCATCAACGGCGAGGACCCGGGCCGCAACTTCCTCCCGGCCCCCGGCACGGTCACCACGTTCGCCCCGCCGTCGGGCCCGGGCGTGCGCCTGGACGCGGGCGTGGAGTCGGGCAGCGTGATCGGCCCGGCCTGGGACTCCCTGCTGGCCAAGCTGATCGTCACCGGCCGCACCCGCAAGGAGGCGCTGGAGCGCGCCTCCCGTGCGCTGGAGGAGTTCCAGGTCGAGGGCATGGCCACGGCCATCCCGTTCCACCGCGTGGTGGTGAAGGACCCGGCGTTCGCTCCCGAGCTCACCGGTTCGGCCGATCCGTTCACGGTGCACACCCGCTGGATCGAGACCGAGTTCGTCAACGAGATCAAGCCCTTCGCCGCCCCCGCCGACACCGCGGAGGCCGACGAGGAGACGGGCCGCGAGACGGTCGTCGTCGAGGTCGGCGGCAAGCGCCTGGAGGTGTCCCTCCCGGCCTCGCTCGGCATGTCCCTGGCCCGCACGGGCCTGGCGGCGGGCGCGAAGCCGAAGCGGCGGGCGGCGAAGAAGTCCGGCCCCGTCGCCTCGGGCGACACCCTCGCCTCCCCGATGCAGGGCACGATCGTCAAGATCGCCGTGGAGGAGGGCCAGGAGGTCAAGGAGGGCGACCTGGTCGTCGTCCTGGAGGCCATGAAGATGGAGCAGCCCCTCAACGCCCACAAGTCCGGCACCATCAAGGGCCTGAGCGCGGAGGTCGGCGCGTCGGTGACGTCCGGTGCGGCGATCTGCGAGATCAAGGACTGAGCGGTACGGCGTGACGGGGCGCCCGGCGGACCGGTCGAGGATCCGCCGGGCGCCCTTCGCGTGCGGGCCCGTCGGCACCCGTACGACGCGGCGGTGAGCGGCGGCGCGCACGACGACGCGGTCCGGCGGGCCGCGGAGGCCGCGCGACCCGGCTGGACGGTGATCGCGGGAGTGACCGGCCGCCGGTCCTCGCCCCGGCCGCCGTACCCGTGGCCGTGGCCCTCCTGGCGAAGGAGGCCGGGACGGCCTACGTCGTGGTCGGCCCGGATCGGGCCGCCCCGCGCCGCCCCGCCCTCACCGCCTGCGCAGGTCCGCCACCCGGGCCCGCTCCTGGGGCTGCTCGGAGGCTCCCAGACCCACGGCCGGGCGGAGCCCCGGACCCTGGCGGCGCGGCCCGGGGAGGGGCACGTCACGGCGCTGTCGGCCCGTCGGAGGGCCGTCGGCCCCCGCGCCCGCGGAACCCCCCGGCGCCCCGGCGACGGCGATCTGCACGCCCTGGTCGGCGAGCGCCTGGAGCTCGGTGGCCGCGCGGTCGTCGTGGGCGGGCGGCTCGTCCGTCACGAGACGGGTGATGAGGTCCGTGGGCACGGTCTGGAACATGGTGTCCGTGCCGAGCTTGGTGTGGTCGGCGAGGACCACCACCTCGGCCGCGGCCTGCACCAGGGCCCGGTCGACCGAGGCCGAGAGCATGTTGGACGTGGAGAGGCCCCGCTCGGCGGTCAGGCCGCTCCCGGAGAGGAAGGCCCGGGACACCCGCAGCCCCTGGAGGGACTGTTCGGCACCGCTGCCGACGAGGGCGTAGTTCGAGCCGCGGAGCGTGCCGCCGGTCATCACGACCTCCACCCGGTTGGCGTGGGCCAGGGCCTGGGCGACCAGCAGGGAGTTGGTGACGACGGTCAGACCCGGCACCCGGGCCAGCCGGCGCGCCAGCTCCTGCGTGGTGGTGCCCGCGCCGACCACGATGGCCTCGCCCTCCTCCACGAAGTTCGCGGCGAGGTCGGCGATGGCGGTCTTCTCGGCGGTCGCGAGATGTGACTTCTGCGGAAAACCGGACTCTCGCGTGAACCCGCCCGGCAGTACCGCACCGCCGTGCCGGCGGTCGAGGAGTCCTTCTGCCTCCAGCGCGCGCACGTCCCGCCGTACGGTCACTTCGGAGGTCTGGACGACGCGGGCGAGCTCACGGAGCGACACGGCCCCGTTCGCTCGCACCATTTCGAGGATCAATTGGCGACGTTCTGCAGCGAACACGAAACTGACAGTAACGCCAGCGACCGTCTGCTTTCAGCAGTTTGCGCTGAATAGCAGAAGTTGTTCGCACGGCACCGCGTCAAGTGGTATAGGGCCCGTCAGGCCTCGCCGCCCGTCTTCCGGGTGTGCAACTGGCGCGCCACCTCGGCGATCGAGCCCGACAGCGACGGGTAGACCGTGAAGGCGTTCGCGATCTGTTCCACCGTCATGTTGTTGTCGACCGCGATCGAGATGGGGTGGATGAGTTCCGAGGCGCGCGGCGCGACGACGACGCCGCCCACCACGATGCCGGTGCCCGGCCGGCAGAAGATCTTGACGAAGCCGTCGCGGATGCCCTGCATCTTCGCGCGGGGGTTGCGCAGCAGCGGCAGCTTCACGACCCGGGCGTCGATCTTGCCGGCGTCGACGTCGGCCTGGGTGTACCCGACGGTGGCGATCTCGGGGTCGGTGAAGACGTTCGACGAGACGGTCTTCAGGTTCAGCGGGGCGACCGCGTCGCCGAGGAAGTGGTACATGGCGATGCGCCCCTGCATGGCGGCCACGGACGCCAGCGCGAAGACGCCGGTGACGTCGCCGGCGGCGTACACGCCCGGAGCCGTCGTACGGGAGACCTTGTCGGTCCAGATGTGGCCGGACTCGCGCAGCCGCACGCCGGCCTCCTCCAGGCCCATGCCCGCGGAGTTCGGGACGGCGCCGACGGCCATCAGGCAGTGCGAGCCGGTGATGACCCGCCCGTCGGCGAGGGTCACCTCCACCCGGTCCCCGACCCGCTTCGCGGACTGCGCCCGCGAGCGCGCCATGACGTTCATGCCGCGCCGCCGGAAGACGTCCTCCAGCACCGCGGCGGCGTCCGGGTCCTCGCCCGGCAGCACCCGGTCGCGCGACGACACGAGCGTCACCTTGGAGCCGAGCGCCTGGTAGGCACCGGCGAACTCGGCGCCCGTGACACCGGATCCGACCACGATGAGCTCCTCGGGGAGCTCGTTCAGGTCGTACACCTGGGTCCAGTTCAGGATCCGCTCGCCGTCGGGCCGGGCGTCGGGCAGCTCGCGCGGGTGTCCGCCCGTGGCGATCAGCACGGCGTCCGCGACGAGCGTCTCCTCGGTCCCGTCGGCGGCGCGCACCACGACCTTGCGCGACCCGTCGAGGGCCTGCATGCCCTCCAGCCGCCCGCGTCCGCGCACGACCCGCGCCCCGGCCCGGGTCACGGACGCGGCGATGTCGTGCGACTGCGCCAGGGCGAGCCGCTTCACACGCCGGTTGACCTTGCCCAGGTCCACGCCGACCACCCGGGCGGCCTGCTCGATGTGCGGGGTGTCGTCGGCGACGATGATGCCCAGCTCCTCGTACGAGGAGTCGAAGGTGGTCATCACCTCGGCCGTGGCGATCAGGGTCTTCGACGGCACGCAGTCGGTGAGCACCGACGCCCCGCCCAGACCGTCGCAGTCGACGACGGTCACCTCCGCGCCGAGCTGCGCGGCGACCAGCGCCGCTTCGTATCCGCCGGGTCCGCCACCGATGATCACGATCCGAGTCACGTACTCCATTGTCCCGCACACTTCACCGTGCGACTGCCCGGGGGCCCACCCGTGGCCCCGCCGTTACCGGAGTGGCCCGGTTCACGCTGCCGTACCCTTCCCCCATGTCGCTCTACGCCGCGTACGCCGGCAACCTCGACGCGCGGCTGATGTCCCGCCGCGCCCCGCACTCGCCGCTGCGCGCCACCGGCTGGCTGAACGGGTGGCGGCTGACGTTCGGGGGCGAGGGCTGGGGCCTCCCGCACCTGAGCGAGGGCGAGGGGCCGGGGAAGGGCGCGCTGGCGACCCTCGTCGAGGACCCGCTGGCCCAGGTCTTCGTCGCGCTGTACGACATCGCCCCCATGGACGAGGAGACCCTGGACCGCTGGGAGGGCGTCGGCCTGGACGTCTACCGCCGCACCCGGGTCCGCGTCCACACCCTGGACGGCGAGGAGCCGGCCTGGACCTACGTGCTCAACGCCTACGAGGGCGGTCTGCCCTCGGCCCGCCACCTGGGCGAGATCGCCGACGCGGCGGAGTCCGCGGGCGCACCCCACGACTACGTCATGGAGCTGCGCAAGCGCCCCTGCTGAGCGCACGCCGACGGACACCTCGTCGGAAACGACGAGACAACGATCGCCGCCCCGTGAGCTTCGACATCTACGCGCGTAGGCGAATACCGGATACCCTCATCGCGTGAACGCATCTCTTCTTCCGGACGACATCCAGGGCGACCCCTACGCCGCAGCCGACGCCGCCGCCGCGCGACTGCGCGAACTCACCGGCGCCGAGACCCACGACGTCGCCCTCGTGATGGGCTCCGGCTGGGCACCGGCCGTGGACGCCCTCGGCGACCCCGACGCCGAGTTCCAGGTCACCGAGCTGCCCGGCTTCCCGCCGCCGGCCGTCGAGGGCCACGGGGGCAAGATCCGCTCGTACCGCATCGGCGCCAAGCGCGCCCTGGTCTTCCTGGGCCGCACCCACTACTACGAGGGCCGCGGCGTCGCCGCCGTCGCCCACGGCGTCCGCACCGCCGTGGCCGCCGGCGCCAAGACCGTCGTCCTGACCAACGGCTGCGGCGGCCTGCGCGCGGGCATGCGCCCCGGCCAGCCGGTCCTGATCAGCGACCACATCAACCTCACGGCCACCTCCCCCATCGTCGGCGCCAACTTCGTCGACCTCACGGACCTCTACTCCCCCCGCCTCCGGGCCCTCTGCAAGGAGGTCGACCCCACCCTGGAGGAGGGCGTCTACGCCCAGTTCCCCGGCCCGCACTACGAGACCCCGGCCGAGATCCGCATGGCCCGTGTCATCGGCGCGGACCTGGTCGGCATGTCCACGGTCCTGGAGGCCATCGCCGCCCGCGAGGCGGGCGCCGAGGTCCTGGGCATCTCCCTGGTCACCAACCTGGCCGCCGGCATGACCGGCGAACCCCTCAACCACGAGGAGGTCCTCCAGGCGGGACGCGACTCCGCCACCCGCATGGGCTCCCTGCTGGCCCAGGTGCTGGGCCGCCTGTAGAACGGGTACCCGTCCCCCGCCGGCCACGGAGCGCGCACGGGGACGGCGTGGGCGTCCGACAGCCGCGCACGGCGGGAACCCGGGACGGCGGTGGGCGCCCGCCGGCCGCCCGCGGCGGGGAGGGGACGGGGCGGGGTGTCCGCCCGCAGCGGCCGGCGCGTCGGCACCGGCACCCCGTCGAGTCACCGGTCCCGCGCCGGACCGGGGACGGACCCCCCCGGCGCGGCCCCGGCCCACGACGCACCGCAGGCGCCACGCGCACCCCCACCGGAGCCGCACCCGAGCCGCAGGCACCCGCACCCGAACCCACCCCCGAGACACCCACCCCGCACGACGAGAGGCTGACCGACCGTGCAAGACGACCTCATCGCACGCGCCAAGGCCTGGCTGGCCGAGGACCCCGACGCGGACACCCGCGAGGAACTCGCCCGCCTCATCGACGCCGAGGACCACGCCGAGCTCGCCGCACGCTTCGGCGGCACCCTCCAGTTCGGCACCGCGGGCCTCCGCGGCGAACTCGGCGCCGGCCCGATGCGCATGAACCGCTCCGTCGTCATCCGCGCCGCCGCCGGCCTCGCCGCGTACCTGAGGAAGAACGGCCACACCGACGGCCTCGTCGTCATCGGCTACGACGCCCGCCACAAGTCGGCCGACTTCGCCCGTGACACCGCCGCCGTCATGACCGGCGCCGGCCTCCGGGCGGCCGTCCTCCCCCGTCCCCTCCCCACCCCCGTCCTCGCCTTCGCCGTCCGGCACCTCGGCGCGGTCGCCGGCGTGGAGGTCACCGCCAGCCACAACCCGCCCCGCGACAACGGCTACAAGGTGTACCTCGGCGACGGCTCCCAGATCGTCCCCCCGGCCGACGCGGAGATCGCCGCCGAGATCGCCGCCGTCGCCTCCCTCACCACGGTCCCCCGCCCCACGGAGGGCTGGGAGACCCTCGACGACGGCGTCCTGGACGCCTACCTCGCCCGCACGGACGCCGTCCTGGCCGAGGACTCCCCCCGCACCGCCCGCACGGTCTACACGGCGATGCACGGCGTCGGCAAGGACGTCCTGCTCGCCGCCTTCGCCCGCGCCGGCTTCCCCGCCCCCGACCTCGTCACCGAGCAGGCCGACCCCGACCCGGAGTTCCCGACCGTCGCGTTCCCCAACCCGGAGGAGCCCGGCGCGATGGACCTCGCCTTCGCGAAGGCCCGCGAGACGAACCCCGACCTGGTCATCGCCAACGACCCCGACGCCGACCGCTGCGCCGCGGCCGTCAGGGACGGCGCGGACTGGCGCATGCTGCGCGGCGACGAGGTCGGCGCCCTGCTCGCCGCCCACCTGGTCCGCCGCGGGGCGTCCGGCACGTTCGCCGAGTCGATCGTGTCGTCCTCGCTCCTCGGCCGTGTCGCCGAGAAGGCCGGGCTCCCGTACGAGGAGACCCTGACCGGCTTCAAGTGGATCGCCCGCGTCGAGGGCCTGCGCTACGGCTACGAGGAGGCGCTGGGCTACTGCGTCGACCCGGACGGCGTGCGCGACAAGGACGGCATCACGGCGGCGCTCCTCCTGACGGAACTGGCGTCCGAGCTCAAGTCGGAGGGGCGCACCCTCCTCGACCTCCTCGACGACCTCGCCGTGGAGCACGGCCTGCACGCCACCGACCAGCTCTCGGTCCGCGTCCAGGACCTCTCCCTCATCGCGGCCGCGATGCGCCGCCTGCGCGAGCAGCCCCCGACCGGGCTGGCGGGCCTGCGGGTCACCGACGCCGAGGACCTGACCCGGGGCACGGACCGGCTCCCGCCCACGGACGGCCTGCGCTACACCCTGGACGGTGCCCGGGTGATCGTCCGCCCCAGCGGCACGGAACCGAAGCTGAAGTGCTACCTGGAGGTGGTGGTCCCGGTCGCCGCGAGGGACGGCCTCCCCGCGGCCCGCGCGACG
Organism: Streptomyces griseomycini; assembly: GCF_014203535.1. Lineage (GTDB taxonomy): Bacteria > Actinomycetota > Actinomycetes > Streptomycetales > Streptomycetaceae > Streptomyces > Streptomyces griseomycini. The sequence goes on from NZ_JACHJI010000002.1 coordinate 500,429, forward strand.
GCGGCGGAGCTGCTGACCGCGCTCAAGCGGGACCTGGCCCGGGCGGCCGGCATCTGAGCGGCTCCCGCCCCACCCGGCCCGCCCCCGGGGTGCCCCGCCGGGCGCCCCGGAGCAGGGCCTCACCGGACACCCTTGAGCAGTACCCCACCGGGCACCCCGGAGCGATGCCCACCGTCCGTCCCGGAGCGCGGGGTCCCGGGGCGGACCCGCCGTGCGCTCAGCCCACGGCGAGCAGGATCGCCAGCAGCACGGCGCCCGCGACCGCCGGCCCCGCGATCTCGTAGGCCCACCGCACGGTCACCTCGCCCTGGGCCGACGGCTCGCCCTCCCGGGCCTCGTGCGTCTTGCGCAGATCGTCCATGGCCTGGTCCGTCTCCGCCCGCTTCGGCGCCTCGGTGACGCCCCCGCGGCCGAGCTGGACGCCGAGGCCGACACCGGGGTCACGCCCGTCCCGGCGGCCACCGCGCTCACCGCGCGCGGCCTGCGCGTCCAGCCGGGCCTGCGCCCGCGCCGCCTTCTTGCGGGCGCGCAGCGAGACGGGCAGGGCCCACAGCTGGTACTTGGTGCCGGAGTCGTCGACGACCTCGTTGGTGAAACCGGAGCGCAGGGAGGCGACCTGTCCCCAGGGCAGCACGATGACGCGGAAGGGGTTGCGGACGCGCAGCCGGTCGTCGTTGACGAAGACGGCGGGGCGCAGGGTGTACGCGACGACCAGGGGCACCAGGAGGAGCATCACCGCGAGCGCCAGCCACGGCGTGCGGCCCTCCCCGGTGACCACCGCGTCGATGCCGAGCCACCCGACGAGGGCGAGCAGCAGCGCACCGCCGACGAGGGCCGCGGGCGACCGGTAGATCCGGTCCTTGAACCGGGGCGCCGCGGGTGCCGCGGGTGCCGGGGACTGCGGGGCCTTCGACGGCTTCGTGGGCTTCGAGGGCTCCGGCGCAGGCGACTGAGGGTCAGGGGTCGTCATGCTCCCGATTCTGCACGACGCCCCCGGAAGCGCTCCTCCGCGGTGGGGCCCGGCCGGCGCCGCCGGCGGCCGGACGGAACGAGCGCGGGGGCTGTACAGCCGCTACGCGCGTAGATATGCTCGGCTGGTGACCATGCCCACCACTGCACCCCCCGCACACGCTCTGAGTGACGTCACCGCGTCCGACGGCACGCTGCGCCGCTTCCTCCACGGGCTGCCCGGCGTCGACGCGGTCGGCCTGGAGGCGCGTGCCGCCTCCCTCGGCACCCGCTCGATCAAGACGACCGCGAAGGCGTACGCCATCGACCTCGCCATCTCGATGGTCGACCTGACGACGCTGGAAGGCGCGGACACCCCGGGCAAGGTCCGGGCGCTCGGCGCGAAGGCGGTCCGTCCCGACCCGACCGACCGCACGGCCCCCGCCACGGCCGCGGTCTGCGTCTACCCCGACATGGTGGCCACGGCCAGGGAGGCGGTCGCCGGCTCCGGCGTCAAGGTCGCCTCCGTCGCCACCGCCTTCCCGGCCGGCCGCGCCCCGATCGCCGTCAAGCTGGCGGACGTCCGCGAGGCCGTCTCCGCCGGCGCGGACGAGATCGACATGGTCATCGACCGCGGGGCGTTCCTCGCCGGGAACTACCTGAAGGTGTACGAGGAGATCGTGGCCGTGAAGGAGGCCTGCGGCACGAGCGCGCGGCTGAAGGTCATCTTCGAGACGGGCGAGCTGTCGACGTACGACAACATCCGCCGGGCGAGCTGGCTCGGCATGCTGGCGGGCGCGGACTTCATCAAGACCTCGACCGGCAAGGTGGCGGTGAACGCCACGCCCGCGAACACGCTCCTGATGCTGGAGGCGGTCCGCGACTTCCGCGCGCAGACCGGCGTCCAGGTCGGCGTGAAGCCGGCCGGCGGCATCCGCACCAGCAAGGACGCGATCAAGTTCCTCGTGCTGGTCAACGAGACCGCGGGTGAGGACTGGCTGGACAACCACTGGTTCCGCTTCGGCGCCTCCTCGCTGCTCAACGACCTGCTGATGCAGCGCCAGAAGCTGGCCACCGGCCGCTACTCCGGCCCCGACTACGTGACGGTGGACTGATCACCATGACCATGGAAAAGCGGTCATCCGCATTCGAGTACGCGCCGGCGCCCGAGTCCCGCTCGATCGTCGACATCGCCCCGTCGTACGGCCTGTTCATCGACGGCGAGTTCACCGAGGCGGCCGACGGCAAGGTCTTCAAGACCGTCTCCCCCTCCACCGAGGAGGTCCTCTCCGAGGTCGCCGAGGCCGGCGAGGCGGACGTGGACCGCGCGGTCAAGGCGGCCCGCAGGGCCTTCGAGAAGTGGTCGGCGCTCCCGGGCGCCGAGCGCGCCAAGTACCTGTTCCGCATCGCGCGGATCATCCAGGAACGCAGCCGCGAGCTGGCCGTGCTCGAGACCCTCGACAACGGCAAGCCGATCAGGGAGACCCGCGACGCGGACCTCCCCCTGGTCGCGGCGCACTTCTTCTACTACGCGGGCTGGGCGGACAAGCTCGGCCACGCCGGCTTCGGCGCGGACCCGCGCCCCCTCGGCGTCGCGGGCCAGGTCATCCCCTGGAACTTCCCGCTCCTGATGCTGGCGTGGAAGATCGCCCCGGCGCTGGCGACCGGCAACACGGTGGTGCTGAAGCCCGCCGAGACGACCCCGCTCTCCGCGCTGTTCTTCGCGGACGTCTGCCGCCAGGCCGGCCTGCCCGGGGGCGTCGTCAACATCGTCACCGGCGACGGCCGCGCCGGCGCCGCGCTGGTCGCCCACCCCGACGTGAACAAGGTCGCCTTCACCGGCTCCACGGCCGTCGGCAAGGAGATCGCGCGCACGGTCGCGGGCACCCGCAAGAAGCTCACCCTGGAGCTGGGCGGCAAGGGCGCCAACATCGTCTTCGACGACGCCCCGATCGACCAGGCCGTCGAGGGCATCGTGAACGGCATCTTCTTCAACCAGGGCCAGGTCTGCTGCGCGGGCAGCCGCCTCCTGGTCCAGGAGTCGGTCCAGGACGAGCTGCTGGACGCGCTCAAGCGCCGCCTGTCGACGCTCCGCCTGGGCGACCCGCTCGACAAGAACACCGACATCGGCGCGATCAACTCCGCCGAGCAGCTGGCCCGGATCACCGCGCTCGCCGACCAGGGCGAGGCGGAGGGCGCCGAACGCTGGTCCCCGGCCTGCGAGATCCCCTCCGCCGGCTACTGGTTCGCCCCGACGCTCTTCACGAACGTCACCCAGGCGCACACTATCGCCCGCGACGAGATCTTCGGCCCGGTGCTGTCCGTCCTCACCTTCCGCACCCCGGACGAGGCCGTCGCCAAGGCCAACAACACCCCGTACGGCCTGTCGGCGGGCGTCTGGACGGAGAAGGGCTCGCGCATCCTGGCGGTCGCGAACAGGCTCCGCGCGGGCGTGATCTGGTCCAACACGTTCAACAAGTTCGACCCGACGTCGCCGTTCGGCGGCTACAAGGAGTCGGGCTTCGGCCGCGAGGGCGGCCGCCACGGCCTGGAGGCGTACCTCGATGTCTGACCGACTCAACGTACTGAAGACCTACAAGCTGTACGTCGGCGGGAAGTTCCCGCGTTCGGAGAGCGGCCGGGTGTACGAGGTGACGGACTCCAAGAACAGGTGGCTGGCCAACGCCCCGCTCTCCTCGCGCAAGGACGCCCGGGACGCGGTGGTCGCCGCGCGCAAGGCGTTCGGCGGCTGGTCCGGCGCGACGGCGTACAACCGCGGCCAGATCCTCTACCGCGTCGCGGAGATGCTGGAGGGCCGCAGGGACCAGTACGTCCGTGAGGTCGCCGAGGCCGAGGGCCTGTCGAAGTCGAAGGCCGCCGAGCAGGTGGACGCGGCGATCGACCGCTGGGTCTGGTACGCGGGCTGGACCGACAAGATCGCCCAGGTGGTCGGCGGCGGGAACCCGGTCGCGGGCCCGTACTTCAACCTGTCCTCCCCGGAACCGACGGGCGTGGTGGCGGTGCTGGCCCCGCAGGAGTCGTCCTTCCTCGGACTGGTCTCCGTGGTCGCCCCGGTCATCGCCACCGGCAACACGGCGGTGGTGGTCGCGAGCGAGGAGTCCCCGCTCCCGGCCCTCTCCCTGGGTGAGGTGCTGGCCACCTCCGACCTCCCCGGCGGCGTGGTCAACATCCTCTCCGGCCGTACGGCGGAGATCGCCGCCCCGCTCGCCGCGCACCAGGACGTCAACGCGATCGACCTCGCGGGCGCCGACGAGGCGCTGGCCAGGGAGCTGGAGATCGCCGCGGCCGACAACCTCAAGCGCGTCCTGCGTCCACAGCCTGTGGACGACTGGTCGGCCACTCCGGGAACGGACCGGATGACGGCGTTCCTGGAGACCAAGACGGTCTGGCACCCGACGGGGTCGCTGGGCGCGTCGGGCTCCGCCTACTGACCGGCCGCCGGCCCGCCGCCGACCGCGCCCCGTACGGCCGGGGCGCCGTGCCCCGCCCGTCGTCCGGGAGGGGTACGGCGCTCCGCCGTTCCGTGCCGCTCGACGCCGTGCCGGCCGGCCTCAACCGCCCAGCACGCCCGTCGCCGGACCGGCCACCGGGAGGCCGCCGACCGACGGCGCCTGGGCGACCGGGCCGGTCACCGCCCGCGAGTCCAGCGGCTTGAAGTCGGCGACCCGGGTGCCGACGCCGTTGTCGAGCGGGTCCACGCCCGTGCCGGCGAGCGGGTTGGGCTTCAGGCCCTCGACCGGTCCCGTGACGTGGGCGGTCGAGCCGGTCACGGCCCGCAGACCGGCCTGCGGGTCGAGGGCGCCGAGCGAGGTGCGGCCCGTGTCCACCGCGCCCGGGAGCGCCCCGGAGTCCGCCGCTGCCGCCGTCGCCGCGCCCGTCCCGAGCGCCGCTCCCGCGGTCGCGAGGACGGCCAGGGCGCGCCGGCCGGCCGGCGTCCTGGGTGCCTTGTGTCGGGCCATCGCTCCGCCACCCCTTGCCTTCACTGAGTCATCGGATCGGTGCGCAGCGTAGTGGAGGTGTGACGCGCGCTTCAAAGCCGGACCGCGGGGCGTACACCGTCCGGACGATGCCTCAGACTGGTGTTCCGTGAGTTCCCAGTCGCCCCTCTCCGCGCGAGTCGTGCTGCTCTGCGGCCCCTCCGGCTCCGGCAAGTCCCTCCTCGCGGCCCGTTCCGGTCTTCCCGTGCTGCGCCTCGACGACTTCTACAAGGAGGGCGACGACCCGACGCTCCCGCTCGTGGCGGGCAGCTCCGACATCGACTGGGACCACCCCGGCTCCTGGGACGCGGACACCGCGGTCGCCGCGATCGACCGGCTGTGCCGCACGCGGCGCACCCAGGTCCCCGTCTACGACATCTCGCTCAGCGCCCGCACGGGTGAGGGGACCGTCGACATCGGCGCCGCCCCGCTGTTCATCGCGGAGGGCATCTTCGCCGCGGAGATCGTCACCCGCTGCCGCGAGCTGGGGGTGCTGGCCGACGCGCTGTGCCTGAGCCGCGGACCGGTGACGACGTTCCGCCGGCGCTTCCTGCGGGACCTGAAGGAGGGCCGCAAGTCGGTGCCGTTCCTGCTGCGCCGCGGCTGGCGGCTGATGCGGCGGGAGCGGTCGATCGTCGCCCGTCAGACGGCGCTGGGCGCGTACGCCTGCGACCGGGACGAGGCACTGGGCCGCCTGACGGCCGCCGCGGCCGGCGGGCGCACCACGACGGACACCACCGCGCCCGCCTGAAAGCCGCCCGGCGGCACGTGACGTCGGCGCGTGCACGCGAGAGCGGGACTGGACGGACCCCCCGGCCCTCCAGTCCCGCTCCTTCACGCCCCCCGTGGGTCCCCCGTGTCCCCCCGTGGATCCCCCCGGGTCCCCCGTGACCCCCTCGTTGTTCCCCCTCCGCCCCCGTTCCCCCCGGTGACGCCCCCCTCCGGCGTCCCCGCGGTTCCCCCGTGGTCCCCCGTGGTCCCCCGTGGTCCCCCCGGACCTTCAGGCGACCAGCTCGCCGAAGGCGTTCTCCTCGTCACGGCCGAAGCTGAGGACCTCGTCCTCGCGCAGCCGGCGGAGCGACCGCCAGATGCTCGACTTCACCGTGCCGACGCTGATGCCGAGGATGTCGGCGATCTCCGGGTCCGTGCGGCCCTCGTAGTAGCGCAGGACCAGCATCGTGCGCTGGAGCTCGGGCAGCCGGGCCAGCGCCTGCCACAGGACCGCGCGCAGCTCGGTGCCGCGCATCGCGTCCGTGTCGCCGGCCGTCTCCGGCAGTTCCTCGGTCGGGTACTCGTTGAGCTTGCGGCGGCGCCAGGCACTGATGTGCAGGTTGGTCATGGTGCGGCGGAGGTATCCGCCGACCGCCGCCTTGTCGCTGATCCGGTCCCACGCCCGGTAGGTCGAGAACAGCGCGCTCTGCAGCAGGTCCTCGGCCTCGAAGCGGTCGCCGGTCAGGTGGTAGGCGGTGGCGTACAGGGAGGCGCGGCGCTCCTGGACGTAGGCGGTGAACTCCGCCTCCGACAGCGAGCGGCGCTCCCCCGGGTCCTCCCCGTACGCGCTTCCCCCGTGCGTCTCCCCCGTGGGCGCGTCAACCACCGTCATGAACGCGGTGTGCTGACGCCCGGTGCCGCGAGCGCACCCCCGCCCGCTCACGGCACCGGACTTCTCGCCACCTCGGTGCACGTCGTGCAGGCGCGTGACCACTGCGCTGGTGCTGTTGCCGTGCAGCGTGTTCATCTCGCGCCCCCCGTCGTGGACTTCCGGTGGTTTCCGTGCTGTCTTGCCTGTGCCGAAAAGCTTGCCCGGGCGACTTCATGGCCGTGTCCGCCGACTGTCACAGGCGTGTCACAGGGGTCGGTCACAGCGCGGACACAGGTCCTTCACCGGCGTCGGTGCACGTAGCCCCCGTATGCGGGCCCAACGGGCATCTGCCCGCCACGGGTCGAACAGGGAGGCCTCCATGGGCCAGAATGAGCCCGTGCCTTCCCTGTTGCTGATCGAGGACGACGACGCCATCCGTACGGCCCTGGAGCTCTCCCTGACCCGCCAGGGACACCGGGTGGCGACCGCTGCCAGCGGAGAGGACGGTCTGAAACTGCTGCGCGAGCAGCGGCCGGATCTGATCGTGCTGGACGTGATGCTGCCCGGCATCGACGGGTTCGAGGTGTGCCGGCGCATCCGGCGCACGGACCAGCTGCCGATCATCCTGCTGACCGCGCGCAGCGACGACATCGACGTCGTGGTGGGCCTGGAGTCGGGCGCCGACGACTACGTCGTCAAACCGGTGCAGGGCCGGGTGCTGGACGCCCGGATCCGGGCGGTGCTGCGGCGCGGGGAGCGGGAGTCCAGCGACTCGGCGACCTTCGGCAGCCTGGTCATCGACCGCGCGGCGATGACGGTGACGAAGAACGGCGAGGACCTCCAGCTGACGCCGACCGAGCTGCGGCTGCTGCTGGAGCTGAGCCGGCGGCCGGGCCAGGCGCTGTCCCGGCAGCAGCTGCTGCGGCTGGTGTGGGAGCACGACTACCTGGGTGACTCGCGCCTGGTGGACGCCTGTGTCCAGCGGCTGCGCGCCAAGGTCGAGGACGTGCCGTCGTCCCCGACGCTGATCCGTACCGTGCGCGGTGTCGGCTACCGGCTGGATCCGCCTCAGTGACACAGGAGCACCAAGGGGGGTCCCGCGGCTGGTCCGCGGCGCGCAGGGGAGTCTGGTCCCGGCTGCGCTTCACCAGCCTGCGCCTGCGGCTGGTCGTCGTCTTCGGGCTGGTGGCGCTCACCGCCGCGGTGTCCGCGTCCGGGATCGCGTACTGGCTCAACCGCGAGGCCGTGCTCACCCGCGCCCAGGACGCGGTGCTGCGCGGCTTCGAGCAGGAGATGCAGAACCGGGCGGGCGCGCTGCCCGAGCACCCGACGCAGGACGAGCTGCAGCACACCGCGGGCCAGATGGCGAACAGCAGTCAGCGCTTCACCGTGCTGCTCGTCGCCGAGGACCCCGAGGGCCGGACCGTGTACGGCAGCTCGGGCGGGCTGAACGGCTTCTCGCTGCGGGACGTGCCGGCCTCGCTGCGCGAGGCGGTCACCGAGCGGCAGAAGATCACCTCGACCAACGAGTACGCGTACCACCTGTACTGGCAGCGGATCGTCGACGGCGACACCCCGTACCTGGTGGCGGGGACGCGGCTGATCGGCGGCGGGCCGACCGGCTACATGCTGAAGTCGCTGGAGCCGGAGGCCAAGGACCTCAACTCGCTGGCCTGGTCCCTGGGGATCGCCACCGGCCTCGCGCTGATCGGCTCCGCGCTGCTCGCGCAGGCCCTGGCCACGACCGTGCTGAAGCCGGTGCAGCGGCTCGGGACCGCCGCCCGGCGGCTCGGCGAGGGCAAGCTGGACACCCGGCTCAGGGTGTCGGGGACGGACGAACTGGCCGACCTGTCACGGACGTTCAACAGGGCCGCCGAGGCGCTGGAGAAACGGGTGGCCGACATGGCCGCCCGGGACGAGGCGTCCCGCCGGTTCGTGGCGGACATGAGCCATGAGCTGCGTACGCCGCTGACGGCGATCACGGCGGTGACCGAGGTCCTGGAGGAGGAACTGGAGTTCGAGGGCGGCGGCATCGACCCGATGATCGAGCCGGCCGTGCGGCTCGTGGTCAGCGAGACGCGGCGGCTCAACGACCTGGTCGAGAACCTGATGGAGGTCACCCGCTTCGACGCGGGCACCGCCCGCCTGGTCCTCGACGACGTCGACGTCGCCGACCAGATCACCGCCTGCATCGACGCGCGCGCCTGGCTGGACGCGGTCGAGCTGGACGCCGAGCGCGGCATCCACGCCCGGCTCGACCCGCGCCGGCTGGACGTGATCCTGGCCAACCTCATCGGCAACGCGCTCAAGCACGGCGGCTCGCCGGTGCGGGTGTCGGTGCGGGAAAGCCCTGACGGCGTGGACGGCGTGGGCGTCGCGAAGGGCGCCGGGGGGCCGGGGGCGGTGGTCATCGAGGTGCGGGACCAGGGGCCCGGCATCCCCGAGGACGTCCTGCCGCACGTCTTCGACCGCTTCTACAAGGCCAGCGCGTCCCGGCCGCGTTCCGAGGGCAGCGGTCTGGGCCTGTCCATCGCGCTGGAGAACGCCCACATCCACGGCGGCGAGATCACCGCGGCCAACTCGCCCGAGGGCGGCGCGGTGTTCACCCTGCGGCTGCCGCGGGACGTGTCCGCGCCCGCGGAACGGGACGCGGACGCGGAGGGCGCGCGGGAGGACGAGGAGAGTCCTTCCGGGAAGGCCGACGGCGCCAGGGGCGAGGGCACCGAGGGGGACTCCTGATGAACGTACGCGGGACGACCGCCCGACGGGTGACGGCCCGTCGGGCCACCGCACGACGGACCACCGTGCGACGGGCCGTCGTGCGCCGGGCGGCCGGACGCCGCCTGCCGGGGCTGCTCGCCGTCACCGCGCTCGGCGCCCTGCTCGCCGGGTGCGGGATACGGGCCACGGAGGTGCCGACCGACTTCGGCCCGGCGCCCTCGCGGGTGCGCTGCTCGCTGGCCGAGCCGGGCGTCTCGAAGCAGGCGGCGCGGGGCCTGCCCGTGCAGGTGTTCCTGCTGTGCGGCTCGTCGCTGGTGGCCGTCGACCGGACCGTGCGGGTGCCGGACGGGGCGGCGGACTCCGAGCGGCGCGTGGCGGTGGCGCAGGGACTGCTGGACGAGCTCTCGGCGCCGCCGTCGGCCGCCGAGAGGGAGGCCGGCTACACGACGAGCGTGCGCGGCGGGACGACCGTGCGCGGACCCGGGCCCGGTGACCCCGAGGACGCGCTGCGGCTGAGCACCGCGCCGGGGAGCCTCACCTCCTCCGCGCTCGGGCAGATCGTGTGCACCTTCTCCGACTCGGCGGCGGCCGAGGGCGACGGCTCGGTCATCCTGGGCGGCCCCGGCGGGGAACCGCCGCGCCGCTACAAGTGCACGGACGAGGTCCGGGCCCGTCCGGGCAGCGTGGAACCCCCGTCGGCGGAGGCCGCCGGGGAGTGAGCCGGGGAGGTGCGCCGGGCGGTGGCGCGGGGGCGGTGCGCCGGGTTGTGGCGCATGCCTCACCCGGCGAACGGGTGACATCCCGGAACCGATCCCGCCGGCCGCCGCGTCTAGGGTGACGTGCAGCGTCAAGGCCCCATCGGCGGCACCGCCGGGATCCGCATCCGCGTGACGGGAGGTCTCCTCCTGGCCGCGTACCTCACGTTCATCGCCTGGTTCACGCTGCGCCCCCTGGACGTCCCCTGGGTGATGCCCGCCAACCTGCACCCCTTCGACGGCATCCGGGCCGACTTCGCGCTGGGCTGGACGGCGGGGGTCCGCCGGATCGGCGAGGGGCTGGCGCTGCTCGCGCCGCTGGGAGTGCTGCTGCCGATGGCAGGGGGCCGGCTGGCCGTGTCGCCCCTGGGTTCGCTGGTCCGCACCGTGGCCGCGACCGCCCTGCTGTCGCTGGCCATCGAGATGCTGCAGACCGCGGTGCCCGGCCAGGTCGTGGACGTCGACTCGCTGCTGCTGAACACCGCGGGGGCGGCGCTCGCGCACGCCGTCGTGGTGCCCGCGGTCCGCTCCCGGCTGCGCCGCCGGGAGGAGCGGCGGTCCGTCGCGACCGTACGCGAGGAGGAGCCTGCCCCGGGGCGGACCCCGACGATTCCCAGGGTCGGGATCGCCCCGTGGAGTGATGCTTTGCCCCCTTCGTCTCCGTAACGTGGAGGGCAGACGAGGCAGCCGGCCGGGAGGCCTCGCACCGTCCACCGAGGAGTCATGATGAGCCGCCCCGTCCGCCCCACCGACAACCGCATGATCGGCGGAGTGTGCGCCGCGCTGGCCCGGCGCTTCGGCACCTCCGCGACCACGATGCGGGTGATCTTCCTGGCGTCGTGCCTGCTTCCGGGCCCGCAGTTCCTGCTGTACGCGGCGCTGTGGATCCTGCTGCCCTCGGAGGGCAAGGCGCGTACCGCCTGGTAGGCCGTACGGCCTCTGCCGAGGAAGCCGAGGGGGCGCCCCGATTCCGGAGCGCCCCCTCGGTGGTGTGTCCGCCCGGCCGGGTCAGCCGAGCGGGACCCCGTTGACGCCGAGGCCCTGCGCGGGCAGTCCCGCCACCGGCAGGCCGCCGAGCAGGCCGGCGGCCGGCACCTCGGGAACCATCCGCTCGACGGCCGGCTGGGCGGCGGCCGTACCGGTGCCGGCCACGTGCTGTCCCGCCGACAGCACCCGGTCGGTGCCCGGCAGCGCACCGGAGAGGTTCTGCGCGGGGACGGCCTGGGTGACGGTGTCCAGCGCCGGGCCGGCGCCGGGGACGGCCGGGGCCGCGTTGGCGGCGCCGGCGCCGGCCGCGGCGAAGGCGGCACCGAGAGCGGCGACACCGAGGGTCTTGGCAGCAGACTGCTTCATGGAATGCGTCCTCGAAATGGGGTACGGAATGTGAGCGGTGCTGCGACCGTAAACAGGGGGCGGTCGGCGCCGCAAACACGGAAATGCGGACGGTTGGTGAACGCCGTCCGCACATTCCCCGCCCACGAACGCCCCGGTCAGCCCTCCGACGCCGCGGAATCGCTGGTGGAAGCGGTCTGCCGGAACAGCCATTCGGATTTCAGCTCGGCGTAACCGGGCTTGATGACGTCATTGATCATGGCCAGCCGTTCATCGAAAGGAATGAACGCTGATTTCATCGCATTGACGGAGAACCACTGCATGTCGTCGAGCGTGTAACCGAACGCGTCGACCAGGTGCTCGAATTCCCGGCTCATGCTGGTGTGGGACATGAGGCGGTTGTCGGTGTTCACCGTGGCCCGGAAGTGCAGCCGCCGCAGCAGCCCGATCGGGTGCTCGGCGTAGGAGGCGGCCGCCCCGGTCTGGAGGTTGGAGCTGGGGCACAGTTCCAGCGGGACGCGCTTGTCGCGGACGTAGGAGGCGAGCCGGCCGAGCTTCACGGACCCGTCCTCGTGGACCTGGATGTCGTCGATGATGCGCACCCCGTGCCCGAGCCGGTCGGCGCCGCACCACTGCAGGGCCTGCCAGATGGACGGCAGCCCGAACGCCTCGCCGGCGTGGATGGTGAAGTGGTTGTTCTCCCGCTTGAGGTACTCGAAGGCGTCGAGGTGCCGGGTGGGCGGGTGACCGGCCTCGGCGCCCGCGATGTCGAAGCCGACGACGCCCAGGTCCCGGTAGCGGTTGGCGAGTTCGGCGATCTCCAGGGCGCGGGCGGCGTGCCGCATCGCGGTGAGCAGGGCGCCGACGCGGATGCGGTGGCCGTTCTCCCTCGCGCGCCGCTCCCCCTGGCGGAAGCCCTCGTTGACGGCCTCGACGACCTCTTCGAGGCTCAGCCCGCCCTCGAGGTGCTGCTCGGGGGCGTAGCGCACCTCGGCGTAGACGACACCGTCCTCGGCGAGGTCCTCGGCGCACTCGGCGGCGACCCGGACCAGGGCCTCGCGGGTCTGCATGACCCCGACGGTGTGCGAGAACGTCTCCAGGTACCGCTCCAGGGAGCCGGAGTCGGCGGCCTGGTGGAACCAGAGGGCGAGCTTGCCGGGGTCGGTCTCGGGGAGGCCGGCGTAGCCGGTCTCCCGGGCCAGGTCGACGACGGTGCCGGGGCGCAGTCCGCCGTCGAGGTGGTCGTGCAGCAGGACCTTGGGCGCCCGGCGGATCTGGTCCGTGGTCGGGGTGTTCGCGATGGTCTGGCTCGTCATTTCCGCACTCTAACTCCTACGCGCGTAGATCACCCGGTGTGCGCATCCGCCGATATGTAACGGTGACCGCACGGACGGGTGGCGTACACGTGCGCTTCTGACACTGTTCTGCCATGGCACAGCAAGCGACGCCGGTTCGCAGGGCCCGGCTGGGGAGGGCACTCGGCCCGGAGCCGACGGCGGTGAGCGGCGTGGTGCTGCTGCTCCCCGGCGGCGACGAGGTCTCCGGCCGCCGGCCGTCCCCCCTGGTGGCGGCCGCCTCCGTACGCGCCCTGGGGCGCCGTCTCACCCGCGCGGGCCGGGGCGAGGGCCTCGCCGCCCATGTCGTCCACTACCGCTACCGGGGCTGGAACGGCAGTGAGGCGCACCTGGCGCGCGACGCCGCCTGGGCCGCCGACGAGGCCGTGCGGCGCTACGGTGACGTCCCCGTCTGCCTGGCCGGTCTCGGCATGGGCGGCCGGGCCGCGCTGCGCGCGGGCGGTCACGAGGCCGTCGACTCCGTGCTGGCGCTGGCCCCCTGGCTGCCCGAGGAGGACGTGGCGGCGCCACCCGAACCGGTGAAACAGCTCGCCGGGCGGCGGGTGCTGATCGTGCACGGCACGAACGACGCGCGGACCGATCCGGAACTGTCGTTCCGGCTGGCGGCACGGGCGAAGAAGGCGAACCGGGACGTGTGCCGCTTCGAAGTGCACGCCGACGGCCACGGGTTGTCCCAGTACCGGGACGAAGTGCTGGCGCTGGCCGAGGACTTCGTGATGGGGACGCTGTTCGGGCGGGCGTTCTCGCGGCCGGTGCAGGACGCCCTGGCGGCACCGCCGCCGCTGGGGCTGCGGATGCCGCTCGCGGCGGGGTTCGGGAAGTCGTTGCGGCGGTAGGGGCGCGGTCAGTCCGGGAGCAGGGTGCCCCTCTTGGAGAGCAGGAACTTCTTGAAGGCCGCCACCGGAGGCGTGTCCGGGCGGCCCGCCAGCCAGGCCACGCCGATCTCCCGGGCCGCCTTCGGCGCCGTGACGCTCAACTCCACGACCCCGGGCCGGGGGACGGCCGGCGGCGGCAGGAGGGCGACGCCCAGGCCCGCGGCCACCAGACCGCGCAGGGTCTCGGCCTCCTCGCCCTCGAAGGCGATACGGGGCCTGAACCCGGCCTGTGCGCAGAGGTCGTCGGTGATGCGGCGCAGGCCGTAGCCGGGTTCCAGGGTCACGAAGGTGTCGTCGGCGGCCTCCGCGAGGCGGATGCGGCGGCGGCCCGCGAGGCGGTGGTCGGCGGGGACGACCAGGCGCAGCTTCTGCTCGTCGAGGCGGCGGGCGACGAGGTCGGGGGCGTCCGGCACCGGGGAGGTCAGGCACAGGTCGAGTTCGCCCGCGCGGAGGCGCTCCAGCATGGCCTCGCCGTAGTTCTGGACGAGGCTGAAGCGGATGCGCGGATGGTCGGCGCGGAAGGCGTGCAGCAGGCCCGGCACGGTCTCGGCCCCCATGGTGTGCAGGAACCCGAAGGCGACCTTGCCGGTGGCGGGGTCGGCGTCGGCGCGGACCTCCTCGGCGGCGCGTCCGACCTCGGCGAGGGCCCGCTCGACGGAGGCGAGGAAGGTGCGGCCGGCCGGGGTGAGGGAGACGGTGCGGCCGTGGCGGGCGAACAGGTCGACGCCCAGGTCCTCCTCGAGCCGGACCAGGGACCGGGAGAGGGTGGACTGCGGCACCTGCATCTCCTGGGCGGCGCGCGTGACGTGCTCGGTGCGGGCCACGCCGGCGAAGTGGGCGAGGCGCGGCGCCAGCAACATCACCATGTCTCGTGTGTCACCGGACGGTGACAGGCGACCCTGTGAGCTCTGCTGATGCACCATGGGAACGATTATGCCGATTCCATGCATTGGACGGATGAGCGCGGGCCTCCGTAGCTTCGAGGCATGACTCCCGCCAGTACCGGGGCGTCCACCAGCGTGGGCGCCGTCCCGTCCGTCTCCCCGTCCCCGAGGCCCGTCCCCCCGCCCCCGGCATGCCCCGAGTCCCGGATGTCCCCGGGCGGCCCCGGTTACCGCCGGATGAGTCTCGCCCTGTTCCTCGCGGGTGTCGCGACCTTCGCGCTGCTGTACTCCACCCAGGCCCTGCTGCCGCTGGTCTCCGCCGACTTCGCCGTGAGCGCGGGCGACGCGAGCTGGACGGTGGCGGCGGCGACCGGCGGCCTGGCGCTGTTCGTGCTGCCGATGAGCGCGCTGTCGGAGCGCTACGGACGCCGTACGGTCATGACGGCCTCGCTGGCCGTCGCGGTGACCCTCGGACTGCTGGTCCCCTTCGCCCCGTCGCTGGGCGCCCTGGTGGCGCTGCGGGCGCTGCAGGGCGCGGCCCTGGCCGGGCTGCCCGCGTCGGCGACGGCGTACCTCGCGGAGGAGGTCACGCCCAGGGCGCTGGTCACCGCGATCGGGCTGTTCGTGGCGGGCAACAGCGTCGGCGGGATGAGCGGCCGGGTCGTCACCGGCTGGGTCGCCCAGGAGTGGGGCTGGCGGGTCGCCCTCGGCGTGATCGGCGTGGTGGCGGTGGCGTGCGCGGTGGCCTTCCGGATGCTGCTGCCGGCGCCGCGGCACTTCCGGCCGGGCTCGCTGCGCCCGCGCGTGCTGGTCCGCACGGTCCGCGGTCACCTCGGCAACCCGCTGCTGCGGCGCCTGTACGCGATCGGCGCGCTGTTCATGACGGTGTTCGGCGGCGTCTACACCGTCATCGGCTACCGCCTGACCGAGGCGCCGTTCTCGCTTCCCCAGGGCATCGTCGGCTCCGTCTTCCTGGTCTACCTGGTGGGCACGGTCTCGGCGTCGGCGGCGGGGCGGCTGGTGGGCCGCCTGGGCCGCCGGGGCGCGCTGTACGCGGCGGGCGGGACCACCGCGGCCGGCCTGCTGCTGTCCCTGGGCGGCTCCCTGGCCCTGGTCCTGTCGGGCCTGGTGCTGATCACGGCGGGCTTCTTCGCGGGACACGCGGTGGCGTCCTCGGCGGTCGGCAGGACGGCCACCGAGGGCCGCGCCCAGGCCTCCGCGCTGTACCAGTCCGCCTACTACGTCGGCTCCAGCGCGGGCAGCACGGTCGGCGCGCTCGCCTTCCACTCGGGCGGCTGGGCCGGGACGGTGGGCGTCGGCCTGGTGGCGGTGGCCGGGGTCGCGGCGGTCACGCTGCTGGGCACGCGGGCGGCGCGCTCGCGGCACCGCGTGGTGGAGCCGTCGGGCTCCGTCCGGTGACGCCGCTCCGGCCGTCCCGCGCGGGAGGCGCCCGGAGGCACGGTTCCGACCACGCCGGTGGACCGGTCGCGGGGCGGCGCCCGACCACGTGGGTGCGGGGCGCGGTCGATGCCCCACCGCCCGGCGGGCGGTCGGACGCGAGCGTGGCGTCACGCCCGGTGGCGAGCGCCGTCGGCAGTCGACCGGGCCGCTGCGGACGAAGCCCCCGAAGACGCCCGGTCGGCGGCGGGAGGGCTGCGCCGCCGGGCGCTCCGCGGGTGGCGCACCCCCCTCGAACTGCCCGTTCCCGCGTTTGCGGGCCGTTGTCAGTGCCGTGCGGTAGCTTCCGAAGTGCGAGGCGCGAAGACGCGCACGACGGGAATGGCCACAGGGGTGGGCGGACGATGAGCGACACGGCGACTGCGACGGACCTGGACGCCAGGCTGGAGGCGCACCGGGTCGAACTGACCGGGTACTGCTACCGGATGCTCGGCTCCTCCTTCGAGGCGGAGGACGCGGTGCAGGACACGATGATCCGCGCCTGGCGCAGCTTCGACAAGTTCGAGGGCCGCTCCAGCCTGCGCTCCTGGCTGTACCGCATCGCGACCAACGTCTGCCTGGACATGCTGACGGCCGGCAACAAGCGCGCCCGGCCGATGGACCTGACGGAGTCCACCCCGCTCGCCCGGGCGGCCCTCTCCCCGCGTCCGGACAACACCTGGCTCGAGCCGGTGCCGGACGCGCGCGTGCTGCCCACGACGGACGACCCGGCGGAGGCGGCGGTCGCCAAGGAGTCGGTGCGGCTCGCCTTCATGGCCGCGCTGCAGCAGCTGCCGGCCAAGCAGCGGGCGGTGCTGATCCTGCGCGAGGTGCTGGCCTGGAAGGCGAGCGAGGTCGCCGAGCTGCTCGGCACCTCGGTCGCCTCGGTCAACAGCGCGCTCCAGCGGGCCCGGGCGACGCTCGCCGAGCGGCAGCAGCCGGGCGCCGACGCGTCGGTCTCCGACCCGCTGGACGAGGAGCAGCAGAAGCTGCTCGAGCGCTACGTGGCGGCGTTCGAGGGGTACGACATGTCGGCGCTGACCGCGCTGCTGCACGAGGACGCCGTCATGACGATGCCGCCGTTCGACCTGTGGCTGACCGGCGCCGACGACATCACGGGCTTCATGACGACGCTGGGCGCCCCCTGCGCGGGTTCGCGGCTGGTGCCGGTCCAGGTCAACGGGCTGCCCGGGTTCGCGCAGTACAAGCCCGATCCGGAGGCCGGCGGCTTCGTCCCGTGGGCGATCCAGGTGCTGGAGATCTCAGACGACCGGATCACCGGGTTCCACTGCTTCCTGGACACCCAGCGGTGGTTCCCGCTGTTCGGGCTGCCCCTCCGTCTCGAAGCGGAGGCCGACCAGGTCGAGCAGGGCGCGTAGGGCCGGCGAGGGGTCGCGCAGCCGGATCCGGCCCCCGGCCCGCCGTGCCGTGAGCTGGAGCCGCGCGAGCAGGTTCACGGCGGCGAGTCCGGGTGGTCCGAGCCCGCCCACGTCACACACCACGACCGCGCCGGCCCCGCTGTCGTCCAGCAGCGCGCGCAGCGCGTCGCAGGGCCCGCTCACCTCGTTCCGGGTGACGGGTCCGTGCAGCACGAGTACGGGCGGTGTCATGGCGTCCACGACCGGTAGACCGGGCCGGGTCGCGGAACTCATCGCGGGGACCGGTCCGCGCAGGTCGCGGCGGGTGCCGTGAGGATCACATTGACCGGGCGCGCCCTTCCGCGGAGGGTGGGGGCATGCGCCGAAGATCGTCTCCGCCCGCGGTGTCCGGTGCGGTCCGCCGCCGCGAGGAGTCTCCGTGCAGGGGGTGCTGAGCGGGTTCGCGGTGATCGCGGTCGTCATCGGCGTCGGTTACGTCCTCGGCCGCCGGGGGCACCTCGGCCGGCAGGGCAGTGAGGTCCTGACGACGCTCGCGTTCCACGTGGCGTCCCCGGCCCTGCTGTTCACCACGCTCGCCCGGGCCGACCTGTCGGTGGTCTTCTCCGGCCGGCTGCTGGTCACGGCGCTGAGCACGGCGGCGGTGGCGGGCGTCTTCGTGGCGGTGGGCGTCGTACGCCGCTGGGGCGTGGGCCGCACCACGATCGGCGCCCTGTGCGCCGGCTACGTCAACTCGGGCAACCTCGGCATCCCGATCGCCGTGTACGTCCTGGGGGACGCCTCCCTGGTGGCGCCGGTGCTGCTGTTCCAGCTCGTCGGGGTCACCCCGGTGGCCCTGACGGTCCTCGACCTGACCACCGCGGGTGAGAAGGGTCCGCTGTGGCGGCGGCTGCTCACGCCGTTGCGCAATCCGATCGCGGTGGGGTCGCTGGCGGGGGTGGCGGTGTCGGCGACCGGCATCACGGTCCCGGGCCCCGTCATGGACCCGGTGACGTTGATCGGCAACATGGCGGTTCCGGCCGTGCTGCTCGCGTTCGGGATCTCGCTGCGGGGCAGCACGCTCCCCCTGCGGGGCGGCGAGCGCGGCGCGGTGCTGCTCGCCGTGGCGCTGAAGTCGGTGGGCCAGCCGGTGGTGGCCTGGGCGCTGGCGGTGGGGGTCTTCGGACTGCGCGGGGCGCAGCTGCTGGACGTGGTGGTGACGTCGGCCCTGCCGGCCGCGCAGAACCTCTTCACGTACGCGAGCAGGTACCGGGTGGGCGAGACGCTGGCACGGGAGTCGATCCTGGTGTCGACGGTGCTGTCGGTGCCGGTGCTGGTGGCGGTGGCGGCGTTGCTGGGGTGACTCAGCTCCCGGGGAACTCCGCGGTGTCGATCACGAGGTCGAAGGGGGCGGGGAGCCTGACCGGCTCGCCGAACTTCGCCGTGCTCAGGGGACGGTGGACGTCACCCTTCGGTTCGCCGTGGAGCGCCGCGGTCGGGCCTTCGGGGGCCCGGCGGTCGACGAGGAGGCACAGCGGGATGCCCGCGGCGGCGCAGGCGGCGGGGACGTGGGTGTCCGACTCCGTGTGCTCCCGTACCGGGGCCGCCACGAGGTCCGGGACGAGCATGCCCAGACGTGAGGGCACGGCGATGGCCGAAGTCTGGAGGACTTCCCAGTCCTCGGGGATCACGGAGTAGAGACGACGCTGGATGCGGGCCGCGATCACGTTGTGGCGGTACGCGGGAGCGGGTGACACGGTGATGATCCCCTCGATGATCTCCACCTTGCTGCCCTCGGGCCGTTCCGTCTCCTCCCAGAACCGGACGAGGTCGTCCCAGCTCCGGTCGGGCTCCTGGCTGACGGTGAGTGCGCTCACGGCGGTCTCCTATGGGTGCGTCACCGGTCTCAGCATGCCGAACGGGACCGGTGGGGGTCCACCGGTCCCGTTCACCCGATCGGGAAAACCGCAGGTCAGGCGATGCGTTCCAGCACCACCGGCGACGCCGTGAAGTCCGTGCCGGGGGCGGCGAGGTCGTAGGAGCCCTCGATCGCCTGCAGGGCGTACTCGAAGCGGTCGGGCGTGTCCGTGTGGAGGGTCAGGAGGGGCTGGCCCTCGGTCACCGTGTCGCCGGGCTTGGCGTGGAGCTCCACGCCCGCGCCCGCCTGCACCGGGTCCTCCTTGCGGGCGCGGCCCGCGCCGAGGCGCCAGGCGGCGACGCCGATGCCGTAGGCGTCCAGGCGGGTCAGGACGCCGGAGGACGGGGCCTTCACCACGTGCTGCTCGCGGGCCACCGGCAGCTCGGCGTCCGGGTCGCCGCCCTGGGCGGTGATCATGCGGCGCCAGACGTCCATCGCGGAGCCGTCGGCCAGGGCCTTCGCCGGGTCGGCGTCCCTGAGGCCGGCCGCGTCGAGCATCTCGCGGGCCAGGGCGAGGGTCAGTTCGACGACGTCCGCCGGGCCGCCGCCCGCGAGGACCTCGACCGACTCGCGGACCTCGAGCGCGTTGCCCGCGGTCAGGCCGAGCGGGGTCGCCATGTCGGTCAGCAGGGCGACCGTCCTCACGCCGTGGTCGGTGCCCAGGCCGACCATCGTGCGCGCCAGCTCGCGGGCGTCCTCGATGGTCTTCATGAAGGCGCCGGTGCCGACCTTGACGTCCAGGACCAGGGAGCCGGTGCCCTCGGCGATCTTCTTCGACATGATCGAGGAGGCGATGAGCGGGATCGCCTCCACCGTGCCGGTCACGTCGCGCAGGGCGTAGAGCTTCTTGTCGGCGGGGGCGAGTCCGTCGCCCGCCGCGCAGATCACCGCGCCGGTGGTGTCCAGGACGTCCAGCATCTCCTCGTTGGAGAGCAGGGCGCGCCAGCCGGGGATCGACTCCAGCTTGTCGAGGGTGCCGCCGGTGTGGCCGAGGCCGCGGCCGGAGAGCTGGGGGACGGCCGCGCCGCAGGCCGCGACCAGCGGGGCCAGCGGGAGGGTGATCTTGTCGCCGACGCCACCGGTGGAGTGCTTGTCGGCGGTGGGGCGGGACAGGGACGA
The DNA here is from genome assembly GCF_014203535.1 of Streptomyces griseomycini. Classification (GTDB taxonomy): domain Bacteria; phylum Actinomycetota; class Actinomycetes; order Streptomycetales; family Streptomycetaceae; genus Streptomyces; species Streptomyces griseomycini. The sequence goes on from NZ_JACHJI010000002.1 coordinate 520,708, forward strand.
GAAGTCCATGCGCTCGCCGGAGGCGATCATCGCGGCCGTCCAGCGGGCGATCTCGCTCCGGTTCATGCCGTTGAGGAGGATCGCCATGGCGAGGGCCGACATCTGCTCGTCGGCCACCTCCCCGCGGGTGTACGCGTCGATGACCCAGTCGATCTGCTCGTCGCTGAGTTCGCCGCGGTCCCGCTTGGTGCGGATGACGGAGATGGCGTCCATGGCCATGGGTGGCGTTCCTTCCGGGGTGCGAAGGGCGGTGCGAAGGGGGCGGCCCCTCCGGTCGACGGTGTCGGCAGTCGCTCGGAGGGGCCGCACGGGGGTCACTTGGTGAGGTGCTGCGGGCCGAAGGCCTGGGGCAGCATCTCCGACAGCGGCAGGATCCCCTCGGGGGTCTCCAGCAGCAGTCCGGGCCCGCCGAACTCGTACAGCAGCTGGCGGCAGCGGCCGCACGGGACGAGGATCTCGCCGTCGCCGTCCACGCAGGTGAAGTGCGTGAGGCGGCCGCCCCCGGTGCGGTGCAGCTCCGAGACCATCCCGCACTCGGCGCACAGGCCGAGCCCGTAGCTGGCGTTCTCGACGTTGCAGCCGGAGACCGTGCGCCCGTCGTCGACCAGGGCGGCGACGCCGACCGGGTACCCCGAGTAGGGGACGTAGGCGTGGGTCATGGCCTCCCGGGCGAGTGCGCGCAGCGCCTCCCAGTCGACGTCGGCCGCGGCGGCCTCGGGCGGGGTCACTTGCCCTGCCCCTTCCGGTACGGCATGCCGTCCGCCTTCGGCATCCGCAGCCGCTGCGCGGACAGGGCGAGGACGACGAGGGTGATGACGTACGGCGTGGCGGAGACGACCTGGTTGGGGACCTCGTTGGTGCCGGCGTACCAGGCGAAGACGAGGGCGCCGACGATCAGGGTGATCACCGCGTGGAGGTACTTCTTGCGGACGGCCAGCCAGATCGCGCCGATGACCAGCAGCAGCGCGCCGAGCAGCAGCAGGGCGTGCACGTTGGTGGAGCCGCCGCGCAGGTTGAGGCTGTCGGTGTAGCCGAAGAGGCCGGCGCCGATGGCGAGGCCGCCCGGCATCCAGTTGCCGAAGATCATCGCGGCGAGGCCGATGTAGCCGCGGCCGCTGGTCTGGCCCTCCAGGTAGAAGGGGTTGGCCACGATGGACAGGAAGACACCGCCGAGGCCGGCCAGGGCACCGGAGATGATCACGGCGAGGTACTTGTACTTGTAGACGTTGACGCCGAGGGACTCGGCGGCCACCGGGTTCTCGCCGCAGGAGCGCAGTCGCAGGCCGAACGGGGTGCGCCACAGGATCCACCAGGTGGCGGGGACGAGCGCGACGGCGATCAGGGTCAGCCAGGAGACGTCGGTGACCAGTCCGCCGAGCAGGCCGGCGACGTCGGAGACGAAGAACCAGCCCCTGTCGTTGAGGTCGCTCAGCCAGTCGGACAGTCCGGGCACGGTGAAGTGGCCGAGGGAGTCGACCGCCGGGGACTGCTTGGCGGAGCCGCCCTGGTGGCCCTCGAAGGCCAGCGGGGCGAGGTAGCGGGTGGCGCCGAGGGCCAGGATGTTGATGGCCACACCGGAGACGATGTGGTTGACGTTGAAGGTGACGGTGACGATCGCGTGCAGCAGACCGCCGAGCGCGCCGCCGACGAGGCCGACCAGGACGCCGGTCCACGGACCCCACTGGAATCCGGCCCAGGCACCGAACCAGGTGCCCAGGATCATCATGCCCTCGAGGCCGATGTTGACGACGCCCGCGCGTTCGGCCCACAGGCCGCCGAGGCCGGCGAGGCCGATCGGGACGGCGAGCTGGAGGGCGGTGGACATCTGGCTGACGTTGGTGATGCCGTTGGCACCGGTGATGAGGCGGACGAGCGAGGTCAGTGCCAGGGCTCCGGCGATGACCAGGAGCAGTACGGGCCACGACATGCGGCGGCCGGCCTTCGGTGCGTGCTCCAGCGACGGCTGGTTGACGTCGGTCGCTGTGGTCGGTGCGGTCATCGGCCGGCCACCTCCTTCGTGGTGTTGTTGTCGGCGCCCAGGACGTGACCCGCGGCGAGCTCCGCGCCGACCCGGCGCTGCTGGCGGCGCAGGCCCCACTCGCGGACGGCCTCGTAGGAGACGACGACCGAGAGGACGATCAGGCCCTGCATGATGACCGCGATCTCCTTGTCGTAGCCGTGGAAGTCCAGCTCGGGCGAGGCCTTGTCGAGCCAGGCCCACAGCAGGGCGGCGAAGGCGATGCCGACGGGGCTGTTGCGGCCCAGCAGGGCGATGCCGATGCCGAGGAAGCCGATGCCGGTGGGGAAGTTGAGGTTGTAGGTGTGGGAGTCGCCGAGCAGGATCGGCAGGCCCGCGAGACCGGCGATGGCGCCGGAGAGCAGCATGGCGGTGAGCACCATGCGCTTGGGGTCGACACCGCTGGCGGAGGCGGCGGACTCCGAGGCGCCGGAGGCGCGCAGGTCGAAGCCGAAGCGGGTGCGGTTGAGGACGACCCAGTAGCCGATGCCGAGCAGGACGGCGAGGATCACCAGGCCGTAGACCTCGCCGGCCGCGCCCATGTCGATGCCGGGGACCCAGCCGGACTCGTGCATCTCGCCGGTGGTGTTGTTGTTGCCGATCTTGACGCCGAAGACGTCCGGCTTCCACATGTAGACGATGAGCGAGGTGGCGATCGCGTTGAGCATGATCGTCGCGACGACCTCGCTGACGCCGCGGGTGACCTTGAGGACACCGGCGACGCCGGCCCAGAAGGCGCCGGTGAACACGGCGGTGAGGAGCAGCAGCGGGATCTGCAGGGCGGCCGGCAGGTCGGCGTGGGCGCCGACGACGGCGGCCATGAAGGCGCCGAGCTGGTACTGGCCGTCGACGCCGATGTTGAACAGGTTCATCCGGAAGCCGATGGCCACCGCGAGGGCCGCGATGTAGTACATCGAGGCCTGGTTGATGATCAGGACCTGGATGTCGGAGAACCCGGCCTGCTCGAACATCAGGGCGAACGGCTCGACGGGGTTCTTGCCGGAGGCGATCAGCACGATCGCGCTCAGCACGAAGGCCACGGCGAGCGCGATGACCGGCCCGGCCACCGCGAGGAGCACGCGCTCCTTGTCGAACTTCTTCATCAGCGGGCCTCGTCTTCCGGAGACTCGGGGGACGTGGAGGCGTCGGCCGGGGTCTCGGGGGTCTCTTCGTGTTCGAGGTGGCCGGAGGCGGCGCCGGTCATGGCGGTGCCGAGCTCCTCCGGGGTGATGGTGGCCGGGTCGGCGTCGGCGACCAGCCTGCCGTCGTAGATCACGCGGAGGGTGTCGGACAGGCCGATCAGCTCGTCCAGGTCGGCGGAGATCAGCAGCACCGCCAGGCCCTCGCGGCGGGCCTCGCGGATGTGGTCCCAGATGGCGGCCTGGGCGCCGACGTCCACGCCGCGGGTGGGGTGGGCGGCGATCAGGAAGCGCGGCTTGTGGCTCATCTCGCGGCCGACGATCAGCTTCTGCTGGTTGCCGCCGGACAGGGAGGCGGCGGTGACGTCGATGCCGGGGGTGCGGACGTCGTACGCCTGGACGATCCGGCGGGTGTCCTCCTGGGCGGCCTTCGGGTCCAGCCAGACGCCCTTGGCGTTGGGCCGCTCGGTGACGTGGCCGAGGATGCGGTTCTCCCAGAGGGGGGCCTCCAGGAGCAGGCCGTGGCGGTGGCGGTCCTCGGGGATGTAGCCGATGCCCTGCTCGCGGCGCCTGCGGGTGGGCCAGGCGGTGATCTCCTCGTCGACGAGCCGGATGGTGCCGGAGTCGGCGTGGCGCAGCCCGATGAGCGCGTCCACCAGCTCGGTCTGGCCGTTGCCCTCGACGCCGGCGATGCCCAGGACCTCGCCCGCGTGGATGGTGAAGGTGATGTCGTCGAGCAGGGCCTTGCCGCCGGGGGCCGTCAGGCGCAGCTTGTCGACGGTGAGGACCGGGCGGTCGGTGACCGTGGACTCGGCCGTCTCGGGGGTGGGCAGTTCGCTGCCGACCATCAGCTCGGCCAGCTGGCGCGGGGTGGTCTCGGCGGGGACGGCGGTGCCGACCGTGGTGCCGCGGCGGATGACGGTGATGTCGTCGGCGACGGAGAGGACCTCGCCCAGCTTGTGGGAGATGAAGATGACGGACAGGCCCTCGGACTTCAGCTCGCGCAGGTTGTCGAAGAGCGCGTCGACCTCCTGCGGGACCAGGACGGCGGTGGGCTCGTCGAGGATCAGGGTGGTGGCGCCGCGGTAGAGGACCTTGAGGATCTCCACGCGCTGGCGGGCGGCGACGCCGAGCTCCTCGACCAGGACGTCGGGGCGGACGTCGAGGCCGTAGCGGTCGGAGATCTCCTTGATCCTGCGGCGGGCCTTGGCGCCGATGCCGTACAGCTTCTCGCTGCCGAGGACGACGTTCTCGAGGACGGTGAGGTTGTCGGCGAGCATGAAGTGCTGGTGCACCATGCCGATGCCGCGGGCGATGGCGTCGGCCGGCGACGAGAAGCTCACCTGCTCGCCGTGGATCGCGATGGTGCCCTCGTCCGGCTTCTGCATGCCGTAGAGGATCTTCATCAGCGTCGACTTGCCGGCGCCGTTCTCGCCGACGAGGGCGTGGACGGTGCCCTTGCGGACGGTGAGGTGGATGTCGTGGTTGGCCACGACGCCCGGGAAACGCTTGGTGATCCCGGCGAGTTCGACGGCGGTCACCGATTCGCTGACCGCCGCTCCGGCCGGAGGGCTGCTGGACGCGTTGATGGCGCACTCTCCTGGGGACGGGGGTCGTCTACGCGCGTAGCGCCCCTACGGCATACAAAGGGGTGGCGCACCACACCGACGGGGTACGGGGAGCCGGGCTCCCCGTACCCCGTCGAGCGGACGCGACCCCGCGGTTACCTGCTGCTCAGGGTCGTTCAGGGGTGTCTCAGCTCGACTTGACCTTGATCTCGCCGCTGATGATCTTCTCCTTGGCCGTCTCGATGGCTTCCTGGAGTTCGGCGTCGTCCGCGAACTTCGGGTTGGAGTTCGACAGGCTCACCTCACCCGTCTTCAGATCGCCCTTGACGATACCGGTCGTGGGCTTGCCGGCCTCGACCGACTTCGCCAGGTTGTACACCGCCTTGGCGACGTCCTTCATCGCCGAGGTCAGGATGGAGTCCTTGTACTTGGCGAGGGCTTCCTGCTGGTACTGGTCGGAGTCGACGCCGATCGCCCACACCTTGTTGGCGGCGGCGGCCTCGATGACGCCCTGACCGGACAGACCGGCGGCCGCGTAGACGACGTCGGCCTTCTTCTCGATCTGGCCCTCGGCGGCGGACTTGCCCTTGTCCGGGCTGGAGAAGCCGCCCTCCTCCGCGGTCTGGGTCAGGAACTGCGAGAGGACCTTGACCTTGGGGTCGGTGTCCTTGACGCCCTGCTCGAAGCCCGCGCGGAACTTGTGGATCAGCGGGATGTTCACGCCGCCCACGAAGCCGACGACGCCGGTCTCGGTGGTCTCGGCGGCGGCGACGCCGGCCAGGTACGAGGCCTCCTCCTCGGAGAAGACCAGGTCGGCCACGTTGTCGGCCTCGACCGTGGCGTCGTCGACGATGCCGAAGGTGGTGTCCGGGAACTTCTCGGCGGCGCCCTTCACGGCGGAGGCGTAGGCGTAGCCGACGCCGACGACCGGGTTGTAGCCCTGCTTCGCCAGCGAGACCAGGCGCTGCTCCTTGTCGGCGTCGGTCTCGCCGTCGGTGGGCTCGACGTCGGCCGTCTCGTAGCCGAACTCCTTCTCCGCCTTCTCCAGACCCGCGTACGCGGCGTCGTTGAAGGACTGGTCACCCTTGCCGCCGACGTCGTACGCGATGGCGAGGCCCTTGTCGCCCTTGGACTCCGAGGACGAGCTTTCGGACGAGGTGCTGCCGCAGGCGGAGAGGGCGAGGGCCAGGGAGGCGGTCGCTGCGCCTGCGACCGTGATCCGGGAAATCCGGCGCATGAGTGGTGCTCCTAGTCGTACAAGCGCCGGACGGTTCAGCTACGGCGCTGGCTTCGCCGCAGATTAACGCGCGTAGACCTGCCTGAAAACCCCTTCTGTCCACCTTGTTATCCGGCCGTGCCCAAGCTCACCCGAAGCCCTGGTCAAGGCGTTGCCGATCGCGAAGGCGGGGTGGCGGTGGGTGACCTGGACGCGACCGGGCGCGGGCACGGCGAAGCGGGCGGGCGCTCCCGGGCGCCCGCCCGCTTCGTACGGCTCCGGACGGGTTACTCCGTCTTGACCTCGATGGAGCCGCCGACGATGCCCTCCTCGGCCTTGGCCACGGCGTCCGTCAGGCCGGGGACCTCGGCCATCTTCGGGTTGCTCTCGGACAGGCCGACGCCGTTCACCTTGAGGTCGAACACCTGGGTGCCGGTCAGCGGCTTGCCGTCCTCGACGGACTTGGCCAGGGCGTACACCGCACCGCCGACGTCCTTCAGGGCGGAGGTGAGGATGTAGTCCTTGTACGCGGCGAGGGCTTCCTGCTGGTACTGGTCGGAGTCGACGCCGATCGCCCAGACCTTCGCCTTGGCGGCGGCCTCGATCACGCCCTGACCGGACAGGCCCGCCGCCTGGTAGACGACGTCGGCCTTCTTCTCGATCTGGCCCTCGGCGGCGGCCTTGCCCTTGTCCGGGCTGGAGAAGCCGCCCTCCTCCGCCGTCTGCGTCAGGTACTGCGGGATCACCTTCACCTTGGGGTCGGTGTCCTTGACGCCCTGCGTGTAGCCCGCCTCGAACTTGTGGATCAGCGGGATGTCCACACCGCCCACGAAGCCGACGACCTTGCTCTTGGTGGCCTTGGCGGCGGCGACGCCGGCCAGGTACGAGGCCTGCTCCTCGGCGAACACGAGGGAGGCGACGTTGTCGCCCTCGACCACGGAGTCGACGATGCCGAAGGTGGTGTCCGGGTACTTCTCGGCCACGGCCTTCATCGCGGGGCCGTAGGCGAAGCCGACGCCGATGACCGGGTCGTAGCCCTGGCGGGCCAGCGAGGCCAGGCGCTGCTCCTTGTCCGCGTCGGTCTCGCCCTCGGTGGGCTCGACGTCGGCGGTCTTGTAGTCGAACTCCTTCTTCGCCTTCTCCAGACCGGCGAAGGCGGCGTCGTTGAAGGACTGGTCGCCCTTGCCGCCGATGTCGTAGGCGATGGCGAGGCCGAGGTCTTCCTTGGAACCGCCGCCGCCGTCGTTGTTGTCACTGCTGGTGCCGCCGCAGGCCGTGGCGGCGAGTGCGAGCGACGCGACCCCCACCGCGACGCGGGCCAGTTTGGATATCCGACGCATCTGAAGTTCCCCATTCTCCAAAGCCCCGCAACGGGTGCTCGGTTCGGCGCACATTAACGCGCGTAGACACTCCTGGGAACGGGGTTCCACGGGGCCGTTATCCATTCGTGCCGATGGCCGGTTACGCCCCCGTGAACCAGGTGATCATGAGGGGTCGAAAGGGGCGTCCGGTGCGGCGCGCATGCCGTACGGCACGCGACCCACGCTGCCCCTCCCCCGACCGCGCTGCAACCGGAGCGGCCGGAAGGCGACGGCGGGGGCCGCCGGGGCCGAAGGGGTCAGCGGAGGGCGTCGAGCAGGGCGGCGGCGGTGAAGAGCTCCACGCCCACGGTGATGGCGTGCTCGTCCACGTCGAAGTCGCCCTGGTGCAGGTCGCGCACGGTGCGCTCACCGGGAGGGCGGACGCCGAGACGGGCCATGGCGCCGGGGACGTGCTCCAGGTACCAGGAGAAGTCCTCGCCGCCCAGGCTCTGCTCGGTGCCCTCGACGGAATCCGCTCCGCGCCGGGCGGTCATGGCGTCGCGCAGCAGCGCGGCGGCCCCGGCCTCGTTGACGACCGGCGGGACGCCGCGCACGTAGTTGATCTCCGATTTCGCGCCGTGCAGGTTGGCCACCTCGTCGATGGCCGCGACCACGATGTCGGGGGCCTGCCGCCAGGTCTCCAGGTCCAGGCAGCGCACGGTGCCGGACAGTTCGGCGTGCTGCGGGATGACGTTGGGCGCGTGGCCCGACTCGATCCGGCCCCAGGTCACGGCGAGGCCGCTGCGGCTGTCGACGCGCCGGCCGACCAGGGCGGGCACGTCGGTGACGACGCGGGCGGCGGCGGTGACCAGGTCGGTGGTCAGGTGCGGGCGGGCGGTGTGGCCGCCGGGACCGTCGAGGGCGATCTCCAGCCGGTCGCAGGCCGAGGTGATGGGCCCCTCGCGCAGTCCGATCCTCCCGGCGTCGACCCGGGGGTCGCAGTGCACGGCGAGGATCCGGCCGATGCCGTCGAGCGCGCCGTCCGCGATGGCGTCGGCGGCGCCGCCGGGCAGCACCTCCTCGGCGGGCTGGAAGATCAGCCGCACGGGCCGGGGCAGCAGGCCCTGGCGGTGCAGTTCGGCGAGGACGAGGCCGGTGCCGAGCACCACGGCGGTGTGCACGTCGTGGCCGCAGGCGTGCGCGCGGTCGGGCACGGTGGAGCGGTACGGGCACTCGGTCTTCATGTCGGGGATGGGCAGGCCGTCGATGTCGGCGCGCAGGGCCAGCATCGCCGAGTCGGTGCCGGCCTCGACGTCCGTCCCGATGTCACAGATCACGCCGGTCCCGCTGGAGAGCACGCGCGGCTTCAGGCCCGCCTGCTCCAGCCGTTCCTTGATCGCGGCGGTCGTGCGGAACTCCTGGTTGCCGAGCTCCGGGTGCATGTGCAGGTCGCGCCGGAACGCGACGAGCTCGGCACGCAGGGCCTCGGGCAGCGCGCCGGGAAGCACCGCTCCGCCGGGAAGGTCGACCTCGGACTCCAGTGACATCAGTGGTTTCACCCTTTGAAGGGTAGGGCGCCGGGGCCGTCGACTGACCCTCGATCAAGAAAAATCATTCCGTTAGGGGAAGAAAATCCGGCTGTCCTACGCATAGCTGTCAATCGAGATGGGTAAACTCGCCGCTCTTTCACGGGGTGGAAGCCCGATGACCTGCCGGATCGTGACGTCGGTCACAGTGACGCCGCGGTTCCGGTATCCACCCACTCCTCCACGGTTACCACGCTCGGCCCAGCCCACGCGGACCGGTTCATCCGGCGGACACCGGTGCGGCCGCCCGGGGCGGGTCGGTGGCGGGCGGGCGGACGGGACCGGAGGATGCGGGGAACGCCGGGCTCCACCCCTGCCGGGAGGCCGGTACGACCGACGGACCGCCCTCGACGACCACCGTGACCCCGCGGATCCGGGACACCGTCGAGCGGTACTTCGCCCTCCTGCAGGCGCACGCGTCGCCGGAGCGGGTGCTCGACGACGTCCTCACGCCGGACTTCCGGACCGGCTTCGTGGGCGGTCACGTGTGGCGGGGCCCGGAAGGGCCGGCGGACTTCCTCCAGGCGCGGTCCGAGCTCTTCGACGAGTCGCACGAGATCCGGCAGATGTCGGAGCCCGTCGCGCCGGCGGACGGCCTCTGGGCGGTGCGGACCCGGCTCGGCCTCGCCCTCCGCAGGCGCGCGCCGGCGGCGCCCCGCAGCGAGCTGCTGACCGGCGTCGCCTTCCACGCGTGGGAGCTGCGGGCCGGCCCGCGGTGGCGGGTCGCGGCCCGGATGGTGGAGGGGCTCGCGCACCTCGACGAAGGCGCCCGGACGCTGTTCGGCACGCCCGGCACGGGGCTGAACACCTGAGGCCGTGCGGTCGGCCCTCCGGTACCGCGGGCAGGGCCGGACCGCCGGTACCGCCCGCGGGGTCAGACCGCCGGTACCGCCGACAGGTGGTGGGCGTCCTTCGCCGTGTCCGTGACGTTCGACAGGAAGCCCCGGGCCCGGGGGGAAGCGTTCCGGGTCAGCCAGGCGGGGTCGATGTCGCACACCGCGACGGTGACCCCCGTGCCGGACAGGGCGAGCGGGAGGGTGTGGACGACCGTGGACGGGAAGCTGACGACGGTGCGGCCGATGGGGCCGCGACGGGCGATCAGCTCCAGGGGGAGTTCGGGGCGGACGATCTCCAGGCCCGTCCCGACCGCCAGCCGGTGGAGTTTCTCCGTGCTCTCGCGGCGGTGGGCGAAGTAGCGTTTCGCGCCGTGCACCTCGGCCAGGGAGCGGACGGCCGCCAGGTAGGCGTCGGCGTCCACCACGCCGGTCTCCACCAGGGAGGTGCCCACCAGGTCGGCGCCCTGGGTGATCCGGGGAGGGCCGAAGCGGGCCCGGGTCCAGGCGAAGGTGTGGGCGGTGAGCGTGACCCCGGGCGGGGTGTCCTCCATCGGCATCGAGGAGAAGACCTCCACCCGGCGCTTCCCGCCCGGGGTGAGCCGGCGCCGGGCGGCGGCCGACACCGGGGCGAGGAGCAGGTCCCGGGGGCCGGGGCGGCCGCCCTTGCGGTGCCAGCGGACCAGGCGTTCGCCCCGGGCCAGCTGGCCGACGAACTCCATGGTCGCCGTGCCGTCGTCGACGACGACGAGGTCGCGGGCCCGGGTGATCGTCAGCAGCAGCTGGACGTACCGCGAGAAGGGGTCGCCGAGGACGATCCGGGAGGCGCGGCGGAGCGGGCCGGCCAGGCCGCCGATCGTCTGCAGCGGCGCGGCCGGTCCGCCCCTGGCCTCCTCCCAGCGGACCTCGTGGCCCTCCTCGCGGGCCAGTTCGGACATGCGGCGCAGCTGGCCGCGCGTCATCGGGTCGACCGGGGACAGCACCACGAGGGTGAGCCCCACGCCGGGAGCGTGCGCGTGCGCCCACTCCAGCACGTTCAGCAGCTGTACCGGACTCTCGACGAAGGCGAGGGTGTGGGGGCCGGCCTTCCCGGCGCGGGGGCTCATCGACGTACGCCGTTCCCGTCGTAAGGGGGGTGTGGGATTCGGTGCGCTCAGACCGTCAGCGGCTCGCCCGCCGCCGCCGCGATCTCCGCCTCGGCGACCACGCCGGGGACCCGGCGCAGCTTCTTCATCGGGCCCAGCTCGGACTCGTAGACCTTCTTCACGCCGTCGCCGAGGGACGCCTCGATGGTGCGGATGTCGCGGACCAGGCGGGCGAGGCCCTGGGGCTCGACGGAGGCGGCCTGGTCGGATCCCCACATGGCGCGGTCCAGGGTGATGTGGCGCTCGACGAAGGTGGCGCCGAGGGCGACGGCGGCCAGCGTGGTCTGCAGGCCGGTCTCGTGGCCGGAGTAGCCGATCGGGACGTTCGGGTACTCCTGCTGGAGGGTGTTGATCACGCGGAGGTTCAGCTCCTCGGCCTTCGCCGGGTAGGTGGACGTCGCGTGGCAGAGCAGGATGTTGTCGCTGCCCAGGACCTCGACCGCGTGGCGGATCTGCTTCGGGGTGGACATGCCGGTGGAGAGGATGACCGTGCGGCCGGTGGCGCGCAGGGCGCGCAGCAGCTCGTCGTCGGTCAGGGAGGCGGAGGCCACCTTGTGGGCGGGGACGTCGAACTTCTCCAGGAAGGCGACGGCCTCGGTGTCCCACGGGGAGGCGAACCAGTCGATCCCCTTCTCCTTGCAGTACTCGTCGATCCGGCGGTACTCGTCCTCGCCGAACTCCACGCGGTGGCGGTAGTCGATGTAGGTCATCCGGCCCCAGGGGGTGTCGCGCTCGATGTCCCACTGGTCGCGCGGGGTGCAGATCTCCGGCGTGCGCTTCTGGAACTTGACGGCGTCGCAGCCGGCGTCCGCGGCGGCGTCGATCAGCTTGAAGGCGTTCTCGAGGTCGCCGTTGTGGTTGATGCCGATCTCGCCGGTGATGTAGACGGGACGACCGGGACCGGCCTCGCGGGAACCGAAGGTGCGGATGCGGGAGTTGGTGCTCATGACCGGGGGTTTCCTTACTTGGGGAGGGAATCGAGGGAGGGGCCGAGGATCCAGCCGGCGATCTCCCGGATCGCGCCGTCGCCGCCGGGGAGGGTGGTGACCGCGCGTGCGGCGCCGCGTACGACGTCGTGGGCGCTCGCGACCGCCACGGGCCAGCCGACGAGGGCGAAGCACGGGAGGTCGTTGACGTCGTTGCCGACGTAGAGCACGCGCTCCGGCGCGATGCCCTGTTCCTCGCACCACTGCTTGAGTGCGAGGTCCTTGCGGTCGACGCCGTGCAGCACGGGGAGCTCGAGCTTGCGTGCGCGGGCGGCGACGACCGGGTTCTGCTCCGTGGACAGGATCAGCATTTTCAGGCCCGACCTGCGCAGGGCTCCGATGCCGAGTCCGTCGCCGCGGTGCACGGCGACGAACTCCTGTCCGCCGGCGTCGATCAGCACCCGGTCGTCGGTCTGGGTGCCGTCGAAGTCGAGGACGACCGCGTCGATGTCCTGAGCGGTCGGAAGGGCGCCGGGCCTGTCCGCGTCGAGGAGCGGGGCGAGGGCGCGGGCGCGGGCGAGGTCGTGCGGGTCGTCGATCTCCAGCACGCGGGCCGGGTCGGTGCGCACGAGTTCGGTGCGGCCGAAGAAGCGGTGCCCGTGCTCGCGGAAGCCGGCCGCGTCCATGGCGTAGGCCGCGCCGGTCTCCAGGAAGTCCTGGGGACGGTCCTGACGGCGGGGGCGGAAGGACTTGTCGTGGTTGACGCCGTGACCGCCCGCGGCCGTCCCGTCGTCGGCGTCCCGCCAGACGAAGCCGTGGAAGGGGGCGACGGTCACCGCGGTGTCGGCTCCCTGGTCGACGACCGCGCCGGCCACGGCGTCGACGTCCTCGCGGACCAGGAACGGACTGGTGCACTGCACGAGCAGGACGACGTCCACCGGGGCGCCGTGCAGGGCCTCGTGGGTGTCCATGGCGTGCAGCACGGCCGCCTCGGAGGTGGCGGTGTCGCCGGCGATGGCGGCGGGCCGCAGCACGACCTCGGCGCCGGCCTGCCGGGCGACGGCCGCGATGGCCTGGTCGTCGGTGGAGACGACGACGTCCGTGACGTACCGGGCGGCCCGGCACTCGCGCACGGCGCGCGCCACCAGGGGGATGCCGCCGACGGGGGCGAGGTTCTTCGCGGGCACGCCCTTGGAGCCGCCGCGCGCGGGGATCACGGCGAGCACCCGGCGCACCACCGGTGGGTTGGACATGGGATCAGCTCCTCGAGCGGGGTTCGGGGCGGCGGCCCGGGCGGTCACAGCTCGCCCATCCGGCGGATCACCGGGGCCACGCGCTGCACGCCGTGCCGGTAGGCGCCGCGCGCCGCCCGGCGCACGACCTGCCGGACCGGTCCGGGCTCCTTCTCGGCGGCGGGCGCGCCGGGCAGCGGGGTGCCGTCCGGGCCGAGGTGGTGGCGGGCGAGGATGCCGGGCAGGTAGCCGGGCGCGGTGACGGGCGTGTAGTACGGGGTCAGCGGCGGGAGTCCGCCGGGGCGGCCGAGCAGCTCGGCGATGCGCGCGCGGGCCGCGTCGAAGGCGGTCGCGTACGAGCCGTCGGCGACGACCCCCTGCCGGGCCACCCACTCCGCGTCGGGCTCCGGTCGGTGCCCGGCGTCGAGCTGGTCCCAGGAGGCGAGGCAGCCGGAGCCGACGAAGTGGTGGTTGCCGAGCGCCTCGCGCACCCCGAGGTCGGTGAGGACCACGGTCGGGATGCGGCGGTGCAGCGACTCCAGGGCGGCCGTGGAGCTGACGGTGACCAGCAGGTCGGTGCGGTCGAGGACCTCGCCCATGTGCCCGTAGACCAGGCGGAAGTTGGCCGGCAGGTCCAGCCGCTGGGCGAGCTTCTGGTAGGGCAGTTCCTCGATGTGCGTGGTGTGCTCGCCGGGCTTGGAGCGCAGCTTCAGCAGCACCTCGCGCTCGGGGTGCCGGCGGGCGTGCTGCACCAGCCGGTTCAGCAGGTACGCACGGTCCCCGCGGCTCTCCGGGACGGAGGGCTGGGCGGCGAAGACCACCGTGCGGGGCTCGTGTTCGCCGGTGTAGGGGGCCCCGCCGAGGAAGGGCAGCGCGACCTCCGTCACCGACGAGGCGTCGGCGCCCACCCCCTCGTACACGGCGCGGAACCGGTCCGCGTCCTGGCGGGAGTTGGCGAGCACCAGGTCGGCGCCGTGGCGCAGCAGCAGGCCGTCGGCGAGCTTCTCGTAGACGACGCCGACGTATCCGGTGACGACGACGGGCCGCCGCGGCCGGTCCTCCCAGACCCGCTTCAGCCCGTGCAGCATCGCCTGCACACCGCCGCCGACCAGGGCGAGCACGAGGACGTCGCAGGGCTCCTCGCGCATCGCGCGCAGGAACTCGACCCCGGTGACCTCGCGGAGCGAGTCCGCGCGGACGCCGACCTCGCCGAGCTGGCGGGCGGTGGGGGTGGCGCGGCCCCGCAGCAGGTACCCGTCCAGGCGGATTTCCCGCGGCGCGACGCGGTTCGCGGTGAGCGCGCCCCATTTCCACCGGGTGTCGGAATCCGCGAGGACCGCCACCCTGAGGGGCTTCGTTGCACTTGCTGGCACGCCGAAGACGCTAGGAAGCGAATTCTAGGTATGGCCCAACCGTGAATCAACGAAGAGTTAACAACACCCCACCGAGAACCGAACCGGCCCGCGGGAATCCCGGACGTACGCGTGGTGCACCGGACCGACATACGGAGTTCACCCCCCGTACGGCCGGCGGAAAGTTGCCGAGCCGGACCGTCTCCTAGGGTTTTGCGGGTGCCAAAGCTTTCCGTGATCGTCCCGTTCTACAACGTTCGGCAATACGCCCCGGACACCCTCAGGAGTCTTCGCCTGAATGCCCGGCCGGACTTCGAGTTCGTTCTGGTCGACGACCATTCCGAGGACGGCACCCCGGCGATCGTCGACCGTGCGGCCGAGGAACTCTCGGGCGTCGCCCAGGTGCGCACCGTCCGTCATGACAGGAACGAGGGGGTCGCCACCGCGCGCAACACCGGACTGGACGCGGCGCGCGGCGAGTACCTGGCCTTCCTGGACGGCGGCGACTGGCTGGCCCCGGGCTACCTGTCCGGCCTGGTGGCGGCCGCCGAGGAGCTGGGCTGCGACTTCGTCCGCACCGACCACGTGCAGGTCACCGGCCGCGCCCGGTCCGTACGCCGGGTGCAGGTCGGCCTGCGCGACGAGGTGCTGAACCCGCGGGACGCGATCCTGCCCGCGGACCGGACGACCTCGGTGGACTACGTGTCCGTCTGGGCCGGCGCCTACCACCGGCGGCTGCTGGAGCGGGGGCTGCTGCACTTCACCGAGGGGCTGCACACGGCCGAGGACCGGCCGTGGACCTGGAGGCTGCACCGCGAGGCGGAGTCGTTCGCGGTGATCAGCCTGCTGGGGGTGTTCTACCGGCGCGGGGTCGCCTCCTCCCTCACCCGGATCGGCGACGCCCGCCAGCTCGACTTCATCCGCGCCTTCGACCAGATCGTCGAGGAGACGTCGGCGGACCGGGACGCCGACCGGCTGCTGCCCAAGGCGGTGCGGACGTACTGCGCGATCATCGCCCACCACCTGGCCGAGGAGGACAAGTTCGAACCGGCCGTGGCCAGGCAGCTGCGGACGATGAGCGCGGCGGCGCTCCGGCGGATGCCGCAGGACGTGCTCGACGAGGTGCTGGAGACCATGGACCTGCACCGTTCCACCGTGCTGCGGCGGCTGCGGCGGCGGACCGGCGCGGCGAAGGGGGCCGCCTGATGTCCCGCACCACCCAGATCTTCTGTGCCTCGACGCCGTACGGCGTCGCCACGCTGGCGGCCGCGATCGAGTCCGGCTGCTTCCCGGAGGCGGAGCGGCGGGTGCTGCTGGTCTGCAACGACGCCGCGACCCCGGAGACCGCTCCGGCGCCGGACGAGACGCCGGGCTTCGCACCGCTGCGCGAGCACTTCGACGACGTGCTCTCCTGGAACGAGACCATCCGGCCCTTCCACCCGGCGGCCTGGACGCCGCGCTCCGACGACGTCCCGCTCCTCCAGCGCCATCTGCGGCTGCTGTGGGGGCTCGGCGACGACCGCGTGGAGCTGGTCCTGGAGTCCCCGGAGGTCCCCCCGGCCCTGACGGTGGCCCAGGTGTTCACCGGGGCCCCGATCCACGTCTACGCCGACGGCCTGATGGGCTACGGCCCCACCCGGGGCAAGCTCGACCCGCTGGTGGGCACGCGCGTACGGCAGCTGCTGCACCTGGACCTGGTGCCGGGTCTCACGCCGATGCTGCTGACCGAGTTCGACGTGCCGGCGCGCGTGGTGCCGACGCACGCCTTCCTGAAGGCGGTGGACGAGGCGTCCGACGCCGCCGGCGCGCTGCCCGCGCCGCCGGACGGCGCGGCGCTGCTGCTCGGCCAGTACCTGTCCGCGCTCGGCGTCCTCTCCCCCGGCGAGGAGGAGGACCTGCACGTGCGGATGGTGCGCGGGGCGGCCGGGCGCGGCCACCGCACCGTCGTCTTCAAGCCGCACCCGCTCGCGCCGGTCCGCCACAGCCGAGCCCTGGAGACCGAGGCCGAGCGGCTCGGCGTGGACCTCACCGTCCTGGACGCCCCCGTCCTCGCCGAGGTGCTCTTCGCCAGGGCCCGGCCCGCGCTGGTCGTCGGCTGCTTCTCGACCGCGCTGTTCACGGCGTCCGCGTTCTACGGCCTGCCGGTCGCCCGCGTCGGCACCGAGCGGCTCCTGGAGCGGCTGACGCCGTACCAGAACGGCAACCGGGTGCCGGCCGTCCTGGCCGACGCGCTGCTGCCGGACCTGGAGTCCGGCGAGGGCGCGGACGTCCCTCCCGGGGACGAGCTGAAGGACCTGGTCACCGCGCTCGGCTTCACCATGCAGCCGCAGGTCCACCCGGCCCTGCGCCCGGTCGCGGAGCGCCACCTCGCCGAGCACTTCGGCCCGCGCGCCCGGCGCTACTTCCGGCGCAAGCGGCTCACCGCCCTGGGGCTCCCCGGCGGCGTCCCGACGCGGCTGGCGCTCCTGTCCCGCAACTCCGCCGCGCGCCGGGTGGTGCGGCGGGCGCGGGCGCTGAAGAAGGCCGTGCGGAGGTGAGGGCGAGTCCGGGGAGAGTTCACCCGCTGTCCACCCCGAAGCCACTCGCGGACCGCCGTGCTGGGGCACATTCGGCCTCCGATCCAAGGACGGTGGAAGGCATGGCGAACCCCCTGGCGGGGCTGCTCACGGCTCGGCAGAAGGAAGCCGCCAGGCGGGACCTGTACGCCCGGGGCCTGCGGCTGTGCGGTGAGTACCTCGCGGCGCGGGACGACCGGTCCGGTCCCCGGGACGCCCGCCTCACCCGGGCGATCGGCGTCCTCGCCGGTTCCCTGGCCACCCCGTCGGCCGACCCCTTCGACGCCCTGCTCCAGGTCGGCGAGCGCGCGCTGGAGGCCGGTGGGGACGACGGACCGGGCCTGGCGCTGGGCGTCGCCGAGACGGCGACGCTGATCCGGCAGCGGTCCAGGGGGGCGTGGCGGCTGCGCGGCCTGGCACTGGACGGGCTCGGCCGCGACGACGAGGCGCTGGCGGCCTACGACCGCCACCTCGCGCTGCTGCAGGGCGGCGACGCGACGGCGGAGGTCACCCGCAGGATCGACACGCTGCGGCGCCGGCGGGCGTGCCTGGAGGAGGCCGCCGCGCTCTTCCCCGAGGCCGGCTCCCCGCTGCGCGACCTGCCCGGGCGGCCCACCGCGACCGCGGCGCCCGAGTTCGCCGCCCACGTGCGGGCACGGGTGGCCGGGCACGGCAAGGGCGACCCCGCCGTGCGGCGCCTGCTGGAGCTGTACGGCACGTACCGGCGGCTCGTCGAGCGGGACGGGATGCCCGACCCGCTGCTCGGCGGGAGCACCCCGATCGGCGTCGACGGCCTGCGCGGCCTGGTCGCGGGACGGACGGCGTGCCTGGTCGCGGGTGCCGCGGAGGTCGCCGGGAGCGCGCTGGGCGCCGAGATCGACCGCTACGACCTGGTGGTGCGCTGCGACGCGTTCCGCGTCCGCGCGGAGGACACCGGCGGGCGCACCGATCTGCACGCCGTCTCGTTGCGGGGCGACGCCCCGTGGGACGGACCCGCCTGGACGCAGCGGGTCGGCATCCGGCTGGTGTTCGGCGACCCGGCCGCGGCGTGGCGCCGCGCCACGCGGCGGCGGCTCGTGCCCGGGGCGCAGGAACACGTCGGGGACGCCTCCCTGCGCCGGCCGCTGGACGACCCGGCGCTGCTGGGCGACGGGGGTGCCTCCCGCCCATGGGGGTCCCCCCGCTCGAGCGGTGCCGAGAGCGGGGGAGGCCGGGACGCGGGGGCCACCACCGCCTTCACCGTCCTGCGGCTCCTGGACTTCCTGGACGTCAGCCCCCGCCTGGACCTCGTCGGCTTCGACAAGCCCGGCCGGCTGCGGCCGGCGGAGGCCGCATGGGTCATGGACCGCGCGACGCACGTCGACGCCGGCACGACGAGGATCGCCCTGCGATGACCCACTCCCCCACCTCCTCCGCGGACGACCGG
Organism: Streptomyces griseomycini; assembly: GCF_014203535.1. Lineage (GTDB taxonomy): Bacteria > Actinomycetota > Actinomycetes > Streptomycetales > Streptomycetaceae > Streptomyces > Streptomyces griseomycini. The sequence continues at coordinate 539,004 of NZ_JACHJI010000002.1, forward strand.
AGCACCGTCACCGGAAAACGCCGGATCGCCTTCGCCGTCCACACCGGCGAGGACCGCCTGTCCTGCCTCCCCGCGCTGCTCCGCAGCCTGGCGCTCACCAACCCGGGCGTGTGCGAGGACTTCGTGGTGCTGCACCCCGGGCTGCCGGACTCCTCGTTCGACGCGCTGCGCCGGCTGCACCCGCGCGTCGTCACGCGCCGGGCGGACGGCCGTGCGGACGTCTTCCGGCTGGAGGGCTACGACACCGTCGTCGCCCTCGGTCCGGACATGGTCGTGCTGGGGGACGTCGGCGAGCTGCTGAGGATGCGCCACGGGGTGGGCGCCGTCCCGCAGCTGCTGTGCGACGGGGCGGGCGGTGAGCGGCGCGCCGTCCTGCCGGACGGCCTGCTGGTCGTCCAGCGCGCCGACGTGGACGGCGCCGCGGCGGACCGGCTCGCCGACGCCGGCGGCGACGGCCTGGACGCGGCGCTCGAGGGCGTCCTGACCCCGCTCGACGCGCGGTACGACTTCCTGACCCGCCGGCTCCACGACGACACGCCGGTGCCCGCGCACGTCGCCGTCCTGCGCTTCACCGGCCCGTTCGACGAGCCCGGGTACGGTCCGGCCGCCGAGGCGCGGCGCCGCTTCGAGATGGGCGACGAGGAGTTCCGGGCCGCCTACTGCGCCCTGCCCGGGGAGAAGCACCCCGACCTCCTGGCGCACCTCGCGCCGCCCCTGCTGCGGGCGCGCCCCTCCCTCGGCCTGGCCCGCACGGTCGCCGACGTGTACCGCCGGCAGGGCCGCTACGACGAGGCCGTCGCCGTCCTCGCCCCGGTCGTGGCGGACCGGCTGGACGCGCCGCGCTGCCAGGAGACGCTCGGCGTCTGCCTGATGGCGCTGTCGCGCTACGACGAGGCCGAGGCGCACCTGCTGCTGGCGGCGGCCTCCCCCGACGTCGCCCCGCGTGCCTTCGCCCAGCTCGCCCGCCTGGCGTGGCTGTGCGGACGGGAGGAGGACGCGCGGCGCTACGCCCGCCACGGACTGGAGGCCGATCCCACCGACGCCGGGTGCCACGCCTGGTACGTCCGCACCCGTGCGGACGTGCCGGGGCCGCGGGAGCCGGACGCCGCCGCGGACCAGCTGGCGCACGTGGCGCTGTTCGCCGAGGGCCGGGAGAACGCGGGCGACAGGGTCCTGCCCGAGGCCGTGCGCCTGTGCTTCGGCACCGACACCGGCCCGCGCCGCTGGTACCGGCAGCCGGTGCACCGGCTGGTCGACGAGGCGGCGCTGGAGCGGCTGAACGCGCGGCGCGGGGTGATCGTGGGCGGCGGCGGGCTCTTCCTCCCGGACACCTCCCCCAACGCCAACAGCCACTGGCAGTGGAACGTCCCGGACGACGTCCTGGTCCGGCTCACCGTGCCCCTGGTGGTGTTCGCGGTCGGCTACAACGTGTTCGACGGGCAGCTCTACCGCCGGAGCCGGTTCGCCGAGAGCCTGCGGGTGCTCGTCGAGCGGTCGGCGTTCTTCGGGCTGCGCAACCACGGCTCGATCGAGCGGGTCCGCGAGCTGCTCCCCGAGGAGCTGCGCGACCGGGTGCGCCACCAGCCCTGCCCGACCACGGTGGCGCGGTACCTGGTCCCGGGGTGGCTCGACCCGGTGGAGCGGGACGACACCGTCCTGGTCAACTGCGCGTACGACCGCGCCGGACTGCGGTTCGGCCACGACTACGCCCATTTCCTCGCCCAGATGGCCACCGCGCTGCGGGCGCTGCGGGACCGGGCCGACGTGCGGTACGCGGCCCATATGCCCGCGGACGAGAAGTTCGTGCACGACCTGCGCCGGGAGCACGGCATCGGCCTTCCCGTGGAGCAGCTGTACGACGTGCCGAACGACGACATCCGTGCCCTGTACGGCCGTTCGCGGCTGGTGATCGGGATGCGCGGGCACGCGGGGATGATCCCCTTCGGCTGCGGCACCCCGATCCTCAGCCTCGTCTCCCACCCGAAGCTCGCCTACTTCCTGTCCGACATCGGCCGTCCGGAGTGGGGACTGTCCGTGCACGACCGGGAGCTGGGCCCCCGGCTCGCGGAGCGGGCCGCCGCCGTCCTGGACGACCACGCGGCCGCCGTGGCGGACGTGCACGGCGCGCAGAGACTCCTGTGGGAGACCACCCGGTCGAACCTCGACGACCTCCGGGAGATCCTCGGCCGGACGTGAGCCACCGGGAACGCACCGCCGCTTCGAGCTTCGAAAGAGAGAACCACGTGCCGAAACTGTCCGTCGTCGTCCCCCTGCACAACGTGGAGGCGTTCGCCGAGAGCACGCTGCGGAGCCTCGCCAACAACGCGGCACCCGACGTCGAGTTCCTGCTCGTCGACGACTGCTCCACGGACTCCACGTCATGGGTGGTAGACCGCTGGGCGGAGCGGCTTCCGGGCGCCAGGGTGATCCGGCACGAGACGAACATGGGCATCGCCCAGGCCCGCAACAGCGGTATCGACGCGGCCGGCGGCGAGTTCGTCACGTTCCTCGACGGCGACGACTGGTACGGGCCGGGTCACCTCGCCGAACTGGTGCGCGCCATCGAGGAGCTGGGCTGCGACTTCGCCCGCACCGACCACGTCCAGGCCACCGGCACCGAGCGGGTGATCAAGCGGCCCCCGGCCCCGGTGCGGGGCGCCGTGATGGATCCGCGCGACGGGATCGCGCCGGCCGACACGGAGACGATGGTCGACTACCCCTTCGTCTGGGCGGGGATCTACCGCCGGCACCTCTTCGACGACGGCGGCATGCGCTTCGCGACCGAACTGCGCACGGCCGAGGACCGGTTGTGGATCTGGCGCCTGCACCTGAAGGCCAGGACGTACGCGTCCCTGGGTCTGCACGGGGTGTTCTACCGGCGGGGCGTCGCGACCTCGCTCACCCAGATCAAGGACTCCCGTCAGCTGGACTTCATCCCGGCGTACGACACCCTGCTGCGGGAGGTGCTGGAGGACCCGGAGAGCGACCGTTTCCTCCTCAAGGCCGTCCGCACCTACTGCGCCATGATCGCCTTCCACATCGGCAAGGTGAACGAGTACGAGGCCTCGGCGGCCCAGCGGCTGCGGCGTGAGGCGAGGGCCGCGCTCCACCGCATGCCCGAGGACGCGCTCGAGGAGACCCTCAGGACCATCGACAGCAAACGGAGCAGGTTGCTCAGCCGCCTGCGCGACGGGCGGAAGGCTGCCTGATCCATGCCCCACACGACCCAGATCTTCCAGGTCTCGACCCTCTACGGAGCGGCCACCCTCGCCGCCGCGCTGGACGCGGGGCTGTTCGGACCGCGCGAGGGGGCCCGGCGCATCCTGCTGGTCTCCAACAACGCCGCCGTGCCGGAGACCGCCCTTCGCCTGGACGAGATGCACGGCTACACGCGGATATCCGGCCGGTTCGACTCGGTGATCAGCTGGAACGAGACGATCGCCCCGTACCACCCCAGCGCCTGGGGCCCGCGCGGGAACGACACGACGCTGTGGCAGCGGGCGTTCCGTCTCCGGTGGGGCATCGACGAGCGGGACGCGATCGAGCTCGCCGTCGAGTCGATCCAGGTCAACCCGGCCCGCGCGCTGGCGGCGATCTTCTCCGAGGCGGCCGTCGACGTGTACGCCGACGGCCTGATGAGCTACGGCCCGACCCGGGAGAAGCTGCCGCTGACCATCGCGCGCCGCATCCGCCGGCTGCTCCACCTCGACCTGATCCCCGGCCTGACGCCGCTGCTGCTGTCCGAGTACGGCGTCGGACCCCGGATCGTCCCGGACGAGGCGTTCCGCGGCGTGCTCGACGAGATCTCCCGGGACGCGGCGGACGACCCGCGACTGGCGCCCGTCCTGGCGGAGAGGCCCACGGCCGTGCTCCTCGGCCAGTACCTGGCGGCGATCAACATCCTGAGCGAGCAGGAGGAGGAGGACCTCCACGTCCGCATGCTGACCGGGGCCGCGCGCGCCGGGCACCGGTCCGTGGTCTTCAAGCCCCACCCGACGGCCCCCGCCGGCTATTCGGCCGCGCTGGGCAAGGCGGCGGCGGACGCGGGCGTGAAGCTCACCGTGCTGGACGCGCCGCTGCTGGCCGAGACGCTGTACCACCACTGCCGTCCCGAACTCGTGGTCGGCTGCTTCTCGACGGCGATGGTGACCGCCTCCGCCTACTACGACGTGCCCGTCGCCCGGGTCGGGACCGCGCTGGTGATGCGGCGCCTCAAGCCCTACCCGAACAGCAACCGGGTGCCGCTGGCCGTGGTCGACCACCTGGTGCCCGATCTGGAGCGCGGGCAGACCCCGGCGCTCGTCGGCACGGCCCCCGGGACGCTGTCGCCGCTGGTCCGGGCGATCGGCTTCTGCATGCAGCCCAAGACGTACGCGCGGCTGCGGGAGCCGACGGAGCAGTGGCTGCGCGAGAACCTGGCCGGCAGCCCCGGCCACTACTTCCCCGAACTCCGGCTGGCCGAGCTCGGCCTGCCCGGCAGCCGTCCGCGGGCGCGCGCGAGGATCCGGGTGACGCGGGCGAAGCGCGTGGTGCGCAGGGCGGTACGGCGCGGTGCCCGGAAGGGGTGACGACCACCCCTCCCACCCCGCTCTCCCGGACGGTCGGCCGAGACCCGCACCGCGCTGTTCGCCCTCGTGGTGCCGCTCAGGGCCGGGAAGCGGTCCCGGGGACCGGGCTCCGCGCTGCTCGGCACCGCGGTCCTGCCGAGCGCGCCGGCCCGGTCTCCGGGGCCACGGGGCGCGGGGCGCGGGGCGCCGACCGTGGCCCGGGGCTTCGGCACCTGTTCGCCGGGGTGCGCGGTCGGCGGCGCGCCGTCGTCCGCCCTCCCCGCAGGCACCGTGCGCCGGCGGTGGCCGCTGCACGTCCCGCTGCCGGTCACCGTGGCCGGGGCCCCCGACGCAGCACGCGGAACCGTCGAGTGGCGTCCGACGCGCACCTGTTCGTCGCCGCCACGCGCGTCTGCGCGCCGCTCCCGGTCAGCAGGGTCCGGGTCCCCGGGACGCGGCGGCCGCTCCCGCGGGGGCTGAACCCGCGGCGTCCGCCCGGCCGACCCGGCGCCATGCGGAGTTCGCCGTTTGTTCGCACGCCGCTCGACTCCGCATCCCTTCCGCACCGCGGACGCGCGCCTAGCCTGTTCCCGACCCGCGCACCACACCGTTCTCGCCCGCCCCCGACGGATCGAGGTCTCCGGTTCCATGAACAGTCGCTCCCTGCTCACCAGTCCGGCGTCCCGGCGTCTGTTGCGTCCGGTCGCCGACCTCATCGACCAGCGCATCGAGCGGCGCGTCCGCGCGGCGGCCGCCGCGGGCGGGGCGGACAGAGAACGGCTGCGGGAAGCCGTCGAGGTGATGGAGCGCCAGCGGCTCACCCTCGACCTGCTGCTCGGCTCCTCCGGCCGCGGTCTCTCCCGGATCGTGAGCCCCGGCCCGCTGAACCGCCTGCACGCCGAGGTGGCGGAGCTGGCCGGGGACCGGGACGCCGCCGTCCGCAACGTCGCCGCCGCGTACCGGCTGCTGGTCGCGCTGGAGTCGCTCGGGGTCGGCCGGATCGCCGGCGGCACCATGAACATCTGCGGCAAGCTCGGCACGATCCCCCTGCTCGACCCGCCGAACGACGAGGTACTGGAGATCGGCACGCTCTACGGCATGTTCTCCGCCGGCCTGATCCGGATGATGGAGCGCGACGGCCGCAGCCCGAGCGTGACGATCGTCGACCCGTTCGCCGGCGTCCAGCTCCAGCCCGGCACCCCGCGGCGCTCCGACCCCTCCGGCACCCCGGTCGACGAGCACGCCGTCCGCACCAACCTCGCCCTGGCCGGTCCGGCGGGCGCGGCCGCCCGGATCCAGCGGGGCTTCTCCGAGGACCCCGGCACCCGCGCGGCCGTCTCGGACCGCCGCTACGGCGTGATCGTCGTCGACGGCGACCACTCGGCGGAGGGGGTCGCCAGGGACCTGGAGTGGGCGGAGGAGATCGCCGCCCCGGGCGCGATCGTCGTCCTCGACGACTTCGGCGACCCCAAGTGGCCCGGCATCAAGGAGGCGCTGGACAAGCACCTCACGGGCGACACCCGCTTCACCTACCTCGGCAAGGCGGCGCTCTCGGCGTTCCTGCGGGCTTCCTGACCCCCGCGGTCCGGGGTTCTCAGTCGATCCCGTACTGCGCCCCGATCCCCGCGATCAGCAGCGCCAGCCCTTCTTCGTAGTGCCGGTCGTAGTCCGCGAAGATCTCCGCGCCCGCCGCGGCCGCCAGGGGGAAGTCGGCCAGCAGGCGGGCGCGTTCGTCCATGTCGTAGCCCTCGCGGCGCTCGCCGGGCAGGGGCTGGACGCCCTGCTCCTCGGTGACGAAGCCGAGCGTGTACAGGTACGTCGTCGAGGTCGCCCGCGCCGCCTGGGCGAGCGTGAGGCCGGCGGCGGTGAGCAGCCGCAGGACGTCCTCCATCTGCTCGGCGTGCTCCGTGCCGGTGAAGCGTGAACCGCTGAACACCCTGGCGCCGTCGCGGTAGCCGAGCAGCGCCGCGCGCAGGCCGCGGTTGGCCTTCAGCAGCCGTTCCCGCCAGGTGTCGTCCGGGTCGAGCGCGGTGCCGGCGACCATGCGCCGGTACATCTCGGTGGCCATCTCGTCCAGCAGGGCCTGCTTGTCCTTGAAGTGCCAGTAGAGGGCGGGCGCCTTCACGTCCAGTTCCCTGGCGATGGTCCGCAGCGTCAGGCCCTCCAGGCCGACCTCGTTCAGCAGTCTCAGCGCCGTGTCCACGACCCGTCGGCGGTCGAGGGGAGCGCGTCGTTCCGTACCCACGCTTGACAGCTTAACGGCGTTAAGTCCATGCTCGGACCCAAGTAGCACTTAACAGCGTTAAGGAGAGTGCCATGAACACGGACGTTCTGGTCGTCGGCGCGGGTCCGACCGGCCTCACCCTCGGCATCGACCTGGCCCGGCGCGGTGTGGACGCGCTGGTCGTGGAGCGGGCGGACGGGCTGTTCCCCGGCTCGCGCGGCAAGGGGCTCCAGCCCCGGACGATGGAGGTCTTCGACGACCTCGGCGTCCTCGACGCGATCCACGCCGCCGGCGGGGGCTACCCGGTCGGCATGGTCTGGCGGAACGGCGAGCGGGTCGGCGAGCACCGGATGTTCGACCCGGTGGAGACGAGCGAGGACGCGCCGTACAACGAGCCGTGGATGGTGCCGCAGTGGCGGACCCAGGAGATCCTGCTGGCCCGGCTGGAGGAGCTGGGCGGCAAGGTCGTCCTCGGCCGCGAGGTCGTCGGGGTCGCGCAGGACGCGGAGGGCGTGACCGCGCACCTGGCCTCCGGGGAGACCGTCCGCGCCCGGTACGCCGTCGCCGCCGACGGCGGTCGCTCGGTGGTGCGCCGCGCGGTCGGCGTCGGCATGACCGGGGAGGAGGTCGACCCGAACCCGACGCTGGTGGCGGACGTCCGCGTCCCCGGGCTCGACCGCGACAACTGGCACGTCTTCCCGCCGCGCGACGGCGCCGACGACTTCCTGGCGATCTGCCCGCTGGCCGGGACGGAGGACTTCCAGCTGGTCGCCCGGTTCGCGGAGGGGACGGACGTGGACCTCTCCCCGGACGGCGTGCGCCGGGTCGTCGCCGCCCGCTCGCACCTCGCCCCCGAGGACGTCACCGAGGTCCGCTGGGCCTCGGACTTCCGCCCCCGGGCCGCGCTCGCCGACCGCTTCCGCGCGGGCCGGGTGTTCCTCGCCGGCGACGCGGCGCACGTGCACTCCCCGGCCGGCGGACAGGGTCTCAACACCAGTGTCCAGGACGCCTACAACCTGGGCTGGAAGCTCGGCGCGGTGCTGCGCGACGGGGCGGACGCGTCCCTGCTGGACACCTACGAGGAGGAGCGGCGCCCGATCGCCGCGCACGTGCTCGGCCTGTCGACCGGCGTGCACCGCGGCGAGGTGCGGCGCGGGACGGCCACCACGCAACTGGGCCTGGGCTACCGGGAGTCGTCCCTGACGGCGGAGACGCGCCGGGCCCCGGACGGTGCGCTGCGGGCCGGCGACCGCGCGCCCGACGGGACGGTGGCGGGCGTACGGCTCTTCGACGCCTTCCGCGGCCCGCACTGGACGCTGCTGGCGCTGGGCGTCGAGGCGCCGCGGGTCGGGGAGGCGGTGCCGGTCGTCCGGGGGCCCGCGCACGGGGCGTACGGGACGGGGCTGTTCCTGGTCCGGCCGGACGGGTACGTCGGGTGGGCCGGGGACACGGCCACCGGGCTCACCGGCCGCCTCGCCCGGTTCGGCGTGCGCTGACGCCGCCGTCGGTCACGCGCTCGCCAGCGACAGCTTCACCGCGAAGCCGAGGAACAGCGCGCCCGCCGCCGAGGTGGCCCCGGCCGCCAGCCGCCGCCTGCGGCGGAACGCGTCGGCCAGGCGGGTGCCGCCGAATATCAGCAGCGACAGGTACAGGAAGCTGGCCGTCTGGAGCAGGGCGCCGAGGACGACGAAGGAGAGCGCGGGATAGGCGTAGCCGGGGTCGACGAACTGCACGAAGAAGGAGATCAGGAAGAGGATCGCCTTCGGGTTGAGCAGCGACACCACCAGGGCGCGGCGGTAGGGGCGCTCCCCGGCGGACAAGGCGGTCTCGGGCACCTCGGCCGACGCCGACCCGCCCCGCCCCTTCCACATGCCCCACGCCGAGCGCAGCATGCCGTACGCCATCCACCCCAGGTAGGCGGCACCGGCGTACTTCACCACCAGGAACAGCAGCGGCGTCGTGGTGAGCACGGAGGCCGCGCCGAGCGCCGCCAGCGTCATCAGGATCGTGTCACCGGTGAAGACACCGGCCGCCGCGGCGTAGCCGGTGCGGACGCCCCTGCGGGCGGCGACGGAGAGGACGTAGAGCGAGTTGGGCCCCGGGAGCAGGACGATGAGGACGAGTCCCGCCAGGTAGGTGGGCAGATCGATGACGCCGAACATGGGGGGAGTCTCGCACGGGGGTGCGACACTCCGCGCCGGTGTTCCAGCCGTCGAGAAGCGTGTCCGCGGAGAGCTCGACGCGCACACCGACCGGCTCCGGCACGGCCACGTCCTGACCCCGCTCGAAGCGTCGGGGGCCGGGGTACTTGCCGTCGGCCGGCTCGGTGCGGAGCAGGACCTCGTCGTGCTTGGGGTCCACGATCAGGCAGGCCGGGACGCCGGCCTGGGCGTAGCACTCGGCCTTGGGGCCGAGGTCGTCGGACCAGTTGGACGACGTGATCTCGACGACCAGGCGGAAGACGTCCGGCGCGTAGTGGTTCCCGGTGACGTGGGCGCCGCGGAAGTCCTCGTCCACGACGGAGAAGTCGGGGATCGCGAAGTCCGCCGGCGATGTCGGCAGCCAGGGTCCGGCTCCTCGGACGTGCTCCTGGCCGGCCTCGACGATCCCGGCACGGTCGAACGCCCTGCCGAGCCTGGTCGGCGCGAGCTGGTGCGAGCCGTCCGGCGGAGTGTCACAGCGAGCCTTCCCTGGAGGATCTCCACGCGGTGGCCAGGCAGTGCACGGGCGAGCTGGTCGGCGGCCCCGCCCAGGGTCAGCTCCTGCTGCAGTACGGCCATGGCGTCCTCCTTTTCGGGGCCCCCCCACGAGAGCAACCGGGGACGGACGGCTTCCGCCCGCGGTCACTCGTACGGGGTAACCACCCAGGTCAGAAGGCGTCCGAGGGCACGTACGTGCCCCATACCTCCCGCAGCGCGTTGCACACCTCGCCCACGGTCGCCCGCGCCCGCAGGGCCTCGCGCATCGGGTACAGGACGTTGTCCTCGCCCTCCGCCGCCTTCCTCAGGGCCGCCAGCGCCGAGTCCACCGCCTGCTGGTCGCGCTCCGCGCGCAGCGCGGCGAGGCGTTCGGCCTGCTGGGCCTCGATGGCGGGGTCGACGCGCAGCGGCTCGTAGGGCTCCTCCTCGTCGAGCTGGAAGCGGTTGACGCCGACCACGACCCGCTCGCCGGAGTCGGTCTCCTGGGCGATGCGGTAGGCGGAACGCTCGATCTCGCCCTTCTGGAAGCCGCGCTCGATGGCGGCCACCGCGCCGCCGAGCTCCTCGACCTTGCCCATCAGCTCCAGCGCCGCCGCCTCGACCTCGTCGGTCATCGTCTCGATGACGTACGAGCCCGCGAACGGGTCGACGGTCGCGGTCACGTCCGTCTCGTAGGCCAGCACCTGCTGCGTGCGCAGCGCCAGCCGGGCGCTCTTGTCGGTGGGCAGGGCGATGGCCTCGTCGAAGGAGTTGGTGTGCAGCGACTGGGTCCCGCCCAGCACCGCCGCCAGCCCCTGCACGGCGACGCGGACCAGGTTCACCTCCGGCTGCTGGGCCGTCAGCTGGACGCCCGCGGTCTGGGTGTGGAAGCGGAGCATCAGCGACTTGGGGTTCTCCGCGCCGAACTCCTCCTTCATCACCCGTGCCCAGATCCGGCGCGCCGCGCGGAACTTGGCGACCTCCTCCAGGATCGTCGTACGGGCCACGAAGAAGAACGACAGACGCGGTGCGAAGTCGTCGACGTCCATGCCCGCCGCGACCGCGGTGCGCACGTACTCGATGCCGTCGGCGAGGGTGAACGCGATCTCCTGCGCCGGGGAGGCGCCCGCCTCGGCCATGTGGTAGCCGGAGATCGAGATCGTGTTCCACTTCGGGATCTCGGCCTTGCAGTACTTGAAGATGTCCGCGATCAGGCGGAGGGAGGGCTTGGGCGGGAAGATGTACGTGCCGCGCGCGATGTACTCCTTCAGCACGTCGTTCTGGATCGTGCCGGTGAGCCGGTCCGCGCTGACGCCCTGCTCCTCGGCCACCAGTTGGTACAGCAGCAGGAGCACCGCCGCCGGGGCGTTGATCGTCATCGACGTGGAGACCTTGTCCAGCGGGATCCCGCCGAACAGCACCCGCATGTCGTCGATCGAGTCGATCGCCACCCCCACCTTGCCGACCTCGCCGTGCGCGATCGGGGCGTCGGAGTCGTGGCCCATCTGGGTCGGCAGGTCGAAGGCGACCGACAGCCCCATCGTGCCGTTGGCGATCAGCTGCTGGTAGCGGGCGTTGGACTCCGTCGCCGTGCCGAACCCGGCGTACTGGCGCATCGTCCAGGGACGGCCGGTGTACATCGTCGGGTACACGCCCCGGGTGAACGGGTACGCCCCCGGTTCGCCCAGCTTCTCCGCCGGGTCCCAGCCCGCGAGGGACTCCGGCCCGTAGACCGGTTCGATGGGCAGTCCGGACTCCGACTCGCGCGCCATGGTGTGATGCCTCCCGCTGAGCAGTGCTGCTCGTCCTGCTCGCCCGTTACTCGTCAGTTACTCGCCAGTACAGACCCGGTTCTCCGACGGACTGTAGCGGTGCGCGCACGGTCCGGTGGAGGGGCACACGCTGGGACCTTCCTCACAGCCGGGGCGGGACCCCGCTCACAGCCTCCGTCCCGGCGGTCGCCTTCCGGTCACCCACCACCATGCCCCGTGGTTCGGCCGCGGTCACGTCCGGGGAACATCTCGGTTGACGACCGGGTGCGGCGACCGGCGGGACGACGGGGGGCTTGCATGCACAGGACGGGTGGGGAGGACCGCGTGCGCGGGACGGACAGGGGGAGAGCGCTCGCCGTCCTGACGGCACTGGCCGTCCTGACGGGCGGTGCGGCGGGTTGCACGGTGCAGCCCGCCGGCGCGGACGGCGAGGGCGGGCCGCCGGTGCGCGTCGAACTGCCGTCCGGTGCGCCGTCCGCGTCCCGCGCCCCGGAGGGCCACGGCGTCGGCGACGGCGACGGCGACGGCAAGGGCTCGTCCGGTGGCGGTGACGACGCCGGTGACGACCGGCCCGGCACCGCGCCGGAGCAGCGGCCCCCGCGCGTGCTGTGGTCCCCCGGCGACTCCGGCCGCGACGTCCGCGAGCTCCAGGCCCGGCTGCGTCAGGCCGCCTGGCTCTTCCACGGCCCCACCGGGACGTACGACGAGCTCACGGAGAAGGCGGTGCGGGGCTTCCAGGGCAAGCGCGGGCTGCCGCGGACCGGCAGGATCGACACCGTCACCTGGCAGCGGCTGCTCGGGATGACCCGCGAACCGGGCAAGTGGGAGCTGTACCTGATGGGCGGTCAGCCGGTCGACGCACCCGACGCCCGCTGCCGGACCGGCCGGGTGCTGTGCATCAGCAAGTCGAGCCGCACCCTCCGCTGGATGGTCGACGGACGGACCGTGTCGACGATGGCCGTCCGCTTCGGCTCGGAGTACACGCCGACCCGGGAGGGGGTCTTCCACGTCTACTGGAAGTCCCGGCACCACGTGTCCACGCTCTACGACTCCCCCATGCCGTACGCCATGTTCTTCAGCGGCGGGCAGGCCGTGCACTTCTCGGCCGACTTCGCCGCACGCGGATACGCCGGCTCCTCGCACGGCTGCGTCAACGTACGGGACGAGGCGGCGATCGCCCGGCTGTACGCGCAGGTGCGCAACGGCGACAAGGTCGTCGTGCACTGGTGAGGCGCGTGGGGCGGGACGGGATGCGGGGCGCGGGCGGGACCGGGGGAACGTGTCCCGCCCGCGCCGGAGTGCACGAGCCGCGGGTACGGGGGGAACCCCGGCTCCGTGCGACAGCCGATGACCAGTCGGCTCATTCATTACTGCGTCGCGGAGGCCGAAAACGTCACACCCGTCGGCGAAGAAATTTCCGGGACCGTGAAACACCAGGTCAGAGGCGTTCTGAGCGCGGAATCGGCCGGGGCGTCACCGCCGTCACCTCCCGCCTCCCTTGCCGTTGTTGCCGTTGTTGCCGTTGTTGCCGTTGTTGCCGTTCTTTCCGGCCTCGGCGCTCTGGCCGCCGTTCCCGCCGCCCTTGCCCTGTGCGCCACCGTCACCGCTGCCGCTCTGGCCCTTGGAGGCGCCGCGCCCCCCGCCGACACCGTTGCCATTGCCGTTACTGCTGCCGCTGCCGTTACTGCTGCCGCTGCCGTTGCCATTGCCGTTACTGCTGCCGCTGCCGTTACTGCTGCCGCTGCCGTTGCCGTTGCCGCTACTGCTGCCGTTGCCGTTAACGCTGCCGTTGCCGTTGTCCTGGTGGGCCTCGTCGGCGCGCTTCCCGACCGTGGGGTCGGAGTCGGTGGTGGACAGGACGTCCCTGCAGTACGCGTCGACGCGGGAGGGACCGCCCGCCGCGTCCTCGACGAGGCGCTGGCGGCCGACGCCCAGTCCCTTGCCCTCCTGGAGGTCGCGGCAGGCCGAGGCGATCTGCTTCCAGCCATGTCCAGAACGGGCCGCGGGGTCACCGGCGTCCGCGTCCTCGTCGTCCCGTGCGTCCGGACCGCCCTGGACGGCACCCCCGGCCTCCCGGCCGGAGCCGCCCTCGGGCGTGGCTCCGCCGGGTGCGTCCTCCTTCGACGGGGGCGACAGCCGGGGACGCGCGGAAGGGGTGCCGGTGGCCGTGACGGAGGCGGCCGGGTCGGCCTCGGGGTCGCCGGACAGTACCGGCAGGACTCCGGTTCCGGCCAGGGCCGCGGCACCGCCGACCATGCCGACCGCCAGCGCGGCGGCCAGTCCGAAGCGCAGGGGGCGTGTCCAGCGGGGTCCGCCGACGGCTCCGGAACGGTCACCGTGCGGGGTGCCCGGCTGGACCGGCCCGGTATCGGAGGAGTGGGTTCCGGCCTGGCGGCCGGCAGCCGCGCCCGCCGCGGCGCGCTCCTCGCGCACGGCGCGGAAGGCGGCCAGGGCGGCGGCCTCACCGGGGAGTTCCCCGTCGGCCGACGGGGGCGGGGCGGAGAGGGCGCCGAGCGTCCTGGCGAGCCGTTCGGCCTGGTCACGGGAGACGGGATCGGCAGCTTCGGGGGGCTCTCCGCTCAGCAAGCGCTCCGCCGTCTCGCGGTCCAGCCACCTGTACTGCTCGTCGGCCATCACATGTCCTTCTGTGTCCGCGCTCGCATCTGCGTCACACTCGCGGACGTCACCGTACGACGGCGTGGTTCTCTCTGGGGCGGAAGGGCGTCGAGCACACCAGCGGATTCCGGATGGGCTTCCGGATCGTCACCGAGCAGTTCGGCCAGCCGTTTCAGGCCACGGTGCGCGGCCGTCCGCACGGCCCCCGGGCGTTTGCCCAGCGTCTCGGCGGCGGTCTTCGCGTCGAGCCCCACGACCACGCGCAGCACGACGGCCTCGGCCTGGTCCTGCGGCAGCCGGCCGATGAGGGAGAAGGTGCCGTCGGTGGCCAGTGCCTCGATGGCCTCGCCCGCGGTGTCGGACTCGGCGGCCCGCCCGGTGAGTTCGGTCTCGTCGCCGCCGATCGAGGGGCGGCGGCCGCGCATGCGTATGTGGTCCAGCGCGCGGTTGCGTGCGATGCGGGCGGCCCAGCCGCGGAACCGGTCCGCGTCACCGGTGAACCGCTCCAGGTCACGGGCTATCTGCAGCCACGCCTCGGACGCCACGTCCTCGGCGTCGGGCTCGCCGACGAGTGTCCGTACGTATCCCAGCAGCCGCGGGTGCACGGTGCGGTACACAGTCCGGAACGCGGTCTCGTCCCCGTCCTGTGCCGCACGCACCGCGGCGGTCAGCTCCGCGTCGTCCCCCAGCACCGCGCGCGCCCTTCTGCGCCTCAGCCGGCGCCGCTCTCGCGGACCGGGTTCTCGCCGTCGTGGTTCCTCAAGTGGTCGTTGCCGTCTCTAGGCCGCTGGTGGCTGTTGTGGTCGTTTGTCCTCCACGGCCTGGCGCGAAAGGCACGTTACGACCTGCAACCTGTCTCCGTCCATATCCGTCCAAGATGCAACTAACCCGTGACACAGCGGGGTGTGACAGAAAACGCACGCTCGGCGCTGTAGGGAGTACGGGTCGCCGCGCGGCCCGTACCGCGCGACGGCCGGGGCCTCTCCTGTGGGGGGTGGCGGCCCCGGCCGTTGCCTCGGCGGGGGCGTCCGTCAGCGCGGAACCCCGTGCCCTCCCCGGTCGCCGGGGCGCCTCGGCGCGTTACGGCCTGTCGGCGCCCGGCTGGGCGGGCTTGCCCTGGCGGCTGCCCGAGCCGCTGTTCGCCGCACCGGAGCCGCCCGCACCGGACCCGCCGTTGCCGTTGTCGTTGCCGGCCGGGCCACCGCCCGAGGCGTTGCCCGCGTTGCCCGCGTTGCCCGCGTTGCCCGAGGCGCCGTCACGTGCGGTGCCGGAGGAGCCGTTCCCGGCCCGGCCTGCCTCGCCGGCGTCCTTCCCCGCCGCCGGGCCGCCGCGCCGCTCCTCGGCGGTGGCCTGCTCCAGCTGCTCGGCACAGTACGCGTCGACCTTCGCCTCGCCGCCCGCGGCCTCCGTGAGCCGCTTCCAGGCCGTCGCGTCCAGCGCCTTGCCGCGTCCCTCGACCTTCTCGTAGGCGCGGCAGTGCGCCTCGGTGTCCCGGGCCGCGGCGGGGCGGTCCGGGCCGGCGGGGGCGGACCCCGGGCCGGTGGACTCCCCGAGGGGCCCCCCGGTGGACGGGCCGGGTGTGTCCGGCGAGGCGTGGGCGCGTCGGTCGTCCCGCGCGGGGCCGTCCGTGGCCGATCCCGCGGCGCCGATCCCGGCGACCGCGACCCCGCCGAGGGTGAGGCCGCCGAGCAGCACGGAGAGCACGGTCTTCACCGAGTGGCTCCCGAGCCGCCGCCGACGGGGCCGCCAGTCGTCCCGGCGCCGGGTGCGCGCGCGGTGCGCTCCCGCCTCCCGGGCGGCCCGGAACGCGGCGACGGCCCGTTGCTCGGCGGCGGCGTCGACGGAGTCCCGGATCAGCGAGGCGGCGAGCAGCGCCTCGAGGCCGGCGGCGTCCACGGCGTGGGGCCGGCCCCCGACGGAGCCGTCCCGCCCGGCCGTGCGGTGCCCGGGCGGTGCGCCCTCAGGGTGCACACGCCGACGGCCGGCCGGCCCGCCGTCGCTCTGCCGCTCACCCATGTCCGTTCCCGTCCCTGCTCGATCCACTCGGCCCCGTCGGCCCACCGGGCCCGTACGATCCGCCCGGTCCGTACGATCCGTCCGGTCCGTACGATCCGTCCGGTCCGTATGGTTCACCCGACCCGTGCCGTCCGCCCGGGCAGGCGGTCCTGCCCGGACCGAGGCATACGTGCCGCGCGTCCGACCTGTTCAGTCCACCGGTCCGGACGGACCGCCGCGGGCCGCCGGGTCCGGCCGGCTCACGCGGGGCGTCGTCGCCCCGCCCGCCGTGTCCGCCGTCCCGGCCGCCGTTCATGTCGACTCACCCAGCGTCCGCGGCGCCTCATCCGTCACACTTTCGATACCCAACTGTTTGGCCAGGCGTTTCAGCCCCCGGTACGCGGCCGTCCGGACCGCCCCCGGCCGCTTGCCGAGGACGCGGGCGGCGGCGGGGCCGTCCAGGCCGACGACCACCCGCAGCAGCACGGCCTCGGCCTGGTCCCGCGGCAGCCCGCCGACCAGTGCCAGGGCGTGTTCGGTGGACATGGCCTCCATGGCCTGGTCGTGGGTGCTCTGCGGTCCGGGCAGCTCCAGCACGTCCTGTTCCAGGGCCGACGGCCGGGGCCGCACCCGCTGCCGGCGCAGGTGGTCCAGTGCCCGGTGCCGGGCGATGGTCGCCGTCCACCCCCGGAACCCCGCTCCGTCGCCCTTGAACCGCCCCAGGTCGCGGGCTATCTCCAGCCAGGCGTCGGACGTCACGTCCTCGGCGTCGTCCCCGACCAGCCCGCGCACGTAGGCGAGCAGTCCGGGCTGCACGAGCCGGTAGGCCGCGGCGAAGGCGGCCTCGTCCCCTTCCTGGGCCCGCGCGACGGCCGCGCCCAGTTCCCCGTCGTACGCCTGTGCGCGGCGGGATTCCCCTCCGTGGCCCAAGAACCGTCCTCGTCCGTACCGAGTGCGTAGCGCGTCCGCTTGCCGTGCGCGCGTCCGCTTGGCGTGAGCGCGTCCGGCCGTGCCCACGCCCCCACGGTCATCAGCGTCGGACGCCATGAAAGTGTCACAGCTCGTCAGAGGCCTCACGCGGCACACGCACCGGGGCGGGCCGCCCGTGCGCGGCCGCCGGGGAGCGGCGGGCCCGCCCGTGCAGCACCAGGTAGAAGGTCTGCAGCGACTCCTGCGGGCCGCCCGCCTCGAAGCGGTTGTGCACCTTGCCCACCGGGTTCCAGATCCGGCCGTCCGGCATCCGCACCCCGACCGGCTGGCCGAAGCAGGCCCGTTGCTCCTCGTCGAGGTCCACCCACACCGCTCCGGCCTGGCGCACGAGCACCTCACCGACGTAGGCGCCGAGCCCGAACAGCGTCTCGCGCACCCGCCCGCGGTCCGCGCCGCCCTTGCGCAGTCCGTCGACCAGGAAGTCGACGACGCGCAGGCTGGTCACGGAGTAGTCCAGCGGGATCCGGCCGCGGGCGGTCACCCGGGCGACGAAGGCCGCCGCGTACGGTCGCATCCGTCCCGCGGCCGGCACCCGCTCGTCCGCCACCTCCATGGGCCCCACCCTTCCGCTCGGGCCGCCGGGGAGCCCGGCCGGGTTCCCCGGCAGACCAAGCGGGCGCCGCGCCCCGGGCGTCACGGGTCACGGACGTGTCGATCGCCACACAGCGGATCCACAGGACGGGCACAACCTTTCGGCCTCCCGTACGTCCGCGAGGACCCCGGGGCGAGAGGACGGATCCGGCGCCACCGGGTGACGTTCGGCCATCCCTTGACGCTGAGTGGATGTCATCTGTGTGACAGGTGATGTCGGTGTTCCTTTTCTAGGGGTGGGGTAGTTGAGTCCTCGCAGGACCCATGCGTACAAGCCGCTCAGCCTGAAGCGGCGGGCGTGGCTGACCGTCGGAGCCGTCGTGCTGAGCGGCGCGGGCGTCGTCACCTACGCGGTGGCCGGCCCGTCGTCCGAGCCGGCCGGCCCCGGGGCGAAGGCCCGCAAGCCGAGCATCCACACGGTGAAGCTGGAGAACCGCGGCGCGGGCCGCCGGGGACTGGAGCGGCAGGCCACGGAGCGCTTCAGCGCGGTGCTCGTGACCTGGGACAACCCCGAGGCCGAGGTCAAGGGCACGCCCGAGGTGCGGACCCGGGACCTGAAGACCGGCAAGTGGTCCGGCTGGCAGAAGCTGGAGGACGAGCCGAACCAGGCCGACGGCGCGGAGGGCGAGCGGGCGGCGACGCGCGGCGGTACGGCCTCGGTGTGGACCGGCGCCTCCGACGGCGTCGAGGTGCGCGTGGTCAAGGCCGACGGCACCCAGGCGGGCGGCCAGCCGGCCGGCATGGACGTCAAGCTGCTCGACCCGGGCACGGACCCGAAGACCACCGCCCCGGCCGCGGACGGCATGGAACCCGCCGCTTTCGCGGCGGAGACCACGGCGCCGACGACGGAGGCCCCGGTCCCGACGGGGACGCCCGCCGGGACGGTGACCCCCGCCCCGGCCGAGACCTCGCCCGACGCCCCGACCGGGACCGCGGCACCCACCGGGACGTCCTCGCAGACGGCCACGGACACCGCGTCCCCGACGGCGTCCCCCTCCCCCACCCCCACCGTCCCCGAGCCCCGTCCCTCGACGGTCGTGAAGCCGCCGATCATCACGCAGGCCGAGTGGGGCGCCTCCACCGACTACGACGGCACGCCGAGCTACGGCACCGAGATCAAGGCCGCCGTCATCCACCACACCGGCGTCGACAGCGACAACAGCGTGTCCTGCGCCGACTCGCGCGCCCGGCTGCGCTCCATCCAGCAGGAGCACTTCGCGCGCGGTTACTACGACATCGGCTACAACTTCGTCGTCGACCGCTGCGGCCAGATCTTCGAGGGCCGCAGCGGCGGCACGGACCTGCCGGTGGTGGGCGCGCACGACGTCGGCTTCAACACCGACACGCTCGGCATCTCCTACATCGGCAACTTCGAGAGCGCGCAGCCGAGCCGGGCCGCGATGGACTCGATCGCGCGCGTCGTCGCCTGGAAGTTCGGGATGTACGGCATCGACCCGACCGGCAAGGTCACGCTGACCTCGGGTACGGAGGCCGGCGTCAGCGGCAACAAGATCGACCAGGGTGAGTCGGTCACCCTGCCGCGCGTCTTCGGCCACCGGGACACCAACTACACGGCCTGCCCCGGCAAGAACCTCCACCCGAAGCTCTCCCGCATCGCCGCGCTGGCCAGGACGCCGGGCATCTCGCACGCCCTGGCCACCTCCGACCACGACCGGGACGGCCTCGCCGACCTGGTCGCGGGAACCCCGAAGGCCTCGGGCGGCGGCAGCGTCACCGTGATCCCGGGCGGCGTGAACGGCCCGGTCACCGGCGCCAGGAGGACGCTCACCCAGAGCAGCGCCGGCGTCCCCGGCTCCAACGAGTCCGGTGACGGCTTCGGCACCTCCAGCGCCTGGGGCGACGTCAACGGCGACGGCCACGCGGACCTCGCGATCGGCGTCCCCGGGGAGAACGACACCAGCGGCCACACCGACCGCGGCGGGGTCGTGGTGATGTACGGCCCGGCACTGAACACCGGCTTCTCGTACTCGACGACGGGGGTGACGCAGACCGGCGCCAAGCTCGGCACCACGGTCGCCGTCGGCGACTTCAACGGCGACGGCAAGGCGGACGTGTTCGCCGCCGGCACCGGCAGGGGCGGCAACTGGAACGCCCGTCACACCGGCGGCGCCACCAAGTACGGCACGCTGACCTCGGCCACGGGCTCGGTGGCGTACCTCGACGCCGCGGCCGGCGACTTCAACCGGGACGGCTACGCGGACATCGCCCTCAACTACCGCGACACCGGCGGCACCGGCCGCGTGCTCCGCTTCGCGGGCTCCGCGTCCGGCCTGACCAAGGTGGGGGTCATCTCGGTCAAGGGCGGCCGGTCCATCGCCGCGGGCGACGTCAACGGCAACGGCTACGACGACATCGTCATCGGCCAGCCGGTGGGCGCGGAGTCCGGCTTCTCGACGCCGGGCGGCCGGATCACCATGGTCCTGGGCACGTCGAGCGGGTTCACCACGACCGGCATGAAGTCCCTCCACCAGGACACGGCGTCCGTCCCGGGCGGCAACGAGTCCGGTGACTCCCTGGGCGCCTCGGTCTCGATCGGCGACTACAACGCCGACGGGTACGCGGACGTCCTGGCCGGCGCCCCCGGCGAGGACCTCACCCGCAGCGGCGCCAACCGCTCCGACGCGGGCAACGCGCTCCTGTTCCCCGGCACCTCGGCCGGCCTCACCGGCTCCGGCTCGAAGGGCGTCTCGCAGGACACGTCCGGCATCCCCGGTTCCACGGAGTCCAACGACCGGCTCGGTTCCGCGGTGTCCCTGACGGACCTGTCCGGCTACGGCCGCGCGGACCTGACGATCGGCGCCGACGGCGAGGACACCTCGGACGGCGTCGTCCTGTACCTGCCCAGCAGCAGCACAGGACTCGGCTACGGCGGTTCCTACGTCTTCGGCAAGGGCACCCTCGGCCTGTCGGCGGACGTGCGGCTGGGCCAGGCGCTGACTCCGTAGCACCGCGCCACCGCCCCGACGGCCGGGGTCCCCGCACCGGGCGGGGGCCCCGGCCGCTTCGCGTCCGCCCGCCGGCCGGCCGCGGCGCGCGGGACGTCACCGCGGGTGCGGTCCCCCGCCCGACGCGTCCCGGCACAGCAGCCGCAGGGAACCGTCGCCCGTGTAGCAGCGGACGGCCTCCTCGATCGGGTCCCAGAGGCGGCCGTCGGGCGTGCGCACCCAGTGGTCGCCGCCCGTGGCCCACCACTCGCCGCCGGTCTGACGGACGATCACCTCGCCGGTGTAGGCGCCGAACCCGCGCAGCACCTGCTCCACGGCGGCGTACGGGGCCCCCTCCCGGCGTATCTCCTCGATCATGCGGTCGACGCTCCACAGACTGCGCGCCGAGTAGTCGAGGCGCAGCCGTGCCCCTTCGCGCATCGCCGCCACCGCGTCCGCCGCCCACCGGACCGGCTTCGCTGCGGCCGAAGGCCTGGTCTCCTGCTGTGTCGTCACAGTCGTCGCAGTCGTCACACCTTGAAGAGCGTGCCGGTGAAGCGTTTCGTCACCTGGTTCCCGCGACTCCCCGCGATCGGCGCAGGACCGCCCCGACTCCACCCCACACCGGTCACAGGACCTTCCCGGCAGGGGGCGGCGCGAGGGGTGACGGATCGGGGTCCGCTGCGCTCGTGTCGGTGATGAGCACGTACTTCCGTCCGCGCGCCGTCCCGCCCCCGGTCCTGGACGACGGTCCCGCCCGGCTGCCGCAGCTCTTCGAGGACGACTGGGACGCCGTACGGGAACGGATCGGCCGGCACCGGGAGGAGGTGCCGGACAAGGGCCGCCTCGGCCACGGACTCCTGTACGCCGGCGCGTCCGCGGGCACCGCGGGGTACCCCGTCCTCGCTCGTCGTGCTCGGCGGCGCCCGGTGTCCCGCCCGGCCCGGGTCCTCCGCCGTTCCCGCTGCTCACCGCCGTCGAGGCGCACCGCGCCGCGGCGGCCCGGACGTCGAGCCCCTGGTGCGCGAGGTGTTCGCGTCGGCCCACCGCGGCCCGACCGCGTTCCACGCGCACACGGCCGAGCGGCGGGACGCCGTCGTGAAGCGGCTGCCGGCCTGAACGAACCTCAATCCCTCCGGCGGCTGCGCCGGGACACCGCGGCGCGGAGCACCCGCCGTCCCTCCGTCGCCACCTCCAGCGCCCCGCGCAGACCCGCCGGGCCGTGGGCGGACAGGAGCTCCAGGACCGCGATCTGGCGGCGCAGCTCCGCCGCGACGAGCGGCGACACGCCCTCCGTGCGGCCCTCGGCGGAGGTCCCCGCGGACCGAGCCGCGTGGAGGGCCGGGTCCGCGTCGTCGTCCGGGGCGGCGGCGCCGTCCAGGAGCCGGTGGACGCGCAGCGCGGCGACGGAGCAGGCGTCGGCCCAGACCCGCAGCTCGGCGGCGGACCGCCGGCCGGGTGCGGCGGTGAGCATCCGGTGCGCGAGCGCCGCGGCCCCGTCCTCGTCGTCCGCCGCGTCCAGCTTGCCGCGCACCTCCTCCAGCCGCTGGGCCCAGTCGCCGTCGGCGGCGCCCTCCGCGAGGCTCGACCACAGCGGCCGCAGCACCTCGTCGTCGCCGCCCAGCAAGGGCACGCACCGATCCAAACAAGCCAACCCGCTCACGGCCAGCCCGCGCTCGTCGGCCTGTGCGATCAGTTCCACCAGGCTCATCCACGCCTCCCTCAGCGGGTCCCACAGGCCCCGAAGACGCCCTTCACAAGCCTCTTCCCTCACGGAGCCCGCACTCTCCCTTACTGCGTGCGACGGGCCGGGAATGTCACAGGGGCACCACTCCGAGCCGGTCCAGCAGGCGGAAGAAGAGATTTTCGGCCACCGGATCGGGGTCGGCGGTCAGCACCTCGAGCAGGCCCTCGGCGGAGACGTCGTGCCCCGCCTCCTCGGCCCAGAAGACGGCACGCTCGGCGGCGTCGGCGGGCTCCAGGAAGTAGTCCTCCAGCGTGAGTCCCTCCTCCTGCCCCTCGAGGTAACCGGCCATGCGGGCCCGCGCCAGGCAGGTCGTCCACGCCCCGCTCTCCGGCGACGCCGCCTCCACCACCACGCAGTCGCTGCCCATGACGTATCCGAACAGCGCGGGCGCGCCGGTCTCCCGGGCCAGGTCGTTCATGTTCCCGATGTCGCCCTCGCCGCCCGGGTACTCCCACACCTGCCATCCGTCCGGCGCCGAGGTGCGCAGGGTCATGCCCCCGGCCGCACCGGACAGCGCGTCCAGTTCGGCGAGCGGCCGCTCCCCGCGGCCCACGACGAAGTACCCCCAGTAGCCCATGTGCTGATGTTCCCCCCGGTTCTCGGTTCGCCGGCGTCGTTCCGCTCGTCAGAACACCACCACAGTCGTACGGGGGTTCGCAGGCGTATGCGGCAATCCGTCCCCCCGCGGGGGTCCCGCGGGGGTCAGTCCAGCTCGTCCGCCAGGGCCCGGAACTCCGTCCAGGACAGGTCCGGTTCCCCCGGGTCCCACAGCTTCTGGACGGTCGCCCGCAGCGGCAGCCGGATCCCGGCCGCGACCTGCTCCTGGGTCTGGGAGCGGGGCAGGTCGCCCCAGACGGCGAAGGACCCGCCGAGGATCTGGTCGTCGTACCGGGCGGGTACGGAGGTGGTGCCGCGCAGCACCAGCGGCGTCCACTGCTCGTAGATCCGCTCCCCCGTCGGGTAGACGAAGGTCAGCGGCTCCCCGAGCACGTAGTAGAGGAACTCGTCGTTGTAGTTGAGGACGGTACGGCCCTCGCGCAGGTACTCGGCCGGCTGCCGGGCGCCGATCTCCTTGCCGGTCCAGTAGGCGACCTGGATGTCCTTCGCGGCCCGCACCGAACCGCCCCGGAAGAAGCCGTCGTTCCAGGCGCGGGGCGTGCGGCCGTGGGCGCGGACGGTGGCGGCCCGGTCATCGAGCCAGCCGGTGGCCAGGTCCTCGACGGTCGCGCCGGAGCCGTGCTTCTCCCGCGCGGCGGCGGCCAGGCCCGGGAACGACGCCTCGGGGTCGGAGACCACCAGCGCCTGGTACTCGTCGCCGCCGAGGTGCCACTGCCCGCCGGGGAACAGCCCGGCGTACTCGTCCAGCA
The DNA here is from genome assembly GCF_014203535.1 of Streptomyces griseomycini. Lineage (GTDB taxonomy): Bacteria > Actinomycetota > Actinomycetes > Streptomycetales > Streptomycetaceae > Streptomyces > Streptomyces griseomycini. The sequence goes on from NZ_JACHJI010000002.1 coordinate 562,476, forward strand.
GGTCGTCGACGATCCCGGCGGACCCGGGCTTCGAGATGTCGATCGCGCCGCGCACGGCGCGACCGCTCGCGTCGCGCAGCTGGAGGTCCGGGTGGGCGGCGAGGACCGCACCGAGGTGTCCGGGCGAGTCGATCTCGGGGACGACGGTGATGTGCCGGCTCGCCGCGAGGTCGACGATCCTCTTGACCTGCGCCTTGGTCAGGTGGTCCCGCGACACGATCTCCGGGTGCGAGTCGGACTCGATGCGGAAGCCCTGGTCGTCGGAGAAGTGCAGGCCGAGCTCGTTGAACTTCAGGTCGCCGAGCTCGCGGATCCGGTCCTCGATCCAGTCGGCGGTGTAGTGCTTGCGCGCGATGTCCAGCATCAGGCCGCGCCGCCGCTTGGCCGGCTCGTCGCGGACGACGCCCTCGGGGGCGGTCCCGGCGCCGCGTACCTCCTGCTTGAGCGTGCGGGTGCCGTAGAACACGCCCGCCTCGCCGGGGCCGCTGACGGTCACCCGCCCGCCCCGCACGGTCATCGTGTACGACTCGGGGTTCGCGCCCGCGTCGCGGTTCAGCACCAGCCGCAGGTCCCCGTGGCGCTCGTCGTCCTTCTCGCCGGCGTACGTCAGCCCCAGCTCGCCGGCTATCAGGCGCCCCTCGTCGGCCAGCGCGCCGTCGCCGACCACCACCCGGTGGGTCCGCTCGGGGCGCCAGCCGGGGCCGCGCTCGGCGGTGTGCTCGCGGACGGCGGGGATGGTGCGCGGCGCCCGGGACAAGGGGTAGGACCGGCTGGGGCTCGGGCTCGCCTCCGGTGCCGTCCCGGCGGCCTCGTCCGAACCGCCGGGGCTCTTCCCGGCGGAGGCCGTCGCCGGGTCCGCCGGGCCCTCGCCGTCCGAGGACACCCAGAGCCCGAGGCCCACCCCGGAGGCGGCCACCAGCGCGCCCGCGGCGGCGGCCACGACCAGCACCTTCCGCTGCCTCACCGTCCGCGCCGCCGTCCGACGCCTGTGCTGCCTGTGCCGACTCACCCCGCCAACCTACGACCCGTACGGGTGAGCGGCGCCGACGAGCCATTCCGAAACTCGACCGTTCGAGTGAATTCAGAGCATCGATCGGACACGTGATGGACTCACTCGATAACGTGTCGCCACAACTCTCACACCATCCGCCACCGACACACACGCGACGCCCACGAGGACCCACGCTGCCTGCGCCCCGTCTCCCAGACCTCCCCGGCCGAGTCGCCATACCCGGACAGTCCCGCGGCGGGCCCGGCGCCCCGTCCCCGCTGGAGCGCTTCAACGCCGCCCCCGCCGAGGACGCCGAGCGCACCCTGCTGGCCTGCCTGAACAGCGTCCGCTGGGCCCGGCGCGTGGCCGGCCACCGCCCCTACCCCGACCCGGCCTCCCTGCTGGCCGCCTCCGACGAGGCGGCGTACGACCTGACCGCGGCGGAACTCGCCCAGGCCCTGGCGGCGGAGGCGCTGCCCGCCCTGCCGGAGGACACGTACGCGGCCGCCCACACGGCGCTGAACGCGGCGTACGCCGCCTACGAGGCCAGATTCGGCCACGTGTTCGTCATCTGCCTCGACGGTCTGAAGCCGGACGCCGTCCTGGACCACGTACTCGAAGGCATCCGGTCACGATTGGCCAACGATCCGGAAGAGGAGCGCCCGGTGGCCGCGGAGGAACTCCGGCGCCTAGCGAGGGGCCGGCTCACCGGCCTCCTGGAGGAAACGACGACCGGACACCGGCCGCTCACCCCCGACGAACCCGACAAGCAGGGCGAATGCCCGCGTCCACGGCCGTGAACACCTCCTCCACACCCCTTCGGGTGCAAGTTTGATCACACCGGCAGGCCCCCTGTAAGCGCCGCAGAGACACGTGGCTACGATGCTGGGGGCCGGTGGACCGTACCCGGCCGGGCCCGACCGACAAGGAAAGCCGGCGCGGCCCCAGACCCCGCTCCCGGAGGAAATTTCCGTGCCGGCTGGAACGCTGTACCGCGGCCGGGAAGGAATGTGGTCCTGGGTGGCTCACCGAGTCACCGGCGTCCTCATTTTCTTCTTCCTGTTCGTTCACGTGCTGGACACCGCCCTCGTGCGCGTGTCCCCGGAGGCCTACGACACCGTCGTGGCCACGTACAAGACGCCGATCGTCGCGCTGCTGGAGTACGGCCTCGTCGCCGCCATCCTGTTCCACGCGCTCAACGGCCTGCGCGTCATCGCCGTCGACTTCTGGATCAAGGGCGCCCGCTACCAGAAGCAGATGCTCTGGACCGTCGTCGCCATCTGGGTCGTGCTCATGCTCGGGGCGATCTACCCCGTCCTCGGCCACGCCGCTCGTGAACTGTTCGGGAGCTGACGTCCATGTCCACGACTGAAACCTCCGCCTCGGGCATCGGCCCCGTCGAGGGCGCGTCCCTGTACTCCGTCGACAACCCGGCGCCGGTCATCGAGCCCCCGCGCAAGCGGACCAAGAAGACCCCGAAGACCACCCGGGGCAACTTCGAGCTGGCCGCCTGGCTGTTCATGCGCCTGTCCGGCGTCGTCCTGGTCGTCCTCGTCATCGGCCACCTGCTGATCCAGCTGGTGCTGGACGGCGGCGTCTCCAAGATCGGTTTCGCCTTCGTGGCCGGCCGCTGGGCCTCGCCGTTCTGGCAGGTCTGGGACCTGCTGATGCTGTGGCTGGCGATGCTGCACGGCGCCAACGGCCTGCGCACGGTCATCAACGACTACGCGGAGCGGCCGAACACCCGGCTGTGGCTCAAGGGCCTGCTCTACACCGCCACGGTGTTCACCATCCTGCTGGGCACGCTGGTGATCTTCACCTTCGACCCGAACATCCGCTAGGCACGGGGCTGCGAGAATCATGAAGATCCACAAGTACGACACCGTCATCGTCGGCGCCGGTGGCGCCGGTATGCGGGCCGCCATCGAGGCGACCAAGCGCAGCCGCACCGCCGTGCTGACCAAGCTCTACCCCACCCGCTCCCACACGGGCGCCGCGCAGGGCGGCATGGCCGCCGCGCTGGCCAACGTGGAGGAGGACAACTGGGAGTGGCACACCTTCGACACGGTCAAGGGCGGTGACTACCTGGTCGACCAGGACGCCGCCGAGATCCTGGCGAAGGAGGCCATCGACTCCGTCCTCGACCTGGAGAAGATGGGCCTGCCGTTCAACCGGACCCCGAACGGCACCATCGACCAGCGCCGCTTCGGCGGCCACTCCCGCAACCACGGCGAGGCCCCGGTCCGCCGCTCCTGCTACGCGGCCGACCGCACCGGCCACATGATCCTCCAGACGCTGTACCAGAACTGCGTCAAGGAGGGCGTGGAGTTCTTCAACGAGTTCTACGTCCTGGACCAGCTGATCACCGAGGTCGACGGCGTCAAGAAGTCGGCCGGCGTGGTGGCGTACGAGCTGGCCACCGGCGAGATCCACGTCTTCCAGGCGAAGGCCGTGATCTACGCCTCCGGCGGCTGCGGCAAGTTCTTCAAGGTGACGTCCAACGCGCACACCCTGACCGGTGACGGCCAGGCCGCCGTGTACCGCCGGGGTCTGCCGCTGGAGGACATGGAGTTCTTCCAGTTCCACCCGACCGGCATCTGGCGCATGGGCATCCTGCTCACCGAGGGCGCCCGCGGTGAGGGCGGCATCCTGCGCAACAAGGACGGCGAGCGCTTCATGGAGAAGTACGCGCCGGTCATGAAGGACCTCGCCTCCCGCGACGTCGTCTCCCGCTCCATCTACACGGAGATCCGCGAGGGCCGCGGCTGCGGTCCCGAGGGCGACCACGTCTACCTGGACCTCACCCACCTCCCGCCGGAGCAGCTGGACGCCAAGCTGCCCGACATCACGGAGTTCGCGCGGACCTACCTCGGGATCGAGCCCTACACGGACCCGATCCCGATCCAGCCCACCGCGCACTACGCGATGGGCGGCATCCCGACCAACGTCCAGGGCGAGGTGCTGGCGGACAACACCACCGTCGTCCCCGGCCTGTACGCGGCCGGCGAGGTGGCCTGCGTGTCGGTGCACGGCGCCAACCGCCTGGGCACCAACTCGCTGCTGGACATCAACGTCTTCGGCAAGCGGGCCGGCATCGCGGCGGCGGAGTACTCGCAGACCGCCGACTTCGTCGAGCTGCCGGAGAACCCGGAGGCCTTCGTCGTCGAGCAGATCGAGCGGCTGCGCACCTCCACCGGCAACGAGCGGGTGGCCGAGCTCCGCCGCGAGCTGCAGGAGACCATGGACGCCAACGTCATGGTGTTCCGCACCGAGCAGACGATCAAGACGGCGGTCGAGAAGATCGCCGAGCTGCGCGAGCGCTACAGGAACGTCGCCATCCAGGACAAGGGCAAGCGGTTCAACACCGACCTGCTGGAGGCCGTCGAGCTGGGCAACCTGCTCGACCTGGCCGAGGTCATGGCCGTCTCCGCGCTGGCCCGCAAGGAGTCCCGCGGCGGTCACTACCGCGAGGACTACCCGAACCGCGACGACGTCAACTTCATGCGCCACACCATGGCGTACCGCGAGGTCGGCGCCGACGGCACCGAGACCGTCCGTCTGGACTACAAGCCGGTCGTCCAGACCCGCTACCAGCCGATGGAGCGTAAGTACTGATGGCTACCCCTGTTCTGGACAAGGCGGACGCGGCCGGATCGCCCGAGCGCGGCTTCGCCGACTCCCCCTACATCACCGTCACGTTCCGGATCCGCCGCTTCAACCCGGAGATCTCGGCCGAGGCGACCTGGGAAGACTTCCAGCTGGAGATCGACCCGAAGGAGCGCGTCCTGGACGCGCTGCACAAGATCAAGTGGGATCAGGACGGCACCCTGACCTTCCGCCGTTCCTGCGCCCACGGCATCTGCGGCTCCGACGCCATGCGGATCAACGGCAAGAACCGCCTGGCGTGCAAGACGCTGATCAAGGACATCAACCCCGAGAAGCCGATCACGGTCGAGGCCATAAAGGGCCTGACGGTCCTGAAGGACCTGGTCGTGGACATGGAGCCGTTCTTCCAGGCGTACCGGGACGTGATGCCCTTCCTGATCACGAAGGACACCAACGAGCCGACGCGCGAGCGGCTGCAGTCCGCCGAGGACCGCGAGCGCTTCGACGACACGACCAAGTGCATCCTGTGCGCCGCGTGCACCACGTCGTGCCCGGTGTTCTGGAACGACGGCCAGTACTTCGGCCCGGCCGCCATCGTCAACGCGCACCGCTTCATCTTCGACTCGCGTGACGAGGCCGGCGAGCAGCGCCTGGAGATCCTCAACGACCGCGACGGCGTGTGGCGCTGCCGCACGACCTTCAACTGCACGGACGCCTGCCCGCGCGGCATCGAGGTCACCAAGGCGATCGCGGAAGTGAAGCGCGCGCTGATCACGCGCCGCTACTGAGGTTCGTCGCCGTACGTCCTCGAGGGCCCCGTCTCCGCCGGAGACGGGGCCCTCTGGCGTATGCCACGTCATCGGGTGAACGCGGCCGCGACCGCCGTACGGGCGTCCTCCGCCCCACGATGACGGTCTCGGCACCAGCCCCCGGGAGGCACGCGATGTCCGCAGCATCCGTCGAGCGGCCCCACGGCGAGCGTCCGCTGATCGCGGAGGCGAACCGTCTCATGGACCGCAATCCGGGCTACCGCGTCGAGATCATCGGAGGCCGGCTCCTCGTGACCCCGCCACCGGACGGCCCGCACGCCGATGCCCTCGCCAGCCTGAGCGTTCCCTTCCTGACAGCAGGGCTGCACGGCGTGGAGAACCGAGTACTGCAGGGGGTCGGGCTGTGGCTTCCAGCGGGCGCCGAGGACTACGCCGTCCCCGACCTGGCCGTGGTGGACGCCGACTACCGCGACAGGTACGTCGAGAACGGCGCCCACGACCCGGTCTGCTTCCGTCCGGTCCTCGAAGTGACGTCCAGCAACTGGAAGGCCGACCTGAAGACCAGGGCCGCCGCCTACGCCGAGGCGAAGGTCCCCGTCTACGTCGTCGTCGACCGCGAGCACCGGCGCGTCCACGTCCTGACCGACCCGGTCGAGAGCGAGTACGCCACCCACCGCTTCCACTCCCCCGGTCAGATGGTCGCCCTCCCCGACTCCATCGGCGCCAAGGTCACCCTGGACGTGGCCGAGATCCTCGAGGCCGGCCGCGCGAGGCGGACGCCCGACCGGAGCTAGAGCCGACTCGGGACCGCCGGGTCCGTGAGGGCCGCGCCGTCGGCCAGCGGCACCGCTCCGCCGAGGACGACGGCCGGCCTGCGGGGCGGCCGGGTCTCCGCGCCCTGGTCCAGCCCGCCGAGGCCGTACGACGCCCGGTGCTCCCCGAAGCGGCCGCCGGGGAGTGGGACCGGTGCCGGCGCAGGACGTGGGCCGCGAACCGGCTGGAGCACGTGCGCGTGGTGCGCTCGGCGCCGGTGCGCGGGTACACCTCGCGGTGGCCCTGCCCGAACGGCCGGGTGACGCCGTGCCGCTCCGGCCGGTCCCGCCGGGCGACGACCGTGACGAGGCCCACCCGCCATCGAGTTGAACATGTTCAAAACAAGGGTCTACAGTCTTCTCGTCAGCGTTTTGAACGCGTTCAAGAGAGGCTGGGGGACATGGACCGCACGGTCATCGCCTACGTCATCTACCTGCTGGTCAGCATCGCGCTGACCGTCTGGGTGGCCCGCACGCTCAGCAGCAACGGGCGGGTCTTCCTCGCCGACGTGCTGCACGGCAACGAGAAGCTCGCCGACGCCGTCAACCACCTCCTGGTGGTCGGCTTCTACCTCGTCAACCTCGGGTTCGTCGCGCTGTACCTGAGCGGCGACGAGACGATCGCCGACACGCGCGGCGTCTTCGAGGCCCTGTCGACCAAGCTCGGCGTGGTGCTGCTGGTGCTGGGCGTGATGCACCTGGGCAACGTGTACGTGCTCAACCGGATCCGGCGGCGCGGCGTGCTGGAGCGGGAGCAGCTGCCGCCGGTCGCACCGCAGGACTGGGTGGCCCCCTCGGCCGGGGCGTGAGCGGCGTGACGGCCACGCACGGGGACCGGGGCGCCGCGCGCGTCCCGGTCCGCCGGCTCACCGTGCTGTACGACGCCGAGTGCTCCCTGTGCGCCTTCGTACGGGACTGGCTGGTCCGCCAGCGGCAGTTGGTGCCCCTGGAGCTGGTCCCGGCGGGGTCCGGGGCGGCGCGGGCCCGCTTCCCCGGCCTCGACCACCGGTCCACCCTGGAGGAGATCACCGTCGTGGGGGACGGTGGACAGGTGTACCGGGGCGCCGCCGCCTGGGTCGTCACCCTGTGGGCGCTGCGGGAGCACCGGCCGCTGGCCCACCGGCTGTCCACCCCGTCCGGCGCCCGGCTCGCCAAGGGTGCGGTGCTGGCCGCCGCCAAGTGGCGCGGGGCCCGGCCCGGGTGGGGCGGAGGGGTGTACCGCCGGGGCGACGGCTGGACGTACGATCCGCACGGGGGCTGGAGCTACACCGCGCCGGACTGCGCCGGGAGCTCCTGCACCACCCCGTAGGGCGCCCGTCCCGGGCGTTAGGCTCTGTTCCCGTGCCCGCGAAGAACGACGGCCCCGACGACGGCGCCGCACCCAGCAAGTCCGAACAGACCCGTGCCCTGATCCTCCAGACGGCCATGCGGCTGTTCCAGGAGCGCGGGTACGACAAGACGACCATGCGGGCCATCGCCAAGGAGGCCGGGGTCTCCGTCGGCAACGCGTACTACTACTTCGAGGGCAAGGAACACCTGATCCAGGGCTTCTACGACCGGATCGCCGCCGAGCACCAGGTGGCGGTCCGGGAGGTCCTGGCCCGGGAGACCGACCTGGAGGCCCGGCTGGCCGGGGTGCTGAAGGCGTGGCTGGACATCGCCACGCCGTACCACGAGTTCGCGGTGCAGTTCTTCAAGAACGCCGCCGACCCGGACAGCCCGCTCAGCCCGTTCTCCGCCGAGTCGGAGCACGCGCGCGTGGAGGCGATCAGCGTGCACCGGGCGGTGCTGGCCGGCACGAGGACCAAGGTGCCCGAGGAACTGCGGGACATCCTCCCGGAGTTGATGTGGCTGGCCCAGATGGGGCTGTGCCTGTACTGGATCTTCGACCGCACCGAGGGCCGCGAACGCAGTTACCGGCTCGCCGAGCGGGGCGCCCGGATCACCGCGCGCGGTGTCGCCCTGGCCCGCTTCCGGGTGCTGCGGCCGCTCGTGCGCGAGGTGCACGAACTGTTCACGGAGTTCCTGCCGGGGATGACGAAGGCGCTGCCGGACCCCGCGAAGGGCCCCGCGAGAAGTCCCGTGGAGGACTCCGCGAAGGGTCCCGTGGAGGACTCCCCGGAGAAGGGGGCGCCCGCCGACGACGGGCACCCCGGGAAGCTCAGTTGACCGAGTCCACCTCGCCGGGCGTGAGCTCGACGTCGTACACCAGCGGTCCCCCGGCCACGTCCACGCGCGCCGCGCGCGAACCGTACGGGGCGGCCGTCACCGGGAGCAGGTAGCCGCCCGGGGACGGCACCGAGACGACGTACGCGCCGTCGGCGAGCGAGACCACGCGGTCCACCCGGCGTCCGCCCGGGGCCGGCAGGGCGACGGCCGCGCCCTCCACCGGCTCGCCGTCGGCGGTGCGGACGAAACCGTGCACCACCGAGGCGGAGCCGCGCTGCGCGGGGAGCACCGAGGCCGCGGGCGCCACCGGGCCGGCGGCGTCCTCCTTCGGCTCGACCGCCAGGTGCGGCAGCCGCTTCTCCAGGGCGGCCGGCAGCCACCAGTCGGACCTGCCGAGCAGGTGCATCGCGGCCGGCACCAGCGCCGTGCGCGGGATGAACGCGTCCAGGGCGACGGCGGCGAGACCCACGCCCGCCATGGCCGCGCCGTAGTCGCCGCTGAGCACGAAGGCGAGGAAGACGCAGACCATGATCAGGGCCGCGGAGTCGATGACCCGGCTGGTCTGCGCGAGCCCGACGCGCACCGCGCGGGCGTTGTCCCGGGTGTGCACCCACTCCTCGTGCATCCGGCTCACCAGGAACACCTGGTGGTCCGTGGAGAGGCCGAACAGCAGCGAGAGCATGATGATCGGCAGGAAGGAGGCGATGGGGCCCTCCTCGCCCAGGCCCAGCAGGTCCGGCCCCCAGCCCCACTGGAAGATCGCCACGAGGACGCCGAAGGAGGCGGCCGCCGCGAGCAGGTTCATCACGGCGGCCGTCAGCGGCACCACCAGGGAGCGGAAGGCGAGCAGCAGGAGCGGGAAGCCTAGGCCGACGATCGTGCCGACGAACAGCGACAGCAGCGGGACCGCGAGCGCGGCCATCAGGACGACCGCCAGGACGGCGACGGACCGCGGACGGCGTTCCACGGTGGCGGACCACCGCGCGGCGAGACCGCTCGGCCGTTCCGCCTCGGGCCCCCGGTCCGCGAGCCTGCGGCGCCGGCGGCGGCTGAGCACCCGGGGGCCGAGCAGCGCGGGCAGCCCCGCTCACAGGGACCGGGAACCGGGGCCGGACTCCGTGGAGCAGCCGGGACGGGCCGGACAGGCGGACGGGTCCTGAGGAGTCCGCGCGCCGCCGGGCCGGTCCGCGGGGCGCGCCGTCAGGAGTTCCGCGACCCGGACGGTGCGCGCGCCGAGCGCCGTGAGCCGGTCGAGCGCCTCGCGGTGCTGTGCGTCGTCCACGCTCGCGGTGGCGTCGCCGACCACGGCCACGCCGTAGCCCAGGCGCAGCGCCGTCTCGGCCGTGGACGCGACCCCGTGCGCGGTGGACAGCCCGGCGACGACCACCTCGGTGACCCCCTCACGGCGCAGGATCCCGTGCAGCTCGGTGTCCTCGAAGGCGTCCAGGCCGTGCTTGGTCACCAGGTGGTCGCCCGCGCGCGGGGCGCAGTCGGGGACCAGCCGGTCGGGGGCCGCGTCGGCACCGCCGTCCGCACCGTCGGCGCGGACGTACCGGACGAGGACGACCGTCGAGGAACCGGTGTCCGCGAAGTGCGCGCGCAGCCTCGCGCACGCGGCGACCACCACGTCGCCGCCGACCGGCCGCCACGGCATGTCGACGATCCACTGCTGCGGGTCGATCAGGACGAGTGCCGTGCGGGCACCGGCCATCGCTTCCCCCCGGGAGTGGTCCGGTCCTTCACGCCTGCTTCGACGCGAGTTCGATCACCGTGATGTCCGACGGCGCCCCGACCCGGGTGGGCGGGCCCCAGGCGCCGGCGCCGCGGGAGACGTAGAGCTGGGTGTCGCCGTAGCGGTCCAGGCCGGCGAGGGTGGGGTTGGCGGCGCCGGCGATGAGGCTGCCGGGCCAGAGCTGGCCGCCGTGGGTGTGCCCGGAGAGCTGGAGGTCGACGCCGTGGTCGACGGCCTCGTGGATCTGCACCGGCTGGTGGGCGAGCAGCACGCACGCGCGTGCCCGGTCCCGGTCCCCGAGCGCCTTCGCGTAGTCGGGGCCCTGGCCCTCGTCCTCGCCGGCCACGTCGTTCACTCCCGCCAGGTCGAAGTGCGGGAGTTCCGTGCGGGCGTTCTCCAACGGGCGCAGGCCGAGGCGGCGCACCTCCGCGACCCACTGCTCGGCGCCGGAGAAGTACTCGTGGTTGCCGGTGACGAAGAAGGAGCCGTGACGCGCCGTCAGTTGCGCCAGCGGGGCCGCGGCCGGGCCGAGGTCCTTCACGCTGCCGTCCACCAGGTCGCCGACGACCGCGATCAGGTCGGGCTGGGTCGAGTTGATCGTGTCGACGACCTTCTGCGCGAAACCGCGGCCGAGGACCGGTCCCAGGTGGATGTCGCTGACCACCGCGATGCGGTAACCGTGCGCGGCGCGCGGCAGCTTGGCGAGCGGCACGGTGACCCGCTTCACCTGCGGTCCGCGCAGCACGCCGTACGTCCCGTAGCCGACGGTCCCCAGGGCCGCGGCGGCGGCGGCCCCGCCGACGACCCGGGAGACGAACAGGCGGCGGGAGGGTCCGGAAGGGGCGCCGGCGCCCGGCGTTCCGGCCGCGTCCTCGGGGCGGTCGGGCTGCGACGGCCCGGGCGCGGGACCGGCCGCGGCGGCGGGGTCGGCCGCCGGGACGGGACCGGCCGCCGAGACGGGGGCGGTCGTGGCGGCGGAGCCCGCGGCCGGTGCGGCGGCCGGCGCTCCCGCCGGTATCGGCGTCGGTTCCGGCCGTTCTCCGGCCGCCGTCCGCGCCGACCTGGCCCGCCGCTCCAGGAACCACCGCAGCACGGGCCGCACGAGCTCGCCCGCGAGCACGGCCAGCAGCAGGTAGAGGGACAGGGCCAGCCACAGGAAGCCGGGCCAGGCCAGGACCTGTTGGAGCCGGAAGGGGGCGTCGCTGCGGCCGACGACGAAGGCGGCCACCGTCAGCGCCCAGCCGCCGGCGATCACCGCCGCGCCCACGCGGCGCACCGGGCCCGGTCCCCGGGTGGTGTCCCGGAACAGCCGGCGCCACACGTACCAGTTGCCCGTCACCAGGACGGCCAGGACGAGCAGCGCGACGAGTACGAAAACGATGGCCACGGTGCGGAGTTCCCCTGCTTCCGGTCAGGACGTCCGTGACGTCCGGCTCAGTGCGCGCAGACCGCGCAACCCGATGCCCCCGATGACCGTCCCCAATACGAAGGAGACGACGGCGAGCGTCAGGTGAACGAAGAAGTAAGCCGTCGGGTGCCCGTCCTCGAACGCGAGTCCGCTGCTGTCCTTGACCAGGTTCTTGACGAAAGTGATCCAGATGACCCAGCTCCACACCCCGAAGGCGAGCAGGAACCAGGAGACGGGGCGGCTGAGTTTCACCAGAACAGACCTTTCGTCGCGACGCCGGTCCCCCTCTGCCGGCCGGGGGTCCCGGGGGTGTCCCCCGGAGGAGCACGGCACGGGTCCAGTATCTCCGGCACCTGTCCGGTTCCTTGCCCGGGGTGGGGACCGGGACGGGACGCCCCCAGGTGTGGCATGTACCTTTCCGACCGTGCCCGCATCCGAGAACACCGTCCGGCGATCGCTCCTGGTCACCTCCGCCGTCCTGTTGTCCACCGCGCTGACCGCGCCCGTCGCCCTCGCGGCCCCGAAGCCGTCGGCCACTCCCTCGGCCACGCCCCCGGCGAAGATGTCGACCGTGGGCGGCGCCCGGCTCGGGCAGCCGGGGACCCAGGTCAACCTCGCGAGCGGGGTCCCGGTGCTGCCGAAGGACCTGTCCGCCCGGTCCTGGATCGTCGCCGACGCCGAGTCCGGCGACGTGCTGGCCGCGCACAACGCCCACTGGCGGCTGGCCCCGGCGAGCACGCTGAAGATGCTGTTCGCCGACACGCTGCTGCCCAAGTGGCCCAAGTCGACAAAGCACAAGGTGGAGGTCTCCGACCTGGCCGGCGTCGGCTCCGGTTCCAGCATGGTCGGGATCAAGGAGGACGAGACCTACACCGTCCACGACCTGTGGCTCGGGGTCTTCCTGCGGTCCGGCAACGACGCCGTGCACGTGCTGTCGGCGATGAACGGCGGCGTCGAGAAGACCGTCGAGGAGATGAACGAGCACGCCGAGGAGCTCCAGGCCCTCGACACCTACGTGGTCAGCCCCGACGGCTACGACGCCGAGAGGCAGGTGTCCTCCGCGTACGACCTGACGCTGATCGCCCGGTCCGGGCTGCAGAAGAAGGACTTCCGGGAGTACAGCTCGACGGTCAGGGCGAAGTTCCCCGGCGAGACGAAGAAGAACAAGAAGGGCAAGAAGGTCCGCGGGTCCTTCGAGATCCAGAACACCAACCGGCTGCTGTCCGGCGACTACGACGTGCCCGTCTACGAGGGCATAGCCGGCGTGAAGAACGGCAACACCACCAGCGCGGGCTCCACCTTCACCGGGGTCGCCGAGCGCGACGGCAGGGTGCTGCTGGTCACCGTGATGAACCCGGGGAAGGACGAGCACAACGGGGTCTACAAGGAGACCGCGAGGCTCTTCGACTGGGGGTTCAAGGCGGCCGGCAAGGTCGAGCCGGTGGGTGAGCTGGTGCCGCCGAAGGGCGCCGTGCAGGCGGACGCCAGGCCGGGCGCGACCGCGTCCCCCGGTGCGGCCGGGGGTGCCGGGGACGGCGCGGCCGGGGTGGCCGGGGCGGGGTCGAACCCGGTGGCGAGTGCCCCGGCCGGGAACGGCTCCAGCGGTATCGGGGTCGCCCTGGGCATCACCGGCGGGGTGCTGGTGCTGCTCGCGGGGGGCGCGTTCCTGGTCAACCGCCGCTGGCCGCTGCCGGACCTGGTGCGGCGCCGCCCGCGTCCGTGAGTCCGGTCTCCTCGGACTCGGCCCCCTTGCTCGGCGTCGCCGTCCAGGCGGCGCAGAACAGGACGAGTTTCGCGGTGAAGTTGATCCACAGCAGCAGGGCGACCGGCACGCCGAACGCGCCGTACATGCTCTTCGTGGCGACGCCCTGCATGTAGCCGCTGAGCAGCAGCTTCAGCAGTTCGAAGCCGACCGCGCCGGTGATCGCGGCCACCAGCAGGCGGCGCCGGGCGGGTTCGACGCCGGGCAGCAGGGTCAGGACGTACAGCAGGAGCAGGAAGTCGGCGCCCACGGCGACGGCGAACGCCGCGGTCTGCAGGACGATCCCGCCCCAGCCGCCCTTCTCCAGCCCGATGGCGTCGCTGATCCGGCCGACCAGCGCGGAGGCGACCGTGGAGACGACCAGGGTGACCAGGAGCGCGCCGCCCAGCCCGACGAGGACGCCCGCGTCCCTGCCCCTGCCCAGGACGGGGTTCTCCTCCTCGTCGGGCAGCTCCCACACCGCGCGCAGGCACTCGCGCATGGAGCCGGCCCATCGGATGCCGGTGAACAGCAGGACGGCGCCGGCGATGAGGCCGACGGTGCCGGCGTTCTGCACCAGGTCGTCGATGTTCAGCTGCTCGGAGATGCCGGGCACCTGGTCGGCGATCTTGTTCTGGAGGGTGTTCTGCTGGTCCTGGCTGAGCGTGGCGGCGCCGATCGCGGCGGCCACGGTGAGCAGCGGGAACAGCGCGACGAAGCTGGTGAACGTCATCGCGGCGGCCAGCCGCGTCCAGTGCACGCGGTCCAGGCGCTCGTACGACCGCCACGCGTGCGTGAGCATCAGCCGCGCCACCCACGGTCCGACGGCCGGGAGCTTCTTCAGCCAGTCCATGAACCGACTCTGCCCCCGCCGCGGAAGCCCCATGTCCGGGTGCTCCGGAACCGCACGCCGGTGGCCGGCGCCGTGCCGGCCACGGCTCCGGAGACGGTGTCCGCGCCCGGGCGGAGCCGGGAGCGGGGGAGGCCGGCGGCCGGGCACGGCCGCCGCACGGCGGCGCCGGCGGGGTTCGCCGCGCAGGACACGGCGTACGGGCGCACGCCGCGCACGCGCGCGTGGCGGTGGGTGCCGAGCGCGTCGCCGGCGTGGGCGGCCGTGCGGCCGGCGACGGAGGAGAGCGCCTCGGCGGTGGGCGGGTCGGGTCCGGCGGGGCCGCGCAGGTGCGGGGAGGGGGCGGGGCCGGCGGCGCGGGCGAGCGGTCCGGCGGTGGCGAGGCCGAGCAGCCCGCGCCGGTGCCGGGCGGTGCCCTCCTGCCGGAGGGCACCTCACCAGCCCGCCACCGCCAGGGCGTACATCGCCGCCCACACCAGGCCGATGAGGGCGAGCGCGCGGTCGTGCAGGACCACCTCCTCGGGTTCGCCGGCGGTCCCGCGGTCGGCGAAGACGGCGTACCTCAGGACGGCGAGGACGAAGGCGACCACGGACAGCTCCCGCCAGGGCAGCAGGCCGGTGTGCGGCGCCCCGCCCCCCTCCAGGGCCCACAGGCAGTAGCCGAGGACGGCGACGCCGGCCGCGAGCTGCCAGACGAAGCGGAGGTAGCCGGTGGTGTACTCGGTGAGCAACGCGCGCGTGGCGCCCGCTTTCCCGGCCATCTGCACGGCCTCGGAGTAGCGCTTGGCCGCGACCATGAACAGCGCGCCGAAGCCGGTGGTGATCAGGAACCAGCGCGACAGCGGGATGCCGAGCGCGAGCCCGCCGGCCACCGCCCGCATCAGGAAGCCGGTGGTGACGACGACGAGGTCGACGACGAGGACGTGCTTGAGGCTGACGCAGTACGCCAGTTGCATGCCGAGGTACGCGGTCAGCAGCGCGGCGACCTGCGGCGGGCACAGCCGGGCCGCGGCGACGGGCGCGAGGACGCCGAGGGCGACGCCGACGGCGTAGGCGGCCGGCACCGGGACCTGGCCGGCGGCGACCGGGCGGCGGCA
This sequence comes from Streptomyces griseomycini, assembly GCF_014203535.1. Taxonomy (GTDB): domain Bacteria; phylum Actinomycetota; class Actinomycetes; order Streptomycetales; family Streptomycetaceae; genus Streptomyces; species Streptomyces griseomycini. The sequence continues at coordinate 577,652 of NZ_JACHJI010000002.1, forward strand.
CTTGACGGGGTGGGCGCGGTCGGCCTCGGCGTCACGGGCGTCGTTGACCAGGTAGACGGCGGCGGCGCAGGCGGTGAACAGGACGAAGACCAGCGCGAGCCGGGTCAGGACCGGCCAGGAGAAGAGTTCGCCGGCGGCGGCCGGGGCGGCGGCCACCAGGACGTTCTTGACCCACTGCTTGGGCCGCGCGGTTCTCAGCAGGCCCTTGAGGAGACCGCCCCGGGGGGACGGCGCCGCCTGCCGCCGGTCCGGGCGCCGGTGCAGGAGGGCGGTGTCGGTCACGCCGTGCCTCCCCGCATCCAGCGGGCGCCGAGCCGGGCCGTGAGCACGCCCAGGGCGGCGCCGGCCGCCACGTCCGAGGGGTGGTGCACGCCGGCCACCAGGCGGGAGAGGCAGACGGCGGCGGCGAGCGGGGGCACCGCGTGCGCCCCCAGCGCCCCGAAGGCGACGGCGGCGGCCGCGGCGGAGGTGGCGTGCGAGCTGGGGAAGGAGTGCCGGCCGACCGTGCCGACCAGGGGTTCGACCTGCGCGGGGCGCGGACGGCGCACGACCCGTTTCACGCCCATGCTGACGGCGTGCGCGCCCGCGGTGAGCACGGTGCCGCGCAGCCAGGCGCCGCGCCGTGGACGGTCCACGGCGGCTCCGGCCAGCCCCGCCGCGAGCCACAGCGCCGCGTGCTCCCCCGCCCAGGACAGGACGCGTGCGGCACCGGCCACGCGCGGGTCCGCACCGCACGCTCTGAAGGCCGCGCCGATCCGGTGGTCCATGCCGGGAAGACCGAGGGGGTGAGGGACGGGCCGGACGGGCCGGGGGTGGTGGGGGTCGTGGAGGTCGTCCATGTGGACTCACTGTTCACGCCCGACGGGCCGGAACTCCGCCGCTGTGGAGCGACATCCCATTAATCACTCGTTTCGGGGACGGAATTGACGTTTCGAAACGAATCGCTCACCCATGGGCGATACGGTCACCGTCATGCCTGCCGAGACCGTTCCCGTCACGGGATGGGGCCGCACCGCTCCCACCGCCGCCCGGCTGATCCGCCCGCGGACGTACGAGGAGGCCGCCCGGGCCGTGCGGGACTGCGGGGCGCGCGGGGGCATCGCGCGGGGCCTGGGCCGGGCGTACGGGGACGCGGCGCAGAACGCGGGCGGTGCGGTGCTCGACATGACGGGCCTGGACCGGATCCACGCGATCGACGCCGACGGCGGCACCGTGCTGTGCGACGCGGGCGTCTCCCTGCACCGGCTGATGGAGGTGCTGCTGCCGCTCGGCTGGTTCGTGCCGGTGACGCCGGGCACGCGCTACGTGACCGTCGGCGGGGCGATCGGCGCCGACATCCACGGCAAGAACCACCACGTCTCCGGCTCCTTCTCCCGGCACGTGCTGTCCCTGGAGCTGCTCACCGCCGACGGGCGGGTCCGCACGGTCGTGCCGGGCACGCCGCTGTTCGACGCGACCGCGGGCGGCATGGGCCTGACCGGGGTGATCCTGACCGCGACGATCCGGCTCCAGCCGGTCGAGACCTCGCTGATGTCGGTGGACACCGAGCGCGCGGGCGACCTCGACGACCTGATGGCCCGCCTGGCCGCCACCGACCACCGCTACCGCTACTCGGTGGCCTGGATCGACCTGCTGGCCCGCGGCGCGGCCACCGGCCGCGCGGTGCTCACGCGCGGCGACCACGCGCCCCTGGACGCGCTGCCCGGGGGCACGCGCGCGCGGCGGGAGCCGCTGTCCTTCCGCACCTCCCGGCTCCCGGCCGCCCCGTCCTTCGTCCCCGAGGGCCTGCTCAGCCGCACCACCGTGGGACTGTTCAACGAGCTCTGGTACCGCAAGGCGCCCCGCGCGCGGACGGGCCGGCTCCAGCGGATCTCCACGTTCTTCCACCCCCTGGACGGCGTGCCCCACTGGAACCGCGTGTACGGCCGGGGCGGCTTCGTGCAGTACCAGTTCGTCGTCGGCCACGGCCGGGAGGACGTCCTGCGCCGGATCGTGCGCCGGATCTCGCAGCGCCGCTGCCCGTCCTTCCTGGCCGTCCTCAAGCGCTTCGGCGAGGCCGACCCCGGCTGGCTGTCCTTCCCCGTGCCGGGCTGGACCCTGGCCCTGGACGTCCCGGCGTCCCTGCCCGGCCTCGGCGTCCTCCTCGACGAACTCGACGAGGAGGTCGCCTCGGCCGGCGGACGCGTCTACCTCGCCAAGGACTCCCGGCTGCGCCCGGAGCTGCTCGCGGCCATGTACCCGCGCCTGGACGACTTCCGCGCGCTGCGCGCCGAACTGGACCCGCGCGGGGTGTTCACCTCCGACCTGGCCCGCCGGCTCCACCTCTGAAACCGCCCTCCCCGTCCATGAGATCCAGGAGCCGCCGTGAAGGACGCCTTCGGCCTCCCCCAGTCCCTGCTCGTCCTCGGCGGCACGTCCGAGATCGCGCTGGCCACCGCGCGCCGGCTGATCGCCCGCCGCACCCGCACGGTGTGGCTGGCCGGCCGCCCGTCGCCCGCCCTGGAGAAGGCCGCCGGGCACCTGCGCGGGCTCGGGGCCGACGCGCACACCGTCGCCTTCGACGCGCTCGAGCCCGCCTCGCACGAGGCCGTGCTCGGCAAGGTCTTCGCCGAGGGCGACGTCGACCTGGTGCTGCTCGCCTTCGGCACCCTCGGCGACCAGGCCCGCGACGAACGGGAGCCGGAGTCCGCGGTGCGGGTCGCGCAGACCAACTACACCGGCGCCGTCTCGTCGGGACTGGTGTGCGCCCGCGCGCTCCAGTCCCAGGGCCACGGCTCCCTGGTCGTGCTGTCCTCCGTCGCGGGCGAGCGGGCCCGCCGCGCGAACTTCATCTACGGCTCCAGCAAGGCCGGCCTGGACGCCTTCGCGCAGGGCCTGGGCGACGCGCTCCACGGCACGGGCGTGCACGTCATGGTCGTACGCCCCGGCTTCGTCCGCACGCGGATGACCGCCGGGCTGCCCGAGGCGCCGCTCGCCACCACCCCGGAGGCGGTCGCGGCGGCCGTCGAGCTGGGGCTGCGGCGCCGCTCGGAGACGGTGTGGGTGCCGGGCGCGCTGCGCGTGGTGATGTCGGCGCTGCGGCATCTGCCGCGGGGGGTGTTCCGGCGGCTGCCGGTCTGAGGCGCGACGGCGCCCGGCGCGGGTCCGGCGGGGGCCCTGCGAAGGCCCGGCGCGGGTCCGCGTTCAGCGGGCGGAGACGGATCCCCGGTCCACGTGTCCGGCCTGCGGCGGCACCACGGCGGAGCCGAAGGGGAACTCCCGCAGCTTGCGCCAGACCCCGTCGGCGCCCTGCTCGTAGAGCGCGAAGCCGGTGCAGGACCACTCGGCCTCGTAGCCGGCGAGGTCCTCGAAGGCCCGGTCCAGGGCCGCTTCCTCGATGCCGTGCGCCACGGTGACGTGCGGGTGGTACGGGAACTGCAGCTCGCGGGCCACGGGGCCGGAGGCGTCGCGGACCTGCTTCTGCAGCCAGGTGCAGGCCTCGGCGCCCTCGACGATCCGGACGAACACCACCGGCGACAGCGGCCGGAAGGTGCCGGTGCCCGACAGCCGCATGGGGAAGGGCCGCCCGGCCGCGGCGACCTCGCTCAGGTGCGCCTCGACGGCCGGCAGGTCGGCGTCGTCGACCTCCGTCGGCGGCAGCAGGGTGACGTGCGTGGGGATGCCGTGCGCCGCGGCGTCACCGAAGCCCGCGCGCAGCTGCTGAAGCCGGCTGCCGTGAGGCTCCGGGACCGCGATCGACACACCGATCGTTACGGTCCCCACGTCGTCTCCTGTCGTTGTGGTGGTGAAGCGCGGTGGTGGAGCGTGGTGCTGCGGCTCCGGTGAGCGCCGGGTGACCGCCGAAGCGGTCACCCGGTTATCGACTGTACGGCCACGACCCGGATGCGGGCAGGCGCAACCGGAGTGATGTGCAGCGCTGTGCGGTGGTACGGACCCGCGCCGTGGGCCGGTCCGGTGCGCCGGTTCAGTGCTTGGCGGGCAGGAAGCCCACCCGGTCGTACGCCTGGGCGAGGGTCTCGGCGGCGACGGCGCGCGCCTTCTCCGCGCCCTTGGCCAGGATCGAGTCGAGCGTCTCGGGGTCGTCCAGGTACTGCTGGGTGCGCTCCTTGAACGGGGTCACGAACTCGACCATGATCTCGGCGAGGTCCGTCTTGAGCGCGCCGTAGCCCTTGCCGGCGTACCTCTCCTCCAGTTCGAGGACACCCGCCCCGGTGAGGGTCGAGTAGATCGTGAGGAGGTTGCTCACACCGGGCTTGTTCTCGGTGTCGTAGCGGATCACGGTGTCGGTGTCGGTGACCGCGCTCTTGACCTTCTTCGCCGTGGTCTTCGGCTCGTCGAGGAGGTTGATGAGGCCCTTCGGCGTGGACGCCGACTTGCTCATCTTGACCGTCGGGTCCTGGAGGTCGTAGATCTTCGCCGTCTCCTTGAGGATGTACGCCTTCGGGAGGGTGAAGGTCCGGCCGAACCGGCCGTTGAAGCGCTCGGCGAGATCGCGGGTGAGCTCGATGTGCTGGCGCTGGTCCTCGCCGACCGGCACCTCGTTGGCCTGGTACAGCAGGATGTCGGCGACCTGGAGGACCGGGTACGTGAACAGGCCGACGGAGGCGCGGTCCGCGCCGTGCCGGGCCGCCTTGTCCTTGAACTGGGTCATGCGGGAGGCCTCGCCGAAGCCGGTGAGGCAGTTCATGACCCAGCCGAGCTGGGCGTGCTCGGGGACGTGGCTCTGGACGAAGAGCGTGCAGCGGTCCGGGTCGAGTCCGGCGGCCAGCAGCTGGGCGACGGCGAGCCGGGTGTTGGCGCGCAGCTCCTTCGGGTCCTGCGGGACCGTGATCGCGTGCAGGTCGACGACCATGTAGAACGCGTCGTGGGTCTCCTGCAGGGCCACCCACTGGCGGACGGCGCCGAGGTAGTTGCCGAGGTGGAACGAGCCTGCGGTGGGCTGGATTCCGGAGAGCACGCGGGGTCGATCAGAGGCCATGCCCCCCATTCTCTCAGGTCCCGCGGGCCGGTCGGGAACGGACCGGAAACAGGTGGGAACCGGTCCGTCCCCGGCGGTGTAACAAGAGTGTGAGGACGCGGGAGGGGGGCCGCATCGTCGAGGAGGCCGCGGTGATCGCACGCGTACGCGCCGGGGAGCCGGAGGCGTACGCGGAGCTGGTGCGGGCCCATACGGGCATCGCGCTCAGGGCGGCCGCCGCGCTCGGGGCGGGTGCGGACGCGGAGGACGTGGTGCAGCAGGCGTTCGTGAAGGCGTACTGCGCGCTGGGCCGGTTCCGGGACGGCATGGCGTTCCGGCCGTGGCTGCTGTCGATCGTGGCCAACGAGACGAGGAACACCGTGCGGGCGGCGGCCCGCCGGCACACCCTCGCCGACCGCGAGGCGGCGTTCGTGGAGGCGGAGCCGGTGATACCGGAGTCGGCGGACCCGGCGGTCGCGACGCTCGAGACGGAGCGCCGCAGAGCGCTGGTGGCCGCCCTGGGGAAACTGAGCGAGGAGCACCGTCTGGTCGTCACCTACCGCTATCTGCTGGAGATGGACGAGCGGGAGACCGCCCAGGCCCTGGGCTGGCCCCGGGGCACGGTGAAGTCGCGGCTGAACCGCGCCCTGCGCAAGCTGGAGCGCCTGCTGCCGGACTTCCGGCCCCGGGAAGGGGGTGGGCGAGCGTGAGCGGGGCGTACGGCGGTGAGGGCGCCGGTGGCGCGGAGCACCGGCGCCCGGAGGCCGCCCGGCTGCGGGAGGAGCTGCTGGCGCTCGGGCGGTCCCTGGACGGGCCGGACGGGGCGGCCGACTCCGAGTCGATGGTCGAGCGAGTGCTGGGGCGGATACTCGCCGAGCAGGTGCCGGTCCCGGTGGCCGAGCCGCCGGGCGCCGGGGCGCGGCTGCGGGCGGTGCGGAGCTGGGCGCGGGCGCGGTGGCGGTCCCTGGTCGCGGGGTTGTGCGGGCTGCTGACGGTGCTCGTGCTGACGCCCCCGGTGCGGGCGGCGGTGACCGACTGGTTCGGCTTCGGCGGGGTCGAGGTGCGCCACGACCCGTCGGCGGTGCCCTCGCCGGGCGCGGAGGTGCCGGGCTGCGGCCGGTCGGTGTCGCTCGGCGAGGCGGAGCGGCGGGCCGGGTTCGCGCCCCTGGTGCCGCGGGCGCTGGGCACCCCGGAAGCGGTGGCGGTGAGCGGGCTGCCGCGGGGGCGGTCCCTGGTGACCCTGTGCTGGCGGGAGGAGGGGCGCACGATCCGGCTGGACCAGTTCCCGGCCCGCCTGGACATCACCTTCGTGAAGAGCGTGCGCGAGCAGCCGGAGTGGCTGTCGCCGGGCGGGGAGGACGACGGGGGCGGCGCTCCGGACCCGGCCCTGTGGTTCCCCCGGCCGCATCTGCTGAGCTTCTGGCTGGTGGACGCGGACGGTCACCGGTTCACCCGGGAGGAGCGCACGGCGGGGCCGACGCTGCTGTGGACTCATGCGGGGGCGGCCGGTGGGGGGCCCGCGGAGGGGGTGACGCTGCGGCTGGAGGGGACGGCGTCGAAGGCGCGGGCGCTGGAGATCGCGGAGGCCGTCGGGGGGGCGGGCGGGTAGCGGGCCGCGGGTGCGCAGAGGTCGCGGAAACGGGGTGGGGCGGACCGGGAACCCCGGCGGGCCGGGCGGTGTACCAGAAGTGACAGGCGGCTCGTGGGCGGGCCGCACGGGGATCGACCGGCCGAGTGGGGGTCCGGATGCGCGGGTGGACGGGCAGAGTTCGACGACTGACGGCGGGGGTGGGCGCGGCGGCGGCTGCGCTGGCCCTGCTGGTGTGGGGGGCCTCGCCCGCCTCCGCGGGAGGGCCGACGAGCGTGCTGGTGGTCTCGCCGGGGAGTGAGGAGACCGCCTCGCTGTACTACTCCGACGAGGAGTACGGCGAGCTCGAGCGGCTGCTCGGTCCGCCCGGCAGGGGCACCCGGGAGAAGCCGCCGGAGGCCGACCTGGCCTCGGTCCGGTTGATCAACGTCTCGTGGATGCTGCACGACGTGACGCCCTGGCGGGTGGACCGGGTCTTCCTCGGGGGCATGGGCGAGGAGGTGTGGATACACACGGCGGCGAGGCTCACGGAATCGGCGAACGGCCACTGGCACCGCGCCGAGTACCCCTCGGATGTCCACAAGTTCCTGTTCGAGCTGGGCGTCATGGGCGAGACGACGGGCACGGGGTCGGTCTCCGGGGTCTACCCGGCACCGTGGGGGACGGAGCAGGCCGGCCCCGGGACGGACCAGGAGGCGGCTGCGGCGGCCTCCGAGTCCCGCGCCGCGACGGCGACGGGCGACGGAACCGGCTGGTGGTGGGCGATACCGGGGGTGGTGGCCGGAGCGGCGCTGGCCCTGGTGCTGCGCCCGTATGTGACGCGGTGGCCTCTGACCCGTCGGCGGAAGGACGACCCGGGACCGAGGCAGGAGCTGCTGGACGCCTGACGACGGCACACGGCGGCCCGGCACCTGACCGGACCGCCGTGGGACGCGTCGAGGAGGGACCCCTCAGCCGAGGTCGATCTCCGGGTAGAGCGGGAAGCCGGACACGAGGTCGGTGGCGCGGCGGGAGATCTCGTCGGCGATCTTCGCGTCGAGGACGTGAGCGGCCTTGGAGGGGGCGCCGGACTTGGTGGTGCCGGGCTCCGCGGTGGTGAGGACGCGGTCGATGAGGCCGGCGACCTCGTCCATCTCGGCGGTGCCCAGGCCGCGCGTGGTCAGCGCGGGGGTGCCGATGCGGATGCCGGAGGTGTACCAGGCACCGTTGGGGTCGGCCGGGATGGCGTTGCGGTTGGTGACGATGCCCGACTCGAGCAGGGCGGCCTCGGCCTGGCGGCCGGTGAGGCCGTAGGAGGTGGCGACGTCGATCAGGTTGAGGTGGTTGTCGGTGCCGCCGGTGACCAGGGTGGCGCCGCGGCGCATCAGGCCCTCGGCGAGGGCGCGGGAGTTGTCGACGATGCGCTGGGCGTAGTCCTGGAAGGCGGGCTGGCGGGCCTCGGCCAGGGCGACGGCCTTGGCGGCCATGACGTGCGGGAGCGGGCCGCCGAGGACCATCGGGCAGCCGCGGTCCACCTGGTCCTTGAGGGAGTCGTCGCACAGGACCATGCCGCCGCGCGGGCCGCGCAGCGACTTGTGGGTGGTGGTGGTGACGATCTGGGCGTGCGGGACCGGGTCGAAGTCGCCGGTGAGGACCTTGCCGGCGACCAGGCCCGCGAAGTGGGCCATGTCGACCATGAGCGTGGCACCGACCTCGTCGGCGATCTCGCGCATGATCCGGAAGTTCACGAGGCGGGGGTAGGCGGAGTAGCCGGCGACGATGATCAGCGGCTTGAACTCGCGGGCGGAGGCACGCAGGGCCTCGTAGTCGATCAGGCCGGTGGCCGGGTCGGTGCCGTAGGAGCGCTGGTCGAACATCTTGCCGGAGATGTTCGGGCGGAAGCCGTGGGTGAGGTGACCGCCGGCGTCCAGGGACATGCCGAGCATGCGCTGGTTGCCGAAGGCCCGGCGCAGTTCGGCCCAGTCGGCCTCGGAGAGGTCGTTGACCTGGCGGACACCGGCCTTCTCCAGGGCGGGGAGCTCGACGCGCTGGGCGAGGACGGCCCAGAACGCGACGAGGTTGGCGTCGATGCCGGAGTGCGGCTGGACGTAGGCGTGGCGGGCGCCGAACAGTTCCTTGGCGTGTTCGGCGGCGAGCGACTCGACGGTGTCGACGTTGCGGCATCCGGCGTAGAAGCGGCGGCCGACGGTGCCCTCGGCGTACTTGTCGCTGAACCAGTTGCCCATCGCCAGGAGGGTGGCCGGGGAGGCGTAGTTCTCGGAGGCGATCAGCTTGAGCATCTCGCGCTGGTCGGCGACCTCCTGGCCGATGGCGTCGGCGACGCGCGGCTCGACGGCGCGGATCACGTCGAGGGCGGCGCGGTAGGCGGTGGAAGCGGTGGAGAGGGGCTCGGCTGACATGAGGGACCTCCGGACGGGGCGTCGGCTTTCACGGTACGGCCCAGGCGCACGGCACTCGTCCCGGATCCGCGGGATCCGGGGGCCGCTCCCCGATGGTCGGTCCCATCCCAGCGCGCCAGTCACGGCCCGCCGGCCAGCCTACCGGGAGTGCCCGGGCTCGGTCGGTGCCGTCCACCATGTGGGTCGCCCGGCCCGTCCCGGCACCTACAGGATCACGTGCGGCAGGAAGCGGGCGTACTCGTCGGTGACCAGGCCGGAGGACTCGCGGATGCCGAGGCCGGCGGACTCGTTCTCGACCACCCAGGCACCCAGGACGACGTGGTTGCCGTCGAAGACGGGCAGGGGGGCGAGTCGCTGGTAGCAGCAGGGCTCGTCGCGGACGACGGGCGCGGCGCCGGGCTGGTGGACGGTCACGCCAGCGCCCTCGCGGCCGAGCAGGGGCTTGGCGACGTAGCCGGTGGTGCCGGCCAGGTCGCGCGGGCCGTCGACGTAGGCGGGGAGGAGGTTGGGGTGGTCCGGGTAGAGCTCCCAGAGGATCGCCAGCAGGGCCTTGTTGCTGAGCAGCATCTTCCAGGCGGGTTCGATCCACAGGGTGGAGCCGGTGCCACCGCCGTTGTCGAGGGTGTCGAGGACGTGCCCGGCGAAGCGGTCGGTGGTGAGCCATTCCCAGGGGTAGAGCTTGAAGATGCCGCGGATGAACCGCAGCTTGTTGTCGACGAAGCGGCCGGAGAGGCGGTCCCAGCCGATCTCCTCCATGGAGATCCAGTCGGTGTCGAGACCGGCCTGCTCGGCGGTCTCCTTGAGGTAGGCGACGGTCATGACGTCCTCGCCGAGTTCGTCGGCGGAGGAGTGGGCGAAGTACAGGGGGCTGCCCGGCGGGAGGAGGGCGGCCTGCTTCTTCCAGGCGTCGACGAGGCGTTCGTGCAGGGAGTTCCACTGGTCGGCGCCGGGGAAGCGCTCCTCCATCCAGAACCACTGGGGCGAGGCGGCCTCCACGAGGGAGGTCGGGGTGTCGGCGTTGTACTCCAGGAGTTTGGCGGGGCCGGTGCCGTCGTAGTGGAGGTCGAAACGGCCGTAGACGGAGGGGAGTTCGGCGCGCCGGTGCCAGGCCTCGGCGACCGCGCGGACGACGCGCGGGTCGGTGATGCCCAGGTCGGCGAAGCGGTCGGCGGTGACGATGTGGTCGGCGGCCGCGAGGCACATGCGGTGCAGTTCCTCGACGACCTCCTCCAGTGCCTCGACCTCCTCCAGGCTGAAGACGTAGTAGGCGCTCTCGTCCCAGTAGGGGCGCAGGGAGCCGTCGGGGTAGCGGGTGAGGGGGTAGATGAGCCCCTGCTCCTCGACGGTCTGCTGCCAGCCGGGGCGGGGGTCGATGGTGCGGCGTTCCACGGCGGTGTCCTTCGGTCGGAGGGCTGCTCAGCCGCCGCCGCTGCCGGAGGCCGAGCAGCCGAAGCCGCCCCGGTCCACGGCCTCGCTGCGGCTGAAGGTGCCGTGGTCGGCGTAGCCGTTGCTGACGTCCGCGTCGTAGTACCAGTCGTCGTCGCCGGTGCTCTTCTTGCAGTTCTTGTCGGCGACGACCCGGTAGCCGTTGATGTAGTCGTAGCTGTCCCGGTCCACGCAGCGCCGGTCCGGGTCCGATCCGCACGCCGACAGGGCCGTCGCGAGCACCCCCATGCCGCCGAGCACCACCGTGCTGGACCGCAGCCGCCGCCGTGTCTGAGCCATGCCCTTCACTCCCCCTCGTACCGTTGGTGCCCGCTGCCGGACGTCTGCTCCCCGGCTCGCGGCGGACAGCCTAGGGACCGGCCGGACGGCTCGTGCAGGGGCCCCCTGCCCACGGGTCTCCCCCCGCCGTCGTTCGGCGGCGTTTGACCCCGGGTGCACCTTTGGTCCGGCGGCCGGTCAGGGCAGTGCCCGGCACAGCGCCTCCAGGGTGCCCGCCCAGGCGTGGTCCGGTGGGGTCGCGTAGCCGACGACCAGGGCGTCCTCTGCGGTGGTCGCGGCGGCGGGGTGGCGGTAGCGGGAGAGGCCGTGCACGGCGAGGCCCTGCCAGGTGGCCGCGCGGACCACCGACGGCTCGGTGCCCGGCGGGAGCCGGAGGACCGCGTGCAGTCCCGCCGCGATGCCGGTGACCCGTACGTCGGGTGCCCGGGTGGCGAGCGCCGCGACCAGGGCGTCGCGGCGGCGCCGGTAGCGCAGGCGGGCGGCGCGGACGTGGCGGTCGTAGGCGCCGGAGGTGAGGAACTCGGCGAGGGTGAGCTGTTCGAGGACGCCGACGGACCGGCCGCCGCCGTGCGCGACGGCGGCCTGCACCAGCGACGGCGGGAGGACCATCCAGCCGAGGCGCAGCCCGGGGGCGAGGGACTTGCTGGCCGTGCCGAGGTACACCACGTGGTCGGGGTCGAGGTCCTGGAGCGCGCCGACGGCCTGGCGGTCGTAGCGGAACTCGCCGTCGTAGTCGTCCTCCAGGATCAGTCCGCCGGTGCGGCGCGCCCAGTCGACCGCCGCGGCGCGCCGCTCGGGGACCAGGGCGCCGCCCAGCGGGAACTGGTGCGCCGGGTTGAGCAGCACCGCGTCGGCGTCACCGGCGTCCTGGGTGCGCGTACCGAGGTCGTCGGAGGGGAGCGGGACGGTGCGCAGTCCGGTGCGTTCGACCAGGTCCCAGTGGACGTCCAGGCCGTAGGACTCCACGGCCAGCGTGCGGGCGCCGCGGGCGCGCAGGACCGCGCAGAGCAGGTGGAGGCCGTGGGCGAAACCGGAGCAGACGACGAGGCGTTCGGGGTCGGCGCGCACGCCCCGCACGCGCGCCAGGTAGCCCGCGAGCGCCGTGCGCAGTTCGGGCCGGCCGCGCGGGTCGCCGTAGCCGAGGGCGTCGTTGGGGGCGGCGGCCAGAGCGCGGCGGGTGGCCTTGAGCCATGCGGCGCGGGGGAAGGAGGCGAGGTCGGGGGTGCCGGGGACGAGGTCGTAGGGAAGCCGGCCGGGGGCCCGGCGCGGGGAGGCGGGGCGGGCCGGCGGCCGGGGCACCGCGCGGTCGGCGACCCGGGTGCCGGAGCCCTGCCGTGCGGTGAGCCAGCCCTCGGCGACCAGGTCGGCGTAGGCGTCGGCGACGGTGTTGCGGGCGATGCCCAGGTCGCCGGCGAGGGAGCGGGAGGAGGGGAGCCGGGTCCCCGGGGCGAGCCGGCCGGTGCGGACGGCCTCGCGCAGGGCGTCGGTCAGGCCGCGGCGCAGACCCGGACCGGTCGGTTCGAGATGCAGGTCGATGCCCAGAGTGGCCCAGCGTTCCGCCATGGAAATGGACCATACCCCCGGGCTGCTTCGCCCCTAGGGTCGAGGCATGACGACGACGACCACAGAGACGGCCGCGGTGTACGCCGCCGCGCCCACCCCGCGTCTGGACTGGGCCGGGCTCGCCCCCGACGTCTACAAGGCGATGATCAGGCTCGACACGGCGGCCCGGAAGGGACTCGACCCGACGCTCTACGAACTGGTGAAGATCCGCGCCTCCCAGGTCAACCACTGCGCCTTCTGCATCGACATGCACACCAAGGACGCGCTCGCGGCGGGCGAGAGCGTCGAGCGGATCGTCCAGCTCAGCGCCTGGGAGGAGTCGCCGCACTTCTACACGGAGAAGGAGCTCGCGGCGCTGGAGCTGACGGAGGCGGTGACGGTCCTCACCGACGGCTTCGTGCCGGACGAGGTGTACGGGAAGGCCGCCGAGCACTTCGAGGAGGCCGAGCTCGCTCAGCTGCTCGCCGCGATCACCGTGATCAACGCGTGGAACCGGTTCGGGGTGACCTGCCGCATGACCGCCGGCCACTACCAGCCGGGGCAGCACGCATGACGGCACGGACGACCCGTCTCGACGACGGGGTCCGCTCCGCCCTCCAGACGTTGAGCGCCGTCGCCAAGAAGGGTTTCGGCGACCCCGCGCTCGCCGAGCTGGTCCAGATCCGCGCCTCGCAGCTCAACCACTGCGCGTTCTGCCTGGACATGCATCTGGAGATCGCCCGCAAGCAGGGGGTGAGCGAGAGGCAGCTCGATCTGCTGGCCGCCTGGGAGGAGGCCGGGGACGTCTTCGACGAGCGGGAGCGGGCCGCGCTGGCGCTGACGGAGGCGGTGACGGTGCTGACGGAGGGGTTCGTGCCGGACGAGGTGTACGAGCGGGCCGCCCGGCACTTCGACGGCACCGAGCTCGCCCATCTCATCGCGCTGATCACCGTCATCAACGGCTGGAACCGGCTGATGGTCGGCCGGAGGATTCCCCCGGGGAGCATCGAGTGGTGAGCAGGGCCGACACCTTCCGCGCGCTGCACCACCGCCGCGCGCCGGGGGATCCCCTGGTCCTGCCCGGCCCGTGGGACGCGGCGAGCGCCCGGGCGTGCGTCGAGGCCGGTTTCCCGGCGCTCGCGACGCCCAGCGCCGGGGTGGCGGCCTCGCTCGGGTACGAGGACGGCGAGACGCCCGCCGACGAGATGTTCGCGGCGGTCGCGCGGATCGTCCGGGCGGTGGACGTGCCGGTGTCGGCGGACCTCGAGGGAGGGTACGGGCTCGCGCCGCGGGAACTGGTGGAGCGGCTGCTGGAGACGGGCGCCGTGGGCTGCAACCTCGAGGACTCCGCGGACGGTGTCCTCAAGGACCCGCACGAGCACGCCGCGTGGCTGGCCGAGGTGCGGGCCGCCGCGGGCGACCGGCTCTTCGTCAACGCCCGCGTGGACACCTTCGTCCGCGGGGTCACCGACCCCGACCAGGCAGTCCTCCGGGCGAGGCTGTACGTCGCGGCCGGTGCCGACTGCGTGTACCCGATCGGCGCCCCGGCGGACGTGCTGCCGCTGCTGCGGGCCGGGATCGAGGGGCCCGTCAACGTGTTCGCGCGGCTGGACGGCGAGGGCCCCTCGCCCACCGCTCTCGGTGAACTCGGGGCCACCCGCGTCACGTTCGGGCCGGGTCTGCAGCGCCGTGCCGTGCGGGCGCTGCGCGACATCGCGGCCGGCCTGGCGAAGTGAGGGTCAGGGCAGCCACTTCCTCCAGGTGGACTCGTGGCTGCCCACCCACTTCCTCGCCGCCTCCTCGGGTGACAGCTTCTGCTCGGCGATCATGAGGGAGACCTCGTTCTGGTCCTCGGTCGTCCACGTGAACCTCTTCAGGAAGTCCGCCGCCTCGCCGCCGTTCTCCGCGAAGTCCGCGTTGAGGTACTTCTGCAGCGGGGTGTGCGGGTAGGCGCAGGCGACCTTCTCCGGATCGGCGTCGCAGCCCTCCTCGTACGGGGGCAGCTTCACCTCGGTCATCGGGACCTTCTCGAACAGCCACTGGGGTGTGTACCAGTAGGTGAGGAAGGGCTTCTCCTCCTTGGCGAACTGCTGGATCTGGGTGATCTGCGCGGCCTCGGAGCCGGCGAACACCACCTTGTAGTCCAGCTCCAGGTTCTTCACCAGCGCCTTGTCGTTGGTGACGTAGGACGGTGAGCCGTCCATCAGCTGGCCCTTGCCGCCGCTCTCCGGGGTGCGGAACCGCTCGGCGTACTTGTTCAGGTTCTTCCAGTCCGTGACGTCCGGGTGCCGCTCCGCGAAGTACGTCGGCACGAACCAGCCGATGTGCCCGGTGACGCCGAGGTCGCCGCCGTTCACGATCGTCTTCTTGTCCTCGACGTAGCGCTGTTCCTGCTCGGGGTGGCCCCAGTCCTCCAGGATGGCGTCGACCCGGCCCTGGCTGAGCGCGTCCCAGGCGGGCACCTCGTCGACCTGGACGGTGTCGACGCGGTAGCCGAGCTCGTGCTCCAGCAGGTACCGGGCGACGGCCACGTTGGCCTGGGCGCCGACCCAGGACTGCACGGACAGGGTGACCGTCTTCGCTCCCCGGGCGTTCGCGAAGGGGGACGCCTGCTTGGTCATGTCGGCGGCACCGCAGCCGGTCAGCAGCAGGAGCGCGGAGCCTGCGGCCACCGCCGGGATCGTACGGAATCGCATGTCACGCTCCCTTCTTCGCGCGGCGTTCGGTGGGCTGGGTCACCCGGTCGAGCATCAGGCCCAGGCAGACGATCGCGGCCCCGGCCACCAGGCCGGTCGCCAGGTCGCCCTGGGCGAGGCCGAAGACGACGTCGTAGCCGAGCGCGCCGCCACCGACCAGGCCGCCGATGATGACGACGGCGAGGACCAGGACCACGCCCTGGTTGACGGCGAGCAGCAGGGCCGGGCGGGCCAGCGGGAGCTGGACCTGGCGCAGCTGCTGGCCGCTGGTCGCGCCGAGCGAGCGGGCGGACTCCAGGGCGGCCGGGTCGACCTGGCGCAGGCCCTGGGCGGTGATGCGGACGACGGCCGGCAGCGCGTAGACGACCGCGGCGGCGACGGCCGGGGCGCGCCCGACGCCGAACAGGGCGACGACCGGGATCAGGTACACGAACTGCGGCATCGTCTGGAACACGTCCAGGACCGGCCGCAGCAGCCGCTCGACGCGGTCGCTGCGGGCGGCCGCGATCCCGGTCGCGAAGCCGACGACGAGGGTGACGGCGACGGCCGCGAGGACCTGCGACAGCGTGTCCAGCGACGGCTTCCACACACCGAGCACCCCGATCGCGGCCATGGCGAGGACGGCGGTGAGCGCGGTGCGCCAGGTGCCGATCAGCCAGGCCAGGGCGGCGACGACCAGGAGCACCGACCACCAGGGCAGCCACTGCAGGCCGTCCCGGAGGGGGTCGAGCACCCAGGTGGTGAAGTGGCCCGCCCAGTCGGCGGTGCCGCCGACGACGGGGACGCCCGAGTAGAGGTGGTCGGTCATCCAGCCGACGGCCCGGTTGACCGGCTCGGCGATGCCGACGACCCAGCCGTCGGGCCACTCCAGGCGGTCCGTGAGACGTCCCGCGACCGCGACGGCCACGGCGGCGATCAGGGCGTACGCCCACAGCGCGCGGGCGTGCGGCGCGGGTGCCTCGCCGAGCCGGGCGCCGGCCGCGCCGGTCACCCGGTCGAGGACGACGGCGAGCAGCACGATCGGGATGCCCGCGGCGAGCGCGGCGCCCACGTCGACCGAGGCCAGCGCCTGGTAGACGCGGTCGCCGAGCCCGCCGGCGCCGATCACGGAGGCGATGACGGCCATGGACAGCGCCATCATGATCGTCTGGTTGAGGCCGAGCAGGAGTTCCCTGCGGGCCAGCGGGATCCGGGCGGTCAGCAGCCGCTGGCGGGCGGTGGCGCCGAGCGACTCGACCGCCTCCAGCACCTCCTCGTCGGCGCCGCGCAGACCGAGCGCGGTGAGGCGGGCCATGGGCGGGGCGGCGTAGACGACGGTGGCCAGCACGGCCGCCGGGACGCCGATGCCGAAGACCAGCACGACCGGCAGGAGGTAGGCGAAGGCCGGGAGCACCTGCATGGTGTCCAGGACCGGGCGCAGCGCGCGGTGCATCCGGTCGGACAGTCCGGCGGCGAGCCCGAGCAGCACGCCGACGGCGACCGACGCGGCGACCGCGACGACCATCAGGGCGAGCGTCTGCAGGGTCGGCACCCACATGCCGAGCAGACCGCAGGCGAGGAACGCGGCGCCCGTGCCCAGGGCGAGCCTCGAACCCGCGGCCCGCCAGGCGACGAGCGCCGCGACGGCGGTCACCCCCGCCCAGCCGACGGCGAGGAGGGCGAGGTAGACGGCGCGTACGGCGATGACGACGACGTTGCTGACGTGGCCGAAGAAGTACAGGAAGAGGGGGTGGGAGTCGCGGTTGTCGATGATCCAGTCGCTGGCCTCGCCGAGGGGCTCGGAGACGTCGACGGTCAGGGCCTCGGGCCAGGTGCCGCTCGCCCAGCGGGCGGCGGCGAGGGGGACGAGGACCGCGGCGACGAGGGCGAGCGTCAGGAGCTTGCGGAGGGCCGGGCTGGTGAGCGGGCCCGGCGGCGAATCCTTCCGGGCGGTTGCCGTGATCGTGGCCATCACACCGGCTCCTCGCTGACGGCGGCGGGGGTGGGGGTCGGCTCGCGGCGCCGGGCCGGTGCCGCTGCGCCGGCCACGCCTGTCATGCCTGCCACGCCTGCCACCACGTCCAGCAGCGCGGCCGAGTCGACCACTCCCAGGCAGCGGCCCTGCTCCATCACCCGGGCCGGGCCGCCCGCGCGGGCGACGGCCTCGATGGCCTCCGACACCGTGGCGTCGGGACGCACCGCCGGGCCGCCGTCGGCCTCCTCTGCGGAGGCGGCGGGGCGCATGGCGGTACGGACGGTCATGACCTGCTCTCGCGGGACGTCCCGGACGAAGGCGCGGACGTAGTCGTCGGCGGGCGAGCCCACGATCTCCTCGGGGGTGCCGAGCTGGACCACGCGGCCGTCGCGCATCAGGGCGATGCGGTCGCCGAGCTTCAGGGCTTCCTGGAGGTCATGGGTGATGAAGACCATCGTGCGGCCCTCCTCGCGGTGCAGCCGGACCACCTCCTCCTGCATGTCGCGCCGGATGAGCGGGTCGAGCGCGCTGAACGGCTCGTCGAACAGCAGGACCTCGGGGTCGACGGCGAGCGCGCGGGCGAGGCCCACGCGCTGCCGCTGGCCGCCGGACAGCTGGGCGGGCCTGCGCTGTTCCATGCCCTCCAGGCCGACCTTGGCGACGACCTCGGCGGCCCGCTCGCGGCGTTCCGCCTTGCCGACGCCCTGGATCTGGAGGCCGTAGGCCACGTTGTCGAGGACGGTGCGGTGCGGCAGCAGGCCGAAGTGCTGGAAGACCATGGCGGCGCGGTGGCGGCGCAGCTCGCGCAGTCGTGCCCCGTCCATGGCGCGGACGTCCTCGCCGTCGATGGCGATGGTGCCCGCGGTCGGCTCGATCAGCCGGGTCAGACAGCGCACCAGGGTGGACTTGCCGGAGCCGGACAGCCCCATGACGACGAAGACCTCGCCCTTGCGGACGTCGAAGCTCACGTCCCGGACGGCGGCGGTGCAGCCGGTGCGGGAACGCAGCTCGGCCGGGCCGAGGGCGGTGAGCTCCGGGTCGCCGGGGACGCGGTCGGCCTTCGGACCGAAGACCTTCCACAGGCCGCCGACGGAGAAGACGGGGGTGTCCCCCGCGGTGCCGGCGGTGGTCGTGGCGGCGGTACTCATCGCGCACCACCCCCGATCAGGTCGACGGCCCGCTCACCGACCATCAGCACCCCGATCATCGGGTTCACGGCGGTCATGGTCGGGAAGACGGACGCGTCGGCGATCCGGATGCCCTCCAGGCCCCGGATGCGCAACTCGGGGTCGACCACGGCCTGTTCGTCGTCCGCGGCGCCCATCCTGCAGGTGCCCGCCGGGTGGTAGACGGTGTGGGCGACCCTGCGGGCGTACTCGCTCAGCTCCTCGTCGCCGGTGACGTCCGGGCCGGGGGCCACCTCGCGCTTGAGCCAGCCGGCCAGCGGCTCGGTCCCCGCGATCTCCCGGGCGATCCTGATGCCGTCGACGAGGGTGCGGCCGTCGTAGTCGTCCTCGTCGGTGAAGTAGCGGAAGTCGAGGGCGGGCTTGACCCCGGGGTCGGCGCTGGTGAGGTAGAGGCGGCCGCGGGACTTCGGCTTGGGGATGTTCGGGGTCATGGAGACGCCGAACTCCGGGCGCTCGTAGCCCAGTCGCTCCGGGTTGTCCGTGAACGGGATCTGGTAGAAGTGGAACATCAGGTCGGGACCCGCGTGTTCGGGGTCGCGGCGCACGAACAGGCCGGCGTCGGAGTCCATCGCGGAGTTCTCCGGGATGGGTCCGTTCGTCTCCCAGACGATCACCGACTCGGGGTGGTCGAGCAGGTTCTCGCCGACGCCGGGCAGGTCGTGCGCCACGGGTATGCCGAGCGCCTCCAGGTCGGCCTTCGGGCCGATGCCGGAGTGCAGCAGCAGCCGGGGCGAGTCGACGGCGCCGGCGCACAGGACGACCTCGCGCCGGGCCCTGACGTGGATCTCCTCGCCGTCCTTGGTGCGGACGCGGACGCCCTCGGCACGGGTGCCGTTCAGCTCCAGCCGGTACGCCCAGGTCTCCAGCATCAGCGTCAGGTTGGGGCGCTCGCCCATCACCGGGTGGAGGTACGCCACCGACGCGGACGAACGCTTGTTGTTCTCCGGGTGGTAGGCGAGGTCGAAGAAGCCGACGCCGTCGTTGAACGGCTTCTTGTTGAAGCCCTCGACGCGCGGCACGCCGAGCGCGGCCTGGGCGGCGTCGACGAAGTCCCGGGCGATGGCGTTCCGGTCCCGCTCGTCGACCGGGACGATGTTGTTCTTCAGGCGGGCGTAGTACGCCTCCATCTGCACGGCGCCCCAGCCCTTGGCGCCGGCCGCCTCCCACTCGTCCCAGTCGGACGGCAGCGGCTTGAACGCGATGAGCGTGTTGTGCGAGGAGCAGCCGCCGAGGACGCGGGCGCGGCTGTGCCGGATGTGCGAGTTGCCGCGCGGCTGCTCGGTGGTGGGGTAGTCGTAGTCCAGCTCGCCGCCGAGCAGGCCCATCCAGCGGCGCAGGGTCAGCACGTCGTCGCGGCCGACGTCGCTGGGACCGCCCTCGATGACGGCGACGGTGACGTCCGGGTTCTCGGTCAGCCGGGAGGCGATGACGGAACCGGCGGTTCCGCCGCCGATGACGACGTAGTCGAATTCCTGGGTGTGATCGGACATGGGGGTGGTACTCCTCCGGGGACTCGGGACGGGTGGGTGGGTCGCCGCCCGACGCGAAGCCTCGAAGCGGGACGAGACAGGAGGGCGGGCGGAACGACGGGCGGAACGACGCGGCAGGACGCCGAAGCGGTACGTCGGTCGCGGCTCAGCCGGCGAACCAGCGCACCGGCTTCGGCGCCAGGTTCTGGTAGACGTGCTTGGTCTCGCGGTACTCGGCGAGACCGGCCGGGCCGAGCTCGCGGCCCACTCCGCTCTTGCCGAAGCCGCCCCACTCCGCCTGCGGGAGGTAGGGGTGGAAGTCGTTGATCCACACGGTGCCGTGGCGCAGCCGTCCGGCCACCCGGCGGGCGCGGCCCGCGTCGGCGGTCCAGACCGCGCCGGCCAGCCCGTACTCGGTGTCGTTGGCGAGGGCGACGGCCTCGTCCTCGGTGCGGAAGGTCTCGACGGTGAGCACCGGCCCGAAGACCTCCTCGCGCACGACCCGCATCCCGCGGTGGCAGCGGTCGAGGACGGTCGGCTCGTAGAAGTAGCCCTCCGGGGGGCGGACGTCCGACGGTTCGGGGCGCTTGCCGCCGCAGCGCAGCACCGCGCCCTCGGCGAGCGCGGAGGCGACGTACGCCTCGACCTTCGCGCGCTGCTGCTCGGAGACCAGCGGTCCGCACTCGACGCCCTCCCCGGTGCCCCGGCCGAGCCTGATCCGCTCGGCACGGCGGGCGAGTTCGGCGACGAAGCGGTCCCTGACCGGCTCCTCGACGATGAGCCGGGCACCGGCCGAGCAGACCTGTCCGCTGTGGATGAAGGCGGCGTTGAGGGCCTGGTCGACGGCGGTGTCGAAGCCCTCCTCGGTGGCGCAGGCGTCGGCGAACACGACGTTGGGGTTCTTGCCGCCGAGTTCGAGGGCGACCTTCTTCACGCCCGGCGCGGCGGCCTGGGCGACCTTGGTGCCGCTGGCCAGCCCGCCGGTGAAGGAGACCAGGTCGACGTCGGGGTGTTCGGCGAGCCGGGCGCCGACGGTGTGGCCGGGTCCGGTGACGAGGTTGGCGACCCCGGCGGGCAGCCCCGCCTCGACGAGCAGCCCGATGAGCGCGACGGTGGTCAGCGGGGTGATCTCGCTGGGCTTGACGACGAAGGTGTTGCCCGCCGCGAGAGCCGGGGCGATCTTCCAACTGGCCTGGAGGAGCGGGTAGTTCCAGGGGGTGATCAGCGTGCAGACGCCGACCGGCTCGTGCACGACGACGCTGTGGACGTCGGGCGAGCCCGCGTCGACGACCCGGCCGGGCGCCTCGGCGGCGACCAGGTCGGCGAAGTAGCGGAAGGCGTCGGCGACGCAGTCGACGTCGACGCGCCCCTCCTCGACGGTCTTGCCCGCGTCCCTGCTCTCCAGCAGGCCGAGTTCCTCCCGGTCCCGGACGAGCAGTTCGGCGACGCGGCGCAGCAGCGCGGCCCGCTCGGCGACGGGCGTGTGCGGCCACGGGCCCTCGTCGAAGGCGCGCCGGGCGGCGGTCACCGCGAGGTCGGCGTCCTTCTCGTCGCCCTCGGCGACGACGGCGAACGGCAGGGCGTCCGCGGGGTCGAGGATCTCGCGCGTGGCCCCCGAGACGGCCGCCCGCCACTCGCCCCCCGCGTGGACGGTGTCGCGCGCCTGAAGTTCCGTACTGTCCGCCATGATCGGTTACTTGCCTTCCGTTCCTGTTCGGCGCCCATGAGTCACACGGATGTCGCCCATGGGACCGGGTGCTCCTGCCCTTGGGCCCCGAAGGCATGCGCGATCCACGGCCGAAAGTGCGCTGTGTCACCGGACGCGGGGAGGAATCGGGAGGAATCGCCCACCCTGTGAGCGGTCAGTCACAGGTGCCGCGCGGGGCCGGAAGCCGCCCGGACCGCGGACCCGGCCGGTGCCCGCGGACTCAGCCGATGCCCGCGTCCGTACCGCAGGTCGTGTACGGCGGGCAGAAGTGGCCGAGGGCCGTCCGCAGCAACTCGCGCTCGTCCTCGCGGCCGTCCGCCTCGGCTCCGTAGGCGGCGACGGCGTAGAGCCTGCCGTCGGCGGCCACGAAGCGCTCGTCGACGACGTGCCAGGTGCCGACGTCGGGCTCCCCCTCGATGGAGTCGACGAGGTACTCCAGCCGGGAGCCGGTGAAGTCGCCGTCGTCCAGGCTCTCCAGGGAGAGCTCCGTGAACCCCGGGGCCTTCGCGACGGCGTCGGAGAGGAACAGCCCGTGCGACTCGCCGGGGGTCGCCTCCGACACCTCGAAGACCTGCAGCCGGCGCTCACCGTCCGGGCTGCGGTAGTGGACCACGTCGATGCCGTACTTGGAGGGCACGGTGGTGCGCGTCCACCCCGTGGGGCGGGCGATGGTGAAGCCCTCGGGGTCGGCGTACGACTCGTGGCCGGCGGGGAGGCCGCCGGTCGGGGTGGACGGCGGAGCGGCCCCCTCGGCGGGGGACCTCTCGACGGGGGACCCCGGGGTGGAGGGCCCCTGCGGGCCGGGGGCCGACGGCCCGGGTGTCTGCGACGCGCTCGTCGAGGCCGCCTTGTCGTCCGCACGGCCGTCCGGGTCCTCGCCGTCCCTCAGCACCAGGGTCAGGACGAGCCCCGCGATCACCCCGACGGCGGTGGCCCCGCCCACCACGGACCAGACGCGCCGACGGCCCGCCCCGCGCGGGTCGGCCCCTGCGGGCACCGGGACGCCGGGCGGGTGGGAGGGACCGTGGGGCGGCTCGGGGACGGACCAGGGGACGGGCGAGGGCCGCTGCGCGGGCGCCGGCCCGGCCCCCGGCCACTGGATCCCCGTGAGGGTCGGCGCGGAGTGCGAGACGTCGGGGGGCACCGGGCGTACGGGGGCGGCCGGGAGGGCCTCACCGACGGGCGGAGGAGCGCCGGGACCGGACCCGCCGGCGGGCGGCCAGGCGGCCGACGCGCCTCCGTCCGCAGCCGACGGGGCTCCCGGACCGGCTCCTCCCGCGGCCGGAGAGCCGCCCGAAGCAGGCCCGACCGCGGTCGGCGAGCCGTCCGAACCGGACCCGACCGCGGTCGGCGAGGCGACCGCTCCGGTCCCGTCCGGCCCCGGAACGGCATCCACCGGGCCCGGACGAGCACCGCCCGGGTCCGGAACGGCGCCGCCCGGACCCGAGGAAGCACCGGCCGGAGGCACGACGGCGGCGGGTGCCGTGCCCGCGTCGGCCGCGGTCTCCTCGCCCTCCTCCCAGCGCTGGGACTCCTCGTTCCAGTAGCGCGGTCCTCCGGTCATCGCATCCCCCTCGTCCCGGTCCCCGTCGGCCTCACATGCCGAGCAGCCCCGCCACGGTCCCGGCCGAGGCGAGCACCGCGGTGACGGCCTGGGCGTCCGCGAGCAGCTCCCGCACCCGCCGGAGGCGGCTCTCACCGGCCGCGCCGGTCCGGCTGATCTCGTCCTCGGTGTCCGCGAGCGCCTCGTCCAGTCGTGCCGTCTGTTCACTCTGCCGCACCCGGGACAGATCCGCCCGCAGTTCGCGCACCGCCTTCAGCAGCTCCTCGGCGGCCGCGTCGCGCTGCGCCGGGACCCCGTGGTGGCCCTCGGCCCGCGCGTGGCGGCCGATCGCGAAGGTGCTGTGCGAGACGTCGCCGATCCGGACGTCCGGCTCATCGTGTGCCATGGTCGGGGTCTCCCTTCCGCGGTGCGGCACCGCCGGAGGCGCTCGCGTGCTCGCCGATGGCGAAGGTCGAGCCCTCGACCCGGTCGATGTGCACGGCGCCGTTGCTGATGTTCACGATCTTCTGCGCGAACTCGCCGGTCTCGTAACCGGCGTCGGCCAGGGCCTGCCGCACCCCGCGTCCGATGCGGTCCTGGATGCTCCGCAGGTAGCGGGCGACGTCCATCTCCTGGAACGTGGACCCGCCGTCCGCCGCGGCCAGTTCCCGTACGGAGAGGGCGGGACCGTCGGGCAGCGCGGCCGCGTACCCGCCGGTCAGCAGCCGCCACGCGAAGACGCCGCCCCGGACCAGGGCGGCCAGGGAGCGGCCCGCCGAGCCGGGCACCAGGGCGAGGGCCCCGGCGGCCTTGCCGAGGACGTTGTCGTGGAGCAGCCGGTGGGAGGTGCGGTCGGCCTCCCTGAACTCGGCGCGCACCGGGTTCAGGACGTGCGGGGCGACCTCCAGCATGAGCATGCGGCCCTGCGTGTGGACGCGCACGAAGACCGTGACGACCAGTTCCTCGTCCCAGCCGCCGACCCGGATGCGCAGGAAGTGCCGCCGCTTCTCGCCGCCCTCCTCGACGGCCCGCGCCCGGTGCTGCTCGAACTCCTGGACCGAGTAGGGGGCGTGGTCACGGTCGGCCAGTCCCTCGACGGGGAGGAACACGCACTCGTCGATCTCGAGCCGGCGCAGCCGGTCGCGCACGGCGGGGCCCGCGTGCTCGGCGGGCACCCGCAGCTGTTCGAGCAGGGGGCGGATCCGTTCGAGGATCGCCCGGTTGCCGAGCGGCTGCTGCTCGGCGCCCTCGTCCGGCCGGAGTTCGACGGCGAGCACCCAGGTGTCGCACGGCGTTCCCGCGCCGCAGAACGGGCGGGCCTCGTCGTACATGATCAGCGGGGCGTGCTGTTCCCGCCGGACGCGCCGCACCAGGCGGGAGAGGCGCTCCCCCGCGGCCTGCTCGGCGGGGTCGTTCGCGAGGTCCGGGAAGCGCTTCGGGGACAGCTCCGCGGCGAACGCCCGGGCGAACCGGTCGCGCCGGGCGGCGGCGCACAGCGCGATGAGCACGAGCACGCCGATCCCGAACCAGGCCTGCCACGGCTCGGTCGACTCCAGCAGCGCTCCGCCGGGGGAGTCCGGGCCTCCCGAACTCCCGGCGCCCGACGAGCCGGAGCCGTACGAGTCGTAGGGGTCGTAGGAGCCGTACGACGAGCCGGAACCGGACTCGTCGTCGGGGCCGGCCCCGAACGCGGCGGCGACCATGAGGACCAGGACGCCGGCGAAGAGGAGGCGCCCCTGCCAGCGCACGACGAAGGCGGCGAAGAGGCGGTGGAGGGGCGGCTGTTCGGCGCCGCCCCTGAGCCAGGGGGCGAGGGCGAGCAGCAGGCCGGCCGGCACCAGAAGGCCCAGCAGCCATCCGCTGACCGCCAGGCCCACCGCCCAGAGCCCGATGACGGCGGCGGACCACAGCAGTTCCTGCCGCCGGGCCCGCAGCGCGTGCGCGAGGACGCGGGCCGCGTCGAAACCGGGCGACGGGGCGACGATGCGCTGTTCGTCGAGGTACAGCTGCTCGATGACGAGGTCCCGGTACTCCGCGTCCTGGTAGGTCCCCGCGCACAGCAGCCGGGTGGCCTCGCTGGCGTGCGGCGGGGTGGGCGGCGCTTCCGGGGGCGCCGGGGCGTCCGTGTGGTGCTGTTGCCGCGGCACGTATGCGGTGCTCATGCCGATCCCCCGTGTGGGTGGGTCAGTGGTGACCGTCGAGTTGAAGGCCCGTCAGCATAGGGGATGGCGCGGAACGCGGGAAATCAGAATGTCAATAGCTTAATCATGTGATATGCGTCAAGTTTTGGCCTTCGCTCCGGCTCCGGCCCGGCGGACACGCGGCTCGACGACGTGCGGGCCCGCCGCTCCCGAGGCCGTGCTCCGGGCCGAAAGCCTCGGGCCCCGCACCGGTCGGAACCGGTGCGGGGCCCGAGGCCCTGAGCGGGTCGGATCAGATGAGGCCGAGGCCGCGGACCGCCTCGCGCTCCTCCTCGAGCTCCTTGACGGAGGCGTCGATGCGGGCGCGGGAGAACTCGTTGATCTCCAGGCCCTGGACGATCTCGTACTTGCCGTCCTTCACGGTGACCGGGAAGGAGGAGATGAGGCCCTCGGGGACGCCGTAGGAACCGTCGGACGGGATGCCCATGGAGACCCAGTCGCCCTCCGGGGTGCCGTTGACCCAGGAGTAGATGTGGTCGATGGCGGCGTTGGCGGCGGATGCGGCCGACGAGGCGCCGCGGGCCTCGATGATGGCGGCACCGCGCTTGGCGACGGTCGGGATGAAGTCCTCGGCCAGCCACTTCTCGTCGTTGACGACCTCGGCGGCGTTCTTGCCGGCGACGGTGGCGTGGAAGATGTCCGGGTACTGGGTGGCGGAGTGGTTGCCCCAGATCGTCAGCTTCTTGATCTCGGAGACCGGGACGCCGGTCTTCTTCGCCAGCTGGGTCAGCGCGCGGTTGTGGTCCAGGCGGGTCATGGCGGTGAACCGCTCGGCCGGGACGTCCGGTGCTGCGGCCTGGGCGATCAGCGCGTTGGTGTTGGCCGGGTTGCCGACGACCAGGACGCGGATGTCGTCCGCGGCGTGGGCGTTGATGGCCTGGCCCTGCGGCTTGAAGATGCCGCCGTTGGCCTCGAGGAGGTCACCGCGCTCCATGCCCTTGGTCCGCGGGCGGGCGCCGACGAGGAGGGCGACGTTGGCGCCGTCGAAGGCCACGTTCGGGTCGTCCGTGATGTCGATGCCCTGCAGGAGCGGGAACGCGCAGTCGTCCAGCTCCATGGCCGTGCCCTCGGCGGCCTTCAGCGCCGGGGTGATCTCCAGCAGGCGCAGCTTGACCGGCACGTCCGCGCCGAGCAGCTGGCCGGAGGCGATGCGGAAGAGCAGGGCGTAACCGATCTGGCCGGCCGCGCCGGTGACGGTGACGTTCACGGGAGTGCGGGTCATGGCGTTCTCCGTATGACAGCTGGCGGTGGGGCGGTCCCTGCCCCGGGGTGTGGGACCCCCGAGACCGGTTCGCGGTGACCGGTCGCCGGAACGGTGGTCCGGCGCCGTCCGCCGCGATGATCGATCACGGGTACGAATGATCGATCTCTTGGCGTCAAGAGAGATCCACCGGCCAGGCTATCGCGGCATCCCCGATCGTGGACGGCAGGGCTCCCTGTGGCCCGCCCCACAGAGCGCCCTCCCGGCACGCGACGCGGACGGACGCGCTCCGGACGCGGAAAGGCGGCCGCCCGTCCGGGAGAGGCAGGGGACTGAGGCGGCCGCCGTCGGGGACCGATCGCGCCGGACTCCCGTGGGGGTACGTTCCGCGTGCCCGACTTTCATCGGGTCATACCTACTCGTCACGAATTCCCCACACATTCCGCCGGAGAACCCCGCGAGATGACGGAACACGCTCCCCCGACCGGGTGAGCGTTCCGTTCGTCCGTCCGGTCCGCGTCACTTCGTGCGGATCACTCCGTGCAGCCCTCCTCGCCGGAGGCGAGCACCGCGCAGGCCTTCGCCTGGGTCGCGTTCTCGACCGCCACCATCATGGTGTACGTGACCGTGTCACCGGCCGCGGCGATGGTGTCGGACTGCTTCGCCTTGCCCGCGGTGATCTCGACCTTGTCGCCCTGCGCGGCCTGGGTGATGCGCCCCCACGCCGCGCCGCAGGTCTCGCTGTAGCGGACCTCCACGGTGGTGGCGCCGACGGTCGCGGTCCCGGCGGTGGTCACGAGGTCACCGCTGCACCCCATGGCCTCGGCGTCCTTGCCCGCGCAGCTGTCGCCGCTGCACTTCACGCCGGGGGGCAGGTTCGCGTCGGTGGTGGCGGTGGGCGACGGGGACGTGGCGGCGTCCCCCTTCTTGTCGCCCTCGGTCCCGGTGACGTAGAGCGCGGCGGCGACCACCACCAGCGCTCCCACGGCGCCGGCGATGAACGTCGACATGCGGCGCCTGCCGCCGGAGGCGCCGGAGCGGCCGCGGCCGCCCGTGCCCCGGGGCGGTGCGCCCTGCGCTCCCGCCGTCCGCCCGTGCCCGGCGGGCGCCGTCGCGGCGCCGGGGCCGCGGCGGCCCGGCTGCGGCGACCCGGCGCGTCCGTCGACGCCCCACGAGCCCGCTCCGGACGAGCCGTCCCGCCCGGCGCCCTCCCGGACACCGCCGGAGGCGTCGCGGACGTCGGCGGCGGTCGGCTGCGGCGGCACGGTCGGGGAGACCCCGGCCGGTCCCGCGACCCCCGGCCGGACCGCTGCGCCGCCCTTGCGCGTCTTGCCGCCCGCGCCCGTCGAGGGACCGGCGAGCTCGCTGAGCGCGGCGCGCGCCTGCGAGATCCGGATCGCCTCCATCGTCATGTCGTGACGCATCTCCGAGCGGCTCCAGGCGCGCTCGGCGAGCTCCCACATGGTGGTGAGGTGCATCGGGTTGGTCCCGGTGACCTCGGCCAGGGCCACGATCGCGCGCTTGGGCGCGAGCAGCCGGCCGTTCAGGTAACGCTCCCAGGACGTCTTGCTGTAGCCCGTGCGGTCGGCGACCGACGCGACGCTCAGGCCGCTGCGGTCCACCACCCGCCTGAGCTGGCTCGTGAACTCCCTGATCTGCGGATCGAGTTCATCCGGCAAGGCCTTCCAACGAGGCATTGCTTCCCCCCTCTTCCCCCCGGTTCGTGCTGGTGTTTCCCTCGCGCATGGTGCCCTCTGCCGAGTCCCGTTCTGGCTACCCACAGGGATGCCGCCAGCCAGGATCTCAGTTCCCGGGGTGGGGGCGCACGGGAGCATCAGGCCGCGGGCGTGCGCCGTCGCACGCCCGCTCGCACTCGCTTGCGGTCCAGTGTCCCACCGGTCACCCCCTCGACCGAACGGAACCCGGCACAAGCCCGTCGCACGGACGGTGCGAGCCCTCCCCGGCGCTCGGGACGTCCCGGACCGTCCCGATCGCCCACGCTAGCCCCACCGTCCCACCACTTGTACGCAGTTGCGCGAACTTGTCAAGACACCGACACACGATGCCCACGGAGGAGAAGTTCCCGGAGCGGTCAGGGGATTCCGGGGCGCGTAGCGGAACGGTCACTTCCGTGCCACAGCGGCCGGACAGCCGTTGAACAGGCGCTTCGCCGTGCAGGAAGGTTGTTCCCGGCGGCGGCCCGTCCTCTCACGGGGGTGAGGACGGGCCGCCGTACGCGGTGATCCGCCCTCCGGCTAACCGTCGACCGTGAAGTGCAGCATGTCCTGCAGGAACGGGATCTCCAGCACCGGATTCGGCTGCACCATCAGCGCCAGCAGCACGATCACCAGGCCCAGCACGCCGTACGTGACGATGTCCGTGAAGCGGGAGCGCACCGCGAGCATGCCGACGTCCGGCACCAGCCACCGCAGCACGGCCCCGGCCAGCAGCGCCACGCCGATCAGCAGCGTGCCGAGCCGGAACAGGTCGAGCGCGGTCAGCAGCAGTCCCAGCCCGACCGTGAGCAGCACGGCGAGGATCGGCCACTGGCGGGCGGGCGCGGGGGCGTCACCGGGAGCGGCCCGGCCACCGCCCTCGGGGCGCGCGGTGTCCCGCGTGAACAGCGGGAACCGGCGGGTGGTGCGGCGCGGCCGGCCCTCGGCGTCCGGCGCGCTGACCGGGTCGCGGACGGTGATCTCCTCGTCCCGCTCGGCCGTGTCCGGGGCGCCCCGTCCGTGCTGCTCAGCCGACACTGCGCTCCGCCGCCTCGACCACGTTGACCAGCAACTGGGCCCGGGTCATCGGGCCGACGCCGCCGGGGTTCGGGGAGATCCAGCCGGCCACCTCGGCCACGTCCGGGTGCACGTCGCCCACGATCTTGCCCTCGGCGCTGCGGGAGACGCCGACGTCGAGGACGGCCGCGCCGGGCTTGACGTCCTCGGCGCGGATGAGGTGGGCGGAACCGGCGGCGGCCACGATGATGTCCGCGCGCTTGAGGTGGGCCGACAGGTCGCGGGTGCCGGTGTGGCACTGGGTCACGGTGGCGTTCTCGCTGCGGCGGGTCAGCAGCAGCGGCATCGGCCGGCCGATGGTCACGCCGCGGCCGACGACCACGACCTCGGCGCCCTTGATCTCGACGCCGTGGCGGCGCAGCAGGGTGAGGACGCCGTTGGGGGTGCAGGGCAGCGGTGCCGGCTCGTTCAGGACGAGGCGGCCGAGGTTCATCGGGTGGAGGCCGTCGGCGTCCTTGGCCGGGTCCATCAGCTCGAGGACGCGGTTCTCGTCGATGCCCCTGGGAAGCGGCAGCTGGACGATGTAACCGGTGCACGCCGGGTCCTCGTTCAGCTCGCGGACGACCGCCTCGATCTCCTCCTGCGTGGCCGTGGCCGGCAGCTCGCGCTGGATGGAGGCGATGCCGACCTGGGCGCAGTCCCGGTGCTTCCCGGCGACGTACTTCTGGCTGCCGGGGTCGTCCCCGACGAGGATCGTGCCGAGGCCGGGCGTGACGCCCTTCTCCTTCAGCGCCGCCACGCGGGCGGTCAGATCGGACTTGATCTCGGCTGCGGTGGCCTTGCCATCGAGAATCTGGGCGGTCATGGTCCCCATCCTCGCGGATGACCGGCCCCTGGTTCCAATCCGCCCGCATGACGGGCGGCCGCGGCGTCCCCGACCTCGTCCCGGTCACGTATCGCTCGTTTCCGACCAAGATCAGTGATGTTGCACTTGCACAACACATATGGAATGCGGCTGGACAAGGAAGAGACCGGTCAAGAACGATTGAGTCGCACAGTGCCGCGGGCAGAACCGGGGGGACGGACCGCATCTGTAGAACTTCCTCCGCGCCGCGCCTCGCGCCGTCCCCGCACGTGAATGACACACGGAGGAAGAACCGCCATGAGTTTCGGCGACCCGAACAACCCCTACGGCGCCCCTCAGGGTCAGCCGCCCGGTTACGGCTATCCGCAGCAGCCCGGTCAGCCCGGTCAGCCCGGTTACGGCTACCCCTCCGCCCCGCCGCTCCAGTCCTACGGCCACCCCGCCGCCCCGGCGGTCATGCCCGGCAGCGTCAAGGCCGCGCGCGTGATGCTGTTCGTGCTCGGCGGCTTCCAGGCGCTCGGCGGCGTGCTGATGGTGATCGCCAGCGCCTGGTTCGCGGACTACTTCGAGGACATGGTCTCCTCCGACCCGAGCATCTCCTCGGAGGACGCGGACACCGTCGCCAGCATCGGCGCGGGCGTCATGATCGTGTTCGGTGTGATCGTGCTGGCGTTCGCGTTCTGGGCGATCTTCACAGCCGCCAAGTTCGCCACGGGCCGCGGCGGCGTGCGCGTCTCCGCGATCGTCTACGCCTCGCTGGTCACGCTGTTCAGCGTGCTCAGCCTGCTCGGCGCCAACATATTCGCGTTGGTCAGCCTGGTGCTCGGCATCCTGATCATCGTGTTCTGCGCCAACAAGAACGGCGGGTACTGGTTCAACCGCCCGCGGTACTGAGCCGGACCGGGCCGGTTCCGGCCGCGGGCCCCGCTCCCGCCCCTCACCCCGCAGGGCCGTGTCTCACCCGGACGAGGGAGACACGGCCCTGGTGCGTCGCCCTGGTCCGGCGGACGGGCAGCCGTCGGAGCAGGGGGGAGACGCGCCTTGTCCAGCACCATCGCCGTGCCTCCGCCGGCCACGGAGGACGCGGAACGCCGTGCCCTGCTCCGGGCCGCCTCCGGTGGACGCCGCACCTGCGTCCGGTGGGCGGCCCGGTGACCGGGGCGTACGCCGTGCCGGTGCCCGAGGGGTACCGGGTGGGCGTGTGGGAGGTGCGCGAGCCGATCGCCACCGGCGCCTTCGGCAGCGTCCACGCCGCCCGGCGCACCGGGGACCCGGCGGACCCGCCCGGGGGGCGCCCCGAAGTTCCCGCCCACCGGCACGGGCACCCCGCGCCGGACGGCGCCACCGTGCTCGTCCTGGAGAAGGCGGAGGGCTCCCTGTCCGCCCCGCTCACCGCCTCCCCGGCCCGACGCGGGCCCGGTGCTGCTCGCGCGGACCTGCGAGAGGCCGGCCCAGCCGCACCGCGCGGGCTGGGTGCACGGCGACCTGAAACCGGCCAACGTACTGCTGACGGCGGACGGCTAAGCCCGCCTCGCCGACTTCGCCCCGGACCTCGCCGGCCCGGTGAAGGACGAGTGCGGCATCGCCCGCTGGACCCCGAGGGTGCCGCGCTGGTGGATGAACGAGGACGGCGCCCCCGGGGAGACCGTCCCCGGACCGCCGTTCCCGCCCGCCGGGTCCGTTCCCGCGGTGGGCCGCTGCCTGTGCTGGATCGCACCGCGCCTGGACTCCGGCCTCCCGGGCGACCACCGGGTCCTGCTCGCCGCCGCCCACCGGACGTCGTACCGCGAGGTGGACGACGCGGGCGGTGTTCCCCGGAGTACCGCGATCACGCCGCCCGCGCCGCGCACCACCTCGAGGAGTACGCGCCTCCCGGCGAGGAGTGACCCCGCCGGCCGTCAGGCCCCGCAGGACCCCGTCCGCGCGGAGAGCCCGGACGTCGTCCGGGCGACCCGCCCGTGGCGCGGCGCGGACTCCCCCTCACGGCACCCGGGCGCTGAACACGGTGTTGCGGCGCAGGTGCCGGGCGCACCACCGAAAGTGCCCGTCGTCGTCGGCCATGCCGAAGAGGTCGTAGGTGACGAGGGCGTACGCGGCCTGGTAGGCGGTGAGGGCGGCGGGCGCGTAGCCGAGTTCCCGCGCGAAGAACCGGGTGAGTTCCGCGGCGTGCTCCTCGGCGTGCGGACCGTACATGTCCCAGACGGCCGCGGTGACGGCCGCCTCGAAGGCCGGGTCGCCCGCGGTCGTGCAGAAGCCGAAGTCGAGCACGGCGACGGGGCGGCCGGCGGCGTCGGTGTGGATGTTGGGCGGGACGAGGTCGCCGTGGATCACCGTGACCGGGGCGTCGGGAAGCGACCGCAGCGCGTTCAGGGTGCGTTCGACCCCCGCGCCGAAGTCCGGCACGTGCGCGGCGAGGGCGGCGCCGTGCCGGGCCGCGGCCCGGGCGACCAGGGCCGCGAGCGCGTCCTGGAAGCGGTCGTGGCCCTGCCACAGCGGGCGGTCGTCGCCCTGGACGGTCAGCCGGCGCATCGCGTCCGTGCCCGGCACCGAGGCGAGGCCCCGCAGGACGACGAGCAGCGCGTTCCTGTGCCGGACGGGCAGCTCGCGCTCGTAGTCCTCGTGCGCGGAGTCACCCCGCAGCGGGACGCCGGGCAACTCGCGCTCGTACGTCACCACCACGCCCTCGTGCTCCTGGACCTCGAAGACCTCCGGGGTGGCGAAGGGCGGTCGGTGGCGTGCGATGTCCGCGTACACCCGGCGGGTGAGCTCGGTCGGCGGCCGGCCGGTCCACACCTTGGCGACACGGCCGCCGCCCAGTCCGTAGACGACGCCCTCGGCGCCGGCGCCGATGCGGCGGGCTCCCGGGTGGCCCCGGTCGGCGAAGTATCCGGGCCACGGGTCGGCTGCGGGGGCCGTTTCGGCCATCGGGGAGATCTCCCTCCGCTCGGCGGGGTGCCGGAGCAGCCTAATCGCCGGGGCGCGGCGGCCGAGGGGGGCGTCGACGGTACGTCCGAGGAGCGGCGGTGCTTCCCGGAGGGCGTCCGGTACGAGGTGGACGGCCAGGGGTTCCGCCCGTCCGCCCGGGCGGACGAACGGGCGTCCTGACGAACCGTCAGTGGAAGAAGTGGCGCGTCCCGGTGAAGTACATCGTGACGCCGGCCTTCTTCGCGGCCTCGACGACCAGCTCGTCGCGGACCGAACCGCCGGGCTGGACCACGGCCTTCACGCCGGCCCCGGTGAGGATCTCCAGGCCGTCGGGGAAGGGGAAGAACGCGTCGGATGCGGCGTACGCCCCCTGCGCGCGCTCGGCGCCCGCGCGCTCCACCGCGAGCTTCGCGGAGTCGACGCGGTTGACCTGGCCCATGCCGACGCCGACCGAGGCACCGTCCTTGGCGAGCAGGATGGCGTTGGACTTCACCGCGCGGCAGGCCTTCCAGGCGAACGCCAGCTCGGCCAGCTCCGCCTCGCCCAGCGCCTCGCCGGTCGCCAGCGTCCAGTTCGCCGGGTCGTCGCCCTCGGCCTGGAAGACGTCCTTGACCTGGGCCAGGCCGCCGCCGTCGATCGGGCGGAACTCGGCGGGCGCCTGCGGGGCCTCGGGGCAGCGCAGCACGCGGATGTTCTTCTTCTTGGTGAGGGCTTCGACGGCGCCCTCCTCGTAGTCCGGCGCCACGATGACCTCGGTGAAGATCTCCGCGACCTGCTCGGCCATCTCCCTGGAGACCGGGCGGTTGACCGCGATCACGCCGCCGTACGCGGAGACCGGGTCGCAGGCGTGCGCCTTGCGGTGCGCCTCGGCGACGTCCGCGCCGACCGCGATGCCGCACGGGTTGGCGTGCTTGATGATCGCGACGCACGGCTCGTCGTGGTCGTACGCGGCACGGCGGGCGGCGTCCGTGTCGACGTAGTTGTTGTACGACATCTCCTTGCCGTGCAGCTGCTCCGCCTCGGCCAGGCCGCCGCAGCCGCCCGTGTACAGCGCGGCGGGCTGGTGCGGGTTCTCGCCGTAGCGCAGGACGTTCTCGCGCCGGTACGTCACCCCGATGAACTCCGGGAACTCCTCGCCGTCACCGGCGTAGTCCCCGGCGAACCAGCCGGCGACCGCCACGTCGTACTCGGCGGTGTGGCGGAACGCCTCGGCGGCGAGCCGCTTGCGGGCGGCGAGGTCGAAGCCGCCGTCGCGGACGGCGGCCAGCACGTCCGCGTACCGGGCCGGGCTGGTGACCACGGCGACGGACGGGTGGTTCTTGGCGGCGGCGCGGACCATGGAGGGGCCGCCGATGTCGATCTGCTCGACGCACTCGTCGGGCGAGGCGCCGGAGGCGACGGTCTGCTCGAACGGGTAGAGGTTGACCACGACCAGGTCGAAGGGCTCCACGCCCAGCTCGGCCAGCTGCCGCCGGTGGTCCTCCAGGCGCAGGTCGGCGAGGATGCCGGCGTGGACCTTCGGGTGCAGGGTCTTGACCCGGCCGTCCAGGCACTCGGGGAAGCCGGTGAGCTCCTCGACCTTGGTGACCGGGACGCCGGCGGCGGCGATCTTCGCGGCGGTGGACCCGGTGGAGACGAGCTCCACGCCGGCCTCGTGCAGGCCGCGCGCGAGGTCCTCGAGGCCGGTCTTGTCGTAGACGCTGACGAGCGCCCGTCGGACGGCCCGCTTGTTGCTCTCGGCGGTCACTGGATAACTACCTTTCGTCCCTCAATGCGATAGCCGTTGCGGGCGAGGAGCCCCACGACCTCGACGAGCAGCCTTCGCTCGACTTCCTTGATGCGCTCGTGCAGAGCGCTCTCGTCGTCCTCGTCCCGGACCTCCACCACGCCCTGCGCGATGATCGGCCCGGTGTCGACGCCGTCGTCGACGAAGTGGACGGTGCAACCGGTGACCTTGGCGCCGTACGCGAGCGCGTCCCGCACGCCGTGGGCCCCGGGGAAACTGGGCAGCAGGGCGGGGTGGGTGTTGACGAACCGCCCGCCGAAGCGCGCGAGGAACTCCTTCCCCACGATCTTCATGAACCCGGCGGACACCACGAGGTCCGGCTCGTGGGCGGCCACGGCCTCGGCGAGCGCGGCGTCCCACTCCTCACGGGTCGCGTAGTCCTTGACCCTGCGGACGAAGGTCGGCAGTCCGGCGCGCTCGGCGCGGGCCAGCCCCTCGATGCCCTCGCGGTCGGCGCCGACGGCCACGACCTCGGCTCCGTACGCCTCGGCGCCGGTGGCGGCGATCTCGTCGAGGAGCGCCTGCAGATTGGTGCCGGATCCGGAGACCAGCACGACGAGACGCCTGGCGCGCTCGGCCACGGGCTTGGCGGCCACGGTGGGGCCCTTTCTCGGGGAGCGTCTGTACGGTCGGCGGCACAGCGCTTTGTACATTCATACGAATGCTTCGCGCCCCCTGATACGGGGAAGCCTACGAAGCGGCCGACCGTCAGCAACGATACCGGCACACCGGGCGGCCCCCGCGGGACGGGGGCACGGCCGGGAGGTAGCGTCTGGGAGGAGCCGGTTCGGGAACGTCCGGGGTGCCGGGAACGCCACCTGTGCGCCGGGCGTTCCCACGATGACGGACCCGGGCTCCAGAGCTGACGGGAACGCGTCGGCTCAACCAGCTCAGTCGTAGTCGATACGTCGTGCGAGGCGGTAGCGCCGGACCACGCCGTGCTTCATTAAGGGGAAGACGCTCACTTGATGTCGGACCGCAGCCTGCGATTCCTCACGTTCCCCCAGCAGTCGGCCCGGGGAGGGGAGCGGGGTGCCGTGCTGCTGCGGGAGCGCCCCTCCTCGCGGCCCGACGCGCCCCAGGGCGAGGGCGGTGGCGACGACCGGCGCCGTGACTCCCAGGCTCCGCAGGACCCCCGGTCCTCCCAGGACGACAATCCGTTCGCACCGCCGCCGGAGGGCACTCCCGACCGGCCCTGGCAGCCGCGGCACCCGTCCGGCGGCGAGGGCGGTGACGGTTCCCGGGGAGACGGCGGCCGCTCCCCCTGGGGCCGCAACTGGAGCGACCGGCAGCCCGGCCGCTCCCCCGGCGGTTTCGGCGAGCGCCCGCGCGGTTCCGAGGGCCCCGGCGGCTCCCAGGGCCTCGGCGGCCCGCGCTGGGACCCCACGGACCCGGCCCAGCGCCGGGCGCGCTACGCCCTGCTGGCCGGCATGTGGGCCTTCTTCTTCGCCCTCTTCAGCTGGCCCTACGTCGCGCTGCTGCTGGGCGCGTTCGCCCTGTACTGGAGCATCAACGCCCTGCGCGCCAAGCCGCGCACGCCCGACCCGGACTCCGCGGCGCCCCGGCCGACGGGCCGCCCGCAGACCACGGCCGCGGTGAGCGGCCTGGTGACGGCCTCCCTGGCCCTCGCCCTGGTCGCCGCGTCCTTCACGGCCCAGCTGGTCTACCGCGACTACTACACGTGCACCAGCGACGCGCTCACCAAGGAGGCCAGACAGTCCTGCAGCGACCTCCTGCCGGAGCAACTGCGCGACCTCCTGGGCACGACCGACTGACGCCCGCGGTCACACCGCGGCGCCCGGCCACGGCACAGGCGGCCGGACGCGGCCGGGCACGGCGGCGGCATGGAACGCGATCGTCCGCGGTCGTGGCACCGGCATCCGGACGCGGCCGGGCACGGCGGCGGCGGCCGGGCCCGGGCGGGCACAGCAACGCCGCGGGCCTCCGGGCGCGCCCGGGCACGGCGTCGGCGACCGGGCGCGGTCGGGTGCGGGCGCGGCAGCGGGGCGCCGCGTCGTAGTCGGTCCCGGTCACGGACGGTAGCGGTCCCCGGTCGTGGCCGACCGCTCCTTCGCGGCTCGTGCCGGACGGGCGCCCACGGCCCGAGCCGGGTGCCGGAACACCCGGAGCCGTCGGCCGTCCGTGGCGCCCGGGGGGCCGCCGTCCTTCGGCCCGCCCCTGTGCGGTTGCTCCCCCCGCGGCCTGCCGACCCGCCCCGCCCGTCCTTCCCGTCCCGACCGCTCGCCGCGCGGCGTGCGGCACCGCCAGTCCCGTACCGCCAGGGCCGTCACGACCGCCACCAGGCCGATCCAGACCAGCGTCGCGCCCCCCACCTGCCACCACACCGGCCCGAACCGGGAGAGCACGGCCACCCCCAGCGGTCCGCCCGCGAGCGCCGCGAGCACCGTCAGCAGGGCCGCGCACAGCACGGCCGCCAGTGCCGCCGCGCCGGCGGTCCGGCCGCGTGCCCAGGGCCCGGCTGACGCCCGCCCGGGTCGTGCGCCCCCCGGTCTCCCGCTCCCTCCGCCCACCGTGGCGCCCCGCCCCACGCACCACCCCGTCACCGCTCCGGCCAGCACCGGCACCGCCCCGGCCGCCCAGTTCACCGGTGTCCCCGCCCCCGCGTCCGGTACCGCCGCGAGCAGCGGGAACGGCGGCAGCAGCGGGGCCGGCGCGGAGGAGAACGGGGTCACGAGGGTGCCGGTGCCGAGGAGGAAACCGGGGCCGAGGGCGTACGCCGCCGCCCACACCGCGGCGTTCGGCACCAGCGTGACGCCGAGCAGCAGCACCGCCAGCCGCCCCGACCAGCCCTCCGTGAGCCGGAGGAAGGCCCGCTGGGTCTCCCCGCCGTGCCAGCCCAGCGAGGCCACCACCAGCAGGGCTCCGCCCCCGACCAGGACCGCCGCACCGGCCCCCGCCGCCCGCGCCGCGACCCCGGGGCGGCCGTCCGGACCGAGGACCAGATGGCGTACCCCCCTCGGCAGCACCCTGCCCAGCGCCCGCTCCAGCGGCCCGCTCGGGCGGCCGTACGCCGTCCACACCCCCGCCCCGGCGGCCGTCACGGCGACCAGCGGCACGCACACCCCGGCCGACGCCCACGCCGGCCGCAGCACACCGCCCGCGGCGTAGAGCGCGGCGGGCGCGCCGACGGCGAGGTAGCCGAGGACGACGCCCGCCCACGCGGTCCGGCCGGGGACGAGCGGGGCGCCGCCGACCGCGTCCGCGGCGTCGCGGGCCGCCCGGTGCAGCAGCCACACCGGCAGCGCGAGGAGCAGCAGCGGCGGGACGCCCAGGGGCGCGGGGACGCCGGAGAGCGTGTCGGTGCGGACCAGTTCGGCGCCGTGCGCCAGCAGCCACAGCGCCGCCGCGATGTGCAGCGCGCCGCCCGCCCCGCTGTCGGGGTAGGGCGAACTGATCCACAGCAGGATCACGAGCATGGCGAACGCCGCGAGCCCCAGCCCGGCCGCGAGGGCACCGCCGAGGAGACCGGCGGCCAGTCCGGGCGAGCGGTCGCGCACCCGGGTGAGCAGGGGGGCCGGCGTCGATCGGCGGGCGGTCGTCTGGATCACGCCCGCCATGCTCCCAACGACACGCGCTTCTCCGGTGTAACAGGCGAAGCATCGTTGTGTCGCCCAATATACGTTTATGTTCTTTTCTGTACGGAGGGGTGACCAGTGACGCGGAGGCCCACCCCCCTCCCCCCGCCCGAGGAACGCCGACGCCTGCGCGAGGCGGGCGCACTGACGCCCGCTCAGCTCGCCGCACGCGTGGGCGTCAGCACCACGACGGTGCGGTCCTGGGAGTCCGGCCGGGCCGTACCGCGCGGCCGGAGGCGGGAGGCGTACGCGAAGCTGTTGGCCACCTTGGCGGAGTCCGCGGCGCACACCGGGGTGCAGGAGTCCGCCCCGGCCGGGCGCCGGGGGGAACCGGACGCGGCCGTGGTGACGGTGCGTCTGAAGGAGCCGGCACCCGGCGGACGTCACGGTCCGGTGGCGCCGGAACCGTCGGCGTTCACACAGGCGCCCCCGCCGTCCTCGCCGAGGGCCCCCACACCGGTCCCGCTCGAGGAGCAGGACCTCCCCGACCCGGCACCCCGCCTGACGCCCGCTCAGGCCTTCGACGCGCTGTACGCGTTCTGCGCCCCCGTCCTCGTCCGGCAGACGTACCTGCTGACCGGCCGTCGCGACCTGGCGCGCGAGTCCGTGGAGCGGGCGTTCCAACGGGCCTGGGAGCGCTGGCCCGAGGTGGCCCGCGACCCGTACCCGGCCGGCTGGGTACGCGCGGCGGCGCACGAGTGGGCGCTCTCCCCCTGGCACCGGTTCCGCCCCCGCTACCGGCATCCCGAACCACCGCTCTCCGACGCCTCCGACCGGGCCCTGCTGGAGGTCCTGCTGCAGCTCCCGCCGTCGTACCGCCGCACGCTCCTGCTGTACGACGGGATCGGCCTCGACCTGCCCGACACGGCCGCGGAGACGGAGGCCAGCACCCCGGCGACCGCCGGCCGGCTGCTGCACGCGCGCGAGACCGTCGCCGGCCGGCTGCCGGAACTGTCGGATCCGCGGGTGTTGCACCAGCGGCTGGCCGAACTGGCCTCCGTCGGAGGGCTGCGGGCGGCCAGAGCGCCGGCGGTGCGCGACGGCAGCGAGCGCCGGGCCCGCTTCTGGACCCGGTCCGCCATCGCCTTCACGGTCGCCCTGATCGGCGCCACGGCACTCGCCCTGAGCACCGCCCCCGCCGGCTACGAGCCGCCGGTGCCACCGGGTGAGACGGTCCGGGGGGTGCCGCCGCGGGTGGCTCCCGGTCCCCTGTCGGAGGATCAGCGGGAACTGCGCTCCAAGCTCCGGGAGGAGCTGCTGCACGGGCCGGAACGGCTGGCACCGCAGCCGCGGTGAGACTCCGCGCCGGGGCGCGGAACGCGGGCGGGCCCGTCCCCTTCAGGGGACGGGCCCGCCCGCGCCGTGCGGAGCCGTGCGGGGCTCAGCCCGCGAGGATCTCCCGCGCCAGCTTCGCCGTCTCGGTCGGCGTCTTGCCGACCTTGACGCCGGCGGCCTCGAGGGCCTCCTTCTTGGCCTGGGCCGTGCCGGAGGAGCCGGAGACGATGGCGCCGGCGTGGCCCATGGTCTTGCCCTCGGGCGCGGTGAAGCCGGCGACGTAGCCGACGACCGGCTTGGTCACGTTCTCCTTGATGAAGGCCGCGGCCCGCTCCTCGGCGTCGCCGCCGATCTCGCCGATCATGACGATCAGGTCGGTGTCGGGGTCGTCCTGGAAGGCCTTCAGGGCGTCGATGTGGGTGGTGCCGATGATCGGGTCACCGCCGATGCCGACGCAGGTCGAGAAGCCGATGTCCCGCAGCTCGTACATCATCTGGTACGTCAGCGTGCCGGACTTCGAGACCAGGCCGATGCGGCCCGGCTTGGTGATGTCGGCCGGGATGATGCCGGCGTTCGACTGGCCGGGGGTGATCAGGCCGGGGCAGTTCGGGCCGATGATGCGGGTCTTGTTGCCCTTCTTGCCGGCGTACGCCCAGAAGGCGGCCGTGTCGTGCACCGCGATGCCCTCGGTGATGACGACCGCGAGCGGGATCTCGGCGTCGATGGCCTCGATGACCGCGTCCTTGGTGAACTTCTCCGGGACGAAGATGACCGTGGCGTCGGCGCCGGTCTTCTCGATGGCCTCCTTGACGCTGCCGAAGACCGGTACCTCGGTGCCGTCGAAGTCGACGCTGGTGCCCGCCTTGCGCGGGTTCACGCCGCCGACGATGTTGGTGCCGGAGGCCAGCATGCGCCGGGTGTGCTTCTGGCCCTCGGAGCCGGTCATGCCCTGGACGATGACCTTGGATTCCTTGGTGAGGAAGATAGCCATGGTGTTCTGTGACCTCGTCCCTTACTTCGCGGCAGCAGCCAGCTCGGCGGCCTTGTCGGCCGCGCCGTCCATGGTGTCCACCTGCTGAACGAGCGGGTGGTTCGCGTCCGTCAGGATCTTGCGACCCAGCTCGGCGTTGTTGCCGTCGAGGCGCACGACCAGCGGCTTGTTGACCTCTTCGCCCTTGCTCTTGAGCAGCTCCAGGGCCTGCACGATGCCGTTGGCCACGGCGTCGCACGCGGTGATGCCACCGAAGACGTTGACGAAGACGGACTTGACGTCCGGGTCGCCCAGGATGATCTCCAGGCCGTTCGCCATGACCTCGGCGGAGGCGCCGCCGCCGATGTCGAGGAAGTTGGCGGGCTTGACGCCCTTGTGGGCCTCACCGGCGTAGGCGACGACGTCCAGGGTGCTCATGACGAGACCCGCGCCGTTGCCGATGATGCCGACCTCGCCGTCGAGCTTGACGTAGTTGAGGTTCTTCTCCTTGGCGGCGGCCTCGAGCGGGTTGGCCGCGGCCTTGTCCTGGAGCTCCTCGAACTCGGGGTGGCGGAACTCGGCGTTGTCGTCCAGGGACACCTTGCCGTCGAGGGCGATGACGTCACCGGAGACGACCTTGGCCAGCGGGTTCACCTCGACCAGGAGGGCGTCCTCCTTGACGAAGACCTCCCACAGCTTGACGAGGACGTTCACGACCTGGTCGGCGACCTCGGCCGGGAACTTGGCGGCCTCGACGATCTCGCGGGCCTTGGCCTCGTCCACACCGTCGATGGCGTCGATCGCGATCTTGGCGACGGCCTCGGGGCGGGTGGCCGCGACCTCCTCGATCTCCATGCCGCCCTCGACGGAGGCGATGGAGAGGAAGGTGCGGTTGGCGCGGTCGAGGAGGAAGGAGACGTAGTACTCCTCGACGATCTCCGGAGCGGTCTCGGCGATCATCACCTTGTGGACCGTGTGGCCCTTGATGTCCATGCCGAGGATGTCCGTCGCGCGGGCGACGGCCTCGTCCGGGGTGGCGGCCAGCTTCACGCCGCCGGCCTTGCCGCGACCACCGACCTTCACCTGGGCCTTGACGACCGACTTGCCGCCCAGCCGCTCGGTGATCTCGCGCGCCGCCTCAGGCGTGTCGATGACTTCACCGGCCAGCACCGGTACACCGTGCTTGGCGAAGAGGTCCCTCGCCTGGTACTCGAACAGGTCCACGCGCTTCCGTCCCTATCAGTGATCTCGCGGTTCGTTGGATGCGTGGGCGTGCCGCGAAGGGCAACGTGACGTCCGCTGTGTCACAAGGGAGGCGCACACGGTGTCCGAGCGCGCGGCATGTCCATCTCGCAGGTTATCGCCGCACGGCGGACCTCTCTAAATCACGAGTCACACGTGAGCGGTGATACCTGTCACATGATGCCGCCCTCCCTGGCACGGCGTGCCGACGGTGAGGGGCCTCACCGGGCTGGGGTTGACCCGGTGAGGCCGTGGGACACCCCGGAGGAGCGGCGAACGCCCTGCTCCCCCGGGGTGCGGGGAAACGACCCCCACCCCAATGGGGGCCGGTCCCCCTCCACGGGGTCTCGACCGAACGCACCGATGGCTTTCGGCCGTCCGGGGTCTGATGCCCCGCGGAGTCATGGGTTACCCGTGAGTCAGATGCGGTTCACATGCGGTTCACGCCGGACGCACCCGGGGTAACGCACGGGAGTCACGCACGGGTGACCGACTCGGCGAGGCCCTCGGCCCCGGTGACACCGGCGGCTACGGCGGCTACGGCGGCTACGGCGGCTACGGCGAGGGAACGGCGGATGTCCTTGTTCATGGGTGGCAGATCCTTGGATCCTGAGGTTCCGAGGCCCGGACGTGCATCGGGCGCGCTCGGAGGCCGGGGACGTCTTCCGGTCGTCGGGACACGGGGTGTCCGGGCGGGTGTGCCTGCTGCGCCCTCGCGCGTACGCACGCACGGCGAGGGAAGCGGCCGTCCCCTAAGCGGGTGGGACGGGAACGTCCCGGTGCCGGTCCCGCGTCCCGGTCGCCTCGGCGTGCTCGGTGGCGCCGGGCACCAGGCGGAGCGGCGGGCGGGGACACGGGGTCACGGCGTGTGCGTCACCGTGCCGCGGCGCGCCGTTGTCCGCGGTCGAACGGTGGCCCACCGCCCCGTCCGGCTGGTCGGCGGGGGCGTGGGGTGCCGGGGCCGGCTCGGTGTGCGCGGCGCCCCGCGGGGCGCCGTGTCCCTCGCCGCCGCGCGTCGTGCCGTCGGCGTCGACGGTGTCGACGGAGGCGGAGGCGTCCGGGCCGAACGCGACGGGCGCCACGGCTCCGGCCCGTCCCTGCGGGACGGACGACGCGTCGGCCGACGGCGGCGGCGGAGCGGTCGGGGTTTCCGGCCGCGGCGCGGGCGCCTCCGGCTCCGGGCCGGGCGTGATCGGCGCGGGGAGGGCGTGCCCCGGAACGGCGGGCGGCCCCGGGAGGTACGGCAGCGGAGCGGGCCGCGTCAGGCCGGGCAGCGCGGGCAGTTCCTCCGGCGACACGGCCGACCGGCCCGTCACCGCGCCCACCAGCTCCCCGACCGGCCGTACGACCCGCTCCCCCACGGACCGGCCCAGGGTGCCGAGCGGCAGAGGGACCGGGTCGGCCGCCGGCGTCCCCACGGCCTCGCTCTTCCGGGAGTCGGCCGGCGGGGTCCGGCCGGCGACCGGCCGGGCCCCGCCGTTCAGCTTCGCCGTCCGGGCGCTGTTCACCGGATCGGGCACCGCGGTCCCGACCGTCCCGGCGGTTCCAGTGGAGGGAGAGACCGGGGCCGTCTCCCCCGGCATGCCGTCCGCCGCCTGTGCCCGCTCCCCGCACAGCATCCCGAGCACGAACACCGCACCCACCAGCAGCGCCACTTCGAGCGCACGCCGCCCGACCGCCGTGCGCATCGTGCGCAGAGCGGCACCGGACAACGCTGCTGACCAGGTCAAGAGGGGGCGGTTCCTCCCGGGCGGCGGGACGGGCGGGGGGGACGCCTCACCCGCCGGAATCGAACGGCGCCGATCCTCGCACGCGGCTCCGGAGGGTGCGCAAGTCCTCCGTCACCGATGGCTGGTCATGTCCGTTTTCGCCGGCCCACCGCGTCCGACGGCCCCTCCAGGAAGGGAACCGCTCACGCCGCGTCCGGTATCGGCAACGGCCGCTTCTCGATCGCCGCCGCCATCACCTCCGGGAACAGATCGGGCGTGCAGGCGAACGCCGGCGCGCCCAGCCCGGCCAACGCCGCCGCGTGTTCGCGGTCGTACGCGGGCGCACCCTCGTCGGACAGCGCGAGCAACGCCACGAACTGCACCCCCGAGGCCTTCATCGCCGCGACCCG
This sequence comes from Streptomyces griseomycini, assembly GCF_014203535.1. Classification (GTDB taxonomy): domain Bacteria; phylum Actinomycetota; class Actinomycetes; order Streptomycetales; family Streptomycetaceae; genus Streptomyces; species Streptomyces griseomycini. Next base: position 621,332 of record NZ_JACHJI010000002.1, read on the forward strand.
CTTGAGCATCTCGTCGCGTATCCCCCCCTCGTAGAGGTCGCTGATCAGCACGACCACCGTCTCCGCGGGCCGGGTGATCTGCGACTGGCAGTACGCCAGTGCCCGGTTGATGTCCGTACCGCCGCCGAGCTGCGTGCCGAACAGCACGTCCACCGGGTCGTCGAGCTGGTCGGTGAGGTCGACGACCGCCGTGTCGAAGACGACGAGCCGCGTGCTGATCGACCGCATGGACGCGAGCACCGCCCCGAACACCGACGCGTGGACGACGGACGCCGCCATCGACCCGGACTGGTCGATGCACAGGACGACCTCCTTCTTCACCGACTGCGAGGCACGCCCGTAGCCGACCAGCCGCTCCGGCACGACCGTCCGGTGCTCCGGGAGGTAGTGCTTGAGGTTGGCCGCGATCGTGCGGTTCCAGTCGATGTCGTGGTGGCGCGGCCGGCCGGTGCGGGCGCTGCGGTCGAGGGCGCCGGTGAGGGTGGCCCGGGTGCGGGTGGCGAGCCGCCGCTCCAGGTCCTCGACGACCTTGCGCACGACCGCCCGTGCCGTCTCCCTGGTCGTCTCCGGCATCACCTTGTTGAGCGACAGCAGCGTGCCGACGAGATGGACGTCGGCCTCGACCGCCTCGAGCATCTCGGGTTCCAGCAGGAGGGTGGACAGTCCGAGCCGGTCGATGGCGTCACGCTGCATGACCTGGACGACGGAGGAGGGGAAGTAGGTCCGGATGTCCCCGAGCCAGCGCGCCACCGACGGCGCCGACGCCCCGAGGCCCGCCGAACGCTCACGCCCCCCTTGCCCCTGTGGTCTGTCCCCCTTGCCGTAGAGCGCGGAGAGGGCACCGTCCATCGCGGCGTCCCGCCCGGACAGCGCGCACCCGGTCCCGTCGGCCGCGTCCCCTCCGAGCACGAGCCGCCACCGCCGCAGCCGTTCCCCCGCCGGGTCCGTCGTGGTCGTCATGCGCTCCTCCCCCTGTCGTCGCCGGTGTCACCGGTGTCGTGGTGTCGCCGTGGTCGTGGGTCCGTCATCGCGCCGCCTCCGCCAGGCCGGCACGCGCTTCCCCGTCGCCCCCGTCCAGCCCCAGCAGCAGCCGCACGACCGGCAGCACGGCGTCCGCGCGCGCGTCGTCCAGGCCGGGCGCGAAGCCGGGTGTGCCGGAACCGGCGGCCGCCGCGCTCCCCCGCCTCCCGGGTCCGCGCCGGACCAGTTCGCCGAGGGTGCGCCGCACCCCTGGCTCGTACGCCGAGAACGTCCGCCGCAGCAGCGGCAGTACGTCCGTGAACGCCTCCGCCGGGACCCCCGTCAGCCACGCGTCGACCAGCCCGAGCAGCCGCTCGTCGTGGACCAGCAGCATCCCGCCCCCGGAACCGCCGCCGACGAAGCCCTCGATCCACGCGGCCGCGTCCGCCGGCGGCGTGCCCGGTGACAGCACCAGGCCCATCAGCCGCGCCGCCTCGTCCTGTGCCAGTTCCCCGTCGTCCAGCAGCAGCCGTACGGACCGCCCCCGCAGGACGCCGGGCACGGTGTCCCTCGCGGTGAGCGTCCGCAGCACCGACTGCCAGCGGGCGCGCAGGTTCCCGTGGCCGGGGGCGGGGGCGTCGCCGAGGAGGCCCACCGCCCCGTGCACCGCGTCGAGATGGCGCCGCATCTCCTCGGCGGCGTCCGCGTCCAGCCCGGCGCAGGCCGGAGGCAGCCCGACGAAGACCCGCTCGGCGAGGCCGGCGGCGACCTCGGCCAGCGCCGCGGTGTCCGTGCCGCGCACGTCGCCGTAGCGCAGCGAGCGGACCAGGGCGGGCAGCGCCTGGGCGAGGTGCCCGACGTCCGTGTCCAGGGCGGCGCGGTCGGCGAGGATCCGCATCACCGTCGGCAGCGCGTCGGACAGCTCGGCCAGCAGGCAGCGCTCGGCGAGCCCGGTGACCTCGGCGAGGCCCTGCGCGGCGACGGCGTCCGCCTCGGCCCTGGCCGTCGCGGCGGCCAGCACGGTCGTCCCCCACACCCCGGCCTCGGCGATCCGTACGGACAGCTCCGGCTCCCAGCGCAGCCGCCAGGTCTCCCGGAAGGTGCCCGTGCTCCCGCGCGAGGCGGCCGGCTCGCCCCAGGCGACGCCGAGCAACCGCAGCCGGTGCAGCAGTCTGCTGCGCCCGGCGTCGGTCTCCTTGCGCAGGTCGAGCTCCAGTTCCCGCTCCGCGGCCTCCGGTTTCAGCCGCAGCCGGCGCTGGATCCGCGCGAGGTCCCGCTGCAGCGGCACGGCGGGCGCCGTCGCCGGCACCTCCCCCAGCACGTCCCCGACGACCAGCCGGTCGTGCACCAGCGCCAGCGGCACGTCGGAGCCCTCGCACATCACCGCCCGTACCGCGTCGGTCGTCTCGCCCAGCCCGGGCAGCGGACGGCCCCGCAGCGCGGCCAGTGTCCCCGCCAGCCGTACGGCCTCGATGACGTGCGCGGACGACACGATCCGGTCCTCGTCCCGCAGCAGCCCCGCCACCTTGGTCATCCACCGCTCGACCGGCCGGTCCGGGGCGCCGAACAGGTGCCCGTACCAGCCCGGGGAGTCGATGCCCGCCCCGTACCCGCTCACCCGGGACAGCCTGCGGTTGGTCCAGGGCACCCAGGTCATGTCCGTCTTGACCTTGGGCAGCCCCTTCAGCAGGGCCCGGTCGGCGGCGACGGTGGCCTTCCGCCGCAGCGCGGGCACGTGCCAGGCCCCGCACACCACGGCCACGCCGTCCTCGAACTCCCGCCGGGCCGCCCGGACCTGGAGCCGCATGTACGCCTCGCGCACCGGGTCCCGGTCGTGCCCCCCGCTGCCGTACGTCTCCCGCAGCGCCGTCATGGCCTCTTCCAGCGCGGTGAACGGCGCGAGCGCGTCGCCCTCTCCCACGCCCCGGTGCTCGACGACGTCCTCCCACCACCGCTCGGGATCGTCGTACCCGGCGGCGCCGGCGAGCACCCCGAGCGGATCGACCCGTGCGTCGGCGCCCGGTCCGGCGTCCCCGGAACCGGGGACGGGGCCGTCCCCGTCCTCCGCCCCGTCCTTCCTCCACGCCAGCGTGTGGGCGGCCGGCAGGTCGATGAAGCGGGCCGGGACTCCGTGCTCCAGCGCCCAGCGGATCGCGACCCACTCCGGGGAGAACCCGGCCAGCGGCCAGAAGGCCGAGCGGCCGGGCTCGTCCACGGCGTGGGCGAGCAGGGCGACCGGCGGCCGCATGTCCTCCTCGGCGGCGAGCGGGATCAGCGGGTCGGCCTCGGGCGGGCCCTCGATCAGCACGATCCCCGGCCGGACCTCCTCCAGCGCCGCCCGCACCGCCCGTGCCGACCCCGGCCCGTGGTGCCGTACGCCGAGCAGATGCGACCCCGCGGGGGACGCGCTCCCCTCCGTGCGGTCAACGCCCGTCACAGGGTCCCCCTCGCCGCCGGGCCCGACCGGCGTCCTCGGCCCCGCCCGCACGCCGGTCCGCCCCGGTCCCGCGGGCCTGTGCACCCGGGGCCGCTGCTCTCCTGCGCTTTCCGCCCCACATCGAGGTGTTCACGCGCTCACCTCCCGGCAGGCCCGGTAGAAGTCCTTCCAGTCGTCGCGCTCGCGGACGACGGTCTCCAGGTACTCCTGCCAGACGACGCGGTCCGCCGCCGGGTCTCGGACGACCGCGCCGAGGATGCCCGCGGCGACGTCCCCGGCCCGCAGCACGCCGTCGCCGAAGTGGGCGGCGAGCGCCAGCCCGTTGGTGACGACGGAGATCGCCTCGGCGGTCGACAGCGTGCCGCTGGGCGACTTCAGCTTCGTCCGGCCGTCGGTGGTGATCCCGTCGCGCAGCTCCCGGAAGACGGTGACGACACGGCGGATCTCGTCGATGCCGTCGGGCACGGCCGGCAGGTCGAGGGAGCGGCCGATCTGGTCCACCCGGCGCGAGACGATGTCGACCTCCGCCTCGGGGGTCTCCGGCAGCGGTAGCACCACGGTGTTGAAGCGGCGGCGCAGGGCGCTGGACAGGTCGTTGACCCCGCGGTCGCGGTCGTTGGCCGTGGCGATCAGGTTGAAACCGCGGACCGCCTGCACCTCCTGGCCCAGCTCCGGTATCGGCAGGGTCTTCTCCGACAGGATGGTGATGAGCGTGTCCTGGACGTCGGCCGGGATGCGGGTCAGCTCCTCGACGCGGGCCGTCATCCCCTCCGCCATGGCCCGCATCACCGGACTGGGCACCAGGGCGTCGCGGCTGGGGCCGTGGGCGAGCAGCCGGGCGTAGTTCCAGCCGTAGCGGATGGCCTCTTCCGGGGTGCCGGCCGTGCCCTGCACCAGCAGGGTCGAGTCGCCGCTGACCGCCGCGGCCAGGTGCTCGGACACCCACGTCTTCGCGGTGCCGGGCACGCCGAGCAGCAGCAGGGCGCGGTCGGTGGCGAGGGTGGTCACGGCGACCTCGACGATGCGGCGCGGACCGACGTACTTCGGCGTGATCACCGTGCCGTCCGGCAGCGTGCCGCCGAGCAGGTAGGTCGCCACGGCCCACGGCGAGAGCCGCCAGCGGGCCGGGCGCGGACGGTCGTCCTGCGCCGCCAGCGCGGCGAGTTCGGCGGCGTAGGCGTCCTCCGCGTGCGGGCGCAGCGCCTCCGCCGTGCGGGTGGGACGGGTGGCGCCCGTGTTCGCGGGCGCGGAGCCGCTCTGACTCGGGTCGACGGACGTCGGTTCAACGGACGCGGACATGGCTGAGTCCCCCTCCAGCTCGGCTGGCTCGGATCTGCCACCCACCGTGCACCACACCACTGACAATCGCTCTGACCTGCCATTACGTGTCCGCCGGAGCGATTGTCAGTGCCGGGGCATACCTTCGACGGCATGACTCAGCAGGGGGTGCGCTGGACCGCGGACCAGGTGCTGGCACTGGCGCCTGACACCGCGTCACGCAAAGCGGGAAGCGAACTCGGCGCGGCCGGTCCGTGGTCGGAGGCCGGCAGTTCCGACGAGGGGGCGGTGTGGGGGCTGTGCAAGGGCAGCGGCAGCGAGCCGTACCGGACGGTCGTCGACGTCGCGGACGCCTCCGGGCCCGCGTACACGTGCAGTTGCCCGAGTCGTAAGTTCCCGTGCAAGCACGCGCTCGGTCTGCTGCTGCTCTGGGCGGGCGGGGACGGGGTGGTGCCGCGGGCGGGGGCTCCGGAGTGGGCGGAGCAGTGGCTCGCGGGCCGACGCGGGCGCGCGGAGCGGAAACGGACCGCGGACTCCTCGGGTTCCCCGTCCGGGTCCGCCGACCCGGAGGCGGCACGGCGCAGGGCGGAGCGCCGGGCCGAGCGGGTCACCGCGGGCGCGGCGGAGCTGGAGCAGCGCCTGGCGGACCTGCTCCGCGGTGGTCTGGCCGCGGCGGAGCAGCCCGGGTACGGCCTGTGGGAGGAGACGGCGGCCCGCATGGTCGACGCCCAGGCGCAGGGGCTGGCCGCCCGGGTGCGGGAGTTGGGGGCGATCCCGGGCACCGGGCCGGGCTGGCCGGTGCGGCTGCTGGAGGAGTGCGCGCTGCTCCACCTCCTCGACCAGGGCTGGCTGCGCCGCGAGCGGCTGCCGGAGGGCCTCGCCGCGACGGTCCGCTCCCGCGTCGGCCTGCCCTCCTCGGCGGACGGCCCGCCGGTGCGGGACCGCTGGCTGGTACTCGCCCAGTACGACACGGCGGACTCCCGCCTGACGACCCGCCGCGTCTGGCTGTACGGCACCGACTCGCGGCGCACGGCGCTGCTCCTCTCCTACGGGGCCGCGGGCCGTGCCCCCGAGATCGCGCTGCCGGTCGGACTGGCCCTGGACGCGGAGCTGTCCGCGTATCCGGGCGCGGGACAGCCGAGGGCGGCCCTGGGCGAGCGGTTCGCACCCCCCGTGCCGACGGCGGCGCGGCCACCGGGGACGACGACGGCCCGGGCGGTCGCCCGCTACGGCGAGGCGCTGCGTGACGACCCCTGGCTGGACTCGGTCCCGGTGACGCTGGACCGGGTGGTGCCGGTCCCGGACGGCGACGGCTGGCAGCTGGCGGACGCCGACGGGGACACGGCCCTGCCGGTCACCCCGGCCGCGCGGTCCCGCCCCGGCCTGTGGCGGCTGGTCGCCCTGTCGGGCGGCGTCCCGGTCAAGGTCTTCGGCGAGTGCGGCCACCAGGGGTTCACCCCCTTGGCGGCATGGCCGGAGGGACCCGGTGAGGCGGTGTCGCTGTGCTGAACCGCGCGTTCCCTCCCGGTCCCACCCACCTCATGAATTTTTCGTACATCACTGGACACCCGGTACACCCGGGTCCTCGACCGCTCCGGGACGTCCGACGGAAAGGAAGCTCATGAGCAGGACCACCGCCGCCGTGGGCCCGTCCCTCCCGGACACCGCGGGCCCGTCCCTCCCGGACACCTGGGAGGACCTGGTCACCGCGGCCCTGCTGGGTACGGACCGGCGCACACCGGCGGGCTGCGCGCCCGGCCCCGGGGCACCGGTGGCGCTGCTGGACGCGGCGGCCGCGGCGACCGTACGGCGACGCGCCGGGCTGCGTCCGGCCCGGGCGGCACGGCGCCCGCAGCCCGCCCCCGAGGACCCGCGCCCACCGCTGCCGCCCGCCGCCGCCCGCCGGCTCGCACTGCTGCTCTCCGACCGCCCCGGCGGCTCCGGCGGTGGCCGCCGGGGCACGGCACCGGATCTCATGGAATTGCTGCCCCAGTGGCTGGCGGCGGCGAACGCCCGCGGTTTCGCGGCGCCCCCCGCCGCGCTGCCCGCCCTGCTCGACGCCGCGCGGGGACGTACGGACCTGCGTCCGGCGGCCCTGCGGTTCGCGGGACCGCGCGCCCTGTGGCTGGCCCGGTTCAACCCGGACTGGCGGTTCGCCCTGCGCTCGGCACCGGGCGAGAGCACGTCCGTGCCCGGTCCCGGCGACCCGGAGGGGATCGACCGGCTCTGGCAGGAAGGACTCTTCGCCGAGCGGGTCGCGCTCCTCACCTCCCTGCGCTCCCGCGAGCCCTCCGCCGCACGCGGTCTCCTCGCGGCGACCTGGGCGGTGGAGCGTGCGGAGGACCGGCTCATGTTCCTGGACTCCCTGCGCACCGGCCTCGGTCCGGACGACGAGCCCTTCCTGGAACGGGCCCTGGCCGACCGCAGCCGCAACGTGCGGGCGACGGCCGCGGAGCTGCTGTCGGCGCTGCCCGATTCGGCGCTCGCGGGACGGATGGCGGTCAGGGCCGGGGCGTGCGTGGCCGTCGACCACACGAAGGACACCCCGACGATCACCGTCGAGGCACCGCACGAGTGCGACGCGGGAATGGAACGCGACGGCGTGGTGGCCAAGGCCCCCGCAGGGCGGGGTGAACGGTCGTGGTGGCTGGGCCAGTTGGTGGAGGCGGCACCGCTCGACAGCTGGCCGCGGCGGCTCGGCGGGCGTACGCCCCGGGAGATCGTCGCCCTGCCGGTGGCGGACGACTGGCAGGGCGAACTGCACGCGGCATGGTGCCGGGCGGCGGTGCGGCAGCGGAACGCCCGGTGGTCCCGGGCGCTGCTCGGCGAGCCCTCCGCACCGGAGGCCGGCGGCCCGGGAGCGGTGTCCCTGGCCGAACGCGCCGAGCTGCTCGGCACGCTGGACGCCGCCGATCGGGCCGAGTGGGTGGCCGGGTTCATCGAGACACACGGCCTGTCCGAGGCCTTTCAGCTGCTCGGAGTGTGCGCGGTGCCGTGGGCCGCGCCGCTCGGCCGGGCAGTGGTCGACGCGCTCAACATCGCGCGGGACGCGGGGAGTTATCCATGGAGTTTCAGCGGAGTCATGGGCCTGGCCGAACGCTGCCTCGACCCCTCCGAGGCAAGTCGGCTCGACGCGCTCCTGGCGGTGCCGGACGAGCCGGAGGACGCCTCACCGGGAGCCGGAAGCTACTGGGCGGAAGCCTTCCAGCGCCTGGTCACGACGCTGCGCCTGCGCGCGGCCATGCTGGAGGAGCTGACCCCGGCAGAAGCTTGAACGCCACGGCGCCGAACACTCCGGGCGCCGCGGGCCCGGGCGACCCGGACGCGGACCCTGCGGGTCCGAGCACCGCGAGCCTGAGGCCCGGAGCCCCGGCGAGCCGGTCCCGCCCCGCCGTCCCGGCGGGTGGACCCCGTCCCGCCGCCCCGGCCGGCCGTCCCGGCCCCTGCCCCCTGACCGGCCGCCTCGGCCGCGCGGCCCCGTCCGGCGCGTCCAGCCCTGTGACACCGGCCGACCCGTCCGGCCTCGGGGACCTGCCCCACCGGATCGGCCCCGGGACACCGGCCGGTCCCCTCGGGCCGACCGACCGGTCCGGTTCCTCCGCCCCGGTCGGCGCCGCCCGCTCCGCACCGCCGAAGCGGTGGCCTGCGGCGACCGCGCGCCTCCCACGTCCCGGCCCGGGCGCCGGGGGCCGCCGGCTACGCCTGCGCGGGCTGGCGCACGTTCGCGCGGACCCAGTCCACGATGGACGCCGTGGTCGCACCCGGGGTGAAGATCTCCGCGACGCCCTTCTCCTTCAGCGGGGCGATGTCCGCCTCGGGGATGATCCCGCCGCCGAAGACCAGGATGTCCGCGGCGTCCCGCTCCTCGAGCAGGTCGATCACCGCCGCGAAGAGCGTGTTGTGCGCGCCGGAGAGGATGGACAGGCCGATCGCGTCGGCGTCCTCCTGGATCGCGGTGTCGACGATCTGCTCGGGGGTCTGGTGGAGCCCGGTGTAGATGACCTCCATACCGGCGTCGCGCAGCGCCCGCGCGATCACCTTGGCCCCGCGATCGTGGCCGTCGAGCCCCGGCTTGGCCACCACCACGCGGATCGGACCGGCTGCCACACCCATCACTGCCTCCATGAAGCGACTACATCCATCCGTACCGACAAGTACCGCACATTCCGCCGCCCACTGCGCCGGGCGTGCCACCGCGGCACGGACCCCTCGGCCCGGACCGACCGGGGAAGTGAACGAACGTTATCTCCAGCATCCCGCAACCGGCAGTTTCGCGGTGCGGAGGGAGGGGCAAATCACACGGTGGGACACGTTCGCCGCGCAGCGTCCCGGGGCCCCACGGCCCCCGCACCGGGTGCCCGTGCGACACGCGGGCAACGGTGGGACCATGCGCACAAGGAATCCGCAACGAGGCCGCACCACCGCACACCCTCCACGCGCCGCACACGCGCACCGTCGACCGCTCTCGTCGCGATTCCCCATGAGGGCACACGGGGGACGGAGCCATCCTCCCGCGTGCCGACAGGAGGTCGGCCATGAAGGTCACCCAGGCAGCTCTTCCCCTCCTGCCGCTCTGTCGGCGTCTTCTGCCGAACCGGCTGGCGGATCTCTCCCTGGCCCTGCTGAAGGCCACCGCCCTGGAGCTCGCGATCCTGGCGGGCCACCTCCTGCTCTATCCCGCCGGCATCGTCCAGGAGCGACGGGGCCCGGTTCCCGCACCGTCCGCACCGGGCGGCACCGCGCGGCTGCCGAGGGAGGCCAAGCCCCCGGTCGTGCTGCTGCACGGCTTCATCGACAACCGCTCCGTCTTCGTCCTGCTGCGCCGCAGCCTCGTCCAGCACGGCAGGCAGCAGATCGAATCGCTCAACTACTCGCCCCTGACCTGCGACATCCGCATCGCGGCCGAACTGCTCGGCCGGCACATAGAGCAGGTCTGCGAGCGCACGGGCAGCAGCCGGGTCGACGTGGTCGGGCACAGCCTCGGAGGACTGATCGCGCGGTACTACGTGCAGCGACTGGGCGGTGACGCCCGCGTGCGGACACTCGTCACGCTCGGCACCCCGCACTCGGGCACCCGCGTCGCGCCGCTGGCCAACGCGCACCCCATCGTCCGCCAGATGCGCCCCGGGTCGCCGGTGCTCGAGGAACTCGCCCTGCCCTCACCCGGCTGCCGTACGTACTTCGTCGCCTTCTGGAGCGACCTCGACCACATCATGGAGCCGCTGGAGACGGCCTGCATCGAGCACCCGGACCTGATGGTGCAGAACGTGCAGGTGAGCGGCGTCGGCCACCTCGCACTGCCCGTGCACCCGGCCGTGGCGACCGGCATACGGCAGGCGCTGGACACGGCGCACCCCGGCGAGCCGTCCTCGGGCCGTGCGGAGGGCCTGACGGTCGCCTGACGGCGGGGCGGCGCACGACACGCCCGGAGCCGGCGACACGCCCGCGACCGGATCGGCGCGGCTCCCTCACCCGAACAACGGCCGTCCGGTCCGGCCCACTTAAGCCGTCGCCCCGTACACCACCTCGAACAAACATCGAACACAGGGCCAAGACCACGCCCGCAGTCCGCCAAAAGACGACCGATTGCCCGTTTCCTGCGCGCGTGAAACCTGCCGAAGATTGTCGCGCCCGCGTACCGCCGGGTACAGTCGCCGCACTGCTCTGGCAGCCCCTGTTGTCGAGGCGAAAGAGAAGTTGGTGAACGACCGTCACCCGTCGGGGACCATGGCCCCGGCCCCGGCTTCCGACGCCGCCTCGGCGCCCTACGCGTCGTACGGCACCCAGGAAGCCCAGTACGGCGACTTCACCCCGTACGGCGGCCACGACACCGCCGGCCTCGGCCCCACCGGCTTCGGCACCGGCGGCCACACCCTCGCGGGCTTCGCCACCGACCCCCTCTTCGGCGACCTCCCGGGCGACGGCCACGACACGGGTGCGTACGGCACCGTGCACTGGTCCACGGGCAGCCACGCCGCCGCACAGTACGACGCGTACGCGGCCCAGCAGCACGCCGGCTACGACACCGGCGCCTACGACGCGACGGCGTGGACCACCGGTCAGCAGCACGTGCCGCTGATCCCGCAGCAGGGCACCGCACCCGATGTCAGCGGCCAGTGGGACGCGGGTGCCTGGCTCCAGCCCGACCAGTCCGGGAACCCCGCCGACCAGACCCAGCACTGGGACTGGGGCACCCAGGCCTTCGACACCGGCGCCTACGACGCCACGCAGTGGAACTCCGACGGCGGTGCCGCCGCCCCGGCCCCCGACGCCCACGGGCCGCAGGCCGAGCCCTTCGACCAGCAGGCCACCGCCGCGTTCGAGCGGTTCGAGGACCCGCAGTCGTCCCCGGCCCTCCCTCCCCAGGACTCCGACTCCCCGGCCTCGGAGGACCAGGACCCCTACGACGACCCCGCTCGCGGGGACTCGGGCGACACGGGTGAGCTGCCGGCGGTGTCCCTGCTCGAGGAGCAGGAGGAGGCCGCTGCCGTCCCGTCGCCGCGCGCGGCCTCGCGCGGCGGATCACGCTCCCGCCGCCGTACGCCCCCCAAGCGCTCCGCGCTGCTGACGGTGGCCGTGCCCTCCGCGTGCGTGATGGGGGTCGCCGGGATCGCCGCCGCCTCCGTCGGCGACCTGACCGACGGCGGCGGGGAGAAGACGGCGGCGACCGCGGCGGACGCACAGCCGGTGGAACCGTCCGTCGCCAACATCAAACTGGACACCCAGCTCGAGAGCCTCGCCGCCGGAGCGGACGACTTCGCCGACCGGGCCAGCCGCACCCAGGAGCGCATCGACCTCGAGGCCCAGCAGGAGGCCGAGCGCAAGCGGGCGGCGCAGGAGGCGGCCCGCAAGGAGCGGTTGCGCCCGAAGTTCGCGCTCCCGGTCGCGCAGCACGGCCTCAGCGCCTACTACGGCCAGTCCGGCATCAACTGGATGTCGGTGCACAGCGGCATCGACTTCCCCGTGTCCTACGGCACGCCGGTGCTGGCCGCGACCGACGGCACGGTCCGCACGCAGTACAACAGCGCGTACGGCAACATGATGATCGTGACCGCGAAGGACGGCACGGAGACGTGGTACTGCCACCTCTCCACCTACCAGGTCCCCTCGGGTACGACCGTGAAGGCCGGCGACCCGATCGCGTTCTCCGGCAATTCCGGCAACTCGACCGGCCCGCACCTGCACTTCGAGGTCCGCCCGAGCGGCGGCTCGGCGATCGACCCGCTCGCGTGGCTGCGCAGCCACGGCCTGGACCCGGCCTGAGGGCCCACCCCGCCGACCCGACGCGGGAGCTCCCGTCGTGGCGCTCCGGGTCGCGGACCGCCCGGCGGGCCCGGCCCGGCGCACCCCGCCGCCCGCCCGGCGGGGCCCCGCGTCCGACTACAGCTTCTCCACCGGCGCGTACCGCAGCAGCAGCCGCTTCGGCTTGGTGTCCCCGAAGTCGATGGTCGCCTCCGCGTTCGCGCCCGTGCCCTTCACCGCGACCACGGTGCCGAGGCCGAACTGGTCGTGTGTGACCCGGTCCCCGACCGCCAGCGACACGGCGGGCCTGTCCCCGGTCCGGCGGGTGGCGAAGCCGGAGGCGCCCGACGCCGACGAACGGGAGCGGGACGACGACAGCGAGGCCGCCACCCCGGAGACCGGCCCGGAGGGCGAGGGTGAGCCGCCGCCCGTCCGCTTCCACTCCAGGTGCGCGGCCGGGATCTCCTCCAGGAAGCGCGAGGGCGGGTTGTACGACGGCTGTCCCCACGCGCTGCGCATCGCCGACCGGGTGAGGTACAGCCGCTCACGCGCGCGCGTGATGCCGACGTACGCCAGGCGGCGCTCCTCCTCCAGCTCCTTGGTCTGGCCGAGGGCGCGCATGTGCGGGAAGACGCCGTCCTCCATGCCGGTCAGGAAGACGACCGGGAACTCCAGGCCCTTGGCGGTGTGCAGGGTCATCAGGGTGATGACGCCGGAGCCGTCCTCGTCCTCGTCGGGGATCTGGTCGGAGTCGGCGACCAGGGCGACCTGCTCCAGGAAGTCGGCCAGGGTGCCGGTCTCGCCCTCGCCGCGCTCCTGCTCGAACTCCAGGGCCACGGCCGCGAGTTCCTGCAGGTTCTCGATCCGGGTCTCGTCCTGCGGGTCGGTGGAGGCCTGCAGCTCGGCGAGGTAGCCGGTGCGCTCGAGGATCGCCTCCAGGACGGTGGCCGGGCCCGCGCCGGACTCGGCGATCGTCCGGAGGTCCTCCATCAGCGTGTTGAACCGCTTCACGGCGTTCACCGACCGCGCGGCCATGCCGTACGCCTCGTCGACGCGCCTCAGCGCCTGCGAGAAGCTGATCCGCTCGCGCTGGGCGAGGGCGTCGATCATGGCCTCCGCGCGGTCGCCGATGCCCCGCTTGGGGACGTTGAGGATGCGGCGCAGCGGCACCGAGTCCTCGGGGTTGGCGAGCACCCGCAGGTAGGCCAGGACGTCCCGGACCTCCTTGCGCTCGTAGAAGCGGACGCCGCCGACGACCTTGTAGGGGAGGCCGACGCGGATGAAGACCTCCTCGAAGACGCGGGACTGGGCGTTGGTGCGGTAGAAGACGGCGACGTCGCCCGCCTTGGCCTTGCCCGCGTCCGTGAGGCGGTCTATCTCGTCGGCGACGAACTGCGCCTCGTCGTGCTCGGTGTCCGCCACGTACCCGGTGATCAGCGCGCCGGCGCCGGCGTTGGTCCACAGGTTCTTGGGGCGGCGGGACTCGTTGCGCTCGATGACGGCGTTGGCCGCGCTCAGGATGGTCTGCGTGGAGCGGTAGTTCTGCTCGAGCAGGATCGTCGTCGCGTCCGGGTAGTCCTCCTCGAACTGGAGGATGTTGCGGATCGTCGCGCCGCGGAAGGCGTAGATCGACTGGTCGGCGTCACCCACCACGCACAGCTCGGCGGGCGCCGCCTCGCCCGCGCCCGGCAGCGCGTCGGCGGACTGCCCGGAGGTTCCGACGAGCTCCCTGACCAGGGCGTACTGGGCGTGGTTGGTGTCCTGGTACTCGTCGACGAGGACGTGGCGGAAGCGGCGGCGGTAGTGCTCGGCGACGTCCGGGAAGGCGCGGAGCAGGTTGACCGTCGTCATGATCAGGTCGTCGAAGTCGAGGGCGTTCGCCTCGCGCAGCCGTGACTGGTACAGGGCGTAGGCCTGGGCGAGGGTCTTCTCGAAGCCGTCCGCGGCCTGGGCGGCGAAGTCCTCCTCGTCGATCAGCTCGTTCTTCAGGTTGCTGATCTTGGCGCTGAAGGACTTGGGCGGGAAGCGCTTGGGGTCGAGGTCCAGGTCGCGGCAGACCAGGGCCATCAGGCGCTTGGAGTCGGCGGCGTCGTAGATCGAGAACGACGACGTGAAGCCGAGCTTCTTGCTCTCGCGGCGCAGGATGCGCACGCACGCGCTGTGGAAGGTCATCACCCACATCGCGTTCGCGCGCGGCCCGACGAGCTGCTCGACACGCTCCTTCATCTCACCGGCGGCCTTGTTGGTGAAGGTGATCGCGAGGATCTGGCCGGGGTGGACGCCCCGCTCGGCGAGCAGGTGGGCGATGCGGTGCGTGAGCACGCGGGTCTTGCCGGAGCCGGCGCCGGCCACGATGAGCAGCGGGGAGCCGGAGTGGACGACGGCGGCGCGCTGGTTGTCGTTCAGCCCCTCCAGGAGGGCGGCGGAGTCGATCACCGGGCGCGGGGCACCGTCGCGGTAATAGGCGTCCCGGTCCGGCGGCACGTCGAACTTCCCGCCGAACAGATCGTCCGGAACCGGCTCCGGCACGTGATCGTCCTCGGGCGGCGGTGGGGGCTCGTCCGCGGGGCCCTGCTGGGCCTGGAGGTCCGCCAGGAAGCTTTCGTCAAAGAGGCTGCTCATCGCTCTCCGAGTCTAGGCCGCTCCACCGACAGCCCGCGGCCACCCGGAGAACATCCCCCGGGATTCCGGGGCCGTCCGGTGCCCCGCCCCGGCCGCCGCCCCCGCGCACCCGTCGGCACCGCCGTCTCACCCTGCGTGACACGCCGCACGAGGTCACGAAAATGTATCGGGCATATCACCCGTCAACCTTCACAGGCGCCACACGAGTTGGCTACGGTGCGGGCGGGCCGCTCGACCCCCACCGGCGAACCCCGCCGGGCCGTGCGGCCTCCGCCGAGTCCGTCACCGCCGCCGCGGCGGCCGGAGCCGGGGACCCAACCGAGACCCTGGGGTGAATCGGCCCACTCCCTCGCGGAGCGGCCGTAGGGCAACCCTTCCGAACCACCCGCCCGAACCCGACAGCTAACCCGGTAGGCGGACCGTTGGAAGGAGTCGCCTCCCTTGGCGTCGCACCGCAAGTCGCGCACCCCCGGCACGCGCGTGGCCGGCATACGGCCCCCCGCCCTCGCCACGGCGGCCCTGACCTCCGTGGCCCTGCTGTCCCAGACGGCGAACGCCGCCCCCTCGGACGACGGGAAGCCGAGCCTGGAGGAGGTCGAGAAGAAGGTCGACGACCTCTACCGCCAGGCGGAGTCGGCAACCGAGAAGTACAACGCGGCCAAGGAGAGGACCGCGAAACAGCGCAAGCGCGTCGACACCCTCCTCGACGACGTGGCCAAGCGCACCCAGAGGCTCAACGAGGCGCGGGAGGAACTGGGGTCCTTCGCCGCCGCCCAGTACCGGACCGGCGCCGGCGTCCCCGACACCGCGACCTTCCTGCTCGCGGACTCGCCGCAGGACTTCTTCGACCAGAACCAGCTGATGGACCGGATGACCGGCCGCCAGAAGGAAGCGGTCGACGAGTACGTCACGCAGCAGTCCGAGACGATGGAGAAGCGCCGGGAGGCCACCGAGAGCCTCGGGACGCTGACCGAGTCGCAGAGCGACCTGAAGACGGCCAAGGCGACCGTCCAGAAGAAGCTCGCGGACGCGCGCGAGCTGTTGTCGCAGCTGACCGCCGAGGAGAAGGCACGGCTCGCGGCGATCGAGGAGAAGAAGCAGGAGGAGGCCGCCCGCAAGGCCGCCGAACTGGCCCGGCAGCAGGCGGAGCAGCAGAAGGCCCAGGAGGAGGCCCGGGAGGAGGAGGCGCAGCAGGAGGGCGGCGCGTCGGGCACGTCGGACGCCTCCGGGTCCTCCGGTTCGGCCGTCCCGCCCTCGTCGTCGGCCGACTCCTCGTACGCCGCCAAGGCCGAGAAGGCCCTCGCCTTCGCCCGCGCGCAGATCGGCAAGCCGTACGTCTGGGGCGCCACCGGCCCCGGGTCCTACGACTGTTCCGGCCTCACCCAGGCCGCCTGGAAGGCCGCCGGCGTCACCCTCCCCCGCACGACGTACGACCAGGTGGACGCCGGCACGACGGTCCCCGTGTCCCAGGCGCGACCCGGTGACCTCGTCTTCTTCTACGACGACGTCACCCATGTGGGCGTCTACGTCGGCAACGGCAAGATGATCCACGCCCCCAAGCCCGGCACGTACGTCCGCGAGGAGTCGATCTACTACGACGGCGAGTCCTCGATCCACAGCGTCGTGCGCCCCGCCTGACCCGCGCGGGGAACGGAGCCCGGCGTGCTCTTCCAGCATCGGGACATGCCCGGCTCCTCCCCCTTGTCCTCCCTCCCCGTCCCTTTCCGCGCCCGGTGGGCGCGGCGTTCACCGGCGGCCGGCACAGCCGTGACGGCGGCCGGCACCGTGTCGGTGGCCCTGCGTCTGGCGGGGCGCGAGACCCTCTCGCGGATCCTCCTCCTGCTCGCCTGAGCCGCCCGGCTGGGGCCGGCCGCGGGGTTCGTCCTGCGGCTGCTGCGGGAGCGGTGGCCGGCGGAGGCGGAGACGCCGGGCGCGCTCACCGCGGTCGCCGCCACGACCGTGCTCGGCACGCGGGTGTCCGCGCTCGGCCGGAACACCCCCGCCCGGGCGCTGCTCGCACGGACCGCCGTGCTCTGGCCGACGCTGCTCGTCCTCGTCCTCGTCCTCGCCGTACGGCGCCGGCTGCCGCGCATGCCCGGATCCGTGTTCCTGTGCTGCGTGGCCCCGCAGGGACCCGCCGTCCTGGGCGTCACGCCGGCGGCGACCGAGTCGGCGGCCTGGCTCGCGCGCGTGGCGCCGGTGCTGTTCCGGCTCGGGCTGCCGCTCCACGGTCTCGCCCTGTTCCGCCTCGACCTGCGGCAGGTGACGGAGGGGACCGGGGACCACCGGGTCGCGGGCGGTGCGACCGCCGTCTCGTCGCTCGCCGGATCGGAGCTGCTCGCCGCCGGCGGCGCACACCTGCGCCTGTGGAACGAGGACGGAGGCGACGTCCTCCGCTTCATGACCGTCGTTCTGCTCGTGCTCGACCTGGCCTGGTACGGAGTGCCGCTGGTCGCCGGGATCGCGCGGCCGCAGCCGTGCTACGACACGCGGCGCTGGGCGACCGTGTTCCCCCTGGGCATGACCGCGGCGGCGGCGCTGTCCGCGGCCACCGCCGTCGGCCTGCCGTGGCTCGACGGCCTGGGGCGTGTGCTGGTGTGGGTCGCGGTCGCCGCCGGGACGGTCGCCTCCGCGCGGGCCGCGATCACGTCCGTGCCCGTACGGGACGGTGTCAGGTCCACAGCACGGCGATGAAGATGTTCGCCGTGGTCAGCAGCCCGACGAGGCCGAACAGGCCCTTGTCCACCTTCTCCTCGTCCCGCTTCACGTAGACCAGGCCGAGGATCACGATCAGCAGGGCCAGCTTCACCCCGATCTTGATGTTGTCCACGGAGTAGTCCTGGGCCTGGTTGAGGCCGACCAGGACCACACCGGTGACCAGCATCGTCAGCGCACCGTGCAGCATCGCCGGGCTGAAACGGGCGGTGCCCTCGCCCATCGCCTTCATCTGGGTGAGGAAGCCGCCGAGCAGCGACGCGATGCCGATGATGTGCAGGCCGACGAAGAGGTGGATGAGTACGTCCATGAGGCCGGAGCCTAGCCAGGCCCGCCGCTCCGTCCGCCACCGGCCCGGCGCGGTGCGTCGGGACGACGGCCTGCCTCATGCGTGCACCGCATAGCACCACGGCCCGCCCGCCCTTCCCGCATCCGGCACATCGGTCATCGCTCTGCGTGAAGAGGGCGGCGCCGGGAGGGGAGCACGGTCACTTACGGTCACCTGCCGGTCCGCTCCCGCCACTTCCGCACAACCCGTCACCGGAGCCGTGCGGCCGGGTCTAACGTCCTCGACCAGGTGACCGGCTCCCACCGCCGTCCGGACCAGGGGCGGCGACCGGGCACCCGCGCCGAGAAGGTCCGGCGGCGGACTGCTCCCCCAGTGCGCCGCCGCGCCGCCGGACCAGGCGGTCGTCGGAGAGGACGGGATCCCAGGTGGCAGCGCACCGCAAGCCCGGACCGCGCTCGGCGGGCGGCACCACGGCCCGCACGGCCGCCGCCCTCGCTCTGGCCTGCGCGGCCACCGCGACCGGTCTGGAGGGGGCGGCGCACGCCGAGCCGCCGCCGGCTCCGGGTCAGGTCAAGGCCAAGGTGGACAAGCTGTACCAGGAGGCGGAGGTCGCCACCGAGAAGTACAACGGCGCGCGGGAGAAGGCCCGGTCGGCCAGGCAGCGGCTGCACGACCTGCAGGACGAGGCGGCCCGCGGACAGGACCGGCTCAACTCGGCCCGGGAAGCGCTGGGGTCGGTCGCGGCGGCGCAGTACCGCGGCGGCGGCCTCGACCCGGCCCTGCAACTCCTCCTCTCCACGGACCCCGACGGCTACCTGGACCGCGCCGCGGTCACCGAACGCGCGGGCAGCCGTCAGCATGCGGCGGTGGGGCGCGTGCGGACACAGCTCCGGGAGATCGAGCGGCTGCGCGGGGCCGCGCGCGTCGAGCTGGCGTCCCTGGCCTCCCGACAGGCCGAACTGGAACGGCACAGGAAGACGATCACCGGAAAACTGGACGCCGCACGCGACCTGTGGTCCCGGCTGACACCCGGGCAACGCGCGGCACTCACCGACGGGACGGACCGCGCCGCGCGCTCCTCGACGGGCACCCGGGACGGCCTGGCGGCCCCCGGTTCCGTCACCTCCCAGGCACCCGGTCCCCGCGCGGCCGAGGCCGTCTCCTACGCCTACCGGAAGATCGGCAGCCCCTACGTCTGGGGCGCGACCGGCCCGGACGCCTTCGACTGCTCGGGCCTCGTCCAGGCCGCCTACCGCTCCGCCGGCGTCTCCCTGCCGCGTACGACCTACGCGCAGATCACCACGGGCCGCCGCGTCTCCCGCTCGGAGCTCCGCCCCGGTGACCTGGTGTTCTTCTACTCCGGCATCAGCCACGTCGGCATCTACGTCGGCGACGGCCGCATGATCCACGCCCCGAACCCGTCGGCCCCGGTACGCCTGGATCCCGTCGACCGGATGCCGTTCGCGGGCGCGACGCGGGTGGTCTGAGGCGTCCGCCCGTCACACCAGCCGACGCGCCGTCGCCCAGCGGGTGAGTTCGTGCCGGTTGGACAGCTGGAGCTTCCGCAGCACCGCCGAGACATGGGACTCGACCGTCTTCACGGAGATGAACAGCTGCTTGGCGATCTCCTTGTAGGCGTACCCCCGGGCGATCAGCCGCAGCACCTCGCGCTCGCGCTGGGTGAGACGGTCGAGGTCCTCGTCGACCGGAGGGGCGTCGGTCGAGGCGAAGGCGTCCAGGACGAAGCCGGCCAGGCGCGGGGAGAAGACGGCGTCGCCCTCCTGGACCCGGAAGATCGAGTCGACCAGGTCGGTTCCGGTGATCGTCTTGGTCACGTATCCGCGGGCACCGCCCCGGATCACCCCGATCACGTCCTCCGCCGCGTCCGACACCGACAGGGCCAGGAAGCGCACCGGCTGCTCGGTGTCGCCCATCAACGGCGCACAACGGCGCAGCACTTCGACGCCGCCGCCACCGGGCAGGTGCACGTCGAGGAGGACCACCTCGGGCCGGGTCGCGGTGATGACCGTGACCGCCTGGTCGACGTCCGCGGCCTCGCCGACCACCTCGACACCCGTCTCCTCGGTCCGTCCTATCTCGGCCTGGACGCCCGTACGGAACATGCGGTGGTCGTCGACGAGGACGACGCGCACCCGACGCCCGCCGGCGCCGCCGGCCGACTCCGCGGACTCGGCCCCCTGTGCCGGTCCCGCCGTTCCGTTCGCCTCGGTCGGCTCGCTCATGACGTCTTCTCCGCCCTCTCCATCTCCAGCTCGACCTCCGTACCGCCGTCCGGCACCGCACGCAGCCGCGCCGTGCCGCCGTTGCGCTCCATGCGGCCGATGATCGATTCTCTAACGCCCATGCGGTCGGCGGGTATCGCGTCGAGGTCGAAGCCGGGGCCGCGGTCCCGGACGGACACGAACACCGTCTTCCCCTCGACTTCGGCGTAGACCTGAACGGCACCCCCCTCGCCACCGTACTTGGCGGCGTTCACCATCGCCTCGCGCGCGGCCTGCATCTGCGCGCCGATCCTCTCGTCGAGCGGACAGTCGCCGACGACGACGACCTCGATGGGGACGCCGTGCTTGTCCTCCACCTCGGCGGCGCTGCGCTTCACGGCCTCGGCGAGGGTGGTGGGCTCGTCGTCCTCGTCCTTGCCGTTGCCCTCCGGTTTGTAGAGCCAGGCGCGCAGGTCGCGCTCCTGGGCACGGGCGAGGCGGCGCACCTCGCCCGCGTTGTCCGCGTTGCGCTGGATCAGGGTGAGGGTGTGCAGCACCGAGTCGTGGACGTGTGCGGCGACCTCCGCCCGCTCCTGGGCACGGATGCGCATCAGGCGCTCCTCGGACAGGTCCTGGGTCATGCGCACGAGATAGGGGCCGGCGAGGAGGGTGACACCGACGAGGACCGCCAGGGCCGCCTGCAGCACGGAGCCGAGGTGGGCACCGGAGCCCTGGAGGACGAAGATGCCCGAGGCTCCCGCGGTCACCAGCAGCACACCGGCGACGGCCCGCAGCAGGGTGACCGTGCGCCGGCGGCGGCCGACCTCCATCCAGCGGGCCCGGCGGGCGTTGTCCGCCTGCCGCCAGACCAGGGCCACGCCCGCGCCGACGAGCACGGTCGGCCAGAGGTAGGCCCTGGTCCCGTTGCTGAGGTCCACACTGCCCACGAAGATCATGGCCACGACGACCATGAGGAGCAGGGCGACGATCTGTCCCTTGTCCGGTCTGCGGGTGACGAGTCTGCGCCGGCCGTCCGGCGAGGTCTCGGCGGTGACCAGCGAGGGCGGCCTCTGTGCGTCCACACCGCCGACACCGAGCGGGACGAAGAACCAGAACGCGGCGTACAGCAGCGCGCCGAGACCGTCGGCCATGAACAGGCCGATGAAGACGAGCCGTAGCCAGGTCACGGGCAGCCCGAGGTGTCCGGCGAGCCCCCGCGCCACACCACCGAGCCAGCGTCCGTCACTGCTGCGGTAGAGCTTGCGCGGCGGCCGCGGCTCGGCGATGGGCGCTGCTGCGGCTTCCGACATGCCAATGATGGTCACACGCCCGGCCTGCCGGAGCATCAGGGTCCGTCCCGGAGACTCCCCTGATCTCCGCGGGCCGGCTCCCTCGAACATCTCCCGGTCCCGGCCTCAGGGGCGATATCAGGGTCCGGCCAGGGTCGTACCGACTGCCGCCGCGGCGGCTCTCCCGTCACCATGGACGCATGACAGATCACCAGCACGCCGCCACGGGTCCGGGACCCGGCTCCGGCCCGCGCCCGGCTCCGGGCACCGGGCCGGAGGACGCCGCGCCGGCCGCGGACCCGGCACGCGGCGCCGCGGCCCACGCGCGCGCGCACGAGCACGCGGGCGCGCGTGGAAAGGAAGGGGGGACCGCACCGCGGGATCCGGCCGGGGAGGCCGCGGCCGAACCTCCCCTGCGTTTCCGGCGCGACCGCCGGCACAAGCTGCTCGGCGGGGTCTGCGCCGGGCTCGGCCGGCAGTGCGACATGGACCCGGTGATCTTCCGGATCACCCTCGCGGTGCTCTCCGCCACCGGCGGCATCGGCCTGATCTTCTACGGCTTCGCCTGGCTCCTCGTCCCCTACGACGACGAGGAGGAGAACGAGATCCGCAGGCTGCTGACCGGCCGGGTCGACGGCCACACGCTGACGGCCGTGCTGTTCGCGCTGGTCGGCTGCGGCGTCTTCCTCACGATGCTGAACAACGGCGGCGTGCTGAGTTTCGCCGTCATACTCTCCCTGCTGCTCGCCGGCGCCGGCTACTGGTCCCGGCGGCGCGGCGCCCCCGACCCCGACCCCATCGCCGCCCAGGCCGCCGCGGACGCCCCGCCGGAGCCCCAGGCCCCGCCGGTCCCCACCGCCTTCCCCTCCTGGTGGCGCGACCCCATCGTCAAGGACGGCACCCACGTCGGCGGCACGGGTTATCTGTGGGGTCCCCGGGACTCCCGCGAGCTGGACGTGGCGGCCGCCGTCAACATCGGCCTCGGCGCCCGTGCCGACGCCCGCGACGACGCACACCTCCCGCATCGCCGGCCGCCCAAGCCGCGCGGTCCTCGCCGGATCGGCGGCTGGATCTTCCTGCTCGCCCTCCTCGCGGCCGGCCTCGGCACCCGCCTGGCCTGGGAGGAACACCCCCTCGGCACCAGCCTGCAGACCGGCCTGGCCTGCGCGCTCGCCGTGTTCGGCATCGGTGTGGCGGTCAGCGCGTTCCTGGGCCGCACCGGGGCCGGATCCATCGTCCTGGCGGTCATCACGGCGGGCCTGCTCGCCGGCTCGGCCGCGATCCCCAAGGACATCGGCACCGAGTGGATGCGCACGACCTGGGAGCCCGCCTCGGTCGCGCAGATACGCCCGGCCTACGACGTGGGCACCGGCGCCGGCACCCTGGACCTGTCCGGGGTCCAGGTGCCCGCGGGAGAGACCGTGTCCACACGCGCGGACGTCGGGCTGGGCCGGATCCGTGTGATCGTCCCCGAGGACGTCACCGTGAAGCTGAGCATCCAGGTGGGAGTCGGCGACATCCAGTTGCCCGGCGACGGGAAGAAGGACGTGGACGTGGCACCGGGCAAGCACAAGGAGCTGACCCTGACCCCACCCGCGGGCGTCGAGAAGGCGGGCACGCTCGTCCTGGACCTCCAGGTCGGCGCGGGACAGGCGGAGGTGAGCCGTGCTGCGTCATGAGTTCCAGCCCGGCAGGCTGGTCGCGGGCGCCTTCCTCACCCTCGCCGCCGTGCTCTACGCCGGTGACGCGGGCGGCGCCTGGGAGACCCCGTGGTTCGTCATGATCCCCGTCGTCACGGGCGGCCTGTGCCTGGCCGGCACGGTGGCCTTCCTGACGAGCCTCGTACGCCGACGCCGAACGCCGGACCCCCGTGACCCGGACACGCCGGCCTGACCCTAGCGGTACGTCCCCGTCCGCTGCCGCCGCCGCGCGCGCAGGGCCGCGTCCACGGACAGCAGGGGTGCGCCCGCCAGCACGAGCGGGATCCAGGCCATGAGGTACGGGAGGTCGTTCCCGTAGTAATAGGGATCGGCGGACCAGCTCACGGTCAGCCACAGGCTCAGGGAGATCAGCGCACCGCCGAGGGCGGCCAGACGGGTGAGCAGTCCGAGCAGGGTGCCGATCCCCACGGCCAGCTCCCCGAGGGCAATGGCGTAACCGAACGCGACGGGACTCTCCAGCGCCACGTCGACCAGGGCGGGGACGGCGGACGCGTCCCGAGCGGCCCTCATCATGTCACCGACGGAGCCGGCACCGGCCTCCTTCATGAACGCGCTGTCGGTGAGTTTGTCCAGGCCGGCGTAGACGAAGGTGACCCCGAGAAAGATCCGGAGAGGGACCAGGGCATAGCGGGTCGCGGTGTCCCGCCAGTCCCCGCCCCCGCCGACACGAGGGCCGTACGTGTCCGTTCCCGTACTCTGAGTCATCGCCACCTGCCGCCTCTCACCGCCGTACCGAGACCGCCTCGACAGACCATACGTACGACGTTCAGACCCGGCTCAACCCTGAGGAACGGTTTTTCCTCGAATCGCCCGGCAGCCGCCCGCACCGGACCGGGGACGGACGCCCCGACGCGGCCCCGGTCCGCCCACCGGACCGCACACGCGCAGCAGGCACTCCACCTGCTCCGCCTACTCCGCCACGTCGATCGCGTACCGGTTCGTCTCCACCCCCGCTGCCGTCACGACCTGTACCTCCACCCGTCCCGGCTCCACCTCCGCCGGTACCGGCACCGTCAGCAACGTGTCCGTCGGGTTGTCGAACCCGCCCGTCACCGGCACCAGCGGTACGTGCACGTTCACCGCCCCCACCCGGACGACCATCCGCGACAACCGATCGGCCCCCTGCGCACCCGCCGGCACGAACCCCGCCCCGCGGATCTCGATGTCGTCGCCGGTCCGGATCGGCGCGTCCAGATCGCCGGCCTCCCGCGCCCGCACCACCGACAGGATCACCGGCCGCCCGCCCTCCGCGTACTTCCCCGCGAGATACGTCGCCGCCGACACGAGCACCACCACCGCGAGCCCCCACGGCAGATCCGGCAACTGGTCCGGCCGCCGGGCCAGCCGCACCGCCGCGAACACCAGGGCGACGGCGCTGATCACGACGTACTGGATGTCGGCGAACGTCCCCCGCCCCGCGTCGTCGGTCAGCAGGTCCGCCGCCCGGGGCCGGTCCGCACGCACCTTCTGCAGGCGCTGCCCCAGCACCCTCAGCCCGACCACCCGCCGCACCAGCACGGCGATCCCGCACACCACGGCGAGGACGGTCACCACCCCCGCGCCCCGGGCCAGTTCGAGCCCGTTGATCAGCGCGTCACGCTCACGGTGCCCGGAGGCCAGCGCCAGCCGCCCCGCCAGGACCAGCACCGCGTACGCCAGGAACAGCACCCAGGCGGCAGCCACCGCACGGGACGTGGAGAGGCGGTTGTCCTCCCCGATCACCGGTGCGAGCACCCCACCGCGCGTCCGGTGGAACCACGACGCCGCGGTCAGCGCACCCGCGACGACCAGCGCGGCCGTCAGTCCCGCGGTGCGCGCGGCGGTCCACCCCGCGCCGACCGCCGTGAGCGCCTGCCCCAGGAGCAGCAGCACGACCCCCGCCCACACGACCACCGCGGTCCGGCGCCACAGTCGGGCCAGCCACGACGCGCCCTCGGCACGCCCGCGTTCGGCGACGGCCTCAGCGGCCTGCGCCAGCTCCTCCGAGACCCACTGCCGGGAGGCGGAGGCCGAGTGGGCCACCGCGGCCGGGAGCCCTTGCCCCGCCGCGTACTCGTCCCGCTTCAGCAGGAACGCGGCGACCGCGCGCCGATGCCCCTCACGCGCCCCGTGCGGGCAGTCCCCGCAGGTGCAGCCGCCCTCGTGCGTGGCCGCGTCCCCGCCGCCCCGTCTCGCCTCCTGCACCGCCACGCCCGAAGCCCGCCTTCCCCGCACACTCGACCAGGACCACAACCATGTGCACGCCCCCGGGGCGCACACCCACACGTCGACAACTCCCCCGTGACGACAGCGAATTGTGCCCTACACCACGCCCTCCCCGTTCGGCAGGTCCGGTCGGACGGGTGAACTTCGACATGTCGTGTTGACGCGGCCGTGGATACCCGACACAAGGTGTCCGGTATCCACGCCACACTCGCCTCCATGAACACGAACTGGGAGGCCTTCGCCACCGCCGAACCCGATCTCGCGAAGAGGGTCGAGGCCCGCTTCGGCGCGTACACCCACCACGTCCTCGCGACCCTGCGCAGGGACGGCTCGCCGCGTACCACCGGCCTGGAGGTCCGCTTCCTGAACGGGGAGCTCTGGCTCGGCATGATGCCGAACTCGCTCAAGGCCCTCGACCTGCGCCGCGACCCGCGCTTCGCACTCCAGGCGAACCCCGGGGAGGGCACGGGCATGGGCGGCGGCGACGTCCGGATCAGCGGTCGGGCGATCGAGGTCGAGGACGCGGAGACCCGGGCCGAGTACGCCGAAGAGGTGGAACCGCCGGAGCCGTTCCACCTCTTCCGCACCGAGCTGACGGAGGTCGTACGGACCTTCGTCGAGGACGAGAAGTACCTCGTCGTCCAGGTCTGGAAGCCCGGAGAGCCGGTGCGGACCCTCAGGCGGACGTGACCGTCGGGACTACTCCCACTCGATGGTGCCCGGCGGCTTGGAGGTGACGTCGAGGACGACCCGGTTGACGTCGCGCACCTCGTTGGTGATGCGGGTCGAGATCTTCGCGAGGACGTCGTACGGCAGCCGCGACCAGTCGGCGGTCATGGCGTCCTCGCTGGAGACCGGACGCAGGACGATCGGGTGGCCGTAGGTCCGGCCGTCGCCCTGGACGCCGACGGACCGCACGTCCGCGAGCAGGACCACCGGGCACTGCCAGATGTCCCGGTCGAGACCGGCCGCGGTCAGCTCCTCGCGGGCGATGGCGTCGGCCTCGCGGAGCAGGTCGAGCCGCTCCTTGGTCACCTCGCCGACGATGCGGATGCCGAGCCCCGGGCCGGGGAACGGCTGGCGCTGGACGATCTCCTCCGGCAGGCCGAGCTCCTGGCCGACCATCCGGACCTCGTCCTTGAACAGCTTGCGCAGCGGCTCGATCAGCTTGAACTCGAGGTCCTCGGGGAGGCCGCCGACGTTGTGGTGGGACTTGATGTTGGCCGTGCCGGTGCCGCCGCCGGACTCGACGACGTCCGGGTAGAGGGTGCCCTGGACGAGGAACTCCACGGCCGGGCCCTCGTCCGCGATGATCTCGGCCTGGGCCTGCTCGAAGACCCGGATGAACTCCCGGCCGATGATCTTCCGCTTCTCCTCGGGGTCACTGACCCCCTTGAGCGCGTCCAGGAACCGCTCGCTCGCGTCCACGACCTTCAGCTGCACGCCGGTCGCGGCCACGAAGTCCTTCTCGACCTGCTCGGTCTCGCCCTTGCGCATCAGTCCGTGGTCGACGTACACGCAGGTCAGCTGGGAGCCGATGGCCTTCTGGACGAGGGCCGCCGCGACGGCGGAGTCCACGCCGCCGGACAGGCCGCAGATGGCGCGCTTGTCGCCGACCAGTTCGCGGATGGCGGCGACCTGCTCGTCGATGACGTTGCCGGTGGTCCAGTTCGGGCTGAGGCCCGCACCCCGGTACAGGAAGTGCTCGAGCACCTGCTGTCCGTGCGTGGAGTGCATCACCTCGGGGTGGTACTGGACGCCGTAGAGCTTCTTGTCGTCGTTCTCGAACGCGGCGACCGGGACGACGTCCGTCGAGGCGGTGACGGTGAAGCCCTCGGGGGCGGCGGAGCAGGCGTCGCCGTGCGACATCCAGACGTCCTGCTCGTCCGGGGTGCCCTCGAAGAGGGTGGAGGACGTCCTGGAGACGTGCAGATCCGTACGGCCGTACTCACGGGCGCCGGTGTTGTCCACCTGGCCGCCCAGGCTCTGCGCCATGAGCTGGAAGCCGTAGCACATGCCGAAGACGGGGACGCCCGCCTCGAAGATCTCGCGGTCGAGGCGGGGGGCGCCCTCCTCGTACACGGACGAGGGACCGCCGGACAGGATGATCGCCGCCGGGTTCTTGGCGAGCATGTCCGCGACCGGCATGGTGCTCGGCACGATCTCGCTGTAGACCCGCGCCTCGCGGACGCGACGGGCGATGAGCTGGGCGTACTGTGCGCCGAAGTCGACGACCAGGACGGTGTCGGGCGCGTTGGCAGCGGGATTCGCTGATGACACGAGATGCCTTCCGGCGGTGGGGCGGGGGGGTCTTGTGTCTTCCGATTCTACCGGGGTGGGCGTGGACACCTGCTCTCGCTCCCCGAGCGTCACCGCACGGCGCCGCACGGCCCCGCGCAGATGTGTGTCTCACCATGCGATCCGTGTTGGACACTCCGGGGACGCGCGGCATACTGGGCCCCATGCTCACGCACCCGACCTTCCTCTTTACCTATGGCGACCGGCCCGCCGGCTGCCATGGTCGTGCTGCTTGAGCAACTGACAAGCGACTTCCCAGGCGCCCCGGGCCGACAAGGTCCGGGGCGC
Source organism: Streptomyces griseomycini (assembly GCF_014203535.1). Classification (GTDB taxonomy): domain Bacteria; phylum Actinomycetota; class Actinomycetes; order Streptomycetales; family Streptomycetaceae; genus Streptomyces; species Streptomyces griseomycini. Next base: position 648,898 of record NZ_JACHJI010000002.1, read on the forward strand.
CTGGCGTTTCCCGGGTCCTGTCGCTCCGGGGCACCCCGCACCCACCGATCGAGGAGCCCCGACATGACCGTCACCGCCGCCACGCCGCAGTCCACGACGCCGCAGCCCACCGAGAAGACCGGCGCCCGCACCGCCGAGGCCGCCGAGGTGATCACCGGCGCCCGTGAGCGGATCGACGCGCTCGACGACCGGATCATCGGCCTCGTGCAGGAACGGATGGCCGTGTCGGCCGTCATCCAGAAGGAGCGGATCGCCTCCGGCGGCCGGCGCGTGAACCTCTCCCGCGAGATGGAGGTCCTCGCCCACTACAGGGACGCGCTGGGCAAGCCGGGCACCACGCTCGCGATGACCCTGCTGGAGCTGTGCCGGGGGAAGATCTGAGCCGGCGGGCGGCACGAGGGCCGCGTCCCCGTCTTCCCGTTCCCGGGACAGACGTACGCATCGCTTCTCACCCGTGCGGCGCGTGACCGGCGCCGGAACCCTTCGTTGGTACCGGTGTCCGTGCCAGCCAGGGGCGGGCCCGAGAGAACCACGCGTGGCTCGCCGGAGCGATGAGACGTGCGGATCGTGCCGTACGTCGTGGGACCTCGCTCCGGAAGAGTGACCGGACGGCAGGGGACAGCAGCCCGGTCACCCAAGAGAACGGCCGGCTCCGGGGACGCCCGGGGCCGGCCGGCCAGAACCGCACCCGCCCGGACCCGACGGTCACGAAAGGGGTGCGGCGGAGACTCGCGGCGCTTCCCCCCGGCGCCGCTCCCGGGCACCGATGCCGCCCTGACGTCGGTGCTGACGAGGGAAGGGCCCCGCGGTTCCACCCGCGGGGCCCTTCGCGCGCCGTACGGACGTCCATGCCGTACGGACGCTCATGCCGTACGGACGTCGGCGTCAGGTGCGGGTGGCGACGCCGCACCCCCCGTCGGCCCGGGCCACCCCCTTGCTGCGGTCGTACGGGGCGCGGGCCTCTCCGGTCGGCCGGGGAGCGGTCCGCAGGTCGGTGGAGAAGTACGGGCGGATCACGCCGTCGCCGTCCCGGCAGTCGTCGTTGGATGTCTCGCCGTCGACGGCGAGGACCCAGAGGTGTCCCTCGGTGCTCCGGTACCGGGCGGGGTCCGCGACGTCCACCTCGACCACCCGGCGGACGACGACCCGGGTCGCCTCGTCGCCGCCGTCGGCGCGGGCCACCCCGTACACGAAGGTGTAGTCGGCCTCGATCACGGCCTTTCCGGCGGCTCCCCGCTCGGGCTTCACCGTCATACGGCCGCGGACCCGCACGTCGCCCGCGAGGTCGACCTCTTCGGGGCCGAAACGGGTGAACGTCCCCACCGGGTCGTTCTCCTCGGTGGGCTTGCGCAGCGCGGCGCGCAGATCGGAGAGGTACTCCTTCTCCAAGGGGTCCACGAGGGCCAGCGCCTTCTTCGGTTCGCCGCCCCTCAGCACCTCGGGGTCGAGGTTCGAGGCGACCAGGAACTCCTTCGTCCGCCGCAGGGCCTCCTCGATCCGGCCGGCGGGGACCCCGTTGACGGCCTTCGCCTCCGGCAGCCGGACGGCGTCCGCCCCCGACTCCCAGCGGGCGGCCGGGGACCCGGCGAAGGGCCGCTCACGGGTGGGGGTGCCGGCGGGGGCCGCGGAGGGCGCACCGCCGGGGCGGGCCGTCCCGGGGGCGAGCGGCGCCGGGGACGCCGGGCCGGCCGCGTCCGTGCCGCCGGAACCGTCGCCGAGTCCGCCGGGCAGCCAGGACAGCGCGGCGGACGGGTTGACGGCGACGACGGCCAGTGCGGCGGCGACCAGCACACCCACGGCGCTCCAGACCTTGCGGCGGCGCGAGGTCCGGCCGTCCGTCTCCTGCCGGGCGGGACCGGTGCGCCGGCCCTCCGGCCGGGCGGGCGGAGGAGCGGCCTTCTTCTTCCTGCCCCGGCGGCGTCCACCGCCGCCCGTCCTGGCCTGCGCCTCGTCCATGGCCCGCAGCCGCTCGGTGACCATGCGGGCCCGGGCGGAGGGTTCCTTGGAGGCGGAGGAACGGATGTCGCGCTCGCTGTCCCGGACGAACTTCTCCCACACGTCGTCCGGGAGGGAGGAGGACTCCGGCCCGGGCTCTTCGGACGGCTGCTCGGCCACGGGGTCGGGGACTTTCTCCCGGCGGCCGGTAGGCGGCCGAGCGTACGTCAACGATCACCGCCCCCAGGGGTGACCCACCTCACATAAGAATTCCGTGAGGGCCAGGACAACCATCCGCGGACGTCGTCGATCGAACTCACTGAAAACTCACGGACCACACCCGTGCGCCCCGCACGGAGGCGCCTTCCACCCGTGCCGCACTCGCGGCACACCGAACTTCCCGAGGTCTTCATGAAGCTTCGCCGCGCCATGGCCGCAGCGGCCGCGACGGCAGTGATAGCCCCGGTCGCCCTTCTCGCCGCCCCGGCCGCGTACGCGACCGACCCCGCGCCCGCGTCGAGCGCCTCCGCGACCGCCTCCGCGACCGAGTCCTCGACCACCGACGAGACGACCGAGACGTCCCCCTCGCCGTCCGCGAGCGAGTCGACGGGGTCGACCGACGAGACCGGCGAGCCCAAGCCCAGCTCCTCCACGAGCGAGTCGGCCCCGGCGCCGAGCACGTCCTCCTCCGCCACCAGCCCGGCCCCGAGCACGTCGGCGCCGGAGGAGACGGAGTCCCCGGACCCCGAGCCGTCCGTGTGCGCGGACACCAAGGTCGACGTCAGCATCACCGGCCTGCCCGGCAAGATCTCCGCGGGCAGCGGCTGGCACAAGTTCTCGCTGAACGTGCTGAACGACTCCGACTCCACGCTCCAGGACCTGGACTTCTTCGCCGGGGCCTCCTCCGACGCGGACGGCCTGGACCTGTTCACGAGCAAGCAGGTCCGGCTCCAGGCCTGGAACCCCGACGCCAAGGTCTGGGAGGACCTCAGCGAGGACGGCTACGCGGTGGGTTACGTCGGCTACACCGACGAGCTCGAGCCGGGCTACGAGGTCGGCATCCCGATGCGCCTCAACGTGAAGGCCTCCGCCCCGGTCGGTGCGGGCTTCTCGCTCGGCGCGACGATCTACGGCGACGCCGACGGCGAGTGCACCGGCTTCGGCGACGTGTCGTACAGGTTCCAGATCGTGTCCGCCGGCACGGACACCGACGGCACCAAGCCGCAGGTGGGCGGCAAGGCGCCCGTGACGGACAAGAAGCCGGCCTCCAACACTCCGGAGGTCACCGGCAGCCTCGCCGAGACCGGCTCCAGCTCCGCTCTTCCGATGATCGGCCTGGTCGGCGGTGCCGCCGTCGTGGCCGGTGCCGGAGCGGTGTTCGTGGTGCGTCGGCGCAAGGCCGGCACGGAGGCGTAGGAACGCCTGACGGCGCTTCGCGCGAGGCGCCGCACAGGACAAGGGAGAAGGACCTGGGCTCGGAGGGGGGCCCAGGTCCTTCTCCCTTGTCCTCCGTCGTTCTCCGTCACTTCTTCGGCGGCACCGCCGGCATCCCCAGGAACGGCAGCCTCAGCGCGCCGAACGCGTCCGCCGGGACCGCCGGGGACTTCGGCTCGACCGCCCGGAGGCGCCGGTAGGGGGCGCCCTGCTCCGGACGCGGATCGGCCTCGCCCTTGTTGGGCCAGTACGACATCGCCCGCTCGGCCTGGGCCGTGATGGTCAGGGAGGGGTTCACCCCCAGGTTCGCCGACACCGCCGCACCGTCCACGACCGAGATGCCGGGGTGGCCGTAGAGGCGGTGGTAGGGGTCGATCACGCCGGTCTCGCGGGAGGCGCCGATCGGGCAGCCGCCCAGGAAGTGGGCGGTCAGCGGCATCCCGGTCAGTTCACCGACGTTGGAGCCCGCGAAGCCGTTGATCTCGGCCGCCAGGACGGACGCGCCGTCCGTGGCCGCCTTGATCTGCTTGGGGTTGGGCGCGCCGTGCCCCTGCCGGGCGGTGAGCAGGCCGCGGCCGACCCCGGACGGCTTCAGGTAGGTCGTCAGGGAGTTGTCCAGCGACTGCATCACCAGGCCGATGATGGTCCGCTCGGACCAGCGCCGGTTGGACAGGGAACGCAGCAGCAGCCAGGGGTGCCGGGCGACGTTGCCCAGCCAGCCCAGGACCCTGGCCGCGCCGGAACCGCCGCCCGCGTACGGGACCTGGAGGACGGACAGGCCGCCCATCGAGTTGGAGCCGCGGCCGTAGCGGACCGGCTCGATGTGGGTGTTCTCGTCCGGGTGGATGGAGGACGTGATGGCCACACCGCGGGTGAAGTCGACCTTCGGCGAGCCGGTCACCTTGCGGTAGCGGCGGTCGTCGGTCTGGGCGCCGACGAGCGCCTCGGAGTTGGTGCGGGTCAGCTCGCCCAGTCTGTCCGACAGGTGCGGCAGCTGTCCGTTCGCCTTCATGCGGTGCAGCAGCGTCTGGGTGCCGTACGTACCGGCGGCCAGGACGACCCGGCGGGCCCGGAAGGTACGGCCCCTGCCCTTGCGGCGGTCGTCGGTGGGGAGCGTGGCGACGGCGTATCCGCCCTGCGAGTCCTCCGTCACCGACACCACCGTCGTCATGGGGTGGACGACCGCGCCCGCCTTCTCGGCGAGGTGGAGGTAGTTCTCGTTGAGGGTGTTCTTCGCACCGTGCCGGCAGCCGGTCATGCACTCGCCGCACTCGGCACAGGCCCGCCGCGACGGTCCCGCCCCGCCGAAGTACGGGTCGGGCACCTCCTGCCCGGGCTCGGCCCTCACCTTCCCGTCGGCGTCCTCCCCGTCGCCGAAGAAGACGCCGACCGGGGCCAGGTGGAAGGTGTCGCCGACGCCCATCCGCTCGGCCGCCGCCTTCAGGTGCACGTCCGAGGGGGTCATCGTCGGGTTGAGCCGCACACCGAGCATGCGCCGCGCCTGGTCGTAGTACGGCTTCAGCTCCTCCTGCCAGTCGGTGATGTCCCGCCACTGCGGGTCGTCGAAGAAGGGCTCGGGCGGTACGTACAGGGTGTTGGCGTAGTTGAGGGAGCCGCCGCCGACGCCCGCGCCGGCCAGGACCATGACGTTGCCCAGCAGGTGGATGCGCTGGATGCCGTACATGCCGAGTTTCGGGGCCCAGAGGTAGTTCTTCAGGTCCCAGGAGTTCTTCGGCAGGGACTCCCGGGTGAAGCGGCGGCCCGCCTCCAGGACGCCGACGCGGTAGCCCTTCTCGGTCAGGCGGAGCGCCGAGACCGAGCCGCCGAAGCCGGAGCCGACGACGACGACGTCGTAGTCGTACGCGGAGTCGGCGTCCGGTTCGTGGACGGAGTTCTCCTGTGACACGTGCTCTCCTCGTTGAAAGCCCCGGTGCTGGGGGGCCGGGCGGTCTAGCGGAAACGGAATGCCTTCATCAGGCGCAGGCTCCGGCTCATGAACGCCGCGTACCTCTCGTCGTCCATGCCGAGCGAGGGGGCCATCGGCAGCAGCCGCTGGTGGGCGACGGTCTGGGCCTCGGTGTACTTGAGGATGCCCTCGGAGCCGTGCCGGCGGCCGAGTCCGGAGTCCTTCATGCCGCCCATGGGCGACTGGACGCTGCCGTACGCGGGCGCGTAGCCCTCGTTGATGTTCACGGTGCCGGTGCGCAGCCGGGCGGCCACCTCGCGGCCGCGCCGGGCGTCCTTCGTCCAGACGGAGGAGTTCAGTCCGTACGGGGTGGAGTTGGCGCGTTCGACCGCCTCCTCGTCGGTCGAGAAGCGGTAGACCGACACGACCGGGCCGAAGGTCTCCTCCGTGCAGACGGCCATGGGGTCCTCGACGCCGTCGAGGATGGTCGGCTCGTAGAAGTACGGGCCGATGTCCGGACGGGCCGTGCCGCCCGCGAGCACCTTGGCGCCCTTGGCGACGGCGTCCTCGACGTGCCGTGTGACGGCGTCCAGCTGGCGTTCGCCGACCAGGGAGCCCATGTCTGCGCCGTAGGCGAGGGACGTGCCGAGGCGGATCGCCTTGGTGCGGGCGGTGAAGCGCTCCAGGAAGGCGTCGGCGATCGACTCGTGGACGTAGAGCCGCTCGATGGAGATGCACAGCTGGCCGGCGGAGGAGAAGCAGGCGCGCACGGCGCCCGCGGCGGCCTTGTCGAGGTCGGCGTCCTGGAGCACCAGCATGGCGTTCTTGCCGCCGAGTTCGAGGGAGACGCCGACCAGCCGGGCGGCGGCGCCCTGGGCGACCTCGCGGCCGGTGCGGGTGGAGCCGGTGAAGGAGACGTAGTCGGCGTGCTTGACGACCTCGGGGCCGACGACCGGCCCCTCGCCGAGGACGACCTGGAAGACGTCGGCCGGCAGTCCGGCCTCGACGAGGAGGTCACGGGCCCACAGCGCGGTGAGGCAGGTCTCCGTGTCCGGCTTCATCACGACCGCGTTGCCCGCGACGAACGCCGGGAGCGCGTCGCCGACGGAGAGTTCGAGGGGGTAGTTCCAGGGGGCGATCTGGCCGACGACGCCGCGCGGGTGGCGCAGTTCGGTGACCTTCGTGAGGGCCGGCACGGCGCCCGCGTGCCGCTTGGGCCTCAGGTACGCGGCGGCCCGGCGGCCGTAGTGGCGGGCCGCGACGGCGACGGCCTGGACCTCCTCGTGGGCGTGCAGACGGGCCTTGCCGGTCTCCAGCTGGATCAGGTCGAGCACCTCGGCCTGGCGCTCGAGCACGAGGTCGTGGAAGCGGAGCAGGACGGCGGCGCGCTCCCGTACCGGGATCTGCGCCCACACGGCCTGGGCGGCGCGGGCCGCCTCGAAGGCCTTCGCCACGTCCTCGGGCGTCGACTCGGGCAGGTCGGCCAGCTTCTCGCCGGTGAACGGCGTGTGGTTGGCGGTGCGCCCGGAGCCGACGACCCCCTTGGTGAGCTGGGCCACCAGTTCGGGGGTGACCACGTCGGCGGCGGTGCGGGCGCCCTCCGGGGCGGGGGCGAGGGGATTGGTGCCGGTCGTTTCCCGGGTCTGCGCGTCCGTCATGAGCCGCAGGGTATGCCCGGGAGCACGCTTTGTGTACCCGTCGGTAACAGATTCACCGACCGCTCGTACCACGCCAGTGAACACTGGCAACAAATGCCCTGATCAGGGCGTTGACGAGGAGACGGCCCCGGATCACCGTCTTCCGACCTCGAGTCGGTCACGGACGCCCTCGAACACCGCCGCCCCTCCTCCTCCCGGGGCGCGCCCCGGGGCACGTCGCCGCGGAGTCCGTACGTGCGGCCGTCGTCGGTGCGGACCACCGGGTGCGTGACGCACGTGGGCCTCTCGTCCGGACCGTAGGTCGTGTCGGCCGGGACGGCCTCGTGGTCCTGGACGCCGGTGCGCGCGTACCGCGTGCACGCGTCCCCGTCGTGGCCGTCCCGGCCCGCGTGCGCGTCCCGTGCCCGCGCCACCGGGGAGCGGGGTGCGCTGTCCCCGTGGGTGAGACGGACCCGGATGCCGCCGTCGCCCTCGTGGGCCACGGACCTGGGCCGGTGGCGCGCGCTGCCCTCGCGGGCGGACTCCCGGTACCCGGGCGGGAGGAAGAGGACCGCGTCCATGGCGGTCTCGCGGTGGGCGGTCCGACCGGTGACCCCCGGGCCCGCGGTGGCCCCCGAACCAGCGGCGGGGGTGGCGCGGGCGGTCCGCCCGGCGGCCGTTCCGGTGTCCGGACCGCGGCCCGGGCGGTCCCGGAGTCGGTGAGGACCACTCGCCGGTGCGGTCCGGGCAGGACGTCGACGGGCCTCACCTCGCGGCGCACGATGCCGGCGGAGTGCGCGGCGCGCAGGGCGCCGGGGACCGCGGGACCGGTCCGGGCCGCCTCGGCGGGCGGCAGGGGACCTCGCTCGAGCACTCGCTGCGGGGATTCGCCGCGGACCGGTTCCATGACGACCCGCGGGAGCCCGCCGGTTCCTCGGGCCCGTCCGGTCCGTCCCCCTCGACGGCGTCGTGGAGGGAGACGGCGGCGGGGTGGTCGACGCGAGCGGCGGCCCGGGCCTCCCGGTGGGGCCGGCGGGTCGCCTTCCGGTTGCGCTCGTCCCCCGGTTCGCCGGGCGACCGGGGCTGTTCGACGGCGACCTCGCGCTCCACGCGTTCGTCGAACGCCCGCCAGGGCGGTGCCCGTCCCGCCGGAGCCGATGCGTTCGATCAGCCGGTGCCGTCCACCGACCGGTCGGCCCCGGGCGCCCCTCGCGCCACCGTCGTCGCTCACGTCCCGTCACCACCTGCGGGACACGCCGCTGTCGACGCGCTCAGAGCTTGTCGACCTCCCAGTTGGCGATCACCGTACGGGCGATCTCGCGTCCCTCGTCGGCGAAGTAGCCCTTGCCCGGGTACACGATCCAGAGCCGGTACATGTCACCGTCCTTGTTCCGGTAGTACATGACCTGCGCCTCGCGCACCAGCGCCGGCGTGGTGGTCGTCGTGTAGACGATGGTGTTCGTGGCCGCCTCGCGGTCCTTGTACTTGGTCTCGCGCGGCCGGCCCTCGGGCGCCGGGGTGCCGGCGATGCCCCAGCTGTACTCGCCGTCCTTGAGCTCGTTCCAGTGCGCGAACGCCCGTTCCGACGCCGAGGCCTCGAGCTCGCCCTCCTCGTCCTCGGCCTTGAGGTCGCGGTCGGTCTCGACCCTCACCAGCCCGCTCGGGTCGGTGAAGGAGACGACCGTCCCGTCCGAGTCGTCGGCGGGCTTGTCCTTCACGAAGTCCTCCGGCACCGCGAGGGTGATGCCCGCCCGGTCTCCGAGCTCGTGCTTCTTCCAGCCCTCCGGCAGCGGCCCCGCGAACGGGTCCGCGATCACGAGGTAGGCCGCCACCGCTCCCGCCACGACCGCCGCGCCCAGGCCGATCAGCGTCCTGCGGCCGAGCCGGATGCCCCCGCCGCCGGAGCCGGGGACGGGGGACTGCACGACCTGCGTGGGCTGCGGCTCGGGCGGGTTCGCGGTCGCCTCCAGCAGGGCACGGACCCGGGCGGCGTCCGGACGGTGCGCCGGGTCCTTCTGCAGCAGGCCGGTGATGACCTCGGCCAGCGGCCCCTGCGCGGAGGCGGGCGGTGCGGGCGTGGCGTTGAGCACCGACTGGAGCGTGGCGGGGGTGTTGCTGCGGCGGAACGGCGAGACGCCTTCCGTGGCCGTGTACAGCACCACCCCGAGCGACCACAGGTCGGAGGCGGGACCGGGGCGCCGGCCCAGCACCCGCTCGGGCGCGATGTACTCGGGGGAACCGACGAAGCCGCCGGTGTCGGTCAGGTTGGTCTCGCCCTCGATCTGGGCGATGCCGAAGTCGGTGAGGACGACCCGGTCGTACCGGCCGAGCAGCACGTTGTCCGGCTTCACGTCCCGGTGCAGGACGCCCGCCGCGTGCGCCGCCTCGAGCGCGCCGAGCACCTCGAGGCCGACCCGGGCGGCCTCGCGCGCGGAGAGGGTGCCCTCCTCCTGCAGGACGGCGCCCAGCGAACGGCCCTGGACCAGCTCCATCACGATCCACGGCTGGCCGTCCACGATCGCGACGTCGTGCACCTCGACCACCGCCGGGTGGTCGAGCCGGGCGGCGGCACGGGCCTCGCGGCGCATCCGCTCGAAGGTGTTGGACCGTTCGCGTTCGGGAAGGTGGTCCGGGACGCGGGGCTCCTTGACGGCGACCTCGCGGTCCACCGTCTCGTCCTTGGCCCGCCACACCGTGCCCATGCCGCCGTGCCCGAGCTTGGCGAGCAGCCGGTAGCGGCCGGCGATGAGCCGCCCGGCGCCGGGGTCGTGCGCGGGCGGCACCTGGTTCCGGTTCTGGTTCTGCGCCTGCTGCGGGACCACCTGCGTGGGTGCCGCGTACGGGTTGCCGGGGTGCGGCACGGCCGCGGGCGGGTTCGGGTTCGGCGGTCGCAGACCAAAACTGGTTGGCTCGTCGGCCCCGTGGCGGGCTCCCCCGTCGTCGCTCATGGTTCATCCATATCGCGCGCGCCACCGCGTATCCACTCGGAACGCGGACCGGTCACAGACCCGTGACGCCCACCGGGACTTATCTCCCTTTTATTCAGCTATGCGTACGCGGCTATGCGGCCGGGGGCGGGGAGCCGGTCGCCGTGGGGGTGCCCGACGGATCCGGGGACGGGGTCCGGGACACGGAGGGCGATTCGCTCACGGGTGTCCCGGGCGCCGTGCTCGTCGGCGTGCCGCCTCCGTCGCCGTCCCGCTCCTGCACGAGCAGCGCCGCCGCGGAGATGCCCGCCCCCGCCATCGCGGCGACCGCCAGCGCGGCCACGAGCACGCTCCTCGTGGGCTGCCGCCGCACGGCGCGCTCCTCGGCCTCGGGGAGGGCCGGTGGGTGCCCGTCCCCCTCCCCCCGCCGCGCCGGGGGCCGCCGCCGGGACGGGCCCCGCGCGGTCGGCAGCAGGACGAGCGGCGCGGACTCCGGCGTACGGCCCGTCTCGAGGAAGGCCCGCAGCATCCGTTCGGCCCGGTCCGCGTCCAGCCGCCGTGCGGGGTCGCGCTCCAGCAGGCCGCGGACGACGGGCAGGATCGGCCCGGCCTCGGCGGGCGGCCGGATCTCGTCGGCCACGACCGCGTGCAGGACACCGCCGAGCGAGTCGCGCCGGAACGGCGACTCGCCGCTGAGCGCCGTGCACAGCAGCGCGCCCAGCGACCACAGGTCGGACTCCGGTCCCGTCCGGGCGCCGGACATCCGCTCGGGGGCGGTGTACTCGGGCGAGCCGACGAAGGAGCCGGTCTCGGTGAGCGTCGTGGAGCCCGAGAGCCGGGCGATGCCGAAGTCGGTGAGGACGACCCGGCCGGTGCCGTTCTCCAGCAGGACGTTGGCGGGCTTGAGGTCACGGTGCAGGACGCCGGCCGTGTGGGCGGCCCGCAACGCGCCGAGCAGGTCGATGCCGATCCGTGCGGCCTCGGCGGCGTCCACCGGGCCGTACGCGGCGACGCGGTCGGCGAGCGAGCCGCCGTCGATCAGCTCCAGGACGATGTACGGGTGTTCGCCGTCCTCGACGACGTCGTGGACGACGATGATGTGCGGGTGGCTCAACTGCGCGAGGGCACGGGCCTCGCGCAGGGTGCGGTCCCGCTGCCGCCGGGCCTCCGCCGCGGAGAGCGTCTCGTCCAGGGGGAGTTCCTTGACGGCGACGCCGCGTCCGAGCAGTTGGTCGGTGGCCCGCCAGACCACGCCCATGCCACCGCGCCCGAGCCTCGCCTCCAGGCGGTAACGGCCCGCGATGACACGGGCGTCGGGCCGCGCGGTCCCGTTCTCGGTGTCCCCCTCGGTCCCCATGTGCTCATCATGCCCCACCGGACGTGTCCCCTCCGGTACGGTGATTCGGCCAAGCGGCGCGTGCCCGCGCACGCCAGGCCGCCGGGCGGGTCAGGCGCGTCAGGCCACCGGGGGCGGGCGCCCGGGCGCCTCAGGGTTCGCGCCAGCCCCGCAGCACCGTCTCGAACTGCCGGCTGGTCGTGGCCCAGTCCTCGGCCGGCCCGGCCATGTAGAGCGCGTACTCGACCCCGTCCCGCGAGAGGTACATCTGGTCCACCGCCCGGTACGGCCCCGGGAATTCGGTGTCCTTGGCCAGCGCCGTCCAGGTGTACTCCAGCCGGGCGCTCTCCCGGTCGCGGTAGACGCGGCGCTCCAGGCCCACCCGCCGGTAGTCGACCAGGCGCCGCCCTATCTGCTGGTCCAGATCGCTCAGGTGCTCGTACGGGTCGTCGAAGTCGGGCGAGTCGTCGGCGGCGATGCGGAGGAAGTGCTTGCCCCCGTCGGGCGTGTAGTCGACCTGCCGGGTCTCCTCGTCGAAGACGACGCGTTCCCAGTGCTCGCCGGGCAGGACGACGCTGAAGCCGTAGGGGTCGGTGCGGCGCACCCAGCCCGCCGGGAGGCCGCCCGCGGACTCGGTCTCCCCGCTCATCGTGGGGTTGGGCGCGGGCGCCGGGGCGTCGGGAGAGGGCGCCGGGGTGCCGGAAGCGGTCGCGGAGGGGCCGGCCTTCCCCGTGCCCTCGTCGCTCTGCTGCAGCACCACCGCGGTCCCCCCGCCGACGATCGCGGCCAGGGCGGCGACCAGGGCGATCAGGCGCCCCCGCCGGCGGGGCGCGGCGACGGGCGCGTGCGGCGGGTGCACGGCCGTGGGGCCGGTCGCCGACGGGACCTGCGGGGGCAGGACGGTGTCCGGCCGGGTCGCGTGCGGCAGCGGCACGTGAGCGGTGGCGGGCTGCGCCGGCACGTACGCCCGCGTCGGCACGTACGCCTGCGCCGCGGCCGGCCGACGCCCCTCCGCCGCCTCGGCGAGCATCTGCTCGGCCTCGGCCGCGCCGGGCCGGGTGGCCGGATCCTTCCGCAGGAGCGCGCCGATGACGGGCGCGAGGGGGCCGGCGTGCTGCGGCTCGGTGGCCTCCTCCTCGACGACCGCCTGCATGGTGGTCAGCGGGGAGGTGCGGCGGAACGGCGACCTGCCCTCCACCGCCGTGTACAGCGTCGCGCCGAGCGCCCACAGGTCGGAGGAGGGGCCGGGGTCGTGGCCGCGGACCCGCTCGGGCGCCAGGTAGTCGACCGAGCCGACGACCTCCCCGGTGCGGGTGATGGCCGTGTCGCCGTCGATCTGCGCGATGCCGAAGTCGGTGAGCAGCACGCGGCCGTCCCCGCCGAGGAGGACGTTGCCGGGCTTGACGTCGCGGTGCAGGACTCCGGCGGTGTGCGCGGCGCGCAGCGCGCGCAGCACCCACAGGCCGATGCGCGCGGCCTCCCGGGGCTCGACGCGTCCCCGGTCCTTGACCGCGTCGGCCAGCGAACGGCCCTCGACCAGCTCCATCACGATCCACGGCCGGCCGTCGTGCTCCAGTACGTCGTGCACCGTGACGACCGCGGAGTGGTTGATCCGGGCGGCGGCCCGGGCCTCCGCCCGGGTGCGGGCCAGCAGCACGGCCTGCTCGCTGTCGGAGACGTAGAGCGCGGCGGTCAACTCCTTGATGGCGACGGACCGGTGCAGCACCTCGTCGTGCGCACGCCACACCCGGCCCATGCCGCCGCTGCCGATGGATTCGCCGAGCCGGTAGCGGCCCGCGACGAGCAGGCCCTGCATCTGATTCACGTTGCCCCGCAATGGTCTTGACAGGGCCAGGGTAAGTACCCGGTCCCCTCCTGGGAACCGATGAGGCGTCGTGGAGACCGCACTGTGATGGTTGTCGCTCTGCGGGACGGGAGGCAACCACAGCGCGTACAAAGGCGTACGGGACCGTGCGGGGCCCGCGCTACGGTGCCGTCAGCCGGTGAACCGGTAGGTGGCCGCCGCCTGTTCGAACAGCCGGGTCACCTCGTCCCGTTCGGCCTCCGGCCCGCGCACCTGCACCACGTGGTACCGGCCGTCGATCAGCGCCGCGAGGTTGCGGACGTACAGCTCGTCCCCGTCGCCGCCGGTCCAGGTGAACTGCCCCTCGGCCATGGTCCGTCCGCCCACCTCGATGGTCTTCAGGCCGGTGGAGGTGGCCCAGCTGGAGTCGCGGTACGGCTGGAGCTCGCGCTCGTCGTCCCTCTGGTAGGCCATGGGGTCGCTGCCGTACCGCTCCGCACTGTCCCGGCCGGGCACGACGACGAGCTCGAAGTCACCCCGGGAGTAGACCACCTGCCCGCTGCCGTTCTTCGCGGTGCGCTCCCAGTCCTCGGCGACGGCGACCCGGAAGCCCTCGGGGTCCTCGCGCAGGGTGAAGCCCTCGGCGACCTCGGGTCCGGTGGTCTGCGTCCCGGTGGAGGCGGCCGACTCCTCGGGGCTGCCCCCGGAGGTCTCCTTCGCACCGCCCTCGGGACCGTCGTCCGCGTCCGGTGAGGTCCGGCCGTCCCCCGCCCCGCCTCCGGTGCCCGGCGAACGCGGCGCCTCGCCGACCTCGCCGGCCGCTCCGGTGCGGTCGGTGGACCCCGCGCCCGAGGTCCCCTCGCCGGCCTTCGGCATGAAGAGCACGGCGTACGCGATCGCCGCGGCCAGGGCGAGCAGCACCAGCAGGAGCAGGGTGCGGCCCAGCCGGCGCGGCGAGCCGGTCTGCCGTCTGGCCCGCTTGTGCCGTCCGTGGTGCGCGGGCAGGGCGGCGCGCCGCTTGCGCACCAGCTCGCCCCGCCGCCGTACGACCGGCAGCCGGCTCGCGTCGGCCGGCGGAGCCGCTATCACGTGGACGCCGGCCTCCGGCTCGGGCGCCGACCGCACCAGCGAACGCAGCCAGCCGCGCAGCTCCTCGAAGTCCGGGCGCTCGGTGGGGTCCTGACGCAGCAGCGACTCCACGACCGGCCTGAGCGGCCCGCACTCCTCGGCGAACGCGGGCGGCTCGGCGCACACCATCTGCACCAACTCGGCCGTGGACTCCTCCGGATAGGGGGCGTGTCCCTGGACGGCCCGGAACAGCAGGGCGCCCAGCGCCCACAGGTCGGTCGCGGGTCCGATCGGCGCGGCCAGCTGCCAGTTCTCGTGCACGGGCCCGGCCTGCTCCGGCGCCCACCGCTCCGTCACAGGTCCGACGACGGCCATCCGCGCCTGCCGTGCCCGCTCGGCGGCCAACGCGGTGGTCGGGCCACGGCGCGCGGGCGTGTGCGCCACCAGGCCGTCCCAACGGGCGGGCGGGGCGGCTCCACCGGACTCCGGCGCGTCGACCGGTGCGCCGAGAGCACGGCCGGCCGCGGCGCTGCCGGCCGTCGGCGCACCACCGGTGCCGGTACCGATACCGGTGCCGGTACGGGGTGCGGCACCGGGCCGGCCGGTGGCGCCCACGCCGTAGGGGTCGGCTATCCGCCCCGGCGGGACCGCACCGGCCGCCGTGCCCGTGCCCCCGCCCTGCTCCGGGAGGTACGGCGGGTGCGCGGAGCCGCTGCCGTACGGGGCGGGGACCGGTGCGTCGCCCTCGGGGGCGGGCCGGGCTCCGGGCAGGGCGGCACGGGCGCTCTGCTGGGCCTCCTGCATCCGGGCGGCGGCACGGGCGCCCGCCCGGTACGCGGCGATCGCGCCCGCGCGCGCCGCCCGCACGTCTCCCGCGCCGCCCAGGGCCCGGGGGGCCGCCGCGGCGGAGACCCCGCCTGCCGTGTCCACCCCGCCCGAAGGCAGTCGGCCGGCCCGTGCCTCGATGGCGGCCCGTCGTGCGGCGTCGGGATCGCGGGACGAGGTGGCGTCCCTGGCCGCGGCGGGGGCGGCGGTGGACCCGGGGGGCCAGGACGGGCCGCGCTCCGGCTCCGGCGTTCCCACGGGCGCCGCCGGGCCCAGGGCCTCGATCGCCCCGGCTCGCTCCCCTCCTCGTTCTCCGGTGCCTCCCCCCGGTTCCCCGTCCGGAGCCGGTACCGGGTCGTAGCCGCACAGCGCCTCCTCCGCCGCGCCGACCGCGAGACCGGTCAGCATCACCCGGCCGTCGTCGCAGACGAGCACGGTGCGCGCGGTGATGTTGCGGTGCACCCAGCCGTGGGAGTGCAGCACGCGCAAGGCCGTCAGGACGTCGGAGGCGACCTCCGCCGCCCGGTACGGGGACAGCGGTTTCTCGGCGAGCAGGGCCGCCAGCGGCCGCGCGGCCACCAGTTCGCTGACGATCCACAGCGAACCGCCCTCCGCGAACACGTCGAAGACCTGGTCCAGCCGCGGGTGGTCGGGAATGGCGGCCGCCGCCTGCGCGGCCTCGACCGCACGCCGCACCACCGGATCGGTGGGCCGCCGCGTGCCCCCGCGCGCGGACGCGGGCCCGGAGCCGCGCCGCGCACCCCCGTCACGGGCCGTGAATCCGTCGGGCAGCCCCTCCGCGTCGAGCACCTCGGCCTCGACGACCTCCGGCAGGGGTACCTGCCTGACCAGGACCTCCTGGCCGCTGTAGGTGTCGAAGGCACGGGTCTCGGTGAGCTCGTACTCGTCGGAGGGCGGCAGCGGCAGGCGGTAGCGGTCGGCGAGAACCCGTCCCGCGTAGTCCTCCACGTTGCCTCCCCCGGCCGTACGGTCGGTCAGTTCCGTTCGTCCAGCGGGCCGTTCCGGCTTCGTACGGTCCGCAAGCACTCACGATACGTGCCGGAGGCAACCCGCAGAGAGGGGATGCCACATCTCACTCCCCATTCCGGGGCCCGTTCATGCTCAGGACTTGGGTTCGAACGACTTCGTCAGCGTCCGCCAGGTCTCCCGGCGCTGCTCGTCGCCCCACTGCGCGGCCTTGGCCGTGTACATCAGTGCGTAACCGAGCCGGTCGTCGACGACGAACCCGCGGTCGACGGTCCGGTACTTGGTCCCGTTCTCCACGTAGGTGAACTCCCAGTCGGCCGCGTTCCACCCCCGGTAGCCCACCTCCTCGATACGGATCCTCTTGTACTGCGAACGCACCATGTAGCGTTCCTGGTTCTTCCAGTCCGCCACGGGGTCGTCCTTCGGCGTGGACGTCCAGGCGACGAGCAGCTTCTGCCCGTCGGGCCCGGTGAAGCGGTCCCCGGCGCTCCCCGTCGACTGGTACTTCCAGCCCTCGGGCAGCCCGATCGAGTACCCCTGGTTCCCCTCGTACGTCTCCTCCGCCGAGGTACCGCCCTCGTCCTCGGCCGGGTCGTCCGAACCGTCCGGGTCGTCCGAACCGCCGTCACCGGTCCCCGGGGTGCCCGCCGCCGAACCGGCTCCCGCGTCCGCCGATCCGGTCGCCGTGCCGTCGGTGCGGGTGCCGTCGCTCTCGTCGCCCCTGGTGTCCGCGCTCGGCGTCCCGCTGGCGACGGCCTTGTCGCCGCCGCTCCCCTTCGCCCCCTGGCCGCTCTCGTCGTCGCCGCCGAGCACGAAGGCCAGCACGGCGCCGAGGACGGCGAGCACCACGACCACCGCGATGATCACCAGCGTCCGGCGCGGTACGACATCGGTGAGCGGCGCCCTCGGCGCCGGCCTCGCCGGCAGGTCCGGCGGCGTCATCACCGGCCACCCCGAACTCCGCCCGCCCGCGGCCGGCATGCCCTGAGCGGCCGTCTGCGTCCCGGACCGGCCCCCGGAGCCCGCGCCCGGGCCGGAGGCCGGTCCCGGGTCCGTGGCCGGAGTGGACGGGGACGACGCCGTGCCCGCCCGCGTCCCGGACGCGCCCGGTCCCGTCACCCGGGAGCCGGCTGCTCCGCCGGTCCCCGAAGGCGCGGTTCCGCTGCCGGACCTGGCGCGTGCCGCGGCCGCGGCTCCGGCCGATCCGGCGGCCACCGCCGCCTTCCGCACGGAACGCAACGCGCCCCGCAGCTTCTCCCCGGCCTCCTCGCCCCGCTTGCTCCCGGCGTCGCCCTGTCCACCGGGCTGCTCGGGCAGCGGCACGACCTTCGTCGCGTCCGCGGGCTCCGCCTCGGCCGCCTTGGCCTCCGGCGCGTGGATGACCGTGTTGAGCATCGCCCGGGCCCCGGCGTCGTCGAGCCGCTGGGCGGGGTCCTTGGTGAGCAGCCCGTGGATGACGTCCCGGAGCGGTCCCGCGTTCTTCGGCTCCTCGAGCGGCTCGGTCATCACCGCCGTGAGCGTCGCGATCGCGGATCCCTTGTCGTACGGCGGCGAACCCTCCACCGCCGCGTACAGCAGACCGCCGAGCGACCACAGGTCGGCCGCCGGCCCCGGCTTGTGCCCGCGGGCCCGCTCCGGGGAGATGTAGGAAGGGGCGCCGACCAGCATGCCGGTCGAGGTGATGGACGGGTCGCCCTCGACCTGGGCGATGCCGAAGTCGGTGAGCACCACCCGGCCGTCATCGGCGATCAGCACGTTCGACGGCTTCACGTCACGGTGCAGGATGCCCTCACGGTGCGCGGAGCGCAGCACGTCGAGCACGGCCAGCCCGACCTCGGCGGCACGCCTCGGCTCCAGCAGGCCGTCCTCCCGGATGACCTCGGCGAGCGACTTGCCCTCGACGAGTTCCATTACGATCCAGGGCCGGTCGTCCTCCTGGACCACGTCGAAGACGGTCACGGCACTGTTGTTGCGGATCCGTGCGATCGCCTTGGCCTCGCGCAGCGTCCGCGTGATCAGCCGCCGCTTCTCCTCCTCGTCGATGTTCGACGGGAAGCGGAGCTCCTTGACGGCGACGGTACGCCCCAGGGTCTCGTCCTCGGCCCGCCACACCGTCCCCATGCCGCCGCGGCCGAGCACGTCTCCCAGCCGGTACCGCCCGGCGAGGAGACGTGCGCTCTTGTCCTGACGGGATGTCCCCGCCCGCTCCGCCTCCGACATGCGTCCCCTCATGCAACCCGCCCTGACAGAGCCTTCATTGTCCCTCACCCGACAAGCGGCCGACGCCCAGGGTGCCCCTGGCGGCGTGCCGGGCCCCAGGCACGCGGAGCCCGGGTGAAGCAACCGTTCCGCCACCCTGCATGATGGGCCTCCGACAAGGAAGGAGCCAGGATGCCGCCGCTGCGGACCCTACTGGCCGTTCCTGTGTCCCTGGCCCTGCTCGCCCTGGCCCCGATCGCCTCGTCGGCCCCGTCGGCCTTTCCTGCGGACACGCTCCTCCCCCTGTTGGTCACACGGGGTGGGGCCCCGGCAGCGGCCCTGCTGGCCCTGGACGGGAACGACTCCCGCTACGCCCACGCCGGCGAGGGCATGACGCGTGCCGATCACTTCCGTGCCGGGAGCATCACGAAGACGTTCATCGCGACCCTCTTCCTGCAACTGGCCGACGAGCAGCGGCTGTCGCTGTCCGACACCGTGGAGGAGCACCTGCCCGGCCTGGTGCGGGGAGCGGGCAACGACGGCCGCGCGCTGACCCTGCGTTCCCTGCTCACCCACACCAGCGGCCTGTACGACTTCTCCGCGGACACGCGGGGCACCGTCCCGGTCACGCCTCTTCAGGCCGTACGCATCGCACTCACCCACCCCCCGGCCGACCGCGGCCGCTTCTCCTACTCGAACACCAACTACGTCCTGCTCGGCCTGGTCGTCGAACAGGTCACCGGCCGCTCCTACGCCACCGAGGCCGAACGCCGCATCATCACTCCCCTGCGCCTGACGGGCACCTCCTTCCCGGGCTCCCGCACGTCGCTGCCACGGCCGCACGGCCGCGCCTACTCCGCCGACGGAACCGACGTCACCCTGCTCGACCCGCGGGTGGCCGGCGCCGCGGGCGAGGCGGTGACCACGCTGGCCGATCTGAACCGCTTCTACGCGGCCCTGCTCGGCGGTGAGCTGCTGCCCCCGCGCCGGCTGCGCGAGATGCTCGACACCCGTGCCGCACACGGCGCGTACGGCATGGGCCTGTTTCCCGTGGAACTTCCGTGCGGCACCACCGTGTGGGGGCACAACGGACGGATCTCCGGCAGCTACGTGCGCATCGCGGCCACCGTCGACGGTCGTCACGTCCTCACCTTCCGGGTGAACACGGACGCGATGGCGGATCCCGGCCTCGAATCCGCGGTCCTCGCGGCCGAGTTCTGCCCCCGCACCTCGTAGAACGACCGGGTTCCGAACGAAGATCCCGGTTTGCGCCACCCGTTCGGGTGATCCGAGTCGGGCCCGGCCCCTACAACGGCACGATGTCCGGGGCACCCAGCCGCGCCGCGTCCGCCGTCAGGTCGTCGGGCTGCCGCTGCGACTCCCGTTCGGCCTCCACCCGCTTCTCGTAGTGCTGCACCTCGCGGTCGATCTGGTCCTCGTCCCAGCCCAGCACCGGAGCCATCAGCTCGGCGGCCTCCCGTGCGCTGCGCGTCCCCCGGTCGAACGTCTCGATCGAGATGCGGGTGCGCCGCGTCAGCACGTCGTCCAGGTGCCGCGCCCCCTCGTGCGAGGCGGCGTAGGCGATCTCGGCGCGCAGATAGTCGTCGGCCGCCTGCAGCGGCTCGCCCAGCGAAGGGTCCGAGGCGATGAGGTCCAGGACCTCCTCCGCCATCGCCCCGTACCGGTGCAGCAGGTGCTCCACCCGCACCGTGTGCAGTCCGGTGCGTGCGGCGATCCGCGCCCGCGCGTTCCACAGCGCCCGGTACCCCTCGGCTCCCACCAGCGGCGTCTCCTCGGTGACGCAGTCGGCGACGCGCACGTCGAGTCCGTGCACCGCCGCGTCCACCGCGTCCTTGGCCATGACCCGGTACGTCGTGTACTTGCCGCCCGCCACCACCACGAGGCCGGGCACCGGATGGGCCACGGTGTGCTCGCGCGACAGCTTGCTGGTGGCGTCCGACTCGCCGGCGAGCAACGGCCTCAGACCGGCGTACACGCCCTCGACGTCGTCCCGCGTGAGCGGGACCGCGAGCACCGAGTTGACGTGTTCCAGCAGGTAGTCGATGTCCGCGCTGGACGCGGCCGGGTGCGCCTTGTCGAGGTCCCAGTCGGTGTCCGTGGTCCCGACGATCCAGTGCCGGCCCCAGGGTATGACGAACAGCACGGACTTCTCGGTGCGCAGGATGAGCCCGGTCGTGGAGTGGATGCGGTCCTTGGGGACGACCAGGTGGATGCCCTTGGAGGCCCGGACGTGGAACTGCCCCCGCTCCCCGACCATCGCCTGGGTGTCGTCGGTCCACACGCCGGTGGCGTTGACGACCTGCCGGGCGCGGACCTCGTACTCCCCGCCGCCCTCGACGTCCTGCACCCGGGCGCCGACGACCCGCTCGCCCTCGCGCAGGAACCCGGTCACCCGTGCCCGGTTGGCGACCTTCGCGCCGTACGCCGCGGCCGTGCGGACGAGCGTCGCCACGAACCGGGCGTCGTCCATCTGGGCGTCGTAGTACTGCAACGCCCCGACCAGCGCGTCCTTCTTCAAGCAGGGCGCGACGCGCAGCGCGTGGCGGCGGCTCAGGTGACGGTGCAGGGGCAGGCCCCGCCCGTGCCCGCGGGCCATCGCCATGGCGTCGTAGAGCGCGACGCCCGACCCCGCGTACAGCCGCTCCCAGCCCTTGTGCTGCAACGGGTACAGGAACGGCACCGGCCTCACCAGGTGCGGAGCGAGCCTCTCCAGCAGCAGGCCGCGCTCCTTCAGCGCCTCCCGCACGAGCGCGAAGTCGAGCATCTCCAGGTAGCGCAGGCCGCCGTGGATCAGCTTGCTGGACCGGCTGGAGGTGCCCGACGCCCAGTCACGCGCCTCGACCAGCCCCGTGGACAGGCCACGGGTCGCGGCGTCGAGCGCGGTGCCCGCTCCGACCACGCCGCCGCCCACCACCAACACGTCCAGCTCGCGCTCGGCCATGGATGCGAGTGACTCGGCACGCTGTGCCGGCCCCAGTGTCGCTGTCCTCACCGCTGCCTCCCGCTCATCGGTCGCGTAGGCCGCACCCGTCGGGCGAAGCCCGGTTCCCCTCCCTCATGCCCAAATTCTGACCGTCTTGCCCGACTTCAGCCACCACGCGCCCCAGCCTGTGGACGACCTCGCGGAACGACTCACCGAAACTCGGCCGACCAATCCCACATATCGGTCATATTTACTCCTAGTCTGACATTGCGCTCGCCCATCCTGTCCACAGGGTTTGCGCACCTGTCCCACTTCGGCTACTGGGAAGGACGGCCCACGCCATGCCCGCAGATCTCGCCGTCATCGGACTCGGACCGTACGGCCTGCCCCTGGCCCAGGCCGCCGTCGCCGCCGGCATCCCCACCGTCGGTTACCGGACCGGCCCCGAGGCGGGCTCCCTCAGCCCCGCCGAACAGCGCCGCATGCTCGCCCAGGGCTTCCGCACGACGACCAACGCCGCCGAGCTCGGCCGGGTGCGCACCGCGGTCATCTGCGCGCCGGCCCCGCGCGGCGCGGACGGCGGGCTGGACCTGGGCCAGGTCGAGACGGCCGCCCGCACGCTCGCCGCCCGGCTGCGTCCGCACACCACGGTGATCCTCGAGTCCCCCGCGCTCCCCGGCACGACGGAAGGCCCCCTCCTGCGCCTGCTCGAGTCGGGATCGGGACTCCGCGCGGGCCGCGACTTCCACCTCGCCTACTCCCCCAGCCGCGTCGACCCCGGCAACCGCGACTTCACCCCCGCCAACACCCCCAAGGTCATCGGCGGCCTCACCCCGGCCTGCACCGAGTCGGCCGCCGCCTTCTACGGACGGCTCACCGACAAGGTGGTCCGCGCGCGGGGGCCCCGCGAGGCGGAGACCGTGCAGCTCCTGGAGGCCAACTTCCGGCACGTCAACATCGCCCTGGTCAACGAGATGGCCGTCCTCTGCCACGACCTGGGCGTCGATCTGTGGGACGTCATCCGCTGCGCGGAGACCAAGCCCTTCGGCTTCCAGGCGTTCCGCCCCGGCCCCGGCGTGGGCGGTCACTCCGTGCCCCAGGACCTGACCGCCCACGCGGGCCGCACCCTGCGCATGGCGGAACTCGCCCAGCAGGTCAACGGCCGGATGCCGCACTACGTCGTCCAGCGCGCCGCCGCGCTCCTCAACGAGCACGGCAAGTCCGCGCGCGGCGCCCGCGTGCTCCTCCTCGGCGTCACCTACAAGCCCGACCTCGCCGACCAGCAGGGCTCCCCCGCCCAGGAGATCGCGGTCCGGCTGATGGAGCTCGGCGCGTCCGTCAGCTACCACGACCCGCACGTGCCGTCCTGGAACGTCCTCGACCGCCCCGTCCCCCGCGCCGACTCCCTCTACGAGGCCGCCGCCGACGCCGACCTGACGATCCTGCTCCAGCCGCACCGCACGTACGACCTCCAGGGCCTGTCGGTGAAGGCCCAGCTGCTGCTGGACACGCGGGGGGCCACCCCCACGGGGGCGGCGCACCGGTTGTGAGCGGGGGCGCCCGGAGCGGGGCCGTGCCCCCGGGGCCGGTGGTGACCGAGCCGCGGCGCCGGTACCGTCGGGCAACAGGTGGAGCCCGCCGCAGCGGGCACCGCGGCAGGCTCCGGGACGATGCACGGGCGTCCGCCCCCAGGTCCCATAGGGGCGGCCGCTCTCCATCCGAGAATCCGCAGGATCCGCCTCCTCCGGCACTCCACCGTCCGAAGACGGATCCGATCCCAGCGAGTGGGCTCGCGGTGGCGTCCCCTGGGCGCCCCCTCCACGACACCGCCCAGTGGCCCGGTGGACGGTCCGTCGGAATCGGGCCGGTCCCCGAGGGCGGGGTCCGGACCAGGTCCTCGGAAGGGGGCTCCCAGGAGAACCGGGGCGCCGTCGCCGGCGGTAGCGGCCTCACACGGGTGGACCAGCGCGCTTTCGGCCCGAAAGCAACCGCGCGCCCCTCCACCACCACGAGCGCCCCCGTCCCCCCGCACGCGGAGGGGCCGGTCACCCGTCCGGGTGACCGGCCCCTCCGTGTGGCGCGGGAGGACTACCGCCGGTGCTGCGAGTCCGCCACCGTCACCTCGACGCGCTGGAACTCCTTCAGCTCGCTGTAGCCCGTGGTGGACATCGCGCGGCGCAGGGCGCCGAAGAGGTTCATCGAGCCGTCGGGGGTGTGGGACGGGCCGGTGAGGATCTCCTCCAGGGTGCCGACCGTGCCGAGGTCGACCTTCTGGCCGCGCGGCAGCTCCTCGTTCACCGCCTCCATGCCCCAGTGGTTGCCCCGGCCCGGACCGTCGGTCGCGCGGGCGAGCGGGGAGCCCATCATCACCGCGTCGGCGCCGCAGGCGATCGCCTTGGGCAGGTCGCCGGACCAGCCGACGCCGCCGTCCGCGATCACGTGCACGTACCGGCCGCCGGACTCGTCCATGTAGTCGCGGCGGGCGGCGGCCACGTCGGCGACCGCGGTGGCCATCGGGACCTGGATGCCGAGCACGTTGCGCGTGGTGTGCGCGGCGCCGCCGCCGAAGCCGACCAGCACGCCGGCCGCGCCGGTGCGCATCAGGTGCAGGGCGGCGGTGTAGGTGGCGCAGCCGCCGACGATCACCGGGACGTCGAGCTCGTAGATGAACTGCTTCAGGTTCAGCGGCTCGTGCGAGGAGGAGACGTGCTCCGCCGAGACCGTCGTGCCGCGGATGACGAAGATGTCCACGCCCGCGTCGACGACGGCCTTGGAGAACTGGGCGGTGCGCTGCGGGGAGAGCGCGGCGGCGGTGACCACGCCCGAGTCGCGCACCTCCTTGATGCGCTGCCCGATCAGCTCCTCCTTGACGGGAGCCGCGTAGATCTCCTGGAGGCGGCGGGTGGCCGTCTCGGCGGGCAGGCCGACGATCTCGTCCAGCAGCGGCTGCGGGTCCTCGTAGCGCGTCCACAGGCCCTCGAGGTTCAGCACGCCGAGACCACCGAGCTCGCCGATGCGGATCGCCGTGGCCGGCGAGACCACCGAGTCCATGGGGGCGGCCAGGAAGGGCAGCTCGAAGCGGTAGGCGTCGATCTGCCAGGCGATCGAGACCTCCTTCGGGTCCCGCGTACGGCGGCTGGGGACGACGGCGATGTCGTCGAAGGCGTACGCCCGGCGGCCGCGCTTGCCGCGCCCGATCTCGATCTCAGTCACGTCTGTGGCCTTTCCCTGATGCGTTGCAGCGCCTTCCAGTATCCCCGACGGCCGTGCCGGACACCGCCCCGGACGTACGACGGGGGCGGCCCCGGATGCTCCGGAGCCGCCCTCGGGAAGCCCGCCGACCGTGCGGCTGCCTACTTGCGGCTGTAGTTCGGCGCCTCGACCGTCATCTGGATGTCGTGCGGGTGGCTCTCCTTCAGGCCGGCGGAGGTGATCCGCACGAACCGGCCCTTGGACTCCATCTCCTCGATGGTGGCGGCACCCACGTACCCCATGGTCTGGCGCAGACCGCCGACGAGCTGGTGCAGCACGTTGGCCAGCGGGCCGCGGTAGGGCACCTGGCCCTCGATGCCCTCGGGGACGAGCTTGTCGTCGGAGGCCACCTCGGCCTGGAAGTAGCGGTCCTTCGAGTACGACCTGCCCTGGCCGCGGGACTGCATCGCGCCGAGCGAGCCCATGCCGCGGTACGACTTGAACTGCTTGCCGTTGATGAACTGCAGCTCGCCGGGCGACTCCTCGCAGCCCGCGAGGAGGCTGCCGAGCATCACCGTGTCGGCACCGGCGGCCAGCGCCTTGCCGATGTCGCCGGAGTACTGCAGGCCGCCGTCGCCGATCAGCGGGACGCCGGCCGGGCGGGCCGCGAGGGAGGCCTCGTAGATGGCGGTGACCTGCGGGACGCCGATGCCGGCGACCACACGGGTGGTGCAGATCGAGCCGGGGCCGATGCCCACCTTGATCCCGTCGACACCGGCGTCGATCAGCGCCTGGGCGCCGTCACGCGTGGCGACGTTGCCGCCGATCACGTCGACGCCGACGCTCGACTTGATCTTCGCCATCCAGCTGAGGGCGTTGCTGTTGTGGCCGTGCGAGGTGTCGACGACCAGGAAGTCCACCCCGGCCTCGGCGAGCGCCTGGGCACGCTCGAGCGCCTCGGGGCTGGCGCCCACGGCGGCGCCGACGATCAGGCGGCCCTCCGAGTCCTTCGCGGCGTGGGGGTACTGCTCGGCCTTCACGAAGTCCTTGACCGTGATGAGGCCCTTGAGGACGCCCGCCTCGTCGACCAGGGGAAGCTTCTCGATCTTGTGACGGCGCAGCAGCTCCATGGCGTCGGCGCGGGAGATGCCGACCTGGCCGGTGACCAGCGGCATCGGGGTCATGACCTCGTGCACCTGCCGCGTGCGGTCCGACTCGAAGGCCATGTCACGGTTGGTGACGATGCCGAGGAGCTTCTTGTTGCCGTCGGTGACCGGGACGCCGCTGATGCGGAACTTGGCGCACAGGGCGTCGGCCTCGGCGAGCGTGGCTTCCGGGTGGATGGTGATCGGGTCGGTGACCATGCCGGACTCGGAGCGCTTCACCAGGTCGACCTGGTTGGCCTGGTCCTCGATGGACAGGTTGCGGTGCAGCACGCCGACGCCGCCCTGGCGGGCCATCGCGATCGCCATCCGGGACTCGGTCACCTTGTCCATCGCCGCCGAGAGCAGCGGGATGTTGACCCGCACGTTGCGGGAGATGCGGGACGAGGTGTCGACCGCGTTGGGGAGCACTTCCGATGCGCCCGGCAGCAGCAGCACGTCGTCGTAGGTCAGCCCGAGTGTCGCGAATTTACCGGGCACTCCGTCGACGTTGGCAGTCATGACACCTTCCCCAAATGGCCTTGATCGGTGCGGATGTCCATGCTAACGGGAAGCGGAGGTGTCTCATTCCACGATCTTGCACGGCTCCGGGCTTCGTATGTTCGTACGGGCACGCCTGTGTGTCCGTTCATGCGCCGAGGGACGGCGCACCGGCGGTGGTCACTGTTCCGCCAGCGCGCGCAGTCGGCTCAGCGCGCGGTGCTGGGCCACCCGGACCGCCCCGGGTGACATTCCCAACATCTGTCCAGTCTCCTCCGCCGTGAGGCCCACGGCGATGCGCAGCAGCAGCAGCTCGCGCTGGTTCTCGGGCAGGCTGGCCAGCAGCTTCTTGGCCCACTCGGCGTCGCTGCTGAGCAGCGCGCGCTCCTCCGGGCCGAGGGAGTCGTCGGGGCGCTCGGGCATCTCGTCGGACGGCACCGCCGTCGAGCCGGGATGCCGCATCGCCGCGCGCTGCAGGTCGGCGACCTTGTGGGAGGCGATGGCGAAGACGAACGCCTCGAAGGGCCGGCCGGTGTCCCGGTAGCGGGGCAGTGCGAGGAGCACCGCGACGCAGACCTCCTGGGCGAGGTCCTCGACGAAGTGCCGGGCGTCGCCCGGGAGCCGGGACAGGCGGGTGCGGCAGTAGCGCAGTGCCAGCGGGTGGACATGGGCCAGCAGGTCGTGCGTGGCCTGCTCGTCCCCGTCGACGGCGCGGTGGACGAGCGCACCGATCGCCCCCTGGGCCGTGCCCGCCTCGTCGTCGCGCATCGGTCCATGGTGCCTTGCGGACGCCGGGTCCGCGGCACCGCGTCCTTCGTTGTGCACCGAAGCGTTATGAGCAGGTGCGCCGGAACCCATCCCCTGCGCCCTCCCCTTCCGCTCGACCGACTCGTCCCCGAGGAACTCCACACCTCAAGGATGCGGCATCCGCCGCGAAACGAGCAGTGGGCGGCCTTCGGTCACCGCCGAGACCCTGGTGGGTCCGGTTCTCGGGGCTCTCCCCGCGGCGCACGTGGCCGGTCCCGGGGCCTGTCGTCCGGATCGGTCCGGGTCCGCGCGGCCGGGTGCTCGCCCCGCCGGGCCGCGGCCCCCGCCCGGGCGGGGAGTGGGTCTCACCGACGGCGCCGTCCCCCGCCGGCATCGCCACGCGTGCGGGCGACCGGGGTGGGAGCAGCGTCACACGCGCGTGCGGCCCGGGCAGTGACGTCGTCCGGTGTGCGTCCGGCCCGGGCGGGGGCATCCGCGTGCCCCCGCTCGCCGGCTGCCGTGTGACGCCACGCGCCGCGTCCGGCCCGACTCGGAGGACAGGCCCTAGCGCACCAGGCCCCACCGGAAGCCGAGCGCCACCGCGTGGGCCCGGTCCGAGGCGCCGAGCTTCTTGAAGAGCCGCCGCGCGTGCGTCTTGACGGTGTCCTCGGAGAGGAACAGTTCGCGGCCGATCTCGGCGTTGGAGCGGCCGTGGCTCATGCCCTCGAGGACCTGGATCTCACGCGCGGTGAGCGTGGGCGCGGCCCCCATCTCGGCGGAGCGCAGCCGGCGCGGGGCGAGCCGCCAGGTCGGGTCGGCGAGAGCCTGTGTGACCGTGGCGCGCAGTTCCGCGCGGGACGCGTCCTTGTGCAGATAGCCGCGGGCGCCGGCGGCCACCGCGAGCGCCACACCGTCGAGGTCCTCGGCGACGGTGAGCATGATGATGCGTGCTCCGGGGTCGGCGGACAGCAGCCGCCGGACGGTCTCGACGCCGCCCAGTCCGGGCATGCGCACGTCCATCAGAATCAGATCCGAGCGGTCGGCCCCCCAGCGGCGGAGGACTTCCTCGCCGTTGGCAGCCGTCGTCACGCGCTCGACGCCGGGCACGGTCGCGACCGCGCGGCGGAGCGCCTCTCGGGCGAGCGGGGAGTCGTCGCAGACGAGGACGGAAGTCATGGCCGCCCTCCGCAGCTGATGCGCGTCACCTTGAGCCTCCAGGCTGGTACGAAATCGTCACCTGTGCGGTCGACCGTCTCGGACGCCTGCCCGAGCGCTTGTTCCTTCAACCGCCTCGCACTCTCAACGACGGTCACTCGAAAGAGTTACGGGGCCGTCTGCCATCTTCGGCACTCTACGTGAGGAGGCGGACACGATGCAGACATGCGCGGCGGACCCTCGAACTTTCACCACAACCCATGCCCCGTTTAGCCCCTTTTCTTCCCGTTTGCTGGTGTCCGGGGCTAGATTCGCAATGAGTCATATTTTCATCTCCTTGGATCGTAGTTGTACGGTCGTGGACACCGGATCCGCCCAGAACGGCTACAAGGGGTCACGCAATGGCAGATTTCTCCCGCCTTCCCGGACCGAACGCGGACCTGTGGGACTGGCAGCTCCTGGCTGCGTGCCGCGGGGTGGACAGCTCGCTCTTCTTTCACCCGGAAGGCGAGCGGGGCGCGGCTCGAAGCGCCCGTGAGAACTCGGCCAAAGAGGTCTGCATGAGGTGCCCGGTGCGCGCCGAGTGCGCCGCCCACGCGCTGGCGGTACGCGAGCCGTACGGCGTGTGGGGCGGTCTGACCGAGGACGAGCGCGAGGAACTGATGGGACGGGCGCGCAACCGCCTGGTGTCGGCGTCGGCAGCCGGCGGGCACGCCACTTCGAACACCTGAAGGAACGTTTCTGCAAAAACCGGGGCACGCGTCCGTGCCCTTGTTCTCCCCCGGTCGGTCACCGACCGTCACGTCATCACGCGGGGGCGGACCCGTCGGCCCGTGACCCCGGCCCGAGCTACCGAGCCGCCGCCCGCGCCAGCTGGTCCAGCGTCGCGGCGACCGCCGGCACCTGTGCGAGGTCGGGAAGGGTGAGCGCGACGATCTCCCGCCGCACGGCGGGCTCCAGGGCGACGGTGCGCACCCTCCTGGGCCGGACGGACTCGACGGCCAGCTGGGGCAGGACGGCGACCCCGAGCCCGGCGCCGACCAGGCCGGCGACCGCCGGGTAGTCATCGGTCGCGAAGTCGATGCGCGGGGTGAACCCGGCCGCCTCGCACACCTCGACCAACTGCCCCCGACAGCGGGGACAGCCGGCGATCCACGGGTCCTCGGCGAGTTCGCCGATGGCGACGGACTCCGCGTGCGCGAGCCGGTGCCGCTCGGGCACGAGTCCCACGAGCCGGTCCGTCAGCAGCGGCCGCACGACGAGGTCGTCCCACTCCTCGGCGCCCGCCGCCCCCTCGTAGCGGAAGGCGAGGGCCACGTCGCAGTCGCCCTCGCGCA
Organism: Streptomyces griseomycini; assembly: GCF_014203535.1. Lineage (GTDB taxonomy): Bacteria > Actinomycetota > Actinomycetes > Streptomycetales > Streptomycetaceae > Streptomyces > Streptomyces griseomycini. The sequence goes on from NZ_JACHJI010000002.1 coordinate 677,974, forward strand.
GCATCCCGACGGAGCGGGGCGGCTCGGCCTCCTCCAGGGAGACCCGGGTACCGGGGTGGGCGCCGCGCAGGGCGGCGAGGGCCGTCGGGACGAGCGTGGAACTGCCGCTGGGGAAGGAGACGAGCCGGACCCGGCCCGCGCGCAGCCCGGCGATGGCGGCGACCTCCTCCTCGGCGGCGGTGAGCCCGGCGAGGATCCCGGCCGCGTGCCGCACCAGCGCCTCACCGGCCTGCGTCAGACGCATCTCGCGGCCGCTGCGGATGAGCAGGGGCGTGCCGACGGACGCCTCCAGGGCTTTCATCTGCTGGCTGACGGCGGGCTGGGTGCAGCCCAGCTCCCGGGCCGCGGCGGAGAAGGAACCGGTGGTGGCCACGGCGCGCAGCACACGCAGATGACGGGCTTCGATCACACTCCAAGGATAAGCGGCCCTTTGACGTCGAGGCCAATAATGCGTCGACGCTTTGGCCCTCGTCGCCTACCGTGCGTCCCATGAAGCTTCTGTCTGTGAACCTGGGGCGCCCCCGGGCCGTGCCGTACACGGACCACCCCGAGGGTCTGACCGGCATCGACAAGCGGCCCGTCGACGGGCCGGTGCGGGTGGCCGCGCCGGGGTCGAAGGGGATCGGCGCGAGCGGACTGGCCGGGGACGCCGTGTGCGAGACGCGGCACCACGGCGGAGACGACCAGGCCGTGTACGCCATGGCCCGTGAGGACCTCGACGAGTGGGAGCGCACGCTGGGGCGCCCGCTGCGCAACGGCTCGTTCGGCGAGAACCTCACCACCGAGGGCGTCGACGTGTCCGGTGCCCTGATCGGCGAGCGCTGGGCCGTCGGGTCCGAGGTGGTGCTGGAGGTCACCTCCGGGCGCATCCCCTGCCGCACCTTCCAGGGCCACATGGGTGAGGAGCGCTGGGTGAAGCGGTTCACGGAGCGGGGTGCCCCGGGCGCGTACCTGCGGGTGATCCGGCCCGGTGAGATACGGGCGGGCGACACGGTGCGGATCGTGCACCGGCCGGACCACGACGTGACGGTCGCGCTGCAGTTCCGGGCGGTCACGACCGAGCGCGCGCTGCTGCCCCGGCTGCCGGCGGCGGGTGGGGCACTGCACCCGGAGGCGCTGGCGATGGCGCGGGCGTACGTGGAGAAGTACGGGGCGGGAACCGAGGCCTGACGGGCCGTCGGCCCGTCCGGCGCGGCTCCTAGGGGGAGAACCCGGACTCCGGGCGGGGGTCGGATCAGGGTCCGGCCGGGGCGGTTCCCCGATGTCCGGTGCGTCATGGTCCAGGACGCTCGACGCATGTCTCGTCACGCGTCTCGCAGCGCGGCACCGGACGGGGGGAGCCCGCCCCGCGGCACCCGTCGTGCCTTCCGTTGGAAGCGGCTCGCCGTCGTGCTCGGCTCACTGGTCACCGCGGTCGCCGTGGCCGTCGGCGGCCTGTTCGCCTGGCTGTGGACCGACGCGAAGGTCAGCACGGTGGGCAAGGCACCGTTCGACAACGCCCTGGCGATACCGCCACTGGCCGAGTCGACCGTCGAGAAGGACGGCACCCGGGTCTTCGACCTGCGCATGCGGGCGGGCGAGACGGAGTTCCAGGACGGGGTGAGGACTCCCACCTGGGGGTTCAACGGCTCCTACCTCGGTCCGACGCTGCGGGCACAGCGCGGTGAGAAGGTGCGCGTGCGGATCAGCAACGGTCTGCGGGAGGCGTCCTCCGTGCACTGGCACGGCATGCACCTGCCGGCCCGCATGGACGGCGGCCCGCACCAGACGATCGGCCCGGGCTCCACCTGGGCACCGCACTGGACGGTGGACCAGCCCGCGGCGACGCTCTGGTACCACCCGCACCCGCACGGCAGGACCGAGGCACACGTCCGGCGCGGCCTGGCGGGCCTGTTCCTCCTCGACGACGAGAAGTCGGCGCGCCTCCCCCTGCCGAAGCGGTACGGCGTCGACGACCTGCCCGTCGTCGTGCAGGACGTCCGTTTCGACGGCTCGCGACTGGCCGGCGACCGCAAGCTGATGCAGAACGTGGGCTTCCTCGGCGACCGGACCATGGTCAACGGCACCCTGCGCCCTCACCGGCGGGTTCACGACGAGCTGATACGGCTGCGGCTGCTCAACGCCTCCACCGCGCGCACCTACGCCTTCGGGTTCCCCGACGACCGCGACTTCTCGCTGGTGGGCACGGACGGCGGTCTGCTGGAGCGGCCCGCGGTCATGGACCGGGTGCAGCTGTCACCGGGTGAGCGCGCCGAGATCGTCGTGCGGGTGCGGGCGGGCGAGCGAGTGATGCTCCGCAGCTTTCCGCAGGGCAACTACGGGGACGCCTGGCAGGAGCGGTTCGGCGGGGGCGACGACTCCTTCGACGTACTGGAGTTGCGTGCGGCCGAGCGGCTGCGGCCGTCGCCCGGACCTCCCGCCGAGCTCGCCGAGCCGGAGCTGCCGAGCGGGGAAGAGGCCGTGCGCGGACGGCACTTCGACCTGAAGCGGTCCGGGATCAATGGCCGGTCGATGGACATGGGGCGCATCGACGGGACCGTCACGCGCGGGACGACGGAGGTGTGGACGATACGCAACACGAACGGCATGCCGCACAACTTCCACGTGCACGACGTGCAGTTCCGCGTGGTGGAGGTGGACGGTTCGGCTCCGCCGCCGGCCCTGCGGGGGCCGAAGGACACGGTGTTCGTGCCGCACGGCACGACGATGAAGCTGGCGCTGCGCTTCACGGGGCCGGCCGACCCGGACACTCCGTACATGTACCACTGCCATCTGCTGTACCACGAGGACGAAGGGATAATGGGCCAGTTCGTGGTGGTCGAGAAGGGCCAGTCGGCCGGGACGCCCCCGGGACACGCGGGCCATGCGGGCCATACGGGTCCCGCAGGTCACGCGGGCCAGGGACGCGGACACGGGGACGACTGAACCAGCCGGTCCGCGGTGCGTCCGACGGAAGCGAGGCCACAGAGCGGACTCCTCCGCTCCGGGTAACTACTCTTGCGCCATGACAACGGCTCTGATTACGGGATCGACGGCGGGGATCGGCGCCGCGTTCGCGCGGCGGCTGGCGGCCGACGGACACGACCTGGTGCTGGTGGCCCGCGACACCGGCCGGCTGCGGGAACAGGCGACCGAGCTGCACGACCGCCACGGCATCGAGGCGGAGGTGCTGACGGCCGACCTGGCTCAGGACCGGGACATCGAGGCGGTGGCAGCCCGGCTGGGCGACCGCAAGAACCCCGTCGACCTACTGATCAACAACGCCGGCTTCGGCAACAAGGGCCGTTACCTCGACGTCCCCATGGCCGACGAGCTGAGGATGCTCAAGGTGCACTGCGAGGCGGTGCTCAGGCTGACCTCGGCGGCGGCGGAGGCGATGCGGGAGCGCGGGCGCGGAGGCGTCGTGAACGTCGCCTCGACCGCCGCGTTCCTCCCGCGCGGGACCTACGGGGCGTCCAAGGCGTGGGTCGTGCAGTTCACCCAGGGCGCGGCGCTGGACCTGGCGGGCAACGGCGTACGCCTGATGGCGCTGTGCCCGGGGTTCGTGCGCACCGAGTTCCACGAGCGGGCCGGGATGGGCACGGACAACATCCCGAACTGGATGTGGCTGGACGCGGACAAGGTCGCGGCGGCGGCCCTCGCGGACCTGGCCCGGGGCAAGACGGTGTCGGTCCCGGACCCCCGGTACAAGGCGCTGCTGGGAGCGGCGAAGCTGCTCCCCCGGGGCGTGCTGGGCGGGATCTCCTCGCGGACGGGGCGGAAGTACGGGCCACGGTAGCGGGGCGCGGTCACGGCGGGCCGGAGTCCGTGCCCGGGGAGAAACTGGGGGCTGACGGGCCCGGACCCGGGGGACGTCGGAGGTGGACGGCGTGACCTTCGTGCAGCTCATCTACTGCAGGACGAACCGGTTCGAGGAGATGGGCCGGCTCATGGACCGGTGGGTCGAGCAGACCGGGGGGAAACGGACGGCGACGCACGCGGTGGTCGGCAAGGACCGCTCGGACACGGCGCACGTCGTCGAGATCGTGGAGTTCCCGTCGTACGAGGAGGCGATGCGGAACTCGCAGCTTCCGGAGACCGACCGGATCTTCCGGGAGACGGTGGCGCGACGGGATGCCCACGTTCACGGACCTGGACGTGGTGCGGGACGCACAGCTGAACACGGACTCCGCGCGGCGGTTCTTCGAGGTGCTGACCACCGGGGACGACCTGTCGTCGATGACGGGCCTGGTCGAGGAGCACTACCACGCCCACGATCCGGCGAACGAGCAGGACGTCATCGGCCTCGACCACTTCCGGCGGGACATGGACATGTGGCGCGGCGGCTTCGACTTCTCGTTCCGGATCGAGGACCGGATCGCCCAGGGGGGCCGTGTGTGCACGCGGTGGAGCTGGTAGGGGACCCGCAAGGGCGACTTCCTCGGGATCCCGGCCACCGGGAGGAGGGTCTCCACGACGGGCACGACCGTCTTCCGCTTCGGCGGCAGCGGAAAGATCGTCGAGGGCTGGTGGCAGTACGACCGGCTCGGGCTGACGGTGCAGCTGGGAGCGGTGGAACCGACGGAGACGTGAGCCCGACCGGGAACGGCAGAAGAGCGGCGGAGGCCCGACCGGAGGGCGGTCCGTGGAGGGCGACGCCTCACGGACCGCCCTCCGGCGTCATCCGCGGCCGGAACGGCAGTTCGTCACAACGCCACGGCGAGCGAGAGAAGTCCGCTGAGTGCGGCGCATCCCAGGCCGATCCTGACCGTCATCACGTGAACGCCCGGATTACCGGGGTCGCGATCCTTGCCCAGGACTCCCGCCACGACGGCGCATCCCGACAGGAACGGCGTGATCCACTGCGGCATCATGGTCATGAGGTGAATCGCCAGGTTCGTCACGGCGAGCATGCACAGGATCGCGCTGACCGCCGTCCACCGCGTGTATGTCTTGGTCACGCCGGTTCCTTCCCCAGAGACCTGCACGGTCAGCCCTTCTTGAAGGTGCCCTTCCACGTACCGTCCCAGGCAGCGGAGAGATGCTGGACCTTGTCGAGCTGAACGGACCCGAAGGAAGCGGTGATCTTCCCCTCCCAGACGGTCTCGGCATGGGCCCGGTTCCCACCGACCCACGGCCGGGCATTGTCGGCGTCGATCAGGACGGCGAAATTGTAGTTCTGCTTGGACGAACCACTGTTGAGGGCCTTCAGAACCCTCGCCCCGCTGCGGGTTGCCTCGTAACGGACCCACACGGTCAACTTCGTGACGGTGATACCGAAGGCCTTTATCTTCTTGGTGTAGGTGGCCTTGTCGGTCCAGGAAGCGTCACGCGCCTGTACGACCCCCTTCGCCTTCGACGTCTCCCTCTCCACCGTGGCACCGCTGACGAACGAGACGTCCTCGTTGTACTTCGTCACCACGTCACCGGTGGTCCGCGGCGACGCGTCCCTGGCGGCCGGGGCCGCGCTCGCACCGGGACCGCCGCTGATCTCCTCGTCCGAGTCGAAGAAGCTCTGCCACAGCTTCGGGTCGTTCAGATAACCGAGGTACTTCTCCTGGTCCTCAGGAGAAAGGGCCTTGTACTGCTCCAGAGTCCGCCGGTCGTCGGTCGTGTCCTTGCCGGCCTCGGCGTTCTTGGCCATCTCCGACGTCAGGTGGTCGACATAGGCGGCGGGGGTCTGTATCGCCCCGGTTCCGTGCGGCGCCGCATCCGCAGCAACGGCGTTCACGGATCCGGTACCGATCAGTGCCGCCGCAAGGACGGTGACGACTCCTCTGCGGGCAAGAGAATTCCGCATGCTTTGTTCCCCCTTGAATCAGGTCATGCCGTCACCTGGTCAGGATGACGGGGTCACCTCATCCAAGCACCCGTTGATGATCTTGGTACTCAGATCTTCCTCAAGCTTTGTTCAACACCGAATGGTTCAAGGGGGAATGACATCCTTCCCCCGCCCGCGGGGACCACATGGAAAGGCGGTGGGGAGCACGACCCGCCCTCCACCGCCTCCCGTTCGCGCCAACCGCGTACGGCCGTCCGCACGAACGCCGTCCACTGGCCGGCGGGGACGTTCAGGACCGCTGCGTCCGGGTGCTCCGGGTCACGGGCCAGGACGGCCGTACCGGCGTCCGCGACCTCGGCGCGAGCTCCGCCCCGTGCCGACCACGCCGAGAACCGAACAGGTCGCGCCGGAAGAGCGAGCGAGCAGGTCACCCCGTCCCGGGTGCCGCCTGCGCCCAGCGGTTGAGCATCTCGCTCCTGTCGTCGTGGGGGAGCCGGGTTCCGCCACCGAGCGGGCGGACGTCGCCGTCGACGGGGCCCGTCGGGTACGCGACCACCCCGCGTGCGCGCAGGGTGCGGGCGTCGAGCAGCCAGTGGCGGGCCCGCTCCCCCAGGCGTGGCCGCCCCACTCCCCTCGCCCCTCCCCACCACGGCGGGGGAGGCGAACGCCGTGCCCGTGGTGCCCGGCCCTCACCTGAGGGCCTCGTACTCGGCCGGCGGACCGACCAGTTCGGGATGCTCCACCACGTACCAGTCACCGTGGATCGTCAGCATCGCCCAGTGCCAGGCCTCGTCGTGGAAGACGAGTCCGCGGCAGGGGTGGCCGGCCGGCTCGTACGGGTAGCACTCCAGGGCTTCCTCCCAGGCCTTCGCCGGCGTCAGGCCGCCGTAGCGCCGCATCACCCACGCGAAGGCACGCCGCTCGGACTCCAGGTACTCGAGGTACTCCGCCTCGCTCCACGTCATGCCTGACATCTCAGGAGTCCCCCCGGAGAAAAGCCGTCCGCACCTTCGGCCACGGCAACGCGGGTCCGCCGGTCGACGCGCAGCGGGAGTGCCCCAGGGCCCTCCCGTCCCCCGCTGCGGGCACCCCGGGTACGACCTTCACGGCCCGCCGCCGGCCGGACACGAAGGCGGCCGGAACCGGAAGAAGGCCGCGAACGCCGCCGACGCACGGCGGTCGCCGGCCAGGAGGACGCCTGGGCGCGCTTCCACGACACGACCGTGGCCGACGGCCTGCTGCACCACGCGCGCACCTGGCGGACACCTGCTCCGCCGGGACGTCCTGGACGGATGCCGCAGCCGGGGGCGAACCCCGTCCGGGCGAGCACGGCCCGACCGGCCGCCCCGTCGGGCCGGAAGGGAGGGAAGACCCTGGTCACCCCTGCCGCCGTCGCCGCCCCGGGAGCCCCCGGCCGCATCACTGCGACACCGCGTCCTCGCAGCTCTCCGAAACCCTCACCACGTCGAGGACCACCGGGTAATCGGTGATCTGCTGGTTCGGTCCCGGCCGGGAGGCACAGATCCTCCACTCGGCCGGGTCGTCCACGGGACGGCCCCGGCCGCTCGCGTCCTTGAAGGCCACGTCGGTCCCGGAGCCCATCTGCTCGTGCGCGCGCCCGGCGTTGCCGCCGATGACGTCCGGCATGGTGGCGGCGACCGGCTCGGGGTTCGCCGAACGGGGTGTCTCGGCGGCCCTCGAGCCTGCCGGGGTGTCCGCCGAGGCGTCCGGTTCGGACGACGCGCCGCAGGCGGTGGCCGAGGCCAGGAGCGCGGCGGCGAGGACGGGTATCAGAAGCCTGGTGACGGACATGCACTTCCTCACGTGTCGACAGGCCCGAAACAGTACCCACGGTGAAATCCGGAACGGTACCCACGGTGGGAGCCGACGGCCCTCCCCCTCGCGCGGGACGACGAGATGCCGGGGAGCCCGTGACGGGCACCGTTGTCGGAGGCACCTGGCAGGATGCCGGCCGTGGCACCGCGAGACGACAGCGACGAGGACCGGGTCACCGACGCCTTCCGCGCCTGGCTGCTCGCCGAGGGCTGGACCCCGGTCGAGCCCACGGACCGCTGGACCGACCTCGAAGCCGTGCGGGGCGGGGAGCGGCTGATCTGCGAGGCCACGGGCCGCACCAGCGAGAAGGGCGTCGACGCCGACATCGCCTACGGCCAACTGCTGCGCCGCATGACGAGCCGGGACGCCCGGACGCGGTACGCCCTCGTCGTGCCGTCCTCCTCCGTGGAGGCGGCCGAGCGCGTCCCGGCCCACGTCCGCGCACTGCTGCGGATCGACGTGTACGAGGTGACGGACGACGACGGGGTGCGCCGGCCGCCCGCCTGACCGCCTCCCCTCCTCCGCCGCCTCCGCCGTCGCCGCTCCGCGTGGAGGTCAGTGACGCGCGCGGGAACGGCATCCCGCGCCCGCTCCGGGTGGTCTGTCCGACGACGGGGACGGACGCGGTCTCGTCCTCGTCACGGCACCGGCGGAACCGGTCCGGTTCCCGGTGCGGCGGGACGGCCGACCGGGCGGGGCCCCCGGTTCCACGGCTTCGGAAGAAGATCGCGACGCACGGCAACCCCCCGGCGTGCGGCGGCGACATCAGGGCGGTGGGCACCGAGGGCCCTCCTCCATCGAACGAAAGCCGTGACATGCGCAGTACGAACACCGCCCCGCGCACGGGGCACCGGAGAAAGAACGGCCGACGCCGCACCGTCCTGGTCGGCGCGCTCACCACGTCCCTCGTGGGCGGCGCCGTGGTCGGCGGCGTGCTGATGTCGGCGTCCGCCGCGGAGCCGGGCGCGGGCACCTACCGGCTGGTGAACGCGGTGAGCGACGCCTGCTTGGAGGTCCCGTCGGGCAGTACGCGGAGCGGGGTGCAGCTGGCCCTGGCGGCCTGCGACGGGGGCGCGGACCAGAGCTGGGAACTGGCCGGATCCGGCGACGGCTTCACCCTGAAGTCCTCCGCCACCGGCCTGTGCGTGGGCGTCAAGGACGACGCGACCTCCGCCGGGAAGGCCGTGCAGCAGCAGGGCTGCGGCACGGGCTCCTCCCAGGTCTGGAAGGTGAGTTCCCTCGGTGACGCCGTCCACCACCTGGTCAACGCGCACAGCGAGAAGTGCCTGAACCCCAAGAGCGGTCTGCTGCAGCAGAACTCCTGTGACAAGGCCGCCGGCAAGAGCTGGACCCTGCGGGAGGTGAACGGCTCGACGCCCCCGGCGGCGACCCCGACGGCGAGCGCCCCCGCCTCCCCCTCCGCGCCCGCCTCTCCCTCCGCCCCCGCCGGTACCACCGCGCCCGCGGACGACGAGCCGTCCGGCGGCACCGGCTTCGCCTCCTGGCCCACCGCCACCGACGAGCAGCCCGTCTCCTCGACCATCGAGGTGAAGGGCGAGTACGACGGCTCCCTCAAGCGCTTCCACGGCTCGGGCGAGCTCGGCGGCAGCGGCCAGGACGAGGGCCAGGACCCGCTGTTCAAGCTCGCCGACGGCGCGACGCTGAAGAACGTCGTCCTCGGTACGCCCGCCGCCGACGGAGTGCACTGCTCGGGCAGCTGCACCCTGATCAACGTGTGGTGGGAGGACGTCGGCGAGGACGCCGCCAGCTTCAAGGGCACGTCGTCGTCGGCGCGGTACGAGGTGATCGGCGGCGGCGCCCGCAAGGCCGACGACAAGGTCTTCCAGCACAACGGCGCCGGCACCCTGACCATCAGGGACTTCCAGGTGTCCGAGTTCGGCAAGCTCTACCGCTCGTGCGGCAACTGCGGCACCCAGTACCAGCGCCACGTCGTGGTCGACAACGTCCTGGTCACGAGCCCCGGCAAGGTCCTCGCCGGCGTCAACGCCAACTACGGCGACACCGCGACCCTCTCGGGCGTGACGATCGTCGGCGACGGCAAGAAGAAGATCGCCGTCTGCGAGCGCTTCCAGGGCAACGACAGCGGTGACGAACCGACCAAGCTCGGCAGCGGCCCCGACGGCAAGGCCTGCGTCTACGAGGAATCCGACGTGACGTACCAGTAGGCGTGACGCACCAGTAGGCGCGCCGCGCACGGGCGAGGGCCCGGCACCGCTGAACGGCAGCGGTGCCGGGCCCTCGTGGTGCTCTGCGAGCGGGTCGCTCAGTGGGCGTGGCCGTGGCCGTGGCCCGCGGCGGCCGGCTCCTCCTCTTCCTTCTTCTCGACGACCAGGGTCTCGGTCGTGAGGAGGAGGGAGGCGATGGAGGCGGCGTTCTCCAGGGCGGAGCGGGTCACCTTGACCGGGTCGATGACGCCGGCCTTGACCAGGTCGCCGTACTCGCCGGTGGCGGCGTTGTAACCGCTGCCCTTCTCGAGCTCGGCGACCTTGGAGACGATGACGTAGCCCTCGAGGCCGGCGTTCTCGGCGATCCAGCGCAGCGGCTCGACGGCGGCGCGGCGGACGACCGCGACACCGGTGGCCTCGTCGCCGGTCTTGTCGAGGTTGCCCTCGAGGACCTTGACGGCGTGGACCAGCGCGGAGCCACCACCGGAGACGATGCCCTCCTCGACCGCGGCGCGGGTCGCGGAGATGGCGTCCTCCAGGCGGTGCTTCTTCTCCTTCAGCTCCACCTCGGTGGCGGCGCCGACCTTGATCACGCACACGCCGCCGGCCAGCTTCGCGAGGCGCTCCTGGAGCTTCTCGCGGTCCCAGTCGGAGTCGGTGGTCTCGATCTCGGCCTTGATCTGGCCGACGCGACCCTCGACGTCCTCCTTCTTGCCGGCGCCGTCGACGATCGTGGTGTCGTCCTTGGTGACGGTGACGCGGCGGGCGGAGCCGAGCACGTCCAGGCCGACCTGGTCGAGCTTGAGGCCGACCTCCTCGGAGACGACCGTGGCGCCGGTGAGGACGGCCATGTCCTGCAGCATCGCCTTGCGGCGGTCACCGAAGCCGGGCGCCTTGACGGCGACGGCGTTGAAGGTGCCGCGGATCTTGTTGACGACCAGGGTCGACAGGGCCTCGCCCTCGACGTCCTCGGCGATGATCAGCAGCGGCTTGGAGGCGTTGGCCTGGATGACCTTCTCCAGCAGCGGCAGCAGGTCCGCGATCGCGGAGATCTTGCCCTGGTGGATGAGGATGTACGGGTCGTCGAGGACGGCCTCCATGCGCTCCTGGTCCGTCACGAAGTACGGCGACAGGTAGCCCTTGTCGAAGGCCATGCCCTCGGTGAAGTCCAGCTCCAGACCGAAGGTGTTGGACTCCTCGACGGTGATGACGCCGTCCTTGCCGACCTTGTCCATCGCCTCGGCGATGAGCTCGCCGACCTGCTGGTCCTGGGCGGACAGCGCGGCGACGGCGGCGATGTCGGACTTCTCGTCGATCGGGCGGGCCGAGGCGAGCAGGTCCTCGGAGACCGCGGCGACGGCGGCGTCGATGCCCTTCTTCAGGGCGGCCGGGGAGGCGCCGGCGGCGACGTTCTTCAGGCCCTCGCGGACCAGGGCCTGGGCCAGGACGGTGGCGGTGGTGGTGCCGTCACCCGCGATGTCGTTGGTCTTGGTCGCCACCTCCTTCACCAGCTGGGCGCCGAGGTTCTCGTACGGGTCCTCGATCTCGACCTCGCGGGCGATCGTGACACCGTCGTTGGTGATGGTGGGGGCGCCGAACTTCTTGTCGATGACGACGTTGCGGCCCTTCGGACCGATCGTCACCTTGACCGTGTCGGCAAGCTTGTTGACGCCGCGCTCGAGGGCGCGACGGGCGTCCTCGTCGAACTTCAGGATCTTCGCCATGGCAGCGGGAGCCCTCTCGGAATCTGGGTGAAAACACTGCGCCCCGGGCGCCCGGATCGGTGAGCGTCGCGGGGACCAGGGGCGCAGTCAGGAGCAGATGTACTGCGAGGTGACTTACTTCTCGATGATCGCGAGGACGTCGCGGGCCGAGAGGACGAGGTACTCCTCGCCGTTGTACTTCACCTCGGTGCCGCCGTACTTGCTGTACAGAACGACGTCGCCGACCTTCACGTCGAGCTCGACGCGCTTGCCGTCCTCGATGCGGCCCGGACCGATGGCCAGGACGACGCCCTCCTGGGGCTTCTCCTTGGCGGTGTCCGGAATGACCAGGCCCGAAGCCGTGGTCTGCTCGGCGTCGAGCGGCTGGACCACGATGCGGTCCTCGAGCGGCTTGATGGCAACCTTGGAGCTGGCGGTCGTCACGATCCGACCTCCCCCTTCGGAGATCTCACGGGGTTAACTGTCTGAGGTGGCGACCAGGTCGATCCGTCGTCGCGGGTGCCGGACCTGCCCGTCGCGTTGTTGGCACTCTCCAGGGGGGAGTGCCAGACCTGAGACTATGACCGCGATTAGCACTCGGTCAAGCGGAGTGCCAATTGCCTGCGGCGCGTCGGCGATGCGGTGCGTTTTTCGTACGGGTGTGCGCAGCCGACCGGGGTCGCGGTGACCGCCTCTGGGCGGCTGCCGCCCCCAGACCCCCGCTTCGGCCTGAACGGCCTCGTCCCCGGACTCCCCCGGAGGGGGTACCCCCGGACGGGCTGACCTGCCGGACGTGGTCCTCCAGCCTGCCCACCCTCAGTCCTCGTTCCTCCAGTTCCCCCAGCAGGCGTGTCGTCCGTTCCGCCAGCGACAGGGACGGGGCCTCGCCCGACGGGACGGAGACGATGTCGCCGGGGGCCAGGCGGTGCGCTCCGCGCGTGTAGGTGAGGTGGCCGTCGCCCTCCAGCGTCACCCGCCAGAGCACGACCGCCGCGATGCCGCAGTCGGCGGCGGCGCGCAGGGTCGTGGTGTCGTACGTGCCGTAGGGCGGGCGGAAGAGGTGCGGGCGGACGCCGAAGCGGGCCTGGAGCTTGCGCTGCTGGCCGCAGATCTCGGCGCGCTGGCCGGCGTAGGGCAGGCCGCGCAGGGCGCGGTGGTCGAGGGTGTGGTTCTGCAGGCTCGCGCCGACCGCGCGCAGGCGGGCGAAGTGCGCGTACCCAGGGCCCACCACGCTGTCCGTGAGGAACATGCTGACGGGGAGGCGGCGTTCGCGCACCAGCTCGATGAAACGGGGGTCGCGTTCGGCGCCGTCGTCGTAGGTGAGGAAGACGACCTCGTCGTCGGTCGGGACGTGGTCGACGACGGGCGGCACGTCACCTCCAGGCGCGGGACCGCCCCCGGGCGGCCGGTCCCCGCCGCCTCCGGGTGACCGGCCCGCACCGCCTCCGGGTGGCTGTCCCGCACCGTCCCCCGGCCCCGCCGACGGGCCGCACCCGGCGAGCGCGGCCAGCAGGGCGGCGGCCGTGAGGAGGGCGGCCCGTGACGCCCCGCGGCGCCTCACAGGTAGTCCTCCAGCCGCCCCACCGCGTACCCCTCGGCCGTGACCTTGTCCAGGAAGCGGCGGACCATGTCCGGCATCGTGCCCTTCCAGTCCTCGCGGCCCCGGAAGTGGGTGAGGACGATGTCGCCCGGGTGCAGGGCGCGGTCCCCCTCGCGGTACTCCCAGTGGTCGGCGAAGACCTCCTCGTTCCAGAGGGGGACGTGCGTGATGCCGCAGGCCTTCGCGGCGCGCAGGGTGGCCTTGTCGTAGGTGCCGTAGGGCGGGCGGAAGAGGACGGGGCGCTCGCCGTAGCGCTCCTCGATGACCTTCTGCATGCCGCAGATCTCGCGCTTCTGCCGGGCGTAGGACAGGCCGCGCAGGGCGGGGTGGTGCAGGGTGTGGTTGTGCAGGGCGACGCCCCGGTCCCGCATCTCCTCGAAGTAGCCGTAGTCCTCCTCGACGAGGTAGTCGCTGAGGAAGGCGCTGTAGGGGACCTTCAGGTCGCTCATCATCCGCAGGAACGCCGGGTCCTTCTCGGCGCCGTCGTCGACGGTGAGGAAGACGACCTTCTCCTCGGTGGGGACGGTGGTGAAGACCGGGGGGAGGCCCAGCCGGCGGTGGCCGTCGACCTCGAAGCCCTCGCGGGTGGTGATCCGCGGCTTCTTCGCCGGGGGCGGGGGAGCGGTCAGGGGCACCCTCTTCAGCCCCCAGCGCTTCGCGGCGGCGACCCTCGCGGCGTGCGCCGCGCGCAGCTTCGCGGCGTAGGAGTCGAGTGCGCGGGCCGGGGGCGCGTGGAGGGGCTGCCGGCCGCCCGCCGGCCTCGCCTCGCCGCCGTCGCCCCCTCCGCAGCCCGGGGCGAGGGCGGCGAGCGTGAGCAGGGCGAGGCCGATCCGCGCACCGCCCATCGGTCGACGACCGGCCCGCTTTTTATCTTTTTGTCCTACTACTCGCATGTTGTCGGATCCTCGCAGTCCGCCGCCCGCGGTCCGGTCCGACACCGCGGCCGGAGGCGCACGGTCCACCGACTGGCCCACAATGAGCCGGTGAACGACCTCGCCCCCCTCCTCACCCCCGAAGGCCGCGCCCTCCTCGACGAGGTGCGCGACACCGACCCGGCGCACGAGCTCGCCGTCGCGACCCGGCTGCGCCGTGACCACCCCGCCGAGCTGGTGTCGGCGGCGCTCGGCCAGGCGCGGCTGCGGCAGCGGGCGGTGGCGAAGTTCGGGGCCGAGGACGCCGGGCGGATGTTCTTCACGCCGAACGGGGTGGAGCAGTCGACCCGGGCGAGCGTGGCGGCGTACCGGGCGCGGCGGTTCAGGGAGCTCGGCGTGACGTCCGTGGCGGACCTGTGCTGCGGGATCGGCGGGGACGCGATCGCGCTGGCCCGTGCCGGGATCCGGGTGCTGGCGGTGGACCGGGACCCGCTCACCGCGGCGGCGGCCCGGGCGAACGCCGACGCGCTGGGGCTCGCGGAGCTGATCGAGGTGCGGGAGGCGGACGTGACGGAGGTGGACACGGCCGGCTGCGACGCCGTCTTCGTCGATCCGGCCCGGCGCGGCGGCCGGGGCCGCATCTTCGACCCCGAGGCGTACTCGCCCCCGCTGTCCTGGGCGGTCGCGGCGGCCCGCACCGCGCCCCGCGCCGCCGCGCTGAAGGTCGCGCCGGGCATCCCGCACGAGGCCGTCCCGGCCGACGCGGAGGCCGAGTGGATCTCGGACGGCGGGGACGTGAAGGAGGCGGTGCTGTGGTTCGGCGCCGGCCGGGAGGCCCCTTCGGGCGCGGTCCGGGCGACCCTTCTCCCCGGTCCGCGCACCCTCCTCTCCCGCGGCCTGCCCGACCCCGCGGTCCGGCCGCCCGGCCGGTACCTGTACGAGCCCGACGGCGCCGTCGTCCGCGCGCACCTCGTCGCCGAGGTCGCACAGGAACTCGGCGGGGGACTGCTCGACGCGACCATCGCGTACGTCACCGCGGACGAGCACCGTCCGACGCCGTACGCCACCGCCTACGAGATCACCGACCGGCTCCCCTTCAACGCCAAGAGGCTGAAGGCGCTGCTGCGCGAGCGGCGGGTCGGCACCCTGACCGTCAAGAAGCGCGGCTCGGCGGTGGAACCGGAGGAGCTGCGGCGCAAGGTCCTGCCCAAACCGCACGGCACCGGATCCGTCACGGTGTTCCTGACCCGCGTCGCCGGCGCCCCGACGATGCTGCTCGGCCACCCGGTGCGGTGAGCCGCGCGGAAACCGGAACCCGTCAGGACGCGACGATCGCCTCACCGATCGCGAAGCCCTTGGCCGGTCCCTCCGGGATCACCGCGTCCGTGCCGTAGGGAACCCGGTGCTCGTCCGCGTACTTGGCCTTCTTCGGGTCGGGGGACGTCAGGACGAGCACGGCCCCGTCGTCGTCGAAGTCGTCGACGACCACGTACACCGGGATCCCCGCGCGGGCGTACTCGCGGCGCTTGCGGGCCCGGTCGCGCTGGAGGTTGCGGTGACCGGGCGAGGTGACCTCGACGACCATCCCGACTCCGGCGGCGTCGACGCCGAGGCCGTCCTCGTCCGGGATCTCGTCGAGGTCGAGAGGGGCCACGAACAGATCGGGAATCCAGACTTTCCGGTGGTGGATGACGTTGCCGTCGTGGTGTGCCGCGTAGCCACTGCCTGCCAGATGCGCGTCCAGCGCCCTGCGGAGACGGCCGATGAGCACGGTGTGACGACGGCGACCGGTAGGCGACACCTCGATGGCCCCTTCGATGATCTCGGCCCGGTAGCCCTCGGGGAGATCCATGGCCTTCCACGCCTGCCACAGGACCTCGTCCAGATCGGAACCCGGCTCGGAAACCGGCCTGTCAGCCACCACCGGGGCCACCTCTTCTGCGAGAGCGGTCATCGAGAAGCACCTCCTCCTTCAAGTGTGGGCGCGGGCGCCACTGCGGCACAAGCGACACCGCGACACCAGGAGCACGGGGGACGTCACGCACCGTAATCCGTGTCGATCAGCCGAACGGGTGATCAGCGGGGCCGCTCACCTCAGCGACGCCCACAACTCCTGCGCCTCCGGCTCGTCCGGCACCACCCGGTTGCCGTCCCAGGGCGCCGGCACCACCGGCATGGTGAGCGTCGTGACGTCGGCCGACGACAGGCCCCCCAGGCTCCGGCCGAATCCCGTCAGCTCGCCCAGCGAGTCCAGCCCCGTGTCGGTCGTGAGGCTGCCGGTGACCGCGTCGGCGACCTCGTACAGCTTCACCGGGTCGGTCAGCAGGTCCTGCTCCGCGATCCGCTCCAGCAGGGCCTCCACCAGCCGGTGCTGGAGCCCGATGCGGCCCAGGTCGCTGCCGTCGCCGATGCCGTACCGGGTGCGGGCCAGCGCGAGTGCGCCCGTGCCGTCGAGGTGGTGGGTGCCCGCCTCCAGGGTCAGACGGCTCCGGTCGTCGTCGATGTCCTCGTCCGTGGTGACGGTGACCCCGCCGAGCGCGTCGACCAGGCGGGCGAAACCCGCGAAGTCGATCTCGACGTAGTGGTCCATGCGGACGTCCGTGAGCGCCTCCGCGGTCTTCACCGCGCACACCGGCCCGCCCACCTCGTAGGCGCTGTTGAACATCGCGCCCGACACCGGTCGGGTCGCTCCCCCGTCCGGCAGCGGGCACGAGGGCCGGTCGACGAGGGTGTCGCGCGGGATGCTGACCACCGTCGCGCCGGTCCGGCCGGCGTCGAGGTGGACGACCATGGCGGTGTCGGAACGGGCACCGCCGCCGTCGCCGCCGCCGAGCGCCCGGTTCTCCGCGCCGCTGCGCGAGTCCGAGCCGAGGACCAGGATGTTCAGGGACCCGGTCGGCACGGGCGCGGCCGGGGCGGAGGGGTCCGGGGACGGGGTGGTCAGGGGTCTGGCGGGGCGGTCGTCGCCCAGGGCGCCGTCGATGTCGACGCCGCGTATGTTGTCGTTCAGCTGCCAGTACAGCCAGCCCGCCGCCCCGGCGCCCAGGACGAGCACGCCCGCCAGCGCGAGTCCGGCGATCCCCGGCACCCGCGTCCGCCGGGCCGGTCGTACGCCCGCCCGTATGCCCGCCCCCGCGCCCGAGCCCCCGGACTCGTCCCCGGCTCCGCCGTCACCGGTTCCGCCGCTCCCCTGATGTCCCGTCACGGGCAGGAACGTAAGTCCGAATTATGGCGAGCAACGACCCCCGGGGTGGTTTTCTTGGGAAATTCTCAGACTTCGAAGAGTCCGCGCCATCCCCCCTCTTCGAAAGTTTCGTCCGCAGGGCTCACGCCCCCGCCGGTGCCGCCGTGCTGCTGCGCACCACCAGGCTCGTCGCCAGCTCCACCCGGGTCGCCGCCGCCGGGTCCTCGTCCTTGCCGAGGTCGAGGACCAGCTTGGCCGCCGCCTCCGCCATCTCCGTCAGCGGCTGCCGTACGGTCGTCAGCGGCGGCCCCACCCAGCGGGCCACCGGCAGGTCGTCGAACCCGACCACGCTCAGGTCCTCGGGGATCCGCAGCCCCAGTTCGCGCGCGGCCTCGTACAGCCCGAGGGCCTGGAGGTCGTTGCCGGCGAAGACGGCGGTGGGCCGGTCGTCCCGGCGCAGCAGGGCGAGGCCCTGCCGGTAGCCGGCCTCGTGGTGGAAGTCGCCCGGCATGATCAGCCCGGGGTCCACCGGGAGCCCGGCGGTCTCCAGGGCGGCGCGGTAGCCGTCGACGCGGGCGCGGCTGCACATCATCTGCGAGGGTCCGCTGATCGCCCCGATCCTGGTGTGGCCCAGGTCGACCAGGTGCCGGGTGGCGGCGAGCCCGCCCTGCCAGTTGGTCGCACCGATGGAGGGCACGTCGGTGCCCGGGTCGCCGGCCGGATCCATCACCACGAACGGGATGGAGCGGCTGGTCAGCAGCGCCCGTCCGGACTCGTCGAGGCCGGACAGCACGAGGATCACGCCGTGCGGGCGGCGCGCGGCGACCTGGTCGGCCCAGGTGCGCCCGGGGGTGAGCCGCCCCGCGCTCTCGGAGAGCACGACGCTCAGGCCCGCGTCCCGGGCCACGTTCTCCACGCCCCGGATGACCTCCATCGCCCAGGCGCTCTCCAGCTCGTGGAAGACCAGGTCGATCAGGGGCGAGCGGGTGGCCTCGGCGCGCCGGCGCCGGTAGCCGTGGGCACGCAGCAGTCCTTCGACCCGGCTCCGGGTGGCGGGGGCGACATCGGCGCGGCCGTTGAGGACCTTCGAAACAGTCGGCGCGGAGACGCCGGCCTCGCGGGCGATCTCGGCGAGGGTCGCGGTCTGCGTACCGCGTCCTCGTGTCCGGGTTTCAGAGGGCTGCGGGGAAGTCATGGCGGCGATCGTATCCCTGGGGACCCTCTTGACGTACCCCTTCGGACACCATAGGTTCCCGGAACATTCGAAGTTGACTTCGAAACATTCGCACCACGTGCTCATGAAAGGGCCCTTCGTCCACCGACAGGAGCTTCATGACCCCCGTGCCCTGGCGTGACCCCGCCCTGCCCGCCGCCGCCCGCGTCGACGACCTGCTCTCCCGGATGACCCCGGAGGAGAAGGCCGCCCAGCTGTACGGCGTGTGGGTGGGCGCCGACACGGGCGGCGACGGCGTCGCCCCGCACCAGCACGACATGACCTCGGACTACGACTGGGACGAGCTGATCACCCTCGGCCTCGGCCAGATCACCCGCTCCTACGGCACGGCCCCCGTCGACCCGGACCTCGGCGCGCGGGCGCTGGCCCGCGCCCAGCGCCGGATCGCCGCGGCCGGCCGGTTCGGCGTCCCGGCGATCGCGCACGAGGAGTGCCTGGCCGGCTTCACCGCCTGGCAGGCCACCGCCTACCCCGTCCCGCTGGCCTGGGGCGCGAGCTTCGACCCCGAACTGGTGGAGGAGATGGCCCGGCACATCGGCCACGACCTGCGCGCGGCCGGCGTCCACCAGGGCCTCGCGCCCGTCCTGGACGTCGTGCGGGATCCGCGCTGGGGCCGGGTGGAGGAGACCATCGGCGAGGACCCGTACCTGGTCGGCACCGTCGGCGCCGCGTACGTGCGCGGCCTCG
Organism: Streptomyces griseomycini; assembly: GCF_014203535.1. GTDB lineage: Bacteria > Actinomycetota > Actinomycetes > Streptomycetales > Streptomycetaceae > Streptomyces > Streptomyces griseomycini. The sequence continues at coordinate 697,037 of NZ_JACHJI010000002.1, forward strand.
AGTCCGCCGGGGTCGTGGCCACGCTCAAGCACTTCGCCGGGTACGCCGCCTCGGCCGGGGCGCGCAACCTCGCGCCGGTGCGGGCCGGGGTCCGGGAGCTCGCCGACATCACCCTGCCGCCGTTCGAGATGGCGCTGCGCGAGGGCGGGGCGCGTTCGGTGATGGCCGCGTACACCGAGACCGACGGCGTGCCCGCGTCGGCCGACCCGGGGCTGCTCACCCGGCTCCTGCGCGAGGAGTGGGGGTTCACCGGCACGGTCGTCTCCGACTACTTCGGCATCGGCTTCCTGCAGACCCTGCACCGGGTGGCCGGCACCCCGGCCGAGGCGGCGCACGCGGCGCTGCTGGCCGGCGTCGACGTCGAGCTGCCCACCCTCAAGTGCTACGGCGCGCCCCTGCTGGAGGCGGTCCGGGCCGGCGAGGTCCCGCAGGAGCTGGTGGACCGGGCGGCCCGCCGGGTCCTGCTCCAGAAGTGCGAACTGGGCCTGCTGGACGAGGACTGGTCCCCGGAGCCCGCCGCCCCGCTCGACCTCGACTCCGCCGGGAACCGCGCCGTGGCCCGCCGCCTGGCCGAGGAGTCGGTCGTCCTGCTGGACAACCCCGACGGCCTGCTGCCGCTCTCCCCCGACACCCGGATCGCGGTCGTCGGCCCCCGCGCGGCCGACGCGCTGGCCATGCTGGGCTGCTACTCCTTCCCCTCCCACGTCCTCGCCCACCACCCCGGCGTCCCGACGGGCATCGACGTCCCGACCGTGCTGGAGGCGCTGCGCGCCGAACTGCCCGACGCCAAGGTGACGTTCGCGCAGGGCTGTGACACCTCCGCCCCCGGCACCGCGGGCTTCGAGGAGGCGGTGGCGCGCACCGCCGAGGCGGACGTGTGCGTGGCGGTGCTCGGCGACCGGGCGGGTCTGTTCGGCCGCGGCACCTCCGGCGAGGGCTGCGACGTGACCGACCTGGACCTGCCCGGCGTCCAGGGGGAGCTGCTGGACGCGCTGGTCGCCACGGGCGTGCCGGTCGTCCTGGTGCTGCTCACCGGGCGCCCGTACGCGCTCGGCCGCTGGCAGGGCCGCCTGGGCGCGGTCGTCCAGGCCTTCTTCCCGGGGGAGGAGGGCGGCCCGGCGGTGGCGGGAGTGCTGTCGGGCCGCGTCAACCCCTCCGGCCGGCTGCCGGTGAGCGTGCCGCGGCTGCCCGGCGGCCAGCCGTGGACCTACCTCCAGCCGCCGCTGGGCCTGGCGGGCGAGGTCAGCAACCTCGACCCGACCCCGCTGTACGCCTTCGGCCACGGCCGCTCGTACACGACGTTCGCCTGGGAGGACTTCACGGGCGGCGACGCACCGGCCCGGCTCGCGACGGACGGGTCGTACGACGTCTCCCTGACCGTGCGCAACACGGGCGACCGCGCGGGCGCCGAGGTCGTGCAGCTCTACCTGCACGATCCGGTGGCGTCGGTGACCCGCCCGGACGTCCGCCTGATCGGCTACCGGAGGGTCGGGCTGGCCCCGGGGGCGGCGGCACGGGTGACCTTCCGCTTCCACGCGGACCTGGCGGCGTTCACCGACCGCACGGGCGTCCGCGTCGTCGAACCGGGCGACCTGGAGCTGCGGTTGGCGGCGTCGAGCACGGACGTGCGCCACACCGCCCGGCTCACCCTCACGGGTCCGACGCGGACGCCGGGGACGGACCGGCGGCTGCGGTGCGGGACGGAGGTGTCCGGGGTGGAGGCGGCCGGAGCGGAGGCCGCCGGGGCCGAGTGATCCGGCCGGCTCCCGCCTCTCACCGGGCCCGGCCCCTCGCCGGGCCCCACCCCGCCGCCGGGCCCCGCTCCCCCGGCGCCCGGTACCGGTGGTGAGCAGGTGCCGTGTCCCCCTGCTCACCACCGGCGTCACGTCAGGAGGCCGGCGGCGGTCGTCCGCGGTGAGTCCTCCGGCAGCTCCTCCCGGGAGGACACCGGCGCCACGCCGTGGCCCGGTGCCGGCCGGCAGCGCGCTCGGCACCGTGTGCCGGCCCCCTCCCGCAGCGGACCGCCCGTAGGACCTGTTCGGCGTGGCCGGTGCGGCGCGGGCGTTCCCCGGGTCCGGCTCCGCCCCGGCCGGCCCGTGGAGCACTTCCGGGCGCAGCCGCCGCCACTCCTGCCGGCGGGCGAACGGCGCGGCAGACCGGCCGCGGCCACCTCGGTGAACCCGCGGCGCAGCAGGGCCGGGCACCGCTCCCGGGCGTCGTGGTGGTCGACGCGGACGCCGCCGGCGGCCGGCTACCGCGCCGACGAGGAGCCGGAGCGGGAGGAGGTCCTGCGGTGACGCCCGCCGTGCCCGCTCTCCGGCCGGCGCGGGGTCAGGCGCTCCCGAGCGACTCGAACCGCCACCGGTGCACCGCCCGCGTGACCAGCTCCCCGTCCGGCTCGGGCAGTTCGGGGAGTTCCGCGTCGTACGGGGCGTCCCACCAGGTGATGACCAGGACCCGGTCCTCGGGGGCGCGGAAGGTCTCCCGGCGCAGGGGCGTGCCGTCGAGCCGTTGCGCCCGTGCCCACTCCAGCAGCTCGCCGCCCCGGCCGGGCACCGCCCGCGCCTCCCACATCAGCGCGACCGTCACGGGTACAGGTTCTCCTTGCCGGCCTCGTGCACGTGGTCGTGCGTGTGCGCCGCCTCGCCGGGGACGTGCGGGTCGGTCACCGGCAGGGACGAGTCCGCCGACAGCTCCCAGTCGGAGGCCGGACGGTTGCGGGCGACCATCTCCGCGCCCAGCGCGGCGACCATCGCGCCGTTGTCCGTGCACAGCTTGGGGCGCGGCACGCGCAGCCGGATGCCGGCCGCCTCGCAGCGCTCCTGGGCCAGCGCCCGCAGCCGGGAGTTGGCGGCCACGCCACCGCCGATCATCAGGTGGTCCACGCCCTCGTCCTTGCAGGCGCGCACGGCCTTGCGGGTGAGCACGTCCACGACCGCCTCCTGGAAGGATGCCGCCACGTCGCGCACCGGCACCTCCTCCCCCGCCGCCCGCTTGGCCTCGATCCAGCGGGCCACGGCCGTCTTCAGCCCGGAGAAGGAGAAGTCGTACGCCGGGTCGCGCGGCCCGGTCAGACCGCGCGGGAACGCGATCGCGTCCGGGTCGCCCTCCTTCGCGTACCGGTCGATGACCGGGCCGCCGGGGAAGCCGAGGTTCAGCACGCGGGCGATCTTGTCGAAGGCCTCGCCGGCCGCGTCGTCGATGGTGGCGCCCATCGGGCGGACGTCGGAGGTGATGTCGCTCGACAGCAGCAGCGAGGAGTGCCCGCCGGACACCAGCAGCGCCATGGTCGGTTCGGGCAGCGCGCCGTGTTCGAGCTGGTCGACGCAGATGTGCGAGGCGAGGTGGTTGACGCCGTACAGGGGCTTGCCGAGGGCGTAGGCGTACGCCTTGGCCGCCGAGACGCCGACCAGCAGCGCACCGGCGAGGCCGGGACCGGCGGTGACGGCGATGCCGTCCAGGTCGCGGGCGCTCACCCCCGCCTCCTTCAGCGCGCGGTCGATCGTCGGCACCATCGCCTCCAGGTGCGCCCGGGAGGCGACCTCGGGGACGACGCCGCCGAAGCGGGCGTGCTCGTCGACGCTGGAGGCGACGGCGTCCGCCAGCAGGGTGGTGCCGCGGACGATGCCGACGCCGGTCTCGTCGCAGGAGGTCTCGATCCCCAGTACCAGGGGTTCGTCAGCCATGGGTCTCGGTTCCTTGTCCGCCGTTCACGGGGTTCACGGGGTGCGCGGGGTGCGCGGGGTGCGCGGGGTGCGCGGTCGTCACGGGTTCGCGGGGGTGGACGGGTCGGTCAGGCGCATCACCAGGGCGTCCACGTTCCCCGGCTGGTAGTAGCCGCGCCTGACCCCGATGATCTCGAAGCCGAAGCGCTCGTAGAGCTTCTGGGCGCGGACGTTGTCGACCCGGCACTCCAGCAGCACCTCGGAGCACTCGAAGGCGGTCGCCGCCCGCAGCAGTTCGGTCAGCAGCCGCGAGCCGAGGCCGGTGCCCCAGTGGTCGCGGGTGACGGCGATGGTCTGGATGTCCGCCCCCGCGGCGGAGCCGTCGTCGGAGTCCGTCCCGGAGGCGGCGAGGCCCGCGTACCCGACGATCCGGTCGTCCTCCTGGGCGACGACGTAGCACCGGGTCGCCCCGGGCCCGCGCGCATGGGCCAGCTCGGACCAGAACATCCCCCGCGACCAGGCGTCGTCGGGGAACAGCTCCCGTTCCAGCGCCAGTACGGGCTCGATGTCCCACCAGCGCATCTCGCGCAGCACGGCAGTCTCGGATCCGGTCACTTGGGGGTGACCACCTTGTAGTTCTTGGGGACCTGGGCATCGGGGCGGCGCAGGTACAGCGGCCGGGGCGCGGGCAGTTCCTCACCCGCCGCGAGCCTCTCGGCGGCCAGCCGGGCCAGGGCGGCGGCCGACACGTGCTCGGGCTCGTGCGCCCTGGGGAAGGTGCCGGGGTACAGCAGCGCGCCCGCACCGACCGCGGGCAGGCCCCTCACCTGCTCGGCGATGTCGGCGGGCCGGTCGACGGCCGGGTCGGTGAGGCGGGTGCGGGAGTCGGCGTAGCGGGCCCAGTAGACCTCCTTGCGGCGGGCGTCGGTCGCCACGACGAAGGGGTCCCGGAGATCGGCCGCGTAGGCGAGGCCGTCCAGCGTGCACACACCGTGCACGGGGACGCCGAGCGCGAGCCCGAAGGCGTCCGCGGTCATCAGACCGACGCGCAGCCCGGTGTACGGGCCCGGGCCGATGCCGACGACGATCCCGGTCACGGCGTCCAGCTTCAGTCCGACCTCGGCGAGCACCCGGTCGATCGCGGGGAGCAGCAGCTCGCCGTGCCGGCGGGCGTCCACCTGGCTCGACGAGGCGATGACGTCGTCGCCGTCGTGCAGCGCGACGGTGACGGCGGGGGTGGCGGTATCCAGAGCGAGCAAGAGCACGCAAACAGCCTACGGCTCCCGCGCCCCGGCCACGGCCGCGGCGGTCGGCCGGTCACTTACTGCTACGGTCGCGTCGGCATGCGCACAGGACCGGACAGAGCAGGACAGAGGTGACGGCGGTGGCAGGCACCAGCTCGGCGATCGTGGTGGGGCTCACCGCGGCGGCCCTCGCGACGATCGGCTTCCTCGGCCACGAGGCGTCGGTGAACGTCCCGGCCGAGCTGCGTCACCCGAGCGCCGACGGCGCACCGGCCGTCCGCGAGGCGCCCCGGGACGAGGGCCGCCCCGCGGCCCTGCCCGGCCGGTCCGGCCGGGGCGTCCGGGTCGTGTACTCCCTCGGCGAGGACCGGGTGTGGCTGGTCGGGGCCGACGGCGAGGTCAGGCGCACCTTCGGGGTCAGCCCCAGCACGGTGGACCCCGCGCCGGGCACCTACCGGGTCACCTCCCGCTCCAAGCGCATCACCGGATCGGACGGCGTCCCGGTCGAACACGTCGTCCGCTTCGCCTCCGTCGAGGGCACGGTGATCGGCTTCAGCGCGGCGGTCGACGGCTCGGCCCCGGCCCTCGACCCGAGGGAACGGACGGGCGGCGTCCGTGAGACCCGCGCCGACGGCGCGGCGATGTGGAAGTTCGCGACGATCGGCCGCACGGTCGTCGTCGTCCCGTGACCGACGGGACGACGGGACCGCCGTGACCGACGGGCCGGTCCGCCGGAACGGCCCGGAGGACGGTCCCGACGGACGGGTCCGGGCGGACCGGCCGGGGCGGACCGGCTCGACGGACGGGTCCGGCGGGCCGGTCCGGGCGGATCGCGTCGGCTACGCGGCCTCGCGGCGGTCCGGGTGACCGTGGTGGTCGTGGCGATCGCGGTGGTCGCGGCCCTTCGCCGGCTCGGAGTGCCGGGGCTCGGGGGCACGGGGCGGGGTGGAGATCGCGGCGGCCGCGGCGCAGGCGGCGAGCAGGTCGCGCATCGGCACCCCGGAGAGCGACTGCGACTGCGGCCGCACCTCGGGTCGACGGGTGCTCCGGTCGGCCGGCATGGACGCCTCCTGGGAGTCGGGGGCGGACGTAGTTAGGTACACCTAACTACGAGCTGGATACCATGTGACCACGCCCGGGACACCGAACGCAACACTTTGCCGACGTCTTGTCGGAACGTTCGTGCGCGGCGGCCCGGAACGCTCCGGAGCCGAGCCGGGAGCGCGTACGCGGACGTCAGGCCGACAGCGCGCTCAGGTCGGTGCCCCGCCAGCGCTCGCCCAGCCCGGTGAGCGTGACGTGCCGCACCTCGTCCGTGGTGTCGCCGACCGCGCGGTGGATGACGAGCTGGAGGCGGTCCTCGGTCAGCTCCTCGACCTTGCCCTCGCCCCACTCCACGACGATCACCGACTCGGGCAGCGAGACGTCGAGGTCGAGGTCCTCCATCTCGTCCAGTCCGCCGGACAGCCGGTACGCGTCGACGTGGACCAGCGGCGGACCGTCACCCAGGGACGGGTGCACCCGGGCGATCACGAACGTCGGGGAGGTGACCGCGCCCCGGACGCCGAGCCCCTCGCCGAGCCCCCGGGCCAGGGTCGTCTTGCCCGCGCCGAGCTCGCCCGAGAGCATCACGAGGTCGCCCGCGCCCAGCAGCTTGGCGAGCCGGCGGCCGAGCTCGCGCATCTGGTCGGGCGAGGTGACGGTCAGCTCGACGGTGTTCGTGGACGGCCGGGACGGCTGCGGCTCAGCCGGGCCGTGCGGTGTCGCTGGTGCTTCCATAACCCTTCACGGTAGTCCCTGCCGGCACCGCGCCCGCACGGGTGAGCAGGTCGGCGAGCCGGTCGGTGACCACTTCCGGGTGCTCCAGGATCACCAGGTGCCCGGCGTCCGGCACCAGCACCAGCTCCGCGTCCGGGAGCAGGTCGGCGATCGCCTCGCTGTGCTCGCTGGGCGTCACCAGGTCCTGCACGCCGGCCAGCACCAGCACCGGCAGGCCGGCGAAGTGGGCGAGGGCCTCGGTCTTGTCGTGGTCGTTGAACGCCGGGTAGTACTCGGCGACCACGTCGATCGGCGTGCTCTCGATCATCCGCTCGGCGAACCGGGCGACGGCCGGGTCCACGTCCCGGGACGCGAACGAGTACCGCTTGATGATCCCGGCGAACAGGTCCGCGGTGGCCCGGCGCCCCTTCTCCACCAGCTCGGCCCGCTGCCCGAGCGCCTTCAGCACCCCCGGCAGCACCCGCCGCACCGCGTTCACCCCGGCCACCGGCAGCCCGAAGTTGACCTCGCCGAGCCGCCCCGACGACGTACCGACCAGGGCCACGGCGACGACCCGCTCGCGGACCAGCTCGGGGTACCGGTCGGCGAAGGCCATCACGGTCATCCCGCCCATGGAGTGCCCGACCAGCACGATCGGCCCCTCGGGCGCCGCCGCGTCGACGACGGCCTTCAGGTCCTGCCCCAGCTGCTCGATGGTGACCGGCTCGCCCCGCTCCGTCTGGGCCACGCCCCGCCCCGAGCGGCCGTGGCTGCGCTGGTCCCAGTGCACGGTCCGGACGACGCCCCGCAGCGCGGCCCGCTGGAAGTGCCAGGAGTCCTGGTTGAGGCAGTAGCCGTGGCTGAAGACGACGGTGACCGGAGCCGGGGACCTGCGGCCGAACAGCCGGCGGCGCCGTGCGGGCGTGGTGGCGTCGGAGTCCGGACCGAGGTCGTCGACCTCGTAGTACAGCTCGGTGCCGTCGTCGGCGTACGCCTTGCCGGGCGTGCCGCGCAGCGCGCCGTACGGTCCCGCGGAGTCGAGGGCGAGCCGGGCCTTCCGGCGCATGCCCCGGCCGACCGTCATCCGCTCTATCGCGACACCGGCGGCGGCTCCGGTGGCGAGCACGCCTATCGCCGCACCTGCGATGCCGGTCGCCCGGCGCCAGCCCCCGGACGCTCCGGCGGCGGAGGCGGCGGCCGCCGCGGCAGCGGTCGTCACGGCCTCCGCACTGCTCTCGCTCACGTACCGCTCCTCCTCGCCGGGCCGCTGGTCGGGGTGGGGTCCGCCTCTCCGCGCGGGTCCCCCGTCCTGTTCCCCGCGCGCGTCAACGTGTTCATGCCGACGACTCGTCCACCGGCTCGCTCACGTCGCCGCGTTCACATAGACGCGCGGCACGCGGGTTCCGATCCGGGTGACGATCTCGTACGCGATGGTGCCCGCGGCCTGCGCCCAGTCCTCGGCGGTGGGCTCGCCGCGGTCACCGGGGCCGAAGAGGATCGCCTCGGCGCCCGGCTCCGGTTCGTCCCCGCCCAGGTCGACGACGAACTGGTCCATCGCGACCCGCCCCGCGACCGTGCGCCACTTGCCCCCGATCAGCACGGGACCGGCGGAGGAGGCGTGGCGCGGGATGCCGTCCGCGTAGCCGAGGGGGACGAGGCCCAGGGTGGTGGCGCCCGGGGTGACGTAGTGGTGGCCGTAGCTGACGCCGTGGCCGCCCGGGACGCGCTTCACCAGGGCCAGGGAGGCGGACAGGGTCATCGCCGGGCGCAGTCCGAAGTCGGCGGGGGCGCCGATCTCGGGGCTCGGTGAGACGCCGTACATCGCGATGCCGGGGCGGACGAGGTCGAAGTGGGTCTCGGGGAGGGTGAGGGTGGCGGGCGAGTTGGCGATGTGCCGCACCTCGGGGCGCACCCCCTGCGCCTCGGCGTACGCCACCATCTCCCGGAAGCGGGTGAGCTGGGCGGTGATGGAGGGATGCCCCGGCTCGTCGGCGCAGGCGAAGTGAGACCACAGGCCGGTGACGCGCAGCAGCCCCTCGGCCTCGGCGCGCAGCGCCCCGGCGACCAGTTCGGTCCAGTCGTCGGGCTGGCAGCCGCCGCGCCCGAGCCCGGTGTCGGCCTTGAGCTGCACCCGCGCGGCCCGTCCCGCGAGGCGGGCCGCCTGCCGGACCTCCTCGAGCGCCCACGTGCCGCTGACGGACACGTCGAGATCGGCCTCGATCGCCTCCCGCCACGGTCCGCCGGGCGTCCACAGCCAGCACATGATCCGCACGTCGGCGGGCACCCCGGCGTCGGGCGCGCGCAGCGCGAGCGCCTCCTGCGGAGTGGCCGTGCCCAGCCAGGTCGCCCCGGCCTCGACAGCCGCCCGCGCGCACGCGGCCGCCCCGTGCCCGTACCCGTCGGCCTTGACCACGGCCATGAGGGCGGCGCCGGGCGCCCGCTCCCGCAGGGTGCGCGCATTGGCCCGCACGGCGGCCAGATCGATCTCGGCGCGGGCCCGCAGGCGAGCGGTCCGCTGGGCAGCTGTCTCGTTCATCCCGCCCAGTGTCTCAGAGCGGTACGACGCCCCCGGTCCGCCGGGGGCGTGCCCGACGGCCGCGGCCCGTGCCGTCCCGACGGGACCGGAACCGGGCCCCCGCCCCTCCCTCCGGCCCCGCACCCCGGGGTCCCGCACACGTCCCACCGAGCCCCGCGGACCCACCACCGCCCCGCAAGGAGCCCCTCCCCGCCCCGCACGACGTCCCGTCGGCCCCGCGCCTCACCCCCGCACGACGTCCCGCCAGGCCGCCGCGATCTCCTCCGCCACGTCATGGGCCCCCGCCGGTGCCCCGTCCGCCGCGAAGCGGCCCGCCAGGCCGTGCAGGTACGCCGCCGCGCTCGCCGCGTCCACGGTCGACAGGCCCGCCGCCAGCAGTGACCCCGCGAGACCCGACAGCACGTCCCCGCTCCCCGCCGTGGCCAGCCACGACGTTCCGGTCGGGTTCACCCGCACGGGCCCGCCGCCCGCGTCGGCGACCAGCGTCGTCGAGCCCTTGAGCAGCACGGTCGCCCCGTACCGCGCCGCCAGCTCCCGCACCGCGGACAGCCGGCCGCCCTCGACCTCGCTCCGTTCGACGCCGAGCAGCGCGGCGGCCTCCCCGGCGTGCGGGGTCATCAGGGTCGGCGCCGTGCGCGCCCGTACCGCCGAGGCGTCCGCCAGCCGCAGCCCGTCCGCGTCGATCAGCACCGGTACGTCCGCCGCCAGCACCTCCGCGACGGTCGCCGCGTCGTCCCCGGCCCCCGGCCCGACCACCCAGGACTGCACCCGCCCCGCGTGCTCCGGCCCCCGGTCCGACACCAGCGTCTCGGGGAAGCGGGCGATCACGGCCTGCCCGGCGGGACCGACGTACCGCACGGCCCCCGCACCGCCGCGCAGCGCCCCCGCCACCGCGAGCACCGCGGCCCCCGGATAACGGGCGGACCCGGCCGCGATGCCGACGACGCCCCGCCGGTACTTGTCGCTCTCGGCGGCCGGCACCGGCAGCAGCCGGGCCACGTCCGCGTGCTGCAGCGCCTCCAGCTCGGGTTCGGCCGGCAGCTCCGGCCCGATCCCGATGTCGATCAGCCGCACCGACCCCGCGTGTTCCCGCGCCGGATCGATCAGCAGGCCCGGCTTGTGCGTCCCGAAGGTCACCGTGAGGTCGGCCCGGACCGCCGCCCCCCGCACCTCCCCGGTGTCGGCGTCGACCCCGCTCGGCAGGTCCACGGCGACCACCGCGGCCCGCGCCCGCCCGGCCGCGTCGGCGAGCGCTTCCGCCTCCGGCCGCAGCCCGCCCTTGCCGCCGATCCCGACGATGCCGTCGACGACGAGGTCGGCCCGCTCGATCAGCCCCCCGGCCGCCTCCGCGCCCACCGTCCGGCCGCCCGCCCGGCGCAGCGCCGCGAGCCCCCCGGCATGGGCGCGCTCCGGCGCGAGCAGCACCGCGTTCACCCCCGCGCCGCGCCGGGCCAGCCGGGCACCCGCGTACAGGGCGTCACCGCCGTTGTCCCCACTGCCGACCAGCAGGACGACCCGGCTGCCGTACACCCGCCCGAGCAGGTCCGCGCAGGCCGCGGCGAGCCCGGCGGCGGCGCGTTGCATCAGCGCCCCCTCCGGCAGCCGTGCCATCAGTTCCCGCTCCGCCGTCCTGACCGTCTCCACGCCGTACGCAGTCCGCATGCGTCCGAGTCTCCCGCACACGGCCGCCCGACTCCCGTACCGCCGGGGCCGGTCGCAAGCCGATCGCAAGCTTTCGCGAGTCGGCCGCGGCCATTGACGTCGCTGTCGTGTCCTTGCCAAACTCTCCGCCCCCCACAGGATGAATCGATTCAGTCGAATCGGTTCGACGACAGGAACAGAGGACCCATGGGACGCAGAGCCGCACTCCTCGCCGCAGCCGGCGCCACCGCGCTCCTCACCGCGGCCGGCACCATGACGGCCCCCGCCACCGCGGCCCCGGCGCGGACGGCCCCCGCCACCCAGGCCCCCGCCCAGGCCGCCACCCCGGCCGCCGCCTGCGGTGACGGCTCCTACCAGGCCGAGGCCGTGCGGAGCGGCAGCACCTGGACCGCCCGGCGCGGCGGCAGCACCGTGTACACCGGAACCGACATGCGCGCGGCCGTCCAGGCGGCGATCAACAGCCTGTCCCCCGGCCGCACCAGCAAGGAGCGGGTGGTGGTCCGCGGCTCGGGGACCGTCTCCGCGGGGTCGCGCATCTCGCTGCCCAGCTACACCGTGCTCGACGTCTGCGGCACCATCGACGTCACCGGCAGCGGCTCCGGCGACCAGGCCCCGGTCTACTCCCGCGGCACCCGGGACATCGAGGTCCAGCACCTCAACGTCACCGGCGCCCCGCTGTACGGCATCTTCCTGCGCAACGTGCAGAACGTGGTCCTCGGCCAGATCGACATGCGCCTGTCGCGCGGCCTCGGCGTCCGCATCGACAACCGCGGCGACACCAGTCAGTGGACGCGCAACGTGCGCATCGACGACGTCTACGTCTCCGGCGCGTCCAGCCACGCCGTCGAGACGTACGGCGTCGACGGCCTCACCGTCGGCACGGTGACGGCGCGCGACGTCGGCGAGTCGGGCCTGCTGCTCAACCAGACGATCAACGCCGCGGTCGCCAAGGTCGACGCGGAGGACGCGGGCACCGGCACCGGGTACGCCGCCTTCCGCATGGCCAACCGCAACGGGCGGATCGGCAGTTCCTACCCGACCAACATCCGCGTCGGCGAGGTCGTGGCGCGCGGCGGCGGACGCGGCGTGTTCTGCGTCTCGGAGAGCGGCGGCGCGACGATCGACCGGGTGACGCTCTCGCACACCGGCAACAACGCGATCCTGATCGAGAACTGCTCCAACGTGACCCTCGCCGCCCAGAGCGGCACGGTCACCGGCGGCGGCGAGATCCGCCTGGCGGCGCGCTCGGAGTTCCCGAACAACCGGGACATCACCGTCCAGAACCTCACGGTGACGGACTCGTCGATCCGGGAGAGCCCCTGCGGCGAGAACACGACGTTCCGCAACAACCGCCTGGTGAACAGCAGCCAGTCGGTCTGCTAGCGGGCACGGCACGCGTACGGGGTGCGGCTCGGTGAGCAGCACCCCGTACGCGTGCCGTACGGCCGTCGCCTCAGCTCGTGCTGAGCATCCCCGCCCGCAGCCGCTTCAGCGTGCGGGAGAGCAGGCGCGACACGTGCATCTGGGAGCAGCCGAGCCGCTCGCCGATCTCCGCCTGGGTCAGCTCCTCGACGAACCGCCAGTGGACGATCTTGCGTTCGCGCTCGTCCAGCTCGGCGATCATCGGGGCCAGGGCGTGGAAGTCCTCGACCAGTTCCAGGGCGGCGTCCTCGGTGCCGATGAAGTCCGCCAGCACGCTCTCGCCGTCCGGCTCGCTGCCGATGGCGGCGTCCAGCGAGGCGGAGTTGTAGCCGTTGGCGGCGATCCGCGCCTCGTTGACCTCCTCCTCGGTCAGGCTCATCAGCTGCGCGAGTTCCTTGACCGTGGGCGTGCGGCCCAGCCGGCTGCGCAGTTCCTCGGTGGCGCGGGCGAGCTGCACCCGGGCCTCCTGCAGCCGGCGCGGGACGTGCACGGACCAGGAGGTGTCCCGGAAGAACCGCTTCATCTCGCCGACGATGTAGGGGATCGCGAAGGAGGTGAACTCCACCTCGCGGGACAGCTCGAACCGGTCGATGGCCTTGATCAGACCGATCATGCCGACCTGGACGATGTCCTCCATCTCCTCCGGCCCGCGGCTGCGGAACCGGCCGGCCGCGAAGCGGACCAGGGACATGTTCATCTCGATCAGCGTGTTGCGCGCGTACTGGTACTCGGGCGTGCCCTCCTCCAGTACCGCCAGCTGCCGGAAGAACAGCCTGGACAGCTCACGAGCGTCCTTCGGCGCGACCTGTCCGGGCTCGGCGACCTCCGGCAGTTCGGTCACGGTCTGGGCCCGGTCGGTCCGCGCCATCGTCGACGTCACTGTTCGCCCTCCTGTTAGGTCGGCCCCGTTCGGGGCACCGGCTCCACCCGCTTACCCCGGTCCGCGCGAAACACTCCTCCCGTCACCGACGCCGGTTGCGCGCCAGCCGTACGAGGGCGGAGACCACGGTGAGCACGGCGGCGACGACGAGGAACACCTCGCCCCAGACGGGCAGGTCGACCCCGGTTCCGGGAAAGGACAGCAACGGTCTCACCCCTCCGCGATCACGACCGCCGAGGCCACGCCGGCGTCGTGGCTGAGCGACACGTGCCAGGACCGCACGCCCAGCTCGGCGGCCCGGGCCGCCACCGTCCCCTTCACCCGCAACCGCGGCTGCCCGCTGTCCTCGCACCACACCTCGGCGTCGGTCCAGTACAGCCCGCTGGGCGCGCCGAGCGCCTTGGCCAGGGCCTCCTTGGCGGCGAACCGCGCGGCCAGCGAGGCGACACCGCGGCGCTCCCCGCTGGGCAGCAGCAACTCGCTCTCCAGGAAGAGCCGCTGGGCCAACGCGGGCGTCCGCTCCAACGACGCCGCGAACCGCTCGATCTCGGCCACGTCGATCCCGACTCCGATGATGCTCATGCCGAGCACCCTACGGCGATCCGCACGGGACGGCGTTCACCGCAGGGCCTTCGCCGACCTCACTCCACCGTCACCGACTTCGCCAGGTTGCGCGGCTGGTCCACCTCGTTGCCCCGGGCCGTCGCCAGCTCGCACGCGAACACCTGCAGCGGCACCGTCGCCACCAGCGGCTGGAGCAGCGTCGGGGTGGCCGGGATGCGGATCAGGTGGTCGGCGTACTCGGCGACCGCCTCGTCCCCCTCCTCCGCGATGACGATCGTCCGCGCACCGCGCGCCCGGATCTCCTGGATGTTGGAGACGATCTTGTCGTGGAGGACGGACCGTCCCCGGGGCGACGGGACGACCACGACGACCGGCACGTCGTCCTCGATCAGGGCGATCGGCCCGTGCTTCAGCTCGCCGGCCGCGAAGCCCTCCGCGTGCATGTAGGCGAGCTCCTTCAGCTTCAGGGCCCCCTCCAACGCCACCGGGTAGCCCACGTGCCGTCCGAGGAACAGCACCGTGTCCTTGTCCGCGAGGGAACGGGCCAGCTCCCGCACCGGCTCCATCGTCTCCAGGACGCGCTCCACCGCACCGGGGACCGACGACAGGTCCCGCACCACCGCGCGGATCTCGTCGGCCCACTTGGTGCCCCGCACCTGGCCCAGGTACAGCGCGACCAGGTAGCAGGCGACCAGCTGGGTCAGGAACGCCTTGGTCGACGCGACCGCGACCTCCGGCCCGGCGTGCGTGTACAGCACCGCGTCGGACTCGCGCGGGATCGTCGAGCCGTTGGTGTTGCAGATCGCCAGGACCTTCGCGCCCTGCTCGCGGGCGTGCCGCACCGCCATCAGCGTGTCCATGGTCTCGCCGGACTGGGAGACGGCGATGACGAGGGTCTGCGGGTCGAGGATCGGGTCCCGGTAGCGGAACTCGCTCGCCAGCTCCACCTCGCACGGGATCCGCGTCCAGTGCTCGATGGCGTACTTGGCGATCAGGCCGGCGTGGAAGGCCGTGCCGCAGGCGACGATGACGACCTTGTCGGCCTCGCGCAGGACGCCCGCCGGGATCCTCACCTCGTCCAGCGTCAGCGAGCCCGTCCCGTCGACGCGCCCGAGCAGGGTGTCGGTGACCGCCTTGGGCTGCTCGGCGATCTCCTTGAGCATGAAGGAGGCGTAGCCGCCCTTCTCCGCGGCGGAGGCGTCCCAGTCCACGTGGTACTCGCGGACGTCGGCCGGACTGCCGTCGAAGCCGGTGACCGTCACCGCGTCCCGGCGCAGCTCGACCACCTGGTCCTGCCCCAGCTCGATCGCGGACCGCGTGTGCGCGATGAACGCGGCGACGTCCGAGGCGAGGAAGGCCTCGCCCTCCCCCACGCCCACCACGAGCGGCGAGTTGCGCCGCGCGCCGACGACGACGTCCGGCTCGTCGGCGTGCACGGCGACCAGGGTGAACGCGCCCTCCAGCCGCCGGCACACCAGCCGCATCGCCTCGGCGAGGTCGGCGCAGGAGGAGAACTCCTCGGCGAGCAGATGGGCGACGACCTCGGTGTCCGTCTCGGAGGCGAGGTCGTGGCCGCGCTCGGCCAACTCCTCGCGCAGGGCGGCGAAGTTCTCGATGATGCCGTTGTGGACGACGGCGACCCGGCCCGCGTTGTCGAGGTGCGGGTGGGCGTTGGCGTCCGTCGGGCCGCCGTGGGTGGCCCAACGGGTGTGGCCGATGCCGGTCGCACCGGTCGGCAGCGGCCGTTCGGCCAGCTCCTTCTCCAGGTTGACGAGTTTCCCGGCCCGCTTGGCCGTGGCCAGACCTCCGTCCGCCAGCACGGCGACACCCGCCGAGTCGTATCCCCGGTACTCCAGCCGCTTCAGGCCCGCCGTGACGACGTCCAGCGCCGACTGCGGCCCCACGTATCCCACGATTCCGCACATGCCCGGCAGCCTACGGTCCGTCAGCCGCCGGAAAGGGCCTCCGCCTGCCCGAAATCGGAAATTCCCACCGCCGTACGAACCCCCGGATCCGCTCCGCGGCCCTCGGGTAGGGTTCCGTTCGTGGACGCGGGCCGGGGAGACGAGATGGCCGCCGTCCCCGCGGGGCGGGTGGTCCTGTCGGACCGCCGGACGCGGCGCAGGTGGCCGGTCGACGTCGCGGCGTTCGCGCTGGCGGCGTTCCCGGTCACCCAGGCGCTGTACGCGGAGGTGGCGGGGCGGCGGCCGAGCACCGCGCGCGGTGACCGGTTGCCCGTCGAGGGCGTGTCGTGGTGGGACGCGGTCGCGTTCTGCAACGCCCTGTCCCGGCGGGAGGGGCTGACGCCCGCGTACCGCCTGCGGACCGGTGACGGGACGGCCGAGTGGGACGCCTCCGCCGACGGGTACCGGCTGCCGACCGAGGCGGAGTGGGAGCACGCCTGCCGCGCCGGGACCGAGGGCCCGCGGTACGGCGGACTCGACGAGATCGCCTGGTACCGGGGCAACTCCGACGGCCGCATCCGCCCCGTGGGCGGCAAGCGGCCCAACGCGTGGGGCCTGTACGACATGCTGGGCAACGCGTGGGACTGGTGCTGGGACCTCTACGACCCCGAGGTGTACGGCACCTACCGGGTGCTCCGCGGGGGCGGATGGTCCGACGAGCACTGGAGCTGCCGGGCCTCGGTGCGCCGCCGCAGCCACCCGACGTTCCGCATCGACGACGTCGGCTTCCGCGTCGCGCGCTCCGTGCGGGCCGACCGGACCGACCGGGTGTGACCGGGCCCGCGTCCCTCCACGAGGGGCGCGGGCCCGGGTCGTTCCGGCGTCGGCCGGCCCGGCTCAGCCGAGCTTGGCGAGCTGGGCGTCGGAGATCTTCACCGGGAAGTCGAAGTCCTCACCGGTGACGGCGGAGGCGAGGTTGACGGCGGCGAAGGAGACGACGGTGGCGCCCTTGCGGGCGACGACCACCTTCATGGGCGCCTCCAGGCCCTCCTCGGCGGACAGGAGCGCCGTGACCGCGAGCGCCTCGTCGGCACCGCCGGGCGCCTGGGTCTTCTCGGTCTTCAGGATCTCGAGCTTCTCGCCGCCGGCGGTGAACGTGAAGCCCCCGGCGCACTTGCCGACGGCGGCGTCCACGTCCTTGATGACCTGCTCGGCGCCGCCGTCCTCGTAGGAGGCGAGCGCGATCAGGATCTTCTCCGTGTCGAGACCGGCGAGCAGGGCCTCATCGGGGCTCGCGCCCCCGGCCGGCTTCTCCGGCTCGCCCGTCCAGGACCGCTTCACCGTCGCGGCCGGCGAGCCGGCGGGCACGGCCGACAGCGCGTACGCGAGCGGCTGGCAGGCCTCGTCCTCGGCCTTGACCTGGTCCGCGGCGAGGTCGTCCGCGGCGAGCAGCTTCGTCGCCACCTTGCCGTCCTCGACGTCCGCCTGCGCCAGCGCGGCCTTCTCCAGCTCGGCGGCGGTCAGCGCCTTGGCCGCCGGCGCGGCGGAGGCGGAGGCGGTCGAGTCGGCCTTGCCCTTGCCCTCGTCGCCCTTGCCCTCGTCGCCGGAGCCGCCACAGGCGGTGGCGAGGAGGGCGAGCGCGGCGGCGGAGGCGGCGAGCACGGTACGGCGGACGGCGGTGGGCTTCACTGTGGGTTCTCTTTTCGTTCTGCGGAGGACTCCGCAATGCTGTGCGCGCACTCTATGCACAGCCGCCTCACAAGTGATCACCAGATGATCGGCAGGTGACCACCTGGTATGCGACCGTGACGCCCGTGTGATCTCGCCCGGCGGCGGAACCCCGCCAAGTCAGGCCTGACCGGCCCTTCCCGCCCGCCCCGGAGAGCCGGCGCACCCGGCGCCGGTGAGCGCCGGCTCCCCGCACCGCGCGTGGACGGGTGCGCGGCGGCCGTGCGGCGCGAGCCTCCCGCACGGGGGATCGCCACGTGAACGAAGCCCGGGGTCCGTGCGGGCCCCCGCCCCGGGCCCGACCGGACGGGGTTCTCCACGTGACCCACCCCACCCGCCATTCCGTTCGTACTCCGTTAACAATGGACTGTGATCTCTCCGGTCTCCCCGATGCCCCGGAGCGCCCACCGGCAGCGGCCGGAGGCGACTCCCTACGTCGACCTCACCCGTGCCGAGTGGAGCGCGCTGCGCGACAAGACGCCGCTGCCGCTCACGGCCGACGAGGTGGAGCGGCTGCGCGGTCTCGGCGACGTCATCGACCTCGACGAGGTGCGGGACATCTACCTCCCGCTGTCCCGGCTGCTCAACCTCTACGTCGGCGCCACCGACGGGCTCCGGGGCGCGCTGAACACCTTCCTCGGTGAACAGGGCTCCCAGTCCGGCACCCCCTTCGTCATAGGGGTCGCCGGTTCCGTCGCCGTCGGCAAGTCCACGGTCGCCCGGCTGCTCCGGGCCCTGCTGTCGCGCTGGCCCGAGCACCCGCGCGTGGAGCTGGTCACGACGGACGGCTTCCTGCTCCCGACCAGGGAGCTCCAGGAGCGCGGCCTGATGTCGCGGAAGGGCTTCCCCGAGTCGTACGACCGCCGTGCGCTCACCCGTTTCGTCGCCGACATCAAGGCCGGCAAGGACGAGGTCACCGCCCCCGTCTACTCCCACCTCATCTACGACATCGTCCCCGGCGAGAAGCTCACCGTGCGCCGGCCGGACATCCTGATCGTCGAGGGGCTCAACGTCCTCCAGCCCGCCCTGCCCGGCAAGGACGGCCGCACCCGCGTCGGACTCGCCGACTACTTCGACTTCAGCGTGTACGTCGACGCCCGCACCGAGGACATCGAGCGCTGGTACCTCAACCGCTTCAAGCGGCTGCGCGAGACCGCCTTCCAGGACCCGTCCTCGTACTTCCGCAGGTACACCCAGGTCTCCGAGGAGGAGGCCCTCGACTACGCCCGCACGATGTGGCGCACCATCAACAAGCCCAACCTCGTGGAGAACATCGCCCCCACCCGGGGCCGGGCCACCCTCGTCCTGCGCAAGGGCCCGGACCACACGGTGCAGCGCCTCAGCCTGCGCAAGCTCTGACGCCCGGCCCCGCCCCGCGTCCCCCGCGGCTACGCTGCCGCCATGCTGCACCTGCGCCTGATCACGCCGGCGGACAGGACCGAAGACGTGGTCCGACTGATCGAGGGGACGATCGGCACCACGCATCTGTGCGTGCTGCCGGGCGCCGCACGCGATCCCGCCGGGGACGTCGTGCTGTGCGACGTGGCCCGGGAGGCGGGCGACGACCTGCTCAGCGGGTTGCAGCGGCTGGGGCTCGGGACGTCCGGTTCCATCTCCGTGGAGAACATCGACCTGTCGCTGTCCGAGCGGGCCGACCGGGCGGAGGCGGAGGCACCGGGCGAGAGCGCGGACGCGGTGCTGTGGGAGCACCTGACCGACGCCACCCACGAGGAGTCGACGCTGTCCGTCACCTACCTCGCGTTCATCACGCTCGCCACGATGATCGCGGCCTGCGGTGTGGTGCTGGACAACGCGATCCTCATCGTGGGCGCGATGGCGGTGGGTCCGGAGTTCGGCCCGCTGACCGGCATCTCCACCTCGGTCGTGCAGCGAAGGCCCCGTCTCGCGCTGCGCTCGGCGGTCGCCCTGCTCGTCGGTTTCGCGGTGGCGATGGCGGTGACGGTGGGCTTCAGCTTCTTCATGGACGCGGTCGGGCTGTTCACCGAGGAGCAGCTGGAGGGCGACCGCCCGCAGACCGGGTTCGTCTACGCCCCCGACTGGTTCTCCTTCGTGGTGGCGGTCCTGGCGGGCACGGCCGGCACGCTCTCGCTGACGTCCGCCAAGTCCGGCGCCCTGGTCGGCGTCGCCATCTCGGTGACGACGGTCCCGGCCGCCGCGAACGCCGCCGTGGCACTGAGCTACGGGGACACCGTCCAGACCTGGGGCTCGACCGAGCAGCTCCTGCTCAACCTGCTCGGCATCGTCCTCGCGGGCACCCTCACCCTGCTGGCCCAGAAGCACTTCTGGGCCAGGCAGCACGAGCGGCTGCGCAGGCGGGCGCGGGCCTGAGCCCCGCACTCCCGCGGCGTCCGCCCCCGTCCTCCCGCGGCGCCTATCCCAGCGCCGACTTCACCGCGTCCGCCAACCGCCCCGCCACCGAGCGGGCCTGGTCGATGTCCGCGGCCTCCACCATCACCCGCACCAGCGGTTCCGTGCCCGAGGGGCGGAGCAGTACGCGCCCGGTCTCCCCCAGTTCCCGCTCGGCCTCGGTGACGGCCGCCGTGAGTTCGGTGGAGGTCTTCACCCGGGACTTGTCCACGTCCGGCACGTTGACGAGCACCTGCGGCAGCCGCTCCATCACCGACGCCAGCTCCCGCAGCGGACGCCCGGTCGCGGCGACCCGCGCCGCGAGCAGCAGGCCGGTCAGCGTGCCGTCGCCCGTCGTGGCGTGGTCGAGGACGATGACGTGGCCGGACTGCTCGCCGCCGAGGGCGTAGCCCTTGTCCTTCATCTCCTCCAGCACGTACCGGTCGCCGACCGCGGTCTGCACGAGCCGGATGCCCTCGCGCTCCATGGCGAGCTTGAAGCCGAGGTTGGACATCACGGTCGCGACGACGGTGTCGGAGCGCAGTGCGGAGCGCTCCCGCATCGCCAGCGCGAGCACCGCGAGGATCTGGTCGCCGTCGACCTCCTCACCGGTGTGGTCCACGGCCAGGCACCGGTCGGCGTCGCCGTCGTGCGCGATGCCGAGGTCGGCCCCGTGCTCGACCACGGCGGCCTTCAACCGGTCCAGGTGGGTCGAGCCGCAGCCGTCGTTGATGTTGAGCCCGTCCGGTTCGGCGCCGATGGTGACGACCTCGGCCCCGGCGCGCGTGAACGCCTCCGGTGAGACTTTGGCGGCGGCGCCGTGCGCCTCGTCGAGGACGATCCTCAGACCGTCCAGCCGGTTCGGGAGGACGCCGACGAGGTGGGCGACGTACCGGTCGAGCCCCTCCTCGTAGTCCCGCACGCGGCCGACGCCGGCGCCGGTCGGCCGGTCCCACGGGGCCCCGGTGCGGTGCTCCTCGTACACGGTCTCGATCCGGTCCTCCAGCTCGTCGGCGAGCTTGTGGCCGCCGCGGGCGAAGAACTTGATGCCGTTGTCCGGCATGGCGTTGTGGCTGGCGGAGAGCATCACGCCGAGGTCGGCGCCGAGCGCGCCGGTGAGGTGGGCCACCGCGGGCGTCGGCAGGACGCCGACCCGCAGGACGTCCACGCCCGCGCTCGCCAGGCCCGCCACCACGGCGGCCTCCAGGAACTCCCCGGACGCACGCGGGTCACGCCCGACCACGGCGGTGGGACGATGCCCCGCGAACGTGCCCGCCTCGGCCAGTACGTGCGCGGCGGCGACGGACAGGCCGAGCGCCATCTCCGCCGTCAGGTCCGCGTTGGCGACACCGCGCACGCCGTCCGTGCCGAAGAGTCGTCCCACTTGTCCTCCTGAGGAAACATCAGTGTCGGAAGCCGTGCCGAGGCATTGGACCCGCACGCACGGTCGACGGTTGTGCCGCTGACGAGAGCTTGTGCCGTGTCCGACGGTCGGGATGCGTGTGCGGCTCCGCATCTCCGGGCGGGAATGCCCGCTCCTACGGTCACATTAGCCTTTGAGCGTCTTGTGCCGTTATACGCCCACGGCCATGAATAAACGAACGCCCCGGCGGCACAGTGGCGTGCCGTCGGGGCGTTCGGAGTACGCGCGAGCGCCCTGCGATTAGCGCTTGCTGTACTGCGGAGCCTTGCGGGCCTTCTTCAGACCGGCCTTCTTCCGCTCGACCGCGCGGTCGTCGCGGCGCAGGAAGCCGGCCTTCTTCAGCGGACCGCGGTTGTTGTCGACGTCGGCCTCGTTCAGCGCACGGGCGACACCGAGACGGAGCGCACCGGCCTGACCGGAGACACCGCCACCCGCGATGCGGGCGATGACGTCGTAACGGCCCTCGAGCTCGAGCACCTTGAAGGGCTCGTTGACCTCCTGCTGGTGCACCTTGTTCGGGAAGTAGTCCTCGAGGGTGCGACCGTTGATCTTCCACTTGCCGGTGCCCGGGACGATCCGGACGCGGGCGATGGCGTTCTTGCGGCGGCCCAGGCCGGCGGCCGGCTGCGGCTCGCCGAAGCGGGAGGCCAGGGACTCCGAGGTGTACTCGCCCTCGAGGGGGACCTCGGACTCGGTGGTGTAGCTGTCGATGTCAAGCTCTTCGAGCGGCTGCTCGGCAGTGGTCTCGGCCACGATTCTCCTCAGATTCTCTTCAGTCTTAGGGGGTGGCCGGACTTACTGCGCGACCTGGGTGATCTCGAACGGCACCGGCTGCTGGGCAGCGTGCGGGTGCTGGTCGCCCGAGTAGACCTTCAGCTTCGAGAGCATCTGACGGCCCAGGGTGTTCTTGGGGAGCATGCCCTTGACGGCCTTCTCGATGGCCTTCTCGGGGTTCTTCGCGAGCAGCTCGTCGTAGCGGACGGAGCGCAGACCGCCCGGGTAGCCCGAGTGGCGGTACGCCATCTTCTGGGTCCGCTTGTTGCCGGAGAGGTGCACCTTGTCGGCGTTGATGATGATGACGAAGTCACCGGTGTCGACGTGGGGCGCGTAGATCGGCTTGTGCTTGCCGCGCAGGATGGAGGCCGCGGTGGAGGCCAGACGACCCAGGACGACGTCCTGAGCGTCGATGACGTGCCACTGGCGCGTCACATCGCCGGGCTTGGGGCTGTACGTACGCACGGTTCGTAGCCTTCGCTTCTTCAGTGAATGGTCCTGACAAGGTCACCGAAGACGATCACGACAGCCCTGACCGCACCGCGGTGACGCAAACCGCGTGCTGGTCGCTGGTCATCGGCCCGGTGGACCGGTGTAAGGGCCCCTCACGTGAGAATGAGCAAGCCAATACACATAACGAACATGCAGGATACCCACGCTCGGCCGGACGGGTCAAAACGAGACCGCCGTCGGTGGGCTACGCCGATTCTACGACCGCACGCCGCTCTTCCGCGGCCGGACGCCCCTCTCCCGGCGCCCCGCGTGGGCCGTCCGGGTCACCCGCCCCCCGCACGCGGTGACGCCCGACCGTCACCGCCAGCGCGCACAGCGTGAACGCGTCCCGGAAGGCCCGGCGCCGCCCCGACTCCAGCCACGGCCACGTCACCCCCGGCAGCTGCGGCACCAGGGCGAGCCAGAACCAGGGCCGCCGGGCCACCGACCCGGCGTACGGCAGACCGGCGAGCAGCAGCGGCAGGACGACCAGGAGGTAGTGGTTGTAGGAGGGCCGCGAGACGAGGAACGCCGAGAGCATCAGCCCCGCGGACGTCTCCGCCAGCCGCAGCGGCACCGGCCCCGGCCCGTGCCAGCGCCGGTACGCGCACCCCGTCCCCACCGCGGCCGCGAGCAGCGCGAGCAGTCCGGCCGCCACCCCGGGCACGCCCAGCCGGGGCAGCACCGCCGCCGGCGAGGCCTCGTAGAGCCGGACGAAGGCGTCGTCGCCGCGCAGCAGGAACGGCAGGGTGCGGGTGAAGAAGCCCGCCGGGTCCGGCAGCAGCAGCGCCGCCGCGGCCGAGGCCGCCGACGGCACCACCAGCAGCACGGCCAGCGCCCGCCACCGGCGCGCGAAGAGGAACAGCAGCGCCATCGGCGCGAGCAGCGGCTTCAGCGCCACCGCCACCCCGACGACCGCGCCCGCCGCGACCCACCGGCCCCGGCTCGCCAGCAGCAGGCACAGCGGCAGCGCGAGCGCGGCCGTCACCGTCCAGTTGCCCAGCCGCACCAGCTGCCCGAACGGCGCGAAGCCGGCCGCGAGACCCAGCAGCCCGAGCGCGGCGAGCCTGCTGTGCAGCGGCACGCGGTGCAGCCTCAGGGCACAGGCCCAGCCCAGCGCGAGGGCGGCGGTCACCGCCGGCGGCACCAGCACGTCGAGCACGGGCCGCGGCAGCAGCGCCTGCGGGGCGGCGGCCGGGACGGCGCTCGGCAGATAGAGGAAGTGCGGATCGTCGTACGGCGAGCCACCGGCCAGCCAGGTCCGCGCGGCGTCCACGACGATCGCGTTGTCCATCCCCCCGTCCGAGGTCACGCGCACCGTGTGCACCGTCAATGCCCCCAGCAGCACCACGAGTCCCGCCCACAGGGGCCGGCCCGCGGGACGCACCAACCACCCGGAGATGTCGCTTTTGCCCGTCATCATGGGCGCAACGCTAGGGTCTGCGGGGCTCGTTGGGACGGACCAGCACGCCCCGTGCCCCGTCTAAGATGCGCCCCATGAGTTTTGGGCAGGGGGGACCTCAGCAGCAGTGGGATCCCTGGAAACCGAATTCCCAGCAGCCCTGGAACAGCGGCGGTGCGAGCCAGTCCCCCGACTGGGCCGCGCTCGCCGAGGCCTCCGAGGCCCGCAACAAGCGGCGCCGGCTGCTGCTCATGGGCGGTGCCGCAATCGCCACCGTCGCGATAGGCACGGCCGTCGCGGTGGCCGTCGTCTCGGCGAACGGCGACGAACAGGTCGCGGGCGGCCCGTCCTCCCGGCAGCCCGGGTCCTCCGACGTCCCGAGCGCCACGGGCACGGTGCCGTCGTTCGCCCCGACGAGCGCGCCGCCCCCGCTGGACCCCAGGGACTTCATCGCCAGCGCGAAGAAGGACAAGGCGCCGCTGAGCCCGGACATCCTCTTCCCGGGCACACAGCTGACCATGGGCGAGACGGTGTACAAGAAGGGCCCGACGGCCGACACCCGCAACTGCGCCTCGGCCGCGAAGGCCACCCTCCCCAAGGTCCTCACCGACAACGGCTGCACCCGCCTGATGCGCGTCACCTACACCAAGGACGGCGTGGCGGTGACGGTCGGCGTGGCCGTCTTCGACACCGAGGCCCAGGCGACCAGGGCCAGGCAGCAGGTCGACAAGAAGAGCATCGTCAAGTCGTTGGCGGGCGGCGGCGTCAAGGAGTTCTGCGACGGCGCGGTCTGCCGCTCGACCACCAACTCCTACGGTCGCTACGCCTACTTCACCCTGGCCGGCTTCACCGACGGCAAGGACGTGACGACGAAGGACGCGGCCGTCTTCACCACGGGCGACGACCTCCAGGAGTTCACGCTCCGGCAGATCCACCGCAGGGGCAAGGCCCAGGCCTCGGCGGCGGCCCAGGCGGGCTGACCGCCGTCCCGTCAGTCGCTCCCCGGGAGCGTGTTCACGTACCTCGTGCCCGCGGCGGCGAGGTCGGCCGCGGCCTTCGCCGCGTCGTCCGGGGAGACGACCTGGCCGGCCCCAAGGTACACCCAGTCGACCTTCATCGCCCAGGAACGCTCCCCCTTGAAGGGGAGGTCGATGAACCAGTTGCTGAAGTTGATGCTCATCGACTCGCGCGGGAGGTACGCCTTCCCGCTGGTGAACAGCACTTCACCGTCCACCGAGTAGGTGACCTTGCCGTCGGCCGCGGTCATGGCCAGGGTGTGCCAGCCGCCGAGCTTCAGCTGGTGGGGCCGGGTGACCCGGTCGCCCAGGTTGCTGCTGCGCCAGCTGGTGGTGTCGAGAATCGGGCCGTAGCGGCCCCAGCCGCCGTTCGGCATGTACTCGAAGTCGAGTTCGCTGTACTTCTTCGACTGGTGGTCCGGCGAGATGGCGAAGACGGACTGCGAGACGTGATCACCGTCCTGGCCGTTCACCGGTTCGTCGCTGAAGTGCACGCGGGCGACGAGGGTGCCTTCGCGGAACACCGGACGCGCGGTGTGGAACTCGGACTGCACCGTTCCCTTCGCGGTGCCGTCGGTACGGGCCTCCAGCCGCAGCGCCTGCCCGCCGTCCTCGTTCTCGCCGGCGGGAAACGTGACCCCCTTCGCCGACCACGAGTCCTCGACGCCCGGGCCGCCCGCGCCGCTGCGCACCTCCCAGCCGTTGGCGGTGAGCGCCGGATCCCCGGGGCCCGTGTAGGCGAAGTCGTCGAAGAGGACTCCGGCGGGCGGCCGCGCCGCTTCGGCGGGGGCCCCCGCGTTCGTCCGTCCCCCGGACCCCGTGGTCTCGCCGTGGGGCCCCTCGCCCCACACCTGGTCCCCGCCCAGATAGGCCGTGACCCGCTCGGACTCCTGGTAGGACGTCTTCGCCGCGTCGAACGAGTAGTCGTCCGACTGGTCCAGCTTCTCGTGGTCGACGCGGTACAGCTGGAGCCCGATCGCCTCGGTCGTCCCGCCGGGCTTCAGGGTGCGGGCCTCCCCGGCGAAGCCGATCTCCAGGTAGTGATCGGCTTTGGGGCCGGACTTCTGCGCGGCGGCCGTGCGCAGGGTGACCGTGGAGCAGTCGAGGGACGTCTGCACGCAGTTGGCCGCGAACCGGGCACCGTCGTCGGCGGTGTAGTGGTACCGGACGGTGACGTCGGCGAGGTCCACCGTCTTGCCGGACGTGTTGATGACTTCCAGCCAGGGCTTGGCGGCGTCCGTCACCGCCGGGCCTTCGGTGCGGTAGCGGACGGTCAGGGCCGTGGATTCCCCGTCCGACGGCCACCACCGGTAGGCGGCCGCACCGGCGGCGGCCAGGAGGACCACCACAGAGGCGATGACAAGGAAGCTTCGTCCCCTATCAGATGATTTCCTGCGACGGGTCACGAAATACCCCAGAGTCCACGGCCGGCTGTCGAGCGAATCTTAGGCACATGTTCACCGGACTCTCACGGCCGACCCCACCGCGTCGCGCACGTGACCTTATTCACTTCGACATTGCACAACCCCTGACGCGATTGCCTGAATTGAATGGATTCACGTGCCAATAACAGGCAGCCGGGAACTGGCACACTGTCCAACTTGCGCCGAATACCCCTGCTCATGACTACCTGTTCAAACTTCCAGGGGTCAGAGACGGTTGCTGTATCTTCACAAGCGCCTTCGCACTGCCCACACGGAGTGGGTCTGTTGCCTCAAGAGAAAACAGGGTGGGGGGATCGCCTTGTCCGTCATCGACACGGACCACGACTGGGCTGAAAGGCAGTCGGCGGCTCGCAGTCGTCACCGAAGAGGTCGTGGTGGGGGCGTCCACGCGGTCTCCACCGCGGCCACCCTGGTCTACGAGACCGTCGTCCTGGTTCCCGCGCGGAACGAGGAGGTCGGGGTCTTCACCTCGCTCGAGTCCCTGTCCCAGCAGTCCCGTCGACCCGACCTGATCGTCGTGGTGGTCAACAACTCCACCGACCGCACCGAGGACTACGCGCTCCAGTTCGCCGAGGACCCGAGCACGCCGCCGACCGTCGTGCTGAACTTCCCGGACAACCCCCACAAGAAGGCCGGCGCCCTCAACTACGGCCTGGACTGGCTCAGGCAGTCCGTCGGCGGCCGTCTCAACGGCCGTGTGGGCCACATCCTCGTCATGGACGCCGACACCGAACTGCACTCCCGGTTCATCGAGCGCGCCCGCAACGTCATCTCGTCCGACCCCGAGATCGGCGGTGTCAGCGCGGCCTGCCTCGGCCGCACCGACCTGTGGCGGAACCCCTGGCAGCGGTTCCTGCTCGGCATGCAGATCATCGAGTACGGCCGGGCGGCCAACTCGCGCTTCCGCAGGGACGTCCACACCATGTCGGGCGCCGGCTCCTTCTACCGCGCCGAGGCCCTGCAGGGCCTGATCGACTGGCGCGGCGAGGTGTTCTGGGAGGACCACCGCAACCTCGTCGAGGACTACGAGACCACGCTGGCGCTCAAGGAGTCCGGCTGGAAGGTCACGGCCAACCAGCTGTGCATCGCGTACACCGACCTCATGCCCACCCTGCGCGAGCTGATCCAGCAGCGCGAGCGGTGGAGCCGGGGCACCGTGGACGCACTGCGCCGCCGCGGCTGGACCAAGTTCACCTGGCACTCCATCATCACCATGATCCTGGGCCTGTTCGGCTTCGCGTACATCTTCGTCTGGGGCGCCCGCCAGCTCATCGCCGCGGCCCAGTACAGCCTGGACACGCACCCGCTGCTGTGGGCCCTGCTCGCCTTCTGGATCGTCTATCCCGCGCTGCGGGTGCGAAACCTGGGCTGGAAGGCGATGCTCGTCGAGGCCCTGCTCATCCCCGAGCTGGTCTACACCGTCGTACGGGCCTACTGGCTCGTGTCCTCCATTCTGAAGTCCTACGTGACTCGTGTGTCCGCCTGGAAGTAACAGACAGACAGGCGCAGGAGAAAGATGAACACCCTCAGAGGCCTCGGAGCCTGCGCGGTTCTCGCGGGCATCGCCTACACCGTCACGAAGGTCACCCAGGTCGATATCGTCGTCCTCGGCTTCACGTGCCTGGCCGTCACCGTCACCTTGGTGAGCTGGATGCTCTCCATCAAGCGGCGCCGCCATGACCGCCGGGCGGCCGGCAGCGGAAGGCGTGCGCGCCGCACCTGACCGCACGCCGCACACGCTCGAAGGCCGGGGGCGCCGCACAGGATCCTGTGCGGCGCCCCCGGCCTCGTCCTGCGGACGGCCCGGGGTCGCTGTCAGGCGTAGTACGCCATCGCCTCCTGCACCGTCAGCACCTCGATGCCCCGCTTGTCGATCTCGCGCATCAGGCGGGCGAGGCCCTTGGTGCTCAGTTCCGTGTTCTCCGTGGGAACACCCTCGACGATCCGGTGCAGACACAGGATGAGCCAGTCGCCGCTGCGCGCGCAGCGGTCCAGCGCGCCACCCGCCCCGATCACGTCGGCGAGCGTCTCACCGCTCGTCTCCTCTCCGTCGTTGATCCCGGTCAGCGCCTTGAGCCGGTACGGCATCGCCGGAGCGAAGCTCTCGGACGTCTCGGAGATGATGGAACGCGCGGTGGTGAAGTGCCGGGCGGCCAGCAGGTCGACGGGCACACCGTCACGGGTCTTCCCGAACGCCCCGTGCGGATAGGCGAAGTGCTCGCTGGTGAAGCCGTGCGCGACCAGCCACTCGCGCAGCTTGCGGAAGTCGTCGTCGACCTCCTCCGCGGCGAGTTTCGGGTAGCTCGCGTCATGTGCCTTGAGCGAGTAGGCGTGTCCGGCCATCTCCCAGCCGGACGAGTCCTGCAGGGAACGCATCTGTCCGATGCTCATGAAAGGCTCGGTGCCTATCGCGTCGGCGATGTTGTAGAGCGTTCCGGGCATTCCGTACCGGTCCATGACCGGACGGGCGAAATCGTGCACCGACTTGTGCGAGTCGTCGAAGGTGATCGAGACGACGCCCTTGGGGAAGACGTCCGTGGTGTCCGCCACCACCTCGACGGCCTGGAGGTGGTACGTGACCGGCCCCTTCCCGTCGTCGTACACGGCGAACGACATGTCGGTGAAGCCGGACCGGACCGACGGCTCACCGCGCGACGACAGCTTGTTCTCGCCGGACGCGCCGGTGACGTCCGCCCACTGCAGGTGGACGGTGACCCAGTCCCCCGACTGCACGTAGTTGGTGCCCTCGGCCGCGTGGTAGTGGAAGGTCCAGCTGAAGTAGTTCGCCAGTTCCCGGCTGCCCAGGTAGAACTCCATCCGCTTCAGATGGGCCACGTCCTCCACCCGGAAGACGAGACGGAGCATCTTCCCCTTGAGGTCCATCGAGTCCATGCCGGTACGGCGCACGAAGGACTGGACGCCGTCGCCGCGCGTGGTGACCCGCAACGAGCGGTCGCCCCGGGTGAAGACCTCGGTGTCGGAGTCGGAGGACGCGGTGCCCTCACCACCGGCCGACCACTCGTGCCCTTGCTGGAACTGCTCGCTCCAGGTCGCCCGCCGGTACCGCGGGCGGCGCCCGGTCGGGGCGTACGTCGGCGGGGTCAGGTTCTCGAGACGCCTGCCCCCGCCGAGATCGAGGGCTCCGGTGCCGCTCTCGTCCGACGCGGGCAGGATCAGGTCCCTGCCCGCCACGCCCGCGGCCACGCCGCCGGCCGTCAGCAGACCTCCGAGCCCCACCAGGCCGAGGACCGAACGCCGACCCACCTTCGCCCTGGAAT
The DNA here is from genome assembly GCF_014203535.1 of Streptomyces griseomycini. GTDB lineage: Bacteria > Actinomycetota > Actinomycetes > Streptomycetales > Streptomycetaceae > Streptomyces > Streptomyces griseomycini. The sequence continues at coordinate 726,597 of NZ_JACHJI010000002.1, forward strand.
CCCGTTCGGCGGACGCCGAGTGCTTTCTGGCTCTGCTCAAAGTGGCTCCCCGGCTCGCAGCGGATCCGGCCGCGCGCGACAGCATCGGACGGCCGCTCCCCATGGGCGCGTCCGGTGTGCAAGACAGGTGTCAGAACAGAAGTCGTGGCGGCCCGACGGCCTCGTCGTCCCCCATACACCCCACCGGCGGAAATTCCAGCGGATGATGCGGACGAGGCGTCGTCGCACAGCAGTCTAGCGGGGCACGCCCGCCCCGCACCGCGCCGTTCAGCAGCAACCGCTTCCTGGCAGCACCCTCTTGTTCCGCGCCTCGAGGCTGCGCGCCGCCAGCATCCCGTCCGCGGGGTAGCCGACTTCCTCGAGGGTCAGTCCGTGCGGCCGCACCACGTGGACGGCGGAATCCCGCACCCCCGCCGCGAGCACCTTCCCCGGCCACTCGGTTCCCCGGTGCCCGTCCCCCACGAACAGCAGCGCCCCGATCAACGAGCGCACCATGTTGTGGCAGAACGCATCGGCCCGGACCGTCGCCGTGATGATCCCGTCCCCGCCCCGCACCAGGCTCAGCTCCTGGAGGGTCCGGATGGTGGTGGCCCCCTCCCGCTTCTTGCAGTAGGCGGCGAAGTCGTGCTCCCCCAGCAGCCCCCGGGCCGCCTCGTTCATCGCGTCGACGTCGAGCGGCCAGTCGTGCCACAGCACGTGGCCGCGCAGCAGCGGGTCCACCCCGCCCGGGTTGTCGGTGACGCGGTAGGCGTAGCGCCGCCAGATCGCCGAGAACCGGGCGTTGAAACCGGCCGGCGCCTCCCGCAGGGCCCACACCCGCACGTCCTTCGGCAGCCGCCCGGCGAGCCGCTTCAGCAGCTTCCCCTTGTGCTCCGCCCACACCCCGGCGGGCAGGTCCACGTGCGCCACCTGGCCCCGGGCGTGCACCCCGGCGTCGGTGCGTCCGGCCACGGTCAGCTCGTACGTCGTCGTCCCGGACCGGGTCACGGTCCGCAGCGCGTCCTCGATCTCCCCCTGCACGGTCCGCCGGCCCCCGGCCTGCTTGGCCCAGCCGTGGAAGTCGGCGCCGTCGTAGGACAGGTCGAGACGGATGCGTACGAACCCGGGCTGTACTTCGTCACTCACGTACAGATCCTCTCAGGAACGCGGAAGCGGGCCCGCCCCGCAAAGGGCGGACCCGCTCAACGCGAAGCAGTGCCTCAGGCGTCCTTGGCGCTGTCCTCAGCCGCTTCCGCGGAGGACTCGGCCGGGGCCTCGGCGGCCTCGTCCTTGGTCTCCTCGGCCTTGGCCTCGGCGGACTCGTCCTTCTTGAGGGCGTCTTCCTTGACCGCGCGCTTGGTCGCGGCCTCGGCCTCGCCGACCGCCGACTGCTGCACCGTCAGCGCCTCGACCAGCTCGATGACGGCCATGGGCGCGTTGTCGCCACGGCGGTTACCGATCTTGGTGATGCGGGTGTAGCCACCCGGACGGTTCTCGTACCGCGGGCCGATCTCGGTGAAGAGCGTGTGGACGACGCCCTTGTCCGTGATGACCTGGAGCACCTGGCGGCGGTTGTGAAGGTCGCCCTTCTTCGCCTTGGTGATCAGGCGCTCGGCGTACGGGCGCAGGCGGCGGGCCTTCGCCTCGGTGGTGGTGATGCGGCCGTGCTCGAAGAGCGACTTCGCGAGGTTCGCGAGCATCAGCTTCTCGTGCGCGGCGCTGCCGCCCAGACGGGCACCCTTGGTGGGCTTCGGCATGATTCTTCTCCTGTGTGTCTGCCCCGGCCGTATCAGGTACCGGGGTCAGTATCCGAGCGGGCGGTCGCCCGTCGGAGATCCAGGCCCCCGAAGGGGCCTGGAAAGGGCGCGGGGCGGCATCGACACGTGGCTCCCGTCGCGTGGGCGCGACCAGCCACAACCGGCCCGCAGACGCAGTACGGCCTCCCCGCGGAGCGCTCAGTACTGCTCGGTCTCGACGAACCCGGCGTCCGCGTCGTCGTCGGCGCCGAAGGCGTCCGCGGCGGCGGTCGGGTCGAATCCGGGCGGGCTGTCCTTGAGGGCCAGGCCCATGCCGGCCAGCTTCGCCTTGACCTCGTCGATCGACTTCGCACCGAAGTTGCGGATGTCGAGGAGGTCGGCCTCCGAGCGGGCGACGAGCTCACCCACGGAGTGGATGCCCTCGCGCTTGAGGCAGTTGTAGGAGCGGACCGTGAGCTCCAGCTCCTCGATCGGCAGCGCCAGGTCGGCGGCGAGGGCGGCGTCCGTCGGGGACGGGCCCATGTCGATGCCCTCGGCGTCGATGTTGAGCTCGCGGGCCAGACCGAACAGCTCGACCAGGGTCTTGCCGGCCGACGCCATGGCGTCGCGCGGACGCATGGCCTGCTTGGTCTCGACGTCGACGATCAGCTTGTCGAAGTCGGTGCGCTGCTCGACACGGGTCGCCTCGACCTTGTAGGTGACCTTGAGGACCGGCGAGTAGATCGAGTCGACCGGGATCCGGCCGATCTCCTGGCCGACCTGCTTGTTCTGCACGGCGGAGACGTAGCCGCGACCGCGCTCGACGGTCAGCTCCATCTCCAGCTTGCCCTTGCCGTTGAGCGTGGCGAGGACGAGGTCGGGGTTGTGCACCTCGACACCGGCCGGGGGCGCGATGTCGGCGGCGGTGACCAGACCCGGGCCCTGCTTGCGCAGGTACATCACGACCGGCTCGTCGTGCTCCGAGGAGACGACCAGCTGCTTGATGTTGAGGATCAGGTCGGTGACGTCCTCCTTGACGCCCGGCACGGTGGTGAACTCGTGCAGGACGCCGTCGATGCGGATGCTGGTGACGGCGGCACCGGGGATCGACGACAGGAGGGTGCGGCGGAGGGAGTTGCCGAGGGTGTAGCCGAAGCCCGGCTCCAGCGGCTCGATCACGAACCGGGAGCGGAACTCGTCGACGACCTCTTCGGTCAACGAGGGACGCTGAGCGATCAGCATGTGTGGATCAGATCCTTCTTTCGTGGACGCCCGCTATTTGACGTCCGACGGAAACCGCACCCGAGGAAAAGTGCGGGTACTGCAAGGGTACGGGCGGTACGGCCCTTACGAGCCGTACCGCCCGGAACCCGAAGCCGAACGAAGCGGCCGTGCGTCAGACGCGGCGGCGCTTCGGCGGACGGCAGCCGTGCTGCGACATCGCGGGGGGCGACCCCCGCACCCCCAGCAGGGAGCCGTCCGGCCGAGCCGGTGCCTCAGACGCGACGGCGCTTCGGCGGACGGCAGCCGTTGTGCGGGGTCGGGGTGACGTCCTGGATGGAGCCGACCTCGAGGCCCGTGGCCTGCAGGGAGCGGATCGCGGTCTCACGACCGGAACCCGGGCCCTTGACGAACACGTCGACCTTGCGCATGCCGTGCTCCTGGGCGCGGCGGGCGGCCGACTCGGCGGCCATCTGCGCGGCGAACGGCGTGGACTTCCGGGAGCCCTTGAAGCCGACGTGGCCGGCGGAGGCCCAGGAGATCACGTTGCCGGACGGGTCCGTGATCGAGACGATCGTGTTGTTGAACGTGCTCTTGATGTGCGCGTGGCCGTGAGCGACGTTCTTCTTTTCCTTGCGGCGCACCTTCTTGGCAGCGCCCTGACGTCCCTTGGGGGGCATCTCTTAACTCCTACGGGAGGTGGTCGGTCCTACAGCGAAGACCGTGGACAGGCGTCCGCTGCGGACTACTTCTTGCCCGGCTTCTTCTTGCCGGCGATGGCGCGACGCGGGCCCTTGCGGGTACGCGCGTTGGTGCTGGTGCGCTGACCACGGACGGGCAGACCGCGACGGTGACGCAGACCCTGGTAGGTGCCGATCTCGACCTTGCGGCGGATGTCGGCCTGGATCTCGCGACGGAGGTCACCCTCGGTCTTGATGTTGTTGTCGACGTACTCGCGGATCGCGACGAGCTGCTCCTCGGAGAGGTCGCGAACGCGGGTGTTCGGGTCGATGCCGGTGGCGGCCAGCGTCTGCTGGGAAAGGGTCCGGCCGATGCCGAACACGTAGGTGAGGGCGATCTCCACGCGCTTGTCGCGCGGGATGTCAACACCGGAAACGCGTGCCATTCAATGGCTCCAGTTGATTGTCGGAGGTCTTCCACAGGACCGGCTCCCAGCCGCCGTACCAGGTACGAACTGGGTCCCCGGCCTCCGAGCCGGGGGTGTCGAGCCGTGCGGCTCGGGCCCTGCGTATGAACGTGTGTTGCTCGCGTCGCGCGAAGCCCTGCGGAAGTCGCAGAGGGTCGGTCGTGCTGCGGTCAGCCCTGGCGCTGCTTGTGGCGCGGGTTGTCGCAGATGACCATGACCCGGCCGTGACGGCGGATCACCCTGCACTTGTCGCAGATCTTCTTGACGCTCGGCTTGACCTTCATGGGATGTGAGGTTCTCCGGGTCAGTGCCACCACCCCGGCGAGCCGGGGCGCGGGCAAGATCTACTTGTAGCGGTAAACGATCCGGCCACGCGTCAGGTCGTACGGAGACAGCTCCACCACGACCCGGTCGTCAGGGAGGATGCGGATGTAGTGCATGCGCATCTTGCCGCTGATGTGTGCCAGGACCTGGTGGCCGTTCTGGAGCTCGACCTTGAACATGGCGTTCGGCAGAGACTCGACGACAGTGCCCTCGATCTCGATGGCACCTTGCTTCTTGGCCACGCTTCGCCCTTCGAATCGACTACCTTGATCGACTCCGGCGCGCACCCTCTCGAGGCTTCGAGGCGCATGCGGACATGCGGGTGCACAAGAGCCGACGAGTCAGTCTACGTCAGCGCACCCGGAAACACGAAACGGAGAAGTCTGCCCCACGGGCGAGATCCTTAACCGAGCGGGTCGGGCGCCGCCGTGATGCCGTACTCCGCCAGCTTCGCCCTGCCGCCGTCGGGGGCCGTCAGGACCAGCGGTCCCTGCTCCGTGAGGGCGACGGAGTGCTCCCAGTGGGAGGACCAGGTGCCGTCGGTGGTGACGACCGTCCAGTCGTCCTCGAGGACCTCGGTCCTCGGGGTGCCCAGGGAGACCATCGGCTCGATGGCGAGGCAGAAGCCCGGGACCAGCTTGGGGCCCTTGCCGCGGCGTCGGTCGACGTAGTTCAGCAGGTGCGGGTCCATGTGCATCTCGGTGCCGATGCCGTGGCCGCCGTAGTCCTCGATGATCCCGTACCGGCCGCCGCCCGGCTTCGGCTGGCGGCGGATGTACGTCTCGATCGCGCGGGAGACGTCGACGAGCCGGTTGCCCTGCTTCATGGCCGCGATGCCGGCCCACATCGACTCCTCGGTCACCCGGGACAGCTCGACCAGCTCCGGGGAGTGACCGGACCCCACGAACGCGGTGTAGGCGGCGTCGCCGTGCCAGCCGTCGACGATCGCGCCGCAGTCGACGGAGATGACGTCCCCGTCCTTGAGGACGACGTCGTCGGAGGGGATGCCGTGGACGACGACCTCGTTCACCGAGGTGCAGATCGTCGCGGGGAAGCCGCCGTAGCCGAGGAAGTTCGGCTTGGCGTCGTGCTCCGCGAGCACCTTGCGGGCGACCTGGTCCAGGTCCTTGGTGGTGGCCCCGGGCACGGCGGCCTCGCGGGTGGCCGCGTGGATGGCGGCGACGACCAGCCCCGCCTCACGCATCTTGGCGATCTGCTCGGGGGTCTTGATCTGCACCATGGGGGCGACGGCCTTTCTGGACCGGGAAGGGACGGACACCATCAACGATACGGGGACGGGCTCCCGCACCGGCACACGCGTCGGCCGCGGTCCCCGCAGGGGACCGCGGCCGATCGGACGCCGCTACTTGTCGCGCTTGAGCGCCTCCAGCGCGCGCCCGGTGACCTCGTCGACCGGACCCGTCGCCGCGATCGTCACCACGAGGCCCTGGGCCTTGTAGTAGTCGATGATCGGCTCGGTCTGCGTGTGGTAGACCTCCAGGCGCGTCCGGACGGTCTCCTCGGAGTCGTCGTCGCGCTGGTACAGCTCGCCGCCGCAGACGTCGCAGACGCCCTCCTGCTTCGACGGGCTGTACGTCACGTGGAAGACGTGGCTGGAGTCCTTGCGGCAGATGCGCCGGCCGGCGATCCGCTTGACGACCTCGTCCTCGGGGGCCTCCAGGTCGAGGACCGCGTCCAGCTCGATGTCCTCGGTGGTGAGCAGCTCGTCCAGTGCCTCGGCCTGGGAGACGTTGCGCGGGAAGCCGTCCAGCAGGAAGCCGCCCTCGGCGTCGGGCTGCTCCATGCGGTCCTTGGCCATGGCGATGGTGACCTCGTCCGGTACGAGGTTGCCGGCGTCCATGTAGGACTTCGCGAGCTTGCCCAGCTCCGTCTGCTGGCTGATGTTGGCGCGGAACAGGTCACCCGTGGAGATGTGCGGGATGCGCAGCTTCTCGGCAAGGCGGGTGGCCTGCGTGCCCTTTCCGGCACCCGGCGGCCCGACGAGGACGATTCGCATCAGCGGAGGAACCCTTCGTAATTGCGCTGCTGGAGCTGGCTCTCGATCTGCTTCACGGTCTCGAGACCGACACCCACGATGATCAGGATGCTGGTCCCGCCGAACGGGAAGTTCTGGTTCGCCCCGAAACCAGCCAACGCCATTGTCGGCACGAGAGAGATCAGGCCCAGATACAGCGAGCCCGGCCAGGTGATCCGGTTGAGTACGTAGCTGAGGTACTCAGCGGTCGGTCGGCCAGCCCGGATGCCCGGGATGAAGCCACCATACTTCTTCATGTTGTCCGCGACTTCCTCGGGGTTGAACGTGATGGCCACGTAGAAGAACGCGAAGAACACGATCAGCAGGAAGTACAGGACGATGTGCGGCGTGGCGCCGGTGTCCGCCAGATTCTTCTGGATCCAGACCGCCCAGCCCGCGTCGGAGTTGGAGAACTGGACGATCAGGGCGGGGATGTAGAGCAGCGACGAGGCGAAGATGACGGGGATCACGCCCGCCTGGTTCACCTTGAGCGGGATGTAGGTCGAGGTACCGCCGTAGGAACGGCGGCCGATCATGCGCTTGGCGTACTGCACCGGGATCCGGCGCTGGGCCTGCTCGACGAAGACGACCAGGGCGACCATGACGAACCCGACGAGCATGACGGTGCCGAACTCGATCCAGCCGTCCGCCAGGGTGCCCTCCTGCTTGATGGCCCACAGGGCGGAGGGGAAGGTCGCGGCGATCGAGATGAACATCAGGATCGACATGCCGTTGCCGATGCCGCGGTCGGTGATGAGCTCGCCGAGCCACATCACGACGGCCGTGCCGGCGGTCATCACGATGACCATCGTGACGGTCACGAAGATCGACTGGTCCGGGACGATCTGGTTGGCGACCGGGCAGCCCTGGAAGAGGGCGCCGCTGCGGGCGGTGGCCACCAGGCCGGTGCCCTGGAGGATGGCGAGCGCGACCGTCAGGTAACGGGTGTACTGCGTGATCTTCGCCGTGCCGGCCTGACCCTCCTTCTTCAGGGCCTCCAGACGCGGGATCACCACGGTCAGCAGCTGCAGGATGATGCTCGCCGTGATGTACGGCATGATGCCCAGCGCGAAGATCGTGATCTGAAGCAGCGCGCCGCCGCTGAACATGTTGACGAGCCCGAACAGGCCCTGGTTCGCCTCGGCGTTGTCGATGCACGCCTGGACATTGCGGTAGTCGACACCCGGGATCGGGATGTTCGTGCCGATCCGATACACGACGATGATGCCGAGCGTGAAGAGCAGCTTCTTGCGCAGGTCGGGCGTCTTGAACGCCCGGGCGAACGCGGTGAGCACGGTGCCTCCTGCGACCCCCGCGCCAGTGCGTCAAGGGTGACGGTCTGAGATTCCGATAAAGGACGAATACGTAACGGTCAACTGCCGCCCGGAGTGCCCGTGTGGGGCGCCCGAGGTCAGTGGGCAGCCAGGCCACCTTACCGGCGAGACTGCCGCCCTAGGAACGACCAACCGGGGATGCCCCATTTGTGGGGCATCCCCGGTCGGGATCGCTCAAGTCATCAAGACGCCTGAAGGGCTCAGACGAGCTCGGTGACGGTACCGCCGGCGGCGGTGATCTTCTCCTTGGCGGAGCCGGAGACGGCGTCGACCGTCACCTGCAGCGCCACGGAGATCTCGCCCTGGCCGAGGACCTTGACGAGGCTGTTCTTGCGAACGGCACCCTTGGCCACGAGGCCCTCGACGGTGACCTCGCCACCCTCGGGGTACAGCGCGGCCAGCTTGTCGAGGTTCACGACCTGGTACTCGGTCTTGAACGGGTTCTTGAAGCCCTTCAGCTTCGGGAGACGCATGTGCAGCGGCATCTGGCCGCCCTCGAAGCTCTCCGGAACCTGGTAGCGGGCCTTGGTGCCCTTGGTACCACGACCGGCCGTCTTACCCTTCGACGCCTCACCACGACCGACACGGGTCTTGGCGGTCTTGGCGCCCGGGGCGGGACGGAGGTTGTGGATCTTGAGCGGGTTCTGCTCCGCCATGATCAGTCGACCTCCTCGACCGTCACGAGGTGGCGGACGGTGTGCACCATGCCGCGGAACTCGGGGCGGTCCTCCTTGACGACCACGTCGTTGACCTTCTTCAGGCCAAGCGAACGCAGGGTGTCACGGTGGTTCTGCTTGCTGCCGATGTAGGACTTGACCTGCGTGATCTTCAGCTGCGCCATGATCACACACCCGCCCCGGCACGCGCACGCAGCAGGGCCGCGGGAGCGACGTCCTCGAGCGGCAGACCGCGGCGGGCCGCGATCTCCTCGGGACGCTGCAGGCCCTTCAGGGCCTCCACGGTCGCGTGCACGATGTTGATCGCGTTGTCGGAGCCGAGCGACTTCGACAGCACGTCGTGGATACCGGCGCACTCGAGCACGGCACGCACCGGACCACCGGCGATCACACCGGTACCCGGCGACGCCGGCTTGAGCAGCACGACGCCGGCAGCCTTCTCACCCTGGATCGGGTGCGGGATGGTGCCCTGGATCCGGGGGACCTTGAAGAAGTGCTTCTTGGCCTCCTCGACGCCCTTGGCGATGGCGGCCGGCACCTCCTTGGCCTTGCCGTATCCGACACCCACGGTGCCGTCACCGTCGCCCACCACGACCAGCGCGGTGAAGCTGAAGCGACGACCACCCTTCACAACCTTGGCGACGCGGTTGATCGCGACGACGCGCTCGACGTACGCGGTCTTCTCGGCGGCAGCTGCGCCGCCGTCACGGCCCTTCCGGTCCCGCCGCTCGCCGCCACCGGCACCGCCACCGCGGCGCTGGGGTCCAGCCATTGGAATTACCTCTCTCTGTTTCCGCTAGCTACGGAACCGGCTCAGAACTTCAAACCGGCTTCGCGGGCGGCGTCCGCCAGAGCGGCGATGCGCCCGGCGTACTGGTTGCCACCACGGTCGAACACGACGGCCTCGACACCGGCGGCCTTGGCGCGCTCGGCGACCAGGGCGCCGACCTGCTTGGCCTGCGCGGACTTGTCGCCCTCGCCACTCCGGATCGACGCGTCCAGGGTGGACGCCGACGCCAGGGTGTGACCCTTCAGGTCGTCGATCACCTGCGCCACGATGTGGCGGTTGGAACGAGTCACGACCAGGCGAGGACGCTCGGCGGTGCCGGCGACCTTCTTGCGGATCCGGATGTGACGACGCTTGATAGCAGCACGCTTGTAGGCGTCGCCCTTGAGGATCTTCTGCCCGTATGCCATGGCTTACTTACCCGCCTTTCCGACCTTGCGGCGGATGACTTCGCCCTCGTACTTGACGCCCTTGGCCTTGTACGGGTCGGGCTTGCGCAGCTTGCGGATGTTGGCCGCAACCTCGCCGACCTTCTGCTTGTCGATGCCCTCGACCGAGAAACGGGTCGGGGACTCCACCTTGAAGGTGATGCCCTCGGGGGCCTCGACCGTGATCGGGTGGCTGTAGCCGAGGGAGAACTCCAGGTTCGAACCCTTGGCGACAACGCGGTAACCGACACCGCTGATCTCGAGCTTCTTCACGTAACCCTGGGTCACGCCGGTGATCATGTTCGCCACCAGCGTGCGGGACAGGCCGTGCAGGGCCTTGTTCTGACGCTCGTCGTTGGGGCGGGTGACGTTCAGAACGCCGTCCTCACCCTTGGCGATGTCGATCGGCGCCACGACGGTGTGGGTCAGCGTGCCCTTGGGGCCCTTGACCGAGACCGTACGGCCGTCGATGGTGACGTCCACGCCGGCGGGAACCGCGATGGGGAGCTTGCCGATGCGCGACATAGCTGTTTCCTCCGTTCCCTTCTGCTACCAGACGTAGGCGAGGACTTCCCCACCCACGCCCTTCTTGCCGGCCTGCTTGTCGGTGAGGAGCCCGTGCGACGTGGAGATGATCGCCACGCCGAGGCCGCCCAGCACCTTCGGCAGGTTGGTGGACTTCGCGTACACCCGGAGACCGGGCTTGGAGATCCGCTTGATGCCCGCGATGGAGCGCTCACGGTTCGGGCCGAACTTCAGCTCGAGGACGAGGTTCTTGCCGACCTCGGCGTCCTCGACGCGCCAGCCCGTGATGAAGCCCTCCTGCTGGAGGATCTCCGCGATGTGCGACTTGATCTTGGAGTGCGGCATCGACACCGAGTCGTGGTACGCCGAGTTCGCGTTCCGCAGACGCGTAAGCATGTCTGCGATCGGATCAGTCATGGTCATGAATTGGCCTTCGGCCTCTCTCGCCGGGGTTTCCTGGTGCGCCATCCCTCTCCCCGATCCGAGACGGGACGGGTGCGGCGCGGTGGACCTACGGCGTAGTAAGTCGTACGGGCGCGGCAGACGCCCAACCACGCAAGCCTAAGGCATGCGGGCTGGGCCTCCTGCCGGCCCAGTTGCTTACCGAGAGCCTTGGGAATCCCTGATTACCGGGATTACCAGGAGCTCTTGGTCACGCCCGGCAGCTCGCCACGGTGAGCCATCTCACGAAGGCACACGCGGCACAGGCCGAACTTGCGGTACACGGAGTGCGGACGGCCGCAGCGCTGGCAGCGGGTGTAGCCACGCACACCGAACTTGGGCTTGCGAGCAGCCTTCGCGATGAGAGCCTTCTTCGCCATCTCGCTCACGCCTCCTTGAACGGGAAGCCGAGGTGACGGAGAAGGGCGCGGCCCTCTTCGTCGTTGGTCGCCGTGGTGACCACGGTGATGTCCATACCCCGGACACGGTCGATCTTGTCCTGGTCGATCTCGTGGAACATGACCTGCTCCGTGAGACCGAAGGTGTAGTTGCCACGGCCGTCGAACTGCTTGGGGGACAGGCCGCGGAAGTCGCGGATGCGCGGCAGCGCGAGCGACAGGGTGCGGTCCAGGAACTCCCACATGCGGTCGCCACGGAGCGTGACGTGGGCACCGATCGGCTGGCCCTCGCGCAGCTTGAACTGCGCGATGGACTTGCGGGCCTTGGTGACGGCCGGCTTCTGACCGGTGATCGTGGTGAGGTCGCGGATGGCGCCCTCGATCAGCTTGGAGTCGCGGGCGGCGTCGCCCACACCCATGTTGACCACGATCTTGACGAGGCCGGGGACCTGCATGACGTTCTCGTACTTGAACTCGTCACGCAGCTTGCCCGCGATCTCCTCGCGGTACTTCGTCTTCAGACGCGGAGCAGTGGTGGTAGCCATCAGATGTCCTCACCCGTCCGCTTGGCAACGCGGATCTTGTTGCCTTCGTCGTCGAAGCGGTAACCGACGCGGGTCACGACCTTCTTGCCGTCCTTCTCCACGACCAGCTGGACGTTGGAGACGTGGATCGGCGCCTCGGTGGTGACGATGCCGCCGGCCTGCGAACCGCGAGCGGTCGGCCCGGCCTTGGTGTGCTTCTTGACCCGGTTGACACCCTCGACCAGGACGCGCTCCTCGCGCGGGTAAGCGGCAATGACCTTGCCCTGCTTGCCCTTGTCCTTGCCGGTGATGACCTGGACCAGGTCGCCCTTCTTGATCTTCATGCTCACAGCACCTCCGGCGCGAGGGAGATGATCTTCATGAACTTCTTCTCGCGCAGCTCACGGCCCACCGGGCCGAAGATACGGGTGCCACGAGGGTCGCCGTCGTTCTTCAGAATGACGGCGGCGTTCTCGTCGAAGCGGATGTACGAGCCGTCCGGACGGCGGCGCTCCTTGACGGTGCGAACGATGACCGCCTTGACGACGTCACCCTTCTTCACGTTGCCACCGGGGATCGCGTCCTTGACGGTGGCGACGATGACGTCACCGATGCCCGCGTAGCGGCGACCGGAGCCACCGAGCACACGGATGCAAAGGATCTCCTTCGCACCAGTGTTGTCGGCGACACGCAGTCGCGACTCCTGCTGGATCACGTCTATCTCCTGTTTGTCTGCCGGTTCCCCGGGGGCCGTTCAGGCGAACGGCCCCCGGAGCCTGGCGGAACTGTCCTGCGAGGGATGCCCCGCAGGAGAATTACTTGGCCTTCTCGAGGATCTCGACGACGCGCCAGCGCTTCGTCGCGGACAGCGGCCGGGTCTCCATGAGGAGGACGCGGTCGCCGACGCCCGCGGCGTTCTGCTCGTCGTGCGCCTTGAGCTTGTTGGTACGGCGGATGACCTTGCCGTACAGCGCGTGCTTGACGCGGTCCTCGACGGCGACGACGACGGTCTTGTCCATCTTGTCGCTGACGACCAGACCCTCACGGGTCTTGCGGAATCCGCGCGCCTCGGTGTTCTGCTCAGTCACGTTGTTCTCGCTCATGCGTTCTCCACCGTTTCGATGCCCAGCTCGCGCTCGCGCATCAGGGTGTAGATCCGCGCGATGTCCTTACGGACGGCCTTCAGCCGGCCGTGGTTCTCGAGCTGACCGGTCGCCGCCTGGAAGCGGAGGTTGAACAGCTCTTCCTTGGCCTCGCGGAGCTTCGCCAGAAGCTCCTCGTTGCCCAGCTCGCGCAGCTCGGACGCCTTGGTACCGGCCGACATCACGCTTCACCTGCCTCGCGCTTGACGATCCGGCACTTCATCGGCAGCTTGTGGGCCGCACGGGTCAGCGCCTCACGGGCGATCTTCTCGTTGGGGTACGACAGCTCGAACATCACGCGTCCGGGCTTGACGTTGGCGATCCACCACTCCGGAGAACCCTTACCGGAACCCATGCGGGTCTCGGCCGGCTTCTTCGTGAGCGGACGGTCCGGGTAGATGTTGATCCAGACCTTGCCGCCACGCTTGATGTGACGGGTCATCGCGATACGAGCCGCCTCGATCTGGCGGTTCGTCACGTAGGCCGGGGTCAGCGCCTGGATGCCGTACTCGCCGAACGCAACCTGCGTGCCACCCTTGGACATGCCGTTGCGCTTGGGGTGGTGCTGCTTGCGGTGCTTGACCCTACGGGGGATCAGCATGGTGGTCAGGCCTCCGTTCCGGTGCTCTCAGCCGGAGCGGCGGCGGGCGCGTCGGCCTTGGGGGCCTCGGCAGCCGGAGCCTGCTGCTGCGGCTTGCGACCGCGCCGCTCGCCACCGCGGCCACCACGGGCCGGGCGGTCGGCGCCACCGCGGGCCGGGCGGTTGCCCGCACGGGCGGCGGCGTTCTCGGCGCGGACCTCGGCGATGTTCTTGACGTCGCCCTTGTAGATCCAGACCTTCACGCCGATGCGGCCGAAGGTCGTCTTGGCCTCGAAGAAGCCGTAGTCCACGTTCGCGCGGAGCGTGTGCAGGGGCACGCGGCCCTCGCGGTAGAACTCCGAGCGGGACATCTCGGCGCCGCCGAGACGGCCACCGCACTGGATCTTGATGCCCTTGGCGCCCGCCTTCATCGCCGACTGCATGCTCTTGCGCATGGCGCGACGGAAGGAGACGCGGGAGGAGAGCTGCTCGGCGACGGCCTGGGCCACGAGCTGAGCGTCCGTCTCGGGGTTCTTGACCTCGAGGATGTTCAGCTGGACCTGCTTGCCGGTGAGCTTCTCGAGGTCGCCGCGGATGCGGTCGGCCTCGGCGCCGCGGCGGCCGATGACGATGCCCGGACGCGCGGTGTGGATGTCCACGCGGACGCGGTCACGGGTGCGCTCGATCTCGACCTTGGAGATGCCGGCGCGCTCCATGCCGGACGTCATCATCCGACGGATGGCGACGTCTTCCTTGACGTAGTCCTTGTACAGCTTGTCGGCGTACCAACGCGACTTGAAGTCGGTCGTGACACCGAGCCGGAACCCGTGCGGGTTTACCTTCTGGCCCATTACCGGGTTCCTTCCTTGCTGCTGACGACCACGGTGATGTGGCTGGTCCGCTTGCGGATCCGGTAGGCACGGCCCTGGGCGCGCGGACGGAACCGCTTCAGGGTCGGGCCCTCGTCGACGTAGGCCTCGGAGATGTAGAGGCTGTCGACGTCGGTGTGGTCGTAGTTGTGCGCGGCGTTGGCGATGGCGCTGTCCAGCACCTTGCCGACCGGCACGCTCGCGGCCTGCGGGGCGAAACGCAGGACCGCCTGAGCCTCCGTGGCGTTCATGCCACGGATGAGGTCCACCACACGGCGGGCCTTCATGGGCGTGACGCGGATGTACCGCGCCTGGGCCCTGGCTTCCATGGTTGTCCCTTCAGTGTTTGTCATTGGTCGTTTGCACCCCGCCTACTAGCGGCGCTTCGACTTCCGGTCTTCCTTGACGTGGCCCCGGAAGGTGCGGGTCGGCGAGAACTCGCCGAGCTTGTGGCCGACCATGGACTCGGTGACAAACACCGGGATGTGGGTCTTGCCGTTGTGCACCGCGATCGTGTGGCCGAGCATCGCCGGGACGATCATCGAGCGGCGGGACCAGGTCTTGATGACGTTCTTGGTGCCGGCTTCGTTCTGGGCGTCCACCTTCTTCATCAGGTGGTCGTCGACGAAGGGCCCCTTCTTCAAGCTACGAGGCATCTCAACCCGTCCTTAGCGCTTCTTGTTCGTCTTGCGGCGGCGGACGATGTACTTGTTCGACGCCTTCTTGGGCGAACGAGTACGGCCTTCCTTCTTGCCCCACGGGGACACGGGGTGACGACCACCGGAGGTCCGGCCCTCACCACCACCGTGCGGGTGGTCCACCGGGTTCATGACCACACCACGGACGGTCGGGCGAACGCCCAGCCACCGCTTGCGGCCCGCCTTGCCCCAGTTGATGTTGCTCTGCTCGGCGTTGCCGACCTCGCCGACGGTGGCGCGGCAGCGGACGTCGACCAGGCGGATCTCACCGGACGGCATGCGCAGGTGGGCCATGGAGCCCTCCTTCGCGAGCAGCTGCACCGAGGCGCCGGCGGAGCGGGCGAACTTGGCGCCGCCGCCGGGACGCAGCTCGATGGCGTGCAGCGTCGTACCGACCGGGATGTTGCGCAGGGCGAGGTTGTTGCCCGGCTTGATGTCGGCCCCGGGACCGTTCTCGACGCGGTCGCCCTGGTTCAGGCCACGCGGCGCGAGGATGTAGCGCTTCTCGCCGTCCGCGTAGTGCAGGAGCGCGATGCGCGCGGTGCGGTTGGGGTCGTACTCGATGTGCGCGACCTTCGCCGGCACGCCGTCCTTGTCGTGACGACGGAAGTCGATCACGCGGTAGGCGCGCTTGTGGCCACCACCCTGGTGGCGCACGGTCACACGACCGGAATTGTTACGGCCGCCCTTGCTGTGCAGGGGACGGACCAGCGACTTCTCCGGCGTGGACCGCGTGACCTCGACGAAGTCGGCGACGCTGGAGCCACGACGGCCCGGAGTCGTCGGCTTGTACTTGCGGATACCCATTTCTCAGTCCTCGTCCGATATCGAACGATCCTGACCGCTTACGCGGTCGGACCGCCGAAGATGTCGATACGGTCGCCCTCGGCGAGGGTCACGATCGCGCGCTTGGTGGCGGCACGCTGGCCGAAGCCGGTGCGGGTCCGCTTGCGCTTGCCGATGCGGTTGATCGTGTTGACCCCGGTGACCTTGACCTCGAAGACCGCCTGGACGGCCTCCTTGATCTGGGTCTTGTTGGCACGCGGGTCGACGAGGAACGTGTACTTGTTCTCGTCGATGAGCGCGTAGCTCTTCTCGGACACGACCGGCTTGAGCAGCACGTCACGGGGGTCCGTGTACGCCTTGCTCGCCGGGGTGACGACGGTGTTCTTGCCCTCGCTGGCGTGGCGGCGGGCCTTCTTCAGGCGCGCCTCCTTCGCCTTCTTGGCCGCCTTGGAGGCGATGGAGGGGTGACGGGCAGCCATCAGGCCTCGCTCCCTTCGTTGTCGTTGGCCTTGTTCGGGCCGGCGACGAAGGACTCGAAAGCGGCCTTGGTGAAGACCACGTCGTCCGAGACGAGAACGTCGTACGTGTTCAGCTGGCCCGGCTCCAGGATGTGGACCTGGGGCAGGTTGCGGGCGGACAGCCACGCGGCCTCATCGGCGCGGTCGACGACCAGGAGCAGGTTCTTGCGCTCGCTGATCTTGCCGAACAGGCTCTTGGCGGCCTTCGTGGACGGCGTCTCACCCTCGACCACGCCGGTGACGACGTGGATGCGGTTGTGGCGCGCCCGGTCGGTGAGGGCGTGACGCAGGGCGGCAGCCTTCATCTTCTTGGGGGTGCGCTGCGAGTAGTCGCGCGGCACGGGACCGTGCACGACGCCACCACCGGCGAACTGCGGCGCGCGGGTCGAACCCTGACGGGCGCGACCGGTGCCCTTCTGGCGGTACGGCTTCTTGCCGCCACCACGGACCTCGCCGCGGGTCTTGGTCTTGTGGGTGCCCTGGCGGGCAGCGGCCAGCTGCGCGACGACGACCTGGTGGATCAGCGGGACGCTGACCTTCTCAACGCCGAAGATCTCCGCGGGGAGCTCGACGGAACCGGCCTTGTCGCCCGCCGGCGAAAGGATGTCAACAGTGCTCATTACCTCAGGCCCCCTTGGCCGCGGTGCGGACCAGGACGAGGCCGCCGTTCGGACCGGGAACCGCGCCCTTGATGAGCAGCAGACCCTTCTCCGCGTCAACGGCGTGGACGGTCAGGTTCTGGGTGGTGACCCGCTCGTTGCCCATGCGACCCGCCATGCGGAGGCCCTTGAACACGCGGCCCGGGGTGGCGCAGCCACCGATGGAACCGGGGGAGCGGTGCTTGCGCTGGGTGCCGTGTCCGGCGCCGAGGCCACGGAAGTTGTGGCGCTTCATGACACCGGCGAAGCCCTTGCCCTTGCTCTTGCCGGTCACGTCGACCTTCACGCCGGCCTCGAACACCTCGGCGGTGATCTCCTGGCCCAGCGTGTACTCGGAGGCGTCCGCGGTGCGGATCTCGACGAGGTGGCGACGGGGGGTGACGTCGGCCTTGGCGAAGTGGCCCTTGAGGGGCTTGTTCACCTTGCGCGGGTCGATCTCGCCGAAGGCGATCTGGACGGACTCGTAGCCGTCGACATCGTTCGTGCGGACCTGGGTGACGACGTTGGGGCCGGCCTTGACGACGGTGACCGGGACGACGCGGTTGTTCGCGTCCCACACCTGCGTCATGCCGAGCTTCTCGCCCAGGATGCCCTTGATCTGCTTAGCCATCTCTCAGATCACCGGCCTCAGAGCTTGATCTCGATGTCGACACCGGCCGGGAGGTCGAGTCGCATCAGAGAGTCAACGGTCTTGGGGGTGGGGTCGAGGATGTCGATCAGGCGCTTGTGCGTGCGCATCTCGAAGTGCTCGCGCGAGTCCTTGTACTTGTGCGGCGACTTGATGACGCAGTACACGTTCTTCTCAGTGGGCAGCGGCACCGGGCCCGCGACCGACGCACCAGTGCGGGTCACCGTCTCGACGATCTTCTTCGCCGAGGAGTCGATGACCTCGTGGTCGTAGGCCTTGAGCCGGATGCGGATCTTCTGTCCCGCCATGGCTACTTCGTAGTCCTGTCTCTCATTACGCTCTGGAACCCGGCGTTCCCACCTTCTCCTCCGACCCACGCGGTCGGGCGTGTCGCGCTCCCGCTGACATGGATGTCCCTTGTCCGAACATCCCCGCGGGATTGACACGGCCCTACCAGAACCGCGGACCGGGGGCGAAAGGCCCACCGGGCGCCTGGCCGGCGCCGCGCCCACGCTTCCCGGAAGATTCCCGTACGTCCGCCCCTGATCAGGGACGACGAGTACTGTGGGACTCGCTTCCGGTCCTCCCGGCGGGAGGCGCGCAGCATCAACACTCGACCGAGCAACTCGGACAGTCTGCCACAGAGGGCGGGGGGCTGGCCAATCGGGCCGAAGAGATTACCCCGAAGGCGGACGGGATCAAACGCGGCACCGCACGGTGCTCACGGGGAGGCCGCCGGCCGGACCCGGGTGGTGAGCCGGCGCAGTGCTCCGTCGGGCGTCGGAGCCGGCAGCCCGACGCCGTCCGTGCCGGCGCACACCGCCCCGTCCTCCGCCACGGCCGGGTACCGGTTCCCCCTGTCACGCGTGCCGAGGGGTCGGGGCCGGCACCCGCCTGCTCGGACTGGCGGCTGCCTCAGCCCTCCCCGGCGACCGTAGGGAGCGCCGACGCGTCCTCCGGTGCCTCCAGGGCGTGGCGGGCCGGGGGGACGGTGACGAGGTCGCCGGTGCGTCCCTCCCGGGAGGCGTCGCCGCTGGTGAGGCGGACGCGGCCGCGCAGGACCAGCAGGGTGGCCCCGCCGGGGCGGTCGTGTTCGGCGAGGCTCGTGCCGACGGTCAGGGCGAGGAGGGTCCGGCACAGGGTGCGTTCGTGACCGCCGTGGACGGTGGCGGCGCTGCGGCCGTCGGAGGCGGCGGCGCGTTCCAGGTGTCCGCGGGTGAGGGCGTCGGGGGAGAGCTCCTGCACGGCACCGGGCCTTCCCGAGGGCGCCCTGCGGCCACCAGGGCCATGCGGGACACATCGTGGGGGCCTGCCGCGTCCGGGCCCGCAGCCGTACCGCCGCCCGTGTCCTCCGCGATACTGGCGCGGTGCCCCCGACACCGCAGCCCGTGACGCCCGACCCGCCGGCGGCGATCGCGCGCCCGCTGCTCACCCAGTCCTGGCTCGACCTGACGTTCGTCCACTGGGCGGTGGACCCGGCCGACGCGGCGGGGCTGCTGCCGCCGGGCACCGTGCCCGACACGCTGGGCGGGGTCACGTACGTCGGGCTCGTCGCGTTCCGGATGCACCGGGTGGGGTGGCTCCGCCTGCCGGGCGTGCCCTATCTCGGCACCTTCCCCGAGACCAACGTCCGGCTCTACTCGGTGGACGCGCACGGGCGGCGCGGGGTCGTCTTCCTGTCCCTGGACGCGTCCCGGCTGATCCCGGTGGTGGTCGGCCGCCTGGGGTTCCGGATGCCGTACCTCTGGTCCCGCATGAGCGTCCGGCACGACGGTGACACCGTCACGTACACCGCTTCCCGGCGCTGGCCCGGACCGCGCGGCGCCGGTGGTCGTCTCACCGTGCGCAGGGGCGAGCCGATCGAGGAGCCGACCGAGCTGGAGCACTTCCTCACCGCGCGCTGGGGCATGCACGGCGCCTTCTTCGGGCGGTCGGTGTACCTGCCCAACGCCCATCCGCGCTGGCCCCTGCACCGGGCCGAGCTGGTCGCGTGCGAGGAGGACCTGGTGACGGCGGCGGGGCTGCCGGGGCCGGCCGGGGAGCCGGTGAGCGTGCTGTACTCACCGGGCGTCCCCGCCCGCTTCGGACGCCCGGCACGCCCGGCCGGCATCCTCACGCCGTGACGACGCGACGCGGATGCGTCAGATGACGCCCTGCGCCAGCATCGCGTCCGCCACCCGCTCGAAACCGGCGATGTTCGCGCCGGTCACGTAGTCGCCGGGGGCGCCGTAGCGCTCGGCGGTCTCGGCGCAGGTGGTGTGGATGTCGGTCATGATGCGGGCCAGTTCGAGCTCGACCTGGTCGGCCTTCCACGACGTGCGCGACGCGTTCTGCGTCATCTCCAGCGCGCTGACCGCGACACCGCCCGCGTTGGCCGCCTTGCCGGGGCCGAAGGCGACGCCGGCCTGCTGGAGCAGGTCGACGGCCTCGGGCGTCGTGGGCATGTTCGCGCCCTCGGACACCGCCTTCACGCCGTTGCGGATCAGGATGGCGGCGTCGTCGGCGTTCAGCTCGTTCTGGGTCGCCGACGGCAGGGCGACGTCGGCCGGGACCTCCCAGACGCACCCGCCGGGCACGAACCGGGCGGAGGCGCCCCGGCGCTCGGCGTAGTCGCTCACCCGGCCGCGCTCGACCTCCTTGACCTGGCGCAGCAGCTCCAGGTCGATGCCCTTCTCGTCGACGACGTAGCCGCTGGAGTCGGAGCAGGTCACCGGGTTGGCGCCGAGGGCGGCCAGCTTCTGGATGGTGTAGATCGCGACGTTGCCGGAGCCGGAGACGACCGCCGTCTGCCCCTCCAGGTCCTCGCCGCGGGCGCGCAGCATCGCCTCGGCGAACAGCACGTTGCCGTATCCGGTCGCCTCCGGACGGATCAGCGAGCCGCCCCAGCCGGCGCTCTTGCCGGTCAGCACGCCGCCCTCCCAGCGGTTGGTGATCCGCCGGTACTGGCCGAACAGGTAACCGATCTCGCGGGCGCCGACGCCGATGTCACCGGCCGGGATGTCGGTGTACTCGCCGATGTGCCGGTACAGCTCGGTCATGAAGGACTGGCAGAAGCGCATGACCTCCGCGTCGCTGCGTCCCTGCGGGTCGAAGTCGCTGCCGCCCTTGCCGCCGCCGATGCCGAGGCCGGTCAGCGCGTTCTTGAAGATCTGCTCGAAACCGAGGAACTTGATGATCCCGAGGTTCACGGAGGGGTGGAAGCGCAGACCGCCCTTGTACGGGCCGAGGGCGCTGTTGAATTCGATCCGGAAGCCGCGGTTGACGTGGACCCGACCGGCGTCGTCCTGCCACGGCACCCGGAAGATGATCTGCCGCTCCGGCTCGACGAGCCGCTCGACGAGCCCGGGCTCGGCGTACTCGGGCCGGGCCGCGATCACCGGGGCGAGCGTCTCCAGCACCTCGCGTGCGGCCTGGTGGAACTCGGGCTCCGCCGGATTGCGGCGCTCGACCTCGGCGCGGAGCCGGTCGAGCGAGGTCTTGGGGTCGGGTCGTGAGGTCACGGGGTCCCTTTCTGGCGCGGCTGACACCGGGTACGAGCTGATGGTCAGGCGGTACGAGCCGGTGATGGGCGCTCGGCGCCATTGCCGCGCGCAGGACAGCGGCCGCGGGGAGTGGTTGCCCGAGGCGGCCGACTTTCCAGTGTTACCTCTGTGTAAACCGGAACGGCAAGAAGCCCGCACGATTGTCCGCTATCTGAGACCCATTGTACGGAAGGCGGGACGGCGTGTCGGGTTGGACCGCTCCCCGCCACACCTGCCCGTACCGCCCCTCGGGCTTCCGTGGAGGCGCGCCGCCGTACGGAGCCGCCGGGCGCGGAGAGCCGCGACGGGCCCGGCCCGTGTGGCGGTCGTCGCCTTCGACCGCGCGCCGCCTCCTCGGTCGCGCCGGCGCCGGGCCCCGCGACGTCACCGCGTGATCCTGTGCCGACGGGCGTCCGGCGCACCGCGCCGACCGGGGCCCGGCTATCGTGGTGATCACAACCGAGAAGGGTCAACTCCCGCTCGGTACAGGGGAAATCACGGCGGAGAAGCGGAACACCGGCACGGACGCCCCCGTACCGATCGACACCGGCGAGCCGCATCCCGCGCGGAGGTACGACTGGTTCCCCGGCGGCAAGGACGACCACCCGGTGGACGAGGAGCCGGGCAGGCGGTTCGTGGCCCTCGCGCCGGTCATCCCGGTCATGGCGCGATGGACCTGCGCGGCCGGGACCGGTTCGCCCGCTTCTTCGCGGGCCTGGAGCGGGTCGTCCCCGGCGTCGTGGCCGCCGAGGAGCGGCATCCGGAGCTCGGCGAGCCGGTCCCCGGCCAGGAGGGGGCGCACAGCGGCGCCTACGTGGCGGTGACCCGCAAGGCGTGGCTCCCCTCGGGGACCGGGCGGTGGACCGCCCCCGGACCGGCCGTGTGCTGCCGGTCCGGGGGCGGTCCACCGGTGCGGGGCGCGGGTCGGTGGCGCCCGGCGGGCGTCCTCAGCCCTTCCGGCCCTTCCCGTGGTCCTTCTTCCCGCAGTCCTCCTCCCGGGCCTCCTTCAGGGTGTCCCGCAGGGCGTAGAAGGCGGGCTTGCGGACGTAGTCCTCGGTCATGACGTTCGCGAAGCCCTCGCCCTCGAAGAACACCGGCACCCACGAGTACTTGTCGGTGAAGCCCCAGATGGTGAACGAGTTGCAGCCGTCGACGGCCAGGCACGCCTCGAGCGTCCGCTGGTAGTAGTCGGCCTGCTTCTGCTCCTGCGCCTCGGTGGGCACACCGCTCTCCGGCAGGTCCATGCGGACGTCCAGCTCGGTGACGGCCGTCTCCAGGCCGAGCGCGTCGAACCGGCGCAGGTTGTCCTCCAGGTCGCCCGGGAAGCCGTAGCGCGTGCTCAGGTGTCCCTGCACGGAGAAGCCGTCCACGGGCACGCCCTCTTCGAGCAGGTCCTGGACGAGGGCGTAGTAGGCGTCGCTCTTGGCGTTGACGCCCTCGACGTTGTAGTCGTTGAAGAACAGCTTCGCCTTCGGGTCCGCCTTGTGGGCCCAGCGGAAGGCGTCGGCGACGATGCCCGGCCCCAGTTCGCGGATCCAGATGTTGTCCTGGGTGCGCAGGTTGCCCTGGTCGTCGAAGATCTCGTTGGCGACGTCCCACTGCTGGATCCTGCCGGCGTAGCGGCCGACGACGGTGGTGATGTGCTCGCGCAGGATGGCGCGCAGTTCCGCCTTGGAGAAGTCGCCCTCCTCCAGCCACGCCGGGTTCTGGCTGTGCCACAGCAGGGTGTGGCCGCGCACGACCTGCTTGTTGCGCTCGGCGAACTCGACGATGGCGTCGGCCTGCCCGAAGTCGTAGCGGTCCCGCTCGGGATGGATGTAGTCCCACTTCATCTGGTTCTCGGGGGAGACCGAGCTGAACTGGCGCGCCAGGACCTTCCGGTACTCCCTGTCGTGCGTGAAGGGGTCCGGGTAGTCCTGCTCCAGGTGATGGCCGCCGCCCGCCACGGCGGTACCCACGACGAAGCCCTCGGGGGCGGCCGCACGCAGCCGGTCGAACTTGGCGTGGGGGTGTGGCGCGGCCTTCCGGCCGGCCGACGGGTCGGCGGTCGCCGTGCCCGCCATGAGCGGCAGGGTCAGGGCGGCGGTGGCGACGGCCACGGTGGCGAAGCGAATGGATCTCATGCGGGGAGTCTCATTCCGATCGTCGTTCTCGAATGTTTCGAAGCATGTCCCGAAACATTAGGGATGGCCGGACGCTAAGGTCTGGCCGAGCGGCGCGTCAATACCCGTGCGGAGGTCCGCCTGCCGACGGGCCGACGAGTTCGCCGGCGACCCACCGCGCGACGTCGGCGGGGTGGGTCGCCGGCAGCCCGAGGACGACGTGCCGGAAGCCGGCGTCGACCGCCTCGCCGATCGCCTCCCGCGTGGTGCCGGGCGGTCCCAGGAGACGGGCAGGTGGACCGAGCGGGTGACCGAGGCGGGGCCGCGGCCGGTCCCGGCGCAGCGGCGGTCCGGCGGGGCACCGCGGCGGACGGCGTCGTCGATGTCGCCGCCGGGGATGTCCCACGGGTCCGCGTGCTCGGCGGGTGGGGGTGCCGGACGGGTGCGGGGCTGCCGAACGCTCCGGTGAGGTGGTGGCGGGCGCCGTGGAAGTCGAACGGTTCCGTCTCGGTCCACAGCCGCCGGATCACCGTGCGGGCCTCGGCGAGGCTCTCCACGGCCTGCACGGGGGTCGAGGAAGGGCAGCCCGTGGGCCGGGTACCCGCGCCGGGCCTGCGGCGGGTCCGGTCGCGGGCCGACGCCGATGCCGGAGTCGAGCCGTCCGCCGAAGACGACGTCGACGGTCGTGGCGATCCCGGCCAGCGGCGCGGGCGGCCGGAACCGGCCGCTGGTCACCATCACGCCCGGCCGCAGCCGCCGGGTCCGGGCGCGAGGGCCGAGAGCAGTGTCCAGCCCTCGTAGGCCGGTCCGTCGGGGTCGCCGAAGACGGGCATCAGGTGGCCGAACAGTCACGCGCGCCCGATCTCCGGGATCGCGTCCGCCCCGCGCCGGACGCGCAGGACGTCGTGGTGGTCGGCCTGCGAGGGGCGGTCACGATCCCGAAACCGGGCCGGGGCGGGTGCGGCATGCGCCGGTGCTCCTTCCGGTGCCGGCGGCACGTCCGTCAGCGGCGCCGCAGTGACGGGTCGAGCAGCGCGGGCGGGGTGTCGTGCTTCTCGTGCGCGGCCAGGTCGGTGCCGGGGGCGACGATCGCGTCGATCGCGTCGAGCACGTCGGCGGGGAGCACGGTGTCCGCGGCAGCGAGTTGCGCCTTCAGGTGCTCCGGCGTGCGGGGGCCGATGAGCGCGCTGGTCACGGCGGGGTGCGCGGTCACGAATCCGAGCGCCAGCTGGATCATGGTCAGGCCGGCCCCGTCGGCGACCCCGGCCAGCCGTTCGACGGCGTCGAGCCGGGCCCGGTTGGCCGGGAGGGCGAGGTCGAAGCGCTCCGGCATCAGCGTCGAGCGGTTGGTGGCGATCTCCCGCCCCTCGCGGACCGCGCCCGACAGCCAGCCCGAGGCCAGCGGACTCCACACCAGCACACCGAGCCCGTACTCCTCGGCCACGGGCAGGACGTGGGCCTCGATCCCGCGCTGCAGGATCGAATAGCTGGGCTGTTCCGTGACGTAACGGCCCAGGTGGTGCTCGCGGGCGGCCCACTGCGCCTGCACGATGCGGTGGGCGGGGAAGGTGGAGGAGCCGAAGTAGCGGATCTTCCCGGCGCGCTGGAGGTCGGTCAGGGCCGACAGTGTCTCCTCGTCGCTCGCGGCCGGGTCCCACCGGTGGATCTGGTAGAGGTCGACGTGGTCGACGCCGAGCCGGCGCAGGCTGTCGTCCAGCGCGGTGACCAGCCAACGGCGCGAACCGCCCCGACGGTTGCGCTCCCCCATCGGCATGGCCGCCTTCGTGGCCAGCACGAGGTCGTCGCGGCGGCCGGCGACGGCCTTGCCGACCATCTCCTCCGACTCCCCCTCGCCGTACCAGTCGGCGGTGTCGATGAGGTTGACGCCGGCCTCCAGGGCCGCGTCGACGAGGGCCGTGGCCTCGTCCTGGGTGGTGTTGCCGATCTTGCCGAAGTTCATCGCGCCGAGCGCGAGGGTGCTGACCTGTACGCCGGTCCGGCCCAGGGTGCGGTACTGCACGACCGTGTCTCCTCATGGCAGAGAGAACCCGAAACGGAACATCGTTCCGGTACGTTCGGACGATACGGAACACTGTTCCGTTTTGGCAAGCGCGGGTGTGCGCGGGCATGCGTGAGACCATGCGGGGGCGCGCGAGAGGTGGAGGAACGACGCGGTGGACCAGAGCGACCAGGGCGACGGGCCCGCGGCCCCGTCACGGCGGAAGGACGCCCGGCGCAACAAGGAGGCGCTGCTCGACGCGGCCGCCGCGGTCTTCGTCGAGTCGGGCGTGGACGCCCCGGTGCGCGAGATCGCGGCCCGGGCCGGCGTCGGGCTGGGCACCCTCTACCGCCACTTCCCGACGCGGGCGGACCTCATCATCGCCGTCTACCGGCACCAGGTGGACGCCTGCGCCGAGGCCGGCCCGGCCCTGCTGGCGACCAGTGCGACCCCGCACGCCGCACTGGGACTGTGGATCGACCGGTTCGTCGACTTCCTGGTCACCAAGCACGGCCTCGCCGCCGTGCTGCGGTCCGACAGCGCCGGCTTCGACGCGCTGCACGCCTACTTCCTCGACCGGCTCGCGCCCGTCTGCACCCAGCTGCTCGAAGCCGCGGCCGCCGCCGGCGAGATCCGCGCCGACATCGACGCCCTCACCCTCATGCGCGGCGTCGGGAACCTCTGCATCGGCGCGGACAGCGACCCCCGCTACGACGCACGCCGACTGGCCGGCCTCCTCGTCGCCGGACTGCGCCGACCGCACTGACCGCACCGACCACCGGCCGGGCAGCCGGGACGGCGGTCGCCCCGGCCCTCCCCCACCAGGTCCGTACCAACCCCTTGCCCCCGCCCCCTCCACACCGCAAGCTCCCCTCATGGAGCTGGAGTTGCGGCATCTGAAGACGATCAGGGCGATCGCGGACGCGGGCAGCCTCACCCGGGCGGCGACCGACCTGGGGCTCGCGCAGCCCGCGCTGAGCGCACAGCTCAAGCGGATCGAACGCGCCCTGGGCGGCGAGCTGTTCGAACGCGGCCGGCACGGCGTACGGGTCACCGCGCTCGGCGAACTCGTCCTGGAACGCACCCGTATCGTGCTGCCCGCGGTGACCGAACTGCAGCAGGAGGCGGCGCGGTTCGCCCGCACCCCGCGCGCGACCGCCTGCTTCCGGCTGGGCGGCACCCACGGCCCGTTACTGGGCGCCCTGGTGGACCGGCTGGCGGACGCGGCGCCCGACGCCCGGATGACGACGTGCACCTCCTGGTCCGAGCGGGAGCTGGCCGGCCTGCTGGCGGAGGGAAGGCTGGACTTCGCGCTCGCCGGCACCTGCGGGTCCGCTCCCCCGCCGGGCGCCGAGGGCCTGGTCTGGCGGGAGGTCGCGGTCGACCCGGTGTTCGTCATGCTGCCGGAGGACCACCCGCTCGCCCACCGCGCGGAACTGGACCTGGCCGAACTGGCCGGCGAGGAGTGGGCCTGTGTGCCCGGCGACGGCTGCTTCGGCGACTGCTTCACCGCGGCCTGCGCCCGCGCCGGGTTCACCCCGCGCCGCATGTACGAGACGGACACCGCGTCCCTGGTCCACCTGGTGCAGGTGGGCCGGGCGGTCGGGATGTGCCGGGCGACCTTCCCGACCACACCCGGGATCATCACCCGGCCGCTCACCGGCACACCGCTGACCTGGCGGCACCTGCTGGGCTGGCACGCGGTGACCCAGCGGGCGGAGACCGCCGCGACCGTCCTGTCCCAGGCCCGGATGGCCCACGCGGGCGTGGCGGCGGGCAGCGCCAGCTACACCGAGTGGCTCGCCGCGCACCGCGCCCCGGTGGACGGCCCGAGCACGCTCCCCGAAGCGGTGCCCTGAGCCGGGTCCGGACCGGCCCCGAACCGGCCCGACGGGTTCCATAACGCCGGGGAGAGGGCCGGCCGACGTCTTACGGCGGCCGGTCGGCCCTTCCTACGGTTTCGGCACCTCCCCACCGAAACCGAGGAGACCCCGCATGTCCCCCATGCTCCAGCGACACACCAGAGCCAGAGCCGCGGGTGCCGCACTCGCGGCGACGGCCGCCCTGCTCGTGGCCGGGCTCAGCGGCTCCGCGAGCGCCGGGACGGCCGCCACCGCGGCGAACGCCGCGGACCCCGCCGCTCCCTCGGCCGCCGAGACGCTGCGCACCGACGCCGCCCCGCCCGCCCTGCTCAGGGCCATGCAACGCGACCTCGGCCTGAACCGGGGACAGGCCGAGCGGCGACTGGCCAACGAGGCGGAGGCCGGAGCCACGGCGGGCCGCCTGCGGGCCGCGCTCGGCGACGACTTCGCGGGCGCCTGGGTGCGCGGCGCCGAGTCCGGCACGCTGACCGTGGCGACGACGGACGCCGACGACGTACCGGCCATCGAGGCGCAGGGCGCCGAGGCCACCGTCGTGCGCCGCTCCCTGGCCGACCTGGACGCCGCCAAGGCCCGCCTGGACCGGGCGGCGGAGCGGAGGGGCAGCACGGACGCGCCGGTCTGGTACGTCGACGTCCGCACGAACACGGTCGTCGTGCAGGCGGTACGGACGTCCGCGGCCCGCGCCCTGCTCGACGCGGCCGGCGTCGGCGCCGGACTCGCCCGGATCGAGAGGACGACCGAGAAGCCCCGCGCGCTGTACGACCTGCGCGGCGGCGAGGCGTACTACATCAACAACAGCGGCCGCTGCTCGATCGGCTTCCCCGTCACCAGGGGCACGCAGGAGGGCTTCGCCACGGCGGGCCACTGCGGCCGGACGGGTGACAGCACGAGCGGCCACAACCGCGTCGCGCAGGGCACCTTCCAGGGCTCGGTCTTCCCCGGCCGCGACATGGCGTGGGTGGCCACCGACCCCAACTGGCGGGCGACGCCGTACGTCAAGGGCGCCGGCGGCCAGAACGTCCAGGTCACCGGCTCCACGCAGGCCACGGTCGGCGCCTCCGTGTGCCGCTCCGGCTCCACCACCGGCTGGCACTGCGGCACCGTCCAGCGGCTGAACACCAGCGTGACCTACCCCGAGGGCACCATCACCGGCGTGACCCAGACCTCCGTGTGCGCCGAGCCGGGTGACTCCGGCGGCTCGTACATCTCCGGCAGCCAGGCCCAGGGCGTCACCTCGGGCGGTTCGGGCAACTGCAGCACCGGCGGCACGACGTTCTTCCAGCCGATCAACCCGCTGCTGCAGAACTACGGCCTCACCCTGAAGACGAGCGGCGACGGCGGCGAGGAGCCGCCCGAGGAGGAGCCGGGCGGCACCTGGGCGGCCGGCACCGTCTACCAGCCGGGCGACACGGTGACCTACGGCGGCGCCGCCTACCGCTGCCTCCAGGGCCACCAGGCCCAGACCGGCTGGGAGCCCCCGAACGTCCCGGCGCTGTGGCAGCGGGTGTGAACCGTGCCTGACACCCCGTGGGGGTGACGGGGACGGGCCCGGGTGCGCGGGGGAAGAGCGGCGCCCGGGCCCGGCCGTCGTCCCGGTCCCATGACCGAGGCCCCGCGCCGGCCGACCACCGGGCGCGGGGCGTTCATCCGCCGACGGCCGGTGAGCACGTCCCCCGCACCCGACGGTCGGCGAGCTCCCTCAGCCGCTCGACCCCACCGGCCGACCGCACCCCGCGCTTGGGCAGCACGCACATGCCGGCCACCGTGTCGTCGACCGACAGCACGAACAGGTTCTCGGTCTCCTGGCAGCGTGTGAAGGCCCCCCACCGGAGGGTGCCCGAGGAGACGGCCGTGCGGCTGTGGACACCGACGTCGTCCACGCGCACGGCGTACCGCCCGTGGGCCTGCGCCCACCGGTCCAGCGCGGACACGCGGCGACGCAGCCGCGACGCGTCGTGGAGGGACCCCAGCAGCACCCCGAACGGCACCGGCGCCAGGAACGCGAGCGCGCGCAGCGGCCACGGCAGGGCGACGGCGGCGGCCAGGAGCAGGGTCGCCCCGAGGAGGACGGGGACCCGCCGGATCGTACGGGGATCCGTCCGGCCCGACCGCGCACACAGTGCCTCGGCCAGCTCCGCCCGGGTCGCCCGGAACTCCAGCTCGACCGACCGGGCCGAGGCGTCCGGTCCCGCGTCGGCGGCCATCAGCGACGGCTCTCCCGGGCCGTGGGCAGGTGCGCGTCCAGCAGGGCGCGCAGCGGCCCGGACCGGTCCGTTCCGTCCGTGCTCCGCTTGGGCACGCAGACCAGGCACGCGGCCTGCTCGTCGGCACCGACCAGCACGAACAGCCGACGTGTCTCGACGTACCGCGACAGGGCGGGCCAACCGGTCCTGCTGAGGGTGTGAGCGGTCTCGACGCACACCCCGGACTCGTCGACGGTGATCCGCCGCTCCCCCCGGGCCCCGTGGATCCGCTGCTGGGCCCGGGCCGCCGCCCGGGGTGCCAGGACCAGCGCGATCAGCAGCACCAGCGCGGCACCGCCCAGGCCGAACGGGTCGAGGGAACCGCCTTCCGGCGTGACCCGGAACGACAGGGCCGCGAGGACGAGCGCCACCACGATCACGGACCACTGCCTCCGCCGCATCGCCGGCGACACCTTCGCGTGCCCCCGCAGGGCCTCCAGCCACTCGTCGGCCGTCGTCGCGTGCCGTACCTCGACACGCCGCTCACCGACGTGCTCGGCAGCCGTCGTCACGGCGCTCCCGCCCCTCTTCTCCACGGTCCCTCCGGCGTCGACACCACTAGGAGGTACGGCCGTCAGCCAGCCACACCGTGGTGTCGCCACCGAGGAACGGGTCCGGCAGCCCCCACGGCGGGATGTCACCCGAGATGAGTCCCGCCAGGAGGGAGACCAGGCCGTTCTCGTGCTCCCACCAGTCGTCGTTCCTGGTGCTCACCACAACGGGCCACGCATCCGGGTCCGAGTCCCCCGTGCGCCAGTAGAACATGTCTCCCGAACTGCTCTCCGCGCAGTGCAGCAGCCCTCCGGGACGGGGGTAGGGGACGTATCCGTGCGCCATGTCGGCGTCGACCAGGTCCTCCAGCACGTCCAGCGCGTCCAGCTTGCTCGCCGCGGACTCCGCCTCGTGCCCGGGCCAGGGAGTGCCGACGAGCAGGAAGCCCCCGACGGAAAACGTCGGGTACGCCTCGCTCAGCTCCTTGTAGTCACTCGGCAGGTCGGTACCCAGCACACGTGCCATCTCCGACCAGTCGATCTCCCTCGCCCGTCCGGGGCGCTGTTCGCGCAGTTCCGGAAGAGCGCGTTCCAGCTCATCGACGCGGCTCAACACGAGTGACCCTTCCTCTGCTGGTTGGAAACGGGAGTGTTGAAGAGCACTCCCTTCTTCGTCACGGCCGTCATGTGAATGGCATCCGGTTTCAGTGCCGAGTTGTCGGGATAACTCAGCTGACCGGAGTAGAGAACCGGGTTGCCCGCCCTCAACTGCTTGACTATGCGGGACTCGCACCGCCGCATGCCGCTGGTGTTCATCTGCCGGTAGCCGGTGAACAGGTTCTCCGAACGCCACTCACCACCGTACTGGTCCGCGATGATGTGGGTCCGGTTGTAGGTGTAGAGGCCATTGGCATCCTGGGGGTTGGGGTTCGGGAAGCCGGCGACGTAGGGGTTCCCGTCGTCGTCCCGTCCCTGGTTCGGCTTCTTCAGGTCCTGCGGGCAGATCAGCGCGGTCGCGCCCTGCGGGCGGCCGTTGACCAGCGGCTGGTAGAAGAACCGATCCGACTTCGGCCGTGCGCAGAGGTTCTCGGAGGAGGTACCGCTGCCGCCTCCGGCCGAAGGGTCCGGCTGCGGAGAGGGCGAGAGGCCGGGGGCCGGCTGGTCCTCCCCGTTGGGGAAGAACTTGAAGTGGCCGCGGAGCTGCTCCGGGGTGAGCTTCAGGTCCTTCTGGGCACGCTGGTACATGTCGTCGACGTACTCCCGGTGCCCGGAGTCGCTGTCCGTGTCCGAGGTGGGGCGAGGTACGGCCCTGCTGAGGGCCTCCTTGATGAGCTCGCGCCACGGCGGCGGAGGCGGCGGGGGCGGGGGCCCCCACGGCTTGTTCGGGCCGACTCGGGGCAGATCCGCGCGCGGCTGCCACGGGTCGTTGCCGCCGCGTCCCGGGTCCTTGCCCCTGCCCTTGCCCGGGTTGCCGTTGCCGCCCCGGCAGCCGCTGCGGCAGCCGCTCGACGTGTCGGTCCTCGGGGCCGACGCCGCCAGCGACGCGGCGTAGGCGGCGAGTGCGGCGGCCGCCGACTTCCCCGACTGCGACAGCGAGTTGCCCCAGCCGGAGCTGTACCCGCCGGAGGAGGACGAACTGCCGCCCCAGCTCCAGCCCCAGTCCCAGGAGGAGCTGTCCCAGTTGTCGATCGCGACCTTGGTCGCGGCGCCCACCGCCACGGAGACGATGACGATCCCCGTGACCTCCATGACGCAGGCGTCCCAGAAGCAGTGCCCGCTCGGGTCCGTGTTGACCAGCGGGCTGCCGCCCGCGTAGCCGTACCGGTTGGCCCGGACCGACGGGACCGGATCCAGGGTCCAGGAGTCCCGGGAGGAGAAGCCGCCCGTCTCCGGGTCGTACCAGCGGGCGTGCATGTTGACCTGGCCGGTGGCCGGGTCGGTGTACTCGCCCTGGTAGCCCAGCGGCCCGGTGCTGCCCGAGGCCGCCGTCACCTTGCCGAAGGGCGAGTAGCCCGTCGAGCCGGCCACGGTGCCCGCGTCCGCCGTGAAGGCGCCGATGACGTCACCGTGCACGTCCGACAGCAGCGCGGTCGCGTTCGTGCCGTCCGCGTGTGCCGAGGACAGGGCCTCGCCCGACGGGTCACGGAAGACCGGGCCGGCTGCCGTGGCGACCGGGTTGTTGGACCGGTCCGCGTACGTCAGCGTCGCGTCGCCCTGCCGCACCAGGCGGCCCAGTGCGTCGTACCCGTACGCCGTGCCGTCCGCCGACACCATCCGGCCGTGCGCGTCGGAGGCGAACGCGTGGCTTCCGCCCGCGTCGCTGCTGCCGGTGCGGTTGCCCCGCGCCGCGTAGGTGTACGTCACGTCCCCGGCCGCCAGCAGGCGGTTGCGTGCGTCGTACGTGGCCGTGACGCCACCTGCGGACGTGCGGTTGCCCGCCGCGTCCCAGGTGTAGTCGGTGACCGTGCCGTCGGCGCCCGTCCAGCTGGTCAGGCGGCCCGTCCAGTCGTAGCCGTAGGACTGGGTGCCCGCGCCCGCGGTGCCGGTCGTCGTCTTCTCGACCAGGCGGGAGGCCTCGTCGTAGCCGTAGGCGACCGACGCCGTCGTCGTGCCGCCCGGTGCCTTCAGGGCGTCCGAGGTCGGACGGTCCAGGGCGTCGTAGCCCAGCGCGCGGGTCGCGCCGGTGCCGCCGTACGCCACCGACGTCAGGCGGGAGGCCTCGTCGTAGCCGTAGGTCAGCGTCGCCTTCGTCAGCGGGTCGGCCGCCGACTTCAGGCGGCCGGAGTCGTCGTAGCCGAAGGCGGCCCGGCCCGCCGCGTCCGTGCGGGCGGTGAGGCGGCCCTCCGCGTCGTAGGCGAAGGACGCCGTGCCGGACGGGCCGTCGGACGACAGCAGGTTGCCTCGGTCGTCGTAGGTGTAGGTGTTCGTGCCGCCCGGCGCGCTCGCCGAGGTGAGGCGGCCCGCCGCGTCGTAGCCGAAGACGTCCGGCGCGGTCGCGGCCTCGGCGCCCGAACCGGTCGCCCGGAGCAGACGGCCCAGCGCGTCGAAGGTGCGCTCGACCGTCACGCCGCCCGGCTGGAACTCCTTCACCGGGAGCCCGGCCGCGTCGTACACCGTGGTCCAGGTGCGGTCCGCCGCGTCCGGGTGGGCCTGGGTCGAGGGCTCCACCACCGACTCCGGGGCGCCACGGCTGGTGAAGCCGTACCAGGTGGTGTTGCCCCTGCCGTCGGTCAGGCGCGTGCGGTTGCCCGCCGCGTCGTAGCCGTACGTCGTCGTGATCGACGTGTCCGCGTCGACCGGCTCGACCAGCTTGGTCAGGCGGCCCAGCGCGTCGAACGTCTGCCGGACCGTGTGGCCGAGCGCGTCCGTGACGGCGACCGGGTTGCCGTCCGCGTCGTAGGAGGAGGACGTGGTGCGCAGGACCGTGCCGGCGCCGTTCTCGTCCCGGACCCCGGTGGCGCGGCCCGCCAGGTCGTAGGCGGTGTGCGTGGTGCGGCCCTGCGGGGTCGTCACCGTCGTGGGCAGGCCCGTGGGGCCGTAGGCGTGGGTGGTGACGCCGCCGGCGGTGTCCGTGACGGTGAGCGGGTCGCCCGCCGCGTTGTACGTGCCGGAGGTGGTCAGGCCCGTCGGGCTCTTCGTCGCGCGCAGGTTGCCCGCGTCGTCGTAGGTGTACGTCGTGGTGAACGCGCCCTGAGCGGGACGGCGTTCGAGGACCGTCGAGGTCACCTGGCGGCCGAGGTCGTCGTACGTGGCCTCGGTGCGGGTCCCGGTCGGACCGGTGGCGGACAGCTGCTCGCCCAGCAGGTCGTAGGTGAACGTCGACACCGGGGCGGCGGCGCCGTCCCCGGGAGCCGGAAGCGTCGCCTTCGACAGGTTGCCGAACTGGTCGTAGGTGTAGGACGTGGTCCGGCCCAGGGCGTCGGTCTCGCTCGCCAGGTTGCCTGCCGCGTCGTAGGCACGGGTGAGCTTGCCGGGCAGCGGGTCCGTGGCGCCGGGCGGGGTGTAGGACGGCAGCGTGGTGGCTGTCGCGCGGCCCGCGCGGTCGTACGTGGTGTGGGTGACGTGGCCGTTGGGGTCGCGGACGTCGGTCGTCTCGCCGAAGGCGTTGTAGCCGACGGTGGTGGTCGGGCGGACGTTCGCCGCCGGGGACTGCCGGGTCTCGGAGATCACCGGGGCGTCGCGCGTGGCGACCAGGCGGCCGAGCGCGTCGTACGTGTGGTGCGTGGTGTACGCGGCCGGGTCGGAGCCGGTGGCGTTGCCGCGCGGAGAGGTCGTGGCCAGCACCAGGCCGCGGTCGTCGACCTCGTGGGTCGTGACCAGGTCGGTGGTGCCGTTCTCCACCGTCTGCCGGACCAGGTCGCCGCTGGTGTTCCGTTCGTAGGTGACCTTCTCGGTGCGGGTTCCGCCGGTGCCGGTGCGGGTCGCCGTGTGCACCGCGCCGCCCGCGTCGTAGGTGTAGGCGGTGCGGCGGGCCAGGCCGGAGGGGTCGAGGACCTCGGCGGCGGTGCGGCCCGCGGCGTCCAC
Organism: Streptomyces griseomycini; assembly: GCF_014203535.1. Classification (GTDB taxonomy): domain Bacteria; phylum Actinomycetota; class Actinomycetes; order Streptomycetales; family Streptomycetaceae; genus Streptomyces; species Streptomyces griseomycini. Next base: position 760,796 of record NZ_JACHJI010000002.1, read on the forward strand.
CTCGTAGGCGGTGGTGACCTTGCCGTTGCCGGTGGTCTCACGGACCAGGTGGCCGGCGGCGTCGTACGTGCGGTCGCTCAGCACCAGGTCGCGGGTGGAGCCGTCCGGGTCGTGGAAGCCGACCAGGATCTCCCGCGCCTTGAGACCGTCGTCGTGGTACGTGTGGCGCGTGGTGCGGCCCATCGCGTCGGTGTGCTCGGCCAGGCGGCCGGCCGGGTCGTACGCGTAGGAGTCCAGGACGACGTCACGGGCGGCGGAGGGGTCGTTGGGGTCGCCCGTGTAACCGGTCAGCGTGACCGTGGCGAGGGAGCCCAGCGCCGTGTACGTGTACCGGAACGTCCGGTCGCCCGGCAGGGTGCGGCTGGTCTGACGGCCGTAGGCGTCGTAGGCGTAGGTCTCCTCGCCGCCCTCGGGGTCGGTGAGCGAGGCCAGGTGGCCGTGGGTGTCGTAGGCGCGCTTCGTGGTGCGGGTGGCGTCGCCGCCGAGGAGGTCGGCGACGGACTCCGTCAGCACCCTGCCGTCGCCGTCGTACGTGTACGTGGTGCGCGCCCGGTGGTCCGTGCCCGTGACCTCGTTCGTGGTGACCGGGCCGGTGACCGTCAGCGGGCGGGACTCGCCGTCGTACGTGGTGGTCGTCGTGACGCCGTCGGGGTGCGCGTCGGAGATCACCGTGCTGCCGGTCTCACGGCCGAGCGCGTCGTAGGTGTACTCGGTGACGACGCCCCTGGGGTCGGTGACCTTCGCCAGGTCGCCGGCCGCCGTGTAGGCGCGCCGGGTGACCGCGCCGCGCGCGTCGGTGCTGGTGGCGAGCAGGCCCGCCGGGGTCGTGCCGCCGCCGGTGGCGGGCTCGGTGCCGTCGGTGAAGGTGAAGGACTCGGTGCCGGCCGGCGTGGTGGTGGAGGTCCGGTCGCCGAAGGTGTTGTAGCCGTGGGACGTCTTGTGGGTGTCGTCGGTCGCGCTCGCCGAGCGGGCGTCGCGTACGGCGGTGAGTTGGTCGTTGCGCGGGTCGAGCGGGTCGTCGGGGTTGTGGAAGTAGCTGGAGTACGAGGTGTGGCAGGTGCTCTCGTCGCCGGTCTCGCGGCAGGTGGTCTGCGAGATGCGGTTGCCGCGCTCGTCGTTGCCGAACCGGGTGACGGAACCGTCGGGGCCGGTGGTGGCCGCGAGGTAGCCGCCGGTGTCGTAGGCGAAGCGCGCGGTGTGGCCGGCCGTGTCGGTCTGGGCGGTCAGCCGGTTGCCCTGCAGCGGGTCGTAGGTGTAGCCGGACGTTCGGTCGTCGGGGTCGGTGACCGTGACGGTGAGGGCCGGGGCCCCGTCGACGGCCTGCTGGTCGTCGGTGGCGGGCTGGTCCTCGGTGCCGGTGGCCCTCGGGCTCGACAGGCGGTACGTGCCGCCGTTGGCGTCCGTGTAGGACGACACGCGGTCGTGCACGGTGTCGTAGGCGACCTCGGCGTGCACCCGGCCGCTCGACCGGGTCACCTTGGTGAGCTGCTGGGCGACCTGCGCGGAGGCGTGGTGCTCGGCGACGGTGCGGGCGCCGAGGGGGCGGGAGTAGACCGCGGCCTCGTCGATGTCGCCGGCGAAGTGGCCGACGGTGCCGGTGGTGGCGGGCCAGTTGTTCCAGTAACCGGCACCGAGGTAGACGAAGCGCTGGTCGTACTGGGTGATCTCGCCGCTGAGACTGCCGGCCCTCTTGCCGTCCAGGTACAGCGTCTGGGTGTTGCCGGCGGCGGTCAGCGCCGCGTGGTGCCAGGCGCCGTCGTCGACGGCGGCGGCGGAGGTGATGGGCGCGTCGGCGCCGTTCCAGAACTCGCCGCGCAGCTTGCCGTCGGTGCCGACGTACAGGGCCGGGGTGTACTTGCCGGTGGTGGCCTCCTCCAGCGTGTGGTCCTGGTAGCTGAGGAGGACACCGCTGCCGGTGGTGCGGAACCACAGCTCGGCGGTCAGGTACGGGGTGTCGGAGACCAGCTGGTCCGGCAACTGCACGTAGGACGTGGTGCCGTTGAAGGTCGCCGCCGTGTCGGGGCTGCCCGCGAGCGCGCCGGGCGCGCCGAGCTGGACGTCGCGGTAGGTGCCGGCGTGCTCCTCGCGGCTCAGCGGGAGGTCGTCGGCCGCGTCGGTGGCGCCGTCCTTCTCGTCCAGGCGCCAGTAGGAGAACGGGCCGGCGTCGTGCACGACCGTGCGGTGGTGGGAGCCGTCGCCGTAGCCGTAGGCGGTGCAGGCGCCGAGCTCGTCCTCGGGACCGCACACGAGGGTGAGCCGGTCACCGGCGTAGGTGTACGTCCAGGTCAGCGGGTCGGCGCCGGTCTTCGGCGGGTCGGTGCTGACCTTCGTGACGTGGCCGCCGGACCAGGTCAGGTGCAGGGCGCGGCCGCCGGTGGCGGTGACCTCGGTCAGATCGCCGGCCGTGTCGTAGGTGAGGGTCTGGGTGCGGTCGCGGTAGTCGGTGGCCTCGGTGAGCCGGCCGTCCGCGTCGAAGACGTAGGTGGTCTGTTCCTTGTCGGTCAGCTTCCAGCCGCCGCCGCTGACGGCGGTCAGGGTGGAGAAGCTGCCGTACGGGGGCGCGTAGCTGCCGTCGGGGTTCTTCCCGAAGCGGACCTGGCGGCCCTCGGGCAGGGTGGCGACGACGTTGCCGGTGCCGTCGCCGTCCGGCGTGATCCGCATGTCGTAGCGGGTGGACCAGCCGGCGCCGAAGGCGTTGTCGGAGCGCGGGTCGCGGCTGTTGTAGGTGCGGGTGACGGTCAGGCCGGGGCCGACCGCGGCCACGGTCGCGTCGGTGTCGGTGGTGGTGTAGTTGCCGATGCCGGGGTCGACCTCGCGGCCGTCGGCGGCCGGGCCCCGGCCGCCCAGGTGGGAGGTGATCGCGGGCTGCTCGACGGCCGTGGTGACCGTGTAGAAGGGGCTCAGCGGGGCCGACAGGCCGTTCTCGCGCGCCTTGACGCGCCAGAGGTACTGCTTGCCCCAGGTGAGCTTTCCGGCGGGCACGTTCCAGGTGCGCTTGGTCAGCCAGCCGGAGTTGACGCAGTCCACGGGTGCTTCGGGGGTGCCCGCGCAGATCTCGAACCAGTGCTCGATCGACGCTCCGGACGGGTAGTGGTCGATGGTCTCCGTGTCCGCGAACAGTGCCGGGGTCAGGCTGCCGACCTGGCCGCCCGGGCTCGGGTACACGGCCGTGATGCGCGGACCGATGTCCTGGGAGGTGATGTTCACGGTGGCGGGCGGCACGCCCTCGCTGCCGAACCACTTCTGGTCGCGCAGCCGCTGCAGCTCGAAGTTGACCTTGTACGTGCCCGGCGGCAGCGGGGGTACGCGGGCGCCGAGCGTGGTGTCGTCCCCCGGGGTGATGCGCTCGTTGAGGCGGGTGAAGGCCACCTGGTCCATCAGCGCGCCGGTGCTCTGGTTCCTGACGCGGGCGCCGAGACGGACCTCGTTCCAGCCCAGCGGCTCCCAGGTGAAGTCACCGAGGTTCTTGACGTTGACGCTCACCTCACCGCTCTGGCCGCCGGTCACCGGGGCGCTCTGGGAGCCGACGGTGTACTTCGCACCCCAGCCGCTGTGGGTGACGGCCAGGTACGGCTTGCTGGCGGAGTTGGCGCTGCCGAACCGCTTCCAGGGGCCCGAGGTGTCGAAGTCGGCCCACAGGGCGAGGCCGTGGTTGGCCTTCGAACCGTCGACCCAGCCCTGGACCAGCTCGACGCCCTTGCGGTCCAGGTCGATGACGCGCCACTTGGAGCCGCCGCAGTCCACGCCGTAGGCGAAGGAGTCGTCGGCGATCAGGTGGTCGAAGCTCGCCGGGCGGTTGTTCCAGGTGACCGTGGTGGAGCTCCACGAGCCGGTGACCTGGTGGACCGTCATCCTCTGGGCACTGCAGCTGGAGGACCAGACGTTGAACAGGCCGAGGTCGACGTCATGGATGTAACGATTCTTCAGCTGGCTGGTGACGTGGTCGAACTTCAGGTAGCTGATGGCCCGGTTGGTGCCGCCGTCGTAGCTGCCGACCTTCAGTTCGTCGTCGCCGGCGAAGTTGCCGTCGGGCCAGGTGTTCTGGACGAAGGAGTCCCCGTTGTCGTCGATGTCGTCGACGCTGGGGTCGACGCGTACGGGGTAGACCCGGTCGGGCGAGTCCAGCCAGGCCTCGTCGAGCACGACCTTCAGCGACCAGCGCCCGTCGCTCTCCACCAGCCGGTAGTCGACGTCGCCCGACAGGGCGGGGCCGCCGGTCCTCGGGTCGTGGGCGGAGTCCTCCATCCACCCCTTGGATATGACGGCCTGGACCTCGCCCTCCGCGTCCTTCAGCAGGACGGCGCCGTGCGCGTCGAGCGACGGGGTGAGCCCGTCGAGGTGCAGCGGGAAGGTCCACTCGCGGGGGGCGTCCGGTGAGTTGAGGACGATGGTCTCCTTGACCGCGCCGTGCGCGGCCTCCAGGACGATGTCGGAGTCGCGGCGGACGTCCTCGTAGTGCGCGGCGTCCTCGCGCACCTCTGCCGCGGCGCCGGCGGCCCCGGACAGGCCGAAGCCGACCTCGTGGCGGCCGTCGTCGACCTCCAGGGTGGCCAGGGCGGGGTCGTCACCGCGGGTGGCCAGGGTGAGTCCGGTGTCGTCGGCGGCGGCGGCGAGCCGGTCGCCGCCGGTCTGCCCGGTGCGCGGAGCGCCCTCGGTCCCGTCGGCGGGGACGAGCGAGGTGTCGATCTCCCGCCAGGTGCCGTCCGTGCCCCGGTAGTGCACCTGCTCGGTGTAGACGCGGGTGGTGCGGGTGCCGTCGGGGTTGCGGAACTCCTTGGAGGCGGCGGTGCGCTCGCCGGTCTCCTCGACGCTGCGCCCGGGGTCGTACCCGGCGGGGTCCCGCTGGTCACCGGCCTCGGTCCGGGGCTTCGGCGCGGATGCGGCGGTCTTCGGTTCGACCGGGGCGAAGGCGGTACCGGGGTCGTGCAGGGGCAGGGCCCCGCGGGCCGCCGTCAGGTCCGCGGGGTCGGCCGTGCCGCGGCCGTTCGCGTCGGTGCGCCCGAAGCCGACCGCGTGCTCCCGGCCGGCCGCCGTGCCGGTGCGCTGCTCGGGCGGATCGGCCTCGGACCAGGGCGCGGCCGAAGCTGACCGCACGAACGGCGTCAGCGCGGGCGGCGGCAGCAGGGTGGCGCCCAGTGCCAACAGCACGCTGCCGGACGTCAGGGCTGCCGCCCGCGCGGGGCGCCCGGAACGACGGCGCCGGAGACCCACGAGGGAGCGGAGGCGGGGGCGGCTGGGCACGGAACTCCTCGAAACCACAAGGCCGATCGCCCGCACGCGGGGGCGATCGGCCGGAAGCAGGGGGGGACCGGGCGCACTCGTCACCGGAAGGGGAGACACCCGGGCGGCGTACACGCTAGACGATCGGACGCCGCTCGAACCGTGCCCATGACAACGGATTTATAACTACATTTACTGTCTTGCCCGCCCCTCACGGACCCGTCACAGGTCCTCCAGCCAGCCCGCTACCCCCACTGACCTGCAGCAAACCTTTTCAGCCAGCCGCCGGACGACCGATCGGCCGCACGGAAGACCGTGATCGATTCGAGACGATCACCTGGATAACCTGCGGCGTCATCACACGGACCGGCTGCCTCCCACAGTGGCCGACTCGCCCCGCGACGGGATCCCGACAGCGAAATCCCGCCATGGGCAACCTCCGCACGCCCGCAGGAAAGTGAAAAGGGCTCATGGCCGAAGAGAAGGCAGACACGACACCCAGGCGCCGGCCCAGGGCATGGCGGTCGGCCGTCGCCCTGCTCGCCTGTGCGGCCGCCGCGACCGCGGCCGTCCTCACCGCCGGACCGGGGGACGCCGCGAAGCCGTACGACTTCGACGGCGACGGCACGCCCGACCTGGTCGTCGGCCTGCCGGGCAACACCGTGGCCGGGCACGCACGGGCCGGCTCGGTCGTCATCGCCGACGGCACCTCGACCGGGCCGGCGAGCACCGCCGTCCGCATCGACCAGGAGTCCCCCGGGGTGGGCGGCGCCTCCGAGGCCGACGACGGCTTCGGCCAGTCGGTCGCGGCCTGCGACTTCGACCGGGACGGTTACGCCGACCTGGCGGTGTCCTCACCGCTGGAGGCCATCGGCGACACGGAGGGCGCCGGCATGCTGAGCGTGCACTACGGCGGTTCGGGCGGGATCTACGAGGCGACCACCGAGACCTTCTCCGAGGACACCACCGGCTACCCGGGCTCCGTCGGCTGGGACGAGATCTTCACGTACTCGCTGGCCGCCGGCGACGTCAACGGCGACGGGTACTGCGACCTGGCCGTCGGGCAGCCCCTCGACATGGCGGGCGACAAGCCGAACTCCGGAACCGTCAAGCTGATGTTCGGCACCTCCGGCGGTCTCAACGCCGCCGACACCGTCCAGCTCGACCAGTCCACGGCCCACGTGCCCGGTGCACCGGAGGCCGAGGACCGCTTCGGCGAGCAGATGGCCGTCGGGGACGTCAACGGCGACGGCGTCGGTGACCTGGTCGTCGCCACGATCGGCGAGCAGATCTCCGGCAGCTCGGACCGCGGCTCACTGCACGTCCTGTACGGCCCCATCGAGGACGCCCCCGCCTCCGGCGGTTACGTGGACGCCGGCAACGTCACCGGTGTCGGCGAGTTCGCGGGGAGCGCGCTGGCCGTGGGCCACTTCGAGGACGACGACTACGCGGACGTCGCCGTCGGCGTCTCGGACGAGCAGGTCGGCACCGCGGGTGCCGCCGGCCGGCTGGCGGTCCTGTACGGCGGCTCGCACGGGCTGTCGGCCAACAGCCGTGTGAAGCTGTTCGACCAGGACTCGCCGGGCATCGCCGGCGGACCCGAGGCGGAGGACCACTTCTCCTCGTCCCTCGCGGCCGGCGACTTCGACGGCGACGGGGTGGACGACCTGGTGGTCGGCATGCGCAGCGAGGCCATCGGCTCGGCGAAGGGCTCCGGCGCCTCGATGGTCCTCTTCGGCAACGCCACCGGTGGCATCACCACCAAGGGCGCCCTGTGGATCGACCAGGACACCACGGGGGTTCCCGGCGCCGTCGCCGAGGGCGACCACTTCGGCTGGACGGTCGGCGCGCTGGACACCGACGGCGACGGCCGCGTCGAACCGCTGGTCGGCGCCCCGGGCAACGCGGCCGGGACGGTCACGGTCCTCAAGGTCCGGCCCGGCGCCCTGGAGTCGGCCGAGGCCTTGGCCGAGGCCGACCTGGGCTTCACGGCGGGCAGCGACGGCGACGTCTTCGGCATGGCACTGCCCCGCTGAGCCGGCTCAGCCCACCTCGCCCGCGAGGACCTCGGCCGCCGACGCGGCGGTGACGGCCCTCGCGAACCAGACGTCCAGCGTGCCGAGGTCCCGGCAACCGGCGACGCGCTCCCGCTCCTCCTCGGACACCTCGACGCCCCGGTGGTCGAGCAGGAGCAGAACGTCCTCGCGCCGTGCCTGGGCCCGGCCCTCCTCCCGGCCCTCCTCCCGGCCCTCGGCCCGGCCCTCGGCCCGGAGCTTCTGAGCGGTCTGCGACTGGAAGAACGAGAGGTCCATCAGCCCGCGAGCCCGGTCTCCCCGTCCGACGCGAAGACCTCCGCCACCGACGTCGCCGTGATGGCCCTCGTGAACCAGAGACCCAGCACGTCGAGGTCGCCGCAGCCGACGATGCGCTCCCGGTCCTCTTCGGTGACCTCGACGCCCCGGTGCTCCAGCAGAAGCAGAATGTCCTTCGCCCGGCCCTCGGCCCGGCCCTCGGCCCGGAGCTTCTGAGCGGTCTGCGACTGGAAGAACGAGAGATCGACGGCCATGAGATGCCTCCGGAGATCTGCGGCCGGCGTCGCGCCGAGGCCTTGTTCCGTGAGTTCGATGAAGGTGTCCGCGGTGTCCCCGTCGTCGGCCGACAGGCCTTTCAGTGCCTTTGCCAGCGCGTTCAGTATGGCACCGGCGTCCGGGTCACGGCGGTGCAGCGCCGCGGACAGGACCGTGAGCGGGATGTCGCGGGCGGCCTCGGCCGGGCTGTCGATCACCGGCAGGTCGTCGGGGCCCAGGACCAGGGGCCGCAGCGTGAGCGAGGGCCACTGCCGCGGGCCGATGTCGACCTGCCGGGCCGCCCAGGCGGCCGTCCCCCGGTCCGCGCAGACGACGAGGAGTACCGGCGGAACGCGGTACTTGGCGTACACGTACGAGAGGTAGTAGGCCCAGCTCGCGGGCTTGCGCGAATCCGGCTCCCCCTGTGATTCGACCGCGAGGAGGAAGCTGCCGTCCTCGGTCTCCAGACGCAGGAGCGTGTCCACCCGGCGCTCCAGTGGCTGGGTCTCCGTGAGGTCGGTGGAGAGCTCGGAGCTGGAGAGGGGTGGGGGAAGGCGACGCCCAGGTTTCTGGCGGCGCGGGAGAAGAGGCCCGGGTCCTTCTGGAAGATCCGGTGCAGGGCCTCGTGGGATGAGCTGACCATGGGGCGAAGCTATGGGCGGAACGGCATGTGCCGCCCGCATATACCCCATCCTTCGCGCGATCGAGCGATACCCATGGCCCCGGAGTTGACGTCGGCCCCGGAGCGGGCCCGTCCCCGCCCGCACAGCGGAAGGGCCCGCACGACCGAAGTCGTGCGGGCCCTCCCAGGTGCTCGCAGCAGGAGCTACCAGGTCAGATCAGCAAGCTCACTTGTTGATCTTGGTGACCTGGCCGGCGCCCACGGTCCGGCCACCCTCACGGATGGCGAACTTCAGGCCCTCCTCCATGGCGACGGGCTGGATGAGCTCCACCTTCATCTCGGTGTTGTCACCCGGCATGACCATCTCGGTGCCCTCGGGGAGGGTCACGACGCCGGTCACGTCCGTCGTGCGGAAGTAGAACTGCGGGCGGTAGTTGTTGAAGAACGGGGTGTGGCGGCCACCCTCGTCCTTCGACAGGATGTAGGCCTGGGCCTCGAACTCGGTGTGCGGGGTGACCGAGCCCGGCTTGATGATGACCTGGCCGCGCTCGACGTCCTCGCGCTTGATGCCGCGGAGCAGCAGACCGACGTTCTCACCGGCCTGGCCCTCGTCGAGCAGCTTGCGGAACATCTCGATGCCGGTGACCGTGGTGGAGGTCTTCTCCGGCTTGATGCCGATGATGTCGACGGTCTCGTTGACCTTGAGGACACCACGCTCGATGCGGCCGGTGACGACCGTACCGCGACCGGTGATGGTGAAGACGTCCTCGATCGGCATCAGGAACGGCTTGTCGACGTCACGCTCGGGCTCCGGGATGGACTCGTCCACGGCCTTCATCAGCTCGAGGACGGACTTGCCCCACTCCTCGTCGCCCTCGAGGGCCTTGAGGGCGGAGACCTTGACGACCGGAACGTCGTCGCCCGGGAACTCGTACTCGGAGAGGAGCTCACGGACCTCGAGCTCGACGAGCTCCAGGATCTCCTCGTCGTCCACCATGTCGGCCTTGTTCAGGGCGACGACGATGTACGGAACGCCGACCTGGCGGGCCAGGAGCACGTGCTCCTTGGTCTGCGGCATCGGGCCGTCGGTGGCGGCGACCACGAGGATGGCGCCGTCCATCTGCGCCGCACCCGTGATCATGTTCTTGATGTAGTCCGCGTGACCGGGGCAGTCGACGTGGGCGTAGTGACGCGTCTCGGTCTGGTACTCGACGTGCGCGATGGAGATGGTGATACCGCGCTGGCGCTCTTCGGGAGCCTTGTCGATCTGGTCGAACGCCGAGGCCTCGTTCAGGTCCGGGTACGCGTCGTGCAGCACCTTGGTAATGGCGGCCGTGAGGGTCGTCTTACCGTGGTCGATGTGACCGATGGTGCCGATGTTGACGTGCGGCTTAGTCCGCTCGAACTTCGCCTTCGCCACTGGGGTCCTCCTGTGGAGTGGTTCTGTACGCCTTACTCATCGGCGCCAGGTGATCTTTGCTGGGAAACCCGGGCCCGGGGCGTTCCGCCGCGGTGGCGGCGGAACACCCCTTGCAGGCTCCGGGGTCAAGCCTAAAGCGTGGGAACGGGGTCCGTTAAACGGAGTCCGTTACTCGCCCTTGGCCTTCGCGATGATCTCCTCGGCGACGTTCCGGGGAACCTCGGCGTAGGAGTCGAACTGCATCGAGTAGCTTGCGCGACCCGACGTCTTGCTGCGGAGGTCTCCGACGTAGCCGAACATCTCCGACAGGGGCACGAGGCCCTTCACGACGCGGGCACCCGCCCGCTCCTCCATGGCCTGGATCTGGCCACGGCGGGAGTTGATGTCGCCGATGACCTCACCCATGTAGTCCTCGGGCGTGGTGACCTCGACGGCCATCATCGGCTCGAGGAGCACGGGCGAAGCCTTGCGCGCGGCCTCCTTGAAGGCCTGCGAACCGGCGATCTTGAACGCGAGCTCGGAGGAGTCGACCTCGTGGTAGGCACCGTCGAGCAGCGTCACGCGGACGCCGGTCATCTCGTAGCCGGCGAGGATGCCGAACTGCATGGCCTCCTGCGCACCGGCGTCGACCGAAGGAATGTACTCCTTCGGCACGCGGCCACCGGTCACCTTGTTGACGAACTCGTACGAGGCGTCGCCGCCCTCGATCGGCTCGATCGCGATGATGACGCGGGCGAACTGGCCGGTACCACCCGTCTGCTTCTTGTGGGTGAACTCGACCTTCTCGACCGACTTGCGGATGGTCTCGCGGTACGCGACCTGCGGCTTGCCGACGTTGGCCTCGACCTTGAACTCACGGCGCATGCGGTCGACCAGCACCTCGAGGTGCAGCTCGCCCATACCGCCGATGATGGTCTGGCCGGTCTCCTCGTCCGAGTGGACCTGGAAGGACGGGTCCTCCTCGGCCAGGCGCTGGATCGCGACGCCGAGCTTCTCCTGGTCGCCCTTCGACTTGGGCTCGATGGCGACCTGGATGACCGGCGCCGGGAAGTCCATGGACTCCAGGATCACCGGGTTCTTGTCGTCGGACAGCGTCTCACCGGTGGTGGTCTGCTTCAGGCCCATGACGGCGACGATGTCGCCGGCGCCCACCGACTCGATCTCCTCACGCTTGTTGGCGTGCATGCGGTAGATCTTGCCGATGCGCTCCTTCTTGCCCTTCACGGAGTTCAGCACCTGGGTGCCGGAGTCCATGCGGCCGGAGTACACGCGGACGAAGGTGAGCTTGCCGAGGTGCGGGTCGCTCATGATCTTGAACGCGAGCGCGGCGAGCGGCTCCTCGTCCGACGGCTTGCGCGAGACGGCCTTCTCCGCGTCCTTCGGGTCGTGGCCCTCGATGGCCTCGACGTCGAGCGGGGAGGGCAGGTAGCGCACGACCGCGTCGAGCAGGGGCTGGACGCCCTTGTTCTTGAACGCGGTGCCGCAGAACACGGGGGTGACGGTGGTGCCGCCGCCCTTGCCGGACGCGATGGTGATCCGACGGATGGCCGCGTGCAGCTGCTCCGCGGAGGGCTCCTCGCCCTCCAGGTACAGCTCCATCAGCTCCTCGTCGTTCTCCGCGACGGCCTCGAGCAGCTTGCCGCGCCACTCCTCGGCGGCCTCGGTGTGCGTGGCCGGGATGTCGACGACGTCGTACATCTCGCCCTTGGTGGCCTCGGCGGACCACACGAAGGCCTTCATCGTCACCAGGTCGACGACGCCCTTGAAGTCGGCCTCGGCACCGATCGGCAGCTGCATGACGAGCGGCTGCGCACCCAGGCGGTCGCTGATCATGTCGACGCAGCGGTGGAACTCGGCGCCGGTGCGGTCGAGCTTGTTGACGAAGCAGATACGCGGAACGCCGTAGCGGTCCGCCTGACGCCACACCGTCTCGGACTGGGGCTCAACGCCGGCGACGCCGTCGAACACCGTCACGGCACCGTCGAGCACGCGCAGGGAACGCTCCACCTCGACGGTGAAGTCGACGTGGCCCGGCGTGTCGATGATGTTGATGGTGTGGTCGACGTCTTCCAGCGGCCAGTGACAGGTGGTGGCAGCAGAGGTGATCGTGATGCCACGCTCCTGCTCCTGCTCCATCCAGTCCATGGTGGCAGCGCCCTCGTGGACCTCACCGATCTTGTAGGAGACGCCGGTGTAGAACAGGATCCGCTCGGTGGTGGTCGTCTTGCCCGCGTCGATGTGGGCCATGATCCCGATGTTGCGGACCCTGGCCAGGTCAAGCGAAGTGGTAGCCATAAGGCTTCAGTCTTCTCTCGGTCTCGATGGGGTCTGCGACTACCAGCGGTAGTGCGCGAAGGCCTTGTTGGACTCGGCCATCTTGTGCGTGTCCTCGCGCTTCTTCACAGCGGCGCCGAGGCCGTTGCTGGCGTCGAGGAGCTCGTTGAGCAGACGCTCGGTCATGGTCTTCTCGCGACGGGCGCGGGAGTAACCGACCAGCCAGCGCAGCGCCAGCGTGTTGGCACGGCCGGGCTTGACCTCGACCGGGACCTGGTAGGTGGCGCCACCGACACGGCGGGACTTGACCTCGAGGGTCGGCTTGATGTTCTCGAGAGCGCGCTTCAGCGTGATGACCGGGTCGTTGCCGGTCTTCTCGCGCAGGCCCTCCATGGCGCCGTAGACGATGCGCTCGGCGGTGGAGCGCTTGCCGTTCAGCAGCACCTTGTTGATCAGGGAGGTCACCAGAGGAGAGCCGTAGACCGGGTCGATGATGACCGGACGCTTCGGGGCGGGGCCCTTACGAGGCATTCTTACTTCTCCTTCTTGGCGCCGTAACGGCTGCGAGCCTGCTTGCGGTTCTTGACACCCTGGGTGTCGAGCGAACCGCGGATGATCTTGTAGCGAACACCCGGCAGGTCCTTCACACGGCCGCCGCGCACGAGCACGATGGAGTGCTCCTGCAGGTTGTGTCCCTCACCCGGAATGTAAGCGGTGACCTCGATGCCGCTGGTCAGACGCACACGCGCGACCTTACGCAGGGCCGAGTTCGGCTTCTTCGGGGTGGTCGTGAACACACGCGTGCAGACGCCGCGACGCTGAGGGGAACCCTCGAGTGCGGGCGTCTTGTTCTTCTCGACCTTGTCCTGCCGGCCCTTGCGGACCAGCTGCTGGATCGTAGGCACTACTTCTCCGGTTTCTGTGTGCCGATGGGTACAGCTAACCTGGAACGTCGCCGACCCACGCGGTCGGGTGTGTCGAATCCCGCGGACTCCCGCCGCAAGGCAGAAAGAAGCGCAGATTGCGGTGGCCGTTCTCGGCCTCCGGTGCGGTGTGATGGCACGCACGAAGGCCAGGGCACACCCCAGGCACAAGGTCTGAGCGTACCTATCGCATTCGCTGCGGTCAAAACAAATGGGCCGTGCCCGCAACGTCGCGCGCGCCTGTCAAGCCCCACCGGCACCAATGATCTTGACATCGCCGGCGCGCGGCCGGGGCGCGGCCTCCGCGCGCCCTTCCCGACCGCTCGTACGACCGCCATACGGCCCTACTGCCCGCCGGCCGTGACGCCCACCGCGATCACGAGGAGCACGACGAGCGCCCAGCCGGCCGTGGACAGCCATCCGAGCACCAGTCCGGTCAGGGCCAGCCCGTCGCCGGCCTCCCCGGACCGCCGGATCTCCGAGCGCGCCGCGTGCCCCAGCACCACGGCCGGAATGCCGGTCAGCCCGGCGGTGACCAGACAGAGCAACCCGCACACCGCGGACCCGATCGCCTTCTCGTTGGTCCTCGGGCGGGCCAGGAACGCCGGTGGCACGGCGGCGGGAAACCCTGCCGTCTGCGGTACGGGCCCCTGCGGCAGGTCGGCCACCAGCAGCGCCAGCTCCCCCACGGTACGGGCCGCGTACGCCCGTGCGACGCGCCGCTCGAACTCCTGGTGCTCCATGCGCCCCTCGCCGTACCCGGCTCTGAGGACGTCCACGGCCCGCTCCCGGTCGGCGTGCGAGGCCAGCATCGAGGGCGCGTTCTGCCCGCCCCACGGCTGCGGTACGCCCTGGCCCTGCTGCCAGGGCTGCCACTGCGGAAACGACGAATGCGACACCGAGCACCACCTCCCCCGTAACGCCGGGTCCCTTCATGATGCGCCGGAGCGGGCGTTCCCGCACCGATACCGACGGAACGGATACGGCGGACGCCCCCGGGGAACGCCGAGGGGCGGTCACCCCGTACGGAGTGACCGCCCCTCGGTCTCAAGCGGCTCGCTTACTGGTTGTACGGACCGTAGTCGTAGTCCTCCAGCGGAACGGCCTGGCCGGAGCCCGCGCCGAACGGCGAGTAGTCGATGTCGTCGTAGCCGACGGCCGAGTACATCGCGGCCTTGGCCTCCTCGGTCGGCTCGACCCGGATGTTGCGGTAGCGGGACAGGCCCGTACCGGCCGGGATGAGCTTACCGATGATGACGTTCTCCTTGAGGCCGATGAGGCTGTCGGACTTGGCGTTGATCGCCGCGTCCGTCAGGACTCGGGTCGTCTCCTGGAAGGAGGCGGCCGACAGCCAGGACTCCGTCGCCAGCGAGGCCTTGGTGATACCCATCAGCTGCGGACGACCGGAGGCCGGGTGACCGCCCTCCTGGACCACACGACGGTTCTCGGTCTCGAACTTCGAGCGCTCGACCAGCTCGCCGGGCAGCAGCTCGGCGTCGCCGGACTCGATGATCGTCACGCGGCGCAGCATCTGCCGGATGATGATCTCGATGTGCTTGTCGTGGATCGACACGCCCTGCGAGTTGTACACCTTCTGGACCTCGCCGACCAGGTGGACCTGGACGGCGCGCTGGCCCAGGATGCGCAGCACGTCGTGCGGGTTGGTGGCACCCACGGTGAGCTTCTGGCCCACCTCGACGTGCTCGCCCTCGCTGACCAGGAGACGGGCACGCTTCGAGATCGGGTAGGCCGTCTCGTCGCTGCCGTCGTCCGGCGTGATGACGATCTTCTTGGTCTTCTCGGTCTCCTCGATCCGCACCCGGCCGGAGGCCTCGGAGATCGGGGCGACACCCTTCGGGGTACGGGCCTCGAAGAGCTCGACGACACGCGGCAGACCCTGGGTGATGTCGTCACCGGCCACACCACCGGTGTGGAAGGTACGCATCGTCAGCTGGGTACCGGGCTCACCGATGGACTGGGCGGCGATGATGCCGACCGCCTCACCGATGTCGACCAGCTTGCCGGTGGCCAGCGAACGGCCGTAGCACATCGCGCAGGTGCCGACGGCGGACTCGCAGGTCAGGACCGAGCGGGTCTTGACCTCCTCGACGCCGCGCGACACGAGCTCCTCGATGAGCACGTCGCCCAGGTCGGTGCCGGCCGGGGCCAGCACCGAGCCGTCGACCACGATGTCCTCGGCGAGGCAGCGCGCGTACACGGACGTCTCGACGTCGTCCGTCTTGCGCAGCACGCCGTCGGCGCCGCGGTCGGCGATCTTCAGGCGCAGACCGCGGTCGGTGCCGCAGTCCTCCTCGCGGATGATGACGTCCTGGGAGACGTCGACCAGACGACGGGTGAGGTAACCCGAGTCGGCGGTACGCAGGGCGGTGTCCGCCAGACCCTTACGGGCACCGTGCGTGGAGATGAAGTACTCCAGCACGGACAGGCCCTCACGGAACGACGCCTTGATCGGACGCGGGATCGTCTCGTTCTTCGCGTTCGACACCAGACCACGCATACCGGCGATCTGACGCATCTGCATCATGTTGCCTCGTGCACCCGAGTTCACCATCATGAAGATCGGGTTGGTCTTCGGGAAGTTGTCGTTCATCGCCTCGGCGACCTCGTTGGTCGCCTTGGTCCAGATCGCGATGAGCTCCTGCGTGCGCTCGTCCTTGGTGATCAGACCGCGCTCGTACTGCTTCTGGACCTTCTCGTCCTGCGCCTCGTAGCCGCGGACGATCTCCTTCTTCGCCTCGGGCACGACGACGTCGGAGATGGCGACGGTGACGCCGGAACGGGTGGCCCAGTAGAAGCCGGACGCCTTCAGGTTGTCGAGCGTCGCCGCCACGATGACCTTCGGGTAGCGCTCGGCGAGGTCGTTGACGATCTCGGAGAGCTGCTTCTTGCCGACCTCGTAGTCGACGAACGGGTAGTCCTCGGGCAGCAGCTCGTTGAAGAGCGCACGGCCCAGGGTGGTGTTCAGCCGGAAGCTGTCACCCTGCTGCCACTCGGGCTCGCCCTCCTCGCGCGCCGGCGGGGTCCAGCCGCGCGGCGGGATGGTGCCGACCGGGAAGCGGATGTCGATCTTCGACTGGAGCGACAGCTCGCCCGCGTCGAAGGCCATGATCGCCTCCGCGACCGAGGCGAAGGAACGGCCCTCGCCCTTGAGGTCGCGCATCTCGCCGTCGGTGGTGAGGAAGAACAGACCGAGGACCATGTCCTGGGTCGGCATCGTCACCGGACGGCCGTCGGCCGGCTTGAGGATGTTGTTCGAGGACAGCATCAGGATGCGGGCCTCGGCCTGCGCCTCCGCGGACAGCGGCAGGTGCACGGCCATCTGGTCACCGTCGAAGTCCGCGTTGAACGCGGTGCAGACGAGCGGGTGGATCTGGATGGCCTTGCCCTCGACCAGCTGCGGCTCGAAGGCCTGGATGCCGAGGCGGTGCAGGGTGGGAGCACGGTTCAGCAGGACCGGGTGCTCGGCGATGACCTCTTCGAGCACGTCGTACACGACCGTGCGGCCGCGCTCGACCATGCGCTTGGCGCTCTTGATGTTCTGCGCGTGGTTCAGGTCGACCAGGCGCTTCATCACGAACGGCTTGAAGAGCTCCAGCGCCATGGCCTTGGGCAGACCGCACTGGTGCAGCTTCAGCTGCGGGCCGACGACGATGACGGAACGCGCCGAGTAGTCGACTCGCTTGCCGAGCAGGTTCTGACGAAAACGACCCTGCTTGCCCTTCAGCATGTCGCTGAGGGACTTCAGCGGGCGGTTGCCGGGACCGGTCACCGGGCGACCACGACGACCGTTGTCGAAGAGGGCGTCCACGGCCTCCTGGAGCATGCGCTTCTCGTTGTTCACGATGATCTCGGGCGCGCCGAGGTCGAGAAGCCGCTTCAGGCGGTTGTTGCGGTTGATGACACGGCGGTACAGGTCGTTCAGGTCGGAGGTCGCGAAGCGGCCACCGTCCAGCTGCACCATCGGACGCAGGTCCGGCGGGATGACCGGCACGCAGTCCAGCACCATGCCCTTGGGGCTGTTGGAGGTCTGCAGGAACGCGGAGACGACCTTCAGGCGCTTGAGCGCACGGGTCTTCTTCTGGCCCTTGCCGGTGCGGATGATCTCGCGGAGCTTCTCGGCCTCCTCCTCGAGGTCGAAGGACTCCAGGCGCTTCTGCAGCGCCGCGGCACCCATCGAGCCGTCGAAGTACGTGCCGAAGCGGTCGCGCAGCTCGCGGTAGAGCAGCTCGTCGCCCTCGAGGTCCTGGACCTTGAGGTTCTTGAACCGGTTCCACACCTCGTCGAGGCGGTCGATCTCGCGCTGCGCGCGGTCGCGCAGCTGCTTCATCTCGCGCTCGGCGCCCTCGCGCACCTTGCGGCGCACGTCGGCCTTGGCACCCTCGGCCTCGAGCTCGGCGAGGTCCGTCTCGAGCTTCTTGGCGCGGGCCTCGAGGTCGGCGTCGCGGCGGTTCTCGATCTGCTGGCGCTCGACGGAGACGTGGGCCTCCAGCGAGGGCAGGTCGCGGGTACGGCGCTCCTCGTCGACGTACGTGATCATGTACGCCGCGAAGTAGATGACCTTCTCCAGGTCCTTCGGAGCGAGGTCGAGCAGGTACCCGAGGCGCGACGGGACGCCCTTGAAGTACCAGATGTGCGTGACGGGCGCGGCCAGCTCGATGTGGCCCATCCGCTCGCGGCGCACCTTGGCGCGCGTGACCTCGACGCCACAGCGCTCACAGATGATGCCCTTGAAGCGGACGCGCTTGTACTTGCCGCAGTAGCACTCCCAGTCCCGGGTCGGACCGAAGATCTTCTCGCAGAAGAGTCCGTCCTTCTCGGGCTTGAGGGTGCGGTAGTTGATGGTCTCGGGCTTCTTGACCTCGCCGTGGCTCCACTGACGGATGTCGTCAGCGGTGGCCAGGCCGATCCGGAGCTCGTCGAAGAAGTTGACGTCGAGCACTATGCGTCAATCCCTCTCAGGGTCGTAAGTCTTGGGGTCTGAAACGGGGGTCCTGGGGCCGGCGGACCGTGGTGGTTCACGGTCCGCCGGACTCCCGTCAGACCTCTTCGACGCTGCTCGGCTCGCGCCGGGACAGGTCGATGCCGAGCTCCTCCGCAGCGCGGAAGACGTCCTCGTCGGTGTCACGCATCTCGATGGACATACCGTCGCTGGACAGCACCTCCACGTTCAGGCACAGGGACTGCATCTCCTTGATGAGCACCTTGAAGGACTCGGGGATGCCGGGCTCGGGGATGTTCTCGCCCTTGACGATGGCCTCGTAGACCTTCACGCGGCCGGTGACGTCGTCGGACTTGATGGTCAGCAGCTCCTGGAGCGCGTAGGCGGCGCCGTACGCCTCGAGTGCCCACACCTCCATCTCGCCGAACCGCTGGCCACCGAACTGAGCCTTACCGCCCAGCGGCTGCTGGGTGATCATGGAGTACGGACCGGTCGAGCGGGCGTGCAGCTTGTCGTCGACCAGGTGGTGCAGCTTCAGGATGTACATGTAGCCGACCGAGATCGGGTCCGGGAACGGCTCACCCGAGCGGCCGTCGAACAGCCGCGCCTTGCCGGACGGGAGGACCATGCGGTCGCCGTCGCGGTTCGGGATGGTGTGCTCCAGCAGACCGGCGAGCTCGTCCTCGCGGGCGCCGTCGAAGACCGGGGTGGCCACGTTGGTGCGGGGCTCGACCCGGTCCGCGCCGATGTTCTGGAGGCGCTGGGCCCACTCGTCCGCGAGGCCGGAGACGTCCCAGCCCTGGCTGGCGAGCCAGCCGAGGTGGATCTCCAGGACCTGTCCCGGGTTCATTCGGGACGGCACGCCCAGCGGGTTGAGGATGATGTCGACCGGGGTCCCGTCCTCGAGGAACGGCATGTCCTCGATGGGCAGGATCTTGGAGATGACGCCCTTGTTGCCGTGGCGGCCGGCGAGCTTGTCACCGTCGGTGATCTTGCGCTTCTGCGCGACGTAGACGCGCACCAGCTGGTTGACACCGGGGGGAAGCTCGTCGCCCTCCTCGCGGTCGAAGACGCGCACGCCGATGACCTTGCCGGTCTCGCCGTGCGGCACCTTCAGCGAGGTGTCACGGACCTCACGCGCCTTCTCACCGAAGATCGCGCGCAGCAGGCGCTCCTCGGGCGTCAGCTCGGTCTCACCCTTCGGGGTGACCTTGCCGACGAGGATGTCACCGGCGATGACCTCGGCACCGATGCGGATGATGCCGCGCTCGTCGAGGTCGGCGAGGACCTCCTCGGAGACGTTCGGGATGTCCCGGGTGATCTCCTCGGGGCCGAGCTTGGTGTCACGGGCGTCGACCTCGTGCTCCTCGATGTGGATCGAGGAGAGGACGTCGTCCTGCACGAGGCGCTGCGACAGGATGATCGCGTCCTCGTAGTTGTGACCCTCCCACGGCATGAACGCCACGAGCAGGTTCTTGCCGAGCGCCATCTCGCCGTTCTGGGTGGCCGGGCCGTCGGCGAGGACCTGGCCCTCGACGACGCGGTCGCCCTCGTTGACGATGACCTTCTGGTTGACCGAGGTGCCCTGGTTGGAGCGGGCGAACTTGGCCAGGCGGTACGTGATGTACGTGCCGTCGTCGTTGGCGGTGGTGATGTAGTCCGCGGAGACCTCCTGGACCACACCCGCCTTCTCGGCCTTGACCACGTCGCCGGCGTCGACGGCGGAGCGGTACTCCATGCCGGTGCCGACGAGCGGGGACTCGGACTTAATCAGCGGCACGGCCTGACGCATCATGTTCGCGCCCATGAGGGCACGGTTGGCGTCGTCGTGCTCGAGGAAGGGGATCATGGCGGTCGCGACCGACACCATCTGGCGCGGCGAGACGTCCATGTAGTCCACGTCCTCGGGGCCGACGTAGTCGACCTCGCCGCCCTTGCGGCGGACCAGCACGCGGGCCTCGGCGAAGCGGAGGTCGTCCGTCAGCGGCGCGTTGGCCTGCGCGATGACGAAGCGGTCCTCCTCGTCGGCGGTCAGGTAGTTCACCTCGTCGGTGACCTGGCCGTCGACGACCTTGCGGTAGGGGGTCTCGACGAAACCGAACGCGTTGACCCGGCCGTAGGTGGCGAGCGAGCCGATCAGACCGATGTTCGGGCCTTCGGGGGTCTCGATCGGGCACATGCGGCCGTAGTGCGAGGGGTGCACGTCACGGACCTCGAAGCCGGCCCGCTCACGGGAGAGACCACCCGGGCCGAGCGCGGACAGACGACGCTTGTGCGTCAGCCCGGACAGCGGGTTGTTCTGGTCCATGAACTGGGACAGCTGGCTGGTGCCGAAGAACTCCTTGATGGAGGCGACGACCGGCCGGATGTTGATCAGGGTCTGCGGCGTGATCGCCTCGACGTCCTGGGTGGTCATGCGCTCGCGCACGACGCGCTCCATGCGCGCCAGACCCGTGCGGACCTGGTTCTGGATGAGCTCGCCGACGCTGCGCAGGCGGCGGTTGCCGAAGTGGTCGATGTCGTCGGTCTCGACGACGATCGTCTGACCGCTGTCGCCGACCGTCTCGGTCTCGCCCGCGTGCAGCTTCACCAGGTACTTGATCGTCGAGATGATGTCCTCGACGGTCAGGATGCCCGCGTCCAGCGGGGCGTCCGCACCCAGCTTCTTGTTGACCTTGTAGCGGCCGACCTTGGCCAGGTCGTAGCGCTTGGGGTTGAAGTAGAGGTTCTCGAGCAGCGTCTGCGCGGCCTCACGCGTGGGGGGCTCGCCCGGGCGCAGCTTGCGGTAGATGTCGAGCAGCGCGTCGTCCTGGCCCTGGGTGTGGTCCTTCTCCAGGGTGGCGCGCATGGACTCGTACTCGCCGAACTCCTCGAGGATCTGCTCGGTGGTCCAGCCGAGCGCCTTCAGGAGGACGGTGACGGACTGCTTGCGCTTGCGGTCGATGCGGACACCGACCATGTCGCGCTTGTCGATCTCCATCTCCAGCCAGGCACCCCGGGACGGGATGATCTTGGCGGAGAAGATGTCCTTGTCGGAGGTCTTGTCGATGGAGGAGTCGAAGTAGACGCCCGGCGAACGGACCAGCTGCGACACCACGACACGCTCGGTGCCGTTGATGACGAAGGTGCCCTTGTTCGTCATGAGCGGGAAGTCGCCCATGAAGACGGTCTGGGACTTGATCTCGCCGGTCTCGTTGTTGGTGAACTCGGCGGTGACGAAGAGCGGCGCGGCGTACGTGAAGTCGCGCTCCTTGCACTCGTCGATGGAGTTCTTCGGCGGCTCGAAGCGGTGGTCGCGGAAAGTCAGCGACATCGACCCGGAGAAGTCCTCGATCGGGGAGATCTCCTCGAAGATCTCCTCCAGACCGGACTTGGTGGGGACGTCCTGACCGTTCTCGAGAGCCTCCTCGACCCGACTCTGCCAGGCCGTGTTGCCGAGCAGCCAGTCGAAGCTCTCGGTCTGCAGCGCGAGCAGGTTCGGAACCTCGAGAGGCTCCTTGATCTTTGCAAAGGAGATGCGCAGCGGGGCGGTGCTGGCGCCGTTGTTCGTATTCGCGGTCGAGGCGTTGCGCGAGGCGGCCAAGAGGGGGTCCTTCCGAGGGCTCGGACTCACTACGCGCGTACCGGCCCCCCACTGTGCACAGAGACGGATATCCCAGGTCGGAGATGATCTAGTCGTCCGTGCTCGAGCGGGGGAATGCCCCTGGTGACGGGCAGGGGACAGCTAACAGGCAGCGCAAAGGGACAGTGTAGCCACTTGGCACACTGATGTCCAGTGCGGTTTTACGAGACCGGTGTAGGCCCTCGTTGCTCTCAACTCCTGCGACAAGGCGCTGCCCTCAACGCACGGTGATACTGCCCTCTTTGCCGTCGATCCATGCCTCGGATTCGGATCCTTGTGACGACGCGTCCTGAGAATTGCGCGCCGCGTGCGGTTCGTCAAGGCCCCTCTTGCCCGAACCGCCTGTCACCAGGTGGACCCCCGCGGCCCGGGGAGGCACAACGAAGATCACCATACCCCCCGCCGTCCCGGGAGCAAGGCAGCCGCCGCCGGGCCCCGGATACGCCGAGGAGCGACCACCCGGATGGATGATCGCTCCTCGGCGCTTACGCGTTACACGCCCTGGAGGACGTGCGGTGGATCCTGGCGGACCCGGAAGGTCTTACTTGACCTCGACGGAGGCGCCGGCGCCCTTGAGGGCCTCGGCGGCCTTGTCGGCGGCTTCCTTGTTGACCTTCTCGAGGACCGGCTTCGGGGTGCCGTCGACCAGGTCCTTGGCCTCCTTGAGGCCCAGGGAGGTGAGCTCGCGCACGACCTTGATGACCTGGATCTTCTTGTCGCCGGCGCCGGTGAGGATGACGTCGAACTCGTCCTTCTCCTCGACGGCCTCGGCGGCGGCGCCACCAGCGGCACCACCGGCGACGACGACCGGGGCGGCCGCGGCGGCGGTGACGTCGAACTTCTCCTCGAAGGCCTTCACGAACTCGGAGAGCTCGATGAGGGTCATCTCCTCGAACTGGGCCAGCAGCTCGTCCTGGGTGAGCTTCGCCATGATGGCGGTCCTTCCACTAAATCGGCAGGTGCCGGATGTACTGGGTAAGGCGGGCGTACGTCGGGCCCGCTGCGACCCCCGCCGCTAGGCGGCGCGGATCAGAAAGCGAGCCGAATTACTCGGCACCGCCCTGCTCGTCCTGCTTGGCGCGGAGCGCGTCCACGGTGCGGACGAGCTTCGACGGCAGCGCCTGGAAGACGGAGGCAGCCTGGGACTGCTTCGCCTTGAAGGCACCGGCCAGCTTGGACAGCAGAACCTCGCGGGACTCGAGGTCCGCAAGCTTCTTGATCTCGTCGGCGGAGAGGGCCTTGCCCTCGAGGACACCGCCCTTGATGACGAGATTCGGGTTCTCCTTGGCGAAGTCACGGAGACCCTTCGCCGACTCCACCGGGTCACCGGTGACGAAGGCGACCGCCGTCGGGCCAGCGAAGAGCTGGTCGTCCAGCGTGATCCCGGCCTCGTTGGCCGCAATCTTGGTCAGCGTGTTCTTCACCACGGCGTACTGGGCGTTCTCACCGAGCGAACGACGCAGCGTCTTGAGCTGCGCCACGGTGAGACCGCGGTACTCGGTCAGCACGGCGGCGTTGGAGCTGCGGAACTTGTCCGTCAGCTCGGCAACCGCGGCAGCCTTGTCGGGCCTCGCCATAGAGCCTCGGCCTCCTTCCGGGTGATTCGGACCGCGCGGACCCGAAGGAGGACTGGGGAAAACGAAACGCCCCGGGCGCAGGCGCACGGGGCGAAGCTCAACCGGTTTCTCGCACACGCTCGGCGGTGCGTTCCGGGAACTCTTCCACTGTCACCTGCGCGGGTCGTCCGCAGTTCAGCGGATCCTTCGGCCACCGCGCCCTCTTGCGAGCGCACGGCAACGACCAGCGGTCTTTGGCTTCTGTGGAAGAGTACGGGAACGGAACGGCGTCAGGCAAATCGGCCGAGCGGGTGCCGTAGAGACACCGGAGGCGTCGGGGACGTCAGGAGCTGAGACCGGCCTCGGACTCGGCCCCCAGGCCCTCCAGCTCCTTCAGCATCTCCATGAGGTCGAAGGTCTCCCCCGCCGGCGGCGCCTGGACATCGGCCTTGGCGCCGTAGTCGGAGTAGTGGGCCGTCATGTTCATCGTGCCCTGGGGCATCTTCATCCCGACGACCATCTTGACCGGGTAGTTGTCCTCGTTGACCCAGACCTGGGTGTCGTAGCCCTTCAGACCGCTCTTCTTGACGTTGGCGGTCAGCTCCTCGCGCTCCTTCTCGGAGAGCATGTCGAACGACTTGTTGGCGTCGAGCATCTCCTCGAAGCTCAGCGTGCCCTTGTAGTGCTGCGTCTGGACACCGTCGACCTTCTCCGGGCCGACGTGCTTCAGGTTCGGCGACTCGAGCAGCAGGGCGAGCTGCTGCGCCGGGTCCTGGTTCATGTTCTCCATGCCGCTGGTCATCTGCTTCTGCAGTTCCGCGTCGCCGGACTCCTCGGCGATGGCGGCGAAGTCCATCTTCATCCAGCGCTTGCCGTCCATCTCGGCGGCCTGCTTCTCGCCCATGTCCATGTACATGGCGTTGTCCAGCATGATCATGCGGACCTGCTCGGGCGCGTCCGGGTCGCCCGCCGTGAGCGCCGAGCCCTTCATCGTCACGTCCATGACAGCGGGGTCCCAGCCCTGGACGCCGGAGAGCTCCATGGTGCCGCCGCCCTCCACGCCGGCCGGCATCGACATGGTCATGCGGACCTTGGAGGACTTGGCCTCCGAGGTGTTCTTGAAGGCGGCCTGGAGGACCTCGGTCATCTCGTTCTGGGTCTGGACCCGGGACTCCGACGAGTCGGCCGCCTTCTTCTTCCCGCCCCCGTCACCGTCCTGACAGCCCGCGACACCCGCGACGACGGCCACGGCCGTCAGGGAGACACCCGCGCGCTTCCATGCGGACATGCCCATGAATCCCACCCCTGGTTTTCTTCGGTGTTGTTGTACCTGTGAATCAAGTGAACGGTAACGCACCCGACTGACACTGTCGTACGAAAAACCCGTCCCCACGCCTTCGGAAGACGTGGGGACGGGTTCACGGGTTGCACGGACCGGTCGCACCGGCCCGACCGGCTCAGACCGCGGCCGGGTCCTCCTCGACGAGGAGGTTGCGGGTGCGGTTCGGGTCGACCGGGATGCCGGGGCCCATCGTGGTGGTGATGGCGGCCTTCTTGATGTACCGGCCCTTGGCGGCGGACGGCTTCAGACGGAGGATCTCCTCCAGCGCGGCGCCGTAGTTCTCCACCAGCTTGGTGTCGTCGAACGACACCTTGCCGATGATGAAGTGCAGGTTCGAGTGCTTGTCGACGCGGAACTCGATCTTGCCGCCCTTGATGTCGTTGACAGCCTTGGCGACGTCCGGGGTCACGGTGCCGGTCTTCGGGTTCGGCATCAGACCACGGGGACCGAGCACACGGCCGAGGCGGCCGACCTTGCCCATGAGGTCCGGGGTGGCGACGACGGCGTCGAAGTCCAGACGGCCCTTCGACACCTCGTCGATCAGCTCGTCGGCGCCGACGATGTCGGCGCCCGCGGCACGCGCGGCCTCGGCACGGTCACCGGTCGCGAAGACCAGGACCCGGGCGGTCTTGCCGGTGCCGTGCGGGAGGTTCACGGTGCCACGGACCATCTGGTCGGCCTTGCGCGGGTCGACACCCAGGCGGAAGGCGACCTCGACGGTGCCGTCGAACTTGGTCGTGGAGGTCTCCTTGGCGAGACGGACGGCCTCGAGCGGGGCGTAGAGCTTGTCCCGGTCGACCTTGGCGTCCGCAGCGCGGAGAGACTTGCTGCGCTTGCTCACTGAAAGCTCCTGTTGGCTTCTTAGGAGTCGTGGTCCGGGCCGAGCAGGCCCTGCCACTTCTGCTTGCTTACGGGGGTGGAGGTCAGCCCTCGACCGTGACGCCCATGGAACGGGCGGTGCCGGCGATGATCTTCTCGGCGGCGTCCAGGTCGTTGGCGTTGAGGTCGGGCATCTTGGTCTGGGCGATCTCACGGACCTGGTCGCGGGTGATCTTGGCGACCTTGGTCTTGTGCGGCTCGCCGGAGCCCTTCTCCACGCCCGCGGCCTTGAGGATCATCTTGGCGGCCGGCGGGGTCTTGGTGATGAAGGTGAAGGAACGGTCCTCGTAGACCGTGATCTCCACCGGGATGACCCAACCGCGCTGCGACTCGGTCGCGGCGTTGTAGGCCTTGCAGAACTCCATGATGTTGACGCCGTGCTGGCCCAGCGCGGGGCCGACCGGCGGGGCCGGGTTGGCGGCACCGGCCTGGATCTGGAGCTTGATGAGCCCCGTGACCTTCTTCTTCTTGGGAGGCATGGCTCTCCGGGTCCTTTCGATTCGGGTCCTGCCCGCGTCATGGGACAACCCGGACGCAGGCATACCGCACAACGATAACGGGTATGGATGCGCGGCCAAAAACCGCGCAGGTCAGACGAACGCCCGAGCGTCTGCCTGACCTGCGCGGAAGCGTGAGTCCAGAGGTTCTGGCCCGAGGGGTCAGTTCTTCTGGATCTGGTCGAAGGAGAGCTCGACCGGCGTCTCGCGGCCGAAGATCTCCACCAGGCCCTTGACCTTCTTGGAGTCGGGGTTGATCTCGTTGATGGTCGCCTGGAGCGTGGCGAACGGGCCGTCGGTGACGGTGACCGAGTCGCCGACCTCGAAGTCCAGCACCTGGACCTCGACCTTGCGCTGCGGAGCCGGCTTGCCCTCGGCCTCGGCGGCCTCGCGGGCGGCCTTCTCCTCGGCCTCCGGGGCGAGCATCTTGACGATCTCGTCCAGGGTCAGCGGGTACGGGTCGTAGGCGTTGCCCACGAAGCCGGTGACGCCGGGGGTGTTGCGGACGACGCCCCAGGACTCGTTCGTCAGGTCCATGCGGACCAGGACGTAACCCGGGAGCTTGTTCTGCTTGATCGTCTTGCGGTCGCCGTTCTTGATCTGGACGACCTCCTCCTGCGGCACCTCGGCCTGGAAGATGTAGTCCTCGACGTTCAGCGAGACGGCGCGCTGCTCCAGGTTGGTCTTCACCCGGTTCTCGTAACCCGCGTACGTGTGGATGACGTACCACTCGCCGGGCAGCGTCCGCAGTTCCTCACGGAGTTTCTCGACCGGGTCGCGGTCGTCCTCCTCGGCCTCGACGGCCGCTTCCTCGCCCTCGACGGCGGCCTCGTCCTCGGCCTCGGCGGCCTCGTCCTCGGCGGTGTCGGCAGCCTCGGCCTCCGCGGAGGCCTCGGTGTCCTCGATGTCCGCGCCCACGACGGCGTCGAGCGCGTCCTCGACGGACTCGGCCCCCTCGCCGCGAGGCTCAACGGCGTCGTTCACGTTCGGGTCAGACACGGTGGCTGCTTCTTCCTGGATACATACGGGTGGAACATGCGAAAGGAGCGCCGAGTACCTCGGCGCTCTTCGCTCTCGGCTCAGCCGAAGACGTACTTGGCGGCGTGGCCGAGGCCATAGTCGATCAAAGTGACCAGCCCGATCATGATGACGACGAAGATGATCACGGCCGTCGTGTACGACGTCAGCTGGTTGCGGGTCGGCCAGACAACCTTGC
Organism: Streptomyces griseomycini; assembly: GCF_014203535.1. Taxonomy (GTDB): domain Bacteria; phylum Actinomycetota; class Actinomycetes; order Streptomycetales; family Streptomycetaceae; genus Streptomyces; species Streptomyces griseomycini. Next base: position 787,894 of record NZ_JACHJI010000002.1, read on the forward strand.
GGAGCTCCGCCACGATCTGGCGGTAGAAGAGCGCGAGGCGCTTCAGCGGGCCCTTCTTGGCGCGCTTGCCGCCCTTGCGGGTCTTCTTGGAGTCCGGCGCCTCGTCCTGGGCATCAGGCATGTCGATGGAGCCCACGGCGTCCGTCACTCGTCCTCACCTGATTCCGGGTCGTGGCCGTGCCGCGCCCGGTCTGAGCCGCACGGCGGTGCATTGCTGTACGTACATGCGCACACATCCTGGCGAAGGTGTGTGTAGCAGGGCCGGAGGGACTTGAACCCCCAACCGCTGGTTTTGGAGACCAGTGCTCTACCAATTGAGCTACGACCCTTTGTGTGTCCCCCAACGTACCGCATCCCGCCGGGTGCTCGGTGTACACCCGGATGAGTGCGGGCCGTCGAAGGCCAACGAGGTGAGAGTGTACGTGGTCCCGGGCCGGGCGTCGAACAGAAAGTGCCCGCGGGGAGCCGCGGCACCGGCGGGCCGGCGGAGGATCGCCCTGACCAGCGGCCCCCCGGCGGGTCGATCCGGACTGATGTCCGGGGGTTTGCCCGATCCTGTTCAGTGGGTGAAACCCTCGTGCCGCGGGGGTTTGCGGTCTGGAACGATGGGCCCATGAGCGCTGCAACCCCTCCCACCGAGCGCCGGGTCTCCGCCCGAGTCGGTGCGATCTCCGAGTCCGCCACCCTCGCCGTGGACGCCAAGGCCAAGGCCCTCAAGGCCGCCGGGCGACCGGTGATCGGCTTCGGCGCCGGTGAGCCCGACTTCCCGACGCCGGACTACATCGTCGAGGCCGCGATCGAGGCCTGCAAGAACCCCAAGTTCCACCGCTACACGCCGGCCGGCGGTCTGCCCGAGCTGAAGGCCGCGATCGCCGCGAAGACGCTGCGCGACTCCGGCTACGAGGTCGACCCCTCCCAGATCCTGGTCACCAACGGCGGCAAGCAGGCCATCTACGAGGCCTTCGCCGCGATCCTCGACCCGGGCGACGAGGTCATCGTCCCGGCGCCGTACTGGACGACGTATCCGGAGTCGATCCGGCTGGCCGGCGGTGTCCCGGTCGAGGTCGTCGCCGACGAGACGACCGGCTACCGCGTGAGCGTGGAGCAGCTCGAGGCCGCCCGCACCGAGAAGACGAAGGTCGTCCTGTTCGTCTCCCCGTCGAACCCGACCGGCGCGGTCTACGGCGAGGCCGAGACCGAGGCGATCGGCCGCTGGGCGGCCGAGCACGGGCTGTGGGTGCTGACCGACGAGATCTACGAGCACCTGGTCTACGGCGACGCGGTGTCCGTGTCGCTGCCCGCGCTCCTGCCCGAGCTGCGCGACAAGTGCATCGTGGTCAACGGCGTGGCGAAGACCTACGCGATGACCGGCTGGCGCGTGGGCTGGGTCATCGGCCCGAGGGACGTCGTGAAGGCCGCGACCAACCTCCAGTCGCACGCCACGTCCAACGTCTCGAACGTCGCGCAGGCGGCGGCGCTGGCCGCGGTCTCCGGCGACCTGGAGGCGGTGGCGAAGATGCGCGAGGCCTTCGACCGCCGGCGCAAGACCATCGTGCGGATGCTCAACGAGATCGACGGCGTGGTCTGCCCGGAGCCCGAGGGCGCCTTCTACGCCTACCCGTCGGTGAAGGCGCTGATCGGCAAGGAGATCCGGGGCAAGCGGCCGCGGAACTCCGTGGAGCTGGCCGCGCTCGTCCTGGAGGAGGCCGAGGTCGCGGTGGTGCCCGGTGAGGCGTTCGGTACGCCGGGGTACCTGCGGCTGTCGTACGCGCTGGGCGACGAGGACCTGGTCGAGGGTGTGAGCCGGATCCAGAAGCTGCTGGCCGAGGCGCGGGACTGACGTTCCGCTCACGCGAGCGCGCACCGGCGAACGGGGGCGCCCGGGTTCCCTCCCGGGCGCCCCCGTTCGTCTGTGCGGGCAAGACCACGAAAGGGGAAAACGCTACCGGGGCGGCCGGGGCGTACGGCAGGATCGGCGAATGGAGCGTGTACGTGATGTCTCTGAGCTGCCGAAAGCCCATCTTCATCTGCACTTCACCGGATCGATGCGGCCCACCACCCTGCTGGAGCTGGCCGACAAGTACGGGGTGCGCCTGCCCGAGGCGCTGACCGACGCGCTGACCGGCGGGGAGCCGCCGAGACTGCGGGCCACGGACGAGCGGGGCTGGTTCCGTTTCCAGCGGCTGTACGACGCGGCGCGCTCGTGCCTCAGGGAGCCCGAGGACATCCGGCGGCTGGTGCGGGAGGCTGCTCAGGAGGAGCTGCGGGACGGCTCCGGCTGGCTGGAGATCCAGGTGGACCCGACGTCGTACGCGCCCCGGCTGGGCGGGCTGATCCCGGCGCTGGAGATCATCCTGGACGCGGTGGACGCGGCGATGCGGGACACCGGGATCGGGATGCGGGTGCTGGTGGCCGCCAACCGGGTGAAGCATCCGCTGGACGCGCGCACGCTGGCCCGGCTGGCGGTGCGGTACGCGGACCGGGGCGTCATCGGGTTCGGGCTGTCCAACGACGAGCGGCGCGGGATGGCCCGTGACTTCGACCGGGCGTTCGCGATCGCGCGCGAGGGCGGCCTGCTGTCGGCGCCGCACGGCGGGGAGCTGACGGGGCCGGCGTCGGTGCGGGACTGCCTGGACGACCTGGAGGCGGACCGGATCGGGCACGGAGTGCGGGCGGCGGAGGACCCGCGGCTGCTGCGACGGCTCGCGGACCGGCAGGTGACGTGCGAGGTGTGCCCGGCGTCGAACGTGGCGCTGGGCGTGTACGAGAAGCCGGAGGACGTGCCGCTGCGGACGCTGTTCGAGGCGGGCGTGCCGTTGGCGCTGGGCGCGGACGACCCGCTGCTGTTCGGCTCGCGGCTGGCGGCGCAGTACGAGATCGCGCGGCTGCACCACGGGTTCACGGACGCCGAGCTGGCGGAGCTGGCCCGGCAGTCGGTGCGGGGCTCGGCGGCGCCGCAGGACGTGAAGGCGAAGCTGCTGGCGGGCGTGGACGAGTGGCTGGCGGCGCCGGTGGGGTGAGCCGCCGTCCCTCCCCGGTCAGGGCGCGATGCCGGCCAGGAGGGTGCGGGCCAGTCGTGCCGCGAAGGCGTCCACCGGCGGGCGGCCGGCGTCGGACGTGTCGTAGGCGAACGCGCGCTGGGCGCAGGCGCCGAGGAGCAGGGACGCGGCGGCGAAGGTGTCCGCGTCGGGGGAGATGCGGCCCAGGTCCCGTTCCGCGCGGAGGTACGCCGCCAGTGACTCGATGGGCAGGTGCGGTCCCGACTCCATGTGCCGCATGGCGTCCTCGTGCCGGCGCTTGAGCTGGGTCTCGGCGTACAGGGACGCGGCGATCGGGAAGCTCTGCTCGTAGAAGAGGGCGGCCTGGCGGGCGATCTCGGTGAGGTTGTCCTCCAGGGTGCCCCGTCCGGGCTCGGCCGCGAGGCTGCTCAGCAGCGGGTTCAGCCGCGGCAGCCGCTCCACGAGGACGCGGATGAACAGCTCCTCCTTGCCGGTGAAGTGCTTGTAGAGCGCGGCCTCGGAGCAGCCCGCCGCCCTGGCGATCTCCTTGGTGGTGGCGCGGGCGAGGCCCACGGTGAGCATGAGCCGGTGGGCGGCGTCGAGGATGCGTTCCCGGGCGGGCCCCGGGGCCGGCGGCTCCTCGGGCTGTCTGTGCTGCATGGCCCCCAAGGATGTCATGGGCGTTCCCCCTGGACTTGACGGGTGGGTGAGTGCTTACCCACCCTGGAGGGGTCAGGGGTGAGTAAGCACTCACCCACCCCCTGTCGAGGGACGGGAGCACGCCATGAACCTCACCGTTTTCGGCGCCACCGGAGGCGTCGGACAGGAGATCGTGCGTCAGGCACTGGCCGCGGGGCACCGGGTCACGGCGGTCGTACGGGACCCCGCGCGGCTGTCCGTCACCGGTGACGCCCTGGAGGTGTTCCGCGCGGACCTGACCGACCCGGAGGCCGTGCGCCCCGCGGTCGCGGGCCGGGACGCCGTCCTGTCCGGGCTCGGCGCCCGCAGCCGCAAGGACGCCGGGGTGGCGACCCGGCTGACCCGGACCGTGCTCGGCGCCATGGAGGCGGAGGCCACGCGGCGACTGCTCGTGGTGAGCGCCGCCCCGGTCGGCCCGGAGCCGGAGGGCGCGGGACTGCTGGACCGGGGGGTGCGCGGGATCGTCTCGGCGGTGTTCCGGGACGTCTACGCCGACCTGCGGGAGATGGAGGCGGAAGTGGCCCGCAGCGCCACGGACTGGACGGTCGTACGGCCGCCCCGCCTCCAGGACAAGCCGGTCAGCGGGGTGTACCGGACGGTCGTCGGGGGGTCCGTGGCGAAGGGCAACTTCGTGGGCCGGGCCGATGTGGCGCACGCGATGCTGGCGATGGTCGACGACCCGGCGACCGTGAAGCAGGGCGTGGGCGTGGCCTACTGAGCCCGGGCGGCCGGGCCGGCCGGGGCCCTCAGAGGCTCACGCCGACGGTCACCGGCTCGTTGACCAGCGTGATGCCGAAGGCCTCGCGCACGCCGGCGACGACCTCGCGGGCGAGCGCCAGCAGGTCCTCGGTGGTCGCGTCGCCCCGGTTGGTCAGGGCGAGGGTGTGCTTGGTGGAGATGCGGGCCGGACCGGTCCCGTAGCCCTTGGTGAAGCCCGCCCTGTCGATCAGCCAGGCGGCGGAGGTCTTGGTGCGCCCCTCCCCCGCCGGATACGCGGGGGGCTCGACGTCGGCGCCCAGCCGCTGCTCCACGCGCGCGCGGAAGGCCGCGAACTCCTCGTCCGTGAGGATCGGGTTGGTGAAGAAGGAGCCGGCCGACCAGGTGTCGTGGTCCTCGGGGTCCAGGACCATGCCCTTGCCGGCGCGGAGCTTCAGGACCGTCTCACGGGCCGTGGGCAGGGGGACGCGGTCGCCCGGCTCGACGCCGAGGGCGCGGGCCGTCTCGGCGTACCGGACGGGGCCGGAGAGACCGCCCGCGTCCTCCAGGGCGAAGCGGACGCGCAGGACGACGTAGCGCTCGGGGTCGGCCTTGAAGCGGCTGTGGCGGTAGGAGAAGGCGCACTCCTCGTTGGTGAGGGTGACCGTCTCGCGGGCCCGGCGGTCGTAGGCGACGACCTCGGTGACGGTGGAGGAGACCTCCTGGCCGTACGCGCCGACGTTCTGGATCGGGGTCGCGCCCGCCGAACCGGGGATGCCGGCCAGGCACTCGATGCCGGCCAGGCCCGCCTCCACGGTGCGGGCGACGGCGTCGGTCCACACCTCTCCGGCCGCGAGTTCCAGGCGCGTGCCGTCCAGGGCGAAGCCCCGGGTGGCGATGACGAGTGCGGTGCCGTCGAAGCCCTTGTCGCCGATGACCAGGTTCGAGCCGCCGCCGATGACCAGCAGGGGCGTGCCGCTGTCGTCGGCCTCGCGGACGGCGGCGATCACCTCGTCGTCGGTCGTCGCGGTGACCAGGCGGGTGGCGGGGCCGCCCAGCCGGAAGGTGGTCAGCGGGGCGAGGGGGGCGTCGTGGAGTTCCTGCACGCGCTCAAGACTAAGGCCCCCGCCGGGCGGGCCGGCGGGGGCGGTGGCGCTCGTGCGCGGGTGCCGGTCCCCGTGTGCGCGGACGATCCGGTCAGGTCCCCGCGCGTGCGCCCACGGCGGCTCGCACGCGCGCGTGCGTCCGGGTTTCAGCTGAGGCGCCGGATGACCTCGGGCCAGTCGACGGGGAGGTCGTCGCTCCTCGCCGTCCAGCTGACGAACTTCGCGTCCCGCATCTGCCGGGAGAGGCTCCGGGCCGTGGGCCCGTGCGGGCCGGAGCGGGCGAAGGCACCGAGGGCCTTCGGGGACTCCCAGGCGGAGAGGGTCCAGAAGGTCCGTCGCAGCGGCTGCGCCTTCAGGGTCGCCCCGTAGGCGCCGGGGGCCCTGCTCACCTGCCGCCACACTCCGGGCGTCTTGAAGAAGAACCGCAGGGCTCCCCAGAGGGTGCGGGTCTCGAAGCGGGAGGCGAAGACGTGCACCTCGGTGTGGGGCGGTGGGGTGTTCGGGACGGTCCAGGGGAGGGTGGGCACGGCCGGGCTCCTTTCTGGTGGACGGGGTGCCGGAACGTTCAGGAGGCTGTTTCCAGGGCCCGCTCGGGCGCGGGCGCCGCCTCGGGCCGGCCGGGGGCGGCGGGCCCGCGGGCCGGGATGAGCAGGGCGGCGACGCCCGCGAGGGCGACCGCCGCGGAGCCGGTGATCAGCGCGGGGCGCATGCCGTCGACGAAGGACCGGGCGGACTCGTAGCCACCCCGGGCCGAGAAGATCGACGCCATGATCGCGACGCCGAGGGCGCCGCCCACCTCGCGCAGGGCGTTGTTGGCTCCGGAGGCGATGCCCTGTTCCTTCGGAAGGACGCTGGACATCACCAGGTTGGAGGCCGGGGCGAAGAACAGGGCCATGCCGACGCCACTGACGATCAGGGCGGGCAGCTGGACGGCGTAGGAGGCTCCGGCGGTCGCCACCACGGCCAGGTGGCCGAGGCCGAGCGCCTGCAGGAAGAGCCCGGCGGCGACGACCGGTCGGCCGCCGATGCGGTCGGAGAGGATGCCGGCGATCGGGGCGACGAGCATCGGCATGCCGGTCCAGGGCAGCATCCGCAGGCCGGCCTCGGTGGGCGAGTAGCCGAGCACGCCCTGCATGTACTGGCTGAGCAGGAAGATCGAGCCGAACATGCCGAGGAACATCAGCAGGCTCGCCGCGTTGATGCCGGAGAAGGCCCGGGAGCGGAACAGCCGCATGGGCAGCATGGGGTTCTTGGCGCGGACGCCGTAGAGGACGAAGCCGACGAGCAGCGCCGCTCCGGCGAACAGGCCGACCAGGACGACGGTGCCGGTCCAGCCGTCGACGGGGCCGCGGACCAGCCCGTAGACGATGCCGAACAGGCCGCCGCTGGCGAGCAGGGTGCCGGGCAGGTCGAGCGGGGCGCCGGTGCCGTGGGACTCGGCGAGGCGCAGGCGGGCGAGCGGGATGAGGATCAGGCCCAGCGGGACGTTCAGCCAGAAGATCCACTGCCAGGAGATGTGCTCGGTGAGACTGCCGCCGACGAGCGGTCCGGAGGCCACGGCGAGCCCGTTGACGGCACCCCAGATGCCGTACGCCGTCCCGCGCCGCGCCTCGGGCACGGCGGCCGTCAGCAGGGTGAGGGTGAGGGGCATCATGACCGCGGCCCCGGCGCCCTGGACCGCGCGGGCGGCGATGAGGGAGTCGATGCCGGGTGCCATGGCCGCGGCGGCGGACGCCCCGGTGAAGACGGCGAGGCCGGCGACGAAGAGCCGGCGGCGGCCGAAGCGGTCACCGAGGGCCGCGCCGAACATCAGCAGGACGGCGAAGGTGAGCGTGTAGGCGCTCACGGTCCATTCGAGGTCGTGCAGCGCCCCGCCCAGGTCCTCCCGGATGGAGGGCAGGGCGGTGGTGACGACGAGGTTGTCGAGGGCCGCCATGAAACCGGCGACGCTGGTGATGACGAGTGCCCAGGCGGCCGATCCGCGGCCCGCGGTCTGCTGTGACATCGCTCCCCCAGGAGATGGAGATTCCGGTTAGTTATTGATGACTAACTTTCGTGCGCAGAAAAAGACGGGGTGGAGGGAAGCGGCGGCGCGCCGCCCTCCGCCCGTCAGTCCTCGGCGGATTCGTCGGCCCTCGGCGGACGCACGGGCCGCGCCGACGGGTAGACCCCTTCCCAGATCCAGTGGCCCGGCGGGAATCCCATGGCCGACAGGCAGTTGATGAGCATGCCGTACGCCATGAAGGTCGTCGTCTCGCTGACGTCGGCCCCCAGGGCGAGGTGGACGGTCTCCCACAGCCGCAGCCAGCCGGCCCGCACCGACTCGCCGAACTCGTGGTCGCCCTCCTGCTCCGCGGCGGCCACGGCGAGGTACGTCTGCATCTGCATCTGCATCACCTCGGGCCGTTCCGCGATGGTCCTCATGTAGGCGTTCGCCATGGCATGCAGGGCCTCTTCGCCCTCCAGACCCTCGGCGGCCTCCGTGAACATGCGGGTGACGTCCTGGGAGCAACGCTCCGACACCGCCAGGAAGATGGCCTTCTTGCCCGGGAAGAGCCGGAAGAGGTACGGCTGCGAGACACCGACCCGCTTCGCGATCGCCTCGGTCGACGTGCCGTGGTAGCCACCCCGCGCGAACTCGGCGGTCGCCGCGCGGATGACGCTCTCACGCCTCTCCTCTGCGCTCATCCTGACCATGCCGCAAAGTTAGTACTCAATCACTAACTAGGTCAAGGGGGATCCGGGGCCCGCATCGGGACCCGCCCGCGCGAGGAGAGACGTGAGGGGCGCCTCCCCACGGAGAACGCCCCTCACGCCTTCTTCCTCCGACCCCGCGTCAGGCCAGCCGTACGACCGCCCGCGACATCCCCAGCACCTTCTGCCCGGCGCTGGTCGCCGTGAGGTCCACGCGGACCGTGTTGCCGTCGAGCTTGGCCGCGACCTTGCCGCTGACCTCGATGGTGGCGCCCCGCTCGTCGTTCGGGACGACGACCGGCTTGGTGAAGCGGACGCCGTACTCCACGACCGCGCCCGGATCCCCGGCCCAGTCGGTCACCACGCGGATCGCCTCGGCCATGGTGAACATGCCGTGCGCGATGACGTCGGGCAGACCGACCTCCTTGGCGAACTTCTCGTTCCAGTGGATGGGGTTGAAGTCGCCGGAGGCTCCCGCGTACTGGACGAGGGTCGCCCGGGTCACGGGGAACGTCTGCGCGGGCAGCTCGGTGCCGACCTCGACGTCGGCGTAGGAGATCTTCGCCGTCATGGTGTTGCTCACGCCTCCTCGGCCGCGCGGGCCACCAGCTTGGTCCAGGCGGTCACGACGTGCTCGCCGGCCTCGTCGTGCACCTCGCCGCGGATGTCCAGTATGTCGTTGCCGGCCAGCGACTTGACCGACTCGATGGTCGAGGTGACCGTGAGCCGGTCACCGGCCCGCACCGGACGGTTGTAGACGAACTTCTGGTCGCCGTGCACCACTCGGCTGTAGTCCAGCCCGAGCTGCGGGTCGGTGACGACCTGCCCGGCGGCCTTGAAGGTGATCGCGAACACGAAGGTGGGCGGGGCGATCACATCGGGGTGGCCGAGCGCCTTGGCGGCCTCCGCGTCCGTGTACGCCGGATTGGCGTCCCCCACAGCCTCGGCGAACTCACGGATCTTCTCCCGGCCCACTTCGTAGGGCTCGGTGGGCGGGTAGGTCCGCCCCACGAAGGACTGGTCGAGCGCCATGCGCGCGGCACCTCCTGTGTCTGGTGTCACTGTGTCACTGGTGTCACTGGTGTCATGAACCGGCGGTGAACACGACGGCCGCGGGTCGGCCGGTGAGGGAAACGACGCGAGGCCGCCCCCCGACTGCGGGGACGGCCTCGTGTACGAGCCTGATTTATCGCGTTTCGCGGTGCGCGGTGTGCGCGTTGCAACGCGGGCAGTGCTTCTTCATCTCAAGACGGTCCGGGTTGTTACGCCGGTTCTTCTTGGTGATGTAGTTCCGCTCCTTGCACTCCACGCAGGCCAGCGTGATCTTCGGGCGGACGTCGGTGGCAGCCACGTGAGTGCTCCTTGACGAACGGATAGACTGATTTAACGCAAGAAGAGTAGCCGATCGAAGGACCGACCCCGCAATCGGCTACTGTCTGTAGCGGTGACCGGACTTGAACCGGTGACACAGCGATTATGAGCCGCTTGCTCTACCGACTGAGCTACACCGCTGCGATGCGATCGGGCCCCGCCTCGCGACGGGAACCTCACGCACCAGAGCCCCAAAACGGAATCGAACCGTTGACCTTCTCCTTACCATGGAGACGCTCTGCCGACTGAGCTATTGGGGCGAGCGATGAAGACATTACACGGTCCGCGGCCGTTCGCCCAAATCCGTTTCGGACCCCCGTCGCGCACGGCCCCCCGCCCTCGACCACCCCTCCCACCGGTCACGCGGTGCACGCCCGGCGCGCACCGCGCACACGGCGGGCCACGCCGGTACGACTATTGCGCTCCTCCCCGCGAGGGGCGGGCCGCCGCCCTAGGCTCGAATCACTCTGCGTGATCTTGTCTCAGTGTGCTGCGCTTCCCCCCTGCGCGCAGCCCGAGCCCCGGGAGCGCGATGCCCGACAGCCGACCTCAGCCACCGCCCCGCCCCCCGTCCTCGTCGCCGTTCCCGGCCTCGGGCCCGGCCGGCCCGGCCCCGCTCCTGCTGTGCGGCGCACGGCTCACCGACGGGCGGACCGTGGACGTACGGCTGGGCGGCGGGCGCATCGAGGCGGTCGGTACGGCCGGCAGCCTGGCGACGGACGGCACGCGCGCGTGCGGCACCCGGATCGACCTCACCGGTTACCTGCTCCTGCCGGCCCCGGCGGAGCCGCACGCCCACGCCGACACGGCCCTGTCCGCCGACGTCGGCGGCCCCGTCTCGTACGACCCCCGGGACGTCCGGCGCCGGACGGCGGAGGCCGCGCTGCTCCAGCTCGGGCACGGGGCGACGGCGCTGCGGGCCCACGTGCGGGTGGGCGACGTGGCCGGGCTCGGCGCGCTGACCGCCGTGCTGCAGGCGCGGCGTTCGCTGCGCGGGCTGGCCGAGCTGACGACGGTGGCCATGCCCCGGGTGCTGACCGGGGTGGCCGGGGCGGACGGCCTCGCGGTGCTGCGGGACGCGGTGAAGATGGGCGCGTCCGTGGTGGGCGGCTGTCCGGATCTCGACCCCGACCCCACGGGGTACGTGGAGGCGGTCCTGGAGGTCGCCTCCGAACACGGCTGCCCCGTCGACCTGCACACGGACGCCGCCGATCCGGCCCGCCTGGCCCGGTTCGCGGCGATGGCCGGCGGGCTGCGGCCGGGGGTGACCCTGGGTCCGTGCGGCGGCCTCGCCGGGCTTCCCGCCGAGGCCGCCGCGCGGACCGCGGACCGGCTCGCGGCGAACGGGGTGACGGTGGTGTGCCTCCCGCAGGGCGGCTGCGGAGGCGTCGACCGCCGGGGCACGCCCCCGGTACGGCTGCTGCGCTCGGCGGGCGTGCGGGTGGCCGCCGGGAGCGGTGCCCTGCGGGACGTGTCGAACCCCGTGGGCCGCGGCGACCCGCTGGAGGCGGCGTACCTGCTGGCCTCACGCCACGGACTGCCCGCCGAGGAGGCCTACGACGCGGTGAGCGCGTCCGCGCGGGCCGTCCTGGGACTGCCCGAGGTGCGCGTGGAGGCGGGTTTCCCGGCCGAACTGCTTGCCGTGCGGGGCGATCGGCTCTCCGGGGCGCTGTCGCTGGCGTACAGCCGCCTCGTGGTGCATCGGGGGCGTGTGGTGGCGCGGACGAGTGCGGTGCGGGAGTACTGCGGTTCGGCGTCGGCGGAACCGGGGCTGCCCCGGCAGGGGCGGGGCGAGGTGTCCTGAGGCGGTCGGGGCCGGGGCGGGGGTCGGGGCCGGGGGGCAGAGCGGGGGTGGGGGCGGGGTGTCAGAGCGGGGGCACCCGGGGAATGCGCGGGAAGTGCACGGGAGGGGTGCGGGGCGGGAAGGGCGTCCGGGGCGGACCGCCGGGGCCGTGGAGTCGTGCGGCGGATGCGGCCCTCCCGGCGTACGGTCGAGGCATGCGCATTGTCATCGCTGGTGGTCATGGTCAGATCGCGCTGCGCCTCGAACGGCTGCTCGCGGCGCGCGGGGACGAGGCGGCGGGGATCATCCGCAAACCCGAACAGGCCGACGAGCTGCGGCAGTTGGGCGCCGAACCGATCGTGCTCGATCTGGAGTCGGCCTCGGTGGAGGACGTCGCGGAGCGGCTGGCGGGCGCGGACGCGGCGGTGTTCGCCGCGGGAGCGGGTCCTGGCAGCGGGGCGGAGCGCAAGGAGACGGTGGACAAGGCGGCCGCGATCCTCTTCGCCGACGCGGCGGTCCGCGCGGGCGTACGGCGCTTCGTGATCGTGTCGTCCATGGGCGCGGACCCGGCGCACGAGGGGGACGAGGTCTTCGACGTGTACCTGCGCGCCAAGGGCGAGGCGGACGCGTACGTACGCGGCCTGGACGCGCTGGACTGGACGATCCTGCGCCCCGGCCAACTCACCGACGACGCCGGCACCGGCCTGGTCCGCCTGGAGGCCCGCACGGGCCGCGGCCCGGTCCCGCGCGACGACGTGGCCGCCGTCCTGGCGGAGCTGGTGGACACTCCCGCGACGGCCGGTCTGACCCTGGAACTGATCAGCGGTCCCGCGCCGGTGTCGGTGGCGGTGAAGTCGGTGGCAGGCAACTGAGGGGCTCCGACGGGCCGGTAGTCCGACAGCTTGGGGACCGACCGGAACGGCGCTAGAAGAGGGGCATCTGCCCCGGGAACTCCGGTACCGCGTAACCGTCCAGCGAGGGCTGTTCCGCACCCGGTCGGGCCCTCCTGCGCGACCCCGGACACGAGGTCAGCTCCCCGCTCCCTCGCGCGCCGGGCGGATCATGGCGCGCGTACCGCCCGGCGACTACGGCGATCTCGCGGCGGCACTCGGGGCAGGCTCTGCGACGGGACGGCATGGAGCCAGTGTGCCCCGGGGGTCTCCGTCCGCGAACGCGAAGAGGACGCGCACACGAAGAGACCCCCTCCGTCCTGCGTTTCCTCAGGACGGAGGGGGTCTTCCCCAGTGTGGCGGCGCCAGGATTCGAACCTGGGAAGGCTGAGCCGGCAGATTTACAGTCCGCGCGGCGAGAGCCGCTTGACCTCTTCACTTCTTCGAGAAAGCTATCGGCACCCCACGCCCACCCCATATCACTCTCGCCGACCGTGGGCTGAGCTGTCTGTATCAACCGTCATCGAGTGCTGGCCTCAGGTCCGTCGCATCCATGCGCGCATGTTCGAACTTCGGGCCGGTCTCAAGTAGGCGGCGGACACCGGCGGCGGCGTGCTTGGTCAGGATCAGCTCGCACAGGATTGCCCCCCGCCGTTTCGGTGGCGTGGCTCATCCGGTGCTCTTGGCCTCTGGCGGCTTACATCGCCGTTCGGACCGCACTTCCTCAACAGACTGCGAGCACAGCCGGGCTCGGACGGTCCTGGGTTCCGCACCGATGCGTGCCGGGTGCGACTCATGTTGCAGGAGCGGAGCGCGCACCTCGCATGACGGCAGGGTGCTGCGGGCGCCTCCTTGATGCCGGTCTAAGACGTGGAGCAGTAAATGAGCGACGAGAACAAGACGCTGGTCGTCCTGGTGGTCGTGTTGGTGTTCACGATGGTGAGTTACATCGCCTTCATCAACCCGCCGTTGGGGATCGCGCTCGGCGTCGGCGTCGCGGTGGCGACGCTGGTGTGGGTGGTTCTGCGCGACAAGTAACGCCTACGAGCGGTGGCCCCGGCCCAATACGGACCGGGGCCACCGCTTGTTCGGACATTCACCCGATCGAGTGCCTCTGACGCACCGTCCGCACTTTCCCCTTCGCGCTGCGACTCCGATTGCAGAAGGGCCCCGGACTAGCCACAGAGAGGCGCAAACAGAAATGACAGCAGGACCCGCACAGCGTGGAGTCGGCGACCAGTCGCCGCCGAGCGCCCCAGCACAGAAGCACGGGGTGAGCGGCGCGGCGGTACCGCAGACCTTCCGCGTTCAGGGTGAACCGGAGACGTCAGGCGCGGCGCTTCCTAACCAGGCGTCGTACGCTGCCGCCGATGCGTCCCCGCCCGTCGACGTCGAAGCGCCGGACTCCGGCACGACCGCAGCCGACGAGACGGCCCCCGCCGAGTGCCTCCATCAGGAGATCAGTCAGGAACTGTACGAGCACGATGGCTGGCTCGGACGTGTGATCTTCAAGGCGGGCTACCGCGATCCGGACCTGTCGGAACTCAAGGGTGACACCCAGGTCCGCTACTACCGCGCGCGGTCCAAGCCCGGCTTTACCTTCAGGAACAGCCCCAAGGCGCTGCTCAGGACCTGCTTCAGCAAGGCGCGGCTCGACTTCCACCGCCGTGAAGGCCGGCAGCCCGAGCCCGTCGAGGAGTTCCCCGAGTCGTCGGTGTCCGAGGCCTCGGAACTGGACCTGGCGATGCAACGGGAGGCGATCAAGACATTTCTGGAAGAGCACCTGCCAGACGTGTCGGAGCGCACAATCTACCTCCTCAGGCACCGGGAGCAGATGACACGGACGGAGATCGCCAAGCGGCTCGGTCTCAACCGGGGCACTGTCGCCAAGCGGCTGACGAAGGCGGAGAAGCACTTGATGTCGCTTCCTGCGGACGTGCTCAACGCCTACTTCCTGCGCTAGAGCCCCTCTAGGGATCACGGTCTGGGCCCCCGTGATCCCGGGAGGAGGCTCTAGAACGGGGCTTCCAACACGAAATGACCAAGGAAAGGGCGGAAACGAGTGAACAACAACGCTCACGACGTCCTCGTAGAGCTTCTCCGCGAGGACGCAGGCACTCAGGAGGGGCAGTCGCGGCCCACTCCTCAAGAGTGGGAACACCACATGGCCGGCATCGCAGCACGTGCGGCACTCGTAGAGGACACCGGGGAGTCCGACTACGAGCAGTCCGTCGACACCGAACGGGTTCGGGTCGTGCTTAGGATCTCGGTGACGGCCCTCGTCGTCGCAGTCGCAGCCGTTGTGCTTGTACTCGCGTTCGTCGGCACCGCAGCAGCGGTAGGGATGACAGCGGTAGCCGTCATCGGCGCCTGCATCCCTCTTCTCGTTGCTCGGCTCTGGCGAGACACGCCTACAAGCGCTGCGGGAATCTTCGGATTGCCACACCGACACGCGAGGTAAACGTCTCTACTCCTGAGTGACCTCTACTAGTGGCGTCGGTCCATCATGTACGCGATGGACCGACGCCACGCAAAAGCCGCCAACGCGAGGAACCGCTGGGGGGCAGGTTTACAGTCTGCGTGACGCAACCAGCTTGAGCTGGGACTTTCCCTCTCTCGGGGGCACCAACCCAACTTCGGCCCCACCACCACTTAGGTGCGGTCTCTAAACCAGTTCAGGATCCCTCGGGCGTCCGTGATCACGTGCGTGGACGTCCCGCTCTGCCCGTCGTCGTCCTGGTACCCGTAGTCCTGGCGGATGCCGACGTCGTCGGTGAACGTGTCGGTGAACGTCTCGCGACGTGTGTATTTCCCGTCGGAGCTCCAGCCGACACGGCTCGTGGTGCGGGTCTCCGTGCGACCCTTGTAGGTCTCGTCGTACTCGTCGAGGAAGTCGCTCAGGAACCTCGCCTCGTCGTCCGTCAGGCGCGTGCTGGAGACGTCCAGATGCTCGCCGATGTAGTCGCGGAGCCGCTTCTTCTCGTGTCGATCCACGTGTCCCTCCCTGTTCCCGTCCGGTGGCCCGGAGGGCTATCCAGAACGATGTTGATCAAGCCGGCCTCCAGGTCAGGCAGAGCTCGAACTGGGTGGCATTCTCCAAGATTCTCGGGGAAGACCGTCAGCGATCCGCGGTAGCGGACGTTGAGGATCTTCCAGACGAGCACCAGGTCCGCCGCTTCACCTCGTAGTCACGCTGGGTCACCTCGCCCACCCCTTCCTCCCGGTCGTCCCTGCCGACGAGCACACCCGCCGTCCCGCCCCGGCCGGGCTGATCCCACTCACCTGCAACGAGATCCAGCGCCTGTTCACGACAGTCCTCGTCCGGCCCATGCGTGATGCGGCCCTTCGGCTCGACTGGTCGGCTTGGCGATGCCGCCATCAGGCCCGAGCGCAGGCCAGTCATTACCGCCGAAAAGCCACGGACCGGACATGAAGATCACGATCTACGGCTGGAGTATTAGCTTCTTGCGCGATGGACCCGGTACCGCCGTACGGCGGAGACTGCTCACTGACCAGGGCGTTCCCACCCTATGTCGCTATTCGGCTGACTTTGGCTGCCGATCACCGTAATGATCGCCGAATGGTGTTGCCACTCCGTCGCCCCCCGACTCCTCAAGGCCGGTACACGCCTCGCCTATGGTCCGTCTGGCTGGTAGCTCCACTGGCCCTGCTGGTGGTCGGCACGCTCAGCTTCCTGATCTACCACCTCGCTTATGACTTCCTCACCTACTCAGCCAACCGTCAGCAGCCTCGCAAACCGGTCGACGTACAGGACGTCATCAAAACGACGGTCACCGTTCTGACCCTGATCGGTGCCGTCCTTACGGGCATCTATGCCTATCGCAAGCAACTCCTCGCCGAGGGCGACGCCCATCGGGCGGATGCCAGCCAGCTAGCCGATCGCTACACCACCGCGGCCGAACAGTTGGGCCATGACCAGGCTGCCGTGCGGCTTGCTGGCGTCTACGCCCTCGCCCACCTCGCAGACGACTGGGTGGAGCAACGACAAGTCTGCATCGATGTACTGTGCGCCTACCTTCGTATGCCTTACCAACCTGATCCGACACAACCAGGGCACAGGGAAGGTGAGCGGGAAGTGCGCCACGCCATGATTCGCGTCATACGCGACCACCTACGAGACCCATGGGCGCCTAACTCCTGGTGCAGCTATCACTTCGACTTCACCGAAGCCACCTTCGACGGAGGCGACTTCTCGGGAAGCCACTTTCGAGGCAAGACCACCTTCCTCCGTTCAAGTTTCACCAGCGGCACAATTAACTTCGGCCGCAGTCGATTTAGCGAAGGAAACGCAAGTTTTGTCGGAGCAGATTTTCAGGGTGGCACAGTCCATTTCGACGAAGCAGAATTCAGCGGGGGCAAGGTCAACTTTCACGGAGCAAGGTTCCGCGGAAGCGCCGTTCGATTCACTCGTGCGGTATTCAACGGCAGCACAGTGAACCTGAATCAGGCAGAGTTCAGCCAGGGAAACGTCACCTTCGCCGATGCAACATTCGGCAGCGGCACGGTCGACTTCACCCAAGCAGATTTTAATGGCGGAAGAATCATTTTCACTGACTCGACATTCAATGGGGCAACGGTCAGCCTCACTGATGCAGAGTTTAGTGATGGCACAGCAGATTTTACACGGGCAGAGTTCAACGGCGGATCAGTCTCACTTGGAAACTCGGTGTTCAGCGGCGGCACTGTCGCCCTTACTGATGCACAGTTCAAAGATGGCACAGTTAGCTTCACCGGCGCCGCATTCCGTGACGGAACAATCGACTTCACCGGATCAGGATTCAGCGGCGGGTCAGTAGACTTCATTCGCACAGAATTCTGCGGCAGTGCGGTCAGCTTCACTAACGTGGAGTTTAGTGATGGCATAACAAAATTCATCAATGCTAGATTTCAAAGCGGCACGGTAGAATTCACTGGAGCAGGGTTCAGTGGCGGCAGATCCGACTTCACTGGAGCTAAATTCTACGGCAGCGTTGTCGACTTCTCCGGAGCGAGGCTTAACGGCGGCGCAGTAATCTTCACCCGCACAGATTTCCGCAGCGGCAGAGTAAATTTCGAGCAAGCGAGGATCCTAGACAGCTCGAGCATTCCCCAATTTAACCACGCAACCTTCGGCGGTACAGATATCACTTGGGGGCGCGTTCCTAGGCCCCCGGGATCTTAACGTCAGGCGATTCTATTAGACTGTGCGCACAATAGAGCGGTGGCATCAGGGGAGGCTCTCGGTGGGAAACTATCTGCGTGTCGGTGAGGTGCTGCGCTCCGCGCAGAACAGGGACCCTTCGGTGCCAGTCATCGATGGGTACCGAAACATCCATTACGTCACGGCTTCCGACACGTTGCCCCAGATCCAGTTGAGCAAGGGCATCAACCCGATCGCCAGGTCCAAGGGCGGGCAGCGTCGGCCGGCGATCCTGATCCGTTCCAGCCCGTGGAAGGCCGGGACCGCTGAGACTCCCTGGCACGACGTGTTCGACCTGGACAACGGTCGCGTGCGCTACTTCGGAGACCACAGGGCCGACCACACGGTGCCGGTGGGCAGCACTCAGGGCAATGCGGTGCTGCTGGAAGCCTTTGCGGAACAACAAGCCTCCAATCCCGAGCACCGTGCCCGGGCCGTGCCGCTCCTTGTGTTCGCAGCTGTGTCGCGCAACAAGACCCCCAAGGGATATGTCCAGTTCTGCGGCCTGGCGGTCATCGAACGCGCCGAGCTGATCGAGCAGGAGACCGACGGCAAGCCATTCCCCAACTACCGCTACGACATGACGCTGCTGGATCTCAGCAAAGAAGACGACCGAGTCGACTGGGCCTGGATCGAGCGCCGAGGCGATACCTGGCGCACAGCCGTCGACGTACTCAATCACGCTCCGCATTCCTGGCTTGAGTGGGTGCAACACGGGCACAGGATGTTGCCGGACCTACGCCGGCGAACTCCCTTCCCGTCTGGGGAGGACAAGCCTCTGCCTCCACCCTTGAACGAGGGTAAGGGTGAGCCGCTCTCGTTGTTTCCAGCGCCCCGCCGGCCAGACAGCACCGCCCTAGCTTCTCCTGACACGGCCGGACCAGAGGAGAAGCTGACCGCAGACCTACTGGTGGACAGGGTCAGGCGTCTCAGGATCCACCAGAGGAACGATCAGCCGAGTAGGCACAAGCCACTGGCCTTGCTGTGGGGTCTCTCCAGGATCGCCGCAGGAAAGTCGCGCCTCGCGCCCTGGCGCCAGTTCCGTGACGAGGTGGGGGAGCTCCTGGCCGAGTTCGGCCATCCGGGCTCCTCCGTGACTCCCGAGTACCCGTTCTGGCACCTGCAGACGAGCCAACTGTGGGACGTGCAAGGCCTACCTCTTGGGCAGTCCGCAAAACCCCATGTCTCAACGTTCGACAGGTTCAACCCCAGAGCCGGGCTGTCGGAGCAGGCCGCGCACCTGCTCGGTGATCCCTTTGTGCGCTCTCAGGCAGTCGCCGCGCTGCGGGAGACCCATCTTGCCGACGTCGACCACCACGAACTGATGAACCGGTTGGGACTGGCTGGCTACGAGAGCGCAAGCGGCGTTCCCGACGGCGCAGGGGAGCTAGAGACGGAACCAGGCCCAGCCTCAAGGCGCATGGTTACCCTCTCCCGCATCGTCCGTGACCCCGAGCTGACGACCGCGGTGAAGAGATTGCACGGCGACCGCTGCCAGGTGTGCGGTCTGCAACTGTCGACCCGATTCAGCACCTACAGCGAAGCAGCCCACATCCGCGGCCTCGGACGCCCCCACAACGGCCCGGACAAGCTGTCCAACCTGCTCGTCCTCTGCCCCAACCACCACGTGCAGTTCGACACACTCGCTATCTACATCGACACCGACGACACCGTGCGCATGACCGCCGACGACACCCCCATAGGCCAACTTCGCCGGCACCATGCTCACCAGATCAACGAAGCACACCTCCGGTACCACCGCGCTCTGTGCGGCAGGGACCACGAGTAACCGTACGGGTCTACTCGCCTCTTTGACGGCCAGCAGACGATGACGCAGCAGCTTTACAGCGGGCTCACCCTGACCTGTCTGACCTGTGGAGATGAGAAACCAGGTCTTCTCTGGGGGACACCTGGGGGGAATCACGACCGCAGGCCGCCCCGCATTACTGCGTCTCCTTGGCGGACGACCCTCCCAAAGGCCACTACACGCCGATCAACCGCTTTGGGGCCTACTGGTCACCCTGCCAAAGCACCTAGGGCGCCGAGAACGGCATGACACGTCGATCGGTAGTGGGCGATCAGGTACGCCAGAAGCCACACTGATGCTGTGCTGGCACCTCAGTTGACTGCGACATACCTGGACAAAGTGCGTCAACCGTCGTTCAGTGCGTGCTGTCCCCATTGCGCTGAGTGCTCATCCTCCGTGACCATGGATGAGCGAGGGGCGGAGCTGCGAAGTGCGGCAAGGGGGCGCTGGGTGGCGGGATTTCAGAGCGAGGTTTGGCAAGGCCACTTCGCCGAAGGGCTTGTGTGGGCAATGTCCTGCGCCGCAGGGTTGAATCCCGGCAAACGAGCCCTTGATACGGACGGTGTCGACATCCAAATTGGCTTCCCTGGGGCCGTCGGCACTATGCGCTATCCCCTTATTGAGGCCCAGGTGAAATCTTGCTGCAACCCCAACTATGTGGGCGACTCATTCTCCTACTCAATTCCGGTCAAAAACTACAATGACTTGATCGGCCGCGTAGGTGTAGAGCTACCGACCAGACGTTACTTGTTCCTGGTGCACACACCGGCCACGAAGGCCGAGTATGTACTTTCGACTCACGCATCCAGCAACTTTCAGCACGCCATTTACTGGGTCGACATCATGGACCACGACCCGATTGATCCGGAAGCGCAATCCACAAAAAGGGTGCACGTACCGCGCCAGAATCTACTTACAGTTGACACCCTGACTCAATTAGTTACGGGAGAGATTTTTCAGAGGAGGGAAGCGGTGTGATGATTGAACCGGGCGGCTTTCAATTCACTCAGGCGAGTGATCCACACCGCATCTCTCTTTACCTAACAACCCATGGTTGGATCTCATACGAGGAACCTGGCGGCACTTTGTGGGTCGCTCAGGACGAGGCTTACCAAGTGTTCGTTCCTCGTCATCGCGAAATGCGGGGCTACCTTTCCCACGTTACAACGCTGCTGAAGACACTGTCTGTCGCCGAAGGACGAAGTGAAGCAAAGATCTCGCTGGAGATCTCCGTTTCAGACGCTGACGTCCATTACATCCACACTGACCCAGACGCGGACCCCGGAACTACTCCAATCGAAGAGGGCGTCAAAGCCTTCGAAAGCCTGCGGCAATGGGTTCTTTCAGGGGCAGTCTTGACCGCCGCACCCCAGGCCCGGGTGGTGCAGCCAGCACGCAAGCCCACCAAGGCACTTGAGTTCATGAGATCCGTCAGGCTTGGCCCCACATTTGAGGGAAGTTACATCCTCACGGCCTACATTCCCGTACCTGGCCGTACTGGTCAGACTGAGATCGAAGTGGACGACCCGCTAGTAAGACAGGCTAGCCAGCCTTTCGAGCGATCCGTCTCACTGAAGCTCAGAGAGGCCACCAAGGAGGCTCTTGGGGCCGCGAATGAAGTGATTCAAAGCAGCGAGGGAGTCGAAGCATTCACCCGACGAGCAGAATGCGGAGTTAATGCGAACCTCTGCGAGGCACTAGCGGGGTTCACTACCAAGGAAGGGGGCCAAGCAAAAATCGATGCCACGTGGGCGCTGTCGCGTCCGGTGACACCGACGGCTCCCATCATCTTGAGTCGAGATCAGGTAAGTGTTCTGCGCGATGCCGCGAAGGAAATGAGGGCAGCCGCGCCAGAAGATGACGTCACGGTCGTCGGCGCCGTGGTTAGGCTCCATCGAGAAGGGGCTTTCGGGCCAGGAGAAGTTAGCATTGCCGGCATCCTCGAAGACCGAGTCAATAACCGCCTACGTCGCATCTGGCTAGAGTTGGCCGAAGATGATTACTCTCTGGCCACGCGCGCCCACGACAGCGGAGTTACAGTTGCGGTAACGGGGAGCTTGGAAAAACGCGGAAACAGATCCGTTCTTCGGAGTCCGTACAATTTCACGGTACGCCCTGATTCCCCTTGAAAGCCCATCGGGTAATTCACCCAAGATCTGCCTTCTGCACTCATGTCGCATCAGTTGAATTGTGGTCACCCGGCAACGACGCCGCGAGCGCAGATAGCGGACACTACCGCAGCAAGTAGAGAAGGCGCCCCTACTCTCCTGTACAAGAGACAGTCAGGACGACTCAGCCTGCCGTCCCGGCGGCGAGGCGTGGGAGTCTTGGGGATGACAACAGGCGAGCGGAGAGGGAGAGCGAGTGTCGCAGCAGGCCAACCCTCGGGGGACTTTCCTGAAGATTGCCGACTCCATGAAGAGGCAGATCGAGGGCGACCCGGACATGGCGGAGCTGCCGTCTCTGGCTGAGGTCATGCGCGACCACAAGGTTTCGCGGGGGGTCGCCCTCCGTGCGTTTGGCGTGCTGCGTCAGGAGGGCGTGGCCGAGCCGGTACCGGGCGAGCGGTGGCGCGTCGTACGCGCGGGAGCGCAAGTCGACCGGCGCCCGCTCGATCAGCGGGTTGCAGAGATCATCGCGACTGAGGGACTCAAAGCAGGGGAAGCGTTCCCGAGCGCTTCCGTGCTGGCCAAACGGTTCGGGGTGTCACGTCCGACCGTGACCAAGGCGCTGGAGAAGTTGGAAGCCGCCGGCGTGCTGGCGGGTGGAGGACAGGGCAAGGTGCGGACGGTCCGCGCCGTGCCGGCGCGAGAGGGGCGTTCGTAGCTTGTCGACGTTGACGGAGTGGGCCTATCCCTTAGCTGAGTCGTTGCTCGCTGAGCCGCTGCCGCGACGCTGGAAACACTGCCTCGGAGTCGCCGAGAGGGCGCGCACCATCGCGCTCATCCTCGATCAGGATGCGGACCTGTTGGAAGCTGCGGCGGTTCTGCATGACATCGGCTATGCGCCGGATCTCGCCAAGACGGGCTTTCATCCCTTGGACGGCGCGCGGTATCTCCGGGACGTGGCCGATGCTGACGAACAGGTTGTCAACCTGGTCGCTCATCACTCGTGCTCATGGCTTGAGGCTGACGCGCGCGGCTTGCGGGCTGAGCTTGACGGCGAGTTTCCCCGTGAGAGCGAGCACCTGAACGATGCGCTCTGCTACTGCGACATGAACACCACCCCGGACGGCACGCCGACCAACCCCGTGGACCGGATCAACGAAATCACCGGGCGCTACGGGCCGGACAGCCTGATCGGCCGGTTCATCCGGCGTGCCGAACCCGAGATCCTCGCGTGCACATGCCGCGTCCTCGAACGGGTCGCCGCTGCCAAGCGTCAGCCGATGTAAGGCGCCGTGCGCGTCCGGTCCATGGCGTGCTCAATCCGGAGCCGCATCGTGGGGTGTACGTCCAGCGTCACCAGGTCCGCCGGGTCAACCCAGCGGACCTGAGTCGTCTCGTTGCTCGTACGAAGGTCGCCGCCGACCGGCCGGGCCCGGAAGCAAATGCTGAACTGCTGACGGACTTCACCATCGTCGTACTGCATGACGTGCCCGGGATCTGTGTAGAGGCCGGACACGTCGACCACTTCCGCCCTGATGCCGGTCTCTTCCCAGACCTCACGCACCACCGTGTCACTGATGGACTCCCCCACATCGTGACCACCGCCGGGCAGTGCCCACCTGCCGTTGTCAGAACGCTGGATCATCAACACCTGCCCCGCGTCGTTCTGCACGAAAGCGACGACGGACGGCACTACCGAGTTTGCCGGCGGGGCGTCCGGATCGTGCAGGTAGTCGATACGTCCCATAGTCAGGCTCCCGTGATGCTCGTGACGTCCTGGTCAGTGATCGGGCGTGCGTTCTTCCAGGTGTGATCGATGCTATTCGCGTACGTGTCGAAGAGGCTTCCGCCGGGGAGTCGTCGCAGGTGCAGTACGGGCGCCATGTAGGCGCCGATGCCGTAGACGTGAGGGTTGACGAGCATTTCGTCATCAGCCCGATAGATCGAGTTGTACAGCGTCGAGTCGTGCAGCCGGAAGCCAATGTCCGGGTGACTCCGCATGAGGGGCCGATACAGCACGAGCGCGTTACGAATCTTGCCGTCCATGATGTGGTGCCCCTCGTCAATGCCGCGCTGTCGGACGGCCGCACATCCCGGGTCCCCAAGCAGGATGCGCACCCGCACCCCGGCTTCCACCTTCGCCCTCACGAGGTCGTGGAAGAGCGGATCTTCGGACAAGAAAAGCCCGGAGTACACGAGGACGTCTAAGTTGCGCTCAGCACGTCCGTACAGCTCTCGCCAGAGCCCAGAAGGCACCGTGTGGCGATGCGGGTAGACCGTCGCGATCTCGGCTTTGGTCAGGTCGGCCGCACTGTGAACGGTCCGACCGTCCTCCCACAGTGTGGTCACGTCGACCTTGAGGGCCGCCGCCGTCGCGTACTGGTGACGCAGGTACGGCACCTTGCCCTGAGTGATCCAGCGTTCGACCGTCTTGGGGCTCACCTCGATCGCCTCAGCGAGGCTCTGCACGGTCATGCCACGGGCAAGGAGAGCGCTTCGTAAGCGCTCGTTCGACATCTGCACCCCCGATGGGACGTCTAGGGACTTCTTGACCGTAGCCAGAAGTCCCAGAGCTGTCCATGAGTGGGGTAACCAACTCCCCTGGCCTGCAGGGATTCTGAGAGTACGCCAAGACGTCCTGGCACGGGACCAACAGATTGTGTCGCCGTACTTGACGAACCTCTATGCAGTACCTGTAAAACAGGTACTGCAACGCCCGAAGGAAAGCCCGCAGGGGTGAGTACGAAGGAAGCGTCAGTGCCTTGACAACTCCACACAGGGAACTGCCGGTAACCCGTGGTCCGCCTGCCCGAAGGGGTCGGAAATAAGGCGGAGAAGACCGGCGTGCCCCGTACGGCAACCCGATCGGTTCGAGTCCGGTCCGGGGCACTGCGGCCGCTGCTCAGCGGCCATACCGCGCCTGATGCGCGACCTCACCAACAACGGCGCGCGGCCCCGGGTGGCTAGACCCGGGGCCGCTGTTCGGGCCGTTTCACCTGCTAGGGAGACCACGACCCATGAGCCACATCGTCACTGTTCAGGACGCTGTTACCGCGTTCGCCGACTTCATGGAGCCGACGAATGCCGAGCTGGACGCGATCGAGCGGGAGATGCCCGTCATCCTGGCGGACGTCGAGTTGCTGGACGCGCACATCGTCACGCTGGACCGCACACCGACCGAGCTGGACGTCCGGCGCATCCGCCGGGCCCGCCGCCGCGCGCTCGCCGCCCGCGTCGCCCTGCTGAACCGCACCGCCGGCGCCAACCAGTCGGGGGGTGCCGCGTGAGTACCACCGATCGGAATCTGCTCGCCGCGCACGCCGAGGTGAAGGCGGAGATCGCGCGCACGGACAGCAAGACGGCGCTGTTGCTGGCGTTCGTCGGCGCGGTCTTGGCCGGGGCCTGGACGGTCGCCCGTGACCTGCCGCTGAACTGGCTCGCCATCGTCGCGGGAGCTTCCGGCATGGCGTTGCTGGTCGCGGCGGCCGGTCTGCTGCTGCGGTCGGTCCGCCCGAAGCTGTCGGGCCGGCACGGTTTCCCGTTGTGGGCCACGCTCACGGCGGAGGAGATCAGCGCGGCGGTCGCCTGCGACCTGGCCGCCGATATCGCCGGACTGTCCCGGCTGACCGTCGCCAAGTTCACGTGCCTGCGCCGCGCGGTCGACCTCACCGCCGCCGGCGGGGCCCTGCTCATCCTCGCCGCCCTGCTCACCGCCGGGGGTGCGGCATGGTGACGCTGACCGCGCAGATGTCGAACACCGGCAGCACGTGGCGCCTGTACGTCGTGCTGTACGGCGAGCCGGACTGGCCCACCGTCCGGTGGGAGCGCACTGGCCCGGTGCCCACGGTGGCGGAGCGCCGGGCGGCGTTGGCCGCCCTCGGCTACGAGGTGGCGCCGGGCGCGGCGTGGTCCTGGACGGAGGACAGCCGCGACCCCAACAACGACTCCACGCCGGTCCTGCTGATCGCGGCCGTCACGGTGCGTCCCCGAGAGGCGGTGACCTCATGAACGCCAAGACCGTGCTGCCAGCCGTCGCGATGACGGCCGTGTCCATGGTGCTCACCCTGGCCGTGGTGGTGATGTGGCTGGGCACGGCCGTGCCGTGGCCGGTCGCCCTGGTCGTCGGTCTGGGCATCGACGGCGGATGGTTGGCCACCCTCGCCTACGAACGCCGCCTGGCCGCGCAGGGCGACCACAACACGGCCGTGACCGCCGTCGGCTGGTCCTTCGGACTGCTCGCCACCGGGGTCCTGGTCGCACACGCGCTGACCGCCGAGCACTCCGCCGGGGCGTGGCTGGCCGTGGCCTGGCTGCCGATCGCGGCCAAGGCGCTGTGGCTGGTGCACGGGCTGTGGGAGCGCACCGCGCTCACCCCGGTCGCGCTGGACGCGATCCGCGGGATTCAGCAGGAGGCGCGCGACGAGGCGGCCGTGGCCCGCGCCCGCCTGCGGGCGGATGCGGCCACCGAGGAGACCCGGCTGACGGCCGTCACGCAGGCCGGCGCCCGCGTCGCCCGCGTCCAGGCCAAGACCGCACAAACCCTCGCTAGGGCGTGGTCGACGCTGGAGACGGCCCGCGCCGGTGAGGACACCGGCAGGGCGCTGACCAGCGTGACGACCCGCGTCACACCCGGGGTCACGCCCCGCTGGGAGCTCCCCGTCTGGGGGCCGACCGAACCGGTTGCTGCACTGCCGTGGGAGGCCGGTCCGGCGCTCACCGATGAGGCGCTGGACGTGCTCGTGGACGAGATCCGCACCAGCGAGACACCCGCCCTGTCCTACCGGGAGATGGCCACCCGGTTCCGGGCCGCCGGGCACTCCGCCTCCGAGGTCCGTCTTCGGGCGGCGTGGAAGCGGGTTGCGTGATGGGGGCGCTGCCGGTGTACCGGTGGCGCCTGGCCCCGGACGGCTACGCCACCCGCCGCCAACTCCGGGCCCGCGGCTTGCGGCCTGGCGGTCAGGACGTGGCTGCGCAGCTCGAACGCCCCCGCCGCCGGCGGGGGCCGCTGGTCGCCTACCTGTACCGCGTTGACCTTGCCGTGCCCGTCCGACCGATGACCCCGGCCCGGCGGGCGGCGCTCGCCAAGGCCAACGCCGCCCGCCGCACCTGCCCCGCCTGCCGGCGCGATGCCGGATACGTCATCCCCGCCTCGCTCGGCACGTGTGTGCCCTGCGCCTACCCCGACCCGCACGGGTCCGATGGGAGCACTTGATGAGCAATGCCGACATCCGCCGTCTGGACCGCGAGATTCAGGCGACCACGAAGAAGCTGGAGGCCGTGCGGCGGGGTGAGTTGTGGCCGCTGAACGGCCGCGAGCGCCGTGCCATGGCCCGCGCAGTGGCTGGCGGCGCCTACCGCACCGTGCGGGGTCGTAGCACCGGCCGCGCGGAGCAGCAGATCGAGTCCATCGGCAGCACCGCGGAGATGCGGCTGACCGCTGAGTTGAACGCGCTGCACGGTGAGCGGCAGCGGCTCATCACGGAGGCCGCCCGCGCCAAGGCCGCCAAGAAGTCCTCCGGCTGGTGGTGACCAACCCACCCCCGCACGCCGGGGTGGCCGCTCTTTCCACGGACCCGGCCACCCCGGCTCTCCCTCACTCCCGCCCCGAACGGGGCAGTCAGGAGAACTTCCAGCATGGCTGAGAACGTCGTCCACCTCCACAAGCACACCGACCCGCCCGCCGAACCGGCGTCCGTGACGACCCTGACCGTGGTCCCAGACGTGCCGCCCGCGCGGCCGGTGCCTCTGTGGGTGCGCTCCGGCCGCGCGGTGAAGTCGGCCGTCACGCACGAGGGCACCAAGGCCACCGTGCGCGCGGTGGCGCGGCACGGTCTGTACACGTTCAACGGTGGGCGGATTGCGGCCCGTCGCACCTGGGACGGCCGCACCGGGTCCCGGTATGAGCGGATGATTCGGGCGGCGGAGGTCGCGGGGAACCTGGAAGCGGCCGAGGAGTGGGAGGAGCGACTGCAGCGCTTCCGGGCCGCCCGGCATCACCGCCGCATGGACCTGCTGCACTCCCCGGTCGACGCGGCCAAGGGCGTGGCCGTCGGTGCCGGCATGAGCGTCGGTCTGCTAGTCACCCTCGGCATCGTCATGGCGATCAGCACGGAGGACGTCGGGCACGTCGTCACGCCGCTGTCCGCGACCATCGACTTCATCGCCTTACTCATCCGCATCGTGCAGATCGTGTGGGGTCCCGTAATCACGATCGGCCCGTTCCTGGCCCTGCTCGCCCTGTGGTCGGTCGGCCGCAAGCAGCATGCCGCCCCCGCCTGGGCACTCCCGGCGAATGTCCGGTCGGGTGAAGGGGAGCCGATCACCCCGTCCATCGTGGTCAAGGCTCTGCGCGACCTCGGAGTGCCCGCCCTGGCGCGGGCCATCAAGGAGATGGGCGACGCCGGCGCCTCGATGCTCGGACCGATCCGGATCGCCGGATGCGGCGTGGAGGTCGACGTCACCCTGCCCTCCGGGGTGGCGACGAACGAGGTGCAGAACCGGCGCCGCAAGCTCGCCGAGAACCTGACCCGGCACGAACACGAAGTGTTCATCACCATCCCGCAAGCGGCCCGCACCGTGCGGCTGTGGATCGCCGACAGCGGGGCGCTGGACGAGCCGATCGGCCCGTCTCCACTGGTCACCGACGAGACGATGACCGCGAACTACAAGACCGGCCGAGCCCCGTGGGGTCAGGACCTGCGCGGCGACGCGGCGGAGCTGTCGCTGTATCAGCGGCACCTACTCATCACCGGTCTGTCCAACCAGGGCAAGACCGCCGCCCTGCGCGCACTCGCCCTGTGGCTGGCCCTGGACCGGTCGGTGGAGTTCTGGATGGGCGACCTCAAGGGCGCCGGCGACTGGGCCATGTTCGACGGGATCGCCACCCGGCTCATCCAGGGCCCGACCGACGACCACGTCATCCAGGTCACCGAGATGCTCGAAGACGCGGTGGAGGAGATGAACCGCCGCCTCCAGGCACCGCCCGGCGCCGACTTCCCACTGCTGGTCGTCATCGTGGACGAAGCTCAGGTCGCGTTCATGTGCCCGGTCAAGGGCGAGGACAAGCGCCCCTACGGCGGGTCCAGCGCCACCTCCCGCTACTTCATGGGAGCCCGCAAGATCCACAACCAGGGCCGTGCGGTGAACGTGCTGCTCTGGCAGGGCACCCAGGACCCCACCGACCAGAACCTCCCCAAGCTGGTCCGCGAGGGCGCCCACACCCGCGCCTCCCTCGCCCTCGGCACCGAGTCGCAGGCCCGCATGGCGCTCGGGGACAAGGCGGTCGACGGCGGCGCCGCTCCCAACCTGCTGCGGCCCGGTCTGGACAAGGGAACCCTGGTGGTCGCCTCCGACGGCATCGAGATCCCCAAGGGGCAGTCGTCCATCACGGTGCGCACGCACTACATCAGCACCGACGACGCGCACGCGATCGCGGACCGTGCCAAGGCCCTGCGCGACGGGGTCACCACCCTGCACGTCATCGAGCGGGGCGAGGAACGCGACCCGCTCGCCGACATCGCCGCCGTCCTCGGCGACGCCCCCCGCGTCCTGACCGCCGACGTCCTCAAGCGGCTGTCCGCGCTCAGCGAGGACGCCTACGGCACCTGGACCCCCGGCGACCTCAAGCGCGTGCTGGAGGACGCCGGCGCGGAGCCGTACAAGTCCGACGGCCGCATGGTCGTCGGCCGCGACCGCGTCGCCCGCGCCCTCGCCAACCGCGACAGTGACGGCTCCGCTTCCGCCGACTGACGGCAGGGAGCCGACCCCGCGCGGGGCAGGGAGGCAGGGAGAACTCCCTGACTGCCTCCCTGCCCCGCCTCCCTGGTCCTGACCTGCGCGAATGATCGTTCAGGGAGGCAGGGAGGCACGCAGGTCATACCCCCGAAACACCCCTCCTCGCGGCACCCGAAGGGTGTGCCGCTGCCTCCCTGACCATGCTTCGGAAGGGATTCCGCATGTACCCCGAACCCGCCCGCCCCGCGCCCGCCGAACGGGCCGTGACCGCCTACCAGCCCACCCCGATACCGCCCGCCACCGTCCACCCGGCGCCGGTCGTCCCCGTCCAGCCGACCACGGTCCCGGCGGTCGCGAGCATTGTCCTGCCCGACGGCCGGGTCGTCACCGGTTACGCCGTCGACCACCCGCAGCCCGCGCCCATCGTCGCCAAGCCGGCTGTTTCCCGCGCGGCGGTGAACGTCGCCCTCGGAAGCGTCGGGTTCCTCGCCGTGTGCGGCGGACTGCTGCTGCTCACCTCCTTCATCGCCGCGCTGACCGCGTTCATCACCCAGCTCATCACCCTCGCCGCCGTCATCTTCGGCGGCTGGATCGCCGTCCAGCTCTTCACCGGCACCGGTCACCGCGACGGCGGCACCACGGTGAACATCCATAAGGCCGTGTTCAAGCGGAATCACTTCCGCGGCTAGCTACGCCAAGGGCGGCCCCCTTCCGCCAAGAACCGGGGCCGCCCTTGTCCACCTGCCATCCAACTGACCTGGGGAGGTATCCCAGCATGACCCAACCCACCCCCCTTCCGCGAGCCTTACCGGCGGGAGCTCCCGCCGCGGGCGGGATGCGGTTCTACCTGACCACCCACAAGCGGCACTGGGTCAAGCTCACCGACGTGCCGCTGTTTTTGAAGTCCGAGCACTTCGCCGCCGCGGCCAAGCTGCACCCGGCGCGCGGCCGGTACGCGGTCGACTCCGGCGGCTTCTCGGAGCTCCAGCGTCACGGCCGCTGGACGCGCAGCCCGCGCCAGTACGTGGAGGACCTGCGGCGCATCTGGGAGCACGTCGGCCCCTACGACTGGGCCGCCGGTCAGGACTGGATGTGTGAGGACCTCATCGTCCACGGCGGCACGGCGGGCCCCCTCACGTTCGTCGGGACCAAATTGAGCGTGCCGGAGCACCAGCGGCGCACCGTGCACAACTTCCTCGACCTGCGCTCCCTCGCCCCCGCCCTGCGGATCATCCCCACCCTTCAGGGCCGCACCGTGGCGGAGTACCACGCGTGCGCGGACCTGTACGAGAGCTACGGCGTCGACCTGCGCCAGGAACCCACCGTCGGGCTGGGCTCCGTGTGCCGCCTGCAGTCCACCAAACAAGGGGCTGCGATCGTCACCGCGATGACCGCCCGCGGCTACCGGCTGCATGGCTTCGGGTTCAAGATTCTCGGTCTGGAACGGGTCGGGCATCTGCTCGCCTCCGCGGACTCCGCGGCCTGGAGCTACCACGCCCGCAAGCGGCCCGCGCTGCCCGGCCACCCGCACAAGAACTGCGCCAACTGCATCGACTACGCCCTGCGCTGGCGTACCCGCGTTCTGGCCGCCGTCCCCATCCACCGGCAGACGCTGCTCACCGACCGGAGCGCGGCATGAACCAGCCCACCATCACCCCCCGGCGTGCCTGTGCCCGACGGCCCCGCTTGCTGGATCTGTTCTGCTGCGCCGGCGGCGCGGCCATGGGCTATGCCCGCGCCGGTTTCGCCGTGGACGGCTGCGACATCGCCGACCGACCGAACTACCCCTTCCCCCGCCACCGGGGCGACGCGCTCGCCTACCTCGCCCACCTGATCACCACGGGTGAGATCCGCCGGTACGCGTTCGTGCACGCCTCCCCGCCGTGCCAGCACGGGTGCGCGCTGACCGTGGGCACGAACGCCTCGCAGGGCTGGGGCCGCGCGCACGTCGACCTCGTGGCCCCCACCCGTGAGCTGCTGGACGCCACCGGCCTGCCCTACGTCATCGAGCAGCCCAACGGCCGCGCGAAGATCCGCAAAGACCTCACCCTGTGCGGAGAGATGTTCGGCCTCGGAGTCATCCGGCACCGCAACTTCGAGGCCGGCGGCTGGACCATTGAGCAGCCCGCCCACAAGCCACACCGGGGCCGCGTGCGCGGCTACCGGCACGGCCGCTTCTACGACGGTCCGTACGTGGCCGCCTACGGCAACGGCGGTGGCAAGCCCAGCGTCCCGGAGCTGCAGGCTGCGATGGGCATCGACTGGACCGACGTGCGCGAGGAACTGACCGAGGCCATCCCCCCGGCTTACACCGAGTGGATCGGCGCCGCGTTCCTCGCCACGGCCACGCTGGGGGTGGCGGCATGATCCAGACACCCTCCCCCCAGCACACCGCGCTGAGCCTCGCCGCGTCCGGCGTGCCCGTGCTGCCCCTGCGCCGGGGCAAGGTCCCGTTCGGCAACTGCACGACGTGCGCGGACAACGCGTGCGGCGGCCGGCCGAACATGAAGACCCCGGGCCCATGTCGCTGCCCCGGCGTCTGCCACGCCTGGGCCGCCGCCACCGCCGACCCGGCCGTCATCGTCTCGCCCGCATGGGCGGCGGCGTGGCGACGGGCGGTGTGCGTCGGCTACCACCCCGGCGGTGCCAGCCTGACCGTGGTCGACCTGGACGACGCGGACGCCATCGCCTGGGCCTGCACCGCCTTGCCCGCCACGCGAACCGTGCCGACGACGCGCGGTCAGCACTGGATCTACCGGGGCGCCATGCGCTCCGTGAACGCGGTGCGCCCCGGCGTCGACATCAAGTCGACCATGTCCTACGCCCGCTATCTCGGTCCTGGCACCGGCCACATGGCCGACCTACCGGACGCCGTCCGTGCCCTGGCCGTGAAGGAACCCTCCCCGGCCCGGCCAGCGGCCGTCGCCGTTCCCGCGAGGGCCAGAGGCGGAGAGTGCCGGCACCGCGCGCCCGCCTACCTGGAGCGCGGCATCGCCATGGCGGAGCAGCGCATCACCGCGGCCCGCAGCGCGGTGCACGCAACCGTGTACCGGACGTTCCTGGCCGTGCTGTCCACGCACGGCCGGTGCGGGTGCCTCACCGACACCCACGTCGCCCGGTTGTTCACCGCCGCGCAGAGCAAGGGCGAGACGGCCCGTCACTGCGCGGACGCGTGGACCAACGCCCGCACCACGTTGGGACTGTGACCATGTCCGACGACGAGAAGACCCCTGCCCGCGAGATCATCACCGACTACGCGCAATCCCACTTCCGGTACTTCCGCACCGCCGACGGGACCGTGTACGCGCAGCGCAACGGCCACCCCGTGGCCCGCCCGATCCGCTCCCAGGGCACGACCGGAAGCCACCGGCAGGAACTCATGGTCGGACTGTTCAAGGACGGCATCGGCGTGTTCAACGGCACCGCCATGAAGGAAGCGCTCGACCTGATCGAGGCACTCGCGCTGACCGAGGACGTGCAGCCCGTGCACATCCGCGTCGCCCCCGGATACGACGGGGCCACATGGTTGGACCTGGGACGGGCCGACGGGCAGTCCGTGCGCATCCACCCCACCGGCTGGGACATCCGCACCCCGGACCCGCAGGAAGTCTGCTGGCGCCGCACCCAGCTCACGGGGGAGCTGCCCCTGCCGGTCAAGGACACCGACGGCAAGGGCATCGACCTGCTGATGCGGCTGTGCAACTTCGCCACCGCCGAGACCGAGTGCCTGGCCATCGCCTGGCTCATCGGCTGCCTGGGTCCGGACGTGCCTGTCCCGGCCCCGTTCCTCACCGGCCCGCAGGGCGCGGGCAAGTCCACCGGCGGGCGGATGCTCGTACGGATCATCGAGGGCATGACCGGCGACCTGCGTCGGGCCCCGAAGGATGAGGAGAACCTGATCACGGCGGTGGCGGCCGGATGGGTCACCGCCCTGGACAACCTCTCCCACATGACCCCGGAGCTGTCCGACGCGATGTGCTGCATCGTCACCGGCGCCGAGAACGTCAAGCGCGCCCTGTTCACCGACGGCGACGTCTTCCGCGTCGGCTACCGCCGCCCCCTGCTCCTGACCGGCATCGACGTCGGAGTGATCCGGCCCGACCTCGCCGAACGGCTCCTGCCGCTCCGTCTGGAACGCCCCCGCGTCCGACGCACCGAGGCGGAACTGTGGACCGACTTCGCCCAGGTGCTGCCCGTCATCCTCGGCTCGCTCCTGGACCTCACCGTGCAGGTGCGCGCCGCGGAGGCGGACATCCCGACCGACCTGCGCATGGCCGACTTCGCGCACCTGTGCGCGCAGCTCGACGCGGCCACCGGTCTGGGGGCGCTCGCCGCCTACCGGGCCAGCCTGGACGACCTCAACGACGACGTCATCGAGGGCGACCTGTTGGCGCAGACGGTGCTCAAGTACGCCGCCGACATCGAGCCAGGGGCGGAGCAGCGGATGACGTCGGCCGAATGGCTGCACTGCCTCACGGGCCTCTACACGGGCGAGGACTTCCGTCCCCTGCCCAAAGGGTGGCCGACCACCGGCAAGGTGCTCTCGGACCGCCTCAAGCGCCTTCAGCCCACCCTCGCGGCCCGGGGCGTCCTCATCGACTGGGGGCGCACCAAGACGTCCCGCTATATCGAGATCGCGCGGCCGGCCGCCGCGGCGCCCTCGCCGGAGCAGGAAGCGGCCTTCTGACCGCACGGCACCCCCGACCGCTCGCACAAGCAAGAGGAGCACCCGGCCACGCGTGCTCCTCTTGCAGGGCGGCGGCGCCGCCGCCCTGCAAAGGTCGCGCCGCGAAGCGGCTCCTTCTTCACTCTCTGAGCCGCGCACCACAACAGACACCACCCCCTCTTTGTCCGAAGTAGGGAGACCCTGCGTCACCTGCGTCACCCGCACCCCGAAAACGGCCGGTGACCTGCCGGAAGACGGGTGACGCAGACCGCCGATCCCTGCGTCACCCTGCGTCACCTGCGTCACCCGATGACGAAGGCCCGCGTCACCGGTGACGCACCCGCACAGTCCTGCGTCACCGCAAAACCGCAGTTCAGAGCGGTGAATGACGCAGATGACGCAGGTGACGCAGAAATCCGCACCTCGGACAGATGCGGGCCACCTCGCCCCCGAGAGTTCGCCCCTCTCCGTCAATCCTGAGAAGGAGTCTTTGCCTTGGCTGCTCCCAAGATGCTCAAGCTCCCCGAAGTCCTCGAAGAGATCGGCATGAGCCGCGCCGCCTTCTACCGCATGCGCGCCCGTGGGCAGGCACCGCGACTCGTGAAGCTGCCCAACGGTCACCTGCGGGTGCGCCGCAACGACCTGGACGACTGGCTCAGCCGTCTGGACTCCCCCGCCTACTGATCGCATCGACTCACCGACACGAACCAAGGGGCCCGGCGCATGCCGAGCCCCTTTCGCAGGAAGGTCCCGATGGGGAAGACGTACGACGTTCGGATCTGGTCCGTCCGGCAGCGGAAGGACCGTGGACAGTCCTCCGCGGAATTGCGCTGGAAGACGGGCGACACCCCGCACTCCCAGACGTTCCGCACCAAGACACTGGCGGAGGGCCGGCGTGCTCAGTTGCTGCGGGCGGCGCACGACGGCGAGCCGTTCGACGAGGCCACCGGGGTGCCGCTCTCCGAGCTGCGGCAGCGCAACGACGTGAGCTGGTACCAGCACGCCCGCGAGTACATCGAGATGAAGTGGCAGCACTCCCCCGGCTCGACACGCCGGACGCTCGCGGAAGCGATGGCCACCGTCACGCCCGCTCTCGTCAAGGACACCAAGGGCATGGCCGACGCCAAGACGGTACGGACCGCCCTCTACAGCTGGGCGTTCAACGTGAGCCGCCGCGACCTGGAACCGCCGGACGAGGTGGCCACCGTGCTGGCGTGGTTCGAGCGGAAGTCCCTGCCCACGTCCTCGTTGGCCGACCGGATGCGCGTGCGCGCCGCTCTGGACGCCTTGACCAAGAAACTGGACGGCGCCACGGCGTCCGCGTCGACCATCCGTCGGAAGCGGGCCATCTTCCACAACGCGCTCGGCTACGCCGTCGACGCCGGCCGTCTGACGGACAACCCCCTGCCGCAGGTTCAGTGGAAGGCTCCGGAGCAGGTGGCCGAGGAACTGGACCCCGCGTCGGTGCCCGACCCCCGGCAGGCGCTCGCGCTGCTCGATGCCGTGCGGACACAGAGCGCCCGTGGGCGCCGCCTGGTCGCGTTCTTCGGGTGCATGTACTACGCGGCGGCACGGCCGGCGGAAGTCATCGGCCTGCGCCTGCAAGACTGCGACCTTCCCCGCCGAGGGTGGGGAACTCTGCGGCTCCGGGAGACCCGTCCGCGGTCGGGGTCGGCCTGGACGGACAGCGGCGAAGCGCACGACCGGCGGGGCCTGAAACACCGGCCCCGGAAAGCGGTCCGTACCGTGCCGATCCCGCCCGACCTCGTGAACCTGCTGCGGTGGCACATCACGGCGTACGGCGTCGCGCCGGACGGGCGACTGTTCCGCACGCAGCGCGGCGGGCTCATCCAGGACACCGGATACGGCGAGGTATGGGCGGAAGCTCGCGCACGTGCCCTCACGCCCGCTCAGTGCGCGTCATCGTTGGCCAAGCGGCCATATGATCTACGTCACGCCGCTGTGTCCACGTGGCTCAGTTCCGGCGTGGAGCCGCAGGAAGTGGCGGCTCGCGCCGGCCACAGCGTGGCCGTGCTGTTCCGGGTGTACGCGAAGTGCCTGGACGGCGGCGCCGCCACGGCGAACGCCCGGATCGAGCGGGCGCTGAAGAACGGCAGCTAGGACGGCCGGAAGCTGCCCCACGCCTGCCCCACACGGACTGGTCAGCACCCGAATCAGGGTGAGACACACTGGGAAAAAGCACCCATAACGATCAGGTCGGGCCCGTCAACGCCGAAAGGATCTGCGATCAGCATTGCTGCTGGTCACAGACCCTTTCGGTCTTGTGGCGGCGCCAGGATTCGAACCTGGGAAGGCTGAGCCGGCAGATTTACAGTCTGCTCCCTTTGGCCGCTCGGGCACACCGCCGGGTTTGCTGCCGTCGAACCGCCTTTCGGCTGTGCTCCCTGGCAACGACGTAAACAATACCCGATGGACAGGGGTGCTTCGCCACCTGATTGATCGCCATCCGGGGGCCGGAGGGTGACTAGGCTTGTCCGGATGCGGCCCGGGACCGGTTCCGGGCTCGGTGGCCGCCCCACGTACGCCGGTACGCATCCGGTGCGCAGCCCGATACGCACCCTGATACAAGGAGCCACAGGACATGGCCGACTCCAGTTTCGACATCGTCTCGAAGGTCGAGCGGCAGGAGGTCGACAACGCCCTCAACCAGACCGCCAAGGAGATCTCGCAGCGCTACGACTTCAAGGGCGTGGGCGCCTCGATCTCGTGGTCCGGGGAGAAGATCCTCATGGAGGCGAACTCCGAGGACCGGGTGAAGGCCGTCCTCGACGTCTTCCAGTCCAAGCTGATCAAGCGCGGTATCTCCCTGAAGGCCCTGGACGCGGGCGAGCCCCAGCTCTCGGGCAAGGAGTACAAGATCTTCGCGTCGATCCAGGAGGGCATCTCCCAGGAGAACGCGAAGAAGGTGGCGAAGATCATCCGCGATGAGGGCCCGAAGGGCGTGAAGGCCCAGGTGCAGGGCGACGAGCTGCGGGTCAGCTCCAAGAGCCGTGACGACCTGCAGGCCGTCATCGCCCTGCTGAAGGGCAAGGACTTCGACTTCGCCCTGCAGTTCGTGAACTACCGGTAAGGACGGCCGGGCCGAGGGCCGGTGGCGTCCGCGCGCCGCACGGGCACGGGGAAGGGCGGGCGCCTCCGTGGTGCTCGCCCTTCCCGCTGCCGTTCGCCCTTCCCGTACCCCCGCCGTTCGTCCCGTCTTGACGCACAGGTCACCTGGTGTACGGACGGCGGTTTCACCGATCAGTAGGGTGCGGCCTCATGACAACGCACTCCGGTTCCGGACTCCGCCGCACGCTCGGTGTCGGCGACGCCGTGGTCATCGGCCTCGGCTCGATGGTGGGAGCCGGCATCTTCGCCGCGTTGGCGCCCGCCGCGCGGGCGGCCGGTTCCGGGCTGCTCCTCGGGCTCGCGGTCGCCGCCGTGGTCGCCTACTGCAACGCCACGTCGTCGGCCCGTCTCGCCGCCCTGTACCCGGCCTCGGGCGGCACCTACGTGTACGGGCGCGAGCGGCTCGGGGAGTTCTGGGGGTACCTCGCGGGCTGGGCGTTCGTGGTCGGCAAGACGGCCTCCTGTGCGGCGATGGCGCTCACCGTGGGCGCGTACGTCTGGCCGGGGCAGGCGCACGCCGTGGCGGTCGCCGCCGTCGTGGCGCTGACCGCGGTGAACTACGGCGGTCTGCAGAAGTCCGCGTGGCTGACGCGGGCGATCGTGGCCGTGGTCCTGGCCGTCCTCGCTTCCGTGGTGGTCGTGTCCCTGACGTCCGGGGAGGCCGATGCGGGGCGCCTGGGCATCGAGGTCCCGGACGGTGCCGGCGGGGTGCTCCAGGCGGCCGGTCTGCTGTTCTTCGCCTTCGCCGGGTACGCCCGGATCGCCACCCTCGGTGAGGAGGTGCGGGATCCGGCCCGCACGATCCCCCGCGCGATCCCGCTGGCCCTGGGCATCGCGCTGGCCGTGTACGCGGCTGTGGCCGTGGCGGTCCTTTCCGTGCTGGGGGCGAAGGGGCTGGGCGAGGCCACCGCGCCGCTCGCCGACGCGGTGCGGGCCGCCGGGGTTCCCGGACTGGCGCCCGTGGTGCGGGTGGGTGCGGCGGTGGCCGCGCTGGGTTCGCTGCTCGCCCTGATCCTGGGTGTCTCCCGGACCACGCTGGCCATGGCCCGGGACCGGCATCTTCCGGGTGGCCTGGCCGCCGTGCATCCGCGGTTCCAGGTGCCGCACCGGGCGGAGCTGGCCGTGGGCGCGGTGGTCGCCGTACTGGCCGCCACGCTGGATGTGCGGGGCGCGATCGGCTTCTCCTCCTTCGGTGTGCTGACGTATTACGCGGTGGCCAACGCGTCCGCCTGGACGCTCCGTCCGGGGCCGGCGGCGCGGGTGGTACCGGCGGTCGGACTCGCCGGGTGCGTGGTGCTGGCGTTCTCGCTGCCGGGGCTTTCGGTGGCGGTCGGCGCGGGCGTGCTGCTGGTGGGTGTGCTGGCCTACGGGGTGCGGCGGTCGAGGGCCGCCCGGTAGCCGTGCCGGGGGGCCGGATGCCCGCGCCGGGGCGGGCGGGGGCGTCGTGGCTCGCCCCGTCCGGCGACGCCGGTCCGCGTCGCTCAGGACGCCGGTGCCGGCCTCGCGGGTACGCGGACGTCGGTCCACGGGACCAGGACCACGCCCTCGCCCTCCTCCTCGTACCAGCCCGTGCCCTCGACCCAGGAGCGCAGCCAGTCCGAGAGGCTCGGGGCGTCGACGTACCACGCGAGGGCCGGGTCGCCAGGGTTGGGCTCGAAGAGGACGACGGTGGCCTGGGGGGAGCGGCAGTCCACACAGGCGTACATCCCGCAGCCCCAGTGGGATATCGGCAGTACGCCCTCGGGCCACGGCCAGTCGGGGTCCTCGCGGACGCTCTCGCGGTTGGCGAGGTACTGGACCACGGCGGCGGGTTCGTCGGAGGGCGGGCTGTCCAGGAGGGGCAGCAGACCGTACTCGGGGCCGAAGCCGCCGTCCGCTATCCGCAGGTAGAGATCGGCGAGCAGGGGCGGCAGCTCAAAACCCAGGGCGGCCTCGGCCCGGGCCAGTGCGGCCGCGTCGATGGGCTCGGGCAAGGACGGCCGGCCCCACGGGCGGACGGTGCGGGCCTTGGCCGCCACCAGTGTCAGCAACTGCTCGTGCTCGGTCATGCGTTCATCATGCGGGCCGCCACTGACAGTCGGGCGTGCCTGTGGACAACCCCCGGGTTGTGGACAACCCCCGGGTTGTGGACGACGCGCGGGGCCGTGGCGTGCCCGACGGGTCCGTCCCGGGTCCTGTCAGCGCGCGGTGAACGGCTGGTCCGTCCGCACGATCTCGCGGCCCATCGGGAGCAGGGAGACGGGGATCAGCTTGAAGTTCGCGATGCCGAGCGGGATTCCGATGATGGTCACGCACAGGGCGATGCCGGTGACGATGTGGCCGATCGCCAGCCACCAGCCCGCGAGGACCAGCCACAGCACGTTGCCGAGGAAGGAGGCGGCGCCGGCGTCACGGCGCTCGACCGCTGTGTACCCGAAGGGCCACAGGGCGTAGAGGCCGATGCGGAAGGCCGCGATGCCGAAGGGGATACCGATGATCGTGATGCACAGCAGCACGCCCGCGAGCAGGTAGCCGAGGAACAGCCAGAAGCCGCTGAGGACGAGCCATATGACGTTCAGGATGGTCTTCACGGGAGGTGACCTGCCATCTTCTCGAGTCGGGCGATGCGTTCCGCCATCGGCGGGTGGGTGGAGAACATCTTCGACAGCCCCTGTCCCGGTCGGAAGGGGTTCGCGATCATCATGTGGCTGGCCGTCTCGATGCGGGGCTCGGGGGGCAGCGGGAGCTGCTTGGTGCCCCGTTCCAGTTTGCGCAGGGCGCTCGCGAGGGCGAGCGGGTCGCCGGTGAGCCGGGCTCCGGAGGTGTCCGCCTCGTACTCCCGGGAGCGGCTGATGGCCAGTCGGATGAGGGACGCGGCGAGCGGGCCGAGGATCATGATCAGCAGCATGCCGAGGAGGCCGGGGCCGTCGTCGTCGTCGGAGCGGCCGATCGGGATGAGCCAGGCGAAGTTGACCAGGAACATGATCACGGAGGCGAGGGCGCCGGCGACCGAGGAGATCAGGATGTCGCGGTTGTAGACGTGGCTGAGCTCGTGGCCGATGACGCCGCGCAGCTCGCGTTCGTCCAGCAGGCGCAGGATGCCATCGGTGCAGCACACGGCGGCGTTGCGCGGGTTGCGGCCGGTGGCGAAGGCGTTGGGCGCCTCCGTCGGGGAGATGTACAGGCGGGGCATGGGCTGGCGGGCCTGGGTGGAGAGCTCGCGGACCATGCGGTACAGCCCCGGGGCCTCGAACTCGCTCACCGGGCGGGCGCGCATCGCGCGCAGGGCCAGCTTGTCGCTGTTCCAGTACGCGTACGCGTTGGTGCCGAGGGCGACCAGGACGGCGACGACGAGCCCGCTCCGGCCGAAGAAACTGCCGATGACGATGATGAGTGCGGACAGTCCCCCGAGGAGGACCGCGGTCCTGAGCCCGTTGTGCCGGCGGTGCACGGTACGCCCTCCAAGTCGTGCGGCAGGGGGACCCTTGCGCTTGCTGATCTTCCTTCTGACCTGCGCTGCCACTGGTGTCGTGGGGTCACGTCCAGTGGACCCTCCCGTATCGGTCAACGCCAGGCGAGGGGCACTAGTTCCCTTGTGCGGGCGGTGGCGCGTGTCAACCGTCCGGGTGACGGCCGGACCGGACGGCACGCGCGCGTGGGGACTCGGGTGCCCTGCACGCGCGTGCCGGATGCGGTCCGGCCGTCAGAACAGTCCGGTGTCGGTGAAGCGGAGGACCAGTTGCGGTGCGCCGGACAGGGCGATGCCCAGGACGCCGGTCAGGGCGAGGGCGGCGGTGAGGGGGGCGGGGAGGCGGTGTTCCACCGGTTCGCCCTCGGGGGCGCGGAACAGCAGGGCCGTCCACTGGAGGTAGTAGACCAGCGCGATGACGACGTTGACGGCCATGACGACGGCGAGCCAGCCGAGTCCGGCGTCGACGGCCGCGGAGAAGACGGTGACCTTGGCGAAGAGGCCGATGACGCCCGGCGGGAGTCCGGCGAGGCAGAGCAGGAAGAAGCCCATCAGGAGCGCGGTGAGCGGGCTGGAGGCGTACAGGCCGCGGTAGTCGGCGACGCGGTTGAGGCGGTGGGCGCGGCCCACGAGGGCGGCCACGGCGAAGGCGCCGAGGTTCACGGCGCCGTACATGAGCGCGTAGGCGAGGGTGGAGCCGATCGACTTCTCGGGGTCGTCGGAGTGCGCGGCGGCGGCGATCGGGACGAGGAGGTAGCCGGCCTGGCCGACGGAGGACCAGGCGAGCAGGCGTACCGCGCTGTGCGCGCGCGTGGCCTGCTGTCGGAGGGCTCCGACGTTGCCGACGGTCATGGTGAGGGCGGCCAGCACGGCGAGGGCCGGGCCCCAGACGTCGGCGTACGACGGGAGGGCGACGACCGTGACGAGGATCAGGCCGGAGAAGCCGACGGCCTTGCCGATGACGGACAGGTAGGCGGCGATCGGCA
The DNA here is from genome assembly GCF_014203535.1 of Streptomyces griseomycini. Taxonomy (GTDB): domain Bacteria; phylum Actinomycetota; class Actinomycetes; order Streptomycetales; family Streptomycetaceae; genus Streptomyces; species Streptomyces griseomycini. The sequence continues at coordinate 829,210 of NZ_JACHJI010000002.1, forward strand.
GGGGGGCACCCACGTAGGTCTCGGGCACCCAGAAGTGGAAGGGGACGGCGGCGGTCTTGAAGGCGAAGCCGACGAGGGTGAGGACGACGCCGGTCTGGGCGAGGGTGTGGAGCTGTCCGTCGACGCCCTGGATGCGCTCGGCGATCCGGGTGAGGTGGAGGGTGCCGGTGGCCGCGTAGAGGAAGCTGACGCCCATCAGGCTGACCGCGGTGGCGGTGACGGAGGACAGGAAGAACTTCAGGGCCGCTTCGGAGGACCTGCGGTCGCCCTGGCGGAGGCCGACCAGGGCGAAGGCGGGCAGGGAGGTGACCTCCAGGGCGACGATGAGGGTCGCGAGGTCGCGGGAGGCGGGCAGGAGGGCGGCGCCGGCCGCGGAGGAGAGGAACAGGAACCAGTACTCCCCCTCGGGGAGCCGTTTGCCGGCGTCCTTCAGGGCGGTGACGGACAGCAGGGCGGCCAGGAGGGCGCCGCCGAGCACCAGGAACTGGATGACGAGGGTGAAGCGGTCGGCGGTGTAGCTGCACACGCCGGTGTCGCCGACCAGGCAGAAGGTGCTGCGGTCGGCGTCGAGGAGGGGCAGCAGCATGAGCGTGGCGGCGGCGAGTCCGGCCACCGAGAGCCAGCCGAGCAGCGGTTTCCTGGTCTCGCCGACGAACAGGTCGGCCACGAGGACGACGAGCCCGACGACCGCCGCGATGGTGGGCGGCGCGACGGCCAGCCAGTCGACGGACTGGACGAGGGAGCTCATCGGGTGCCTCCTGCGAGGAGCTGCTGCACGGCCGGGTCGGTGAGCCCGAGGAGGGCCCGGGGCCACAGCCCGGCGACGACGGTGAGGACGACGAGCGGGGTCCAGGCCGCGAACTCGTAGCCGCGCACGTCGGTGAGTTCCGGGGCGTCCTGCGGTACGGCGCCCATGCAGACCCGGCGGACCACGACCAGCAGGTAGGCGGCGGTCAGCAGGGTGCCGAACGCGCCGATCGCCATGAAGGTGAGGAAGGCGGGGCGACTGAGACCCTCGGCGGGGTCGAACGCGCCGAACAGCGCGAGCATCTCGCCCCAGAATCCGGCCAGGCCGGGCAGGCCGAGGGAGGCGACGGCGCCGAAGGCGAGCAGCCCGCCGAGGCGGGGGGCCCTGCCGTAGAGGGCGGCGCCGGTCTCCCGGGCGAGGGCATCGAGGTCGGTGCTGCCGGTGCGCTCCTTGAGGCCGCCGACCAGGAAGAAGAGCAGGCCGGTGATGAGGCCGTGGGCGATGTTGGCGAACAGGGCGCCGTTGACGCCGGTCGGGGTCATGGTCGCGATGCCGAGGAGGACGAAGCCCATGTGGCCGACGGAGGAGTAGGCGATGAGACGCTTGAGGTCGCCTTTCGCGCCCCGTCTGGCGAGGGCCAGGCAGGCGAGGGACCCGTAGATGATGCCGACGACGGCGAAGGCGGCGAGGTAGGGCGCGAAGGTGCGGAATCCGTCCGGTGCGGCGGGGAGCAGGATGCGGACGAACCCGTACGTGCCCATCTTCAGCAGGACGCCGGCCAGCAGCACCGAGCCGACGGTCGGCGCGGCGGTGTGGGCGTCGGGCAGCCAGCTGTGCAGCGGCCACATCGGTGTCTTGACCGCGAGCCCGACGCCGATCGCCAGAACGGCGATGACCTGCACGGATGTGGTCAGTGACCGGCCGTTGTCAGTGGCGAGTGCCACCATGTCGAACGTGCCCGCCTCGATTCCGATCAGGAGCAGGCCGAGCAGCATGACCACGGAGCCGAGCAGCGTGTAGAGGATGAACCTCCAGGCGGCCTCGGCCCGGCCCTCGCCGCCCCAGCGGGCGATGAGGAAGTACATCGGGATGAGGACCGTCTCGAAGGCGAGGAAGAACAGGACCAGGTCGAGGACGGCGAAGGTCGCGAGGGTGCCGGCCTCGAGGACGAGCAGCAGGGCGACGAAGGCCTTCGGGGAGGGGCCCGCGGGCGGCTTGAAGTACGCGTGGAGCGCGCTGAGGAAGGTCAGCAGCGCGGTCAGGACCAGGAGGGGGAGGGAGATGCCGTCGGTGCCGAGGTGGATCCGCACGTCGAGTGCGGGGATCCAGCTGATGTCGGTCGTGGCCTGCATCTTCGACGGCTGGTCGTGGTCGAAGCCCAGCGCGAGGACGATCGCCGCGACGAGGACCGCGCCGGTGACGGTCACACCGTGGCGGAGCACGGCCTGCTCGGGTGACTTCCCCTTCAGTCCGGGCGGGGCCGGCAGGAGGGCGGCGGCGGCGCCGAGGAGCGGGCCGACGACGAGGAACGCCAGAAGGAACTGCATCACGGACTCGTTGATATCGATCACGCCTGCTCACGCTCCCGTGGCGACGAGGACGGCGGCGACCGCGAGGACGACGGTGCCGGCGAGCAGCACGCTCACATAGGTCTGCAGATTGCCGGTCTGGGCCCGCCGTACGGCGGCGCCGACCCAGCGGGGCAGGGTTCCCGCGCCGCGTACGTAGGTCTCGACGACCTCGCGGTCGAGGAACCGGACGAGGCTCGCGCCGGCCCGGACCGGGCGGACGAAGAGGGCCGTGTACACGGCGTCGAGGTGGAAGCCGGCGGCCGCGTGGCGGTGCAGGGGGCCGAGCAGCAGCCGCCCGGGGTCCGACGGGTCGGGCGCGTACGCGATGTCTCCGTAGGCGGGCTCGTGGCCGGCGATGGCCTCCGCCTCGACCTGCCCGGCGCCGCCCTCGGGGTGGGCGGCGACGGCGCCGAGGGGGATGCGGGCGGCGTACGCGGTGGTGTGCCGCCAGGAGGCGTAGGTGACGATGCCGCCGACCAGGGCCACGCCCGTGCCGAGCACGGAGGTGGTGAGGGTCGGGGTCAGGTCGTGGCCGTCGAACCAGTCGGGCAGGACGCGGAACGCGAAGCCGCCGAGCGCCAGGGACGGGACGGCGAGCACCCACAGCACCGCGGTCATCGTCAGCGGCTGCCTGCCGTGGTCGGGGGCCTCGGTGCCGTGGCCGCGGAAGGCGAGCAGCCACAGGCGTGTCGCGTACGCCGCGGTGAGCAGGGCGGTGAGCAGGCCGGCGAGGAGGACGATCCAGCCCGCCGCGGCGGGGGCGTGCTCGGTGTGACCGGTGACGACGTGCTCGGCGACCCCGAGGACGGCCTCCTTGGAGAAGAAGCCGCTGAACGGCGGGATCGCGGCGAGCGCGAGCAGCGCCACGGTCATCGTCCAGTAGGCGTCGGGGACGCGGTCGCGCAGGTGGCTCATGCGGGACATGGCGGCCAGTGAGTTGGTGCCGGCGGCGTGGATGATCACACCGCCGGCGAGGAACAGCAGCGCCTTGAAGGCGCCGTGCGACAGGAGGTGGAAGACGGCGGCCCCGCGGTCGGCGACGGCGAGGGCGCCGGTCATGTAGCCGAGCTGGCCGATCGTCGAGTAGGCGAGGACGCGTTTGATGTCGTCCTGGGCGAGCGCGGCGAGCGCGGAGCCGGCCATGGTCACGGCGGCCATGACGGCGAGGACGACCATCGCGGCCTGCGAGGCCTCGAAGAGCGGGAGGAGACGCGCGATGAAGTAGACACCGGCGGCGACCATCGTCGCGGCGTGGATCAGCGCGGAGACGGGCGTCGGGCCCGCCATCGCGTCGGGGAGCCAGGTGTGCAGCGGGAACTGCGCCGACTTGCCGGCCACGCCCGCCAGGAGCAGCAGGGCGATCGGCGTGGGGTGTTCGATGCCGCCGCTCGCGACGGCGCCGAGGATCCGGGTGATGCGGAAGGACCCGGCGTCGGTGGCGAGGGCGAACAGGCCGATGAGGAACGGGACGTCGCCGAGCTTGGTGACCAGGAAGGCCTTGAGAGAGGCGGCGCGGGCCTCGGGGGTCTCCCAGTAGTGGCCGACGAGGAAGTAGGAGCAGATGCCCATGATTTCCCAGCCGACCAGCAGCACCATCAGGTCGCCGGAGTAGACGACCAGGAGCATCGCGGAGGTGAACAGCGAGACGAGGGCGGCGTAGGAGGGGTAACGCGGGTCGTCGCGCAGGTAGCCCGTCGAGTAGATCTGCACGCAGCCGGCGACGACGGTGACCAGGACGGCGGTCAGCGCGGCGAAGCCGTCGATGTGCAGGGCGAGTTCGATGGGGACCGAGCCGGTGGGGGTGAGCTCGGTGGCGGCGTCGACGGCCCCGTCGCCGCCCTGTCGCGCGGCGACCAGGGCGGCGAGCACGAGCGAGACGAGCGTCGGCAGGACGGCGAGCGGGCGGACGAATCCGGGGGCCGTGCGGCCCAGGAGCAGCCCGGCGATCGCACCGAGGAACGGAAGGAGGGGGACGAGGACGGCGAGGGTGGTGGTGGTCACGCGGTGGCCTCGGCCTTCTCGGCGGCCGCCTTGGTCGCGGAGGCGTCGCTGTCGGATACGCCGGCGTCGGGGCCGTCGGACTCACGGCCCTCGGCGGTGTCGCGGAGCTTGTCGATGTCCGAGGTGCCGCGGTTGCGGTACACGGCGAGGACGATCGCCAGGCCGATGCCGATCTCGGCGGCGGCGATGGCGATGGTGAAGAGGGTCAGGGCCTGGCCGGAGTGCAGCGTCTCCTCGGCGGTCCGGCTGAGCCAGACGTCGAAGGCGACCAGGTTCAGGTTGACGGCGTTGAGCATCAGCTCGACCGACATCAGGACCAGGATCGCGTTGCGGCGGGCGAGGACGCCGTACAGCCCGGTGCAGAACAGGAGGGCGGACAGCACGGCGGGATAGGCGAGGTGCATCAGCGGGTCCCTTCCGTGTCGCGCCCGGCATCCGTCGTTCCGGATGCGCTCGGGCCGGATGCGCTCGGGCCGGTGGCCGTCGCTCCCCCGGCCGCGGTGCCGGCCTTCGCCTTGCGGGACAGGACGATCGCACCGACGAGGGCGGCGAGGAGGAGGACGGAGAGGGCCTCGAAGGGGAGGACCCAGTGCTGGAAGAGGCTCGCGCCGGTCACGTCGGTGGAACCGGCGGGCGCGCCCTCCAGGTCGATCCAGGTAGTGCGGAAGGCGTCGACGACGACCCAGACCAGGGTGGCCGCGGCGGCGACCGCCACGGCGAGGGCGACCCAGCGGTTGCCGGAGTCGGCGTCCGGGGAGCGGCCGATGGGGGCCCGGGTGAGCATCAGGCCGAACAGGAGGAGCACGACGACGGAACCGACGTAGATGAGGACCTGCACCCAGGCGATGAACTCGGCGGTGAGCAGGAGGTACTCGACGGCGAGGCCGCCGAGGGCCACCACCAGCCACAGGGCGGCGTGCACCAGCTGCCTCGTGGTGACGGTGACGACGGCGGCGCCGAAGGTGACCAGGCCGACGAGGAGGAAGACGACCTCCACGCCGGTCGGGGAGAGGAAGCCGCGGGACTCGGCCGCCAGGTTCACGGTGCCGGTCGCGAGACTGCCGACGGTCGCTGCGGGGGTCATTCCCGGCCCTCCTGCCGTGGCTGGTCCGTCTGCTGCTTCGACTCGCCCGCCGGGCGGGTGGGGGACTCGGCGGCGCGGGCCTGTTCGTCGGCGTGCGGCTCGGTGCCGACCGGGGGCGGGGCCGCCTCCGTGGTCCGGGCGGCGGCCAGCTTCTCGGCGGTCTTGCGGGCGGCGGCGAGCTCCTTCGGCTCCTCGGCTCCGGGGTCGAGGGCGGGCGGGGCCGGGACCGTCCACATCCACTCGCGCAACTTGTCGCGCTCGTGGGTGAGGTCGCGGATGTCGGTCTCGGCGTACTCGAACTCGGGGGACCAGAACAGGGCGTCGAAAGGACACACCTCGATGCAGATGCCGCAGTACATGCACAGGGAGAAGTCGATGGCGAAGCGGTCGAGGACGTTGCGGCTGCGCTCGCGTCCGCCGGGGGTCGCCGCCGGGACCGTCTCCTTGTGGGAGTCGATGTAGATGCACCAGTCCGGGCACTCGCGGGCGCACAGCATGCAGACCGTGCAGTTCTCCTCGAACAGGCCGATCACCCCGCGGGTGCGGGGCGGCAGGTCGGGCTGGGTGTCCGGATACGGAGCGGTGACGGACTTCCTCGTCATCGTCCGCAGGGTGACGGCCAGGCCCTTGGCCAGGCCGGAGCCGGGGATGGGGGCCATCAGAGGAACACCACCTTGACGATGCCGGTGAGGGCGATCTGGGCGAGGGCGAGGGGGACGAGGAGGGTCCAGGAGAGCTTCTGCAGCTGGTCCTCGCGCAGGCGGGGGTAGGTGACGCGGAGCCAGATGACGACGAAGGCGAGGATCGCGGTCTTCAGCAGGGTCCAGACCCAGCCGAGTCCGTCGGCGCCCCAGGGGCCGTGCCAGCCGCCCAGGAAGAGGACGGTGGTCAGGCCGCACAGGACGATGATCCCGGCGTACTCGGCGAGGAGGAAGAGGGCGAAACGCAGACCGGTGTACTCGGTGTACGCACCGAAGATGATCTCCGAGTCGGCGACGGGCATGTCGAACGGCGGGCGCTGGAGCTCGGCGAGGCCGGCGACGAAGAAGACGAGCGCGCCGGTGATCTGCCAGGGCAGCCACCACCACTCGAAGGCGTCGAGGATGCCGACGAGCGAGACGGTGCCGGCCGCCATCGCCACCGAGGCGGCGGTGAGCAGCATCGGCAGTTCGTAGGCGAGGAGCTGCGCGGCGGTGCGCAGGCCGCCGAGGAGGGAGAACTTGTTGGCGGAGGCCCAGCCGGCCATGAGCGAGCCGAGAACGCCCACGCCCATGACCGCGAGCACGAAGAACACGCCCGCGTCCAGCACCTGGCCGACCGCGCCCTCGCCCGGACCGATCGGAACGGCGAGCAGGACGAGGAGGTACGGCAGGAGGGCGACGGCCGGGGCGAGCTGGAAGACACGGCGGTCCGCACCCGCCGGGACCACGTCCTCCTTCTGCGCGAACTTCACCCCGTCGGCGATGAGCTGGGCCCAGCCGTGGAAGCCACCGGCGTACATGGGGCCGAGGCGGCCCTGCATGTGGGCCATCACCTTGTGCTCGGTCTGGCCCACGATCAGGGGAAAGGTGAGGAAGACGACGAAGACGACCAGGAGTCGCAGGGCGACGTCGAGCACGTCGTTCACCGCGGGCCTCCTGAGGGGTCGTCTGAAGGGTCGTCCGAGGGGTCGTCTGAGGGTTCGTCGGGGGCGGGGGCATGGGGGTCCCCGGGGGCACTGGGGCTGCCGGGGGTTTCGCGCTCCTCCGGGGCCGGCTCCGGCTCGGAGGGCGGGGACTCGGAGCCGTCCGTGGTCTCCGGGCCGGTGTTCGGGGGTGCGTCCGGGGCCGTGGTTCCCCGTGCGGTCCCGGGGGCCGGTGCGCGCTCGGCCCCGGATGCCGTTCCCCGTCCGGCCTCGGGGGTCGTTCCGGGCTCGGTCTCGCGGGGCGGTTCGGGCGCGGCCCCGGTGCCGTCTCCGGCCTCGGGTCGGCCGAAGGCCGGGCGGGCGTGGTGCCAGGGGGCGTCCGGGCTGCGCGGCGCGGCGGAGGGCTTCTCCGGCCGGTCCTCGGCGGACCCTGGAGCGGGGGCGCCGTCCGCCGGCTCGGTGCCGCCCTGCGGCGCCGTCCGGCCCGACGCGGCCCGCTGACTCGCGGACCCCTCGGACGCGCTGCGCGCCCGGCGGGGTCCCCCGGCGGCACGGGTTCCGGCGCGCTGGGACGCCGACCCCTCGCTCGCGCTCCGGGCACGCCGCGCGGGAGGCGCGGTGGGCTCCCGCGGACGGGTCGGCTCCGTGGCGGCACCGGTGTCCGCGGCCGGTGCCTCGGGACGCGTCCCGGCGGCCCGGCCCGCCGCTCCCCCGGCGGCCTGGCTCGCCGAGCCCTCCGCCGCCGTGCGCATGCGGCGTACCGGACGGTCGCCCGCCGTGCGAGCCGGGGCCGGACGTTCTCCGGCCGCCCGTCCCGCACCCGCGGCCGCCCGGCCGGCGCCTCGGGCCGGACGGGCCGGGGCGGGCGGGAGCTGGCCCTTCAACGGGCCCCACTCGTTGGGGTCGGGGACGCCGGGGGGCAGCATCTGGCGGCGCTTGGGGCCACCGTGCTCGGACTCCCCGGGTTCCTTGGCGCCGGGCCAGGCCTTGGCGACACGGGCGGCGAGGACGAAGTCCTTGCGCAGCGGGTGCCCCTCGAAACCGTCCGGCAGGAGGAGGTGCTCCAGGGCGGGGTGGCCCGTGAAGTCGATGCCGAACATCTCGTACGTCTCGCGTTCGTGCCAGGCGGCGCCCGCGTAGACGCCCACGGCGGAGGGCAGCGTCGGCGCCTCGTGCGGGACCGTGGTGCGCAGCAGCAGCCGTCGCACCGGCGACAGGGCCGCGAGGTGCGCCGCGACGCGGAATCCCGTGTCCGGTTCGTCGACCGCGCTCAGCCAGTCGAAGAACGTGCAGCCGATGCGGTCGCGCGCGGTCTCCAGGGCGGAGATCCAGGAGGCGGGGGGCACGTCGACGGTCAGGACGCCGTACGACTCCTCCGCCGTGGCGTCCGCGCCGAACAGTTCCCCGGCGTCGGCGGGGAGCCAGCCGACCGCGGTCATCGCTCCTCCCCCGTGCCCGGAGCTCCGCCACCGGACCCACCGGATTCCCCGGACCCACCGGCCGCCGGCGGCTTGACCAGTCCGCTCTGCAGCGCCGCCGCCGACGGGCGTCCCGCGCCGGGAGCGGCCTCGGGGCCGGTTCCGTACCGCTCCCCCAGCGACTCCCGCGCGATCTTCTCCTGGAGTTTGAGGATCCCCTGGAGCAGCGCCTCGGGCCGGGGCGGGCAGCCCGGGACGTAGACGTCGACCGGGATGATCTGGTCCACGCCCTTGGTGACGGAGTAGGAGTCCCAGTACGGGCCGCCGCAGTTGCTGCACGCGCCGAAGGAGATGACGTACTTCGGCTCGGGCATCTGCTCGTACAGACGCTTCACCGCGGGTGCCATCTTGTCCGTGACCGTTCCGGAGACGACCATCAGGTCGGCCTGGCGCGGCCCCGGTGCGAAGGGGATGACGCCGAGGCGGATGAAGTCGTGGCGGGCCATCGACGCGGCGATGAACTCGATCGCGCAGCAGGCGAGGCCGAAGTTGAAGACCCACAGCGAGTAGCGGCGGCCCCAGTTGAGGACCACCTTCATCGGCTCGGGCGCGAGGCGCGCGAGGGTGCCGAGCCGCTTCGGCTCGGGCAACAGAACAGGCTCGGGGGTCACGTCCATGTCAGGACGCCCTTCTTGTATGCGTACAGCAGGCCCACGGCGAGGAAGCCGAGGAAGATGAACATCTCCACGAGGGTGGTCGCGCCGTAGCCGTCGGCGGCGAAGACGGTCGCCCAGGGGAAGAGGAAGATCGAGTCGACGGCGAAGATCACGTAGAGGAAGGCGTAGACGTAGTAGCGGACCTGGGTGTGGGCCCAGCCCTCGCCGACGGGGTCGACCCCGCACTCGTACGTCAGGAGCTTCTCGGGGGTGGGGACCACGGGGCGCAGCAGGCGTCCGGCCCCGAAGGCGACGGCGACGAACAGCACGCCGACGACGGCCAGCAGCCCGACGACCGAGTAGGACTGGAAGTAGTCCGCCGCGACGACGGTTGTATCGACGACGGTCGGTTCCCGCACGTCCGCCCCTCACTCCCTGGCTGGTGCCCCTGGTCCGTGTCCTGGTCTGCGTCTTGACCCGTGCCTGTGAACGTCGCGGTTCGACGATCTGTACGCACGGGAGTCTAGGCCCTGATAAAGGCACGGTAAGCAGCCCGGCACCGCTCGGCATGCGGGGGGTGGGGTTTTCCTCAGTGCACCTTGGCGGTCCACCTCATGGCGCAGACCCCCGGCTCCGGGCACGCTGATGCACATGACCGAACGCTTCCCCTCCCCGGGCACGCCGGCGACGGTGGTCCCGGACACGGCCGGGCACGGCGATCGCCCGCCGCCGCCCCGCTTCGCGTACGACGCGCACACCTGGAAGGAGATCGCCCATCTCCTGGCGAACCTGCCGGTGTCCCTGATCGGCTTCGTCTACGTGGTGACCACGCTGTTCACGGGTGTCGGGCTGACCGTCACGGTGATCGGGTTCCCGGTGCTCGCGGCCGGGCTGATGGGCGCGCGGCTGTTGGGAAGGGCGGAGCGGGCGCGGGCGCGGAAGCTGCTCGGGGTGCGGGTGGAGGAGCCGAGCCGGCTGCCGCGGCGCGGTGCCCGGGGGTTCTGGCCGCAGCTGTGGATGGCGGTGAAGGACCCGGTGGGCTGGCGCACGGTGCTGTACGCGCTCATACGCCTGCCCTGGGGCGTCCTCACCTTCGCCGTCACGCTGACCGGCCTGTTCGTGCTGTGGCCGGTGCTGCCGTTCATCGTGCGGGGCCTGGCCAACGCGGACCGGGTGATGGTGCGCGGTCTGCTGTCGCCCTCCGACGAGCTGGAGCGGCGCATCGCCGAGCTGGAGTCCGACCGGGGCGTGGTGGTCGACACGGCGGCGGCGGACCTGCGGCGCATCGAGCGCGATCTGCACGACGGGGCGCAGGCCCGGCTGGTGAACCTCGCCATGGGGCTGGGCCTGGCCAAGGAGAAGCTGCTGGAGGACCCCGATTCGGCGGCGGCGATGGTCGAGGAGGCGCACGGCGAGGTGAAGCTGGCCCTGCAGGAGCTGCGGGACCTGGCGCGCGGCATCCATCCCGCGGTGCTGACCGACCGCGGGCTGGACGCGGCCCTGTCCTCGGTCGCCTCGCGCTGCACGGTGCCGGTGAAGGTGACGGTCGACCTCGCCGAACGGCCGGCCGCCGCCATCGAGGGCATCGCCTACTTCACCGTCTCGGAGCTGCTGCAGAACGTCAGCAAGCACAGCGCGGCCCGGTCGGCGGCGGTCGACGTGTGGCGGTCGGAGGACCGGTTGTTCCTCCAGGTGCGGGACGACGGGCGCGGAGGCGCGCGCTTGGACGGCGGTACGGGCATGCGGGGCCTCGCCGACCGGCTGGGTGCGGTGGACGGCCTGTTCGTCGTGGAGTCGCCCGAGGGCGGTCCGACGACGGTCACGGCGGAGCTGCCGTGGCGGGACCGTTCCGGCGCTCTCGCCGAGGACGCGCGGACGGTCGGGAGGGCGTCCGGGGACGCGGCCGGGCGAGGAGCCGGGGAAGCGGCCGAGGGCGCGGCCGCCGGGGCGGCCGTCCGCGGCCGGAGGTGGGGATAACCCCCGGTCCAAGACTGCGACGGACTCCATGGTCCGCCGACCTGCGGCGCAGCAGTCTGGAGGTACGACAGCACAGCCGCCGGACGAGGAGAAGGACGACGCCGATGGCCACGCATTACGGACAGGGCTACGGGCTCGACACGAGGCCCGGGCACCCCGGGAGCCCCGGGGAGCGGCGGCACCGGTTGCCGACCGCGCTGCGGGCACCGGTCGAGGGGCGCACCTGGCGGGAGCTGGGCTATGTGCTGCTGAGCCTGCCGATCAGCATTCTGCTGTTCACGTACGCCATCACGATGGTGTCGCTGGGGGCGGGCCTGCTGGTGACGTTCCTCGGTGTCCCGGTGCTGGCGGCGGCGCTCGCCGGCTGCCGGGGGTTCGGCGCGGTGGAGCGGGCGCGGGCGCGGGGGCTGCTGGGCCTGGAGGTGGCCGAGCCGGAGCCGCTGCGGATGAAGCGGCGGGGGTTCATGGCGTGGATCGGTGCCGTGCTCAAGAGCGGCGCCTCGTGGCGGTCCCTGCTGTACGCGGTGCTGCAGCTGCCGTGGGCGGTGTTCTCCTTCGTCGTCACGGTGACCGTCTGGTCGATCGGCTGGTCGCTGCTGACGTACCCGCTGTGGTTCTGGCTCTTCCCGCTGTACGGCGGTCAGGGCGGGATACAGCTGTACGGCGACGACCAGCACCGGATCTACCTGGACAACCCGTTCGAGATCACGGTGACGGCGCTGGTGGGTCTGCTGTTCACCATCGCCACGCCGTGGATCGTCCGGGCGCTGACGACGGTGGACCGGATGGCGGTGCACGGGCTGCTCGGGCCGTCCCGGCTGGCCACGAGGGTGGTGGAGCTGGAGTCGGACCGGGGGGTCGTGGTGGACACGGCCGCCGCCGATCTGCGGCGCATCGAGCGCGATCTGCACGACGGCGCGCAGGCCCGGCTGGTGGCGCTGGCCATGGACCTGGGGCTGGCGAAGGAGAAGCTGCGGGAGGACCCGCAGGTCGCGGCGCGGATGGTGGACGAGGCTCACGGTGAGGTGAAGACGGCGCTGCAGGAACTGCGGGACCTGGCGCGCGGCATCCATCCGGCGGTGCTGACCGACCGGGGGCTGGACGCGGCGCTGTCGGCGGTCGCCTCGCGCTGCACGGTGCCGGTGCAGGTGGAGGTGGATCTGGCGGAGCGGCCCGCGCCGGCCATCGAGGGCATCGCCTACTTCACCGTCTCGGAGCTGCTGCAGAACGTCAGCAAGCACGCGCGGGCGACGTGGGCGGCCGTGGAGGTGTGGCGGACGGAGAACCGGCTGATGCTGCAGGTCGTGGACAACGGCGTGGGAGGCGCCGATGTGTCCGGGGGCTCCGGGCTGGCCGGTCTGGCGGAGCGGCTGGACGCGGTGGACGGGATCCTGGTGGTGGACTCCCCCGTCGGCGGCCCGACCCGGGTGACGGCGGAGCTGCCGTGGCGGGCGGAGCGGACGCGGTGAGCGCGGACTGAGACCGGCGGCCGGCGTGGCGGCGGGTGCGAGCGGTGGGCTCGCACCCGCCCGCCTGTGCGTCGGCCGGGTGCGGGAACACGTGCACGGTGAACGCCGGGTGCGGTGAACGCCGTGCACGGTGAACGTGGAGCGGCCGGCACGCCACGACGACACCCCCGGTGGCGTTGCCCCGCAGCATCCCCCACCGGATGCTGGAATGCTGGACCCGAGGGCCGGGCCCGCCACGGGGGCGGGTGCGGCGCGGGGCCGTGGGGGGCAGAGGATCGTGGAGGACAGGGTGCGGGTGGTCATCGCCGAGGATTCGGTGCTGCTGCGGGAGGGCCTGACCCGGCTGCTGACCGACCGGGGGCACGAGGTCGTGGCCGGTGTCGGCGACGGCGACGCGCTGATCAAGACCATCGCCGAGCTGGACGGGCAGGGGCTGCTCCCGGACGTGGTGGTGGCCGACGTGCGGATGCCGCCGACGCACACCGACGAGGGCGTGCGGGCCGCGGTGCAGCTGCGCAGGGACCATCCGGGCATCGGGGTGCTGGTGCTGTCGCAGTACGTGGAGGAGCGCTACGCCACGGAGTTGCTCGCCGGTTCCAGCCGCGGCGTCGGCTATCTGCTCAAGGACCGGGTAGCCGAAGTACGTGAGTTCGTGGACGCGGTGGTGCGCGTGGCCCGGGGCGGCACGGCCCTGGACCCGGAGGTGGTCGCACAGCTGCTGGGGCGCAGCCGCAAGCAGGACGTCCTCGCCGGACTCACCCCGCGCGAGCGGGAGGTCCTGGGGCTGATGGCCGAGGGACGGACGAACTCGGCGATCGCCCGGCAGCTGGTGGTGAGCGACGGTGCCGTCGAGAAGCACGTCAGCAACATCTTCCTCAAGCTGGGGCTGTCCCCGAGCGACGGCGACCACCGGCGGGTGCTGGCCGTGCTCACGTACCTCAACTCCTGAGGTCTCAGCTCCCGGGACCGGGACCGCCCGCCGCGAGCGCCCCCGCGCCGCGCCGTACGGACGGCGCGGCGCCGGCGCCATCGAACCGGAGCCGGCCCCGGGGGGCGTCTTCGGGGACGGGAGCGAAGAAACGGGCGAGGACGAGGGCCGAGGGGCCGTCACCGGGGGTGATCAGGGGAGAAGAAGGTGCATCTCCGGGTGCCCGGGCGTCTCAGCCTCGTGTCCAATATGCGAATGACCCGAGGAAGGCGACCCTTACGGACGTAGGGTTGATCCAGGGAAGGCCTGCGGGAAGGTCGTCCCGGACAGCCGCCTCGAGGGAGGTCCAGTTCAGTGACCAGCCAGGTCAGCAGCCCAGCGGAGCAGGCCGACGGAGCAGTCGTAGGAGAACAGCGCAAGGCAGCGGGTGCGAAGGACGTCCGCCGTCTGGACCGGGTGATCATCAGGTTCGCGGGGGACTCGGGTGACGGCATGCAGCTCACCGGTGACCGCTTCACCTCGGAGACCGCGTCCTTCGGCAACGACCTCTCCACGCTGCCGAACTTCCCGGCCGAGATCCGCGCGCCCGCCGGGACCCTGCCCGGGGTCTCGTCCTTCCAGCTGCACTTCGCCGACCACGACATCCTCACCCCCGGTGACGCGCCGAACGTGCTGGTCGCGATGAACCCGGCCGCGCTGAAGGCGAACGTCGCCGACCTGCCGCGCGGGGCGGAGATCATCGTCAACACGGACGAGTTCACCAAGCGGGCGATGCAGAAGGTGGGCTACGACAGCAGTCCGCTGGAGGACGGCTCGCTGGACGGCTACAGCCTGCACCCGGTGCCGCTGACGACGCTGACGGTGGAGGCGCTGAAGGAGTTCGACCTCACCCGCAAGGAGGCCGAGCGCAGCAAGAACATGTTCGCGCTGGGCCTGCTGTCGTGGATGTACCACCGGCCCACCGAGGGCACGGAGAAGTTCCTGAGGTCGAAGTTCGCCAGGAAGCCGGACATCGCCGAGGCGAACATCGCCGCGTTCCGCGCGGGCTGGAACTTCGGCGAGACGACGGAGGACTTCGCCGTCTCCTACGAGGTGGCCCCGGCGGCGAAGGCGTTCCCGCCCGGCACCTACCGCAACATCTCCGGCAACCTGGCCCTGGCCTACGGGCTGATCGCCGCGTCCCGGCAGGCGGACCTGCCGCTGTTCCTGGGCTCGTACCCGATCACCCCGGCCTCGGACATCCTGCACGAGCTGAGCCGGCACAAGAACTTCGGCGTGCGGACCTTCCAGGCCGAGGACGAGATCGCGGGCATCGGGGCGGCGCTGGGCGCGGCCTTCGGCGGGTCGCTGGCCGTGACCACGACGAGCGGCCCCGGTGTGGCGCTCAAGAGCGAGACGATCGGCCTGGCGGTCTCCCTGGAGCTGCCGCTGCTGATCGTCGACATCCAGCGCGGCGGCCCGTCCACCGGCCTGCCGACCAAGACCGAGCAGGCGGACCTGCTGCAGGCGATGTACGGGCGCAACGGCGAGGCGCCGGTGCCGGTCGTCGCCCCGCGCACGCCCGCGGACTGCTTCGACGCGGCGCTGGAGGCGGCCCGGATCGCGCTCGCCTACCGCACGCCGGTCTTCCTGCTCTCCGACGGCTACCTGGCCAACGGCAGCGAGCCGTGGCGCATCCCGGAGCTGGACGAGCTGCCGGACCTGGCGGTGCAGTTCGCGCAGGGCCCGAACCACACCCTGGACGACGGCACCGAGGTGTTCTGGCCCTACAAGCGCGACCCGCGGACGCTGGCGCGTCCGTGGGCGGTCCCGGGCACGCCGGGTCTGGAGCACCGGATCGGCGGGATCGAGAAGCAGGACGGCACCGGCAACATCTCCTACGACCCGGCCAACCACGACTTCATGGTCCGCACCCGCCAGGCCAAGGTCGACGGCATCGACGTGCCCGACCTCGAGGTCGACGACCCGCACGGCGCGAAGACGCTGGTGCTGGGCTGGGGCTCGACGTACGGGCCGATCACGGCGGCCGTGCGGCGGCTGCGCGCGGCCGGGGAGTCGGTGGCGCAGGCGCACCTGCGCCACCTCAACCCCTTCCCGGGCAACCTCGGTGAGGTCGTCCGGCGGTACGACAAGGTGGTGGTCCCCGAGATGAACCTCGGGCAGCTCGCCACCCTCATCCGGGCGAAGTACCTGGTCGACGCCACGTCGTACAACCAGGTCAACGGCATGCCGTTCAAGGCGGAACAGCTCGCAACGGCGCTGAAGGAGGCCATCGATGGCTGAGACGTCCACGGAAGGCACGGGCACGATCGAGGCGCTCTCCCTCGTCCCCAAGGCCGAGGGCAGGCAGTCCATGAAGGACTTCAAGTCCGATCAGGAAGTGCGCTGGTGCCCCGGCTGCGGCGACTACGCCGTCCTCGCCGCCGTGCAGGGCTTCATGCCCGAGCTCGGCCTGGCGAAGGAGAACATCGTCTTCGTCTCCGGCATCGGCTGTTCCTCCCGCTTCCCGTACTACATGAACACCTACGGGATGCACTCCATCCACGGCCGCGCCCCCGCCATCGCCACCGGCCTGGCGACCTCCCGCCGCGACCTGAGCGTGTGGGTCGTCACCGGCGACGGCGACGCGCTGTCCATCGGCGGCAACCACCTCATCCACGCCCTGCGCCGCAACGTCAACCTCAAGATCCTGCTGTTCAACAACCGGATCTACGGTCTGACCAAGGGCCAGTACAGCCCGACCTCCGAAGTCGGCAAGATCACCAAGTCGACCCCGATGGGCTCCCTCGACGCGCCCTTCAACCCGGTGTCGCTGGCGATCGGCGCGGAGGCTTCCTTCGTGGCCCGCACGGTCGACTCCGACCGCAAGCACCTCACCGAGGTACTGCGCCAGGCCGCCGCCCACCCGGGCACCGCCCTGGTCGAGATCTACCAGAACTGCAACATCTTCAACGACGGCGCCTTCGAGGTCCTCAAGGACCGGCAGCAGGCCGAGGAGGCCGTGATCCGCCTGGAGCACGGCGAGCCGATCCGCTTCGGCCACGGGAAGACCAAGGGCGTCGTACGGGACCGGGCCACCGGCGACCTGAAGGTGGTCACGGTGACGCCGGAGAACGAGGCCGAGATCCTGGTCCACGACGCCCGCTCCGCGTCCCCCACCACCGCCTTCGCCCTGTCCCGCCTCGCCGACCCGGACACGCTGCACCACACCCCCATCGGCGTGTTCCGCTCCGTCGACCGGCCGGTCTACGACACCCAGATGGCCGACCAGCTCGACACCGCCGTCGAACAGCACGGCAAGGGCGACCTCGCCGCGCTGCTGGCCGGCGGCGACACCTGGACCGTCATCGGCTGAGTCCGGCACACGCCGGCCGACCCGGTGTCGGCCGGCCTTCACCGGCCGTCCCACCGGGCCCGGGCGCGCTACCGCGCCCGGGCCTCGTCGTACGCCTGCCGGGCCGCGGTCACGTCGTCCATCCGCCTCTCGGTCCACAGCGCCAGGGCGTGCACCTGCTCGGCCGCCTCACGGCCCAGTCCGGTGAGGGAGTAGTCGACGCGGGGCGGGATGACCGGCCGTGCGTCGCGATGGACCAGGCCGTCGCGTTCCAGGGTCTGGAGGGTCTGGGTGAGCATCTTCTCGCTGACCCCGCCGATCGCCCGGCGCAGTGCGCTGAAGCGGTACGGCCGCTCGAGGAGCCGGATCAGCACCAGCACGCCCCAGCGACTGGTCACGTGCTCCAGGACAAGCCGGTGCGGGCACAGCGCCTCGCCGTCGTTCCTCCGGCCACGCTCACTTACCACCATGACAGTACCTTACTTCAAAGTGGGTACTTTCCATTGGTTAGCGCTGCTCCTACGGTGAGTGCCATACCCACCCCATGAGGAGTTCCGAACCATGAGCATCGTCGTCACCGGAGCCACCGGAAAGCTCGGCCGCCACGTCGTGGAGCAGTTGCTGGAGAAGGTCCCGGCCGAGCAGGTCACCGCCGTGGTCCGCAGCGCGGAGAAGGCGGCCGACCTCGCGGCCCGCGGCGTGCGGATCGCCGTCGCCGACTACAACGCCCCCGAGAGCCTCGACGGTGTGTTCGCGGCCGGCGACAAGGTGCTGCTGATCTCGGGCAACGAGTTCGACAAGGGCCGGGTGCGGCAGCACGAGGCCGTCATCGACGCCGCGAAGGCCGCCGGTGTCGCCCTGCTCGCCTACACCAGCGCCCCCGGCAGCCTGAGCGCCGCCCTCGCCGACGACCACCGCGGCACCGAGGAGGTGCTGCTGGGCTCGGGCCTGCCGTACACGCTGCTGCGCAACGGCTGGTACCACGAGAACTACACCGAGAACCTCGCCCCGGTGCTGGAGCACCACGCGGTCGTCGCCGCGGCCGGCGAGGGCCGGGTCTCCTCCGCCTCGCGCGCCGACTACGCGGCCGCCGCCGTCGCCGTGCTGACCGGCGAGGGGCACGAGAACACGACGTACGAGCTGGGCGGCGACGAGGCGTGGAGCTTCGCCGAGTACGCGGCCGAGCTGAGCCGGCAGACCGGCGAGGAGATCTCCTACCGGCCGGTCACGACCGAGGCGCTCACCGGCCTCCTGACCGGCGCCGGTCTGCCCGAGCCGCTGGCCGCCGTGTTCGCGGGCGTGGACGCCTCCATCGAGAAGGGCGAGCTGGTCGTCGACAGCGGTGATCTGGCCCGTCTGATCGGGCGTCCCACCACCCCGCTCGCCGAGGCCGTCGCCGCCGCGCTCAAGGGCTGACCTTCACCGATCGCACCGGTCACACCGATCGCCTCCGGGTCCCCCACCCCGCCCGTCATGACCGTATGCCGGTACGGACATGACAGGCGGGGGTGTCCGGCGTTACCGTCGTCCGACGAGCATCGCGCGCACACGACCCGCACCGCGCGAGACAGGACACGTGTCAGGCACGAAGGAGGACCCGTGACCGGGAAGTCGGCCGCCGAGCGGCGCATAGGACTGCTGAACGGCTTCGCGGCGTACGGGATGTGGGGGCTCGTGCCCCTGTTCTGGCCCCTGCTCAAGCCCGCGGGCGCCGTGGAGATCCTGGCCCACCGGATGGTCTGGTCGCTGTTCTTCGTGGGCGCCGCCCTGCTCGTCATACGCCGGTGGGCCTGGCTCGGCGAGCTGCTGCGGCAGCCGCGCCGGCTGGCCCTGATCACGGTCGCCGCGGCGGTCATCACCGTCAACTGGGGCGTCTACATCTGGTCCGTGAACTCCGGGCACGTCGTCGAGGCCTCCCTCGGCTACTTCATCAACCCGCTGGTCACCATCGCGATGGGCGTGCTGCTGCTGAAGGAACGGCTGCGGCCCGCGCAGTGGACCGCGGTCGGGGTCGGCGCCTCGGCGGTGCTCGTGCTCACCATCGGCTACGGCCGTCCGCCGTGGATCTCCCTCTGCCTCGCCTTCTCCTTCGCCACCTACGGGCTGGTGAAGAAGAAGGTCAACCTCGGCGGCATCGAGTCGCTGGCCGCCGAGACCGCCGTCCAGTTCCTGCCCGCGCTCGGCTACCTGCTGTGGCTGGGCGCGCAGGGCGGCTCCACCTTCACCACCGAGGGCACCGGGCACGCGGCGCTGCTCGTCGCGACCGGGATCGTCACCGCGCTCCCCCTGGTCTGCTTCGGCGCCGCCGCGATCCGCGTGCCGCTGTCCACCCTGGGGCTGCTCCAGTACCTGGCCCCGGTCTTCCAGTTCCTGTTGGGCATCCTCTACTTCAAGGAAGCCATGCCGCCCGAGCGCTGGGCAGGGTTCGCCCTGGTCTGGCTGGCGCTCACGCTGCTCACCTGGGACGCGCTGCGCACCGCCCGCCGGGGCGCCCGGGCGCTGGCCGACGGGATGAGCAGGCCCAGCGCCGCCGTGGGCCGGCAGGCGAACACGGCGGAGACGACGGACGCGGCGAAGACGGCGGGCGCGGCGAAGGCGGAGACGGAGCCCGCGGGCCGCTGACTCCAGCGCCTCCGGGCCCCGTGGGCCCGGCCGTCCGGGCACACGGGGCCACCGTCTCGGGCATCTCCGGACGCCCGGGGCCGCCTGCTCAGGCGCCCCCGGGCGTCCGGCGGGCCCGGTGCGCACGCACCTTCGCCAGGTTCCCGCAGTGCTCCATCGCGCACCAGCGGCGGCGGCCCGGACGCGAGGTGTCGACGAAGAGCAGGTAGCAGTCGTGGGCGTCGCACTCGCGGACGCGGTGGGCGTACGGTCCGGTGAACAGGTCGATCGCGTCGCGGGCGACGGTCGACAGCAGCTGGGTGCCCGTGGCACCGGGGGCCCAGGACCGGGTGCCGTCCGGCTCGATGCGGGAGACCAGCGGGGGCTCGGCTGCGGCGGCGTTGACGACCGCGAGGTGCTCGGGCCGGGGCGGGCGGCCGTGGGCGTGGTCGGCGGTGAGCAGGAAGAGGGTGTTCCGCAGGGTGCGCGCCCGCTCCAGCTCGGCCGTGTCGACGGTGAGGTCCAGGCCGTCCGCGAGGCGGCTGCGCCCGGCCCAGACCGCGAGGTCCGCGGGCTCGTGCAGCACCTCGTGCCGCGCGAAGGCACCGGGCCCGCCGGTCGGCAGCAGCTCCAGGCACAGGGCGCCGGGGTCGAAGCGGTAGGGCTTCCCCTCGTACGAGATCAGGGTCAGACCGGGGCCGCCGCCCGGTGTTCCCGTTGCACTCCCACTCATGTAACCACTATAACTGGTTACATGACGCAGACACCGACATCAGCCGCGCCCGTGCACTGGAAGCTCGTCATCGACGCGGTCGACCCGCACGCGCAGGCCGACTTCTGGGCCGCCGCCCTCGGGTACGCGGTCGAGGACAACAGCGCGCTCATCGGGAAACTGCTCGGCGCGGGCGCCCTGCCGGAAGAACTCACCGTCGAGTTCCACGGCCGCCGCGCCTTCCGCGACCTGATCGCGGTGCGGCACCCCGACGACCTCCACGAGGAGGAGAGCGGCACCGGACTCGGGCGGCGGCTGCTGTTCCAGCGCGTGCCCGAGGCGAAGACGGTCAAGAACCGGCTCCACCTCGACCTGCACCCCGGCGAGGGGCGTCGCGAGGAGGAGGTCGCGCGGCTGGAGCGGCTCGGCGCGAAGGTACTGCGGCGGGTGGACGGGCCGTCCGGGTCGTGGGTCGTGATGTCGGACCCGGAGGGCAACGAGTACTGCGTCCACTAGGGCTTGTATCGAAAGTGGCTGGTTGTGACTCTGTGGCCTGTGTTTCTATGCCTGAGTGAACATCGAGAGCTCCGGGGTGCCGGATGAGAGACCGAGCCGCTGGGTCCGGCAGAGGACTGATGGCGATGTTGACGAGTGCGTGCGGGTCCTCGCGGAGGTCCATGCGCGCGACGGCTATCCGGTGAACTGGCCGGATCAGCCCGGCGAGTGGCTGTCACGCGGTCCCCTGCTGGGCTCCTGGGTTGCCGGACTCGAAGGCGGCCTGGTTGGGCATGTCAGTTTGTCGCAAGGTGGCGAAGGCGATCTGGCCCCGACGTTGTGGAGCGAGCGGAACGGGGCGACGCGGGGTATGACCGCCGTGGTCAGCAGGCTGTTCGTTGCCCCGCAGGCGAGGGGACATCGGATCGGCGCACTGCTGATCGGCCAGGCAGTGGAGGAAGCGCGGCGTCGTGGCCTGTATCCGGTGCTCGACGTCGTCGCCTCCGATGCCGCGGCGGCAGCCCTGTATGAGCGGCTGGGCTGGAAGCTGATGGCCACAGTCGAGCAGCAGTGGAGTGCGCACCAGACGGTGGCCATCCGCTGTTACGCGGCGCCATCGTGACGTGGTCAGTCATAGCCACTCGTTGATGGCGGCGACGAGAACGGTCGCCTCGTAGCGGACCGCGAGCTTGTCGTACCTCGCGGCCACGGCCCGGTGCCTTTTGAGATGATTGATGTCGCACTCGACTGCGTGCCGAGCTTTGTAGTCCTGTGGGTCGAACCTCGGCGGCCGGCCGCCGTACGAACCGCGTTTCTTGCGGTTGCGGGCCTGGTCGGCCGTGTCCGGGGTGGTGCAGTGGATCCCGCGCCGCCGCAGGTAAGCACGGTTCTTCCGGGAGGCGTACGCCTTGTCGGCCCGCACGCGATCGGGTCGGGTGCGCGGCCTGCCCGGCCCGAGACGCGGGACACGGATCTTGTTCGGGACTGGCTCGAACTGCGGGGAATCGCCCCGCTGCCCGGCCGTGATCACGATGGACATGGGCTTCTGGCCCTGTTCGACGGCCAGGTGTGGCTTGGTGGTCAGACCGCCGCGCGAGCGTCCGAGCCCGTGGTCGTCCGGCTCGACGGTGACGCCGCCGGGCGGCTCCTTCCGCAGCTCCCCTTTTCCTCGCCCCGGCGGCGTGCTGGTGGGCACGGCACACCGTGGAGTCGACGTTGATGTCCCAGGTGATCAGATCTTCTTCGTCCGCCCGTGTCTGCAGGTCGGTGAAGATCCGATGCCAGGTGCCGTCCCGTTGCCACCGGCGGAACAGGTCGTACGCCCGGCCCCGTGGCCCGTACTGCTCGGGCAGGTCTCGCCACGGGATGCCGGTGCGGACCCGGAACCGTATGCCGTCGATCAGCTGCCGCCTGGCCCACGTCGCAGGCCGTCCGGGCTTTTCGGCTCTTCGGTAACAGCGGTTCCGGCACCGCCCATTGCGCGTTCGTCAGATCTCCACGTGCCACGAAACAAGATCGTCCCACGGTCAAGATCCACTTTCGATACACGCCCCAGGCGCCCACCGGGCCGGCCCCCCGCGCGGCGGGCGGGGCCGCCGCGCTCAGTCACGCTGGGTGCGGGCGCGCTCGGTCAGCCGGCCCATGCGGGCGCGGGCGGACTCCAGCTCCTCGATCTCGTCGGCGGCCGGCCCGTCCTCGGCGGTGAGCTCGGTCCACAGCCCGATCAGCTCGTGCCCGAGTTCCAGGCCGAGCCGGGCGTCGCGCACCGCGCGCCACGCGGTGGCCGCGCTGCGGACGTTGCCGTAGGCGGCCTCCGCGTCCCCGGCACGGCGGCGGATTCCGGCGAGGTCGAGGGAGAGCCGGAAGGCGTACAGCGGTTCTCCGGCCAGGTAGGCGATGTACGCGGTGAGTTCGCGCAGCCGGAGCACCTCCGGGTGTTCCGGTCCCAGCGTTCCCGAGGCCTCCGCCACGGTCTGCCGGGCCAGCCGCGCGGCCGTGTCGATCCGGCCCGCCCGGACGGCGTCGTTGATCCGGGCCATCGGCTCCGCCAGCAGGGCGGGGGCCGTCGCGTCGCCGGGGGCGGTGAGCGGCTCGTCCTCGAGCACCGCCTCCGCCACGGCGTCGAAGCCGCGGGGCGGGGTGGGCCTGGGGTCAGGGTCGGCGTCGGGAACGGCCTCCGCGAGCGGCGGCTCGGGGCGTCGGCGGCCGGCCGACGGTGCCGGGTCCGGAGTCCGGCCGGCGCCGACCGCGCTCGCGGTGCCGGCGGTTCGGCCGGTGGGGCCGGGGCTGGAGGCCGGGCTTCCGGGGCGCTCGGCGTCCGGGGCGGCGGGGTGGGGCCACGCGTCCATGGGCGGGGGCGGGCCGAACTCGCCCGTCGGCGGCGCCACCGTGCCGGGCGGCGCGGCCTCCGCCGACTCGGGTACGGCCCGCAGCCGGAACGTCGGTGCGGCGTCCCCGGGAACCCGCGCCCCGGGGGCGGGTCGCAGCGGGAAGGTCGGCGTGGCGTCCCGTACGGGAGCCGGTTCCGCACCCGCCTCGGGGTCCGCGCCCGCCCCGGGGTTCATGCCCGCCCCGGGTGTCGTGTCCTCCCCGCGCTCCGGGGCCGCCCCGGTTTTCGGTGTCGCCTCCGGTTCGGGCACGGGGCGCAGGAAGCGCGTCGGCCGGTCGGCTTCCGGTTCCCGCGCGGGCTCCCGACCCTGCGCCGATTCCGCCGACCCCACCGGCCCTACCGGTCCCGCCGGAACCGGCTGGTCCGTGAAATGGCTGGAGCCGTCCGGGTCGACCCGGAGCGGGAGGACGTAGCCGATGCGTTCGTCGCGGACGGTGGCGAGAACGGCGTGGCCGGAGGCGAGGGCGATGCGGTGGAGGTGGTTCAGCACCGCCTGCTGGATCTCCTCGCCGGACGCGGCGGTCACCGGCACTCCGCCGACCGACGCCCCGCCCGGCCCGGCCCCGCTCACGGGGACGTGGACGTCGATCGGCACCGCCGTACGCGCGGCCTGCTTCTGTTCCCGCTTCTTCCCGCGGCTGAGTCGAGCCATCGTCCCCTCATTCGGGTCGTACACCTACCGGCCAGTCTGTCCGCCCGGCCGCGTCTCCCGCGTCACCGCGCTGTCACAGGCTCGTCCCAAGGACCGTCCACCGCGGTGCGTCACCCGTCGGGCGGCATGGAAGACCCGGGCGGCGAGCAGGAGAGAGGCATGCGGACGGAGACGCGACAGGGGCCGGAGATCTGGATCCGGGGGCCGGTGACGGCGCCGGGCCCGCCGGAGCCGACGCACCCCCGCGCGTCGTCCCGGCGCTTCTCCTGGGTCGGCACGCACGGCGGCGCCGGGGTCTCCACGCTCGCCGCGGTCTACGGCGGACACGACAGCGGCCGCGCCTGGCCCGGCCCCGACGCCCCCCGGTCGGTGCTGCTCGTCGCCCGGACGCACGCGGCGGGCCTGGACACCGTGCTCCCGGCCGTGGAGGCGTTCCGGCGCGGCGGGGCCCCGCGGGGGGTCGACCTGGACGCCGTGGTGCTGGTGCCGGACGCACCGGGGCGGCTGCCGCGTCCCCTCGCCCAGCGGATCCGGCTCATCGAGCAGGTGATCGGCGTGTACCGCGTGCCCTGGGTGTCGGAGTGGCGCCTGGGCGACCTGAGCGGCCGGCCGCCCCGCGGGGCGGAGCCGCTGGCCCGCCTGACGGGCTGGGCGCGCTGAGCGGCCACGGGTCCGGACCCGGACCCGGGCCCCGCGCCTCCGCACCGGCCTCCGTCTCCGCCCCGGCCGAGGAGATCGCCTCCGCCGTACGCGCGCGGAGGCTGCGCGCCGTGGACGTGGTCGCGGCGGCGCTGGAGCGGATCGAGCGGGCCGACCCGGCGCTGTGCGCGTTCACCGAGGTGTGGGACGCGGACGCGCTGCGGCGGGCGCGGGAGGTGGACGCGCGGGTCGCCGCCGGGGAGCGGCTGCCGCTGGCCGGGGTGCCGGTCGCGGTGAAGGGGCGGCACGGGCTGCGGGCGGCGGAACCGCTGCTCGCGGCCGGGGGCGTCGCCGTGGGCGCCACCTCGGTGCCCGGGCCCGGGACGCCCTGGCAGACCTGGGGGCTCGGGGCGCGCGGCCGCACCGTCAACCCGTGGCGGGCCGACCGTACGCCGGGCGGCTCCTCGGCGGGGGCGGCGGTCGCGGTGGCGGCCGGGCTGGTCCCGCTGGCGACGGGCGGCGACGGCGCGGGGTCGGTGCGGATCCCGGCGGCGTGGTGCGGGGTGCTCGGCCTGAAGGTCACGAACGGCCGCCTGCCCTCCCCCGACCGCACGGGTCTCGCCGCGCCCGGGGTCCTCACCCGCACGGCGGCGGACGCGGCGGCCTGGTGGCGGGCGGTGGCGCGGCCGGATGCCCCCGTCGAGCCCCCTCCTTCGCTTCCCCTGCCCGCCCTCTGGTCCCCCGACCTGGGCTTCGCGGCCCCGGACCCGGAGCCCGTCGCGCTCGCCCGCGCGGCCGTCGGCCGGCTCGTCGACGCCGGTGTCGTACGGCTCGTACGGCCCGTACGCCCGTCGGTGCCCGTGCGGCTCCTCGACCCCGCCCCGGCCTGGCTCGCCCTGCGCACCCCCGGGACCGACCTCGCCGACGCCCATCGCGTCCGGGCGGAGAACGACCGGCGCCTGGCCCGTCTGTTCACCGGCGTCGAGCTGCTGCTCACGCCCACGGCCCCCACCGCGCCGCACGGGCACGAAGGCCCCGGCGACGTCTACTCCACCGCGCTCACCTGGGCCTTCAACGTGAGCGGGCACCCCGCGCTGAGCCTCCCCGCCGGGTTCGGCACCGACGGCTGCCCGGCCGGGCTCCAGCTGGTGGCGGCGCACGGCCGGGAGGCGCTGCTGCTCGCCGCGGCGCGGGAGGCGGAGCGGCGCGGGGCCACCGGCTGAGTCCTCCTCGACTCACTCTCATGCATGTGCATATTATGCATGTGCGTGTAATCGACGTACGCCGACTATCTGGGGATGACCATGACCCGCCGTTTCCTGTTCGTCCTGGGCAGCTCCCGCCCCGACGGCAACACCGAACTGCTGGCCCGCCGGGCCGCCGAACAGCTGCCCCCGCAGGTGGAGCGGCGATGGATCGATCTCGCCCGGCACCCGCTGCCCGACTTCGAGGACCTGCGCCACGACAGCGACCACGTCCGCCCCACCGAGGGCGCCGTGGCCCGGCTGCTGGACGCCACCCTCGCGGCGACGGACGTGGTGATCGTCTCGCCGCTGTACTGGTACTCGGTGTCCGCGCACACCAAGCGCTACCTCGACCACTGGGCGGGCTGGCTGCGCACGCCCGGTCTGGACTTCAAGGCGAACATGGCGGGACGCACGCTCTGGGGCGTCACCGCGCTCGCGCACGAGGAGCCGGAGGTCGCCGACCCGCTCGTCGGCACGCTGAACAACTCGGCCGCGTACATGGGGATGCGCTTCGGCGGAGTGCTGCTCGGCAACGGCAGCAAGCCGGGTGACGTCCTGAAGGACACGGAAGCGCTGGCCCGCGCCAAGACGTTCTTCGCACGGGAGGCGCCCCTCGCCCGCTTCCCCTACGAAGCCCGCTGACGCCGCGGCGGCGGCCTCACCAGCCGAGCTGGGCCTCGCCCAGGACCTCGCTGCCGATGTGGGCGGCGAGCTTCTGGGCACGCCCGGTGTCACCGTGCTTGGTCACGTGGACGAAGACGGTGTGGTCCTCGGTCCACTCGCCGTACTGTGCCTCATCGCCGTGGAACACGACCTGGACGCCGTCGTGGTTCCAGTGCCCGTAGGAGTCCGTCTCGGGGTCGTCCGGCCAGCGGCCGTTCCATTCGACGGCCGCCGTGCCGTCGCCCAGGGCGGCCAGGAACCGCTCCTCCACGTCCCCGCGTCCGACGTCCTCCAGGAACTCCAGCGGCAGGTGCGTCCGAAGCTCCGCGTCGGTCAGCTCCGTCACGTCGAGGTCGAAGAGGAGGAAGTCACCGGTCGCCGGATCGGTGCGCGTGTCCACGTAGTCGAACGCGGCCCCGGGGACGAGCTCGGCCATCCGCCGCGCATCCGCGGGCGTCCGCACCTCGGCGAACAGCCGCACCTCGTCCCCGATGTGCTCCAGCAGCGCGCACAACCGCTTGGCCTGCCGGTACGCCTCGGCCGCGTCGGTGGTCCGGAGGACGGGGTACGCCCGTGAGTTGCCCATGGGCCGCACCGTCACACGCCCTGTCTCACCCGCGCCACCGCATTTCCTACGCGGTGATGTCCTTCCCCGTGAACCTCGCCCAGGCCGCCGAGCCGAACACGGCCGCGTACAGGGCCTGCAGGCCGAGGTTCCTCGTCAGGTCCTCCCAGTAGACGGGCTCGCGCATGAGGTCGGCGAAGGAGAGCCAGTAGTGGGAGAAGAAGTAGGGGTGCAGGGCGTCCAGCTGGGGGATCTGGCCCAGGATCTGAACGGTGATCAGCAGTCCCACCGTCGTCGCCATCGCCGCGATGCCGCTGTCGGTCAGCGTCGAGACGAACAGGCCGAGCGCCGCCACCCCGATCAGTGACGCGGCGACGACGAGGGCGATCAGCAGGGCCCTGGCCAGACCCTCGGCGAAACTGATCCGGGTGCCGGAGATGGTCGTGAGGTCGCCGAGCGGGAACAGCAGCGCCCCGACGGCCAGGGCCGAGACGGCGACCACGAGGGTGGCGGCCAGGCAGAAGGCGATGACGGTCGCGAACTTGGTGAGCAGCAGCCGGGTCCGCCCGGCGGGGGCGACCAGGAGGTAGCGCAGGGTGCCGGCGTTCGCCTCGCCCGCGAGGGCGTCGCCCGCGACCACCCCGACCGCCATGGGCAGGAAGAACGGCAGCGTGGCGGCCAGCGCCGTGAAGACGAGGAACAGGCCGTTGTTGGTGATCTGCGAGATGAACGCCGGACCGGCGCCGCCCCCGCCGCCGGCCGCCGGGCCGTCACCGGTCTCGATCTCCACGGCGACGCCGACCAGGACCGGTACGGCGGCCAGCACCCCGAGCAGGGCGAGGGTGCGCCAGCGCCGGAAGGTGGTGAGCAGCTCGCTGCGGAACAGACCGAGGGTCCACAGCGGGCTCGTCCTCCGGGCCGCCTCAGCCTGCGACATCGAACCCCTCCCCGGTCAGCGCCACGAACGCGTCCTCCAGCGAGGCCCGTTCGGCCCCGAACCCGCGCACCCGGACCCCGGCCGCCACCAGCGCCGCGTTCACCTCGGCGAGGTCCCGCCCGGGCACCTCGCCGGTCACCCGGTCCTCCGTCACGACGACGTCGGCGACCCCCT
This sequence comes from Streptomyces griseomycini, assembly GCF_014203535.1. Classification (GTDB taxonomy): domain Bacteria; phylum Actinomycetota; class Actinomycetes; order Streptomycetales; family Streptomycetaceae; genus Streptomyces; species Streptomyces griseomycini. The sequence goes on from NZ_JACHJI010000002.1 coordinate 857,094, forward strand.
GTTCCTTCAGCACCCGGGCCGCGTCCCCGGTGTCCGGCGTGGTCACCACCAGCCGGCCCCGCGCGCCCGCGGCCAGGTCGGCCACCGGGCCCTGGACGATCAGCCGGCCCCGGGCCATCACGGCGGCGTGGGTGCACACCTGCTCGATCTCGTCGAGCAGGTGGGAGGAGAGGAAGACGGTGGTGCCGTCCGAGGCCAACTCCCGGACGAGGCCGCGGATCTCCCGCATGCCCTGCGGGTCGAGTCCGTTGGTCGGCTCGTCCAGGACGAGCAGCCGGCGGGGCTGGAGCAGGGCGGCCGCGAGGCCGAGCCGCTGCTTCATGCCCAGGGAGTAGGCCTTCGCCTTCTTGCCGGCCGCGGCCGTGAGGCCCACCCGGTCCAGGGCGGCGGCGACCCGGGCACGCCGGGTACGCGGGTCGGCGGTCGGGTCGGCGGCGTCGTAGCGGAGCAGGTTGTCGCGGCCGGAGAGGAAGCCGTACAGGGCCGGCCCCTCGATGAGGGCGCCGACGTGCGGCAGCACGGCGCGCGCGGAGCGCGGCACGGGGCGCCCCAGGACGTGCGCCGTGCCCGAGGTCGGCTCGATCAGGCCCATCAGCATGCGGATGGTGGTGGTCTTGCCGGAGCCGTTGGGGCCGAGGAAGCCGAAGACGCTGCCCGCCGGGACGGTCAGGTCGAGACCGTCGACGGCGGGCTGTCCGCCGCGGTAGCGCTTGGTGAGCGCGCGGGTGGCGATGACGGCACCGTCACCCGCCTCCGCGCCCCGCACCGTGTCCGCGCCGTCCCGCTCCGTGGCGGACGCCTCGCCCATCGGCCCCCTCGTTCCCTGCTGCTTCTCGCCGTTCCCCGTGGTTCCGTACGGTCCCGGGGGCTTACTTCCCCTCGTCGGCCGCCTTCACGAGCGCGTCCTTGGTGACGGTGCCCACGTAGACCTTGCCGTCCTCGGTGATCAGGGCGTTGACCAGGCGGGTGCTGAACACCGTGCCGGTGCCGAAGTCGCCCTTCACCTGGTCGCCGAGGGAGCCGAGGAAGCCGCCGAGGTCACCGCCGGCCCCGCCGGCCGGCAGACCGCCCTCGCCGCCGGTGTCGAAGGCGGCGACGGTGTTCCAGCCCTCGCCGAGCATCTTCAGCCCGTCGAGGCCCTTGGCCAGGTCCTCCTCGGACTTCGGGGCGCCCTCGGGCTTCTCGGAGTGCTCCCCGCCCTCGTCCAGTTCGCCGTCCTCGGTCACCTCGGCGCCCTTGGGCGGGGTGAACTCGAAGGTCGACGCGGCCGGCCGGTCGAAGCTCACCTCGGTGAAGCCGACGTCCACGACGGCGGCGCCGCCGCTCGACGGGGTCAGCGTGAACTTCAGGGGCGTCCCGGTCTCGTGGTCCACCGCGATGCTGATCGCGCCGACCGTGGAGCCGGACTGCTTGGGCTTGACGACCAGCCTGTACGCGTCCCGGCCGGCCACCTGCGCGGTGCCGTCGACGGTCACGGAGGTGGTGTCGTCGACCGACTTCAGCGCCTCCTCGGCGAAGTCCTTCGGGGTGGCCGGAGGCTGCTGCTCCCGCTCCTTGCCGGACTCGTCGACCGTGCCGTGGTAGACCTCGTTGGACCTGCTGTCGTAGCCCCAGACGTCCTTGCCGTCGTGGATCAGGCTGTACTCGGCGGCGTCCTCCAGCAGCGACACCTTCTGCCGGTCCGGGCCGTCGACGGCGACGCGCAGGGTGTGCGTGCCGGAGGCCAGCTCGGTGAGCTTGGCGGACGGGTCGGCCGAGGAGCCGCCCTCGCCCCGCTCCACGGCGCCGGAGGCGAGGCTGCTCTCCAGGCCGCCGAGGTCCGGCAGGCCGAGGTCCGTGGTGATCTTCACGGTGCCGGAGAGCTGCTCGACGTCCGACTTCGCGATCTTCTCGATGAGCTGCGCGGCGGTGATCTCCGGCAGGTCCGGGTCGCCGGAGTCGGCGATCGCCGGGACGAGCCCGATGGTCGCGGCCGCGACGCCCATCACCGTGACCGGGACCACGTACCGCGCGGCCCTGCGCCGCGCCGAGCGCGACTCGTCGCCCTCCCCTGCGGTCGCCCTGTCGTCGGATGCGTACGGTGCCATGTGTGCCCTACCTCCGTGGTCGGCGGCGGCTTCCGTCTCGTGTCCTCGCACCAGTCTCCCCCTGAGCCGCCATTCTCACCCGAAACGGTGAGGAGTGGTGATGTCCGTCGTGGTCCATCTGACCAAATCCGTCAGGTGGACGCGTCAGACCCCGGGCTCAACTCCGTGTACTGCTGCGGTATGACACGGGGAAGGGTTTCCTCCCCCGACCAGTAGGGGGCGCGACCGGTCCGAGGGGCCCGCTGCCGACCGGACGGGGGCACGGCGCGCGTACCGGGGGCAGCGCACGTACCGGGGGCAGCGCGCCCACGGCCCGGGCGGCTCAGCCCGCCCGGTGCACCACCGCGTCGCACAGCTGCACCAGCGCCGCCTTCGCGTCGCACTCCGGCAGCGGGGCCAGCGCCGCGCGGGCCTCCTCGGCGTAGCGCACGGTGTCCCGGCGGGCCTGCTCCAGGGCCGGGTGGGCGCGCAGCAGCCGCAGCGCCTCGGCGTGCCGGGCGTCGTCGGTGAGGTCGGAGTCGAGCAGCTCGCACAGGGCGATGTCCTCGGCCAGCCCCAGCCGGGCCGCCCGCTCGCGCAGCCGCAGCACGGGCAGCGTGGCGATGCCCTCGCGCAGGTCCGTGCCGGGGGTCTTGCCGGACTCGTGGGAGTCGGAGGCGATGTCCAGGACGTCGTCGGCGAGCTGGAAGGCGACGCCGAGCCGCTCGCCGTACTGGGTGAGCACGTCCACGACCGTCTCGTCGGCCCCGGACATCATCGCGCCGAACCGGCAGGAGACCGCGACCAGCGAGCCGGTCTTGCCGCCGAGCACGTCCAGGTAGTGGTCGACCGGGTCCCGGCCGTCCTGCGGTCCCGCGGTCTCCAGGATCTGCCCGGTGACCAGCCGCTCGAACGCCTCGGCCTGCACCCGCACCGCCTCCGGGCCGAGGTCGGCCAGGATGTGCGAGGCCCGCGCGAAGAGGAAGTCGCCGGTGAGGACCGCGACGGAGTTGCCCCAGCGGGCGTTCGCGCTGGCCACGCCGCGCCGCACCTCGGCCTCGTCCATGACGTCGTCGTGGTACAGCGTGGCCAGGTGGGTCAGCTCCACGACCACGGCCGACGGCACGACACCGGGCGCGTAGGGGTCGCCGAACTGGGCGGAGAGCATCACGAGCAGCGGGCGGAACCGCTTTCCGCCGGCCCGCACCAGGTGCTGGGCGGCCCCTGTGATGAAGGGCACCTCGCTCTTGGTGGCCTCGAGCAGCCCCTCCTCGACAGCCGTCAATCCGGCCTGGACATCGGCCTCCAGAGCCTGGTCCCGCACGCTCAGCCCGAACGGCCCGACGACGGTCACGAGGGGTCTCCTGTCTGCTGGTGTCTGGTGGCGGTTACACGGTTTGTCGATAGGTCGCTGCCCTCACTCGAGTCAGCGTATCCGGTCACGTTTCGATCACCGCCAGCGCCCGGCGCCACAAGCAGGGCGGCGCGGGATCGGAGGTGTCGGATTTCCGATCGTTCGACGACAGCGGACATCCACCGGATTTCCCGGGCGTGGCGCTCCACACCCCCGGGCCCGAGCCCGGGCCGTACCTCGAGGCGCCCACCGTCCTCACCGTCCTGCCGCCCGATTTGCCGTAATTGCCAAGCGAATTCCCCTTGGTGCGGAATGCGCTCCGGCCCTGCGGCCAGTGAGGTCGGTCACGCGCCGCCCACCCCGTCCGCCCCCTCCGGGACGCCGGCGTCCCCCCTTCCCCCGCAGGCGAGTTGACTCTTGGCACCCGTAAAGGATCAAGTGCCACAAAACGCCCACAGGAAGATCAAACGGCCCGATCCGTGGCGGGCGCGCTTGTTTCCGACATGCGCTTTCGCATACGTTCCCGGCCTGTCGGGCGGACGCCGAGTCCTGCCACCGCCCGCACCCACCGATGACCAACTCACTCACGCACGGCAGGAGCGGGGGACCCAGGTAAGTCGCCGGGCCGGCCACACGCCGGAACGGCTCGGGGTGAAGCCGTGCCCTCAGGGGCACGGCCGGGCACTCTCCCGCCCGAACCCGACAGCTCACCTCGCAGGCGTAGGAGAGGAACCCCGCCATGCCTGCTTCCGGTCAGCTCCGCCGCTTCGGCAGCCGCCGCCTCGCCCGTTCCCTCGCCGTCGCCGGCACCGGTGCCGCCGTGGTCGCCCTCCCGCTGTTCGGCGCCACCAGCGCCTCCGCGGCCACCGCGCCGTCCGCCCCGGTCGCCGCCGCCTCCACGACGGCGTACCCGGACAACCTCGACGGCTGGATCCGCGAGTCGCTGGCCGTCATGGCGCAGCACGGCATCCCGGGCTCCTACGAGGGCATCCACCGCAACGTCATGCGCGAGTCCTCCGGCAACCCCGCCGCCATCAACAACTGGGACTCCAACGCCGCCGCGGGCACCCCGTCGAAGGGCCTGCTGCAGGTCATCGACCCGACCTTCCAGGCCTACCACGTGCCCGGCACCGCCTTCGACCCGTTCGACCCGGTCGCGAACATCACCGCGGCCTGCAACTACGCCGCCGACCGCTACGGCTCGATCGACAACGTCTTCGGCGCGTACTGAGCCGTCCGGGCCGTGCGAGCCGCCCGCTGACGGCCGAGCACGGCCGACCCGCCGAACAGCCGCTCGAGGACGACGGCCACGCCGTCGTCCTCGTTCGACGTGGTGACCTCGTCGGCCACCGCCTTCAGCTCGGGGTGGGCGTTGGCCATGGCGACGCCGTGGGCGGCCCAGTCGAACATGGGGATGTCGTTCGGCATGTCGCCGAAGGCGAGGGTCCGCTCCGGGCCCAGCCCCAGGTGCTCGGCGGCCAGCGCCAGCCCGGTCGCCTTGGTGACCCCGCACGGCTGGAGCTCCACCGTCCCCGGCCCCGACATGGTGACCGTGGCCAGCGAACCCACCACCGAGCGCGCCGCCGCCGCCAGCGCGTCGTCCGACAGGTCGGGGTGGCGCAGCAGCACCTTGCTGATCGGCCGGTCCCACAGATCGCCGCGCCGCTCGACCCGCACGGCGGGGAGGGTGGGGTGCGGCATCAGGTAGCCGGGCTCGATCAGCGTCAGCCCGTCGACCCCGTCCTGGTCGACCGCGGCGTACACCTCGCCCACCTCGGCCTCGATCTTGCCGAGCGCGGCCTCCGCCAGCTCCCGGTCCAGCGTGACGGACCACAGCAGCCGGTCCGCGCCGGCGTCGTACACCTGCGCGCCCTGTCCGCACACCGCGAGCCCCGTGCTGCCGAGGTCGTCCAGGAGCGGCCGCACCCTGGGGGCCGGGCGTCCCGTCACCACGAGGTGCCGGGCACCGGCCCGCGCCGCCCGTGCGAGCGCGGCGAGGGACCGGTCGGAGAGGGTGTCGTCGCCGCGCAGCAGCGTCCCGTCCAGGTCGGTGGCGATGAGTGAGAATGCGGTGGGTGCGGCCATGATCAGAGAATACGGACAACGCGCCGGTCCGATTCACCGTGCCGGGTACCGACCGGTTGAAGGCCTCTGCACCGTTTGGCAACAACATGCTCCGCTCTCTACCGTCCACGTGGTCTCGGGCGGTACCTTCCAAGTGTCCAGGGGGGACTTGATCGGGGGGTCAGGTGAGCAGTGGACGCATGCGCGTGCTGAGGCCCGACGAGCTCGGCGAGGGGGAGCGGGAGCACTGGCGGGACCTGCGCGCCGCGACGAACGCACCGCGCAACCCCTTCATGGAACCGGAGTTCACCACCGCCGTGGGCCGGGTGCGGCCCCGGGCCAGGGTCGCGGTGCTGTACGACGGAGCGCAGCCGGCGGGCTTCCTGCCGTACGAGCGGGGCGCGTGGGGGCAGGGCCGGGCGATCGGGCTCGGGGTGTCGGACTGCCAGGGCGCGGTCCTCGCCCCCGGCCACACCGTGGAGACGGGCGAACTGCTGCGGGCCTGCTCGGTGTCGAGCTTCGCCTTCGACAACCTGGAGGCCGACCAGGGGCTGTTCGTGCCGTACGCGGCCGAGGAGCACGCCACCTACGTCATCGACGTGGAGAAGGGCTACGAGACCTACGAGTCGGTGCTGCGCACCCAGTCTCCGAAGTTCCTGAAGACCACCCTCGCCAAGGAGCGCAGGCTCGGCCGCCAGGTCGGACCCGTGCGGTTCGTCTTCGACGAACGCGATCCGGCCGCGCTGCGCACGCTGATGGACTGGAAGTCGGCGCAGTACCGCAGGACCGGGCGGCGTGACCGGTTCGCGCAGGAGTGGATCACCCGGCTCGTGGGCCGCCTCGCCGAGACCCGGGCCCCGCAGTGCACGGGCACGCTGTCGGTGCTGTACGCCGACGACCGCCCCGTCGCCGCGCACTTCGGCCTGCGCTCGGCCTCCGTCCTGGCCTGCTGGTTCCCGGCGTACGACCCGGAGTTCGCGAAGTACTCGCCCGGCCTCGTGCTGCACCTGCGGATGGCCGAGGCGGCGGCGGCCGAGGGCATCGGGATGCTCGACATGGGGCGCGGCACGGCCGCGTACAAGGACTCGCTGAAGACCGGCGAACTCGCCGTCTACGAGGGGGCGGTGACGCGCCCGGGCGTGGGCGCCGCGCTGCACTGGCTGAGCCGCGAGCCCGCGCGCCGCGCGCACGGCTTCGTCCGCGCCCGCCCGCGCCTCGCGTCGCTGGCGTCGCGGACCCTGAGGGGCGCGGCACGGCTGCGCCGGTCGTGAGGAGGGGGGAGGACGCATGTCCCGGAGAGCAGGCGCACGTGCGCGTACGCAGGAGGAGATACGGCGGTTCCTGGCCATCGGCGCGGTACAGGTCGCCGAGCTGGACCTGACCGGTGACGAGGCCGCGCTGAGACCCGGACCGGGCAGTCCCCCGGTGACCCACGGCGAGGTGTTCCTCCTGGTCAGGCGGGTGGGCCGGCCGGTGGGCACGCTGCTGGCGCGGGTGCCGGAGGGGGCGGACCCGAAGGCGGTGCTGACGGAGTCGGCCCGGAGCCTGGGCACGGCGGACGACGCGCACGGGCGGGACCTGCCCGCCGGGGCGCCGCCGTCCAGCAGCGTCGTCGTGGCCACCCGGGAGCGGGCCGGGCAGCTCGCCCGCGCGCTGGACTCGCTCCTCGCGCAGGACCACCCGGACTTCGAGATCGTCGTCGTCGACAACGCGCCCGTCACGGACGGGACGCGCGAGCTGGTGGAGCGGAAGTACGGGGAGCACGTGCGGTACGTGTGCGAGCCGGTCCCCGGGCTGGCGGTCGCCCACAACACGGGGCTCGCCGCGGCCCGGGGCGAGGTCATCGCGTTCACCGACGACGACGTGGTCGCCGACCCCCGCTGGCTCACCGAGCTGACCGCGCCCTTCTCCGCCGACCCCCGGCTCGGCTGCGCCACCGGCCTCATCCTGCCCGCCCGGCTGCGCACCCCGGCCCAGGTCCTGCTGGAGAGCCACGGCGGCTTCGCCAAGGGCTTCGCCCCGACGACGTACGACCCGCAGGACCCGCCCCGCGACGAGCCGCTGTTCCCCTTCACCGCGGGCCGGTTCGGCTCCGGGGCGAACATGGCCTTCCGCACGGACGTGCTGCGCGGCGTCGGCGGCTTCGACCCGGCCACCGGCGCGGGGACGCCCGCCCGGGGCGGCGACGACCTCTACGGGTTCGTGCGCGTCCTCGCGCAGGGGCACCGGCTGCACTACACCCCGCACGCGCTGGTCTGGCACCACCACCGGGAGACCTGGGCCGACCTGGAGACCCAGGCCTACGGCTACGGCGCCGGCCTCACCGCCTACCTCACCGCCGTCCTGGTCAACCGTCCCGCCCTGCTGCCGGCGTTCCTCGCCCGGCTGCCGCGCGGACTGTCCCACGCCCGCGCCCTGACCGCCGTGCGCGAGACGGACGGGGGCGGCACCCCGGGCGCCCACGGCACCCGCACCCATCCGTGGCCGCGCCGGCTGTCGCGTCTGCAGCGCAAGGGGATGGCGTACGGGCCGGTCGGCTACCTGCGGGCGCGGCGGGCGCTCCGGGACGCCGCGGCGCCACCCGCGGCACCACGGGACGCGGCGGGGAGGGGCACGAGATGACGGCGTCGGCGCGGAGACCGGTGGCGGGCGGTGCGCCAGGGGGCGCGGAGCGAGCCGGGGGTCCGGCGATCCCCGTGTTCCTCTACCACGCCGTGATGGACGATCCGCCGGACTGGATCGCCGAGTTCACCGTCACCCCCCGTCAGTTCGCGGCGCACCTCGACGCCGTCGTGGACAGCGGGCGCACGCCCGTCACCATCAGCGCCCTCGCCGACCACCTCGCCGGGCGCGCGCCCCTGCCGCCCCGGCCGGTGCTGCTCACGTTCGACGACGGCTTCGCCGACCTGCCCGGCCCCACCGCCGAGGCGCTGGCCGAGCGCGCGCTGCCGGCCACCGCGTACCTCACCACCGGCGCCATCGCCCCGGGCGGCCGCAGCCTGCTGCCGCCCGCCCCGATGATGTCCCTGGACCGGGTGGCCGAGCTGGAACGTTTCGGCATGGAGATCGGCAGCCACACCGTCACCCACGCCCAACTGGACACGCTGACCGCCGGGCGGCTGCGCGCCGAACTGCTCGACTCCAAGGCCGTGCTGGAGGACGCCCTCGGCCACCCCGTCCCCCACCTCGCCTACCCGCACGGCTACAACAGCCCCCGGGTACGGGCCACGGCCGCCCGCGCCGGGTACGAGACGGCGACCGCCGTCCGGCACGCGCTCAGCTCGGGCCGGGACGAGCGTTACCGCATCGCCCGCCTCATCGTCCGCCGCGGCCACACCCTCGCCGACGTGCGGGCCTGGCTGGCGGGCGACGGCGCGCGGGTCGCCCCGTACCGCGACGGCCCGAGGACGATCGCCTGGCGCTGGTACCGGCGCGCCCGGGCGGCCGTCAACGGGCCGGAGTTCGCGGGGTGAGGGGACCGGAGCCCTGGGGTGACCGGGCCGGGCGGTGGCGCCGTGGCGCACCGCCCGGCCCGGTCACCCCAGCGGCTGGTTCAGGTACGGGTCGGACACCACCTCGCGCAGGCTCGCCCACGCCGCCTCGTTCGCCAGGGCGAGGTTGCAGTGCGGACCGGGGTCGCGGTGGTTCCACTGGAGCGCGGCCTTGACCCCTTCCAGGCTCTTCAGCACCCGCGGCACCTGCGCGTACCACTCGGCCTGCCGCCGCGGGCGCTCCGCGTCGACCGCCGTCCCGAACTCGGAGAGCATCAGCGGCTTGTCGTCGGAGACGTTCTCGCGTATCCAGTCGTGCGTCGCCCTCTGGGTCTGCGCGAAGGTGAGCCAGTCCGTGTCGTGGCACCGGTAGTAGTTGTACTGGTTGTAGCCGATCCAGTCGACGTACTCGTCCCCCGGATACATCCGCTCGAACAGGTCGGCGTGGTTCAGGTACCCGGTGATGATCCAGGTCCACACCACGTTGTCGACGCCCAGCTCCCGGAACCGGTCGTGGATGTGCCGGTACGCCTTCACGTACTCCGCCGGTGTGCCGTTGTCCGGGGTGCGCGTGTCGGCCTCCAGGTCGAAGGAGAGGAAGACCTTCTTCCCGGTGCGCTCCCCGTAGTCCTTGATGCGCCGCGCCTGGACGTCGATGACGGACGCGTCCAGCTCACCGGCCGCGATCTCCTTCCACGTCGGCTGCTGGCTCTTCGTGCCGCCCCACCACTTGCTCTCCCAGGACAGCAGCAGCATGCGGTCCTCGCCGACGCGCTGCTCCTCCGGGGTGAGCAGCTGCCCCTCCCTGCGGGCGCCCTCGGGCACGGACATGTCGTGGTACGTGTAGACGATGTCGAGCTTGCGGCCCACGCGCTTCTCGTAGGCCGCCACCTTGTCCTCCAGGTCGGACCGCTCGTGCGGGACGAACGCGCCGAACCAGGCGCCGCAGGGCGGCTCGAGCAGGGCGGTGGGCCGGCACCTCTCTCCCATCGCGGAGGGCTGCGGGCCGGACTCCGACGGTCCGGACGCGTCCCGGAGGGCGAGCCCGGCGACCAGGACGGCGCCGACGACCGTGGCGGACGTGATCAGCAGCCGACGGCGCTTCGACGTCGGCTGCTGCCCCGGTTCCGGTCCCGGCCTGCGGTGCCGGCCGGGACCGGTGTGCGCGCCGGGGTCACGGCGAAAGGGACGGGTGAACCTCACGGAGCAGAACCCTCCTGTGTCCTCGGCGTCGGCGGGGAGGCGCCGCGCAGCCGCGGGCAGAACGCGGCGAGCGTGGTCAGCAGCGTCAGGGCCAGCAGCACCCGCTGCGCGCTGAAGGTGTGGGTGGCGATCAGCGCCGTCGCGACGATCATCACCGCGCCGACGCTGAGGAGGACGATCAGCATCAGCCGTTCCAGCAGGTCGGACCGGCGGGCGAAGCCGGGGTCGCGCCGCTCGACCGGCCCCCGCGCGGCTCTGACGCGCAGCGCCGGACCGCAGAGACCGACCAGTGCCGCGCCGGGGCCCGCGGCCAGGAACACGACGACCGCCGCGCCGCGCAACGGCGAACCGCCGGGCAGGGCGAGCGCGGCGAGCGCCAGCCAGCCGCCGAACGGCGGAAGCATCCGCACCACGAGTTCCTGCGGTGTCATCGCTCCGCTCCTCCTTCGCGCCTCAGTTCGTAGACCGCTCCGGCGCCGTTCTCCGCCACCAGCCGGAAGAGCCCGGAGCCCGCCACGGACTCCTGGACGCGGTCCAGCTGGGCCCCGGTGAGCTGTCCGTTCATCTCGGAGTTGGCCCGCTGCCCCTGCGTCAGCAGGAGGTAGGCCCGGCCCGGGTGCTCCACCCCGGCCATGTCGCGGGCGAGGGTGGCGGCCGGGTCCTTCACGATCTCGTCGACGTGGCGCCGGTCGTCGTCGAGGAACCAGTAGTGGTCGATGGTCCCGTACGAGGTGTAGGCGAGCGGGTAGTTGCGGTTGGCGGCGACGACCATCGAGCCCTCGGCGGCCCGGTCGAAGAGCTGCCGCACCAGGGCGACCTCCTGCGGCGGGAAGTAGTTGATCCGGTCCTTGCCCGAGTAGCTCGGCACGAAGGCCAGCGTCCCGGCGAGGAGCACGAGCAGCGGGCCACCGACGCGGACGCCCCGGCGGGCGGCCGGAAGCAGCGGCCTCCGCCCGGTGGCCGGCGCGGAAGGGCTCACGCCCGTCCTGCGGGCCTCCGTACCGGTCCCGGCCTCGGCCTCTGCGGCGAGGGTGCGCACCTTGGGCAGCAGCGCGGCGGCGGCGAAGAAGGCGGCTCCGGGCAGCATGAACATCAGTACCCGGAAGATCATCTCGCTGCCGTAGCTGCTCGCCACGAACATCGGCAGCGGGGCCGCCGCGACCAGCAGCAGCGGCATCGCCCGGTGCCGCAGCACGCGCTGCCGCCACACCCCCGCCACCGCCAGCAGCAGGACCGAGCCCGACAGCAGCCGGGCCGCCCAGGAGGTCGCCACCGCCCCGGTACCGGTCGGAGTGGCGCCGTACCCGGTGGCGACGTTGCCGCCGACGTCGCCCACGGAGCGGATCATGTCCGGCAGCGCGGCGGACAGGAAGGGCAGCGCGGCCGTCAGGCACCAGGCCAGGAAGATCACGACCGTGGTGACGACCGGGACCCAGTCCCGGTGGCGGCGGAGCAGGCACAGGGCGAGCAGCGAGACGACCAGCATGCCGGGGGTGAGCTGGTGCGAGATGACGATCGCCACCACCATCACGCTGACCACCGCCGTCCAGACGGCCTGCCCCTGCCGCCCGGGGCCACCGCCGGAGCGGCCGTACCGGCGCAGGACCACGGCCAGCACCCCGAGGTGCAGCACGAAGGCCACGGACTGCGGCGAGAAGTAGTCCTGCCCCACCCAGTTGGCGACGCAGAAGAGCCAGACCGCGGTCCAGACCAGCCGGCGGTCCTCGGTGAAGGTGCGGTAGACCAGCAGCAGCGGGAGCAGCAGCGCCAGGCTGGAGACCAGCGGCCACCACGCCATGTACATCGCCGCCGACTCCACGCCCAGCAGCCGCACCAGCGCGGCCTGGGCGGCGAAGAAGCCGGGCCACTGGTCGTACACCGCCATGTCACCGATCTGGTCGGCGGTCTGGAGTTCGCCGGCCGTCAGCAGGTGCTCGACGACACCGTCGTGCTTCCACGCCCAGGCGTACAGCGGAGTCGGGTAGAGCACCGCCTGCGTGGCCCGCTCCATCACCAGCAGGCCGAGCACGTACGCCGCCGACCAGCCGCCGGACCGTCGCGGATCGCGGACCGTGAGCCAGAAGCCGGTGGTGAGGACGGCCAGGCCGGCCCAGAAGCTCGGGTGGAGCGCGGTGACGAGTCCGAAGTCGTCGAGCCGCGACACGTCGGTGTGCCGCACCGCGTACGCCCACAGGGCGAGCGCGGCGAGCAGCGGGACGGCGGGCCACGCGGCGAGGCCACGCCGCCCGGACCAGACGGGCGGAAGGTCGGAGAGGTCCGTCACGGGCTCATGGGCGGGGCTCGACGCCTCCGATGGGGAAGGGGGCTGCGACCCGGTCCGCTCGTTCCGCGCATGCGGTCCCGGGTCCGCCGCGTCGCGCACGTCCGGTGCGTGCGCACGCTCCGGCGCGGCTTCGTCGGGGGTGACCGGCTCGGGCGTGCTCTCCGGCGCGGCTTCGTCGGGGGTGGTCGGCTCGGGCGTGCTCTTCGGCGCGGGCTCGGACGCGGATCTCTCCCGCGGAGTGGTTGGCGGACGCACGGTGGTTCCCCCCTGGCGGTTCGGCTCGAAGCTTGATCAGTCCTTGGTTCGGCCGTTCGGCTGTCTGCGGCGGTACGACGCCACCGCCGACGCGGCACGGCGGAGCGGCGGAAGCAGGACGAGCGGGACGACCACGGCGAGTACGGCGAGTACGGCGAGCAGCAGGGGGGTGACCGGCGCGAGCGCGTCCCGCCACACCCAGCCGCCCACCGCGACGAGATACAGAACCCCCCAGCGCCCCGGCCACGACAGCCGTCCGCCCGCACTCGCGAGCAGCAGCCACAGGGGGACGAGGCACAGCAGCTGGCAGAGCGGCGGCCCCCAGCGCAGCAACGGACCGGGTCCGTCGAGGCCCATCGCGTCCGCGAGGAAACCGGCCGTCTCCGAGTACAACGCCCCACCGCCCGGCCTCGGTTCCCAGCCGAGGGCGGCGGGCGCGGTGTGCAGGGCGACCAGGGCGGATCCCAGCGCGGCACCGGGCAGCCAGGGGTCGGGGCGTGTGCACAGCGTCACCGAGGCGACGAAGACGAGGAGCAGCGCGCCCCCTGCCGCGAGTGCCGCGAGCGGCAACCCCTCCAGCAGCTGCCGGCCCGTGAGCTCGTCACCGCGGGTTCCGTCGGGCCGGGGCAGTTCGCGCACCGACGCCCAGAAGACGAGGGTGGCGAAGGCGAGCAGGGTCCAGAGGCCGCCTCTCAGCCGCCGTTCCGTCCCGTCGTCCGACGGCGCCGGAGGGGCGGGGTCCGGCGCGTCCGCCGGCACGTCCGTGGAGGAGTGCGCCTGCTCCGCCCAGGGGGCGCTGCTCACCTCCGCCGGCCCTCGCTCCTCCCGTACGTGTCCGTCTGACGGGGTGTCGGCGGCCCATGCGGGCCGGCCGGGGCGCGGCGCCGCGCTCCGCGGCGGGCGGCGGCCGTCCCGCGGCACGGCCGCACTCGCGGACCGGTCCGCCCCGTCCCGGTCACGCGGCTCGTCCCGCGCGACCGGCTCCCGCTCCCGGTGCTCCCCGTGCTCCTTCTGCTCCGTCTGCTCCCGGGCCGGTTGTTCGTCCCGCTCGTGCTCGTCACGGGCGTGCTCGTCCCGCTCGGCCGCCTCGCCGGCGCCGTCCCCGCCGCTCGTCTCCGCCTGCCGGGCCGCCCCGGGCGCGTCGGTCCCGGTCCCTGGTGCGTGCGGTGCCTCCGGAGCGTGCGGCCGCGCGATGAACGCCAGCGTGTCGGCCTGGAACGCCTCCCGTTCGTACCCGGGGCTGCCGATGAACAACGTGACCGTGTCCTCGCCCGCCTCGCCGTCGTCCCCGTCCTCGTACGCCGCCCGGCGGGCCCAGCCCGTGCCGTACCCGGCGGTGGCGTTCAGCCGCGCCCAGCGCGTGCCGTAGTCGGGGCCGACGGGGGGCCGGTCCACGGGGCCGGGTTCGGTCCTGCCGCGCAGCACCGAACGCAGCCCGAACACCGAGACGACCGCGATCAGCGTCATGCCGATCAGCACCGCCCACCCGGCCCCCGCGATCCCCGCCGGGGTGAACAGCACGGCCGCGCTGCCCAGCACCAGCACGCACATGGCCCCTTGGAGCGCGGCGAGCACACCGGTGCGCCCCTGCACCCGCAGCACCCCGATGTACAGCTCGACGACCACCCTGGGCAGCGCCCCGAGCGCCAGCAGCCGCAGCACCGTCGAGCCGCGCTCGGAGTAGTCGGCGCCGAACGGCATGAGGATCTGAGGCGCGAAGACCACCAGCACCAGCACCACCGGCACCAGCAGCAGGGCCATCCTGCGCAGCGCCCCCCGCACCCCGTCGGCGAGCTGGCGCGGGTCGTGCGAGGCGTGGGCGGTGAGCGACGAGGCCATGTTGATGGCCATGAACTCCATGGTGCCGCCGACGGTGTACGCCACGTAGAAGTAGCCGTTCTCCGCGGCGCTGAAGCGGACCGCGACCATCATCGGCAGCAGGTTGATCATCGCCAGGCTGAACAGGGCCCCGAGCGAGTCCCCGGCCAGGAAGCGGCCCATGTCCCGCAGTCGCGGCGGTTGCACGTCCCGGTCGGCGGCGGCCTGCCGCGGGATGAGCCGGCGGAAGACGAGCCAGCCGAGCGGCAGGGTGGAGAAGGCGATGGCCACGGCCCAGGACACGAAGATGCCCAGGACGGGCAGCGCGCCGGCGAAGACGGCCAGGAGGACCAGTTTCCCGACGGAGAAGACGGCGTTCCCGACCGGCACCCACTCGGCCTTGCGCAGTCCCGTCAGCACCCCGTCCTGGAGCGTGAGCAGCGCCCAGGCCACGCACGCCGCGACGAACAGCGCCCCGGCCACCGGTGTGCCGAGGGGTGCGTAGGACGCTCCCCACCGGTCGAGCGTGAGCAGGAAGACGCCCGCGGCCAGGGTGACGACCAGCGAACTCGCCCCGTACACGCCCCACACCAGGCGTCCCGTCTCGCGTCCCGCGCGCGGGACGAAGCGGACCACGGCGCCGATCATCGTGGTCGCCGTGACGCTGGCGAGCAGCCGCATCGCGGCGATCGCCGCGGAGCCCTGGCCGACGGCCTCCTCCGAGTAGTAGCGGGCGGCCACCAGCCAGAACCCCAGACCGAGGACGGCGGACACACCCGTGCTGAGCATCAGGAAGTAGGCGTTCTTGAACAGGGATTCGGAACCGGACGTGTTCCCGGCAGGCCGGGGCCCGCCGTCGGCGCGCGCCGCGGCGGGCTCGTGCACCTGGATCTCAGCCACGGGACGGTCCCAGCTCCTTCGCCGTCACCGTCGCCGTCCCCGGCCGCACCGCACCGCTTCCCCCGTCCGGCGCCGGGACCCGCGCCCGGTCCGGCGGCGGGGCGCTCCACCGCGTCAGGCGCTCCGGCGGCTCGGCCGGCCGCGCCCCGGACTCCTCCAGCACCTCGACGGCCTCCCGTGCCCGCAGCGGATCCACCGGCAGCGCGTGCCGCGCGAACCAGCGTGCCGCCTCCGGAGCGGGCGACAGGTCCGTGAAGTCCTCTCCCGCGTAGTCGTCGAGCGGCGGGTCGTAGAGGTAACCGACGACGATCCCGCGGCGCGCCAGTGCCGCGATCGCCGCGTCCCGGTCCGCCACGAGCAGCGGCACCCGGAACAACGGCTGCGCCCCGCTCCCGTCACGCGGCCGGGCCCACCGCGTCGCCAGCAGCAGCTCGGTGCCCTCCCGGGACGCCTCCAGCACCTCGTCCAGCCGCCCGAGCCGGCGCCGGATCCGCCGCAGCCGCAACGGGCCCGACTCCCGTCGGTAGGTGTGCATGTCGACACGGACCCACGGGTCGTGCGCGGCCAGGTCCGGGGCCGAGCCGACGGCGCGGGCCAGGGCGTCCGGGCGCAACGGCATCCTGATCCCGTCGCGCTCCGTCAGCCCCAGCAGCCGCAGTGCGGCCCAGGCGGCCCGCCGCAGCCCCAGCCCCCGCACGGCGGCCTCGGCGTACGGCCGTGCGGCGTAGGCGAGTTCGGACGCCGCCCGGCGCGGGGTGAGGAGCCGGTCGCAGGCCTCCCGCAGCGCCGCTCCGAGGTCCGGGTCGGCGAACGACAGGATGCCCCCCGCCTGCGCGCCGACGTGCTTGGAGAGGCTGAAGACCGAGGCGTCGCCCCAGGCCCCGACCGGCCGGCCGCCGACCTCGCTGCCGATGGCGTGCGCCGCGTCCTCGATCAGCGGAACGCCCAACGCGTCACAGCGCGCCCGCAGTTCCGGAGCCGGGTCCGGACTGCCGTACAGGTTCGTCGTCAGGACGGCGGAGAGCGACCCCCACACGTCGTCCGGCACGGCGTCGACGTCGATGGACGCGTCGAGCGGGTTCAGCGGCGCCTGCACCGGCCGCAGCCCCGCCGCCAGCACGACGAAGAAGATGACGTCGTCGTTGACCGGCGACATCAACACCCGGCCGCCCGGCGGGCACCAGTGGCGCAGCGCCACGTAAAGCCCGAATCTGCACGACGGCACGTACACGCATTCCCGGCCGAGCCGGCCGCGCATCGTCTCTTCCAGCCGTCTCGGCTGCGAGCCGGAGCGCACCGAACCCGGGCCGGCCTCCCCAATGGCCATCAGCCCCCCATGTGTGCCATCGGAACCGCCCCCTCCCCGAGGCCTTCCGGCACCCGCCCAGAGTCGCCCCGTTCGCACCACTCCGTCAAGATTGCATCGCGTCCTGTGGATAACTTCCGGTACGCAAGAGGAAGCGGTGCCTGCGCCCCTTCCTCCGTCGTGCGCCCCGCCCACCGGCCCTTCCGCCCCCGCACCACCACGCCGCCTCTGCCCAAGACCGCCGTCTCACCCGTAACGTGTGGCACGGCCACGAACACGTGGAACACCCGCGAGCACCCGCGCACACGAAAGAGAGGCAGCACCCGATGCCCCCCTTCGATGTCCCCGAGGGCGATCCCTTCGGCCCGCACAACCTGCCGTACGGCGTGTTCTCGCCCCCCGGCTCGTCGGAGCGGACCGTGGGCGTCCGGCTGGGCGACCACGTCCTCGACGCCGGTGCGGCGGCCCACGCCCTCGGTTCCCCCTACGCCTCCCTGCTCGCCCGCCCGACCCTGAACCCGCTGCTGGCGGCGGGCCGTACGGCCTGGTCGGACGTGCGGCGGGCGCTCACGGCGTGGGTGACCGTCCCGGCGCACCGGGAGACCGTCGAGCCCCTGTTCCACCCGTTGTCCGAGGTGACCCTGCACCTCCCCTTCGAGGTCGCGGACTACGTCGACTTCTACGCCTCCGAGAACCACGCCCGGAACGTCGGACAGATCTTCCGCCCCGACGCCGCCGACTCCCTGACCCCCAACTGGAAGCACCTGCCGATCGGCTACCACGGCCGCTCCGGCACGGTCGTGGTGTCCGGCACCGACGTCGTACGGCCCTCGGGCCAGCGCAAGGCGCCCACGGACCCCGCCCCGGTCTTCGGCCCGTCCGTCCGGCTGGACATCGAGGCCGAGGTCGGCTTCGTGGTCGGCGTGCCGTCCGAGCTCGGCCGGCCGGTGCCGCTCGGCGACTTCCGCGACCACGTCTTCGGCCTCTGCCTCCTCAACGACTGGTCCGCACGCGACGTCCAGGCCTGGGAGTACGTCCCCCTCGGCCCGTTCCTCGGGAAGTCCTTCACCACCTCGGTGTCGGCCTGGATCACCCCGCTGGACGCCCTGGAGGAGGCCCGCGTGGCGCCGCCGGAGCGCACCCACGCGCTGCTGCCGTACCTGGACGACGCGGACGAGGAGCCCGCCGGCTACGACCTGCGGATCTCGGTGGCCGTCAACGGCCACGTCGTCTCCGAACCCCCCTTCTCCACCATGTACTGGACGGCCGCCCAGCAGCTCGCCCACATGACCGTCAACGGTGCCTCCCTGCGCACCGGCGACCTGTACGGATCCGGCACGGTGAGCGGCCCCGCCGAGCGGGAGCGCGGGTCGCTCCTCGAACTGACCTGGAACGGCCGCGACCCCCTCGAACTGCCCGACGGCAAGCGGACGTTCCTGGAGGACGGCGACGTCGTGACCCTGTCGGCCTGGGCACCGGGCCCGGACGGCGCCCGGGTGGGCCTCGGCGAGGTCACGGGACGGGTGGTCCCCGCGACCTGACCCTTCCGGTCCTTCCCGATCCGCGACGCCCCCTGACTCACACCGCCCTTCGCCGTCATACTTGGCGTCGGGCGGTGTGCGCACGCGCACCACGCCGTCCTCACCCCACGCACGACCGCACGCCCCCTGCACGACCCCGAAGCCGCCCTCTTCCGACAGGACCCGGAGTCCGTGGCATGACCGTCTGCCTGCTCCTGCTGAGCGTCGTCGCCGTGACGGCCGCCGTGCCCGTCCCCCGGGCGCTGACCCGGGCGAAGTGGCCGGAGCGGGAACCGGTGGTCGCGCTGTGGGTGTGGCAGTGCCTGGTCGCCACCGTCCTGCTGTGCTGCGTGACGGCCCTCGCCCTGGGCGCCGCGGCCGTCTTCGGCACCGTCCGCGCCCAGCTCTTCGCCCCGGCCCCGCCCGCGGTGACCGCGGCGTACGACCTGTCCGCCGCGCCGCCCTGGGCCGCCGTCCTCACTGTGCTGCTGGCCTGCGGGGCCGCCTGGACGACGGCCATGCTCGGGCGCGAGCTGGTCGAGGCCCGCCGCCGACGCGCCCGGGCCCGGGCGCATCTGCGCGAACGCGCCCCCGACCTGCCCGCCGGCCTCCCCGCGGCCCGCGGCCCCCTGCTGGTCCTGGAGGACGAGTACCCGGACGCCTGGTGGATGCCGGGCAGCCCGCCCCAGCTGATCGTCACCACCGGCGCCCTGCACCGCCTCACCGACCACCAGCTCGACGCCATCCTCACCCACGAGCGCGGCCACGCCCGCGCCCGCCACGACTGGCTGCTGCACCTCTCCACCGCGCTGGCCACCGGTTTCCCCCGCGTCCCGCTGTTCGCCCACTTCTGCGACCAGACCCACCGCCTGGTCGAGCTGGCCGCCGACGACACGGCCTCCCGCCGTTGCGGCCACCTGACCACGGCCCTGGCGCTGATCGAGCTCAACCAGCACCGCGGCGTCCTGTCCTGCGCCTCCAGCCACCGCCTGCTCGGCGAGCGCGTCGACCGCCTCCTGGAGCCCCCGCCCCGTCTCGGCCGCCGCCACCGCGCCCTGACGACGACCGTGGCGGCGCTGGTGCCGCTGCTCCCCCTGCTGATCACCTTCGCGCCGGGGCTGACGGCGCTGCCGTAGCGGCCGGCGGCGCTGCCGCGGCCGGGAGCGGGGCGCCCTACGCCCAGTCCGGCTCGGGTTCCGGCTCCACGTCCGGATCGGGCCGGTCGTCCCGGCCGGCCGCTCCCGCGTCCCCGGCCGGGTCCGCCGCCCCGCCGGAAGGCCCGCCCAGCGACCCCAGCACCGCCACCACGCCCTCCCCGTACGTGGCCAGCTTCTTCTCCCCCACCCCGCTGATCCCGCCGAGCTCGGCCACCGAGGCGGGCCAGACCGTGACGATCTCCCTGAGCGTGGCGTCGTGGAAGATGACGTACGCCGGGACGCCCTGTTCCCGGGCCTGCTCGGCACGCCAGGCGCGCAGGGCCTCGAAGGCCGGCACGAGTTCCGCGGGCAGCTCGGCGGCGGCCCTGGCCTTGCGCTCGCCCCGCCCCGAGCCCGACGGTCCCGAACCGCCCGACCGGGAGGCCGCCGGCTTCTCCGGCTCCTTGCGCAGCGGTACCTCCCGCTCCCGCCGCAGCACCGCACCGCTGGCCTCGGTGAGCACCAGCGTGCCGTACTCACCCTCGACCGCGAGCAGCCCCTGGGCGAGCAACTGCCGGACCACGCCCCGCCACTCGGCCTCGGTCAGCTCCTCACCGATCCCGAACACGGAGAGCTGGTCGTGGTCGAACTGGATGACCTTGGCCGTGCGCCGTCCCAGCAGGATGTCCACGATCTGCACCGCGCCGAACTTCTGTCCGCGCTCCCGCTGCAACCGCACCACCGTGGACAGCACCTTCTGCGCCGCGATGGTCCCGTCCCAGGTCTCCGGCGGGGTGAGACAGGTGTCGCAGTTGCCGCAGCCCGCCGGGTCGGGGTCCTGGCCGAAGTAGGCGAGGAGCTGACCGCGCCGGCACTGCACGGTCTCGCACAGGGCGAGCATCGCGTCCAGGTGCTGGTTGGCCCGCCGCCGGAAGGACTCGTCGCCCTCGCCGGACTGGATCAGCTTGCGCTGCTGGATGACGTCGCCCAGCCCGTAGGCCATCCACGCCGTGGACGGCAGCCCGTCGCGGCCCGCGCGCCCCGTCTCCTGGTAGTAGCCCTCGACCGACTTGGGGAGGTCGAGGTGGGCGACGAACCGGACGTCCGGCTTGTCGATGCCCATCCCGAACGCGATGGTCGCCACCACCACCAGGCCGTCCTCCCGCAGGAACCGCGCCTGGTGCGCGGCGCGCGTCCCCGCGTCGAGGCCCGCGTGGTACGGCACCGCCTCGATGCCGTTGCGGGTGAGGAACTCGGCGGTCTTCTCGACGGAGTTGCGCGACAGGCAGTACACGATGCCGGCGTCTCCGGGGTGCTCCTCCCGCAGGAAGCCCAGCAGCTGCTTCTTCGGGTCCGCCTTCGGCACGATCCGGTACTGGATGTTGGGGCGGTCGAAGCTCGCCACGAAGTGCCGGGCCGTCGGCATGTTCAGCCGCTCGGTGATCTCCCGGTGCGTGGCGTGCGTGGCCGTCGCCGTGAGCGCCATCCGGGGCACGTCCGGCCACCGCTCGCCGAGCAGCGAGAGCATGAGGTAGTCCGGCCGGAAGTCGTGCCCCCACTGGGACACGCAGTGCGCCTCGTCGATCGCGAAGACGGAGATCTTGCCGCGCGAGAGCAGGTCCAGGGTGGAGTCCAGCCGCAGCCGCTCCGGCGCGAGGTACAGCAGATCCAGCTCGCCGGCGAGGAACTCCGCCTCGACGACCCGCCGCTCGTCGAAGTCCTGCGTGGAGTTCATGAACCCGGCCCGCACGCCCAGCGCCCGCAGCGCGTCCACCTGGTCCTGCATCAGCGCGATGAGCGGGGAGACGACCACGCCCGTGCCCGGTCTGACCAGGGCCGGGATCTGGTAGCACAGCGACTTGCCGCCCCCGGTCGGCATGAGCACGACCGCGTCCCCGCCCGCCACCACGTGCTCGATGACGGCTTCCTGCTCACCGCGGAAGGCCTCGTACCCGAACACCCGGTGCAGCGCGGCCAGCGCCTCGCCCTGCGTCACTGTCATCCTGCCACTACCGCCCGTCACCGTGCTCCCGTGAGCCGTCCCTCGACCACTGCCTCCACGATAGGGGTCCGCACCGACAGCCCCCGGGGTTGTCCACAGGCCCGCCCACGCGCGACGGCGGCGGTCCGGCACCCCCCGAGCAGGTACCGGACCGCCGCCGTGTCGCCGGGCGGGCGGCGCGTCAGCGCACGAACACCCCCGCGTCGCCCGCCAGCTCCAGGAAGTACTGCGGTGCCACACCGAGCACCACCGTGACCGCCACACCGACCCCGATCGCCGTCATCGTCAGCGGTGACGGCACCGCGACGGTCGGGCCCTCGGGACGCGGCTCGCTGAAGAACATCAGGACGATGACGCGGATGTAGAAGAACGCCGCGATGGCCGACGAGAGCACGCCGATCACGACCAACGGGACGGCCCCGCCCTCCGCCGCCGCCTTGAACACGGCGAACTTCCCGGCGAAGCCGGAGGTCAGCGGAATGCCCGCGAAGGCCAGCAGGAACACCGCGAACACCGCCGCCACCAGCGGGGACCTGCGGCCCAGCCCCGCCCACTTGGACAGGTGCGTCGCCTCACCGCCGGCGTCCCGGACCAGCGTGACCACCGCGAACGCGCCGATCGTCACGAACGAGTACGCCGCCAGGTAGAAC
The DNA here is from genome assembly GCF_014203535.1 of Streptomyces griseomycini. Classification (GTDB taxonomy): domain Bacteria; phylum Actinomycetota; class Actinomycetes; order Streptomycetales; family Streptomycetaceae; genus Streptomyces; species Streptomyces griseomycini. The sequence continues at coordinate 879,143 of NZ_JACHJI010000002.1, forward strand.
AGCACGGACGACACACCGCTCGGCGTGGCGGCGATGACACCGGCGAGGATGAAGCCCGCGTGCGCGATCGACGAGTACGCCAGCAGCCGCTTGATGTCGGTCTGCGTGATCGCGACGATCGCACCGCCCAGCATGGTGACGATCGCGACGGCCCACATCACCGGCCGCCAGTCCCAGCGCAGGCCCGGCAGCACGACGTACAGCACCCGCAGCAGCGCGCCGAAGGCCGCCACCTTGGTCGCCGCCGCCATGAAACCGGTCACCGGCGTGGGGGCCCCCTGGTACACGTCCGGCGTCCACATGTGGAAGGGCACGGCGCCGACCTTGAACAGCAGGCCCATCACCAGCAGGGCCGCGCCCACGAGCAGCAGCGCGTCGTTGCCCATGGTGTTCGCGAGCGCCGGGGTGACGTCCTGCACGGTCCCGTCGACGACCCGCGCGATCGTCGCGTACGACATCGAGCCCGCGTAGCCGTACAGCAGCGCGATGCCGAACAGCGTGAACGCGGAGGCGAACGCGCCGAGCAGGAAGTACTTGACCGCCGCCTCCTGCGACATCAGCCGCTTGCGACGGGCCAGCGCGCACAGCAGGTACAGCGGGAGCGAGAAGACCTCGAGCGCCACGAAGAGCGTCAGCAGGTCGTTGGCCGCCGGGAAGACCAGCATGCCGGCGACCGCGAAGAGCAGCAGCGGGAACACCTCGGTGGTGGTGAACCCGGCCTTGACCGCCTTCTTCTCGCTGTCGCTGCCCGGCACGGAGGCGGCCTGGGCGGCGAAGGAGTCGACGCGGTTGCCGTGCGCCTCGGGGTCGAGCCGGCGCTCGGCGAAGGTGAACAGGCCGACCAGGGCCGTCAGCAGGACGGTGCCCTGCAGGAACAGGGCCGGTCCGTCGACGGCGATGGCGCCCATCGCCGCGATGCCCGCCTTGGTGGTGCCGTAGTCGCCGGCCGCGAGCGCCACGACCGCGGCGAAGGCGGCGGCGAGGGCCACCAGGGAGACGAACATCTGCACGTGGTAGCGCGACTTGCGCGGGACGAACGCCTCGACCAGCACCCCGAGGACCGCCGCCCCGACGACGATCAGGGTGGGGGCGAGCTGTCCGTACTCGATCTTCGGCGTGTCGATCTTCGTGATCGGGTCGGCCGCGGCCGCCGCCGTTGTCCACAGGCTGTGGACGGCTGTTGTGCTCACTTGGCCGCCTCCACCTCAGGCTTGGGGTCCTTCTGGTCCACGTCGAGCATGGTCTGCTTCACCGCCGGGTTCACGACGTCCGTGACGGGCTTCGGGTAGACGCCCAGGAAGACCAGCAGCACGACCAGCGGCGCCACCACCGCGATCTCCCGCACCCGCAGGTCGGGCATCGCGGAGACCTCGGGCTTCACCGGGCCGGTCATCGTCCGCTGGTAGAGGACGAGGGTGTAGAGCGCGGCGAGGACGATGCCGAGGGTGGCGACGATGCCGATCACCGGGTAGCGGGTGAACGTGCCGACCAGGACCAGGAACTCGCTGACGAAGGGCGCGAGACCCGGCAGCGAGAGGGTCGCGAGGCCGCCGATCAGGAACGTGCCGGCGAGCACCGGGGCCACCTTCTGCACACCGCCGTAGTCGGCGATGAGCCGCGAGCCGCGCCGCGAGATCAGGAAGCCGGCGATCAGCATCAGCACGGCCGTCGAGATCCCGTGGTTGACCATGTAGAGCGTCGCGCCGGACTGCCCCTGGCTGGTCATCGCGAAGATGCCCATGATGATGAAGCCGAAGTGCGAGATCGACGCGTACGCGATCAGCCGCTTGATGTCGCGCTGGCCGACCGCGAGCAGCGCGCCGTAGATGATGCTGATGACCGCCAGGACGAGGACGACCGGCGTCGCCCACTTGCTGGCCTCCGGGAACAGCTGGAGGCAGAAGCGGAGCATCGCGAAGGTGCCCACCTTGTCGACGACCGCCGTGATGAGCACGGCGACCGGGGCGGTGGACTCCTGCATGGCGTTGGGCAGCCAGGTGTGCAGCGGCCACAGCGGCGCCTTCACCGCGAAGGCGAAGAAGAAACCGAGGAACAGCCAGCGCTCGGTGCTGGTCGCCATGTCCAGCTCGCCGCTCGCCCGGGCCTCGGCGATCTCCGTGAGCGAGAAGTTCCCGGCGACCACGTACAGCCCGATCACCGCGGCCAGCATGATCAGACCGCCGGCCAGGTTGTAGAGCAGGAACTTCACCGCCGCGTACGACCGCTGGGTGGCCGCCGCCTGCTCGCCGTGCTCGTGGGCCCGGTCCCCGAAGCCGCCGATGAGGAAGTACAGCGGGATCAGCATGGCTTCGAAGAAGATGTAGAAGAGGAAGACGTCGGTGGCCTCGAAGGAGAGGATCACCATCGCCTCGACGGCCAGGATCAGGGCGAAGAAGCCCTGCGTCGGCCGCCACCGCCTGCTGCCGGTCTCCAGGGGGTCGGCGTCGTGCCAGCCCGCGAGGACGATGAACGGGATCAGCAGGGCGGTCAGCGCGATCAGCGCCACCGCGATGCCGTCCACGCCCAGTTCGTAGCGGACCCCGAAGTCCGCGATCCAGGCGTGGGACTCGGTGAGCTGGTAGCGGTCGCCGTCCGGGTCGAACCGCACCAGGACGGTGATCGCCAGCACCAGCGTGGCGAGCGAGAAGAGCAGGGCCAGCCACTTGGCGGCCGTGCGCTTCGCGGCCGGTACGGCGGCCGTGGCGATCGCCCCGACGGCCGGGAGCGCCGCCGTGGCTGTCAGCAGGGGAAAGGACATCGGTATCAGACCGCCCTCATCAGGAGGGTCGCGGCGACCAGGACCGCCGCGCCGCCGAACATCGAGACCGCGTAGGACCGCGCGAAGCCGTTCTGCAGCCTGCGCATCCGCCCGGACAGGCCGCCCATCGAGGCCGCCGTGCCGTTGACGACCCCGTCGACCAGGGTGTGGTCGACGTAGACCAGCGAGCGCGTGAGGTGCTCGCCGCCGCGGACCAGGACCACGTGGTTGAAGTCGTCCTGGAGCAGGTCGCGCCGGGCGGCCCGGGTGAGCAGCGATCCGCGCGGGGCGACGGCCGGGACCGGGCGGCGCCCGTACTGGGCCCAGGCGACGGCCACGCCGATGACCATCACGGCGACCGTGGACAGCGTCACCGTCAGGGCGCTGACCGGCGGGTGGCCGTGGGCGTGCCCGGTGACGGGCTCCAGCCAGTGCACGAAGCGGTCGCCGATGCTGAAGAAGGCACCGCCCGCGACCGACCCGACGGCCAGCACGATCATCGGGATCGTCATGACCTTCGGCGACTCGTGCGGGTGCGGCGGGGTGTACTCGCCCCGCGTCCGGGCGGCGGGCTCCACGTCCGGCTCGGCCGGGGACGGCGTCGGGGCGTTGCGCCAGCGCTCCTCGCCGAAGAACGTCATCAGCATCACGCGCGTCATGTAGTACGCGGTGATGGCCGCGCCCAGCAGGGCGCAGGCGCCGAGGATCCAGCCCTCGGTGCCGCCCTTGGCGAACGCCGCCTCGATGATCTTGTCCTTGGAGAAGAAGCCGGACAGCCCCGGGAAGCCGATGATCGCGAGGTAGCCGAGGCCGAAGGTGACGAAGGTGACCGGCATGTACTTGCGCAGTCCGCCGTAGCGGCGCATGTCGACCTCGTCGTTCATGCCGTGCATCACCGAGCCGGCGCCGAGGAACAGCCCGGCCTTGAAGAAGCCGTGCGTCACCAGGTGCATGATCGCGAAGACGTAGCCGATGGGGCCGAGGCCCGCGGCCAGCACCATGTAGCCGATCTGCGACATGGTCGAGCCGGCCAGCGCCTTCTTGATGTCGTCCTTCGCGCAACCGACGATCGCACCGAACAGCAGCGTGACCGCGCCGACGATGGTGACGACCAGCTGCGCGTCGGGGGCGCCGTTGAAGATGGCTCCGGAGCGGACGATGAGGTACACGCCCGCCGTCACCATGGTGGCCGCGTGGATCAGGGCCGAGACCGGGGTCGGGCCCTCCATCGCGTCCCCGAGCCAGGACTGCAGCGGCACCTGGGCGGACTTGCCGCAGGCGGCGAGCAGCAGCATCAGGGCGATCGCGGTGAGCTTGCCCTCGCCCGCCTCGCCCGCGAGGGAGGCCTCCCCGTGGCCGCCGAGCACCGGCCCGAAGGCGAAGGTGCCGAACCACAGGAACATCAGCATGATCGCGATCGACAGGCCCATGTCGCCGACGCGGTTGACCAGGAAGGCCTTCTTCGCGGCCGTCGCGGCGCTGGGCTTGTGCTGCCAGAAGCCGATCAGCAGGTAGGAGGCGAGGCCGACGCCCTCCCAGCCGAGGTACAGCAGCAGGTAGTTGTCGGCGAGGACGAGGATCAGCATCGCCGCGAGGAACAGGTTTAGGTAGCCGAAGAAGCGGCGGCGCCGCTCGTCGTGCTCCATGTACCCGACGGAGTACAGGTGGATCAGCGAGCCGACGCCGGTGATCAGCAGCACGAACGTCATCGACAGCTGGTCGAGCCGGAAGGCGACGTCGGCCTGGAACCCCTCCACCGGGATCCAGCTGAACAGGTGCTGCGTGACGGTGCGTTCCCCGGCGCCCTTGCCCAGCAGGTCGGTGAACAGCACCAGGCCGAGCGCGAAGGAGACGAACGCGAGGGCGGTGCCGATCCAGTGGCCGACGGAGTCCAGCCGGCGTCCGCCGCACAGCAGGACCACCGCTCCGAGCAGGGGCGCCGCCACCAGCAGCGCAATCAGGTTCTCCACGTTTCAGCCCCTTACAGCTTCATCAGGCTGGCGTCGTCGACCGAGGCCGAGTGGCGGGAACGGAACAGGGACACGATGATCGCCAGCCCCACCACGACCTCCGCGGCGGCGACGACCATCGTGAAGAAGGCGATGACCTGGCCGTCGAGGTTGCCGTGCATCCGGGAGAAGGCGACGAAGGCGAGGTTGCAGGCGTTGAGCATGAGCTCGACGCACATGAAGACGACGATCGCGTTGCGCCTGATCAGCACGCCGGTGGCGCCGATCGTGAACAACAGGGCGGCGAGGTAGAGGTAGTTGACCGGGTTCACTTCGACGCCTCCTCGGGCCGCTTGAACGTCGTCGGCTCGATCGCCGTGCGCTCCAGCCGCTCCTCGGCGCGCTGCTCCAGTGCCCTCAGGTCGTTGAGCGCCTCCTGCGACACGTCACGGATCTGACCGCGCTCGCGCAGCGTCTTGCTGACGGTGAGCTCGGACGGGGTGCCGTCGGGCAGCAGGCCCGCGATGTCCACGGCGTTGTGCCGCGCGTACACGCCGGGCGCCGGCAGCGGCGGCACGTGCTTCCCCTCCCGGACCCGCTGCTCGGCCAGCTCGCGCTGGGTCCTGGCGCGCTCGGTGCGCTCGCGGTGGGTGAGCACCATGGCGCCGACGGCGGCCGTGATGAGCAGGGCGCCGGTGATCTCGAAGGCGAAGACGTACTTGGTGAAGACGAGGGCCGCGATGCCCTCCACGTTGCCGTTCGCGTTCGCCTGGCCGAGGCCGCCGAACTCGCTGAGCGAGGCGTTGCCGATGCCCGCGACCAGCAGGACGCCGAAACCGAGCCCGCACAGCAGGGCCAGCCAGCGCTGGCCCTTGATGGTCTCCTTCAGGGAGTCCGCCGCGGTGACGCCGACCAGCATCACCACGAACAGGAACAGCATCATGATCGCGCCGGTGTAGACGACGATCTGCACCACGCCCAGGAAGTAGGCGCCGTTGGCCAGGTAGAACACCGCCAGGACGATCATGGTCCCGGCGAGGCAGAGCGCGCTGTGCACGGCCCGCTTCATGAAGACGGTGCACAGCGCGCCGATCACCGCGATCGTGCCGAGGATCCAGAACTGGACGGCCTCCCCGGTGGAGGTGGAGTAGGCGGCGAGCTGTCCGGTCATCGCTTGATCACCTCCTCCGACGCCGGTTCCTCCGGGCCGAAGGTCGAGGCGGCCTCCTGGACCACCTCGCCCCTGGAACGGGCGACCTGCCGCTCCGTACCGGGCGCGGCCTCGGTCACCAGGCCCCGGTAGTAGTCCTGCTCGTCGGTGCCCGGGTACATGGCGTGCGGGCTGTCGACCATGCCCTCCTCCAGACCGGCGAGCAGCTGCTCCTTGGTGTAGATGAGGTTGGCGCGGCTGGAGTCCGCCAGCTCGAACTCGTTGGTCATCGTGAGCGCGCGCGTGGGGCACGCCTCGATGCACAGTCCGCACAGGATGCAGCGGGCGTAGTTGATCTGGTAGACGCGGCCGTACCGCTCGCCGGGCGAGTAGCGCTCCTCGTCGGTGTTGTCCGCGCCCTCGACGTAGATCGCGTCGGCGGGGCAGGCCCAGGCGCACAGCTCGCAGCCGACGCACTTCTCCAGGCCGTCCGGATGGCGGTTGAGCTGGTGCCGTCCGTGGAAGCGCGGAGCGGTGGTCTTCTGCTGCTCCGGGTACTGCTCGGTCAGCCGCTTCTTGAACATGGCCTTGAAGGTCACGCCGAAGCCGGCCACGGGGTTCAGGAAACCGGGCTTGGTCTCCTTGGGCTCCTCAGCCATCGGAGGCCTCCTTTCCGTCCGTGGATCCACCCAGTGGTCCGTCACTCCGGGTGTCGGGTCCACCACTGACAATGAGCTCCCGCTCGCGTCGCGAGCGGCGCCGCGGCACCGGCGGCACCTCCTGTCCCGGCAGCGGCGGTACGGGGAACCCGCCCGCCATCGGGTCGAAGGCGGCCGGGGCCTCGACGGGCTTCCCGTCCCGCTTGGCCTTCTCGCGGAACATGTCGGCGACGAAGGAGAGCAGCAGCAGGGCGAGCACGGCCCCGCCGATGTAGAGCGCGATGTCGGCGAAGTCGTAGTTCTCGTTCCGCAGGGCCCGCACGGTGGCGACGAGCATCAGCCACACCAGCGAGACCGGGATGAGGACCTTCCAGCCGAGCTTCATCAGCTGGTCGTAGCGGACCCGCGGGAGCGTGCCGCGCAGCCACACGAACATGAACAGCAGCAGCTGGACCTTGAGGACGAACCAGAGCAGCGGCCACCAGCCGTGGTTCGCGCCCTCCCAGAAGGTGCTGACCGGCCACGGGGCCCGCCAGCCGCCGAGGAAGAGGGTGACGGCGACGGCCGAGACGGTGACCATGTTGATGTACTCGGCGAGCATGAACATCGCGAACTTGATCGACGAGTACTCGGTGTTGAAGCCGCCGACCAGGTCGCCCTCGGACTCCGGCATGTCGAACGGCGCGCGGTTGGTCTCGCCGACCATCGTGACGATGTAGATGACGAAGGAGACCGGCAGCAGCAGGACGTACCAGCGGTCGGCCTGCTGCTCGACGATCGTCGACGTCGACATCGACCCCGAGTAGAGGAACACGGAGGCGAACGCGGCGCCCATGGCGATCTCGTAGGAGATCATCTGCGCGCAGGAGCGCAGGCCGCCCAGCAGCGGGTAGGTCGATCCGGAGCTCCAGCCCGCCAGGACGATGCCGTAGATGCCGACCGAGGCGACCGCGAGGATGTAGAGCACCGCGATCGGCAGGTCGGTGAGCTGCATCGTGGTGCGCTGACCGAAGATCGAGATCTCGTTGCCGGCCGGGCCGAAGGGGATCACCGCGATCGCCATGAAGGCCGGGACGGCCGCGACGATCGGCGCGAGGACGTACACCGCCTTGTCGGCGCGCTTGACGACGACGTCTTCCTTGAGCATCAGCTTCACGCCGTCGGCGAGCGACTGGAGCATGCCCCAGGGGCCGTGCCGGTTGGGGCCGATGCGCAGCTGCATCCAGGCGACGACCTTGCGCTCCATCACGATGGAGATCAGCACGGTCACCATGAGGAAGGCGAAGCAGAACACCGCCTTGACGACGATCAGCCACCAGGGGTCGCGGCCGAACATCGAGAGGTCTTCAGCGGCGAGGTACGGGCTCATCCCTCCACCTCCTTGGGGGCCTCGCCGGCGAGCGTCGCCGGGCCGATGCGGACGAGGGAGCCGGGCTGTTCCCCGGTGTCGGAGGCGACGCCGCCGCCGACGGAGTTCATCGGGAGCCACACCACGCGGTCGGGCATCTCGGTGACCTCCAGGGGCAGTTCGACCGTTCCGGCGGTACCGGTCACCGCCAGCAGGCCGCCGTCCTCGACGCCGACCTCCGCGGCCGTGGCGGCCGACAGGCGCGCGTGGGCGGCGTGCCGGGTGCCGGCGAGCGCCTCGTCGCCCCGCTGCAGGACGCCCTGGTCGAGCAGCAGCCGGTGCCCGGCGAGCACCGCCTCCCCGGCGGCCGGCCGGGGCAGGGCGCCCGCGGTCTCCAGCGGGTCGGTGGCCCGCGGCCCGTCCCAGGCGCCGAGCCGGTCGAGCTCCGCGCGGATCGTGCGCAGGTCCGGCAGCCCCAGGTGGACGTCCATGGCGTCGGCCAGCATCTGCAGCACGCGCGCGTCGGTGGGCGCGAGACGCCGGGTCATGTGGTCGGGCTTGAGCGCCGCCTCGAACATGCGGACGCGGCCTTCCCAGTTGAGGAAGGTGCCGGCCTTCTCGGCGACCGCGGCGACGGGCAGGACCACGTCGGCGAGCCCGGTGACCTCGCCGGGCCGCAGCTCCAGCGAGACCACGAACCCGGCCTCGGCGAGTGCCGCACGCGCGCGTGCCGGGTCGGGCAGGTCGGCGACCTCCACGCCCGCGACCAGCAGCGCCTGGAGCTCACCGCGCAGGGCCGCCTCGACGATCTGGCCGGTGTCGCGGCCGTAGCGGTGCGGCAGTTCGGCGACGCCCCAGAGGGCGGCGACCTCCTCACGCGCGCGGGGGTCGGTCGCCGGGCGGCCGCCCGGCAGCAGCGACGGCAGCGCGCCCGCCTCGACGGCGCCCCGTTCCCCGGCCCGGCGCGGGATCCACACCAGCCGGGCGCCGGTCGCGGCGGCGGTCCGGACCACCGCGGTCAGGCCGCCCCGCACGGCCGCCAGCCGCTCGCCGACGACGATCACCGCGCCGTCGGTCCGCAGCGCCTCGGCGGCCACGGCCCCGTCGCCCTCCAGGCCGACGCCGCTCGAGAGCGCGTCCAGCCACTCGGTCTCGGTGCCGGGAGCCGCCGGCAGCAGCGTGCCGCCGGCCTTCGTCAGACCGCGCGTGGCGTGCGTGGCCAGGGCGAAGGTCTTCTGCCCGTGCCTGCGCCAGGCCTTGCGCAGCCGCAGGAAGACGCCGGGCGCCTCCTCCTCCGACTCGAACCCGACCAGCAGGACGGCGGGCGCCTTCTCCAGCGACGTGTACGTGACGCCCGTGCCGTCGAGGTCGCGTCCGCGGCCCGCGACCCGCGCGGCGAGGAAGTCGGCCTCCTCGCCGCTGTGCACGCGCGCGCGGAAGTCGATGTCGTTGGTGTCGAGCGCCACGCGCGCGAACTTGCTGTAGGCGTAGGCGTCCTCGACGGTGAGCCGTCCGCCGGTGAGGACACCGGTGCGGCCCCGCGAGGCCAGCAGCCCCTGGGCCGCGATCTGCAGCGCGTCGGGCCACGAGGCGGGCTCCAGCTCGCCCTCCGCGTTGCGCACCAGCGGCGTCTCGAGCCGGCCCGGCAGCTGCGCGTACCGGAACGCGAAGCGCCCCTTGTCGCAGATCCACTCCTCGTTGACCTCGGGGTCCTCGGCGGCGAGCCGCCGCATGACCTTGCCGCGCCGGTGGTCGGTGCGGGTGGCGCAGCCGCCGGAGCAGTGCTCGCACACCGACGGCGAGGAGATCAGGTCGAAGGGGCGGGAGCGGAACCGGTAGGCCGCCGAGGTGAGCGCGCCGACCGGGCAGATCTGGATGGTGTTGCCGGAGAAGTACGACTCGAAGGGGTCGCCCTCGCCGGTGCCGACCTGCTGCAGCGCGCCCCGCTCGATCAGCTCGATCATCGGGTCGCCCGCGACCTGGTTGGAGAACCGGGTGCAGCGGGCGCACAGCACGCACCGCTCGCGGTCGAGCAGCACCTGCGTGGAGACCGGGACGGGCTTCTCGTAGGTGCGCTTCCTGCCCTCGAAGCGGGACTCGGCGTTGCCGTGCGACATCGCCTGGTTCTGCAGCGGGCACTCGCCGCCCTTGTCGCAGACCGGGCAGTCCAGCGGGTGGTTGATGAGCAGGAGCTCCATCACGCCCTTCTGGGCCTTCTCGGCGACCGGCGAGGTGAGGTGGGTCTTCACCACCATCCCGTCGGTGCAGGTGATGGTGCAGGAGGCCATCGGCTTGCGCTGGCCCTCGACCTCGACGATGCACTGGCGGCAGGCGCCGGCCGGATCGAGGAGGGGGTGGTCGCAGAACCGGGGGATCTCGATGCCGAGCTGCTCGGCGGCCCGGATGACCAGGGTGCCCTTGGGCACGCTGATCCCGATGCCGTCGATCGTCAGCGTGACGAGGTCCTCGGGCGGGACCGCCGCCTCTCCTCCGCCGGAGGGCGCGCTGGTGGTCACCGTCATGCGTTCACCTCCGTACGGTGGTCGGCCCAGGCCGTCGACCTGGCCGGGTCGAAGGGGCAGCCCCGGCCCGTGACGTGCTGCTCGTACTCCTCGCGGAAGTACTTGAGCGAGGAGAAGATCGGCGAGGCGGCGCCGTCGCCGAGGGCGCAGAAGGACTTGCCGTTGATGTTGTCGGCGATGTCGTTGAGCTTGTCGAGGTCGGACATCCGGCCCTTGCCGGCCTCGATGTCGCGCAGCAGCTGGACGAGCCAGTACGTCCCCTCGCGGCAGGGGGTGCACTTGCCGCAGGACTCGTGGGCGTAGAACTCGGTCCAGCGGGTGACGGCGCGGACGACGCAGGTCGTCTCGTCGAAGCACTGCAGGGCCTTCGTGCCGAGCATGGAACCCGCGGCGCCCACTCCTTCGTAGTCGAGGGGGACGTCGAGGTGCTCGTCGGTGAACATCGGCGTCGAGGAGCCGCCCGGCGTCCAGAACTTCAGGCGGTGCCCGGGCCGCATGCCGCCGCCCATCTCGAGCAGCTGGCGCAGCGTGATGCCGAGCGGCGCCTCGTACTGGCCGGGGTTGGCGACGTGGCCGCTGAGGGAGTAGAGCGTGAAGCCGGGGGACTTCTCGCTGCCCATCGAGCGGAACCATTCCTTGCCCCGGTTCATGATGGCGGGAACCGACGCGATCGACTCGACGTTGTTCACCACAGTCGGGCACGCGTAGAGGCCCGCGACGGCGGGGAAGGGGGGACGGAGCCGCGGTTGGCCCCGGCGGCCTTCGAGCGAGTCGAGCAGTGCGGTCTCCTCACCGCAGATGTACGCGCCCGCGCCCGCGTGCACGGTGAGCTCGAGGTCGAGTCCGCTGCCCAGGATGTTCTCGCCGAGGAAGCCGGCCGCGTAGGCCTCGCGCACGGCCTCGTGCAACCGCCGCAGTACGGGGACGACCTCGCCCCGCAGGTAGATGAAGGCGTGGGACGACCTGATGGCGTAGCACGCGATGACGATGCCCTCGATGAGGCTGTGCGGGTTCGCGAAGAGGAGCGGGATGTCCTTGCACGTCCCGGGCTCCGACTCGTCGGCGTTGACGACGAGATAGTGGGGCTTGCCGTCCCCCTGCGGGATGAACTGCCACTTCATCCCCGTCGGGAAGCCGGCGCCGCCGCGCCCGCGCAGACCGGAGTCCTTGACGTACGCGATGACGTCGTCCGGTGACATGGCGAGCGCCTTGCGCAGCCCCTCGTACCCCTCGTGCCTCTTGTAGACGTCCAGCGTCCAGGACTCGTCCTCGTCCCAGAAGGCCGACAGCACGGGTGCGAGCAGCTTCTCCGGGCTCGTGTCCTTGAGTTCGGGTGCCAAGGTCATCACTCCCCCTCCTCGGCGGCGGGACCCGACGGGTGGGCCGGGTCGGAGGCCGATGTGTCCTGCGGCGCGTCGTGCGAGCTGAGGTGCTCGGTGGGCGACGGCTCGTGCGGCGGGGTGTCCTGGGGCACCTCGCCCCGCGGGTGCACCACACGCGCGGGTGCGGCCTCCCCCTTGGCCAGCTTCAGACCGACCAGGGAAGCGGGTCCCGCGCTTCCCGTGGCCTCGACGGCGCCCTCCCGCTCGTCGGGGAAGCCGGCCAGGATCCGCGCGGTCTCCTTGAAGGTGCACAGGGGCGCCCCGCGCGTGGGCGCGACCGGACGGCCGGCGCGCAGGTCGTCGACGATGCGCTTGGCGCTCTCGGGGGTCTGGTTGTCGAAGAACTCCCAGTTCACCATCACCACGGGCGCGAAGTCGCAGGCCGCGTTGCACTCGATGTGCTCCAGGGTGACCTTGCCGTCGTCGGTGGTCTCGCCGTTGCCGACGCCGAGGTGCTCCTGGAGCTCCTCGAAGATCACGTCGCCGCCCATGACGGCGCACAGGGTGTTGGTGCACACCCCGACCTGGTAGTCGCCGCTCGGCCTGCGCCGGTACATGGTGTAGAAGGTGGCGACCGCGGTCACCTCGGCCGTGGTCAGGCCGAGCACGTCCGCGCAGAACCGCATCCCGGTGCGCGTGACGTGGCCCTCCTCCGACTGCACGAGGTGCAGCAGCGGCAGGAGGGCGGACCGGGAGTCCGGGTAGCGGGCGACGATCTCGCGCGCGTCGGTCTCCAGCCGGGCCCGGACGTCGTCCGGGTAGGCGGGTGCGGGCAGTTCGGGCATGCCCAGGCTGACGCCCCGCTCCGAAGAAGAGGTGGTCACCGGTCGACGCCTCCCATCACGGGGTCGATGGACGCGACGGCGACGATGACGTCGGCGACCTGGCCGCCCTCGCACATCGCCGCCATGGCCTGCAGGTTGGTGAAGGACGGGTCGCGGAAGTGGACCCGGTAGGGGCGGGTGCCGCCGTCGGAGACGACGTGCACCCCGAGTTCGCCCTTGGGGGACTCGACCGCCGTGTACGCCTGTCCCGGCGGGACCCGGAAGCCCTCGGTGACCAGCTTGAAGTGGTGGATCAGGGCCTCCATGGAGGTGCCCATGATCTTCTTGATGTGGTCGAGGGAGTTGCCGAGCCCGTCCGGTCCCAGGGCGAGCTGGGCGGGCCAGGCGATCTTCTTGTCGGCGACCATGACCGGGCCGGGCTGGAGCCGGTCCAGGCACTGCTCGACGATGTGCAGCGACTGGCGCATCTCCTCGAGCCGGATCAGGAAGCGGCCGTAGGCGTCGCAGGTGTCGGCGGTCGGGATCTCGAAGTCGTAGGTCTCGTACCCGCAGTACGGCTGGGCCTTGCGCAGGTCGTGCGGCAGGCCGGTGGAGCGCAGGATCGGGCCGGTGGCGCCGAGGGCCATGCAGCCGGCCAGGTCCAGGTAGCCGATGTCCTGCATGCGGGCCTTGAAGATGGGGTTCCCGGTGGCGAGCTTGTCGTACTCCGGGAGGTTCTTCTTCATCTTCTTCACGAACGCGCGGATCTGGTCCACCGCGCCGGGCGGCAGGTCCTGGGCGAGTCCGCCGGGGCGGATGTACGCGTGGTTCATCCTCAGGCCCGTGATGAGCTCGTAGATGTCGAGGATGAGCTCACGGTCGCGGAACCCGTAGATCATGATCGTGGTGGCGCCGAGCTCCATGCCGCCGGTGGCGATGCACACCAGGTGGGAGGAGAGGCGGTTCAGCTCCATCAGGAGCACCCGGATGACCGAGGCCCGGTCGGGCACCTCGTCCTCGATGCCGAGGAGCTTCTCGACCGCGAGACAGTACGCCGTCTCGTTGAAGAACGACGTCAGGTAGTCCATGCGCGTCACGAACGTGGTGCCCTGCGTCCACGTCCGGTACTCGAGGTTCTTCTCGATGCCGGTGTGGAGGTAGCCGATGCCGCAGCGGGCCTCGGTGACGGTCTCGCCGTCGATCTCCAGGATCAGGCGGAGCACGCCGTGGGTGGACGGGTGCTGCGGACCCATGTTGACGACGATGCGCTCGTCGTCGGCGCGGGCCGCGGTCTGGACGACCTCGTCCCAGTCGCCGCCGGTGACGGTGTAGACGGTGCCCTCGGTGGTCTCGCGAGGGGATGCGTGCGACGTGCTCACGAGTACGACCTCCGCTGGTCCGGAGCCGGGATCTGGGCGCCCTTGTACTCGACGGGGATGCCGCCGAGGGAGTAGTCCTTGCGCTGCGGGTGGCCCTGCCAGTCGTCCGGCATCATGATCCGCGTCAGGGCCGGGTGACCGTCGAAGACGATGCCGAAGAAGTCGTACGTCTCGCGCTCGTGCCAGTCGTTCGTCGGGTAGACCGAGGACAGCGACGGGATGTGCGGGTCGCTGTCGGGCGCGCTGACCTCCAGGCGGATCAGCCGGTTGTGGGTGATCGAGCGCAGGTGGTAGACGGCGTGCAGCTCGCGGCCCTTGTCGCTGGGGTAGTGCACGCCGCTGACGCCGGTGCACAGCTCGAAGCGCAGCGCCGGGTCGTCGCGCAGGGTGCGGGCGACGCGGACCAGGTGTTCGCGTTCGATGTGGAAGGTGAGTTCGCCGCGGTCGACGACCGTCTTCTCGATGGCGTTGCCGGGGAGCAGGCCCTGCTCCTCCAGCGCGCCCTCGAGCTCGTCGGCGACCTCGTCGAACCAGCCGCCGTAGGGGCGGGTCGCCGGTCCCGGGAGCCGGACCGAGCGGACCAGTCCGCCGTAGCCGGAGGTGTCGCCGCCGTTGTCGGCGCCGAACATGCCGCGCTGGACGCGGATCTCCTCGCCGCCCTGACCGCGCTGGCCGGGGAGGTTCTGGGCGGAGAGGTCCTTCTCGGGGTTGGCCCCGCCGGCGCCGTTCGCGCCGTTGCCGTTCGCGTCGCTCATCGCAGCAGCCCCTTCATCTCGATCGTGGGCAGGGCCTTGAGCGCCGCCTCCTCCGCCTCGCGGGCCGCCTCCTCGGCGTTCACGCCGAGCTTGGAGCTCTGGATCTTCTGGTGGAGCTTGAGGATGGCGTCCATCAGCATCTCGGGCCGGGGCGGACAGCCGGGGAGGTAGATGTCGACCGGGACGATGTGGTCGACGCCCTGGACGATCGCGTAGTTGTTGAACATGCCGCCCGAGGAGGCGCAGACCCCCATGGAGATCACCCACTTGGGGTTCGGCATCTGGTCGTAGACCTGCCGCAGCACGGGCGCCATCTTCTGGCTGACCCGGCCGGCGACGATCATGAGGTCCGCCTGCCGCGGCGAGCCGCGGAAGACCTCCATGCCGAAGCGCGCCAGGTCGTAACGGCCGGCGCCGGTGGTCATCATCTCGATGGCGCAGCAGGCGAGGCCGAACGTGGCGGGGAAGACGGACGACTTGCGCACCCAGCCCGCGGCCTGCTCGACGGTGGTCAGCAGGAAGCCGCTCGGCAGCTTTTCCTCGAGTCCCATGGCTAAAGACCCCTCAGTCCCATTCCAGGCCGCCGCGCCGCCATACGTACGCGTACGCGACGAAGACGGTGAGCACGAAGAGCAGCATCTCCACGAGCCCGAAGATCCCCAGGGCGTCGAAGGTGACGGCCCAGGGGTAGAGGAAGACGATCTCGATATCGAAGATGATGAAGAGCATCGCCGTCAGGTAGTACTTGATGGGGAAGCGCCCGCCGCCGGCCGGCGTGGGGGTCGGTTCGATACCGCACTCGTAGGCCTCGAGCTTGGCGCGGTTGTACCGCTTCGGACCGATCAGCGTGGCCATGACCACGGAGAAGATCGCAAAGCCTGCCCCGAGGGCTCCCAGTACGAGGATGGGCGCATACGCGTTCACCGCTCCTCGCTCCTCTCAGTCGGCACTGACTGCTGGCGGTTGTGCATCGGGCCCTTCCGCCTCACCAGCCCCACGAACCACGCCCGCCCCGGCGAAGATCGAGAACATGTGAAGCAGGTCACAAGCCCAACCGCTCCGCATCTTATGCCCGCCGGTCTGTGATCTGCGACACGGGGTATCGCACAAGCTTTGTGATCTCCACCACCTGACGAACGATCATGAAGTCGGATGAGCGTCGATCTTCACACGCGAAGCGTTCGCGCGCTCACGAAACGTGACAATCCGCCTCGTCGATGCAGGCCAGAGGGTGCGTCTCCATATCAAGATGCTTCCCCTGCATGCAAATTGGCGCTGGACTCGATCTCTTGATAGAGGGCCCGTTCACACTTCGGAGGGGATGTGAGGCGCGATGTGGACACGTGCACGCGTTCACGAAGTCCCGGCGTCGTGATCCGGTCGTGATCAACCCCGCCGGACGCGGTGACGAGGGCAACCGTTCCGTGACCTCCATCACATCCATGAGAGATCGATGAGAAGGGGGCTTGGCCAACCGGACCAACCGGTGGTAAGCGGAGGGCAATCCGGACGTAATGACGAAAGACCGTGATCACGGGCCGGTCACGGGCCGCCCGCAATGTCCGTTACGGCGTCAGGGGAGAGCGACACGCCCGGGATTCGGGGCTCGACTGAACAACTGTGGCGCAGCACACGTTTCTTGTAGATATGAAGGAGCCCCTGGTACCGGTTGTTCCCATGTCCCACACCGCTCACATACGCAGCCACCGGAAGCCCCGCCGTACCGCGCAGTCCGCGCTCGCCGTGCGGGCCGGAGTTGCCGGTGGCGTCCTCAGCACCCTGGCAGTCGCCGGGGCGTCGGGTTCGGCGAACGCCGCCGAACCGGTGACGCAGACCCTCGAACTGCCCACCCTGACGGCCGACCTGGCCGCTCAGATCGCCCAGTCCGCGGACGCCACCCAGCAGGCCGCCGCGAACTACCAGCTGCAGGCCGAGCGTGACGCGGCCGCCGCCCAGGCCGCCAAGGAGGCCGAGGCGGACCTCGCCGAGGCCAAGGAGAAGGCCGAGGCCAAGAAGAAGGCCGCGGAGGAGGCCCGCAAGGCCGCCGCCGAGCGCGCCGCGCGCGACGCCGAGCGCACCACCCTCTCCGCCTCCGCCTCCACCGCCACGACGGCCTCCGCGCCGGCCAGCGGCAGCGTCGCGACGGTCATCGCCTTCCTCAAGGCGCAGGTGGGCGACGCCTACGTCATGGGCGCCTCGGGCCCCAACGCCTGGGACTGCTCGAGCCTGGTGCAGGCCGCGTTCAAGCAGGTCGGCGTCGACCTGCCGCGCGTCTCGCAGGACCAGTCGATGTCCGGCACCGACGTCCCGCTGTCCCAGGTCCAGGTCGGCGACATCCTCTACTGGGGCGGCAAGGGCTCCGCGTACCACGTGGGCGTCTACATCGGGGGCGGCCAGTACCTGGACGCCGCCAACCCCTCCAAGGGCGTCGTCATCCAGGACCTCTCCGGCTACCCCGCGTCGGGTGCCGTGCGCGTGCTCTGATCCGCGCCCACACGGACTGAAGGGCCGCTGCCGCTCGGGGGCAGCGGCCCTCCGCCGTTCCCGCCCGGGACCTTCGGGCACTTCACGCGTTCCGGCCGCACGCCCGGACCCCTCACCCGCGCCGAGCGAAATCGCCCCCGCTGCCCGAATTGCACCCGGCCGGGGACGCGCTGACGGCCCGCCGCGTCCGGACGGGAGCGCCGTACGGCCTCGTGACGGCCTCTCACAGGGCCCCGCACCGACGCCGACGGCCCCGAGCCCGCCCTTCGGGCTCCGGGCCGTCCGCGGTGCCGCTCACGGCCTCGCGCTCCGCGGCCCCGGGCGGTGGCGCCGCCGCCCGGCGCCACCCCGCCGGCGCGTCACGCCTTCGGCGCCACCTTGCTCAGGCCGTTGATGATGCGGTCCATCGCGTCGCCGCCCGTCGGGTCCGTCAGGTTGGCGAGCAGCTTCAGGGTGAACTTCATGAGCAGGGGGTGCGTCAGTCCGCGCTGGGCGGCGATCTGCATGATCTTCGGGTTGCCGATGAGCTTCACGAAGGCGCGGCCGAGCGTGTAGTAGCCGCCGTAGGTGTCCTTCAGGACCCGCGGGTAGCGCTGGAGGGCGGTCTCCCGCTGGGCCGGCGTGGCACGCGCGTGTGCCTGCACGATGACGTCGGCGGCGATCTGCCCGGACTCCATGGCGTAGGCGATGCCCTCGCCGTTGAACGGGTTCACCAGGCCACCCGCGTCGCCGACGAGGAGCAGCCCGCGCGTGTAGTGCGGCTGGCGGTTGAACGCCATGGGGAGCGCGGCGCCCCGGATCGGGCCGGTCATGTTGTCCGGCGTGTAGCCCCAGTCCTCCGGCATCGAGGCGCACCAGGCCTTCAGCACCTCGCGCCAGTCCAGCTCCTTGAAGGAGTCCGAGGTGTTGAGCACGCCGAGGCCGACGTTGCTCGTCCCGTCGCCCATGCCGAAGATCCAGCCGTAGCCGGGCAGCAGGCGGTCCTGCGGGCCGCGGCGGTCCCACAGCTCCAGCCAGGACTCCAGGTAGTCGTCGTCGTGGCGCGGCGAGGTGAAGTAGGTGCGCACCGCGACGCCCATCGGGCGGTCCTCGCGGCGGTGCAGCCCCATCGCCAGGGACAGCCGGGTGGAGTTGCCGTCGGCGGCCACCACCAGCGGGGCGTGGAAGGTGACCTCCCGCTTCTCCTCGCCCAGCTTGGCCTTCACGCCCGTGATGCGCCCG
The DNA here is from genome assembly GCF_014203535.1 of Streptomyces griseomycini. GTDB lineage: Bacteria > Actinomycetota > Actinomycetes > Streptomycetales > Streptomycetaceae > Streptomyces > Streptomyces griseomycini. The sequence continues at coordinate 897,514 of NZ_JACHJI010000002.1, forward strand.
GTGCGGTCGTCGACGATCGGCGCGCCCACGTTGCAGCGCTCGTACAGCCGCGCGCCCGCCTTCTGCGCCTGCCGGGCGAGCTGCTCGTCGAAGTCGTCGCGCTTGCGGACGAGTCCGTAGTCGGGGAAGGAGGCGAGATCCGGCCAGTCCAGCTGGAGGCGGACGCCGCCGCCGATGATGCGCAGGCCCTTGTTGCGCAGCCAGCCGGCCTCCTCGGAGACGTCGATGCCCATCGACACCAGCTGCTTCACGGCGCGCGGGGTGAGGCCGTCGCCGCAGACCTTCTCCCGCGGGAACTCGGTCTTCTCCAGCAGGAGCACGTCGAGCCCGGACCGGGCCAGGTGGTACGCGGTGGTGGAGCCGGCTGGCCCCGCGCCCACGACGATCACGTCGGCGGTGTTGTCGGAGAGGGGCTCGGTCACGGCGGGATCTCCCCAAGGCTCGAAATCTGCGTGCCGACCGGCACTGGACATGGGCAGTCTATGCAGCAGAATTGATCACCCGGCTGAAGGGCTGCCCCGTGAACCGAGCTCTCCCCGCTGTACGGCTCCGAGTCCCCACCCACGAGGACGCCGTCGTCTGGCACCGGATCTTCGACGACCCGGAGGTCATGGAGTTCCACGGAGGCACGTCGGCGGAGCTGTCGGTCTACGAGGAGCTCACCGCCCGCCAGCGCCGGCACGACGCCGAGCTCGGTTTCTGCCTGTGGAGCGTGCTCGACGAGACCGGCCGCGTCATCGGCTTCACGGGCGCCCAGCCGTGGCCGCGGGAGTGGGGCCCCGCGGGCGAGATCGAGATCGGCTGGCGGCTCGCGCGGGAGCACTGGGGCAAGGGGTACGTGACCGCGGCGGCGCGGCAGACGCTGGAGCGGGTGCGCGCCGCGGGGGTGCCGGACGTGGTGGCGATGGTCGACGCCCGCAACGCCCGCTCGATAGCGGTCACCCGGCGCCTGGGGATGCGCCTCGCCGACACCTTCACGAGCCCGGAGTCGCGCCGCGAGGCGCACTGCTACCGCCTGGAGCTGTGACGGCGCCCCGGCGCCGTCACGCACGGTAGCCGATTGTCACGGATAGCCACCCGGAGCTTCCTGGCGGTGCGCGGCGGGTCTACCCTGCCGGTACCGCTGGGGGGTGAGTCCGTGCGTACGACACCCAGGACACCCGACGTGCGCGTGCCGCGCCTGGTCGGTCTGATGGCCGTGGACGCGCGCGAGTCGGCCCGGGCGCGCGGCCTGTTCCTCACCGCGCCGGACCGGCCGGACTTCCCTCTCACCGTCGTCGACCACGTCGTGCGCCAGTACCCGCAGCCGGGCGCCGAGGTGCCGCGGGACTCGATGGTCTACGTGTGGTTCGACTTCGGGGAGGGGGACGGCGGCGGAGGGGTGCGCGAGCCGTGCGGGTCCCGGCCGCCCGCCGGCGGGCTCCGGCGGGAGCTGGAGGAGCCGCACGGCCCCCGGGCCGTGGTCCTCAGCTGTCCTTGAAGCCCCGGTGCAGCGCCACCACGCCGCCCGTGAGGTTGCGCCACGCCACCTTCGACCACCCGGCGCCCCGCAGCCGTTCCGCCAGGGCGGGCTGGTCGGGCCAGGCGCGGATGGACTCGGCGAGGTAGACGTACGCCTCCGGGTTCGACGACACCGACCGCGCGACCGGCGGCAGCGCGCGCATCAGGTACTCGGTGTAGACGGTGCGGAACGGCGCCCACGTCGGGTGCGAGAACTCGCAGATGACGATCCGCCCGCCGGGCCGGGTCACCCGGTGCATCTCGCGCAGCGCGGCGTCAAAGTCCTGCACGTTGCGCAGCCCGAAGGAGATGGTGACGGCGTCGAACGTGTCGTCCCTGAACGGCAGTCGCGTCGCGTCCCCGGCCGTGAACGGCAGCCAGGCGCTGCGCCGCTTGCCGACCTGGAGCATGCCGAGGGAGAAGTCGCAGGGGACGACGTAGGCGCCGGTGCGGGCGAACGGCATCGACGACGTGCCCGTGCCGGCCGCCAGGTCCAGGACCTTCTGCGCGGGCCGCGCGCCGACCGCCTTCGCGACCTCCTTGCGCCACAGTCTCGCCTGCCCGAGGGACAGCACGTCGTTCGTCAGGTCGTACCGTTCCGCCACGCCGTCGAACATCGAGGCGACTTCGTGCGGCTGCTTGTCCAGGGATGCGCGGGTCACGCGCCCATTCTTGCAGCCCGCCCGCCCGGCAGGGGGGCCGGCTTCCGGCGCGCGGCGACGTCCTCGGCCCGGCCGGGGGTGTGGTGCGCGACCACCCGGACGAGGGCCACCGCGCGGGGGTCGGAGCACCCGTCACGCCCCGGCGGGGCCACCGGGGCCGCCGGTTCCGGGCGTCCGGCCCGTACGGCCCGCTTGCGGTCCGCCCCCGTCAGCCGCCCGTTCCCGGCGGCATCCCGACCTCGCCCGTCCGCTTCAGCTTCTGCCAGCGCAGCCGGCCGCCGGTCAGGGCGGTGACGCAGGAGTGGATGAGGACGAGGTACATCATCTGCCGGTACGCGAACTGCTGCAGCGGCATCATCAGCAGGTACCGGTACTTCTCCCGGTCGAGCCGGAAGGCGTACGCGGCGCACACCAGCTGCACGCCCAGGACGGCGAGCCAGGCCAGCAGGGCGGCCTCGAAGTCGACGAAGAGCATCGAGTACGCGGTGAACACGTCGATGAGCGGCGCGAACACCGGCGTGACGATCTGGAACAGCACCACCAGCGGCATGCCGACCCGCCCGAACCGTCCCGAAGGTCCCTTGTCCGTCAGGGACTTGCGGTGCTTCCACAGCGCCTGCATGGTGCCGTACGACCAGCGGTGGCGCTGCGACCACAGCTGCCGCAGCGACCGGGGGGCCTCGGTCCACGCGCGGGCGTGCTCCTCGTAGACGACCCGCCATCCCTCACGGTGCAGCGCGATGGTGATGTCGGTGTCCTCGGCGAGGGTGTCCTCGCTCGTCCCGCCCGCCCGGAGGACCGCCTCGCGGCGGAACGCGCCGATCGCACCGGGGATGGTCGGCATGCAGCGCAGCAGGTCGTACATGCGCCGGTCGAGGTTGAAGCCCATCACGTACTCGATGTGCTGCCAGGCCCCGATGAGCGTGGAGCGGTTGCCGACCTTGGCGTTGCCCGCGACGGCGCCCACCGACGGGTCGGCGAACGGCTGCACCAGGCGGCCCACGGTGTCCGGCTCGAAGACGGTGTCTCCGTCCATCATCACGACGATGTCGTGCCGGGCGCTGCGGATGCCGTTGTTCAGGGCGGCCGGCGCCGCCACGGGGTCAGCGCCGCCGGTACACCAGGCGCCCCTCGACCACGGTCGCCACGCAGGTCCCGGCGCCGCGTGCGGCGAGCGCGGCCTCGTCCGGCACGTCGAAGACGGCGAACCGGGCGGCGGAGCCGGGCTCCCGGGGCTCCGCGAACGTCACCGGCAGTCCGCAGGCGTACGGGTCCAGCGAGGGCGTCCCGCCGGGGCGCCCCAGCCGGCCGGCGACGCCCAGTCCGGAACGGCGCACGGCGTCCCGGACGGCCCGGTTGCGCAGTTCCCCGCAGGCCACCGCGACCGTGCCGTGGGCCAGCATGCGCTGCACCCCGCGCCGGGCGCTCGCACCCCAGCGGGCGTCGTCCATGGCCAGGGCCGCGAGCGCGTCCCCCGTCAGCGGCTCGGTGCCCAGCTCGTCGGCCTCACGCGGATCCGGGTGGTACGCCTCCTCCAGCAGCTCGTTGCCGTGGAGGTTGACGAGGCCGGGGGTGAGGATGCCGGGCCACCGGCGCACCCGGGCCCGCGGACGGTCGGCGAGCAGGTCCTCCAGGGAGCCCGCCCGGGCGATCCACGCGCCTTCGACGGCGAGCGCCCGCCCCTGGGAGTCCGCGTGGATCGTGAGCATGCGCGGCCTAGTTGGACGCGAGGAGCTTCAGCTCCGGGTGGGCGGTGCCGCCCTCGATGGCGGTGGAGGAGATGTGGGAGACCACGCGGTCGTCGGCGGGGTCGTCCGCCGGGTCGTCGTGCACCACGAGGTGCTCGTACGTCGTCGACCGCTGGGCGGGCACCCGGCCCGCCTTGCGGATCAGGTCGATGATCTCCAGCCGGTTGGAGCGGTGCCTGGCGCCGGCGGACGACACCACGTTCTCCTCGAGCATGATCGAGCCGAGGTCGTCCGCGCCGTAGTGCAGGGAGAGCTGGCCGACCTCCTTGCCCGTGGTCAGCCAGGAGCCCTGGATGTGGGCCACGTTGTCGAGGAAGACGCGGGCGATGGCGATCATCCGCAGGTACTCGAAGATCGTGGCCTGGGTGCGGCCCTTCAGGTGGTTGTTCTCGGGCTGGTAGGTGTACGGGATGAAGGCGCGGAAGCCGCCCGTGCGGTCCTGCACGTCCCGGATCATCCGCAGGTGCTCGATGCGCTCGGCGTTGGTCTCGCCGGTGCCCATCAGCATGGTGGAGGTGGACTCGACGCCCAGGTTGTGCGCGATCTCCATGATCTCCAGCCAGCGCTCGCCGGACTCCTTCAGCGGCGCGATGGCCTTGCGCGGCCGCTCGGGCAGCAGCTCGGCGCCGGCCCCGGCGAAGGAGTCGAGTCCGGCCGCGTGGATCCGGGTGATCGCCTCCTCGACGCTCACCCCCGAGATCCGCGCCATGTGCTCGACCTCGCTCGCCCCCAGGCTGTGGATGACGAGCTGCGGGAACTCCTTCTTGATGGCGGCGAAGTGCTTCTCGTAGTACTCCACGCCGTAGTCCGGGTGGTGGCCGCCCTGGAACATGATCTGCGTGCCGCCCAGCTCGACCGTCTCGGCGCAGCGGCGCAGGATGTCGTCGAGGTCGCGGGTCCAGCCCTTGGCGGTGTCCTTGGGGGCGGCGTAGAAGGCGCAGAACCTGCACGCCGTGACGCACACGTTCGTGTAGTTGATGTTCCGCTCGATGATGTACGTCGCGATGTGCTCGGTCCCGGCGTACTTCCGCCTGCGGACGGCGTCGGCGGCGGCGCCCAGCGCGTGCAGCGGGGCGTCGCGGTAGAGGACGAGCGCCTCTTCGGGGGTGATCCGCCCACCGGCGGCAGCACGGTCGAGGATGGGCTGAAGGTCGGCCTTCTCGGTCACCGGGCGTCCCTTTCGACAGGGTGTGGACGGACCGATCCAGCGTACGCCAGGGGTCCCGGGCCGCTGACGTCAGGCCGCGTACGCCCCGATCAGCAACCCCGCGAGGGCCCCGCTGATCAGGAAAGGACCGAACGGGATCGCCGTCTTGCGCCCCGCCTTCCGGGCGACGACGAGGACACCCCCGTACAGCGCCCCGAACAGGAACCCGGCGAAGGTGCCGAGCATGACGGCCGGCCAGCCGTACCAGCCGAGGACGGCGCCCGCGCCCAGGGCGAGCTTCACGTCGCCGAAGCCCATGCCGTTCGGGTTGATCAGGAACAGCACGAAGTACCCGGCGCCGAGCGCGAGCGCGCCCAGCAGGGCCGTCGTCCACTCCCCCGCGTGCTCGGGGACGAGGGCGATCGGCCCCAGCAGGACGAGCGCGGCACCGGCGAAGGGCAGGGTGAGCGGGTCGGGCAGCCGCTGCACCCGGAAGTCGACGACCGCGAGCAGCACGCCGACGGGCGCGAGCAGCAGCCACACCGCCAGCTCGGGCCGGGCCCCGGTGGCGGCGGCGAGGGCGGCGCAGACCAGGACGGTGGCGAGGACGGGAGCGGCGCCCGGTCCGTACGCCGGCCCCGCGCACCGCCCGCACCTGGCCCGTCCGAGCCAGCCCGTGACGGGATGCCCCGCCGGACACGCCGTGCGCCACTCCTGCCCCGACGGGACGGAGAACCGGTAGGCCGCGCGCGGCAGCACCGCGCCCGCCGCCGCGCCCCACAGCGCGGCGGTGACGATCAGCGAGACGTACAGGCCGTCGCTCATCCCCCGGACCGCTCCTCCCCCGGACCGCTCATCCGGCTGCCGCGACCGCGTCGCGCCACGTCGGCAGCAGTTCGTCGAGCAGTGCCTCGGTGCGCGGCGGCAGCCCGCGGGCGCCGCTGCGGCCGACGAGGTCGGCGGCGAGGGCGGTCAGCCGCTCGGGATCGCCGAGGGAGTGGGTGGCGCGCAGCAGCTCGTGCCACAGCCGCTCGTCGGCCGGGGCGGTGCGCAGCGCCGCGTTCAGCGCCTCGATGGCCTTCTCCGCGCGGTTCTTCTCCAGGTGGAACTCGCAGAGCGCGAGCCCGGTGTCCGCGACGAGCAGCGGGAGCTGGGCGTCGACGATCTCGTGGGTGAGCCAGCGGTAGCGGCCCTCGGGCCGGTCGGCGAGCAGCGGCCCGCGCACCAGCACCAGCGCGTCGGTGAGCAGCCGCCCGCGCACGGCCCGGCTGTCGACGCCCCGGCCCTGGGTGGCCTCGTGGTACAGCGACCGCAGCACGTCCAGGTCGGAGACGACGGACTTGGCGAGGGTGAGCCGCCCGGTGTCGTCCGTGCCGAGGCGGGGCGTGCCGTCGGGGTCGGTCCCGAGCCAGGTCCGCAGCCGCTCGACGAGCGCCTCGCGCACGTCGTCGGTGACGCCGCGCGGCCACAGCGCGGAGGACAGCACGCGCGGGTGCACGCCCTCGCGGTGCAGGAGCAGCAGCGCGAGCGCCTCGTGGAGCAGGGCGCTGCGCTCGCCGTCCGGGGTGTCGAGCCCGATGATCTCGTACGGGCCGACCAGGCGGGCGTAGACCGCCGGCCGCCCCTGCTCGCTGATGTCGACCAGGAACGGCGGGGTGTTGCCCGGTCCGTCGGGGCCGCGCTCGGGATCGGCCTCGACGAACAGCTCCACCACCGCGCGCTGTTGGGCGGGGGGCAGCAGCTGGGCGTCGAGTTCGAGGCCGAGCAGCGGGGCGAGCAGCTTGCCCTCGCCGGTGATCTCCATCTCCCAGGCGGCGCCCGGCAGATCGCCGCTCCCGGTGCCGACGAGGTAGCCGATGCCGAGGCGGCTCGCGTCGGCGGCCAGCTCGGCGAGCCGGAGCGCGTCCTCGGCGGACGGCTCGGCGGCGAGCAGCACCAGGTGCGGGGCCCAACGGGTGTGCTGGGCCGGACCGGTGCGTCCGGTGAGGACGGAGTCGTGCCCGGCGGCGCCGAGCGCGCCCCGCCGCTGCCGCGTCTCTGCCTCCATGGTCTCGAGCAGCGCCTCGACGCCGTCGAGGTGGCGCAGCCGGTTGGGCGCGAGCGGGGTGAGGTCCTCGCCGAACCCGACGAGCGTGATGGTCATCCGGTCCGACCACCCGTTGGTGGCCAGCTCGGCGGCGACGGACGCGAACACGGCGGCCCGGTCCTCCTCGCGGCCGCTCAGCGAGACGATGCCGGGCACCGACTCCAGGTTGAGCAGCAGCCGCGAGTCGTCCATGGTGCCGAGGCTGACGAGCCCCGGGTAGGGGGCGGCGGTGTCGGCGTCCTCGTACCGCTCGGCGTCGTCCTTGGCGAGCATCCAGAACGTCTGGTCCTGGCCGAGCTGCCAGGGCGCCGGCGGCTTCCCGGAGGGCTGGGCGAGCTGGAGGTGCAGGTCCCCGTTGCTGAGCCAGGCCGCGTAGACGGTCGGCAGGGGCCGCGACTCGGCGGTGAGGGCGGCGGCGAGCCCGCGCAACGACCGGTCGAGCAGCCGTACGCCCTCGGGGTCGGCGCCGACGAGCAGCGCGTCCTGCGCGTCCTGGGCGTCCCCGGTCGGCGTGGGCGGCTCCATCCCGCGCCGCCCGCCGATGCCTCCGAACGCCGACTGCCACAGCGCCTGCCGGCGCCGGTGCCCGAGGGCGCCGAGGAGGCCGGCGGCGAGGAGCGGGGCGGCGAGGAGGGCCTCGGGCAGCCCGAAGGAGGAGGTGGAGGAGGCGGGGGCGTCCTGGGCGGGGGCGGCGTGCTGCCGGTCGGGGGCAGCGGGCTGCCGGTGGCCCGCGTCGTCGGCGGCGGGCGCGGGCCGCTGCTCGGGCACCAGGACGTGGGCGGCGCCCCCGCCGCCCTGGGCCTGGGCGTGGTCGCCGGTCTCGGCGTAGTCGTGGATCTGCTGCCGCACCTCCGGCGAGACCTCGGGTGCCTCGTCGGGCATCTCGACGAGGTCGCCGCCGCGGGCGTCGCCGGGCATCTCCATGATCCAGCCGGGCCGGATCAGGCTGGCCTCGGAGAGCCTGGAACCGTCCGGCTGGATACGGTCCTTGTTGAGGTCGAAGATCTCCTTGTACCGGCGTCCGTCACCGAGGTGCCGCTCGGCGATCTCCCAGAGGGAGTCGTGGTGGCGCCCCTCGGGCGGCTGGATCCGGTAGAACTTCGTGTCCCCCCGCTTGGCGGTGCCGCCCCCCGCGTCGGCGTGCGCGGCGGCGTGGGACGCCTGCTCCGCGAGGGCGGCCGCGGCACCGGCGGCCCGCTCCTGCTGCTGGGCGAAGATCCCCGGCGTCTGCTGGGCGGCGGCGACGGTGGGGCGCTGGTTCCCCTCGAGGCTCTGCCCGAGCTGGCTCAGCCCCGGCGTGAAGCTGCCCGCGGCGGCGCCGACGAGCAGCAGCGCGGCGACGAGCTGCCGGGCGAGCAGCTGACTGGGCCCGGCCCCCGGCACCCGCCCCGGCACGCCGACCCCGGACAGCGCGGCCTTCATCTCGACGAGCACGCAGGCGGTGAACTGGGCCCAGGCGAGCCAGACGACGAAGGTGAGGATGTCCAGGAAGGTCGAGACGGAGAGGTCCGCCCTGAGCCACTCCATCGGCTCGAACGAGCTCGGGAGCGGCCAGCCGGCCGCCGTGGCCAGCGCGAGCGGCACCCCGACGACCAGGACGAGCAGCGCGACGAGGGCGAGGAACGCCTTGACGAAGTCCCCGAACGTCCGCCGCCGCACCCGCACCGGCTGCGGCGTCCGGTTCCGCGGAGCGGCGGAACCGGCGTCCGTCGAGCTTGACGAGCTGGAACTGCGGCGTCGCGGCATGGCGGGTGTCCTGGGTCCTGTGTGGGAGGAGTTGGGTGAGGTGGTGGAGGGCGTACTGAGCCTACCGAGATCTTATTGACTCGAACGGACGCCGTCGAAGGGCGGAGCCACCCCTCTTCCGCCCGGCGCCCTCCGCAGGATCCCGCCGTTCGCAACCGTCACGGCACACTCCTCACGTTCCCCACACGATCCGCCGTTACCTCACAAGTAGCCGCTGTCTGCTCCTGATGGCTTCGTTCTCCGCTGCACACAGCCGACACCAGGGTGGAACATCCGCGGCCCGCCGGCCCCTGCCCGTCACCGCAGCCGCGCTCACCGCGACGGCGGCACTGCTCCCCTCCGCCTGCGGCGGGGACGGCGACGAGCCGTCCGACGACACCGAGGGGGCGGGCACGGGGGTGTGGCAGACCGTGCCGACCGCGTCGAAGAAGAGGGGCGGGTGTTCCTGATGCGGTGGCTGACGAAGCGGCGCAACGCCTGGTCGAGTGGGTCACCATGCTCATCGTCCTTACCGCCGTCGGAACTTCCGTGTTTCTCAGTACAGGCCGGGGGAAATGAGGTGCGAGGCGCCGAGCGGACCTGCCAGGGCGAGGACTACCAGGGCCGTGGCCGCGGTCAGGCTGACGAGGAAAATGAAGACGGCGAAGATCAGTGTGCCGGTGGTGCCGCGGCCGACCTGTGCCTTCGTCCTGCCTTCCGGGTCGTAAAGGATCTCCACTTGCTCCGCGTGCTCGGACGTACCCGTGAGCTGGTGGACCCGGCCCTCCAGGTCGGTGAACTCATAGGCACCGGCGTACAGCCGCCGGCCTTCGACGAGGACGCCGTGGTTGCGCAGCCGCCACGTCTCCCGTGTGAACCCCCAGCCCCCGTACACGAAGTGGCGCAGTGGTATCGCGAGGGAACCGAACAACCAGCACACCAACGCGACGTACCACTCGTACGCGCCGAGGACACCGGCGGTCAGCATCGCCGCGGCCGCCAGCAGGTAGAGGGTCACGGCGACGCGTGAGGCGGTCCGGCGCCGGCCGGCGGGCGGTTTCGCGACCGGTGTCTCGGTCACCAGCAGGGTGCCGTCGGCTCTGGGTTCGGCCGAGTCCCGGACGGGCAGTTTCCGCTGGAGTGCGTCGGTGAAGGCCCGCACCGCCGGGGCGCTGCGGCCGTGTACCGTCCAGGACGTCGGACGGATCGTCCGCGGCGCGGTGAGCACGACGGCGAAGCCACGTTTGCCGGATCCAAGGGTCTCTATCCGTTCGATGCCGGTGATCGGTATGCGCCTGTTGAAGTCCGGTGTCTTCAGGACCAGCGAGCTCTGCTCGAGCCGCGCCTCGAAGCCGCGGCGGCGTCCGGGCAGGATCACCGCGGAGGCCGCTTCCGAGACTGTGCTCGCGTCGGAGGACGGGCCCGCCGTCTCGTCCGAAGTCATGGAAGGAGATTAGAGCAGCCCGGGTGAGGCTCAGGCAGTCGCCGGGCTCGCCCCGACGGTATGGCAACGGGGCCTATGCCGGCGCGCTGGCGTCCAGTGCGACGTGCTGGGGGATCACAGGTGCCGTCGACCGCCGGTGGCTCCGGACCTCATCGCGTGGACCGGTCGTTCTCGGAGTGGCCACCGATCGGTGGCGGGGCGGGCGTCCGCACCGCGCGAGGTTCCTGTGCCGTTGAGAGAGGTGCTCGACATCTCGACTCATCAGCTCGGAAGCCTCATTGGTTGTCCGTCCTGCCGCACTCGACCTGCCTCACGCCCCGGTCGAGTGGGTAACCGTGCTCATCGTCACCCGTGAGGGCGGCCGCCGCGGCAAGCTCCCGCCGCACCAGCGCGCTCTCGTCGCCCTGGTCTACCTGCGCCGGCACGACCCACTCGCGCAGATCGCCGCCGGCTTCGGCACATCCGTCGGCACCGCCCACGCGTACGTGACGGCCGTCATCGGTCGCCTGCCCCGGCGGGCGCCCGGACTGCTGCGGGTGCTGCGGGAGGCCGGTCACACGGCGGTGCTGCCGCAGGCGTGCGGACAGGAAGCCCGAGGCGGAGCTGGACACGTCGACGCCGGACGGGTGGACAAGCGTGCGAAGCCTCTGGTGGAGACGGTCCTCCTGGTCGAGAACCCGTCTGCCAGGGACTCCACCTCGTTGCCGGCCCAACGTCCGATCTCCCGCCGTAAGTCGGAAAAGGCTCATGGTCCGGGAGCAGCGACACCAGAAGGAGGTCCGATGATTCGCCCTGTCGGATTCTTCACCGGGCTCGCGCCCGGGTGGGGGCTTCCCGAGGAGGGTTCGATCAGGGATGCGGTCAGGCCCACGGGGGAGCCGGACGAGCAGGGCATTCTGGACTACCTGCGGAACGGCACCGAGATCTGGAGCGAAACGAGTGCCGGACCGAGAAGCTCTTCGAGAGCTACCGGGACGACATCGGCGACGGCAGCGTCAACGACGCGCTCGCCGACATGTCGGACGCCGTCGTCCGCGGGTTCGAGGAACTCGAGGACGGACTCGCCCGGCAGGTCGACGAGAAGACGAAGGTCGAGGACAAGCGAAAGAACAAAGGGGACAGGGGCGGCACGTGAGCCGGGTCCGGGGACGCCGAAGGCCCCGGCCGCAGCGGTCCGGGGCCCCCGTTCACGCGCCGTCGGCGCGCGTCCGCGACGCGGATCAGTACATGGTGGTGCGCGCCTGGCCGGCCGCCGAGACGCCGTCGAGCGTCACCGAGCCGCCGAGACCGGCGGAGATGCCGACGGGGCCGGCCTCGGCGTAGAGACCCGCACCGCCGTCCGCGGTGACGGCCACGCCGGCGGCGAGGCCGACGGCGCCCGCCTGGCCACCGGACACGTTGTCCAGGTCCGCGTCGGAGATTTCGGCCGTTTCGACCTGGGGGACGAGGTTCATGGCAGGCCTTTCCCTTCGTATCAACGATTGCAGCGGCGGATTTCGCCCGGAGCCCGGAGCGGAACGAACCGGGGCTGATCACCGGCGAGCCGCGCACCGATCAAAACACGCCGGAGAGGAACCGGCCACCGGCGCACCGTCGACGCGTGCTTTCCCGGCGCCACCGAATTCACCGGTGTGGCAATACGGTCATGGAACGGGCCCGTGTCTTCACGTTATCCGCCGGTTCCCGGAGGCCCCGGTCCCCGCGCACCGCGTTTCCGGGCGTCCCCTCCCCCTCACCCCGGTCTCCGTACGACCTTCCGGTGAACGGTGTGCAGGTCCGAGGGATGTTTCGGGGCAGCCGGGGGCGGAGGGCCGGCCGGGCCTCAGCCCACCAGGTTCTCCGCGACCGCCTGCCCGCGGACCGTCACGTCGCCGCCGTAGAACAGGCCCGTGAACACCGGTGAGTACGTCAACTGCACCTCGACCTCGACCGCTTCCGCGTTCGCCGCCACGCAGTGGGTCGCCGCGATGTCCGGGCCGGACATGTCCATCTCGCGGGCGAAGGCCTTCACCCGGGCGTCACAGTTCTCGTAGTTGATCGGTGCCGGGCCGCCCTCGTTGTCGTAGAGGGCCTCGCGGTCGATGTCCTGGGCGGCGTAACGGGCCGCCTGCTCCGCGATGTCGGCCGCCCGCTCCCGCTTGGAGATGGACATGCCGCCGTCGATCACGAACGCCGCGAGCGACAGGAACACGAGCGCGAAGAGGATGACCGCGCCCGCGCCCGATCCCCGGTCGTCCAGCCGGACCCGGCGGGCCGACAGCCAGGTCCTCATCGGTACGCGTGCCCTCACGCCGTCCTCCGGTACGGGTCCAGCGGTGAGCTGAAGCTGGCGGACAGGGTCGTCGGGATGTCCAGGCCCAGCATGGCCAGGCCCCGCACCTCGCAGCTCACCTCGACCGAGAAGAGGGTGTCGGGTTCGAATCCCTGGCTGGTCTGCACGACGGTCACCGGGCCCGAGCAGACGTCGGCGAGGTTCGCCTCCGCCGCCTTGCGCGCCTCGGCCATCGCCGTCGCGTGGTCCTTCTGGATGGAGCCCGCACGGGCCGCGTCCCGGGCGGCGCCGTCCAACGCGCCGCGCCCGTCGACCAGTTGCCCGAACGCCACCAGCACCAGGATGAACAGGATCATCACCGGCGCGAGGATGACCACCTCGACGGTGGACATGCCCCGGTCACCGCACGGTTCCGGCCGGCCGTCCCGCGGGCGGAACCTCATCTAGTTCTCCCCCTCCTGCACGAACCGTTCCACCGGCCCCACCGACTGCGCGTGCACCGTCAGGTCCAGGCCCGGGAACACCGTCGGGACGCGCGCCGTGATCTCCACGCCCACCGTGTCCTGCTCCGGCTGGAGCGTCCTCACGTCCGGCGCCAGCACCAGCTGCGGGCCCAGCTGCCGGATGTAGCTGTCCACCACGTTCTGCGCCTCGCCCCGCCAGCCGCCCGGCTGGTCGTGGGCCGTCGCACGCGCCTTGCGCGCCCCCGCCTGCGCCGCCGCCTGTGCGACGTGGTCGGCGAAGAAGTACAGCGCGAACTGCACCGTCGCGAAGATCATGAAGAACAGGATCGGCGTGAGGAACACGAACTCGATCGCGGTCACGCCGGACTCGCCGCGGGCGGAGGCGGCCTCCACCCGTCGGCGTACCCAGCGGCTTACGCGCACCGGCATTCCCGTGGACCCCGTAGCAGTCGTGCCGGCGGTCAGCAGGTGCTGCCCGCGTCCGCGCCCTTGATGCAGTCGCCGACCTTGTTCGCGCCCTCGCTCAGCGCGGCGTTGATGATCGCGGCCACCACGCCGACGATCGCCACGACGACCGCCGAGATGATGACCCACTCCACCGCGGAGGCGCCGCGGTCCAGTTCGCCGGAACGGGCGCGCTCCACGCGGGCCCGCAGGAAGGTGACCAGGAAGTCCACGGCGGGAACGCCGGTGTGGAAGGTACGTCCGTTCATGACGCGTTGTCCTCTCGAATTCGGTTCACGGAAAAGACGTAGGGCTCAGGGCTCACGGTTCTCACACCTGGAACACCCGCATCGCCGCCGGGAAGATCAGGAACACGAGGAACCCCGCGCACAGCAGCAGCTGCGCCACGAGCATCGACTGGGACTTCTCGCCCGCGCTGCCCTCGATCTCGGCGAGCTCGCGGTGACGCATGGTCTCGGCGCGGGAGGCGAGGGACTCGCGCACCTTGGCGCCGTCGTCGGCGACCAGGGCGAGGGAGGCGGAGAGGTCCTTCAGCTCCTCCACGCCCAGCTCCTCCCCGAGCTGCCCCAGTGCCTGCCACTGGCTGATGCCGGTGATCCGGGCGTCCGCGAGGGCGTTGCGGATGCGCTGCGTCGCCCACCCGTCGGACACCTCGGCCGCCGCCATCAGCGCCTCGGGCAGACCCCGGCCGCCGGCCAGGCTCATCGACACCAGGTCCAGGTACGCGCCGATCACCCGGCGCAGGTCGCGCCGCTTCTCCGCGGCGTCCCGGCGCACCTCCAGGTCGGGCAGGAGGAAGAACACGGTCGCGCACAGCAGGGCGAGCCAGACCGGGATGATCGGGCTGTCGCCGAAGCCGAGCGTCCAGACGACCGCGAAGAGGAACGGCCCGAAGAACAGGCCCGTCACCGCCAGCAGCGCCTTCGTCGCCAGGAACTTCTCCCAGCTGCGCTCCAGCACCGCCAGGTCCGCGCGCAGCGAGCGCTGCTCCCAGCCCTGCTGCAGGTAGAACTCGGCGACCCGCGCACCCACTTCGGCCCTCAGCGAGCCGAAGCGGCCGGTGTCCTCCCGCGTCGTGCGCGCCGACTCGTACGCCGTCCCGCGGGCCCGCATCGCGTCGATCCGGGCGACCTGGGAGAGGGCGCTGCGCTTGGTCGGCATCAGCGCGCGGACCAGGGCGTAGACGCCCAGTCCGATGACCGCGCCGACGACCACCGGCATCGTCAGGTCGTCGCTCACCGGCGTACCCCCTCTTCCTGCTGGAGCGGCGCCTGCTGCGACGGGGCGCCGGGGACGGGCGTGCGGGGACGGACCAGCCGGACCGCCGACTCGTCGCGCACCAGGAAGCGTTCGGGCGTCTCGATGGTGGACAGCTTGCGCAGCCACCAGAAACCGAGGGCGAACAGGCCGCAGACGCAGGCGAGGACGAGCTGGCCGACGGCCGTGCCGTACGGCTCGACGAAGTCGCGGTTGAAGACGGACAGTCCGAGGACGAACGCGATCGACACGGCGACGACGATCTGCACCGAGCGCCGGGTGGACGCCCGCTGCGCCATCACGCGCTGCCGCATGTCGACCTCCTCGCGCGCCGACTTGGCGAGCGCGCCGAGCACCTGCCGCAGACCGGGGCCGCGCAGCCGGGCGTTGAGGATGAGCGCGGCGACGATGATGTCGGCGGAGGCGTCGTCGATCTCGTCGGCGAGCTGCTGGAGCGCCTCGGGCAGCGGGGTGCGGGCGCGCAGCCGGTCGACGAGCGCGTCGAGGTGCGGGCGCAGGACGGGGGCGGCGGCCCGGGCGGACGCCGGGATGGCCTGCTCCAGGCCGACCGCGCCGGCGATGGTGTCGCGCAGCGACTCGGTCCAGGAGGCCAGCGCCTCCACGCGCCGCATCGCGGCCCGTTCCTCGGCGGCGCCGCCGAAGAGGCGGTCCCAGAAGAAGACGAGGACGGCGGCCGCGGCACCCGCGACCGTCCAGCGGGTCAGCAGCAGCACGACGAGTCCGACGATCGCGGCGAGGGAGCCGCGCCGGCCGGCGAACCGGATCAGCTCGCCCGCCCGTTCGCCCGCCTTCTGCTTCTCGTGCTCGGGCTTGGCCGGCAGTCCGCGCACGGCGACGGCCAGCAGGGCCAGTCCGCCGCCGACCGCGACGCCGGACGCGAGCGCGTAGAGGACGGTGGTGGAGAACAGCCCGCCCATGGAGCCGAGCGAGTCGAGCGCGGCGAGGGGGAGGGTCGTGCGGTTCATCGGATCACCCCCACGTTCCGCTGGGCCGGTAGCCGTGTGCCATCAGTTCCTCCAGGCAGGCTATGGGGGCGTGCGGCACGACCCGGCCGTCGGGGGCCTCCGCGAACACCTCGCTGGACAGCACGCGGCCGTCGACGCCGTTGACCTCGCGGACGGAGGTGACCATGCGCTGGAGGCGGCCGCCGCTCTGGAAGCCGTTGCGCCGCTGGATGAAGACGACGAAGTTCACCGCGCCCGCGATCAGCATCTGGCTGGCCTCGATGGGCAGCCGCTCCGACGCCTGCAGGGCGTAGGTGGAGATGCGGTTGAAGACCTCGCTGGAGCTGTTGGCGTGGATCGTGGACAGCGAACCGTCGTTGCCCTGGGACATCGCGTTCAGCATGGTCACGATCTCGTCGCCGAGCACCTCGCCGACGATGACGCGGGAGGGGTTCATGCGCAGCGACCGCCGCACCAGTTCCGCCATGGAGATGGCGCCCTGCCCCTCGGAGTTGGGCAGCCGCTCCTCGAACGCCACGACGTTGGGGTGGAGGTCGGGGAAGGTGTCGAGCCCGAGCTCCAGGGCCCGCTCCACGGTGATGAGCCGCTCGTGCGGCGGGATCTCGTTGGCGAGGGCCCGCAGCAGCGTGGTCTTGCCGGCGTTGGTGGCGCCGGCGATCATGATGTTCTTGCGGGCGCGCACCGCGCAGGCGAGGAAGTGCCCCAGCTCCGGTGTGAGCGTGCCGTTCCCGACCAGGTCGGAGATGAACACCTTGCCCATGCGCGCGCGGCGGATGGACAGCGCGGGCCGCCGCGCCACGTCCATGACGGCCGACAGGCGCGAGCCGTCCGGCAGCCGCAGGTCGAGCTGGGGGTTGGCGGAGTCGAAGGGCCGGGACGACAGACCCGAGTACGCGCCGAGCACCTGGATGAGCTCGATGAGCTCCTCGTCGGTCTCGGCGACGGGCTCGCCGCGCACCTCACGGCCGTCGGAGTAGCCGACGAACACCTGGTCGCAGCCGTTGATGTCGATGTTCTCGACCTCGGGGTCGTCGAGCAGCGGCTGGAGCCGGCCGACGCCGAACAGCGCGGCGTGCACGGCCGCCGCGTACTGCTCCTCGGTCTCGGCGTCCAGCGGCGTACGGCCCGCGTTGATCTCGGCGCGGGCGTACTCCTCGAGTATCTGGGCTATGACGGCGCGGGCGTACTGCCGCTCGTCCTCGGTGGACATCGGCGTGACGCCGTTGACCTGGTCGAGGCGGCGCTGTTCGGCGATCCGGTCGCCGGCGTCCTGGCGGAACCGCTTGACCAGCTGGTGGTCGACAGCGGTCATCGGCCGGCTCCGGCGTGACCGCTCGCCTGGCCATGGTGCGTCTGCTGGGGCTGGTGCACCTGCCGGGGCTGGTGCGCCTGCTGGGCCTGGGCGGACGCGGCCCAGGCGGCGCCGTACTGCTGGTACAGGTCGGCGGTCACCTTGCGGGCGGAACGGATCAGCAGCGACTTGTCGAGCCGTCCGCGCCTGCGTCCGGCCAGCTGCTCGGCGCCGGCCGGGTCGTCGGCGAGGGTGCCGACCACCCGGGCGCCGGTCTGGGCGTGCACGAGCATGTCGTTGACCTGCGACGCGAGCTTGGCGGCGGTGCCGGTGTCGGCGATCAGGACGACGCCGATCATCGGGTTGCCCAGGCTCGCGGCACCGCGCGGCCCGCCGTGCAGCTTGCCGGCCAGGGCGGCGGCGCGGTCCCGCACCCGGGCGAGCGCCTCCGGCTCGGTGCGCGAGATCAGCAGCACGAGGGCGGCGTGCGGGAACAGCTCGACGGCCGGGGTGTCCCCGCTGATCCGCCCGCAGTCGGCGATGACGTCGGCGGGCGCGTGCGGGGAGTCGGCGAGCGAGGCGAAGGCGTGCCCGAGGGTCGGCCACAGCCCGGTGAGCCCGGCGGCCTGCTCGGCGATGCCGAGCCCGACGAGCACCTCCAGTCCGCCGCTCAAGGGCTGCACGTGGTCCCAGAGTTGGTCGGGCACGAGCCCGCGCCGGGCCGTGGCCGCGATGGACAGCATCCCGGTGTTGGGATTGAGCGGCCCGCCGTGCGCGGCGGCGCTGCGGTAGACGAGGTCACCGCCCGCCGGGTCGGTCTCGGCGAGCAGCACGCGCCGCGGCCAGACCGCCGCGAGGGCGACGGCCGCGGTGGTGACGCCGGGGGAACCCTTGTCGGCGGCGAGGGCGATGAGGGCCATGGGTGGGGTGCCGCCTTCTAGTTGCCAGGAACGAGGACGAGCGCCACCTCGCCGTTGGAGGCGGCCTGGGTGAGTTCGGCGGCCTCGGCGCTGTCGACGAGCAGCGTCACGGGCCGGTTGGTGCTGCTGACGATGTCGCCGCTCTTCGTGGGCTGGACGTAGTCCACGCGCGCCCGGTCCACGATCAGGGAGTCGCCGCCACCGGTGGCGGAGGAGCCGGCGGCGTCGTCGGAGTCGGAACCGGACCGGGCGGTGCCGCCGACGCGGTAGGCGGCGACGACGTCACCCGCCTTCAGGCCGGTCGGGTACTGCCCCTCCTTGAGGGAGAGACCGACGAGCGCCTTGCCCTCCGGGACGCTGGCCTCCTTGCCGAACATCTCCCCGACGGGGACGACGCCGGCGGGGATCGTGCTGACGGCCTTGAGCTTCTTCAGGGCGTCCAGCTTCGTCCACTCGATGTAGTGGACGCCCGGATCCTCGGCGACCATGACGGGCTCGGTGTTGGCGTCGGTGACCGACTGCCCCGCGGGGACCTCCTTCGTGATCTTCACGACCTCGATCCGCTCCCCGGCCTGCAGCACGAGCATCGTGGCCCCGAGCGCACCGACGAGGACCAGCAGGACGGCGAGTGCGGCCAGCGCCGGTTTGCGCTCGCGGGGCGGCGTGGGAAGCCGGTCACCGACCGACGGCTGAGCCGGAGCGGCGGAACGACCGGCGCCCGCCCCCGTACGCTCTTGGATCTTCACGCAACCGCTCCCCGTACACCCAAGAAATTGTCTGCCAAGTTCCCTGAAATTCCAGACACTTCACCCACGCCCGCTCGCGCACGGACATGCGGGGCATGCGGGACGCGCCGGATTTACCCGCCCGACCTGGGCGGATAACCAACGCTGGGGTGAGTGTCAAGCGATCGCACCGTATCAGCCACCCATAAGCCCCTCAAGGCGGACCTCGCCCCAGGAGCCCCTTCACCGACACCGTTACCCACCAGCAACTTGAGCCGTGAACAACCCTGTTGGCCGCTACCCCGAGATCCAGGTCACACCCTGTGCGGGAGCGAACCGACGAGCGGCCCAACCGGCCACCGCAGGAGCCCGGTTCGTCACACGTCACCCATGATGCCCGCACGATTCGCTCACGAGGACGCCGACGGCCCGTGCCATGATCTTCGCTCGGACCGGTGACGGGACGTACGGGGACACGGGGGACCCAGGGGTGACGGAAGCGCAGACGGCGCCGGTTCCCGCCGTCCACAGGACTCGATCGACCTCAAGGAGCCACCCATGAAGCGAGCCGTCACGCTCGCCGCCTCCACCCTCTCCCTCCTCTCCCTCGCCACGCTCACCGCGTGCGGCGGTGACGGGGAACCGGACAACGCGACCGGCGAGCCCAGGCCCTCCGCGTCCCGTGCCGAGCGGCCCACGCCCGAGCAGCAGCTCGCGAAGCTCATGGTCACCGAGGCGGACGTCGCCGGGTACGAGGTGACGGAACCCTCCGACGACTTCGTCCTCGCCGGGTCCACGGACGAGGTCACGCTGGACGAGCCGGCCTGCGCACCCCTGGCGTACGCGATGAACCAGCTCCCCCTGGGCGAACCGGAGGCAGATCTCACGCGAGTCGTCGAGACGGAGAAGTACGGCGACACCGACACCTACGTCACGCTGACCGCCTACGCGGCGGGCGGTGCGAAGGCGGCCCTGGCCGACCTGCGCGAGGCGGTGGACGCCTGCGGTTCCGGCTTCACCGCCGAGGCTGACGGCACCAGCGCCTACGACTCGGTCACCGCCGAGGAGCCGACGGACCGGGCCGGCGACGAGACCGTCGCCTTCGCGTCGACGACGACCTTCCGCGGCGCGGGCCACACCCTCCACACCCAGGCCACCCGCAGCGGCGACGTCCTCGCCGTCTTCTTCTCGGTCAACGGCATGGCCATCGCCAACGCCTCACCCAGCGACGCGGAGCTCCCGCCGCCGGTGGTGAAGGCACAGAACGCGAAGCTGGGGTGAGGCGCGGATGACCACGGCCATGTCCCACGCACCGCGCCGGCCCCGCTCCCGGACCCCGCGCACCGCCCACCGCCTGCTCCTCCTCTGCCTCTGCGCCCTGGCCGCGTTCCTCGCCGCCGTGCCCCAGGCCCGCGCGGCGACCGACGCCCCGGCCACCGCACGGGCGGCCTACCTGGCCGACCGCCTGCGCGAGAACCCCGTCCACATCACCGACCAGCTGCCCCGCGCCCTCCCGCGGTCCACCGCCCCCGACTTCGCCCGCCTGGCCGAGCGCACCGGCGTCCCCACGTACGTCATCGCGCTGCCCGGCCAGAGCCTGTACGCGAGCAGGGAGCTCCTCACCGCGGTGCACGACCGCCTCGGCCGCGACGGGCTGTACGTCCTGCTCGACGAGACGATGGTCGTGGCGGCCGCCGCCCACGGAGTGCGCGTCCCCGCGGAGCACGCGGCGACCGTCGTCCGCTACGAGCTCCCCTACGACGCGGGCCCCCTCCTCAGCTTCGAACGCTTCGTGGAGGTCGTCACGCAGGGGCCCGAGGAGGCCGCGGCACGCGCGCAGGCGGCACGCGAACGGTACGCCGACGCGGAACCCGCGGACCTGTACATCGGCCCGTCGGACCGCCGCAACCAGTCGCTCCTGACGGGCGTCGTGCTCACCGGCGTACCCCTGTCGATCCTGTTCCTGGTCCCGTACGTACGCCGCCGTCGGCACGGCCCGCCACCCACGAACCGCAAGAAGGGACGCACCGCTCACCCCGCCAGCGGGCCCGCGCGTCCTCTCTGGCGTCGTCTCGCGCTCCCCGCCGTCGCTCTGGCCACAGCCGTCGCGATCGCCGTCACCGCACCGCTGGTCTTCGACCAGACCCGCAGCAGCGCGGCTGCCACGCCCTCCCCCGCCGACCTCTCCGCACGCGTCGAACGGGTCGCGGCCGCCCTGGTCCGGGACCCGGTCTACCAGGACCCGGAAAGCCCACGCACGCTGGACTCGGCGCAGCTCTCCCGCCTGCGCGACCGCATCGACCGGTTCGCGAAGTCGGAGGGCGGCGGGCCGGTGTTCGTCACGCTCGTGCCGCACATGCCGGAGGACGAGTCCACCGGTATCGAGGAACTGTTCGCCGCCGCGGTCCACGCCGAACTGGACGAAGACGGCGTGTACGTCGTCGCCGACCCGCTGAGCGGCTACATCGACGTCTTCAACCACGGTCTCCGGCTGGACAGCTACGACCTCCTCTCCGACCTCCCCGATTCCATCTCGTACGGGACGGACGAGGCGGGCAGGGCCGAGGACCACCTCTTGGGCGAACGCCTCGACGCCCTCATGACGTACCTCGACAAGTCGCCCCGGACCGAGGAGCCGACCACCAGCGGCAAGCCGCTGCCCGCGCCCAGCCCCGCCGAGGAACACGCCCTCCCGCCGCTCTTCGCCACCGACTTCTGGCCGGGCCTGATGGCCGGCGCCCTCGCGGCCCTGCTGCTGCGCGGCGTGGTGGCCTGGACGTGGACGGCCGTCGCCAAGGTGCGACGGCGGCTCGGCTGAAGCCGGGACCGTCATGTTCGCCCCGACTTCACCGCCCGTCGTACCGCCGGTCCCACTCGCTCTGCCGCACGCTGCCCCAGGTGCCCATGAGGACAGCCACCAGGAACAGGGCCGCGAGCATCCCTCCGTACGAGCTCGCACCCTGGTCCTCCGTCGGGCCGGCAATGCCTTCCGGGTCGTACCGCACCCGCAGCTCGTCCCCCTTCGAGACCCAGTCCTCGCAGCCGCCGCCCTCCGGGAGCGAAGGGGAGATCGTGCGGCCGTCCGTCGTGCGCAGGTCGCAGTGGTTGGTTCCGGAATCGTCCATGCTCACGACCACGGCATCGGTCCACCTGCCCCGGTCCGCAAGGGCGGCCTGATCACCGGCGGCGTTCCCGAACACTCCCATGGCCACCCCGGCGATCAGAGGAACGCAGAGTTGCCACGCCACCTTCCGCTTCTTGCGCGGCACCCGGCGCAACAGCAGCACGGGTACCAGCAGCGTCGCCAACGGGAGCACCAGGACGGCGAGGATCATCCCCACGCCCCGCACCGGAGCCGGCAAGGGCGCGACGGGCCCGAGCCAAGCGAGTCCCAGCGAACCACCGGCGCACACCAGGTTGAACAACAGCCACCGGATCAGGTCCACCCGCTGTCTGGTGTCCTCCCCCACACGGGTTGCCCGGACGGCAGCCCCGGACGCGCTCTTCGTCACTCAGCCCTCCCTCTCCTCGCCCGCCGCGATCCTGCGCCCAGCTCGCTTCTCGAACTCACGCCTTCACCACGGTTCGTTGCCGGATGCGAACCGTACCGGCGTCGGTCAGCGGTGCTGGAAACGACCGGGACACAACCGTCACCAACCAGCCCCCATACGCCGGGATCGCCCCGTTTGCAGGGAACTTCGCCCTGGCGAAACCAGGAACCACACCGATACCGTCATTGCTCTTGACTGAACTTCTGTCTCACGGGGAGTCACTGTGAAGCGCCGCTCTTTGCCCGTTGCTGCCGCGTTCGCCGCGACCGCGGCCCTGCTCCTGACGGCGTGCGGAGGTGAGGACGGGAGCTCCAAGGCCAACGACGAGATCGCGGGAGCCGACACCGGCAAGACCGGGAAATCCCCCTCACCGGCCGCCGCAGCCACAGACTCGGCGCAGCGCCCCGAGGTGGAACTGCCCAAGGACGTCACCAACACCTTCGACGGCTGGAAGACCGGCGACGCCGCGAAGGACGCGGTGCTGGCCGACGCCTCCCGCCGCATCGACGCACTGGCCTACGCCATCACCCAAGGCGACCCGGAGGAACCGGTGTTGGGCTTCTACTACAAGGACGACGCCTTGCTGGGTGCCGCGGACTGGGTCCAGGAGTTCGTGAAGGCGAAGAAGTCCATGACGGGCGAGACCCGCTACTTCAAGCCGAACGTCAACGTGTACGAGAAGGACAAGGCGACGCTGACGTACTGCTCCTTCGAAGGCGAGGCGTTCGTCAAGGACAGGCAGACGGGCAAGGCGGAGAAAACTCCGGTCACCGACAACTCCTACCTCCTCTACTCCACTCGCCTGGAGAAGAGCGACAAGGGCGTGTGGCAGACCGCCGTGCTCAACTCTGAAAGGGGCAACGACTCGTGCACGCCGTGATGTCCGCTCGCCGGTTGTTCCCTGCCGCCGGCATTGCCGTTGCATGTGCTCTCATCGCTCCTCCCGCCCACGCCGACGTGGACCTCGGCAGCGGCAACGAAGGGGCCAAGGTGAAACAGGAAGGCTCGAACAGCGGGAGGACACTGGAGTCCCGGATCACCTTCAGCGGCTCCACCAGCGGCGGGGGCGGCAACACATCGGGGAGCCTCAAGCCGGTGGGGAACTGGACACCGCCGGCTTGCTGGTACGAGCCGAGGTCCGCGGAGGAGTTCGCGAAGTACATCGAGGACATGTACGAGACCACCGTCAACGCCCCGGGACAGCACAGCTACGCCAAGACAAGCGCCGGCAAGACCCGGGAGAAGTACAAGGACGGCGAGTACGAGAACTACAACCTCGAGAAGAAGGACGAGGGCAACTGGTGGATCGCCGTCCAGGACGAGGACCGCTGGATGGAACCGGAGGCGCAGGTCTGCGACCGGGAACCCTTCTGGGTGGAGAACGGTGACGCACCGGACGTAGAGAACGCGGTCACTCCTCAGGTCCTGGCCGAACTGGCCTACAACCGCGTTCGGCTTCCCACCACCGAGGTCACTCTCGCTCCCGCGGAGACCACCAAGGTCAACCTCCCGACCTGGGCGT
Organism: Streptomyces griseomycini; assembly: GCF_014203535.1. GTDB lineage: Bacteria > Actinomycetota > Actinomycetes > Streptomycetales > Streptomycetaceae > Streptomyces > Streptomyces griseomycini. Next base: position 921,279 of record NZ_JACHJI010000002.1, read on the forward strand.
GGCTGGACAAGGCCGAGTTCAAGGAAGTCTCCGTGACCGCATCCCTGGACGCGGGCGGGGTGAACATCCAAGCCACCACCACGGCCAAGCCCGTCTCCCTCAAGCTGGAACCGGGCACGGACGACGCCGAGACCTACCCCGCATCCGGGGAATGCACGATCAACGACGACGGGTCGATCGGCGAGCCGTACGCCGAGGGCAAGGCCGACGAGACCCCGCCCTGCGGCCTCAAGTACCTGCGTTCCTCCGGTGACGGCACCTTCACACTGCAGGCCACGGTCACGTGGGACATCACCTGGGAAGGCACGGGCGGTGCGGGCGGCGACCTGCCTGACGGGACCTTCGGCAACGACCAAGCAGTGACCGTCCAGGAGATCCAGGCCGTCAACCGTTAGCCCCGCACCGCGCGAATCACCCCTACGAAGACTGCATTACAGGAGACCAGTCGGAGCCATGGCAGGCGACTCAGATCTGATTGTCAATGTCGACCTTCTCATCGAATCGGAGTCCGCTCTGAGCAAGATCCAGAAGGAGCTCAAGGACATCAACAACAGAAAAGACGAGATGCGCCCCTACTGGGGCAGCGGAGAGATCAGCGAAGCGATGGGCGATTTCGTCGACAACTGGGACGACTACCGCACCAAGATGATCGAGAGCCTGGAAGGCGTTGGAAAGCTCATAACAAACACCATCGACGGGTTCACCGGGGCCGACGCCGCTCTCGCAAAGGAACTCAAGAAAGCGAGGAAGGGCAAGTGAGCGCTTCCTCGAAACCGCGCCCCAGGGACTGGCACCCACTCGCCGAATCCGACCCCGTGCCGGGCGATGCAGAAGAGATACGCGATGAAGTGAAGCACATGAAGAGCGTGGCATCCGCTCTTCGGGACCAGGCCGAGCGACTTCGTAAAATCAAGAACGACGACGAACTCAAAGGCAAGTACGCCGGCAAGCTTCGCGAAGATTCCGAGGTGCTGGAAAAACACCTGCGAGAGGTCGCAAGCCGTTACGAACGTGTACACGTCCACCTGTCCAACTGGGCCAACGACCTGGAGTACTACCAGGGCGAAGCCGACAAGGTCCTGGCCAACGCGAAAAAGGAACAGGAACAACTCGACGCGGAAAAAGCAAAAAAAGATTCCGGAGACAGCGACACTCCAAAGCCCTCGGAAAGCGAAACCGAGGGAGACCCCCTACACAAATACAGAACACAGCTCAGCGGCATCACCCGCGACCGAGACGAACGCGCCGGGCATTACGCCAAGAAAATTCGCGAAGAAATTGACGACATTATCGAGGACAGCTTCTGGGACGACATCAAGGGATGGATTCACGATAACGTAGATGCGATCAAACTGGTACTGGACCTGGCCGGCTGGGCAGCCACCTTCTTGGGAATGCTGGCTCCATTCTTGGCCTTCATTCCCATCATCGGTCAGATAGTAATAGCCATTTCTATCTTCGTGGCTCTGTCTCGTTTCATCATGTTCCTGGCGGGCGAAGCAAGCCTCACCGAGGTGTTCGTCGACTGCATCGGCCTGATGGCTTTCGGCGCGGGTCTCAAGATGCTGGGCAAATTGAAGGTCGCGAACAGTGCGGTCAAGACCGCGTCCAAAGCCCAGCGCACGACGCGCCTCAAGGATGCCGTCCGGGCGAACAAGGCCGCCCGTGAAGAAATTAGCCGGGTGCTTGCCACGACCAGTGATGACGGACTCAAGTCCTTCGCCCGCGACTCACTCAACCGATTGCGCAGAGAAATCCTGGACAACGCGGGGCGGGTGACCGATGAAGCTCCGGTGAGCCTCAACCGTTTCGAAAAGATAGGGCTCGGAAACTCTGACGCTCGGGCCTTGATGGAGAACATCAGGCGCAACGCCGACGCTTTCCCCGAGTCCGGAGCGGAAGCTCTCGGAAAATCCCAGAACTATTACAGAGCTGCTGTTACAGCAGCTGTGACAGGCACCGCGGCGGACCTCACAGACAAAGCTCTTGGCGAAAGCCCTCTGTTCCCGGGCAAGCCTTTCTACGCACCCTACGAGGACGGGAAGGGAGAATTCATCAAACTGCCCGAAGACACGCACTGGTAGGACACAGAAGATCGGATGGATGAAGCGACATGAACTCGAACGAATCACTAGGGATTCTTCAGAAATTGGGCGGCGGGCATGTAGCACTCGCCAAAATCTGCATCATCGGCGGCTTCGCGTCAGTGTTTGTCGCCGCGATCGCGGCCCGTTTGCCGGACACGGCCAAGGACGCTCTCTACTGGATTCAGCGCGGCATCGTATCCGCAGCCATCATCACTTTGCTGATTCTGTTCATCAAGTATCCCCGCCACGCGTCACGTCCGGAGGGATTGACACTGCCCCTGGTCATGTCGATCGCCCTCGCGCTGGCCTCTCTCGTCACAGCTTTCTGGCCCGGCGTCTTCGTTGCTTTGGTCACTCCCCTCCTGGTCGCCGTCTCATGGCTGTGGGAAAGGTTCAGCCGTGACTGAGGTCAATCTCAAGAATTCCCCCACCGGTTACAACTTGGTTCCCCCACCAGGCTGGGAACAGATCGAGCTGCAGAGCGACTCCCTCAACGAGACGCTGCTGGGAATCGTCGACCGTTCCATGAACGAACTTCCGCATGACCTGCCGAAGGACGACATCACCAGAGTGCGAATGGAACTGTTCAAGCAGCTCAAGAAGGGAGCAAGGAAAGCCGCCAGGGGAAACGGCCACATGCTCTACATGCCCGTGGAGCGTGTGCAGGGCACTTTCATTCCAGCGTCCTTCGTCATCTCCAAACCTCTCGACGGTCCGGGCTCGAGCGCATTGACCCAGGAAGTCATGGGGGCGGTGGCAGGCGACCGCGGCGACAGTGAGCCCGTCGAAGTCGACGGCGCACGGGGAATTCGTATCGAGTACGTCGCTCCACCTCAGGAGGACATCGAGGCGCAGTTTGCGTCCCGTCGCGTCGAATACGTTCTCCCTGTCCCCGGGAGCCCCACTCCCCGGTGGCTGACGATCAATTTCAGCGCAGTGGGAGACGGTAACCCGGACAGCGAGTTCTCCGACGCTCTGGTGAGTCTCTTCGATGCCGTTATGACAACTTTCCGTTGGAGTTATGCATGATTTTTTTCGAAACCGAGGCTGATCCCACCAACTGGTTCCTGATGCCGCTGCACTGGACTGAACTCGACCAAGACAAGATCGAGGACTGGTCGCGAACCTGTGCCGAGATCATGTCTCGGCGGCATAGGAAATGGTGGAGGAGCCCGAACAAGGACGCACTCACCACACGGTTCCGTCTGCTGGTGGAGTCACACCCGCACCCCGCAATTCCGGCAGACCAGGTTTTCCTCTATGGCGGTGATCCCCGTCGCATCCCCCAGGTCTTTTACGCGCTCGCCGTCCGCAGCGACGGCGGAGATCGCCGCAAGGAGCTCCTCACGCTGGTCCAAGCCGACAAGGGGAACGACGTCAAGCCGCCAGAGGTCGAGACGTTTCACTCCGACCGCATGGGAGACGGGCTGCGCTGTCTGCAGTACTTCGACGACGCCGGGCAAGTGTGTGTCTCGCTGAATTACGGATGGTGGTCGGAGGAGCACCAGACCTACGCGTCACTGCGAACGGTCACGGGTGATCTCGGCTGGCTCATGTCCCTCATCGACGAATGGGACGATTTCGCCCGCAGTATCTGGCTGAACTCGAATCCCCAGTAGCTCGGCTTGGACATGCACCGACCCTGTTCCGCGCCGGCGAGGAGAGTCCTGACATGACACGCAGGGGCAAGCAGCGCGCGGCGACGGAGCGTCTTGGCATCCACGCCGAGGCGGGCGGCTGGTGCACGATCGACAAGATCCCGCACCCTCCTGCGGATGTGCTCCAGGCCGCGGACAATCCTCGACTCCGCCCGGCGAGGATGCGACCACTGGGCATGCTCGGTGCGGCACTTGGTGCACCTTTCATCCTCGTGATCACGTTCTTCGAGCTTCTGGCCAAAGCGGAAGAAGCCGTCATGCGGTCCCTTGACACAAGGGACGAAAAGGAACGGTTGCGGGTCAAGAAAGAGGACGAGAAACGCCGTCGGGACGCCATCACCGCCCAACAAGGCATCGACAAGGTCTTCGACGGCAACTGGCACGGCGACGCCGGGCAGTTCCTCCTGCGGTGGTACGGCCACTCGACCCACCACCAGCGGCTTCTGCTCGCGACCACGGAGGGGATCGCCCTGGCGGCCCCGCCGCGGCGCGTCAGTGCGGGACGGGAGAAGCACCTGCAGATCGTCGCCCGTCTTTCCGCCGCCGAAGCGACCCTCGCCGATCCCTTCTCCGGTGAGTTCAAGACGAGGATGCTGCTGATCCGCTTCCAGGACGGGTCCTGGCTGCGGGTCGACACGGAGGAGTTCCGCAGCGACCTCCACATGTACGTGCTCCGGCAGCCTCTCACCGGCAGCTGACACGACCCCGTCGGCCGTCCGCCCGGTGCGTTCGGCATCCGCCGCCGCGGCTCAGTCGTGCGGAACCTGCTCGACCACCTTCTCGCCGAAGCACCACGAGCCCCGGGTGCCCCACGTCTCCGCGCGCAGCCCCGTCCACCAGGCGATCCGGGCGGCACGACGGTGCGAGACATCGGGGTACTCCTCGGGGGTCACCTTGATGTAGCCGCGGCGGTCGTCCGGGTACGTACGCAGGGCCTCGCGCAGCCTCTCCTCCTGCTTCTCCTGTATGGAGCGATCACCGGTGGCCCGCTCGTACACCTTGCGTACGATTCCCGGCCCCTTCAGCACGTCGCGCCACCTCGCGGTGTCCGAGCCCTGCCCGGTCATCCAGCCGACGGCACCGAGCGCGGCGACGGCCGAAGCGCCGGCACCGACCAGTTCACCGGTGGCGTCGGCCTGGCCCGGAGTCCGGGGGCGGAGCTCACCCTCGGGATCCTCGATCACCGTCAGCACCTGGTCGACGTCGTGGAGCCCGGACGTCGTCTCCATCTCCGGACCGGGGACCCGGGTGCCGTCCTGTCTCCGAAGTGTGCAGCCGGACGGCACGCCCCTGTGGTTCTCCCGCCCGACACCTGACCGCACACATGACCTGACCGCACCCCGCGGCTACGGCATCGTCCAGGCCTGCCTGACCCGGCAGATTCTCGTCCTCGCGGACCGCGCCTTCTGGCCGGGCATGATCGCCGTCCCGGCTTGGGCTCTCCTCGTCGGCATCACCTACGCAGTGGAAGGGATGCGGGAGCATCATGGCCACCGCTGAGCGCCGCCGCCCCCCGAACGGTTTCGACCTGGTGCCGCCGCCCGGCTGGGACGTGATCCCCCTACGCACGGGCACCAGGGAAGCGATGGACCGTGTCGTCCGCAAGGCCGTCGCACAACTGCCCGCCAGCTTTCCCAAGGACGACATTCCGAAGGCCCGGCTGAAGCTCACCCAGGAGATGAAGAAGGTCGTCCGCCGGGCCAGCGCCAAGGGGGGAATGACCCTCTGCCTCCCCACCGAACCCCTTCACGGCGTCGCGCTGCCCGTCTCGATCGTGGCCTCCGAGCCGATCGAGATTCCACGGGTCAGGCCCAGCAGCGGCCCGGAAGCGGTCCTGGCCGCGCTCGCCTCCGTGACTCCCGGTGCCGAGACACGGGAACTCGACGACACCGCGGCCCTGCGCTCGGAGCGAGACGTACCCGCCGACGCGGCCAAGGGCGTCGACGTCGCTCACCGCCGGGTCGAGTACTTCGTTCCGGTCCCGGACAGCGCCCCCGACCAGTACCTGACCTTCTCCTTCAGCGCCCTGATCGCGCCCGGCTCGGATCCCGCCTTCTACGACACCCTCGTGGAGCTGTTCAATGCCGTGATGGGCACCTTCCGCTGGAGCTACGCCTGAAGGCTCCCTTCTGCCGTGTCCCCCGAAGAAAGAGACCGCTCATGTCCGAAGGCACCCTGTGGAGCACCGACCTCGGCGCCCCGCTCCACATCGACACGGATGCCAACCCAGACCTCTGGGGCTATCTCCACCTCCAGATCGACAAGAAGAACTTCAAGGAATGGCTGGGCCTGCACCTGACCGGCCTGGCCGCCGTCCACGACATCGAACTCACCCGCAAACTCCGCCGATTCCACAAGAGCTTCTACGAGCAGACGATCGTCACGCTCCGGGACAAGCTCCAGGCCGACGAGGCGTTCATCTACCACCCCGTTCCGCTGACCTACATGCCGCTGGTGATGCACGCCACCCGCATCCACTGCGAGGCCCGTGACGCGTCCTCCTGCGAGGGGATCACCGCGGCCACGGTGCCGCACCCGGAGATCCCCGAGTGGCAGCAGCGAACCGGCAGCATTCCGTTCCCCTCGCCGCACCTGGGCGCGGACGGGGTCCGGGTCACCCGCTCCTACCCTGCGGACAGCACCATCATGATGACCTCGGTGACGTACCACTGGCACACCCCGCCCGGCCTCCCCGACGTCCTGCTCCGCGGGCACCACGACGATCCGGAGGTGATCGCCGCGGCACTGGAGGCACTGGACGACTTCGCGCGGACGCTCCGGCTTCCTGATGCGGCCCATTGACCGGAGCCGCCGGGGGCAGGACTGATGGGACTTCCCCCTGCGGCCTCGAGTACCCGTTCTCTCTCCCCCCGGCGACGGCGTTCGAGAAACCATGCGGGAGTAGCTGCCCTGCCGCAGGTTCGAGCTCTCCTCCGCAAGCGGGCCCCAGGCGGGATTGTCCTCGGTGAGGGCGTGCAGGGGCAGACTGCCGGGTGCGATCATCGTGCTGGTCTCCTTCAGGCTTCGACACCTCGAAGACCAGCCGGTGGCCGTTCGTCCGTGCGGGCACCGTCCCGATGCCGGAACGAGCCCCGGATCAGACCGAACCCGTACACCACTTCCCTGGACGCAACCGGACAGCATGGGACGATCGACCGCACCACGTCGTCGCAGAGCAGCCGCATCGGCCCTGCGCTACGAACACCGAACGGGAAGGCCCGGCCCAGCCGGGAAGAAGGAGAAGGACGCCGGTGTGACCCCCGGGGGCTGCCTGGTGGGTCTGGGCTGTGCCGGCCTCATGGTCCTGGCGGCCACTCTCGACTGGCTTTGGGGTGATGACGCGTGGCAGTGGGCGGCGGCATCATGGCCGGGCGGTGCTTACGCCTTCGCGGTCTGCATCGGTGTGATCGGGCCTTGCCTCGCGGCGCTCTCCGTCTTCAGCCTGAGCCACATGGGCTGGAAGTCGTGGAGGAAGCATCCGGCGCGCACACTCACTCACACGGCGGTGGGTGTGGCGTCCACGGTTGCGCTGATGCCCTTGGGGTCCTTGATCACCAACGCACAGAACAGTGGCGGGTGGGCCCGTAGCCGTACCTCTTCCCCCACCTGGGTGTTCAGTCACTACCCGTGGCTCTGGGCCGTCGGGCTGGCCTCCACCGTCGTCAGCGCCATCCTGCTCATCCGGGTTGTCGTCGCTTACCACCGATTGCGGCGCCGATCACCCGCCCCAGGCGCCGAGAGCGGATCCCGGCAGGATGCCGTGCCCCCGGAATCGCCATGACGCGCGGCACCTTCAGTGGCCAGGCCTTCCCCGGCCTCGCCCGTCAGTCCCAGTGAAGCGTGCCGGCCACCGCGTCGCACTTGGACTGGATCGCACGGACTGCAATGGCAACGGGTCCCATCAGGAACCGTCGGTACAGCCGCCGCCTCTTTACCGGTCCTTGCTCTGGGTCACCGGAGCCGCTCATTCCCACGGCCGTCTTCCGTTCTGCTCGAGAGCTTCGGACTATCACTTCCGATGCGCCCAGCGGGCCCGTGTCATAGGCAGGCGGACATGCTGCTGGTGCCTCCGTCTGTGCACCCGACGCACCGAATCCTGTTCCACGTCGGCAAGGAGAACCTCGACATGACGTGTAGGGGCAAGCAGCCCGTGGCGACGGACCGCCTCGGCATCCACGTCGAAGCAGGCGAGTGGTGCCGGACGGCGGCGTATGTCGCCCGGGCGTTTCAGAATTCCACCGTCAGCGTCTGCGCGATGCCGTCGGCAGCCTCTTCCATTTCCTGCGTCAGTCCAGGGACGGTCCACGACGCGAGGACCATCACCGCCACTTCCGAACCAGTGGGCCGGATCCCGTACGTGAGCGTCTCCATCAGGATTCCGGGCCCCCGGGGCGGAGGATCGTCCGCGGCGAAGTTCTGCCGGATACGTACGGCAGGACCGACCGGCAACTCCGTGCGCGTGATCTCCGGCGTACCGAAGTCATCTGCGCTGAACGTCTCGGCCAGCCAGTCCAGAGTGATGCGGGGAACCGCCTCGTCAGGGTGGATCAGGTCCACTTCCAAGGTGGCAAGGGCCGTGTCGAACCCGTCGGGGTAGAGGGCGAAGGCGTAGAAGGGATCGCGGCTGCGGCTGTCTTCCGCCCGGACCCGGAGGTCCCTCCGCAACGTACTTCTGTCCAGCTCGTAGCCTGCCGCCCTGCTGCGGTCACGCAACTCCGTCGCGGTGCCCTTGGCCCAGCCCTTCACGTCGTCCGACGGCTCGAGCGGGAGGGGTACCCAGTCGGTGGGAACGACGATGCCGCACGTACGGATCTCACTCATGGGCGCTGCCTCCGTCCGTCCACTTCAGCGAGGCCGCCACTGCGTCGAAGAGTTCGACCATCGCGTCGGCGATCTGTACGAGGGGAGTGGAGAAGGTCAACAGCAGGTGTGCCTCGGTTCCGGGCACCGGAACTTGGTAGTCCAGCGTGACAGAAGGGAGGGCGTCGTCAGGGCTTCCCGGCACGCCGGAGGGAGCGGAGACGTCCGGCTGCCCGGTCGCCCTGCGCGTGCGGACGGCAGTGCCCGCGGCAAGCTCGACGACCGAGGCGTCGACCGCGGTGTCAGCGGCGAGGCGGTCTGAGACGCCCTGCGGGGCCGGCCGGCTCCCACCCGGTCCGGGCTGCAACAGCGTGACCAGAAGCGAGGCGGGAACGGTGAGCGGGCCTGCCTGCTGGAAGCTGAGGTACAGCTCGATGCCCCCTCACGGAATGCCGCGGTCGCCTGTGCCAAGAGGTCTTCCCGCAGCCGCCGCTTGACGTGCGGGGCGTTGTCGACCCCGGCGAACCGACGGTCGATCAGGGCATCGACCGAGCGTTCACGGCTTTCCGGGTCGATATGAACCCGGAACCATCCCTCCGGGAGCAACAGCTCGTAGTCGGCGGGCGGTGCCGACCCGGCACCGCCCCCCACGGTCCCGGTCACAGGTCCTCCGATGTCATCGGCTTCTTTCATACGTTGTCCTACGACTCCCCGAGCGCCCTGTCATACCAAAAGCGGCTGACCAGCGCGCTGATCAGCGAGGGCACCAGCACCACCGTGATGGTCAGCGCGGACAGGCAGCCCGCCGGAATCGCGGGACCCATGTCGCTGAAGAGCCCTGCCAACAGCACCGCACTGAAGAGCGGGAGGGAGAGAAGCTCGTTCCGGCCGATGACCGAGCGGTACCAATCAGTCTGCTTCCTGGCTTCTCCCGCACCCATGGGCGACATCACACGGACCTCCGCCGCGAGCATGAGCCCCTGCCACCAGTCCTTCGGTCGACGGACGCGAGCGCTTTGATCTCGTCCGCCTGCTTCCTGATGGACTCGGCGGTCTTCCTCAACTCCCGGCCGAGTTTGGCGACTTAGACCGTGTCCTACGTGGTAAGGCGGATGAGTCGCTTGTAGCAGCACAGGGCGGCGGCGAGGCCGAGAAAGGCCAGGTAGTTGCGGGGATCGCGCTCGTAACGAGGGCTCAAGCGGCGGTAGCCGGACAGCCACGACATCGTCCGCTCGATGACCCATCGGCGGCGCCCTAATCGCTTGCTGGACTCGATTCCCTTGCGGGCGATGCGCACGCCGATCCGCTTCCCGCGCAGCCATCTGCGCAGGTCAGCCCGGTCGTAGGCCTTGTCCGCATGCAGGCGCTGCGGCTTGAAGTGCCGGCCGCGGTGGGGGTCGTGTCTCGTTTGGTGACCCTCCACCATCGGCTTCAGCCCTTCGCTGTCGTGGGTGTTACCCGCAGAGACGCCGACGAGAAGGGGCAGTCCGTTCGCGTCCGACAGGACATGCATCTTGGAACCCGGCTTACCCCGGTCCACGGGGCTCGGACCTGTGTATTCGCCCCTTTTTTAGCCCTCACGTGGGCGGTGTCCAGGACGACGCGGGTGACGTCGAGAAGGCCGGCGTCGTCGAGCCGGTGCAGCACGGCCTCGTGCAGCCGGCCCCAGACACCGGCTCTCGACCAGATCAGGAACCGCCGATGAGCGGTCGACTTCGAGACGCCGAAGCACGGCGGCAACGCGCGCCAGGCGCAGCCGGACACCAGGACGTAGATGATCGCGGCGAACAGCGTCTCATCAGGCGTGTCCTGCGTTCCACCGCCCTGCGGCCGCACCCTCGACGGAGGGATCAACGGCTTCGCGATCTCCCACAGCCCGTCCGGAACAATCCAACTCCACGTACCCCGCCCCATGCCGAGTTCAACGACGCCTCACCACGTAGGACACGGTCT
>NZ_JACHJI010000003.1:0-103608 GCF_014203535.1 Streptomyces griseomycini
ATCAGATCTTTCCGACCCGATTTCCTCGGTGCTTTCCAGGTTCCCGCTTCCGCGTTTCCCTTTCCGGCGCTTCCGACTCTATCAGATCCTTTCGGGCCTGACTCCCCGTCAGAGGGGGCTGCCTTCCCGGCCGTTGGGCCGTTCCGACGTTTCAAACCTTAGCGATCCGTTCGGCGCTTCTCAAATCGGAGCCACTCGGATCCGTTCGAGCCGCCGCGTCCCGTGCGAATGGAATTTCGGCATGCCGAAATCGACCCGTCCGGGAGATCGTGCTGGTGGTTTGAGTGCCGCTACCGCGGCGGAGGTGCTGTCGCAGAACCGTTACGGCTCCGCGGCAACCCGAAGAACCTTACGGATCGGGCAGGGGGGTGTCAAGCGCCCCCTGTCAAGATCTTTACGGCCGGTCGGGTCCCCGCCGTCAGTCCAGGTCGGAGAGGCGCCCGCCGGCGTCCGGCTGGGCGTGCTCCACCCTGCGCAGGAGACGGGTGAGCACCTCGCCCAGGGCCACCCGCTCCTCCGGGGAGAGGTCCTGGAGGAGGTCCGCCTCGAAGACGGTGGCCATGCGCATGGCCTCCAGCCACTTCTCGCGGCCGGCCGGGGTCAGCTCCACGATCACCCGAACGCGGTTGGTCTCGTCCCTCTCCCGGGTGACCAGGCCCTCGGTGACCATGCGGTCGATCCGGTGGGTCATGGCGGCCGGGGTCAGGCCGAGGCGCTTGGCCAGGTCGCTGGGGCCCATGCGGTAGGGGGCGCCGGAGAGGACGAGGGCCTTGAGGACCTCCCAGTCGGCGTTGGTGATGCCGAGGTCGGCCGTCTGGCGTCCGTAGGCGACGTTCATCCGGCGGTTCAGGCGGGACAGCGCGTTGACGATCTTCTCGACCTGGGGGTCGAGGTCCTGGAACTCGCGCTGGTAAGCGGCGATCTGCTCTTCGAGTGTCGGCTCGCTGAGGCCGGGGGTGTCACCCATGGCCGCAGTATGGCATGCCCCTTCTTTGCCTTGAAGTCCTTCGCTATGTACTCTTTAGCATCGAACTTTAGCTTCTAAGTCTTCACTCCTAACTACTGAGAGAGGTGAACGTGACCAGGGCGATGGGCGCTGCGATGCGCCGGATCCACGTGGGCAACGCACTCAGCGCTTTCGGGCTCGGCTTCACGGTCCCGTACCTGTACGTCTACGTGGCGCAGGTGCGGGGGCTGGGGGCCGTGACGGCGGGTCTCGTGCTCGCCGTCTTCGCTGTGGCCGCGCTGATCGTGCTGCCGTTCGCCGGGCGGGCGATCGTCCGGCGCGGCCCGCTGCCGGTCCTGCTCGCCGCCCTGGTCACGGCCGCGATCGGCGCGCTGAGCCTGGGACTGGCGAGTACTGCCGCGACCGTACTGCTGTCGGCGGCGACGCTCGGCGCCGGGCAGGCCGTGATGCAGCCGGCGCTCGCGACGATGATCGTCGACTGCTCCACCGCCGGAACCCGGTCGCGGGCGTTCGCCATGCAGTTCTTCCTGCAGAACCTCGGGCTCGGCGTCGGCGGTCTGATCGGCGGGCACCTCGTGGACACCACGGAAGCCGCGTCCTTCACTCTGCTGTTCTCGATCGAGGCGGCGATGTTCCTGCTGCTCGTCGTGGTGATGGCGACGGTGCGGATGCCGCGTGCGCCGCACGTCGAGGGCGCTCCGGCGCAGTCGGCCAGGGGCAGCTGGAAGGAGCTGCTGGGCAACCGGGCCATGGTGCAGCTGTGCGTGCTGGGCTTCGTGCTGTTCTTCGCCTGCTACGGGCAGTTCGAGTCGGGGCTGAGCGCGTACGGGGTCGAGGCCGCCGGGATCTCGACGTCCACGCTGGGGACGGCACTGGCGGCGAACACCCTGGTGATCGTGGTCGCGCAGTTCGCGGTGCTGCGGCTCGTCGAGCGGCGCAGGCGCACGCGCGTGATCGCGTCCGTGGGGCTGATCTGGGCCGTGGCGTGGGCCATCGCCGCGTACGCGGGGCTCGGGAACGGCAGCCAGGCGATGGCGACCGCCGCCTTCGTCTCCACGTACGCGCTGTTCGGGCTCGGGGAGGCGATGCTGTCGCCGACGCTCGCGCCGCTGGTCGCCGATCTCGCGCCGACCGGCATGGCCGGGCAGTACAACTCGGCGTTCGCCCTGGTGAAGCAGCTCGCGCTGGCCGTCGGTCCGGCGGTGGGCGGGCCGATGGGCGCCTCGCTGCACGGTCCGTACGTCGTGACCTTCCTGCTGGTCTCGCTGGGGATCAGCGTGCTGGCGGTCCGGCTGGGACGGCAGCTCACCGACGTGCAGGACCATCCGGCGGCGGTGCGGAGCCGCGTGGTGGCGCAGGGGGGCACGGCGGGCCAGGCACCGGCGCACGTCTGACGTACGCGCCGGGACCCCTCACGGTGAGCCGTGGGGGGTCTTCGGCTTCCGGGCACCGGGGTCCTTCGGCAGCGCGAACTCGCACCAGACCGCCTTGCCGCCGTCCTCGGTGCGTCTGCTGCCCCAGTGGGAGGCGATCGTCGCGACGATCGCGATGCCCCGGCCTGACTCGTCGCCGGGCTCCGCGCGGCGGCGCCTCGGCAGGTGGTCGTCCCCGTCGGTGACCTCGATGGTCAGTCGCCGGTCGGTGCGGCGCAGCCGCAGCCGCATGGGGGGTGTGCCGTGCTGGAGGGAGTTGGCGACCAGCTCGCTCGCGGCCAGGACGCCCAGGTCGTGCAGGTCGGGAGGGAAGCGCCAGCTGGTCAGCACGCCGGAGGCGAAGGCACGCGCGCGTGGGGCCGCTTCGACGCCGCCGAGGAGTTCCAGGGCGGCGTTGCGGAACAGTTCGCTCTCCGGGCCCCTGCGGGCGGGGTGCTGGAGGACCAGCACGGCGACGTCGTCGTCGTGGTCCGGGGTCACTCCGGCCGAGCGGACCAGGCGGTCGCAGACGACCTGGGGGGTGCCGGTGGCTCCGGCCAGGGCGCGCTCCAGGGCGGCGATGCCCTCGTCCAGGTCCTCGTTGCGGCGCTCGACCAGGCCGTCCGTGTAGAGGACGGCGGTGGAGCCGGGGCCGAGGGGGATCGAACCGGAGGAGTGCATCCAGCCGCCGGTGCCGAGCGGGGGGCCGGTCGGCTCGTCGGCGCGCCGGACGGTGCCGTTCTCGTCGCGGACCAGGATGGGCAGGTGGCCGGCGGAGGCGTACACCAGGTGGCCCTCGTTGGGATCGTGGACGGCGTACGCGCAGGTGGCGATCTGGTTGGCGTCGATCTCCGTGGCCAGGCCGTCGAGGAGCTGGAGGACCTCGTGCGGGGGGAGGTCGAGCCGGGCGTAGGCGCGGACGGCCGTGCGGAGCTGGCCCATGACCGCGGCGGCCCGCACGCCCCGGCCCATGACGTCGCCGATGACCAGGGCGGTGCGGCCGCCGCCGAGGGTGATCACGTCGTACCAGTCGCCACCGACGGCCGCCTCGGTGCCGCCGGGGTGGTAGGTGGCGGCGATGCGCAGGTCGTCGGGTTCCTCGAGCTCCTGGGGGAGGAGGGAGCGCTGGAGGGTGACGGCGGTCTCGCGCTGGCGGCGTTCGCTGGCGCGCAGGCGTGCGGCGGCCTCGGCGTGGTCGGTGACGTCGGTGGCGAAGACGAGCACGCCGCGGCCGCCGTCCTCCCCTTCGGTGACCGGGGTGCAGGTGAAGGTGTAGGAGCGGCCGTCGGGGGCCTTGCGGGACTTGACCGTGCGGGGCTTGCCGCTGCGCAGGACCTGGTCGAGGAGGGGCAGCAGGCCGAGTGCGTCGAGCTCCGGGAGGGCTTCGCGCGCGGGGGCGCCGGTCGGGCGGTCGCCGAAGGCCGCCGTGTAGGCGTCGTTGACGTAGGCGATGCGGTGGTCGGGGCCGTGGACCAGGGCGACGAGGGAGGGGACGTGGTCCAGGACCTCGCGCACCCTCAGCTCGTCGACGACCGGCACGGACCGCGTGTCGTCGGTGAGCTGCTCGGCACGGGCCGCGGGTACGGAGCTCTCTCCCCGCCGGTCCGGGGAGACCGCGTGCTCGGTCCGCGCTGCGGCGCGGCGCTGCGTTCCGGGGAGCCGGGCGCTCCAGCGCGTGAAGTTCACGAATCCTTGCCTCGTGTAGTTGTCGGCGGCCGGGAACCGGGACCGGCCGGGGTCCCGGGGCCGCACCGGGACGGGCTGCGGCCCGCCCGCGGTGGTGGACCAGTCTGGCAGGGTGCCGACCGGGCCGACATCCGTCAGACGTCGGGCAGGCGGACGGAGTTCCTGGGTCCGGTCAGGACGACCCCTTCGGGTCGTGCGGGGGGTCTTGAGGAGGCTTTCCCCCGGCCGCCAGTTCGAACTCCGCCCGCGGGTGTTCGAGTGATCCCAGGGAGACGATCTCCCGTTTGAAGAGCCCGGCGAGGGTCCATTCGGCGGCCACGCGCGCCTTGCGGTTGAAGGTGGGGACCCGGCTGAGGTGGTAGGTGCGGTGCATGAACCACGCGGGGTAACCCTTGAGCTTGCGCCCGTAGACCTGGGCGACGCCCTTGTGCAGGCCCAGGGAGGCGACGGACCCGGCGTACTTGTGGGCGTACGTCTCGAGGGGTTCGCCGCGCAGGGAGTGCGCGATGTTGTCGCCGAGGACCCTGGCCTGGCGCAGGGCGTGCTGGGCGTTGGGCGCGCACTCCCGGCCGGGCTCGTCCGCGGTGACGTCGGGGACGGCGGCGGCGTCTCCCGCCGCCCACGCGTGCGGGGCGCCCTCGACCGCCAGTTCGGCGGTGCACTTCAGCCGCCCGCGCCCGTTCAGCGGCAGGTCGGTGGCGGCGAGGACGGGATGCGGTTTGACGCCCGCCGTCCACACGACCGTGCGGGTGGGGAAGCGGGAGCCGTCGCTGAGCACGGCGAGCCGGTCCGCGCAGGACTCCAGACGGGTCTCGAGGCGTACGTCGATGTTGCGGCGGCGCAGTTCGGTGACCGTGTAGCGGCCCATCTCCTCGCCGACCTCGGGCAGGATGCGGTCCGAGGCCTCGACGAGGATCCACTTCATGTCCTCGGGCCGGAGGTTGTGGTAGTACCGCGTGGCGTAGCGGGCCATGTCCTCCAGCTCGCCGAGCGCCTCGACGCCGGCGTACCCGCCGCCGACGAAGACGAAGGTGAGGGCGGCGTCGCGGAGGGCCGGGTCGCGGGTGGAGGAGGCGATGTCCATCTGCTCGAGGACGTGGTTGCGCAGCCCGATGGCCTCCTCGACGGTCTTGAAGCCGATGCCGTGGTCGGCGAGGCCGGGGACCGGCAGCGTGCGCGACACGGAACCGGGCGCGAGCACCAGCTCGTCGTACGCGAGCCGCCGCCCCCCGGTGCCCTCCTCCTCGGTGGCGAGGGTCGTGATGGTCGCCGTGCGCTTCGCGTGGTCGACGGCGGTGGCCTCGCCGATGACGACGTGGCACCGGCCGAGGACACGGCGCAGCGGTACGACGACGTGCCGAGGGGAAATGGCACCGGCGGCCGCTTCGGGGAGGAAGGGCTGGTACGTCATGTACGGATCCGGGGTGACGACCGTGATCTCGGCCTCGCCCCGTCCGAGTTCGCGTTTGAGCTTCCGCTGCAGGCGCAGGGCCGTGTACATCCCGACGTAGCCGCCGCCGACAACGAGAATGCGCGCACGTTCCTTCACCATCCCATGACGCACCCGCCGCTTGCGTTTGTCCACAGCCCCGACGCATTGTGTGACCGGAGTTCCGGGCGCCCGGGGTCGGCCGATCCGCCGCCCGTGGACCGGATCCGGGCAGGTCAGAGAGGACGGGCCGGGCACCGTCCGCGGTCGCATAAGGGACGTATGCGACCCGTACTCCGATCGGGGGGCGCTCCGTGCGGAACGTACCTCTTCTGAATTGACCCCCTCTCAACTATGTTCGTGTCGACGGGGTGCAGGGGGATGCGCTCATCGAATCCGCGACGAGCGGGTTCGGCAGCCGGGTTCGTCCCGCACGCTCCGGCCATCGATGACGGGGAGAAGTCTCCGGGGGGAGACGTCATTACCGGGGGAACACACATGCATGTTCAGGACTCTCATTGGTCTTCCGCGTCCACTGTCGCGACCGGCGCCGCGATGAGCGCGCCCGCGGGCGACGGACGCACGGGCGGCGCGCGCACGACACCGCTGCGCGTGGACGCCCAGCGCAATCTGGAGCACGTGCTGCGTGCCGCGCGCGAGGTCTTCGGCGAGCTGGGCTACGGCGCGCCGATGGAGGACGTGGCACGCCGGGCACGGGTCGGCGTGGGCACGGTGTACCGGCGCTTCCCGAGCAAGGACGTCCTGGTCCGGCGGATCGCCGAGGAGGAGACCTCCCGGCTGACCGACCAGGCGCGCGCGGCGCTCGGCCAGGAGGACGAGCCGTGGTCGGCGCTGTCCCGCTTCCTGCGCACGTCGGTCGCCTCCGGCGCCGGGCGGCTGCTGCCGCCGCAGGTGCTGCGGGTGGGCGTGGCGGAGGAGCACGGTCTGCCGGACCACGCGCGCGTGCCGCAGCAGCGGGCCCAGCCGGCCGCGGGTGAGCTGCGGCTGGTCTCCGAGGAGCCGGCGGCCGCCGCGCCCGAGGACGACGCCGGCGCGGCGCAGCTCCTCGACGTGGTGGGCCAGCTGGTGGAGCGGGCCCGTGCCGCGGGTGAACTCCGTCCCGACGTGTCGGTGTCGGACGTCCTCCTGGTGATCGCCACGGCCGCGCCCTCCCTGCCGGACGCGGCCCAGCAGGCGGCGGCTTCGGCCCGCCTGCTGGACATCCTGCTGGAGGGGCTGCGCTCGCGGCCGGCGTAGGCCGGTTCCGCCTGGGCCGGTGCGGTGGCACAGGTGCGGCGAGGTGGGCGACCCGGCGTCGGCCGGTTGCCCGGGGCGGTGCGTGACCCGGCGTTCCCCCGGTACCCGGCGTTGGTGCGGGCCGGGGGCGGGTCGCGCAGCCCGGCGCCGACGGGTTGCCGCCGCGCCCACCCGTGCCGCTCCGGGCGGCACGAATGCCCCCGGCGGAACGGCAGCCCGCGGTTGAGCGACAGCCGCGCGCCATCCGGCACCCGACGGCGGCGGTGGGCGCGGGCCGGTCGCCCCGGGCGGCACGAATGCCCCCGGTGGAACGGCAGCCCGCGGTGGGGCGGCACGCGAAGGCGGCGGTGGGCGGTCGGCGCCCGCGCACGGCGGGAAGGGGACGGGGCGGGGGTGTCCGCCCGCAGCGGCCTTCGCGTCGGCACCGGCACCTCCACCGAGTCACCGATCCCGCGCCGGACCGGGGACGGACACCCCCGACGCGGCACCGGCCCACGACGCACCACAGGCTTCACGCACCCCCACCGGAGCCGCCCCCGAACCCCGCTGGCCCGCCGCGGGCGTCCGCTCAGCCCGCCTACGCCCGCCGTCCGCCCGCACCCGCTCCCAACGCCCCCCGCTGCGGCGCGATCCCTCCCGGCACCGCCCGCTGCCGGGCCGGCGTTCCCGTCCAGCACGTTCCCCTGCGCGCCAGCAAGCGTCGCAGCCACAGTTCCAGCGCGACCAGCTCCGCCAGTCCGTCCAGCGGCAGCGGTTCCCCTTCCGCCGCTCGCCGCAGCGCCTTCCGCACCACCCGTGCCTCGACCAGTCCCGCCTCCGCCAGCAGCGGCGTGTCGAACAAGGCCATCAGCCCGTCCGCCGCCACCCTCAGCCCCGTCCGCGCCGCGGCCGCCGCGGTGGCCCGGGGCGTCGGCGCCCCCCACCCGGCCGGCAGCTCCCGCACGCCCGCCCCCTCCAGCACCGACCGCAGGATCGACGCCCGCGCCCCCGGCTGCACCCGCAGCGCCTCCGGCAGCGCCCGGCACGCCCGCACGACCTGGTTGTCGAGGAACGGCGCGTGCAGCCGCTGGAACCGGATCTCGGCGGCCTGCTCCAGCACCCGCAGGTCCGCCGCGTGCCGGGCCAGCGCCGCCCGCGCCCGGAAGTCACCGGGCCGCTGCCCCGGCCCCACCTCGGACCGCCGCGTCGACGCCTGCAGGCGAACCGATACTTCAGCCAGCGCCTCACCGGTCAGCCACCGTGCCGCAGGCCCGGGTCTGCCCCAGGTCAGCGCGGCCAGCGAGGCGTCCCCCGCACCCCCGAGGCCGTCATCGTCCAGCCGCCGGCGCAGCAGCCGCTCCGCGAGGCTCTCCAGCCCCGTCCGGTACGGCGTGCGCGCCAGCCGACGGGCCGCCGCGTACACGCGCGCGGGAACCATCACGGAACCGTCCGCCTTGGCCAGCGCGGCGACCGGCCGCACGAGGTGCCGCCGCTTGCGGTCCATCAGCAGGTCGGCGAGGCGCGCCGGATGCGCGTCCAGCACCTGCCGCGCCCCGTACCCCGTGAAGTGGTCCGCACTGCCCGCCGCCAGCCGGGCCCGGTGCCGCGCGACCGACACCAGCGAGGGCCCCGGCTCGTCGGTCAGCGGACCGTCCAGATCGACGTAGGGGAGGGTCTCCTCCCCGCCCGTGACCACCACGTGGTGCAGCCGGGGGTTCGCCGCCAGCACCCCGGCCCGCTCCAGCTCGTCGTCGGCCCTGCCCCCGCCCGCGCCGCCCGCCGTCACGAGGTCGTTGAAGGTGACGGCCAGCAGCCGCTCCCCCGCCCCCGTGCCGTGTCCCAGCACGGTCCCCGGTCTCCCGGGCAGCCCCGCCGCCAGCAGCGCCAGCGTCCCGGACGCCGGTCCCCCGGACAGGTCGGCCCCGATCCCCGGCACCGGCATCCCGCGCGCCGCGCGCCGCTCGGCGGGTCCCATCCCCGGGACGGGCCCGGGGTCGATGTCCGCGCCCGGAACGTGCCGGGGCGCGGCCAGCCGTGTCCGCACGGCCTCGACCAGCGCGTCCCGCACCGCGTCCACCGCCCGGCCGGGGTCGGCGGGGGGCGCCGCGACCGCGAGCGAGGCGACGGGCTCGTACCCGGCGACCTCGCGCGCCCCCGCGCGCAGGATCAGCGCGTGTCCCGGGGGGATGCGCTTCACGCCGTCGTACGGGGTCGAGTCGTGCAGCGCGGCCGGTACGTCCGGCGCGGCGAGCAGCGCGGCGAGGTGCCCGAAGTCGAGGTTGGCCTCGACGAGGTCGGCGAGCGGCAGCGCGGCGGTCGCGTACGCCGTGCCGCCCTCCCAGGGGGTGTAGAACACCGGCCGGGCGCCCGCGAGGTCGCCGCAGACGGTGATGCGGCGGCCCACCTGGACGACGGCGGTGTAGCTGCCCGGCCAGGCGGTGAGGTGGCGCAGTGCTCCGCCGCGCGCGGCGAACAGCGCGACGCGCAGCTGCTCGTCGGAGGCGCCGCAGGTGCCGAGGACGGCGATCCTGGTGCGGTCGTCGGCCGTGACCACGCGGACCTCGTCGGGGCGCCAGTCGCCGACCGCCCACAGCGGGTCGGGGTCACCCCACAACGGCTGGGAGCCCACGGGCTGCAGGGTCTCGCCGTCGGTCCCGGTGGCGCCGGCGGAGCCGAACCCCACGGCTCCCGCGGCGGTGCTGCTCCATCCCACCAACCACCGCATCGACGCCTCCACGGGCTGTGGACAACCAGTGCACGGTACGAACCGGTTCCCCATGCTGCCATGAAGGAGGCGCTCACGAGGCGTGCCGGAGCCGTGTGTGCTCCGTCGAATGCGCCCCGGCGGATACACCACCCCGGGACGGGCGCCCGAACCGCCACGAAGAGATCGCCGGGCGCCGTCGAGCGTCGCCGTGCGATCACCCACACCGTTACGACGCGAATGCGCCCCCGCAGCGCGCCCCCAGAACCTCCAACGCGCCCCCAACTACCTTGGTAGATGCGGTGAAAACCCGGGAAGGAGGAGGTCGGGTTTCAGCCAAATCGGTGCACCGGGCGCCGCCCCGAACACGCTCCGTACAGGCTCTGCGCACCGCCGTGCGGTCGCGCGGTCCGGGAGGCGGGGCACGCCTCCCGGACCGTTCCGCCGCCCGCGGGGATGAAGGCGGCGGTGTCCCCCAGCCCGCTGGATCCAGTACAGCGGGCCGACCCACGCGGACCATGGAATCGCTCCCGCGGTGGCCGGAGAAGAGCGCACGCACGGGCGCACGGCCACACACCGGGAGCACGCCGCAACTGCGCGTATCGGACCCGCACTTCAGTACGGACCACAATCCCGCCATCCGGAAGAATGCCCCTTAACGCTTGGGATGCGGCGAACTACGCTGGGTTTACGAATGCCGCGTGGTTATGCCAGCGCGGCGGCCGTCTGTGTCGAGGGGTGGCTCATGTCCAGGGAGCAACGCGGGCCGAACGAAAAGCTCGGCGCCGTTCTCGCCCTCGCGGGAATCTCCAACGCGGGCCTCGCGCGACGCGTCAACGACCTCGGCGCGCAACGGGGACTGACGCTTCGCTACGACAAGACGTCGGTGGCGCGCTGGGTGTCGAAGGGGATGGTGCCGCAGGGCGCGGCTCCGCACCTGATCGCCGCCGCCATCGGCCAGAAGCTGGGCCGCCCGGTGCCGCTCCACGAGATCGGACTGGCCGACGCGGACCCCGCGCCCGAAGTGGGCCTCGCCTTCCCCCGGGACGTCGGACAGGCCGTGAAGTCCGCGACGGAGCTGTACCGGCTGGACCTCGCCGGCCGCAGAGCGGGATCCGGCGGCATCTGGCAGTCGCTGGCCGGTTCCTTCGCCGTCAGCGCGTACGCGACGCCCGCCTCGCGATGGCTGATAACCCCGGCCGACAGCTCGGTGGCGCGCGAGGTGAACCCGTCCGAGGGCCCCGGTGCACCGATCAAAGTCGGCCACAGCGACGTGCGGAAACTGCGGGAGGCCGCCGAGGACGCCCGCCGCTGGGACTCCAAGTACGGCGGCGGGGACTGGCGTTCGTCGATGGTCCCCGAATGCCTGCGGGTCGAGGCGGCCCCGCTGCTGCTCGGCTCCTACTCCGACGACGTCGGCCGCTCGCTCTTCGGCGCCGCCGCCGAACTCACCCGCCTCGCGGGCTGGATGGCCTTCGACACCGGCCAGCAGGAGGCCGCCCAGCGCTACTACATCCAGGCCCTGCGCCTGGCCCGCGCCGCGGCGGACGTGCCGCTGGGGGGCTACGTCCTGGCGTCCATGTCCCTCCAGGCGACCTACCGCGGCTTCGGCGACGAGGGCGTGGACCTCGCCCAGGCCGCACTGGAGCGCAACCGGGGCCTGGCCACCGCCCGCACCATGAGCTTCTTCCGCCTCGTCGAGGCACGCGCGCACGCACGCGCGGGAGACGCCCAGGCCGCCGGCGCCGCCCTGAAGGCGGCGGAGGGCTGGCTGGAACGTTCCCGCCCCGGCGACAGCGACCCGTCCTGGCTCGGCTTCTACGGCTACGACCGGTTCGCCGCCGACGCCGCCGAGTGCTACCGCGACCTCAAGGCACCCCGCCAGGTCCGCCGCTTCACCGAGCAGGCGCTGTCGAAGCCGACGGAGGAGTTCGTGCGCTCGCACGGCCTGCGGCTGGTCGTCTCGGCGGTCGCCGAACTGGAGTCGGGCAACCTGGACGCCGCCTGCGAACAGGGCGTGCGCGCGGTGGAGGTGGCCGGCCGCATCTCGTCGGCCCGCACCACCGAGTACGTCAGGGACCTCCTGCACCGTCTGGAGCCCTACGGCGACGAGCCCCGCGTGGTCGAGCTGCGCGAGCGCGCCCGGCCGCTCCTGATGGCCCCGGCCGGGTGACACCGCGGGTTTGAAGCCGTTGTCAGTGGCGCAGTGCACTATCGGAGCCGGGAGGTGGTGCAGGTGCGGCGGGCGTACGACTGCGACGTGCTGGTGATCGGTGGCGGGATCGTCGGGCTGTCGACGGCGTACGCGATCACCCGCGCGGCGCCGGGCACGCGGGTCACCGTGCTGGAGAAGGAACCCGGCCCCGCCCGGCACCAGACGGGCCGCAACAGCGGCGTCATCCACAGCGGCGTCTACTACCGCCCCGGCTCGCTCAAGGCCCGGTACGCGGTGCGCGGCGCCGCCGAGATGGTCAAGTTCTGCGCGGAGTACGACGTCCCGCACGCCGTGACGGGCAAGCTGATCGTCGCCACGACCCGCGACGAGCTGCCGCGCCTGCACGCCCTGGCCCAGCGCGGCCGGGAGAACGGCCTCGCGGTCCGCGAACTGGGCGCCGCGCAGATCGCGGAGCACGAGCCGGAGGCCGAGGGCCTGGCGGCCGTCCACGTGGGCACCACCGGCGTCTGCGACTTCACCGCCGTGGCCCGGCACCTGGCCGAGGCATCGGGCGCGGAGATCCGCTGTGCGGCGCGGGTCACCCGCGTCGACCGCCGGCCCGACCGCGGAGTCGCCGTCCGCACCGCCACCGGTGACGTCGTGCGCGGCCGGGTGCTGGTGAACTGCGCCGGGCTGCACTGCGACGAGATCGCCCGCCTCACGGGCGACGAGCCGGACGTGCGGATCGTGCCGTTCCGGGGCGAGTACTACGAGCTGGCCCGGCCGGAACTGGTCCGGGGCCTGGTCTACCCGGTGCCCGACCCGGCGTTCCCCTTCCTCGGCGTCCACCTCACGCGCGGCGTCGACGGCGGCGTCCACGTCGGCCCCAACGCGGTGCCGGCCCTGGCGCGCGAGGGCTACGACCGGCGCACGGTGCGTCCGCGCGAGCTGGCGGCGACCCTGGCCTGGCCGGGCTCCTGGCAGCTGGCCCGCCGCCACTGGCGGTACGGCGCCGGAGAACTGCACCGCTCCCTGTCCAAGGCCGCCTTCACCCGGGCGGTGCGCCGGCTCCTGCCCGCGGTGCGGGAGGAGGACCTGGTTCCGGCACCGGCCGGGGTGCGCGCCCAGGCGGTGCTGCGGGACGGCACCCTGGTCGACGACTTCCTGATCCAGGGGGCCCCACGGGCGGTCCACGTGCTCAACGCCCCCTCACCTGCGGCGACGGCTTCCCTGCCGATCGGGCGGGAGGTCGCGCGGCGGGCGCTGGCGGAGCTGGCGGAGCAGGGGCGGTGAAGCGCACGGCGGCCGCCCGCCGTGCGCCCGTAAAATCGACAGCACTGTGTCTGACTCCGTGAACACCCCCGAAGCCCCGCACTCCGCCGCCCCGCACCCCGCGCACGCGCCCGGTGCGTCGATCCGCCGTACCCGGGCCAAGGGGGAGCCGCGGTTCCCGGACGGGCCGAAGGCCGACCCCGCCGGGTCGCACTTCGAGCGCCGCATCCGGAGTTTCCAGCCGCGCCGCAGCCGGGTGACCGCCGGGCAGGCGGACGCGCTGCAGCGGCTGTGGCCCGAGTGGGGCTTCGACATCGACGGCCGGCGCCGGCTCGACCTCACGGAGTTCTTCGGCAACGACAACCCGGTGGTCCTGGAGATCGGCTTCGGCATGGGCGAGGCCACCGCGCAGATGGCCGCCGCGGACCCGGCCACCAACATCCTCGCCGTCGACGTCCACACCCCCGGCCAGGGCAACCTCCTCAACCTCGCCGACCAGCAGGGCCTGACCAACGTCCGCGTCGGCAACGGCGACGCGATCATCCTGCTGCGCGAGATGCTCGCCCCCGACTGTCTCGACGGGCTGCGCGTCTACTTCCCGGACCCGTGGCCCAAGAAGCGGCACCACAAGCGGCGGCTGATCCAGCCCGCGTTCCTCTCCCTGGCCGCGACCCGGCTGAGGCCGGGCGCGGTGCTGCACTGCGCCACCGACTGGGAGCCGTACGCCGAGCAGATGCTCGAGGTGCTGACCGCCCACCCCGACTTCGAGAACACCCGGGCCGACGGCGGTTTCGCGCCGCGTCCCGAGTTCCGGCCGCTGACCCGTTTCGAGGGCCAGGGACTGGACAAGGGCCATGTCGTGAACGACCTGCTCTTCCGCCGCGTACAGCACGACGACCGAACCGGAACACTCCCCTCCGATCAGCCCTCCACCGGCGCCTGAGTCCACTTCGCGCTCCTGTGGGCAGCGCCCCCGTCTCGTTAGGGTCCCTTCCGTGGCCAGCAGCCCTCCCTGCCCGACGTGTCCCGGCGGGCCCCCGGAGCCCGGTGCTGCGCTCCGGCACGCGCACTGGTGGCGGCGGCCCTGGGTGCGCTACGGAGCACCGGCCTCCCTGCTCGCGCTGTCGGGGCTGGTCATCCTCGCGCTGGTGCGCGAGGAGACCGGCACGGAGGGGTTCCTGGTCGGGCTGGGGCTCGCGGTGCTCCCCGTGCCGCTGCTCGTGGCCGCCTTCCGGTGGCTGGACCGGGTGGAGCCGGGGCCCTGGCGGAACCTGCTGTTCTCCTTCGCCTGGGGCGCCTGCGCGGCGGCGCTCATGGCGATCGTGGCCAACAGTTTCGCCACGCAGTGGATAGCGACGGCCACGGCCGACCCGTCGAGCGCGGACACGCTCGGCGCGACCGTCATAGCGCCCGTCGTGGAGGAGACCGCGAAGGCCGTCGCCGTGCTGCTGGTCTTCCTCTTCCGCAGACGCGACTTCACCGGGATCCTCGACGGCGTGGTGATAGCCGGGGTCACCGCCACCGGCTTCGCGTTCACGGAGAACATCCTCTACCTCGGCACCGCCTTCGGCACCGACCAGCTGACCGGTGACAGCGGCGTCGCCTCGGTCACCGCGGCGACCTTCTTCGTCCGCATCGTCATGTCGCCGTTCGCGCACCCGCTGTTCACCGTGCTCACCGGCATCGGGTTCGGGATCTCCGCGCTCTCCGCGCAGCGGCAGCGGGTCCGGCGGGTGCTGCTGCCGCTCGCCGGGCTGCTGCTCGCGATGGGCATGCACGCGCTGTGGAACGGCTCCACGGCGCTGGGCGACTACGGGTTCCTCGTCGTGTACCTGGCGTTCATGGTGCCTGCCTTCGGCGTGCTGACCTGGCTGGTGGTGTGGACGCGGCAGCGCGAGCTGCGGACGGTGCGGGCGGAGCTGCCGGCGTACGCCGTGGCCGGCTGGCTGACGCCGGTGGAGCCGTTCGCCCTGGGCTCGATGCGCGCCCGGCGCGTCGCCCGGCGGTACGCCCGCCGGCACGGGGGGAAGGAGGTGGCGCGGGCGGTGGCGCAGTACGAGGCGTACGCGACCTCGCTGGCGTTCCTGCGGCACCGGGGGCGTGCGGGGCGTGCGGGCGCGGACTTCGTGGTGCGGGAACGGGAACTGCTGGAGGAGCTGTGGTGCCGGCGGGCCGCGGCGCGGCCGGCCCTGGAGCACGCGGCCCGCGCCACCGCGCCCCCGCTGCCGGTGGCCGCGGCGCCCTGGCCGGTGCACGGCTACGGGCAGGGGCACGGCTACGGGTACGGGCAGGGGCACGGCTACGGGTACGGGCAGGGGCACGGTTATGGGCAGGGGTACGGCGGGCCCTACCCGGCCTACGGTCCGCAGCCGTATCCGTCCTCTCCGTACCCGTATCCCGGTGGGGGCGCGCGGTGACGCCCGCGGCGCCGGGGAGGCCGGCCCCGGGAACACCTGACCGGCAGCCCTGACGTCGGGGGGGGCGCCGTCGGGACTGCCGGGGTTCAGAGGGCGGCGGGTCTCAGGGGGTGAGGCCCTTGTCGCGCAGCCACGCCAGCGGGTCGACGCCGGAGGAGGAGCCGTCGGGGTGGACCTCCAGGTGGAGGTGGGCCCCGGTGGAGTTGCCGGTGGAGCCGACGCGGCCGATCACGTCGCCGGTGTTGACCTTCTGGCCGACGCTGACGCTGACGGAGGACTGGTGGGCGTACCAGATCTCGGTGCCGTCCTCGAGGGTCAGCACGGTCTTGTAGCCGTAGGAGCCGTCCCACCCGGCGAACGTGATCGTGCCGGTGTGGACCGCCTTGATCAGCGTGCCCGTGGGCGCGGCGAAGTCGAGGCCGGTGTGGTAGCCGGAGGACCAGTAGGCGCCGGCCTGGCCGAAGGTCGAGCTGAGGGTGTACGAGGAGGTCGGCAGCGCGTACTGCTTGGCCAGCTCGGCGAGGCGCTCGGCCTCGGCCTTCTTCCTGGCCTCCTCCTCCGCCTTCTTCTTCGCGGCCTCGGCCTTGGCCTTGGCCTCCTTCTCCGCCTTGGCGGCGGCCTCGGCGGCCGCCTTCTCGGCAGCGGCGGCGGCCTCCGCCGCGGCCTTGCTCTCGGCCTGGCCCTGCTGCTGCTCGACCTGCGCCATGATCCGGGCGCGCAGCGCCTCACCGGCGCCGGCGGTGCCCTGCTCGGCGTCGGCGGTGGTCACGCCGATGCCGCTGAGCGGGGTGGCGGAACCGGCGGGCTCCTCCTCGTCGGAGATGAGGGAGCCCACGTTGGGGAGGTCGGGCATGGAGATCGAGACCGGCGGCTTGCCGGTCTGGGCGCTGGCCATGCCGCCCGCGCCCACCGCGGCGATGACGCCGACGCCCAGGACCGTGGAGCTGCGGGCGAGCCCTCCGCCGCGCTGCTTGGCGACGCGGTGCCGGCCGCGCACCGGGCGGACGGACTCCGCGGTGGGGTTCCACTCCTCGAAGGGGCCCTCGTCGCCGCGGGCACCGCCGTAGACGAAGGTGTCGCCGTCGCGCTGGCTCGGCATGAAGGGGGCTTCGGGGGCAGGCCGGTTGGACGCCACGTGGGCGTACTCCTTTCCTTCCTTCACCGCCTACCGGGTTAGCTGACGGGTTCGGAGCAGGAAGGTCTCCTACGCGCGTATACGAGCCGTGCTTCCACGGCTGCATCCACGCGATTCACCCCATGGTGGTGGTTCCCCGGTTCCCTTGCGGGATTCGGCGCGTGCGCACGGAGCCGACTTCTGTGACGGCTGGGACGACCGCGCTGCGTTATCGAACGTTAATAGACGCGAGGGCCGGATTCCAAGCCGTTCCGCTTGATCATTCACGATTTCCGCATGGACTTAACCGCCAGGAGCGGTCGAAACCGGGCGAGTTGACCCGTCCTCAGGCACGCACCGTTTCCTGACGTTGTGTCAGTTGTTATGCGCAGAGAGGCGGACCGGTCACGTTCGGTGAAGGGGTGCGTGAAGAGGCGCGTGAGGGGAAAAGCACCGAGGGCCGGAACCCTTTCGGGTTCCGGCCCTCGGCCTTCAGTAGCGGGGACAGGATTTGAACCTGCGACCTCTGGGTTATGAGCCCAGCGAGCTACCGAGCTGCTCCACCCCGCGTCGGTATGACACCAGTGTACGCCATGCGCGGGGCCCGCAGCACACCCCTTCCCGCCGCCCCTCCTCAGCGGCCGATCAGGTGGCCGTTCGGCGCCTGGGCCCGCCCCTCGTGCTCCGGCAGGACGACGACGGTGGCGCCCCCGCCGGCCAGCACCCCGCTGCCGTCGGCGCCCGGCACGAAGGTGTCCGGCTCGCGCCAGGCCGTGACCACCCTCCGCACCCCCGCGTCCAGGATCAGCCGGGCACAGGGCGCCGGCCGGGACGCGCGCCGGGCGCAGGGCTCCAGGCTGGAGTACACGGTGGCGGTCGTGAGCCGGGGGTCCGTGGGGTCGACCTTGGCGAGCGCCGCCTCCTCCGCGTGCACCACCGGATCCCCGGCCTCCCGGGAGTGGCCCCGCGCCAGCTCCGTGCCGTCGGCCGCGACCACCACCGCGCCCACGCTGAACGCCGTCCCGGACGGCGGGCACAGGGCCGCGAGGTCGCAGGCGAGGGCCAGCCAGTGGTGGTCGGCGGCGGAGGGCAGCGCACCGGTGCCGGGCGCGGTGGGCTCGTAGCGCATCAGGACGACGTCGCCGACGGCGCGGGTCTCGAGCAGCCGCAGCCGGCCGCCCTGGTAGGTGCCGGGGCCGAAGAGGCGGGGGGCGTCCGGGTCGCCGACGAAGAGCGGGGCGAGGACCAGCTGGAGCTCGTCGGCGAGGCCCTGGGTGAGGAGCTGGGTGTGGATCCGGCCGCCGCCCTCGACCATGAGCCGCCGGACCCCGCGCACGGCGTGCAGGTGCTCCAGGAGCCGCCGCCAGTCGAGCTCGGGGCCGAGCGGGACGACGTCGGCCGCGAGACCGTGGGCACGGGCCCGCTCGGCGCCCTCGTCGGTCGTGTAGAGGACCTTCTCGCCGCCGGTGTGCCAGAACCGCGCCGCCGGGTCCAGGTCGCCGGAGCCGCTGACGGTGACCTTGAGCGGATACTCGGGCCTGCCCCGGGCGACGCGGCCGGCCCGCCGCTCGGGCGAGTTGACCAGCAGGCGCGGGTTGTCGGCACGGATCGTGCCGGCGCCGACCAGGATCGCGTCCGCCGATGCCCGCACCTCGTCGACCCGGTCGAAGTCGGCCGGGCCGGACAGCAGCAGCCGCTCGGGGCCGGTGTCGTCCAGGTAACCGTCCAGGGAGACTGCGGCGGACAGCAGGACGTACGGGTGGGGCATCGGCGTACTCCAAGCGGGGCGGGACGGTGGGGCGGGACGCGCGGTGTGCGGTCGGCTCAAGTCTGACAACAGGCCCGGCGTGCTCGGCGGCGGTGGGCGTCCGCGTGGGCCGGGGCGAGCCGTGCGCCATCCGGTGCGGTCCCCGTCTCCGGCCGCCGCACCGGGCGCCGCGGCGGTCCGCGTACGGCCCGGACCCCGCCCTGGATGGGTGTCGGGACCGATGGCCGAGGACAGCGGCGACGGACGATGCTGGGGCATTCGGACCGGTCGGGTGCCGACATCGGAATACGGGCAAACTCCCTTCGTACCGAGCCGAGTTCGGCAGTCCGGCGATGCGCCTCTCACACCCTCGTGCCACAGGAACGACACCGGCGTGCTGCCACCGGCCGGGAAGGAGGAGCCGTGCCCCAGTCCGACGACGAGCGTCTCGTCGACCTCGCGGCCCGACTCGAGCGGGAGGACCGCCGTTTCGCCCGCTCGCTGTCCGCCGGACGTCCCGCCCGCCCCCGCGAGTACCGGCGCTCGCGCGCCTGGTGGGTACTGGGGATCGGGGTCACCATGCTGATCGCGGGGGTGGTCGTCGCCGACGGACTGCTCATCGCGGCGGGACTGGTCCTGAGCGGAATCGCCGTCCAGCTGCTCGACCCGGACCGGCGGCGGACGCGCGGCCCCCGCCGCCGTCCCCCGCGCTGAACCCCCGTCACCGCGCCCGCAGCACCCCGTCACCGCTCCCCGGCCGCCGACCGCCGGTCGCCCGTCACCTGCCGCCCCCCTGGCCGGCACCCCGGGAACCGGCTCCCGAAGCCACGCGGAGCGGAAAATGGGACCATACGCTCGGCCCACGCCTCGCATGCCGGGACATCCGACCGCCTTCCCGCCGGTCTGCGGCGGGGAGACCGGAAGGGAAGCGTCAGCATGATCGAGTGGGTGACCCTCGGCACCGGACCGAAGCCGGTCCCCCGGCCCGTCGCCACGCCGCTGGTGTGGGCCGGCGCCTTCGCCGGCGCGCCGGCGCTGGTGGCGCTGCTCAACGCGATCGTGGGCACCGGCCGCCCCGGCCCCGCCCTGATCGCCCTGTCCCTGCTGGCCGCCGCCCTCGGCGTGTGCGCCCGGTTCGCCGCGGCCCCGGGCACGGCCGTGCTGTGCTGGCTGTTCCTCAACGGCTTCGCCGTCCCGCCCGCGGGCACCCTCTCCTGGGCCGGCCCCCGCGACACCTTCTGGCTCGCCTGCCTGCTCACCGCCGCCCTCGTCGGCACGGCCGTCTCCCGCCTGGCCCACGCCCGCGCGGCCCACCACCGCCTCACCCCGGCCGCCCGCACGCCGCTCGCGGAGCCGGACGAGTGGCCGCACGCCTCCTGACCGGAGCGGCGTGTCCTCCGCCGCCGAGCCGTCGACCGGGCGATTCCCCCCGCTCGCGGAGATGCGTCACGCCACCCCGCCCGACACGGCGACCACGGGACGACGACGTTCGCTTTCGCGCCGGGTGCCGTCCTGCTGCGGTACGCCGACGGACCGGTCGAACAGCGGGACACCGACGTCGACGACGCGGTACGGGGACTCACCGAGCTGGACCTTCCCACGGCCGAGCCCCTGGACCACCTGCTCGACACCGTCCTGGACCACCCCGTCCGGGGCGTCCGCGAGGACGACATCGCCCTCCTCGCCACCCGCCGGAGCTCCCCGGGGCGGCACGGCCGCACCCGCGCCCGGAACGGGTCGGCGCCCGGGCCGACCGAAGTCGGCCCGGGCGCCGCGTAGCGGGTCGGAGGGCACGAAGCCCGCCCGCTGTCCGTAGGCCCTGTGGGACTCGAACCCACAACCAATGGATTAAAAGTCCACTGCTCTGCCAATTGAGCTAAGGGCCCCTGGCGATGTCGCCTACCCGAGCATAGCCGGACGTGGCCGGGTCTCCGATCGGGTATCGGGGAGCCGGGCCCGGACGTGTCCCCGCGGGAACGCGGAAGGGCCCGCGCGACAGGTGTCGCGCGGGCCCTTCCGGTCGGTCGGTGAAACCGCGTCAGCCGTTGCGCTTCCAGCGCGGCTTGTCCTCGCGGCGGCCGAAGGAGCCGCCGCCGCGGTGGTCGTCACGACGGCCGTACGGGCGGTCGTGGCCGCTGGAGCGGAAGCCCGGGCGGTCGCCCTGACGGTCGCGGTTGAAGGGACGGTCGCTGCCCCGGTGGCCACCGCGCTCGTCCCGGCGGAAGCCGCCCCGGTCGCGGTCCCGGTCGCGGTTGAAGCCGCCCCGGTCGTCCCGGCGCTCGAAGGAACGCCCACCGCGCTCACGGTCACGGTCACGGTCGAAGGAACGCCCGCCCCGGTCACCCCGGTCGTCGCGGCGGAAGCCGCCCCGGTCGCCCCGGTCGTCCCGGCGGAAACCGCCCCGGTCGCCGTCACGGCGCTCGAAGCCGCGGTCACGGTCGAAGGAACGCCCGCCCCGGTCGCCCCGGTCACCCCGGTCGTCGCGGCGGAAGCCGCCCCGGTCGCGGTCCCGGTCGCGGTTGAAGCCGCCCCGGTCGTCCCGGCGCTCGAAGGAGCGCCCGCCGCGCTCACGGTCGCGGTCGCCCCGGTCGTCGCGACGGAAGCCGCCGCGGTCCCCGCGCTCGTCCCGGCGCTCGCGCCGCTCGTACGGCGCCGGAGCCTCCGCGCGCTCCACGCGCTCGGCCCGCTCGACGTCCCGCGCCGACGGCTGCTCCGGCAGCGAGACCTCGGCCTCGGCCGCCACCGCGGCGGCCGCCTCGGCCACCACCGCCTCGGGGTCGTCGCCCCGCTCGCGCGCCACCCGGGCCAGCAGCCGGTCCGCCTCCTCGCGCAGCTCGGCCGCACGGCGCTGCGCCCGCTCCAGCTCCTTGGTGAGCTGGGCGACCTCGCGCTCGGCCTGCTGCGCCGCGTTGCCCGCGGACTCGGCCTGCACCTCGGTCATCGACCGGGCGCCGGTGATCTCGGCGACCTCCGGGTCGAAGGCCGCCCCGCCCTGGATGATGTGGCGCGTGGCGTCGACGCCCGCGTCCTCCATCAGCCGGAAGATCTGGCGCCGCTGGTGCGGCAGGGAGAGGGAGACGACCGTGCCGGTGCGGCCCGCGCGCGCCGTGCGGCCGGCGCGGTGCAGGTAGTCCTTGTGGTCGCCGGCCGGGTCCACGTTCAGGACGAGGTCGATGCCGTCGACGTGGATGCCGCGGGCCGCGACGTCCGTCGCCACCAGGACGTTCACGTACCCGTCCTTGAAGTCCGCCAGCGTCCGGGTCCGGGCGCCCTGGGTCATGCCGCCGTGCAGCGCGTCGGCCTTCACCCCGGCGTCCCGCAGCTGCTCGGCGACGCGGTCGGCGCCCAGCTGGGTGCGGACGAAGATGATGGTGCGGCCCTTGCGGGAGGCGATGGCCGCCGTGACCGGCGCCTTGTCCTTGGGCTTCACGACGAGGATGTGGTGCGACATGGTCGTCACCGCGCCCTGCGCCGCGTCGACCTCGTGCGACACCGGGTCGTTCAGGTAGCGGTCGACGAGGGTCTTGATCTCGTTCTCCATCGTCGCGGAGAACAGCATCCGCTGGCCGCCCGCCGGAACCTGGTCCAGCAGCTCGGTGACCTCGGGCAGGAAGCCCAGGTCGGACATCTGGTCGGCCTCGTCGAGGACGGCGATCTCCACGTTCTCCAGGGAGCAGGCGCCGCGGTTGATGATGTCGCGCAGCCGGCCCGGCGTGGCGACCAGGACGTCGACGCCGCGCTCGAGGGCGTAGATCTGGTTGCCCATGGACGTGCCGCCGCAGACGACCTTCATCCTCAGGCCGAGGACGTCGCCGTACGGCTGGAGCGCGTCGGCGACCTGCATGGCGAGCTCGCGCGTCGGCGTCAGGATGACGGCGCGCGGCTTGTGCTTCTCGGTCCGGCCGCCGGCGAGCTGGGCCAGCGTCGGCAGACCGAAGGAGAGGGTCTTGCCGGAGCCGGTGCGGCCGCGGCCGAGGATGTCCTTGCCGGCCAGGGCGTCCGGGATGGTCGCCGCCTGGATCGGGAAGGGGGTGGTCACGCCGTTCTGCGCGAGCTTGCGCACGACGCCCTCGGGCAGGCCGAGGTCGGCGAAGGTGGTCTCGGGGGTCGCCTCGTGGGCGAGGTCGGCGTCCTCGGTGTTCTCGGGCACGACGACGTGATCAGTACTGGCGATGGGCATACGAATGCGAAACCTTCCGGAGTCTCTTCGGCACGCGCCCGTCAACTCCGTGATTCGCGATTCGCAATACGACCGCCTCGATGCGGTCCACCACGGCAAGGGAGAGAGTACGCGCCACACGGCGCGCTCTGCGATGGCGCCGGGCAAATAGGATCAAACGATCTGCCACCATACGCACCCCGACCCCCCGAAAGCAAACCGGTTCCTCACAGCGGGAACGATCCGCAGGTCAGAGCGGTGATCCCGGAACGAGCCGACCGCGACGGCGGGCGGGCGCGCAGGACGGCGGTGGAGAGTACCTAGACCGGCGCCCCCGCTTCCGGCGCCGGCTCCCGCTGTGCCAACTGCGGCTGGGGCGGCTCGTGCGCCGAGGAGGACGGCTCCGCCTCCGTCGGCTCCGGCGGCGCCGACGGCTCGGGCGGCGCCTGCGTGGGCTCCGGATCGGGCGACCGGCTGGGCGCCGGCGGCACGGGCCGGTCGTCCGGCACCGGCTCGGCGGGCTCGCCCGGTCCGTCGGCGGCCGGCGCGGACCGGCTCGCCCCCGCCGAGGGCGACTCCCCGGCGGGCGCCGGCTTCCCCGCCCCGCCCTTCTTCCCCCGGCCCTTGCGCCCCCCGGCCCGGTCGCCGCCGCGCTCGCCGTCGGCCGCCGCGGCACCGTGGCCCGCGCCGCCGCCGGACACCGCGGGTCCCCCGTCCGGCGCCTCACCGCCCGGCCGCGCCGCGGAGCGCGACGGCTCGGCGCTCCCGCCCGCGTCGCCCTCACCCACGCTCATGCAACCGGCGGCGGCGACGACGGCCACCACCGTGGCGGCCAGGCGGGCGGGTACGTACAAGGGGCGCACGGGGCCACCTCCGGTCGGAGTGCTGGGACGACATGCCCAACTCCCGTCAGCCGCAGGAGGACACGCGGACGGCCTATCCGTAGCCGAGAGCGTGCAGCCGGGCGTCGTCGATCCCGAAGTGGTGCGCGATCTCGTGCACCACCGTGATCTCCGTCTCCGCGACCACGTCCTCCCGCGACTCGCACATCCGCAGCGTCGGACCCCGGTAGATCGTGATCCGGTCCGGCAGCACCCCGGCGTACCACTCGCCCCGCTCCGTCAGCGGGGTCCCCTCGTACAACCCGAGCAGCTCCGGATCGTCCGCCGGCGGCTCGTCCTCCACGAACACCGCCACGTTGTCCATCAACCGCGTCAGCTCCGGCGGAATCCGGTCCAGCGCCTCGGCGACCAGCTCCTCGAACATCTCGCGCGTCATCTCCAGCACAGAGCCATTCTCGGGCACGAACCGTCCGTACGAGATGCGTCGGAGCGCCGCATATCCGGCCGCGCACCTGGGCATACGGGACCAATGGCCCGCGTCCCCTCCGCAGTCCTGACCGTCCCGCACCGCCTCCGAAGGGTCCTGCGCGCCTCCGCCCGCCGCCACCGCACCCGCCGCCGGCCCACCCCCGCGGCCCTCGCCCCCGCCCCGCGGTCCCGGCCCCTGACCCGCGCCCTCGGGCTCGTCACCGTGGTGGTCCTCGGCGCCTGGCTCGGTCTCCTCGTCGTCGGCGACGTCCGCGTCCCCGTCGGCCCCATGAACACCACCATGACCCTGCGCCCCTCCCTCACCGGCGGCACCAAGATCAACCTCTCCCCCCTGGGCGCCCTCCAGCTGGAGAGCCACACCGCCCCCGTCCGCCTGGACGTCAACATCGACCAGCTCGACCCCGACCGCTCCCAGGCCCTCGTCAACCACCCCGAACGGCTCTCCGGCCTCCAGGACGAAGTCGCCCGCGACATCGCCCACGGCACCGCGGACCTCGCCGTGCGCTCCGGCGTCGCCGTCGTCACCGGCGCCACCGCGCTCGGCCTCGCCGTCTACCGCCGCCCCCGCCGGGCCCTCGCCGCCGGCGGCCTCGCCCTCGCCCTCCTGGCCGCGTCCGGCGGCACCGCCTACGCCACCTGGAACCCGGACTCCGTCCTCGAGCCCAAGTTCTCCGGCCTGCTCTCCTCCGCCCCCTCGCTCGTCGGCAACGCCCGCAGCATCGTCACCGAGTTCGACGTCTACCAGAAGGAACTGGCACGCCTGGTCACCAACGTGACCAAGCTCTACGACGCCACCTCCACCCTCCCCGCCTACCAGCCCGACCCGACCACCATCCGGGTCCTGCACGTCTCCGACATCCACCTCAACCCGGCCAGCTGGAAGATCATCGCCTCGCTGGTGGAGCAGTACCGGGTGGACGTGATCGTCGACTCCGGCGACACCATGGACCACGGCACGGCCGCCGAGAACGGCTTCCTGGACCCCGTCGAGGACCTCGGCGCCCCCTACGTCTGGGTCCGCGGCAACCACGACTCCCTCGTCACCCAGCGCTATCTCGAACGCATGAAGAACGTCCACGTCCTGGACGACGGCCGGGCCGTCACCCTCGCCGGCCTGCGCTTCGCCGGCATCGGCGACCCCCAGTTCACCCCCGACCGCTCCAGGACGTCCGGCGCCGAACAGTCCCAGGAACTCGCGGGCGCCCGCCTCGCCTCCGCCCTGCGCGACCAGCGCGCCGCCGGCACCCCGGTCGACGTGGCCGTCGCCCACGAGCCGTCCGCGGCCCGCGAGGTCGACGGCACCGTGCCCCTGGTCCTGGCCGGACACCTCCACCACGAGGAGATGGAGGTCATGCGGTACGGCACCCGCCTCCGCGTCGAAGGCTCCACCGGCGGCAGCGGCCTGCGCGCCGTCGAAGGCGAGTACCCCGACCCGATCGAGACCTCGATCCTCTACTTCGACCGCGACACCCGCCGCCTCCAGGCCTGGGACTCCATCGAGCTCGGCGGCCTGGGCCTGACGACGGCGGAGGTCAGCCGCCACCTCCCGAAGGAGAACCAGCCCGGCGCGACCCCGTCCCCGGCCCCCTCGACCCCCTCCTCCGCCACCCCTTCGACGACCTCTCCGTAAACCGTTTTGGCGAACGCTCCCGACACCACGTATGCTTCTCACGTCCCCGACGCGCTGAGGAAGCGCCCAGGTGGGCCGATAGCCCTCATCGTCTAGCGGCCTAGGACGCCGCCCTTTCAAGGCGGTAGCACGGGTTCGAATCCCGTTGGGGGCACGCACCACCCTGTGCGACACTGTCGTACGACACGCTTGGTCCTGTGGAGCAGTTTGGAGTGCTCGCCACCCTGTCAAGGTGGAGGCCGCGGGTTCAAATCCCGTCAGGACCGCTGGTGTTTCACGTGAAACATCGCGGCTGGGTAGCTCAGTTGGTACGAGCGTCCGCCTGAAAAGCGGAAGGTCGCCGGTTCGACCCCGGCCCCAGCCACAGCAGAGGCCCCGATCCCTGGATCGGGGCCTTGTTGGTGTGTGGTGCCGGGCGGCGGTGCCGGTGACAAAAGCGTTCGCCAGAAATTTCTCGAGAATGAGATCCTGGATCCCGTATGTCCACACATCCCGCCCCCGCCCCCGCCCTCGGCGCCCTCGCCTCCCGCCTGGCCGAACTGTCGCTGCGTGACGCGCACCGGCTCGGGCGCAGGCTGGAGGGTGCGCGCAAGATCCGCAAGCCGGAGGCACGGGCCGCCGTGCTCGCCGAGATCGAGGCGGAGGCCGCCCGGGCCGAGGAGCGGATGGCCGAGCGGCGGATCCGTGTGCCCGAGGTCCGCTACCCCGAGCAGCTGCCGGTCAGCCAGAAGAAGGACGCGATCGCCGAGGCCATCCGTGATCACCAGGTGGTGATCGTCGCGGGTGAGACCGGTTCCGGCAAGACGACGCAGATCCCGAAGATCTGTCTGGAGCTGGGCCGGGGCGTCCGGGGCATGATCGGGCACACCCAGCCCCGCCGTATCGCCGCCCGTACGGTGGCCGAGCGGGTGGCGGAGGAGCTGGAGACGCCGCTGGGCGAGGCCGTCGGCTGGAAGGTCCGTTTCACCGACCAGGTGAACCCGGACGCCACCTTCATCAAGCTGATGACCGACGGCATCCTGCTCGCCGAGATCCAGACCGACCGCGAGCTGCGCGCCTACGACACGATCATCATCGACGAGGCGCACGAGCGGTCCCTGAACATCGACTTCCTGCTCGGCTACCTCGCGCAGCTGCTGCCGAAGCGCCCGGACCTGAAGGTCGTCATCACCTCGGCGACGATCGACCCGGAGCGCTTCTCCCGGCACTTCGGCGACGCCCCGATCATCGAGGTGAGCGGTCGTACGTACCCGGTGGAGGTCCGGTACCGCCCGCTGCTGGAGGAGGACTCGGAGGACGCCGACCGGGACCAGATCACCGCGATCACGGACGCCGTCGAGGAGCTGATGGCGGAGGGGCCCGGCGACATCCTGGTCTTCCTGTCCGGGGAGCGGGAGATCCGGGACACGGCGGACGCGCTGACGAAGAAGCAGTACAGGTCCACCGAGGTGCTGCCGCTGTACGCCCGGCTGTCGCACGCCGAGCAGCACCGGGTCTTCCAGCGGCACAGCGGCCGGCGGATCGTCCTGGCGACCAACGTCGCCGAGACCTCGCTGACGGTGCCGGGCATCAAGTACGTCATCGACCCCGGTTTCGCCCGCATCTCGCGCTACAGCCACCGCACGAAGGTGCAGCGCCTGCCGATCGAGCCGGTCTCGCAGGCGAGCGCGAACCAGCGCAAGGGCCGCTGCGGCCGTACGTCGGACGGCATCTGCATCCGTCTCTACAGCGAGGAGGACTTCCTCGCGCGGCCGGAGTTCACGGACGCGGAGATCCTGCGGACGAACCTGGCCTCCGTCATCCTGCAGATGACCGCGGCCGGCCTGGGCGACATCGAGAAGTTCCCGTTCATCGACCCGCCGGACCACCGCAACATCCGTGACGGCGTGCAGTTGCTGCAGGAGCTGGGCGCGCTCGACGCGACGCAGAAGGATCCCCGCAAGCGGCTGACGCAGACCGGCCGGAAGCTGGCCCAGCTGCCGGTGGACCCGCGGCTGGCCCGGATGGTGCTGGAGGCGGACCGGAACGGCTGTGTGCGCGAGGTCATGGTCATCGCCGCGGCGCTGTCCATCCAGGACCCGCGCGAGCGGCCCGCCGACAAGCAGACGCAGGCCGACCAGCAGCACGCCCGCTTCCGGGACGAGACGAGCGACTTCCTCGCCTACCTCAACCTGTGGCGCTACGTGCGGGAGCAGCAGAAGGAACGCGGCTCGTCCTCGTTCCGGCGCATGTGCAAGCAGGAGTACCTGAACTTCCTGCGCATCCGCGAGTGGCAGGACATCTACACGCAGCTGCGCACGGTCGCCAAGCAGATGGGGATCCACCTCAACGACCAGGACGCCCCCGCCGACCGCATCCACGTCTCCCTCCTGGCCGGTCTGCTGTCGCACATCGGCATGAAGGACGTGAAGGAGTCCAAGGACTCCGGTCCGGGCGGCCGCAAGGACGGCGGCCGGAACGAGTACCTGGGGGCCCGCAACGCCAAGTTCGCGATCTTCCCGGGTTCGGCGCTGTTCAAGAAGCCCCCGCGCTTCGTGATGTCGGCCGAGCTCGTCGAGACGTCCCGGCTGTGGGCCCGGGTCAACGCGAAGATCGAGCCGGAGTGGGTCGAGCCGCTCGCCGAGCACCTCCTGAAGCGCACGTACAGCGAGCCGCACTGGGAGAAGGACCAGGCGGCGGTGATGGCGTACGAGAAGGTGACGCTGTACGGCGTCCCGATCGTCGCGCAGCGCAAGGTGAACTACGGACGGATCGACCCGGAGGTCTCCCGGGAGCTGTTCATCCGCAACGCGCTGGTCGAGGGCGACTGGCGCACGCACCACAAGTTCTTCGCCGACAACCGCCGACTCCTCACCGAGGTGGAGGAGTTGGAGCACCGGGCCCGGCGCCGGGACATCCTCGTCGACGACGAGACGCTGTTCGACTTCTACGACCAGCGGATCCCGGAGCACGTGGTCTCGGGCGCCCACTTCGACTCCTGGTGGAAGCGCAAGCGGCACGAGCAGCCGGACTTCCTGGACTTCGAGCGGGAGATGCTGATCCGCGAGTCGGCGGAGGCGGTCACCAAGGCCGACTACCCCGACTCCTGGCGGCAGGGCCCGCTGAAGTTCCGGGTGACGTACCAGTTCGAGCCGGGGGCGGACGCCGACGGCGTGACCGTCCACATCCCGCTCCAGGTGCTCAACCAGGTCACCGACGAGGGCTTCGACTGGCAGATCCCGGGCCTGCGGGAGGAGGTCGTCACGGAGCTGATCCGCTCCCTGCCGAAGCCGATCCGCCGCAACTACGTGCCGGCGCCGAACTACGCGAAGGCGTTCCTGGAGAGGGCGGTGCCCCTTCAGGAGCCGCTGACCACGACGATGGCGCGTGAACTGAAGCGCATGGTGGGGGTTCCCTTCGAGGCGGAGGACTTCGACTGGTCGAAGGTCCCCGACCACCTGAAGATCACTTTCCGGATCGTCGACGAGCGGCGCCGCAAGCTCGCCGAGGACAAGGACCTCGAGGCGCTGAAGCTGCGGCTGAAGCCGAAGGCCCGCAAGGCCCTTTCGCAGGCGGCCGCCGCGACGGCGGAGCGCCGGGGCGGTGAGTCCCTGGAGCGCAGGGGCCTGACGGAGTGGACGATCGGCACGCTCACGCGCGTGTTCGAGACGCGCCGGGCCGGTCAGCCGGTGAAGGCGTACCCGGCGCTGGTCGACGACGGGGACACGGTCTCCGTGCGCCTCTTCGACACGGAGGCCGAGCAGGCGGAGGCGATGTGGAAGGGCACGCGCCGGCTGATCCTGCTGGGGATCCCGGTGAACCCCGCGAAGTTCGCGTCCGAGAAGTTGTCGAACGCGCAGAAGCTCGCGCTGTCCGCGAATCCGCACGGTTCCGTCCAGGCCCTGTTCGACGACTGCGCGACGGCCGCGGCGGACCGGCTGATCGCGGACTTCGGCGGGCCGGTGTGGGACGAGGAGTCGTACCGGAAGCTGTACGACAAGGTGCGCGCGGAGATCGTCGACACGACCGTCCGTGCGGTGGGCCAGGTGCAGCAGGTGCTGGCCGCCTGGCAGGCCTGTGAGCGCCGTCTGAAGGCCGTGCGCAGCCCGGCGCTGCTGCCGAACCTGCAGGACGTGCGGAAGCAGTTGGACGCGCTGGTGCGGCCGGGCTTCGTGACGGAGGCGGGCCTGCGCCGGCTGCCGGACCTGATGCGTTATCTG
This sequence comes from Streptomyces griseomycini, assembly GCF_014203535.1. Taxonomy (GTDB): domain Bacteria; phylum Actinomycetota; class Actinomycetes; order Streptomycetales; family Streptomycetaceae; genus Streptomyces; species Streptomyces griseomycini. Next base: position 29,459 of record NZ_JACHJI010000003.1, read on the forward strand.
GTGGCCGCGGACCGCCGTCTGCAGCAGATGCCGACGAACGTCCAGCGGGACACGACCCGCATGGCGAAGGTCCACGAGATGCAGGACGAGTACGCGTGGCTGCTGGAGCAGCTGCCGCAGGGCCGGCCGGTCCCCTCGTCGGTGCGTGACATCCGCTGGATGATCGAGGAGCTGCGGGTCAGCTACTTCGCCCACGCGCTGGGGACGGCGTACCCGGTCTCGGACAAGCGGATCGTGAAGGCGATCGACGCGGCGGCGCCGTGACGGAAAAGGCACGGAGGGTGAGTTCGACCTGGCGGCCTCCCCTCCTGTACAGTCTCTTCTCGCAGCGCAACGCAGGAATCGCACTGCGAAACCTGGTCCTGTGGAGCAGTTTGGAGTGCTCGCCACCCTGTCAAGGTGGAGGCCGCGGGTTCAAATCCCGTCAGGACCGCAACAACCGGAAGACCCGCACCCGCAAGGGACCGCGGGTCTTCCGCGTCGAGGAGGCCCGTCCCTCAGGGGGCGGGCCTTCCGCATGTCCTGGGGCCTTCCGCGCCGCCGGGCTTCCCCCCGCGCGCTCCGGCGCGCCTCGAGGCGCCGTGCGCCCTTCCGGGGACCCTCCAGGCCCGCCGGGCCCCCTCCCGGGCCTCCGGGCGGTCTTGACGGGCTGACGTTCCGTCGGTACCCCAGGAACCAGGGTTCCTCTCCGTGTGGCCGTGGAGGTGGCGTGTGGGGGCATCGGCCAGGCACGAGACACGGGCGCTGCTCCGCGCGAACCTGTCGGCCGCGTCGTCGTACCGGCACCTGACCCGCCACTGTCCGATCTGCCATCACCTGCTGCGGCTGGCGCTGGACTCGGCGCCGCCCTCCGCCGCGCCCGTCGAGGACGGGTGCGCCACCGACCCCCCCTCGGACGAGCCCGGCCCCAAGGCGCGCTCCCTTTAGCGCATATGCCTCGGCGTCAACAAGCCGACTGGTATGTGACGGGTGTCACCGTATGAGTTTTGGGAAGTGCGGTACTTACGCCCTTCCTACAACAGGTCAATTTAATATGTGCAATTGCACTACCCGGAGGGGCCCGCGCCACCACCCGCGCAGGTGCCCCACAACGACCCCCCGGCGTACCCACGACCGGCGCACAAAAAGATCGCGCTGGACCCGGCGGAGTCCAGCGCGATCGACGACGCACCCTTGTTCAGTTGCCCGGAGAGCTCTGATCTGCTTGGGCGAGGGGCCTGTTGGGGCAGTCCCCGCGTCGCTTGGAGCTAGGGTTTCGGGCGTTCGGGCCAGTTGGGGGACCAGCCGGTTCGCCCGGATTGTTCAGTTGTTCAGGCCTCGCTGCGCTGCTGCGGGATGCCCGCGAGCAGTGCGCGGACTTCGGCCTCGCGGTAGCGGCGGTGCCCGCCGAGCGTGCGGATCGACGTGAGCTTGCCGGCCTTCGCCCAGCGCGTGACCGTCTTCGGGTCGACGCGGAACATGGTGGCGACCTCAGCCGGGGTCAGCAGCGGCTCGGCATCAGGGGTGCGAGCGGTCATGAGCGGCCTCCTCGGGAGAACCGAACCTTCTCGGTTCTTTCCTCTAAATTCTGCACCTTGACCCGCGTTGCCCGAAATGGCGGACGCGAGTCGAGTCGGTTATAGGACGAACGGCTTGTCCTCGGCACTACAACTACACCATCTGTCCAGCCGCGTCGGCCAAACCGATGGAATTGCCCTCCCAGGTGTTCATCAGCCGCGGAAGCCGATGGACCATGCCATAGCGGACAGTCACGCCGCTGTGACGATCAGTCACAGCGGCGATCAGGAGGCACCGGACCCCCCAAAGCGTGCAATGCTGAGATTCCGCCCACAATGGAGCACAGTAGGGCGGAGGAGTCCTCCCCGGACTCCTTGTCCTATTTTGGCATGAGGGTGGGCAAGGGGCGCAAGGGCCGCGTACGTGCGGTCCGTCACGCTTGACGCGCTTGGGGCATACGTGCAAATCGGCGCCTACGTCCGTTGTGGGGTCCGTGTTGACGGAACCTCAGGGCGAAGACAAAACCCCAAGAAGGGCGTTTGGTCAAACGTCAGTTCGCCGAGCGCAGGTCCCGCACCGACCGCCACCGCTCCACCAGCCGCAGGTACGCGGCGCCGGCTCCCTCGCCGTCGCCGCGGCGCAGCGCCGCGATCCCCTCGGCCACGTCCGCCGCCGAGTGGTCGTCCTCCAGCGCGCCGGTCGGCAGGGCGTGCACCAGGCCGCCGTAGTCCAGCTCGACCAGTGAGCGCGGGTGGAACTCCTCCAGCCAGCGCCCGACGTCGACGAGGCCGTCGATCAGCAGCCCCTCCGCCACGGCGTCGCGCAGCGCCCGCAGCCCCCGCGCGACCCGCCGCCGGGCCTGGACCATGGGCGTCCGGTAGCGCAGGACGGGCGCCTCGTCGACGGAGCCCTCGGCGTACTCGCGCTCCTCGTCCGCGAACAGCACGAACCAGTTGATCGGCACCTGCCAGGTGGCGGTGCGGATCCAGGGCCGGGCGTCGGGGTGGTCGGCCAGCCAGCGCTCGTAGTCCTGGGCCGCCTGGCCGCGCACGACCGGGGGCAGGAGCGCGTCGAGGACCGGCGGGGGGAAGTCCTCGGCGAGCTCGTCCAGCGCCTGCCAGCCGCGCAGCCGGGTGCGCCAGGGGCAAACGCACACCACGCCGTCGACCTCCAGCACGAACGCGTCGTCGCTCTCGTGCACCGGCACCGGTACGGGCGGCGTGGACGCCAGGTCGGCCAGGGCCCGGCGGAGTTCGTCCTGGTAGGAGGGGCGGTCGGGGCGGCGGGCGTAGCGGGCCCAGTGGTCGCGCTCCGGCTCGGGGAAGGCGGCCAGCGGTTCGTACACGCGCAGGTAGGTCGCGTAGGGGACGATCACCGAGGTCACCTTGGGCACGCCTGCTCCCTCCCCCGCGGACCGTCGGCAAAACCTGCGGGTCCCGCTCGCGGACACGCGGGAAAACCATGCAAATCGTCGCACGGCGGTACTCCGGTCGGAGGTGATCCTGGCCACGGTGCACCCTACGGGCGCGTCAGGCTCTAATCTCGTGCTCACAGTCCCCGCCACCCGTACGGGAGGCTGCTCCCACCCCGCCGCTACTTACTCAGGAGTCACCACAGTGACCGACGTATCTGACGGCGTCCTGCACACCCTGTTCCGCTCGGAGCAGGGGGGTCATGAGCAAGTCGTGCTCTGTCAGGACCGCGCCAGCGGCCTCAAGGCCGTGATCGCCATCCACTCCACCGCCCTGGGCCCCGCCCTCGGCGGTACGCGCTTCTACCCGTACGCGACCGAGGAGGAGGCCGTCGCCGACGCGCTGAACCTCGCGCGCGGGATGTCGTACAAGAACGCCATGGCCGGTCTCGACCACGGCGGCGGCAAGGCCGTGATCATCGGCGATCCGGAGCAGATCAAGACCGAGGAGCTGCTCCTCGCCTACGGCCGGTTCGTCGCCTCGCTCGGCGGCCGGTACGTCACCGCCTGCGACGTCGGCACCTACGTGGCCGACATGGACGTCGTGGCCCGCGAGTGCCGCTGGACCACCGGCCGCTCCCCCGAGAACGGCGGCGCCGGCGACTCCTCGGTGCTCACCTCCTTCGGCGTCTACCAGGGCATGCGGGCGGCCGCCCAGCACCTGTGGGGCGACCCGTCGCTGCGCGACCGCAGGGTCGGCGTCGCGGGTGTCGGCAAGGTCGGCCACCACCTGGTGGAGCACCTGCGGGCCGAGGGCGCCGAGGTCGTGATCACCGATGTGCGCGAGGACGCCGTGCGGCGGATCCTCGACCGGCACCCCGAGGGCGTCTCGGCGGTCGCCGACACCGAGGCGCTGATCCGGACCGAGGGCCTGGACGTCTACGCCCCGTGCGCGCTGGGCGGGGCGCTGAACGACGACACCGTGCCGGTGCTGACCGCCAAGGTGGTCTGCGGCGCCGCCAACAACCAGCTCGCCCACCCGGGCGTGGAGAAGGACCTCGCCGACCGCGGGATCCTCTACGCGCCGGACTACGTGGTGAACGCCGGCGGGGTCATCCAGGTCGCCGACGAGCTGCACGGCTTCGACTTCGACCGGTGCAAGGCGAAGGCGGCGAAGATCTTCGACACCACGCTCGCCATATTCGCACGTGCGAAGGTGGACGGGATCCCGCCGGCCGCCGCGGCCGACCGGATCGCCGAGCAGCGGATGGCGGAGGCGCGCCCTGTGGCATGACGCCCGGGCGGCAGGATGGTGTGCGCGGGCGCCCGGCACGGGCGCCCGCCCGCGTTCGGCCGGTACCGGCCGGGGGGCACTTGGAGAGAACTCTCACTTCTTCCGGCGGGTCGACCGCCGATAAGTGGTTAGAATCGCGTTTGACCAGCGAGGACGGGACGTCTCGAAGGTCTGGGCGCGGGCCCGTCATGCGGGCGACGTACCGTATGGGCGCGGGCTCAGGTACCGTGGAAGCTCTACGGACCGGACTCTCCTCGCAGAGTCCGTTCCGGACCATGAACGCGTGTCAAGACTCTGGGGCCGTCGAGCCCCGTCGTTGAGGGGGTCGAGCCATGGGGCGCGGCCGGGCCAAGGCCAAGCAGACGAAGGTCGCCCGCCAGCTGAAGTACAACAGCGGTGGGACGGACCTCGCACGCCTGGCCGAGGAGCTGGGCGCATCGACGTCGAACCAGTCGCCGAACGGCGACCACTTCGAGGCCGATGAGCAAGACGACGACCTGTACGCACGGTACGCCGACCTCTACGAGGACGACGACGAGGACGAGGACGGCCAGTCCTCGCAACAGCGTCGCGGCGCTTGACCTTGCACTGAAGCATCAGCCCGGTCGGTGACGGAAGTCCCCGACCGGGTTTCATGCTGCCCGCCCGTCCTGCGCGCGGGCAGCACGCCCCGGTGTCCGGTGCTCAGCTCGCGTAGTCGCCCACGAGGGCCGCGCCGGTCGTGTGCTCGCCGCGGGCGGTGACCTCGCCGGCCACCCAGGCGTCCACCCCGCGGTCGGCCAGCGTGGCCAGCGCCACGTCGGCGGACTCCTGCGGCACGATCGCGATCATGCCGACGCCCATGTTGAGGGTCTTCTCCAGCTCCAGGCGCTCGACCGAACCGGTCCTGCCGACGAGGTCGAAGACCGGTGCCGGGGTCCAGGTGGAGCGGTCGACGACCGCGTGCAGCCCGTCCGGGACGACCCGGGCCAGGTTGGCCGCGAGACCGCCGCCGGTGACGTGGCTGAAGGCGTGCACCTCGGTGGTGCGGATCAGGGCCAGGCAGTCCAGCGAGTAGATCTTGGTGGGCTCGAGCAGTTCCTCGCCGAGGGTGCGGCCCAGTTCGTCGATCCGGCCGTCGAGGGCGAGTCCGGCCCGCTCCAGCAGCACGTGCCGGACGAGGGAGTACCCGTTCGAGTGAAGACCGGAGGACGCCATGGCGATCACCGCGTCGCCCTCGCGGATGCGGTCCGCACCGAGCAGCCGGTCGGCCTCCACGACGCCCGTACCGGCGCCGGCGACGTCGAAGTCGTCCGGACCCAGCAGACCCGGGTGTTCGGCCGTCTCCCCGCCGACCAGGGCGCATCCGGCCAGCACACAGCCCTCGGCGATGCCCTTGACGATCGCGGCGACGCGCTCGGGGTGGACCTTGCCGACGCAGATGTAGTCGGTCATGAACAGCGGCTCGGCGCCGCACACCACGATGTCGTCCATGACCATGGCGACCAGGTCGTGGCCGATGGTGTCGTAGACGCCCATCTGCCGGGCGATGTCGACCTTGGTGCCGACGCCGTCCGTGGCGGAGGCGAGCAGCGGACGGTCGTAGTCCTTCAGGGCGGAGGCGTCGAAGAGGCCGGCGAAGCCGCCGAGGCCGCCGAGGACCTCGGGGCGCCGCGTCTTCCTCACCCACTCCTTCATGAGCTCGACGGCGCGGTCGCCCGCCTCGATGTCGACGCCCGCCGCTGCGTAGCTGGCACCAGTGTTCTGGGACATGACTGTGAGAGCCTTCGTGTCGTCCGTCAGGGCTTACGGGCGGCGGATCGCGTCGACCGCGGCCGGGGCGGCGGTGCCGGCGGCCAGTTCGGTCTCCAGGAGCTGCTTGCCGAGGAGCTCGGGGTCGGGCAGCTCCATCGGGTACTCGCCGTCGAAGCAGGCACGGCACAGGTTCGGCTTGGCGATGGTGGTCGCCTCGATCATGCCGTCGAGGGAGATGTACGCCAGGGAGTCGGCGCCCAGCGAGGTGCCGATCTCGTCGATGGTCATGCCGTTGGCGATGAGCTCGGCGCGGGTGGCGAAGTCGATGCCGAAGAAGCAGGGCCACTTCACGGGCGGCGAGGAGATCCGGATGTGGACCTCGGCGGCGCCCGCCTCGCGGAGCATGCGGACCAGGGCGCGCTGGGTGTTGCCGCGCACGATCGAGTCGTCGACGACGACCAGGCGCTTGCCCTTGATGACTTCCTTGAGCGGGTTCAGCTTCAGGCGGATGCCGAGCTGCCGGATGGTCTGCGAGGGCTGGATGAACGTCCGCCCGACGTACGCGTTCTTGACCAGGCCGGCGCCGAAGGGGATGCCGGACGCCTCCGCGTAGCCGATGGCGGCCGGGGTGCCGGACTCGGGGGTCGGTATGACCAGGTCGGCCTCGACCGGGGCCTCCTCGGCGAGGCGGCGGCCCATCTCGACGCGCGAGAGGTACACGTTCCGGCCGGCGATGTCGGTGTCCGGGCGGGCCAGGTACACGTACTCGAAGACACAGCCCTTGGGCTTCGCTTCCGCGAATCGGGAGGTGCGCAGCCCGTTCTCGTCGATGGCGACGAACTCGCCCGGCTCGATCTCGCGGACGAAGCTGGCGCCCGTGATGTCGAGTGCGGCGGTCTCGGAGGCGACCACCCAGCCGCGCTCCAGGCGGCCGAGGACCAGCGGGCGGATGCCCTGCGGGTCGCGGGCCGCGTAGAGGGTGTTCTCGTCCATGAAGACGAGGCTGAAGGCGCCCCTGACCTTCGGGAGGACGACGTGCGCGGCCTGCTCGACCGTCACCGGTTCGCCGTCGGCGGCGCGCTGGCCGGCCAGCAGGGCGGTGATCAGGTCGGTGTCGTTGGTGGCCGCCACCTTCGGGGCGCGGCCGTTCTCCTTGGGGAGCTCGGCGACCATCTCGGCGAGCTGCGCCGTGTTGACCAGGTTGCCGTTGTGGCCGAGCGCGATGGATCCGTGCGCGGTGGCGCGGAACGTCGGCTGGGCGTTCTCCCACACGGAGGCACCGGTGGTCGAGTAGCGGGCGTGTCCGACCGCGATGTGACCCTGGAGCGAACCGAGCGAGGTCTCGTCGAAGACCTGGGAAACGAGGCCCATGTCCTTGAAGACGAGGATCTGGGAGCCGTTGCTGACCGCGATACCCGCGGATTCCTGACCCCGATGCTGGAGGGCGTAGAGCCCGAAGTACGTGAGCTTGGCGACCTCTTCTCCCGGAGCCCAGACACCGAAGACGCCGCAGGCGTCCTGGGGGCCCTTCTCTCCGGGGAGCAGGTCGTGGTTGAGTCGTCCGTCACCACGTGGCACGTCATCGAGTGTAGGCGAGATCGCCCACTGGTCCGAATGCGGGATGGGGCTCCGGCCGTGGCTCAGTCCTCGGCGACGGCGCGGACCTCGGTCCCGTTTTCGCTGGTCAGCGTGAGCGTGCGGTGGTCGACGGAGTAGGTGAGCGTGCCGTCGAAGAGCTGCAGCAGGGCCTTCTCCGCGTCCATGAGTGAGTCTTCGCACATCATCCGGGTCGTCGAGGGCGTGCCGAGGGTGACGCGGCCGTCGCGCACGGTGGCTCCGGCGTTCACCTGGTTGCAGCCGAGGCTGCCGGAGACGGTGCCCTCCTCGTCGTCGAAGGTGAGGTGGGCGCGGCCGTCGACGGCGGGGGTGGTGACGGTCCACCTGGTGCCGGCCAGCGGGGTGTCCTCGGCCTTGCTGAGGCGGACGGTGTCGCCGGCGTCGGTGGTGAGGGTGAGGCGGTCGCCGTCGACCTCGGCCTTCAGGGCTCCGTCACCGAGGGTGCGGGCGAAGGCGCGTTCGAGGTCCATGACCTCCTCGGAGCAGGCCCTCAGGGTGGTGTCCCTGTCGCCGAGCCGGATCCGGTCGCCGTCGAAGGAGACACGGCCGCTGAACCGGTTGCAGCCGTAGCTGCCCTCGGCCCGGCCGCTGTCGTCGAGGGCGAGGTGCGCGCCGTCGGGCGCGCGGTGGGTGGTGCCGTCCGCGGTGACGCTGTCGACGCTCCAGCGGACGCCGGTGACCGGCTGCTCCGCCTCGGCCGACCCGCTGCCCGCACCCGCCTTCTCGCTGCCGCAGGCCGCCGCGAGCGGGACGAGCACGGCGACGGCCGCCAGGGTCGTCATGCGCTGCTTGTACCTCTGTGTGTACATGTCCGTTCGACGGGGAGGGGGAGCGATCGGTTCCCCCGGTTCCGGCTCGCCCCGTCAGGGGGCGGACGGCTCACCCCATCAGGGGCAGGTACGGCCCGAGGTCCGCCCGTTCCCCGCCGGCGCTGACCTTGGCGTCGGCCACGGCGTCCGGCCAGGCCACCCGTCCGGTGGCCAACCGGATCCAGGTCAGCGGGTCGGTCTCGACGACGTTGGGCGGGGTGCCGCGGGTGTGCCGCGGCCCCTGGACGCACTGCACGACCGCGTACGGCGGAACCCGCACCTCCGTCGAGCCGCCGGGCACCTTCGCGGCGAGGGCGTCGGCCAGCAGCCGGGTGCAGGCGGCGAGGGCCTGGCGGTCGTACGGGATGTCCAGGCCGGGCACGGCGGCGTTCAGGTCGTCGGTGTGGACGACGAGTTCGACGGTGCGGGTGACCAGGTAGTCGGCGAGGGCGACGGCGCCGGTCCGGGTGGCGAGGAGGCGGGTGCCGGGGGCGGAGGCCACGCGCTCGGTGAAGCGTTCGGCGGTGCGCGCGAACAGGGCGTCGAGGTCGGGGTGCGCGGCGGCCAGCTCGCGGGCGTCGTCGGCGATGCCGCTCGCGCGGGCGGCGGTGGCGAACGGCCAGTCGAGGAGGGCGAGCCCGGCCCCGGCCGGCTCGTCGCGCTCCAGGTTGCGGCTGACGGTCTCCACCGCCGTGGTCACGTGCGCGGCCAGTTCCCGGACCGTCCAGTCCCCGAGTCGGGTGGGGAGGGCGAGCTGCTCCGGTGTGAGGGTGCGGACGGCCGACCGCACGTTCCCGAACTGGGCCAGGACGGCGGCGCGGATCTTGGCGGGGTCGTAGGTGCGGGTGCGCTTCTTGGCCGGTGGCATGACGGCAGCCTATGCGGGAGTGGTCGGCGCCGGTTCCGGCACGTCGAACACCTCGCCGTTGCGCGGTACGCCGATGCCGCGCCAGGTGAACGGGACACCGCGCGCGGTGTCCGGGTCGGGGCCGTCCACCAGCTGGAAGTGCAGGTGCGGCTCGGTGGGGTTGCCGGAGTCGCCGACGCGGGCGATGACCTGGCCGGCACGCCGAAGGCCGGGCAGGAACCGCTGCGCCGGGCGAGCGGCCACAGCGGGCTGGACCCGGGGCGGGCACCCGGCTCGGGCTCGGCGACGACGTCGATGGCGAAGGTCTGGCCGTAGGCGTGGGTGCCGTGGCTCGGGGTGCGGTCGGCGGGGCTGTTCAGCGCGGACCAGCGGCCGGTGACGGGCGGGGCGACCCGCACGGGCTCCCGCGCCGTGCGGGGGCCGTCCGGGGCGCCGCCCCACCGGTGGGCCGCGACGAGCAGGGCGTAGGCCAGGACGACTCGAGGGCGGCGACCCGTTGCTCGAGTTCTTCCACCCCTCCGGGATCACGGAAGTACGTAATTACGTGCAACCCTCGGACCCGGAAACGACGGAGCCCCCGCCCGGCGGACCGGGCGGGGGCTCCGTGCGGAGGACGCCGGACGCTTACGCCAGCAGCGCCGGGATCGTCTCCTCGTGGGCCGTGCGGAGCTCCTCCAGGGTCAGCGCGAACTCGCCCTGGACCTCGACCACGTCTCCGTCGACGACGCCGATGCGGGTGGCCGGGAGGCCGCGCGCGCCGCACATGTCGGTGAAGCGGACCTCCTCCGAGCGCGGCACGGCGACGATCGCGCGGCCGGCCGACTCGGAGAACAGGAAGGTGAAGGCGTCGAGCCCGTCGGGGACGACCAGACGCGCGCCCTTCCCCCCGAGCAGCGCCGACTCGACGACCGCCTGGACCAGACCGCCGTCGGACAGGTCGTGCGCGGAGTCGATCATGCCGTCGCGGGAGGCGGAGATCAGGATCTCGGCCAGCAGCCGCTCGCGCTCCAGGTCGACCTCGGGCGGCAGCCCGCCGAGGTGGTCGTGGACGACCTGGGACCAGGCCGAGCCGCCGAACTCCTCGCGCGTGTCGCCGAGGAGGTAGAGCAGCTGGCCCTCCTCCTGGAAGGCGACCGGGGTGCGGCGGGCCACGTCGTCGATGACGCCGAGGACGGCCACGACCGGGGTGGGGTGGATGGCGGCCTCGCCCGTCTGGTTGTAGAGCGAGACGTTGCCGCCGGTCACCGGGGTGCCGAGCTGCTTGCAGCCGTCCGCCAGGCCGCGCACGGCTTCCGCGAACTGCCACATGACCGCCGGGTCCTCGGGCGAGCCGAAGTTCAGGCAGTCGGAGACGGCGAGCGGCTTGGCGCCGGTCGTCGCCACGTTCCGGTACGCCTCGGCGAGGGCCAGCTGCGCGCCCGCGTACGGGTCGAGCTTGGCGTACCGGCCGTTGCCGTCGGTGGCGATCGCGACGCCGAGGCCGGACGCCTCGTCGATGCGGATCATGCCGGAGTCCTCGGGCTGGGCGAGGACGGTGTTGCCCTGCACGAAGTGGTCGTACTGCTGGGTGATCCACCGCTTGGACGCCTGGTTGGGCGAGCCGACCAGCTTCAGGACCTGGTCCTTCAGCTCCTCGCCCGTCTCCGGGCGGGGCAGCTTGTTCGCGTCGTCCGCCTGGAGCTCGTCCTGCCAGGACGGGCGGGCGTACGGGCGCTCGTAGACCGGGCCGTCGTGGGCGACCGTGCGCGGGTCGACGTCGACGATCTTGCCGCCGTGCCAGTAGATCTCCAGGCGGTCGCCGTCGGTCACCTCGCCGATGACGGTGGCGATGACGTCCCACTTGTCGCAGATCTCGAGGAAGCGCTCGACCTTCTCCGGCTCCACGACCGCGCACATGCGCTCCTGCGACTCGCTCATGAGGATTTCCTCGGGAGAGAGGGTCGAGTCGCGCAGGGGGACGTCGTCCAGCGTCACGCGCATGCCGCCGGAGCCGTTGGAGGCCAGCTCGGAGGTGGCGCAGGACAGGCCGGCCGCGCCCAGGTCCTGGATGCCGACGACCAGCTTCTCCTTGAATGCCTCCAGGGTGCACTCGATGAGGAGCTTCTCCTGGAAGGGGTCGCCGACCTGGACGGCGGGGCGCTTGGAGGGCTTGGCGTCGTCGAAGGTCTCGGAGGCCAGGATCGAGGCGCCGCCGATGCCGTCGCCACCGGTCCGGGCCCCGTACAGGATGACCTTGTTGCCGGCGCCGGAGGCCTTGGCGAGGTGGATGTCCTCGTGCCGCATCACGCCGATGGCACCGGCGTTGACCAGCGGGTTGCCCTGGTAGCAGGCGTCGAAGACGACCTCGCCGCCGATGTTGGGCAGGCCCAGGCAGTTGCCGTAGCCGCCGATGCCGGCGACGACGCCGGGGAGCACCCGCTTGGTGTCGGGGTGGTCCGCGGCGCCGAAGCGGAGCGGGTCCACGACGGCGACCGGGCGGGCGCCCATGGCGATGATGTCGCGGACGATGCCGCCGACGCCGGTGGCCGCGCCCTGGTAGGGCTCGACGTACGACGGGTGGTTGTGCGACTCGACCTTGAAGGTGACCGCGTAGCCCTGGCCGACGTCGACCACACCGGCGTTCTCGCCGATGCCGACGAGCAGGGCGTCGGACTCGGGGGCCTTCTCGCCGAACTGGCGGAGGTGGACCTTGGAGGACTTGTACGAGCAGTGCTCGGACCACATCACCGAGTACATGGCGAGTTCGGCGCCGGTGGGGCGGCGGCCGAGGATCTCGACGATCCGCTCGTACTCGTCCTTCTTCAGGCCGAGTTCGGCCCAGGGCAGCTCGACGTCGGGGGTCGCGGCCGCGTGCTCGACCGTGTCCAGAGGCGTCCGGCTCATGCGTTGACCAGCTTCTTGAGGATCGAGGTGAAGAACGGCAGGCCGTCGGTACGGCCCGTACCGATCAGCGGCTCCACGGCGTGCTCGGGGTGCGGCATCAGGCCGACGACGTTGCCCGCCTCGTTGGTGATGCCGGCGATGTCGTTGAGCGAGCCGTTCGGGTTGAAGTCCAGGTAGCGGAAGGCGACGCGGCCCTCGGCCTCCAGTTCGTCCAGCGTGCGCCGGTCGGCGACGTAGCGGCCGTCCATGTTCTTCAGCGGGATGTGGATCTCCTGGCCGGCCGTGTAGTCGGTGGTCCAGGCGGTGTCCGCGTTCTCCACCCGCAGCTTCTGGTCGCGGCAGATGAAGTGCAGGTGGTCGTTGCCCAGCATGCCGCCGGGGAGCAGGTGCGCCTCGGTGAGGATCTGGAAGCCGTTGCAGATGCCGAGGACCGGCATGCCGGCCTTGGCCTGGTCGATGACGGTGTCCATCACCGGCGAGAAGCGGGCGATGGCCCCGGCGCGCAGGTAGTCGCCGTAGGAGAAACCGCCGCACAGCACCACGGCGTCGACCTGCTTGAGGTCCTTGTCCTTGTGCCAGAGCGCCACGGGTTCGGCGCCGGCGACGCGGATCGCGCGCTGGGTGTCCCGGTCGTCGAGACTGCCCGGGAAAGTGACGACGCCAATACGAGCGGTCACTTCACGGCCTCCGTGACTTCCGCCGCTTCCTCGACCCGGACGGTGAAGTCCTCGATCACGGTGTTGGCGAGGAAGGATTCCGCAAGATCATGGATGCGGGCGAGGGCGGCCTCGTCGACCGGCCCGTCAACTTCCAGTTCGAAACGCTTTCCCTGACGGACGTCCGAGATCCCCTCGAAACCGAGCCGCGGCAGTGCGCGCTGCACCGCCTGGCCCTGGGGGTCGAGGATCTCCGGCTTGAGCATGACGTCGACTACGACGCGTGCCACTGGCACTCCCGGTGTGTGGTGCTGAGCAGGTTCCTTCAGACTACCCGCACAAAATTTCTACGCGAGTAGAGTTGGAGGAATCTACGTGAGCCCGATCACGATGCGGTATCGCGGGGAGTCGTCAGGGAAAAGATCCGGGAAAGATCCGCGCCCACGCGCACATCCCTATTGCGCCGCGGACACGCGGACAGATTTAGTCGGTCTCCACATTGCATTGCCGGGCACTGTACAAATGAATTGCCAATAGCAGATACTTTGCCCGATTACAGGCGAACAGACGGCATCTCGGTGACGTCCCGGCACGTCATCACGGACGTCCGGACCGAAGATGCCGCACGAAGGGACCGATATTCGTGGCGCAGAAGGTCGTGGTCACTCTCTTTGACGACATCGACGGCTCGGAAGCGGCGGAGACGATCGCCTTCGGACTCGACGGCAAGTCGTACGAGATCGACCTGAATGAAGCCAATGCCAGCAGACTGCGGAAGGCGCTCGCGCCGTACGTGGAGGCCGGCCGCAAGCGGGCGCGCTCGGGCAGGGCGTACCGGCAGACGGAGGTCGCCCCCGACCCGGCGGCCGTGCGCGCCTGGGCCCAGGCGAACCGGATGGAGGTCCCGGCGCGCGGGCGGATCCCGAAGAGGGTGTACGAGGCGTTCGCCGCGGCGCGGTGAGGGCGGACGGCGAGCCGGACGGCCGGTCACCCGCCCCGCGGCACAACCGACTTGCGCGACACCCCGGGTGATCAGCTAAAGTCTGGAGCACGCCGCCGGGCGAGGCCGAAAGGCCCAGCTCGCGGAGGCATGCGGGTGTAGTTCAGTAGCAGAACATCCCCCTTCCAGGGGGAAGGCGCAGTGTGCAATTCCTGTCACCCGCTCTGCACCGTCGTACGGATCACTCGTGGGGGAGCCCCCTGCTCGAGCTTGTCGAGAGCTCGGGGGAGGATCAGGTAGGCTGGTGCTTGCACCGATCGGTGAGAGCCGGTCGGGGGCGATGCGGACGTAGCTCAGTTGGTAGAGCGCAACCTTGCCAAGGTTGAGGTCGCGAGTTCGAGCCTCGTCGTCCGCTCGGGAGGAAGGCCCCGGTCCATCGGACCGGGGCCTTCTCGTGTGTGCTCCGAGCGTCCGCTCCCGGCCGTCTGACATTTGTCATGTCCGGTGGTGACAGCGCGCACTGCCGCCCGGTCCGCGGTGCGGCGATGATCGGATCATGCAAGCAAACGGGCACGAGCACGTGATAGAGGTCACCGACCTGCGACGTGTGTACGGGGACGGGTTCGAGGCGGTGCGCGGGATCGACTTCTCCGTGCGCCAGGGGGAGATCTTCGCCCTGCTGGGCACCAACGGCGCCGGCAAGACGTCGACGGTCGAACTGCTGGAGGGCCTCGCCGCACCGTCCGGCGGACGGGTGCGCGTCCTCGGGCACGACCCGCACAACGAGCGGGCCGCCGTCCGCCCCCGCACCGGCGTGATGCTCCAGGAGGGTGGTTTCCCCTCCGAGCTGACCGTCGCGGAGACCGCGCGGATGTGGGCCGGATGCGTCAGCGGGGCGCGCCCGCCGCGGGAGGTGCTGGCGCTGGTCGGGCTGGAGAAGAAGTCCGACGTGCGGGTGAAGCAGCTCTCCGGGGGCGAACGGCGGCGCCTGGACCTTGCGCTCGCCCTGCTCGGCGACCCCGAGGTGCTCTTCCTGGACGAGCCCACCACCGGACTCGACGCCGAAGGGCGCCGGGACACGTGGGAGTTGGTGAGCGCGCTGCGCGACCGCGGTACGACGGTGCTGCTGACCACCCACTACCTGGAAGAGGCCGAGAACCTCGCCGACCGGCTCGCGATCCTGCACGAGGGACGCATCGCCGCCACCGGCACCCCGGCCGAGGTGACGGCCGCGCAGCCGTCCCGGATCAGCTTCGAACTGCCCGCGGGCTACTTCGTCGGCGACCTGCCGCCGCTCGACGAACTGGGCGTGTGCGAGCACGAGACGGACGGACGGCTGGTCCGGCTGCGGACCCGTGAGCTGCAGCGCGCGGCCACGAGGCTGCTGGTGTGGGCCGAGACGGCCGGAGTGGAACTGCGCGGACTGGACGTACGGTCCGCGTCGCTGGAGGAGGCGTTCCTGGGCATCGCCCGGGAGGCGTCCGCCGCCGAGGGACGGGAGTACGCGGCATGAGCGGGACGGTCACCACGTCGGAGGGGACGCGCGGCACGGGCACGGCGGCCACGACGCCCCTGGGCCGCATGGGGGCCCTCGCCCGGGCCGAGATGACGCTGCTGGGGCGGAGCCGGGGCACCCTCTTCGCCGCGCTGTTCGTGCCGCTGGTGCTGCCGGTCAGCGTGCGCTCGGCGGCCGGGGAGATGGACCTCGACGAGGCCGGGCTCACCATCGGCGCGGTGGTCCTGCCGTCCGCGGTCGGCTTCTCGCTGCTGTTCGCCGTCTACGCGTCGCTCATCGGCGTCTTCGTCGCCCGGCGCGAGGAACTCGTCCTCAAGCGGCTGCGTACCGGTGAGTTGAGGGACGCCGAGATCCTGGCCGGCTCGGCTCTGCCGGCCGCCGTGACCGGACTCGTGCAGTCGCTGCTGCTGGCCGTCGGCTGCGTGGTGCTGCTGGACATGGCGGCTCCGTCGGCGGTCCACCTGGCGGTGCTGGGGCTGCTGCTGGGGCTGGTGATGTGCACGGCGCTCGCCGCCGTCACCGCGAGCTTCACCCGGACCACCGAGAGCGCCCAGGTCACCTCGATGCCGCTGCTGCTGGTCTCCATGCTGGGCTCCGGGATGATGATCCCCCTGGAGGTCCTCCCCGACCGGCTCGCCTCCTTCTGCGAACTGCTGCCGCTCACCCCCGTCATGACCCTGGTGCGCGGTGGCTTCACCGGCGACCTGTCGGCGGGTGAGACGCTGGGGGCCGTGGCGACGGCGGTGGCCTGGACCCTGCTGTCGGTGTACGCCGTGCAGCGGTGGTTCCGCTGGGAGCCGAGGCGCTGACGCAGGGAAGGGCAGGGGGCTCGGGGACATGGGCAGACCGGGTGGCTGGTGGGGGCGCAAGAGCACGCCCGCGAAGGTCGAGACGTACACGCGGTGGTCGTTCCACTCACTCGCGCTGGTCGAGCTCCTGGTGGCCGGCGGGCCGGTGATCGGACAGGTGGGGCCGCGGCTGGCGGCCCTGCTGCTGCTCATGACGGCGGTGCACAGCGTGGTCTGCGGCGTGACCGCCTCACGCGCCCTGGACTGGCTGCGCGGACGGCGCGAGCAGCCCGTCCGGACGCTGTGGACGCTCGGCGCCACCACCGCTGCGGTGGCCGTCGCCTCGCTCGTCGTCGCCGAGCACGGACCGTCCGGCGAGGACGCCGACGGCGCGGCCGGCGGGGTCTTCTCGATCGTGGTGATCTTCGGCGTCGGCGCGGCCGTGCTCGGCGTCCGCGGCCGGCGCCGGGTGTTCGCCACCGTGGCGGGCTTCGCGGCGGGCGCGGGAGCGATCGCGGTCCCCCTCGGCCTGCCCTGGCCCGTCGCCCTGGTCACCGCCCTGTTCGTCCTGGCCGGCAGCGGGTTCTTCGCCTTCCTCTCCCTCTTCTCCGTCTGGCTGCTCAACGCCTTCTACGAGCTGGACGAGGCCCGCGAGACCCGCGCCCAGCTCGCCGTCGCCGAGGAACGGCTCAGGTTCGGACGGGACCTGCACGACGTGATGGGGCGCAACCTCGCCGTGATCGCGCTGAAGAGCGAGCTGGCCGTCCAACTCGCCCAGCGGGAACGGCCGGAGGCCGTGACGCAGATGGTCGAGGTGCAGCGGTTGGCGCACGAGGCGCAGCGGGAGGTGCGCGAGGTGGTGCGCGGCTACCGCGAGGCCGACCTCGCCGGCGAGCTCGCGGGCGCGCAGGGCGTGCTGACCGCCGCCGGCATCGACTGCACCGTCACCGGCCCCGTGGCCGGGCTGCCCGCGCCGGTGCAGTCCGCGCTCGGGTGGGTGGTGCGCGAGGCGGCCACGAACGTCCTGCGGCACGGGGACGCACAGCGGTGCACGGTGGGACTGCGGATGCGTGAGGGGCGTGTGGTGCTGACGGTGGAGAACGACGGGGTGCCGCAGACCGGTGGTCCGGGCCGGGGGGCCGGGCTCGTCGGGCTGCGCGAGCGGCTGGCGGAGATCGGGGGGACGCTGCGGGCCGGGCCCACCGGGGACGGGCGGTTCCTGCTGACCGCCGAGGTCCCGCTGCCGTCGCACTCCGGCGAGGCCCCTCCCGCCGCGCTCACGACCGCGCCCGCCCCCCTTCCCGTGAGTTCCCGTGAGTGAGGTCACACCATGACGACACCCCCGCCCGTGCGGCTGCTGCTGGCCGACGACGAGCACCTGATCCGGGGGGCGCTCGCCACGCTGCTGTCGCTGGAGGACGACCTGGTGGTCGTCGCCGAGGCCGCGACCGGGCCGGAGGCACTGGCGATGGCGCGGGCGCACACGCCCGACGTCGCCGTCCTGGACCTGCAGATGCCCGGCGCGGACGGTGTGAAGGTCGCCACGTCCCTGCGGGCCGAACTGCCCGGCTGCCGGGTGCTGATCGTGACCAGTCACGGGCGGCCGGGGCACCTGAAGCGGGCGCTCGCGGCGGGTGTGCGCGGGTTCGTCCCCAAGACCGTCAGCGCGCAGCGCCTCGCGGAGATCATCCGCACGGTGCATGCCGGAAACCGTTACGTGGACCCCGAGTTGGCCGCCGACGCGATCGCCGCCGGGGACTCCCCGCTGACCGCGCGCGAGGCCGAGGTGCTGGAACTCGCGGCGGACGGGGCGCCCGTGGCGGAGATCGCGGAGCGGGCCGCGCTGTCCCAGGGGACCGTGCGCAACTACCTCTCCTCGGCCGTCTCGAAGCTCGGCGCGGAGAACCGGCACGCCGCGGTGCGTCTCGCCCGCGAGCGAGGTTGGGTATAGTGGCTTCCGCGCCACGGCGCAACGCGGACGTAGCTCAGTTGGTAGAGCGCAACCTTGCCAAGGTTGAGGTCGCGAGTTCGAGCCTCGTCGTCCGCTCAGGATCAAGGCCCCGGTCATCGACCGGGGCCTTCGTCGTGTGGCCGCCGTACGACGGCCGCGCGGCCGTCGTGCGGCCACGCGGCGGGCGCTCAGCTCCAGGCGGTGCCCGTCAGCCGCTCGTACGCCTCCACGTACTTGGCCCGGGTCGCGTCCACGACCCGCTGCGGCAGCGGCGGCGGGGGCTGCTCGCCGCCCCGGTCCCAGCCGGACTCGGCGGACGTCAGCCAGTCCCGCACGTACTGCTTGTCGTACGACGGCTGCGCGCGGCCCGGCTGCCACTGCTCGGCCGGCCAGAAGCGGGAGGAGTCCGGGGTGAGCACCTCGTCCGCGATGACCAGGGCGTCACCGTCGAAGCCGAACTCGAACTTGGTGTCCGCGAGGATGATCCCCCGGTCCCGGGCGATGTCGCGGGCGCGGGAGTAGGCGGCGAGGGTCGCCTGGCGCAGCCGGGCCGCGGTGTCCGCGCCGACCTGGCGGGCGACCTCCTCGTAGGAGACGTTCTCGTCGTGCTCGCCGACGGCGGCCTTGGTGGCCGGGGTGAAGATCGGGGCGGGCAGCTCCGAGCCGTCCACCAGGCCCTCGGGGAGGGCGAGGCCGCAGACCGTGCGGGACTCCTGGTACTCGGCGAGGCCCGAGCCGGTGAGGTAGCCGCGGGCCACGCACTCCACCGGGACCATGTCCAGGGACTTGCAGACGAGGGTGCGGCCCGCCCAGTCGTCCGGGGCGCCGGCCGGGACGTCGGTGCTCAGGACGTGGTGCGGGAGCAGGTCGGCGAGCTGGTCGAACCACCACAGGGAGAGCTGGGTGAGGATCCGGCCCTTGTCGGGGATCTCGGTCGGCAGCACCCAGTCGTAGGCGGAGATGCGGTCGCTGGCGATCATCACGAGGTCGCCCGCCTCGTTCCGGTACAGCTCGCGCACCTTTCCGGTGTGCAGGTGCACCAGGCCCGGGACCTGGATCGGTTCGGGCTTTTCGACGAATCCGGACACGGTTCCTCCCCGTGGTTCTGTCCAATGACTCGATTCTCCCGTATGGGGCGAACGGTCTCGGCCAGGGGTCGGTGCGGGTGCGCCGTCCGGTTCAGTCCCTCTTGCAGATGCGGTCGAGGAGGTTGGCGGTGGCGCGCTGGACGCGGGGGTCGACGTGGCCGGGACGGTCCAGGGCCGGGGACCAGGCGAAGGTGCCGGAGGCGAACACCCAGGCGCCGGAGGGGGCCCGGTAGAGGGACGTCTCCTGGTGGCGCCGGGCGCCCCCGCGGTCGGTGTACCGGGAGTGGGCGAGCAGGACGCGCTCCTCGTGCTCGGGCAGCGGGGTGCGCGGGAAGTAGCGGTCGGCCTCGCCCGCGACCATGCCCTCGAGGGCGTCGCCCTCGTGCGCGCCGGTCCCCTCCCACATCCAGTGGTCGGCGTTGCGGACGATCAGCGGGTGCGGCTCGGGGACGTGGCCGCCGTACTGGATGCCGAGCAGCTGCTGCTCGGCGCGGTCGGTCTCCCGCCACAGCGCCGGCCTGCCCGGGCCCCGGCGCTTGCGGCAGGTCAGCAGGCGGTCGGGGCCGGACGGGGAGGGGGCGAGCTCGACCTGCCAGTACAGGGTGTTGGCGGAGAGGAAGACCAGGGACGTGCCGTGCTCGCGGGCGCGTTCCACGGCGTCGCGCATGGGCTTGGACCAGTACTCGTCGTGGCCCGGGAAGACCAGCCCCCGGTAGCGGGTGGGGTCGACGCGGCCGGCGTGCAGGTCGCGGGCGTCGGCGTAGGCGAGGTCGTAGCCGTAGTGCTCGGCCCAGCGGATGACGTCGTAGGCGTGCCCGACGTGCAGCGGGAGGCCGGCGCCGGCGTACGGGCGGTCGAAGGAGACGGTGGTGGCGGCGTCGGCCTCGCCGAGCAGGCGGCCCTCCTCGTCCCAGGCGTGGTACAGGCTGGCGCCGGTGCGGCCGTCCTCCGGGTAGAGGTTGTACGCCTGCCAGGTGATGTCGGGCAGCACCAGGAGCAGGTCGGCGGGGCGGTCGTCGCGGACCGTGAACGGGACGTGCGAGCGGTAGCCGTCGGCCGTGGTGAGGACGGCGACGTACGCGCCGACGCTCCAGTACGACGGGATCGGTAACCGCCAGGACAGCCACCAGTGGTGGCAGGAGACGGTGCGGTCGGCGGTGAGCGGCGGGGGCTGCACGATGCCGGAGAGGCGGGGGCTGGACGTGATCTTGGTGGCGCCGTCGCCGCCGTAGTGGCCGATGCGGTAGACGTCGACGCCGAACTCCTGGGGCGGGTCGACGGTGATGTGGAAGTCGAGGGACTCGCCGGGGGCGACGGCGCCGGCGGAGGCGAAGCCCTTGATCTGGCGGTGCACGTCGTCGGCGGCGCGGGGGCCGCCGGAGGAGCGCGGGGCGGGGACCCTGGGCGCGCCCTGCCTCGGGAGGCGGGCGGTGGACGCGGGCGGCTCCGGGTCCACGTACCAGGGGACGACCTGGCCGGTGTCGCCGAAGTACGTCTCGCTGCCGCGCAGCCACGGGAGGGGGCCCTGCCCGAAGGGATCGTTCACGGCGTGCGCCAGTGCTCCCGACTCCCAGCGACGGATCCGCTCCGAACCCATGATCGCTCCCCTCCCTCGTGCCCCCGTGGCGGTGCGGTGCGCGGTGCCGTTCGGCCGTCGTCCGACGGGTGGCGCCTGCCGCCAGTTATGTGCTTGTCGTATGTCACACGCCCTTGCCAGGCCATGCGAACGGTCCCAGCACATCACATTACGCACGCACTCCGTCACCGTTCGTCTGGAATTGACCGAAAGCGGAAGGGTGGGATCCGGGCGGGGCGGGCGGTGGGCGGGCGGCCGCCCGCTCAGACGAGCCGTACCGGCTTCTCCGGACGTATCCCCTGCCGGGCCAGCCACAGGCGCAGGGCCGTGGGGTCGCCGTCCTCGATCAGGGCCAGGACCTGGGGGGACAGGTCCGCGACCCGTTCACCGCCGACGAGCAGGGCCGGGCCGTCGAGCCAGTCCAGGCCGGGGACGGCGCCCGCCGTGTCCACCGCCGCGCAGCAGACCATCGCGGTGATGTGGTCGGCGAGAAGTTCACGGGCGGTCCGCGGGGGCTGGAGGGGGAAGAGGGGGAGGGCCCGGTCGTCCCAGAGGGGGACGGGGTCGTGGGCGCCGGGGGAGGCGGCGCTCCCGGAGGAGGCGGTGGCGGACGGGGCGGGGCGCGGGGCGGCCGCCGCCTCCTCCCGGGCCAGCTCGGCGCTCAGCCGGGCGGCCAGGGCGGCGCTGCGGGCGGTGGTGCCGGCCAGGTCCTCGTCCTCCGGGGTCGGTTCGTCCTCCGGGGTCGGTTCGCCCGCCGGAGCCGAGTCGGTCTCCGGGGCCGGTGCGGGATCGGTGCGTGGGGGTGGCGCCGTCGGCCGGGTCGGGTCGGTGGGGGCGGGCGGCGCGGCGGTCGGGGCCGGGGCCGTCAGGTGGTCGAGGACGCGGGAGAGGGTCGGACCGTCGGGACCCGAGGTGCCGCCGTCGGCGGCGGGGCGTACGCGCAGGGCGTCCAGGACCCGGTGGAGGCGGGCGGCGTCGGTGCGCCACTTGCGGTCCACGACCTCCTCCGGATAGTCGGCCCAGTGGACCGGCGACCAGTCCGGACCGGGCTCCGCGGGGCCGCCGTGGAAGAGGCGGGCGGCCAGGAGGGAGGCGGCCTCGTCCACCGCGCCGGGCTCTTCGAGCAGGTCGCAGGCGGGACGCTCGCCGAGGCGGGAGGTGAAGCCCTCGGCCAGCCGGTCCCGGCGGGAGAGCTCGGTGAGCGCCGCCACCACCCCGGCGTTGAGCCGCGAGGGCCAGCGGCCCATCCGCCAGGCGGGCAACGCCACCCGGGTGAGCAGCCGGTCCCAGCCCGCGTACGCCAGGCCCACCTGTTCCTGGGCGACGATGCGCAGCCCGTAGTCCACGGCCTGTGCGCGCTCGGCCGCGGCGGCGGCGACCCCGCGCTCCATCTCGGCGGCGTGCCCCCGGCAGCCGCGCAGCAGCGCCCGGGCGACCCAGCCGACGCCCGCGAGCACCCCGCGGAAGACCGGCCCCCGGCGGGACGCCGAGGCCACGGCCACCGCCGCGTCCAGGCCCCGCACGAAACGCCGGGCGGCCGCTATGTCCGGGTGCGCCGACGGTCCCGTACCGGCGACGACCGGGGCGAGGACCGCGCGCAGCTCGCCCACGCGCATCCACCACAGGAACGGGGAGCCGATCACCAGCACGGGCGCGGCGGTGCTCGGGTGCGGGTGCCGTCCCGCACCCGCTATGTCGCCGTGCTCCTCGACGGGCGGCGGACCGTGGGCCGGATGGGTGCGGTCCTCCAGCCAGCTGTCGCAGTCCGGGGTGAGCGCTATCGCGGACGGTGCGGGGACGTCGAGGCGGTCGGCGAGGTCGCGCACCATCCGGTACAGGTCCGGGGCCACCTCCTCGGTGATCTCCACCGTCGGACTCATCGCGGGCCGGGCCCGGGCGACGACCAGGGCGACACCGGCGGCGGCGAGCAGGACGAGCACCGCGACCGGGGTGAGGACCCAGCGGGCGAGGTCCCAGCCGGTGCCCGGGAGATGGCCGGTGGGACCGCCGACGAGCAGGATCACGGCACCGGCGGCCGGCAGCACGGCACCGGCCAGCGCCCGGCTGCGGAGGCGCAGCACCGCGAGCGCCCGTGACCGCGCGGCCTGCGCGCCCGCCTCCACTCCCGTTCCGCTTCCGCTCATGGCCCGACCCCACCCCCTCCCGGCGGTCCTGTCGCTGTCCTGGCGTTGCTCACTCCCCCACTGTGGCACCCGCCTCCGACATCGCAATGCCGGTGGGCCAAGTGCCGGAACGCTTGCGCGGCACCCTAGTTGGGGCCCCGGCCCCCGTCAGCCGGATGGCTCATCGCTCACTCGATGGAATGGCTTTGGGGAAAGGTGGATGACCGACGGCAAAGGTCAGGCCCCGGATCCTGAGACGGATCCGGGGCCTGCGGGGTTCATCGGCGCCGGGCGGCGGGCCGGACACGGCGCCCGCCGAGGTCACGCGTCCTGGGCCTCCCGGGCCGTCCGCGCCGCCTTCGCCGCGATGTCCGTGCGGTGCTGGGAGCCGTCGAGGCGGATGCGGGCCACCGAGCGGTAGGCGCGCTCGCGGGCCTCGGTGAGGTCCTCGCCGGTCGCCGTGACGGACAGCACGCGGCCGCCCGCGCTGACGACCGCGCCGCCCTCGTTCCTCGTCCCGGCGTGCAGCACGTACGCGTGCGGCGCGTCCTGTGCGGCGACCTCGTCGAGACCGGTGATCGGGTCGCCGGTGCGCGGGGTGCCCGGGTAGTTGTGCGAGGCGACGACCACGGTGACCGCGGCCTCCTCGCTCCAGCGCAGCGGCTCCAGGTGGGCGAGGTTCCCGGTGGCGGCGGCCATCAGCACGCCGGCCAGCGGCGTCTTCAGGCGGGCCAGGACCACCTGGGTCTCGGGGTCGCCGAAGCGGGCGTTGAACTCGATCACGCGGACACCGCGCGAGGTGATCGCGAGACCGGCGTAGAGCAGGCCGGAGAACGGGGTGCCGCGGCGCCGCATCTCGTCGACCGTCGGCTGGAGGACCGTCTGCACGACCTCGTCGACCAGCTTCGGGTCGGCCCACGGCAGCGGGGAGTACGCCCCCATGCCGCCGGTGTTCGGGCCCTCGTCGCCGTCCAGCGCGCGCTTGAAGTCCTGGGCGGGCTGGAGGGGCAGGACCGTCTCGCCGTCGGTGATCGCGAAGAGGGAGACCTCGGGACCGTCGAGGTACTCCTCGATCACCACCCTCCCCCGCTGGCCCGAGGGCGCGGGAGGTACCCCCAGGCAGGCACCGGCGTGCGCCCGGGCCGCCTCGACGTCGTCGGTGACGACGACGCCCTTGCCGGCGGCGAGCCCGTCGTCCTTGACGACGTACGGGGCGCCGAACGCGTCGAGGGCCGCGTCGACCTCCTCGGGCGTCGTGCAGACGTACGACCGGGCCGTGGGCACGCCCGCCTCCGCCATGACGTCCTTCGCGAAGGCCTTGGAGCCCTCGAGCCGCGCGGCCTCCCCGGAGGGGCCGAAGACCGCGATGCCCGCGTCGCGCACGGCGTCGGCGACACCGGCGACGAGGGGGGCCTCCGGGCCGACCACCACGAGGTCCGCGCCCAGCCGTGTGGCCAGCGCGGACACGGCCGCGCCGTCGAGGGCGTCGACCTGGTGCAACTCGGCGACCTCGGCGATGCCGGCGTTGCCGGGGGCGCAGTGCAGCGCGGTGACGTCGGGGTCGAGGGACAGGGAGCGGCACAGGGCGTGTTCGCGGGCGCCGCTTCCGATGACGAGGACCTTCACGGGGTCAGCCTAACGGGAGGCGGCGGATTCGCTTTGTGCGGGCTTCCGAAGGGGTGGACGGCGGGGCTTCGTGCGTTCCTCCAGGGATGCGGCACGCAGGGGCGGCGGTCGCGGCGGGACGCGGGGCGGCCCTACTCGTTGGCGATCTCCTCGACCACCGTCGCGCCGAGCTCCCGGACGAGCAGTTCCTGCCCGGAGAGGGCGGATTCGTCCAGGTCGGGGTCGTCGTCCTCGGGGATGTCGTCCTCGGGGGAGACGGGAGGCGGCGGCTCCGGGGCGGACGGCCGGGGTGCCGGGGCGGCCGGGCCGGGCGCGGACGCGGGTGCCGCCGGGGCGCCGGGCGCCGACGCGGAACCGGACGGGGAGGACGGCGCGGACCGCGCCGGCGGCTGGGCGGTGGCGGGGGCCGGGCGCTGACCGGCTCCGGCTCCGGTGCCGCCGTACCCGCCGCCGTGACGGCCGCCGGGAGGGCCGGCCGGGGCGGGTGCCACCGCACCGCCGCCGGACGGGTCGACGATCGCCTCGATCTTCCACTGGACGTTGAACTGCTCGGCCAGCGCCTGACGCAGGACGTCCTCGCTGCCGCTGCTGAGGAAGTTGTCCCGCGCGCCGGCGTTCACGAAGCCGAGCTGGAGGGTCGTGCCGTCGAACGCGGTCACCTGGGCGTTCTGGCTGAGCAGGATCCAGGTGAAGCGGCGGCGGTTCTTGACCGCTTCCAGGATGTTCGGCCAGAGCATGCGGGGGTCGAGGCCACCGCCGCCCGAGGGCGCGGGCGCGGACGGCGCGGGCGCGGACGGCGCGGGCGCGGACGGCGCGGGCGCGGACGGCGCGGGCGCGGACGGCGCGGGCGCGGACGGCGCGGGCGCGGAAGCCGTCTGGGGCGCGGGGGCGCCCGGCGCGGCCGGGGACGGCCCGCCGCCCGCCGGGGCGGCCGTGGGCCAGCCGCCGGGCCGACGGCCGCCGCTGCCGGCGGAGGCGGCGGTGGGCCAGGCGCCGGGGGCGGGTGGCGCGGGGGCGCTCGGCGCGGCCGCCGGGGGCGGAGCCTGCGCCGGAGCCGGAGCGGGCACGGGAGCGGGAGCGGACGGGGCGGGAGCGGACGGGGCGGAAGCCGCGGCCGGGGCCGGGGCGGGCGCGCCACCGGGTCCGCCCCCCGGAGTCCGCACCGCGGCCCGGGCGGCGGCGGGACCGCCTCCCGGCGGAACCGGGGCGTGGCCCTGCGCCGGACCGGCCGCCGCTCCCCCGTGGACGTCCGGTCCGGGCACGTACCCCATGGCGGGCATGCCCGCGCCGCCGCCCGCCGAGAAGTTCGCGCCGCGCTCGATCCGGTCCAGCCGGGCCATGACCGAGCGCTCGTCGCCGTAGGCGGCGGGGAGCAGCACGCGGGCGCAGATCAGCTCGAGCTGGAGGCGGGGCGAGGTGGCGCCGCGCATCTCGGTGAGCCCCTCGTTGACGAGGTCGGCGGCGCGGCTGAGCTCGGCGGCGCCGAAGGTGCCGGCCTGGGCCTGCATCCGCTCGATGACGTCGGCGGGGGCGTCGATGAGCCCCTTCTCGGCGGCGTCCGGGACGGCGGCGAGGATCACCAGGTCCCGCAGCCGCTCCAGCAGGTCGGCGACGAACCGCCGCGGGTCGTTGCCCCCCTCGATCACCCGGTCGACGACCTCGAAGGCGGCGGCCCCGTCACCGGTCGCGAAGGCCTCCACCACGGAGTCGAGCAGCGAGCCGTCCGTGTACCCGAGCAGGGAGGTGGCCATGGCGTACGTCACGCCCTCCTCCCCGGCGCCGGCGAGCAGCTGGTCCATGACGGACATCGAGTCACGCACGGACCCGGCGCCGGCCCGCACGACGAGCGGCAGCACGCCCTCCTCGACGGGGATGTCCTCCTTGTGGCACACCTCACCGAGGTAGTCCCGCAGGGTGCCGGGCGGGACGAGCCGGAACGGGTAGTGGTGGGTCCGCGACCGGATCGTCCCGATGACCTTCTCGGGCTCGGTGGTGGCGAAGATGAACTTCAGGTGCTCCGGGGGCTCCTCGACGACCTTGAGCAGCGCGTTGAAACCGGCCGACGTGACCATGTGGGCCTCGTCGATGATGTAGATCTTGTAACGGCTGCGGGCGGGTCCAAAGAACGCCTTCTCGCGCAGGTCACGGGCGTCGTCCACACCACCGTGGGAAGCGGCGTCGATCTCGATGACGTCGATCGAACCGGGGCCGTTGCGCGCGAGGTCCTGGCAGGACTGGCACTCGCCGCACGGCGTCGGCGTGGGGCCCTTCTCGCAGTTCAGGCAGCGGGCGAGGATCCGCGCGCTGGTCGTCTTGCCGCATCCGCGCGGGCCGCTGAACAGGTACGCGTGATTGACCCGGTTGTTCCGCAGCGCCTGCTGCAACGGGTCGGTGACATGCTCCTGCCCGATGACCTCGGCGAACGACTCCGGGCGATAGCGGCGGTACAGCGCGAGAGACGACACGCCTACGAGGTTATAGGCGCCCACCGACAGTCGGTCCCGCCCGCGGAGCCCCGCGCGCGGGCGGGGCGGGAACGCAAGCGCCCCCCACGCACCCGCCAGAGCCGACCTACCCTTGCTGCCTTCCGGCCCTGGGGGAGTTCAGTCAGATAGCGCCGCGTGAGGGGCTACGGAGAGGCTACCTCATACGGAGGGGAGGGAACGAGTTCGCGAGCACTCCTCTCGGTCATGTAATGTTTCCGGCGGAGGATTCGCCTAGAGGCCTAGGGCGCACGCTTGGAAAGCGTGTTGGGGGCAACCCCTCACGAGTTCGAATCTCGTATCCTCCGCCAGTGCCTCACCGGGCACGTTGTCGAAGGGCCCCACCGTTCGCGGTGGGGCCCTTCGACGTTGTCCGCCTCAGTTGGTCCCGGAACAGGTGCTGAGCTCGCGTCCAGGAGCTCCCCGGCTCCTGCTGACGGTCACCTCTGACGACCTCGGCGCACGCAGAGCGGTCTCTCCCGCGCCCAGCGAGTTCGATCACGTCCGCCTGTTACCAACAAGGGCTGGAGCATGGCCGGCCAACGCGCAGGCACGCCGCATTCGGATGCGGAAGGACGTCGACCCGAGGGTTGCGCACCTAACCGTCCGAGGGTGCAAGGCCCTGCGGATCGGTGCGGCTGAAGAACAAAGATGCAGCTCAGGCAGGGGTTGCGGCGCTAACCCCCACATCGTTCATTCTCGCCGTGCTGTCGGGGACCCCCGCAGTCCACGGAAGAGGTGGAGCACATGCGCTCCGCTTCGTGCGTGCGGGTCGCACGCCTACCCGAAGGATGTTTCCTGATGACCCTGATCGTGCTCGTGCTCGTCGTAGTGGTCGCCGTTCTGACGCTGCTCCTGGCCTCGGCGCTCGGTGTGCTGGTGTTCTCGCGTCCCACGCTGACGGCGCCGGTCCAAACCGCGGTGAGCAGCGTTGCGGCGATGGTGGCGCTGATGGCCGTGCTCGTGGCCGTCACCCGCTGACAGCCGCAGGGACACAGCTTTCGATCCTGTAGGCCCCACATCCGCTCGTCCGGGCAGCCGAAAGCCCCGGCCCGTGGTGGGTCGGGGCTTTCGGCTCGGCACGTCTCAGGGACGGATCCGTCGGACACGGTGAACGCGCGGCCGAGGACCCCGTCCTCGCGTGACAGAGACTTGATCAGTCCGCACAGCTCGGTCGCCGGGTCCATGAGGACCGTGCTCTCGGTGCGGTGGGGGCTGCTTCGTACGGCACGCGCCGGCCAAGGTGTCCGTGCCCCAGCCGTGCCCGATCGACCGGGGAACCGGCCGGCCTCGCACCACGCGCCGACACCGCTCAGCCGCAGGCCGGCCTCAGAGCAGGCCCCGGATGACCTGAGCTTCCCGGACCGAGGGCGCGAGTTCGGCTCCCGTCACCCGCTCCAGGAAACCCCGGGGCAGCAGCCCGCGGTTCGTTGTCGTCCGGACCGGTGTGAGGCGCTGATCGCGCTCGGCCTCAGGTGCCGCCCGTGCGCGAGGCAGCCGCCGTGCCTCCGTCCTGCGAGTCGGACCGGCGGCGCAGGTCGATGGTTCGCAAGGTGGCGGGGAGGTCTGCGCGGTAGGGGATCAGGCCGAAGCGGCGGTGCTGGACGGTGGCCGCCACCGTCAGGTGGGCCTGGGCGGGCGCGCCGGCGGCGGCCTTGACGATCACGGTGAAGGTCTCGTCGCCGATCAGGGGGTGCCGGCTGGTCGCCTTGACCCTCCACTCCGGGTCACTGTCCCTTTCGCCCATGCCGACGACGAAGAGTTCCTCCCGGCCCTGCGCCGGAGTGACTTCGAGCGTGGACTCGACGATCGCGAGCTTGGCGCTCAGTCCGATGGTGGTGGAACGCTCCACCGGGTGGGAGCGCTTCTTGGGGGAGATCGACCACGCGATCGGCTGTCGGTCCGCAGGCTCCCCCGGGGATTCCAGAAGCACGCCGACGGAGGCGTCGGCGAAGGGATCGCCGTTCGCCGGCGGGCGGAAGGCGCACGTGAGGCTGAGGAGGAGGTAGTCGCTGTGCGGCGCCTCGGCGGTCAGGAAGCCGAGCCACTCCGTTTCGTCTCCAGCCGCCTCCTCCGGCGTCAGCGGGTGGACGACGGCGGTGCTGAGCGACACCCGCCCCTCGATGCGCTGCCGCGGGGCGGGCGACTGCAGCCGGGGCACCTCCACCAGGTCGATCTCGTGCAGCGGTGTCAGGGGCAGTTCCAGATGGGTCACAAGGCAGCTCCGTGGTTCGTGTCCGGATGGCGCCAGTCGCCGATGAAGCAGAACGAGCCCCAGTCCCGGAGGGCCGGGTGGCGGGCGCGGACGGCCGACTGCGCGGCGCGGAAAGCGGCCCGCCGGTCCGGGCTCCGTGCAAGGAACCCGTAGAGCGTCCCGAAGAACTCCGTGGCCACCTGTGGGTGGACCGGCCACAGGCATCCGATGACGGCCGAGGCGCCGGCGGCCAGGAAGGCGGCGGGCAGACCGCGCAGGTTGTCATTGGCGTCGAACCGGCCCAGGGCGGATTCGCAGGAACTCATCGTGACGAGTTCGACGCCCCGCAGGTCGGCTTGAAGGACGTCATGGGCGAAGACACGGCCGTCGTTGTCCGCGTCCGGTGACAGGAACAGACACTGGTACCACGGTGCCCAGCTGTTGTGCGCGCCGTGCGCGGCCACATGGGCATACCGCGCGTCGGCGAGTTCGCCGAGCAGTCGCCGTGGGGTCGCCGCGGCTCCCAGCACCGCGTGACCCCCCATCGCCGTGGCGACCTGGGTGGCGTGCGTTTCCAGGGAGTTCTGAGCGACAAGGCCGTGCGGGACTCCGCCGGCCGCGGACGCGAAGGCCACCAGATTGCGCGAGGGCGGACGGTGCGCGCCGGGCGCCGGTGTCCGCAGGAAGCCCAGGCTGGGCACCTGGGTGACGGTCCAGTCATCGGCGAGGGAACGGCCGTCGACCTCCAGCAGGTGGTACGGGAGGTAGTGCAGCGGGCCGTTGGGCCAGATGCACAGGTGCCGCTTTCCCCGAGCCCGCCAGCTGTCCAGTGACTCGGTGAAGCCCGCCAGGTAGCGGACGCTGTCGCCCTTGAGCTGTCTTTCCGCGTCACGGCTCACCGGCCGGTGCAGCGGGTCCGCGACGACGGCCTGCCGCAGGTCGGCGACGTGAAAGGCCAGCGGGTGGGCGGAGAGACGGTGTCCGGCGCGCGTGAAGCGGATGAGTCCGGCTTCGAAGTCGGGCAGGAGCATGGTGTGGTGCGCCATGTCCTCGCGAGTCACCGCCATGCCGGACAGCGAGGTCACCGGCCCTTCGGTGCCGTCCCGGCGGGTGTGGCCCAGATACAGCGAGAGCAGCACCGTGTCCTCGGTCAGCAGCGCCTGCAACTCGTCGGGGAACATCATCGGAATGCCGCCCGCAGAGGCGGAGGCGAGGAGTTCCCGGCTGATCCACCGGTCCGCGGCGCGCTGCGTGTTGCGGTGCTTCGTCCCGATGTCGCTGCCGGGCTCCGACTCACCGGTGCCCACGTAGAAGAGCATCGCCTCGACAGGGGCCGGCAGTTCGGGCTCGCCCGGTGGTCCGGGCAGCCGCGACTCGTCCGCCCTGACACGGGCCAGCAGCCGCGCGAGGGGTGCGGAGGGGGTGAACGGGCCGGGACGTCCGGTGACGACCGTGAAGTCGCATCCCTTGGCGGCTTGATGCAGGGTCAGCATCAGGGCGTACGGGATGAGGGGGCCGGACACCGTGGTGGCCAGTTGCTGGTACAGGTCCCGCAGCTTCCAGCCGACGACCTCGTCGATGCCGCCGCGCAGCCGGACGGCGGCCGGGATCAGTGCCGCCGCGGCCTCCGCGGCGCTGCTCTCGTCGGCTGCGAGCACATCCTGCAGCGCGGCATCGAGGCTGTTCAGTGCCATGTCGGTCTGGCCGCACATGGCGTAGGCGGCGAGCGCGTCGGCGAAGTGGTGGGCGGCGGGGACATGTTGTTCCGCCGCCGACATGCGCAGTCCGGCCTTGTACGCCAGCGTGCCGCCGAGATAGTCGAGCGCCGGCTGGTGCCGCCCGCACAGCTCCGGAGCCAGCTCCCACGCCTGGGCCACGAGAGTGCGGCCGATCTGCTCCTCGCCGTTCTCGTGGGCGTGCGCCGCGAGATGGATGAAGGTCGCCGCGCGCTGCTCGGCGGACCAGCCGTCCCGGTCGGCGACGGTGCGGAGGTGTCCCGCGGTCTTCTCCACCGGAACCGGAAGTGGTTCCGGGGAGCAGCGCAGGCGGTTGTCCGTCAGGCAGTGCACCTCGCTGGTCCAGCGGCGCCGGCGGTAGGAGTCCCCCGGCAGGTCCGG
This sequence comes from Streptomyces griseomycini, assembly GCF_014203535.1. Lineage (GTDB taxonomy): Bacteria > Actinomycetota > Actinomycetes > Streptomycetales > Streptomycetaceae > Streptomyces > Streptomyces griseomycini. Next base: position 60,630 of record NZ_JACHJI010000003.1, read on the forward strand.
CAGTTCGTGGTCGGCGCTCTCGATCAGCCGCAGCTCCAGGTCGGGCCGGCCGGCCTCTTCGGCGAGCGTGAGTGCCTCCGCGAAGATGCTCGCCGCCTCCCGCGTTCCCTGCCGGTCCCGGACGTCGGCCAGCGGCAGGGGCAGCACGTCCTGGAGGTCGGCGGGCAGCGAGAGCTCGCCCAGGCGACACAACACTCTCAGCAGGTACAGATGGGTGAGGGGGTCCGCGACCGGGTCCAGCACGTCGAACGCCTCACGGACGGCCGCCCGGATCTCCTCGTCGTGCGATTCCTGCCGGAGACCGGCCAGCACGGACAGGGCCTCGGCCAGCGCTTTGAGAACACGACCACGCCGGTGCCCCCGCGACAGGGCAACGGCCTCGCGCAGAAACAGGATCGCCTCCTCGACGGCGACCGCAGGCGGAGGCATCTCCGCGGTATCCGGTGCGGCGGAATCGTCGGGGTGGACCGAGCGGTGCCGAGCCCGGCGGTCGCGCCACAGGTCGTGGGCCGACTCGAAGGTCAGCCCTGACGTGTTCCCCACATACGGGCTGAGGCGCAGCAGTCCCGCGACGAACAGTGTCTCCGCCAGTTCGGCGACGTCCTCGGCCCGGCCGCTGTCGCGCAGCACGGCGATCTGTTCGTCCGCCACGGCGCAGGCGCGCCGGAAGAGCAGTCCGTCGGCCATGTCGACCAGTGCGAGCCGTCCTGCCTCGACGTAGGCGTCGGCCGCCCGCCACCAGGGCGTTCCCGGCCTGGCGGCCCAACGGGGGCGCGCGGCCTCCAGCGCGAGGGTCAGCGCCGGCACAGCGTCGCGCGGGCGGCCGTCCGCTACGTGGCGTAAGGCCTTTCCCACCACGGTCAGCAGGGCGGCCTCGGAGAGCACGAGGGACTGGTCCCGCACCCGGCGTACGGCTTCGTCCTCGGTCACGACCCGTGCCGTGAGCTGTGAGGCGAGACCGCCCAGAGCGCGCGCCTGTCGACGGACCTCGGGATCGTCCGGACCGGGCGCTGCGCCGCCTCCGGCTGCGACGGGGCCGCCGGGCTGCGCGTCCCCGTCGGCCCTGCCGGCCCTCCTGGCACGCGAAGTGCACTCGAGGAGAGCGCTCATCACGGTGCTCAGGTTGGCCAGGTGAACCTCGCCCCCGGCCCCGTCCGTCAGGTCGACCGCCTCACGCAGCCACCCCACCGCCTCGCGGAGCACGGCCATGACACCGTCCTCGTCCCCCGCCGCCTTCGCCCGCGCATCCGCGCGACGGCCGAGTGCCGCACCGAGTTTGCCTGCTGCACTCGCGTACACGGAGGTGTCCCCGGCGGCGTCCACGAGAGCCTGCCGGTACGTCCTCTCGGCCTGAACGAGATCTCCTTCGTCCCCCGCGACCTCGAAGCGCCGTACGAGGGCATCGGCGTAGGCCGTCAGGCGCTTCGCGCGCCCCCGGGCCGACGGCTCCGGATGCGCGGCGGTCCGCGCCAGCAACTCCACCGCTGCGTCGGCGTCGGCGTTCCGTTCCGCCGGGGGACGGCCGGGGAGAGCCGCTCGCTGTTGGAGCGCGAGGGCGTGCAGGACGTCCCGGTACGTGGTGTCAGAGCTGTCAGCAACGCCCCTGATCAGACCGACGGCCTGGTCGAGGGCGGCGGCGTCGCCTCTTTCCTCCCCGTCGGCGATCAGATCCGCCGCGTGCTCCAGCGGGTCGCTCCACGGGTCGTACCCGGTCTCTTTCACGAGCAGGGGCCACAGCGAACGCGGCACGCGCCGGCGATCGACCAGGAAGAGCAGGCCGTACGCCCTCATGGCTGTCTCGCGGTCCCCGGCCGCACGGGCGTCGTCCGTGTGCGCCGCGGAACGAGCCCGGTAGAACCGGGCAAGGGCGTGCAGGACGTCGGGACCGGCCTCCTCGGGATGCCCACCGAGCGGGTCGAAGAGCTCCACCGCGAGGGCCAGGGCATCGTCGCCGAGCACCCACCGCGGGTCGCCGGTTCCGGTGAACTTCCTCACGCGGGCGATCAGTTCACTGAGGCGCGCATCCTCCACGGTTCCCCCGATCCGTCAGACGACTCATCGTAGCGAGGGTGACACAGGCGGATCGGACGCACCGTCGATCCACACGGAGGCCCCGCCGAGGACGGAGGGCCTGACGCGGGACGTCGGACCGGCACCCGAGTCGATCTCCTCCGACCCGTCGACGGCCGGAAGGCGGACCGGTGGCGGCGGGCGCCGAAGGGCGCGATCGTCGACGCGGTCGAGCCGCGGATCCGCGTGCTGCCGGAACAGCGGCCGGACCCGCCGGGGCCGGTGATCGCCGAGCGGATCGGCCGGACTCGGAGCATGACCGCCGGCTCGGTCAGGTGGCTGGAGAACGCCGCGTCCGGCGGCCACGACCTCGCCGCGCTGCAGCAGCACCGGACAGCGGTCGCCGACGAGCCGGCACCGCTCGTGGCGGTCTCCCGCAGCGGGACCGGCCGTTCCGGCCTTCGGGCGGCGTACGGCCCCGGGGGACTGCTCGGAGCTCGGCGCAGGGGATGAGCGGGAACCGAGCCCCGGCGGTGCGGTTCCGGTCGCGCTCAGCGCCGCCCGCCGGCGTAGGGGGCCGGACCGGGTGGTGCACAGCGACGACGGGGCCCACCACTCTGGACACATACCCCTGGGGGGTATACATTGAGGACAGATGGAGCCCTCGGTGGGTCATGCCGGACGGGACAGGGGATGAAGGTCATGGAGCACACCGGTCATCACGGCGGGACCGCGCAGGACCACGCCGCCCACGGAAATCACGCAGGTCACGAGAGCCACGGTCACGCCGGCCACGCGGCGCATCACGGCACCCACGGCGCCCGCCCCGGGGCTTCGTGGTCCACGGCGGTGAAGGCGACCCTGCACTGCCTGACCGGCTGCGCCATCGGCGAGATCCTCGGCATGGTCATCGGCACCGCGCTGCTGTGGGGCAACGTGCCCACCATGGTCCTGGCGATCGCGCTGGCGTTCCTGTTCGGCTACTCGTTCACCCTGTTCGCGGTGGTCCGGGCGGGCCTGGACCTCAAGTCCGCGATCAAGGTGGCGCTGGCCGCCGACACCGTCTCGATCGCGGTGATGGAGTTCGTCGACAACGGCATCATCGCCCTCACCCCGGGCGCGATGGACGCCCACCTGTCCGACGGGCTGTTCTGGTCGGCCCTGCTCGGCGGGTTCGTGGTCGCCTTCCTGGTCACCACCCCGGTCAACAAGTGGATGATCGGCCGCGGCAAGGGCCACGCCGTCGTCCACGCCCACCACCACTGAGCACCGGACCGGACCTCGCGTCCGGGGCGCCGCGGAGGGATCCGGGGCGCCCCGGACGTGTTTGCGTTCCCCGGTCGGGCCAACCCGGGAGGGGTCGAGAGCCGAGAGCGGACGAGGCGCGGCCACCCCGGCCGCCCCGCCCCTCGGCGCCGGATCCGCCGATCCGAGGAGGCGACCGATGACGACGACCGTCAGGGACATGCTCGCGACCTACCCGGCCGACCTGGGGCAGGTGGACCGCGACAAACTCACCCGGTGCATCGAGGAGTGCGTCGCCTGCGCCCAGGCGTGCACGGCGTGCGCGGACGCCTGTCTGTCCGAGGGCATGGTCGGAGACCTCGCCAAGTGCATCCGCACCGACATGGACTGCGCCGACGTCTGCAACGCCACCGCCGCCGTCCTGTCCCGGCACACCGGCTACGACGCCAACGTCACCCGCGCGATCCTCACCGCGTGCGCCACCGCCTGCAGGGCCTGCGCCGACGAGTGCTCCCTGCACGCCGACCGGCACGAGCACTGCCGTCTGTGCGCCGAGGCCTGCCGCTCGTGCGAGCAGGCGTGCCACGAGCTCCTCCACGCCCTCGGCTGACGACGCCCCGTCTGCGGAGCGGCTCGGCGGGTAACCGCGTCCCATGGGCGACATCCTCGTGGGCACCTGTTCGTGGACCGACCGGGCCCTGGTCGGCAGCGGCTGGTACCCGGCGGGACGGCGGGACGCCGAGGGGCGGCTGCGGTACTACGCGGAACGGTTTCCCGTCGTGGAGGTCGACGCGTCGTACTACGCCCTGCCCTCCGAGCGGAACAGCCGGCTGTGGGTGGAGCGGACCCCCGACGGGTTCGTGTTCGACGTCAAGGCGTTCTCCCTGCTGACCGGGCATCCCACACGGAGTGCGGCGATGCCCGGCGGGCTGCCGCCCGACGCGCGCGACCCGGCGGTGCTGGACGAGGTGTGGGCGCGGTTCGCCGAGGGGATCGGGCCGCTGCGCCGGAGCGGGCGGCTGGGGAGCGTGCTGTTCCAGTTCCCGCCGTGGTTCAAGGCCGGCGCGCGGGCCGAGGAGGCCCTGGAGGAGTGCGCGCGGCGGGCCGCCGGCTGGCCCCTCGCCGTGGAGTTCCGGCACCCCTCGTGGTGGGAGGCGGGGCGCGCCGAGGCCACGTCCGCGCTGCTCGCCCGGTGCTCGATGGCCGCCGTCGGCGTCGACATGGTGCAGTCACTGCCCTCGTCCGTACCGCCGGTCACGCCCGTCACCTCGCCCCGCCTGTCCGTGGTGCGGTTCCACGGGCGCAGCGGCGCCTGGGGCACGGGCAGCAAGGAGGACCGGTTCCGGTACGCGTACGGGGCGGACGAACTCGGGTCGTGGGTGCCGAGGTTGCGCCGGCTGGCCGATCGGGTCGAGCAGGTGCACGTGCTGTTCAACACGTGCTGCGGGGACGCCTCCGTGCGGGCCGCCGAGCTCATGAGCGGACTGCTCGGGCGGCCCGTCGACGGGCGGCCCGTCGACGGGTGGTCCGCCGCCGGGCGGTCCGTCAGCGGGTGATCCGTCAGCGGGTGGTCCCTCAGCGGGTGATCCGCACCTGCCGCGACTCGCTCACCTGGTCCAGTTCGGACACCCTGATCGTCGCCTTCATCGTCCAGGTGCCCTCGAGGGGCAGGTCGAGGTCGCTGGTGGCCCAGTAGCCGCCCCGGTCGGTCAGCCCGGCGTCGATGGGCCCGATGTCCCTCGCGGCGAGGGTGAAGGACAGCCTCAGCTCCGGGATGATCCTCAGGCTGCCGTCGGCGCCGAAGACCACCGCCTGGACGCCGTTCTCGCCCACCCGGCCCGGGTCCAGCGTGATCTGCACCCGGCCCGTGCCGCCGGGGACGCCGACGTCGTAGGGGATCGTGACCACCGACGCCCCGGGGAGACCGGCCACCGGACCCGCCCCGGCGGCCTCGGCCTCGGCGCGGGCGGGGAGGGTGCCGGTCAGCACCGTCGTGACCAGCAACACCACGATGCCCACGGCCACTTCGACCAGCACGGACAGCCGCAGGGCCCGACGGCGGCGGTCCGGTCCGTCCGGGTCGTGCGGCCCGTCCGGCGGTGACGGCTGTTCACCGGGGTCCGTGTCCCGGCGCCCGGCCTCCGGGCCCCCTCCTGCCGCCCCCGCCGGTCCTGCCGGTCCCGCCGCTCCCACCGGCTCCGGCACCCGCTCCGCCACCGCCACCGGCGCCTCCGCCGTCACCAGGCGTGCCGTCCAGCGGCGGGAGAGCCCCGCCACCAGCAACAGGCCGGCCGTCACGACGAGTTTGACGGTCAGGGTCCTGCCGTACGACGTCTCCGTGAGCGCGGCCCAGGAGCCGAGGCCGCGCCAGGACTGGTAGACGCCGGTGACGACGAGGACGGTCACCGAGGCGAAGGCCAGGCGGGAGAAGCGGGCGACCGTGGTGGCGGGCGGCGGGGTCCTCGCCCGGTACAGGGTGAGGAGCAGGGCCGTCAGACCGCCGAGCCAGCACGCCGTCGCCAGCAGGTGCAGCACGGACGACGTCATCGCCAGCGGGACCTGGATCCCGGCGGAGGCGTGCTCGGCCGCCGCCCAGGTCAGGGCGAGGCCGACGGACAAGGCGGCGCCCGCCGCCAGGTGCGCGCGGGACACCCGGTCCGGTCCCGGCGCACGGCGGCGGGAGGCCCACAGGAGCGCCGCCGCCGTCAGCAGGAGCAGCGCCAGCCGGGTCAGCAGGGCGGTCCCCGGGCGGCCGGCGAGGGTGCGGGCGGCCGCGGAGGCGTCGAGGGCGGTGCCCGGTGCCGTCCCGGCCTCGTACGGGGCGCGCAGGACGAGGAGGACCACCGTGGCCGTCAGCAGCGTCCACCAGCCGGTGAGCAGCGGCAGCCGCAGCGGGGCCGGGTCCGGCGGCCGGCACAGGGCCGCGAACGCCGCCGTGCCGATGAGCAGGGCGGCGGCGATGTACGCGAGATGGCGGGCGGTGTCGTAGAGGCTCGTGGTGACCGGGTGCCCGGCCCGCTCCGCGGGCACCGCCGGCGCGGTGGGCGAGGGCTTGCCGACGGAGAAGGTGAAGGCTCCGGAGACCGGGTGGCTGTCGGCGGAGACCACCCGCCAGGCCACCGTGTAGGTGCCCTCGGCGAGCCCGCCGGGCAGGCCGACCCGGGCGGTGTCGGAGGCGCCGTCCGCGTGCCGCGGCTCGCCCAGGCTCACCCGGCGGTTGTCGGGGCCGTAGACGCGGAAGGAGTCCTCGAGCAGACCGACGGACTCCGTGAAGGTCAGGGTGACGTGCCGTGGGGCGGACGCGACGACGCTTCCGTCCTCGGGGTCGCTGCCGCGCAGCGCGGCGTGGGCGCTCGCCGGGGCCGCGCCGCCGAGGAGGAGCAGGACCAGCACGGCACCCAGCAGCACCAGCCGCCGGGCTCCGCGGCCCGTGACCCCGGCCCGCCGGCCCCCGTCCGCCGCCGCCCCGGCCCACCGGCCCCCGTCCGCCGCCGCCCCGCTGCGCCGTCGCTCCACGTCGTACCCGCCTCCCGGCAATCCGGCTCCGGGTTACGTACGGATGCGGGGCCCGGCGTGCTCACCGCGCGGCTCACCAGGTCGGCCGGGCCGAGACCCCTCCGTCCACCACCAGGTCGTGGCCCGTCACCCAGGACGCGAGCCGGGAGGCCAGGAACACGCAGGCGTCGCCGACGTCCTCCGGGCGGCCGAGCCGGCCCACGGCGGACGCCCGCCGCCAGCGGCGCACGCCCTCCGGCCAGGCGTCCTCCAGCCCCTCCCGCTCGATCAGGCCGGGCGAGACGGTGTTGACGCGGATCCCCCACGGGCCGTACTCCAGGGCCGCCGCGCGGGCGTGCATCACCACGGCCGCCTTGGACGCGCAGTAGTGGGCGTGGCCCGGCGCCGGACGGTGCGCCTCGACCGAGGCGATGTGGGTGATCGACCCGCCGCCCGCCGGCCGCATGAGCTCCGCCGCCGCCTGGGTGCAGGCGAAGACGCCGGTGAGGTTGGTGTCCACGACCGTGCGCCACTCGGCCGCCGTCATCCCGGCGAGCTCCCGGACCGGCTGCACCCCGGCGCAGTTGACCAGCGCGGTCAGCCGGCCCCCGCCCCACCGGGCCGCCTCCGACACCAGGCGGTGGCAGGCGTCCTCGTCGGTCAGGTCGGCGCGCAGGACGACGGCCTCGCCGCCCGCCTCCCGGACGCGGTCCGCCGCTTCCCGGGCGGCGTCGACCGCCGTACGGCAGTGCAGCGCGACCGCGGCGCCCTCCTCGGCGAACCGCAGGGCGATGCCCCGGCCGACGCCGCCGCCCGCCCCGGTGACCAGGGCGACCTGTCCTTCCAGCAGTCCCGGCCGGCCCGCCCGGCTCACGGGCGGCACAGTGCCACGATCCGGTCCACCTGGTCCGGGTGGCGCGCCGTCAGCTCCGCCGCGTCCCCGTGCTCGTAGCCCTCGTAGGTGAACCCGGGCGCCATGGTGCAGCCGAAGAGCGTCCAGGCGCCGCCCGCCGCCACCCGCGCACCCATCCAGGTGCCGGCGGGCACGGTGAGCTGGACGTGCTGGCCGCCGAGGACGTCCGGGCCCAGGACGGGGGTGCGGGCGGTGCCGTCGGGGGCGAGGAGGAGCATCTGGAGCGGGTCGCCGAGGTAGAAGTGCCAGACCTCGTCGGCGGGCAGGCGGTGCAGGGCGGAGAAGTCGTCCGGCCCGTCGGTGAGCAGGACCACGACGGCGGTGCCCTCGGGGCGGCCGTCGGGCCGCCCGGGACCCGCCCAGGTCTGCCGGAACCGCCCTCCCTCGCGGGGGAGCGGCTCCAGTCCGTAGTGGGCGACGAGGTCGTCGGGGGTCACCCGCCGCAGGCTACTCCCGCGGGCCCGGGGGGTCACCCGCCGAAGACCGCCTCGCGGGTGAGGAAGGCGAGCCGGGCCTTCTTCTCCGGGAGGTACACGTCGGGCAGGTCGACCTCCGGCAGCACGACCTCGGGACCGGCGGTGAAGCCCTGCCTCACGAAGCGGGCGACCGCCTTCTCGTTGGCCACGTCGGGGTCGACCACCACGCGCTCGCGGTCCAGGACCAGCAGGACGTACGTGACGATGGCGGCCGCCAGCCCGCCGGTCCAGCCGGAACGCTCCTCGCCGGGCGCGGCGGGGGCGATCAGCAGGTGGACGCCGATGTCACCGGGTTCCACGGGGTAGCACTCGCCGACCCGGTCGGCCCCCGGCTCGTAGGTCTGGAGCAGTGCGGCCGGTGTGCCGTCCTTGAGGACCAGGTACGCGTGGTGCGTGTCGAGCGTGTCCATGTGGGCGTAGATCTCGGCGACCCGCTCCTCGGTGAGGCCGTTCATGCCCCAGAAGGCGGCGCGTTCCTCGCTCACCCAGCGGTGCAGCAGGGGGGCGTCGGCCGCCGCGTCCAGCGGCAGGACGCGCACGGAACCGAAGCCGTCGACCACCTGCTCGTGGACGGACGGACGGGAGGCGTACGGGTCAGACATCGGTCTCCTCTGTTTCCTTGTGCAGCCGGTCCCAGTCGGTGACGACCGGGACCAGGTCCCCCGCGAGCCACAGGGGCTGCTGGTCGCGGTGGTGCGGTGATCCGGGGACGCCCGAGGCGCCGAACGGCACCACCCAGCGGCTGTCCTCGCGCCGGGCCAGGTCCCAGACGTACCGGGCGGCCGGGCCGCGCGCGGCGAGGTCGGTGAGGCCGGGCACGGGGGAGGTGCACAGCACGCAGTCGTGGTCGCCGGACAGCCCGGGTTCGTCGTACGGCGTCGTCGGGGGCAGGGCCCGCCAGGGGACCAGGCGGTGGGTGTCGCCCCAGGTCCCGGCGGGCGGCCGGGCGGCCACCTCCTCCAGGGCCGCGCGCACGGCCGCCGGGCGGTCGACGCCGAACAGCTCCTTCGCGGTGAGGAGGTGTTCGAGGGCGTATCCGATGCGCGGGACCAGAGCGAGCCAGGGCCGGAAGACCTCCGGGTACGCGGGCGGCGCGGCCGTCGCGGCGAACGCGGGGTGCGCCGCGAGGTGCCGTACGACCGCGCCGCGCACCGCCGCGAAGGCGGCCGCGTCGGCGCTGTCCGCGTCCATGCGGCGGTCCCAGCGCAGCAGGCGGTCGCGCAGGGCGGCGGCCGGGGCGCTCAGGTCCGGGCCGTCGAGGGCGGCGAGGTGGTCCAGGAGGGCGGCGGCGGAGGCGAGGTGGGTGTCCGTGTGGATCGCGGACATGTCGGCGGCGGACCAGCGGTGCCGCACCGCGAGCAGCTCGGCGATGCGGTCGGCGCGGTGCGGCGGGGCGAACTCGACGCCGAGCGGGGCCGCGGGGCCGCGCTGGTTCGCCATCACGGCGACCCCGTCGGTCAGTCCGGCGCGCGGCGGCTCGTGCCAGCCCCGCCACTCGTGACCGGGCTCCCAGGCCGGCACCAGGCGGGTCAGGTTGGCCGCGGAGCGCACCGGGACCCGGCCGGCCACCCGGTGCAGGGTGCCGCCCTCGGTGTCGGCGGCCATCACCACGTTGACCGGTTCGGCCCACCGGTCGACGGCCCGGTCCACGTCGGCGGCCCGGCGCGCCCGCAGCAGCGGCAGCAGGGCGGAGAAGCCGAGGTCGCCGGTGACGCGGGGCGGGTGGCGCAGGGCGACGGCGAGCGGGGGTTCGCCGGGCGCGGGCACGCCGTCGTCGAGGCCCTCGGGGCCGCCGATGACGACCGGGCCGCGGTCGGTCTCGACGACCTCGACCTCGACCGGTTCCCCGCCCGCCACCTCGACGGTCTCGGTGTGCCGGGCGGCCCGGTGCCACTCCCCGTCCGGGCCGAGCGCCTCCACGCCGTCCCCCAAGCTCCCGGCTCCGCTCGAGCAGGGGGTACCCCCACCGGTGCGCCGCAGCCGCTCCCGGTAGAGGTCCTGGTAGTCGGCCATGGCGTTGGTGATGGCCCAGGCGACCGTGCCGGTGTGGCCGAAGTGGGCGATGCCGGGGACGCCGGGCACGGCGAGGCCGACGACGTCGAACTCCGGGCAGGCCAGGCGGATCTGCTGGTAGACGCCGGGGTCCTCGATGAAGCGGTGCGGGTCCCCGGCGATGACCGCCCGACCGGTGACCGTGCGCTCCCCGGCGACCAGCCAGCCGTTGCTGCCCGAGGTGCCGGGGCCGTCGGTGGCGAACAGGCCGACGGCGTCCGCGCCGAGGTGGGCGGCGACGTGCTCGCGCCACAGCTTGGCGGGGAAGCCGGCGAAGAGGATGTGGGTGGAGAGCCAGACCGCGAGGGGGGTCCAGGGCTCCCAGCGGCCGGGGGCGAGGGCCGCGCGGGCGAACTCGGGGGCGGTGGCGGCGCTCAGCCCCTCGTTGACGCCCGCCGTGTAGGCCCGGACCCAGTCGGCCGTCTCCGGGTCCGTCCGCTCCAGTGCGTCCCAGCAGCGGCGGGCCGTGTCGGCCAGGCGGGCGCGGCGGGCGAAGCGGTCCCAGGGCAGGGCCCCGGAACCGAGGAAGGACGCCGAGGTGCCCTGCGCGCGGTGCCGTTCCACCTCCAGCTGCCAGGCCCGGTCGAGGGCGGTGACCCGGCCCTGGAGCCGTGCGAGCCCGTTCGCGTCGTCCGCGCGCAGGTGGGGGATCCCCCAGGCGTCCCGAAAGATCTCGCCGGCCACTGTGCCCTCATTTCCCTTTAGGTTAGGCTCCCCTAAGTAATCGTGGCGGAATCGTACGCGAAGGGTGAAGACGCGATGGGGCAGGGGCGGGGTTGGGAGGGCGCGGTCCTCAGACTGCTGCGCGCGAAGGACTTCGAGTTCACCGTGACGGGCGCCGAGGACGTCACCGCCGACTACCGCCGGGTGCACTTCACCGACGGCGGGCTGCTGGCGGCGACCGGCGTCCACCCGACGATGTGGGTGCGGCTGTGGTTCGACAACGCGGGCAGGCCGCACCAGCGGGCGTACACCCTGGTGGACCCGGACCCCGGGGCCGGCACCTTCAGTCTCGAGTTCGCGCTGCACGAGGGGTGCGCCAGCGACTGGGCGCGGGCGGCGGAGCCCGGGGACACCATCGAGGCGACCGTGCAGGGCACGGGGTTCGAGGAGCCCCGCCCCGCCCCCTCGCACGTCCTCGTGGTCGGCGACCCCGCCTCGCTGCCGGCGATCAACTCCCTGCTGGACGCGCTGGGGTCCGTTCCGGCGACCGTCTGGTTCGAGGGCACGCTCGACGGGCTGCCCTGGCGGGCCGATCCGGAGCGGCACGAGGTGCGCGAGGTGCCCCGCCGGGGCGCCGGGGCGGCGCTGGTCGAGCGGGTGCGGGCCGACCTGCCCGAGCTGCTGCGGGCCGGCCCCGACCCGTACGTCTGGATCGCCTGCGACACGGCGACCACGCGGGCGCTGTCGGCGTTCGTCCGCAAGGAGCTGGGCGTGCCCAAGCAGCGGATGCACGCGCTGGGGTACTGGCGCGCGAGCTGAGCCGCGACGCGGCGCCGGCGCGGCCGGGTGTTTTTTCGGCGTCGTACTCCGGCGCCACGGCTGCGCCCGGAACGTCTTGACCGGTAGGCTTTCCGTGTGATCTTCAAGCGCATCGGAAACGGCCGGCCGTACCCCGACCACGGCCGGGAAAGCACCCGGCAGTGGGCGGACGTCGCGCCGCGCCCGGTCCGCCTCGATCAGCTCGTGACGACCAAGCAGCAGCTCGACCTCGAGACGCTCCTCGCCGAGGACTCGACCTTCTACGGCGACCTCTTCGCGCACGTCGTGAAGTGGCAGGGCGACCTGTACCTGGAGGACGGGCTGCACCGCGCGGTGCGGGCGGCGCTCCAGCAGCGACAGGTGCTGCACGCCCGCGTCCTCGAGCTGGACTGACACCGCCCGGACGCCCCTCCGGCGTCCTCCCGGCGTTCCGCCCGCGCCCTGCCCCGGCCCGGTTTGACCCTTTCGGGTCGGACTGCACACAGTCGGATGATCATCCGGTAGGCACGGCCGTCCGGGCGCACTACGCTGCGCTCATGAGCATGCTCACTCCCCCTGGCATGGGCGGCCAGTACCGGATCACGGGTGACAGGTACCCGCGGATGCGCCGGCCCCGGCGGCGCGGCCGGCTCGTGGTCCTCACCGTCGCCTCCGTCGCCGTGCTCGGCGGAGCCGGCTGGGGCACGCTGCAGCTCATCGACGTGTTCACCGGAGGCGACGACCCCGCCTCCGTCTCCGCGACCGGCACCAAGGCGTCCTGCGCCGTCAGGGCGAGCCCCGCGGCCGCCCCGAAGGCCCTCCCCGAGCCCGGCACGATCACGGTCAACGTCCTCAACGCCACCACCCGCGGCGGTCTCGCCCAGAAGACCGCCGACGAGCTGAAGAAGCGCGGTTTCCGGATCGGCGAGGTCGCCAACGCGTCCGAGGACTACGACAAGAAGGTCAAGGGCACCGGTGTGCTGCTCGGGCCCGCCTCCGCCCTCGACACCTCGCTGCCGGTGCTCGGCGCCCAGCTCGCCGGCGCCGAACGCCGCACCGACGCCGCCCGCAAGGGGAACGAGGTCGACCTCATCATCGGCGACGGGTTCCGGAGCCTGACGAAGAAGGCGGACGCCGACCGGGCCCTGGCCGCACTGGCCGAGCCCGAGCCGGCGCCCGCCTCGAAGAAGGGCTGCTGAGCGGGAACGGGGGACGGGGCGTCCGGGACTACTCGGCCGCCCCGTACATCCGGTCCCCGGCGTCGCCGAGGCCCGGCACGATGTAGCCCTGCTCGTTGAGGCGCTCGTCGACCGACGCCGTCACGACCGTCACCGGGGTGCCGGCCAGCTCGCGCTCCATGACCTCGACGCCCTCCGGCGCGGCCAGCAGCACCACGGCGGTCACGTCGTCCGCGCCGCGCTCGATCAGCTCCCGGATCGCCGCGACCAGCGTGCCGCCGGTGGCGAGCATCGGGTCCAGGACGTACACCTGACGCCCGGAGAGGTCCTCCGGCATCCGGGTGGCGTACGTCGAGGCCTGCAGCGTCTCCTCGTTGCGGATCATGCCGAGGAAGCCCACCTCGGCGGTCGGCAGCAGCCGGACCATGCCGTCCAGCATGCCGAGACCGGCCCGCAGGATCGGCACCACCAGCGGGCGCGGGTGGGACAGCTTCACACCCGTGGTCCGCTCCACCGGCGTCCGGATGTCGACCTGCTCGGTGCGCACGTCACGCGTGGCCTCGTAGGCGAGCAGGGTGACCAGCTCGTCGGCGAGACGGCGGAAGGTCGCGGAGTCGGTGCGCTGGTCGCGCAGCGTGGTGAGCTTGTGGGCGACCAGGGGGTGGTCGACGACGTGGAGACGCATGTGCTCAACAGTAACCGGGCCCGGGAGGCCCGGCGTCCGCGCGCACGGCAAGCCGCAGAACCCACCGGTCACTCGTTCGCTGGCGTCAAACCGCCCGTCCGGGGGAAAGTGGGAGGGACGGACTGGGGTGGTGAACCGATGCCTGAGCAGGAGTACCGAGACGATCCGTCGCCGCGGGAGAGGCCCGGCCCGGCCGAGACGGAGGCCGAGCGGCGGCGGAGGCGCGCCCGGTTCCTGCGCGAACTCGCCGAGGCCCGTGCCCTGCGCGACCGGGTCCAGCCGCGCCGCGCCAAGGCGGCCCGGCTGCGCCACGCGATGCGCATGCGGACCTTCCGCTGGTAGGCGGCCCGGATGAACGCCGTGCCGGTGAACGCCGTGCCGACGGTCCGCGCCGGTGGTCCGTTCCGGTGGCCCTTACCGGCGGCGGGGACCGCCGGTGCGGGCCGGTGGTGCGGACCGCGCGTGCGCGGCGCGCGCACGGGAAGATCGCGGCGCGCCCGCGTGTTCCCGAAGTGGCCGCGCGGGAACGGCGGGTAAAGCCGCGTACGATCCGCACGTGGCGGCAACGAGTGCGCTGGTGAGTCCTTCACGGGCGCACTCGGCGACCTGCGGTCGAAACTGCCGGACACAGGGAGCCGAAGACGTCCCCTGATGGCCTTGTTTCTGCCACGATTCCGAGTGGGCGGGACTCTCCAGGAGCACTCCGCCCGCAGCCTCCGCCGGGGGGACCCCCAACCGGCACGCCTATGACCAGTGGGAGAGTCACGGTGTACTTCGCCGCACTGCTCGCGCGCACCGAAGACGGGTGGGAAGCGAGCGACACGGAGCTCGACGATGTGGAAACCCTGTCGGATCTGGCCGACCTGGCCCGGGAAGCCTCTCCCGACGAGGACACGGTGCTCGTGCTGATCGAGCAGGAGAACGGCTGGTTCGGCGTCGTCCGCGTGGACGGCGAGGAGGATCCCCGGATCTACGTCTCCGACGCCGCCGCCGCCGCTCGCAGCAGCTACGGCGAGATCCTGCTCACCGACGAGCTGCTGGGCCGTGAGCCCGGGGACGACGGCGCCGACCTGGACGCCCTGGACCTCGACGGCACGGAGGACGGCGATTCCGACGACGAGGACGCCGACGCCGGCGCGGCCGCCGGCTCCGCCGACGCCGTGCCGCACGGACCGGTCGGTGACGCGCAGGTCCTGGAGGACCTGGGCGTGAGCGAGAAGGAGTTGCGTTCGATGACCGAGGACGCCCTCAGCGAGATCGCGGAGGCCCTGGGCGCCTCCGAGGTCCTGGAGACCGTCCGCTGACCGTGCAGACCGCACCGGGGCCGCCGGATCCGGTGCGCGATCCCTGGCGGCCCGCGATGCGACTCGCCCTGGACGAGGCCGGACGGGCCGTCCGGGGCGGGGACGTTCCCGTCGGGGCCGTCGTCCTGGCCCCGGACGGCACCACCGTGCTGGCCCGCGGCCACAACGAGCGCGAGGCCGGCGGCGACCCCACGGCGCACGCCGAGGTGCTCGCCGTCCGGCGGGCCGCCGCGGAGCTCGGGGAGTGGCGGCTGGCGGGCTGCACCCTCGTGGTGACGCTGGAGCCGTGCACGATGTGCGCGGGCGCGATCCAGCAGGCGCGGGTGGACCGGGTCGTCTACGGCGCGCGCGACGAGAAGGCGGGCGCGGCCGGCTCCCTCTGGGACCTCCTGCGCGACCGGCGGCTCAACCACCGGCCCGAGGTGATCGAGGGCGTGCTCGCCGGGGAGTGCGCCCGGCTGCTCACGGAGTTCTTCCGCGAGCGGTGAATACCGATTTCGAACCACGCCCCCCCGTGCTGTAAGGTCTCCCTCGGTAGCGTGTCCGAGCGGCCGAAGGAGCTCGCCTCGAAAGCGAGTGTGGCGCAAGTCACCGAGGGTTCAAATCCCTCCGCTACCGCTGGTGAAGGGCCCCGTCGTCAGACGGGGCCCTTCGTGCGATCATGGGGCCCGCTCGATGCGCGTGTGACACCGGCGCACACCAGGGACAGGGGAGGGCCGCGATGGCGGTGAACGCGAAGAAGGCCGCCGTCTACGTCCTCGTGGTCTTCGCGCTGTACGTGATCATCACGGACCCGGCCAGGGCGGCCGACTACGTCCAGATAGGGTTCGAGGGCATATCGGACGCCGCGAAGGCCATCGGCGACTTCATGACCTGGCTCGCCAACGGAGGAGAGTGATGATCCGCCACCTGGTGCTCTTCAGGCTGAACGAGGGCGTCGAGCGGGACGACCCGCGGGTCGTCGAGGGCGTGGAGGCCTTCCGTTCGCTCGACGGCAAGATCCCGGAGATCCGCTTCTGGGAGTGCGCCTGGAACATCAGCGACCGTCCCATCGCCTACGACTTCGCCATCAACTCGGCGTTCGAGGACGCCGAGGCCCTGCGCCGGTACGTGGAGCACCCGGAGCACCAGGCGGGCGTCGGACTGTGGCGCGAGTTCGCCACGTGGGTGATCGCCGACTACGAATTCTGACTCTCCGCGCCCCGGAGCCCTCCGCCGCGACGGCGGGGGGCTTTCCTATGTCTTACGCACGTTTCGCACGCACCTTACGTCCCTGTTGTTCCTCAACACGGAATATGCGGTGCTTGCACACAGTGAGCATGTCTTGTGATGCTATGACCGCTTTTTGACGGACGAGTTGACGGACGAGTGGACCGATGAAGAGGTGGCGTTGACCGTGTCGGCCCGTACTGCGCCGCCCCAGGACCAGGAGTCCGGCCAGAACCCGGCCCCGGCTTCGCCCCCGGCCCGGTCACCGGAACCGGCGCGGGACGCGGTGCAGGACCCTGCCGCCGCCCGGCACCCGGACCCGCCCCCGACCCAGGCCAGGCGCCGCGGCGCCGACACCCGGGCCCTGACCCAGGTGCTCTTCGGCCAGCTCAAGGAGCTGGAGCCGGGCACGCCGGAGCACGCCCGCGTGCGCGCGGCCCTCATCGAGGCCAACCTCCCCCTGGTCCGCTACGCCGCCGCCCGCTTCCGCTCCCGCAACGAGCCGATGGAGGACGTCGTCCAGGTCGGCACCATCGGGCTCATCAACGCCATCGACCGGTTCGACCCGGACCGGGGCGTGCAGTTCCCGACGTTCGCGATGCCGACGGTGGTCGGCGAGATCAAGCGGTACTTCCGCGACAACGTCCGCACCGTCCACGTACCGCGCCGGCTGCACGAACTGTGGGTGCAGGTCAGCGGCGCGACCGAGGACCTGACGACCGCCTTCGGACGCTCCCCGTCGACCGCGGAGATCGCCGAGCGGCTGCGCATCACCGAGGAGGAGGTGCTGTCCTGCATCGAGGCCGGCCGCTCGTACCACGCCACCTCGCTGGAGGCCGCGCAGGAGGGCGACGGCATGCCGGGGCTGCTGGACCGGCTCGGCTACGAGGACCCCGCCCTGGACGGCGTCGAGCACCGCGACCTCGTCCGGCACCTGCTCGTCCAACTGCCCGAGCGGGAGCAGCGCATCCTGCTGCTGCGGTACTACAGCAACCTCACCCAGTCTCAGATCAGTGCGGAGCTCGGCGTCTCGCAGATGCACGTGTCCCGGCTACTGGCGCGTAGCTTCCAACGGCTGCGATCCGCAAACAGGATCGACGCGTAACCTGTACGAGCGTATCGCTCACCAGTGCTGTTCTGTGTGTTTCTGGGCTGAAAGGACGTCAGACCCCCTGTTTCCAGGGCTGATTCGCATCTCGGATGTCGACATGTCACTACAGCGCGTTGCCGACATGTGACATTCTGCGGGAAGCGCGTTTGCCGGAGCCCCGGCGCCGGTATTCCAGGTGATGGCTGCGTTCCTCAGACGGGGACGTCCGCCACGACCGTCCCGCGACCCAAAGGGGGTGGCATGTCCGCAGAACAGGGCAGCTCGAAGGTGCTCACGCTCGCGGAGAGCGAGACAGCTCCCCATGCTCTCGACGCACTCGGCCCCATCGACGAGGGCCCGGCCCTCCCGGCCACGCCCGCTCCGGAGCTTCCGGACACGGCGGCCCTCGACACCCGCACCCTGTCCCGCTCCCTGTTCCTGCGACTCGCCGTCCTCGACGAGGACAGCCCGGAGCGTGCCTACGTCCGGGACACCCTGATCGAACTCAACCTCCCGCTGGTGCGGTACGCGGCGGCCCGCTTCCGCTCCCGCAACGAGCCGATGGAGGACATCGTCCAGGTCGGCACCATCGGGCTGATCAAGGCGATCGACCGCTTCGACTGCGAACGGGGCGTGGAGTTCCCGACGTTCGCGATGCCGACGGTGGTCGGCGAGATCAAGCGGTTCTTCCGCGACACGTCGTGGTCGGTGCGGGTGCCGCGCCGGCTGCAGGAACTGCGCCTGGCGCTGACGAAGACCAGCGACGAGCTCTCCCAGAAGCTGGACCGCTCCCCCACGGTCACCGAACTGGCCGCCGCGTTGGGCGTGTCGGAGGAGGACGTGGTCGACGGCCTCGCGGTCGGCAACGCCTACACCGCCTCCTCGCTGGACTCCCCGGCACCCGAGGACGACGGCGGCGAGGGATCGCTCGCGGACCGGCTCGGCTACGAGGACACGGCGCTGGAGGGCGTGGAGTACCGGGAGTCGCTCAAGCCCCTGCTGGCCAAGCTGCCGCCCCGCGAGCGGCGGATCATCATGCTGCGCTTCTTCGCCAACATGACCCAGTCGCAGATCGGCGAGGAGGTCGGCATCTCCCAGATGCACGTCTCGCGGCTGCTGACCCGGACCCTGGCCCAGCTGCGGGAGGGCCTCATCTCGGACTGAGGCACGACCTCGGGAGCGGCATCGGGCCGCCGGGGCGCCTCCCCGTGTGGGCGCAACGGCGGCCGCCGTGTGTCGTCCGGTCGTTCCAGCGGTTACTTCAGCGCGAGCCAGGCCACCGCCGCGACGATCGCCACGGCGACGACGACGCCGACGATCAGGCCGAGCCGCGGCCCACCGCCCGAAGCGGCGGCCTGCCGGCCCTGCGGGGCCTCGTCGACGAACGCGCGGAACATCTGGGTGCTGCCGGCGGGGTCGTGGTTGCCCTGCGGGCCCTGGGTGTTAGCCATGCCCCGAGACCCTAGCGAATCCCCGACGGAGGGCCCAAGTGGGGGCGGGCACACGGGGTTGACGACCGGACGCGCCGGAGGGCGGGGGCGGTGCGGCGGACTCGCCGTGCGGGAACGGACACCTCCGGGAAGCACGGACACGTCCCCACGCCCCCGGAGCCGGACGGCCCGCCCGACGCCGCCACCCGGGGGTCCGGACAGCCGGCCTCCCGACACGGCGGAGCGGGTCGGCCACGACCCGACCCGGCGCCCCCCACACGGACGGCACCGTCCGCTCCGGTCCCGCACGGGCGAGACGGAGGGGCGGGCAGTCCCCGGCGGCGTGGGCCGGGAGCCCGGCAGGACGGCTCTCCTGCCGGGGGAACGCGGCTCACCTGCATGTTTACTCTTGCGATTACTTGCCTTTGCCAAGTTTTTGTTCCACACCGCCCTCTTTTTATTGCCTGTAGCAACCATCCACTTCTATCGTTGCCCTAAGCAACAAACAGGAGGTGCCATGGCCGAGCGGACGCAGTACGAGGAGTTGGTCCGGCAGCTCAGCGCGTTCGGCGTGGTGAAGCGGGAGATGAGCCGGATCATGCCGGCCGACTGCCACAGCGGCTCCGCCGCCGCGCTGGCCCTGCTCGGCCGCCACGGCGACATGCGCATGAGCAAGCTCGCCGAACTGCTCTCCGTGGATCTGTCGGTCACCAGCCGCCACGTCACCCACCTGGCCGAGCGCGGCTGGATCGAACGCTCCCCCGACCCCGCCGACAAGCGCTCCCGCATCCTGCGCCTCACCCCCGCCGGCCAGGAGCAGCTCGACGAGCTGTTCCGGCGGACCACGCAGCTGCTCGCCGAGCGCCTGGGCGACTGGCCGGACGAGGAGATCGGCCGGCTCACCCAGCTCATGGCCCGGCTCAGGGACAGCTTCGGCGAGGGCCGGGCCACGACCCGCCCGGCTCCCCCGCCGCCCCGCCCGGCGCCTCCCGCACTCGAACGGACCACCCGTACACCCGCAGACACGTAAGAGAAGGAAGTCCATGGCAACGACCACACCAGCCGGTGTGCGGGCTCATGCCAAGCACGGGGGAGGCTCCTCCGAAGGCCATGCTCCGATGACGCACCGGCAGATCATGGAGGCTCTGTCGGGCCTGCTGCTCGGCATGTTCGCCGCGATCCTGTCCTCCACCATCGTCACCAACGCCCTGCCCGAGATCGTCTCCGACCTCGGCGGCGGCCAGAGCGCCTACACCTGGGTCGTCACCGCCTCGCTGCTGGCGATGACGGCCTCCACCCCCCTGTGGGGCAAGCTCGCCGACCTGGTCAGCAAGAAGGCCCTGGTCCAGATAGCCCTGGTGGTCTTCGTCATCGGGTCCGTGGTGGCCGGCATGGCGCACAACCCCGGCACGCTGATCACGGCCCGGGTCATCCAGGGCCTGGGCGCCGGCGGTCTGTCCGCCCTGGCGCAGATCATCATGGCCGCGATGATCTCCCCGCGCGAGCGCGGGCGCTACTCCGGCTACCTGGGCGCGACCTTCGCCGTCGCGACCGTCGGCGGCCCGCTGCTCGGCGGCGTCATCACCGACACCAGCTGGCTCGGCTGGCGCTGGTGCCTCTACGTCGGCGTGCCGTTCGCGGTGATCGCGCTGGTCGTGCTGCAGAAGACGCTGGACCTGCCGGTGGTCAAGCGCAAGGTCAAGGTCGACTGGGCCGGTGCCTTCTTCGTCACCGCGGCCGTCTGCCTGCTGCTCGTCTGGGTGACCTTCGCCGACGACAAGTACGACTGGATGTCCTGGCAGACCGGCGCCATGGTCGGCGGCTCGGTCGTGCTGGCACTGGTCTTCGTCCTCGTCGAGACCAGGGCCGCCGAGCCGATCATCCCGCTGCGCCTGTTCCGCAACCGCACCATCACCCTGGCCTCGCTCGCCTCGCTGTTCGTCGGCATCGCGATGTTCGCGGGCACGGTCTACTTCAGCCAGTACTTCCAGCTGGCGCGGGGCCAGTCCCCGACCATGTCGGGCGTCATGACGATCCCGATGATCGGCGGCCTGTTCGTGTCGTCCACGGTCTCCGGCCTGGTCATCACCAAGACCGGGAGGTGGAAGAGCTGGCTGCTGGTCGGCGGCGTGCTGCTGACGGCCGGCCTGGGCCTGATGGGCACCATGCGCTACGACACCCCGTACTGGCGCATCGCGCTCTTCATGGCGCTGATGGGTCTCGGCGTCGGCATGATGATGCAGAACCTGGTGCTCTGCACGCAGAACCAGGTGGCCCCGAGCGACCTGGGCGCCGCGTCCTCCGTCGTGACCTTCTTCCGGTCGCTCGGCGGTGCGGTGGGCGTCTCGGTGCTCGGTTCCGTGATGTCCTCCCGGATCAGCCACTACGCCGCGGACACCATCGACACGCTCGGCCCGAAGGACCGGGCGGCGGCCGCCCAGGCCTCCGGCGGCGGTGCGATCCCCGACATGGACCTGCTGCCCCCGGCCATCCGCACCTGGCTGGAGAGCGCCTACGGGCACGGCATCGCCGACATCTTCCTGTACGTCGCGCCGATCGCCCTCCTCGGCTTCCTGGTGACCCTGTTCATCAAGGAGGTCCCGCTGCGCACCGCGGGCGCCCTGGCCCAGGCCACCGAGGCCCAGGCCACCGGGGCCCCGGCCGAGGCCCCGGCCGAGGCCCCGGCCGGAACACCGGCCGCGACTCCGGCCGCCGCCGCGGCCACCGCTCCGGCCGCCGAGGAGGCCCCGGACCGGTTCTCCCCCGGCGCGGACACCGAGGCCGCGGACCGGGAGACGGCCACCCGGCCGCTGTCCGCCGTCGCCACGCCCGCCCGCCCGGAGGGGTCCGCCGGCGGCGGCATCCCGGTGCGCGGCTTCGTCCGCGGCGCCGAGTCCGCCCCGGTCCCGCAGGCCGCCGTCACGCTGATCTCGCTGGCCGGGCGCCAGCTGGGCCGGTCGGTGGCGCAGGCCGACGGCTCCTACGCGGTGGACGCGCCCGGGACCGGGGCGTACGTCCTGATCGCCTCCGCCGACGGCCACCAGCCGCAGGCGTCCACGATCGTGGTGAACGACGAGCCCGTCTCCTACGACATCCTGCTCGGCGGGACCAGCGGCCTGACCGGCCTGGTCCGGGCCGCCGGCAGCGGGCTGCCGGTGCCGGACGCGATGGTGATCGTCACCGATGTGCGCGGGGACCTGCTGGCCACCGGGAACACCGGTGAGCAGGGCGAGTTCTCCTTCACCGAGCTGGTGCCGGGCGCGGTGACCGTCGCGGTGAACGCCCTCGGGTACCGGCCGCGCGCACTGCCCGTCGAGGTGGGCGGCGGCGGGGTGACCCGGCTCGAGGTCGAGCTGGAGACCGGCGCCCGGGTCCAGGGCGTGGTCCGCGCCCCGCACGGGCCGCTGGCCGACGCCCGGGTGACCCTGGTCGACGCGGCGGGCAACGTGGTCGGCACGGCGACGACCGGTGCGGACGGGGCGTACGCCTTCGCCGACCTGGACGGCGGCGAGTACACCGTCATCGCCACGGGCTACCCGCCGGTGGCCACCACGGTGACGCTCGCCGCGGGCGGAGCCGACGGCCACGACATCGAACTCGCCCACCCGGGCGAGTAGCCGGACCCCGGCCCGTGGCGGGCGAGCGCGTCCTGTAGCGGAGACGCGCCCCGCCGCGGGCCGGTCCCCATCCGACCGATCTGTAATCCTCTGCAGGGAGAAAACGGGATGCCACTGACCGCGAGGATCCGTACCCGGGACGGGTGGGCCGTGTCGCACGCGGTCGTCACGGTGACCGACGCGACCGGCACGCAGGTGCTGCGGGCCGGGACGGACACCGAGGGTGCCGTCCGGGACGCCACCGGGCTGGCGCCGGGGGCGTACACGGTCGTCGTCACCGCCGTCGGCTACGCGCCCGCCGCCGCCAGCGCGATCGTCACCGCGAGCGGGAAGGCCGAGATCGGGACGGTCACCCTGGCCCGGCAGGGCGGCACCGAACTGCCGCCGCCCGGGCCGTGGACCGTGGACCCCGCGCACTCGAGCGTGGCCGCCGTCGCCCGGCACCTGGGCATCTCCAGCGTGCGCGGCCGGTTCACCGACTTCTCCGCCGCGCTGGAGATCGCACCGGACGACGTCGCCGGGTCCCGGGTGGAGGCGGTGATCCGGGCGGCCTCCATCGACACCGGCAACGGCATGCGCGACGCCCACCTGCGGTCGGCGGACTTCCTGGACGTCGAGCGGTACCCCGAGATCACCTACCGGTCCACCGGCCTGACCGAGGCCGGCTCCGACCGCTGGACGGTCCGCGGCGAGCTGACGATGCGCGGTGTCGTCCGACCCGTCGACCTGGACCTGTCCTACCTCGGCACCGGACCCGACCCGTGGGGCGGCACGCGGGCCGCGTTCCGCGCCACGGCCGAACTGAGGCGCGAGGACTTCGCGATGAACTACAACCAGGTCCTCCAGGCGGGCATCGCGGCCATCGGCACGACGCTCAGGGTGGAGCTGGACGTCCAGGCGGTGCGGGGGGCGTCACTGCCGGCCGCGTGAGGGCCCGTTCGCGGTGCGCGCCACCACCTGGGCGCACAGATCCCGGAGTTTGACGTTCCGGTCCTGCGAGACGCGACGCAGCCGCTCCAGGGCCCGGCCCGCGTCGATCCGCTCGCGGGCCATGAGGATGCCGATCGCCTGGTCGATGACGCTGCGCGAGAGCAGGGCGGTGCGGACGTCGGCGGCGGACTGCCGGCGGCGCTCCATGTGCAGGGCGAGGGCGACGACGTCCGCCGCCCGGGCCGCGAAGGCGCGGGCCGCGTCCCGTCCGGCGGCGAGCGCACCGGGCCGCTCGCCGTAGAGGTTGAGCGCGGCGACCGGCTCGCCCGGCACGTCCAGCGGGACCGCCAGCACCGTGCGCACCCCGGTGGCCAGCGCGTACCGCGTGTACGCGGGCCAGCGGGTCTCGGCGGTCAGGTCGGGGGCGTACTGTTCGGTGCCGGTCTCGGCGGCCGCCACGCAGGGGCCCGAGCCGTTCTCGTACTGCCGCTGGTCGAGCCCGCTCGGCAGGCCCGCACTGCCCGCGAGGGTCAGCAGCCGGTCGGCGCGGCGCACCGTGACGCTGCACGCGGCGGCGCCGGGCACCTCCCGCACCGCACGGTCGGTCAGATCCCGCAGCAGCGTGTCGAGTCCCCTGCTGCGCACCATCGCCTGGTCGAGCGTGTCGGACGCCTCGGAAGTCATGCCCGTACGGATGTCCCGTCGGCGGCCGCCCACGCCCGCGGGCGGGTCACCGGGCGTCGGGGGGGCTGTGCGCGTCGACGATGCGGAGGGCGAGGTCGCGCAGCTTCACGTTCTCCCGCTGCGAGGCCTTCACCAGGCTGTCGAAGGCCCCGGCCGCGTCGATGTCCAGTCGCTCCATGAGGATGCCGGTGGCCTGGCCGATCAGGTCCCGGGTGCGCATGGCCTCGGTGAGCTGCTCGCGCACGGTGGCGGACTCCAGGGCTATGCCGACGTGCGCGGTGAACAGCCGGCCGATCCTGAGCGCGGTCTCGTCGAAGGCGCGCGGCTTGCGGGCGTAGGCGGTGAGCACGGTCAGCCGGCGGCGGTCGGCGCGCAGCCGCAGCGACAGCACGGACCGCAGGCCCAGCTCGGCCAGGGCCTCCTCGCCCTCGTCGCCCTCGCTGTCCGCGACCTCGGCCACCGGTGCGGTCCACAGACGCTGCCAGTACGGCCGGTGCTCCCCCGTGGGGTGGCCGTCCTCGGCGGCGCGCACGACCTCGTCGGTCCAGGCGAGCGTGCGGCGCCGGTCGTTCCGCTCGATGAGGGAGATGCCGGCGTGCTCGGCACCGGGCACGAGGTCCACCGCGAGGCGGACCGCGGTGTCCAGGGTGGAGTCCGGGGTGGGCGTCTCGTGGAGCCGCCGTGCCACGGCCGTCAGTGCTTCCGCCAGGTCGACACCGGCCGGAGAACCGGGCATATCAGGAAAATCAGACGCAGCCACCACGAACCTCTTCGGCGTGCACGGCCACACGGCCGTGCGCAGGAGAGCTCCGCAGCACATTCCTGACTGCGAGCACAGGACGTACAGAACTCTAACCGTTCGTTTGCCACGAGGTGACGCCCGGACCTGCGACGTGCGGTCTCGCGGTGGTCGTCCCCCGGGCCGCTCCCGCCGGGGACCGACGGGCGGGGACCGACGGGCGGGGGCGGCCCGGTTCCGCCCGGGTTCCGCCCCGATGTGCCTAGGCTGGCGTCATGGCACCGAACATCGCGACGAACACCCGTGTCTCCCTCGACGAGTTGCTGGACTTCGTGCGGCCCCGGCACCGCGCGATCCTGCTGACCCGGCGGGCCGACGGCGGTCCCCAGGGCTCGCCGCTGACCTGCGGGGTCGACGACTCGGGCCGGATCGTGGTGTCCACGTACCCGGAGCGCGCCAAGACCCGCAACGCGAAGAGGGACGCCCGGGTGAGCCTGATCGTCCTGAGCGACGAGTGGAACGGGCCCTGGGTGCAGGTCGACGGCACCGCCGAGGTCGTGGACGCGCCCGACTCGGTGGAACCCCTGGTGGAGTACTACCGGAACATCGCCGGGGAGCACCCCGACTGGGACGAGTACCGGGCCGCGATGGTCAGGCAGGGCAAGTCGATCATCCGGATCACCCCCGAGCGGTGGGGCCCGGTGGCGACCGGCGGGTTCCCGGCGCGGCTGGTGACCGGCTGACGCCTCATCCCCGCTCGACCATCGCCTCGATGCCCGCGACGAGCAGTTCCAGGGCGAAGTCGAAGTCCCGCTCCAGCATCTCCGACACGTTCTCCCCGCCCCGGGCCGCCATGATCCGCCGGGACTCGGCGAGGACCTCCGCGGCCTGCGGGTCCGGTGCCCGGGTCGCCTCCCGCATGGACTGCCGGAAGTACTCGTCCGCGCTCATCCCGGACGCGGCCACCCGGGCGAGGAAGTGGCCCTCGATCGTGCCGTAGCCGTAGACGAACTGGAAGACGGCGGCGATCGCGCTGGTCACCCGGTGCGCGGGCAGGTCCGACCTGCGGATGACGCGCTGGACGACCCGGGAGAACTCCAGCGCGTTGGGCCCGATGTTGAGGTAGGTGCCGGCCAGCGGCGACAGCCAGGCGTGCCGCACCAGCAGGGAGCGGTACTGCCGGGCCAGCGCCCCCAACTGGTCGCGCCAGTCCTCGTCGGCCTCCGGGTCGGGCAGCTCCAGCTCGCCGAAGGCCCGGTCCAGGGCGAGTTCGAGGAGGTCGTCCTTGGTGTCGACGTACCAGTAGACGGACATCGCCGTCACGTCGAGTTCGGCCGCGAGCCGCCGCATGGAGAACTTGGCCAGGCCCTCGGCGTCCAGCAGCCGGACGGTGACCTCGGTGATCCGCTCCCGGTCCAGTCCCGACGGCTGCCCGCCGCCGCGTCCGCCCCGGCGGGCCCTGTCCTCCAGCCAGACGCTGTGCCGCGCCGCCCCCTCGGACCGCTGGGCTGCCCTCACCATGGCGCACCTTCCTCGACTCGCCGACGCCGGTTCATGCTAGGCACTTCCGTCGGGGGCGCGCAGACGGCCCGCTTCCGTGCCCGGACGGTCCCGGCGTCAGGCCTTCCCCCCGGAGTCCGCCCGGTCCGCCCGGTGCAGCAACGCCGCCGCGATCAGCCCGCCGAGCAGCACGGCCGCCGACCCCACCAGCAGACTCGTCTCCAGCCCGGAGGAGAAGGCGTCGGTGATGCGCGTCCGCTCGCCCTCCGAGTCCGCCGCGGCCAGCGCCACCGGGAGCGAGGTCGCCGCCACCGGCACCAGCGCCGCGAACCGCGCGTTGAGCACCGCGCCCAGCACGGCGACCCCGAGCCCGTTGCCGAACTCGGCGAGGGTGCCGTTGATTCCGGCCCCGACGCCCGCCTTCTCGCGGGGGATGGAGCTCATGACCGCGTGCGCCATCACCGGGCTGCCGATCGCCGTGCCCGCCCCGATCAGGACCAGACCGAGCAGGGTGCCCGCGTAGCCGTGCTCGGTGAGGGTGGCGACCGACACCAGCCCGCCCGCCATCATCGCCATGCCGACGGCGATGGAGACCGGGGTGCCCATCCTCCGCGCCCACTTCGTGCCCACGCCCGTGAAGTTGAGGGCGACGACGGTCAGGGCCATCGGCGCGGTGCGCAGGCCCGCCTCCAGGGGGCCGTAGCCGAGGACGAACTGCAGGTACTGGGTGAGCAGGAAGAGCGCGCCGCCCATGCCGAAGGTGATCAGCACCAGGCCGCCGACCGCGCCCGTGAACCGGCGGTTGCGGAAGAACTGCAGGTCGAGCATCGGGTGGGGGACCCGGCTCTCCCAGTACGCGAAGGCACCGAGGACCGCCACGGCCGCGGCCGCCGTGGCCGGCACCCGGCCCGACGCCCAGCCGTGCTCGGGGCCCGAGATGATCGCGTAGACCAGTGCCGCCATGCCGATGGTGGAGAGCACGGCGCCGACCAGGTCGGGACGGTCGCCCCGCCGGTTCCCGGACTCGGGGACGCAGGCCACGACGGCGACCAGGGCGAGGGCCACGACCGGCAGGTTGATCAGGAAGATCGCGCCCCACCAGAAGTGGTTCAGCACGAAGCCGCCGACCAGCGGTCCGGCCGCGAAGCCGAGCGAGTTGACGGCGCTCCAGATGCCGATCGCCCTGGGCTGCTCCTCGGGCGTGAAGATCTGCATCACGACGGCGAGGGTCGTGGTCAGCAGCAGCGCGCCGCCGACGCCCATGCCGGCCCGCGCCGCGATCAGCTGACCGGACGACCCGGCCAGTCCGGCCACCAGCGACCCCGCGCCGAACAGGGCCAGGCCCACGATCAGCATCCTCTTGCGGCCGTAGCGGTCGGCGGCGTTGCCCGCGGTGAGCAGCAGACCCGACTGCACCAGGGAGTACGCGTTGATCATCCACTGGATGTCGGCGGTCGACGCGTCCATCTCCCGGGTGAGCGAGGGGATCGCCACGTTCAGGACGGTGTTGTCCAGCAGCACGGTGAGCTGGGCGAGGCAGATGACACCGAGGATCAGCCAGCGCCGGGCGTGGCCCGGGGGCTGCTGGGGCGACCGGGACCGCCGCTCGCGGTCCGGGGTCCGGTCGTGGGTGTGCTCCTGGGGGGACGTCGTCATGTTGTACACCGTAGAGCACTTCCTATACAGCGTACAACACAGTGGGGCCGGACACGGGTGAGGGCGGTGGCGCCGGATGCCACCGCCCTCGCCCGCCGTCGGCCTGCGGCCGTCAGCCGTCGTCCTTCTGCGTGAGGTCGTAGAAGGTGGCCGAACCGGTCGTCACCTCCTTGAAGTTCTCCTCCACCCAGGACGCGATCTGTGCGGGGGCGCCGGAGTCGCCGCCCCCGCCCATGCCGCCGCCGGCGACGAAGTAGTGGATCCTCCCCTCCTCCACGTACTCCTTGAACCGGGCGAGCGTCGGGGACGGGTCGGTGCCGTTGAAACCACCGATCGCCATCACGGGCTCGCCGGTCGCGAGCTGGTAGCTGGCGGCGTTCTGGGCGCCGACGGCCGCGGCGGCCCAGGTGTAGTCGTCGGCGTCGGCCTCCAGCAGTTCCCTCGCCTCGGAGTCGACGTCCGCGCCGCCGAGGAGACCGCCCGTGCCGCCGCCCCCACCGG
Source organism: Streptomyces griseomycini (assembly GCF_014203535.1). Lineage (GTDB taxonomy): Bacteria > Actinomycetota > Actinomycetes > Streptomycetales > Streptomycetaceae > Streptomyces > Streptomyces griseomycini. Next base: position 88,805 of record NZ_JACHJI010000003.1, read on the forward strand.
GACCGCCGGGCATGCCGGCCTCGGCGTTGCCGCCGGAGGCGTTCCGCCGGTTCCCGTCCGGGGCCCGGCCGTCCTGGCCGTCCTGGCCGTCCTGGCCGTCCTGGCCGTCCTGTCCCATGGGTCCGCCGCCGGGGAGGCCACCGGTGCCGTCGCCGCCCGCGCCGGGCGGGGTCTGGCTCTGCCCGCCCTGCTGGCCCCGGCCCCCGCCGGGGAAGCCGCCGCCCCCACCGGGACCGCCGCCACCCGTGCCCGCCCCCGCCGGACCGGCGGTGACGATCGAACCGGTGTGCGCCTCCTGCACGGTGGTCAGGGTGTACGCCGTCGGACCGGCCAGCGCGGCCACCAGGCTCAGCCCCGCCGCCGCGAGGGCCGTCCGCCGCCCCACCCCGGCCACGAAGACCATCCCGAGGGCGCCGACCAGGCCGCCGGCCAGGACCGTCCACTTCAGCCACGGCAGGTAGTCGGGCGTGCGGTTCAGCAGCACGTAGCCCCAGGCCGCCGTCGCCGTGACGGCGGCGGCCAGGGTGAGCGCGGCCCCGGCCGCGTGCCGCCTCTCCCACAGGGCCGCCGCGCCCATGCCGACCACGGCCGCCAGGTAGGGAGCGAGGGCCACCGTGTAGTACTGGTGGAAGATGCCCGCCATGAAGCTGAAGACCACCATGGTCGTCAGCAGCGCGCCGCCCCACACCAGGAAGGAGGCGCGGGCGGGGTCGGTCCGCACGGCCCTGCGGGTGAGGACCAGGCCCGCGACGAGCAGGATCAGCGCGGCGGGCAGCAGCCAGGAGATCTGGCCGCCGATCTCGGAGCCGAACATCCGGTCCCAGCCGGTCTCGCCCCACCGCCCGCCGCCGCCCATGCCGCCACCGCCGCCGACGCTGCCGGTCTCCTCGCCGTTGAGCCGGCCGAGGCCGTTGTAGCCGAAGGTCAGCTCCAGGAAGCTGTTGTTCTGCGAACCGCCGACGTACGGGCGCGAGGACGCCGGCCACAGCTCGACGACCGCCACCCACCAGCCGCCGGAGACGACCAGCGCGACGGCCGCCAGCGCAAGCTGCGCCAGCCGCCTGCCCACCCTCACCGGGGCGCAGGCCCCGTAGGCGACCGCGAGGGCCGGGAGGACCAGGAAGGCCTGGAGCGTCTTGGCGAGGAAGGCGAAGCCGATCGCGACCCCGGCCCACACCAGCCACTTCGTCCGGCCGTCCTCCAGGGCCCGGACGACGAGGTGGCAGGCGAGGGACAGCAGCAGCGCCAGCATCGCGTCCGGGTTGTTGAACCGGAACATCAGCGCCGCGACCGGGGTGAGCGCGAGCACGCCCCCCGCGAGCAGGGCGGCGGCCGGGCCGGAACGGCGGCGCACCGCCGCGTGCACGACGGCGACCGTGCCGACGCCCATGAGCACCTCGGGCACGAGGATCGCCCAGGAGTTCAGGCCGAAGATCCTGACGGAGAGCCCCGTCGGCCACAGCGAGGCCGGGGGCTTGTCCACGGTGATGGCGTTCGCCGCGTCCAGCGAGCCGAAGAAGAACGCCTTCCAGGACTGGCTGCCCGCCTGGGCGGCCGCCGAGTAGAAGGAGTTGGCGTACCCGGAGGCGTTCAGGTCGTACAGGTAGAGCAGACCGGTCACCAGCAGCAGGCCGAGGAAGGACGGGCGCGCCCAGCGGGGGTCCTCGGGCCGGCCGCGCCACAGGGCGCGGACGGGGGACCGGCCGGGCCGGCCCGGCGCGGACGCGTCGGTGCGGTGGCGGGGTGCCGTCCGGGGCGGTCCCCAGGCGGCGGGATCCGCCGGGGAACTCGTCTGGTCGTGCTGCGCGGTCATCGGGGGTCCCCCGGATCGTTCGGATCGTTGTCGGAAGGGCGGAGCGGAGGGGCCGGACGGGTCGGGAGCGCCGGGCGGGCCGGCTCCGCGTCCGGCCGGAGGCGCGGGGTGGTGTCCCGCCAGGAGCTGCCGGGCGCGGGAGCGTGGAACGCCTCGGTCCCGTGGGGCCGGGCGTCCCGCGGCCGGTGCCACACCGTGGATGCCGTGGATGCCGTGGGAGCCGTGGGTGCGTACGCCTCGCCGGGTCCGCGCTCGGGGAACACCCACGCCCGGAAGAGCAGGAACCGCAGCACCGTCGCCGCGAGGTTGGCGGCGATCAGGACCGCCAGCTCGGTGGAGTGGGCGGGTTCGGCCGTCGCCGTGTTCAGCGCGGCGAGCGAGCCGCTGGTCAGGGCGAGGCCGATGCCGAGGACGACCAGCCCCTGCGCCTGGTGCCGCATCGCGCCGCCGCGCCCCCGCACCCGGAAGGTGAGCCGCCGGTTGGCGGCGGTGTTGGCGACCGCCGAGACCAGCAGGGCGAGCCCGTTGGCGGTCTGGGAGCCGGTGAAGGTCCTGAAGCCGCTGTAGAGCAGCAGGTAGAAGAGGGTGGACAGCGCCCCGACGACACAGAAGCCGGCCAACTGGCGGGCCAGTCCCTGCGGCACGTCCTCGATGTCCCGGTCGCGCGGGTCGTCGCCGAAGGGACGCGCGAGCCGGTCCAGCGGGAGCGAACCGGTGGCGAGGGCCCGGCCCACCCGCCACACGCCCTTGAGGTCGTCGGTCGCCGTCCGCACGATGTGCACGGTCGAGTCGGGGTCGTCGACCCAGTCGACCGGCACCTCGTGGATCCGCAGCCCGGCCCGCTCGGCGAGCACCAGCAGCTCGGTGTCGAAGAACCAGCCGCTGTCCTCCACCAGCGGCAGCAGCACCTGGGCGACGTCACGGCGGATCGCCTTGAACCCGCACTGCGCGTCGGAGAACCGCGCCTGGAGCGAACCGCGCAGGATCAGGTTGTAGGAACGGCTGATGAACTCCCGCTTGGCGCCGCGCACGACCCGGGAACTCCGGCTCAGCCGGGAGCCGATGGCGAGGTCCGAGTGGCCGGAGATCAGCGGGGCCACCAGGGGCAGCAGCGCGTTGAGGTCGGTGGACAGGTCCACGTCCATGTAGGCGAGGACGGGGGCGTCCGAGGCCGACCAGACGGTCCGCAGCGCCCGGCCGCGTCCCTTCTGCTCCAGCCGGACGGACCTGACCTCCGCCATCCCCTCCGCCAGCCGCCCGGCCACGTGCGGGGTGCCGTCCGTGGACGCGTTGTCGGCGACCGTGATGCGGAAGGCGTAGGGGAAGGTGCGGGTGAGGTGCTCGTGCAGCCGGCGGACGCACGGCCGGAGGTCCTTCTCCTCGTTGTGGACGGGGATCACTACGTCCAGGACCGGTGTGCCGGCTCCGGCGGCCGGGAGGTGCTCCCGTGCCGGCAGGGTGCCGGGAGAGGAATCGGTTCGCATGGAACCGACTCTCCTCAGGCGTCCTGTCGCGCCCGTGTGGTGAGGCTGTGCCGTGCCTGTGAGTGCGGCGGCGGGGGCGTCAGGAGCGCCGACGGGGGCTCCACGGCGGGCAGGTGGAGCGTGAACACGGTCCTGCCGGGCAGGCTGTCGACGGTCACGGCACCGCCGTGCGCGGTCGCCACGGCCTGCACGATGGCCAGGCCGAGACCGGTGGAGCCGGTGGCGCGGGTGCGCGCCGAGTCGCCGCGCGCGAACCGTTCGAAGACGTGCGGGAGCAGTTCGGGCGCGATGCCCGGCCCGTCGTCCGCCACGTCCACGCACAGCCAGGGACCGCTGCGGCGCACCCGGGCGGTGACGGTGGACCCCGGCGGGGTGTGGGTGCGGGCGTTGCCCAGCAGGTTGACCAGCACCTGCTGGAGCCGGGCGGCGTCCGCGCGCACCGGCGCGGGGTCGTCGGGCAGCTCCAGCCGCCAGACGTGGTCCTGACCGGCCGCGCGGGCGTCGCTGACGGTGTCCACGACGAGCGGCACGAGGTCCGTCTCCTCGAACCGCAGGGGCCGCCCGGCGTCCAGGCGGGCGAGCAGCAGCAGGTCCTCGACCAGCAGGGTCATCCGGCCCGCCTCGGACTCGATCCGCCGCAGCGCGTGCCGGGTGTCGGGGCCGACGTCCTCGCGTCCCCTGCGGGTGAGTTCGGCGTACCCCCGGATGGAGGCGAGCGGCGTGCGCAGCTCGTGGCTGGCGTCCGCGACGAACTGCCGCACCCGCGTCTCGCTCTCCTGGCGCGCGTGCAGCGCGCCGTGGACGTGGTCGAGCATCCGGTTCAGCGCGGCACCGACCCGGCCGACCTCGGTGTGCGGATCGCACTCGGACTCCGGGACCCGCTCCTCGAGGGTCACCTCGCCGCTGTGCAGGGGGATTTCGGAGACGCGGGCGGCGGTGGCGGCGACCTTGCGGAGGGGCCGGGTGGCGACGCCCACGATGACGGCCCCCGCCAGGGAGGCGGCGACGAGGCCGGCCGCGGTGACGCTGGCCTCCACGAGGACCAGGGTGCTGACGGTGCCGGTGACGTCGGAGGTCGGGACGGCGGCGTAGTAGCCGCCGGTGACGCCGGCGCGGTACTCCACGCGGTAGTCGCCCAGACCGGGCACCTCGACGGTGTGCGCCCGGCCGTCCCGGGGGGCGGAACCCAGCGCGGCCCGCTGCGTCGCGGTGAGGGGGACCGCCGTCATGCCGCTGATGTCGGTGCTCTCGTCGGACTCCTCGCCGATCCTGGCGTCGACGACGGCTCCGTCCCGCACCTCGGCGACGATCGTGCGGCGCGGTTGCGGTCCGTGGGTGACGAACTCGTCGAGGTCCGTCCGCCGGGGGCCCTCGCCCCCGCCGCCGGCCTCGGGGTCGCCCGGCGGCCCGAAGCCGGACACCCGGTCCGCGATCTCGTGCAGCTGCCCGTCCAGTTGCTCGTACAGGTGCGACCGCAGCGCCAGGGTCGTCACGGTGCCGATCACCGCGCACACCACGGCGATCAGCACCACGGACGTGACCACGAGCCGCGTCCGCAGGGTCTGCGGACGCCGCCTCCCCGTCCTCACGCCGCGGGCTTGATCATGTACCCGGCGCCGCGCCGGGTGTGGATCATCGGATCCCGTCCGGCGTCGATCTTCTTGCGCAGGTACGAGATGTACAGCTCGACGACGTTCGCCTGCCCGCCGAAGTCGTACGACCAGACCCGGTCGAGGATCTGCGCCTTGCTGAGCACGCGCCGCGGGTTGCGCATGAGGAAGCGCAGCAGCTCGAACTCGGTGGCGGTGAGGTGGATGTACTCCCCGGCCCGGGTGACCTCGTGGCTGTCCTCGTCGAGGGTGAGGTCGCCGACGACCAGCATCGACTCGGACCTCCGGTCGGCCGCCCCGGAGCGCCGGATCAGGCCGCGCAGCCGCGCGACGACCTCCTCCAGGCTGAACGGCTTGGTGACGTAGTCGTCCCCGCCGGCGGTCAGCCCCGCGATGCGGTCCTCGACGGCGTCCTTGGCGGTCAGGAACAGCACGGGCACGTCGGGCAGTTCGCGGCGCAGCCGCCCGAGGACGGACAGCCCGTCCATGTCCGGCAGCATCATGTCCAGGACGACGGCGTCGGGCCGGAACTCGCGCGCGGCCCGGAGGGCGTCCTGACCGTCCCCCGCGCTGCGGATCTGCCAGCCCTCGTACCGCAGGGCCATGGACAGCAGTTCGGTGATCGACTGCTCGTCGTCCACCACGAGCACCCGGACGGGGCTCCCGTCCGGCCTCAGCAGTTCGGTGCGCCCCCGGGGCGAGATCGTGGTCATACCGCACACGATGTCGGCGGCCTCTGAGAGCACTCTTTCGGCACTCTGTGTTTTTGCTGAGAAACGTGAGGGGCCTCAGTCGGGCAGGGCGAAGAGCCGGGCCGCGTTGTCGTGGCACACCGCCCTCAGCCACCCGTCCCCGAGCCCCAGCCGCTCCAGCGCGTGGAGCTGGTGGGCGTACGGGTACGGGATGTTGGGGAAGTCCGACCCGAGCAGCACCCGGTCGCCGAGGGCGGCCAGCCGGGGCAGGGCCCGCCGGGGGAACGGCATCATGCGCTCGCTGAAGTCGGTGAACGCCATCGTGGTGTCCAGCCGCACCTCCCCGTACCGCTCGGCGAGGTCCAGGAAGTCCTCGTACTCGGGCATCCCGAGATGCGCCACGATCAGCCGGAGCCGGGGGTGCCGGGCCAGCACCCGCGCGACCGGCCCGGGACCGGTGTGCTTGCCGGGCGCGGGCCCGGACCCGCAGTGGACCACCACCGGGACGCCCGCCTCGGCGAGCAGCCCCCAGGCCTCGTCCAGCGACGCGTCGGCCGGATCGTACGCCCCGACCTGCACATGCGCCTTGAACACCCGCGCCCCCGCCGCGACGGCGTCCCGGACGTAGTCCGCGACCCCCGGCTCGGGGAACAGCGTCGCGGTGTGCAGGCAGTCCGGCGTGCGGCGGGCGAAGTCGGCCGCCCAGCCGTTGAGCCACCGGGCCATGCCCGGCTTGTGCGGGTAGAGCATGGCGGTGAAGCCCCGCACCCCGAACTCCCGGAGCAGCGCGGCCCGCTCCCCCTCCTCCTTCCGGTACGTGATCGGCCACTCGACCCCGCCGGTCAGCGGTCCGAGCGCGTCGAAGTACGCCCACACCTTGCGCAGCACCCGCTCCGGCATGAAGTGCGTGTGCACGTCGACGAGCCCGGGCAGCCCGAGCCCTTCCCAGAAGCGCCGCACGTCGAGGGCTTCGGTCCGCGTGTCGGGGTGAGTGCTCATGCCGCCACGATCACCCCTGACCAAGCGCTCGGTCCAGCCCTTCGGAGGGGTGGTCCGGGGACCGGTCCGGTTCGTCCGGGAGCCGGGCCGGTTCAGAAGAGCCCGTCCTGCAGTCCCGCCCTCCCCCTGTACTCCTTGACCGGCACGTCGAGCTCCCGCCCCGGCCCTCCGGCCGGGACCAGCCCCCACCCGGCCAGCAACCGCGTGTCCAGCACCACCACTCCCCTCTCCGTCGCCAGGTGCAGGTCCGGCCCGGCGGCGGCCACCAGCTCCCCGCTCACCACGCCCCCCGCGACCAGCTCGCCCACCTCCCCCAGGGCGGCCGGCACCCCCGCCAGCCCGAACACCCCGACGTGGTCGACGGGCCGGAACGGCTCACGGCCGAGCGACTCCGGCCAGCCGCCCAGCGCCACCGCCCGCGCGTGCAGTCCGGCGATCTCCGCCGCCCGCTCCGCCCCTCCCGCCGGAAGCGCGGCCCGCACCGCCCGCTTGTCGGCGTAGGGGATCCGGTCGGGCACCCCGAGCGCGGCGCGCAGCAGCTCCTCGGTGCGCCGCGCCGCCATCAGCGGCCCGGTCCCCAGCCAGCTGAAGCAGACCGCCCCCTGCTCCAGCAGCCGCGCCGGGCCCCGCGCCACCGCGGTGATCCCCACCTTGGCCATCCCGGGCCCGAACCACGCCAGGTAGACGCGGTACGGCCGCGGATCGTCCGCGAGGGTGTCGGCGGCCACGGAGTGCGCCCGGTCCAGCCGCGCGCACTCCTCGCAGCGCGCCCCCGTGCTCCGCCCCGACACCACCGCCCCGAGCGGACACGGATGCCCCCGCGCCCCCACGCACGTCCGCACGCCCCCTTCCTCGACCCCGAAGGCCACCCGCTTCCCCCGGGTCAGCGCACTGCGCCGACCGCCGTCCCACGCCAGCACGGGACCGTCCGCGGACCACCGCAGCCCCGAGCACCTCCATGCCTGTGCCATCCCCGACGAGATTAGGGGCCCCCACTGACAGCGCGCGGGGCTCAGCGCACGGAGTCCCCGGCGCCCACGGGACCCATGTCCCCGGTGCCACCGGTACCGCTCCCGCCCGTCCTGCCCGCCGGGACGGACACGCGTCCCCGCTCCCGCCCCGCCGCGGCCGGACGCCGCCCCCGCCCCGCCAGCCGGCACCCCAGACACCCGGGATGCCCCTCACGGGCGCTCAGGTCCCGCACCCGCCAGTCCCACTGCTCCCTCGGCCGCGGCCCCGACGGCTTGCCCCACCCGGCCAGGTGCAGCGCCCAGGTGACGAGGAGGCCGACCACCGCGATCCCCAGCCCGCCGGCCAGCAGCGTCCGGGACACCGTGCACACCCCCAGCCCGAGAACGGCCGTGCCGACACTGGCGATTCCGACACCGGTCCATCCGGCGACCGTGTGCCCGTGGTCATATGGATGTGCGCTCACCTGTCTGCTCCTTCGCGCAGTCGGCAGGGCGTTACCTCTTACGAAGTAAGCAATTTACTAGAGAAACCTCTCACACGCTAAGGGAAATGGGGAACCCCGTCATGCGAGCCAAGCCGCGCCCGCCCGCCACCCAGGAGCGGGCGCTGTGGGCGATGGACCAGCTCATCGCGACCCACCTGGTGGGCCAGCACGAGATCGCCCAGCGGGTCGGCCTGAACGTCACCGACCTGACCTGCTTCGCCTTCGTCATCGAGGCCGGGGACGACCTGCTCACGGCCGGCGAGCTGGCGGAGCGCGTCCATGTCACGACCGGCGCGATGACCGGGATCCTCAACCGCCTGGAACGCGCGGGCTACATCGTCCGCCGCCCCGACCCGGCGGACCGCCGCCGCGTCCGCGTGGCCGCCCGGCCCGACGCCGTGGCCCGCATCCGCGAGATCTACGAGCCCTACTACGCCCGCCTCACCGCGCTCTTCGCCGACTACGCCCCCGAGGAGATCGCCGTCCTCCACGACTGGTTCCGGCGCGCGAGCGAGGTGGCGGCGGACTACCTGGAGGAGCGCTGCCGACCCGACTGACGCGGCGCGCGGAACCCGGCACCGAGATGCCGAAGGCCGTACGGGGTGCCAGCCTGGGGAGAGAAGTCGCACCGCTCGGGGACGGGTGAAAGGGCGAGCACATGGCCAGCAGCAATGTCACCGGTACGCGCCGCCACCGGGCCGGGTGGGAGGCGGAGAGCCCCTGGGCCACGAGCTGGACCGCCGCCGCGGCCGCCCTGATGACCTTCGGCGGCATCATGGCGATCTTCCAGGGCATCGCCGCCATCGCCCAGGACGACGTCTTCGTCGCCACTCCCGACTACACGTACCAGTTCAACCTGACCGGCTGGGGCTGGCTGCACCTGATCCTCGGCGCCCTGGTGACGGCGGCCGGCATCGCCCTGTTCCGGGGAGCCGCCTGGGCACGGGCGGTGGGAATCACGCTGGCCGGGCTGAGCATGATCGCCAACTTCGTGTGGCTGCCCTACTACCCGGTGTGGTCGACCGTCCTCATCGTCATCGACGGCTTCATCATCTGGGCCCTGTGCGCACCGCGCCGCGGGTCCTCCGCCACTTAGGGCCGCCGCTCACCGGCCCCGGCCGCCCCTCCCCCGGCCGGCACATGGCAGGCGACCGCGCGGCGCCCTCCTCGGCGTGGAGCGCCGCATGGCCCTGGCTCGCCCAGTTCGGCGGCGTGACGGCCATGGTCACCGCCTACTTCCTGCTGCCCCTGGACCGCCTCGGCCCCCGCCGCCCGGTCCTGAGCTGGGTCCTCCTCGGCCTCGCCCTCGCGCTGATCGCCCTCCTGCTGCTGAGGCAGGTCGTCCACGTCCTGCTCGACCGCCCGGACGTCCGCCCGGGACTGGTCGTCCCCCTGCTGATGTGCCTGTCCGTCCTGGTCTTCGCGACCGCCTACCAGGCCCTGGCCCAGCGCCCCGGCGAACTCGACGGCCTCACCACCCGCCTGGACGCCCTCTACTTCACGATGGTCACCCTCGCCACCATCGGCTACGGCGACATCACCCCCCACGGCCAGGCGGCCCGCCTGGTCACCGTCCTCCAGATCCTCTACACCTTCGTCTTCCTCACGGCGGCGGCCACCGCCCTGACCAACCACCTGCGCAACGCCCTGCGCCGCCGCGAGAGCGCCCGCCGGCACGACGCCCCCTGACCCCGTCCGCCCCGGTGAGGACGGAACGGCTCGTGCTCCGCGGGTCCGACCCGACGGAGACGATCGGCACGGTCCCGCCCGACCGGCGCGACGCAGGCGTCCGGAGCCGTCCGGGTCGCGCCCGTCCCGGTGCCGGGGAGGCCGGGCCCGGTCGCGTGTTCCTGCCGGACGCGTGCGGTCCCCGGTCACGCCGCCCGCCGAGCCGGGTAACGCCTCAGGACGTCGAGCCCGTCGGGCACGAACGTCCACCGCCGGAGCGCCTCCCGCAACCCGGCCTCGGTGACCCAGCCGTGCCAAGCGATCTCCGACGGGTCGGGGGCGACCGCTTCCCCGACCACGGCCTCGTGCACGCCGAGCCAGTACGGACCGATCTCCCCCCGGCACAGGAACTTGAAGACGAACCGCACCGGCGCCCGGACGCCCAGTTCCTCGGTCAGCTCGCGGGCCGCCGCCTCCTCGTACGTCTCGCCGACCTCCGCCGCCCCGCCGATCAGCCAGTTGTACCGCCCCGGAAACCGGGACACGTGCTCCGCCCTCCGATGCACCAGGACGCGGCCCTCCGGATCACGGCAGACGGTCGTCGAGACACGGTGCAGCCAGCCGTTCTCGATCGCTTCCCCCCTGTCCACCACGCCGAGCACCCGGTCCCGCTCGTCCACCCGCTCCACGAGTTCACCCATGCCGCCCACGATCACAGAGGGGGCCCGCTGCCGGTACCCCTGGAGGCGGTCACCGTCGGACACCGCCGTCGGCACAAAGACCGGAGGCCCCGTGGATCACTCCACGGGGCCTCCGGCTCACTGTGCACTCGGCAGGATTCGAACCTGCAACCTTCTGATCCGTAGTCAGATGCTCTATCCGTTAAGCTACGAGTGCTTGTTTCTTCAGTTTTCTCGCCGCTCCCGGCCCTTTCGGCCCGCTCGCGGCGACAGGAAGAACATTACATGACTGCCGCCGCCATGTGAAATCCGTTTGCCGCACCCCTTGTGACCTGCGAAAACACAAACAGAGCCCTCGATGTGAGCGGAAACCACGAAGCCCCGGTCGGGTGGACCGGGGCTTCGTGATCGGAGCGGAGGCGGAGGGATTTGAACCCTCGATGGGCTTTAAGGCCCAAACCGCATTAGCAGTGCGGCGCCATAGACCGGACTAGGCGACGCCTCCTCGCACGACCCTCCCGCGCGAGCGCGGGCGGAACAGTGCGTGCCGATGATGACACAGCCACGCGGGCCGTCACCAATCGACCCCCACGGTACTAGGCCGGGAGCCCGCAGGGCAAAGCCCTTCCGACCGGCAGGTCGCCGTGGCGCAACGTCCCGCGCCCTCGCGCGTTGGTCAGGTCATGCTCCAGGTCAACCTTCCGGACGTCCACGGACCCGCTTCCCGCTCCGCCGCCCGCCCCGCGCCGCGGCGGATCCTCACCGGCGCCGCCCTCTCCGTCGCCACCCTCGCCTCGCTGACCGCGGCGCCCCCGGCGTCGTACGCCCAGGAGCCGGCGCCGGCCGGCGACCACCTCACCGTCACCGTGCGTGACGCGGGCGGCGGGGCGGACGGGACGTACGAGCTGCGCTGCCGGCCCAGCGGCGGCAGCCACCCCGACCCCGCCGGGGCCTGTGCCGCCGTCGACCGGAGCACGCGGTGGGGGGAGGACGCCTTCGCCCCGGTGCCGCGGGACGCCGTCTGCACCCTGCAGTACGGCGGGCCGGCCACCGCCCGCGTCACCGGCACCTGGGCCGGGCGCCCCGTCGACGCGACGTTCGACCGCGGGGACGGGTGCGGGATCGCCCGCTGGGACCGGCTCGTCCCGCTGCTTCCCGAGGTGCGTTCCGCGGGGCGCCCGTGAGCGGGACGGGTCGTGCGCCGGGGCGCGCCCCGGCGGGGCGGGGCGCGGGGGACGTAAAGGTCCTGCGGAGGTTCGGGCGGCGTCGGCGCAGGCCGTCGCGCGTTTCGGGCGATCCGGACGTCACACCGCCGTCACTTCCTCGTGCGACCTCCGTCCCATCCGGCGTCGCGAGCGCAACCCCAGCCCTTAGACTCCCTCGCGTGACACGTTGCGGGCGGATTGGCAAGATGGCCCGAGCGGTCGGCACGTCGCGGTAACAGGGAGGAAGCGTCTCGTGAGCAGCAGGCCATCCCGAGGCGCTGCTCGCCTCGCAGCCATACTGGACGCGCTTCCCGACGCCCTGGTGCTGGTCAACGCCAACGGGACCGTCGTCAACGCGAACGCCATCGCCCTGGAGGCCTTCGAGACCCCGGGCACGGCTCTGGTGGGGCGGGGGCTGCTGGATCTGCTGCCGCAGTTCGACTCCAAGCTCATCCCGGGGTCCATGCGGCGGCCCGACCACATCGACCCCCGGGCGCGGACCAAGCCGACGCGGATGATCGCCCGGCGGACCGACGGGACCGAGTTCCCGGTCGAGGTCACCAGTGCGAATCTGGAGACCGGCCAGCAGGCCTACGACACCTACGGCTACACCGGCGACGAGCTGCTGATGCTCGTCGTCCGCGACCTCTCCGGCACCGTCGACACCGAGGCGGAGCTGGCGCGCTCGCAGCGGCAGACCGAGATGATCCTGCGGGCCGCGGCCGAGGGCGTCGTGGGGACCGACACCGACGGCCGGATCGTCCTCGTGAACCCGGCCGCCGCCCAGATACTGGGCTACCGGGCCGGCGAGCTCGGCGGGCGCGAGCTGCACACGCTCGTCCTGCACTCGCGCGCCGACGGCTCCCCCTTCCCCTACGACGAGTCCCCGCTCGCCGACACCCTGCGCTCCGGGCGCAAGCACCGGGTGCGCGGGCAGGTGCTGTACGCCAAGAGCGGCGACAAGATCCCGGTCGACCTGACGACCTCGCCGGTGCGCGACGGCGACCAGCTCGTCGGCGCCGTCATGACCTTCACCGACCGGCGCCCCTACGACGCGCTCGTCAAGGAGAAGGAGGCCGCCGAGCGGCAGCACGCCGAGGAGCTGGAGCGCCTCGCCGAGGAGCACGGCTCGGAGCTCACCGCCCTGCGCCAGAGCCACGTCACCGAGGTGGAGGAGCTGCGCGAGCAGCACGCGGAGGAGCTCGCCGCGCACGAGGAGCGGTACGCCGCCCTCGGTGAGCGCGAGAAGGACCGCTACGAGGCCCTCGCCGCCCGGCACGACCAGCTGCTCACCCTGCTCGGGCAGTCCCTGCGCGGACCACTGGAGGAACTGCGCCGCGAGCTGGCCGCGCTGGCCGCGGACGACGCCGGGCAGCTGTGGCCCGAGGCCAACCAGGTGCTCCACCACCTGTCGGCCGGCTACTCCCGCATCACCACCCTCATCGACAACGTCCTCGGCTACCAGCGCCTCGACACCGGGACCGAGGGCATCGCCCGGACGAAGGTGATGCTCGACGCCGTCGTCGCCGCCGGCGTGGACGGGGCGGTGGAGCTCATCGGTCCCGGGCGGGTGCAGTTCGCCGTGCACGCGCCGCCCATCGAGGCCGAGGTCGACTCCCGGCTGCTCGCGACCGCCCTCGCGCACCTCGTCGCGGACGTCGCGGGCGTCGACGCGACCGGCAACACCCCCGTCTCGGCGGGCGGTTACCTGGACAACACCGTCGTGGTCGCGGCGGCGCAGCGCGGCGAGGTCGTCCGCATCGAGGTGCGCGGCCCGTACGGCGGCGGCGACCCGGTGCACGAGCCGATCGTGCGCGGGATCGTCCGGGCGCACGGCGGCGTGCTGCAGACGCACGAGGTGCCGGGGATGAGCGGCAGCGCGTTCGTCCTGGAGGTGCCGATCGGCGGCGGGGCGGGAGCCGTCCCGGCCGCCGCGGTGCCCGTCGCACCGGTGGACGGGGAGACCGCTCCGGCCGGTGACGCCGCGCTGCCCTCCGGCGGCGGACGGCGACGGGCACGGCGTTCCTCCGTGGACGCCTTCCTGGAGAGCGAGGTGCCGGGCGCGCACGACGCCTCCGGGGCGGAGGGCGCGGCGCCCACCGGACGGCGCAGGCGCCGGGCGGCGGCCGCCGCCGACGAGTCCGCGCCGGCACAGCTTCCGGCCCCGGCGTCCGGCGAGGGCGCGGTGGTGTCCGGCGGCACCGGGCGGCGGCGTGGGCGGCCGGCCGAGGACGCGACGACCGCCGCCGCTGGTGCGGTCGAGGTCGCCGGTGCGGGTGCCGGTGGTGCCGGGGTCTCCGAGGGGGCCGTCGTCACCGCCGCCGAGCATGCGGCGGGGACCGCAGCGTCGAACACGGGGCTGGGCGGGACCGTACCGCCGCAGGGGGTGCCCGCGCCCTCCGGCCGACGTGCCCGGCGCGCGTCCGGCGAGCAGCACGCCCTGCCGCCGGCGCTGCCCGCGTCGTCCGACGCGTCCCGGGCCGCCCAGGTCCAGGAACAGTCGCAGCCGACGGGGCGGCGTCGGCGCGCGCTGGCCGCCGCCACCGAGCGCGCGGCGGCGCAGGAGGCCGCGCCCCGCACGGTGTTCGCGCTGCCGCCCGCCGAGGCGGACCAGGGGGAGCAGACCGGGCAGGCCGAGGTGCTCGACCGGGCCGCGGGCCCGCAGGAGGGCCGGGCGCCCCACGGGAACGGGACCGGGCTCGCCGCTCCCGGTGACGCCCGGGCCGACGACGGTCGCCACGACGCCGTTCCGCACGACCAGGCCGGCGACGACCACACCCCGCCGCAGCCGCATCCCACCAGTGCGCCGACGGGGCGCCGCCGACGGGCCGCCGCCCGGCCGGCGGAGGACGGCGGGGCGACCCCGCCCGCACCCTCGCCCGTGCAGCCCCCGGCCCAGGCGGGTGCGGTGCAGGGCGTTCCCGGGGAGGGTGTTCCGGCTCAGTGGGGGCCCGTGCCCCAGCAGACGGTGACAGCGGCTCCGCAGGGCGCACCGGTACCTCCGCAGGGCGTACCGGTTGCCCCGCAGGGCGCTCAGCTTCCCCCGCAGGGCGCACCGGTGCCTCCGCAAGACGTCGCCGCTCCCCCGAACGGGACGACCGTCCCCCCGCAGGGCACTCCCGTTCCGGCACCGGGCGCACCGGTGCCTCCGCAGAACCTCGCCGCTCCCCCGAACGGGACGACCGTCCCCCCGCAGG
>NZ_JACHJI010000003.1:103706-505951 GCF_014203535.1 Streptomyces griseomycini
GGGCACTCCCGTTCCGGCACCGGGCGCACCGGTGCCTCCGCAGAACCTCGCCGTCCCCCCGAACGGGACGACCGTCCCCCCGCAGGGCACTCCCGTTCCGGCACCGGGCGCACCGGTGCCTCCGCAGAACCTCGCCGTCCCCCCGAACGGGACGACCGTCCCCCCGCAGGGCACTCCCGTGTCCGGTCAGGCGCCGCAGGCGCAGGCCGTGCAGCCGCCCGCCCAGGCACAGGTGCCGGCGCAGGCCCCGGCACCTGCACCGACGCAGCCCCAGGCCGACACCGCCGCCGGGCAGTCGGCCGCCGCCCAGCCGCTCCCCGCCGAGGCGCCCCCGGTCCAGGCGACCCCGCCGGAAGGCACCCCCGCCCCGCAGCAGTGGCCCGCCGCCGGGGACACCTCCGGCGCCGGTGCCCCCGTACCCCCGGCCCCGGTTCCGGCCCCGCAGCAGCCGACGCCCTCCGCGGGCACGCCGCTGCCCCCGGAGGGCGCGCCGGCACCGGCGCGGCGGGCCGCCCAGCCGTTGCCCGCCGAGGCCGCGGCACCGGTGGATCCGAACTCCACCCAGGGGCGGGCGATCAGCGTGCGGACGCTGGGACAGGGTGTGCCGTTCAACCGGCAGCCCGCCCAGGTCCAGCAGCCGCTGCCGTCGGCCACGCCGCCCCCGCAGCAGCCGGGCGGCTCGGGCCGCCGCCGCAAGCTCGGTACGCGTCCCGACCCGGCCGCGGGCGCCGAGCAGGGCGCACGCCCGCATCCGCCGGCCGAGTCCGCCCCCGCCCGGACGCCGGAGCAGGTCCCGTCGCAGGCCCCGGCACCCGCGCCGGCGCAGGTGCCGGTCCAGCCGCAACCCCAGCACTCGCTCGCCGGTCAGACCCGGCTCGCGCCGGCCACCGAGGGCACCGGGCGTTCCTACGCCATAGGCGCGCCGGACGCGGACGCCGCCGAGGGGCCCGAGCCGCTGGACGGTCCGGGCGGTGCCGTCGAGGTGGCGGACACCCCGCGTCCGCAGCCGATGGACGACGAACTGCCGCCGGAGCCGCTGGACAACCCGCGCCGGCTGCTCGTGTGGCCCGCCCCGGACGTCTCCACGCAGCAGGCGCTGAGCGACCGCGGTTACCGGCCGGTGATCGTGCACTCGCGCGAGGAGGTCGACGCGCAGATCGCGGCGTTCCCCGCCGCACTGTTCGTGGACCCGCTGACCGGGCCGATCACCCGCACGGCCCTGCAGTCGCTGCGGCAGGCCGCGGTGGCCGCCGAGGTGCCGGTGCTCGTCACCGCCGGGCTCGGACAGGCCTCGCGCGACGCCGCGTACGGCGCCGACCCCGCCGTCCTGCTGAAGGCGCTCGCGCCGCGGGACAGCGAGCAGCATCCGCCGCGGGTGCTGCTGGTCGAGGAGCACGCGGAGATCGCGCTGGCGCTGACCGCGACGCTGGAGCGGCGCGGCATGCAGGTGGCGCGGGCCGCGAGCGACGCCGACGCGGTGGCGCTGGCGGGGCAGTTCCGGCCGAACCTGGTGGTGATGGACCTGATGCAGGTGGAGCGGCGCCAGGACGGGTCCGCCGGGATCGTCGACTGGCTGCGGGCGAACGGGCAGCTCAACCGCACCCCGCTCGTCGTCTACACCGCCGCCGTCGACCAGGCCGACCTGCCGCGGCTGGCGTCCGGCGAGACGGTGCTGTTCCTCGCCGAGCGGTCCACCAGCGGTGAGGTGCAGGCCAGGATCGTCGACCTGCTCGCACGGATCGGCACCAACTGACACCGGGCGGTGAGCGGGTCTCCCCGCTCACCGCCCGGCTCGTCCGGTACGGCTCGTTGTCAGGCCCGGTCGTCAGGCCCGGTCGTCAGATCCGGGTGACGTCCAGCGCGCCCTCGGCGTACTGCCTGCGCAGCACCTTCTTGTCGAACTTGCCCACGCTCGTCTTCGGCACCGACTCGATCACCGTCCAGCGCTCCGGGAGCTGCCACTTGGCGATCTTCCCCTCCTCCTGGAGGAAGGTCCGCAGGGTGGTGAAGTCGGCGGTGGCGCCCTCCTTGAGGACGACCGTGGCCAGCGGGCGCTCGCCCCACTTGTCGTCCGGGACGGCGACGACGGCGGCCTCGGCGACGTCCGGGTGGGACATCAGCGCGTTCTCCAGCTCGACCGAGGAGATCCACTCGCCGCCGGACTTGATGACGTCCTTGGCGCGGTCGGTCAGGGTCAGGAAGCCGTCGGGGCTGATGATGCCGACGTCGCCGGTCTTGAGCCAGCCGTCCTCGCTGAACTTGTCGGCGGGGCGCAGGGGGTCGGCGTCGGGGCCGTTGTAGTAGGCGCCCGCGATCCACGGGCCGCGCACCTCCAGCTCGCCCGCCGACTCGCCGTCCCAGGGGAGGCGTTCGCCGCCGGGGCCGGTGAGACGGGCCTCCACGCCGGCCGGGAAGCGGCCCTGGGTCAGGCGGTAGGCGAACTCCTCGTCGGTGCCGACGGCGTGGGCCGGCGGGCGGGCGATGGTGCCGAGCGGGGAGGTCTCCGTCATGCCCCAGGCGTGGCAGACCCGCATGCCCAGCTTGTCGAACGCCTCCATCAGGGAGGGCGGACAGGCCGAGCCGCCGATGGTGACCTGGGTGAGGGAGGAGACGTCCCGGGGCCTGGCGGTCAGCTCGGCGAGCAGGCCCTGCCAGATGGTGGGGACGGCGGCGGCGTGGCTCGGCTTCTCGCCCTCGATCATCTCGGCGAGCGGCGCGGGCTGCAGGAAGCGGTCGGGCATCAGCATGTTGACGCCGGTCATGAAGGTGGCGTGCGGCAGTCCCCAGGCGTTGACGTGGAACTGCGGGACCACGACCAGCGAGGTGTCCTGGTCGGTCAGACCCATCGACTGGGCCATGTTGACCTGCATGGAGTGCAGGTAGATCGAACGGTGGCTGTAGACCACGCCCTTGGGGTCACCGGTGGTGCCGGAGGTGTAGCACATGGCCGCGGCCGCGCGCTCGTCCAGCTCCGGCCAGTCGTACGCCGTCGGCTTCCCGGCGATCAGGTCCTCGTACTCGTGCACCTGCGCGGAGGCGTCCGCCAGCGCGGAGCGGTCGCCGGGGCCGGAGACGACCACGTGCTCGACGGTCTTCAGGTGCGGCAGCAGCGGGGCGAGCAGCGGGATCAGCGAACCGTTGACCAGGACCACGCGGTCGGCGGCGTGGTTGACGATCCAGCCGAGCTGCTCGGCCGGGAGGCGGAGGTTCAGGGTGTGCAGGACGGCGCCCATGGAGGGGATCGCGAAGTACGCCTCCACGTGCTCGGCGTTGTTCCACATCAGGGTGGCGACCCGGTCGTCGTCGGCGACCCCGAGGTCCTCGCGCAGGGCGTGGGCCAGCTGGGCCGCGCGGGCGCCGATCTCCGCGTAGGTGCGGCGGTGCGGTTCCTCCTCGCCGGTCCAGGTGGTCACCAGTGATGTCCCGTGGATCGTCGACCCGTGCGTCAGGATCCTCGAGATCAGCAGCGGTACGTCCTGCATGGTGCTCAGCACGGCGTCCTCCTGGGCGACATTGCCTACGCGGCGGTAAGGGTTGCGCTGATTCTGCGCACATACCGCGCGGTATGTCACTAGGGGAGCGGTGATCGACCTCGCAGCAGAACGGGACAATTTCGCTCAGGATCGAACAAGGCCCAGCTCGGAGTCCTCGCGCAGCTTGCCCAGCGCCCGCGACACGGCCGACTTCACCGTGCCCACCGACACTCCGAGCACCTCGGCCGTCTGCACCTCGCTCAGGTCCTCGTAGTACCGCAGGACGACCATCGCCCGCTGGCGCGCGGGCAGCCGCATGACCGCCCGCCACATCGCGTCGCGCAGCGCCTGCTGCTCGGCCGGATCGTCGCCGCCGGGCACCGGGTCCGGCTCGGGCAGCTCGTCGCAGGCGAACTCGTCCACCTTGCGCTTGCGCCACTGCGAGGTCCGCGTGTTCAGCAGGGCCCGGCGCACGTAGCCGTCGAGCGCGCGGTGGTCCTCGATGCGCTCCCAGGCGACGTACGTCTTGGTGAGCGCGGTCTGCAGCAGGTCCTCCGCGTCGCTCGGGTTCCCGGTCAGCGACCGGGCGGTCCGCAGCAGCGCCGGCTGACGGGCCCTCATGTACGACGAGAACGACGGGTACGGGAGGGTCTGCGCCGCGGGAGCGGCGGCGTTCGAAGCGCTGGTGCAGACGGGTGTGGTCATGACTCAACGCTATGAGCGGGGCGTGTCCGGCGGATCGGCCGCAGGTCCCGAAGCGGAGTCCCCCTCAGGTTGTAGGGGCGGGGTCCGCCGCACCTCCTGAAGGTGGAGGGGGAGGGGAGGGGCACTGCGGGTTCACCCCTGGGGGGACGGCCCCGCAGGAGGAGACGGGCGCGCGGCACGGCGGCCGGAACGGTGCCGCCCGGCACCCGGAAACGCCTGCGCGGCGGCGCCGAAGCACCGCCGCGCAGACGTCCTGCACCCCACGAAGCACACCCACACGCCGTCAGAGGGCCGGCAGCCCCCTCTCCGTCACCACAGCGGGCTGAAGCTGATGGCCACGTTGCCGTCGCCCTGGTTGAGGGACGTGGCCACGGATCCGTTGACCTGGGCGGTGTTGCTCTGGTTCGAGGCACCGGAGCCGGTGGCCTGCTGCTGCGTGGTGGCCGCGTTGCCGAAGTTGTCGCCGCCGACGCCGCTGCCGAGGACACCCGCTTCGGTCTCGGTCTCGGTGTGGACGGCCGTCGCGATCGATCCGTCGTCCGCGAGGGCGCCGCTGTCCGCCGCCGCGACACCGGTGAGGAGCACGGCCGCGAGCGGAAGGGCGGAGACGGCGGCGATGACACGGGCGGTACGGATGCTTGCCATGTTGTGTTCCCTCCAGAACAAAGGACGCACCGGCTCGTGGCCGTTCGTGCGTGAAGTACGGCTGTCACCCGGGGAGCCGGCCGACCCGCCCCGGCGCTGTGCACGACGTCGCGGGATCAGGGTTGCCCACCGCATCCGGACGAACCACCCCGGAAGCCGCTCTTCGCACGTAAGCGTGAGGACGAGCCGATAAACCCCTTCGCGTCACTTGAGCCGCGTCAAGGCCGTACCGGGACGGCCCACCCCAAGCCCCACAAGAGGTGAAGCGTTCCGGCACCCTTCCCGCCGACTGCACCACCCCGGCGCGCCGCGCCCGCTTCCCCTTTCCTTTTTCGAACGTACGTACGAACATAGAGGTATGGCCACCACCGACCGGCAGGCCACGACGCTGGCCCTCGCGCACGCCCTGTCAGCCGCCGAACGCGGCCTGGCCGTCATCCCCCTGTCCCGGACGAAGCTCCCGGCCCTGCGCTCCCCGCACCGCGACGACCCCGACCCCACGCCCTGCCACGGCGAGTGCGGCCGCTTCGGTCACGGTGTCCACGACGCCTCCACCGACCCCGCCCGCATCCGCGAGCTGTTCGCCGCCGCGCCCCGCGCCACCGGTTACGGCATCGCCTGCGGACTGCCCCCGCACCACCTCATCGGCATCGACCTGGACACGAAGACCGGCACGGACTCCTCCGCCGCCCTGCGCGAACTGGCGCTGCGCCACCTGTTCACGGTCCCCGCCACGGTGGTCGTCCTGACCCCGAGCGGTGGCCGCCACCTGTGGCTGAGCGGCCCGCCGGACGTCGTCGTCCCCAACTCCGCGAGCCGCCTCGCCCCCGGCATCGACGTCCGGGGCGCCGGCGGTTACCTCGTCGGCCCCGGCTCCCGCACCGACCACGGCACGTACACCACCGCCCCGGGCACCGCGCACCTTCCCCCCGCGGCCTGCCCGCCCGCCCTCCTGCGCCTGCTCCTCCCCCCGCCCCGTCCGCACCGCCCGACGCCCCCGTCGGCCGGCGGACACGGCCGGGGGCTGGTCCAGTTCGTCCTCGCGGCGCACGAGGGGCAGCGCAACACCCGGCTGTTCTGGGCGGCTTGCCGCGCCTACGAGGACGGCATCGGGCCCGCCCTGGTGGAGTCCCTGGTCGACGCGGCCGTCGGCACCGGCCTGTCCGCGCGCGAGGCCCGCGCCACGATCGCGTCGGCGGCACGGATGACGGGACACCACCCCTGACCGCTCCCCTCCCCCCTCTCCCGTCCGAAAACCGAAAGACCCCGATGCGCCACCGCCCTAGAGTGCCGACCATGGCACTCGCCCGCGTCGTCCTCACCTCCGGCCGCTCGGTCGACCTCTCCGAGCTGCGGATGTCGTCGACGTACGACGGGCTGCTCGAGGGGTACCCCTGCAAGCCCCTCAACGACCGCAGGATCGACCGGCTGGTCCGGTCCGCCGAGCGCGCCTCCGCCGGAGCTCCCGTCCACCTGGTCCCGCCCCCTCGCGAGTACCCCGACCAGTACGCGGGTGCCTTCGGCCCCGTGGAGGTGCTGCCCGCCGTGACCTGCGTGGGCAGCTTCCACTCCGAGGCGCTCGATCCGGCCCACGACCGTGCGCTGTACCGCTCCCGCCTCACCGTCGTCTGGTTCCAGCCCGCTCCGCGCGTACCGTCGGGCTGCGACGCGGAACCCGCGCTGCGGGACGTGCCCTGGGAACGGCTGGCCGAGGACGAAGAGCTCTGACCACCCTCACCTCACCGCAACAGAAGGCCACCGCATGAGCACCCCTGCCCCCGATCCCGCCACCCGTACCGAACTGCTGCGCTGGCAGTTCGAGTTGACCTGGTCGCTGTTCGAGTACCACCTCGAGCGGCTGGAGCCGGAGGACTTCCTGTGGGAGCCCGCGGCCCGCTGCTGGACGGTGCGCCGGTCCCCGGAGGGGACCTGGGTGCCGGACTGGGCGGACACCGAGCCCGACCCCGTGCCCGTGCCCACCGCCGCCTGGGTGAGCTGGCACCTCGGGTGGTGGTGGAGCGTGACCCTCGACCACGCCCGGGGGCACCGGCCCCGGGAACGGACCGACGTCACCTGGCCCGGTGAAGGGGAACCGACCGTGCGGTGGCTGCGCGGGCTGCGCACGGAGTGGCTCGCGGTCCTGGACGGCCTCACCGACGCCGACCTGGACGCCACGGCCCCGTTCCCCTGGCCGGACGACCCTGCGCGCACCGTGGCCCACATGCTGGCCTGGGTGAACGCCGAACTGATGAAGAACGCCACGGAGATCGGCCAACTGCGCCTGCTGCGGGCTGCGTCGTAGCACCGGCCCGGGAGTCGCCGGGGAGCGCCGGAGGGCACGGGGTGACGGGCGCCCGAGGGGATGCACACGTACGGGGTGAGGGCAGCCCGCACGTCATCACACGTACAGGTGAGTGTCGAACCCGGTCACCTGGGTACGGAGCCGCTGCCGCCGAAGGCGGTGGGAGGCCGGGGCCGGTGCCGGCCCGAGGGCGAAAATTCCTGGTGGCAAAGGGGCCCGCGAAAGGAATCGGTGCCGCGGGGAGCGTTTCCGGTCACCTTCCGTCGGCAGCGTGCGCGTGTCTACACCGCCCCAAACGTCCTGATTGTTCAGAATGTTGCCCACTGCCCCAGTTGAAACTATGAAGTTTCATTGCCGAGGAGCATGACATGCAGGTTCGCAGGTGGCTCCCAGACCAGCCCACCCGTATCGGTCGGCACGACTGGCCGGACGAGGGGGACAACGGAACGCACATGCGACTGCGGGCCGGCTCCATCGTGGTACTGGACCGGCAGGCGTGGCGGATCCTGGAGATCAACGGCTACCCGAGCGACCGGTGGCCGGACTCCTACGAGAAGGCGTGGCGCGACCACGTGGAGCTGTGGTGGCACGCCAACGAACTGCGGCGGGCCAACAACCAGGCGGTCAAACCGGCCCCCGAGCGGGCCGAGTTCTACAAGCGCCCGGTGGTGCTGGTGCTGCGCAACGAGAACCTGCCCCGTTCCACTCCGAAGCACTGGTGCGCTCCCGCCAGCCACGACTGGCGGGTCCTCCCCGAGCACTACGCCGTCTGCCGCGCCTGCGGTGAGCTGCCGCCCTGCCACCACGGGGAGTACCGCTGGGAGGGCGGCCCCCGCTGGCCGGAACAGAACGGCGGCATCCCGCTCATGGTGCCGGAGGGCTGCTGCATGGGATGCGCCGAGCCGATCAGGCCGCGGGTGCGGACCGTGCGCTTCCCGGGCCCGAACCTCTGGTACCCGGACCTGGGCGAGGACACGGCCGTCTTCCACGCCCGCGCCTCCTGCGCCGACCAGGTCGACTGCTACCGCATGCAGTGGCAGACCGAGTACAACCCGCGCTCCGCCACGCGCCCGGCCACCCTCGCGTTCCCGGGCTTCGAGCACTTCGTGCTCCCCCGGACGCGCCACGCGCCGGACGTGCCCGCGCACGAGCGGCAGACCCCCCGGGACCCGCACCCCGCGCTGCCCCCGCCGACCGCGTCGTCGCGGCCGGGAGAGGAGGAATGCTCCTCCGTGACCGGTGACTTCGGCGCCTTCACCACCCCGTTCGACGGACACCGGGGGGAACCGGGGACCGGCGCGCCGCCGGCGGGCCCGTCGTCCCCGGCCGTGCCCGAGCCGACGCGCCGGCCGGCCCCCGAGGTGTCGTCCGCGGCACCCACGGCCCCCGCGGCTCCCACGGTCTCCGGCGCACCCGCGGCGGACCCGGTGGCGGCGGGGTCCCCTCCCGCGGCCGAGACCTCGGCGCCCGCCGCCTCCCCCGCCGCCGAGGGCGTCGGGGCGGCCCTGCAGTCGGCGCAGGACCTGGACCTGGCCCTGGCGGGGGGCCCGGCCTTCCACAACGCGGAGCAGGCGGCCCGGGTGATCGAGGAACTCACCGCCGCGGTCCGCAACATCGCCCTCTGCCTGAACAACCCGGCCGCCCGCGAGCGCCCCTGACCGCGGCACGGGCGACCGGGCGGAGGCGCCCTGCGCGCGGCCGGCGAGGCGGGCGAGCAGTGCGGCTCCGGTTCCCGGCACGACCAGTTGCACGATGCCGGGGATGCGCCGTCCCAGGGCGAGGGGGCCACCGCCTGTCACC
Source organism: Streptomyces griseomycini (assembly GCF_014203535.1). Classification (GTDB taxonomy): domain Bacteria; phylum Actinomycetota; class Actinomycetes; order Streptomycetales; family Streptomycetaceae; genus Streptomyces; species Streptomyces griseomycini. The sequence continues at coordinate 112,632 of NZ_JACHJI010000003.1, forward strand.
ACTGCGCCGCCCCTTCCCCAGAAGCCACAGTGCCTGCGACGCCGCCCGCGGCGCACTCGACGGTGCGACGCCGTCGCTCTCGCAGCCGTCGGACCGTCCCGCCGCCGTACACCGACCGAGCGGTGAGCACGAGGTCGATGACGAGCAGCGTCACGCCGACCCCGAGCCGCCGGCCGGTCGACGGCTCGTTCGCCCCTCCCATGCCCCCGCCGCCCCGTCCGCGGGTGACGCTCTCCCGAGCGCATGCGGTCAGCGTGGTGGCGCAGCGGGCACCGCGCACGAGCACGGGTACTCGGACGCGCCGTTCTCATCGGCGCCGGGCCGGGTCCGCCGCCCGTGCCCCGGTCGTGCCCGATCAAGCGGGGAACCAGGGGAACACCGGGCAGGCACGGCAGCCGGGCATGGGAACGGCCCCCGACCGGGCGTCCAGGTCGGGGGCCGTTCTCACTGCTCATCGCGCGGAGGCGGTGGGATTTGAACCCACGGTGACATCGCTGCCACGACGGTTTTCAAGACCGTTCCCTTCGGCCGCTCGGGCACACCTCCCCGCGCCGGCCGGTGATCGGCGGCGCGGGGACAAGGGTAACGGGTCCGGTGCCCGCGGGTGGGGTCAGCTGTCGCCGACGCGTGAGCCCAGGGTGAGTTCCGTGGTGTGCTCCTTGCCGCCGCGTTCGTAGGTGATCGTGACCTCGTCGCCCGGCTTGTGGGTCCAGATCTCGCCGATCAGGGTCGGGCCGGAGTCGATGACCCGGTCGTCGAGCTTGGTGATGACGTCACCGGGCTCCAGGCCCGCCTTGTCCGCGGGGCCGCCGGGCTCGACCGGCTCGGAGCCGCCGGCGCCCTGCTCGGTGATCTTCGCGCCGCCCGACGCCTCCTCCAGGGAGACCGACGCGCCGATCTTGGCGTACACCGGCTTGCCCGTCTTGATCAGTTCCTGGGCGACGAACTTGGCCTGGTTGATCGGGATGGCGAAGCCCAGGCCGATCGAACCGGCCTGCCCCGTGCCGAAGCCGCCGTTGCTGGTGGACTGGATCGCGGAGTTGATGCCGATGACGTTGCCCTGCGCGTCCAGCAGCGGTCCGCCGGAGTTGCCCGGGTTGATGGACGCGTCGGTCTGCAGGGCGCTCATGTACGAGGCCTGGCTGCCGGCGCCGTCGCTGGAGGCCACCGGGCGGTTCTTCGCGCTGATGATGCCCGTCGTCACCGTGTTGGACAGGCCGAAGGGCGCACCGATCGCGATCGTCGAGTCGCCGACGGCCACCTCGTCGGAGTTGCCCAGGGGGAGCGGCTTCAGGTCCGAGGGGGCGTTCTCGAGCTTGATGACCGCGACGTCGTAGCCCTGGGCGTGACCAACCACCTCGGCGTCGTACTTCTCGCCGTTCGGGAAGGTGGCCGTGACCTTGCCGTCGTCGACGGCGTCCGCCACCACGTGGTTGTTGGTGACGATGTGGCCCTGGGTGTCGAAGACGAAGCCGGTGCCCGTGCCGCCCTCACCGCTGCGGCCCTCGGCCTCGATGGTGACCGTGCTGGGCAGCGCCTTGGCGGCCACGGCGGCGACCGTGCCCGGCTCGCGCTTGATGTCCCCGCCGCTGGTCGACGCCGAGACGGTCGTCGACGCGCCGTCGTTCTCCTTGGCCAGGGTGTAGCCGAGGCCGCCGCCCGCGCCGCCCGCGACCAGCGCGGCCGCCAGGACCGCGGCCACCAGACGGCCGCGGCCGCCACCGCTCTTCGGCGCGGGCTGCTGGTGGGAGGAGCCCCAGCCGCCGGTGCCGTGCCCGGCGCCGCCGTCGCCGTAGGCCGAGGGCGGCGCCGGGGGCGGGGGCCAGGAGGCGTCGGGCGGGGACGAGGAACCCGCGGGGGCCCCTGAGCCGGGCACGCCCTGCGCACCGTGGCCGGGACCGTGTTCGGGGAAGCCGTGGCCGGCCGGCGGGCCGTACTGCGGCGCCGGGGCGGCCGGAGCGCCCTGCGGGCCGTGGTCCTGCGCGGTACCGGGAACGCCCGGCGGGACCGGGGGCATGGGGGCCGTCGAGGCGGCCCCGTCCGGAGCGGGACGCTCCTGGTGCGCCGAAGCAGCGGGAGCATCCACCGGCACGGGCGGTGCGGACGGGGCCGGGGGTACCGCGGTGCCCTCGTTCTCGGTGCTCACAGCTTCTCTCCTCGATCCACGGCTGTTGTTCTCGGTCCCACGCGGTCCCGCTCGGTCACGTTCGGCCACATTCGCTCATGTCCGCTCACGCTCGCCGAGGGCCCGACGCGATGCGGCTGCGCCTGTCCCTGCGCACGTCCCTTTGTATGACGTCAGCTTTTCCCACGGGCCGTCAGGGCACTGTAAGCCGTTCCTGTGGGTCCGAGGCCATTCTTTATATAGGGCATTAGCCACCAAAGGAGCGCCACCTCGATGCCTCCGACCGGACCTCCGCACCGGCTGCGTCCCTCCGGCCGCACGTGTACCCCCGCGCAGTGGCACCATGACGCGGTGACCCACGCACGGCAGCACCCGACCCAAGTCGTCGCGCACCGCGGGGCCTCCGAGGACGCCCCCGAGCACACCCTGGCCGCGTATCGCAAAGCGATCGAGGACGGTGCGGACGCGCTCGAATGCGATGTACGCCTGACCGCCGACGGTCACCTGGTCTGCGTTCACGACCGCCGTGTCAACCGTACGTCCAACGGCCGCGGCGCGGTCTCGGCGCTGGAGCTCTCCGACCTGGCCGCCCTGGACTTCGGCTCCTGGAAGACCCGTGACGCCCTCGTCGGCGCGCGCGTCGAGGAGCCCGACTGGGAGCACCGGCCGGAGGACCGGGAGGCCACCTCCGTCCTCACCCTGGAGCGGCTGCTGGAGCTCGTCTCCGACGCGGGGCGCCGGGTGGAGCTGGCGATCGAGACCAAGCACCCCACCCGGTGGGCGGGTCAGGTGGAGGAACGGCTGCTGCTCATGCTCAAGCGGTTCGGACTCGACGCACCCGACACCGCCGAGGAGTCCCCGGTGCGCGTCATGAGCTTCTCCGCACGGTCGCTGCACCGCGTGCGCGCCGCCTCGCCGACGCTGCCGACGGTCCACCTCATGCAGTTCGTCACACCCCGGCTGCGCGACGGACGGCTGCCCGCGGGGGTGCGGATCGCGGGGCCCTCCCTCCGGATCGCGCGCAGCCACCCGGCGTACATCGAGCGGCTCAAGCGGTCGGGCCACCAGGTGCACGTGTGGACCGTGAACGACCCGGAGGACGTGGACCTCTGCGTGGAACTCGGCGTCGACGCCATCATCACCAACCGCCCCCGCGCGGTGCTCGACCGGCTCGGCCGGTGAAACGCCCGCCCCACACGTCCCGCACGCCCCTTGACCCCGCGCTCCGCCCCGGCCATCCTCACCTCTCGGCCACACCGACGAAATCCAGCCATGTGATGACAGGGAGTGCTCCGGCGCGTTCGGTGCGTACTCGATCGTTGCGAGTGCGTCACCGCACAGGAAGGGGACGGTTTCCGGTTCGGGCCGATGGGGCATCCACACCGTGGCGTGGGGCGAAGGAGGTCTCGGGGGTGGCGTTGGTGGTGGCACAGGAGGTGCCCACGTCGTCGAGCATGGCCGTACCCCATGGCCCTGCGGGCGTGGGGGAAGCGAGGCGCCGGATGCGCGCGCAACTGCGCGACGGGGGCGTGGCGGACGCGGTCGTCGACGACGCCGTACTGATCCTTTCCGAGCTGCTGAGCAATGCGTGCAAACACGGCCGGCCCCTCGGGGACGCCCTGGCCGGGGACGGCGACGTCCGTGCCGCCTGGTGGGTGGATCCCCGCGGCCGGCTCGTCGTCGAGGTCACGGACGGCGGCGGCCCGACCCGTCCGGCGCCGGCCACCCCGTCGGTCACCGCGCACGGCGGCCGGGGGCTGAACATCATCACCGCGCTGGCCGACGACTGGGGCGTGCGCGACGAGGTGCCGGGCGAGGTCACCGTGTGGGTCGTCGTCCACAAGGACGTGCACGACCCGGACGCCGGGCACCGGCGCGACGACTTCGCCGCGCGGGTGACGGCCCCCGCGGTGTCCCGGATCCCCGGACTGGACTTCGCGGACGCCTTCGACGACCTCGACTGACGGTCCCGGACGGCGCGACGTCCTCCGGACTACGGCCCCGGACGGCGCGACGCCTTCCGGACGACGCCCCCGCGGCGACCACGGGGGCGAACCGGTGCACGAGAACGGCACGGCGCGCCACCGGATCCCGTCGGCCGCGGTGTGAGCGGCTAGGCTCGGCGCCCGTACGAGACGAGCCGTAACCGGGAGACACCCACGATGGCCAAGAAGCGACCCCAGACGAAGGCCAAGCGCCCGCAGCTCACGGACGGAGAGGTCCCGGTCGTCGGCGCCCGCGAGCCCTGCCCGTGCGGCAGCGGCCGCCGCTACAAGGCCTGCCACGGCCGTGCCGCCGCGCACGCCGTGACCGAGCTGGTGCACCGCCCGTTCGAGGGCCTGCCGGGCGAGTGCGACTGGGTGGCGCTGCGCGAGCTGGTGCCGGCGGCCACCGTCGAGCTGACCCTCAAGGACGGCCTGCCCGAGGGCGTCCCGTCGGTCACGCTGGCCACGGTGCTGCCGATGGCCTGGCCCGCCCTGCGCCGCGACGACGGCTCGGTCCTGCTCGGCCTGCAGAACGACACCTCCTCCGGTGACATCAGCCGCGACCTGGCCGACACCCTCCAGCGCGCGCTCGCCGCCGACCCCGGCACCCCGGTGCAGGGCCGCCGCGCCCCCGCCGACGGTCCCCGGCTGCAGGACCTGCTGGACCCCGAGGGCGCTTTCGAGCCGGTGGTGCACAGCGGGTTCGAGTTCTGGGTCCCGGACCCGGAGAACGCCACGCCGGACGTCACCGCCTCCCTGGAGCGGGCCAACGCCGCGGCCATCCCGACCGTCAAGCTCTCGGGCGTGGACTCCGCGTACTGGTGCGAGACGCCGGAGAAGAACCACCTGCGGTGGGTCATGCCGCACCCCGAGGAGCAACTTCTGGACGCTCTCGCGCGGCTGCACGCGGCCGGGCGGTCCTCCCTCGGCGAGGGGACCCGTCTCGTGGGCTCCTTCCGCGCCCACGGGCTCACCGTGCCGGTCTGGGACCTGCCCAGCGGGGTCAAGGCCGAGGACGTGGAGAAGCCGGCGGCCGAGTTCGCCGAGCGGCTCGCCGAGGCGCTGGCCGCGGACGCGCCGCTGACCGCCGACGAGCGCCGTGCGCGCGGCGGCCTCACCAACCGCCAGGTCACGCTCAACTGAGGCACTTCCGCACGATCGGGTCCTGCTGACCGACCGATCAGCAGGACCGGTCCCGTGCGCACCCCCTGCCTCAGAGGCAACTCCCGGCGCATACAGGCCAGTCGGTGACCGGAAAAGCCGAGATCGAATTTGCGAACCGCCGATCTCTTGTTACCGTTCCAGTAGCCCGGTTGCTGGTGCATCCCCCGTCGCCAGCAACCGGGTCTTTCCGTGCCGGTCGCCGTTCACGGAACGCAATCGCGCGCCGACCGCCCGTCCCGCCGACGCCCCTACATCTCCGGAGCGCTCACACCCGTACGGGTGAGGGCCTCGACCACGGCGTCCACCACGGCCTCGACGTCGGGCACCCAGGGCGCGGCCGAGCCGGGCAGCGGAGCGCGCTCCCAGCGGATCCCGCCCTGCGCGGTGACGGACGGGGGCAGGGCGAGGTAACCGCCCTCGCCGTGGAAGCGGAGGGAGCCGGGGACGAAGTCCTTGGCGTAGAGCAGCTCGCCCAACTGCTCCATGGAGTACGGCTTCACCAGGATCGACCAGCGGGCCGGCGAGGCGACGACCGGGCCGAGCCGCATGCCGCGGCGGTCCAGCGCGTCGAGGGCGCCGGCGGCCGGCAGGGCGGGCAGCGAGACCGCGCAGGGGGCCTTGCCGCCGGTGGCCAGGATGACGGGGGCCGTCGGCCGGTTGCCCCACCACCAGCGCACCATGCGCGCGTCGGTGGTGGCGGCCAGGAGGCCGGGGTCGAAGGGGTGGGCACCCGGCACCGTGCACTCGGGGTCGGGGCAGCCGCAGCGGGACCTGCCGCCGCGCCGGTCCGCCGCCACACCCGGGAGTACGGGCCACTGCCATTCCGTGGCGAACGTCAGGGCCGCGTCGATCAATTCCGGTCCTCCGTCACCGCGCCGGGACAGGAGCCTGCGTCGCCTTCCGAGGATCTCGCGCATGAGCGCTCGTTCCTTTCCGTTGCACGCCTGGCAACACCGTGGTCCACATCACAACATGTGTCGATCACTTCACTGTGCGTACCTGTTGGCGCATCACACCCCCGCGCCGGGCAGGGGGAACCCCCAGGGGCCGAGCATGGGCCGCCTCCGCGGCCGTTCCACCCATACCGCGTCTCTCGGAGGCATGGGCGTGGCACGGGGGTGGCGAAGTCTGGCGTTTGCCGTCGCGCGTGGTTCTCTCCGCCTCCGCCACGGGAGGATGGGGCACGGCCGTCGGTGGTTAAGACGCCCGGGTCCGTCGCCAGGTTCCCGGGTGGCTCTCCCGCCACCCCTGGCCTTTCACCGAGTACGTACCCATCACGACCGTTGTGACGCTCCGTCGAGCAAGCCCAGTCGACCGCAATACACCTCCCCCTGAGGCAGTTTCAAGCCAACTTCATGTTTCGGCAAGGGGTCTGCGGCGAGTTCTCTCCAGCCTCGCAGACACCAGGAATCCCAGCAGGACAATGCTGGACATCTCCTCACGAGTACGTGTACATGTGGAGACACTGCCGGCGACGCAGAACGACATGGGGGTTTGCGATGCTTTGGAGCAGTACGCACCGGTCGGAAAGCCGGACACCATGAACGCCCCGCACCCTCCGAAAGTGGCCGGAATCGATTCGGCGGTTCCGGCGCCCGCACACACTGTCGCGTCCGTCGCCGTGGACACCGCCGCCGCCCCGGCGCACCCCCCGCACGCACCGGGCGCACTGCTCCAGGACCGTCTCGCCGGCTGGGTCTCCGACCTCACGACCCTCCACGAGCTCACCGAGCGCCTCGCCCGCGTGCGCGCGCTCGACGAGGTGCTGCAGGAACTGCTGCGCGCGGGCTCCGTCCTGGTGGGCGCACGGCGCGGCCTCGTCGCCCTGGAACCCGCCGACGGCCTCGGCCCGGACACCACCGTCGGCCTCGGTCTGGCCCGCGCGGACCTCGGCCACATGGAGACGGTGCCGCGCGGCTCCCTGGCCCACGGCAGGATCCTGGACGGACTGCCCGGCGCCGACGACGGCGTCGCCGAGCCCGACCTGTTCGCCGAGAAGGGGCTCGACCCCCGGCACCGCGAGGTCGCCGCGCGCCTCGGCTACGCCGCCAGCTACGCCCTGCCGCTCACCACCGGGACCACCGGCCGCCTGGGCGCCGCGGTGTGGCTCTACGACGAGCCCGCCCGGCCGACGGAGCGGCAGTGCCACCTCGTCGGCCTGTACGCCCGGCACGCCGCCGAGCACCTCGCCCGGATCCTCGAACTCGAGCGCACGCGCGCGCGCATGGCCGCGCTGTCCGAGGAGCTGCTGCCCTCGCGCCTCCCCCGCGTCGCCGGCGTCCAGCTCGCCGCCCGGCACGCCACCTCCCCGCACGGGGGCGGCGACTGGTACGACGCGCTGCCCCTGCCGGACGCCGCGCTCGGCCTCGCCGTGGGGTCCGTCACCGGGTCGGGTCCCAGCGCGGTCGCCGCGATGGGGCGGCTGCGGGCGTCCCTGCGCGCGTACGCCGTGATGGAGGGCGAGGACCCGGTCGCCGTCCTGTCCGACCTGGAGCTGCTGCTGCGGCTCACCGAACCGGCCCGGTCGGCCACCGCGCTGTTCGGCTACTGCGAACCCGCGCTGCACCGGATCACGCTGGCCGGCGCCGGGCACAGTCCGCCGCTGCTGCTCGGCGAGCGCCGCACGGAGTTCGTGGAGACCTCCGTCTCCGCCCCCCTGGGCATGCTCGCCTGCTGGGAGGCGCCGAGCGTGGAGGTCCAGGCGGAGCCGGGGGAGACGGTCCTGCTCTACACCGACGGGCTGCTGCACCGCACCGGCGACCCCACCGACCGCGCCTTCGCCCGGGTGCACGCGGCGGCGGCCGGGGTGCCGAGGGCGCTGCGCCACGACCCCGGCGCGATCGCCGACCACGTCCTGCGCACGGTACTGCCCCCGGGGGCGGACGCGGCGGACTCCGGGGAGGACGTGGTGCTGCTGGCGGCACGGTTCGAGTAGCCGCCGGGGCCGCGGTCCGGTCATCCTCCGTGCGCCCTCGGTAACAGGTCCTTCCGCCCTTCGGCCGTTTCCGTGCGACCGTACGATGATGAGGCCCCCCTGCTCGAGCGAAGCCGGAGAGCTCGGGGGAGGTCCAGTGCCCTATCGAGGAGGATGACCGTGGCGGAGGAGCTCCCGGAGACCCCGGAGACCGCTGAGGAAGAGCCGATCAAGCAGCGCAAGAACGGCCTGTACCCGGGCGTGTCCGACGAGCTGGCCGAGAACATGAAGAGCGGCTGGGCCGACACCGAGCTGCGCGACCTGGAGCCGATCCCCCAGGCCGCCGAGACCGCCGCCCGCCGCGCCGCGCTGTCCGCCCGCTTCCCGGGCGAGCGCCTGGTGATCCCCGCGGGCAACCTGAAGACGCGCTCGAACGACACGGAGTACTCCTTCCGCGCCTCGGTCGAGTACGCCTACCTCACCGGCAACCAGACCGAGGACGGCGTCCTGGTCCTGGAGCCCGAGGGCGAGGGCCACACCGCGACGATCTACCTCCTGCCGCGCTCCGACCGGGAGAACGGCGAGTTCTGGCTGGACGGCCAGGGCGAGCTGTGGGTCGGCCGCCGCCACTCCCTCACCGAGGCCGGGAAGCTGTACGGCATCCCCGCCTCCGACGTGCGCGAACTGGCCGACTCGCTGCGCGAGGCCACCGGCCCGGTGCGCGTCGTGCGCGGCCACGACGCCGGGATCGAGGCGGCACTGACCGACAAGGTCACCGCCGAGCGCGACGAGGAGCTGCGCGTCTTCCTCTCCGAGATGCGGCTGGTCAAGGACGACTTCGAGATCGGCGAGCTGCAGAAGGCCGTCGACTCCACCGTGCGCGGCTTCGAGGACGTCGTGAAGGTCCTCGACAAGGCCGAGGCGACGAGCGAGCGGTACATCGAGGGAACGTTCTTCCTGCGCGCCCGCGTGGAGGGCAACGACGTCGGCTACGGCTCCATCTGCGCCGCCGGCCCGCACGCCACCACCCTGCACTGGGTGCGCAACGACGGCCCGGTCCGCTCCGGCGACCTGCTGCTGCTCGACGCGGGCGTGGAGACGCACACGTACTACACGGCCGACGTCACGCGCACGCTGCCGATCAACGGGACGTACAGCGAGCTGCAGAAGAAGATCTACGACGCCGTGTACGACGCCCAGGAGGCCGGGATCGCGGCGGTGAAGCCGGGTGCCAAGTACCGCGACTTCCACGACGCCGCCCAGCGCGTGCTGGCCGAGCGGCTGGTCGAGTGGGGTCTGGTCGAGGGTCCGGTGGAGCGGGTGCTGGAGCTGGGCCTGCAGCGCCGCTGGACGCTGCACGGCACCGGTCACATGCTCGGCATGGACGTCCACGACTGCGCCGCCGCGCGCACCGAGACCTACGTCGACGGCACGCTGGAGCCCGGCATGGTGCTCACGGTCGAACCGGGCCTGTACTTCCAGGCCGACGACCTGACCGTGCCCGAGGAGTACCGGGGCATCGGCGTCCGCATCGAGGACGACATCCTGGTCACCGAGGACGGCAACCGGAACCTGAGCGCCGCGCTGCCCCGTCGGTCGGACGAGGTCGAGGCGTGGATGGCCTCCCTGAGGGGCTGACGCGCCGGACGGGGACGGCCGGGTGCCCGCGGGTGCCCGGCCGCGGGGGACGGCTGCCGGCGCCGTACCGCCACGAGCGGCGCTACACCGCCACGAGCGGGGCGTCCTCGCGCCACTTCAGGATCTTGTCGAAGCTCACCACCGCGCCGCCCCGGCCCGGCTTGTTGCCGATGTGGACGTGGTCGGCCAGCTCCTGGATGAGGCAGAGGCCCCGGCCGTGCTCCGCGTCGAGCGGTGCGGGACAGGCCGACGGGCGGGAACGGCCCGCGACGCCCGGGGCGCCCGCGGTCTCCGCGGGGCCGGCGGGGAAGCCGGGGCCCGCGTCGGCGACCTCGATGCGGCACTTCTCGCCGTCGAGGTAGGCGGTCACCCGGTACGCCTCCGAGCCGCCGCCCCGCGCGGCGTCCCCGCCGTGCTCGACGGCGTTCGCGCACGCCTCGCTGAGGGCGACGGAGAGGTCGTAGGAGACGTCGGGGTCGACGCCGGCGGTCTCCATGGTGCCGAGCAGCAGGCGTCGGGCGAGCGGCACGCTCGCGGCATCGCGCCGCAGATGGAGTGACCACCAGATGCTCATGCTCCAGCCTCCCGGCCGCGGCTCGACATACCGTTACGTATTGCCCTGCGTACTCACTTGTAAGCGTGAAGTTGACGTGACACCGCCCATATGGCGGGTGTGTCGCGGAGCCGGCCGGTGTATGCGGGACGGCTCGTGACAGAAGTGACCTTCCGGTCGTACCTCATCTTGCGGACCTGCCGTACGGCGACCGGCGGGCCAATGCGATGATGAGCCCGCCATGACTGCCCCCCACGCGCGCATGACACGCTCCGGACGAGCGCTCCGGGTCCTGCGGGCCGCGGTGTTCGCCGCGGTCTGCGTCGTGCTGGCCGGGGCAGGTCACAGCATCGCCTCCTGCGCCACCGTTCCGCTGTGGACACTGGTCGCCGGGTTCCTCGTGGCGGTCGCGGTCGCCGCGCCGCTCGCCGGGCGCCCGCGTTCCCTGCCGGTGATCGCGGCGCTGCTGACGGCCGGCCAGACGGCACTGCACACCTTGTTCGGCCTCGGGCAGCACGGCACCGCCGCACCCCCCGCGGGCGCGTCGTCCGCCCTCTCCGACGCCGCACTGGTCGAGCAGGCCGCGCGGCTGGTGTGCGGACCCTCCGCGGCGGCGCTCAGCCCCGCGCAGGCCCACCGCATCCTCACCGACGCGCGGATCCACCCGGGCACGGCGCACACCCCGGCGGACGCCCTGTCCACCACCGCCGGTGCCCCGGCGTCCCTGCTGCCGTCGCTGCCGATGCTGCTCGGCCACGTCCTCGCGGCGATGGCCGCGGGCTGGCTGCTGCGCCGCGGCGACCTGGCCCTGCTGCGGCTCGCCGAACTGTCGGCGCACGGCGTCGCCGAGGGCGCCCTCGTACGGTCCCTCCGCGCGGCGCTCGCCCTGGTGCGGGCCCTGCGCGCCGGGCTCCCCGCAGCGCCGGGAGCGGGCCCCCGCGCGCCGCGCACCGCGCTGCTCGCGCCGCCCGCGCTCCGCACCACCGCGCTCCAGCACACGGTGATCCGCCGCGGCCCGCCGGCCGCCGCCACCGCACTCGCCCTCGCCGCCTGACGCGCCGCGACCGCCACTCCGCCCTCACCGGTTCCCCGGTCGAGGAGGCCGAGAGGGGGACGCCGGCGTGCGGCACGCGCGCGTGCGTCCGGTTCCACCGCGCCCGAGTCCTCCCGTGCGCATCCCTCCGTGGAGATCCCTCCGGGGAGACCGGGAGATCTCCTCGCCACGGGCGCGTGTCCCTCACCGTCAGCGAACCATCGACCGAAGCGGAGTGCTTCTGCCATGAAGGCTTCCCGTATCGCCGCCGTCGGCGCCGCCGCCGGCGCCGCCGTCCTCGCCGTGTCCACCCCCTGCTTCGCGCACGTCAGCGTGCAGCCCGAGGGGGAGGCCGCCAAGGGCGGTTACGCGGTGGTCAACTTCAAGGTCCCCAACGAGCGGGACAACGCCTCGACCACCAAGCTCGAGGTCACCTTCCCCACGGACCACCCGCTGGCCTCCGTGATGCCGCAGCCGGTCCAGGGCTGGGACATCGAGGTCACCAAGTCCGAGCTGGACAAGCCGCTCGAGATGCACGGCAAGAAGATCAACGAGGCCGTCACCAAGGTCACCTGGACCGCCGACGGCGACGGCATCGAGCCCGGCTTCTTCCAGAAGTTCCCGGTGTCCGTCGGCACGCTGCCCGAGGACGCGGACGAACTCGTCTTCAAGGCCCTGCAGACGTACTCCAACAAGGAGGTCGTCCGCTGGATCGAGGTGCCGCAGGAGGGCCAGGAGGAGCCCGAGCACCCGGCGCCCGTCCTCGCGCTGTCGGCGGCCTCGGAGGACTCCCACGGCGCCTCGGACGACGACGGGGCCGAGGACGGCGCCGGGTCCGCCGAGAACGCCGCCGCCGAGAACACCACGGCGTCCGGCTCCGGCGACTCCGGCGGCACGGACACCACCGCACGCGTCCTGGGCGGCGCCGGCATCGTCATCGGTGCCGCGGGCGTCGCCTACGGCGTACTGGCCGGACGTCGGCGCACCTCCGCCTGACCCCGTCCTCTTCCCCACGGCGCGCACCGGGCCGGCCACGGCCCCCGTGGCCTCCCGGTGCGCGCCGGAGCACCTCACCCTTCAGGACACCTCTCATGCGCAAGAAGACCTTCGCGGCGGCCGCCCTGCTCGCCGCCGCCTCCCTGACCCTCTCGGCCTGCGGCAGCAACGACGGCGGCAGCGGCGACCCCGTCGCCGTGGTCTCCGAGGAGGCCGGCTCCGACAAGGCGGCCACCGTGCTCGACAAGCCGTTCGAGAAGCCGGACCTCGTCCTCACCGACACGAACGGCGAGGAGTACGACTTCCGCGAGGAGACCGCGGGCAGGCCCACGCTGATCTACTTCGGCTACACGCACTGCCCCGACGTCTGCCCGCTGACGATGAACAACATCGCGGTGGCCAAGAAGCAGCTGCCCCAGGACCAGCAGGACGAGCTGCGGATCGTGTTCGTCACCACCGACCCGGAGCGGGACACCCCCGCCGCGCTCGGCAAGTGGCTCAAGGGCATCGACTCCCAGGTCGTCGGGCTGACCGGGGACTTCGCCACCGTCCAGGCCGGCGCCCGCACCCTCGGCATCTCGATCGACCCGCCGCGCAAGGACGACAAGGGCAAGGTCGTCTCCGACCACGGCACCCAGGTCATCGCCTTCTCCCCGAAGACCGACGGCGGTTACGTCCTCTACGGCGAGGACGCCACCGTCGAGGACTACGCCGAGGACCTCCCCAAGATCATCGAGGGTGAGAACCCGTGAGGCTCCGTGCGGCCTCGACCCTGGTCGTCGCCGGAGCGCTGGCCCTGGCCGGGTGCGGCGACCCGGACGGCTCGGGCTCCGGCGGCGGCACCGCGGAGCTGTCCGTCGGCTCGGCCTACATGCCGCAGCCGGTGTCGGACATCGCGGCCGGTTTCCTCACCATCACCAACGAGGGCGACGCGGCGGACCGGCTGACCTCCGTCAGCAGCGACGTCGCCGGCCAGGTCACCGTGCACGAGACCGTCGACGGCGCCATGCAGGAGGTCGACGGACTCGACATCCCGGCCCACGGGAGCCTGGTGCTGGAGAGCGGCGGCAACCACCTGATGTTCGAGCAGCTGAAGCGGAAGCCGAAGCAGGGTCAGAAGGTCTCCGTCGAGCTGCGCTTCGACCGGTCCGACCCCGTCACGGTCGAGATCCCGGTGAAACCCGCCACCTACACGCCGAAGGCCGGACACGGCACCGGGCAGGACACCGGACACGACACCGCGCACAAGACCGGACACGAGACCGGACACTGAGGGAGACACCCCCGTGACCCAGACCATCGCCCCCCGCGTGCGGACCCTGGTGCTGCTGTTCCTGGCCGTCGCCGGCGCGCTCCTGGCCGGAGCCGCTCCCGCCTCCGCGCACGCCGCGCTGACCGGGAGCGATCCGCGGCAGGGGGCAGTGGTGGACCGGGCTCCCACCCGGGTCTCGCTCACCTTCTCCGAACCGATCGCGGTGAGCGACGACGCCGTTCGCGTGCTCGACCCCAAGGGCAAGCGGGTCGACAAGGGCGCCCCGGCCAACCCGAGCGGCACCACGTACTCCGTGCAGTTGCTCAGCGGGCTGCCCGACGGCACGTACACCGTGGCCTACCAGGTGGTGTCGGCGGACAGTCACCCCGTCGCCGGTGCCTTCACCTTCTCCGTCGGCGCCCCCTCCGAGACCTCCGTCCCGGTCTCCGCCCAGGCCGCCGACGACGGGCCGGTCGGATGGCTGTACGGCTTCGGCCGGTACGTGTCGTACGCCGGGTTCGTCGTCATGGTGGGCGGGGCCGCCTTCGTCCTCGCCTGCTGGCCGCGCGGCTCCGGAGTGCGGGCGGTGCAGCGGCTGGTCGTCTCCGGATGGCTCGCGCTCACCGCGGCCACGCTCGCGCTGCTGCTCCTGCGCGGCTCGTACACCAGCTCCGGGAAGGTCGGCGACGTCTTCGACCTGACGCTGCTCGGGGACGTGCTCCAGACCAAGACCGGCGCGTCGCTGGTGTCCCGGCTGCTGCTGCTCGCCGCGGCCGCGCTGTTCATCGCGGTGCTGTTCGGGGCGTACGAGAAGCGGGAGGACGAGGAGAGGCGGGACCTGACCTTCGGGCTGGCGATCGGGGGTGCGGTCGTGGCGGCCGGGATCGCCGCGAGCTGGGCCATGTCCGAGCACGCCTCCCAGGGGCTCCAGGCGGGGATCGCCATGCCGGTCGACGTCGTCCACCTGCTGGCCGTCGCCGCCTGGCTCGGCGGGCTCACCGCCCTGCTCGTCGCGCTCTACCGGGCGCCCGCCGACAGCCCGGTCGACCGGGTCGCCGTGCAGCGGTTCTCGCGGCTCGCGTTCGGCAGCGTGGTCGCGCTCGTCGCCACCGGGACCTACCAGTCCTGGCGGCAGCTCGGCTCCTGGTCGGCGTTCACCGACACCCGGTACGGGCAGCTGCTGCTGGTCAAGATCGGGATCGTCGTGGTGCTGGTCGCGATCGCCTCCGTCTCGCGGCGGTGGACGGCGCGGCTGGCGCAGGCGCCGGCGGTGGCCTCCCGGGACGGGGAGGAGCGGAAGGAGCCCGCGGGTGCCGTGTCCGCGAAGCGGCCCGGCGCGGGGCGGACCGCGGCCGCCGGGCACGGAGCCGCCGGGACCGAGGAGGCCGGGACCGAGGAGGCCGGGACCGGGAAGGCCGGGGCCGGGGAAGGAACCGGTACGGGAGGGAGCGCCGGAACCGGTGAGGAAGCCGGGTCCGGTGGGTCGGCCGGGCACGGCGGGAGCACCGGCGCCGGAGGCCCGGCCGCATCCGGGAAGGAGGCCGGGCACGGAAAGCGGACCGGCCCCGGGGAGGAGACCGGGGCCGAGGACCGGGCCGGGACCGTGAAGTCGGCCGGGACCGGCCGGCAGGGCGGGGCGGGTTCCGCGCGGGCCGCCCAGCTCGCCCGGCAGCGGGCCGCGATGGAGACCGCCCGGCAGAAGCGGCTGCGGGACGCCGACCCGAACCGCTTCGGTCTGCGCCGCTCCGTGCTCGCCGAGACGGGCGTCGCCGTCGTCCTGCTCGCCGTCACCACCGTGCTGACGCAGACCGAGCCGGGGCGCACGGAACAGGAGGCCCAGGCGGCCGCCTCCGTCTCGTCCTCGTCGTCCGCCGCGCCCGGCCGGGCCACCGGTGCGGTGACCCTGAACATGCCGTTCGACACCGGTGGCGAGAACGGCGAGGGCGTCGTCACGATCGACCTCGCCCCCGCGCGGGTGGGCGACAACGACCTGCACGTCTACGTCGAGAGCACGGACGGCGAGGCCTTCGACGTCCCCGAGGTGAAGGTCGCCTTCACCCTCTCCGCCGAGGACATCGGCCCCCTGCCGGTCGTCCCCGACCGCATCACCACCGGACACTGGTCGGCGAGCGGCGTGCAGATCCCCATGGCGGGCGACTGGAAGATCGAGGTGACCGTGCGGACGTCCGACATCGACCAGGTGACCGTCTCCAAGAACGCGAAGATCGGCTGAACCACCATGGCTGACCAGTCCATTCCGCAGGCCCGCACCCCGGAGGCGCCCCGGGAGGGGGCCGTCGCACAGACCACCGGGACCGCGGGGAAGGGCATGTCCCGGCGCCGGCTGCTCGGCACCGTCGGCGCCACCGGGCTCGTGCTCGGCGCGGCGGGCGGGGCGGCCGCGGGACACGCGGCGGCGCCCGCCGGGGCCACTCCGCTGACCTCGGTGGGCACCGGGCGGGTGATGTTCCACGGGAAACACCAGCCCGGCATCACCGAAGGTCTCCAGGCCCGCGGCCATCTGATCGCCTTCGACCTTGCGCCCGGCGCCGGCCGCAAGGAGGCGGCCGCCCTGCTGCGCCGTTGGTCGGACACGGCCCGCCGGCTGATGGCGGGTGAGCCGAGCGGCCAGGACGACACCGGTGTGGCCCGGGACGCCGGCCCGTCCTCGCTGACCCTCACCTTCGGTTTCGGCCACAGCTTCTTCGCGCGCACCGGCCTGGAGAAGCAGCGCCCGGTCGCCCTGGACCCGCTGCCCGACTTCTCCTCCGACCGCCTCGACAAGGCGCGCAGCAACGGCGACCTGTGGGTGCAGATCGGTGCCGACGACGCCCTCGTGGCCTTCCACGCCCTGCGTGCCGTCCAGAAGGACGCGGGGTCGGCCGCCCGGGTGCGCTGGCAGATGAACGGCTTCAACCGTTCACCGGGCGCCACCGCCCACCCCATGACCGCCCGCAACCTGATGGGCCAGGTCGACGGCACCCGCAACCCCAAGCCCGCCGACTCCGACTTCGACCGGCGGATCTTCGTCCCGGAGGAGGGCGAGCCCGCCTGGATGGCGAACGGTTCCTACGTCGTCGTCCGCCGTATCCGCATGCTGCTGGACGACTGGGAGAAGCTCCCGCTCAAGGAGCAGGAGAACGTCATCGGGCGCCGCAAGTCCGACGGAGCGCCGCTGTCCGGGGGCACCGAGACCTCCGAGATGGACCTGGAGAAGACGGACGCCGAGGGAAACCTGGTCGTCCCCTTCAACGCCCACGCCAGGATCACCCGCCCCGACCAGAACGGCGGCGCGGCGATGCTCCGGCGCCCGTTCTCGTACCACGACGGCATCGACGCGGACGGTGTGCCGGACGCGGGTCTGCTGTTCATCTGCTGGCAGGCCGATCCGCTGCGCGGCTTCGTGCCGGTGCAGCGGAAGCTGGACCGGGGCGACGCCCTGACGCCGTTCGTACGGCACGAGGCGAGCGGACTGTTCGCGGTGCCGGGCGGAGCGGCGGAGGGCGAGTATGTGGGGCAGCGGCTGCTCGAGGGGTGAGAACCGTCCCGCGTCACCCTCCGGGGGCCCCGGGAACGCATCCGGGGCCGTCACCGACGCGGGTCGCATTAGGGTGAGGTCATGCCAGCGAGCTATGCGTATCTCGGTCCCGAGGGAACCTTCACCGAAGTCGCCCTGCGCACGCTTCCCGAGGCCGCCACCCGGGAGTTGATCCCGTACGTGTCCGTGCAGTCCGCGCTCGACGCGGTCCGCGCCGGCGAGGCCGAGGCCGCTTTCGTCCCCATCGAGAACTCCGTCGAGGGCGGCATCACCACCACCCTCGACGAACTGGTCGCGGGCACCCCGCTGATGATCTACCGCGAGGTGCTGCTGTCGATCACCTTCGCGCTGCTCGTCCGTCCGGGCACCAAGCTGTCCGACATCAAGACGGTCACCGCCCACCCGGCCGCCCAGCCCCAGGTCCGCAACTGGCTCAAGACCCACCTCCCGGACGCCCACTGGGAATCGGCCGCCTCGAACGCGGACGGTGCGCGTCTGGTCCAGGAGGGCCGGTACGACGCCGCCTTCGCAGGTGAGTTCGCCGCCGCCCGGTACGGCCTGGAGGCCCTGGAGACGAGCATCCACGACGCGGAGAACGCCCAGACCCGGTTCGTGCTGGTCGGCCGGCCCGCCCGGCCCGCGGCACCCACCGGCGCCGACAAGACCTCCGTCGTGCTGTGGCAGCGCGACGACCACCCCGGCGGCCTGCGCGACCTGCTGGGCGAGTTCGCCACGCGGGGCATCAACCTGATGCTGCTCCAGTCCCGGCCGACGGGGGCCGGCATCGGCAACTACTGCTTCTGCATCGACGCCGAGGGTCACATCTCGGACCGCCGGGTGGCCGAGGCGCTGACGGGACTGAAGCGGATCTGCCTGCAGGTGCGTTTCCTCGGTTCGTACCCGCGGGCGGATGTGCGGGCGGGTGAGGTGCGGCCTCCGCTCCCCGGCACCTCGGACGAGGAGTTCGTGGGCGCGGCGGACTGGGTGGCGCGGTGCCAGGACGGCCGGTTCTGACGGAGACCCCGGTCGGTGCGGACGGAGGTCCGGCCGGTGCGGACGGCCCGGGCCGTCCGGGCGGTATCTGTCCCACCTGTTGATCGCCGTTGTCCACAGAAGTTATCCACAGGCGCACTTCTCGACCTGGGGACAAGTCGACAGGTGCGCCCCATTCGGTCGACATATCACCCTGCGAGCCGTGATCACACCTCTCTCCCCGTGGATCACTTTCGTCCACCCTTTTCCCCTGATCAATCCTTTGGGGTGAACTCTTTCCACTCAAAAGTGAGGTCGCGGGGAGTTTGTGCACAGAATCCTGAGGTTCGAGACCCCTTTCGGGGGTCGGTTCCGAAGTCCACAGATCTTCCCCACACCCTGTGGATAACTTTTCAGGGGTGTGGACACCTGTGGACAACCGAGCTCCAAATGTCGTGCGCGCCAAGGAGTTCGGGTCAACCGGCGGCCTGCGGCCCCACCCGCACCAGGGAGAAGCACCCCCTTCCCTTGACGCGACGAACCGCATTGCGCAATTCACCCATAACGGAAAGTGGACCGTTCTGCCGCGACAAGTGAGTCGTGGGCCGCCGCACCGCACCGGTAGCCTTGACCGCGTGATTGACCTTCGCCTGCTTCGTGAGGACCCCGACCGTGTGCGTGCTTCGCAGCGCGCCCGTGGAGAGGACGTCGCGCTCGTCGACGCCCTTCTGTCTGCCGA
Source organism: Streptomyces griseomycini (assembly GCF_014203535.1). Classification (GTDB taxonomy): domain Bacteria; phylum Actinomycetota; class Actinomycetes; order Streptomycetales; family Streptomycetaceae; genus Streptomyces; species Streptomyces griseomycini. The sequence goes on from NZ_JACHJI010000003.1 coordinate 131,541, forward strand.
CGAGCGGCGCAGGTCGTCCGGCGTCCGCTTCGACGAGCTGCGCGCCGAGCAGAAGTCGCTCGGCAAGCTCATCCCCAAGGCGGCCGGCGACGAGAAGGCCGAGCTGCTGAAGAAGGCGGAGCAGCTCAAGGCCGACGTGAGGGCCGCCGACGCCGACCGGGACGCCGCCGCGGCCGAGACCCAGGACCTCCTGCTCAAGCTGGGCAACCTGATCCACCCCGACGTCCCCGTGGGCGGCGAGGAGGACTTCGTCACCCTCGAGACGCACGGCACGATCCGCGACTTCGGCGCCGAGGGCTTCGAGCCCAAGGACCACCTGGAGCTCGGCCAGATCCTCGGCGCCATCGACGTCGAGCGCGGCGCCAAGGTCTCCGGCTCCCGCTTCTACTTCCTCACCGGTGTCGGCGCCCTGCTCGAGCTCGCCCTGGTGAACGCGGCGATCGCCCAGGCCACCGCGGCCGGCTTCACGCCGATGCTGACCCCGGCGCTGGTCCGCCCCCAGTCCATGGCGGGCACCGGCTTCCTCGGCCAGGCCGCGCAGGACGTCTACCACCTCGACAAGGACGACCTCTACCTGGTCGGCACGTCCGAGGTGCCGCTCGCCGCGTACCACATGGACGAGATCATCGACGCCGACCGGCTGCCGCTGCGCTACGCCGGCTTCTCGCCCTGCTTCCGCCGCGAGGCCGGCTCGCACGGCAAGGACACCCGGGGCATCTTCCGCGTCCACCAGTTCGACAAGGTGGAGATGTTCTCCTACGTCGCTCCGGAGGACTCGCAGGCGGAGCACCAGCGGCTGCTGGAGTGGGAGAAGCAGTGGCTGACCTCGCTGGAGCTGCCGTTCCGCGTGATCGACGTCGCCTCGGGCGACCTGGGTTCCTCCGCCGCGCGCAAGTACGACTGCGAGGCGTGGATCCCGACCCAGGGCAAGTACCGCGAGCTGACCTCGACCTCGGACTGCACCGAGTTCCAGTCCCGCCGGCTGCAGATCCGCGTCCGGGACGGCAAGCAGGTGCGCCCGCTGGCCACGCTCAACGGCACGCTGTGCGCCGTACCGCGCACGATCGTGGCGGTCCTGGAGAACCACCAGCAGGCCGACGGCTCGGTGCGCGTGCCGGAGGTGCTGCGTCCGTACCTGGGCGGGCGGGAGATCCTGGAACCGGTCGCCAAGTGAGCGCGGCCCCCTCTCCCTTCCCGTACCGGCTCGTCGCCACCGACCTCGACGGCACCCTGCTGCGCGACGACCACTCGGTGTCCCGGCGCACCCGGGACGCGCTCGCCGCGGCCACCGCGGCGGGCGCCGCGCACATCGTCGTCACCGGCCGCGCGGTGCCCTGGACCCGTCCCATACTCGACGACCTCGGCTACCGGGGCCTCGCCGTCTGCGGCCAGGGCGCCCAGGTGTACGACGCCGGCGCGCACCGCCTGCTCACCTCGGTGACGCTGGACCGGCAGCTGGCCGGGGTGGCGCTGGCCAAGATCGAGGCGGAGGTCGGTCCGCTGCACCTGGCCGCGAGCCGCGACGGGCTGGACGGCGAGGTGCTGGTCGGCCCCGGTTACGAGGTCGTGGGCGCGCTGCCCGCGACACCGTTCACGGACGCCTCGGACCTGTGGGCGGCGCCCCTGAACAAGCTGTACATCCAGCACCCGGACCTGTCCTCCGACGAGCTCGCCGAGGCGGCCACCCGCACCGCGGGCGGTTTCGTCACCGTCACCATGGCGGGCGAGGGCATCGTCGAGCTGCTGCCGCTCGGGCTGTCCAAGGCGACGGGGCTGTCGCTGGCGGCGCGCCGGCTGGGCATGAGGGCGGCGGAGACGATCGCCTTCGGCGACATGCCCAACGACATCCCGATGTTCGCCTGGGCCGCGCACGGCGTGGCCATGGCCAACGCCCACCGGGAACTGCGGGCGGTGGCCGACGAGGTGACGGCCTCCAACGAGGAGGACGGGATCGCGGTGGTCCTGGAGCGGTTGCTGGGCTGACGCCCGGCGTCCTGCGGAGGATGCACGGATCGAACGTGCGCGGGCTCTTGCGCCCGACCACGGCTTGAGCCAAGCCAGTGCCTTACCACTCGGCCAATCCTCCGGGTGGGCGGCCCACGCGACGCGAACGCGCGTGCTCGAAGCGGCCGCCCCGGGCGGCTCCCCGTGCGGGGCGGACTCGACGGAGCGGTGGGGATTACTCCGGAGTCCGCCGCGGGCCGCCCTGACGGGAACCGGACGTACTGCCGTGCATGGACATCGTCCCGCTCCCTTCCCGGCACATGGACACCGGACGTTCCCGGCGATGCGGACACCACCACTCTGCCCGGCGGGCGGTTCGGGCGCCACCGAATAAACCGCCGGGCGGCGCCGCTGCCCCGGTCAGCGGCGCCGCCACCCGCGTCGGCGGGCCCCGCCGGAGCGGACGGTTCTCACTCCTCGCCGGCGAGCGTCAGCGCGCGCAGCTTCTGGCCGGCGTACCAGGTGGCCAGGACGGTGACCGCCGCCAGCAGGATCGTCGCGGTCGTCAGGCCCACGTCCGAGGTGATCAGCTCACCGCCGGAGACCTCCTGGGCCACGGCCAGCGACCACTGCTGCACGCTCAGCGTGCGCGCGCCGGGCACCAGGGAGCCGAACAGCGCCTCCCAGACCAACGCGTAGACCAGGCCGAACACCACCGCGTGCCGGGAGACCGTGCCGAGCAGCAGGAAGAGCGCCGCGTACGCGATGGAGGCGACCAGCGCGGCCACGGTGTAGGCGACGGCGACCTGCTGGCCGTTGCCGTTCAGGACGAAGCCCGCGATCAGCGTGGGCACCGCCGAGAACACCATGGTGACGGCGATCGCGACGATCAGCTTGGTGTAGATGATGGTGGGCCGCTTGATCGGCTTGGACAGCAGGTACACCACCGAGCCGTCGTCGATCTCGGGACCGATCGCGCCGGTGCCCGCGATGACACCGATGATCGGCACCATGGTGGCGAGCGCGAGTCCGCCGAGGACGTCGGCGGCGGTCTGGTCGTCGGCCCCGGCGAGGGCGCGCACCGCCAGGGAGATCGCGATCAGCAGCAGGGGCAGCGCGCCCAGGATGAGGGCCCGGCGACGGCCGAGCAGGGCCCGGTAGGTGAGCCGGGCGACGGTGGGGTCGTACATCTTCGGCCTCCTACGCCGCGACCAGATACGAGAAGACGGACTCGAGGGACTCGTCCGACGGCGAGACCGTGAGCAGCCGGATGCCGTGCTCGCGCGCGACCTTCGGCAGCAGGGCCGTGAAGCGGCCGAAGTCGACGGCCTGGATGCGCAGCGCGCCCTCGGCGTGGTCCACCTCGATGCCGGACGTGGACGGGTCGGCGATCAGCGCGGCCGCGAGCGCGCGGTCGTCGCTGGAGCGCACCAGGTAGCGGTGCGGACGGTCCGTCATCAGGCGGCGGATCTTGCGGAAGTCACCGCTGGCCGCGTGCCGCCCGGCGACGACGACCTCGATGTGCCAGGCGAGTTGCTCGACCTCTTCGAGGATGTGGGACGAGAACAGCACGGTGCGGCCCTCGTCTCCCATGCGCCGCAGCAGGTCCATCAGCTGCATGCGCTGGCGCGGGTCCATGCCGTTGAACGGCTCGTCCAGCAGGAGCAGCGACGGCTGGTGGACCAGCGCGGAGGCCATCTTCACGCGCTGCCGCATGCCCTTGGAGTACGTGGCGATCTTCCGGTCCTGCGCGTACTCCATCTCGACCGTGGCCAGCGCCTGCTGGGCGGCCTTGGCGCCCAGGCCGTGCAGTTCGGCGTTGGCGAGGACGAACTCGCGGCCGGTGAGGAAGTCGTACATCGCCTCGCGCTCGGGGACGACGCCGATGTGCCTGTAGATCTGCTCGTTGCGCCACACCTGCTGTCCGTCGAGGGTGACGGTGCCGGTGGAGGGGGCGAGGAAGCCGCCCATCATGTTGATGAGGGTGGACTTCCCCGCGCCGTTGGGGCCGAGCAGGCCGGTGACGCCGGGGCCGATGGTCATGGTGATGTCGTTGACGGCGACCACGTTGCCGAACCAGCGGGAGACGTGGTCGAGGGAGAGCGTGGTCACATTCCCACCTTCTTGTAGCGGCGCACCAGGAGGCCGTAGCTGGCGGCGATCAGGCCGAGGCTGAAGAGGACGTAGACCACGCCCTCGCCGTTGCTCGGCCCCACCCCGCCCGGGAAGGCGGAGCTCGCGCCCAGGAAGGCGGACTGCACGCCGTCGATGAGGGTGATCGGCGAGAACAGGCCGATCCACGCGATGGCGTCGCCGCTGCTCTGGGTCTCCGCGATCGCCTGGAGCGTGGAGACCGCGCCGTAGGAGATGGTCAGGACGGCGATCACGGCCGCGATGCCGAAGCCGCGGCGGGGGGTGACCGACGCGATGACCAGGCCGATGCCGGCGAAGAGCAGCGAGAGCAGTGCCACGGAGACGAGTCCCTGTGCGAATCCCTTGGTCTGGTCGGAGAAGTCGAGCTTGGCCAGCAGGGCGCCGACGTACAGGACCAGCAGGGGGGCGGCGGTGAGGATGAACAGGGCCGAGGCCAGCGCCGCGAACTTGGCGCGCACGTAGTCGGCCGTCTCGATGGGCCGCGAGAAGTACAGCGGCACGGTCTTGAAGCGCAGGTCGCGCGAGACGGACGTCGGCGCCTGCGAGGCGACGTACAGGCTGATCACGGCCTGCATGATGATCGCGTAGCGCGTGTAGTCGACGGGCAGGTCCTTGGCCTTGGTGGCGACGGCGACGGCCACCATGATGGCCGCGGGCACGCACATCACCACGAACAGCAGCATCGGCAGCACCTTGGACTTCACCGAGCGGCCGAGGCCGTAGGAGCCGCGCAGGGACTGCGAGTACAGCGAGAGCCTGGCGTAGGAGCGGCCGAGGCGGGGGCCGTCGTAGGAGCGGTAGCCGATGTTGTGGATGCGGGTGTCACCCGGTGCCGTGGCCGGTGTCTGCATGGGCTGCTCAGTTGCCATGGCCGACCGCCTCCTTCCGCTGCTCGTCGCTGTCGTCGCCGCTCCTGAAGACCTCGGAGATGTGGTGCCGGCGCTGCTCCATGCGCACCAGGCCGAGGCCGAGGTCGGCGATCACGTCGCGGACCAGGTCGTACGTCTCCTCGCCCTGCGCGGTGAGCAGCAGGACGTGTCCGGCGCCCGGCAGTCCGCTGCCGTCCTCGACGGTCACCCCGCGCGCGTGCAGCGCGTCGCGCACCGCGCGGGTGCCGTCCGGGTGCTCGTCGGTGTCGGTGACCTCGATCGCGAGGGTCGTGGTGGTCTGCGTGAAGTCCGTGGTGGAGCTGGAGCGCAGCAGCCTGCCGCCGTCGATGACGACGACGTGGTCGCAGGTGCGCTCCAGTTCGCCCAGGAGGTGCGAGGTGACCAGGACCGAGATGCCGAAGTCGGTGTGGATGCGGCGGATCAGGCCGAGCATCTCGTCGCGGCCGACCGGGTCGAGGCCGTTGGTCGGCTCGTCCAGGAAGACCAGCTGCGGGTCGTGCACCAGGGCCTGCGCCAGCTTCACGCGCTGCTTCATGCCGGTGGAGTAGCCGCCGATGGGGCGGTAGCGCTCCTCGTACAGGCCGACGTGGCGCAGCGTGTCCGCGGTGCGCTCGCGCGCGGCGGTGGGCGGCAGGCCGGACATGCGCGCCATGTGGACGACGAACTCGGTGGCCGAGACGTCCGGCGGCAGGCAGTCGTGCTCCGGCATGTAGCCGACCCGCTCACGGATGGCGGCGCCCTTGGCGGCGACGTCGAGACCGAGCACCTCGGCGCGGCCCTCGGTGGCGGGTGACAGACCCAGCAGGATCTTGATCAGTGTGGACTTGCCGGCTCCATTGGCTCCGACGAGTCCGGTCACACCGGGCCCGACGTCCACGGAGAGCCGGTCAAGCGCGGTCACCCGGGGGAACCGCTTGCTCAGGCTTTCGGTCGCGATCACAGTCACGTCGTCGACGGTAGTGACCCCCGCCACCCCGGTCGTCAGACCGGAGAGCCGTCTTGGGGTCCCCCTGGAGTCGTACGGGCCCGTAGGGGGTCCTGCCTGAGAGGTGTCCACGGGCCGGGGCACGGGCCGCGGGGGCGCCGGCCGTGGGGCGCTATTGACGGGCTCTCTAACGACTGCCACATTCGCCGGTGTGACGGGGATGAGGGGCGCGCGGGAGCGCCGGGTGCGCACGGACGGGGTCGAGCTGTGCGTGGCCGAGCTGGGTGATCCGGACCGGCCGACGGTGGTCCTGGTGCACGGCTACCCCGACAGCAAGGAGGTCTGGTCCGAGGTCGCGCCGCGCCTCGCCGAACGCTTCCACGTCGTGGCGTACGACGTCCGGGGTCACGGCCGCTCCACCGCGCCGCGGCCGCTGCGGGGCGGATTCACCCTGGAGAAGCTGACCGACGACTTCCTGGCGGTCGCGGACGCGGTCAGTCCGGACCGGCCGGTGCACCTGGTGGGGCACGACTGGGGCTCGGTGCAGTCCTGGGAGTTCGTCACCGTCGGGCGGACCGAGGGACGGATCGCCTCCTTCACCTCGATGTCCGGACCGTCCCTGGACCACCTCGGGCACTGGATCGACCGCCGGCTGAAGCGTCCCACCCCGCGCCGGGTCGGCCAGCTGCTCGGCCAGGGCGCCAGGTCCTGGTACGTGTACCTGCTGCACACGCCCGTGCTGCCCGAACTCGCCTGGCGCGGCCCGCTCGGCAGGAGCTGGCCGCGGATCCTGGAGCGCGCCGGGAAGGTGCCCGGCGGCGGCTGTCCGTCCCCGTCCCTGCCGTCGGACGCGGCGCACGGGGCCTGGCTCTACCGGGACAACGTACGGTCCCGGTTGCGCAGCCCGCGCGCGGACGCCTACGCGCACGCGCCGGTGCAGCTCATCACGCCGCTCGGGGACGCGTTCCTGTCGGAGCGGCTCCACGACGAACTGGAGGTCTGGGCACCGCGGTTGACCCGGCGGACGCTGCCGGCCGGGCACTGGGTGCCGCGCACCCGCCCCGACCTGCTGGTGCGCTGGATCACCGAGTTCGTGACGTCCGTGGAGGACGGGCGGCCGGAGGTGGCGGCTCCGGGCCGGTACGCCGACCGCTTCGGCGGGCAGCTCGTCCTGGTCACCGGTGCGGGCAGCGGTATCGGGCGGGCGACCGCGCTCGCGTTCGCGGAGGCGGGCGCCCGCGTGCTCGCCGTCGACCGGGACGCCCCGGCCGCGTCCCGCACCGCCGAGGAGGCCCGCCGCCGCGGCGCGGCGGCGGCCTGGGCGGAGACGGCGGACGTCTCCGACGAGCGGGCCATGGAGGAGCTCGCCGAGCGGGTCACCGCCGAGCACGGCGTGGTGGACGTCCTGGTGAACAACGCCGGTGTCGGCCTGGGCGGCTCCTTCTTCGACACCACCCCGGAGGACTGGAGGAAGGTCCTCGACGTCAACCTGTGGGGGGTGATCCACGGCTGCCGGCTCTTCGGGCGGCGGATGGCCGAGCGCGGGCAGGGCGGCCACATCGTCAACGTCGCCTCGGCGGCGGCGTTCCAGCCGTCCAGGGCGCTGCCCGCCTACAGCACGTCCAAGGCGGCGGTGCTGATGCTGAGCGAGTGCCTGCGCGCGGAGCTGGCGGGGCGGGGGATCGGCGTGACGGCGGTCTGCCCCGGGTTCGTCAACACCGCCATCACCTCCACCGCCCGCTTCGCGGGTGCGGACGCCGAGGAGGAACGGCGCCTGCGGAAACGGGCGGCACGCCTCTACGGGCTGCGCAACTACCCCCCGGAGAAGGTCGCCGCCGCGATCCTGCGCGCGGTGGTGCGCGACGAGGCGGTGGTACCGGTCACCCCGGAGGCGCGGACGGCGTACGCGCTGTCGCGGTGGATGCCGGGTGCGCTGCGGAGGATCGCGCGGGTGAAGCCGCCGATGTGAGCCCGGTCGGACCGGTTGTCCACAGGAGACCCCAACTCTCTTGTGGATAAACGCACTTGTCTGTGGATCAAACCTGGTGGATGAAATTCGTCGCGTGATTCACGTCTCTCCCTGCAGTCTGGTGGGATGAACGAAGGACGCACCGTGAAGGTGTCGAAGTACCTCGCCAGGCATCTGCGCCACCAGCCGGAGGGGATCGGGCTCACGCTCGACGAGGGCGGCTGGGTGGAGATCGACACGCTGATCGCCGCGGCGGCCGCACACGGCTTCCGGTTCACCCGGGAGGAGCTGGACCACGTCGTCGCCGTCAACGACAAGCGGCGCTTCGCCGTCGAGGGCACCCGGATCCGCGCCAGCCAGGGCCACAGTGTCGCGGTCGACCTCGGACTGCCGCCGGCCACGCCGCCGCCGTGCCTGTACCACGGGACCGTCGCCCGCGCCCTGGCCTCGATCCGCGCCGAGGGGCTGCGGCCGATGAGCCGGCACGACGTGCACCTCTCCGCAGATCGCGGGACGGCGACCCGCGTGGGCGCCCGTCGCGGCCGCCCGGTCGTCCTGTCCGTGGACGCTGCCGCCATGCACCGCGACGGCCATGTCTTCCGGGTGAGCGCCAACGGCGTGTGGCTGACCCGGGCCGTGCCCGTTCGGTATCTGAGGTTCTCCGGTGACCGGTGAAGCTGCATGATCGGTGGTATGGACCACTTGCCCACGACCGAGGCCGCCGTCACCGCCCTCCGGGCGCTCGCCGAGACGTACGAGCGCGAGATCGAGGTCACCCACGACATCGGCGCCGACCAGACCTCGCGCCGCACCGCCGCGGGCGTCGGCGTCACCACCGACCCCGACGGCTCCCTCCCCCACGAGGCCTACGTCGAGTTCGGCGGCCTGCCCCGGGTGAGCGTGCGGCTCTATCCCGAGGACGACGCGTTGATCGACGTCGAGGGGGTGGAGTGCCCCGACGTCGCGCGCGACGACGTGCCGGCCTTCCTCCGCTCCGTCTTCGGCGGCCTGGCGTACGTCCGGGCTCGGCGCTTCCCGCCGGGGTACTTCCTGATGGTGCCGCTCCCCGGGGACCGGACGCACAAGGAGCTCATCCCGATGATCGTCCTCACGCCGTGGCTGAGCTCGCGGGTGCGGTGAGCGAGGACCGGCGCGATGCACGAGGGCACTGATCGTTTCACGTGAAACCGGTGGCGGCGCATAGGCTCGGTGACATGAGTCTGCGCCTGAGCACCGTGATCCTCCCGTACCGCCGCTGGCACGAGGGCAGTCGTACGGCCTGGGAGCGCGCCGAGGACCTCGGCTTCCACACGGGGTACACCTACGACCACCTGTCCTGGCGCAGCTTCCGGGACGGCCCCTGGTTCGGTGCCGTCCCGACCCTGACCGCCGCCGCGGTCGTCACCGACCGGATGCGGCTGGGCACCCTCGTGACCTCGCCGAACTTCCGGCATCCGGTGACCCTGGCCAAGGAGCTCATCTCCCTCGACGACATCTCCGGCGGGCGCGTCACGCTCGGGATCGGCGCGGGCGGCACCGGCTTCGACGCCACCGCGCTCGGCCAGGATCCGTGGACCCCGCGCGAGCGCGCCGACCGCTTCGCGGAGTTCCTCCCGCTGCTCGACCGGCTGCTCACCGAGGACGCGGTGTCGTACGAGGGCGACTTCTACGCGGCGCACGAGGCCCGCACCATCCCCGGCTGTGTGCAGCGGCCCCGGCTGCCGTTCGCCGTGGCGGCCACCGGACCGCGCGGACTGCGGCTGGCGGCACGCCACGGGCAGGCGTGGGTGACCACGGGGGACCCCCGGCTGTACGAGAACGGCACCCCCGAACAGTCGATTCAGGCCATCCGCGGCCAGGCGGAGAAGCTGGCCGACGCCTGTGCCGAGCTCGGCCGGGACGTGACCGAGCTGGACAAGATCCTGCTCACCGGATTCACCCCGGACCGGGGTCGGCCGCTGGAGTCCCTGGACGCGTTCGTCGACTTCGCGGGCCGCCACGCCGAGCTGGGATTCACCGAGATCGTGATCCACTGGCCCATCCCCGACTCGGACTTCGCGGCGGACCAGAAGGTCTTCGAGCGCATCGCGATGGAGGCACCGGCGCAGTTGCGGTGAGCCGCCGGGCGGGTCCGGCACCGCCCGCGGCCCCTCTCCCCACATCGGCCCTGGTGAGGTCGTCAATCACTCAGATGTGCGGAGTGCCGCACGGCCGTGCAGGCATATGCGGGACAATGGCCGGGTGACCTCAGCGACCCGACAGCCCGAGACCCCGGCCCGCGTGCTCCCACCGCGGCTCATCGCCACCGACCTGGACGGCACCCTGCTGCGCGACGACAAGTCGGTGTCCCCCCGCACGATCGCCGCGCTGGCCGCCGCCGAGGAGGCGGGCATCGAGGTCTTCTTCGTCACCGGCCGCCCGGCCCGCTGGATGGACGTCGTCAGCGACCACGTCCACGGCCACGGGCTCGCCATCTGCGGCAACGGCGCGGCCGTCGTCGACCTGCACGGCGGCCCCGGTGCCCACCGCTTCGTGAAGGTGCGGGAGCTGGCCCGGAAGAACGCGCTGGACGCCGTACGACTGCTGCGCGACGCCGCGCCGGGCACGGTGTACGCCGTCGAGCAGACCTACGGCTTCAACCAGGAGCCGGCGTACCCGAAGCTGCACATGGAGGTCCCGGACGTCCTCCGGTCCGCCGAGGAGCTGCTGGGGCCGGACGGTCCCGCCGCGGACGAACCGGTGCTCAAGATCCTCGCCTACCACCCCGAGCTCGACCCCGACGCCTTCCTCACCCTGGCCCGGATCGCCGTCGGCGACCGCGCCAACGTCACCCGCTCCAGCCCCAGCGCCCTGCTGGAGATCAGCGGGCCCGGCGTGTCCAAGGCCAGCACGCTCGCCCTGTGCTGCGCCGAGCGCGGCATCTCCCACGAGGAGGTCGTCGCCTTCGGGGACATGCCCAACGACGTCGAGATGCTGACCTGGGCGGGCCGGTCCTTCGCGATGGGCAACGCCCACCCGGACGTCGTCGCCGCCGCGTCGGGGCGCACGGTCGCCAACAACGACGACGGGGTGGCCGTGGTGATCGAGCAGTTGCTGAACGAGCGGTCGTAGCCCCCGGGCGGCCGTGGCCCTCAGAGCGACACCCCGCGCCGGGCCAGCCACGACACCGGGTCCACCGCCGAGCCCGTCTCCGGGGTGACCCGCACCTCGAAGTGCAGGTGCGGCCCGGTGGAGTTGCCGCTGGTGCCGGACTGGCCGATCCACTGCCCGGGCGAGACCCGGTCGCCCTGGTCGACGGCGACGGCGGCGAGGTGGGCGTACTGGGTGTGGTAGCCGTCCGCGTGCTCCAGCACGATCTCGATGCCGAAGGCGCCGCCGCAGGACACCTTCACCACCGTGCCGGCGCCCACGGCCCGGACCGGTGTGCCGATCGGCACCGCGAAGTCCTGCCCGGTGTGCCGGTTCGCCCACATCGCGCCGCCGCTGCCGTAGGACGCGGACAACGCGTACGTCTCCACCGGCGCCACCCAGGAGGTGGTGAACCGGGTCTCCGGCTGTTCGAGCCGGACCGCACCGCGGCAGGCGCCGGCCGCGACCGAGGCGTCGGCCTGGCCCTGGAGTTTCCACCGCGCCGTTTCGAGCTTCCGCTCGATGTCCTGCTTCAGGGCGGCGAGTTCCGCGTTCCGCTTCTGCAGCGCCTTCCACGCCGCCGCGGCCTTGCCCTCGTCCCGGGCGAGCCGCTCCTCGGCCCGCTCGCTCTTCTCGATCGCCCTGTCGAGCGACAGCTCCGCCTGCCACACGGCCCGCTGTCCGCGCATCAGCTCCTCCGGGTCGTCCGCGAGGATCATGTGCGCGGCGAGCGGCAGTCCGCCGCCGCTCCGGTACTGGGAGCTGGCGATCCGCCCCAGCTCCTCGTGCAGGCCCGCCATCTCCCGCCGCTCGCGGTCGAGCCGCTTCTCCAGCCGCCGCACCTCGGCCTTCTGCTTCTCGGCCGCCCGGCGCCCCGCCTCGTACCGCTCGGTCGCCGCCGCCGCCTCCTCGTACAGCCGCGCCACCTGCGCGCTGATGCCGGACGCGGAGCCGTGGCCGGGGGCGTGGTCGCCGTCGGCGGGCCGTGCGGCGAGCACGGCGAGCGCGCACAGCGACACGGCGACGAGCAGCGGATGGCGGCGGGTGAGACGCATGCCTGCGATCCTTGCCCCCGCCCCGGCGCGCGGTCCTGTTCAGGTCGTACGCATGGGGGATCCCTCACCCCGGATGGACCAGCGACACGTCCTGCCGACGAACGGTGCTCCGGGCGGTCCCGGTTGACGTCCCGTCACGCCCGGGAGCCCGGCCAGCGGGCGCCCGCCCGGAGGTCCGACTCCGCCTCCCGCCGCACCATCGACCGCAACGCGCCGTCCACGCCCGCCAGTTCGGCGTACGGCCCGCGCTGCACCACGCGGCCCCCGTCCAGCACGACCACCTCGTCCACCGCCTCCAGGCCCGCCAGCCGGTGGGTGACGAGCAGTGTCGTACGGCCCTCGGTGGCGGCCAGCAGGTCGGCGGTGAGCGCGTCCGCGGTCGGCAGGTCGAGGTGTTCCGCGGGCTCGTCCAGCACCAGCACGGGGAAGTCCGCGAGCAGCGCCCGGGCCAGCGCCAGCCGCTGCCGCTGCCCGCCGGACAGCCGCGCCCCGTGCTCACCGACGAGCGTGTCGAGCCCGTCCGGCAGGCTGTCGGCCCACTCCAGCAGCCGGGCCCGGGCGAGCGCGCCGCGCAGTTCGTCCTCGGTCGCGTCCCTCCTGGCGAGCAGCAGGTTCTCCCGCACCGTGCTGTCGAAGAGGTGCGCGTCCTGCGCGCACAGCCCGACCAACCGCCGTACGTCGTCGCCGTCCAGGGCGTACGCGTCCACCCCGGCCAGCGTGTACGAGCCGGCGCCCGGGTCCAGGAACCGCAGCAGCACCTGCGCGAGCGTCGTCTTGCCGGACCCGGACGGGCCGACCACCGCGATCCGGCGGCCCCGCTCCAGCGTCAGGTCCAGCCCGGCGAGCGCGTCCCGGTCCTGCCCGGCGTACCGGGCGGTCAGCCCCTTGACCACGAGCGGGAACGGCGACGCGGGTGCCTTCCGGGGGCGCTCCGGCTCCCGTACCGGCACCGGGGCGTCCAGCACCTCGTACACGCGCTCGGCGCTGCGGCGCACCCGCTGCCGGTACTGCACGGCGAGCGGCATCCCGAGGACGGCCTCGAACGCGGCCAGCGGGGTGAGGACGACGACGGCCAGCGCCACACCGTCCAACCGGCCGGCGGCCACCGCCTGGACGCCGACGAGCGCGGCGGCCGCGACGGTCAGGCCGGAGACCAGCGCGGTGAGTCCGTCGCCGAGCGCGGTGGCGGTGGCGGCGCGCGAGGCGATCCGGGTGAGCGTGCCGTCGGCCCGCCGCACCTCGGCGCTCCGCGCGGGCAGGGCACCGGCGACGGTCAGCTCCGCGGTGCCGGTGAGCAGATCGGTCACACGGGTCGCGAGCACCCCCCGGGCGGGCGCCAGCCTGCGCTCCGCGCGCCGGGCCACGACGCCGGTGAGCAGGGGCACCCCGGCCCCCGCCGCCAGCAGCCCGGCCGCGAGCACGGCCCCGGCCTCGGGCAGCAGCCAGCCCGTGAAGCCGACCGAGAGGGCGGAGACCGCGACGGCCGCACCGGCCGGCAGCAGCCACCGCAGCCAGTAGTCCTGGAACGCGTCCACGTCGGCGACCAGCCGGGAGAGCAGATCGCCCCGGCGCGCGTCGCGCAGTCCCGCGGGCGCCAGCCGCTCCAGTCGCCGGAACACCGCGACCCTGAGGTCGGCCAGCATGCGCAGGACGGCGTCGTGGGACACCAGCCGCTCGGCGTACCGGAACACGGCGCGCCCGATGCCGAAGGCCCGGGTCGCCGTCACGGCCACCATCAGATACAGCACGGGCGGCTGCTGCGAGGCCCGGGAGATGAGGTACCCGGAGGTGGCCATGAGCCCGACGGCGCTGCCCAGCGCGAGCGTGCCGAACAGCAGTGCGAGCGCGATCCTTCCCCGCCGGGCGCCGGACACGGCACGGACACGGGCGAGGACACCGCCCGAGGCCGGGTCCGTGGCGGACTCGGCGGGACCGGCGGGACCGGTGAAGCCGGCGGGCACGCTCTCCTGCACGGTCTCCGCCTCGGGGGCCGTCGCGGTACCGGCCGCCCGGCGCACGGGCTCCCCGTGCCCTGCGGGAGCCGGTTCCGCGAGCCGCACCACCCGGTCCGCGACGGCCAGCAGTGCCGGCCGGTGCACCACCAGCAGCACCGTCCGGCCGGCCGCCAGCCGTCCCACCGCCGCCACGACCTCGGCCTCGGTCGCACCGTCCAGCGCGGCCGTCGGCTCGTCGAGCAGCAGCACGGGCCGGTCGGCGAGGAAGGCCCGGGCGAGCGCCAGCCGCTGCCGCTGCCCCGCGGACAGTCCCGCCCCGTCCTCGCCGAGCACGGTGCCGGTGCCCTCGGGCAGCGCGTCCACGAACTCCAGCGCGCCGGCGTCCCGTAGGGCGCGCCGCACGGCGTCGTCGTCCGCGTCGGGCCGGGCCAGCCGTACGTTCTCCGCGATCGTCCCGGCGTACAGGTGCGGCCGCTGCGGCACCCAGGCGACGTGACGGTGCCACTCCGCCGGGTCGGTCCCGGCGAGGTCCGCCTCTCCGATCCGCACCCGTCCCCCGGTCGGCCGGACGAACCCCAGCAACACGTTCAGCAGAGTGGACTTGCCCGCCCCGCTCGGCCCGACGAGCGCGACCGTCTCCCCGGGGGCGACGGTGAAGGACACGTCCGACACGGCGTCCGTGGAGCGGCCGGGATAGCGGACGGTCACCCCCTCGAAGGACAGGCCGCCCACCCCGGCGGACGGCCCGCCCGCCGCGGGGGACAGGACGCCCGCCGGCACGGCCCCGGTCCCCGGTGCCGACACGGGTGTCTCCAGCACCGAGAAGATCTCCTCGGCCGCCGCGAGCCCCTCGGCCGCCGCGTGGTACTGCGCCCCGACCTGCCGCAGCGGCAGATACGCCTCGGGCGCGAGGATCAGGATGACCAGACCGATGGAGAGGTCCATGTCGCCGTACACGAGCCGCATGCCGATCGTCACGGCGACCAGTGCCACCGAGAGCGTGGCGAGCAGTTCCAGCGCGAAGGAGGAGATGAAGGCGATCCGCAGCGTCCGCATGGTCGCCCGCCGGTACTCGGCGGTGATCCGCCGGATCGACTCGGCCTGCGCCCTGGCCCGCCCGAACACCTTCAGCGTCGGCAGCCCGGCCACGACGTCGAGGAAGTGCCCGGACAGGCGGGACAGCAGCAGCCACTGACGGTCCATCCGGGACTGGGTGACCCAGCCGATCAGCACCATGAAGATCGGGATGAGCGGCAGGGTGCCGACGATGATCGCCGCCGAGACCCAGTCCTCGGTGACGATGCGCGCCAGCACCGCCACCGGGACGACCACCGCCAGCCCCAGCTGGGGCAGGTAGCGCGAGAAGTAGTCGTCGAGGGCGTCGACCCCGCGGGTGGCCAGGGTCACGAGCGAACCGGTGCGCTGTCCGCTCAGCCAGCCCGGGCCCAGCGCCGTCGCCCGCTCCAGCAGCCGCCCCCGCAGCTCCGACTTCACCGCGGCGCTCGCCCGGTGGGCGGCCAGCTCGGTGAGCCAGCCGACCAGTGCACGACCGACCGCGACGGCGGCGAGGAGCAGCAGGGGAGTGCCGAGCTCGCCGACCGGCATGCCGTGCTGGAACGCTCCCACCACGACCTCGGCGATGAGCGTGGCCTGGGCGACGACCAGCCCCGCGCCGACGGCCCCCAGGCCGACGACCGCCACCAGGAAGAACCGGGTGGCACGGGCGTACCGGAGCAGTCGCGGATCGATCGGTTTCACGTGAAACACACCTCAGTGCACGGGATCGGCGATGTGCTGGGTGCCGATCCGCTTGCGGAACACCCAGTACGTCCAGCCCTGGTAGAGCAGGACGAGCGGCGTGGCGATCACCGCGAGCCAGGTCATGATCTTCAGGGTGTAGGGGCTGGAGGAGGCGTTGGTGACGGTGAGGCTCCAGTCCGCGTCCAGCGTGGACGGCATGACGTTCGGGAAGAGCGTCAGGAAGAGCATCGCCACGGCGGCCACGATGGTGACGCCGGACAGCGTGAACGACCAGCCCTCGCGCCCCGCCCGGTTCGTGAACAGCGCGGCGACCAGCGCGGTGACGGCGACGACCAGCGCGACCAGGCTCGCGCCGTCGCCCTTGTCGGCCTGGGTCCACAGCAGGAAGGCCGACACGAGGACGGCCGTGACGAGGCCCACGCGCAGCGCCAGCCGCCGCGCCCGCTCCCTGATCTCCCCGACCGTCTTGAGCGCGGTGAACACCGTCCCGTGGAAGGTGAACAGCGTGAGGGTGACCAGGCCGCCCAGCAACGCGTACGGGTTGAGCAGGTCCCAGACGTTCCCGACGTACTCGAACTCGGCGTCGATCTTCACGCCGCGCACGATGTTCCCGAAGGCCACGCCCCACAGGAAGGCGGGGATCAGCGAGGTCCAGAAGATCGCCGTCTCCCAGTTGCGCTGCCAGTCCTCCTCGGGCCGCTTGGCCCGGTACTCGAAGGCGACACCGCGGATGATCAGGCAGACCAGGATGAGCAGCAGGGGCAGGTAGAAGCCGGAGAAGAGCGTGGCGTACCACTCGGGGAAGGCGGCGAAGGTCGCACCGCCCGCCGTGAGCAGCCACACCTCGTTGCCGTCCCAGACGGGGCCGATGGTGTTGATCAGCACCCGCTTCTCGGCACGGTCGCGGGCGAGCAGCCGGGTGAGGACGCCGACCCCGAAGTCGAACCCCTCGAGGAAGAAGTAGCCGATCCACAGGATGGCGATCAGGACGAACCAGACGTCGTGCAGTTCCATGACGGTGCAGCTCCCTCGGCCTAGTACGAGAAGGCCATCGGCTTGTCGGCGTCACGGAGGTCGCCGCCGAGCTTCGTGGGCGGGTTGAGGTCGGACTCGGTGAGCTCGGGCGGGCCCGCCTTGACGTACTTGACGAGCAGCTTGACCTCGATGACGGCCAGGACGGCGTAGAGCAGGGTGAAGACGGACATGGAGGTGATGACCTCGGCCGTGGACACACCGGGGGAGACCGCGTCCCGGGTCTGCATCACGCCGTAGACGACCCAGGGCTGACGGCCCATCTCGGTGAAGATCCAGCCCCAGGAGTTGGCGATCAGCGGGAACCCCATCGTCCAGAGGGCCAGGAGCCAGTACAGCCGGGACAGCCTCGCCCCGAGCGGCTTCTTCAGCAGCACCAGATGCGGTACCTCGTCCTCCCCGGTGCGCAGGGCGGGCGGCAGCAGGAACTTCTTCCGCGTGAGCCACAGCCCGAGGAGGCCGAGCGAGAAGGACGCCATACCGAAGCCGATCATCCAGCGGAAGCCCCAGTAGGCGACGGGGACGATGGGCTTGTAGTCGCCGGGGCCGAACTTCTCCCGCAGGGCCTCGTTGGTGTCGTTGATGCCGGGCACGTACGACTCGAAGTCGCTGTGGGCGAGGAAGGACAGCAGGCCGGGGATCTCCAGGGCGACCTTGTTGTGCCCCTCGTCGACGTCCCCGTAGGCGAACACGGAGAAGGGCGCCGGCTCCTCGCCGTCCCACAGGGCCTCGGCGGCGGCCATCTTCATCGGCTGCTGCTCGTACATGACCTTGCCGAGGGTGTCTCCGCTGATCGCCGTGAACAGGCCGCCGACCGCCAGGGTCACCAGGCCGAGCCGCAGCGAGGTCCGCATGACCGGGATGTGCTTCTTGCGCATGAGGTGGAAGGCGGCGATGCCCACCATGAAGGCGCCACCGGTCAGGAAGGCCGCGGAGAAGCTGTGGAAGACCTGGTTGAGCGTGGTGTTCTGGGTGAGCACCAGCCAGAAGTCGGTGAGCTCGGCGCGGCCCTTCTCCTCGTTGATCCGGTAGCCGACCGGGTGCTGCATCCAGGAGTTGGCGGCGAGGATGAAGTACGCCGACAGCAGCGTGCCGATCGAGACCATCCAGATGCAGGCCAGGTGGATCTTCTTGGGCAGCTTGTCCCAGCCGAAGATCCACAGGCCGATGAAGGTGGACTCGAAGAAGAAGGCGATCAGGGCCTCGAAGGCGAGCGGGGCACCGAAGACGTCACCGACGAACCGCGAGTAGTCGGACCAGTTCATGCCGAACTGGAACTCCTGCACGATGCCGGTGACCACGCCCATCGCGATGTTGATCAGGAAGAGCTTGCCCCAGAACTTCGTCGCCCTGAGGTACTTCTCCTTCCCGGTGCGCACCCAGGCGGTCTCCAGTCCGGCGGTGAGGGCGGCCAGCGAGATCGTCAGGGGCACGAAGAGGAAGTGGTAGACGGTGGTGATGCCGAACTGCCATCGCGCCAGGGTCTCCGGCGCCAGAGCCAGATCCACGTCGTCGCTCCTTACTTCGCCGTGGTCAACAGCGGCCGCTTGGTCCCGTTCATCCGCCACAACTCGGGAAAACGGGATGCGCTTGTGAACGCGTTCACATTCACAAGCAATTATGACCTACCGCTTTTCGGACCCGGAAGGGGGGTCCGGTGTGACGTCAACCCCTTGGCGAGCGCCTTCCGCGCACACGAAGGCGGCCGACGGGTCACCCGTCGGCCGCCCGGTCGTCGGCGCCGGTCAGAGCCCCCTGTGGAAGTCCTCCGCCACCTTCAGGAAGATGTCGTTCGCCTCGGCCTCTCCGACCGTCACCCGCACCCCTTCACCGGGGAACGGCCGGATGACCACGCCCGCCTGCTCGCACGCCTGTGCGAACTCCACCGTGCGCTCCCCCAGCCGCAGCCACACGAAGTTGGCCTGGCTCTCGGGCACCGTCCAGCCCTGACCGCGCAGCCCGTCCATCACGCGGTTGCGCTCGCACACCAGTGAACCGACCCGGCCGATCAGTTCGTCCTCGGCCCGCAACGAGGCGATCGCCGCGT
Organism: Streptomyces griseomycini; assembly: GCF_014203535.1. Classification (GTDB taxonomy): domain Bacteria; phylum Actinomycetota; class Actinomycetes; order Streptomycetales; family Streptomycetaceae; genus Streptomyces; species Streptomyces griseomycini. The sequence continues at coordinate 150,402 of NZ_JACHJI010000003.1, forward strand.
CCTGGGCGATCTGGCTCACCCCGAACGGCACCGCCGTCTTGCGCAGCGCCGCGGCCACCGGCTCGTGGGCGATCGCGAAACCGACCCGCAGCCCCGCCAGACCGTACGCCTTGGAGAAGGTCCGCAGGACGCAGACGTTGGGCCGCTTCCGGTAGATCTCGACGCCGTCCGGCACCTCGGGGTCCCGGATGAACTCGCGGTAGGCCTCGTCGAGGACCACCAGGACGTCGTCGGGCACCCGGTCGAGGAAGCGCTCCAGCTCGGCCCGCCGCACCGCCGTGCCGGTGGGGTTGTTAGGGTTGCAGACGAAAATGAGCCGGGTCCGGTCGGTGATCGCGTCGGCCATCGCGTCCAGGTCGTGCACCTCGCCCGCGGTCAGCGGCACCTGGACCGAGGTGGCACCGCTGATCTGGGTGATGATCGGGTACGCCTCGAAGGACCGCCAGGCGTAGATCACCTCGTCGCCGGGGCCCGAGGTGGCCTGCAGCAGCTGCTGGGCGACACCGACCGAGCCGGTGCCGGTGGCCAGGTGGGACGCCGGGACGCCGAAGCGCTCGGACAGCTCGGCCGTCAGGGCCGCGCAGGCCATGTCCGGGTAGCGGTTGAAGGAGGAGGCCGCGGCCGTGACGGTCTCCATCACACCCGGCAGCGGCGGATAGGGGTTCTCGTTGGAGGACAGCTTGTACGCCACCGGTCCGCCGGCCGCCGCCGGCCTGCCCGGCTTGTACGTGGGGATCCCCTCCAGCTCGGCGCGCAGCCTGGGGCTCGTCTCGCTCACCGCAGTCCTCCTCGAGAAGACCGGCGGCCCATGACCGCCGCCGACATCCAATACTGCTCACCTTATGAGGATTCGGCGCCGCTGCGTATAGGGCGGCGAGGACTCCTCCGCAGCCTCGCCCGTCCCACCGTCAACAAGGGCAACATCACCCGAAGGTGCATGAAGGATGCACGGGCCGGGGGCGCGCCGCACATATATCTACGCGCCGGTGGCTTGCGCCGTGGCGCGCATCGCCCGTGCAGGTGAGTTGAGACCTCTTCGCAACATCGCACCCTCGCCAGGCCCACATGCGCCGACACGTCAGGTACTGGCATGGGAGCGTTCAACCTCCTTCGTTTCCAAGGGAGTTAAACTGAACTGATCTTGCAGAAACGTGTCTGTCAATGTGCGCATATGCGTCCGCCCTACCCCACCGCATGAGCCCTACTATCGGCTCGCCATGACAGCAGCAGGGAAGCACCAGGTGAGCCGTGCGGAAACCTCACGCCGAGGCGGCCGGCCGGGCCGAGCGGGTATCAGGGACGTGGCCGCCGCCGCCGGAGTCTCCATCACGACCGTCTCCGACGCCCTCAACGGCAAGGGCCGGCTCCCGGACGCCACCCGGCGCCACGTCCGCGAGGTCGCCGACCGGCTGGGCTACCGCCCCTCGGCTGCCGCCCGCACGCTCCGCACCGGCAAGTCCGGACTCATCGGCCTGACCGTGACGACGTACGGGGATGAACCTTTCACCTTCACGGAGTTCGCGTACTTCGCCGAGATGGCGCGCGCCGCCACCTCCGCCGCGCTCGCCCGCGGCTACGCCCTCGTCATCCTCCCCGCGACGTCCCGCCACGACGTGTGGTCCAACGTCGCCCTGGACGGCACGGTCGTCATCGACCCCTCCGACCAGGACCCGGTCGTCAGCGAACTGGTCCGCCAGGGCTTACCGGTCGTCTCCGACGGCCGGCCCGCCGGCTCGCTGCCGGTCACGGCCTGGGTGGACAACGATCACGAGGCCGCGGTCCTCGGCATCCTCGACCACCTCGCCGACGCCGGCGCCCGCCGCATCGGCCTGCTCACCGGGACGACGACCGACACGTACACCCACCTGTCGACCACCGCGTACCTGCGCTGGTGCGAGCGCGTCGGCCAGGACCCGGTGTACGAGGCCTACCCGGCGCACGACCCGTGCGCGGGCGCCGTCGCCGCCGACCGGCTGCTCGCCCGCCCCGACCGCCCCGACGCCGTCTACGGCCTGTTCGACCCGAACGGCACCGACCTGCTCGCCGCCGCCCGCCGCTACGGCCTGCGCGTCCCGGACGACCTGCTGCTCGTCTGCTGCAGCGAGTCCACCGTCTACGCCAGCACCGAGCCGCCCGTCACCACGCTCTCCCTGAAACCGCGGCGCATCGGCACGGCCGTGGTCCAGCTGCTCATCGACGCCATCGAGGGAGTCGACCCCGACCACCCGGTGGAGCAGGTGATACCGACCGAACTGATCGTGCGCACCTCCTCGCAGCGCCGACCACCCCGCACGACGGTCAGCCCGCCGAGGTCCCCGAAGGGGACCTGACACCGGGGCGCCGGCGGACCGGTCCGGCGCACGGCGGCCGCGGCGGGGAGGTCACAGGGCGGTGGAAGCCCGACCCAAACAGGGCGAAAGCCTCGGTGAACCGGAGTCCTGCTCTGATTCACCACCCCTGGGTCATCACATGGCGCGATCCGCATTCCTATGATGGGCCCACGACACCGCGGGCCGCTGCGACCAGGCAGTCCGACGCGGTGCAGATGCGGCGCGATGGTGGAGGGGTCGATGACTCAGGGGGCCGGTCAGGGACCCGAGGTGGAGCGGACGGCGACGTTGCGCGACTTCCGGGTGCCCGCGTACGTCCACGAGGCCGGTCCGTACGTCCGGAGCACTCACCCGGGTGACGTCGTCCCGCCGTCGGAGGAGGCCCGTCCGGAGGGATACACGCCCACCCAGCGGGACCTCCCCGTCATCAATCGGGGGGACACTGTCCAGGTGACCGTCGACCCCGCGTCCGTGCCCGCTCCGCAGCCCGCCACCGGTCCCGGCCCGCTGTACGTGGTCGGTGACGTCCACGGCTACCTCGACGAACTGGTGGCCGCCCTCCAGGAGCAGGGCCTCATCGACTCCGCGGGCCAGTGGTGCGCCGGCACCGCGCGGCTGTGGTTCCTCGGCGACTTCACCGACCGCGGTCCGGACGGCATCGGCGTCATCGACCTCGTGATGCGCCTGTCCGCCGAGGCCGCCGCGGCCGGCGGCTACTGCAAGGCCCTCATGGGCAACCACGAGCTGCTGCTGATCGGCGCCAAGCGGTTCGGCGACACCCCCGTCAACTCCGGTGCGGGCACCGCCACCTTCCAGGCGGCCTGGCTGCTCAACGGCGGCCAGAAGACCGACATGGACCGCCTCCAGGACCACCACCTGCAGTGGATGGCCCGCCTCGACGCCGTCGAGGAGGTCGACGGCCACCTGCTGCTCCACTCCGACACCACCGCCTACCTCGACTACGGCCGCTCCATCGAGGAGGTCAATGACACCGTCCGCGAAACGCTGACCCGCAACGACGCGGACGAGGTCTGGGACCTGTTCCGCAAGTTCACCAAGCGGTTCTCCTTCCGCGACGAGGGCGGCGCCGACGCGGTGCGCTCCCTGCTGGATACGTACGGCGGCACCCGGGTCGTTCACGGCCACAGCCCGATCCCGTACCTGCTGGGCGAAGTCGGCTCCGAGGACGGCGGGGACGACACCGGCCCCGTGGTCTCGGGACCGCACGTCTACGCCGACGGCCTCGCCATCGCCATGGACGGCGGCGTCACGATGGCCGGAAAACTGCTGGTCCAGCAACTTCCGCTCGACGTCTGACGGTCCACGCGGCCGCCGCCCGGCGGCCCGCGACCGCACCGCACGCGCGGCAATTTCGGTAAATCCTCTGTCACCGCGCGCCGTCACCGCTCTACCATCGGCTTATCCGTAGCAGGCTCCCCTCCGTTTCTGCCCGACGGCTCGTCAGCATGCCGAGCCCCAAGCCCTACGGAGCATCGGGGGATGCACATGAACAGCGTTCCGCAGTACCTGTTGAGCGAGGACCGCAAGGAGTACGAGCGGATTCTCGATGAGGCGCTGCGCTCCGCACCACACCGCCCGGAACTGTCCACGGTCGGTCAGCGGCTCAATCCCGAACAGCTGCGCACGATGGCGCTCAACGCCTCCGCGATCATCACGGCGGCCGCGGCGACCGAGTACCAGCACTACGTGAAGGTCCGCGAGGAACTGCGCCGGCCGCCGGCGCCGTCCGCCCCGTCCGTCCGCGAGTCCGACTCCGCCGAGCCGGGCACGAACGCGGTGGGGCTCGCCACCACCATGGGGGAGGTCGCCGAGGCCGCCGGCGCGGGCGCCGTCGCCGTCGTCGCCGTCCTGGCCCCGGTCCTGGCCGGAACCTCCGCCGCCATATTCCTGCTCGTCGGTTACGTCCTGCGGATGCTCGACCCCGGCGCCGCGTTCGCCCGGACCATGCTCACCACCGGCTGGGTGTTCGGCGCCGTGACGGCGGTCGCCATCCTCGTCGCCGCGGTGGGCCTGCTGCTCACCGCGCTGCGCAACAAGCCCTCGGCCCTCGGTACCGCGTACGAGGAACTCGACGGGGAGCTGGCCCGGGCCAGGGACGCCTGGCGCGAGGCGCTGATGGAACGCGGCATCCTGCCGTTCCTGCGGGACGCGCTCACCGACCCGGCGGCGGCCACCGCACTGCACCACACGGCACCGCCCGCGCCGACCAGCCGTATTCCGCACCTCGGTTACGGCCGGCCGGGTTTCACCAGCCCCGGCGAAGGCCCGGCCCGCGGCTCGCGGCCGAGCTACTCGAGCCCGGACTACTCGAGCCCGGACTTCGGGGGACCGGAACACCAGCCGGAGTAGCCGGACGGCCCGTCCGTCGGCTTGCGCTCCCTTCCGGGCGGAACCTCTCCGGAGCCTCCGCGCCGGGGGCGCGAGCCGGGTGGGTGGGTACCCGGTGGGTGGAAGCCCGGTGGGTGGGCGCCCGCCGTGGCAGCCCACGTCACCGTGTGTCATGTGCCGTGCGTCGTGCGTCGTGCGTCGTGTGCCGTGTGCCGTGTGCCGGTCAGAGGATGCCCGCCCGGCCCGCGGCCGTGATCCACATCGGGAACTCGGACAGCAGCCGGTCGTACAGCTCCGGGTCCGGCACGGTGCTGATGTCGTCGACGGCGAAGAAACCGACGTTGTCGACGCGGCGTCCGGGCAACGTGTCGAACCGCTCCAGCACGCCGTAGTTCGACCGGCCCAACCCCACGAACTGCCAGAAGACCGGTTCCTCGACGGCCTCGCGCAGCTGCCGCTCGATCTCGGCGTTGCGGTAGACACCGCCGTCGGAGAAGAACAGCACGAGGGTCGGCACGGAGACGGGGTTCTCCCGGACGTACGCGCGCACCTCGGCGATGACCTTCTGCTCCTCGTTCTGGATGCCGACCTCCCGCATGTCGACCTGGCGCGGGTCCAGCCCCTTCTTCCGTCCGCGCCGGAAGAGGCTCATCTCCCCCACGCGCACGTGCAGCCGCAGCCACTCGGGAAGCTCACCGAGCCGCAGGTCGGGCAACCTGGCCGGGTTCGAGGCGAACGTCCAGGCCTGCATCTCACCGTCGTCGTCCAGCTGTGCGGCGACGGCGGCCATGCGCTCGACGACATCGGCCACGACCCCCTTGGAGTACAGGAAGGACATGGACCCGGAGGCGTCCAGGACGAGGATGACGCGTGCGGTGACCCCGGTGGCCCCGTGCTTGCGCAGGCTGACCGCCACCTGCTCCTTGCGCAGGGACAACCGCTTGCGCATGTCCACGGGCAACCGCTCCTCGCCCTTGGTGAGCCGCGGGGCGTCCGTCCGGGGGTGGGAGGGCTGTGCGGCCGCCGGGGCCGTGGGCACCGCGGGCGGAGTCGACGGGGCCGCAGCGGCGGGCGGGACCGGTGTGACCGGAGGCGCCGAGGCGGTGGCCACCGGGGAGCCGCCGTCCGCCGGAGGGGCGTCGTCCACGGTGATGCCGAAGTCGGTGGCCAGTCCGGCGAGCCCGGAGGCGTACCCCTGCCCCACCGCACGGAACTTCCACTTCCCCTGTCGCCGGTACAACTCGCCGCCGATGAACGCGGTCTCCGTACCGGCCACCATGTCGAACCGCGCGACCTCGGTCCCCGTCCCGGCGTCCAGCAGCCGGAGCACCAGTCCCGGCACCTGGCCGAAGGTCCCGCCGTCGGCCGACGCGCACAGCACGATCCGCTCGACGACCGGCTCCAGCGAGCGCAGGTCCACCTCCACGGTGTCGGTCGCGGCACCGGCGGCGCTCCGCTTCCCCAGGTGCGTCACGGCGCCCGACGTGTGCCGCGGCTGGTTGTAGAAGACGAAGTCACCGTCGTCCCGCACCCGACCGGCCTCCGTGAGGAGCAGAGCCGAGGCGTCGATCTCGGGCACACCGGGCCCGGCCGCCCAAGCGAGCTCGACGCGCACCACGGGGGCCTCGACGGGAAGGTTGGATCCCTTGCTCATGGAACTCGCTGTCATGGGATCAGTCTGCCGACCCGGGACCGCGAAGGGGAGGGGAGGTCCGACCCGCCCCCCGTGGGAGTGACGCCCCGGCCGGCCGCCGCGAGCACCACTCCCACGAACGGTGGTCCCCCGACCGATCAGTCCGCGATCGGCAGGTACACGCGGTTGCCCGCCGCCGCGAACTCCTTCGACTTCTGCGCCATGCCCTCCTCGATCTCGGCCCGGCTGCCGCCGTGTTCCCGGCGGATGTCCTGCGAGATCTTCATCGAGCAGAACTTCGGTCCGCACATCGAGCAGAAGTGCGCCGTCTTGGCCGGTTCGGCCGGCAGGGTCTCGTCGTGGAACTCGCGCGCCGTGTCCGGGTCGAGGGCGAGGTTGAACTGGTCCTCCCACCGGAACTCGAAGCGGGCGTCCGACAACGCGTCGTCCCACTCCTGTGCCCCCGGGTGTCCCTTGGCGAGATCGGCGGCGTGCGCGGCGATCTTGTAGGTGATGACACCGGTCTTGACGTCGTCGCGGTTGGGCAGACCCAGGTGCTCCTTGGGCGTGACGTAGCAGAGCATGGCCGTGCCCCACCAGGCGATCATCGCGGCGCCGATGCCGGAGGTGATGTGGTCGTACGCCGGCGCGACGTCCGTCGTCAGCGGGCCGAGCGTGTAGAACGGGGCTTCATCGCAGATCTCCTGCTGAAGGTCGATGTTCTCCTTGATCTTGTGCATCGGGACGTGACCCGGGCCCTCGATCATGGTCTGCACGTTGAAGCGCTTGGCGATCGTGTTGAGTTCCCCGAGCGTGCGCAACTCCGCGAACTGCGCCTCGTCGTTGGCGTCCGCGATCGAGCCGGGCCGCAGTCCGTCGCCGAGCGAGTAGGTCACGTCGTACGCGGCGAGGATCTCGCAGAGCTCCTCGAAGTTCTCGTACAGGAACGACTCCTTGTGGTGCGCCAGGCACCACGCCGCCATGATCGAGCCGCCGCGCGAGACGATGCCGGTCTTGCGGTTCGCGGTGAGCGGTACGTACGCGAGCCGCACGCCGGCGTGGACCGTCATGTAGTCCACGCCCTGCTCGGCCTGTTCGATGACCGTGTCCTTGTAGATCTCCCAGGTCAGTTCCTCGGCCCGGCCGTCGACCTTCTCCAGCGCCTGGTAGAGCGGCACGGTGCCGATGGGAACGGGGGAGTTGCGCAGCACCCACTCCCGGGTGGTGTGGATGTTGCGGCCGGTGGAGAGGTCCATGACCGTGTCGGCGCCCCAGCGGGTCGCCCAGGTCATCTTCTCCACCTCCTCCTCGATGGAGGAGGTCACCGCCGAGTTGCCGATGTTGGCGTTGACCTTCACCAGGAACCGCTTGCCGATGATCATCGGCTCGATCTCCGGGTGGTTGACGTTGGCCGGCAGCACCGCCCGGCCCGCCGCGATCTCCTCGCGGACCACCTCGGGGGAGACGTTCTCCCGGATCGCCACGAACTCCATCTCGGGCGTGATCTCTCCGCGGCGCGCGTACGCCAACTGCGTGACCGCCCGCCCCTCGCGCCCCCGGCGCGGCTGACGCGGCCGGCCGGGGAAGACCGCGTCGAGGTTGCGCAGGCCACCGCGCGGTGAGGTGTGCTTGATCCCGTCGTCCTCGGGGCGGACGGGACGGCCCGCGTACTCCTCCGTGTCGCCGCGGGCGATGATCCAGTTCTCGCGCAGCGGGGCCAGGCCCCTGCGGACGTCGGTTTCGACGAGCGGATCGGTGTACGGGCCCGACGTGTCGTACAGCGTGACCGACTGCCCGTTGGTGAGGTGCACCTGGCGGACCGGCACCCGCAGGTCGGGGCGGGGGCCCTCGACGTACGCCTTGTGCCAGCCGATGGACTTCCCGGCCTCTCCGTCCGCCGACGTCTCCGTCGGGTTCTGCGTGGAGGCAGGCGTGCGTGCGTCCTTGTTGGTCATGAGACCTACTCCCTACGCCGGCATTACCCGGTAACAGGTTCGGCGGTCGACGCAGCGGTTTCCGTCTGCCGACGTTCCGTGGGAAACATCACTCGCACATCGGTGATGTTTCATGTGAAACGTCGCTGGGACGGAGGTCAGCGCCCTCTCAGCCCGGTGCTCCGAGCTCCCGCGTGTACAAAAGGTGCCCCCACGCTAGCGTCCTTTCTGGCGCGGTGAACAGAGGGCCCCCCTCGTTCTTGCGATGATCGGTCGGTGACCTCGACGCAGCCTCCCCCGTACCCACCGCCCGAACCACCCCGCGGCTCCGGCGCCGGAAGCGGCGGCGGCCACGGAGGTGGCGGCGGGGGCGGGCACGGAGGTGGCTCCGGGGGCGGGCACGGCCACTCGCACGGACACAGTCACGGCCCGGCGGCCCCCGTCTCCCAGCACCTGCGCAAGATCATCGCGGCGATCCTGATTCCGTTCGCCGCGGCGGTACTGATCGGCCTCGCCGTGCTGTGGCCGGGCGGCGCCCCGGGGCACGAGCGCACGGGCGTCGGTTTCGACCGGCAGACGCAGCACGCCACGGTCACCGAGGTGGTCGAGGTGAGCTGCCAGTCCGTCAACGCCTCCGGGAGCGTCCCGACCGGCGACACCTCCACCGCCGAGGGCTCCTCCGCCCAGCAACAGGCGGAGGGCACCTGCAAGAAGGCGACCATCCGGGTCGACACCGGCAAGGACGAGGGCCGTACGTTCACCGAGATCGTGCAGCCGGACCAGTCACGGCAGTTGAGCGAGGGCCAGGAGGTCATCGTCGCCTACGAGCCCTCCGCACCGGAGGACCTGCAGTACTCGGTCACCGACGTGAACCGGCGCGTTCCCCTGGCCCTGCTCGCCGGTGTCTTCGCGCTCGCCGTCGTGGCCGTGGGGCGGCTGCGCGGCGTGATGGCGCTGGTCTCGTTGGCGATCAGTTTCCTGGTGCTGAACTTCTTCATCCTGCCCGCGATCCTGCAGGGCTCGAACCCGCTCATCGTGGCGGTGGTGGGGGCCAGCGCGATCATGCTGGTCGCGCTCTACCTGTGCCACGGGCTGTCGGCGCGTACGTCGGTGGCGGTGCTCGGCACGCTGATCTCCCTGCTGCTGATCGGCGTCCTCGGTTCGGTGTTCATCGGCTGGGCCGCGCTGACCGGCAACACGGACGACAACACCGGTCTGATCCACGGGCTGTACCCGGAGATCGACATGAGCGGTCTGCTGCTGGCCGGTGTCATCATCGGGTCGCTCGGTGTCCTCGACGACGTGACGGTGACACAGACCTCGGCGGTCTGGGAACTGCACGAGGCCAACCCGTCGATGGGCTGGCGCGGGCTGTACCGCGCGGGCATCCGCATCGGCCGCGACCACATCGCGTCCGTGGTCAACACGCTCGTCCTCGCCTACGCCGGCGCCGCGTTGCCGCTGCTGCTGCTGTTCTCCATCGCGCAGAGCAGCGTGGGGACGGTCGCGAACAGCGAGCTGGTCGCGGAGGAGATCGTGCGGACCCTGATCGGTTCGATCGGCCTGGTCGCCTCGGTGCCGGTCACCACGGCCCTGGCCGCCCTGGTGGTCTCGGCCGACCGGCCGGCGGTTCAGGCAGCGGCACAGGAAACCCGACCGGTTCCGGCACGCGGCGGGAGGGGCAGGCGCCGCAAGCGCTGACGCCGGCCGTCCGACGACGTGACCGGCTTCATCGGGGGCCGGCTCCACGGAAGCGTTCCTGCGGAGCGCGACGGAACACGGTGAAGCGTTCCGCCCACTGCCACCCGACCGGCGTAACGCTTCACCCGGCGCCCTGCTCCGCCAGGATCCGGTCGAGCGCGTCGTCGAGGTGGGCGTCGAAGTCGGCGAGCGCCCCCTCCTGGCCCAGCGGCACCAGCTTGTCGGTGCGGTCGAGGAACGCCACGAGCGGTGCGGTCGACGAACGGAACAGGGCCTGGTCGCTGCCGACCTGAAGCCTGATCAGCACCTCGCCCAGCGTCTCCGGATCGACCGGTGCGACGCGCACGTCGCCCTCGCCGCACGGCCGGCCGACGCCGTCGATCAGCAGCTCCCGGCCGAACGCCCAGGTCACGGGGGCGTCCCCGGGCAAGTGGAAGGTCAGTCGCACGGCGTAGGGATCACAGGTGTCGTAGCGCAGCTCCACCGGGATGCGGAAGGACAGCTCCTCCGACACGAGAAAGCTCATCATGACCTCTGCCTGTACGGATTCGCGCATCGCCTACCCCGTCATTCGCCGCGGACTGGCCGGGCATGGACCCTGACACCTGGTGGAATCTTGCTGAACGTACACATCAGATCACAAGGAGTGAGTTTTCAGATACTGATAGAGAGCGTCAACGACCCCGCCAGGCGCCCCATCTCGGCCTGCAGTCTCCGTGCCGCGGGGAGTAGCCGGTCGACCTGGTGTACGGGCAGGGAGATGGCCACCGTCGCGGCCGTGGTGCCGACGGTGACCGGGATCGCCGCACAGACCGTGCCCAGGGCGTACTCCTGGCGCTCGATCACCGGCTCCGTGCGCCGCGTCCCCTCCAGGCGCCTCAGCAGGCTCTGCGCGTCGCGCACGGTGTACGGCGTGACGGAGTGCACGGGGTAGCGGTCGAGGTGGTCGCGGCGGGCCTCCTCGTCGAGCTGGGAGAGCAGACACTGCCCGACCGCGTGCGCGTGGCCGGTCTCGCGGAAGTCGGCCCACTCCTGTACCGCGGGATTGACGGGGGCGTCGGAGGCGCACACGACGTCGATCTCGCCCTCCCGGTACACGGCGTAGTAGACGGGCGCGCCGATCGCGTCGCGCCAGCGGGCCAGCATGCCGACGACCGTGCTGCGACGTTTCTGCTGTGCTCCACTGCCGGCCAGCCGCTCGGTCGCCTCACCGAGGAAGAACAGCCCCTTGTCACGGCGTAGGTAGCCCTCGTGCACGAGGGTGCGCAACAGGTGGTACGTGGTGGGAAGCGCCAGTCCGGCCTCGCGGGCCAGTTGCTTGGCGGGGGCGCCGTACGGGTGCCCGGCGACGGTCTCCAGCAGGCGCATGGCCCGCTGCACGGAGCCGATGAGGGTGGTGGGCGCCGGTGCGGAGGACGCCGACCCGCGGGGCTGCGGGGGGACGGCAGCAGTCAGGTGTGCAGGGGCGGTGCCAGTCGTGGCCAAGGGTCACTCCCGAAACGCGAGGGGGCAGCCCGTGCGGGGGAACACGGGTGGGGGTCGCCGCTCGCGGGGATCGTCCCCGCGTCGAGTTCCGGACTCTAACCGGCTGTCACCGCACGCAGACGGCCCGCCGGAGAAACTTCCCCCGCCCGAGGGAACCGGTGATTCCCATTACCGCCTCACCGGTCCCCCTGGCTTCACCAGTCGTTGCGCGAAGAGGAACTCGACGTGAACTTCCGTACGACGTAGATCAGTCCGCCGACCAGGGCCACGAAGACCAGCACCTTGAAGAGCAGCCCGATCACGAAGCCGACCACGTTCGCTATCAGTCCGCCGAACACGACCAGGGCGATGACCGGCACCGCGATCCACTTCACCCACCACGGCAGTCCCGTGAAGATCTCTCGCATCGCCTCGTCCTCTACCTCTCCGCCCGTCGAGTGCCGGGTCGCGTCGATGATGTCCTGCACTCGATGCTAGGGCCGGGGGGTGGTCCGGCGGGGGCCTCGCACCCCTTGTCCTCCCCTGACCCGTCCCCTAGGGAACCCCGGGGCCACGGCTCAGCTCTCCGGGGGAGAGAACACCACCAGGACCCGCAGGTCCTCGCTGATGTGGTGGAACTTGTGCGGCACGCCGGCCGGTACGTACACGACGCTGCCGCGTGCCACCTGGGTGGTCTCCACACCGACGGTGATCGCCGCCCGGCCGCTGACGACGAAGTACACCTCGTCCTGGTGGTGCGGCTGCTGCGGGTCCTGCTCACCCGCGTTCAGCGCGTAGAGGCCGACCGACATGTTCCGCTCCCGCAGGAACTGGAGGTACGCACCGTCGTTGGCGGCGCGCTCCGCCTCCAGTTCGTCCAGCCGGAATGCCTTCATCGCCTCGTCCCGCCCCCTGGCTCACTGCTCACGCCCGATCCTGTCTGCCACGATCAGACACATGAAGAATTTCCTAGTCAAGACGATCGCCAACGCGGGCGCCCTCGCGGTCGCGGTGTGGCTGCTCGACAAGATCACCCTGACAGGTGACAGCACGGGCAAGGAGATCGGCACCCTGATACTGGTCGCTCTGCTCTTCGGCCTGGTGAACTTCCTGGTCAAGCCGATCGTGAACCTCCTGAGCCTGCCCCTGCTCGTCCTGACGCTCGGCCTGTTCACCCTCGTGGTGAACGCGTTGATGCTGTTGCTGACCTCCTGGCTCGCCGACCAGCTCGACCTGAGCTTCCACGTGGAGGGCTTCTGGACGGCCGTACTGGGCGGTCTGATCGTCTCGGTCGTCTCCTGGGCGCTCAACGTCGTCCTGCCCGACGGGGACTGAGCGCGATGACCTACCGCGTCTGCTTCGTCTGCACCGGCAACATCTGCCGCTCCCCGATGGCCGAGTCCGTCTTCCGGGCGCGCGTGGCCGAGGCCGGTCTGGACGGCCTGGTCGAGGTCGACAGCGCCGGCACCGGGGGCTGGCACGAGGGCGACGGCGCCGACCCCCGCACGGTGGCCGTCCTGCGGGAGAACGGCTACGGCACCGGCCACACGGCCCGGCAGTTCGCCCCGTCCTGGTTCGCCCGCCTCGATCTCGTCATCGCGCTCGATTCCGGCCATCTCGCGGCGCTGCGCCGCCTGGCCCCCACGGAGCGGGACGCGGACAAGGTGCGCCTGCTGCGTTCCTACGATCCCGCCGCCGGCGACGATCTCGACGTACCGGACCCTTACTACGGGGGCGCGGACGGCTTCGACGCGTGTCTTGAGATGGTGGAGGCGGCGAGCACCGGTCTGCTCGCCGCGGTACGCGAGCAGCTGGAAGGACGAGCGGCATGAACGATTCGGCGACAGAAGGCGGCCCCGGGGCCGCCGCGGACGGCTCCTCCTCCGGCGCCGCCACGGGCGCGGCGGGTCCCCTTCCCGGGCCCGGTGCGCAGCCGGGGCTCCCGGACGGTGCGGGTGACGGCACCCGCGCGGTGCGGGCAGGGCTGCCCGAGCCGGTCAAGCACGAGCCGACCCTGCCCGGGCCCGTGTTCGCCGCCCACTTCCACCTGCCGGGCGACCCCACCGGCCCGTACACCTACGGCCGGGACGAGAACCCGACCTGGACGCTGCTGGAGCGGGCCGTCGCCGAGCTGGAGGCACCCGGGCAGGAGGGGGTCGAGGCCCTGGTGTTCGCCTCCGGCATGGCCGCGATCTCCTCGGTGCTCTTCTCCCAGCTCCGCGCCGGGGACGCCGTCGTCCTGCCGAACGACGGCTATCAGGCGCTGCCTCTCGTACGCGCCCAGCTGGAGACGTACGGCATCGAGGTGCGCACCGCGCCGACGGGCGGCGACGCCCAGCTGGAGGTCCTCGACGGCGCGAAGCTGCTGTGGATCGAGACGCCGTCGAACCCCGGGCTGGACGTGTGCGACGTGCGGCGGCTCGCCGAGGCGGCACACGCGCGGGGTGCCCTGGTCGCCGTCGACAACACCCTGGCGACGCCGCTCGGCCAGCGCCCGCTGGAGCTCGGTGCCGACTTCGCGGTGGCCAGCGGCACCAAGCAGCTCACCGGGCACGGGGACGTCCTCCTGGGATACGTCACCGGCCGCGACGCCGAGACCATGGCCGCCGTCCGCCGCTGGCGCAAGATCGTCGGTGCCATCCCCGGGCCCATGGAGGCCTGGCTGGCGCACCGCTCCATCGCCACGCTCCAGCTGCGGGTCGACCGGCAGGACGCCACCGCCCTGGCACTCGCCCAGGCGCTGCGGGAGCGGCCCGAGGTGACGGGGCTCCGCTATCCGGGACTGCCGGACGATCCCTCGCACGAGATCGCCTCGCAGCAGATGCGGCGCTACGGGTGCGTGGTGTCCTTCACCCTGCCCACGCGCGCGCGTGCCGACCGTTTCCTCGACCGGCTGCGGCTCGTGGACGACGCGACGAGCTTCGGCGGTGTGCGCTCCACCGCGGAGCGGCGCGGCCGGTGGGGCGGGGACGCGGTGCCGGAGGGCTTCATCCGCTTCTCCGTGGGCGCCGAGGATCCCGGGGACCTGGTGGCGGACGTGCTGCGCGCACTGGACGAATCCGCCGTCTGACCTCCTGCGTCGTCGGTCCGGCAGGCGCCCCGTCCACCATGACGGACGGTCCGAGCCTCCCCCCTCGTGGCTCGGACCGTCCTCGGTTCCGCGCGCGAAGAACCGCGCGAACCAGGCTAGTTGACTCAGTGTCAGTGTCCAATCACAGTAGCGACAGCGGCCTATCGACTTATTTATAGTTGGGCCCGTCCTGGGTCGGCAGCGGGGATCGACAAGGGGAGGACATGCGGTGGATCTGGCCTTGCTGCGGACCTTCGTGACCGTGCACCGGGCCGGCTCCTTCACGCGCGCCGCCGCCCTGCTCGGCCTGTCCCAGCCGGCCGTCACCTCCCAGATACGGACGCTGGAGCGCCAGCTGGGGCGGCCCTTGTTCCTGCGGCAGGCCCGCGGCGTGACGCCGACGACCATCGGGGACGAGCTCGCGCACAAGGCGGCACCGCACCTCGACGCGCTCGTGGAGATAGCCGAGGCCGGCCTCGAGGAGGACTCCTCGTTACGCACCCTCCATCTCGCCGGTCCCCCGGAGTTCACCGCCGAACGGGCGCTGCCCGCGCTCACGGAGCTGACCGGCGAGGACGGTCAGGGCTTCGCCCTGCGGGCCTCCTTCGGCACCGCCGAGGAGACCCTGGAGGGGCTGGCCGCCGGGCATCACGATCTGGCCATCAGCACGGTCCGGCCCCGCGGCGCGCTGCTCTCGGCGACCGCGCTCTGCGACGAGGAGCACGTGCTGGTCGCCACTCCGCGCTGGGCCGAGCGGATCGGCTCCGGCACGGTCCGCCGCACCGGAGCGTCCGCCCTGGAGCAGGCGCCGGTGATCGAGGTGCACGAGTCGCTGCCGTTCGTCTCGCGCTACTGGGCCTCGGTGTTCGACTCCCGTCCCGTCACCCCGGGAACCGTGATCGTCCCGGATCTACGCGCGGTGCTGGCCTGCGCCGTGGCAGGTGCGGGACTGGCGGTGCTGCCCCGCTACCTGTGCGCGGCGGCGCTCGAGCGGGGAGATGTGATCACCCTGCACGAACCGACGGTGCCCCCGTTGCGGACGTACTTCCTGGTGGTCCGCACCGGCACGCTGGCGATGCCGCACATCGCCCGCGCATACGAGCGGTTGCAGCAGGCGGCCACCGACTGGTGCTGACCCTTCGAACGGACCGGCCGCTCCGGGGACCCGGCCGGTGACGTCGTGCGATGTTTCACGTGGAACCAGCCGGGCCACATTTCCCCCATGACCGTCCGACCCGTGGTCAAGCGCACCGCCCGTGCCGTTCTGCTGGACGGTGACGACCTGATCCTGATCAAGCGCACCAAGCCCGGCGTGGATCCCTACTGGCTCACTCCCGGCGGCGGGGTCGAGCCGGGGGACCCGACCGTCGTCGACGCCCTGCACCGAGAGGTGCACGAGGAGCTCGGTGCCAAGATCACCGATGTGGTGCCCTGCTTCGTCGACACCGTGGAGCACGTCGGCGAGGACGGCGGCGCCACCGGTGTGAAGGTGCAGCACTTCTTCGTGTGCCGCCTGGAGTCCATGGACCCGTCCCTACGGCACGGCCCGGAGGTCGACGATCCCATCGGCGAATACGAGATCGTCCGTGTGCCGTTCACCCGCGTCGGCATCGCCTCGGTCCACCTCGTACCGCTCTCGCTACGGCACTACCTGGACGGCAACATCGAGGGTGTGCGCGCGATGCACGCCCCCGACCTCGGCTGACGTACGGCCGGTCACGCGACCTGTGCCGTCGGCCGCCGCATGGCCGAAAGCGGGCCGATTCTCCGGAAACAGGTGGACGCCGGCCCCCCCGGTCGGACAGCCTGACCTGCGTGTCGACACCTTCCCTCGCCTCTCTGCCCGTCCGCCGTCTGACGCTCCGCGATCTCACCGCCTGCGCCGACTTGTCCGAGGACCGGGGGTGGCCACGGGAGGAGCACAAGTGGGGGCTCCTCCTCTCGGCCGGGAAGGGCTACGGCATCGACGACCCCGACGGTGGCCTGGTGACCGCCTGCGTCGTCACCGAGTACGGACCGCAGGAGCGTCCCACCCTGGGAGCCGTCGGCATGGTGCTGGTCGCCGAACGGCATGCTCGCCAGGGCGTGGGACGCCGGCTGATGCGCCACGTCGTCTCCTCGATGGGCACCACGCCGCTCACCCTGCACGCGACCCCCTACGGCCGCCCCCTCTACGAGGAACTGGGCTTCAAGGTCACCGGCCGGGCGGAGATGCTGCGAGGTCGCTTCGTCCCCGCGGGGGAACGGCACGAGGCCGCCACCCGTGCCGCGACCGCCGAGGACCTCCCCGCGATCCTCCGCCTGGACGAGGAGGTGTTCGGGGCCGACCGCACCCACATCATCGCCCGTCTGCCCGCCTTCGCCGACCAGTTGCGGGTCGCCGAGGAGGACGGGCGGCTCATCGGATACGCGGCCGCCTGGCCCAACATGGACACCCATGTCGTCGGCCCGCTGATCGCCCGCGACACCCCGACGGCGCGGGCGCTCCTCGCTTCCCTCGCCGCCCGCACGGACCGGCCGCTGCGCACCGACATCGACGTGCGGCACGAGGAGCTGCTGGGCTGGGCGAAGGAGCACGGGCTGGCGTCCGTCGCGTTCAACGCCGTCATGACGTACGGGATCACGGAACTGCCCGGAGACTGGGCCCGCCGGTTCGCCCCGGTGACGGTCGCGGCGGGCTGACCCCGTCCGCCGTCAGGCGAGGTTCTCCACGGCGGCCGTGGCAAAGGCGTGGTCCTGCTCCGGGGCCCCGCCGCCGACGCCGATCGCACCGATCAGCCGGCCGTCGCGCCGGACGGGCACGCCTCCGGCGATGAACAGCAGCGGCCGGTCGAGTGCGGTGGGCAGGGTGTGGAAGAGGCCTCCGGGCTGCACGGCGTCCACGAGGTCGGCGGTGGGCGCGTTCAGCTGGAGAGCGGTGTACGCCTTGCGGGTGCTGGTCTCACCGGAGATCAGCACGGCTCGGTCGTCCCTCCGGAACGCGAGCAGATGCCCGCCGGCGTCGAGGACGGTGACGCTGACCGTGACACCGGCGGCCTCGGCGGCCTGGCGTGCGGTGGTGATGAGGGCTTCGGCGTCCGCGAGGGTGAGCGGGACGACGGCGGTGGTGGTGCTCATGAAGGGTTCTCCTTGACGTACGGGTGACGTCGGTTGTGCGGTGACGTCGGCTGTGCGGTGGATCGGTTGTGCGGTGGGGAAGGGGGCACGTGGGTGCGGGGGCGGCCCTGGCCCCGCACCCGGCGGTCCCTGGGGTCAGGAGGAGACGGCGGTCCGCTGCTCGGCGGTGACCGAGCCGGCGAGCACGGTGCCGGTGACCTTGTCGCGGCGTTCGAGGGCGGCCGAGACGAAGGCCAGCAGCAGGGCACCGGCGGCGAGGGCGGCCCCGACCCAGTTGGGTGCGGTGTAACCGAGGCCCGCGGCGATCACGAGACCGCCGAGCCAGGCGGCCAGCGCGTTGCCGAGGTTGAAGGCGCCGATGTTCACGGCCGAGGCCAGGGTGGGGGCGCCGTGCGCCTGGTCCAGAACGCGCTTCTGCAGCGGCGGGACCGTGGCGAAGCCCAGGGCACCGATCAGGGCGATGGTGACGGCCGCGACGATCTTGTTGTGCGCGGTCAGGGTGAAGAGCGCGAGGACGACGGCGAGTGCGCCCAGTGACACGTACAGCATCGGCATCAGGGCGCGGTCGGCGTACCTGCCGCCGACGAGGTTGCCGCCGACCATGCCGAGGCCGAAGAGGACCAGCAGCCAGGTGACGGAGCCGTCGGCGAAGCCGGCTACGTGGGTCATCATCGGCGCGATGTAGGTGATGGCCGCGAAGACGCCGCCGAACCCGAGGACGGTCATCGCCATGGCGAGCAGGACCTGGACGTTCTTGAAGGCGGCCAGCTCGTGCCGCAGCCGCACGCCCTCGGGCTTGGGCATGTCGGGCACGAGCCGGGCGATGCCGGCCAGACCGACGAGGCCGAGGGCGGCGACGATGCCGAAGGTGACGCGCCAGCCGATGGACTGGCCGATGAGCGTGCCCAGCGGGACGCCGACGACATTGGCGACGGTCAGCCCGGTGAACATCATGGCGATGGCTCCGGCCTTCTTGTCCGGGGCGACCAGGTCGGCCGCGACCACCGAGCCGATGCCGAAGAAGGCACCGTGGGCCAGCGAGGCGACCACCCGCCCGAGCAGCATGACGCCGAAGGCCGGGGCCAGCGCCGAGAGCAGGTTCCCGGCGATGAACAGGCCCATGAGCAGCATCAGCATGCGCTTGCGGGAGACCTTGGTGCCGAGCACGGTCATCAGCGGTGCGCCGAACATGACGCCCAGTGCGTAGCCGGTCACCAGATGGCCGGCCGTGGGGATGGAGACACCGAAGTCACCCGCGACCTCGGGCAGCAAGCCCATGATCACGAACTCCGTCGTTCCGATCCCGAAGGCCCCGATCGCGAGGGCCAGAAGCGCGAGAGGCATGGGGAGATTGACCTTCCAAATGATTGCAGAGGCGCTTTAGCTTTCTCCACAATAGTTGCATGCGCGGGATAGTTGCAAGCGCCGTATATTGCGGCCTTGCTCTACCCTGGTGTCAGCAGCTCCTGGACGGAGGAAACGCCCATGACAGCCACGGACCCCGCGCTCACCGCCCTCTCCCAGGGCTGGTGCGCCCTTTCCCTGCTGCACGGGAGGATCGAGGCCCACATCGAGCGCGTCCTTCAGGCCCGGCACGACCTGAGCGTGCGGGAGTACTCCCTGCTCGACGTACTGAGCCGACAGCACGACGGCGACGGGGGCCATCTGCAGATGAAGCAGGTCGCCGACGCGGTCGTCCTCAGTCAGAGCGCCACCACCCGACTGGTCACACGGCTCGAGGACCGCGGCCTGCTGGAGCGCTACCTGTGCCCCACCGACCGGCGCGGCATCTACACCAACGTGACGGAGGCCGGCCTCGAGCTCCTGGAGGAGGCGCGGCCGACCAATGACACCGCCCTGCGCGAGGCCCTCGACGAGGCGGCGAAGAACCCCGAACTGGCCCCTCTGGTCAGGGCGGTGGAGACACTGAAGGCACCGGTTCCGGCCTAGGGCCTCTCGTTTGGATCATGCCGGAACCGAGGTCGCCCGTCCCGGCCGCGCCTCCGTAGGGTGCCGGTATGGGAAATCTCGAGATACGTGCCGCAGTGGCCGCCGACGTCCCCGCGATCGTCGGCATGCTCGCGGACGACCCCTTGGGCGCACAGCGCGAGTCGCCGGATGACCTCGCTCCGTACCTGGCCGCGCTGGAGCGGCTCAGCGCGGACCCGAACCAGAACCTGGTCGTCGCCGTCCGCGACGGCCGTGTCGTCGGCACGCTCCAGCTCACGATCGTTCCCGGGCTGTCCCGCCGCGGTGCCACCAGGTCGATCATCGAGGGAGTCCGCATCCACGCCGGCGAACGCGGCAGCGGCCTGGGAACCCGGCTCATCGAGTGGGCGGTCGACGCCTCCCGCCACCACGGTTGTCACTTGGTCCAGCTGACCTCGGACAACACCCGCACCGATGCCCACCGCTTCTACGAGCGACTCGGCTTCACCGCTTCACACGTGGGTTTCAAACTGCAGCTGTGACCGACACGCGAGGGCCCCGTTCCACGTGAAACAGGGCCCTCACGGGCTCCCCTGCGGCCGGGACCTAGCCGATCCCCCGCCACCCCTCCGGATCCACTCCACCCGGAACAGGCGCCCCCTCGTCGTACGGCTGACGGGTGAACACGAACGACCCGAGGTCGAGGTGGCTCACCGATCCGTCCGGCCGCCGTACGGGCTTCAGGAGTTCTCCGGCGTAGTAGCCCTCCAGCCCCGTCCAGGTTCCGTCTCCGTTCGCGCGGAAGCGCGAGCGCCGACCGGTGCCGGACAGCGGCTCCAGTGAGACCGCACCATCGGCCGACCACCGCAGCGCGAAGGCCTGGGTCCCCCAGTACCACGGTCCCACCAGCTCCAGTACCGCCGGTTCGGCCTCCCTCAGCGGCTGCCAGGGAGCCGGGATGCACGGTTCCGCCTCCGCGACGATCCGGACGAGATCGGCGGCGACCGTGAACGGTGCCGGCCCCGAGGTGCAGTTGGCCAGGACCACCGCGGCGACGTCGTCCGCCGTGCTGATCACCAGGCAGGCGAGGAAGCCCGGCAGCGACCCGGTGTGCCCGACGAGGGTCCGCCCTTCCTGGTGACGGATCTCCAAGCCCAGGCAGTAGGCATAGCCGCTCGCCACGTCCGCCGCCTCGACCGGCACCGCCGGTGTCCTCATCTCCCGCAACGACTCGGCGCTCAGCACCCTTTCGTCGCCCTCGACCAGGAAGGCCGCGAAACGCGCCAGGTCACCGGTGGTGGACCACAGTTGCCCGGCGGGAGCCATCCTCCCGAGGTCCTCCACCGGCTCGGGCAGCATCACGTCGGCCCACGGATGCACCGCCCAACCCCCCGCGTGCGGCGCCTCGGGGTGAACGCTCGTGCGGCGCAGGCCCAGGGGTTCGAGCACTTCACGTCGGAGCACCTCCTCCCACGGGGCACCGCGCAGCTTCTCGACCAGCGCGCCGAGCAGCGCGTAACCGGGGTTGGAGTAGTGGAACCGTCGGCCCACGGGGTGTACGAGGGGCCGCTCACCCAGCACGTCGGCGAGGTCGGGCCGCAGGGTACCGGGCGTCCGCTCCCACCAGGGACCGGGCGTCTCGGCAGCCAACCCGCCGCCGTGGGCGAGCAGTTCGGCGATGGTCGCCTCGCCCACGCCCGTACCCGGCAGGTGCTTCTCCAAGGGATCGCCGAGGTCGAGCACCCCCTCGTCGCGGAGTCGGAGGACCAGGACGGCGGTGAAGGTCTTGGTGATCGAACCGATCCGGTACTGGACGTTCCCGTCCGGGGCGTGCCCCTCCACCGAGGTCCGTGCCCCCGTCCACACGGTCTCCCCGCCCCGCACCACGGCCGCGACGAGGGACGGTGCACGCCCTTCCGTCTGGGCGACGGCGATCCGGTGCAGCAGCGCGCGACGCGTCCCGGGCAGCAGTTCTTCCTGAGGTGTCGTCATGCCCTCAGTTCACCAGGAACGCGATCAGGTCTGCGCCATGTCCACGAAGCGCGAGTAGTGGCCCTGGAAGGCGACCGTGATCGTGGCGGTCGGACCGTTTCGGTGCTTGGCCACGATGAGGTCGGCCTCGCCCGCGCGCGGGGACTCCTTCTCGTAGGCGTCCTCGCGGTGCAGCAGGATGACCATGTCGGCGTCCTGCTCGATGGAACCGGACTCACGCAGGTCGGAGACCATCGGCTTCTTGTCGGTGCGCTGCTCGGGGCCACGGTTGAGCTGGGAGAGCGCGATGACCGGGATCTCCAGCTCCTTGGCGAGCAGCTTGAGGTTACGGGACATGTCCGAGACCTCCTGCTGGCGGCTCTCGGCGCGCTTGGAGCCGCCGGACTGCATCAGCTGGAGGTAGTCGATGACGACCAGCTTCAGGTCGTTGCGCTGCTTCAGACGGCGGCACTTCGCACGGATCTCCATCATCGACAGGTTCGGGGAGTCGTCGATGTAGAGCGGCGCCGCCGAGACGTCCGGCATGCGGCGGGCCAGGCGCGTCCAGTCCTCGTCGGTCATCGTGCCGGACCGCATGTGGTGCAGGGCGACCCTGGCCTCGGCGGACAGCAGGCGCATCGCGATCTCGTTGCGCCCCATCTCGAGCGAGAAGATGACGCTCGGCAGGTTGTGCTTGATCGACGCGGCCCGCGCGAAGTCCAGTGCGAGCGTCGACTTGCCCATCGCGGGACGCGCGGCGATGACGATCATCTGTCCCGGGTGCAGGCCGTTGGTCAGCGAGTCGAAGTCGGTGAACCCGGTCGGCACACCGGTCATCTCGCCGCTGCGCGACCCGATCGCCTCGATCTCGTCGAGCGCGCCCTCCATGATGTCGCCGAGCGGCAGGTAGTCCTCGCTGGTGCGCTGTTCGGTGACCGCGTAGATCTCGGCCTGGGCCCGGTTGACGATCTCGTCGACGTCGTCGTCGGCCGCGTATCCCATCTGTGTGATGCGCGTACCGGCCTCGACCAGGCGGCGCAGCACGGCGCGCTCGTGCACGATCTCCGCGTAGTACGCCGCGTTGGCCGCCGTGGGCACCGTCTGGACGAGGGTGTGCAGGTACGAGGCCCCGCCGACCTTGTTGATCTCGCCGCGCTTGGTCAGCTCCGAGGCGATCGTGATGGGGTCGGCCGGCTCGCCCTTGGCGTAGACGTCGAGGATGGCCGTGTAGATGGTTTCGTGGGCCGGCTTGTAGAAGTCGTGGCCCTTGAGGATCTCGACGACGTCGGCGATGGCGTCCTTGGACAGCAGCATGCCGCCCAGGACGGACTGCTCGGCCTCGAGGTCCTGCGGCGGCATCCGCTCGAACGCGGAGCCGCCGGCGTCCCACACGCCGTTGTCCCGGCCGCGGTCGTGCTGCTCGTCGCGGCCCCGGCCACCGTCGTCGCGGCGACGGGAGGCGGGCAGACGATCACTGGGACCGCTGTCGGCCCACGGATCGTCCAAGGGCTCGGAAATGCTCACCGAGCCACCTCCTCCCGTCCGCCGAGCGGACCTCGCCGTGCCCCTCTGTTCTACGGCACGGCACTGACAGATAAGAGGCCCAACTCCGGTTGTCGCACGCCGGTTTTGCGGCGTTTGTGAAACCAGCGGACGGAGCGAGCGCCGGACCACCGTAGGCCCGTCGACAGCGTCAGCCAATCTGGTTATCCACAGGCCATGTGGACGACCGCCCCAATGCTGTGGAGAACTTCGCCAAACCTGTGCACGACCCGGTGGACAGCCCTGTGAACAAGACCGCAAGGCGGACAACATCAAGGCGTTGACCTGCAGATTTACCGTCCACGGCCTGTGCAGAAGAAAAACTTCCCCAGTCGGATCAAGATCAGTTCAGGCGGTGTACGCAAGCCCACACCTCGAGCCGCCAAGTAAGGGGCGCAAAAGCTTTGCATCTCTTACCTGTGGACGATTAGATTGGTGCACATGACACAGGCCCCCGTGCGCCCCCGAGCCGACCGACGACAGCACGACAGAGAGATCGTCATGCTGGCCGTACCGGCCTTCGGCGCCCTCGTCGCCGAGCCGCTCTTCGTCATGGCCGACAGCGCGATCGTCGGCCACCTCGGCACGGCACAGCTCGCCGGTCTCGGCGTCGCCTCGGCCCTGCTGATGACCGCCGTCAGCGTGTTCGTCTTCCTGGCCTACGCCACGACCGCCGCCGTCGCCCGGCGTGTCGGGGCGGGCGACCTCCAGGCGGCCATCCGTCAGGGCATGGACGGGATCTGGCTGGCCCTGCTGCTCGGTGCCGTCGTCATCGCCGTCGTCCTGCCCACGGCACCGGGCCTTGTCGATCTCTTCGGCGCCTCGGACACAGCGGCCCCCTACGCGACCACGTACCTGCGCATCTCCGCGCTCGGCATACCGGCCATGCTGGTCGTCCTCGCCGCGACCGGCGTCCTGCGGGGCCTGCAGGACACCCGGACCCCGCTCTACGTAGCCATCGCCGGCTTCGTCGCGAACGCCGTGCTCAACGTCGGACTGGTCTACGGCGCCGATCTCGGCATCGCGGGCTCCGCCTGGGGCACCGTCATCGCCCAGTGCGGTATGGCCGCAGTCTATCTGGCCGTGGTACTGCGCGGGGCGCGCAAGCACGGGGCCTCCCTGCGCCCGGACTCCGCCGGGATCAGGGCATCGGCCCAGGCCGGTGTGCCTCTGTTGGTGCGCACTCTCTCCCTCAGGGCCATCCTGATGATCGCGACAGCCGTCGCCGCCCGCCTCGGCGACTCCGATATCGCGGCCCACCAGATCATCCTCTCCCTGTGGAGCCTGCTCGCCTTCGCGCTGGACGCCATCGCCATCGCCGGTCAGGCCATCATCGGGCGCTATCTGGGAGCCGGTGACGCCCAGGGCGCCCGTGAGGCATGCCGCCGCATGGTGGAGTGGGGTATCGCGGTCGGAATCGTGCTCGGCGTGCTGGTGGTGCTCGCCCGACCGGTGTTCCTGCCCCTGTTCACCAGCGACTCCGCCGTCAAGGACGCGGCGTTGCCCGCTCTGGTGCTGGTGGCTCTGTCCCAGCCGATCTGCGGCATCGTCTTCGTCCTGGACGGTGTTCTGATGGGCGCGGGTGACGGACCGTACCTGGCATGGGCGATGCTGCTGACCCTGGTGGTCTTCACACCGGCCGCCCTGCTGGTCCCCGTGCTCGGGGGTGGTCTCACCGCGCTGTGGGCCACGATGACGCTCATGATGACCGTGCGGATGCTGACTCTGTGGCTCCGCAGTCGCTCGGGCCGCTGGGTCGTCACGGGCGCGACGCGCTGACCGTTTCACGTGAAACAGCGTGCTTCCCCTGCGAGCTGCACCGTTTCCCCTACGACGGAGCGCCGTCAGGCGGTCCGTCCCGCTCCGTGGCCGTGAGTACGACGATGGGGGGCCGCACCCCGAAGGGTGCGGCCCCCCATGCTCACTGCCTCAGCGAGCGCAGCACTCAGGCCGCGACGACCTCGATGCTGACCTTGGCGGCAACCTCGGGGTGCAGACGCACGGACGTCTCGTGAGCGCCCAGCGTCTTGATCGGCGCGCCCAGCTCGATGCGGCGCTTGTCGACCTCGGGACCACCGGCGGCCTTGATCGCGGAAGCGATGTCGGCCGGGGTGACGGAACCGAAGAGACGACCGGCGTCGCCGGAGCGGACGGCCAGACGGACCTGGACACCCTCGAGCTGGGCCTTCACCTGGTTGGCCTGCTCGATGGTCTGGATCTCGTGGATCTTGCGAGCACGACGGATCTGCTCGACGTCCTTCTCGCCGCCCTTGGTCCAGCGGATCGCGAGCTTGCGCGGGACCAGGTAGTTGCGAGCGTAACCGTCCTTGACGTCGACGACGTCGCCCGCGGCACCGAGGCCGGAGACCTCGTGGGTGAGGATGATCTTCATGAGTCGGTCACCCTTCCCTTATCGCGCGGTGGAGGTGTAGGGCAGCAGCGCCATCTCACGGCTGTTCTTGACGGCCGTGGCGACGTCACGCTGGTGCTGCGTGCAGTTGCCGGTCACGCGGCGGGCACGGATCTTGCCGCGGTCGGAAATGAACTTCCGCAGCATGTTCGTGTCCTTGTAGTCCACGTACGTGACCTTGTCCTTGCAGAACGCGCAGACCTTCTTCTTCGGCTTGCGCACAGGCGGCTTCGCCATGATGTTTCTCCTGTGTGATCAAGAAGTGCGGATACGGCCCGCCTAGAAGGGGGGCTCGTCCGAGTAGCCGCCACCGCCGCCGGAGCCGCCGCCCCAGCCGCCGCCCTGCTGGCCGCCGGCGGGAGCGCCGGTCGCCCACGGGTCCTCGGCGGGAGCGCCGCCCTGCTGGCCGCCACCGGGGCCGCCGCCCCAGCCGCCGCCCTGCTGGCCGCCACCGCCGCCGTATCCACCCTGGCCACCGCGGCCGGTGGTCTTGGTGACCTTGGCCGTGGCGTTGCGCAGGCTGGCGCCGACTTCCTCGACGTCCAGCTCGTAGACCGTGCGCTTGACGCCCTCACGGTCCTCGTAGGACCGCTGCTTCAGCCGGCCCTGCACGATGACGCGCATGCCTCGCTGGAGCGACTCGGCGACGTTCTCCGCCGCCTGACGCCAGACCGAGCAGGTCAGGAACAGGCTCTCGCCGTCCTTCCACTCGTTCGTCTGACGGTCGAAGGTGCGGGGAGTCGACGCGACACGGAACTTCGCGACGGCCGCACCAGACGGGGTGAAGCGCAGCTCGGGGTCATCGACAAGGTTGCCGACGACCGTGATGACGGTCTCGCCTGCCATGGGGGAACCTCTCGGCGGGTTTGCTGCTGGCTGCTTGTGGCTGCTACTCGGGTCCCGAGATCAGCTGAGCGGAAGGCTCAGTGGGTCTCGGGGCGGAGGACCTTGGTCCGGAGGACCGACTCGTTCAGGTTCATCTGGCGGTCGAGCTCCTTGACGACCGCAGGCTCGGCCTGCAGGTCGATGACCGAGTAGATGCCCTCGGGCTTCTTCTTGATCTCGTACGAGAGACGACGACGGCCCCAGGTGTCGACCTTCTCGACCTTTCCGCCACCGTCACGGACGACGGAAAGGAAGTTCTCGATCAGCGGGGAGACAGCACGCTCCTCGAGATCGGGGTCGAGGATGACCATCACCTCGTAGTGACGCATGTGGAACCCACCTCCTTTGGACTCAGCGGCCACGGTCGTTCCGTGGCAGGAGGGTCGTGATGCGTTGCGCAACGATGCCTGTCAGTAAAACAGCCGCCACTGACAATCGAGGTCGGGCGGCGGTCTCCCAGGCCGGCCGGGACGGACCGAGGCCCTGCCCTGACCCTCGCCTGGCTCTGTCCGGACAGACACCGGTGCGGACGGTACAGAGTACCCGCACAGCTGCTTCCGGTTGAAATCCGGCCGGGGTGCCCGTCAATCTGTACACATCGGGTGTGTATGGCGCTACGATGCGCCGCCTTTCGCAGGAGGTGCCCCCATGGCACAGGCAATGCGATCCAACACCGTCGGAGGCCTCTTCGCCACGGACGGCAAACCCCATCCGCTCCAGAAGGCCCTGCTCGCGGTGACCCTGGTGCTGGGAATCACGTCCTTCATCACGGCGATGTTCCACCACCTGCACCTGCTCAGCTCCTGGACCGGCCTGGT
Organism: Streptomyces griseomycini; assembly: GCF_014203535.1. Taxonomy (GTDB): domain Bacteria; phylum Actinomycetota; class Actinomycetes; order Streptomycetales; family Streptomycetaceae; genus Streptomyces; species Streptomyces griseomycini. Next base: position 177,555 of record NZ_JACHJI010000003.1, read on the forward strand.
GGGAATCCTCACCGGCGCGTACGGGCAGTGGATCTCGGTGACCACGCGTGAGCGCTTCGGCCTCATCCTGGGTCTCGGTGCCGCGGCGATCGGGTTCTTCCTGGGCATGGCGCACGGCGGCCTCTTCGGCGGGCTCTTCGACTGACGTCAGGCACCCTCTCTTCCGAACATCGTCGAACGCCTCGGCCGACGGCAGGCCGGGGCGAAGGTCCCGTGCGCCCAACCGGGGCGCTCCCCGGGCGCAGTAGGCTTCGCGCGAGAGCCGGAGCCCCTGAACCCATGGGGACACACCAGCCCGAGGAGCGCCCCGAATGAGCCTGACCCTGAGGACCATCAGTCGAGAGCAGCATCTGGCGTACATCCAGAGCCTGCCGTCGGCGAGTCACATGCAGGTCCCGGCCTGGGCGGACGTCAAGGCGGAATGGCGCTCGGAGAACCTCGGCTGGTTCGACGACCGGACCGGTGAACTGGTCGGCGCCGGGCTCGTCCTCTACCGGCAGCTGCCCAAGATCAAGCGTTACCTCGCCTACTTGCCCGAGGGCCCGGTCATCAACTGGTTCGCGCCGAATCTCCAGGAGTGGATCGAGCCGATGCTCGCGCACCTGAAGCAGCAGGGCGCGTTCTCGGTGAAGATGGGCCCGCCGGTGATCATCCGGCGCTGGGAGGCCTCGACCATCAAGAAGGGCATCCAGGACCCGGACGTGAAGCGTCTGCGCGACCTGGAGGCCGACTTCATCGAGCCCCGTGCCTTCGAGGTCGCGGACAAGCTGCGCCGCATGGGCTGGCAGCAGGGCGAGGACGGCGGCGCCGGCTTCGGCGACGTCCAGCCCCGCTACGTCTACCAGGTACCGCTGGCGAACCGCTCCCTGGAAGAGGTCCACAAGAACTTCAACCAGCTGTGGCGCCGCAACATCAAGAAGGCCGAGAAGGCCGGCGTCGAGGTCGTCCAGGGCGGTTACCACGACCTGGAGGAGTGGCAGCGGCTGTACGAGATCACCGCCGTGCGCGACCGCTTCCGGCCCCGCCCGCTATCGTACTTCCAGCGCATGTGGACGGCCCTCAACACCGAGGACCCCAACCGTATGCGGCTGTACTTCGCCCGGCACAACGGCGTGAACCTGTCCGCGGCGACGATGCTGATCGTCGGCGGGCACGTCTGGTACTCCTACGGCGCCTCCGACAACATCGGCCGTGAGGTCCGGCCCTCGAACGCGATGCAGTGGCGGATGCTGCGCGACGCCTACGCGCTCGGCGCCACCGTCTACGACCTGCGCGGCATCTCGGACTCGCTGGACGAGACCGACCACCTCTTCGGCCTGATCCAGTTCAAGGTCGGCACGGGCGGCCAGGCGGCCGAGTATCTCGGCGAGTGGGACTTCCCGCTGAACAAGCTGCTCCACAAGGCGCTCGACATCTACATGTCGCGCCGCTGACCCCTGCTTCGCCGCTCCGACGGTTTCAACGTCTCCCCTACCTCTGATACACCGCAGCCACGAGAAAGGTTCCAGGTCCGGCCATGGCGCTCACGCTCTACGTCGACACCGCGCGCTGGCGGGCGCATCACAAGCACGTGCAGGAGCAGTTCCCGGGGCTCGTTCCGGTCTGCAAGGGCAACGGCTACGGCTTCGGCCACGAACGGCTGGCCGAGGAGGCCACCCGGCTGGGCGCGGACGTCCTCGCCGTCGGCACGACGTACGAGGCCGCCCGGATCAAGGACTGGTTCGGCGGTGACCTGCTGGTGCTGACGCCGTACCGGCGCGGTGAGGAACCCGTACCGCTGCCCGACCGGGTCATCCGCTCGGTGTCGTCGGTCGACGGCGTGTACGGCCTCGTCGGCGCCCGGGTGGTCATCGAGGTGATGTCCTCGATGAAGCGGCACGGCATCAGCGAGCAGGACCTGCCCCAGCTGCACGCCGCCATAGAGAACGTCCGGCTGGAGGGCTTCGCCATCCACCTGCCGCTGGACCGCACCGACGGCTCGGACGCCGTCGAGGAGGTCATCGGCTGGATGGACCGCCTGCGGGCGGCCCGGCTCCCGCTGCACACGATGTTCGTCAGCCACCTGAAGGCCGAGGAACTCGCCCGGCTGCAGCAGCAGTTCCCGCAGACCCGCTTCCGCGCCCGGATCGGCACGCGGCTGTGGCTGGGGGACCACGAGGCCACCGAGTACCGCGGCGCGGTCCTGGACGTCACACGCGTCTCCAAGGGGGAGCGGTTCGGCTACCGGCAGCAGAAGGCCGCCTCCGACGGCTTCCTGGTGGTCGTGGCGGGCGGCACGTCGCACGGGGTGGGCCTGGAGGCCCCCAAGGCCATGCACGGCGTCATGCCGCGCGCCAAGGGCGTCGCCCGTGCCGGCCTCGCCACCGTGAACCGGAATCTCTCCCCGTTCGTCTGGGGCGGCAAGCAGCGCTGGTTCGCCGAGCCGCCGCACATGCAGGTGTCGATCCTGTTCGTGCCGGCGGACGCGCCGGAGCCGAAGGTCGGCGAGGAGCTCGTGGCCCATCTCCGGCACACCACCACGCAGTTCGACCGCCTCGTCGACCGCTGAGCGGCACCGGGAGCGGCTGGGGAGCCCGCCCTCCCGCGGACAGCGAGAAGGCCGTACACGGTCGGCCCGTGTACGGCCTTTCACCTGCCCCGGCGGGGGCGCACCCTGACCTGTTCGCTCAGAGCGAACCCCCTGTGGCCCCGGTCGTGCCCCACTCGATCTGTGGCCCCTCGAAGTGGGTCGCGTGCCGTGCGGGGCGGGCCGCGGGACCGAGCACGAACACGTCCTCGGTTCCGTCGAGCACCCCGCCCGAGGGGTCGTCCTCACCCGACCGCCGCACCGGGTCCCGCTCCGGCATCAGGATGTCGCGCACGACCATGGCGCACAGGTACAGCGTTCCCAGCAGGTGCAGACCGATGGCCCAGTGGTAGCCGTCGGTGGGCAGTCCCTTGTGCGCGTCCCCGCTGGTCGTGTACGCGAGGTACATCCAGATGCCCAGGAAGTACGCCACCTCGCAGGCCTGCCAGACGAGGAAGTCCCGCCACTTCGGCCGGGCGAGGGCCGCCAGGGGCACCAGCCACAGGACGTACTGCGGCGAGTAGACCTTGTTGGTGAGGATGAACGCCGCGACGACCAGGAAGGCGAGCTGCGCGAAGCGCGGCCGGCGCGGAGCCGTGAGCGCGAGCGCCGCGATGCCCGCGCAGCAGAGCAGCATCAGGAGCGTGGCGAGCGTGTTGACGGTGTCGGTGCTGAGCGGGTCGCTCGAGTTCTGGGCCATGATCAGCCAGAAGGAGCCGAAGTCGACTCCCCGCTCCTGGCTGAACGTGTAGAACTTCGACCAGCCGTCGAAGGCGAAGAGCATGACGGGGACGTTGACGACGGCCCAGGCGACGACCGCACCGCCGAGAGCCCTTCCGTACTCCCGCCAGCGGCCCGCACGCCAGCACAGCACCAGCAGCGGACCGAGGAGCAGCATGGGGTAGAGCTTGGCGGCCGTGGCGAGCCCGAGGAGGACACCGAAGGCGAGGGAACGGCCCCGCGCCCACATCAGCATCGCGGCGGCCGTCAGGGCGACCGCCAGCAGGTCCCAGTTGATGGTCGCGGTCAGCGCGGAGGCGGGCGCCAGTGCCACCAGCAGAGCGTCCCAGGGCCGCCGGGTGTGCGTACGGGTCACGCAGACGGCGATGACGGCCGCACACACCATGAGCATCCCGGCGTTGGCCATCCAGTACCACTGCGCCTGGTCCTGGATGCTGCCGCTGCCGGGCGTGAGCCAGGCGGCGACCTCCATGAACACGCCGGTCAGCACCGGGTACTCGAGGTACTGCATGTCCCCGGGGATCTTGTCGAAGTACGGCACCAGTCCGTCGGCGAAGCCGCGCCCCTGGTAGAGGTGCGGAATGTCCGAGTAGCAGGCGTGCGTGTACTGGGAGCTGGCACCGAAGAACCAGGCGCCGTTGTAGCAGGGCGCCTTCTGCACCAGGCCGAGGGCGAACATCCCGATCGCCACGAGCGCGATGATCCGGACCGGGGTCCACCAGGACGTCCCGGTCAGGGCACGCCGCCCGAGCGGACCGCCGATCAGCTCGCTGCCGGCAGCGGCGACCCGGTCCTCTTCGGTCGGCCGCACCGGCTCGGGCTCGTGGACGCTCGCCTGCTTCGATTCTCCACTGGGCATGCCGCACATCCTGCCGTACGTGGCTGGGAACACGCCGCGGGCCGCCGTACCCGAGGGGTACGGCGGCCCGCGTTTCACGTGAAACACCCGAGCCGGGCGGCGGGCCGACTAACCGGCCGGGCCTCCGAAGAGACCGTCACCCCCGTTGCCGTTGCCTCGGTTGTTCCCGGGATCACCGCTTTCCGTGGCGGTCGGTGGGGAGGTCACCCCGCCGTCCGTCCCACCGTCCGTCCCGCCGTCCGCGCCCCCCGGACCGTTGCCGCCGGTGTTCTCACCGTCGTCGCAGTTGAAGTCGAACGGCCCGCAGGTGGGCGTCTCCGTGGGCGGCGGAGTGGTCACGGTCTCCGTGGGCGTCGGAGGCGCCGACGGGGTCGTCTCCTCCTCGGTCTCGGTGGGAGTGGCACTGGGGCTCTGCGTCGGAATGTCGTTGACGATTTCCCCGATGGGCTCTGGGGTCGGGAACTTCTCCGGCGCCTTGCCTTCCAGGGCGTCCTCCATGTAGTCCGCCCAGATCTCGGACGGGAACGAGGCACCGTGGATCTTCTTCTGACCGCCGGTTCCGAACATCTCCAGGAACTGGCGGTTCTTGATGCTCTCGTCGTCGGGGTACCGGAACATGCTGATCGCGGTCGACAGCTGCGGTGTGTACCCGACGAACCAGGCGGACTTGTTGCCGTCCGTCGTGCCGGTCTTTCCGGCCACCTCGCGGCCGGGAAGCCGGGCGTTCTTACCGGTTCCCTCTTCGACGACGGTCTTGAGGACATCGGTGACGTTGTCGGCGACCTGGGAGGTGAACGCCTGCTCGGTCTCGGTCTTGTGGGTGTAGATCGTGCCGTCCTTGCTCGACACCTTCTTCACCGAGAACGGATCACGCTGCTTGCCGCTCGCCGCGAACGTGGCGTACGCGCCCGCCATGCGGATTGCGCTGGGGTTGGAGGTACCGATGGAGAACGAGGGGTAGCTGGTACCGGCGAGGCTGCTCTCCAGGACACCGGCATCGACCGCCGCCTCCTTCACCTTGTCCAGGCCGACATCCATGCCGAGCTGCACGAAGGAGGAGTTGACCGACTCACGCATCGCTTCACGGAGGTCGATCTTGTAGTCGGGCGGTGTGCCGTACGACACGTCACCGTCATTGACCTGTTCCCACTGCTCGCCCTCCTCGTTCTGCCAGATCGTCCCGTCGTACTCCTTGATCTTGAGCTTGTTCTTGCCGTTGTAGAGGCTCTTGGGCGAGACGATGGTGCGTTCGTCCTGTGCCTGCTCCGGATCCAGGTCCGGGTCCCGGACGCCCCACTTCATGGCCGCCGCCAGGACGAAGGGCTTGAACGTCGAACCGACCTGGGCACCGGTCGCGTCGGCGTTGTTGGTGAAGTGCTTGGTCGCGTCCTGACCGCCGTAGATGGCCTTGATCGCGCCGGTCGCGGGGTCCACCGAGGCCCCGCCGAACTGGACGTGGGTGTCCTTGTCCGGGCGCTCCTCGGGCTTGATGTTCTCCTTGTAGACCTTCTTGACCGACTTCTCGAGCTCGTTGACCATCTTCTTGTCGAAGGTCGTGTAGATCGAGTAGCCGCCCTTCGCCAGGTCGTCCTCGGTGATGCCGGTCTCTTCGCTGTTGTTGACGATGTACGCCTTGGCCAGGTCGACGAGATAACCGATCTGGCCGCTCAGCGCCGTGTTCGACCGGGGGTTCTGCCACTTGGGCAGCTTGGTGTGCCTGGCCCGGTCCTCGGCGCTCAGGTAGCCGTACTCGACCATCTTGTCCAGCGTGTCCTGCATCTGCAGCAGAACGCGCTCGCGGTTCTTCTCGGGAGTGGCACCGACCGGGTCGACGGACGTCGCGCCGGCCGGGTCGTAGTAGGTGGCTCCCTTGAGCACCGCCGCCAGGAAGGCGCACTCGCCCGGGTTCAGGTCGATGGCGTCCTTGTTGAAGTACGCGCGGGCGGCGGCCTGGATCCCGTAGGCCCCACGACCGTAGTACGCCGAGTTCAGGTAGCCCGCGAGGATGTCGTCCTTGTCAACGGTGGTACCGACCTTGACCGAGATGAAGATCTCCTTGAACTTGCGGGAGATCGTCTGCGACTGGTCGTCCAGCCGGGCGTTCTTGACGTACTGCTGGGTGATCGTGGAGCCACCCTGCGTCTCTCCGCCGCGGACCATGTTGAACACGGCCCGGGCGATGCCCTTGGGGTCGATGCCGCTGTCGTCGTAGAAGGTCTTGTTCTCCTGGGAGATGACAGCGTGCTGCATCTCCTTGGGAATCTGCGAGAGGTTGATGATCTGGCGGTTGCGCTCACCGCCCGTGGCGACCATCTGTGAGCCGTCGGACCAGTAGTAGACGTTGTTCTGCGCCGTGGCCGTCAGGGCGACGTTGGGTACCTCCACCATCGCGTATCCGATCCCGGCGACGGCCACCATGCTGCCGAAGAAGGCGATGCACAACCCGGAGACGAGCTTCCAGGACGGCATCCAGCGGCGCCAGTCGTCCCTGTCGTGGCGGGGGTAGTCGATGATCCGCTTCTTGCCGGGGGGTGCCGCGCGGCCCCTGCCGCGTCCGGGCCCGGCGGAACCGGCACGCCGGCCCCCGGGCGCCGGCTCGGAGCCCCGGCGGCGGCCGCCCCCGCCTCTCTGTGCCGCGCGTCGTGCTTCCGCGCGGCTGCCGTACGTACGGTCCTCACCCCCCGAGCCGCGGACGCCCGATCCATAGGAATCGGACGGGGACCCGGTGGCGCCTCGCGGTGCCGCGCGGCGGCCGGAGGACGAGCCGGACTGGCCGCGTCGGGCCGCGGCACGTCCGCCTCCCTGCGGCTGCGGCGGTTTGCGACGGTGCTCGCTCATCGAACGACTACTCCTCGGGCAGGCGCACCCTTGCGCGCCTGGAAACGGCGGCTGGTTTCCGGTCCCCCCGAAGTACGGATGCGGTGGTTTCCGCATTCACCCGTACTGCACCGGGGACAGGGACGCCCCCGGGCGTCACTCGGTTCCCGGTGGTGTGCATGGCGCACAGACTACGCACCGCCAAAACCCTCCGAGCACAGAAGTTCACCTCAAATCAGGCAACTTGCTCTCCATGAATCGGCGATGTGATCCCGTTCACCACGATCCCCCTTGTCGCATGCGGAAGGCCGTTCTATCGTCGTGATGTATCGAGTCGATACATCAGCTCGGCATAAGGACGGTGCGAGGACGGCGACGAGCCGGACCCGAGCCCGTCACGGCAGGACCGCGGCAGAGGGGAGGCGACGATGAGCCGGCGTTCCGGGATCCTCGAGTTCGCCGTACTCGGCCTGCTCCGCGAATCTCCGATGCACGGCTATGAGCTGCGCAAACGACTCAACACGTCACTGGGTGTGTTCCGTGCGTTCAGCTACGGGACGCTCTACCCCTGCCTCAAGACGCTGGTCGCCAACGGCTGGTTGATCGAGGAGCCGGGGAACACCACCGAGGACGCCCTCGCCGCTCCGCTCACGGGGCGCCGCGCCAAGATCGTCTACCGGTTGACGGCGGAGGGCAAGGAACACTTCGAGCAGCTGCTCTCGCAGACGGGGCCGGACGCGTACGAGGACGAGACCTTCGCCGCGCGGTTCGCCTTCTTCGGGCAGACCTCGCGCGATGTGCGGATGCGCGTCCTCGAGGGCCGCCGCAGCCGGCTGGAGGAGCGCCTGGAGAAGATGCGCGCCTCCTTGGCCCGCACCCGGGAGCGCCTCGACGACTACACGCTTGAGCTCCAGCGCCACGGGATGGAGTCCGTGGAGCGCGAAGTGCGCTGGCTGAACGAGCTCATCGAGAGCGAGCGCGCCGGACGGGACCTGAAGGGTTCCGCCACCGGGGGGGCCGCTCAGCAGGACACCACATCTGGAGCGACGGGCGGCCTGCCCCGGTCCGGGGACGACCCCCGGCCGGATACGCCCGACGACACCGCCACGTGAGACCCGCCCAAGGGCCTCACTCGTACACACAGGGAGCAACCGGAATGGGTTCGGTTCGCGTAGCCATCGTCGGCGTGGGCAACTGCGCCGCATCGCTGGTGCAGGGAGTCGAGTACTACAAGGACGCCGACCCGGCGTCCAAGGTGCCGGGCCTGATGCACGTCCAGTTCGGCGACTACCACGTCCGCGACGTCGAGTTCGTCGCCGCCTTCGACGTGGACGCCAAGAAGGTCGGGCTCGACCTCGCGGACGCCATCGGCGCCTCGGAGAACAACACCATCAAGATCTGCGACGTCCCCCGCACCGGTGTGACGGTCCAGCGCGGCCACACCCTCGACGGTCTCGGCAAGTACTACCGCGAGACCATCGAGGAGTCCGCCGAGGAGCCGGTCGACGTCGTCCAGGTCCTCAAGGACAAGCAGGTCGACGTCCTGGTCTGCTACCTGCCCGTCGGCTCCGAGGACGCGGCGAAGTTCTACGCCCAGTGCGCCATCGACGCCAAGGTCGCCTTCGTCAACGCCCTCCCGGTCTTCATCGCCGGCACCAAGGAGTGGGCGGACAAGTTCACCGAGGCGGGCGTCCCGATCGTCGGTGACGACATCAAGTCCCAGGTCGGCGCCACCATCACGCACCGCGTCATGGCGAAGCTGTTCGAGGACCGCGGTGTCGTCCTGGACCGCACGATGCAGCTGAACGTCGGCGGCAACATGGACTTCAAGAACATGCTCGAGCGTGACCGCCTCGAGTCGAAGAAGATCTCCAAGACGCAGGCCGTCACCTCGCAGATCCCCGACCGGGAGCTCGGCGAGAAGAACGTCCACATCGGCCCGTCCGACTACGTCGCCTGGCTGGACGACCGCAAGTGGGCCTACGTCCGCCTCGAGGGCCGTGCCTTCGGTGACGTCCCGCTGAACCTGGAGTACAAGCTCGAGGTCTGGGACTCCCCGAACTCCGCCGGTGTCATCATCGACGCCCTGCGCGCCGCGAAGATCGCCAAGGACCGGGGCATCGGCGGCCCCATCCTGTCCGCGTCCTCGTACTTCATGAAGTCCCCGCCGGTGCAGTACTTCGACGACGAGGCCCGCGAGAACGTCGAGAAGTTCATCAAGGGCGAGGTCGAGCGCTAGGACCCGCTCGCCACGGGCAGTCGAGGGTCTCCGGGGTCGCATGCCCCGGAGACCCTCCCCGTATGTGAGGCTGAGCCCCATGGCCGTCGTCCGTGACCTGCGCGTCCTGCTGCGCTTCCAGGGCTTCAGGCGCCTGCTCGCCGTGCGGCTGCTGTCCCAGGGCGCCGACGGCGTCTTCCAGGTCGCGCTCGCCGCCTACGTGGTCTTCTCGCCGGAGAAGCAGACGTCGGCCGCGGCGATCGCCTCCGCGATGGCGGTCCTGCTCCTCCCGTACTCCGTGGTCGGCCCCTTCGCCGGAGTGCTGCTGGACCGCTGGCGCCGCCGCCAGGTGTTCCTGTACGGCAACCTGCTGCGCGCCCTGATGGCGTCGGTGACCGCCGTCCTCATTCTCGGCCGGGTCCCCGACTGGCTCCTCTTCGTCTCCGCTCTGTGCGTCACCGCCGTCAACCGGTTCGTCCTCGCCGGGTTGTCCGCCGCGCTCCCGCGCGTGGTCGACGCCGAGCGGCTGGTCATCGCCAACTCCCTCTCCCCGACCGCCGGGACACTCGCCGCTACGGCGGGCGGCGGTCTGGCCTTCCTCGTCCGGCTGGTCATCGCCGACTCCGACGCGGCCGTGGTGCTCGTGGGCGCGGCCCTGTACCTGTGCGCGGCCGTGGCCTCGTTGAGCATCGCGAAGGAGCTGCTCGGTCCCGACCCGGCCTTGGTGCGCACACGGCTGACCACGGCGCTCACCGGAACCGCTCGCGACCTGATGGCGGGCGTACGCCACCTCGCCGCGCCGCCGCGCAGGGAGGCCGCCTGGGCGCTCACGGCGATGTCGCTGATGCGGTTCTGCTACGGCGCCATGCTCGTCATGGTGCTGATGCTGTGCCGGTACGCCCTGGCCTCGACCACGGACGGGGGACTCGCCCTGCTGGGGCTGGCGTTGGGCGTCTCCGGTGCCGGCTTCTTCGTCGCGGCCGTCATGACGCCCTGGGCCGCGGGGCGGCTCGGCCCCGGCCGCTGGATCATGGTGTGTGCCGGGTCAGCCGCCGTCCTGGAACCCGCGCTCGGACTGCCCTTCGCGTCGGGCCCCCTGCTGGCAGGGGCGTTCGTCCTGGGCCTGACCACCCAGGGCGCGAAGATCGCCACGGACACGATCGTCCAGTCCTCCGTCGACGACGGCTTCCGTGGCCGGATCTTCTCCGTCTACGACGTCCTCTTCAACGTGGCCTTCGTCGGCGCCGCCGCCGTGGCCGCCCTGATGCTGCCGCCTGACGGCCGGTCGGTCCCACTGGTGGTAACGATCGCCGTTATCTACGGAGCAGTAGCAGTGGCTATGGCCCGTTTTGAGCGTCAGTAAGTGTCACATCAATGCCACAGAGTCTCATGGGGCTACAGAGTTGTCAGTGGCGGCCGGTAGCTTACGTGCGTCTTATCAGCGCACCGTTCGCGCCACGCACCCAAGTTCCAGGGGGACCCCAAGTGACCACTCCGCCGCCCCAGGGCAACCCGTTCGCGCAGGGCCAGCAGCCCCAGGGCCAGGCCCCCTACCCGCCCCAGGGTGGTTTCCCGCAGCAGGCCGGTCAGCCTGGTTTCCCCCCGCCGGGTGCTCCCGTTCCGCCGCAGCAGCCGCGCCGCAAGCCGAGCTTCAAGACGATCAAGAACATCGTCGTCGCCGTGATCGTCGTGAGTGTGGCCGTCGGCGGCTACATCGCCAGCCGGGACGACGCCAACACCGCGAAGGTCGGCGACTGCATGAGCATCTCCGACCCGAACAGCACCACCGACCCGGGGCTTGAGGTCGTTGACTGCAGCGACTCCAAGGCGAAGTACAAGGTCGCCGAGAAGAAGGACGGCACCCTGGACGGATGCGACCGCACCAAGTACAGCGAGTACACCGAGACGGGCGGAAGTGACGACTTCACCCTCTGCCTGGAGGACTACTCGGCCAAGTAAGACCTCAGACATGGCGGAGGGCGGCGTTTCACGTGAAACACCGCCCTCCGCCATGTCGCGGGTCATGTTTCACGTGAAACATGACCCCGCTCCACACGTTCAGCCCTGTTGCTCGGCCCACCACTCCTTGAGCGCCGCCACCGCCGCGTCATGCCCCATCGGGCCGTTCTCCAAGCGGAGCTCCAGCATGTGCTTGTACGCCTGCCCGACGGCCGGTCCCGGCCTGATCCCCAGAATCTCCATGATCTGGTTGCCGTCGAGGTCCGGGCGGATGGCGTCCAGCTCCTCCTGCTCCTGGAGCTTGGCGATCCGCTCCTCCAGGCCGTCGTAGGCACGCGAGAGGGCGGCGGCCTTGCGCCGGTTCCGCGTGGTGCAGTCCGAGCGCGTCAGCTTGTGGAGCCGGTCGAGGAGCGGCCCGGCATCGCGGACGTAGCGGCGGACGGCGGAGTCCGTCCACTCTCCCGTGCCGTAGCCGTGGAAGCGCAGGTGGAGCTCGACGAGACGCGAGACGTCCTTCACGAGCTCGTTGGAGTACTTGAGCGCCGTCATGCGCTTCTTCGTCATCTTCGCCCCGACCACTTCGTGGTGGTGGAACGAGACGCGACCGTCCTTCTCGAAGCGCCGCGTGCGGGGCTTGCCGATGTCGTGCAGCAGAGCTGCCAGTCGAAGGGCCAGGTCGGGACCGTCGTCCTCCAGGGCCATCGCCTGCTCCAGGACGATCAGCGTGTGGTCGTAGACGTCCTTGTGCCGGTGGTGCTCGTCACGCTCCAGACGCAGGGCCGGCAGCTCGGGCAGCACGTACCGGGCGAGCCCGGTGTCCACGAGCAGCGTCAGTCCCTTGCGGGGGTGGGCGGACAGGATCAGCTTGTTCAGTTCGTCCCGCACGCGCTCGGCGGAGACGATCTCGATACGTCCGGCCATCTCCTTCATCGCCACCACGACCTCGGGCGCCACCTCGAAATCGAGCTGGGCGGCGAAGCGTGCGGCCCGCATCATCCGCAGCGGATCGTCCGAGAAGGATTCCTCGGGCGTACCGGGAGTGCGCAGCACACGCGCGGCAAGGTCGTCGAGGCCACCGTGCGGATCGATGAACCGCTTCTGCGGGAGCGCGACGGCCATCGCGTTCACGGTGAAGTCGCGGCGGACCAGATCCTCCTCGATGGAGTCGCCGTACGACACCTCCGGCTTGCGCGAGGTGCGGTCGTACGCCTCCGACCGGTAGGTGGTCACCTCGATCTGGTAGCCGCTCTTCTGCGCCCCGACCGTCCCGAAGGCGATGCCGACCTCCCAGACGGCGTCCGCCCAGGGACGCACGATCTTCAGCACGTCCTGCGGGCGGGCATCGGTCGTGAAGTCCAGATCGTTGCCGAGGCGGCCGAGCAGTGCGTCCCGCACCGAACCGCCGACCAGGGCGAGTGAGAACCCGGCCTCCTGGAAGCGGCGGGCGAGGTCGTCGGCGACCGGGGCGACCCGCAGCAGCTCACTCACGGCGCGGTTCTGCACCTGGCTCAGGGCACTGGTTTCTTCGTTGGCGTTCGGCACAACAGAAGAGGGTACGTGGCGCGGGCGGCCGGAAGCTCCCCCATTCCGTGCCCGCGGTCACCCGTCGATACCTGCACAAGGCCTGCCTTCGTGACCTGGAGCGCTCTCCCTTCCATACGGCCACATACAGGGCGGGCCGACTCCGCCTCCGATCTTGCGGAACGATCCGCGGCACTTCCCCTCGACGAGCATCGTTACCATGCGTGGACGCACATTCCGACGACCACTGACGACGACGAGGGACGGGCGAGCGCGTGGCCGAGGCGGCAGACTTCCAGGGGACCCGTCCCTCACCTGCCCTCCGGCGGCTGCGGCGCACCGGGGCCCTGCTCGCCGGAGTGCCCCTGCTGACCGGGCTCCTCCAGCTCCCCGCCGCGCCCCCCGCGGACGCCGCCGGACAGGACGCACCGCGGGCCGCCTCCGACGCGGGCTCGGTCTCCGTCTCCGTGAACTCGCTCACTCCCAGCGTCCCCACCGAAGGGGACACCGTCACCGTGTCCGGCACGGTGACCAACAAGGGGAAGCAGACGGTCACCGACGCCCACGTCGGCCTGCGGGTGGGTCCGCTGCTGAACACCCGCTCGCGGATCGACAGCGTCGCCCGGAACAGCGACGACGTCCAGGGCGTCGTCAACCCGGAGGTCGGTGACAAGTACACCGAGAAGTTCTCCAAGCTCACACCGGGCGTCTCCCAGCCCTTCAACATCTCGGTCCCGGTCGACGAGCTGAACCTCGGGCAGGACGGCGTCTACCAGCTGGCCGTGTCGCTCGCCGGGGAGACCTCCGCGCAGCCCTGGGAGCAGATCCTCGGCGTCCAGCGGACCTTCCTGCCGTGGCAGCCCGAGGAAGCCGGCACGCGGACGAAGACGACGTTCCTGTGGCCGCTGGTCTCCACGACCCACATGACGGCGGAGACCGGTTCGAACGAGGAGCAGACGCCGGTCTTCCGCGACGACGAACTCGCCGAGGAGATCGCCCCGGGCGGCCGATTGGACCGCATGGTGGCCCTGGGCAGGGATCTCGACGTCACCTGGGTGATCGATCCGGACCTGCTGGCGTCCGTCGACGCGATGACCCACAGCTACGAGGTCCAGGGCGAGGGCGACGACAACACGGCCGGCACCCACCAGAAGGTCGCCAAGCGCTGGCTCACCGAGGTACAGCGGGCGGTGGCGGACAAGGAGATCGTCGCGCTGCCGTTCGGCGACCCCGACCTGGCCTCCCTCGCCCACAACGGCACCGCTGTCACCGGCTCCCTGAGCCACCTCAAGGAGGCCACCGACGTCGCCGCGGACACGGTCGATTCGATCCTCCACGTGAAACCCACCACAGACTTCGCCTGGCCCGTCGACGGCGCGGTCGACCCCTCCATCGTCAAGGTCGCCACGTCCGCCGGCGCCGACAAGGTGATCGCCCGCAGCGACACCTTCAAGGAGACCGGCGACCTGTCGTACACGCCCTCCGCGCCCCGTCCCATCGGTGGCGGCACCACGGCCGTCGTGGCGGATGCCCGGCTGTCCACGGCGTTCCAGGGCGACATGACCAAGGCGTCCACGTCCACGCAGGCGGTGCAGCGTTTCCTGGCCCAGAGCCTGACGCTCGGCCTCCAGACGAACAAGCAGCGCAGCGTCGTCGTCGCCCCGCAGCGCACGCCGTCCGTGAGCCAGGCCCAGACGATGGCCGAGGCGCTGACCGCCCTCCAGGACGGGACCTGGTCCGATTCCCAGAGCCTCACGGCGGCCGCGAGGACCAAGCCGGACCCCGCCGCCACCACCAAGGCCCCCTCGGCCTCCGCCTACCCCTCCTCACTGCGCAAGCACGAACTGCCGCGGTCGACGTTCGAGCAGATCGCACGGACGCAGGACAAGCTCGACAAGTTCAAGGTCATCCTCTCCGACCAGTCCCGGGTGGTGACCCCGTTCGGACGCGCCCTGAACCGGGCGATGTCCGTGTCCTGGCGGGACCGGGAAACCGAGGCGGCGATCTACCGGAGCGGTGTCGAGTCGTACCTCGACACGCTCATCGACCAGGTGAAGCTCATCGACAAGTCGGAGACGAAGCTCTCCGGCCGCAGCGCCACGATCCCCGTGACGGTCCAGAACAACCTGGTGCAGGGCGTCGAGCACCTGGTGCTGCGGCTCACCTCGACCAACCCGACCCGTCTCGAGATCGACGGGGACGCCTACGAGGAGCAGCCCATCGCCGTCTCCGGCGGGCACAGCCAGTCGGTGAAGTTCACCACGTCCGCCCACGCCAACGGCCGGGCGACGGTGATCGCCCAGCTGTACACCCAGGACGGCCAGAAGTACGGCGAACCCGTCACCTTCGACGTGAAGGTCACCGAGATCACCGCCACGGTGATGCTGGTCATCGGCGGCGGTGTCCTGCTGCTCGTCCTCGCCGGCTTCCGGATGTACACGCAGCGCAAGCGTGCCACGGCCCGCGAGGCCGAGGAGCAGAACGACGAGGCGGGCGAGGACGCCGACGCCCCGCAGAACCCGGGGGCCCCCGCCACGCGTCTCACCGAGGAGTCCGGGGCCGGCACGCGGTCGGAGGCCCCGGAGCAGCCGAGTGACCCGGCACCGGACACCGCACCGGAAAACGCCGACCCGTCCGGCACGGGTGAGAGAGTGGACCGTTGAGGATGTCGTGGCCGGTGGGCCGGGGACGATGAGGTGGGGTAACCATGAACGCGCCGTACGACGGTGACCGCGGCCGTGCCGCGGGCAACTCGGGCTATCCCGAGTCGGACCTCCCCGAGGGTCCGCCGCCCGGGCACGACCAGGTGCCGCAGCCTCCTTCCGACCCGTACCTCCAGGACGCCTACGACCAGGACCCCTACCGGGCGCAGGACATCGCCGCCCAGGATCCCGTCGCGGAGGCGCTCTACGACCGCGCCGCGCATCCTCCGCCCCCTCCGGGCGCGTACCCCCCTCAACAGCCGCTCTACGGGCAGCCGCCCCAGTCGCCGTACGCCCCCGATCCGCGGGTGTGGGCCCAGACCCCCGCACCGGAGCCGGACGGACCGACGCAGTACCTGCCGTACGGCGACGATCCGCGCACGACGCAGTACGTGGGCGTGGACGACCTGGTCGGCCAGGCCGGAGACCAACACCACGAGCCGGACGCCTTCGCCCACCTCTTCCGCGATCAGCAGCAGAGCGGCGCCTTCCCCGACCGGCAGCAGGGCGTCGGGTACTCCCAGCAGTACGGCGGTGGGCACCCCGGTCACCCTCCGACCGGTGACCGGCAGCCCTACGCGCCCCCGTCGGTGCCCGGTCCGTCCGCGGCACCCGGCCACTACGCGGGGGCCACACCGCCTCCCGCCGCCGAGGCTCCGGTCCCGGAACCGGCTCCCGCGCCCGCCCCGAAGAAGGGCGGCCGGGCCGGAAGCCTGCTGAAGTCGAGCGCCGTCATGGCGGCGGGCACGATGGTGTCCCGGCTCACGGGGTTCATCCGGTCCGCACTGATCGTTTCGGCCCTGGGCCTCGGCCTCCTCGGCGACTCGTTCCAGGTCGCCTACCAGCTGCCGACCATGATCTACATCCTGACCGTCGGTGGCGGCCTCAACTCCGTCTTCGTTCCGCAGCTCGTACGGGCGATGAAGGACGACGAGGACGGGGGCGAGGCGTACGCGAACCGCCTGCTGACGCTCGTCATGGTGGCCCTGGCCGCGCTCACCGCCCTCGCGTGGCTGGCCGCCCCGCTCCTCGTGCGCGCGTTGTCGAACCCGGTCGCCACCGACTCCGCGGCCAACGACGTCGCCGTCACCTTCACCCGCTACTTCCTGCCCTCGATCTTCTTCATGGGCATCCACGTGGTGATGGGTCAGATCCTCAACGCGCGCGGCCGGTTCGGCGCGATGATGTGGACCCCGGTCCTGAACAACATCGTCATCATCGTCACGCTCGGCGTGTTCATCTGGGTCTACGGCACCGCCGCCGACTCCGGCATGACCGTCGAGAACATCCCGCCGGAGGGCGAGCGACTGCTCGGCGTGGGTGTCCTTCTCGGCCTCGTCGTGCAGGCCCTGGCGATGATCCCGTACCTCCGTGAGACCGGGTTCCGTATCCGTCTGCGCTTCGACTGGAAGGGGCACGGGCTGGGCAAGGCGGCGATGCTCGCCAAGTGGACCATCCTGTTCGTCCTCGCCAACCAGGCGGGCGCTCTGGTGGTGACCCAGCTCTCCACCGCCGCGGGCCTGGACTCCCCCGTGGAGGGCACGGGCTTCGCCGCCTACGCCAACGCCCAGCTGATCTGGGGCCTGCCCCAGGCCATCATCACCGTCTCCCTGATGGCCGCCCTGCTGCCGCGCATCTCCCGCTCGGCGGCCGAGGACGACGGCGGCGCCGTCCGGGACGACATCTCCCAGGGCCTGCGCACCACGGCCGTCGCGATCGTGCCGATCGCCTTCGGCTTCGTCTCGCTCGGCATCCCGATGTGCACGTTGATCTTCGGGTCCTCGGGCACCAGTGAAGCGACCAACATGGGCTACATGCTGATGGCCTTCGGCCTCGGCCTGATCCCGTACTCCGTGCAGTACGTCGTCCTGCGCGCCTTCTACGCCTACGAGGACACCCGAACCCCCTTCTACAACACGGTCATCGTGGCCGCGGGCAACGCGATCGCCTCGGCGATCTGCTTCTTCGTGCTCCCGGCCCGCTGGGCGGTGGTCGGCATGGCCGCCTCGTACGGCGTCGCCTACGCGATCGGCGTCGGCGTCGCCTGGCGCCGCCTGCGCAAGCGGCTGGGCGGGGACCTGGACGGCGCGCGGGTGCTGCGGACGTACGCCCGGCTGTGCATCGCGTCGGTGCCGGCCGCGCTGCTCAGTGGTGCGGCCTGCTACGGCATCAGCCAGGCGCTCGGCCAGGGCGTCCTGGGCTCGTTCGCCGCGATCCTGGGCGGTGGGGCCGTTCTGCTCGGCGTCTTCTTCGTCGCCGCCCGCCGGATGCGCATCGAGGAGCTCAACTCCCTGGTCGGTATGGTCCGCGGACGCCTGGGACGCTGAGGCAGGGGGTAGGCGCACAACCATCGTCCGCCACCGTGTGTCGTGCATAGCGGCGGACTGTGGGCACAATTGGTTTCTGCGTGGGACGGCGCGCAACGGACGCCGTCCGACGCGCAATGGATGGGGAGGCAGGGAACGACGGTGGCGGAACGGAGCACAGCTGCCGTCGACGTGGCAGACAACAGCGGCGCGCAGTCGCTGACCGCACAGGCGGACCAGTCCACGGCCGACGGGGTGGCCAAGAACCGGGAGCGGGACACGGACAGCGACGAGGCACAGGAGAACACCGGGACCGACGGTTCCGGGAAGACCTCGTCGCCCGAACTGCACAGCGGCCACAAGCTGGCCAGACGCTACCGCCTCGAGGAGTGCGTCACCCGTCTGGACGGATTCAGCAGTTGGCGTGCCGTGGACGAGAAGCTCCGCCGCGCCGTCGGCGTGCACATCCTGCCCGCGGATCACTCACGTGCCCGGTCCGTCCTGGCCGCCGCCCGCTCCTCCGCCCTGCTGGGCGACCCCCGCTTCGTCCAGGTCCTGGACGCCGTCGAGGAGAACGACGTCGTCTACGTCGTGCACGAGTGGCTCCCCGACGCCACCGAACTGACCACGCTCCTGGCAGCCGGCCCGCTGGAGGCGTACGACGCCTACCAGATGGTCAGTCAGGTCTCCTCCGCCATGGCCGCGGCCCACCGCGAGGGCCTCGCTCACCTGCGCCTGAACCCCAACGCCGTACTGCGCACGTCGACCGGCCAGTGGCGCATCCGCGGCCTCGCCGTGAACGCGGCGCTGCGCGGCATCAGCTCCGACACCCCGCAGCGCACCGACACCGAATCCATCGGTGCCCTCCTCTACGCAGCCCTCACTCAGCGCTGGCCGTACGAGAACGACGCCTACGGCATGTCCGGCCTGCCGAAGGACATCGGCCTGATCCCGCCCGACCAGGTGCGGGCCGGTGTCCACCGCGGCCTGTCCGAGCTCGCGATGCGGGCGCTCGCCAACGACGGGGCCACCGCCTCGCGTCACGAGTCGCCGTGCACCACGCCGGAGGAGCTGGTGAAGGCGATCGGTGAGATGCCCCGCATCCGCCCGCCGGAGCCGGCGTTCACCACTCCGCCGGAGTACCAGCGCACGACGTACCAGCAGGGCACGTACGGCCGCCCGGCGCCGCATCCCGGCGTCACCCAGCCGGTGCAGGCTCCGCCTCCCCCACTGCAGAGCCGCACGGGCAAGGCACTGAAGTGGGCCGTCTCGGCCCTGCTGATCGCCGCGCTCGGCCTGGGCAGCTGGCAGCTCGCGGACGCCCTCATGGAGCAGGGCGGCAAGGCCGACGACACGAACAAGACCCAGACGACGGACGGCGAAGACAACAGCGGCAAGAAGCCCGAAGCGCCCAAGCCGCTCGCGATCCAGGGTGCTCAGGAGTACGTCGCGAAGGGTGACGCCCAGGCGCCCGAGGACGTGGCCAAGACGTACGACGGCGACAGCTCGACCTACTGGCGCACCAAGAGCTTCGTGGACGGGCCGGACATGAACCCGGCCTTCAAGCCCGGTGTGGGCATCGTCTACGACCTCGGTTCCGAGCAGACGGTGAAGTCGTCGACCATAGGGCTGCGCTACACGGGCGACCGCACCACGGTCACCTTGTACGCGACGGACTCGACCGGCTCCTCGACCCCGATCGACTCCATGGAGAAGCTCGGTACCGTGACGACGACCGGGGACCAGGCCACGGTGAAGGTCGGCAAGCCGGTCAAGACCCGGTACGTGCTGGTCTGGTTCACCGCCCTGCCGTCGGCGCCCGGTGATGCCTACAGCAACGCCGGCTTCAAACAAGCCATCACCGACCTGAAGTTCACAGGTTGACGACGCACCAAGGGGATGGGGGTCCGATGGCGGACGGCAGCGCATACCGCGACGCAAGCGACCAGGACCTCCTCGCCCGCCACGTCGACGGCGACCCCGATGCCTTCGGCGAGCTCGTGCGCCGTCATCGCGACCGGCTCTGGGCCGTGGCCCTGCGGACGCTGGGGGACCGGGAGGAAGCCGCCGACGCGGTCCAGGACGCCCTCGTCTCCGCCTACCGGGCCGCCCACACCTTCCGCGGCCAGTCGGCCGTCACCACGTGGCTGCACCGGATCACGGTGAACGCCTGCCTGGACCGTGCGCGCAAGGCGGCTTCCCGGAAGACCGCCCCGGTCGACGACACCGAGCGCCTCGAGCAGCTGCTGGAGCCCCACGAGTCCGCCTCGGCGCCCGCGGAGCGCAACGATCTGCACCGCCAGCTCATCGAGGCGATGGGCACCCTTCCGCCCGATCAGCGAGCGGCCCTCGTCCTCGTGGACATGCAGGGCTATCCGGTCGCCGAAGCCGCCCGCATCCTCGACGTGCCCATCGGCACGGTGAAGAGCCGCTGCGCCCGGGGCAGAGCCAGACTCCTTCCCCTGCTCACCCATCTGAGACCGGACGGCACCGGTGAGGGAAGGAAACAGGGTGGGGAACGGAACCAGGCGCAGGAGGCATCCGTCCCACCCGCAGCGGGGCCGCGTCGAGCGGACTCCCCGGACACAGGACCGAGTGACCCGGCAGCACTGAAGGGCGGAGGTGGGCGAGCGTGACGTCGACGACAGACAGGACGGAGCACCCGGACGTCGCGGAGATCTCCGACCTCACCGAAGGGCTTCTGCCACCGGCTCGGAGCTCCGATGTGCGCCGGCACCTGGACGAGTGCGAGCTCTGCGCGGACGTCCGTGCCTCACTCGAGGAGATCCGGGGCCTGCTCGGCACGATGCCGGGTCCGCCCCGCATGCCCGCCGAGGTCGCGAGCCGCATCGACGCCGCGCTCGCGGCGGAGGCGCTGCTCCACGCCACAGCGCCGGACACCGGGGAAGATCCCGACGCTCCTCCTGTGACGCTCGACGTCGAGCAGAGGGACGGGCAGACGCATGTTTCACGTGAAACATCGGCGTCTCCGGTCCGACCGGCCGGGCGTCCTCGCTCCTCCACGACCGGACCGGGCCGCAAGAGCCGCCTGCGAGGAGGCCGTCGGAGGATCGCCGTCCTGGGAACCGTGTTCACGGTCGCCGCGCTCGGACTGGGGTCCGTGCTGCTGTCGCCCTGGAACGACGGCAAGGAGCCGGATGGGGAGCAGCAGACCACCGCCGCGGACACCTTCTCCGAAGAAAAGCTGGAGAAGCAGGTCACCGATCTCCTCGCGCACAGTCAGCAGGAGGGCACCGGCTCCCGCACCCCACACACGTTCGGAATGCAGTCGGAATCCGGCGCCGCCAGCCCCAAGGTCCTCAAGCAGCCCGCGGTCCCGGAATGCGTCCGTGAAGGCATCGGCCGCAATGACGCCGCACTCGCCACCGAGCAGGGCACCTACGGAGGGAAGAAAGCACTCCTCGTCGTCCTTCCCGACGTGTCCGACGACACCCGGGTGACCGCGTACATCGTCGAAGCGATCTGCGTGGACACCCCCTCCCCGGACGCCACCGCGAAGGTACTGCTGAAGCGCTCCTACACGCGTTCCTGACGATCGACGCTTCGCCTGCCCCCTGCGTGGTTACCCGCATGGCGGGAGCCCGCCGTGCGTCCGCCCGTCACCGCCTCCGTGTGCCCGGGCACGGCGGGAATGCGCGCCCCTTAGGATCCGTTGGGTGTGGTGAGAGTTCCGACAAGAAGCTCCCACCGGTCGAACGACGCAGACCAGAGACGAGGAATCAAGCCGTGAGCGACGTCCGTAACGTGATCATCATCGGCTCGGGGCCCGCCGGCTACACGGCGGCGCTCTACACCGCCCGTGCGTCGCTGAAGCCCCTGGTGTTCGAGGGCGCTGTCACCGCCGGCGGTGCGCTGATGAACACCACCGAGGTCGAGAACTTCCCCGGCTTCCAGGACGGCATCATGGGCCCCGAGCTCATGGACAACATGCGCGCCCAGGCGGAGCGCTTCGGCGCCGAGCTCCTTCCGGACGACGTGGTCGCCGTCGACCTGACCGGTGAGATCAAGACCGTCACGGACACCGCGGGCACGGTGCACCGGGCGAAGGCCGTCATCGTCGCGACGGGCTCGCAGCACCGCAAGCTCGGCCTGCCGAACGAGGACGCCCTCTCCGGTCGTGGTGTCTCGTGGTGTGCCACCTGTGACGGCTTCTTCTTCAAGGACCAGGACATCGCCGTGATCGGCGGTGGCGACACCGCGATGGAGGAGGCCACCTTCCTCTCGCGCTTCGCCAAGTCCGTGACGATCGTCCACCGCCGCGACACCCTGCGCGCCTCCAAGGCGATGCAGGAGCGCGCCTTCGCCGACCCGAAGATCTCGTTCGTCTGGGACAGCGAGGTTGCCGAGGTCCAGGGCGACCAGAAGCTCTCGGGCCTGAAGCTGCGCAACGTCAAGACCGGTGAACTCTCGGACCTGGCGGTGACCGGCCTGTTCATCGCGATCGGCCACGACCCGCGGACCGAGCTCTTCAAGGGTCAGCTGGAGCTGGACGAGGAGGGCTACCTGAAGGTCGACGCCCCCTCGACGCGCACGAACGTCACCGGTGTCTTCGGCGCCGGCGACGTGGTCGACCACACCTACCGCCAGGCGATCACCGCGGCCGGCACGGGCTGTGCCGCCGCTCTCGACGCCGAGCGCTTCCTCGCCGCCCTCTCGGACGGGGAGAAGGCCGAACCCGAGAAGACCGCCTCTGTCTGATCCCACCCACCGCCCGCGCACCAACCCATTAAGGAGCCCGCCGTGGCCGGCACCCTGAAGAATGTGACCGACGATTCCTTCGAGCAGGACGTCCTCAAGAGCGACAAGCCCGTCCTGGTGGACTTCTGGGCCGCCTGGTGCGGTCCCTGCCGCCAGATCGCTCCCTCTCTCGAGGCGATCGCCTCGGAATACGGGGACAAGATCGAGGTCGTCAAGCTGAACATCGATGAGAACCCGGGTACGGCCGCCAAGTACGGCGTCATGTCCATCCCGACCCTGAACGTCTACCAGGGCGGAGAGGTCGCCAAGACCATCGTCGGCGCCAAGCCGAAGGCCGCGATCGTTCGCGACCTCGAGGAGTTCATCGCCGAGTGAGGCAGACCGCCTCACTGGCGGCGCGTGTTTCACGTGAAACACGAATGGGCCGACCCGTCCGGGTCGGCCCATTCGTGTGAGGTACCTCAGCATGATGCGTTTCAGAGAGGACGCAGCGCCGGTTCCTTCTGTACGGCTCCGAGCAGCCGGTCCAGCGCCATCTCGACGTCTTCCTTCCAGGAGAGGGTCGTCCTCAGCTCCAGCCTCAACCGGGGATGTACAGGGTGCTGGCGGACCGTCTTGAAGCCCACGGCCAGCAGATGATCGGCCGGAAGAACGCAGGCGGGTTCCTTCCAACGGGCATCGCCGAATGCCTCGATCGCCTTGAAGCCCCGGCGCAGCAAATCCTTCGCCACCGTCTGCACCATCACTCGGCCCAGTCCTTGCCCTTGATAGCCCGGCACGATGAACGCGGTCATCAGTTGCACCGCATCGGGCGACACAGGGCTGGTGGGGAACGCCGCGGAGCGCGGCACATAGGCGGGAGGAGCGTAGAGAACGAAGCCCACAGGGACCTCATCGACATAGACGACTCTCCCGCAGGACCCCCAGTCCAGGAGAACGGCCGAGATCCACGACTCCTTCTCGAACGCGGATGTGCCTTCCTTTACCGCTGCCTCGCCACTGACGGGGTCGAGCTCCCAGAAGACGCACGAGCGACAGCGCTGGGGGAGGTCCTGAAGGTTGTCCAGCGTGAGCGGTACAAGCCGACGCCCCATGAAGGCTGTTCCTCGCTTCCTTCGCCCGCTGCCTCACGGGCTGCTGTCAGAGCGCTCCGTTCCCTGAGCAGGCTGCCGATGAACCCACCGACGGCGCCTACCCCCAGTCCCGCGCTCACCAGTCCGGTGCGGCTTGTCATTCGCATGGCCCCTGCCTTGGTCTCAGAGGTACTACCGGGTAGGTGCGCCGTATCCGATCGCATCGTATCCATGAAGCGATTCCATCGATACCGCCAAAAAACAAAGAGCGGGCCGTGTTCCGGTACACACCGGACACGGCCCACCCCGACCGACTGATCATCTGGACCAGTCGAGCGATCAGGACTCGGTCTCCTCGGAGTCGTCGTCCACCAGACTCTTCTGCAGGACGGGTCCCTCACCGGGAGCAAGTGTGCCGAGGATGCGCTCGAGATCCTCCATGGAGGCGAACTCCACGGTGATCTTGCCCTTCTTCTGGCCCAGGTCGACCTTCACCCGTGTCTCGAAGCGATCCGAAAGGCGCGTGGCCAGATCCGTCAGCGCCGGAGAGACTCGCGCCCCCGCCCGCGGTCCCTTGGAGCGCTGGGCCTTCTGGGGCCGTGAACCCATCAGAGTCACGATCTCCTCGACAGCCCGCACCGACAGCCCTTCGGCCACGATCCGGTGAGCCAGCCGGTCCTGCTCCTCCGAGTCATCGACGGACAACAGCGCCCGTGCGTGTCCGGCGGAGAGTACCCCGGCGGCGACCCGGCGCTGGACGGCCGGCGAGAGCTTCAGCAGACGAAGCGTGTTGGACACCTGGGGACGGGACCGGCCGATGCGGTCCGCCAGCTGGTCGTGCGTGCAGTTGAAGTCCACCAGGAGCTGTTCGTAGGCTGCGGCCTCTTCCAGTGGGTTCAGCTGAGCACGGTGCAGGTTCTCCAGCAGTGCGTCCAGGAGAAGCTTCTCGTCGTCCGTGGCTCGCACGATCGCCGGGATGGCCTCCAGCCCCGCCTCGCGGCAGGCCCGCCAGCGACGCTCACCCATGATGAGCTCATAGCGCGTGGGACCTACCTGCCGCACGACGACCGGCTGGAGGAGACCGACCTCCTTGATGGAGGTGATCAGTTCGGACAGCGCATCCTCGTCGAACACTTCACGCGGCTGCCGGGGGTTCGGGGTGATGGCGTCGAGGGGGATCTCCGCGAAGTGAGCCCCGATGGGAGACACGGACGCGGCCGAGACACCGTTCGCCGACGGCTCCTCTGTTTCACGTGAAACAGGCGGCAGCGTGGTCACCTTCGCGGCCGCCACCCCTCGTTCGTTCGGCAGCACCGGTACCGCCGAAGGAGACGTCGAAGCGCCTCCCACCGCAGTCGGTGCCACCGCCTTCTCTGTTGGGGCAGCAGGGATCAGTGCGCCGAGACCACGGCCCAGCCCCCTCCGTCGATCGCTCACTGGACGCCCTCCACCATGCTCGGATCGTTCTGCTGTGCGCCGATGTGCGCCCGTGATGCGTCATAGCTGACGCCGACGCCCTTCAACGCGATCTCTCGTGCCGCCTCAAGATAAGAGAGGGCACCGCTCGATCCAGGATCGTAAGTCAGCACCGTCTGCCCATAGCTCGGCGCCTCCGAGATACGGACGGAGCGGGGAATGCTCGTGCGCAGCACCTCGTCGCCGAAGTGGGTGCGCACCTCTTCCGCTACCTGCGACGCAAGCCGTGTCCGGCCGTCGTACATGGTGAGCAGGATCGTGGATACGTGCAGCGTCGGATTGAGGTGCCCCCGCACCAGGTCGACATTGCGCAGCAGCTGTCCCAGACCCTCCAGTGCGTAGTACTCGCACTGGATGGGGATCAGGACCTCCTGGCCCGCCACCAAGGCGTTGACCGTCAGCAGGCCGAGGGAGGGCGGGCAGTCGATGAGGATGTAGTCCAGCGGCTGCTCATAGGCCTGGATCGCCCGCTGCAGCCGGCTTTCCCGTGCCACCAGCGACACGAGTTCGATCTCCGCACCGGCGAGATCGATCGTGGCGGGCGCGCAGAAGAGCCCTTCGACATCGGGAACCGGCTGGACGACCTCCGCCAGCGGCTTGCTCTCCACCAGCACGTCATAGATCGAGGGGACCTCGGCATGGTGATCGATTCCCAGGGCGGTGGACGCATTGCCCTGAGGATCGAGGTCGATCACCAGGACACGGCCGCCGTGCAGAGCGAGCGAAGCGGCCAGGTTGACGGTGGTCGTTGTCTTACCGACCCCGCCCTTCTGGTTGGCGACCACGATGACGCGGGTCTGCTCGGGCCGCGGGAGGCCCTCACCGGCCCGGCCCAAAGCCTCCACCGCCAGCTGGGCAGCACGACCGATGGGAGTGTCGTCCATCGGAGGCGGTGTTTCACGTGAAACATCCGCCCCCATCGACTCGGTACGGGGACCGGGGACCGGATCGGTCATCGGTCCCGCGATGTTGGCGTCGGACCGCAAGGATTCACTCTCCTCGACTTCAGGCTCGCAATGAACAGAGCCTCCCATGCCTTTGGGGTCACGAACCAGTGAGGCCTGACGTTCTGTGGAGAAATCCACCTCTGTGGACAACTCCATGCCTCGGGAGGAGGCCGATGTCTCGTCGGGTACCGGACCCTTTCCGAGCGAACCGAGAGGCTTACGGTCCCGGGGTTCGGCCACAGCGCGGCCCCGATTGATGATGCCGTGCAGCAGTGAGCGACGTTTCACGTGAAACACGATGCACAGCAGCCGAGGCCGCGCTGCCGCGACACTCCGGCATGCATAGGTTTGGCAGCTTGTGTGGAGTACGTCTGGTTCTCAGGACGGATCGACTGCTCTCCGTATACGGATCGTGGTCCGCGGGCGGACGGATCGTGCTCTAGCCACGTCGTCGGCGCGCCCGCCCCGTACGGGCGGCCTTCGCGCGCTTCGCAGCGAACCGCACACCACCGGGGCTCTCCCCGACCTCGACCCGCACCACGGTGGACATCGGGTCCACGACACCCTCGCCCACATGGACGATCGATGTCGCCACGGCACCGAGCTTGCTCAGTGCCGTCGCCGCGCTCTTCAGCTCCTCCTCGGCGGTGTCGCCCTTGAGCGCGAGCATCTCCCCGTACGGGCGAAGGAGGGGGATGCCCCAGGTGGCGAGGCGGTCGAGCGGCGCTACGGCCCGCGCCGTCACGACGTGCACCGGAGGAAGCTTCCCCATGACCTCCTCGGCCCGGCCCCGCATGACCGTCACATGGTCCAGGCCCAGCAGTTCGACGACCTCGGTCAGGAAAGTGGTACGACGCAGCAGCGGTTCCAGCAGAGTGATCTTGAGGTCCTGACGGACCAGCGCCAGTGGAATGCCCGGCAGCCCGGCTCCCGAGCCGACATCGCACACCGTCACCCCCTCCGGCACGACCTCAGAGAGCACCGCACAGTTCAGCAGATGCCGCTCCCACAAGCGGGGCACCTCGCGCGGACCGATCAGGCCGCGCTGCACGCCCGCCTCGGCGAGCAGCTCCGCGTACCGGACCGCGTCCGTGAAGCGATCACCGAACACCTCACGTGCCTGCTCGGGCGCGGGGGGAAGCTCCGCTGCCTCCGTCACGGGGGACCGTCCTTCCGTACCGTGCCGGCACAGGGCGCCGACACCAGAACCACAGAACTATCAGGCTGACAAAGTTCGGCCCCGTCTGCGCTACAGACGGGGCCGGTGGAACGTAGAACCGATCAGGCAGGAAGGACGACGACGAAGCGCTGCGGCTCCTCGCCCTCGGACTCGCTGCGCAGGCCGGCCGCCTTGACCGCGTCGTGCACGACCTTGCGCTCGAACGGGGTCATCGGGTCGAGCTTCACGGGCTCGCCACTGCTCTTGGCCTCGGCGGCGGCCTTCGCGCCCAGTTCGGACAGCTCCGTGCGCTTCTTGGCGCGGTAGCCGGCGATGTCGAGCATGAGGCGGCTGCGGTCCCCGGTCTCCCGGTGCACGGCCAGACGCGTGAGCTCCTGGAGCGCCTCCAGCACCTCGCCGTCACGACCGACCAGCTTCTGCAGGTCACGGCTGCCCGTGTCGCTGATGATCGAGACGGAGGCACGGTCGGCCTCGACGTCCATGTCGATGTCGCCGTCAAGGTCGGCGATGTCGAGCAGGCCCTCCAGGTAGTCCGCCGCGATCTCGCCTTCCTGCTCCAATCGGGTCAGGGTGTCTGCGCCCTCGGCAGCGGCGGAGGTGGTGCCTTCCGTCACGGATGGACTCCTTCTTACTTCTTGGACGGGGACTTGGGCCGCTGCGGACCCTTGCGCTGCCCGGACTGGGCCTTGCTGCGGGTACTGCCGGCGGGCTTGGCGCTGCCCTTCTTGGCAGCGGCGGCGGGCGTGGCTCCGCTCTGGGACTCGTCGGACTTGGTCAGCGAGGTGGGCTCACCGGCCGCCTTGGTCGGGCCCGACTGGCGCTGGGCCTTCGTCTGCCGCTTGGGCTGCTGCCGCTTGGGGTTGGCGGCCCCGGTGACGGGCGTACCGTCCTCGGTCTGGACGGCGGCCGTGGCCTCGCTCTTGATCACCATGCCGTCGCTCTGGGCCGCGAGGCCCGCCTTGTTCAGACCGTTGATGAACTTGCGCTCGTACTCGTTGCGGTCACGGCCCTTGGCGACGATGGCCTTGACGATGGCCCGCTCACGCCGGTTGCGGGTCCTGCCGTGCTTGGTGACGTGCTTGGTGAGGCGCTCCAGGTACGCGGCCTGGGCCTTGGAACCCGGCGTGGGGTTGTTGTGGATGATGTACATCTGCTGGCCCATGGTCCACACGTTGGTGGTCAGCCAGTAGACGAGGACACCGACCGGGAAGTTGATGCCGAAGACGGCGAAGATGATGGGGAAGACGTACATCAGCATCTTCTGCTGCTGCATGAACGGCGTCTTCACCGTGGTGTCGACGTTCTTCGTCATCAGCTGGCGCTGCGTGTAGAACTGCGACAGCGACATCAGCACGATCATGATCGCCGTGACGACACGCACATCGGTCAGCGACGAGTCGAGGGCCGCGACCTTCTCCGCGCTGTCCGTGAACTTCGCCGCGAGCGGGGCGCCGAAGATGTGGGCCTTCTGCGCGCTCTCCAGCAGGCGCTCGTTGATCACGCCGACGGTGTCGTTCGACGCGATGCTGTTGAGCACGTGGTACAGGGCGAAGAAGAACGGCGACTGCGCCAGGATGGGAAGGCACGAGGAGAGCGGGTTGGTGCCCGTCTCCTTGTACAGCTTCATCATCTCTTCGGACTGGCGCTGCCGGTCGTTCTTGTAGCGCTCCTGGATCTTCTTCATCTCCGGCTGGAGCGTCTGCATCGCGCGCGTCGCCTTGATCTGCTTCACGAAGAGCGGGATCAGGCAGATACGGATCAGAATCACCAGGGACACGATGGACAGGCCCCAGGCCCACCCGGTGTCAGGCCCGAAGATGGCTCCGTACACCTTGTGGAACTGGACGATGACCCAGGAGACGGGTGTCGTGATGAAGCTGAAGAGGCTGGCAATCGTGTCCACTAATCATGCTCCTTGGGCATGGGACGAGGTCTCTGCGGCCGGGCTCGAAGGACCCGTCGGACTTGTGGGAGAAGTCTGTCCTTCGGTGGCCGGTGCGGCGGCGGAGGGCCCGCCCCTGCGTGCACGCCAGGCGTTACGCAGCATTTCGTGCCACCGCGGACGCTTACGCGGCGGGACGTAATCCACACCGCCCAGCGACCACGGGTTGCACCGCAGGATGCGCCAGGCCGTGAGTGCTGTTCCCTTGACGGCACCGTGCCGGTCGACGGCCGTGTAGCCGTAGTGGGAACACGACGGGTAGTACTTGCACACCGGCCCCAGCAGTGGACTGATCGTCCACTGGTAGATCTTGATCAGAGCCAGCAACGGATACTTCATCGCGCGCCCCCTCCCAGCAGCCGCTGCAGGGCGGCATCCAGGTCTCGGGCCAGCTGTGCATGGTCGGCGTCGCCCGCCGGGGGCAGCGCTCGTACGACTACCAGGCTACCGGGGGGCAACCGGTCGACTCGCTCGCGCATCAGATGGCGAAGCCTGCGCTTCACCTTGTTGCGCACCACCGCGCCGCCCACGGCTTTGCTCACGACGAAACCCGCACGCGTCGGGGGAGCGCTCTCCCCAGGCGCATGCGGGTCCGTGGCACCGCTACGAAGGTGGACGACGAGGTACGGGCGTCCGGCCCGACGTCCTCGTCGTACCGCGGTCGCGAAGTCCTCGCGCCGCCTCAGCCGGTTCTCGGTGGGCAGCACGACGTCATGACCTGATCGGGATCAGGCGGACAGGCGGGCGCGACCCTTGCTGCGGCGGGACGCGAGGATCGCGCGGCCGGCACGGGTGCGCATACGCAGCCGGAAGCCGTGGGTCTTCGCGCGACGACGGTTGTTCGGCTGGAAGGTGCGCTTGCTCACTCGGGGGCTCCAGAAGAAATCGGTGTTTGCGGGGTGCCGTCCTGGCTGTCACCGTGCGCCCACGAGTAGCTCGCGTTACGCCCCAGTGCACCGCTGACCGATCATCTTGCGCGATCTGTGCCCATCGGAGGCAGGCGGCAGCAGCCATCGACAACTCGACTTGGTTACGGTACGCGCGGCTGCGCCATTCGGTCAAACCAGTGGTCACCGGGAGACACTTGTCCACAGCCTGGGGACAACAACTTGAACCGTACCGGTCGCCCTGTCTACCGTGGCTGGACTCCGATTCGTTCCCTTGACCCTCCACCACCCGATTTACATCCCGACCCGTCCCTCGCATCACACGTTCGAGGGGACTGTGAGAGAGCGTGCCCTGTGGCTGACGTACCTGCCGATCTTGCCGCAGTGTGGCCACGCGTACTGGAGCAACTCCTCGGCGAAGGCCGCGGGCAGGGGGTGGAGAGCAAGGACGAGCACTGGATCCGGCGCTGTCAGCCGCTCGCGCTGGTCGCCGACACCGCACTGCTCGCCGTCCCGAACGAGTTCGCGAAGGGCGTACTCGAGGGCCGCCTCGCACCCGTCGTCAGCGAGAGCCTGAGCCGCGAGTGCGGTCGCCCGATCCGTATCGCGATCACCGTCGACGACACCGCGGGCGAGCCCCCGGCCCCGCCGGCCCCCCGCCCGCAGCCCCGGTACGAGGAGACGGAACTCCCGGCCGTCCGCCAGGACCGCCAGGAACCCCTGGCCCGCCCCGAGCGTCAGGACCGGACGGACCGCGAGCCGTACGAGCCGTACGAGGGCTACGACGGGTACGGCCGCCGCCGTGCCGACCAGCAGCCGGGCCCGTCGGGCGACCAGCTCCCCACCGCCCGCCCCGCCTACCCCTCCGAGTACCAGCGCCCGGAGCCGGGCTCCTGGCCGCGGCCGGCGCAGGACGAGTACGGCTGGCAGCAGCAGCGCCTCGGCTTCCCGGAGCGGGACCCGTACGCCTCACCGTCCCAGGACGCCTACGGCCCGCAGGACTCCTACGGCGGCGCGCCCTCGCAGGACTACCGCCCGCAGCCGGTGGAGCGCCCGTCGTACGACCAGCAGCGCGGCGACTACGACGCCCCACGCTCCGACTACGACGCGCCACGCGGCGACTACGAGCGCGGCGACTACGACCAGCGCGACGCCGTGCGCCGCGAGCTGCCCGAGCCGCCCTCCGGCTCCGGGCAGGTCCACCGCGGCGGCCCCGTCGGACCGAACCTGCCCACCACCGGTGCGCCCGGGCCGCTGGCCGCACAGCCCGCACCGGCCACCGGCCCCGGTGAGCCGACCGCGCGGCTGAACCCGAAGTACCTGTTCGACACGTTCGTCATCGGCGCGTCCAACCGCTTCGCCCACGCGGCCGCGGTCGCCGTGGCCGAGGCGCCGGCGAAGGCCTACAACCCGCTGTTCATCTACGGGGAGTCCGGGCTCGGCAAGACGCACCTGCTGCACGCGATCGGGCACTACGCGCGGAGCCTCTACCCGGGCACGCGCGTGCGGTACGTGAGCTCGGAGGAGTTCACCAACGAGTTCATCAACTCCATCCGCGACGGCAAGGGCGACAGCTTCCGCAAGCGCTACCGCGAGATGGACATCCTGCTCGTCGACGACATCCAGTTCCTGGCGGACAAGGAGTCGACGCAGGAGGAGTTCTTCCACACTTTCAACACGCTCCACAACGCCAACAAGCAGATCGTGCTGTCCAGCGACCGGCCGCCCAAGCAGCTGGTGACGCTGGAGGACCGGCTGCGGAACCGTTTCGAGTGGGGCCTGATCACCGACGTCCAGCCGCCGGAGCTGGAGACGCGCATCGCGATCCTGCGCAAGAAGGCGGTGCAGGAGCAGCTGAACGCCCCCCCGGAGGTGCTGGAGTTCATCGCCTCCCGGATCTCGCGGAACATCCGCGAGCTGGAGGGCGCGCTGATCCGGGTGACGGCGTTCGCCTCGCTCAACCGGCAGCCGGTGGACCTCGGGCTGACCGAGATCGTCCTGAAGGACCTGATCCCCGGGGGCGACGACTCGGCCCCGGAGATCACCTCGACGGCCATCATGAGCGCGACCGCCGACTACTTCGGGCTCACGGTCGAGGACCTGTGCGGCACCTCGCGCGGGCGTGCGCTGGTGACCGCCCGGCAGATCGCCATGTACCTGTGCCGGGAGCTGACGGACCTGTCCCTGCCGAAGATCGGCGCGCTGTTCGGCGGGCGTGACCACACGACGGTGATGCACGCCGACCGGAAGATCCGCAATCTGATGGCCGAGCGGCGCTCCATCTACAACCAGGTCACCGAACTCACCAACCGCATCAAGGCCGGCTGAGCGCGCCGCCGCGCGGACCGCTGAGCCACTCGCGCAGGGACCGGCCGCACCGCCGCACCGACACCGAGGGCGTCCCCGGAGCACATCCGGGGACGCCCTTCTGTTTGCCGTCGGCACGACCGGCAGCCACTCGCTGTTCGATTACGCGGCCGGGTTACGGCCGTCTTCCACAGATTCGGTGACTTTCTCCCGTCCACATGCTGGGGACCGCGAAGTTATCCCGACACTGTCCACAGCGCCCTTGGTCGAGAGATCATCAGGCCAGGTCAGCTTGGTGTGGATTCGTGGACGAACGATATCCACAGGCTGTGGACAGAGCGGCGACCCACAGCCTGTGGATCGGGTTGTCCACGGGGAACCCACAGGTCGGAGCCTGTTTTCCCCAGTGATCGCCATCTTCTCCACATGCCTGTCCACTGTTCGGCAACACGACGCGTGTCCTCACCGCATCGAGTGAAAGGCGTCACATCGAGGTACCGAAGGGGGCTGTGGGAAAGACTGCCAAAGCTGGGGACGGCTCTGGGGAGAACTCGGCCCGGCCTGTGCACGGAGTGTGCAGAACTTTCCGTTCTCCACAGAGACGCCCGGTTGTCCACCGTCCCAGCCCACAGGCCCCGTGGACAAAATCACCGCGCTGAGCTGCGGAAACGAAGTTATCCACGGTATCCACAGGCCCTACTACTACTCCCGACTAGAGAGAGCGAGGAATTCGTTTCGAAGTGGGCCCTGTGCACAACTCGGTGTCCCGCCCCCGGCCGGCCCTCGTCACGACTTGACCCCGAGGGGCACCTACTGTCAGTGCGGTGCGTCAGACTGGTCCCGGTGTCCTTCCCCGCACAGGGGCCGACGACACCGAGTCAGACGACGAAAGCCAGGCAGGGCGAGAAGCGCCGGCAACAGCAGGAGGCGGCAACAGTGAAGATCCGGGTGGAACGCGACGTACTCGCGGAGGCAGTGGCCTGGGCGGCGCGCAGCCTCCCGGCCCGTCCGCCGGCCCCTGTCCTCGCCGGCCTGCTGCTGAAGGCCGAGGACGGCCAGCTGAGCCTGTCCAGCTTCGACTACGAGGTCTCCGCGCGGGTCTCGGTGGAGGCGGAGGTCGAGGAGGAGGGCACCGTCCTCGTCTCCGGCCGCCTGCTCGCCGACATCTCCCGCGCCCTCCCCAACCGGCCGGTGGAGATCTCCACAGACGGTGTACGGGCGACGGTGGTGTGCGGCTCCTCGCGGTTCACCCTCCACACCCTGCCTGTGGAGGAGTACCCGGCCCTGCCCCAGATGCCGAACGCGACGGGCACGGTCCCCGGCGAGGTCTTCGCCTCCGCCGTGCAGCAGGTCGCCATCGCGGCCGGCCGCGACGACACGCTGCCCGTCCTCACCGGTGTGCGCATCGAGATCGAGGGCGACACCGTGACGCTGGCCTCCACCGACCGCTACCGCTTCGCGGTCCGCGAGTTCCTGTGGAAGCCGGAGAACCCGGACGCCTCCGCGGTCGCCCTGGTGCCGGCCAAGACGCTCCTGGACACCGCCAAGGCGCTGACCAGCGGCGACCAGGTGATCCTGGCGCTGTCCGGCTCGGGCGCGGGCGAGGGCCTGATCGGTTTCGAGGGTGCGGGCCGCCGGACCACCACGCGGCTGCTGGAGGGCGACCTCCCGAAGTACCGCACGCTGTTCCCGACCGAGTTCAACAGCGTCGCCGTGATCGAGACCGCCCCCTTCGTGGAGGCCGTCAAGCGCGTGGCCCTGGTGGCCGAGCGCAACACCCCGGTGCGGCTGAGCTTCGAGCAGGGCGTGCTCATCCTGGAGGCAGGTTCCAGCGACGACGCACAGGCTGTGGAAAGGGTCGACGCCCAGCTCGAGGGCGACGACATCTCGATCGCCTTCAACCCGACCTTCCTGCTGGACGGCCTGAGCGCCATCGACTCCCCGGTGGCCCAGCTGTCGTTCACCACGTCCACCAAGCCCGCGCTCCTCAGCGGCAGGCCCGCGGTGGACGCGGAGGCGGACGAGGCCTACAAGTACCTGATCATGCCGGTGCGGCTCAGCGGCTGACGCCGTTCCGTCCGTCCACAGCTGTGCACAGTGCTTCCGGGGTACCCGGGGGACGACCGGTTCGAGCCGGGTCCCGGGGGCGGCTGTGGAGAAAACCGCAGGTGGGGCGTGCGTATGAGCGCGTATGCCCACAGATGTGCGTGAGCGCCCGGGTTTAGGCTCTGGGCGGGTACGTAAGTGCCGCGGCACGCCCGTGCCGCCACGTCACGTCGCAACCTAAGGAACACAACTGATGGAGCTCGGTCTCGTCGGCCTCGGCAAGATGGGCGGCAACATGCGTGAGCGGATCCGCCGCGCGGGCCACACCGTCTTCGGATACGACCGCAACCCGGACCTCGCCGATGTCCACAGTCTGGAAGAGCTTGTGGGCAAGCTCGAGGGCCCGCGCGTGGTGTGGGTGATGGTCCCGGCCGGCGAGCCCACCCAGTCCACCATCGACGCGCTCGCCGAACTGCTCGAGCCCGGCGACGTCGTCGTGGACGGCGGCAACTCCCGCTGGACGGACGACGAGAGGCACGCCGAGGAACTGGCGGCCAAGGGCATCGGCTTCGTCGACTGCGGCGTCTCCGGCGGCGTCTGGGGCCTGGAGAACGGCTACGCGCTGATGTACGGCGGCGACAAGGAGAACGTCGCCAAGGTGCAGCCGATCTTCGACGCCCTCAAGCCCGAGGGGGACTTCGGCTCGGTGCACGCCGGCAAGGTCGGCGCGGGCCACTTCGCGAAGATGGTCCACAACGGCATCGAGTACGCCATGATGCAGGCCTACGCCGAGGGCTGGGAGCTGCTGGAGAAGGTCGACTCGGTGACCGACGTCCGGGAGGTGTTCCGCTCCTGGCAGGAGGGCACCGTCATCCGCTCCTGGCTGCTCGACCTCGCGGTGAACGCCCTCGACGAGGACGAGCACCTGGACGGGCTCCGGGGTTATGCACAGGACTCCGGTGAGGGACGCTGGACGGTGGAGGCCGCCATCGACCACGCGGTCCCGCTGCCGGCGATCACCGCCTCGCTGTTCGCGCGGTTCGCCTCCCGTCAGGAGGACTCGCCGCAGATGAAGATGATCGCGGCGCTGCGCAACCAGTTCGGCGGCCACGCGGTCGAGAAGAAGTAAGCACCACCCGAAGGCTGGAGAGGTCGGCGAAACGACCATGCACGTCACGCATCTGTCGCTGGCCGACTTCCGCTCCTACCCCCGGGTCGAGGTCCCGCTCGACCCGGGGGTGACGGCCTTCGTCGGGCCCAACGGGCAGGGCAAGACCAATCTGGTCGAGGCGGTCGGCTACCTCGCCACCCTGGGCAGTCACCGCGTCTCCTCCGACGCCCCGCTGGTCCGCATGGGCGCCGACCGCGCGATCGTCCGCGCCCAGGTCCGCCAGGGCGAGCGGCAGCAACTGGTCGAACTGGAGCTGAACCCGGGCAAGGCCAACCGCGCCCGCATCAACCGGTCCTCGCAGGTCAGGCCCCGCGACGTGCTCGGCATCGTCCGGACGGTCCTGTTCGCCCCCGAGGACCTCGCCCTGGTGAAGGGTGATCCCGGCGAGCGGCGCCGCTTCCTGGACGAGCTCGTCACCGCGCGCTCCCCGCGCATGGCCGGCGTCCGTTCCGACTACGACCGGGTGCTCAAGCAGCGCAACACCCTGCTGAAGTCGGCCGCGCTGGCCCGCCGGCACGGCGGCCGCACCATGGACCTGTCCACCCTCGACGTGTGGGACCAGCACCTCGCGCGTGCGGGTGCCGAGCTGCTCGCCCAGCGGCTGGACCTGATCACCGCGATCCAGCCGCTGGCCGACAAGGCGTACGAACAGCTCGCCCCCGGCGGCGGACCGGTCGCCCTGGAGTACAAGCCCTCCGCACCCGGCGAGGCCCACACGCGCGAGGACCTGTTCGAACAGCTGATGTCCGCCCTCGCCGAGGCCCGCAGGCAGGAGATCGAGCGGGGCGTCACCCTGGTCGGCCCGCACCGCGACGACCTGCTGCTCAAGCTGGGCCGGCTGCCCGCCAAGGGCTACGCCTCCCACGGGGAGTCCTGGTCCTACGCGCTGGCGTTGCGCCTGGCCTCCTACGACCTGCTGCGGTCCGAGGGCAACGAGCCGGTGCTGGTGCTCGACGACGTCTTCGCCGAGCTGGACGCGCGCCGCCGGGAGCGCCTGGCCGAGCTGGTCGCGCCCGGTGAGCAGGTCCTGGTGACGGCGGCCGTGGACGACGACGTGCCCCCTGTCCTGTCGGGGGCGCGGTTCACGGTGACAGGGGGGACGGTGGAGCGCGTATGAGCGGATCCGACGCGTCCGACCGCACTCCCGGAAGCGGTGGCGGCAAGTCCCCCGAGCCCTCCGGCGTCGACCTCGCGCGCGTGGCGCTGCGGGCGGCCAGGGAGGCGGCGCGCGCGCGTGGCGACGCGGCGCAGCAGAAGAAGCAGGCCCGGCGCGGCGGCCTGCGCTCAGGTGCGCGCGCCGACCGGCGCGATCCCATGGCGCTCGGCGCGGCGATCAACCGCCTGCTGTCCGAGCGCGGCTGGGAGGCCCCGGCCGCGGTGGGCGGGGTGATGGGGCGCTGGCCCGAGATCGTCGGCGAGGACGTGGCCAAGCACTGTGAGCCGGAGCGGTACGACGAGGACGAGCGGGTGCTGGTCGTGCGCTGCGACTCCACGGCCTGGGCGACGAACCTGCGGCTGCTCGCCCCGACCCTGGTGGCCCGCCTCAACGAGGACCTCGGCCACGGCACCGTGAGGCTGATCAAGGTCAACGGCCCCGGTGGTCCCGCCCGCCGCTACGGCCCGCTGCGCGCCCCCGGGAGCACGGGCCCCGGGGACACGTACGGGTGAGCGGAGGCCGTTTTCCGGCCTCGTGACCCCGCGTGACTGACATCACACCAGAACTTCTCCGTGGCCGGTGCGCGCCGTCAGGACCCGTCTCGTCGCGCAACCGCACAAGGGGACGAATCGCCACCTGACTCCAAAGTAGCCAAGGGTTGACGCCCCGAAGCGCTGAGTGCCCTCGTGAGCGTCTTGGGGCCCCCATCCGCATATCGGGAGTCGGGGGAGACCGATTGAGGGCGGCACATGCGAACCCAGGTACCGGCAAACCCCCATCGATGTCAGTGCTACCGGTAGAATGGAAGACAATCCCGCCCCGACCGTGGGGACCGCCCGGGAAAAGCTGAGCAACGCTGATCAAGGCTTACCAACGCAACATGCCGCAGCCGCTCCGGCAACCCGCCGACGAGCCTGGCTCGTGCTGTGCCAGAAAGGGCGCTTCGTGGCCGATTCCGGCAACCCCAACGAGAACATCCCGTCCACCGACACCGGCGTGAACAGCGAGGACGCCGCCTCGGGCAGCGAGGTCACCGCCTCGTACGACGCCAGTGCCATCACCGTCCTCGAGGGCCTGGACGCGGTCCGCAAGCGACCCGGCATGTACATCGGTTCGACCGGTGAGCGAGGACTGCACCACCTCGTCTACGAGGTCGTCGACAACTCCGTCGACGAGGCGCTGGCCGGCCACGCGGACACCATCGACGTGACGATCCTCGCCGACGGCGGCGTGCGCGTCGTCGACAACGGCCGTGGCATCCCGGTGGGCATCGTCCCCTCCGAGGGCAAGCCGGCCGTCGAGGTCGTGCTGACGGTGCTGCACGCGGGCGGCAAGTTCGGCGGCGGCGGCTACGCGGTCTCCGGCGGTCTGCACGGTGTCGGTGTCTCGGTCGTCAACGCCCTGTCGACCAAGGTGTCCGTCGAGGTGAAGACCGACGGCCACCGCTGGACGCAGGACTACAAGATGGGCGTGCCGACGGCCCCGCTCGCCCAGCACGAGGCGACGGAGGTGACGGGCACCTCGGTCACCTTCTGGGCCGACCCGGACATCTTCGAGACCACCGAGTACTCCTTCGAGACGCTCTCGCGGCGCTTCCAGGAGATGGCGTTCCTCAACAAGGGCCTGACGATCAGGCTCACCGACGAGCGCGAGTCGGCGAAGGCCACGGCGGGCGCCGACGAGGCGGGTGCGGACGAGCTGGCCGAGGAGCAGAAGGTCAAGTCCGTCACGTACCACTACGAGGGCGGCATCGTCGACTTCGTGAAGTACCTCAACTCCCGCAAGGGAGAGCTGGTGCACCCCTCCGTGATCGACATCGAGGCCGAGGACAAGGAGCGGCTGCTGTCGCTCGAGGTCGCGATGCAGTGGAACAACGGGTACAGCGAGGGCGTGTACTCCTTCGCCAACACCATCCACACCCACGAGGGCGGTACGCACGAGGAGGGCTTCCGCGCGGCGCTCACCGCCCTGATCAACAAGTACGCGCGTGAGAAGAAGCTGCTGCGCGAGAAGGACGACAACCTCACGGGTGACGACATCCGCGAGGGCCTGACGGCGATCATCTCGGTCAAGCTGGGCGAGCCGCAGTTCGAGGGCCAGACCAAGACCAAGCTGGGCAACACCGAGGCGAAGACCTTCGTGCAGAAGGTCGTCTACGAGCACCTCAACGACTGGCTGGACCGCAACCCCAACGAGGCCGCGGACATCGTCCGCAAGGGCATCGCGGCGGCCACCGCGCGCGTGGCGGCGCGCAAGGCCCGCGACCTGACCCGTCGCAAGGGCCTGCTGGAGTCGGCGTCCCTGCCGGGCAAGCTCTCCGACTGCCAGTCGAACGACCCCACCAAGTGCGAGATCTTCATCGTCGAGGGTGACTCCGCCGGCGGCTCGGCCAAGTCCGGCCGCAACCCGCAGTACCAGGCGATCCTCCCGATCCGCGGCAAGATCCTCAACGTCGAGAAGGCGCGCATCGACCGGATCCTGCAGAACCAGGAGATCCAGGCGATGATCTCCGCGTTCGGCACCGGTGTGCACGAGGACTTCGACATCGAGAAGCTCCGCTACCACAAGATCATCCTGATGGCGGACGCCGACGTCGACGGCCAGCACATCAACACCCTGCTGCTGACGTTCCTGTTCCGCTTCATGCGGCCGCTGGTCGAGGCGGGGCACGTGTTCCTCTCCCGTCCGCCGCTCTACAAGATCAAGTGGGGCAAGGACGACTTCGAGTACGCGTACTCCGACCGGGAGCGCGACGCGCTGATCGAGATGGGCCGCAACGCCGGCAAGCGCATCCGTGAGGACTCCGTGCAGCGCTTCAAGGGCCTCGGCGAGATGAACGCCGAGGAGCTTCGCATCACCACGATGGACCAGGAGCACCGCGTGCTCGGCCAGGTCACCCTGGACGACGCCGCCCAGGCCGACGACCTGTTCTCGGTCCTGATGGGCGAGGACGTCGAGGCCCGCCGCGCGTTCATCCAGCGCAACGCCAAGGACGTCCGCTTCCTCGACATCTGAGTCGGTCTCAGCTGACCGCACCAGGAAGGACCTTCACCAGCAATGACCGACGAGAACACCCCCGTCACGCCCGTAGAGGACGCCGACGCCGCCGGAATGCGCATCGAGCCCGTCGGGCTCGAGACGGAGATGCAGCGCTCGTACCTCGACTACGCGATGTCCGTCATCGTCTCGCGTGCGCTGCCGGACGTGAGGGACGGCCTCAAGCCCGTCCACCGCCGCGTGCTGTACGCGATGTACGACGGGGGCTACCGCCCCGAGCGCGGTTTCTACAAGTGCGCCCGCGTCGTCGGCGACGTCATGGGCAACTACCACCCGCACGGCGACACCTCCATCTACGACGCGCTGGTCCGCCTCGCGCAGCCGTGGTCGATGCGGATGCCGCTGGTGGACTCCAACGGCAACTTCGGCTCGCCGGGCAACGACCCGGCGGCGGCCATGCGCTACACCGAGTGCAAGATGGCGCCGCTGTCGATGGAGATGGTCCGCGACATCGACGAGGAGACCGTCGACTTCACGGACAACTACGACGGCCGCTCCCAGGAGCCGACCGTCCTGCCCGCCCGCTTCCCGAACCTGCTGATCAACGGCTCGGCCGGCATCGCGGTCGGCATGGCGACCAACATCCCGCCGCACAACCTGCGCGAGGTCGCGGCCGGTGCCCAGTGGTACCTGGAGAACCCCGAGGCGTCCCACGAGGAGCTGCTCGACGCGCTGATCGAGCGCATCAAGGGCCCCGACTTCCCGACCGGCGCGCTCGTCGTGGGCCGCAAGGGCATCGAGGAGGCGTACCGGACCGGCCGCGGCTCGATCACCATGCGCGCGGTGGTCGAGGTCGAGGAGATCCAGAACCGCCAGTGCCTGGTGGTCACGGAGCTGCCCTACCAGGTCAACCCGGACAACCTCGCGCAGAAGATCGCCGACCTGGTGAAGGACGGCAAGATCGGCGGCATCGCGGACGTCCGCGACGAGACCTCCTCGCGCACCGGCCAGCGCCTGGTCATCGTGCTCAAGCGGGACGCGGTCGCCAAGGTCGTCCTGAACAACCTCTACAAGCACACCGACCTGCAGACCAACTTCGGCGCCAACATGCTGGCGCTGGTCGACGGCGTGCCGCGGACCCTCTCCCTGGACGCGTTCATCCGCCACTGGGTGACGCACCAGATCGAGGTCATCGTCCGCCGTACGCGCTTCCGGCTGCGCAAGGCCGAGGAGCGGGCGCACATCCTGCGCGGCCTGCTGAAGGCCCTGGACTCCATCGACGAGGTCATCGCGCTGATCCGGCGCAGCGAGACCGTCGAGATCGCGCGCGGGGGCCTGATGGACCTCCTGCGGATCGACGACATCCAGGCCAACGCGATCCTGGAGATGCAGCTCCGCCGTCTGGCCGCCCTGGAGCGCCAGAAGATCGTCCAGGAGCACGACGAACTCCAGGAGAAGATCAACGAGTACAACGAGATCCTCGCCTCCCCGGTCCGCCAGCGCGGGATCGTCAGCCAGGAACTGGCCGCGATCGTGGAGAAGTACGGCGACGACCGCAAGACGAAGCTGATCCCCTACGAGGGCGACATGTCCATCGAGGACCTGATCGCCGAGGAGGACATCGTCGTCACGGTCACGCGCGGCGGCTACATCAAGCGCACCAAGACCGACGACTACCGGGCCCAGAAGCGCGGCGGCAAGGGCGTGCGCGGCACGAAGCTGAAGGAAGACGACATCGTCGACCACTTCTTCGTCTCCACCACGCACCACTGGCTGCTGTTCTTCACCAACAAGGGCCGCGTGTACCGCGTGAAGGCGTACGAGCTCCCCGACGCCGGCCGGGACGCGCGCGGGCAGCACGTGGCGAACCTGCTGGCCTTCCAGCCGGACGAGGCGATCGCGCAGATCCTGGCGATCCGCGACTACGAGGCGGCCCCGTACCTGGTGCTGGCCACCAAGGCCGGCCTGGTGAAGAAGACACCGCTGAAGGACTACGACTCCCCGCGTTCGGGCGGCGTGATCGCGATCAACCTGCGCGAGCGGGAGAACGGGACCGACGACGAGCTGATCGGAGCCGAGCTCGTCTCGTCCGACGACGATCTGCTGCTGATCAGCAAGAAGGCGCAGTCGATCAGGTTCACCGCGACGGATGACACACTGCGTCCCATGGGCCGTGCGACCTCGGGCGTCAAGGGCATGAGTTTCCGCGAGGGGGACGAGCTGCTCTCGATGAATGTTGTTCGACCCGGTACGTTCGTGTTCACTGCCACAGACGGCGGGTACGCGAAGCGGACCGCTGTCGACGAGTACCGCGTCCAGGGGCGCGGCGGTCTCGGCATCAAGGCCGCCAAGATCGTCGAGGACCGTGGATCCCTCGTCGGCGCGCTGGTGGTCGAGGAGACCGACGAGATCCTCGCCATCACGTTGTCGGGCGGTGTGATTCGTACGCGAGTCAATGAGATCAGGGAGACGGGCCGTGACACCATGGGCGTCCAACTGATCAATCTGGGCAAGCGCGATGCCGTGGTCGGCATCGCCCGTAACGCCGAGGCGGGACGCGAGGCGGAGGAAGTCGACGGCGATGTGGCCGTGGACGAGTCCGACGAGGGGGCCACGGCCACCGGCACGGACGAGGGTGAGGCGCCCTCGTCCGAGTAGCACGAGGAGTGAATCACGTGAGCGGAGCCACGGGCGCCGGATCGGCCGGTACCAGTATGGGGACGGACGGCGGCGCCCGTGGCTCCGCCGCGCGGGCGAACGATCCGCACACGACCAATCTCAAGGCGATCAAGGCGCCCGCCAAGAACGCACCCGCGACCGGCACACAGGGATCCCAGGGGGGAACGGTGACCGACACCCGAGGCCCGCAGCAGGCCGCGCCGCACCAGGGCGCCGCCGCTCAGACGGCCTCACCGCTGCCGGGGGAACGGCAGTCGCAGCAGCAGGCGGGGCCGTACCACCCGCCGCAGGCCTACCAGGCGCAGGACGGCACGGCGGAAGGCCCCGACGGCGCGGTGCGGCGACCGCGCACGGGGGCGCGCACCACGCCGCGCGTGCGCAAGGCACGCCTGCGCGTGGCGAAGGCCGACCCGTGGTCGGTGATGAAGGTCAGCTTCCTGCTCTCCATCGCGCTCGGCATCTGCACGATCGTCGCGGCCGCCGTGCTGTGGATGGTCATGGACGCCATGGGCGTGTTCTCGACGGTCGGCGGCACGATCTCCGAGGCGACCGGCTCCAACGAGTCGAACGGCTTCGACCTCCAGTCGTTCCTGTCGCTGCCCAACGTCCTGATGTTCACGACGGTCATCGCGGTCATCGACGTCGTCCTGGCGACGGCTCTGGCGACG
Source organism: Streptomyces griseomycini (assembly GCF_014203535.1). Taxonomy (GTDB): domain Bacteria; phylum Actinomycetota; class Actinomycetes; order Streptomycetales; family Streptomycetaceae; genus Streptomyces; species Streptomyces griseomycini. Next base: position 220,492 of record NZ_JACHJI010000003.1, read on the forward strand.
CTCGGCGCGTTCATCTACAACCTCTCCGCGGGCTTCGTGGGCGGTGTCGAGCTCACGCTGGCCGAGGACGAGTGAGAGGACGGGTGAGCGGCGCGGACCACGTGTCCGGCCTCCACCCGCGGTCTGACGGACAACCGATTTTGGGACTGCCCCGGTCGTGCGCTAATCTTCAGGAGTCAGCGCGCGGGACACACACCGCAGAGCGCGGCGGGGCTATAGCTCAGTTGGTTAGAGCGCATCCCTGATAAGGATGAGGCCACAGGTTCAAATCCTGTTAGCCCCACCAGCGAGAGGACCCCCAGCCGATATCGGCTGGGGGTCTTCGGCATCCAGGGCCGACATCAACGGCGGTCACGGAACCGACCCCAGTGCCCGAGCGTCGTGCCTGGTGCGCGTGGTTCGTGAGGGAGGACCGTGGAAGACGATCCGCCGTGGTGGGGGATCCTGGTGATCTCGGCCGGGGCGACAGTGGTCCTCGGGGCGATCCTCCTGTCCACGGTTGCCGCGGTGGCTCTTGGCGTGAGCTGGGTGCGAAGCAGACGCGGCCGCTGACCGTCCGCCGGAAGGACCAGCCGGTGAGTGGGGCCTCCGGGAGTCCGGCGAGCGTGCCGGACGCGGCGGACCGTGATCCGGCGGACGCCGGCGCGCGTGACGAGCCGGTCGAGGACGCGGGAGGAGCCCACCGGGTCGACCATGCCGCCGTGCCCGGAGGAAGGGGCCAGGTCACGGTCCGGCTCCTGCGACCAGCGCTCACCGGCGGCCTTCCGCTCCCGCTCCCGCGGTTCCCGACGCTCCTCGAGGACACGGGCGCAGGACCCCGGGAGCGGGAGCACAGCCTGTGAGGACCCCGTCTTGAGGCCTTGGGGACCGGGCCCATGCCCTTGACCCGCTGCACCTGACCGACCGGGGCGAAGCGGCCGGCCACGAGGTCGATGTCCTGCCGGCACAACGGGATCGGTCGGGCGCCCGGCCCGCGTGGGACTACCCCCAGTCGGTCGGCTGACACCAGCGGCTGACGCCAACGGGCGCGGACGGCGACGGCCGGCGCCGAAGGGCAACGGACGATCGGCCAAGGGCACCGGGCGGCTTGCCGGTGTTGCCGGCTCTCCGTGATCGACCCGCCGAGGATGAGGCCGCAGGTTCAAGTCCTGTCAGTCCCGTCGGCGAGAAGACCCCCGGTCGATCACGACCGGGGGTCTTCGACGTACGCGGGTGGCACCCGGCCACCGGCGGCGCCGCGGTCCAGGGGGACGTCGGCGCCTCCGCGCCCGTCGACCGGGGGGTGTCGCGGACGAAGAATGCGCGCGTGTTGTTGACGGCGGGGTCCAGCGGCCCCTCTCCCGCTCCCTTCCTCCTGGTCCGGGGTCTCCTGGCGCTCGTGGGCGGAGGAGCGCTGGCCACCAGGAGCGCGTCCGCCCGCCGCCGGGCCTTCGTGAGCGACGGACTCGCGCAACGGCCCGGGAGCCGGGCCGGAGCCCGCGTCGTGCCCGTGGTCTTCCTGCGCGTCGTCGGAGGAGTCCTCGCGCTGGGCGGCCCGGTCGCCCTCTGCGCGGCGATCGTCATGACCGCGCGGAGCTGATCGCGCCGCCCGCGACACCGGTGGAACGCGGACAGGAGAAAGGCCCGGCTGCTCTGTCCGAGCTGCCGGGCCTGCTGCGTGCCGTGTTGCCGTACGCAAGTTCGCCGGTACTTCTGGGAGCGGACAACGGCACTGGTGAGGGGCGGAGACCCCCGGGGTCAGCGTTGGAGCGGCGTGTCGTCGGGGAGGGGCTCCGCAGGGGGCGCCGTGGCCTCGGAGCAGTCCGCGGCGGCCGGGTCCGCGGTCGAGGGCGTGTCCGAGGCCGGGCGGTGCCGGCAGCTGGGAGACTTCCCGTGGGCCTCGGCGTGGATGCGCTGTTTCATCGTCGGGGGCAGGGCGGTGAGGAGGGACCAGAGGAGCGGCACCGGTTCCGACGCGGTCGCGTCCGGGAGGCTCTCGCTCTCGCTGTTGCGCGTCGGCTCGGTCTGCGGTACGGCCGCGGAAGCGGTCGTGGTGACGAGTCCGAGCGCCGTGCAGAGCGCGAGGAAGGCGGTGACGATGGCGGTCCACAGCTTCATGACCTTGTTCCGGGCCATGGTCCCTCACTTTCGGGTCGGGCGATTTGCGTACTTTCCTCATCATGTGTATGAGGGTCGCGAAGTGGTGGACCGACGCCCGCGGCGCGTGGATGTTCAGATGAACACCACTCGGATGGGCGCAAAGAGGTCGAAAAACAGAGGAGACGGGAGAGAAGCGGCGAAAGTGACCGTCCGTGAGAGGGTGGTCACCCTCCGGCCGGGCCGGTGAGGTCCGCTCCTACTGTGCTGCGCCGGAGGGCAGTTGACGGGCCGACGCAGGTCACCGATCGGTATCGACCGGTGTGTATAGTCGGGCGCCAGAGGTCCCCTACGTCAAGGAAAGACGAGGTCGCGCGGTGAAGAAGCTTCTCCTGGTCGCACTGGCCGCCATCGGCGGGCTCCTCGTGTACCGCCAGATCCAGGCGGATCGCGCCGAGCAGGATCTGTGGACGGAGGCGACTGACTCCGTGCCCACGGGTTCGTGAGTACCGACATCCCACGCTGAACAGACCCCGGCCGCCCACGCGGCCGGGGTCTTGTTCGGAGCGGACCTTTGTCGGAGGGCCTCGTCCGGATCCCGTCCGGAGGGCAGGATGGGCCGCGGTGCGACACGTCGGGGCGACGACGAGGGGTGGCGCGTGAGGGGACGGCGGGGTACGGCGCGGGGGCGCGCACGCGCCGGGCACGGCCGGACGACGGCCACCGGACGCCTGGTCGTGGTGACGCTCGCGTCCGTGGCGGTCATGGGACTGGGAGGGGGACCGCCGGGTCGGCAGGCCCTCGCCGCCGGGACCGCCGGCGGTGCGTACGCCTTCGCCGAGGGCGCACAGACGGTGGACGGGGCCGCGAGCACCGCGGACGCCGTACGGCTGGAGGCCGGCCGCACCTACCGGAGCACCCTGCCGGGGAACGGCAAGGTCCACTACCGCCTGGAACTCGACGCCACCTCGAACACCTACGTCTCCGCCACCGCCGTCCCCCCGGCCGGACGCACCGTCTCCGCCACCGACGGCGTCAAGGTGTCCGTCCAGGACGGCGACGGCCGCTCCTGCGATGCGGACACGACGAGCTTCGGCGCCGCCGGCAGCCCCCATCCGGTCGCCGCGTGGGCCGTGCGGGAGATCTCCCCGAGGAGGTCCCTCTGCAAGGAGGCCGGTACGTACTACGTGACCGTCGAACGCGTCGACCGGGGCGGCGGGGGCTCCTCCCCCGGTCCGTGGGAGCTGGAGCTCACCGCGGTGTCGGAGCCGGCCCTGGAGAGGACCGGTGCGACGAGTGCGCCGGAGGAGTGGGACTCCGCCCCGCCCCGGCCCGTCACGGGGACGCCCGAGCGGCGCGCGGGAGGCGCGGGGTTCGCCCGGGCCACTCCCGTGGGCGAAGGGGTCTGGAGGGACGACGTCCGCCCCGGGCAGACCCTCTTCTACAAGGTCCCGGTCGACTGGGGTCGGCAGCTCCACGTCACCGCCGAACTGGGCAGTTCGCGCACGGACGGCAGCGTTTACGTCCCCGCGGCCCTGGACCTCGACCTCTACAACCCCGCACGCGGCCACGTCGCGGACGTGGGCGTCGGCTACGACGGCGACCAGAAGTCGGAGGATCTCGCCCCCCTGCCGCCGGTCGCGTACGCCAATCGTCACGACGCCAGGGGGCAGATCGGGGCGATGCGGTTCGCCGGTTCGTACTACCTCGTCGCCCACCTCGCGGCGGAGGTGGCGGACCACTTCGGGGACGGGCCCGTTCCGCTGACGTTGCGGGTGGGGCTCAGCGGTGCGGCGCAGGACGGGCCCGGGTACGCGGGGGAGGCCGTGCCGCCGGACGTCTTCGCGGTCACGGAGGAGGACCGGGAGGCGGCGGCCGAGGGCGCGGCGGCGGGCGACGACACGGCGATGAGGGCGCTCGCCGTGGGGGGCATCGGCAGCGGGAGCGCGCTGCTGGTGGGACTCGGCGTGTGGACGCTGGCGGCCCGGCGGCGGGCCGTTCCCTAGGCGGCAGGAGCCGCTCAGAGCCGGGTGAGGGCCCAGAACCCCACCGCGTAGCAGGCCAGGGCCAGGAGCAGCAGCGGGACGGCCACCTTCGCCGGAGGGCCGGACCGACGGCCGGACCGGTGGTGGGGCCGCCGGTGGGACCGGTGGGCGGCTCCGTGCTGCGGCATCCCCCCGGACGCGGGCGGAACCTGCAGGCCTCGGGCGGTGTATTCAGCGGTAGAGGCGTCGGCGCGCCGGAGCGGAGCCGAGCCGGGGTACGCGGTCGGTCGCGGCAGGGGGGAGCGCAGCGGGTGAGTGGGATCGTGGGGGGAGACGTGGCCGGCGGCGTGGGCCGGCTGGTGCGGCGCGCCGTACCGAGGGGTGTGTCGGCCCTGTTCCTGCGACTGGGGGACATGCGCGGGGGTCGGCGGAGCGGACCCGGGGGAGGAGGTGGCCGTGGCCCGGGGCGGCGGCAGGGGGAAGCTGCCGGTGTCCGACATGCCGGGTGGCTGCGGAGGGAGGGGCGGTGCCGCCGGGACGCCGGACGGCGTCGCGGAGGAAGTGGAGGAAGTGGAGGCAGCGGAGGCAGCGGAGGCGGTGGAGGAGGCGGGCGGTGGAGTCGCGGCGGGGGTGCTCCGACGCGGATCGGCGGGCGCGGCGCCCTCCCCCGTGTCCCTGCCCGGGCCCCCGCCCCCGCTCGGGCCGGACGGTACCGGGCCGGCTCCGGATCCGGTTCCCGCCGTCGTGGCCGCACCGGCGGACACGGAGCCGGTCGGGTCACCGGGGGCGGCCGCCGCGTCGTCTCGGGGGCCGGCGCCGGAGGGGGAGTCGCCCTCCGCGGGCCCGGGCACCACGCCCGGGGCCCTCTTCAGCGGACCGTGTGCGGCGAACCCCGGGGGGAGCGGGCCGAGTTGGTCGAAGATCTCGATCAGCTCGTCGTCGGGACCGGGCTCCGGCAGGAGCTCCGCGGCCGCGGCGAGCGCCTTGCGCGCCCCCGTGGCCGTGCGGAACCGCGCCTGCGGGTCCGGTTGCAGCAGCGTGGCCACGACCTGCCACAGCGGCTCGGGGATCCCCCGGGGAGCGCCTGGTGTCCCGTGGTCGGCGAAGTACTGGATGAGCGCCTTGGCGTCCGGTTTGGCGCCCTCCAGCAGATACAGCGCGACCAGACCCACGGCGAACAGGTCGGCGGGGAAGTCCGGTTCGGAGCCCATCATCTGCTCCGGCGCCAGATAACCCGGCGTGCCCACCACCAGATTGGTCTCGGTCAGCCGTGGCTCGCCCAGCCGCATCGCGATGCCGAAGTCGGACAGCCGCAACCGCGGTCTGCCCGTGCCGGTGGCCTCCAGGAGCACATTGGCGGGCTTGATGTCGCGGTGCACGACGTCCTCCGCGTGCACCGCGGCGAGGCCGGACAGCAGTTGGTCGAGCAGGGTGCAGACGAAGGCCGGCGGCAGGGGGCCGTAGTCGCCGACCAGGTGGACCAGCGAACCGCCGGCGACCAGGTCCATGGTGAACAGGACCTTGTCGTCGTCGGCGGCCCAGCTGGTGGGAGCGAGCACATGGGGGTGGTCGATCCGCAGGGCCTGCTCACGCACGAAGCGGAGCAGGGAGTGGGCGTCGCTCTGCAACAGGACCTTGGCGGCCACGTAACGGCGGCGACGGTGGTCCCAGGCGCGCCAGACGGCACCGACGCCCCCACGTCCGATCGGGTCGACCAGTTCGTACCGGCCGGCGAAGACCTCACCCATGGCTGTGCGTCGCTCCTCCCCCTGCGGTGTCCCCCTTGCCCCGTGTCTCCCCTTCGACGAGCGATACGACTCCCCTGCCTCGCGCCTCCCCTGCCCCCGTGGTCTCCTCCGGCGGCCGAACCCCCTTCGGCCGCCGGGCGGAGGATCAGTTCTGGTGGGACTGGTAGTGCGCGACCGCGTCGGAGGTGCGGCCGGCGCCGTAGACCCGGAGGAACTCTGCCAGCTCGGGGTGGGTGTGGGCGAGGGTGTCGGCGGCCTCGATGATGTCGCCGGCGGCCGCCACCGAACGCAGCAGGGACTGGATCTCGCGGACCACCCGCTTGACCGTGGGAGCGCCTGAACTGCTCGTCGTCTGCGTGGTGTTGCTGAGCACCGAGCCCCCCTGAGACTTCTTGATCTCCTCCATGCGCTCGGTCGCCTCGGCCGCGCTGACGCTGCCGTCCGCGACCTGCCCCGCCAGGTCCTGCAGCAGCTGCACCCGCTGGACCACCGCGGGGTTTCCGATCTTCGCCCGCTGGCCGCTCATCAGCTGCGACAGCATCGGCGCGGACAGTCCCAGTACCCCCGCGAGACGAGCCTGGTTGAGGCCGAGGTCGTCTATGAGCCTACGGAAGAGCGCCCCCAGCGGCTCCCCGTACCAGTTCCGCTGCAGTTCCCGCGCTCTTGCGGTGGCTTCCTGCTGTGCGGCGTCCATTGCGTCTCCCCATCGCTTCCCCATGAACCGCGGTTCGCTGTAGCGAACCACGCCGAGCATCTTACGGAGAGTGGTCGGTCACGGGGACCCCCAATCTTTTTGCGGAATCCCGGGGGTGACCCGGTACTCTGGTCACCGGCACCCGCCGGGGCGAGTTCCTTCCTGGTGGACGCTTCCCTTCCGGGGCCTTAGCTCAGTTGGTAGAGCGCTGTCTTTGCATGGCAGATGTCAGGGGTTCGACTCCCCTAGGCTCCACCCTCGGCCCCCTCCCAGCTGCGGAAACGTGGCGGGAGGGGTCCTGTTTCACGTGAAACAGCGCGGTGGGGCAGGAGACGTCCAAGTCTCCTGCCCCACCGCGCTGTTGCTGTCGCCGTGCGTCAGGGCTGCTCGTCGCGCTTGGCGGCCTCCTCCTCGGCCTCCTTCGCCTCGACCTCGGGGGCGAGCGTGGACCCGGCGCTGCCGTCCACCGACGTCAGCGTGGCCGATTCCGAGACGTCCGTCGCGGCCGGCGGTTCCACCAGCCAGTCCGGGTTGGCCTGCTTGTCCCACCACTTCCAGGCGGCGAAGGCGCCCCCGGCGACGACGCCCAGGATCAGGACCGTCCTCGCGGTCCGACCGGCCTTCGCCCGCCGCTGCTGCTTGCGAACCAGCTTCTGGATCTGCTGGGCCGAGACCTGGCCGCGCAGTGCGGCCAGCGCGGCGGCACTGCGGGCCGCGGCCTCCTCCTTGGCGGGCCCGGCGGCGGCCATCGCCTGCTCGATCATCGGCCGGGAGTACTCCGCCGCCTGCCGAGCGGCCCTGCGGGTGCGGAGAGCGGCCTCGTGGGCGGCCTGGTCGACCTTCGGCGGCACATGGGTCCGGGCCTGTTCCAGATACGGCTGCACATGGGTGCCGTACTGGACGCGGGCATGCCCGGCGGCTTGCGTCACCTTGGGCGCGAGCCGTACGCGTGCCTCCTGTGCGTAGTGCGCGGCCCTGACCTTGGCCGAGTCGGCGTAGGGCGCCACCACTTCCGCGGCGTGCAGCACGCTCTCCTTCGCCGAACCGGTCGCGGCGCGCACGCTGTCGATGCGGGTCACGGGTTCCTCCTCCTCGGTGGCGTACGGTATTTCGACTTTCCACCCTTTTACGGATCATGCCTGCCGCGACGCCGCGGGGCATGCGCGGACGGGCATCCGGGTGCCGTTGAAGTTGATCAATGGTGAGATCGAGTGCAATAGCGGATGAATCAGGGACAACGGGAGCTTGCTGCCGACAATGCCACGGATCGCCGCCGTCTGCCCTCGCCACGGGACTACTCGGCCGGTTTTCCGCAAGCGGAACGGTCCGGTTGCCCCCGGTGAACGGGTGACGGGCGACTGCGCGTCCCGTCCGTGCGAGGATCAGGGAGTCACGGAAAGACAACGGAAGGCACATCGTGGCTGAGCAGCTCTACGCCACCCTGAAGACCAACCACGGCGACATCCAGGTCCGGCTTTTCCCGAACCAGGCGCCGATCACGGTCAAGAACTTCGTCGAGCTCGCCAAGGGCGAGCGGGAGTGGACCCACCCGGAGACCGGTGCGAAGTCCACGGACAAGCTCTACGACGGCACGGTCTTCCACCGGGTGATCAGCGGCTTCATGATCCAGGGCGGTGACCCGCTGGGCAACGGCACCGGCGGTCCCGGCTACCAGTTCGAGGACGAGTTCCACCCGGACCTGCGCTTCGACAAGCCCTACCTGCTGGCGATGGCCAACGCCGGCCCGGGCACCAACGGCTCGCAGTTCTTCATCACCGTCGCCCCGACGGCATGGCTGAACCGCAAGCACACCATCTTCGGCGAGATCACCGACGCGGCCAGCCAGAAGGTCGTCGACAGCATCGCCTCCACGCAGACCAACCCGCGCACCGACCGTCCGCTGAACGACGTCGTGATCGAGTCGGTCGAGATCCGCGAGGGCTGAGCTCCTCGTCCCGAGGGTGTGAATACCCGCAGAGGGAACCAATCGCCCCGCTCATCCGTAAGGATGGGCGGGGCGGGGCTTTTCCACACGACCTGGCGGAGTTTTCTCCACACGACCTAGGGGTGCCCATGGACGACCAGGCTGCCGGCAGTCCGCAGGACGCCCGGAGCGTCCCCGTCTGTTACCGACACCCGGACCGCGAGACCGGCATTCGCTGCACCCGCTGCGAGCGCCCGATCTGTCCCGAGTGCATGGTCAACGCCTCGGTCGGCTTCCAGTGTCCGGAGTGCGTGCGCAGCGGCTCGGGCACGGGACACGCTCCCACGGCCTCCCTGCCCCGCACGATCGCCGGCGGCACCGTCGCCGCCGATCCCCGGCTGATCACCAAGGTCCTGATCGGGGTCTGTCTCGCCGTCTTCCTGGCCCAGCTGTCGCTCGGCGACCGCTTCACCGACCGCTTCGACCTCATCGGCCGTGCGTACGTCTCCTTTCCCGGGCCGCTCGTGGGCGTCGCGGAGGGGGAGTGGTACCGGCTGCTGACAGCGATGTTCCTGCACGGCAGCTACATCCACATCATCTTCAACATGCTCAGCCTGTGGTGGATCGGCGGCCCCCTGGAAGAGGCACTCGGCCGGGCCCGGTACATCGCCCTCTACCTGGCTTCCGGGCTCGCGGGCAGCGCGTTCACGTACCTCGTCGCGGCTCCGAACCAGCCCTCGCTCGGTGCCTCCGGCGCCATCTTCGGCCTCTTCGGCGCGATGGCCGTCCTGATGCGCCGCCTCAACTACGACATGAGGCCGATCGTCGCCCTGCTGGTGATCAATCTGATCTTCACCTTCAGCCCGGGCTTCAACATCGCCTGGCAGGCACATGTGGGTGGGCTCGTCGCCGGTGTCGTGATCGGGTACGCCATGGTCCACGCCCCGCGTGAGCGGAGGACACTGATCCAGTACGGCACCTGTGCACTGATGCTGGCCGTGGTGATTCTGACGGTCCTGTTGAGAACCGCACAGCTCACCTGAGCGCTGGGGTTGTCCACAGTTTGTGGCGGATCTTGTGCACAGGGTGCGGAAGCAGCGGCACCCGTGGTCGTTGACCCCTATCGGTGCAGGTCAGATGGGTTACGAACAAACTTTCGGTTGCCGGTGGGCTTGTCACACCGGAGTCAACCTCTGATGAGTTATCCACAGATCGGGGTTCGATTTCCCCATGTGGAAAACCTTGTGGATAACCCGGTGGACAATCCTGCCCAGAGCTTGTGGACAAGCTCTGGGCAGAGTCGCGCTCACCGTGCGGCGTCCCCTACTTCCACTGCGTCGAGACGCCGAACCCGGCGGCGATGAAGCCGAAGCCCACCACGATGTTCCAGTTGCCCAGGGCGTCGATGGGCAGCGAGCCGTCGGTGACGTAGAAGACGACGATCCAGGCCAGCCCGATGAGGAACAGGGCCAGCATCACCGGCGCGACCCAGGCGCGGTTGGTCAGCTTGAGCGCGGTCGTCTGCTTCGCCGGCGGCGGCGTGTAGTCGGCCTTCTTGCGGATACGTGACTTCGGCACGAGGGTCTCTCCTGTCGATGCGCTGCGTGGCCGCGCAGGGAACTGGGTCGGGCTCGGAGCAGCGTACAAGGGGACTCCGATCGCTCCCCCGGGCGTCCGTTAGCGTAGTGCTTCCGCGGCGCCGAAGGAGATAAGGGTACGTTGAGCAATTCTGCCGACTTCCCCGGGACGGAATCCAGCCCTGCCCGCCGACGCCGCTTCCGGCCCGTGCGCGTCCTCACCGCGGGTGTCTTCGCCCTCGCGGGACTCATCTTCTTCACCAGTTTCGACACGGCCAGGGGCACCGACATCCGCACGGACGCCTCGCTGTTGAGGCTGTCCGACCTGATCCACGAGCGCAGCCGCGAGAACGGCAGGCTGGAGGAGTCCAACGGCGCGCTGCGCAGGGACGTGGAGGCCCTCGCCGAACGCGACGACGGCAGCACCGAGGCGGAGGACGACAGACTCGCCGACCTGGAGAAGCGCGCGGGCACGCAGAAGCTCAAGGGCGAGGCGGTCACGGTCACCCTGAACGACGCCCCGCCGGACGCCACCGCCAAGCTCCCCGGCTACCCCGAGCCGCAGCCCGACTACCTGGTCATCCACCAGCAGGACCTCCAGGCCGTGGTGAACGCGATGTGGCAGGGCGGCGCCGAGGGCATCAAGGTCATGGACCAGCGGCTGATCTCCACCAGCGCGGTCCGCTGCGTGGGCAACACCCTGATCCTCCAGGGGCGCGTCTACTCGCCGCCGTACAGGATCACGGCGGTCGGCGACCCGGAGAAGCTGAGGAAGGCGCTCGCGTCCTCCCCGGCGATCCAGAACTACATGGTCTACGTCAACGTCTACGGGCTCGGCTGGAAGGTCGAGGACGACGGCACGGTGACCCTGCCCGGCTACTCGGGCACCGTGGACCTGCACTACGCGAAGCCCGTGGAGTAGGAGCCTGTGGAGCAGGGACCTGTGGAGCAACGGCGCGGCCCCGGGGAGAACCGCGCCCGCGGGCATCGAGGCGATCGCCCCCGCGCCCCGTACTTCCGGGTGTGCACACCCGGGCCCGTCCGGCTTCCACAGCCTGTGGAGAGCGGGGAACCGGAGGCGTCGCGCCGCTAGTCTGGTGGGTACGGCGTGGGCTCGGTGCCGTGGTACGACGGAAGGGACGGCATGTACAGCTGGATCTGGCGGCATCTGCCGGGGAACGGATGGGTGAAGGCCCTCCTCTCACTCGTGCTGGTCATCGCCGTGGTCTACCTCCTCTTCCAGTACGTCTTCCCGTGGGCCGAGCCGCTGCTGCCCTTCAACGATGTGACGGTGGACAACCAGTGAGCGCGCGCATTCTCGTCGTCGACAACTACGACAGTTTCGTCTTCAACCTGGTCCAGTACCTGTACCAGCTGGGCGCCGAGTGCGAGGTCCTGCGCAACGACGAGGTGTCGACGGCGCACGCGCAGGACGGTTTCGACGGCGTGCTGCTGTCCCCGGGCCCCGGCACCCCCGAGGAGGCCGGTGTCTGCGTGGACATGGTGCGGCACTGCGCGTCGACCGGGGTGCCGGTCTTCGGGGTCTGCCTCGGCATGCAGTCGATGCAGGTGGCGTACGGCGGGGTGGTGGACCGCGCGCCCGAGCTGCTGCACGGCAAGACCTCGCCGGTCGAGCACGGTGGCAAGGGCGTCTTCGCGGGCCTGCCCTCCCCGTTCACGGCGACCCGCTACCACTCCCTGGCCGCCGAGCCTGCCACGGTCCCGGCGGAGTTGGAGGTCACCGCCCGAACGCCGGACGGCATCGTGATGGGGCTGAGGCACCGTGAACTCCCGGTCGAGGGCGTGCAGTTCCATCCCGAGTCGGTGCTGACCGAGCACGGGCACCGGATGCTGGCCAACTGGCTGGCGGAGTGCGGCGACGAGGGGGCGGTGGCGAGGTCGGCGGGGCTCGCCCCGGTGGTGGGCAGGGCCACGGCGTGACCGCGCTGCGCCCCGAGCGCGAGTCCGGCGCCGGGTACGGGGAGTCCTTCACGGACGACTCCGCGCACGGCGCCGGCGGCGGGCAGGGCACCTCGTACGGGCAGCAGCCGTACGGGGCACCCGGCGCGCTCGGGGACGGCTGGTACGACAACGCCCCGCAGGAGCCCTACCCCTACGGCGCCTACGACTCCCACGGCGGCGCCTACGACTCCCACGGCGGCGCCTCCGACAGCACCGCGTACCTGCCGCCCGTCGACGACGAGACGGTGGCGCTGCGGGTCCCCGGGCCCCCGGGGACGCCGGAGCGACCGGATCAGCCGGATCGCTCGGTCCGGGAGGGGTCCCCGGCGGCCCCGGGCGGCCGGGCGGCCCGCAGGAAGGCCGCCAAACGGCGTCAGGGGCGGCGTGGGGGCCCCCGCAAGGCCGCGGCGTCCACGGGAGCGGCACAGGGGCCGGGGAGGGCGTCAGGGGCGCCGCTGTCACGGGTGGAGGCGCGTCGGCGGGCCCGGGCGCGCAAGGCGAGCCCCGCGGTCGTCGCCAGCCGCGCGATCGGCGAGGTGTTCATCACCACCGGCGTGCTGATGCTGCTGTTCGTCACCTACCAGCTGTGGTGGACGAACGTGCGGGCGCAGGCGCAGGCCGGCAAGGAGGTCAGCGACCTCCAGGACGACTGGGCGAACGGCAAGCGCAATCCGGGGACGTTCGAGCCGGGGCAGGGCTTCGCGCTGCTGCACATCCCGAAGCTGGACGTGGTGGTGCCGATCGCCGAGGGCATCAGCAGCAAGAAGGTGCTCGACCGGGGCATGGTGGGCCACTACGCGGAGGGCGCGCTGAAGACGGCGATGCCGGACGCGAAGACCGGCAACTTCGGGCTCGCGGGCCACCGGAACACGCACGGCGAGCCGTTCCGGTACATCAACCGGCTGGAGCCGGGCGACCCGATCGTCGTGGAGACGCAGGACACGTACTTCGTCTACAAGATGGCGTCGATCCTGCCGGTGACCTCACCGAGCAACATCAGCGTCCTCGACCCGATCCCGAGGGGCTCGGGCTTCGAGGAACCCGGCCGCTACATCACGCTGACCACCTGCACGCCGGAGTTCACCAGCAAGTACCGCATGATCGTCTGGGGCAAGATGGACGAGGAACGGCCGCGCAGCAAGGGCAAGCCGGATGCGCTCGTCAGTTAAGGGCAGAGGGAACGTGGCAGCGACCACCGACGACACCGAACAGCACGACGACGGGCCCGCCGCACCGCCGCCCGCGGCACGCCGCCGCATGGGCCCGGTCGTGGCGGCGGTCAGCGTCTTCGGGGAACTCCTCATCACCGCGGGCCTGGTGCTGGGCCTGTTCGTCGTCTACTCGCTGTGGTGGACGAACGTCGTCGCCGACCGCGCGGCGGACCAGCAGGCGGACAAGGTCCGTGACTCCTGGGCCCAGGGGCCAGGGGGCGACGGCGACGGTCCCGTCTCCTTCGACAGCAAGGACGGCATCGGCTTCCTGCACGCACCCACGATGAGCGGTGACGAGATCCTCGTCGAGAAGGGCACCTCGATGAAGGTCCTCAACGACGGCGTCGCCGGCTACTACACCGACCCGGTCAAGGCGACCCTGCCGACCTCCGGCAAGAAGGGCAACTTCTCCCTCGCGGCGCACCGGGACGGCCACGGGGCCAAGTTCCACGGCATCCACAAGATCGAGAAGGGCGACCCGATCGTCTTCGAGACGAAGGACACGTGGTACGTCTACGAGGTCTACGGCATCCTTCCCGAGACCTCGAAGTACAACGTCCAGGTCCTGTCCCCGGTCCCGAAGGAGTCCGGGAAGGAGAAGGCCGGCCACTACATCACGCTGACGACCTGCACGCCGGTGTACACGAGCAAGTACCGGTACGTCGTCTGGGGCGAACTGGTCCGCACGGAGAAGGTGGACGACGACCGGACGCCCCCGGAGGAACTGCGCTGACGGAGACACCGCGCTGACGGGGATCCCGTCCCGGGCCCGGCGCGGCGTCTCCGGCCGCGCGTTCGGGACGGACCCGTGAGGAAGAGCCCCGGCCCCCCCTTCGGAGGGGGCCGGGGCTCTTTCCGTGCGGGGAGGGGCTACGGGTCAGTCGTCCTCGCGGCCGCCGGTGAGGCCGCCGAAGAGGCCGCCGCCGTTGTTGCCGTTGTTGCCGTTGTTGCCGCCCTGCTGGCCGGCGGCGAACAGGGTGACCTTGTCGCCCTTCTTCACCTCTTGCCCCTCGGGCGGGTTGCTCCCGAACACGATGGCGTTGTCGTCGCCCGCGCCCTGGACCCTCTCGAGCTGCAGGCCCGCCTGGGCGAGGACCTGCTTGGCCTGGCCGACCGTCATCTGGGTCACCTTGGGCATCGCGAACTTCTCGTTCACCGGCGCCTTGGCGACCTTGACGGTGACCGTGCTGCCGCGGTCGACGTCCGTGCCCGGGGCGAAGCTCTGCTCGAAGATCTTCCCCTCGGGCTGGGCCGTGGACTCCTCCTGCGTCTGGGCGCCGAGCACCAGGCCCTTCGACTCCAGCAGCGTCCTGGCCTCCTCGGGGGTGCTGCCCAGCAGGCTCGGGACGGTCACCTGGGCCGTCTCCCGGGCGACCGTGAGGGTGACGGTCGAGCCCTTCTGCTTCGAGGTGCCGCCCGCGGGGTCCTGGGAGAGCACCGTGTCCGGTGTCTGCGTGGACTCCTGGGCCTGCTTCTCGACCTCGAAGCCCTTCTCCTTCAGGGCCTCCTCCGCCTCGGCGAAGGTGAGCCCCTCGACGTCCGGGACCTCGACCTTCGGCGCCCCGGTCGACACCACCAGCTCGACGGTGGACTGCTTGTCGACCTTGGTGCCTTGCTCCGGGTTCTGGTCGCAGATCTTGCCCTTGGGCTGCTCCTCGCAGGGCTTTTCCTCGAAGGTGAGCTTCAGGTCGGCGTTGACGGCCTGCCTCTCGGCGTCCTCCCTCGTCTCGCCCACGAAGTTCGGGGTCGCGACGGTGTCGTTGCCCACGCCGCCGTTGCCGCTGAAGGCCCAGCGGCCGATCAGGATCGCGCCGATCAGGACCAGGACACCCGCCACGACCAGCAATATCGTCGAGGTGTTGTTCTTCCGTGGGGCCTGGCGGCGCCGGTCGGGGCGGTCGTCGTAGCCGTAGCCGCCGTCGTCCGGGTTCATGGGCGGCAGCATCGTCGTCGCGGCGGCGGCGCCGGGGCCGGCGTCCGAGCGCAGGGCCGTCGTCGGCTGGTCGTCGGGGTAACCGCCGTAGCCCGCCGCGACGCCCATCGCCGCGGTGGCCGCGACCGGCTGGCCGTCGAGGCAGGCCTCGATGTCGGCGCGCATCTCGTCGGCCGACTGGTAGCGGTAGTCGGGGTCCTTGACCAGCGCCTTCAGCACGATCGCGTCCATCTCGGGCGTGATCTCGGGGTCGAAGACGCTCGGCGCCTGCGGTTCCTCCCGCACGTGCTGGTAGGCGACCGCGACCGGGGAGTCGCCCACGAAGGGCGGGCGGACGGTCAGCAGCTCGTACAGCAGGCAGCCGGTGGAGTACAGGTCGGAGCGCGCGTCGACCTGCTCGCCCTTGGCCTGCTCCGGCGAGAGGTACTGCGCGGTGCCGATGACGGCGGCGGTCTGCGTCATCGTCATGCCGGAGTCGCCCATCGCACGGGCGATGCCGAAGTCCATCACCTTGACCTGGCCGTTGCGCGTCAGCATGACGTTGGCCGGCTTGATGTCGCGGTGGACGATGCCGTTGCGGTGGGCGTACTCCAGGCCCTGGAGGATGCCGATGGTCATCTCCATGGCCCGCTCCGGCAGCAGCTTGCGGCCGCTGTGCAGGAGCTCGCGGAGCGTGGAGCCGTCGACGTACTCCATGACGATGTACGGGATGGACACCCCGTCGATGTAGTCCTCGCCCGTGTCGTAGACCGCGACGATCGCGGGATGGTTGAGCGAGGCGGCCGACTGGGCCTCCCGGCGGAACCGGGCCTGGAAGGACGGGTCGCGTGCGAGGTCCGCGCGCAGCGTCTTCACCGCCACCTGGCGTCCGAGCCGGGTGTCATGCGCGTGGTAAACCTCCGCCATGCCACCACGGCCGAGCACCGGGCCCAGCTCGTACCGGCCGCCGAGGCGACGCGGCTCTTCCATAGCTACCTACCAGCCCTCTCCGTCGGTCCCGGGCGGCACACGCGTGCCGCCGGAGGCTGCCGTCCGGGCCTACCGTACCCGGCTCTTTTTGTGTGACCTGGCCAAGTGCGTCAGCCGATACAGGACCGGTACCGCAACGTGCACCGATGTGAAGCAGACGTGAGCAGGGTCACTGCTTGCTCTTGAGGACCGCCTCCATCACGCTCTTGGCGATCGGCGCGGCGAGGCCGCCACCGGAGATGTCGCCGCGCACGGCGTCCTCGTCCTCGATCACGACCGCGACGGCCACCGGCGAGCTGCCGTCGTCGCCCTTGGCGTAGGAGATGAACCAGGCGTAGGGGTTCTCCTTGTTGTCCACGCCGTGCTGGGCGGTACCGGTCTTGCCGCCCACGGTGACGCCGGGGATGCGGGCGTTGCCGCCGGTGCCCTCCTCGACGACCGTCTCCATCATCGACTGCAGGATCTGCGCGTTCTTCGCCGACATCGGCCTGCTCATCTCCTCCGGGTCCGTCTTCTCGATGGTGTCGAGGTTCGGGGCCTGGAGTTCGTCGACCATGTACGGCTTCATCAGCGTGCCGTTGTTGGCGATGGCGGCGGTGACCATGGCCATCTGCAGCGGGGTCGCGGCGGTGTTGAACTGGCCGATGGAGGACAGGGCGACCTCCGAGGGGGCCATGTCCTCGGAGAAGACCGAGGCGCTGGAGCGGACCGGGGTGAACTGCTCCTCGGTGAAGCCGAACTTCTTGGCCATCTCCAGCATCTTGTCGTTGCCGATCTCGGAACCGACCTTGCCGAAGACGGTGTTGCAGGACACGCGCAGCGCCTCGCGCAGGGTGGCGTCCTCGCAGGGCAGGTCACCGTCGTTCTTCAGCTCGGTCCTGGTGCCGGTCATGATCCACGGCAGCGGCGTGTCGGTCCTCTCGTCCGCCGAGGTGTACTTGCCGTACTCCAGCGCGGCCGCGGCGGTGACGACCTTGAAGGTGGACCCGGGCGGGTAGACCTCGCGCAGGGCCCGGTTGAGCATCGGGTCGTCGGGGTTGTTCTTCTTCTGGAGGTCCTTCCACGCCTTGGCGTCCGAGGCGTCGTCGCCGGCGATCGTGGACGGGTCGTAGGAGGGGAAGGAGGCCAGCGCGAGGATCTTGCCGGTGGACGGCTCGATGGCGACGACGGAGCCCTTGCCCCCCTGTGCCTTCAGGCCGTTGTACGCGGCCTTCTGCGCGGCGGCGTTGAGCGTGGTGACGACGTTGCCGCCCTCCTTCTTCTTGCCCGTGAGCATGTCGAGCGTGTTGCGGAAGAAGAGGCGGTCGTCGTTGCCGGTGAGGATGCCGTCCTCGATGGACTCCAGCTGGTTGGCGCCGAAGGCCTGCGAGACGAAGCCGGTGACCGGCGCCCACATGGCGCCGTTCTTGTAGGTGCGCTTGTACTTGAAGTCGCCCTCGGTGGTCGTGTGCCCGGTGATGGGCTCGCCGCCGACGATGATGTCGCCGCGCGGGGAGGCGTACCGCTCGATGGCGACGCGGCGGTTGTGCTCGTCGGTCCTCAGCTCGTCGGCCTGGACGTACTGCAGCCAGTTGTCCCGGATGAGCAGGGTGAGGACGAGCAGGCCACAGAAGATCGCGATCCGGCGCAGGGGCTTGTTCACGGGCGGACCACCTGGGTCATCTCGGCGTCGGGGTTGGCGGCGGGGGCGGGCGCCGGGCGTCGGGCGGTGTCACTGATCCTGATCAGGATGCCGATCAGCGCCCAGTTGGCGATGACGGAGGAACCTCCGTACGCCAGGAACGGCATCGTCATGCCGGTCAGCGGGATCAGGCCCATGACGCCGCCGGCGACGACGAAGACCTGGAGCGCGAAGGCGCCGGACAGGCCGATGGCGAGCAGCTTGCCGAACGGGTCGCGGGCGGCGAGGGCGGTGCGCACGCCGCGCTCCACGATCAGCGCGTACAGCAGGAGCAGCGCCATGACGCCGGCCAGGCCGAGCTCCTCGCCGAAGGTGGCGAGGATGAAGTCGGAGTTGGCGGCGAACCGGATGAGGTCGGAGTGGCCCTGGCCCCAGCCGGTGCCGAGGGTGCCGCCGGAGCCGAAGGCCCACAGGGCCTGCATGGCCTGCTCGGAGTGGCCGACGACGCCCTCGCGGGAGAGCGTGTACTCCCGCATCGGGTCGAGCCAGGCGTCGACGCGCTGCTGGATGTGCGGCTCGAAGGAGGCCACGCCGACGGCGCCGGCGGCGGACATCAGCAGACCGAAGACGATCCAGCTGGTCCGCTCGGTGGCGACGTACAGCATGATCACGAACATGCCGAAGAACAGCAGCGAGGTGCCGAGGTCGGTCTCGAAGACCAGGATGAGGATCGACATCGCCCAGACGGCGAGGATCGGGCCGAGGTCGCGGCCGCGCGGCAGGTACAGGCCCATGAAGCGGCGGCTGGCCAGCGCGAGCGCGTCGCGCTTCACCATCAGGTAGCCGGCGAAGAAGATCGCCAGGACGATCTTGGCGAACTCACCGGGCTGGATGGAGAAGGAACCGACCTGGATCCAGATCTTGGCGCCGTAGATGTTCCGGCCGAGGCCCGGCACCAGCGGGAGCAGCAGCAGGACCAGCGCGCCCAGCATGGAGATGTAGGTGTAGCGCTGCAGGACGCGGTGGTCCTTGAGGAAGAACAGCACGGCGACGAACAGGGCGATGCCCATCGCGGTGTACATGAGCTGCCGGGGCGCGGCCGTGCCCGCCTGCTTGATCGACTGCAGCAGCTCGGACTGGTCGAGCCGCCAGATGGCGACGAGCCCGAGCCCGTTGAGCAGGGTGGCCAGCGGCAGCAGCAGCGGGTCCGCGTACGGGGCGAACTTCCGTACGACGAGGTGGCCGACGCCCGCCAGCAGGCCGAGGCCCAGGCCGTAGCTCAGCAGCCCGGCGGGTACCTCGTCGTTGAGGGCGAGTCCCACGTTGGCGTAGGCGAAGACCGGGATGACGACGGCGAAGACCAGGAGCGCGAGCTCGGTGTTGCGGCGGCTGGGCGCGCCGATCGCGCCGATCGTGGACGTGTGGTGCGTCGACGGATTGGTTGTACTGCTCATCGTGTGACAGGGCCTCTCACGGCTTGCCTACTGCTGCTTACCGCACAGCGAGACGACCTTCTGCTCTTGTTCCGAGAGGCTGGGGCCGGGGTTGGAAGTGGGTGCGGTGGTGGACGGGGGCGTGGACTGCTGTGGAGCCTTCGTCGAGCCCGAGGGGTTCGGCGTCGGTGATGCCTTGGACGTGAAGGAGGCGGGAGTGGTTCCCGTGGTGCCCCCGGCCTCGCCCTCACCGGTCTTCGCGTTGTTCTCGCTCTCGGCGGCGCGCCGCTCCGCCTGCTTCCTGCACGCGGAGGCCTGGACGGACAGTTCCTCGATCTTCGCGCGGGCGCCCTCGAGGTCGCCCTCGGCGATGGTCGCCTCGACCAGCTTCCGCTGGTAGGGCGGCAGGTACTTGAGTTCGATCTCGGGGTGGTCCTTGACCACCTCCGACAACGAGACCCAGGCCAGGTCCTGGCTGATGCCCCGGTACAGCGCGACGTGCTCGTCGTTGGTGCCGACGTAGTACTGCGTCTGCGTCCAGCGCCAGCCGCCGTACAGGCCGCCGCCGAGGACGGCGAGGGCGAGCAGGCCGTAGACGGACCGCTTGAGCCACCTGCGGTCCTTGCGGGGCTTGACGAAGTCGTCGTCGCCGTAGTCGAAGCCGTCGGTGGGGATGAAGCCGGTGATGTCGCCGCTGCCGGGCGGCCCGAACTCGCCGCCGCCGCCCTCCGGGCGCCGGCGGCCGAGACCGGAGGCGCGGCCGGCCGGGGTCTGCATGATGCCGTTGTCGTTCGGCTGGTTCTGGTTCTCGGCGACGGCGCCCACCACGACCGGGGTGTCGGACAGCTGCCCGGCGAGGGTGTCCCCGGTGTCGAGGTCCAGGACGTCGGCGACGATCACGGTGATGTTGTCGGGGCCGCCGCCGCGCAGTGCCAGCTCGATCAGGTTCTGCACGGTCTCCTGGGGGCCCTGGTAGCTGGCCAGGGCCTCCTCCAGGGTCTGGTGGGAGACCACGCCGGACAGTCCGTCGGAGCAGATCAGGTACCGGTCGCCGGCCCGGACCTCGCGGATGGACAGGTCGGGCTCGACGTGGTCGCCGCTGCCGAGGGCCCGCATGAGCAGGGACCGCTGGGGGTGGGTGGTCGCCTCCTCCTCGGTGATCCGGCCCTCGTCGACCAGGCGCTGCACCCAGGTGTGGTCCTGGGTGATCTGGGTGAGGACGCCGTCGCGCAGGAGGTAGGCGCGGGAGTCGCCGACGTGCACCATGCCGAGGCGCTGACCGGTCCACAGCAGGGCGGTCAGGGTGGTGCCCATGCCCTCGAGCTGGGGGTCCTCCTCGACCATCATGCGCAGCTGGTCGTTGGCCCGCTGGACGGCGGTGCCGAGCGAGGTGAGCAGGTCGGAGCCGGGGACGTCGTCGTCGAGGGCGACGATGGTGGAGATCGCCTCGGAGGAGGCGACCTCTCCGGCGGCGGCGCCGCCCATGCCGTCGGCGATGGCGAGCAGGCGCGGCCCGGCGTAACCGGAGTCCTCGTTGCCCTCCCGGATCATCCCCTTGTGCGATCCGGCGGCGAAGCGCAGGGACAGACTCATGCGCACCTCGCCCGTCGGCTCCGGGTACAGCCGGTCGTGTCGAGCCACACTGCCCACCCTCCGGTCGGGAGCGCGCCGGGACCCTGGCGGGGGACCCCCACTGCGTGCTCGCTCCGCTCGCTCATTGTCGTACTACTTCCGCAGCTCGATGACGGTCTTGCCGATGCGGATCGGCGCACCCAGCGCGATCGGTGTGGGGGTCGTCAGCCGGGTCCGGTCCAGGTAGGTGCCGTTCGTGGAGCCCAGGTCCTCGACGATCCACTGGCCGTCGCGGTCCGGGTAGATCCTGGCATGGCGGCTGGAGGCGTAGTCGTCGTCCAGCACGATGGTGCTGTCGTGCGCCCGGCCCAGGGTGATGGTCTGGCCCTGGAGCGCGACGGTGGTGCCGGTGAGGGTTCCTTCGGTCACGACCAGCTTGGTGGGGGTGTTCCGGCCGCGGCGGCCGCCGGACTGCTGGCGCTGCGGCGGAGGCGCCTGCCGGGCGGCCTGCTGCGGCCGGCCGGCGTCCCGTCGTGATCCGCGCTGGGTGACGCGGGTCCCGAACAGGTCACTCCGGATGACCTGCACGGCCACGATCACGAACAGCCACAGAACGGCCAGGAACCCCAGCCGCATGACCGTGAGGGTCAGCTCTGACATTGCCCCCGCTTCACCCTTCGGCTTGCCTATAGATAACGGTGGTGCTGCCCACGACGATCCGCGAGCCGTCGCGGAGCGTAGCGCGGGTGGTGTGCTGCCCGTCCACCACGATGCCGTTGGTGGATCCGAGATCCTGGATCGTCGAGGGCGTTCCGGTCCGGATCTCGCAGTGCCGGCGGGAGACGCCGGGGTCGTCGATCCGCACGTCGGCGTCGGTGCTGCGGCCCAGCACCAGCGTGGCGCGGGAGATCTGGTGGCGGGTGCCGTTGATCTCGATCCAGTAGCGCGCGCGCCCGGTGGGGGCGGGCGCGGCGGGGGGCCGCTGGCCGCCCGCGGGCTGCGGGTAACCGTAACCGCCGCGGCCCCCGGGCGGCGGCGCGGACGGCATGGGCGGGGCGCCCGCGGGGGCGGCCGGCGGGTAGCCGTAGCCGCCGGCGCGGCCGGCCGGCGGGGCGCCGACGGGACCCGCGGGGCCGGGCGACTGGCTGCTGGAGGAGGCGAGCGTACGGCTGCGCACCCGGTACAGGCCGGTGTCGAGGTCCTCGGCCTTCTCCAGGTGGACCTTGATGGGACCCATGAAGGTGTAGCGCTGCTGCTTGGCGTAGTCGCGCACCATGCCGGCCAGCTCGTCGCCGAGCTGGCCGGAGTACGGGCTGAGCCGCTCGAAGTCCGGGGTGCTCAGCTCGACGATGAAGTCGTTGGGGACGACGGTGCGGTCGCGGTTCCAGATGGTGGCGTTGTTGTCGCACTCCCGCTGGAGCGCTCCCGCGATCTCCACGGGCTGCACCTCGGACTTGAACACCTTGGCGAAGGTGCCGTTGACCAGACCTTCGAGACGCTGCTCGAACTTCTTCAGGACTCCCATGGGGCACCTCCTCCGTCGCTGCCGTCCTGTGTACTGCCCCGTGCACCGTGTCGTGCACCGTTTACCTGGTACTGCTTACTGATCGTATCCACGCGCCGCCCGATCGGCTGGTTCCCCCTGTCCGCCCCGTCGACGGGTGTCGACGCCTGACGAGGTTCCCTCCGGGACTCCTCTTCGAACTCCTTCGGCCGTGCTGGTGCGCGTCGTTCTGCCATGGATCGTAGAGGGGGCCACAGACCAGTGTCCCGCACCCGGCTGTGGACTCCGTCCGGCTCCCGGGGAGACGAGGGCCACCGGTACGAGGTTGATACGAGATGAAGTTCCGGCCGGTACGCGAGCGGGGGCGGCACCCGCCCCCGGCCGGCCGGGACGAGGGCGGGCCGGGGGCGGGGCCGGCGGGCCCGGGGGCGCTGCTCAGGGCAGGTGGGGGCGGGGGCCGGGGAAAGGGATGTGAATCCACCCTGGCCGGCGTGCTAATGTTCTGGATGTCGGAAGGCGCCGGGCCCCAAGGGGGCGGGGCTCGAGGACACACCCAATGCGCGGGTGGCGGAATAGGCAGACGCGCTGGATTCAGGTTCCAGTGCCCGCAAGGGCGTGGGGGTTCAACTCCCCCCTCGCGCACACCGTCGGACGGGCGGCATCCATCGGATGCCGCCCGTTCCGCATGTCCGGGGCGGGAGTGACGGCCGTCGCTGTGAGGAACATCTCATGATCGTTTTTGCCGCCGGGGGCGGTGAGGACCGCCGAGGGCCGGTGAGGACCCTCGAGGATCGGCGAGGACCCTCGAGGATCGGCGAGGGGCGTCCGGGAGAGACCGTCACTCCCGTACGCCGGCCGACTCCACCGCGCGGCGCCGCAGGGCGAGAGCGGCGGGGACGACGGCGGACACCACGGCGAGCAGGGCGCAGGCGGCCGTGACGACGCCGAGCTCCGCCCAGGGCGGCGCGAGGACGGCCGGAGCCGACAGCAGATCCAGCGCGGCCCACATCCCGGCCAGGTTGAGCCCGGCGACCAGGAGGCCCAGCAGCCCGCCGACCGCGACCACCGTCAGGGCCTCGGCCCCGACCAGCCGCAGCACCTGTCCGCGGGTGGCCCCGGCCAGCCGCAGCACGGCCAGGTCGCGCACCCGGTCGGAGGTCGCCATGACCATCGTGTTCACCAGGGAGATCCCGGTGTACAGCAGGGCGATGCCGAGCACCAGCAGGAAGCCGAGCCGGGCCGTGCGGTCGGTCCCGGGCGAGGCGGCCGCGACCCACCGGTCCCGGGTGAGCACCTCCCCGCCGGCGGAACGCACCGCCTCGCGCAGCCCGGCGGCCACGGCACCGGCGTCGGCCCCGTCCGCGAGCGCGACGTCGACCCGGTCGACGGCCGCGCCGGGAGCGTTGGCCGGGGTGACGTAGACGCCGTTGTCACCGGTGCCGGTGGTCATGACCGCGGCGATCCGCAGCGTCTTCTCCGTGCCGTCGCCGAGCCACACACGCACCCGCTCCCCCACGGTGTGCCGCTCCCACTCCTCGTTGACGATGATCGAGCCGTCGTCGAGGTCGGCCACCCGGCCGGCGGCCAGCGGCAGGCGCGTGGTGGCCGCCAGCGCCCGGGGCCCGGCGGCACGGGCCTCGGACCTGACGAGGGCCACACCCTCCTCGAGGACATACACGGCGCTCGTCGCGGTCGCGGACACCTCGGCGCCGGGCACGGCGCGCAGCCCGTCGAGCGTCCGCGCGTCGAATCCCGTGCCGCCCGGGGCGGTGACGACGAAGGCGGCGGCGGTCCGCTCCCGCGTCTCGGCCGCCTTCGCCTCGTCCAGCGTCGCGGTGGCGCCCTGCAGGGAGCCCGTGAGGGCGACCGTGACCAGGACCGGGGCCGCGACCGAGGCGGTGCGGCGCACCCCCGCGGCGGCGTTCTCCCGGACCAGCATGCCGCCGGCGCCCGGCAGCCGGGCGGGCAGCCAGGCGAGCAGCCGGGTCAGCGGGCGCACCACGACCGGCGCGAGCAGCGCGACCGCGGTGATCAGCAGCATCGGCCGGCTCACGTACGTCTTGCGCTGCAGCAGGTCGCCCGGGTCACCGGCCAGCGCGGTGCCGAGGGTCACCACGGCGGTCAGCAGCAGGCCCGCGCCGAACAGCAGGCGGCCCCGGGGCATCGCCCCGGTGTCCGCCGACGCCTCGCGCAGCGCCTGGGCGGGCCCGGTCCGGCCCGCCCGCCAGGAGGCGGCCACCGCGCCGCACAGGGCGACGAGCAGGCCCGTCCAGAAGGCCGCGTGGTACGGCCAGGTGTGGTCGCCGACGGTGAACCAGGACGGTGCCAGGCCGCCGTCGACCACCCGCTCGACCAGTACCGGAGCGCCGTGGGCGCCGAGCACGCAGCCGGCGGCCGACGCGAGGACACCGACCAGCGCGGCCTCGGCGAACACCGTCCGGCGGATCTGGCCGGGCGTGGCGCCGGCGGTGCGCAGCAGGCCGAACTCGCGGCGCCGCTGGGCGACGGCGAAGGCGAAGGTGGAGGCCACCACGAACACCGACACGAAGGCGGTGACGCCGCCGGCCGTGCCGAACAGGGCGTTCATCGCGGTCAGCGCCTCGACGTCCCGGTCGGGGTCGGCTTCGGCGTACCGGCGCGCGCTCCCGGTCAGCACCTCGGCGCCGCTGCCGCGCACCGCGTCCCGTACGTCCGCCGGGTCGGCGTCGACCACCAGCTGGACGGAGACGGGGGACAGCCGGGCCGCCTGCGCGTCGGTGTAGAAGACGGCGTGCTCGAAACCGCGGTCGGCGACGGTGCCGACGACCCGCACGGTGCCGCGGTCGGTGCGCACGCTCCGGCCGGGCTCCGCCCAGTCGCCGGTGATCACGACCTCGCCGGCGGCGCGGGGGGCACGTCCCGCCTCGATCTCGTACGGGGCGAACGCGGCCGTGGACCAGGGGTGGCCCACCAGATCACCCGGCCCGCCCGCCGCCCGTACGGCGAAGGACCGGTCCGGCACGACGGCGCCGAGCCGCTCCAGCTCCGCGACGGTCGCGGCGGGCACGGCCCGCGGCCGGGCGAGCTTCTGCGTGCGGTCGCCGATCGGGGTCGGCACGCGCAGGGTGTCCTGCCCCTTGACCACGACCGGCGCGGCCGCGAACCGCTCCGGACGCCGCTCGGGCGCGTCCAGCGAGGAGGCGAGGACCAGGCCCATGACGGCGAGCAGCGCGACGCCCAGCGCCAGGGCGACGAAGCTGCCGGCGAAGGTGACCCGGCGGGTGCGCAGGGTGCGCAGGGCGACGCTCAGCACGGCGCGCCCTCCAGCCCGGTCATGCGGGCGGCGATGGCGTCGGCGCCCGCTCCGGCGAGTTCGCCGTCGATCCGGCCGTCGACGAGGAAGACCACCCGGTCCGCGAAGGAGGCGGCGACGGGGTCGTGCGTCACCATGACGACCGTCTGGCCCTCGCGGTCGACCATGCCGCGCAGCAGAGCCAGCACCTCGCGACCGGTCCGCGAGTCCAGGGCGCCGGTCGGCTCGTCGCCGAACAGCACCTCGGGGCGGGTGATCAGGGCGCGGGCCAGGGCCACGCGCTGCTGCTGGCCGCCGGACATCTCCGTCGGCCGGTGCCGGGCCCGCTCACCGAGACCGACCTGCCGGAGCACCTCGCGGACCCGGGCCCGGGGCACGCGCCGGCCGGCCAGGCGCAGCGGCAGCGCCACGTTCTGCTCGGCGGTCAGCGACGGCAGCAGGTTGAACGACTGGAAGACGAATCCGATCCGTTCGCGGCGCAGCAGGGTCAGCCCGGTCTCGTTCAGCCCGGTCAGTTCGGTGTCGCCCACGGTGACCGAGCCCGACGTGGGCCGGTCCAGGCCGGCGGCGCACTGCAGGAGGGTCGACTTGCCCGAGCCGGAGGGGCCCATGACGGCGGTGAAGGTGCCCCGGGGGAGGGAGAGGGTCACGTCGTCGAGCGCCGTCACCGCGCTGTCCCCCGATCCGTACCGGCGGCTCACGCGGCGCAGGGTGACCGCGTCGCGGTTCCTCCGGTCTGCCTGGTTCCCCTGGTCTCTCCGGTTCCTCCGGTCTCCCTCGTTCCTCTGGTCCCTCTCAGCCCTCGGGACTCTCTGACCCCTCTGGCTCCTCCGGCCCGTCTGGTCCATGTGTTCCCCCACTTCCCTGCCCATCTGCCCGTCCGTCCACTTCGGTCCGGCCGTTCCGGGCCGGTCGTGCGGCTCCACGAAACCGGTCGGGGGCCGGTCGGCGCAGTACGGCAGGGGCGAGACCTGGGGTAGGGCCAGGCATACCCCGGGTTCTCCCCCTGGGCCGATGGATCCGGGTGGCGCGGGCTCCTACGGTGATCCGCATGCAGCCGATGACCCGCCCCCGGCCCCGCAATCCCTGGCAGGCCATGGCCCGCCCCGGCTACCCGCTGTCGCCGTGGCCGTGGCGCTCGGCCGGGTACCTGCTCACCGGCGTGGTGAGCGGAGTCGTCGTCCTCGTGGGTCTCGTGGCCTCGGTGGCGGTCGGCGGTGTGCTCGCGCTCGCGCTGGTGGGACTGCCGCTGCTGTGCGCGACGGCCCTCGCGGGCGTCCCGGTGGCCCGGCTGGAGCGGCTCCGGCTGCGCCTGGTCGACCGGGACCCGGCGCCCGACCCGCACCGGCCGCCCGCCGCCCCCGGCCTGTGGGCGTGGCTGGTCACCCGGGTGCGGGAACGGGCCACCTGGCGGGAGCTCGGTCACGCCCTGCTGTGCGCGGTCCTGCTGTGGCCGGTCGACGCCCTCGCGCTCACGGTCGGCCTGCTCCTGCCGCTGGGCACGGTCGCCACCCCGCTGCTGATGGCCACGGCCGGGGACGGCCGGGAGGCCAAGGTGCTCAAGCTGTGGACGGTCACCACCTGGCCGACGGCGTTCGCGGCCGCCGTGCTGGGGCTGCTGCTGACGGCCCTCGGCGCCTACGTCCTGGGGGTGGCCGCCGGCGCACGCGCCGAGCTGACCCGGCTGCTGATCGCCCCGCGCGGCGGGGACCTGGACGCCAGGGTGGTCGAACTGACCCGTTCCCGCGTGCGGTTGGTCGACGCCTTCGAGGCGGAGCGGCGGCGCATCGAACGCGATCTGCACGACGGGGCCCAGCAGCGGCTGGTGGCGCTGACGATGACGCTGGGTCTGGCCCGCCTGGACGCGCCGCCCGGCCCGCTCGCCGATCAGCTCGCCAAGGCCCACGAGGAGGCGGGCAGGGCGCTGGAGGAGCTGCGCGAGCTCATCCACGGCATCCATCCCAAGGTCCTCGCCGACTACGGCCTGGAGGCCGCCGTCGCCGACGCCGCCGACCGCTCGGCCGTGCCCGTCGACGTGGAGCTGGAGCTGTCCGGCCGGCTGCCCCAGGCGGTGGAGGCCGCCGCGTACTTCGTGGTGTGCGAGGCGCTGGCGAACGTCGCCAAGCACAGCGGGGCCCGTCGGGCGCGGGTGAGCGGCGGGCACCGGGACGGCCGTCTGTTCCTGGAGGTGTCCGACGACGGCCGGGGCGGTGCACGGGTCGGGACCGGAGCCGGAGCCGGGGTCGGGTCCGGGGACGGAGCCGGGGTCGGGTCCGGGGACGGAGCCGGGGTCGGGTCCGGGGACGGAGCCGGGGTCGGGTCCGGGGACGGGACCACGGCCGGCAGCGGACTGGTGGGACTCGCGGACCGGGTGTCGGTGCTGGATGGCAGACTCTCCCTGTCCAGTCCGGTGGGCGGCCCGACCCTGTTGCGTGTGGAGATCCCTTGTGCGCCCTGCGAGTTGACCGACCGCTCCGCGTAGTGCTGGCGGAGGACGGCGTGCTGCTGCGGGAAGGGCTCATCGGCCTGCTCGACCGCTGCGGGCACGAGGTCGTCGCGGCCGTCGGCGACGCGGAGGCGCTGGTCGCCGCGGTCGAGGAGCACACCCCCGACATCGTCGTGACGGACGTCCGCATGCCGCCCGGCTTCCAGGACGAGGGGCTGCACGCGGCGGTGCGGCTGCGGGAGCGGCGGCCCACGCTCCCCGTGCTGGTGCTGAGCCAGTACGTGCAGCGGACGTACGCCTCCGAACTGCTGGACTCGGGTGACGGAACGGGCGTCGGCTACCTGCTGAAGGACCGCGTCGGCCAGGTCGAGGAGTTCGTCGAGGCGCTGTGCGAGGTCGCGGACGGCGGCACCGTCGTCGACCCGGAGGTGGTGCGGCAGCTGCTGCGCCGGCGCCGCGACCCGCTGGAACGGCTCACCCCGCGCGAGCGGGAGGTGCTGGCGCTGGTCGCGGAGGGGAAGTCGAACGGCGCGATCGCCCGGGAGCTCGTGGTGTCGGAGGCGGCCGTGGGCAAGCACATCGGCAGCATCCTCACCAAGCTGGACCTGCCCCCGGCGGACGAGACCCACCGCAGGGTCCTGGCGGTCCTGGCCTACCTGCGGGCGTGAGGGCGGGGGAGTCGTCCACAGGGACTGACGCGTTCCGGCCACCGGTTGTACGGTCGGCACGGTTGATGTCATGCCCTGCGCCGATGTCCGTGTCGGCGCCGGGCCCGAGGGACGTGTCGCGGGGCACGCGCGCAGGTGCGTGGGCGTGCGCACGGGGGAGGCGGTTGCTGTGACGGAGGGCGTTGCGGGGACGACGGCGCAGGCCGGACCGGGCGGGGCGGGGGAAGGGCGGCGGCTGCCGCGTGTGCCGGGCTTCGCCGAGTGGCCGGCCGCGGGCGCCCCGAAGGCGGAGGGCAAGGCCCTGCGCGACCGGATCCCGCGCAGCGCACACGCCCTCCTCGACCTGGACGCCTCCCGCCCCGACGCGGTCGGCGCCGTCGAGGAGTCCAGCCGCGGCCGGCTGCCCGAACTGACCCCGATCCGGGTGGGCAGGATGGCCGCGACACCGTTCGCCTTCCTGCGCGGATCGGCGGGCCTCATGGCGTACGACCTGGCCCGCACCCCCATGACGCGGATACGCGCCCAGATATGCGGTGACGCGCACGCGGCGAATTTCGGCCTGTACGGCGACGCGCGCGGCGGACTGGTCATCGACCTGAACGACTTCGACGAGACGGTGACGGGCCCCTGGGAGTGGGACCTGAAGCGGCTCACCGCCTCACTGGTGCTCGCGGGGCGGGAGGCCGGCGCGGACGAGGACACCTGCCGTGCGGCGGCCCACGACGCGGTGGGCGCCTACCGCCGCACGATGCGGCTGCTGTCCAGGCTGCCGGCACTGGACGCGTGGAACGCCATCGCGGACGAGGAACTGGTCTCCCACACCGACGCCCACGACCTGCTGGGCACGCTGGAGCGGGTCTCCGAGAAGGCCCGCGCGAACACCAGCGGCCGCTTCGCGGCCAAGTCGACCGAGGCGACGGCGGACGGCGGACGCCGCTTCGTCGACGCGCCGCCGGTGCTGCGCCGCGTCCCGGACGGCGAGGCCGCCGCGGTGGCCGTCTCCCTGGAGGAGTACCTCGGCACGCTCCCGGAGGACCGCCTCCCGCTGCTGGCCCGGCACGCGGTGCACGACGTGGCGTTCCGCGTCGTCGGCACGGGCAGCGTGGGCACCCGCTCGTACGTCGTGCTGCTCCTCGACCACCGGGGGGAGCCCCTGGTCCTGCAGGTGAAGGAGGCCCGCCCCTCGGCCCTGGTGCCGCATCTGCTGACGGCCGGCTTCGACGCCCCGGAGGCCGGCCACGAGGGCAGGCGGGTGGTGCTGGGCCAGAAGCGGATGCAGGTGGTGAGCGACAGCCTGCTGGGCTGGACGACGGTCGACGGCCGCCCCTTCCAGGTGCGCCAGTTCCGCAACCGCAAGGGCAGCGTCGACCCGGCCGCACTGGCCGCCGACCAGATCGACGACTACGCCCGCATGACCGGCGCCCTCCTGGCCCGCGCCCACTCCCACAGCGCGGACCCCCGGCTGATCGCCGGTTACTGCGGCAAGAACGACGAGCTGGACGAGGCCGTGGCGGCCTTCGCCGTCGCCTACGCCGACCGCACGGAGGCGGACCACGCGGACCTGCTGACGGCGGTGCGGTCGGGACGGATCGCGGCGGAGGCGGGGGCGTGAGGTGGAGGGGACCCGGAGACGGCCCGCGGGAGGGGGCCCGGACGGCCGTGGGGTCCGTGAGCCCGGGTGGTGGCCTACCCTGTCCGGGTGACGACCTCGGAAGGTGAGCAGGGTGGCGGCGGCGCCGGTGCGCGGACGCCGGACGGTGGTGGTGCCTCGCGGCCCGAGGAGCGGCTGGAGCAGGCCGTACGGACCGCCGAGCAGGCGCTGATCGAGTTCGAGATCGCCGTGGAGACCTTCCGCGTCGAGGTCGAGAACTTCTCCCGGCTGCACGAACAGAAGCTCGGCCCCATGTACGCCCGCCTCGAGGAACTGGACGCCCGGATCCTGGAGGCCAGGGCCGCCCGCACCGGCGACCCCGAGGACCTGCGCCGTGCCGACGAGGCGCGTGCCCGGCTGATGCCGATCCCCGGCGTCGAGGAGCTGCTGAACGGCTGGATGGACGGCGACGGCCTCTTCCCGGAGGCCACGGCCATGCTCACGGACCAGCCGGTCCGGCCCCCGCAGCGGGTACGGCCCAGCGAGGAGGCCCGCAGGCTCTACCGCGACCTCGCCCGCAAGGCCCACCCGGACCTGGCGCAGGAGGAGAAGGAGCGGCAGCGCCGCGAGGAGTTCATCACCCGCGTCAACGCCGCCTACGCCCGCGGGAACGAGGCCGAACTGCGCGAACTCGCCGAGGAGTGGGCCGTCGGCCCGCAGCTCGAGCGTGCCCCGAGCGCAGCCGAGGAGCTGTACGCCCGCCTCGAATGGCTGGCCCGGCGCAAGGAACTGCTCACGGTGGTCGCCAAGGAGCTGGAGGAGAGCGCCATCGGGGCGATGCTGCGCCTGGCCCAGGACGATCCCGACCGGCTGCTGGAGGAGATCGCCGAGCAGCTGCGGGCCCAGGTGGCCGAACGCGAGACGGAGCTGGCGGAGCTGCTGGCCTGAGCCCCGGACCCGTCCGGTCGGGTAGCGTCGGGGGCATGAGTTCTGGAGCTGGTGTGCCCACGGTCGCGGTCGCGGACCTCGAGGACGGCGACTTCCTGCTGGACGTCCGTGAGGACGACGAGTGGAAGGCCGGTCACGCCGAAGGGGCGCTGCACATCCCGATCAGCGAGTTCGTGGCCCGCTACGGCGAGCTGACCGAGGCCGCCCCGCAGGACGGCCGGGTGCATGTGATCTGCCGCTCCGGCGGGCGGTCGGCCCAGGTCACGATGTACCTGGTCCAGCAGGGCATCGACGCCGTGAACGTGGACGGCGGCATGCAGGTGTGGGAGGCCGCCGGCCGCCCCGTCGTGACCGACGACGGACAGCCCGGCCACGTGCTGTGACCCGCCGGCGGTCCCGGCGCGCCCGGGAGTCCGGGCGCGGCCCTCAGCGGTCGAAGTCCAGTTCCACTCTCTCCGTCACCGGATGGGACTGGCACGCCAGGACGTAACCCGCCTCGGTCTCCTCCGACTCCAGCGCGAAGTTGCGGTCCATCCGCACCTCGCCCGAGACGAGGAAGGCGCGGCAGGTCCCGCACACGCCGCCCTTGCAGGCGTAGGGCGCGTCGGGCCGGTTGCGCAGCACCGTCTCCAGCAGGGACTCGCCGGCCTGGACGGGCCAGGTGCCGCCGCGTCCGTCGAGCCGGGCGGTGACCGTGCTGTGGGCGGGGGTCGGCGCCGTCGCGGCCGGTGCCGTGCCGGCGTCCACGTGGAAGATCTCCTCGTGGATGCGGGAGCGTGCGACCTCCAGCCCGCGCAGGGCCCGCTCGGCCCCCTCGACCAGTCCGTACGGACCGCACAGGAACCAGCCGTCCACCTGCTCCACGGGCAGCAGCGCCGGCAGCAGCCCGGTGAGCCGCTCCCGGTCCAGCCGCCCGGACGGCAGGCCCGCCTGCTGTTCCTCCCGGGAGAGCACCGTCACCAGCTG
This sequence comes from Streptomyces griseomycini, assembly GCF_014203535.1. Classification (GTDB taxonomy): domain Bacteria; phylum Actinomycetota; class Actinomycetes; order Streptomycetales; family Streptomycetaceae; genus Streptomyces; species Streptomyces griseomycini. The sequence continues at coordinate 252,612 of NZ_JACHJI010000003.1, forward strand.
GAACCGCTCGGGGTAGCGGTCCTTCAGGTCGGCGACCTCCTCCAGGAACATCGTCGAGGCGGACGTCCGGTCGCTGCGTATCAGGCAGAAGCGGGCGCGGGGCTCGCGCGCGAGGAGGGTCGAGACGATCGACAGCACCGGGGTGATGCCGCTGCCGCCGACGATCGCCGCGTACAGGCCGGGTGCGGGACGGAGCGTGAAGCGGCCGGCCGGGGTCATCACCTCCAGCTCGTCGTCGACGTCGATCTCCTTCAGCGCGTACGTCGAGAAGGCGCCGCCCTCGACGAACCGCACGCCGACCCGGAGTGTGCTCGGTCCCTCGCCGTCGGGCGCGGGGGAGCAGATGGAGTAGGTGCGCCGGATGTCCTGGCCGTCGACGGTGCGCCGCAGGGCCAGGTGCTGGCCGGGCGCGTACCGGTACTCCTCGCGGAGGTCCGGGGGGACGGCGAGGGTGAGGGCGACGGAGTCGTCGGTGAGCCGGTCGACCGCGGCCACCCGGAGCCGGTGGAAGCGTGCCATCACAACTCCTTGAAGTGGTCGAACGGTTCGCGGCAGGCCAGGCACCGGCGCAGGGCCTTGCACGCGGTGGAGGAGAAACGGCTGAGCAGTTCGGTCTCGGCGGACCCGCAGTGCGGGCAGCGCACGGGGTCGAGCTCCTCTTCCCCCGGGGTGCCGTGGGTACCGGGCGCGTGGGTGCGGGTCGGTCCGAGCTCCACCCGGACCGGTCCGGACGCCGACCGCACGCGCGGCGGGGCGATGCCGAACTCCCGGAGTTTGCGGCGCCCTTCGTCGGTGATGTCGTCGGTCGACCAGGCGGGCGCGAGCACCGTGCGGACGGTGACCTCGCGCACCCCGTGCTCGCGCAGCACCCGCTCTATGTCCAGGCTCATCGCCTCGACGGCGGGGCAGCCGGTGTACGTCGGGGTCAGCTCGACCTCGACGGAGTCCGCACCGCGTGCGTGCACCGCGCGCACGACGCCCAGTTCGCGCAGGGTCAGAACGGGAAGTTCCGGGTCGGGTACCGAACCGGCGAGCTCCAGGAGCTCCGCCTCCAGCGGGGTGGTGGTCACCATGTCGCCCCCGGGTGGCTGCGGTGCAGGTGCTGCATCTCGGCGAGCATGCGGCCGAAGGGCTCGGTGTGCAGGCCCTGGCGGCCCGCGCCGGCCGTCCACGCCCCTGTCCGCGGGCCCTCGGGCACCGTGAGCGTGGCGCGGCGCAGTACCTCTGTGATCCGCTCCAGCCAGGCCGTCTCCAGGCCGGTCCAGTCGGCGTCGAGGCCCTCGACCGGCTGGAACATCTCGCCGGTGTGGCGCCACAGCGCGTCCACGGCACGCTGCATCCGCGTGTGGCTCTCGTCGGTGCCGTCCCCGAGCCGCAGGGTCCACTGCTCGGCGTGGTCGCGGTGGTAGGCGACCTCCTTGACGGCCTTGGCGGCCAGTGGTGCGAACGGGCCGTCGCCCGCGGCCAGTTCGGTGTGCAGGAGGTGCTGGTAGGTGGAGAAGTACAGCTGGCGGGCGATGGTGTGGGCGAAGTCGCCGTTGGGCTGTTCCACCAACTGGAGGTTGCGGAAGGCGCGTTCCTCGCGCAGGTAGGCCAGCTCGTCCTCGTCGCCCACCATCGACAGCAGCACCCGGGCCTGGCCCAGCAGGTCCAGCGCGATGTTGGCGAGGGCGACCTCCTCCTCGAGCACGGGGGCGTGGCCGGCCCACTCGCCCAGGCGGTGGGAGAGCACCAGCGCGTCGTCGCCGAGGGCGAGCGCGGCGGTCGTGAGGGCGGTGTCCTTCGCGGGGGTCGTCGTCACAGGTGCTGCACCCCCTCGGGGATCTCGTAGAACGTCGGGTGCCGGTAGGGCTTGTCGGCGGCCGGTTCGAAGAACGGGTCCTTCTCGTCGGGCGAGGAGGCGGTGATCGCGGTCGACGGCACGACCCAGATGGAGACGCCCTCGCCGCGCCGGGTGTACAGGTCGCGGGCGTTGCGCAGGGCGAGCTCCGCGTCGGGCGCGTGCAGGCTGCCGGCGTGGGTGTGGGACAGTCCGCGGCGCGAGCGCACGAAGACCTCCCACAGGGGCCAGTCGGTGTGGGTCATGCTCGCGCCGCTCCTGTCTCGACCGTCTGGCCGTTCGTGTGCTTGGCCGCGTGGGCCGCTGCCGCCTCCCGGACCCAGGCGCCCTCCTCGTGGGCCCTCCTGCGCCGGGTCAGCCGCTGTTCGTTGCACGGGCCGTTGCCCTTGAGGACCTCCCAGAACTCCGTCCAGTCGATCGGGCCGAAGTCGTAGTGGCCGCGCTCCTCGTTCCACTTCAGGTCCGGGTCGGGGAGGGTGAGGCCGAGGGACTCGGCCTGGGGGACGCAGATGTCGACGAAGCGCTGGCGCAGTTCGTCGTTGGAGTGCCGCTTGATCTTCCAGGCCATCGACTGGGCGGAGTGCTGGGACTCGTCGTCGGGCGGGCCGAACATCATCAGCGACGGCCACCACCAGCGGTCCACCGCGTCCTGCGCCATCGCGTGCTGCTCGGGAGTGCCCTTGCTCAGGGCCAGCAGCAGCTCGTAGCCCTGGCGCTGGTGGAAGGACTCCTCCTTGCAGATGCGAACCATGGCGCGCGCGTACGGGCCGTAGGAGCAGCGGCACAGGGGCACCTGGTTGGTGATCGCGGCGCCGTCCACGAGCCAGCCGATCGCGCCGACGTCCGCCCAGGTCAGCGTGGGGTAGTTGAAGATCGAGGAGTACTTCTGGCGGCCGGAGTGCAGCTTGTCGAGCAGCTCGTCGCGGCTGGTGCCGAGGGTCTCGGCGGCGCTGTAGAGGTACAGGCCGTGCCCGGCCTCGTCCTGCACCTTGGCCATCAGGATCGCCTTGCGGCGCAGTGAGGGCGCGCGCGTGATCCAGTTGGCCTCCGGCTGCATGCCGATGATCTCGGAGTGGGCGTGCTGCGCGATCTGCCGGACCAGCGTCGCCCGGTAGGCGTCCGGCATCCAGTCGCGCGGCTCGATCCGCTCGTCGGCGGCGACGGCCGCGTCGAAGGCGCGCGCGTACTCGGCGGTGTCGGCGGCGCCGTCCGGTGCGTCGTACGCCTGGCTGCGGGTCGTATCGCGGGCGGCTGCTGTCGCCATGGGTCCCCCTCGACCTGGGCTCTTCTCGGAACACGCTCCCGACCGATCGTTCGGTTCGTGCGATTCCATGGTGAGACGGGCGCCGCGAGGTGTCAACCGCTGTGGATAACCTGCGGGGAACGCCTGTGGAGGACGGTGCGCGGCCGCGCGTGCGGCACGGCCGCGGAACGGGTGGCTCCCCGGGACTGTGCCCGGGCGGGCGGTCCTGAGTACCGTTCCGTGCGACATGCCGCGCCGCGGCGGCGCGATCGCGCCGCCGCGGCAGCGGGACGCCGCCCCCCCCGGCGGCCGGCCGAGGGCGGCGACGGACGGGCCGGGAGCGGCCCGGGAGCGAGGAACAGGGCGGACATGGACGCGTACGACGAGGGCTCGAGCGCCCGGCACGGGCCGAGCGGGCCGGACCCGCGCCGCGCCCTGCCCGGCCCCGCACCCGCGTCCGACGACCCGGCGGACGCGCCGGGCCGCCGGGCGGCCCCGCCCGTTCCCGGCGCTCCGGCGGGCCTCCCGCCCGCGCCGCGCGCCCCGGCCGACGGACCCGGACGCTCCCCGGCCGGTCCGCCCCCCGAGCCCCGTACCGGTGTGGCCGCCCTCTCCCTGCGCTACCAGATCGGCGCCGCGATGGCGCTCGCGGTGGTCGCGGTCGGGGTCTGTGTGCACCTCGGCATGACGTTCCTGCACGTGGCCCCCGCGAACACGGTCAGCAAGAAGCACAGCGGGACGATCGAGAACTGGATCTACCCGGAGTTCGAGCAGAACTGGAAGCTGTTCGCGCCGAACCCGCTGCAGCAGAACATCGCCGTCCAGGTGCGCGCCGAGATCCGGACGGCGGACGGGGGAGCGCGCACCACCGGCTGGTACGACCTGTCCGCGCAGGACGGCCGGGCCATCGACGGCAACCCGCTGCCCAGCCACACCCAGCAGAACGAGCTGCGGCGCGCCTGGGACTTCTTCGTCGCGACGCACGACGACGACAACCGCCCGGTGGGCCTGCGCGGGGCGCTGTCGGAGTCGTACCTGCGCCGGATCACGGTGCTGCGCCTCGACCGGGCGGACGCGGCCGGTCCGGGCGGTCTCGTCGAGCGGGTCCAGGTCCGCTCGCGCACCACCAACGTGCCGCCGCCGGAGTGGAGCGGGGAGAAGGTCTCCACCACGCCCGTGTACCGCACGCTGCCCTGGTGGCCGGTGCCGGAGGACGAGGCCCGGGGAGGCGTCGGGTGAACCGCTTCTCGCTGGCGGTCTCCCGCGCCATCGCCCGGGTCGCCGACTCCGCGCTCGGCCCCCACCAGACCGCCGTCATACGCATCGGCTTCAGCCTGACCTGGCTGCTGTTCCTGCTGCGCGAGTACCCTCACCGCCACGAGCTGTACGGACCCGACGGCCCCTGGAGCCGGGACCTCGCCGATCAGCTCGTCGGGACGAACGGCGCCTTCACCGCGCTGCTGTGGACGGACGGCCGGGGCTGGTTCGAGGCCGTCTACGCGCTCGCCGTGCTGTGGAGCTTCCTGCTGCTGCTGGGCTGGCGCACCCGCACCACGTCGGTGCTGTTCATGGTGGGGGTGCTGACGCTGCAGAACCGCAGCGTCTTCATGGGGGACGGCGGCGACAACGTCCTGCACCTGATGTCGATCTACCTGGTGTTCACGCGCTGCGGCCGGGTCTGGTCACTGGACGCGCGGCGCGCACGGCGCGAGGCCGCAGCACGCGCGCGGGGGGAGCGGCCGCGGGACCGGGTCGGTCCGGCGCTGTGGGGCGTGCTCGGTTTCCTGCTGCTCGTGGCGACCCTGGCGGGCCGGATGGACGGCGACCGGTTCGTACCGGTGCTGCTGTGGACCGTGTGGACGGCCCAGGCGCTGTGGTGGCTGGTCGGACGCCGCGCGGGGACCGGGCAGCCGCGGATCCTGCTGGACGTGGTCGCGAACATCGTGCACAACGGCGCCCTGCTGGTGATCATGGCCGAGGTGTGCCTGATCTACGCCACGGCCGGCTGGTACAAGGTGCAGGGCTCCCGCTGGCAGGACGGCACCGCGGTCCACTACCCGCTGCACCTGGAGTACTTCTCCCCCTGGCCGGGCCTCGCCGACCTGCTGTCGGCCAGCGGCACCCTGGTGATGGTGGTGACCTACGGGACGGTCGCCGTGCAGGTCGCCTTCCCCTTCACGCTGTTCAACCGGCGGGTCAAGAACGTCCTGCTGGCCCTCATGATGACCGAGCACGCGGTGATCGCCGTCGTCCTCGGGCTGCCCTTCTTCTCCCTGGCGATGCTCGCGGCCGACGCGGTGTTCCTGCCGACGTCCTTCCTGCGCCGCCTGGGCGCTCTGGCGGCACGTGCGCGTGACCGCCTGCGTCCGGGCGGCGGCGGCCCGTCCGTCCCCGGTCCGCGGCGCCCGGACTCCCGCACCGACGGCGCCGACGGCACCCGGGACGGCGGGGCGGAGGCGGTGGGGGCCGCGGAGGCGGAGTCGGCCCCCGCGCCCGGAGGGGCCCCGGCACCGCGCACGTAGGCTGCACGGCATGACCGATCCCGTCGATCCCGTCGCCCTCTGGCACCGGCAGAGCGACACCGCGGTGCTGCTCGACGGCTTCCACGCCCTCAAGCACGCCGTGCGCTTCCGGGCGGAGGTCCTGGTCGCGGTCACCGCCGACCGGGCCGCCGCGCTCGCCCTCGCCGACGAGCTGGCCCCGGACGTCCGGGACGTCCTGGCGGCGCTGCTGACCGAGGTGGAGCACGGGACGTACGCCTCGCTCGTCCCGCGCCCGCACCCCACCGCCGTGGCCGCCCTGGCCGTACGCCCCTCCCGTGCGGACAACCTCCAGAGGCTCGCCCGGGCCCCGCGCACCGCTCCCGTCGTGGTCCTGGACAATCCGCGCAACCTGGGCAACGCCGGGGCCGTGATCCGGCTGGCCGCCGGTTTCGGGGCGACCGGGGTCGTCACCACCGGCACGCTCGACCCCTGGCACCCCACCGTCGTGCGCGGCGGGGCCGGGCTGCACTTCGCCACCGCCGTGGAGCGGCTGACCGCGGGGGAGCTGCCGCCCGGCCCGGTCTTCGCGCTCGACCCGGAGGGCGAGGACATCCGCGGGACGGAACTGCCCGACGACGCGCTGCTCGCCTTCGGCTCCGAGCGCAGCGGGCTCTCGCCGGAACTGCGCGCGCGGGCCGACCACCTGATCGCGCTGCCGATGCGCCCCCAGGTCTCCAGCTACAACCTCGCCACCAGTGTGGCCATGACGCTGTACCACTGGAGCGCCACCGGGGGCGCACCCGCCTGAGCGCGCCCCCGCGGGCGGTCCTACGCCTCCCGGCGCACCTCGACCACCCGGAAGCGGTTGGCCACGAACGCGCCGTCGCACAGGGCCGCGTTGGCCGCAGGGTTGCCGCCGGAGCCGTGGAAGTCGGAGAAGGCGGCCGTCTGGTTGACGTACACCCCGCCGGTGAGGTTGAGGGAGAGCTGGGCCGCCTCCTCCAGGCAGACCTCCTGCACCGCCTCCTCGACCTCCGGGGAGGTCGTGTACGCGCCGACCGTCATCGCGCCCTTCTCGCGGACGGTGCGCCGCAGCAGCTCCACGGCGTCACCGGCCGAGTCGACCGCGACGGCGAAGGAGACCGGACCGAAGCACTCGCTCATGTAGGCGGCCTCGTCGTCCGGCTTGGCACCGTCCAGCTTCACGATCACCGGCGTGCGGACCACCGCGTCCGGGAACTCCGGGTTGGCGATCTCGCGGGAGGCGAGGGCGACCTCGCCGAGCCCGGCGGCGGCCTCCAGGCGGGCCCTGACCTCCGGGTTGACGATCGCGCCCAGCAGGCCGTTCGCGCGGGCGTCGTCGCCGAGCAGCCCGTCGACCGCCTTCGCCAGGTCGGCGGCGACCTCGTCGAAGGACTTCGGGCCCTGGTCGGTGGTGATGCCGTCCCGGGGGATCAGCAGGTTCTGCGGGGTGGTGCACATCTGGCCGCTGTACAGCGACAGGGAGAACGCCAGGTTGGCGAGCATCCCCCGGTAGTCGTCCGTCGACTCCACCAGCACCGTGTTGACGCCGGCCTTCTCCGTGTACACCTGGGCCTGGCGGGCGTTGGCCTCCAGCCAGTCGCCGAACTCCGTCGAGCCGGTGTAGTCGATGATCCGGATCTCCGGACGGGTCGCGAGCGTCTTGGCGATGCCCTCGCCGGGCCGCTCGGCGGCCAGCGCGACCAGGTTGGGGTCGAAGCCGGCCTCGGTGAGCACCTCGCGCGCGATCCGCACCGTGAGCGCGAGCGGCAGCACCGCGCGCGGGTGGGGCTTGACCAGGACCGCGTTGCCGGTGGCGAGGGAGGCGAACAGACCCGGGTAGCCGTTCCACGTCGGGAAGGTGTTGCAGCCGATGACCAGGCCGATGCCGCGCGGCACCGGGGTGAAGCTCTTGGTCAGCTCCAGCGGGTCGCGCTTGCCCTGCGGCTTGGTCCACCGGGCGGTGCCGGGCGTGCGGACCTGCTCCGCGTAGGCGTAGGCCACCGCCTCCAGGCCGCGGTCCTGCGCGTGGGGGCCGCCCGCCTGGAACGCCATCATGAACGCCTGGCCGGAGGTGTGCATGACCGCGTGGGCGAACTCGTGCGTCCGGTCGCTGATCCGCTTGAGGATCTCCAGGCAGACCACCGCGCGTGCCTCCGCGCCCGCGTCCCGCCAGGCCCGCATCCCGGCCCTCATGGCCGGCAGCAGCACGTCGAGGTCCGCGTGCGGGTAGCTCACGCCCAGCTCGACGCCGTACGGGGAGGTCTCGCCGTCGACCCAGCCGTCCGTGCCGGGCTGGTCGAGGTCGAGGCGGGTGCCGAGCAGGGCGTCGAAGGCGGCCTTGCCCGCCGCCATGTCCAGGCTGCCGTTCTCCCCGTAGGCCTTGGGGTGCTCGGGGTGCGGGGACCAGTACGCACGCGTGCGGATCGCTTCCAGGGCCTGGTCCAGGGTGGGACGGTGCCGGGCGATCAGCTGGTGCGCGGTGAGTTCGGCGGCCATGGTGGACCAACTCCTCGTCTCAGGAACTCTTCGTCGAGTTCATGGACCGGGCAGAAAGATGAGCGGGAAACGTGGGCGGGAAGGGGCGGTCAGAGTTAGGGTAACCGAACGATCGGTCGGGACAAGGGGGACCGCCGCATCTGTGGACAACGTCGTGCGGGAGGATCGCGCACATGACAGCACTCGACCTCAGCAGCCCCGTGGCCGTCGTCGGCACCGGCACCATGGGCCAGGGAATCGCCCAGGTCGCGCTGGTCGCGGGCCATCCCGTGCGGCTCCACGACGCCGTCCCCGGCCGGGCCCGGGAGGCGGCCGACGCGATCGGCGCCCGGCTGGACCGGCTGGTGGAGAAGGAGCGGCTCACCGCGGCCGACCGGGACGCCGCACGCGCCCGCCTGCTGCCCGTCGACGAACTCACCGGCCTCGCCGACTGCGCCCTGGTGGTCGAGGCGGTCCTGGAGCGGCTCGACGTCAAGCAGGAACTGCTGCGCGCACTGGAGGACGTCGTCTCCGACGACTGCCTGCTCGCCACCAACACCTCCTCCCTCTCCGTCACCGCGATCGGCGGCGCCCTGCGCGTCCCCGGCCGCTTCGTGGGCCTGCACTTCTTCAACCCCGCGCCGCTGCTGCCGCTGGTCGAGGTCGTCTCCGGGTTCGCCACCGACGCCGCCTGCGCCACGCGCGCGTACGAGACGGCCCGCGCCTGGGGCAAGACGCCGGTCGCCTGCGCCGACACCCCCGGCTTCATCGTCAACCGCGTCGCCCGGCCCTTCTACGCCGAGGCCCTCGCGGTGTACGAGTGCCAGGGCGCCGATCCGGCCACCATCGACGCGGTGCTGCGCGAGTCGGGCGGCTTCCGGATGGGCGCCTTCGAGCTGACCGACCTCATCGGGCAGGACGTCAACGAGTCCGTCACCCACTCGGTGTGGCGGTCCTTCTTCCAGGACGTGCGCTTCACCCCCTCCCTGGCCCAGCGCCGGCTGGTCGAGTCGGGCCGCCTCGGCCGCAAGACCGGCCGGGGCTGGTACGACTACCGTGACGGCGCCGAGCGCCCCGAGCCGCACACCGCGGAGCCGGCCGAGCCGCCCGCGTACGTGGTCGCCGAGGGGGACCTGGGGCCCGCCTCGGACCTGCTCGACCTGATCCGCGAGGCCGGGATCGAGGTGCGCGAGGAAGCCGGGGACAACGGCACCCGCCTGGTGCTGCCCGGCGGGGGCCTGCTGGTCCTCGCCGACGGCCGGACCTCCGTGAAGTACGGCGACGTCGTCTACTTCGACCTCGCCCTCGACTACCGCGCGGCCACGCGCATCGCCCTGTCCCACTCCCAGGACACCTACCCGCGGGCCGTCGCCGAGGCCACCGGCCTGTTCCAGGCGCTCGGCAAGAAGGTCAGCGTCATCGGGGACGTCCCCGGAATGATCGTCGCGCGGACGGTGGCGCGGATCATCGACCTCGCGGTCGACGCCGTCGCCAAGGGCGTCGCCACCGAGGAGGACGTCGACACCGCGATGCGGCTGGGTGTGAACTACCCCCTGGGGCCCTTCGAGTGGAGCCGCCGCCTCGGCCGCGGCTGGGCCGGCGCCCTGCTGGGCGAGATGCACGGGATCGACCCGTCCGGCCGCTACGCGCCGTCCCTCGCGCTCCACCAGTACGCGTGCGCCGTCCCCGAGAGGGAGGACACCCCGTGACCACCGCCAGGCGCGACACCTACACCCCGGAGACGCTGCTGTCCGTCGCCGTCCAGGTGTTCAACGAGCGCGGCTACGACGGCACCTCCATGGAGCACCTCTCCAGGGCCGCCGGCATCTCCAAGTCGTCGATCTACCACCACGTGGCCGGCAAGGAGGAACTGCTGCGCCGCGCGGTGAGCCGGGCCCTGGACGGGCTCTTCGCCATCCTCGACGAGGAGCACGCGCGCGTGGGGCGGGCCGCCGAGCGGCTGGAGTACGTCGTACGGCGCATGGTCGAGGTGCTGATCGCCGAGCTGCCGTACGTGACGCTGCTGCTGCGGGTGCGCGGCAACACGGACACCGAGCGGTGGGCGCTGGAGCGGCGGCGCGAGTTCGACCACCGGGTCGCGGCGCTGCTGAAGGCGGCGGCGGCCGACGGGGACGTGCGCGAGGACATAGAGGTGCGCCTGGTGACCCGGCTGGTCTTCGGCATGATCAACTCGATCGTGGAGTGGTACCGGCCGGACGGGCGCGGCATGAGCGAGCGCGAGGTGGCGGACGCGGTGGCGCAGCTGGCCTTCGGGGGGCTGCGCAAGGCGTCCTGAGGGACCTCACCCCTGTGGCTCCAGGTCCTCCTCCTCGAACACCAGCAGGGTGCGGGTGCTGAGCACCTCGGGGATCGCCTGGAGCCGGGTGAGCACCAGTTCGCGCAGCGCCCGGTTGTCGGGCGTGTGCACCAGCAGGAGGACGTCGAAGTCCCCGCCCACCAGGGCGATGTGGGAGGCGCCGGGGAGCTGTCTGAGCTGCTCGCGGACCGTGCGCCAGGAGTTCTGGACGATCTTCAGGGTGATGTAGGCGGACGTCCCGTGCCCGGCCCGCTCGTGGTCGACGCGGGCGCCGAAACCGCGGATGACGCCGTCCTCGACGAGCCGGTTGATGCGGGCGTAGGCGTTCGCGCGGGAGACGTGGACCCGTTCGGCGACCGAGCGTATGGAGGCGCGGCCGTCCGCCTGGAGCATGCGCAGGATGTCCTGGTCGATGGCGTCCAGCGGACGCGGGGGCGGGAGCCGTCCGCCCCCCTCCGGCCCCTCGGCCGCCGCCCTCGGGACCTGGGCCACTCCCTCCGGATCCTGCGCCGCTCCCTCCGGGCCCTCGGCCATTTGTTCAGACGTCACCCGCCCCCGCCTCTCCGCCATGGACGTACTGCACCCATCTCAGGCCGTGGAGAACCGTTTGTCCACAGCCTGGCGCCCCCCATAGCCAAAATGTGCCGGCGACCGAACAATCGGTTGGTGAGGCGCGTCACAGACGCCGCGCCTCCGTCAGCCGTCCCACGAGGAGGTGCCGTCATGACGGTCATGGAGCAGCGGGGGGCCTACCGGCCGACCCCGCCGCCCGCCTGGCAGCCCCGTACCGACCCCGCGCCGCTGCTGCCCGACGCGGAGCCGTACCGCGTGCTCGGCACCGAGGCGGCCGGCGAGGCCGACCCGGAGCTGCTGCGCCGGCTGTACGCGGAGCTGGTGAAGGGCCGCCGCTACAACGCGCAGGCCACCGCCCTCACCAAGCAGGGCCGTCTCGCGGTCTACCCCTCCAGCACCGGCCAGGAGGCCTGCGAGGTCGCCGCCGCGCTCGTCCTCCAGGAACAGGACTGGCTGTTCCCGAGCTACCGCGACACGCTCGCCGTCGTCGCGCGCGGTGTGGACCCCGTCGAGGCCCTCACCCTGCTGCGCGGCGACTGGCACACCGGCTACGACCCCCACGAGCACCGCGTGGCGCCGCTGAGCACCCCGCTCGCCACCCAGCTGCCGCACGCCGTCGGCCTCGCGCACGCCGCCCGCCTCAAGGGCGACGACGTGGTCGCGCTCGCCATGGTCGGCGACGGCGGCACCAGCGAGGGCGACTTCCACGAGGCGCTGAACTTCGCCGCCGTCTGGCAGGCCCCGGTGGTCTTCCTCGTCCAGAACAACGGCTTCGCGATCTCCGTGCCGCTCGCCAAGCAGACCGCGGCCCCGTCGCTGGCCCACAAGGCCGTCGGCTACGGCATGCCCGGCCGCCTGGTCGACGGCAACGACGCCGCCGCCGTGCACGAGGTCCTGGCCGACGCCGTACGGCACGCGCGCGCGGGCGGCGGGCCGACCCTGGTCGAGGCGATCACGTACCGCGTGGAGGCCCACACCAACGCCGACGACGCCACCCGCTACCGCGGCGACGCCGAGGTGGAGACCTGGCGGCAGCACGACCCGATCGCGCTGCTGGAGCGGGAGCTCACCGCGCGCGGCCTGCTCGACGAGGACGGCGTCGAGGCCGCCCGCCAGGACGCCGAGACCATGGCCGCCTCCCTGCGCGCCCACATGAACCAGGACCCGGCGCTCGACCCCATGGACCTCTTCGCCCACGTCTACGCCGAACCCACCCCCCAGCTGCTGGAGCAGCGGGCGCAGCTGCGGGCGGAGCTGGCGGCCGAGGCCGAGTCGGAAGGGGCGCAGCGATGACCACCGTCGCCGTCAAGCCGGCCACCATGGCGCAGGCCCTCACGCGCGCCCTGCGCGACGCCATGGCCGCCGACCCGTCCGTGCACGTCATGGGCGAGGACGTCGGCACCCTCGGCGGCGTCTTCCGCATCACCGACGGACTCGCGAAGGAGTTCGGCGAGGACCGCTGCACGGACACCCCGCTGGCCGAGGCGGGCATCCTCGGCACGGCCGTCGGCATGGCGATGTACGGGCTGCGCCCGGTCGTGGAGATGCAGTTCGACGCCTTCGCCTACCCGGCGTTCGAGCAGCTGGTCTCGCACGTCGCGAAGATGCGCAACCGCACGCGCGGGAGGATGCCCCTGCCGCTCACCGTCCGGATCCCCTACGGCGGCGGCATCGGCGGCGTCGAGCACCACAGCGACGCCTCCGAGGCGTACTACACGGCGACCCCCGGTCTCCACGTCGTCACGCCCGCGACCGTCGCGGACGCCTACGGGCTGCTGCGCGCCGCCATCGCCTCCGACGACCCGGTCGTCTTCCTCGAGCCCAAGCGCCTGTACTGGTCCAAGGACTCCTGGAACCCCGAGGAGCCCGCGCCCGTTGAACCGATAGGCCGTGCGGTGGTGCGGCGCTCGGGGCGGAGCGCCACGCTCATCACGTACGGGCCGTCCGTACCCGTCTGCATGGAGGCGGCCGAGGCGGCCCGGGCCGAGGGCTGGGACCTCGAAGTCGTCGATCTGCGCTCCCTGGTGCCGTTCGACGACGAGACGGTGTGCGCCTCGGTGCGGCGGACGGGACGCGCGGTCGTCGTCCACGAATCGGGTGGCTTCGGCGGTCCGGGCGGGGAGATCGCGGCCCGGGTCACGGAGCGCTGCTTCCACCACCTGGAGGCACCGGTGCTGCGCGTGGCCGGGTTCGACGTCCCGTATCCGCCGCCGATGCTGGAGCGCCACCACCTGCCCGGCGTGGACCGGATCCTGGACGCCGTGGGGCGCCTGCAGTGGGAGGCCGAGAGCTGATGGCACAGGTGCTGGAGTTCAAGCTCCCCGACCTCGGTGAGGGACTCACCGAGGCGGAGATCGTGCGCTGGCTGGTCGAGGTCGGCGACGTCGTCACCGTCGACCAGCCGGTCGTCGAGGTCGAGACGGCCAAGGCCATGGTGGAGGTGCCCTGCCCCTACGGCGGCGTGGTCACCGCCCGCTTCGGCGCGGAGGGCACGGAACTGCCCGTCGGCGCCCCGTTGCTGACGGTGGCGGTCGGCGAGCCGGCCGACGGCCGCCCGGCGGGGGAGACGAACGCCTCCGCCGCCCGCACCGAGGGCTCCCGGACGGAGGGCTCCCGCACCGAGGGTTCGGGCAACGTCCTGGTCGGCTACGGCACGTCGGAGGCACCGGCCCGGCGCCGCCGGGTGCGCCCGCAGCCGCCGGCGCCCGCCGCGCCCGCGGTGAGCGGACGGCACCGGACGGACCGGACGGACCGGACGGACCAAGGGCTGCCCGTTGCCGACGGGAAGCCCGTCACCGGGGCGGCGCAGGACGGCCCCGTCCCCGTCATCTCCCCCCTGGTGCGCAGGCTGGCCCGGCAGAACGGCCTGGACCTGCGGGAGCTGACGGGTTCCGGGCCCGACGGACTGATCCTGCGGGCGGACGTGGAGTACGCGCTGCGGGCCGCCGCCGCACAGGGCCGTACGGACCGGACGGCCGACGAGCCGCAGCGGCAGGCGGCGCGGACCCGGCCGGTCCCCGCGGCCGCGGGGACCGGCCGGACCACCCGCGTCCCCCTCAAGGGCATCCGCGGCGCCGTCGCCGACAAGCTCTCCCGCAGCCGCACCGAGATACCGGACGCGACCTGCTGGGTGGACGCCGACGCGACCGAACTGATGCGCGCGCGGGCCGCGATGAACGCGTCCGGCGGGCCGAAGATCTCCGTGCTCGCCCTGCTGGCCCGGATCTGCACGGCCGCGCTGGCCCGCTTCCCCGAGCTCAACTCCTCGGTGGACACGGAGGCCAGGGAGATCGTCCAGTACGCGGACGTGCACCTCGGGTTCGCCGCGCAGACCGACCGGGGGCTCGTCGTCCCCGTCGTCCGGGACGCGCACGCGCGGGACGCGGAGTCGCTGACCGCGGAGTTCGCCCGGCTGACCGAGGCGGCCCGGGCCGGGACGCTGACGCCCGCGGACCTCACGGGCGGCACCTTCACGCTGAACAACTACGGCGTCTTCGGCGTCGACGGCTCCACACCGATCGTCAACCACCCCGAGGCCGCCATGCTCGGTGTCGGCCGCATCGTCCCCAAGCCGTGGGTGCACGAGGGCGAGCTGGCCGTCCGGCAGGTCGTGCAGCTCTCGCTCACCTTCGACCACCGGGTCTGCGACGGCGGCACGGCAGGGGGCTTCCTGCGGTACGTGGCGGACTGCGTGGAACAACCGGCGGTGCTGCTGCGGACGCTGTGATCCCCGCAGTTCCGACCCTGCCCCCGTGTTCCTCGTGATCGCGGGGGCACGCATACTCGAGGGGTGACCGAGTTCGAGGACTCCGAGGACCCCGACGATCCCGGCGCCGGTGCCGATCCCGCACGGAGGCCGATGCCCGTCGCGGGCGGCGCCGCGTACGACGCCGTCGTGCTCGCCGGTGGCGCCGCCCGGCGGCTCGGGGGCGCGGACAAGCCCGGGGTGCGGGTGGGCGGACGGGCGCTGCTCGACCGGGTGCTCGCGGCCTGTGCCGACGCCCGGGCCACGGTGGTCGTCGCCGATCCCCGGCCCACCGCGCGGCCCGTCGTCTGGACCCGCGAGGAACCGCCGGGCGGCGGACCGCTCGCCGCGCTCGACGCCGGACTCCGGCGCACCACGGCGGACCACGTCGTCCTGCTCTCCGCCGACCTGCCGTTCCTCGGCCGGCACACCGTCGAAGGGCTGCGGGACGCCCTCCGCCGCTCCACGGCCGACGGCGTGGTGCTGACCGACGCCGACGGCCGGGACCAACCGCTCGTGGCGGTGTACCGGAGCCCGGCCCTGCGCCGTGGACTGACCGCGCTCATCGACCGGCACGGCGCCCTGACCGGGCTGCCCCTGCGCCGGCTGACCGCCTCGCTCGACCTCACCCGCATCACCGACCCGGTGGCGTCCTTCGACTGCGACACCTGGGACGACATCGCCACCGCCAGGGCACGTATCAGGGAGCATGGGCACGTGTTGGATGAATGGATCTCCGCAGTCAAGGACGAGCTGGGCATCGACCTGGACGTCGACACGGGCGTGCTGCTCGACCTCGCCCGCGACGCCGCCCACGGTGTGGCCAGGCCCGCCGCGCCGCTGACCACCTTCCTCGTCGGCTACGCGGCCGCGCGGGCGGACGGTGACCGGGAGGCCGTCGCCGAGGCCGCCCGCAAGGCCGCCGCCCTCGCGCTGCGCTGGGCGGACGAGGAGGCCGCCGGCACCACGTCCACCGGCACCGGGGCCCCCGACGCCGCGCCGGACACGACCCCCGACACCCGCCCGGACGCGGGATGACCGCGCATGCCACCCGGGCCGACGAGGACGCCGACGACCTCGACGTCGAGGAGGCGCTCGCTCTCGTGAAGGAAAACCCCGGACGCACACCCGGCGACCACGCGCCGAACGACCGGTCCCCCGGCGGCGAGCGCCCCGACGCCCCCCACCGCCACCGGGCCACCGACTGGACCGAGGCCCGCGCCGTCGCCGAGCGCGCCGCCCGCCACGGCCGCGGCGGCGGCCGCGCCGGATATCTGACCCCGGTGGCCGTGCCCCTGGCCTCGGCCCTCGGCCTCACCCTGGCCGCTCCCCTCATGGCCCTCACCGACCTGCCCTCCTTCGACACCTCGGCGATGGACGGATGGGCGGTCTCCGGACCGGGCCCCTGGGACGTACGGGACGAGGGCGTGCTCGCCGGGCACGCCGAGCACGCCCCGCTCACCGACGGCGAGGCCGTCCGCATCGCCACCGGCGCCCGTATCCCCCCCGACACCACCGCCGTGCTCCGCAGCGAGCACGGGCGCACCGACGCCACGGGCCGGCTGCACGTCACCGCGGACGCCGGTGCGCCGCACACGGTCACGCACGGCCAGGACATCCGCCCCCGCGGCCAGGAGTGCCGCAGCGGGGACCAACTGCTGCCCGTCGGCACCCTGGTGACCCCGGCCGTCCTGGGCATGGCCGCGGCCGCCGGGTACGACACGCTCAGCACCGTCCCCCGCCCCCGCGCCGACGTGTTCGTCCTCGGCGACGAACTGCTGAGCGAGGGCCTGCCGCACGACGGGCTGATCCGGGACGCACTCGGCCCGATGCTGCCGCCCTGGCTGCGCGCGCTCGGCGCCGAGGTCACCGCCGTCCGTCGGGTCGGTGACGACGAGGACGCGCTGTACGAGGCGCTCACGGCGTCCGACGCGGAGGTCGTCGTCACCACCGGCGGCACCGCCGCCGGCCCGGTCGACCACGTCCACCCCACGCTGCGCCGCATCGGTGCCGACCTCCTGGTGGACGGCGTCAAGGTGCGCCCCGGCCACCCCATGCTGCTGGCCCGCACCAAGGAGGACCAGCACCTCGTCGGTCTGCCCGGCAACCCCCTCGCCGCCGTCTCCGGCCTGCTCACGCTCGCCGAGCCCCTGCTGCGGACCCTCGGTGCCCGCCCCGCCCCGGAGCCGTACGCGCTCCCCCTGCGGGACGCGGTGCAGGGGCACCCGTACGACACCCGGCTCGTTCCCGTCTCCCTGCGCGGCGACCTGGCCCTGCCGCTGCTCTACAACGGCCCGGCCATGCTGCGCGGCATCGCGGCGGCCGACGCGCTCGCCGTCGTGCCTCCGGGCGGCACACGGCCCGGCCAGGAGGCGGAACTGCTCGACCTGCCCTGGGCGACCGGGGGAATCGGGGTGTGTTTCACGTGAAACTTCCGGGCCAGGACGCCATCGCTCGCCAGGCGGACGAACACCTGGTGACCCATCGGGTGAAACTCCCGAGGAAGATGGTGGAGCATCCGATCCGCCAGGTCACCAAACGTCTGTCGCTGGCTCTGGTGGTGCTCGTGGTGACGGCGTTCGTCGTGTACGTCGACCGCGAGGGGTACAACGACAACTCCGACACCTCCCTCGATCTCCTCGACTCCTTCTACTACGCGACCGTCACCCTCTCCACCACCGGCTACGGCGACATCACGCCGGTCAGTGACAGCGCCCGTCTCACCAACATCTTCGTCATCACGCCGCTGCGCGTGCTGTTCCTGATCATCCTGGTCGGCACCACCCTCGAGGCCCTCACCGAACGCACCCGGGAGGAGTGGCGACTGAACCGCTGGAGGTCCACGTTGCGCGATCACACCGTCGTCGTCGGGTTCGGCACCAAGGGCAGGTCCGCGATCAAGACCGTCTGCGCGACGGGGCTGAGGAAGGAAATGGTCGTGGTGGTCGATCCCAGCGCGAAGGCGATCGACGCGGCCGCGGCGGACGGCTACGCGGGCGTGATAGGGGACGCCACGCGCAGCGAGGTGCTGAAGCGGGCCGAGGTGCACAAGGCACGGCAGATCATCATCGCGACACAGCGCGACGACACGGCCGTCCTCGTGACGCTGACGGCGCGCCAGCTCAACCGGGGCGCGAAGATCGTGGCCGCGGTGCGCGAGGAGGAGAACGCCCCACTGCTGAAGCAGTCGGGTGCCGACGCGGTCATCACCAGCGCCAGCGCCGCCGGACGGCTGCTCGGCCTCTCGGTGCTCAGCCCCTCGGCCGGCATGGTGATGGAGGACCTCATCCAGCAGGGCAGCGGACTCGACATCGTCGAACGGCCGGTCATAAAGGCCGAGGTGGGCAGGACGCCCCGCGAGACGAACGACCTGGTGGTGAGCGTCGTCCGCGGGCACCGGGTGCTCGGTTACGACGATCCGGACGTCGGGAAGCTGGAACTGACGGACCGGTTGATCACGATCGTGCGGGCGACGCCGGGCACGCAGGTCGCGCCCGACATCCGCCCGCTCCCCCGCAGCCAGTGACCCCCGGGGCTACTTGCGGTTGTACAGCCGCATCGTGATCGGCCCGAAGACCAGCACGAACAGGCCGGCCCACCCCAGCGACCAGGCGATCTCGTCCGCCGGCCAGTCGCCCGCCATCAGTCCGCGCACCGCGGACGCGAGGTGGGTGACGGGGCTGTTGTTGACGAACGCCTGGAGCCAGCCCGGCATGGTCCTCGGGTCGACGAAGACGTTGGACAGGAAGGTGAGGGGGAAGATCACCATCATGCTGACGCCCATCACCGACTTCTCGGTGCGCAGCATGAGCCCGAACATCGTCCAGATCCACGAGAACGCGAACGAGAAGAGCACCAGCAGCGCGATGCCGGCGAGCACGCCGGCGACCCCGCCGTCGGGGCGGTAGCCGAGGATCAGGCCGACGGTCAGCATCACGACGGACGCGATGGTGTAGCGCAGGGCGTCGCCGAGCAGGTAGCCGACCATCGTCGACGGCCGCCAGATCGGCAGGCTGCGGAACCGGTCGAAGACGCCCTTCTCGATGTCCGTGTTGACCGAGACACCGGTGTACATCGTGATCATCACGACCGACATCACCAGGATGCCCGGCAGCAGGAACTGGATGTACTCCTTCGGCGACCCGGCCAGCGCCCCGCCGAACAGGTACGTGTACATCAGCACCATCATGATCGGGAACGCGGTGACGTCGAAGAGCTGCTCCGGTACGTGCTTGATCTTCAGGACCGCGCGCCAGCCGAAGGTCAGCGAGGCGGACCAGGCGCTGGGCCGGGGCGGGCGCTCCTTGGTGACCAGCAGCTCGGCGAGGGAGTCGGTACTGACCGGGGCGAGTTCGGTGCTCTCGGTGGTCGTCGCGGTGCTCATGCAGCCACCTCGTCCTTCGGGTCGTGGGAGTGGTCGGAGCCGGCACCGGGGCCGGAGCCGGACGTGCGGGTGTCGTGGCCGGTGAGGGCGAGGAAGACCTCGTCCAGACTGGGCTGGCCGAGGGAGAAGTTGTCGACGGTGATGCCGGCCCGGGCCAGTTCGCTCAGCGCGCGGGCGGCCTGCTCGGCGGCGGTGTCGTGGCTCGCGGCCGCACCGAGGCGGGCGGTCAGCGCCACCGGGTCGGGTTCGGCCTGCACCTGGGCGTCGAGGGCGCGGCGCAGCAGGTCCGCGGCGAGCGGCCGTTGCTCCGGATCCCGCAGCCTCAGGTGGACGGAGCCGGCGCCGACGGACGCCTTCAGCTCGCCCTTGGTGCCCTCGGCGATCACCCTGCCGTGGTCGATGACGGCGATCCGGGACGCCAGCTGGTCGGCCTCGTCCAGGTACTGCGTGGTCAGCAGCACGGTCGTGCCCTGTGCGACGACCGCGCGCACGATGTCCCACACCTGGTTGCGGCTGCGCGGATCCAGCCCGGTCGTCGGCTCGTCGAGGAACAGCAGGTCGGGGGTGTTGAGGATGGACGCGGCGATGTCGATCCGGCGCCGCATGCCGCCGGAGTAGTGCTTGACCTGCTTCCCGGCCGCGTCCGTGAGCCCGAAGGCCTCCAGGAGCTGGGCGGCACGGCTGCGGGCGGCGGGCTTGCGGTGCCCCAGCAGCCGGCCCAGCAGCACCAGGTTCTCGGTGCCGGTGAGGTCCTCGTCCACGGACGCGTACTGCCCGGTGAGGCTCACCCGGCCGCGCACCTCGTCGGCCTCGCGCACGATGTCGTGACCGAAGACATGGGCCTCGCCGCCGTCCGGCCGCAGGAGGGTGGCGAGCATCTTCACGGTGGTGGTCTTGCCGGCGCCGTTCGGTCCGAGGACCCCGTACACCGTGCCGGCCGGTACGGTGAGGTCCACTCCGTCGACGGCCCGTGTCTCACCGAAGGTCTTGACCAGGCCGGCGGTCTCGATCGCCAAGCCGGACGTCTGGGTGCTCATGCGTCGGGTCCTTCCGCGTGCGTGGGCTACGCAGGGGGAGACTCCCACCGTCCCGCGAACTCATCGCCCCCGCACACGGATTTCCCGCGAACCGGCCCGACGGCCGAGGGGACCCCGCTCCCCAGGAGTACCGTCCCCCTCATGCATGCGATCACGATTCCCGAACCCGGTGGACCCGAGGCGCTGGTGTGGGACGAGGTCCCCGATCCCGTGCCCGGTGAGGGCGAGGTCCTGGTCGAGGTGGTGGCCGGGGCCGTCAACCGGGCCGACATCCTCCAGCGACAGGGCTTCTACAACCCCCCGCCCGGCGCGTCCCCGTACCCCGGCCTGGAGTGCTCCGGGCGGATCACCGCGCTCGGCCCCGGTGTGGGCGGATGGGCCGTCGGCGACGAGGTCTGCGCGCTGCTGGCGGGCGGCGGCTACGCCGAGAAGGTCGCCGTCCCGGCCGGGCAACTGCTGCCCGTCCCCGCGGGGCTCGGCCTCAAGGAGGCGGCGGCGCTCCCGGAGGTCGTCTGCACGGTCTGGTCGAACGTCTTCATGGTCGCCCACCTCCGTCCCGGCGAGACCCTCCTCGTGCACGGCGGCTCCAGCGGCATCGGCACCATGGCGATCCAGCTCGCCAAGGCCGTGGGTGCCAGGGTCGCCGTCACCGCGGGCACGAAGGAGAAGCTGGAGCGGTGCGCCGAACTGGGCGCCGACATCCTGATCAACTACCGCGAGCAGGACTTCGTCGCCGAGCTGGAGCGGGCCACCGACGGCGCCGGCGCGGACGTCATCCTCGACAACATGGGGGCCAAGTACCTGGACCGCAACGTCCGGGCGCTCGCCGTCAACGGCCGGCTCGCGATCATCGGCATGCAGGGCGGTGTCAAGGGCGAGCTGAACATCGGCGCCCTCCTCCGCAAGCGCGCCGCCATCAGCGCGACCTCGCTGCGGGCCCGGCCGCTGGAGGAGAAGGCGGCGATCGTGGCGGCCGTACGGGAACACGTGTGGCCGCTCGTCGCCGACGGCCACGTCCGTCCGGTCGTCGACCACGAGGTGCCGATGCCGGACGCGGCCGCCGCCCACCGGGTCGTGGAGGACAGCGGCCACGTCGGGAAGGTGCTGCTGGTCACGCCGCGCTGAGCGGCGAGGGGCGGTGGGACGCCCCGTCGGGGGTCAGCCGTTCGGCTGCCACGGCGGGGTCTGCCCCCACGTCCAGCGCGGTACGTCGGCCGCGTCCACCGGGGGAGCGTCCTCGCCCGAGTACAGGACCGCCATGCGGGTGCCCCACTCGACGTAGGAGAGGAAGACGGCACGGAACTCGGGGTCGGTCGGGAGGCCGACCTCGTCCGCCGTGTCCTGGAGGAGGTCGACCCAGCGGCGGCGCTGCTCCTCGGTGATGCGGCGGCCCAGGTGCCGGGTGGCCATGTGCGGGTGGCCGCCGCGCTCGGCGGTGTAGGCCCGGGGACCGCCGAACACCTCGGCGAGCCACATCGCGACGTGCCGGGGGTGCTCGTCGTCCATGCCGGCGAAGACCGGTGCGAGGACCGGGTCCTTGCGGACGTGGCCGTAGAACACCTCGGTGAGGCGGTCGAGGGCGGCGTCGCCGCCCATCCACGCGTGGATCGTGGGCGTGCCGGGCGCGTCCGGGGCCCCGCCGGTGCCGACGACGTCGGTGGTGACGTAGTGCTGCATCTCCTCGATCGCGGTCACGTACGGCCGGATCGCGCTGAAGAACGCGGGGAAGTGCTCCCCCTTGCGGAAGCCCTGGAGGTGGTCCTCGACGGACGTCCAGCGGATCCGCAGGACGTACCGACCGGCCTCCTCCCGGCAGCGGGACAGTTCGTAGTCGATGCACTCCGGTGCCGCCGCCAGCGCCTCGGCGGCCTCGGCGTACGCCCTCTCGAAGGCCTCCTGGTCGTCCGGTGCGATCCGGTAACGGACGTACTCGACGGTCGCGGTCATGACGCGGTCCCCCCTGTCGTCAGGTCTACGGAAGCAACCCTGCCCCGGTCCGTCGCCGCCTGTCAGGGCATCGGTGCAGAAGGCCGACGCTCCGCCGTGGTCCCGGGGCGTCCGCTTCCGTGCCCGGGTCAGGACAGGCCGCCGCCCTGGCGCATGCGCAGCGCGACGAAGGCGAGGCCCAGGCCGAGGCCGATGAGCACCAGTCCGCTGCCGAGCGGCAGGATCCGCAGGACGGGCTCGACGGGGCGCTCGGCGTGTGCGGCGGCGTTCGGCGCGGGTGCCTGGGACGGTGCGGAGGGCACCGGAGCCGCTTCCTGCGACATCGGCGCCCGGGGCACGGCGGCGTCGCCCCTCTCACGCGGTGCGTCGGGCCGGCCGCCGACCTCCGCCGGGTCCGGCCGCTCGACCCCGGCGTCGGAGTCGGGCCTCGGTTTCCTCGCCACGGCGTCCGGGCCCCCGTCGTCCTCCCCCCTCGGACGGAGCCTTCCGCGCTCCCTCGTGTCGCGCTGGTCCTCCTCGGCCTTCTCCCGCCGTCCGGGCCGCTCCCGCCCTTCACCGGCCCGGCTCCCGGCCCGGGACGGCTCGCCCGAGGGAGAGGGGGAGGCAGGGGAAGAGGAAGAAGGAGAGGGAGAGGAAGAGGGAGAGGAAGGAGAGGCGGAGGGAGAGGGAGAACGGGACGCGAGGCTGGTGCTCCGTCCGGCGCCGGCGCCCGGCGCCTCCTCGGCCGCGTGCGCCACGGAGGTCCCGAAGGGCGCCGCGGCGGAGCCGTACGGCACCGCCACCGCCCCCGCCCCCAGGGCGGCCCCCGCCCCGAGGGCGACCCCCACCCGCAGGGCGACCCCCGCCCCCGCCGCCCCTCTTACGCGCAACCATGGAGTCACGGCCGTGACCTCCCGCGCCGGCCGGTGCTCGTGCACGGCGCCGGCTAGATGGGCCGGATGGACGCCAACAGCCTGGCATCCATGGATGAACCCGGCATTCCGGGTACGCCCGTCGGGGCGACCCCGCACGGCCGGGCGGCGCATCCGTCCGTTCCGGCACGGTGGATCAAGCCTCTTCGGGGGCACCACCCTGGGGAGATGGCGGCGTGCGAGAGAATGGCGGCATGGAGATGCCGAGGAACGAACGGTCGCCGGAGAACCCGCAGATCCTGGTTGTCGGCCAGGACGGCATGGCGCTCAGCGGCGGCACCGCAGACGAGGACTCCCGCGAGACCCCGGTGACGGAGCAGGTGGAGCAGCCCGCGAAGGTCATGCGGATCGGCAGCATGATCAAGCAGCTGCTGGAGGAGGTGCGCGCCGCTCCTCTGGACGAGGCCAGCCGGGCCCGGCTCAAGGAGATCCACGCCAGCTCGGTGAAGGAGCTGGAGGACGGTCTGGCCCCCGAGCTGGTCGAGGAACTGGAGCGCCTCTCCCTGCCCTTCACGGACGAGGCGACCCCGAGCGACGCCGAACTGCGGATCGCGCAGGCCCAGCTGGTGGGCTGGCTGGAGGGCCTGTTCCACGGCATCCAGACCACGCTCTTCGCCCAGCAGATGGCCGCCCGCGCCCAGCTGGAACAGATGCGCCGCGCCCTCCCGCCCGGCGTCGGCGACGGCCACGAGGACTCCCACCCGGGCGCCCGCTCGGGCGGCCCGTACCTGTGATCCGTTCCTGACAGCGGGAAGGGGCCCGGCATCGGATGCCGGGCCCCTTCGTCACGCCGCGTGCGGCCCGGGGTCAGGACGGGGGGTTCCCCGTCGAGACCTTGAGGGTGATCTCGGGCATGTTCTCGGGATCGACGTCGGTGCCCGCCGGCGGGAACTGCTCCCTGACGGAGCCCTCGCCGTAGGTGTTCTCGTCGACCTTGACGATCTTGAAGTCTCCCCAGCCGGCGGCCTGGAAGCACTCCTTCACCGACTGGATGTACTTGAACTTGAAGTCCGGGAGCTGGACCTTGTCGGGGTCGTTGGTCGACTCCAACGGCTCCTCGCACTTCTCCTTGTCGATCGTCTTCGACGTGTCCGGCCCGCGGTAGCCCGCCGCCTTGCTCGCCGACGCCGAGGCGCCGCCTCCGCCCTGGTTCTCCTCGCCACCGCCGCCGTTCAGCGTCAGCGCCGCGACCAGACCGCCGACGGCGACGAGGGAGACGACGACCGAGCCGATGATCACCGGCTTGTTGCTCCGGCGGCCGCCGGAGCCGCCCGAGACCGTGGTCCGGGGCGAGATGGTGTACGGCGGCGGGGTCGACGGACCCGGCTGCTGCGGGGCGTACGCCGACGGGCCGGGGGCCTGGTAGCCGCCCTGCTGCGGGTAGCCGTACGAGGGGGACGGCGTGGACGGCGCCGGGGTGCCGTACGGGTTCTGGTGCGGTGCCGGGGCCGGCTGGTACGGCGTCTGGACGTTGCCCGTGGGTGCCGGGGTCGCCTGGTCGACCGGCGGGAACACCGCGGAGCCGACGCCCGCGCCGCTCTGGGCCTGGGTGCCCGGGACGATGTTCGGCGGGGCCGCCCGGAAGGACTGCGCCACCCGCAGGCACTCGCCGCGCATGGCCTCCGCGCTGGGGAAACGCTCGTTCGGGTTCTTCTTCAGCGCACGGGCGATCAGCGCGTCCACGGCCGGCGGCAGCGAGCGGTTGATCGTGGACGCGGTCGGCGGCTCCTCCTGCACGTGCGCGTACGCGATGGCCAGCGGCGAGTCCGCGTCGAACGGCAGCCGCCCGGTGACCAGCTGGAACAGCATGATGCCGACCGAGTACAGGTCGGAGCGCGCGTCGACGCCCCGGCCGAGCGCCTGCTCCGGCGAGAGGTACTGCGGGGTGCCGACGACCATGCCGGTCTGTGTCATCGACGTCACACCGGACTGCATGGCGCGGGCGATGCCGAAGTCCATCACCTTGACCACGCCGCGCTTGGTCATCATCACGTTGCCCGGCTTGATGTCCCGGTGGACCAGCCCCATCTCGTGGCTGATCTCCAGCGCCGCCAGCACGTCCGCGGTGATCTTCAGCGCCTTGTCGGCGGGCATCGCGCCGTACTGCCGCACGTCCTCGTCGAGCACCGAGCCCAGCGGACGGCCCTCGACGTACTCCATGACGATGTACGGCGTCGTCATGCCGTCCACGTCGTCCTCGCCGGTGTCGAAGACCGACACGATGTTGGTGTGCGTGAGTTTCGCCACGGACTGGGCCTCGCGGCGGAAGCGCTCGCGGAAGGCCTGTTCCCGGCCGAGTTCCGTGTGCAACGTCTTGATGGCGACCTGGCGGTCGAGCACGCTGTCGTAGGCCAGGTGCACCGAGGCCATGCCGCCCTGGCCGAGCAGGTCCCGCAGTTGGTACCGTCCGCCGGCGAGTGCCCGCCCCGCGCCCCGGCCCTGTGCGCCGTCCTGGCTCATGTTCCGCGTCCCCCGTAGCCTTTCCGGCGCCGTCGTCGGTGACCGATCCGTCGTGGATCCCACGTGCTATTCCCGGCCAAGTCTGCCCCAGGCCACTGACACGTCAAGCTCGGTGCCCGTTCCGTGACCGTACGCGAAAGAAGCGTCGCGGAAGCGTTACAGGGGCCGTGCGACCGGCACGCAGGATTTGCACGACAGTACGGAGTGCGGGTTGGATGACCGGTCCGTCTCGTGCCGGTCCTGGCGACCCGTCCCGGACCGGAGGCTTGCGCGGAGGCTGTAGCGTGGCCGACGGAGACCGTAACAACACCGCGCGCACCGCGGGCAGAAACGACGGCGAGGACTGATGGCACAGCAGCAGCGCGCTCAGGGCCCGTCCGACCCCGAGGCGACTGGCGGCGGTATGTCGGACGCGCCGGACACCTGGGGCAACGGAGGGCTTGTCGGCGACGGCCGGTACCGGCTGACCCGCAGGCTCGGCCGGGGCGGCATGGCCGAGGTGTTCGCCGCCGAGGACGTGCGCCTCGGGCGCACCGTCGCCGTGAAGCTGCTGCGCGCCGACCTCGCCGAGGACCCGGTCTCCAAGGCGCGCTTCACGCGCGAGGCGCAGTCGGTGGCCGGTCTCAACCACCACGCCATCGTCGCCGTGTACGACTCCGGCGAGGACGTGGTCGGCGGTCAGTCGGTCCCGTACATCGTGATGGAGCTGGTCGAGGGCCGCACCATCCGCGACCTGCTGATGAACGCCGAGGCGCCGGGCCCCGAGCAGGCGCTGATCATCGTCTCGGGCGTCCTGGAGGCGCTGGCCTACTCGCACCAGCACGGCATCGTGCACCGCGACATCAAGCCGGCCAACGTCATCATCACCAACAACGGCGCCGTGAAGGTGATGGACTTCGGCATCGCCCGCGCGCTGCACGGCGCGTCCACGACGATGACGCAGACCGGCATGGTCATGGGCACCCCGCAGTACCTCTCGCCGGAGCAGGCGCTCGGCAAGGCCGTCGACCACCGGTCCGACCTGTACGCCACCGGCTGCCTGATGTACGAACTGCTGGCGCTGCGTCCCCCGTTCACCGGCGAGACGCCGCTGTCGGTGGTCTACCAGCACGTCCAGGACATCCCCACGCCCCCGTCGGAGGCCTCGGACGCCTGCCCGCCGGAGCTGGACGGGCTGGTCATGCGCTCCCTCGCCAAGGAGCCCGACGACCGCTTCCAGACGGCCGAGGAGATGCGCGGGCTGGTCCAGTACGCGCTGCAGATGCTCTACGAGCAGGGCGGCCACACCGGCACCTGGAACACCGGCCCGGTGGAGGTGCACGAGGGCCGGCACACCCCGGCGGCGGGCTTCGCGGGCACGACCGTGATGCCGCACCCGGACGTCTCCGGCACGACGGCGATCCCGCAGCCGATCCTGCCCACCGGGTACGGCGGCGGGGACGAGGGCGGCTTCGAGGGCCACGGCAACAGGGGCAGCGGGCGCGGCAAGCTGTGGATCCTCGCGGTGCTCGCGGTGATCGCCGTCACGGCGGGCGTCGCGCTGGCGCTGAACAACGGCGGCGGCGGCGGTGGCGGGGGCGGAGGCGACACCACCAAGTCGCCGACCACCTCGCAGACCACCGAGGACGAGACGCCCAGCGAGAGCCCGAGCGACGACGCGACCGAGGAGACGACCGACCCGAACACGGACCCGGGCACCGACCCGGGCACGGGCTCCGGCGGGACCTGGGACCAGACGTACACGCCGTCCCAGTCGCCGCCGCAGACGGTGACGGAGGAGCCGACGGGCGCCCCGACGGGCGACCCGACGGGTGAGCCGACCGACGACCAGACGGACCCGGGCACCGAGGAGCCGCCGGACTCGCCGCCGGTCACGCAGCCGACGGGCGGCACGGACGTGGGCGGAGCGGCCGGTGAGCCCGGGGTTTCCGAGGGGAACACGGGCTGACCCGTCCGTCACCGGACGGTCCCGTCACCCCGTGAACGCCCCGCACACCGCGTCGTACTCCCGGGTCCACCACACCGCCAGTGCCGCGGTGGCCGGGAACTGGGGGTCCGCGCGGGTGTCGCCGCGTTCGTAGTGCCAGCGGAGCATCCAGAAGTCGTTGAGGCGCTCCCACCACACCCGGTGCACCGCCGCCGCCAGCTGGGCGGGCGTCGCCCCCGAGGCGCGCCGGTACGCGCGCGCGTAGGACCGCACCCTCCGCAGGTCGAGCGTGCCGGCCGGCCGGACGAAGAAGATCGCCGCGGCGCGCACGGCCTCCTCCGCGCGGGGCCGCACGCCCAGCCGGTCCCAGTCGACGATCGCGACGGGCGCGTTCCCCCGGTAGAGGACGTTGAACGGGTGGAAGTCCCCGTGCACCCACCCCACCGCGCCCCCGCGCGGAGGACGCCGGCCGGCGTGCCGTTCCAGGAGGGTGCGGCGCTCGAGCAGGCGGTGCCGGGCGAGGGCGTCGAAGGAGTCGGCGGGCCGGTGCCGGCGCACGCGCGTGAGCAGGCCGTCGATGAGGGCGAAGGTGTCCGCCGGGTCGGCGCTCTCCGCGGGGGCCGGACCGACGCGCCCGTGCGGCGGCATCACGCGCTCCAGACCGGCGTGCACCGCCCCCAGCAGCGACCCCAGCCGCCCGCACTGGCCCGGCGTGAGCTGCCCGCCGTGCCGGTGCCGGCCGTCGATCCACGGGTGCAGGGCGTACGCGTGGCCGCCGACGACCGCGACGGTGCGCCCGTCCCGGCCGGGGAGCGGCGGGGCCACCGGAACCCCGAGGGCGGCCAGGCGCCGGGTGGCCCGGTGCTGGCGGACGATGGCGGCCGGGTCGGCGGTCTCGGGGTCGAAGTGGTGCTTGAGGAAGAACCGCCCGCGCGTGGTGCACAGCCGGTAGCCGCGGTTGAGCAGGCCCTCGTCGACCGGTTCGCAGGTGAGGGGCGAGCCGGCGGCGTACCGGCGCAGCAGGGCGCCCAGTGGGGGCGCGTTCGGTACGGGGAGTGGTACACGGAGGCGCGACACGCGGCAGATGCTAGGGCAACCCCGCGCGCCCCTGAGCTGCGTCTTGTCGCAGACGGTCACTTCCGGTCGCTTAGGGTGCTCGAATCGACGCCGGGCGTGGGACTCAGCCCTTCCCGTGTCCGGGGTGGCCGGGATAACGTGCCGTTGCTCCGGCCTCCTGCAAGGCTGTGACCAGCGCACCTTCCAGATCTTGCGGATTTACTTGGAAATCCAAGCAAAAACGCAGGTCAGATGGGGTTTCACAGATATGTGGAGCACTGGGTAACGTGCTTGTTGCAGGGCGCTCGCCGGGGCACCTGTCACGCCTGTTCCCGGCCGAGTGGCACCCACCCCGTGTCCGGTGGCCGAGAAAAGGTGAGCCGCACTGGCCTACCGGCAACCCCGGGGGTCGGACCGACGGAGGAGCACACGTGACCGTGGAGAGCACTGCCGCGCGCACACCGCGACGCAGCGCCGGAACCAAGGCCGGCACCACCGGCACCAAACGCACCACCAGCACCACCAAGAAGGCCACCGGCGCCCGGAAGACCACCGAGCCCGCCCTCGTCCAGCTGCTGACCCCCGAGGGCAAGCGCGTCAAGAACGCCGAGTTCGACCAGTACGTCGCCGGCATCACGGCCGAGGAGCTGCGCGGTCTGTACCGCGACATGGTGCTCACCCGCCGCTTCGACGCCGAGGCCACCTCCCTGCAGCGCCAGGGCGAGCTGGGCCTGTGGGCCTCGCTGCTCGGCCAGGAGGCGGCCCAGATCGGCTCCGGCCGGGCCCTGCGTGACGACGACTACGTCTTCCCCACCTACCGCGAGCACGGCGTCGCCTGGTGCCGCGGGGTGGACCCGACCAACCTGCTCGGCATGTTCCGCGGCGTCAACAACGGCGGCTGGGACCCGAACGGCAACAACTTCCACCTCTACACGATCGTCATCGGCTCCCAGACCCTGCACGCCACGGGGTACGCGATGGGCGTCGCCAAGGACGGCGCGGACAGCGCGGTGATCGCCTACTTCGGCGACGGCGCCTCCAGCCAGGGCGACGTGGCCGAGGCCTTCACCTTCTCCGCGGTCTACAACGCCCCCGTGGTGTTCTTCTGCCAGAACAACCAGTGGGCGATCTCCGAGCCCACCGAGAAGCAGTCCCGCGTGCCGCTGTACCAGCGCGCGCAGGGCTTCGGCTTCCCCGGCGTCCGGGTGGACGGCAACGACGTCCTGGCGAACCTGGCCGTCACCAAGTGGGCCCTGGAGCGGGCCCGCGCCGGTGAGGGCCCGACACTGGTCGAGGCGTTCACCTACCGCATGGGCGCCCACACCACCTCCGACGACCCGACCCGGTACCGGGGCGACGAGGAGCGGCTGGCCTGGGAGGCCAAGGACCCGATCCTGCGCCTTCGCCGCTACCTCGAGGCCGCGGACCACGCGGACGAGGGGTTCTTCGCGGAACTGGAGACCGAGTCCGAGGCGTTGGGCAGGCGAGTGCGCGAAGCGGTCCGTGCCATGCCGGACCCGGACCACTTCGCCATCTTCGAGAACGTGTACGCGGACGGACACGCGCTCGTGGACGAGGAGCGGACGCAGTTCGCCGCCTACCAGGCGTCGTTCGCGGACGCGGACGGGGGTAAGTGACATGGCGGAGAAGATGGCCCTGGCCAAGGCGATCAACGAGTCGCTGCGCCGTGCCCTGGACGCGGACCCCAAGGTCGTCGTCATGGGCGAGGACGTCGGCAAGCTCGGCGGCGTGTTCCGGGTGACGGACGGCCTGCAGAAGGACTTCGGCGAGAGCCGCGTCATCGACACCCCGCTCGCCGAGTCGGGCATCGTCGGCACGGCGATCGGCCTGGCCCTGCGCGGCTACCGCCCGGTGGTGGAGATCCAGTTCGACGGCTTCGTCTTCCCGGCGTACGACCAGATCGTCACGCAGCTCGCGAAGATGCACGCCCGCTCGCTGGGCAAGGTCAAGCTGCCGGTCGTCGTGCGCATCCCCTACGGCGGCGGCATCGGCGCGGTGGAGCACCACTCCGAGTCCCCCGAGGCGCTGTTCGCGCACGTGGCGGGCCTGAAGATCGTCTCCCCGTCGAACGCGTCGGACGCCTACTGGATGATGCAGCAGGCCATCCAGAGCGACGACCCGGTGATCTTCTTCGAGCCCAAGCGGCGCTACTGGGACAAGTCCGAGGTGAACACCGAGGCGATCCCCGGCCCGCTGCACGCCGCGCGCGTGGTGCGCGAGGGCACCGACCTGACCCTCGCGGCCTACGGCCCGATGGTGAAGCTCTGCCAGGAGGTCGCCGACGCGGCGGCCGAGGAGGGCCGCTCCCTGGAGGTCCTCGACCTGCGCTCGGTCTCCCCGATCGACTTCGACGCGATCCAGGCGTCGGTGGAGAGGACGCGCCGCCTGGTGGTCGTCCACGAGGCACCGGTGTTCTTCGGCTCCGGCGCGGAGATCGCCGCGCGGATCACGGAGCGCTGCTTCTACCACCTGGAGGCCCCGGTGCTGCGGGTGGGCGGCTACCACGCCCCGTACCCGCCGGCCCGCCTGGAGGAGTCCTACCTCCCGGACCTGGACCGGGTGCTGGACGCCGTCGACCGCTCGCTGGCGTACTGAGGGAGAGGGTCGTGACGACGATGACGAACGCGTCCGTACGCGAGTTCAAGATGCCGGACGTGGGCGAGGGCCTCACCGAGGCCGAGATCCTCAAGTGGTACGTCCAGCCCGGCGACACGGTCACCGACGGCCAGGTGGTGTGCGAGGTCGAGACGGCGAAGGCGGCCGTCGAACTGCCCATCCCCTACGACGGTGTGGTCCGCGAACTGCACTTCCCCGAGGGCACCACGGTGGACGTGGGCACGTCCATCATCGCGGTGGAGGTCGCGGGCGGCGCGGCACCGGCGGCCCAGGCGTCCGCGCCGGCCGCGCAGCCGGAGCCCGCACCGGCACCCGAGGAGCCGAAGGCCGAGGGCTCGGGCCGCCAGCCCGTGCTGGTCGGCTACGGCGTGGCGACGTCCTCCACGCGCCGCCGCCCGCGCAGGACCGCGCCGGACACCGCCGCCCAGCAGGCGGCGGCGGCCGTCCAGACGGAACTGAACGGCCGTACCCCGGCACCGGCCCCGTCGCCCGTCGCCGAGCCGGTCGTCGGCGGGCGGCGTCCGCTGGCCAAGCCGCCGGTGCGCAAGCTGGCGAAGGACCTCGGCGTCGACCTGGCCTCGGTCACCCCGACCGGCCCGGACGGCATCATCACCCGCGAGGACGTCCACGCGGCGGTGGCGCAGCCGGCGGCCCCGGCCGAGCCCGAGGTCCGGGCACCCGCCCCGGCCCCGGCAGCCGCGGCCCCGGCCGCCCCGGTGTCGTACGACACCGCCCGGGAGACCCGGATCCCGGTCAAGGGCGTCCGCAAGGCCACGGCGGCGGCGATGGTCGGTTCGGCGTTCACCGCGCCGCACGTCACGGAGTTCGTGACGGTGGACGTGACCCGCACGATGAAGCTGGTGGAGGAGCTGAAGCAGGACAAGGAGTTCGCGGGCCTGCGCGTGAACCCCCTCCTGCTGATCGCCAAGGCCCTGCTGGTCGCGATCAGGCGCAACCCCGACATCAACGCCTCCTGGGACGAGGCGGCCCAGGAGATCGTGGTCAAGCACTACGTCAACCTGGGCATCGCGGCGGCCACCCCGCGCGGCCTGATCGTCCCGAACATCAAGGACGCCCACGCCAAGACACTGCCCCAGCTCGCCGAGTCCCTCGGCGAACTGGTGTCCACGGCCCGGGAGGGCAAGACCTCCCCGACCGCGATGCAGGGCGGCACGGTGACCATCACCAACGTCGGCGTCTTCGGCGTCGACACGGGCACGCCGATCCTCAACCCCGGCGAGTCCGCGATCCTCGCGGTCGGCGCGATCAAGCTCCAGCCGTGGGTCCACAAGGGCAAGGTGAAGCCGCGTCAGGTGACCACCCTGGCGCTGAGCTTCGACCACCGCCTGGTGGACGGTGAGCTGGGCTCCAAGGTCCTGGCCGACGTGGCCGCGGTCCTGGAGCAGCCGAAGCGGCTGATCACCTGGGCGTAGTACACGAGCGACGGAGCCGCGCGTCCCGCCCGGGACGCGCGGCTCCGTCGTTCCCGCCGATGACGGATGTCACTGGCTGCGGTGATCACCACGGCGGAGAATCGTCCGAGGGGCCTCCCGGCCTCCCGTCCGCCCGCCTGCCAGGAGATGGGAGAAGACCGTGCCGATGGTGACGCCCAAACCGCCGATGAGCCACCGGGCACGCATCCTGTCCCGGTCCCTCTGCGCGGTGATCGCCCGTCGCACACCGCCCCGGAGCGAGCGGGGGCTGACGGCGATACGCCACTCCTCCGAACTGCGTTCCATGGTGATGGCCCTGACGCTCACGGAGATCCCGGTGGCCTTCCTCGTCTCCGGGATCGTTCCGCCACCGGCCAGGCCGTTCCACGCGCTGCTGGAACTCGCCCTCGTCCTCACCGGCTTCGGCGTCCTGGCCGCGCTCGTCCGGCACCCCCACACCGTCTCGTCGTCCCGGGTCGTCCTGCACACCGGGTTCATGGGCAGTCTCGAACTTTCGCGTCCGGCGGTGCGTTCGGCCTCCCGCAGCATGCGGACGATCCCCGGCCGGGGGCTGCGCCGGGTACCCGCCGAGCCGACCGCCGTCGCCTGTTCGGTCGGCGGCACGGTGAGCGTCCGGCTGCACCTGGACCCGCCGGTCCCCATGGACCTCGGTGAAGGCGAGAGCGCGGACGTCGACACCGTCTACGTCTCCGCCGACACGCCGGAGGCGTTCGTGCGGGCGCTCGAGGC
This sequence comes from Streptomyces griseomycini, assembly GCF_014203535.1. Lineage (GTDB taxonomy): Bacteria > Actinomycetota > Actinomycetes > Streptomycetales > Streptomycetaceae > Streptomyces > Streptomyces griseomycini. The sequence goes on from NZ_JACHJI010000003.1 coordinate 285,854, forward strand.
CGGTGCGCGGTGACCCGGCCGGACTCGTCGACGGCATCCGCTGGGAGGCGCAGGACACCGTGTCCGAGTCCGGCTCCGGGGAGTCCGCCCGCAGCGGCAGCGGCGACGTTCCGGCCCGGGCCCTCCGCCCGGGCGGCGTTCCCCACGGGAGCGGTCAGGAAGTGAGCACCGAGGACTGGCTGGAGGACACCCGGGCCTCCTACGACACCGTCGCCGTCAGCTACGCGGACCAGGTGCGTCACCTCCTGGACGAGACGCCCGAGGAGCGCGCGGCCATGGCGCTGTTCGCCGACCTGGTGCGCACCGGCGGCGGAGGGCCGGTCGCGGACGTGGGGTGCGGGCCGGGGAGGATCACGGCCCACCTGCACGGCCCGGGCGTGGACGCGTTCGGGATCGACCTGTCGCCCGGGATGGTCGAGGTGGCCCGGCGCGACCACCCCGGCCTGCGGTTCGAGGTCGGTTCCATGACGGACCTCGACCTCGCCGACGGCTCGATGGCCGGCCTGGTCGCCTGGTACTCCCTCATCCACGTACCCGACGACGAGATCGGCCGGGTCCTCGCGCACTTCCGGCGGGTGCTGCGCGCCGGCGGCCCGCTGCTCCTCGGCTTCCACGTCGGCGACGGGTCGCGGCTGAAGACGCGGGGCTACGGCGGCCACCCGATGAAGGTCCACGTCCACCGCCGGCAGCCGGACCGGGTGACCGCCTGGCTCGACGACGCCGGCTTCAGCGTCGGGACGCACCGGACCCTCAGCTCGGCCGAGAGCACGCTCGGGGGGGTCCTCCTCGCCCGCCGTCGGCCCGACGGGGCATGACCCACGCCGACCACGAGCACAAGCTGTTGCTCCCGACCGCCCCGTGCGACGACCGGTGCTTCACGAAGTCCTCCGGCCGCCTCCCCGAACCGGGTAGGTCCACCACGGGGGGGACGCCGCAGCTTCGATCTGCGGCGTCCCTCCTGCCGTGCCCGCCCTCGGACCTGACGGAGCACGTACACCGGAGCCCCGTTCCCGGTCCCGCCCGGCGTGCGCGTGCGGGAGGAGCGCCCCTAGGAGAACAGTTCCAGCTCGATGTGCGGGGACAGCGCGCGGAGGAAGTCGGGTGCGTCGAAGAGCGCGCCGGCGGAGGCGACTCCGGTCGTCCTGGTCCGTCCCGTGAGGACGCGGTCGACCGCCTCCACCGCGAGCGGCGCGGTGACGGCGTAGATGTCCCGGCCCCGCGCCACGGCACGCCGTTCGACGGCGCCGGAGCGCACGACCGCGTCGACGAGGAAGGTCTGCCCGGAGCGCCCGTGCTCGTCGGTCGCGGCCGGCGCCGGGGTGTCCGGGGCCGCGATGTCCCGGGCCGCCTCGACCGCCATGTGGGTGCGCACGTCGGGGATGTCCAGGTGACTGGGCACGGTGACGACGTCGGCCATCGTGAACTCCCCGACGACGGCCCGGGGGCCCATCGGATCGGGGAAGGTCCACTCCAGGGTGGGCAGGTCGTCCCGGTGGTACTCCAGCCGCCCGTTCCGGTAGCGGACGCTCCGGCCGTCCCGCCGCTGCCGGGAGACCGCGCCCGCGGCGCGCGTCCCGGCGGTGGGGTGCCAGCCGCTCAGCCCGTAGGCGACGTGCGCCTCGTCGGCCGCCGTCCAGTCGCCCATCGCGGCGGTGACCAGCAGGTCGCCGAGGCCGCCGTAGAAGGCCATCGCGGGGACGACCACGGTTCCCGCGGCCCGGGCGCGGCCCGCGAAGTGCGCGAAGGTGTCGGCGTTGGCCTCGATCTCGGCCGCCACGTCCACGTACGGGATCCCGGCGCGCAGCGCCGCCTCGATCACGGGGGCGGCCGTGGCGGCGAACGGGCCGGCGCAGTTGATCACGGCCGCCGCACCGGCCAGCGTCCGGTCGAGCGCGGCCGGGTCGTCGACCGACGCCGGGCGGACGTCCAGGTCGGTGCCGTGCGCCAGTGCCTTCAGCCTGTCGGCGTCGCGCCCGGAGAGGACCGGGACGAACCCGCGCTCCCGCAGCTCCGCCACCACGAACCGCCCGGTGTGCCCGTACGCGCCGAACACCGCCACCCTGATACCCGACCCCATGGGTCCTCCCCGTACTCGAAACGATCCGTTGCGATCCGTCGTGAAGATCCTGCCGGGGAGGGTCGTCCCGCACGAGTGTCCGGAACGACACGCCCCGTACAATTCCGGACGTGACCACTGTCGCGCTGGCCGTCACCGACGGGATGCTGCACTTCGAACTCGCCCTGGCCCAGGAGGTCTTCGGCTCCGCCCCGGCCGGGGTGACGGGCCCCTGGTACGACCTCGTCGTCTGCGGGCCGGGCCCGGTGCGGGTCGGCCGGTTCGGGCTGGAGCCCGACCACGGTCTCGGCCGGCTCCTCCGAGCCGACACCGTGATCGTCCCGGGCTGGGCCGACGTCGACCAGGCCCCGCCCGCCGACCTGCTCGACGCCGTGCGCGCGGCCCACGAGGCGGGCGCACGCGTGGCCTCCCTGTGCACGGGCGCGTTCGTGCTGGCCGCCGCCGGTCTGCTCGACGGGCGGCGTGCGACCACGCACTGGGCGCACACCCGGGCCCTGGCCGAGCGCCACCCCCGGGTGGAGGTGGACCCGGACGTCCTCTACGTGGACGACGGCGGCGTCCTCACCTCCGCCGGCAAGGCCGCCGCCATGGACCTGTGCCTGCACCTCGTCCGCCTCGACCGCGGAGCGTCGGTCGCCAACGCGGTCGCCCGCCGCCTGGTCGTGCCGCCGCACCGGGACGGCGGCCAGGCCCAGTTCGTCACCACCCCGGTGCCCGCCCCGGGCCGCCACCCCCTCGCCGAACTGCTCCCCTGGGTGCTCGAACGGCTCGACCGGCCGCTGACCGTGGAGGACCTGGCCCGCCGGGCCCGGATGAGCTCGCGCCACCTGGGCCGCCACTTCAGGTCGGTGACCGGCACCACCCCGCTGCAGTGGCTGCTCACCCAACGCATCCGCCGTGCCCAGGAGTTGCTGGAGAACACCGACGACGGCATCGACGCCGTCGCGGCGGCCGTCGGCATGGGCACCGCCACGACGCTGCGCCGGCACTTCCACCGCACGGTCGGCGTGCCCCCGGACACCTACCGCCGCACCTTCCGCTCGAGGAACCGCTCCGGCCCCGAGGGCGGCGAAGGGCACCCCCACCCCTGAGCCGGCCCTCGTCGGCGGCCCCCTGCCCACCGCTTTCCCGACCGTCCTCCCGGCCCGTGCCCGGACCTCCCGCCCCGGCCGTGCGCCGCGCTGTCCGCCGTCGCCCGGCGCTGCGCGCCCCGGCCGCCGCCCTCCGGGCGCAGCGCACCGCCTCCCGCGGTCAGGGCCTCCCGTCCGGATCGGGCCGGACCCCGTCCCCCGGCCCGGGCCGGGCCGGGCGGAATGTGTCGCGCGTCACGTTCGGCTCGTGTCACGTTCGGGCCGCCCGCTCCCATCCGGTGGGTGTCAGCAGGCGAGCCGGAAGGGGCGGAACGATGAACGCACGGTGGGAGACCGGTACGGCGAACGCGCACCACGTGGTGGTCCTGGGGGCGGGATACGCCGGCATGGCCGCGGCCGTCCAGCTCGCGGCCCGGGTGAAGCGGCGCGGAGGGGTGCGGGTGACCGTGGTGAACGCGCAGGAGCGGTTCACCGAGCGCATGCGGCTGCACATGACGGCGACCGGGCAGCGGCTCGCCGGGCTGAGCGTCCCGGAGCTGCTGGAGGGCACGGGCGCGCGGTTCGTGCGCGGCTGGGTGACGGCGGTGGACGCGGACGCGAGGACCGTGCGGATCGACGACGACCGGGTGCTGCCCTACGACACGCTGGTGTACGGGCTGGGCGGTGCGGCCGACACCTCGGCGGTGCCGGGCGCCGAGGACCACGCGTACACCCTGGACGGCGCCCAGGACGCCGAGCTGCTGGCCGACCGGCTGGCGCGGCTCGGCGGCGGCACCGTGGTGGTCGCGGGCAGCGGGCTGACCGGTACCGAGTCGGCCGCGGAGATCGCCGAGCGGCACCCGGAGCTGGACGTCGTGCTGCTGGGCCGGACCGAGCCCGGTGCGGACATGAGCCCGAAGGCCAAGGCGTACCTGCACGCCGCGCTCGACCGGCTGGGCGTCCGGGTGCGCGCCGGCGTCGAGGTGGCGAAGGTGCTGCCCGGCGCGGTGGAACTGGCGGGCGGCGAGACGGTCGCCGCCGACGCGGTCCTGTGGACGAGCGGCACGCGGACCTCACCGCTGGCGGCCGCCGCGGGGCTGGCCGTCGACGAGCGCGGGCGCATCGTCACCGACGCCGCGCTGCGCTCGGTGTCCCACCCCGAGGTGTACGCGATCGGCGACGCGGCCGCGGTCCGGCAGGGGTACGGCGTGATGCACGGCACCTGCCAGGGCGGCATGCCGACCGGGGTGCACGCCGCGCTGTCGATCGACCGTGTGCTCAGGGGCAAGCAGCCCAAGCCGTTCCGCTTCGGCTACTACCACACGCCGGTGAGCCTGGGACGCGGTGACGCCGTGGTGCAGTTCACCCGGCCCGACGGCAGCCCGCGCCGGATCCGCCTGACGGGCCGCGCGGCCGTCCGGTACAAGGAGACGGTGACCGCCTCGCCCTGGCCGACCTACGGCCGCATGAAGAAGATGCCCGCCTCCGGTGCGTTCTGGCCCCGCGGGGGCCGCTTCACCCGTGTCCGGGAGGCCCGATGACCACCCCGTCCGGCCAGCAGGTCTTCCACGAGCACCGGCGGTTGTTGTTCTCCGTGGCCTACCGCCTCCTCGGCTCCGCGGCCGACGCCGAGGACGCGGTCCAGGACGCCTGGATCAAGTGGTCCGCCGCCGACCGTTCGCAGGTGGCCGACCCCAAGGCGTACCTGACGCGGATCGTGTCGAACCTGGCGCTGGAACGGCTGCGCTCCGCCCGGCACAAGCGGGAGACCTACGTGGGTCCGTGGCTGCCGGAGCCCATCCTCACCGGCGGGGACGCCGCCGAGGCAGCCGTGGACGCCGAGTCGGTGTCGTCGGCCATGCTGGTGGTGCTGGAGACGCTCAGTCCGCTGGAGCGCGCGGTGTTCGTGCTGAAGGAGGTCTTCGCCTTCAGCCATGTCGAGATCGCCGGGATGGTGGAGCGTTCCGAAGCCACCGTGCGGCAGGCCGCGCACCGGGCCCGCGCGCACGTGCGGGCCCGCCGTCCCCGCTTCACCGCCGACAGGTCGCGGCAGCGCGAGGTCACCGAGCGGTTCTTCGCCGCCGCGACCGGTGGCGACGTCAACGCCCTGATGGAACTGCTCTCCCCGGACGTCACCCTGTGGACCGACGGCGGCGGCAAGGTCCGCCAGGCCCTGCGCCCGGTGGTGGGCGCGGCCACGGTGGCCGCCTGGTTCGCGGCCATCGGCACCGTCGCCTACCAGGGCGTCGAGCCCGCCGACATGAAGGCCGAACTCCTCGAGGTCAACGGCGGGCCGGGCATCGTGTTCAGCGCGCCGGGACGCGTGATCGCCACCCTCACCTTCGACTTCGACGCCGACGGCCGCATCACCGCCCTCCACAACGTGGCCAATCCGGACAAGCTCCACGCCGTCGCCGGCGGCACCTCCTACGACATCGGGACGCGCTGAGCACCGGTCCCGGACGCGGACGGGGGCCCACCGGCACCGGTGGGCCCCCGTCCGCGTCCGTCGGTGCGGGTCAGACCTTGCCGAAGCCGTAGCCCAGGAGCTTCTTCGCGTCCTTCTCGCGCTGGGCGGCCGAGGACGAGGCGAGGACCGTGCCGATGACCGTCTTGCCGTTCCTCGTCGCGGCGAAGACCAGGCAGTACTTGGCCTGCGGGCCCGAGCCGGTCTTCACGCCGATCGCGCCGCTGTAGCTGCTGAGCAGGGTGTTCGTGTTGGTCCAGGGCGCCATCGTCCGCGTGCCGCCCTTCTTGGTGACCGTCTTCGCCGTGTACTTCTTGGTCTTGACGATCGTGCGGAACGTGGAGTTCTTCATCGCGCTGGAGGCGATCTTCGTCAGGTCGCGCGGCGTGGAGTAGTTCTGGCCGTTGCCGATGCCGTCGAACGAGTCGAAGTGGGTGTTCTTCAGCCCCAGCTTCTTCGCCTCCGCGTTCATCTTGCCGATGAACGACTTCACGCGGGCCGAACGCGTCTTGCCCGTGCCGAACTTGTCGGCGAGCGCGTACGCCGCGTCGCAGCCGGACGGCAGCATCAGCCCGTACAGCAGCTGGCGCACGGTGACCTTGTCGCCGACGATCAGGCGCGCGGAGGAGGCGTTGTTCTTCACGATGTAGTCGCTGTACGCCATCTGGATCGTGACCTTGGCGTCCAGGTTCAGGTTCTTCTGCGCGAGCACGACCTTCGCGGTCATGATCTTCGTCGTCGACCCGGTCGAACGACGCGTGTCCGCCGCCTTGGTGTACAGCGACTTGCCGTTCGCGTTGTTCATCACGTAGCCGCCCTTGGCGACGACGGACGGCGCGGCGGCGGCCTGTGCGGGCGCAGCGTAGAGGGCTCCGGAGGCGAGCACGGCGCCGGTGGTCACGGCGACGCCGACGGCTCTGCGGACCCGGATGCCCTGAATGCCGATCTTCAAGTCAATTACCCCGATTACCTTGAAGGGCCGTGCGGTGCGGCCCGGTTGAGGCGCGGCCACACGCAAGGGGCCGCACGAGTCTGACACCTGCGGGGCACGGATGGTTGTGCGGGCGACGGGGTGGTTTTCCCCGGGTTTTACCGTCCGCATCGTGGACGCATCCTTCCACGCGTACGCGTTGTATCTATCCTGTCGGCATGAGCAGCCTGGCCCCCGTGAAGCAGCCCCCCGCCGCCGACCGCGTCTACACCCACGTCAAGCAGGGCGTCCTGGACCGCCGTTACGAGGGCGGGACGCTGCTCACCGAGGGCGAGCTGGCCGAGGCCGTCGGGGTCTCGCGCACCCCCGTGCGCGAGGCGCTGCTGCGGCTGGAGGTCGAGGGGCTGATCAGGCTCTACCCGAAGAAGGGCGCCCTCGTCCTGCCGGTCTCCGCGCAGGAGATCGCCGACGTCGTGGAGACGCGGCTGCTCGTCGAGGAGCACGCCGCCAGAAAGGCGGTGCCCGCGCCGCCCGGTCTCATCGAGCGCCTGGAGGAGCTGCTCGCCCGGCAGAAGGAGCAGGCGGCCGCCGGGGACTTCGCCGCGGCCTCCGTCACCGACCGCTGCTTCCACGCCGAGATCGTCCGCAGCGGCGGCAACGAGATCCTCTCCCGCCTCTACGACCAGCTCCGGGACCGCCAGCTGCGCATGGGCGTCGCCGTGATGCACTCCCACCCCGACCGCATCGCCAAGACCCTCGCCGAGCACGAGGAGATCCTGCAGGCACTGCGCTCCGGGGACGCGGAGGCGGCCGTCGGGGTGGTCCACCGGCACGTCGGCTGGTTCTCCCACCTGGCCCGGGGCGAGGTGCGATGAGCAGCGCGAACGGCACCACGCTGCCCGGTGATCCCCCGGGCGGACGGCGCGCGCTGGCCGTGTGGGGCATCGGCGTCTCGGTCTACTTCGTCGCCGTCATCTTCCGTACGTCCCTGGGCGTCGCGGGCCTGGACGCCGCCGACCGCTTCGATGTCAACGCCTCCGCCCTGTCCACGTTCTCCATCCTCCAACTGCTGGTCTACGCGGGCATGCAGATACCCGTCGGGCTGCTGGTCGACCGGCTCGGCACCAAGAAGGTGCTGGGCATCGGCGTCGTGCTGTTCACGGCCGGGCAGCTCGGCTTCGCGTTCTCCCCGTCGTACGGCATGGCGCTCGCCTCGCGCGCGCTGCTCGGCTGCGGGGACGCGATGACGTTCATCAGCGTGCTGCGGCTGGGCACGCGGTGGTTCCCGGCCCGGCGCGGTCCGCTGGTCGCGCAGATGGCGGGGCTGGTCGGCATGGCGGGCAACCTCGTCTCCACGCTGGTCCTGGCCCGGCTGCTGCACGGCATCGGCTGGACGGCGGCGTTCGCGGGCAGTGCGCTCGCCGGGGTCGTGGTGTTCGTGCTGCTGATGCTGTTCCTCGAGGACCACCCCGAGGGCCACGAACCGGAACCCGTCCCGCACCAGGGTGCCGCCTACGTGCGGCGCCAGATCGCCGCCTCCTGGCGGGAGCCGGGGACGCGGCTCGGGCTGTGGGTGCACTTCACCACCCAGTTCCCGGCGATGGTGTTCCTGCTGCTGTGGGGGATGCCGTTCCTCGTCGAGGCCCAGGGGCTGTCCCGGGCCACGGCCGGCGAGCTGCTCACCCTGGTCGTGCTGTCCAACATGGTCGTCGGACTCGTCTACGGCCAGATCGTCGCCCGGCACCACGGGGCGCGGCTGCCGCTGGCGCTCGGGACGGTGGCGGCGACGGCGCTGCTGTGGGCCGCCACGCTGGCCTACCCGGCCGACACGGCGCCGATGTGGCTGCTGGTCGTGCTGTGCGCGGTGCTGGGGGCCTGCGGGCCGGCGTCGATGATCGGCTTCGACTTCGCCCGCCCGGCGAATCCGCCGGAGCGGCAGGGCACGGCGTCCGGGATCACGAACATGGGCGGCTTCGTCGCCTCCATGGTCACCCTGTTCGCGGTCGGCGTGCTGCTGGACGCCACCGGGGACGACTACGCCGTCGCCTTCTCGGCCGTGTTCGTGCTCCAGGCCCTGGGGGTCACGCAGATCCTGCGGTTGCGGGGGCGGGCGGCGCGCCGGGAGCGGGACCGGCTGGTCGCCAGCCGGGTCTCGTCCGTGCACGTGCCCGCGTAGGGGGCGGCGCCGGCGCGGGTGCACCGGGGGCGCCGCCCCCGCTTCGGCCGGAACAGCCTCGTCCGTGACCCTCCTGAGCCCTGCGCGCTCCCCCGTGCTCTGCGCGCTCCTGCCCCCTGCGAGCCGGGGGCGCCCCGGACGGGCCGATGCGCCCCCGGCGCTACTTCGTCACCGCGAAGTGCCGCAGGATCGCGGCCGTCAGGTCCGGGTCGCCCTCCGTCTTCACGCGGTCCGCGACCGCCTCCGGCGTCACCCGGCCGCAGGCCAGGCGGACGTAGGTCTCCCAGTCGAGGGTGAGAGCGGCGGCGGGGCCCAGCGCCGGGGCGGTCTCCAGGGTGCCGCGGCCCTGGATGTCGACGCGGACCGTGCGCAGGAACTCCACCGGCCCGTGGACGTCGATGACCACGGCCGAGCTGCGCGGCGCCTGCGCGTCCTCGGCGATCACCCGCGGCAGCTCGTCCAGCAGCACGTCACGGGTGACGTGCGCACCGGGGGAGTCGAGGTTGCCGGGGTGGCCGAGGGCCGCGCGCAGGTCCTGCTCGTGGGCCCACACCTCGAACGCGTGCCGGCGCATGGACTCCTCCAGCGTCAGCTCCGTGCCAAGCGGGCCGCGGACCTTGGCGCCCGGGTCGCGCGACTCGTTCCGCAGCTGGCGGTTGCGGCGGATGATCATGTACTCCAGCTCGGCGGTCATCTCCGGCGCCGTGTGGTGGCGGCGCACGTCGACCTGCATCTCCATGTAGCGCTGGTGGTCGGTGGTGACGTGGAACAGGTCGCGCGGCAGCGTGTGGATGGGGCGCGGGTCGCCGTACATCTCGGAGTCCAGGCCGATGACGTGCGAGACGACGTCGCGGACCGACCAGCCCGGGCACGGCGTCCGCCGGTTCCAGTCGGCCTCCGGGAGCGGCCGCACCAGCTCGGATATCGCTTCGATGGAGTGGGTCCAGGCGTCGGCGTAGGGCTGGAGGGTGGGATGCAGACTCACGGAACGGGACCCCTCGGCGGTCGGTACACGGGCAGGTTGTGGCGGCGGTGCCAGTGGGCGGTGGCTGCACTCGGCGGGCGTCTCGGAGGCCCCCGGGTCCTCGGCAGCGCTTCGAACCGGGGGCACCCCCAAGTTACGCTGCTGTGAGGCACCCCGGCAGTGCTTTCCTGTGACGATCGTAGGCCCGTGTGCACGGGTCGAATGCCAGGACGGTGGTATTGTGCGCGCTTCCCTGCTCCAAGTCGCCGTGAACGAGGACGAACCGGTCGAATCGCGTCGGCGCCGGGTCGCCGACATGGTGCGGGATCAGGCCGGAGCCGACCTCGTCGTGCTGCCGGAGCTGTGGACCACGGGCGCGTTCGCCTACGAGGAGTTCGGCAGCGAGGCGGAACCCCTCGACGGCCCGACCCGCGAGGCGATGGCCAAGGCCGCGAGCGACGCGGGCGTGTGGCTGCACGCCGGTTCCGTCCCCGAGCGCGGCCCGGACGGGACCCTCTACAACACCTCGCTGGTCCTCTCCCCCTCCGGCGACCTGGCCGCCGCCTACCGCAAGATCCACCGCTTCGGCTTCGACCAGGGCGAGGCCGTGCTGATGGGAGCGGGCGACCGACTGGTGACGGTACGCCTGCCGCACACCACCCTGGGCGTGGCCACCTGCTACGACCTCCGTTTCCCCGAGCTCTTCCGCGGTCTCGTCGACGCCGGCGCCGAGACCCTCGTCGTCCCGGCGGGCTGGCCGGAGCGCCGCCGGTCCCACTGGACGCTGCTGGCGCGGGCACGGGCGGTGGAGAACCAGGCGTTCGTCCTCGCCTGCGGAACGGCCGGGACGCACGCGGGAGTTCCGCAGGCGGGTCACTCGGTCGTGGTGGACCCCTGGGGCGAGGTCCTGGCGGAGGCGGGTCCCGGCGAGGAGGTCCTCACGGTCGACTTCGACCCGGCGACGGTGGCGGGCACCAGGGAGCGCTTCCCGGCCCTCAAGGACCGCGTCCTGGGCCTGGACCGCCCGCGCCGCTGACCCCCGCGGACCCCCTCACCCCTCCCGCTCCTTCTCCGCCAGGTGGATCACGCACACCGCCACCGCGATCAGCAGCGCCGGGTCCGCGTCCTCCCGTACGACGTCCACGGCGTAGGTGTCCCGCAGGGACAGCAGGCGGCGGGAGACCGCGGCGAGCAGTTCGCCGTCGTGCTCGACGGCGAACTCGCGGTCGAGGATCCGGCCGCTGACGTCCAGCTCGGTGCCGCCGTCCGCCAGGGACACCCGGTAGTGGTTGCGCAGCAGGGACAGCCGCTTGCGCCGGACGGTCGCCAGCGGCTCACCGCCCCGCTCGATCACCATCGCGTCCCGCAGGGAGAACATCTTCTGCCGGATGTCGACGAGGACCCGCCCCCGGGCGTCCTTCAGCTCGAAGGTGTCCCGCAGCCGCATGGCCTTGCCGTCGACGAGGAAGACCCTGTTGCCGCGGTCGTCCTCGATCCAGTAGTCGTCGCCGATCCCGAGGATCCGGTCGCGCACGAGGAATCTCATGGCACGAGGACTTCCCCGTGCCCGGTTCCGAAACGCCGCCGGTAGGCCGACGGGCTGAGCCCCGTCTCGCGCCGCAGCCGTGCCCGCAGGTTCGCCGCCGTTCCCAGGCCGCTGCGCGCCGCCACCACGTCCAGCCGCTCCTCCCCCCGCTCGATGAGCCGGCACGCCAGCGCCACCCGCTCCCCGGTCAGCCACGCGAGCGGCGTCGTACCGAGCTGCGCGCGGAAGCGCCGGTGCAGGGTCGCCGGGCTCACCGCCGCCCGGGCCGCGAGGTCCGCCACCGTCAGCGGCTCGTCCAGCCGCTCCTGGGCCCAGGCCAGCAGCGGGCCCAGCGACTCGGCCGGCACCGGCGGCACCGGCCGCTCCACGAACTGCCGCTGCCCGCCGTCCCGGTGCGCGGCGAACACCAGCCGCCGGGAGACCGCGTTGGCGACCTCGGCGCCGTGGTCCCGGCGCCACAGGTGCAGCCCCAGGTCCAGTGCGGCCGCACTGCCCGCCGCGGTGAGGACGTCCCCGTCGTCCACGAACAGCACGTCCGGCTCGAGCAGCACCTTCGGGTGCAGCTCCCGGAAGGCGTCCGCCCACATCCAGTGCGTCGTGGCCCGGCGCCCGTCGAGCAGGCCCGCCTCGGCGAGCGCGAAGGTGCCGGTGCAGAAGCTGACGACACGGGCGCCCCGGGCGTGCGTGCGCCGGATCGCGTCGAGGACGGCCTCCGCGCGCGGTACGACGTTGTCCGGCCGCCCGGGGACGACGAGGGTGTCCGCCCCGTCCACGGCGTCCAGCCCCGCCACCCCGGTCATCGTGAAGAACCCGTGGTTCATGGGCACCTCGGGCGTGGGCGTGCACAGCGTCACCCGGTACGGCGCGCACGGCTTCCCCAGTTCGGGCCGGGGCAGCCCGAACAGTTCGGTGGCCACGCCCACCTCGAACGGGTTGGTGCCCTCGTCGACGATCACGGCGACGCGGTGGGTGGCGGACGCGGGATGAGAGGATCCTTGCGGCATACGCGATTCCTAGCACTGGTCCGGTGCCCGCGCACCGCGGACGATGAGGGCATGACACAGGAACCCCAGGAACTCGGGAAAGCCCAGGAACCCGTCTCCCTCGACCGCGCGCTCGCCTCCTTCACGGAGCGGTGGAGCCCCCGCATCGTCACCGCCGTCAACGACTACGACGTGCGCATCGCCAAGGTGGAGGGCGAGCACGTCTGGCACGTGCACGACCACACGGACGAGTTCTTCCTCGTCCTCGACGGCGAACTGCACATCGCCCTGCGCGAGCCGTCCGGCGAGCGCACGGTCGTCCTCCCGAAGGGGTCCGTCTTCACGGTCCCCCGCGGCACCGAGCACAAGCCCTGCGCCCCCGTCCCCACGGCACTCCTGCTCTTCGAGCCGACCGGCACCCTCACCGTCGGGGACCGCCACGACGAGGTGCCGGACCACGTGGACGCGACGACCGGGCACGCGCTGCACTGAGCACCCGGCCCGGTGCCCGTCGGACCCCGTGCCCGTCGTGGGAGTGGTGCGGCCGACCGTGTCAACGATCATTTTCGGCCAGTGAACGATCGTTGAGAAACGGCCCGGGTGCGCATAGGTTGTGACGCGCACGGCACCGCAGCTTCAGTCCCACGTCACTGGGAGCGCACTGGTGGAAGCCCGTACCACGCTGACCGAGACCCTCCGGCGCCTCGACACCCTCATGGCCGAGCAGGGGAGGAAAGCCGAAGAGCTGCTCGACCCGCGGGAGTTGGCCGCGAGGACGGCGTTGCCCGAAAGCACCGTCCGCACGTTGCTGGCGGGCGGCGCCCCACCGGCCGACACGGTGAACGACCGGGTGCGTGCGCGCATCCGGGCACTGGCGCACACGCACATGTCCCGTTCCGGTGGGCGCATGGCGGATCTCGCCGCGGACATCCACGCGCGTCTGGGGGTCTCCGAGTACTGGGCCCGTCAGGTGTGCGACGGCAGGAAGGTGCCCAGTGTCGAACTGCTCCACGGCCTCGTGGAGTTCTTCGGGGTCGAGGGAGGGGAGGCGTTCTTCACCGCGTCCGCCCCCGACGCCCTCAACCGGGCCCTCCTGCCCCTCCTGGAGAGGCTGGACCCGCGGACCGATCCCCTGGACGCGCTGATGGTCCGTTACGGCGTGAAGGCGACGGACTTCCGCCGGCACGGCGCGATGACGCCGGCCCAGCTGGACCGGCTGCTCGAAGGAGTCATCAAGTCGGTCGTCCCCCGGGAAGGGGACGCCGGGCGATGACCACCAGGGCCATGAAGTCCCTGCTCGCCCGCCTGGCACGGGACGCGTCGAAGTCGATCCAGCGGCCGGCGGAGCCCAGGGCCGTGATGGAGGGGTTCTGCCGGGCGATGGAGGCCCGTGTCGGCCGGCCCCTCCAGCTGGTGTTCCGGCCCTTCCCGCCGGACATCCCGGTGTCGGGCATGCGGCTGGACTGCGGCGACCGCTCCATCATCGTCGTCGAGGAGAACACCGTGGCGGAGGCGCAGCTGGTCATCCTGGGACACGAGCTGTGGCACGAGGAGCAGGGGGCGTGCGGCCACCACGCCCCGGACGTGACCGCGGCCGCCCGGGCGCTCACCGGTGAACACAGCGCCGAGGCGCTCCGGCGGGCCGCGGAACAGGTCCTCGCCGCCGAGAAGGTCCCGCGGGACGTCTGCCACGCCGTGGCGGCCCGCGCCGACTCCGCCGACCGGCACGAGGTGGACGCGGAGACGTTCGGGCTGCTGTTCGGCCGCGAGGTCCGCACCTGGATGAAAGGGCGCTACGCGGAGGGCCCGGTCAGCCCGTCCACCGTGGAAGGCCGCATCAACCTGTCCTTAGGCAACCGTGGCGGGCGCCTCCTGTGACGATCCCCCACTTCCACATCCCCTACGCCGTCCCGACCGTCCTGCTGGCCACGGCGCTGGCCTTCAAGCTCCCGACGTTCCTGCGCGCCTGGCGCGATCCGGACGTGCGGGCGACCACCCTCCTGCTGACGTGGGCCACGGCCTGCCTGGTCGTCATCACCCCGGTGAACATCCAGCGGCTCAACGTGCTGACGGGCGTGCCGAACATCGCCGCGCCCTGGGCCTACTCGTTCCTCACCGCCTCCTGCGCCACCGGCCTGACCATGATCATGCGGTGGCGGGAGGAACCGTCGCACCGGCGCCGGCGGCGGATGCGCCGCGTCTACGCGATCTACGCGGGGGTCATCGCCGCCCTGTGGGGGACGTTCCTCCTGGCGGAGGTGCCGGTCGCGCGGATATACGACCTGGACACCTACTACGCCACCACACCGTGGATGCGTGAGCACATCCTGCTCTACCTGGTGGCGCACATGGTGTCGTCCCTCGTGGCCGCCTCCATGCTGTGGAAGTGGTTCCCGGAGGTCGGGAACCGCTGGCTCAGATCGGGGGTCGTCCTCCTCCAGCTCGGCTTCGCGTCGGGCCTGATCTACGACGCGGCCAAGATGGCGGCGATCGGGGCCCGCTGGGCGGGAGCCGACTGGGACTTCCTCAGCACGCGGGCGGCCCCGCCCTTCGCGCTGGCGCAGGCCGCCCTCGTGGCGATCGGGTTCCTCGTGCCCCAGGCGGGTCCCTTCCTGCGGGACTGGATCCGCGACCGGCGCGAGTACCGGCGGCTGCGGCCGCTGTGGCTGGCCGTCCGGGTCCTCGCGGCATCCGCGGCGGCGGCCCGCTTCGGCTTCTGGACACCGCTGGACCTCCGCCTGATGCAGCGCCGGCAGCGCATCTACGACGCCCTGCGCCTGCTCACCCCCTACTTCGACCACGACCTGTACCGGCGCGCGTACCAGGCTGCCCTGGACGCGCACGACGAGAGCACGGCACGGGGCATCGCCGGCGCCGTCGCGGTCCGCGCCGCGATCGACGCCCACCGTGGGGGAGCCCCGCGAGAAGGCGGTGACGCGGCCACCCGCGTCGGCACCCACGTGACCGCCCACATCGACGCCGTCTCCCGCGCGCTCGACCACCCGCACACCGTCGACGCCCTCCGCCGGCGGATGACGTCGACCGACACCCGGAGCACACATGCCTGACAGACTCGACACCCGCCGGCCCACGGCCCTCGTCATCGGCGGCAGCCTCGCCGGGCTGTTCGCGGCGGCCGCCCTCGCCGAGACCGCCGACGTCACCGTCGTCGAACGCGACCGCCTCCCCGAGGGACCGGAGCCGCGCCGCGGCGTTCCCCAGGCGCGCCACGCGCACCTGGTGTGGAGCGGCGGCGTCCGGGCCTTCGACGAGCTGCTTCCCGGTGTCGTCGAGGAGGTCGTCGCCCGTGGCGGCCGCCTCGTGCGGATCATGGGCGACATGGTCTCGCGCGCGCCCAACGAGATCTGGTTCCGGCGCTTCACGTCCACCCACCACCGCAACATCGTCTGCTCCCGCGACCTGCTGGAAGCCGTCATACGCGACCGCGTCCTCGCCGACGGCCGCGTCACGCTGCGCCAGGACACCGTCGCCGTGGCGCTGGAGGGCGGCGCCACCCGGGTCACCGGCGTGCGCGTGCGCACCGGCGACGAGGAACTCGTCCTGTCCGCCGACCTCGTCGTCGACGCCTCCGGACGCGGCTCCTCCGCCCCACGGTGGCTGAGGGAGCTGGGCCTGCCGAAGGTCGCCGAACGGGAGATCAACGCCGGGGTCGCCTACGCCACCCGCCTCTACCGGGCGCCGGGCAGCACCGCGGAGACCGGCTTCCCCCTCGTCAACGTCCAGGCCAATCCGGGCAGGGCCCCGGGCCGGGGCGGCATCATCCTGCCGGTCGAGGGGAACCGCTGGATCGTGACGCTGGCCGGCACCCGTGGCGGTGAGCCGAGCAGCGACCCGGACTCCTTCGTGGACTTCGCACTCGGTCTCGGCGATCCCGTCATAGGGGAACTGCTCAAGGAGGCCGAGCCCCTCGGGGACGTCGCCACCACGCGCAGCACCGCCAACCAGCGCCGCTACTACGAGAAGATGCGGCACTGGCCGGACGGCTTCCTCGTGCTCGGCGACGCCGTCGCCGGTTACAACCCGGTCTACGGCCACGGCATCACGGTCGCGGCGCAGGGCGCCCTCGCCGTCCGGGCCGTGTTGCGGGACACCCGCCTCACCGTCCCCGGCACCGCGCGCCGCCTCCAGCGCGTCGCGGCCCGGCCCGTCGCCGCCGCGTGGAACCTCGCGGTCGGGCAGGACGCCTTCTACCCGGGCGCCGCCGCGACGCCGCCCACGGCCGTGGAGCGGTTCCTCGCCCGGTACGTGGACCGGGCCGTCGCCACCGGAGCCCGCAATCCGCGTGCGCTCGGTGCGCTGCTGGACGTGATGAGCCTCGAGAAGCCCGCCGCCCGCCTGTTCTCGCCCGACATGCTCTTCCCCATGCTCTTCGGCCCGAGGAAGGCGTACCTGCCGGGTCCGCCCCTGACGGAGGCGGAGCGCAAGGCGGTCGTCCGCTGACGCCCCGCCCGCGCCGGGGGCCCGGTCAGACCCCGTACCCGTCGCTGTAGCCGTCCCGGTGGTGCGGCCGGGTGTCGTCGACGACCGGCGTGGCGGGCGGTACGACGACCCGCCTGCGCCGGGCGATGCTGCTGAAGGTCGCGACGCCGATCAGACCGACGATCATGAAGATGACGCCGACCAGGTCAAGGTTGACACCCTGCATGTCCCAGTCGGTCGCGAACGTGAGGATTGCTCCCACGGCGATGAGGATGATGCATCCGCCGAGGCCCATGAGTGTCGCCTCCCTGTCCGGTGTTTCCGGTCACCACCGGGTACCCGGACCGGCATCGGCCATGCCGCGAGGGAGAGTTGACTACCCCTCCAGGAACGCCGCCAACGCGTTCGCCAGCAGGAACGGGTCCTTCGCGCCGCACAGTTCGCGCGCGCTGTGCATCGACAGGATGGCCACGCCGATGTCGACGGTCCGGATGCCGTGCCGGGCCGCGGTGATCGGGCCGATGGTGGTGCCGCACGGCATGGAGTTGTTGGAGACGAAGGACTGGAAGGGGACATCCGCCTTCTCGCAGGCCGCCGCGAACACGGCCCGGCCCGAACCGTCCGTCGCGTAGCGGTTGTTGACGTTGACCTTGAGGAGGGGGCCGCCGTCGACGCGCGGGTGGTGCGTCGGGTCGTGCCGCTCCGCGTAGTTGGGGTGGACGGCGTGGCCGGTGTCGGAGGAGAGGCAGACGGTGCCGGCGAAGGCGCGCGCCCGGTCCTCGTACGACCCTCCGCGCGCGAACACCGAGCGCTCCAGCACGCTGCCGAGCAGCGGGCCGTCGGCGCCGGTGTCGGACTGGGAGCCGTTCTCCTCGTGGTCGAAGGCGGCGAGGACGGGGATGTGCGACAGGCCGGCCGGGTTCGCGGCGACCGCCGCCAGCGCGGCCGTCCCCGCGTGCACGGACAGCAGGTTGTCCATGCGCGGGCCGGCCACCAGTTCCTCGTCGCGGCCCAGGTACGCCGGCGGTTCCACGGAGTGGACCATCAGGTCCCAGCCGGCGACCTCGCCCGCCGGGATGCCCGCGGTCTCCTCCAGGAAGGCGATGAGGTCGCCGTCGCGGACGTCGTCGCCCAGGCCCCAGACGGGCTGCAGGTGCCGCTGCTTGTCGAGTTTGAGGCCCTCGGAGTTCACCGAGCGGTCCAGGTGGATGGCGAGCTGGGGGACGCGCAGCAGCGGCCGGTCGGCGTTCACCAGGCGGGTGGAGCCGTCGCGCAGGGTCAGCCGGCCGGCCAGGCCCAGGTCGCGGTCGAGCCAGGAGTTGAGCAGCGGACCGCCGTAGATCTCCACCGCCACCTGGCGCCAGCCGTGCGCCCCGCTGTCGGGCCGGGGCTTGACCCGCAGGTTGGGGGAGTCGGTGTGCGCGCCGACGATGCGGAAGGGGGTGTGCGGCTCCGCGCCCTCGGGGACGTACCAGGCCACGATCGCACCGCCGCGCAGCACGTACCTGCCGCCGTTCGTCCCGTCCCAGGCGTCCGTCTCGGCGACCTGCCGGAAGCCGGCCTTGTCCAGCCGCTCGGCGGCGTTCGCCACCGCGTGGTAGGGCGTGGGGCTCGCCGCCAGGAAGGACATCAGGTCGTCGGTGTGGCCGCGGTCGAAGCGGGAGGGTGCGCTCATGGGTTCACCTTAACGAGGACGAGGGCCCGCTTCCCTGTGCGGGAGCGGGCCCTCGGGCGGTCTCGTGCGATCCGGTGGGGGGAGTGCCTAGAAGGCCGCCTCGTCCAGCTCCATCAGGTCGAGCTCGACGCCCTCGGCGACCTTGCGGGCCAGGGTGACGCCGGGCAGGACGTTGGCCGCGAAGAACTTCGCCGCGGCGATCTTGCCGGTGTAGAAGGCCCGGTCCTTGCCGGAGGCCGTCTGGAGCTTCTCGGCGGCGACCGCGGCGCCGCGCAGGAGCAGGTAGCCGACGATCACGTCACCGGAGGCCATCAGCAGGCGGGTGGTGTTCAGGCCCACCTTGTAGATGTTCTTGACGTCCTGCTCGGTGGCCGCGAGGTCGGTGAGCATCAGGCCGACGATGGCCTCCAGCTCGACGGCCGCCTTGGCCAGGTGCTCGCGGGCGCCGGCCAGCTCCTCGCCGCCGGTGCCGAGGGCGAGGAACTTCTTGATGTCCTCGGCCAGCGAGTTCAGGGCGGCGCCCTGGTTGCGGACGATCTTCCGGAAGAAGAAGTCCTGGCCCTGGATGGCGGTGGTGCCCTCGTACAGGGTGTCGATCTTGGAGTCCCGGATGTACTGCTCGATCGGGTACTCCTGCAGGAAGCCGGAGCCGCCGAAGGTCTGCAGCGACTGGGCGAGCTGCTCGTAGCCCTTCTCGGAGCCGTAGCCCTTGACGATCGGCAGGAGCAGGTCGTTCAGCGCGTGCTCGGCGGAGGCGTCCTCGCCCGCGGCCTCCTTGACCGCGATCGCGTCCTGGACCGAGGCGGTGTGCAGGACGAGGGCGCGCATGCCCTCCGCGTACGCCTTCTGCGTCATCAGCGAGCGGCGCACGTCGGGGTGGTGGGTGATGGTGACCTTGGGCGCGGTCTTGTCCATGAAGTTGGCCAGATCCGGACCCTGGACGCGCTCCTTGGCGTACTCCAGCGCGTTGAGGTAGCCCGTGGACAGCGTGGAGATCGCCTTCGTGCCGACCATCATGCGGGCGAACTCGATGATGCGGAACATCTGGCGGATGCCGTCGTGCTTGTCGCCGATCAGCCAGCCCTTGGCGGGGTGCCGGTCGCCGAAGGTCATCTCGCAGGTGTTGGAGGCCTTCAGGCCCATCTTGTGCTCGACGTTGGTGGCGTAGACGCCGTTGCGCTCGCCCAGCTCGCCGGTCTCGAAGTCGAAGAGGTACTTCGGGACGAGGAAGAGGGACAGGCCCTTGGTGCCGGGGCCGGCGCCCTCGGGACGGGCGAGCACGTAGTGGAGGATGTTCTCCGACATGTCGTGCTCACCGGAGGTGATGAACCGCTTCACGCCCTCGATGTGCCAGGAGCCGTCCTCCTGCTGCACGGCCTTGGTGCGGCCGGCGCCCACGTCCGAGCCGGCGTCCGGCTCGGTGAGGACCATCGTCGAGCCCCACTGCTTCTCGACGGCGATCTGGGCGATCTTCTTCTGGACCTCGTTGCCCTCGTCGTACAGGATCCCGGCGAAGGCCGGACCGGAGGAGTACATCCACACGGCCGGGTTGGCGCCCAGGATCAGCTCGGCGTACGCCCAGATCAGCGACGGGGGAGCGGTGGTGCCGCCGATCGCCTCGGGCAGGCCGAGGCGCCAGTACTCGGAGTCCATGAAGGCCTGGTAGCTCTTCTTGAAGGACGCCGGGACCGGGGCGGTGTTGGTCTCCGGGTCGAAGACCGGCGGGTTGCGGTCGGCGTCGGCGAAGGACTCGGCCAGCTCGTTCTCCGAGAGGCGGGTCAGCTCCTCCAGGATGCTCTTCGCGGTGTCGACGTCCATCTCCCCGAACGGGCCCGTGCCGTACAGCTTGTCGCGCCCGAGTACTTCGAAGAGGTTGAACTCGATGTCGCGGAGATTCGACTTGTAGTGCCCCATGGCGACGGCTCCGTTAGAGAGGGATCGGCGAGGCACTGGCTCCTCGCACCTAGTTCACGTACCAACAAGTAGCTACGATGATGCTACCCGTCGGTAATAAGAAGCAACCCCGATCCGGACATCTGTGACCCAGCCCTCCCGCCGGGTCGTTAGTCTGTGCGGCATGTACGGCTACGACCAGAGCACGGGGGCACAGCAGGGTTACGTCCCGCCGCAGCAGCAGATGCCGGGCGGGTACGGGCAGCAGGCGCCGCTGTATCCCGAGCCGTCCCCGCCCTCGCTCGCGGACGCGGTGCGCGCGTTCACCACGGGTCAGATGGCCGCCGAGGACTTCCAGCAGGTCTTCGCCACGTCCAAGGTGTACTGCCCGCGCGGCGACAATCCCGGGTTCCTCGCCCTGCACAACACCCAGCAGCCGGTGATCCCGATGTTCACCTCGCTCAAGGAGCTGCGGCGGTACGCGGGAAAGGAGTCCAAGTACTTCGTGATCACCGGCGCCGAGGTGATCGACCTGCTGCCGACCGGCTACGGCTTCGTCCTCGACATGGAGGGCGAGCACCGCATGGTGTTCGACGCGAAGGCCGTCGAGCAGATGGTCGAGTTCGCGATGCGCCGGATGTACGGCTGACCCGTGCCGCTTCGGTGCGGAGCCCGGAGGGAATGCCCTCCGGGCTTTCTCTGTTGGGGGTGGCAAGAAGTTCAACGCTCAACTAAAGTGGGCGTACACGAGGAGGTACCGACATGCCCGCAGTGACCGTCGAGAACCCGTTGACGCTGCCCCGCGTGACCGCACCCGCCGACGCCGTGGCACGTCCCGTGCTCGCCGTCACGACCGCGCCGAGCGGTTTCGAGGGCGAGGGCTTCCCGGTGCGCCGGGCGTTCGCGGGGATCAACTACCGCCATCTCGACCCGTTCATCATGATGGACCAGATGGGTGAGGTGGACTACGCGCCCGGCGAGCCGAAGGGCACCCCCTGGCACCCGCACCGCGGCTTCGAGACCGTCACCTACATCATCGACGGGACCTTCGACCACCAGGACAGCCACGGGGGTGGCGGCACCATCACCAACGGCGACACCCAGTGGATGACCGCCGGAAGCGGCCTGCTGCACATCGAGGCGCCGCCGGAGCAGCTCGTCATGTCCGGGGGCCTCTTCCACGGCCTCCAGCTGTGGGTGAACCTCCCGGCCAAGGACAAGATGATGGCGCCGCGCTACCAGGACATCCGGGGCGGCAGCGTCCAGCTGCTCACCTCCCCCGACGGAGGCGCGCTGCTGCGGGTCATCGCCGGTGAGCTGGACGGCCACCAGGGTCCCGGCATCACGCACACGCCGATCACGATGATCCACGCGACGCTCGCACCGGGCGCCGAGATCACCCTCCCCTGGCGCGAGGACTTCAACGGCCTGGCCTACGTCCTGGCGGGCAGGGGCGCCGTGGGCACGGAGCGCCGTCCGGTCCACCTGGGGCAGACCGCGGTCTTCGGCGCCGGGTCCTCGCTGACCGTCCGCGCGGACGAGAAGCAGGACTCCCACACCCCGGACCTGGAGGTCGTCCTGCTCGGCGGGCAGCCGATCCGTGAGCCCATGGCCCACTACGGCCCGTTCGTCATGAACACCCGCGAGGAGCTCCAGCAGGCGTTCGAGGACTTCCAGAAGGGCCGGCTCGGAACGATCCCGGCGGTGCACGGGATGTCCGAGGGCGGACTGTAGGTCCCTCTCCCGAGCCCCGGAGAACGAGCCCCGTCCGGTCAGGGACGGGGCTCGTCCGCATGTGCGCGGCCGTGTCCGGCACCGTCGGGCCCGGCCCCGTCCGTCTCGTACAGCTCGAACCAGATGCTCTTGCCCTCGCCGCGCGGGGCCACCCCCCAGGCGTCCGCGAGCAGCTCGATCAGCATCAGGCCACGTCCGGAGGACGCCATCTCACCCGGCCGGCGCTTGTGCGGCAGGTCGTCGCCGGTGTCGGTGACCTCGACGCGGATCTGCCGCTCGCCCGGCTCCCCGGTGACGTCGGTGACCAGCAGGGCGTCCGTGTCGGTGTGGACCAGGACGTTCGTCAGCACCTCGGAGAGCAGCAGCACCGCGGAGTCCTTCTGGTCCTCGTCGGGCCAGTCGTGCAGCAGCTCGCGCAGTTGCTGCCGGGCGTCGGCGACGCGCTCCGGTTCGGCCTGTGCGACCGTCATCACCGCGCGACGCACCGGCGACCGGGCATCGACGTGGTCACCGCTCTCCCGGTGCAGCAGCAGGAGCGCCATGTCGTCCTCGCGGCGGTCGACGAGCGGTCCGGTCGTGTGGTGCGAGGACGGTCCGAGCACGGCCTGGATCAGTGCGTCGGCCAGCTCGTCCATGCTGTCCCAGCGGTCCTCCAGGACGCTGCGCAGCCGTCCCCAGCCGGTCCGCAGGTCGTGGCCGCCGGTCTCGACCAGGCCGTCCGTGCAGAGCATCAGGGTCTCGCCGGGTTCCAGGGCGTGCCGTGTCGTCGGGTAGTCGGAGTCCGGGTCGATGCCGAGCGGCAGTCCGCCCGCCGTGGCGCGGATCAGCGCCGTGCCGTCCGCCATGCGCACGACCGGGTCCAGGTGGCCGGCCCGGGCGCTCTCCACGGTGCCCGTCGCCGAGTCGACCTCGGCGTAGTAACAGGTCGCGAAACGCACATCGTCGGGGTCCTCGTCGTGGTTCCCCTGGGTGAGGCCGTGGAAGAAGTGGGAGGCCCGGGAGAGCACGGCGTCGGGGCGGTGGCCCTCGGCGGCGTACGCGCGCAGGGCGATGCGCAACTGCCCCATCAGCCCGGCCGCCCGTACGTCGTGCCCCTGGACGTCGCCGATGACCAGGGCGAAGCGGCCGCGGGGCAGCGGGATCACGTCGTACCAGTCGCCGCCGACCTGGAGCCCGCCACCGGTGGGGACGTAGCGGGCGGCGATGTCCATGCCCGGGATGTCGGGTCCCAGCGCGGGCAGCATGGAGCGCTGCAGTCCCTCGCTCAGCTCCCGCTGGGTCTCGGCCGCGCCCGCCCGGGACAGCGCCTGCGCCAGCATGCGCGCCACGGTGGTCAGCACGGAGCGCTCGTCGGGGGTGAACGCGACCGGGTAGGCGAAGCCCGCCATCCACGCGCCCATCGGACGCCCGGCCACGGTCAGCGGCAGGAACGCCCAGGACCGGCGGCCGAAGCGCTGGGCGAGCGGCCAGGCGAGCGGGTAACGCGCCTTGTACTGCTGCGGGGAGGAGAGGTAGACCGCGCGGCCCGTCCGCACCACCTCGGCGGCCGGGTAGTCCGTGTCCACCGCCATGGAGGTGAACGGGGCCTCCTCGCCGGGCTCCTGCCCGTGGTGGCCTATGACCGTGAGCCGGTCGCCCTCCACGCCGAAGACGGCCAGCCCGTCCGGGGAGAAGCCCGGCATCGACAGGTTGGCGGCGACCCGCAGCACCTCCTGCGTCGACCGCGCCTCGGCCAGCGCCCGGCCCGCGTCCAGCAGGAACGCCTCCCGTGACCGCCGCCAGTCGCCGGTGACCGCGCTGCGTCCGGCGGGCGTTCCCGGCGCGGGCTCGGTGACCTCCTGAAGGGTGCCGGTCAGGACGTAGGCCTTGCGGACGCGGTCGAAGGCGGGCTTGGAGCGGCTGCGCACCACCCGGACGACCCGCTGCTGGTCGTCCATGATCCGGATCCGTACCTCGGCGAGGGTCTCCTCGGCGACGGCGAGCCGGACGACCCCGGTGATCTCGTTCCAGTCGACGGGGTGCAGACGGGCCCGGACCTGGGCCTCCGTGAGGGTGGTCCGTTCGGCGGGCAGTCCGAGCAGCCGTGCCGCGACGGCGTCGACCGTGACCAGCCCGGCCGCGGTGTCCCAGTGCCACAGACCGGTGTCGAGGACGGCGAGGACGTCCCCCAGAGAGGACAAGGGCTCACCAGTGCGCATTGCCCCACTTTATGAAGATGGTGTCGAAAACTGCCACCGAGGCCGCACGCATGCTCGGGTGGTGATGACGGGGAAGCGATCGTGGGTCGGCCGGTAGGCTGGGGGGAGTTTCACGTGAAACGAAGACCCCGATCCGCGAAGACTGGATGAACGACGATGCATCGGTACAGGTCCCACACCTGCGGCGAGCTCCGCGCCTCTGACGTCGGCACCGACGTCCGGCTGAGTGGCTGGCTGCACAATCGGCGCGACCTGGGCGGCATCCTCTTCATCGATCTGCGCGACCACTACGGCATCACGCAGCTCGTGGCCCGTCCGGGCACGGAGGCGTACGAGGCGCTGGACAAGCTGTCCAAGGAGACGGTGGTCCGCGTCGACGGCAAGGTCGTCTCGCGCGGCGCGGAGAACGTCAACCCCGAGCTGCCGACCGGTGAGGTCGAGGTCGAGGTCGGCGCGGTGGAGGTGCTGGGCGCGGCGGCCCCGCTGCCCTTCACGATCAACACCGAGGACGGTGTCAACGAGGAGCGGCGCCTGGAGTACCGCTTCCTGGACCTGCGCCGCGAGCGCATGCACCGCAACATCATGCTGCGCACGCAGGTCATCTCGGCGATCCGCCGGAAGATGACGGCGCTGGGCTTCAACGAGATGACGACGCCGATCCTGTCCGCGACCTCCCCCGAGGGCGCCCGTGACTTCGTCGTCCCCTCCCGCCTGAACCCGGGCAAGTTCTACGCCCTCCCCCAGGCCCCGCAGCAGTTCAAGCAGCTGCTGATGATCTCCGGCTTCGACCGCTACTTCCAGATCGCGCCCTGCTTCCGTGACGAGGACGCCCGCGCGGACCGTTCGCCGGGCGAGTTCTACCAGCTCGACGTGGAGATGTCCTTCGTCGAGCAGGAGGACGTCTTCCAGCCGATCGAGAAGCTGATGACCGAGCTGTTCGAGGAGTTCGGCAACGGCCGGCACGTGACGTCGCCGTTCCCGCGGATCCCGTTCCGCGAGGCGATGCTGAAGTACGGCTCCGACAAGCCGGACCTGCGCGCCAAGCTGGAGCTCGTCGACATCACCGACGTCTTCGAGGGCTCGGAGTTCAAGGCGTTCGCCGGCAAGCACGTGCGCGCGCTGCCGGTGCCGGACGTCTCCGGCCAGCCCCGCAAGTTCTTCGACCAGCTCGGCGACTTCGCGGTCGCGCAGGGCGCGAAGGGCCTGGCGTGGGTGCGGGTCGGCGAGGACGGCTCGCTGACCGGCCCGATCGCGAAGTTCCTGACGGAGGAGAACGTCGCCGAGCTGACCAAGCGGCTCTCCCTGGCCCCCGGCCACGCGGTGTTCTTCGGTGCGGGCGAGTTCGACGAGGTCTCGAAGATCATGGGCGCGGTGCGCGTCGAGGCCGCCAAGCGGGCCGGCCACTTCGAGGAGGACGTCTTCCGCTTCTGCTGGATCGTCGACTTCCCGATGTACGAGAAGGACGAGGAGACCGGCGCGATCGACTTCTCGCACAACCCCTTCTCGATGCCGCAGGGCGGCCTGGAGGCCCTGCAGACCCAGGACCCGCTGTCCATCCTCGGCTGGCAGTACGACATCGTCTGCAACGGTGTCGAGCTGTCCTCCGGCGCCATCCGGAACCACGAGCCGGAGATCATGCTCAAGGCCTTCGAGATCGCGGGTTACGACCGCGAGACGGTCGAGGAGAAGTTCGCCGGCATGCTCCGCGCGTTCCGCTTCGGCGCCCCGCCGCACGGCGGCATCGCGCCCGGCGTCGACCGCATCGTCATGCTGCTCGCCGACGAGCCCAACATCCGCGAGACCATCGCCTTCCCGCTCAACGGCAACGCCCAGGACCTGATGATGGGCGCGCCGACGGAGCTGGAGGAGGCCCGCCTGAAGGAGCTCCACCTCTCGGTGCGCAAGCCGCAGCCGAAGTAACCGACCGGTACGACGGAGGGGCCCGGAGCCGCACGCGGCTCCGGGCCCCTCCGTCGTCCGTCGTCCGGGCCGGGAAGGGTCAGCGTGACCGGCCCAGCCGTCGCCGGACCCGCCGGACCCGGGGGTCGCCGACCACCGTGTCGAGGAGCCGGCGCCCGGGGCCGGCCACGTAGGCGGGGCCCTCCAGACGCAGCAGGGCGCCGTCGCTGACGACGGCGTACGCGACCGGTGCGTCCGCCTTCGGGAAGGTGACCGGATGGCGTCCGGCCGGAAGCGCGAGGCGGGCGGGCAGGCGCAGCCGCACCGCCGTCCCGTCGGTGGAGGGAACCAGCTCGGCGGTCACCGTCAGCGCGGACACCGCGGCCTTGACCCGCACCCGGCCACCGGACGCCGCCGTCACGTAGGGCAGCGGCAGCGACCGTCCGGCGCGCGCGTCGTTGGCGGCGGCGGCCCCGGCCGTGTCGGGGCCGAACCGGCGCAGCCGCTGGTCCAGGTCGAGGGCGAGCTGGCCGCCGGCCGTCCAGTACGGGAGCGCGAGCCGCCCACCGGTCAGCGCCGGGCCCGCGGCCGGGGTGCTCGGGGTGCCCTGACCGGTCACCCGGACCATCCGGTCGATGCCCAGCAGCTGGACGAACGCCCAGACGTCGTACACCCCGCGCCCCAGGGGCCCGCCGCCGGCCAGCCGCTCCGGGTCGATGCGCAGCCGCCCGGACGCGACCAGCCGCGACCTTCCGTCGCCGGCCGGCCGGAGCCGGACCTCCAGGTCACCCTCCGGGTACCACCAGTCCTCCCGGTCCCGGTCCTTGACCACGATCTCCGCGTACGCCAGCCGGAACGGATCGCGCACCTCGTACCCGTCGTCGGCGCCCGGCACGCCGTCCAGCAGCTCCGGGTCCAGCCACCACGTGCCGTTCCGCTCGACCAGGACCAACGGCTCGCCGTCCCCGCGCAGCAGGTCCAGCGTGATGTCGGCGGCCAGGCGGCCGTCCTCCCACCGCAGCGGGCCGATCTCGGTGCGCGCCTTCACCGCGCGGACGTGCTCGGCGAACGCCCGCGCCCCGTCGAAGTCACCGCTCTCCAGCAGTCCGGCGCGGACCCGCGACACCGCGGGCAGTCCCTCCCGCACGGCCGGCGGGAACTCCTCCAGCGCCAGCTCGCGGGCCGCCTCGAAGCGCGGCAGCTGCTCGGCCGGGTCCTCGCGCAGGATCTCGGGCTCCCGGGCCCTGGAGAGGACCTCCACGTGGTACAGGCGGTGCAGCAGCCGGTTCTGCAGCGCGTCGATGTCGTCGGAGGGGGTGGTGCCGTCCTTGATCCCGCGGACGACGGTGCGGCAGTTGGACCAGAACCCGTGCCGGGGGTTGAACCGGTGGCGGGTGTTGTTGCCGCCGTCGTCCCGCTTCATCCAGTAGTAGCAGGGGTAGTCGGCGAGGATCGATATGCGTTCCGCCTTCAGGTAGGCGGCGGTGACGAAGGCGAGGTCCTCCAGGATCCACGGCCCCTCCGGGAACCGCAGCCCGTGCTCCTCGACGAAGGCCCGCCGGAACATCTTGTGCGGCGACAGGCTCTGCATCAGCTCGTCGTTCTCGATGGTGCAGGCGTCGACCGTGTGCCGGAACAGCCGCCGGGGGCGCACCATCGTGCTGGACATCTTGCCGATCACCACGTCGGCGCCGTTGCGCTTCGCGTGCTCGTACAGCCGCTCCAGGGCCTCGGTCCCGAGCTTGTCGTCGTGGTCGACGAACTGCACGTACTCGCCCCTGGCGTGCTCCATGCCGAGGTTGCGCGGCGCGCCCGGCCAGCCCGAGTTGGGCCGGGTGTGCACCTGGACGTTCGGGTGTCCGGCCGCGAGCTTCTCCAGCCGGTCCAGCGTGTCGTCCGTCGACCCGTCGTCGACGTAGATCACCTCGTACTCGTCGGCCGGCAGGCTCTGCCCGAGCAGCGACGGCGCGCACTCGTCGACGTACTGGCCGGTGTTGTAGACGGGAACGATGACGCTGACCTTGAGTCTCGGCATTCTCCGGACCCTACCCGGCCCGTTCCGGGGCCCGGAAACGGTGGTTCCCGGGCCCGCCGGTCCGCGCCGTGCCGGCGGCTACCGCGCCACGAACTGGGTGAGGATCGCCTGGACCTCGTAGATGTCGACGCCCTTGGTGAAGGTCTTCTGGAGCGGGGTCGGGGAGCCGGAGATCCAGATCTTCAGTTCGGCGTCGAGGTCGAACGTGCCGGCGGTCTCCACCGCGAAGTGGGTGATGCTGCGGTACGGGACCGAGTGGTACTCCACCTTCTTGCCGGTGATGCCCTGCTTGTCGACCAGGATCAGACGGCGGTCGGTGAACAGTATGGTGTCGCGGATCAGCAGGAACGCGGCGTGCACCTGCTCGCCGTGGCCGAGCAGGCGGGCGTAGTCCTGCTGGGCCTGCGCCGGGTCGACGGTGTGCGCGTTGCCGAAGAGCGCCATGGATGAAACCCCCCACGTGAGCGGCGGCGGCCGGACCTCGGCCGCCTTCACGCGATCTTCGCAAAGGGAGGGGCCCGGGAGAAGGTTCCTCCTCCTCCCGGGCCCCTGCTGTTGCGAGCGCGTTACGCGGTCGGCTTCTCCTCGAGACGCGGGAACAGGACCGCGCCCTTGGTGACCGTCGAACCGGCGGGCAGCAGACCCCAGGTGCCGGCCTCCTGGACCCTCTGGTCCGCGAGGGCGCCGAGGGAGGCCTCGGCACCGAGGGAGTCCCAGAGCTTCCGGGAGGTGTCCGGCATGATCGGGTTGAGCAGCACGGCGACCGCGCGGAGCGACTCGGCGGCCGTGTACAGGATCGTCGCGAGCCGGGCCCTGCCCTCGTCGGACGCGTCCTTGGCGACCTTCCAGGGCTCCTGCTCGGTGATGTAGCCGTTGACCTGCTTGACGAAGTCGAAGACCGCCAGGATGCCGCCCTGGAAGTCCAGCTCGTCGCCGATCCTCCGGTCCGCCTCCGCGACCGCCTTCGCCAGGCCGTCGTGGATCGCCTTCTCCGCGTCGCCGGACGCCGTCGCCTCCGGCAGCTCGCCGCCGAAGTACTTGCCGACCATCGCCGCCACGCGGGAGGCGAGGTTGCCGTAGTCGTTGGCCAGCTCGCTGGTGTAGCGGGCGGAGAAGTCCTCCCAGGAGAAGGAGCCGTCCTGGCCGAAGGCGATGGCCCGCAGGAAGTACCAGCGGTACGCGTCCACGCCGAAGTGCGAGGTCAGGTCCTGCGGCTTGATGCCGGTCAGGTTGGACTTGCTCATCTTCTCGCCGCCGACCATCAGCCAGCCGTTGGCGGCGATCTTCCCCGGCAGCGGGAGGCCCTGCGCCATCAGCATGGCCGGCCAGATGATCGCGTGGAAGCGGAGGATGTCCTTGCCCACCAGGTGGACGTCGGCGGGGAAGGTCGAGTCGAACTTCTCCGGGTTCTCGTTGTAGCCGACCGCGGTGGCGTAGTTCAGCAGGGCGTCGACCCACACGTAGATGACGTGCTTGTCGTCCCAGGGGACCGGCACGCCCCAGTCGAACGTCGAGCGGGAGATGGACAGGTCCTGCAGGCCCTGGCGGACGAAGTTCACGACCTCGTTGCGCGCGGACTCGGGCTGGATGAAGCCGGGGTTCGCCTCGTAGTGGGCGAGCAGCTTGTCGCCGTACTCGCTCAGCTTGAAGAAGTAGTTCTCCTCCTTGAGGATCTCCACCGGCTTCTTGTGGATCGGGCACAGCTTCTGGCCCGCGTGCTCGCCCTCGCCGTCGAGCAGCTCGCCGGGGAGCTTGTACTCCTCGCAGCCCACGCAGTACGGGCCCTCGTAGCCGCCCTTGTAGATCTCTCCCTTGTCGTAGAGATCCTGGACGAACTCCTGGACGCGGTCGGTGTGCCGCTTCTGCGTGGTGCGGATGAAGTCGTCGTTCGCGATGTCGAGGTGCTCCCACAGGGGCTTCCAGGCCTCCGTGACGAGCTTGTCGGCCCAGGCCTGGGGGGTGACCCCGTTCGCCTCGGCCGTGCGCATGATCTTCTGACCGTGCTCGTCCGTGCCGGTGAGGTACCACACCTTCTCGCCGCGCTGACGGTGCCAGCGGGTGAGCACGTCGCCTGCGACGGTCGTGTAGGCGTGGCCCAGGTGAGGAGCGTCGTTGACGTAGTAGATGGGGGTCGAGACGTAGTACGCCTTCGCCCCCTGCTTCTCGGATCCAGTGGCCGCCATGGTCGAAATCCTACTGGTCGCGCGAAGATCGACTCACCTGCGTTCCGGGGGGCGGACGGGAGGGCTCCGGTGCCCTGCCGCGTCCGCCCCCGGGTGTCGCGCGTTCCTCCGCGGTGTTCCCCCGCGGCGTCCCTACGGCCGCCAGGACGCCAGTACGGCCTCGTAGAGCTCCTTGTCGGTGAGCTCCTTCGGGGTCTCGCCGGCGAGGAAGTGGGCCGTGTTGGGGGTCTTGAGCTTGCGGAGGTAGTCGAAGGCCTTGTTCTCCGGGTCACCGAAGGCGACGAAGGAGAAGAAGACCGCGGGGTGGGTCTCGGCGGCCCCGGTGAGGGCCTGGGTGGCCGGGGTCTTCGCGTCGGGGGCGCCGTCCGTCTGGAAGACCACCAGGGCGGGCGTGTCGGGGCCGGGGGCCGCCTTGTCGTGGAGGGCGAGGACCTCCGCCACGGCCGCGTGGTAGCTCGTACGGCCCATGCGGCCGAAGGAGGCGTGCAGGGTGTCGATCTTGTTCTCGTGGTCGGTGAGGGTGAGCTCGCCGGTGCCGTCGAGCTCGGTGGAGAAGAAGACGACCTTGACCGCGGCCTCGGGGTCGAGGTGGGCGGCGAGGGCGAGGGTCTGCTCGGCGAGGGCCTGCGCGGAGCCGTCCTTGTAGTACGGGCGCATGGAGGCGGAGCGGTCGAGGACGAGGTAGACCTTGGCGCGGGTGCCGGTGAGGCCGTTCTTCTCGAGGGCGGTGGCGGCGGCCTTGTAGGCGGTGGTGAGGGCGGGGGCGGCGGAGCGGATCCGCTTCGCGGGGGTGGCGGGTCCGGCGGCCTCGGCTTCGCCTTCGGCCGGGGTGGTGTTCCCACCCGCACCACCCGTGCGGCTTTCGTCGTCGGGTGCGGGTGGCCCCTGCGGGGCGTCCTCGCCGTCGGCGGCCGCGGGCTCGGGGCCGGCTTCGGCCGCAGGCTCCGGGGTGGGCTCGGCCTGCGGCTCCGCCCCGGCGGGTTGCTCCGCCTCCGGTGCCTCCGGCGACTCCAGCGCCACGGACACCTCGGGCTCGGGCGTTGCTTCGGCTTCGGGCTTCGCCTCGGCTTCGGGCTTCGCCTCGGGCCCGGGGGCGGGCTCGGCTTCTGCCTCGGCTTCCGGGGTGGGCTTCGGCTCGGAGGGGGCCTCCGTGGCCGCGGTCGGTGCTTCGGGTGCGGGGTCGACGGCGGCCTCGGGCTGTGCTTCGGGCTCCGGGGCCGCTTCGGCTTCCGGCTTGCTCTCGGGCTCGGGCTTCGCCTCGGCTTCGGGCTTCGCCTCGGGCTCGGCCTCGGTGGCCTCGGGCTCGGTCTCAACGCTCTTGGGCTCGGCGGGCTCGGGCTTCGCCTCGGGCTCGGCCTCGGTGGCCTCGGGCTCGGTCTCAACGCTCTTGGGCTCGGCGGGCTCGGGCTTCGCCTCGGCTTCCGGCTTGCTCTCGGGCTCCGCCCCGGGCTCGGGCGTTGCTTCGGCTTCCGGCTTGCTCTCGGGCTCGGTGGCCTCGGCCTTGGTCTCGGGCTCGGCGGGCTCGGGCTTCGCCTCGGCTTCGGGCTTCGCCTCGGCTTCGGGCTTCGCCTCGGCTTCGGGCTTCGCCTCGGCTTCGGGCTTCGCCTCGGCTTCGGGCTTCGCCTCGGGCTCGGCCTCGGTGGCCTCGGGCTCGGCGGGCTCGGGCTCGGCGGGCTCGGGCTTCGCGGCGGTGGCCGGGGGTGTCCGCGTCGCCGTCGGCGCCTCCGCGGTCGGCTCCTCGGGGGCCGTGGCGGCGGCCTCCGGTTCCGTCGGTTCCGGCGTCGTCGGGGCCGGGGAGTCGTCCGATCGGGTGGGGCGCGGTACCGACACGTTGTCGAAGGCCGCGGCGACGAGGTCGTGCTCCTCGCGGGGTTCCGGGACGGAGGCCGTGCGGGACGGCGGGGTGGGCTCGGGGGACGGGGACGGGAGGTTCGGGGCTGCGGGCGTGTCCGCGGCGGGCTCCGGGGCCGGCTCGGGCGACGTCGGGGCGGCCTGTGCGGCCGTGCCCTCCGTCTCGGCGGCCTGCGCCGCACCCTCCGCTTCGGCGGACCTCGCTTTGCGTGACCGTCCGAACGCGTTCCGCAGGAGAGTGAGAATGCCCATGTGCGCAACCCTTCGCGTGAGTTGATGCCCGTCAATCCCTGGCCAGGACGGACACGTAAGGTTAGCGGCCCTCGTGGGTGATCTTGGGCAGGGTCGGGGGTCCGCGGGCGCGCCTGTCAAGGGCGGCATCCGGCCTGCCGACGGCACGGGGCGACCGGCCCGCGCAACTCCCTTAACGACTCCACGGGTTCACCCACCGTTCACCCGGGCGCCCGGCTACCGCACATATGTGCCCCTACGGTCGCGCTGACACCACGGGCACCCAAGGAGAGAACACGTGCGCAAGCTGCTGCCGTTGATCGGAACGCCGTCCGGTTCGCACCCCGGCGGCCGGTCCGCCATGACCTGTCGTTTCCGGTGTGGTGACGCCTGCTTCCACGAGGTGCCCAACACCAGTTCCAACGAGTACGTCGGTGACGTCATCGCCGGCGCCCTCAGCCGGCGGTCCGTGATGCGGGCCGCCGCCGTCGTCACGGTCGCCGCGGCCGGCGCCGGGGCGGTCGGCGTCGCGGGCGCGCCCGAGGCGCAGGCGGCCCCCGCCGCCAAGGGCGGTCACGGCCACCGCGAACCCGAGGGAGCCCGCGGGCTGCGGTTCACGCCCGTCGCGCCCAACACCGCCGACGCCGTGACCGTGCCGGAGGGCTACCGGCAGGACGTGGTCATCCGCTGGGGCGAGCCCATCCTGCGCGGCGCGCCCGCCTTCGACCCGGAGAAGCAGACTGCGAAGGCGCAGGCCGGGCAGTTCGGGTACAACTGCGACTTCCTCGCGCTGCTCCCGCTGCGCGGCGAGCGCGGCCGGCAGCTGCTCGTCGCCAACCACGAGTACACCGACGAGATCCTCATGTTCCGGGACTACGACCCGGACAACCCCACCCGGGAGCAGGTGGAGATCGCCTGGGCCGCGCACGGCCTCGCGGTGGTCGCGGTGGAGGAGGAGCGCCGCGGCGGCGGGCTGAAGCCCGTCACCCGGCACCACCTCAACCGGCGGCTGACCGCCACCTCCGAGTTCCGGCTCACCGGGCCCGTCGCCGGGTCCGACCTGGTGAAGACCTCCGCCGACCCGAGCGGCACCAAGGTGCTCGGCACCCTCAACAACTGCTCCGGCGGCACCACCCCCTGGGGCACCACCCTGCACGGCGAGGAGAACTTCAACCAGTACTTCGCCAACGGCGGCAGCGCCACCGACAAGCGGTACGGGATCGGCACCGGCGCCACCGAGCGCAAGTGGGAGCGGTTCGACAAGCGGTTCGACCTCGCCCAGGAGCCGAACGAGGTGCACCGCTTCGGGTACGTCGTCGAGCTCGACCCGTACGACCCGGACTCCGTCCCGCGCAAGCACACCGCGCTCGGCCGGTTCAAGCACGAGGCCGCGACCGTGCGGCTGACGCGCGACGGTCGCCCGGTCGTGTACTCCGGTGACGACGAGCGGTTCGACTACTTCTACAAGTTCGTCAGCAGCAAGCGGATGCGGCACGGCAACAGCCGCTGGGCGCGCGAGCACAACCTGACGCTGCTCGACGAGGGCACGCTGTACGTCGCCAGGCTCACCGGCGACTCGCCCGCCCTCGAGATCGACGGCACCGGCAGGCTCCCGGAGGACGGGGAGTTCGACGGCAGCGGTGAGTGGATCCCGCTGGCCACCGCCACCGCCGACGGCGCCGTCTCGCACGTCGAGGGCATGACCGCCGAGGAGGTCTTCGTCTTCACGCGCCTCGCCGGCGACAAGGTGGGCGCCACGAAGATGGACCGGCCCGAGGACATCGAGCCCAACCCGGTCACCGGCAAGGTCTACGTCGCCCTCACCAACAACTCCAACCGCGGCAAGACCGGTCACGCCGCCGCCGACGAGGCCAACCCGCGCAACCTCAACAAGCACGGCCACGTCCTGGAGCTGACCGAGCGCTGGAACCGGCCGGAGAGCACGAAGTTCGCCTGGTCGCTGTTCCTGGTCGCGGGCGACCCGGAGGACCCGGCGACGTACTTCGCCGGATTCCCGAAGGACTCCGTCAGCCCGATCTCCTGCCCGGACAACGTGGCCTTCGACGACCACGGCAACCTGTGGATCTCCACCGACGGCAGCGCCCTCGGCTCCCACGACGGCCTGTTCGGCGTCGCCACGCGCGGCAGCCGGCGCGGTGAGCTGAAGCAGTTCCTGACGGTGCCGACCGGTGCGGAGACCTGCGGTCCGATCATCCAGGACCGGCGCGTGCTGGTCGCCGTGCAGCACCCGGGTGAGGTCGACGGTGCGTCGGTGGAGAAGCCGGCCAGCACCTGGCCCGACGGTCCCGGCAGCTACGTCCGGCCCGCCGTGGTCGCGGTGTGGCGCGCGGACGGGCGGGACATCGGCGTCTGACGCCACGCGCCACGGCGTTCCGGGGTCACGGCGTCCCGGCGTCGAGGTGTCACGGGAGGGCCGGCGCGGGTGACCCCGACCCGCCGCGTTCCAGCCACTCCCGGTACGCCGGCGCCTGGTGCGCCACCTCCCGGTACGCCTCGGCCAGGTCGGGGTAGACGCCCTCCAGCTCCGCGTCCGTCCGGGCCGCCAGCAGCAGCCGCACCCCGAGCGGGTCGCCGTGCAGCCGGCGGACCGCCGTCTCGGGGCGGGAGGGCGAGGTCGGCTGGCAGACGGTGACGACCTCGCCGGTGGCGACCAGGGACGCGGCGGTGTGGTAGTCGCCGTGCAGGACCGGGGGGTCGAGACCGGCGGCGCGCAGGACGCGGCGCACGGCGTCCCACTCGCCGTCGACCGTCGGGTCGATCATCCAGCGGTCCCGGGCCAGGTCGGACAGGTGGACGACCGGGTGCGCGGCGGCCGGATGGTCGGCCGGCAGGGAGACGAACTGCGGCTCGCGCTCGACGAGGACGCGCGTGCGGAGCGTCGGGGGGATGCGCAGGGGGCAGCCCTCCACCTCGTGCACGAAGGCCACGTCGAGCTGGCCGTCGGCCACCATGCGCAGCAGGGCGTTGGCGGAGACGTCCATGTGCAGGGTGGGCTCCCGGCAGTGCCGGCGCAGTCGGCGCAGCCAGCCCGCGAGCGCCCGGCTGGCGGTGGAGCCGATGCGCAGGTGCCGTCCGCCGACGGCGGCGGCGCGGGCCTCGGTGACCAGGGAGTTCAGTTCGGCCACGAGCGGGCGGGCGCGGCTGAGGACCAGCCGGCCCAGCGGGGTGGGGCGGCATCCGGTGTGCGCGCGGACGAACAGCGCACCGCCCAGCTCCTGTTCGATGCGCCGCAACTGGGTGCTCAACGAGGGCTGTGCCACGCCGAGTTGGCGTGCCGCTCGGTGCAGGCTGCCGGTGTCGGCGATGGCGCACAGCGCCCTGAGGTGCCTGACCTCAAGCTCCATGCCCTGGGAGGGTAAGGCGGAAGTTCAGGTTTCACCAGACGCACAAACCCCGGCCGATCCGGCGGAGTTGGGCAGACGGAGACGTATCCGGGGCGATAGTGCGGGCCTATCGCCGGTTGCCATCATCACAGTCGCCGTGCGGACGCGGACACTCACCGGTGACACGTGACTCACCCCCACCTCGAGGAGTCATCGATGCGCATGCGCATGCCCCTGTCCGTGCTCACCGCCGCCGGTCTGAGCCTCACGGCACTCGGCCTCGGCACGGCCCCCGCCTCGGCGGCGCCCGCCCCCTCCGACGCCGGCACGATCGCCGCGTACAACGGGTCCTCCGAGGAGGCCGCGGCCAACCGCGCCTTCTTCGAGGCCGTGCTGAGGTCGGCGGCCGAGAAGCGGGCCGCCGCCCCCGACAGCACGGCGGCCGTCACCGTCGTCTACAACGCCTCCCGGGCGCCCTCGTTCGCCACGCAGATAGCCCGCAGCACCCAGATATGGAACAGCTCGGTGTCGAACGTGAGACTCCAGGCCGGCACCTCGGGAGCCGACTTCTCGTACTACGAGGGCAACGACCCGCGCGGCTCGTACGCCTCCACCGACGGTCACGGCCGCGGCTACATCTTCCTCGACTACCGGCAGAACCAGACCTACAACTCCACGCGGGTGACCGCGCACGAGACCGGCCACGTGCTCGGCCTGCCGGACCACTACTCGGGGCCGTGCAGCGAGCTGATGTCCGGCGGCGGTCCCGGTCCGTCCTGCACCAACGCCTACCCCAACGCCGCGGAGCGGTCGCGGGTGAACCAGCTGTGGGCGAACGGCTTCGCCGCCGCGCTGGACAAGGCCGAGAAGGCGCTGCGGAAGTCCGGGCGCTAGGACCCGGCTCCGGGTTCCCGGCCCGGTCTCCGGGTTCCCGGTCCCCGGTCTGTGGTCTCAAGGTTCCGGTGAGCGTGCCCGCGGGCACGCTCACCGGGGGGCGTGCAGCGTGAGGTCGACGACCAGGGCGCGGTGGTCGGTGCCGGCGAGGTCGAGGAAGCGGGCCCGGCCCGCGGCGAACTCCTCGGACACCAGCACGTGGTCGATCTGGGTGCCGAACACCGGCATGGTCCGGGCCGGCCAGGTGGGCGTCCGGTCGGCGCCGTCCAGCCGGGCCGCGTCGTGCAGGCCGGTGTCCAGGATGCGCCGGAAGGCGGCGTGGTCCTGGGAGGCGTTGAAGTCCCCGGCGAGCACGGTCGGGGTGTCCCGGTCGGCGGCGGCCACGGCGCGCAGCCTGCCGAGTTCCCGCTGCCAGAGGTCCACCTGGCCGGGGAGCGGCGGCATGGGGTGGGCGAGCTGGAGCCGTACGGCGTGCCCGTCGACGTCGGCGACGGCGCCGGGCATGCCCATGGTGCCGGGGACGCCGTCGGCGTCCCGGAGCGGGAAGCGGCTGAGGATGACGGAGCCCTCGGAGCCCCCGCCCGCCACGGCCCGCCGGTGCGGGTAGGCGTCCGCCAGCTCCCGCTTCAGCGCGGCGTCGCAGGTGTACTCGCACTCCTGGACGAACACGAGGTCCGGCTCCTCGCGGCGCACGGCACCGATCAGGGAGCCGGTGCCCTGCCCGAACTCCACGTTCGAGGTCAGCACCCGCAGGGTGGCGACGGGCCGCCCCGCCGGCTCGCCCGTCTTCCCGTACGGCTCGATGAACCAGGCCAGCAGGCCGAGCAGGAGCACGCCCCACACGGCGCCGGCCCACCACCGGGCGAGCAGGGTGAACAGCAGTCCGGCGGCCGTGGGCACGAGCAGCCAGGGCAGGAAGGCGAGGAGCTGCGGCACGGGGGTGACGCCGTCGGTGTCGGCGATCCGGCAGCCGACGACCGCGCTCACCCCGGCGAACAGCAGCGCCGCGCACCAGGCGGCCGGCCGCCGCCCCCTCCTCCGCGGCCCGGCCCGGTCCTCGGCGGCCGTCGGTCCGGCAGTCGCAGTGTCCAAAGGTCCCGGCCTTCCGCTCGCGGATGGGGTGCCCGACTCCTCCCTCGAAGACGAGAGGAGGGTACGCGAGGTTGCCGGGCCGGGTCAGGCGCGGCTCCGGTACGGGGGCGGAACCGGGGTCAGGCGCGGCTCCGGTACGGGGGCGGAGCCGGGTTCCGGGCGGCCGGTGCGGAACGGCGGCCGGGGCGGAGGCGGCCGGGGCGGCCCGTCAGCCAGGAGAGGAGGGCCACCGTCAGGCCGAGCGCGAGCAGCAGCCAGGACACCGTGCGCAGGCCGGCCGTGAGGGCGTCGTAGACCGCGCCCGCCGCCGGGCGGTGGACGCGGTCGGGCAGGTCGGCCAGGGTGAGGCGGCGGCCGAGGACGACCGCGAGGGCGAGCAGGGCGCCGCCCAGGGCCGTGCCGACTCCGGTCGCGGTGAGCGCGCGGCGGCGGCGGGCGGCGACGGCGATCCCGGCGACGGCGAGGACGACGGTCGCGAGCGGCAGCCAGAAGGCGGCGGCGTCCAGGACGTGGTACCCCTTCCGGAGCCCGGCCACCTCACCGGCCGGCACCACGGCGATCTCGGTGTGCTCGACCGGGATGCGCCGGGCCAGCGGCACGTGGTCGGCGGCGAGCTGCCGTTTCACCTGCGCGGCGACGGGGGCGAGGTCGACGGTGACCGGTCCCCGGACGGCCCCGTCGTCGCGCACGGCGTGCAGCACCGCGTCGTGGACGGCCAGGTTCCCCGCCTCCCACGCCGTGCGGAAGGCCTCGGTGCGGGTGAACGAGCGCACCGCGTCCCGCACGAACGGCCCGATCGCGTGGTGCGCCGGTCCCGCGTCCAGCTTCCGCGCGACTCCGTCCCCGACGGCGTCGGCGACCGCGTCGCGCACGTCGGGATCGGCGGCCAGCGGTGCCATCGCGCTGACGTACCGCCCGGTGTCGGCCAGTCCGAACGCCGCCCAGGCAGCGAGCGCGCCGCAGGGGGCGAGCAGGCAGGCCAGGGCGACCAGCGTCGCCGACAGGGCGTCGCGCAGCCGGGCGCGCGGCCGCGCCCGGCCAGGGCGTCCGCCGTCGAAGGGGCCGTCACTGAGGGGTTCGTCGCGGAGGAGCACCCCTCCAGGCAAGGCGTCGGGGGCCGGGCGCGCGAGTGCTGGGGGCGCGTACGGGTGCACCGGGCGGGCCGAACGGGCCGAACGGGCGCTTCACGCCCGGCCCGGCCCGCGCCGGGGCCTCACCCGAACGGGCCCGCCCGTCCCATGGACGTGTCGTCCCGGGGCTCGGTGGCCTCCCGCGTCCTCGCGGCGTCCTTGCGCGCGTAGTAGCGGTAGAACAGGAGCACGAAGACGCCCGCGGCGACCACCAGTCCCAGCCACGCGGACCGCAGCAGGGTCTCGTTGGCCTGTCTGACCAGGAAGCCGACCGCGCTGCCGGAGAAGGCGGCCCAGAGCGCCGCGTGCGCGACGGGCCCCCGCTTCGGGGCGACGGACTGGAGGGCCAGGCAGAGGACGAAGAACACGAGCGCGGAGAGGAAACCGAACAGGAGGTTCCAGCCGGTGATGGGCCCGCCGTACCGCCGGTTGGCCGCCGCCCAGAAGCCGAAGACCAGGGCCAGGAGGAGGGGGACCA
This sequence comes from Streptomyces griseomycini, assembly GCF_014203535.1. Classification (GTDB taxonomy): domain Bacteria; phylum Actinomycetota; class Actinomycetes; order Streptomycetales; family Streptomycetaceae; genus Streptomyces; species Streptomyces griseomycini. Next base: position 325,145 of record NZ_JACHJI010000003.1, read on the forward strand.
CCACCCGTGCGGCCCTGTGGGTCCGCTCGTCGAAGACGTCGGGTGCGCGGGGCCGCCCGCCCGCGGACTTCGTGAGCTGGGGCCTGGGTGCCGCGTGAGCCATGAGCGCACTCCTCTCTCCTCGCCCCCGCCTACCAGGGCACACCTGCCGGGTTCCGTCGGCAAGTCGGGACCGGATGCGCGCCGTGCGGCCGCGTGTTTCGCTGGGTCGGTGAGCCACGGCGACGGGGGACACGGTCCGCGCGACCGGCTCCCCGGGGCCGGCCGCGGCGACGTCGTGCACCGGCACGAGCTGCTGCAGGTGCGGGGACGCAGTGTCGCCTGGCTGCCGCCGTTCCTGCTGCTGTTCGCCATCGCCCTGATCGACCTCACGACCGGCGGCGACTTCCGGACCGTCTCCTGGATCGTGCTGGTGCCCGGTATCGCCGCCGCGATCTGCGGGGTGTGGGGCACGGCCGTGTTCGCGGTGCTCGCCGTCGTCGTCTACGTGGCCCTGGACAGCGCCTGGCAGCACCAGTACCAGTCGGGGCTGCCCGACTTCATCCTCGTCGCCGTCGGCAGCCTCCTCGCCGTGCTGGCCTGCGCGGTGCGGGTGCGCGTGGAGCGCCGCGCGCTGCACATGCGGGACGTCACCGACACCGTCCGCCGCACCGTGCTGCGCCCCCTGCCGCCGGACTGGGGCGGCCTGGAGCACGCCGGGGTCTACCTCACCGCGGACGTCCAGGGCCGCGTCGGCGGCGACTTCTACGACATCCAGCCGGGTCCGCACGGCACCCGGGTCCTCGTCGGCGACGTCCAGGGCAAGGGGCTGGGCGCGGTGGAGACGGCGTCGGTGCTGCTCGGCGCCTTCCGCGAGGCCGGCTTCCACGAGCGGGAGCTGACGGCCGTCGCGGACCGCCTGGAGACCCGGATGCTGCGGCACCGCGAGTACACCACGGCCCTCGGCCGGCGCGAGGGCGACCGGTTCGCCACCGCCGTGCTGCTCGGCTTCCCGGCGGACCGGACCGACGTGGTGGACGTCGTCGTCCTCGGCCACGAACCCCCGCTGGCGGTCGGCCCCGACGGCGTACGGTCCCTGCCCGCCGACGGAGGGCTCCCGCTCGGCTGCGGCGACCTCGTGCCGGACCCGCCGGACGTGCGCCGGGTGCCGGTCGCCGTCGACGAGACGCTGCTGCTGGTGACCGACGGGGTGACCGAGGCCCGGGACGCCGACGGCGCGTTCTACGGCCTCGCCGCCGACGTGGCACGGGCGGTGGCGGAGGACCCGCGCGTCACCCGGCCGGACCGGTTGGCCGCCTTCGTGCGGGACGCGACGCTGCGGCACTGCCGCGGTCACCTGGCCGACGACACCACGGTCCTCGCGGTGCGGCGCAGGCGCACGACGGGGCCCGAAGGCCCCGAAGGGGGACGTTCCCCGTCCTGAGGCCCTCCCGCGCGGCCGCAGCGGTTACCGTGCTGCCGTAGGTGATCGACAGGGGGAGGGACCATGCCCGGAACCGTGCTGCTGCTGGCGGCCTCGCCACTGGGCCGCGGACGGCTGGTGGACGCGGCGTCCGTGCTCCCGGTCCTCGCGGCGGTGTCCCCCGCCGTGCTCGCCGGCACCGACACCGCGAACGTCGTCGAACTCGCCGACCCGCTCCAGCCGCAGGCCGTGCTGACCCGGCTGCGCGCGGCGGCCGCCGCCCCCGGACCGCTGACCGTGTACGTCACCGGCCAGCTCCAGCTCGACCGCCGCCAGCGGCTGCCGCACCTGGCGCTGGCCCGGACGACCGCGTCCACCGTGCGGTACACGGCGTTCCCCTGGCACTGGTTCCGGGAGGAGCTGCGGCTGCGGCCGACGGGCGCGACGACGCTGTTCCTCGACCTGCACGCCGACCCGGAGACCTGGCAGGCACTGCGCGCGCCCCGGCCGCCGGGCCCGGGACCGGTGTCGCTCGACTGCGGCCGCGACAACGCCGTCTACGGCCGTGTCGCACCGCCGCCGTCCCGCCGCGGTGTCGCGGAACCGGCGTACATGAAGGCGGTCGCGACGATCCTGCGCAGCGGGCGGCGCCCGCCGGACGAGGAACTGCACCAGCAGGCGCTGGCCCGGACCGTACCGGAGAGCACGGGCGCCGACCTGGTGCTGGCCCAGCGCGGTCCCGTACCGGGCGACCCGCACGCCGCCCTCACCGCCGCCGTGCGCTCCGGCCGCCACGCGGACGCCGACGCGCTCGCCGCGCGCCTCGAGCAGGCCGCCGGCCTGGCGCACGGGCCCGCCTCCGAGGAGGCGCTGCACTGGGCCGAGGTCAGGGCGGACCTGGCGATGCTGGCCGGTGACGCGGTGCGCAGCTGCCGCGCCTGGCTGACGGTGGCCACCACGCGGCTGGCCGCCGGACAGGCTGCGGACGCGCCCGCCGTCGAGGCGGCCGTGGACCGGGCGCACCACCAGTGGGGCCGGATCGGCGATCCGGCGCGGGCCCGTGAACTGGGCCCGGCACTGGCGGAGCTGCGGAGCCGGGTGCCCGGGCGGCGCGAGGGCGCCCTGGACCACGTGCAACGGCAGCTGCGGCAGTTGCAGACGCAGAACTGAGGGCCCGGCGCGTCCTTCCCGCCGGGTGACGGCGGTGCCGTGACGGCCGGTTGCCGCCGACCGGGGCCCTAGCGGACCGCCGCTTCCACCGGGACCGCGGTCCGCGGGCCGGGCTCGGGGTGGGCGGCCTTGGCCGGGCCCGCGTTGGCCGCCAGGACCAGTGCGGCGACCGCGGCGACGGCAGCGGCGAAGCCTCTGGCGTAACGCTCGGTGGTGCGTGTGCGTTCCAGCACGGCGACCTCGCAACAGCGGTGGGTTAAGCATGCTTAATTCGCGGTTTAACCTAGGGGCTGTCGGTCGCGAACGGCAAGGGGGGTCGGGGCAGTTGAGCGTGCCGGAGCGGGACGATCCGGGGACCATCGGACGCCGGGTGCAGAGGCTGCGCACGGAGCGCGGGCTGACCCAGAAACAGCTGGCCGAGCCGGTGTACACGCCCGCCTACGTCTCCACCCTGGAGTCCGGGCGGGTACGCCCCTCCGACGACGCCCTGCGCCATCTCGCGGACCGGCTCGGAGTCGGGTTCGACGAACTGGCGACCGGGCGCTCGGCCCGGCTCGTCACCGAGCTGCGGCTGCGGCTGACCGGGGCGCAGCGCACGCTCGCCGTCGGGGAGGCCGAGGCCGCGGTGCAGGAGTACGCCGGGCTGCTGGCCGAGGCGGAGGCGCACGGCCTGGTCGAGGAGCAGGCCGCCGCGCTCCTCGGGCTCGGGGAGTGCGCGCTGGAGACGGGCGAACTGGTCACCGGACGCGAGTACTTCGAGCGGGCGGAGGAGCGCCTCGCCGACGCGCCGCTGCCCGCCCGGGTGCCGGCACTGCGCGGACGGGCCGTCGCGCACTACCTCGCGGGGGAACTGCGGTACGCGGTCTACCTGCTGGAGTCCACGATCGACGAGCTGAACCGGAGCGGCCTGCACGACCCGGACGCGCTGCTGCTGCTGTACGCCGGGGTGATCGGCCCCTACATGGACATGGGCGCGCACGCGCGGGCCGCCCAGGCGGCGGAGTTCGCGCTGGCGCTCGCGCCGCAGTCCGGGGACCCCGCGCTGGTGGCGCGCATGCACCGGTCGGTGGCCCGCACCCTGCTCGCCGAGGGCCGCGTCGCCGAGGCCGACGCCTCGCTGGCGAAGGCGGCGGAGCTGTACCGGGGACTGCAGTTGCGCACCGAGCTGGCCAACTGCCACTGGATGCGCGGGTACGTGCACGCGCAGAACGGCGAACTGGAGCGCGCGGAGAAGGAGATGCGCGAGGCGCTGGAGATGCTGTCGGCCAAGCGCGCGTCCCTGTACAGCAGCCAGGTCACCGTCGAACTGGCCGACGTGCTGCACCGGCGCGGCAGCTCGCAGGAGGCGGCGGCCCTGCTGCGGGACGTGCTCGGCGGCCTCTCCCCGGAGCGGGGCGCGGTGCACGCGGCGGCGGCGCACCGGCTGCTCGGCATCATCGCCGAGGACGCCCGCGAGACCGAGCGGGCCGAGGAGCACTACGTCCGCGCGATGAGCCTGCTGGAACGGGCCGGCGCCGCCGGCGACCTGGCCGACCTGTGCCGCCTCCTCGGCGACCTCCTGCGCCGCACGGGCCGCGTCGAGGCGGCCCTGGACGCCTACCGCACCGGTCTCGGTCACCGTACGGCCCCGGGCACGACGACCCTGGGACCGGCTCCGGCGCAGCCGCCGGTGTGAAGGTGGGGGTGTGCCGGACGGGTGGTCCCGGCCGCGGGCCCGGACCGTCCGCCCGGCCTGCCCGGACCGTCGGCCCGGTCGTCCGCCGCACCGTGTCGGTCGTGCCGGGGCGGCTCCGGTGCGCCTGTCGCGGGGGCCCGGCCACGGAGGTCCCGGGGCCGGGCTCCGGCGCGGCCGCCGGCGGGGCCGGCCCGGGCCGGTCACCTGCCCGGAGCGGCGCGGGTGGCGGGCTCGTCCGAGCGCCCGTCGCGCGGGCCGTGCGCGGGCCGGGAGCGCGAAGCTCCCGCCGCACCCGCCGGGCCGGTGCGATCGGCCCCGGACTCCCCGGACCGAGGTCCTCGGGTGCTCCTCGCGCGGTCTCCGTGTCCCCGGCGCGTGCGGGCCGCGGGGCGGGGGCGGGTGGAGGCCGGGGGTGCGTTTCGGCGTGGGCGGGAAGGGTAGTCGGGGCTCCTGCCGGCCGGTGACGTACGAGGGAGGCGGTAGCCGTGCGTCCCAGGGACGACCCTGGCGGCGACCCGGGTCCGGGCCGCTCCCGGGGGCCCGGCGACCGTGGCCACGAGCGGGCGGTCGACGCGATCGCCGCCCGGGTGCGCGGTGCCGAGCCCGGCGAGGTGCCGGGCCGGCTGTGCGCGGTGGCCGTCGAGCTGCTGCCGGTGGACGGCGCGAGCGTGTCGCTGCGCAGCGACGGCATGCCCGTGCAGCTCGGCGCGAGCAGCACGCACGCCGCGTACCTCGCCCAGCTCCAGGCCACCCTGGGGGACGGTCCCTGCCGGCGGGCCCTCCAGACGCGCGCGCCCGTACTGGTCCGGGACCTCGCGGCCGGGCCCTGCGCCCACCGCTGGCCCGTCTTCGCGCAGCAGGCCCTCGACGCCGGCGTGCGGGCCGTGTACGCGCTTCCCCTGGGCAGTGACTCCGTGTGCGTCGGCACGCTCGACCTCTACCGCGGAACCCCCGGTGGACTCACCGACGACCAGCTGCGCGTGGCGCGGCTGGTGGCCGGTGTGATGACGGTGGCGCTGATGGCGCTGCCGCACGGCGAGGAGCACGAGCTCCAGGACGGCGAGCCCTGGCTGAGCGGACTGGCCGCCGACCAGGACAAGGTCTACCAGGCCGTCGGCATGATCATGGCCCAGCTGGGCGTCGGCACCGACGAGGCCCTGGCCCGCCTGCGCGGTGACGCCTTCGCCCACGGCCGCACCGCCCTCGACGTGGCCCGGGACGTGGTGGCGCACCGCAGGCGCTTCGACGTTCCCTGAGCACGCCGGGCGCGCCGTCAGACCCGCACCCGCGCCTGCCGTCCGATCTCCGACAGCCGGTCCGCCCCCAGCCCGGCCACCGCCCGCGTGACCTCGTACAGCACCGCGCCGAACCCCCCGTTGGTGAGGGTGATGGTGTTCTCGCCGACCCGGACCGCCGCGACGTCCACGGTGAGGTTCGTCGGCTCGCCGTCGGCCGTCTCGCCGGCCATCGTGACCCGCAGGGCCAGCCGCGCGTCCCCGGCCTCCGGCAGCGGGAGCTCCTCCACCTCGACGTCCTGCACGCCGGCCCGCGCGCTCGTCGCCGTGAACCGCTCGCACTTCTCCGGCAGCGTGCCGAGCCAGGCCAGGACGCGGTCCACGTCGGCGGGCCGGTGCGCGGAGACCTGGTAGCGCAGCTGGGAGTCGTTGTAGGAGTCGTCCAGCGCCACCACGGCGTGCGGTCCGGTCGGCGCGCCGAACAACTCCTCCGTGTAGAGGGCGTCGAGCAGCCGCCGGCAGTCGGCGTTCCGGGTGGTCGCCTTGAGCACGCCGTCCCGCCAGGTCGCCGCGCCCCGGGTCGGCACCCACGGCTCCCCCAGGTCCGCCTCCGTGATCAGCGCCGCCCGGACCTGCTCCTCGCTCAGCACGGGCGGCACCGGCGCGGGCGTGGGCTGCTCGACGGCCGGGGCGGCGGAGGAGGACGGTGCCTCGGAGGAGGTGTACGGCGCGGGGAGCGGCAGGGCCGTCTCCCGCCCGCCGGCGGAACAGGCCGCCGTGGTCAGCAGGGCGGTCACCGACAGCGCGGAGGCGAGGAGGGCACGGGCGGTGGCCGGGGCATGGGTCATCGGGGTGCCTCCTGGGGAAGCCGGACCGGGCGGGGCGGGACGGGACGCGTGCTCCTACGGCACCACCGGGCCGACCGCCCCACCAGCGCGGCGGGCCGTCCGGGTGAGGCGGGCGCCGGCGGCGGCCCCGCGGCAAGGAAATCGCTCGCCCGTCCACCCGCCCCCTTGCTACCGTCCGGAGCATGAAGCGCGCCGATCCGTCGCTCACGACGACGCCGGAGGACGTCCCGGCGCGCTGACAGCTGACCACTGAGAAGCCCCGGGGCGAGTGCCCCGGGGCTTCGTCGCGCGTGGTGCTCGCCTCACGACCGGAGGAGACCGCCGTGCACGACCACCGACGCCTCGGCCGCGAACTCGGCCTGTTCGACACCGACCCGCTGATGGGCGCGGGACTGCCGTACTGGCTCCCCGACGGCGCCCTCGTGCGGCACGCCCTGGAGGAGTACGTCCGCGGGGCGGAGCGCGCGGCCGGGTACCGGCACGTGTACTCGCCCGTGCTCGGCAAGCGCGAGCTGTACGAGATCTCCGGGCACTGGGACCACTACCGCGACGACATGTTCCCGCCCATGGAACTCGGCGCCGAACAGGTCCTGCTGCGCCCCAGCCTCTGTCCCCACCACGCCCTCGTCTACCGTTCCCGCTCCCGCAGTTACCGGGAACTTCCCCTGCGCATCGCGGAGTTGGGCGGCATGTACCGCTCCGAGCCGTCCGGCGTGCTGGGCGGACTGACCCGCGTACGGGCCATCCAGCTCAACGACGCGCACGTCTTCTGCACCCCGGACCAGGCCGTGGAGGAGGCCCGCGCCGCCCTCGGACTCATCTCCCGCGCCTACGCCGACCTCGGCATCCGGGCCGCCCGCCACCGCCTCTCCCTGCCGGGCGCGGGCGGCAAGTACGTCGCCGACCCGGCGCTGTGGGACCGGGCCACCGCCCTCCTGCGCGAGGCGCTGGACTCGTCCGGCCTGGAGTACGAGGCCGTCGAGGGGGAGGCCGCCTTCTACGGTCCCAAGATCGACGTGCAGGTCGCGGACCCGGCGGGCCGGGAGTCCACCCTGTCCACCGTGCAGGTCGACTTCCACCAGCCCGCGCGCTTCGGCCTGCGCTACACCGGCCCCGACGGCGCCCGGCACCGCCCGGTCATGGTGCACCGCAGCGTCATCGGCAGCGTGGAACGGGTGGTGGCGCACCTGCTGGAGGCGCACGGCGGCGCCTTCCCGGTGTGGCTGGCGCCGGTGCAGCTGGTGGTGCTGCCGGTGGGCGCGGCGCAGGAGGAGCGGGCGCACGACGTCGTGCGGCGGGCCGGGGAGCTCGGGCTGCGTGCCGAGGTGGCCGGGCCCGGGCGGGGCGGCCTCGGCGCCCGGATCCGGCGGGCCCGGCTCGTGCCGTACCAGGCGGTGCTCGGGGAGCGGGAGGCCGCGGACGGGGCGGTCACCGTGCGGCTGAGGGACGGGCGGCGGCCCGGGACCCTGCCCGCCGCGGAGCTGCTGCGGCGGATCGCCGAGCGGGCGGCGGGACGCGGCACCGCCCTCTGGGACGCCGCGTAAGGTCACAGGCACGCACCCGCGCCGAAGGAGGCCCCGCCGTGACGAACGGTCAGCCCATCCCGGTGGTCGTCGACTGCGACACCGGTGTCGACGACGCCCTGGCCCTGCTGTTCGCCGTGCGCCACCCGGGGATCGACCTGCGCGCGGTGACCTGCGTGGCCGGGAACACGGACGTGGACGGCGTCGTCCGCAACACGCTGACCGTGCTGGAGCAGGCGGGCGCGGGCGACGTCCCGGTGGCCCGGGGCGCCGGGCGTCCGCTGATCGAGGCGCCGCGCTCGGCGCGCCACGTCCACGGCCACGACGGCATGGGCGACCTCGGCCTGCCCGCCCCGCGCCGCACCCCGGCCGACGTGGACGCGGTGACCCTGCTGCGCCGCGAGATCCTCGCCTCGCCGCGTCCGGTGACCCTGGTGCCCACCGCCCCGCTGACCAACGTCGCCCTGCTGCTGCGCACCCATCCCGAGGTCACCCGCAACATCGAGCGGATCGTCTTCATGGGCGGTGCGGCGGGCGCCGGGAACGCCACGCCGGTCGCGGAGTTCAACGTCTGGCACGATCCGGAGGCGGCGGCGATCCTGCTCACCGCCGGGGTGCCGATCACCATGTACGGGCTGGACGTGTTCACCCGGGTCGTCGTCCCGGCGGCGGACGTGCGCCGGCTGCGCGCGAGCACCGAACCCGGCGCCCGGCTGGCCGGCGAACTGCTCGCCCACCGCCCGGCCACGCCCGGCAGCCGCCCCGACGACCCGCACGAGGACGCCGGCGGCCTCGGTGACGCGGGCGCGCTGTGCGCGGTCGCCGACCCGGAGGGGCTGACCACCCACCGGCTCCCCGTCGAGGTCTCCCTGGCCCCCGGCCCGACCCGGGGCCAGACGGTGGTCGACCGCCGGCCGCGCGTCGGCGAGGCGGAGATCCACGGGGGCGCGCGCGAGCAGCCGCTGGTGGACGTCGGGCTGGACGTGGACGTGGAGCGGTACGTGCGGCTCTACCTGACGACGGTCGAGGGGCCGGGTGACGGGTCCCGGGTCCCCGGGTGACGGCCTCCCGGGTGACGCGCGCGTGACGTGCGGGGACGGGCCGCGACCGCTCGTTCCTCCCGCGGGCTCACCGGCCTCCGCGCCGAGCGGCCCGGAAGGATTCCGGCGAACGCGGTCGAAGACGCCCCGCCACACGCGGAGGGGCTTGCTCCGCTCTGTCGGTGTGTTCACTTTTACGGTGTTGTGGACAGATTCCTGCTGGCACCCGCACACACCCAGAGGAGACCGCGTGACCGACCGCCCCACCACGCCCGACCCCCGGCCGCCGCACCCCGCCCCCGGCGCCACACCCGACCTCTCCTCCAAGGACCCCGACTGGTGGCGGCAGGCCGTCGTCTACCAGGTCTACCCCCGCAGCTTCGCCGACGCCGACGGCGACGGACTCGGCGACCTGCGCGGAGTCACCCGCCGCCTCACCCACCTCGCCGCTCTGGGCGTGGACGCCCTGTGGCTGAGCCCCTTCTACCCCTCCGAACTGGCCGACGGCGGCTACGACGTCGCCGACCCGCGCGACGTCGACCCGCGCCTGGGCACCCTCGACGACTTCGACGCGCTCGTCGCCGAGGCCCACCGGCTCGGCCTGAAGGTGATCGTCGACATCGTCCCCAACCACACCTCCCACCAGCACGTCTGGTTCCAGGAGGCGCTGCGCGCCGGCCCCGGCTCCCCGGCCCGCGACCGCTACGTCTTCCGCGACGGCCGCGGACCGGGCGGCGAACTGCCGCCCACCGACTGGCAGTCCGTCTTCGGCGGCAGCGCCTGGCAGCGGGTGCCCGACGGGCAGTGGTACCTGCACCTGTTCGCCGCCGAGCAGCCCGACCTCAACTGGGGCCACCCGGAGGTCCGCGCCGACGCCCGCACCACCCTGCGGTTCTGGGCCGACCGGGGCGTGGACGGCTTCCGCGTCGACGTCGCGCACGCCCTCGTCAAGGACCTGGGCGAGCCGCTGCGCGACCTCGGCGCGCCCGAGCTGAGCGACGAGGCGGCCCTCGCCGGGTTCCCGCCCGGCACGCACCCCTTCTACGACCGCGACGAGGTGCACGAGATCTACCGCGACTGGCGCAAGATCCTCGACGCCTACTCCCCGCCCCGCATGGCCGTCGCCGAGGCCTGGGTCCCCGGTGCCCGCCGCGCGCTGTACGCCCGCCCGGACGAACTGGGCCAGGCCTTCAACTTCGAGTACCTGAAGACCCCATGGGACGCCGGCGCGCTCCGCCGGGTGATCACCGACTCGCTGGCGACCGCCCGGGCCGCCGGTGCCTCGGCGACCTGGGTGCTCTCCAACCACGACGTCGTCCGCCACGCCTCCCGCCTGATGCTGCCGCCCGGCACGGACGAGAACGCCTGGCTGCTGTCCGGCGGCCGCGCCCCCGCCGTCGACCCGGACGCGGGACTGCGCCGGGCCCGCGCCGCCACCCTGCTGATGCTGGCGCTGCCCGGCTCGGCGTACGTCTACCAGGGCGAGGAACTCGGCCTGCCCGAGGTCGCCGACCTGCCCACCGAGGTGCTCCAGGACCCGATCTGGGAGCAGACGGGGCGGGTCCGCAAGGGCCGCGACGGATGCCGGGTGCCGCTGCCGTGGACGGCCACCGGGCCGTCGTACGGCTTCGGCCCGGGCGGCGCCTGGTTGCCGCAGCCGCCCGGCTTCGCCGCGTACGCCGTCGAGGCCCAGGACGGGACCGAGGGCTCGACCCTGGAGCTGTACCGCACGGCGCTGCGGCTGCGCCGCAAGCTGCTCTCGGGCGAGACGCTGACCTGGGCGGAGGAGACCCCGGACGGGGTGCTCCAGTTCGACCGCGGCGACGGCTGGCGCTGCGTGACCAACCTGTCCCCCGACCCGGTCGGCCTCCCCGCGGGCGAGGTCCTGCTGACCAGCGCGCCCCTGGAGGACGGCCGGCTGGGCCCCGACACGACGGCGTGGCTGGGCCGCTGAGCCGGGCACCACGCGGTCCCGGCCGGGCCTCCTCGGAGGCGGGCCGGGACCGGTCGGACCGGACCGGGTCAGGCCGTGTCCGCGGGCCGTGGATCCGGGGCGGGGGCGGGCGCCGGCTGCGGGTGGCCGTCGGCCCCCAGCAGCGGGGCCAGATGGCGCTCGGGACGGAGCAGCCCCTTCGCCGGGACGCGGCTGCGCGGCGCGTCCGGGGTGCCCGGCAGCGGTACGGGGCGCCGGGCGACCAGGTGGCCGACCCAGTGGCGCCCGCAGTGTTCGCAGGGCGGGGCGCCGTCCGCGGTGTACGGGGACGGGACGGCGACGTTGTCCCGGTAGAAGTACTCCCACTCCTCCCCGCGACCGTCCAGATTGCGCTGGACGTCGTAGTCCACGCTCCAGCGGTGCCAGCAGGCGCCGCAGGTGAACTCGACCCGTTCGACGGCAAGCTCGGTGATCACGTCGGAACACCTCCTGTGCCTGCTTACTCCTGCTTCCTCCCACCTTGCCCCGTCGTCCGGCCCGCCGCTACACCGTCGCGGGCCGGACGACGGGCGGACCCGTGCGCGGGGCCACCCGTACGGGGCACCACCGCGGGCGGGCTGCGCGGACACCCCGCGAGAATCACTCCCGGGCGTGTCCGTGACACCCGCGGCCCGGAGCCCGAAGTCCCCAGCCAGAAGTCCCCGGTCCGTGCAGGGAGCCCGCCGCCGATGAACAGGTCGAGGAAGACAGCGGTCGCCGTGCTGACCGCGGCCGGCGTCCTCGCGGGCGCGTGGCCGGCGGCCGGCCCGTACGCCGCGGCCGGCGACCGCGCCGCCCCGGCGCACGACGCCCGGGTCCTGTGGGGCGAGGTGACGATCCCGCCCGGGCGGAAGGGCACCGTCGGGGCCGCGGGCTTCACCGGGCCGCTGCCCGGCACCGGTTCCACGCTGACCCTGACGGCCCCCGCCGGGGCCCGGGTGACCGGGGTGCCCCTCGACGCCCCGGGCTACCGGGGCGCGGTGGCGGCCGACGGGCGGACCGCCGCGTACACCGCGGTCTCGGCGGAGCGGCCGTGGCGCGGGGGGACCTTCCCCTTCGTGCTGGCGGTGCCCCCGGACGCCGTGCCCGGGACCCGGCTGGTCGGCTGCGTCCTGCGGCTGGCCGGCGCGGACGGCGTGACCGGGGCGGCCGGCGGCTGTCAGGTGACCGTGGGGCTGGCCGAGCCGGCCCTGACCCGCCCGGAGCCCGGTGTGCCGCTCGGCACGCGGCCGGAGATCGCCGGCACGGCCCATCCGGGCGCGCGGGTCACCGTGTCGGACGGGGGCGGCGAGGTGTGCGCCGCCACCGCCGGCCCCGACGGCCGCTGGAGCTGCACACCCGGTCCGGCCCTCCCGGCCGGCCTCAACCGGCTCCAGGCCGTCGCCGCCCTGAACGGGGTGAGCGCGGCGAGCGAGCAGATCCAGATCACGGTGGCGGACGCCCCCGCCCGGCAGCGCGCCGCCCGTCAGTAGCGCACCGCCCGCTCCACCTCGGGGCGGGCGCCCTCGGGCAGGTCGTGGGTGCTGCGCGCGGTGGCCGTCGCGGACCCGCCGGGCGGTACGTCGTCCACGGTGACGACCACCACGTCGAGCAGTCCGCCGTCCGGGTCGGTGAAGTGGACCTGGACCAGGAAGGTCCGGGCCGCGTCGTCGGTGTTGCGCGCGGTGACCCCGACCGTGCTGCGCCCGTCCGGGGCGACGGACGGGGAGCCGAGGGCGACGTCCTTCCCGACGTCGAGGTTCCGCACGAGGTCCTCGAACCGGCGTCCGGCCTCCGCCGTCGCCGACTCCCACACCTCGGTGGCCCGGGAGGCCAGGGAGGAGGCGGGCGGCTCGGCGGGCTCCGGCTCCCCGTCGGTGCACCCGGCCGCCCCGACGGCCGGCAGGACCGCCGCGAGCACCGCCGCTCCCGCTCCGGCCGCCCCGTGCCCGCGTCGTCGTCCGGCCATGTCGTCGTCTCCCGGAGCGGGTCCCCCCGAGGAGGGGCGGTCAGACGTGTCCCGGACCGCCGCTGCCGAAGCCGCCGCTGGAGCCGGGCATCCAGCGTTTGCGCTGCTGGTCCTTCCCCGTCCTGGATCCGGCGTGATGGAGCTCGTAGGGCATGAGCCGCGCGCCGTCCTTCGACGTCAGCGGCACCTCGTCCGGCTCCCGCACCTCCCGCGTCTCACGGATCGCGCCGCCGTCCGGCAGTCTCGGCTGCTCCTCGGGGGCGGGGCGGGGTTCCTCGCGGTCCATGACCCGCATGCCGACACGTACGGCCCAGACCAGCGCGCCGGCCACCACCAGCCCGCCGATGAAGGCCGCGACCAGGTTCCACACGTGCTGACTTGCGGCCAGAAGTTCATACGCTGCCGTGCTCATGGTCTGATTATGGCCGAGGAAATGAGATAAAGCGCCCGGAATGTCCGATCGGAGAGGGGGTCCGCGGACCGCCCCCGTGCCTCCCCCGGGCACCCTTCGTGCGCCCCTCGTTCGGCCGTCCCGGCGGGCGGCCCGCCCCGGGGGGTGGCAGATTGCGGCCAGAGGGAAGGCCGGGACGGGCCGTCGCGTCCCCACGTGTGCAGCTCGGGGCCCGGCCCCGGCCTTCCCGCACCGCACCCCGGGGCCGTCCGCACGGGGAACGCGTCCGGCGGGACGCCGGCGCCGACGAGGACGCGGACCACCCGCCCCGGCCACCGCCCGGAAGGCCCGGGCCGTCGCCGTGGCCGGGACGGGTGGACGGACCGGGTGGACGCTGCGGGGGAGCGGCGGGGGGAAGTGGCACATCTGTCTCCGCCGCGACAGGTTTTCCGCCGGGCCGACTAGAGTTCCCCTGCGGGGAACCCGTCCCCGCGGCGGGCCGTTCCTCCCGCGGTCCGCGGGAAGGTGTGCATGCCCCCGGAAGGTCAGCCGTACGCCGACGGCCGGCAGCCGGACGAAGACCGGCCCCCCGTCGCCGACCGGCTCGACGACGACCACTTCCCGGCCTACACCATGGGCAGGGCCGCGGAACTGGTCGGAGCCACACCCGCCTTCCTCCGTGCCCTGGGCGAGGCGCGGCTGATCACCCCGATGCGGTCCCGGGGCGGTCACCGCCGCTACTCGCGCCACCAGCTGCGGCTGGCCGCCCGGGCCCGGGAACTCGTCGACCAGGGGACGCCGGTCGACGCCGCGTGCCGCATCATCAGCCTGGAGGACCGGCTGGAACGGGCCGAGCGGGCCAACGAGGAGCTGCGCCGGAGCGACGGGGGCGCCGCCCCCGGATACCGGTGAAAAATCTGTCGCCGCCGGAACAGAAATTCAATCCCCTCCGCGGAAATATCTCTCCCGAAGGCGGGACATGAATCAGGCGCCGAAGTTTTCCTGGTAATTTTCCTCTTCTCGTTCCGGCCGCTTTCCGTGCTAGGCTGGCGTCAGTTGCAGTTGTGGTTGCCAGTTTGCTACCGGTTCTCCGGGCAGGTGATCATCGCGACGATGAGGGGATTCGTGAAGTGCGATTCCTCGGCACTGTCTCAGGAGATTGATATGGCCACCGGTACCGTGAAGTGGTTCAACTCGGAAAAGGGCTTCGGCTTCATCGAGCAGGACGGCGGCGGCGCCGACGTCTTCGCCCACTACTCGAACATCGCCACCTCGGGCTTCCGCGAGCTCCAGGAGGGCCAGAAGGTGACCTTCGACGTCACCCAGGGCCAGAAGGGCCCGCAGGCGGAGAACATCGTTCCCGCCTGACCCGTACGCGGGGATTCACCCGTACGCAGGTATTCGGCAGGGGTCCGCACTTCGGTGCGGGCCCCTGTTCCGCATTTCCCCTGTCCCCTTCTCCGGGGACGGTCCCCTTTCCGGGGACGGCCTCAGCGCGTCCGCAGCTCCTCCGCCCTCAGCGCGTCCACCGCGATCCGTGCCGCCGTGCCGATGACCGCGTCGGCCGCCGGAAGAGTGGCGGCGGTGTGCGCGGTCCGGGTGAAAACGGCGACGGCGTAACGGCCTCCGTCGGGGTACTCGACGACGCCCACCTCGTTGCGCAGGGTCGGCAGGCTGCCGGTCTTGCCGGCGACGTGCACGTCGTCGAAGGGGAAACCGGAGGCCAGCCGGTGCGGCCACACCTGGAGCCCCAGGATCCGCCGGACGGCCGCACCGTGCTCCGGCGTGCAGGCCTCGTCCCGCCAGACCGCGCCCAGCAGCCGGGTCATGTCGCGCGGCGTGCTGCGGTTGGTGCGGGCCGGGTCGAGCGCCCGCAGCCGGGTGATGACGTGCGGGTCGGCGAGCGCCCGGGCGCCGCCGGGACCGGCGTCCTCCCGGACGGTGGCGAGCATCTCGCCGAAGCTGTGCACGGCGAGCGTCCGCGTGAGGCCGAGCCGGGCCGTCGTGGCGTTGACGGCGTCGAGGCCGACGCGGCGCAGCAGCAGGTCGGCGGCCGCGTTGTCGCTGACCGTCATCATCAGCAACGCCAGGTCGCGCAGCGACATCCGGACCGTGTCCAGCATGGCGGCCAGTCCGGTCGGGCCCGCGGTGCGCCCGGCCGGCGGGCACTCGACCTGCTCGGTGAGGTCCAGCCGGCCCGCCGCCGCGTGCTCGTGCAGGGTGACCAGCAGACACAGCTTGTGGACGCTGGCCGTGCACACGGGCCGGTCCGCGCCGACGTCGAGCTGCGCCCCGGAGTCGATGCCGACGGCGTGCAGCCAGCCGGTGACCCCGGCGTCGGCGAAGGCCGCGTGGATGCGGGCGAGGGCGTCGGTCACAGCCAGTACTCCGATGCCGGGCGCAGGTGCAGCGGGCGGGTCGGCGCGTCGGGGGTCGCGCCGGCGGTGGTGCGCAGCGCGTGCGTGGCCGCCTCGGCGAAGGCCTGCACGGCGGCGTCCCCGCGCCCCTTGGACCAGGCGGCGGAGTGCCGCCAGGCCAGCGGCGCGCCGGTGAGCGGCCGCCAGACGACGTCCGGGTCCCCGTCCCCCGCGGACGGCGGCTGGGCGTCGCGCGGGCACAGGGCGACGGCCCCGGCGGACAGCACCAGCCCGCGCACGAAGCTGGCGCCCTGCCCGTGGCGCACGGCGGCGGGGGTGTAGCCGCCCCGGGCGCAGGCGGTCAGCAGGTCGTCGTAGAGGGCGGGGGCGGCGGTGCGGGGGAAGAGGATCAGGTCGTAGCCGCTCAGCGCGGCCAGGGGGACCTCGTCGAGCCCGGCCGCCGCGGCCCCGCGTGGCAGCAGGACGCCGAGCTCGCGCCGCAGCACCGGGCCCAGCTCCAGGCCCGAGACGTCACACGGGTGGTTGACGACGCCGACGTCCAGTTCGTGCGCCGCGAGCCGGGCGAGCTGCTGGGCGGTGGGCAGTTCGTGCAGTTCCAGCTCCAGGCCGCGGTGGCGCCGCCCGAAGTCCGCGAGCAGGGCGGCGACGGTCTCACCGGAGAGGTCCGGGGGCAGCGCGGCCCGCAGCAGCCCGGTCTCACCGTCCCGGACGCGGCGCGCGGTGGCCAGGAAGGAATCGGAGCGGGCGAGGAGCTCACGGGCCTCCGCCAGCAGCAGGCGCCCCGCCTCGGTGATCCTCACCTGACGGCTGGTCCGTTCGAACAGCCGGACGCCCAGCTCGCGCTCCAGCCGCTGGATGCGCTGCGACAGCGGCGGCTGGGCCATCCCCAGACGGGCCGCGGCACGCCCGAAGTGTGACTCTTCTGCAACAGCCACGAAGCACTCCAGGTGCCGCACCAGGTCCACGACCAGTCATCATATCGAGGGTTTATCGAACCATGATCGATACGGGACTTGGACGGACGGCCCCGGGCACTGCTGTCCTCGGGACATGGACACCCACACCCACGTCGACCACAGCCGTCCCCGACCTCCCCGTCGCCGCCCGCGCGGAGCGGCCCGGGCCCTCACCGCGGTGGCGGTGGCGGCCGCGGCCGCGGTGGGCGGGGCGTACGCCGCCGGCCTCGGTCCCTTCGCGGGCGAGGACGGCCCCGACCCCGGGGCGGCGGCCGCGGGCCGCGCGTTCCTCGCCGACTGGGCCGCCGGGCGCCTGCCGGACGCCGCCGCCCGGACGACCAGCCCCGACCGCGCGCGGCAGGTGCTGCGGAGCTTCACCGCGGGACTCGACATCACCGGGCCGAAGCTCACGGCCGGTGAGCCGGAGGAGACCGGTGACGGCACCGTCACGGTGCCCTTCACCGCGCGCATGCCCGTCACCGGCCTCGGCACCTGGACGTACACCTCCGAGCTGCCGCTGCGGGAGCAGGACGACGGCGCCTGGAAGGTGGACTGGCGGCTGTCGCTCGTCCACCCGCGGCTCAGCGACGGCCACAAGTTCCGCCTGGAGCGCGAGGAGACCGAGCCCGTCGAGGCCACCGACCGCGACGGCGAGACCCTGTCGGCGGCCACCCACCCCTCGCTCGCCCCCGTCCTCGCCCGGCTCGCGGGCGGCCCGGACGGCGGCGGCCCGCGCGGCGCGGTGCACCTGGTCGACCGGGCCACGGGGGAGGTGGTGCGCACGGAGGCGTCCTTCGGCGGGAAGGCCGCCGCGAAGGACGACGGTCCCGTCCGCACCACCCTGGACGCCGACTGGCAGTCGGCCGCGGAGCGCGCCCTCGCGCGGGCCGGCGGCAGGAACGCCGCGCTGGTCGCCCTGCGCGTCGACGACGGGGAGGTCCTCGCCGTCGCCAACGCACCCGCGTCCGGCTTCAACCGCGCGGTCTCCGGCACCTACGCGCCCGGTTCCACCTGGAAGATCGTCACCAGCAGCGCCCTGCTGCTCAAGGGCGCGGTCGCCCCGGACGACGTCGTGGACTGCCCCAAGTACCTCACGGTCGGCAAGCGGTTCCAGAACGTGGAGACCTCCGAACACCCGGGCGCCACCTTCCGCAAGGGCTTCACCGAGTCCTG
This sequence comes from Streptomyces griseomycini, assembly GCF_014203535.1. Lineage (GTDB taxonomy): Bacteria > Actinomycetota > Actinomycetes > Streptomycetales > Streptomycetaceae > Streptomyces > Streptomyces griseomycini. The sequence goes on from NZ_JACHJI010000003.1 coordinate 342,856, forward strand.
CAACACGGCCTTCATCGGCCTGCGCGACGAACTGGACGACGGTGAGCTCGGGGAGGTGGCGGAGAAGTACTTCGGCGTCGGCCAGACGTGGCACGTGGGCGTCCCCTCGTACGACGGTTCCGTGCCGGTGCCGCGCGACGCGACGGAGAAGGCCGCGTCGATGATCGGGCAGGGCCGGGTCCAGGCCAACCCGCTGGTCATGGCGTCGGTCACCGCGACGGCCGTGTCCGGCACCTTCCGCCAGCCCTCGCTCGTCGCCGGCACCGAGGACACGACCGCCACCACCCCGCTCCCGCCGCGGGTCGTGACCCAGCTGCGCGAACTGATGCGGGCGACGGTCACCGAGGGCACGGCGGGCGTCCTGGCCGACCTGCCCGGCGAGGTCGGCGCCAAGACCGGCACCGCGGAGGTTTCCGACGACCAGGAGAACAACGGCTGGATGGTCGCCCACCGGGACGGCGTGGCCGTGGCCTGCGTGGTCGAGGAGGGCGTCACCGGAGGCGGTTCGGCCGGCCCGGTGATCCACGAGCTGCTGTCCGCCGTCCCCGCGTCCTGACCGGTGCGGCATCCGTGTGCCGCCCGGCCCCCGTTCCCCCTGCCCGAACCCGAACCCGAGTCCGAATCCGCGAACGGAGTGCCCCCGTGCCCGCCGCATCCCTCACCCGTCCCGCAGGTCCGGCCGGTTCCGCCCGCTCCGCGGGTCCGGCCGCTCCCTCCCGTCCCTCCCGTCGCGCGCTGCTGCTGGCCGCAGCCCTCGCCCCCGTGGCGGGGTGCACCACCGCCGCCCCCGCGCGCGAGCGCGATCGGGGTTCGGCGGCCCCGGCCTCCCCCGCCCCGTCGGCGTCGCCGGGCCGCCGCGCCCCCGCCCCGGTGGACCCCCGGAGCCTCGCCGACCTCGAGCGCGAGTACGGCGCCCGCGTCGGGGTGTACGCCGTCGCCACGGACACCGGCGCGACGGTGGTCCACCGCGCCGACGAGCGCTTCGCGTTCTGCTCCACCTTCAAGACGCTCGCCGCCGCCGCGGTCCTGGACCGCGGCCCGCTCGGCCGCCTGGACGAACGGATCACCTACACCCGGGACGACCTCGCCGCCCACTCGCCGGTCGCGGAGAAGCACGTCGCGACCGGCATGACCGTCCGGCAGCTGTGCGACGCCGCCGTCCGGTACAGCGACAACACGGCCGCCAACCTGCTGCTGCGCGACATCGGCGGCCCGCGCGGACTCACCGCGTACCTGCGCGGGCTCGGCGACCCGGTGAGCCGCCTGGACCACTACGAGCCCGAGCTGAACGAGAACCCGCCCGGCGACCCGCGCGACACCACGACCCCCCGGGCGGTCGCCGCCGACCACCGCGCCCTGGTGCTCGGCGACGCCCTGCCCGCCGCCGAGCGCGACCTGCTGAAGGACTGGATGGTCCGCAACACCACCGGCGACCGGCGCGTCCGCGCGGGAGTGCCCCGGGACTGGACGGTGGGCGACAAGACCGGTACCGCCGGCTGGGGCCGGGCCAACGACGTCGCCGTGCTCTGGCCGCCCCGTGCCGCGCCGCTGGTGCTGGCCGTCCTGACCGACCGTCCCGACCGCGAGGCCGCCCCCAGCGACCCGCTGGTCGCCGAGGCCACCCGCCGCACGCTCACCGCCCTCACCGCCCGCTAGGGTCTTTCGTTCGGATCAGGCCGGATCAGGCACCAGGGCCCGCGAGCCCGGCATGATCCGAACGAGAGGCCCCAGGGCCGGTCGGGCACGGTCCGCCGGGCCCGGACCCCGGCGGCGTCAGTCCTGCCTGGGCCCGGTCTGCTGGACCACCTCGAAGGACCACAGCGTCGCGTCCGTGGCCGCCGGCCTGGGCCGGTCGCCCTGCGCGTCGCCACCGCCGTGCGCGGCCCGGCCGCGGCCGGCCATCCAGCGCTGGAAGTCCTCCTCGGTCCGCCATCGGGTGTAGACGAGGTAGGTGTCGGTGCCCTCGACGGGCCGCAGCAGCTCGAACCACTCGAACCCGTCCGAGCTCTCCACCGCCCCCGCCCGCGCGGCGAACCGCTGCTCCAGCGTCTCGCGCTGCTCCTCGGGCACGGTGAGTACGTTGATCTTGACGATGCTCATACCCACGATTGTTCCGCAGGACGGCGCGAGGTCACCGGGCGGGCGTGGTGGCGCCCTCCGGGCGCTCGTGGAGGGTCGCGGCGGACTCCTCCGCCCGCGCCAGTTGCGCACGGAGCTCCGCCACCCGCCGCCGTGCCGCCTCCTCGAAACCGCGCACCCGCTCCAGCAGCCGCTCCCGCTCCTCCCCGTCGGGGACTGGCACTCCGTCGCGCCGGAGACCCTCAAGCGCATGCCCGCCGGGGAGATCACCGTCGCGGTCGTGGTCGCCACCCGCAACCTCGCCGTCGGCGACGTCGTCGGCTCGGTCACCGCCATGGTCGTCTTCGCCGAGCGGGTGGCCCGCCTCGCGGAGGTCACCGCCGTGGCCGGCCCCGACGGCACGACCGTGGTCTACCGGGTCACCGGAGAGCTGTTCCTCGCCTCCTCCAACGGCCTCGTCGGCCGGTTCGACCACGCCGCCGACCCCGGCAAGGTCGTCATCGGCCTGTCCGCCGCCCGCATCTGGGACGCCTCCTCCGTCGCCGCCCTGGACGCCACCGGGACCACGTACGCCCAGCGGGGCAGGACCGTCGAGATCACGGGTCTGAACGATCCCAGCGTCCGCCTCCACGACAAGCTCAGCGGCGAACTCGTGGGCGGGCACCGACGCGTCGCGGCGTCAGCCGAGGCAGACGACCAGCAGGCAGAGCCGCGACGCGTCCGGCGAGGTCGCCGAGGGGGCGGAGGGCGTGGCGGGCGAGGGCGGCGCGTCGCCCCGGTCCGCACCGCCGGTCCCGTCGGTTCCGCCGGCCGCCGGGGGCGGAGCCTGCGGCCGGACCGCCGCACCGGAACCCCCGGAACCGGAAGCGTCCGAGCCGATGGCCGTCTCCGGGGCGGAGGCCGACGCAGTGGTCCGGGGACGCGCCGGCACCGGCGTGCGCGCGGCCGCCGCGCCGTCCGCGCGGGTGCCGGACGCCGCGGTGGACGCCGGCGCGGCACCGTCCGAACGCCGCTCCCCGGCACCGGACGAGGGCGACCGCGACTGCGCGGAACCCCCAGGGGCGGACGGACGGGCACCGGGCGGGGTCGCGGACCCGGGCGCCCCGGGGTCGCCCGGGTCCGCGGGTCCCCGCGCCCCGCCCATGCCCGTGACGTCGGGTGCCGCGGAGGCCTGGGCGCGGTCGCCGGTCCCCCGGTCCGTCGAGGCGAGGGCCAGCCCACCGCCGACGAGGGCCACGGCCGTCGCGACCAGGGCACGTCGCCGGGTCTTCTTCCACCGGGCCAGCTGCCGTCGCCGCGCGGCCCGCCCGGTGGGCGCGGACACCGCGGGCGGTACGCCGTCCGACGGCACCTCCTCCGCGGGGGCGGGCCCCACCGTCGTACCGTCACCGGGGCGGCCGGCGTCCGTACGACCGGAAGGCGCCACGGTGACCGCCGGGCCCGCCGACCCCGCCGTTCCCGGGACGGTGCGGCCGTCGACCACGCCGGGCGCGATGTCCGGGGCGTAGGCACCGCAGCCGGGGCACACCAGGGCGCCGTTCAGATGCCGGCGACACGTGGAGCAGTAGTCCATCCGCTGTCTTCCTGGGTCGACACACCGACGCCCGCCGGGACGAGGGACCGGTGGGAGGGACAGCAACGCTAACGAGCCCCGCGCGCCACTGTGTGCAGCCCGTGTGCCGCTCCTGCGCACATTCCCCGAGCACCTCGCGGGAATACCGTGAGCACCTGCGTCACCGGGGCGCACCACGGCCCCTGCCGGTGGCCAAGGGCCGAGCTCACACGGCAGGTTGAGGGCAGCACTCCCACCCCCACCGCACAGTGAAGGCACCCGCCGTGAACCCGCGCACCCCCCACACGCACCGCACCCCCCGCACCACCGCCACCGCACGTCGCTCCGCCGTGGCCCTGACCGCCGTCCTGTCGGCCCTCTCGCTCTCCGCGTGCGGGGTCCTCGGCGGGGCCGGCGACGACGCGCCGGCCGCGTCGGCCAGGAACGACATCACCGTGGGCCTGCTGCTGCCCGACCGGGACACGGAGCGCTTCGAGAAGTTCGACCGCCCCCTCATAGAGGAGCGGGTCCTCGAACTCACCGACCGGCAGGGCGAGGTCGCCCACGCGAACGCCGGGGGGAGCGCGGAGAAGCAGAGCGAGCAGTTCGGGGAACTGGTCGCCGACGGGGTCGACGTGATCCTGGTGGACGCGGTGGACGCCGGGGCCATCGCGCCCGCCGTGGAGAAGGCCGAGGACGCGGGCATCCCCGTCATCGCCTACGACCGTCTCGCCGAGGGACCGGTCGACGCGTACGTCTCGCACGACAACGAACTCGTCGGCGAGCTGCAGGGCCGCGCGCTCGTGAGCGCCCTCGGCGCCGGGGCCGAGGGCAGCAAGGTCGTGATGATGAACGGCGAGCCGACGGACCCCAACACGGCCCTGTTCAAGAAGGGCGCGCTCGGCGAACTGGACGGCAGGGTGGACATCGCCGCGTCGTACGACACGAGGAAGTGGCTGCCGCGGGTCGCCGAGGAGAACATGCGCAAGGCGATCCGGGCCGTGGGGGCCGACGACATCGCCGCGGTCTACGCGGCGAACGACGGCGTGGCCGGCGCCGTCATCGAGGCGATGGAGGAGGCGGGCGTGACCGACATCCCGCCGGTGACCGGGCAGGACGCGGACCTGGCGGCGGTGCGGCGGATCGTCTCGGGCGAGCAGCACATGACGGTGTACAAGTCGTTCCTGCTGGAGGCGCAGGGCGCCGCCGACATGGCGGTGGCCAGGGCCCGGGGCCGCGACATCACGTTCGACGCGCTGACCCGGGACCGGGTGGACAGCCGGACGCGGCGGGACATCCCGGCGATGCTGGTCCCGGTCGTCGCCCTCACCGCGGACAACATCGAGGACACGGTGGTCCGGGACGGCGTCCACACCGTCGAGGACATCTGCACGGCGGCGTACGCCGCGGCCTGCGCGGAGATCGGCCTGACGCCGTAGCCGTCACCCGGTTCCGGACGTCACCCGGTTCCGGACGTCATCCGGTTCCGGACGTCACCCGGTTCCGGACGTCACTCGTCGGAGTACCCGATGGCCCCCACGGTCCACGCGCTCACCTCGGAGATCGCGACGCGGTACATGCCGCCGGTGTCCGGGATGCCGTAGCTCCCCTGGAGGATCTTGGCGACGTGGAAGTGGAGGTGGGTGGGCGGGGCGGCGCGCTCGGCGGACGCGGTGAACGGCGCGGCGAAGTGCCCCAGCCGCTCGGAGTCCCGCAGCACCTCGGCCACGCGCTCCCGCCACATGGCCTCGGGCGCCAGCCGTCCCGTGATGACGGCGCCGGGGACCACCACGGTGAGGGACATCTGACTGTCCTGCTCCGTCTCCACCATCGCGGCGATGCCGACGAGCAGACCATCAGGGTGCGACATGGTGGAAGAGCGTAGCCGAACACGGGCACGACACGGGGAAGGAACACCGACCCCGCCGGCCCGTGGACGGGCCGGCGGGGTCGGGGAGGTCACCGCCGGACGGCGTCAGCCGAAGGTGACGACCAGTCGGCCGTCCGCGGCGAAGGACCAGTTCAGGGCGCCGGAGTAGGCGGCGCACCGGGAGCCGTTGGCGCCGGTCCAGAACTGGTTCGAGCCGTCGGCGTTGCCCACGGTCTTGTCGTTGGACCCGTCGTCGCCGCGGCACGAGGTGTTGCCGCGGAACACCGACGTGCCGGCGTCGAACGAGAAGTTGCGTTCGGCGTTGTCGATGCTGATGTTGTCCGACACCGTCATCGTGCCCGGGTTCCGGTTGTAGGTGAACCCGTGCTTGCCGTTGGCGTAGGCGATGCTGCGCCGGACGACGTGGTCGACCTCGATGTCCTCGCCGCCGAGCTTGTAGCCGTTGCGGTCACCGCTGGAGTTCTGGGTGCCGTCGGAGAGGGTGCCGTTCTCGTGGGCGAGGGAGTCCTCGATGGTCACCGCGCCGATGGGGCCGGTGTCCGACTTGGTGTAGAGGTCCCAGCCGTCGTCGATGTTGTTGTGGGCCACGGCGTGGCGGAAGACGTTCCCGGGACCGGAGGTGAGCTTGGCGGCGAAGCCGTCGGCGTCCTCGCCGTCGGAGTCGGCGTTGTCGTGCGACTCCGCGCTCAGGATGAGGTTGTTCGACGGCCACCGGTCGCGCGGCGTGTCGGAGGTCATCCGGGAGAGCTGCAGTCCGGTGTCGCGGTTGAAGCGCGTCACCGTGCGCTCGATGACGTTGTGGCTGCCGCCGACGAAGATGCCGTTGTCCCCGGCACGCTCGACGACGAGGCCCTTGACGTGCCAGTACGACCCGTTCACGGCGAGCCCGCGGTTCGACGGACTCTCGCTCTGCGCCGAGAAGTTCAGCACGGGCGTCTCGCCCGGGTAGGCGGTGAGCTCGGTGCGGTCGCCCGCGGTGCCGTCGTTGCCCGCGGGGATGGTCACCGTCTGGCTGTGGTGGTAGGTGCCGCCGCGCAGGTAGATCGTCCCGCCGGGGGTGACGCGGTCGATCGCCGAGGTGAGCGTCGTCGGGTCGGACTGCGTGCCGGACGCGTCGGCCCGGCCGCCCGGTGCCACGTGGAGCACGGGGCCGGTCGGTGGCGGGGTGGTCGTGCCGCCGCTCGTCTCCACGTCGATGTGGTCGATGTTGGGCAGCCCGGACGAGGACGTCGGGCTGAACCGGATGGTGTTGCCGCCCGACCGCACGGGCACGGTGAGCGTCTTCGTCATCCAGGTGTCCCACGCGCCGGTGCTCTCGAAGGAGGCGGACGCGGCCGTGGTGCCGTTCACGACGATGTCCGCGCTCCGTGCGCCGCCGGTGCCGTTGGCGAACCGCACGTGGACGGTCGCCGTGCCGGCGGCGGGGGCGTTCACGGTGAACTGGGCGTGTCCGCCGGTGCTGTTGGTGCCGTTGCAGAAACCGCTGCCGGAGAAGCCGGACCAGTCGGAGTCGATGGTTCCGGTGCAGACCGCCGAGGACCCCTCGGCCTCGTACCGCACGGACGCGGCCTGCGCGGTGGTGCCGGACAGCGCGACGAGCGTGCCGGCCAGCAGGCCGGCGCACGCGAGGGCGGGTCTCAAGTGCATCGTTCGTCTCCAGGTTCGGTCGGCTGGTCGGACGACGGGAGGGCCGTCCGGACTGCCCGCGTGCTTCTGGGCGCTGTCATCGCGTCAGCGGGCTGAACGGTTCGGTCGTCCGAAGATGGCAGAAAGCGCTTTCTCGGGACCGTAGGGCCTTGCTGTGGACGCGTCAAGAGATCCGTCTCTGAATTCGATTCACGTATATGAACGACAAGGGTGGCGTCCGGACCCGCCCGGAACCCGCCCGGAACCCCCGGACGACGACCGCGCCCTCCGTGCCGCTCCCGCGGCCCTACCGCTTCTGCGCCCGGTACCGCTTCATCAGCTCACCGACCCGCGCCGGGTCCTTCCGGCCGTTCAGTTCGGTCAGGAGGTCGTCGGGGCACAGCTCGTACAGGTCGCCCCACCAGCGGCGTCCCCGGTTGTCCCAGATCCGGTAACCGCCCGGCACCCCCCGGGCGACGTAGCGTCGCCTGCCCACCGTCCCCCCTGTCCCGGCACCGCGCGCGCCGTTCCCTCCCGCCCGGCCACCGGGGCGTTCCGCCCCGGACCCTACGGGGTCCGGGGTCGTCCGGCGAGGCGATGTGCGGCTGCGCACCCGGCCCGACCCGCGTGTTGCGGCGCCCCGCGCTCGCCCGGGGCGCCGCAACCGCGTTGAAGCCGTTCCGCGTCCCCGGCCGCACGCTCCACGGCACGACGACGAACCGCGAACCCGTGGTCGCGGCCGCCGGTGCCCGTCGGCGTGCCCACGGCCGGTCCGGCGTCGAGCCGCACCCGGTGCGCGGGTCCTCCGCGAGCGGCGCCGGCGGCCCGCTCAGCCGGGGTGCGGTGATCTCCCGCCCGCGAGGGGCGACTCGGACCGACGGCGTCGACTCGACTGTCGCACCGGGGAGTCAGGCACCAGGGGGCGCCGCGTGCGCGGCCCGGCGACCGGCGGCGGAGGCCATGCCGAGCCAGGTGTGCGGGTTGCCCTCCCAGCACCATCCCAGCTTCGGCGCCTTCTGGCTGATCCAGATCGCGGGCACGCGGCGGTCCCCGGACCGCGAACCACCGAGCGAGAAGCACTTGTTCTTCACCAGGACCTGGGGGAAGTGCGTGAGCAGCGCGATGCCCTCCTCGATGGTGAGCAGGGTCCGCCCGCGCCCGGCGACGGTGGCCATCGCCTCGCGCGGTACGGCGCCGCAGAACTCCTCGCCGCGTTCGACACCGAGCAGCAGGTACGCCTGCGGATCGGGCAGTTCCGCCTCCGGCACGGCGACGAAACGCCCGAGGGAACCGGGCTCGAAGGAGCGGTCGACGAACCCGGGCAGCTTCCCGCCGTGCAGGGCGGTGCGGGGCATCGTCTCCTCGATCGGGGCGAGTTCGCGGGTGACGACCAGGACGAACGGCACGCGACCGGACCCGGGGTCGTGGGCGTGCTCCGTGTCCGACGCCGCCGCCAGGGCGGTGGCGCGCAGGGGGGCCAGCCGCTCGGCGAACCGCTCCGGGGTGAGGCCGGACAGCTCCGGGTAGCCGAGCCCGGTGAGCGTGCGGACCTGCCGGTCGAACTCGGCGGCCGGGTCGAGGGCGGTCATGCGGGGTCCTTCCGTTCGGTGTGTGCGCGCCGCCCGGCGGCGACGGCCTCGATCTCGGCCGGGGTGCCGGACATGATCGTCCGCACGTGCTCGGTGACGAGTCCGACGGGCCAGTCCCACCAGGCGGCGCGCCGCAGCCGCGCGACGTCCTCGTCGTCGTACCGCCGCTTGATGGTGCGGGCCGGGTTGCCGCCGACGACCGTGTACGGCGGCACGTCGGAGGTGACGACGGCCCCGGTGGCGATGACCGCTCCGTCGCCGATCGTCACCCCCGGCATGACGGTGACGCCGTACCCGAACCACACGTCGTTGCCGACGACGGTGTCACCGCGGCTCGGCATCGACGTGACGATGTCGAGCGTCCGTTCCGCCCAGGCACCGCCGAACATCGTGAACGGGAAGGTGGACACCCCGAGCGTGGGGTGCTCGGCGCCCGCCATGAGGAAGCGGGTGCCGGTGGCGAGGGCGCAGTACTTGCCGATGACGAGGCGCTCGGGGCCGTAGGCGTACAGCACGTTGCGGCGCTCGAACTCCTCGGCGCCGTCCGGGTCGTCGTAGTAGGTGAACGCGCCGATCTCGATGCGCGGGTCGGTGACCAGGGGCTTGAGGAGCACCACGCGCCTGTGCTCCGGCAGGGGGTGCGGCACGGTCGGGTCGGGAATCGTGGACATGACCCGCACGATCCCCGACCCGGGCCGGGGGATCAACGACGGGTTCGGGAACGATCCATAACCCCCGGCTTATCGATCGGCACCGGCTCGGTGCGCACGCCCACCGTCCGCACCCGGCCGCTCCGCGTCCGGCCGCCCCTCCGCCCCGCGTCCCGCCGGCTCCGGCTCGCCGCGCCGGGCGGCAGGTCCGCGGGGCGCTCGGCGAGCGCGTCCTCGGCGGCCGAGACGAAGGCCCGGACCAGCGGTGTCGCACCGGCGGTGCGCCACACCAGGGCCCACTCGCCCAGCGGGGCGTCGCGGATGGGCAGGTAGACGATGTCCGGCCAGGGGTAGTAGTGGGCGGCCTCGGCCTGGATCGGCGTGACGACCTCGCCGGACGCCACCACGGCGAGGCACTCCTGCCACACGGTGACCGGCGGTCCGCCGCGCCGGACGGGCCGCCCGGACGGCGTCCGGGCCGGCAGCATCGCCTCCAGGTGGTAGGCGGGGATCGGCGCGCCGTCGTGCGGCCGGGTCACCAGGTGGTCGCCCAGGTCCTCCATCTCCACCGACTCGCGCCCCGCGAGCGGATGGGACGCGCCGGCCATCATCACCAGCGGCCGGGAGCGCAGCACCGGCCCGACGGTGAGGTCCGGTTCGCGCACCGGCAGCCAGAGCACCGCCAGATCGACCTCCTCCCGGCGCAGGGGCCCGAAGGGGTCGCTGCCGTGCATCTCCCTGAAGGACAGGACGCACGCCGGGTGCCGGGCCCGGAACAGGCCGGTGACGTCGGCGATGTCGTGGGCCAGGGCGCCCATCGTGCCCAGCACGAGGCCGCCCGAAGCGCCCCGGGCGGCCTCGGTCGCGGCGGTGACACCGGCGCGGATGCGCTCGTAGCCGGCCGCGAGGTCCTCGCGGAGCCGGGCACCGATCCCGGTCAGGGCCACGTGCCTGCTGGTCCGCTCGAAGAGCGCGGCACCGATGTGCCGTTCCTGCTTGGCGATGGCCTGGCTGACGCGGGCCTGCGTGATGTGCAGCCGCTCGGCCGTCCGCCCGAAGTGCAGTTCCTCCGCCAGAGTCAGGAAGATCTCGATGTCCCGCAGCTCCACGCCACCCTCCCCGTCAGCGGCGCACCCACCCGATCACCGCGCCGCCCACGACGGTAACCGCACCGCCCGTCGGCGTTCCGGCTCCCCGTACGTCAGCGGGGGGGCGGACGCGGTACGGGGGGTGGTGGTCCCGGCGGTCTCCGAGCGGAAGCCGTGGCCGACCTCCGGCGCGAGACCGTGGTAGTGGCGGAAGTTGTAGATGAGGGGGCTCCACACCGCGGGGTCGATGTGGTGGGTGCCCGGCACGACGATGCGTTCGTCGGCGTGGACCCGCAGCACGTCGCACTCGACGCTGAAGAAGAGACCCGCTCCGCCGGGCGTCATGGCGCGGACGCGCGCCTCCAGCTGCAGGGCGCACTCGGCGACCCGCGGCGGCTTCACCAGGTCGGAGCCGGCCGGGGTGAGCCCGGCCGCGGCGAACTTGTCCCGCTCGTACCGGTAGACCGCCCGCTTGGCCTCCGGCACCGGGTCGGCCCCGGTGAGCGGGGCGAGGCGCTCCACGTGCTCCCACAGCTCCGGTGACGCCACGTTGACCACCAGCTCCGGGCGTTCGGCGAGGTTGCGCGCGGTCCGGCTCTCGGTGCCCAGTCCCAGGACGACGTGCTGTCCCAGCGCCCAGGCGGAGGAGATCGGGGCGAGGTTGACGGTGCCGTCGCCGTTCTCGGTGGTCAGCAGGACCACGGGGGTGCCGAAGTAGAGGATGCTCGGTCGGACCACTCGGTGGGTGTCGATCTTCATGGCTCAGGACGCTAGGGGCGGAACGCTTCGGCGCGCGTCGAAGCGTCGTCCGCCGGGCCGCGCCGTGGCCTTCGCCCGCCTCCGCTCCGCCCGCCCGGGCTCCCGAACGGCTCAGGGGCGGCAACGGCCGAACCGGTGGCTGTAGCCTGCCGGGCAGGCGGGGACGGGATCCGGCATCGGGGGACGCATGAGGACGGGACCGCCCGGCTCGTCCGGGCCGGGCGGCGCGTCACCGGGACGTCTCCGCCGGGCGGCGCGTCACCTCGGCGCCGCGCACCTGAGCGGTGCGGTCCTGCTGTTCACCTACGTCGTCCCTCCGGCCTGGTCCCTGGACGTCTACGGCGCGGCACCGGCCGGTGACCCTTCGGCGGACACACCCCCGTTCGTGATCTGGGCGGTGCTGCTTCTGCACTGCGCGGGTTTCCACCTGCTCGTGCAGATCCCGTCCGGCCTGCTGGGCACGAGGCTGGGCCGAGGCCGTGGCGGCCTCGTCGCCTACGCCTCGGCCCTGGCGATCGCGGGACTCCTGACGGCCCTGGCCTCGTGGGCGGTCCTGCGGCCGGAGGACGCCGGCGGGTTCGTCCCGTGGTGGGCGGACTTCATGGCGCGCGGCGCGCTCGGCCTGGCGGGCTACGGGTGGGTGACCCGGGGGCCACGGAAGGACCCGGCGGTCTCCTCCGCGCGTACCGTGCGCGAGCTGTGACGTCGCCGTACGGAGGACGCGGAGTGCGGGCCGTCGCGACCGGGACCGGACGCGACGGAAACCGGGACGGCCGCACTCCTCGCCGCGGCACCGCGGACGGCCCGTGGGCGTCCGCCGGAACCGCCGCTAGGAGGCCCCGGACCGCGCCGCACGCGCGCCCGGGGTGGGCTCCTGCGCGTCCTCGGAGCAGGGGATCCCGTCTTCCGCGAAGTCCGGGGCCTGGAAGGGGTGGGTCGTCGGAGGCGGCGGCACCGCGGTGGAACGGCGGGGGTGCCCCTCCAGGGCGGAGAACAGCGATGTCGGGTCGATGAGAGGTCTGCCTTTCCTTGCAGGCCCCTGAGGGGGCCTGGTGCGCCGTGACCGGGCGCAGCGGTCCTACAGCTTGGTCATCTTGGCGTACGGGCTCGAGATCCGGATGCGCGCCGAGCCGAAGTCCACGAGCGCCGCGACTCCGTCCTCGATGCCGATCACCCGGCCGAGACCGTACGTGTCGTGGGTGACTTGGTCGCCCATGGAGAAGTGCTTGGGAGCCGGTGTGGCCGGGGCCTTGAAGGGGCTGGTGGGCAGATGACGCTTCGGTGCCACAGGCTTTGTCATGACTCAGTATGAGCCCACGTGTGTCCCGTTCGCTGTGGCCGTCGGCACAGATCCGGACGGGAACGACCGCGTCACGCCGCTGACCTGGTGTTTCGGGACCGACGAATTCCTGCACCCGGCACGGCCGGGACACGGACCTCGGCCACCGCCGGACCGTGCCGCCGACCGGAGCAGGCCGCGGTCGGCCCGTGACGCTCTTCGCCGCCGTCGCGCTCGGGGCGCCGGCCGACGCCACGGTCACCGGCCGCACGGGGAAAATGCCGGGCGGCCGGGGCGCCGCGGAGGTAGCGTCCCCGGGGCCGGTGCGGCGGGTACCGCCCGGAAGGACGGAGACGGGACATGACGGCCGAGGACGTGATCGGGCTGTTCGCCGACGAGACCCGGGTACGGGTCTTCGCCGCCGTGGCGCTGGGCGCGACCGGTGCCGCCGAGGTCGCCGAGCGGACCGGGCTGCCGGCCAGGGACGTCCTCCTCGCGCTGCACCGGCTCGAGGACCGGGACGTCGTGACGGCGGGCACCGGCGGACTCGAGGTGTCCTACGCCGCCTTCCGCCGCATGGCGCGCGACGCGGCCGGACCCCGTTCCGCACAGGACCACGGCACCGGGGACGAGCGGACCGAGACGGTGCTCCGCACGTTCCTGCGCGACGGACGCCTCGTGAAGCTGCCGGCCCAGTGGGACCGGAAGAAGCTCGTCCTGCGCCACGTCGCGGAACGGACCTTCGAACCGGGCCGGCGGTACGCGGAGAAGGAGGTCGACGACCGACTGCGCACCTGGTGCGAGGGCGGCGGCACCGACCACGTGACCCTGCGCCGCTACCTCGTCGACCTGCACCACCTGCACCGCCACGGCGGCGTCTACCACCGCCCGACGGACACCGCCGCACCGTAGCCGCCGGAGCGGACGCCCCTTCGTCCCGGCCGGCCCGACGGCGGCGAAGGGCGTCACGGGCCGGCCGTCGCGGCGTGCGGCCGTCCGGCGGCCAGGCGGTGGCGGAGTTCCTCCTCCGAGACGTCCTCCAGGTGGGTCAGGAACACCCACAGGTGTCCCGAGGGGTCCTTGAGGACGACGGTGCGGTCGCCGTGGAACATGTCCTTCGGCGGCTGGACGATCTCGGCGCCCGCGGCTTCCGCGCGCTCCGCCAGCGCGTCGACGTCCGGCACGAAGACGTGCAGGGTGACGGTCGTGCCGCCGAGCCGGCCCGGCGTGGTGAAGGCGGAGGCCTCCGCCTCGTCCGTGCTCGCGTCGCCCAGCATCAGGACCGACCGCCCGACGGCGATCTCCGCGTGCAGGATCCCGCCGCCGGGGGCGTCGACCCGGAACTCCTCGCGGGCGCCGAAGGCCCGCCGGTAGAAGTCGATCGCCGTGGCGGCGTCGTCGACCATGATGTGCGGGATCACGGAGTGGCGGTAGCGGTCGGGAATCACGTTGTCGGCAGTGCGCCCGGACATGACGGACCTCCTCGAGGGGCACCACCGGTCGGTTCCGGTGGCCGTGCGAGGAACGTAGGACCTCGACTTCGGTCGAGGTCAAGGGCCGGTTCGCCGACCGGGACGCCGGCACCGGTCCCGGTGCCGGCGTCCCCTCCGCACCGGACGGCACGGAACGACCGGACGGCCCCGCCCTGCGGGTGCCGGATCAGCTCAGCCCCAGCCCCCGGCGACCGGTCTCGTTGAGCTGGTCGGCGGTGAAGCGGCCGGTCCAGGAGCGCTCGTAGTGCTCCTCGGGGAAGTCGCCCGGGCTGGAGCCGGTGGCGAAGGCCTCCCTGACGTTCGCCGCGTACTCCTCGTTGCGGGGGCACCAGGGGGCGGCGGGGATGTACATGACGTTCCCCCAGCCCTTCTGGTCCCGGACGGGGGCGACGCCGTGGACCATGTCGCAGTGCCACCAGACGGAGTCCCCGGCCCTGACGTCGGGGATCGGGGTCAGGGCCCGGTAGAGGACCGGGTGCCAGCGCTCGGTGACCGGGAAGACCTGGTTGGTGCGCACGCCGCACATGGAGTCCTCGGGGACGTCCGGCAGCAGCGGCCGCAGCAGCAGGTACGCCATGGCCTCCGGGACCGGCACGGTGTGCAGGACGCCCTGGTCGGCGTCCATGTCGGACAGGGCGGTCCAGCCCTGGAAGGTGCGGAACGCCGAGCACATGGTGGAGCCGGGGTACTGCGGCCCGGCGGTGCGGTGGGCGGCGTCCCAGGGGTCGTACCGCTCCACGTCTCCGCTGAAGAGGTGGCGGAACGCCTTCTGGTACTCCCGGGTCATCCACAGGTCGAGGGTGCCGGGATCGCAGTGGGTGCCCAGGCCGGCGGAGTCGGTGCCCGGCGGGCGGCGCCGGATGCGGTCGGGGTACAGCGCGTCGCGGTCGGGGTCGAACCACTGGGTCCCGTCGTCGTCGGTGTGCTTCCAGAACGAGTTCAGGAAGGACTGCACGGTGGCCATCCGCTCCGACTGCCGGGCCTGCATCTGGGCCTGCGACCAGTAGATCGGGTAGATCTCCGGCTTGGAGCCGACGCTGCCGAAGAAGTCGTCGCCGGGGCCGGAGTAGGTCTCGAAGAACTCGTTGCGCTCGACGTAGTCGACGATGTCGGCGTCCCAGGCCAGCGCCTGCTCGCGCGGGAAGTGGCCGCGCACGACGAGGCAGCCCCGCTTCCTGAGCTTGGCCGTCTGGGCCGGCGTCACCGTGCCCGCGGCGATCGCGTCGTAGTCCAGGACGGGCCAGACCTCCTCACCGCGCTCGCGGTCGGCCTCGATCTCGGCGACGCGCGCCTCGACGCGCCGCTCGACGGCGGCGAACACCTCCTCGACGGTACGGCCGGAGGCCTCGATGCGGGCCCGCAGGGCGGGCTTGATCTCGCGGACGGCGGCGGCGAGGTCTTCGGGGGTCCGGTCCCAGTGCGGCAAGGCGGGGGCGGGGCGCTGTCCGGCGGTGGCCGTCATCTCGGCTCCTTTGGTGAGGACTCCTAACTTGAAATGACGGTAAGCACCCGTCCGGCTTTTGGCAAGGAGTCCTTACTAAACGCCTAGGATGGCGGCATGAACCCGCCGAAGCCGTCACTGGAGCTGCTGCGGGGCCTGACGGACGAGAACGTGCTGCGCGCCCTCATGGCCCACGACCGCCTCACCCGGGCGGAGATCGCCACCCGGACCGGCATCTCCAAGCCCACCGTCTCCGAGAGCGTCCAGCGGCTCGAGGAGGCCGGACTGGTGGCCGACACCGGCGAGCGCACCACCGGGCGCGGCCGGGTCGGCTCCTACTACGCGCTCTCCCCGCGGCTCGGGACCGCCCTGGTCGCGAGCATCACCCCGCACGGCGTCGTCGCCGAGGCCGTCGACGCGCTCGGCCGTACCCACGGGCGGGTCCGTACGGATCTGGGGGCGGACGCGGGACAGGAAGCGGCCGGGCGGGCGCTCGCCGCGGCGGCGGAGGAGCTGAAGGGCCGGGTCGGGGGCCCGCTGCGGCTGGCGGTGGTGAGCGCGGCCGATCCCGTGGACCGTGCGACGGGCCGGCTGGTCCACCTGCCCGACGCCCCCTTCCTCGTGGGCGCGCTCGACCCGCCCTCCGTCCTGGCGGACGCGGTGACCGGCCCCGTCCTGGTGGACAACGACGTCAACTGGGCCGCGCGGGCCGAGTACGAGCACGGGTGCGCGCAGGGCGTCGACGACTTCGTCTACCTCCACCTCGGTGAAGGGCTCGGCTGCGCCGTGGTGAGCGACGGCGTCGTGCGCCGGGGACACCGCGGGCTCGTCGGGGAGATCGCCCACCTGTGCACCGCGGGGCCGGACGGGCAGGCCATGGCGTTCACCGAGGTGTTCGCCGCGCTGGGCCTGCGCCGGCCCGCCTCCACCGCCGTCGACGTGCCGAAGCTGCTCGAGGTCCTCGAGGGCCGGGACGCCGGGGCCGACCGGGTCCGCGCGGCGCTGGCGCGCGCCGTCGGCGGCGTCCTGTCGGCCGCCGTCTCCCTCGCGGACCCGGAGACCGTCGTCGTCGGCGGGACGTGGGGGGCCCACCCCCGCATGATCACCGCGGTCGAGGAGCACTTCCGGCGCACGCCGCGCCCCGTCCCCCTCGGTGCGGCCGTGCTGACCCTGCCCGAACTGACCGGAGCGCGCGCCCGTGCGGTCGACGAGTTCCGCTCCCTCGTCGTCCGGTCCGCCCGTCCCGCGGCGCACGGGTGACCGCGCCGCCTCCGCCGGCCGGGCCGCGACGCCGTTCAGCGACGGATGAGGCCGAGGCCGGTGGCGGTGGCGACGGCGGCGGTGCGCGAGTCGACGCCGAGCTTGGCGTAGACGCGGGCCAGGTGGGACTTGACGGTGCCCTCGGTCAGGTGGAGCCGGTGGGCGACGGCCTGGTTGGACAGGCCCTCGGCGACCAGGGCGAGGACTTCGGTCTCGCGCCGGGTCAGGGAGGTGCCCGGGGTGCGCAGCCGGTGCATGAGCCGGTCGGCGACCGCGGGGGCCAGGGTGGTGCGTCCGGCGGCGGCGGTGCGTACGGCGGCGGCCAGGTCCTCGGGAGGGGCGTCCTTGAGGAGGTAGCCGGTGGCGCCGGCCTCGATGGCGGGCAGGGTGTCGGCGTCCGAGTCGTAGGTGGTGACGACCAGGACGCGGGGGGCGCCCGGGCGGGCGGTGATCCGGGCGGTGGCCTCGGCGCCGCCCATCCCCTTGCCGAACTGCAGGTCCATCAGCACGACGTCGACGTCGCCCGCGGCGGCGCGGGCGACGGCCTCCTCGGCGGTGGCGGCCTCGGCCACCACGGTGAGGCCGGGTTCGGTCTCCAGCACGGCGCGCAGCCCGGCCCGTACCACGGGGTGGTCGTCGGCCAGGAGGAGGCGGACGGGGGTGTCGTCGGTCACGGGCGGGCCTCGGTGTCGGTCGCGGTTCCGGTCCTGGTCTCGGGCCCGGCGGGGGAGAGGGGCAGTCGGGCGGTCAGGGCGGTGCCCCGGCCGGGGGCGGACACGAGGGTGAGGGTGCCGCCGAGCGCGTCCACGCGGGCGCGCATGGCGGCCAGGCCGAAGCCGCCGCTCCCGGGGTCGGGCTCGGGCAGCCGGCCGGGGTCGAAGCCGGCGCCGTCGTCGACGACGTCGAGGGCGACGTGCTCGCCGAGGTAGCCGAGGGCGACCTCGGCGGTGCCGGCGTGGGCGTGGCGGACGGTGTTGCCGAGGGCGGACTGGGCGACGCGCAGCAGGGCCACCTCGTGCGCGGTCGGCAGCGGGACCGGGTCGCCGGTGAGGCGGAAGCGCGCGGTGAGCCGGTGCCGGGCGGTGGTGGTGGCGCACAGGCGGTGCAGGGCGTCGGCCAGGGTGGTGCCCTCCAGGGCCGGCGGGGCGAGGGCGGCGACGAAGCGGCGGGCCTCGGCGAGGTTGTCCACCGCGGCCTGGCGGGCCTGTTCGATGTGGCGGGCGGCGGCCTCCTGCCGGTCGGGGAGGGCCCGTTCGGCGGCGCGCAGCAGCAGCTGGATGCTGGACAGGCCCTGGGCGAGGGTGTCGTGGATCTCGCGGGCCAGGCGTTCGCGTTCGGCGAGCACCCCGGCGGTGTGCTGGGCGGTGGCGAGGTCGGCGCGGGTGGCGGTGAGCTCCTCGATCAGCCGGCGGCGCCGCTCGCTCTCCCGGTACAGGGCCTGGTAGCCCCACACGACCGCGACGGCCACGGCGGCGCCGAGCGCGGGCCCGAGGGCCATGGCCGCGCCGAAGGCGCCCCGGTGGGCGGCGAAGGCGGTGATCGCCGCCAGCGCGGTCGCGCCGACCGCGGTGAGTCCGGCGCGCCGCGGCAGCAGGTGGAGCTGGAGGAAGTACAGCGGGAAGGCGACCCAGACCCCGTCGGCGGACAGGACCAGCAGCCCCGCCCACACGGCGCCGACCGCGGCCAGCCACCAGGCGGCGGCCGGCCGGGAGCGGCGGACGCGGGGCAGGAGCGGGCCGACCGCGTGGACCAGGGCGCACGCCGCGGCCACGGCCACGACCGCCCCGGCGTGCGGACGGCCGTCGGCCACGGCCCGCCCGGCGGTCAGGGCGAGCAGGCCGACGACCAGCAGGTGCACGCACCAGGCGAGGGCCCGGGTGGTCGGGGTCGGGGTCAGGTCCGGAGCGGGGGCGGGGGCTGGGACGAGGGCCGTGGCTGAGGCGGGGGCGGGGCTGTTCACAGTCCTTCCAGCCTAAGGAGGCGGCCGTCACCGTGGCCTCCATCGAAAGGTACAACCCGCGTCGCGCCTTTCGACCCGCGAAGTGACCTCCCCCGCCGGATGTCTCCGCAGGGGGCCGGCGGCGACGGTGGGGGCACATCGTCCGCACCACCGGAAGGGGCAGGCAAGCCGTGTTCGTCGCCTGGAGGGACCTGAGGTTCGCCAAGGGGCGGTTCGCCCTGGTGGGGGCCGTCGTCGTGCTGATCACCCTGCTGGTCGGGCTGCTGTCCGGGCTGACCGCGGGGCTGGGGCGGCAGAACGTCTCCGCGATCACCGGCCTGCCCGCCGACCGCATCGCCTTCGACGCGCCCGGCGACGGACGGGACCTGTCGTACGCCGACTCCACCGTCACCGAGGAGCAGTGGCGGCACTGGGCCGGGGCCCCCGGTGTCACCGCCGCCGAACCGCTGGGCATCACCACCACCAGGGCCGTCGCCGGGAACCGGAGCGCCGGGGTCTCCGCCTTCGGCGTCCGGCCCGGATCCCCGCTGGCCCCCGACGGCGGCAGGCTCGGCGCGCACACGGCGGTGCTGTCCGCCGCGGCCGCCGACGACCTCGGCCTCGAACCCGGCGGCACCCTCACCCTGGCCGGGCGCAGGCTGACGGTGGCCGCGGTCGCGGGCGACGCCTCCTTCAGCCACACGCCCGTGATCTGGACCAGCCTCGACACCTGGCGGAGGACCGCGCCTCCCACCGGGAGCGGCAGCGGCGGCCCGACCGCGACCGTGATCGCCCTGTCCACCTCCCCCGGCGCCGACGTGGCGGCCGTCGACCGGGCCGCCGGCACGCGGACGGTCGCCAAGGACGACTCGCTGTCCGCGATCGGCTCCTACGCCTCCGAGAACGGCTCCCTGCAGCTGATGCGCGGCTTCCTGTTCGCCATCTCCGCCCTGGTCGTCGGGGCCTTCTTCACCGTGTGGACCATCCAGCGCGGCACGGACATCGCCGTCCTCAAGGCGCTCGGCGCCTCCACCGGGAGCCTGCTGCGGGACGCCCTCGGCCAGGCCGCCGTCCTGCTGACCGGCGGCACCCTGATCGGCACCGGCCTCGCCGCCGGCCTCGGGGCCCTCGTCGCCGGCGGTGCGGTGCCGTTCCTGCTCACGCCCGGCACCGTCCTGGTGCCGGCCGCGGTGACGGTCCTGCTCGGCGTGCTCGGGGCCGCCCTGTCCGTCCGCCGCATCACCTCCGTCGATCCGCTGACCGCCCTGGGGAGCGCCCGATGAGCCTGAACCTGACCGACGTCACCCTCACCTACCCCGACGGCGGGACCCGTCTGACCGCCCTGGACCGGGTCACCCTGGACGTGCCCCGGGGCAGCCTGACCGCCGTGGTCGGGCCGTCCGGGTCCGGCAAGTCCAGCCTCCTGGCCGTCGCCGCCACCCTCATCACCCCCGACGCCGGCACCGTCACCGTCGACGGCACCCCCACCACCGGCATGACCCGCGGCGAGCTGACCGAGCTGCGCCGCCACAAGGTCGGGATCGTCTTCCAGCAGCCCAACCTGCTGCCCTCCCTCACCGCCGTCGAACAACTCCAGGTCATGGCCCGGATCGACGGCCGTCCACCGAAGAAGGCCCGCGACCGGGCCGTGGAACTGCTCGAGGCCGTCGGCCTGGCCGGCCTGGCCGAACGGCGCCCCCACCAGCTCTCCGGCGGCCAGCGCCAGCGCGTCAACATCGCCCGCGCCCTGATGAACGACCCCACCGTCCTCCTGGTCGACGAACCCACCAGCGCCCTCGACCACGAACGCGGCGCCGCCGTCGTCGACCTGATCACCCGCCTCACCCACCGACGGGCCACCGCCACCGTCCTGGTCACCCACGACCGCACCCACCTCACCGCCGTCGACCGGATCGCCGAGGTCCACGACGGACGCCTCCGCCTCCCGGCGCCGACCCGCTGACGGAGCGCCGGGACGCCGGGACGTCGGGCTGTCGGGACGCCGGGGCGTCAGCCGGGACGGCCCGGCAGCACCACCGGGCGACGGCCGTGGAGTTCCCCGCTCTCGAGGCGGCGGTGGACGCGGGCGCAGCCGGCCGTCGGCCGGGGGACGGTCGACCGCCCGTGCGGCGCCGGCGCGTCGGACGGCCGGTACGGGCCGTGTGCGTGCGCCGAGTGTTCCGCGGTCGTGAAGGACGTCCGGTGCGGGGGCTAGGATCCGGGCCATGGCCCTGAGCGTGGACGACGTGGACCGGTTCATGGCCTCCAGGCCCCGTCTGGAAGCCATCGCCTACCGCCTGCTCGGCTCCGCGAGCGAGGCCGAGGACGCCGTGCAGGAGACGTTCCTGCGCTGGCAGGCCGCCGACGTCGCGCACATCGAGGTCCCCGAGGCCTGGCTGACGAAGGTGCTCACCAACCTGTGCCTCAACCAGCTGACCTCGGCCCGCGCGCGGCGCGAGACCTACGTGGGCCAGTGGCTCCCCGAGCCGCTGCTCGCCGGGGACCCGATGCTCGGCCCCGCCGACACCGCCGAGCAGCGCGAGTCGGTCTCGTACGCGGTCCTCGTCCTGCTGGAGCGCCTCTCCCCCGACGAGCGGGCGGTGTACGTCCTGCGGGAGGCCTTCGGCCACCCGCACCGGGAGATCGCCGGGATCCTCGGCATCACCGAGGCCGCCAGCCAGCAGATCCTCCACCGCGCCAGGAAGCACGTCGCGGAGGGCAGGGCCCGCACCGAGATCGACGGGGCCGCCGCCCGGCGGGTCGTCGACGAGTTCCTCGCGGCCGCCACCAGCGGCCGGACCGAGCCGCTGGTGCGGCTGCTCACCCAGGACGCCTTCGCGATCGGCGACGGCGGCGGGAAGGTCCCGGCCCGCGCCAAGCCGTTCGAGGGCGCCCTCGCGGTCGCGACGTTCCTGCGGGGCCTGTTCACCCCCGGCAAGGCCAAGCGCGCCCTGGTCGGTGGTTCGGCCGGGATCTACACCACGACCGCCAACGGCGGCCCCGCCGTCGTGGCGGTCGTCGACGGCCGGATCGTCGGCGTCATGTGCCTGGAGGTCACCGCCGAGGGCATCGCCGCGTTCCGCAACCAGGTCAACCCCGACAAGCTCGAACGCGCGACCCGGCGGTGGGCGGCCGCCGACCACGGCGAACCCCTGTTCCACGCCTTCTGACCCCGGTGGGACGCGCCGACCCCACTGTGACGCGCCTCACACCCCCTTCCTGTCAGGAAACGGCGGGCCGCCCGGTTCAAGGGGCGGATCCGCTCGAGACAGGAGTCAGGAAATGCAGCACCGCATCATCGTCCTCGGAGCCGGATACGCCGGAGCCGTCGCCGCCGGGCGCCTCGCCGGGCGGCTGCACCGCGAAGACGTCGCCGTCACCCTCGTCAACGCGGAGCCCGACTTCGTCGAGCGCGTCCGGATGCACCAGCTCGCGGTCGGCCAGGACCTCAAGCACCGCCCCCTCGACGAGATGCTCGCGGGCACCGGCGTCGAGCTGAGGCTGGCGAGGGTCACCGGCGTCGACGTCGACCGCAGGACCGTCACCGTCGTCGACGCGGGCGGCGCCGAGGGGCCGGGGACGGAGCTGGAGTACGACACCCTCGTGTACGCCCTCGGCAGCGGCTGGAACGACCAGGGCGTCCCCGGCACCGCCGAGCACGCCCACGAGATCGCCGGCCGCCCCGGAGCGCTCCGGCTGCGCGAGCGCCTGGCCCGCCTGACCGCCGGGCAGACCGTGGTCGTGGTCGGCGGCGGCCTCACCGGCCTGGAGGCCGCGGCCGAGATCGCCGAGGCCCGCCCGGACCTCGACGTCGCCCTCGCCGCCCGCGACGGCCTCGGCGACTGGCTCTCGCCCAAGGGGCGCCGGCACCTGCGGAAGGTGTTCGACGAGCTGGGCGTCACCGTGCACGAGCACACCACCGTCACCGCCGTCGAGGCCGACCGCGTCACCACCGCCGACGGCAGGTCCCTCCCGGCCGCCGTCACCGTGTGGACCACCGGCTTCGCCGTCCACCCGATCGCGCGGGCCACCGCCCTGGAGGTCACCGGCACCGGACAGATCGTGGTCGACGGGACCCTGCGCTCGGTCTCGCACCCGGACGTGTACGCCATCGGCGACGCGGCCATGGTGGCGGGCCCCGGCGGCAAGCCGCTGCGGATGTCGTGCGCCTCGGGCGTCCCCTCCGCGTGGCAGGCCGCCGACGCCATCGCGGCGCGCCTGACCGGCGGGAAGCTCCCGAAGGTGTCGCTGCGCTACTTCAACCAGTGCATCTCGCTGGGCCGCAGGGAAGGCCTGATCCAGTACGTCACCGCCGACGACCGGGCCGTCCGGGCGGCCCTGACCGGGCGGCTCGCCGCCGTGTACAAGGAGCTGGTCTGCAGGGGCGCGGCCTGGGGCGTGGCCAACCCGCTGCTCGGGATGCCGACCCGGCCCCGCCGCGTCGTACGGGAGCCGGCCCGGACGGCCGCGGCGGCCGAGGCCGCGGCCTGACCCGCACGCCGGAAGCCTGACCCGCACGCCGGAACGGGCGCCCTCGACGCACGGGCGCCCGTTCCGCTGCCGGCCCGCGCGGGCGACCGTCGTGCGGGGGCCTCGGCCGGCGTCTCCCTTCCCCGCGTCGGCGGTGACGTGCTCCGCGGAGCCGTTCCCCCGGGCGCGCCACGGGCACGGCCGCCCGTGAGACGGACGGGGACGGGGACGCCGGCCCGCCGCGTCCTGTGCGCCGGCGCCCGCGGTCACTGCTTCCGGTCGCCGGGTGCCTGCTTGTGGCGCTGGTAGTAGCGGGCGACCCGCATGCGGTTGCCGCAGCGGTCGGCCGAGCACCAGCGGCGGCGGGGGTGCGCGGGGAGGAAGAGCATCACGCAGTCGTTGGCCTCGCAGCGCTTGAGCCTGCCGATCGCGGGGTCGGTGAGCAGGTCGGCGGCGGCCTCGGCCAGGCGGGCGGCGAGGCGGACGCCGAGGGGGCCCGAGCGGCGGACGGTGGCGGTGACGGCCGTACCGCCCCAGGTCAGTTCGCGTACGGCGGGAGCGGCGCGCTGGGCGTCGGTGAGGGCGCGCAGATGGGTCTCCGCGGGTTCCGTGCCGCGCAGCAGGGCGTGCAGGACCGCTTCGACGTGGGCGCGGACGGCGTGGACGGGGGCGAGGTCGCCCTCCGCCGGCTCCGGGTCGCCGGCCTCTCCGTGCAGGCGGTCGCCCTCCAGGGCCAGCCAGGCGGCGAGCCGCTGCGGGGTGTCGAGCAGGTCCGTACGGCCCTCGCCGTCCGCCGGGCGGGTGTTGACGAGGTCGATGGCCAGGGGTTCACCGGTCAGCGGCTCACTGTCACGCATGGACCTAATGGTACATGAAGCGATTGACGCATTAGGTGAGCGGGTGTTAGATCTAATGCGTCAATGCGCCAAGGAGGCATGTGAAATGACGGTGTCCACGGAGACGCCCCGCGTCTCGGTACCCGCCCGCACCGCCCACCGGTACGTCGAGGTCGACGGCGTGGAGGTCTTCTACCGGGAGTCGCTGCCCGAGCGCTCCGGCGCCCCGGTGCTCCTGCTCCTGCACGGCTTCCCCTCCGCCTCGCACCAGTTCCGGCGTCTCATCGACAGCCTGGGCCGGCACTACCGGCTGATCGCCCCCGACTACCCCGGCTTCGGGCACACCCGCGCCCCGGAGGACTTCGCCTACTCCTTCGAGCGGCTGGCGGACGTCGTCGAGGGCTTCACCGAACGGCTCGGGCTCACCCGGTACGCGATGTACCTGTTCGACTTCGGCGCTCCGGTCGGCTTCCGCCTGGCGCTGCGCCGGCCGGAGCGCGTGGCCGGGCTGGTCGTGCAGAACGGCAACGCCTATGCGGAGGGCCTGTCGGACGCGGCCCGCGCGTTCACCGCGCTCACCCCCGACACCCCCGGCGCCGAGTCCGCGATCCTCGGCCTGTTCACCCTGGACGCCACCCGCGCCCAGTACGAGGGCGGCACCGCCGACCCCACGCTCGTCGCGCCGGAGGGCTGGCTGCTGGACCAGTACTTCCTGGACCGGCCCGGCCGCAAGCAGGCCCAACTCGCCCTCGCCTACGACTACAGGAGCAACATCGCCGCCTACCCCGCCTGGCAGGCGTGGCTGCGCGGGCACCGCCCGCCCACCCTCATCACCTGGGGCACCGGCGACCCCTTCTTCCCCGAACCCGGCGCCCGCGCCTACCTGGACGACGTGCCCGAAGCGGAGCTCCACCTCTTCCCCACCGGCCACTTCGCCCTCGAGGACCACCTCCCCGAGATCGCCCCGCTCGTCGCCCGCTTCCTCGACCGCGTCCAGGCGTGAGGACCCACCGGCGCACGCCACCGGGATCCGCGCCCGCCCACCCCTCCGAAGGAGAACCGGCCATGCCTCCCGCCGCCCCTGGGTCCTGCTGGTCCGCGCCTCCGGCGTGGAGTCGACGGTCGCGTGCACCGTACTGAGAACGGCGAGGCGGTCCGCCGCGGCCTGCCTCGCCTTCTCGCACCGGCCTCACGCGGCAACTGGGCCGGCGCGAATGGCGAGACGCAGCGTCTTGCGTGAGCGGGGCGCATGGGCTACCTTTCCGAAAAGCGAGACGAGACGTCTCGTATTTCTATGGCCCACGAAAGAGGATGCCACTTGATCCGTACTCCCGAAGCACCGCCCGTCCGTACCGCCGTCTCCCAGCTCACCGTCTCCGGCGTCAGCAAGCGCTACGGCCATCACCTCGTCCTGGACCGCGTGTCCTTCACGGTCCGTCCTGGGGGGAAGGCGGGGGTCATCGGGGACAACGGCTCCGGCAAGTCCACCCTGCTGCGGCTGCTCGCCGGCGCCGTGCGGCCCGACGACGGAGAGGTCGACGTCGTCGCACCGGGCGGTGTCGGGCACTTGGCGCAGACCCTCGGCCTGCCGGAAACGGCGTGCGTCGGTGACGCCGTCGACCTGGCGCTGGCCGAACTGCGTGCTCTGGAAAGGAGGATGAGGGAGGCCGGTGCCGCGCTCCACGGCGCCGACCCGGCCGCGTGCGACCGGTACGCCGCGCTCGAGGCGGAGTTCGAGGCGCGCGGCGGGTACGACGCGGACCGCCGTGTCGACGTCGCCCTGCGCCACCTCGGCGAGTCGGCCGGCCTCGACCGGTCACGACGGCTCGGCACCCTCTCCGGCGGGCAGCGCTCCCGCCTCGCCCTGGCCGCGACGCTCGCCTCGGCGCCCGAGCTGCTGCTCCTCGACGAGCCCACCAACGACCTGGACGACGAGGCGGTGGCCTGGCTGGAGGAGCGGCTGCGCGCCCACCGGGGCACACTCGTCGCCGTCACCCACGACCGGGCGTTCCTCGACCGGGTCACCGACACCATCCTGGAGGTCGACCCGGACACCCGGTCCGTCCGCCGCTACGGCGACGGCTACACCGGGTACCTCGCCGCCAAGGCCGCCGAACGCGCCCGGCAGGAGCGGGAGCACGAGCAGTGGCGCACCGAGGTGGCCCGCCAGTCCCGGCTCGCCGACTCCCAGGCGGGCCGCCTCGAGGCGATCCCGCGCAAGGGGCCGTGGGCGTTCAGCGGCGCGGGTGCCTTCCGTGCCCGCTCGCGGGCCCACGGCGCCATGAGCCGCATCCGCAACGCGCGCGAGCGGCTGCACCGGCTCACCGAGAACCCGGTGCCCGCGCCTCCCGAACCGCTGCGGTTCTCGGCGGGCATCGGGGGGTCGGCGGACCGCGCGGTGGAGGTGGCGAACCTGCGCGTACCGGGGCGCCTGGTACTGGACTCGCTCCACGTCCCCGCAGGCGGCCGGCTCCTGGTCACCGGCCCCAACGGCGCGGGCAAGACCACGCTCCTGCGGGTCATGGCGGGCGAGTTGGCCCCGGAGCCGGGCGCCACGGTGCGGCGGCCCGCGCGGGTCGGCTTCCTGCGCCAGGTGGCGGCTCCGGCCTCCCCCGGCGAGGAGAGCCGCCCCCTGCTCGCGGCCTTCGGCGAGGACCGCGCCGACGAACTGCTCGCCCTGGGCCTGTTCCGCGAAGCCGACCTGGCCCGGCCCGTGCGGGACCTCTCCACCGGACAGCGCCGCCGCCTCGAACTCGCCCGCCTGGTCACGGGTTCGCACGATCTGCTGCTGCTGGACGAACCGACGAACCACCTCTCGCCCTCCTTGGTGGAGGACCTCCAGGCGGCCCTCGCCTCGTACGAGGGGACGCTCGTCGTCGTCACCCACGACCGGCGGCTGCGGTCGGTCCTGCCCGGAGCCGTTCGGGAGATCACCCCGGCCCGGTGACCGCCCGCACGGCGGACGCCGGTCCGCCGGCCTCACAGGTCGAGCTGGTACTCCAGGGCCTTGTGCGTGGGGAGGTACCCCAGCGCGTCGTTGATGCGCCGCATGTGCGTGTTGCTGTCCGCGGTGTCGGTGACCAGGCCGGCGAGCCCGGGGCGGTCGGCGCGGGCGAGGCGGATCGACTCGGCCTTCATCCAGCGGCCGAGGCCGTGGCCGCGGTGCCCGGGCAGCACGCCGGTGCCGTAGTGCAGCCCGTCGCCCCTGCCGTCGCCCGGCACGACGAGTTCCGAGAAGCCGACGACCGAGCCGTCCGACTCGTCGACGGCGGCCACCGTGGTGAGCAGCTCACCGCGGTCGGCGATGGCCTCGGCAGCGGCCAGCACCCGCTCGACGTCCCAGGCCACGACACCGTGGTCGGTGTCGCCTATCGGCATGTCGTCCATGGCGCGGCGCGAGTCGGCGAAGGTCCCGGCCAGCTCGTCGGGGACGGCGCCGCGCCAGGACACGAGACGGTAGCCGGGGTGCGGCCGTTCGACGATCGCGTCGATCCCGTCGGCCCGGCCGCCGTCCCACCCGTCCAGCGCGAGCCGGGCGTACGTCAGTGTCAGCACCCTGCGGAAGCCGTGTGCGGCAAGGAAGTGATCGCCCGGCGTGCCCGCGTCGGCCTGCGCGATCACCGACCGCCTGCCCGCCTCCCGCGCGGCGGCCACCGCCGCCTCGAGCAGCCGCGACCCGACCCGCCGGCGCCGCTCCGCCGGGTGCACGTTCACCTGCAGTTCGGCCAGGTGCTCCTGGCCCTCCCGGTTGAACACCCGGAGGAACGCGGACCCGAGCGGAGCACCGTCGTCCCCGGCGGCCAGCCACGCGAGGCGGTGGCCGGAAGGGGTGCGGTCGGGGTCGGTGAGGGCGGTGACGCGGAGGGACAAGACGGCTCCGGTGAGGTCGAGGGGGGCGGCGTCGGCCCGAGTCGACCACGCGCCCGGCCGCCGGTCCAGGGAATTCCGCGGAACGGCAGGGGGCCGCGCCGCCGTCGCGGGCCGGAACCCGGACCGTGATCCTTCCGTCTTCCTCTGCCGACGGGTCGGCGCGGCCATGTCATTCTTCGCCGGAGGCCGGGCCGTCGAGCACGTTCGGCAGCCGTTCGACCGAAATCCAGCCCAGCGAACAGAGGTGGAGACACATGCCGTCACGGGTGTTCTCGCGAATAAGCCGGCGCCGAGCACGGGCGAGACTCTGGGCCGTGGCGGGTGTGGCGACCCTCGGGTTCCTCGTCGCGCTGGAGATCGCCGCGCGTCGCTACGGCCTTCCGGGGCCGATCACCAACCAGGCGGAAGAGCTGGTGTTCGCCCCCAGCTCGGGGCCGCTGCTGTACGCCGCCATGGCGCTGACGACGGTGGTGCTCACCTGGCGGCAACGGTTCGTCGCGGCCGGTGCCGCGATCGGCGTCGACGTCGCCTTCGCGCTGGTGCGGTGGGCGGTCGACGCCAGGGTGACCGACGGGCACTCCTTCGGGAACGGCGCCCTGTGGGTGATCCTGGGCGTCGCGGTCGTCGCCGTCACGCGCCGCACCGGCCGGGAACGGGTCCTGCTGCTGAAGGGCGCCGGGCTGGGCCTCCTGCTGGTGGCCGGCCGCAAGACGGGCGACACCTGGCTGCTGATCACCTCGAAGACCCGCCCGGAGGTGCTCGACCCGTACGTGGTCACCGCCGACCGCGCGCTGGGCAACCCGTCGTGGGTGGTGGGCCGGATGGTCGAGGCCGCGGGCCCGGTCGGCGCCCACGTCCTCGACTTCGTCTACGCCCAGCTCGCGGTGGCCGCGGTCGTCGCCGCGCTGTACCAGCTGCGCCACGTGGCGGCCGAGCGCCGCTTCCCGCGCCACCACCTGGTGCGCACCTTTCTCGTGATCGGCCTCCTCGGACCGGCCGTCTACATGGTCTTCCCCGTGGTCGGACCGGTCTTCCTCTACGGCACCGGCGCGTTCGGCACCGGCGGCGAGGAGTGGGCGGTGGCCCTCCTGTGGCCGGACACGCTTCCGCCGGTCGGCACGCCGCACCCGGTGGCGTACGACGGGATCACGCCCCGCAACTGCATGCCCAGCCTGCACACGGCGTGGGCCACCGCCATCTTCGTCCACACCCGCAAGAGCCCGCGGCCGCTGCGCCACGCGGGAACGTTCTGGCTGGTCGCCACGCTCTGCGCGACGCTCGGATTCGGCTACCACTACGGCATCGATCTCATCGCCGGCGTGGTCTTCACGCTCACGATCGAGACGGCGCTGCGCTCGTCCGGCCGCGGCTGGGACCGGGCGGGGGTCCGGCTGGTCGCCCACGGGACGGTGGTCTTCGCGGCGATCCTGGCGTCGTCCCGCTGGCTGTCGACGGAGATGGCCGGACATCCCTGGGTGGCCGGGCCGCTCCTCGTCCTGGCGACGACCTCGGTGGTCCTCGGGTACGTACGGGCCACGAAACGGTGGGAACCGGAGGTTGCGGTACCGGCGCAGCGACCGGAAGCACGCCTCGAACCGGCCTGAGGCCCGGACGCGGAACGGCTGAGGCCCGGACGCGGAACGGCCGACCGCGGCTCCCCTCCCTCCCCCGCCGGCGACGCGGGCCCCGGGTGACGAGGGCCGAGCCCGTTCCCCCGGCCCGGCAGGCGACGGCGCTTGCGCGCCCACATGGCTATTGACCTGCCCGGATTTGCTGTGCTTCGCTCGGCGCGAGGGCCTGGGAGCGCCGCTGTCGTGGTGCGGGGCCGGCGAGTACGGGGCCGGAACCCGCACCGTACTCTTTCCGTCTTGCTCCCGACGGGCTGCTCCTCGTGAGGAGAACACGCTCCGACCGGAAGGCAGCAGATGATATCCACCCCGACATGAGCAGTATTTAACAAAGCAGACAAAAAGTGACAGACATACCACCGCAGAACCTTTCGCGAATACGGGGGAGAACCGCGCTCTCCGTATGGCGTCGGCCACGAGCCGTGCTCTGGACCCTGGCCGCTGTCGTGACCCTCGGGTTCCTCGTCGCGCTGGAGTTCGCCGCGCGTCACCACGGCTCGCCGGGGCCGATCACCCTCCAGGCGCGGGAGGTGGTGTTCGCCCCCAAGTCGGGCGGCCTGCTGTACGCCGCCATGGCGCTGACGATGGTGGTGCTCACCTGGCGGCAACGGTTCGTCGCGGTGGGCGCCGCGATCGGCGTCGACGTCGCCTTCGCGCTGGTGCGGTGGGCGGTCGACGCCGACACGGCCGGCGGCCACCCCTTCGGGAACGGCGCCCTGTGGGTGATCCTGGGCGTCGCGGTCGTCGCCGTCACGCGCCGCACCGGCCGGGAACGGGTCCTGCTGCTGAAGGGCGCCGGGCTGGGCCTCCTGCTGATGGCCGGCCGCAAGACGGGCGACACCTGGCTGCTGATCACCTCGAAGACCCGCCCGGAGGTGCTCGACCCTTACGTGGCCACCGCCGACCACGCACTGGGCAACCCGTCGTGGTGGGTCGGCCGGATCGTCACGGCCACCGGCTCCGTCGGCTTCAACTTCCTCGACTTCGTCTACGGCAACCTCGCGGTGGCCGCGGTCGTCGCCGCGCTGTACCAGCTGCGCCACGTGGCGGCCGAGCGCCGCTTCCCGCGCCACCACCTGGTGCGCACGTTCCTGGTGATCGGCCTCGTCGGGCCGGCCTTCTACATGATCTTCCCGGTGGTCGGGCCGATCTTCGCCTACGGCACGGGCATGGAGCACTGGTCGGCAGTCAGCCTGTGGGCGCCGGACATGCCGCCCAGCGCGCCCTGGGCCGCGGCCGACCTGTGGCCGCAGACGCTTCCGCCGGTCGGCACCCCGCACCCCATGCCGTTCGACGGGATCACCCCGCGGAACTGCATGCCCAGCCTGCACACGGCGTGGGCCACCGCCATCTTCGTCCACACCCGCAAGGGCCCGCGGCTACTGCGCCACGCGGGAACGTTCTGGCTGGTCGCCACGCTCTGCGCGACGCTCGGATTCGGCTACCACTACGGCGCGGACCTCATCGCCGGCGTGGTCTTCACGCTCACGATCGAGGCGGCGCTGCGCTCGTTCGACCGCGGCTGGGACCGGGCGGGGGTCCGGCTGGTCGCCCACGGGACGGTGGTCTTCACCGCGTTCCTGGTGTCGTACCGCTGGCTGCCCGTCCAGATGGCCGAGCACCCGTGGGTGTCCGGTCCCCTGCTCGTGCTGGCGACGGCCTCGGTGGTCTACGGCTACGCACGGACCACCGCACTGTGGTCGGGCAGGACCGCACCGGCGCGGCACCCGGAACCGCAACCCGAACCGATCTGAACCGCGCTCGCCCCCGGTCGCCGGCCGAGACGGAGGACCCGGCCCCCGGCCCGGGGGCCGGCCGGACCGGTGGCGCACCCGCGTTCACCCGGGGCGCGAACCGCCCGCCCCCGCCTCCTCGGCGCAGGGCGACTCAGCGGACGGCGGCGTCGTCCACGGTCTCCCGTATGTCCAGGACGGCGTCGACCCCGGTGACCTCGCAGAGCAGCCGGACCTGCCGTGACGGCGCGACCAGGCGCAGGGTGCCCGCCCGGTGGGTGAGGATCAGCAGGTTCAGGAACGACGAGTCCGCGAAGGTGACGCCGGAGGCGTCCAGGACCACCTTCGGACGCTCCCCGGCCGCGGCCCGCAGTGCCTCCGCCAAGGGCGTGATCGAGTGCATGTCGTAGGAGCCCTGCGCGACGACCACCCGGGCGCCGTGCCGTTCGTACTGAAACACCGAGGCCCCCTCCGGGGCGGGCCCGGTGGCCTGTTCGGGCGGCGGCTTCCCGCCGGTGTTGCTCATGAGCGTCGGCATGGCGGCCTCGTCCCAGGGCACCTTAGGGCTCCTTCTGCGGTTCTTCCCCACGGGGTCACGTCATCTGTTACCTGAAAAGTATGTCATGTATCTGCGTTCCGGCAATGAGGAGCCGTAAAATGCGGGGCATGGTTGGAGTGCCCGAACCTCACACCGGATGGACGTTCATCACCAATCACGCGCGTGTACTGGCGGCCATCGCCGACAACCCGAACGTCCGGATCCGTGACATCGCCGCCCACTGCCGGCTCACCGAGCGTGCCGTCCAGCGGATCATCTCGGACCTCGAGCAGGACGGTTACCTCTCCCACACCCGCGACGGGCGCACGAACACCTACCGCATCGAGCCGGACAAGGTGCTGCGCCACCCGGCGGAAGCGGGCCTCCCCGTGGCCTCCCTGCTCTCCCTCCTCGTGCAGGACGAGACCGAGCGCGTCAGGAAGCCGGTCGCCCGGTAGCGGACGGGCGCCGCGCCCGCGTCGCTTCCCCCGCACCCGGGCCCGTCGACGCGTGGGCCGACCGGGACGGACGGTCGCGGCCGCACGGGGACGCCGGCCCCCCGGCCCCGGTGCGAGCGATCACGGAGCGCCGGTCCGCCCCGCGGACCTCGACCCCCGTGACGTGCGCGGCCCGGTTCCCGAGGCCGGTGGGGGAGCGGTCGTGGTGCGAGCCGCCGACGGCACGGAAGCCCCGCGCGTACGTGGGCCGGCACGACCGGCGCACGGTCCGGTGCGCACGCCCTCCCGTCCGGTGCGACGGCCGGAGGCGTCATGCCGGGACGTCACGGGGAGTCCTCCGTGCCGGAAGCCCTCCGCAGCAGCCCCCTCTCCATCGCCACCACCACCGCCCTCGTCCGGTCGTTCACGTCGAGCTTGGCGAACAGGCGGAGCAGGTGGGTCTTCACCGTCGCCTCGGCGATGACGAGTCGCCGCCCGATCTCGGCGTTGGTCAGACCGTCCGCCACCGCGTGCAGGACGTCCGCCTCGCGGGCCGTCAGCGGGGCCTGGGCGGGCTGCCGCATCCGGGCGACCAGCCTCTCGGCCACCCGGGGCGCCAGCACCGTCTCGCCTCGGGAGGCGGCGTGGATCGCGTCGACCAGCTGCTCACGGGTGGTGTCCTTGAGGAGGTAGCCGATGGCCCCGGCCTCCACCCCGCGCTCGATGTCCGCGTCGGTGTCGTACGTCGTCAGGATCAGCACGCGGGTACGGGGGA
Source organism: Streptomyces griseomycini (assembly GCF_014203535.1). Lineage (GTDB taxonomy): Bacteria > Actinomycetota > Actinomycetes > Streptomycetales > Streptomycetaceae > Streptomyces > Streptomyces griseomycini. The sequence goes on from NZ_JACHJI010000003.1 coordinate 375,789, forward strand.
AGCGGTTCACGATCTCGGTCGTGGTGGCCACTCCGTCGAGCACCGGCATGCGCAGGTCGACCAGGGCGACGTCGGGCTCGTACCGCTCGACCAGTTCGAGGGCCACACGGCCGTCGCCCGCCTCGCCGACGATCTCGATGCTCGTCTCGGAGGTGAGGAGAGCCACCACTCCGGCCCGCATGACGGTGTGGTCGTCCACCACGATGATGCGGACCCCTCCGCCACTCACGCCTCCGCCCCGCTCTCTCCCGGTGCCGGGGAGGCCAGGGGGATCGACGCCAGTACGCGCGTCCCGTCACCCAGCGAACTCGTCACCGTCAGCCTCCCGCCCAGCTCCGCCAGCCGTTTGCGCATCCCGTCCAGACCGAAGCCCGCCGACTCCCCCACCACGAAGCCGGTCCCGTCATCGGTGATCTCCAGTTCCACCCCGTACGCCTGCCGGGTCAGGACCACGCCGACCGTGGAGGCGCGCGCGTGCTTGCGCACGTTGGCCAGGGACTCCTGGGTGCAGCGCAGCAGCGCGATCCGGGTCTGCTGGTCGCACCCGAGGTCCTCCAGGTCGGCGTGCACGATGAGCCCGGTGTCCTCCGCGAAGCGGTCCAGGGTCCGGCGCAGCGTCCGTGCCACCGAACCGGCCGCCACCTGGCCCGGCCCCGGTCCCCGCACGGAACCGACCAGCTCCCTCGCCTCCGCGAGGTTGTCCCGCGCGGTCGACTCGATCGACCACAGCTGCTGGGCACTTCGCGCGGTGTCGGAGTCCAGCCCCGCACGGGCCGCCTCCGCGAGCACGATGATCGACGCGAAGCCCTGCGCGAGCGTGTCGTGGATCTCCCGCGCCATCCGCTCCCGTTCGTCCGCCGCCCCCTGACGCTGGTGCGCCTCGGACAGCTGCGCCTGCGTCCGCTCCAACTCGTCGATGAGCCGCGCCCGTTCCTCGCTCTGTGCGACCACCGAATGCGCCCACAACCCGATCAGCACCCCCACCGCCACGACGATCAGCGTGGACACGAGCGTCTCGCTGAAGAACTCCACCGACCAGCCGTCCTGCCGCAGGACGCTCCCGGTCAGGGTGCCGGCCGTGGCCAGCCCCAGGAACGTCATCGAGGCCCTCGGCGTCCGCCCGAACATCCAGTAGTGCGGCAGGGTCACCATGAACAGCGCCGCGTAGTTGCCGCGCAGGTACGCGAGCCCGCCCAGCGCGACCACCAGCACCGAGAGGTAGCCGTGGGGCCGTACGACGGGGTGGTCCGGGAACCGGTGGAGGACGGCGTAGCACAGCACCACGCCGCCCAGCAGCGCGAGCGCGGCGTACCTGCTCCCGCCGGGCCGGTCCATGGCGACGAGTCCGACGGCCATCAGGGCGAACAGCACCCAGCACACCGCGTTCCAGCGGCGCAGCGAGGTGGCCCAGAAGGCGTCGGCGGTGGGCCCGGTGAGAGCGGTCATGCCGATCAACGTACGTCGACCGCCGGGCGCACCGGCTCCTTTTTCCCCGCACCGGCCGCCGCACCCCGCGCTCCCCGCGAGGGCCACCAACTGGCCTCGCCGAGCAGGAGCATGGCCGACGGCAGCACCAGGACCCGGACGACGACCGCGTCGATCAGCACGGCCGCCGCCAGCACGAAGCCGATCTGCTTCATCTCGATGATGTGCAGGAAGACGAAGCTGGCGAAGACGGTCGTCATCACGACCGCGGCGCTGGTCACCACGCTCGCCGAGGAGCGGATCCCGTCGAGCACCGCCTGCCGCGTGGGGACGCCCGCGAGCACGGCCTCCCTGATCCGGCTCACCACGAACACCTGGTAGTCCATCGAGAGCCCGAAGAGGATCACGAAGAGGAAGAGCGGCACGCGGGATCCGATCGAACCCGTGGAGTCGAAGTCCAGCAGCCCCTCGGCCCAGGTCCCCTGGAAGACCAGGACGAGCAGTCCGAGCGCCGCCGCCGCGGACAGCAGGTTCAGCACGACGCCGATCAGGCCGAGGACGACCGACCGGAAGGCGTACACGGTCATCACGAACGTCACCAGCAACAACGCCCCCAGCACCAGGGGGAGCTTGCCGTTCTGGTGGGCGGGATAGTCGGCGTAGCGGGCGACGTCACCGCTCACCCCGAACTCGGCGCCGTCGATCCGGCCCACCGTGGCGGGCAGGTGGTCGTCCCGCAGGCGGTCGAGGGAGTCGTACGCCTGCTCGGAGTTGCCCAGGTGCGGCACCTTCAGCTCGAGGACGCTGGTCCGGTGGTCGGCCGACGTCCGTATCCGCGAGGCGCCGGTGAACAGGCCGTCGTCACCGGTGCGCCGGGCCACCTCGCGCAGGGCCGAGGTGACCTCCGCGGAGCGCGAGGCGTCGGCGCGCACCACGACCTGGTGGGTCACCCGCTGCTCGGGGAACGCCTCGTTGAGCCGGTCGTACACCCGCATCGCGGGGATGTCGCGGGAGTGCGTGTCCCGGCTCATCTCCGTGATCCTCAGCCCGGCCAGCGGGGCGACGAGTGCGAGGAGGCCGAGGACCGAACAGCACAGGGTGGCCAGGGGATGCCGGGCCGCGGGCCGCAGCAGTGCCGACCACACCCGGCCGTCGCCGCCCCGGCCCCCCACCCGGCGGGCGGGTTTCCCGCGTCGTGCCCGTCGCAGTTCCCTGCGCTCGGCCCGCTGCCCGAGCTTGACGAGGAGCGCGGGCAGGGCCGTCAGCGAACTGGCCACCGCGACCAGTACGACGATGATGGTGCCGGTCGCGAGCGAGGAGAAGATCACGTCGGAGGCCAGGTACAGCGTCGCCGTGGAGACGGCGACCGCGAGCCCGGAGACCACGACCGCCCGCCCCGAGGTCGCGGCCGCCAGCTCCACCAGTGCCGCGGAGCCGAGCCGGCCGCCGGAGCGGGCCCGCTCCTCGCGCTCGCGCTTGAGGTAGAAGAGCGTGTAGTCGACGCCGACCGCCAGGCCGATCATGAGGATGACGTTCGTGCCGACCCCGGCGTCGGGGGAGAGGTGCGAGGCGACCATGGAGAGCCCGATCGCCGCCGCGATCGACGACAGCGCCAGCAGCAGCGGCACCCCGGCCATGGTGACCGACCCGAACACGACCAGCAGGGTGACGAGCGTGACCGGGAGCGTGATCGCCTCCGAGAGCGCCAGGTCGTCGCTGCGCTGCCGGTCGACGCCCTTGCTGATGGAGGGACTTCCGGTCTCCTGGAGGAGGAGCCCGGGGTGGTCCTCCTGCACCGCCTCGGTCTGCTCCACGAGCGCGTCGACCTTGTCCTTGGCGTCCCGCTCCTCGCCCTTCAGCGCCACCTCGACCATGAGGACCGTACGGTCGCCGGAGAGCAGCGGGGCGGCCACGCCCGCGACGTCGGGCAGCCGCTTCATCCGGGCGGTGAGGTCCTCCGCGGCGGCTTCGGCCGCGTTCCGGTCGAGGGCACCCGACCTGGCGGAGATCAGCACCTGCTCGGTGGGCCTGCGCTCCAGATGTCCCGCGGCGGCGAGGGCCTCGGCGCGGCCCGCCTCACCGACCCGGTAGTCCGCCGTCTTCGCGCTGTTCGTACCGACAGCACTGCCGGCGCCCAGACAGAGCGCCACGAACACCAGCCAGCCGGCGATCGCCCGCCAGGGGTGCCGTGCGCTCCACCGCGCCATGCGCACAGAGAATGATTTCATGCCCGAAAGCCTTGCTGGACAGGGCAGTTGCCGGACAGAGGTACTCGGTTGAACCTGGTGTCCACCGGTCGGTGGACACCCGTGCTGGGGGAAACCCCACGTGCGTCGGGTTCCTCGTGAGGGCACGACGAGGCCGACGGCTCCGGCTCTGCGGGTGCGGGACCGGCGGGCACGTCAGCGGTCGGGGTTCTGGTACTCCCGCTCGGGCACGCCGAGGTCCGCGAGGATGTCCCGTGCTCGTCGGCCCAGCCGTTCGGCGGTGGCGCTCCCGGTTCGGCGGTGGAACCGGGCGAGTGCCAGGAGGGTACGGGCCTCGCCCGGGCGGTGGCCGGTTCCGCGGTGGACGGCCAGGGCCTCCCGGGCAAGCCTGACGTCCGGGGCGTGGGCCGTTTCGAAGAGGGTCGTCAGGGCCTGGCCCTCCGCCACGCGGAAGGAGTGGGCGCGGGCCAGGTGCAGCGCCTGTGCGGCGCGGGCGCGGGCCTCGTGATGCCGGCCCAGGTGGTGGCAGGTGAGGCCGAGGCTCAGGAGGGTGTCGGCCTCGGCGCGTCTGGACATCACCTCGCGGGCCAGGGCGAGTGCCTGCTCGTCGGCCCGGAGCGCCCGGTCCGGACGCGCCAGCTTCCGGTGGGCGGCGGCCACCGCGTTGAGGATGCCGGCCTGGATCCAGTACCGCTTGGTGTCCCTGACCAGGGTCAGGGCTCGCTCGGCCTGCTCCAGCCCCTCCTCGGGGCGGCCGAGGTCGAGACTGATCCTCGCGACGGTGCCGAGCATCATCGCGCGGCCGTCGCGGTGGCCGGCCGCTTCGTCCCGGGCCACCGCCGGGCCGAGGAGATCGAGCGCGTCGGCGAAACGGCCGAGTTCCCAGTACACCCCGCCCAGGATCTGCACGGCCGAAGTGCCGTTCCACCGGCTGAGCCGTGCACTGAGGCGCACGGCGCGTTCGAGGTGGCCGGCGGCCTCGTGCAGCCGGCCCAGGTCCCGGCAGGTCATGCCGAGGCCGGTCAGCCCGAACCCCTCGTAGTCACGGGGCCCGGTCTCGCGGAAGACGCGCAGGCCGGCGGTGAAGTCGTCGCGGGCCCTGTCCAGGCGCGCCGTGCTCCAGTGCGCGAAGCCCCTGAGGCCGAGGGCCGCGGCTTCGCCCGCCACCCAGTCGAGCTCCCGGCTGATGTCCAGAGCGCGTGTGGCGTGCTCCATCGCCCGTCGGACGTGGCCCCGGTCCCACCGGGCCGCCGCGAGGCTGAAGTGCATCGCGGCCTGGCCGAACGGGTCCTTCTCGGCTTCGGCCGCGTCCAGCGCCGTCCGGCCGACGGCCTGCCAGGTCCTCCGCGGCAGGTGGGTCCAGAAGTGGCTGAACAGCGCGGAGACCATGTACCAGGTGACGGGGCGGGGCCCGTGGCGGCCGGCGTGGTCGATGACGGCGAGCAGGTTCGGCAGCTCCGCCTCCAGCCACTGTTCGGATCCGGTGGCCGACGGCACGCCCGGGGAACCGGCGGCTCGGAGGTCGCGGGGCAGCTCCGGGAAGAGCGAGGTCCCCGCGGTGGCGCGAACGGCGTGCAGGTACCAGACCAGGAGCCGCTCCAGCGCGGCGCCGCGCTCTGCGGCCGTCTCCTCCACCGCCGACCGCTCCCGCGCGTACGCGCGGAGGAGGTCGTGGAACCGGTACCGGCCCGCCGCCGCGGGTTCGATCAGGTGCGCCGCGGCCAGGGAGCCGAGCAGCCGGCGAGCCTGCGTGAGCGGTGCGTCCAGGAGGGCCGCCGCGGCCTCGGCGGTGAAGTCCGCTCCCGGGAACAGCCCGAGCAGCCGGAACAGCCGGCGCGCGCCGGGCGCCAGGACCCGGTACGACACCGAGAAGGCCGTGCGCAGAGGCGAGTCGGCGTCACCGTCCGGCTCCAGCGCCTCCAGCCTGTTGCCCGCGGTCATCTCGGCGACCAGGTCGGCTGTCCGCAGGGACGGATCGCCCGCCAGTCTGGCGGCGGCCACGCGCAGGGCCAGGGGGAGGCCGCCGCAGAGCCGGACCAGCTCGCCGGCCGCGTGTCCGTCGTCGTCGACCCGGTCCGCGCCGAGGGCACGGCCCAGGAGCGCGCGGGCCTCGTCCGGCCGGAGGAGGTCCAGGGGCAGGGCGTGGGCGCCGTCGCGGGCGACGAGGTCGCCGAGCCGGTTGCGGCTGGTGACGAGGACGCAGCAGGTCGGGCCGGCCGGCAGCAGCGGTCGCACCTGATCGGCGGAGGCCGCGTTGTCCAGGAGCACGAGCATGCGCCGGCCGGACAGCAGGGTGCGGAAGACGCGGCCCTGGGCCTCGTGGTGCGGGGGGATCTCCGAGGCCGCGAGGCCCAGGCCGCGCAGCAGCAGTTCGAGGGCCTCGCCGGGTTCCAGGGGGCGGCGGTCGGGGTCGAAGCCGTGGAGGTTGACGTAGAGCTGGCCGTCCGGGAAGCGGTCGCGAACCCGGTGGGCCCAGTGCACGGCCAGCGCGGTCTTGCCGATGCCGGCGGCACCGCCGATGGCCGAGATGACGACGGTGTTCGCCGGGTCCCCGGGGTCCCGTTCGGGCGGGAGCAGGGTCCGGAGGCGGGCGAGTTCGGCGGTGCGGCCCGCGAAACCCGGCACGTCGTGCGGGAGTTCGGCGGGCACGACGCCCGCGCCGGGCCGGGAGGGCGCCGGCGGAGGAGGGAGCAGGAAGGCGTCGTCCTGGCGCAGCACCGCCTCGTGCACCCGGCGGAGTTCCTCCCCCGGATCGGCCCCGAGCTCGTCACGCAGTCGTACGCGCATCTCCTCGTAGGCGTGGAGGGCCTCCGCCTGACGTCCGCAGCCGTACAGGGCCCGCATGCGCAAGGCCCTCAGCGACTCGTCGTAGCGGTCCGCCGCCGAAGACGCCGGCACCCCGCCGAGGTCGTCGAGGGCCTCACCGAACCGGCCGAGCGACACGAGGCACTTGAGGCGTTCCAGCCTGAGCGTCCGGCGGCGCTCCTCCCACCGCTGCCGTTCGTCCCGCGCGAACGGCCCCGGCAGCCCGGCCAGCGGTTCGCCGCGGAACAGCCCGAGGGCACCGGCCAGTCGGTCGGCCGCGGTGGACAGGTCGCCGGACGCGACGGTGCGCAGCGCCGCGTCTCCCCGCTCGTCCAGCTCCTCGGTGTCGAGCCGGACGCCCTCGACGACGAAGCGGTACCAGCCCTTGCCGCTGCGGATCACCGATTCCGCGGGCGGGGTGCCGGCCGGGTCGAGTGCCCTGCGCAGCGAGTTGACGTGGGTGGGCAGCGCCTTGCGGCCGCCCGCGGGCGGCTCCGACCCCCACACCGCGTCGAGCAGCCGCTCATGACTCACCACGGCTCCCCGGCTCAGCAGCAGCGAGGCCAGCACGGTCTGCCGCTTGACCGGCCCCAGCTCCAGCGGCGCTCCGTCCCGCCATGCCCGTAACGGCCCGAGCACCTCGAACCGGAACCGCTGAGGAGATCCTCCGCCCACCCGAAGCCTCCGCTTCCGCACGTCGTCCAGGTCATCGAGAATTCATCAGCATTGCAGCACGCCCCGCCATGGTGGTGGTCGAGAGATCGCACAACCCGCACGACCAGGGGGCCCGAGTGACCGAAACGGAGTTGGTGGCGACCGCGTTGGCCGCAGGGGCGGCGGCCAGGCTCACCGGCACCCCGCGCGGAGTCGTCCACGACCTCCACGCCGCGCTGCGGGAGGCGGTGCGCCGCCGGCTGGCCGGTGGCGGCGACGGCGTGCGGGGCGGCTACGGCGTACGCGTGCTGGACGCGTACGACACGGACCCCGACGTGTGGCGGACCCGGTTGCTCCAGGTCCTGTCCTCCGGGGTGGAGATCGACGAGGAGATCCGCGCGGCGGCCCGCGCCGTGCTCCGCGCGCAGCGCCGGACGGGACACGTCACCGGGGACGTGGCCGGCCCGTGACGCGGTGACCGCCCCGCCCCGGGCAACGCGCACAGGCACCGGACCCGCACCGTCCGGTTCAGCGCGTCCCCGCGTCCGTCACCTCGCCGCCGAGCCGTGGCCCGATCAGTGCGGAGTGCCGTGCGTGCACGCGTCGGCGGTGCGGCGCAGGATCGTCTCCGCGTCGTCGACGATCCTCCGTACGATCTCGGCCGCCGGGAGGACGTCGTGGACGAGGGCCGCGGACTGGCCGGTGAACGGCAGGACCTCGTGCCCTCGTCCGGCGAGCACGGCCTCCACGATGCGGGGACCGGCTTCGGCCGGCCGCACCCGCTCCGGATGGGCCTCGGCCTCCTCCAGGAAGGGCGTGCGCAGCGACCGGGGGAAGCCGTAGGCGTCAGGCCGTGAGAACGGCGGCATGAACCTGTCGCTGTGGGCCAGCTTGACCGTGTCGCGCGCCTCTGCGGCGACGATCCGGTCCTTCCACTCCCCGGCGATGTCCATCTCCACCGACGCGAGCAGGCGCGTGCCGAGGGCCACGCCCTGGGCGCCCAGGGCCAGAGCCGCCGCCAGCCCCCGCCCGTCCGCGATGCCGCCCGCGGCGACGACCGGAATCGCCCCCGCGACGTCCACGACCTGCGGAACCAGCACCATGGTGGCCACCTCGCCGCCCTGGCCGCCCGCCTCGCCGCCCTGGGCGACGATCACGTCCGCACCGGCGCGTACGGCCTGCTCGGCCTGCCGGACGTCCATGACCTGCTGGATCCACAGGATGCCCGCCTCATGGGCGCGCCCGATCAGGTCCCCGGGCACCCCGAGGTGGAAGGAGATCGCGGCCGGGCGTTCGTCCAGCGTGGCCTGGAACGCCTCCTCGTTCAGGGGGCGGAGGGTGTGGTTGATCGCGAAGGGGCGGTCGGTGAGCTCCCGCATGCGGGCCCACTGCCGTCGCAGGTCGGCGAGCGGGCGCACCGCCGTGCCCAGGCTGCCCAGGCCTCCGGCCCCGCACACGGCCGCCGCGAGATCGACCTGTTCGTACGGCCCGTACGGTGCGCCGATGACGGGGACGTCGATACCGAGTACGTCGCACAGCCGTGTCCGCAGCATCGTCGCCTCCCCCGGTTCGTGGGTCGAGCGGAGCAGAGCCGTCACGACTCATGCTGCCCCGCCGACGCGTCCGGCGCGCGGCGGGGAGGGACGGCCCCGCCCTGACGTCCGCGCTCCGTGGCCTACCGCCCGGCGGCAGGGACCGAGGCCGCTCCGCGCGACCGCCGCACCCCCGACCCGACGAGGGCCCGGAGCGCCACCCTGGGGTTCAGCAGGACCGACGGGTCCGCCGCCCGCATCGCGAACATCGCGAGTCGGCGGGCGACGTACGGGTCGGTGACGGCCGCGGTGCGGACCGCCCGCTGAAGCGTGCCGGGCGGTTGCGCGAGGGCGTCCTGGCGGCCCAGCGCGTCGTACCGGTCGATGAAGCGGTGCGCCTTGCGGTAGGAGCGCAGTGCGCGCCGCAGGTCCGCGCCGCTCGCCAGAGCCCCGGCGGTGCTGTCCGCCAGCCACGAGGCGCTGCGGAACGCCCAGCCGCATCCCACTGCCGGGACGGGGTCCGAGGCGGTCGCGGCGTCACCGATCAGGGCCAGGCCGGGCCGGGGCGTGGGGTCCCGGCGGATGCACGGGTAGTCGGTGGTGCCGATGAGGTTCGACACCCGTCGTGCGCCGGCGAGCGAGGGCCCGTCCGGCAGGCGGGCTACGAACCGGTCGAAGGCGGCGACCCGTCCGGCCGTGAACTCGGGCAGTCGGTCCTTGGCCGGGAAGACGCCCACCTGCGTCAGCCCGTCGTCGACGGGGACGCACACGGCGATGTCCGGGTCGAGGGACCAGACCTGGCCGTCGCCGGGGCCGTTCATCGTCGCCCCCTCGTAGTAGGCCCAGAAGAGGAAGCGGTGGTTCGGGGCGCGGTCCTCGGCGACCCGGGCGAGCCGGGCGACCGTGGAACGGTGGCCGTCCGCACCGACGACCAGACGGGCGCGCAGCTCGGCGCGCTCGGCCCCGCCGTTCGAGGTGACGACTCCCACGACGGCCCCGGCGGCGTTCTCGACGAGGCCGACGACCCGGCGCCCCAGCAGGAGATCCACGCCCGGGGTCGCGTCGGCGATCCCGCGCAGCAGCGGGTCGAGCTTGCTGCGGCGCAGACTGATCGCCGGCGGGACCCCGCTGTCCGGCCGGGGAACGACCCAGCCGGCCCCGGTCCACACGCCGAGCCCGGTCGTCACCGCCGCACCCTGCGCGAGCATCGGCTGCCAGAGGCCCGTGCGCCGCAGGACGTCACGGGTGCCGCCCAGCACGAAGTGTCCGCAGAGCGTCTTGTGCGCCTGCGGGCTGCGATGCCGCTCGACCAGCGCCACCCGCAGCCCCGCCCGGCCGTACGCCGTCGCCGCCGTGCAGCCGGCGATGCTCGCGCCCACGATGATCACGTCGTAGTCCATGACCGCCTCCGTCGCTGAGATCCGGCCCTTCGGTCATGACGAAGCATGCGCGGGGCGGCCGAACACGGACATCGGTAGTGAATACCCATCCTTCCCGGCGGTCGCCTGCCTACCATCGAGGGTGTGACGGTCGGCGGACGGACGCTGCAGGAGCGGGACAGCGAACTGGCGTCACTGGCCCGCTGGTGGGGTGAGGCGTCCGACGGCACCGGGCGGCTCGTCCTCGTCGGCGGTGACGCGGGCGCGGGCAAGACCACGCTGATCCACGAGTTCGGCCGACGGCTGCGCGACGCCCGGCTGTTCTCCGGCAGCTGCGAACCGCTCGCCACGCCGCTTCCGCTCGGTCCGCTGCGCGACATGGCCGACACCCTGCCCGCCCCCCTGCGCCAGGAGCTCCTCGGCACCCCCGACCCGACGGCGGTGCGCCGCCTGCTGCTCGGCGAACTGCGCGCGGACGGGGTCCCGGCGCTCGTCGTACTGGACGACGCGCACTGGGCCGACGAGGCCACCCTGGACCTGCTGCGCTTCCTCGGCCGCCGTCTCGGGGACCGTCCGGCCATGGTCGTCGTGGCCTACCGGCAGGACGAGGTCGGGCCCCGCCACCCGCTGCGGGTGCTGGCCGGCGACCTGGCGGCGCTTCCCGCGGTCCGTCGGCTGACCGTGCCGCCCCTGTCCGCGGCGGCCGTCGCCCGGCTCGCGGCGGGAACCGGCATCGACCCGGTCGAACTGCACCGACGCACGGGCGGCAACGCCTTCTTCGTGACGCAGGTTCTCGGCGACGGCGGGGCCACCGTCCCGGCCACGGTCCGGGACGCGGTGCTCGCCCGCGCCGCGCGCCTGGGACCGGGCGCACGGGACGCGCTCGACGCCGTCGCCTGCCTCGGGACGCGGGCTGCCCCGTGGCTGGTCGAGGCGGTCTCGGGGCGGCCGCCCCGAGAGCTCGACGAGTGCGTGGAGCGCGGACTGCTCACCGCCGAGCACAGCGCGGTCGCGTTCCGGCACGAGCTGGTCCGCATCGCCGTCGAGGAGGCGATCCCACCGGCGCACGCGGCGGAACTGCACCGGCGGGCACTCGCCGTGCTCGCTTCCCGTCCGCCCGGCGAGGTGGACCCGGCACGACTCGTCGATCACGGGCAGCGGGCCGACGACCGGGCCGCGGTGCTCGCCTACGCGCCCCTCGCGGCGGAGCGGGCATCCGCGCTGGGCGCCCACAAGGAGGCCGCCGCACACCTGCGCCGCGCGCTCGACGCGTCCCCGGGGCTGCTGCCGGCGGACCGGGCGGGGCTCCTCGAGGAGCTCGGCCGGCAGTGCCATCTCGCCGACGACCTCGACGCCGCGCTGTGTGCCTGGCAGGAGGCCGTCGCCGCGTGGCGCATGGCCGGTGACGGACGACGGCAGGGCGGGGCGCTGGTCGGGCTCGCGGTCACCGCGGCTCACCTGGCCCGGGAGATCCCCCTCGGCGAGCAGGCGTGCGACGAGGCCCTCGACCTGCTGGCGGGTCTGCCCCCGGGCCCGGAGCTCGCACTCGCCTGTGCCGTCCGCGGAAAGCTGTCGGCCATGGCCTTCCGCAACGCCGACGCGATCGCCTGGGGCGAGCGGCTCCTCGCGACGGCCGGTGACGGAGCCGGCGGTCTCGGACAAGCCCTGGCACTGCTGTCGATCGGCATCGGCCGCGCTCAGGACGGCGACCCGGCGGGCCTGGAACTGATCGGGCGCAGCGTCCGGCTGGCACGCGCGGCAGCCGCCTACGATCAGGCCGGACTCGGTTACTTCTGGCTCCAGTTGGTCTGCGTGACCCGCCGCTGGTACCGGGCGGCCGAGCGCTGGTACGGGGAGGCCCTGGCCTTCACCGACGACCACGGCCAGGAGGTCTGGCGCCAGTGGCTGCGCGCGTTCCACTCGCGTGCCCTGCTCGACCAGGGCCGGTGGGACGAGGCCGAGGCGCTGGCGTCGGAGGTGCTGCGCACGGCGGGCGTGGACGACGGGCGCAAGATGATCGGCATGGTGGTGCTCGGCCGGCTGCGCGCCCGCCGAGGCGACTCGGACCCCGGCCCCCTGCTGACCCGGGTGCGGACGACCATGGTCACCGCCGGGCCGGTCGTCGACTGGATCATCGGCTCGACACCGGCGCTGGCCGAGGCCGCCACGTACGCCGGGGACGCCGACCGGGTACGCGCGATCGTCCCCCCGGCGCTCGCCGCCGCCGAGGACCAGGGCGAGCCATGGCTGGTCGGCGAACTCGCCCACTGGCTGTTCCACGCCGACGGCCCCGCCACCGTACCGGCGCGGGCCGCCGAGCCGTACCGGCTCCAACTGTCCGGCCTCCGGCAGGAATCGGCCGAACGCTGGCAGGAGATCGGCTGCCCCTACGAGGCGGCGCTGGCGCTCGCCGGCTCCACGGACGAGGGGATGCTGCGCGAGGCGCTCGCGGCCTTCGACCGCCTGGGCGCGCGTCCGATGCGCGACGTCACCGCTCGCCGCCTGCGCCGGATCGGAGTGCGCAACGTCCCCCGACGCCCTGTGCGCGCCGTCGGCCCCGAGGGGCTCAGCCCCCGCGAGCAGGAGGTGCTCGCCCTGCTCGCCGACGGACTGCGCAACACCGAGATCGCCAAGGCGCTGTTCCTGTCGAGACGAACCGTCGAGCATCACGTCGCCGCCGTACTGCGCAAGCTCCGCGTGGCGGACCGGACAGAGGCGGCCCGGTACGCCCGACGCAACGGCGTAGCCGTCCGGTGACGGGGCCCACGGCCCTCCTGCCGCCCTGGTCCGCGCGGTCGGCGGTGGTTCCCGGTGCGGGTCCGGCGTGCATCCGGCACGGGGCACCGATCACCACGGGCGGCGACAGGGCCCGGTCCCCGAGCCGGTCCTTGTGCGTGGAGCGGGTGACGAGAACCGGATTCGCGCTCTCGGCCCGGGAAGCGATGGCGCCGGTGCGGACCGACGGCTCCTGACCCGGTCCCGCCTGCTCCGGCGTGACGCCCGGAAGCCGGGCGGTCGCGCCGTACGAGCCCTTCGACGCGACCGTCCGGGGGCACACGGCATGCTGCGGGGCGAAGGAAGCGTTCCGCGCACCCGCCCGCCGCTGCCGGGCGCTCGGGAAGCAGGACCGCGAACGGCTCCCACGTCAACCGTCCGTGTCGACCGTGCGGAAGACGCGGTTGAGATGGTCGTCCAGGACCGCGGCTGCGGACTCGGGAGTGCGCTGGCCGACGAGGATGCTGGTACCGAGCCCCGCAGACATCGCGAGCAGGCCGGCCGCCGCCAACTGCGCGTCCACGCCGGGCTGCAGCAGACCCGCCGCCTGTGCCTGCCGGAGGATGTCGGTCACGGCGCCTTCGGCGGCGTCGGGGTTCCTGATGAAGGGCTGCGCCGCGAGCGTCCGGTCGGTCACGGCCAGAACGGCGTACGAGGTGTAGAGGTGGTGGAAGGTGCGGCTCTCCTCGTCGGTCGGCAGTGCCGTCGTCAACAGCGCCTCGACCGTCGCACGCGGCCCCGGAGCGTCCCCGGCGGCTCGCATGCGGGCGGAGAGCCGCTCCCCGAACTTCCCGGTCAGGTGCTCCAGTCCGAAGAGCAGCAGCTTCTCCTTGGTCTCGAAGTAGTACTGCACCAGTCGCAGTGACACGCCTGCCTCGGCTGCCACGTCGCGCATTCCCACGGCGTGCAGCCCGCGTCGCCCGGCGACCCGGACGAGCGCCTCCGCTATCTCGGTGCGCCGTTCCGCATGGTCCACACGCCTGGGCATCGGCTGGTTCTCCGCTCATCGTCCGCTGCGCTCTCTGGGGCCTCTTGATAATACGACCGTATCAACATCATGATACGTTCGTACCACGAAACCGAGACCCTCCGGAGGTGGCCGTGTCCGAGACCACTGCCCGCACCCAGGCCGACGTCGGCCGCTATGTGAGCGACGCGTGGCGCGACCGCTACTTCGCCGCGTGCGACGCCGTCTACGCGTTGGGGGCACCCGCCCTCGCGGAGCAGGACGTGGAGACCTCGTTCGGCACCACCCACGTGTACCGCTACGGGCCCGCCGACCCCGCGGCCCGGTCCCGCACACCGGTCGTTCTGGTGCACGGAGCGGGCACCTGCTCCGCCATGTGGTACCCGAACACCCCCGCCCTCAGCGCCGAACGCCCCGTCTACGCCGTCGACACCCCGGGCGATCCCGGACGCAGCGTGCAGCGAGAGCCGATCCACCAGCCCGAACGGGCCGCGCAGTGGCTGGACGAGACGCTCGACGGGCTCGGGCTCGAACGCGTTCACCTCGTCGGCACCTCTTACGGGGGCTGGCTCGCCCTGAACCAGGCGCACCGCAGGCCCGAACGCCTCGCCTCGGTCACCCTGCTCGACCCGGGCGGCCTGGAGAAGGTGGGGCTGCGCTTCTTCGTCTGGATCTTCGTCGGCTTCTTCGCGACGTTCGCGCCCAGGGCGCTGCGTCCGCGGCTGGCGGCCTGGCTGGAACAGCCGGTCCTGGTCATGACCGAGCTGCGCACGATGATCAGGACGGCCGTCCGCGCCTACCGCATCCGTCGCCCGGCACCGCTTCCCCTGTCCGAGGCGGAACTGTCCACCATCCGCACGCCCCTCTACCTGGTGCTCGGCAAACGCAGCCTCCTGGTGCACCCCGAGCGGCAGAGGGAGCGCGTCCCGCGCCTGATACCGGGCGCCCGTGCCGAGATCGTCACCGGCACCGGGCACGGACCCCAGATCGACCACGCGGAGGAGGTGAACCGCAGGATGCTGGACTTCATGGCTTCCGTCGACTGACGACCGCCGAGCCGCGTGTGCGGTCGGGCTGAGGCGCAGGGAACCCTTCCGCCGCTCGTGACGGAAGCGCCCGGCGCCCAGGTCCCTTCCAGGATTCCGGACCCGGGCGTACGCGGCCGCCGTGGCGTATCACCCGCCCTCGTCAGGTTCACGGGGAACGGCGAGCCGAGGCCCCCACGGGTGGGAGCCGCGGCGAGCGTGGCGAGCCCGCAGGCCGGTGGTGTCCGGCGGCGCCGGGAGCGGTGGAACCGCCGTACGGACGGAGAACGCGTGCCCCCGCGTGCCCGACCTTCGTACTCCTGGCAGGCGTGAGCGGACGCCGAGCGGCCGATGACGCAGAAGCCCCAGGTCGCTGACCTGGGGCTTCGACAAGAGCGGGTGACGAGAATCGAACCCGCGCTCTCAGCTTGGGAAGCGACGGCGCTCGGGCGGGCCGTACACCTCCGACGTGCGCAGACGGCTTGTGCTTGGCTGGTCGTTCGCGTCGGTTCGCACCGCTGTCGACCGTGGTTGTCCGCTCTTACGGGCACGCCATGGGCACGGGCCGCGAAGACCGGCGGGCAGAGTGCCTGCTCTGACGGGCATGGTGTTGAGCTGCTCGGTCGGACGTCCGGTCCGGAACGCCTGCGCGCGTGCACAGAGCCTGGAGGAAGCCCGTTCTGCGCCGCCAGGCCGGCGGTCGCGGCTTCCCCGGAACGGCATGGCGCGTGCTTCGAACCAGCTTCGGTCGGCTCAGCTCGGCTTCTGCTCCTGCGGCACATCCGTGCCATACAGCTTGGCCGAGGCGCTTACATGGGCCAGCCTCCGCAGCGCGCTGAACACCGCCTCGCCCAGTACGGTCCCGACCACCACGGCCTCCACCATGTCCTCGACCGCCACCCGCTGGTCCACGTAACGGAGGTCGGCGCGGGCGACCTGCTCGGCTGCGTCGGCGTAGTCGTCGAGCACTTCGGCAAACGCCCCGTGGCCCAACCGGTCCAGGGCGGCGAGGACTTCGGACAGGTCGGTGGCGGCGGGGTTCGACTCGTGCGTCCGCCAGCCGCGCCGGGAGATGAGGTCGGCGACGACGGCCCGGGCGGCCGCCGACCCGGCGTCGTCGTGCTCGATGCCCCCGCTGCCGAGGCGGTCCGCAGCAGTGCCGAGCACTTTGTGCACGGGGCGCTCCGGGTCGTCGATGGCCGCCAGTACGTCCGCGATTTCGGCCACCTTCATGCCGCCGACCTCGAGCAGGGCTCGGATCAGCTGCAGCCGGCGCTCATGCGCCTCGCCGTAGGCCGCCTGGTTCGGGCTGGTCAGCTCACCCGGAGGCAGCAGGCCCTCACGGACGTAGTACTTGATCGTCGGCACCGGCACCCCGGTCTTTCGGCTCAACTCGCCAATGCGCACAGCCGGTTCACTCCTCGACCTTCGTCCTGAGGCCGGGCCGGCCCTTGCCGGCCCTCCCTCCATCATAGATAGTTGAGCTATCGGATAGCGGATAGTGCCGCTATCTACTTAGGGGGTAGCCATGTCTCATTCACGCCCACCATCCCGGCCTGCGCCGTTGTGGTCGCCGTCGGCGCCATGGCGGTCATGGCATCGGCCGCTGGTGCTGTTCGCGGCAGCGATGGCGCTGATGGCGCTCATATCCGCGGTGGGACTCGCCGTGGACGACCGTGTCCTGGTGGGTGCGCCGATCTGGTTCAAGCCGTTCAAGTTCTCGGTCTCGTTCGTGGCGTACTGCCTCTCCTTGGCCTGGATGCTGTCGCTTCTGCCCAGCGGACGACGCGTGGGCTGGTGGGCGGGGACAGTCGTCGCGCTGACGAGCCTCATCGAGATGGTGATCATCACAGGGCAGGTGGTGCGCGGGAAACGCAGCCACTTCAACCACGAGACACCCTTCGACGAGGCGCTGTTCAATGCGATGGCCGTCACGGTCGTGATCCTTTGGCTCGGCACACTCGTCGTCGCCGTGCTGCTGCTCCGGGCCCGAATCGCGGACCGCGCGTCCGCCTGGGCGATGCGCTCCGGCATCGTCCTGGCGCTGGCCGGTGCAGGCGTCGGTTTCCTGATGACCCAGCCCGCGCCGGGGCAGCGGCGTGGCGACTCCGGTGTGGTGGGCGCGCACAGCGTGGGCGTGCCGGACGGCGGTCCGTCGATGCCGCTGACCGGCTGGTCGACGACCGGAGGCGATCTACGGATCCCGCACTTCGTCGGCATGCATGCGCTGCAGCTCCTGCCGCTGCTGGTCATGGTGCTGACCGCCCTCGGGCCACGCTTCACTCGACTCACCGACGACCGGATACGGCTGCGCCTGGTGCTGCTCGCCTCGGGAACGTACGCCGCCGCCTTCGCGCTGGTTCTCTGGCAGGCGTTGCGGGGCCAGCCACTGATCCACCCGGACGCCGCGACGCTGAAGGTGGCCGGACTGATCCTGTCGGCCGGTGCTCTAGGGACGTACGCATCCCTGAGGGCTCCGACTCCCTCGCCGGTCAAGGCAAATGGCCCGGAAGACGCCCCCACTCCGAAGGAACTCGTACCGTGACCGGATTCCTCTTCGAGTTCTCCTTCTGGCTCGTCGCACCCGTATGGCTGCTCATGATCTTCGCGCCGGGGTGGGGGCCGACCGCTCGCATCGCCGGCTCACCGTGGACCGTGATGCCCGTACTGCTGGTCTACCTCGTACTGGCGGTCCCGGTGTTCCCCGAGCTCTGGACCGCGGTCCGCAGCCCGGACCTGGACACCTTCCGTGATCTGACGGCCCTCGCGAACGGCGCGGGGGCCATCTGGGCACAGGTCATCGCCTGGGATCTGCTGATCGGCCAGTGGATGTACCGGGAGGCCAGGCGGCTGGGGATCTCCGCCCTGCTGATGGGGCCACTGCTGGTTCTCACGATCTTGCTGTCACCGTTCGGGCTGCTGGTGTTCCTGTGGCTGCGCACGGCAAGGTCATGGCGTGCGACCCGCGACGACCTCGCGACTACCGTGGCCGACGGCGCCACGTAATCGACGCCCGGGACGCGCGGGTGCCGACCGCAACAAGTCGCAGCGTCATGGTGCGGATGTGGTGCGGGCGCCACCTGCTGGCCTGGACGGCGGCATGAACCTGGTACGCGGCCACGGACCACCACACACGACAACAAGGCCCAGGTCTCTGACCTGGGCCTTCTCCGTGGAGCGGGTGACGAGAACCGAACTCGCGCTCTCAGTTCGGGAGCGACGGCGCTTGAGCGTGCTGTATGGCTATGACGCGCAGACGGCTTGTGCTCCGGTGGTCGTGCGCGTCGGATCGCACCGCTGTCGACCGCGATTGTCCGCTCTTACGGGCACGCTACGGGCACGAGCGCAACGTCCGGTGGGAAGAGTGCCTGCTCTCGGACGGGCACGGTGTTGAGCTGGGCTCGGTCGGACGCTCAGTCGGGGACACCTGCGCGCGTGCACAGAGCTTGGAGGAAGCCCGTTCTTGCGCTGCGAGGCCGGCGGTCGCGGCTTCCTCGTGACGCCGATGCTCGCCCTTGGTTCATTTGCCGGCTTCGGGTCCGTACCACTGGAGTGCCTGGCCGGTGACGGCGGCGATGCACTCGAAGTCCCGGTCGCGGTGCAGCAGCGTGAGTCCCTGCAACTCGGCCGTGGCGGCGACCACGAGGTCGACGGCTCCGGCGCTGCGGTGCTGTCCGCGCTGGGTGAGAACCTCCTGGACCCGCCAAGCGCGATCGTGGGCGCGATCGTCAACCGGCACCCAGCCGAAGAGCAGACGCATGTCTTCGATGCCTTGTGCGCGGTCGGCAGCGGAACGCGCGCTGTAGAAGAACTCCAGCTCTGTGATGGGGCAGGTGGCGATGAGCCCGGCTGCTGCCGCCTGGTCCCAGCCGTACTGCTCGGCGTCGCCGCGCAGCATGCGGGCGAGCGCACTGGTGTCGATCAGGTACTGCGCAGCGTTCACCGGCGGTAGTTCCGCTTGTCCTCGAAGAGGTCGAGGTCGAAGGCGCCTTCTTCCGCCGACGCCCGCAGGCGGGTGAGCGCCAGGGCCCGCCGCCGATTCTCCAGCACCTCGCGCAGCGCGGTGTTGACCGTCTCCTTCTTGGTGCTGGTGCCGAGGGCCTTGGCCACGTCCGCCAGCAGCTGATCGTCGAGGTCGATCACTGTCCGACTCATGGTGCACCTCCTGAGATATAAGCGATGGTGCTCATTATATCTTCTCGGGTGCATGACGTGGTCGGAGAGGTCGGCGGGTCGGATCACAGCATCGGCAGAATCGGCCGAGGGAGGCGGTGTGGTGAGGAGGGTCAGGTGGAGAGCGCCGAGCCCTCCGAAACGGAGCCGGCACCCGCCCGTGGACCACCTCGCGCACTCCTGCGAGCGCAGCCTGCCTGCGCTTGAACCCTGAGTCTGGTGGCCGGTCAGCGCGGTTCGTACCGCCGGTGGCGGGCCGGCGGTCGTCGGCCCGCGCGGACGGCTGCGGCCCGGTCAGGGATCGCACGGGTGGGCTTTGCAGTCAGCGTCGGGCGGTGCTGGTCCGACAGTCCGTATGCGATCAGCCCGGATCGGGACGAGGCCGGGTGGCCGTTCGCGGCACGGTGTCAGTCGGCATGGCACGCGGAGGGCATGTCGCCCCTGAATTGGTCCAGCCTGGACAATCAACAAACCCCAGGCCGCTGACCTGGGGTTTCTCTTTGGAGCGGGTGACGAGAATCGAACTCGCGCTCTCAGCTTGGGAAGCGACGGCGCTTGGGCGGGCTCTATGGCCCTGACCTGGGTAGATGACTCCTCGCGGGAATGGTCGTGCGGGTCGGTCCGCACCGCTGTTGACCGTGGTTTACCGCTCTTAGGGGCACGCTATGGGCACGGCGCTGCGGATCGGCGGAACATTGCTTGAGGGCGATGGCTGAAGCGCCGGGCTCGGCTCGCCCTGCTGCCGGCCCAGCAGCCCCATCGCGAGTGCACACAACCGTTTCGTACGGGACCCACGTTAGACAGCGGCGGCCTACTGCGATGTCGTGGTGGCGGTGCCGACCCCGAGCGGCCTGCGCACGCTGGTGCTTCGGCCAGCTCTGCCAACGAGACGATCAGCGACCAGTTCCGACCACGGCGATACCGTGATCGGTCATGGCTGGGGGCCGCTTCGGGATCCCAGGGCGCTTCGGTGAGGCGGCCGGGTTCAGTACGTGCGGAGTGCGGGCGACCGCGGTGCGGTACCCGCCGCGGTCGCCCTCTTCTCCCACCGCCTCGGCGGCATCCGGCCTGTCTCCTCATCCTTCCTGCGGCGGCACCCCACGGGCGCTCAGGCGATCAGTGCCCCGGGCGGCCAGGTGCTGCGGCGGCCGGTCAGTACCTCCGCTCGTATGTGCTTCACGCCGCAGGTCCGAGTGCCGGGCCGCCTGCCAGGAGCGCCACAGGGACGCGTAGGCACCGTCCGCTGCCAGGAGTTCCTCGTGGCTGCCGAGCTCGACGATCCGGCCACGGTCCATGACCGCGATGCGGTCGGCGTCCCGGACCGAGTCCAGGCGGTGCACGATGGAGATCACCGTGCGACCTTCGATCAGCGCCGCGAGCGAGGACTCGACCCTGCGGGAGGCGGTGGAGTCCAGCAGCGCGGTGGCCTCGTCCAAGACCAGCGCGTGCGGGTCGGACAGCAGCAGCCGGGCCAGCGCCAGTTGCTGGGCCGCCGACGGGGACACCGGAGCGGCGCCCGGGCCGATCTCCGTGTCGAGGCCGTCGGGGAGCGCGCGCGCCCAGTCCGTCAGCAGGACGGTCTCCAGCACCTCCCACAGCCGCTCGTCCGGCGGAGCCTCCTCGCGGGCCAGCGTGAGGTTGTCCCGCACCGTGCCGGTGAACACGTGCTGCTCCTGCGTGACGAGCACGATCTCACGCCGCAGTTGGTCCACCGGCAGGGTGCTGATCTCGGCACCGCCAATGCGTACGGTCCCCCGGGTGGGATGGTGCACGCCGGTGAGCAGTTTGCCGAGGGTGGACTTGCCCGCGCCGGAGGCGCCGACCACGGCCAGGCGCTCGCCAGGGCAGATGTCGAGGTCGATGTCGGACAGGACCTCGCGGCCAGGGCCGTAACTGAAGCCCACGCCTTCCAGCCGGATGGCGTGACCCTCGGTGGCCGCGGGCTGCCGCGGATCGTCGCGGGGCAGCCGGTCCACGCCCAGGATCCGGCGCAGCGCGGCATTCCCGATCTGGAGTTCGTCGGTCCAGGTCAGCAGGTCGTTGAGAGGCTCGCCGAGCGCCTGCACGTATAGCACCACGGCGGTCAGCTCGCCGAGACCCACGGCACCCCGCTGGTAGGCGAGCCCGCCGATCAGCAGGGTGAGTGCCATCGGCACCATGGTGGCGAGGTCCAGGCTGGGGAACCAGATGGTCTGGAGCCAGGTGGTGCGCTGCCGGGTGCGTACCACCTGGTCGACGACCGCGCCGTGGCGCTTCACCTGGCGGGGTCCGAGCCCGAGGGCCTCGACGGTGGCGGCGCCGCGGGCGGTCTCGTGCGTGACGGCCAGGACGTCGGCCTCCTGAGCGAGCAGCCGCTCGTACGCGCGGGTGGCGCGCGGCCGGTACCACCAGGTCGACAGGACGGCGAACGGCACGCCGGCCACCAGCCCGAGCGTGAGTAGGGGCGAGGTCAGCAGGATCGCCGCGACGGTGAACACAAGGGTGATGGCCGCCAACGCGATGCGCGGGACGGCCTGCCGGATGCTCTCGTTGAGGCGGTCGGCGTCGGTGGTGGCGCGGCTGAGGAGGTCGCCGGTGCCGACGCTCTCCACCTCCGCCAGCGGCAGGCCGAGGACCCTGCGGACGAAGTTCTCGCGGGTCCGGGCCAGGACGCGCTCGCCGAGCAGGGTGGCTTGGGTACGGGCCGCGCGGGCGAGCAGCGCATGAGCGAGGAGGATGGCGACGAAGGTCAGGGCGAGCAGGTCGACCCGGCCGGTGGTCGTGCCGGCCTTGACGGACTCGACCAGGTGGCCGAGGAGTCGGGGACCGATGAGGCCGACCACCAGGGCGGCGGCGAACAGTGTGAAGGTGAGGAGCAGCCGGGCGGCCTCGCCGCGGAGAAAGGCGCCGATCCAGATGCCGACGTCGGCCCGGTCGGCCAGCGGCAGCCGACCCGCCTCAGCGCGGCCCGGCGGCCCGTCGGGCGCGGGGCCGGGAGGCGGGGCGGGGGTGTCGGCGGAAGCCTGGGTGGGGGTGGTCGTCACGAGGGCACTCCTGCGGAGCGGTCGAGGCTGCCGGGGATGCGGTCCGCGTCGAGGCGGACCTCTCGGTCGGCGACGCCGCGCCACAGCGGGCTGTCGCTGAACACGATGGTGGTGCGCCCCGCGCGCGCGGCGGCCACCCGTTCGGCCACCCGTGCCTCGGTGTGGGCGTCGACGGAGGAGGTCGGGTCCTCCAGCACCAGGACGTCGGGGGCCGCGAGCAGGGCCCGCGCGAGGATGAGGCGCTGGCGCTGACCACCGGACAGGGCCCGGCCGCCCTCGTCGAGGCGGGTGTCCAGACCGGCGGGGAGGGCCTCGACCACGTCGTCGGCGTCGGCGGTGAAAAGCGCGCGGTCCAGGTCATGCGGGGAGTGGGCGGCCTCCGCGGTCAGCTCCTCCCGTACGGTGCCGCTGAACAGGGTGTCGGTGGGCCCGGACCGGAGGACCCGGGAGCGCAGTTCGGCGAGGTCCACGCGGTCGAGCGGGATGCCGCCGAGCAGCACGGCCGGGGCGCCGTCGTCGGAGCCGCCGGGGCGGGTGAGCCGGTCAGCGAGGTCCCCGGTGCGGTCCGTGGGGGCGACGACCACGGTGAGCCGTCCGGCCTCGGCGGCAATACCGGTGTGGGCGTCCGCCAGCGACAGGGGTCCCGGCGGCAGCGGTTCGGGGTGCGCGGGCTGGGTGGCATCGGGGGTGAGGCGCAGCAGGGTGCAGACCCGGCCGGCGGCGACCTTGGCCAGGCTAAGTGTTTCGGCGGCCTCGGTGGCGGTGCTCACCGGGAGGGTGAGGAAGGCCGACGCGCCGTAGAAGGCGACCAGTTCACCGGCGGTGATGGTGCCCTGCAGGGCGAGGCGAGCGCCGAACCAGACGATGCCGACGGTGACGAGGCCGGGCAGGAAGATCCCCGCCGCCTGGAGCCACGCCTCCATCCGGCCGGCCGACTCGCCAGCGCGCCGCACCTCCTGACTGGTGCGGCGGAAGCGTTCGGCGAAACCGGCCTCGCCGCCGATGCCGCGCAGGATCCGCAGGCCGGCCACGATGTCGCCGGCCTGGGAGGTGGCGATACCCATCTGCTCGCGCTGGGCCTCGTCGCGCACCTGGAGCGGCTGCAGCAGCGGTCCGATGCCGAGGACGGCGGCCGGGACGCCGATGAGCACGGCCAGCCCGAGCAGGGGCGAGGTGGCTGTGAGGGCCACGGCCACGAGCACGGCGGCGAACACCGCGCCGATGGTGCGGCCGACCACCTCGAAGGCGTTGCCGATGCTTTCGACGTCGGCGGCGGCCGAGGCGGCCACGTCGCCAGAACGGGCCTTGCCGCGCAGAGCGGCGCCCAGCCGGACCACATGCCGCATCAATACGCGGTGGGTGTGCGACAGGGCGTGCGCCTCGGCGCCCACGGCGGCCTGGATCAGGCCGGCGCCGGCGAGGGCCTGGACAACGCCGAGGGCCAGCGCGAGCAGGGACCACAGGTAGAGGTCGGCCTGGCCGCCGCCTTGGCCGGCCTCGTCGATGGCCCGTCCGATGACGAGCGGGATCAGGGCCAGCGGGACCATCCAGACGGCACCGAGCAGGCCGCTGAGGACCAACGGCCAGGGCCGGATCCGTACCAACCACCACAGGTAGGCCCAGGGCCCCCGCACGTCTGCCTCGGGCAGGGAGGCGGGGGCGACCGAGGCGTCGAAGAGTCGGTTGGTCACAGGTACCGGTCCCGGGTGGCCGCGCGGTCGACCTTGCCGGTGCGGGTGTGCGCCAGCTCGGGGACCGTCACGATCCGGTCAGGGACGAGATACGGGGGGAGCGTGGCACGCAGGTGCGCGCGCAGCGCGGCCGGGTCGGCCGTGCCGCCGCCGTCCTGCGCCGAGCCGTCGGGCGCGAGGACCACGAAGGCGACGAGCGCGGTGTGCTCGCCCTTGGTGTGGGCGGCCGCGGCGACAGCGGCCACGCCGGGGAGCCGGCCGATGGCCTCCTCGACGTCCAGCAGGTCCACCCGGTGACCGCGGATCTTGACCTGGTGGTCGACGCGGCCGTGGAAGACGAGGGCGCCGTCGGCGGTCTCGTGGACGAGGTCGCCGGTGCGGTACCAGCGGTGGGTGCCGTCGCCGAAGTCGGCCTCGACGAAGCGAGCGGCCGTGCGTTCGGGGTCGTCGAGGTAGCCGGTGGCGAGCTGGGGGCCGGCCACGAGCAGCTCGCCGGGACCGTCGGGCGCATCCGGGCGTGGCACCACGACCTGCCGTACGGACGGCAGCGGGTGACCGATCGTGACCCCGTCGGGGAACGGGTCCCCGGCGGCCCGGGGTTCGGCACCGGGGCCGGCGAGTACGGCGCTGTGCGTGACGAGGGCGGTTTCGGTGGATCCGTAGGTGTTGAGGAGCCGTACGTGGTCGGCGCCGAGCCGGTGCCAGCGCTCCAGCATGTCCGGGCGGACGGCCTCGCCGCCGATGACGACGGTCTCGACGGTGCCGGGGAGTTTGCGGCCGGCCTCCAGCAGGTGGCCGGTATAGATGTGCCAGTAGTCGACGGGCAGGTTGATGAGGGTGACCTCGTTGTCGGTGAGGACCCGGTCGAGGTCCGCCTCGGCGTCGCCGTCCAGAACGACGAGTCCGCCGGCCAGGAGAGGCGGCAGGATCTCCTCCAGGCTGGTGTCGCCATCGCCTCGGGTGAAGTTGAGGGAGACGGTGTCCGGGCCGACCATGTACAGCGCGCGCAGAGGCGGCAGTACGGCGTGCAGCGCGCGGTGCGGGACCGCGACGGCCTTGGGGGCACCGGTCGAGCCGGAGGTGAACAGCACGTAGGCAGGGTCGTCGGCGCCGACCGGTTCGCCCCCGTTCCGGACTGGGGCGCGTGAAAGGCCCCAGTGGGGGTGCAGGACGCGGTCGACGGCCGGCAGCCGGTCGGTCTCGGCGGTGGCGACCAGCTCCCGGCATCCGAGGGCGCGCAGGGCCTCGCCGGTGTGGCCGACGGGGCCGTCGGGCACCGCCACGTAGCCGCGACCGGCCGCGAGCGTACCGAGAATCGCGGCGATGTCGCGGACGCTGTGGTGCATGGTGATGGCCACGGGCGGGTGCGGGCCGGGTCCGCGGGTGGCGACCAGATCGGCCACAGCTCCTGCCCATCCGGCGAGTTGGCCGTATCCGACCGTCATGCCGTTGTCGATGACCGCCGGCCGGCCGGGGTCGGAGCGGGCGATCGCGAAGAAGGGGTCGAGCACGCTGGGCAAGGTCATGGCAGGGTGTCTTCTCTTGTCCGTTCGTGGGGTGTTCGGCTGCCGCGTGTCCCGGCCGCGTCGGGTCCCACCGCGTCGAGGAGTGCCGTGAGGGCGGCCCGGTGGCGGGCGGCGAGGTCGCGCACGGTCGTCTCGTCGTGCAGCGCCGTCGAGTACCACCATTCGACGCGCAGCACCTCGTCGTCGGTCGTGGCGATCACCTCGATGAGATGGGGCCGGATCCAGTGCGGGGCGGTGATGTCGCCGACGGGCTCTGGTGCCACGTCGGGCAGCAGGGTGCGCAGCGGCAGGGCGTCCGCGTCGTCGCCCTCGAAGTCGAAGGAGATGTCGCTGGGCGGGGCGGCGCGCAGGGTGGCCGAGATGCGCGGCCGGCCGTGGCGGCTGAGCGCGCCGTACCCCACCCCTCCGCTGGGCAGGGCCGCGAGGTGGCCGACGGTCCGGGCCAGCCGTTCGCCCGCGGTGCCGGGGGCCAGATCCAGGCGGACGGGCACGGCGGTGGTGAACCAGCCGGTGGTGCGGGACAGATGGGTGTCGCCGATGGCTTCCTCGCGTCCGTGCCGCAGGACGTCCACCCGGACCGCCGTCTCGTCGAGCCACCTGGCCAGCGTCTCGCCCAGGGCGTGCAGGACCAGGTCGCCGGGGTGGGCGCGGTGGACGCGGGCCGCCGTATGGAGGCGGGTGGTGAGCTCCTGCGGGAAGTCCTCACGATAAGTAGCGGCGGTGCGGGCGGTGTTCACGGCCCGGGGGTCGGCGACGGCGTGGTCCAGCGGGATGGTCGCGGGGGTGCGGACCACGTGCGTCCACAACTCGGCCTCCGCCTCGGCCTCGGGGGTCCGGGCGTGGGCGGCGAGCGCCTCAGCCCACTCGGGGTACGAGGTTCCCTCGGCGCATCGGGCGTCGCTGCGGCCGGCGTCGAGCGCGGTGTACAGCTCCTCCAGGTCTTCCAGGAGGATGGACCACGACACCATGTCGAACGCGATCTGGTGGATGACGATCAGCAGCCGTCCGGGGCGGGTCGTGCCCGCGTCGAAGCGGACGAACCGGGCCACGGGGCCGGTCTGCGGGTGCAGGGCCTCCTGTTCGACCGCGCAGCGCGTCATGACCGCGGCCGGCACTTCGTGGTCGTCGAGATGGGAGATGTCCACCGTGTCCAGCACGAGGCCGAGGGCCGCGTCAGGGGGGCCGTCGGTGGCGATGGCCGTCGCCAGCTGCTGCGGCCTTCGGGCCGGGCGGGCCTCGATGGCCAGGCGCAGCGAGGCGTGCCCGGCGACCAGGCGGCGGACGGCCTCGGCGAAAAGCTCGCCGTCGAGGTCCGGCCGGGTGGTGAAGAGCATCGCCTGGTTCCAGTGACCCCGGTCGCCGGTCTGTTCCTCCCATGCCTGTTCCTGCGGCGGGGTGAGCACGACCGGGCCGTGGCCGGCGCCGGGCGGCGCGGCCTCGGCGGTACGGCGCCGGGCTGCGCGTTCGGCGACCAGCGCGGCCAGCCGGGCCGTGGTCATCTCGGGGACGGCCAGCTCCCGCAGCTGCACACGGACGCCGAAGGCGGCCTCGACGCGGCGGGCGGTGCGGATGAGGTCGAGGGAGTCCACGCCGAGGTCGAGCAGCGGGGCCGACAGGTCGGCTTCCGGTGCGAGCACGGTGTCGGCGAGCCAGTCGTCCAGCCGGGCGTGGATCTCCTCGACGGTTGGACCGGTCGAGTCCGTGGAGTCTGCCGGTACGGCCGGGCCGGTCTGGTCGGGCCAGCCCGGGGCCGGGGCGTGGACGTCCGCGGCGGGGTCTGGGTGCGGGCCGGCCGGGGCGGTCACGCGTCCACCGCCCTCAAGGCGCCGTCGGGACGGCGCACCAGGAACGGCCCGAGGGCCAGGGCGTCCATCGGGAGCCGGTGGAAGGTTGCGAGGGCGTCGCGGGGGCTGCACACGACCGGTTCGTCGCGGCCGTTGAAGGACGTGTTCAGGATGACCGCGGTGCCGGTGTGCTCGCCGACCTTGCCGATGAGCCGGTGGTAGAGGGGGTCGATCTCGGCGGAGACCGTCTGCGGCCGGGTGGTGCGGTCGCTGTGGACCACGGCGGGCATGACGGCGGCACCGGCCTCGGTGACCGGGGTGGTGACGATCATGTACGGCAGCGGGGTGGTGGTTCCGATCAGCGCTTCGGCCGCCTCTTCCTGCATGCTCGGGGCGAACGGCCGCCACGCCTCGCGGTCCTTGATGCGGACGTTGACCCGGTCGCGGGTCCGCTCGGGACTGGGTACGGCGACCATGCTGCGGTGGCCGAGGGCGCGGGGGCCGCCCTCGGCCCGGCCCTGGAACCAGCCGGCGACTCCGCCGGCGGCCAGGACGTCCGCGGTCGCGGCGGTGATGTCCGCAGGCTCGGTGTATGCGGTGCCGGTGGTCTCCAGGACACGGCGGATCTCGTCCGGGCTCCACTGCGGGCCCCAGGCCACCGAGCCCTTCATCGGCTGGATCCGGTCGCCCTCCTGGGCCGCGACCCAGACCGCCGCACCGAGCGAGACGCCCTGGTCGCCGGCGAGGGGCTGGACGAAGAGGTCCTGGACCTCAGGCATGCGCATGAGTTTGCCGTTGAGGGTGGCGTTGAAACCGACGCCGCCCGCGATCAGCAGCGTGGACTCGCCGCTTTCCCTGAGCAGGCTGCCTACGAGGTCCATGACCACGCGCTCCAGTGCCGCCTGGGCCGTGGCCGCGATGTCGCGGTATTCGAACGGGTCCCGGTCGGTAACCTTGGTGTAACGGCCCATGCGGGGGTTGAAGCGGCGGGCGGAGCGGTTAGGGGCGTCCGGCAGCACCTTTTCCAGGTGCTCCAGCCAGTGCCGTATGGTGGCCGTCTCCTCGTCGGTGCTGCCCGTGGAGCGCAGGTCCGGCGGGACGACGTCGACGGTGAAACCATCGTCCGTGAAGCGGAAGGCGCCGCCGAAGGTGAGGTCCTGGGGGGTGCCGTAGGAGGCAAGGCCCATCATCTTGCCGGCCGCGTCGGAACCGAGGCCGGCGTACTCGCAGACCGCGGCGTAGAAGTAGCCCAGTGACCAGCCGGGAGTATAGGTGCGCAGAGTCTTGATCCCGCCGTCGATGCCGACGGCGAGTGTGGTGCTCACGTCCTCGCCCTGGCCGTCGAGGACCAGGATGGCGCCGCGGTCCCGCCCGGAGAGGTGGTAAGCGCTGGCCGCGTGGGCGATGTGGTGGTTGACGAATGTCAGCCGGGGGTCGCGCGTGCGCGGGAACAGCGCCCTGGGTAGCAGGTGTTCCAGCGCGTCGGCGTCGGCGGCGAACCAGTCCAGCCCCCGGTCGCGGAAGAGCTTCGGCAGGTCCCACCCGTGGGCGACGACGTCGATGTCGTCCAGGGTGAGGCCGCCCTCCGCGAGGCAGTGGGCGGCGGCGTTGAGAGGTGCCTCTCCGTAAGCGTGCTTGTTCCGAGTGAAGCGTTCCTCCTCGGCCAGGGCGATGACTTCGCCGTCCACGACGAGGCAGGCAGCACCATCGTGGCTGGCCCCGGGCCAGCCGTTGACTCCGAGCACGCGCATGGTCAGTCCCCAAAGGTCGGTCGGGATCATCCGGTGCACCCCGCGCCCACGAGGCGCGGGGTGCACCGGTCACGCCAACCGATCTTGTCGACCTGCCGAGTTGTACACGACCTTCGCCGTTGTGCTGAGTTCTGCGGCGAAGATCGCGGATGCCGCCTTGAGCACATCGTTGGCGCGCCGCAGCTCCTCGACCTCGCTGCGCAGCCGACGCAGTTCGGCCCGTTCATCGCGGGTCAGTTCGTCCGTGCTGCAACCGTGCGCGGAGACGGCGGACGCGAGGGTGCCAGGGTGCGTTGGGCAGCGGTCCGGATTCCGGTTCCGGTCCGGGCCGCCGTCTGCTCCCTGGGCCTGGCCCCACTCGGGCTCACGCTCCGCGCCGTGCTCCAGAGCACTCTGCTCGGAGCGAGGACGCTCCCTCTCCGCGCCGCCCAAGTGCCCGTGTCCCGGTGTGTCACGTGCTTCCATTTCCCTGTTGACGCTATGCCAGCGGCGCGACCACAGCTCCAGGTCTCCGCCGCACGCGGCCACATAGGCGAGGGTCACTTTCAGTGAGGGTTTGTGCAATCCCCGCGCGGCCTCGGCGAGCGTGGACACGGAGTAGTGCGCCCGTTTCGCCATGGTGCGGTACGAGGGGTTCCCGGCACGCCTCCGTAAGGTGCGCAGGTCGTGGGCGAATGCCTCCAATGGTCCTGCATCAGGGTCCAGATGTCGCTCTGGCCTGGGCATATTTCCCCCTGGTCTCGACGAAGCTCAGATCCCGTCGGGCCATACAACCGTGGTCAGCGGTGCCCGGTCCCGACGGCACAACAGCACCGGATTCGCGGCTATTGGTACATGCCGGTTGCATGTACATCAACTGCCGGACTGATAGTTCAGGCCAGTCACGCAACCGGTCGCGCAGCCTGGAAGTGCCATCCGCCCACCCTGCCAACACCGACTGGCCGCTCCCCGCTTCGTTGAACGAGGCCCAGTTGTATAGGGGCGCTCGGCGCTTTCACCCCTGTACAACTTCCCCTCGTGTACAACCCACGCCCTCTGCAAGATCGACGGCAGGCGATACGGCCGAAACCGATGGGATTGGGTGGGGCGGGTTGGTGGACACAACACGCAGCCAGACGGAATCAGCAACACCGGAAGGTGTCTACGAGTACCGCAGCCGTCCGCTCGTGGAGCCGGACTGGCGGCGCTTCCCCGGGTGGCGCGACGTCACAGCGGCCGAGTGGGCGGACCCCCAGTGGCAGCGCGCCCACTGCGTGAAGGACGCGAAGGGGCTTCGCGCGGTCATGGGCGACCTGCTGGACGAGCGCTTCTACGAGGACTGGGAGCAGGACCGGCTGCACCGCGCCACCATGTCGGTGCTGCTGCCGCCACAGATGATCAACACCATGGCCTCGGAAGTGGCCGACGCCCGTCCGGGCGAGCTCACCAAGGCGTTCTACGACGATCCGGTGCGCCGTTACATGCTGCCGGTGTTCTCCGACCGGCACCCGCAGTGGCCCTCGCACCCGATGGCCAGCCGGGACTCCTTGCACGAGCAGGACATGTGGGTGGTGGAGGGACTGACTCACCGCTACCCCACCAAGGTACTGGCAGAGCTGCTGTCGACGTGCCCGCAGTACTGCGGGCACTGCACGCGGATGGATCTGGTGGGCAACTCCACCCCCCAGGTGTCCAAGAACAAGCTCCGGCTCAAGCCGTCCGACCGGGCCGACCGCATCCTGGAACACCTGCGCGCCTCCCCTGGCATCAGGGACGTGGTGGTCTCCGGCGGCGACCTGGCCAACATGCCATGGCCGCGCCTGGAGCGCTTCATCAGCGGCCTGCTGGAGATCGAGTCGATCCGGGACATCCGCCTGGCGAGCAAGGGGCTGGTCGGACTGCCGCAGCACTGGCGGTCCGGCCCGGTGCTCGAGGGCGTCGCGCGGGTCGCGCGGACGGCCCGGTCCCGCGGGGTGCGCATCGCGCTGCACACCCATGCCAACGCCGCCCAGCAGATCACCCCCGCGGTGGCGGAGGCGGCCTGGGCACTCCTGGGGGCTGGGCTGCACAGCGTGCGCAACCAGGGCGTGCTGATGCGCGGCGTCAACGACAGCGCGCACGATCTGCTCGACCTGTGCTTCGCGCTCACCGACCACGCGGGGATCACGCCGTACTACTTCTACATGTGCGACATGATCCCGAACGCCGAGCACTGGCGGGTGCCGCTGCACCGCGCTCAGCTGATACAGCGTCAGATCATGGGCTACCTGCCCGGTTTCGCCACACCCCGCATCGTGTGCGACGTGCCGATGGCCGGCAAGCGCTGGGTCGAGCAGGCCGACTCCTACGACCGCCAGCTCGGCGTATCGCACTGGAGCAAGAGCTATCTCACCCCGCTTGAAGCGGTGGACCCGGAGACCCGCAGCGGCTCGTACCACTACTACGACCCCATCGACACGCTTCCGCTCGCCGGACAGCGGTGGTGGCGGGACAACCACCAGGGCACTCGTCAGGGGTAGAAAGGGACAGTTGCACAACATGAGCAGTCTGCGTCCGCTGCGTGAGGACCCCCCGGTGCTGGAGGAGTGGTACCGCCGGCATCTCGGCCCCGACATCCACGACATCAGCTCCAGCGGCGTCCACCCGTACACCTTCGCGGAGATACGCGAACTGTGCCGCATCCCGGCCGAGGATCTGGACGCCGTCGTCATGGACGACAGCGTCTCCCAGGGAGGTGCCGGCATCCGGCAGGCGATCGCCGACCGGTACGCGGACGGCGCCGCCGACCGGGTGCTGGTCACCCACGGCTCCAGCGAGGCCATCGCGCTCACGCTGAGCATGCTGCTGCGGCCCGGCGACCGGGTGGTCGTCCAGCAGGGCATCTACCACTCGCTGGGCCACTACCCGCGGGCGGCGGGTTGCGACCTCGCCGAGCTGCCGGCGGCGGCCGTACGCGACGGCGAGATCGACGACGACGTGCTGGAGAGCCTGGTCAGGCCGGGAACCAGGGCCGTCATCGTCAACTTCCCGCACAACCCGTCCGGGGCCACGCTCTCGCCGCAGGGACTGAAGGCGCTGACCGAGCGGACCGCCGCCGTCGGCGCGACCCTGGTGTGGGACGCCGCCACCGCCGAGATCGCGCACCGCTGGGAGGTCCTCCCGGCGGTCGCCCACGACGACATGGTGTCCTACGGCACCTTCTCCAAGACGTTCGGTCTGCCGGGACTCAGGGTCGGCTGGGCCATCGCGCCGCCGGAGCTGATCACCGCCGTCTTCCCGCTGCGCGACCGGACCACGCTCTTCCTGTCCCCGCTGGTCGAGCTGATCGCCGAGCGGGCGATGCGCCAGGCCGACGTGCTGATCGGCACGCGGGCGGCCGAGGCGCGGCGTAACCTGGCGCACCTCACGGAGTGGATGGCCGAGCACGAGGACCTGGTGCGCTGGACGCCACCGGAGGGCGGGGTGTGCGCGCTGCCCATCTTCCGCGAGTTGGAGCGGGCCGCTGCCGGGCCGGCCGCGGTGGAACGGTTCTGCCTGGAGCTGCTCTCCCGCCACAACACGCTCCTCGTGCCGGGTACGGCCTTCGGCGCGCCGCACGGCGCCCGGCTCGGCTTCGGCGGCCCGGAGGAGGGCTTCCGGGCCGGTCTCGCGGAGCTGTCGGAGTTCCTGCGGACCCGTGGGGCCGCTCGGTGACCGCCGTGGACTTACCCGACGTACTGGACCTGTGGGACCACCGCGTACGCGAACATGCCGAGGAACCCGCCCTGGTGACGCCGCGGCAGATGCTGACGTACCGGTCGGTGGACCGGCTGACGGACGCCTGGGCCGGTTCCCTGGCCGAGCGCGGCGCGGGCCCGGGACGGCTGGTGGGCCTCGCCTTCTCCGACCCCGGCCGCACGGTGCTGGGCATGGTCGCGGCGCTGAAGACCGGGGCCGGGTTCACCGTTCTGGACGGACGGCTGCCCGCCGCCGCGCGGGACTCGCTGGTGCGCCGCACGCAGGCGGCGGTGTGGCTCGGCGACGGCGCCCACGCACCCGCGACAGCGTACGTGCCGGCCTGCCCCGCCAACGGCGGGACGGCGGACGCCGACGGCTCCGCGGCCCGGCGGCCGGTCCGGGCGGCGGCCGGCAGCGACGTGGCGTACGTGCTGTTCACCTCCGGGTCCACCGGGCAGCCCAAGGGCACCGTCATCGAGCGCGACTCGCTGCGCCGGTTCGCGGTCGCGGTCGCCGAACGGCTGGAGCTGGCCGCCGGGGACCGCTGGCTGCAGGTGGCCTCGCTGGGCTTCGACGTGCTGATCGAGGAGGTGTTCCCCGCGCTCGTCTCCGGCGCGGCCGTGGTGTGCCGGGCCGACACACAGGCCCTGGACGCCGAGGAACTGCACACCACGATGACCCGCACCGGGACCACCGTGGTGGAGCTTTCCACGCAGTACTGGCTGGAGTACGCCCGCTGGCTCGACACACGTGGCCTGACCACCCCGGCGGAGCTGCGCCTGGTGGTGGTCGGCGGCGAGCGGATGGACCCGCGGCCCTACCGGGAATGGCAGGCCCGCCAGCCGGCCCGGCTGGCCCACGTCTACGGACTGACCGAGTGCACCGTCAGCTCCACCTTCTACACGGGGCTGCTTCCGGCGGACGCCGAGGAGGTTCCGCTCGGCACGCCGCTGCGGGACGTGGAGATCAGCGTCCGGCGCGACGGACGGCCGGTACCGCAGGGCGAGTCCGGGGAGATCCACATCGGCGGACCGCTGCTGGCGCGCGGCTTCCTCGGTGACGAGGCCGCCACGGCCCGCCGGTTCGTGCCCGACCCGCTGTCCGCCGACCCCGGCGCGCGCGTGTACAGGACGGGTGACCTCGGCCGGATCGACGCCGACGGGTACCTGGTCTTCCTCGGGCGGCTCGACGACCAGGTGAAGATCCGCGGCCACCGGCTGGAGCCGGCGCGGGTGGAACGCGCCCTGTGCGAGGACCCCGCCGTGGACCAGGCCGTGGTGTTCCCGGACCCCCGGACGGGAACCGCGCTGTGGGCCTTCACGGTCCCGGCCGACCCGCGGCACGCCCCGCTTCCCGGCGAGGCGGTCCGTCTGACAGGGGCGGAGCGGGACACGCTGGTGGCGCCGCTGGAGGCGCACCTGCCCGACTGGGCCGTGCCCAGGGTGCTGTACCGGGTGTCCGTCCTGCCGAAGAACCCGCACGGCAAGATCGACAAGCGCCGCCTGAGCGACTGGGCCGCGGCGGGGTCCGGCGGTGCGGGGCAAGCGCCGGGCACAGCGGAGGCCCCCGGCACACGGGAGGCGCCGGGTGCACCGGCCGCACCGGCCGGATCCAAGGCGCCGGGCGGATCGGACATGCCGGGTCCGGGCGCCGAGCCGGAGTCTGTCGACGCATCACTGTCCACCGTCGTGGACATCTTCCGCGAGGTCCTGGGCGAACCGGGGATCGGTCCCGACGACGACTTCTTCGAGCATGGCGGGCAGTCCCTGCTCGCCATGCGCCTGCTCGTGCGGCTGCGAGAGTCCTTCCCTTCGGCAGCCGGGCTGAGGGCGAGCGCAGTGCTCCGGTTTCCGACTCCCCGGCTACTGGCCGGGGCGCTCGCCGCCGACAGGGCCGCCCGGCTCTGACCGGCCGCGCAGGCGGACCGCGTCCGCGCAGCTCACGGACCATCGCGTCACCCAGCACCGCCCGAGGGCCCGCAGGCCCCGCTCCAGCTGCCTGCGGGCAGTAACCATCCACTAGATCAGCGAGAGTTGGCAATGTCGAACCTCACCGACCAGTCCACACGCAGCTACACCCTCACCCCCGACGAGGCCAGCGCGACCGCAGAGCTAACCCTCGACCTGGCCGCCACCTACGCGTCCTTCGAAGACGCCGACCTGCTGCGCGACCTGCCGCGGCTCGCGACCCGGCTGCCGCTGGGCGTGCAGCGCTTCCTGCGCGACTTCAAGCTGGGCGACCGCCACGGCCATGTGGTCGTCCGCGGGCACGAATTCGACCAGCGGCGCATCGGGCCCACCCCCGAGCACTGGCGCGGCCGCCCCCGGCCCGGCGGGGAGTTCCCCGAGGAGCTGCTGTTGATGCTGTACTCGGCGCTGCTCGGCGAGCCCTTCGGCTGGGCCACGCAGCAGGACGGCCACCTCGTGCACGACATCTTCCCGATCCGCCAGCACGAGAACGACCAGCTCGGCATGGGCAGCAAGGAGCTGCTGACCTGGCACACCGAGGACGCCTTCCACCCCTACCGCAGCGACTACCTGATCCTGGGCGCGCTGCGCAACCCCGACCGCGTGCCCACCACGATCGGCGAGCTGGACCTGGCCTCGCTGTCCGAGGAGGACATCGACATCCTCTTCGAGCCGCGTTTCCACATCGCCCCGGACGAGTCACACCTGCCGAAGAACAACACCATCACCTCCGAGGAGCAGGCCGCCCGCTTCGCCACCATCCAGAAGATGATCGACGAGCGGCCGCTCGGCCCACTGCTCTACGGCTCCCGGCAGGACCCGTACATGCGTCTGGACCCGTACTTCACCTCCGTGCCGGAGGACGACGCAGACGCCCGGCGTGCCTACGACGCGCTGTGCAAGGTGGTGGACGCGGGGATGCGTGAGGTGGTCGCGGACCAGGGCGACGTGCTCTTCATCGACAACCACCGGGCGGTGCACGGCCGCCTGCCCTTCCAGGCCCGCTACGACGGCACCGACCGCTGGCTCAAGCGGGTGTGCGTCACCGTCGACCTGCGGCGCTCCCGCCCGATGCGGGCTACGGCCGAGACCCGGCTGCTGGGCTGAGCGCACCGGTGACGCTCACCCTCACGGATCTGTCCCGCGACCCGTCGCTGCTGCCCGAGGTGGACGCGCTGATCGGCGCCAACATGCCCGCGTTCATGAGCTGGGAGTCTCCCGGCAACTGGCGCTGGCACGGGATGTACGAGCGCTACCCCGCTCACCAGCTCTGCCTGGTGGACGGCGACGGGAAGCTGGTGGCGGCGGCCAACGGGCTGCCGGTGCGGTGGGACGGCACCGCCTCGTCGCTGCCCTCCGGCAGCGACGAGGTCCTGGTGGAGGCCGTTGACCACGGTCCCCCGGACAACCCGGACGCCCTCTGCATGCTGTCGGTGTCCGTCGATCCCGCGCACCGGGCGGCCGGCCACGCCGAGCGGCTGCTGACCGAGGCCCGCACCCGGGCCGCGGAGCAATGCCCGCGCGGGTTGATCATCCCGGTCCGGCCCACGCGTAAGCCGCGTTACCCGCTGATCCCGATCGAGGAGTACGCCGCCTGGCGCCGGCCCGACGGCCGCTGTTTCGATCCGTGGCTGCGCACGCACCTTGAACTCGGTGCCCGGCAGCTGGGTTTCGCCCACCGGTCCCTGGTCATCCGTCAGCCGGTCTCCCGCTGGGAGGAGTTCCTCGGCCATCCGCTGCCGGGACCGGGTGACCATCCGCTGCCCGGCGGCCTGGTGCCGCTGCGGGTCGCCGACGACGGTCACGGAACGTACGCCGAGCCCAACATCTGGGTGCACCACGCGGCCGATGCGCCGTGACGCACGCCGCGCACCTCCGCACCGCGGCGTACCCGCCTCTCCCGAGCCATCCCCTCCGACCCCTTGGAGAACCCATGCCTCCCGTACGCCTCGCCATCGTCGGGTGCGGTGCCGCCGCCCGCGGCTGCCACGTGCCCGCTCTGCCTCCGCTGAAAGGCGATGTGCAGCTGACCGCACTCATCGACCGGGACCCGCGCCAGGCGCGGGCCGCGCTCGACCTGTACCGCGAACTCGCCGGTACCGGTGCCGACGACGTGGTGATCGCCACCGACCCGGCCGAGGCCGCCGACGCCTTCGACGCGGCCGTGGTCGTCGTACCGCACACCGTGCACGCCCGGACTGTGGAGTCCCTGCTCGCGGCCGGCAAGCACGTGCTGCTGGAGAAGCCGATGACCACCTCGGTGGAGGATGCCCGGCACCTAGTCGCCCTCGCCGCCGACACTTCCGCGCCGCGGCTCGCGATGGCCCATCCGCGGCGGCTCTTCCCCGCGTACGCCTGGGTCAAGCGGCTCATCGAGAGCGGCGACCTGGGCGACGTGGTACGCGTCGACTGGACGGAGGGCCACCCGTACGCGTGGGAGCCGGTCTCCTGGTCGATGTTCGACCGGCGGCTCGCAGGCGGTGGGGTGCTCACCGACACCGCCTCGCACGTCTTCGACACGCTGCTGTGGTGGCTCGGTCCCGACGTGGAGGTCATCCACTACGAGGACAACTCACTGGGCGGAGTGGAGACCGACGCCGACGCTCACCTGCGCTTCGGCTCGGTCGACGTGCACTGCGAGTTCAGCCGGCTGCGCGACCTCGGCATCTCCTGCACGGTGACGGGCACCAAGGCGACCGTGACCATCGGCACCGACTTCCCGGCAGGCGAGTGCACCCTGGTCACCTCGGACGGCGTGGAGCTGCACCGTGGCGACGTGGAAGCGGTGCCCCCCGCACAGGGCGAGTGGGAGCTGCTGTTCACCGAGCAGCTCGCCAACTTCGCCGCGGCCGTGCGCGGCGACACCGCCGTGCACTCCGGTCCCGAGGACGGCCTGCGCGTCGTCGAGCTGATCCAGGAGTGCTACGGCGGCAGCCACCGGAAGGCCGCGCAGCCCTGGACCACCCGCGGCGCCGCGACCGACGGCGGTGAAGCGCTCGCCGGCCTCACGGTGGCGGTCACCGGCGCGAGCGGCTTCATCGGCGGCCGTGTCGTCGAGCGGCTGGCCCTGGGCACGCAGGCCCGCGTCCGGCCGGTCGTGCGCGGCTTCGGCCGGGCCGCGCGGCTGTCCGTCCTGCCGCAGGAGCGGCTGGAGTTCCGCCAGGCCGACCTGCTGGACACCGACGGACTGCGGGCCGCCTTCGAGGGGTGCGACACCGTTGTGCACTGCGCCTTCGGCAGCGCCGGTGACGAGGCGGACCGCTGGGCGGCCTCCGTCGAGGGCACCGCCGACGTCCTGGCCGCCGCCCGCGGCGCCGGGGTCCGGCGGGTGGTGCACCTGAGCACCATCGACGTCTACGACCCCGCCGTCACCGGTGAGCTGACCGAGGAGTCGCCGGCCCGGCCGGCCGACCCCGCCGACCGCGAGTACGAGCAGCAGAAGCTCGCCGCGGAGCGGCTGGTCCTCGACGCCCACGGCCACGGGCTGGAGACCGTCGTGCTCCAGCCCGGCGTGGTCTACGGGCCGTGGGGCGGCCAGTGGACCACCGCCCAGCTGCAGCGCGCGGAAGGCGACTTCGCCGCGCTCCCGACGGGCGAGGACACCGGCGTGTGCAACGCTGTGTACGTCGACGACCTGGTGGACGCCGTGCTCCTGGCCACCGGGAAGGAGGCGGCCGCCGGTCAGCGCTTCCTCGTCGGCAACGGCGAACCACTCGGCTGGGGCCGGTTCTTCGACTCGATCCGCTCCCTGCGCGGCCTGAAAACGCCGGCGGCGCAAGGAGCCGAGAACCCGGTGCCGGACTGGGAGCTGGAACTGTACCGCTCGACCGCGCGGGCCCGGTACGACAAGGCCGAGCGGCTGCTCGGCTTCACCGCGCGCACCTCCTTCACCGAGGGCATGCAGCTGACCGGGCAGTGGGCCGGCTGGGCCCGGCAGGCACCGGAGGCGCGGTCGTGAACGGGGTCACCGACGTACTGGTGGTGGCGCCGCACCCTGACGACGACGTCATCGGCTGCGGTGGATCCATCGCCAAACATGTCAGGGACGGCGCCCGGGTGACGGTGGTCATCGTGATCGGGCGCGAGCGCAGCGCCCTTGACGACGCGGTCACCGACTCGCAGTTCGCGGCCGAGACGCAGGCCGCGGCGAAGATCCTGGGCGTGCACCGCTGCATTTCCTTCGACGAGCCGTCACGAGACTTCACGCTCTCCCGCCGTGTGCACCTCGACCTGGTGCGGGTGCTGCGGGAGGTGCGGCCGCAGGTGGTTTACCTGCCCCATGACAACGACGACGATGTCGAGCACCGCATGGTGCACCAGCTGACCACCGAGGCGCTGTGGATGGCGCAGTCGGACTTCTTTCAGGAGGCGGGCGAGCGGCCGATGCCGGCGCCCCGGCTGGTGCTCGGGTACGAAGTGTGGGCGCCGATGGCCCGGTTCCAGTACGCGGAGGACATCGACGGCCAGATCGAGACCAAGGTCGAGGCGATGCGCGCGTATGTCTCGCAACTGCGCCACGCCGCCTGGGACGAGGGCATCCGGGGACTGGCCCGCTACCGCGGCGCGCTGTCCGCGGGCTCGGGCCACGCGGAGGTGTTCCAGGTGCTGAGTCTGAGCACGCATCCCTCGGCCGGCGTACCGGGAGGCGACCGTGACTGAGCGGCTCCTGGTCTGCGGGCTCGGTTCCGGGATGGACCACTCGCTTTCGGAACTGCGTTCGCCGCGGCGGGAGCTGGTGGTCGTCACCGACACACCCACCGACCGGGCGCGGGCGGCGGCGGACATACTGCTGGTCTGCGACCCGACCGACAGCACGGCGGTCCTCGCGCAGCTGTCGGCGGCCGGCATCGACCGGTCGGACGGCGTGTTCTCGCTCGGCGCCGACAACCCGCCGGTGATCAGTGCGCTGGCGCACCGGTTCGGCTGCCCCGGCCTGCCGTTGGAGACGGCCCTCGACTGCACACTCAAGGACCGGCGGCTGGCGATCCTGCGCGAGGCGGGCCTGGACCTCCCCCGGTTCGCGACCGCCGAGAGCGTGGAGGAATCGCTGCGGGCGGTCGCCGAGGTCGGTCTGCCGGCCGTGATCAAACCCAGCGACCAGACCGGCTCGCTGGGCGTGATGAAGGTGGAGTCGCCCGAGGCGGTACGGGCGAGGGCGGCTGAGGCGCTGCGGCTCAGTCCCGTCGGACGGATCGTCGTCGAGGAGTTCCTGGAGGGGACCGAGCACACGCTGGCCGCCTTCATGGTCGACGGCAAGCTGCACCGGTTCGGTTTCGCCGACCGGGAGTACGGGCGCAAGGAGGAGTTCGCCCCGTACTTCTTCGAGGGCGGCGACACTCTCCCCAGCCGGCTCACCGCCGAGCAGATCGAGGAGGTCACCGACACCGTACGGCGCGGGGCTCGGGCCCTGCGCCTGGACCCGGCGGTGATCAACACCGACATCCTGCGCACCCGTGACGGCCGGGTGGTGCTCCTGGAAATCACGTGCCGGCTCACCGGCGCCCGGATCGCCACCGAGGTGATGCGGCTGGCCACCGGCGTGGACCCACTGCCCAACGTGGTGCGACTGGCGCTGGGCCAACCGCTGGAGCTCTCCGAGCTGCGTCCCACCCGCAGCGGTGCGGCGGTCCAGCGGTTCCTGCCGGCGGACGGCGGGGTGGTGGAGTGGGTCGGCAACCCGCGGGACGTCGCTCGCCGTGTCGGGGTGCACGACGTCTTCTGGGGCATCGAGCTGGCGCCCGGCATCGTGGTGCCGCCCTACCGCGGCGGAACCGACCCCCTGGCGGGCGTGATCGCGTACGCCGACGAACCGGCCGAGGCCGAGGCGATCGCCGAACGCACGCTGCGCGCGCTGCCCCTGCGGTTCAAGGCTTCGGCGGAATGACCACGACACCGGCGACGACCGCGCGCGGACCGCTGGGCGCGCACACCAACGAAACGAGGGAGAACGGGATGGCCACCGACCCGGTGGACGAGGTCGCAGTCGAGAAGGGGATCGC
Source organism: Streptomyces griseomycini (assembly GCF_014203535.1). GTDB lineage: Bacteria > Actinomycetota > Actinomycetes > Streptomycetales > Streptomycetaceae > Streptomyces > Streptomyces griseomycini. Next base: position 416,168 of record NZ_JACHJI010000003.1, read on the forward strand.
CCGCACCGCCGTGGTCATCGCCCTGCGCGACGACCTCCGGATCGCCGACTGCATCGCATCGATCGACGAGGACGTCGAGATCGTGCTGGCGCTCAACGGCCCCAGTGACGCCGTGCTGAAGCTGATCGACGAGCACCCGCGCCCGCTGACGGTCACCCGGATCGACGACGTCGGCAACCTGGGCGCGGCCTACAACGCGGGGGCCGCCGCCACCGACCGGCAGTACCTGCTCCTGATGGACTCCGACTGCACCTTCGCCCCGGGTGTCGTGCGGGCCATGGTCCGCGCCGTCCTGACCGCCCCGGTGGTCAAGGGCCAGGTGGTGTACGGGGAGTCGGACGGCCTGCTCAGCAAGCTGACCGCTCGGGTGCGGGAGTTCGACGAGGGCGACTATGTGAGCGCCCTGTCCCCTCCGCTCATCTACAACAGGGCGATCATCGACCACATCGGCGGCTACCACTTCGACGAGCTCATCCACTGGTGTGAGGACCGGGAGTTCGACTTCCGGCTCCAGCTGGCCGGCATCCCCGTGGTGTACCTGCCCGAGGCCCGGATCTTCCACGACGCCCAGCACGGCTTCGCCAACATGCGCAGCTACTTCCGCTACGGCGTCGGCGAGGGCATCGCCCAGGAGACGGGTGTGTTCACCACGCCGGCCGTTCCGGTGCTGTGGCGCGTGTTCGAGGCGACCAGGACCCTGGTGCACTGCGCCCGTGACAAGGGCGTGGGCGCCGCGGCTTACTACGCGCTGCTGAAGATCGCCTTCCACGTGGGCACCGCTCACCATCTGCTCAACGACCCGTATCGGGTGCGGGACCGCTACCCAGCCTCGGCCAAGCGGGCGCGTATGGTGCGGTCGATCCCGCAGCACAGCACCCGCCTGACCAAGGCCCAGCTGCGGCGGCTGCGCCGGGCTCACTGGGAGGCGGGCCGGCGGATCGAGAAGGTGACCGACCTGTCGGTCTTCCACCAGGACGCCGCCGGCCCGGCCGTCGGGTCAGCCGCCGACGAGACTCGGCAGCAGCAGGCGTGAGGGATGGTCACCGCCGTGGTGGACCGTGTGGTGCGCGACCACCCGAGGATGGACGTCGAAGCGCGGTGCGTTACTGGCCGCGATTTCCAGGCGGACGCGGTGGCCGGTGCGGAACATGTGGCCGATCGCACCGAGGCGGACGGTGACCTTGACCGGTCGGCCGGGGGCGGGCGGGGCGCCCGCCCCCGGCGCTGTTGCCGGTGCGGGCGCCGGCAACAGCCGGTGGACACCGTCGCACAGCAGCTCCGCCCGCCCGTCGGGCCAGACGTCGACGAGCTTGCCGGTCACGTCGGCGCCCGCGGCGTCCGCAGTGACATAGACCGTCAGTACGGTGTCGCCGACCACGGTCAGCGGGGCGGTGAGCGGGGCTCCGGTGAAGCACAGGACGTCGCCGCGCCGCTCGACCTCGCGCTGGTCGAGCGGGCCGCAGTCGCCGCCGGTGAACTGACCGGGCAGGGCTGTGGCGCCACCGGTGGTGGGTACCGGGTCGGCCGGGTCATGGCGGATCCTGTCGCTGCCGGCGGCCCGGGGTGCGGGTCCGGGCGTGAGCCGTCGGCCGTCCAGGTGGAGCACGTACTCCTCGGTGCCGGGGACCGGCCAGTCGGGGAAAGCGCGCCACTCATCGGCGCCGGTGACGAAGAGCCGTACCGGCTCCGGGGTCGCAGCACCGGTCCGCCGCCCGCGCAGATGGCGGTCGAAGTGGTCCAGGTGCAGGCCGGTGACGTCGAGCTCCCGCTCGTCGGCCGCGAGCCCGTAACGGCGCTGGGGAAAGATCCCGCCGGTGACGCAGTGGGACCAGGGGCCGACCACCAGACGCGTCTCCACGCCCTGTTCCCGAATTCCCCGGAAATTCTCCAGGGCACCGGCGAGGAATATGTCGTACCACCCCGTCAGATTCAGCACCGGAATGTTTATCGACGGATACGCTTCGCGCGGTGCGGCGCGCTTCCAGTAGGGGTGTCCGGAAGGGTGCTCGATCCATTGCCGGTAATAGGGGGCGAGCCGGTCGAGGAGGTCCCGGGCGGCGTCCGGGTCCGCGTACAGCGCGTCGATCCGGTCGACCGCGTCGGCCACCTCGGACAACTCCGGCCCGGCCAGCCCGGCTCCGCTGAGCAGCAGGTCGTACAGCACCCAGTAGAGGAGGAAACCCAGCTGGAAGGCACCGTCCTGCCAGGTCCAGCCCTCGTCGAACCCGGAACCGGCCACGTGCGGGGCGATGGCGGCCAGACCAGGCGGCCGCTCCGCCGCCGCGAGCAACGCCGCCATGCCCTCGTAGGAGCGGCCGAACAGGCCCGCCGAGCCGTCGCACCACGGCTGTCCGACGGCCCATGCGACGGTGTCCGCGCCGTCCGCGGCCTCGTTCCAGTACGGCTCGAAGGTGCCGCCGGAGGCGAACCGGCCACGGACGTCCTGCACCAACAGGGCGTATCCCGAGCGGACCAGCCGCAGGCCGTCGACGGAGGCCCCGCCGGGGCTGCCCGCTCTCCCGTAGGGCGTCCGCCGGATGAGCACCGGCACCGCTTCGGCCGTGTCCGGGCGGTAGAGGTCGGCGCTCAATAACACGCCGTCTCGCATCGGTATTTTCACATCGTCTTCCACAACAATACGCACCCGCCAATATTCCAACAGAACACGGGAGTTCACAATGGAGTCCTCCGCAGCCTCATTTCTGGAACCGTTCTTCGACAGGGCGCGCGACGATCCGGGCCGGCCAGCCGTCGTCGACAACGGTCTCGTCTTCACCTACGGCACCTTCGCCGCCTGGGTGCTGGAGGTCGCCGCCGCCGTGGAACCCCGCACGGCGGAGCCCCAGCCACCGGTGGGCGTCGTGGTGCACCGCTCGGCCCGTGACGTGGCGGCGATCCTCGGCGTGCTGGCGGCGGGACGGGCGTACGTGCCGCTGGAGGCACACCACCCCGAGGCCCGGCTGGAGGCGATCCTGCGACGGGTCGGCTGCCGGGAGGCGGTGGCGACCGCGGAGACCGGCTGGCAGCCCCCCGTCGGGCAGGTGATCCGGCCGCGCTGGGCACCCACCGCCGTGGCGTCCGCGACACCCCCCGCACCGCCGCGGCCGGGTCCGCGGCCCGAAGACCCGGCGTATGTGCTGTTCACCTCTGGCTCCACCGGCGAGCCGAAGGGAGTGGTGGTCCCGCACCGGGCGCTGGCGGCGGTGGTGCCGCCGCTGCGCATCCTGTACGGCATCGGCGAGGGCGAGTTCGTGCTGCACTTCCACGGCGCGGGCGGCGACACGAGCCTGGAGGAGATCCTGCCGACCCTCACGGCAGGCGCCACCCTCGTGATCGACGACGGGGCGCGTGAGGGGTTCGCGCGGGTGGTGGAGGAGCAACAGCTCTCGGTCGTGGTGCTGCCCACCGGGTTCTGGGACGGTCTTACCGGCGATCTGCTGCGCCAGGACGCTCGGCTGCCGGCGTCCCTGCACACGGTGGTGATCGGCGGGGAAGCGGTGCGCGCCGACATGCTGGAGCGCTGGCGCCGACTTCCCGGCACCAAGGACGTACGGCTGCTCAACACGTACGGCTCCACGGAGACCGCGCTGGTCACGCACGCGGTGGAACTCGCCGGACCGGGCGCCCCCACACTGCCGGAGACGGACGGAGACCTGCCCATCGGGCGCCCCCTGCCGCACGTCGGCCAGCGGATCGACGAGACGGGCGAGTTGTACGTCTCCGGCCCCGGGCTGGCCCTCGGCTATCACGAGAGCCCGGAGGCGACGGCCGCCCGCTTCACCGAACGGGACGGCGTCCGCTGGTACCGCACAGGGGACCTGGTCGGCGAGGCGGCCGACGGGGTCCTGGTGTTCAAGGGACGCTCCGACCACCAGGTCAAGATCCGCGGCTATCGCGTGGACCTGCTCGATGTCGAGGCGCTGATCGGGCGGTGCGAGGGAGTGTCAGCGGTCGCGGCCGCCAAGGTGGACCGAGCCGGGCACTCCTCGCTGGCCGCGTTCTTCGTCCCGTTGCCCGACGCCGAGCCGGGCGAGGTCGCCGCGGGCATCCGCGACCGGCTGACGCGGACGGCGCCGCCGCATCTGGTGCCCGGCCTGATCCTGCCTGTCGACACGCTGGAGCGTACCCACACCGGCAAGGTGGACCGGAACGCGACCCGGGACCGCCACCTGGGCACCATGGCGGCCGCCCGATGAGCGCCGCCGCCCTGGCTCCGGGCGCGGAACCCGCCGAGCTGGCCGCGTACGCCTCACGGAGGCTGGGCGTGGCACTCGTACCGGAGTCCGCACAAAGCGACGACAGCGGCTGGGACTTCCGCGTCACCCACATCCGCGCCACGGACGGCACGTACTGGATCCTGCGGCAGCCGCGGCGGCCGGAGGCATCCGGCCAGCTGGCCGTGGAGGGCGCCGTCCTCAGCGCCGTTCGCCACCGGGTCCCGGTACCGGTTCCCGACTGGCGGTTGCACACCCCGGACCTCGTCGCTTACCCGCGCCTGCCCGGCGAGGCGGCGGGCACAGAGGACCCGGTCACCCTGGTCTACGACTGGTCGATGGATCCGCTGTCCCACCCGGACCGCTACCTGGAGCCGCTCGCCCACTGCCTGGCCGCGGTGCACCGCACGCCTCTGGACGGCCCTTGGGAACTCCCGGGTCCGCACCCGGCCTGCCCCGAGGCCGTACGCTCCCAGATCGCGGACCGGCTGGCCCGGGCCCGGACCGAACTGGAGCTTCCCGCCGCCCAGGTGCGCCGCTGGCAGAAGTGGCTGGACGACGACCGTCTGTGGCCCGACCGCCTGGTGCTCGTCCACGGCGACGTGCACCCGGGCCACACCCTGGTCGAACATCCCCCGTCCGGCCCCCCGGCCCTGTCGGCCCTGCTGGACTGGGCGAACGCCGGCATCGGCGATCCGGCGGCGGACTTCGTCGACATGCTCTATGCCGGCGGCCCGGACGTCCTCGACCGCCTCCTGGACGCCTATCGGGCGGCGGGCGGCGAGGTACCCGCCGGCATGCGGTCGCACATCTTGGCCCGGGCGTCCTTCATCTGGGTCCATGTGGCGCTGCGCGGCCTGGACACGGGCCGCCCGGCGTGGACGCAGACCGCGCTGCGGAGGATGGCCCGGTGAGCGGCGGGACGGCGTACACGGTCCACGGCTCCGGGCGGCCGGTGGTCCTGGTCGCCGGCGCGGGTGGCACCGGCCGGATCTGGGAGCACCACCAGGTGCCCGCGCTCACCGCGGCGGGTCACCAGGTGATCACCTTCGACCACGACACCGCCGGCTCTTGCGTCGGCGAACTGGCCACTGCGGTACGGCAACTCCTCACCGCGCTGGAGCTGCCGCCCTGCCCGCTGGTCGGCCACTCCCTGGGAGCCATGGCGATACAGGAACTGCTTCTCACCGATCCGCATCTGGCGAGCGGCGCTGTGCTGGCCGCGACGCGGGGACGGCCCGACGCGGTCGGCGACGCGCTGGCCCGCGCCGAGGCCGCGTACGCCGAGGCGGGCAGTCGGCTGCCGCCGGAGTACCAGGCGTTCGTGCAGCTGGTGCAGAACCTCTCCCCCAGGACCCTGGCGGACGAGGGTGCGGTCGCAGAATGGCTGGACTTGTTCGAGATCGCCGCGCTCAGCAGTACCTCCGTCGGCGCGCACCGCCCGCGCTCGCCCGCTCCCGACCGGCTGGCCGCGTACGCGGGAATCACCACGCCGCTGCTGGTGGTGGGCTTCGCCGACGACGTGCTGGCCCCCGCCTACCTGAGCCGTGAGGTGGCCGCGGCGATACCCGGCGCCCGCTACACGCAGCTGGCGGACACCGGCCACCTCGGCTTCCTGGAACGTCCCGACGCCTTCAACACCGTCCTTCTCGACTTCCTCGCCACCCTCCCCACGACCGACACCGGAGCGTCCCATGTCCACTGAGCCCCTCCTCGAAGCCCCCGCCTCGGTCGAGGTGACGTACGTCGGCCAGGAGCAGCCCGAGTCCTGGGAAGCGGCCGTGTACCTCTGCGGGCCCACCCCCACCGACCCCGGGAAGCCGTCCTGGCGCCCGTCCGCGGTCGCCGCTCTGCGCACCGCGTGGAAGGGCCCGGGACGACTGGCGGTCTTCCTGCCGGAGCCCGCCGCGGGCAGGTCCTATCCGCCCTACGCGGACCAGATCGTCTGGGAGGAGGAGGCCATGCGCCGCTCGGACGTGGTCCTGTTCTGGATCCCCCGGGAGATGAACCGGCTCCCCGGGCTGGTCTCCAACATCAAGTGGGGGGCGTGGTACGACTCGGGCCGGGCGGTGCTCGGTGCGCCGCCGGAAGCCGAACGCATGGCGTACCTCCTGCACTTCGCCGAGGCGTTCGGGGTGCCGGTGGAGCGCACCCTCCAGGGGGCGGCGGGAGCGGCCCTGCGCGCCGTGGGCCACGGCTCCCACCGCACCGGAGGCGAGCGGGCCGTCCCGCTCGCGGTGTGGCGCTCCGAGCCTTTCCAGAGGTGGTACGCCACCCGACGGATGGCGGGCTGTCGGCTGCTTGACGCGCGCGTGGAGTGGTACGAGCGGGCTCCGGCCCCGGACGCAGACCCGGCCTGGCTGCTGACTGTCACGATCGCGCCGGGCGACGGGTCCGCCCCGTCCGTGTGCCGCCTGCTGTCCGCTCAGGGGCAGGGCATGCTCATGTAGAGCGCCTGCTCGCCCTCGGAGGGCGTGCCGTCGTAGAGGGTGATGTCCAGCCCGCAGAAGGCGAAGCCCATCCGCCGGTAGGCGTGGATCGCCGGCGCGTTGACGGTGGTGACCTCCAGCCAGAGGTGCTCGGCTCCCCGCTCACGGGCGAACTCCACCGCGAGCCCCATCAGCGCGCGGCCGACCCCCCGGCCCCGGTGCTCCGGAGCGACCTCGATGTCCTCGATGGTCAGCCGACGGTTCCATCCGGAATACGACACGGCGACGAACCCGGCCAGGTCACCGGCGGCCCCGTGGGCGACGAAGGTGCGGGAATCCCCGTCGTCGCCGTCCTCCCCGTCGTACTCGTCCTCGGGAAACACCTTCGTCAGGGGAGGGTCCACCGCAATCTCCCGCAGGGAGAACCCGTCGTCGGTGACGGTCACCTGGAAGACCGTGTCGGTGGTGAAGGAGCCATCCAGGGCCTCGATGGCCTCCGCGTCCTCGGGGACGGCGGTGCGGTACCGGTAGGCGGTGTTGTCAACAGTGGTCACGGTACGACGCTAAGACCGCCCGGACCTCGACAGGACGGCTTTCGGCCGACCACGCCCGCGTCCCCGGATCTGGTCTCGGGGGCCTAGGGCACGTCTGGGTCGGCAGCGGTGCCGTGCGTGTGGATGATGTACATGTCCCCTGCCACCACGACCGCGGTGGCACCTTGGGAAGCGTGCCTCGGCATGGGGTCCTCGCGCGCCTGGCCGGATGCTTTCGGCCCGGAACGCACGCCGTCGCCCGTGGTGGAACCCGCCACCAGGTTCACTGATCGTGCACACAGCGTCCCGCATCAGGATGTCCGCAGCCGGTCAGCGCGGCGGCGAGGGCCAGGGGCGCAGACGGCCCCGCAAGCCTGGTCCTACGGCGGGGACCGGTGATTCCGATGTGGTCACGGGACCGTTCTATACACGGGTGGCCGGGAGGGGGCCCCGCGCGTCCGTCACCGGTGTCGGCCCTGTTCTCTCAGCCGAGTCGCGACCGGCTCGGCTGCTGGGCGATGTGGGTGGTTGGGGTGACGACTAGGGCGTGGCTAGCGCGCGAAGGCCGGGGTGGTCACGGCTGTGCAGGCACGCCATCCCCGGGGTGGGAGCATGCGCATCGCCTCCCGTGGAGGTCGACGGCCCGCCGTCACTGCAGTGATCGGGTGGCGCGGGTGCGGTATCTCCGGCGAGACCGCGCTTATCGGCGTACGCGGTGAGATGTCCAGCTCGGCGACGGACGTGGTGTCGAGGTTCGCTGAGATCGACGGGGATGCTTCTGGAGCTGCAGGATGCTGACGCTCGGGTCTCCGACGAAGATCGGAGGAACACGCACAGCTCGGGCTCTGTCGCTCAGCGTGCTCGGCCACCGCCACCTCGCGTCCGGCTCGCGCAGCCTGCTGGTGGGAGCCTCTGCCTGTCCCCTGGGGAGTGCTTCCAGGCAAGGCCAGAGTAGGGGGCTCCGCATTTGCCTGTCCGGTCGTGCTTTGCGTACGCGACTCCACCTGCAAGAGCGCAGGAAGTGATGCGGGACACAGGAAATGCATCTCACCATTCGAGACACATCCCTGACATGCCGTCAGGGCTTACCCTCCGATACCCCTTCGGTGGGCACATTCCCGCGACTCAGGGCACGCGGAGGGCGCGAAGCCCTCAAAATGGTCTAGACAATCAACAAACCCCAGGCCGCTGACCTGGGGTTTCTCTTTGGAGCGGGTGACGAGAATCGAACTCGCGCTCTCAGCTTGGGAAGCTGATGTTCTACCATTAAACTACACCCGCGCAAGATCCAGGACCCCGCCGCACGCGAGCGGTGTCCGGACGCCCGCTCACTCTACCCCATGTCAGGCCCCCGGTGTTCCAGCCCGGGGGCCTGACGGGTTCTCAGGGGATGGATGTGGCTGCGGGGGGCAGAAGTTGGGGCGTACGGTGGAGGGGCCGGGCGGGTCCGGAGTGCCGCCTGGAGGGGCGTTCCTTTGATCCCGTAATGTGGCTTTTGTCGTCAGGGCAGCAAGCCAGACGCGGCTCTTGGGGAAGGGACTCTTGGACTTGATGGAGCGCACCGTCGTCCGCTGTGCCGATGGGCACGTGTTCACCGCCACCTCGTTCCCGATGCAGCAGGCCGAGCGGCTCGGCCCCGGCCGGCTGCTGCGGTGTCCGCGCTGTGCGCGGCTCCGCAGCGTCGTGCCGGTGGCCCTCCAGAAGCGGTAGCGGGGGGCGCGGGAGAGCGGAGAGACAGAGGGCGCGGGCGCGTGGAGCGGAGCGATTGTGGCCGGTCCGCGCGCCTTGCGTATCCTCGGGGCGTGCTTCTCTCAGACAAGGACATCCGGGCCGAGATCGACGCCGGGCGGGTGCGGATCGATCCCTACGACGAATCCATGGTGCAGCCGTCCAGCATCGACGTACGCCTCGACCGCTTCTTCCGGGTGTTCGAGAATCACCGGTACCCCCACATCGACCCGTCCGTCGAGCAGGCGGACCTGACCCGGCTCGTGGAGCCGGAGGGGGACGAACCGTTCATCCTGCACCCGGGCGAGTTCGTGCTGGCCAGCACGTACGAGGTCGTCACGCTGCCCGACGACCTCGCGTCGCGGCTGGAGGGGAAGAGCTCGCTGGGGCGGCTCGGGCTCGTCACCCACTCCACCGCCGGGTTCATCGACCCCGGGTTCTCCGGGCACGTCACCCTCGAGCTCAGCAACCTCGCGACCCTGCCGATCAAGCTGTGGCCCGGGATGAAGATCGGCCAGCTGTGCATGTTCCGGCTCAGCTCGCCCGCCGAGTTCCCGTACGGCAGCGAGCGGTACGGGTCCCGGTACCAGGGGCAGCGCGGACCCACCGCCTCGCGGTCCTACCTCAACTTCCACCGGACGCAGGTGTGAGCGGCGTGAGTGACGTTGATGACACGAGTGGCGTGAGTGACGTGAGCGACGTGCGGGAGAACCTGACCTACGAGCAGTTCGGAGTGGCCGTGCGCGAGCTCGCGCAGGCCGTCGCCGACGACGGGTACCGGCCGGACATAGTGCTGAGCATCGCGCGCGGCGGTGTCTTCGTCGCCGGCGGACTCGCCTACGCGCTCGACTGCAAGAACATCCACCTGGTGAACGTCGAGTTCTACACCGGCGTGGGGACCACGCTCGAGATGCCGGTCATGCTCGCGCCCGTGCCCAACGCCATCGACTTCACCGACAAGAAGGTGCTGATCGCGGACGACGTCGCCGACACCGGCAAGACGCTCAAGCTCGTGCGCGACTTCTGCCTCGACACCGTCGCCGAGGTGCGCAGCGCCGTGGTCTACGAGAAGACGCAGTCGCTGGTGAAGTGCGAGTACGTCTGGAAGCGGACCGACGCGTGGATCAACTTCCCCTGGTCCGTCCAGCCGCCCGTCGTCCGGCGGGCGGGGCAGGTGCTCGACGCCTAGCGCGGGAGGACCGGGCAGGCGGCAGGAAGAAGGGGGCTCCCGGTGGTCGGGAGCCCCCTTCTCGTGCGACTTGTGCGGCTCGGGGTCAGAACGTGCCCAGCTTCACGATCGACAGCAGCGCGACCAGCTGGATCGCCGACGCGCCCAGGGCCTTCGGCCAGGGGAGGTCGTGGGAGCGGCTGACCATCACGGTGAGCAGGGCGCCGGCCGCCACCCAGGTGGCCCAGCCGAGGAGCTGGACGAAGGCGGCGTCGCCGCCCGCGAACATGGCGAAGACCAGGCGGGGGGCGTCCGTGAGGGACATGACCAGCATGGAGAGGCCGACCGTGGGCTGCCAGGCGCCGTCGCCGCCGAGCTGGCGGGCCAGGGTGTGGGTGACCACGCCGAGGACGAAGGCGCTGAGCACCATCGCGACGGCCGTCGTCAGGACGATCGGGACGGCGTTCGACAGGGTGGCGTTGATCGCGTCCTCGCGGGCGCCGTCGAAGCCGAAGACGGCGAGCAGGCCGTAGAGGAAGGTGACGATGAGGGCGGGGACCCACATCGTGTAGTCGCGCATCTGGAGGAACGTCCGGGAGGGGGACAGGACGATGCCCTTGAGCAGGTCCTTCCAGTGCAGGCGGGGGCCGATCGGACCGGGGGGCGGGGCGGAGCCGGCGCGGTAGGTGTCGCCCTGGGTGTAGGGGTCCTCGCCGATCGCGAACGCCTGGGTGTGGCCCGGGTTGTTGGCCGCGTACGGGTCGTGCGGGCCCTGGGCGCCGTGCGGGTGTCCGCCGTCGCCGAAGTACTCGGGTTCGCCGTGACCGCCGTGACCGGCGCCCGGTCCTGCGGGCCCGCCGTTCGCGTGCGGCCAGGGGCTGCCGCCGCCGCTGCCGTACGAGGGCTGCTGCGGGTACGGCTGAGGCGCCTGCGGGTAGCCGTACGACGGCCCCTGCGGCGTCTGCTGTCCGTACGGGGGGTGTTGCGGTCGCGCGTGAGGAGCGCCGTTGTTGTCCCGGCCGCGTCCGATCCTGAATCCAGCCACGCCTTCGAACGTACCTGGTCCCGGGAGACGACGTGCGGGACCCCGGCTTCCGGGCCCGGGTTTGCGGCCGAGCTGTGACATCCCCTAAGGGGTGGTCGGTTCGGCTGTCCGTCCTCCGTAGGGGCTCCCCGGGGGCCGGTCCTCCGCAGGACGGACGGCGCGCTCACGTCACTGCGGCACCGGACGCCCGACGGGGCGGGTCCGTGGCTGGCCGCGTTCTTCGTCGTCACGCCGGTCCCGGCCCGCGGCGTGCTCGCGCGGGCCGGGGTGGATCAGCCGTTGACGTGGAGGCCGAACAGCGGGTGGCCCGCCGGGGACAGGCCGGCCTGGGTCAGGCCGATGCCGCGTCCGGTGGTGCCGATCTTCGAGCCGTCGGAGTCGAAGGCGACGGCGTAGCCGTCGGAGGAGTTCTCCCACGGCATGCCGACGGTCAGGTCGGCCTTGCCGTCGCCGGTGACGTCGGAGAGGAGGACCTCGCCGCCGAATCCGTCGCCCTCCTCGTTGCCGCCGGGGACGCCCGGGGTGTCCTGGTGCAGGGACTGGGAGCCGGCGTCGGAGAGGCCGCCGCTGGAGCCGTAGACCACGGAGACCATGCCGGCGTCCTCGACCCCGCCCAGGTCCTCGCCCGGCGCGCCGATGACGAGGTCGTCGTGGCCGTCGCCGTTGATGTCGCCGAGGGAGACCTCGTAGCCGAAGCCGTCACCGGTCTCGTTGCTGCCGGGCACGCCGGCGGTGTTCTGGCTGATGGTCTCGACACCGCCCTCGGGACCGTACGGCGTCCCGTAGACGATCTCCACGGCCCCGCCCTTGGCGGCGCCGGCGCTGTTCGCGCCGGCGTCCCACTGGTTGCCGATGACGATGTCGCCGTGGCCGTCGCCGTTCACGTCGCCGATGTCGGAGATGACGCCGGCGGGGAGCTTCCGGGCGCCGGAGGTGGTCGTGCCGGAGGAGGAGCCGGGCAGCCAGTAGTTGGCGTTGTACGAGTACTCGCCGTCGCTGTCGCCCTCGTAGCCGTCCACGACCAGGTCGGTGCGGCCGTCGGAGTCGATGTCGCCCGGGGTGAGGTTGAAGATGTCGATGCCCTTCACCTTGAGGACGGGCGTCGTGACGGCGTACCGGCCGCCGGTGGAGCCCGTCCTGGTGAAGCCGCCGCGGTAGATGTCGACCTTGTCGATGTCCGAGGCGATCGCGAGGTCGGCCCGGCCGTCGCCGTCGTAGTCGCCGGCCGCGACCACCTGGCCGAACCAGTCGTGGCTGGAGCGGGAGGGGTCGGAGACCGTGGTGCCGCCGGACAGCCCGCCGGAGCCGCCCCACAGGATGACCACGGTGCCGCCGTCGGCGTCCGAGCCGGAGTCCTCGCCCGGGGCGCCCACGGCCAGGTCGGCGTAGCCGTCGCCGTTGAAGTCGCCCGGGGCGGTGTGGGCGCCGAACTGGTCGTCCTTCTCGGCGGCGCCCGGGACGCCCGCGCTGTCCTGGGTGAGGGACTGGATCCTGTGCGCGCCGGCGCCGTCCGGGGAGCCGTAGAGGATCGTGACGGCGCCGGCGGCGTTCCTGCCGCCCACGGTGGCCAGGGGCGCGGTGACGGCGACGTCCCGGTAGCCGTCGCCGTCGAAGTCGCTGTCGAGGCCCGGGGCGGCGGCCGCGGGCCCGGCCGCGGCGACGAGCAGGCCGCCGGTGAGCGCGACCGCGGTGGCGGTCGCCAGGGTGGTGCCGATCTTCTTGCGCATGGGTCTCCTGCCGTGTGCGGGACGGCCGCCGGCTGCGGCGTCCCGTGCCGATGCGGTGGGTCACCCGTGTTCGTCCTGTATTGACCCCGGGTTCACCGGGTGATCACCGCTCAGGAGACCCGTGGAGGGTCCGGAGGGTTGTACGTGGACATGACGAAGGGGGCCGTCCGGTCGGACGGCCCCCTTCATCCTCGCGGTGCCGGGATCACTTCACCGGCTCGGGCTCCGGGGCGCTCTCGCTCTCCTCGTCGCCCGCCGGGCCGGCCGGGGTCTTGACGGACTCCAGCAGCAGCTGGGCGACGTCGACGACCTGGACGGACTCCTTGGCCTTGCCCTCGTTCTTCTTGCCGTTGACCGAGTCGGTCAGCATGACCAGGCAGAACGGGCAGGCGGTGGAGACGATGTCCGGGTTGAGGGAGAGGGCCTCGTCGACGCGCTCGTTGTTGATGCGCTTGCCGATCCGCTCCTCCATCCACATCCGCGCGCCGCCGGCGCCGCAGCAGAAGCCGCGCTCCTTGTGGCGGTGCATCTCCTCGTTGCGGATGCCCGGGACCTTGCCGATGATCTCGCGCGGGGGCGTGTAGATCTTGTTGTGGCGGCCCAGGTAGCACGGGTCGTGGTAGGTGATGATGCCCTCGACCGGGGTGACCGGGATCAGCCGGCCCTCGTCGACCAGGTGCTGGAGCAGCTGGGTGTGGTGGATGACCTCGTAGTCGCCGCCGAGCTGCGGGTACTCGTTGCCGAGCGTGTTGAGGCAGTGCGGGCAGGTGGCGACGATCTTCTTCGCCGACCTGGGCTTCCTCGACTCGGGCGTGACCTTGCCGTCGTCGTCCGTCTCCTCGCCGAACGCCGCGTTCAGCGACATGACGTTCTCCATGCCGAGCTCCTGGAACAGGGGCTCGTTGCCCAGGCGGCGGGCGGAGTCGCCGGTGCACTTCTCGTCGCCGCCCATGATCGCGAACTTGACGCCCGCCATGTGCAGCAGCTCCGCGAAGGCCTTGGTGGTCTTCTTGGCGCGGTCCTCCAGGGCGCCGGCGCAGCCGACCCAGTACAGGTACTCGACCTCGGTCAGGTCCTCGATGTCCTTGCCGACGACCGGGACCTCGAAGTCGACCTCCTTGGTCCACTCCAGGCGCTGCTTCTTGGCCAGGCCCCAGGGGTTGCCCTTCTTCTCCAGGTTCTTGAGCATCGTGCCCGCCTCGGACGGGAACGCCGACTCGATCATGACCTGGTAGCGGCGCATGTCGACGATGTGGTCGACGTGCTCGATGTCCACCGGGCACTGCTCGACGCAGGCGCCGCAGGTGGTGCAGGACCACAGCACGTCCGGGTCGATGACGCCGTTCTCCTCGACGGTGCCGATCAGCGGGCGCTCGGCCTCGGCGAGGGCGGCCGCCGGGACGCCGGCCAGCTGCTCCTCCGAGGCCTTCTCCTCGCCCTCCATGGTCTTGCCGCCGCCGGCCAGCAGGTAGGGGGCCTTGGCGTGCGCGTGGTCGCGCAGGGACATGATCAGGAGCTTGGGGGAGAGGGGCTTTCCGGTGTTCCAGGCGGGGCACTGCGACTGGCAGCGGCCGCACTCGGTGCAGGTGGAGAAGTCCAGCAGGCCCTTCCAGGAGAACTGCTCGACCTGGGAGACGCCGAAGACGTCGTCGTCACCGGGGTCGGTGAAGTCGATCGGCTTGCCGCCCGAGGCCATCGGCTGCAGGGCGCCCAGGGCCGTCTCGCCGGTGGCGTTGCGCTTGAACCAGATGTTCGGGAAGGCCAGGAAGCGGTGCCAGGCCACACCCATGTTGGTGTTGAGCGAGACCGTGATCATCCAGATCATGGTCGTGCTCAGCTTGATCATCGCGAACAGGTAGACCAGGTTCTGCAGCGTCGCGACGGACAGGCCGTCGAAGGCGAGGACCAGGGGGTACGAGGCGAAGTACGCGGCCTCGTAGTGGTCCACGTGGTGGATCGCGCCCTCGAGACCGCGCAGGACGTAGATCGCGAGGCCGATGGTGAGGATGACGTACTCGACGAAGTACGCCTGGCCCATCTTCGAGCCGGCGAACCGCGACTTGCGGCCCGGCCGCGAGGGCAGGCTCAGCAGGCGGATCACCATCAGCACGGCGATGCCCAGGGTGGTCATCGCGCCGATGAACTCGATGTACATCTCGTACGGCAGGAAGCCGCCGAGCACCGGCAGCGTCCAGTCGGCCTGGAAGAGCTGGCCGTAGGCGGTGACGATCGTCGGCGGCAGCGTCAGGAAGCCGACGGCCACGAACCAGTGGGCGACGCCGACGATTCCCCACCGGTTCATGCGCGTGTGGCCGAGGAACTCCTTCACCAGGGTCACACTGCGCTGGTAGGGATTGTCGGTCCGGGTGCCGGCGGGGACCGGCTGGCCCAGTTTGAAGTACCGGACGAACTGGCCGATCGCGCGTGCGAGCAGCGCAACGCCGACCACGGTCAGGACCAGCGACACGATGATCGCGGCGAGTTGCATGGGGGCTCCTCGGGCCTGCGAGGGGTTTCGTCGGGGGCTCCCGTACGGCTTCCCCGAAATTACTAAGCGGTAACTTATTCAGTCTGTTCGAGAGTACCCCCATCCTCAGCCGCACTGTAGCCGGGCGCGGGGTGATCTGAGTCGCTGAGGGTTGCCTGAGGAGGTGCCCCGGCGGCGCCCGGGTGGCGCCTCGGATCCGATCGTGTTATTCACGCCCGATCGGTACATATGCCCCTAACTTATATCCGTGCTCTACGGGATCGCCGCCGCCACCACCGCCCTGCTCCTCGCCGCCCTCCTCACGGAACTGCTCCGGTTCCCCGCCCTGCGCCTCGGCGCCCTGGACCGCAGGCGCCGGCGGGCGGTGCCGTTGTCCGGGGGAGTGACCGTCGCGCTGGTGACCGGCCTGGTCGCGGCCGCCGGGGACGCGGCCGGGATCGCACCGCTCGGCACCGGGGTCGGCAGGCTGCTGGTGGCCGGGGCCTGTGTCGGCGCGCTCGGGCTGGCGGCGGACGTGTGGCGGCTGCGGTGGTGGATCCCGCTCGCCGGTGCGGCCGTGGCGGCGGCGACGGTGGTGCCGTACGAGCGGACCGGGGTGCCGGGCGGGCTGCTCGCCGTGGGGTGGATCGTGGGCCTCACCGCAGCCTTCCGGGGGCTCGACCACGCGGACGGGCTGGCCGGCACGGTGGGGGTGGTGACCGCGTTCGGGGTGGCGGCCTGCGCGGCGGCCGAGCTGAGGGACGGGATCGCGGTGCTGCTGAGCGTGCTGGCCGCCGCGCTGGCCGGGTTCCTCGTCCACAACTGGCACCCCGCGCGGGCCGCCCTCGGCGCGTGCGGCTCGCTGTTCGCGGGGTTCGTGCTCGCCGCGGCGGCGGTGTCCGTGCGGGCCGGGCACGCGGCGGGGCCGAGCGCCGGGGTGCTGTTCGCGCTGGCCTCCGTGGCGTGCGCCGACGTCGCGCTGGTGGTCCTCGCGCGGTGGCCGGCCCGGCGGCCCCTGGTGGGCGGCGGTCCGGACCACCTGGGGCACCGGCTGCGGCGGCTCGGGCTCGCCCCGCACGCGGTGACCGTCCTGCTGGGCGCCGGTGCGCTGGGCGGGGTACTGGTCGGGGTGTGCGCGCACACCGGATGGGCGTCCGGGGGCGCGGTGCTGTGGGTCGCGGGGGTGGCCGCGGTGGCGGTCCTGGCGCTGGTACGGGTCTCCGTCACCCCCGTTTTTCCGCCTCGTCAACGCTGTTCGACCGCGTCCGCGCAGGTCAGCGAGCGGTTGCGCGTAAGGAACAGATAAGAGTTGAGTCTGCCCGACTCAGCTCTGTTGACCCTGCGCCGGGCGTCAGGCATGCTTGAGTCCGTTCCACTCAAGTCAGCTGGAGGAATCGAAATGGCACGTGCGGTCGGCATCGACCTGGGCACGACTAACTCCGTCGTCAGCGTTCTGGAGGGCGGGGAGCCCACCGTCATCACCAACGCCGAGGGTGCCAGGACCACGCCGTCCGTCGTCGCCTTCGCCAAGAACGGCGAGGTGCTGGTCGGTGAGGTGGCCAAGCGCCAGGCCGTGACCAACGTCGACAGGACCATCCGGTCGGTCAAGCGCCACATGGGCACCGACTGGAAGATCGAGCTCGACGGCAAGCCCTTCAACCCGCAGCAGATCAGCGCCTTCGTGCTGCAGAAGCTGAAGCGGGACGCCGAGGCCTACCTGGGCGAGAAGGTGACCGACGCGGTCATCACCGTCCCGGCGTACTTCAACGACGCCGAGCGCCAGGCGACCAAGGAGGCCGGCGAGATCGCCGGTCTGAACGTGCTGCGCATCGTCAACGAGCCGACCGCCGCCGCCCTGGCGTACGGCCTCGACAAGGACGAGCAGGTCATCCTCGTCTTCGACCTCGGTGGCGGTACCTTCGACGTCTCCCTGCTGGAGATCGGCGACGGCGTCGTCGAGGTGAAGGCCACCAACGGTGACAACAACCTCGGTGGTGACGACTGGGACCAGCGCGTCGTCGACTACCTGGTCAAGCAGTTCCAGTCGGGCCACGGCGTGGACCTGGCCAAGGACAAGATGGCGCTGCAGCGTCTGCGCGAGGCCGCCGAGAAGGCGAAGATCGAGCTGTCCTCGTCCACCGAGACCACGATCAACCTCCCCTACATCACCGCCTCCGCCGAGGGCCCCCTGCACCTCGACGAGAAGCTGACCCGCGCCCAGTTCCAGCAGCTGACCGCGGACCTGCTGGAGCGCTGCAAGACGCCGTTCCACAACGTCATCAAGGACGCCGGCATCTCCGTCAACGAGATCGACCACGTCGTCCTGGTCGGCGGCTCCACCCGCATGCCCGCCGTCGCCGAGCTCGTCAAGGAGCTGACCGGCGGCAAGGAGGCCAACAAGGGCGTCAACCCGGACGAGGTCGTCTCCATCGGCGCCGCGCTCCAGGCCGGTGTCCTCAAGGGCGAGGTCAAGGACGTCCTGCTGCTCGACGTCACCCCGCTGTCCCTCGGCATCGAGACCAAGGGCGGCATCATGACCAAGCTGATCGAGCGCAACACCACGATCCCGACGAAGCGCTCCGAGATCTTCACCACGGCCGAGGACAACCAGCCGTCGGTGCAGATCCAGGTCTACCAGGGCGAGCGCGAGATCGCGGCGTACAACAAGAAGCTCGGCATGTTCGAGCTGACCGGTCTGCCGCCGGCGCCGCGCGGCGTCCCGCAGATCGAGGTCTCCTTCGACATCGACGCCAACGGCATCATGCACGTCACGGCGAAGGACCTCGGCACCGGCAAGGAGCAGAAGATGACCGTCACCGGCGGCTCCTCGCTCCCGAAGGAAGAGGTCGACCGCATGCGCGAGGAGGCCGAGCGCTACGCGGAGGAGGACCACAAGCGCCGCGAGGCCGCCGAGTCCCGCAACCAGGGCGAGCAGCTCGTCTACCAGACCGAGAAGTTCCTCGCGGACAACGCGGACAAGGTCCCCGGTGACGTCAAGTCCGAGGTCGAGGCCGCCGTCGCCGAGCTGAAGGAGAAGCTCAAGGGCGACGACACCGCCGAGATCCGCACCGCCACGGAGAAGGTCGCGGCCGTCTCCCAGAAGCTGGGCCAGGCCATGTACGCCGACGCCCAGGGCGCCCAGGCGGCCGGCGGCGCCTCCGCCGGCGCCGGTGAGGCCAAGGCGGACGACGACGTCGTCGATGCCGAGATCGTCGACGAGGACCGTAAGGACGGTGCGGCGTGACCGAGGAGACCCCGGGCTTCGACGAGCAGTCGCAGCAGCCCGACGTCCCCTCCGGCGCCCCCTCCGACGACGCCGAGCCGAAGGCCGCCCCCACCCCCTCCGCGGAGGAGGCGGCGGCCCCGGCCGGGGACACGGACCAGACCGCGGCCCTGACGGCCCAGCTGGACCAGGTGCGCACCGCGCTCGGGGAGCGCACCGCGGACCTGCAGCGCCTCCAGGCCGAGTACCAGAACTACCGCCGCCGGGTCGAGCGCGACCGGATCGCGGTCAAGGAGGTCGCCGTCGCGAACCTCCTGACCGAGCTCCTGCCCGTGCTCGACGACATCGGCCGCGCGCGGGAGCACGGCGAGGTGGTCGGCGGGTTCAAGTCCGTCGCCGAGTCGCTGGAGTCCACGCTGGCGAAGATGGGCCTGCAGCAGTTCGGCAAGGAGGGCGAGCCCTTCGACCCGACGATCCACGAGGCCCTGATGCACTCCTACGCCCCGGACGTCACCGAGACGACGTGCGTGGCGATCCTGCAGCCCGGGTACCGCATCGGCGAGCGCACCATCCGCCCCGCGCGGGTGGCCGTGGCCGAACCGCAGCCCGGCGCGCAGACGGTCAAGCCGGCCGAGGAGGGCACCGAGGCGGCGGACACGGCGGAGAACAAGGAGAGCGGTGGCCCGGAGGAGGGCTGACGCGATAGCTGACGCAGGAAAGGAGGGACGTCGGGGATGAGCACCAAGGACTTCATCGAGAAGGACTACTACAAGGTCCTCGGCGTCCCCAAGGACGCCACCGAGGCCGAGATCAAGAAGGCGTACCGGAAGCTCGCCCGCGAGTTCCACCCGGACGCCAACAAGGGCAACGCCAAGGCGGAGGAGCGGTTCAAGGAGATCTCCGAGGCGAACGACGTCCTCGGCGACCCCAAGAAGCGCAAGGAGTACGACGAGGCCCGCGCGCTCTTCGGCAACGGCGGTTTCCGCCCGGGGCCGGGAGCGGGCGGCGGCTCGTTCAACTTCGACCTGAGCGACCTGTTCGGCGGCCAGGCCGCCGGGCAGAGCGCGGGCGGCGGCTTCGGCGGCGGCCTCGGTGACGTCTTCGGGGGCCTGTTCAACCGTGGCGGTGCGGGCACCACCCGCACCCAGCCCCGGCGCGGCCAGGACATCGAGTCCGAGGTCACCCTCAGCTTCACCGAGGCGACCGAGGGCGCGACCGTCCCGCTGCGGATGTCCTCGCAGGCGGCCTGCAAGGCCTGTTCGGGCACCGGCGACAAGAACGGCACGCCACGCGTGTGCCCGACCTGCGTCGGCACCGGTCAGGTGGCGCGGGGCTCCGGCGGGGGCTTCTCGCTCACCGACCCCTGCCCGGACTGCAAGGGCCGCGGTCTGATCGCGGAGGACCCCTGCGACGTCTGCAAGGGCAGCGGCCGGGCCAAGTCCTCGAGGACCATGCAGGTGCGCATCCCCGCGGGCGTCAGCGACGGCCAGCGGATCCGGCTGCGCGGCAAGGGCGCACCGGGCGAGCGCGGCGGTCCGGCGGGCGATCTGTACGTCGTCGTGCACGTCGGCACCCACCCGGTGTTCGGCCGCAAGGGCGACAACCTCACCGTCACCGTCCCGGTCACCTATCCCGAGGCGGCGCTCGGCGGGGAGATCCGGGTCCCGACGCTCGGTGGTCCCCCGGTCACGCTGAAGCTGCCGCCGGGCACGCCCAACGGCCGCACCATGCGGGCGCGGGGCAAGGGCGCGGTCCGCAAGGACGGCACCCGCGGCGATCTGCTGGTCACCGTGGAGGTGAGTGTTCCCAAGGACCTGTCGGGGAAGGCTCGTGACGCGCTGGAGGCGTATCGCGAGGCGACCGCGGGCGAGGACCCGCGGGCGGAGCTGTTCCAGGCCGCGAAGGGAGCTTGATTCAGATGGACGGCCGTCGACGCAACCCGTACGAACTGACCCAGGACACCCCGGTCTACGTCATTTCGGTGGCGGCCCAGCTCTCCGGCCTGCACCCGCAGACCCTGCGTCAGTACGACCGTCTGGGGCTCGTGTCGCCGGACCGCACCGCCGGCCGGGGCCGCCGCTACTCGGCCCGCGACATCGAGCTGCTCCGCCAGGTGCAGCAGTTGTCGCAGGACGAGGGCATCAACCTGGCCGGGATCAAGCGCATCATCGAACTGGAGAACCAGGTCGCCGCCCTCCAGGCCCGCGTGGTCGAACTGGAGGACGCCCTCGACGGCGCGGCGGCGGCGATGCGTCAGCGCGAGGCGGCGGTGCACGCCTCGTACCGCCGCGACCTGGTGCCGTACCAGGAGGTGCAGCAGACCAGCGCGCTGGTGGTGTGGCGGCCGAAGCGGCAGCAGCAGTCGGACTGACGCGGCGGCGAAGTACCGCGAGGGGCCCGGGGGTCGGGACGACCCCCGGGCCCCTCGTCGTGTGCGCGCGCGTCCGTGAGGGGGGCGTGCGCGCGGGGCCGTCGGATCCCCGCCGGTCGTTCGCGGATCCCTCACGAGTTCGGCGCACCGTGATGTGTCCATCTCGTTAAGTGGCTGGTCTTGACTGAAGTGGTGGCGAAAGCGTTGGCTTTTCAGTCACATGGGCCACAAAGTTGTGCCCACGTCCAGAACGCACCTGAAGTGAGCCCTCGCATGCGTCGTATCGCCATATCCGTGGCCGCCACCTCCATGTCCGTCATGCTCGCCGGATGCGGCGTGCTCAACGCGGCGGGGAGCAGCGACGACGCGAGCCCGACCAGGGGGAACGACCTCACCGTCGGGCTGCTGCTCCCGGAGAAGGCCAACACCCGGTACGAGACGTTCGACTACCCCATCTTCAAGAAGAAGGTGGAGTCCCTCACCCACGACGAGGGCAAGGTCGAGTACGCCAACGCCGAGGCGGACGCCGACAAGCAGGCGAGCCAGATGCAGGAGATGATCGACAGCAAGGTCGACGTCATCGTGCTCGACGCGGTCGACGCGAAGGCCATCGCGAGCAGTGTGGAGAAGGCCAAGGAGGCGGGCATCCCGGTCATCGCCTACGACCGGCTGGCCGAGGGCCCGATCGACGCGTACATCTCCTTCGACAACGGGCTGGTGGGCGAGGTCCAGGGCCGCTCCCTGCTGGAGTACTTCGGGGACGACCTGAGCGTCACCGACAAGATCGTGATGATGAACGGCTCGCCGACCGACCCGAACGCCAAGCAGTTCAAGGCGGGCGCGCTGTCCGAGCTCAAGGGCAAGGTGACGATCGCCAAGTCCTTCGACACCAAGGACTGGAAGCCGGAGAACGCCCAGGCGAACATGACCGAGGCGATCAACGCGATCGGCGCGGGGAACATCGCCGCGGTCTACTCCGCCAACGACGGCATGGCGGGCGGCATCGTC
The DNA here is from genome assembly GCF_014203535.1 of Streptomyces griseomycini. Lineage (GTDB taxonomy): Bacteria > Actinomycetota > Actinomycetes > Streptomycetales > Streptomycetaceae > Streptomyces > Streptomyces griseomycini. Next base: position 438,081 of record NZ_JACHJI010000003.1, read on the forward strand.
CAGGCGCTCAAGGCCGCCGGCGTCACCGACCTGCCCCCGATCACCGGCCAGGACGCGGAACTCGCGGCGGTGCAGCGGATCGTCGCCGGCGAGCAGTACATGAGCGTGTACAAGTCCTACCCGGAGGAGGCCGAGAGCGCCGCGGAGATGGCCGTGGCGAAGGTCCAGAGCCGGGACATCAAGTTCGACGCGCTGACCCGCGACCGGGTGGACAGCCCCACGCACAAGGACATCCCGGCGCAGCTCGTGCCCGTGGTCGCGCTGACGCAGGACAACATCGCGGACACCGTCGTCGCCGACGGGATCTACGAGCTGTCGGACATCTGCACCGCGAAGTACAAGGCGGCGTGCGCCGAGATCGGTCTGAAGTAGTCCCCGGCAGTCCCCGCGCGGCCCTCGTGCCCACCGGCCCCGGTCGGCGGAGCGCGGGGGCCGTCGGTATTCGGCCACTCCCGATCGGTTTATCGCGACATCACGACCCGAGGCCGGGAAATTGCCGGACATACCGGTGGTTTCCGGTGGTCGCACCGTGAGGACCCGTGTTGCGGACCCGGTTCCGGCCGCGCATAGTTGCGCTTCGGAAAGTGGCTGAACCGGGGGTGGGACGGGTGATGGCCGGGCACGGGACGGACGGGCATCCACACGGTGCTGACCGACTGTGCGAGGCCGGGGATCGCGTGTATTCCCGGGCCGTACGGCGCGGACGCGTGCCGCGCCGGGACGCGGAGCCGGTGCCCTGCCTGATGGAACTGGCCCTGTTGCACCCCGACCCCGACGACATGGACTGGCTGGTCCCGACCTCCCCGCAGGAGGTCATGACCCGGTTGCTGCGCGGGATGTACGACGAGGTCAGCGCGAGCCAGCGCCGGGTCGGCTCGGCCGTCGCCGCCTTCGAGCGGTACGCCGGTCTCGGCCGCCAGGCGCCCGAGTCCCCGCCGGCCGCCGAGGGCCCGGCGATCCGGGTGCTGGACGGGCTGGCGCGGATCCAGGCGGCGATGGACGAGGCGACGCAGGCCTGCACCACCGAGGTGCTCACCGTCCAGCCCGGTGGCATCCGGCGCGAGGCGGAGCTGTCGGAGGGGCTGCACCGGGCGACGGCGCTGCGCGGCCGCGGGGTGCGGATGCGGGACCTGTACACGCACGTGGCCCGGCACGGGCAGGGGCTGCTCACCTATCTGGAGCTGATGGGCGACGCGGTGGAGGCGCGCACGCTGGACGAGGTGATCGAGCGGCTGATCCTGTTCGACCGCACGGTCGCCTTCATCCCCGCCAACGCCGAGCGCACGATGGCGCTGGAGCTGCGGCACCCGGCGCTGGTGGACTACCTGGGCACGGTCTTCGAGCGCCTGTGGCGGCTCGCCATCCCGCTGACCGCCCCGCTGCCCGACACCGGCATCGAGGGCATCTCGCACCGGGAGCAGTCCATCGCGGCGCTGCTGGCCGAGGGCCACCAGGACGCGGTGATCGCGGAGCGGCTGGGGATCAGCGTCCGCACCTGCCGCGCGCACATCGCCCGCCTGTCGGAGACGCTGGGCGCGGCCAGCCGCACCCAGCTGGGCGTCCGCATCGCGCAGGCCGGCCTGGACGGCCCGCGCCGCCCGGCGGCCCCGGTCACTCTGCCGGGTCGAGGATCCCCGAGCGTGCGATGAGGAAGCCGAGCTGGGCCCGGCTCTGACTGCCGAGGGTGGAGGCGAGCTTGGCGATGTGCTCGCGGGCGGTACGGACGTTCATGCCGAGCCGGTCGGCGATGACGGCGTCGGTGTGCCCCTCGACGAGCAGCGCGGCGATGGCGCGCTGGCGGGGGGTGACGCCGTTCAGGGCGGGCTGCCGCACCGCCCGGGGGTGCATGGGGGTGGCGAGGTGCCAGAGGCGGTCGAAGGTGGTGGCGAAGTACCCGACGAGCGCGGGGTGGCGAACCTCCAGGGCCGAGCTGCGCTCGGCGTCGGCGGGGACGAACGCGACCGTGCGGTCGACGATGATGAGGCGCTCGGGGATCTCGTCCAGCGTCCGGGCCTCGACATCGCCCTTCAGCCGTTCGTAGCGGGCGGTGAGCGCGGGCGCGTGGCGCAGGGTGTGCTGGTAGAGGGCGCGGATGCGGCCACCACGGCTGAGCAGGGCCTGGTCACGCCGGATCGCGGGCTCGTGGATGTCCGGCTTGGGGCGCAGGTAGCTGGTGTGCGGCTGGATGGACAGGAGTTCGCCGGCGTCGGTCATCACCTCGTCGATGACCTGGCCGATGCGTTTCCTCGTGTGATGGAGCGTGATGGCGGGCGTCGTCAGGAGGTGGTCCTGCCCGCTCGCCCGCATCAGCGGCTCCAACGTCTCGACCAGCCGCTCCTCCCGCCGCCGTTCCCCGGCGATGCGGTCCGCCGAGGCCCGCAGCATCCGGTGGAGGGCGACGACCGGTTCGACGGGCTCCAGGCGGTCCGGGTCGTCGGCGGCGGGGTGCAGCAGGCCGGAGTCGACCGGGCAGGGAACCGCGTGTGCCGCCTGCGCGCGGACGTGTCCTTCGAGCAGGGCGCGGGCGTACAGTTCCAGCCCCGTCTCGCACAACTCGTCCGTCCCGTGGTCGTGCGTCTTCGCCGTCACGTGGGACTCGCTCCTCCCCGGATCTCAGTGCTCCTGCTCGAGGATCCCCGACTGCGCGATGAGGTAGCCCAGTTGCGCACGGCTGCCGCTGCCCAGCGCGGACGCCAGTTTGGCTATGTGGGCCCGGCACGTGCGCACGTTCATGCCGAGGCGGCGGGCGATGGCCTCGTCGACGTGCCCCTCCACCAGCAGCTTGGCGATGGAGTGCTGGATCTCGGTGATGCCGTCGGTGGCGGCCCCGTACGGCGTGCCGGCGCTCATCGGTACCGCGCGGTCCCACAGGTACTCGAAGACCTTGACGAGGTATCGGACGAGGCCGGGGTGACGCAGTTCGAGGGCGACCTGGTGGTCGTCGCGCGCGGGGATGAACGCGACGGTCTCGTCGCAGATGATCAGGCGTTCCACCAGCTCGTCGATCGTGCGGTACTCCACCTTCCCGTCGGAGAGCCGGGCCACGTAGGACAGCTTCTCCGGGTTGTAGCGGGCGGTGTGCTGGTAGAGGCTCCGGACCTTCACACCACGTTCGATCAGAGGCTTGTCGCGCTCGAGGCTCCGGAGGAGACTCCGTTCGGAGACGCGGTCACTGGGCTGGACCGTCAGGAGCTCCGTCTGGCACTGGGCGGTCGCGAGATTGAGTGCCGCGTTGATCCGCTCACCGCCCTCCAGCACGGTGATGGAGTCGCTGGTGGTCGTCGTCTGCATGCCCAGCGCCATGAACGGTTCGAAGGCGTCGGCGAGTTGCACGGACAGACGTCTGTGCTCGGTGATCTCCCGCTCTATGGGGTGGAGGCGCTGTGCCAGCGCGACCGCCGGCGGCACGGGGCGCAGCCAGGTCGGATCGTCCGGGTCCGGGTGCAGCAGGGCGAGTTCGAGGAGGCAGGGAGCGGCTTCGGTGTCCGCGCGTGAGACGCGCCCGGCACGCAGCGCTGTGGTATAGAGACGACTGCCTTCCTTGCAGAGTTCGGTGATCGGGTGGGGATGTGCACCCTTGGTCCGATTAGTGCTCAAATCTCCACCCCCCAGGCTCCTGAACATGCAGGAACATGATGCACCGATTGTGTGGCCATGACGTGCCTGAATGAGCCATCGTCGTACTCGACGGGGGAAAAGGGGACCTTCAAGTGAGGACGAAGCCGACTATGCGCAACAAAATGCTTCGCTCGGTGCTTGTCGCCGCCTTCTCCGCCGTTGTGGCCCTCGGCGCGCTGAGTGGCTTCTCCGACGGGAAGGACGTCGTTCGGGCGAACACGCAGTGGCCTTCGGTGGGCGCGGGCGCCGCCGGCACCGACAACACCCAGTGGCCTTCGGTGGGCGCGAACGCTGCGGGCACCGACAACACCCAGTGGCCCGGCCCTGGGGTGGACGGAGCCGGGAGCTGACGTGACCACTCCACCCGACGACCGATCCTTCCGCAGGGAGATGGCGACCGCCTACCGGTCCGGATGGCACTTCATCGACCTGGTCACGGCCATTCCCCACAACGGGGACTCGCTGATGGTGACCGTGTTCGGTGAGCCGGTCGTCGTCACGCGGGACGAGGACGGAGACGTGCGGGCTTTCCGGTGCCTGCGGCGGCCCCGGGGGGCGCCGCAGCCCGTACGGTGTGCCATCCGGTACGGAATGATCTTTGTGAACCTGGACCAGCGGGACCGCCGGCAGGTGGAGTCCGGCTCCCCTGTCCCCCGGACCATCTCTGCCACCCCCCGCAGTGCCTGACGCGATTCCCCCGTCGTAACAGATCGCGCAGGTGCTTCCCCCCGCAGCGGCGTCACCGTGACCTGAACACGGTGACGCCGCTGCAGTTTTCCGGGGATATCTCCCGGTACCGGCCTGGTCGCGTGATGGCCGGTAATGGTCGTTCGGGGGGTACGCGGCGCCCACGGCCCCGGAACTCGACCGTGCGGTTCTCCCGCCCTTCACCTTGAGTGGAATAGACTCAAGTTTGTGTACGTTGACCCAGTCAGCCACGAAGGGCGCTGAAGGGTCACCGCAAGGAGGAGAACGCGAACGTGGACGCCGAGCTGACCAACCGGAGCCGGGACGCGCTGGGCGCCGCCGGCAACCGGGCCGTGACCGACGGGCACCCCGACCTCACCCCTGCGCATCTGCTGCTCGCCCTGCTCGAGGGGCAGGACAACGAGAACATCACGGACCTGCTCGCCGCGGTCGACGCCGACCAGGCGGCCGTGCGCTCCGGAGCCGAGCGCGTCCTCGCCGGGCTGCCGAGCGTGACCGGGTCCACCGTCGCTCCGCCCCAGCCCAACCGCGAGCTGCTCGCCGTCCTCGCGGACGCCCAGTCCCGCGCCCGCGACCTGGGCGACGAGTACCTCTCCACCGAACACCTCCTCATCGGCATCGCCGCCAAGGGCGGGGCCGCCGCGGAGGTGCTGTCCCGGCAGGGCGCGACCGCCGGGAAGCTGCAGGACGCCTTCCAGAGGGCGAGGGGAGCACGCCGGGTGACCACCGCCGACCCCGAGGGCCAGTACAAGGCCCTGGAGAAGTTCGGCACCGACTTCACCGCCGCCGCCCGCGAGGGCAAGCTGGACCCCGTCATCGGACGGGACCAGGAGATCCGGCGGGTCGTGCAGGTGCTGAGCCGCCGCACCAAGAACAACCCCGTCCTCATCGGCGAGCCCGGCGTCGGCAAGACCGCCGTCGTCGAGGGGCTCGCCCAGCGGATCGTCAAGGGCGACGTGCCCGAGTCGCTGAAGGACAAGCGGCTCGTCGCGCTCGACCTGGGCGCGATGGTCGCCGGGGCCAAGTACCGCGGCGAGTTCGAGGAGCGGCTGAAGACCGTCCTCGCCGAGATCAAGGACTCGGACGGGCAGATCATCACCTTCATCGACGAGCTGCACACCGTCGTGGGCGCCGGGGCCGGCGGCGACTCCGCCATGGACGCCGGCAACATGCTCAAGCCGATGCTCGCCCGCGGCGAGCTGCGCATGGTCGGCGCCACCACCCTGGACGAGTACCGCGAGCGGATCGAGAAGGACCCCGCCCTGGAACGGCGCTTCCAGCAGGTGCTGGTCGCCGAGCCGTCCGTCGAGGACTCCATCGCCATCCTGCGCGGGCTCAAGGGCCGCTACGAGGCCCACCACAAGGTCCAGATCGCCGACAGCGCGCTGGTGGCCGCCGCGACCCTCTCCGACCGCTACATCACCTCCCGCTTCCTGCCCGACAAGGCCATCGACCTCGTCGACGAGGCCGCGTCCCGGCTCCGCATGGAGATCGACTCCTCGCCCGTCGAGATCGACGAACTCCAGCGCGCCGTCGACCGGTTGCGGATGGAGGAGCTGGCCCTCGACAAGGAGACCGACGCCGCCTCGCGCGAACGCCTGGACAAGCTGCGCCGTGACCTCGCCGACAAGGAGGAGGAGCTGCGCGGGCTCAACGCCCGCTGGGAGAAGGAGAAGCAGTCCCTCAACCGCGTCGGCGAGCTCAAGGAGAAGCTCGACGACCTGCGGGGCCAGGCCGAACGCGCCCAGCGCGACGGCGACTTCGACACCGCATCCAAGCTCCTCTACGGCGAGATCCCGGCCCTGGAACGCGACCTGGAGGCCGCCTCCGAGGCCGAGGAGGAGGTCGCCAGGGACACCATGGTCAAGGAGGAGGTCGGCCCCGACGACATCGCCGACGTCGTCGCCTCCTGGACCGGCATCCCCGCCGGCCGCCTGCTGGAGGGCGAGACGCAGAAGCTGCTGCGCATGGAGGACGAGCTCGGCAAGCGGCTGATCGGCCAGGCCGAGGCCGTACGGGCCGTCTCCGACGCGGTGCGGCGCTCGCGGGCCGGCATCGCCGACCCCGACCGCCCGACCGGCTCCTTCCTCTTCCTCGGCCCGACCGGCGTCGGCAAGACCGAACTCGCCAAGGCGCTCGCCGACTTCCTCTTCGACGACGAGCGGGCCATGGTCCGCATCGACATGAGCGAGTACAGCGAGAAGCACTCCGTCGCCCGCCTGGTCGGCGCGCCCCCCGGCTACGTCGGCTACGAGGAGGGCGGCCAGCTCACCGAGGCCGTGCGCCGCCGCCCGTACAGCGTGGTGCTGCTGGACGAGGTGGAGAAGGCCCACCCCGAGGTCTTCGACATCCTGCTCCAGGTGCTGGACGACGGCCGGCTCACCGACGGCCAGGGCCGCACGGTCGACTTCCGCAACACCATCCTGGTGCTCACCTCCAACCTGGGCAGCCAGTACCTGGTCGACCCGATCACCAGCGAGGCGGAGAAGAAGGAGCAGGTGCTGGAGGTGGTCCGGGCCTCCTTCAAGCCGGAGTTCCTCAACCGCCTCGACGACCTCGTGGTCTTCTCGGCCCTCACCAAGCCCGAGCTGGAGCGCATCGCGAAGCTCCAGATCGACCGCCTGGCCAAGCGGCTCGCCGAGCGCCGGCTCACCCTGGAGATCACCGACGGGGCCCTGGCCTGGCTGGCGGAGGAGGGCCTGGATCCGGCCTACGGCGCCCGCCCGCTGCGCCGCCTGGTCCAGACCGCCATCGGCGACCGGCTCGCCAAGGAGATCCTCTCCGGCGAGATCAAGGACGGCGACACGGTCCGCGTGGACCGCTTCGGCGAGGGCCTGCTGGTGGGGCCGGCGACCGGGAAGTCGCTCTGAGCGACGGCTCCGTTTCCGGGCCCGGCGTCCCCGGGACGTTGGGCCCGGGCCCTGCCGGGTACCCCGGCGTTGACCGGATCGAGTCAGCCCACGGCTGACAGGCACGTCGGGGCTTGCCACCCCCCTCCCCGCATGGGAGAGGATGGCGGGATCCGTACGAAGGGAAAATCACGGTGAGCATCGACCCGTCCTCGATTCCGAATTTCGGGGGCCAGCCCGAGCCGCAGCCCCAAGGACCGGCGGGCCCCGTCGTCCCGGATCAGGACCTCGTGAAGCAGCTCCTCGACCAGATGGAGCTCAAGTACGTCGTCGACGACGAGGGTGACCTCGCGGCGCCGTGGGAGCAGTTCCGCACCTACTTCATGTTCCGTGGGGAGGGTGACCAGCAGATCTTCTCCGTGCGGACGTTCTACGACCGGCCGCACCAGATCGACGAGAAGCCGCAGCTGCTCGAGTCCGTCGACGACTGGAACCGGCGCACCCTGTGGCCCAAGGTCTACACCCACACCCACGACGACGGCACCGTCCGTCTCATCGGTGAGGCCCAGATGCTGATCGGCATGGGCGTCAGCCTGGAGCACTTCGTCTCGTCGACGGTCAGCTGGGTGCGGGCCGCCATCGAGTTCGACAAGTGGCTCGTCGAGCAGCTCGGCCTGGAGCAGGAGATCAACGAGGCGGACAAGCCCGAGGACGACGAGGAGTAGCCGTCCCCCCGGCGGCCACCGCCGAACGCGGCGACGCGACGGGTACCGGCGGGTACGCGCCGCTCGTGGGGAGAGCCCGGCCCGGGCACCGGCCGCACCACGGCCGGCTGCGGGGCCGGGCTCTCTTCGGTGGCTGCTCAAGCAGCTCCCGTCCCCACTCCGGACCAGCCGGAAGAGACGACTGCGCTCGCCGGTGCCGGCCCGTGGGCGGTCGCCGTCCCGGCCCCCCTCCGCCGCGTCGATCCCCGGCTCGTCCTGTCCGAGCGGGAGGCCGGGCGCCTGGCGCCGGCCGTCACCGAGTGGCTGGCGGCCGGTGTCGCGCCCTCCCGGATCACCGCACTGCTCACCACAGGGCTTCCTGGCCCGTCCGGCGGGCATCCTCGCCTTCCGCCTCCGGGAAACCCCGCTGCCCGCGCCGCCCCCGGATCCGCTCCCGCCCGTCCCCGGCCGCCCGGCCGTGCTGTCCTTCAAGAACTGCGACGGCTGCGAGCGCGCCTTCCGCGCACCGGAGCCCGGACACTGCCGGGACTGCCGAGGTCACCTCGTCGGGGGTCCTCTTCGTGCGGTCGGCCGAGCAGACGGGCGTGTGTGCGACCGCTCCCCGGACGGGAGACTCGACACCCCCTACGGCCTTGTCCCGAAGCGGATCGCGACGGACGGCGTGGACATCTTCGTCGAGCACGGGCTGGGGGACCTTCGCAGGCCCGGGACGGTCAGGCCCCCGTCCACGAAGTGGTCTCCGACTGCCTCCGCTACCTGAACCGGGGACCCGACGACGACTTCCCCACCGGTCTGAGGCGCAGGCAGTCCCCGGAGAGCGTCGAGGACATCGCGTACGACGTCGACATGACACCCGGGCAGGACGACGCGTTGTGCCGGGCAGTGGTGCGCCTTGCCGCCTGAGTTCTTCCTCGACCGCGATCTCGGACGTCGCGTCGCGGAAGGGCTGAGGGCGTGCGGCTGGATCGCTCACGGTCTCGGCCAGTCATGGGTACCGGTCTCGAAGGACGGCCGGATCAGGAGCAGGGACCTGGAGATCCAGCCGGTGCTGGAGCGGGAAGCAGTGCTCTTCCACCTCGACGACCAGCAGCTGCGCAGTGCCGAGGTGGCCGGACGGCTCGACGCGCACCGTGAGGTGATCCACCGGGCCGTGAGCCGGGGCGGTCCTGCGGCCTACGCGGTGCGACGCGACCGCATCGAGCGGTCCTGGCCGTGACGTGCGTGACGGCCAGGACCGTCACGCACGCGGCTCGGCACACAGGGGCTCGCGACCGGTCGGCAAAGGGGTTCTTCCGGATGCCCTCCACCAGGGCCCCGCGTTCAATGGCCCCCCGCGCCCTTGAGCCGCCGCGCCGCCTCCTCCAGTACCGGCCGCTGCTTGCAGAACGCGAACCGCACGAAGGGGGCGCCCGCCTCCCGGTGGTCGTAGAAGACCGCGGCGGGGATGGCGACGACGCCCGCGCGTTCCGGCAGGGCGCGGCAGAAGGCGACGCCGTCGCTCTCGCCGAGGGGGCGGATGTCGGCGGTGACGAAGTAGGTGCCCGCCGGGCGGAAGACCGCCAGGCCCGCCTGCTCCAGGCCCGCCGCCAGCAGGTCCCGCTTGGCCCGCAGGTCGTCCCGGAGCCCGGTGTAGTACGACTCGGGCAGCGCGAGGGCCTCGGCGACCGCGTACTGGAACGGGCCCGCGGAGACGTACGTCAGGTACTGCTTGGCCGAGCGGACCGCCGTCACCAGCTCCGGCGCGGCCGTCACCCAGCCGACCTTCCAGCCGGTGAAGGAGTACGTCTTGCCGGCGCTGGAGATGGTCACCGTGCGCTCCCGCATCCCCGGGAAGGTCGCCAGCGGCACGTGCTCGGCGTCGTCGTAGACCAGGTGCTCGTACACCTCGTCCGTCACCACCAGCAGGTCGCGCTCCACGGCCAGCTCGGCGACCGCCGCCAGCTCCTCGCGGGTCAGGACGGTGCCGGTCGGGTTGTGCGGGGTGTTGATCAGCAGCAGGCGGGTGCGGTCGGTGACGGCGTCGCGCAGCTCGTCCAGGTCGAGCCGGAAGCGGCCCTCCCGGGGGCGGAGCGTGACGGGGACGCGCCGGCCGCCCGCCATGGCGACGCAGGCCGCGTAGGAGTCGTAGTACGGCTCGAGGGCGACCACCTCGTCGCCGGGCTCCACCAGGGCGAGCAGGGCGGCGGCGATCGCCTCGGTGGCGCCCGCGGTGACCAGGACCTCGGTGTCGGGGTCGTACGACAGGCCGTAGCGGCGCCGCTGGTGCGCGGCGACGGCGGTGCGCAGCTCGGGGACGCCCGGGCCCGGCGGGTACTGGTTGCCGCGGCCGTCGCGCAGGGCCCGTACGGCCGCCTCCCTGACCTCCTCGGGGCCGTCGGTGTCGGGGAAGCCCTGGCCGAGATTGATGGAGCCGGTCCGCAGGGCGAGGGCGGACATCTCGGCGAAGATCGTCGTCCCGAACTCGGCGAGCCGGCGGTTCAGCAGGGGGCGCGGGCTGGAGGTCATGGCGGCCATCCTGCGCCGAAGCTCTGGACTTCCTCAACTCTGCTTTGGGCCGCGCGGGCGGTGGGCATCTCCCGGTCACGCACGTGAGCGAGGCACCCACGGGGGGCTGCTTCGGGGGATCACGGGGGCGGAAAGGGGGACGACGCCATGGTCGTCGGCATCGTCGTGGTTCTGGTCTTCGCACTGTTCGCCGTACTGGCCGTGGCCGCCGCGCGCCGGGCGGCGGGCCGTACCCGGGTGACGGGTGTCCGTTCCGGATCGTCCAGGAGCCGCCGCAACAACGACGGCGGCTGGTGGGCGGGCGGCGGTGGCGGCGGGGGGTCCTGCGGAGGTGGCTCGTCCTGCGGAGGCGGGTCGTCCTGCGGGGGCGGCGGATGCGGCGGAGGCGGCTGACACGGGGCAGCCCGCCTCCCCTTCGGGGGATGACGCATCCGCGACAGCGGGGTCCGCGCCTGGGGCGGGCCCCGCTGTGCCGTCGAGCGGTGGGCGGCGGTCCGGTTCCGGTCCGAGCGTGCGCCGACGCGGTGCACGGGCGCACGCCGTCATCGGGGAGCGCACGTCGGCGTTGAACAGATGAGCTGAGGAGCCCTCTAGGGGATGGAAAGCGCACGAAGTTGGGTAAAAACGCTGTGACGGCACCACAGTTCATGATTCCCTCTCATCACCGACGCAGCCCTCGGACTCCCTGCGGACACTTCTTCCGGCCGGCCGACCGGGCTGACGGGCCTGATTCCCCGGTGCGGCCGGGGTGTGCGGACCCACATCTCCCTCTCCTTGTGTGCTTGCGGAGCCGATCCATGCTCACGACCCTGAACACCGCCTACACCGACTCGCGCGCGGCCGACCTCGCCTGGGCCCTGGGACGCGAGCCGCTTCCCGCGCTGGCCACCCTCGACCTCGACATGCCCGGGGCGAAGCTCCAGTTGAGGCTCCTCGGCGCGTCCCACCAAGTGCTGCTGGAAGAGGAGCGCGGTCTGTGCTCGGAGACGGTGGCGTGCATTCCGGGCAGCAGCACACCCCTTCCGCTGGGCGTGGCCAAGCGGGTGGACGACTGGGAGTACGAGTTCGCCGCCCGGGTGGAGGTCCTCTCCCCGGGCTCCTTCGCGGGCCGTGCCCAGGAGTTGCTCGCGCTGGTCTCCGACCATCCGCAGGGCCTCGCCGGGGTCTTCCCCGGCAGCCCGCACGCGTTCACCGCGATGCTCGCCCAGCGCCACGGGGGCCAGGTCCACTGGCGGACCTGGCACGCCTATCCGCAGGACGGGCAGCTGGTGACGACCCGGACGAAGGTGGGGGCGCGGGCGGCGGCGGTGCTGTGAGGGGCCGGCGCGCGGAGCCCGGAGGCTCGTGCCCCTGTGGATCCCCCGCCCGTACCGGTGCGGGGCGGGCGTAAACAAAAACCACACGTGTGGGTGACGATCCGCGCCCGATGCGTGACGTAACGTCACAGGGTGATCGAACCGCAGGCCCCCGCCCCGCCCGGATCCCCGCAGCCCGGGAACGGGCCGGGCGGCCCCGGCGGCGGCCCCGGAAGCGGCTCCGGCGGCGGTCCCGGCGGCCTCGTGCGGCTGCCCGTGCGGCAGGGCACCGGACGGTTCCTGGTCCTCGCGGGCGTGTTCGTCTGTGCGGCCTGCGGACTCGTGTACGAGCTCGAACTCGTCGCGCTGGCCACGTACTTGATGGGGGACTCGGTCACCCAGGCGTCCGTCGTGCTGTCCGTGATGGTCTTCGCGATGGGCATCGGATCCCTGGCCGCGAAACGGCTGCGCCGCCACGCGGCGGCCGGTTTCGGCGCCGTCGAGGCCGCGCTCGCCCTCGTCGGCGGGTGCAGCGCGATGGCCCTGTACGCCGTCTTCGCCTGGACCGGCGACTGGGGCGGCCCCTGGGCGAGCGGACCGCGCGTCCTCCTGGTCGTCTTCTCCCTCGCCACCGGGCTGCTGATCGGCGCCGAGGTCCCGCTGCTGATGGAGCTGATCCAGCGGATCCGCCGGCAGGACGCGGGCGGCGCGGTGGCCGACCTGTTCGCCGCGGACTACGTCGGCGCGCTCGTCGGCGGCCTCGCCTTCCCCTTCCTCCTCCTGCCGTTCCTCGGCCAGCTGACCGGCGCGCTGATCACCGGCGCCGTCAACGCGGTCGTCGGCGGCGCGCTGGTGCTCGGCCTCTTCCGGCAGGACCTCACCCGTCGCGCCCGCCTGCTGCTGGTGGTCGCCAACGCCTGCGTGCTCGCGGTCCTCGCCTCGGCCGCCGTCCTCGTCGACGACTTCGAGCACGCCGCCCGGCACGCCCTGTACGGCCCGGACGTGCGCGTGGCCCTGCGGACCGAGGTCCAGGAGGTCGTGCTCACCGGCGGCCGGGACGGCCGGCCGCTGGGCCTGTACCTCGACGGGCGGCTGCGGGTCAGCGGCCGGGACGAACGGCGCTACCACGAGGCGCTGGTGCACCCCGCGATGACCGGGCCGCACGCCCGCGTGCTGGTCCTCGGCGGCGGGAACGGGCTGGCCGTCCGCGAGGTGCTGCGCCACCCCGGGGTGCACCGGGTCGACGTCGTCGGACTCGACGCGGGCGTGGTGCGGCTGGCCCGCCGCGACCCGGCGCTGTCCGCGCTGAACGAGCACGCCCTCGACGACCCGCGCGTGCGCGTGACCACCGGGGACGCCTTCGACTGGCTGCGCGGGGCGCCGGCGGCGGCGTACGACGTGGTGGTCTCGGACCTGCCGCACCCCGGGGCCACCGCGAGCACCAAGCTGTACTCGCAGGAGTTCTACGGCCTGGCCCGGCGCGTCCTGGGACCCGGCGGGCGGCTCGTGGTGCACGGCGGCCCGGTGGCGTCCCGCCCCCACGACTTCTGGACGGTGGAGGCGACCCTGCGCGCGGCCGGCCTGCGCACCGCCCCGTTCCGCACGCGCGGCCGGCTCGCCGACGTCGCCGCCGGGCCCGGCCGCGCCCCCCGCGACTGGGGGTTCGTCCTGGCCGCCCGCACGGGCCCCGCACTGCGCCTCGACCCGTCCGGGCCGCGTCCGCGCACGCTCACCGACGCCTCCCTCGCGGCGGACGCCCGCGCCGCCGCGCGCACCCGCGTGCCCGGGCTGCCGCCGTCCACGCTGGTGCACCCCCGGTACGCCGGGTGAGCCCCGCACCGCGTCCGGCACCGACGCGCCGCGACTTCGCGCGGACAGGGGTACAGCCCGGCGTCGCCTGGGTAGGCTCCGCAGACATGGAGCACGAGGTGTTCGTTCCGGTCGAGGTGGAGCGGCTCAGGGAGGTGCTGGACGACCCCGCGCGGGTCGCCCGGGCGGTGCCCGGGCTCCAGCACGACGCCGGTGCCCCCGATCCCGTCGCCGGCCGGCTGAAGATCCGCGTCGGCGGCCACTCCGTCACCTACCGGGGCGCCCTGCGGGTGTCCGGGCGGGACGACGGCTCCTACGCCGTCGAGGGCGACGCGGCGGAGACCCGCGGCACCGGTTCGGTGAAGCTGGCGCTGCGGCTGCGCCTGCGGGAGGCGGAGGGTGGCGTCACCCTCACGGCCGACGGCACGGCGACGGCCGACGGCCGGATCACGGACCTCCCGGCGGACGCGGTGGCCTCGGCGGTGACCCGCCTGCTGAGCCGTTTCGCGGAGAACCTGGCCACGGTGGCGGCGGAACCGGCGGGCACGGCGGCGGAACCGGCCGGCCCGCCGCCCGCCCCGGAGCCGTCCGGACCGGGCCCCGGCCCCGAGTCGCCGGAGCTCCTGGCGACGGGGGACTTCGAGCCCCGGGCCACCACCGACTTCGAGACCACCCCGGACGCGGACGACACCCCGCCCCCGCCCCCGTCCCCCGCACCCGGACCCGCGGAAGCCGTCGAGCCCGTCGAGCCCGCGGAGCCCGAGGAAGCCGCCCCCGAGCCCCCGGGACCCGCCGGGGCCGCCGAGGGGGCCGTTCCGGAGGTCCCCTCCGTCTTCGACGTGGAGGTTCCTCCCCCCTCCCTCGGCCCCGCCGGCGAGGACGAGGAGGACGAGGAGGACGTCGTCGCCGAGGCGGCCCACGCCCGGCGGACGATGATCGGCCGCAGCGCCGAGGAGGTGGACCACGCCCCGCCCCGCGGCCGGTACGCCCCCGTCCCCGCCCCCCAGACGGTCTCGCCCCGCAACCCCCTGCGCTGGGCGGCCCCGGCGGCGGCGCTCGCGGTGGCCTCGGCCGTCGTCGCGGTCAGGGCGCTGCGCAGACGGCACTGAGCGGCGCGGACCGCCGGCCGGACGGACCCCGCGCCCCCTTGATCGTCCCAGTAGGGTCGTCACGTGAGTAACGAAGACATCACGCTGACCGCGGGCGACGCGGAGGTGACCGTGCTGCCGGGCAACGGCGGCCGGGTCGGGGGGCTGCGGCTCGGGGGCGTCGAACTGCTGCGGCAGGGCGAGAGGTACGGCTGCTTCCCGATGGTCCCCTGGTGCGGGCGGATCCGCGACGGTCTCTTCCGGGACGGCGCCGCCGTGCACCACATGCCGCTCAACGCCCCGCCGCACGCCATCCACGGCACCGCCCGCGACGCCGCCTGGCGCACCGCCCGCAGGAGCACCGACGAGGCCGTGCTCACGTACGACCTCGCCGAACCGTGGCCCTACTCGGGCCGCGTCACCCAGCAGATCGCGCTCACCGAGGACTCCCTGACGCTGGCCATGAGCGTGGAGACCTACGAGTCGTCCTTCCCGGCCCAGATCGGCTGGCACCCCTGGTTCAACCGCTCCCTCGGCGGCGGCGAGGACGTGCGGATCGACTTCACGCCCGCCTGGCAGGAGGAGCGCGGCGAGGACCACCTGCCCACCGGCCACCGGACCGACCCGAAGCCGGGCCCCTGGGACGACTGCTTCGGCATGCCCGGCGGCGTCGACGTCACCCTCACCTGGCCGGGGCGGCTGGAACTGAGGGTGACCAGCCGCGAGGAGTGGGTCGTGGTCTACGACGAGCAGCGGGAGGCCGTGTGCGTGGAGCCGCAGACCGGCCCGCCCAACGGGCTGAACACCCACCCGCGGCTGGTCACCCCGCTGGAGCCGCTGGAGGCCTCGACGACCTGGACCTGGACCCGCCTCTAAGCTGGCGGCATGAGCGAAGTACGCGGCGCGCTGCTGCAGCAGATCAAGGACAAGGCCGTGGTGCACGGCAAGGTGACCCTCTCCTCCGGTCTGGAGGCCGACTACTACGTCGACCTGCGCCGCATCACCCTCGACGGCGAGGCCGCCCCGCTGGTCGGCCAGGTGCTGCTCGACCTGACCTCCGACCTCGACTTCGACGCGGTGGGCGGCCTGACCATGGGCGCCGACCCGGTCGCCGCCGCCATGCTGCACGCCGCCGCCGCGCGCGGCCGCAGGCTGGACGCCTTCGTGGTCCGCAAGGCCGCCAAGGCGCACGGCCTGCAGCGCCGCGTGGAGGGCCCGGACATCAAGGGCCGCCGGGTCCTGGTCGTCGAGGACACCTCCACCACCGGCGGCTCCCCGCTCACCGCGGTCGAGGCCGTGCGCGAGGCCGGCGCCGAGGTCGTGGCCGTCGCGACCATCGTCGACCGGGCCACCGGCGCCGCCGAGAAGATCCGGGAGGGCGCCGGGGTGCCGTACCTGTTCGCCTACTCCAAGGACGAGCTCGGCCTCGACTGACCCGTCCGGCCGCGCCGGTCCGACATCACCGGCATAACGACTTGACCTGCCCCGTCGACCGGCGGCCCGCGTCTGGGAAGATGGGGCCGACAATGACGTCGCAGCCAAGGTTCCAGGTCAGGGCCGACAGTACGCAGTACGCCACACCGCACGCATAAGGAGCGGACAGATGCCCATCGCAACCCCCGAGGTCTACAACGAGATGCTGGACCGGGCGAAGGCAGGGAAGTTCGCCTACCCGGCCATCAACGTCACCTCGTCCCAGACCCTGCACGCGGCACTGCGCGGCTTCGCCGAGGCGGAGAGCGACGGCATCGTCCAGATCTCGACGGGCGGCGCCGAGTTCCTGGGCGGCCAGCACAACAAGGACATGGTGACCGGCGCGGTCGCCCTGGCCGAGTTCGCGCACATCGTCGCCGAGAAGTACGACGTCAACATCGCCCTGCACACGGACCACTGCCCGAAGGACAAGCTCGACGGGTACGTGCGTCCGCTGCTGGCGGTCTCCGAGGAGCGCGTCAAGGCCGGCCGCAACCCGCTGTTCCAGTCCCACATGTGGGACGGCTCCGCGGAGACCCTCGCCGACAACCTCTCCATCGCCCAGGAGCTGCTCGAGCGCACCCGCGCCGCGAAGATCATCCTCGAGGTCGAGATCACCCCGACCGGCGGTGAGGAGGACGGCGTCTCGCACGAGATCAACGACTCCCTCTACACCACGGTCGACGACGCGATCCGCACGGCCGAGGCGCTGGGCCTGGGCGAGAAGGGCCGCTACCTGCTGGCCGCGTCCTTCGGCAACGTGCACGGCGTGTACAAGCCGGGCAACGTCGTGCTCCGCCCCGAGCTGCTGAAGGAGCTGAACGAGGGCGTCGCCGCCAAGTTCGGCAAGGCGTCCCCGTTCGACTTCGTCTTCCACGGCGGCTCCGGCTCCACCGAGCAGGAGATCCTCACCGCGCTGGAGAACGGCGTCGTGAAGATGAACATCGACACCGACACCCAGTACGCCTTCACGCGTCCGGTCGCCGACCACATGTTCCGCAACTACGACGGCGTCCTGAAGGTCGACGGCGAGGTCGGCGACAAGAAGACCTACGACCCGCGCACCTGGGGCAAGCTGGCCGAGGCGTCGATGTCCGCCCGCGTCGTCGAGGCCTGCCGCAACCTGCGCTCCACGGGCACCAGGATCAAGTAGGCCTCCGCACCGAGGAGGCCTCCTCGCAGGCGGCGAGAGCCCGGCACCCGTCCGCGGTGCCGGGCTCCTCGTGTCTCCTCCGGTGCTTCCCCGGGCTCTTCCCCCGCCCGGCGGCCGGGCGGGGGTCCGGCCGCGGTGACTACCGCTTCAGCTCGGTGTACGCCTCGGCGCTGCTGTCCTTGAGGAACTGCCAGCAACGCTCCGTCTCGTCCTGCTCGTGGATCTCTTCCGCGGCACGGGCGAGGGCGGCGAGGCAGCGCAGGAACCCGCGGTTGGCCCGGTGCTCCCAGGGGATGGGGCCGTGTCCCTTCCACCCGGCCCGGCGCAGCGCGTCCAGGCCGCGGTGGTAGCCGGTACGGGCGTACGCGTACGACTCGACCACCCGCCCCGCCTCGAAGGCGTCGTCGGCGAGCATCGCCCAGGCGAGCGAGAACGTCGGGTGCTTCGCCGCGACCTCGGCCGGCGTCAGGGACTCCTCGCCCAGCTGGCGGTACGCCTCTTCGTTCTCCGGCAGGTAGGTCGGCTCCGGACCGCCGAGCAGGTTCTTGTGCGTCGTCATGAAGGCAGTCTGCCACTTCCGCCACCGTGATTGAGCCGAGTGGCGCACCCTCGGTGGACGGCGGAGACTGGGACGTGGTAATTCCGTGAGGCTCGAGGAGCTTGCATGCTGGAGCAGCCTGCCGAGTCCCTGACGACCGTGCCGAGTGAATCTGGAGCCGCTGAACACAGGACGCACGGCCTGCCGGAAGAAAACAGCCCGTCGACAGACACGGAAAAGAACCTCGCCGAGGTCCTCGCCGGTGTCGTGCGCGTCGAGCAGGTGCCGGTCGACGGTAATTTCTTCGACGACCTCGGCGCTAATTCGCTGGTGATGGCGCAATTCTGTGCGCGCGTCCGGAAACGGCCGGATCTGCCGTCGGTCTCGATAAAGGACATCTACCGTTGTCCGACGATCCGCAGCCTGGCGGCGGCGGTCACCGATACCGGCGCCGGTATCGCGGGGGGATCCGGTGCCGAAGCCGCACCCGCCCCCGTCGGTTCGCCGGACACGGCACCGTCGGATGCAGTGACCCCTTCAGTGACCCCGGTCGGCACACTGCAGTACACCCTCTGCGGAGCACTGCAGTTGCTGATTCTCCTGGGATATCCCTCCCTCGCCGCAGTCCTCGCCGCGCACGGTTATGCGTGGATATCCGAAGGCTCGGGTGCGGTGGACGTCTACCTGCGATCGGTCGTCTTCGGCGGGATCGTCTTCGTCGGCGTGTGCGCTTTCCCGATCGTGGCCAAATGGGTCCTCGTCGGCCGGTGGAAGGAAAGCGAGTTCCCGGTCTGGGGGCTGACCTACCTGCGCTTCTGGATCGTCAAGGTCCTGCTCCACGCCAACCCGATGGTCCTCTTCGCCGGCAACCCCCTGTACGTGCTCTACCTGCGGGCGCTCGGCGCGCGCATCGGCCCGGGCGTCACGATCCTCTCGCGCCACGTCCCGGTCTGCACCGACCTGCTCACGATCGGCGCCGGCACGGTGATCCGCAAGGACGCGTTCCTCCTCTGCTACCGGGCGCACGCCGGCCGCATCCAGACGGGTCCGGTCGCCCTCGGCCGGAACGTGTTCGTCGGTGAGAAGGCCGTGCTCGACATCGCCACGTCGATGGGCGACGGGGCGCAGCTCGGTCACACGTCGTCGCTGCACAGGGGCCAGGCGGTCCCCGGCGACCAGCGGTGGCACGGGTCTCCGGCGCAGCGCACGGAGCTCGACTACGTGCGGGTCCCGCCCGCCAGGTGCGGGACCCTGCGCCGGGCCGGCTTCGGCCTCGCCACGGCGGGGCAGCTGTTCCTCCTCACCATGCCGTTGTCCGTCGGGGGCCTGTACCTGCTGCTGACGGGGACTCCGGCGCTGGGCGACCGGCCGGGACCGGGTGCGGCGGGACTCGCGTCGTCCGGGCTCTACGCCGATGCGCTGGTCCTGTCCTGCGTCCTGTTCTTCGGCCTCGTCGTCGCGGGCCTCGTCGTTCTGTTCACCGTGCCGCGCCTGCAGAACCTGCTCGTCAAACCGGGCAGGACATATCCCCTGTACGGCCTTCATTACTCGACGCACCGACTGGTCGCGCGCATCACCAACGTGAAGTTCTTCACCTGGCTCTTCGGTGACAGTTCCTGCATCGTCCACTATCTGCGCGGCCTCGGATACCACCTGACCCCGGTGGAGCAGACCGGGTCGAATTTCGGCACGGAGGTGAAGCACGAGACCCCGTACCTGTGCTCTGTCGGCACCGGCACGATGGTTGCCGACGGCCTGTCGATCGTCAATGCCGACTTCTCGAGCACGTCTTTCCGGGTGTCCCGTGCGTCGATCGGTCGGAACAATTTCCTCGGGAACCACATCGCGTACCCGTCCGGGGCGAAGACGGGCGACAACTGTCTCCTCGCGACGAAGGTGATGGTTCCCCTCGACGGCGAGGTGCGCGAGGGCGTCGGTCTGCTCGGTTCGCCGTGCTTCGAGATTCCCCGGTCGGTGGAGCGCGACCAGCGGTTCGACCACATGCGGACCGGGGCCGAGTTGCGGCGCAACCTCGCTGCCAAGAACCGCTACAACGGCCGGACGATGGCCCTCTTCCTGCTCGTGCGGTGGTTCTTCTTCTTCGTCCTCACGGTGTTCGCCCTCGCGGATGTCGCATTGTACGGATCCATCGGGTACGCGGCGGTCGCGGTATTCCTGGTGTTCACCCTCGTATTCACCCCCCTCTATTTCATAGCGGTGGAGCGCGCCCTCGTGGCTTTCCGCGGACTGCGACCGCGGTTGTGCTCCATCTACGACCCGTACTTCTGGTGGCACGAGCGTCTGTGGAAGGTTCCCGACCAGTACCTCGCCACCTTCAACGGCACCCCCTTCAAGAACGTGATCTGGCGGCTCCTCGGTGTCCGGATCGGCAGCAGGGTCTTCGACGACGGCTGCCACCTGTCGGAGCGGATGCTCACCACCATCGGGAGCGGCTGCACCCTCAACGCGGGGAGCAGGATCCAGTGCCACTCGCAGGAGGACGGCACCTTCAAGTCCGACCGCAGCACGATCGGGGACGGAAGCACCCTCGGTGTCGGTGCCCTCGTCCACTACGGCGTGACGATGGGCGACGGCTCCGTGCTCGCACCCGACTCCTTCCTCATGAAGGGCGAGGAGGTCCCGCGGCACGCGCGGTGGGGCGGAAACCCGGCCACGGAGACGAGCGGTGCCCCCGGTCGGCCGCGGACGGCGACCACGACGGCGACGACGGCGGGGGAGACGGCCTGGTAGACGGCGACGGACGGGGCGGCCACGGCGAGCGGAGAGGGACTGATCGATGGCGACGCGAGAGGCGGACCGGGAGTTCTGGCGCGGGGTGCTCGGCGCCGGCGGATCCACCACGGTCCCCCGGTGGACGCTCCGTCCGACGGCGGGCGTCGACGAGCACGAGGCCACGATCCCGGACGACGTCGTGAACGCCGTGCGCCGGCTGGCGCAGGACCTCGCGGTGCCCCTCGACTCCGTGCTGCTGGCCGCGCACGCCAAGGTGCTCGCCGCGTTGTCGGGCGAGCGCGACGTCACGACCGGCTACGTCGTGGAGGAGGGCGGCCGGCCGTTGCCCTGCCGGCTGACGACCGCACCCGCTTCATGGCGGGCGCTCCTGGCGGAGACCCATCGCGCCGCGTCGGAACTGCTGGCGCACAAGGACTTCCCGGTCGACGAGCTCAGGCGCGAGCCGGACCTCACCGGACCGTCGTACGAGACCGTCCTCTGCCCGGACGCGGCCCTCGGCCCCGGTCCGGCGGACGTCCCCGCCGACCTCGCCGGAGGCACCGTGCTGTGGACGGCGTTCTCGGAGCAGGGGGGCCGGCCCGCGCTGCGGCTGCGGTACCGGACCGACGCGGTCGACGCGGACCACGCCGCCAGGATCGCCGGTTACCACCTCACCGCGCTCGCACGCGCCGCGGCGGACCCGGACGCGGACCACGCACGGCAGAGCCTGCTCTCCGACGAGGAACTCCGGTTCCAGACCGAGGGGCTGTCCGGACCGCGCCGCACCCTGCCGGACGCCCGGATGCACGAGCTGTTCGAGCAGCGGGTGAGGCTGCACCCGGACGCCGTCGCGGCCGTGCACGGCGACCGGGAGTGGACGTACCGGGAGCTCGACGCCCGCGCCAACCGGCTGGGGCGGGCGCTGCTGGCGCGGGGGCTGCGACGCGAAGGCGTCGTCGCGGTGGTGACCGGGAGGAACCTGGACTGGCTGGCCGCCGTCCTCGCGGTCTTCAAGGCCGGAGGCGTGTACCTGCCCGTCGAGCCGGGGTTCCCGGCCGATCGCATCGCGGCCATGCTCGCCCGCGCCGGGTGCGGGCTCGTGCTCACCGAGCCCGGGAGCACCGACTCGCTCGACCGGGCACTGGACTCGCTGCCGGGAGTCCGCAAGCTCCTCATCGGCACGGCGTACCAGGAGGGCGGCCGCGACGACGACCTGGGCGTCGCCGTCGCGCCGGACCAGCTCGCCTACGTCTACTTCACCTCCGGTTCCACCGGAGAGCCCAAGGGTGCCATGTGCGAGCACGCGGGGATGCTCAACCACCTCCGCGCCAAGATCGAGGACCTGGAGATCGGCGAGGGGCGGGTGGTCGCGCAGACCGCGCCCCAGTGCTTCGACATCTCGCTGTGGCAACTGGTCTGCGCTCTGCTCGTCGGCGGGCGGACGCTGCTGGTCGAGCAGGAGGTGATCCTCGACGTCGAGCGGTTCGTCGACCGGATCGTCCGCGGCCGGGTCGCCGTCCTGCAGGTCGTGCCCTCCTACCTGGAGGTCGTCCTGACGTACCTGGAGCAGCACCCGCGGGAGCTGCCCGACCTGCGGTACGTGTCGGTGACCGGCGAGGCGCTGAAGAAGGAACTCGCCCAGCGCTGGTTCGCCGCCGAGCCCGGCATCAGGCTGGTCAACGCCTACGGCCTGACCGAGACCTCCGACGACACCAACCACGAGGTCATGGACCGCGCGCCGGAGGGCGACCGGGTCCCGCTCGGCCGGCCGGTCGGCAACGTGCACCTCTACGTCGTCGACGAGCACCTGAACCCGGTGCCGCTCGGCGCGCCGGGCGAGATCGCCTTCTCCGGGGTCTGCGTCGGCCGCGGCTACGTCAACGACCCCGACCGCACCGAGCGGGCCTTCCTGCCCGATCCGCACCGCGCGGGGGCCCGGCTCTACCGCAGCGGCGACCGGGGACGCTGGCTGCCCGACGGCAAGCTGGAGTTCCTCGGCCGCCGCGACACCCAGGTCAAGATCCGCGGGTTCAGGATCGAGGTCGGGGAGATCGAGAACACCCTGCTGCAGGTGCCCGGCGTCCGCGACACCGCCGTGGTGGTCGTCGAGCGGCCCGACCGGAGCAAGCACCTCGTGGCCTTCTGCTCCGGCCCGAGGCCGCTCCCCGTCGAGGAGCTGCGGGACCGGCTGGGCGGGTCGCTGCCGGAGTACATGGTGCCGTCGGCCTTCCACTGGCGGGAAAGGCTGCCGCTGACCGCCAACGGAAAGATCGACAAGAGGGCACTGGCGGCGCTCGTGGAGGAACCGGACGCCGTCGAGGACGACGAGAAGGGCCCCCGTGCGCCGGGCACGCCGACCGAGCGGCGGCTGGCGGCCGCCTGGGCGGAGGTGCTCGGCATCCCGCTGGACCGGATCGGACGCCACGACCACTTCTTCGACCGGGGCGGCACCTCGCTGTCGGCCGTACGGCTGGCGATCACCCTGGACCGCACGGTGTCGCTCAAGGACGTGACCCGGCACCCGGTCCTCGCCGACCTGGCCGCGCTGGTCGACGGCAGGTCCGAGCGGCGTTCCGGGCTGCTGCAGCCGCTGTGCGCACCGGACGGTGCGCCGGCCGCTGCCCTGGTGTGCTTCCCCCACGCCGGCGGCAACGCGGTGAACTTCCAGCCGATGGCCAGGGCGCTGCAGGGCACGGGGATCGCGGTCCACGCCGTCGAGCTGCCCGGTCACGACGTGGCCGTCGAGAGCGAGCCCTTCGCGTCGGTGGCGGACGTGGTCGCCCGGGTCGTCGCCGAGATCGTCGAACGCGGCCTGTCCGGAGTCCTGCTGTGGGGCCACTCCTCGGGCGCGGCCTTCGCCGTGGAGACGGCCAGGCAGCTGGACGAGCGCGGGGTGGACGTCCGACGGGTCTTCATCGGCGCGCAGTTGCCCGGCGACGCCGCCGACCGGCGGGACGCCGTCACCGAGCTGACCGGGCTGAGCGACGCCGAGATCGCCGCGAGGCTGAGCGCGGACAGCGGCTACGCCGAGCTCCGCGAGCTGGACGCGCGGCGCGCCGGGCGCATCGCCGCGGCCTACCGGCACGACTGCGTGTCCGCACACCGCTATTTCGCGGACCTCCTCGACACTCCCGCGGTGACGAGGCTGGCCGTGCCGGTCACCGTGGTCGTCGCCGCCGACGACCCGGTCACGGCCGGCCACCCGCGGCGCCACCGCGACTGGGAGCTCCTGGCGGACCACGTCGACCTGCACGAACTCGCCGACGGCGGCCACTACTTCCCACGCAGCCGTCCGGCCGAGGCGGCGCGGGCCGTGCTGCGCACCGTCGAACCACTGCCTTCTTCCTGAGCGGCACACACGCATGCCACGGAAAGGAAAACAGGATGTCCTCCATATCCCCGGCGTCGCTGCTGGAAGAGGTCGAACTCCGGCCCGGCCGGCCCCCGGTGCTACGGGCCGGGACCACCGGTGACGCTCCGCGCTGGGCGGCCGAGCACCGGGAGGCGCTGCGCGCCGTCGTCGCCGAGCACGGCTGCGTCCTGGTCCGCGGCCTCGGGCTGCGCGACGTGGCCGGGGCCGGTGCCGTCTTCGAGCGGCTGAGCACCGGGCTGATGGCCGAGAGGGAGACCTTCGCGCCCCGGCGGACCCACGCCGACGGCGTGTACTCCTCGACCCCGTGGCCGCCGAACCAACCGATGTGCATGCACCACGAACAGAGTTACGCGCTCGAGTTCCCCGGCCTGATGCTGTTCGCCTGCCTCACCGCGCCCCACCGGGGCGGGGCGACCGGAGTGGCCGACGCGGCGACCGTGCTCGAGGCACTGCCCACCGCGTTGACCGAGCGGTTCGAGCGGGAGGGCTGGCTGCTCACCCGGAGCTACAACGACGAGATCGGGTCGTCCCTCGCCGAGGCCTTCGGCACCGACGAGCGGGGCGCCGTCGAGGACTACTGCCGCGCCAACGCGATCGAGTGCGCGTGGCAGCCCGACGGGACCCTGCGCACCCGCCAGCGCCGCAGCGCCGTGCTGCGCCATCCGGCCGACGGGCGGCGCTGCTGGTTCAACCAGGTCGCGTTCCTCAACGAGTGGACCCTGGCCCCCGAGGTCCGCGAGTACCTCGTCGACGTCTACGGCGCCGACGGGCTGCCGTTCAACACCCGTTTCGGGAACGGCGACCCGATCGGTGAGGACGTGGTGCAGCTGCTCAACGAGGTCTACGAGAACCACACCGCGCGCGAGCCGTGGCAGGCCGGCGACCTGATGATCGTCGACAACGTACGCACCGCGCACAGCCGGGAGCCCTTCGAGGGACCACGCGACGTGCTCGTCGCGATGGCCGACCCGGTGCGGCTGTCCGACTGCGAGACGGCCTCCGAGGTGACCGTCCGATGACCGGCGTCCCCGGCGTGCCGACGTCCGCCACGGGCGAACCGCACACCGTGCGCCCCTTCGCGGTGATCTCCGGTGCCCAGGTCCAGCGGGTGCTGGAGGGGCGCGAGAAGCAGGTCGTCGAGTTGACCGAGGCCGCCTACCGGCTGCACGGCGCCGGTGACTCGGTGAACCCGCCGTCGTACTTCCTGCGCTTCCCCGACCGTCCGACCTCACGGATCATCGCGCTGCCGGCCTCGCTCGGCGGGCACGTACGGGTGGACGGGGTGAAGTGGATCTCCAGCTTCCCGGAGAACGTCCGGGCCGGCCTCCCGAGGGCGTCCGCCGTGCTGATCCTCAACGACCAGGACACCGGCTACCCGTTCGCCTGCCTGGAGAGTTCCGTCATCAGCGCCACCAGGACGGCCGCGTCCGCGGCGCTGGCCGCGGACCGGCTCAGCCGGGACCGGCCACGGCCCACGCGGGTCGGGTTCTGCGGGACGGGCCTGATCGCCCGCTACATCCACACGTTCCTGGCCGGCAACGGCTGGTCGTTCGAGGAGACGGGGGTGTACGACCTGGCCGCCGACAGCACGGCCGGGTTCCGCCGCTACCTCGAGCAGTCGGGCGCCACCGGCCGGATCACGGTGCACCACAGCGCCGAGGAGCTGATCCGCGGCAGCGACCTGGTGGTCTTCGCCACCGTCGCCGGTGAACCGCACGTCGGCGACCCCACGTGGTTCTCGCACCACCCCGTGGTCCTGCACGTGTCCCTGCGCGACCTCGCGCCGGAGGTCATCCTCGCCTCGACCAACATCGTGGACGACGTCGAGCACTGCCTGAAGGCCGACACCTCGCCCCACCTGGCCGAGCAGCTCACGGGCAACCGGGACTTCCTGCACGGAACGCTGGACGACGTGATGACCGGGCGGGTGACGGTGCCGGCGGGCCGGCCGGTGGTGTTCTCGCCCTTCGGCCTCGGGGTGCTCGACCTCGCGGTCGGGAAGTACGTCTACGACGAGGTGGCCCGCTCCGGGGAGCTGCACGTCATCGACGACTTCTTCCACGAACTGCGCCGTTACGGATGACCGTCCCAGAGCGCACCTGCCGCACACGAGAAGAAGAAAGTCATGCCCGTCATCACCGCTCCCCACGCCTTCAACGAGTCCCAGCTCTACGTCGACCTCGAACCCGTCCTCGGGTGCCCCCTGCTCCTGAAGTGCGAGGGCTTCAACTTCGCCGGCTCGATCAAGCTGAAGGCCGCGACCGAAATGGTGGAGGCCGCCGAGCGGGACGGACGCCTCAAGCCGGGGTCGATCCTGGTCGAGTCCTCGTCCGGCAACCTCGGCATAGCGCTGAGCATGATCGCGGCGAGCAAGGACTACCGCTTCCTGTGCGTGACGGACTCCCGCTGCAACCTGTCGACCAGGCTCCTGATGGAGGCCCTGGGCAGCCGGGTGCACACCATCACCAGTCCGAACGCCGAAGGCGGCTTCCTGGGCGCGCGGATCGACTACGTCCGTGCGCTGTGCGATTCCGACGACCGGTACGTGTGGCTCAGCCAGTACACCAACCCGAGCAACTGGAAGGCGCACTACCGCAAGACGGCGCCGGAGATCGCCCAGTACTTCCCGCGCCTGGGCGTGCTGTTCGTCGGCGCCGGCACCACCGGGACCCTGATGGGCTGCGCACGCTACTTCCGCCAGTGGCACCGGCCGGTGCGGATCGTCGCGGTGGACAGCGTCGGTTCGGTGTCCTTCGGCGGTCCGCCGGGCCGCCGCATGATCCCCGGGCTCGGCATGAGCATGCCGCCACCGCTCCTGGACGAGT
This sequence comes from Streptomyces griseomycini, assembly GCF_014203535.1. GTDB lineage: Bacteria > Actinomycetota > Actinomycetes > Streptomycetales > Streptomycetaceae > Streptomyces > Streptomyces griseomycini. Next base: position 464,773 of record NZ_JACHJI010000003.1, read on the forward strand.
CCTACGTGGACGAGGTGGTGCGCGTCGAGGAGACGGACACCATCCGCGTGTGCCACCGCCTGGCCAGGCGCGGGTTCCTCTTCGGCGGCTCCACCGGCACGGTCGTCAGCGGCGCGATGCGCTGGCTGGACGCCCACGACACGCGTGAGATCACCGCGGTGGCCATCGCCCCGGACCTCGGCGAGCGCTATCTCGACACCATCTACCAGTCCAACTGGCTGTACGACCTCTACGGCGAGGACCTGCTCGACCCCGAGGAGGCGGTCGGCGGTCCCCGGGAGGCCGGCCCCGTGCCCGCGTTCCCGGAGAGCCGCCAGCCGCCCCCGCCCGAGGACCGGTGACGGTGCCGACGGTGACGGACACCGTCGGCACCGTCGGTACCGGGGCCGAACGGCGCCGGAGGCAGCGGCCCGGACCCTCCGGCCGGGACGTGGCGCTTCCGCGAGGCCCGCCCGTGACCAGGCGGGCCTTGCGGCTGTGGGGGAGGATTGCGGAGGATGCCCCGTGGGGACCGGGGCCCCCGTGCCGGTAACGGCAGGGGCGGACCGCTACCCGGAGTACACAGCAGGAGACAGCGATGTCCCACGAGGCTCACGAGCCCGAGACCCCGCATCTCGACTTCAGGGGAACGACCCCTTACGAGGACTACGTCAAGGCCGACGTCCTCACCCACCTCCAGCACCCCCTCTCCGACGATCCCGGAGAGATGGTCTTCCTGGTCACCACCCAGGTGATGGAGCTGTGGTTCACCGTCATCGTCCACGAGTGGGAGACGGCGGCGAAGGCGCTGCGCGAGGACGACGTGCCGACCGCGGTCGACGCGCTGAAGCGGTCCGTGCGGGAGCTGGAGGCGCTGAACGCCTCCTGGAAGCCGCTGAGCGGCCTCACCCCCGCGCAGTTCAACGCCTACCGCGGCGCCCTCGGCGAGGGCTCCGGCTTCCAGTCGGCGATGTACCGGCGCCTGGAGTTCCTGCTCGGCGACAAGTCCGCGTCCATGCTGGTCCCGCACCGGGGCGCACCGCGCGCGCACGCCGAGCTGGAGAAGGCGCTGCACGAGCCGAGCCTCTACGACGAGGTGCTGCGGTTCCTCGCGCGGCGCGGGCACGCGATCCCCCAGGACGTGCTGCGGCGCGACGTGTCGCAGCGGTACGAGCCGTCGCCCGCGGTGGAGGCGGTCTGGACGGCCGTCTACTCGGGTGACGAGCGGGACGAGGTCGCCCGCCTGGGCGAGGCGCTGACCGACGTCGCCGAGCTGGTGTGGCGCTGGCGCAACGACCACCTGGTCGCCACTCGCCGCGCGATGGGCGCCAAGGCCGGCACGGGCGGCTCGGCCGGCGTGGCCTGGCTGGAGAAGCGGGCCCGCAAGAACGTGTTCCCCGAGCTGTGGACGGCGCGGTCCTATGTCTGAGCTGCTGGCCGCCAAGGCCGAGAAACTGGACGGGGCCGACGAGCTGGCCGGCAAGCGCGCCGAGTTCGTCCTGGACGACGTGGTCTACCTCGACGGCAACTCGCTGGGCGCCCTGCCCGCCGCCGTCCCCGGCCGGATCGAGGACGTGGTCCGTCGGCAGTGGGGCGAACTGCGCATCCGGTCCTGGACGGAGGGCGGCTGGTGGACGGCGCCGGAGCGGATCGGCGACCGGATCGCCCCGCTGGTCGGCGCCGCGGCCGGGCAGATCGTGGTCGGCGACTCGACCAGCGTCAACGTGTTCAAGGCGCTGGTGGGCGCGGTGCGGCTGGCGCGGTCGGCCGGTGCCGGGCGGGACGAGATCGTGGTCGACGCGACCACGTTCCCCACGGACGGCTACATCGCCGCCTCAGCGGCCCGGATGACCGGCTGCGCCCTGCGTCCGGTGCCCCCGTCCGAGGTCCCGGGCGTGCTCGGCGACCGTACGGCGGCGGTGCTGCTCAACCACGTCGACTACCGCACCGGCCGGCTGCACGACCTGCCGTCGCTCACGGCCGCCGTGCACGCGGCGGGGGCGTACGCCGTCTGGGACCTGTGCCACAGCGCGGGCGCGCTGCCGGTCGGGCTGGACGAGCACGGCGTGGACCTGGCGGTCGGGTGCACCTACAAGTACCTGAACGGCGGCCCCGGTTCACCGGCGTTCCTCTACGTGCGCGCGGACCTGCAGGACCGCTTCGACTCCCCGCTGCCCGGCTGGAACTCCCACGCCGAGCCCTTCGGGATGCGCCCGGACTACGAGCCGGCGGCGGGCGCGGTGCGCGGGCGGGTCGGCACCCCGGACATCCTCTCCCTGCTCGCCCTGGAGGCGGCGCTGGAGGTCTGGGACGGCGTGACGGTCGACGCGGTGCGGGCCAAGTCCCTCGCGCTGACGGACTTCTTCCTGGAGTGCGTCGAGGCCTACGTCCCCGAGGGCCGGGTCGCCTGCGTGACCCCGCGGGCGCACGGGGAGCGGGGCAGCCAGGTCGCGCTGCGCTGCCCGGACGCCGGTGACGTGATGGAGCGGCTGATCGGGCGCGGGGTGGTCGGCGACTTCCGCCACCCCGACGTGCTCCGCTTCGGCTTCACCCCGCTGTACGTCGGCTTCGCGGACGTGGAGCGGGCGGCGCGGGTGCTGGCGGAGGGCCTGGCGGAGGCCGGTGGCTGAGGGGCCGCCGCAGGACCGGTGACGTGCGTCCCGGCCCGCGCCGCGTCCGCCGCGGCGCGGGCCGGGACGTCGTTCGGGGGAGACGTTCACCGAGCGTGATATCCCCATGTCCACGCCGGTCACCGTCCTGGTACCGTCCCGGCCAACGGCCGAATTCTTCTCTGGTCCGCCAAATACGTTTCATCGCTGAGAGGTTGAGCATGACGGACGACGTCGCAGCCGCCCGGGCCGCCGCCGAGGAGGAGTCGGCCTTCTCCCACCCGCCGGTCGACCCCGACGCGACCGCGGCCTACGGCGACGACCCGGACCAGCTGATCGACTTCTACGCCCCGCGCGGCACCGGCGGCCCCGGTGGACCCGCGCCCGTGGTGGCCGTCCTGCACGGCGGCGCCTGGCGCGCCTCCCACGACCGGCGCCACATCAGCCCGTTCGCCGCGTTCCTGGCCCGTAGGGGCTTCGCCGTGGCCAGCGTCGAGTACCGGCGCGGCGCGGGGGAGGCGGGCGGCGGCGACCCGGTCGCGGGGCGCTGGCCCGACACCTTCGACGACGTCGCCGCCGCCCTGGACGCCCTGCCCGAGCTGGTCCGGAGCCACCTTCCGCAGGCCGACCCGCGCCGCACGGTCGTCACCGGGCACTCCGCCGGCGGTCACCTGGCGCTGTGGAACGCCGCCCGGCACCTCCTGCCCGCCGACGCCCCCTGGCGCACGGACCGTCCCGCGCCCCTGCGGGGCGTGGTCGCCCTCGCCCCGATCGCCGACCTCGCGGTCGCCGACAAGCTGGACGTGTGCGACGGCGCGGCACGCCAACTGCTGGGCGGCGACGACGGGTTCGCCGAGCGCCGGCCGTACGCCGACCCCGCGCTGCTGCTGCCCACCGGTATCGCCACCACCCTCGTCCAGGGCCGCGCCGACCTCGACGTCCCGCTGCCGGTGGCCGAGGCGTACGCGGACGCGGCGGCGAAGGCCGGCGAGGTGGTGGGGCTGACGCTGCTGGAGGACGTCGGCCACTTCCCGCTGATCGACCCGGCGGCGGACGCCTGCGCGGTGGTGGCGGAGGAGATCGCCCAGCTCGCCTGGTGACGCCCCTCCCCGGGCCTCCCCGGGATCGCCCCGGTCAGACCCGTAGTACCTGAGAGCTACCCCGCGGGTGAGTCCCCCGGCGGGACGCGGGTTACGCGCGCCGCTCCGTAACTTCCCTTCTCGAACAGCCCGGTGACCGGGCGGAGGGGAGGAGGGACGGCCATGGGGACGCGGTACGGGACGGGCACGGGCGCGGCGGGGCACGGCGGGGTCGGGGCCGGTGCGTCCGCGGCCACCACGGGGAGCGGCCCGGCGGAACGGTCCCGGGCACGCGGCCGGTCCGGGGGCCGGGCGGGCGGGTGGTCCGGGCGGCGCGCCACCGCCGGGACCGGCACCCCGCCGGCGGCGCCGGACACCCCGCCGGCCGGGCGCCCGGCGCGGGAACGCAGGCCGGGCCGGCGGCGGATCGCCCGGTGGCGGCGCACCGGCCTCGCCGTGCTCGTCGCCTCGGCCGTGGCCGTGCCCGTGGCCGGAGCGGCCCGGCCGCGCACCCCCGCCCCGGCACCGGCCGTGCTCGCCCCGCCGACCGCGGCCACCCTCGACGCCGCCTACGCGGCCCACCGCGCAGGCGCCGGGGAGGCGGCCCGGATGGCCGCCGCCCACGGGGACCGGCGGCGGGCGGCGGCCGACCGCGCGCTGGCCGCCCCCTCCCGGCAGCTGCTGGCCTTCGACGGCCGCGGCCCCGGACGGGTCACCGAAGTCCTCGGCGACCTCGCCCGCGCCGACCGCGTCGCCGTCCTGGTCCCCGGCTCCGACACCGGCCTCGACACCTACGGCCGGTTCCGCGCCGCCGCCCGCGCCCTGCACGAACGCCTCACCGTCCCCCACTCCCGATCGAGCGGGGGGACCCCCGTGGCCCCGGCGGGCACCCGGACGGCGGTGGTCGCCTGGCTGGGCTACGAGACCCCCGGCACGATCAGCACCGCGGTCCTCACCACCGACCGGGCGGAGCGCGCGGCACCCGGACTGCGGGAGCTCGTGCGGGACCTGCGCACCGTCACGGGACAGCGGTCCCGCGTCTCCCTCCTCTGTCACTCCTACGGCTCCGTGGTCTGCGCCCGTGCCGCCGCCGGTCTGGACGTCGACGACATCGTCCTCCTCGGCAGCCCCGGCACCGGCGCCGACACCGCCGCCGGCCTGCGCACCCGCGCCCGGGTCTGGGCGGCCCGGGGCGCCGACGACTGGGTGGAGCACGTCCCGCACCTCAGCGCCGGCCTCTTCGGCACCACGGTCGGCTTCGGCACCGACCCCGTCTCCCCGGACTTCGGCGCCCGCGTCTTCGCGGCCGGAGACGGCGGCCACAGCGACTACTTCGCCCCCGGCTCCCCCTCCCTCACCAACCTGGCCCGGATCGTCCTGGGCGAGACCGGGGCGGTGACCCGTGACTGACCCGATCCTCCGGCGTCCCACCCGCGGCCTGAAGGCGGTCCTGCGGGACGGCGTGCGGCGCGGCGCCGAGCGCGTCGACGCGGCCACCCCGGACCACCGCGACCGCGCCGTGGACGCCCTGCGCGCCGTCGCCGTCCTCGGGGTCGTCCTGGGCCACTGGCTGGTCACCGCGCTGGTCGCGGACGGCCGCACCCTGCGCACGGCCAGCCCGCTCCAGCACCTGCCCTGGCTGGCCCCCGTCTCCTGGCTGTTCCAGACCCTCGCCGTGTTCTTCCTGGTCGGCGGACACGTGGCGACCCGCTCGTACGCCTCGGCCCGCGCCCGCGGCGTCCCCTACCGCCACTGGCTGCGCGGCCGGCTCGCCCGGCTGTTCGGTCCGGTCGTCGCCGTCCTCACCCTGTGGACGGTGGTCACGGTCGCGCTGCTGCTCTCCGGCGCCGAGTACGCGACCGTCCGCACGCTGGCCAAGCTGGCCCTGTCCCCGCTGTGGTTCCTGCTGGTCTTCGCCGTCCTCACGGCCGCGACCCCGCTGCTGGCCCGGCTGCACCCGCTGTGGCCGCTGGCCGTCGTCCTCCACGTGGACCTGCTGCGCTTCGGCCTCGGCGCCCCCGCCTGGCTCGGCTGGCTGAACCTGGCGGCCGGCTGGCTGGTGCCGTACGCCCTGGGCGCGGCCTGGACCCGGGGCGAGCTGGAGCGCCGCCGCCCGGCCTGGATCCTGCTCCTCGGCGGTACGGCGGCCACGGCCGTGCTCGTCGCCCTGGCCGGCTACCCGGCCTCCATGGTCGGCGTCCCCGGCGCCGAGGTGTCCAACCTCAACCCGCCGACGCTGGCCGCCGTCACCTTCGGCCTCGCCCAGTGCGGGCTCGCGCTGCTGCTGCGGGAGCGGCTGCGGGGCGCGATGCGCCGGCCGGTCGCGTGGGCGGCGGTGGCGCTGGTCAACCTCTCCGCGATGACGGTCTTCCTCTGGCACCAGACGGCCCTCATGGCGACCACCGCCACCGGTCTGCTCGCCGGCCGCCTGCCCGGCCTGCACACCGTTCCCGACGACCTCGGCTGGGTCGCCGCCCGGCTGGCCTGGCTGCCGGTGCTCGCCCTCGCCCTCGCGGTGTGCCGGGCGGCGTTCCGGTCCTGGGAACGCGGTGGCGGGCGCGGGGAACGGTCCCGGGTGGTGCGGGCGCACCGGCCGGCGGCGGACCGGGGGTCGGCGGAGGGAGCACGGCATGTCTAGGCTGACCCCCGTGGCGGACAAGGGGGTGGAACTCGTCCTGCGGTGGCTGCGGGTGCTGCGGGACGACCTGTGGACCTGGCGGGTGGACCCGTTGCCGCCGTCGGTGTGGCTGCGCTGGGTGCCGCACGGGTTCGTGTACCTGATCGCGTTCGGCATCCTCCTCGGCGACCTGGACCAGCTCCTGGGGGAGGGAAGGCTCCCCCACACCGGCTCCGCGCTGGTCGCGGCCGGGCAGAGCGGCGCGGCCGTCCTCGCGCTGCGGCGGCCGGTCCCGGCACTGTGGTTGTCGCTCACCGCCACGCTGACGGGAGCCGTCCTGCTGCGCCGCATGCTGATGGCCGGCCAGATCGACGGCTTTTCGTGGCCCTGGACGCCCTGGGGGATCGCGGCCCACCTGCTCGTCCTGCTGCTGCTCGCCCTGCGCGTGCCCACCCGCGTCTCCGTCGAGGCGCTGGCCGTGACGGCCCTGCTCACCTATGTCCTCCAGGGCCTCTGGGGCGCGTGGAACCACTCGTCCACCGGCCAGACCGCCCTCGTCCTGTTCGCCGTCGCCGTCGTCCTCGGCACCGCCCTGCGCGGCCGCCGCGAGGCCCGCGCCGAACTGGTGCAGCAGACCACGCTCACCGCCGAGGAGCGGGCCCGGCGCACCCTGCTGGAGGAACGCAGCCGCATCGCACGGGAGTTGCACGACGTGGTCGCCCACCACATGTCGGTCATCTCCATCCAGGCCCAGGTCGCCCCGCACCTGGTGCCGGACCCGACGGACGAGCTCAAGGAGAACCTGGCCGGCATCCGGCAGAACGCGGTCGAGGCGCTGACCGAACTGCGCCGCGTGCTGGACGTCCTGCGCTCCGAGCACCCCGCCCCCGTCGTCGATGCCGCCGCCGACGGCCACGAGGGCGGCTCCGGCACCGCCCCGCACGCGCCCCAGCCCACCCTGGACCGGCTCCGGGCGCTGGTGGAGAACACCCGGGCCGCCGGACTGACCGTGACCACCGAGATCACCGGCGAGCGGCGGCCCCTGCCGCCCGGCGTGGAGCTGTCGGCGTACCGGATCGTGCAGGAGGCGCTGAGCAACGTGCTGCGCCACGCCCCCGGCGCCACCGCCCACGTCGCCCTCGACTACCGCCCGCACGAGCTGCGCGTGGAGGTGACCAACACCCGGCCCGAGCGCGAGGCGCCGCCGTCCCAGGGCGCCGGGCACGGGCTGCTCGGCATGCGGGAGCGGGCCGCGATGCTCGGCGGCGGCCTCACCGCCCGCCCCTGGGCCGGCGGGGGTTACAAGGTCTCCGCCCGCCTCCCGGTCGGCCCTCCCGCCTCCGCCGGTCCCACCTCCCACCACAAGGACGCCACCGCATGATCCGCGTACTGATCGCCGACGACCAGCAGATGGTCCGGCAGGGCTTCACCGTGCTGCTGAACACGCAGCCCGACATCGAGGTGGTCGGCCAGGCGGTGGACGGACTCGACGCGGTCGCGCAGGTCGCCGGACTCGACCCGGACGTCGTCCTGATGGACATCCGCATGCCCGAGCTCGGCGGCATCGAGGCCACCCGCCGCATCACCGCCGCCACCCCGCACATCAGGGTGCTGGTGCTCACCACCTTCGACCTCGACGAGTACGTGTACGAGGCGCTGCGCGCCGGCGCCTCCGGCTTCCTGCTGAAGGACGCCTCCGCGGAACAGCTCGCCGAGGCGGTCCGGGTGGTGGCCGCCGGGGACGCGCTGCTGGCGCCCGGGATCACCCGGCGGCTGATCGCCGAGTTCTCCCGGCTGGACCCGGCGCCCCGCACCCCGCCGAAGGAACGCGTCGGCGGCCTCACCGAGCGCGAGACGGAGGTGCTCGCGCTGATCGCGCAGGGCCTGTCGAACGCGGAGATCGCGGTGCGGCTGGTGGTGGCCGAGCAGACCGTGAAGACGCACGTCGGCCGGATCCTGGTGAAGCTGGGCCTGCGGGACCGGACCCAGGCGGCGGTGTTCGCGTACGAGTCGGGACTGGTCCGCCCCTCCGGGTACTGACCGCCGGACACTGCTCCGCCCTCGGGGCGCCGGGGGGCGACCCGGGTACCGTCCCCGGGTACGGAGGGGTGACCCGGCGGGCCCGCGTAGTACCTGAGACGGACGCCCGGGAACCCGTCTCGGCGGGGACGACCGCCGCCACCCGGTCGGCCTACCGTGTGAGCGTGACCGAGACGACCCACCCGCAGTCGCCGCCCCCGCCGTCCGGCGGCGGGGCCCGGACCTCCCGCAGCCCGGAGTACCGGCTGGCCCAGAACGCCCTGCGCGGGCTGCGCCAGGACCTGTTCCACGACGCCTTCGCCTACCGCCCGCTGCCGCGCCGGCGCACGGACGGCCCGTTCGTCCGCCGGCTGCCCGGCCGGCTGCGGTCCTCGGCGGATCACCTCCCGCACGCGGTGGTGGGGCTGGCCGCGCTGCTGGCCCTGTGGGCCGGCTCGGTGGGCAGCGGCGCCTCCGACGGCCTGCCGGCCCTGCTGGCCGGCCTGGTCTGCGCGGTCCCCGTGCTCGCCACCCTGGTCCGGCCGGTCGGCGCGTTCTGGCTGTCGGTGGCGGCGGCCCCCGTGGCCGCGGTGCTCGACGGCAGCTGGGGCGAGTGGCCGTGGATGCCCGGCGCGTTCCTCTGCCACCTGACGGTGCTGGTCGTCGTGGCGGCCCGCACCCGCCCCCGCACCGCCGCCTGGATGTGGGTCCTGACGGCCCTGTACGGCTTCCTGGCGGACATCCTGTTCGGTGGCTCGTACTACTACACCAACAGCGCGCCCATGATGGTGACCTCCGCCCTCGCCCTGCTCGTGGTCGCCGTCTGGCACATCCGCCGCACCGCCGAGCAGGAGGTGACCGCCCAGCAGACGGTCACCGCGCACGAGCGCTCCCGGCGCACCCTGCTGGAGGAACGCACCACCATCGCCCGCGAGCTGCACGACGTGGTCGCCCACCACATGTCGGTCGTCGCCATCCAGGCCGAGGCCGCCCCCTACCGGGTGGAGAACCCGCCGCCGGAGCTGGAGCGCGCCTTCGCCACCATCCGGGAGAACGCGGTGGCCGCCCTCACCGAGCTGCGCCGGATCCTCGGCGTGGTCCGCGCCGAGGACTACGAGGCCCCGGACGCCCCGCAGCCGACCCTCGCCGACCTGGACGCGCTGCTCGTCAACGTGCGCGGCACCGGGCTGGAGGTGGAGAAGGTGACGACCGGCGCGGTGCGCGAGCTGCCGCCCGGCGTGGAGCTGTCGGCGTACCGGATCGTGCAGGAGGCGCTGAGCAACAGCCTCCGGCACGCGCCCGGCGCGACCGCCCGCGTCGAGGTCTCCTACGTGCTGGGCGGTCTGGGCCTGCGGATCGTCAACGGCCCGCCGCCGCAGCCGTCCCTCGTCAAGCCCTCGCCCGGTGCCGGACACGGCATCACCGGCATGCGCGAGCGGGTCACCATGCTGGACGGCGAGATGACGGCCGGCCCGACCGACGACGGCGGCTACGAGGTCGCGGTGTTCCTGCCGGTCACCGCGGTGGGCGACGCGAACGAGGGAACCGAGGGAAACGAGGCGGGGGCATGACCATCCGCGTCCTGATCGCGGACGACCAGATGATGGTGCGCGAGGGCTTCTCGGTCCTGCTCAACGCGATGCCGGACATCGAGGTCGTCGGCGAGGCGGTCAACGGCCGGGAGGCGGTGCGGCGGGTCCGCGAACTCGCCCCCGACGTGGTCCTGATGGACATCCGCATGCCCGAGCTGAACGGCATCGAGGCGACCCGGGAGATCGTCGCCGCCGACGGCACGGCGAAGGTGCTGGTGCTGACCACCTTCGACCTCGACGAGTACGTCTACCAGGCGCTGCGCGCCGGCGCCTCCGGCTTCCTGCTCAAGGACGCCTCGGCCCGTCAGCTCGCCGACGGGGTGCGGGTCGTCGCCGCCGGGGAGGCGCTGCTCGCCCCGTCGGTGACCAGGCGGCTGATCACCGAGTTCTCCAAGCTGTCCGAGGCCCCGCGCCTGATGCCGTCCGCGCAGGCGGCGTACGGCGACCTCACCGAGCGGGAGACGGAGGTGCTGGTGCTGATCGCGCAGGGCCTGTCCAACGCGGAGATCGCCGGACGGCTGGTGGTCGCCGAGTCGACCATCAAGACCCACGTCAGCCGCGTCCTGGTGAAGCTGGGCCTGCGCGACCGGACCCAGGCGGCGGTGTTCGCGTACGAGGCGCGGCTGGTGACCCCGGGCTGACCCTGGTCAGCGGGCCGGGTGCCGGGCTACCGTCCGTCCATGGCAGCCCCCACCGACCTCGCCTTCGACCCGTGGGACCCGGCGTTCGTCGCCGATCCGTACCCCGCCTACGCCGAGCTGCGGGAACGGGGCCGGGTGCACTTCTTCGAGCCGACGAACCAGTGGCTGGTCCCGCACCACGCCGACGTCTCGGCGCTGCTGCGCGACCGCCGCCTGGGCCGGACGTACCTGCACCGCTTCAGCCACGAGGAGTTCGGCCGGACGGCCCCGCCGCCGGAGCACGAGCCGTTCCACACCCTCAACGACCACGGCATGCTCGACCTGGAGCCGCCGGACCACACCCGGATCCGCCGCCTGGTGTCGAAGGCGTTCACCCCGCGCACGGTGGAGCGCCTCAAGCCGTACGTCCGGGGGCTGGCGGGGGACCTGGTGGCCGCGCTCGTCGAGGCGGGCGGCGGCGACCTGCTGCGGGACGTGGCCGAACCGCTGCCGGTCGCGGTGATCGCCGAGATGCTGGGCATCCCCGAGTCCGACCGGGCCCCGCTGCGCCCCTGGTCGGCGGACATCTGCGGGATGTACGAGCTGAACCCGTCCGAGGAGGCGGCGGCGAGGGCGGTCCGGGCGTCGGTGGAGTTCTCCGACTACCTCCGCGAGCTGATCGCCCGGCGCCGCAAGGCGCCCGGCGACGACCTGGTCTCGGGTCTGATCGCCGCCCACGACGAGGACGACGACCGGCTCACCGAACAGGAGATGATCTCCACCTGCGTCCTGCTGCTGAACGCGGGCCACGAGGCGACCGTGAACGCCACGGTCAACGGCTGGTGGGCCCTGTTCCGCAACCCGGACCAGCTGGCGGCCCTGCGCGCCGACCCCTCCCTGGTCCCGTCCGCCGTCGAGGAGCTGATGCGGTACGACACCCCGCTCCAGCTCTTCGAGCGCTGGGTCCTGGACGAGATCGAGATCGACGGGAGAGTCATCCCCCGCGGTGCGGAGATCGCGATGCTGTTCGGCTCCGCCAACCACGACCCGGCGGTCTTCACCGACCCCGCCCGCCTGGACCTCACCCGCCGCGACAACCCCCACATCTCCTTCAGCGCCGGCGTCCACTACTGCATCGGCGCCCCGCTGGCCCGCATCGAGCTGGCGGCCTCGATGACGGCGCTGCTGGAGAAGGCGCCGACGCTGCGGCTCGCGGCGGAGCCGAAGCGGAAGCCGAACTTCGTGATCAGGGGCCTGGAAGGGCTGGCCGTGGAACTGGGGTGATCACCCGTTCGACTGATCGTGCCGCAGTTCGGCCCAGGCGCTCGTCCGTGGCCCGGCAGGCTGGTGAGCGCCTGCGAAGGGGGGCACCGTGACGGTCATGACGCAGCACATGGCTCAGATGTCCGTGGAGGAGTTCGAGGAGCTCGCTGCCCACGTGGCGAAGGAGCTCAAGGGGTACGCGGACCGACGGCCCGTCACGTCGTCATGTCCCTCCGCCGCAGCCCCGCCAGCCCCGCCGCGACCAGCCCCGCCGCGAGCGCCGTGAGGACCAGCACCGGCGCCCACTCCATCCCCCCGCCCGGCAGCTTCGGCAGGTGACCGAAGGGCGACAGGTCCAGCACCGCCCGCGGTACGTCCAGCGCCGGGCCCACCCAGCCGATCAGCAGCACCGCACCGGCCGCGCCCCACGCCGCCACCGCCGCCCCGGGCGCCAGCCCGTACAGCAGGACCGCGATCCCGCCGATCACCCACACCGCCGGTACCTGCACCAGGCACGCGCCCAGGAGCGCGCCCGCCCGCTCGCCGTGGCCGAGGGCGAGCCCCGCCCCCGCGAGCAGCATCAGCAGCACCACCCCGCCGAACGCCACCGCCAGGTGCCCGGCCGCCCAGCGCAGCCGTCCGACCGCCCCCGCGAGGACCGGTTCGGCCCGCCCCGAGGTCTCCTCGCCGTGCAGCCGCAGCACCGACGCCACGACGTACAGGGCGGCCACCAGCCCGAGGATGCCGACCATCGCCGCGAGGAACGCGTCCGTCAGCCCGGACTGCCCGCCCATCCGCCGGAAGACCTCCCGGGCGCTCTCGTTGTCGCCGACGAGGTCGGCCGCCCCCTCGGCCATCCCGCCGTACACCAGCCCCGCCAGCAGGAACCCGGTGCCCCACCCCAGCACACCGCCCCGCTGCAGCCGCCAGGCCAGCGCTCCCGCCCCGCCCAGCCGCCCCGCGGCCGGTCCGGGCCGGCTCGGCAGGAAGCTCATGCCGAGGTCCCGGCGTCCGGCGAGCGCGTACGCCACCGCCCCCTGGACCAGCACCGCACCCGCGAACAGCCCCAGCACCCACCACCGTTCGCCGGCGAACGCCCGCAGGTTCGTCAGCCAGCCGAGCGGTGACGCCCAGGTCAGCGGGGACGAGCCGTCGTCCGCCCCCGAGTCGCCCGCCGCCCGCAGCACGAACGCCGCCCCGAGCACCGCCGCCGTCAGCCCCCGCGCGAGCCGGGCACTCTCCGTCAGCTGCGCCACGATCGCCGCCATGGTCGCGAAGACCATGCCCACGCCCGCGACGCCGAGCCCGAACGCGAGCGCGCCCGCCGCGCCCTGCCCGGCCAGTCCGGCCGTCACCAGCAGCGCCAGTGCCCCGTTCGCGACGGCCGCCGCGAGCAGCGCCGCCGTCAGCGGGGCCCTGCGCCCGACCGCCCCGGACGCCACCAGCTCCTGGCGGCCGCTCTCCTCCTCGTCCCGGGTGTGCCGTACGACCACCAGCAGACCGGTCGCGGCGGCCAGCGCGCCCGCGTACACCCCGACCCGCCAGGCGGTCAGCGCGCCGAGGGAGTCGCCGAGGACGGGGCCGACCATGGCCCGCAGGGAGGAGTTGCCGGCCATCCGGGCGACCAGGTCGGCGCGTTCGGCGGGAGTGCCGTACAGCCCCTTGAGCGTGTGCGGCATGGACAGCACCATCAGCGCGTTCACCGCGACCCAGACCGGGATCATCACCCGGTCGCGGCGCAGCGCGAGACGCAGCAGGGTGCCGGTGCCCGCGAGCTCGCGGGAGCCCGCGGGACGCACCGCGAGGGCGGCGGCGCTCATCGGACGGTCACCCCGCTCCCGGTGGCCTCGTCCTGGTAGTGCCGCAGGAAGAGTTCCTCCAGCGTCGGCGGGGTGGACGTCAGCGACCGCACGCCCGACTCGCTCAGCGAGCGCAGCACCGCGTCCAGCTTGTCGGTGTCGACCTGGAACCGCACCCGCCGTCCCCGCACGTCGAGGTCGTGCACGCCGGGCAGTCCGGCGAGCCCGTTCGGCGGCCCGACGAGTTCGGCGCTCACGCTCGTCCGGGTCAGGTGCCGCAGCTCGGCGAGCGAACCGCTCTCCACGGTCCGCCCCCTGCGGATGATGCTGACCCGGTCGCACAGCTCCTCCACCTCGCTGAGGATGTGCGAGGACAGCAGCACGGTCCGCCCGCGCTCCCGCTCCTCGGCGACACAGCGCTGGAAGACCTCCTCCATCAGCGGGTCCAGGCCGGACGTCGGCTCGTCCAGGATCAGCAGGTCGACGTCGGAGGCGAACGCGGCGACCAGGGCGACCTTCTGCCGGTTGCCCTTGGAGTACGTGCGGCCCTTCTTCGCCGGGTCCAGCTCGAACCGCTCGACCAGCTCGGCGCGGCGCCGCGGGTCCAGGCCGCCGCGCAGCCTCCCGTACAGGTCGATGACCTCGCCCCCGGAGAGGTTGCGCCACAGCGTCACGTCACCGGGGACGTAGGCGATGCGGCGGTGGATCTCCACGGCGTCCGTCCACGGGTCCCGGCCGAGCACACGGGCGGCACCGGAGTCGGCGCGCAGCAGGCCGAGCAGGACGCGGAGGGTGGTGGACTTCCCGGAACCGTTGGGCCCGAGGAAGCCGTGGACCTCGCCGGTCTCGACGTCCAGGTCGAGGCCGTCGAGCGCGTGCGTGCGACCGAACGACTTGTGGAGGCCGGAGACGCTGATTGCCTTCGTCATGGTTCGGAACGTACGCTTCTTTCAGAAATTTGTGAAGTTAAGGAAGCGTATAAATCGATGGTTAGACTGGGGGACGGTGTCTGAGCAGGGGAGACGAGCGGACGATGGCGGAACCGACCGGGGCGGCCCGGGACCCGGAGGCGGTCTCGCGGTTCGTGGAGCACTTCGCGGCGCAGCTGGTGGAGGCCGGACTGCCGCGGATGCCCGCCCGGGTCTTCGCCGCCCTGCTCGCCTCCGACACGGGCGTGCTGACCTCCGCCGAGCTGGGCGAGCGGCTCAGGATCTCGCCGGCCGCGGTCTCCGGCGCGGTGCGCTACCTGGCGCAGCAGCACATGGTCTCCCGTGAGCGGGAGCCCGGCTCGCGCCGGGAGCGGTACCGGGTCCACGGCGACCAGTGGTACGAGGCCCTCACCAACCGCGAGGCCGTCATCCGGCGCTGGGAGGACGCCCTGCGCGAGGGCGTCGTCAGCCTGGGCTCGGACACCCCGGCGGGCCGCCGGCTGGCGGAGACGCTGGCCTTCTTCGAGTTCGTCGAGAAGGAGGTCGAGGCGATGATGGACCGCTGGCGGGCGCACCGGGAGGAGCGGTTCGGCCGGGGGTGATCCCCGCGGGCGTCCCCGTCCGCCTCCTCCTCGGCACGCGGGGCGAGGAGGCCACTGTCCGTCCGGCCCCGTCGCCCCGGATCGGACACGGGGAGAGCCTCACCGGGCCGTTCGGCGAGAGGCTGCCGGTCCCGGACCCGTCCGACTGCACGCCGGAGACCTCCGGCTTCGGGGCTCCCCGACGCGACGCCCGCTACCTCGTCGGCAGCACCAGCCCCAGGGCCGCCTCCTGCACCGTCCACGTCCGCGTCCGCACCGGCCCCGACACCACCGCGTCCGCCCGGTAGCGGAAGTGCGCGCCCGACACGGTCACCGCGCGGCCCTCGGCCGCCAGCGGGGACGCCTCCGCCCCCACCGACGCCGGCCGCACCTCGACCCGGGCCGTCCCGCGGGCGCCGGGGGCGACCGACACCGCCCGCACCGGCTGGTGCAGGTCGACGAGCGTCTCCCCGTCGACCTCCACCCGCAGCCGCGCGGGCCCCGACCCGGGAGCGACGGCGGTCCCGGACGGCCGGGGCGGCACCAGGGTCCGCACGAGGGACCGGCACGTCCGCAGCCAGGGGTGCCCCACCGCGGCCTCCCGCACCGGCGCCGCCCCGAGCGGCGGGATCCGCACCGCGCCGAGCACCACGCCGTCGCTGTCGTCCACCATCAGGTCCATCCACCGCTCGGCCCCGTCCAGCACGGCCCGCGCCGCGGCCACCGCCCCCATCGGCACCCCCAGCGACCGGGCGAGGTTCAGCGCGCCCCCGACCGGCACGAGCGACAGGGCGCAGGCGGCCAGTTCCCGCCGGCGGTGCAGCAGCCCGACCGCCCGCACCAGCGCGCGGTCGTCCCCGATCACCACCGGCCGCCGCGACCCGCGCCGGGCCAGCGCCCGGGCGAACTCCTCCGGTCCGTCCGGCAGGCACAGCTTCGTCGGCGCGCCCGCGCTGAGCACGTCCTTCGCGATGCGCACGGACTCGCCGTCCCTGCGACGTGCGACCGGATCGATGACCACCAGGAGCTGATCGGACGTCGTGGAAGTCGCCACCTCGGCCATGCCTCGCTTCCTCGGGTAGCATCTTTGTGCAAGAGCCCCTTGCGCTATTGCGCCAGGGGCTTCGTCTATTCCGGGGCATCCGGTCCGACGGTTGGCGGCCAACGGTGGTCGCGGTGCACGCGGCGGTGATCCTCCGCGTACGCCCCTGACCTTGGACATGCCCCGCCCGGAAGGGGTGTACGCGCGTGCCCGCACTTGTGCTGCTCGGTGCTCAGTGGGGTGACGAAGGCAAGGGAAAGGCGACGGACCTGCTCGGTGGTTCCGTCGACTACGTGGTGCGTTACCAGGGCGGCAACAACGCCGGCCACACGGTAGTCGTGGGCGACCAGAAGTACGCCCTCCACCTGCTCCCTTCCGGAATCCTGTCCCCCGGCTGCACGCCGGTCATCGGCAACGGCGTCGTCGTCGACCCCTCGGTCCTGCTCTCCGAGCTGAGCGGGCTCAACGAGCGCGGCGTCGACACGTCCAAGCTCCTGATCAGCGGCAACGCGCACATCATCACGCCGTACAACGTGACGGTGGACAAGGTGACCGAGCGCTTCCTCGGCAAGCGGAAGATCGGCACCACCGGCCGCGGCATCGGCCCGACCTACGCCGACAAGATCAACCGCGTCGGCATCCGCGTGCAGGACCTGTACGACGAGTCGATCCTCACCCAGAAGGTCGAGGCGGCCCTCGACGTCAAGAACCAGATCCTCACCAAGCTCTACAACCGCCGCGCCATCGCGGTGAACCAGGTGGTCGAGGAGCTGCTGGGCTACGCCGAGAAGATCGAGCCCTACGTCGCCGACACGGTGCTGGTCCTCAACGAGGCGCTGGAGCAGGACAAGGTGGTCCTCTTCGAGGGCGGCCAGGGCACCCTGCTCGACATCGACCACGGCACGTACCCCTTCGTCACCTCGTCCAACCCGACCGCGGGCGGCGCCTGCACGGGCGCGGGCGTGGGCCCGACGAAGATCAGCCGCGTCATCGGCATCCTGAAGGCGTACACGACCCGCGTCGGCGCCGGCCCGTTCCCGACGGAGCTCTTCGACGAGGACGGCGAGGCCCTGCGCCGCATCGGCGGCGAGCGCGGTGTGACCACCGGCCGCGACCGCCGCTGCGGCTGGTTCGACGCGGTCATCGCCCGCTACGCGACCCGCGTGAACGGCCTGACCGACTTCTTCCTCACCAAGCTCGACGTCCTCACCGGCTGGGAGCAGATCCCGGTCTGCGTGGCGTACGAGATCGACGGCAGGCGCGTCGAGGAACTCCCGTACTCCCAGACGGACTTCCACCACGCGAAGCCGGTCTACGAGATGCTGCCGGGCTGGAGCGAGGACATCAGCAAGGCGAAGACCTTCTCCGACCTGCCGAAGAACGCCCAGGCGTACGTCAAGGCCCTGGAGGAGATGTCCGGCGCCCCGATCTCCGCGATCGGCGTGGGCCCGGGCCGCGACGAGACGATCGAGATCAACTCGTTCCTCTGAGCGGTCCTTCCGGAGGCTCCGGAGATCCGACGGGACGGCCGGCGCGGTGAATCCGCCCGGCCGTCCCCCTTCTCCGCGTCGAGCGGGCCATGGCACGCGAGGCGGGACCCCCCGGGCTCCCCGACGGCCGGCGGCTCCCCGTCCCCACCGTTCCCACCGCCTCTCCCTCCCGCCGGCCCCGGGCGGCGGGCGGCTGCTGCACCCGGGCCGGATCCGGCTCACCGGGAAGGACGAGCGCGGTGTCACGAGCCCGGCCCCGGTCGCCGGCACGGGACCCCCGCCCCGCGGTCGCCGGCGGTCCGCCGGGTGCTCCCACCGGCGTCCGGGGCGGCGGACGGGGCGCCCCCGCGGTGGACGACGACCACCGCCGCGAGGCAGACGGCCAGGCCGAGGACGGTCTGCGGGCCGAACGGCTCGCCGAACATGAGGGCCCCCCAGACCGCGGTGACCGGGGCCATGAGGAACATGAGCGTGTTGACCTCGGTGACCCCGCAGCGCCGCAGGATGAGCCAGTACAGCCCGTACCCGCCGAAGGTCGGCAGGACCACGAGCCAGGCGACCGAGACCCAGAAGGAGAGCCCGGCGGGCGGCGCGGCGGCCCCGGCGGCCGCGGCGAGCGCCGTGAAGACGACGGCGCTGGTGGCGCAGTGGACGGTCAGCGCCACCGCGGGCGCCACCCGCACGCGGGAGCGGCTCTCCAGGAAGGTGGCCGCCACCAGCGAGGCCATCCCGAGGAAGGGGACGAGGTAGGCCCACCAGGCCGCCCCGGTGCCGGCCGCGGCGTCGGCCAGGGTGACGAGGGCGACGCCGCCCGCCCCCAGGCCCAGGCCGAGCCACTGCCCGCGCGAGACGTACTGGTGCAGCAGCGGCCCGGCGAGCGCTCCGGCGACGAGGGGCTGGACGCCGTCGATCAGGGCCGTGGTGCCGCTGGAGACCCCGAGCTGGATCGCGTGGTAGACGGTGAGCAGGTAGCCGCTCTGCGACAGCGCGCCGATCACGGCCTGCCGGGCCACGTCCCGTGCCGACAGGCCCCGCCACGCCGTCCTGGAGAAGGCGGCGACGGCGGCCAGGACGACGGCCGGCGGCAGGAACCGCCACATCAGGACCGTGACCGCGGACGCGCTGTCCGCGCCGAGCTTGGCCCCGATGAACCCGGAGCTCCAGCAGAGCACGAAGGCGGTCGAGAGCAGGAGGTGCATGCCGTTCCCTCCGGTCGTCCTCCTCGAGTAAACAGACCGGTATATCCGGTGCCCACTATACAGATCGGTATACTTCGGGAGCATGGACACTTCCGGGGAACCGCGGCGGATCGCGCTGACGCCCGCCGCACGGCGCGTCCTGGAGGCCGCCGGGAGGCTCTTCTACGAGCGCGGCATCCACGCCGTCGGGGTGGACCTGATCGCCGCCGAGGCCGGGGTGACGAAGAAGACCCTCTACGACCGGTTCGGCTCCAAGGAGCAGATCGTCGTGGAGTACCTCGCGGCCCGCGACGAGCGCTGGCGGGCCTTCCTCGCCCCGTACCTCGACGCCGCGGGGCCGGAGCCGGCGGCGCGCGTCCTGGCCGTCTTCGACGCCTCGCGCGCGTGGGCGGAGGAGCACGGCTCCAAGGGGTGCAGCATGGTCAACGCCCACGCCGAGATCAGCGACCCGGCCCACCCGGCCCACCCGGTCATCACCGGGCAGAAGCAGTGGATGCTCGCCCTGTTCACCGGCCTCGCCGGGGAGATCGCCCCGGACGGGGCCGGCCGGCTGGGCCGGGCGCTCATGCTGCTGCACGAAGGGGCGCTGGTCGCCCACGGCCTGGGCGTCTTCGCGGACCCCGTCGGCCGGGCGCGCGAAGAGGCGCGGGCGCTCCTCACCGCCGCCGAGGGGGCCGCGGCGCGGCGCTGAGCCGGATCCGGCGGCTCAGCTGAAGACGATCATCGACCCCTGGGCCAGGCTCCGCGTCGCCGCCGCGTGCAGGCCCAGCCAGACGTGGCGTTCGCGGGCGAAGGGGCTGGGGTCGTACGGGGCGGGGACGGCCGGCTCCTCCAGTTCGGTCGGGCCGTGCGGGGGCTCGGGGGCCGCCGGGGGGTTCGCCGGATCGATGCCGATGGACGGGGCGACGAACTCCAGCTCCCGCAGCAGGGCGTGGGAGGAGCCCAGCGGGCCGCCGCCCGCGAGGAGCGCGTCGTCGGACAGCGGGTGCGGGAAGTCGACGGGGACGTAGGCGCCGGCGTGGTCGTAGTGCCAGACCAGGTGGGACTGCTGGGCCGTCGTCTCGAACATCTCCAGCAACTGCTCGTAGTCACCGCCCAGTTCGTCCACCGGCGTGACCGCGAGGCCGCACGCCTGGAGCAGGTACGCGCGCCGCAGGAAGTGCAGCGCGTCGTAGTCGAAACCCGCGACCGGGGCGACCTCGCCGGACAGCCCCGGCATGTACTGGTACACCGGCACCGGCGGCAGCCCGGCCTCGGCGAGCACCGTGTTGTACTGCGCGAGTTCCTCGGCGAAGGGATTGTCGGGCGCGTGGCACAACACGTCGACGAGCGGTACCAGCCACAGGTCACAGGCCAAAGAGGGCTCCTCACACAGCACGGTGGTCAGGGAAGGGTATCGGCGCCGGGCGAGGGCGGCTCCCCTCGTGCAGGTCCCTTACCCACACGGACACGGACGACGCCGGGGGCGGCTCACTCGGTACTCGTGCGTTCGGCGCTCATGCGGTCGACGAGTGCGAGCGCGTGCGCGTCGTACGACTCGAGGACCGCGCGGGCGGAGTCGGTGTCGAGGCGCGACAGGGCGTCGACCAGACCGGTGTGTCCGGCCCACAGCCGGCCCCGCAGGTCGGGCAGCCGCCGCAGCTGCTGCACCACGCACACCCACGTCTGCACGCGGAGCCGGTGCAGGAAGTCGGTGAGGTACGGGTTGCCGAAGACGGACCCGAGTTCGCGCCAGAAGCGCAGGTCGTAGCCGATCAGGACGGTCAGGTCCCCGGCGAGGGCCGCGCGCTGCGCCTCCTCGCCGCGCCGCCGGACCCCCGTGAGGGCGGCGGCGACGCGGGGGTCGTCCGGCCGCAGGTGCGCCAGGTGGCCGTCGGTCAGCGCGTGGAGCATCCCGTCGGTCACCAGGGTGCGGGCCTCGATCATCCCGCGGAAGTCGGCGACGGAGTACTCGTGCACCCGGAACCCCCGGTGCTGGTCCGCGTCGAGCAGTCCCTGCGCCGACAGGTCGACCAGCGCCTCCCGGACCGGGGTCGCGGACACCCCGTACTGCTCGGCGATCTCCTTGACGGTGAACTCCTGCCCCGGCTGGAGACGCCCGGCGAGCACCTCGTCACGGAGCGCGTCGGCGATCTGCTGCCGCAGGGTGCTGCGGGTCACGGCACCGGTGCCGCTGATGCCGGGCATGGTCCTGCGTCTCCCTCGTCGCGTTCGAACGGCGTGCGCGTACACGTCCACGGGCACGCCACCTTACGCGGTCGGGCGGGGCCCGGCGTGTTCGATCGGGTGCCGGGCGGACGCCGCCGTGCGCCCGCCCGGCACCCGGTCACGCGGGCTCCCCGGACGGTTACCCGACGTAGCCGTCCGCCACCGACAGCGCCGCGTCCAGCACCGCCAGCCCCTCCTTCAGCTCGGCCTCGCTCGCGTTGCACGGCGGCACCACGTGCGTCCGGTTCATGTTCACGAAGGGCCAGACCCCGCCCTCCTTCGCGGCGGCGGCGAAGGCGGCCATCGGGGCGTTCGCCTCACCGGCCGCGTTGTACGGCACCAGCGGCTCCCGGGTCTCCCGGTCGCGCACCAGCTCCAGCGCCCAGAACATGCCGACCCCGCGCACGTCGCCGACGCAGGGGTGCCGCTCCGCCAGTTCCCGCAGGCCGGGGCCGACCACGGACTCGCCGAGCCGGGCGGCGTTCTCGACGACGCCCTCCTCGGCCATCACGTCGATCGTGGCGACGGCCGCCGCGCAGGCCAGCGGGTGCCCGGAGTACGTCAGGCCGCCCGGGTAGGGCCGCTTGCCGAACGTCTCGGCGATCGCGCCCGAGATGGCCACGCCGCCCAGCGGCACGTACCCGGAGTTCACGCCCTTGGCGAAGGTCATCAGGTCGGGCACCACGTCGTACAGGTCCGCCGCGAACCACTTGCCGGTCCGCCCGAACCCGGCCATGACCTCGTCCAGGACGAAGACGATCCCGTACGTGTCGCACAGCTCCCGCACGCCCGCCAGGTAACCGGCCGGCGGCGTCATGATGCCCGCGGTGCCCGGGATGGTCTCCAGGATGATCGCGGCGATGGTCGACGGCCCCTCGAAGGCGATCGTCGTCTCCAGGTGCTCCAGCGCCCGCGCGCACTCCTGCTCCTCGGTCTCGGCGTAGAAGCGGGAGCGGTACGGGAAGGGCGCCCAGAAGTGCACGACCCCGGCCGTGCCGCTGTCGGAGGCCCAGCGGCGCGGGTCGCCGGTGATGTTCACGGCCTGCTGGGTGCCGCCGTGGTACGAGCGGTAGGCGGAGAGCACCTTCGGCCGCCCGGTGTGCAGCCGGGCCATCCGCACGGCGTGCTCGACGGCGTCGGCGCCGCCGTTGGTGAAGAAGATCTTGTCCAGGTCGCCCGGCGTGCGCTCGGCGATCAGCCGCGCCGCCTCCGACCGCGCCTCCACGGCGAACGCGGGCGCGAACGTCGTCATCCGCGCCGCCTGCTCCTGGATCGCGGCGACGACCTTCGGGTGCTGGTAGCCGATGTTCGTGTAGACGAGGCCGCTGGTGAAGTCGAGGTAGCGCCGGCCGTCGTAGTCCCAGAAGTACGAGCCCTCCGCCCCGGCGACGGCGAGCGGGTCGATGAGCTCCTGCGCGGACCAGGAGTGGAACACATGCGCACGGTCGGCGGCCTTCACGGCGGCCCCGACCTCGGGGTTCGGCTGAGGGGTCATGCGCCCGAGGGTAGGTCCCGGCGGCGGGTGCGCGACATCGGCGGCCTGTCTGCGGTCGTCCGCTTTCCGCGACAGGTTGTCGACGGGGGAGACCCCGGAGGATTGACAGCATACTGCGTTGATGTCAGGATGCTGTCATCCAATCGTGTGCGACCCAGGGAGCGGTCATGACCCGCACGTCCCGCAAGCCCGTCCACCTCGCCGTCTACGACACCTTCGCCGACTGGGAGACCGGTCACACCACCGCGCACCTCGCGCGCGCCGGGTACGAGGTCCGCACCGTCGCCCTCGCCGGGGAGCCCGTCACCAGCATCGGCGGGCTGCGCGTCCTGCCCGACCTCGCGCTCGACGGCCTGCGGCCCGAGGACAGCGCGCTGCTGGTCCTCCCCGGGGCCGACCTCTGGGACGCCGGGGACGCGCTCGCGCCCTTCGCCCGCACCGCCCGGGCCTTCCTCGACGCCGGGGTGCCCGTCGCCGCGATCTGCGGGGCCACCGCCGGGCTCGCCCGCGAGGGGCTGCTCGACGAGCGCGCGCACACCGGTGCCGCCCCCTTCTACCTCGCCGCGACCGGCTACGCGGGCGCGGAGCGGTACGTCGAGGCCGACGCCGTCACCGACGGCCCGCTCGTCACCGCCGGGCCGACCGAACCCGTCGCCTTCGCCCGCGAGGTCTTCCGGCTGCTCGGCGCCTACGACGAGCCCGTCGTCGACGCCTGGTACCGGCTGTTCCACGACTCCGACGCACAGGCGTACGCCGAGCTCGAGAAGGCCCTGGCGCGGTGAGCCGGGAGCACCAGGACCTGCTCAGCCGCGGCGCGCTCGGGGTCTTCCGGCTCAACGGCCAGTTCCTCGCCGTCGCCGAGGAACTGGCCCGCCCCGCCGGGCTCACCGCCGCCTGGTGGCAGGTGCTCGGCGCGGTCCTCCCCGAACCCCTGCCCGTCTCCGGCATCGCGCGGACCATGGGCATCACCCGGCAGAGCGTGCAGCGCGTCGCCGACCTGCTGGTGGAGCGCGGCCTCGCCGAGTACCGGCCCAACCCGGCCCACCGCCGCGCCAAGCTCCTCGCGCCGACCGGGGAGGGGCGCGCGGCGGTCGACCGCATCGGCCCCGGTCACGCCGCCTTCGCCGAGCGGCTGGCCCTGGCGTACGGGGAGGACGAACTCGCCCGGGCGGTCCAGGTGCTCGAGCGCCTCTCCCGGGTGCTCGACGAGCTCGGCCCGCCTGTTACGGAACCGTAGACGACGCCCGGCTCGCCGGGCACCGGCCCCGCACTATCCTCGACCTGTTGCTCACTGCGGGGGGAAGGCGGCGCAACGATGGAGATGCTCGGACCGGGGGATCCGCAGAGCATTGGGGCGTACCGGCTGCTCGCGCGGCTCGGGGCCGGCGGCATGGGGCACGTCTACCTCGCCCGCTCCGACCGGGGACGCACCGTCGCCGTGAAGCTGGTGCGCGAGGAGCTGGCCCGGCAGGAGGAGTTCCGGGCGCGCTTCCGCCAGGAGGTGCGCGCCGCGCGGCAGGTCGGCGGCGACTGGACGGCGCCGGTGCTGGACGCGGACACCGAGGCGCCCGTGCCCTGGGTCGCCACCGGGTACGTGGCCGGGCCCAGCCTCCAGCAGGTGGTCGGGCACGACCACGGCGCGCTGCCCGAGCGTTCGGTCCGCATCCTCGCCGCCGGTCTCGCGCACGCCCTGAAGGACATCCACGCCGCGGGCATCGTCCACCGGGACCTCAAGCCGTCCAACGTGCTGGTCACCATCGACGGCCCCCGCGTCATCGACTTCGGCATCGCGCGGGCGCTGCAGACGGTGACCGACGGCGGGCTCACCCGCACCGGCGCGCTCGTCGGCTCGCCCGGCTTCATGGCGCCCGAGCAGGTGCGCGGCGACCGCGTCACCGCCGCCTGCGACGTCTTCTGCCTCGGCTCGGTGCTCGCCTACGCCGCCACCGGCGCGCTGCCCTTCGGCACCGCCGACAGCGGGGTGCACGCGCTGATGTTCCGCATCGCCCAGGAGGAACCCGACCTGGAACGGGTGCCCGAGGGCCTCGCCGACCTCGTGCGCGACTGCCTGGAGAAGGACCCCGCCGCGCGGCCCACGCTCGACCAGGTGCTGCAGCGCACCGGCGCGGAGGACACGGTCGTCGACGGCCGTTCCCGCGACCCCTGGCTGCCGGGCTCCCTGGTCGCCCAACTCGGCCGGCACGCGGTGCGGTTGCTGGACGCGGAGGACCCCCAGATCCCGTCGCGGCCCACGCCCACCGGGGTGGCGCAGCAGCCCCCGGCCGCCGCCGCGCGGCCGGGACCGGCCGGTCCCGCCCCCGCCGCCACCCCCGAACACGCCCCCGCCGCCGACGACTCCGCCGCGGCGCCCTCCGGCACCCCCGCCCCGCCCCCACCGGGCCGGCCGGGCGGCAGCCCGCCGCTCGACCACCTCCCCACCCTGGTCGCCGGCCGGAACACCCCCGGCCCGCCCCCGAGTCCGGCCCCGGGCACCCCGGCCGGGTACGGGCATCCCCAGCAGCACCCCCAGCCCCCCGCGTACGGCTACCCCCACCACGGCCACGGCGCCGGCCACACCCCGCCGTACGGACCGCCGCCCTTCGGCCCGAACCCGGCGTACGGACCGGCGTCCGCACCACGGAGGGACGGCCGTTCCACCGCACTGCTCGTGGTGATCGCGCTGGTCGTCGCGGTCGCCGCGGGCGGCACGGTGTACGCCCTGATGAGCGGCGGCGCCACCGGCGACCGCGCCGACGGCGACCCCACCACGCCCCCGCCGGCGAGCAGCGCGCCCCAGAACACCGGGCCCGCCGTCCCCGACACGGGGCAGCCGACCGGGACGGAGCCGCCGAGCACCCGGCCTCCGGCGGACGGGGCGATCCCGACGGCGTACCTGGGCAGCTGGTCCACCACCATCGACAACGCGAGCGGGCAGCACAGCCGCCGGCTGACCATCCGGCAGGGCGAGGTGGGCGACACGGTCATGTCCCTCGTCGCCGACGGACCCACCGGGAACGGCACCTACCACTGCGTCTTCGAGGCCAGGCTCTCCGCCGTCCCCGGATCCGGCGGCCGGCTGGAGATCGGCCCGTCCTCCGTGACGGCCGGTCAGCCGCGCAGCGCCTGCACCCCGGGCGCCGCCACCGAGATCACCCTGCTGTCCGACGGCTCCCTGCAGCGCGTGAACACCGGCAACGGCGAGCAGCTCACCTACGCGCGGGACTGACGCGGGCCGAGTCCCCTCCCCCGGGAGGCGGTTGAACGTTCGGCGAACGCCGGTGAACTTCGTCGGACGAACGCCGCGCGCCCCTCCGCGCGGCCGTACGGTGGCCACCCGGTCCAGCGGGCGGACGGCGGGCGGGCAGCGGCGGGGGCGGCGTGATGGAGTTGCTGAGCGCGGAGAACCTGGTGGCCGTGGCGACGGCGGTCCTCGGCATCGTCGCCTCGGCGGTGATGGTCTGGTACGAGCGCAGGGTGCCGCGCCGCAAGCGCATCGGCTACCGCGTGCAGCTGGACACGCCGATCGGCGACGACGGGCGGTCGCGCCGCACGAACCGCCGGGTGGGCTGGTTCGACACGGCGACGGGGATGACCCACGCCAGCATGGTGCTGCTGCGCATCGAGAACGACGGCTCGCAGAGCATCGCCCGCGACGACTACGAGAGCCCGGGGATCCACGGACTGACCGTGGAGTTCGGCCGGCGCACCGTCCTCGGGGTCGCGGTCACCCAGCCGTCGGAGACGAGCCACGTCCTCGACAACTTCACCGAGCGGCTCGGCTTCGGCTACCAGGGCAGCACCCTGAGCATCCCCCGCGTCCCGCTGAACCGGGGCGCCTACTACAAGCTGCTGGTGCTGCTCTCCGGCGGCCGGGTGGGCGACGACATCCAGGTCAGCGGCGACCTGAAGGACGGCGACGTCCACCGCAACCGCAGTGCCACCCCGGACGAGAAGGCCCCGCTGTTCAGCCGGGCCGCCCGGCTGATCACCATCACGCTCACGCTGTGCGTGGTCGCCCTGGCGGTGGTCGTCGTGGCCCGGGACGAGGACCCGGCCCCCATGGGCTGCGCGGGCGGCACCCTCACGCTCACCGGCTCCACCGCCTTCAGGCCCGTCCTGGACGAGGTGGCGGACAAGTACGAGCGGGAGTGCGCGGACGACGAGGTCCGCATCGAGGTGCGGACCCACGGATCGGCGGCGGGCATCCGCGCCCTGGTGACGGCCGGGACGGAGGCGGAGCGGGGTTCGCCGCCGGTGGTGGCCCTGTCGGACGGCCCGAAGCCGGGCGGACTGTCCGGGCTGCGCGAGAACCAGGTGGCGGTGTCGGTGTTCGCGCTCGTGGTGAACGAGGGGGTGGGAGTGCGGAACCTGTCGACGGCGGACGTGCGGCGGCTGTACCGCGGCGAGATCACGAACTGGCGCCAGCTCGGCGGCGCGGACCTCCCGGTCCACCTCGTCAGCCGGGACGCCAACTCGGGGACGCGACAGGTGCTCCAGCGCCGGGTGCTGGGCCGCGGCGAGATCGCCCACTCCTCGGTCGACTGCCTGCACAAGGACGACCCGACGGCGCCCGTCCTCCGCTGCGAGCTGGACTCGACGGAACTGGTGCTGAGGACCGTCGCCGACGTCCCCGGCGCGATCGGCTACAGCGAGCACGGCCGCGCCACCCGCGCGAAGGGACTGCGCCTGCTGCGACTCGACGGCGAACCCGCGTCCGTCGACGCCATCGAGGACGGCACGAGCTCCTACCCCTACCGGGAGATCGAGTACGCCTACACCTACGGACGGCCCCCGGCGGACTCGCTGGTGTCGAGCTTCCTGACCTACCTGACCCGCGGCAACGGCCAGGACGTGGTCCGCACCCACGGCCACCTGCCGTGCTGGAGCCCGAAGGGCATGGAACTGTGCGCGAGGACCGCGCCCTGACCCGTCGGGCTCCTCACCTCGGCTCGGGCGGACGCTGCCGCGGCATGTTCGGGCGGGCCGGCCCCGGCGGGGAGGGGAAGCGGCCGTGCGGGAGAGCGCCCTCCGCACGGCCCGCGCCCGCCACCGCCGCCTGGACGCCCAGCGGCACGCCCCCGGTGCGGAACTCCACCATCCACTCGGCCGTCTCGACCCGCACCAGCTCCGCCACGTCCTCCGAGAACCGCCGCAGCACCGACAGGCACCGCTCGGCCGCCTCGCTCGCCGTGCCCTCCGCCGGGCCCAGCACCTCGCGGACGCACTCCGAGGCCCAGTCGAACTGGAGGGCCTGCAGGCGCCGTTGCACGGCCTGCGCCGTCGCCACGTCCCGCATCCAGCCGGACGTCATCCCGAAGAACCGGTCCCCGGCCACGCAGGCCACCCCCAGCAGGAACGCCACGTACCCCCAGGGCGCGGCCCCGTCCGCCGCACCGGTCAGATCGAGCAGCGGCAACGCGGCCCCGGTCACCGCCCCCACCGCCGCCCCGGCCCGCAGCACCCGCGCGCACCGCCGCTTCCACATCCGCTCCGCGAGGTACCAGGCGGCCGTGTCCAGGGCCCCGCGCTCCACCCACCGGTACAGCTCGTCCAGCCGGGCCGCCGGCTCCCCCCAGTCCCCGAGCGGGAACACCCTCCCGCCCGGCTCGCCCGGCCGCAGCCCGGCCGCCCCCTCGCCCCGCCCGTCCTGAGGCCGACCCTCGGGCTGCATCTCCGGCTGACCCACCCGGTACTCCCTACTGACCCCTGCTGACCCCGACTGATCCCCGACTGAACCCAGGCCGTCCCCCGGTCGGCCACGTACCGTGTGCGAACTGTGACGCGCCGTGTCCACGCGCCGGACCCTTCCTACCTCCCAATGGGTGGCGGCGCCGGGGGTTCGCGCCTTTTTCCGCCCGGAAGAGGGCCTTGATCAGGTATAGGGCCCGCGCGGGACTCACTCGAAAGAGTGCCGGGGCGTCGGCCGCGCCGACCACGTAGGCTCGTGCCGAACGGGAAAACCCGCTACGGACCGACCGACCAAGGAGCTGAATCGTGATCCCCGGTGGTGGCCAGCCCAACATGCAGCAGCTGCTCCAGCAGGCCCAGAAGATGCAGCAGGACCTGGCGAAGGCGCAGGAGGAACTGGCCCGCACGGAGGTCGACGGCCAGGCGGGCGGCGGCCTGGTGAAGGCCACCGTCACCGGCTCCGGCGAACTGCGGGCCCTGAAGATCGACCCGAAGGCGGTGGACCCGGAGGACACCGAGACCCTCGCCGACCTGATCGTCGCGGCGGTCCAGGCGGCCAACGAGAACGCCCAGCACCTCCAGCAGCAGAAGCTCGGCCCGCTCGCCCAGGGACTGGGCGGCGGCGGGATCCCCGGCCTGCCTTTCTAGCCTTTCTAAGACGGCCCGCGGGCCTCTACCGTACGTACTGAAGGAACACCAGGAAGGACGGCAGTCCGTTGTACGAAGGCGTGGTCCAGGACCTCATCGACGAACTGGGGCGGCTGCCCGGCGTCGGTCCCAAGAGCGCGCAGCGGATCGCCTTCCACGTCCTCCAGGCGGAACCGGCCGACGTACGGCGTCTCGCGCACGCCCTCATGGAAGTGAAGGCGAAGGTCCGCTTCTGCGCGACCTGCGGCAACGTCGCGCAGGAGGAGCAGTGCGCCATCTGCCGCGACGCCCGTCGCGACCCCGCGGTGATCTGTGTCGTGGAGGAACCCAAGGACGTCGTGGCCATCGAGCGGACCCGGGAGTTCCGGGGCCGCTACCACGTCCTGGGCGGCGCGATCAGCCCCATCGACGGCGTCGGCCCCGACGACCTGCGCATCAGGGAGCTCCTGGCCCGGCTGGCCGACGGAACGGTCACCGAGCTCATCCTGGCCACGGACCCCAATCTCGAAGGCGAGGCCACGGCGACGTACCTCGCCCGCATGATCAAGCCCATGGGCCTGAAGGTCACCCGCCTGGCCAGCGGCCTCCCGGTGGGCGGCGACCTGGAATACGCGGACGAGGTCACCCTCGGCCGCGCCTTCGAGGGGAGACGACTCCTAGATGTCTGACGCCACGCTGCACGCGACGCACCAGAACCCCGACGACTTCGCGGTCCAGATCGCCGATCAGATCGAGAGCTTCCTGGTCGCGGTCACGGAGGTGGCGAAGGGAGACGAGCCGGACTCGGCGGTCCCCTTCCTCCTCCTGGAGGTCTCCCAGCTGCTGCTGGCCGGCGGCCGCCTGGGCGCCCACGAGGACATCGTCCCCGACGAGCGCTACGAGCCCGACCCGGGCCCGGAGCCCGACGTGGACGAACTCCGCGAGAACCTCGCCCGCATGCTGGAGCCGATCGACGTCTACTCCGAGGTCTTCGACCCCTACGAGCCCCGCAAGGCCCCCGTCCCGGCCCGCATCTCCGACGACCTCACCGACGTCATCACCGACCTGCGCCACGGCATGGTCCACTACAAGGCCGGCCGCACCACGGAGGCCCTGTGGTGGTGGCAGTTCTCCTACTTCTCCAACTGGGGCTCGACGGCGTCCGCCACCCTGCGCGCGTTGCAGTCGGTCGTGGCGCACGTGAGGCTGAACCAGCCGCTGGCCGAACTCGACGGCCTCGACACCGACGACCAGGGCATGGGCGACGACACCCTGGAGTTCGAGGCGGGCCAGGTCATGGCGGAGGAACTCGGGGAGTCGCTGGGGATGCGCCCGGTCACGTGACGGACCGAGCGGCTCCGGTCCGCTCCGGCGGGCGCGGACCGACCGGCTCGGCCCCTCTCCTCATCCGCCCGCAGGGGTGACCCCGCGCCCGAGCACCCGTGCCAGGGCCTCGGGCACGACGTGGGGTGCGGTGGGCGTCGGTTCGCTGTACCAGCGCAGCGGCCAGGTGTTGCCGTCGAGGGCGGGGACGCCGACGTAGGCGACCGTGAGGTCGCCCCGGCCGCCGAACCGCTGTGTCCCGGGCGGCCAGTCGTACCGCCGTACGGCTCCCGGCGGGAGCAGGAAGTACACCCAGCGGCCCCGGGCACGCGACGCCTCGCACACGATCGGACCCGCGTCCTCGTCCGTCGCCTCGATCAGGTGGTCGGCGACCAGCTCCCCGTGCAGGCCCTCGATCCGTACGGCGTCGAAGTGCACGCCGGCGACGTGCAGCCGGTGACCGAGGAGGGGGACCCAGGCGGGGCGGTGAATTGCACTCGTCATGGTCACACGATGGCGTCCGTGCCCCTACGCTCAGTAGTGACCGTGTGGATACACGCCGTGGTGTACCAGTCGGAGGTGCGTGCCCGTGTCCGGCAGCAACAACTCCCAGCCGCCCGTCGCCTGGCGCTACAGCGGCAACCAGATGAAGCGCTGGCGCACGAAGGCGAACATCAGCCGCGAACAGCTCGCCGAGGCCGCCAACTACTCGCCGGACACCATCAAGTCGATGGAGCAGGGGGTGCGCATGCCGACCCCGCGCGTGCTCGACGTCGCCGACGAACTGTGCCGCGCCGAGGGGCTGTTGAGCGCGGCGAAGGACTACCTGCAGCGGGAGAAGTTCCCGGCGCGGGCACAGGACTTCATGGAGCGGGAGAGGGAGGCGATCAGCCGCTGGTCGTACGAGGCCACGCTGGTTTCGGGTCTGTTGCAGACGGAGGCGTACGCGCGGACTCTGATCGAGAACCGCTACCCGCCTCTGGACGAGGAGCTTGTGGAGCAGCGGATCGCCGCCCGCATGGAACGGCAGTCCATCCTTACGAAGCGCAAGCCGCCGGTTGGGCTGAGCTTCGTCCTCTATGAGGCAGTCCTGCGCAGCCCGCAGGTGGATGCCGAGCAACTGCACCGCCTGCTGGAGGTGGCGAGTCTGCGGAACGTCGCCTTGCAGGTGCTCCCGTTCGAACGGGCCGTTCCCGCGGCTCTCATGGGGCCGATGGTGTTGTTGGAGACGCAGGCGCACGAGCGATTCGCCTTCACGGAAGGGCCGTTCGCGAGCGAGTTGTCGGCCGATCCAGGGGTTGTCAACCGTGTGACCGAGCGGCTTAGCATGATCCGCACGCAGGCTCTCAGCCCGGCTGAGTCGGCCCGCTTCATCGAGGGGATGGTGGATCGGCAATGAACGACCGGCTGACGTGGTTCAAGTCGAGCTACAGCGACGACGAGGGCGGCGATTGTGTCGAGGTCGCCGTGAACGGTGCCGTCCACGTCCGCGACTCCAAGACCGTCCCCTCGGGTCCCGAACTCCGCATCGCGACGTCCGCCTGGAGGGCGTTCGTTTCCGCAGTTCAGCCCGGAGCTTGAGCCCCGGGATCCGAGCTCTTCCCCTGGGTTCTCCGGTTTGGTTGAAATACCCGACCAACCAAGCTTGAACGTGAGTTGAGACGGCGTACCCCGTAAGGGTGACGTTGCGTGAGCGGCTTGCGTCGCTGTGTGAAGCGGCTCTAGGTTCGCGGCAAACGAGCACATGAGTCGGCCCCGGCGGTGCGCCAACACCAACTCCGGGGCCTGACCTACGGATCGAAGAAGAGGTTCGACCGTGGCTTACGCCCACCCTAGTCCCGCCCTGCCGTCCCCGTCCCACCCGATGGCCAATTCGGGCTACGGGAAGCGCCCCGCAGGTGACGAGGACCCGCACGCGGACGCGGACTTCGCACACCTGCTCCCGCGCGACGCCGAGGTCGCCGTCTTCATCGACCACCTCGACACCGGCCACGCGATGGGCCACAAGGTGCTCGCGGCGGAGCACCCGCGCTACGGCCAGCAGGCGATGCGCACCTCGCTGACCCGGATCACCGAGGCCGGCCACCTGCGCTGGATCAAGGAGCACATCACCGTCGAGGACAACACCATGCGGTGGGTCACGCGCACGTACTGGTCGCGTACCCGCAGGTCGGCGGAGTGGTGGGCGCGGTTCGCGCGGGAGCGGCACGGCAAGGACGTGACCCGGGACCACCTGCCGGGCCTGGCCCGGGTCGAGGAGCAGCCGGCCGCCGCGGAGGCCCCCGCCGAGCGGCCTGCCGTGCCGGACGCGCCCGAGCCCGAGCCGGAGAGCGCCGCGTACCGCGCCCTCAGCCGCCTGCGCACCGCCGACGTCCGGATGCCGCTCACCGAGAGCGACTGCCGCTCCCTCGCGCCCCTCGCCGAGGAGTGGCTGTCCCGCGGGGCGGCCCCCGAGGACATCACCCGAGCCCTGACCGAGGGGCTCCCGCCCACTGTCAGCAACCCGGGCGGACTCGCCCGCCGACGACTGGAGTCGAAGATGCCTCCGCAGAAGAGGGAACCGCGCGCGAGAGTGACCCGCGCGATCATGGCGTGCGCCACCTGTGACCAGGACGAACGCACGGTGAAGATCGACCGGGGCATCTGTGAGGACTGCCGCAGGGAGAACGAGGCCAACCCGGTGTCCGACGAGGACATCGTCAAGGGCTTCGAGGAGATCGCCCACCTGGGCACCGCGTCGGCGTACTTCCTGAGGAAGAAGCTGGAGCGGAGCACGGGCGGCCCCGTGCCCGACACCTTCCGCTCCGTCCCCATCGAGGACCGCGTCTTCTACCACTACCGCGACAACCGCGACCGCATCGCGAACGGCCTCCCGCCGAGGCGCTGGAAGTGAGCGTGCGGGGGATGCCGGCCGGGGCACCATGGTGCCGAGGAGGCGACGCCACGACCCCCACGGCCGAGCACCGGCCGCAGAGGTCCGTCGAGGAGTTCGAGGAGCTCGCCGGCTGAGCACGCGTGTGACGCAGGTCGCTTTTCCGAGTGGTACGCGCCCGGATGGGCATGAGCCCCCCTGCACGAGCGCCGGGGAATCTCACCATGCGGTATCACCGAGGGGATTTTCGGACGCTCGATAGACTGACAGCCGACCGCGGCCTGCACACATGTGTACGGACCGTGGAAAACGACGGACTGAGCGAGGAGCGCACGTGGGCCTTGTCGTGCAGAAGTACGGAGGCTCCTCCGTAGCCGATGCCGAGGGCATCAAGCGCGTCGCCAAGCGGATCGTGGAAGCCAAGAAGAACGGCCACCAGGTGGTCGCCGTGGTTTCCGCGATGGGCGACACGACGGACGAGCTGATCGATCTCGCCGAGCAGGTTTCCCCGATCCCTGCCGGGCGCGAGCTCGACATGCTGCTGACCGCCGGAGAGCGGATCTCCATGGCCCTGCTGGCCATGGCGATCAAGAACCTGGGCCACAACGCCCAGAGCTTCACCGGCAGCCAGGCAGGTGTCATCACCGACTCGGTCCACAACAAAGCCCGCATCATCGATGTCACGCCGGGCCGGATCAAGGCCTCGGTGGACGAGGGCAACATCGCCATCGTCGCCGGTTTCCAGGGCGTCAGCCAGGACACCAAGGACATCACCACGCTCGGCCGCGGCGGCTCCGACACCACCGCCGTCGCCCTCGCCGCCGCGCTCGACGCCGAGGTGTGCGAGATCTACACGGACGTCGACGGTGTCTTCACCGCCGACCCGCGCGTGGTGAAGAAGGCCCGGAAGATCGACTGGATCTCGTTCGAGGACATGCTCGAACTGGCGGCCTCCGGGTCCAAGGTGCTGCTCCACCGCTGTGTGGAGTACGCCCGCCGGTACAACATCCCGATCCACGTCCGTTCGTCCTTCAGCGGACTGCGGGGCACGTGGGTCAGCAGCGAGCCGATTCAGCAAGGGGACAAGCAGGTGGAGCAGGCTCTCATCTCCGGTGTCGCGCACGACACCTCCGAGGCCAAGGTCACGGTCGTCGGTGTGCCGGACAAGCCGGGCGAGGCGGCCTCGATCTTCCGCGCGATCGCCGACGCCGAGATCAACATCGACATGGTCGTGCAGAACGTGTCCGCCGCCTCCACCGGCCTGACGGACATCTCCTTCACCCTGCCCAAGGCCGAGGGCCGCAAGGCCATCGACGCCCTGGAGAAGGCGAAGTCCGCCATCGGCTTCGACTCCCTGCGCTACGACGACCAGATCGGCAAGATCTCCCTGGTCGGCGCCGGCATGAAGACCAACCCGGGCGTCACGGCCGACTTCTTCACGGCGCTCAGCGACGCCGGGGTGAACATCGAGCTGATCTCGACCTCCGAGATCCGCATCTCGGTCGTCACCCGCAAGGACGACGTGCCGGAGGCCGTCCGCGCCGTGCACTCCGCCTTCGGACTGGACTCCGACAGCGACGAGGCCGTCGTCTACGGAGGCACCGGCCGCTGATGTCCGGGACCGAGCGACCCGGGCGCTCCGGGCGGCCGACGCTCGCGGTCGTGGGAGCGACCGGGGCCGTCGGCACGGTCATGCTCCAGATCCTGTCCCAGCGGGCGGACGTCTGGGGCGAGATCCGACTGGTCGCCTCCCCGCGCTCGGCCGGCCGCAAGCTGGCCGTGCGCGGTGAGGAGGTCGAGGTCGTGGCGCTCACCGAGGAGGCCCTCGACGGGGTCGACGTCGCGATGTTCGACGTCCCCGACGAGGTCGCCGAGCAGTGGGCGCCCGTCGCCGCCGCGCGGGGCGCGGTGGTGGTCGACAACTCCGGCGCGTTCCGCATGGACCCGGAGGTGCCGCTCGTCGTCCCCGAGGTCAACCCGCACGCCGTGCGGATGCGGTCGCGCGGGATCGTCGCCAACCCGAACTGCACCACCCTGTCGATGATCGTCACGCTGGGCGCGCTGCACGCCGAGTTCGGCCTGCGCGAGCTGGTCGTCTCCTCGTACCAGGCGGTCAGCGGCGCCGGTCACGCGGGCGTGCGGACGCTGCGCGAGCAGCTGGCCCTGGTCGCCGGCACGGAGCTGGGGACCAGCCCCGGCGACGTACGGCGGGCCGTGGGGGACAACACCGGGCCGTTCCCGGAGCCGGTCGCGCTGAACGTCGTGCCGTGGGCCGGTTCGCTGCGGGAGGACGGCTGGTCGTCGGAGGAGATGAAGGTCCGGGACGAGACCCGGAAGATCCTCGGCCTGCCCGCACTGCCCGTGGCGGTCACCTGCGTGCGCGTCCCGGTGGTCACCGCGCACTCGCTCACCGTGCACGCCCGCTTCGAGGGCGAGGTCACCGTCGACGAGGCCCGCGAGATCCTCGCCACGGCACCCGGCGTCGTCCTGTTCGACGATCCGGCCGCCGGGGAGTTCCCCACCCCCGCCGATGTCGTCGGCACCGACCCGACCTGGGTCGGGCGGGTTCGGCGGGCCCTGGACGACCCCACGGCGCTGGAGCTCTTCGTGTGCGGGGACAACCTGCGCAAGGGAGCCGCGCTCAACAGCGCGCAGATCGCCGAGCTGGTGGCGGCCGGCTCGTGAGAAATCCTGGATCACGCATGATTCGTTTGTAGGATCTCTGGAAGTCCGGTGGGCCGGGTTCTTGGTCCGGACCACTTGAATCGGCCTGCCCGGCAGTCAAGGATTCATCTCCCCGCCCCCGCAACCGAGCGGAAGGCGGGGAGCGTCTTTGCGGTCACCCCCTTCGGGGCGTGGGGGCGCGTTCTTCCAGGCGTGGGGACGCCTGGTACCGGGCGTGGGGACGCCCGTTCACATGGAACACAGGGGAAGAGCGGGACGCATGAGGGCATTGGATGTGCGGTCGGTGGTGCTGCCTGACACGGGCGGCCGACCGGTGGCGGCACCGGTCGGCGCAAAAGCGACGCCCGACGCGTACAACCCTTACGGGAGGAAGCGCGTCCAACTGGCGTGGCTGAGGTACTCGACATCACAGCGCCGCGTGGCAGGGCCCTACGGCCTCCCCGCCAGGCCCTCCGACCCCGCATGCCCGGCGCGTCCGGCGGCATGCCGGTGATCGCGCCCATGCCCGCAGCGCGCCCCGCCCGCATACCCGGTCAGCGTGACGGCGCCGACGACGTCGTGGCGGCCGGCACCACCGTCGACCACCTCACCGAGACCTACCGCGCGCACTACCGTTCGCTGCTGGGCCTCGCGGCGCTCCTGCTCGACGACACCGCCTCCTGCGAGGACGTCGTGCAGGAGGCCTTCATCCGTGTGCACTCCGCACGCAAACGCGTCCGTGACCCCGAGAAGACCCTGGCGTACCTGCGGCAGACGGTCGTCAACCTCTCCCGCTCCGCGCTGCGCCGCCGCATCCTCGGCCTGAAGCTGCTGTCCAAGCCCATGCCCGACATGGCGAGCGCGGAGGAGGGTGCCTACGACCAGCTGGAGCGCGACTCCCTCATCAAGGCGATGAAGGGGCTGCAGCGCCGCCAGCGCGAGGTGCTGGTGCTGCGGTACTTCGCGGACATGACCGAGGCGCAGGTCGCCGAGACGCTCGGCATCTCGCTGGGCTCGGTGAAGGCGTACGGCTCGCGCGGCATCGCGGCGCTGCGGCTGGCCATGGAGGCGTCGGCATGAGCGACGGCAAGGACGCGCGGCGCGAGGAGCGCGAACCGGAGGGCACGCGCCCGTCGGCCGACGCCCGCGAGCCGGAGAGCCCGCCCGCGCCCGAACCCGAAGGCGTACGGGAACCCGGGGGCGCGGACGGGCCCGGGGGCGCGGACGGGCACGAGGAGGCGCCCGAGTCCGACGACCCGCACGGGCCCGGACCCGTGCCGCCGGAGGCGCCGACGTGGCTGCGCGGGCTCGGGGAGCCGCACGGACGAGAACCGAAGCAGCCGAAGCAATCGCACGCTGGGAACGGAACTGTGAATCACGGCCCCGACGACCAGGGCCCCGAGGGGCTCGACTCGGACGAGCTGGCACTGCGCACGATGCTGCACCAGGCGGTGCGGGAGGTGGAGCCGAGCGACGGCACGCTGGACTACCTGCGCCGGGCGGTCCCCGCCCGGCGGGCCCGCAAGCGGCAGGCCCTCGTCGGCGTGGCGGCCGCCGCGCTCTTCCTCGGCACCGCCGTCCCCGCCGCCGTCCACGTCTCGGGCTCGGCCGGCTCCGACGCCAACCCGTCCGCCATCGGCCACGCCTCGGAGGCGCAGGGCGGCACCGGCGACGGCAAGGGCCCGGGCGGCGGCGAGACCACCGCGGGCGGCACCTCGGACCGGGTCGCGGGGACCGGCGGGAGCGGCAAGAAGGACGAGGACGAGGGCGGCGCGACCACCGGCGCCGGCGAGGGCGCGACCGAGGGGGCCGACCCCTCGGCCGGCACCGAGGCCGGCGTGTCCGCCTGCACCGCCGCCCAGCTCGGCTCAGCGGTCCCGAGCAGCGCCGCCCCCGACTCCACGGGCGCGGTCTACGGCTCCTTCCGGATCACCAACGTCTCCGCCGAGAGCTGTACCGTCGACGGTCCCGGCAGCGTGAGCGCGACGCCGGCGGGCGCGGCCGACACCGCCAAGGTGACCTCGGCCCGGCACGTGGCGGGCGACGCGGCGGCCGGTCTGCCCGACCCCTCCACGGAGGCGACGAGCCTGGTGCTCAAGCCGGGGGAGGCGTACGAGGTGAAGTTCGCCTGGGTCCCCTCCGAGCCCTGCCCCACCACGGGCGGCGGTACGGGCGGCGGCGGCACCGGCGGTCCCTCGCCCGACCCGTCGCCCACCGAGAGCCCGACCACGACGAGCGGCGCGTCCACCGGTACCGAGACCGGGATGTCCACGCAGCTGCTCACGGAGGACGGCCCGGCCGACGGCAGCGTGACGGTGACGTACACGACGGCCACGGGCTCGGGCACGGGCGCCGTGACGGTGAGCAACGCCTGCGCGGGCACGGTCTACTGGACGGGCCTGCTGTCGGCGATGTGACACCGGGGGGTGCCGCGGCCCCCGTCGCCTCCGGCCCCGTCCCCGGGCCGGCCCGGCGTCACACCCTGGACGGACTCGACGGTTCCGACGCCGACGCCGGCTCCTGCCCCTGTCCCTGCTCCTCGTCCGGGACCAGGCCGAGTTCCGCGTCGCGGGCGAACTCCAGCTCGCGGCGCAGGAGGCGGAACCACATGAAGATCACGAAGCCCACGAAGGCGAACCACTCGGCGGTGTAGCCGAGGTTCTGGAACGCCTTCAGGTCGAGGCCCGTCCCGCCCGGCGCGGACGCGGGCACCGCCTTCATCCCGGAGTCCCCCCGGTTGAGCGTGACCCAGGCGTCGTACACCTCGTACGGCACCAGGTTCACCAGCGAGGCCGCGCTGATCGCCGCGGTCTGGCCGTCCGGCAGCCCGCCGCGGGCGCTGACGCCGTTGCTGCCCGGCGTCTCGGACGCCTGGAGCGCGCCGGTGACGGTGACCTCGCCGGCGGGCACCGGGGGCGCCTTCGCCGGGTCGGGGTCGCCGGGGAGCCAGCCCCGGACGACGGGCAGCGCCCTGCCGCTGTCGGTGCGCAGCAGCGTCAGGACGTAGTGGCCGTGCTCGCCGTCCAGCGTCCGGTCGGGCACGAGCAGCTGCTCGTCGTACCGGCCGGTCGCGGTGGTCTGCTTGCCGGAGGTCGCCTTGGTCACCGGCAGCAGCCGGTCCAGCGGCCTGGGCGCCTCCCGCTTGTCCGAGGCGACCCGCGCCTCGGCGTCGCGGTGGTTGTCCACCCGGTCCTCGAACCGGCCGAGCTGCCACGACCCCATGAAGATGCAGAAGGGGATGGCGAGCAGCACGAAGACGTTGATCCCCCACCAGCGGGGCGTCAGCAGGAACCGGTACACGCTCCCCACGGTACGGTGCTCCCGGCCGTCACCGGCCCGCGGGGTCGGCGCGCCGCTGGAAGATCCGGTGGAAGATCCGGGGGAGGTTGTCCACAGGCTGGGGGCCTCGGCGGCGCGATGTCCGTCGGGACGGGCAGTATGGGGCCATGACTGAGAGCAACGGGTCCGACGCGCCGGACCGGCCGGACCAGACCGAGCGAGTGGTGGAGCAGGGCGGGGACATGCCCGACTGGGAGAAGCGCTTCCGGGCGCCCCGGGTGTCCCTGCCCGACTGGGCGGAGGACGCTCCCGACCGCTCCCTGTTCGTGTCGAACGCGACGGGGACGTACGAGCTGTACGCCTGGGACCGGTCGACGG
This sequence comes from Streptomyces griseomycini, assembly GCF_014203535.1. Taxonomy (GTDB): domain Bacteria; phylum Actinomycetota; class Actinomycetes; order Streptomycetales; family Streptomycetaceae; genus Streptomyces; species Streptomyces griseomycini. The sequence goes on from NZ_JACHJI010000003.1 coordinate 504,125, forward strand.
GCGAGCAGCGCCAGGTGACGGACCGGCCCAACGGCACGACGGACGGCGTGCTCTCGCCGGACGGCGAGTGGATCTGGTGGTTCGACGACAAGGACGGCGACGAGTTCGGCGTCTGGCGCCGCCAGCGCTTCTCCGGCGGCGAGGACGACCTCGCGGCGCCGGGTCTGGACCCCTCGTACCCGGCGGGTCTCGCGCTGGGCCGGGACGGCCGCACGGCGGTCGTGGGCCGCTCCACGGACGAGGACGGCACGACCGTCCACCTGGTCCGCACCGGCGAGCCGCCCGTGGAGATCTACCGCCACCGCGAGTCGGCGGGCGTCGGCGACCTCTCCCACGACGGTGCGCTGATCGCCGTGGAGCACACCGAGCACGGGGACGCGATGCACTCCGCGCTGCGGGTGCTGCGCCCCGACGGCACGACGGTCGCCGAGCTCGACGACACCAAGGGCGGCACCGAGGAGCTGGGCCTGGAGGTGCTGGGCTTCGCCCCGGTCGCGGGCGACACCCGGCTGCTCGTCGGTCACCAGCGGCGCGGCCGCTGGGAGCCGATGGTGTGGGACGTGGCGACCGGGGAGGAGACGGACCTCGACCTGGAGCTGCCCGGCGACGTGAGCGCCGAGTGGTACCCGGACGGCACCGGCCTGCTCATCGCGCACGGCTTCGAGGCCCGCGGCGAACTGTTCCGCTACGACCTGGCCGAGCGCCGGCTGGTGAAGATCCCCACCCCGCGCGGCGCGGTCTCGGGCGCGACGGCCCGCCCCGACGGCAGCGTGGAGTACCTGTGGTCGTCGGCGGCCGAACCGCCCGTGGTCCGTTCCACGGCGGGCGGCGTCGTCCTCGACCCGCCCGGGATGAAGTCGCCCGGCTCGGTCCCGGTGGAGGACGTGTGGGTGGAGGGTCCCGGCGGCCGCATCCACGCCCTCGTGCAGAAGCCGGCGGGCGCGGCCGGTCCGCTCCCGACGGTCTTCGACATCCACGGCGGTCCCACCTGGCACGACAGCGACTCCTTCGCGGCGGGCCCGGCGGCCTGGGTCGACCACGGCTACGCGGTGGTCCGCGTCAACTACCGCGGCTCCACGGGCTACGGCCGTGCCTGGACCGACGCCCTGAAGCACCGGGTGGGCCTGATCGAGCTGGAGGACATCGCGGCGGTGCGGGAGTGGGCGATCGAGTCCGGTCTCGCCGACCCCGACCGGCTGATCCTCACCGGCGGCTCCTGGGGCGGTTACCTCACCCTCCTCGGCCTCGGCACCCAGCCCGACGCGTGGGCGCTGGGCATCGCGGCGGTCCCGGTCGCCGACTACGTCACGGCGTACCACGACGAGATGGAGGCGCTGAAGGCCATGGACCGCACCCTGCTGGGCGGCACCCCGGAGGAGGTGCCCGAGCGCTTCGCGGCGTCCTCCCCGATCACCTACGTCGACCAGGTCAAGGCCCCGGTGTACATCTCGGCCGGCGTCAACGACCCGCGCTGTCCCATCCGCCAGATCGAGAACTACGTCCGGCGCCTCCAGGACCGCGGCGCGGTCCACGAGGTCTACCGCTACGACGCCGGACACGGCTCCCTGGTGGTGGACGAGCGCATCAAGCAGGTACGCCTGGAACTGGACTTCGCCCAGCGGCACCTCGGCCGGTAACGGCGCCCGCGTCCCGGCGGGGAGAGGGCCGGGCTTCGGAGGTCCACGGGGCGAGCCGCGCGGGGGTCCGGGGCGGAGCGCCCGGTGGGGTCGAGGGGGGGGCGGAGCCCCCGGGGGAAAGGGAACGGGCAAGGGCGGCGGGGGCGATCCACACCACCCCGGCCCGTCCGGCTCGCCTCGGTCCGCTCGG
>NZ_JACHJI010000003.1:506050-684182 GCF_014203535.1 Streptomyces griseomycini
GCCTGCTCGGCCTGCTCGGCCTGCTCGGCCTGCTCGGCCTGCTCGGCCTGCTCGGCCTGCTCGGCCTGCTCGGCCTGCTCGGCCTGCTCGGCCTGCTCGGCCTGCCCGGCCTGCCCGGCTCGCCTCGGTCCGCCCGGCCTGCCCGGCTCGTCTCGGCTCGCCCGGCCCGCTTCGGTCCGCCCGGCTCGTCCAGCCCACCCGGCCCACCCGGCCCACCGGGGCCGGGCCGGAGGCGGTCGCCGCGAGGCCCTACGACCCCGCCCGCTCCCGCCCCCTGCGCCCCAGCAGCTCCGCCAGCCCCCGCCGCGTGGCGGCCAGCACCACGCGGTCCTCGGCGTGCAGCACGTACGTGTCGGGCAGGTCCCACACCAGCCCCGACCCCGGTACCCCCTCCGCGGCGCCGGCCCTCTCCTCGTCCCGCTCCCCGCCGGAGGCGGACGCCGCCGTGTCCAGGGCCAGCACCCGCCACGCCCCGGCCCGGAACGCCTCGCCGACCGTCTTCCCCTCCAGCTGCGGATGCCCGCCCACGACCACCGCCGCGAACAGCAGCACCCGCCGCTCGACCGGGATCGCCCCCAGGATCTGCCGGCCCATCATGGCCCCGGCGAACGCGGGCGCGGCCAGGTGGGACACGCTGCGGCTCCGGGTCAGCGCGCCGGGGTGCGCGGTCCGCAGGGTGCGGTACACCGCCGTCGCGAAGTCGTCGTCGTACAGCCGCAGTACGACCCGCAGGTCGGACCGCACGGACCGGGCGTACAGCACCGCCTCGAGGTTGGTGGTGTCCACGCTGGTCAGCGCGAGCAGCACGTCCGCCCGGTGGATCTTCGCGGCCTCCAGGACTCCCTCCTGCGTGACGTCCCCGAGCACCACCGGCACCCGTAACCGCCGCGCCGTCGCCATGCCCCGCGCCTCCGGATCGGCCTCGACGCACACCACCGGGATGTGCAGCTCCCGCAGCCGCGTCAGCACCCGCGTCCCGATCTTGCCCAGCCCGAGCAGCACCACGTGCCCGCTCAGCCCGCGCGGTGGCTTCCGCAGCGCCGACGCGGTGCGGAACGTCCCCAGCGCCTCCAGCACCGCGGCCAGCAGCACCGGCAGCAACAGCAACCCGACCAGCCCCGACAGCAGTTGAAGGACCTGCCGGCCCCTGGACTCGTTGTGCGCGGGCTCGTTGATGGAGAAGAGGTCGAGCAGGGTGACGTAGGTGGCGTGCAGCGGGTGGTCCTCCGTGACCACCGTCAGCGCGACGGCGAGCGCGACCACGGCCGCCACCAGCCCCGCCAGCGACCAGCGCAGCCGCCGCGAGAACAGCGAGGCGAACGGCGGCACCCGGGCCCGTCCGGCCGGCAGCGGCGGCCCCGAGTAGGACACCTGCTCCAGCACCACCGTCCCGCGTCCCGTCGCCGCCGCCACCGCCGCCGCGTCGGGCAGCAACTGCGGTCCCTGGTCCCCGCTGTCCTCCGAACCCTCCGCACCGGCCGGGTCGTTGCTCGTGGCGGACAGCAGCGCCAGGGTGCACAGCCCGGGATCGGCCACCTCGCCCGGTCCCGGCGGCCGGCGTTCCACGGCCCGCAGCAGCAGGCCCTCGGCGTCGACGACCTTGCTGGTGCCGACGAGCGCGGTGCCGACCAGCGCGGGCGCGGCCGTGTCCGCGTCGGACAGCACGGTCGTGGAGGCGTCGACTCCCGGCCCGGTCCTCCCCTGCGCTCCGGGAACGGCCAACTCTGCTGCCTGGTCGAGCAGTTCCTCGATGTGCTGGCCCAACCGCCGGTTGTAGAGCCTCAGGACGATCCGCAGCCGGGGATTGAGCCGACGGGCGGTGAGCGCGGCGCGGATGTTGGTCTCGTCGTCGTCGTACACGAGCGCCAGCGCGGCGGCCCGTTCCACGCCCGCCTCGGCGAGCACGTCCTCGGTCGGCTCGGCGGCCTCCACCACCCGCCCGCCCGGGGCCGGGACCCCGTCGGAGCCACCGCCGCCCCCGTTCCCCCGGTTGACGGCGGTCACGACCCGGTCCAGCAGGGCCGCGGAGGCCGCGCGGGCCCGCCCGACCACCGGCTGCCGCACCTGGCGCCCGGCCGGCGGCACGACGAGCACGACCTGTTCGCGGTACACGCCCCGGAGTTCGGCGGCGAGCCGGTGCGCCAGCCCGTCGTCACCGCACACCACCATGGGCGCGGACGGATCGCTGGGCAGGGCCGGATTCGGAAGGAGGCTCACCACGGGGGAAGAGACTGCCCCATCCGCACGGGTGGTTCCAGGCATGACCGGCGGCGGGCGGCGGGCGGCGGTCCGAACGGTGAGCGGCGAGCTGAACGGCCGTACCGGTCGCGCCGTATGGAGGGGAGGGCCCGGCGGCCCCGCTTCGTCGTGCGCGCGTTCTCCGGAGGTGTACCCGGCTCGTGTCCCCCACCAAGTCGGCCCCGGACGTGTCCCCCACCAGGTCGGCCCCGGACGGGTCCCCCACCAGGTCGGCCCCGGACGGGGCGGGGCCCGCCGAGGAGCCCCGTCACCTCGACCCCTCCCTCCTGCTCGTCCTGACGCTGCTCACGGCCGTGATGCTCCAGGGCCCGATCCGCCGTGCCCTGGCCGCCCCGGTGATGCAGAGCTGGATGACGGTGTTCGTGGCGGTGGTCGTCCAGGCCCTGCCCTTCCTGGTGCTCGGCGTCCTGCTGTCGGCGGCGATCGCGGTCTTCGTCCCGCCGTCCTTCTTCGCCCGCGCGCTGCCGGAGCGCCCGGTGCTGGCGGTCCCGGTCGCGGGCGCGGCGGGCGCGGTCCTGCCCGGCTGTGAGTGCGCGTCCGTGCCGGTGGCGGGCGCACTGGTGCGCAGGGGGGTGACCCCGGCGGCGGCCCTGGCGTTCCTGCTGTCCGCCCCCGCCGTCAACCCGGTCGTGCTGACGGCCACCGCGGTCGCCTTCCCCGACGACCCGCGGATGGTCCTCGCCCGCTTCGTCGCGAGCCTGCTCGTGGCGTGCGCGATGGGCTGGCTGTGGCACCGCCTCGGCCGCGCCGACTGGCTGCGTCCCCCGTCCCGCCCGGTCCCCGGGGGCCGGGGCGGGGGCGCCGCGTTCTGGGGCTCGGTGCGGCACGACGTGATGCACGCGGGCGGCTTCCTGGTGGTCGGCGCGATGGCCGCGGCGACGCTGAAGGCGGTGGTCCCGGCCGAGTGGCTGAGTGCGGCGGCCGGGCATCCGGTGCTGTCGGTGCTGGCGCTGGCGGTGCTCGCCGTGCTGCTGTCCATCTGCTCGGAGGCGGACGCGTTCGTGGCGGCGTCGCTGACCCAGTTCTCGCTGACGGCCCGGCTCGCCTTCCTGGTCGTGGGCCCGATGGTCGACCTCAAACTCTTCGCCCTGCAGGCGGGCACGTTCGGCCGTGCCTTCGCCCTGCGCTTCGCCCCCGCGACCTTCGCGACGGCGGTGGCGGTCTCGGCCCTGACGGGAGCGGTACTGCTGTGAACCGGAGCACCCGGAGCACCCGGAACGTACGGGTGCGTCCGAACCGGCAGGCCCAGGCGGCGCTGCTGTTCCTCCTCGGCGCGACCGTGCTGCACGCCGGCTGGACCGACCTCCACCTGCGCTACGTCAAGGCCGGCCTGCGCCCGCTGCTCCTGCTGTCGGGAGCGGCACTGATCGCGACGGCGGCGGCGACGGTCTGGTACGAGCGGCGCCACGCGCCCCCGGAACACCACCCGGAGCACCACCACCCGGACGACCTCCCCGGGGACCACCATCCGGAACCCCGTGTCTCCTGGCTGCTCGCCCTCCCCCTCCTCGCCCTGATCCTGGTCGCCCCGCCGGCCCTCGGCTCCTACAGCGCCACCCACACGGGCACGGCCCTGCAGGAACCCCTCGGTTTCCCCGACCTCCCCGCCCGGGGCCCCCTGCGCCTCGGCGTGGGCGAGTACGCGGCCCGCGCGGTCTACGACGACGGCCGTCACCTCCGCGGCCGCCCCGTCACCCTCACCGGTTTCGTGGCCCTGGACGGGTCCGGCACCCCGTACCTGGTCCGCATGACCCTCAACTGCTGTGCGGCGGACGCCCAGCCGGTGAAGGTCGCCCTGACCGGCGGGGTCCCCCCGGTCCTGCAACCGGACAGCTGGCTGGAGCTCACCGGCACCTACACCCCGCGCCGCACGAAGGACCCGGTCAACGACGGCCCCGTCCCCTACTTCGAGGTCACGGCGGCCCGGCCGGTGCCGCCCCCGGCCGACCCGTACGACGACACGGGGGCCGGCTGAGGACACTCACCGCCGGTGCTGGTCCCCCTCGGACGAGGTGTCCCGGGAGACGGTCTCCCCCTGGATGACGCGCGGCGCGTCCCGCTGGTCCTGCTCCTTGGCCGCCCGGGCCTCGGCCTTCAGGATGCGGGCGGACTTGCCCGCCGACCGGGCGAGTTCCGGCAGTTTCCTGATGGCCAGGACAGCTATGACGACGATGAGGATGATCGCGAGTTCGCTCAGTCCGAACATGGGGTCCGTCCCTCTTGTGTGCCGGTGCCGGTGCCGGATGGTGGGTGCCGGTGGCGGGTACCGCCAATAGAATCTACAGCAATGTAGAGAATTTGACGGCGTCCGTTCATCTATACGATGACCGCCCGGGAAACATGCAGCGGCGGAAGGGAGACAGGCCGTGTCGGAGCACGGGCAGCGTCCCCGGCGGCGGGGACAGGGCGAGCTGGAGGCGCTGGTCCTGTCGGCGCTGCGGGAGGCGGACGGACCGGCGACGGCCGGCTGGGTCCAGGAACGCCTGGGCGGCGACCTCGCCTACACGACGGTCATCACGATCCTGACCCGGCTGCTGGCCAAGGGCGCGGTCACCCGGGAGCGGGCGGGCCGCTCCTTCGCCTGGACCCCGGCGTCGGACCACGCGGGCCTGGCGGCCCACAAGATGCGCAAGGTCCTGGACGCCGAGAACGACCGGGAGGCGGTTCTGGCCAGCTTCGTCACCGGCCTCGGCCCGGACGACGAACGGCTGCTGCGCGAACTGCTGGGCCGGTCCGGGAGCGAAGGGGAAGACTGATACCTCATGGGGGTGTTCGTCTTCCTGCCGCTGGTCCTGCCGCTGACGGCCTGGCCGGTCGCACGCCTGGCCGAACAGCATCTCCACCCGCGCACCGCGACGCGGATGCTGACCGCGGTGGCCGCGACGATGGCGACGTGCAGCACGCTCTGCCTCGGCCTGGTGATGGTGGTCGGCACCGCCCAGCTGCCCGGCAACCCGCTGCCCGACGGCTGGTCCGACCCGGAGGTGCGGGCGGCGGTCCCGTACGACGAGGTGGCGGGCAGGGCGGCGATCCCCGCCCTCTGCGCGGTCGTGCTGGCCTGCGCCCGCATCCTGTGGCGGCACGTCCGCACCCGCCGCCGCGCCCACCGCGCCCTGGCCGGCCTGCCGGACACGGAGGTGGCGGTCCTCCCCGACGGCACCCCGTACGCGTACGCGCTCCCGGGCACTGTCTCCCACCGCGACCGCGTGGTGGTCACCACCGCCCTCCTCGGCCACCTCGCCCCCGCCGAACGCCGTGCCCTGTTCGCCCACGAGCGGGCCCACCTGACCGGGCGTCACCACCGCTTCCTGCTGGCGGTCCGGCTGGCCGCCCACGCCAACCCGTTCCTGCGCCCGCTGCACACGGCGGTGTCGTACACGACGGAACGCTGGGCCGACGAGGAGGCGGCCCGCACCGTCGGCAGCCGCCGCACGGTCGCCACCGCCATCGGCCGGGCGGCCCTGGCCTCCCGCCCGGCCCCGCTGCCGACGGCCTTCGCGTCCCCGGGCCCGGTCCCGCGCCGGGTGGCCGCCCTCCTCGCACCGCCCCCGGCGCCGGGCCGCTGGCCGGCCGTGTTCACCTCGGTGGGCCTGGCGGCCTGGGGAGCGGCGGCGGGCACGGCCGTGTCGGCCATGTCCTCGGCGAACTCCGCCCTGACCCTGTTCTCGATCCTCCGCGCGGCGACGCCACTGTGAGGACCGTCCGGGCCGTCCGGGCCGTCCGGACCGCCCGGGCCGTCCGGGCCGTGCAGACCGTCCGGACCGCCCGGCCCCGAGGGCTCAGGACTGGTAGGGCTGCTGCTGGGGCTGCCCGTACCCCTGGCCGCCCGGCCCGCCGACGGCCTGCGCCTGGAGCTGCTCGGCCTGCTCCTTGGTCACGCTCTGCTCCGCGCCGCAGAAGGTGCACTGCGTCGCGTACTTCGTCGAGAACGGGAAGAGCGGCACGAAGAACAGCGTGAACTTCGTGACCCGCTTCCTGAGCGTGTGCGCGGACGGATTCCCGCACTGCCCGCACACCAGCGTCAGTATCGCCAGCTGGTACAAGTACCCCTTGGTACCAAAGATGATCATGTCGCCCATCCTTCCCGAGCCGCGGTCCACCGAACCGCCGCGCCGCGTGCCACTCCACTGAGAACCATGCCACCCGGCTGCCCGGTCGGCAGTCGGCAATGTGGCGGGCCGGAAAACTGCCGCATCCGGCACAAGCCCCCGCCCCCCGGCCGTTGACAGGATGCTGCACATGAACGACACCCGGGAAGTGATCTGCCGCCCCCGGTGGAAGGGCGCCTGGTGGTTCTTGGCCGGACTCGGGGCGATCGCGACGACCGCGGCCGTGGCGCTCTGGGCCGTTTCCGGCGTGTGCGCCTGGCTGGGCACCGGCCTGCTGTCCGTGCCGGTGGGCCTGCTGTCCCTGCACCGGGCCACCGTCCGCGTGCACGCCGACGCCCGCGGCCTGCACGTCCGCACGCTGCTGCGCCACCGGAGCCTGCCCTGGAGCGACGTCGCCGACCTGCGCGTACGCCTGAGGAACGGGAACGCCTCGCGGGGCGAGGAGAGCCGCCGCGTCATCGCGGTACTGCGCGACGGCCGCAGGCGGCGCCTGCCCCTGCCCCTGGGCTGGACCTCCCACGACCCGGACTTCGACGACACCCTGGACGCGCTGCGCACCCTGCACCGCCGCCACGGCACCCCGGTGTCGGCCCACCTCCCCGTCGTCTCGCACCGCACCGTCGGCCGCGGCTGGGCGGGCTCCCTGGCGCTGTGCGCGCTGCTGCTGGCGGGCGCGGGCCTGGCCGCGCGGTCCGTGCCGGACGCCGGGGCGACGGAGCGGGCGTGGAAGTCGGCCGTCCCGTGCACGGCCTCCACGCCCGCCGCGGACCGGTCCGAGTGCCTGACCTTCCTCCCGGCGGTGATCGAGCGCACCGAGCTCAACCGGAGCAGGCACGACAGCAGCCTGCTGTACTTCACCGACGCCCGTCCGATGAGACGGCAGGGCGTCTCCGACGAGGCCGCCCTGGAGTTCCGCCCCGGCGACCGCGTCCGGCTGACCCTGTGGCGCGGCGAGGTGCGGACGGTGGCGGGGGACCGCCACGTGTGGCACGGTCACATTCCCGGCGCCGGGGAGACGGCGGTCCTCGCGGCCGTACCGGCCCTCCTCGCGGGCTACCCCGCCGCCCGGGTGCTGATCCGCCTGCGGGGCCGCCACCGCCCCGACGACGAGGTCCTCCCGTCCGCCCTCCCCTTCGCCGCGGCCCTCACCGTGACGGGCCTGTGGCTGCTCCCCCTCTGCCACTTCTACTTCGCGGTGCCGCTCGGTCGGCCCGCGGCGCTCACCTGGGCGGCCGCGGGCACCCTGACCAGCCTGGCCCTCCTGGCCTGGGCGTGGCGCGCCACCCGCATCCGCGTGCCCGGAGCGGCGGGAGCGCCCGGAGCGGCGGGGGCAGCCGGTGGGCCGCCCGCCGCCGACGACGGGGAGGCGGATGACGGGGAGGTGTTCGTACGGGCCCGCTTCCTGGAACCCACGGACTACAACCCGCACTGCTTCGGCACCCACATCGTCCTGGGCGGCGGCGCCCCGCCGGCGGTGGCCCCGCACTCCGGTCCGGGCCGCTACGCGGCCAGGCCGATCCCGGTGGACCGCCTCACCCTGCGCGGGGTGCGCCGGGCCAGGGGCAGCGACGGCGACACGGTCCCCACGGGCTGGCACGTGGCCGAACTCGACGACGGGGGAACCCCGGTCCGCCTGGCGGCGGCCCCGGCCGACCTGACCCGCGTCCTCGACCGGCTGACGTAGCCCTCCGGAGCCGCCCGTGACGCGGGGCGGTGTCCTCGCCGTCGCGGGGATCGGCTAGGTTGCCCGGATGACCGACACGGATCCGCTGGTGACCGCCCTCGCCGGACTGGTCGTCGACGTCGTCCGGTTCCTCGACGACTGCGACGACGACGAGGTGGACCCCGACTCCGCCGTGAAGATGACGGAGAGCGTGTCCTGGGTGCTGCTGCAGCTCCCCCCGGACCAGCGCGAACGGCTCCTGCGCGTGCTCGCGGACATGGCCGGGGCGGAGCCCGATCCCGGACGGCGGGAGTTCCTGGAGTCGTTCCCCTTCACCTGCGGCCTGGTCGAGGACCGGGAGCGCTGAGCGCCCCCCACGGACCGCTGAGCGGCCCCTCACGGACCGGAGACGGCCGTGGCCCGGGGCGCCGGTCGCGTCCTGGCCGGGGGGCGCCGGACGGCACGAGCGGATGCCAGGATGCCGTCATGCATCCCCACCTCGAACGCATCGCGCTGATATCGGACGTCCACGGGAACCTGACGGCACTGGAAGCGGTGCTGGACGACATCGACGCCCGCGGGATCAGCCGGATCTACAACCTGGGCGACTACGTGGGCAAGGGACCGCGCGGCCGGGAGGTGATCGACGTGTGCCGCGAGCGCTGCGAGGTCAACATCCTGGGGAACTGGGACGACTTCCTGCCGGATCCGGACAGGACGTTCGACAGCGAGGCGCTGTCCTGGTGGCTCGGTCAACTGTCCGAGGGCCAGGGGGAGTGGCTCCGCGGCCTGCCGTTCAGCCACGACTTCCTGATCAGCGGTCGTCGGGTGCGCCTGTTCCACGCCTCTCCGACGTCGGTGCACCGAAGGGTCCGCTTCGACCACGACGAGAGCGAGTTCCTCGAGATGTTCACGAACACCCCGGCCACCGGCGACGGCCCGGTGCCCACGGTCGTGGGTTACGGGGACACGCACGACGCGTACTACGAGGTCGACCGGGAACGCCGCACGCTGTTCAACACGGGGAGCGTCGGCAACAGCATGGACGACCCGACCCCCGTGTACGTGATCGTCGAGGGAGTCCTCGACTCCACGGCCGAGGCGCCGTTCTCCCTGCAGTTCGTGCGGGTCCCGTACGACGTCGAAGCCGAGCTCGCGGTGGCCGGGGCGATGGGCATGCCGGAGTTCGCCGGCTACGCCTCCGAACTGCGCCACGGCGTCTACCGCGGCGACCTCGGGAGCGGCGAACCGCCGCGCTACCACCGCCGGAGCCCGGACGCGGCGGCGTCGTGACCGACCAGGGCGGACGAGGACGCGGACGTCCGCCGACCGGCCGGGGTCGCCGAAACCCCCTCCCCGTCCGCACGGGTCAATGGAGGGCGGGCCGGTGGACGAGCTCCTGGATGTCACCGTCGAGCGTCCGCTTCCCGACCAGCTCCAGGTCGAAGTCGGCCGCTCCCCGGAAGACCGGGTCCAGCCCGGTCCGACCGGTGATGACCGGGAAGAGCGTCACCTGCAGGCGGTCGACCAGGCCGGCGGCCATCAGCGCCCGGTTCATCGACAGGCTGCCGCGTGCGAGCGCAACGGCACCTCGGACTCCTCCTCGAGCCGGGCGACGACGTCGACGGCGTCTTCCGCAACCCTCCACTCACCCGGATCCCATCCCGACTGCCGTCGACCCGCACATCGTGGAGCGGGCGTGGTTCCTGGCGTCCAGGGGAAGCGCGCCACTGTACGAACGACCTGGACGGCCGGATCCGCGTCGACCGCCGCACGACCGGCGTCCCGGCGCGTGACGTGAAAGCCGATGAACCCCGTGAAGTTTCCGATGCTGTCCGGGCCCACCGTCAAGCACCAGGCGGGACCGGAGCGTCAGGCATCAACTGGGACCCGGCGTCCGACACCTTGGCCGGCACGGCAGAGCGTCTGCCGGTGAGGGGGTCACCTGAACAGGGCGATCAGTCCGTTCACCCAGATCCCCAGCATCACCAGGACCACCACCAGGCAGCCGGCTCCCGCCAAGAAGCCGCTGAACTTCCCGGTACCGGAGTCCGGTTCGTCGTCCGGGGCGGAAGGCATCGAGTCCCAGTCCACCGGGCGCCCCAGGGCTTCGGAGCAAGCGGTCCGTACCGCTGTCAGCTGCTCCGCGGCGAACCTGGAGTGGGCAAGGGACTCGGGGCCGCGCCACGCGAGTGCCCTCATGCGCTCCTGGGGCGTCCGGTACCTCGCCTCGAAGGCGGAGGTCTCGCCCGCGTCCCGGTCCTCCTCGAGGTACATCCAGCGCCCTGCTTCCGCGGGCTCACCGTACAGCCGGTACACCTCCGCCAGGCGACGGCGGAGCGTCAGGTCGGTGGGGTAGGAGGAGACCAGCCCGCGCAGGCGTTGACGCGCCATGGGCACGCGACCGGCTGCCAGGTCCGCGTCGACTCGGGCGAGGGTGGCTGTCAGTGGCATAGCTGCATGATCGATCAGGACGATGGGACGTCTCGACTCCTTTTCGTCGAGCGACTGGTCAGCCCCGGCTCGGTGAGGCAGGAGGGCCCGGTTGACGTGAGCGCGGAGGACGTCGACCGTTCGCTTGCCGCCCAGGCGAAGACGCTCGGCACGCGCACCCTCCGGGCGATCCACTCGTTTCGCTCGGGCCGAGGCTGTGCTGAAGGGTGCCGAGGGACCCCGGTGTGCGCGTACATCGTCGGCGCCCTGCTGACCGGTGCCCGGACCGAGGAGCTGCGGGCGCTCACCCGGGACCACGTCTTCCTCGGGGGCAAGCCGGACGCCGACCCGCCGCAGCCTCCGCACATCGCGGTGCGGCGCTCGGTCCGGCGGGACGGGAACGCCAGGACCCGGAGGTCCCGGAGCACGCTCGCTCGGCCGGCGGCAAGCGGGTGGACACTCGGGAAGCGGTAGTCGCGCAGATGGACACGCAGACGAAACGGGCCGGCCACCTACTTCACTGTCGGGGTGGCGGGATTTGAACCCACGACCTCTTCGTCCCGAACTCTCGGCTGGAGGGTCATCGAGGCTTAACGGGCTGGCCGGTCGGCCATGGACGGCTGTTGGCAGTCAGCTGCGGTCGCGGTGGTTGCTGTACTCCGCTGCTGTACAGCAACCACGGCCCGCTCACAGACGTAGAACTCCTGGGCCTGTACTTGAGGGATGTGGGTCAGCCCTGGCCTGAGGCGGAATCTTGGGCTGCGTTGAGCGTTTCTTCGATGGTGATGTCGATATACCGGTCTCGGTCGGCGCTGCTGAGCGCCTGTGGGGGTGCTTCGGATTGGTCGAGCCGGATGCGGACGTGGCGAGTGATGACGTCGCGGTGGGGGGCGGAGGTTTGCTTTTTGAGGTCGCTGTAGACCGTCCAGGCAAGACTGGCGACGCTGACGATGAGCGCACCGAGCGAGATCGGGTCCAGGTACTGCTCGGGGCGGGTGGTGCTCTGGCGGGCGTGGAGGGCTGCTTCCACGTCGCTGGCGAGGTGGGGGCTGTGCGGGGTGGTGAGGCGCTGTGCTGCAGCGCGTGCGCCTAGTTCGACCGGGTTGGCCATGCGGTTTTCCTTATGCGGATCAGACAGCGGTGGACGGGTCCGTGAGGACGTGGTGGCGTACTGCAGGCGGGAGATCATTGCCAGTGATGTTCTGCCAGGTCTCCTCGAGCGCGGCGATTCCCAGTGTGTGCGTCATGCGCTGGAGATGAGCCGGGGCTGGGCCAGTCGCCGGGTGCGGAAACTGATCAAACAACGCTACGCACTGGACTACCCATGCCAAGGCCTCTCTGGCCTGATGCCGTGCCTCAGCAAGTAGACCGAGCTGTCCATAGGTGATGGCCATGCCGGGCCGGTTGTTGAGGTCCTCGTTGATGGTGAGGGATCGGCGGTGCCAGTCCTCGGCCTCCTCCAGCCGCCCCCGGTCCCGGGCAACCCTGCCGAGCAGGTGGTAGGAGCTCGCCATGCCGGGCCGGTTGTTGAGGTCCTCGTTGATGGTGAGGGATCGGCGGTGCCAGTCCTCGGCCTCCTCCAGCCGCCCCCGGTCCCGGGCGACCATGCCGAGCTGGTTGTAGGTGATGGCCATGCCGGGCCGGTTGTTGAGGTCCTCGTTGATGGTGAGGGATCGGCGGTGCCAGTCCTCGGCCTCCTCCAGCCGCCCCCGGTCCCGGGCGACCATGCCGAGCTGGTTGTAGGTGATGGCCATGCCGGGCCGGTTGTTGAGGTCCTCGTTGATGGTGAGGGATCGGCGGTGCCAGTCCTCGGCCTCCTCCAGCCGCCCCCGGTCCCGGGCGACCATGCCGAGCTGGTTGTAGGTGATGGCCATGCCGGGCCGGTTGTTGAGATCCTCTTTGATGGTGAGGGATCGGCGGTACCAGTCCTCGGCCTCCTCCAGCCGCCCCCAGTTCTGAGCGATTATGCCGAGCTGGTGGTGGGCCGTGCCGAGATGGGCGCGTTGCTGGGGTGTGGTGGGCTGCTGTTGCAAGGCGTCGAGGATGTCGCGGTAGGTGCGCTCGGCTTGGTCTAACTGGCCCGCGCCTACTAGTCGGTTGGCTTGAGAACCGGTCAAAAACAGCCACAGGGAGCCGGCTGGAGCGTCCAGATCCGGCGGGCTACCGCCGGCGGTTTCCAGGACCAGCCGTGCCCGATCGACCCAAGCACGGGCCTCTTCCGTCAACCCCCGTGCGTCCCAGTAGTCATTCAACGGCTCTGTGATGTATTGGGCTTGGGCCCACAGGCCGTGGTCGAGGGCCTGGCCGAGCAGGCTGCCCAACGTCCGCTGCTGATAGCTGATCAATGCCATGGCGAGTTCGGCGTCACCACTGTTGATCTGTGCCATGAGCCAGTTACCGAAGGCGGCGTGGGCGTCGAGGAGGGCGCGGGTGGTGGCGGTGTGCTGGTCGCGGTAGGTCTTGGGGGCCTGGGTTTGCCAGTGGTTGGTGAGGTAGGCGGGCAGGGCCGGGTGAATGCGGTACATGCCCGCCCCCAGCGGCGTCAGCAGCCCCACATCCGCGGTCCGGTCCAGTAGATGTCTCCACTCGGCGGCCGTGCGGCCGCGAAACGGCTCGGGCACGTCCGGGTCCGCGGAGAACACGGCCAGGACGTGGGCGTCGGCGACGCCGTGGAGGAGGCTGAGCGCGGTCAGGGCCTGCTGGTCGGCGGTGGGCAGGTGGGTGAAGGAGTAGGTGATGCTGGCGGCGAGGGAGGTGGTGCGCTCGCCGGTTACGCTGTCGTACAGCGCGGTGGCGCCCTGGAGGCCAGCCAGCAGGTCCTGCGGGCTGGTGGTGTCCAGGTGGGGCAGGAGGATGCGCATGCTTAGGGGGTGCCCGTCCAGCCACTGCATCAGCTCCCCGAACGCCTTCAGTTCGCGGCGCGGCTGGGCATCGGGGTAGGGGGCCAAGAGGTGGTCGGCGTACTGGCCGGCCTCCTCGCTGTCCAGGCCGGATACCTCCACCCGGCGCGTTTGGGGGCCGAGCCAGGTTTCCGGGGTGCGGCTGGTGACGATGACCGCGCTGGTGCCGCGGGTGGCAATGCGAGTCAGGAAGTCGCGCAGCTTGTTGCGGTCCTGCTCCAGCAGGGGCGGGGTGGCCCGCGTGGGATCGGGCATGGTGTGCACGGATTCGAAGTTGTCCCACACCAGCAGCAGCCGGTGCTTTTGCAGGACCGCTTCCACTAGGGCCTGGCGCTTGCCGGGGTCGAGCCGGGCGAACTGGGTACCGAACAGGCGCAGTCCGATGCTGGTGATCACGCCGTCCAAGCCGAAGGAGGCGACGCCGGGTTCGAAGGAGTGCCAAATCACCCCGTCCGGATGATCCAGCGCCCCGGTGTCGCGCCACCATCGGCCGAACGCCTTGGCCAGCTCGGTCTTGCCCGTTCCCCCGGGCCCGTGCAGCACCACCACATGCTGCAGCCGGGCGGCTAGGTCCAGGGTGTAGAGCAGGGCGTCGCGGCCGATGAACTCCCCCACCGCTTCCAGCGCCGCCTCCGGAGGTGTCTCGCCGGTGTGGAGGCTCTCGCGGATCCGGTCCAGCATCTCCTCCAGTGACTGGCGGGCCTGGCGCTCGGTGCGCAGGCCGGGAAAGTGCACCTCGCTGCGTGCGTACAGCACTGGCACGACCCAGTCCGCCAGCGGCATCATGCCCTTTGGTGACGGTCGCAGATCCTGCTGGGCCAGGCGGCGCCGCCCGGCGGCCACCGCTTCAGTCACCCGGTCACCGGCGAACAGCCGCTCGTAGAAGGCCGCCATGAACTCCGCGGCCGCCACCGCATACACGCTGTAGGCCATGGCCACCACGACAGCGGTGCCCTCCTGCAGCAGCCGGGTGGCCACCGCTGCCTCGACTTGCGAGCCCACCACCGCTGACTGGCACGCATTGAGCACCACCACCGGCACCTGGGCCTGCTTGAGCACGCGCGCCACTTCATCCGCGGCTACCAGGTCGGATCCGCCCTCCGGCTTCTCGAACGCCAGCATCCCCTGCGGCCCTGGGCCCCGGAACATCACCGGCCGCCCCGCCCCGCCCAACGGGCCGGGCGCCTGGCCGAACACCCCGTGTCCGTCGAAGTGCACGATCTGGAACGGCTCACCCGCCTCCCGCGCCTGGGTCAGCACCTGCTGCAGGTGCTCCAGGGTCGGCGGGCGCAGCACCACCACCTCTACCTGTCCGCGCACCGCCGCCAGGCGACCCAGTAGCGGGCGGGCGATCATCTGATATCCCACATCCTGGGTGCCGCGCGGCCGGGAGATCACCATCAGCACCCGCAGCCGCGACCCCCCAACCCTGAAGACCTCCCCCAGATTCGCCGTCGGCATGGTGCGTGAGACGGTCACCCGTGTATCCAGCGCCAGCGGCGTCGGCCGCCCCGGATCCGCCATCAGCTCCCACGGCCATCCCAACGGCTCCGCCGCCCCCGACGCCACCACCAGCTCTACCCGGCCGCCCCGCGCCTCCGCCCGCGCCCGTGTCCGAAGATAAGCATCCCGGGCCGGCCCTGCGCCGAACACCGCCTCGAAGACCTGCTCGCCCCACCCCGGGAGCTGGGCCGCGACTTTTGGGCCACGCTCGCCGTACACCCCGAACGGTGCCCGCAGATATTGCTCCAGATACCAGCGCAACTCCTCCAGCACCGGCCCGTCCAACGGCCACGCCAACGTCACCGGATCACCCACTCGACTGGGATACGACTCACCCTCCGGCCACGCCAACACCGTTACCCGGCCGTCCCCGGTGATCTCCAGCAACAGACGTTCCGACACCGCCACCGCCCCCGTATCGACCTGCGGTGAGCCACCACGCCCCATCACACCAGTGACCGTAGCCATCCCGACATCCCCTCGACGGCAAACCCCCAAACCGGTGCCGAGCGCGTGCTCCTGTCACCCTCCGATAGAACACCCCCCAGCAACGGTGCGCTCGGGTACTTCCCGCCTTGCCGGTCTGACCAGTAAAGAATCCCGGGCCACCGTTCTGACAGGCTGGCCGGAGTGGGTGACGAGAATCGAACTCGCGCTCTCAGCTTGGGAAGCTAAGGACATCTAGGGCTTGCTCCAGGCCTGACCTGCGGCGGAGGGGCGCAGGCGCGCGGTACACGGTCGACTGGTCCCCGCTGTTCCCCGTGATTCCCCGTACGATCTGGCACGCGTCTGGCATGAGTCATTCGTCGTCACGGTCATTGACGGAGCAGCGCGGATTCCACTCCTAGAGCCGCTGCACCACGTCGATCGCTTCAGGCCCCACGTACAGCGCCAATGCCACGGCGCTGACGCTCAGAGTCCTGCGGAACGCGCGGGCTGCAGACTCCACGGCCTCAATCCAGGTGCCAGACCTTTCACGGACGATGATCACTTTCAGCAGGGCCGCAACCACCGCCAAACCGAGCACGCCGAGGAGGAGGACGAGTCCGGACATGAAAAGAAGCCCTTCATGTTGTCGTGAAGGGCCCTAACCCAGGCATGCCTCAGGAAGGTACCTTCACCTTCCTGATTTCCAGAGGCTGTGCTCCGAGGAGCGCAACGAGCACGACGCTACCACAGCCTGTCACTAGTTAAGTACTCGGTGTTGATGTCCCCGTTGGCTACCTGGACGGCGCTGCGAGTCGTGTTCTCGACAGACGGATGTACACGCCGAGCGTCCCCGTGGAGACACGCTCTGGGCTCTCTCTCCGCGGTCGAGCCAAGACCTGTCTTCTTGCCCTGGGTCTGGGGGGCCCGTCTTTTTGACCAGGTCAGCGGGACACGAACTCCCACTGACCTGCGAACGGTCGGTCGCCGTTGGTCGTTGTTGACCGTTGCTCGCCGCCCTCGGAGGGCCCGGAGAGGGCCCCGCAGTCGCCTCGGCCCTCAGTCAGAGTGTGACCACGGTTGGTCGCACCGTGACGGCGCTCAGAGCTTCCCGCCGATCTCGCACGCGCGGCACGGGGGCTGGCCGCAGGTGCACTGCATGAGGGCCTCGACGACCCCGCGGTCGTGGTAGAGGCACTCGTCCTTGCAGGTGTGCCGAGGAATGAACCCCGCGGGGATCTCGCCGGGCCACGGCTCGTGGCCGTCCCTGCAGCGGGCGAACCGCTCGGGATCGGTGGAGTGCAGGTCGTGCATCTTCGACCGCGCCTCGTCCTCCAGCTGCCGCACGCGCTCCGCCAGACCCTTGAGCTCGGCGGCGATGCCGGCGTAGTGGTCGGTGCCGGTCCTCACGTGTGCGGCCCGCAGCGCCATGGCGGCGTTGCCGAGAAACCTGCTCGCGTCCTGGAGGTCGGTCACGTGATGCATCTGAATGCCGTTCACGCCACGGACCCATACGGCGTCCATGCTGCTCACTGATCCACCTCCGAGAATGAAAACCTTATTTAAGGACATTAAAGAACCCGGGTTACGCCAGTCCAGGGTCTGAAGGGTGAGTCGGCTCACAGGAAGCGGGAAGCGTGGTTGAGATGGATCTTCCTCCGTTCATCATCCACTTGACACGAAGATTTACGAGACGTCTCCTGGAAGGGCAAAGGAGAGCGTCGGAGGCTGCTGATGGCAACCTATGAATATCGATGCGTCCGCTGCGGAACCTTCGATGTGAAGTTGCCGATCGGCACGGCACCCAAGACCTCGGGCTGTCCCGTTTGCGGGGGCGCCGCCCGGCGTGTGTACTCGGCCCCCTCTCTCACGCGGACCCCGAATGCGGTCGCCGCCGCCCATGCCCGCGAAGAGCAGTCACGAGAGGCCCCGGATGTGGTCTCCGAGGTGCCGCCCGGCAGGAGAGTGCGCAGGCAACCGCACCCCGCGCTCTCCAAGTTGCCCCGTCCCTGAAGGACTTGGGAGGTGCGTCCTGTGGCGAACGTGGGACTGCTCTTCGTCGGTGCGGTGCTCTTCCTGAACGGACTGCTCCTCCTCAAGAAGGTCGATCCCCGCTCGGCAGCGGTGTTCAACCTTTTCGTCGGTGCACTCCAGGTACTGACGCCGACGTACCTCATCTTCGCCGCCGGCAACGACCCCGAGAAGATTTTGGCGGCGTCCGGCATTTATCTCTTCGGATTCACCTACCTCTATGTGGGAATCTGTCTCCTGGCCGGCATCGAAACCGATGGCGTCGGCTATTACTCGCTCTTTGTGGCAGTCGCCGCCCTGGGGTATTCGTTCGTCAATTTCCACCTCGCCAAGGACAACCCGTTCGGGGTGATCTGGCTCTACTGGGCGTTCCTGTGGTTCCTGTTCTTCCTGCTGCTCGGCCTCAAGTTGGACAGGCTCGGCAGCTACGTCGGCTGGGTCACGGCGATCCAGGGCTGGGTCACCGGCGTGATCCCCGCCGCTCTGCTGCTCTCCGGCTACTGGAAACACCCCGACGAGACCGCCATCGCGCTGGGCGTCTTCGCCGTCGTCGTCTTCGCGGCGCTGTGGCCGCTCACCCGCGCATCGCGGCAACCGGCGCCCGCCACCAGGACGCCGACCGGCCCGGGCGCATCCGCGTGACCGATTCAGAAGGACCAAGGAAGCCGTCATGCCCGAAGTCAAGTTCACAGTGGACCAGAGCAAGTCCATGCGCGATCAGACCGTTCCCGGACACAACAGGTGGCATCCGGACGTCCCGGTCGCCGCCATGGTCCGCCCGGGGGACGAGTTCCGCCTCGAATGCCGCGAATGGACCGACGCGCAGATAGGCAACAACGACTCCGCCAACGACGTACGCGATGTCGACCTGAAGGCCACGCACATGCTGAGCGGGCCGATAGGCGTCGAAGGCGCGGAGCCGGGCGACCTGCTCGTCGTGGACATCCTCGACCTGGGGCCCGTACCGCAGCAGGTCGGGGCCGCACCCGGTCAGGGCTGGGGATACACCGGCGTCTTCGCCAAGGCCAACGGCGGAGGATTTCTGACCGACTACTTCCCGGACGCCTACAAGGCGATCTGGGACTTCCACGGTCAGCAGGCGGTGTCCAGGCACCTGCCCGGTGTCCGCTTCACCGGCATCACCCACCCCGGTCTCTTCGGCACCGCCCCCTCCGCGGACCTGCTGGCGAGCTGGAACAGGCGCGAGCAGGCGCTGATCGACACCGACCCCGACCGGATCCCCCCGCTGGGGCTCGCGCCCGATGCCGACGGGGGACTCGCGGGAAAGGCGACCGGATCCGATGCCCAGCGCATCCTCGGGGAGGGAGCACGCACCGTTCCCGCACGGGAGAACGGCGGCAACCACGACATCAAGAACTTCACGCGCGGCGCCCGGGTCTTCTACCCCGTACACGTCAACGACGCCAAGCTGTCGGGCGGTGACCTGCACTTCAGCCAGGGAGACGGGGAGATCACCTTCTGCGGCGCCATCGAGATGGGCGGCTACATCGACTTCCACGTCGACCTGATCAAGGGCGGCATGGAGAAGTACGGAATCAGCACCAACCCCGTCTTCATGCCGGGCAACGTCGAGCCGCGGTACTCGGAGTTCATGTCCTTCATCGGGATCTCCGTGGACCACGACACCGACACGAACTACTACATGGACGCGACGGTTGCCTTCCGCCGCGCCTGCCTCAACGCCGTCGAGTACCTGAAGAGGTTCGGCTACTCCGGAGAGCAGGCCTACCTGATCCTCGGCGCGGCCCCCATCGAGGGACGCATCAGCGGGATCGTGGACATTCCCAACGCCTGCTGCTCGCTGTACCTCCCCACCGCCATCTTCGATTTCGACGTCCGGCCCACCACCGCCGGCCCCACGACGGCCGACCGCGGCCAGTGCGCGGTCTCCACGGCCTGACCGGACACCGACGCCCGGCCGGAGGGCACTCTGATCCCAGGCCATGAAGATGCCCCTGAGCCGCGCCGTCCGCGCAGCTCAGGGGCATGATCACGAAATCTGCTTCTTCTTGCCCTGGGTCTTGCCAGGGATCTTGGTGACCTGTGTTTTCGCTGGTCAGGGGCGGTGGGCTCGCGCTCCTGGTGGTCGTCGTTGGTCGTCCTTGGCCGCTGTTGAGCGGCCTCGGACGGCCCAGGGACGGCCCAGACTCGTGCGCAGTGTCCAGCCATAGAGTGCTCAGGCCGCGTAAAGCGCCACGTCGTGCAGGAATCGGTTGTGCATCTATGCCACAAGGCTGAGTGAGCCGTACGCGATGTCGGCGAATTCATCGCGGACTGCCTGAAAACGTTCCATCAGTGGGTCTCGGATGAAGCCACCGATCATCTCGTCCCAGGACGCAACATTGTTGACCACTTCAAGTACGTGCTTGACCTGCTCCGCATCCAAGGCTTGTCTCTCCTGCAAGGTGAACTCCAAGAGGTCGAGCTTCTCCCACCGCTCCTCATTCTCCAGACGCCCCCACTCACATAAGAGTTCCCAGGCCACGTGCGCTGAGTTGTGGTGTGGGGCCTGACACCACTCGGCGTTACGAGGACACCAGGCGCTCTCCAAAGCACTGATCGCCGATCTAAGAACAGCTCTGCGGAGTGCCAACTTCTCCAACCGGGCACACTGCTTGGCCACCTTCTCCGCCTGCCCGAGAACTGGCGCCGGCCCCAGAACTGCAACTCCAGCCCGTGCCTGCACCACTGCGGTCGCCTTCTGATCGAGCAGCTCCCGCCGGGAAGCGCGAGGAATATCCGGTAGCTCGGTGACGATCCGAACGAGAAGGTCTACTGCGCTCAGAAACCCGGCATAAGCCGAGCGACGTGCACTCTCTAGCGACTGCTCGCGTACGGCGCGCTCCTGGAGTTGGGCAGCCGCCACTGCGGCCTGAGATTGATCAATGCCTGCCACCATCGTGGCATCAGCGGCCCTGTCTGCGCTGCGTCTGTTCCAGTGGGCAGCGAGCAGTGTGACCGGCACGGTGATGAGGGTGGTTAGGGCGCTCGTTGCCGCTACAGCTTGTTCTAGTTGCACGAGACGCATAGTGGTGCCAGAGCCTGTCCGCCAGGGCAAAAAAAGGGTCTGCCGCACGATCGGGTGACATCTGAACTGGCTTGCCCTGTGGGGCGGGTGGGAAGGATGTCGCTGTGCCCAAGCCTTATCCGGAAGAGTTCCGCCAGGACGTCGTGCGGGTCGCGAGGAACCGCGGGCCGGGTGTGACGGTCGAGCAGGTGGCCACCGACTTCGGAGTCCATCCGATGACATTGTGGAAGTGGATGCGACGGGCGGACATCGACGACGGGACCAAGCCCGGGGTGACCAGCCAGGAGAGCGCCGAGCTTCGGAAAGCGCGTCGGCGGATCAAGCTGCTGGAGCAGGAGAACGAGGTCCTGCGGCGGGCCGCGGCCTGTCTGTCGCAGGCGCATCTGCCGGGAAAAGGATCTACCCGCTCGTGAAGGAGCTGGCCGGGGACGGTGTGCCCGTCACGGTTGCGTGCCGGGTGCTCGAGCTCGCCAGACAGCCCTACTACCGCTGGCTGGACCAGCCGGTGACCGACGCCACGCTGGAGGAGGCGTATCGCGCGAACGCGCTGTTCGACGCGCACCGTGACGACCCGGAGTTCGGCTACCGCTTCCTGGCCGACGAAGCACGCGGCGCCGGGGCCGTGATGGCGGACCGGACTGCATGGCGGATCTGCCGGGACAACCGCTGGTGGAACGTGTTCGGCAAGAAGCGCGGCAAGGGCAAGAGGGCCGGCCCGCCAGTGCGCGACGACCTGGTCCGCCGTGACTTTACTGCGACCTGCGCGAACCGGTTGTGGCTCGCCGACATCACCGAGCACGCCACTGGCGAAGGCAAGCTCTACCTCTGCGCGATCAAGGACGCCTTCAGCAACAGGATCGTGGGCTACTCCATCGATGCGCGGATGAAGTCCCGCCTGGCCGTGGCCGCCCTGGACAACGCAGTGGCCCGGCGTGGAGACGTCGACGGGTGCATTCTGCACAGTGATCGCGGATCGCAGTTCCGCTCCCGGAAGTTCGTCCGGGCACTCGACCGCCACCGGATGGCCGGATCGATAGGGAGGGCCGGAGCTGCCGGCGACAACGCGGCCATGGAGTCCTTCTTCAGCCTGCTGCAGAAGAACGTCCTCGACCGCCGTGTCTGGACCACCCGCGAAGAACTCCGGATCGCGATCGTGACCTGGATCGAGCGGACCTACCACCGACGCCGCAGACAAGCCTCACTCGGCCGGCTGACTCCCGTCGAATTCGAGACCGCCATGACCACGCCGACCCTCCAGGCCGCGTGACCGAAACCTGTCACCCGAACCTGCATCAGACCCTTATCCCTCGGCGCTCGCAAGCTCCGCGACCTGAGCGCGGAGGACGTAGACCGCTGGCTGGCCGCCAAGGCGAAGACGCTCAGCACGCGCACCCTCCAGGCGATCCACGCGTGCCTCAACCGCGCGGTCAAGCGGGCCATGGCCCGGGACAAGGTGAAGCGCAACGTCGTCGAGCTGTGCTCGGTGCCCCAGGGACAAGCCGGGCGCCCCTCCAAGGCGCTCACCTTCGCTCAGGCTGAGGCCGTGCTCAAGGGGGCCGAGGGGACCTCGATGTACGCGTACATCGTCGTCGCCCTGCTGACCGGTGCCCGTACCGAGGAACTGCGGGCGCTCACCTGGGACCACGTCTTCCTCAAGGGCAAGCCGGATGCTGACCCGCCGCAGCCTCCGCACATCGCGGTGTGGCGCTCGGTCCGGCGGGGCGGGGACACCAAGACCGGGAAGTCCCGGCGCACGCTCGCTCTGCCGGGGCGCTGTGTCGAAGCGCTCTGGCAGCAGTTCGAAGACCAGGGATGGGATCGGCTGGCGGCCGGCGACAAGTGGGAGGAACACGGGCTCGTCTTCTCCTCGGCCGTGGGCAAGCCACTGGACGCGGCCAACGTCCGCCGCGCCTTCCGCCAGGCGCTCAAGGGCATCGACGGGATCAACGCCGATGAGTGGACGCCCCGGGAGCTGCGGCACAGCTTCGTGTCCCTGCTGTCCGACCGTGGCGTCCCGCTGGAAGTGATCTCCCGGCTCGTCGGGCACTCCGGGACGGCCGTGACCGAGGAGATCTACCGCAAGCAGATCAGGCCCGTGATCCAGACGGGCGCCGTGGTCATGGACGGGATCTTCGGCGCTGATCCGCAACGGCCGTAGACACGCGGGAACCGGTAGTCACGCAGATAGACACGCAAACGAAGCAGGTCGTCAACCTACTCACGTGAGTAGGTTGACGACCTGCTGTTTCTCTGTCGGGGTGGCGGGATTTGAACCCACGACCTCTTCGTCCCGAACGAAGCGCGCTGCCAAGCTGCGCTACACCCCGATCGTCGCTGCTGTCGCGGCGACGACGTTTACTTTAGCCCACTGGTGGCCGGAGACGAAATCCGGTTTCTCAGCGGCGGAGGACCGGCTTCGGGCGGGTGTGGTCCAGGGCCACCAGGAGGACGGCGGCGGCGTAGAGGGAGAGGCCCAGGAGGAGGGCGTTGGCGAGGACGCTCCTGTAGCCGTGGTGGGCGACGTCCAGGAAGGGGTAGAGGTAGCGGTCCGGGGAGCCGGCGAGGAGTTCGCCGCGGACCAGGGAGAAGAGCAGGTAGGCCAGGGGGTACAGCAGCCAGGGGGCGGCCTGGCGGAGGTGCGTGCGGGCCGGTGGGGACAGGAGGAGCCAGTCCAGGAGCGCGGCGACGGGGATCACCGTGTGCAGGAGGTGGGCGGTGAGTGTCGCCGGCCACGAGGACGCCCCGCCCGTCACCGAGAAGTGAGGGGCCGCGTCCGACAGCAGTACGTGGTGGACCAGGGAGGCCGTCGTCACGTACAGCAGGGCCGCGCCCGTCAGGGCGCCCGGGAGGGGGTGGCGGGGCGTCCGGGCGCGGCGGGCCGAGGCGAGGGTGACCAGGGCCAGCAGGATCGTGCTCTGGACCGTGAAGTGGCTCAGGACCCGGGCCGGACCGCCGAGGAGTACCGCGGCGGTCACCGCCGCCGTCGCCGTCAGCGCCAGGAGCAGGCGGTACGCCGCTGTGAGCGGGCGGCGCACCGGCGGGACCACGGCTCGGGCGGGGGCGGGGGAGGACAGCAGGGCGGGCGTCGTCCCCGGAGGGTCGGGGAGGGCGGGGAGGCCCGGGATGTCCCTGGGTATCGGGGCGGTCATGCCCTCATCGTGGGCGGGTGTCCCGTTCGGGGCCACGTGGGTGGGCCATGCGGGTCATGCGGCGGTCCGGGGGCGCCGCATCGGCCGCGTCCGCCGCGCCCCGGCACCGGCCCGGCGGTCCGCCGCCCGCGGTCCGCCGCCCGTGTCCCGCTAGTCCCGGCCCACGAGCGTCAGCAGCGTCGCCTCCGGGGGGCAGGCGAAGCGGACCGGGGTGTACCTGTTCGTGCCGCAGCCCGCCGACACGTGCAGGTACGAGGTACGGCCCTCCGAGGTGTGCGTGGACAGGCCCTTCACGCGGTCCGTGTCCAGGTCGCAGTTGGTGACCAGGGCGCCGTAGAAGGGGATGCAGAGCTGGCCGCCGTGGGTGTGGCCGGCCAGGACCAGGGGGTATCCGTCGGCCGTGAAGGAGTCCAGGACGCGCAGGTAGGGGGCGTGGACGACGCCCATCGAGAAGTCCGCCGAGCCCGACGGGCCGCCCGCCACCTCCGCGTACCGGTCCCGCTTGATGTGCGGGTCGTCCAGGCCGGTCAGCTCGATCGACGTGCCCTCGATCTTCAGCGTGCCCCTGGTGTTCGTCAGGTTCAGCCAGCCCGCCGCGTCGAAACCGTCCCGCAGGTCCTCCCACGGGTTGTGGATCGCGCCGACGGCCGGGGGGTTGCCGTTCAGGCCGTGGCGGCCCTGGATCCTCTCGACCAGGTAGCGGGCGGGGTTGCGCAGCTTGGGGCCGTAGTAGTCGTTGGAGCCGAAGACGTAGGCGCCCGGGAACTCCATCAGCGGGCCCAGCGCGTCCAGGACCTCCGGTACGCCCTCGGGGTCGGACAGGTTGTCGCCCGTGTTGATCACGAAGTCGGGGCGCAGGCCCGCCAGGGAACGCAGCCAGCGCTGCTTCTTGCGCTGGCCGCCGACCATGTGGATGTCGGAGACCTGGAGCACGCGCAGGGGACGCATCCCGGAGGGCAGGACGGGGACGGTCACCCGCCGGAGGCGGAAGGAGCGGGCCTCGAAGCCCGCCGCGTACAGCAGTCCGGCGGCACCGGCCGCCGTGATTCCCAGGGGGATTCCGTATCGCGCGCGCATGCGTCCATCGTGTCAGACCCGCGGGGTCGGCCGTGCTCCGCGGTCGTCTCCGCGCACCGGGCGGTGCGGCCGTCGGGGGGACGTGAACGGCCCCTGGAACGCGGGCCCTTAAATCAGCAGGCGTCCCTCCTTCCGCACCTGCGACAATCAAGCCATGACCACGCTCAAGTCGAAGCTGCAGGATGACCTCAACGCCGCGATCAAGGAGCGCGACGAGCTCCGCTCCTCGACGCTCCGGCTGACGCTCGCCGCGATCACCAAGGAGGAGGTCGCGGGGAAGGAGAAGCGCGAGCTCTCCGACGACGAGGTGCAGAAGGTGATCACCCGGGAGGCGAAGAAGCGCCGTGAGGCGGCGGAGGCCTTCGCGCAGGGTGGTCGTCCCGAGCAGGCCGAGCGGGAGAAGGCGGAGGGCGAGGTGCTGGCCGCGTACCTGCCCAAGCAGCTGTCCGACGAGGAGCTGAACGCGATCGTCGCCCAGGCGGTGGAGGAGGCCAGGGCGGCCGGTGCCGAGGGGCCGCGGGCCATGGGTGCCGTGATGAAGATCGTGAACCCGAAGGTGGCCGGGCAGGCCGAGGGCGGCCGGGTCGCGGCCGCGGTGAAGAAGCTGCTGGCGGGCTGAGAGCGGCCGGCCGACCGGGGCTTCCGGTGGGCCGGGGGCTGCCGGCGGGCTGAGGCCGCGGTCCCGGTGCCGCGTACGCCGTGCGCCGCGTATGCCGTGTACGGCCGGGTGGCTCCGGACCCCCTCGCCCACGACAGCGAACGGCCCCTTCCTCCCGCGTACGGGGAGGAAGGGGCCGATGTCGTGTCCGGGCCGGGCGGTGGGCCCGTGGTCAGCGGCGTCCTTCGGGGCCGTTCCCCGGACCCTGGACGAAGCCCCCCGGGAGGGTGAACCCCGGGTCCGGCTCGGTGCCTCCCGTGCTGCCGCCGACGTCGCCGCCGCCACCGTTGCCGCCGACGTCGCCGCCGCCACCACCGTTGCCGTTGCCGCCGCCGATCAGGCCGCCGATGAGACCGCCGCCGTTGTCGCCGTCACCGCCTTGGTCCCCCCCGTTGCCACCGCCGTCGCCGTCGCCGTCGCCGTCGCCGTCACCGCGCTCGCGGTCTTCCGGGATGTGCACGAAGTTGAAGGGCGGGGCCTCCTTGCCCGCCAGGGCGCCGGTCATGGCGTCGCGCCAGATCGGGCCCGGGACTCCGCCGCCGTAGACCAGGGGGTGGTACTGGCCGCCGATCGTGATGTTCTTCATCTCGACCTTCTGCGAGGCGCTGCCCACCCAGACGGCTCCCGACAGGTTCGGCGTGTAGCCGACGAACCAGGCGTTCTTGCGCTCGTCCGTCGTACCCGTCTTGCCGGCGTTGGCGCGGTCCGTGAGGCCGGACTCCCGGCCCGTACCGGAGTCGACCACCCCCTGCAGCAGGGTGTTCACCGTGTCCGCGGTCTGCTCGCTCATCGCCCGCGAGCACGTCGACTTCGGCACCTCCAGCGACTTCCGCTGGTTGCCGATCTTCTGGGTGATCGATTCGATGGCGATCGGCGTGCAGTACATGCCCCGGGAGGCGAAGGCGGCGTACGCGCTCGCCATCGTCAGCGGGGAGACGCCCTTGGAACCGAGGGAGACGGCGGGCACCTCCGGGAGCTTCTCGCCGTTGCCCTGCACGACGTGCAGGGCGTCCGTCATCTTCATCACCGGGCACAGGCCTATGTCGGAGATCATCTGCACGAAGTAGGTGTTGACCGACAGCTCCATGGCCTTCCGCAGCCGGTACGGACCGACCTCCGACTCGGTCTCGTTCTCCAGCCTCTCGCCGCGCGTGTTGACCCACGGCTTGCCGTCACACGTCTGGACCGGGCTCGGGTACTCCATCTCGTACGGCGACGAGTACTCCTGCGTCGGCGGGCGGCCCTCCTCCAGCGCGGCCGCCGCCACGAACGGCTTGAACGTCGAACCGGTCGGGAAGCCGAAGTTGGATCCGCCCTTGTCGCTGCCGACCGAGTAGTTGATCTCGGTCTCGTTCTTGCCGTAGCCGTACGGCTTCGACTGGCCCATCGCGACGATCTTGCCGGTGCCGGGCTCGACCAGCGTGGACGCCGCGGCGACCGAGTCCGACTGGTGGACGTGGTCCTTCAGCGACTTCTGCACCGACTCCTGCGCCTGCGGGTCGAGCGTCGTACGGATCGTCAGGCCGCCCTGGTTCCAGATCTTCGCCCGGTCGGCCTTGGTCTTGCCGAAGACCGGGTCGCTCAGGAACACCTCGCGCACGTAGTCGCAGAAGAAGGACGCGCCGTCGACCGCCGTGATGCAGCCGTTCTTCGGCTTGCTGACGTTCAGCCCCAGCGGGGACCTCGCCGCCTCGTCGGCCTGCTCCCGGGAGATGTCGCCGACCTCGGCCATCCGCCGGAGGACGACGTTGCGCCGCTTCTTCGCCTCCGTCTCGTCGTTGACCGGGTCGTAGCGGCTCGGGGACTGGACGAGGCCGGCGAGGAGGGCGGACTCCTGGAGGTTGAGGTCCTTGGCCGACTTCGAGAAGTAGCGCCGGGCGGCGGCCTCCACGCCGTAGGCCTGCTGACCGAAGAACGTGATGTTCAGGTAGTTCTCGAGGATCTTCTTCTTGCCCAGCTCCTCCTCGACCTGGATCGCGTACTTCAGTTCGCGGATCTTGCGGCCGATCGTCTGCTGGGTGGCCTGCGCGACCTTCGTGGGGTCGTCGCCGGCCTCCTCGACGAAGACGTTCTTGACGTACTGCTGCGTGAGCGTGGACGCGCCCTCGGAGACCTCGCCGCTGCGCGCGTTCTTGTTGAGCGCGCGCAGCACGCCCTTCAGGTCGACCGCGCCGTGCTCGTAGAACCGCGAGTCCTCGATCGCGACGATCGCCTTCTGCAGGTACGGCGAGATGTCCTTGAGGTCGACCACCGTGCGGTCACGCGAGTAGACGGTGGCGATCTGGCCGCCGTCGGCGTCCAGGATCGTGGTGCGCTGGCTCAGCGGCGGGGTCTTGAGGTTGGCCGGGAGCTCGTCGAAGCTCTCGACCGATCCCTTGGCCGCCAGCCCCAGCGCGCCCACGGCGGGCAGCGCGATGCCGGCCATGACGGCTCCCGCGAGGACACTGACACCGAGGAACTTGGCGGCCTGTTGCGTTGGCGACAGACCACCGCCCGAGCGCTTCTTTGGCATGGGAGCAGCCTACGTTCTCATTCGCCGGACAAGCGTATATGCCTTGGCCTAAGCTGCTCTCAACTGTCACAGCGGTGAGGCCACGTATCAATACGTCCGGCGACCCCGAATCGTTCCGGATCTTCTCGACTTTCTTGGTCGGGCGTGATGGGTGCGTGTCCGGATCCGCCTCGTGTGTCACGCGGTGCCCGTTGTGGCGCAGCTGGACTGACCCCAAATGCCGGGATCGCCGCGCATGTCGCCACCTCACTCCCCCGGGTGATCTGCCGCTTACCCATAGTCCGTTCGGACCATTCAAGATTGGGCCCGCTGGGGGTGTTGCGCCGTGCCCACCTTCCGTAACGTCCTCAACTGGCGGCGGTGAATATGCCGCTGCCGCCGTGGGGGAGCCTCGATTCGGGAGAGGACGGCGCCGGTATGGGCTGGGTTACCGACTGGAGTGCGCAGGCTGCCTGCCGCACTACCGATCCGGATGAACTGTTCGTTCAGGGAGCAGCGCAGAACAGGGCCAAGGCGGTGTGCACCGGATGTCCGGTACGCACTGAATGTCTGGCCGACGCGCTGGACAACCGCGTCGAGTTCGGCGTGTGGGGAGGCATGACGGAGCGTGAGCGCCGCGCACTGCTGCGCCGGCGGCCGACCGTGACCTCCTGGCGCAGGCTGCTGGAGACCGCGCGCTCGGAGTACGAGCGGGGGACGGGTGTGGTGCCCCTCGACGACGAGGTGTACGAGAGCTACGCGGCGGTGAGCTGAGGGGCTTCGGGGTCTCGGTCCCGCCGCCGGGGTTTCCCGGCGCCGGGTGTCGCGTCCCGGACGGACGCCCCGGTCGTTCCGGGCGCTCAGGACGCTTCGGGTGCTCAGGACGCCTCGGATGTGTCGGGTGCTTCGGACGGGTCGGGCAGCTCCGGCCGGTTGGTCGCGAGCCGGTCGCCGACGTCCCGCAGCCCCGCCAGGTCGTGCACGTCACCGGGCAGCGCGGCCACTTCCGTCACCGCCACCTCGGGGTGGAGCGCGGTGAAGCGGTCACGCGTGCGCTGCTCGCGTGCGAGCAGCTGCATCCGCTCGGCGTGCAGCCTCAACAGGCCCGCGGTGAGCCGGTCGACGGACCGCTCCGCGTCCGCTTCCGTGTCCTCGGCGTCGTCCGCGGTGGCGGGGGAGCCTCCGTCGGGAACGCTCCGATCCGGTGTCCCGGAAGCGGGAGGTTCTGAACTGCCGTACGTATCGGGAGAGTTACGAAGTCCAGCTTTCCCGTCCTCCTGATCCACAATGCGGGAGTCCTCAAGATTTTCCGCGGCGGCGAGTGCCCGCTCGGCCGACAGCCGGTCCGCGCCGCTGCCGTGGACCCGGTTGAGCACCAGACCGGCCAGCGGCATGTCCTCCGCGGCCAGCCGTTCCACGAAGTACGCGGCCTCGCGCAGCGCGTCCCGCTCCGGTGCCGCCACCACCAGGAACGCGGTCCCGGGCGCCTGGAGCAGCTGGTACGTGGCGTCCGCGCGCGTACGGAACCCGCCGAACATCGAGTCCATCGCGGCCACGAACGTCTGCACGTCCTTCAGCAACTGCCCGCCGAGCAGCTTGCCCAGGACGCCGGTCATCATCGACATGCCGACGTTCAGGAACTTCATCCCCGCGCGGCCGCCGACCTTCGCCGGCGCCAGCAGAACGCGGATGAGCTTGCCGTCGAGGAAGGACCCGAGCCGCTTGGGGGCGTCCAGGAAGTCCAGCGCGGAGCGGGAGGGCGGGGTGTCGACGACGATGAGGTCCCACTCGTCCCGGGACCGCAGCTGGCCCAGCTTCTCCATCGCCATGTACTCCTGCGTGCCCGCGAAGCCCGCCGAGAGCGACTGGTAGAAGGGGTTGCCCAGGATCGCGGCGGCCCGCTCGGGATCCGCGTGCGCCTCGACGATCTCGTCGAAGGTGCGCTTCATGTCGAGCATCATCGCGTGCAGCTCGCCGCCCGCGGAGTCGTCGATGCCCTTCACCCGGCGCGGGACGTTGTCGAGCGAGTCGATGCCCATGGACTGGGCGAGCCGGCGGGCCGGGTCGATGGTGAGGACGACCACCTTGCGCCCCCGCTCGGCCGCGCGCAGGCCCAGCGCCGCGGCGGTGGTCGTCTTGCCGACCCCGCCCGAGCCGCAGCACACCACGATCCGGATGTCCGGATCGTCGATCAGCGGGTCGACGTCGAGCATGCGTGTCGGGGAGAGGCGGTGACGGGCGGCCGGGTCGTGCGCCTGCGCCGGTTCCGGACGACGACTCATGACATCCTCTGCTTCCCCTGTTTCCGGTGCTGACGGCTTGTGACGGGGCTGGTACGGCGACTCGGAGCGGGACCGGTGCGGCGGTGCGGGGCGGGACGGGGCCCGAGCGTCGCGCCGCCGGACGAGGCGGCGGGACGGGGCCCGCGCGTCGTGACGGGCCGGACGGGCCGGGCGGGGCGGAGGGAGCGTTTCCCGGCCGTGCGGGCGCAGGCCGTCATGACACGCCCTGTTCGCGGAGCTCCTTGGCCAGTTCGTACAGACCGGCCAGGTCCATGCCCTCCGTGAGCAGCGGGAGTTCGTGCAGCGGCAGGTCGAGGTCCGTCAGCACGGCGCGCTGCTCGGTCTCCAGCGCGTGCCGCTCGACGTACTCCTCGGCCTGCGCGAGCAGCGGGTCCACCAGCCGCTCGGCGTGTCCGCCGCGCCGCGCCCCGCCGAGACCGGCGGACGACAGTGCCCGCGCGACGGAAGAACGCGGGACCGTCCCCAGGAGTTCCAGGTCGGCCGCGTCCAGCACCCCGGGCCGCACCATGTTCACGATGACCCGCCCCACCGGCAGCCGTGCCGCGCGCAGCTCGGCGATGCCGTCCGCGGTCTCCTGGACCGGCATCTCCTCCAGCAGGGTCACCAGGTGCACGGCCGTCTCCGGCGACTTCAGCACCCGCATCACGGCCTGCGCCTGATTGTGTATCGGTCCGATCTTGGCGAGCCCGGCGACCTCGTCGTTGACGTTCAGGAAGCGGGTGATGCGGCCGGTCGGCGGGGCGTCCATCACGACGTAGTCGTAGACGAACCGCCCGTCCCGCTCCTTGCGCCGTACCGCCTCGCACGCCTTGCCGGTCAGCAGGACGTCCCGCAGGCCGGGCGCGATGGTGGTGGCGAAGTCGATCGCGCCGAGCTTGCGCAGGGCCCGTCCGGCGCCCCCCAGCTTGTAGAACATCTGGAGGTAGTCCAGAAGGGCCAGTTCGGGGTCGATGGCGAGGGCGTACACCTCGCCGCCGCCCGGTGCGATGGCGATCTTCCGCTCTTCGTACGGCAGCGCCTCCGTCTCGAAGAGCTGTGCGATGCCCTGGCGGCCCTCGACCTCGACGAGGAGCGTCCGCTTCCCCTCCGTGGCCAGGGCCAGCGCGAGGGCCGCGGCCACCGTGGTCTTGCCGGTTCCGCCCTTGCCGCTGACGACCTGGAGCCTGCTCACGTCATCGAGCCTAATTCCTTCCCGCGCACCCCGTCGGCTCCGGGTGGCGGTTCCCGGGATCCGCGCCCCGTGTGCGGCGGGCGGACCACGTGGCCGCGGCCGGTCGCGGTCGCCGCCGGGACCGGCCGCGGCAGCGGCTAGAGTCGGCCACATGACCAAGTGGGAATACGCGACTGTGCCACTGCTCGTCCACGCCACGAAGCAGATCCTGGACACCTGGGGCGAGGACGGCTGGGAGCTCGTCCAGGTCGTGCCCGGGCCGAACAACCCCGAGCAGCTGGTGGCCTACCTGAAGCGGGAGAAGCAGGGATGAGCGCCGTCGAGGCGAAGCTGGCCGAGCTGGGCCTGAGCCTGCCCGAGGTCGTCCCGCCGCTGGCCGCGTACCAGCCGGCCGTGCGGTCGGGGCAGTACGTCTACACCGCCGGCCAGCTCCCCATGGTGGACGGCAAGCTTCCGATGACCGGCAAGGTCGGCGCGGAGGTCACGGCGGAGGAGGCGAAGGAGCTGGCGCGCACCTGTGCGCTGAACGCCCTCGCCGCGGTCAAGTCCGTCGCCGGTGACCTGGACCGCGTCGCGCGCGTGGTGAAGGTCGTCGGCTTCGTCGCCTCCGCCGCGGACTTCACGGGCCAGCCGGGTGTCCTCAACGGCGCGAGCGAGCTGCTGGGCGAGGTCCTCGGCGACAGGGGCGTCCACGCGCGCAGCGCGGTGGGCGTCGCGGTGCTGCCGCTGGACGCGCCGGTCGAGGTCGAGATCCAGGTGGAGCTCACGGAGGCGTAGGCCTCCGGTGGCCGGGCGCCGCCCCGCCCCGCCCTGCCGGAGGGTCCGTCGCTCCGTCACCGGCCCCGTCGGCCTGCTGCCGGGGCCGTCGGCCCGCCACCGGGGCCGTCGCCCGTCGGCGTCGGGCCCGTCGCGTCGGCGTCCGGGCATGCCGGCGTGCGCGTGGTGGCCCCGTCGCGGGTCCCCGCCGCCCGGGCGGGTCCCGCCGGCGTCCGGCGTGAGTGCGCCGTACCGTCCCGCCGCCGCCCGGCGTGAGCGCCCTGCCGCTCCGTCGCCCTGCCGCCCGGCGTGAACGCCCTGCCGCTCCGTCGCCCTGCCGCCCGCCGGTGCCGCGCCGCCGAGGCGACGGGGCCCGCCCGGCCCTCCCGCCGACGCGCCGCCCGGAGTGCCGGGGCGGCGGTTCCCGCCGCTTCCGTCCCGGCGGGCACTCGAACATCCGCCCGTCACGGGATAGCCTCCGGCCATGGCGAATGCGCAGGCTGGCGGGCAGTGGTACCCGCCGGAATGGCCGGACCGGATCCGTGCGCTCGCGGACGGCACGCTCACGCCGGTCGCGCCGAAGCGCGCGGCCACCGTCATGCTGCTCAAGGACACCGGTGACGAGCCCGCCGTGCACATGCTGCGCCGACGCGCCTCCATGGCCTTCGCCGGCGGCGCGTACG
Source organism: Streptomyces griseomycini (assembly GCF_014203535.1). GTDB lineage: Bacteria > Actinomycetota > Actinomycetes > Streptomycetales > Streptomycetaceae > Streptomyces > Streptomyces griseomycini. Next base: position 538,712 of record NZ_JACHJI010000003.1, read on the forward strand.
CCTATCCCGGCGGTGGCGTCGACCCGCGTGACGACGACCGGAGCGTCCGCTGGGCGGGCCCCACGCGCGCCTGGTGGGCGGACCGGCTCGGCGTCGACGAGTCGGTGGCCCAGGCGATCGTCTGCGCGGCCGTACGGGAGACGTACGAGGAGGCCGGCGTCCTGCTCGCCGGTCCGACACCCGACTCCGTGGTCGGCGACACCACGGGGGAGGACTGGGAGGCGGACCGTGCCGCGCTCGTCGCGCGGGAGACCTCCTTCGCGGAGTTCCTCGACCGCCGCGGACTGGTCCTGCGCTCGGACCTGCTCGGTGCCTGGACGCGCTGGATCACCCCCGAGTTCGAGCCGCGCCGCTACGACACCTGGTTCTTCGTCGCCGCGCTCCCCGAGGGGCAGCGCACCCGCAACGCCTCCACGGAGGCCGACCGCACCGTGTGGATCACCCCGCGCGAGGCCGCCGCCGCGTACGACCGCGGTGAGCTGCTGATGATGCCGCCGACCATCGCGACCCTGCGCCAGCTGACGGCGTACGGGACGGCGGCCCAGGCGCTCGACGCGGCGACCGCGCGCGATCTCACGCCGGTGCTGGCCACCGCGCGCCTGGAGGGCGGCGGGATCGTGCTCTCCTGGCCGGGACACGACGAGTTCACCCAGCACATCCCGACCGGTGGAGCCCCCGCATGACGGACGCAAGCGCCCTTCCCGGCCAGCCGCGCGGCGGAGCCCTCTCCGGCCGCGCCACCCCGCGCGCCGTCAACGTCCTGGCCCCCAACGCCTCGGCGATGACCCTGGACGGCACCAACACCTGGATCCTGGCGGAACCGGGCTCCGGCCTCGCGGTCGTGGTCGACCCCGGCCCGCTGGACGAGGGACACCTGCGGAACGTCGTCGACACGGCCGAGCGGGCCGGACAGCGCGTCGCCCTCACCCTGCTGACGCACGGTCACCCCGACCACGCCGAGGGCGCCGCCCGGTTCGCCGAGCTGACCGGCACGAAGGTGCGGGCCCTGGACCCGGCGCTGCGGCTCGGGGACGAGGGACTGGCCGCCGGTGACGTCGTCACCGTCGGCGGCCTGGAGCTGAGGGTCGTACCGACCCCCGGCCACACCGCCGACTCCCTCTCCTTCCACCTCCCGGCCGACCGAGCGGTCCTGACCGGCGACACCGTCCTGGGCCGCGGCACGACCGTGGTGGCCCATCCCGACGGGCGCCTCGGCGACTACCTGGACTCGCTGCGCCGGCTGCGTTCCCTCGCGGTCGACGACGGCGTCCGCACGGTCCTGCCCGGCCACGGACCCGTCCTGGAGGACGCCCAGGGCGCCGTCGAGTACTACCTCGCCCACCGCGCCCACCGGCTCGCCCAGGTCGAGACGGCCGTCGAGGACGGCTACCGCACCCCGTCCGAGGTCGTCGCCCACGTCTACGCGGACGTCGACCGCTCCCTGTGGCCCGCCGCGGAACTGTCCGTACGGGCCCAGATGGAGTACCTGCAGGAGCACGGGCTGATCTAGGGCCCCGGGGCCCGTCCGGCGGAGGTCCGGACACGACGGAGCCCCGCCTCCCGGGGCGGGGCTCGTGGGCGCGATGCGTCGCGCCGGGTGTCAGCGGGAGCGCTTCGCGAGGCGCTCGACGTCCAGGAGGATCACCGCGCGGGCCTCCAGCCGGAGCCAGCCGCGCTGGGCGAAGTCCGCCAGGGCCTTGTTGACCGTCTCACGGGACGCGCCGACCAGCTGGGCCAGCTCCTCCTGAGTGAGGTCGTGCACGACGTGGATGCCCTCCTCCGACTGCACGCCGAAGCGGCGGGAGAGGTCGAGCAGGGCGCGCGCGACACGGCCCGGGACGTCCGAGAAGACCAGGTCCGACATGGCGTCGTTGGTCTTGCGCAGCCGGCGTGCCACCGCCCGCAGCAGCGCCGTGGCCACCTCGGGGCGGGCGTTCAGCCAGGGCTGGAGGTCGCCGTGGCCGAGGCCGAGCAGCTTCACCTCGGTGAGGGCCGTGGCGGTCGCGGTGCGCGGACCCGGGTCGAAGAGCGACAGCTCGCCGATCAGTTCGCCGGGGCCGACGACGGCGAGCATGTTCTCGCGGCCGTCGGGGGACGTGCGGTGGAGCTTGACCTTGCCCTCGGTGACCACGTAGAGGCGGTCGCCGGGGTCGCCCTCGTGGAACAGGGAGTCGCCCCGTGCCAGGGTCACCTCACTCATGGAGGCGCGAAGCTCCGCGGCCTGCTCGTCATCGAGCGCCGCGAAGAGCGGGTTCCGCCGCAGAACGTCGTCCACGAGTTCTCTCCTTGTCGACCTGCTCAGGGGAGCTTGCTCCCCCACGTACCAGGGGACCGTGGTGCCCATTTTGCCGGACGGTCCAAACAGTGTGATCTGTCACAAGGATGCCGCACGGGCCTGCCGGGGTACGCGGCAGGGGTCCAATTGGACGCCGATCTTCGGGGTCCGGGGCGGATGTCGGTGCCGGGTCGTAGGCTGGCCGGGTGTCCAAATCGCCGGTGAGAGCACAGGCCGAGGAGGCTGAGCGGGTGGTGGTACGTCGCGATTCCGCTGTGGGCGAACAGGACTCCGATGGCGGTAGGGAAACGGCGAAAGCGGCAAAGAGGGCTTCGGTGGAAGAGGAACCGACGGCAGGTACGAGCGGCGCGGCCGAGGAGAGGCCCGCACCGCCGGGGAACGCCGCCGGGGAGGCCGTGCCCGCCGGGGGGTCGGCGTCCGCGGACGAGGCGGCCGCACCGCAGACGCCCGAACGGAAGGCGTCCGCGCGGAAGGCGTCCGCGCGGAAGGCGCCCGCCGAGAAGTCCGCCCCCGCCGGAAAGGCCCCGGCCGCCGGGAGGCCCCTCGTCGCACCCGGGAAAGCCACCGCCGCGCTGAAGGGCGCTCCGGTGAAGAGCGTCGTCGAGCCGGCCAAGGGGGAGTCGCGCATCGCGCTCGTCCGCCGCGCGCGCCGCATCAACCGCGAGCTCGCCGAGGTGTTCCCGTACGCGCACCCCGAGCTGGACTTCGAGAACCCCTTCCAACTCCTCGTCGCCACGGTGCTCTCGGCCCAGACCACCGACCTGCGCGTCAACCAGACGACCCCCGCCCTCTTCGCGCAGTACCCCACCCCCGAGGACCTGGCCGCCGCCGACCCCGAGGAGGTGGAGGAGATCCTGCGCCCGTGCGGCTTCTTCCGCGCCAAGACCCGCTCGGTGATGGGGCTTTCCAAGGTGCTCGCGGAGGACTTCGGCGGCGAGGTGCCGGGCCGGCTCGAGGATCTCGTGAAGCTGCCCGGCGTCGGCCGCAAGACCGCCTTCGTCGTGCTCGGCAACGCCTTCGGCCGCCCCGGGATCACCGTGGACACCCACTTCCAGCGCCTGGTCCGCCGCTGGCGGTGGACGGACGAGACCGACCCGGACAAGATCGAGGCCGCCGTCGGCGCGCTCTTCCCCAAGAGTGACTGGACCGACCTCTCGCACCACGTGATCTGGCACGGCCGCCGCATCTGCCACGCCCGCAAGCCGGCCTGCGGCGCCTGCCCCATCGCCCCGCTCTGCCCGGCGTACGGCGAGGGCGAGACGGACCCGGAGAAGGCGAGGAAGCTGCTGAAGTACGAGAAGGGCGGCCTCCCCGGCCAGCGCCTGAAGCCGCCGCAGGCCTACCTGGACGCGGGTGGCCGGCCGGCCCCGCCGCTGAGGGCCGGATGACGGGGTGGCGCAGGCGCCCGCGACGGCCCGCGGAACGACCGGAACGATCTCGGGTACGCCGGGCGTTGGACCCGTGGGACGTGGCGCGCGACGGGACGTGGGACGGGACAGGACGGCGGGGTGGCGATGACGCGTGCGAGTGATACCCAGGACGGCCGGGTGACGCTCGACAAGGAGGGCCTGCCCGCCTGGCTGGACCCGGTGGTCCACGCGGCGGAGACGGTCGCGCCGGGGCAGCTGAGCCGTTTCCTGCCCCCGGAGGACGGCGCGGGGCGCCAGTCCGCCGTCCTCGTCCTGTTCGGCGAGGGCGAGCGCGGCCCGGAGCTGCTGCTCATGGAGCGGGCGAGCTCGCTGCGCTCGCACGCCGGCCAGCCGTCCTTCCCCGGCGGCGCCCTCGACCCCGAGGACGGCGATCCGCAGGGCGACGGGCCGCTGCGGGCCGCCCTGCGCGAGGCCGAGGAGGAGACCGGGCTCGACCCGTCCGGGGTCCAGCTCTTCGGCGTCCTGCCGAAGCTCTACATCCCGGTCAGCGGCTTCGTCGTCACACCCGTGCTGGGCTGGTGGCGCGTGCCCAGCCCGGTCGGTGTCGTGGACCCGAAGGAGACCGCCCGGGTCTTCACGGTCCCCGTGGCGGATCTCACCCACCCGGACAACCGTGCGACGGCGGTCCACCCCCGCGGCCATCGCGGTCCGGCATTCCTGGTCGAATCGGCCCTGGTGTGGGGCTTCACGGCCGGGGTCATCGACCGACTGCTGCATTTCGCCGGGTGGGAGCGCCCCTGGGACCGGGACAAGCAGGTCCCGCTGGACTGGCGGGCGTGACAGGGTGGGCGCCGTGCCGTGCGCTCCGGGGGCCGGTGGCGACGGCGGTTCGCGCCGTGTGTCCCCGGGGCCCGGCCGAGCGGGAGCGACCGGAACGACGAGGCGAGGCGTGAAGCGGTGAACGTGCTGGACATCCTGTTGCTGGTCGCCGCCGTCTGGTTCGCGGTCGTCGGCTACCGCCAGGGGTTCGTCGTCGGCATCCTGTCGGTGATCGGGTTCCTGGGCGGTGGTCTCGCCGCCGTGTACGTGCTGCCCGTCGTCTGGGACGTCCTGACGGACGGCTCCGAGGTCAGCACGGCCGCCGCCGTCGTCGCGGTCATCGTGGTCATCGTCTGCGCCTCCGTCGGCCAGGCCCTGACCACCCACCTCGGCAACAAACTGCGCCGCTACATCACCTGGTCCCCGGCCCGCGCGCTGGACGCCACCGGCGGCGCCCTGGTCAACGTCGTCGCCATGCTCCTGGTCGCCTGGCTGATCGGCTCGGCCCTCGCCGGTACGACCCTGCCGACGCTCGGCAAGGAGGTCCGCAGCTCCAAGGTGCTGCTCGGGGTCTCCCGGGCGCTGCCCGACCGGGCCGACACCTGGTTCGCCGACTTCTCCTCCGCCCTCGCGCAGAACGGCTTCCCGCAGGTCTTCAGCCCGTTCGCCAGCGAGCCGATCACCGACGTCCGGCCCCCGGACCCGGCCCTCGCGAACAGCGCCGTGGCCGCCCGCGCCCAGCGTTCCATCGTCAAGGTCACGGGCACCGCCACCGGCTGCGGCAAGGTCCTGGAGGGCACCGGCTTCGTCTTCGACGACCGCCGCGTGATGACCAACGCGCACGTCGTGGGCGGCGTCGACGAGCCGGTCGTGCAGATAGGCGGCGAGGGCAGGAAGTACGACGCGACGGTCGTCCTCTACGACTGGAGGCGCGACATCGCCGTCCTCGACGTGCCGGACCTGAAGGCGCCCGCGCTGCGCTTCACCACCGAGGACGCGAGCAGCGGCGACAGCGCGATCGTCGCCGGCTTCCCGGAGAACGGGGCGTACGACGTCCGTTCCGCGCGCGTGCGGGGGCGCATCACGGCCAACGGCCCGGACATCTACCACCGGGACACGGTCCGCCGCGACGTGTACTCCCTGTACGCGACCGTCCGTCAGGGCAACTCCGGCGGCCCGCTGCTGACCCCCGAGGGCAGGGTCTACGGCGTGGTCTTCGCGAAGTCCCTGGACGACGCGGAGACCGGGTACGCGCTCACCGTGGACGAGATCCAGGAGGACATCGCCAAGGGCCGTACCGCGAACCAGCAGGTGGACAGCGACAGCTGCGCGCTCTAGGAGGGGCTGCGGGCCGCCCTGCCGTACGGGAGGGGACCGTACGGGCCGTCAGCCGCGCGGGTGGCGCAGACGTACCGAGACCCAGCGGGCCCGGCGGCGGAGGATGCGCGGAATTCCCACCCTGGGGTCCGTACCTGCCATCTGCGGTGCACCGCCTCGCTGGTGGGAACCCATACCGCCCGCCGAGCGGCGAGTGCGGCTTGCGTCACTGTAGTCGTGCGTCCAGCCCATACCCCGACCTCTGCCCCCACCTCATGGTCGATAACCGCCTCGCGGGCTCCCAATTGGCCTATGCGCCGGGCAAATGGCCGTTCGGGGGACGGGCGTTCAGGCGCGTGTACCGGGAGCGTCCGTCCGGTCACCGATCCGGTTCGGGATCCTTCAGCCAGTTGACCAGTTCGGTCGAGAAGGCGACCGGGTCCTCCTCGTGCGGGAAGTGCCCGAGCCCGTCGAACAGGCGCCAGCGGTACGGCGCTTCGACGTACTGACCGGACCCGGCGGCGCTGCGCGTGCGCACCACGGGGTCCAGCGAGCCGTGCAGGTGCAGCGTCGGCACCCGCACCGGCCGCTTCATCCGGCGGTTGAACTGGAAACCGTCCGGACGGGCCAGGGAGCGCACCATCCAGCGGTACGGCTCGATCGAGCAGTGCGCCGTGGACGGGACGCACATGGCGCGCCGGTAGACGGCCAGCTCCTCCTCCTCCGGTTGCCGCGGCCCGGACCAGTCCCGGATGAGCCTGGCCACCAGCGCCCCGTCGTCCGCGGTGAGCCGGCGCTCCGGGATCCAGGGCCGCTGGAACCCCCAGATGTGCGACATGGCGGCGGACTGCCGGGCGTCGGAGAGCATCGCCGACCGCCAGCGCCGCGGATGCGGCATGGACGCGACCGCCAGCCGCCGTACGAGCTTGGGGCGCATCGCCGCCGCCGTCCACGCCAGGTATCCGCCCAGGTCGTGGCCGACCAGCGCGGCGTCCGGCTCGCCGAGGGAGCGGACCACCCCGGTGATGTCCAGCGCGAGGTTGGCCGGGTCGTAACCGCGCGGGGTGCGGTCGCTGCCGCCGACGCCCCGCAGGTCCATGGCGACGGCCCGGAACCCGGCGTCGGCGAGCGCCGTCAGCTGGTGCCGCCAGGTCCACCAGAACTGCGGGAAGCCGTGCAGCAGCAGCACCAGCGGACCGTCGCCCAGTTCCGCGATGTGGAAGCGGGCGCCGTTGGCGGCGACGTCCCGGTGGATCACCTCGGCGCCGCCGGGGACGTCGAGGCGTACGGCCGAGGTGGGGTGCGCCGGGGGGGATTGCCCCGAAGGGATGGAGGAGCCCGTCATGAGGACGAGCGTGCCACAGCCTCGATGGCCTGGGGGACCCGGTCCTCCGGCAGCTCGGGACGGGGGTGCGGCTTGGCCTTCTGCAGCACGCCCGCCGTCTCCTTCACCGAGGCGGCGACCTTCTGCGGACCCCGGCCCTTCTTGGCCTTCTTCGCGAAGACGACGCCGATCAGCGCGAGGGCCAGGGCGATCAGGACGTTCGCCGCGAAGGACAGCAGGAAGCAGAGCGCGAGGTTCCAGTCGCTCCAGGTGTGGATGCCGTAGGCCAGGGCGAAGTTCAGCATCGGCAGGGAGAACAGGAGCAGCACGCCCGCCGCCATGAACGCGCCACCGCTGGTCGCGCCCCGCTTGACGTCCTGCTTGAGCTGCGCCTTCGCCAGCGCGATCTCGTCGTGCACCAGCGCCGACATGTCCGCCGTCGCCGAGGCGAACAGCTGGCCGATGCTGCGTTCGGCGCCGACCGGGCTGCCGTCGGGTGCGCTCATCGCGGTCTCCCTCTTCTGCGTACTTCTGCGTGCCTGCGCGTACGGTTCAGTCTGCCGTCTGACGGCCCGTGTACGACTGCCCGTGAGCGGGCGGTTCGTGCCCGCCCGCTCGCGTCCGACCGCCACGGTGCCGTCTTTTGTACCGTCTCGTCAGATCATGCCGGACCGTCGTGGTCCTCGCCTGCCCTGCCCGTCACTTCGGCAAGCCCGTCCCGCTCGGCGGCCTTCTCCCGGGCGAGTCGCCGGTGCTCGGCGGCCTTGCGCTCGTGGATCTCCGCCATGCGCAGGTGGTACGCCGGGTCGTCCTGCTCGTAGACGTCCGGTACGCCGCTGAGGTCCTCGTCGCGCTCCTCGTCCTCGGTCAGCCTGCGGTACTTGGCGTTCCGTACCTTCAGCAGCACCGTCGCGAGGGCGGTGGCGATCAGCGAGCCGGTCAGCACGGCGGCCTTGCCGCTGTCGGTCATGGCCGCGTCGCCCTCGAAGGCGAGTTCGTCGATGAGCAGCGAGACGGTGAAGCCGATCCCGGCGAGGGTCGCCACCGCGAACACGTCCGCCCAGGCGAGGTCGTCGCTGAGCGAGGCCCGGGTGAAACGGGCCGTCAGCCAGGTGCCGCCGAAGATGCCGACCGTCTTGCCGACGACGAGTCCGAGCACGATGCCGAGCGCCTCGGGCCGGGTGAACACCTCCGCGAGCGCGCTGCCGGAGACGGCCACGCCCGCGCTGAACAGGGCGAACAGCGGGACCGCGAGACCCGCCGAGAGCGGCCGGACGAGGTGCTCGATGTGTTCGCCGGGGGACTGCTCCTCACCCTCGTGGCGGTGGCAGCGCAGCATCAGGCCCATGGCCACGCCGGCGATGGTGGCGTGGATGCCGCTGTTGTACATCAGCCCCCACACGACGAGCGCGAGCGGGACGTACACGTACCAGCCGCGTACGCCCTTGCGCAGCAGTACCCAGAAGACGGCCAGGCCCGCGACCGCGCCGCCGAGCGCGGCGAAGTCCAGGTCGTCGGTGAAGAAGACCGCGATGATCAGGATCGCGAACAGGTCGTCGACGACGGCGAGGGTGAGCAGGAAGGCGCGCAGCGCACTCGGCAGGGAGGTGCCGATGACGGCGAGCACGGCGAGCGCGAAGGCGATGTCGGTGGCGGTGGGCACGGCCCAGCCGGCCAGCGAACCGCCGCCGACGACGTTGGTGAGGGTGTAGACGAGCGCCGGTACGGCCATGCCGCACAGGGCCGCGACCACGGGCAGCGCGGCTGCCTTGGGGTCCTTGAGGTCACCGGCGACGAGTTCGCGCTTGAGCTCGATCCCGGCCACGAAGAAGAAGACCGCGAGCAGTCCGTCGGCCGCCCAGTGCGCCACGGACAGGTTCAGGCCGAGGGCCTCGGGGCCGAAGTGGAAGTGGCTGACGCTCTCGTAGCTGTCGTGCAGCGCGGGCACGTTCGCCCAGACCAGCGCGGCGACGGCGGCGAGGAGGAGCAGGACACCGCCGACGGTCTCGGTGCGCAGCGCGTCCGTGACGAACGTCCGCTCGGGCAGGGAGAGGCGCCCGAAGACCTTGCGGGGGGTGGGGGTGGAGGTGCGGGGGGCGTTCACGGGTGGATCCTCTGGTCGGCGGGGCAGCACGAATCGCGTGCCGACCAGACTTCCCGGCGCTCCATGAGACAGCTTTTACCTTTAGCCTACCTAACGTGCTCCTGGGGCGCACCAGGAGCGTTCCCGGTGCGCACCGGGAGCACGCCGGGCGGGGCACCCGGTGTGTGCCGGGTGCCCCGCCCGGCGGTGATCAGCCGGGTGCCCCGTCCGGTGGTGATCAGCCGGGTGATCAGCCGGGTGACCGGCCCGTGCCGCTCAGTCCTCGCTGGGCGCCTGGGGCAGCTTGGCCTGGATGAGATCCATGACCGTGGAGTCCGTCAGCGTGGTGACGTCCCCGAGCTGGCGGTTCTCCGCCACGTCCCGCAGCAGACGGCGCATGATCTTGCCGGAGCGGGTCTTCGGCAGCTCGGCCACCGGCAGGATCCGCTTGGGCTTGGCGATCGGGCCGAGGGTGGCGCCCACGTGGTTGCGGAGGTCGGCGACCAGGTCCTCGGTCTCCGCCGCCGTACCGCGCAGGATCACGAAGGCGACGATCGCCTGGCCGGTGGTCTCGTCCGCCGCGCCGACCACGGCCGCCTCGGCGACCGACGGGTGGGAGACGAGCGCGGACTCGACCTCGGTGGTGGAGATGTTGTGCCCGGACACGAGCATGACGTCGTCGACCCGGCCGAGCAGCCAGATGTCGCCGTCGTCGTCCTTCTTGGCGCCGTCACCGGCGAAGTACTTGCCCTCGAAGCGCGACCAGTAGGTGTCGATGAACCGCTGGTCGTCGCCCCAGATGGTGCGCAGCATCGACGGCCACGGCTCGGTGAGCACCAGGTAGCCACCGCCGCCGTTGGGCACCTCGTTGGCCTCGTCGTCGACGACGGTCGCCGAGATGCCGGGCAGCGGGGTCTGGGCGGAGCCCGGCTTGGCGTCGGTCACGCCCGGCAGGGGGGAGATCATGATGCCGCCGGTCTCGGTCTGCCACCAGGTGTCCACCACCGGGGTGCGGTCCGCGCCGATGTTCTTGCGGTACCAGATCCACGCCTCGGGGTTGATCGGCTCGCCGACGGAACCGAGCACCCGCAGGGAGGACAGGTCGAACTTCGCGGGGATGTCGTCGCCCCACTTCATGAACGTGCGGATCGCGGTGGGCGCCGTGTAGAGGATGGTCACGCCGTACTTCTGCACGATCTCCCAGAAGCGGCCCTGGTGCGGGGTGTCGGGCGTGCCCTCGTACATGACCTGGGTGGCGCCGTTGGCGAGCGGACCGTAGACGATGTACGAGTGCCCGGTGACCCAGCCGACGTCGGCCGTGCACCAGTACACGTCGGTCTCCGGCTTGAGGTCGAAGACGGCCCAGTGCGTGTACGCCGTCTGGGTGAGGTAGCCGCCGGAGGTGTGCAGGATGCCCTTCGGCTTACCCGTCGTGCCCGAGGTGTAGAGGATGAACAGCGGGTGCTCGGCCCCGAACGCCTCCGGGGTGTGCTCGGCGCTCTGCCGCTCGACCAGGTCGTGCCACCACACGTCGCGGCCCTCGGTCCAGGCGACGTCCTGGCCGGTGCGGCGGACGACGAGGACGTGCTCGACGTTCTCCACGCGGCCGACGGCCTCGTCCACGGCCGGCTTGAGCGCGGAGGGCTTGCCGCGCCGGTAGCCGCCGTCTGCGGTGATGACGACCTTGGCGTCGGCGTCCTGGATGCGGGTCGCGAGCGCGTCCGCGGAGAAGCCGCCGAAGACGACGGAGTGCGTGGCGCCGACGCGGGCGCAGGCCAGCATCGCGATCGCCGTCTCCGGGATCATCGGCATGTAGACGGCGACCCGGTCGCCCTTGCGGACCCCCAGCTCGAGCAGGGCGTTGGCGGCCTTGGAGACCTCGTCCTTGAGCTGGGCGTAGGTGAGGGCGCGGCTGTCGCCCGGCTCGCCCTCGAAGTGGATGGCGACCCGGTCGCCGTGGCCGGCCTCCACGTGCCGGTCGACGCAGTTGTAGGCGACGTTGAGCTCGCCGTCCTGGAACCACTTGGCGAACGGCGGGTTCGACCAGTCGAGGGTCTCCGTGGGCTCCTTGGCCCAGGTCAGCCGGCGGGCCTGCTCGGCCCAGAAGCCGAGCCTGTCAGCCTTGGCCTGTTCATACGCCTCTGCCGTGACGTTGGCGTTCGCGGCCAGGTCGGCGGGGGGCGTGAAGCGACGCTCCTCCTTCAGAAGGTTGGCCAGGCTTTCGTTGCTCACGGCATCTGCCTTTCCCGGGGTGTCCGTTGTGTCCCAGGCCACAGCTCATCAGACCTGGGGGTGCGCTGACAAGGGTTGACGGCGAATTGGTTTAGACCTGTTGGTGGATGATCTGGGTCACCGTCGTCCCGGTCATCCGTTCCCACGGACCCCGGGGCAAGCCGGTTCAAGGGGTGTAACGCCTCTCACACCCGGACGGGCCCCTCACACCGCCAGGTCCACCGCCCGCACCCGGTCGAACACGCCCTCCCCGTCCCGCTCCGTGAGGAGGTACGCCTGGGCCTCGCCCACGTGGAAGTAGAGGCCGTGCAGCTCCAGGGTCCCGCCCTCCAGGGCCCGGGCCACCGAGGGGTGGGCGCGCAGGTGCTCCAGCTGCTGGACCACGTTCGTCAGGCACAGCTGCTCGACCGCGTCGGCGGGTGCCCGTCCGGCCAGTCGCGCCCGGGACCCGCTCGCGTCGCCCATGCGCTCCAGGCTCGGCAGCCCGTGCCGCAGCCACCGGCTCAGCGGTGTGTCGGCGTCGCCCGGCTCCGAGTCGAGCAGCGCCTGCATCGCACCGCACCCCGAGTGACCGCACACGGTGATCGACCGCACCGCCAGCACCTCCACGGCGTACTCGATGGCGGCCGCCACCGAGTCGTCGCCGCTCTCCTCGCCGGGGGGCGGCACGAGGTTGCCGACGTTGCGCACCACGAACAGGTCCCCCGGACCGCTGGACGTGATCATCGAGGTGACCAGCCGGGAGTCGGCGCAGGTCAGGAACAGCTGCGCGGGCTGCTGTCCCTCGCGCGCCAGCCGGGCCAGCTCACCGCGCACCAGGGGAGCGGTGTTGCGCTGGAACGCGCTGATGCCCCGCACCAGTTCGTGCCCACCGGTGCCGGACGGATCCGGTTCGCCTCCGTCGGGCACGCCCGCGCCTTCGTCCTTGCCGGGCACGGGCTGCGGACGCTCGCACTGGTGGTTGCGCCAGGCCGTCCAGGGCCGGCAGCGGCAGTCGGCGCCGGACACGTCGGCCTCCTCGTCCCCGTCCGCCGGATGGTGGCCGGTGAGGACCGCGGGCTCGGCGATCCGGACCCCGGCACGACGGCCGGTGATCTCCACGGTGCCGCCCCGCGCGGTGTGCGTGCTCTGCCAGTCCTGCAGCGCCTCGTACGCCGCGTGGTCCATGAACGACCCGTCCAGCGCCACCACGGCATCGGTTCCATGGGGCACGAGGTGCAGGGCGCGGCTGAGCCGCGGCACCGCGAGGAACGTCAACTGTCCTCGCACGCGGACGTGATGGACTCCCTCCTTCTCCTCGTGCGTGATGCGGGTGCGGGTGAGGCGGTGCAGGGCCACGCCGACGGCCGCGGCGATGCCCAGCGCCACGCCCTCCAGGACGCCGAGGGACACCACGCCGAGGGTGGTCACGGCGTAGACCAGGACTTCCCGGTGGCGGGTCACCGTGCGGATGTGGTGCAGGGACACCATCTGGATGCCGACGGCCATCACCAGGGCGGCGAGCGAGGCGAGCGGGATGAGCTCCAGGAGCGGGACCATCAGCAGCGCGGCGATCACTACGAGAACGCCGTGCAGCATCGTGGAGTTCCGGCTCACGGCACCCGCGTGCACATTCGCGGAACTGCGGACGGCCACTCCGGCCACGGGCAGTCCGCCGAGGGAGCCGGAGGCGATGTTGGCCGCCCCCTGCCCGAGCAGTTCGCGGTCCAGGTCGGACCGCCCGACGCGGGCGGGACCGGGGCGGCCGGACGCCAGCTTGTCCACGGCGACCGCGCCGAGCAGCGACTGCACGCTGCACACCAGCGTCGTCGTGAGCACGGCGGCGGCGAGGCCGAGCACCGGACCGTCGGGCAGGCCGGCCAGGGCGTGGCTGCGCCAGGACGGCAGGTCCACCTTGGGCAGGACGAGGCCGACCGCGGCGGCCACCGCGGTGGCTCCGGCGACGGCGACGAGCGCGGCCGGGACCGTGCGGGCGACGCGTCCGACCCGGCCGGGCAGCCGGGGCCAGAGCAGCAGCAGCGCCAGCGTCAGCACGCTCACCGACAGGGCCGCGGGGTGCAGGTTCGCCAACTGGGCGGGAAGCGCGCGGAGGTTGTCGGGGACGGAGCTCTGCGGGGTGCCGCCGAGGACGATGTGCAGCTGGGCGACGGCGATGGTGATGCCGATGCCGGCGAGCATGCCGTGCACGATCGCGGGGCTGACGGCGAGCGCGCCGCGCGCCACCCGCAGACAGCCCAGGCCGAGCTGGGCGAGCCCGGCGAGGACGGTGACGGCACAGGTCGTCCGCCAGCCGTACTGCTGGATGATGTCGGCGGTGACGACGGTGAGTCCGGCGGCCGGGCCGCTGACCTGGAGGGGTGAGCCGCCGAGCCGTCCGGCGACGAGTCCGCCCACGGCGGCGGCGACCAGTCCGGCCTGGAGCGGCGCGCCGGTGGCGAGGGCGATGCCGAGGGACAGGGGGAGGGCGATCAGGAAGACCGCGATCGAGGCCGACAGATCGGCGCCCGCGATGCGGAAGCGCCGCGGCCCGGTCGGCGGCGGGCTGTGGGGCGGATGGGCGCGCTCGGTCCGATCCGAGTCGGCGGCGCGGGCGGGAACGCAGGCTGACATGGTCTCCCGTCTCCTCCGGGTCTGCGCGGTCGCGGAAAGGGTGGGGCCCGCACGGTGGCGGGGCGGTCGCGGCCATGGGGCGCGGCATGAAAAACGGCGGGATGTATCAACAATCAGTAAACGGATCGTAATTCAGAGTAAAGGGCAAGCATAGACTTTCCGGGCAAATGGGGGAATCAATCATCCTCTTGGGTGAAGAGGTCATTTCATCGGCTTGTCGTACTTATTCCTTCTCGCTTCCGTGCGACGTTGGCGGCGCTGTCGGCCCGGACCGGCACAGCACCAGACATCGCCCCGTCGGGGCCGGCCCGAGGGAAGTCGGGGTCGGCCCGAGAGAAGGAAGAAGGTGGGCGGATGGCCGCCACCCACAGGATCACCGCGGGCGCCGTGATCGCCGCGGTCTGCATCGCCCCGCTCGCCAGCTGCGGGACCGGCACCGACGGCACCACCGAGGGGAAAAGGGACCAGGAGAAGGCCGAACCGGCTCCCGCGCCGAAGAACGTCGTCCGGTTGATCGGCGACGGCTCCACCGCGTACACCGGGGCGCAGCCGCGCCTGCTCCGGCCCGAGCGGCTGAAGCCGGGTGAGAAGCCCCCGCAGTTCGTCGTCTTCTCCTGGGACGGGGCGGGCGAAGACGGCCAGAAGCTCTTCTCCCGCTTCCGCAAGGTCGCCAAGGAGAACGACGCGACCATGACGTACTTCCTGAGCGGCGTGTACCTGCTCCCGGAGAGGAAACGCGACCTGTACCACCCGCCGCAGCACTCCCCCGGCCGCTCCGACATCGGCTTCAACGACCGGCGGGGCATCGCCGACACCGTGAAGCAGCTGCGCCTGGCCTGGCTGGAGGGCAACGAGATCGGCACCCACTTCAACGGGCACTTCTGCGGCAGCGGCGGCGGGGTCGGCGAGTGGTCGGTGGCGGAGTGGAAGGACGAGATCGCCCAGGCCAAGCGCTTCGTGAAGACCTGGAAGACCAACGCCGGCATGAAGAACGCGGCCCCGCTGCCCTTCGACTACGACAAGGAGCTCATCGGCGCCCGCACCCCGTGTCTGGAGGGGCGGAAGAACTTCCTGAAGGCCGCTCGCGACCTGGGCTTCCGCTACGACACCAGCGGCGTCAACAACCAGGTGTGGCCGAAGAAGAAGCGCGGCCTGTGGGACCTGTCGATGCAGCTCGTGCCCTTCCCCGGGCACTCCTTCGAACAGCTCGCCATGGACTACAACTTCATGGTCAACCAGTCCGGCACCACCACCCAGGGCGACCCGGCCAAGCACGAGCTGTGGGGCGACCAGATGCGGGACGGTCTGCTCAAGGGGTTCAAGCGGGCCTACAAGGGCAACCGTGCGCCCCTGATCATCGGCAACCACTTCGAGTCCTGGAACGGCGGCACCTACATGCGCGCCGTCGAGGAGGTCATCGAGGCGGTGTGCACCAAGTCCGGGGTGCGCTGTGTCTCCTTCCGGCAGCTCGTGGACTGGCTGGACGCCCAGGACCCGAAGACGCTGGCGAAGCTGCGCACCCTGGACGTCGGCGAGGCCCCGGAGCAGGGCTGGAAGTCCTTCCTGGCCGCCGCCCCCGCCCCGGCCCCCAAGGGCGTGCCCGGGGCGCCGGCGGCGAAGCGGTGAGCGTCAGGCGGACGCCGTGACCCTCTCGGTCCCCTCGATCCTCTCGCCGAGCACGAAGCCCGGGTCGACCTGCGCCGCCAGGTCGGTCCCGGTGCGCTCGTCGCCCCACGACCGGGCGTTCTTCAGGTGGAAGTGCACCATCTGGCGGGTGTAGCGCTCCGCGTCGCGGAGGGGGTACGTCGCATCGGCGGCCCTGTGCAGCAGGCGCAGGGCGTGGCGGTTCGGCTCCTCCAGGAGCGCGAACCGGGGCGGTCGGCCCTTCTCCATGGCCCGGACCCAGTCCGAGTGCCCCACCGTCACGAGCAGGTCGTCCCCGACCTCCGCGCGGAGGAAGTCGAGGTCGTCCGGCCCCTGCACCTTGTTGCCGACGACCTTCAGAGTGACGCCGAAGTCGCGGGCGTACTCCTTGTACTGGCGGTAGACGGAGACCCCCTTCCGGGTCGGCTCGGCCACGAGGAACGTGATGTCGAAGCGGGTGAACATGCCGGAGGCGAAGGAGTCCGAGCCGGCCGTCATGTCCACCACGACGTACTCGCCGGGGCCGTCCACCAGGTGGTTCAGGCACAGCTCCACCGCTCCGGTCTTGGAGTGGTAGCAGGCGACCCCCAGGTCGGCGTCCGTGAAGGGGCCGGTGACCATCAAACGGACGGCCCCGCCGTCGAGTTCCACCGGCCGTGCGCAGGCGTCGTAGAGCGGGTTGTCCTCGCACACCCGCAGCAGCCGGGAGCCCGCACCGGGCGGCGTCGTCTTGATCATCGTCTCGGCGGACGCGATGCGCGGGTTGGTGCCGCGCAGGTAGTCCTTGATCAACGGGAGGTGCTCGCCCATCGAGGGCAGCGCGGCCGCCTCCGCCTCGTCGAGCCCCAGCGCGGCTCCCAGGTGCTGGTTGATGTCGGCGTCGACCGCGACGACCGGGGCGCCCTCGGCCGCGAGGTGACGGATGAACAAGGAGGACAGGGTCGTCTTTCCGCTGCCGCCCTTCCCCACGAAAGCAATTTTCATGTTCACCAAGCGTAGTGGCCTGATAGCTGTAGGTGGCAGCGGGGCGTGAAGAAGACCACTCCTTCGTGGGTGCGGGGCCCGGGGTGCGTAGTGTCGTACTCATGAGTACGACAGGCGCGACCGCCGATCCCCTTGCGGCCCTGGGCTCCCTGCCCGGAGTGGCCGACTCCGTGGAGTCCGTGCGCAAGGCCGTGGACCGGGTCTACGGACACCGGGTCATGCGTCGGCGCAGCAACGAGATCACCTCCGAGGCGGCGCTGCGCGGCGCCCGCGGCTCGGCGGCGCTCTCGGGCGCGGACTGGGCCCTGGAGGAGGTGCGCCGGCGCAGCGACTTCGGCAGCGACGCCGAGGCGCGCACGATGGGCGCGGCCCTGCGCCTGACCGCCGAGGCGGGCCAGCTGCTGTCCATCTGGCGGCAGTCGCCCCTGAGGGTGCTGGCCAGGCTGCACCTGGTGGCGGCGGCCGACAAGGCCGAGCAGGTCGGGCGGCCCCGGCAGGAGGGCGAGCAGGTCGACGAGCCCCTGATCGGGCTCGGGGTGCCGAGTGCCGCGGAGGCGCACGGCCGGCTGGAGGGGCTGTCCGAGCTGATCGTCGCGGGCGGTTCCGCCCCGGCGCTGGTGACGGCCGCCGTCGTCCACGGAGAGCTCCTCGCCCTGCGCCCCTTCGTCTCCCACAACGGCCTGGTCGCGCGGGCCGCCGAGCGGATCGTCCTGATCGGCAGCGGTCTCGACCCGAAGTCGGTCTGTCCTGCCGAGGTGGGGCACGCCGAACTGGGGCACGAGGCCTACCTGGCGGCCCTGGAGGGCTATGTATCCGGTACGCCCGAGGGCGTGGCCGCCTGGATCGCCCACTGCGGGCGGGCGATCGAACTCGGGGCGCGCGAGTCGACGGCGGTGTGCGAGGCGCTCCAGCGCGGGGCGGCGTGACGCGCGCGTGGCGTGACGCGCGCGGTGTGAGAAGCGGCGTGGGAAAGAAAAGGGCCCCTTGAGGGGGCCGGGCAGAGATGCGGCGGTACGAGAACTCGTACCGCCGCTGGCATGGCCACCGGGTTACCAAGCGTCCTCGATACATGCCCATCAGGTCGGGGACTTTGCCCGTCACCTGGTGCGGCTGGCCCGTAATCGACGGGTCGACGTCGCGTGGGTGCCCGGTGTTCATGCGCGGTCCGTGGGGCCAAATGCGTTGTGAAGGTGATCCTCTCGGATGTCCTTGGTCTCGCGGGCCGTTGAGTCCTTTGTACTCCAGGAATGAAGCAAGCGGAAGTCCCGGACCTGCTTCTTTACTTTTAGGTTCAAATACGCGTCAAACGGGCAGCGGTGCGCGCGACGGCGGCCGGTGGCGGGTGGAACGTTTTCCGAGGTGCGGTCAGGCCACCGTCGCGCGGCGCCGGCTGGCGTACCAGACGAGGCCCGCGGTGGCCGCCGCGGCCCCTATGGCGGCTGCCGCGACCAGGGCGGGGCGCGGCGGCACGGAGAACGCGGGGAAGCGCTGCTTGAGCCGGACGGGCCGGTGGAAGTCCAGGATCGGCCACTCGCGCGCGAGGGCCTCCCGGCGCAGCGCGCGGTCCGGGTTCACGGCGTGCGGGTGGCCCACGGACTCCAGCATCGGCACATCGGTCACCGAATCGCTGTAGGCGTAGCAACGGGCCAGGTCGTAGCCCTCGGACTCGGCCAGCTCCCTGATCGCCTCGGCCTTCGTCGGGCCGTACGCGTAGTACTCCACCTCGCCGGTGAAGCACCCGTCGTCGCCCACGACCATCCGGGTGGCGACGACCCGGTCGGCGCCGAGCAGCTCGCCGATCGGCTCGACGACCTCGGCGCCGGAGGTGGACACGATCACGACGTCCCGGCCGGCGGTGTGGTGCTCCTCGATCAGGGTGGCGGCCTCGTCGTAGATGATCGGGTCGATCAGGTCGTGCAGCGTCTCGGCGACGATCTCCTTGACCTGCTGCACGTTCCAGCCGCGGCACAGTGCGGACAGGTACTTGCGCATCCGCTCCATCTGCTCGTGGTCGGCGCCGCCGGCCAGGAAGACGAACTGGGAGTACGCGGTACGCAGGACCGCTCTGCGGTTGATCAGACCGCCTTGGTAGAACGACTTGCTGAACGTGAGTGTGCTCGACTTCGCAATGACCGTCTTGTCCAGGTCAAAGAAGGCGGCTGTGCGGGGCGACGAGTGGTTTTCCACGCCCTTGAGCATAGGCGCAGCCCATTCGGCGTAAGGTGGGGCGTGTGGGTTTGCCTGAGAGGGCTCTCGGGTACACCATGGAAGTCACGGATCGTTCGCGACCGTGCTAACCCGGTCCGACTCCTCCCCCCCCGAGTCGGCCGTGGGGACGACCCCCGCTCTCCCCCCCGGCGGGGGTCGTCGCATGTCCGGGTGGGTTTTTCCCCTCTCTCCGTGACCGGAGCGCCGTTGGGGTGCCGCAGGCGAGAGATGATTGTCATGTTCATGAACTGTAACCGTGGGTAGCTGTCGGACTGCTCTGCGGAAGTCGTACAGGAGATGTGCGGGGCTCGCCGGTATGGGTGACGGCGATATTCACAACGGCCGTGGCATCCACAGTTTTCGACCAAGATCCACGCGATTTTCCCGAGCGCTGCACCGTGATTCCAGCGCGTCCCGCTCGCCGCGAGTTCACTCCCGGTTTGCCGTTTGTCGGGTCGCGCACGGCCGGTTTCCGTCTGCCTTCCGCAGGGAGACCGCTTGCCGGCACTTCACACCTGGGAATCGCGGGGCCCTCGCGGCTGCGCGGGAGACACAGCAAAGGGGACGAACATGGCCGGGACCGTCACGCGCGATCCGCTGCCCGACGCCGGAGGTGGCCGGCAGGGCGCACCGCTGATCGTCACCGAGGACGCCGGACTCCTCGACGATCTGCTGCGCCTGTGCGCGGCGGCCGGCGCCACACCGGAGGTCCATCACGGGGTTCCGGAGCCGAGGGGCGGTTGGGAGGCCGCGCCGCTCGTCCTCGTCGGCGACGACGCCGCGCGGCGCGTGCGCGGGGCTCCGCGACGGCGAGGAGTGGTGCTGGTCGGCCGCGACCAGGACGATCCGGGGGTCTGGCGGCGGGCCGTCGAGATCGGCGCCGACCACGTGCTGATGCTGCCCGACGGCGAACAGTGGCTGGTGGACCGCATCGCCGACGTGGCGGAGGGCGTCGGACGGCCCGCCCTGACGGTCGGCGTCATCGGGGGCCGGGGCGGGGCGGGAGCGTCCACGCTCGCGTGCGCGCTCGCCGTCACCTCCGCGCGGGAGGGTCTGCGCACGCTCCTCGTGGACGCGGATCCGCTGGGCGGCGGACTCGACGTGGTGCTCGGCGGCGAGACGGCCGAGGGACTGCGCTGGCCCGCGTTCGCCGCCTCACGCGGGCGGGTCGGCGGTGGAGCCCTGGAGGAGTCGCTGCCCGAACTGCACTCCCTGCGGGTGCTCAGCTGGGACCGCGGCGACTGCGTCGCCGTACCGCCCCAGGCCGTCCGCGCGGTGCTCGCCGCGGCGCGGCGCGGCGGCGGCGCGGTCGTGGTCGACCTGCCGCGCCGCGTCGACGACGGGGTCGCCGAGGTCCTCGCCCAGCTCGACCTCGGACTCCTCGTGGTCCCCGCGGAACTGCGCGCCGTCGCGGCGGCGGGGCGTGTCGCCTCCGCCGTGGGCATGGTCCTGCGCGACCTGCGGGTGGCGGTCCGCGGGCCGTACGCGCCCGGCCTGGACGACCGCGAGGTGGCCCGGCTGCTCGGGCTCCCCCTGGCAGGAGACGTGCCCGTCGAACCCGCTCTGCAGCGCCCGCACGGGACGGGGCAGCCACCCGGGGCGTCGGGCCGGGGCCCCCTGGCCCGCTTCTGCAAGGAGTTCTGGGAGCGGGCGCTGGTGGAGGCGAGGGCGGCATGAGGAGGCCGACGGTGACCGGAGCGGGGATGCCGCCCGCTCTGCTCGACGGAGTGCGGCGGTGGCTGGCCGAGAGCGGGGCCGAACCGACGCCCGCGCGGGTGGCGCAGGCGTTGCGGGACCAGGGGCGGGTGCTCGGGGACGCCGAAGTGCTGGGAGCCGCCCAGCAACTGCGGTCCGAGTTGGTCGGCAGCGGACCGCTGGACCGGCTCCTCGCCGACACGTCGGTGACGGACGTGCTGGTGTCCGCGCCGGACCGGGTCTGGGTGGACCGGGGCGGAGGACTGGAACTCACCGACGTCTCCTTCCCCGACGCGATGGCCGTCCGGCGCCTCGCACAGCGGCTGGCGGCCGTGGCCGGCCGGCGCCTGGACGACGCCCGGCCCTGGGTCGACGCGCGCCTCCCCGACGGGACACGGCTGCACGCGGTGCTGCCCCCGGTGGCCGTCGGCTGTGCCTGTCTGTCGCTGCGGGTGGTGCGGCCCCGCGCCTTCACGCTCGACGAACTGGTGGCGGCCGGAACGGTGCCGCCGGGCGGGGACCGCGTGCTGCGGGCGCTGCTGGACGCCCGGTTGTCGTTCCTCGTCAGCGGGGGCACCGGCAGCGGCAAGACGACCCTCCTGAGCGCTCTGCTGGGGCTGGTCGGGCCGGACGAGCGGATCGTGCTGGCCGAGGACTCGGCGGAACTGCGGCCCGACCACCCGCACGTCGTGCGCCTGGAGACCAGACCCGCCAACCAGGAGGGTGCGGGGCTCGTCACCCTCGAGGACCTGGTGCGGCAGGCGCTGCGGATGCGGCCGGACCGGCTGGTCGTGGGCGAGGCGCGCGGCTCGGAGGTGGTCCATCTGCTGGCCGCCCTCAACACGGGGCACGAAGGCGGCTCCGGGACGGTCCACGCCAACGCCGCCGCCGACGTTCCGGCCCGGTTGGAGGCGCTCGGTACGGCCGCCGGACTCGACCGGCTCGCGCTGCACAGCCAGCTGGCGGCCGCCCTCTCGGTGGTGCTGCACCTCGTGCGCGACCGGACCGGACGGCGGCGGATCGCGGAGGTGCACGTGCTGGAACGGGACCCGTCGGGGCTGGTGCGGACGGTGCCGGCACTGCGGTGGGGGCCGGAGACCTTCGTGTACGAGCGGGGATGGGAGCGGCTGCGGGGGCTGCTGCGGGCCCCGGACCGCGGCAGGGGACTGCGAGAAGGGGCCGGGGGATGAGCGGGGTGATCGGGATGACGGCCGAGGTGACCGAGACGGTGAACGGGATGTCGATGGGCGCGGCCGTGGCGTGTCTGGGGACAGCGGCCTGGCTGCTGGGCGGCGGGCGGGCCGGGGCCAGGCGGGCGCGGTTGCTGCTGGCCGGTGGGGCAGCGGCCGGGAGCGGGCCACCGGGACGGCCCCGCGTGACCCTCGGGTGGCGGTGGATCCGCGAGCGGCTGCACGCGGAGTGGTGGTCGCCGGCCGCCGGGATGGTGCTGGCGGTGCTGGGTTCGTCGGTGCTGCCCGTCGTCGCGGGGGCGGCCGGGGTGCCCCTGCTGCGGCGGGCGCGGCTGGCCGCCCGGGAGCGCCGGGTGCGCGAGAGCCGGGGGGACGCGGTGATCGGGTTGTGCGGCGCGCTCGCCGGGGAGGTGCGTGCGGGACGACAGCCGGGTGCGGCGCTGCTGACGGCCGCGCGGGACTCCGGCGGGCTCGGCGACGCACAGGCGGCCGTGCTGGCGGCGGCGCGCTTCGGCGGGGACGTTCCGGAGGCGCTCGCGGCGGCGGCGGGACAACCGGGCGCCGAGGGGCTGCGAGGACTCGCCGCGTGCTGGCGGGTGGCCGTGGACCAGGGCGCCGGGCTCGCGGACGGGCTCGACCGGCTGGAAGCGGCGCTGCGGGCCGAACGTGACCAGCGCGCCGACCTGCGCGCCCAGTTGGCCGGTGCCCGCGCCACGGCGGTGATGCTCGCCGGACTCCCGGCGGTGGGCCTCGCGCTCGGCACCGCCCTCGGCGCCGACCCGTTGCACATCCTGCTGCACACACCGTCGGGGCTGGGCTGTCTGGCGGCCGGCGGGGTGCTGGAGGGACTGGGGCTGTGGTGGGCGCTGCGGATCGTGCGGGGCGCCGAGGAGGTGGCGGGGTGAACGGGGACGTCGTCCACAGGCTGGGGGCAGTGGTGGGGGTGGTCTCGGCGCTGGTGTGGCTGGTGCGGTGGGGGGACCGGACGCGACAGGCACGGAGGACGCGGCGGCGGCTGGCCGGGGCACTGGCTCCGCGGCCGACGGCGGCCGCCCCACGCCTCCCGGTGCCGAGCGCCGCGCGGAACTGGCTGCCGCACGCGTGTGTGGCGTGTGCCGGGTGGGCGCTGGTGGGCGGCCTCACCGGAGTCGTTGTGGGGCTGATCGCCGCAGCCGGACTGTGGCGGTGGCGGGCGGCGGAGGACCCGCGCCGGCGCGAGCGTGAGCGCCTCGCGGCCGGGGTGACGCGTCAGCTGCCCCTCGCCGCCGATCTGCTGTCCGCCTGCATCGCGGCGGGCGCCGGTCCGGTGACGGCCGCGCAGGCGGTCGGAGACGCCCTGGGCGGGCCGGTCGGGGAAGCGCTGGCGCGGGGCGCGGCGGAGGTACGGCTCGGTGGTGAACCGGGTGCGGCCTGGCAGCGGCTGGCTTCGGTCCCGGGCACCGTGGCTCTCGCCCGGCTGCTGGAACGGGCCGACGCGTCCGGGCTCCCCCTGTCCGTCCCCGTGGCCCGGCTCGCCGCCGAGGCCCGCGCTGAATGGGCCCGCGCGGCGACGGCGCGGGCCCGGCGGGCGGCCGTCATGGTCAGCGCGCCGGTGGGTCTGTGCTTCCTGCCCGCGTTCGTCGCGGTCGGCGTGCTGCCCGTGGTGATCGGGCTCGCGGGCGGGGTGCTGGGAGGGGGCGGTGGTGCCTGACGGACGGTGACCGGACGGGCGGCCGGTGAGCGGGCCGTGCAGACGAGTGGTGTTTCACGCGGTGTTCCAACAGGACCTTTCCTCATGGGGGTTGTGATGTATCAGGCGGTACGGGCACGGCTGCGTGCCCTGGTGTGCAGGGTGCGTGCGGTACGGAGGGACGCGGGAATGGTGACCTCCGAGTACGCGATGGGGATCGTGGCGGCGGTGGCGTTCGCCGTGGTGCTCTACAAGGTGGTCACGAGCGGGCCGGTCAGCACGGCCCTGCGCAACATCGTGCAGCAGGCACTCGATGGCCGGATGTGAGCGGGGCGGCGACCGGGGGTTCGTGACGGCGGAGTCGGCCATGGTGCTGCCCGTGCTGGTGATGTTCGCGACGGCGCTGGTCTACGGGCTGCTGGTGGTGGCGGCACAGATCCAGTGCGTGGACGCGGCACGCACGGGCGCTCGCGCGGCGGCCCGCCAGGACCCGCCCGACGCGGTCGTCGAGGTGACCCGCGGAGCTGCGCCGCCCGGCGCGGAGGTCAGGGTGAGCAGGGAGGCCGAGCACGTCCGGGTGGTCGTCGTGGCCAGGCCCCCACTGCTGGACGGGTTGCCCTTCGACGTACGGGAGGAGGCCGTGGCAGCGGTGGAGGAGACGGTGACGGTGGGGGCGGAGGCATGAGGTCCGGACACGGGGCGCGGCGGCCCGGGGCCGGCCCGGGGTGCGTCGGTCCGCGGGCCCGCGGCAGGGGGCCTTCAGGGCCGGGACCCGTCGGTCGGGGGCCTTCAGGGTCGGGACCCGCCGGCCGAGGAGCCGGCGAGCCGGATTCCGGCGGCTTCGGGGCCGCCGACCGGAGACCTGCCGACCGGGGATCCGCCGACCGGGGATCCGCCGACCGGGGATCCGCCGACCGGAGAGCCGTCACCCGCGACTCCGCCGACAGGGGGTCCGCGACCGTCTGGAGCGTCGGGGCGGTCGCGGTGCTGTGTGTCGTCTTCGGCGCCGTCCTGGCCCTCGGGCACGCGGTGGTGGTCCGGCACCGCGCGGCCGGGGGCGCGGACCTCGCGGCGCTCGCGGCGGCGGACCACTGGACGCAGGGCGGCACGGCCGCCTGTGCCCGGGCGGAGCGGGTGGCCCGGGCACAGGGCGCGCGGCTGGTGCGGTGCGCGGTCGTCGGCGAGGTCTCGGACGTGTCGGTGGCGTCGGGCCGGGGGCCGTTCACGGCGGAGGTCAGGGCGCGGGCGGGACCTCCGGGTCCGGCGGAGTCCCCGCCCCCGGTCCCGAACCGGCTCCCGGAGCCGGGTCCGTCCCCGGCCACCGGTCCGGGGCCGCCTCCACTCCCTCCGGCCGCTGGTCCGGTGCCCCCTCCAGCAGCACCGTGAGCAGCCGCACCGCGCCCCGTTTGTGCAGGGGGTCGTTGCCGTTGCCGCACTTGGGGGACTGGATGCAGGACGGGCAGCCGGCCTCGCACTCGCAGGAGGCGATGGCCCGACGGGTGGCGGTGAGCCAGGCACGGGCGGTGTGGAAGGCGCGTTCCGCGAAGCCCGCGCCGCCCGGGTGGCCGTCGTAGACGAAGACGGTGGGCAGCAGGGTGTCGGGGTGGAGGGGGACCGAGACGCCGCCGATGTCCCAGCGGTCGCAGGTCGCGAAGAGCGGCAGCATGCCGATCGACGCGTGCTCGGCGGCGTGCAGGGCGCCGCCGAGGATCTCCGGACCGATCCGGGCCCGGTCCAGCTGGTCCTCGGTGACCGTCCACCACACCGCGCGGGTGCGCAGCGTACGGGGAGGAAGGTCGAGCTTCGTCTCGCCCAGCACCTCACCGGTCATGACGCGCCGGCGCAGGAAGGAGACCACTTGGTTGGTGACCTCGACGGAGCCGAAGCACAGGCGGCCGTCGCCCCACGGGATCTCGGTGTCCGTCTCCAGCACGGAGATCGACGTCGTGTCACGGGCGACCGTCGTGTACGTCGGGTTCGCCTGCTCGACCAGGGCGACGGAGTCCTCCAGGTCGAGGGAGCGGACGAGATACGTGCGGCCCTGGTGCAGGTGGACCGCGCCCTCGTGGACGCTCGTGTGGGCGGCGCCCGCGTCGACCGTGCCGAGCAGCCTGCCGGTACCGGCCTCGACGACCTGGACCGGTCGGCCGCCCTCCCCGCGGATGTCGGCGAGGTCGGCGGCCCGCTCCCGGCGGGTCCAGTGCCAGGCCTTCGTCCGGCGGCGGAGCAGCTTCGCGGCCTCCAGCTGCGGGAGGAGTTCCCCGGCGGCCGGGCCGAACAGGTCGAGGTCCCCGTCCGTCAGGGGCAGTTCCTCGGCCGCCGCGCACAGGTGCGGGGCGAGCACGTAGGGATTGTCGGGGTCGAGGACGGTGGACTCCACGGGCTGGTCGAACAGGGCCTCGGGGTGGTGGACGAGGAAGGTGTCCAGCGGGTCGTCGCGGGCGACCAGGACGGCGAGGGCGCCCCGCCCGGACCGTCCCGCGCGGCCGGCCTGCTGCCACAGGGAGGCCCGGGTGCCCGGGTAGCCGGCGATCACCACGGCGTCCAGGCCGGAGATGTCCACGCCGAGCTCCAGCGCGTTGGTCGCGGCCAGGCCGAGGAGTTCGCCGGAGTGCAGGGCCCGTTCCAGAGCACGGCGCTCCTCGGGGAGGTAGCCGCCCCGGTACGCCGCGACCCGCCGGGCCAGTGAACGGTCGACCTCGGCGAGGCGCTCCTGGGCGATCACGGAGATCAGCTCGGCGCCGCGCCGGGAGCGTACGAAGGTGACCGAGCGGACGCCCTGCACGGTGAGGTCGGTCAGCAGGTCGGCGGCCTCGGCGGTGGCGGTACGGCGGACGGGCGCGCCCTTCTCGCCGTGCAGCTCGGTCAGGGGCGGCTCCCAGAGGGCGAACACCAGTTCACCGCGCGGTGAGGCGTCGTCGGCGACCTCCACCACCGGCAGGCCGGTGAGACGGCGGGCGGCGACCGCGGGCTCGGCGGCGGTCGCGGAGGCCAGCAGGAACACCGGCGAGGCCCCGTAGCGCGCGCACAGCCGGCGCAGCCGGCGCAGCACCTGGGCGACGTGCGAGCCGAAGACACCCCGGTAGGTGTGGCACTCGTCGATGACGACGTACTTCAGTGCCTTGAGGAAGGAGGACCAGCGGGCGTGGGACGGCAGGACGCCCCGGTGCAGCATGTCCGGGTTGGTCAGCACGTAATTGGCGTACTGGCGGATCCACTCGCGTTCCTCGAACGGCGTGTCGCCGTCGTAGACCGCCGCACGCACCGAATGGCCCAAAGGATGTGAAAGTTCCTTCACGGACCGGCACTGGTCCGCCGCGAGGGCCTTGGTGGGGGCGAGGTAGAGGGCGGTCGCGCCGCGGCCGTTCGGTGCCTCGGCACCGTCCAGGAGGGTCGACAGGACCGGTGCGAGGTACGCCAGGGACTTGCCGGAGGCCGTGCCGGTGGCGACCACGACCGACTCGCCGTCCAGGGCGTGTTCGGCGGCGCGTGCCTGGTGGGCCCAGGGATGATCGACGCCCGCGGCCCGCACGGCGGCGACGACCTCCGCGCGGATCCGGTCCGGCCAGACGGCATGGCGACCCGCGCGCGGGGGCAAGTGCTCCGTATGAGTAATGCGCGAAGCCCGGCTCGGTCCGGACGCGAGCCGGTCCAGGACCGCGCCCGGCACGGACCCGGACGCGGTGTCCGCCGGGGGTCGATCGGATCGGTGATTCTTGGCCATCGGCACCGAGTGTGTCACTGGAGTGACGGACAATGGGGTCAAGGCGTCGTGCACGCCTGCCGGTAAGTGATTGAATGCCATCGCGGCTGGCGAACCGTCCCGGGGGCTGAGCCGAGATGCCCCAAGGGCGACCGCTCGATAGCTAGGTGCTGGAGGATCCGTGGACCTGTCCCTGTCGACCGAGACCATGGGCGATCGCACGATCGTCAGGGTCGGTGGCGAAATCGACGTATATACCGCGCCCAAGCTGCGCGAGCAGCTGGTCGAGCTGGTGAACGACGGCAGTTTCCACCTTGTCGTCGACATGGAGGGTGTGGACTTCCTCGACTCCACCGGACTCGGCGTGCTGGTCGGCGGCCTGAAGCGCGTCCGTGCCCATGAGGGCTCGTTGCGCCTGGTCTGCAACCAGGAGCGCATTCTCAAGATCTTCCGTATCACCGGCCTCACCAAGGTGTTCCCGATCCACACCTCGGTCGAGGAAGCGGTGGCGGCCACCGACTGACAAGCGGCTCCGGGCCGGTGCGCCCGGGCGGCAGAAGTGAAGCACGAGGGGGGCCGCGCTCTTCGGCGGCTCGGCCCCTCCACAGCACGCCCGTAGTTGCGAGGGGGATGCATGGCCACCGTCGAACTCCGCTTCAGCGCGCTGCCCGAACACGTGAGGACCGCCCGGCTCGTGGCGGCGGCGGTGGCGCGCAGGGCCGGAGTGGACGAGGCCGTCCTCGACGAGGTCAGGCTCGCCGTCGGCGAGGCGTGCACGCGAGCCGTGGGGCTGCACCGGAACGGCGGCATCACGGCGCCCGTGAAAGTGCTGCTGATCGAGGAGGAGAAACAGTTCTCCATCGAGGTCGGCGACGAGGTGCCCCACGCGGTCCCCGGCGGGCACCCGCCCGGTGACGGGGCCGGCGACGCCGACGTCGAGACCGAGGAGGACGAGATGGGCCTCGCGGTCATCAGCGGCCTCGTCGACGACGTCGAGGTCAGTGCCGGGGCACACGGCGGATCGATCCGCATGAGGTGGCCCACCACGCCGCCGACCACCCTCCCGGTCTGAGCCGGTTCACCCGAACAGCGACTCTTTCAGACGAAGGGCCCCACACGTGGGGCCCTTCGTCATGTGCGGCCGTCAGTGCCCGCGCTTACAGTGGTCTCGTGCGGTTGATCGCGTGAATTCATTCACGATCAATTGCATCATTGAAGTGCGATCAAGTGAATGCGGCAAAGGCATTACCGATTTCGGACCCCTGGCCACCCGGAGATCATTGGGTGAAGGGCGCGTGCAGGCCATTTGTATTTCGCGTGCTCTGTTTTGATCGGGTTCCGGTACCTACAATCCCGTCCACATCTTGAGCTCAGCCCAAGCGTCAAGGAGGACGAATGGCGGGGCTTTCCATCTCATACGGGTCGGGCCGACCCACATCCCTCGCAGCCGCTGTGCTGACCGACGACAACCGCCTGCTCGTGGTGGTCATCGGCATCGTCGCGCTGGCGGCGCTCGTGGTCGCGGGAGTCCTGGTGCGCCAGGTGCTCGCGGCCGGCGAGGGCACCGACAGCATGAAGAAGATCGCCGCTGCGGTCCAGGAGGGCGCGAACGCCTATCTGGCCCGTCAGTTGCGCACGCTCGGCGTATTCGCCGTGGTCGTGTTCTTCCTGCTCATGCTGCTGCCCGCGGACGACTGGAATCAGCGTGCCGGACGGTCGGTGTTCTTCTTGATCGGAGCGGCGTTCTCGGCGGCCACCGGCTATATCGGCATGTGGCTCGCCGTGCGCAGCAATGTGCGGGTCGCGGCGGCGGCGCGCGAAGCCACTCCGGCGGAGGGCGAGCCGGAAAAGGATCTCACCGCGGTCTCGCACAAAGCGATGAAGATCGCTTTCCGTACGGGGGGCGTCGTCGGCATGTTCACCGTCGGCCTCGGCCTGCTGGGCGCCTCCTGCGTGGTGCTGGTGTACGCGGCCGACGCGCCGAAGGTGCTCGAGGGATTCGGTCTCGGGGCCGCGCTGATCGCGATGTTCATGCGGGTCGGCGGCGGCATCTTCACCAAGGCCGCCGACGTCGGCGCCGACCTGGTCGGCAAGGTCGAGCAGGGCATTCCGGAGGACGATCCGCGCAATGCCGCGACCATCGCCGACAACGTGGGCGACAACGTCGGCGACTGCGCGGGCATGGCGGCCGACCTCTTCGAGTCGTACGCCGTGACCCTGGTGGCCGCGCTGATCCTGGGCTCGGCGGCGTTCGGCGACGCGGGGCTCGCCTTCCCGTTGCTGGTGCCGGCGATCGGTGTCCTCACCGCGATGATCGGCATCTTCGCGGTGGCCCCGAGGCGCGCCGACCGCAGCGGCATGAGCGCGATCAACCGGGGGTTCTTCATCTCCGCGGTGATCTCGCTGGCGCTGGTCGCGGTCGCGGTGTTCACCTACCTGCCGTCGTCCTACGCCGACCTCGACGGCGTCACCGACGCGGTGATCCGGGGCAAGGACGGCGATCCGCGGATCCTGGCACTCGTCGCGGTGGCCATCGGCATCGTGCTCGCCGCCCTCATCCAGCAACTCACCGGCTACTTCACCGAGACGACCCGGCGCCCCGTGAAGGACATCGGCAGGACCTCGCTCACCGGACCGGCCACCGTCGTCCTCGCGGGCATCTCCATCGGTCTCGAATCCGCCGTCTACACCGCCCTGTTGATCGGACTCGGTGTCTACGGGGCGTTCCTGCTCGGCGGTACGTCGATCATGCTGGCGCTGTTCGCGGTGGCACTGGCCGGCACCGGCCTGCTCACCACGGTCGGTGTGATCGTCGCGATGGACACCTTCGGTCCCGTCTCCGACAACGCGCAGGGCATCGCGGAGATGTCCGGCGACGTCGAGGGCGCGGGCGCCCAGGTGCTCACCAACCTGGACGCGGTCGGCAACACCACCAAGGCCATCACCAAGGGCATCGCCATCGCCACGGCCGTGCTCGCCGCGGCGGCGCTGTTCGGCTCGTACCGGGACGCCATCACCACCGGCGCGCGGGACGTGGGCGAGAAGCTCAGCGGCGAGGGTGCGCCGATGAGCCTGATGATGGACATCTCGCAGCCCAACAACCTCGTCGGACTCGTCGCGGGCGCGGCGGTCGTCTTCCTGTTCTCCGGGCTGGCGATCAACGCGGTGTCGCGGTCGGCGGGTTCGGTGGTCTTCGAGGTGCGGCGGCAGTTCCGCGAGCGGCCCGGGATCATGGACCACAGCGAGAAACCGGAGTACGGCAAGGTCGTCGACATCTGCACC
Organism: Streptomyces griseomycini; assembly: GCF_014203535.1. Taxonomy (GTDB): domain Bacteria; phylum Actinomycetota; class Actinomycetes; order Streptomycetales; family Streptomycetaceae; genus Streptomyces; species Streptomyces griseomycini. Next base: position 569,138 of record NZ_JACHJI010000003.1, read on the forward strand.
AGGGACGCCCTGCGGGAGCTCGCCACACCCGGCCTGCTCGCCGTGATGGCGCCCATCTTCATCGGGTTCACGCTCGGCGTCGGCGCCCTGGGGGCGTTCCTCGCGGGCGCGATCGGCGCGGGCACGCTGATGGCGGTGTTCCTCGCCAACTCCGGTGGCGCCTGGGACAACGCGAAGAAACTCGTCGAGGACGGGCACCACGGCGGCAAGGGCAGCGAGGCCCACGCGGCCACCGTGATCGGCGACACCGTCGGCGACCCCTTCAAGGACACCGCCGGCCCCGCGATCAACCCCCTGCTGAAGGTGATGAACCTGGTGGCGCTGCTCATCGCGCCCGCGGTCATCAAGTTCTCCTACGGCGCCGACGAGAGCGTCGGGATGCGGGTGCTGATCGCGGTTCTCGCACTGGTGGTGATCGTCAGTGCGGTGTACGTGTCCAAGCGGCGCGGTATCGCCGTGGGGGACGAGGGCGACTCCGAACCGAAGCCCAAGTCGGCCGATCCGGCGGTGGTTTCCTAGGCAGGACACCACGGCTGCGTGGTGAGGGCCGGACCAACGACCGGGCGGGCGGCGCGGATTGACGCGTCGTCCGCCCGTTTCCCGTGGTGCGCCCCTGCGAGTGAGCCTTCTCTCGCTTGGTGCAAATGGCTTCAAAAGTCTCTTAACGGACGTCCGGCGGGTGGGCGTAGCCCATCTGGCGTGTATGTTCCGGGGCCGAGAGCCATGGAAGGGACCAATCCGGTGAACAAGAAGCTCGCGGCCGCACTGTCCGGCGGTGCGGTACTGGTACTGGCGCTGACGGGATGCGGCGGCGACGACGGCAACGAGAAGCTGGACGCCTGGGCGAAGGAGGTCTGCGACGCGGTGCAGCCGCAGGCCAGGAAGATCGAGGCGGCCAACGCCTCGATCCAGAAGGAGACCTCGGACAACAGCACTCCGAAGGAGGTCCAGGAGGCCGACTCGAAGGCCTTCCAGGACATGTCCGAGGCCTACAAGGCGATCGGTACCGCCGTGAGCAAGGCCGGGGCACCGGACGTCGAGAACGGCGAGGAGAAGCTGACGAACGCGGTGAAGGAGCTCAACGGGATCTCCGCGTCGTACGCCTCCCTGAAGAAGCAGGTCGACGGTCTCGACACCGACGACCAGGCGAAGTTCGCCGACGGCCTGAAGGACATCGCCGCCGAGCTGGACAAGCTGAGCAAGAGCGGCAACGACGCCCTCAACGAACTGGAGGAGGGCGAGGTCGGCGAGGCGATGGCCCGGCAGGCCAGCTGCAAGACGGCCACCGCGTCGGTGCCGGCCGCGAAGAGCTGACGCCGCGGCGGGAGCGGCCGCGGCACGCGCGGACCGAGGGCGGCGGCCACAATGGGGAGCGTGAGTAACACCGGCCTGTCGCCCCTGCCCTCGTCCGACCGCCCCGACGCCGCCGCCCGGCTGCGGGACGCGCTGCTCGGAGCCTCCTTCACCGCCGACGGACTGCTCGAGCTGCTCGGCGCCCCCGCGTACGCGGCGCTGGCCCGCAGCGAGACCGTGCCCGCCCTCCGGGCGACCCGCGGGGACACGGCGCTGGAGGCGCTCGTACGACTGTTCCTGCTGCAGCAGCCCGTCCCGCACGCGCGGGTGGCGGACGTGCTGCCCGTGGACACCTGCCTGGAGAGCGGGTGGCTGGTGCGCGCCGGCGCGGACGACCTCGCCGCGACCGTGGACGTGCGGCCGTACGGCGGGCCGGCCGGCGAGGACTGGTTCATCGTCTCCGACCTGGGATGCGCGGTCGGCGGCGCCGGGGGCATCGGCAGCCGCGACGAAGAAGTCGTCCTCGGCGTCGGCGGGGCGTCCACGACCCTGGCCGGCATCACCGTCCGTACGCCCGTCTCCTCCGCGCTCGACCTCGGCACCGGCTCCGGCATCCAGGCGCTGCACGCCACCCGGCACGCCACCCGCGTGACGGCCACCGACGTCAACCCGCGCGCACTGCACATCACCGCGCTCACCCTGGCCCTCTCCGGGGCCCCGGCCGCCGATCTGCGCGAGGGGTCGCTGTTCACGCCGGTCCGGGACGACGAGACGTACGACCTGATCGTGTCCAACCCGCCCTTCGTGATCTCGCCGGGCGCCCGGCTCACCTACCGCGACGGCGGCATGGGCGGGGACGATCTGTGCCGGACGCTCGTTCAACAGGCGGGGGACCGCTTGAACGAGGGCGGGTTCGCGCAGTTCCTCGCCAACTGGCAGCACGTCGAGGGGGAGGACTGGCAGGACAGACTCAGGTCGTGGGTGCCTCGCGGATGCGACGCCTGGATCGTGCAGCGCGAGGTGCAGGACGTCACCCAGTACGCCGAGCTGTGGTTGCGGGACGCGGGCGACCACCGCGGGGACGAGGCCGAGTACCGGGCGCGGTACGACGCGTGGCTGGACGAGTTCGAGGCGCGCAAGGTCAAGGCGGTCGGCTTCGGCTGGATCACCCTGCGCAGGTCGGGCTCCGCCGCGCCGTCGATCACGGTGGAGGAGTGGCCGCACCCGGTCGAGCAGCCGCTCGGCGAGACGGTCCGGGCGCATTTCGACCGGCTCGGCCATCTGCGTGCGCACGACGACGCGGCGCTGCTCGAGACGCGCTTCAGGCTGGTCCCCGAGGTCGTGCAGGAGCAGGTCGGACTGCCCGGTGCCGAGGACCCGGAGCACGTCGTGCTGCGCCAGAACCGCGGGATGCGCCGGGCCACCAAGGTGGACACGGTCGGCGCGGGCTTCGCGGGGGTGTGCGACGGCACGATGAGCGCGGGGCGCATCCTGGACGCCATCGCCCAGCTCCTCGGCGAGGACCCCGTGCTGCTCCGCGACCGCACGCCCGCGCAGATCCGGTTGCTGGTGGAGCAGGGCTTCCTGGAGCCGGCCGACTGATCGGGGCGCGGACGACGGGACGCGGGCCGTGATGCGCGGGTGCGGCGGGACGCGAGCGCAGGACGCGGGTGTGAGCTGTGAGGCGCAAGGCGTGAGGCGCGGGGCGTGAGGGCGGGCGTGCGGGGGTGACGCGTGGGTCGCGGGGGGCGGCCGCTCCCGCCCCCGCGACCGTGTCGTTTCACGCCGATCCGGAATCTTTTCGACGGACCCCGTGACGGGCCGGCCCCGGCTCGCACCGACCCGTCGCCTCCGCGTTCACCTCAGGTTCGCCTGCGTGCCGTCCGGGCGTGGCAGCGTCCTTCCCGGACCGGTGTCAGCGGACGGGGAAGAGGGGCTCGCGGGACGATGGAGAGCGGACCGGGGATCTTCGCGGGGTTGGTGTTCTGCCTGTTCGGAGGCGGGCTGCTGGCCTGGACCGCGACCCGCGCACGGCAGCGTCGCCCCGTCGCCCACGGTGTGAGCCCCGTCGCATCGGCCGCCGTCGCCGGACTCGCCTCGATGATCTTCCTGGTCCTCGGCGCATGGTGCTTCACCCGCCTGTGAGGAGCGGATAGCCGCCCCGGTTCCGGGTAACCGATAAGTCGCGCTCCGCATGAGGGCGGGCAGGGACTGGACAGTCCGGGCGGCAGGAACGGTGGTAGTCGGGTTACCGTTCGAGTGGCCGTTGCGGGCTTTTCCCGTTTGACACGGGGGCGGGATGTACCGTCACACTCCGCAGCGTCACCATGACCCGACCCCGGGAGGACCGCCTGGGGAGGCCCCAGCGTCGACCGGAGAGAAGAGCGAAGTTGTCCCCGACCAGCGAGACCGCGAAGGGCGGCCGCCGACTCGTCATCGTCGAGTCGCCTGCCAAGGCGAAGACGATCAAGGGCTATCTCGGCCCTGGCTACACCGTCGAGGCGAGCGTCGGGCACATTCGCGATCTTCCCAACGGTGCCGCGGAGGTGCCGGAGAAGTACACCGGTGAGGTCCGCCGCCTCGGTGTGGACGTCGACCACGACTTCCAGCCGATCTATGTGGTCAACGCGGACAAGCGGGCCCAGGTCAAGAAGCTCAAGGACCTGCTGAAGGAGTCCGACGAGCTCTTCCTCGCCACCGATGAGGACCGCGAGGGCGAGGCCATCGCCTGGCACCTGCAGGAAGTGCTCAAGCCGAAGATCCCGGTCAAGCGGATGGTCTTCCACGAGATCACCAAGGACGCGATCCGCGAGGCCGTGGCCAATCCGCGCGAGCTCAACCAGAAGCTCGTCGACGCCCAGGAGACCCGCCGCATCCTCGACCGCCTCTACGGCTACGAGGTCTCGCCGGTCCTCTGGAAGAAGGTCATGCCGAAGCTGTCGGCCGGCCGCGTCCAGTCCGTCGCGACGCGGCTCGTGGTGGAGCGGGAGCGCGAGCGCATGGCGTTCCGCTCCGCCGAGTACTGGGACCTGACCGGCACCTTCGCGACCGGCCGCGCGGGGGACGCGAGCGACCCGTCGTCCCTGGTCGCCCGCCTGCAGACCGTCGACGGCAGGCGCGTCGCGCAGGGCCGCGACTTCGACTCCCTGGGGCAGCTCAAGAGCGCGAACACCCTCCACCTCGACGAGGCGAACGCCCGCGCCCTGGCCGCAGCCCTGGAGCACGCGCGGTTCGCCGTGCGCTCCGTGGAGTCCAAGCCGTACCGCCGCTCGCCGTACGCCCCGTTCCGTACGACGACGCTGCAGCAGGAGGCGAGCCGCAAGCTCGGCTTCGGCGCGAAGGCCACCATGCAGATCGCGCAGAAGCTGTACGAGAACGGCTACATCACCTACATGCGTACGGACTCGACGACGCTGAGCGAGACGGCGATCTCCGCCGCGCGCGCCCAGGTCACGCAGCTGTACGGTTCCGACTACCTGCCCCCGCAGCCGCGCACCTACGCGGGCAAGGTCAAGAACGCGCAGGAGGCGCACGAGGCGATCCGCCCCTCGGGCGACCGCTTCCGCACGCCCGCCGAGACCGGTCTGACCGGCGACCAGTTCAAGCTGTACGAGCTGATCTGGAAGCGGACCGTCGCCTCGCAGATGAAGGACGCCACCGGCAACTCCGTCACCGTGAAGATCGGCGGCACGGCGGCCGACGGCCGGGACGTCGAGTTCAGCGCCTCCGGCAAGACGATCACCTTCCACGGCTTCCTCAAGGCGTACGTCGAGGGTGCCGACGACCCGAACGCCGAGCTCGACGACCGCGAGCGCCGGCTGCCGCAGGTCGCCGAGGGCGACGCCCTCAGCGCCGAGGAGATCACGGTCGACGGGCACGCCACCAAGCCCCCGGCCCGCTACACCGAGGCGTCGCTGGTCAAGGAGCTGGAGGAGCGGGAGATCGGCCGCCCGTCGACGTACGCGTCGATCATCGGCACGATCCTCGACCGCGGCTACGTGTTCAAGAAGGGCACGGCCCTGGTGCCGTCCTTCCTCTCCTTCGCCGTGGTCAACCTGCTGGAGAAGCACTTCGGCCGGCTCGTCGACTACGACTTCACCGCCAGGATGGAGGACGACCTCGACCGCATCGCGCGGGGCGAGGCGAAGGCCGTGCCGTGGCTGAAGCGGTTCTACTTCGGCGAGGGCACCCACAACGGCGGCGCGGCCGAGGCGGGCAACGGCGACGGGGACCACCTCGGCGGCCTCAAGGAGCTGGTGACCGACCTGGGCGCGATCGACGCGCGCGAGGTGTCGTCGTTCCCGGTGGGCAACGACATCGTGCTGCGGGTGGGACGCTACGGCCCGTACATCGAGCGCGGGGAGAAGGACTCCGAGCAGCATCAGCGCGCGGACATCCCGGCGGACCTGGCGCCGGACGAGCTGACCGTCGAGCTCGCCGAGGAACTGCTCGCCAAGCCGAGCGGCGACTTCGAGCTGGGCACCGACCCGGCGACCGGCCACACGATCGTCGCCAAGGACGGCCGCTACGGCCCCTACGTCACGGAGATCCTGCCCGAGGGCACGCCGAGGACCGGCAAGAACGCGGTCAAGCCGCGCACGGCCTCCCTCTTCAAGTCGATGTCCCTGGACACGGTGACCCTGGACGACGCGCTGAAGCTGATGTCGCTGCCGCGCGTCGTCGGCACCGACGCCGAGGGCCAGGAGATCACCGCGCAGAACGGCCGCTACGGGCCGTACCTGAAGAAGGGCACCGACTCGCGGTCGCTGCAGTCCGAGGAGCAGCTCTTCACGATCACGCTGGAGGAGGCGCTGGCGATCTACGCCCAGCCCAAGCAGCGTGGCCGGGCGGCGGCCAAGCCGCCGCTGAAGGAGCTGGGCGAGGACCCGGTCAGCGGGAAGCCGGTCGTGGTGAAGGACGGCCGCTTCGGCCCGTACGTCACCGACGGCGAGACCAACGCGACCCTGCGCTCCGGCGACAGCGTCGAGGCGATCACGCCGGAGCGCGGGTTCGAGCTGCTCGCCGAGAAGCGCGCCAAGGGCCCCGCCAAGAAGACCGCGAAGAAGGCCACCGCGAAGAAGGCCACCGCCAAGAAGGCCCCGGCGAAGAAGACGGCGGCCGCCAAGAAGACCGCGGCGAAGAAGACCACGACCGCGAAGAAGACGGCGACGGCGAAGAAGGCCACCGCCGGGAGGGCGACCGCCTCGAACGCGGCGGAGGACTGACGCGTCGGAGGACCGGGGACTCCCCGGAGTCCTCGTCCGGGATCCTCTCCGGAGGCCTCCGCCCGGGATCTCCTCCGGAGGTCTTCGCCCCGGGTTCGGAATGCGAACGCCCCGGTACCGCTTCAGTGCCGGGGCGTGTGCATGTCAGGCGCGTCGCCCCGTGCTGTCGCCACGGGCCGATAGGCTGAACGCATGACGCGAGCCGAGCAGCCAACGGCCCACCGACCGGCCCCCGACGACGCCCTGGTCGCGGACTCCCGCGAGCGCGCCGTCCGTGCCCTGCTGCGCCGACCGCAGCTGAAACGGTTGTGGAGCGCGCAGCTCGTGGGCGGGGTCGGTGACGTCCTCGCCCTCCTCGTGCTGGTCCTCCTCGCCCTCCAGGCGGCGATCGCCGGGGGCTCCTTCGGCGGTGGCTACCGGGGCGCGGCGTTCGCAGTGGCGATCGTTTTCGGGGTGCGCGTCCTGGCGACCCTGCTGTTCGGCGCCGTCCTGCTCGGCCCGCTCACCGCGCTCACCTCGCAGGACGGCCCGCTGGACCGCCGTTGGACCATGGTCGGCGCGGACGCGCTGCGGGCCGCGCTGCTCATCGTGGCGCCGCTGTGGATCGACTGGACGCCCGACAACGCCCTGGCCGTCCTCCTCGTCACCGCCTTCGTGGCATCGGTCGCCGAGCGGTTCTGGACCGTGTGCCGGGAGAGCGCGGCGCCCGCGCTGCTGCCCGCGCCGCCCCCGGAGGGCGCGACGGTACGGCCGCTGCCCGACCGCATGGACGCGCTGCGCCGCCTGTCGCTGCGCACCGGCTTCGTGGCGATACCGCTCGCGGCCGTCACGCTCGTCGTCGCGGCCCTGTTCAACAACCTGCTGGGCACGGGGATCGACTGGTTCGCCGAGCATCAGGCGGCCCTCGCGTCGTACGTCGCGGCCGGGCTGTTCGCCGCGTCGCTGTCCGTGCTGACCTTCCTGGAGCTGCCCGACACGCGCACCCCCCGCGCGCGGTCGCCGCTGGAGGGGCTGCGCCGTCCGAAGAGCGCCGCCGGCGCCGACAAGGGCCGCACCGGCGCGCTGCCGCTGCTGGTGCTCGCGTCCGCGTCCGTCGCCGCCGCGGTGGCGGCCGCGGTCGCCGTGTCGGTGCTGCACGCCAAGGACCTCGGCGGCGGACCCGTGCTCTACGGCCTGCTGGTGGGCGCGCTGACCGGCGGTGTCGTCGTCGGCATCCGCACGGCGCCCTCCCTGCTGCCGGCGCTGTCCCGGCGCCGGCTGCTCGCGCTGGCGCTCGCCGCCACCGGTGTCGCGCTGCTGGCGGCCGGACTGGTGCCGGACGTCACCAGCGTCCTCCTGCTCGCCCTGCTGGCCGGTGTCGGCGCGGGCATCGCCGCCAACACCGGGCACGCGCTGCTCGACCAGGAGACCGAGGAGCAGCGCCGGGCCCGCACGACGGAACACCTGCACGCGGTGGTCCGGGTCTTCGTGGCGCTCGGCGCACTGATCGCCCCGGTGGTGGCCGCGGGCATCGGCCCGCACCGGCTGGAGAACGGCCGGTTCGTGTTCGCGCACGGCGGCGCCGCGTTCACGCTGATGCTGGTGGGCGCGTTGCTGCTGCCGGTGGCCGCGCTGGTGCTGGCCAAGGTCGACGACCGTTCCGGGGTGCCGCTGCGGCAGGACCTGCGCGACGCGCTGCTCGGCGGCGACGACCCCGAGCAGACGCCCGCCGCCTCCGGCTTCTTCATCGCCCTGGAGGGCGGCGACGGGGCCGGGAAGTCCACCCAGGCCGAGGCGCTCGCCGAGTGGATCCGGGACAAGGGCCACGAGGTCGTGCTCACCCGCGAGCCCGGGGCGACACCGGTCGGCAAGCGGCTGCGCTCCATCCTGCTGGACGTCTCCAGCGCCGGCCTGTCGCACCGCGCGGAGGCGCTGCTGTACGCGGCGGACCGGGCCGAGCACATCGACACCGTCGTACGGCCCGCCCTGGAGCGGGGCGCGGTCGTCATCTCCGACCGGTACATCGACTCCTCCGTGGCCTACCAGGGGGCCGGACGCGATCTGTCGCCGACCGAGATCGCCCGCATCAACCGCTGGGCGACCGACGGGCTGGTCCCGCACCTGACGGTGCTGCTGGACGTGGCGCCGGAGACCGCGCGGGAGCGGTTCACCGAGGCGCCGGACCGGCTGGAGTCGGAGCCCGCGGAGTTCCACGCGCGCGTGCGGGCCGGTTTCCTCACCCTGGCCGCGGCCGACCCGGGCCGGTACCTGGTGGTCGACGCCGGGCAGGAGCCGGAGGCCGTCACCACGGTGATCCGGCACCGGCTGGACCAGGTGCTGCCGCTGTCCGAGGCCGAGATCGAAGCCCGTGAGGAAGCGCGCCGCAAGGCCGAGGAGGAGGCCCGCCGCAAGGCGGAGGAGGAAGCGGCCCGCAAGGCCGAGGAGGAGCGCCTGGAGCGCGAGCGCCAGGAACAGCTGGCGCGGCTGCGCGCCGAGGAGGAGGAGCGCAAGCGGCGCGAGCTGGAGGAGGCGCAGCGGCGCGAGGCGGAACGGCAGGCGGAGGAGGCCCGGCAGCGCGCCGAGGAGGCCCGTCGGCGCGCCGAGGAGGAGCGGCAGCGGCTGCTCGCCGAGGAGAAGGCGCGCGCCGAGGAGGAGGCCCGCCGCAGGGCCGAGGAGGAACGCCGCCGCAAGCAGGCCGAGGAGGAGGCCCGGCTGCGCGCCGAGGCCGAGGCACTGCGCCTGGAGAAGCAGCGCAAGGCCGAGGAGGCCCTGCTGCGGGCCGAGGAGGCCCGGCGGGTCGCGGAACGGGCGGCGGCCGCGGCGGAGGCGGGACCGAAGGTCACGGCCGCCCCCGAGGCCCCGCGTCCCTCCGCACCCCGGGCCTCCCGGCCGGCGGCCGGGGACGCGGCGACCGTGCCGACGCCGATCGTGACGCCGACGAACGCGTCGGGCGGGCCGGTGGACGAGACGGCGGTGCTGCCCCGGGTGCCGGGCGAGGACGCGGACGGACAGGGGTCCGGCCGGTCCGGGGTCTCCGACTCCGAGGTGACGGCCGAGCTGCCGGTGCCGCCGGTTCCGCCGGGCGCGGCCGACGACACCGCGGTCCTGCCGCCCGTACCGCCGGGCGCGGCGGACGAGACGGCGGTGCTCCCTCCGGTGCGGGGGGAGGAGCAGGGGGACGCGGGCCGGGTGCCGCCCGGTTACTTCCGGGACGAGCGGCCGGCGGGCGGGTCCGGTCCGGCGGGCGGATCCGACGGCCCCGAGGACCGCACGCGCGAGCTGCCGCAGATCGACCCCGAGGGCACGCCCCGCCGACGCCGGCAGCGCTCCGACTGGGCCGAGGAGACCCCGCTGGACGACCTGCCGACGCTGGCGGACGAACTGCTCGGTCCGCACGGGGACGAGCAGCACGACGACGAGGGCGGCCGGGGCCGCCGGCGCTGACCCGGTCCGGCGTTGTCGGTGCCCACCCCCACAATGGATCCCGCAAGCCGAACGTGACGGAAGGGCGGCGTGACCCGTGACCGTGTGGGACGACCTCGTCGGGCAGGAGCGGGTGAGCGAACAGCTCACCGCGGCCGCCCGGGACGCCGACGCGCTCGTCACCGCGGCGGCGGCCGACGCGCCCCCGCCCGAGGCGTCCAGGATGACGCACGCCTGGCTGTTCACGGGTCCGCCCGGCGCGGGGCGCGACCAGGCGGCGCGGGCCTTCGCCGCCGCGCTGCAGTGCGTCAGTCCCGACCGCGCGCTCGGCGGGGCCCCCGGCTGCGGGTTCTGCGACGGCTGCCACACCGCGCTGATCGGCACCCACGCCGACGTCACCACGGTCGCCGCCGTCGGCTCGGAGATCCTCGTCAAGGACATGCGCGACACCGTGCGCAAGTCCTTCACCGCCCCGGCGAACGGACGCTGGCAGATCATCCTCGTCGAGGACGCCGAGCGGCTGAACGAGAAGTCCGCCAACGCCGTCCTCAAGGCCGTCGAGGAGCCCGCCCCCCGCACGGTCTGGTTGCTGTGCGCCCCCTCCCTCGAGGACGTGCTGCCGACGATCCGCTCCCGCTGCCGCCACCTCAACCTGAGCACGCCCTCCGTGGACGCCGTCGCCGACATGCTCGTACGGCGCGAGGGCGTCGAGCCGGACGTCGCCGCGGCGGTGGCCCGCGCCACCCAGGGCCACGTCGACCGCGCGCGCCGCCTGGCCACCGACCCGGCGGCCCGCGAGCGCCGTGCCGCCGTGCTGAAGCTGCCGCTGCGGGTCGAGGACATCGGCGGGGCGCTCAAGGCCGCCCAGGAACTCGTCGACGCGGCCGCCGAGGACGCCAAGCAGCTCGCCGAGGAGATGGACACCAAGGAGACCGAGGAGCTGAAGGCGGCGCTCGGCGCGGTCCAGGGCGGCCGGATGCCGCGCGGCACGGCCGGCGTGGTCAAGGATCTGGAGGACATGCAGAAACGCCGCAGAACGCGGACGCAGCGCGACAGCCTCGACCTCGCCCTGACCGACCTGACCAGCTTCTACCGCGACGTCCTCGCCCTCCAGCTCGGCTCCCGCATCGCCATCGCCAACACGGACTCCGAGGACGCGCTCGAGCGGCTGGCCCGCGGCAGCTCACCGGAGTCCACGCTCCGCCGCATCGAGGCGATCGCCGCCTGTCGCAAGGCCCTCGACCGCAACGTGGCCCCGCTCCTCGCGGTGGAGGCGATGACGATGGCCCTCAGGGCGGGCTGACGGCGTGGGGTGACGGCGCGGACCGACGGCGCCCCGACCGACGGCTGACGGCCGCTCGGCGGCTCGACGCGGTAACTCGTACGGGGCACGGCGTGCGCGGAGAGCACTCATCCCCTCTCCCAGAGTTACGCTCGCAGCATGCACACAAGGCGCACCCCCCGTAGGACCCGCACCGCGGCCTGCCTGCTCGCCGTCGCCGCGCTGCTGGCATCCGGCTGCTCCTCCGGGAGCACGCCGGGCACCGCCAGTTCGGCGGCGGAGGAGAAGGCACCGGCGCTGGCCGCGCTGCCCCGCTCCACGCCGGCGGCGCTCACGCCGTACTACGAGCAGAAGCCGTCCTGGCGCGACTGCGGAGTCCCCGGCTTCCAGTGCACCACGGTGGAGGCCCCGCTCGACTACGCCGATCCGTCCGCCGGCGACGTCCGTCTCGCCGTGGCCCGCAAGAAGGCCACCGGTCCGGGGAAGCGGCTGGGTTCGCTGCTGGTGAACCCCGGTGGCCCCGGCGGCTCGGCGATCGGCTACCTCCAGGCGTACGCGGGCATCGGCTACCCGGCCGAGGTGCGCGCCCGCTACGACATGGTGGCCGTCGACCCGAGGGGCGTGGCCCGCAGCGAACCCGTCGAGTGCCTGGACGGGCCCGAGATGGACGCGTACACGCAGACCGACGTCACACCGGACGACGCGAAGGAGGCGGACGCGCTGGTCGCGGCGTACCGGAAGTTCGCCGAGGGCTGCGGAGCGGACGCGCCGAAGCTGCTGCGCCACGTGTCGACCGTCGAGGCGGCCCGTGACATGGACATCGTGCGGGCCGTGCTGGGCGACGAGAAGCTGAACTACGTCGGCGCCTCGTACGGCACCTTCCTGGGGGCGACCTACGCCGGACTGTTCCCCGACCGCGCGGGCCGTCTCGTCCTGGACGGCGCGATGGACCCCTCGCTGCCCGCGCGGCGGCTCAACCTCGAGCAGACGGCCGGTTTCGACACGGCGTTCACCGCCTTCGCGAAGGACTGCGTCCGGCAGAGCGACTGCCCGCTCGGCGGCCGGGGCACCGGACCCGAGCAGGCGGGGAAGAACCTCAAGGCGTTCTTCACCGGCCTCGACGCCCGGCCGGTCCCCACCGGTGACGCCGACGGCCGCAGGCTCACCGAGTCGCTGGCGACCATGGGCGTGGTCGCGGCGATGTACGACGAGGGCGCCTGGCAGCGGCTGCGCGAGGCGCTGACGGCGGCGATGAAGGAGAACGACGGCGCCGGACTCCTCGCCCTGGCCGACAGCTACTACGAACGCGACGCCGACGGCGAGTACGCCAACCTGATGTCCGCCAACGCGGCCGTGAACTGCCTGGACCTCCCGCCCGCCTTCGACTCCCCGGACGAGGTGCGGGCGGCGCTCCCCGACTTCGAGGAGGCGTCCCCGGTCTTCGGCGAGGGCTTCGCGTGGATGGCGCTGAACTGCGCGTACTGGCCGGTGCGGGCCACGGGCGAGCCGCAGCGCATCGAGGCGGAGGGCGCGGCCCCGATCGTCGTCGTCGGCACCACCCGCGACCCGGCGACCCCGTACCGCTGGGCCGAGGCCCTGGCCGGCCAGCTGTCCTCGGCCCGTCTCCTCACCTACGAGGGCGACGGCCACACCGCCTACGGCAGGGGCAGCGACTGCATCGACTCCGCGATCAACACCTACCTGCTCCGCGGCACCCCGCCCGCGGAAGGAAAGCGCTGCTCGTAGTCGGTGCCGCCCCTCCGGGGGCGGGCCCTGCGGCCCGCCCCCGGGGCAGGTGCGAAGCACCCCGGGAAACTGTGTAGACTTACCGACGTTGCCGATCGCACCATGATGCGGGCAGCACGCCGCCTTAGCTCAGATGGCCAGAGCAACGCACTCGTAATGCGTAGGTCTCGGGTTCGAATCCCGAAGGCGGCTCCAGTCGAACGGCCGGCCAGGACCTCTCCTGGCCGGCCGTTCGCCGTTCAGCGGCGCGGTGGTGGCGCAGTGGGCTCCCGCCCCCGGCACCTGCGCCTCCCTCCTCGGCCGGGTCCACGACGAGCCGCACCGCCCGGACCGGGCCGTGAAGGCGGACCCGAAGGGTCCCGGACACCTCGCCGAGCCGGTCGAGCTGATCGCGGCACTCGACGCGGAGCTCGGCGGCGGCCAGTCCTCCGAGAACCCGAGGAGGCACCGGCACGCGCTGGTCGGCACCCGCGACGGGATCAACACGTGGATGCGGGGCCATCCCGCCGACTACCGCTGAACACCCGCTCCACTCCTCCCGTACGGAAGGGCGCGCCCGGCGACGCGACGCGCGGGAGGCCGTGCGGCCTCCCGCGGGAGGCCGCGGCGTGAACGGCTAGCATCGCGGGCACAGTCGTCGGCCGGGACGGTGAGGTGAGGACATGGAACCGCCGAGGATCGCCGTCGCCGTGGTGACCATGGGGAACCGGCCCGCCGAGGTGGACGCGCTGCTGGAGTCCGTGGCCAAGCAGGACGTGCCGCCCGCGAGGATCGTGATCGTGGGCAACGGCTGCCCGCTGCCCGAGTTCGCCCGGCGGCTGTCCCTGCCCGGCGAGGTCACCACCGTCGAGCTGGACGAGAACCTCGGCTGTCCGGGCGGGCGGAACGCGGCGATCGCGCGGCTGCGGGAGTTCGGGGACGTGGACGTCGTCGTCGAACTGGACGACGACGGTCTGCTCGTCGACGCCGATGTGCTGCGCCGGGTGGGGGAGCTGTACGCCGCCGACGGGCGGCTCGGGATCGTCGGTTTCCGGATCGCCGACGAGACGGGGGAGACGCAGCAGCGGCACGTGCCCCGGGTCGGGCGGTCGGATCCCCTGCGGGGCGGGTACGTCACCGGGTTCCTCGGCGGCGGGCACGCCCTGCGGATGGCGATGCTCGACGAGATCGGCGACTGGCCCGCCGCGTTCTTCTTCGCGCACGAGGAGACCGACCTCGCCTGGCGCGCGGCCGACGCCGGATGGCGGATCCTGTACGCGCCCGAGCTGCTGCTCCGGCACCCGAGGACCTCGCCCGCCCGGCACGCCATCTACTACCGGGTGAACGCCCGCAACCGCGTCTGGCTGGCCCGTCGGCGGCTGCCGCTCGCGCTCGTCCCCGTGCACCTGGGGGTGTGGGTGCTGCTCACCCTGGTGCGGAACCGGTCGGCGAGCGGGCTGCGGGCCTGGTTCGCCGGGTTCGCGGAAGGGGTGCGGGAGCCGGCCGGGGAGCGGCGGGCCATGCGCTGGCGGACGGTGTGGCGGCTGACCCGGCTGGGACGGCCGCCGGTCATCTGATCCGGGGGGCAAAAAACGAGGGTCCCGGCCGTTCACCTCTGCCGACCGGGGGCCCTCGTGTGCGGATCGGGCCGCGGCGGCGGCACTCCCCCGAGCTGCGCGTTCTACGCGCGCGCCGTCGGGCCGGATCCGATGTAGTGATCACATCAGATGTTGCCAACGGATCGCTAACATGTGGCCCGTGGATCCCCATTGAGTCATCCGGGACCGGTGGTGGCCGGCGACCGGGCGGGCGCCGGGGGTCCGTCGCGCCCGGAGCGGGTCCGGGACTTGGGCGGAAGGCAGTGGTGCGGCGTGACACGGCGCGAGCTGCGGTTCGGCCTGCTGGGGGCACCGGTTCTCTACGACGGCGACCCGGAGGGCGGGGGCCGGTCCGTGCGGTCCATCGGAAGCCCCAAGCTGCGCGTCCTGCTCGCCGCGCTGCTGCTGGACGCAGGGCGCGTCGTCTCCGTCGAGGCGCTGAAGGACGCGATGTGGGGCGCGGCACCGCCCCCCTCCGCGCAGCCCTCGCTGCACAATCACGTGGCCCGGCTGCGGCGGCTGCTCGACGACCCCGAGCGGCTGGTCACCGTGCCGACCGGGTACCTGCTGCGCGTCGGGGAGGGGGAGCTGGACGTCCACGCGTTCGACGCCCATGCCGCCGCGGCCCGCGTCGCGCACGCCGGGCGGGACTGGAGGCGCGTGGTGCGCGAGTGCACGGCCGCGCTCGCGCTGTGGCGGGGGGCTCCACTGGCCGGGCTGCCGCCCGAGGTGGGCGGGTACGCCTTCGTGCGGCGGCTGAACGAGGCGCGGCTGCTGCTCCTGGAGCGGCGGTACGACGCCGAGCTCGCCCTCGGCGGGGGACGCCTGGCCGGGCTCGTGCCCGAGCTGACGGCGCTGGCCGCCGAGCACCCGCTGCGGGAGGCGTACCACCGTCAGCTCATGCTCGCCCTCCACCGCACCGGCCGCCGGGCCGAGGCGCTGGCCGTCCACCGCGATCTGCGGGCCCGCCTGGTGGAGGAGCTCGGCGTCGAGCCGGGGGCGGCGGTGCGGGAGGCCCACGTGGAGGTGCTGCGCGGGACCACCGGGCCGGGCCGGTCCGCCGAGTCGGCACGGTCGGCCGAGCCCGTGGCGCCCGCTGACGAGCCCGCGGGGCCCGGAGCGCCGACGGGGGCGGCGGGACCCGGTGCCGCCGCCGCGCCCGCGCGGCACGACGCGCCGGCGCACGCCGTGCGGTCGCCCGGCATCGCGCCCACGGCACTCCGGCCCGCCCAACTACCGCCCCCGCCCGCTCACTTCACCGGCCGCACCGACGTACGGGACGAGCTGCACCGGGTGCTGATCCCCCGTTCGGGCCCGGTCGGACCCGCCGTCGCCGTCGTCAGCGGTATGGCCGGCGTCGGCAAGAGCGCGCTCGCGCTCCATGTCGCCCATGCGCTGGCGGAACGTTTCAGCGATGGTCAGCTCTACGTCCACCTGCACGGCGCGACTCCCGGCATGGCCCCCCTCACCCCCGCCCAGGCCCTCAGCGCGCTCCTGCGCGACCTCGGCACCGACCCCCGCGGGGTCCCCGAGGCGCCGGACGCCGCGGCGGCGCTGCTGCGCTCCCTGCTCGCACCGACCCGCACCCTCCTGGTGCTGGACGACGCGGCGAACGCCGCACAGGTGCGGCCGCTGCTGCCGGCCGGTCCCGGCTGCGCGGTGATCGTCACCAGTCGTTCACCGCTCACCGCGCTCGACGGGGCCGCCCGGTTCCCGCTCACCCCGCTGACCGACGAGGACAGCGCCGCCCTGCTGCGCACGGTCTCCGGCCGCGACGGCCTCGGCGCCGGCCACCCCCTCGTCACGCTCACCGGCCGCCTTCCCCTGGCCCTGCGGGTCGTCGCGGCCCGGCTCGCCGCGCGGCGGGTCCTCACCCCGGACGCGCTCGCCGGCCAACTGTCGGCCACGGACAGCCGGTTGCCCCACCTGGAGTACGACGACCTCAGCGTCCGCCGCTCGCTGGCCGTCGCGTACGACGCGCTCGCCGCCTCCGAGCGCGAGGCCGACCGGGACGCGGCCCTCGCCCTGCGCCGCATCGGGGCGCTCGACCTGCCCGGGTACGGCGCGCCCCTGCTGGCCCGCCTCACCGGTACCGGCGAGCGCCGGGCCGAGGCCGCGCTGGACCGGCTCGTCGACGTGGCCCTGCTGGAGGAGACGGCGTACGGCCGCTACGCGCCCCACGACCTGGTCCGCGACTTCGCCCGGGAACTCGCCGGTGCCGACGGCGGAACGGACCGGGACGCCGAGGTGCGGGACGGCGAGGGACGGGAGACCGAGGGGCGGGACGCCACCGGGACCGCGCTGCGCTGGTACGCCGCCGTCGCCGGACGCGCCCTCGCCGCGATCGTCGAACCCGGCCTCGACCAGGACGACCGCCGCCGCCCCACCTCCTCCCAGCCGCCCGGGCACGCGGCCGACGTCGAGGCCGTTCCCCCGTTCGCCGACGCCGAGGAGGCCTTCGCCTGGGGCGACCGGGAACTGGAGAACATCGTCACCCTGGTCGAGCCGTACGCCGACGACGCGGCCGGCGGTGAAGAGGGCGGCCGGAGCGCCCACGCCGCCCACCTCTCCGTCCTGCTCCGCCTCCTGTGCCCCTACCTCCAGCGCCGCGGCCGGGTCGCCGAGTGGGACGTGCTGGGCCGGGCCGCTCTCCGGGTGGCGCGGAGGCTGGGGGACGAGGCCGCCGAGGGATACGCGCTGACCGACCTCGCGGGGCTGTACTTCCTGACCGGCCGGCACAACGACGCCCTCGCCCTCACCGACCGCGCACTGGAGATCTGGCGGCGGCTCGACGTCGTCTCCTGGATCCGGCGCTGCCTCAACAACCGCGGGCTGCTGCTCCAGGAGCTCGGCCGGCACGCGGAGTCGGGACAGGCGCTGCGGCAGAGCCTCACCTACTCGCAGCAGTTGAACGATCCCTACGGCGAGGCCGTCACCTACAGCCACCTGGGCAACCTGTACGAGCACTCCGACCCGCGCGCCGCCATCGAGCAGCACCGGCGCTCGCTCGCCATGGGGCACGAGATCGGCGCCGTCATCGTGCAGCACTCCGCGCACTGCAACATCGGGTACGCCCACCTCCGCCTCGGCGAACCGGCCGCGGCCCTGCCGCACTTCGAGGAGAGCCTGCGCATCCTCGGCGGGCACGACAACTGGCACGGCGAGTCCCAGACCCGGCTCGGCCTGGTCCGCGCCCTGCGGCTGCTGGGGCGCACCGAGCAGGCCGTCGGCGAGTGCGGGGAACTGCTCGGCCGCGCCGACGCCCGCGCCGACCGCTACACCGGTGGTCTGGCCCGCCACCAGTACGGCCTGCTGCTGCGCGAGCGGGGGCGTACGGGGGAGGCGTACGAGCAGTGGCGGTCGGCGCTCGCCGCTCTGGACGGGACGGACGGGCAGGCGGTGGTGGGGGAGCTGAGGGAACTGCTGGCGGGCGACACCGGGAACACCACCGGGGGCGACACGAACGCCACCCGCTGATCACTTGGCGTCCGCATAGCACTCCACCACCGCCGTCGTGAACGGGAAACGGACCGGTGTCCGCCCGAAGGTCAGCCGGCCCGCCAGGTCCGCGGCCTCCCGGATCGCCGCCACCACCGCCCCGGCCTCCTCCTCGGGGCAGTGCACGATCACCTCGTCGTGCTGGAAGAAGACCAGCTCGGCCGCCATGTCCGCCAGGGTCTGCCGCAGCGCGGCGAGCAGCAGCAGGGCCCAGTCGGCGGCGCTGCCCTGGACGACGAAGTTGCGGGCGAAGCGCCCGCGGGCGCGGGCGTCGGTCGAGGCGTAGCCCGGCACCCACGGCCGGCCGCCGCCGGTCTCCTCCCCGGCGGCACCGGAGCCCCCGGCGGCCTCGGCGACCGGGATGCCCGCCTCCTCCACCGCGTCGTCCGTCGCACGGGCGGCCGGCGGGCAGGTGCGGCCCAGCCAGGTCCGTACGAGCCGGCCCTCCTCGCCCGCGCGGGCGGCCTCGTCGACGTAGGCCACCGCCCGGGGGAAGCGGCGTCTGAGCGCGGCGAGGTTCTTCAGGCCGTCACCCGAGGTCTGGCCGTAGACCGCGCCGAGGACGGCGATCTTGGCCCGGTCGCGGTCGCCGGAGAACGCGTGCTCGGACACCGACTGGTACAGGTCGCCCTCCCGGCCGGCCACCTCCATCAGCCCGGGGTCGCGGGAGATCGCCGCCAGCACGCGCGGCTCCATCTGGTCGGCGTCGGCGACGACGAGCCGCCAGCCCGGGTCGGCGACGGCCGCGCGGCGGATCACCTTGGGGATCTGCAGGGCGCCCCCGCCGTTGGTCACCCAGCGGCCGGTCACGGTCCCGCCCGCGTGGAACTCGGGCCGGAACCGGCCGTCGCGCACCCAGTCCTGGAGCCAGGACCAGCCGTGGGCGACCCAGATGCGGTAGAGCTTCTTGTACTCGAGCAGCGGCTTCACGGCCGGGTGGTCGACGGACTCGATCTCCCAGCGGCGGGTCGAGGAGACCTTGACGCCGGCCTGCGCGAAGGCCTTGACGACATCGGCCGGCAGGTCGGGCCGCACCCGGCGGCCGAAGGCGGCGGACACCTCGTCGGCGAGCTCGGCCAGCCGGCGCGGCTCGCCACCGCCCGCGTACCGCTCGCCGAGCAGGTCGTGCAGCACCGCGCGGTGCACGTCCGCCCGCCAGGGCAGCCCCGCGCGGTTCATCTCGGCGGCCACCAGCGTCCCCGCCGACTCGGCGGCCGTCAGCAGCCGCATCCGGTCCGGGTGCGCGGTCCGGCCGGTCCGCCGCTGCTGCTCGGCGTAGACCGCGAGGAGGTCCGTCAGCGGCAGGGGGGTGCCCGTGGGTTCGAAGAGGGGTGACTGCGCGCCCGGCTCGGCCGGGCGCTGCGGCGGGTCGGGCGGCACGGGGCCGCCGCGCAGCCGGGCCAGGGCGGCCGCGGCCGAACGGGGCTCCCCGTACCGCCCCTCGTGGCCGAGCAGGAGCGTCTCGGCGGCCTCGACGTCGTGGCACCGCTCCACTCGCACCCCCGTGGCGAGCAGGCGCGGGTAGACCTCGGCGGTGGACCGCCACACCCACCGCGTGACGCCGGGACGGCTCCGGACGGCCTCGGCGGGATCCGCCTCCCGACGCACCGGGCCGGCGGGCAGCCCGTCCGGACCGAGGGGGGCGACGTCCACGCCACCGTCCTCGGCCGGGGCGAGCGCCCACCGGTCGGCCATGTACGCGAGTGTGGCAGGGGGGTCTGACAACGACCCCGGATCAGCCTTCCCGCGAGGGTCCGGGCTCCTCCCCGTCCTCCTTCCGCGTCTCGACGAACTGCGCGAGCTTCTCGCCGACGTACCGCTCGGTGGCCGCCTTGTCGATGCCCAGGCCGCTGAGGACGCCCTCGCCGTTCTCGTGCTCCAGGAGGGCGAGCAGGAGGTGCTCGGTGCCGATGTAGTTGTGGCCGAGGCGGAGGGCCTCGCGGAAGGTGAGTTCCAGGACCTTCTTGGCCGCCGGGCCGTACGGCACCAGTTCGGGGGCGTCCTCGACGGCCGGCGGGAGCGCCGCGCGCGCGGCCTCGCGGACCGCGTCCACGGTGACGCCCTGCTCGGTGATCGCCTGCACGGCGAGGCCCTGCGGCTCGGCCAGCAGGCCGAGGATCAGGTGCTCGGGCAGGCCCTCGGCGTTGCGCGCGGCCTGCGCCGCGTTGTGCGCGGCCATGACCGTGTTGCGCGCGCGGGGCGTGTAGCGGCTGAAGCCCTGACCGGGGTCGAGGTCGGTGCCCTCCTTCGGCACGAAGCGCTTCTGGGCCGCCTGCCGGGTGACGCCCATGCTCTTCCCGATGTCCGTCCAGGAGGCGCCCGAACGCCGGGCCTGGTCCACGAAGTGGCCGATCAGGTGGTCGGCCACGTCGCCGAGGTGCTCACCGGCGAGCACCGCGTCCTGAAGCTGTTCGAGGGGCTCCTCGTGGACCTTCTTGATGGCCGCGATGAGGTCGTCGAGACGCACGGATGACTTGATGGCGGGGTTCGTCGTCATGTGTCAACCGTAAGTTGACAGCCGAGGGGTGTCAACCCGAAGTTGACACCTACGGGTGAATTCCCGGGGCATGGCACGATCGGTCCGTGAGCACGTCCAGCACCGTCGACCGCGCCTTCCGGGCCGCCCTCTACGACACCGGCGACGCCGCCCTCGACACCGGCGCCTCCCTGCTCGCCGCCGACCCGGCGGCCGACGCCGAACTCGACCGGCGGGGCGAGGAGTTCGTGGCGACGGCCTGGCGGCGCGGCTGGCAGCCCGCCGATGTCGTACGGATCGTCCGGCGCGAGCTGGACGACGTGCACGTACGGCTCGTCTCCGCGCTGATCCGCGCCCAGGCGCCGCATGACGACCGGCCGCGCGGGCCCCGCTGGAACGCCCAGCTCGACGAGGTGACGGCGGACCCCGCGCCCCGCGCCGACCGCTTCTCGCACGCCACGGCCGTGCTGGAGCTGTACCGGCTGCTGCTGCGCCTGCCCGCCCTCGAACCCCTCGAGGAGGCGGCCGCACCGGGCCCGCGGGACCGGCGGCCGGAGTCCCGCGTGCTCGGCCGCATCCGCGCGCTGCTGGCGAAGGCGGAGGCGACCGGCTTCCCGGAGGAGGCGGAGGCGCTCAGCGCCAAGGCGCAGGAGCTGATGGCGCGGCACAGCGTCGACGAGGCGCTGCTCGCGGCGCAGGCGCCCTCGGGCGAGGCGCCGGGCGCCTGCCGGATCGGGGTGGAGCCGCCGTACGAGCAGGCCAAGGCGGTGCTGCTGGACGCGGTCGCCGGCGCGAACCACTGCCGGGCGGTGTGGAACGAACCCCTCGGCTTCTCCACCGTCGTCGGCTTCGCCTCCGACCTGGAGGCGGTCGAGCTCCTCTACACCTCACTGCTCGTGCAGGCGACCACGGCGATGACGAAGGCGGAGGCCGCACAGAGGGCGGGCGGACGGAAGCGGACCAAGACCTTCCGGCAGTCCTTCCTCGCGGCCTACGCCCACCGCGTGGGGACGCGCCTCGCGGCCGCCGCCGAGAGCCAGGTGGGCGACGACCTGCTGCCGGTCCTCGCCTCCCGGGAGGTCGCGGTCGCCGACCGGACGGACCGTCTGTTCCCGGAGACGACGACCACCCGGCTGCGCGGGGTGAGCGACGCGGCGGGCTGGGAGGAGGGCGCGCGGGCGGCGGACGACGCACGGGTCGGGGCCCGCCCGCGGCTTCCCCGGAACGGGTGAGGTTCAGTCGCCCGCCCGCTGGTAGGCGCTCACGGAGACCTCGTGGTCGCCCTGGCCGCCGCCCGCGACCGGGCCGTACGACCAGCGGAAGAGGCGGGAGCGGGTGCGGTCGGCGTCGCCGGGCAGCCGGACCCGCAGGTTCTCGGCGTCGAAGGCGCCGCCGCGGGGCGTGCCGCGTTCGTAGGCCACGGTGAAGGACGCGGAGCCGCCCTTCGCCAGGGTCAGCTTCTGCGCCTCGGCGCCTTCGGCCGGCGGCACGTCGACGGCGGGCGAATCGCCGGCACCGACCAGTGTCACCTCGGGAAAGCCGTCCAGGGTGCAGGCCGCGCCCCGGTTGGTGAGGCTGACCGGGACCTCGCCGGTGTCCCCGGCGGCCGGCGCGATGCTCGCGGGACCGACCTCGATGCTCACCTCGTGGACGGAGCAGGCGGCGCCCTCCCGCTTCCCGTCGCCGTCCTCGTCACCGCCCGCGCTGTCGCAGGCGGCCAGCAGGAGGAGTGCGGCGAGGGTGGCGGGGACGGCGATCGGCGTGGCGCGCATGAGTGATCCTCTGGGTTCGTGGAGGTGCCCACCGGCCATCATCACGCACGAGCCGCCGACCGGCCCCGCCGACCGGTCCGTCTACGACCCCGAACCCGCCGTCGGCAGCCCCGTCGGAAGGGCGCCGCCCTCGGCCTTGGTGTACGTCTCGGTGCCGAGGGCGCCCTCCCAGGTGACCTTCAGGGAGGTCCTGCCGACGGATTCGACCGTGCCGTTCGCCCGGTCCTCGGTGCCGTCGGTGCACTTCAGACGGATCGCGTGGGTCCCGGCGCCCTCCCGCGCGGTGCCGCTGCACACGGTGCCGCCCGTGGCGAAGAGGGCGGCCTCCTCACCGTTGACCATCAGGGCCACGGCCTTGCCGTCGGCCGTGGCGAGCCAGCTGCCCTCCAACTCGCTCGCCGGGCCCTCGCTCGCGTCGGAGCCCCCCGTGCCGCCACCGGAGTCCGCGGTCGCCGTGGCGGACGGGGCGGGGGTGGCCGTGGAGTCGCCGGAGTCGTCGGAACCGGCCCCGCTGCACGCCGTCAGCGCGAGTGCGCCGGCCAGCCCCGCGGCCGCGGCCGCGACGCGTACGCGCCGGGAGCGCGATGCCGGCGATGCGGGCGAGTACGTCACCGAAGCCTCCGAGGTCACTGCGATCCCCCCAGCTGTGGCCGGCCCCGTCGGCCGGACGACCGCAGTCAGCTAACAGGACCCGACCGGCACCCCACCAGCCCCCGTGACACACCTCGCACCGTCCCTCCCCCCGGACGACGCACCGGCACCTTCACCAGGACGCCTTGCGCACCCCCGGCAAGTACCCCGCGTGCGCCTGCTCCCGCAGACTCACGCGGGAGAGGCCGAACGCCCGGACGTACCCGCGCGGACGCCCGTCCGTCTGGTCCCGGTTGCGCACGCGCGTGGCGCTCGCGTCGTGCGGCTGCCGCCTCAACTCGCGCTGCGCCGCGGCCCGTTCCTCCTCGGTGGACGACGGCCGCCGGACGGCCTCCTTCAGCTCGGCCCGCCGGGCGGCGTACCGCGCGACGGTCGCCCGTCGCCGCTCGTTCTTCGCGATCGTGCTCTTCTTCGCCATCAGACCCTCTCCCCCCGGGCGCGGATGCGGGCCACGGCCGCCTCGACGCCGATCGCGTCGACGGTCCTGATCGCCCTGGCGCTCAGCCGCAGCCGTACGTGACGCCCCTCGCTCGGCAGCCGGTAGCGCCTGGTCTGGATGTTCGGGTCGAACCGGCGGGAGGTGCGCCGGTGGGAGTGGGAGACGCGGTTGCCGAAGCCGGGCTGTGCGCCGGTCGGCATGCAGTGGGCGGACACGGTGACGTACCTCTCCTCAGCCATAGATGTTAATGAAATTCATTTTCAGTAAGGTGGTGGCATGGCACGCAACGAACTCCGCCCGGTCGTCAGGCTCCGGTCCACCGCCGGCACCGGCTTCACCTACGTCACCCGCAAGAACCGCCGCAACGATCCGGACCGGCTGACCCTGCGCAAGTACGACCCGGTCGCCGGCCGTCACGTCGACTTCCGAGAGGAGCGCTGAACAGCCGCCATGCACAAGGGAACCCACCCGCCCCACGGCCCCGTCGCCCTCCGTGGCCGAGCCGCCGGCCACCCCTTCCGCACCGGCACCGCACGCGTCCCGGACGCCGCGGGCCGCAGGGAGCGCCTCGGGCGCCGGTACGACGAGCGGGAGGCGTCGTGACGCTGTCGGTGGTGATCGTCGGCGGACTGCACGCCGACGCCCGCAGGGCCGCCATCGCGCGGCTGCTCGCCGACGTGCCCGGCGGCGTCGTGCTCCACCACGACCTGGAGACGGCCGCCGCGGGCACGGTCGTGCGGACCGTCCGGGACGCCTCCGGCCTCCGGTCCGCCGGTGAGGCCCCGCTCGTCGACGGCTGCGCCTGCTGCGCCCTGCGCGAGGACCTCGTCCCGGAACTCGAGCGGCTCGCGGACGCCGGGGACACCCCGCTCGCGATCGTCGAACTGTGGGACTCCGTCGAGCCGAAGGCCGTGGCGGAGGTGATCGCCGGGGGCGGCCTCACCGTCACCGGGGTGATCACCGCCGTCGACCCGGCGCTGGTGCTGCCGTACCTGGCCAACGGCGACGACCTCGCCGACGGCGGGCTCGCCACCGCGCCGACCGATCGGCGCACGGTCGCCGACACCTTCGCGCGCCAGCTGGAGTACGCGCCCGTCCTGGCCGTCGCCGACTCCCCGGAGGCCGACGACCAGGACCGCGAGCTGCTCGCCCAGCTGCATCCCACCGCCCGCCGGATCGCGGTCACCGGCCCGGCCGGCGGCGGGTCCCCCCTCGCGGGCGCGGCGCTCGCCGGGTTCGACGCGGAGGCCGCCGCCGCGGCCCAGCACCCCGCGTGCGCGCTGCTGCCCGCCGAGGCCGACGCGCACGGTGTCTCCACCCTCGTCTGGCGCAGGCGCCGCCCCTTCCACCCCGAGCGGCTGTACGCCGCGCTGGAGGACCTGGCCTGTGCGGCGGTCCGCAGCCGGGGACGGTTCTGGCTCGCCGACAAACCGGACACGCTGTTCCACTGGGACGCGGCGGGCGGCGCCCTGTGCGTCGAGGGCGCGGGGCCGTGGCTGGGATCGCTGCCGGACGCGGCCTGGGAGCTGGTGCCGCCCGTTCGCCGGGCCGCCGCCGCGCTGGACTGGCATCCCGAGCACGGCGACCGCTGCCAGCACCTGGTCTTCACGTCCCCCGGACTCGACCGCGACGGACTCCGGCAGCTCCTGGAGTCCTGCCTGCTGACCGACGCCGAGTACGCCGCCGGGCGCGACGCCTGGCAGCGGCTGCCGCACTCCTTCGACACCTTCCTGGAGGTCTGACCGCCGTGCCCCGCACACCCGGGCGCGGGCCCGCCACGTCGCGCCCCAACCCCCTGGACCGGGCCGGGATCACCCACATCGACTACAAGGACACCGATCTGCTGCGGAAGTTCGCCTCCGACCGGGAAGGATCCGCAGCCGTCGCGTCACCCGCGTGACCGCCCGGCGGCAGCGGCAGTTGGCCCGGGCGGTCAAGAACGCACGCGAGATGGCGCTGCTGCCCCGCTCGACCCGCTGAGGCGGAGAAGCCGGAGAAGCCGGAGAAGGCGGAGAAGGCGGAGAAAACCCGCGCTTGTCGGCATGAGGAGGACACGCGGGGAAAGACGAGGGAACACGACGGCCCCCGTATGCGTCTCTAGGAGGAGCGGGGGCAGGTAAAGCGTCCCTCGAACCGGTCGCCGCACGACCGACGGGGCTGTAACCGCGGCACCACCCCGCGTGCACGTGCATCTGCTCATGCATCAGCACATGAACAAAGCTATGATCCGGGTCAGTTGACCACTGCATCAATGGCCACACCAGCCAGTGCACCAGCGGGGAGCGACCTGTGGACCACGACGTGTACGACGGTGACGGGTACGACGGTGCCGACGCGTCCGGCGTGTACAACGGCATGGCGGCCACCAGGCTGGACGGCGTGGCCTGGCAGAAGAGCCGGCACAGCAACTCGCAGGGGTCCTGCGTGGAGTTCGCCCGGCTGCCCGGCGGAGAGGTGGCCGTGCGCAACTCCCGCTTCCCCGACGGTCCCGCGCTGGTCTACACCCGCGCGGAGATCGAGGCCATGCTGCTGGGTGTGAAGGACGGCGAGTTCGACCACCTCGTCGCCGGCTGACGGGCCCCGGAGCGGACGTCCGCCCCCGATCCGGGGTGCTCTCCGCGGTGGCCGGGAGCGCGACGGACGGGGGCGGTCACGCGTGCGGGGGCGCGGTGACGCGCGGGGGGACGCGGCGCCGGGAGGCGCCGCGTCCCCTCAGACGTCGGTGCGGACGTGTCCGGCGGGGTGCCGGAGCCGGAACATCGCCCAGACCACCTTGCCGCTGAGCGCGCCCGCCATGGGGTACCAGCCCCAGCCGTCGCTGAAGGAGTCGACCAGGAACAGTCCGCGGCCCGACTCGGCGGCGAAGTCGTCCGGGTCGCGGGTGACGGGGCTGTCGTCGCTGGGGTCGCGCACCGCGCACACCAGTCGCTCGGTCCACCGCATCAGGTGCAGCCGTACCGGCGGGTCCTGTTCCCGCAGTCGCGGGGTGTCGGCCGGCAGGGCGTGCCGCAGGGCGTTGGTGACCAGTTCGGACACCACCAGGCACACGTCGTCGAAACGGTCGCCCAGGTCCCACGGGCCGAGGGTCTTGCGGGTGAACTGCCGTGCTTCGCGCACCGCTTCGTAGCGGGCGGGGAGGGCGCAGGAGGCGGCGTCGGACGCGGCCGCGAGGTTCAGCGGCGGAGGGCCCTGCCGTAACGGCTCGAGCATGGTCGATCCATTCGTCCCCATGCGAGGCACTCCCGGGATTCGCGGTCGTAGCGATGCGGCGGTGGTGCGAAGGCCATGGTTTCGGATGCGTACGGCAGATGCAAGGGCAGATGCACGTGCAGCTGACCGAAATCGACCTTCCCGTACCGGTTGTTGGTCAATTTTTCCGTCATCTTCGTGTCCCCTTCCGGCTGCCCTCTTGCCTCCTCCCTGCTCCTCGCTCGCCCTTCCGCATCCCTTCCGCGCCCCTTCCGTGTCCCTTTCCGACCGGGTTCCTCGGCCGGATTCCGTTTCCGTAACCGGGCGAGTACTGCTCGAAGTGTTTTAGTGGCAGACTGCGGGCCCTGAAGACGTTGGGGAGGCTGGCGAACGTGAGCGCGGGAGAGCCGGGATCGGTGGTGCGGCGCATGCTGCTCGGATCACAACTCAGGCGACTGCGTGAGGCGCGGGGGATCACGCGTGAGGCGGCGGGCTACTCGATCCGCGCCTCGGAATCGAAGATCAGCCGGATGGAGCTGGGCCGGGTGAGCTTCAAGACCAGGGATGTCGAGGACCTGCTGACGCTGTACGGCATCACGGACGAGCAGGAGCGCGCCTCGCTGCTCTCCCTCGCCAAGGAGGCCAACGTCGCGGGCTGGTGGCACAGTTACTCGGACGTGCTGCCCAGCTGGTTCCCCACCTACGTGGGCCTGGAGGGCGCGGCCTCGCTGATCCGGGCGTACGAGGTGCAGTTCGTGCACGGCCTGCTGCAGACCGAGGAGTACGCCCGCGCGGTCGTGCGGCGCGGCATGAAGGGCGCGAGCGAGGACGACGTCGAACGGCGGGTGGCGCTGCGCCTGGAGCGGCAGAAGTACCTGGTCTCGGAGAACGCCCCCGAGTTCCACGTCGTCCTCGACGAGGCCGCCCTGCGCCGGCCGTACGGCGACCGCGAGGTGATGCGCGGCCAGCTCCAGCACCTGATCGAGATCTCCGAGCGGCCCAACGTCCGGTTGCAGGTCATGCCGTTCAGCTTCGGCGGCCACTCCGGCGAGTCCGGCGCGTTCACCCTCCTCAGCTTCCCCGAGTCCGACCTGTCGGACGTCGTCTACCTGGAGCAGCTCACCAGCGCGCTGTACCTCGACAAGGCCGAGGACGTCGCCCAGTACGAGAGCGCGCTCAAGGAGCTCCAGCACGACAGCCCGGGTCCGTCGGAGAGCCGGGACCTCCTCCGGGGACTTCTCCAACTCTCCTGAGGTCACTCTCAACTCCCTTGAAACACAAGTACGATGACGTTCGATCAGGCAACGAAGTCGATCAGTGCTCTGCTGGTGCAGCAAGGGATTGAGGGATCACATGTCGTCGTACTTCACCGACCTCGCTCAGCAGTACATCGACGGTGAGTGGCGCCCGGGAACCGGCTCCTGGGACATCATCGACTTCAACCCGTACGACGACGAGAAGCTCGCGTCGATCACCATCGCCACGGTCGACGAGATCGATCAGGCGTACCGGGCGGCCGCCCGCGCCCAGAAGGAGTGGGCGGCGACCAACCCGTACGCCCGCCGCGCGGTGTTCGAGAAGGCGCTGAGGCTGGTCGAGGAGCGCGAGGAGGAGATATCCGAGGCGATCGTCGCCGAGCTCGGCGGCACGCGCCTGAAGGCCGCCTTCGAGCTCCACCTCGCCAAGGAGTTCCTGCGCGAGGCGGTCCACCTGGCGCTGCGCCCCGAGGGCCGGATCATCCCCTCGCCGGTGGACGGCAAGGAGAACCGCGTCTACCGCGTCCCCGTCGGGGTCGTCGGCGTGATCAGCCCCTTCAACTTCCCCTTCCTGCTCTCGCTGAAGTCGGTCGCCCCGGCCCTCGCGCTCGGCAACGGCGTGGTGCTCAAGCCGCACCAGAACACACCGGTCGTCGGCGGCTCGCTGGTCGCGAAGATCTTCGAGGACGCGGGCCTGCCCGGCGGCCTGCTGAACGTCGTCATCACCGACATCGCGGAGATCGGCGACGCCTTCCTGGAGCACCCGGTCCCGAAGGTCATCTCCTTCACCGGCTCCGACAAGGTCGGCCGCCACGTCGCCACCGTGTGCGCCTCCCTCTTCAAGCGGTCCGTCCTCGAACTGGGCGGCAACAGCGCCCTGGTGGTCCTCGACGACGCCGACCTCGACTACGCCGTCGACGCGGCCGTGTTCAGCCGTTACGTCCACCAGGGCCAGGTCTGCATGGCCGCCAACCGCGTGCTGGTCGACCGTTCGGTGGCCGACGCGTTCACCGAGAAGTTCGTCGCCAAGGTGAAGTCCCTCAAGGCAGGCGACCCGCGCGACCCCGCCACCGTCATCGGCCCGGTGATCAACTCCCAGCAGGCGGACGCCCTGGCCGGCGTCGTCGAGCAGGCGCTCGCCGAGGGCGCGACCGCCCTGGTGCGCGGCGACCGCACCGACAACCTGGTCGAACCGTCCGTGCTGACCGGCCTGTCCGCCGACTCGGCCCTGCTGAAGCAGGAGGTCTTCGGCCCGGTCGTCTTCCTCGTCCCGTTCGACGGCGAGGAGGAGGCCGTGCGCATCGTCAACGACACCCCGTACGGCCTGAGCGGCGCCGTCCACACCGGTGACGTGGAGCGGGGCGTGAACTTCGCCAAGCAGATCGACACCGGCATGTTCCACGTGAACGACGGCACCGTGCACGACGAGCCGATCGTCCCCTTCGGCGGCGAGAAGCACTCGGGCATCGGCCGGCTGAACGGCGACACCATGCTGGACGCCTTCACCACGGTGAAGTGGATCTCGGTCCAGCACGGCCGGAGCGGCTTCCCGTTCTAGACCCCCGCTCCGGATTTCCGTCCCTCCGCCGGGCCATCGAGGACAGGACCTGACCTCGATGGCCCGTAGCGTCGTCGGTGTCAGGAAGAGGGCCCCGAAGGGGCGACCCGGCGAAAGGCGACGGTCATGGTCACTCACGTTCCCGCGGAAGCGCACGGCGACGAGCGCGGCGCGCTGCTCGCCTTCATCGCCGAGCAGCGCGGCGGCATCCGGCGGGCACTGCTCGGCCTCACGGACGAGCAGGCGTCCTCCCGCCCCAGCGCCAGCGAGCTGTCCCTGGCCGGGCTGCTCAAGCACGTCGCCGAGGTCGAGCAGGGCTGGATCGCCCGTGCCAAGGGCGAGGAGCCGGCCGTCCACCGGGACGAGTCGAACTGGCACGAGTGCTTCCGTCTGGTCGGCGACGAGACCGTGGAGTCCGCCCTCGCGTACTACGAGGAGGTGGCCGCCGAGACGGAGTCGTTCATCCGCGCGGTGCCCAGCCTCGACGACACCTTCCTGCTGGCGAAGACGTCCTGGAACCCGAAGGACGAGTGGCTCTCGATGCGCTGGCTGTGCCTGCACCTGATCCGCGAGACCGCCCGGCACGCGGGCCACGCCGACATCATCCGGGAGTCCCTGGACGGCGCCACCGCCTTCGAACTGGTCGCGAAGGAGCAGGGCAGCTCCTGGGGGTGACCACCCGCGGCCTACCCTGGACCGCATGTCAGTGATGCGTCTCCTCGTGCTCGGCGCGGTGCGCCAGCACGGGCGGGCCCACGGCTACCAGGTGCGCAACGACCTGGAGTACTGGGGCGCGCACGAGTGGTCCAACGCCAAGCCCGGCTCGATCTACCACGCCCTGAAGCAGATGGCCAAGCAGGGACTGCTGCACGCGCACGAGATCGCCCCCTCCACGGCCGGGGGCCCGCCGCGGACCGAGTACGAGATCACCGAGCAGGGCACCGAGGAGTACTTCCGGCTGCTCCGGGAGGCGCTGACCTCCTACGACCAGAAGCCGGACGTGCTCTCGGCCGGGCTCGGCCTCATGGTCGACCTCGACCGGGAGGAGGCCCTCGCCCTCCTGGAACAGCGGATGCGTTCCATCGGGGAGTGGCGCAAGGCCGTCACCGAGTACTACACGCCCGAGGACGGCCCCGGCCGGCTGGGCCACATCGGGGAGATCATGGACTTCTGGGTCCACTCGGCCGACACCGGCGCCGAGTGGACCCGCGGTCTCATCGAGCGCATCCGGGGCGGCGCCTACACCTTCGCCGGGGAGGGGGAGCCGTTCGTCGGCGTCCTGGCCGAGGGCGAGGAGAACCCGTACGCGACGGGGGAGCGGCATCCCGGGGACGCCCACTAATCAAGTTTGACCAATGCGCGGCGAGGGCATACCCTCGAGCGAGTAGTCAACTTTGACTAGAGAAGGAGTCCCCTTGGCCGACGCGGCGATCATCGTCGAGGAAGCACGCAAGACGTACGGCGGAAGCAGCCGGAGGAGCGGCAGGCCCGCACTGGACGGGCTCGACCTGACGGTCGCGCGCGGCACGGTGCACGGGGTGCTCGGCCCGAACGGCGCGGGCAAGACCACCCTGGTCCGGATCCTGGCCACCCTGCTGCGGCCCGACGCGGGCCGGATCGAGGTGGCGGGGCACGACGTGGTGCGCGAGGCGTACGCCGTGCGCCTGCGCATCGGCCTGCTCGGCCAGCACGCGGCGCTCGACGAGGAACTCGGCGGCCGGCAGAACCTGGAGCTGTTCGGCCGCCTGCACCACCTGGGCGCGCGGCGCGCACGCGCGCGTGCCGACGAACTCCTGGAGCGCTTCGAGCTCACCGGCACCGGGCGCAAGGCGGTGAAGCAGTACAGCGGCGGCATGCGGCGCCGCCTGGACCTCGCCGCCTCACTGATCACGGAACCGGAGGTGCTCTTCCTGGACGAGCCGACCACCGGCCTCGACCCGCGCGGCCGCGCGGAGGTGTGGGAGTCGGTCCGCTCCCTGGTCGGCGGCGGTACGACGGTCCTGCTCACCACCCAGTACCTGGAGGAGGCCGACCAGCTCGCCGACCGCATCTCGGTGGTGGACGCCGGCCGGGTCATCGCCGACGGCACGGCGGACGAGCTGAAGGCGGCGGTCGGCGGCGACCGCATCGACGTCGTCCTGCGCGACGCCGGGCAGCTGGGCACGGCCGTCGCCCTGCTCCCCGTACCGAAGGACGCGGTCACGGTGGACACCGACCGGCGGTTGCTGAGCGCCCCGGTCACCGACCGCATGGCGGCCCTGGCCGGGGTCGTCCGCGCGCTGGAGGACGCGGGCGTCGAGGCCGAGGACATCGCCCTGCGCAGGCCCACGCTCGACGAGGTGTTCCTGCACCTGACCGGGGACGACGACCGAGTGAAGGAGGCCGCGTGACCACCTACGCGCTGACCGACTCCTGGACCATGACCCGCCGTGAACTCGCCCGCTGGGGGCGGCAGCCGGTCACGGTGGTGGTGAACCTGGTCTTCCCGGTGATGCTGCTGCTGATGTTCGGCTACCTGGTCGGCGGCGGCCGGGGGGTGAGCGGGGAGTACCTCGACTTCCTGGTCCCCGGCATGCTCGCGCTCACCATGGCCTTCGGACTGGAGGGCACGATGGTCGCCGTCACCCAGGACCTGGGCAAGGGCGTCGTCGACCGCTTCCGCTCGATGCCCATGGCCGACGGCGCGGTCCTCGTGGGCCGTTCGGCCGCCGACATGATCCAGTCGGTGCTCGGCCTGGCGGTGCTGCTCGCCGTCGCCGCCGCGCTCGGCTGGCGCGCCCACGGCGGCCCGGCCGGCTTCCTGGGCGCCGTGGGGCTGCTCCTGCTGTTCCGCTTCGCCATGCTGTGGATCGGCATCCACCTGGCGCTGGTGGCCGGGAAGCCCGAGATGGTGTCGGCCGTGCAGATCCTGGTCTGGCCGGTCGGCTTCCTGTCCAACGCCTTCGCCGCGCCCGAGTCCATGCCCGACTGGCTGGGCACGGTCGTCCAGTGGAACCCCATGTCCCACACGGCCACGGCCGTGCGCGACCTGTTCGGCGGCCCCGGCGGGGAACCGGGCCACGTCTGGGCGGCCGTCGTGTGGCCCCTGGCCCTGCTCGCGGTCTTCTTCCCGCTGGCGGTACGGAGGTTCGCGCGGCTGAGCCGCTAGCGGGCCCTAGGGTCCTTCGTTTGGATCGGGCCGGATCAGGGAGCGGGGTCCGGTGCCGTGCATCGCGAGGCGGAGGAGGGCGGCAGGGCGGAGCCCTGCCGACCGACGACAACGCGGCGAGGCACGGTGCCGGGGCCCGCGAGCCCGGCCTGACCCGAACGAAAGACCCTAGTGGTGGAAGCCGGTGGCCGCGTCCCGGTCGCGGGTGAGGGGGTGCGGCTGCCGGCGCAGCTCCGGCAGCAGCCGGGCCAGGTCCTCGGCGAACAGGTCGGCGAGGTCCTCGGAGAAGCCGTTGCGGCACACCACCCGCAGCACCGACAGGTCCTGGCGGTTCGCCGGGAAGGCGTACGCGGGCACCAGCCAGCCGTGCTCCCGCATCCGTCGGGAGACGTCGAACACGTCGTACGCCGTCACGTCGTCGGCGGTCGTGAACGCGAACACCGGCAGCCGGTCGCCCCGGGTCAGCAGCCGGAAGCCGCCGAGCGCCTCGATCCGCGCGGCGAGGCCCCCGGCCACGTCCCGCGCGGCCTGCTGCACGGCCCGGTAGCCCTCGCGGCCCAGCCGCAGGAACGTGTAGTACTGCGCCACGACCTGCGCGCCCGGCCGGGAGAAGTTCAGCGCGAAGGTCGGCATGTCACCGCCCAGGTAGTTCACCCGGAAGACCAGTTCCTCCGGCAGCGCGTCCGCGTCCCGCCACAGCGCCCAGCCGACGCCCGGGTAGACCAGCCCGTACTTGTGCCCCGAGGTGTTGATCGACGCCACGCGCGGGAGGCGGAAGTCCCACACCAGGTCCTCGTCGAGGAAGGGCGCGACCATCGCGCCGGACGCCCCGTCGACGTGCACCGGGACGTCGAGACCGGTGCGCTCCTGGAGCTCGTCCAGCGCCGCGCACACCTCCGCGACCGGCTCGTACGACCCGTCGAAGGTGGAGCCCAGGACGGTGACGACCCCGATGGTGTTCTCGTCGCACAGCTCGGCGGCGGCCCGCGGGTCGAGGTGGAACCGCTCGCCCTCCATGGGGACCTGACGGGCCTCCACCTCCCAGTAGGTGCAGAACTTCTCCCAGCAGACCTGCACGTTGACGCCCATGACGAGGTTCGGCCGGGTGT
Source organism: Streptomyces griseomycini (assembly GCF_014203535.1). Lineage (GTDB taxonomy): Bacteria > Actinomycetota > Actinomycetes > Streptomycetales > Streptomycetaceae > Streptomyces > Streptomyces griseomycini. Next base: position 602,759 of record NZ_JACHJI010000003.1, read on the forward strand.
CCCGCGACGGGTACCGGTCGGCGTTCCCGAGCGCCCAGCGCCGCTTCAGCGCCATCCCCGCGAGCATGCACGCCTCGCTCGACCCGGTCGTCGAGCAGCCCACGGCCGCCGACGGGTCGGGCGCGTGCCACAGGTCCGCGAGCATCGCCACACAGCGCCGCTCCAGCTCGGCGGTGCGCGGGTACTCGTCCTTGTCGATCATGTTCTTGTCCCGGCACTCCGCCATCAGCGCACCGGCCTCCGGCTCCATCCAGGTGGTGACGAAGGTGGCCAGGTTCAGCCGCGCGTTGCCGTCCAGCATCAGCTCGTCGTGCACCAGCTGATACGCCGTCGAGGGCGCCACGGGCGTGGCGGGCAGCCGGTGCCTGGGCGGTGCCTCGGTCATGTCCCCGACCGGGTTGGCCGGTCCGAGGAAGGGGTTGACGGACAGGTGCTGCCCGTCGTGCTGCGGGCCTTCGTGGAGCGGCACGGACGCCTCCGGGTCTCGGGATCGGGTGGGGGAACGAGGGCGGGAGCGGGACGGCGGTCACCGGACCGCCGTCCCGTCCGCCCGCAGCTGCATCTGCGGGCGTCCGGTGACCAGCAGCCAGGCCGGCAGGGAGGCGAGGCACAGGAGCGTGAGGATCCCCGGCGAGGCGACCAGGACGGCGGCGACGAACAGGCTCACCCAGCCCTGCCGGGTGATGGCCAGCAGGATCCCCAGCACCCCCGCCGACACGCCCACCGCCGGGTGCACCCCGGACACGAGCGCGTGCGCGCACAGCCCGAGCGCCGTGCCGACGAACACCGCCGGGAAGATCCGCCCGCCCCGGAAGCCGCAGGAGGCGGCGACGAGCAGCGCCGCCAGCTTCACCACCGTCATCGTGGCGAACTCGCCGGCCGACCACCCCTCGGGATCGTGCGCCAGCTCCGCGATCTCGTCGAGCCCCTTGAACAGCGTCAGGTGTCCGCCCAGGGCCGCCAGGGCGCCCAGCACCACCCCGCCGGCCGGGAGCAGCAGCATCGGGTGCCGCAGCCGCCGGAACGCCCCGTGGACGTACGGGAAGGCGTACACGGCGCACATGCCGAGCAGCGCGCCCACCGGGGCGATCACGAGCGCCGCCAGCAGGTCGCCCCAGCCGGGCCGGCCGAACGACGGGAGGTGCAGGTCGAAGTTCGGCCGCGACACCAGCGCGGTGGTGAGCGCGCCGGCCCCCGCGGCGGCCAGCGGCGCGAAGAGGCTGTCCCACAGCCGTCCCTCGATCCGCTGCCCGGCCAGCGCCTCGGAGATGACCAGCGCCGCGGCCACCGGCGTACCGAACAGCGCGCCGATCGTCGCCGCCTCCGCCAGCGCCACCCAGCCGCGTTCCGGGGCCCGGGGGACCGCCTTCGCGCCCAGCCAGACCGCCAGGGAGACGTTCACGGTGATGATCGGGTTCTCCGGCCCGAGGCTCGGCCCGCCGGCCAGCACGAACGCGGTCGCCAGCAGCAGCCCCGGCAGCACCGCGGGCGGCAGCACGGGGGCGTCGAGACCGGTGGTCGCCGGGTCGGGGCCGGCGTGCCCCGGAACCTTCCACACCACCAGCCCGACCGCGATCCCGGTGGCGACGAGCATCACGGACATCCACAGCACGGAGTACCGGCCGACCCCCAGGGCGTCCGGCAGGTCCCGCCACAGCACGTCCTGCAGCTCCTCGGCCGCGGTGCTCACCCCCAGCAGGACCAGGCTCGCCACCACGCCCACGAGCAGCGCCGGGACGACGGTCGGCAGCAGGGCGCGTGCCTCGGCCGCCGGGGCGGTGGAGGGTGACTGGTGTGCGCTGTCCTGGGCCACGCGCACACGTTAAACGGACCAAAGGGGCAAACCCGGCGCAACATTCGAGCGGAACCGGCTTGCACCTCACGTGGCGTGAGGACCCAGGGTGGAGTGCGTACCGAGAAGGGAGCGGAAGTGAGCTACTCCGTGGGACAGGTGGCCGGCTTCGCCGGGGTCACGGTGCGCACCCTGCACCACTACGACGACATCGGCCTGCTCGTCCCGAGCGAGCGCAGCCGCGCGGGCCACCGGCGTTACGGCGACGCCGACCTCGACCGGCTGCAGCAGATCCTGTTCTACCGGGAGCTCGGCTTCCCGCTCGACGAGGTCGCCGCCCTGCTCGACGACCCGGACGCGGACCCGCGCGCGCACCTGCGCCGCCAGCACGAACTGCTGACCGGCCGGATCGAGAAGCTGCAGAAGATGGTGGCGGCCGTCGAACACGCCATGGAGGCACGCAACATGGGCATCAACCTCACCCCCGAGGAGAAGTTCGAGGTCTTCGGGGACTTCGACCCCGACCAGTACCAGGAGGAGGTCCAGGAACGCTGGGGCGACACCGACGCCTACCGCCAGTCGCAGCAGCGGGCCGCCTCGTACACCAAGGAGGACTGGCAGCGCATCCAGGACGAGGCCGACGAGCTCACCCGGCGCTTCGTCGCCCTCATGGAGGCCGGTGAGCCCGCCGACTCCGAGGCGGCCATGGACGCCGCCGAGGACCACCGGCAGGGCATCGCCCGCAACCACTACGACTGCGGGTACGAGATGCACACCTGCCTGGGCGAGATGTACGTCTCGGACGAGCGCTTCACGCGGAACATCGACGCCGCCAAGCCGGGCCTCGCCGCCTACATGCGCGACGCGATCCTCGCGAACGCCGTCCGGCACACCGCGTGACGTCCCGGCCCGGCCGCTCCCGGGCAGGGGCCGCCGCCCCTCCCGGGGCGGTGCCGACGCCCCCTCCGGGCCAGGGCCGCCGCCCGTGATCCGCCACGGCCGGCGGCCCACGGCTTTGTCCGGGGCGGGGGACAGGGCATGCTGGGTACCCCACGGAACCTGGGCCCGAGTGGCCGCGTTCATAATTTGGGCAGCCAGGCCCAGCCCCTACCCCCCAGCAGCAGGAGCCACATCCCCGTGACCACGCTTGCGCTCGGCCCCGAGTGGCTGAGCCCGGACTACCTGATCGAGACCTTCAGCCTCCCCGGCATCCTGCTGATCGTCTTCGCGGAATCCGGACTCTTCGCGTTCCTGCCCGGTGACTCCCTGCTGTTCACGGCGGGGCTCTTCGTGGCCGAGGGCAACTACATCAGCCAGCCGCTGTGGCTGGTGTGCACGCTGATCGTGATCGCCGCCGTCACCGGCGACCAGGTCGGCTACACGATCGGCAAGTTCTTCGGGCCCAGGCTGTTCAACCGGCCGAACTCCAAGCTCTTCAAACAGGAGAACCTGGAGAAGGCCCACGAGTTCATGGAGAAGTACGGCCCCAAGGCGATCGTCCTGGCCCGCTTCGTCCCGATCGTGCGCACCTTCGCCCCCATCGTGGCCGGCGCCGGCCGCATGAAGTACCGCACGTTCCTCGTGTACAACGTCGTCGGCGGCATCGCCTGGGGAACCGGCGTCACCGTCGCCGGGTACTGGCTCGGCCAGATCGAGTTCATCAAGACCAACGTCGAGGCGATCCTCATCCTGATCGTCTTCCTCTCCGTGGTCCCGATCATCGTCGAGTACCTGCGCGAACGCGGCAAGAAGAAGCGCGCCGCCGCCGAGGCACCGGTCGCCCCGCAGCAGCCGCGGTACGCACAGCACCCCCAGGCCCCCGTCATGGACGACGCCACGACCCAGCTGCGCCGCATCACCCCCGACCCGCAGCCGCCCCAGCAGGCCGTCCACCAGCCCTACGGCGACCAGGGCTACCCGCAGCAGCACCCCCGGCCCCAGCAGGCGCCCCAGCAGCCGTACGGCTACGGCCAGTACCCGCAGCAGGGCCCGGGCCAGGGGCAGAACCAGGGCTACAACCAGCAGCAGCCGTACAACGGCGGTTACTGAACCGGAACCGGCCGGACGCGGGGCGGTCAGAAGCCCCGCGTCCGCTTCGCCGCCCGGCGCTTCTCCGCGGAGCCGATCCGCAGGAACAGGCGCGAGATCTCCGACCCGAGGTTCACCCCGATCGCGATGGCCATGGCCAGCGCCACGGCCTTGGTGAGGGACACCAGCCCCGAGTCGACCTCGCTCTGGGCGATGCCCAGCAGGCCGAAGTACGTGGCGGAACCGGGCAGCAGCGGTCCGATCGCCGCCGTGGTGTACGGCAGCGCGGAGGCGAACCGGTACCGGGCCAGCAGCTGCCCGAACAGGCCCACCACACCCGCCGCCACGGCCGTGGACGCCACCGGCGAGATGCCGCCCGCGTAGTGCATCGCCCCGTACACCACCCACGCGACCCCGCCGTTCAGGGTCACCATCAGCACGGTGGACCGTTCCTGCTGGAGCAGCACCGCGAAGGTCAGCGACAGCAGCATCGACGCGGTGATCTGCCACACCGGCCGCTCGGAGACGCCGAGTTCCGCGTCCGGGTTCAGCTTGGCGCCCAGCTGCACGCCGAAGTACAGCACCGTCAGCACCCCGACCACGATGCCCACGAAGAAGTACAGGACCTCCAGCAGACGCGCGGACGCGGTGATGTAGAAGCCGGTCAGACCGTCCTGCACGCCCGCCACCAGCGCCCGTCCGGGCAGCAGCGCGAACAGCCCACCGGTGATCACCGCGGACGCCTTCACGTCCGCGTGCGCCAGCGTCAGCATCACCCCGATCGCGGCCGGCGGCATCGCGGCCACCGTGAACTGGTAGAACTCCGGCAGCCCGCGCCCCGCGCACAGCCAGGCCAGCCGGTCGCCGAGCATCGCGCCGACCGCGGCGGCCACGAACACCGGGAAGCCACCGCCGACGAGCACCGAGGCGGCCCCCGCGAGCAGCCCGCTCGCCCCGGTCAGCACCCAGCCGGGGTACGGGTGCCGGTTGCGGCGCATCTCCGCCAGCCGCCGGTAGGCCTCCTCCAGGGAGACGTGCGTCTCGCCGTCGCTGAGGTCGTCCACCAGCCGGTACACGGCCGCCAGCCGGGTGTAGTCGGGGCTGCGGCGGCGCACCGTGCGGGAGGCGGTCACCGGGTCGTCGACCAGGGACGGCTGGTAGGAGATCGACAGCAGGGTGAAGGTGACGTTGGGCTCGCAGCGGTCCAGGCCGTAGGAGCGGCACACGGCGAACATCGCCGCCTCCACGTCCTCGGCGCCCTCACCGCCGGCCAGCAGCAGCTCCCCGATCCGCAGGGTCAGGTCGAGGACGCGCGGCACCGCCGGCCCGGCCTCGTCGTGCCGCTGCACGGGCTCCGGCGCCGGCCGCTCGGCCACCGGCATGCGCAGCATCGTGCGCATCCGGTCCTGCCAGGGCACGTCCTTGGTCAGGCTGACGAGCGGTATCCCGCTCGGCGGGGTGAACGCCGGCGGCGGCTGCTTCGCGCTGTAGGTGCTCGGCGGGCTGAACGCCGACCCCTCCGTCTCGGCCGGCTGCGGCGGGGCCACGTCCAGCCCCTTCGGAAGGGCGAACTCGGAGGTCGTCTCGGAGTCCGGACCGGTCTTCGGGACGGCCAGCCCCTCGGGAACCGCGAACTCGGACGTCGTCGCCGACTCGGCCTCGGCCGGTGCCGCCAGACCCGCGGGAGGCGCGAAGGCACTCCTCGCCTCGTCCGACTGCGGCTTGCGGTCCTCCGCGTCCGTCACTTGCCTTGCGCTCCCTGTACGACGTACCGCACCGTCCGTAAGCCTGCCCCGTATCGCCTCAGTATGCGCACGGACAGCGGGACGGGCCGCACGCGTGCGCGTGCGGCCCGTCCCGCTGTCCGTGCGGGGCGGCGGCTCAGTGGCCGCCCTGCTCCTCGAAGCGCTTGTAGGACCGCTCGATCTCGGCCTCGGCGTCCACCCGGCCCACCCAGTTGGCGCCCTCGACCGACTTGCCCGGCTCCAGGTCCTTGTAGACCTCGAAGAAGTGCTGGATCTCCAGGCGGTCGAACTCGGACACGTGGTGGATGTCCCGCAGGTGCTCCACGCGCGGGTCGGTCGCCGGGACGCACAGCAGCTTGTCGTCGCCGCCGGCCTCGTCCGTCATGCGGAACATGCCGATCGCGCGGCAGCGGATCAGGCAGCCGGGGAACGTCGGCTCGTCCAGGATGACCAGCGCGTCCAGCGGGTCGCCGTCCTCGCCGAGGGTGTTCTCGACGAAGCCGTAGTCGGTCGGGTAGGCGGTCGAGGTGAAGAGTCGACGGTCCAGGCGGATCCGACCCGTCTCGTGGTCCACCTCGTACTTGTTCCGCGAACCCTTCGGGATCTCGATCGTGACGTCGAACTCCACCGGTGGCTCCTCCATGATCAGCACATAGTTCTGGTGGTTAAGTGTCCCTCACGCAGGTGTGTGTTCGCGAAAGGGGCTGGTGGTCGTGCCGGAGCTGAGGCCGTGGCGGGCCGCGGGACCGCACGTGGTGCGGATCGCGGACGCCGTGCGACCGCGTCTCGCCCGGGCCGCGGAGACCGTACGACCGCGCCTCGCGCGCGTCGCCGCGGCCGCCGGGCCGCGGTCCGCGCGGCCGGACCGGCCGGGGTCACCGCGGGTCCCGCGGGTCGTACGGCCGAAGACCTGGCAGTTCACCGCGACCGCCGCCACCGCCGGTCTGGCGCTGGCCGCGGGTGTGGTGACCGCCGCCGGTCCCTGGGACTCCACCGGTCAGCGTACGGCCGAGCGGGACCGGGCCGTGGCCCTGGAAGCCGCGCGTGGCGCAGATCACGGTCGCGCCCGTGCCCACGCCGGCACGCCGCCCCGCGGGCCCCGGACCGCCCCGCCGGCCGCCTCCGTGCTCACCGGCCTCGGCGGCACCGCCACCGCCGTGCGGACGGCGCCCGGCGGCAAGGCGCTCACCGACGTCCTGGGCCCGCTGCTGAAGACCCCGGCGCTCGGCCGCCACTCCGCCGCGGTGGTCGACGTGACCACCGGGAAGCGGCTGTACGGCACCGGCGCCGGCGACGCGCTCGTCCCCGCCTCGACCACGAAGATCGCCACCGGCGTCGCCGCGCTCTCCGCGATGGGCGCCGACCACCGCCTCACCACCCGCGCCGTCTACGAACCCGACACCGGGGAGGTCGTCCTGGTCGGCGGCGGCGACCCCACCCTCACCGCCCGCAAGGAGACCGGCGACCTCGCCGGCCTGCGCGACCTCGCCGGGCGCACCGCCGCCGCCCTGGCCAAGCGGGGCGTGCGCGAGGTGACCCTCTCCTACGACACGACCCTCTACCGGGGCACCACGGTCCACCCGATCGGGGTCAACCCCAACCTCGCCGCCGTCACCCCCCTGATGGTCGACGAGGCCCGCACCGACGACTCCACCAGCGGCCCCGCCCCGCGCGTCGCCGACCCGGCGGCCGACGCCGCACGCAAGTTCGGCGGGTTCCTCGGGGAGCACGGCATCAAGGCCACGCCCCCCGGCCCGTCGAAGGCCACCACCCGCGCCGGCACCCTCGCCACGGTCTCCTCGCCGCCGCTGGCCGTCCTCGTCGAACGGATGCTGACCCACAGCGACAACGACCTCGCCGAGGCCCTCGCCCGCCACACCGCCCTCGCGACCGGCAGGAACGCCGACTTCGCCGGCGCCGGCGCGGCCGTCACCGCCCAGCTGAAGAAGCTCGGCCTCCCCGTGAAGGGCGCCGTCTTCAAGGACGGCAGCGGCCTCGACCGGGGCGACCGGCTCACCGCCGACCTCCTCACCGCCCTGCTCGTGAAGGCCGGTGACCCCGCCCACCCCGAGCTGCGCCCCGTCCTCACCGGGCTGCCCGTGGCCGGCTTCACCGGCACCCTCGCCGGCCGCTACGCCGACGGGGCGGCCGGTGTCGTACGCGCCAAGACCGGCACGCTCACCGGCGTCAACTCCCTGGCGGGCACCGTCGTCGACAAGGACGGCCGGCTGCTGGCCTTCGCCTTCCTGGCGAACGGCACCACCGGTCCGGCGGCGGCCCAGTCCGCCCTGGACGGAGCGGCCACGGCACTGGCGGCGTGCGGCTGCCGGTGACCGCCCGCCCCGGCTGCCTCGCCGCCCTGCCCCAACCCCGGGCACTCACGTACCGTTGACGCATGACGAGCATCGGTGGTGCTGCCTCTTCCGGGATGGTCGACTGGAATCTCGCGGTCGCGACCGCGACCCGGCTCATGCGGCCGGGCCCCGACGTGAGCCGCGACGAGGCCCGGGCCGTCGTCGCGGAGCTGCGCCGGCACGCGAAGGCCTCGGAGGAGCACGTCCGGGGCTTCACCCGCCTGGGCACCGAGGAGACCCACGACACGCCCGTCCTCGTCGTCGACCGCCCCGGCTGGGTCCGGGCCAACGTCGCGGGCTTCCGCGAACTGCTCAAACCGCTCCTCGACAAGATGCAGGAGCGCCGCGGCAACAGCCCCGGCAACGCGGTCCTCGGCGCCGTCGGCGGCAAGGTCACCGGCGTGGAGCTGGGCATGCTGCTGTCCTTCCTCGCCTCCCGCGTCCTCGGCCAGTACGAGACCTTCGCCCCCGCCACCCGCGACCTCCCCGCGGGGGAGAACGGCGGCGGACGGCTGCTGCTCGTCGCGCCCAACATCGTCCACGTCGAACGCGAACTCGACGTGGAACCGCACGACTTCCGTCTGTGGGTGACCCTGCACGAGGAGACCCACCGCACCCAGTTCACCGCCGTGCCCTGGCTGCGGGACCACCTGGAGGGCGAGGTCCAGTCGTTCCTGGGGGAGACCGACGTCGACCCCATGACCGTCCTGGAACGCGTCCGCGAAGCCGCCCAGTCCCTCGTCGGCGGCCGTCCCGAGGGCGAGGAGGGCGACGACGGGCGCTCCCTCGTCGAGCTCGTGCAGACCCCCGCCCAGCGCGAGATCCTCGGCCGCCTCACCGCCGTGATGTCCCTGCTGGAGGGCCACGCCGACTTCGTGATGGACGGCGTCGGCCCCGAGGTGGTGCCGAGCGTCGCCGAGATCCGCGAGAAGTTCCAGCAGCGCCGCGCCAAGGGCGCCTCCCGCCTGGACCTGGCCCTGCGCAAGCTGCTCGGCCTGGACGCCAAGCTCCGCCAGTACCGCGACGGCGAACGCTTCGTGCGCGCCGTCGTGGAGGAGGTCGGCATGGACGGCTTCAACCGGGTGTGGACCTCGCCGAACACGCTCCCCACCAAGGCGGAGATCGCCAAACCGGCGGACTGGATCACACGGGTGCACCGCAAGCCCGACGCGTGAGACCCGCGCACCCCGCGAAGCGAAACAGGCCGACGGCATGCGGACGTCCCTTCAATCACCCGTCCGAGGGACCGTGAGTCACGGGTAGGCGTGCAATGCTCGAGGAACGGCCCGGTTCTGTCACCATCTACACACTCTGAGTGACCGGCATCGGGTTCACCCCCCGAAAACTTCATGAAGGGAACCGGACATGGGTCCCCATCCTGCGGTCGCGGCGATACGCCTGGCGGTCCGCCGCGTCCTGAACGACATCCTCGACGACCACGGCCGGACCCCCGGCCAAGCCCCGGACGAGCGTCCCCCCTCCCCGCTCGTGCTCGTGGCCTGCTCCGGCGGCGCCGACTCCATGGCCCTCGCCTCCGCCCTCGCCTTCGAGGCCCCCCGGCTCGGCGTCCGTGCCGGCGGTGTCACCGTCGACCACGGCCTCCAGGCCGGCTCCGACCTGCGCGCCGCCGAGGTCGTCCAGCGCCTGCGCGAACTCGGCCTGGACCCCGTCGAGTCCGCCGCCGTCAGCGTCGGCCGCGAGGGCGGGCCCGAGGCCGCCGCCCGGGACGCCCGCTACGCCGCCCTCGACGCCGCCGCCGAACGGCACGGCGCCGCCGCCGTCCTGCTCGGCCACACCCGGGACGACCAGGCCGAGACCGTCCTGCTGGGGCTCGCCCGCGGCTCCGGCATCCGCTCCCTGTCCGGAATGGCCGCGGTCTCGGGGGCCGGCGGCCGTTACCGGCGCCCCTTCCTCCAGCTCGACCGGCAGACCGCCCGCACGGCCTGCATGGCCCAGTCCCTCCCCGTCTGGGACGACCCGCACAACGCCGACCCGGCCTACACCCGCTCCCGCCTGCGCCACGAGGGCCTGCCCGCCCTGGAGAAGGCCCTCGGCAAGGGGGTCGTCGAGGCCCTCGCCCGTACGGCCCAGCTCTCCCGCGACGACGCCGACGCCCTCGACGCCTGGGCCGGCCGGGCGGTGGCCGGCGTCCGCGACGCCGACGGCCGCCTGGAGTGCGCCGGACTCCACGCCCTGCCGCCCGCCGTGCGCCGCCGCGTGCTGCGCCGCGCCGCCATCGAGGCCGGCGCCCCGGCCGGCTCGCTGTTCGCCCGCCACATCGAGGAAGTGGACCGGCTGATCACCGGCTGGCGCGGACAGGGGGCCATCAACCTCCCCGGCAAAGTCGTCGTCCGGCGCCAGGGTGGCAGACTGGTGATTCGGCAAGGCTGAATCCTCACCCCCGGCAGCGTCGCGGACGTACGGGGCAGCCGGTGGGACGACCGAAAGTGATGCGGGTGGACGCGAAAGACATGGGTGCCGACCTCGAGAAGGTGCTCATCACCAAGGAAGAGATCGACGCCAAGCTGGCGGAGCTGGCCGCGAAGATCGACGCGGAGTACGCGGGCAAGGACCTGCTGCTCGTCGGCGTCCTCAAGGGCGCGGTGATGGTCATGGCCGACCTCGCCCGGGCGCTGTCCACCCCCGTCACCATGGACTGGATGGCCGTATCCTCGTACGGGGCGGGCACCCAGTCCTCCGGTGTGGTGCGGATCCTCAAGGACCTCGACACCGACATCAAGGGCAAGCACGTCCTCATCGTCGAGGACATCATCGACTCCGGCCTGACCCTGTCCTGGCTGATCTCCAACCTCGGCTCGCGCGAGCCCGCCTCCCTCAAGGTGTGCACGCTGCTGCGCAAGCCCGAGGCCGCCAAGGTCGCCATCGACGTGGAATGGGCCGGGTTCGACATCCCCAACGAGTTCGTCGTCGGCTACGGCCTCGACTACGCCGAGAAGTACCGCAACCTCCCGTTCGTCGGTACGCTCGCGCCCCACGTCTACGGCGGCTGAGTCCCGGGACCCGTCCGCCGTACGGTGATCGGGAACCCCAGCGGGCTCGGCGGCGTTGGAGCATGCGTAGACGCGTTTGCCGGCCGTCCCACGCAGCTTCGGGGGACAATGCTGGGGTACCGTCCGAAGAACAGCCTTTATCAAACTCACTATGGCAGGAGGGACGGGGCGGCACCGCTCCGTATGGATGGACGTGAAGCGATACTTCCGTGGGCCGGTCATGTGGATCGTGCTGGCCGTCCTTGCCGTGGTCGTGTTGATGCAGGTCGTCGGCTCGTCCGGCGGCTACAAGACGGTGGACACGGGCCAGGTCGTCCAGGCGATCAATGAGAACAAGGTCGAGTCGGCCAAGCTGACCACCGGTGACGAGCAGACCATCAAGGTCCAGCTCAAGGACGGCGTCAAGGTCGAGGACAGCTCGAAGATCCAGGCGAGCTACATCGGTGACCAGGGCGTCACCATCGCCAACACGCTGCAGGACAAGTTCCAGAACGAGCAGATCCCGGACGGCTACACGGTCTCGCCGTCCAAGCAGAACCCGTTCGTGAGCATTCTGCTGTCGCTGCTGCCGTTCGTCCTGATCGTGGTCGTCTTCCTGTTCCTGATGAACCAGATGCAGGGCGGCGGCTCCCGCGTCATGAACTTCGGCAAGTCCAAGGCGAAGCTCATCACCAAGGACACCCCGAAGACGACGTTCGCCGACGTCGCGGGCTCGGACGAGGCGGTCGAGGAACTCCACGAGATCAAGGAGTTCCTGCAGGAGCCGGCGAAGTTCCAGGCCGTCGGCGCCAAGATCCCCAAGGGCGTGCTGCTCTACGGCCCGCCCGGCACCGGCAAGACCCTGCTCGCGCGTGCCGTCGCGGGCGAGGCCGGTGTCCCCTTCTACTCGATCTCCGGTTCCGACTTCGTCGAGATGTTCGTCGGTGTCGGTGCCTCCCGGGTCCGTGACCTGTTCGAGCAGGCCAAGGCCAACGCGCCCGCGATCGTCTTCGTCGACGAGATCGACGCGGTCGGCCGCCACCGCGGCGCCGGCCTCGGCGGTGGTCACGACGAGCGCGAGCAGACCCTGAACCAGCTCCTCGTCGAGATGGACGGCTTCGACGTGAAGGGCGGCGTGATCCTCATCGCCGCCACGAACCGCCCGGACATCCTCGACCCGGCCCTCCTGCGCCCCGGCCGCTTCGACCGCCAGATCGCGGTCGACCGTCCCGACATGCAGGGCCGCCTGGAGATCCTCAAGGTCCACCAGAAGGGCAAGCCGGTCGCCCCGGACGTCGACCTGTCGGCCGTCGCCCGCCGCACCCCCGGCATGACCGGTGCGGACCTGGCCAACGTGCTGAACGAGGCCGCGCTCCTGACCGCCCGCAGCGACCAGAAGCTGATCGACAACAAGATGCTGGACGAGGCGATCGACCGCGTGGTCGCGGGCCCGCAGAAGCGGACCCGGATCATGTCGGACAAGGAGAAGAAGATCACCGCGTACCACGAGGGCGGTCACGCCCTGGTCGCGGCGGCCTCCCCGAACTCCGACCCCGTCCACAAGATCACCATCCTGTCCCGGGGCCGCGCCCTCGGCTACACGATGGTGCTGCCGGACGAGGACAAGTACTCCACGACCCGCAACGAGATGCTGGACCAGCTCGCCTACATGCTGGGCGGCCGCGCGGCCGAGGAGCTCGTCTTCCACGACCCGACCACCGGTGCCGCCAACGACATCGAGAAGGCCACCGGACTGGCCCGCGCGATGGTCACGCAGTACGGCATGACCGAGCGTCTCGGCGCGATCAAGTTCGGCGGCGACAACACCGAGCCCTTCCTCGGACGTGAGATGGCTCACCAGCGCGACTACTCGGAAGAGGTCGCCGCGCTGGTCGACGAGGAGGTCAAGAAGCTCATCGAGACCGCGCACAACGAGGCGTGGGAGATCCTCGTCGAGAACCGCGACGTCCTCGACAACCTCGTCCTGGCCCTCCTGGAGCGGGAGACCCTGGGCAAGGAGGAGATCGCCGAGATCTTCGCCCCGATCGTCAAGCGCCCGCCGCGGCCCGCGTGGACCGGTTCCTCGCGCCGTACGCCGTCCACCCGTCCGCCGGTGCTCTCCCCCAAGGAGCTGGCCCTGACGAACGGCGCGAACGGCGCGACGCCGGCGATCACCACCGCCAAGAGCACCGCGGCGGAACCCGCCCCGGCGCCCGAGCGGGCCACGGAGGACCGCCCCGAGAGCTGATCCGGAGCTCCCGCCGGCCCCACCGGGGCCGGAATGACTGCCGCGCCCCCCTGGTTCTAGCCTGGGGGGCGCGGCATGTGCGTACCCGTAGTTGAGACGCGTGCCCCCTCACGTACGAAGGCACAGGAACGAGGCACCCCATGACCGACCCCGTGACGCTGGACGGCGCAGTCCCCCTCGGCGAGTTCGACGAGAAGCGGGCCGAGAACGCCGTACGCGAACTCCTGATCGCGGTCGGCGAGGACCCCGACCGCGAGGGACTTCAGGAGACACCGGCGCGGGTGGCGCGGGCGTACAGGGAGATATTCGCCGGTCTGTGGCAGAAGCCCGAGGACGTGCTGACGACCACGTTCGACATCGGCCACGACGAGATGGTGCTCGTGAAGGACATCGAGGTGTACTCGACCTGTGAGCACCACCTGGTGCCGTTCCGGGGCGTGGCGCACGTCGGGTACATCCCGGCCACCAGCGGGAAGATCACGGGCCTGTCCAAGCTGGCCCGGCTCGTGGACGTCTACGCCCGGCGTCCGCAGGTGCAGGAACGGCTCACCACGCAGATCGCGGACTCCCTGATGGAGATCCTGGAGCCGCGCGGAGTGATCGTGGTCGTGGAGTGCGAGCACATGTGCATGTCGATGCGCGGTATCCGCAAGCCCGGTGCCAAGACCCTCACCTCTGCGGTGCGCGGCCAGCTGCGGGACGCGGCGACGCGCAACGAGGCGATGAGCCTGATCATGGCGCGCTGACGGTCGCCTCCGACCGTCTCACCCGGCCGGGGCGGCCCCCGCCCCGTCGTTCTCGTCGTCCTCCGGGAGCTTGCAGACGCGCTCCAGGAAGATGGCCGCCGCTATGACGGCGATGCCCGCCAGGACCGAGAAGCCGGCGTAGACGGCCTGGTCGCGGCGGGCGGGGATGTCCAGGGACTCCAGGAGGAAGACGCCCGTGCCGCCGTACATGCCGGCGACGAGGGCGGCGACCAGGGCGCTGGCCTGGCCGAAGACGACCGCGCGGGCCGCCATCAGCGGGTCCACGCCCTTGGCCTCGGGCCGCCGCTCGCGCTGGTCCTTGAGGCGGGCGCGCAGCGAGAGCGCCGTGGCCGCGAGGACCACGGCGATCAGCGCCAGGACGATGGGCGCGGCCACGGGCACGCTCGGCAGGGTCCCGAAGGAGTTCCAGAGGCGGGCGCCGGCCCAGGACAGGATCCCGGCGACGGCGAAGACGCCGGCCAGCACCCTGATGCGCAGCTGTTTCACGGTGTCCCTTCGGATTCCCCGGTGCCCCGGAATGTGGTCGTGTCGACCTTAACGGCTACTCGGGCAGCCGGAGTTCCAGGTCCTCGCGGAGAGTCACGCCCTCGCGGGTGACCGCGTCGAGGAGTTCGCCGACCGGCCCGCGGCCGGGGAGCTCCGCCCCGGGGTCGACGTCGTGCCAGGGCGCGAGCACGAAGGCGCGTTCGTGGGCGCGGGGGTGGGGGAGCGTGAGGTGCGGGTCGTCGGAGCGGACGTCCGCGTAGGAGACGATGTCCACGTCGAGGGTGCGGGGGCCCCAGCGCTCGTCCCGGACCCGGCGGAAGGCCTCCTCGACGGCGTGCGCCCGCTCCAGCAGGGAGGACGGGGGCAGGGTGGTCCTCAGCACCACGACCGCGTTGAAGTACGAGGGCTGGCTGCCGGGCTCGACGCCCCACGGCTCCGTCTCGTACACCGGTGAGACGGCCTTGACGCGGACGCCCGGGGTGTCCTCCAGGGCGTCGACGGCCCCCTGGAGGGTCTCCAGGCGGTTGCCGAGGTTGGCGCCGAGGGAGACCACGGCCCGTTTCGGGTTCTGCAGGGTGGTGTCGGCGGCGTCGACCTGCTCGACCACGGAGGCGGGGACGGGCTGAACGGTCGGGTCGGTGGGGCCCTCGGTGAACGGCCTGGTCATACGCGGCTCCGGGTGATGGTGACGGTCACGTCGTCGAAGGGCACGGTGATCGGCGCGTCCGGTTTGTGGACGCAGACCTCGACCTCCTGGACCCCGTCGTGCTTCAGACAGACCTGGGCGATGTGCTCGGCGAGGGTCTCGATGAGGTTGACGGGCTCGCCCTCGACGACCGCCACGACCTCCTCCGCGACGATGCCGTAGTGCACGGTCCTGGTCAGGTCGTCGTCGGCCGCGGCCGGCCGGGTGTCCAGGCCGAGGACGAGGTCCACGATGAAGGTCTGGCCCTCCTCGCGTTCCTTCGGGAACACACCGTGGTACCCGCGGGCCTTCAGGCCGCGCAGCGCGACACGATCCACACGAATCACTCCTGCAGTCGTCGGTCCGGCCGGTCGGTGCCGTGTGCGGGCGGCACACCGGCCCGAGGTCGAGGCTACCCGGGAGCACCGACGGAGCCGGGGCGCCGGGGGCGCCTCGTCCTTGCCGGGGGTCCTTGTTCTCGAGGTGTTCCCCTGATTCCCCCTACCCGTTCAGGCGGGGGTGTCGTCGTCCTCCGCCTCGTCGTTCTCGGCGAGGACCGGGGAGGCGTGGTGGGACCAGAGCTTCCAGCCGTCGGAGGTGCGCCGGAACACATTGGTGGCGACGACGATCTGCCCGACCAGGGGGCCGAGCTCCTCGCCGGCCTCGGGGGCGGGACCGCCGCTGAGGATGTTCTCGGTGCAGGTGACCAGGGCGGTGTCGCCGGTGACCGAGACGTGCACGTCGGTGAGGAAGAACTGGATGTAGTCGGTGTTCGCCATGATCAGGGCGTACGACCTCAGGACCTCGCCGCGTCCGGTGAGCACGGGCCAGCCGGGGTGCACGCAGGAGACCACACCGGTGTCCGCCGGGTCGTGGTACGTCTCGTCGACGCCGAGGTCGGCCGGGGTGAGCCAGAGTGACGCCACCTCCTCGAAGTCACCCCGCTCGAGTGCCTCGTAGAAGGCGGTGTTGGCGGCTTCGACCTGCTCGACGTCGGTGTGGGGGGCGCTCACCGGGCTCCTTCTGCGCCGTGGGCGCCGGGCGCGGGGGGAGTGCCGTCCGGTGTGCGCGCCTGCTCGACGGCGCGCACGACGCGCACGGCGTCGGCGGTCGCGCGGACCTCGTGCACGCGGACCGCCCACGCGCCGGCCTGCGCGGAGAGGGCGGAGACGGCGGCGGTGGCGGCGTCGCGTTCCCGGGCGGGCGGGAGCGCGCTGTCCGGGTCGGCCAGGACGCGGCCGAGGAACCGCTTGCGGGAGGCGGCGACGAGCAGCGGGTGGCCGAGGCCCAGGAGCCGGTCGAGGCGGGCCAGGAGGGCGAGGTCGTGGTCGGCGTCCTTGGAGAAGCCGAGGCCGGGGTCGACGATCACGCGGTCGGCGGCGATGCCGCCCTCCAGAACGGCCTCCACGCGTGCGCGCAGCTCGTCCACGACCTCGGTGACGACGTCCGTGTAGGCGCCCCGGACGTTGCCGCCCTCCAGGAAGCCGCGCCAGTGCATGACGACGAAGGGGGCGCCGGCGGCGGCGACGACGCCGATCATGGCGGGGTCGGCGAGGCCGCCGCTGACGTCGTTGACGAGGGCGGCGCCGGCCGCGAGGGACTGTTCGGCGACGGACGCGCGCATGGTGTCGACGGAGATCGTGACGCCCTCGGCGGCGAGGCCGCGGACCACGGGGATGACGCGCTTGAGCTCCTCGGCCTCGTCGACGCGGGTGGCGCCGGGGCGGGTGGACTCGCCGCCCACGTCGATCAGGTCCGCGCCCTGGCTGACCAGGTCGAGGCCGTGCTTCACGGCGGTCGTCGTGTCGAACCAGCGGCCGCCGTCGGAGAAGGAGTCGGGGGTCACGTTCACGACCCCCATGACCGCGCAGCGGTCCCAGTGAGGAAGGCCCGCGACCCGGGGGCGTCCGCTGTGGTTGCTCATATGTTCAGCGTAGGCCCAGGGCGGTGCGCGGGTGCCCCCAGGCCGGACGGGCGGTTCCCCCGGGCCGTGCGGACGGTGCTCCCCGCCGTGCCGCGGGAGCGTGTCGCCGCCGTCCGGTGGCCGGCGGACCGGTGGACGGCCCGGTGGGCGCAGGGGCGCGGGACCGCCCGGAGCGCGGCCGCGGTCAGCAACTCGTCCCTCCCCGGCCCGGCACCGGCCTTGTGCGCGGTGGCGACGACGCGGTCGCCGCGGGCCGGGTCGCCGAGGCGGCCCGGTGGATCCGGTCCGGCTCGGCCCCGCCGAGGTCACGGACGCGTCGTACCCGGGTCGCGCGACCGGTCCGCTCGATGCGCGCGACCGTCTGGCGCACCTTGCGCACCGCGCGGCCGGTGGGGGAGGAACCCCCGACGTCCACGACCGCCCCGTCGCCGGGTTCCAGGGCGTCGAGTCCGGTCTCCCGGGCCCACACCTCGCCGCCGGTCCCGGAGCAGCCCATGACCGCGGGCGTCCGGGAGTGGGCCCTGGCCTCGTCCATGAAGCGCTCGATGGCGCCGGGCCAGGCCGCGACGTCGCCGATCGGGTCGCCGTCGGCGATCATCACCCCGCCGACCACGCGGTAGGTGACCGCCGCCCTGCCGCTGGGGGAGAAGACGACGGCCTTGTCGCGGCGCAGTGCGGAGCGGCCCGGGGAGGGCCGGCCGCCGTGCCGGGCGAGCAGGGCGCGCAGCCGCTTCTCGTCCTCCTCGGTGAGCCGGGCGGCCGGGTGCTCGGGCCGGAGGGCCAGGAAGACGGTGGTGACGGCGGTGAGCAGGCCGAGCGCGCCGAGGCAGAAGGCGACCGTCCAGGAGGTGTCGCCCCGGTAGTCGACCGGGCCCTCGAGGCCGAACAGGCCGTACAGCACGTGGGCGAGGCGGTCGGCCAGGCTCGGGTCGCCGACCAGGCTGCCGGGGTGGGCGCTGACGACGACCAGTCCCAGCAGCAGCGAACCGGCCCCCATGAGGACGAGGTTGGCGAGCGCGCGCCACCTGCTGCGCGGGTCGGGCAGGGCCGCGAACCGGTCCCGGTGGAGCAGCAGGGGAGCGAGCAGCGCGAGCGGGACCAGGACGCCCAGGAGGGAGTGGCGGTAGGCGAACTGGGCGACCGCGCCGACCGGCAGCAGGACGACGGCGGCCCGCCAGGCCCGGCGCTCGCCCCGTTCGAGTCCGCGCGCGAGCAGCAGCAACAGCACCCCGGCACCGAGCGAGAGGGCGGCCGCGAACGGGCCGAGCGCGCCGGGCAGTCCTTCGGCGGCGTGCACGCGGTCGTGCCGGAAGCGGGGGAGGGTGCCCGCGGCGACGTCCAGGAGGCCCGCCAGGGCGCAGGCCCGGCCGACGAGGACGGGGAAACCGTCCCGCGGCCGGTCCGTGGGCCGCGGGACCCGGCCCGGCGTTTCCTCGTCCGTCCTGACAGACATCGCATCCCGTGGTTCCGCGAGAGACCTTGGATCCGGTGCCGATTCGGGCATCCGGCGACATTGCGCCCTCTAGGACGGCGTCTCCGGGGGAGAGGTTCACTTCGCCGGGGCGGAGCCGTTTTCGAAGCCGAGGACACGTCGGAGAAAAAATGATCTTGATAATTCCGACGGTGTGTCTATTCACGTTCGGACCGAGTTCGCTGATGTCCTGTGAAACCCTCGGCGTGGCTTTGTTTTTACGGGGCGGGGCACCATCATTCGCCTACGCGCGGTAAGTTTCTGGCCATGCCACGTGGACGTCACCGTCATTCCCCTCCCCTGCACAGGATGCTGCCCCCGTCGGCGATCGCAGGCGTCTCCGTCGTCTGCGCCCTGGGGCCCTGGGTGTTCACGCAACCGATGGTGCTCCGTGTCCTGGCCCTGGCCGCCGCGGTCACGGCGGTCGTCGGCGCGGTCGTCATGCGGCACTGGGACACCCAGGCGGGCAAACGCGTCGCCGACCTGACGCGCGCGCGTGCGAGCGACGAGTGGCGCTTCGAGGAGCGGGTCGCCGAACTGGAGTCCGACCTCGAGGAGTCGCGCGAGCTGCGCATGAAGCTGGAGCAGCGGCTGCGCGCCAAGCGCGCGGAGCTCGCCGGACTGCGCAACGAGCACGCGGCGCTGCTGCGGCGGTACGCCGCGGCGGAGGCCGACCGGGCGAGCGTCCTGGAGGACCGCCGGGTGCTCGAGATCGAGGCCGCGGTTCCGGCCCGTGCGCTGCCGGCGGGGACGTCGGCGACCGAGCCCGGTGCGGGGTCCGCTCAGGAGCGGCCGGCGGAGACGCCCGCGGGGGCGGCGTCCGTGCCCGCGGCCAGGAACGGGAGCGGGACGGCGGCCGAGGACGGGACCGCCTCCGGGGAGGCGGCCGCGAGCGGGGACACCGGCACGGAGCCGAAGGCTCCGGCGGTCTTCTCGCCGGAGGGGTCCAAGCTGTTCCTGCGGGCCGGCGCGGCGCTGGCGCGGTTCGCCGCGGCCGGTGACACCGAAGCCTCCGGGAGCGCCGCGTCCTCCGGGCCGGCCGGGTCCTCGGACTCCGCCGCGTCCTCCGGGCCCGCCGGGTCCTCCGACTCCTCCGACGACGGTGCCGACCCCGTCATACCCGCGCAGACCGACGACGCCCCGAAGCGGGAGGGCTCCCCGAAGGGGTTCCGGACCCCCGAGGACGACGGTCCCGGGCCCCCGCGGAAGCGGAAGCCGGAGCAGACGCAGGAGGACGAGGCCGAGGGGCAGCCCGGGGCGGTCGGCGAGCACGAGCACACGACCGCCTCCCCAGCCCCGGCCGCCGCCCCGGACCGGTCCGGACGGCAGCCCTCCGGGCACTTCACCGTGCCGACCGCGGTGGCGGTCGTACCGCCGACCGCGCCCGTACGGCGCCCGGTGGCCGAGGGCGGTTTCGACTTCTTCGGCACGCAGAAGGGCACCGGACGGTCCGCCGTGGAGGCCGTGCAGAACGAGGACCTGGCCGACGTCGTCGGGCAGGAGGCGCTCGCGCTGCACAAGGCCGAGGCCGAGGCGGGGTTCAAGCCCGCCGACGAGGACGCGCGCGGAGTCGGACAGGTCATCGACCTGACGGTGCACGACGAGACGGAGCAGATCGACGTCCAGGGACTGCGCAGCGCGGTCTCCTGAGGCACCGGTCACCCCGACGGGGCCCCGCACGGACGACGTGCGGGGCCCCGTCGTCGTACCGCGCCGTGCCGCGCCACTCCGTGTCCCTATGCCATCCAGCGGTCCGGGCGGGCGTCCCGGCGGCTCGTGCGGGACCTCTCCGCCTGGGCCCGCAGCAGGTCAGCCGCCTCGCCGGCGTCCCTCAGACGGGCCGTCACCGACTTGTTCGCCCCGGTGTCCACGTGGACGTCGGCGACGCCCCGGGCCCGCTGCCAGGGCCCCTGCACCAGCCGTACGCTCTGCACCTTGGCGTGCGGCACCAGGGCCAGGCTCCGCCGCAGCAGCCCGTGGCGGGCGGCGAACACCGCGTCGGTGACGGCGAGTCCGTAGCCGCGCCACCAGAGCGGTACGCACCACCGCGCGCGCCGCGGCGGCCGGACGAGCGCCTCGCGCGGCGGCACGCTCACCCCGGGCAGCACCCGCGCGACGACCGACTCGGCGATCTCGCGCGGAGCGACCGGCAGCAACAGGGAGTTGGACGACCCCGCCACGTCCAGCTCCACGCGCACCCACCCCCGCCGCCGCCACAGCAGCGGCTCGACGACGCGCACGGTCTGCACCCGCCCCGGCGGCACCGTCTCGTGCGCCCGGTCCAGCAGTCCGTGGTCGATGCGCAGCCCGTCGGGCGACTCGCCCACGGTCCAGTCGTACTCGGTGACGAACCGGCCCACGCTGCTCGCGCCCGCCGCGCCGAGCAGCGGCACGGCGGCGGCGAGCACCGTCCACAGGCTGTGGGTGGCGGTCCACAGCAGCGGCAGCGCGACGGCGGCGACGACGAGCCACCCCCAGGTCGCGCCGGTCAGCACCAGGGCGACGGCGAGCACGCCCGGCGGTACCCGCAGCATCTGCCGGGACGGTGCCTCGCCGACCTCGTGCGCGGTCTCGGGCGCGAAACCGGCCGCCCGAGCGAGCAGTTCGGCGCGCAGCGCACGCGCCTCGTCGGCACCGAGGAAGGCGAGTTCGTCCTTCTTGTCGGTGCCTATGACGTCGAGCTTGAGTTTCGCCACGCCCGCGACCCGCGCGAGCAGCGGCTGGGTGACGTCGATGGCCTGGATCCGCTCCAGCCGGATGTGCGCGGTGCGCCGGAACAGCAGCCCGGTGCGGATGCGCAGTTCGCTGTCGGTCACCGCGAAGTGGGTGAACCACCACGTCAGGAAGCCGTAGAGGGCGGCGGCCGGGAGGAGCACGGCGAGACCGATCAGCAGGGTGGCGGGCGTCAGCCGGGTCAGCTGGCGCTGTGCCTGGTCGGGGTCGTGCAGGGCCCACCCGATCAGCACCGCGACGGGCGCCCACGCCCTCCTGAGCGGCGTGACGGGGTGCAGCCGCCGCTCGCCCGCGGGGCGCCGCCCGCGCACGTCCTCGTGGACGCCGGGGGCCGTCACAGTCCCGCCGATCGGGCCTCGCCCAGCTCGGTGAGCCGGTCGCGCAGCCGTTCCGCCTCGGCCGGGTCGAGGCCGGGGATGGTCGCGTCGGTCGCCGCGGCCGCCGTGTGCAGCTGCACGCTGGCCAGGCCGAAGTGCCGTTCGACCGGCCCGGAGGTGACCTCCACCAGCTGCATCCGCCCGTACGGCACGACCGTCTCCTGGCGCCACAGGACGCCCCGGCTGATCAGCAGGTCGTCGGCGCGCTCGGCGTACCGCCAGGAGCGCCAGTTGCGCTCCAGCAGCACCCAGCCCCAGCCCATGAGGGCCAGCGGCAGCACCGCGAAGGCGGCCCAGCCGGGCCCGGCCAGCAGTCCCGGGACCAGGGCGGCGGCCAGGGTCAGCAGCCCCAGCCACACCACCAGCATCAGCCGCCGCAACCGCAACAGCCCCGGGGGCAGGGCGATCCACACCGGTTCGCCGCTGTCCGTCCCCGTGGTCCCCGTGTCGTGCCCGCTCCCCGTCTCCATGGGGCCAGCGTACGTAGGGGAGACTGTGTCCATGACTCCTACGACGGAGACCATGGTCGGTATCGGCGGCGCCGCGGAGAGCACCGACATGGTGCTCAACATCGGGCCCCAGCACCCGTCCACGCACGGAGTGCTGCGCCTGAAGCTGGTCCTGGACGGCGAGCGCATCACCCGCGCGGAACCGGTGATCGGCTACATGCACCGGGGCGCGGAGAAGCTGTTCGAGGCGCGCGACTACCGCCAGATCATCATGCTGGCCAACCGCCACGACTGGCTGTCGGCCTTCTCCAACGAGCTGGGCGTGGTCCTCGCCGTGGAGCGGATGCTCGGCATGGAGGTCCCCGAGCGCGCGGTGTGGCTGCGCACGCTCCTCGCGGAGCTGAACCGGGTGCTCAACCACCTGATGTTCCTCGGCTCCTACCCGCTGGAGCTCGGCGGCATCACCCCGATCTTCTACGCCTTCCGGGAGCGCGAGGAGCTCCAGCACGTCATGGAGGAGGTCTCCGGCGGGCGGGTGCACTACATGTTCAACCGGGTGGGCGGCCTCAAGGAGGACCTTCCGGCCGGGTGGACGGCACGCGCGCGCGGCGCCGTCGCCGACGTCCGCTCCCGCATGGACCGCTTCGACGACCTGGTGCTCGGCAACGAGATCTTCCGGGGCCGCACGCGCGGCGTCGGCGTCCTGTCCCCGCAGGCGGTGCACGCGTACGGGGTGAGCGGGCCGATCGGGCGCGCCTCGGGCGTCGACTTCGACCTGCGCCGCGACGAGCCGTACCTCGCCTACGGCGAGCTGGGGGACGTCCTGAAGGTGGTGACCCGCGAGGAGGGCGACTGCCTCGCCCGCTTCGAGTGCCTCCTGGAGCAGACCCACAACGCCCTCGACCTCGCCGACGCCTGCCTCGACCGGCTCGCCGAGCTGCCCCCGGGCCCGGTCAACCAGCGGCTCCCGAAGGTCCTCAAGGCGCCCGAGGGACACACGTACGCGTGGACCGAGAACCCGCTCGGCATCAACGGCTACTACCTGGTCAGCAAGGGCGAGAAGACCCCGTACCGGCTGAAGCTGCGCTCGGCGTCCTACAACAACATCCAGGCGCTCACCGAGCTGCTGCCGGGGACGCTGGTCGCCGACATGGTGGCGATCCTGGGGTCGATGTTCTTCGTGGTGGGCGACATCGACAAGTGACCCCCCACCGGGAGCGGGTGACCCCCGCCGGGATCAGCCGGCGAGCACGTCCGGGATCCCCACCGGCTGCACCAGCCACCCGAAGTCGCCGAGCCCGCCCGGCGCGGTGAGTTCGGCGGCCTGGGAGGCGTCCGCGAGGGCGCGCACGTACCCGGCGGGGTCGGTGGACGCCAGCGCGAGCGGCGGGCGGTCGCCGGTGAGGTCCAGGGCGCGCAGGGCGTCCCGCTGGGACAGCAGACGGGTGCCGGGGAGCGCGCGGGCCGCGGCGCAGGCGTCCAGGGCGACGTGCGCGGTGATGTCGCACGACCCGTCCGGCACGGGCGTCGTCTCCCGCCCCTCCCGGAAGCCGGTGAGCGTCCCGAACGGCGGCCGCGCGCCGGCCGCGTGCGCGTAGTCGACGGCGACGGCGAGCCCGCGTGCGAGCGTCCCGGCCGCCGCGGCCCAGGCCCGGTCGCGGGGCAGCCCGATCTCCGCCCGCAGCCCTTCCCCGGCCCCCAGCGGCCACCACCGCGCCAGCCACCGCGCCCCGTCGCCCGCGACCGGTTCCCCGAGCCGTTCCGTCCCGTCCTCCCGCACCAGGACCAGCCGGGGCACGCCCGCCGGGTCCACCTCCACGACGTCCACGGGCACGTTGT
Source organism: Streptomyces griseomycini (assembly GCF_014203535.1). Classification (GTDB taxonomy): domain Bacteria; phylum Actinomycetota; class Actinomycetes; order Streptomycetales; family Streptomycetaceae; genus Streptomyces; species Streptomyces griseomycini. The sequence continues at coordinate 626,647 of NZ_JACHJI010000003.1, forward strand.
CCAGCCACTCGTTGGCGAAGAGCAGCCCCGTGACGCGCTCCGGGGGCTCGGTCCGCCACTCGATCCGGTGATCGAGCCCGGCGGGGCGGTCGGCCAGCTCGACGGCGCGGGCACGCACGCGTGCCGCCACGTCGGCGGGCAGCGCGGCGAGCACACCGGTGACCAGTTCCCCCCGCCCGGCGGCCATGTCCACGAAGTCGAGCACCGCCGGCCGTCCCAGCGCCTCGTCGACCCGGCACAGCAGACGCGCCACGGCCCCCGCGAACAGCGGCGAGGCGTGCACGGAGGTGCGGAAGTGCCCGGCCGGCCCCTCGGGCCTGCGGTAGAAGCCGCCCGGCCCGTACAGCGCGGCGCGGGCCGCCGCGCGCCAGCCGCGCCACTCGCCCCGGTCGTCCTGACCGTCCCGGTCACCCGAGTCACCCCGGTCACTCGGGTCACTCAGGTCACCCCGGTCCCGGTCGAGCCGGTCGCCGTCCGCGGCCCCCTCCGTCACCGGTGCCACCCCCCTTCCGCCGCCGTCGTCACCGGCGTCACTCACCTGTCGTGCCGTTGTCACCGGCCCACATTAGGGGCCCGGACGCGCCGGGCCTCCACCTTGCGGAGTACACGTACCGACCGGGGATCGACCCTCCGGTTGACCCCTGCACGCATTTCGCTTCCCTACGCTGGGTTACGTGCAGCGCCTCTATGACTTCCTCCGCAGGCACCCGGCATGGGTCGACGGCTTCTGGGCCGTGGCCCTGTTCGGGATCTCGGTGCTGAGCGCGGTGCCCGCGGAGGCGGCCCGGGGAACCGAGCTGCCGGTCCTGACCGTGCCGGTCACCCTGTTGCTCTGCCTGGTCGTCGCGCTGCGCCGCCGGATGCCGGAGCGGATGCTGGTCCTCGCCCTCGTCGTGGGCGTGGCACAGCTGATCACGGACGTCGCGACGGTGCCCGCCGACTTCGCCCTGCTGGTGATCGTCTACACGGTCGCGGCGATCGGCGCCCGCTGGGCCTCCCGCCTCGCGCTGACCGCCGGCCTGTGCGCGGCCCCGCTCGCGCAGATGCGCTGGCCCAACAGCGACGTGGGCACGGCGGAGAACATCGCCGTGATGGTCTTCCAGACCGTGCCCTTCGCCCTCGCCTGGGTGCTCGGCGACTCCATCCGCACCCGCCGCGCCTACTTCGCGCAGCTGGAGGAGCGCGCCGCCCGGCTGGAGAGGGAGCGCGAGGCGCAGGCCAAGGTGGCGGTCGCCGCCGAACGCGCCCGGATAGCGCGCGAGCTGCACGACGTCGTCGCGCACAACGTGTCGGTGATGGTGGTGCAGGCCGACGGCGCCGCCTACGTCCTCGACGCCGCGCCCGACCAGGCGAAGAAGGCCCTGGAGACCATCTCCTCCACCGGCCGGCAGGCCCTCGCCGAGATGCGCCGCCTGCTCGGCGTGCTGCGCACCGGCGAGCACCAGGAGGCCGGGGAGTACGTGCCGCAGCCCGACGTGCGGCAGATCGAGGACCTCGTGGAGCAGTGCCGGACCTCCGGACTGCCCGTCGACTTCAAGGTCGAGGGCACCCCGCGCCCGCTGCCCAGCGGCGTCGAGCTCACCGCGTACCGCATCGTGCAGGAGGCGCTCACCAACACCCGCAAGCACGGCGGGCCCAACGCGGGCGCCAGCGTGCGCCTGGTGTACTTCGACGACGGGCTGGGCCTGCTGGTCGAGGACGACGGCAAGGGCGCCCCGCACGAGCTGTACGAGGAGGGCGGCTTCGACGGCCAGGGCCACGGACTGATCGGCATGCGCGAGCGGGTCGGTATGGTCGGCGGCACCCTGGACGCGGGCCCGCGCCCCGGCGGAGGATTCCGCATCAGTGCCCTGCTGCCGCTCAAACCGGCGCACTGACGTCTCCGTGCGCCCCGTGTTGACACCTGTAACGACGGAAGAGGACCCGATGACGATCCGCGTGATGCTCGTCGACGACCAGGTGCTGCTGCGCACCGGGTTCCGGATGGTGCTCGCCGCCCAGCCGGACATGGAGGTCGTGGCGGAGGCGGGCGACGGCGTCGAGGCCCTGGAGGTGCTGCGGTCCACCGCCGTCGACGTGGTGCTGATGGACGTCCGCATGCCCAAGCTCGACGGGGTGGAGACGACCCGCCGGATCTGCGCGGACACCGACCCGCCGAAGGTGCTGATCCTGACCACCTTCGACCTCGACGAGTACGCCTTCTCCGGGCTGAAGGCGGGCGCGTCCGGCTTCATGCTCAAGGACGTGCCGCCGGGCGAGCTGCTCGCCGCGATCCGCGCGGTGCACAGCGGCGACGCCGTGGTCGCTCCGTCCACCACCCGCCGGCTCCTGGACCGCTTCGCGCCGATGCTGCCGGGCACGGGCGGGCAGCCCCAGCACAAGGAGCTGGAACGGCTCACCGAGCGCGAGCGGGAGGTCATGGTGCTGGTCGCGCAGGGCCTGTCCAACGGTGAGATCGCGGCCCGGCTGGTGCTCTCCGAGGCGACGGTGAAGACGCACGTGGGCCGCATCCTGACCAAGCTGGGCCTGCGGGACCGGGTGCAGGTGGTGGTCCTCGCCTACGAGACCGGCCTGGTGCGGGCGGGCGGGCACGGCTGAACGGCCGCCCCCGCACCCCGCGCCGGTAGGGTGCGCCCATGCTGCTGTGGATCAACGGCCCCTTCGGGGGCGGTGATCCGCCTGGCAACAGACCGCACACGGGATACGGCGCCGGCTGTCCGGCAGCGTCGTCTGCGACCCGGAGCACCTCGGCCTCGGCCTCCACCGCATGCTCCCGCCCGGACTGCGCGGCGACTTCCAGGACCTGGCCTCCTGGCGGCGGGGTGTCGTCGAGGTCCTCGACCTGCCCTGACCGGGCACGACGGCGTGGTGATCGTCCCCATGACCGTCACCGACCCCGGCCACTTCGCGGAGACCGTCGGCCGCCTGCGCGAACTCGGTTCGGTCACGACGTACGCCACTTCACCCTCCTCGCCGGACGCGGGACCGTGCTGCGGCGGCTGCGCGAACGCGGTTTCGGGCACCTCCTGCGGTACGTCGGCGGGAAGGACGCGGGCCTGCGCCGGGAGAGCTGGGCCGTACGGCGGCTCGACCACTGCCCGGAGCGGCTGCGCGAGCCGGAGTTCGCCGAGCACCTGTGGACCGACCGCACGACCGTCCCGAGGACGGCGGACCGCATCGCCGTCCTGGCCGGCCTGACCCTGCGCCCCGACGACGAGGGCCCGCTGCGCACCCGGCTGCGGCAGGCGGGCGTCGGCGTCCGCCACATCCGCTTCGGCCGAGGAGCGGGCGCGGGAGCGGGCGCCCTCAGCGCAGGATCCCCTCCAGGAAGTCGCTGCCGAGCCGGGCCACGACCGTCACGTCCAGCTGGTGCAGCACGTACCGCCCGCGGCGCCGCGTGGTGACCAGGCCGGCCTTCTTGAGCACGCCCAGGTGCCGGGATATCTCCGGCGCCGTCACGCCGTGCGCCTGTGCCAGCTCGCCGGTGGTGTACGCGCTGCGGGCGAGATCGCGGCACAGGCGCATGCGGACCGGGTGGGACAGCGCCGTCATCCTCAGGGCCAGCTGCTCGACCGTCGGCGGGGCGGCGAGCTCGGGGGAGCCGACCGGGTAGTGCAGCACCGGCTGCCAGCCGTACCGGTGCAGGACCATCAGGTGCGGCCAGCCCAGGCTGGTGGGGATCAGCAGCAGTCCGCCGTCGGCCGTGGCCGTCCGGCCGTCGCCCAGCTTGTCGACGGTGATCCGGCCGGCGGTCTCGTCGAGCGTCACCGCAGGGGACACCGCGGCCAGCGCCCCGGCCAGCCCCTTGTGCCGCAGCAGGTCGGTCTTGTGGCGGGCGTCCGCGGCGAGCTGGTGGTGCAGCCGGGACCAGGTCTCGGCGAAGAACGCCTCGTCGCAGTCCCGGAGGAACTGCCGCAGCCAGGCCCGGATCCGCGGCGGGTCGGCCAGCAGCCGCTCGGTGAACCGCACCTGCTGCGGCCCCCGCGCGGCGGCCAGCTCCAGCGAACGCCGGCGCAGGCCCTCGTCGGCGAGCGGTCCCGGACCCGGCGTGCCGTAGGGGAACGCGCAGGTGAACTCCAGGGCCGCGGCCACGAACTGCTCGTCCGACAGCTTGTCCAGCAGGTCCAGCTCCTCGGCGAGCGTCCCGCCCGGGAGCGCGCCGCCGCCCGGGATGCCCGCACACGGCAGGAACAGGTCCGAGAACGTCGTCCGCCACAGGAAGTCGGCCTCGCACATCCGGTCCGCCAGATGCGGGTCCAGGCGCGCGGTCACGCCGGTCACCCAGCCCTGGAGGCCCGGATGGTGCCCCGGCTCGGACAGCGCGTGCAGCGCCATGCCGAGCTCGGCCAGGGGCGAGGGCACGACGACGGCCCCCTCCGGCCGCAGCCCCGCGATGTCGATGCTCACGCTCATGCCCACATGGTGCACCCCGCCGCCGACAACGCCGCCCCCGCCGCCCCTTCCCGTCCCGGGGACGCCCCGGGAGGGGCGACCGTCAGGCCCGGACGGACCGTTCCGCGGCTTCCCGGAGCAGCCGCCGCGCGAACTCCTCCGCCGCCGCCCGTACGTCGTCGGCCGTCCACTCCAGGCCCGCGGCCCGCACGTACACCTCCGTGAGGGCCAGCCCGGGCCCCTTCGGGTCCCAGTGGTTGGCGAACAGCACGGTCCCCGTCTCCTCGGCCGACCGGATCGCCGCCTCCGCGGCGACCTCGGCGTCGTACGGGAGCCACACCTGGAAGTCGTGCGTGTGCGGCACCTCGGGGTGGACGCGGGACCAGGGCAGCCCGCCCGCGGCGAGGCCCTCGCGCAGCGCGGCGGCCACCACGCGCGCGTGGGCGGCGTACTCCGGCAGCCGGGGCAGCTCCCGGTCCAGGCCGACGAGGGCCGACAGGGCGGTGGGGAACTGCTGGAAGACGTTGCCGCCGTACCGGTGCCGCCAGGCCCTCGCCTCCTCCACCAGGGTCGCCGGGCCGGCGAGCGCCGCCCCGCCGAAGGCGCCGAGGGACTTGTAGAACGACACGTAGACGCTGTCCGCGAGCCCCGCTATCTCCTCCAGGGACCGGCCGAAGTGCTCGGTGCACTCCCACAGGCGGGCCCCGTCGAAGTGGACGACCGCCTCACGCTCCCGCGCCGCCTCCACCACCTCGGTCAGCTCCTCCCAGGTGGGCAGGACGAAACCGGCGTCCCTGAGGGGCAGCTCCAGCATCAGCGCGCCGAAGGGCTCCTCGAAGTCGCGCACCTCCGCGGCCGTGGGCAGCCGGGGCTCGCTCGTCACCCGCACCGGACGCAACCCGCTGACCCGGCTGAACGCGTTCCGCTCGTACACCTCGGGGTGGCTCAGCGCGTGCAGGGCGACGGCCGGGTTCCCGGTGCGGCCCGCCCAGCAGCGCAGGGCCACCTGCTGGGCCATGGTGCCGGTCGGGAAGAACGCGGCGGCCTCCGTGCCGAGCAGTCCGGCGACCCGCCCCTCCAGGGCCTCGACGACGCCGTCGCCGTAGATGTCGGACATCTCGTCGAGGTCGTACACGCTCCCCGCCGCCTCCAGCAGGGCCAGCCGCTCCCTGAGCGGGGCGACGAAGCCGAGGCGCGCGAGCACGCGCGGGGCGCCGCGCCAGGCGGCGATCCTCCGTTCGCGCAGCGTCGGGCGCTTCCCGCCGCCGGCCTCCGGGCCGGGCGGCCGCTCGTCCCGTACCGTCGTGCCGCTCGTGTCGCTCGTGCTCTCCGCCGCATCGCTCATGGCCGCGATCATCCCGCGCCGCCGTCCGCGCGGGCACCCGCTTTTCGGCACGCGCGTGGGCCGCGTCCCCGCACGCGCGTGTGCCGCGACGACGCACGGAAACCCACAGCCTGTGGACAACCGACCGCGCCCGGAACCGATCGCGTTAACATGACGAGAAATCGTCCGGTACCCCGAGCGGACTGGAACGGGAAGGCCGCCGTCGCGTGAACACAACCCCACAGCCAGATCCCAGGGACCGCCCCGCGCGGCTCACCGTCGGCGTCGTCGGCGCCGGACGCGTGGGTCCCGCGCTGGCCGCGTCCCTCCAGCTCGCCGGGCACCGCCCGGTGGCCGTCTCCGCGGTCTCCGACGCCTCCCGCAGGCGCGCGGAGCAGATGCTCCCCGACGTGCCGGTGGTGCCGCCCGCCGAGGTCCTGGAGCGGTCCGAGCTGGTCCTGCTGACCGTCCCGGACGACGCCCTGCCCGACCTCGTCTCCGGGCTCGCCGACACCGGCGCGGTGCGGCCGGGGCAACTGCTCGTGCACACCTCCGGGCGGTACGGCGCGAGGGTGCTCGACCCCGCCCTGCGGGCCGGTGCGCTGCCGCTGGCCCTGCACCCCGCGATGACCTTCACCGGCACCCCCGTCGACGTGCAGCGCCTGGCCGGGTGCTCCTTCGGCGTCACCGCGCCCGAGGAGCTGCGGCTGGCCGCCGAGGCCCTCGTGATCGAGATGGGCGGCGAGCCGGAGTGGATCGCCGAGGAGAACCGCCCCCTGTACCACGCGGCCCTCGCCCTGGGCGCCAACCACCTGGTCACCCTCGTCGCCCAGTCCCTGGAGCTGCTGCGCACCGCCGGCGTCGAGGCCCCCGACCGGATGCTCGGCCCGCTGCTCGGCGCCGCCCTGGACAACGCCCTGCGCTCCGGCGACGCGGCCCTCACCGGCCCGGTCGCGCGCGGCGACGCGGGCACGGTCGCCGCGCACGTCACCGAGTTGCGCCGGCACGCCCCGCAGACCGTCGCCGGCTACCTGGCGATGGCCCGCGCGACCGCCGACCGGGCGCTCGCCCACGGACTGCTGAAGCCGGAACTGGCCGAGGACCTCCTCGGTGTGCTCGCCGCCGGCACCGACGGCCCGGGGGAGACCCGATGAGCACCCCCGGCCGCCCCACCACCCGCCCCAGCCGTACGACGACGCGCGCGTCCCGGAACGGAGTCGCCCGATGACCACCACCCTGCTGCGCACCGCCGGCGAACTGCACGCACGCGCGCGTACGGGCCGCCGCGCCGTCGTGATGACCATGGGCGCCCTGCACGAGGGCCACGCCACGCTGATCCGCACCGCACGCGAGATCGCGGGCCCCGGGGGCGAGGTCGTGGTCACCGTCTTCGTCAACCCGCTCCAGTTCGGCGCGGGCGAGGACCTCGACCGCTATCCGCGCACCCTGGACGCCGACCTCAAGCTCGCCGAGCAGTCGGGCGCCGACGCCGTCTTCGCCCCCGCCGTCGACGAGGTCTACCCGGGCGGCGAGCCCCAGGTCCGGATCAGCGCCGGCCCCATGGGCGAGCGGCTGGAGGGCGCCGCGCGCCCCGGCCACTTCGACGGCATGCTCACCGTCGTCGCCAAGCTGCTGCACCTCACCCGTCCCGACGTCGCCCTCTACGGCCAGAAGGACGCCCAGCAGCTCGCCCTGATCCGCCGGATGGTCCGCGACCTGAACTTCGGCGTGGAGATCGTCGGCGTCCCCACCGTCCGCGAGGAGGACGGGCTCGCCCTGTCCAGCCGCAACCGCTACCTCTCGTCCCGGGAGCGGCGCACCGCGCTCGCCCTGTCCCGGGCGCTGTTCGCGGGCCGCGACCGGCACGCCGCCCAGGAGGCGCTGCGCGCGCGGGCCCGCGAGGTGCCCACCTCGCGCGCGCGTGCGGAGGCGCTCAGCGCCATGGGGGAGTCCCGCGCGGCGGCCGACGCGCACGCCGTCGCGACGACCGCCGGCGGCCCGGCGGCCGTCCGCGCCGCCGCCCGCCTGGTCCTCGACGAGGCGGCCCGCCTCGACCCGCCCCTCACCCTGGACTACCTGGCCCTGGTCGACCCGTCCGACTTCACCGAGATCGGCGACGACTTCACCGGGGAGGCCGTCCTCGCCGTGGCCGCCCGCGTGGGCACCACCCGCCTGATCGACAACCTCCCCCTGACCTTCGGAACGTTCGGAGCCGCCTCGTGACCAGCACAGGCATACGCCCGCCCGTCGCCCACCACCCTCGGACGAGAGCGCTTCGCGCTCGCCCCCGTCTGCACGCGCCCGCACCCGGGTGGTCCATCTCGGCGGACGTGGTGGTCGTCGGCTCCGGCGTCGCCGGCCTCACCGCGGCCCTGCGCTGCGAGGCCGCCGGCCTGACCACCGTCGTCGTCACCAAGGCCCGGCTCGACGACGGCTCCACCCGCTGGGCCCAGGGCGGCATCGCCGCGGCCCTCGGTGAGGGCGACACCCCCGAGCAGCACCTGGACGACACCCTGGTCGCGGGCGCGGGCCTGTGCGACGAGGAGGCGGTCCGCATCCTCGTCACCGAGGGCCCCGACGCCGTGCGCCGTCTGATCGCCACCGGTGCGCAGTTCGACGAGTCCGCCGAGGGCGGCCTGGAGCTCACCCGCGAGGGCGGCCACCACCGCCGCCGCATCGCCCACGCGGGCGGCGACGCCACCGGTGCGGAGATCTCCCGCGCCCTGGTCGAGGCGGTCCGCGCGCGCGGGACGCGCACCATCGAGAACGCGCTCGTCCTGGACCTCCTCACGGACGCCGACGGCCGCACGGCCGGCGTGACCCTGCACGTCATGGGGGAGGGCCAGCACGACGGCGTGGGCGCCGTCCACGCCCCCGCGGTGGTCCTGGCCACCGGCGGCATGGGCCAGGTCTTCTCCGCGACCACGAACCCCTCCGTCTCCACGGGCGACGGCGTGGCCCTCGCCCTGCGCGCGGGCGCCGAGGTGAGCGACCTCGAGTTCGTCCAGTTCCACCCCACCGTCCTCTTCCTCGGGCCCGACGCGGAGGGCCAGCAGCCCCTGGTCTCCGAGGCGGTCCGCGGCGAGGGCGCCCACCTGGTGGACGCCGACGGCGTGCGCTTCATGCAGGGGCAGCACGAGCTGGCCGAACTCGCGCCCCGGGACATCGTCGCCAAGGGCATCATGCGCCGCATGCAGGAGCGGGGCGCCGAGCACATGTACCTCGACGCCCGCCACTTCGGCGCCGAGATGTGGGAGCACCGCTTCCCCACGATCCTCGCCGCCTGCCGCGCCCACGGCATCGACCCGGTCACCGAGCCCGTCCCGGTCGCCCCGGCCGCCCACTACGCCTCCGGCGGCGTCCGCACCGACTCCCACGGCCGCACCACCGTCCCCGGCCTGTACGCGTGCGGCGAGGTCGCCTGCACCGGCGTGCACGGCGCCAACCGCCTGGCCTCCAACTCCCTCCTGGAGGGCCTGGTCTACGCCGAGCGCATCGCCGCCGACATCGCGGAGAGCCGCACCGGGAACACCCTCCGCGCGCGCGTGCCGCAGCCGCTCCCGCAGTCCGACCGCCCGGAGCACCCCCTCCTCCCCCCGGAGGCCCGCTTCGCCATCCAGCGGATCATGACCGGGGGAGCCGGTGTCCTGCGCTCCGCCGCGTCCCTCTCCGAGGCCGCCGACCGGCTGCACCACCTGCACGCCGAGGCCCGCGACGCCCTCGACGAGAACGGCAAGACGGCCGAGCCCGGCGTCGACACCTGGGAGGCCACCAACCTCCTGTGCGTGGCCCGGGTCCTGGTCGCCGCCGCGCAGCGGCGCGAGGAGACCCGCGGCTGCCACTGGCGCGAGGACCGTCCCGAGCGCGACGACACGACCTGGCGCCGCCACATCGTCGTACGGCTGAATCCGGACCGCACGCTGGCGGTGCGCACCACCGACACCACAGACTTCCCCCCGACCCTCCCTCCCCGGCCCCAGGAGCAGTGACAGCAGTGACCACCCCCGACCTCCCCCTCGTCCCGTCCGGTGGCTGCGGCGACGGCTGCGCCTGCGGTGCGGACGACGAGACGTACCTGGAGTGCGGCCTCGACCCCGCGCTCGCCCAGCTCCTGGCCGACGCGGGCCTCGACCCGGTCGAGGTCGAGGACATCGCCAACGTGGCCCTCCAGGAGGACCTGGCCCACGGCGTGGACGTGACGACGGTCGCGACCATCCCGGAGGACGCCGTCGCCACCGCCGACCTCACCGCCCGGGAGGCGGGCACCGTGGCGGGCCTCAGGATCGCCGAGGCGGTCATGTCGGTCGTCTGCACGGAGGAGTTCGAGGTCGAGCGCCACGTGGAGGACGGCGACCGCGTGGAGGCGGGCCAGAAGCTCCTCTCCGTCACCGCCCGCACCCGCGACCTGCTCACCGCCGAGCGCAGCGCGCTCAACCTCCTGTGCCGCCTGTCGGGCATCGCGACGGCCACGCGCGCGTGGGCGGACGTCCTGGAGGGCACCGGGGCCAGGGTCCGCGACACCCGCAAGACCACGCCCGGCCTGCGCAGCCTCGAGAAGTTCGCCGTGCGCTGCGGCGGCGGCGTCAACCACCGCATGTCCCTCTCGGACGCGGCCCTGGTCAAGGACAACCACGTGGTGGCCGCCGGCGGCGTCGCCGAGGCCTTCCGCGCGGTCCGCGAACGCTTCCCCGACGTCCCGATCGAGGTCGAGGTCGACACCCTCCACCAGCTCCGCGAGGTCGTGGACGCCGGCGCCGACCTGATCCTGCTGGACAACTTCACGCCCGGCGAGTGCGAGGAGGCGGTGGCCCTCGTGAACGGCCGCGCCGCCCTGGAGGCCTCCGGCCGCCTCACCCTCGCCGATGCCAAGGCGTACGCCGACACGGGCGTCGACTACCTGGCCGTGGGTGCCCTGACCCACTCCTCGCCGATCCTCGACATCGGCCTCGACCTGCGCGAGGCGGAGTAGGGCCATGCTGCTGACGATCGACGTGGGCAACACGCACACCGTCCTGGGCCTCTTCGACGGCGACGACATCGTCGAGCACTGGCGCATCTCCACGGACGCGCGCCGCACCGCCGACGAGCTGGCGGTCCTCCTCCAGGGCCTGATGGGCATGCACCCGCTCCTCGGCGACGAGCTGGGCGACGGCATCGACGGCATCGCCATCTGCGCGACCGTCCCCTCCGTCCTGCACGAGCTCCGGGAGGTCACCCGCCGCTACTACGGCGACGTCCCCGCGGTCCTCGTCGAGCCGGGCGTCAAGACGGGCGTGCCGATCCTCACCGACAACCCCAAGGAGGTCGGCGCGGACCGCATCATCAACGCGGTCGCCGCGGTCGACCTCTACGGCGGACCGGCCGTCGTCGTCGACTTCGGCACCGCGACGACGTTCGACGCGGTCAGCGCGCGCGGGGAGTACGTCGGCGGCGTCATCGCCCCCGGCATCGAGATCTCCGTCGAGGCGCTCGGCGTCCGCGGCGCCCAGCTCCGCAAGATCGAGGTGGCGCGTCCCCGCAGCGTGATCGGCAAGAACACGGTCGAGGCGATGCAGTCCGGCATCATCTACGGCTTCGCCGGCCAGGTCGACGGCGTCGTCAACCGCATGGCCCGGGAACTCGCCGCCGACCCCGACGACGTGACGGTCATCGCCACGGGCGGTCTGGCCCCGATGGTCCTGGGCGAGTCCTCGGTCATCGACGAGCACGAGCCCTGGCTGACCCTGATCGGCCTGCGCCTGGTGTACGAGCGGAACGTGTCGCGGATGTAGCGGGTGCCCGACGCGGGCGCCCGCACCCCGGCCACCCGGGTGGCACCCCCGCGCCACACCCGTTCCCTGTGCACGTTTTGTCTGATTAGCGCGTACCGTCGCCGCATGCCCACGCCCTACGGATCCCGCGGCGGCATGGCGTTCGGCGTGGAGGAGCTGCGTGTGCTCCGCCGCGCCCTCGCCCTCGCCCTCCACCCCTCCGCCGCCTCGGTCGACGACGTCCAGGACTGCCTCCGCCTCGCCGATTCGCTCGACGAGGCGACGCGCGAGAGCGCCCGGCTGCGCGCCTTCCTCGTGGCCGACCTCGGCCGCTACCGCGCCGCCCTCCCCGGCACCGCCGCCGGCTACCTCACGCTCCTGGAGGAGGCGCTGGGCGCCGGGTACCGGCCCCAGCCCGACGACCTCGCCGCCCTCCGCGCCCTGCAGGGCAGCCCCACCGCCGCCGCCCTCCTGCACCGCTGCCGACTGCTCGCCGAACAGGACGTGCGCGCCCGCCTCTCCCGCCGTGCGGCGCGCGTGACCGCCCCCGCCGCCCTCTCCGCCGCCGTCCCCGCCTCCCGCACCCGCCTCCTCGCCCTCCCCGGGGGCCTGGCCGCCGCCACCGAGGACCCGCAGGAGAGGCCCGCGCAGCGGCCGGCCGCCCCCGAGCCCCGTCCCGCCCCCGCCCCCGGTGCGCCGAAGCCCGCCCGCCCCGTCCCCACCCCGGGCGAGGTCTTCCCCCGGCGCAAGCCCACCCCGCCCCCGTCCGGCCGGCAGCTGGCCGCGGGCTGACCCCCGCCCGCCCACCGGCCTCCCCCTGGCTACCCTGGATCCATGGACTACGTCTCCGCGCTGCTGCCCCCGGCCGTCATGGCCGCCTTCTTCATCGGCGTGATCCGAGTGATCGTGAAGACCCAGGGCGGCACCAACAAGGCCAAGGAGGACGCGGCCGTCGACGCGGCCTACGCCCGCATGGAGGGCGCCCAGCCCTCCCCCAGGACCGACGGCTGACCCCGTCGGCGGCCGGCGGCACCGACCGCGCCGCCGACCCCGGGCGTACGACTCCGGCGCACAGCGTCACACACGAGTCGTACGCCCTTTTCGTGCCCGTTCGCCGGTGGTGTGCCTGTCCGGCACGCCGTGGCCGGGATCTCCCACTATTGTTCTGAGTTGTGCCTCGCCCATTGGGAGAACTCGAAGACGCGGTCATGACGCGGGTGTGGAAGTGGAACCGCCCGGTGACCGTTCGGGAAGTCCTGGAAGATCTCCAGAAGGAACGGTCCATCGCGTACACCACGGTGATGACCGTTCTGGACAATCTCCATCAGAAGGGCTGGGTGCGCCGGGAGGCGGAAGGCCGGGCCTATCGATATGAGGCGGTCTCCACTCGCGCCGCATACGCCGCCGCGCTGATGAACGAAGCGTGGTCGCAGAGCGACAACGCCGCCGCCGCTCTCGTCGCCTTCTTCGGCATGATGAGCGAGGAACAGCGCCAGGCCCTGACGGATGCGGTGCGCATCGTCCGGCTCCCGGAAACCGCGCGACAACCGGAACCACCGGCCGGACCCCCCCGAGAAGCACAACCCGCCGAACCCCCGGAACCCCCGGAAGCCGGGGAAGCCGGGGACGCGGAGGAAGCCCGGGACGAGAACCCCGGCTCCGCAGAGGGCCGCCGCGGGCGATAGCGTCCGCTCATGTCAGCAGACAGCTCAGCAGACAGCCCCGAAGTCACCGCAAAAGCCCTCACCGTCCGGCGGGCCCGCACCAGCGACGTCCCGGCCGTGCGCCGTCTCCTCGACGCCTACGTCCGCGAGGGCATCCTGCTCGACAAAGCGATGGTGACGCTTTACGAGGACATCCAGGAGTTCTGGGTGGCGGAACGGGACGACAACGCCGAGGTCGTCGGCTGCGGCGCCCTGCACGTGATGTGGGAAGATCTCGCGGAAGTCCGCACCCTGGCCGTGAAGCCCGGCCTGAAGGGCTCCGGCGTCGGACACCAGTTGCTGGAGAAGTTGCTGCAGACCGCCCGCTGGCTCGGTGTTCGCCGTGTTTTCTGCCTGACCTTCGAAGTCGACTTCTTCGGCAAGCACGGCTTCGTGGAGATCGGCGAGACGCCCGTCGACACCGATGTGTACGCGGAGCTGCTGCGTTCCTATGACGAGGGCGTCGCGGAGTTCCTCGGTCTCGAACGAGTGAAACCGAACACCCTGGGCAACAGTCGGATGCTTCTGCATCTGTGATCGTCCGCGATTCCGCGCCGGACCCTTGCCCAGGTTCCCTATGTCCGAAACGCGCATGTTTCCGGACCGGAGGCGGGCAGTGGGTCCCCTCCAGGGGTTTGTGTTTTTCCGGCAAAAGCGGTTTGCTTTCCGACGTACTGCAGTAGTGCATATAACAGGGGACGGCGATACGGCGGACGCCGGCACACCCCGGCCCTGAAGTTATCGATGAAAGGAAATCCGGTGGCACAGAAGGTTCAGGTCCTTCTTGTCGACGACCTCGACGGCGGCGAGGCGGACGAGACCGTGACGTTCGCGTTGGACGGCAAGACGTACGAGATCGATCTCACCACCGCCAATGCGGACAAGCTCCGTGGCCTTCTCGAGCCTTACGTGAAGGGCGGTCGGCGTACCGGAGGCCGTGCTTCGGGCGGGCGCGGAAAGGCGCGTGCCTCTTCCGGCGGCAGCCAGGACACCGCGGCCATCCGCGCCTGGGCGAAGGAGAACGGTTACGAGGTCAACGACCGCGGCCGCGTCCCCGCGTCCATCCGCGAGGCCTACGAGAACGCCAACGCCTGACGGCGGCGCGAGCGGCGGCTACGCGCACGCGCGCCGCAGCCGGACCCGGTGGACCTGCGTCACCACCGTGTTCACCAGCCGCACGAGATCGGGGGTGCCGCCACGGCCCCCCGTCGTCGACAGCGTCGGCAGCGAGGCCTCGACCTCGCATCCCGGCTCGGGGGGCCGCAGCCACACGGCGGCCCCCTGCGAACCACCGTGACCGTGCCCCGGGGGAACCGGGGGAACCGGGGAAACCGCGGGAGCCGGGGAAGCCAGGGGAGCCGGGGGAAGCGGCCGGGGGGCGGGGACACCACGGCCGGGAGGCCGGGGGGCGTCCATGAGGCCGCCCGCGCCGACCGCGGCCAGGTCCAGCTCCAGCGAGCCCCACTCCAGCCAGTCCAGCAGCCCCGGCAGCTCCTCCGCGCTGCCCGCGGCCACCAGCAGCCGCATCCGGCCGCCCTGCACCGCCACCGGGAACCCCCGGCCGGCGGGCCCCAGACGCTCCAGCGCCGCGTGCCCCGCCTCGGCCGGCAGGTCCAGGACGTCGAAACGCTCCCCCACCACCAGGCGCACCGGAACCCCGGGCGCCGTCGGCCAGCCCAGTGCGTTCTCGTACCAGAGCCGGACCTCGTCGCCCGGCTCGGACGGCCGCCGGGCGGGCGGCCGGCCGGCGAGCGGGACCGGACCGGGGACGGTGCCAACCATGCCCGGCGCAACCGCCGGGAGACGCTCCGGGTTACGCTCAGGGTTACCTTGGGTGCCGCACCGTATCCGCAGAGTGTCGAACAGGGGGGCGTGCGGTGGTGCGCGGGGGCGCAAGGTTGTTCGCCCGTAGCGGAGGGAACCCGTGCACTCGGCATGGACTGTCCGTAGCAGCGGGTAAGACATCCCTAGTGGGAGGGGGCGACACGCAGGGCGGCACGTCTCCCGTTCGCCATGGGCGTACTGGCGATGGGGGTAACTGCCTGGCCTGCGGGAACATCGTCTCGCACCATCGGGTTGGAGCAGATGTCGGCGTGAGCGGGGTCAGGAGGCCATCGACGGTGTCGGCAGTTGGAATGAGCGGTCCCCGCTCGCGGGACTAAGCTGCGGAAGGACAGGGAGGGGAAGTTCCCCCCACTGCCTGACCGCTCTGAGGAGCGATTAACGATGTTCGAGAGGTTCACCGACCGCGCGCGGCGGGTTGTCGTCCTGGCTCAGGAAGAAGCCCGGATGCTCAACCACAACTACATCGGCACCGAGCACATCCTCCTGGGCCTGATCCACGAGGGTGAGGGTGTCGCCGCCAAGGCCCTTGAGAGCCTCGGGATTTCGCTCGAGGCGGTCCGCCAGCAGGTGGAGGAGATCATCGGCCAGGGCCAGCAGGCGCCGTCCGGCCACATCCCCTTCACCCCCCGTGCCAAGAAGGTCCTGGAGCTGTCGCTCCGCGAGGCGCTTCAGCTGGGCCACAACTACATCGGCACGGAGCACATCCTGCTCGGCCTGATCCGTGAGGGCGAGGGCGTCGCCGCCCAGGTCCTGGTCAAGCTGGGCGCTGATCTGAACCGCGTGCGGCAGCAGGTGATCCAGCTGCTCTCCGGTTACCAGGGCAAGGAGACCGCCGCCGCCGGCGGTCCTGCCGAGGGCACCCCCTCCACGTCCCTGGTCCTCGACCAGTTCGGCCGGAACCTCACCCAGGCCGCTCGTGAGTCCAAGCTCGACCCGGTCATCGGGCGCGAGAAGGAGATCGAGCGGGTCATGCAGGTGCTGTCCCGCCGTACCAAGAACAACCCGGTGCTGATCGGTGAGCCCGGCGTCGGCAAGACCGCCGTCGTCGAGGGCCTCGCCCAGGCCATCGTCAAGGGCGAGGTGCCCGAGACCCTCAAGGACAAGCACCTCTACACCCTGGACCTCGGTGCCCTGGTCGCCGGCTCCCGCTACCGCGGTGACTTCGAGGAGCGCCTGAAGAAGGTGCTCAAGGAGATCCGCACCCGCGGCGACATCATCCTGTTCATCGACGAGCTGCACACGCTGGTCGGCGCGGGTGCCGCCGAGGGCGCCATCGACGCGGCGAGCATCCTCAAGCCGATGCTGGCCCGCGGCGAGCTGCAGACCATCGGTGCGACCACGCTGGACGAGTACCGCAAGCACCTGGAGAAGGACGCGGCCCTGGAGCGCCGCTTCCAGCCGATCCAGGTCGCCGAGCCGTCCCTGCCGCACACGATCGAGATCCTCAAGGGCCTGCGCGACCGGTACGAGGCGCACCACCGCGTCTCCATCACGGACGAGGCCCTGGTCCAGGCCGCCACCCTGGCCGACCGGTACATCTCGGACCGCTTCCTGCCGGACAAGGCGATCGACCTGATCGACGAGGCCGGTTCCCGGATGCGCATCCGCCGGATGACCGCGCCGCCGGACCTGCGCGAGTTCGACGAGAAGATCGCCGGGGTCCGCCGGGACAAGGAGTCCGCGATCGACTCGCAGGACTTCGAGAAGGCCGCCTCCCTGCGCGACAAGGAGAAGCAGCTCCTGGCCGCCAAGGCGAAGCGGGAGAAGGAGTGGAAGGCCGGCGACATGGACGTCGTCGCCGAGGTCGACGGCGAGCTGATCGCCGAGGTCCTCGCGACCGCCACCGGCATCCCGGTCTTCAAGCTCACGGAGGAGGAGTCCAGCCGTCTGCTCCGCATGGAGGACGAGCTGCACAAGCGGGTCATCGGCCAGGACGACGCCGTCAAGGCGCTGTCCAAGGCGATCCGCCGCACCCGTGCGGGTCTGAAGGACCCGAAGCGTCCGGGTGGCTCGTTCATCTTCGCCGGTCCGTCCGGTGTCGGTAAGACGGAGCTGTCCAAGGCGCTGGCGGAGTTCCTCTTCGGTGACGAGGACGCGCTGATCTCCCTCGACATGTCGGAGTTCAGCGAGAAGCACACGGTCTCGCGCCTCTTCGGTTCGCCCCCCGGTTACGTGGGCTACGAGGAGGGCGGCCAGCTGACGGAGAAGGTGCGCCGCAAGCCGTTCTCGGTCGTCCTCTTCGACGAGGTCGAGAAGGCCCACCCGGACATCTTCAACTCGCTGCTGCAGATCCTGGAGGACGGTCGTCTGACCGACTCCCAGGGCCGGGTCGTGGACTTCAAGAACACGGTCATCATCATGACGACCAACCTCGGCACCCGGGACATCTCCAAGGGCTTCAACCTGGGCTTCGCCGCCGCGGGCGACACGAAGACCAACTACGAGCGCATGAAGAACAAGGTCTCGGACGAGCTGAAGCAGCACTTCCGGCCCGAGTTCCTCAACCGCGTCGACGACGTGGTGGTCTTCCCGCAGCTCACCCAGGGCGACATCCTGCGGATCGTCGACCTGATGATCGGCAAGGTGGACGAGCGCCTGAAGGACCGGGACATGGGCATCGAGCTCTCCCAGTCCGCCAAGGAGCTGCTGTCCAAGAAGGGCTACGACCCCGTGCTGGGCGCCCGGCCGCTGCGCCGGACCATCCAGCGCGAGATCGAGGACTCGCTGTCGGAGAAGATCCTCTTCGGCGAGCTGCGTCCCGGTCACATCGTGGTCGTGGACACCGAGGGCGAGGGCGAGTCCCAGACCTTCACCTTCCGCGGCGAGGAGAAGTCGGCCCTGCCCGACGTCCCGCCGATCGAGCAGGCGGCCGGCGGGACCGGTCCGAACCTGAGCAAGGACGCGTAAGCGTCCCGGTCAGCGAGAAGGGGCCGGTGCCTTTCGGGGCACCGGCCCCTTCGGCGTGCTCAGGACAGGGCGAAGGGGCGACCGCGGCTGACGGTGACCTCGACGCCGGCGAACTGCGCGGAGTACCGGGCCGCGTCCACCGGGGTGGTGGCCCCCGCGGGAAACAGCCGGACGCCGCGCACCCCGGGGCAGAGCCGGGACAACGCCGACAGGTCCGTGTCTTCCCGCAGGCCGGTCACGTTCAGCTCCTCCACCGCGGGGAGCGCCGGTGCGGCCCCGGTGATCCCGGCGGCGAGGCGGGCATCGACGGTGAGCGAGGTGAGCGCGGGCAGTGCGGCCAGCTCGGCCCAGTCCCCGGGGGCGAGACGGCCGTCGCCCAGACCGACGTGGGTCAGCGTCGCCCAGTGGCTCAGGCCCCTCAGGTCCGCGAGCCGCGCCCGTTCGTACAGGTGGAGGTAGGTCAGCGGTGCGCCGTGGGGCAGCGCTGCCAGGCCGGGTGCCAGGGGGGTGGCCAGCGAGAGGCTGCGCAGGGTGTGGAGGCGGTCGAGCCCGGACAGGTCACTGAGGTCGTCCAGCAGCAGGTTGTCCACCTCCAGCTCCGCCAGCGCGGACAGATCGCGGACCGCGGGGCAGTCCACGAGGTTCAGCTGCCGGAGCGAGCCCAGTTCCCGCAGGGGGCCCAGGTCCTCCAGCAGGGTGTTGTCCAACAGACCCAGCCGCTCCACGCCCGCGGGGAGGGCACGCACGAGGTCCCGGGGCTCGTGGTCGCCCCACACCGACAGCCGCTTGCGCGGACCGATCCGGCTCAGGGCCCGCAGGGCCTCCGGTGAGGAGACGCGGACGAAGAAGTCGTCGCTGTCGACCCGGGCCAGCACCTCGTCGGCGTACAGCCCGGGGTCGAAGCGGTCCCAGGCGAGCATGAGGCTGATCCGGACCCGTTCCGCGGGATGCTCCGCGTACCGGGCCAGCACCGGGACCGCCGCCTCGGAGCCGACCAGGGCGGCGGTCGCCGTCACCGCCTCGGCCTCCTCGTCCGACAGGCCGTCCGGCCCCGGCAGCAGCTCCAGCACCAGAGGCCCCGCCTCCGCCAGATCCCGGGCCTCCTCGGTGGTCCGGGGCGGCAGGAGCGAGGACGCCAGGTCCTCGACCCGGTGACGCACCGCCGGGTCGAGCTCCGTGGCGTGCTCCAGGCAGGCCATGGCCAGCAGCCGGGCCCGCTTGCCGGGGCGGGAGGTCAGCAGGCCGAGCAGCTCGGCCCGCTCCCGGGGCCTGGCCTGGGCCACCGCCATGCGGATCACGTCCGACCACTGGTCGTCGTCGGCGTGCTCGGCGAGCAGGCCCAGGTCCCCCGCCTCCACGGCCGCCCGGGCGCCGAGGAAGTCCTGGAACGTGCGGTGGACGAAGTGGAGGGTGTCCGGGGTGGGGGCGAGGAGCAGGCCCGTGCGGATCAGGAAGTGGTCGAGCACCGCTGCCGCGTCGCCGAGGCGGGAGACCGCCGGGACCGCCGGGAGGATCTCCGCGACGATGTGCTCCGCGCGGGAGCGGTCCATCTCCGTGCGGCCGTTGCGGATGAGCCAGTACGCCAGCCGCTGGAGGAGCTGCAGCTGGGGCTCCTCGCCCGGCTCCGGGCCGGCCATGTCGCGCTCGCGGTCGCGCCGGACGAGCAGCATCGACAGGGCGGCCTCGTACAGCTCCTTGCGCCCGTGCGGGAGGTAGCCGCGCCGGTCGCGGTGCAGGGCGCAGATCAGCCCGCACATCAGCGGATTGGTGGCCAGCCTGCCGAGGTCCGGCTTGGTGCGTACGGCCTGGAGGAGCTGTTCCTCGTACGAGGCGAGCTGCGCGTCCTCCTCCGCGACGCCGGTCGCGGCGGCGCGGTGCCAGCGCCGGACGAAGGAGGTGACGTCCGCCGTGCTCATCGCGGAGAGGACCAGCTCGGTGAACCCGTCGGCGGCCAGCCAGTCCTCCCGTACGGCCGAGGGCCGGGAGGTGACGAGCCAGCCGTTGCCGGGGTACGACGCCAGGAGGTCGGTCAGCCAGCTCCGCGCGCGCTCGCGCTCCGCCTCCGGTACCTCGTCGAGGCCGTCCACCAGCACCAGCCCCCGCCCGGCGGCCAGGACGCGGTCCTCCCAGCCCTCCGGCTGCGCTCCGGCCAGCGGGCTGCCGGTCGCGGCGAGGAAGGACGCGGGGGCCGGGAGCCGCTCGCCGTGCCGGGTGAGGGTGCGCAGCGGCAGGACGAAGGGCACCTTGCCGGTGAGGTGGGCCATCGTCTCCGTGGCGCCGGTCGCGGCGGAGACGGCGAGCCACTGGATCAGCGTCGTCTTGCCCGAACCGGCGACGCCCCGCAGCAGCACCCGCTCGTGGTCGGCCAGCGCCTGGTCGGTGGGCCGGGAGACCTGGGCGGGAGGCTCCACGTCGAAGGGCGGGGAACCCCGCTCGCCCTCGCGTCCGGTGGCCTCCAGGCTCAGGTAGGCGGCGTCGAGCGGCCACTGGCGGGGGGAGTGGGCGAGGTCGATGCCGTAGATGGTGAGCGTGCCGTGCTTCCTCGCGAGGTGGGCGAGGTAGCGGCGTTCGAAGGCCGCGTCCGCGGCGGCGGGTCGGGGCACGCGGGTGAGCAGGTCGTCGACCTGCGCGATCAGCTCGGCCTGGGCCCGGGTCTGGTGCACCAGGGTGCGGGCCACGAAGGTGGAGCGGCGGCTGAAGAACTCCAGGACGTGCAGGCAGGCCCACTGCGTCGCCGAGTCGAGGAAGACGGACGCGTCCGCGGTGAGGCCGTCCGGCGGCGGGGCCCGGTGGCGCAGCCGCCGGGCGAGTCCGCGACTGCCCAGCCGTACGGCCTGGACGTCGTCCATGTCCAGGTCTCCGAGGGCGAGCAGCCGACGGGCCAGGGCGTCGGTGACGGCCGTTTCCTCGTCGGGCGGGAACGGCCGTTCGCCCGGGGAGGCCATGGCCTCCGCGACCAGCCTGCCGGCGAGCCTGCGCACCTCCTTCTCGCCCAGGGTGCGCTTCTCGCCCCGGAAGGAGACCAGGTCCGTCAGCCGGACGGGTTTGTCCACGAGCCCGGCACCGGGCCCGTCCGGCACGAAGAGCTTGCGCACCAGCGGGCCGATCAGGCTGGACGCCAGCCTTCCGCCCAGGACCGCGGGCTCCAACCGCCTCACCCCCGTGAACGCGTGTGAGCGTGAACGGGGGTGAGACTACCCGGGGCGGGTCCACCGATCAGGACAGTTGCCCGTCGTAGTCCGGCAGCTTGAAGGTCTTCTCGGCGTGGCCGCCCGACAGGTCGGTGGGGCTGTTGCCGATGTTGGCGATGATCGTGTAGCCCTTCGACTCGATGGCGACGCGCTGGGCCGTCTTGTAGTCGGCCACGTTCTTGAAGAGGTCGAGGAACCCGCGCACGTAGAGCCCGGAGGACTCGTAGCCCGCACGGTCGAGGTTGTACGCGGTGGGCGCGTGGATGATGCCCGGGCGGGCGGTCACGAAGAACAGGGCGACGCCGCGCTCCTGGGCGTACTCGGCGACCTCCAGGACCGGTTCGTTGGCGGGCTGCGGGAAGCTGAAGCCGAAGTCCGTCTCCAGCGCGGTGTTGTCGATGTCGAGGACGATCGCCTGCTTCTCGCCCGGCCTCGGGCTCGCGATCCGCTGCTTCAGGTAGGGCAGCGCCTGGTCCATGACCGCCTGGCAGTCCTTCTGCCAGGTGTCGTAGTCGACGTCGGCCGCGGCGGACGCCGTGACGGCCGCCGCGGACACGGGGGCGGGGGCCGGGGCGGGCGACGCCGTGACGGCGCCCGCGGGCGCGACCGTCATGGTGAGCACGGCGCCGGTGACGGCGGCGGTGCCGAGGGCCCGCTTCCAGGTGCGCCCGGCCTGTCTGGTCTGTCCGGTCTGTTCGGTCATGGGGGGTGGCGTCCTCTCATGCCTGCGCGGATGCCTGACGGCACAAAGTTGTCGCGTGCATGCTCGCCCGGGCAAGTGGCGGGACGGCAACGATTGGGTTACCGGGCAGTAGTCAGTCGGTTCCCCTCCGTGTCGCGAGCCCTCCGGACGGTGTGCTCCCGGCCACGCCCGGGGGCGATCGAACCCTCCCGGGGGGAGGGGCGCACCGGGCGGCCACGGCGTAGTCCGGGTCACATTTCCCCGCCTCCCGCCAGGGGTCGCCGGTGATGTGCCGCACAGGACGTGCGTCACGTACTACCCGGAATAGGGGAGAGGGCGAGAACTAAGAAATCGGACATATCGTTCCGGTCGGGTGGGTTCAATCCAGCCCTCTGACCTGCTTTGTCCCAAATAGCTGATCTGTCGTGACCCGTTAAGTTTTGGGATGAAGTACTAGGCATGGTCGTAGATCACACCTTTGCGCACCTATCGCCGGTCGGGTTACCAATGTGGAGCCCGCCCGGTGAACGCCAGTGCGCCAGCCGGACGGGCGTCCCCGTGATCCCGTCCCCATGAGGTTCGAATGTCCCCGCGTGTCACGTCCCGCTCCTCCCGTCCGACCGCCCTCCGTACCCGTGCGGCCGTGCTGGCCGCCGGCCTCGGCGCCTCGGTCGCACTGGGAGCCGGGGTCGCGGCCGCCGTCGACACCACGGCGGCCTCCAGCGCCACCGGCGCGACCACCGCCGCGCACGCCGTCGAGGCGCAGGCCGCCGCCCAGGCCAAGGCCGCGAAGGCCCAGGCCGCCGAGATCAAGAAGGCCGCCGAGGCGAGGAAGGCGGCTCAGGCCGCGAAGGCCGCCAAGGCGGCCGAGGTCAAGAAGGCCGCGCAGGCCGCCGCCGCGAAGCAGGCGTCCTGGGTCGACCCGGTGAAGAACTACCGTCTCTCCGCGAGCTTCGCCCAGAACGGCGGCATGTGGGCGTCCAAGCACAGCGGCCAGGACTACGCCGTCCCGACCGGCACCCCGGTCGTGGCCGCGCACGGCGGCACCGTCGTCAAGGCCGGCCCCAACGGCGCCGGCGACGGCCCCGCCTACGGCAACGCCGTCGTGATCAAGCACGGCAACGGCGTGTACTCCCAGTACGCCCACCTGTCGCAGGTCAACGTCCAGGCCGGCCAGGTCGTCAAGACCGGCCAGAAGATCGCCCTGTCCGGCAACACCGGCAACTCCAGCGGCCCGCACCTGCACTTCGAGATCCGCACCACCCCGAACTACGGCTCCGCGATCGACCCGGCCGCCTTCCTGCGCTCCAAGGGCGTGACCGTCTAAGGGGCCTCGTCCCGCCCCCGGTGCGCCCGGGTCACCAGTTCGGTGGCGACCTCGAGAACGGCCTCCCGCCTCTTCTCGGGGTCGCCCTCCATGTCCTGGAGCACGGACATCCCGGCGTGCAGCGTGAACAGCGCGCTCGCACAGCGGACCTGGTCGACCAGGTCCGCTTCGGGGTCCACGAGGATGTCCCGCAGGCCGAGCGCCCGGCTCTTGAACATCTCGCCGACCCGCAGCTCCCGGACCGTCGCCTGGTTGTCGTGCATGAAGCGGAAGAGCGGGGCGGCGTCCGCCAGGGCGTCGCTGTAGCGGCGGACGATCTCCTGCTTGGTCTCCAGGGTGTGCGGCTGGTGCCGGCCCCACTCGATGAGGTCCTCGATCGGCCGGGCGAGGTCCTCGAAGATGCTGACCAGGATCTCTTCCTTGGTCCTGAAGTGGTAGTACAGCGCGGCCTTGGTGACCTCCAGGCGCTCGGCGATCTCGCGCAGGGAGGTCTTCTCGTACCCCTGCTCGGCGAAGAGTTCGAGCGCCACGTCCTGGATGCGCTGGCGGGTGTCCCCGCGGCGCCGCTGCTTGCTGCCGTCCATCGTGCCGCCCATCCTCCTACGCCGGCGCCTTCCGAAAAACTTACTTGACGCCCGGCTAGTTACGCGTCTACTTTCCCGAGGGCAGTGAGCTTGCCGGTCGGCAAGTAAGTGCCGAAGCGCAGCGGGAACTGGGGGAGTGGGAGCGATGGCGGACGCGCCGACGGCCGGTGCCGTCGAGACGGGCACCGGGAAACGGCCGAGGAGCGTGCGCGTCGTCCTGCTCGCGCTCATGATCGCGATGATGCTCGCGATGCTGGACAACATGATCATCGGTACGGCGATGCCGACGATCGTCGGAGAGCTGGGCGGGCTGGAGCACCTGTCGTGGGTGGTGACCGCCTACACCCTCGCCACCGCCGCCTCCACCCCGCTGTGGGGCAAGATCGGCGACATGTACGGCCGCAAGGGCTCGTTCATGACGTCGATCGTGATCTTCCTGATCGGCTCCGCGCTCAGCGGCATGGCCCAGGACATGGGCCAGCTCATCGGCTTCCGGGCCGTGCAGGGCCTGGGCGCCGGCGGTCTGATGGTCGGCGTCATGGCGATCATCGGCGACCTGATACCGCCCAGGGAGCGCGGCAGGTACCAGGGCATGATGGCCGGCGTCATGGCGCTGGCCATGATCGGCGGCCCGCTGGTCGGCGGCACCATCACCGACCACTGGGGCTGGCGCTGGGCCTTCTACATCAACCTGCCGCTCGGCGCGGTCGCGCTGGTCGCCGTCAGCGCCGTGCTGCACCTGCCGAAGAAGCGCGCCCGGGCCCGCATCGACTACTTCGGCGCCGTCCTGCTCACGGTCGGCATCACCGCGATCGTGCTGGTCACCACGTGGGGCGGCACGGAGTACGCCTGGACCTCGGTGCGGATCATGGAGCTGACCGGCATCGGCGTCGCCGCGCTGGTCGGTTTCGTGTTCTGGCAGACCAGGGCCGCCGAGCCGGTCGTGCCGCTGCACATCTTCCGCAGCCGCAACTTCGCGCTGATGTCCGTGATCGGCTTCGTCGTCGGCTTCGTGATGTTCGGCGCCACCCTCTTCCTGCCGCTGTACCAGCAGGCGGTGCAGGGGGCCTCCGCGACCAACTCCGGACTGCTGCTCCTGCCCATGCTGGGCGCGATGCTCGTCACGTCGATGGTCGCGGGCCGGGTGACCACGGACACCGGCCGCTACAAGGTGTTCCCGGTCGCGGGCAGCGCGCTGATGGTCGTGGGGCTCTACCTGCTGTCGCTGATGGACACGGACACCTCGCGGCTCACCTCCGGCGTGTACATGGCCGTCGTGGGCCTCGGCATGGGCTGCCTGATGCAGATCACCATGCTGGTGGCGCAGAACAGCGTGGAGATGAAGGACATGGGCGTGGCCTCCTCGTCCACCACGCTCTTCCGCACCCTCGGTGCCTCCTTCGGCGTCGCGATCATGGGTGCCCTGTTCAACCACCGCGTCCAGGACGTCATGGCCGAGCGGGCCGGCGGGCTGGGCGCCAGGGCGACCGAGCAGTCCGCGCAACTGGACGCCGACACGCTGGCCGAGCTCCCGGACGCCCTGCGGGAGGCGTACCAGCACGCGGTGTCCTCCGGCACCCACGGGGCGTTCCTGCTGGGCGCCGCGGTGGCGGTGGTCGCGCTGACGGCGGCGGTGTTCGTCAAGGAGGTGCCGCTGAAGGGAGCGGGGCCGAAGACGGACGGTGCCGCCCCGGCCGACGGCGACGCGGTGAAGGTGGCGGCGGCCGAGCCGGTCTGACCCGCACGGCGAAGGGCACGGGGGCCCGGTGTCAGACCCCCGTGCCACCATCGGCCGCATGGACAAGGCGCGGCAGCTGCGGCTGGCCAAGGACGCGATGGACCGGGACTGGGCGGACCCGGACCTCGACCTGGACGCGGTCGCCGCGCACGCCGGGTACTCTCGCTACCACTTCCTGCGTGCCTTCAAGGAGGCGTACGGCGAGACGCCCGGCCAGTACCTGACGCACCGCCGCATCGAGCGCGCCGAGGACCTGTTGCGCACCGCCGGCCTCTCCGTGACGGAGATCTGCCACCTGGTCGGCTTCAGCAGTCCGGGCACCTTCTCGGCGCGGTTCAAGACCTGGACCGGCCTCACCCCCAGCGAGTACCGCGCCCGGCACGTGGGCCGGGGCGCCGCCCTGATCCCGGGCTGCTACGCCATGCTCTGGGCCGGTGGCTTCAGACCGGCGCCCGGCAGGACGGCACAACCACGGGCGCAGGCGTCGGCCCGGGCGCGACCCCAGGCGTCGGCACAGCGCAATTCCGGAGAAGCAGGCTGACGGCGCCGCCGCCTACGGTGACAGGGCAGTGCAGGAACGGCCGCGAACAGGAGCACGTCATGATCAACGGCCTCGCCATCTCCACCGTCTGGGTCCTCGACCAGGACCGGGCGAAGGAGTTCTACACCGAGAAGCTGGGCCTGGAGGTCCGCACCGACATGACCATGGGCGAGGGCGGCATGCGCTGGCTCACCGTCGGCTCGCCGAACCAGCCCGACGTCGAGCTGACCCTGATGGTGCCCGGCGGTCCGGCCATGGACCCCGAGTCCGCCGGGATGATCAGGAAGCTGGTCGCCAAGGGCGCGCTCGGCGCGGGCGTGCTGACCACCGACGACATCCACGGCGACTACGCCAAGCTCAGGGAGCGCGGGGTGGAGTTCCTCCAGGAGCCGCAGGAGCGCCCGTACGGCGTCGAGGCGCTGTTCCGCGACGACTCCGGCAACTGGTTCTCCTTCACGCAGCGCCGCGAGGGCGGCCTCGACATGGACGAGGACTGGTCCTGCTGACCCGTCACTGGGGCAGCATCGGATAGCTCCCCGTGTTCGTCGGCGCGTGCTCCGGCAGCCACAGCACGGCGACCGCGCCCTCGGCCGGTACGTCGTCCGGCGCCCCCGCCGGCCGTACGTTGCGGAAGGTCAGCCGGGCGCCCAGCACCCGGGCCTGACCCGCCGCGATGGTCAGGCCCAAGCCGTGTCCGCGGCCGGCCCGGTCCTTGCTGCCGGTGCGGAAGCGGCTCGGCCCCTCGGCGAGCAGGTCCGCGGGGAAGCCGGGCCCGTGGTCGCGGACCCGGATCACCCGGCCCTCGACGGTGACCTCGATGGGCGGCCTGCCGTGCCGGGCGGCGTTGGCGAGCAGGTTGAACAGCACGCGCTCCAGGCGCCGCGGGTCGGTGGTGACCTCCGACTCGTGCACCACGTGCACCGTGACGTCCGGATCCTTCGCCGTGACCCGACGGGTGACGAACTCGCCCAGCAGGATGTCCTGCAGCTCCGCGCGCTCGGAGGCGCCGTCCAGCCGGGCCACCTCCAGGACGTCCTCGACGAGGGTGCGCATGGCCTTGGCCCGGTCCAGCACCAGCTCCGTCGGCCGGCCCGGCGGCAGCAGTTCGGCGGCGGTCAGCAGTCCGGTCACCGGGGTGCGCAGCTCGTGCGCGATGTCGGCGGTGACCCGGCGTTCGGCCTCCAGCCGCTGGCGCAGCGCGTCCGCCATGGCGTCCACCGCGCTGGCCAGGTCGTCGGTCTCGTCCCGGACCACCCCGCCGATGGCCTCCCGCACCCGGACGTCCGTCTCGCCCCGTGCGACCCGGTTGGCCGCGCTGGCCGCCTTGCGCAGCCGGCGCGACAGATGGCCGCCGATCAGCACCCCGAGCGCGCTGCCGCCCAGGACGGCCGCGATCGAGCCGATCACCAGGGCCTGGTCGAGGTCCTTGAGGATGTCCGAGCTGCGGTCGGTGAAACCGGAGTGCAGGGACATCACGTGCCCGTTCTTCAGCGGCACCGCCGCCCAGATGTCCGGTGCCCCGCCCGGCCGGTCGGCCACGTAGGTCGCCCGTCGGCCCGCCTCGACCTTCTTCCGGAGCTCCTCGGGCAGCTCCGGATCGTCGATCTTGGTGTTGGGGAAGTTCAGCCGTCCGGACAGCTCGTAGTTGCGCTGGGCGATCATGATCCGCTCGTCGGCGAGGTCGCGCGCGTTGTCCAGCATCGACACCCGGGCCGCGTTGTGCACGACCAGGCTCAGCGCGACCGCCACCAGCGCGCCGACCAGCGCGATGGCCGCGCTGAGCTTCCACCGCAGGCCCGCCCCGATGCCCGCCCGGTCGGTGCAGGCCGCCGTCAGGCGCCGGAAGTGCCCCCGCATCCCCCGCACCCCGCGCACCTCCCGCATCCCCCGCATCCGCTCGTTCAGGCCTTCAGTTTGTAGCCGAAGCCGCGGACCGTCTCGATCCGGTCCTGGCCGATCTTCGTGCGCAGCCGCTGCACGTGGACGTCGACGACCCGGGTGTCACCGCCCCAGCCGTACTCCCACACGCGTTCGAGCAGCCGGTCGCGGGAGAGGACGGTGCCCGGCGCCGAGGAGAACTCCAGCAGCAGCCGCATCTCGGTCGGCGTCAGCGCCACCGGCGCCCCCGCCCTGCGCACCTCCATGCCCCCGGTGTCGATCTCCAGTTCGCCGAAGGCCAGCACGCCCCCGTCGTCCGCGGCGGCCGACGCGTCCCGGCCGCCGTTCGCCCGGCCGAAGCGGCGCAGCACCGCGCGGATCCGGGCGACCAGGACGGCACCGTCGAACGGCTTGGTCACGTAGTCGTCGGCGCCCGCCTCCAGGCCCAGCACGACGTCGATGGAGTCGGCGCGCGCCGACAGCATGATCACCGGGACCATCGACTCGTCGCGGATGCGCCGGCACAGGCTGACCCCGTCGAGACCGGGGACCATGACGTCGAGCAGGGCGATGTCGGGGCGGTTCGCCCGGAACGCCTCCAGGCCGGACAGTCCGTCGGGCATCGCGGTGACCGCGAAGCCGTCCCGCTCCAGGGCGAGCTGGGTGGCCTCGCGGATGACGTCGTCGTCCTCGACGAACAGGACGTGGGTCTGGTCTGCCATCCCGGTGCTCTCAGTTCTCGTTTCGGTCTCGGGTCCGTGCGGGCGCTCCTGCCCCGCCCACACGACGGACGCGGGGGCCGTGCGGCGGGTTCACCCGTTCATCGGTCCGGGCGGCCCGCCGGTTCACGCCGGTTTCACGCCGTGAGCCGTGTCTCAGCCGTCGGGCGCCGGCTTCGGCTCCTGGCCGGCCACCTGACCGTAGTCGTTGTGCGTGCGGTACTCCTCGGTGAACCGGCCCGCGGTCCAGCGGTACGTGATCACGTTCTCGCCGGACGGGCTCGACACCGGGTCGCCCCGGTCGTACACCTGCTTGGTCACCACCAGGTCCCCGCGGTCGATCTCCGCGTACACCGGGGGCTCCTCGGCCGTGAACACGTTCGTGTACGCACCGCCCTCGCCGCGGTACACGTACGAGCCGATGCCCACCGCGTCCCCGCAGGTCAGCACGTTGACGACGATGTCGTCGGCGGTCCCTCCGGTGAGGTCGCCGTAGCTCACGTCGACGGCGTACTCGTCGGCGACGCACGGCTTGAGCTCCCTCTTGACCTCGGCGGAGACCGCCGGGTCGGCCTTGATCAGCCGGACCGCGTCCACCTGGTCGGGAACCGTGGCCGGCACCCGTGACACCGGTGCGGGCGCGGCGGCGCTCGCCACCGGGTCCGCGTGGGCCGGCCCCTCGTCCCGCGCGCCGGTGCCGCCCGTGCCGCAGCCGGCGGCGAAGAGGCCCGCGGCGGCGAGCACGGCCGTCGCCGCGGTCGCCGCCCGGGTGGTGGTCCGGATCTCCGTGTGCCCCGCGCCGGTCAGGCCGCGCAACGCTCCCGCTCCTCACGCTCCAGCGCGCGTGCGTCCAGATCGCGCGACTGGAGCTCCTCGCGGAGCCGGGCCAGCGCCCGGTGCAGCGTGCTCTTGACCGTTCCGGCCGACATGCCGAGGGCGGCGGCCGTCTCCTCCGTGGACATCTGCTCCCAGTGTCGCAGCACCACCACACTGCGCTGCTTCGGGGCGAGCACCTTCAGTATGTCCATCAGCAGGGCGCGGTCGGCGTGCTGCTCGGTGGCGTCGTCCACGCAGGCCTCCGGGAGCTGCTCGGTCGGCACCTCCTCCAGCTTGCGGGCGCGCCACCACTCGGTCCGTGTGTTGATCATGACACGGCGCAGGTAGGCGTCGGCCAGCCGCTTGTCCTCGATGGTCTCCCAGCGGCCGTACGTCCGGGCCAGCGCGGTCTGCAGCAGGTCCTGCGCGTCGACGGGGTCCGGGACCAGGCGGCGGGCGCTGCGCAGCAGCGCGTCCTGCCGGGTGCGGACGTACTCCTCGAACTCGAGCACCTCGCCCTGCGCCATGGTGAACCGCCTTCCGCTCCCCGTTCCGGCCCGCACGCGCGGGTCGGCTGCACTGCCTGTGATCCGTGGTCGTCGTGCCCTCTCCGGGCATGCGAACGAAGGTACGGAGGCGTTGTCACGGCACTGTGCGAAGAACCCTGCGGGCAACCTGCGGCTGTCCGTCGGTTGTGTAACGGAAGTAGGAACGGGGTAAGGCGGTGGGGTGGTTCGGGCGGTTGCGGGGTGATCCGTCCGGTCGGGCCGGGGCGCGGAGGCCCGTGCCCGTGTGCGCCGGCTGTGGGTCAGCTCAGCGGCAGCCGGTACAGACCACCCGGCAGCGGTTCCACCAGACCGTCGGCGACGAGACCGTCCAGGGCCCGGGCCCGCTGCACCGGCTCGTGCCACACCCGGTCCAGGGCGGCCTGCGGCACCGGTCCGTGCGTCTCCCGCAGGACGGCCAGCAGCCGCCCGCGGACCTGCCGGTCCGTCCCCGCGTACGTCTGGCCCCGGCGCGGCGGGCCGTCGTGGGCCGGCTTGCCCGCCAGGCGCCAGGCGCACTGCGCGGCGATCGGACAGCGGTGGCACGACTCGTTCTTCGCCGTGCACACCAGCGCCCCGAGCTCCATGGATGCGGCGGCCCACCGCGCGGCGGTCGACGGCTCCTCGGGCAGCAGCGCGCGGGCCAGCCGGCGCTCGGCGGCGGTGGTGGCGTTCGGCGGGTACTGCACCCCGGTGACCGCGCGGGCGAACACCCGGCGGACGTTGGTGTCCAGCACCGCGTGCCGCTGCCCGTACGCGAACGACGCCACGGCCGCCGCCGTGTACTCGCCGATGCCGGGCAGCGCCAGCAGCTGGGCGTGGTCGGTCGGCACGTCACCGCCGTGCCGTTCCGTTATGGCGACGGCGGCGCCGTGCAGCCGCAGGGCGCGGCGCGGGTAACCGAGCCGGCCCCAGGCGCGGACGGCCTCGCCGGGCGCCTCCGCGGCGAGGTCGGCGGGGCGCGGCCAGCGGGCCAGCCACTGCTCGTAGACGGGCAGGACCCGGTTCACCGGGGTCTGCTGGAGCATGAACTCGCTGACCATCACCCCCCACGCACCGGCCTCGGGGCGCCGCCACGGCAGGTCCCGGGCGTGCTCGTCGAACCAGTCGATGACGGGGGAGTGCAGCGGCTCACCGGGAGCACGCTCGGACGCGGAATCGGCGGCGTTGCCGTACGGGGGCTTCGTGGGAACAGTCATGACCTGTCGATCCTGCCACGCCCGGCCCCGCCCGCGGGGGGACCGCCACGGTGGAGGGAGGGGGAATGGTCCGGGCCACCGGAGGGTGACGGGCACCTGACGATCGGCAGCAGTGGCGACCCGACGGCCGCTTGTAGCGTCGACGGCATGGAACGTGCTCGCCTCGCCGCGCTCGGCCGGGGCTGCCTGCTCTGGGCGGCCCTCGCCGGCCCGGCGCTCGCCGCGGACCGGCTCGGGCTGAACGGGCCGCGGCCGCTCTGGCAGCAGCTGGCCGGACCGGCCCTGCTCGCCGTCGCCACCGCCGCGTCCCGGCGCCGGCCCCTGGTCGCCTTCGGCCTGACGGCCGCCCTGGGCCTGGCCTTCGCACCCGCCCTGTTCAGCGTCTCCCACGGTCCGGCGCTCGGCGTGTTCGCGCTGCTGCTCGGGCTGCGCGCGGGCCGCACCGCACCCGCGGCGCTGTGCTTCACCGCCGTCGGGTGCGTCGGCACCGTGCGGATCGCGCTCGCCGGGACCGACCCGGTCCCCGAGTGGCTGGTCCTGACCGGCACCCTCCTGTTCGGCTGTGTCTTCCCCTGGCTCGGCGGGCGCTACTGGCGGCAGAGCCGCCAGCTGGCCGAGGCGGGCTGGCTGCGGGCGGCGCGCCTGGAGGAGGAGCAGCGCCTCACCGAGGAGCGCGCCCGGCTGCGGGAGCGGGCCCGGATCGCCCAGGACATGCACGACTCCCTGGGCCACGAGCTGAGCCTGATCGCCCTGCGCGCGGGCGCCCTCCAGGTCGCCCCCGACCTCGCCGGCCACCACCGGGCCGCCGCGGCGGACCTGCGCGCGGCGGCCGCAGACGCCACCGACCGGCTGCACCGCATCATCGGCGTCCTGCGGGAGGACGACGAACCCGTGCCGCTGTCCCCGGCCGGCGAGAACGTCGAGCAACTCGTCGCCCGCGCGGCCGAGTCCGGGCTGCCGGTGCGCTGGGAACCCGGCGGGCGGAACGCGGCCGTACGGCCCGGCGGGGTCGCCGAGCGGCTGCTGCACCGGGTGACCAGGGAGGCGCTGACCAACGCGGCACGGCACGCACCGGGCGCGCCCGTCACCGTGGCGCTGACGGGGGACGACGTCCGAGGAGCGACCGTCAGCATCACCAACGGGCGGGCCACCCGCGGGAGTTCCCCGTCCCCGGGGAACGGCTCGGGCCTGTCCGGGCTGCGCGCCGCCGTCACCGCGGTCGGCGGCACCTTCGAGGCGGGCCCGCACGCCGACGGCTACCGGGTCCGGGCCCGCGTCCCGGCGCGGGCGTCCGCGGCGGCCGCGCCCCCGCACCCGCCCTCCGCCCCCTTCACCCGTGCCCGCCGCCGCGTCGCCGCCGGCCTCGGTGCCGCCGCCTGCGCGGGCGCCGTCCTGGTCGGTTCGGCCTTCGGCTGGTACGCGTACACCGAGACGCACTCGGTCCTGGAGCCCGCCGCGTACGCGGGACTGCGCCTGGGCACACCGGCCGGCGAGGTGGCACGGGTGCTGCCGGACCGGGACGTCAGGGACCCGCCCGCGGAGCGCGCGCCCGCGCCGCCCGAGGGCGCCGACTGCCGCTACTACCGCGCGAGCGGCGAACTCTTCGTCTCCGTCGACCACTTCCGGCTCTGCTTCGACGACGAGGGGCGCCTGGTCGCCAAGGACGTGATCCCGCGCGTCGGCCTGTCCGGCGGAGGGCGGGAAGGACGCGAGGAACACGAGGAGTTCGCACGATGATCAGGGTCCTGCTGGCCGACGACGAGGCGATGGTGCGCGCCGGGGTGCGCGCCATCCTGGGGAGCAGCGGCGAGACGGAGGTCGTCGCCGAGGCGGCCGACGGGCGCGAGGCCGTCGAGCTGGCCCGGGCGCACCGCCCCGACGTGGCCCTGCTCGACATCCGCATGCCCCGCCTGGACGGGCTCGCGGCGGCCGAGGAGATCGTCCGCACCGTCCCCGGCACGGCCGTCGCGATGCTCACCACCTTCTCCGAACGCGCCTACGTGGCCCGCGCACTGGGCGGCGGCGCCACCGGCTTCCTGCTCAAGTCCGGTGACCCCTACGAACTCATCGCCGGCGTACGGGCGGTGGCGGACGGCGCGGCCTTCCTGTCGCCCAAGGTGGCCCGGTACGTCATCGAGGGCCTCGGCGGCGCCGACGGCACCGGCCGGCTCGCCCGGGAGGCCCGGGCCCGCGCGCGCGTGGCGGTGCTCAGTCCGCGCGAGCGCGAGGTGCTCGGCCTGGTCGGGGCCGGACTGTCCAACCCGGAGATAGCCGCCCGACTGCACCTCGTCGAGGGCACGGTGAAGGCGTACGTCAGCGCGGTCCTCGACCGGCTCGGTGTGCGCAACCGCGTACAGGCGGCGATCGTCGCCCACGAGGCGGGGCTGGTCGCGACGTGAGCCCGCTCAGCGTCGCCGGTGCGTCGCGTACGGCGCCGCGCGGTGGGCGGCCGGCCGCGGACCCGGCCCGGTGAGCCAACGCACGGCGGGCACCGGCGAGACGCGCATCGACGTGGTGAGCCGGACCGCCGGGCGCGTGGCCAGCCGTACGGCCGCGAAGGCGACGACCGCGCCGAGGAGCAGCCCCACGACCACGTCGTGCGGGTAGTGCACGCCGACGAACACCCGGGAGAAGGCCATGAGCAGGGCCAGCGGCGCGGTCAGCCAGACGAGCGCCCGCCGGACCAGGACCAGGGCGAGGGCCGAGGCGCCCGCGATCGTGGCGTGGTTGCTGGGGAACGACCAGTCGCCGTGCGGCGGGCACTCGGCCAGGGACGGGACGGCGCCGGCGACCGCCCGGCACGGACGCTCCTGGGTGACAACGGACTTCAGCACCTCGCTGCACACGTACGCCCCAGCCGTGGCCAGAGGTGCAAGGACCGCGATCGCGAACGCGCGGTGGTCGGCGCGCCGGGCCCGCCACCAGCCGAGGACGAACAGCGCGACGAAGACCAGGAGTCCGGCCTCCGTTCCGATCTCGGCCGTGTGCCGCACCCATGACGGGGTGTCGTGCGCGAAGTCGGTGATGTCGCGGTAGAGCCCGCTGTCCACGAAGTCCATGGTCACGGACCGTAGGCGAGGGGGCGGGACGGTCACACCCCGCGATCGTCGGGTGCCGTACCTGACGAAAGACAGGGGCGGCAGGGCGGTTACCGGGATGATGATCCGGAAAAGTTGTGAGTCTTGGCGGCGGGTGGGACAAGCGAACGCACCGATCTCTCGTACAGTTTGCGCCGTGGGATCTCTGCGCAATCCGGTCGGGCCGCTTCCCTCCTCCATCTACTGGCGAAGGAGGGTCGTACTGCTGGCCGTACTGGCCCTGTTGGCGCTGCTGGTCACCTGGGTGGTCACCGCGGGCGGCGGGGGCGGCGACGGCGGCGGGAACGGGGCCAACGGCAAGAATCCCGCGCCGTCCATCACTCCGGGACCGTCGGGTTCCGGACCGGCGATCAGTCAGGCCCCGGGCGGGCGCGACGAGCCGGGTTCCGGCGGGTCCGGCGGGTCAGGCGGCTCGTCGTCCGGGAGCGGGGACGACGGGGCGGGCGGCGACCCCGCGGACTCCGGTGGCGCCGGCGGCTCGGGCGGCGGTGCGGGCGGCGGTGCGGGCGGCGGCTCCGAGGGCGGTACGTCGTCCGGGGTCGGCGCGGGTGACGCGCTGCCGGCCGGATCCGGGTCCGGACTTCCCAACTGCACGGCGAGCGCGGTCAAGTTGAGCCTGCGCAGTGCCCGCAACGCCTACGACCCCGGTCTGACGCCCACGTTCCTGCTGACCGCGCGGAACGTGTCCGACGGTGACTGCAAGGTCGATCTCGGGCCGGACAACACGGTGTTGACGGTCACTCAGGCGAGCGGCGACGACCCGTACTGGGCGTCGGACGACTGCCCCGAGGGCGCACGGAGCCTGGTGTTCCGGGTACCGGCCGGCGAGAGCATCACGTACACCGTGAAGTGGGACCGCAAGCCGAGCGCCCCGCAGTGCGCGACGCCGCCGGCGGGGTCGGCCGGCGCGGGGACGTACCTGGTGGAGGCCAAGGCGCCGGGGTTCGCGAAGCTGCAGACGTCGTTCGTGCTGGAGAAGGACTGAGCGGGTGCCGGGCGCCGGCACCCACTGACGCGCGGGAGGGGCTCAGACGTACCGCTCGAGGATCGAGCTCTCCGCCAGCCTCGACAGGCCCTCGCGGACGCTGCGCGCCCGGGCCTCGCCGACGCCGTCCACCGTCTGGAGGTCGTCCACGCTGGCGGCGAGCAGCTTCTGCAGTCCGCCGAAGTGCTCCACCAGGCGGTCGATGATCGCGCCGGGCAGCCGCGGCACCTTGGCCAGCAGCCGGAAGCCGCGCGGTGACACCGCCGAGTCCAGGGTCTCGGGGGAGCCGGTGTAGCCCAGGGCGCGGGCCACGGTCGGCAGTTCCAGGAGTTCCGCGTGGGTGAGCGCGTCCAGCTCGTGCAGGGCCTCGTCGACCGTGCGGGAGCGCTTGGCGGTGGGCTCGGGGACGTAGTCCCGGACGACGAGCTCGCGCTCCGGCTCCACGCCCGCGATCAACTCGTCGAGCTGGAGGGCGAGGAGACGGCCGTCGGTGCCCAGTTCGACCACGTACTCGGCGATCTCGGTGGCGATGCGGCGCACCATCTCCAGCCGCTGCGCGACCGCCGAGACGTCCCGGACGGTCACCAGGTCCTCGATCTCCAGCGCCGACAGCGTGCCCGCGACCTCGTCGAGGCGGAGCTTGTAGCGCTCCAGCGTGGCGAGGGCCTGGTTGGCGCGGGACAGGATCGCCGCCGAGTCCTCCAGGACCCGGCGGTGGCCGTCGACGTAGAGCGCGATCAGGCGCATCGACTGGGAGACCGAGACGACCGGGAAGCCGACCTGCTTGGAGACCCGGTCGGCGGTGCGGTGCCGGGTGCCGGTCTCCTCGGTCGGGATCGTCGGGTCCGGCACGAGCTGGACGCCCGCCCGCAGGATCTTGGACAGGTCGGACGACAGCACGATGCCGCCGTCCAGCTTGCACAGCTCGCGCAGCCGGGTCGCGGTGAACTCGACGTCCAGCACGAAGCCGCCGCTGCACAGCGACTCGACGGTCTTGTCGGAACCGAGCACGATCAGACCGCCGGTGTTGCCGCGGAGCACGCGCTCCAGGCCGTCACGCAGGGTGGTGCCGGGTGCCACGGCGCTCAGCGAGGCGCGCATCAGGCCATCGGAGCCGGCACTCCCACCGGACTTTCCGGGAGCCGCTGCCCGGTCGTTGGCTGCCACTGCACTCCTCCGGTCGCAGGTTCTGGGGCGCCCCCGTTCAGGGCTCCCGACCTGATCCGAACGAGAGACCCTCACCGCACTCGGTTCGTACGGACGGGCGAGACCTGGGCAAAGTCTACCGGCGGTCCTCCTCCTCCCGTGGGGCCTCTCGGCGACGGGAGCGCGGAAGGACGCGCAGCGCGTCCCCTATGTCCGCGACTTCCAGGACCTTCATCCCCGGCGGGGTCTTGCCCGGGTCACCCGGTACCAGGGCGTGTGTGAAGCCCAGGCGGTGCGCTTCGGCGAGCCTGCGCTGGACGCCCGTGACCCGTCTCACCTCGCCGGCCAGGCCGACCTCGCCGATCGCGACCAGGTTCTTCGGCAACGGTGTGTCGCTCGCCGCCGAGGCCAGGGCGAGCGCGACGGCCAGGTCCGCGGCGGGCTCCGAGAGCTTCACCCCGCCGACCGTCGCGGAGTAGATGTCCCGTTTGCCCAGGGCGCTGATGCGGCCGCGCTGTTCCAGCACCGCCAGCATCATCGACACGCGCGAGGTCTCCAGGCCGGACGTGGTGCGCCGGGGGGAGGGGATCTGCGAGTCGACCGTGAGCGCCTGCACTTCGGCGACCAGGGGGCGGCGGCCCTCCAGGGTGACGGTCAGGCAGGTGCCCGGGACCGGCTCGTCGCGGCGGGTCAGGAAGAGTCCGCTCGGGTCCGCGAGGCCCGTGATGCCCTCGTCGTGCAGTTCGAAGCAGCCGACCTCGTCGGTGGTGCCGTAGCGGTTCTTGACGCCGCGCACCAGGCGCAGGCGCGCGTGCCGGTCGCCCTCGAAGTGCAGGACGACGTCCACCAGGTGCTCCAGCAGGCGCGGACCGGCGATCGCGCCGTCCTTCGTGACGTGCCCCACGAGGAGCGTGGACATGCCGCGCTCCTTGGAGGCCCGGATCAGCGCGCCGGCCACCTCGCGGACCTGGGCCATGCCGCCCGGGGCGCCGTCGATCTCCGGGGACGCCACCGTCTGCACCGAGTCCAGGATCAGCAGGGACGGCTTGACCGCGTCCAGGTGGCCGAGGACGGCGGACAGGTCCGTCTCGGCGGCGAGGTACAGGTGGTCGTCGATGGCGTGGATGCGGTCGGCGCGCAGCCGGACCTGGCTCGCCGACTCCTCGCCGGTGACGTAGAGCGTGCGGTGCTCGTCGCTCGCCGACTTGGCCGCCACGTCGAGCAGCAGGGTGGACTTGCCGACGCCGGGCTCGCCCGCGACGAGCACCACGGCCCCGGGGACCAGTCCGCCGCCGAGCACCCGGTCCAGCTCGGGCACCCCGGTGGAGCGGGCGGTGGCCTGGCGGCCGTCGACCTGGCCGATGGGCAGGGCGGAGGTGGTGACCCGCCCCGGGGCCGTCGTACGGACCGCGGGCGCGCCGTACTCCTCGATCGTCCCCCAGGCCTGGCACTCGGGGCAGCGGCCGAGCCACTTGGCCGTCTGCCAGCCGCACTCGGTGCAGCGGTAGGACGGGCGGTCCTTGGAGGTCTTGGTACGGGCAGCCATGCGAAAAAGGTAACGGCCGGAACTGACAACGCGCCCCGGGCACCCCGCACCCCCGGTCGCCACCCGCGTCCCACCGCGCCCCGCACGGACCGCGCCCCGCCGCCCGCCCGGCGCCCGTGCGACCCCTCGGGTCCGGGCCACGGGCACCGGGCGGGCGGGAACGGCGGCACCCGGCGACGGAGACGTGTCGGGGGAGGACGGGCCGTCTCCGGGCGACACCGGCCACCGCACCGGCGGGCGCCCCGTGCCACCGCCGCCGGCCGGTGCCCGTGCGGTCGCTCCGGGCAGGGGTCCGGCTGCCGGGCGGCCGGCGTCGGGGGAGGGGCCGGTGCCGGGAGAGGGGAGGCGGCGTCCGGAGACGGACCCGTGCCCGGAGGGAAGGGCTGTCGGCGGGGGACGGGGCGGTGGTCCCGGGCGGTGCCGTTCGTGGGGCCGGGCCGGGCGGTTCCGCGCCCGGTTCGGTCAGCGAAAGGTTCCTGTCCTCGTTTGAGGGATCGTTTCACCCGTACGGATTAAAAGTGCGCAGGGCTCCGGGAGAGGCCGCTCCGAGCCGCCTACGGTCGCCGGATGACGAGCAGTGGCCCGGAGACCCCGACCCGTATGACCGGCGCGCACCGGGCGCACCGGGAGGTGCGTGACCGTGGGGCCGCGCGCACGCTGGCGCAGCGGCCGCCCGCGCGCCACGAACCGTACCTGGACGGTCTGTTCACCTACTGCCTGTCCGTGCTGTGCGACCACGACGAGGCGGTCGCCGCCCTGGCCGACGTCCTCGTGCTCGCGGAGCGCCGCGGCCGGCACGTCCCGGACGCGCCCGAGGAGTGCCGGGCCTGGCTGTACGCGCTGGCCCGCTGGGCCTGTCTGCGCAAGCTGGCGGAGGCCAAGCAGAAACGTCAGGCCACCCACGCCGCGGGCCGCGCCGACCGGCGGCGGAAGGCCCGGACCGCCACCGCCCCGGCCGTCTCCGAGGAGGTCCGGGAGCAGCGCCGGCGCGAACTGGCACTGCTGGCCTGGCCGGAGGCCGCCGGCACCACCCCGGAGCAGCGCGAGGCGCTGGAACTCGCCGTACGCCACCATCTCGCCGCCCCCGAGCTCGCCGCCGTGCTCGGCATGCAGCCGGCCGCCGCCCGCGAACTGCTCGCCTCCGCGGCCTGCGAGGTCGAACGCACCCGCGCGGCGCTCGCCGTCGTCGAGACCGGGGCCTGCCCCGGCGTGGCGCATCTCACCGGCGACCACCAGCTCGTGCTCGGCACCGCCCTGCGCCGGGAGCTCGTCCGGCACGTCGACGACTGCCCGCGCTGCCGCCGCACCGCCGAGCGGGCCGTCCCCGGCCGCTGGCCCGGCACCAGCGTCACGCCGGACGCGCTGCCCGTCCTGCCGGTGCCGGGTGCGGCCCTGCACGCCGCCATGGCCCACCACCCGCGCGGGCGTGCCGCCGCGCCCCGCTTCGACCGGCGCGGCTTCCCGGTGGACCCCAAGGACCGCGTCGCCCGCAGGGACCGCCTGCGCGCGCGTGCCGTCACGACGACGGTCGTCGCCACCGTGGTCGCCGCGCCCGTGCTCGCCCTGTGGGCCGCCTACCGGGGCACCCCCGTCGGGGAGGCCCAGGACGGCCGCTCGGCCTCCGCACGGGAGGACGGCGGTCCCGTCGACCTCGACGGCGAAGGGGCGGGCGGCTACGAGAACGCCGGCAACGCCAGCACCCGGCCCGGCCCCCGGTTCGACAAGGACGGCAGGGCGGACGTGTCCGTGGAGGTCGTCGGCGTCGCCCGCGACGGGCGCGAGGGTGCCGCCGCGCTGGGCGTCACGGCCGGTCACACCGGCGACACCACGCTGATCACCCTCACCGCGACGGGCTCCGAGCCGGTCCGCTGGTCCGCGTCCACGGGAGCGTCCTGGCTCTACCTGAGCCGGTCGTCGGGAACGCTCGCCCCCGGCGAGTCCTCGACGATCAAGGTGTACGTCGACCAGCTCCGCGAGCCGTCGGGGCACTGGAAGGCGACCGTGGCGGTCTCACCCGCCGGCGCGGTCGTCACCATCGGCGGCTACGGCACCGCCCCCGGTCCCGGCGGCGGCCCGCACCCCGGGCACCCCGGAGGCCCGGGCACCGAGCCCCCCGGCACCCCGAGCGGCCCTCCCCCGTCGTCGCCCGGCCCGGACCCGGCGCCCACCACGCCGGCGCCCCCGGAGCCCACGCCGAGCGATCCTCCGCCCGCGCCCGGCCCGGAACCCACGCCCGGCGGGACCGCCCCGGCCGACCCGGCGGGCCCGCCGTCTGCGCCCGCGGACGGCGGCGACCCGGCCCCGTCGTAGGCCGCGGAGGGGTCAGGCGGGGTCCGCCGGATGCGGGGCCAGCAGGGGCAGTTGCGCGGCCAGCCGCTCCTCGCACAGCTCGACCAGACGGTCGTAGCCGGCCTTGCCCATCAGCTCGGTCAGCTCCGCCCGGTAGGAGACGTACACCGGTTCCCCGGCGCCGTGCGCCGAGGTCGCCGAGGTGCACCACCAGTGCAGGTCGTGGCCGCCCGGACCCCAGCCGCGGCGGTCGTACTCGCCGATCGACACCTGCAGCACGCGCGTGTCGTCGGGCCGGTCGATCCAGTCGTAGGTCCGCCGGATCGGCAGCTGCCAGCACACGTCCGGCTTGGTCTCCAGCGGCTCGCGGCCCTCCCTGAGGGCGAGGATGTGCAGCGAGCAGCCCATGCCGCCCGCGAAACCCGGCCGGTTCTGGAAGATGCACGAGCCCTGGAAGGGCCGGGTCTGGCGGTCGCCGTCCTCGTCCTCGGAGACCCAGCCGTTCCTCGTGCCCTCCTCGTGGTGCTGCCAGATGTCCGGTGTGAGCCTCGCCACATGTCCGGCGACCCGCTTCTCGTCGTCCTCGTCCGAGAAGTGGGCACCCAGGGTGCAGCACCCGTCGTCCGCGCGGCCCGCCTGGATGCCCTGGCAGCCACTGCCGAAGATGCAGTTCCAGCGAGAGGTCAGCCATGTCAGATCGCAGCGGAAGACCTGCTCGTCGTCCGCCGG
Organism: Streptomyces griseomycini; assembly: GCF_014203535.1. GTDB lineage: Bacteria > Actinomycetota > Actinomycetes > Streptomycetales > Streptomycetaceae > Streptomyces > Streptomyces griseomycini. The sequence goes on from NZ_JACHJI010000003.1 coordinate 667,581, forward strand.
ATCAGGAAACTCCACCCACGCACGGGCGAAGTCGAGGCCCTTCTCGTCGTCCGCCGGCGGCTTCCCCGGCGTCTTCGGTGCGGTCACCCGCGAAGAACCTGCGTCCGGTTCGACCTTCTTGGCCTTCTCGTCCGTCTTCGCGTCCTTCGCCTTTTTCGTCTTTGGCACCCGTCCAGGGTAAGTCGCCCGCGTCTCCGCCCGGGACCGGCCCGTGCGTCGCGGAGGTTGCGCCGAAGGCGGCAGCACACCGCGCTGCGGGCAGTAGCGTTCCGTACATGAGACTCGGTGTCCTCGACGTGGGTTCGAACACGGTGCACCTGCTGGTGGTCGACGCGCACCCCGGCGCGTGCCCGCTGCCCGCGCACTCGCACAAGGCCGAACTGCGCCTCGCCCAGCTCCTGGACGGCAGCGGGGCCATCGGCCCGGACGGGATCGACCGACTGGTCTCGGTCCTCCACGAGGCGCTCCGGGCCGCCGAGGACAAAGGGGTCGAGGAACTGCTGCCGTTCGCGACCTCCGCGGTGCGCGACGCGGACAACGCCGACGACGTCCTCAGCCGCGTGCGCGAGGAGACCGGGGTCGAGCTGCAGGTCCTCAGCGGCGAGGAGGAGGCCCGGCTCACCTTCCTCGCCGCCCGCCGCTGGTTCGGCTGGTCGGCCGGGAAGCTGCTCGTCCTCGACATCGGCGGCGGCTCCCTGGAGATCGCCTACGGCATGGACGAGGAGCCCGACGCCGCCGTGTCGCTGCCGCTGGGCGCCGGCCGCCTCACCGCCGGCTGGCTGCCCGGCGACCCGCCGGAGGCGGAGGACCTCCGCGCGCTGCGCCGCCACGTCCGCACCGAGATCGCCCGCACGGTCGGCGAGTTCAGCCGCCTCGGGGCGCCCGACCACGTGGTGGCCACCTCCAAGACCTTCAAGCAGCTCGCCCGGATCGCCGGTGCGCCCGGCTCCGCCGAGGGCCCGTACGTCCAGCGCGAGCTGAAGCGGGAGTCCCTGGAGGGCTGGGTGCCCCGGCTCGCCGCCATGACCGCCGCGGAGCGCGCCGAACTGCCCGGCGTCTCCGAGGGCCGCGCGGGCCAGCTGCTCGCCGGGGCCCTGGTCGCGGAGGGCGCGATGGACCTGTTCGGCGTGGAACGCCTGGAGATCTGCCCGTGGGCGCTCCGCGAGGGCGTCATCCTGCGCCGCCTGGACCACATGGGGCCGGGGCGGCCGTACGCCGCGGCGCCGAAGGCGGGGGACGGTTAGCTCGATCACACGGCCCCCGGGCGGACGGACCGCCCGGAGGACGGACGGGCGGGCCCCGTCCCGCGGTCTGCCCTGCGGACACGCGGCTCCGGCGGCGACGGGGAGCCCTGGCCGAAGCCGGTCGCCCGGCGCCCGCCCGCCGCCCGTCCGCCGAACGCACCCCGTACCCTGTCCCTCGTGGCAGAACCAGCGGTGCGCATCCCGGATGCGAAGGTCGCTCTGTCGACGGCCTCCGTCTATCCGGAGTCGACGGCGACGGCCTTCGAGATCGCCGCACGCCTCGGGTACGACGGCGTCGAGGTCATGGTGTGGACCGACCCGGTCAGCCAGGACGTCGAGGCGCTGCGCCGGCTCAGCGACTACCACCGCATCCCCATCCTGGCCGTGCACGCCCCCTGCCTGCTCATCACGCAGCGCGTGTGGTCCACCGACCCCTGGACCAAGCTCCAGCGGGCCCGGGCCGCGGCCGAGAAGCTCGGCGCCGGCACCGTCGTCGTCCACCCGCCCTTCCGCTGGCAGCGGCAGTACGCCCGCGACTTCGTGGACGGGATCTGGCGGATGGCGAACGAGACGGACGTGCGGTTCGCCGTCGAGAACATGTACCCCTGGCGCTACCGGGACCGCGAGATGCTGGCGTACGCCCCCGACTGGGACGTCACCAAGGAGGACTACCGCCACTTCACGATCGACCTCAGCCACGCCTCGACCGCCCGCACCGACACCCTGCAGATGATCGACCGCATGGGCGACCGCCTCGGCCACGTCCACCTCGCCGACGGCAAGGGCTCGGCCAAGGACGAGCACCTCGTGCCCGGCCGGGGCGACCAGCCCTGCGCCGAGGTGCTGGAGCGCCTCGCGCTCGGCGGCTTCGACGGCCACGTCGTCATCGAGGTCAACACCCGCCGCGCCATGTCGAGCGCGGAGCGCGAGGCCGACCTGGCCGAGGCGCTGGCGTTCACCCGCCTGCACCTGGCCTCCGCCTCCTCCGCGGCCCGGGCGCCGCGGCGATGACCGGCGTCGCCGCGAGCGACGGCCCGGACGCGTCCGCGCGGCCGAACGGCACCCCCCGGCGCCGCGGCCGCCCCCCGCGCACGGAGTCGGCCGGCACCCGCGACCGCATCCTCGCCGCGGCCCGCGAGGAGTTCTCCGAGCGCGGGTACGAGAAGACGTCCGTACGGGGCATCGCCAAGTCGGCCGGGGTCGACTCCGCGCTGGTGCACCACTACTTCGGCACCAAGGAGCAGGTGTTCGAGGCGGCCGTCGAGGTCGCCTTCGCACCCGCCCTCAAGGCCCGGGACACGGTGCTCGACGGCCCGCTCGACGAGGTGGGCGAGCGGATGACCCGGATGATCCTCGGTCTCTGGGAGAACCCGGTCACCCGGGCCCCGCTGCTCGCGATCGTCCGCTCCGCCGTGAACAACGAGACCGCGGCCGGCGTCTTCCGCCGGCTGATCGCCTCGCAGCTGCTGCGCCGCATCGCGGGACAGCTCGACCTGCCGGACGCGGAGCTGCGCGCGGAGCTCGCCGCCGCGCAACTGGTCGGGATCGCGATGATCCGGTACGTGATCAAGGTGGAGCCGCTGGCGTCGGCGGATCCGGAGGAGATCGTCAGACGGGTGGCACCGGTGGTGCAGGGGCACCTCACCCGCCCCTGACACCTCCGCGGACCGAGACATGCGTCCCGCATTCCGGACACCTCGTCCCGCCCTCTGGATGACCGGCGTACGCTCGGTGCAGTCAGAACTCTCTGGCCGACACTCCCCGAAGGTCTGAAGGAGCGAGCGACGATGCCCGAGCTGAGGTCCCGCACAGTCACCCACGGCCGCAACATGGCGGGCGCCCGCGCCCTGATGCGCGCTTCCGGTGTACCGGGTGCGGACATCGGCCGCAAGCCGGTCATCGCCGTCGCCAACAGCTTCACGGAGTTCGTCCCCGGCCACACCCACCTCGCACCGGTCGGCCGGATCGTCAGCGAGGCCGTCAAGGAGGCCGGCGGCATCCCGCGCGAGTTCAACACGATCGCCGTCGACGACGGCATCGCGATGGGCCACGGCGGCATGCTCTACTCGCTGCCCTCCCGCGACCTGATCGCGGACAGCGTGGAGTACATGGTCGAGGCCCACCGCGCCGACGCCCTGATCTGCATCTCCAACTGCGACAAGATCACCCCGGGCATGCTCAACGCGGCCCTGCGCCTGAACATCCCCACGGTCTTCGTCTCCGGCGGTCCGATGGAGTCCGGCCGGGCCACCCTGGTCGACGGCACGGTGCGCACGCTGGACCTGGTCGACGCCATGGTCGAGGCCGCCAACGACAAGGTCTCCGACGCGGACGTCCTCCGCATCGAGGAGAACGCCTGTCCGACCTGCGGCTCCTGCTCCGGCATGTTCACCGCCAACTCGATGAACTGCCTGACCGAGGCCATGGGACTCTCCCTCCCCGGCAACGGCTCGGTGCTCGCCACCCACACCGCCCGCAAGGCGCTCTACGAGAACGCCGCCCGCACGGTGATGGACCTCACCCGCCGCTACTACGAGCAGGACGACGACTCGGTCCTGCCCCGCTCCATCGCCACCTTCCGGGCCTTCGAGAACGCGATGGCCCTGGACATCGCCATGGGCGGCTCGACCAACACGATCCTGCACCTGCTGGCCGCCGCCCAGGAGGCGGAGGTCCCCTTCGGCCTCACCGAGATCGACGCCCTCTCGCGCCGCGTGCCGTGCCTCGCGAAGGTCGCCCCCAACGTCGCCAAGGACCGCACGTACTACATGGAGGACGTGCACCGCGCCGGCGGCATCCCCGCCCTCCTCGGCGAGCTGCACCGGGCCGGCCTGCTCAACGAGGACGTCCACGCCGTCCACAGCCCGTCCCTGGCCGACTGGCTGAAGACCTGGGACATCCGCGGCGGCTCCCCGTCGGCGGAGGCGGTGGAGCTGTGGCACGCGGCCCCGGGGTGCGTGCGCTCGGCCGAGGCCTTCTCCCAGTCCGAGCGCTGGGACACCCTCGACGAGGACGCCGAGGGCGGCTGCATCCGCTCCGCCGAGCACGCCTACTCCAAGGACGGCGGCCTGGCGGTCCTGCGCGGCAACCTCGCGGTCGACGGCTGCGTCGTGAAGACGGCCGGCGTCGACGAGTCCATCTGGACCTTCGAGGGCCCGGCGGTCGTCTGCGAGTCGCAGGACGAGGCCGTCGAGAAGATCCTCACCAAGCAGGTCAAGGAGGGCGACGTCGTCGTCATCCGCTACGAGGGCCCCAAGGGCGGCCCCGGCATGCAGGAGATGCTCTACCCGACGTCGTACCTGAAGAGCCGCGGCCTGGGCAAGGCCTGTGCCCTGGTCACCGACGGCCGCTTCTCCGGCGGCACCTCCGGCCTGTCCATCGGCCACGCCTCCCCCGAGGCGGCCTCCGGCGGCACCATCGCCCTGGTCGAGGACGGCGACCGCATCCGCATCGACATCCCGAACCGCTCGATCGAGCTGCTGGTCGACGACGCCGAGCTCGCCCGCCGTGAGCAGGCCCTCGACGGCCGCTACGCCCCGAAGAACCGCGAGCGCAGGGTCTCCGCGGCCCTGAAGGCGTACGCGGCGATGGCGACGAGCGCGGACAAGGGCGCGGTGCGGGACGTGAGCAAGCTGGGCTGACGCCCGGCGGGGTCACCAGTCCGCCGGGTCGCCCCCCGCCACGCCGAACACGGTCCCGTCGGGCGCACCGGCGTAGACGTGACCGCCCGCGAGCACCGGCGTGGGCAGCGAGGCGGGCACCCGGTCGGATGCGGCGCCGAGCCGCGGCCGGGTCTGCCCGAGGAGCTTCCCCTCGCGGGCGTCGACGCCCAGCAGCCGCCCGTCGGGAGCGGTGACGTACACGTGCCGCCCGTCGGAGACGGGCACCGAGCCCCGGCTCACGCCCGTCTCCAGCCGCCACCGCTGCTTCCCCGCCGCCACGTCGACGGCCACCAGCGAACCGCCCGCGCCCATGAGGTACACGGTGTCCCCGTGGACGCCGGCCTCCGCCTGCGCGACCGGCACGGGCAGCGTCACCCGGCGGGTGTCCCCGGTGCCGGGCGCGTAGCGGAGCACGGCCTTCGCGTCCCCGTACACGTCGCCGCCGGCGACGAGGTACACGGCCCCGTCCGCCGCCCCCACGGGCGTCAGGGACCCCTCCAGCTCCGCGTCCCACCGCACGTCGCCCGTCGCCGGGTCCACCGCGGTGACGCGGGTCCCGCTGCCGTCCGCGGACGGACTCGTCGCGTACGCCGACGGTTTCCCGGCCTCCCCGGCGAACGCGGAGAAGTACGGCACGGCCTGCCCCGGGATCCGGCGGGACCACATGGTCTCGCCGGAGGCGCTGTCCACACCCGTGACCGTCCCGTCGGAGCGGGTCAGCAGGAGCATGTCGCCGACCGTCCGCATCCCGTCGTACTCGGGCGGGTCCTCCTGCCACACCGGCTCGCCCGTGGCCGGATCAAGCGCCTCCAGGGCGCCGATCAGGTCGGGGGAGGGCTGGACGAGGCCGCCCGACACGACCGGCGGTCCGCTCCGCGTCGTCCCCGCGACCTCGTGCCGCCACAGGGTGCGGCCGTCGGCCGGGTCGAGGGCGGAGACCAGGCCGGGCAGCGCGCACAGCAACCGCCGCGCCCCGTACGAGCACTGGGGCATGCCGCCGTGCTCCGAGGCCGCCTCCCACGCGCCGAAGCCGCCCGGCGCGCTCTGCGCGGCGGCGGTCCTCCGCGCCGGTTCCGTGCCGCCGGACACCTGGACCGCCGTCAGCCCGCCGAGCACGGCGAGGCAGAGCGCCCCGGCCACCAGAGCGGCCCGCCCGCCGAGACGCCGAGCGGGCCGCTCCCGGGGACCGTCCTGCGGGGACTCCGGCGCGGTCTCCTCCGGTGTCTCCCGCGCCTCCCGCGCCTCCTGCGCCTCCTGCGCCTCCTGCGTCTCGGGCGTCCGCGGCGCCGGTGCGAACACCTGCGTGTCGTACGCCGCCGCCACCGACCGCAGCTCCCGCATCAGCTCGTCCGGCGTGGGCCGGGCGTCGGGCTCCTTGGCGAGACACCGCAGCACCAGCGGCGCGAGCGACTCCGGTACGCCGGTCAGGTCGGGTTCGTCGTGCACGACCTGGTAGGCGACGAGGTACGGGCTGTCGGAGTCGAACGGACCGCGTCCCGTCGTCGCGTGCACCATGAGTGACCCGAGTGCGAACACGTCGGCCGCGGGGCCCACTTCCCGGGGCCGCCGGAACTGCTCGGGCGCCATGAACGGCGGCGTGCCGATCAGCTTCCCCGTCTCGGTCCGCAGTTCGCTGTCCTTCGGCCGGGAGATGCCGAAGTCGATGACCTTCGGCCCGTCCTCGGCGAGCAGCACGTTGCTCGGCTTCAGGTCCCGGTGCACGACCCCGACCCGGTGGATGTCGCGCAGTGCCTCCGCGAGCCCGGCCATCAGCCGACGCGACTGGTCCGGGTCCATGGGCCCGTTCCGCTTCACCTGCTCGGAGAGCGTCGGGCCGGGGATGTACAAGGTGGCCATCCAGGGCCGCCCGCTCTCCGGGTCGGCGTCGACGACCGGCGCCGTGAACGCCCCGCTCACCCGCCGCGCCGCGGCCACCTCCTGCCGGAAACGCCCTCTGAACTCGGGGTCCACGGCGTACCGGGCGTGCACGACCTTCACCGCGACCCGCATCCCGGAGGTGCTCCGGGCCAGATGCACGACGCCCATGCCACCCGAACCCAGGCAGGTCTCCAGACGGTAGTGACCGGAGTACTCCGGAAGTTCCGCTTCCGCGCCCGCTCCGGCGTTCCGCTGCGACGCCATGGAACCACCCCCGTGCTGTTCGTCCGCGCGCGCGACGCTCGGAGCCTAGTCGATGGCGCGTGGGGGACCGAGGCGGCCCGCCCGCCTCCGCGTGCGAGTCGCGAACTGGTGTTTCATGTCTTGTTCCAGGGGAATCAACGTGGCCCCACGACAGTCGTGGGGCGCAACGGGGGAGGTTTTCTCATGTCTGTCGACCAGACCCGGGACATCGCGGGCGAGGACGAGAAGGCGGCCGCGCGGGCCGTCACCACGGTGGCCGCGTCCGCGGCCTCCTACCCGGTGGCGCCGGGCCACCGGCTGAACGTCCGCAGCGGCCCCGGCACCGGCTACTCCGTCGTACGGGTCCTGCCCGAGGGCGCCAGTGTCCGGATCAACTGCCAGACGCCGGGCACCTGGGTGTCGGGCCCGTACGGCACCTCGAACATCTGGGACAACATCGGCAGCGGCCAGTACGTCTCCGACGCGTACATCCGCACCGGCAGCGACGGGTACGTCGCCCCCCGCTGCTAGTGACGTCCCTGCACCGGCAAGGCGCCGGCGCAGGGAGCCCGGCACGGACTCACCGGTCGGCGTCCCCGGCCGCGGTCCTGGGGAGAGCGAGCATCACGAGTGCCGTCACGACGTAGAGCACCGCGGAGACGGCGAGGACGATGCCGAGCGCGTGACCGTGGTCGGCCCGTCCCGGTGTGCCGGTCGCCGATCCGCTGACGGCGGTGAAGAAGACCGTGCCGAGAACGGCGATGCCGAGGGCGCCGCCGATCTGGTTGACGGTGGAGAGCACCCCGCCCGCGGCGCCCGCGTTGCGGGCGGGGACACCGGCGAGGACGACGTTGACGAGGACGGGGGCGGCAAGACCGAGCCCGAGGCCGCCGATGAGAAGGGCGGGGGCGAGCTGCCAGTAGCCGGGATCGTCGCCGCCCCTGACGACCGCCCACAGGACGACCTGGGACGCGGCGACGGTGAGCGAGCCGGCGATCAGCAGGGCCCTCCCGGCCTCGGCGGCGAGAACGACTCCGAGCCCCGAGGTGATGATCGAGCCGAACGCGTAGGGGAGGATCACCAGGCCGGTCTCCCACGCGGTGCGACCGGTGCCGACCTGGAGGTAGACCGACAGCGTGAGGAAGAACGGCCCCAGGCCGCCGAAGAAGAGCACGGACGCGCTCAGGCCGGTCACGAAGGCACGGACGCGGAGCAGAGCCGGATCGAGGACGGGTTCGCCCCCGCGTCCGGTCAGGCGGCGCTCGTGGACGAGGAAGAGCACCAGCACGACGATTCCGGCGGCCAGGAGGGCGTGACTGGCCGCGGTCCATCCCCAGGCACCGGTCTGGATGATCGGCAACAGCAGGAGCAGGATGCCCGAGGCCGCGAGCAGCGCGCCCAGGAGGTCCAGGCGCGCGGTCGAGGCGGAGCGGGACTCCGGCAGGACCTTCGCGCCGGTGACGAGCGCCAGGACCGAGACGGGCACGTTGATCCAGAAGATCGTGCGCCACCCCAGTCCGAACAGGTCGGCTTCGACGAGCAGCCCGCCCAACAGCGGCCCGGCGACCGAGGCGAGACCCTGGACGGCCCCGTAGGCGCCGAACGCCTTGGCGCGCTCGCCGGGAGCGAACGACGCCCGGATGATCCCGAACACCTGCGGGACCATGACGCCCGCGGCCAGCCCCTGCGCGGCGCGCATGCCGATGAGCGTTCCCGGACCGGCGGCCAGCGCGCAGAGCGCGGAGGTGAGCGTGAACCCGCCCAGCCCGATCATGAACAGGCGCTTGCGGCCGTACCGGTCACCGAGTCGCCCGCCGGTGACCAGGCCCGCGCCCAGGGCCAGGACGTAGGCGGCGATCATCCACTGGATCTGGGCGTCGTCGGCCCCCAGGTCCCGGGCCATCGCCGGGGCCGCGACGGTGACGATCGTCGCGTCGAGGAGGTCCAGGAAGGAGCCCAGGAGCACCACCAGGAGCGCCGCGCCCGCGCCCGGGCCGGAGACGAGTGCTGAGGAGGCGGCGGGTGCGCGCGCCCCCTCCTGACGGATCTTCGAATCGGTCATGAAGGCCACGTTGACAGCTATAGTTGCCACCGAGTGACCGCTATGGGCGAGGGGGCGAGCGATGGCCGCCACCTCCGCGCGGACGCTCAAGCTGCTGTCGGTCCTCGGGACCGGCGCGACCCTGACCGCCGAGGAGCTCGCCACCAGACTCGGGGCGTCCGTGCGGACCGTACGGCGCGACATCGACACGCTCAGGGAGCTCGGGTACGACATCGAGGCGGTGCGCGGGGTGGGCGGGGGCTACCGGCTCGGTCGCGCCACCCGGTTGCCGCCGGTCGTCTTCGACGAGGACCAGGCCGTCGCGGCGGCCGTCGCGCTCCAGACCGTCCCCGCCGTCCTGTCCGGCATCCGCGGGAACGCGGCCCGCGCCCTCACCACGCTGCGGCAGGCGATGCCCGCCCGCAGCCGTGTCCACGCCGAGGCGTTCACCGTCTCCGCGGCGCGCAACTACTGGGAGTTCCCCGCGGCGCCCATCGACGCCGAGGCCGTCGGCGTCATCGGTGACGCGATCCACCGACGGCACGTCCTCCGGGCGGACCACACCGGCGAGGACGGGCCGACGACGCTCACGCTGGAACCGCACCACCTCGTCGTGTGGGCGGCACGGTGGTACCTCGTCGCGTTCGAACCGGACGCGGACCGATGGCGCGCGATGCGCGTCGACCGCCTCGAACCGCGCATGCCCACGGGGAGGACCTTCGACCGCCGCGACGTCCCGCACGGCGATCCGGTCGCATTCGTCATGAGCACGCACGACCGCGGTGACACCCCGGCGGACTGGCCGTGCCGCGGGTCGGCGCTCGTCGCGCTGCCTGCGCCCGTGGTCGCCCGGTTCGCCCCCGGCGGATCGACGGTCGAGCACGTCACCGACTCCAGCTGCCGGCTCACGCTCGGCGCGTGGTCGTGGGCCGGCCTGGCGGGCCTGCTCCTGACGTTCGACGCCGACGTCACGGACATCGAGCCGGCCGAGGTCAGGCAGGCGCTGCGCTCCTTGCGCACCCGCATCGACGAAGGACTCGGACACACCGGGTGAGCCCACCGGGACGTGCCGGGCCGGGGACTCCCGCCCCAGCCGGGGCGGCGCATCGCGTGCGCGGGGGGCCGGAAGGCGCCGGCGCAGCAGGGGGCTCCCGGGCGCACGCGGGGGAGGAGTCACAATCGACCCGTGAGCGCAGCAGAGAACGACACGAACGTCCCGGACACTCCCACCGGTCCCCGCCCCGAGCCCATCCGCTTCTTCGGCACCACCTGGGTCGACCACTCCGGCGGCTACGCCGCCCGCCGCGTCGGCGTCGCCGTCGGCTCCCTCGCCGCCGCGGCCGCCTCCTGCCTCGTCCTGCGCATCGCCTACCAGGGCCTCCGGATCGCCGACATCGGCAGCTTCGTCACGGTCCTCACGGTCGTGATGTTCGCGACCTGCAGCGCGCTCGCCTTCCGCCACACCTGGTCGGCCTTCACCGCCCGCCCCGACCCCGACCGCCAGGCCTCCCTCCGCGGACTCCTGACCATCGGCTTCGTCGGCTCACTCCTCGCCTACTTCTTCCGCTCCCTCACCGAGGCCCCGGGCGAGAAGCTCCACCGCGCGGAGTACGGGAAGGCCCGCGAGGAGTACGAGAAGCGCGTCACCCGCCGCTCGGGCAACCCGTCGAAGAAGCGCCGCCGCTCCTGAACCCGCCGGGAAACCCCGGCGCCCCACCCCTCACCCGGCCACCATGGCCGCATGACGACGCCGAGGGCCGACCAGGCCACCCACGCCGCCCGAGCCCACTCCTTCAACGCCGCGGCCGCCCAGTACGCGGCGAACCGTCCCTCCTACCCGCCCGCGCTCTTCGACGCGATCGAGGAACTGACCGGCCGCCCCCTCGCCGGCTCCCGGGTCGTGGACGTCGGCGCCGGCACGGGCATGGCGACCGCCCGGCTGCACGCGCGCGGCGCCGACGTGATCGCCGTCGAGCCCGGCGACGGCATGGCGGCCGAGTTCCGCCGCGCCCTCCCCGACGTACCGGTCGTCCGGGGCGACGGCAACGCGCTCCCCCTCGCCGACCACTGCGCCGACCTGCTCACCTACGCCCAGGCCTGGCACTGGACCGACCCCGCCCGCGCCGTCCCGGAGGCGATACGGGTCCTGCGCCCGGGCGGCGCACTCGCCCTGTGGTGGAACACCAGCGCGCTCGACGTGCCGTGGATCGGCGAGGCGGCCGAACGCGCCGGCCGCCGTTTCGGCATCGACCTCTCCGCCGAGAAACGCAACGCCGACGCCCGCGTCGCCGACCCCACCGGCCGCCTCGACTTTTTTCGCCGCGACATCCGCTGGAGCCGTCGCGTCCCCCTCGACACCCACCTGGCCAACCTCGGCAGCCACTCGTTCCTCCTGACCCAGGGCGCGGAACGCGGCGCGGCCCACCTCGCCGAGGAGCGACGGCACGTCCTGGAGGTCTTCCCGGACGGGATCGTCGAGGAGACCTACGACGTCGTCCTCCTCCTCGCGACGACACCTCCCACCTCGACGGCTTGACGCCTCCCCGGGCCGGGAGGAGTATTCATCGCATGATGAATTACTCCTCCCGGCCACCGGAGGACCCGGCCGTCCGCGCCCAGGACCTCACCGTCGTCCGAGGCGCCCGCACGGTCCTGCGCGGCCTCGACTTCACCGTCCCGCGCGGTCAGGTCACCGGCCTCCTCGGCCCGTCCGGCTGCGGCAAGTCGACCCTGATGCGCGCCGTCGTCGGCACCCAGGCCAAGGTCACCGGCGCCCTGGACGTCCTCGGCCGCCCCGCAGGCCACCCCGCCCTGCGCACCCGCATCGGATACGTCACCCAGGCGCCCTCGGTCTACGACGACCTGACCGTCCGCCAGAACCTCGACTACTTCGCCGCGATCCTCCGCCCCGGCAGCGCGTCCGCCGACCGCCGCCAGGACGTGGAGCGCGTCCTCACCGACGTCGACCTCACCCCCCACGCCGACGCCCTCGCCGGCGCCCTCTCCGGCGGCCAGCGCAGCCGCGTCTCCCTCGCCGTGGCCCTACTCGGCACCCCCGAACTCCTGGTCCTCGACGAACCCACCGTCGGCCTCGACCCGGTCCTGCGCCGCGACCTCTGGCGGCTCTTCCACACCCTCGCCGCCGAACGCGGCGCCACCCTGCTGATCTCCTCCCACGTCATGGACGAGGCCGAGCGCTGCCACCGCCTCCTCCTCATGCGCGCGGGCGAGATCCTCGCCGACGACACCCCCGACGCCCTCCGCACCCGCACCGGCTCCGAGACCGTCGAGGCGGCCTTCCTGCACCTGGTGGACGCGGCGAACGCGGCAGGCAGTACAGGCCGTACAGGCCGTACGAAGGAGACCACCCGATGAGCACCCCCCACCCGGCGACGGTCACACCGGCTCCGACCGGTGCCCTGAACCTCTCCCGCACCACCGCCACCGCGGCCCGGGTCCTGCGCCAGCTCCGCCACGACCCGCGCACCGTCGCGCTGATGCTGCTCGTCCCCTGCCTGATGCTGCTGCTGCTCCGCTACGTCTTCGACGGCAGCCCGCGCACCTTCGACAACATCGGCGCATCACTCCTGGGGATCTTCCCCCTGATCACGATGTTCCTGGTCACCTCGATCGCCACCCTGCGCGAACGCACCTCCGGCACCCTCGAACGCCTCCTCGCCATGCCCCTCGGCAAGGGCGACCTGATCGCCGGCTACGCCCTCGCCTTCGGCGCCCTCGCGATCGTCCAGTCCACCCTCGCCACGGGCCTCGCCGTCTGGTTCCTGGGCCTCGACGTCACCGGCAGCCCCTGGCTGCTCCTCCTGGTGGCCCTGCTCGACGCCCTCCTCGGCACCGCCCTCGGCCTGTTCGTCTCGGCCTTCGCGGCCTCGGAGTTCCAGGCGGTCCAGTTCATGCCGGCGGTGATCTTCCCCCAGCTCCTCCTCTGCGGCCTGTTCACCCCGCGCGACGCCATGCACCCGGTCCTCGAGGGCGTCTCCGACGTCCTCCCCATGTCCTACGCCGTGGACGGCATGAACGAGGTCCTCAGGCACACCGACATGACCGCCGCCTTCGTCCGCGACGTCCTGATCGTCGCCGGCTGCGCCCTGCTCGTCCTCGGCCTCGGCGCCGCCACCCTGCGCCGCAGGACGGCGTGACCGGCCCCCGCCTCCCGTCCCGCCCACCGGACACGACCCCGTCCCCACGCCCCCGGGTGCGAGGATGAACCAGGACGACGCACACCCCGGAGGGCACCCCCAGCCATGACCCAGAAAGTCGCAGTCCTCGGCACCGGCAAGATCGGCGAAGCCCTGCTCAGCGGAATGATCCGCGCCGGCTGGGCCCCCGCCGACCTCCTGGTCACCGCCCGCCGCCGGGAACGGGCCGAAGAACTCCGCACCCGCTACGGAGTCACCCCGGTCTCCAACCAGGAAGCCGCCAAGACCGCCGACACCCTGATCCTCACGGTCAAACCGCAGGACATGGGCGCCCTCCTCGACGAACTCGCCCCGCACGTACCCGCCGACCGCCTGGTCATCAGCGGCGCCGCCGGCATCCCGACCGCCTTCTTCGAGGACCGCCTCGCCGCCGGTACCCCCGTGGTCCGCGTCATGACCAACACCCCCGCCCTCGTCGACGAGGCCATGTCGGTCATCTCCGCCGGCAGCCACGCCACCGCCGACCACCTCGCCCACGCCGAGGAGATCTTCGGAGCCGTCGGCAAGACCCTCCGCGTCCCCGAGTCCCAGCAGGACGCCTGCACCGCCCTCTCCGGCTCCGGCCCGGCGTACTTCTTCTACCTGGTCGAAGCCATGACCGACGCCGGCATCCTGCTCGGTCTGCCCCGCGACAAGGCCCACGACCTGATCGTCCAGTCCGCGATCGGTGCCGCCACCATGCTCCGCGACAGCGGCGAACACCCGGTGAAGCTCCGCGAGAACGTCACCTCCCCCGCCGGCACCACCATCAGCGCCATCCGCGAACTCGAGAACCACGGCGTACGAGCGGCCCTCATCGCCGCCCTGGAAGCCGCCCGCGACCGCAGCCGCGAACTGGCCACCGGCACCAAGGACTGACCGAACCGGCCCGCCCGGGGGCGGTCACACCACCGCGTCCAGCACCTCCTTCGTGGTCACCACACGCGCGAAGCCGTCCCCGTGCAGGGACACCGCCGACGCCTGCGCCAGCTCGTCCGCACTGCGCCACCAGCCGAACGGCCCCTCCACGTCGAAGGTGTACGTCGCGTCGTACGCCACCACCACGTCGTACCCCAGGTTCCCGCCCATCCGGGCCGTCGTCTCCACGCACATGTTGGTCTGGATCCCGGTCAGCACGATCTGGGAGATCCCCGCGCCCCTCAGCCAGGCGTCGAGATCGGGCGAACCGTAGAACGCCGAGTTCACGCTCTTCGTCACCAGCAGCTCCGCCCCCGCGCCCCCCTTCCCGCGCCGCGCCTCCACGTACTCCTTGAACTCGTTGCCCTCCTGCCCCGGCCGCAACGGCGACTCCGGATTGACCGAGTCGTGCCGCACGAACACGACCGGTCGGCCCGACGTCTGCCACGCGTCGAGGAGCGAGGCGATGTTGTCGTCCGCCCCGGGGTTGTTCCGCGGCCCCCAGAACGCGAGGTCCTCGAAGCCCTTCTGCACGTCGACGACCACCAGCGCCGCGTTGTCAGCGATCTCTGCGATGTCCATGTCCCTGATCGTGGCGCCCCGCTGCCCCGCACCCCAGGGGCACAAAGGTCAGTGATCGAGGATTTACTGCCACGGAGCCGGCCTCGGCGGCGAGGGCACGATGCGTCGACACACCGCAACGCGCCCCGCCGTCGGCCCCGCGCCTACCGGGCGGCGTTCAGCGCGGGAGCCCCGGTCTCCACGTCCGCCGGCAACAGCCCGATCGCCCGGTACGCCGCATCCACGGTCGGCCGGGCCATGGCCCGCGCCCGCTCCGCACCATCCCGCAGCACCCCCTCCACGTAGCCAGGATCCGCGCACAACTCCTTGTGCCTCTCCTGCACGGGCCTCAGGACCTCGACCACGGCCTCCGCGGTGTCCCTCTTCAAAGCGCCGTACGACTCATATACACCGCCCAACGCCTCCGGGTTCCCACCCGAGCACGCCGCGAGGATCTCCAGCAGATTGGCCACCCCCGGCCGGGACTCCCGGTCGTACACGACGTCCCGCCCGCTGTCGGTCACCGCCCGCATGACCTTCCTCCGCACCACGTCCGGCTCGTCCAGCAGGTAGACGATCCCCGGCCCCGTGTCGTCGCTCTTGCCCATCTTCGACGCCGGGTCCTGCAGGTTCATCACCCGCGCCGCCACCGTCGGACGCGTGGCCCGCGGCACCACGAACGTGTGCCCGTACCGCTGGTTGAACCGCACCGCGAGATCCCGCGTCAGCTCCACGTGCTGCACCTGGTCGTCCCCGACCGGCACCTCGTCGGCCCCGTACGCCAGGATGTCCGCCGCCATCAGCACCGGGTACGTCAGCAGCGACAGCCGCACGCTGCCACCCCGCCGCTGCTCCCGGGCGGCCTTCTCCTTGTACTGGATCATCCGCCGCATCTCGCCGTCCGTGGCCACGCACTCGAGCAGATACGACAGCCGCGCGTGCTCGTCCACGTGGCTCTGCACGAACACCGTGCACAGCCGCGGATCCAGCCCGGCCGCCAGCAGCAGCGTCGCCGCCTGCCGGCTCAGCCTGCGCACCCGCGCGGGATCGTGGTCCACGGTCAGCGCGTGCAGGTCGACGATGCAGAACAGCGCCTCCGCCCGGTGCTGGTCGACGGCGACCCACTGCCGCATGGCCCCCAGGTAGTTCCCCAGCGTCAGGTGCCCGGTCGGCTTGATCCCGCTGAAGACCCGTGTCATCTCTTCTCCGTCTCCTGGTCGAGGCCGCCGTCCCGGTCGGCCGCCCCTCGGAGTCCCGGAGGAGAAAACAAGAGCGGCCGCCGAGGCGGCGGCCGCTGAGTGCATACGTAAGGCGGCCGCCGTCAGGCGGCCCACCAGAACTGGCAGTACGTACGCGTCGTCATGCGGACCAGAGTAGCCCTCCGGGGTGGGACGAGGGCGAGGGTTGACACAGCCCGACCGGATCCGTAGTGTTCTCCGGGTTGCCCGACGTGAGCGCCGACTCCGGTCGGTCCCCGGGCAACCATTCCGCACCACCACCATTACTCGACAACAGTCGTATGTCTGCCGTCGTTTCATTGGCATGCGTATTTGCGAAATGAGGAATCCGTGCCCGAAAGGGCGTCGGCCCCCGATTAGCTCGGGGGCAGGGAATCCGCTAAAGTCTCACTCGTCGGAACGGCCCAACGGCCGGGAAGGCACCCCCCTCTGACGGGGAGTCAGGCCCGAAAGGATCTGATAGAGTCGGAACCGCCGGAAAGGGAAACGCGGAAGCGGGAACCTGGAAAGCACCGAGGAAATCGGATCGGAAAGATCTGATAGAGTCGGAAACACCGAAGGGAAGCGCCCGGAGGAAAGCCCGAGAGGGTGAGTACGAAGGAAGCGTCCGTTCCTTGAGAA
>NZ_JACHJI010000004.1 GCF_014203535.1 Streptomyces griseomycini
GGTTGATAGGCCGGATATGGAAGCACGGTAACGTGTGGAGTTGACCGGTACTAATAGGCCGAGGGCTTGTCCTCAGTTGCTCGCGTCCACTGTGTTGGTTCTGAAACCACGAACGATCGGGCCCGTAGGGGCCGGCCGGTTGTTGTCTGTTTCATAGTGTTTCGGTGGTCATAGCGTAGGGGAAACGCCCGGTTACATTCCGAACCCGGAAGCTAAGCCTTACAGCGCCGATGGTACTGCAGGGGGGACCCTGTGGGAGAGTAGGACGCCGCCGAACAATTCTTCAGAAGGGTTGGACCCCGAACTTCGGTTCGGGGTCCAACCCTTTTTTGTTCTGCGTCACTTGAAGTTCACGTTGCGCAACGAGCATCCACCCCATGGGTACTGCTGCGCTGCTCAGGGCCGCTGGTGTCGGAGTCGGTGACGAGGTCGTCGTACCGGCCTTCGGGAACGTGGAAGTCGCCGATGCCGTGACGACGGTGGGCGCGCTGCCGGTGTTCGCCGACATAGACCCGGTGTCGTACTGCCTCGAGCCGGCCGCCGCGGAGGCGGCCGTAACTCCCCGGACGGCGGCCGTCGTTGCCGTACACCGCTTCGGCAGGCCCGCCGATCTCGAGCGGTTGCACGCCCTCGGCCGACGGCACGGACTGCTGGTACTGGAACGGGGGGAGTCCGAGGCGCCGTACGACGAGATAGCCCAGCGCAGGGAGCGGGCGGCGTTCCTCGACGCGAAGCTGAGGGGGGTGCGGACGCCCGAGGGCGGGGCCGGCCACACCTATCAGCAGTACGTCGTGCGGGTGCCGGGGAACGGACGACCTGATCGGGACGCCTTCGCACGGGCGGTACGCGCCAAGGGCGTTGACTGTCGGGTGCCGGTGAAGACGCCCGTGCACCGCCTGCCCGAATTCCGGCGGTGCGTGTCCCTGCCCGAGACCGAGCGGGCCGCCGACGAGACGCTCGCGCTCCCGGTGGACGCCTCGCTGACCAAGCGGGACATGCAGCGGATCGCGTCCGCGTGCAATGCGCTGGGCGGGCTGCTGCAGCCGGCTCTGTGAGCGTGGTTGGGAGCACGGCTCTGTTCGGGGTATGATCTATTCCGTTGCCGCGGGGGAAACCTCGGAACAGCAACAGGCCCCTATAGCTCAGTCGGCAGAGCGTCTCCATGGTAAGGAGAAGGTCAACGGTTCGATTCCGTTTGGGGGCTCGAACAGAAAGGCCCCGCCCATTCGGGCGGGGCCTTTCTCGTGCCCGGGTTCCGACGCCTTCTAATCCTTGTGCAGGCCCGGAACGCGCATGGCCAGAATGGCCATGTCGTCGGACGGAGCGTCGGAGGCGAAGCGTTCCACGGCGCGCATGATGCGGGCCGCGACGGCGCCGGCCGTCAGGCCCGTGCAGGTCGTCAGGACGTCGGCGAGGCCGTCGTCGCCCAGCATGCGGGTGCCCTCACGGCGTTCGGTGACGCCGTCCGTGACGCAGAGCAGGACGTCACCGGGGTCGAGGGTGACCGTCTGCTCGTACAGCTCCAGGTCCTCCAGGACGCCGAGGAGCGGCTGGGGCTCGGCGGCCGGTTCCACCGTGCCGTCCTGGCGCAGGCGCAGCGGAAGGGGGTGGCCGGCGCAGACCACCTTCAGTTCCGCGCTGCCGTCCTCCTGCGGGCGCAGCTCGCCGTAGAGCAGCGTGAGGAAGCGGCTGCGGGCGCCCTCGTCGAGGATCGCGGAGTTCAGGCGCTCCAGGACCGCGGGACCGCTCAGGCCCTCGCGGGCCAGCAGCCGGAGTGCGTGCCGGGCGAGGCCGGTGACGGCCGCCGCGTTGGGGCCCGTACCGCAGACGTCGCCGATGGCGAAGCCGTAGGCGCCGTCGCTGATGGGGAAGAGGTCGTAGAAGTCGCCGCCGACCTCGTTGCCCTCGCCGGCCGCGCGGTAGATGACCTCCACCTCGACGCCCTCGATCGTCGGCAGCTCAGGGGGCAGGAGGCTGCGCTGGAGGGACTGGCTGATCGCCGTGCGCTCGGAGTAGAGGCGGGCGTTGTCCAGGGCCAGGGCGGCCCGTCGGGAGAGGTCCTCGGCGAGTTCCAGGATTTCCTGGCGGAAGTGCTCGTCGGTCGGCTTGCCGAGGGTCAGCATGCCGATGACGCGGTTGCGGGCGACCAGGGGGAGGACCACGATCTCGCCGCCGACGGCGGAGGCCGTGGCGAGGGTCGGGCCGATGCCCGGGGTGACCTGGCGGGTCGGGCCGCCGCTGAGGCCGAGGCTGCGCATGGAGGTGCGCAGGGCCGCCTGGTGGGCGACCTCCGTGGGGGCCGACCAGACGCGGGCACCGGGAGTGGGGACCGGGTCGGGCGGGGGGATCTTCGACAGCAGGGACTTGATGCCGTCGATGAGCTCCTCGTCCTCGTGCAGCACGTAGGACAGGTACGGCTCGGAGGCCTGGTCGGCGATCGTGTAGACGGCGCACCAGGTGGCGAGGGTCGGGACCGTCATCTGGGCCATGAGGGCCAGCGTCTGGTCCCTGTCCAGGGTGCCGGCCAGCAGGTCGGAGGCCTCGACGAGGAAGCTGAGCGAGCCCCGGCGCAGACGCTCCAGCTCGCCCAGGCGGGCCGACTCGACGGCGAGCGCGATGCGGTCGGCCGCGAACTGCAGGCGCAGGGCCTCCTCGTTGGAGTACCTGCGGGGGGCCTCGGCGGCGACACCGAGGGAGCCGGTGAGGCGACCCTCGACCTTCAGCGGGACGGTGACGACCGAGCGCATGCCGGTGCCGTTGAGCAGGGGGACCGCGCCGGGCACGGCGGTGAGGTCCTCGTGGACGGCCGGCATGCGGGCGGACCCGTAGCGGCCGGAGCCCGCCTCGACGGGGACGCGGGCGAAGCGCTGGCGGGCCGAGGGCAGACCGGTGGAGGCGCGGACCTCCAGTTCCGTCTCGTCGTCGGTGGCGAGGAGCAGGAAGGCGGAGTCGCCGTCGAGCATGTCGCGGGCGCGTTCCACCGTGCGCTGGAGCAGGCCGTCGAGGTCGTCCGGGGCGGGGGAGCCGATGAACACCTCGAAGGGGTCGGTGCTCTGGCCCTCGGAAGCGCTGGAGGTCTCGGAGGCCGGACCGCGCAGGGGGGTCTGCAGAACCGCCCGTTCGTGGTCCCTCACCAGGAGGCAGACCGTTGACGGATCGCCGTCGGTGTCGCGGACCCGCAGGTGGGAGGCGTACACCGGGATCACGCGGCCGTGGGCGCCCCTGATGCCGTAGCTGCCCTCCCAGCGGGAGAGCTGGAGCGCCTCGGCGATGCCGGTGCCGGTGCCCGGGGTGTGCGGCCAGGCGGCGAGGTCGGTCAGGGGCTTTCCGGTGACCTGCTCGGCCGTGTAGCCGAAGAGTTCCTCCGCGTCCTCGTTCCAGGCGGTGATGGAACCGATCCGGTCGATCTGGACGACGGCCACGCGGACCCGGGTGTCGGCGAGCGGGAGGAGGTCGACGGGCAGGGACGGGCCGGCGGCGCGGGTCCCCACCGGGCGTTCGGGAAGGCCGAGCTGGAACCAGACGGTCTTGTGGGTGGGGGTGTACTCCACTCCCCAGCGGCCGGCCAGGGCCGCGCACAGCTGGAGGCCGCGGCCCCCCTCGCGGTCGGGGCTGCCCATGTTGACGGCCGAGCCCTGGACGGGGACCTCGCGCTCCGGATACCGGTCGGCCACCTCGATCCGCACGCCGTCGTCGCCGCGCAGGCACAGCAGGTCGGCGGAGGTGCCCGCGTGGACCACGGCGTTGGTCACCAGTTCGCTGGTGAGGACCACCGCGTCGTCCACGATGTCGCCGAAGCCCCAGCCCTGGAGGGTGTCGCGGACGAAGGAGCGGGCGCTCGCGACCGATCGTCCGACGGGCTCGAAGCTGGCGGCCGCGCGCGCGGTGATCACAGAACTCCTCGACCGGTTGTCGGCGGGCATGGTTCCATGGCCGTCGGGCTCGTGCCGCTGTTGCGGCAGGCCACCCGTCGGCCGTGGTTCCGGGGGCTGCTCCCCGGGGATCAGTCCGGTGGTCATGTGTGCGGCCGCCCCTCCGATGCCCGCTCGTCTCCGTGCCACCGCCCAGGCCGGACGGACCGGCGCGGCTGGACAGCCGGATGCAAGGTTACTTACCTTCGCGGCCCCAGCGGATGCCGGTCTGCTGTGTTTCCGTCCGGAGGTGTCTCACGTCCGGAGGGTGTGCGGACGATGTGCGAAGCTGCCGAACTGTTATGGCCTGGTTCGGCAGGGGTGAAACACTGGGCAGGCTTGCCGTGAGGTCCGGGCGGGCCGAGTGTCCTCCTCGTCGGGTGGGCAGCAGCCGCCTGGCGGCGTCCTGGTACACCGGACGGACATCGCAGCAGATCGCAGTGGTGCGACGTCACAGTCGTACAGGGAACAGGCAGTAACAACCGGTACCGCTCCTGGGGGCGGTACCCGAGCACAGCAGTAACGGTCGACCCCTGCGGGAGGGACACAGTGGAGTCTGGCGCAGCGACGCGGGGCACGAAGACGCGCGCGAAAGGCGGACAGTCCCTGAGTAACCCACGCAAGGCGCGGGGCGGGACCACCGTGGTGGACACGGCGGCCCTGAACCGGCTGCTGGCGGCTCTCGTGGCGATGCGGGACGGGAACTTCCGCAAGCGGCTCACGGTGGCCGGCGACGGCGTGATGTCGGAGATCGCGGCGGTCTTCAACGAGGTGGCCGACCGCAATCTGCACCTGACGGGTGAGCTGGCGCGGGTGCGGCGCATGGTCGGACGTGAGGGAAAACTCACCGAGCGGCTGGAGACGGGGGCCTCCGAGGGCTCCTGGGCGACGGCGATCGACCACTCGAACGCGCTGGTGGACGATCTCGTGCGGCCCGTCTCCGAGGTCAGCCGGGTGCTGTCCGCGGTGGCCGAGGGCGATCTGTCGCCGCGCATGGAGCTGCGGACGCAGGGGCCGGACGGGACCGGGCATCCGCTGCGCGGCGAGTTCCTGAAGGTCGGGCGCACCGTCAACAACCTGGTCGACCAGTTGTCGACGTTCACCGACGAGGTCACGCGCGTGGCCAGCGAGGTGGGCACCGAGGGCAAGCTGGGCGGCCAGGCCCGGGTGCGCGGCATGTCCGGCTCGTGGAAGGACCTCACGGACTCCGTCAACACCATGGCGGAGCGGCTGACGGCACAGGTGCGCGACATCGCGCTGGTGACGACGGCCGTCGCGCGCGGTGACCTGTCGCGCAAGGTCACCGTGCACGTCGAAGGCGAGATGCTCGAGCTGAAGAACACCGTCAACACGATGGTGGACCAGCTCTCCGCGTTCTCCTCCGAGGTGACCCGGGTCGCGCGCGAGGTGGGTACCGAGGGCGCGCTGGGCGGCCAGGCGCAGGTGCCCGGGGTGGACGGGGTCTGGAAGGAGCTCACCGACTCCGTCAACACCATGGCCGGGAACCTCACGGCGCAGGTGCGCGGGATCGCCGAGGTGACGACCGCGGTCGCCAACGGTGACCTGTCGCGGAAGGTGACGGTGCCCGCGCGCGGCGAGGTCGCGCAGCTCGCCGAGACGATCAACCAGATGACCGAGACGCTGCGGATCTTCGCGGACGAGGTCACACGGGTCGCCAACGAGGTCGGCGCCGAGGGCCGGCTGGGCGGTCAGGCGAACGTGCCGGGTGCCGCGGGCACCTGGAAGGACCTGACGGATTCCGTCAACACGGTGTTCCGGAACCTGACCACCCAGGTGCGGGACATCGCCGCGGTGACGACGGCGGTGGCCAACGGTGACCTGTCGCAGAAGGTCACCGTGGACGTGGCCGGCGAGATGCTGGAGCTGAAGAACACCGTCAACACGATGGTCGACCAGCTGTCCTCCTTCGGCGCGGAGGTCACGCGCGTGGCGCGCGAGATCGGTGTCGAGGGTGAGCTGGGCGGTCAGGCGCAGGTGCCGGGGGCGGCGGGGACGTGGAAGGACCTGACGGACTCCGTCAACACGGCGTTCCGCAACCTCACCGGACAGGTGAGGAACATCGCCCAGGTGACCACGGCGGTGGCCAACGGTGACCTGTCGCAGAAGGTCACGGTCGACGTGTCCGGCGAGATGCTCCAGCTGAAGAACACCGTCAACACGATGGTGGACCAGCTGTCGAGCTTCGCCGATCAGGTCACGCGGGTGGCCCGCGAGGTGGGCACGGAGGGGCGTCTGGGCGGTCAGGCGCAGGTGCCGGGGGTCGCCGGTGTGTGGCGGGACCTGACGGACTCCGTGAACGGCATGGCCGGCAATCTCACCGCGCAGGTCCGCAACATCGCCCAGGTGGCGACCGCGGTGGCCCGCGGCGACCTGTCGCAGAAGATCACCGTGGACGCGCGCGGGGAGATCCTGGAGCTGAAGAACACGCTGAACACGATGGTGGACCAGCTGTCGTCGTTCGCCCAGGAGGTCACGCGGGTGGCCCGTGAGGTGGGTACGGAGGGCATCCTCGGCGGTCAGGCCGAGGTGCAGGGCGTCTCCGGCACCTGGAAGGACCTCACGCAGTCCGTGAACGGCATGGCGAACAACCTGACCCTGCAGGTGCGCAACATCGCCGAGGTCACCACCGCGGTCGCCAAGGGCGACCTGTCGAAGAAGATCACCGTCGACGCCAAGGGCGAGATCCTCGAGCTGGTCACCACCGTCAACACGATGGTGGACCAGCTGTCGTCGTTCGCCGAGCAGGTGACCCGGGTGGCCCGTGAGGTGGGCACCGAGGGCATCCTGGGAGGTCAGGCGCACGTGCCCGGCGTGACGGGCATCTGGAAGGACCTGAGCGACAACGTCAACCTGATGGCCAAGAACCTGACCACTCAGGTACGGAACATCTCCCAGGTCTCCGCCGCCGTCGCCAACGGCGACCTGACGCGGCAGGTCAGCATCGAGGCGCGCGGTGAGGTGGCGCAGCTCGCCGACACCATCAACATCATGGTGAAGACGCTGAGCGCGTTCGCCGAGCAGGTCACCAAGGTGGCCCGCGAGGTGGGCACGGACGGCATCCTGGGCGGCCAGGCGCACGTGCCCGGCGTGGCCGGCACCTGGAAGGACCTCACCGAGTCGGTGAACCAGATGGCGTCCAACCTGACCGGTCAGGTGCGCAACATCGCCATGGTGACGACGGCCATCGCCAAGGGCGACCTGACGAAGAAGATCGACATCGACGCGCGCGGGGAGATCCTCGAGCTGAAGACCACCATCAACACGATGGTGGACCAGCTCTCCTCCTTCGCGGAGGAGGTCACGCGGGTGGCCCGCGAGGTGGGTACGGAGGGCCAGCTGGGCGGCCAGGCACGCGTGCGCGACGTCGACGGCACCTGGCGGGACCTGACCGAGTCCGTGAACGAGATGGCCGGGAATCTGACCCGGCAGGTGCGGGCCATCGCGCGGGTGGCGACCGCGGTGACCCGCGGCGACCTGAACCTGAAGATCGACGTGGACGCGTCCGGGGAGATCCAGGAGCTCCAGGACTACATCAACAAGATGATCGCCAACCTGCGCGACACCACGATCGCCAACAAGGAGCAGGACTGGCTCAAGGGCAATCTCGCCCGGATCTCCGCGCTGATGCAGGGCCGCCGCGACCTGGAGGACGTGGCCTCGCTGATCATGAGCGAGCTGACCCCGGTGGTCTCCGCGCAGCACGGCGCGTTCTTCCTCGCCATGCCGCTGGTCGACGGCGAGGACGTGAGCGCCGAGGACGACGACCAGTTCGAGCTGCGCATGCTCGGCTCGTACGGCTACTCCATGGGTTCCATGCCGACGTCGTTCCGGCCCGGTGAGGGGCTCATCGGGACCGCGGCGGTGGAGAAGCGCACGATCCTCGTGGGGAACGCGCCCAGCGGCTACCTGAAGATCTCCTCGGGGCTCGGGGAGGCGCCGCCGGCGCAGGTGATCGTGCTGCCGGTGCTGTTCGAGGGGAAGGTGCTCGGCGTCATCGAGCTGGCGTCGTTCACGCCGTTCACGGCGATCCAGAAGGACTTCCTCAACCAGATCGCCGAGATGATCGCGACGAGCGTCAACACCATCTCGGTCAACACCAAGACCGAGCGGCTGCTGGCGCAGTCGCAGGAACTGACCGAGCAGCTGCGCGAGCGGTCGGCGGAGTTGGAGCAGCGGCAGAAGGCGCTCCAGGCGTCCAACGCCGAACTGGAGGAGAAGGCCGAGCTGTTGGCCCGGCAGAACCGCGACATCGAGGTGAAGAACACCGAGATCGAGGAGGCGCGTCAGGTCCTGGAGGAGCGCGCCGAGCAGCTCGCGGTCTCCATGCGCTACAAGAGCGAGTTCCTGGCCAACATGTCGCACGAGCTGCGCACACCGCTCAACTCGCTGCTGATCCTGGCCAAGTTGCTCGCCGACAACGCGGAGGGGAACCTCTCGCCGAAGCAGGTCGAGTTCGCCGAGACCATCCACGGCGCCGGGTCCGACCTGCTCCAGCTCATCAACGACATCCTCGACCTGTCCAAGGTCGAGGCGGGCAAGATGGACGTCTCCCCGACGCGCATCGCGCTCGTCCAGCTCGTGGACTACGTGGAGGCCACCTTCCGGCCGCTGACCGCGGAGAAGGGCCTGGACCTGTCCGTACGCGTGTCCCCGGAGCTGCCGGCCACCCTGCACACCGACGAGCAGCGGCTGCTCCAGGTGCTGCGGAACCTGCTGTCCAACGCGGTGAAGTTCACCGATTCCGGATCGGTCGAGCTGGTCATCCGGCCGGCCCGGGACGACGTCCCGCAGGCCATCCGGGAGCAGCTGCTGGAGGCCGGTTCGCTGACCGAACCGGACGCGGACCTGATCGCGTTCTCGGTGAGCGACACGGGCATCGGCATCGCGGCCAGCAAGATGCGGGTGATCTTCGAGGCGTTCAAGCAGGCCGACGGGACGACCAGCCGCAAGTACGGCGGTACGGGGCTGGGGCTGTCCATCTCGCGGGAGATCGCGCAGCTGCTCGGCGGTGAGATCCACGCGCAGAGCGAGCCGGGCCGCGGCTCGACGTTCACGCTGTACCTCCCCCTGCACCCGAGCGAGCTGCCCCCGCACGGCTACCAGCAGCCCATGCCCGCCCTGGAGGCCGGTGACCTCGTGGCGTCGGCCGAGCCGGCGGGGCCGGAGGCCGGGACACCCGCCGAGGTGACGTCGTACCGGGAGACCCAGAACGGTCCGGCCGCGTTGTTCCGGCGCCGTCGCAGGATCCTGCCCCAGCCGGAGCAGCGGCCCGCGCCGGAGCCGGAGCTGTGGTCGGGCGCGGAGCAGCAGGAGCCGGCGTCCCGGCCGCACCGCGGCATCCGCTTCGGCGGGCAGAAGGTGCTGATCGTCGACGACGACATCCGCAACGTCTTCGCGCTCACCAGCGTCCTGGAGCAGCACGGCCTGTCCGTGCTGTACGCGGAGAACGGCCGCGAGGGCATCGAGGTGCTGGAGCAGCACGACGACGTGGCGGTCGTGCTGATGGACATCATGATGCCCGAGATGGACGGATACGCGACGACCACGGCGATCCGCCGGATGCCGCAGTTCGCCGGGCTCCCGATCATCGCGCTCACCGCGAAGGCGATGAAGGGCGACCGGGAGAAGGCGATCGAGTCGGGCGCCTCCGACTACGTCACCAAGCCGGTCGACCCCGATCACCTGCTGTCGGTGATGGAGCAGTGGATGCGGGGGGAGTGAGGGCGGCGCCGGAGGGGCGTACGACGTGCCGGGGCTTCGGCGTTCGCACGGAGTCGCTCATGAGGTGTGCGCGAAGCCGTGTAGAAGTGCGGGATTCGGGGAACCTTCTGGTCTCCCGCCGCGTTTCTGCTACGTGCACAGTGACATCACGGTGACAGGGTGTGGCGACGGGCGGGGTGCGGCTACGATGACCGGCACAAGGACGGGCGGCGCAAGGGAGTCGTCCCCTGGGGCGGCACCCACCGGTGCTTCCCCAGGTCCTGCGGACAGGGGAGGCCCCACGCCGGGGCGAGGAGGGCGGGCCATGGTGCAGAAGGCCAAGATCCTCCTGGTCGATGACCGGCCGGAGAATCTGCTGGCGCTGGAGGCGATCCTCTCGGCGCTCGATCAGACGCTGGTGCGGGCATCGTCCGGGGAGGAAGCGCTCAAAGCACTGCTCACGGACGACTTCGCGGTCATTCTGCTGGACGTCCAGATGCCGGGCATGGACGGTTTCGAGACCGCCGCGCACATCAAGCGGCGGGAACGGACCCGGGACATCCCGATCATCTTCCTCACCGCGATCAACCACGGTCCGCACCACACCTTCCGCGGTTATGCGGCGGGTGCGGTCGACTACATCTCCAAGCCGTTCGACCCGTGGGTGCTGCGGGCGAAGGTCTCGGTGTTCGTCGAGCTGTACATGAAGAACTGTCAGCTGCGGGAGCAGGCGGCGCTGCTGCGGCTCCAGCTGGAGGGCGGCGAGAAGGACGCGGACGAGTCGAAGGAGTCGGTGGGACTGCTCGCCGAGCTCTCGGCGCGGCTCGCGGCCGTCGAGGAGCAGGCCGAGGCGCTCACCAAGCAGCTCAACGACGAGTCGACCGACGCGGCCGCGGTGGCCACGGCGGCGCACCTGGAGCGCAAGCTCACGGGGTTGCGGCGGGCGCTGGACGCGCTGGAGCCGGGGACCGGCAGCGCCTCGTCGGTGCCGTCGCAGAACTGAACCCGGACGCAAGGACTTTGCCCCGCCTCCGGGCGGGGCCCGGGAGTGATGCCGTGTCAATTCCGCGGGTCCCCGCGCCTCTCCGTGCCTTTCCGTGTCCGTCTGCGGCCCTCGACGTCAGCTTCGCGCCGCTGTGAGGGCGACACGAACGGGTGAAGCATCCGTCACGCGTGTCCCCCGCCCCCTCCACCGGTAATCTCACACCCATGGCCTCACGTCCCTCCGCAGCCAAGAAGCCGCCCGTGAAGAAGGCGGCCGCTTCCGCGAAGGCTCCGGCGAGGAAGGCCGCCGCCAAGAAGACCGCGGTGAAGAAGGTTCCCGCCAAGAAGGCCCCTGCCAGGAAGGCGACGGCGAAGAAGCCCGCGCCCCCGCCGGCACCGAGCCCGACCGGGGGCGTCTACCGCCTCGCGCGCGCCCTGTGGCTGGGACTGGCGCACGCCGTCGGCGCGGTCTTCCGCGGCGTAGGGCAGGGCGCCCGGAACCTCGACCCCGCGCACCGCAAGGACGGTCTGGCGCTGCTGCTGCTCGGCATCGCGCTGATCGTCGCCGCGGGCACCTGGGCCGATCTCGAGGGACCGGTCGGCGACCTCGTGGAGATCCTGGTCACCGGCGCCTTCGGCCGACTGGACCTGCTTGTGCCGATCCTGGTCGCGGTCATCGCCGTGCGTCTCATCCGGCACCCGGAGAAACCGGAGGCCAACGGCCGGATCGTCATCGGCCTGTCCGCGCTCGTCGTCGGCGTGCTCGGCCAGATCCACATCGCCTGCGGCTCACCCGCCCGCGGCGACGGCATGCAGCCCATAAGGGACGCCGGCGGCCTCATCGGCTGGGGCGCGGCCACCCCGCTGTCGGCCACCATGACCGACGTGCTCGCCGTGCCGCTGCTGGTGCTGCTCACGGTCTTCGGCGTGCTGGTCGTCACGGCCACCCCGGTCAACGCCGTCCCGCAACGGCTGCGGCTGCTCGGCGTGAAGCTCGGGCTCGTCCAGGAGCCCGAGCCGGAGGAGTTCGGCGAGGACGACGAGCGCTACGAGGAGCAGTGGCGCGAGGCGCTGCCCGCGAGTCGCCGCAGGCGGCAGCCCGCGCCCCGGGAGTACGACCCGGACGGCGCGGAGCAGGAGGCGCCGTCCCGGCGCCGTGGTCGGCCCCGCAGGTCCGCGGTGCCGCAGCCCGACATGCACCGGCCCATGGACGCCGTGGACGTGGCCGCCGCCGCGGCCGCCGCGCTCGACGGCGCCGTCCTGCACGGGATGCCGCCCTCGCCGGTCGTCGCCGACCTGACCCAGGGCGTGCGCGTCGGGGACCGCGAGCCGACCGCGCCGACGCCGGTCCCGGCCGCCCGCCCCCGGCCGGAGAAGCCGAAGGCGGACACGGGGAAGAAAGCGGACGGTCCCGGACGGGGCCAGCCCGGGGCCGGCGTCCCGGACCTGACGAAGACCCCGCCCTCCGAACCCCGGGACCTGCCCCCGCGCGCGGAGCAGCTCCAGCTGTCCGGCGACATCACGTACGCCCTGCCCTCGCTCGACCTGCTCACCCGAGGCGGTCCCGGCAAGGCGCGCAGTGCCGCCAACGACGCCGTCGTCGAGTCGCTCACCACCGTCTTCACCGAGTTCAAGGTCGACGCGCGCGTCACCGGCTTCACCCGCGGGCCGACGGTCACGCGCTACGAGGTCGAGCTCGGCCCCGCCGTGAAGGTGGAGCGGATCACCGCGCTGACCAAGAACATCGCGTACGCCGTCGCCAGCCCGGACGTGCGGATCATCAGCCCGATCCCCGGCAAGTCCGCGGTCGGTATCGAGATCCCGAACACCGACCGGGAGATGGTCAACCTCGGCGACGTGCTGCGGCTCGCGGAGTCCGCCGAGGACGACGACCCGATGCTGGTCGCCTTCGGCAAGGACGTCGAGGGCGGCTACGTCATGCACTCGCTGGCGAAGATGCCGCACATGCTGGTCGCCGGCGCCACCGGCTCCGGCAAGTCGTCCTGCATCAACTGCCTGATCACGTCGGTCATGATGCGGGCGACCCCGGAGGACGTCCGGATGATCCTGGTCGACCCCAAGCGCGTCGAGCTCACGGCGTACGAGGGCATCCCGCACCTGATCACGCCGATCATCACCAACCCCAAGCGGGCCGCCGAGGCGCTCCAGTGGGTCGTGCGCGAGATGGACCTGCGCTACGACGACCTGGCCGCCTACGGCTACCGGCACATCGACGACTTCAACCGGGCGGTGCGCGAGGGCAAGGTGAAACCGCCCGAGGGCAGCGAGCGCGAGCTCCAGCCGTATCCGTACCTGTTGGTGATCGTGGACGAGCTGGCCGACCTGATGATGGTCGCCCCGCGCGACGTCGAGGACGCCATCGTGCGCATCACGCAGCTCGCGCGGGCGGCCGGCATCCACCTGGTGCTCGCCACGCAGCGGCCGTCGGTCGACGTCGTCACCGGCCTGATCAAGGCGAACGTGCCCTCCCGGCTCGCGTTCGCCACCTCCTCGCTCGCCGACTCGCGGGTCATCCTCGACCAGCCCGGCGCCGAGAAGCTCATCGGCAAGGGCGACGGGCTGTTCCTGCCGATGGGGGCGAACAAACCCACCCGTATGCAGGGCGCGTTCGTGACCGAGGAGGAGGTCGCGGCCGTCGTCCGGCACTGCAAGGACCAGATGGCGCCCGTCTTCCGGGACGACGTGGTCGTCGGGACCAAGCAGAAGAAGGAGATCGACGAGGACATCGGCGACGACCTCGACCTGCTGTGCCAGGCGGCCGAGCTGGTCGTCTCCACCCAGTTCGGGTCGACGTCCATGCTCCAGCGCAAACTGCGCGTGGGCTTCGCCAAGGCCGGCCGGCTCATGGACCTCATGGAGTCCCGGAACATCGTCGGACCGAGCGAGGGTTCGAAGGCGCGTGACGTTCTCGTGAAGCCTGACGACCTGGATGGCGTGCTCGCGGTGATCCGGGGGGAGTCTGAGGGGTAGGCGAACGGGAGGCGGTTGTCGCCCCGGGGCATCCGGGCGGTCGATCGTGACCCACTCGTAAGGGACCGGTGGGCAACCGTTTCCCCCCGGCGTACGTCAAGTTGAGGGAAGCGACAAGCAGCAGGTCCACCATCGGGATGTCGGGCCATTCCGATGGCGTACAAAGTCCGCCCGCCCGGTTGCCCCACCCTTTTGCACCCCCCCTACACTGAACCTCCAGCACAGGCGGCTACACGCTCGAAAGGCGCCCCCGTGTCCATCGGCAACTCCCCTGAAGACGAGCGTCCGTTCGAAGACGTTTCCGAGGAAGCCCGCCCCTCCGTCGGCCGTGCGCTGCAGCAGGCGCGCATCGCGGCCGGGCTCACCGTCGACGACGTCAGTACCGCCACCCGGGTCCGTATCGCCATCGTGCACGCCATCGAGGCGGACGACTTCGAGCCCTGCGGCGGTGACGTCTACGCGCGCGGGCACATCCGGAGCCTGGCCAAGGCCGTGCACCTCGATCCGGCCCCCCTGATCGCCCGGTACGAGGCCGAGCACGGCGGCGGCCGTCCGGCCCCGACGCCGGCCGCGCCCCTCTTCGAGGCGGAACGCATCCGTCCGGAGCGACGCGGGCCGAACTGGACCGCGGCCATGGTCGCCGCGATCGTCGTGGTGATCGGTTTCGTCGGGTTCACGGTGGTCAGGGGCGGTGACGACGGTGGCAAGGAGAACGTCGCCGACGGCACCGCGCCCACCGAGTCCGCCTCGCCCACGCCCAAGTCCAAGAAGCCCGCCGACCCCAAGCCCGAGCCGTCGGACAGCGCCATCGCCGCCGCGCCGCAGGACAAGGTGACGGTCCAGGTGAGCGCCGCCGACGGACGCAGCTGGATCTCGGCCAAGGACCACAACGGTCGGCTGCTGTTCGACGGCCTGCTCAAGCAGGGCGAGTCCAAGACCTTCCAGGACAGCTCGAAGATCAACCTGGTGCTCGGCGACGCCGGCGCGATCGACCTGTTCGTGAACGGAAAGAAGATCGAGGACGACTTCCGGCCGGGAGCCGTCGAGCGCCTCACCTACACCAAGGGCGACCCGCAGGCCGGATAAACGGTCCCAGGTGGTACATCGACGACGGGGTTGGCCAAGATCGGCCAACCCCGTCGACGTGGGCCGTCGCCGGGACGAAGTAGTCTTGAGCCCATGCCTGAACGCCGTACCGTCGCACTCGTCACCCTTGGCTGCGCCCGTAACGAGGTGGACTCGGAGGAGCTCGCAGGCCGTTTGGAGGCGGACGGCTGGCAGCTCGTCGAGGACGCCGCCGATGCGGACGTCGCCGTCGTGAACACCTGTGGTTTCGTTGAGGCCGCCAAGAAGGACTCGGTCGACGCCCTCCTGGAGGCCAACGACCTCAAGGGACACGGGAGAACGCAAGCCGTCGTGGCGGTGGGCTGCATGGCCGAGCGGTACGGCAAGGAACTCGCCGAGGCCCTTCCCGAGGCCGACGGCGTGCTCGGCTTCGACGACTACACCGACATCTCGGACCGGCTCCAGACCATCCTGAGCGGCGGCGTCCACGCCTCCCACACCCCGCGCGACCGGCGCAAGCTGCTGCCCATCAGCCCGGTGGAGCGGCAGGACGCGGGCGCGTCCGTCGCGCTGCCCGGCCACGGTCCGGTGGACCTGCCGGAGGGCCTGGCCCCGGCCTCCGGACCCCGTGCGCCCCTGCGCCGCCGACTGGACGGCTCCCCGGTCGCCTCGGTGAAGCTCGCCTCGGGCTGCGACCGGCGCTGTTCCTTCTGCGCCATCCCGTCCTTCCGCGGCTCCTTCATCTCACGCCGCCCCAGCGACGTGCTGAACGAGACGCGGTGGCTGGCCGAACAGGGCGTGAAGGAGATCATGCTGGTCTCCGAGAACAACACCTCCTACGGCAAGGACCTCGGAGACATCCGTCTGCTGGAGTCCCTGCTGCCGGAACTCGCCGAGGTCGACGGCATCGAGCGGGTGCGCGTCAGCTACCTCCAGCCGGCCGAGATGCGGCCCGGCCTGATCGACGTCCTGACCTCCACCCCGAAGGTCGCCCCGTACTTCGACCTGTCCTTCCAGCACTCCGCGCCCGACGTGCTGCGCGCGATGCGCCGCTTCGGCGACACCGACCGGTTCCTGGAACTGCTCGACACGATCCGGAGCAAGGCGCCGCAGGCGGGCGTGCGCTCCAACTTCATCGTCGGCTTCCCCGGTGAGTCCGCGGCCGACCTCGCCGAACTGGAGCGGTTCCTGAACCACGCGCGGCTGGACGCCATCGGCGTCTTCGGCTACTCCGACGAGGAGGGCACCGAGGCGGCGACGTACGACCGCAAGCTGGACGAGGAGGTCGTCGCCGAGCGGCTGGCCCGTGTCTCCCGGCTGGCCGAGGAACTGGTCTCCCAGCGCGCCGAGGAGCGGGTCGGCGAGACCGTGCACGTGATGGTGGAATCCGTCGACGAGACGGAGGGCGTGTACGGCCGGGCGGCGCACCAGGCCCCCGAGACGGACGGCCAGGTGCTGCTCACGAGCGGCGAAGGTCTGAGCGTCGGCCGTATGGTCGAGGCGAAGGTGGTCGGCGCGGAAGGCGTCGACCTGGTGGCCGAGCCGCTCTTCCACGGCTCGTCCGCGCGGAGTGAGGAGGCGGGCAGATGACGGGTGTCCCGGCATCGGCGGCAGGAGGCCCCTCCGGCGCGAGGAGGGCGGCGGCGAACGCGGCCCCCGGAGGCGTCCCCGGCTCGGCGGCCGGCCGCACGGCCGCACGGGAGGCCCGGGACGCGGCTCCGAGGCCGTCCGGCGACGCGGTCTCCCGGGGTTCGGCTTCCGGGGGCGCGTCCGACGCGGAGGGCGGTGCGAAGCCGCCGCGCGGCGGGAAGATCGCGGCGGCGGCCGTCAACCAGGCCAGCGTCTGGAACATCGCCAACCTGCTGACCATGCTCCGGCTGCTGCTCGTACCGGCCTTCGTCGCGCTGATGCTCGCCGACGGCGGATACGACCCGGCGTGGCGGTCGCTCGCCTGGGCGGCCTTCGCCATCGCCATGATCACCGACCTGTTCGACGGTCACCTGGCGCGCACGTACAACCTCGTCACCGACTTCGGGAAGATCGCCGACCCCATCGCCGACAAGGCGATCATGGGGGCGGCGCTGATCTGTCTCTCGGCGCTGGGGGACCTGCCCTGGTGGGTCACCGGAGTCATCCTCGGCCGGGAACTCGGTATCACGCTGCTGCGTTTCCTGGTCATTCGCTACGGCGTGATCCCGGCCAGTCGCGGGGGCAAGCTCAAGACCCTCACCCAGGGCGTGGCCGTCGGCATGTACGTGCTGGCGCTCACGGGGTGGCTGGCCACGCTGCGGTGGTGGGTGATGGCCGCCGCGGTCGTGCTGACCGTGGTGACCGGGCTCGACTATGTGAAACAGGCCATTGTGCTCCGCAGACGGGGAATCGCCGAGCGCAAGGCGGCGTTGGAGGAGACGGGAGCGTGAGTTCCACGGCCACCGAGGTGGTGCGACTACTCACCGTGAACGGCGGGACGCTCGCCGTCGCCGAGTCGCTGACGGGTGGCCTGGTGGCGGCGGAGATCACCTCGGTCCCCGGGGCCTCCAAGGTCTTCCGGGGGTCGGTGACGGCGTACGCCACCGAGCTGAAGCACGAACTGCTCGGCGTGGACGCCACTCTGCTGGCTCAGCACGGAGCGGTGGATCCGCAGGTGGCGGCCCAGATGGCGGCCGGTGTCCGCGAGGCGCTGGGTGCCGACTGGGGCGTCGCGACCACCGGTGTCGCCGGTCCGGACCCGCAGGACGGCCAGGCCGTCGGGACGGTTTTCGTGGCCGTGGACGGCCCCTGCGAGAGGGGTGCCGGTTCCGCCTCCGGCGGAAAAGTGGAGCACCTGCGGTTGAACGGCGACCGTGCGGAAATTCGTATGGAGAGTGTACGGAGCGTGCTCGCACTGCTCCTCGGGGAGTTGGCGGGCGAACAGACCGGGAATGAGCTGGCACAGGATACGGAACGGAACGGGGGGTTTTGATGTTTGCAGCCCTGAGTGAACACGACATCGCTCCCCGCACGGCCGCGGCGCAAGGCGGTACGGTGGGGCGAGAAGGATGCGGCTACGCGGTCCGAGGAGGGAGCCACCGATGATTCTGCTCCGTCGCCTGCTGGGTGACGTGCTGCGTCGGCAGCGCCAGCGCCAGGGCCGTACTCTGCGCGAAGTCTCCTCGTCCGCCCGAGTCTCACTCGGCTATCTCTCCGAGGTGGAGCGGGGGCAGAAGGAGGCTTCCTCCGAGCTGCTCTCCGCCATCTGCGACGCGCTGGACGTACGGATGTCCGAGCTCATGCGGGAAGTGAGCGACGAGCTCGCCCTTGCCGAGCTGGCCCAGTCTGCTGCAGCGACCCCCAGCGAGCCCGTACCCACGCCGGTTCGTCCGATGCTGGGTTCTGTTTCGGTGACCGGCGTGCCACCGGAACGGGTGACCATCAAGGCGCCCGCCGAGGCGGTGGACGTCGTCGCCGCGTGACGCGGTTTCCGTGTACGCGCGGTGTGAAGTGTGAGAGGCCCCGGTCAGGGCCCCTCCGGGAGATCCGGAGGGGTGCCGCCGGGGTTTTCGCATGCGTGGACCGGCTCCGTGTGCGTTTGCCGGTGCGGCCCGTGGCGGTCATCGTTGAGGGACGAGGCGGGGGACAGCCACGGAGGTGCGGATGTACGTCGTGAAGAGCCCGTTGTCCGACGCGAACCTGAAGACGGTGTCCGAGGCGCTGCAGGGTGCCCTGGTGGACCTGGTGGATCTCGCCCTCGTCGCGAAGCAGATCCACTGGAACGTGGTCGGGCAGCGCTTCCGTTCCGTGCACCTCCAGCTCGACGAGGTCGTGTCCCTCGCGCGCACGCACTCCGACACCGTGGCGGAGCGCGCCGCGGCCCTGGGCATCTCGCCCGACGGGCGTGCCGCCACCGTGGCCGTCGGCAGCGGGATCGGGGTGACGCCCGAGGGCTGGGTCGACGACACGGCCGCGGTGGGAGCGCTCGTGGACGCCCTGGGTGCGGTGATCGCCCGTATGCGGGAGCGGATCACGGCGACCGGGGAGCCGGACCCGGTGACCCAGGACATCCTCATCACGGTCACTGCGGACCTGGAGAAGCAGCACTGGATGTTCCAGGCCGAGAACGGGTGACGTGGTCCCGGAGGGCCACGAGGCTCTCGCCGAGGCGCGTGGGGAGCGCGGCAGGCGCCGTGCGCCCGTGTGCCGTCGGGGCGCCCCGTGCGGGAGCCCGAGCCGCCTCCCGGCCTCCGGCAGGAGGCCTCACGGCGACCGGGCGGGGCGGGTGGTGCGCTGGGGGGTCGTCCTGGGACTCGGGACGCTGTGGTGGTGGGCCGTGGCGCGGCTGCTGCTGGTGCCCGGCGCCGGTGCGCTGGAAGGGGCGGTCGCGGCCGGCGGGTGGGGGCTGAGCCTGCTGCCGGTGCACTGCAGGCCCAAGGCCCGGGCGGAAGGGGCGCTGGCCGCCGGTCGCTGGCGACGGGCCTGGCGTGCGGCGGCCGGCGCCCCCGCGACGGCGGTGACCGCGGAACCGCCGGGACCCCGTTCCGACGGAGGAGCCGGCCGGCGGTGAAGGCCGCGGCGGCACGGGCCGGGTGCACAGCCGCCTACGGCGAGGCGGTGCGGCGTGACCGGGATGGTGCGGGGGCCGGTCCCGGCTGACAGGCCGGGCACCAGTAGGTGGGGCGCTCGCGGGAGCCGTCGCCCTGGTCGGCGAGACGGACCGGGGTGCGGCAGCGCAGACAGGGGCGGGACGCGCGGCCGTACACGAACAGGTCCTGGCCGCGGCGGCCGGTCGTGCTGCGGACCGGGCGCTCGCGGTTGAACTCCAGCAGCTTCCTGGCGAGTCCGGGCAGCTTCGCGGCACGCTCGGCGGGCAGTTCGCCCACGGGGAGCCACGGGGTGACGCCGAGCAGGAAGCAGAGCTCGCTTTTGTATATGTTGCCGATGCCGGCGAGGTTGCGCTGGTCCAGCAGGGCCTCGCCGAGGGGGCGGGCCGGGTCCTTCAGGAGGTTGGCCAGCGCCCGGTCCGGGTCCCAGTCCGGTCCCAGGAGATCGGGTCCGAGATGACCGACCGCGCGGTCCTCGTCGGCGGTGCGCAGGAGTTCCAGGACGGGGAGCCGGTATCCGACGGCCGTGCGGTCGGTGTTGCCGAGGATCGCGCGGATCTGGTGGGCGGGGCCGCCGTTCCAGCGCTGCCCGTTCGCGTACACCCTCCAGGAGCCGTCCATCCGCAGGTGCGAGTGCAGGGTCAGGCCGCCCTCGACGCGCGCGAGCAGGTGCTTGCCGCGCGGGGTGACGTCCAGGACGGTCCGGCCGGTGAGGTCGGCCGTGGCGTACCTCGGTACCCGGAGGTCGCTGCGGGTCAGCACCTTGCCCGCGAGGGCGTCGTGCAGCCGCCGCGCGGCCTGCCAGACCGTGTCTCCTTCGGGCATGTGTCAAGAGTGGCACGTCGGGGCGGCGTCGGTGCTCCCGGGCGGCGGGACCGGGGCGTCGCGGTCGGGTCAGGTGCGCAGACGCAGGCCGCGTGGTGTGGCGACGAAGCCCGCGGTCTCCAGGAGGGTGCCGAGCGGGGACGTCAGCGCGGAGGCGCCGTTGACGCGCTCCACCGTGACCGTGCCGAGGGAGCCCGCGCGGGCGGACGCGGCGAGGGCCTCCGCGGCGGCGGGGAGACGGGGATCGTCGGCGGGCTCGCCGTCGGGGTCGGCGGGCCAGGCCAGCAGCGTCTTTCCGCCGCGTTCCATGTAGAGCGTCAGCTCGCCGTCGACGAGCACCACCAGGGAGCCCGCCTTGCGGCCCGGCTTGTGTCCCGCGCCGGTCGGTGGCTCGGGCCAGGCCAGGGCGGCACCGTACGCGTTGGCCGGGTCGGCGGCGGCGAGGACGACGGCCCGGGAGGCGGAGCCGGTCCGACGCCCCGCGAAGGGGTCGTACGGCGGACGCCAGCCGTTCCACCGGGGCGGCGGGGCCTGTGGGGCGAGGTCGCGGGGGGAGACGTAGTCACCCGGTGCCGGAGCGGGACGGGGCGCGTCACCGGGGCCGGGGAAGCCGTCGTGCCCGAGGGCGGTCGCGTGGGAATCGTCGGCGGAGGCGGCGAAGCCGTGGGCGGCGAACGGGTCGGATCCGACGTCGAACGGGTCGGAACCGGCGCCGAACAGGCCGGGGGCCCGGCCCTCGGGGGTGCCGGGGAAGGGAGGACCGTCGCCGCGCTCGCGGGCGCCCGCCACCGCGCGGAGGCGGTCCACCGCACCGTCCATCGCGAACTGGGCGGCGCCCAGACCCTCCACCACATAGCCGCGACGGGCCTGGCCCGTCTCCTCGAAGGCGGACAGGATCCGGTACGTCGCCGAGAAGCCGCCCTCGACGCCCTCCGCGGCGACGGCGCCCCGGGTCACCACACCGTGCCGGTCGAGCAGGGTGCGGGCCAGCGCGTGGGCGCGGACCGTCGGGTCGGCCTCCCGGGCCGGGAGCAGGGACCAGCGGCCGGCGACGGTCGGCGGGCCGGTGCGGGAGGCGGTGCGGGCGGCCGCAGTGAGCGAGCCGTAGCGCCCGCGCGGGACCGCGCGCTTCGCGCGGTGGGCGGTGGAGCCCGCGGTGCGGCCCGAGCCCAGCAGGGAGCGCATGGGGGCGAGCGTGTCGTTGGTCAGCCGCCCCGACCAGGCCAGGTCCCAGAGGGCGGCGGTCAGTTGCGGATCGGTGACCTCCGGATGGGTGGTGGCGCGGACCTGGTCGGCGATCTGGCGGAAGAACAGGCCGTAACCGCCGGAGAGGGCGTCCAGGACGGACTGGTGGAGGGCGGTCGGCTCCAGGGGGTGCGGGGGCGGCAGGAGCAGCGGAGCCGCGTCCGCCAGGTACAGGGAGACCCAGCCGTCCTTCCCCGGCAGCGAACCGGCGCCGGCCCACACCACCTCCCCGGTGGCGGTGAGCTCGTCCAGCATCGCGGGGGCGTAGTCGGCGACCCGGGACGGCAGGACCAGCTTTTCCAGGGCGGACGCGGGCACGGACGCGCCCTGCATCTGCTCGATGGCGCGCACCAGGCCGTCGACGCCGCGCAGCGCGTGTCCCTTGCCGACGTGCTGCCACTGGGGGAGGAACTGGGCGAGCGCGGCCGGCGGGACCGGTTCCAGTTCGTGCCGCAGGGCGGCCAGGGAACGGCGGCGCAGCCGACGCAGCACGGCCGCGTCGCACCACTCCTGTCCGATGCCGGCCGGGTGGAACTCGCCCTGGACGACCCTGCCCGCCGCCGCGAGCCGCTGGAGGGCGCCCTCGGTGACCGCCACGCCCAGTCCGAAGCGGGCCGCCGCGGTGGCCGACGTGAAGGGGCCGTGGGTGCGCGCGTACCGCGCGAGGAGGTCACCGAGGGGGTCCTTGACCGGCTCGGTGAACGCCTCCGGGACACCGACCGGCAGCGCCGTGCCCAGCGCGTCGCGCAGCCGTCCGGCGTCCTCGATCGCCGCCCAGTGGTCGGCGCCGGCGACCCGGACCCGGATGGCACGCCGAGCGGAGGCCAGTTCCCGCGCCCACTGCGGCTCGGCGCCCCGCTCGGCCAGTTCGGCCTCCGTGAGCGGACCGAGCACGCGCAGCAGGTCGGCCACCCCCTCCACGTCCTTGACGCGCCGGTCCTCGGTGAGCCACTGCAGCTCGCGCTCCAGCTCGGTCAGCACTTCGGCGTCGAGCAGCTCGCGCAGTTCCGCCTGGCCGAGCAGCTCGGCCAGCAGGCGCGAGTCCAGGGAGAGGGCGGCGGCGCGGCGCTCGGCGAGCGGGGAGTCGCCCTCGTACAGGAACTGGGCGACGTACCCGAAGAGGAGGGATCGGGCGAAGGGGGACGGCTCGGGAGTGGTGACCTCGACGAGCCGCACCCTGCGGGCCTCCAGATCGCCCATCAGCTCGACGAGTCCCGGAACGTCGAAGACGTCCTGGAGACATTCGCGGACCGCCTCCAGGACGATCGGGAACGAGCCGAACTCGCCTGCCACCTGGAGCAGCTGGGAGGCCCGCTGGCGCTGCTGCCACAGCGGGGTGCGCCGGCCGGGATTGCGGCGCGGCAGCAGCAGCGCGCGGGCGGCGCACTCGCGGAACCGGGACGCGAACAGCGCCGAGCCGCCCACCTGGTCGGTGACGACCTGGTCGACCTCGCCCTTGTCGAAGACGACGTCCGCCGCACCCACGGGCGCCTGGTCCGCGTCGTACTCGGTGCCGGCCCGCACCGGCTCCTGGTCGAGCAGGTCCAGGCCCATCAGATCGGCGTCCGGCAGACGCAGCACGATGCCGTCGTCGGCGTGCATCACCTGGGCGTCCATGCCGTACCGCTCGGAGAGCCGGGCACCGAGCGCGAGCGCCCACGGGGCGTGCACCTGGGCGCCGAACGGGGAGTGCACGACGACCCGCCAGTCGCCGAGCTCGTCACGGAAGCGCTCCACGACGATCGTGCGGTCGTCCGGTACGTGACCGCAGGCCTCGCGCTGCTCGTCGAGGTAGGACAGGACGTTGTCCGCGGCCCAGGCGTCCAGCCCCGCCGCGAGGAGCCGCAGGCGGGCGTCCTCCCGGGAGAGCGAGCCGACCTCGCGCAGGAAGGCGCCCACCGCGCGGCCCAGCTCCAGCGGGCGGCCCAGCTGATCGCCCTTCCAGAACGGCAGCCGGCCCGGCACCCCCGGCGCCGGGGAGACCAGGACGCGGTCGCGCGTGATGTCCTCGATGCGCCAGGAGCTGGTGCCGAGCGTGAAGACGTCGCCCACGCGGGACTCGTACACCATCTCCTCGTCGAGCTCGCCGACCCGTCCGCCGCCCTTCTTGGGGTCGGCGCCCGCGAGGAACACCCCGAACAGGCCCCGGTCGGGGATCGTGCCCCCGGACGTCACGGCGAGGCGCTGGGCGCCCGGGCGGCCGGTGATCTCGCCCGTGATCCGGTCCCACACCACGCGCGGACGCAGCTCCGCGAAGGCGTCGGACGGGTAGCGGCCGGCGAGCATGTCCAGAACGCCCGTGAAGGCGGACTCGGGCAGCGAGGCGAAGGGGGCCGCCCGGCGGACCGTGGCGAGCAGGTCGTCGAACTGCCACGTGTCCATGGCCGTCATCGCGACGAGCTGCTGGGCCAGGACGTCCAGGGGGTTCGCGGGGACGCGCAGGGACTCGATGGCGCCCGTGCGCATCCGCTCGGTGACCACGGCCGCCTGCACGAGGTCGCCCCGGTACTTCGGGAACACCACGCCCGTGGAGACCGCACCCACCTGGTGCCCCGCGCGGCCGACGCGCTGGAGCCCGGAGGCGACGGACGGCGGCGACTCGACCTGGACCACCAGGTCGACGGCGCCCATGTCGATGCCCAGCTCCAGGCTGGAGGTGGCGACCACCGCGGGCAGCCGTCCCGCCTTGAGGTCCTCCTCGACCAGGGCGCGCTGCTCCTTGGACACCGAACCGTGGTGGGCACGGGCGATGACCGGGGGCGCGCCCTGGGCGGCCCCGGAGCCGCCCATGAGCTCGGCGGGGGCGTGGTGCTCGTCCAGGGGCTCCCCGGTGGCCCGCTCGTAGGCGATCTCGTTGAGCCGGTTGCACAGCCGCTCGGCGAGGCGTCGCGAGTTCGCGAACACGATCGTCGAGCGGTGGGACTGGACCAGGTCGGTGATCCGCTCCTCGACGTGCGGCCAGATCGACGGGCGTTCGGCACCCTCCGAGCCGTCGGCGACCGGAGAACCGCCCAGCTCGCCCAGGTCCTCGACCGGCACCACGACGGAGAGGTCGAACTCCTTGCCCGACTCCGGCTGGACGATCTCCACCCTGCGGCGGGGGGAGAGGAAGCGGGCGACCTCGTCGACCGGGCGGACGGTCGCCGAGAGGCCGATGCGGCGGGCCGGCTCGGGCAGCAGTTCGTCCAGCCGCTCGAGGGACAGCGCGAGGTGTGCTCCGCGCTTGGTGCCGGCGACCGCGTGCACCTCGTCCAGGATCACCGTCTCCACGCCCGTCAGCGCCTCGCGCGTGGCCGACGTCAGCATCAGGAACAGGGACTCGGGGGTGGTGATCAGGATGTCCGGCGGGCGGGTGGACAGGGCGCGGCGCTCGGCGGGCGGGGTGTCGCCGGAGCGGATCCCGACCTTCACCTCGGGCTCGGGCAGGCCCAGACGCACGGACTCCTGCCGGATGCCGGTCAACGGGCTGCGGAGGTTGCGCTCGACGTCCACGGCCAGGGCCTTGAGGGGGGAGACGTACAGGACGCGGCAGCGCTTCTTCGGGTCGGCGGGCGGGGGCGTGGAGGCCAGTTGGTCCAGGGCCGCGAGGAAGGCGGCCAGGGTCTTCCCGGAACCGGTGGGGGCGACCACCAGCACGTCCGAGCCCTCCCGGATGGCCTGCCACGCACCGGTCTGGGCGGCGGTGGGTGCGGAGAACGCCCCCGTGAACCAGCCGCGGGTCGCGGGGGAGAAGCCGTCCAGGGCGCGGTGCGGATCGCTGACCATGCGTCCATCGTGCACCCGGGCACTGACAACGGGGCCGAGCCGGGC
This sequence comes from Streptomyces griseomycini, assembly GCF_014203535.1. GTDB lineage: Bacteria > Actinomycetota > Actinomycetes > Streptomycetales > Streptomycetaceae > Streptomyces > Streptomyces griseomycini. Next base: position 25,130 of record NZ_JACHJI010000004.1, read on the forward strand.
GGACGGGGGTGCCCCGGCCCTTTGACCCGCGAGACCGGGGCCGCGTGACAATGGCCGCATGGCGGAAGCGGGCAGGGAACGCGCACGGCACTGGCGGTACGCCGAACTGCCCGGTGTCGATCTGCTGCGCGCCCGGTACATACGGAAGACGTTCGTACGGCACACCCACGAGCACTTCGTGATCGCCGCCATCGCCGACGGCGTGGAGGTCTTCCACCACGGCGGCGGGGACGTGTACGCGGGCGCCGGGGCCCTGGCGCTCGTCAACCCGGACACCCCGCACACCGGCCGGGCGGGCGTCCCCGAGGGATGGCGGTACGGGGCGGTGTACCCGTCGCCGGAGGTGGTGGCCGCGATCGCCGCCGAGACCACCACGCTGCGCGGCACGCCGGGGTTCGTGTCGCCGGTGCTCGACGATCCGTACACCGTCCACCTCGTGCACCAGGTGCTGCGGGCCACCGACGAGGGCAACGCGCTCGCCGCCGACACCCTGCTCCGGGTGGCCGTGACCCGGCTGCTGCGGCTGAACGGCGGGTCGCTGCCGCGCCGGGAGGTGCGGACGGCGGGCGCCCGGACCGCGGCACGCGCGCGTGCCCTGCTGGAGGAGCGGATGGCCGCGCCGCCGACGCTGGAGCAACTGGCCGGTGAGCTGGGCACCGGCCCGTTCGCCCTGCTGCGCGCCTTCCGGGACACCTACGGGATGCCACCGCACGCCTGGCTCACCGACGCACGGGTACGGCGGGCACGGCGGCTGCTGGACGCGGGGACGGCGCCGTCGGAGGCGGCCGTCGCGGTCGGGTTCACCGACCAGCCGCACCTGAACCGCCACTTCGGCCGGATCGTGGGCGTGCCCCCGGGCGCCTACCAGCGCGAGCGCAAGAACGTACAAGACGTGTGGCGCGGCACGCCCGTACCGTGCGGGGCGTGACAGCAGAACAGACAGCCCTCGCAGACGTACGGGACACCGGGGGAGGGAAGCCGGACGGCGCCGTCGTACGGGACGCCCTCGGGGTCGGGGTCGCCGTCGGGCTCTCCGGGTTCGCCTTCGGAGTGACCTCGGCCGGCAGCGGACTCACGCTGCTCCAGACCTGTGCGCTGAGCCTGCTGGTGTTCACCGGTGCGTCCCAGTTCGCGCTGGTGGGGGCGCTGGCGGCCGGCGGGAGCCCGTTCACGGCCGCCGCGGGGGCGTTCTTCCTGGGGGTGCGCAACGCGTTCTACGGGCTCCGCCTGTCCCAGTTGCTGGCCCTCCCGCGCGTGGTGCGGCCGTTCGCCGCCCAGTGGGTCATCGACGAGACGGCCGCCGTCTCGCTCGCCCAGCCCGACCGGCGCGGCGCGCGCATCGGGTTCCTGGTGACCGGACTCAGCCTGTACCTCCTGTGGAACCTCACGACGCTGCTCGGCGCGCTGGGCGCCGAAGCCATCGGGGACACCGACGCGTGGGGCCTGGACGCGGCCGGTCCCGCGGTCTTCCTGGCGCTGCTCGCGCCGATGCTGCGGACCGGCACCGAGCGGACCGTCGCCGGGCTCGCCGTCCTCCTGGGGCTCGGTCTGCTGCCCGTCCTGCCCGCCGGTGTGCCGGTCCTGATCGCCGCCCTCGCGGCACCGGCCGTCCTGTGGGCGCAGGGCCGCCGGAAGAGCGCACCGCGCGGTGACGTACCGGAGGAGGACCGTTGAACATCTGGATCGCGATCGGCGCGACCGCCCTCGGCTGCTACGCCGTCAAACTGGCCGGGCTGCTGGTGCCCGCCGGAGTCCTCGAGCGCCCTGTCGTCAGGCGGCTCGCCGCGCTGCTGCCGGTCGCCCTGCTCGCCGCGCTGACCGCCCAGCAGACCTTCGCCGACGGCCGGGCGCTGGTGCTGGACGCGCGGGCGGCGGGGCTGGCGGCCGCCGCCGTGGCGCTGGTGCTGCGCGCTCCGTTCCTCGTCGTCGTCGGGGCGGCCGTGGTCGTCACGGCGGGAGTGCGCGCCCTGGGCGGATGAGGCGGTCGCGGGCCGACTTCTCCCTGCGGCGCTGCGCGGCAAGGACACCGGACTCCGAGGTCAGCCGACGGGGCGGCCGTACGCCCTCAGTGTGCGCAGGGCCTCGATCGTCACCACGGGCCGGGCCTCCAGCGCGGGGGCCGGCGCCCACTGACGCCATCGGACGGGCCAGCCGCCGTCCTCCCGCTGCTCGGCCGCGAGGAAGTCGAGGGAACGGGCCATCTCCCCGTCCGTGAACCACGCGCGTGCGAGCGACTGCGGTGTGGTCGCGTAGTCGTGGGGGAAGTGGTGCTCGCCCGGGGCGTAGCCGGGTGCGACCGGGTAGGCGTCGAGGTCGTCCGGGTCGAGCGCCGCGAGCCGCTGCCTCCGCACCAGGCGGCCCAGCCGCTCGGCGGCGGCCTCCGCGCGGGGGCGGTCGGGAGCCCGGTCCAGGAAGGCCACGGCGGCCCGGATCTCGTACGGATGGGACCTCTCCAGTGACTCGGCGGCCTGCCAGCAGAAGTCCGTGGCCCGGAACAGCCAGGCGTGCCACACCTCGTTGCGGTGCAGCAGGCCCACCACCGGACCGGTGGCCAACAACTGGCTGGGCGGGTCGTCCACGACCGGTACGAAGGGTGCCGTCGGGTAGCCGCGCTGGCTGGGGTGGATCGCCGGAAGCGCGCCGTCCGGCGTGGAGACGGACGTCAGGTAGCGGCACACCTGCTCCGCGCGCCGTCCGCCGCACCGCCCCACGGCGTCCAGCACGCCCAGGGCGCGGGCGGTGTGCAGCGGCTGGCTGACCGGGCCGCGCAGGTCGGGCTCCAGGCCGTGGCCGTACCCGCCGTCCTCGTTGCGGTAGGCGTCCAGTGCCGTCTCCACCGGGTCGGCGGCGCCGTCCCGGAAGTGGTGGGCGAAGAGGCGCTGTTCGAGCACGCGCGCGGTGAGCCAGACGAACCGCTCCGCCCGCGCGAGCGGGCTGTCGTGCGCCGGGGAGGTCGGGGGCGGCGGGGTAGCTCCGGAATCGGCCATGGGTCCGACCGTAGGGCGGGAAGCGGTCCCGGGAGGCCGCCCGGCTCGGGGCCACCCCCGCACGCGGGATACTGGGGCCATGCGGTTGACGGTCTTCTGGGAGCGGATGGCGGAGCACTTCGGGTCGGGCTACGCCGACACCTTCGCGCGCGACCACGTCATGTCGGAGCTCGGCGGGCGCACCGTGCACGAGGCGCTGGCGGCCGGCTGGGACGCCAAGGACGTCTGGCAGGTGGTCTGCGCGGTGATGGGCGTCCCCCCGGAAAAGCGCTGATCGTCACAGAGATCGCAGGGGGGCGGACGACCGGCGGGGGCGTGGGTCAGACTTGCCCCGTGGCACCCACTGATGAGACCGGGCAGGCAGCTCAGCACCCCTCCGCCCCAGGCGCACCGCCGCCCGTCGGCCCTCCGGTGGACCCCGTGGCCGGGCCGGGCGCCCGCATGCCGCGCTGGCTGCCGCGCGCCATGGTGCTCGCCCTTGCCCTGATCGCCGTGTTCCAGCTGGGCAGCTGGGCCTTCCACCAGCTCACCGGTCTGCTGGTCAACATCCTCATCGCGTTCTTCCTGGCGCTCGCCGTCGAGCCCGCGGTGAGCTGGATGGCCGCGCGCGGGGTGCGCCGGGGGCTGGGCACCTTCCTGGTCTTCCTGGCGGTGCTGATCGTGGCGGCGGGGTTCATCACCCTGCTCGGTTCCATGCTGGCGGGACAGATCATCAAGATCGTCGAGGACTTCCCGGACTACCTCGACTCCGTCATCAACTGGATCAACACGCACTTCCACACCGAGCTGCGGCGGGTGGACATCCAGGAGGGCCTGCTGCGCTCCGACTGGCTGCGCAACTACGTGCAGAACAGCGCCACCGGTGTCCTGGACGTCTCCGCGCAGGTGCTCGGCGGTCTCTTCCAGCTGCTGACCGTCGGTCTGTTCTCGTTCTACTTCGCCGCCGACGGCCCGCGGCTGCGGCGCACCATCTGCTCCGTCCTGCCGCCCGCCCGCCAGGCCGAGGTGCTGCGCGCGTGGGAGATCGCCGTGAACAAGACCGGCGGCTACCTGTACTCGCGCGGGCTGATGGCGCTGGTCTCCGGCCTGGCGCACTACGTACTGCTGGAGATCCTCGAAGTGCCCTACGCACCCGTGCTCGCGGTGTGGGTGGGCCTGGTGTCGCAGTTCATCCCCACCATCGGCACCTATCTCGCAGGCGCCCTGCCCATGCTGATCGCCTTCACGGTCGACCCCTGGTACGCGCTGTGGGTGCTGGTCTTCGTGGTGGTCTACCAGCAGTTCGAGAACTACGTCCTGCAGCCCAAGCTGACCTCCAGGACCGTGGACATCCACCCGGCGGTCGCCTTCGGCTCGGTCGTCGCGGGCACCGCCCTGCTCGGTGCCGTCGGCGCGCTGATCGCCATCCCCGCGATCGCCACCCTCCAGGCGTTCCTCGGCGCGTACGTGAAGCGGTACGACGTCACGGACGACCCCCGTGTGCACGGTCATCGAGGTCCCGGCCGTGGGCCGGGGCCCATCACGCGCGCCCGGCGCCTGTGGATCCGGCGGCCTGGGGCGGCGGACGTCCGGGGCGGGGGCACCGGGGCCGGCTGACGGGGGAGGCTGACGGGGAGGCGGTGCCGTGCCGGCTCCCCTCGGGGGAGCCCGCCGCCGTCGCGATCCGGCCGCGGCCGGTTCCCTCTCGCCCGCGTAGCGGGTGCGCTGCGACGGGGCGGGAGCCCCGCCCGGTACGGGGCCACCGGCGCCCCCGCGCTCCGGGGCGGCGGCACGGGCCTCGCGCTCCGGCGCCGGGCCGCTCCCCGGCGGCGCAGGACACCGGCGCGGGTGCCGTGCGGCGCGCTTGACACGAAAATCGAACATCCATTCTCATGGAGTCGCCGGTGAGACCCAACAGTGGACGGTATGTCCTGATTTGAAGGGATGTGCAGCCGGGTTATCCACAGGCCGGACGTGCGTCGGGACGCGTTGTCAGTGGCAGGCGTTAGCGTTTTTGACGTGAAGCGATCGACTCAAGCAAATCGGGTGGAACCCATGGCAGGAACCGACCGCGAGAAGGCGCTCGACGCCGCGCTCGCACAGATTGAACGGCAATTCGGCAAGGGCGCGGTCATGCGCATGGGCGAGCGGTCGAAGGAGCCCATCGAGGTCATCCCGACCGGGTCGACCGCACTCGACGTGGCCCTCGGCGTCGGCGGCCTGCCGCGCGGCCGTGTGGTGGAGATCTACGGACCGGAGTCCTCCGGTAAGACGACCCTGACCCTGCACGCGGTGGCGAACGCGCAGAAGGCCGGTGGTCAGGTGGCCTTCGTGGACGCGGAGCACGCCCTCGACCCCGAGTACGCGAAGAAGCTCGGCGTCGACATCGACAACCTGATCCTGTCCCAGCCGGACAACGGCGAGCAGGCCCTGGAGATCGTGGACATGCTGGTCCGCTCCGGCGCCCTCGACCTCATCGTCATCGACTCCGTCGCGGCGCTCGTCCCGCGCGCGGAGATCGAGGGCGAGATGGGCGACAGCCACGTGGGTCTCCAGGCCCGCCTGATGAGCCAGGCCCTGCGGAAGATCACCAGCGCGCTCAACCAGTCCAAGACCACCGCGATCTTCATCAACCAGCTCCGCGAGAAGATCGGCGTGATGTTCGGCTCCCCGGAGACCACCACCGGTGGCCGGGCGCTGAAGTTCTACGCCTCGGTGCGCATCGACATCCGCCGCATCGAGACCCTGAAGGACGGCACCGAGGCGGTCGGCAACCGCACGCGTTGCAAGGTCGTCAAGAACAAGGTGGCGCCGCCCTTCAAGCAGGCCGAGTTCGACATCCTCTACGGCCAGGGCATCAGCCGCGAGGGCGGCCTGATCGACATGGGCGTGGAGCACGGCTTCGTCCGCAAGGCCGGTGCCTGGTACACGTACGAGGGCGACCAGCTGGGCCAGGGCAAGGAGAACGCCCGCAACTTCCTGAAGGACAATCCCGACCTCGCCAACGAGATCGAGAAGAAGATCCTGACGAAGCTGGGCGTCGGCGTACGGCCCGAGGAGTCCGCCGCCGAGCCGGGCGCGGACGCCGCGGGCACCGCTCCGGCCGAGCCGGCCGCCGTACCGGCACCGGCGGCCAAGGCCACCAAGTCCAAGGCCGCGGCGGCCAAGAGCTGACCCGTGACCCGACGAACCGACTGGGCCGAGTACGAGTTCGCCGCCACCGGTGTCCCACGGGGGAGGGGCACCGAGGGCGGCGAACAATCGGCCGTGGGCGGTGACGAGGCGCACGACGACATCACCGGTGTGGACGGCCTCCGCACCCCGGGTTCCGGCAGCGGTCGGCGGCATGGGGGCGGCTCACGGACGGGCGGCTCGCGTGACGGCGGGGCGCGCGGTGGACGCGGGCGCAGACGCCGGGCCTCCGGCGAGGCGGCCGCGGAGGGCGGGGGCGACTCCTCCTCGTCGAGGGCCGAGCAGGAGGAGCCTCCGGGGGACCCGGTGGAGCGGGCACGGGCGATCTGCCTGCGCCTGCTCACCGGGACCCCGCGCACGCGGAAGCAGCTCGCCGACGCCCTGCGCAAGCGGCAGATCCCGGACGAGGCCGCCGAGGAGGTGCTGTCCCGGTTCGAGGAGGTCGGACTGATCAACGACAGTGCCTTCGCGGACGCCTGGGTGGAGTCCCGGCACCACGGCCGGGGGCTGGCCCGGCGCGCGCTCGCCCAGGAGCTGCGGACCAAGGGGGTCGACCCCACGCTGATCGACGCGGCCGTCTCGCAGCTCGACTCCGAGCAGGAGGAGGCGACCGCCCGTGAACTGGTCGCCCGTAAGCTGCGCTCCACCCGAGGGCTCGACCGCGACAAGCGGATCCGACGCCTCGCGGGCATGCTGGCCCGCAAGGGCTACTCCGAGGGCCTCGCCCTCCGCGTGGTCCGGCAGGCGCTGGAGGAGGAGGGCGAGGACACGGAGTTCCTCGGCGACGAGGGATTCTGAGGAGGCCGGGCAGCGGACGCCGCCGGAGGGGACGGCGCAGGAACCGCCGTCCCCTCCGGCGGCCCTACTCCGACACGGGCAGGACCGGCAGTCCCGCCGCACGCCAGGCCTGGAAACCGCCGATCAGGTCGGTGGCCCGGTGCAGTCCCAGGCGGTGCAGGGACTCCGCCGCCAGGCTGGAGGCGTACCCCTCGTTGCAGATCACGACGGCGCGCAGGTCGTGGCTCGTCGCCTCGGGGACGCGGTGACTGCCCTGCGGGTCGAGGCGCCACTCCAGTTCGTTGCGCTCGACGACGACAGCGCCGGGGACGAGCCCGTCCCGGTCGCGCAGGGCGGCGTAGCGGATGTCCACCAGCAGTGCATCGCCGGTACGGGCGGCCTCGTAGGCGTCCCGCGGCCCGATGCGCCGGTAACCCGACCGCACCCGCTCCAGCAGCTCGTCGATCCCCACGGCACCGGTGGTCCGCTCGCCCGTTCCGCTCATCGCCAGTCCTCCGGGCGTTCGACCTGCTCCAGGCGGAGAATCCGGCCGCTGCGGCTGTAGCGGCGGATCCGCGGCAGGGGTGGACAGTAGGCGTGCACGGAGACGGCGTGCCGGTCCGGGGACTCGTTGAGCACCTCGTGCACGTGATGCCGCCCGAAGGCGCGGCCCTGCCCGGCCGGCAGCCGGCGTTCCCGGTCCACGCCATCGGTCAGTTCCAGGGTTCTCCAGCCGTCGGAGGGCAGCCGTGCGGCGAGCGAGTTCTCCTTCAGCGCACCCGAGGCGGTCATGAAGGCGCCGACGGAGTCGGCGTGGTCGTGCCAGCCGGTTCCGGTGCCCGGCGGCCAGCCGATCAGCCAGGCTTCACTGCCACCGGGCCCGTCGAGCCGCACCCAGGTGCGGCACTCCGGGTCGAGCGGGAGCGAGGCGACCAGCGCGGCGTCGGCAGCGACACGGCGGACGAAGCGGAGGAGGTCCGCCCGGGTGGGTGCGGGGACGGGAGGCGGGGCCGGGGGAGGAGGGGAAGAGGCTGCGGGGGAGACAGACATGTGCACCGTCCTGAAGAAGGTTCGCGGAGGCGCGCCGCAGCGGCATGCGAGGCGGCGAGCGGGAGGGGAGGGCGCGAAGTCAGCGGGACGGGCGACACACGCAGCCCGCGTAGCGGACGAGGTCCATATGGACCCTCCGCCACAGGCGCACACAGGTGTCGGTCACGATCCGGAGTAGACCACGAAGCGGCACATCGCTTCAACTCACCGTAACCGTGCGGGTCGCGCCGCGGCCGGTTCGACCGGTGCCGGTGGCGGTCTGCCCGGCTCCGGCACCTCAGCCGGTCGCGGCCCCGGCTCCGGCCCTGGCTTCGGCCTCTGACTCCGCATCCGTCTCCGTCTTCGTCGCCCCCCCGACGACCGCCTCCGCCGCCGCGTACAGGTCCGCCGGGCGGACCCCGCCCAGCGCCGTGACCAGATGGCCGTCGGGGCGCACCAGCAGCACGGTGTGGGCCGCCGCACCCGGATAGTCCTCGGCGACCAGCAGTTCGGCCGGGTGCGGCAACGCCGAGACGGCCGCCGCCAGCCGGGGCATGATCCCGGCGGACACCCAGTGCCTGCGCTCCCACACCCCTGTGCCCGGTGCGATCAGCACCACCAGCAGCGCACCCCGGCCGAGCCGGTCCCGCAGCCGGACGAAGGTGCCGTCCTCCGCCGTGACGCGCACGTCCGTCACCGCCGTCCCGGGGGGCGTTCCGACGGGCACCTCGCCCTCGAGGCGCCCGGGCGCGAGCGGCGAGTCGGCGTACGTCCCCGGCGCACCCAGCGCCCCCTGCCCCAGATGACCGTCCATCAGCAGGGCGTCGTGTCCCCGGGCGGCTCCCGGGACGTAGGAACGCAGCCCTCCGCCGCCCCGCAGCAGCGGCAGCGCCTGGTCGGCGGCGCGCAGCCGGGCGGCGACGACCGCGCGGCGCTCGGTCTGGTAGCTGTCGAGCAGCGCCTCGTGCGGACCGTGGTGCCAGGCCAGTGCCAGCTTCCAGGCGAGGTTGTCGACGTCGCGCAGCCCCTCGTCCAGTCCGTGTGTGCCCAGCGCGCCGAGCAGGTGGGCCGCGTCCCCGGCGAGGAACACACGGTCGGCCCGCCAACGCCGGGCCAGCCGGTGGTGGACGGTGTGGACCCCGGTGTCCAGCAGCTCGTACGGCGGTGCCGCACCGTGGTTCCAGCCGGCCAGCGTCTCCCGGACACGGGCCAGCAGCAGCTCGGGGGTGACCAGCTCCTTGCCCGGCGGCAGCAGCCAGTCCAGCCGCCACACCCCCTCCGGCAGCGGACGTGCGGTGATCTCCCCGGCCGAGGGACCGGACGCACGCCACGGCGGCATGCGGTGCAGCAACACCTCGTCGTGCCACGGGAGTTCCGTCCGCAGCGCGGCCACGGCGTATCGTTCCACCGCCGTGCGGCCCGGGAAGCGGATGTCCTGGAGCTTGCGCACGGTCGAGCGGGGCCCGTCGCAGCCGACCAGGTAACTGCCGCGCCACCAGGTTCCCTCGGGGCCGCGGGTGTGGGCGGTGACGCCCGAGGGCTCCTGTTCCAGGGAATCCAGGCGGCTGTTCAGGGCGATCCTGACCAGCCGTTCGCCGGTGAGGGCGGCGCGCAGAGCGCCCGTCAGGACGTGCTGGGCGATGTGCAGGGGCGCGGGCCGGGCGTCGTCGTAGGCGATCTCGTGCACCACCTGCTTGCGCCGCATCGACCGCCATCCGGCCGGGCGGGCACCGGCCCGGGCGAGCGGTACCCCGGTCAGCCGTTCCATCAGCGCGGCGGTGTCCTCGCGCAGCACGACGGTGCGCGCGGGGCGCGGCTCGTCCTTGCCCGGCCCCTCGTCGAGGAGCACGCACGGCACCTCCTGACGCGCCAGCGCCAGGGCGAGCGCGAGCCCGACGGGCCCCGCTCCGACGATGATCACCGGGTCCACGGCGCGGCGCCCCCTGCTCGACGTGACGTCCGAAGGGACGGGGAGGAACAGGAAGATGGAGCAGGGTGCACGATCACAGAACGTATGCAACCTATTGCCGGTGCTTGCGTCAAGTGACCGAAGGTCGGCGGCGATCATGAGGCGGCGCGAAGGCCGTCCCGTTACTTGACTGTTCATCACACGAGCCCGGGGTGCACCGCTCACCCGTCCCGGTGATGGCGGCCGGTCACCCGACATGACTGTGGCCCGCCGGGGAACGGCGGGCCACAGTCATGTCGTGGGCGGGCACGGGTCAGACGGTTCACCCATCGGCCTTGTGGGGACCCCCGACCTCGGCCGCGTTGATGTCGTCGACATCGTCGGCGCCGAGCACCGCACCCGTGCTGCGCTTGCTGCGGCGCAGCCGTGCCTCGAGCCAGGAGGCGAAGGAGGTGAGCGCGAAGTTGAGCGCGATGAAGATGACGGCCACCACTGTGAAACTGGCGATGACGTTGGCGCCGTAGTAGCCGCTCATCGTGTTGGCCGAGGCGAGCAGCTCGGGGAAGGTGAGGACGGCGCCGCCGAGGGCGGTGTCCTTCACGATGACGACGAGCTGGCTGACGATGGCCGGGAGCATCGCGGTGACCGCCTGCGGCAGCAGGACCAGCCGCATCAGCTGGTTCTTGCGCAGGCCGATCGCCATCGCGGCTTCGGACTGGCCCTTGGGCAGGGACAGGATGCCGGCGCGCACGATCTCCGCGAGGACGGAGGCGTTGTAGAGCACCAGACCCGTGACGACCGCGTACAGCGGGCGGTCGTCGGAACTGACGTCGGTGTACTCGGCGAACAGAGCCAAGCCGAAGATCATCAGGACCAGCACGGGGATGGCGCGGAAGAACTCGACCACGATTCCGGCCGGGATCCGGACCCAGGCGTGGTCCGACAGGCGGGCGATGCCGAGGACCGCGCCGAGCGGCATCGCGATGAGCACCGCGAGCACGGCAGCCTTCAACGTGTTCTGCAGACCCGGCCAGATGTACGTGGACCAGGCTTCACCGCTGGTGAAGAACGGCTTCCACAGAGCCCACTCCAGCTGCCCCTTGTCGTAGAGGGTGCTGAACACCCACCACAGCAGAGCGGCGAGGCCGACCAGGAAGACCGCCGTGAAGACGATGTTCCGCCGCTTGGCGCGAGGGCCCTGGGCGTCGTACAGAACGGAGCTCATCGCTTCACCGCCACCTTCTTGCCCACCCAGCCGAGGATCAGGCCGGTCGGCAGCGTCAGAACCACGAAACCGAACGCGATGACCGCGGAGATCAGCAGCAGCTGCGCCTCGTTCTCGATCATCTCCTTCATCAGCAGGGCCGCCTCCGCGACGCCGATGGCGGCGGCCACCGTGGTGTTCTTGATGAGCGCGATGAGTACGTTCGCCAGCGGACCGACGGACGAACGGAACGCCTGGGGCAGCACCACCAGGCCCAGCACCTGGTTGAAGCTGAGACCGAGCGCGCGGGCGGCTTCAGCCTGGCCGACCGGCACGGTGTTGATGCCGGAGCGCAGTGCCTCGCACACGAAGGCCGAGGTGTAGAGGATCAGGCCGAGGACGGCGAGCCGGAAGTTGATCGTCTCGAAGTCGTCCGCGCCCAGGGTGACGCCCAGGGTCTGGTTCAGGCCGAGCGACGTGAACAGGATGATGACGGTCAGCGGGATGTTCCGCACGATGTTCACATATGCGGTCCCGAAGCCACGCATCAGCGGCACCGGGCCGACGCGCATGGCGGCCAGCAGGGTGCCCCAGATCAGGGAGCCGACGGCGGAGAGCACAGCGAGCTGCACCGTCGTCCAGAAGGCCCCCAACAGGTCGTAATCTTCAAGAAAGTCGAACACGATCTCCCGCGCTTCCGCGTGTAGGGATGCACGCCCCGGTGCGCCGCCCCGGATCCGGGGCGGCGCACCCTGTCAGGCGCTGCCTCAGCTCTTGATGTCGCCGATCTTCGGCGCGGGCTCGTTCTGGTAGTTGGCCGGGCCGAAGTTGTCCTTCACGGCCTTCTCCCAGGAACCGTCGGAGACCATCTCCTCGAGGGCCTTGTTGATCTTGTCCTTGAGGTCGCTGCCCTTCTTGACGCCGATGCCGTAGTTCTCGTTGGTCAGCTTGAAGCCGCCGAGCTTGAACTTGCCCTTGAACTGCTCCTGGGCGGCGTAGCCGGCGAGGATCGAGTCGTCCGTGGTCAGCGCGTCGACGGCACCGTTCTGCAGACCGGGCAGGCAGGCCGAGTACGTCGGGTACGGCTGCAGCTGCGCCTTGGGCGCCAGCTTGTCCTTGACGTTCTGCGCCGAGGTCGAACCGGTGACCGAGCACAGCTTGGCGTTGTTCAGGTCCTCCGGCGACTTGATCTTGTCGTCGTCGGCGCGGATCAGCACGTCCTGGTGGGCGAGCAGGTACGGGCCGGCGAAGTCGACCTTCTCCTGGCGCTCCGGGGTGATCGAGTAGGTGGCGGCGATGAAGTCGACGTCACCGCGCTGCAGCATGGTCTCGCGGTCGGCGCTCTTCGACTCCTTCCACTCGATCTGGTTCTCGTCGTAACCGAGCTTCTTGGCGACGTACGTGGCGACGTCCACGTCGAAGCCCTCGTAGCCCTGCGGGGTCTTCTGGCCGAGGCCGGGCTGGTCGAACTTGATGCCGATGGTGATCTTGTCGCCGCCTCCCGAGCCCGAGCCGTTGGAGTCGCCGCCGTCGTCACCACCACAAGCGGTAGCGGTCAGAGCGAGCGCGAACACGGCGGCCGAGGCGGCGGTGACCTTGCGGAGCTTCATGGTGCACATCCTTTGGCTGGTGAAGTGATGCGGCCCGGTCAATGTCCGGTGACGCAAGTCGTCAGGGCGCGAGGGGCGCCGTCAGTGGTGAAGGATCTTCGACAGGAAGTCCTTGGCGCGGTCGCTGCGCGGGTTGCTGAAGAACTGGTCCGGCGCGGCCTGTTCGACGATGCGGCCGTCCGCCATGAACACCACGCGATTCGCGGCCGAGCGGGCGAACCCCATCTCGTGGGTGACGACGATCATGGTCATGCCGTCGCGGGCGAGCTGCTGCATGACCTCCAGGACCTCGTTGATCATCTCCGGGTCGAGAGCCGACGTCGGCTCGTCGAAGAGCATGACCTTGGGTTCCATCGCCAGGGCCCGCGCGATGGCGACACGCTGCTGCTGGCCACCGGAGAGCTGTGCGGGGTACTTCTCGGCCTGCGCGCCCACGCCGACCCGGTCGAGCAGGGCACGGGCACGCTCCTCGGCCTGCTTCTTGTCCTTCTTGCGGACCTTGACCTGGCCCAGCGTCACGTTCTCGAGCACGGTCTTGTGCGCGAAGAGGTTGAAGGACTGGAAGACCATCCCGACGTCGGCCCGCAGCCGGGCGAGCTCCTTGCCCTCGTGGGGCAGGGGCTTGCCGTCGATCGTGATCGCCCCGGAGTCGATCGTCTCCAGACGGTTGATGGTGCGGCACAGGGTGGACTTCCCGGACCCGGAGGGTCCGATGACCACGACGACTTCGCCGCGGGCGATCGTCAGGTCGATGTCCTGGAGTACGTGCAACGCGCCGAAGTGCTTGTTGACGCTCCTCAGGACGACCAGGTCGCCGGTCGCGGCCACATCTTCCTTGGCCACCGATACTTCGGTCATCGCTCTCAGGCTCCGTCCTCCTCGGTTTCGGAGGACAGTAGTAATCCTCCGGACCTGCGTCATTACATCTGAGGGGAATCTGAGCATCACGATCCGATAGCAATCGGACACATGTCGTAGCACTTGTGAGCAGGGCGTATTTCGGCCGGGTAACGGTACGAAAGCGCAACCGGAACCCCCTTGACGCCGTCCTCGTCCATCGGCGTCACTGCAAGGTGCACGCGCGCGTGCACGCGTCTGTGTACACACGGAGAGCGTACGGCCGATGAACAGAAGGGGGCCCCGGTGAGGCTGCTCCTCGTCGAGGACGACAACCACGTCGCCGCCGCCCTGTCGGCGGTGCTGGCCAGGCACGGGTTCGACGTCACCCACGCGCGCAGCGGCGAGGAGGCACTCCAGGCGCTCGTCCCCGAGGGAAACGGCTTCGGCGTCGTCCTGCTCGACCTGGGCCTGCCCGACCAGGACGGCTACGAGGTCTGCGGCAAGATCCGCAAGCGCACCAGCACGCCGGTGATCATGGTCACCGCGCGTTCCGACGTGCGCTCCCGCATCCACGGCCTCAATCTCGGCGCCGACGACTACGTGGTCAAGCCGTACGACACGGGGGAGCTGCTCGCCCGGATCCACGCCGTCAGCCGGCGCACCACCCACGAGGAGGCCACCGGCGGCGCCGAGACCGAGCTGCGCCTGGGCCCGGTGCACATCGAGCTGCCGACCCGCCGGGTCAGCGTGAACGGTTCGGTCGTCCAGCTGACCCGCAAGGAGTTCGACCTGCTGGCCCTGCTCGCCCAGCGGCCCGGGGTCGTCTTCCGCCGGGAGCAGATCATCAGCGAAGTGTGGCGCACCAGTTGGGAGGGGACCGGCCGCACCCTGGAGGTGCACGTCGCGTCCCTGCGCGCCAAGCTGCGCCTGCCGGCCCTCATCGAGACCGTCCGCGGCGTCGGCTACCGGCTCGTCGCACCGACGGCCTAGCGGGGTCGGGTGCACACTCGTCTGCTTCCGCTGCTCATCGTCCTGATGGCGGCCGTCCTCCTCGCTCTCGGCGTCCCGCTCGCCGTGAGCCTGGCCGGCGCGCAGCAGCAGAAGGTCATCGTCGACCGGATCGACGACACGGCACGCTTCGCGGCCCTCGCCCAGTTCGTCACCGAGCCGTCCGACCCGGCCGCCGGGGACGTCAACGAGCGCCAGGAGACGCTCAGCAGCGAGCTGCGCAGCTACCACGAGGTCTACGGCATCCGCGCAGGCGTGTTCTACCGCAACGACTCGCCCATGGCGCACGCCCCGGACAGCTGGTTCCTCCCCCGGTCGGGCGAGGTGCGGGACGCCTTCGAGGAGGCGCTGCTCAGCCGCCGCAGCCACGACCCCGAGCAGGTGTGGCCCTGGCAGCGGCGCAGCCTCGTGGTGGCCTCGCCGGTCATCCGGGACGGTGACGTCGTCGCGGTCGTCGTCACCGACTCGCCCACCGGGCCCATGCGCTCCCGCATCCTGCAGGGCTGGCTGATCATCGGCGCGGGCGAGGCCGCCGCCATGCTGCTGGCCGTCGGCGCGGCCCTGCGGCTGACCGGCTGGGTGCTCAGGCCGGTGCGGATCCTGGACGCCACCACCCACGACATCGCCACCGGGCGGCTGAAGTCCCGGGTCGCCGTGGCGGGCGGACCCCCGGAGCTCAGGCGCCTCGCACGGTCGTTCAACGAGATGGCGGACAACGTCGAGAGCGTGCTGGAGCAGCAGCGCGCCTTCGTCGCCGACGCCTCCCACCAGCTGCGCAACCCGCTCGCGGCGCTGCTGCTGCGCATCGAGCTGCTCGCCCTCGAACTGCCCGAGGGCAATGAGGAGATCGCCTCGGTCCAGGCCGAGGGCAAGCGTCTGGCGCAGGTCCTGGACGACCTGCTCGACCTGGCGCTCGCCGAGCACAGCGAGGCCCACCTCCAGGTCACCGACATCGGCGAGGTGGCCGGCGAGCGCGTCGCGGCCTGGGCGCCCACCGCCGAGGCCAAGGGCGTCCGCCTGACCGGGGACTGCCCGCCGACCACGGCATGGGCCGACCCGGTCGCGCTCTCCAGCGCGCTGGACGCGGTCATCGACAACGCGGTGAAGTTCACCCCCGAGGGCGAGACCGTCGAGGTGGTGGTCACCTCCAACGGCGACACCGTCACCGTCGTCGTCACCGACAACGGCCCGGGGCTGACCGACGAGGAGCTGACCCGCGTCGGCGACCGGTTCTGGCGCAGCGGCCGGCACCAGAACGTCAAGGGCTCCGGCCTCGGTCTGTCCATCTCCCGGGCCCTGCTCGCGGCGGGCGGCGGTTCCATCGACTACGGCCACCACGAGCCGCACGGACTGACGGTCACGGTGACGGTGCCGAGGAACGCGCCCACGGAGGAGGCGACGGCTCAGGGCTTGACGGACCGGTAGTAGCGGCGGGCGCCCTCGTGCAGCCGGAGCGGGTCCGTGTAGATGGCGGTGCGCACGTCGACCAGCTGCGCGGAGTGCACGTGCGCACCGATGCCGTCCCGGCTCTTGAGCACGATGCGGGTCAGCCACTCGGTGAGCCGGGGATCCATGTCCGCCCTGGTGATCAGGAGGTTGGACACCGCCATCGTCGGGACGGCCGAGCCGAACTGACTGCCGGGATAGGCCGACTCCGGCATGTTGGTGGCCCGGTAGTGGCGCGTGGCCCCGCCCTGCTCGTGCAGCTCGGCGACGAGGTCGGCGTCGATCGGCACGAACCGCAGCGCGGAGTCCTCGGCGAGCGTCTTCAGGCCGTCCGTGGGCAGCCCGCCCGACCAGAAGAACGCGTCCAGGCCGTGTCCCAGCCGCCCCGGACCGGTGTCGATGCCGTCCGAGGAGGGCTCGATGTCCGTCTCCGGGTCGATGCCGGCCGCCCTGAGGATCCGGTTGGCGATGAGCCGGACCCCCGACTTGGGCGGCCCTATGGCGACCCGCTTGCCCCGCAGGTCCGCGACGGAGCGGATGCCCGAGCCGGGCGCGACCGCGAGCTGGACGTAGTCGTCGTACAGGCGCGCCACCCCGCGCAGCCGGTCGGCGCCCGACCGGTGGCTCAGTCGGTACGTCTCCACCGCGTCGGCCGCGGCGATCGCGAAGTCGGCCTGTCCGGTCGCCACGCGCCGCACGTTCTCCTGCGAGCCGTCACTCGTCTTCAGCCGGACCTCGAGATCGGGCATGTGCCTGCCGAGCGAGGTGCGCAGCAGCTCGCCGTACTCCTGGTAGACCCCCGAACGCGTCCCCGTGCTCAGGGTGATCGTTCCGCCGGGCGGCTCCTCGCTCCAGGGCGCCAGCCACCACAGCAGCAGCCCGAACGCCACGAGGCCGGCGGCCGCGCCCCGCAGGGCCCGGCGCCTGCCGATCCGGGACAGCGCGTGGGACATGCGCGTGATCCTGCCAGCCCGGTGCCCCGCTGACCAGGGCGGAGCTCACAGCCCGGGCCCGTGCGCGGCCCGGGTGGAGTGTCCGGGGCGGCCGCTGCAGTCGCCACTACAGTCGCCGCATGAGCTCTTCGCCCGCCGACCTGGTCCGTGCCTTCCACCGTGCCTTCGGACTGGACGTCCGCGACACACCGTCCGAGATCCCGCCGGACCTGGCCGCCCACCGCGGCGAACTGCTGGCCGAGGAGGCCGCGGAGGTCGCCGAGGTGTCGGTGGACGGCCCGCTCGACCGGCTCGCCCACGAACTGGCCGACGTCGTCTACGTCGCCTACGGCACGGCGCTCGTCCACGGGATCGACCTCGACGCGGTCATCGCCGAGATCCACCGCTCCAACATGACCAAGCTCGGCCCCGACGGCAGGATCAGCCGCCGCGCCGACGGCAAGGTCCTCAAGGGCGACCACTACGAGGCCCCGGACGTGGCGGCGGTACTGCGGCGGCAGGGCTGGGCACCGGACGGGCGGGCCGGGCGGGAGGCCGGACCGCGGTGAGCGGTGAACGGTGCGTGAAGCGTGACACGGGGTCGTCCGGCCGGGACCAGGACGCGCGGCGGCCGGCGGCACGGTCGGGGCATGGCTGAGGCACTCACCGGACGCCGCGGGGCAGCGGACGAAGTGCCCGCCCGGCCCGGGCCACAGGCGCACCAGCCGCTCGAGGACCCCCGCCGACAGCACGTCCGCGGGGACCGGACCGCGGTGGCCGCCCGGACCCAGGCGGTCCCGGCCGATCAGGGAGAGCAGCGCCTCGTGCAGGTGCGCCCGGTGGATCGTCGGACAGGGGAGCGGCGAACACGCGCGCACTCCGCGCCGAGCGGTGCGCGCGTGACGGGCCGCCCGTTCCAGCCGCGCACCTCCATCGCCTCGACGCGCACCGCGTGCTCCTCCGGCGCCGGGCCGGCCAGGCCGGTGTCACCGGCATCCGAGTGTGGGGCCGCCCCCGTCAGGCCGGCGGAATCCGGCCTCACGGCACCGCGCTCCGGAGCGCCGACCACCATGTCCCTCGCGCCTTCCGAGACGAACGTGAAGTGAATCCGAGCACGTCCTCCACATCGCTCGACCGTTCACCCGGGCCTCGGCCCTTGCGGGTGCCGGCTGACATCCGTCGCGGGCCGAATGGCATTCCTCCGTTGCCCGGCTTTTCGCCGGCCCGCCGGAAGCGCCCGTTCAGGGCCGTTCGCCGTGTGCCGTTCCTCGCCCGGCTCGGCGGAGATCCCGGTTCCGGCCGCCGACGTGCCGGCAGGGAGTCGCCGACCGACGGCTTCCGCAGGTGGTCCGGGCCCGGTTCGCGCGCCGTCGACGCGCGTTCGCCGAGGACGCGGTGGGGGCGACGGCCCTCGACGGCGGCGGCCGGGGACGGGTCACGGGCGCCGATGTCCGTGCGCCGCGGGCGGCACAGCTCGGTCACGGGGCCGCCCGGTGCCGGGTTCACGGCGGGCTGCGGGCCGACCGGGCCCCGCGGCAGGGGCAGACCGCGCCGAAGCCCTCGTCGTGGCGCCCGGAACGGACGCGCGAGTGGAACAGCGGGTCGTGGAAGTCCCACTGGCGCAGCACCGGCTCGCTGCCGGAGGCGAAGGCGCCGCCCGGGGCGGCGCCTTCGGCGAAACCGGTGCCGACGAGACGGGCCGGGTCCCCGGGGGCCTCCGCCCCGCTCAGCCCGGTGCCCTCGCCGGCCGGGTCCGCCGGACCCGGCTGCCCCAGGGGGCGGCGAGCTCACGGGCGGTGCGGTCGACGAGCACGGCGCGGAACCCCACGGGCGGGGACTCCGGCACGAGCACGCCCTCGCGCGTACGGCGGAAGGCGAACCGCGGCACACGGACGCGCGCGTCGGGGGCCGGCCACCGTCCCCGTCGCCGCGGCGACGACAGCGAGATCCGTACGTCCCGACCCTGCCGGTGCGGCCGCTGATCGTCGGCACGACCGCGACGGTCGCGGAACGTGGCTGGTCTCCATTCCGTTCCATGCGTGAGCCGGCCCGTCGCGGTGAGGCGCATGGAGCTGGTGGTGTCTGCAGCTCCCCCGGGCCGGTCCGCGTTCCCCGCGCTCTTCGGCCGCTGACAGGAGAGAACCGTCACCCTGCCCCGTTGTCCGCATCCGGGCAGGCCAGGAAGCCGCCCGGCAGGGAGTTGCCCGCGGGGACGGACCGGCCCGGCCGGGAGCCCGGGGCGCGTCCGCGGGACCGCGGCCTCGGCGGCGGGGGCCACTCGCGGTACCGCCTACCCTTATGGCATGAGCAGCATCGACCGGAGCCAGTCAGTGGGCGGCACGCGCACCTACGAAGTACGCACCTACGGGTGCCAGATGAACGTCCACGACTCCGAGCGGTTGGCCGGGCTGCTGGAGGACGCGGGCTACGTCCGCGCCCCCGAGGGCTCCGACGGCGACGCGGACGTCGTCGTCTTCAACACCTGCGCGGTGCGCGAGAACGCCGACAACAAGCTGTACGGCAACCTGGGCCACCTCGCCCCCAAGAAGGCGAGCCGTCCCGGCATGCAGATCGCGGTCGGCGGCTGCCTCGCGCAGAAGGACCGCGACACCATCGTGAAGCGCGCGCCCTGGGTGGACGTCGTCTTCGGCACGCACAACATCGGCAAGCTGCCCGTCCTGCTGGAGCGCGCCCGCGTCCAGGAGGAGGCGCAGGTCGAGATCGCCGAGTCGCTGGAGGCGTTCCCGTCCACGCTGCCGACCCGCCGCGAGAGCGCGTACGCGGCCTGGGTGTCGATCTCCGTCGGCTGCAACAACACCTGCACCTTCTGCATCGTCCCCGCGCTGCGCGGCAAGGAGAAGGACCGCCGCCCCGGCGACATCCTCGCGGAGATCGAGGCCCTGGTCGCCGAGGGGGTCTCCGAGATCACCCTGCTCGGCCAGAACGTCAACGCCTACGGTTCCGACATCGGCGACCGTGAGGCGTTCAGCAAGCTGCTGCGGGCCTGCGGGAAGATCGACGGCCTGGAGCGCGTCCGCTTCACCTCCCCGCACCCGCGCGACTTCACCGACGACGTCATCGCCGCCATGGCCGAGACGCCGAACGTGATGCCGCAGCTCCACATGCCGCTGCAGTCCGGCTCGGACACGGTCCTGAAGGCGATGCGCCGCTCCTACCGGCAGGAGCGCTACCTCGGCATCATCGAGAAGGTCCGCGCCGCCATCCCGCACGCGGCGATCAGCACCGACATCATCGTGGGCTTCCCCGGCGAGACCGAGGAGGACTTCGAGCAGACCCTCCACGTCGTCCGCGAGGCCCGCTTCGCGCAGGCGTTCACCTTCCAGTACTCCAAGCGCCCGGGCACCCCGGCCGCCGAGATGGACGGCCAGATCCCCAAGAAGGTCGTCCAGGAGCGCTACGAGCGGCTGGTCGCCCTCCAGGAGGAGATCTCCTGGGAGGAGAACAAGAAGCAGGTGGGCCGCACCCTGGAGTTGATGGTCGCCGAGGGCGAGGGCCGCAAGGACGACACCACCCACCGTCTCTCCGGCCGCGCCCCCGACAACCGCCTGGTGCACTTCACCAAGCCGGAGCAGGAGGTCCGTCCCGGCGACGTGGTCACCGTCGAGATCACCTACGCCGCCCCGCACCACCTGCTCGCCGAAGGGCCCGTGCTGGACGTGCGCCGCACGCGCGCGGGGGACGCCTGGGAGAAGCGGAACACCGAGAAGGCGGCGAAGGCCGCACAGTCGGCGGGCGTGATGCTGGGCCTGCCGAAGATCGGCGTCCCCGAACCGCTCCCGGTGGCCACGAGCGGCTGCGGCTGCGACTGACGCGGCCGGGCCGTGGCGGCGAGCGGCTCCGCGGGGGTTACGCTGCCGATCATGCTAGTCGCCGCCGCAGTCTGCCCCTGCCCGCCGCTGCTCGTCCCCGAGGTCGCCGCGGGCGCCGCTCCCGAGCTGGACGCCGCGCGTGCCGCGTGCACGGACGCGCTGGGTGTGCTCGCCGCCGCCCGGCCCGACCGGCTCGTGGTGGTCGGCCCGGCGGCGGCCGCCGGACCCGAGATCTACCCGGAGGGCACCCCGGGGTCCTTCCGCGGCTTCGGCGTCGACCTGGACGTACGGCTGGGACGGGACGGAGCGGGCGAGGACGCGCCGGCCGGGCGGGAACTCCCGTACGGGCTCGCCGTGGGCGCGTGGATGCTGGGCAGGGCCGGGTGGGCGGACGCCCCCGTCGAGGGGCTGGGAGTGGGGGAACCTCTCGCGGCCGAGCGGTGTATCGAAGAGGGAAGGGCGATCGCCACGCGAGCGGAGCGGCTGGTGATGCTGGTGATGGGTGACGCCAGCGCCTGCCGCACGCTCAAGGCCCCGGGCTACCTCGACGAACGTGCGGCCCCCTTCGACGCGGAGGCCGCGCGCGCGTTGGGCACGGCCGACACCGCGGCGCTGCGTGCGCTGGACCCCGGCCTGGCACGCGAGCTGAAGGTGTCCGGGCGTGCCCCCTGGCAGGTCCTCGCGGGCGCCGCGGCCGGGAACCCGGACCTGCGGGGGGCGTTGCTCTACGAGGACGCCCCCTACGGGGTGGGGTACGTCGCGGCCACCTGGTCGTAGGGACCGGACGGCCGGAGGAACGGCGGACGGCCGGGAGCCCTCGGTGTGCTCCACGGCCGTCCGACGGCGTGCCGCTCAGGAAGTGGGCGGCGGCCCGGCCGGCGGCGTCGTGCCGCCCGCGTCCGGGCCGGGGTCGTTCTTGTGCGCGAGCCGGTCCATGGCGTCCTTGGCCTTGCCCGTACCCGTCTGGATCCTGTCGCTGTACTTGCCCTTGGTCCGCTCGTCGACGGCCCGCGCGGCCTTGTCCAGACCGTGCTGGATCTTGCCCCCGTGCTGCTGCGCGAGATGGGAGACCTTGCCCTTGGCCGGATCGAGCTTGGTCTTCAGACTGTCCAGGAGACCCATGATGTACCTTCCCTCGCGGGCGTCTACGTGCGTGCGCCCTTGCCTGACTCGCTGTCGGACGCCCCGGAGGACTGCTGCTTCGGGATCTCGACGCCGTCGGTGCCGGTGACCTCGCCGGTCTCCTCCACCGCTGGTTCGGCGGTCTTCGACGCCTCGGCCGGCGCCGTCACCTCCGCGGCCCCGGTCGGGTCCTCCGCCCTCGGCTCGGCTGCCGCCTCGCCGCCCCGGGCCTCGCCGGTCCGGACCTCATCGGTCCGCGTCTCCTCCGTGGCCTTCGACCTCCGGAAAATTCGTGCAAAAACACCCATATCCACTCCATACGGTACTCGTGCGAGCGAAATTCCGCGTGACCCGGTGCGTCCGTTTGCGTGCCCCGGGGTACCGCCGCCGTGATCCGGCGGCAGGAAACTCGCAACGGGCAACGACCCCGCGCCGGTCGCGTCACGTAACTCGTTCGAGGGCGGGCCGAGAGGTTTGCGAGACTGGATCAGTGAGCAGCGCACCCCCCGCCCCCCGCGTCATCGCCGTCGTCGGCCCCACTGCGGCCGGAAAGTCCGATCTGGGTGTTTTCCTGGCCCAGCGGCTGGGCGGTGAAGTCGTCAACGCCGACTCCATGCAGCTCTACCGGGGGATGGACATCGGCACCGCCAAGCTGACGCCCGAAGAGCGCGGTGGCGTGCCGCACCACCTGCTGGACGTCTGGGACGTGTCCGTCACCGCGTCCGTCGCCGAGTACCAGCGCCTGGCGCGGGACCGGATCGACGCGCTGCTCGCCGAGGGACGCTGGCCCGTCCTGGTCGGCGGCTCCGGCCTCTACGTCCGCGGAGCCATCGACAACCTGGAGTTCCCGGGGACCGATCCCGAGATCAGGGCCCGTCTGGAGGAGGAGCTCACCCTGCGCGGCCCGGGGGCGCTGCACGCGCGCCTCGCCGCCGCGGACCCCGAGGCCGCGCGGGCCATCCTGCCGAGCAACGGCCGCCGCATCGTCCGTGCGCTCGAAGTGATCGAGATCACCGGCCGGCCCTTCACCGCCAACCTCCCCGGCCACGACTCGGTCTACGACACCCTCCAGATCGGCGTCGACGTGGCCCGGCCCGAGCTGGACGAGCGCATCGCCCGCAGGGTCGACCGGATGTGGGAGGCGGGCCTCGTGGACGAGGTGCGCGCACTGGAGGCGCGGGGGTTGCGCGAGGGGCGTACGGCCTCGCGCGCGCTCGGCTACCAGCAGGTACTCGCCGCGCTCGCGGGCGAGTGCACCCTGGAAGAGGCACGGTCCGAGACCGTGCGCGCCACCAAGCGCTTCGCGCGCCGTCAGGATTCGTGGTTCAGGCGCGATCCCCGGGTGCACTGGTTGAGTGGGGCCGCGGCGGACCTCCGGGAACTTCCGCGGCTCGCGATGTCGTTGGTCGAACGACCGGTTACAGCCTGATCACGTCCTGGCATCGGGACGCCCAGGCCGCCGTCGGGGCCTGTGGCGCCGTGCCATCATCGAGCTTCGATCGACCAGTGGAGTCCAAGTTGGGAGGGCGCGTGGCGATGGAGGCCGGCCCTCGCGACACCGCACACGGCACCGAGCACCTCACCACCGAGCGGGGTGAGCCGGAGCAGGAGACCGACCGTCTCAGCCCCGACGGGCCCGAGGAGGCGCAGGGCGGTGTGAGCGACGACGGCCCCGAGCCGGACGAGATGTTCGCGGGCGGTGACGAGGTCGAGGTCGAGCTGCGACCGCAGCGCCGACTGCGCATCTGGCAGCTCGCGCCCATCGTCGGCCTGGCCGCGGTCGGTTCCCTGATGTTCGCCTTCCCGCTCGCCTTCGACTTCGGCGACAGCGGGGCCGTGATCGCCATGCTGGGCCTGCTGATCTGCTCCTGCTCGGCCGGCTGGGGGATGATGGCCGCCCGCAAGGTGGGTCACACCTGGCCGGGCCTGCCGGCCAGGGGCTCCGGACGCAGACCCGACTGGCGGGTCGTGGCCGGCTACGCCGTGACGGTCGCCGCGGTGGTGGCCCTGGCCGTCTGGCGGGTCGCCCGGCTCCGCTGACGCCCGTCCCGGTCACCGGCGGGGAGGGCGTCGCCGTGCCCACCCCGTACGATCGAGGAATGAGCACGCGGATCGCCTTCCTCAAGGGCCACGGCACCGAGAACGACTTCGTGATCGTTCCGGACCCGGAGAACGCCGTCGACCTGTCCCCGGCCGCCGTCGCCGCCCTGTGCGACCGCCGCGCGGGCATCGGCGGCGACGGACTGCTGCACGTGGTGCGGTCCGCGGCGCACCCCGAAGGCCGGGCCATGGCGGACGAGGCCGAGTGGTTCATGGACTACCGCAACGGCGACGGCTCGGTCGCCGAGATGTGCGGCAACGGGGTGCGCGTGTTCGCGCGCTACCTGCAGCGCGCCGGACACGTGGCCGAGGGTGATCTCGCGGTCGCCACGCGCGGGGGTGTGAAGGCCGTGCACATCGCCAAGGACGGCGACATCACCGTCGGCATGGGCAAGGCGCTGTTCCCCGAGGGCGACGTCACGGTGAGCGTCGGCGAGCGCAGCTGGCCCGCGCGGAACGTGAACATGGGCAACCCGCACGCGGTGGCCTTCGTGGACGACCTCGCCCACGCCGGTGACCTGCGCACCCCGCCCCCCTTCAGCCCGGCCTCCGCCTACCCGGACGGCGTGAACGTCGAGTTCGTGGCCGACCGCGGCCCGCGGCACGTGGCGCTGCGGGTGCACGAGCGCGGGGCCGGCGAAACCCGTTCGTGCGGCACGGGCGCCTGCGCGGTGGCCGTGGCCACCGCCCGCCGGGACGGCGCCGACCCGAGCGTCACCGGCACCCCGGTCACCTACACCGTGGACGTGCCCGGCGGCACCCTGGTGATCACCGAACAGCCCGACGGCGACATCGAGATGACCGGACCCGCGGTGATCGTCGCCGAGGGCGTGATCGAGGCGGAGTGGCTGGAAAGCGCTCTTCGTCGAGCGGAGTGACGGAGCGGTATCCCAGTCCCCGGTCGACGGAACGCGGACATCAGCGGGGTGCGGGGCCGGATTCCGCTTCGAGATCACGGTGGACCGCCGATCGGGTGGCGTGAAACCGCCACGGGAGGGACCTTCCCTCGAAGGAGTGATCCGTTTCACGCTCGGCGAGAGGCGGTCAACCACACCGGGCCGGGCTCGGTAGCATCAAGCACCGGCCCGGACGGGGGAGCGAACACCGCTCCCCGAGCCCGAGTCCGCCACGGGGCGCGTCGTCCGCCGGTCCACGCAGCCGGAGGTGCCCATGAACGCGGAGGCCGTCAATCCTGCGACCCCGGGCCCTGTGACATCTGGTCATGTCACACCCACGGGGTCGCGCAGGAAGGCCCGCCCCCGGCTCGACCTGCGCCGACTGGGGCGCGCGGCGCTGCTCGGCCCCGGCACCCGCGACCGGCTCCCCGACGCCATCGGCCACGTGGTCGACGCCCACCGCGCCCACCATCCCGACGCCGACATCGAACCCCTGCGCCGCGCCTACCTCCTGGCCGAGTCCTCCCACCGCGGCCAGATGCGCAAGAGCGGTGAGCCGTACATCACCCACCCGCTCGCGGTGACCCTGATCCTCGCCGAACTCGGCGCGGAGACCACGACCTTGACGGCCTCCCTGCTCCACGACACCGTCGAGGACACCGAGGTGACGCTCGACCAGGTGCGGGAGCAGTTCGGCGAGGAGGTGCGCTACCTCGTCGACGGCGTCACCAAACTGGAGAAGGTCGACTACGGCGCCGCCGCCGAGCCCGAGACCTTCCGCAAGATGCTCGTCGCCACCGGCAACGACGTCCGCGTGATGTCGATCAAACTCGCGGACCGCCTGCACAACATGCGCACCCTCGGCGTGATGCGCCCCGAGAAGCAGGAACGCATCGCCAAGGTCACCCGGGACGTCCTGATCCCCCTCGCCGAACGCCTCGGGGTCCAGGCGCTCAAGACGGAACTGGAGGACCTGGTCTTCGCGATCCTCCACCCCGGGGAGTACGAGCACACACGGGAGCTGATCGTCCGCAACGCCGCCCGCGCGGACGACCCGCTCGCCGAGGTCGCCGACGAGGTGCGCAAGGTGCTCCGCGAGGCCGACCTCACCGCGGAAGTCCTCATCCGTCCACGTCACTTCGTCTCCGTGCACCGCGTGTCCCGCAAGCGCGGGCGGTTGCGCGGCGCCGACTTCGGCCGCCTGCTGGTGCTGGTGAACGAGGACGCCGACTGCTACGGCGTCCTCGGCGAACTGCACACCTGCATGACGCCCGTGGTGTCGGAGTTCAAGGACTTCATCGCCGTACCGAAGTTCAACCTGTACCAGTCGCTGCACACCGCCGTGGCGCGCGAGGACGGCCAGGTCGTCGAAGTCCTCATCCGCACCCACCAGATGCACAAGGTCGCCGAGGCCGGGGTCGTCGCCCTCGGCAACCCCTACGCGGCCCCGCCGGAGGAACAGTCCGCGAGCGACGGCGAGCGCGTCGACCCCACCCGGCCCGGCTGGCTCTCCCGGCTGCTGGACTGGCAGCGGGCCGCGCCCGACCCCGACACCTTCTGGTCCACCCTGCGCGAGGACCTCGCCCAGGACCGCGAGATCACCGTCTTCCGCCCCGACGGCGGCACGCTCGGCCTGCCCGAGGGGGCGACCTGCGTGGACGCCGCGTACGCGCAGTACGGCGAGGACGCCCACGCGTGCATCGGCGCCCGGGTCAACGGCCGTCTGGCGACACTGAGCACCGTCCTGAAGGACGGTGACACCGTCCAGCTCCTCATGGGTCAGGACCCCGCCTCGGAGCCCTCCAGGGAGTGGCTGAAGCACGCCCACACCCCCGCGGCCCGCATCGCCATCCAGCGCTGGCTGGCCACCCACCCCGTGCCGGACACCGCGTCCGCGACGGAACCCGCGGCTCAGCGGCCCGCCGACGACCCCGCCGCTCCGCAGGCCCCCCCGGCTCCGGACACGGCGCCCGATCGCCCCACCGCGGCCCAGGTCCTGGCCGACCGGCCCGGCGCGTCCGTACGGCTCGCCCGCTGCTGCACGCCCGTGCCGCCCGACGAGGTGACCGGTTTCGTCGTGCGCGGGGGAGCGGTCACCGTGCACCGGGCCGAGTGCGCCGCGGTCGCGCGCATGAAGAACTCCGGACGCGCGGAGGTCGGGGTGCGCTGGGGGGAGGGCGCCGAGTGCCGGGTCACGCTGGTCGCGGAATCGTTCGTCCGGCCCCACCTGCTCGCGGACCTCACCGAGGCCATGGCCCTCGAGGGCGCCGAGATCGTCTCCGCCACCGTCGAACCGCCGACCCAGCAGCAGGTGCGGCACACGTACACCGTGCAGCTGCCGGACGCCGCGGGGCTGCCCGCCCTCATGCGCGCGATGCGCAACGTGGCCGGCGTGTACGACGTGAGCCGGGCACAACCGCCGGCCCCGGGCGCCTGACGCGTCCCGCGCGGGAACGGGCCTCGCGCACATCCGGCGGGCCGCCGCGGGCGCGGGCAGCCGGTGCACCGGAGCGGAACCCCCGCTGACCCGGTCGGGTGGGCCGGGAGCGCGCCGCCGCCGCAGCGCACGCGCGCGCTGGTAGCCGTGGGACATGCCGCTCACCTCCCACCGCCAGGCCGTTCCCACGCCGGTCCGTCACGCCCACCGCCGTCGACGGGCGGCCACCGCGCTGCTCGCCTCCGCCGTCTCCGTCTGCCTCCTCGCCGCGAGCGCCCCCGCCGTCCCGCTGGGCATCGGCGACCGCCTCTTCCCGCACCTGGGCAACCCCGGGTACGACGTGGTGTCGTACGACCTCGCCCTCGGCTACTCCGGCGCCAACGACCAGCCGCTCCGGGCCGTCACCACGATCGACGCCCGGATGACCGCCGACCTGGAGCGGCTCAACCTGGACTTCGCCCGCGGAACGGTCCACTCGGTCGAGGTCGACGGCGCTCCGGCCGCCTTCGCCGGCGCCGGCGAGGACCTCGTGATCACTCCCGAGGACCCTCTCGACGCGGGCGAGCGGACCCGCATCACCGTGTGGCACACCAGTGACCCCGTGGCCGCCGGGGACCGCGAGGGCGGCTGGGTGCGCACCGCGGACGGCCTCGTCATGGCCAACCAGGCCGACGCCGCCCACCTGGTGTTCCCGTGCAACGACCACCCCTCCGACAAGGCGATGTTCACCTTCCGGATCACCGCCCCCGACGGCCACACGGCCGTCGCCGGCGGACTGCCGGCCGGGGTCGACCGCACGCGCGGGGCCACCACGTGGACGTACCGCACCGGGCACCCCATGGCCACCGAACTCGCCCAGGTGTCCATCGGCCGCTCCACGGTCCTGCGTCGCACCGGCCCGCACGGCCTGCCGCTGCGCGACGTCGTCCCCGCGGAGCACCGCGCGGAGCTCGAACCCTGGCTGGCGAAGACCTCCGGCCAGATCTCCTGGATGGAGGACAAGGTCGGACGCTACCCGTTCGAGACCTACGGCCTGCTCATGGCCGACGCGTCCACCGGCTTCGCACTCGAGACGCAGACGCTCCCCCTCTTCGAGCGGGAACTCTTCACCGACCCCGCCCGACCCGAGTGGTACGTCGAGTCGGTCATGGTGCACGAGCTGGCCCACCAGTGGTTCGGCAACAGCGTCAGCCCCCGCACCTGGTCCGACCTGTGGCTCAACGAGGGGCACGCCACCTGGTACGAGGCGCTGTACGCGCAGGAGAGGGCCGGCAGGTCCCTCGAGGCCCGGATGAAGGCCGCCTACGCGTCCTCCGACCACTGGCGCGCGACCGGCGGACCGCCCGCCGCGCCCGAGGTCCCCGAGCCCGGCCGGCAGCTGGGCATCTTCCGGCCGAACGTCTACGACGGCGGTGCCCTCGTGCTGTACGCCCTGCGCCAGGAGATCGGCCGCGCCGCCTTCGAACGCCTGGAGCGCGACTGGGTGACCCGTCACCGGGACGGCACGGCCACGACCGCCGACTTCGTCCGGCTCGCCTCCGCCGTCGCCGGACGCGACCTGACCGGTTTCCTGAACCCCTGGCTCTACGGGGCCACGACCCCGCCGATGCCCGGACACCCGGAGTGGAGGTCCACGGCGCGGGCCGCGGCGCCCGCCCACGGGCCGGAGGCGTCCGCGCACCGGCCTGGCGGGTCCGCGCATCGATCGGGCGGGGGACGGGAATAACACGATGACGAGACGGGCCGTACCGTGCGACCATCGTCAGGTCCGCGCGGCACGGGACACGGGAATCTCCCGGGGTACCCGTACGTTGAGGACAGTGACGGAAGGTCTCACGGACAGGTCCCACCGACCGGATCCGGAGCCCGGAGGGCAGCCGAAGCCCCACTCCGTCGCCGCAGACGGTTTCCCATCGACGTAAGGACCCAATGACCTCCTCTTCTTCCCCTTCCCAGGACACCAAGCGCTTCGCGCACACCTATCCCGAGGGTCTTCGGGCCGATGCCCTGATGGAAGAGGACGTCGCCTGGAGCCTCGAGATCGACGGAGAGCGGGACGGCGACCAGTTCGACCGCTCCGAGCGCGCGGCCCTGCGCCGTGTCGCCGGCCTCTCCACCGAGCTCGAGGACGTCACCGAGGTCGAGTACCGGCAGCTCCGCCTGGAGCGCGTCGTGCTCGTCGGGGTGTGGACCTCGGGCACCGTACAGGACGCGGAGAACTCCCTGGCGGAGCTCGCCGCCCTCGCGGAGACGGCCGGCGCCCTCGTCCTCGACGGCGTGATCCAGCGCCGCGACAAGCCGGACGCCGCCACCTACATCGGCTCCGGCAAGGCCGCGGAACTGCGCGACATCGTGCTCGACACGGGCGCGGACACCGTCATCTGCGACGGTGAGCTCAGCCCCGGCCAGCTGATCCACCTCGAGGACGTCGTCAAGGTCAAGGTCATCGACCGTACGGCCCTGATCCTGGACATCTTCGCCCAGCACGCCAAGTCCCGAGAGGGCAAGGCGCAGGTCGCGCTCGCGCAGATGCAGTACATGCTGCCGCGGCTGCGCGGCTGGGGTCAGTCGCTGTCCCGGCAGATGGGCGGCGGCAAGGGCGGCGGCCTCGCCACCCGTGGTCCCGGTGAGACCAAGATCGAGACGGACCGGCGCCGGATCCGCGAGAAGATGGCGAAGATGCGCCGGGAGATCGCGGAGATGAAGACCGGCCGCGAGATCAAGCGCCAGGAGCGCAGGCGCAACAAGGTGCCGTCCGTGGCCATCGCGGGCTACACCAACGCCGGCAAGTCCTCGCTGCTCAACCGCCTCACCGGCGCGGGCGTCCTGGTCGAGAACGCCCTGTTCGCGACCCTCGACCCGACCGTGCGCCGGGCCGAGACCCCGAGCGGACGGCTGTACACACTGGCCGACACGGTCGGATTCGTCCGGCACCTGCCGCACCACCTGGTCGAGGCGTTCCGCTCCACCATGGAGGAGGTCGGCGACTCCGACCTGATCCTGCACGTGGTGGACGGTTCGCACCCGAACCCGGAGGAGCAGCTGGCCGCCGTGCGCGAGGTGATCAGGGACGTCGGCGCCACCGACGTACCCGAGATCGTCGTGATCAACAAGGCCGACGCGGCCGACCCGCTGACCCTTCAGCGGCTGCTGCGGACGGAGAAGCGCTCCATCGCGGTCTCGGCCCGCACCGGCCGGGGCATCGAGGAGCTGCTCGCGCTCATCGACAACGAGCTTCCCCGCCCGTCGGTGGAGATCGAGGCACTCGTGCCGTACACCCACGGCAAGCTGGTCGCCCGCGCCCACGACGAGGGCGAGGTGATCTCCGAGGAGCACACCCCGGAGGGCACCCTGCTCAAGGTGCGGGTGCACGAGGAGCTGGCGGCGGAACTCACGCCGTACGTTCCGACCCCGACCGGCTGATCCCTTCCGGCACTGCGAGGGCCCGCCCCCTGCCCATGGGCAGGGGGCGGGCCCTCGTCATCCATGGATCACTGACCGCCGTAGGTCTTGCTCATGTTCTGGTACAGCGCCTCGGCGTCCTCGCCCAGCTGCGGGCCCGCCAACCAGGTGTTGTCGGTCGGGCCGATCGAGGTGTTGGAGACCAGCACGGTCTCACCGTCCACCACCCGGAACCAGCCGCCGCCGGACGAGCCGCCCGTCATGGTGCAGCCGATGCGGTACATCGTCGGCAGGCTCGGGCTGAGCGAGAACCGGCCCGGAGCGTCGACGCACTTGAACATCTGCAGCCCGTTGTAGGGCGGCGCGGCCGGGTAGCCCCAGGCACCCATGGCGCCCGCCTCGGCCACCGGGGGAGCGGAGAAGTCCACGTCGAGCGCGGCGCCGACCGTCTCCTCCAGGGACTTGGCCCCCTGCTCCGGCTTCACGTGCAGCACCGCGTAGTCGTACGCCGCCCCGTCACCGCCGGTCTCCGAGCCGCCCTGGATCCAGCCGTTGGACGTCGAGGCCCAGTCCGCCCACCAGTTGCCGTAGGGCGCGATCTCGGAGGCACTCGCGTTGCCCAGGTCCGCCTCGGACTTGCCGAGGTCGTTGTAGGCCGGGACGAAGACGATGTTGCGGTACCAGCCGCCGCTGCCGCCGGCGTGCACGCAGTGGCCGGCCGTCCACACGAGGTTGGACTTGCCCGGATGGTTCACGTCCTTGATGACCGTGCCGGAGCAGACGCTCGGGCCCTCGGGGGAGTCGAAGAAGACCTTGCCGACCGGCGCCGCGTTGTCGTGGTACGGCGTCTTCTCGGCCTCGGCCCGCACCGGGGCCGGCTCCGGGTCACTGACCTCCTGGGCCGCCGCCGCGTCCTTCGTCGAGACGGTCTTGTCGGCCTCCTCGGCGGAGCGCATCCGCTCCGGCTTCCACAGGCCCTCGATCACCGGGTTGACGAAGTCCTTGGCCTCTCTGAGCCACTTGTCCTTGTCCCAGTCCTCCCAGCCGCCGTCCTTCCACTTGTCGACGTCGATCCCGTGCTCCTCGAGCCTGTCCGCGATGTCGGACGGGATGCTGATCCTGCCGTCGCCGTCACCGCTGCCGTCGGCGGCCTGTGATGCGGTGGCGTCGGGCTTGTCGCTCGCCGTGTCCTCCTCGGAGCCGCCGCACGCGGTCGCGGTGAGCGCCAGGGCGGCGACGAGCCCGGTGGCGGCGAGGACGGTGCGCCGTCCACGCCCGAGTGGTGCGGACGTACGTATGGAACGCATGGTGCGATGACCCCCGTTGAAGCAGATGAAATGTCGTGCCGCACATGAAGGCGTGCGGCGGTGTCGGCGGTTCCGCGCCGCCACGGTGTCCCTTCCCGCGTGCGCGGCGGCGCGCGGGAAGGGACCGGCCGGTCACTGTCCGGCGAACTTCTCGCTGACCGCGTCGTACACGCCCTTGGCCTCGTCACCCAGCCGCGGACCGGCCAGCCAGCCCGACGTCACCGGGCCGATCGAGGTGTTGGACACCAGGGCCGGCTCGCCGTCCGAACCCGTCGCGACCCAGCCGCCCCCGGACGAGCCGGCGGTCATGCTGCACCCGATGCGGTACATCGTCGGGTCGGACGCTTCGATGGACAGCCGACCGGGACGGTCCTGGCAGCGGTACAGCGTCTGACCGTCGTACGGCGGAGCGGCCGGGTAACCGATCGCCGTCACGTCCTTCATCTGCGGCACGGCCGGGGCCTCGAAGTCCACCGGCAGTGCCGAACCGACCGTCTCCTCCAGTGACTTGCCGCCACTGCCCTTCTCCGGCGTCACATGGATGACGGCGAAGTCGTACGCGGCGCCGTCGCCGCCCGTCGAACCGCCCTGCTCGATCCACTGGTCCGAGGTCTGCGCCCAGTCACCCCACCAGACGCCGTACGGAGCGACCTCCTCCTTGGTGGCGCTCTCGAGCTCCTTGGCCGACTTGCCCGCGTCGTTGTACGACGGCACGAAGGCGATGTTGCGGTACCAGCCGCCCTTCTTGCCGGCGTGCACGCAGTGGCCGGCCGTCCAGACCATGTTGGACTTGCCGGGGTTGGCCGGGTCCTGCACCACCGTCGCGGAGCAGACCATCGTGCCCTCGGGGGAGTCGAAGAAGACCTTGCCGGCCGTGGGGGCGTTGGCGTGGTACGACGGCGGAACGGCCTGCGCCTGCACCGGCTCCGGCGTCGGGTCCGTCACGCCCTGGTCACCGGAGATGTCGCTGTCGTCGACTCCCTGGTCCGGCTCCTCGGCGTCCCGCATGCGGTCCGGGTCCCACAGGCCCTCGATGATCGGGTTGATGAACTCGTTGGCCTCGCGCAGCCAGTCGTCCTTGCTCCAGTCCCTCCACGCGCCGTTCTTCCACTTGTCGATGTCGATCCCGTGCTCCTTGAGCCGGTCCTTGAGGTCGTCCGGGATCTTGAGCTTGCCGTCGTCGGCGGCGGCGGTCGCGGAGGTGTCGGCACTCGCGTCGGCGTCCCCCGACTCGCAGGCGGTGGCGGTGAGCGCGAGTGCCGAGGCGAGCGCGACGGCGGCCAGAACGGGGGAGGTGCCGCGCCGTGTCCTCCCCCCTCGCCGAGTGGTGGACGACGGCCGTATGGATCGCATGATCTGACTCCCCCTGAAATGGACGAACGTGGTGCTTCGGCCGTGTTCACACCTGAACCCACGTGCGGTTCACCGGCGTTCTCACAGCCTTCGGGAACGGCACCACACACTATGCGCTCGCTGTGGGGGACAGCCGACGGAACGGCAACGGTTCCGTCACGGCAGGGATCTTGAGGCAACCCGTAACCCGGTGGGCGGTGCGGGGTTGGTAGCGGTGGGGGACCGCCGCCCGTGCGGCGTCCCCCCGCCCGTGGCCGGCGGGAGACAGCGGAGAGCGGAGAACGGTGGCGGAACTCACGCACGAGGGACGGGAAACGGCAGGCCCGGTCGTCCCGGTGAGAGCGCGCGGAATGACCGTCGAGGACGCGGACGGACGCCGTTACCTCGACTGCCTCTCCGGCGCCGGAACGCTCGCCCTCGGACACAACCACCCTGTCGTGCTCGAGGCGATCCGCAAGGTCATCGACTCGGGTGCACCGCTTCACGCCTCCGGTCTGGCGACCCCGGTGAAGGACGCCTTCACCACCGAACTGTTCCGCACCCTGCCCTCCGGGCTCGCCGACCGCGCGCGTGTGCGTTTCTGCGGACCGGACGGCACCGACGCCGTGGCGACCGCCCTCCGGCTCGTGCGCGCGGCGACCGGTCGCGCCGGCGTGCTCGCGTTCACCGGCGCCCACCACGCGCTGACCACCGGGTTCCCGGACGTGGCCCGCGCCGCACCCTCCGGTGCACAGATCACCCTGCTGCCCTATCCGCAGGACTACCGCTGCCCCTTCGGCATCGGAGGCGAGCGCGGAGCCGAACTGGCCGCCCGGTGGGCCGAGTCCGTCCTCGACGGCCCCGCCTCGGGTGTACCGCTTCCCGCCGGGATGATCGTCGAGCCCGTACAGGGCGACGGCGGGGTCCTCCCGGCGCCGGACGCCTGGCTGCGGCGGCTGCGGCGGTTGACGGCCGACCGGTCCGTCCCGCTGATCGCCGACGAGACCCTGACGGGTGTCGGGCGGACCGGCGCCTTCTGGGCGGTGGAGCACAGCGGCATCACGCCCGATGTGATGGTGCTGTCCGCGGCCATCGGGGGAAGCCTGCCGCTGACCGTCGTGGTCCACCGGGACGACCTCGGCGTCTGCGCCTCCGACACCGGCACCGGCACGTTCCCCGGCAACCAACTCGCCATGGCCGCGGGCGCGGCGACCCTCGGCCACGTCCGCGAGAACGGCCTCGCCGAACACGCGGCCACGCTGGGCGCCCGCATGCTGGGCCGGCTCCGGGCGCTCGCGGGAGAGCTCGCCTGTGTGGGGGAGGTACGGGGACGAGGACTGATGATCGGGGTCGAGATGGTGGATCCGGAGGACGGGGACGACGACACGGGCCGGGCCCCCGCCGGCCCGGGAGCGGCGGTGCCGCCGGACGGCACGCGAGGGCGCCGGCCCCGCCCCGCCGCGCCCGAACTCGCGGTCGCCGTGCAGCGGGAGTGCCTGCGGCGTGGCCTGATCGTCGACCTCGGCGGCCCCTGCGCGAGCGTCGTCCGGCTGCTCCCGCCCCTGACGACCATCGACGAACAGGCGGACGCGGTGCTCGACCGACTCGCCGATGCGCTCCAGGCAGTGGCGCGCGTCCCCTTCACCCACCGCCGGGCGGAACGGCCCCGCCGCGCGCCCCGCCGCCCCGCAGACCGCGCCGAGCGGGCGGGGTGACGGGCGGCCGCGACGCACGACCGACACCCGTTCACGGACCGCCACCGCATGACCACGAGCCACTCCACGAGGATCCGCCGTGCACTCGACCACCACTCCCGACGACCGCACCCCAGGACGGGCGTGCGGCCCGAGCACCGACGACCCCCGGTCCGCCGCCGGAAGGGCGAGCGCCGCGGTACCGCGCCAGGGGAGGGGGGCACCGGACGACGGGCGGCTCCGGGACACCGGCACGGATCCCCTGGAGCACCCCGACCCGTACAGGGCGGCCCAGGCCGCGGCGGTGGAGAACCTCCTGCGCTGCTGGGTACGCGAGACCGGCCTGCCCGCTCCGGACAACGGCATGCTGCGCATCCCCCTACCGGCCAGTGGCACCGCCCTGCTCGTCCCCGTCCTGCACTGGTCGCCGACGGGCTGGCACCGCTTCGGCCCGCCCCGCCTGGACCGTGCCCCGGAGCCCGCCCCACCGGCCGACGCCGTCCTCCTGGCCGCCCTCCTGGGCAGGGAGAGCACCGGTGTCCCTGAACCGGCTCCGACCGGTCCGCGGCCCGGGCGACTGCCGGGCCCCCCGCACTCCGCCGGCACATCCGCCGCCGGGCCGACGGCCGGCCTCCCCCCGGCCACCGCTCCCGGGATCGGCGACGTCACCGACCTCGTCTCGTGCGTCGCCGATTCCCTCCGGCGCGTCAGCGCCTTCATCACCGACCGGCGGAACAGTCCGGAAGACGCCCCCGACCTCTTCCTCGCCGCGGAACAGGCACTTCTCCTCGGCCACCCGTTGCATCCGGCTCCGAAGAGCCGCCAGGGACTCTCCGACGCCGAGGCACGGCTGTACTCACCCGAGTTGCGCGGCTCTTTCCCCCTCCACTGGATGGCTGTCGCCCCCTCCCTGCTGGCTGCCGACTCCGCCTGGACCGAGCGCGGACGTCGTGTCCCCGCGGCCCACCTCACCGCACGCCTCGCCGGCCCCGGACTGCCGTTGCCGGACGGATACGCGGCTCTCCCCGTACACCCCTGGCAACTGCGCGAAGTGCGGCACCGTACCGAGACCGCCGCTCTGCTGGACGCCGGACTGCTCCGCGATCTCGGCAGTCACGGCACCCTCTGGCACCCCACCTCCTCCGTACGCACCGTTCACCGGACCGGCGCCCCCGCCATGCTCAAGCTGTCGATGGGCCTGCACATCACCAACTCCCGCAGGGAGAACCTCCGCAAGGAACTCCACCGCGGTGTCGAGGTCCACCGTCTGCTGCGCACCGGACTGTCCCAGCAGTGGCGGGCCGTGCACCCGGACTTCGACATCGTCCGCGATCCGGCCTGGCTCGCCGTGGACGGACCGACCGGTGACCCCGTGCCCGGGCTGGACGTCGTGATCCGGCACAACCCGTTCCGGCCCCACCACGACGTGGCCTGTGTCGCGGGACTGGTCTCGCCGCGCCCTCGCGCACGACCGGGTACGGGCGCCGACCCCGCGGAGACCGCCGCCGTCACCGACACCGTCCGGGACCGTGCGGGCACGGATGCTCCGGCCATGGGATCCCGGCTGGCGGAACTCGTCACACGTCTCACCGCCCGAACGGGGCGCTCCCGCGGCATCGTTGCCACCGAGTGGTTCCTGCGGTATCTCGAACACGTGGTGCGGCCCGTACTGTGGCTCGACGGAGAGGCCGGCATCGCCCTGGAGGCGCATCAGCAGAACACCCTGCTTCTGCTGGACGCCGACGGCTGGCCCGCGGGCGGCCGTTACCGGGACAACCAGGGCTACTACTTCCGCGAGTCCCGCCGCGCGGAACTCGACGCCAGGCTGCCGGGTATCGGCGAGCACAGCGACACGTTCGTCTCCGACGAGGTCACCGACGAACGGTTCGCGTACTACCTGGCCGTCAACAACGTGTTCGGTCTCGTCGGGGCCTTCGGCTCCCAGCGCCTCGCCGACGAGCGGCTGCTGCTCGCCGCCTTCCGCCGCTTCCTCACCGGGGTCTCCTCCGGTTCGGCACGCACCCGCAGCTCGCTGCCCGCCCGTCTGCTGGACTCGCCCGTCCTGCGGTGCAAGGCCAACATGCTGACCCGGTTGCACGGCCTCGACGAACTCGTCGGCCCGGTCGACACCCAGTCCGTCTACGTCACCATCGCCAACCCCCTGCGCTCCTGATGGCCCACCCGTTCCCCGACACGACCGCCACCGACGACACCGAGGAGTCCTCGGACGAGGGCCGCCACCACGACCTGCTCGACCACGTCGGTGACTGGGGCCCGGTCCCCACCCCCGCAGGCCTGTTCCAGCTCGTCCCCGTCCGCGTCGAACGTGACCTGCCGCTTCTCTCACGCTGGATGAACGACCCCGCGGTCGCCGCGTTCTGGGAGCTGTCCGGACCACCGGCCGTGACGGCGGACCATGTGCGGGCCCAACTCACCTGCGACGGACGCAGCGTTCCGTGCGTCGGCGTGCTGGAGGGCACGCCGATGAGCTATTGGGAGATCTACCGGGCGGACCTCGACCCGTTGGCTCGCCATTACCCGGTTCGGCCTCATGACACCGGACTCCATCTCCTCATCGGCGCCGGGGGAGACCGGGGGAGAGGTCTCGGCGGCACTCTGCTCAGAGCCGTCGCCGACCTCGCCCTCGACAGACGGCCTGCCTCCGCACGCGTCATCGCGGAACCCGACCTTCGCAACATCCCCTCCGTCACCGCCTTCCTGCGCGCCGGCTTTCGTTTCTCCGCCGAGATCGACCTGCCCGGCAAGCGGGCCGCGCTCATGGTCCGGGACCGGTCCCTACGGCATCTCCTGTAGCGCTCCGTCACCGCGCTCTCACATGTGGTACACCGCTCGCGCCACCCCGGTTCCCCTCACGCCGCAGCAATTCCTTCAGTGCCGGTGTCAGCGCCGGCGCCGGCGCCAGTCCGACCGAGTGCCGACGCCGGGCCGTGTCCGGTCGTCGCCGCTCCGATCCGAGGAGCCCTCGTCTTGATCACACCTTCCGCTCTCACCGCGATCGCCCGGATGTCAGTGCCGGGCCGTAGGGTGGTCGCGCTATGACGAAGCCCTCACTCCCCGAACTCCTGCATGCTGCCGTCACTGCCGTCGGCGGCACGGAGCGTCCCGGCCAGGTGGCCATGGCCGAAGCCGTCGCCGAGGCGATCGACGACGGCTCCCATCTGCTGGTCCAGGCCGGCACCGGCACCGGAAAGTCGCTGGGCTATCTGGTGCCCGCGCTCGCGCACGGGGAGAGAGTCGTCGTGGCGACGGCCACCCTGGCCCTGCAGCGCCAGCTCGTGGAGCGTGACCTGCCGCGCACGGTCGAGGCGCTGCATCCCCTGCTGCGCCGCCGCCCCGAGTTCGCGATGCTCAAGGGCAGATCCAACTACCTGTGTCTGCACCGCCTCCACGAGGGCGTGCCGCAGGACGAGGAGGAGGGCCTCTTCGACCAGTTCGAGGCGGCCGCGCCCACCAGCAAGCTGGGCCAGGACCTGCTGCGCCTGCGTGACTGGTCGGACGAGACGGAGACCGGCGACCGGGACGACCTCACGCCCGGCGTGTCCGACCGGGCGTGGTCCCAGGTGTCGGTGTCGTCGCGGGAGTGCCTGGGCGCCACGAAGTGCGCCTACGGCGCCGAGTGCTTCGCCGAGATGGCCCGTGAGCGCGCCAAGCTGGCCGAGGTCGTCGTCACCAACCACGCCCTGCTCGCGATCGACGCCATCGAGGGCGCGCCGGTGCTCCCGCAGCACGAGGTGCTGATCGTCGACGAGGCCCACGAGCTGGTCTCCCGGGTCACCGGAGTCGCCACCGGGGAGCTCACGCCGGGGCAGGTCAACCGTGCGGTGCGCCGCGCCGCGAAGCTCGTCAACGAGAAGGCCGCCGACCAGCTCCAGACCGCCGCCGAGGGCTTCGAACGGCTGATGGAGCTGGCGCTCCCGGGCCGACTGGAGGACATCCCGGAGGACCTCGGATACGCGCTCATGGCACTGCGCGACGCCTGCCGGACCGTGATCTCCGCGATCGGGAGCACCCGTGACAAGTCCGTCCAGGACGAGGACGCGATCCGCAAGCAGGCGCTGGCCTCCGTGGAGAACGTGCACGACGTGGCGGAACGGATCACGAACGGCTCGGAGTGGGACGTCGTCTGGTACGAGCGCCATGACCGGTTCGGAGCCTCCCTGCGCGTCGCCCCCATGTCCGTCTCGGGTCTGCTGCGGGAGAAGCTCTTCGCCGACCGCTCCGTCGTCCTGACGTCCGCGACCCTGAAGCTGGGCGGCGATTTCAACGGCGTGGGAGCCTCCCTGGGCCTCGGTCCCGAAGGCGCCGAAGGCGATGACCTCCCTCAGTGGAAGGGCGTCGACGTCGGCTCGCCGTTCGACTACCCCAGGCAGGGCATCCTGTACGTCGCCAGGCACCTGGCCCGCCCGGCCCGTGACGGTGACCGCGCGGACATGCTCGACGAGCTCACCGAGCTGATCCAGGCGGCGGGTGGTCGCACGCTGGGGCTGTTCTCCTCGATGCGGGCCGCCCAGCTCGCCGCCGAGGAGCTGCGCTCCCGGATCCCCGAGTTCCCGATCCTTCTGCAGGGTGAGGAGACGCTCGGTGAGCTGATCAAGAATTTCGCGGCCGACCCCAGGACCTGCCTCTTCGGCACGCTGTCGCTCTGGCAGGGCGTCGACGTCCCGGGGCCGAGCTGTCAGCTGGTCGTCATGGACAAGATCCCGTTCCCGCGCCCGGACGATCCCCTGATGAGCGCCCGCCAGAAAGCCGTGGAGGAGGCGGGCGGCAACGGCTTCATGGCGGTCGCCGCCACCCATGCGGCGCTGCTCATGGCGCAGGGGGCCGGCCGTCTCGTACGCGCGTCGGGGGACCGGGGCGTGGTGGCCGTGCTGGACCAGCGGCTGGCGACGGCCCGCTACGGCAGCTATCTGAAGGCTTCGCTGCCCGATTTCTGGTACACCACGGACCGCAACCAGGTCAGGAAGTCGCTGGCCGCGATCGACGCGGCGGCGAAGCAGGCCGAAGCCGAGGCGGAAGCGTAGGGAGAGGGGGACGCGGTCCGCGGCACCCCCTCGGGGCGACCGAGGGCCGTCGCCGGCATCCACCACCGGGGTCCGGACAGCACAGGGCCCCGGAACCGGCGCAGGGGTTCCGGGGCCCGGTCAAAGGGCGGGGCGGCGGTCGAGGCCGGCCCCGCGCCGTGTTCAGACCCGACGCAGAACGGCCACCACCTTGCCCAGGATGGTCGCGTCGTCGCCGGGGATCGGCTCGTAGGCCGCGTTGTGCGGGAGGAGCCAGACGTGGCCGTCCTCGCGCTTGAAGCGCTTGACGGTCGCCTCACCGTCGAGCATCGCCGCCACGATGTCACCGTTCTCGGCGACGGGCTGGCGGCGGACCGTGACCCAGTCGCCGTCACAGATCGCGGCTTCGATCATGGAGTCGCCCACGACCTTCAGGACGAACAGTTCGCCGTCACCGACGAGCTGCCGGGGGAGGGGGAAGACGTCCTCGACGGATTCCTCGGCGAGGATCGGCCCGCCGGCGGCGATGCGGCCGACGAGCGGGACGTAGGACGCGGCCGGCTTGCCGGCGGTGTCCGCGGGCTGCACGGGGGCGGCCTGGTCGGAGCCACGCACCTCGTACGCGCGCGGACGGTGCGGATCGCGGCGCAGGAAGCCCTTGCGTTCCAGTGCCATCAGCTGGTGCGCCACGGACGACGTGCTGGAGAGGCCGACCGCCTGGCCGATCTCGCGCATGGACGGCGGATAGCCGCGTCGCTGCACCGAATCCCTGATGACTTCGATCACCCGGCGCTGGCGGTCGGTGAGCCCGGAGCTGTCCGCCCGGATGCCAGGAGGTCGGCCCGGCAGGGAGCGCTTGTGCCCCTCGGGATTCATGGCTTCGCTCATCGCGTGCACCGGCTCGAGTCGGCCCGGGGAGCGGTCCTGGGCAGTGATGGCGGCACTGTCTGCGGTGGTGGTCACGTCGGCCCCTCTCGATGGTCTCCCTGCAGCACAACGGTAGTTGCTTTCGAAAGGTTGCGCCAAACACACGTTCGAGTGAAAAATCGCGAATTGCTGTGCGGAATCTCCTGTCGGGGTGTATCGGTCGCCATGCTTTCCGCCGGGCAAACAGGCCTGTTGTTGTACTCTTCACCGCCGGGGCGATGACCTTGTGCCGATGGCCTCAGTCTGCCATCGCGTGCCCCGCGACGCGGGGAGCGGCCCCCGTTTTCCCGGGAGTCGCACCGCCCCTCCTCTCCTCGTGCACGGCATCTCCCCGTGTGTGGTGTGCCGTGTCCGGCCCGACGCGGGCGACACGCGTGCCGGACGTGCATGTATGAGCCAATCCCCACATCTAGTGGTTGGATGGCGACAGCAGCCCAGAAGTTGTGGTCCCCCGGGTCTTCGCGCCCTCCGAGATCGCCTATGCTGGTGCTGCTTCGTGAGGCCCGAGAGGCCCAGCGAGGCTATTGAGTCTGCTGTGAGGAGGGTTGGGAGTTCATGCACTGCCCCTTCTGCAGGCACCCCGACAGCCGTGTCGTCGACAGCCGTACGACCGACGACGGCACGTCGATCCGCAGACGCCGCCAGTGCCCCGACTGCTCCCGTCGCTTCACGACCGTGGAGACGTGTTCGCTCATGGTGGTCAAGCGGTCCGGAGTCACCGAGCCGTTCAGCCGCACCAAGATCATCAATGGTGTGCGCAAGGCGTGCCAGGGGCGGCCCGTCACCGAGGACGCACTCGCCCAGCTCGGCCAGCGCGTCGAGGAGGCGGTGCGAGCCACCGGAAGCGCCGAGCTGACCACCCACGACGTGGGGCTGGCCATACTCGGCCCGTTGCAGGAGCTCGACCTCGTCGCGTACCTGCGGTTCGCCTCCGTCTACCGGGCGTTCGACTCGCTCGACGACTTCGAGGCCGCGATCGCGGAACTCCGGCGGGCGGGGCGGCCCGCCGCGGACGACGGGGACCGCGAGGGAGCCGTCGCGGGGGGCCAGGAAGACGACAGCGGGCCCGGAGGGACTGCCCAGGTCCCCGAGCCCGCCCGCGCCGCCGACTGACCGGCGGGCCGACTCCGGACGCCGGGTGCGGGGAGCGGCCGGGCGGCGGCGATGAGAAGACCTGTTGCGGGCAGACGAGTGGGTGCCCGCAGCACCAGACAGAACACCGTGCCTCGGAAACATCGGGGCACTTCGGGGCGTTTACGCCCGTACAGGGAGGCGGCATGACAGAGACGGCGAGCGGTCCGGCACGGAGTTCCCGAGCCAAGGGCACCAAGACCGGCAAGGGACTGCGGGTCGAGCGCATCCACACCACTCCCGGAGTCCACCCGTACGACGAGGTGGCCTGGGAGCGCCGTGACGTCGTCATGACCAACTGGCGCGACGGCTCGGTCAACTTCGAGCAGCGCGGCGTCGAGTTCCCCGACTTCTGGTCGGTGAACGCGGTCAACATCGTCACCAGCAAGTACTTCCGCGGTGCCGTGGGCACCCCGCAGCGCGAGACCAGCCTCAGGCAGCTGATCGACCGCATCGTGAAGACGTACCGGAAGGCCGGTGAGGAGTACAAGTACTTCGCCTCGCCCGCCGACGCCGAGATCTTCGAGCACGAGCTGGCGTACGCCCTCCTGCACCAGATCTTCAGCTTCAACAGCCCCGTGTGGTTCAACGTGGGCACGCCCCAGCCGCAGCAGGTGTCCGCCTGCTTCATCCTGTCCGTCGACGACTCCATGGAGTCGATCCTCGACTGGTACAAGGAAGAGGGCATGATCTTCAAGGGCGGCTCCGGTGCCGGCCTGAACCTCTCCCGGATCCGCTCCTCCAAGGAGCTGCTCTCCTCCGGCGGCAACGCCTCCGGACCGGTCTCCTTCATGCGCGGAGCCGACGCCTCCGCCGGAACGATCAAGTCCGGTGGCGCCACCCGCCGCGCCGCCAAGATGGTCGTCCTCGACGTGGACCACCCGGACATCGAGGACTTCATCGAGACCAAGGTCAAGGAAGAGGAGAAGATCCGCGTCCTGCGCGACGCCGGCTTCGACATGGACCTGGGCGGCGACGACATCACGTCCGTCCAGTACCAGAACGCCAACAACTCGGTCCGCGTCAACGACGAGTTCATGAAGGCGGTCGAGCAGGGCGGCAAGTTCGGCCTGCGCGCCCGGATGACCGGCGAGGTCATCGAGGAGGTCGACGCCAAGGCGCTCTTCCGCAAGATCGCCGAGGCCGCCTGGGCCTGCGCCGACCCCGGCATCCAGTACGACGACGTCATCAACAACTGGCACACCTGCCCCGAGTCCGGCCGGATCACCGCGTCGAACCCGTGCAGCGAGTA
The DNA here is from genome assembly GCF_014203535.1 of Streptomyces griseomycini. Lineage (GTDB taxonomy): Bacteria > Actinomycetota > Actinomycetes > Streptomycetales > Streptomycetaceae > Streptomyces > Streptomyces griseomycini. The sequence continues at coordinate 68,494 of NZ_JACHJI010000004.1, forward strand.
CATGCACCTGGACAACACGTCCTGCAACCTGGCCTCGCTGAACCTGATGAAGTTCCTCAAGGACGACGGCCAGGGCAACCAGTCCTTCGAGACCGAGCGCTTCCAGAAGGTCGTCGAGCTGGTCATCACCGCGATGGACATCTCGATCTGCTTCGCGGACTTCCCGACCCAGAAGATCGGCGAGAACACGCGCGCGTTCCGCCAGCTCGGCATCGGCTACGCCAACCTCGGCGCCCTGCTGATGGCCACCGGCCACGCCTACGACTCCGACGGCGGCCGCGCCCTCGCCGGCGCGATCACCTCCCTGATGACCGGCACGGCGTACCGGCGCTCCGCCGAGCTCGCCGCGATCGTCGGCCCGTACGACGGCTACGCCCGCAACGCCGACGCCCACCGGCGCGTCATGAAGCAGCACGCCGACGCCAACGGCACCGCCGTGCGCATGGACGACCTGGACACCCCGGTGTGGGCCGCCGCCACCGAGGCCTGGCAGGACGTGCTGCGCCTCGGCGAGAAGAACGGCTTCCGCAACTCCCAGGCGTCCGTGCTCGCCCCGACCGGCACCATCGGCCTCGCGATGTCCTGCGACACCACCGGTGTCGAGCCCGACCTCGCGCTGGTCAAGTTCAAGAAGCTGGTCGGCGGCGGCTCGATGCAGATCGTCAACGGCACCGTCCCGCAGGCCCTGCGCCGCCTGGGCTACCAGGAGGAGCAGATCGAGGCGATCGTCGCCCACATCGCCGAGCACGGCAACGTGATCGACGCCCCCGGCCTCAAGCACGAGCACTACGAGGTGTTCGACTGCGCCATGGGCGAGCGGGCCATCTCCCCGATGGGCCACGTCCGCATGATGGCCGCGATCCAGCCCTGGATCTCCGGCGCCATCTCCAAGACGGTCAACATGCCGGAGACGGCGACCGTCGAGGAGGTCGAGGAGATCTACTTCGAGGCCTGGAAGCTGGGCGTCAAGGCGCTCGCCATCTACCGCGACAACTGCAAGGTCGGCCAGCCGCTCTCCGCCAAGAAGAAGGAGGACGAGAAGAAGGCCGAGATCGCCGAGAAGGCCGAGGAGACGATCCGTACCGCGGTCGAGAAGGTGGTCGAGTACCGCCCGGTCCGCAAGCGCCTCCCGAAGGGTCGTCCCGGCATCACCACCTCCTTCACCGTCGGCGGCGCCGAGGGCTACATGACCGCCAACTCCTACCCGGACGACGGTCTCGGCGAGGTCTTCCTGAAGATGTCGAAGCAGGGCTCGACGCTCGCGGGCATGATGGACGCCTTCTCCATCGCCGTCTCGGTCGGCCTGCAGTACGGCGTGCCGCTGGAGACCTACGTCTCGAAGTTCACCAACATGCGCTTCGAGCCGGCCGGCATGACGGACGACCCGGACGTGCGGATGGCGCAGTCGATCGTCGACTACATCTTCCGCCGCCTGGCGCTGGACTTCCTGCCCTTCGAGACGCGCTCCGCGCTCGGCATCCACTCCGCCGAGGAGCGCCAGCGCCACCTGGAGACGGGTTCGTACGAGCCGGCCGACGACGAGGTCGACGTCGAGGGCCTGGCCCAGTCGGCGCCGCGGGCCCAGGAGCTGAAGGCGGTCGCCACGCCGAAGGCCGGGGTCGAGGTGGCCAAGCCCGCCCCGAAGCAGGCCCACACCAGCGCCGAGCTGGTCGAGATGCAGCTGGGCATCCAGGCCGACGCCCCGCTGTGCTTCTCCTGCGGCACGAAGATGCAGCGGGCTGGCTCCTGCTACATCTGCGAGGGCTGCGGCTCGACCAGCGGCTGCAGCTGACGCGTCCGGGCACTGCCCGGGTGTGAGTTCGCGACCGAGGGCGGTGGCGCCGATGTCCGGTGCCACCGCCCTCGGCGTCGTTCGGCGGGGGCGCCTCCGAACTGCCCGGGGACGCCTCGGCCTTCAGGCCGGCAGGGCGATCGGCACGGGCTCGGGGGTGCGGGAGACCGCGACCACCACCAGCGACGCCCACGACCTCCCGCGCGCCGGGCACGGCGAGAGAACGCGGGCGATGCCGTTCCGGATCCGGCTGGCACCGAGGGCGTAGGCCCCTCCCGGAGCGCTGCCCCGGGAGGCGGGCCGGGCCAGGAGTCCCCACCCGCCGGGAGAGGGGAGCGGTCACTGTCGCGCACCGGCCGCCCGGGCGCGTCGTGTCACGCCCGGCGCGTCGCCCCCATCACGCGTGCGAAGGTCGCCGGGTCGCCCTCGAAGCCCTGGACACCGGGGTGGAAGTCCCAGGTTCCGGAGCCGTCCCGGACGAACTCCGCGACCGTCGCCGCCGTGGCCCCCAGGACACCGCCGAAGTCGTCCTCGGCCAGGACGGTGTACCCCTCGCGGATGCGCAGACCCGGGTTGCCCACACCGGAGAACGTGCGCCGCGCCCGGTGCTGCTGTATGACGACGCCGACCACCACGCGCGCGTACCGTCCGTCGAGGCGGTCCAGCTCCAGCGTCATGACCTCGTCGAAGCCGAAGCCCTTGCCGTCCTTGCTGTCCCGGTTGAGCGTGATGGTGCCGTCGGGGGAGCGACTGTCGAAGTGCACCACGTAGGCGGGATCGCCGTGCGGGTCGTCCGCCGGATAGGGCGCGGCGACGAGATCCAGGTCGGTCGACGGCTCCCCCGAGGGACTCGGGTCCCACCTCAGCGCGATCTCCACCCTGCGGATGCCCTTGTTGAGGCCGTTCACCAGTTCTCCCCTTCCCCGTGACCGTTCTGCCGCTCACCCCAACCGCCGGGCGATCCCGGCAGGTTGTCCATCCTGCCACGCACGCGGTGGCACGCGCGGGGAACCAGTCCACCCGAGGGTGACCGACGCCACGCCCCCTGGCCTTACGATGGCGCGGTGCTGGTCAAGTGGATTCGCTGCACCGTGGTGGACCGCCGCGGGTTCGAGCGGGGGCAGCGGAAGTGGGCGGGGCTTCTGGGGGAGCCGGGGTTTCGCGGACAGGGCGGGGGCTGGAGCCGGGGGCGGCCGGACGTGGCGCACGTCTTCTCCTTCTGGGAGAGCCGCGCCTTCTACGACTCCTTCATGGCGCGCTCCCACGACCGGCTCGCCTCGGCCCAGTCGGGCACCTTCAAGGACGCTCAGGTCAGACTCTTCGACCACCGCTTCGACGTGAAGACCGGCTTCGAACCGCGCTTCACCGACGCCGACCTGCTCAGAGCGGCGCTGTGCCGGGTCCACGAGGAACGGGCGGAGCACTTCGTGTTGATGCAGGAGAAGGTCTGGAACCCGGCGATGGCCGGTTCGCCCGGGATGGTCCGCGGACTGTTCGCCGAAGCGCCCGGGAACGAGTTCCTGGTGCTGTCGATGTGGCGGTCCGCGGCCGAGCACGGCAAGTACCGCACCGAGAGGGTGGAACGCCTCGCCCTGCGGGCGCAGACGGAGGCCGACGTCGCGGCCCTCACGGGGGACGTCGTGGACATGGAACCGGCCTGGACGGTCTGATTCCCGTACGCTCAGAAGACGTGCCCGGTGCGGCCCGCGGTGCGGGACGTGTGTGACCTACGCTGTAAGGGGCCCGCACGAGTGCCCGCCGGGTCGTCACCCGATCTAGGGTTTCGGCATGGCACGACCACGGCGCATCGTCCTTGTCCGGCACGGCGAATCAACGGGCAATGTTGATGACTCCGTGTACGAGCGTGAACCCGATCACGCCCTGGCCCTGACCGAGCGGGGTCTGCGGCAGGCGGAGGACACGGGCCGGCGGTTGCGGGGACTGTTCGGCCGGGAACGCGTCAGCGTCTACGTCTCCCCGTACCGCCGGACGCACCAGACGCTGAGCGCCTTCGGCCTCGACCCGGAGCTCATACGCGTGCGCGAGGAGCCGCGGTTGCGCGAGCAGGACTGGGGCAACTGGCAGGATCGCGACGACGTGCGTCTGCAGAAGGCCTACCGGGACGCCTACGGGCACTTCTTCTACCGCTTCGCCCAGGGCGAGTCCGGAGCCGACGTCTACGACCGGGTCGGCGGCTTCCTGGAGAGCCTGTTCCGCAGCTTCGAGGCCCCCGACCACCCGCCGAACGTCCTGATCGTCACCCACGGTCTGGCCATGCGGCTGTTCTGCATGCGGTGGTTCCACTGGACCGTGGCGGAGTTCGAGTCCCTGTCGAACCCGGGGAACGCCGAGATGCGGATGCTCGTTCTGGGGGAGAACGGCAAGTACACCCTCGACCGGCCGTTCGAACGCTGGCGAGATCCGGAGCCGTACGGGATCACCGGCTAGAGTGGCAGGGCGATGACCGCTGATTCCTCTTCCGCCCGGCGCCTGGACCGCGCCCTGGCCAGCCTGCGCGGACTGTCGGTGGGGGACGCGCTCGGCTCACAGTTCTTCGTTCCGGTGAACTATCCGCTGCTCAAGCGCCGTGAGCTGCCCCACGGCCCCTGGCAGTGGACCGATGACACCGAGATGGCCTGTTCCGTCGTGGCCGTCCTGGCGGCCCACCACCGGATCGACCAGGACGCCCTCGCGCGGTCCTTCGCCGAGCACCAGGACTTCGACCGGGGCTACGGCCCCGCGGTGGGCCGGCTGCTGCGACTGGTCCGTGAGGGGGGCGACTGGCGCGAGCTCGCCGCCGCGCTCTTCAACGGACAGGGTTCCTGGGGCAACGGCGCCGCGATGCGGATCGCACCGTTGGGCGCCTGGTACGCGGACGACCCGGAACAGGCCACGCATCAGGCGGAGATCTCGGCCTACCCCACCCACCAGCACCGCGAGGCCGTGGTCGGCGCCATGGCGGTCGCCGCGGCAGCCGCACTCGCCGCCGCCCCCGGCGGGCCGCCCGGTGCGGAGGCCCTCCTCGACGGGGTCATCGCACTGGTGCCCATGAGGAGCGCGGTCGGTGCCGGGCTGCGCCGGGCCCGGGACATGCTCGACTACGGGGACGCGGCCACCGTCGCCGCCGTGCTGGGCTGCGGACGGCGTACGACGGCCCACGACACCGTGCCGTTCGCGCTCTGGTCGGCCGCCCGGGCGCTGGGCGACTACGAGCGGGCCTTCTGGACGACCGCGCAGGTGGGCGGGGACGTCGACACGACCTGTGCCATCGTGGGCGGGGTGGTCGCCGCCGGGAAGGCGGGGGCGCCGCCCGCAGAGTGGGCCGACCGGGTCGAGCCGCTGCCGGACTGGATGCCGACCCCGGTCTGAGGGAGCCGGCCCGTCTGAGGACCTGTCCGCCGGATCAGTCAGGTCGCGGGCCGCCCGAAGAGTGCTGGTGAGCCCCCGGGTGGCCAGGACGGGCTCCGGCGCCGAGGACTCTCCGTACGTATCGGGAACTCTGCGTGACAGGCTGCGCGTTCTCAGGACGTCTGCCGTGTGAGCCGTAGGGGCTCTGCACCTGCGGCGGATGGTGGAGAGCGTCGTCGAAGTGTGTCCTCGGGGGTGATCGTGAGAGTCCTGCTCGCCGTGCTGCTCGTCCTGAGGGCCGCGGTGGTGCGGTCCGGTGCCCCGGCCGGGGCGCTCGGGCGGTGGTACCGGCCCTCCGGGCGCCGGCGCGGGTCCGTCCGCCAGCGGCCGGACGGGGATCGGCCCGGTGCTCCCCGGCCGGTCCCCGTGGCCTCCGTCGGTGAGCTGCCGGGCCGGACCCGTGGTGTTCTCCTGTCAGCCGATGCCCGGACCGGCCGAGCCGGAGAGCGCCTCCAGGTCGCTCTTGCGGACCCGGATCACCAGCCATGCGGTGGCCAGGGCGAGTACGGCCATCGCCGCGGCCGGGATGAAGGCCGTCGAGATGCCCTGTGCGAGCACCTCGTGTCCCCAGGGGGCGGGCAGCTGCTGCGTCTGCGCGAATTCGGCCTTCTGCTCCGGCGTCCCCTCGGCGAGGAAGCCCGGTATCTGCTTCTCCGCCTCGTCCCTGCTGGCCGTGCCGAACACCGTCGTCAGAAGGGCCAGTCCCACCGACCCGCCCACCTGCTGGGTCGCGTTGAGCAGCCCGGACGCCGCGCCGGCCTCGTGCTGGGCCACGCCGGAGACCGCGGTGAGCGTCAGCGTCACGAAGTTCAGGCCCATGCCGAAGCCGAAGATCAGCATCGGGCCGAGGACGCCGCCGACGTAGGAGCTGTCGGAGCTGATCAGCGCCTGCCAGGCCAGTCCGGTCGCGGCGAGCGCCGAGCCGATGAGCATGAACGGCTTGGGCCCGAGGACGGGCAGGAACCGCTGCGACAGACCTGCTCCGAGCGCGATCACGACCGTCACCGGCAGGAAGGCGAGACCGGCCTCGATCGGGCTGTACCCGAGCACGTTCTGCACGAAGAGAACGATGTAGAAGAACATGCCGAACATCGCCGCGGCCAGGCTGAGCATGATCACGTACGTGCCCGAGCGGTTGCGGTCGGCGAACATCCGCAGCGGGGTGATCGGATCCTTGGCCCGGGACTCGATCAGCGCGAAGGCCACCAGCAGCAGCACGGCGGCCACGAACGAGCCGATGGTCACGCCGTCCCGCCAGCCCTCCTCCGCCGCGCGGATGAAGCCGTAGACGAGGGAGGCCATGCCGGCCGTCGAGGTCACCGCGCCCGCGATGTCGAAGCGACCGGTGTGTCGCTCGGACTCGTTGATGTACAGCGGTGCGAGTACGGCGATCAGCACACCGATCGGCACATTGACGAAGAGCACCCACCGCCAGTCGAGCCACTCGGTGAGCATGCCGCCCGCGAGCAGGCCGATGGCGCCGCCGCCCGCGGAGACCGCGGCGAAGACGCCGAAGGCCCGGTTGCGCTCGGGTCCCTCCGGGAACGTGGTGGTGATGAGCGCCAGCGAGGTGGGCGAGGCGATCGCGCCGCCCACTCCTTGCAGAACGCGCGCTGCCAGCAACTGCCACGGTTCCTGGGCGAATCCGCCGAGCAGCGAGGCGAGGGTGAACAGCAGGATGCCGGTCATGAAGACGCGGCGGCGGCCGAGGATGTCACCGGCCCGGCCGCCGAGGAGCAGCAGCCCGCCGAAGGTCAGGGTGTAGGCGCTGACCACCCAGGTGAGATCGGTGGTGCTGAACTCGAGAGCGTTCTGGATGTGCGGCAGCGCGATGTTCACAATCGTCGCGTCGAGTACCACCATGAGTTGGCAGGCCGCGATGACGGTGAGCGCGATACCGGGGTGTCCGTCCCGGCGGGCCGCACCTGGCTTCTGGTCCTGGATCAACGGAGAGGTTGTCACTATGGGTCCCCCACGAGTGCGTCAGTGAACGCTCGCGTTCACTGTTGCGTCAACGGTAGGAGCCCTCGACAGTGAACGCAAGCGTCCACTAAATGCGTCGTCGCTCGGCACGTCCCCCGCAGATGCCGTGCGTCGCGCGCCCATCCCCGGAATGCCCGCTTCCTCTGCTCGTTGGAGAGAGTCAGATGGTTACTTCGAGCTGGGCGGCCGCCCGCACCCAGGCGGCCGCTTCCCGTCGACGTGGTGCCGTGCTGGAACGCGCGATCCTCGACGCCGCCCTGGAACAACTCAGCACGGTCGGCTGGAACGGCCTGACGATGGAGGGCGTCGCCGCCGGCGCCCAGACCGGAAAGGCCGCCGTCTACCGCCGCTGGCCGTCCAAGGAGGACCTGGTCGCGGACGCGCTGCGGGCCGGCCTGCCGCGTTTCGACGCGGCACCCGACCTGGGGGGCGTGCGCGAGGACCTGCTGGCGCTGTGCCGGCGAGCGCGTGACGCGATGTTCTCCCGGCCGGGTGTCGCCCTGCGCTCGGTGATTCACGAGTGCGACACCACGCAGGCCGAACGCTTCCACGCCGTGATCGTCGAGGGGGTCGTGGAGCCGACCGTCCAGATGCTGCGCGAGGTGGTCGAGCGCGGAATCGAGCGGGGGGACGTGCGTCCCGACGCCGCGAACGGATATGTCCTCGACGCCATCCCCGCGATGATGATGTACCGCTCCAAGATGTGCGGAAGTGAATGGGGGGATGCCGATCTGGAGGAGATGATCGACCAGTTGATGGTTCCGCTGCTGCGGCCGAGCGGCTCCTGACCGGACCCCGCCGAGGCGATGACGCTGCTCGGGGAACCGGGGTGTCGCGGGCCGTTCCGGGCAGCGTACGCTAAGGGCGCCATGCCGTACGAACCACCTACTCACACCGTCGAGCGCTCTCTCCGCGCCACCACCGGGGCGAAGATCGTTGCAGGTGTCGACGAGGTGGGGCGCGGCGCGTGGGCCGGACCCGTCACCGTCTGCGCGGCGGTCACCGGACTGCGCCGGCCTCCCGAAGGGCTCACCGACTCCAAGCTCCTCACCGTCAAGCGGCGCGCCGAGCTCGCCGAGACGCTGCGGAGTTGGGTGACGTCGTACGCGCTCGGGCACGCGTCCCCGGAGGAGATCGACGAGCTGGGGATGACGGCCGCGCTGCGGCTGGCGGCGGTACGGGCGCTGGAAGCACTGCCGGTCCGGCCCGACGCGGTGATACTCGACGGCAAGCACGACTACCTCGGCGCGCCCTGGAGGGTTCGCACGGTGATCAAGGGCGACCGGTCGTGCGTGGCGGTCGCGGCGGCCTCGGTGATCGCCAAGGTTCAGCGCGACAAAATGATGGCCGAACTGGGTGTCGACCATGCAGACTTCGGTTTCGCGGACAATGCCGGGTATCCGTCGCCCGTGCACAGGGCCGCACTGGAGGTTCGGGGCCCCACCCCGCACCACCGGTTGTCGTGGGCGTATCTTGATGCGCTGCCCCAGTGGCGGCACCTCAAGAAGGTCCGAAGCTGGGCGGACGGAAGTGTTCCGGGAATCGATGGTCAGCTCGGCTTCGATTTCTGACGGTTCCGCTCGCACTCATGTGCCACCCGGCGGCGCGAGCCGTACCAACGTTTGATAAAAATCAGCTCATGCCTCTCATTCCCGAGGAGCCTCAGATTCACGAGAGTGCCCAGGGTCCCCGCGCCACTCCGGCCAGCGGCCGCACCGCGCCGACCCCCCGCCCCGTACCCGGTCCCCGCCCCGCGGCTCCGTCGCGTCCCGGCCGTCCCGGCCCGCCGCGGCCCGCGCCGCCGACGCAGCGCACGCCGCGTGACGCGACCGCCCCGGCCAAGCCCGGCCCTTCGGCTCCGGCCGCGCCCGCCGGTGCCGCTCCGCAGATCCAGTTGATCCCGGCCTCGGCCCAGGGGGCGCTCGACGCCGCCGAGGAGGCCGTGGACCTGCTGCTGGACTCGGGTCGTGCTCCCGGCGACGTGTTGGTGATCACCACCGGCGAGCCGCACCCGTGGGCCACCCACGAACTGTCCTTCGGCGAGGCCTCCTACTGGGCCCAGCACGATGCCGGTGACGACGTCTTCTACACCGACGCCGGCGTCGCGGAGCGCGCCGGTGCGCGGCCCGTCGTGGTGGTCGCCGTTAACGGTGGCGAGCAGTCCGTGGCCGCCTCCGCCCTGTCGGTGGCCCGTGCCAAGGCCGGTGCCCTGCTGATCGTCTGCGGTGACCCGCAGCGGATCAACTCGGTGCTGGGCGCGGGCGTCTGAGCCGGCACCGCGGTGCCGGGACGGACACCGCGGATGACGCGAGCGACGCGGTCGCGGCGTCCGCACGCTCGGGGACCCGGCGTGGCCGCGGAACCGGCTGGGCCGGTGCGCGCGGCTGTGCTGTTCCCGTGCCGGGCCGAGTCCGGCGTCGTGCGGACGCGCTGTGCCGTCCCGACCCACGACCCGCCCCGGGGGGCGGGCCGGGGACGTCGAGCGGTCCGTGCGTGGCGTCAGCGTGCCGCCGCGCGGCGCAGGATCTCCGACGGGGCGCCGCCGGTGCGCGGTATTCGGGGCGGGGCCTCGGACGTGGCGAACGGCTCCGGTGCCGAACCGGCGCTCGGATGGCGCCCGCCGCGCCCTTCCCCGAGCACCTGCCAACCGTCACGGGTCAGCGTGATGTACGCCCCGCAGCGCAGCCCGTGCAGTGTGCAGGCGTCTCGCAGCCCCCACATCCACGCGCCGTCCTCCTCGGTCCAACGTGCGTCGCCGTCACGGCAGTAGAGCAGCACGGCGGTGCGTACCGGAGTGCGGCGCCGGAGGTCGTGCGGGATGACCCGGCGCAACTGGGCCAGCAGCACGTTGCGGAACATCCAGCCGTCCGCGGGGGCGGGGCGGCGGGTGAACGAAGCGCTCGCCCGCAGCCGCTCGTCCGGGTCGAGCACGGCGACGACCGCGGTCGCCGGCCCGGGGCGATGCCGGACGTGCAGTCCGCTGACGACCTCGCGCGGGTTGCGCAGCAGCGGAATTCCCGCGGCGGCCCACTCCGCAGGTTCGAGCACACGGGTGGCGGAAGCGGCGGACGTCGACAGCGATGCCGCCGAGGACGGAGCGAATCCGAAGGTCACGGTCCTCCCTTCGGCTACGCCCACACTGCGGGCGGGGTCGGATTCGGGGGAGCGCGCACGCAACAGTGCCCTACCTGATCGGCGGGCGGGCCGTGCGGGTGCGGACCTCAATTCTTCCTGTCGAACTTGGATGCGGCAACGAGCAATCGGGGCAGCCGACCGTTATCGGATGAAGCGCGGTTTATATCCCACACGCTGTCCTTCCGGACCACGCGTGCGGCGTTCGATCACGACACGTTCGTACGTCATGGGCGAGGCGGGATTCCAGAGGGACGCGTTCCGGAGGAGCGTTCGCGATCGGACCATCACACAGAGTGAAGTGGCCGATTGTCAGTGCCGTCGGGTTGCATGGGGACATGGACGACCTGGAGCTCCGTACCGAAGCCGATGCCATCCTCGCCGAACTCGTCGGGGCCCCGGAGGGTTCGGCGCGGTTGCGGGAGGACCAGTGGCAGGCCGTGGCGGCCCTGGTGGAGGAGCGTCGACGGGCCCTGGTGGTGCAGCGCACCGGCTGGGGCAAGTCGGCGGTGTACTTCGTGGCCACCGCGCTGTTGCGCCGGCGTGGCTCCGGCCCGACGGTGATCGTCTCGCCGCTGCTGGCGTTGATGCGCAACCAGGTCGAGGCGGCGGCGCGGGCCGGCATCCGGGCGCGCACCATCAACTCGGCCAACCCGGAGGAGTGGGACACCATCCACGAGGAGGTCGAGCGCGGCGGGACCGACGTTCTCCTCATCAGCCCGGAACGCCTCAACTCCGTTGACTTCCGCGAGCAGACGCTGCCCAAGCTCGCGGCCACGACCGGCCTGCTGGTGGTCGACGAGGCGCACTGCATCTCCGACTGGGGGCACGACTTCCGGCCCGACTACCGCCGGCTGCGGGCGATGCTCGCCGAGCTCGCCCCCGGCGTGCCGGTGCTCGCGACAACGGCGACCGCCAACGCGCGGGTCACCGCGGACGTGGCCGAGCAACTGGGGACCGGCGCGGGGGAGGCCCTGGTGCTGCGGGGGCCGCTCGAGAGGGAGAGCCTGCGGCTCGGAGTCGTCCGGCTGCCGGACGCCGCACACCGCCTGGCCTGGCTCGCCGAGCACCTGGACGAGCTGCCGGGCTCCGGGATCATCTACACGCTGACGGTGGCCGCGGCCGAGGAGGCCACCGCCTTCCTGCGGCAGCGCGGCTTCGAGGTGGCCTCCTACACGGGACGCACGGAGAACGCCGACCGGCTGCAGGCCGAGGCCGACCTGCTGGAGAACCGGGTCAAGGCGCTGGTGGCGACGTCGGCGCTGGGCATGGGATTCGACAAGCCGGATCTGGGTTTCGTGGTCCACCTGGGCTCGCCGTCCTCGCCGATCGCCTACTACCAGCAGGTGGGGCGTGCGGGCCGCGGTGTGGCCCACGCAGACGTACTGCTGCTGCCGGGCAAGGAGGACGAGGCCATCTGGCGCTACTTCGCCGACACCGCCTTCCCTCCCGAGGCGCAGGTCCGCCAGACCCTCTCGGCCCTCGCCGGTGCGGGACGGCCTCTGTCGGTACCGGCGCTGGAGGCGGCGGTGGACCTTCGGCGCACCCGTCTGGAGACGATGCTGAAGGTGCTCGACGTCGACGGCGCGGTCAAGCGGGTGAAGGGCGGCTGGACGGCCACGGGAGCCGACTGGGCGTACGACACCGAGCGCTATGCCAGGGTCGCCCGGCAGCGCGCCGCCGAGCAGCAGGCCATGCGCGACTACGTGAGCACGGACCGGTGCCGCATGGAGTTTCTGCGCCGGCAACTGGACGACGAGGGTGCGGCCCCGTGCGGCCGTTGCGACAACTGCGCGGGTGCCTGGGCCGACCCTTCTGTCTCGGCGGAGGCGTTGACGGGGGCGGCGAAGGAGCTGGACCGTCCGGGAGTGGCGGTCGAGCCGCGCCGGATGTGGCCGACGGGGATGCCCGCACTGGGCATCGACCTGAAGGGCCGCATCCCGGCCGGGGAACAGTGCTCCACCGGGCGCGCCCTGGGGCGGCTGTCGGACATCGGCTGGGGCAACCGTCTGCGCCCGCTGCTGGCCGAGGACGCGCCTGACGGGCCGGTCCCCGACGATGTCCTGCGGGCCGCGGTGACGGTCCTCGCGGACTGGGCGCGCTCTCCCGGGGGCTGGGCGTCGAACGACCCGGACGCCCTCGCCCGGCCGGTCGGCGTCGTCGCCGTACCGTCCCTGACCCGTCCCCGACTGGTCGCGTCCCTGGCCCGGGGCGTGGCGGACGTCGGGCGCCTGCCCTTCCTGGGCGCCCTGGCGTACACGGGGCCGAGCGGCGCGCACGCGGCACGGCGGAGCAACTCCGCCCAGCGCCTGAGGGCGCTGTCCGGAGCCTTCGCCGTCCCCGAGGAGCTGGCCGGCGCGCTGGCCGGCGCCTCCGGGCCCGTCCTGCTCGTGGACGACCGCACGGACTCGGGATGGACCCTCGCGGTCACCGCTCGCCTGCTGAGGCGGGCGGGGGCCGGCCAGGTCCTGCCGCTGGTGCTCGCCACGGCGGGCTGACCGCCTTCCCCGCCGCCCCGTCTCGCGCCTCCCGGGGGCCTCAGCCCTTTGCCGTGCGGAAGCCGCTCGGGAACCGTTCGGAAGCACTTCGACGGAGCCGGAGGACGACGAGCACATCGATCAGGCTCGGACTTCCCCGACACCACACCGACACCGGCATCACGGCCGGGTTGATGGACCCCGGCCCCTTCACCCGGATCCTCGGCCCCCTCGGTGCAGGTGCACGAGGTCAATGGCCGCCCCCGGCCGTCCGCCATCCCCGGCACGTGACGTGTCCTGATCGGACTTTATCCACAAGGCGAAGCGGAGTCTTTGATTCCGCGAGATCGTCTTCGCATGACGAACCACAGCGAAACGACCGGATCCCCCGAAAACGGCGACATCCCCGGGCGTGACGGGTGCCGGCGCACCGACCTTCCGGAGCGCGCCGAACCCGTGGGCCGCACCGCGCCCGCCCGTCCCCGCGGGCGCGGCGAGAAGGAAGACCGCGTACCGCGCGCGGCGGACATCACCCGCACCGCGTACGACCATCACGGCGACGCGCAGCAGGTCACCCTGCGCACCCCGGCCGAACTCGCCGACGCGCTGCCCTACCTGCTCGGATACCGCCCCGAGGACAGCATCGTGCTGGTCGCCCTGCACGACAAGGACGGACGGGGCCGGTTCGGCGGCCGCGCCCGGCTCGGTATCCCCGCGAAACCGGACGACTGGCCCTCCGCCGCCCGGCAGCTTGCCCACGGTCTGGTGAAGGGCGGCGAGCGCCGAGGTGCCCGGGCCGAGCAGATGGTCGTCTTCCTCTGCCGCGAACCGGGCGAGGGCGAATCCGGTCGGCAGGTCAAGGAGCGACTGGGGCCACTCGCCCACGCGCTGCGCCTGGAGTGCGGCGCCCTCGACGTCCCGGTGGTGGAGGCCCTGTGCATCTCGGACGGCCGCTTCTGGTCCTACTGCTGTGACAACGAGGGCTGCTGCCCGGCCGGGGGAACGCCGATGGGCCTGCCCGGCACCTCGGTCCTGGCCGCCGCGGCCACCTACGCGGGGATCCAGGTCCGCGGCACGCTGCGCGAGCTGCGCGCCAGGCTCCTGCCGTGGGAGAACCCCGCCGCCCTCGAGCAGGAGGCCGCCCTGGACGCCGCCGGCACGGCGCTGGTCCCCAGGATCCTCGATGAGGCGGGACGGCGCGAGGTCGCCGAGGAGACGTTGAGGCTCGCCGAGCGGGTCATGGGCCGCCTCGCCGACGCCCCGCCCGTCACCGGCGCGTTTCCGGCGGACCGGCGGGACGACGCACTGCTCGGGCACGACGAGGCCGCGGCGCTGATCCTCGGCCTGCAGGACCGTACGACGCGCGACCGCGCGGCCGAGTGGATGGAGGGGGCCGAAGCGGGCGCCGCCCTCCGGCTGTGGCGGGCCCTGGCGCGCCGCTGCGTGGGAGCGTACGGCGAACACGCGGCCGCCCCCCTCACCCTCGCCGGATGGGTCGCCTGGTCCACCGGTGACGAGTTGGAGGCCCGGGAGGCGCTCGCGATGGCGCTGGGCGCCGACCCCGACTACCTCTTCGCCCGTCTCCTGCACCAGGCCTGCAACGAGGGTCTCGACCCGGAGTCGATCCGCCGCTGCCTGCGCGCGGAACGCGAGGGACGCGGGCGGGCCGCATCCGACGGGCCGGCCGCGGACGTCAGGGAGGGCGGCGTGTGCGATCCCGCGGTTACCGGCCCGGGAACGACCTCTTCACGCCGTCGGCGCCGCACGCGTGTCTCCGGTTCCGGCGGCTGTTCCCCCCTCCGGGCGCGGACGGAGGGGACCCGCCGGAGCACGCGGGTTCCGCATCCGCGCGCGTCGGCGGGGAGCACGCGGCCCGGGGCGGGGGACCGCACACGTCCGGGCGGCGCGCGTCCGGGTGCGGCGGGGCCGGACGCCGCACGCCGTCGCGGTGCTTCGCCGGAAGGCGCCCCGCCCGGAGGGCGGGGCGGCGAAGAGGACGAGCGGACGAGCGGGGAGAACCACTGACCGGAGCGGCGGGGCCGGGAAGGGCCCGGGAGGCAGTCGGCTCGGTCCCGTCATGGGCGGAGGCGCCGGCCGAGCCCGGCCGAGAGGGGGACCGGCGGGACCAGGGGGACGCGGTACCGCCGGGTGACCGGCAGGGCGTGCCGGGCCGAAGTGGATCAGTCGTCGATGCGGCAGGCGAAGGGAGTGTTTATCGTCAGGCAGACGACTATGATCGCCGCATGCCCTACGACCCGTCAGCCTTTCCGCCCTTTGCCGTCACCGTGGACCTGGTCGTGCTGACTGTGCGCCGCCATGCTCTGTGTGCGTTGGCGGTGCGCAGGGGAGAGGCGCCCTTCCAGGGGCGCTGGGCCCTCCCCGGGGGCTTCGTGCGAGCCGACGAGGACCTGGCGCAGGCGGCGGCGCGGGAACTCGCCGAGGAGACGGGGCTGCGTGTGCACGACCCGGCCGCCCCCGCCCAGGACAACGGCGCTCACCTGGAACAGCTCGCCACATACGGCGACCCGAAGCGTGATCCCAGGATGCGTGTCGTCAGCGTCGCGCATCTGGCCCTCGCCCCCGACCTGCCCGCCCCCCGGGCGGGCGGTGACGCCAGCAACGCGCGCTGGGCGCCGGTCGAGGAACTGCTGCAGCAGGGTGGGCACGGCCGGGACGGCGAGCCGGTCGCGCCGCTCGCCTTCGATCACGCCCAGATCCTGGCGGACGGGGTGGAGCGTGCCCGGTCCAAGATCGAGTACTCGTCGCTGGCGACGGCCTTCTGCCCGCCCGAGTTCACCGTCGGCGAGCTGCGTCGTGTCTACGAGGCGGTGTGGGGCGTGGCGCTCGATCCGCGCAACTTCCACCGCAAGGTGACCGGCACACCGGGCTTCCTGGTCCCCACCGGTGGCACGACCACCCGGCAGGGCGGTCGTCCCGCCCAGCTCTTCCGGGCCGGTGGAGCCACTCTGCTCAACCCCCCGATGCTGCGTCCCGAGGTCTGACGCGGAGAACGCGGCCGCGCGGGGAGAACGGCGAACGCGGGTGTGAGGGCGCGGCTTTCCCTGTCGACGGGGGACCTTGCGGTGCCCGGAAAACCCGATATGGCACGCTATCTTGCTTCGGGTGATCCAGGCCATCGGACTGACCAGCAGCCCCCGCAAAGAGCTTCCGCCCGCTGTCGACGACGTCTCCTTCGAGGCTCGTGCGGGTCGCGTCACCGCGCTGCTCGGAGCGCCGGGCGCCGGCAAGACGACAGTGCTCAGACTCATGCTCGAACTCCAACGAGGCCGTGGGGTCACTCACTTCAGGGGGCGCCCGCTGCACCGCATCCCCCATCCCGCGCATGAGGTCGGCGTGCTGCTGGGCGACGTGCCGGGCCACCCCGCCCGCACGGTCCGCGGACATCTCCGCATGCTGTGTGCCGCCGCGGGCGTCCCGGCCCGCCGTGCCGACGAAATCCTCGAAGCGGTGGGGCTGGTGGGTCTGCGCGACGAACGCCTCGGCATCCTGTCGCGCGGCATGGACCGCCGGCTCGGACTGGCCTGCGCGCTGCTGGCGGAGCCGCACACGCTGGTGCTCGACGAGCCCGCGCACGGCCTCTCCGTCCGCGAGAGCCGGTGGCTCCACGGCGTGCTCCGTACGTACGCGGCCCAGGGAGGCACCGTCCTGTGCACGACGGCCGATCCCAAGGAGGCCGCGCGGATCGCGGACCGCGTGGTCACGCTGGAGCGGGGGAGGCTCGTCGCCGACCAGGAGGCCGGGGTCTTCTCGCGCACCCGGCTTCGCCCCCGCGTCGCCGTCCGCAGCCCGCACGCCGCCCGCCTCGCCGCGCTGCTCGCGAAGGAGGCCCGCACCGCACGGCGCTCCGTGGAGGTCGTGCCGGAGGGCGGCAACCGCCTCTACGTCTACGGCAGTACCTGTGCGGAGGTCGGCGAGACCGCGTTCCGGCACGGCATCGTCGTACACCAACTCGCCCACGAAGTAGGGGACATGGGGCCCGGCGCGGGCGGTGTCCACCTGTCCCGGAGCGCTGGTGACGAGGTACGGGCCCGAACCGGTCACCCGCAACGGGCAACAGGCGCACCGGTGGCTCCGGCCACAGGCGCACCAGCGACCCTCACCGCCGACACGCCTGCGCGTCCCGCCACCGACGCGCCGCCGCCCTCCGCGGCGGACGCAGCGGAGCAGGTGACGGGCGGCCCGCGACCGGCTCCCTCCGCCGCACCGCGGCACCACACCGGTGCTCCGGCCGACAACGACCCGCCCGCCTCCGCACCCCCCGACCGGCAGGTGCCGGAGGAGCCCGCGGTGAAGGAGACCCGCCGCCCCGCCACAGCCTCCACGGGCCGGCCCGACCGCTCCTTCGACGCCCCGGCCGAGCTCCCGCCCCGCCTGTCCGCCCGACCCGCCCCCGGTCCCCTCCGCCCCCTTCGCTATGAGATCCGCCGGGTCGCGGGCGTCGGCACGGGGCTCCTCGTCGGGACCGGTGCACTCGTCGTGTCCGCGCTCACCGCCGTGCTGCTGGCGCGCATCGGGCACACCCCGCAGCCGCGCCTGCTGGCCGCATGGCCGCGGGAACTGCCGCTGCCGCCCGCGGCGCTCGGGGCGGGGCTGCTCGGTGCACTGGCCTTCGGCGACGAGTTCCGCCACCCCGCCCTGGCGGCGGACCGCGGCACCGTGCCCCGGCGGCTGGGCCTGCTGGCCGCCAAACTCCTCGTCGCCTCGGTCGTCGCGCTGGTGCTGGCCGTCCTGACCGTCGGGTGCGATGCCGAACTGCTCTATCTCCTCTACGGGCCGGAGGTCGTGGAGGTCCCCGCCGACTGGCTCGCGCTGAGCGCCGGCTGGCTCGGCCTCGTGATCGGGTGCGCCTGCGCCGGTGTACTGGCCGCAGGCGTCTTCCGGTCCACCACCGCCGGACTCGCCGTGGTCGTCGCCGTACCCCTCCTCGTCGTGCCCCTCGTGCGCAAGGCGGTGGAAGGGCCGTCGGCACGTGCTGTGACCGGGTTCCCGGCGCGGGTGCGGGAGGGGGCACCGCTCCGGTGGCCCTTCGGGGGAGAGCACCACCTGGAGGCGGTGCTGCGGGTGATCGCCCAACCGGTGGGCGGTGCACTGGTGTTGTCGCTGGCGGTGCTGCTCTGCGCTTATCTGCTCACCACCCTGCGGGGCAGGGTTCGATGACGACCGTCCGTGCATGGATCGGTACGTCCGCGGTCGCAACTCATCGGAAACGGCCCGTTTCTTTCCGATAAGGCGTCAATTGCGACGGGGTGAGCGATCACCCTTTCGTGTGCTTTTCACCAAAGACCTCAAGGGAGTTGGGAACGGCGCCGACAAAGGATGCGTGAGTACCCTTGCGCACACCATGATGACCGCCGCCCGCTCCGCAGACTCCGGCCTCGCGAGCCCGGGCGAACTCGACCGCTACCCCTGCGCCGAGGCGCCCGCCGCCGACCGCGTCGGTGCCCCTGCCTGGGACGGGGCGGATCCGGAGCTGGGCCGCGTGAGCCGGCGTGCCGCGGGCAGCCGTGGACGCGGGCTGCATGGTCAACTCGTCCAGCAGTTGGGTCAGATGATCGTTTCCGGCGATCTGGGCGCCGACCGTCCGCTGGTGCCCGAGGAGATCGGCCAGCGCTTCGAGGTCTCCCGCACCGTCGTCCGCGAGTCGCTCCGCGTCCTGGAGGCCAAGGGCCTGGTCAGTGCGCGCCCGAACGTCGGCACGCGCGTGCGTCCCGTCAGCGACTGGAACCTGCTCGATCCGGACATCATCGAGTGGCGGGCCTTCGGGCCGCAGCGCGACGACCAGCGCCGTGAGCTCAGCGAGCTGCGCTGGACGATCGAGCCGCTCGCCGCCCGCCTGGCGGCCGGCCACGGGCGCGAGGACGTCCAGCAGCGCCTGTCCGACATGGTGGAGATCATGGGCCACGCGATGGGGCAGGGCGACGCGCTCACGTTCGCCCGTGCCGACTCCGAGTTCCATTCGCTGCTCATCCAGATCGCCGGCAACCGCATGCTGGAGCACCTCTCCGGGATCGTGTCCGCCGCGCTGCAGGTCTCGGGCGGCCCGGTCACGGGCTGTGAGCGGCCCAACGAAGCGTCGCTGGCGCATCACGGCCGGATCGTCGACGCCCTCGCCGGCGGCGACGGCGCGGCGGCCGAGGCGGCCATGCGCCAGCTCCTCACGATCCACCCTGAGGTGGAACGCGTGGTGCCCGCTCCGCGCGAGCACTGACCGCGTTCCGCGGGCGGCGCGGTCCGGCGTGCCATCCCCCTCCTGTGGCAGCGCCCCACCGATGACCGTCCCCCGTCGGACCCCGCGGGATCGTCGACGATCCCGCGGGGTCCGACGGCGAGAAGGGGGCGCGAGCTCCGGAGAGGCACCGGCCTCGCCCCGAATGAAAGTTTTTGCCCCTGTTTGGCAGCTTCTGAATACTTACGGGGTGTGACTCGGGCCACGCGGATTGGGCGTAACGCTCCTGGGAAGAACGCGATGACCTAAGAGGTGACAGCCGCGGAGGAATACGGACGCCGTCGAAGGCGCTGTGCATCTCCCGGCCCCCGCCCGCGCCGTCGGCCCATCCCCAAGCCGGCGGTCGGCTCCTGTCCACTGTGGACGGGGCCGGAAGCCGTTTTCCAACGTTCCGAGAGGTTGTTCGTGTCGGCCAGCACATCCCGTACGCTCCCGCCGGAGATCGCCGAGTCCGTCTCTGTCATGGCGCTCATTGAGCGGGGAAAGGCTGAGGGGCAGATCGCCGGCGATGACGTGCGTCGGGCCTTCGAAGCCGACCAGATTCCGGCCACTCAGTGGAAGAACGTACTGCGCAGCCTCAACCAGATCCTCGAGGAAGAGGGTGTGACGCTGATGGTCAGTGCCGCAGAGCCCAAGCGCACCCGCAAGAGCGTCGCAGCGAAGAGTCCCGCCAAGCGCACCGCCACCAAGACGGTCGCGGCCAAGGCGACGACCACCCGTAAGGCCACCGCCACCGCCACACCCGCGGCGCCCGCCGCCGACCCCGCAGTCGAGGAGGAGGCGCCCGCCAGGAAGGCGGCCGCCAAGAAGACCACCGCCAAGAAGGCGACGGCGAAGAAGACCACGGCCAAGAAGACGGCCGCCAAGAAGACCGCCGCCAAGAAGGACGACGTCGAGCTGGTCGACGAGGAGGTCCTCGAGGACACCAAGGTCGCGGAGGAGCCCGAGGGCGCCGAGAGCGCCGGCTTCGTGCTCTCCGACGAGGACGAGGACGACGCGCCCGCCCAGCAGGTCGCCGCCGCCGGCGCCACCGCCGACCCGGTCAAGGACTACCTCAAGCAGATCGGCAAGGTCCCCCTGCTCAACGCCGAGCAGGAGGTCGAGCTCGCCAAGCGCATCGAGGCGGGTCTGTTCGCCGAGGACAAGCTGGCCAACTCCGACAAGCTGGCGCCGAAGCTCAAGCGCGAGCTGGAGATCATCGCCGAGGACGGGCGCCGTGCCAAGAACCACCTCCTGGAGGCCAACCTCCGTCTGGTGGTCTCCCTGGCCAAGCGCTACACCGGCCGCGGCATGCTCTTCCTGGACCTCATCCAGGAGGGCAACCTCGGTCTGATCCGTGCGGTGGAGAAGTTCGACTACACCAAGGGCTACAAGTTCTCCACGTACGCCACCTGGTGGATCCGTCAGGCGATCACCCGCGCGATGGCCGACCAGGCCCGCACCATCCGCATCCCGGTGCACATGGTCGAGGTCATCAACAAGCTCGCGCGCGTGCAGCGCCAGATGCTCCAGGACCTGGGCCGCGAGCCCACCCCGGAGGAGCTGGCCAAGGAGCTCGACATGACCCCGGAGAAGGTCATCGAGGTCCAGAAGTACGGTCGCGAGCCCATCTCGCTGCACACCCCGCTGGGCGAGGACGGCGACAGCGAGTTCGGTGACCTCATCGAGGACTCCGAGGCGGTCGTCCCGGCCGACGCGGTCAGCTTCACGCTCCTGCAGGAGCAGCTGCACTCCGTCCTCGACACCCTGTCCGAGCGTGAGGCGGGCGTCGTCTCCATGCGCTTCGGTCTCACCGACGGTCAGCCGAAGACCCTCGACGAGATCGGCAAGGTGTACGGCGTCACGCGCGAGCGCATCCGCCAGATCGAGTCCAAGACCATGTCGAAGCTGCGTCACCCGTCGCGTTCCCAGGTGCTGCGCGACTACCTCGACTAGGTCCGGCCGCCGCGACGCGCGACGTACGGCGCCTCCGCGAAAGGCCCGGTTCCCCTTCTCGGGAACCGGGCCTTTCGTCGTGCGCGCGGGTGCGGGCCGCGGCGGGGTGGATCACTCTGGGTGTCCCACGACCACCCCAGTGTGAGGAGTGTGCATGCGTCGTCGTCTTGTCCGGGCCCTGGCCCGGCCGCTGGTCCTCGCGGCCGCCACGACCGTCATACCGATGGCCGCGTCCGCCCCGGCGGCCGCCGACAGCATCGTCGTCGGCGGCTTCCCGGTCGATGTGGGGGAGAGTCCGTGGACCGTGGCGCTGTCCAGCCGTGACCGGTTCGGGGGTACGCGGGCCGGACAGTTCTGCGGAGGTGTGGCGGTCGGCCGCACCACCGTGCTCACCGCGGCCCACTGCATGGACGAGGAGATCCTGGGGGCGTCACCGGACCGGGTGCCCGACCTCAGGGTCATCGCGGGGCGCACGGACCTGCTCTCGGACCGGGGGCAGGAGATCGCCGTGCGCGACACCTGGGTGAACCCGGACTACGACCGTGTCACCAACTCCGGCGACTTCGCCGTGCTGACCCTGGCCGAGCCGCTCCCCTCGGATTCGGTCATCGCCATGGCCGGGGCGGGCGACTCCGCCTACCGGGTGGGGACGAGGGCCACCGTCTACGGGTGGGGGGACACCACGGGGGCCGGCACCTACGCGGGCAGCCTGCACGCGGCACGCGTGCGTGTGCAACCCGACACGCTGTGTGAGAGTGCCTATCCGGGAGGTCCCGGAGGGGCGTACCGCGCCGAGACGATGCTGTGCGCGGGAGAGATCGCAGGGGGCCGGGACGCCTGCCAGGGG
The DNA here is from genome assembly GCF_014203535.1 of Streptomyces griseomycini. Classification (GTDB taxonomy): domain Bacteria; phylum Actinomycetota; class Actinomycetes; order Streptomycetales; family Streptomycetaceae; genus Streptomyces; species Streptomyces griseomycini. The sequence continues at coordinate 90,315 of NZ_JACHJI010000004.1, forward strand.
GACAGCGGCGGGCCGCTGGTGGCCCAGGGGAGGCTGATAGGCCTCGTGTCCTGGGGGGCGGGCTGCGGCTGGACGGGCAGCCCCGGGGTGTACACGCGGGTGTCCGACATCGTGCGGACCCTCGGGTAGGCGGAGGCCGGCCGGGAGGACCGCACAGGAGGGCCGCTGAGGGCGTCCGACGGGGCCGAGGCGGCCCCGGAGGGCTCCTCAGCATGAACGGGCGGTTGTCCCCGGTCTCCGGGGACAACCGCCCGTTCGCCGGCCTGTGCCGGACTGGCTCGTCGTCGGACGCGAGGTGTCGGCGCTCTGTCAGCGCTCTTCGTCGGAAGCGGTCGCCGGGGGCGAGGTCAGCCGCTCCGTCTCGTCCTGTATCTCAGCGGCGATCTTCTTGAGTTCCGGCTCGAACTTGCGGCCGTGGTGGGCGCAGAAGAGCAGTTCTCCGCCGCTCAGCAGGACGACGCGCAGGTATGCCTGGGCGCCGCAGCGGTCGCAGCGATCGGCGGCCGTCAGCGGGCTCGCGGGGGTCAGAACAGTAGTCACGTCGCCTCTTCTCTAGCTCGACGAGCTGTCGTACCAGGGTCAACATCCAACCAGCCCCAAAACGTTCCCGCTCGTGGCTTCTTTTCGAAAAAATCTTTCCGAGGTGGCTGGTCGTTGCCGGTTGGCGGCGAATGTGCCGTAGTGCGTGTCTGATGTGCCGTACGGATTCGCGTTCGTATGGGTGGTCCGCCCTCCCGGCCGGGTTGCCGGTTGTTCATGAGGACGTGCCCGGAGCCTAAATGGTTCATGCCTGGAAGGGAACGTGATGTGTGCTTCACTCCATCGAGGGATCGAACAAGCATGCGACTCTCGACTAGGGTGAGCTCAGACGAGGGTGGCGTTTCAACGGCTCTACCAGGCCTCGGTACCCTCTCACCGGTGACTCAAGCCGCGCCCTTACCCATGAGGGCCCCATCTGAAATTCAGCGAGGAGCGAACCGCGTGACCGCCGAGACGTCCGTGCCGTCCACAGCGCTGCTGGCAGGAGCAGACCGGGACGGTTCCAACTACACCGCGCGGCACCTGCTCGTCCTCGAGGGGCTCGAGGCCGTGCGGAAGCGCCCCGGCATGTACATCGGATCGACCGACAGCCGCGGTCTGATGCACTGCCTCTGGGAGATCATCGACAACTCCGTGGACGAGGCCCTCGGAGGCTACTGCGACCACATCGAGGTGGTCCTCCACGACGACGGCTCGGTGGAGGTCCGGGACAACGGCCGCGGCATCCCGGTCGACGTCGAACCCAAGACCGGCCTGTCCGGCGTCGAGGTCGTCATGACCAAGCTGCACGCGGGCGGCAAGTTCGGCGGCGGCTCGTACGCCGCCTCCGGCGGTCTGCACGGCGTCGGCGCCTCCGTCGTCAACGCCCTGTCCGCGCGGCTCGACGTCGAGGTGGACCGCGGCGGGCACACCCACGCGATCAGCTTCCGGCGCGGTGTCCCCGGCGCCTTCGCCGCCCTGGGCCCGGACGCGAAGTTCGAGGCCGGGAACGGGCTCCGCAAGGCCAAGAAGATCCCGAAGACCCGGAGCGGCACGCGCGTGCGCTACTGGGCCGACCGCCAGATCTTCCTCAAGGACGCCAAGCTCTCCCTGGAGACGCTGCACCAGCGGGCCCGCCAGACCGCCTTCCTGGTGCCCGGCCTGACCATCGTCGTCCGTGACGAGTACGGGCTCGGGGAGGGGGGCAGCAAGGGCGAGGAGTCGTTCCGCTTCGATGGCGGCATCAGCGAGTTCTGCGAGTTCCTGGCCAGCGACAAGGCCGTCTGCGACACGCTCCGCTTCACCGGTCAGGGCACCTTCAAGGAGACCGTCCCCGTCCTCGACGAGCACGGCCAGATGACGCCCACCGAGGTCACCCGTGAGCTCGGTGTCGACGTGGCGCTGCGCTGGGGAACCGGCTACGACACGACGGTCAGGTCGTTCGTCAACATCATCGCCACCCCCAAGGGCGGCACCCACGTCGCCGGCTTCGAGCAGGCCGTCGCCAAGACGATGAACGAGGTGCTGCGCGCGAAGAAGCTGCTGCGCGTGGCCGAGGACGACATCGTCAAGGACGACGCCCTGGAGGGCCTCACGGCGGTGGTCACGGTCCGCCTGGCCGAGCCGCAGTTCGAGGGCCAGACCAAGGAGGTCCTCGGCACCTCGGCGGCCCGCCGCATCGTGAACACCGTCGTCTCCCGCGAGCTCAAGGCCTTCCTGACCTCCACCAAGCGGGACGCCGCCCAGCAGGCGAGGGTCGTCCTGGAGAAGGCCGTCGCCGCCGCCCGGACCCGCATCGCGGCCCGCCAGCACAAGGACGCGCAGCGCCGCAAGACGGCTCTGGAGACCTCCTCGCTGCCCGCCAAGCTGGCCGACTGCCGCAGCGACGACGTCGACCGCAGCGAGCTGTTCATCGTCGAGGGCGACTCCGCGCTCGGCACGGCGAAGCTCGCCCGGAACTCCGAATTCCAGGCGCTGCTGCCGATCCGCGGAAAGATCCTCAACGTTCAGAAGTCGTCCGTGACGGACATGCTGAAGAACGCCGAGTGCGGTGCGATCATCCAGGTCATAGGAGCGGGGTCGGGGCGCACCTTCGACATCGACGCGGCCCGCTACGGCAAGATCATCATGATGACCGACGCCGATGTGGACGGCTCCCACATCCGCACCCTGCTGCTGACGCTGTTCCACCGCTACATGCGGCCCATGGTCGAGGCGGGCCGGGTGTTCGCCGCGGTGCCGCCGCTGCACCGCATCGAGCTCGTCCAGCCCAAGAAGGGCCAGGAGAAGTACGTCTACACGTACTCGGACCGGGAGCTGCGCGACAAGCTCATGGAGTTCCAGAGCAAGGGCGTCCGGTACAAGGACTCGATCCAGCGGTACAAGGGCCTCGGCGAGATGGACGCCGACCAGCTGGCCGAGACGACCATGGACCCGCGTCACCGCACCCTGCGCCGGATCAACCTCACCGATCTGGAGGCCGCCGAGCAGGTCTTCGACCTGCTCATGGGCAATGACGTCGCCCCCCGCAAGGAGTTCATCTCCAGCTCCGCGGCGACCCTGGACCGGTCCCGCATCGACGCGTAGCGGCCGCGTCGGCTGCGCTCACGGTGGGCCGAGTCACCTGATGGGGTGAAGCGGAACGGGAAGAAGAGTCAGAGATCTTCCCGTTCTGTCCATCCTTGGGCATGCAGCCAAGCAACTCGGGGGACGTGAGGTACGACGATCCCTGGTACGACGCCCTGGCTTCGGGCTGGGGCGCCTCGGCCGATGCGGGAGTGCCGCCGGCACGGCGTGAGAAGGTCGCCGTGGCGGCCGCCGACGTCTACCTCGAAGTACAGCGCAGCGAGGCCTTCCAGGAGGTGCGCAGCCGGTACCGGAGGTTCGTGCTCCCGGCGGTCGCGCTCTTCTTCGCCTGGTACGTGGCGTACGTCGTGACGGCCACGACCGTACCGGAATGGATGGCACGGCCGGTGGCGGGCGCGGTGAACGTGGGGATGCTGGCGGGGCTCGGGCAGTTCCTGACCACCTTCCTGCTCACCTGGGCCTACGTGCGGCACGCACGGCTGCGCAGGGACCGGGCGGCGCTGGAACTGCGCTGGGACGCCCAGGAGCTGGCGCGGGGCAGAGGCGGCGCGACATGACGGGTGACCACCACGTGCCGGCCCTGCTGCTGTTCGGCGCGTTCGTCGCGGTCACGCTGGGCATCACGACCTGGGTGAGCCGCCACCGGCGCGGTTCCGCGGAGGAGTTCTACGCCGGCGGCCGGCTCTTCTCGCCGATGGAGAACGGTTTTGCCCTCGCGGGCGACTACATGTCGGCCGCGTCCTTCCTCGGCATCTCCGGGCTCATCGTGCTCGTCGGCTACGACGGGATGCTCTACGCGGTGGGCTTCCTGGTGGCCTGGCTGGTGGTCCTGTTCCTGGTCGCCGAACTGGTGCGCAACTGCGGGCGGTTCACGCTCGCCGACGTGGTCGCGGCGCGCATGCGGGAGCGTCCGGTGCGCATCGCGGCGGGAACCTCGTCGGTCACGGTCTCCGTCCTGTACCTGGTGGCGCAGATGGTGGGCGCGGGCAGCCTCGTCGCGCTGCTGCTCGGGGGGACCGGCGAGGCGGCGCGGACCTGGACCGTCATCGGGGTCGGTGCGCTCATGGTGATCTACGTGTCGTTGGGAGGCATGCGGGCCACCACATGGATCCAGATCGTCAAGGCGGTCCTGCTGCTCGGCGGCACCGTCGCGCTGACCGTCCTGGTCCTGCTGCGGTTCCACGGCGACATCAACCGACTGCTGCTCACGGCGGCCGAGCGCAGCGGTCACGGGGAGGCGTTCCTGGCGCCCGGGCTCGCCCACGGCGGGGACTGGACCGCGCGGTTCGACTTCATCAGCCTGGGACTCGCGCTGGTCCTCGGCACGGCCGGGCTGCCGCACATCCTGTCCCGCTTCTACACCGTCCCCACGGCGCGGGCGGCGCGGCGCTCGGTCGTCTGGGCGATCGGGCTCATCGGCGGGTTCTACCTGATGACGATCGTCCTCGGATTCGGCGCCGCCGCCGTCGTCGGGCCGGACGCCGTGCGCGCCTCGAGCGCGTCCGGGAACACGGCGGTGCCCCTGCTGGCGCTCGACCTGGGCGGCGGTGCCGGCTCCACAGGCGGAACGGTTCTGTTCGCGGTCGTCGCCGCGGTCGCCTTCGCCACCATCCTCGCCGTGGTCGCCGGGGTCACGCTCGCCTCCTCGGCGTCGGTCGCCCACGACCTGTACGCCTCCCTGCGGCGCCGGCGCGGTGAACCGCGCAGCGAGGTGGCCGTGGCCCGCCTCGCCGCCGTCGGCATCGGCGTGGTCGCGATCGCCCTGGGCCTGCTGGCCCGCGACCTCAACGTCGCCTTCCTGGTGGGCCTCGCCTTCGCCGTCGCCGCGTCGGCCAACCTGCCCGTGCTGCTCTACTCCCTGTTCTGGCGCGGCTTCACCACACGGGGTGCCGTGTGGGCCGTCTACGGGGGCCTGATCCCGGCCGTGGTGCTGGTACTGCTGTCCCCCGTGGTGTCCGGCAGCCCCGAGGCCCTCTTCCCCGGGGTCGACTTCCAGCTCTTCCCGCTGCAGAACCCGGGCCTGGTCTCCATCCCGCTGGGCTTCCTCGCGGGCTGGCTCGGCACGGTCACCTCGGCCGAGGTTCCCGACGCGGCCAGGCACGCGGAGACCGAGGTCCGCTCGCTGACCGGCGCGGGAGCCGCGTAGGGCACCGGCGGAGACGGACGGCGCCGGCATCCGTATGGAGGGAGGGCACGGTTCCTTCCCCCGCCCCCACGGGCCGTGTCCTCAGGCGCGGGTCGCCCACGCGTAACGGTGTTCCGGGCGGCCCGCGTCGCCGTACTTGAGGGTCAGCGTGGCCCGCCCCGTGCGCTCCAGGAGCTTCAGATAGCGCTGGGCGGTCTGGCGGCTCACCCCGGTGCGTTCGGCGATCTCCTGGGCCGACAGCGGGCCGTCGGCGTCCATCAGGGACTGCCGTACCAGCTCCGCGGTGGTGGGCGAGTGCCCCTTGGGCAGCTGGGGCTCGGTCGGCGCCGACAAGGCGCCGAAGAGGCGGTCCACCTCCGCCTGCTCCGCCTCGCCGCCGCCGTCGAGGGTGCGGCGCAGTTCCGCGTACGCCTCCAGCTTGGCGCGCAGGCCGGCGAAGGCGAACGGCTTGACCAGGTACTGCAGGGCACCGTGGCGCATCGCCGCCTGCACGGTGGCCACGTCACGCGCGGCCGTCACCATGATCACATCGGTCTGGTGGCCGCGCCGGCGCATCTCCCGGACGACCTCGAGCCCCGTCCCGTCGGGCAGGTAGTGGTCCATGAGGACCAGGTCCGGCCGCGGCGGCGCCTCCAGGCCGGCGAGCGCCTCGGCCGCGCTGTGCGCCTGACCGGCGACGTGGAAGCCGGGCACCTTCTCGACGTAGGCGGCGTTGACCCGCGCGACCCGGACGTCGTCGTCCACGACCAGGACCTCGATCATCACGCCTCCTCCGTGGCGGTCCGCGGGGTGGAAGCCCCGGTGAGAACGGGTTCCGCGCCCGGTTCGGCCAGGGCCTCGGGCAGGACGACGGTGAACTCCGCGCCTCCGCCGTGCGCCTCTCCCACGGTCGCGCTGCCCCCCTGCCGCTCCGCGAGCCTGCGCACCAGGGGCAGTCCGATGCCCCGCTCGCGATGCGCCGGGGCCTCCTTGGTGGACCAGCCCTCGGTGAAGATCAACTCCCGGTGCTCCTGCGGAATTCCGGGCCCGGTGTCCCGCACCACCAGCACCGCCGTACGCCCCTCCGCGCGCAGCTCGACCTCCACGCGCGCGTGCGGCGTGCCCGCGACGGCGTCGAGGGCGTTGTCCACCAGGTTGCCGACGACGGTGACGAGCCCTCGGGGGTCGATCAGCCGGTCCGGCAGCCGCGTCCGGTCCGAGACCCGCAGGGCGACCGAGCGCTCGGCCGCGACCGTCGCCTTGCCCACCAGCAGGGCGGCCAGCAGGGGGTCCCGGATCTTCTCGGTGACCTGCTCCGCCGTGGCCCGGTGTTCGCCGACGACCTCGCCGACGAACTCCACGGCGTCGTCGTACATCTCCAGTTCGAGCAGCCCCAGCAGGGTGTGCATGCGGTTGGCGTGCTCGTGGTCCTGGGCGCGCAGCGCGTCGATCAGGCCGCGGGTGGAGTCCAGTTCCCGGCCCAGCCGGTCCAGCTCGGTGCGGTCGCGCAGGGTGGCGACGGCGCCGCCGTCGTCGGTCGGCATGCGGTTGGCGACCAGGACGCGCTGCCCCCGGACGGTGAGCAGGTCGGTGCCGGTCACCCGCCCGGCCAGCACATCGGCCGTACGCCCCTCGCCGAGGGCCTGGTCGGGGGACCGGCCCACGGCCTCCGCGCCGATCCCCAGCAGACGCTGCGCCTCGTCGTTCAGCAGGCGGATGCGGCCGCCGCGGTCGAGGGCGACGACTCCCTCCCGGATGCCGTGCAGCATGGCCTCGCGCTCCGCGAGCAGCGCCGAGATGTCCGAGAAGGCCAGGTCGCGGGTCTGCCGCTGCACCCGACGGGAGACGAGCCAGGCCGCGAGCGCGCCGACGGCCAGGGCACCGCCCGCGTACGCGAAGAGCCCCGGGATGGCGTGGATCAGCCGGGCCCGGACGCTGTCGTAGGCGATGCCGACCGACACGGCCCCGACGATCTCACCGTCGTCGTCGCGCAGCGGTACCTTGCCGCGCGCGGAGCGGCCCAGGGTGCCGTCGTCGATCTCCATGACGTCGTGTCCGGCCAGGGCCTCGCCCGGGTCGGTGGAGACCAGGCCGCCGATCCGCCGCGGATCGGTGTGCGACCAGCGCACTCCCCGCCGGTCCAGCACCACGACGTACTCGGCCCCGGTGGCCTTCCGGATCCGTTCCGCCTCCCGCTGCACCGGTCCGTCCGGCGAGGGTGTCGTGCTCCGCAGGTCGTGGGCGATCTGCGGTTGCTGGGCGGTGGTCTGCGCGATCGCGAGGGCCCGCCGCATCGCCTGGTCGTCCAGCTGGTCGCCGAGCGGTGCCAGGAACAGCCCGGTGGCGAGCACCGCGACTCCCGCGGCGATCGCCAACTGCATCAGCAGGACCTGCGAGAACACCCGCCGCGGCAGGCCGAGGCGCAGGCGGCGTGCGGGGGGAGTGGGGCTCATACCCATGACGGTACGTGGGTGGGCGCGGGCCACCGCAGCCGTGTGGCGTGGATCTCGTGCGTGTGCGGCGGGGAGCGCGTGCGGCGGGGGGAACGGGGACGCGTGCGTCCCGGGGGCGAGGCTCCGGGACGGTCACGCGCGCGTGCCCCACGGGAACCGGGAGCGGTGCGGTCAGCTCGCCAGCGCCGTCACGGTCACCTCGCGGACCGCCACCACGTCCATCCGCGCGGGCGAACCCAGCACCGACCCGCAGCTCTCCGGGCGGGGCGGAAGGGACGCGCCCTGGGCGACCTCGACCAGCCACCGGCGCCCGTCCACGTGGGCGACGGTCACCTTCCAGCGTCCGGCCGCGCCGTCCGTCCGCACGACGCCCAGGGCCTGCGCGGCGTGCTCGCCGACCGCGCCGCGCACGGCCAGCTCGGCCGCCTGGCCGGGGCGCTCCCAGGCGGAGTTCCCGCGGCATCCCTCGACCACGATCCGGCCCTCCTGCGCGCGGTGCAGCACCTCCTTGACGGCATGCGCCTCGGCCCTGCCGTACGCGTAGCCGTACGGCAGGACGAGCACCGTGGGGGAGAAGCGGTGACCGCCCAGGTGGGTGACCTCCCAGACGCCCTTGACCCCCGAGGCGGCGAGCTCGGCCGCCAGGGGCCGCCCGAGGAGGGCGCAGCAGCGGTCGCGCTTGCCGTTGGTGCAGACGAGGGCGAGGGGACCGCCTTCGTGGGGCCGTCCGCCGAGCACCGTGTCGAAGGCGGCGGGCTCGCCCCTGCCGAGTGCGGCGAAGTCGAGGCCGAGCAGTCGTTCGGGATCCGTGGTCGTGGCGGTGTGCAGCCACACGCGTCCCGGAACGGTGTGACCCACGTACACCCGGCGCGCGGCGGGCACGCGGCGGTCCGCGTGACGCCCCGGACGGCGTACGAGCGCGATGCGCACCCCGGTGCCCTTCGCGGCCGCCTCCAGGGCGCGGCCGAGCGCGGGGTCGAGGTGGCTCGACGTGAGCGCCTTGGCACCCCACGGGCCGGGCTGCTCCAGCAGCAGCCAGGTCCTCGCGGTGGCCGCGGTTCCCGCCACCGGTTCGTCGAGCTCGCGGGAGACGGTTGAGCACGTACTCACAGAGGTGAGCCTAACCTGACTTGCTCACAGATGGCTTCCCGTCCCGTCCGTGTCCTGCTCCGGCAGCGGCCGGGGCGGCTTCGGTCCCGCGTACAACCCGTTGGGGCGCATGCGCAGGGGGCGTTCGCCGTACTCCTCGAGGGCGTGCGCGATCCATCCCGCCGTACGGGCGACGGCGAAGATCGTCTCTCCCGCGGTGGCCGGCATCCCGCACGAGGCGGTCAGGACGGCCAGGGCCAGGTCGACGTTGGCGTGCAGCGGGGTGTGGCGGGCGGTGGTGGCCACGATGTCGCGGGCCGCGGCGAGGGCGGGTGCGGCGTGCGGGATCTCCTCCAGGAGGGAGAACAGGGCACGCGCGCGCGGATCCTCGCCGGGATAGAGACGGTGTCCGAGCCCCGGGACGTGGCGGCCGGACCGCAGCTCGTCGGCGATCACGGGAGCCGCGTGGCCCCGGTCGAGCACCTCGAGCAGCAGCTTGTGCGCGAGAGCGCTGGCCGCGCCGTGCAGCGGGCCCTCGAGCACCCCGAGCCCCGCCGAGACGGCCGCGTAGGCGTGCGCGCGGGCCGACGCGGCGACCCGGACGGCGAGCGTGGAGGCCGCCAGGTCGTGGTCGACGAGGAGGGCGAGCGCCGTGTCCAGGACGCGCAGGTGCGCCTCGTCGGCCTGCCGCCCGGACAGCCGCGCCCAGAGGCGGTGGGCCAGCGGGCCGGTGTCCCGGTGGTCGGGCCGCACCGGCGGGAGGGCGGCGACGAGGGTCGGGATGAGCGTGCGGGCCGTGCCGAGCACGGCGTCCTCGGACAGGTCGAACCGCAGCGGGTCGGCGGTCGCGGCGGCGATCGCGGCGACCCGCAGGCGGTCGGTGGGCGTGGCGTGCCCGGGCAGCGCCTGAACGGCGCGACGCGCCACGGCGACCGGGGCCTCGGGCGCGGTGAAGGAGGCTCCGGGGCGGAGCCGGCCCGTCCACAGCCACTCGGCGACTTCTTCGTAGGTGTGCCGGGTGGCGAGTTCGACGGCGTCGACGCCCCGGAAGTAGTACCGGTCGGCGTCGATCAGGGTGAGGCGGGTCCGCACGGACAGCTCGCCGCCGGAGCCGCCCGGGCCGCCGCCGCTCTTCTGCCTGTTGCGCCGTGCGAGCGCCTCCACCTCCTTGGCGTCGAAGGTGCTGCCCCGTCCGCCCGCCGCCCGCCGGCTGCTGAGCTGGCCGCGGCTCACGTAGGCGTACACGGTCTCCGGCTTCACGCCGAGCAGTTCGGCTGCCTCCTTGGTGCTCAGGCGCCGGTCCGCGTCGACGGGGGAGGGGTCTTGATCGCGCATGGGGTCACGGTATCCGTCCTGCCTCGACCGGTTTCAATATTGATTGAATCAAGATTGACAGTAATCAATCAAGCATGGACAGTCGAATCAAGTTCCCGAGGAGGTAAGTCATGTCTGTCCGTGAGGCTGTGGCCGCGCGCGTGGAAGTGCCACGAGGGCTGGCGGGTGTCGTCGTCACCGAGACCCGGGTCGGCGACGTCCGGGGAGCCGAGGGCTTCTACCACTACCGGCAGTACTCGGCCGTCGACCTCGCGGAGTCCCGCGGCTTCGAGGACGTGTGGCACCTGCTGGTGCACGGCGACCTGCCCGACGCGGAGCGCGGCGCCGCCTTCGCCGCGGAGACGGCGGCGCTCAGGAGGCTGCCCGAACCGGTGCGGGCGGCGCTGCCCGTCATCGCCGCGGCGGGCGGGCGCTCGGGGCCGCTGGCCGGGATGCGGACGGCGCTGTCGTTGCTCGGTGCGGCGAAGGGGTTCCGGCCGGTGTACGACATCGACGCCGACCGGCGCCGACGGGACGCGCTCGAGGCGGCCGCGGCGGTGCCGACGCTGCTCACCGCGCTGCACCGGCTGGGGAAGGGGCTGGAACCGGTGGAGCCGCGCGAGGACCTGTCGTACGCGGCGAACTACCTCTACATGCTGACGGGTTCGGAGCCGGACGCGGACCGGGTGCGGGCGATCGAGCAGTACTTGATCTCCACCATCGACCACGGCTTCAACGCGTCGACCTTCACGGCGCGGGTCATCGCGTCGACGGGCGCGGACGTGGCGGCGTGCCTGGCCGGGGCGGTGGCGGCGCTGTCGGGGCCGCTGCACGGAGGCGCGCCGAGCCGGGCGCTGGACACGCTGGACGCGATCGGGACGCCGGAGCGCATCGACGCCTGGGTCCGCGAGCACGTCCGCGCGGGCGAGCGGATGATGGGCTTCGGGCACGCGGTCTACCGCACGGAGGATCCCCGCTCGCGGATGCTGCGCGAGGTGGCGCAGCGGTTCGGCGGTCCCCGGGTCGACTTCGCCGTGGAGGTCGAGCGGCGTGTGGAGGCGATCCTGGCGGAACTGAAGCCGGGGCGGGAGCTCCACACCAATGTGGAGTTCTACGCGGGCGTCGTCATGGAACTCTGCGGTCTGCCGCGCGAGATGTTCACCCCCACGTTCGCGGCGGCACGGGTGGTGGGGTGGAGCGCCAACATCCTGGAGCAGGCGGAGGATTCCAAGATCATCAGGCCGGTGGCCCGGTATGTGGGGGAGCGGGCGCCGGTGGCGGTGCCGAAGACGGCCTGACCTGCGGAGCCCGACGCGACAGCAGCGCCGGGCTCCTCTGCGCATCTCTCACTCGGACGAATCCCGGGAGGCGTCCTGGTGGCTGCGTGACTCGGAAACGCGGTCACTTCCGCGAGGCCGCCGAGAGCCCTGCCGACGGGTTCCTCGGGGTTCGGCTGTCTCAGGCGTCGGGAATGTCTCCCTTGGCCCGTACGGGCGTCTCGCGACTGATCACCACGATCCGCTCGTCGTCGGCACGGGCCGCGTCGGACGGCAACTGGGCGTCGAGTGACGCGGTGGCGTCCGTGCCGATCACGGCGAAGCTGCCGTCGGACAGTTCGAAGATGTCCGGGCAGGTGTCGCCGGTCATGCTCCCGCGTTCCCTGGGGGAGGCGCCGATGCGACGCACGATCTTCAACGGGGGTCCCCGTTCTCACAGTGTGGCTGTCGGGCGGGGACAGAGTAATGCCGAGCCGTCACGGCTGATGTCCGTGTGCTGAGATGGACCACTCCGAACGGGCGCGTCACACGGAAGGCGTATTCTTCCTCAACTTCCCTCATCGCGTGGGGGGTTCGCCCACCACCCACCACTCCTCGGTGTCACCGGCATCGTCCAGATCCTGAATCAGGGCGTCCACCATCTGGCCGATGCGTCCCTCCTCCGAGTCGTCCCGCAGGCTCGCGCGGTGGGGCCGGGTGGACTCCCGGTACTTGCGGAACAGCGCACTCCTGCACAGCACTCGCAGATGCCCGTGAAGCTCCGCCTGGGTCGCCACGCCGATGCGATAGCCGAACAAGGCGTTCGAGTAGAGGGCGTTGGCGAAGAGGTGCTGCCGCAGGCGGGTCGCGGACTCGGTCTCGATGGTCCTCAGCACGGCGGCCAGTTCGGGGTCGTCGATGGCCCGGTCCAGCAGGCCGAGCTGCAACCGCTGGTAGTCGACGAGGCCGGCGCGGCGGCTCTCGGCCCGCCTCTCCTCGAGCAGCTGCCGGTGCAGATCCTCGTACCGCCGTTGCCGCGAGGCCACCCCCGCGAGTGCCCCCGCGGCGAATGCGAACCCCGCCGCGGCAGCGAAGCCGAGACTCTGCGTGCCGAACCTCTGTGTGGCCATGTCAACCCCCGGATCAGGCGGCCGTCCGCCGGTCGTCGGGGTGCGGGTCTGCTGGAGCGGACCGGCGAGCGGTGGGCGGCGCTTGCCGCCTTCCAGGGTGCCGAGCGGCTCTGGTCGGCGGGAAGGCGGAGAGGAGGCGCACGGAGGGAAGCGAGGGTCGCACGAACCGGCGCCTTCTCCGACGTCTGCCCCGCACACCCTGCTAACAATCGTTCACTTCGGGGTCGTTCTCGTCGTTCGTATCCTGGGGTGTCAGTCGGTTCTCGCCCGGATGCCGGGGCGCGAGCCGGTGTACGCGTGGGTGTGAAAAGGGGTCGTGCGGTGGAGCGGAGCAGTGGTCGGCGGATTCCGGTGGTCGTCCTGGCCGGGTTTCTCGGCTCCGGGAAGACCACCCTGCTCAACCACCTCCTCCACCACAGCGGTGGAAGCCGCATCGGTGCCGTCGTCAACGACTTCGGCGCCATCGAGATCGACGCCATGGCCGTGGCCGGCGCGCTCGGGGACTCGACGGTCTCGCTCGGGAACGGATGTCTGTGCTGCGCCGTCGACGCCGGTGAGCTGGACGTGTACCTGGAGCGGCTCGCCCGGCCCTCCGCCGGGATCGACGTCATCGTGATCGAGGCCAGCGGCCTCGCCGAACCGCAGGAACTCGTGCGGATGGTGCTCGCCAGCGAGCATCCCGACATCGTGTACGGCGGACTCGTCGAGGTCGTGGACGCCGCCGAGTTCGACGACACCCGGGCCAGGCACCCGGAGATCGACCGGCACCTCGGCCTCGCCGACCTCGTCGTCGTGAACAAGCTGGACCGGGTCACGGACACCTCGCGCGTACTGGGTCTGGTCCGGTCACTCGTCGACCGCGCGGCCGTGCTGCCGGCCACGCACGGCCGTGTCGACCCCGAGTTCCTCTTCGACTGCAGGCCGAGCGAGGAGCGCATCGGGCAGCTGTCGTTCGACGATCTGCACCGCCACGACCGCGGGGAGGAGGAGCACGCCGGGCACCTGCACGCCGCGTACGACAGCCTCTCCTTCGTCTCCGCGCAGCCGCTGGACCCACGGCGGTTGATCCGTTTCCTGGACAGCCGGCCCGAGGGGCTCTACCGGATCAAGGGGTACGTCGACTTCGGGCCGCACGACACCCGCAACCGGTACGCCGTCCATGCCGTGGGGCGGTTCCTGCGGTTCTGTCCCGAGCCCTGGGGAACCGGCCAGGAGCGGCTCACGCAGCTCGTCCTCATCGGGGCGGGCATCGACACCGCCGCGCTCCGCAAGGAGCTGGAGGCGTGCGGGAGCGACGGCGCCCCACACGCCGACGAGCACGGCATGTGGGGCGTCCTGCGCTATGTGCGGGAGCCCGAGGACCCCGTGGACCCGGTGGGTCCAGGGGACCCTGCGGCTTAGACCGGCCCCGCCACCACCGACACCGTCTTCGGCAGCGACACGCCCGAGCCGTCACGGCGCGGGTCGGGCTCCGGGAGGCTCACCGGCGTGCCGTTCTTCTGGGCGGCACGGGCCGGGGCCGGGCCCGCCCAGGCCAGGGCCAGGCAGTCCTCGCCCTTCAGGAACCGCTGGCAGCGCACGCCGCCGGTGGCCCGGCCCTTGCGCGGGAACTGGTCGAACGGGGTCAGCTTCGCCGTCGTCTGGACGGAGTCGTCCAGCGTGCCGCGCGAGCCCGCGACCGTGAACACCATCGCGTCCGCCGCCGGATCGACCGCCGTGAAGGCGATGACCTTCGCGCCCTCCGCGAGCTTGACGCCCGCCATGCCGCCGGCGGGCCGGCCCTGCGGACGGACCTGCCCGGCCGGGTAGCGCAGCAACTGCGCGTCGTCGGTGATGAAGACCAGGTCCTCCTCACCCGTACGCAGCTCGATCGCGCCGACGATCCGGTCGCCCTCCTTGAGCGTGATGACCTCCAGCTCCTCCTTGTTGGAGGGGTAGTCGGGCACCACGCGCTTGACGACGCCCTGTTCGGTGCCGAGTGCCAGACCCGGCGACGACTCGTCGAGCGTCGTCAGGCACACGACCTGCTCGTCGTCCTCCAGGGAGACGAACTCGGCCAGGGGCGCCCCGCCCGAGAGGTTCGGCGTCGGCATCGCCTCCGGGAGCTGGGGGAGGTCGACGACGTTCAGCCGGAGCAGGCGGCCGGCCGAGGTGACCACGCCCACCTCACCGCGGGCCGTGGCCGGTACCGCCGAGACGATCACGTCGTGCTTGACCCGCTTGGCGGCGCCGTCCTGCGCGAACGGCTCGTCGTTCACCGTACGGGCCAGCAGTCCCGTGGAGGACAGCAGCACGCGGCACGGGTCGTCCGCCACCTGCAGCGGCACGGTGGCGGCCGGGGTGGCGGCCGACTCCAGCAGGAGCGTACGGCGGTCGTTGCCGAACTTCTTGGCCACCGTGGCCAGTTCGCCGGAGACCAGCTTCCGCAGCTCGGCGTCCGACTCCAGGATGCGGGTGAGCTCCTCGATCTCCGCGTTCAGCCGGTCCCGCTCCGTCTCCAGCTCGACGCGGTCGTACTTGGTCAGCCGGCGCAGGGGCGTGTCCAGGATGTACTGGGTCTGGACGTCGCTGAGGGAGAAGTGCTCCATCAGACGCTGCTTGGCCTGCGCGGAGTTCTCGCTGGAGCGGATGAGGCGGATGACCTCGTCGATGTCCACCAGGGCCGTGAGCAGACCCTCGACCAGGTGCAGACGGTCCCGCTTCTTGCCGCGGCGGAACTCCGAGCGCCGGCGTACGACGTCGAAGCGGTGGTCGAGGTAGACCTCCAGCAGCTCCTTGAGGCCCAGGGTGAGCGGCTGGCCGTCCACCAGCGCCACGTTGTTGATGCCGAAGGACTCCTCCATCGGCGTCAGCTTGTACAGCTGCTCCAGGATCGCCTCCGGCACGAAGCCGTTCTTGATCTCGATGACCAGCCGCAGACCGTGCTCGCGGTCGGTGAGGTCCTTGACGTCGGCGATGCCCTGGAGCTTCTTCGACCCGACCAGGTCCTTGATCTTGGCGATCACCTTCTCCGGGCCGACCGTGAAGGGCAGCTCGGTGACGACCAGGCCCTTGCGGCGCGGCGTCACGTTCTCCACGGTGACCGTCGCGCGGATCTTGAACGTGCCGCGGCCCGTCCGGTACGCGTCCCGGACGCCGGACAGGCCGACGATCCGGCCGCCGGTGGGCAGGTCGGGGCCCGGGACGTGCTTCATCAGGGCGTCGAGGTCGGCGTTCGGATACCTGATCAGGTGGCGCGCGGCCGCGATGACCTCGCGCAGGTTGTGCGGCGGCATGTTGGTGGCCATGCCCACGGCGATGCCCGACGCACCGTTCACCAGGAGGTTCGGGAACGCGGCGGGCAGCGCGACCGGTTCCCGCTCCTGGCCGTCGTAGTTGGGCGCGAAGTCGACCGTGTCCTCGTCGATGGACTCGGTCATCAGGCTCGTGGCCTCGGCCATCCGGCACTCGGTGTACCGCATGGCGGCGGGCGGGTCGTCGTTGCCCAGCGAGCCGAAGTTGCCGTGGCCGTCGACCAGGGGCACGCGCATCGAGAACGGCTGGGCCATGCGCACCAGGGCGTCGTAGATCGAGGCGTCGCCGTGGGGGTGCAGCTTGCCCATGACCTCGCCGACGACGCGGGCGCACTTCACGTAGCCGCGCTCGGGCCGCAGCCCCATCTCGTTCATCTGGTAGACGATGCGGCGGTGCACCGGCTTGAGGCCGTCGCGCGCGTCCGGCAGGGCGCGGGAGTAGATGACCGAGTACGCGTACTCGAGGAAGGAGCCCTGCATCTCGTCGACGACGTCGATGTCGAGGATCTTCTCCTCGTACGAGTCGTCGGGCGGCGGGGTCTTCGTGCTGCGGCGGGCCATCGCTGCCGGCTCCTTGCTGAAGCGTGTGACGGGATCTGACGCGGACCATTGTGGACCGTCGCACTGACAAGCGGGACCAGGACCCGGCTCCGGCCGTCCGGCGCGGGGCGGGGAGTGGCGGCGCGAGCAGGGTACGCGCACGTGCCGCGGACGCCGCGAGCGGGGCCCGGCCGGTCGGCGGCGGGGCCGGGCCGCCCGGTGGACGCCGGCCCCGCCGCCGGCGCGTTCCGACGGCGACGGCGGCACCGGGCGGCGGGCCACCGACGGACCGGGCCCGTGCCCCACGGGTTCCGCCGCGGTGGGGCGCTCCTCATGGCTCTGCCGTGCGGGGGGAAGCAGGTCCTCGCGAGTTCGCCGTGCGCCGCGGCAAGGGTTCTGCGGTGCCACCGCGCGCGGTGCCGTGCCTGCGGGCTCCGCCACGTGCGGTCTCGTGGTTCCGCCGGGTGCGGGGCGTGTCCTCGCGGGTTCGCCGTGTGTCGGGGCAGGGGCCTGGAGGCGCCGCCGCGCGGGGGAGTCGTGCCCGTGGGTTCCGCCACGCGTGGGCGGGTCCCGGGCAGATCCGCACCTTCCGGGGCCGGGCCCTCGGGCCCGCCGTGTCCGGGGCGGTCTCGTGGGATCGCCGCACGCCGGGGCCGGGCCCCGCAGCTCGGCCGTGCGCCGGTCCGCCTCGCACGGCCCGCCGCCCTGCGAGGCGCGTGCCGGGTCCGCGGACCGGTGTCACGGCTGTCCCGTCCGTCTCCCTGCTCACACCGGTGTCATCACCCCCCGCGGCTTCTCGCTCTCGGCGTAGTCGGCCCCGCCCGGGAACTTCACGGGCGGTCCGCACGCTTGCATACAGTGGCAGGACCGGCAGAAACGGCGGTTTCGACGACCGCCTCCGCGATCGAAGGGACGTACATGCCCATGGGTCACACGGCCACAGCCCAGGCAGGCTCCGGCGGCCTGACAGCGACCGAGCACCGCCTGGCCAACGGCCTGCGCGTGGTGCTCTCCGAGGACCACCTGACCCCGGTCGCCGCGGTGTGCCTCTGGTACGACGTCGGTTCGCGCCACGAAGTCAAGGGGCGTACCGGTCTGGCTCACCTCTTCGAGCACCTCATGTTCCAGGGTTCCGCCCAGGTGAAGGGCAACGGTCACTTCGAGCTCGTGCAGGGCGCCGGCGGCTCGCTCAACGGCACCACCAGCTTCGAGCGCACCAACTACTTCGAGACCATGCCCGCCCACCAGCTGGAGCTCGCCCTCTGGCTGGAGGCCGACCGCATGGGCTCCCTGCTGGCCGCCCTGGACGACGAGTCCATGGAGAACCAGCGGGACGTGGTCAAGAACGAGCGCCGCCAGCGCTACGACAACGTGCCCTACGGCACGGCCTTCGAGCGGCTGACCGCGCTCGCCTACCCGGAGGGCCACCCGTACCACCACACGCCCATCGGCTCGATGGCGGACCTGGACGCGGCCACCCTGGAGGACGCCCGTCAGTTCTTCCGCACCTACTACGCGCCGAACAACGCCGTGCTCTCCGTCGTCGGCGACATCGACCCGGAGCAGACGCTCGTCTGGATCGAGAAGTACTTCGGCTCCATCCCGTCCCACGACGGCAAGCCCGCGCCCCGCGACGGCTCGCTGCCCGACATCATCGGCGAGCAGCTGCGCGAGGTCGTCGAGGAGGAGGTCCCCGCGCGGGCGCTGATGGCCGCCTACCGGCTGCCGCAGGACGGCACGCGCGCGTGCGACGCGGCGGACCTGGCGCTCACCGTCCTCGGCGGCGGCGAGTCCTCGCGGCTGTACAACCGGCTGGTACGGCGGGACCGTACGGCCGTGGCGGCCGGGTTCGGCCTGCTGCGGCTGGCCGGGGCGCCCTCCCTCGGGTGGCTGGACGTGAAGACGTCCGGTGACGTGGAGGTGCCGGTGATCGAGGCCGCCGTCGACGAGGAGCTCGCCCGGTTCGCCGAGGAGGGCCCCACGGCCGAGGAGATGGAGCGCGCCCAGGCCCAGCTGGAGCGCGAGTGGCTGGACCGCCTCGGCACGGTCGCGGGCCGCGCCGACGAACTGTGCCGGTACGCCGTCCTGTTCGGCGACCCGCAGCTCGCCCTGACCGCCGTCCAGCGCGTCCTGGAGGTGACGGCGGAGGAGGTGCAGGAGGTCGCCAAGGCCCGCCTGCGCCCCGAC
The DNA here is from genome assembly GCF_014203535.1 of Streptomyces griseomycini. Lineage (GTDB taxonomy): Bacteria > Actinomycetota > Actinomycetes > Streptomycetales > Streptomycetaceae > Streptomyces > Streptomyces griseomycini. The sequence goes on from NZ_JACHJI010000004.1 coordinate 108,807, forward strand.
AACCGCGCGGTGCTCGTCTACGAGCCCGTCGCCCCCGCGGCACAGGACGCGCAGGACGCAGAGGAAGCCGCCGCAGTCGCCGGCACCGACGAGAACGAGGAGGCGGCGAAGTGACCGAGCTCGCCACGATGGACTTCCACCCCCAGCCGCAGGCGGGCGAGGCCAGGCCCTGGGCCTTCCCGGCCCCCGAGCGCGGCACGCTCGACAACGGCCTGACCGTGCTGCGCTGCCACCGCCCCGGTCAGCAGGTCGTCGCCGTCGAGGTGCTCCTCGACGCTCCCCTGGACGCCGAGCCGACCGGGCTCGACGGTGTCGCCACGATCATGGCGCGGGCCTTCTCCGAGGGCACCGACAAGCACTCCGCCGAGGAGTTCGCCGCCGAACTGGAGCGCTGCGGTGCCACGCTGGACGCGCACGCCGACCACCCCGGCGTCCGGCTGAGCCTCGAGGTCCCGGCCTCGCGGCTCGCCAAGGGGCTCGGGCTGATCGCCGACGCCCTGAGGGCGCCCGCGTTCGCCGACAGCGAGGTCGAGCGGCTGGTCCGCAACCGCCTCGACGAGATCCCGCACGAACTGGCCAACCCTTCCCGCCGGGCCGCCAAGGAGCTCTCCAAGGAGCTGTTCCCGGCGAGTTCGCGCATGTCGCGCCCGCGCCAGGGCACCGAGGAGACGGTCGCCGGCATCGACTCCGCAGCGGTGCGCGCCTTCTACGAGAAGCACGTCCGTCCCGCGACGGCGACCGCGGTGGTCGTCGGCGACCTCACCGGCGTCGACCTGGACGCGCTGCTCGGCGACACGCTCGGCTCCTGGACGGGCTCCACGGCCCAGCCCCGGCCCGTTCCGCCGGTGGTCGCCGACGACACCGGCCGGGTCGTGATCGTGGACCGTCCGGGTGCCGTCCAGACGCAGTTGCTGATCGGCCGCGTCGGCCCGGACCGGCACGACCGCGTGTGGCCCGCGCAGGTGCTCGGCACGTACTGCCTCGGCGGCACCCTCACCTCCCGCCTGGACCGCGTCCTGCGCGAGGAGAAGGGCTACACCTACGGCGTCCGGGCGTTCGGGCAGGTCCTCAGGTCCGCCCCGGACGGCACGGGCGCGGCGATGCTGGCCATCAGCGGCTCCGTCGACACCCCGAACACCGGACCCGCCCTCGAGGACCTGTGGACGGTGCTGCGCACGCTCGCCGCGGAGGGGCTCACCGACGCCGAGCGGGACGTCGCCGTGCAGAACCTGGTGGGCGTGGCGCCGCTCAAGTACGAGACCGCCGCGGCCGTCGCGAGCACCCTGGCCGACCAGGTCGAGCAGCACCTGCCCGACGACTACCAGGCCGAGCTGTACCGGCAGCTCGCCGCGACCGGCACCGTGGAGGCGACCGCCGCGGTCGTCAACGCCTTCCCGGTGGACCGCCTGGTGACCGTCCTCGTCGGTGACGCGGCGCGGATCAAGGCGCCCGTTGAGGCCCTCGGGATCGGCGAAGTCGCCGTGGTGGCGGCCGAGTAGGCGGCCGCGGGGGACACGTGCGCGGGGCCCTGGTGACTCATGTGTCACCAGGGCCCCGCGCATGCCCGAATTGGGGTGGAGGTTGCCTGTCTGCCCTGTGGGATGCGCTACAAAACCCGGGTTCCGTTTGGGATCGGGAAGATCCTCCGCTTAGCGTCTTCCGGGCTGTTCGTCGGGCAGTGCGCCGCGTCCGCGGCACCGGACAGCCATCGCCGAGTCCCCGTACGGCGCGAGCCAGGGGAGCCGGGGACCCGCATGCAGTCCCTGGGGTGAATCGGGCGCCCGCGCGTGTCGCGAGGGGGCCCGTAGGAGACCTTCCTGCTCCGAACCCGTCAGCTAACCCGGTAGGCGAGAGGGAAGGAAAGGACCAGCCTGTACATGGCGTTCACCCGCGCCACCGGGAAGCACCGCCGTCCCCGCCGGATCGAGCGCGGCACCGCCCGTGCGGCGGGCGTCGCGGCCCTCGCCGGCACCGGCGTCGTCGGCTCCCTCACGGCCCCCGCGGTCGCCGCCGGACCCGCCGCCGCGCAGACCGGCCTCACTCCCGTCGTCACCATGGGCGACGTGGTCGCCGACCGGATCGACGCCCAGGCGGCCGCCCAGCACGAGGCCGCGCGCGAGGCCGCCCAGGCCGCCGCGCGGAAGGCGGCCGAGGAAGCCGCGCGCGAGAAGGCGGCCGAGGAGGCCCGGGCGGAGAAGGAGCGCGCCGCGCGGGAGGCCGAGCGCAAGCGTCTCAACACCTTCGTCTCCCCGATCCCCGGCTCCTACGTCTCGACCGGCTACAAGAGCGGCGGCGCCGTCTGGTCCTCCGGCAGCCACACGGGCGTCGACTTCCACGCCGCGAGCGGCACCCCCGTCCAGGCGGTCGGCATGGGCACCGTCGTGGAGGCCGGCTGGGGCGGCGCGTACGGCAACCAGGTCGTCATCAAGATGCACGACGGCACGTACACCCAGTACGGCCACCTGTCGTCCATCGGCGTCTCGGTGGGCCAGCAGGTCACGCCGGGGCAGCGGATCGGCCTGTCCGGAGCCACCGGCAACGTCACGGGCGCGCACCTGCACTTCGAGGCCCGGACCACCGCCGAGTACGGCTCCGACCTGGATCCCGTCGCCTATCTCCGCGCACACGGCGTGAACCTCTGACGCGCGTCCGCCTTCCTTCCCGATGCCCCGGTCTCCGAGCCGGGGCATCGGTGTTTCCGGGGCCGCTTGTCCAAAAATACGTATGGATTCCGGTCCGCCGTCGGAAATTCGAGCCGATTGCAATAGAGTCACGGAAACAGGCGCCGCCCGACGGCGTTTCACGGGGATTAAGCCGGAGGTCGGTCATGCGTATTCCCGCGCACTCGGTGTGCACGGCGATCCGGGACGACATCGTCGCGGGGGTCCACGAGCGCGGCAGCCGGCTCACCGAGGAACTGCTCGCCCGCCGTTACGGCGTCTCCCGCGTCCCCGTCCGGGAGGCCCTGCGCACGCTGGAGGCGGAGGGGTTCGTGGTGACCCGGCGGCACGCGGGCGCGTGCGTCGCGGAACCCACCGAGCAGGAGGCCGCCGACCTGCTGGAGATGCGTCTGCTCCTCGAGCCGCTCGGCGCCTCCCGCGCGGCCCGGCGCCGCACCGAGGCCCACTTGAAGGTGTTGCGCGGTCTGGTCCGGCTGGGTCAGGAGCGCGCCCGCCAGGGCAACGGCGACGACCTGCGGGCCCTGGGCGGCTGGTTCCACGAGACGCTCGCCCAGGCCTCCGGCAGCCAGGCGCTGACGTCGACGCTGACCCAGTTGCGGCACAAGATCGCCTGGATGTACGCCGTCGAGGGGCCCTTCGACCCGGTGGAGTGCTGGGCGGAGCACGGCGCGATCGTGGACGCGGTGGCGCGCGGCGACGGTGAGCGCGCGCGGGCGGCCACCGCGCTGCACGCGGAGCGCGCGAGCGCCGCGCACCGCCTGCGCCTCATCCCCGGCACGGACCGTCCGGAGCGTGTGAGGAACTCGCAACGTCCCGTAAACACGCCGAGTCTCCGGAATTAACACGAGAGCCGTATACAAAGACACGTCTCATTCGGGGGGATTGTTTTCCGCTGCCCTGGAAAAGGAAAGAGAAAGGCCCGCCCGGTGGTCCGGACGGGCCTTTCGGTGATGCGTTCCGGCGCCTGTGGGGCGGTGGGCGCCGCAATCGATCGAAAGGGTTCTCAGACGGTCTCGGGGAGTTCCTCGAGGCCCTCGGAGACCAGCTTCGCCAGACGGTCCAGGGCGGCGTCCGCGCCCTCCGCGTCGGACGTGAGGACGATCTCCTCGCCGCCCTGGGCGCCCAGGCCCAGGACGGCCAGCATGGAGGCCGCGTTGACGGGGTCGCCCCCGGCCTTGGCGATCGTCACCGGGACGCCTGCGGCCGTGGCGGCTCGGACGAAGATGGAGGCGGGACGGGCGTGGAGACCCTCGGCCCAGCCGACGTTGACGCGGCGCTCAGCCATGTGTTGCTGCCCTTCAGTCTTCAGGGTTGTCTAGACCAGTTTCCCATATCGTGAAGCATGCCGGGAGCGGCACCCGCTCCCGCTCCCGGGCGGGTTCCGGACCGCGGCCTCGGTCCGGCTCGTCGCCCTCCACAGACTGCCTCGCGTCGTTGTCGTACGCGAGCCGTACTCTGGGGCCCATGCAGACCTCGTCGGACCGGCACGAGTACCCCGCCCACTGGGAGGCCGACGTGGTGCTGCGCGACGGCGGCACCGCGCGCATCCGCCCCATCACCGTCGACGACGCCGAGCGCCTGGTCAGCTTCTACGAGCAGGTGTCGGACGAGTCGAAGTACTACCGCTTCTTCGCGCCCTACCCGCGCCTGTCCGCGAAGGACGTCCACCGCTTCACGCACCACGACTTCGTGGACCGGGTGGGACTCGCGGCCACGGTGGGCGGCGAGTTCATCGCCACCGTACGCTACGACCGGATCGGCGCCGACGGGACACCCGCCTCCGCACCGGCCGACGAGGCCGAGGTCGCCTTCCTCGTGCAGGACGCCCACCAGGGCCGGGGCGTCGCCTCCGCCCTGCTCGAGCACGTCGGCGCCGTCGCCCGGGAGCGCGGCATCCGCCGGTTCGCCGCCGAGGTGCTGCCCGCCAACACCAAAATGATCAAGGTGTTCACCGACGCCGGGTACACCCAGAAGCGCAGCTTCGAGGACGGCGTCGTCCGCCTGGAGCTGGACCTCGAGCCCACCGACCGTTCCCTGGCCGTGCAGTACGCGCGCGAACAGCGCGCCGAGGCGCGCTCGGTGCAGCGGCTGCTCGCCCCCGGCTCGGTCGCCGTCGTCGGCGCCGGCCGCACCCCCGGCGGCGTGGGGCGCAGTATCCTCGGCAACATCCGGGACGCCGGGTTCACCGGCCGCCTGTACGCCGTGAACAGGGCCCTCCCGGAAGGGTGGAAGGAGCTCGACGGGGTGCCCGCCTTCCGCTCGGTGCGGGACGTCGACGGACCCGTCGACCTGGCGGTGGTCGCGGTGCCCGCCGAGCGCGTCCCCGAGGTCGTCACCGAGTGCGGCGAGCACGGCGTGCAGGGCCTGGTCGTCGTCTCGGCCGGCTACGCCGAGTCCGGCCCCGACGGCCGCGAGCGCCAGCGCGCCCTCGTCCGGCAGGCGCGCACGTACGGCATGCGGATCATCGGCCCGAACGCCTTCGGCGTCATCAACACGTCCCCCGAGGTGCGGCTGAACGCCTCGCTCGCCCCCGAGACGCCCAGGCCGGGCCGGATCGGGCTGTTCGCCCAGTCCGGCGCCATCGGCGTCGCCCTGCTGTCGCGCCTGCACCGACGCGGCGGAGGGGTCACCGGCGTCACGGGCGTGTCCACCTTCGTCTCGTCCGGCAACCGGGCCGACGTCTCCGGCAACGACGTCCTGCAGTACTGGTACGAGGACCCCGACACCGACGTCGCCCTCATGTACCTGGAGTCCATCGGCAACCCCCGCAAGTTCACCCGCCTCGCCCGCCGGACCGCTGCGGCGAAGCCGCTGGTCGTGGTCCAGGGCGCACGCCACGGGGCCGGGCCCCGGGGACACGCCGTACGGGCGACCCGGCTGCCGCACGCGACGGTGTCCGCGCTGCTGCGGCAGGCCGGGGTGATCCGGGTGGACACCATCACCGAACTGGTCGACGCGGGCCTGCTGCTCGCCCGCCAGCCCCTGCCGGCCGGGCCCCGGGTGGCGATCCTCGGCAACTCCGAGTCCCTGGGCCTGCTCACCTACGACGCCTGCCTCGCCGAGGGACTGCGTCCGCACCCCCCGCTGGACCTCACCACCGCCGCCTCGGCGGCGGACTTCCACGCCGCGCTCTCCCGTGCACTGGCCGACGACACCTGCGACGCGGTGGTCGTGACCGCGATCCCGGCGGTGGGGGAGGGGTCGGTCGCCGACGCGGCGCTGGCCGAGGCCCTGCGCTCGGCCGCCGCCGCGACGCCGTCCAAGCCGGTCCTGGTGGTCCACGTGGAACTCGGCGGCCTCGCGGAGGCACTCTCGGCCGCCGCGAGCACGGCACCGCAGCCGCCCGCGGCGACCGCCCCGCAGCAGGCGCCCCCGACACAGCAGGTGCCCTCGACGCAGCAGGCACCCTCGACAGCGCCACCCCGGCCGCCGGTCACCACGTCCCCGGCGGCCGCGGCCGACCCGCACCCCGCGCCGTCCACCGCGGGCGACCCGCCCGCCCCCGCCGCGCCGCCCGAAGGCGCCCATCTGATCCCCGCCTACCCCGCCGCCGAACGCGCGGTCCGTGCCCTCGCCCAGGCCGTCGCGTACGCGCAGTGGCGGCGGGACGCCGCCGACCCCGGCAAGGTGCCCGAGTACGAGGACATCGACGAGAGGGGCGCCGCCGCGCTCATCGACGGGCTGCTCTCGCGCGGACAGGGCCTCACCCTCGGCGGCGAGGAGACCTGCGACCTGCTGGGCACGTACGGCATCCACGTCCACCGGTCCCTGCCCGCCCCCACCCCCGACGCCGCGGCCGAGGCCGCGCGCACCCTCGGCCACCCCGTGGCCCTCAAGGCGACCGCGCCGCACCTCAGGCACCGCGCCGACCTGGGCGGCGTACGCCTGGACCTCGCGGACGAGGAACAACTGCGCAGGGCGTACGCCGAGTTGACCGAGCTGTTCGGCGCGCCGCAGGAGCTGCGCCCCGTGGTGCAGCGGATGGCACCGCGCGGCGTCGACACCGTCGTACGGGCGGTCATCGACCCCGCCGCCGGAGCCGTGCTCTCCTTCGGTCTCGCCGGGCCCCCCTCGCAGCTGCTCGGGGACATGGCGCACCGGCTGATCCCGGTCACCGACCGGGAGGCGACCTCGTTGGTGCGATCGATCCGGACGGCTCCGCTCCTGTTCGGTTGGCGCGGCTCGGCCCCGGTCGACACCCCCGCGCTGGAGGAGCTGATGCTGAGGGTGTCGCGGTTGGTCGACGACCACCCGGAGGTCGTGGCGGTCACCCTCGAGCCGGTCGTCGTCGCCCCGCACGGCGTGAGCGTCCTCGGCGCCTCCGTGCGCCTGGCCCCGCCCCCCGCCCGCGACGACCTCGGCCCGCGGACCCTCCCGGTGGCGTACTGAGGGCGCGCGGAGAGCCCGGAAAGCCGGGGGAGCGGGCCGGGGGCGGCCCCGCGCACGTGGAGTGCGCCGAGCGGTGCCTCGCAGTCAGCGGTCCCCCGTAGGATGGACGGCATGGCCAAGACCAGTACGACGACCCAGGGGCTGCGGGCGGCGATCGAGCGCAGCGGCTACTACCCGGCCCTCGTGGCCGAGGCGGTGGAGGCCGCCGTGGGCGGCGAGCCCATCCGGTCGTACCTGGTCCACCAGGAGACGACGTTCGACCAGAACGAGGTGCGGCGGCACGTGACCGTGCTCGTCCTCACCGACCACCGCTTCATCGTCAGCCACACCGACGAGCAGGCCGCGGACAACACCTCCCCGACGCCGTACGCCACCACCTCCACGGAGTCGGTCAAGCTCGGCCGGATCTCGTCGATCGTGGTCAGCCGCGTGGTCGCCAACCCGGAGTCGTACACGCCGGGCACACTGCCCCGCGAGATCGTGCTCACCATCGGCTGGGGCGCCGTCTCCCGCATCGACCTCGAACCGGCCGCCTGCGGCGATCCCAACTGCGAGGCCGACCACGGATACACCGGCAACTCGACGGCGGACGACCTGAGCCTGCGCGTCAGCGAGGCGGGTGACGGACCGGAGACGGTGCGCCAGGCGCTCGCCTTCGCGCAGGCGCTCTCCGAGGCGACCGCGGACCAGACGCGCTGATGGCCCAGCCCACCCAGCCCGCGTCCGCCGCGCAGCCCGCGCCCCCCTCGCACACCGCCGCCTGGGACCTCCACCCGCAGCCCCTCCCCCTGGACACCGCACCCCGGCCCGAGTACGGCACCGGTTCGCTCGCCGACCTGCTGCCCACGCTCGCCGCGGGGATGGGCGTCCCCGGGACGACCGCCGCGATCCCCGAGCTGACCCCCGCCGACCGGAACTGCGTGTTCCTGATCGACGGGCTGGGCTGGGAACAGCTGAAGGCGCACCCGGAGGAGGCCCCCTTCATGACGTCCCTGCTGGCCGCCTCGCGCGGCGGCACCGGACGTCCGCTCACCGCCGGCTACCCGGCGACGACCGCCACCTCCCTGGCCTCCGTCGGCACCGGCCTGCCGCCCGGCGCGCACGGCCTGCCCGGCTACACCGTGCGCAACCCGGACACCGGCGAGCTGATGAACCAGCTGCGCTGGCAGCCCTGGGCCCCGCCCGGCCCGTGGCAGCCCTACCCCACCGTCTTCCAGCTGGCCCACCGGGCGGGCGTGCACGCCGCCCAGGTCACCTCCCCGGCCTTCGAGAACACCCCGCTGACCAAGGTCGCGCTCAGCGGAGGCACCTTCCTCGGGCGGCTGTCCGGCGAGGAGCGGATGGACGCCGCGGCCGAGCAGCTGGCCGCCGCCGACCGCGCCCTGGTCTACACGTACTACGCCGAGGTCGACGGCGCGGGGCACCGCTTCGGCGTCGACTCCGACACCTGGCGCGGCCAGCTCATGTACGTCGACCGCCTGGTCCAGCGCCTGGCCGAACAGCTCCCGCCGCGCAGCGCGCTCTACGTCACCGCCGACCACGGCATGGTCGACGTCCCGTTCGACGAGGAGCACCGCATCGACTTCGACGAGGACTGGGAGCTGAGCGCCGGGGTGGCCCTGCTCGGCGGCGAGGGGCGCGCCCGCCACGTCTACGCCGTGCCCGGCGCCGCGAACGACGTGCTGACCTGCTGGCGCGAGGTGCTCGGCGAGCAGTTCTGGGTGGCCTCGCGGGACGAGGCGATCGAGGCGGGCTGGTTCGGACCGGCGGTCGACGAGCGCGTGTACCGGCGGATCGGCGACGTGATCGCCGCCGCGCGGGACGACGTCCTGCTGATCGCCTCCGAGCGGGAGCCGAACGAGTCGGCGATGGTCGGCAACCACGGTTCGATGACCCCCGCCGAACAACTGGTCCCGCTGCTCGAAGTACGCTCCTGAGGCCTGTCCCGACCCACAGCCCCGACCCGCCGTCCCGTCCCCGACAACCCAGGCCGAAAGGTGCCCGACCCCCCATGCCCGAGCTGGTGTTCTTCTCCGGAACGATGGACTGCGGGAAGTCGACACTGGCTCTCCAGATCGAGCACAACCGCTCGGCACGCGGCCTGGTGGGCATGATCTTCACCCGCAACGACCGGGCCGGCGAGGGCAAGCTCTCCTCCCGCCTCGGCCTGGTCACCGACGCGGTGGAGGTCGGGGACGGCACGGACCTGTACGCGTACCTCGTCGACCACCTCTCCCGGGGCCGGCGCGCGGACTACGTGATCGCGGACGAGGCGCAGTTCCTGGCGCCGGAGCAGATCGACCAGCTCGCGCGCGTGGTGGACGACCTGGAGCTCGACGTCTACGCCTTCGGGATCACGACCGACTTCCGCTCCAAGCTCTTCCCCGGCTCCCAGCGGCTGGTGGAGCTGGCCGACCGGGTCGAGGTGCTCCAGGTCGAGGCCCTGTGCTGGTGCGGCGCCCGCGCCACGCACAACGCCCGCACGGTCGGCGGGGTCATGGTCGTCGAGGGCGCCCAGGTGGTCGTCGGCGACGTCACCGACTCCGCGGACGAGGTCGGCTACGAGGTCCTGTGCCGTCGTCACCACCGCCGCCGCATGACGGCGGCGACGGCCCGCGCGGCGGCACTGGCCCCGGACGTCCTGCCCGTGACCCAGGGCTGACCCTCCCTTCGACCCGCCGCAGCTCCGTCCGACGCCCCGCGGTACCGGCCCGGAGCCCGTGCCCGTCTGAGCGGCCGGGCGCCGGCCACGCCTCGAGACGCGGCCGGCACCCGGGAGCCGTCACGCGGCGCACTACGGCGCTTCAGCCGATGCGGGCCCCCGCGCCGCCGACCCGGATGCGCGGGTCGCCCGCGCGCAGCGTCACCGTGAGCTCGCCGGGGCGGCCCAGGTCCTCGCCCTGGTACAGGGTGAGGACGGCGTCCTCGGGGACCAGGCCGAGCTCACGGGCGTACGCGCCGAACGCGGCGGCCGCGGCGCCGGTCGCCGGGTCCTCGACGACGCCGCCGACGGGGAACGGGTCACGGACGTGGAAGACGGTGGCCGACTCCCGCCACACCAACTGGACCGTGATCAGGTCCAGGCGGTGCATCAGGGCTTCGAGGCGTGCGAAGTCGTACGCGAGGTCCGCGAGGCGGGCGCGCGTCGCCGCCGCGAGAACCAGGTGGCGGGCGCCGGCGAACGCGATGCGGGGCGGGAAGGCCGGATCGAGGTCGGCGGCCGGCCAGTCGAGCGCGGCGAGCGCCTCCGCGAGGTCGGCACCGTCGATCCCCTCGACGTGCGGCTCGACGCTGGTGAGCGTGGCCCGGACCGTCCCGCCCTCCTCGGCCACCTCCACCGGCACGGTTCCGGCGCGCGTCGCGAACACCAGCTCCCCGGGGCCGATCCGCTCGGCGAGCGCGACGGCGGCCGCGACGGTGGCGTGCCCGCAGAACGGCACCTCGGCCTTGGGACTGAAGTAACGGATGCGGTACGCCCGCCCCTCCCGGCCGCCGAGGCCCTCCGGGGGCGCGGTCAGGAACGCGGACTCCGAGTATCCGAGCTCGGCGGCGACGGCCAGCATGGCGCCGTCGTCCAGACCGGTGGCGTCCAGCACGACGCCGGCGGGGTTCCCGCCGTCGGGGGTGGCGGAGAAGGCGGTGTAGCGCAGCACCTCGGGCCGCGGCGCGTTCGTCGTCATGCTCCTGGCAACCCGAGGCGGGCCCCCGGCTATTCCTGGACGCGGGTGGGACGGAGACGGGCGTCCACGCCCCACGCGACGTGTGTCCGGACACCGGACCGGCCTGTCCACCGTGCAAGCAGCCCCCGCGCTGCTGGACGGGCACACCGACGTGCGCGGACCGGTCGCTCTGCGGCGCCCGCGACGGACCCTCGCGCCGGAGACGGCCCACCGCCCCGGCGGCGCGCGAGCAGAACCGCTTGCCGAGGCCGGGAGGCACGCGAGCGACCGCGACCTCCGACTCGTCCTGCCCGGCCGGCTCGACGCCACCCGTGGGACCGGACGCACCCGACGCGGTGCCGGCTCCCGCACGAGGAGGGCCGGACCTGACGGGCGGCCAGGCCGGGGCCTCGTCGGCCGGCGGAGGCACGGCGTGCGGACGGAGGACCATGAGCGAGTCCTCCGGGCCGGGGGAGCGCAGCGGGCCCGGCGAGCCGACGGTGTCGAACCCGGGCGCCGGCGGACCGTCCCTGAACGTCACCCGGTCCGGGGGGAGTCCGCGCGTCAGCGCGGGCCCTGCAGCAGGCGGAACCGCGCCCCCTCCGGGTCCGCCACCGTGGCGACACGGCCGTGGGTCTCGTCGCGGGCCGGTTTGAGGACCTGGCCGCCCAGGTGCAGGACGTGGTCCACCGCGTCGTCCGCGTCGGTCACGGTGAAGTACGTCGTCCAGTGCGGTCCCCGGTCCCGCGGCACGGCGTTGCCCACGCCGTGGACGCCGGCCACGGGGCGGCCGCCCAGACGGAGGGTGACGTAGTCGAAGTCGGCCGAGACCACCGGCTCCTCGTCGTAGCCGAACACCGTCTCGTAGAACTTGGCGACGGTCGCCGACTCGAACGTCGTCAGCTCGTGCCAGGCGGGGGCGCCGGGTACGCCGGTGACGGCGGCGCCGAGGCGCGCGGCCGCCTGCCAGACGCCGAAGACGGCACCCGACGGGTCGGAACCGATCGCCAGCCGCCCGGCGTGGGCGGCGTCCAGCGGGCCGACCCCGATCGTGCCGCCGCACGACCGCACGGACTCGGCCGTCCGGTCGATGTCGGCCGAGGCGAAGTAGGGCGTCCACGCGACCGGCAGGTGACTGTCCGGCTGCAGCAGGCCGATGCCGGCCACCTCGCGTCCGTCGAGCAGGGCGCGCACATAGGGGCCGAACGGCTGGGGACCGGGCCGGAACTCCCAGCCGAACAGCGCTCCGTAGAACTCCTCGGTCGCGTCCAGCGAGTGCACCATCAGGCTCACCCAGCAGGGTGTGCCGGGCGCGTGCGGCATCCCGCCGTTCGGGCGGGCGGACCCCCGTGCGTCGGTCATCGTCACTCTCTTCTCGGCCGCCCTCGCGGCGGCCGTGCTCTTCTCGACTCCGGCGGGGCCGTGTCGCGTCCGCTCCGCGGACCGTCCCCGTGCCGGTCCGGACACCGGCCGTGGCCCGCGTGCCCTCGTGCGCGCGCCCGTGCGACGGCCCTGTTCCCGGAGGATGCCCGATGCGCGGGTCGTCGTCCCTCTCGGCGCGCTGGCCGACGGGAGTCGATCGGTTGTGCAGCGTGTGCCCGGTCCCGTACGCGTCGTGACCGGTGCCGTCCGGCCGAGCAGAGTAGCCGTACCCGGACGACTCGGCCACCCCGTGCGCGAGGATGGGGCCATGAACGCCACCATCTCCGCATCCGAGCTCGCGCGCGCACTGACGACCGGGAACCCTCCCGTCCTGCTCGACGTCCGCTGGCAGCTCAGCATGGCCAAGGCGGCCGGTGAGCCGCCGTTCGACGGGTGGGCCGCCTACGCGGCGGGGCACCTCCCCGGCGCCGTCTTCGTGGACCTGGACCGGGAGCTGGCGTCCGCGCCGGGTGCGCACGGACGCCATCCCCTGCCCGACCTGGCGGAGTTCGGCGCCGCGATGCGGCGGGCGGGCGTGTCGTCCCGGACTCCGGTGGTCGTGTACGACGGGGGCCTGGGCTGGGGGGCAGCCCGCGCGTGGTGGCTGCTGCGGTGGACGGGTCACCCGGACGTGCGGGTCCTCGACGGCGGGTTGCCGGCCTGGGAGGGGCCGTTGGAGACGTCGGAGCCGGCACCGGCCGAGGGCGACTTCACCCCGGTCCCGTCGGCGACCGGCCTGCTCGACGCCGACGGCGCGGCGGCGCTGGCGCGCTCCGGGGTGCTGCTGGACGCACGCGCGGGGGAGCGGTACCGCGGTGAGGTGGAGCCGATCGACCGGGTCGGCGGGCACATCCCCGGCGCGGTCTCGGCGCCCACGACGGAGAACGTCGGCCCGGACGGCCGCTTCCTGCCCGCCGGGGAACTGCGGGCGCGCTTCGAGGACCTGGGGGCGTCCGGGGACGCCCCGGTCGGCGTGTACTGCGGCTCCGGCGTCTCGGGGGCCCACGAGGTGCTGGCGCTGGCGGTCGCGGGCATCCCGGCGGCGCTGTACGTCGGTTCCTGGTCCGAGTGGTCGTCGGACCCGGAGCGGCCGGTCGCGGTGGGACCGGACCCGCAGTAGCCGGACGACAGGAAGGGGGCGCTCACCGCACGGTGGGCGCCCCCGACTGCTTCTGCTGCCTGCTCCTGCTACTCCTGCTTCTTGCGCCGCGTCCCGAACACGATCTCGTCCCAGCTCGGCACCGCCGCGCGGCGGCCGGGCCGGACGCCGTCCGCCTCGGCCTGACGGTCGGTGGCACCGATGAGACGGTCCCGGTGACTGCCGACCGAACGGGGCATGAGCACGTCCGCGTAGGCGGAGCCGGCCGAGGCCGCGGGAGCCGGCGGCTCCTCCGCCTCGGGCTCGGGATCGGGCTCCTCGGGGGCGGACTCGGGCGTCCGCTCGGGGACGACCAGATCGCCCCGGAAGCTCGGCACCGCCTCCAACAGGCTGGTCAGCGAGTCCCGTTCGCCCGAGGCCGTGGCCGTGGACTCCTCGGGGGGCTCGGACGCCTGCGCGGGCAGGGTCGGCCGCTCGCGGTCGCCGGAACGGTCCAGCGGGCGGTCGCGCGGCAGCCGCGCGATGCGCGGGACGAACGGGAAGCTGGGCTCGGGCGCGGCGAGGTCGTCGGACTCGCCGATCAGCGAGCGCGCCTCGTCGTCGACGGCCTGGACGAGCCGCCGGGGCGGGTCGTACGTCCAGCTCGCCGAGTGCGGTTCACCCGCCACCCGGTAGACCAGCAGCACCTCCCAGGTGCCGTCGTCGCGGCGCCAGGAGTCCCACTGGACGGTGTCCTTCTCCGCGCCGCGCAGCAGCAGCCGCTCCTGGACGGCCTCGCCGAGCGGGGGGCCGGAGTTCTCACCGGGCCGACGGACCGGGGTCTTGCGGGCGCGCTCGGCCATGAAGGCGCGCTCGGCGAGGACGGGGCCCTCGAAGCGGCGTACGCGGTCCACGGGGATGCCGGCCATCTGCGCGACCTCTTCCGCGGTCGCGCCGGCCCTTATACGCGCCTGGATGTCGCGGGGGCGGAGGTGGCTCTCCACCTCGATCTCGATCTGGCCGAGGCGGGGACGGTCGCCGCGCACGGCGGCGCGGAGCCGTTCGTCGATCGGAAGCGTGTACTCCGTGCTGTCCGCAGCCTTCAGCACCAGCCGTGTGCCGTCATTCGAGACGGCCACGACACGCAGTTCGGGCATGGGGACCTCCCGGGTGGTGCCTGCCGACGTCACGTGCGTCGCTGCTTCCGCTAGTCGAGTGTGGCCTGCCCGGGTGCAGCCTGCCACAACCTTGCCGAGTTGCCCGGCGTGTCGGGCACGGGCCCTGGATCGCCGTTATGGCACGGTTACCTATTCGCAACGCTAAGTGACCAACTGCGTCACCCTGTGCAACTAGCCCCCCTCCCGGCGGTCCTCCGAGGACCCGGACACCCTGACGGGAGACCGGACCCAGGGCTCGCAACAGTACTCCATTCGGACCACGGTCGTGGATGGGCGCGCCGACCGACTTCCGGCGAGAAGACGCGACCCGGCCGGAGTTACCCGGCTTCCCCGGTCTCGAACGTGGGGAACTTCACGCAACCACCGGAAACGGAACGAACACCTCGTGCCCGGGCTACGCCCCCAGGACCCTCCGCAAGTAGTCGTTCCCGAACCGGCGTTCCGGATCCAGCCGGTCCCGGAGCGCCGTGAACTCGGCGAAGCGCGGATACGCCCGGGAGAGGTAGTCGGCGTCCCGCGTGTGGATCTTCCCCCAATGGGGTCGCCCCTCGTGCGCGGTGAAGATGCGCTCGGCCGCGGTGAAGTACCCCCGATAGGGGGTGCCCCTGAACATGTGGACGGCGATGTACGCGCTGTCGCGGCCGGACGCCGTGGACAGGGTGATGTCGTCGGCCGGGGCGGTGCGCACCTCGACGGGGAAGCTGACCCGCAGGGGAGAGCGGTCGACCATCGCCTTCAGTTCGCGCAGCGTCTCCACCAGGGCCTCGCGCGGCACGGCGTACTCCATCTCCACGAAGCGCACCCGGCGCGGAGACGTGAACACCTTGTAGGGGATGTCGGTGTAGGTCCGCGCGGACAGCGCCCTGCTGGAGATCCGCGCGATGGCCGGAACGGTCGCGGGCACCGCGCGGCCGACCCAGTTGGCCGCCTGGAAGACGCCGTTGGAGAGGAACTCGTCCTCGAACCATCCCCTGAGCCGCGGTACCGGCCGCTCCGGGCCCGCGCTGCGGTTGTTGCGCTTGGTGTTGGTGTTGCCGGTGTGCGGGAACCAGTAGAACTCGAAGTGCTCGTTCTCGGCGTGCAGTTGGTCGAACTCGGCGCAGACCCGGTCGAAGGGCATCGGCTCCTCGCGGGCCGTGAGCAGGAAGACCGGCTCCACCGCGAAGGTGATCGCGGTGACGACGCCGAGGGCGCCGAGGCCGATGCGGGCGGCGGCGAAGACCTCCGGGTTCTCCCGCTCGGAGCAGGTGAGCACCGAACCGTCGGCGGTGACCAGCTCCAGACCCCTGATCTGGGCGGCGACGGAGGCGGAGTCGCGGCCCGTTCCGTGGGTGCCGGTGCCGGTGGCCCCGGCGACCGTCTGCTCCATGATGTCGCCCATGTTGGTCAGCGACAGGCCCTCGCGCGCGAGGGCCACGTTGAGCCTCCTGAGCGGGGTGCCGGCCTCGACCGTGACGGTGCCGGCCGCCCGGTCGACGTCACGGATGCCGGTCAGCAGGTGAGGGCGTACCAACACGCCGTCGGTGGCGGCTATGGAGGTGAAGGAGTGCCCGGTGCCCACCGGCTTCACCGGCAGGCCGTCCTCGGCCGCCCGGCGCACGGCGGCGGCCAGTTCGTCGACCGAGGCGGGCGTGACCTCCCGCGCGGGACGGGCGGAGACGTTGCCCCCCCAGTTACGCCACGTGCCGTTCTTCGCGCTCGCTGTGCTGCCCAACGGACCCTCCCCGATCCCGGGCCGGCCGCTTGAGCCGGCGGTACCCGAGGAAACCGACCGCGACCGCGACGGCCCCGGACACGGCCGGAACCCCGTACCCCGCCCGCGCCCCGGCCGCGTCGATCACCCAGCCGGCCACGGAGGAGCCGAGTGCGACGCCGACCGCGAGCCCGGTGCTCACCCAGGTCATGCCCTCGGTGAGCTGTGCGCGTGGTACGTGCTCTTCGATGAGGGACATCGTCGTGATCATCGTGGGAGCGATGGACAGGCCCGCAACGAACAGCGCCACGGCCAGAAACGGCAGGTTCCCGACCAGTAGGAGGGGGATCATACTCACGGCCATCGCGCAGACGCCCAGCAGCCAACGGCGTTCCGCCGCCCCCGCGAAGCGCAGCAGCCCGAACACGGCGCCCGCCGCGCAGGAGCCCAGCGCGTACACGGCGAGCACCACACTGGCGGCGGCCTTGTGCCCCTCCTCCTCCGCGAAGGCCACGGTGACCACGTCGACGGCGCCGAAGATCGCCCCCGTCGCCGCGAACGTCGCGACCAGGACCTGCAGGCCCGGGGAGCGCAGCGCGGAGCCGCCGCCGTCCTTGCGCTCGCGCGGATGGGGCGCGGGCTCGGTGGCGCGCTGTGCGGTCAGCCAGAAGACGCCGACCGCCAGGAAGCACGCCGCGAGCAGCGGACCGGCCTCCGGGAACCAGGCCGTGGACAGCCCGATGGAGATGATCGGCCCGAAGATGAAGCAGATCTCGTCCACCACGGACTCGAAGGAGTACGCGGTGTGCAGGCTCGGGGTGCCCCGGTACAGGGCGGCCCAGCGGGCCCGGATCATCGCGCCCACGCTCGGCACGCAGCCGATGCCGGCACAGCAGACGAACAGGAGCCAGTCCGGTCCGTCGAAGTGCGCGGTGAACAGCAGACCCGCCGCCGCGGTGAGCGAGACCAGCGTCGCCGGGCGCAGCACCCGCCGCTGCCCGTACTGGTCCACCAGGCGGGAGACCTGCGGGCCGGCCACGGCGGCGGCCAGTGCGATGGTGGCCGACAGGGCGCCGGCCAGGCCGTAGCGCCCCGTGAGCTGGGAGATCATGGTCACCACGCCGATGCCCATCATGGACAGCGGCATCCGGCCGAGGAACCCCGCGGCGGAGAAGGCCTTGCTGCCGGGGGCGGCGAACAGGGCGCGGTAAGGGCTGGGCACGGGCTCTCCGAGAGGCTCAGTAAGGTGCGACCATGGTCAATACAGCTTACTGATCAGGTCACCCTAATGCACCGGGGAACGCCACGTCGCGGCCGGTGACACCCCCGCCCTGTCCCGGTTGTCGGTGCCGGGTGGCAGGATCGAGACATGCCAGACCTGCTCGATGCCACCCCTTACGATGCCCTGCTCCTGCTCTCCTTCGGCGGCCCGGAGGGTCCGGACGACGTGGTCCCGTTCCTGGAGAACGTCACGCGCGGGCGCGGAATCCCCAAGGAACGCCTGAAGGAGGTCGGGCAGCACTACTTCATGTTCGGCGGGGTCAGCCCCATCAACGACCAGAACCGCGCCCTGCTGGACGCGCTGCGCAAGGACTTCGCCGACCACGGCCTGGACCTGCCGGTCTACTGGGGCAACCGCAACTGGGCGCCGTACCTCACCGACACCCTGCGCGAGATGGTCCGGGACGGCCGCCGCCGCGTCCTCGTCCTGGCCACCAGCGCCTACGCCTCGTACTCCGGCTGCCGCCAGTACCGCGAGAACCTCGCCGACGCGCTCGCGGCCCTGGAGGCGGAGGGCCTGGAGCTGCCGACGGTCGACAAGCTGCGGCACTACTTCAACCACCCCGGTTTCGTGGAGCCCATGATCGACGGGGTCGTCCGGTCGCTCGCCGACCTCCCCGAGGACGTCCGCGACGGCGCGCACATCGCCTTCTGCACCCACTCCATCCCGAACGCCGCCGCGGACACCTCCGGCCCCGTCGAGGAGCACGGCGACGGCGGTGCCTACGTCAGGCAGCACCTGGACGTGGCCCGGCTGATCGCCGACGCCGTCCGGGAGCGCACCGGCGTCGACCACCCCTGGCAGCTCGTCTACCAGTCCCGTTCGGGCGCCCCGCACATCCCCTGGCTGGAGCCCGACATCTGCGACCACCTCGAGGAGCGGCACGCCGCCGGGGTCCCGGCCGTGGTGATGGCCCCCATCGGCTTCGTCTCCGACCACATGGAGGTCCTCTACGACCTCGACACGGAGGCCAAGGCCAAGGCCGAGGAGCTGGGTCTGCCGGTGCGCCGCTCGGCGACCGTCGGCGCCGACCCGCGGTTCGCCGCCGCGGTCCGTGAGCTGGTCGTCGAGCGCGCCGCCGCCGAGCGCGGGCAGGACGTCACGCCGTGCGCCCTGGGTGCCCTCGGCGCGAGCCACGACCTGTGCCCGGTCGGCTGCTGCCCGGCCCGTGCCCCGCGCCCCGCCGCCGCGGGCGCCGACAGCCCCTACGCATGAGGAGCCCCGTGACCGACCCCCTGCACGCGGAACTGCTCCGGCTCGCCCGTGAAGCGGCACGGCGCGCGGGCGAGCTGCTGCGGGACGGCCGCCCGGCCGACCTGGCGGTCGCCGCCACCAAGTCCAGCCCGATCGACGTCGTCACCGAGATGGACATCGCGGCCGAGAAGCTGATCACCACGCTGATCACCGAGCGCCGCCCCCAGGACGGCTTCCTCGGCGAGGAGGGTGCCTCCACCGAGGGCACCAGCGGCATCCGCTGGGTGATCGACCCGCTCGACGGCACGGTCAACTACCTGTACGGCCTGCCCACCTGGGCCGTCTCCATCGCCGCCGAGCAGGACGGCGAGACGGTGGCCGGAGCCGTCGTCGCCCCGATGCGGGGGGAGGCGTACCACGCGGTGCGCGGCGGCGGCGCCTGGGCCACGGGCGCGTGGGACGGCGAGCGCAGGCTCACCTGCCGCCCGGCACCGCCCCTGGACCAGGCCCTGGTCTCGACCGGATTCAACTACGTCGCCGAGGTCCGCGCCCACCAGGCCGGCGTCGCGCAGCGGCTGATCCCCCTCCTGCGGGACATCCGGCGCGGCGGCTCGGCCGCGGTGGACCTGTGCGACGTCGCCGCGGGCCGCCTCGACGGCTACTACGAGCGGGGACTGCACCCCTGGGACCTCGCCGCCGGTGACCTGATCGCCCGCGAGGCGGGCGCGCTGACCGGCGGACGCCCCGGGGAGCGCCCGTCGTGGGACCTCACGGTCGCGGCCACCCCGGGCGTCTTCGAGCCCCTCCAGCGGCTCCTGGAGGACTTCGGCGCCTGGCACGACTGACAGGGCTCCGACGCCCCGTGGGGGGACGGGCGGAGAACGGAAGAACGACGGGCCCCGGCGCTGGATTCGCCGGGGCCCGCTCCGTACGGGCTGATCAGACGCCGGACGCGCCGACCTCCACGCCGTGCTCGGCGGCGAGACGGTGCAGGTCGTCGAGTTCGCCCTGCTCCACCTCGACGAGGAAGTCGTCGCCCTCGTCACGAGCCCGCGACAGATCGGACTCGGTCGCCCTTATGCGCTGCAGAAGTCCTGCGGTGAATGCGTCCATGCTGCGCCCCCTCGTCCTGGGTCGGTGGATCGGTGGCACGGGGGTGTGCCGTTCGGAAGGGACGATCACGTCTGAAGCGGATGCCCGGTGCCGCACGGCTGGAGGCGACGGTGCCGGACACCCACGCCCGCTCTGCGGAAGCGGTTTGATGCGCACCGCATGGTGGTGCGGTACATGCAGAGCGTGATCGCGGGATGTAAGACCCGTCCTCCCCAAGCTGCCTTCCGCGGAAACCTAACCGCACCGGAAAATCTCGTATTCCCGTTCCGTTCCCCCGGACGTTCCCCGGTCCCGCACCCGCCCGCCACCGTGTCCGCGCCGTCCGCCCACCCGTCCTGCCGCCGCCCGCCACCCGCCTTACAGCCGACTTACGGCCGAAAAAGGCAGGATGGAGGTCAACACACCCATCAGTACCCCTGCCCGCGTGCGCCCACCGGCGCCGTCCGGCAGGACATGAGGAAGGACAAGCGACGTGCGCGTACTCGTCGTCGAGGACGAGCAACTGCTCGCCGATGCGGTGGCCACCGGACTGCGCCGGGAGGCCATGGCCGTCGACGTCGTGTACGACGGTGCGGCCGCCATGGAGCGCATCGGCGTCAACGACTACGACGTGGTCGTCCTCGACCGCGACCTCCCGCTCGTGCACGGTGACGACGTCTGCCGCAGGATCGTCGAGCTCGGCATGCCCACGCGCGTGCTGATGCTGACGGCGTCCGGTGACGTCAGCGACCGGGTCGAGGGCCTGGAGATCGGCGCCGACGACTATCTGCCCAAGCCCTTCGCGTTCAGCGAGCTCATCGCCCGTGTGCGCGCCCTCGGACGGCGTACGAGCGTGCCGCTGCCGCCGGTCCTGGAGCGTGCCGGGATCAAGCTCGACCCCAACCGCCGCGAGGTCTTCCGCGACGGCAGGGAGGTCCAGCTCGCGCCCAAGGAGTTCGCCGTCCTGGAGGTGCTCATGCGCAGCGAGGGCGCGGTCGTCTCCGCGGAGCAGCTGCTGGAGAAGGCCTGGGACGAGAACACCGACCCGTTCACCAACGTGGTGCGGGTGACCGTGATGACCCTGCGCCGCAAGCTGGGCGAGCCGCCGGTGATCGTCACGGTGCCCGGCTCCGGTTACCGGATCTGATCACCCGTGGCAGCGACACCCGCACCCCCGCAGACGCCCCCCAAGCCCACCTGGGACCCTCCGACGCCCGCTCCGTTCCCGTGGCTGCGCCCGACCATCCGGATAAGGCTCACGCTGCTGTACGGCGGCATGTTCCTGATCGCCGGCATCCTGCTGCTGTCGATCATCTACCTGCTGGCCGCCCAGGCGCTCGACACCGGCAACGAGCCGCTCTTCAAGATCGTCGACGGCTCGAACATCAAGGTCGCCAGCGAGAACTGCCCCGCGGTCGACTCCAGCAGCCTGACGCTCCCCGAGTTCAACGCCGCGATCAGCGACTGTGTCGACCTCCAGCGCCGGATCGCCCTGGACAACCTGCTCAGCCGCTCGCTGCTGGCCCTGCTCGGTCTCGCGGTCATCGCCTTCGCCTTCGGCTACGCCATGGCCGGCCGCGTGCTCTCGCCGCTGGGCCGGATCACCCGCACCGCCCGCGCGGTGGCGGGCTCGGACCTGTCCCGCCGGATCGAGCTGGACGGCCCGGACGACGAGCTGAAGGAGCTGGCCGACACCTTCGACGACATGCTGGAGCGGCTCCAGCGGGCGTTCACCGCCCAGCAGCGCTTCGTCGGCAACGCCTCGCACGAGCTGCGCACCCCGCTGGCGATCAACCGCACGCTCCTCGAGGTGCACCTCTCCGACCCGAACGCCCCGGTGGAGCTGCAACAGCTGGGCAAGACCCTGCTGGCCACCAACGAGCGCAGCGAACAGCTCGTCGAGGGACTGCTGCTGCTCGCCCGCAGCGACAACCAGATCGTCGAGCGCAAGGCCGTGGACCTCGCCGAGGTGGCCTCCCAGGCGGTCGACCAGGCACACGCCGAGGCGGAGGCCAAGGGCGTGGAGATCCGCGGCACCCGCGAGCCCGCGGTCGTCCAGGGCAACGGCGTGCTGCTGGAGCGGATCGCCCTGAACCTGGTGCAGAACGCCGTGCGCTACAACGTGCCCGAGAACGGCTGGGTCGAGGTCACCACCCGGGTCCAGCACGGCCAGGCGGTCCTGGTGGTGGCCAACACGGGCCCGGTGGTGCCGGCGTACGAGATCGACAACCTCTTCGAGCCGTTCCGGCGGCTGCGCACCGAGCGCACGGGCAGCGACAAGGGCGTGGGACTCGGGCTGTCCATCGTCCGGTCGGTGGCCCGGGCGCACGGCGGGCACATCTCGGCCCAGCCGCGGGAGGGGGGCGGGCTCGTGATGCGGTTCACCCTGCCCGTCTGAAATCATGCCGCCGACACACGGGGATGTTCGCTTTGCGCGGAATTTTCGGAGCACTCTCCGGGCGTTCCCGTGTGTGATCGATCACATGGGCGATTTTCCGGCCATCCACTCTCCGTGATCATGCGACCCGTCGGAAGGCCGGGAAAATCCCGGTTTTCAGGGGCCCTGATCACGGGAAGTACACGGTGAGACGCCTTTGAAGTGCGGCATTCGGACCGTGTACGGTCCCCTTCGCCATCCAAGCCGATCACTCGTGAGGAGTCCGGTTGGGTGTCGATTGAGTAACAGACCTTGATGTGAGGCAAAATCTCCGCCTCGGGTCGGGCACAAGTCCGGCCTCTCACGCGTTACGTGCGCTGGAGACACCGCAGACACCCAGAGGGGGAGAGCGACATGGCAACCGACTACGACACTCCACGCAAGACCGACGACGACGTCGACTCGGACAGCCTCGAAGAACTGAAGGCACGCCGGAACGACAAGTCGGCATCTGCCGTGGACGTCGACGAGTTCGAGGCCGCCGAGGGCCTCGAACTGCCCGGAGCGGACCTCTCGAACGAGGAGCTGGCCGTCCGGGTCCTGCCCAAGCAGCAGGACGAGTTCACCTGCATGAGCTGCTTCCTGGTGCATCACCGCAGCCAGCTGGCCCGCGAGAAGAACGGCCAGCCGATCTGCCGCGACTGCGACTGAGGACGGGTCGGCCGTGACTGGCTCGACCCCTCCCCGGAAGCGCCGCTTCCTCGCGAGGGGAGCGGACACAGGGTCGCAGGACGGCCCGCAGCACGACGCGCGTGACGACGAGCGAGGCCCGACCGACACCGGGACGGCCTCGCTCGAACCGGCAGCCGACCGGGGTGACCTCCCGGTGTCCGTGGAGGTCACCGCCCCCGTGGCCCGCCGGCGGATCGCGGCGTTCCGGGAGAAGGCCAGGGAAGGCGCCCGCAGGGGCGGCGTCCACGCGCGGGCGGGACTGGCGCATCTCGCGGACCGGATCATCGAGATCGCCCCACGCGTGCCCGTACGGGACCTCCGGACGCTGCGCAGGCAGTTCCCCGGGCTCGGTCCGGAGGAGCTCGCCGACAAGCTCGTGGCGGGAGCCGCGAGGGCCACGGCGACCGTCGGGGCCGGAGTCGGCGCGGCGGCGGCGCTTCCCGTGCCGCCCGCGATGCCGGCGGAGCTGGCCGCCGAGGTCACCGGCGTCGCGGCGATCGAACTCAAGCTGATCGCCGAACTCCACGAGGTCTACGGCGTACGACCGCCGGGCAACCTCGCCCAGCGCAGCACCGTGTACCTGAACTCCTGGTCGGAGGAGCGCGGGATCGAGGCGACGAAACCCTCGACCGTGAGTGCGGCGCTCAACACCCGCATGAAGCGCGAACTGCGCCAGCGGATCATGAAGCGCACGGTCCGCAACCTGCCGAACCTGATGCCGTTCCTGGTGGGAGCGGCCGTCGGCGCGGCCATGAACCGCCGGGACACCAGAAAGCTCGCCGACCGCATCCGCACGGACCTGCGCAGGATCCAGGTGTCCTGGGACGAGCTGTCCGCGCTCCCCGACCTGGAGCGTCCCGCGGACGCCCTGGAGCTGGACCGCCTCCCCGAGGACGCCCTCAAGGAGCTCGGCGGCCGCACCGGGAGGCCGGGGAAGGGCGACGAGCGCGGGGAGCCGTGAAGCGCCCGCGGGTGAGGTCCCGCCCGCGCGTTCCCCCGCGTGTTCTCCCCGCGCGTTCCCCCGCGGGTTCTCCCGACGCGACTACGCGGCGGCCTGCGCCGCCCGCAGCGCCTCGGCCAGCCGCTCCGGCTCACGGGTCGACAGGAAGACGTAGGGAGTCGGGTCCTCCGGGTCCGTGATCTCCACGCGCAGCGCTCCGGGGATGTAGGCGCGCAGCAGCATGAAACAGCGTGGGTCGGCCTTGTAGGTGCGCCAGGCGCGGGCCTCCTCGGCGTCCAGGACCTCCGCCTCGCCCAGCGCCGTCACCGGGATCTTCGCCTCGCCCGCGATCAGGCTGCCGCCCACGACCCGGATGCGCACCGAGCCGTAGGAACTGGCCACCACCGCCGCGACGGCGGTGCCGCCGGCCAGACCGCCGAGCATCGGCAGCGTGCCGAACGGCAGCAGGATCAGCGCCATCGAGATCCCCGCCAGGAGGGAGATCAGCCACCAGGAGCGGGGGGCGGTCAGGCGTTCTTCGTACGGGGTGGCGGAGAGCTGCATGGATCCAAGCTTGGCACGGTGGCGGAGGAGGGCTGGTGCGCGGGTAAGGTCTGCGGCTGTGAGTGGTACTTCCGCAGCTCTCCAGCCCCCGGCCGACGCCGTGAAACCGGTGCGCCATCCGGACGCCCCCGCACCCGGTGAACTCCTCGGTGCCCACTACGGCCAGTGTTTCGGCTGCGGTGACGAGCAGGCCCACGGGCTGCACCTCAAGGCCCGCGCGGGCGAAGGGGTGTCGATCACCGCCGAGTTCACCGTGCAGACCGCCCACCAGGGCGCCCCCGGCCTCGCGCACGGCGGTGTGCTCGCCACCGCCCTGGACGAGACGCTCGGCTCGCTGAACTGGCTGCTGCGCGTCATCGCGGTGACCGGCAGGCTGGAGACCGACTTCGTCCTCCCCGTGCCGGTCGGCACGACGCTGTACCTGGAGGCGGAGGTCACGGCGGTGGCCGGACGGAAGATCTACTGCAGCGCCACCGGACGCATCGGCGGCCCGGACGGGCCCGTCGCGGTCCGCGCCGACGCGCTGTTCATCGAGGTCAAGGTCGACCACTTCATCGACCACGGCCGCGAGGAGGAGATCCAGGCCGCGATGAGCGACCCCGACCAGGTCCGGCGCGCCCGCGCCTTCGAGGTGAACCCGTGAGCGGGCCCCGCCGCGGCGCACTCGAGGTGCTGCTCCGGCGCGTCGACCCGGACGTACCGCTCCCGGCGTACGAGCACCCGGGTGACGCGGGAGCCGACCTGCGCACCACCGAGGCGTGCGAACTGGCCCCCGGTGAACGGGCCGTGCTGCCCACCGGGGTGTCTGTGGCCCTGCCCGAGGGGTACGCGGCCTTCGTGCACCCGCGATCCGGTCTCGCCGCCCGCTGTGGCGTCGCCCTGGTGAATGCCCCGGGGACGGTTGATGCCGGGTACCGTGGGGAGATCAAGGTGATCGTGGTGAATCTCGATCCGCGCGAGACCGTGCGGTTCGAGCGCTTCGACCGGATTGCCCAACTGGTCGTCCAGCAGGTCGAGAGGGTCCGCTTCGTGCCGGTGGCGGAGCTTCCCGGCTCGGCGCGGGCCGAGGGGGGCTTCGGGTCCACCGGCGGGCACGCCTCGGTGGAGGGCGAGAACGGCACAAGCGGTCAGGCCGCCGTCGGCGGCACAGCGGGTGGGAATCGATACGCTTCGGTCGTATCCGACCGGGAAGGACAGTGACGTGTTCGGACGTCGCAAGAAGAAGGATGCCGCCGAGGGTGCGGCCGGCGAGGCCGAGCAGGTCGTCGACGGTGTCGACGCTGAGGCGGACGGCGAGGGCGAGCGGCTGAGGCTCGAGCCGGCCCCGCGGCCCGACGGGCCCTGGGACAGCTCCGAGGTCCGTGAGCCCGGCGAGGGCCGGGTCGACCTGGGCGGTCTGTTCGTGCCCGGCGTCGACGGCATGGAACTGCGGGTCGAGGTCGCGGGCGACGCGATCGTCGCGGCCACCGTCGTGCTGCGCGACAGCGCCATCCAGCTGCAGGCCTTCGCCGCCCCCAAGCGTGAGGGCATCTGGGGCGAGGTGCGCGAGGAGATCGCGGCCGGCATCACCCAGCAGGGCGGCATCATCGACGAGGTCGAGGGCCCGCTGGGCTGGGAGCTGCGGGCCCAGGTGCCGGTGCAGCTGCCGGACGGCACCGGCGGCTTCCAGGTCGTGCGGTTCGTCGGTGTGGACGGCCCCCGCTGGTTCCTGCGCGGGGTGATCTCGGGTCAGGGCGCGGTGCAGCCGCAGGCCGCCGGGCTGCTGGAGCAGATCTTCCGGGACACGGTCGTGGTGCGCGGCGAGGGCCCGATGGCACCGCGCGACCCGATCGTCCTGAAGCTGCCGAACGACGCCCAGATGGTCCCGGAGAACGTCCAGCAGGAGGAGGGCTCCCGTTTCGCGGGCGGCATGAGCCGGCTGCAGCGCGGGCCGGAGATCACCGAGGTCCGCTAGGGTCTTCCGTTCGGATCGGGCCGGATCGGGGAGCGGGGTCCGGTGCCGTGCGTCGCGAGGCGGAGGAGGGCGGCAGGGCGGAGTCCCGCCGACCGACGACGACGCGGCGGTGGGGGCCCTCCCGCGCGAGCGGAGCCGCGCGCGGGGGAATGGTGCCAGGGCCCTCGGGCCCGGCGTGATCCGAACGAGAGGCCCCGGGTCCCGCCGGCGGACCGGGCCCGAGGAGACCGACGCCGTCGCCGGCGGCATCCCCGCTCGAAGAACCCGGTCGTGCCGCCCCGCGTCCCCGGCGTGATCCGCCGGACGGACCCCCGCGGACTTCCGACCGGGCCGTACCCGCCGGGTGCGACCCGGCAGGACCGTTGATCGACCGGGCGCCCGGTGGGGATACTGACGTCCGGTCGCGGGGGAGGGCGGAGCGATGAGCCAGGTGGTCACCGGCACCATGGTCCGGGTGTCGGACGTGCACAAGTCGTACGGCACCGGAGCCGCCGCGGTGCACGCGCTGCGCGGGGTCTCCTTCGACGTCCCGCGCGGCGAGCTGGTCGCCCTCAAGGGACGCTCGGGTTCCGGCAAGACCACGCTCCTGAACATCGTCGGCGGCCTCGACGCACCCGACCGGGGACGGGTCGAGATCGACGGACTCGACCTCGCCGGCCTCGACGAGAACGGGCTGCTCGCGCTGCGCCGGGACCACGTCGGCTTCGTCTTCCAGTCCTTCGGCCTCATCCCGATCCTCACCGCCGCCGAGAACGTCGGGGTCCCGCTGCGGTTGCGCCGGGCCGACCCGCGCGAGCGCGAGGAGCGCGTCGAACTGCTGCTGTCCCTGGTCGGCCTCGCCGACCACGCGGCCCAGCGGCCCGGCGAGCTGTCCGGCGGCCAGCAGCAGCGGGTCGCCATCGCCCGCGCCCTCGCCAACAGCCCCTCCCTCCTCATCGCCGACGAGCCCACCGGCCAGCTGGACGCGGAGACCGGGCACGCCGTGATGGAGCTGCTGCGCGCGGTCGTCCACAGCGAGCGGGTCACCGCGCTCGTCGCCACGCACGACGCGACCCTGCTCGACCTCGCCGACCGGGTCCTGGAGCTGAACGACGGCGAGATCGCCGAACGCTGAGGCGTCGCCCCCTCGTGCTCCGCACCGGCGTCAGGGTCGCGTCAAGGACGCTCCCCGAGCCCCGGCCGGTGGCTCCGGGGCGTGCCGTCCCGCCGTAAGGTCGACTGCGCCAGCCAGTTGACCGGAAGACAATGAGGCCATGGGACGCGGCAAGCTTCGGATCCACCTCGGTGCGGCACCGGGCGTCGGCAAGACGTACGCGATGCTGTCCGAGGCGCACCGGCGCGTCGAGCGCGGCACCGACTGCGTGGTGGCCTTCGTCGAGCACCACGACCGGCCGCGCACCGAGGCGCTGCTGCACGGCCTGGAGCAGGTCCCGCGCAGGGAACTGGAACACCGCGGGGCCGTCCTCCCCGAGATGGACCTCGACGCCGTCCTCGCCCGCCGCCCCCAGGTGGCCCTCGTCGACGAGCTCGCCCACACCAACGTCCCCGGGTCCCGCAACGCCAAGCGCTGGCAGGACGTGGAGGAACTGCTGGCGGCCGGGATCGACGTGCTCTCGACGGTCAACATCCAGCACCTCGAATCGCTGGGCGACGTCGTGGAGTCGATCACCGGCGTACGGGAGCGGGAGACCGTGCCGGACGAGGTGGTGCGGCGGGCGGACCAGATCGAGCTGGTCGACATGGCGCCCGAGGCGCTGCGCCGCCGCATGGCGCACGGCAACATCTACCAGCCGGACAAGGTCGACGCGGCCCTGTCGAACTACTTCCGCCTCGGCAACCTCACCGCGCTCAGGGAACTGGCGCTGCTGTGGGTGGCCGACCGGGTCGACGCCCACCTCCAGCGCTACCGCAGCGAGCACGAGGTCTCCGCCATATGGGGCTCGCGCGAACGGATCGTGGTCGGTCTGACCGGCGGCCCCGAGGGCCGCACCCTGATCCGGCGGGCCGCGCGGCTGGCGGAGAAGGGCGCCGGCGGCGAGGTCCTCGCCGTCTACATCGCCCGCGGCGACGGACTCACCGCCGCCTCGCCGAAGGAACTCGCCGAGCAGCGCTCCCTGGTGGAGGACCTGGGCGGCACCTTCCACCACGTCGTCGGCGACGACATCCCGGCCGCCCTGCTCGCCTTCGCGCGCGGGGCGAACGCCACGCAGATCGTGCTGGGCTCCTCGCGCCGCAAGACCTGGCAGTACGTCTTCGGCCCCGGCGTCGGCGCGACCGTCGCGCGGGACTCGGGACCGGACCTGGACGTGCACATCGTCACCCACGAGGAGATAGCCAAGGGGCGCGGGCTCCCGGTGGCCCGGGGCGCCCGGCTGGGGCGGTCGCGCAGGGCGACGGGCTGGGCGGTCGGCGTGGCCGGCCCGGCGCTGCTGGCCGTGCTGCTCAGCGCCGTCGACCCGGGGCTCGCCAACGACATGCTGCTGTTCCTGGCGCTGACGGTCGCGGCGGCCCTGGTCGGCGGACTGTGGCCGGCGCTGGCCTCGGCGGTGGCCGGCTCCCTGCTGCTCAACTACTTCTACACCCCGCCCCTGCACACCTGGACCGTCTCGGACCCCAGGAACATCGTCGCCATCGTGGTCTTCGTCGCCGTCGGCGCGGCGGTGGCCTCCGTCGTCGACCTCGCAGCCCGCCGCACCCACCAGGCGGCCCGGCTGCGCGCCGAGTCGGAGATCCTGTCCTACCTCGCCGGCAACGTGCTGCGCGGCGAGACCGGCCTGGAGGACCTGCTGGAGCGGGTGCGCGAGACCTTCGGCATGGAATCGGCGGCCCTGCTGGAACGCGCCGACGACGTCGAGCCGTGGACCTGCGCCGGACGCGCGGGCCGGGGACGGCCGGTCGAGCGGCCCGAGGACGCGGACGTGGACGTGCCGGTCGGCGACCACATGGCGCTCGCGCTGACCGGCCGGGTGCTGCCCGCCGAGGACGGCCGGGTGCTCGCCGCCTTCGCCGCGCAGGCCGCCGTCGTGCTGGACCGCCGCCGGCTGCGCGAGGAGGCGGACCGGGCCCGCGCCCTCGCCGAGGGCAACCGCATCCGCACCGCGCTGCTGGCCGCCGTCAGCCACGATCTGCGCACCCCGCTGGCCGGGATCAAGGCGGCGGTCTCCTCCCTGCGCTCCGAGGACGTCGACTGGTCGCCCGAGGACACCGCCGAACTGCTCGCGAGCATCGAGGAGGGCGCCGACCGGCTGGACCACCTGGTGGGCAACCTGCTCGACATGTCACGGCTGCAGACCGGCACGGTCACCCCGCTGATCCGCGAGATCGACGTGGACGAGGTGGTGCCGATGGCGCTCGGCGGGGTGTCCGAGGGCAGCGTCGTCCTGGACGTCCCCGAGACCCTGCCCATGGTCGCCGCGGACCCCGGGCTGCTGGAGCGGGCGATGGCCAACGTGATCGAGAACGCCGCCAAGTACAGCCCGCCCGGCGTGCCCGTCCTGGTCGCCGCCAGTGCCCACGCCGACCGCGTCGAGGTGCGGGTGGTCGACCGCGGCCCCGGGGTCCCCGACGAGGTGAAGGACCACATCTTTGAACCCTTCCAGCGGCACGGCGACGCCCCGCGCGGAGCCGGCGTCGGCCTCGGACTGGCCGTCGCGCGGGGCTTCGCCGAGGCCATGGGCGGCACGCTCGACGCCGAGGACACGCCCGGTGGCGGTCTCACCATGACGCTCACCCTCCGCGCGGCGGCAGCGGAGCGCCCGGAGCCCGTACCCGCCGCAGAACCGGAAAGGCAGCTCTCATGACCCGTGTGCTGGTGGTCGACGACGAGCCGGCGATCGTGCGCGCCCTCGTGATCAACCTCAGGGCACGCTCCTACGAGGTCGACGCGGCCCACGACGGGGCCGGCGCCCTCCGTACGGCCGCCGCCCGCCACCCCGACGTGGTCGTCCTCGACCTGGGCCTGCCCGACATGGACGGCGTCGAGGTGATCCGGGGGCTGCGCGGCTGGACCCGGGTCCCGATCCTGGTGCTGTCCGCGCGGCACGCCTCCGAGGAGAAGGTCCAGGCACTGGACGCGGGGGCCGACGACTACGTCACCAAGCCCTTCGGCATGGACGAGCTGCTGGCCCGGCTGAGGGCCGCCGTGCGCCGCGCCGAGCCCGTCGGCGACGGGGGCGACACGGTGGTGGAGACCGCCACGTTCACCGTCGACCTGGCCGCGAAGAAGGTCAACCGCGACGGCAAGGACGTACGGCTGACCCCCACGGAGTGGCACCTGCTGGAGGTGCTGGTGCGGGGCGGCGGCCGTCTGGTGGCGCAGAAGCAGTTGCTGCGGGAGGTGTGGGGGCCGTCGTACGGGACGGAGACGAACTACCTGCGCGTGTACATGGCGCAGCTGCGCCGGAAGCTGGAGGCCGATCCGTCACATCCGAAGCACTTCATCACCGAGCCGGGGATGGGCTACCGCTTCGAGAAGTGAAGGTCAGGACGGTGCCGGGCCGGAAGCCCGGCAGCGGTTGGACGGCGGGCGGCCGGGTCCGGCCGCCCGGGGCTACGTCACCGTCGGTGCCCCCCGGTACGCTTCAGATATGAGTGCTGTTCCTCGTTCCGAGAAGCCGGCGGGCCGGTTCCGGCGCATGCTCGACCGGCTCTCCTCGTCGCAGGAGGACCTGGAGTCCGAGGAACTGCGTGAGGACGCCGAGACCACCGGCTGTACGCGGATAGGCGACTGCCAGGACCGGCAGGTGGTGACGGTTACTGGTACCTTGCGCACGGTCACGCTGCGGCCGCGCGCGGGGGTGCCGGCCCTGGAGGCCGAGTTGTTCGACGGCTCCGCCGCGCTGGACGTGGTGTGGCTCGGCAGACGCTCCATCGTGGGGATCGAGCCGGGGCGCAAGCTGATCGCATCGGGCCGGATCTCGATGAGCCGGGGCCGCCGGGTGCTGTTCAATCCGAAATACGAACTGAGACCCCTCGGACGGGAGTAGCCGGTGACGTCGCTCGACAAGCCGACAACCGACGACAAGCCGACCACCGACGACACCTCCCCGGACGACGCCCGGGCGGTGACCGAAGCCGCGCTGTTCGAGGCGTTCGGCGGGGTGCGGGGCATGGTCGAGACGGTGCTGCCCGGGCTCCTCTTCGTCAGCATCTACACGGTCAACAAGGACCTGCACATGTCGGCGATCGCGGCGCTCGCCGTGGCGCTGGTGATGGTCGTGGTCCGGCTGGTGAGGAAGGACACCGTCAAGCACGCCTTCAGCGGTGTCTTCGGCGTCGCCTTCGGCGTGGTCTTCGCGATGATGACCGGCAACGCCAAGGACTTCTACCTGCCGGGCATGCTCTACACGCTGGGCCTGGCCCTGGCGTACATCGTCACCGCGATGGCCGGTGTCCCGCTGATCGGTCTGATGCTGGGGCCCGTCTTCAAGGAGAACCTCTCCTGGCGCACCCGCAACCCCGGCCGCAAGAAGGCCTACACCAAGGCCAGCTGGGCCTGGGGGCTGATCCTGCTCGGCAAGAGCGCGATCCTGTTCCCGCTGTACTGGTGGGCGGACACGACCCAGCTGGGCTGGGTGCTGGTCACGCTGAAGATCCCGCCCTTCCTGCTCGCCGTGTACCTGACGTGGGTGTTCCTGGCGAAGGCGCCCCCGCCGATCGACGTGTTCGCGGAGATGGAGGAGCGGGAGCGCGCGGAGGAGGAGCGCAGGGCCGCGTCCGCGCAGGAGGACGGCGGGGCGGCGCCGGCCGGACGGCACCGCAGGCAGCCGTAGCCCCCGGCGGACGAGCCCGCTCCGGCCCGTACGCGAGCGAGGGCGCCCGGAGATCTCCGGGCGCCCTCGCCGTCGTCGGCGGTGCTCAGCGCGCCGTCTCGTCCCGGCGCACCGAGAGCAGGTCCTCCAGCTGTTCCTCGCGGGCCTGGGCGGCCACGAAGAGCAGCTCGTCGCCCGCCTCCAGGGAGTCCTCCCGGGTCGGGGCCAGCACGCGCGTGCCGCGGATGATGGTGACCAGCGAGGTGTCCTGCGGCCACTGGACGTCGCCGACCCGGGTGCCGGCCAGCGCCGACTCCTCGGGCAGGGTCAGCTCGACGAGGTTGGCGTCGCCGTGGCTGAAGCGCAGCAGCCGCACCAGGTCGCCGACGCTGACCGCCTCCTCCACCAGGGCCGACATCAGGCGCGGGGTGGAGACGGCGACGTCCACCCCCCAGGCCTCGTTGAACAGCCACTCGTTCTTCGGGTTGTTCACCCGGGCGACGACCCGCGGAACCCCGTACTCGGTCTTGGCGAGCAGCGAGACGACGAGGTTCACCTTGTCGTCGCCGGTCGCCGCGATGACGACGTTGCAGCGCTGGAGCGCCGCCTCGTCCAGGGACGTGATCTCGCAGGCGTCGGCGAGCAGCCACTCGGCCTGCGGGACGCGCTCGACCGAGATGGCGGTCGGCGCCTTGTCGATGAGCAGGATCTCGTGGCCGTTCTCCAGCAGCTCGCCCGCGATCGAGCGGCCGACCGCGCCGGCTCCGGCAATGGCGACCCTCATCAGTGACCGCCCTCCTGTTCGGGGCCCTTGGCGAACGCCGCCTCGACCCGGTCGATCTCGTCGGTGCGCATCATCACGTGCACCAGGTCGCCCTCCTGCAGCACCGTCTGCGAACTGGGCAGGATCGCCTCGCCGAGCCGGGTCAGGAACGCGACGCGGACGCCGGTCTCGTCCTGCAGCCTGCTGATCCGGTGACCCACCCAGGCCGGGGAGGTGTGCACCTCGGCGAGCTGCACCCCGCCGGTGGGGTCGCGCCACAGCGGCTCGGCGCCCGAGGGGAGCAGCCGGCGCAGCATCTGGTCGGCCGTCCAGCGGACCGTCGCCACGGTGGGGATGCCGAGGCGCTGGTAGACCTCCGCGCGACGGGGGTCGTAGATGCGGGCGGCGACGTTCTCGATGCCGAACATCTCGCGGGCCACCCGCGCGGCGATGATGTTGGAGTTGTCGCCGCTGGAGACGGCGGCGAAGGCGCCCGCCTCCTCGATGCCCGCCTCGCGCAGGGTGTCCTGGTCGAAACCGACCCCGGTGACCCGGCGCCCGCCGAACGAGGAGCCCAGCCGGCGGAAGGCGGTGGGGTCCTGGTCGATCACGGCGACCGTGTGACCCTGCTCCTCCAGGGTCTGGGCCAGGGCGGAACCCACCCTTCCGCAGCCCATGATGACAATATGCATCGCGTCACACCGCGCTTCCTGCAGGCCCTTCGACCTTCACGACTCTCGTGCTCATGTCTCTCTTTCGGCTCGCCAGGCAACACGTCGCGGCCTGAGTGCGGGCCGCCGGGCAACATCATGCCGGGGGAACGCGGTTCCGGTTCCCCCCGGGGCCCGGCTGCCGCGTCCACCCGCCCGAGTCCAACGTATCCGCACCGCGCGGAGGCGCCCGGCACCCGGACGGACGAGCGGGCTCGGGAGACGCGAGGGAGGCGCCGCGGGGGGCGTGCGGTCAGCGACGCGCGATGCTCCGCACGCTCGCCAGCGTGAGGAACCCGAGACCGACGAGGGCGGCCGCGGCGCCGATCAGTTCTGCGGTCGCGTGCATGGAACCTCCACGGAGCGGCGACGGACGGGGCCCGGCCGTACGGACGGGGCTCAGTCATGGACGGGGCTCAGTCATATAGGCATGGAAGCGCCCCGACCTGCCGAACCCGCGGTTCGACCATCCGGTGATTTCACCCGGAGAGCAGAGGTCGTATGGATGCCGTATGGATGTGGGGTGGCGGCCGGGCCGCTCCCTGTTCGAAGGCCTACGATCCTCTGTTGTGTCCAAACTGACCGACGTGCCCAAACGAATTCTGATCGGGCGCGCACTGCGCAGTGACCGGCTGGGCGAAACGCTCCTGCCGAAGCGCGTCGCACTCCCCGTCTTCGCCTCCGACCCGCTGTCCTCCGTGGCGTACGCGCCCGGCGAGGTGCTGCTGGTCCTGTCCATCGCGGGCCTGTCGGCGTACCACTTCAGTCCCTGGATCGCCGCCGCGGTCGTCGTGCTGATGTTCACCGTGGTCGCCTCCTACCGGCAGAACGTGCACGCCTACCCCAGCGGCGGCGGCGACTACGAGGTGGCCACCACCAACCTCGGCCCCAAGGCCGGCCTGACCGTCGCGAGCGCCCTGCTCGTCGACTACGTCCTCACGGTCGCCGTGTCGATCTCCTCCGGCATCGAGAACCTGGGCTCGGCGATCCCGTTCGTCGTCGAGCACAAGGTGGCCTGCGCGATCGGTGTGATCGTGCTGCTGACGCTGATGAACCTGCGCGGGGTCAAGGAGTCGGGCACGCTCTTCGCGGTCCCGACGTACGTCTTCGTCGCGGGCGTCTTCACCATGATCGCCTGGGGGGCGTTCCGCACCGTGGTGCTCGGCGACGAGATGCGGGCACCGACGGCGGACTACGAGATCAAACCCGAACACCCCGGCCTGGCGGGCTTCGCCCTGGTCTTCCTCCTGCTGCGGGCCTTCTCCTCCGGCTGCGCCGCGCTCACCGGCGTCGAGGCGATCTCCAACGGCGTCCCCGCCTTCCGCAAGCCCAAGTCGCGGAACGCGGCGACCACGCTCTTCCTGATGGGCCTGCTCGCCGTCACCATGTTCTGCGGCATCATCGGGCTCGCCATGGCGACCGACGTCCGCATGGCCGAGAACCCGGCCAAGGACCTGGTCCACGACGGCGTCCCGCTCGGCGCGGACTACGTGCAGCACCCGGTGATCTCCCAGGTCGCCGAGGCCGTCTTCGGCCACGGCAGCTTCCTGTTCCTGATCCTCGCCGCCGCCACCGCGCTGGTGCTGTTCCTCGCCGCGAACACCGCCTACAACGGCTTCCCGCTGCTCGGCTCGATCCTCGCCCAGGACCGCTACCTCCCCCGTCAGCTGCACACCCGCGGCGACCGCCTCGCCTTCTCCAACGGCATCGTGCTGCTCGCGGGTGCCGCCGCGCTGCTGGTGTGGATCTACGGCGCCGACTCCACGCGGCTGATCCAGCTCTACATCGTCGGCGTGTTCGTGTCCTTCACGCTCAGCCAGACCGGCATGGTCCGGCACTGGAACCGCCTGCTGGCCACCGAGAACGACCGGGCCAGGCGCCGGCACATGATCCGTTCCCGGGCCATCAACACCTTCGGTGCCTTCTTCACCGGCCTGGTGCTGGTCGTCGTGCTCGTCACCAAGTTCACCCACGGTGCCTGGGTGGCGCTGCTCGGCATGTGCATCTTCTACGCGACGATGACGGCGATCCGCAGGCACTACGACCGCGTCGCCGAGGAGATCGCGGCCCC
This sequence comes from Streptomyces griseomycini, assembly GCF_014203535.1. GTDB lineage: Bacteria > Actinomycetota > Actinomycetes > Streptomycetales > Streptomycetaceae > Streptomyces > Streptomyces griseomycini. The sequence continues at coordinate 144,336 of NZ_JACHJI010000004.1, forward strand.
GGAGACCCCGGGCGACGACGTGGCGCGGCCCTCCCGCGTCCACTCGGTCGTCCTGGTCTCCAAGATCCACCGCCCCACGCTGCGGGCGCTCGCCTACGCCAAGCTGATGCGCTCGGACACCCTCGAGGCGCTCAGCGTCAACGTGGACCCGGCGGACACCAGGGCACTGCACGCGGAGTGGGAGCGACGCGGCATCGACGTCCCCCTGAAGGTGCTCGACTCCCCGTACCGGGAGGTCACGCGGCCGGTCATCGACTACGTGAAGAACCTGCGCAAGGAGTCGCCGCGCGACGTCGTCTCCGTCATCATCCCCGAGTACGTGGTCGGCCACTGGTACGAGCACCTGCTGCACAACCAGAGCGCGCTGCGGCTCAAGGGCCGGCTGCTGTTCACGCCGGGCGTGATGGTGACCTCGGTGCCGTACCAGCTCCAGTCGTCGGAGGCGGCCAAGAAGCGCGCCCGCAAGCGGCAGGAGTGGAACGCGCCCGGTTCGGTGCGGCGCGGTCCGGCGGAGCGGGCGAAGGAGCCCTCCGCGCAGAAGTAGACTGGTGGGCTGTTGTCCACGGGCCACGGCCCGCTCACCCGCCGACGATGTTGTGGAGTCACCCCGCCATGCAGGCAGAACCGAGGAAATCACTGGTGGGGGAGGAGTACGAGGTCGAGGTCGGCCCCGTCGCCCACGGCGGCCACTGCATCGCCCGTACGTCCGCCGGCCAGGTGCTGTTCGTCCGGCACGCGCTGCCCGGAGAACGCGTCGTCGCACGCGTGACCGAGGGCGAGGAGGGGGCCCGCTTCCTGCGCGCCGACGCGGTGGAGGTGCTGGAGGCCTCCAAGGACCGGATCGACGCCCCCTGCCCCTTCGCCGGCCCCGGCCGCTGCGGCGGCTGCGACTGGCAGCACGCCAAGCCGGGAGCGCAGCGCCGCCTGAAGGGCGAGGTCGTCGCCGAGCAGCTGAAGCGCCTCGCCGGACTCACGCCCGAGGAGGCCGGCTGGGACGGCACGGTGATGCCCGCCGAGGGCGACAAGGTCCCCGCGGGCCAGGTCCCGGCGTGGCGCACGCGCGTGCAGTACGCGGTCACCGCCGACGGCCGCGCGGGACTGCGCCGGCACCGCTCGCACGAGGTCGAGCCGATCGACCACTGCATGATCGCCGCCGAGGGCGTCAGCGAGCTCGGCATCGAGAAGCGGGACTGGACGGGCATGGACTCCGTCGAGGCGATCGCGGCGACGGGCTCGCAGGACCGCCAGGTCGTCCTGACCCCGAAGCCGGGCGCCCGCCTGCCCCTGGTCGAACTCGACCGGCCGGTCTCGGTCCTGCGCGTCGACGAGCGCTCCGGCCAGGTCCACCGCGTCCACGGCCGCCCCTTCGTCCGCGAACGCGCGGACGGCCGCACCCACCGGGTCGGCGGCGGCGGCTTCTGGCAGGTCCACCCGAAGGCCGCCGACACCCTGGTCACCGCGGTGATGCAGGGCCTGCTGCCCCGCAAGGGCGACATGGCCCTCGACCTGTACTGCGGCGTCGGCCTGTTCGCGGGCGCCCTGGCCGACCGGGTCGGCGAGCAGGGCGCGGTCCTCGGCATCGAGTCCGGCAAGCGGGCCGTCGAGGACGCCCGGCACAACCTCGCGGACTTCCCCCGCGTCCGCATCGAACAGGGCAAGGTCGAGTCCGTCCTGCCCCGCACGGGCATCACGGAGGTCGACCTCGTCGTCCTGGACCCGCCGCGCGCGGGCGCGGGCCGCAAGACGGTGGAGCACCTGTCGTCGCTGGGCGCGCGCCGGATCGCGTACGTGGCGTGCGACCCGGCGGCACTGGCGCGGGACCTCGGGTACTTCCGGGACGGGGGGTACCGGGTGCGGACGCTGCGGGTGTTCGACCTGTTCCCGATGACGCACCACGTGGAGTGCGTGGCTATTTTGGAGCCCGCTGCAAAGGGGCTCTGACCTGTGTCTTTCTTGTGCTTTCCAGATGTGGCCGGTGGTGCTCGACCTGTTTCCCGAAGTTCACCGCGTGGAGTCTGCTGTAGGTAGCCGCCACGTGGCTCACCTGCGGGTTCGCAGCGGGAGCGTGAGTCCGGAACGCCCTGCTCAACTCCGTCAGGGACGGGTTCGGGAAATGTCTTGACGCTCGTTCGACGCTGTTTCTGACGAAGTGTGAGGTGGCCGTCCCGGGACCGGATGGCGCGGGTCGGTCGGGTGCCCGGGATCGGTGGTGCCGGGCCTCGAATTCTTCGGGTGGGAGGTAGTCGAGGGCGGAGTGCAGGCGTTCGGTGCTGTACCAGCCGACCCACCGGACGACGGCACGTTCGACCTGGTCAGCGTCTCGCCAGGGCCCTCGGTGCTCGATCGGCTCGGCTCTGAAGGAGCCGTTGAGGGCCTCGGCCATCGCGTTGTCGTCACTGTCGGCGACAGAGCCGACCGACGCGGTCGCGTCGGCCTCGATCAGGCGCTCGCCGTAGCGAATGGACACGTATTGACCGGGTTCAACCAGTCGTGGCAACACTCCTGATCAGAGAGGTGTGCTGTGGGACGTCCCACAGGTCGGATGACGGAGTTGACGGGTCGGTCACCGATGAAGTCGCCGGGACGGCCGTCGACTCGGCGCGCACTTCGGGGGTGCAGGCATCAGAGCTGTGCTTCCCATCCGCCGGATCAATCATGCCCGGCTTCAGGGCCGCTACGACAACCGGCTCAGCTCAGTCCGGGCCGTGCCGCGAGAGGCGTTCCTCGACGACGGCTGGTTCGAGTACGAGGACGATGGCTGGTACCGGCCGGCATTCCTCGACGGCCGACGCGGCGGCGGCCTGGACCGGGTCCACGGTCGCGGGCGTGAACCTCCACGCCACCACGTGGCAGGCCGAAGTCAGCCGGTCGCCGCGCCCCCGGCTTTGGCGATGAGCATGTCCAGAAGCAAGAGCAGCACACCGCGCGCGTCGTCACGGGAGCGGGCATCGAGCAAGTGGATGGGTGTGTTCGGGTCACGCAGATGCAGTGCCGCCCTGATCTCCTCGGCGGTGTAGGGCTGTTCGCCGTGGAAACAGTTCGCGGCGACCACGAACGGAAGCCCGCGGTTCTCGAAGAAGTCGACGGCCGGGAAACTGCGGTCGAGGCGTCGTGTGTCGACAAGGACGATCGCCCCGAGTGCCCCGTTCAGCAGGTCGTCCCACATGAACCAGAAACGCTCCTGGCCAGGTGTGCCGAACAGGTAGAGCACGACCTGTGCGTCGGTGAGGGTGATGCGGCCGAAGTCCATCGCGACGGTGGTAACCGCCTTGGACTCGATGCCGTCGAGGTCATCGACGCCGAGGCCCGCGCTCGTCAGCCGCTCCTCGGTGCGCAACGGCTCGATCTCGGAGACCGTCCCGATCAGGGTCGTCTTGCCGACGCCGAATCCCCCAGCGATGAGGATTTTGACGGGGTCCGCTTCCTGAGCTGGGGTGTCATATCCAGGCAAGGTTGTCCCTGATTCTCATGAGCAGGTGGACATTGGTGGTCTCGGCCCCTTCCAGGGGTGGCCGGTGCTCGATCAGCCCCCGATCCGCGAGTTCGCCGAGAAGAAGCATCATGGGAGTGAGGCGGATGTGCATGCGCGCCGCGATCTCGGCGACCGCCAGGCCGCCCGGAGGCGAGCACATCGCGAGGATGGCCTGCCACTCGCTGGGCAGGCCGCCGTGGCCGTCCGCGACGGCCACCGCCGTGATCGTGGTGTCCATGGTGAGGGCGGTGTGTGCAGCCGCCGTACGTCCATCGGTCAGCGCGTACAGCCGCGTCCGGCGGTGGCCTCCCTCTCGCGGCCTGGGCTCGTCCGCCATTACGACGGCTGCGCCTGGCCGCGATCAGGCGTGCTCAGCCACTCACCGAGCGCCTGGGCGGTGCGCACGGCTTCACCGCCCAGCTCCCCCAGCCGCGCCTTGCGGGAGGTCACCACGATGAGCGTGCTGCCCTCCCCGCACCCGACGATGCAGAGATAGCAGTCGTCCATCTCGACCAGCTGGCGGATCACCCGGCCGCCGTCGACCTCCCTGGATATCGCCTTCATCGTGGAGGCGATGCCGGAGGACGCGGCGGCTATGCGCTCCGCCTGGTCCCGTTCCAGCTCGTACGAGCTGAGCTTGATCCCGTCGTTGGACAGGAGCACGGCTCCCTGGATGCCGGCGATCCTGCTCAGGTTGTTGTCCAGGACGCTGTAGATCATGTCGTTCGTTGTCGTCATGGCTGATCCTGTCGGAGTTCTTCTTCCACTGTCTGAGTCCCGTGTTCGTAGTCCGCCCAGGCGTCGGCCACTTCTTCGGGTGTCGCCGCATCCTGATGGACGCCGGTCTCCGGTGCGTGCGGCGCGCGGAGCTGCTCGGCGATGTGAGCCTGCGGGATCCGCTCGGGGAGGGCCGGCTTCGCGTCACCGTCCCGTGTCGCGGAAGGGACCGGCGTCCTACTCCTCACCGGCCGCTCGGGCGAGCGCTCCGGCGTCCTACGGCCGGCCGCCCCGGTCTTCGCGTGCAGGACCAGCTCGGGCTTGCGTTCGTCGAGCGGGCCCGGTGCCGGGGCGGGCGTCGCCGCCGCGCGCGGCGCTTCCTTTCCCGCCCGGACCGGTTCGGTCGGCACAAGGAGTTCCTCGGGAAGGATCACCACGGCCGACGTCCCCCCGTATACCGAGCGGCGCAGCGTCACTGTGGCCCCGAGCTGTTCGGCGATGTGGCCGACCACGAAGAGTCCGAGCCGGTGCGCGTTCTCCGCCAGGACGGAATACGGCGGGGCCGAGTGCAGACGCCCGTTCATCTCCTCGTAGGTTGCGGCGGTCACCCGAGGCCCGCGGTCCTCGATCTCGACCAACAGTCCGTCCGTCACCAGTTCGGCACGGATGACCACCTTCGACTGCGGCGGGGAGAACCGGGTGGCGTTGTCCAGGAGTTCTGCCAGGAGGTGGCTGATCTCGCTGATCACCCGCGGTGCCACGCTGATCTCGTCCAGGGACTGGCGCTCGATCCGCCGGAAGTCCTCGACTTCCGCGGCGGCTTCGCGCAGCAGGTCGGCGACGCGCATGGGCTCGGTGTGCGGATCGGGGATCTCCCCACCTGCCAGGATGAGCAGGTTCTCGATCTGCCGCCGCATACCCACCGTCAACTGGTCGGATCGCATCAACCGGGCGAGAAGCTCCTCGTCGTGCCCGAAGGCGTCCTGCAGTTCGTCGGTGAGGGCCAACTGGCGGCTGACCAGGTTTCCGGTGCGCGAGGCGATGCCCGCGGCGAACATACCGAAACCCTGACGCTCGGCCGCGAGCCGCGCATGCCCGTCGACGGATACGGAGACGACCCGGGCGAACGCGTCGCTGATACGTCCGACCTCGTCCCGGTCTCCGCTCACCGCGGGCAGCGCATCGTCGTCGACGGGCTGCCCGCGCTGGAGCCGGGCAACGACATCCGGCAGCGTGTCCTCAGCGATGGCCACCGTACGTTGGTGCAGACCGCGCAGGCGGCGGAGCACGGAGCGCGTGGTGAGCACGATGACGGCCGCGACGGCAAAGACGGCTGCGCCGTTTCCGACGATCAGCCAGATGACCTCGTTCTCCAACTGCGTGGCCTTGGCGTCGGCGTGCACGAGCAGTGCTCGCCCCTGTTTCGCGTCGAGCGCGGCAAGGCGCGGCGCGAACTCGTCATACGCGGCCTGCCAGGCGTCAGCTTCCTTGGGCAGCTCGATGCCGGACGCGGTGTTCTGGTGGTCGGAGATGACCGCGTCCTCGATACGGACCTTCGTCTTCCAGCCGTCCGAGGCGAAGACCTGGTCGTAGGCCGCTTTGTCCTCGGCCGTCAGGTACGGCGCGACCCACTCGTCGTACTGGTACCGCTGGGATCCGACGGAGTTGACGAATTCGGCGAACCCGGAAGGGCTCAGACGCCTGGACGGCCCGGCCATGGCGAGGATGGTGGTCTCGCGCGCCACCATCTCGGACACCGTGAACACCGTGACGACCAGGCCGCTCTCCTGGATGAGCTCGGGGTCTTCCGCATGGCTGAACTCGTTCTGGTACACCCGGATGATGTGGTCGACGAGGTCGGAGTAGTAGCCGATCGTCCGATCCGCGTCCCCGCTGCGGGCGTCCGCGCGCTCGCGGAACGCGGCCAGATCCGCGAGGCCGTGCTTCAGCTCCGCGACGTAGTGATCGTCCTCGCGCCCGGTCGCCGCCAGAGCTCCGTCCGCCGCCCGGCGAAACTCGTTCGCGGCCCGGTCCGTGGCCGCGCGCTGCTCGCGCAGCTCTTTCTCGGACACGGAGCCGCTCGCCCACCGTGTGGCGGTCATCCTCCGCTCAGCCTGCAGTTCGACCATCAGCCTGGTCAGGGGTACATCGGTCCGCTCACCGACTGCCACATCAGCGCGTAGTTGCTTTGACTGGTGTACCAGCGGCTGTGCGGTCATGACCACTTGGACACTCATCGCCAGAATAGGGACGATTGCCAGCCAAATGAGCAGCGTACGCAGGCGCAGAGTACGCCGCCGACGAGTCGCCGGCTGCCCTCGTGTGCCTTCGGGTTCTATGGGAGACATCAGTCCTCGGAGAGCGGGGAACCAGGGGGACGACCCGACCGCCGAGACCGGACGCAGTCCTGGGTTCAGGACTGGGGAAGTCCGGTTCGGCTCTGACGCGACGTGAAGTACCGATCATAACCAGCCACGCCGGAGAAACGGAGAGATGGCTTCCGTTGGTTGCATGTGGTAGAGGCGACGAAGCATTGCACATCGGGCGTTGGCGTTCACCTGACGCCTGGGCGCAGGCGTGCTCGTGCGGACAGGGCAACCCGTTCTCCCGGCCGCACGTCTTGGACCGACCGGCAAATGGGTCACTTGAGGCGTCGGATGATGGGCCGGCCATCCGAGCGGTAGCGGCTCGTCGATCGTCGGATGGGCATGCGGAGCGTGACGAGAGCGGCGACGGGGCGAAGGCAGAAGTCCACGGCCTCACCGCTCTTCTCGGTGCAGCGCCGGAGCGTGCGGCAGTCGTTCATCCACGAGTGGGTGCGCTCGATCACCCAGCGCTTGCCGGCCTGGATCGGGGCCGGCACGCCCTCGCGGGCGATCTCGGCCGTGAACCCAGGCTGGGCTACCCATACACGGAACTTGGTGCTGTCGTAGCCGCGCGGTCGGCCCGGGCGGTCGTGCCGGTGGCGGCCCGGCCGGCGCGGCCGTGGAGGTTCGGGGTCACGTGGTCCTCGGCGACCCGGACCCCTGGTCCGGGAGTGCTGGGTTCACGGAAGCAGTGGGCCGCGTCGTGCGCGTACTCGCTGACGTGTACCAAGTCGGGCAGAGGGGGCAGGGCCACCTGGTCAAGGGCTGGTGATCGCGCGACCCGGCGGCTTGTCGGCATCGTGTTCCGGCGGCTACAGCCGGCGGAGGACGGAACTCCGTGTCTCGATCTCCTGTGCGGAGAGCTTGTCGGTGAAGTGGCGGCGTACCGCGGCGTCCAGGCCGGGGTGCACGGTGGTGATGGCCTGGCGTCCGGTGTCGGTGAGGGTGACACCGCCGGCGCGTTCGCGGGTGACGAGTTGGCGCTTGCCCGTGCGGGTGAGCTGGTGGGAGATGCGTGTGCGGTCCCAGCCGAGCGACGCGGCGAGCTCGCTCCGGGCGCAGGGAACCCCCCGCCTTGCTCAGGTTGACGAGGATCGTCGGGTCCGGCTCGGGCAGGCCCGCCGCCTCGGCGGCGTCCGCGATCACACGGGCTAGGACGATCTCGTGGGCGCGCTTGAAGGCGGACCGGAGGACGACATCGTCGAGCACGCTCGGATCCCGGTCCGCGCCGCCGACCTCGTGACCCGTTCGCTCGACCGGTCCGCGGGTGAGGGGAGCGCTTTCACCGTCCGCGACCGTGCCATGGCCGACGCCGTCGCCCGCCTCATGGACGACGGCCCGACGTCCCGGGTCATGGTCTGGGCGCACAACGGCCACCTCGCGAAGGGCAGGTACGGGGACCGGGTCACCGCGTCCCACTGCTCGACAAGAGGGCCCCACGCTGCACAAGCCCACGTCCGCCGCGTGGAGTGCCGCTGATCGCTCTCCACGAGGGACTAATGGCGAGTACGTCGCGGCAGAGGGTGAGGTTCTTCGTGACGCTCGTCTGACGCTCTCGACGTCAGCGAGCAGGGTGGTGAGCCGAGAAGGTGGCTCTGACCTGCCGTTCTTCGGGCTCCGGCCTATTCGACACCTTTTCGATGACGCACCACGTGGAGTGCGTGGCTATTTTGGAGCCCGCTGCAAAGGGGATCTGACCTGCTGTTTCCCTGATCTCCCAGGATCCGGGCCGGTCGCGTCGACATGTTTTGGTGGGCGCGTGACGTGAAGCAGGTCGGGTGCCGGGCGTACGCCCCTGACCTGCGGCTTCGATCAGTGACGGGAAGGCGGACGCGTGGTGCTCCCGGTCTTCGCAGGGCTCGCGTCAGGCGGTTCTGACGCTGATGTGACGCTCGCTCCGGTGGCGTGTCAGGTCGTGGACGAAGGGGGGACCGTGCGGTTCGTGCGTCGAGCCGGGCGGCGACCGGACCAGGGCCGGCCACGCTGATGAGAGACTCCGGGCCCCGGGTGCGGCGTCGCCGAGGCGGTGCTCTCCGATCAGAGCGCTGACGAGGCCCCTTCACCGCTTGCCCCGCTGCCCAGGCGTACCGACGGAACCTGCGCGACGGCGACGGCGGTCAGACGCGTCGAGAGCAGCACTCCGGCGATGATCGACGCGGCTCCGGCAAGGAACACGGTTCCGGGCGCTCGGTTCCGCTCGGGGCGCTGTGCCGCGACGGCCACGAAAGCGGTAGCGAGCATCCCGGCCGGGCCGCGATCACCTTCTGCGTCGTGAGGCGGGCTGCCGGTGCCCAGAGCGTCGCTCAGGGGTACACCCGGCAGGGCGTTCCCGGGAGGCCGCCGGGGGGATGACGGGATGCGGACGCGCCGGGGCGGTCTGTCGTACCGCCGTCCGGGACCGGGGCTCGTACGGCGGGCCACGGCACCGTCTCTTCCGCGAAGGCACGGCTGAAGTCCAGCCACACCACCTGCTTCAGGACGCGCTCCGCGGGTGGAGGTCGTCCAGGGGCAGGTACTGATCCACCAGCCGGTCCATTTCCTCGTGTCCCCGATGGTCCTCGACAGGACCGCTCCTGCGCGTGCGCCGGAAACGGGCCGTGACGCTTGCCGGTGCCACCCTGGTCTCCACGCCCGCACCATCCCTCGGGGAGCGGCTCTTACGCTGGGCGCGCCCCCGAGGCTCCACGGAGCGTTACGCTCCGGCTGGGGCAATATCTGTGCCCGCGAGCTGAGATTTCAACGGAACAGGCAGACAGATTCTCTGCCGCATAAACAGAGTGGAATTTGTTACCGCATACCGGCCGCTGCGGCGTGCTACTGTCGATCTCAGTTGCAGTTGTGGTTCCCGAAACTTCAAGTGCCTCCGGCCGGCTCCTGTGCCGCTGGAAGTGCTTTTGTATATCCGGTCTTTTTCCGGACGGAGTGATCATCGCGGCGACACGGTGTCCGTGCAGTGCGGGCGCCGATGCACTGCCCCGAAGGAGAAAAGACATGGCTACTGGTACCGTCAAGTGGTTCAACGCGGAAAAGGGCTTCGGCTTCATCGAGCAGGACGGTGGCGGCGCTGACGTGTTCGCCCACTACTCGAACATTGCCGCCCAGGGCTTCCGTGAGCTGATCGAGGGCCAGAAGGTGACCTTCGACATCGCGCAGGGCCAGAAGGGGCCGATGGCCGAGAACATCGTTCTCGCCTGACGCCGACTGTCGCGTACTTGCAGCTGGGGCCCGCGTCCTTCGGGATGCGGGCCCCAGCTGCTCGCGTTTTCCCGCAGTGGTTTGGCCTGCGGACGACAGCCGGGAGACCCGTAGGCTCACCGTATACGGAGCGTCCTTCAGGGGTGCACGCGTCCCTCCATGGCCGCGGCGGGCGCTCGAACATCGCGTCCGCTTCGCGCATTCATTCCAACGCCTGTGCCTGCGCGGATTTTCCGTCGTCCGGATTCACTCTCGCATTCCGTCGGTCCATTCTTGCAATTCTCTGTGCTGCTCATCGCTGCGGGAATTCCTTGGCGCATGCCGCATCGAGGAAGGTTCCGCATGAAGCGCACACGCACGAACGACCGCTTCGCCCGCACCCGTGACGGCGGTACCGACTCCGGCGGGGGCGGCAGCCGATTCGGTTCATCGGCCGGGAGCCGCTCCGGCGGGCCGAGCCGTTCCGGTGGTTCCGGCCGCCGGCCCGCCCCACCGCCGCATCCATGCCCCCGGCCGGCCCGTACGAGCTGGCTCCCGCAACGCTCGGCACTCCCCCTGCCCGCCTGACCCACGGACAGGTGTGAGCCGAACAGAGCAGTGAGGTCCCACCGGCACGCCGGTGGGACCTCACTGTGTGCCGTGGGCCGGCGGATCAGTGGTCGGAGTAGCTGAAGTCGCCCACGGTCCAGGCACTGACGTCCTCGATCGCGACGCGGTACATCCCGCCTGTCTCCGGGATCCCCACCGCACCCTGCAGGATCCGGGCGACGTGGAAATGCAGATGCGTGGGCGGCCCGCCCCTCCGCGCGGGGGTGTCGAAGACGGCGGAGAAACCGCCCAGTTCGGCGGAGTCCGTCAGCACCTCAGACACCCTCTGTCTCCACATGGCTTCCGGAGCCAGCCGACCGGTGATGACAGCACCACTGGTGACCACGCTCAGGGACATCTGATTGCTCTGCCCGGACTCCACGAGGGCGGCTATCGCAACGAGCAACTCGTCAGGCTTCGGCATGGGATCGGATTCTATGCACCGGCCCCCTCGGGCGGCTTGGGTGGTGACGCGACCGGGCGAGGCGGGCGCACACGGCTCCCCTGGTACCCGCGCCACAGGTCAGGGGGTGCGCATGCGGCGGCAGCGGGCCAGGGGTGTGCCCCGAGGCACGGGTCGGCTGGCTTCCTCCGCGCCATCGGCGAAGCGCGACTGATCACACCCCTGCGCTCCGGGGGCGGTCATCGCCGCTGCTCCCGTCACCGACTGCGCATCGCGGCCCGCGCGCGTGAGCTCGTCGACCAGGGCACCCCGATCGAGGCCGCGTGCCGGATCGTCATCCTCGAAGACCAGCTCGGAGAAGCCCAGCGCATCAACGCCGAATACCGCCGCACCGGCGGATCGCCCGGTCCGTCGACCGCAGCCTGAGGTGAGCGGGCCCGCCGGTATCGGAGGAAGGCGGTACCGCCCCGCCCCCTCCTGTCCGGCCGCCGGTGTCGTCCGATCGTCCCGGAGCAGCCGCTGCCGGTGCCCCGCTCCGCCGGGAAGAAGAGATCACGCAGGCGATGGATCATCCCGGCCCCCTCTCCGGGTACCGTCAGGGTATGAGTCATCCGCACCCCGAGCTGAAAGCCGCCCCGCCCCTTCCCGAAGGAGGGCTGCGGGTCATCGCCCTGGGGGGCCTCGGTGAGATCGGCCGCAACATGACCGTCTTCGAGCACGCCGGCAAGCTGCTCATCGTCGACTGCGGCGTGCTGTTCCCCGAGGAGACCCAGCCCGGCGTCGACGTGATCCTGCCGGACTTCACCTCGATCCGGGACCGGCTGGACGACATCGTGGCCGTGGTCCTCACCCATGGCCACGAGGACCACATCGGCGGTGTGCCGTACCTGCTGCGCGAGCGGTCCGACATTCCCGTCGTCGGCTCCAAGCTGACGCTGGCGTTCCTGGAGGCCAAGCTCAAGGAACACGGGATCCGGCCGCGCACGGTGCGGGTGCGGGAGGGCGACCGGCGCGGCTTCGGGCCCTTCGACTGCGAGTTCGTGGCGGTCAACCACTCCATCCCGGACAGCCTCGCGGTCGCGATCCGCACCGGCGCCGGGATGGTGCTGCACACCGGCGACTTCAAGATGGACCAGTTCCCCCTCGACGACCGCATCACCGACCTGCGCGCCTTCGCCCGTCTCGGCGAGGAGGGCGTGGACCTGTTCCTCACCGACTCCACCAACGCCGAAGTGCCCGGCTTCACCACCTCCGAGCGTGAGCTGAACCCGGCGATCGAGCAGGTGATGCGGACCGCTCCACGCCGGGTCATCGTCTCCAGCTTCGCCAGCCACGTGCACCGCATCCAGCAGGTCCTGGACGCCGCCCACCAGTACGGCCGCAAGGTCGCCTTCGTCGGCCGGTCGATGGTCCGCAACATGGGCATCGCCCGTGACCTGGGCTATCTGAAGGTCCCCTCCGGTCTGGTCGTGAGCACGAAGGAGCTGGAGAAGCTCCCGGACCACAAGGTCACCCTGGTGTGCACCGGCTCCCAGGGCGAGCCGATGGCCGCGCTGTCGCGGATGGCCAACCGCGACCACATGATCCGCATCGGCAAGGGCGACACCGTCCTGCTCGCCAGCTCCCTCATCCCCGGCAACGAGAACGCCATCTACCGGGTGATCAACGGGCTCACCCGGTGGGGCGCCCACGTGGTCCACAAGGGCAACGCCAAGGTGCACGTCTCCGGGCACGCCAGCGCCGGCGAGCTCGTCTACTGCTACAACATCGTCAAGCCCCGCAACGTCATGCCGGTGCACGGCGAATGGCGCCACCTGCGGGCCAACGCCGACCTCGCCATCCGTACCGGCGTCGACCCCGACCGGGTCGTCATCGCCGAGGACGGCGTCGTCGTCGACCTCGTCGACGGGCGCGCGTCCATCACCGGCAAGGTCCCCGCCGGCAACGTCTACGTGGACGGCATGGAAGTCGGCGGCGCCACCGAGGCGTCCCTCAAGGACCGCCTCACCCTCGCGGAGGAAGGCGTCGTCACGGTGGTGGCGATCGTCGACGCGGACACCGGCGCCCTCGCCGAGGCCCCCGACTTCCTGGCCCGCGGTTTCGTCCACGACGACACCACCTTCGAACCGGTCGTCCCCGTCATCGAGAAGACCCTGGCCACCGCGGCCGAGGAAGGCGTCGGGGACGCGCGCCAGCTCGAACAACTCATCGCCCGTGCCGTGGCGAACTGGGCGTTCCGCACCCACCGCCGCAAACCCCTCATCATCCCCGTCATCATCGACGCCTGAGCCACGGCCCGGCAGGCGCCCAGGGCCGGACGCAGACGTGCGCGGGGTGAAACTCGGCGACGAGTCGTTGCTGATGTCCGGCCTCATCACCGGCCCACCGGGTCGGCCCGTACGAACGGGGCCCGGGTTCGCCCGGGTTCCGTCCGGGGCGGCCCGGTGGCGGGAGCGCTGCGCCGGGCATCTCGCAGTCCCTCCGACAGCTGACCTGCCGCCCGAGCAGCGACACGACGGCCACGGGGAGCAGAAGCACGCACAGCCTGGTGCACCGGCCGGAGGAGGAGAGAGCGTCCGCCGGTCGTGACGCTCATTTGACGATCAGGCCTCTCACAGCTCCTGCCCGAGGCAGGAAAACGCCATGTGACCCGTAGATCCTCCCGCCCCCATACCTGGTGACCTGTTTCCGATGACGCACCACGTGGAGTGCGTGGCGATCCTTGAGCCGACGGGGCCGAGCGCCTCGGGCCACTCGTCCACGCGGCGGACACGGACGCTCACGGCCGGTCCTTCCCCCGCGCCGCTGACGGGTTCCAGACAAGTGTCCGTCAAGGTCGACGCGTGATCACGCCGAACCCCCGGGTCACCGCTCTCCTGATCGCCGCCTTCCTGGTCGCCGGATGCGGAACCGAGACCGCCGGCCCGCCGCCGAGACGCCGCGGCAGCAGTCGCCCGCACCCGACATCACGCTCGACGCGGCCCCCCGGCAACTGCCCGGACTCGGGTCCGAGACCTGGTCGAAGCATGTCGCCCCGGCCGCCGACCTGTACCTGGGCGTCGGGGACCGGCCCGCCGTGCGCTTCGACCTGTCCCCGGCGAACCGGACCGAGGTCGCCGTCGCCGCCGGTCTGGTGCTCGCCGTCACGGTGGTGGTGACAGCGGCCGTCGCCACCCGGCTGGTCCGGCCGCTGCGCGCACTGACCGAGGCCGCCCGGCAGCCGCCGGACCGGCATGTCCGGGTGCCCGTCACCACCCGCGACGAGGTCGGCATCCTCGCCGCGGCCTTCGACGAGCCCACCGAGCGCCGCGCCCGGTGGGAGGCCCAGCGCAGGGCGATGGTCAGCGACATCGCGCACGAGCTGCGCAGCCCTCTGACCAATATCCGCGGCTGGCTGGAGGTCACCCGCGACGGGGTCGTGCCACCCGAGCCGGCCCTGCTCGCCTCCCTGCGCGAGGAGGCGGTCGTCCTCCAGCGCGTCATCGACGGTCTCCAGGACCTCGCCGACGCCGACGCCGGCACCCTGCGACTGCACCGGGAACCGGTCCGCGCCGACGAACTCCTCGGCCAGGTCGCCGCCGCCCACCGCGTCGCCGCCGACGCGGCCGGTGTCACCCTGCGCCCCACCCCACCGGGCGGCACGGTCACGCTGGCGGCGCGCCGCGACGGCGACGAGGTGGTGCTGGACGTCACCGACACCGGCACCGGCATCGCCCCCGACGAACTGCCCCACGTCTTCGACCGGTTCTGGCGGTCGGAGAAGTCCCGCAGCCGCCGCACCGGCGGCAGCGGCCTCGGCCTGCCCATCGTCCGGCACCTGCTGACCGCGCACGGTGGTACGGCCGGGGCGAGCGGCGAACCCGGCACCGGCTCGGTGTTCACGCTCCGGCTGCCGGCCGGCGGGGCGCCGCAGGACGGCTGACGGCTGAGGGCACTGTCCGCTCCCGTGCGCCGCCGGCGCTCGACGTCGTGCGCGGTGACCCGGGCCGGGCCGCTCGCGCGCAGTCGTGTCCAGTGGTGAGCCGCCGCAGCCGCGTCCACGTCCGTTCGAAAGTTTCGAATACTGTGCACATGCTTGCGTCACGCCTCTTCCTCGCCCCACCCCATCCCTCACGGCGGTTCGTGTGAGAGGCGGCTTGACCAGCGAAGGTGTACTCGTCGGGACCCCTTCTGGTGAAGGGAGTGTTTCCGAAAGGATGTCGAAACTGTTGACAGGCTCATGGCGTCTTACGAAAACTGTGGCCACCGAACGACAGGAGGCCGTCGTTCCCCCGCGTCATGCGGCCGGGGCGGCGGTCGGTCGTTGCGGCACGACGACGGGCGACCCCCGCCGTGTTCCATGCAAGGCCGCGGGCGGCAGAAGCCGCCCGGCCCCCACCAGCCTTCATCGGGAGGACGCATGCAGCAGGACGGCACGCAGCAGGACCAGATCAAGCAGAACCCCGCTCCCTTCGGCGGCTTGAGCCGACGAGGCTTCCTCGGTGGTGCCGGCACCGTCGCGCTCGCCACCGCGTCCGGGCTGCTGCTGCCCGGCACCGCCCACGCCGCCACCACCATCACCACCAACCAGACCGGCTACGACGGCATGTACTACTCGTTCTGGACCGACGGCGGCGGCTCCGTCTCCATGACGCTCAACGGCGGCGGCAGCTACAGCACCCGGTGGACCAACTGCGGCAACTTCGTCGCCGGCAAGGGCTGGAACACCGGCGGGCGCAGGACGGTCCGCTACACCGGCTACTTCAACCCGTCGGGCAACGGCTACGGCTGCCTCTACGGCTGGACGTCGAACCCGCTGGTGGAGTACTACATCGTCGACAACTGGGGCAGCTACCGGCCCACCGGCGAGTACAGGGGCACCGTCCGCAGCGACGGCGGCACGTACGACATCTACAAGACGACGCGCTACAACGCCCCCTCCGTCGAGGGCACCCGCACCTTCGACCAGTACTGGAGCGTCCGGCAGTCGAAGGTGACCAGCGGCTCCGGCACCATCACCACCGGCAACCACTTCGACGCCTGGGCGCGCGCGGGCATGAACATGGGCCAGTTCAGGTACTACATGATCATGGCCACCGAGGGTTACCAGAGCAGCGGAAGCTCGAACATCACGGTCAGCGGCTGACCTCTGTCCGGCGGACAACCGGCTGCGGCATCCGCCCTCTTGGCGGGTCCCGCAGCCGTGGTCGTCGCGAACGGGCGACCTGGAGGACAGCGACTCTCCGCACGCCTCAGGATTCCCGGCGCTCACACGACGCTCGGGTTCCGGGCGGACGAGGCCGGGGAGAGCGGGGGCGGCTGACCGGCGTCGCGACGTCGAGCTCATCGACCCGCACCGCGCGTACCACGGGGAGTGAGGGGCGCGGGGGGTGGAGCGGGGCCGAACTTCGGGGTCCGTCGTCATGCGCCCACGGACCCGGGCTCCGCTCGCCGCCCTTCCTCCCGTGCGGCTCCGGCGCTTCGCCGTCGGCATCGACGCCCGCTCGACGCGTGCCCGGCCCCCCTGGCGGATCGTCAGAGGATTCCGGGACTCACCGCCGCGCCTCCGCGGGCGCGGCGGAGGCGGCCGGGGCGCCGTGTGACGGGCACCGCTCCGCTTCCGTCACCCGATCACCCGAGGGCGCGTGAGCCGGCGGTGATCCGGTCCGGTCAGAGGCCCGACGGATGGTCGGAGAGCCAGTCGGCGTGCCGATCGCGCATGCGGTCCCGTTCCTCGGACGTGGCCAGGAAGACGTCGGCGCCACCGTCGTAGGGGTGGTGGACGCGCTGCATCCGGGTGTCGGTGATGAGGACCCCCGCCACCCTGTCGTCGGCGACGTCCCGGAGCAGTTCGTCGATGCAGCCCCGCCGCCAGGGCCGGCGGGCGACGGAGAGGTGGCAGTACGTGCGGTACTCGGGGTCGGGATCGTCCTCCACCAGCAGGCTCCGCCAGTACCCCGTGCCGGGTCGGAATGACGCGACCTCGTCCTCGGTCGCCCACACGGGAGTGATCACGTACACGTCCGCACCGGCGAACAGCTCGTCGAGGACGGTGTTGTAACGCTCCAGGACAACGGCGTACTCGCTCTCGTCCTCCGCGTACCGCTTCGACCCCGGCAGGCTGTGAAAGCGCACCCAGACATCCCGGTAGGGGCCCCGAAGCCGGTGCCCGACCGGAGGGCAACGGGGCCAACGCCGCTGCCACAGTTCCGTCAAAGCCGCCGGTCCGCCTCCGGACACCCCGCCGCACCCGCCCTTTCGCCCATGGATCCGCCGACGACCATGATGTCGGGCGACCGCCCGCCGGGGGAAACGATTTCCTGCCGGACGGGAAGGCGGGCGGTGCGCCGCGACGGGGCGAGGGCCCCCGTGCGACCGGGTCACGGGAATGGCATACGATGCGCGCGACCCATATGAAGATCACGTAAGAGGATGTACACGTCATGGCCATCCGTGCCCCGCACCGTTCCCTTCGCGGCATGTCCGTCGTCGCCGCCCTGCTCGCGATCGGCGCGGTGGGATGCTCGGAGGTCTCCGACGCCGTCGACAGCGCCAAGGACGGCGCGAAGAAGGTGGCTCGCCAGCGCTCCGTGTTCTCGCTGGACCTCGGCGACTGCTACAACCCGAACGGCAAGGCCGAGGGGGAGGCGTACGCCGTCGAGATCGTGCCCTGCGACGAGGCGCACGAGGGCCAGGTGGTCGGCGAGTTCGCGATCGACGCGGGCAAGGAGTACCCCGGCGACGACGGGGTCGCGGCGATCGCGGACGAGCGCTGCCCGGTCGAGGCGCAGAAGTACGCCCCGGACACCTGGGCGCTCCCCGAGGGCGTCGCCCTCTTCTACTACACCCCGACCAAGGAGAGCTGGGCGACGGGTGACCGCGCGGTGAGCTGCACCTACACCGCGGAGAAGGGCACGTTCAAGGGCTCGATGGACACCGCGAAGTCCCTCGAGCCCGAGCAGACCACGTACCTCGAGGGTTCGAACGCGGTCTACGAGGCCCTGTGGGCGAACCAGCCCGAGAAGGAAACCGTCGAGGACGACCTGGCCGGCTACAAGGCGCAGGCCAAGGCCGTCGCGGCCGCCCTCGACGCGCACGTCGAGGGCCTGGACGGCATCGGGGGCACCGAGGTCGGCAAGCTCCGCGCGACGCTGACGAAGGCGGCCGGGAACTGGAAGAAGGCCGCGAACGCCGCCGACGCCGACGCGTTCTACACCGCCTACGACCCGGCGTTCACCGACATCGACCCGAACAAGTCGGTCGCCGCCCGCAAGGAACTGGGCCTGGCCACCACCGTCCCGGCCGACGAGGCCGAGGTCTGGGCGGGCTGACGCACCGTCGGCCGGCGGGGCCGTGTCCGGCGAGGACCCGGCCCCGCTTCCTGGTGGCGCTCTCCACGGCGCGGACGCACGTCGACCCCGATGCCGGACATCCCGCAGCCCCGGCACGCGGGCGCGTCCCGGCACACGGACACGCAGGCGTGAACCGGCGCGCACCGGCACACCGCGGCCGGGTCCACGGCGGCGCTCCGTGGACCCGGCCGCGCCGGTGCGTCAGGGTGCGTCGTCCGACTCCGAGCGGGACCTCGCCGCCCGCCGCAGCCGGTGGTGGCGCGCCCGGCCCTGCTCCGTGACGACGTCGCCGACCATCGTCCGCACCACGTCCCGCAGCCCGTGCAGGGCGTGGTGCCGGGCCGGGCCCGCACCCGGGTCCTCCCGCAGTTCCCTCAGCAGCGCCCAGCACAGCAGCAGCATGACGACCACGAACGGCAGCGCCACCAGGATCGTCGCCGCCTGCAGCGAGTCCAGCCCGCCCACCACCAGCAGCACCGCAGCCACCGCGGCCATCAGCACGCCCCACAGCACGACCAGCCACGACGGCGGGTGCAGCGCCCCGCGGCTGGTCAGGGAGCCCATCACCAGCGACGCGGAGTCGGCGCTGGTGATGAAGTAGGTCATCACCAGGACCATCGCGACGAACGACGTGACCGTGCCGATCGGCAGCGCGTCCAGCATCGCGAACAGCGACGCCTCGGCGCCGTCCGCCACCGCGCCCGCGAGGTCCGCCTGGCCGGTCGACTCCAGCCGGAGCGCCGTGCCGCCCATCACGCAGAACCAGACGACGGTCGCCCCGCTCGGCACCAGCAGCACGCCGACGAGGAACTCGCGGACGGTCCGGCCGTGCGAGATGCGGGCGATGAACGTCCCCACGAACGGGGCCCACGACAGCCACCAGGCCCAGTAGAAGATCGTCCAGGCGCCCAGCCAGGCGTGGCCGGAGAAGGCGCCGGTCCGCGAGGCCATGGGCAGCAGGTTCTGCAGGTAGCCGCCGACGGCCGCCGGGATCGTGTCCAGGACGTAGACGGTCGGACCGAACAGGAAGACGAACACCATCACCGCCGCCACGAGCACGATGTTCAGCGTCGACAGCCACTTGATGCCCCGGTGCAGACCGGAGAAGGCCGAGGCGACGAACGCCGCCGACAGGACCGCGATGATGACCAGTTCCGTGGTCCGGGAGACGCCGATCCCCGCCGTGAGGTCGAGCCCCTCGGCCACCTGCAGCGCGCCCAGGCCCAGGCTCGTCGCCGTGCCGAAGACGGTGGCGAAGACGGCGAGCAGGTCGATCGCCCTGCCCTGCCACGACTCCGCCCGCCGGGCCCCGATGAGCGGCACGAACGCGGCGCTGATCCGGTTGCTGCGGCCCTTGCGGAACACGGTGTACGCCAGGGCGAGCCCCGTGATCCCGTAGATCGCCCACGGGGTGAGCGTCCAGTGGAAGAACGAGTACTCCAGGGCGGTGCGCGCCGCCGCGCCGGACCCGGGGCGCACGCCGCTCGCCGGGGGCGGCGCCAGGTAGTGCGTGAGCGGCTCCCCGACGCCGTAGAACATCAGGCCGATGCCCATGCCCGCGCTGAACATCATCGCGACCCAGGCGAGGTTCCCGAACTCCGGCTCGGAGTCGTCCCTGCCCAGCCTGATCCGGCCGAACCGGCTGAAGGCGATCACCAGGCACAGGACCAGGAACACGTCCGCGGCGACCACGAACAGCCAGCCGAAGTTGTTCAGGACCCACGTCAGGCTCGTGGAGGAGACGCCGTCGAAGGACTCCTCGCCGAGCCAGGCCCACAGGACGACGGCCGTGACGGCGGCCATCCCGACGGTGACGAGGACGCGGTCGGGACCGTCGGCCGCGGAGGGGGCGGGAGGGGGCTCCGGATGGAGCCGTTCGCTCGGTTCCGTGCTCATGACGTCCCACTATGGTGGGAAACGTCCCCGTGATGAGGGGTGGCACGCCGCCCTCACGTGGTCTTGCCCGCGCCCTGATCGCCCCGCGGACGCGGGGGTGCGTGCCACCGCGGCGGATGTCGCGGGTGCCGTCGGGCCGGCCTCGGCGATCCCCCGGCCCTCCTGCGCGATCCGGCGGACCAGCGCGACGGCGGCCGTGGTCCGGCCGGACCGGCCGGACGGCCCCCGGGCCGGGGCGGAGTCCGCCGACGGGGCCGGACGGGTTCAGCCGCCTCCGCCCCCACGAGGCCCCTGCCCCGCCCCGGAGAGGGCGTCCGCCGCCGGACCGACCGCCGCGGCCACGTCCGCCGGCCGCAGCTCGGGCCCTCCTCCGTGCGGCGCGGTGCTCTGCCGCACGACGAGGTGCGTCGCCAGTTCGATGCGCTGGGCCGCCTTGCCCGGGTCGTCCGGGCGCAGGAGCATGCGGGTCGCCTCCTCGGCCATCTGGCGCAGCGGCTGGTGGACCGTGGTCAGCGGCGGGCTCGACCACTGGGCCAGCGGCACGTCGTCGTAGCCGACGACCGAGAGGTCCTGGGGGACCCGCAGGTTCCTGACCCGGGCCGCCTCCAGCACGCCGAGCGCCTGGAGGTCGCTGCCCGCGAAGACCGCCGTCGGCCGGTCGGGGCCGTCCAGCAGGTCCATGGCGTGCTCGAAGCCGCCCTGCACCTGGAAGTCGCCGAAGCGGACGAGGCGCGGGTCGATGGCCAGGCCCGCCATCGCCATGGCCGAGCGGTACCCGTCGAGGCGGGCCAGGGAGCACAGCATGTCCTCGGGCCCGGTGATGATCGCGATGCGCTCGTGCCCGTGGTCGGTGAGGTGGCGCGTGGCCGCGAGGCCGCCGGCCCAGTTGGCGGAGCCCACGGACGGCACGTAGGGGTCGGGGTCCCCGGCCGGGTCGATGATGACGAAGGGGATGGCCTGCGCCGCGAGCCGCCGCTTCACCTCCTCCGGGAGCGAGGAGAAGACCAGCACGACGCCCAGCGGCCTGCGCCGCAGCACGCCCTCGATCCAGTCGGGCGCGGGGGCGTGCCGGGTGCCGCTCCTGGTGAGCACCACGGTCGCCTGGTTCTCCTGGGCGACGGTCTCCACGCCCCGGACGATCTCCATCGCCCAGACGCTGTCCAGCTCGTGGAAGACGAGCTCGATGAGGGGGGAGCGCGGCGCGCCGGGCTTCCGGCGGCGGTAGCCGTGGGTGTCCAGGAGTTGCTCGATCCTGGCCCGGGTGGCACGAGAGACGTCCGACCGGCCGTTCAGGACCTTCGAAACTGTCGGTAGTGAGACCCCGGCTTCTTTCGCCACCTCGGCCAGCGTCACCCGCGGTCTCACCCCGTCGTCATCGTGCATGTCAGCAGGATAGGCCATGTGCTCGATAACGGTTTGGGTCAGTGCCCGCAAGACCATTGACCCAAAAACCAGTCTGACCTTAACTGTGCGACAGCATGGACTTTCGGCAATGGTGTCGAAACTTTCGAAAGGCGAACGATGAAGACACGTGCGCGCTTGCCCAGACTGGTCGCCTCCGGTGCGACGCTCGCCCTCGCACTGACCCTCTCGGCCTGTGGCGACGGTAACGGCGGGGCGTCGGCGGACGACGGCAAGATCCATGTCCTGGTCTACGGGGACGCCACCAACAAGGTCGAGAAGCAGATCGTCGACACGTTCAACAAGACGTCCGACGTCAAGGTCGTCCTCGACACCATCCCCGGTGCGGACTACCAGAAGAAGCTGCAGACGATCATCAACACCCCGCAGGCCCCGGACGTCTTCTTCAACTGGGGCGGCGGCAGCATCAAGCCGTTCGTCAAGGCCGACCTGCTGATGCCGCTCGACGACTTCATCAAGAAGAACCCGGACCTGGAGGACAAGTTCCTGCCGTCCGTCTTCAACAACGCCGTCGTCGACGGCAAGCCGTACGGCATCCCGATGCGCGGCACCCAGCCGGTCCTGCTCTTCCACAACAAGAAGGTCCTCGACGAGGCGGGCGTCAAGCCGCCGAAGACCTGGGACGAACTGCTGGACGCGGTCGGGAAGCTCAAGGACGCCGGCGTCACGCCGATCGCGCTCGGCGGCGGCGACGTCTGGCCGACGCAGATGTGGTTCCAGTACCTCTACGACCGCATCGCGGGCCCGGAGCTGTTCGCGAAGGCCGTCGAGGGCGACAAGAGCGCCTGGGAGAGCCCGGACAGCAAGAAGGCCCTGAACATGATCAGGGAGCTCGTCGACGCCGGTGCCTTCGGCAAGAACTACGACTCCGTCAAGTACACCAACGGCGGCTCGGTCCAGCTGGTGGCCTCCGGCAAGGCGGGCTTCGAGCTGATGGGCTCCTGGTACTACTCCCAGCAGCTGACGGACCACCCGGAGTTCGCCGAGAAGGACCTCGGCTACTCCACCTTCCCGACCGTCGAGGGCGGCAAGGGCGACCCGGCCAACATCGCCGGCAACACCAACAACTACTACTCGGTGATGAAGAAGACCAAGCACCCCGAGGCCGTCGCCGAGTTCCTGAAGCTCATGTACTCCGACGAGTTCGTCAAGGCGCAGCTGGAGGTCGGCAACCTGCCGACCACGACCAACACCGACAAGTTCATCGAGACCGCGGGCAACCCCGAGTACTCGCGCTTCCAGTACGACCTGGTCGCCGACGCACCGTCGTTCCAGCTCTCCTGGGACCAGGCGTACCCGCAGAAGGCGAGCTCGGACATGCACAAGGCCATCCAGCAGTTCTTCAACGGACAGCTCGACACGGACGGCTTCATCAAGGCCATGCAGGCCCTCCCGACCGAGTGACGAACGGCTCATGACCACACAGATCACGAGCGCACGGCCCGCCGCCGGACCCCGCAAGGAGTCCCGGCGGCGGCCGCCCGCCTCGTCCGCAACGACGGTGGGCCGCCCCGGCTTCGCCTGGGCGCTGCCCGCCGCAGTGTTCTTCATCCTCTTCGCCATCACCCCGCTGATCATGGTCGCGGTGCTGTCCTTCATGACCTGGGACGGGCTCAGCTCGCCCCAGTTCGTCGGCATGGACAACTGGTCGCGCCTGATGGACGACCCGGTGATGGTCAAGAGCATCTGGCTGACCCTGCTGCTGACCGTGCTCGGCGTGGTCATCCAGACGCCGCTGAGCATCGTGCTCGGTGTCTGGGCCGCCGGCCACCAGCGCAACCGGGCCGTGCTGTCCGTCATCTACTTCATTCCGCTGCTGCTGTCCGCGACGGCCGTCTCCGTGCTGTGGCGGGCGCTGCTCGACCCGAACTTCGGCATCCCGGCCGACGCCGCCTGGCTGTTCGGCGACGGCAACCTGTTCGGTGAACAGGCCACCGCCATCGGGGTCCTGGCGTTCGTGAGCACCTGGCAGTTCACCCCGTTCCACACCCTGATCTACCAGGGTGCCGCCCGTGCGATCCCGCAGGTGCTGTACCAGGCGGCGGAGATCGACGGCGCGGGCCGCTACCGGCAGTTCTTCCACATCACCCTGCCGCAGCTGCGCAACTCGATGATCACCTCGATGATCCTGATGATCGTCGGCGGCCTGACCACCTTCGAGACCGTCCTCATCCTGACCCAGGGCGGCCCCGGCACCGACACCACCATCAGCGCCTACTACATGTACGACAAGGCCTTCAAGAGCTTCGACTACGGCACCGGCTCCGCCATCGCCCTGGTCCTGGTCGTCGCGGCCACGATCATCTCGCTGATCGTCGTCCGGGTCTCCGGATACGACAAGATGCGCAGCTCCATGGAGGGTGTGTCATGAGGCGCCGACCGAACTACGTGGCCGGCGCCGGATCGCTCCTCTGGCTCTTCGTGGTCGGCCTGCCGCTGTACGTGCTGCTCGCCGCCACCCTGCGCACCCGCCAGGACTACGCCGAGAACGGCCCGGTCTCGATCCCGGACAGCTTCACCCTGGACAACTACACCGGCGCCTTCGACTCCGGCTTCGGCCAGTACTTCCTCAACACCCTCGTCGTCACCGCCTGCGTGATCGGCATCGTGCTGCTGCTGGTCCCGCCGCTCGCCTACGCGATCGTGCGCAGCCGCTCCAGGGCCACGTCGGCGATCTTCCGGCTGTTCCTGCTCGGCCTCGCCATCCCGGCCCAGGCCGTCATCGTGCCGATGTTCTACCTGATCAGCGAGGCCGGGCTGTACGACAACCTGCTCGGCGTCATCCTGCCCACGGCCGCGTTCTGCCTGCCGATGTCGGCGCTGATCCTCAGCGGCGCGATGCGCGACATCTCCCCGGAGCTGTACGAGGCCATGGCCATGGACGGAGCCACCCCGCGGCGCATGTTCTTCCAGCTCGTGCTGCCGCTGTCCCGGGGCGGACTGTCCACGATCGTGGTCTTCTCCGCGCTCCAGGCCTGGAACGGCTTCCTGTTCCCGCTCGTCCTGACCCAGTCCGACTCCACCAAGGTGGTCACCCTGGGCCTGTACAACTTCCAGACCGAACACGGCATCGACATCCCCGGTCTGCTGGGAGCCGTGGTGCTGTCCATGGTGCCCATCCTGCTCGTCTACCTGTTCGCCCGTCGCGCCCTGGTCCAGGGCCTGATGGGTGTCGGAGGAAAGTGACTGCCGACGTGGCCGTAGAGACCACCCCCGAGATCCCCCTCTGGAACGACCCCGCCCACCCCGTCGCCGCCAGAGTCGACGCGCTGATCGGCGCGATGACCCTTCAGGAGAAGATCGCCCAGCTGTACGGCGTGTGGGTCGGCGCGTCCGCCAACGGCGGCGAAGTGGCCCCGCACCAGCACGACATGGAGGAGGCGGTCGACCTCGACGCGCTCCTGCCGAGCGGGCTGGGCCAGCTGACCCGCCCCTTCGGCACCGCACCCGTCGACCCGGCGCTCGGTGCGCTCTCCCTGCTGCGCACCCAGTCCCGCATCACCTCGGCGAACCGCTTCGGCATCCCCGCCGTCGCGCACGAGGAGTGCCTGGCCGGCTTCGCCGCCTGGGGCGCCACCGCCTACCCCGTCCCGCTGTCCTGGGGCGCCACCTTCGACCCCGACGTGGTGCGCCGGATGGCCGCCGCCATCGGCCGCGACATGCGGTCCGTCGGCGTCCACCAGGGCCTCGCACCCGTCCTCGACGTGGTCCGCGACGCCCGCTGGGGCCGGGTCGAGGAGACCATCGGCGAGGACCCCTACCTCGTCGGAACGATCGGCACCGCGTACGTCCAGGGCCTGGAGTCCGCCGGGATCGTCGCCACCCTCAAGCACTTCGTCGGCTACTCGGCCTCCCGTGCCGGACGCAACCTCGCCCCCTCGCCCATGGGCGCCCGCGAACGGGCCGACGTCCTGCTGCCGCCGTTCGAGATGGCGATCCGCGAGGGCGGCGCCCGCTCCGTGATGCACTCCTACACCGACACCGACGGCGTCCCCGCCGCCGCCGACGAGAGCCTGCTGACCGGACTGCTCCGGGACACCTGGGGCTTCGACGGCACCGTCGTCGCCGACTACTTCGGCATCGCCTTCCTCAAGACCCTGCACGGCGTCGCGGGTGACTGGGCGGACGCCGCGGGCGCCGCGCTCACGGCGGGCGTCGACGTCGAGCTGCCCACCGTCAAGACGTTCGGCGCACCGCTCGCCGAGGCCGTCGCCGAGGGCCGGGTACCGGAGTCGGTCATCGACCGCGCCCTGCGCCGCGTCCTCGGCCAGAAGGCGATGCTCGGCCTGCTCGACCCGGACTGGAGCCCGGTGCCGCCCGCACTCGACGGCGCCGACCTCGACGACCCCGAGGCCCTGCGCGGCAAGATCGACCTGGACCGCCCCGAGAACCGGGAACTGGCCCGCGAGGTCGCCGAGAAGGCGGTCGTCCTGCTCACCAACGACGGCACCCTGCCGCTCGCCCGCCCCCGCCGCATCGCCCTGGTCGGCCCCAACGCGACCGAGGCCACGGCCGTCCTGGGCTGCTACTCCTTCCCCCAGCACGTGGGCGTGCAGCACCCAGACGTCCCGGTCGGCATCGACCTGCCCACCCTGCGCGACACCCTGACCGCCGAGTTCCCCGACGCGGACATCACGGTGGCCCGCGGCACCGGCGTCGACGACGGCGACCTCTCCGGCGTCGCCGAGGCGGTGGACGCGGCCCGCGGGGCGGACGTCGTCATCGCCGTCCTCGGCGACCGCGCGGGCCTGTTCGGCCGCGGCACCAGCGGCGAGGGCTGCGACGCCGAGTCGCTGGCCCTGCCCGGCGCCCAGCAGCAGCTCCTCGACGCCCTGCTCGACGCGGGGACGCCGGTGGTGACGGTGCTGCTCGCGGGCCGGCCCTACGCCCTCGGCCGCGCCGTGGCGGAGTCCGCCGCGATCGTGCAGTCCTTCTTCCCCGGCGTCAAGGGCACCGCCGCCCTCGCCGGGGTGCTCAGCGGGCGGACCGCCCCCTCCGGCCGGCTGCCGGTGAGCGTGCCGCGCGGACCGGGCGCCCAGCCGACCACCTACCTCGGCGCGCGGCTCGCGCACGCCAGCGAGGTGTCCAACATCGACCCGACGCCCGCCTTCGGCTTCGGCCACGGCCTCACGTACACCACGTTCGCCTGGAGCGACCTCGTGGTGGACGCGCGGGAGGCGTCCACCGACGGCGAGTTCTCGCTGGCGCTGACCGTCCGCAACACCGGTGAACGGCACGGCACCGAGGTCGTCCAGCTCTACCTGCACGACCCGGTCGCCTCCGTCGTCCAGCCGGTGCAGCGCCTCGTCGGCTACACGCGGGTGCCGCTGGCCCCCGGTGAGGCACGCCGGGTGCGCGTCACGGTCCCGGCCGACCTCGCCTCCTTCACCGGCCGCGACGGCCGCCGCGTCGTCGAGCCGGGTGAGCTGGAGCTGCGGCTCGCCGCGTCCAGCACCGACCCGCGCCTGACGGCGACGGTCACCCTGACCGGCCCGCAGCGCCACGTGGACCACACGCGGCGCCTGCACGCCGGCTTCGTCCAGGAGCCCGCTGCCGACGCCTGAGCCGTCGGCAGCGCACGAGCGGTGTCCCCGGGGGAACTTCCCCCGGGGACACCGCTGTTCGGGGGTGTTCCGGGAGCGTCACCGGGTGTCCCCGTGAGCCTGGGGCGTGCACCTCGAACAGCGGCTCCCGGCCCCGGAGCCGGCGGTGCCCGGACCGCTGGACTCCGCCGACCGCCCCCGGCCTACGGGGAACCGCACCGTCGTCCCCGGCGTCACCCGCGACCTGCTCGACGGTTCCGGGCGCGGGCCGGCCGGGCCGTCACCGTCTCCGAGCGGGCTGCCCTCGCGGGTCGGGCGGAACGGGCGGGCGTGTCCCCCGCCCCGGACCGCCCGGGCGCCGGTCGTCGTGACCAGGTCCGCCCTCGCGCCCACCGGTCCGTCCCCGGGCGGGAGACCGCGCCCGCCGGAGACGACCGGTCCGGGCCGGCCGGCCCCGGGGCGCGGCCGGTCCCGCCGGGGCGCCGCCGCCCAGGTCAGGGCACCGGGCGCGTCAGGACCGCCGTGAACCGGTAGCGCGAGCCGCGGTACACCGAGCGGACCCATTCGACCGGCGTCCCCGTCTCGTCCCGGGAGTGGCGGGACAGCAGCAGCATCGGCAGACCCACGTCGGTGGCCAGCAGCCCGGCCTCCCGCGGTGTGGCCGGGGAGGTCTCGATGGTCTCGTCGGCCTCCGCCGGGCGCACGCCGTACACCTCGGCGAGCGCCGTGTAGAGCGAGGTGTGGCGGGCCAGGTTGCGGCGCAGGCCGGGGAAGCGCCGTGCGGACAGGTGGGTCGTCTCGATGGCCATGGGCTCGCCGCCGGCCAGCCGCAGCCGCTCGATGCGCAGCACCCGGTCGCCGCGCCCCACTTCGAGCAGGGCCGCCAGTTCCTCGTCGGCGGCGACGTACCCGATCTCCAGGATCCGCGAGGCGGGGCTGAGGCCCTGGGCCCGCATGTCCTCGGTGTACGAGGTGAGCTGGAGCGTCCGGTACACCTTCGGGCGCGCGACGAAGGTGCCCTTGCCCTGGATGCGGTCCAGCCGGCCCTCGCTGACGAGTTCCTGCATGGCCTTGCGGACGGTGGTGCGCGAGGTGCGGAACTCGACGGCGAGGAGGCGCTCGGCCGGCATCGGCGAGCCCGGCGGGCGCGCCTCGGTCATCCGCAGGAGGCGCTGCTTGATGCCGTAGTACTTCGGAACGCGGCCGGTGCGACCGGTGAGGCCGGGCGCCCCCGACGCGGCCTCGGCGCTGCTGACGTCCGTGCTCATGACCTGCCTTCCGGCTGCGGTGTCCGGCGCGCGGACGGCAGGGGCCGGCCGCGGTGCACGTCGGCGGACCGCCGGGTTCGGCGCCGCACGCTCGGCGAACCCGTTATAACCGCGCGTCCTCTTTTTGGTCTAGTCCAAATGTCGACGCGTATGGGTTTGGGCGGAGTTCGAGGCTCTCGGTGGGGTGTCGGAGTCGTTACCCGCGAGGGGTGGTACGACCCTTGACAGGGCCATAGGTCTAGGCCAAGCTCCCCTTGCTGGTCTAAACCATTTAGGGGAAGCCGGGTCCCAGCCCGCCGAGCTGTTGCGCCGTTTGTGAGGGTCACCGCCGAGGGCGTGGGTGTGCAAGGCAATTCCTGAGGAGGGGTGGCGCGTGAAGCGCAAGCTGATAGCCGCGATCGGTGTCGCGGGCACGTTGTTCTCCGTCGCTGCGTGCGGCGGCGACGACGGCGGTGACGGGGGCAAGAAGACCGGCGCGGACGGGTACGCCGGCGAGACGCTCACCGTGTGGGTGATGGACGGCTCGTCGCCCGACGACTGGCAGGCGGACCTCGCCAAGGAGTTCGAGGCGAAGACCAAGGCGAAGGTCGAGTTCGAGATCCAGAAGTGGAACGGCATCCAGCAGAAGCTGACCACCGCGCTGTCCGAGGAGAACCCGCCGGACGTCTTCGAGATCGGCAACACCCAGACCCCGGCCTACGCCAAGACCGGCGGCCTCGCGGACCTGGGCGACCTCAAGGCCGAGATCGGCCAGGACTGGGCCGAGTCCATGAACGAGTCGTCCGTCTTCGAGGGCAAGCAGTACGCGGCACCGTGGTACGTCGTCAACCGCGTCGTCGTCTACAACAAGAAGGTCTGGGCGGACGCGGGGCTGAAGGACACCCCGAAGACCCGCGACGAGTTCTACGACGCGCTCAAGACGATCGGTGAGAAGACCGACGCCGAGCCGATCTACCTGCCGGGCCAGAACTGGTACCACTTCGTCGGCCTGGTGATCGGCGAGGGCGGCGAGCTGGTCAAGAAGGACGGCGACAAGTACGTCTCCAACCTCGACGACCCGAAGGTCGTCGCCGCCACGGAGACCTACAAGAAGTTCCAGGCCCTGTCCGAGGCGCCCAAGGACAAGGACGAGGCCACCCCGCAGCAGGGCGAGGTCTTCGCCAAGGGCAACGTCGGCGCGTTCATCGGCATGGGCTGGGAAGCCGCCACCGCGATCAAGGCCAACCCGAAGATCGAGAAGGACCTCGGCTACTTCACCATCCCGGGCGAGACCGCCGACAAGCCCGAGGGCGTCTTCCTCGGCGGCTCCAACCTCGCCGTCGCCGCGGGCAGCAAGAAGCAGGACCTCGCCAAGGAGTTCCTGAAGATCGCGCTGTCCGACAAGTTCGAGGGCGCGCTGGCCAAGGCCAACGGCGTCATCCCGAACAAGGAGTCGCTGCAGAGCAACCTCGAGGGCAACGCCCCCGCCGAGGCCGCCGCGCCGGCCGCCGCCGTCGGCGGCACCACGCCGCTGATCCCCGAGTGGGCCGCGGTGGAGAACGACCCCAACCCGATCAAGACGTACCTGACCGCCGTCCTGAACGGAAAGTCCCCGGCCGAGGCCGCCGAGCAGGTCGAGGGCGAGCTCAACAAGCGCCTGGCGCAGCAGCAGTAGGCGCGCGAGCGCACGGATGGGGGCGGGGGCCGGCCACTCGCCGGCCCCCGCCCCGGCGTCGAGTACGTCGAGAAGAGAGAGCGCGAGCATGACCGTGCAGACCGAACGGCCGCCCTCCGGCCCGGCGGACGTCCGCAAGGCGGACGACACAGGACCCGGCAGGCCGACACCGCGAGCCGCGTCGCGCGCCGGCGCGCTCGCCCCGTACCTGTTGCTGCTGCCCGCCTGCGCGGCCACCGTGCTGCTGCTGGGCTGGCCGCTGCTGAAGGACCTGCTGCTGTCCTTCCAGAACCTCAACATGGCGCAGCTGATCCAGCACGTCACCGAGTGGAACGGCGTCGACAACTACAAGGAGGTCCTCACCGGCGAGGACTTCTGGCGGGTCACCCTCCGCTCGATCCTGTTCACGGCGGCCAACGTCGTCCTGATCATGGTCCTGGGCACGCTGACCGGCCTGCTGCTCGCCCGTCTCGGCAAGCGGATGCGGCTCACCCTGCTGATCGGCCTGGTGCTGGCCTGGGCCATGCCCGTCGTGGCCGCCACCACCGTCTACCAGTGGCTGTTCGCCCAGCGCTTCGGCGTCGTCAACTGGGTCCTGGACAAGCTCGGCTGGCACTCCATGGCCGACTACAGCTGGACCAGCAGCCAGATGTCGACGTTCTTCGTCGTCACCCTGCTGATCGTGTGGATGTCCATCCCGTTCGTCGCGATCAACCTCTACGCGGCGACCACCACCATCCCGAAGGAGCTCTACGAGGCCGCGTCCCTCGACGGCGCCGGCGCCTGGCGGAGCTTCACCACGGTCACCGTGCCGTTCCTGCGGCCGTTCCTCTACGCGACGACCTTCCTGGAGATCATCTGGGTCTTCAAGGCGTTCGTCCAGGTCTTCACCTTCAACGGCGGCGGCCCCGACCGGCTCACCGAGATCCTGCCGGTCTACGCCTACGTCGAGGGCGTCGGCAACCAGCACTACGGCATGGGCGCGGCGATCGCCGTCCTGACCATCCTGATCCTGCTCGGCCTGACCGCCTACTACCTCAGGATCGTGCTCAAGCAAGAGGAGGACGAGCTGTGAAGCGCTCGCTCTTTGCCAGGCTCTGGCCCAACATCACGGCCGTCGTCCTGTTCATCGGCTTCGTCTTCCCCGTCTACTGGATGTTCGCCACGGCCTTCAAGCCGACCGGCGACATCATCTCGGAGACCCCGGTCTGGTTCCCGACCGACGTCACCTTCGAGCACTTCAGGACCGCGACCGGCGTCGAGAACTTCTGGACGCTCGTCCGCAACTCGCTGGTCGTCACCGTCCTCGCGGTCGTCTTCTCGCTGATCATCGCCCTGGTCACGTCCTTCACCCTGGTGCGGATGCGGTTCAAGGGGCGGCGCGGCTTCGTCGTCGGCTTCATGCTCGCCCAGATGGCGCCCTGGGAGGTCATGGTCATCGCGATCTACATGATCGTGCGGGACGCCTCGATGCTGAACAGCCTGGTGCCGCTCACGGCCTTCTACATGATGATGATCCTGCCCTTCACCATCCTGACGCTGCGCGGCTTCGTCGCCGCCGTGCCCAAGGAGCTGGAGGAGGCGGCGATGGTCGACGGCTGCAGCCGCCTCACCGCGTTCCGCCGCGTCGTCCTGCCGCTGCTCGCGCCGGGCCTGATGTCCACCTCGATGTTCGGCTTCATCACCGCCTGGAACGAGTTCCCGCTCGTGCTGGTGCTCAACAAGGAGGCCGAGGCACAGACCCTGCCCCTGTGGCTGTCCAGCTTCCAGACCGTCTTCGGCGACGACTGGGGCGCGACCATGGCCGCCTCGTCCCTGTTCGCCATCCCGATCCTGATCCTCTTCGTCTTCCTGCAGCGCAAGGCCGTCAGCGGCCTCACCGCGGGCGCCGTGAAGGGATAACGCCACCTGATGACCGCACTCGCCAGTGGTACGACCGACACCCTGACCCGGGACGCCCTCACCGTCCTCCAGCCCGGCTTCGCCGGCACCACCGCCCCCGACTGGCTGCTCCGCCGCCTCGGCGAGGGCCTCGCCTCGGTCGGCCTGTTCGGCCGCAACATCGCCACGCCCGAGCAACTCACCGCACTGACCGCCCGGCTGCGCGCCGAGCGCGACGACGTGCTGGTCGCCATCGACGAGGAGAGCGGCGACGTCACCCGCCTGGAGGTGCGCACCGGTTCCTCCTTCCCCGGCAACCACGCCCTCGGCACGGTGGACGACGTGGCGCTCACCCGGGAGGTGGCCGCCGAACTGGGCCGCCGCCTCGCCGCCTGCGGGGTCGACTTCAACTGGGCCCCCTCGGCCGACGTGAACGCCAACCCCGACAACCCGGTGATCGGCGTCCGGTCCTTCGGCGCCGACCCCGCCCTGGCCGCCCGGCACACCGCCGCCTACGTCACCGGCCTGCAGTCGGCGGGCGTGGTGGCCTGCACCAAGCACTTCCCCGGACACGGGGACACGGCCGTCGACTCCCACCTCGCGCTGCCCCGCATCGACGCGGACGCGGCCCTGCTGAGCGAGCGGGACCTGGCCCCGTTCCGCGCGGCGATCGCCGCCGGAACCCGCGCGGTGATGAGCGCCCACATCCTGGTCCCGGCCCTGGACCCGGACCACCCGGCAACGTTGTCCCGGCGCATCCTGACCGAGCTGCTCCGCGGCGAACTGGGCTACGACGGCCTGATCGTCACCGACGGCATGGAGATGAACGCCATCGCCGGCACCTACGGCATCGAACGCGGCAGCGTCCTCGCCCTCGCGGCCGGAGCGGACGCGATCTGCGTGGGCGGCGGCCTGTGCGACGAGGGCATCGTGCAGCGCCTCCAGGACACGCTCGTCGCGGCCGTCCGCTCCGGCGAACTGCCCGAGGAGAGGCTGGCGGACGCCGCCGCCCGGGTCCGCGCCCTGGCCGACTGGACCACGAGGGCACGGCGGTCCCCGGCCCCGGCGGCCGCGTCCGATCCGGAGATCGGCCTCACGGCGGCCCGCCGCGCGGTGACCGTCACCCGCACCCGGCCCGCCGCCCCGCCCACCGGACCGGTCCACGTGGCCACGTTCAACCCGGGTGCGAACATCGCCGTGGGCGACGAGACGCCCTGGGGCGTCGGCGCGGAGCTGGAACGGCTGCTGCCGGGCACCACCACCGGCTTCTTCACCGGCCCCGACGCCGGTGAGGAGGCGCTGAAGGCGGCCGACGGCCGGCGCGTCGTCGCCGTGGTCCGGGACGAGCACCGGCATCCGTGGATGCGCACGGCCCTGGACACCCTGCTCGCCGCCGACCCGGACACCGTGGTCGTGGAGATGGGCGTACCGCAGTCCTCCCCGCGCGGCGCCCTGCACATCGCCACCCACGGCGCGGCCCGGGTCTGCGGCGTGGCGGCCGCGGAGGCGGTCGTCGCGGGCTGACACCGCGGCCGGAGCGGTCCGGGGCCCGCGCCCGGACCGCTCCGGCCCGTCCGTGTGCCGTCCGGGGCGGGGCGTCCTCTCCCCGGCGAACCCCGCGACGAACTTCCCGGTGCGGGCCGCCGGGGCCGCGTCCGGGGCGCCCCGCAGCTCGTCGGGGACCCGTCGCCGTGCTCCGGCTCGCGTACGCCGCCTCCCGGCGGCCGTCCGCCCTCGCCCGCCCCGCCCCGTGCAGCCCGCAGCCGCTCCTCCCGGTCCTCCTGCGTCCCGGGGCGAGGACCGGATCCCCGTGCGCGCATCGTCGGCCGGGGCTCCCGGGGCACCCGGCCCCCGCCGGAGGGGGCGACGCGGACGCGGTGAACGGCCGCCCGTCGCACGGGCGGCCGTTCAAGGCTCAGCCCGCGGCCGGCTGCATCAGCCGGGCCAGCAGGTCGTCCAGCGCGACCATGCCCGTCAGCCGGCCCGCGTCGTCGCGGACCACGGCCAGGGTGGTCCGGCGGCGGCGCAACGCGTCGATCGCGTCGGCGACCGTCGTGCCGTCCGTCAGCTCCGGCACCGGCCGGGCCAGCTCGCGGGCGCGCGTGGCCCGGCCGCGGGCCCGGGCGACCAGGGCGTCACGGGCGTGCACCGCGCCGAGGACCGCAGTGCCCTCGCGGACGAGGAGCCGTGTGCGGTCGTGCGCGGAGGCCACCCGCAGCAGCTCGTCGAGGCCGGCGCCGCCGTCGACCGAGGTGATCTCGGCGGCGGGGACCTGCAGCTCCCGCACCGGTGTCTCGGGCTCGGTCAGCGAACGCGTGAGCAGCTGCGAGTCGGTCGCGCTGATCAGGCCGAGCCGCTCGGACTCCGTCACCAGGTGGGTGAGCTGTTCGCGGTTGTGGACCGAGGCCAGCTCGTCGCGCGGGGTGACCCGGCACAGCCGTACGAGTCCGTTGCTCATCGCGTTGAGCAGCCGGATCAGCGGCCGTACGGCCTTCACCACGGCCCGGAAGGGCGGCGACAGCAGCATCGCCGAGCGCTCCGGGTGGGCGATGGCCCACGACTTGGGCGCCATCTCGCCGACCACCATGTGCAGGAACACCACCACGATCATCGCGACGGCGAACGCCACGCCGTAGCTGAGCGCGCCGGGCAGTCCCAGCTCGTGCAGCAGCGGGTCGAGTTCGTGGGAGATCGCGGGCTTGGACACCGAGCCCAGGCCCAGCGTGCAGACCGTGATGCCCAGCTGGGCGCCGGCGAGCATGAGCGACAGCTCGCGCATCCCCGCCAGAGCCGCTCCGGCGCCGCGCCGTCCCTCGGCCGCCGCCTTCTCCATGCGGTGCCGCTTGGCGGCGACCAGCGCGAACTCGGCCGCCACGAAGAACCCGCTGCCGACCAGCAGCAGCACGGTCACGAAGAGAGCCGTCGGGAAACTCATGAGGACCCCTCCGCCTTCGTCCGCTCCTCCACCAGGGGGGTGATCCGCACCCGCTCGGCCACGTGCCGGTCGAGCGTGCGCACGTCGATCACCGCGCCGCCACCCGTGGGCAGCTCGACGGTGACCCGGTCCCCGATGGCGGGGAAGCGGCCCAGCCGGTCCACGATCAGTCCGGCCACCGTGTCGTAGTCGTCCTCCTCGGGCAGGTGGACGCCGGTCGCCTCGGCCACCTCGTCCAGCCGGCGGCCGGCGTCCACCAGCCAGCCGTCGCCGTCCGCGACCGCCGCCTCGACGACCTCGTCGGACTCGTCGGCGATGTCGCCGACCAGTTCCTCGGCGATGTCCTCGTAGGTGACGACGCCGGCCACGCCGCCGTGCTCGTCCAGGACGACGGCGAACTCGTCGTCCTGCTCGCGCATCCGCGCCACCGCGTCGGGCAGCGGGAGCGTGTCCGGCAGCAGCAGGGGCCGGCGGGCCACCGCACCCGCGGTGGAGCCGGAGAACCGGCCGGCGGGCAGCGCCATCAGCTCGCGCACGCCCAGCACCCCCGCGACGTCGTCGGGGTGGTCGCCGAGCACGGGGTAGTTCGAGTGGCCGTGGGCGGCGATGAGGCCGACCGCCTCGTCGGCGCTCGCGTCCTTGCGCACGAACACGGCGTCCGCGCGCGGCACCATCACCTCGCGCAGGGTGCGCTCGGAGAAGTCCAGCGCGTGGTCCAGCAGGGCGGCGGTGTCCTCGGGCAGCGCGCCGCTCTCGTGGGACTCGCCGATCAGGTGGCCCAGCTCCTCCAGCGTGGCGCCGTGGTGCAGCTCCTCGACCGGCTCGATGCCGACGCGGCGCAGCAGCCTGTTCGCCGCGCCGTCGAAGACCCGCACGACCGGCCCGACGACCTTCAGATACGCCAGCGTGGAGCCGGCCAGTGCCTTCGCCAGCCGTTCCGGCACGGCGATCGCGAGGTTCTTCGGGGCCAGCTCGCCCAGCACCATCTGCACGACGGTGGCGAGGACGAAGGCCAGCACCACGGAGATGCCGCTCACGGCCGCGTCGGGGATGCCGGCGCCCGACAGCGCGGGCCTGAGCAGCGCGGACACCGAGGGCTCGGCGATGAAGCCGACGACCAGTCCGGTGACGGTGATGCCGAGCTGCGCGCCCGACAGCATGAACGACAGCCGCTGCAGCACCTTCAGGGCGCGCGCGGCCTTCCGGTCGCCCGCTTCGGCGTCACGGGCGAGCGCGAGCCGGTCGGCGGAGACGTAGGCGAACTCCTGGGCGACGAAGTAGCCGGTGCCGGCGGTGAGCACGAACACGGCGAACAGGCCCAGCAGGGCCTCGGCGGCACTCATCGAACACCACCCCGCCGGGTGCCGCGGTCAACAGTGCTGTGGCGGGATGGTCCGGGACTGTGTCCCGGCGGGTCCGTCGATCTGGCGGACAAGCAGGTGACTCCTCACATGTGGTCGGTATCGGGTGCAACGATCGTGGCCCGGCCCGTGTTCCCGCGCCACCGGACCGGTGCTCCGGGCACCGGTCCGGTGGACGTCCGTGCTGCCCGGCGGGCGGAACCGCCCGGAGGCCGAACCAGGAGCCGAGCCGGAGGCCGGGTCAGAGGTCGAACTCGTGCGGTGACAGACCCAGCGCGAAGCACGCCTCGCGCACGACCGCCCGCTCGTCCCGGTCGAAGTGGCCGTCCGCGCCGCCGATGACGATGCCGATCTGGACGACGGCCCGCGCCTCGGCCGGTTTCTTCTTCGCCTTGCCGATCTCCTGGAGCACGCTCACCTTGCCGAAGGCGAAGTCGGCGGTCAGCTTGTCGAGGTTCGCCTCGAAGCGGCGGCGCAGGTCGTCGGCGGGGAAGTTCTGCAGCACGTCGTTGGCGGCGATGAGCTGTGCCACGCGCTGCCGCTCGGACGGGTCGACGCCTCCGTCGGCGGCGGCGACCAGGGCGCACATGGCCATGCTCGCGTCGCGGAACGCGCCGCTCCTCAGCTCGTTCTTCCTCGCCTCCAGCTGCGTCTGCATCTGCGACGCGGACTCCTTGATGCGGTCCCACAGGGCCATGCGCACTCCCGTGATCGGGCGGGGCCGGTCGCCTCGCGGCACACTGCGGCCCCTGAATCTTCTACAGCAATGTAGAACTTAGCAGCACGGCGAGACGCCCCCGGACTGCCGCCGGCCCCGCCCGGCGCGGCGGCTCCCGGCCCTCGGGGACCGCGCGGACACGCGTCACGCCGTGCGGGCCCGGCAGGCGGTGCCCCTGGGTGGCGGACCGTGTCGTTGTTGGGCCGAACGGGTGAGCATGGGTAAGAATTGCCCGATGCAGACAGCCAGTGCGACCCAGGACGGAGCATGCCGGTGAACAGCCACGATGTCACCGACGAACAGTGGGAGGGGCTCGCCCAGGTCGTGCCGCTGCGGGGCCGCGACGCCTGGCCGTCCGCAGTGGGTCACCGTTCCATGCCCGAGGCCGAGACCGAGGCGCGCCGCCGCTTCGTCGTCCTGCGCGTGAACGTGTTCGCGGACGCCCGTGACGTCGCCGAGACGCTGATGGCCGGGATACCGGTGCTGCTCGACCTGACCGGTGCGGAGACGGAGGTCGCCAAGCGGGTCCTGGACTTCAGCACGGGGGTCGTCTTCGGGCTGGCGAGCGGAATGCACCGCGTGGACCGCAACGTGTTCCTGCTGACCCCGGCCGGCACGGAGGTGACCGGTCTGATGGAGGGCATCGGGGTTCCCGGGGTGTGAGCCACCGGGGCTCTCCGAAGGTTTCCGAGGGCTTCCGGAGGATGGGGCGTCAGGACGCCGTGCGGCGCGCGGGGAGGCGCGGGGGGTGCCCGGGGGCGCGAGCGCTCGGGCAGGACGCGTCGCCCGATCGTAGGAAGGCAGGCCGAGCGGAACGGTTCGCCCCGCATCGGCCCCCTAACGTCCCGCACATGACCCCGCCACCCCCGCCTTCCCCGGCCCACCCGGACGCGGACCCGTCGTCCGCACCACCGGCCCCGAGCGCGAGCCCGACGCCGCCCCTCCCCGACCGGGACGCGGCGCCGTCCCTCCCCGGTCAGGGCGCGGCGCCGTCCCTCCCCGGCCGGGAGACGGCGCCGACACCGGTCGCGCCGTCCGCCGAGCCCGCCGGTCGGGGTGGCCCGCGGCCCCTGCCGGGCGCCCGCTCCGACGGCACCGCGGGCCACCCCGACCGGCCGCGCGTCACCGAGCTGCTGCTGTCCGCCTTCGCCGGGCACCGCGGCGTCGAGCTCCCCCTCGGGGCGCTCACCCTGCTCGCCGGCCCCAGCGGCAGCGGCAAGACCAGCGCCCTGCGCGCCTACGAGGCCCTCGCCCGGCTCGGCGGCGGGGCCGGACTCGACGAGGCGTTCCCCGACCCGGACGCCTGCGTGCCGGAGCGGGCCAGGGCCGACGCCCAGCGCCGCCGCGGCTTCCGCATCGGCTGCACCGCCGACGGCCCCGAGGGCCCCGTCCGGCTCGAGGTCGCCGTACAGGCCGAACCCGAGCTGCGGATCGTGGGGGAGCGGCTCACGGCGGACGGGCAGGTCCTGCTGGAGACCGCACTGCGCGACCCCCGGCGCCGCGCCGTGCAGGCCGCCTGGCACACGGCCGGGACGACCCCGGTGACCCGCGCCCCCCTGCCGGACGACCGGCTCGGCACCGCACTGCTGCCGCTGCGCGTCGCCGGCAAGACGCCCGGACAGCGCAGGGTGCTCGCCGCCGCCGAGCAGATGGTGGTCGCCCTGCGCTCCGTCTTCCCCTGCGACCCCCGCCCCGACCGGATGCGCGCCCCCGTGCCGACCGGCACCGGCCGGCTGCTCGGCGGCTGCGACAACCTCGCCGACGTGCTGTGGCGCACCCGCGTGGAGTGCGGCCGTCGGCACGCGCTCCTCGTGGCCGCGGTGCGCGCCGGATGCGCCGGACCGGTCGCCGACCTGCTCGCCGAGCCGTACGGCACGGGACTGGTCCGCGCCCTGCTCGCCCGGGGCGACGGCACCCGGACGGATCTGCGGCTGCTGGGCGACGGCGAGCTGCGCTACACCGCCCTCGCGCTGGTGCTGCTCACCGGCCCCGGTGTGCTGGAGGTCGACGCGCCCGGAGAGGTCCCCGCCGCGCTCCAGACCCTCACGGTGCTCGCGGACGGACTCGACCGGGGCCTGGATCCGCGGCAGCGCGCGGAGCTGCTGCGGCTGGCGGCGAGGATGTGCGAGCGCGGGCACATCCGGCTGGTCGGCGCGGTGAGCGACGCGTCCTGGACCGCCGGGGTGGACGGGGTGACGGTGGTACGTCTGAACCGTGACTGACCACGACGACGCCCCCCTCGACGTGGCGAGACTCCAGCGCCGTCTCGCCGAGTTCGCCGCCGCGCGGAACTGGCAGCCGTACCACACGCCCAAGAACCTCGTCGCCGCGCTCAGCGTGGAGGCGTCCGAACTGGTGGAGATCTTCCAGTGGTTGACGCCCGAGGAGTCGGCCCGCGTCATGGACGACCCCGGCACCGCGCACCGTGTGACCGACGAGGTCGCCGACGTCCTCGCCTATCTCCTCCAGTTGTGCGAGGTCCTCGGCATCGATCCGCTGACCGCACTGGCCGCCAAGATCGACCGCAACGAGCGCAGGTTCCCGCTCCGCGGTCCCGGAGGTGTCCCGCCGACGACGGAGTGATGAACTCCATTTTTACTCTCCGTGGTCGGCCGGGTGGTCGGATGGCCATGGTTGTCCACAGATTTCGGTCTTCCTCTGGCTTTTTGTCTCACGCTCCCTCACTCTGGGTAGTGAACAGAGGGGTTCGATCGGGAGAAGGCGGGGGCAGCGCATGGACGCTGTGCGGCTCATCGTGACGAGCAGGCGGGCCCTGGCCGCGGGCGGCGGCGCGGCGGAGCTGCTGGCCGAGGTGTGGCAGGCGCAGGCCCTCGCGCAGGCGATAGGCAGCCGCCTCGCGGTCGCCGGTCCACCGGAACTGCGGGGCGAGGCGCTGGGGTTGACGGAGCTGGCGGGCCGCGGCTGCGGGGTGCTGGACACCCCCGAGCTCGGCCCGGGAGAACTGCGCGCGGCCCAGCTCACCGAGCTGGGCGAGGCCCGCCAGTCCCTGATGTACCTCGGCGGCCTGCTCGGCGAGGTCGGCATCGCCCTGGTCGGCCTCGCCTGCTCCGCGGACGACGAGGCCACGTACTGGCAGTGCATGGAGGCCATCGACGCGGCGGACGAGTCCCGGGACCGCGTCCTGGAGATGCTCCGCAAACTGGCCGACCGTGACCAGGCCGTACCGGAGCGGGAGGCCGGCTGACCGCACCGGCCATCCGCCCGGTGACCGGCACCACCACCCGGTGCCGTACCGGCCCCCTCCGCACCCCCGGTGGAAGACGACGCACGCCGTCGCCCGCACGGTCACCCGTACCGGTCGCCCGCACACCGGCCGAGGGCGGCGCCGTCGCCGCCCGCACCGGCCGGCCGCCCGCACCGACCCCCCGAACGGTCACTGCACCGCCGGCCGCCCACCCGCGCGGTCTTCGCGCAGTGCCGGCCGCGCCGCCGGTTCAGCGGGCCGCGCCGTCCTCCCCGGTGTCGGTCCGCACCGGTCCCGCCGCCTGCAGCTCCGCGTCCAGGGCCGACAGCTCCGCGTTCAGCGCCGCCATCAGCTCCTCCATCCGCTGCACCAGCCCCTCCGGCTGCCCGGCCCCGCCCTGCTGCGGCACGCTCTCTTCGGACATCGACGGCCTCCTCGGCCCGTGGCCCCCGAGGAGGCCGACAACGAATGACGCCCCGGCGCACACCGGCCGGCACGGGGCCGGGCGTTCCGGCTCCGCCCAGGCCAACGATCTTCACCGGGACCGGTCACCGGCCGCGGACCGGAGCGCGCCGGAGGGCCGGGCGGAAACGTTCCGCCCCGAGCGTGCAGGATGGACGCATGGATCTCCGTATCTTCACCGAGCCCCAGCAGGGGGCCACCTACGACACCTTGCTCACCGTCGCCAAGGCCACCGAGGACCTCGGCTTCGACGCCTTCTTCCGCTCCGACCACTACCTCAAGATGGGCTCCGTGGACGGGCTGCCCGGCCCCACCGACGCCTGGATCACCCTCGCCGGCCTCGCCCGCGAGACCAAGCGCATCCGGCTCGGCACGCTGATGACCGCCGGCACCTTCCGCCTCCCCGGAGTGCTCGCCGTCCAGGTCGCGCAGGTCGACCAGATGTCCGGCGGCCGCGTCGAGCTGGGCCTGGGCGCGGGCTGGTTCGAGGAGGAGCACAAGGCGTACGGCATCCCCTTCCCGAAGGAGAAGTTCGGCCGCCTCGAGGAGCAGCTGGAGATCGTCACCGGGCTGTGGGCCACCGAGGTCGGCGAGACCTTCG
Source organism: Streptomyces griseomycini (assembly GCF_014203535.1). Taxonomy (GTDB): domain Bacteria; phylum Actinomycetota; class Actinomycetes; order Streptomycetales; family Streptomycetaceae; genus Streptomyces; species Streptomyces griseomycini. Next base: position 185,354 of record NZ_JACHJI010000004.1, read on the forward strand.
ACTTCCACGGCACGTACTACGACCTCACGCGGTCCCCGGCGCTCCCCAAGCCGGCCCAGCGCAAGGTGCCGGTGCTCATCGGCGGCCACGGAGCGACCCGCACCCCGCGGCTGGCCGCCCGGTACGCCGACGAGTTCAACATGCCGTTCGCCTCGGTCGAGGACAGCGAGCGCCAGTTCGGCCGGGTCCGCGCCGCCGCCCGGGAGGCCGGCCGCGACCCGGGCGACCTCGTCTACTCCAACGCCCTCGTCGTCTGCGCCGGCAAGGACGACCAGGAGGTCGCCCGCCGCGCCGCCGCGATCGGCCGCGAGGTCGACGAGCTCAAGGCCAACGGCCTGGCGGGCTCCCCGGCCGAGATCGTCGACAAGATCGGCCGCTACGCCGAGATCGGCGCCGGCCGGATCTACCTCCAGCTCCTCGACCTGGACGACCTCGACCACCTGGAGCTGATCTCCTCCCAGGTCCAGTCCCAGCTGGCGTGACGCCCGCCGCGTGACGCGTCCGGCCGCAACGGGACCGCCCCCTGCGGGGCGGTCCCGTTCGCCGTGCCCGCGCGCCCGGACCGTCCCGCCCGAATAATTCCGCAGGCCTCCCGCGCCGTTCCCGGTACGTTGGCACCGCGCGCCGGATCCCCGCGCGTACGCGCAGTTCAGAAGGGTCTCGAGGTGTAACCACCGTGTTCCTGACGATCAGTACCACCGGCGCTCCCGAGCGCCCCGCGACCGACCTCGGTTTCCTGCTGCACAAGCATCCCGAGAAGGCGCAGGCGTTCTCCACCTCCTACGGCACGGCGCACGTCCTCTACCCCGAGGCGGACGCCGAGCGCTGCACGGCGGCGCTGCTGCTGGAGGTGGACGCGGTGGCGCTGGTCCGGCGCGGCAAGGGCAAGGGCCGCGGCGGCGCACCCGACGCGGCGCTCGCGCAGTACGTCAACGACCGCCCGTACGCGGCCTCCTCCCTCCTCGCCGTCGCGCTGAGCGGCGTGTTCTCCAGCGCGATGCGCGGCGTGTGCAACGCCCGCCCGGAACTCCCGGCGCAGCCGCGCCCGTTGCGCATCGAGGTACCCGCGCTGCCCGCCCGCGGCGGCCCCGACCTCGTCCGCCGGCTCTTCGAGCCGCTCGGCTGGACGGTCACCGCCGAACCCGTGGCGCTGGACGCCGAGTTCCCCGAGTGGGGCGACTCGCGGTACGTGCGTCTGGTCCTGGAGGCGGACACGCTCACCCTCGCCGAGGCCCTGCGCCACCTCTACGTGCTGCTCCCCGTCCTCGACGACGCCAAGCACTACTGGGTCGCCTCCGACGAGGTCGACAAGCTGCTGCGCGCCGGCGAGGGCTGGCTGCCCGCGCACCCGGAGCAGAAGCTGATCGCCGGCCGCTACCTGTCCCGCCGCTGGTCGCTGACCCGGCAGGCGATGGAGCGGCTGGAGCTGGTCCGGCTGGCCGAGGCGGACGACACCGACGTCGAGGAGATCGACAACGCCGTCGCGGCGGAGACCGAGGACGGTGCCGAGGAGAAGCCGGCCCCGCTCGCCGTGCAGCGGCGGGAGGCGATCGTCGCCGCGCTCCGCGCGTCCGGCGCCGCCCGGGTGCTCGACCTCGGCTGCGGCCAGGGCCAGCTGGTGCAGGAGCTGCTGCGGGACCCGTCGTTCACCGAGATCGTCGGCGTCGACGTGTCGATGCGGGCGCTGGCCATCGCCTCCCGCCGGCTGAGGCTGGACCGCATGGGGGAGCGGCAGGCGGCGCGCGTGCAGCTCCTCCAGGGCTCGCTCGCGTACACCGACCACCGGCTCGAGGGGTACGACGCCGCCGTGCTCAGCGAGGTGATCGAACACCTCGACCTGCCCCGCCTGCCCGCCCTGGAGTACGCGGTGTTCGGCGCGGCCCGCCCCCGCACGGTCCTCGTCACCACCCCCAACGTCGAGTACAACGTGCGCTGGGAGAGCCTCCCGGCCGGCCACGTCCGGCACGGCGACCACCGCTTCGAGTGGACCCGCGAGGAGTTCCGCGCCTGGGCGCGGAAGGTGGCCGAACGCCACGGCTACGGCGTGGAGTTCGTGCCCGTCGGACCGGACGACCCCGAGGTCGGGCCGCCCACCCAGATGGCCGTGTTCCGGGCCGGGACCGCGAAGGAGGCGAAGGCCGCATGACCACCACCACCGAGACCCCGCGGCCGCGGGGCCGCGCCCTGCCCGTCACCGACCTGTCCCTCGTGGTGCTGATCGGTGCCTCCGGCTCGGGCAAGTCCACCTTCGCGCGCCGCCACTTCAAGCCCACCGAGGTCCTCTCCTCCGACTTCTGCCGCGGCCTGGTGGCCGACGACGAGAACGACCAGAGCGCGTCGCGGGACGCCTTCGACGTGCTGCACTACATCGCCGGCAAGCGCCTGGCGGCCGGCCGCCGCACCGTCGTCGACGCCACCAGCGTCCAGCAGGACGCCCGGCGCCAGCTGATCGACCTGGCCAGGCAGTACGACGTGCTGCCGATAGCCATCGTGCTCGACGTGCCCGAGGCGGTGTGCGCCGAGCGCAACGCCGCCCGCACCGACCGCGCCGACATGCCCCGCCGGGTCATCCAGCGCCACACCCGCGAACTGCGCCGCTCGCTGCGCCACCTGGAGCGCGAGGGCTTCCGCAAGGTGCACGTGCTGCGCGGCGTGGAGGAGATCGAGCACGCCACCGTCGTCACCGAGAAGCGGTTCAACGACCTCACCCACCTCACCGGCCCGTTCGACATCATCGGCGACGTCCACGGCTGCTCCGCCGAACTGGAGGCGCTGCTGGGCAAGCTGGGCTACGTCGACGGCGTGCACCCCGAGGGCCGCACCGCCGTCTTCGTCGGCGACCTCGTCGACCGCGGCCCGGACAGCCCCGGCGTGCTGCGCCGCGTGATGGCCATGGTCAAGTCGGGCAACGCACTGTGCGTGCCCGGCAACCACGAGAACAAGTTCGGCCGCTACCTCAAGGGCCGCAAGGTCCAGCACACCCACGGCCTCGCCGAGACCATCGCCCAGATGGACGGCGAGAGCGAGGAGTTCCGCGCCGAGGTGCGGGAGTTCGTCGACGGCCTGGTCAGCCACTACGTCCTCGACGGCGGCAGGCTCGTGGTCTGCCACGCCGGTCTGCCGGAGAAGTACCACGGCCGCACCTCCGGCCGGGTCCGCAGCCACGCCCTGTACGGCGACACCACCGGCGAGACCGACGAGTTCGGCCTGCCGGTGCGCTACCCCTGGGCGGAGGACTACCGCGGCCGGGCGGCCGTCGTCTACGGCCACACCCCGGTCCCGGAGGCGACCTGGCTGAACAACACCATCTGCCTGGACACCGGCGCCGTCTTCGGCGGCAAGCTCACCGCGCTGCGCTGGCCGGAGCGGGAACTGGTCGACGTACCGGCCGAGCGGGTCTGGTACGAGCCGACCAGGCCGCTGCGCACCGAGGCACCCGGCGGACACGACGGCCGCCCGCTGGACCTCGCCGACGTGCAGGGCCGCCGGGTGATCGAGACCCGGCACGCCGGCCGGGTGTCCGTCCGCGAGGAGAACGCGGCGGCGGCCCTGGAGGTCATGAGCCGCTTCGCGGTCGACCCGCGCCTGCTGCCGTACCTTCCGCCGACCATGGCGCCCACCGCCACCTCGCACCTCGACGGCTACCTGGAGCACCCGGTCGAGGCCTTCGCCCAGTACGAGCAGGACGGCGTCGCGCGGGTCGTGTGCGAGGAGAAGCACATGGGCTCCCGCGCGGTGGCCCTGGTCTGCCGGGACGCGGAGGCCGCCCGCCGGCGCTTCGGGGTGGAGGGCCCCACCGGGTCCCTGTACACCCGCACCGGCCGCCCGTTCTTCGACGACGACGCCGTCACGGAGGAGATCCTCGGCCGGCTGCGCACGGCGGTCACCGAGGCCGGTCTGTGGGACGGGCTGGAGACGGACTGGCTGCTGCTGGACGCCGAGCTGATGCCGTGGTCGCTGAAGGCGTCCGGGCTGCTGCGCTCCCAGTACGCCGCCGTGGGCGCCGCCTCCGGCGCGGTCTTCCCGAGCGCCCTGGCCGCACTGGAGGGCGCGGCGGCCCGCGGCGTCGCGGTGCGGGACCTGCTGGACCGCCAGCGCGAACGGGCCGACGACGCCGCCGCGTTCACCGAGGCGTACCGCCGCTACTGCTGGAGCACCGACGGCCTGGACGGCGTGCGCCTGGCGCCGTTCCAGATCCTCGCCGTCCAGGGCCGCAGCCTGGCCGCCCTGCCCCACGACGAGCAGCTCGCCCTGCTCGACCGCCTGGTCGAGCACGACGCCACGGGCCTGCTGCAGACCACCCGCCGCCTCTACGTCGACACGGCCGACCCCGAGTCGGTGCGGGCCGGGGTCGACTGGTGGCTGGAGATGACCGGGCGCGGCGGCGAGGGCATGGTCGTCAAGCCGGTCGGCGCCCTGGTGCGAGGGGGAGCCGAGGGCCGCCTGGTGCAGCCCGGCATCAAGTGCCGGGGCCGCGAGTACCTGCGGATCATCTACGGTCCCGAGTACACCCGCCCGGAGAACCTGGCCCGGCTGCGCACCCGGTTCCTGAACCACAAGCGGTCGCTCGCGATCCGCGAGTACGCGCTCGGCCTGGAGGCCCTGGACCGGCTGGCCGGGGGCGAGCCGCTGTGGCGGGTGCACGAGGCGGTCTTCGGCGTGCTGGCGCTGGAGTCGGAGCCGGTGGACCCGCGGCTGTAGCGGGGCCGTACCGCGGTCGCGGTGCGCGTGGCCGGCCGGGCTCCTCCCAGGGAGGAGCCCGGCCGGCCACGTCGCCCCGAACCGTGCGCGTGAGGCGCACCCTGCGCGCCGTCGGCCGGCCGGGCGCGGCCCGTCACCGGCACGGGCCCGCCGGACGGACGGCCCCGCTCCGTCCCGCCCCGCGTCGCCTTGCCCCGCCCCGTCCGCAGCGCACCGGGCGGGCACCCGGGTGACGGAAGCGGGACGATTTCCGTCCCGTCCGCAGAGGGGTGAACGCACGCTCGGGTGGTCAGGATGGAAGCATGACCTACCACGTCGACTCCGAGGCCGGACGGCTGCGCCGCGTCATCCTGCACCGGCCCGATCTCGAGCTCAAAAGGCTCACCCCCAGCAACAAGGACGCCCTGCTCTTCGACGACGTGCTCTGGGTGCGCCGGGCGCGCGCCGAGCACGACGGGTTCGCCGACGTGCTGCGCGACCGCGGCGTCGCCGTCCACCTCTTCGGCGACCTGCTCGCCGAGACGCTGGACGTCCCGGCGGCGCGTGCGCTCGTCCTGGACCGCGTCTTCGACGAGAAGGAGTACGGTCCGCTGGCCACCGACCACCTCCGGGCCGCGTTCGAGACGCTGCCCGCGCGCGAGCTGGCCCAGGCGCTGGTCGGCGGGATGACCAAGCGGGAGTTCCTGGACGTCCACCCGGAGCCGGTCTCCGTGCGCTTCCACGCCATGGAGCTCGACGACTTCCTGCTCGATCCGCTGCCCAACCACCTCTTCACCCGCGACACCTCCGCCTGGATCTACGACGGTGTCGCCATCAACGCGATGCGGTGGCCCGCCCGGCAGCGCGAGACGGTGCACTTCGAGGCGATCTACCGGCACCACCCGCTGTTCCGGGGGGACTCCTTCCGCGTCTGGTCCGAGGGGCAGGCCGACTACCCGTCCACCATCGAGGGCGGGGACGTCCTGGTCATCGGCAACGGGGCGGTGCTGATCGGCATGAGCGAGCGGACCACGCCGCAGGCGGTGGAGATGCTCGCGCACAAACTCTTCGCGGCCGGCTCCGCCGAGACCATCGTCGCGCTCGACATGCCGAAGAGGCGCGCCTTCATGCACCTCGACACCGTGATGACGATGATCGACGGCGACACCTTCACCCAGTACGCCGGTCTCGGCATGCTCCGCTCGTACACCATCGAGCCGGGCGTGGGGGAGAAGGAGCTGAAGGTCACCGACCACCCGCCGGAGCACATGCACCGCGCGATCGCCGCCGCGCTGGGGCTCAGCGAGATCCGGGTGCTGACCGCCACCCAGGACGTCCACGCGGCCGAGCGCGAGCAGTGGGACGACGGCTGCAACGTCCTGGCCGTCGAACCGGGCGTCGTCATCGCCTACGAGCGGAACTCCACCACCAACACGCACCTGCGCAAGCAGGGCATCGAGGTGATAGAGATCCCGGGCAGCGAGCTGGGGCGGGGCAGGGGAGGGCCGCGCTGCATGAGCTGTCCGGTGCAGCGGGACCCCGTCTAGGAGGCCCCGACCACGCCACCGGGTCCCCGACCACGCCACCGGGTCCCCGACCACGCCACCGGGTCCCCGACCACGCCACCGGGACGCCCCGGCCACGCCACCGGGTCCCCGGCCACACCACCGGGTCGCATAGAAATTCTGTATCTCGTATAGAATTCCAGCCGTCCCTGTCCCCGTACCCCTGGAGCGCCCCCATGGCGACAGTCCCGACCGCCCTCGCCGGCCGCCACTTCCTCAAGGAGCTGGACTTCACCGAGCAGGAGTTCCTCGGCCTGCTCGGACTGGCCGCGGAGCTGAAGGCCGCCAAGAAGGCCGGGACCGAGAGCCGGTACCTGCGGGGGAAGAACATCGCGCTGATCTTCGAGAAGCCCTCGACGCGCACCCGCTGCGCCTTCGAGGTCGCCGCCGCCGACCAGGGCGCCTCGACGACGTACATCGACCCGAGCGGCTCGCACATCGGGAAGAAGGAGTCCGTCAGGGACACCGCGCGGGTGCTCGGCCGGATGTTCGACGCGATCGAGTTCCGGGGCGACGCCCAGTCCACCGTCGAGGCCCTCGCCGAGCACGCCGGAGTGCCCGTCTACAACGGCCTGACCGACGACTGGCACCCCACGCAGATGCTCGCCGACGTGCTCACCATGACCGAGCACAGCCCCAAGCCGGTGAAGGAGATCGCCTTCGCCTACCTCGGCGACGCCCGCTTCAACATGGGCAACTCCTACCTCGTCACCGCGGCCCTGCTGGGCATGGACGTGCGCATCGTCGCCCCGAAGGCCTACTGGCCCGCCCAGGAGGTCGTCGACCGGGCCCGTGAGCTCGCCGTGTCCAGCGGGGCCCGCATCACCCTCACCGAGGAGATCGGCGAGGGCGTCGCGGGCGCCGACTTCGTCGCCACGGACGTCTGGGTCTCCATGGGCGAGCCCAAGGAGGTCTGGGACGAGCGGATCGCCGCGCTCGCGCCGTACGCGGTGACCATGGACGTCCTGCGCGCCACCGGCAACCCGGACGTCAGGTTCCTGCACTGCCTGCCCGCCTTCCACGACCTGGGCACGAAGGTCGGCCGCGAGGTGTACGAGACCCACGGCCTGGAGTCGCTGGAGGTGACGGACGAGGTGTTCGAGTCGGCGCACTCGGTCGTCTTCGACGAGGCGGAGAACCGCCTGCACACGATCAAGGCGGTCCTGGTGGCGACCCTGGCCTGAGCCCCGGCCCCGCCCGTCGCGCGGGGAGCCGTCTCAGACGGGGCGCCGCTGGCGCGGGATCGCCGACAGCCGGAACCACACCGCCTTGCCGGACGCGGTGGGGCGGTGACCGCACGACGAGCTCAGGGCACGGATCAGCAGCAGCCCGCGCCCGTGCTCCTGCCAGGGGTCCGGCGCGTCGAGGTCCGGGCGGGTGAGGTCGCCGGGCGGCGCCGGGTCGGCGTCGTGCACCTCCACCTGGCAGCCGGTCGGCAGGAGCTCCACCACCAGCTCGATCGGGGCGCGCCCCGAGGTGTGCTCCACGGCGTTGGCCACCAGCTCCGCGGTCAGCAGTTCCGCCGTGTCGCTGTCGGCGGCGTGCTTCCGCTCGGCCAGCGCCGTACGGACCAGCGCACGGGCCACGGGCACCGCCGCGGTGGTGTGCGGCAGCGCGACGCGCCAGGAGGTGGAGGCGGAGGCGGAAGGGAGTTCGTGCACAGCGGGTCCGTTCATGGAGCAGGCTGTCCTGCTTTCAACCGGCAATGGTACGGCGCGCCCGGCGGGCCCCGTCGAGGGGGCCGTGCCGGAGCCCTCGACGGGCGCCGTCCAGGGCGTTCCGCCCCGGCGACGGGCGGCATACCCGCGCGGGCGCCCCGCCTCGCGCGTCCGCTCCGGCCGTTACCGGGATGTCGACGGCCCGTGACGGACGTGACGGCGCCGGACCGGTGAACCCGTACGGTCTATCGCGTGCTCGTGACGACGGTCACCGATGAGTGATAGCTTCGTGGGGTAGAGCTCAGTGAGCAGTGCCGCGCCCGCCCGAGGAGGCCGCCCTCATGAGTCCCTTCACCGGCTCCGCCGCCCGCACCGCCCGCTGGGAGCATCTGCGCGTCGAGCTCGCCGACGGCGTCGCCACCGTCACCCTCGCCCGCCCCGAGAAGCTCAACGCGCTCACCTTCGGCGCCTACGCCGACCTGCGCGACCTGCTCGCCGAGCTGTCCCGGGAACGGGCCGTGCGGGCCCTGGTGCTGGCCGGCGAGGGCCGCGGCTTCTGCTCCGGCGGCGACGTCGACGAGATCATCGGCGCGACCCTCTCCCTGGACACCGCCCGGCTGCTCGACTTCAACCGGATGACCGGGCAGGTCGTCCGGGCGGTGCGGGAGTGCCCGTTCCCGGTGATCGCCGCGGTGCACGGGGTGGCGGCCGGCGCCGGCGCGGTCCTCGCCCTGGCCGCGGACTTCCGGGTGGCCGACCCCAGTGCCCGCTTCGCCTTCCTCTTCACCCGGGTCGGTCTGTCCGGCGGCGACATGGGCGCCGCCTACCTGCTGCCCCGGGTGGTCGGCCTCGGGCACGCGACCCGGCTGCTCATGCTGGGCGAGCCGGTGCGGGCGCCCGAGGCCGAGCGGATCGGCCTGATCAGCGCGCTCGCCGACGAGGGCGGCGCCGACGAGGCCGCCCGGTCCCTCGCCCGCCGCCTGGCCGACGGCCCGGCGCTGGCGTACGCCCAGACCAAGGCGCTGCTCACGGCCGAGCTGGACATGCCGCTGGCCGCCGCCGTCGAACTGGACGCCGCCACCCAGGCCCTGCTCATGAACGGCGAGGACTACGCCGAGTTCCACGCGGCCTTCACCGAGAAGCGCCCCCCGAAGTGGCGGGGGCGGTAGCCGTGAGGATCGCCGTCATCGGCGGCGGGCCCGGCGGCCTGTACGCCGCCGCGCTGCTCAAGCGTCTCGACCCCGCCCGCGAGGTCACCGTCTGGGAGCGCAACGCCCCCGACGACACCTTCGGCTTCGGCGTCGTCCTGTCCGACGAGACCCTCGGCGGCATCGAGCACGCCGACCCGGTGGTCTACGCGGCCCTGCAACGGGACTTCGTGCGCTGGGACGACATCGACATCGTGCACCGGAACGCGCGCCACACCTCCGGCGGACACGGCTTCGCCGCCCTCGGCCGGCGCCGGCTGCTGCGGATCCTGCACGACCGCTGCCGCTCCCTCGGCGTGGAGCTGCGCTTCCGCACCGAGGCACCGGACGTGCAGCGGCTGGCCCGGACGCACGACCTGGTGGTCGCCGCCGACGGGGTGCACAGCACCACCCGCGAGGCCTTCGCGGACGTGTTCCGGCCCCGGATCACCGGGCACCGCTGCCGCTACGTCTGGCTGGCCGCCGACTTCGCCTTCGACGCCTTCCGCTTCGAGATCGCCGAGACCGAGCACGGCGTGATGCAGCTGCACGGCTACCCCTACGCCCGCCCGTCGTCCGGCCACCGCCCCTCGACGAGGCCCTCCGGGCCGCGGGACCAAGGCGCCTCCACGGTGATCGTCGAGATGCGCGAGGAGGTGTGGCGCGCCGCCGGATTCGACGAGATGGAGGAGAGCGAGTCGATCGAGCGCTGCGCCAAGATCTTCGCCGACGCGCTCGGCGGACGGCCGCTGAAGTCCAACAAGTCGGCGTGGACCACCTTCCGCACGGTCGTCAACGAACGCTGGTCGCACGGCAACGTCGTGCTCCTCGGCGACGCCGCCCACACCGCCCACTTCTCCATCGGATCCGGCACCAAGCTCGCCGTCGAGGACGCCCTGTCCCTGGCCGCCTCCCTGCGCGAGCAGCCCTCGATCGGGGAGGCGCTGACCGCGTACGAGGCGGAGCGGCGGCCCGTCGTCGCGTCCACCCAGCGCGCGGCCCGGGCCAGCCTCGAGTGGTTCGAGAACCTGGACCTGTACCTCGGCCAGCCGCCCCGCAGGTTCGCCTTCAACCTGCTCACCCGCAGCCGCCGCGTCACCCACGGCAACCTGCGGCTGCGCGACGCGCGCTTCACCGAGGCCGTGGAGCGCGAGTTCGGCTGCCCGCCCGGTACGCCCCCGATGTTCACCCCCTTCCGGCTGCGCGGCCTGACGCTGCGCAACCGGGTCGTCGTCTCCCCCATGGACATGTACTCCGCGGTGGACGGCGTCCCCGGCGACTTCCACCTCGTCCACCTGGGGGCCAGGGCGCTGGGCGGGGCGGGGCTGGTGATGACCGAGATGGTCTGCGTCAGCCCGGAGGGGCGCATCACCCCCGGCTGCGCCGGCCTGTGGACCGGCCGCCAGACCGAGGCGTGGCGGCGGATCACCGACTTCGTGCACACGCGGGCCCCCGGCACCGCGATCGGCGTGCAGCTCGGCCACAGCGGGCGCAAGGGCTCGACCAAGCCGATGTGGGAGGGCATGGACGAGCCGCTCGACGAGGGCAACTGGCCCCTCGTCGCCGCCTCCCCCCTCCCGTACAAGCCGGGCAGTCAGCTCCCCCGCGAGCTGTCCCGCGCCCAGCTCACCGACATAAGGGAGCAGTTCGCCTCCGCCGCCGCGCGGGCCGCACGGGCCGGCTTCGACCTGCTCGAACTGCACTGCGCCCACGGCTACCTGCTCTCCGGCTTCCTCTCCCCGCTGACCAACCTCCGTACCGACGCCTACGGCGGATCGCCGGAGAAACGGCTCCGCTTCCCGCTGGAGGTCTTCGACGCGGTGCGCGCGGTGTGGCCCGAGGAACGGCCCGTGACGGTCCGCATCTCCGCCACCGACTGGGCCGACGGCGGCACCACGGCCGAGGACGCGGTCGCCGTCGCCCGCGCCTTCGCCGCGCACGGCGCCGACGCGATCGACGTGTCGACCGGGCAGGTCGTGGCCGACGAGAAGCCGGAGTTCGGGCGCTCGTACCAGATGCCGTTCGCCGACCGCATCCGCCACCGGGCGGGCGTCCCGGTGATCGCGGTCGGCGCCATCTCCTCCTGGGACGACGTCAACTCCCTGATCCTGGCCGGGCGCACGGACCTGTGCGCGCTGGCCCGCCCTCACCTGTACGACCCGCACTGGACGCTCCACGCGGCGGCCGAACAGGGCTACGCGGGGCCAGGCGCCGACTGGCCGGCACCGTACCTGGCCGGGAGCAGGCCCCCGCAGACCGGCCGCACGGACGCTCCCAAGCCCCGGCTGACGCTCGGGAGTCGACGCCCCGCCCCACCGCCGTCGGTCACAGCCCCGCGAACGCGGCCCCCGCGTCCCTGAGGCGGTCGTGCAGGCCCCGGAACACGGCCGCCGAGCGGGTGCCCGGCCAGTCCGCGGGGAGCAGGGCGGCGGGCAGGCCGGGGTCGGCGTAGGGGAGGTGGCGCCAGGAGTCCAGGGCGAGGAGGTAGTCCCGGTAGGCCTCCTCGGGCGGGGTGTCCGGACGCCGCTCCCAGGCGCGCAGCACGCGCTCGTGGCGGTCCAGGAACGCCTCGTGCTGCTCCGCGATCCCGGCCAGGTCCCACCAGCGGGCGACCGCCCCGGCGGTGGGTGCGAAGCCGAGGTGCTCGCCGCGGAAGAAGTCGACGTACGCGTCGAGGCGCAGGCGCTCCAGGGTGTGCCGCGTCTCCTCGTACAGCCGCGCGGGGGCGATCCACACACCGGGCGCCGCCGTTCCGAAGCCGAGGCCGGACAGCCGGGAGCGCAGGACGTGCCGCTTCTGCCGCTCGGACTCCGGCACGGAGAACACGGCGAGCACCCAGCCCTCGTCCCCGGGCGGTGCGGTGGCGTAGATGCGCCGGTCGCCGTCCTCCAGCAACTGGCGGGCGTCCGGGGAGAGTTCGTACCCCGCCGCGCCCTGCGCGGTGCGGGCGGGGACGAGCAGCCCGCGCCGTTTGAGCCGGGACACCGAGGAACGGACGGAGGGGGCGTCCACGCCGACCGCGGCCAGCAGCCGGATCAGTTCGGCGACGGGCACCGGACCCGGCACGAAGCGGCCGTACGCGCCGTAGAGCGTGACGATGAGAGACCGTGGAGCATGCTGGGCTTGCTGGTCGGACACGTTGATCATCTTAGGTGGTGCCGGTCGGTTCCGTTCCCCGGCGTCACGCCTGGTCGTCCCCGGTGCCGGTACCGGCCGGGGCACGCAGCCGGAACCGCTGGAGCTTGCCGGTGGCGGTGCGCGGCAGCGCGTCCAGGAAGACGATCTCGCGGGGGCACTTGTACGGCGCGAGTTCGGACTTCACGAAGGCGCGCAGGTGCTCGGCGTCCCGCCGCGCGCCCTCCTTGAGAACCGCGTACGCCATCACCACCTGGCCGCGCGCCTCGTCCGGCCGCCCGACCACCGCCGCCTCCACGACGTCCGGGTGGCGCAGCAGGGCGTCCTCGACCTCCGGGCCGGCGATGTTGTACCCGGCCGAGATGATCATGTCGTCGGCGCGGGCGACGTACCGGAAGTAGCCGTCGGGATCGCGGACGTAGGTGTCGCCGGTGACGTTCCAGCCGTCGCGCACGTACTCCCGCTGCCGGGGGTCGGCGAGATAGCGGCAGCCGACCGGTCCGCGCACCGCCAGCAGTCCCGGCTCCCCGTCCGGCACGGGCCGGCCGTCGGCGTCCTGCACGCGCGCCCGCCACCCGGGCACCGGGACCCCCGTCGTGCCGGGCCGGATCAGCTCGTCGGCGGCGGAGATGAAGATGTGCAGCAGTTCGGTGGCGCCGATGCCGTTGATGATGCGCAGCCCGGTGCGCTCGTGCCAGGCCCGCCAGGTGGCGGCCGGCAGGTTCTCGCCCGCCGAGACGCAGCGGCGCAGCGAGGCGATGTCGTGCCCGTCCAGCTCGCCGAGCATGGCGCGGTAGGCCGTGGGCGCGGTGAACAGCACCGTCACCCGGTGCTCGGCGACCGCGGCCAGCAGCTGCTCGGGACGGGCCTGTTCGAGCAGCAGCGCGCTCGCCCCGGCCCGCATCGGGAAGACCACCAGCCCGCCGAGGCCGAAGGTGAAGCCGAGCGGGGGACTGCCGGCGAACACGTCGTCCGCGGCCGGCCGCAGGACGTGCCGGGAGAAGGTGTCCGCGATCGCGAGCACGTCCCGGTGGAAGTGCACGCACCCCTTGGGGCGGCCGGTGGTGCCGGAGGTGAAGGCGATGAGGGCGACGTCGTCGGACGCCGTGTCCACGGCCTCGTACGGGGTGCCGGGCGCCGGGCGGTTCAGCAGGTCGTCGGGGGAGTCGCCGCCGTAGGCGGTGATCCGCAGGCCCGGGACCTCGGCCTTGGCGAGGTCGTCCACCGTCCGCACGTCGCACAGGGCGTGGCGGACCTCGGCGATCCGGCAGACGGTGCCCAGCTCGTGCGGACGCTGCTGGGCCAGCACGGTGACCGCGATCGCGCCGGCCTTCAGCACCGCCAGCCAGCAGGCCGCCAGCCACGGTGTGGTGGGACCGCGCAGCAGCACCCGGTTGCCGGGCACCACCCCGAGGTCGCCGGTGAGGACGTGCGCGAGGCGGTCCACGCGGGCGCGCAGCTCGTCGTACGTCCAGCTCCCGCCGTCGGGCGTGCGGAAGGCGGGACGGTCGCCGGGCGGGCCGTGCAGCAGCTCGGCGGCGCAGTTCAGCCGCTCGGGGTAGGCCAGCTCCGGCAGGTCGAAGCGGAGCTCGGGCCACTGCTCGGGTGGCGGGAGGTGATCGCGGGCGAAGGTGTCGACGTGCGCGGTGACCCGTGGGTTCATGGCGGTTCGCCCCCTCGGCGTGGTGGGCTCGCATCCGGAGCGTATCGCGTTGGTGACGGCAGTCAACGGTTCGCGATAACCTCGGAAGTCGCCCCCGGTGGCGAGGGAAGGGACCGGCGATGACCGCATTCTCGCTCGAACCGGCACGACGCGCCTGGTGCGCCGAGCTGCGCGCGCTGGCCGCCGAACGCCTGCGCCCGCTCGCCGAGAAGGGCGAACCCGGCCGCGTCAACCGTCCGCTCGTCGCCGAACTCGGCGCCCTCGGCCTGCTGCCCCGCCTGTTCACCTCCGGCGCCCTCGACCTGTGCCTGATGCGGGAGTCCCTGGCCCGCGCCTGCACCGAGGCGGAGACCGCCCTCGCCCTCCAGGGCCTGGGCGCCCATCCGGTGCACGCCCACGGCACCGCCGCCCAGCGCGCCCGCTGGCTCCCCCGGGTGAGTGACGGCAGCGCGGTCGCGGCGTTCGCGCTCAGCGAGCCGGGGGCCGGCTCCGACGCGGCGGCGCTGTCGCTCGCCGCTCACCCGGACGGCCCCGGCCGCTGGCGGCTCACCGGCGAGAAGTGCTGGATCTCCAACGCCCCCGAGGCCGACCTCTACACCGTCTTCGCCCGCACCACCCCCGGCGCCGGCGCCCGCGGGGTCACCGCCTTCCTGGTCCCCGCCGACCGCCCCGGACTCACCGGAACCGGCCTCGACATGCTCTCCCCGCACCCCATCGGAGCCCTCGCCCTCGACGCCGTACCGGTGACCGCCGACGACCTCCTCGGCGAGGTGGACCGCGGCTTCCGGGTCGCCATGGGCACCCTCAACCTGTTCCGCCCCAGCGTCGGCGCCTTCGCGGTCGGCATGGCGCAGGCGGCCCTGGACGCCACCCTCGAGCACACCGCCCGGCGGGACGCGTTCGGCGGCCGGCTGAAGGACCTCCAGTCCGTCGCCCACCAGGTCGCCGAGATGGCCCTGCGCACGGAGTCGGCCCGGCTGATGGTGTACGCGGCGGCGACGGCGTACGACGCGGGCGCGCCGGACGTCCCGAAGCGCGCCGCCATGGCGAAGCTGCTGGCCACCGAGACCGCGCAGTACGTCGTCGACCGGGCCGTCCAGCTCCACGGCGCCCGGGCGCTGCAACGCGGGCACCTGCTGGAACACCTCTACCGCGAGGTCCGCGCACCCCGGATCTACGAGGGGGCGAGCGAGGTCCAGCGGGGCGTCGTCGCCAAGGAGCTGTACAAGAGCCTGGAGGACCGGTGACGCGAGAGCCCGGAGGACCGGTGGCACGGGAGCCCGGAGGACCGGTGGCACGGGAGCCCGGAGGACCAGTGGCACGGGAGTCCGCGGGACCGGTGACCGCCGAGCGGGTCAACCCGCCGTCCCTCTCCCCGCCGGCCGGCTTCTCGCACGCCGTGGTCGCCACCGGAACCCGGATGGTGTTCCTGGCCGGCCAGACCGCGCTCGACGGCGACGGCGAGGTGGTCGGCGACACGCTGCCCGAGCAGTTCTCCCGGGCCCTGGCCAACCTGCTCACCGCCCTGCGCGCGGCCGGCGGCACCCCCGCCGACCTGGCCCGCGTCACCGTCTACGCCACCGACGTCGCCGCGTACCGGACCCACGCCCGGGAACTCGGCCGGCGGTGGCGGGAGCTGGCGGGCCGCGACTACCCGGCGATGGCGGTGGTCGAGGTGGTCCGGCTGTGGGACGAACGGGCGCTGGTGGAACTCGACGGATTCGCCCTGCTGCCCTGAGGGAGCGGGGCTAGCCTGGCGGGATGCCGGAGATCGAACTGAGCGCGGGCACCGTCGAGTACGAGGACACGGGAGGCGAGGGGCCGGTCGTCGTGCTGCTGCACGGACTCGTCCACGACGCCTCGGTCTGGCGGAAGGTCATCGCCGAACTGCGCACCGGCCACCGGCTTCTCGCGCCGACCCTGCCGTACGGAGCGCACCGCAGGCCGATGACCCGGCCGCCCACGCCCGACCTGGTCAACGAGCTGGTCGCGGAGTTCCTGGAGCGGCTGGACCTGCGGGAGGTCACCCTCGTCGAGAGCGACTGCGGACGGGCCCAGACGGTCGCGGCCCGGCACCCCGAGCGGCTGGCGCGGCTGGTGCTGATCTCCTGCGAGGCGTTCGACAACTACCCGCCGGGCCTGCCCGGCAAGATGATCACCGTGGCCTGCAGGGTGCCCGGGGGCGTCCCGCTCATGGTCCGCGCGCTGGGCCTGAAACCGTTGCGCAGGCTGCCGGTCGGCCTCGGCGCGCTCACCAAGCGGCCCGTGCCGGACGAGATCGTCGACCGCTGGCTGCGTCCCCTGCGCACCGACCCGGCGATCCGGCGGGACTTCCGGCACTACGGGACCCACGTACGGCGGACCGAACTGCTCGAGGCCGCCCAGGGACTGCGGTACTTCGACCGGCCCGCGCTGGTCGTCTGGGCGACCGAGGACCGGATGATGCCCCGCGAGCACGGCCGCCGCCTGGCCGAGCTGCTTCCGCGGGGCCGGCTGGTGGAGCTCGACGACACGCGCACGCTGATCGCCGAGGACCGGCCGGAGCGGCTCGCCTCCCTGCTGCGGTGGTTCGTCGCGGAGGGGTGAGCGGAGCGGCGGCCGGGATCAGGTCCGGCGCGCGGCGGGGGTCAGGCGGCGACCACGAGACGGTCGGCGGGCGCCCGGTGCGGGGCGATCACCCGGCCGTCGGGGAGCAGCTCACCGGTGTCGTCGAAGACGATCGAGCCGTCGCAGAGCAGGCTCCTTCTCTGCACTTCACTCGCATGGGTGTTGGGAGGAGCGCAGGCCGTGGAAACCTCGTTGCTGCCCGAGGGCGTCACCTGAATCATGTCGCCATGGGGAGACGACCGAGCACAAAGACCGACAGTGCGCCTGTAGCTGCGGGTGTGCGTGTGGACTGGTGGGCTGTTCCCCACGGTGTGCGAAGCCAGGTTGAGGAACGTCTGGGGGCGCCTGTGCAAAGCGCCGTTACCCAGGCCGGTGGCTTCTCGCCTGGGGTTGCAGCCCGCATGCGTCTTGTCGACGGCCGACGGGTGTTCGTGAAGGCGGTGGGCGCTGAACCAAACCCTGACACCCCTGACCTCCACCGGTCCGAGGCGCGGATCACCGCGGCCTTGCCGATCGCAGCGCCTGTGCCGCAGCTGCTCATGACCTTGGATCTCGAAGGCTGGGTCGTTTTGGTCTTCGAAGACGTCGACGGAAGAATGCCGGCCCAGCCTTGGCAGCTGGACGAGCTCCACCGTGTTCTTGCAGCGGCTAACGAGCTGTCCGTGCTGCTCGATCCTTCGCCGATCGCGGCGCCACCGGTTGCTGATCGGTTCGGCGAAAAGTTCCAAGGCTGGCGTCGGCTTTCCGCTGCTTCCGCGGATGGGACAGACGACCTGGCCTGGCTCGATCCCTGGGCACGACGCAATCTGGGACGCCTCCTCGACCGAGAAGCCGCCTGGATCGCAGCTGCAGCCGGTAGTGCCTTGATCCATGGCGATCTGCGGGCGGACAACGTTCTGCTGACCGACGACCGCGTCATGGTCGTCGACTGGCCGTGGGCCGCAGTCGGAGCTTCGTGGTTTGACGTCGTCGCGATGGGCCCGAGCGTGATCATGCAGGGCGCCCCGGATGCGGTGAGTCTTCTTGATCAGCACCTGTTCGCTCGTGGTGCTGACCCGGAAGATGTCACCACCGTGCTCATCGCTATGGCTGGATACTTCCTTCGTCAGTCCGTGCAGGCCCCGCCGCCGGGGCTGCCGACGGTGCGGGACTTTCAGCGTGCTCAGGGTCAAGCTGCACTCCATTGGGTGCGTGAGCGGACACATTGGCGATAGAGCCTCGGGAAAGCCCGAGGTCAAGTTCCTGGTGAATCGGGGCGTGGGATGCCGAGGTCGGCGACGGGCCTCTTGACGAGTCGGGCGGCCTCGGCTTGCTTGGCGCGGAGGAAGGTCAGCGTCGAGTCGATGCCTTCGACCTCGCCGAGCCAGTGCTCCTCCTGGGCCCGCTTGCGGCGCAGGAGGAGGTCCCGCTCGATCTCCGCGAGGCGGGGCAGCATCTTGGGGTTGACCTGGAGCATCGGGCAGCGGATGCAGGCGTGTTCGTGGTTGCAGGGGGTGCCGTAGGGGCGGGCGCAGTTGCCGAGTTCGACCTTGCGCTTGTCGAAGTGCTCCTCGAAGTCGGCCCACTCCTCGGGCGTGACCTCGGTGTATTCGATCTCCGGTCGGAGTGATCGGCGGTGGTTCAGGAACCGCTGGTAGTTGGCGACGATGTCCTCGGCGAAGACCGCGACGTAGCCCTGGAGGGTCTGAAGGTTCAGGTGGCCGAGCAGGGCGGCGCCGATATGGATGGGCAGGCCGCCGTTGACGATCTCGGTGGCGAAGAGCCGCCGGAAGTCGTGCGGCGTGAAGGTCATGTCGGCGAAGGCTCGGTGGGTCTCGGCCAGTTCCTCGCAGCTGCGGGCGAACATGTGGATGAACGTGGTCGGGGAGATCACTGATCTCTGCGTGCCGTTCTGCCGTTGCATGAGGAACGGCATGGGCTCCGACCAGGTCTTCTCGTGAGGGTCGTAGCGGTTGAGCAGGCGGACCGGCCGGCCGTCGGGGGTGAGGCGGCGGATGATCTGAGCGACCGCGTGGAACAGGTCCGCGGACATCGGAATGACGCGCTCGCGCTCGCTCTTGGACGGAGCGATGACGAGCAGGGCGATGACCTCGTTGTTCGGGCGCCGATACTGGCGGATGCTCAGGTGGGTGAGCTCGCAGAGCTCTTCGACGCGGATGCCGCTGTGACGGAGGATCTCCAGGCCGGCCCATTCCCAGAACGCGGTGTCCTCGGCGAGCGTGACGTTGAGGACCCGCCCGTCCTCGTCGGTGACGCGGACGGGCGGCTCGTCCTGGCTCTTGGCCCAGGTGCGATCGCGGTCGCTGTCCGTGCGCCGGTAGGAGTGCCCGTCGAGCTCGAAGGTCTCTCCGAGCTCGACCGCGCGGGCCTTGTGGAGCAGGCCCGTTAAGTGCTCGTAGCGGCCTTCGACGTGCGCGACCAGGGTGGGCAGCAGCGGCTGGCGGACCCGGATGCGGTCGGACATCCGCTGGTGGATCTCCCGCTTGCGCTTGGCGAACCCCTTGAGTTCCTTCGGCCGGATCGGGCAGGGCACGACCCACTGGGCCCACTGCTCGGGCTCGTCGATGGCCCAGCTGTGCAGGTCGAGGTAGAGGGCGCGGACCGCCAGGAGGATGCCGGAGTCGTCCGCGCGGGTGCGGCGCTCGTCGCGGTCCCACCGCTTGATGGCCTCGCGCCACTGGTCATAGACCTCGGGGCTCAGCGCCAGGTCCTGCTGGCCCGGGTTGATCTTCTCGACCTTGGCCCAGAACGTGCTCGCGAGCCGGCGGGCCAGGGTCGTGATGGTGGTGTAGTCGGTTCCGGCCCGGCGCCGGGTCAGGTAGTCGATCAGCAGCTGGCGGACGCCCTGGTGCTGGATGGGGTAGCGGTCGACGAGCTGGGTGATGGTGAGCTGGCCGCGATAGACGTAGGCCCGCAGGGTCGGCGGGGTGCCGGGCGGGAAGTGGCCCATCTGGTGCAGCACCTGCCAGGTGCCAAGGCCCGCGAAACGGGTGGCGCCTGCCTTGCTGCCGTGGGTCACGCCGAGACGCTTCGACTCCATGCCGTAGTGCAGCAGCGCCGATGGAGTCAGGTCCTCCAGCGTGATGCCCTGCGTGGTCAGGGCGGCCGCCAAGTCGAACTTCGCCCGGAGCCGGTGCATGTGGTGGAAGTCGAAGGCATCGGCCGCGGCGAAGAACTTCTCCAACAGCGGATCGGACTGAAGCTTACGGAATCGCTGCGGGTAGTCCAGGAACTTGTTCGCGCGGAACCCGGAGACCGAGGGCCGGATGACCCGCAGGCAGAACGCGAGCTTGATACCGGCAACAAGGTCTGAGCTGTCTCGCCGGTCGCCATCGTGTGCAAGGACGCGTACCGACTCGGCGCCTTCGTCGTCGAAGCCGCTGGCCAGCCAACGCTCCTGCCACGTATCGCCGGGCATCTCCTCCCACACGGAGAAGACCCGCTGGACGGCCCTCCGACGGCGCCCCGGGTTCGGCTGCCCCTTGGTGGCTCGCTCGACAATGCGCAGGATCTCGTCGGCCGGTGCCCGGGACAGGTCCCCGAACGGGCCCGGCGGTGTGCTGGGCAGCGGTGCCGGTGCCGTCTTCAGCTCCGCGCCGGCGAACCGCGTGACAGGAGCGGGGACGAACGGCTCGTCGCCGCTGTAGTCGACGCGGCGGTTGCGGGCGGTGAAGGTCTTCAGGTCAGCCACCGAACACCGCCCTGAAGTCGTCCGGGTCGTAGCCAGGGGCAATGGCGGGCTGGAGGCGGGGGCGCTGGTAGTGCGTCTGGAGGGCGGCGAAGAGGTCCTCGACACGGGCGTGCAGGTAGCGGCCGGTGGTGGCCAGGTCTGCGTGCCGCAGGATGGCCCGGACCTCGACCAGCGTCAGGTTCGGGTCGTTCGCCATCCTCTCGGCCGCCGTGTGCCTCAGGTCGTGCAGGCTCCAGTTCGTGCCCAGCCGGTCGTCGGCCCGCTGGATGACGCGCCGCATCGCCCAGTAGGTGAGCGGCTTGTCCGGGCCGCGGCGGGTGCGGAAGACCGGCTCGTGCGGGGCGGGCATGCCCATCGCGTCGAGGTAGGCGGCCAGCACCACCAGGGCCTGCGGACTCGCCGGGATCGGCTCGCGCAGCTTCGTGCCCTTGGAGACGACGTAGACGATCTGGGCCGGCCAGTCGACGTCGGCCGGAGTGACGCCGAGCAGCTCGGAGGCGCGGGCGCCGCTGGAGACGTAGAGCAGTACCGCGGCGCGGTCCCGGTCGTGGTTCATGGCGGCGAAGAACTCGTCCCACATCACATCCGGGATGGCCCGGGGCTCGGTGGCCGGGACGCGCTGGCGAAGGCGGGAGCGGCGGAAGGCCGGCACGGCCTCCGCCGGACTGCGGTGAGCGAGCGCCCGGCGCCGTGCCTCCGAAACCGGGACCGGATTCAGCAGCGGGCCGTTGCCCAGGTCGCGGTGGAAGTCGTAGAAGCTGCTGACCACGGTCAGGGCGTGGTTGATCGTCGCCGGGGCGTAGCCGGCCTTGAGGTACCGCTTGCCGGTGCGGGGGTTCACCGAGCCGGGCTGCGGCGCGTCCGGCCGGGTGCGGCGGCGCTGCGGATTCGGTGCCGTACGAAGCCATCCCACTATCACTGCCACCTCCCCTTCCGTCGCCTTGTCCCAGGTCACGTTCAAGAGCCACAGGAACCGGAACCACCGCAGCAGGTCGTTGGCGTAACTGCGGCTGGTTGCTGGGCTGTTGTCGTTCAGAGCGAGGTCCCGCAGGTAGGGCGTCACCGACTCGACCGGACTTCCAGCGGGGTCGAGTACGGCGTACGCCGGGTGCTGGGTCTCCAGCTGAACGACCGAGCCGACGCGGGGCAGGACGGCCCGCCCCTCCATCAGCTGGTTGCGCAGGTGCGACGTCACACAGAACTCCTTGGGCAGTCGGACATCGCAGTGCCCAACGACCTCAAGAAGGTGCAGTTAACACACCAGCCCTGCTCGGGGTGGGCGGCCACCACGTGCGGGGCGGGGGACTCGGTCCGCCGGCAGGAAGGCTGGTGGGCACACATGGCGCACCTCCGTGTCGCTGGAAGGACCCGGACGGGTCGTGTCCGGACGGGTCGTACGGGTAGACCGTCCTCCCGCCGCGGACTCATCGGAACGGCCCGCCGTGAAGCGTGACGGTTTCCGGACGATCCCGGGACGGTTCCCCGACGGCCGGTGCGGACTCGCCACCGAAGGGGTGAGGATGACGGCCCCGGACCCGTCCGCCCGGTACTGGTGGAGGCCCCATTCCACTCAATTCGGGAGGTTTCCCCATGTCTGCGAATCCTGTTCTCGGCGTCCTGGCCGGCGCCGTGACGCTGTTGTTCGGCTCCGCCGCGGCCGCGCCCGAGGCGTCGGCCGCCCCCTCCGAGACCGTGACGGTGGACTCCGTGGGCCGGATCGCCGACGGGTTCGTCACCCTCTCCGGCACGTACCGCTGCGACGCCGGCACCGGACCGGTCTACGTCAGCTCCTCGGTGCGGCAGAGCCCGTCCGCGGACCCCCGCCCCATCGGCGGCACCCGGGCGGTGTGCGACGGCAAGGAGCACCGCTGGGAGAACACCGGCAGCGTGTCCGCCGGCACCCTGAAGGCCGGCCCGGCCCACGTCGAGGCCACGATCGTGGAACTGCGCCCCACGGGCATCCTCGTGCTGCCCCACTTCCACGCGGTGCAGCGACAGGACGTCGCGCTGGTCCAGGGCTGACCGGCACCGGGCCCGGCCGCACCGCGTGCCGCCGCCGGACGTGCGGGCGCGTGCCGGGAGCCCGTGGTCCCGGCTGTCCCGGGTGACCGGCGTGACGCGGATGTCCCGGAACAGCAGGCTCCGGGACCACCGAAACGGAAGAAGGGGCCCTTCCCGCCGAAGTCGGCGGGAAGGGCCCCGGTCGTGCCGGAGCCGGTCGCCGCGTGAGCGGGCGTGCGCTCGTGTCCTCCCGGCCCGCCGGCGTCCGCCTTCGGCGTGCGCCGCGTACCGGCCCTGCGGTCGGGGACGATGAGCTCGCGCCCCTCGGGGCCGGTGGTGGTCCCGGCCCGGTCCGGGGAGCCGTGGGCCGTGACGGTGCCGCCGCGGTCTTCGACGGCGACGGCGAACACGGTGTCGGCCTCGACGAGTGCCTGGCGGCCGTACGCGCCGAAGGGCTCGGCGACCCGGTCGGGATCGTGCCGCCCGCGGACGGGAAGTCGCCGTAGGCGGTCGAGCAGGTGCGGCACAGCCGGCCGGAGCAACAGGACCCGACGGCCGGTGGACCCGGCCACCGGCGAGGCCACGGACGTCCCGCGGTTCGCGGACTGCCCGGCGCCGGCCAAGCCGACCCGCTGGGGATCGACCTGCACGTCCTCGGCCGTCGACGACGAAACGGATCCCCGACTGTGTCGGGACCCGCCACGGAAGATCGAGGCCAGGGCGCGCAGCCCTTGCCGAAGGGGCCGGTGAGGAAAGCGCCGTGTCGCGGACAACGCGAGTGCGGGTGGGCGCTTGCGTCCCCTGGAGAGGACGTCAAACGCCCGTGTCGTAACCGCCGGTGCGTCGGCCGACCGTGAACGGCCTATGCCTCTATGAGGGCGTGAGCCCAGACTTCCCCGTTTTCGGTGATCACCACGATCTTCCCGTCGCTGAAGACGACGAATCTGTCCTGCGTGTTGGATCCCACTTGGGGCCCGTCTTTGTTGAGCTGAAGAGCCTCATCGATCTGCTTGATGTCGCCGTTGGTCATCTGGACGGTGTGGCACCAGACTTCGCCGTTACTGGTGATGGCGAAGATCTCGAAGTTGCCCGGTTCGACCTTATCGGAAAACACTCAGAACCGGTCGGAGAAGCAGACGGATTCCCATGTGGCGAAGTGGCCGTAAACGGTCTGGTGGGCGGGAAGTCGTGGGGGAGGTAGCGCCAAGGGATGCCGGTGCGATCGACGTGGAGGATGACGTCCGGGTGAATCCCATGATGTTATGAGAGCGAACCCGCGGATTCTCTCGAACTGCCTTCGATTTGCGCGAACTCGCTGAGGGCCGGTCTCTGGCGTCCTGTCCCTGACTCACTGCGCAAAGTAGCCGTCGGCCCTCTGCTCACCCGAGTTGCTTCGTGCTCGGTCTGTTCGTCAGTTCCAGGGTACTGCTGCTACGAGGTGCTTCACTCCTTGAGGATTGGTGCTGTGGCGCAGCGAAATTGCATCACAAGTCGGCTGCGCTACCATAAAAAATAGCGGATCCTGCCGTAGGAATGTGATCAACGGGGCATGATCGGCGGATGTCACAGCGCAGGCCGTAAGGCCCGGCACCGGCGTCAGCCGCCCACCGTCACCACCTTTCGTGGGCCACACGTTCCTTTTCCGATGACGCCCAGCACAAGGGGAGGCATCGTGATGACTGAACCCGACTACGGCCCCGAACCTTCAGAGCCACCGACCACCGTGCGGCTGATCTTCGAATACGAGGGGACCGATATCCGTCTGATATCCCGGCGGCGGGTGGCGATGATGCCCCCGCCCAGCGATCCGCTCAGAGAACGTGAGGATGCCCAGGGCTTCTGGGTCGAGGTCCGGGACGCGCAGCAGCGACCGCTGTACCGGCGTGTGATGTGCGATCCGGTACGCCGTGACGTCGAGGTGTTCTCCGACGAGCCGGAGTACTCGATCGCCCGCGTGCCGGTGGACGAGCCGCGCGGCCTCTTCGTGGTTCTGGTCCCGGACATCGCGAATGCCGATCATGCCGCGCTCATCCGCAGCCCGTTCGGCCTGCGGCCGACCGCTGCGGCGGAAGTGGCGCGCTTCGGCTTCGGACCTGATTTCAGCACAGAGGAAGACCTCTGAGATGAGCACGGTAGACGGTGCGGTCATCGGCACCACGAAGATCATTGACAACGGTCCCGCGTCGGCGCGCTGGAACCTGGTCATCATGGGCGACGGCTACAAGAACACCCAGCTGGGCCAGTTCGCCAACGATGTCCGGTCCTTCGTCAACAATTTCCTCGGTTCGGGACCCTTCAACAGGGTACCGACCGCGATCAACGTCTATCGCGTCGACGTGGCCTCCACTGACAGCGGCGCTGACGACCCCGCGACCCCGACCTGCGAGGGCACCGGAGCGGTAGCCCGGACATATTTCGACGCCTCGTTCTGCGGCGACGGCCTCCCCCACCTCTTGGTCGTCAAGAGCAGGACCGCCCTGGCTGTGGCGGGGAACCAGGTGCCCGAATGGAACCTGGTGATGGTCATCGTCAACACCACGAAGTACGGCGGATCCGGGGGAAGTGTTGCGGTCTTCTCTCTCGCGGACCGTGCCACGGAGATCGGTCTGCACGAGATGTGCCACACCGCGTTCGGTCTTGGTGACGAGTACGAGTTCTACCGCGGCTGCGGGAGGGACACCGACCGCGACAGGCACCCGCCGATCGAGCCCTGCGAAGCCAATATCACCATCGACGGCAACCGGACCACGAACAAGTGGCGTGACCTGATCGCGGCGAACACAAGGATGCCGACGACGCAGAACGCGGACTGCAGGTTCTGCGATCCGCAGCCCAACCCCGTCGGCGCAGGCACGGTCGGTGCTTTCGAAGGTGCTCACTACTACCACTGCAAGGCGTACCGTCCGCAGTTCACCTGCCGGATGCGGGCGCTCCGCAACCCCTGGTGCGCGGTATGCGAGCGCCGCATCTACCAAACTCTTGCTCCCTATGTGAAGCCCGTCGTGAAGCGAGTAGCGGCGGTGACCCGCAATTCAGGGCGCCTGGACGCCTTCTGGGCGGGCCGGGACGCCAAGCTCTGGACCAATTGGTGGGACCAAGCCCCCGGTGGGGGCTGGAAAGAGCACTCACCCATCGATATTCCGATCCGCTTCTTGGCCCCCGAGACCTCAGTCGCCGCAGTGGCCCAGAAAGATCGTCTAGACGTCTTCTGGGAGGGCAGGGACGGCAAAATATTTAACAACTGGGCGCAGGCCCCCGGCTGGAAGTGGAAACCCCTCATGCCTGTCCCCATCGCCCACGAACTCGACTTCACCGTACCTCCTGCCCCGGGCACCAGCATCGCAGCCGTAGTCCGGACCACCGACAATTGGAGACCAGTCGACGTCTTCTGGACCGGCACCGATTGCCAGATCTGGAGCAACCGGCGCACCGAAGCTCCCGGTGGGGACTGGAGTGACCATGCGCCTTTCCCTATCGCTGCCGAATTCTCCACGCTCCCTGCGGAACGGACAGGCATCGCCGCGGTGTCCCGGCACTCGAATCGTCTGGACGTTTTCTGGGCGGGCAGCGATGGTCAGATCTGGAGCACCTGGTGGGAGCAAGCTCCCGACATGGGCTGGAGAGACCACTTTCCCTTCCCCATCGCCCGTGCCTTCTCCACGCTCGCTGCGCAACGGACAGGCATCGCCGCGGTGGCCCGGAATTCGAATCATCTGGACGTTTTCTGGGCAGGCAGCGATGGTCAGATCTGGAGCACCTGGTGGGACCGAGCTCCCGACATGGGCTGGAGAGACCACTTTCCCTTCCCCATCGCCCGTGCCTTCTCCACGCTCGCCGCGGAACGGACAGGCATCGCCGCGGTGGCCCGGACCTCGAATCATCTGGACGTTTTCTGGGCAGGTCGGGACGGCAAGATCTGGACCAACTGGTGGACCCCCGGAAACGACTGGAAAGACCACCCGCCCCGCCCCATCGCCAGCCAATTTTCCGTACCGCCGGCCCCGGACACCGGCATCGCAGCCGTGGCCCGCACCAGCGGAAACCTCGACGTTTTCTGGACCGGTACCGACGGCAACGTCTGGACCAACTGGTGGACCCCTGGAGACGACTGGAAAGACCACCCCGCCTTTACCATCTGACACCAGCACATGCCCCCGGCGGTACATGTCGGCTGTGAGAATCAGGGGCCGCATCCCCGCTTCGCCCCGCTGAACTGGGACGGTGACACGGCCCTGACGTTCGGGAAGACCTTCGGCGAGCCCGGGCTCGACACCATCCGGACCGGCACCGAGCCGGTCACCGCTGCCCGGCGGTCGATGGGCCGGACCGGCAGGAACCGGCTCGCCGAGGTCGGCGAACCGCCCAGCGACCGCGCCGGCCGCGAGCGCGACTGCCGCCACGACGGCGTCACGGGACGGGCGTCACGGGACGCGGGCCGCGCCCACCGAGGCGATCCTGCGCCGCCCACCCGCAACGCCTCCCACCCCACCCGCGCGGCGGCGCCGGAGGCCGGCCGCGCTCGGAGGACCGTTCCCGCGGCCCGCTGTCCGCGGCTGCGTGATCCTCGGCGGGAGATCGAGGAGGACCTGGACGCGGGGGAGTCCTCCAAGGACGCCGACGGCCGGCAGCCGGTCGGCCGTCCGTGACGGGAACGGTCCGTCCCTCCGGTCCGGTGCGCTCAGTGGGGCAGGAGGGCGTCGAGAGCGTCGAGGAACACGTCCGTCATCGTTCGTGATCCGGTGCCGAACGCGGCGGCGAGCAGGTACCCCACGGCGGCGTCCTGTGCCACCGGCTCGGCGTGCTCCCCCCACGCGGCGGTGACCGAGCCGTCCCCGCGGGAAGTGAACTCGCCGATGCACTGCCTGTCCCTGAGCAGCCTGCTGGCTGTCGCGGAGCACGGCACGAGCCG
Organism: Streptomyces griseomycini; assembly: GCF_014203535.1. Lineage (GTDB taxonomy): Bacteria > Actinomycetota > Actinomycetes > Streptomycetales > Streptomycetaceae > Streptomyces > Streptomyces griseomycini. The sequence continues at coordinate 212,450 of NZ_JACHJI010000004.1, forward strand.
GTACCGGGTGTCCGGAAGCATGACGTCCACGCGGTAGGAGCGGCGGGGGAGCCAGGCCCGGGCAGGCACGATGCGGGCCCGGCGGTCGTCGAGCGTCAGGGTGAGGTGGCCGCGGTCCCGGGTGCCGATCGGCGCGTACCGGTTGGGCGCGGCGCCCCGCGACCGGACCACCAGCGCGTGCGGCAGGTCTCCGCCCTCCACCGCCACGGAGCCCCGGTCGCCGTCGAGGCGGACCTCGATGGCACCGAAGATCTCGTCCGTGACGACGGGAGGGCCGCCTCCCCCGCCGGTGAAGGGGGAGTCCTCCGGTTCGGGGAACGGCAGCGTCGGATCGTGCATCACGGGACCTGCTCCTCGGAAGCGTGCCTGCACCTCCATGGAAACAGCGCGTACGTGCGGCTGCCACGGGGCCGGTCAGGCCGGGGCCGGCTCGCCGGCCGGCCAGTCCAGCAGGCGGGCGCCGATCACCGCCGTCTGGAGCATGTAGCGGTGGGAGGGGTCCGAGGGGTTGGCGCCGGTGAGCTTGTGGATGCGCTCCAGGCGGTAGGTCAGGGCGCGCACGCTCAGGGAGAGGCGGCGGGCCGCCTCCGCGGAGACGCAGCCGGCGTCGAAGTACGCGGTGAGCGTGTCGAGGAGGGGCTCGGCGCCGCCGCGGGCCGTGGTGAGCGGGCCCAGGGTGTTGTGGACCAGGTCGGCCATGGCCTGGCGGTCGCGGGCCAGGACGGGGTAGACGAGCAGGTCGGCGGCGCGCAGCACCGGGTCGTCCAGCCCCAGCCGCTCGGCGATCTCCAGGGAGCTCAGCGCCTCCTCGTAGGACTGGACGACACCGCCGGGACCGGACTGCGGGCGGCCGATGGCGACCTGGCCGCCGTCGGTGGCGGCGTGCGCCTGCTTGGCGAAGTGGGTGAGGACCTCGCCCTGGTGCCCGGGCGCGATGCACAGCAGCCGCCCGTCCTTGGTGGTGAGCAGGATGCTGCGGTCCCCGAACCGGGAGATGAGGGCGCGCTCCACCTGCCGCGGCACCGGGTCGCCCTCGTCGTAGGGGACGGGTCCCCGGGCGACGGCCACCGCGTGCGCGTGGGACAGCCGCAGGCCGAAGCGTTCGGCGCGCTCGGCGAGCCGTCCCAGGTCGCTGCGGCCGTAGAGCAGGTCGTCGATGAACTCCCGCCGGGCCGCCTCCTCCTGACGCACCGCCAGCCGCTGCGCCCGCTCGTACCCCTCGGCGAAGGCGTCCACCACCTGCTGGACGGCCGCGAGCGCGGCGTCGGCCGAGTCGGAACCGCGCGGCCATGCCTCGCGGGCGGCGGACAGGTGCACGCTGACGAGGGCGCGCAGGCCGAAACCCGCCTCCGCGGCCCGCTCGCCCAGGGCCCGCCGGGAGGCGATCTCGTCCCGGGTGAGGCGTCTGCCCGTGGCCGCGACCTCGGCCAGGATGTGGGCATAGCCGTCCAGATAGTGCTCCGGAATTTCCTGTTCTGCCACGCCGCCCCCTCGATCTTGACGCGTTCTTAGCGCGCCACCGGCATGGAGATCCTAAGGAACACTGCCGGAGTCCGGCAATGCGCGGACGGGCCCCCGCCGTGCAGGATGAGCCGCGGGGAGCACTGCGCAAGGTTCCGGTGCCGGGCACCGGCAGGTGCCCGGCACCGGGGTCGGAGGGGAGCGGTGCTGCCGCCGGTGCGAGCCGTGAACGGGAAGGGGGCCGGGATGCGCACGTTCGTGGAAGCCGCCACGGGACTGCCCACCCTCCTGTTCACCGCCGCCCTCGTCGTGGTGGTCTGCTTCTGGCTGCTGGTGGCCGCCGGTCTCGCCGGCAGCCGCGCCTTCGACCCCGACGCGGACCTCGGCGCCCTCGGGATGGGCGGGGTCCCGGTCGCGGTCGCGCTCTCGCTGCTGACGGCCCTCGCCTGGCTCCTCGCCACCGGCGCGGGCGTCCTGCTGGCCGCCACCGTCCCGGACGGACCCGCCGCCGGACTGCTGCGCCCCCTCACCGCGTGCGGCGCACTGCTCGTCTCCTGGCGGCTCACCCGCCTGCTCGTGCGGCCGCTGCACCGTCTCTTCCCGGACGAACCCGGGCCGTCGCGGTCCCCGCGCGGGCCCGGCGCGGACCGTGACGGCGCGTCACGCGCGGTGTGCCGGGCCGCGGACGGCATCCGTCCGCGTCTGCCGCAGAACCGCAGTGCCGGCTGAGCCGTCTCCCCATCCACCGGACCTTCACCCGCCTCGTCGGCGAGGCACCGCTCCACCCGAACTCCGCCCACCTCCCAGCCCATAAGGACGTGCCCCATGGATGCCGCCACCGTGGGCATCGCCGTACTCGTCGGCGTCGCCCTGCTGCTCCTGCTCATCGGCCTGCTCCTCGTCACCAGACTGTTCCGCAAGGTGGAGCAGGGCAAGGCCCTGATCGTCTCCAAGACCCGCAAGGTCGACGTGACGTTCACCGGGGCGGTCGTGCTCCCGGTGCTGCACAAGGCCGAGGTGATGGACATCTCGGTGAAGACCATCGAGATCACCCGGGCCGGCAAGGAAGGGCTGATCTGCAGGGACAACATCCGCGCGGACATCCGCATCACGTTCTTCGTCAAGGTCAACAAGACCGTGGAGGACGTCATCAAGGTCGCCCAGGCCGTCGGCACCGCGCGGGCCAGCGACCGGAACACGCTGCAGGAGCTGTTCCACGCCAAGTTCTCCGAGGCGCTGAAGACCGTCGGCAAGCAGATGGACTTCACCGACCTGTACACCAAGCGCGAGGAACTGCGGTACCGGATCATCGAGGTCATCGGCGTCGACCTGAACGGCTACCACCTCGAGGACGCCGCGATCGACTACCTGGAGCAGACGCCGCTGACCCAGCTCGACCCGGGCAACGTCCTCGACGCGCAGGGCATCCGCAAGATCACCGAGCTGACGGCCGTGGAGCACGTCCGCACCAACGAGGCCCAGCGCAACGAGGAGAAGGAGATCACCCGGCAGAACGTCGACGCGCGCGAGGCGATCCTGGAACTGGAGCGCCGGCAGGCCGACGCCGAGATCAAGCAGAAGCGGGAGATCGAGACCGTACGGGCCCGCGAGGAGGCCGAGACCGCGCGGGTGGTGGAGGAGGAGCGGCTGCGGGCGCAGAGCGCCTTCCTGCGCACCGAGGAGCAGCTCGGCGTGCAGCGCGAGAACCAGGCCCGCGAGGTCGCCGTCGCCGCCAAGAACCGCGAGCGGGTCATCGCCGTCGAGAGCGAGCGCATCGAGAAGGACCGCATGCTGGAGGTCATCGCCCGGGACCGGGAGACCGAACTGACCCGGATCGCCGCCGAGAAGGAGGTCGAGGCGGAGAAGCGGGAGATCGCCGAGGTCATCCGCGAGCGGGTGGCGGTGGACCGTACGGTCGCCGAGCAGGAGGAGTCGATCCTGAAGCTGCGGGCCGTGGAGGAGGCGGAGCGGCAGCGCCAGGCCGTGATCATCGCCGCGGAGGCCGAGGCGCAGGAGAGGCTGGTCAAGGACATCAAGGCCGCCGAGGCCGCCGAGCAGGCCGCCACGCACCGCGCCGCCGAGGAACTCACCCTCGCCGAGGCCCGGCTGAAGACCGCCGACCTGGACGCGCGGGCCAAGCTGCGGATGGCCGAGGGCATCCAGGCGGAGGCCGCGGCCGAGGGGCTGGCCGCCGTCCAGGTCCGCGACAAGGAGGCCGACGTCATCGAGAAGGCGGGCCGCGCCGAGGCCGGGGCCGCCGAGGCCCGGATGCGCGCGGAGGCCGAGGGGGCACGGGCCAGGGCACTGGCCGACGCGGAGGCGATCAGCGGGAAGCTCAGGGCGGAGGCGGCCGGCCTCACCGAGAAGGCGGCGGCGATGGCCGCCCTCGACGAGGCCTCCCGCGGCCACGAGGAGTACCGGCTGCGGCTGGAGGCGGAGAAGGACGTCCGGCTCGCCGGACTGGAGGTGCAGCGGCAGATCGCCGAGGCACAGGCCACGGTCCTGGCGACCGGACTGGAGAACGCGGACATCGACATCGTCGGCGGGGAGTCCGTGTTCTTCGACCGGCTGATGTCCTCGATCGCGCTCGGCAAGGGCGTGGACGGCTTCGTCCGGAACTCCGAGACCGCTCAGGCCCTCGCCGGGCCCTGGCTGGACGGCTCGGCGAGCTTCACCGACGACCTGGGCCGGATCCTGGGCGCCGTCTCGACGGCCGACGTGCGGAACCTCACGGTGTCCACGCTGCTGATGCGGCTGATGCAGCAGGGCGGCGAGAACACCGGACGGTTCGAGGAACTGATCGAGAAAGCAGGTGAGCTGGGTCTCTCGGACACACCGCTGGCCGGACTGAACGGCCGCGCCAGGGCCTGACCACCCTCCGCCCGGGAGCCGCCGCACAGGGGACGGCGGCTCCCGACCGCTCCCTTCCCGAGAGGCAGCCATGACCAGCAGCACCCACGAGCCCGCCGCCCGTCGGGAGGCCCCCGGCGAGGACGGCCACGCGACGGACGCCACCGCGGCCCCCGCGACGGTCGACGGCGGCGCCTACCAGGTACTGCGGGACCGCCTCGCCGCCCAGGCCGCCGAACTCGCCCGCCGCGCCGAAGCGCTGAACCACCGCCGCGCCGAGGAGTTCGGCGCGCCGGAGCTGCGCCTCACCGGCACCGAGCGCCTGCGCACCGACCGGGGCAGCGTCCCCCGCGACATCGTCGCCGTGGGCGACGTGCTCCTCTTCGGCTACGAGGCCCGCCCCCGGCCCGACCGGGACACCGCGGTCGGCGACGTCCTCGCCCCGCACGACCGCGACCTCAACCGGCTGCCCGACGACGCGGTGCCCGGACTCCTCGACGACCCCGACTTCGTCCGCGAGTTCGCCGCCCTGCACCGCTACTACCGCCAGGCCCGCCTGCTGCGGCTGCGCCGCGTCGACGGCAAGCTCCTCGCCGTCTTCCAGACCGGCGAGAAGGCCGGCGACATCCGCGTCCTGCGCTGGTCGGTGGCCGAGGACGGCCGGGCCGCGTTCCTCGACGCACGCGGCGACCGGGACCACGCGGCCACCCCGCCCGACGGCATCGACTGGACCCCCGCCACCCGCGAGGACCACGTGCTCGGCCGCCACCCGCACGTCTCCGTCCAGGGCGAGGTCTTCGTCGACACCCTCGGCGGCACCCTCACCGTCAAGACCGAGAACGACACCGGCACCCCCGACGGCATCCACACCGAGCCGGTCGACGAGCCCCTGCAGTCCCTCGCCGACGCGGACATCGCCCACGCCCGCGTCGGCCCCCTGGTCCTGCTGCGGATCCTCCCCTACAAGGAGACCGCGCACCGCCACCTGGTCTTCAACACCCTCACCCGCACCGTCGTCCGCCTCGACGGCATCGGCCAGGGCTGCCGCCGGCTGCCCGAGGACCAGGGCATCGTGTTCCCCGGCGGCTACTGCCTCGCCGCCGGCACCCACAAGACGTACGAACTCGACACGGAGGGGATGCAGTTCGAACGCGAGGTGCGCTCGCCGCACGGCGAGGACGTGCTGTACGCCTTCCACGCGCCCGGACGCGGACGGGGCCTGCTGCTGTCGTACAACCAGATCCGCGAGGCGGTCGCCACCCCGATGGCCTGCCACGGCTGGGCGCTGTTCGACGACGGACGGCTCGTCCTGCTGCGCCCCGAGGGCGACGAACCCGCCCGCGTCCACCCCGTCCAGCTCTGGGACTCGCCCTACGTCTCCGACACCCACGCCGCCGCACAGCCCGCCGGCGAGGGGCCGCTGGCCCGGGTCGGCAACGCCGACCTCGTACGCGGCATCTCCGACTGCCTGTCCCTGGCCCGCTCCGCCGCCGAGACCACCCCGACGGCCGAGATCTACGCGACCCTGGCGGCCGCCTGCGTCCGCGCCCTGGACACCCACCACTGGCTGGGTGATCCCGAGCTCGGCGACCTGCGCGCCCCCTTGGCGCAGGTACGCGCCACCGCCGAGCAGGTGCTGGCCGAGTTCGAGACCGTACGCGACCTCACCCGCCGGGCCGCCGACGCACTCGACGAGGCGGCCGACCGGGTCGCCTCGGTGGTGCGCCGGCTGCGCGGCGAGCGACCACGCGAAGCCACCGCCTGGGTCACCGGCCTCACCGAACTGCGCCACGCCCGGGGCCACCTGCTGACCCTGAAGGGCATGCGGTACGCGGACCACGCCCGCATCGACGCCCTGGCCGACACGGCCGAGACGGACCTCGCCTCCTTCGGGCAGCGCGCCGTCGCCTTCCTGGCCCGCGAGGACGCCTTCGCCGCCCACCACGCGGACCTCGAACGGCTGCACGCCGACATCGAGTCGGCCACCACCGCCGCCGAGGCCGCCCCGGTCGCCGCCCGCCTCGACGAGCTCGCCGACGGACTGCGCACGGTGACCGAGGTGGTCGCCGGGCTCGACATCGCCGACGCCACCGTCCGCACGGCCGTGCTCGAGCGGGTCGCCGAGGCCATGGGCGGCGTCAACCGCGCCCGCGCCGCCCTCGACACCCATCGCCGCGGCCTCCTCGACCGGGAGGCACGCGCCGGGTTCGCCGCCGAACTCGCCCTGCTCGGCCAGACGGTCACCGGAGCCCTCGCGGCGGCGGACGACCCCGAGGCGTGCGACGACCAGCTGACGCGTGTGCTTGTCCAGTTGGAGGCCCTGGAGTCCCGTTTCGCCGAGTTCGACGACGTCCTGGACGAGCTCGCCGCCAAGCGCACCGAGATCTACGAGGCGTTCTCCGCCCGCAAGCAGAGCCTCACCGACGCCCGCGCCCGCCGCGCCGGGCAACTCGCCTCCGCCGCCGAGCGCGTGCTGGAGACCATCGCCCGCCGCAGCGCCGCGCTCGCCGACACCGACGCGGTGAGCACCTACTTCGCCTCCGACCCGCTCGTCGCCAAGGTCCGCCGCACCGCCGACGAACTGCGCGGACTCGGCGACCGGGTGCGGGCCGAGGAACTCGACGGCCGGCTGCGGTCGGCCCACGAGGAGGCCGCCCGCGCCCTGCGCGACCGCACCGACCTCTACGCGGACGGCGGACGCACCATCCGCCTCGGCGGCCACCGCTTCGCCGTCTCCACCCAGCCCTTCGACCTCACCGTCGTCCCGCACGGCGACGGCCTCGCCGTCGCCCTCACCGGCACCGACTACCGCGCCCCCGTCACCGACCCCGCCCTCCTCGCCGACCGGCCCCTGTGGAACCGGCACCTGCCGTCCGAGTCGCCCGAGGTCTGCCGCGCCGAACACCTCGCCGCCCGGCTGCTGCACGAACACGGCCCCGACGCCCTGACCGGCGCCGACGACCTCGCCGGCCTGGTCCGCAGGGCCGCCGAGGAGGCGTACGACGAGGGGTACGAGCGGGGCGTCCACGACCACGACGCCACCGCGATCCTCACCGCCGTACTGCCCCTGTACGACGGCGCCGGAACCCTGCGCCACGCGTCCGCCGCCCGCGCCCACGCCCTGCTGTACTGGGCGCACGGCACCACGGCCCAGGAGCGCGCGGACCTCACCCGCCGCGCCCGCTCCCTGGCCCGGGCCCGCGACGCCTTCGGACCGCCGCCCGCGCTGGACGCGCTGCGGACGGAACTGGCCCGCGCCGTGGGGGAGTGGGACGAGGACGCCACCGTCCGACCCGCGGCCTGCGCCGCGTACCTCCTCGACGAACTGACCACCGGTCCCGACGGCTTCGTCATCAGCACCCGGACCCGCACCCTGCTCGACAAGTTCCGCCGCACGGTGGCGACCGGGGCCTACGACGAGGACCTCCCCGCCCTCGGCGACCTCGCCGCCCGCCGCCAGCTGGTCGAGGCGTGGCTGACCGCGTACACCGCCGCCACCGGGGACCGGGTGGCCCCCGGCGACCTCGCGGAGGCCGTGGCCGCGGAACTCTGCCCGGACCTGCCCCGCCACGAGTCGGACGCACCCCTGACGGTCACGGTGGAGGGGCTGATCGCCACCCACCCCCGGATCACCGACCGCCGCCTCACCCTCCGCCTCGACGAATTCCTCGACCGCACGGAGGGGTTCAGGGAGCGCGACGTGCCGGCCTTCCGCGCCTTCCAGCGCCGCCGCACCGCCCTCGTGACCACCGAACGGGCGCGGCTGCGGCTGGACGACCACCGGCCGCGCGTGATGTCGTCGTTCGTCCGCAACCGCCTGGTCGACGAGGTCTACCTCCCGTTGGTCGGTGACAGCCTCGCCAAACAGCTCGGCACCACGGGGGAGTCCGCCCGCACCGGCACCGGCGGCCTGCTGCTGCTCGTCTCGCCGCCCGGCTACGGCAAGACGACCCTCGTGGAGTACGTGGCGCACCGGCTCGGTCTGGTCCTGGTGCGGATCAGCGGCCCCGCACTCGGTCACGCGGTCACCTCGCTGGACCCGGCCGAGGCGCCGGACGCCACCGCCCGCCGGGAGGTCGAGAAGATCAACTTCGCACTGGCCGCCGGCAGCAACACCCTGCTCTACCTCGACGACATCCAGCACACCTCACCCGAACTGCTCCAGAAGTTCATCCCGCTGTGCGACGCCACGCGCCGGGTGGAGGGCGTGTGGGAGGGCGAGCCGCGCACCTACGACCTGCGCGGCAAGCGGTTCGCCGTCTGCATGTCCGGCAACCCCTACACCGAGTCGGGTGAGGTCTTCCGGGTCCCCGACATGCTGGCCAACCGCGCCGACGTCTGGAACCTCGGTGACGTGCTCACCGGCAAGGAGGACGTCTTCGCGCTCAGCTTCGTCGAGAACGCCCTCACCGCCAACCCGGTGCTCGCCCCGCTCGCCTCCCGCGACCGCGCCGACCTGGACCTGCTGATCCGCCTCGCCGGGGACGACCCCACGGCCCGCCCCGACCGGCTCACCCACCCCTACGCGCCCACCGAACTGGACCGGATCCTGGCCGTGCTGCGCCATCTGCTCACCGCCCGCCGGACGGTCCTCGCCGTCAACGCGGCCTACATCGCCTCCGCCGCGCAGTCCGACGACGCCCGCACCGAGCCGCCGTTCCTGCTCCAGGGCTCCTACCGCAACATGAACAAGATCGCCCAGCGGATCCAGCCCGTCATGAACGACGCCGAGCTGGCCGCCGTGATCGACGACCACTACACGGCCGAGGCCCAGACCCTCACCACCGGCGCCGAGGCGAGCCTGCTGAAGCTCGCCGAGCTGCGCGGCACGCTCACCGCCGACCGGTCGGCCCGCTGGACCGAGCTCAAGGCCGCCCACGTCCGCACCCTCGCCCTGGGCGGCCCCGACGAGGACGCGCTGACCCGTGCGGTGGCCGCGCTCGCCCTCCTCGGCGACCGCATCGCCGCCGTGGAGTCGGCCATCAGCCGCGCGGCGGACCCCCGTCGACCGACGGCCGACCCGGCCGCCCGCCGGACCGGGGGGACGAGCCGCTGAGACCTCCCCGAATCCCGCCGCCCCGGCGCTGTGCGAGCGGTGGCCGCGCATGGGGCGAGCGATCGGGTGCCGGGCTGCTCGGCGGGCGACCGTGGGCTGCGCCGGGGGTCAGGCGCGGCGGGCGGCCCAGGCGGTGCGCTCGGTGCGTACGGCGAGATCCCCGCGGCGCAGAAGGCTGTTCGTGCTGCCCGTGGTCCTGGCCGCCGCCGCGCCGGCGATGCCCCCGAAGCCGGTGCCCGACTCCCGCGAACGCCCCACCGGTCCCTTCGACACCATCGGTGCGCTGTTCTCCACCCCCGCCGTGACCGGTCTCGTCTTCGTCCTGCAACGACGTCACCCGCGAGCTCGGCACCGCTCTCGGTGTCGCCGTGCTCGGCGCGCTCCTGGCGAACGGCTACCGCAGCGCCATCGACGGCAGGCTCGAGGGCATCCCCGACGGGGCCGCGGACACCGCCCGCGAAGGCATCGCCGACGCCGTCGAGGTCGCACCCACCACCGGCAGCCACGCCCCCGGACCTGCTCCACGCCGCACGGCAGTCCTTCGTCGACGGCTGGCAGCAGGCCATGTGGATCGGCGCCGCCGTCACGGCCGCACTGCTCCTCCACGTCGCCCTGCGCGGTCCGGAGGACACCGCACCCCCCAGGCCCGACGACCGGGCGGCCCCGCGGACAGAAGCCGCGGAGAACGTCACCGCCCGCTGATCCCGCAGGAACCCCGTGCGGACGGAGCACGACGCCGCCCGCACGGCAGACGGCCCTCGGGCACACCGCGCTCCCGTACCGGCGCGCTCATCCGTCCGTCAGGGCGGCGACCAGCTCCTCCGCCGTGCGGGGGCCGACCCCGGTGTCCGCCAGCAGCCCGACCGTGCGCAGCAGCCGGGCCGCCGCCACGCCCCAGGGCAGCCGCAGCCCCGCCGCCGCGAGGAGGTCCGTGCGGGCCAGCACGTCGGCCGCGGGCCCGGTGTGCGCGCCCGACGGGGTGAGGAGGGCCGCGTCGTCGGCCCAGCGCAGGGCCAGGTCCACGTCGTGGGTGGCCATGACGACCGTCGTGCCGTTCGCGCGCAGCCCGTCGAGGGTGGTGAGCAGGCGTTCCTGGCCGTCGGGGTCGAGGCCGGCCGTCGGCTCGTCCAGGATCAGGACGCGGGGCCGCATGGCGACGGCGCCCGCGATCGCCGTCCGCTTGCGCTGCCCGTAGGACAGCAGATGCGTGGGCCGGTCGGCGAGCGCGGTGATGTCCAGCGCGGCCAGCGCCTCCGCCACCCGGGCGCGCACCTCCGTGTCGGACAGCCCGAGGTTCAGCGGCCCGAACGACACGTCCTGCCCGACGGACGCGGCGAACAACTGGTCGTCGGGGTCCTGCACCACCAGCTGCACGGTGGTGCGCAGGGCCGTCAGCCCTTTCCGGTCGTACCGCACCGCCCGCCCTTCGACGGTCAGCTCACCGCCGTCCGGCCGCAGTCCGCCGCTGAGCAGGCGCATCAGCGTCGTCTTGCCGCTGCCGTTGCGCCCCAGCAGGGCGAGCGCGCGCCCCTCGCGCACCTCGAAGTCGAGATCGGTGAGCACGGGCGGGCCGTCCTCGTACGCGAAGGACGCGCCCCGCAGGGCCACCAGCACGGACTCGCTCACGACAGGGGCCTTTCCAGTACGAGGGTGAGGGCGGCCAGCGCCGCCAGGAGCGCCACGCTCAGGGCCGTGAACCGGACGGAGACGCGGGCCTCGGGCACCAGCACGCGCAGGGTGCCGTCGTACCCGCGTCCCGCGAGACCGGTCTGCAGCCGCGCCGCCCGGTCGAAGGAGCGGACGAACGCGGTCGCCCCGAGCCCGCCGAGGGACCGCCAGGTCGCCGCCCGGGTGGTGTGCCCGAGCCGGGCCGCCTGTGCCTCCCGGACCCGCCGCACCGAGTCGAGCAGCAGGAAGCTCATCCGGTACGTCACCAGCGCCACGTCCACGAGCGGCGCGGGCACCCCGGCGCGCACCAGACGCGGCAGCAGGTCCGACATCGGGGTGGTGAACGCGAACAGCAGCACCCCGAGGGAAGCCGCCGACGTGCGCAGCAGCAGCTCCCCGGCGCGCAGCGGCCCGTCCTCGGCCGGGGACACGAACCCGCCCGGCCCGCCCACCTGGACCAGCAGCGTGAGCGCCCCGGTGACACAGAAGCCCAGCGGCACCCGGTACGCCCGCCACAACCGCCGCCCCGGCACCCCCGCCGGGCCGAGCAGCACCGCGAGCGCGGTCACGAGCACCAGGGCCGCGCCCGGCCAGGGCGGCAACGAGATCGCGAGCACGGTGAGACCGAGCCCCAGCACGGCCTTGTCCACGGGATGACGGCGGCGCCAGCGACTGCCGTGCGCCGCCGCGTCGATCGGCAGCACGGAGGATCAGTCCCGCGACCGGGACGCGGCCCCGCCGCCGTCGGCCGCACCGGCCCCGGTGTCCGCCGCCGGCCCGGCCGCGCCGCCGGAGCCGGGACGGGATCCGGGAGCGGGGCCGGACTCGGCACCGGAGCCGGCACCGGCGGTCGCCGCCGCCCGTTCCGCGCCCTGCCGCCTTCCGCGCCGCAGCCCGAAGTAGTACGCGAGGACGCCCGCGCCGATCGCCGCCTGGAGGGCGAACAACGCCGACTCGACCTCGCCGGACGGCGGTTCGTACAGCGGCGAGAACCACGGTTCGTAGTCCGGGGCGATCTCGGTGATCGCGGTCTCCGCCTCGGCGTCCGCGCCCGCGAAGGGCTCCTCCTTGTGGTCGCCGAGCCCGAGCACCAGCGGCAGCACCGCCAGCGCGGCCACGACGAGCAGCAGCAGGCCGTTGATCTTCGTGTTGCGGCTCACCGGGCCACCGCCTCGGCCGACTCCGCCGGCTTTTGCCCGGCCACCGAGGTGACCAGCACCCCGAGCCGCGTCAGTTCACCCCTGCTGGACTGCACGAGCATGCGCATCACCAGCACGGTCAGCAGGCCCTCGCTCACCGCGAGCGGGATCTGCGTGACGGCGAAGATGGAGCCGAACTTGCCGAGCGCGCCCGGGAACCCGCTGCCCGGGTCGGGGAAGGCGAGCGCCAGCTGCACGCTCGTCACGCAGTACGTCGACAGGTCGGCGACGAACGCGCCGAAGAACACGGCGACCATCAGCGGCACGTCGTACCGGCGCAGCAGCCGGTAGACGCCGTACCCGGCCCACGGGCCGACGACCGCCATCGAGAAGACGTTGGCGCCGAGCGTGGTCAGCCCGCCGTGGGCGAGCAGCAGCGCCTGGAACAGCAGGGTGATGGTGCCCAGCACCGCCATGACCGGCGGCCGGAACAGGATCGCGCCGAGTCCCGTGCCGGTGGGGTGGGAGCAACTCCCCGTCACCGACGGCAGTTTCAGCGCGGACAGGACGAACGTGAACGCTCCCGAGGCGCCGAGCAGCAGGGTGCTCTCGGGGTGTTCCCTGACTTCACGGATGAGCGACCGGGCTCCGTGGACGACGAACGGCGCCGACGCGACGCCCCAGGCGACCGCGTGCGCCGGAGGCAGAAAACCCTCGGCTATGTGCATGGCTCAGCAGACCCTCTCCAGCACCTCGTGGATGGTTGACGCGCCTTGGCCGGTCTCCTGGCTGACGGGTACCACCGCCCGTGCTCCGCCTTCCCGGGTCCCGGGGGACCCAGTGGCTGCCCGTGAGGGCCGGAGCCGGACTTCCCGATCACAGTGGCGAGGGCCGCACCGGTATCGCACCGATTTCCCGTCACCAAGGCGTGGTGACAGTAGTGCCCGTACCGGTCCGGTGACAAGCGGTCACGGGGGGAGCGCGGAAGGCGCCCGGCGGATCGCACCCCGGCGCACACCTGCGCATTCGGCACGGACCGTGCCGCCCGCCGGGGCGGGGAGTGAGGGGCTGCTGTCGTGGGCAGAACCTTGCTGCACTTAATATGCAACAGCGATATCCGGGCAACAGGGATGTGAGGTTCGATGACGACCCGACGAATACGGGGTGCCGCCGCCGCGGTGGCGATGGCCGGTGCGGTCGCCGCCTGCTCGGCGCCGGGCGGCGGGGCGGACGGCGGCGCGGCCGTCGAGTCCGTCGTGATCGGGGTCTCCACCGAACCGGACACCCTCAGCCCCCTGCTCGGCTACGGCAAGGACGGCAACTCCAAGATCTTCGACGGACTCCTCGCCCGGAACGCCGACCTGAGCCTCGAGCCCGCGCTGGCGAAGGCCCTCCCGGAGGTCACCGACGGCGGCCGCACCTACACCTACACCCTGCGCGAGGGCGTGAAGTTCAGCGACGGCGAGCCGCTGACCGCCGACGACGTGGTGTTCACGTACCGCACGGTCCTGGACGACGAGACCAACAACACCGCCAAGAGTGAACTGGACGCGATCAAGGAGGTCAAGGCGGAGGGCGACGACAAGGTCGTCTTCACCCTCGACTACCCCTACGCGGCCTTCGCCGCCCGCACGGTGCTGCCCATCGTCCCCGAGCACATCGCCGGAGGGCAGGACCCCAACACCGGCTCCTTCAACACGAAGCCGGTCGGCACCGGACCGTACGTCCTCGCCGGCTGGAGCAAGGGCGAAAAGCTCACCTTCAAGGCCAATCCGGACTACTGGGGCGGCGCGCCGAAGGTGAAAAAGCTCACCATGGCGATCATCGCCGACGACGACGTCCGCGCCACCCGGCTGCGCTCCGGCGACCTCGACGGCGCGACCCTCCCGCCCAACCTCGCCGCCACCTTCGAGGGCGACGACGACAAGAAGACGTACCGGGCGACGTCGTACGACTTCCGCGCGGTCACCCTCCCCACCGGCAACCCGGTCACCGGCGACACCGCGATCCGCCGGGCCCTGGACCTCGCCGTGGACCGGAAGGCCATGGTCGACAAGATCCTCGACGGCGCCGGCCGCCCCGCCTACGGCCCGCTGCCCCTGGACGACCCCTGGTTCGCGAAGGGCACCGAACGCGACCAGGACCTCGACGAGGCGAAGCGCGTCCTCGACGAGGCCGGCTGGAAGCCCGGCGAGGGCGGCGTCCGCGCCAGGGACGGCCGCCGCGCCTCGTTCACCCTCTACTACCCCTCCGGCGACAAGGTCCGCCAGGACCACGCCCTCGCCTACGCCTCCGACGCCAAGAAGGCCGGCATCGAGGTGAAGGTCGAGAGCGCCACCTGGGAGGTCATCGAACCCCGGATGAAGCACGACGCCGTCCTCGCGGGCTTCGGCAGCACCGGCGACCCCGACTTCGGCCTCTACACCCTGCTGCACTCCTCCCTCGCCGGGGACGGCTTCAACAACATGGCCCGGTACGACAACCCGGCCGTCGACGAGGCCCTCGCCACCGGCCGCCGCAGCCAGGACCCCGAGGACCGCAAGGCCGCCTACGACGACCTCCAGCGCGAGCTGGTGAAGGACCCCGGCTACACCTTCCTCACCCACATCGACCACATGTACGTCCTCGCCGACCGCTGGGACGGGCTGACCACGCAGACCGAGCCGCACGAGCACGGCTTCGCCAGCGGACCCTGGTGGAACGTCGAGGACTGGCAGCCGAAGAAATGACCACCCCGCCCTGGGGAGCGATGGCGCGTCTCGCGGCACGGCGGGCCCTGCTCGCCGTGCCCGTGCTCCTCGTCGTCACCTTCGGCGCGTTCGCCCTCGCCGCCGCCTCCCCCTTCGACCCCGTCAAGGCGTACGCGGGCACCGCCGCGCTCGGCGCCGACCAGGAGACCCTGGACCGGCTGCGGGAGAACCTCGGCGTGGACCGGCCCTTCACCGAACGCTGGTGGGACTGGCTGACCTCCGCCGTCTCCGGCGACCTCGGCCAGTCCAGCGTCATGCGGCAGCCCGTGGCCGAGGTGATCGGGGAGCGGCTGGTGTGGTCGGCGCTGCTGTGCGCCGTCGCGTTCGCCGTCGCCGTCCTGCTCGGCACCGTGCTCGGCGTGCTCGCGGCCCGCCGCCCCGGCTCACCGGTCGACCGCGCCGTCACCTCCCTCGCCTACGCGCTGGAGGCGGCCCCGGTCTTCTGGATCGCCCTGCTCGCCGTCTGGCTCTTCGCCCTGGAACTGGACGTCCTCCCGGCCGGCGGCCTCACCGACACCGGCAGCGAACACGTCACCGCCGGACAGCTCCTGAGCCACCTCGTGCTGCCCGCCGGCGTCCTCGCCGTCTCCCAGCTGCCCTGGTTCACGCTCTACGTCCGCCAGGGCGTCGGCGACGCGCTCGCCGAGGACCCCGTGCGCGGGGCCAGGGCCCGCGGCCTGAGCGAACGCACCGTCCTGCTCGGCCACGCCCTGCGCTCCGGACTGCTGCCGGTCCTCACCCTGATCGGCTCCCGCGTCCCCGAACTCATCACCGGCGCCCTGCTGGTGGAGAGCGTCTTCAGCTGGCCCGGCATCGCGGCGGCCACCGTGGAGGCGGCCACCGCCGTCGACTTCCCGCTGCTGGCCGCGCTCACCACCCTCGCCACCGCCGCCGTCCTCGCCGGGAACCTGCTCGCCGACCTGCTCTACGGACTGATCGACCCGAGGGTGAAGCTGAATGAGATGTGACCCCCATGGCTGACACCACCGCCGTGAAGGCGTGGCGCTCGCACGGCACCGCCCGCCGCTCCACCCACACCGTCCGCCTGCGCGTCTCCGCCGCCCTGGTCGCCGTGACGGTCCTCGCGGTCCTGCTGGTACCGCCCCTGGTCCAGCTCGACCAGCAGGCCGTCGACCTCGCGGCCAAGCTCCGGCCGCCCAGCTGGTCCCACCCCTTCGGCACCGACGACGTGGGCCGCGACCTGCTGCTGCGCTGCGTCTACGGGCTCAGGGTCTCGTTGCTGGTGGGCGTGGTGGCCGCACTCACCGCCACCGTGATCGGCACCGCCGTCGGCGCCGCCGCCGGGGCGCTCGGCGGCTGGGCCGACCGCGCGGTCATGCGCCTGGTCGACACCCTGTCCTCCGTCCCGCACCTGCTGCTCGGCATCTTCATCGTCGCCATGTTCCGGCCGGGCGTCTGGCCGGTGGTGGTCTCCGTCGCCCTCACCCACTGGCTGTCCACCGCCCGCATCGTCCGCGCCGAGGTCCTCTCGCTGCGTTCCCGCCCCTACATCGACGCGGCCGTCTCCGGCGGCGCGTCCCGGTGGCGGGTGGCGGTGCGGCACCTCCTCCCCGGCGTGCTGCCCCAGGCCGGCCTCGCCGCCGTCCTGATGGTCCCGCACGCCATGTGGCACGAGTCGGCCCTGTCCTTCCTGGGCCTCGGCCTGCCCACCCACACCGCCAGTCTCGGCACCCTCATCCAGGGCGCCCGCGGCTCCCTGCTCGCCGGACAGTGGTGGCCGACCCTCTTCCCCGGCCTCTTCCTGATCATCCCCACGCTCGCCATCGCCGGCCTCGCCGGTGTCTGGCGGGAGCGGATCAACCCCCGCCGCCGATCGGAGCTGATGCTGTGACCGAGCGACCCGCCGTGCTGTCGGTCCGCGGACTGTCCGTGCGCTTCCTGCTGCCCGGCGGCCGCCGGGTCGCCGCCGTCACCGACGCGCACTTCGACGTGGCGCCCGGCGAGTGCCTCGCCCTGATCGGGGAGAGCGGCTGCGGCAAGTCCGTCCTCGCCTCCGCCCTGCTCGGCCTGCTCCCGGCCAACGCCCGGACCGCGGGCCACGCCCACCTCGGAGACCTCGACCTGCTCACGGCCGACGAACGCACCCTCGCCCGCACCGTGCGCGGCCGTCGCATCGGCCTCGTCCCGCAGAGCCCGGCCGCCCACCTCACCCCCGTCCGCACCATCCGCTCCCAGCTGGAGGAGACGGTCGCCCAGCTCACCGGCGTCCGGGGCCGCGCGGCCCTGCGCGCCGCCGCCGAGCGGGCCGCCGAGCGCGCCGCCTTCCCTGCGGACCACCTCGACCGCCACCCGCACGAACTGTCCGGCGGCCTCGCCCAGCGCGCCGCCACCGCCCTCGCCCTGGTCGGCGAGGCACCCCTGCTGCTCGCCGACGAACCCACCACCGGCCTGGACCGCGACCTGGTGGACCGCACCGTCGACGAACTGCGCCGCCACGTCGACGCCGACGGCGGCCGGGCGCTGCTGATGATCACCCACGACCTGGCCGCCGCCGAACGCATCGCCGACCGGATCGCCGTCATGTACGCGGGCCGCATCGTCGAACTCGCCGACGCCGGCACCTTCTTCGGCGCCCCCGGCCCCCGCCACCCCTACAGCCGCGGTCTCCTCGACGCCCTTCCCGACCGCGCCTTCACCCCCATCCCCGGCATGCCGCCCGAACTCGGCGCCCTCCCCGACGGCTGCGCCTTCGCCGCCCGCTGCGGGCGGGCCACCGACACCTGTGCGACCCTCCCGGCCCTGACCGGATCGGTCGCCTGCCACCACCCGGTCCCGGCCGTCCGGGACCTCGTGACGGAGGACATCCGTGCTTGAACTGCGCGCCATCACCGCCGGGTACGACCGGCGCGCCCCCGTCGTCCGGGACGCCTCCCTCACCGTCGCCCCCGGTGAGGCCGTCGGACTGCTCGGCCCCAGCGGCTGCGGCAAGTCCACCCTCGCCCGCGTCGCCGCCCTGCTGCACCGCCCCGACGCCGGCACCCTCCTCCTCGACGGCACGCCCGTACGCCGCTGGCGCCACCGCGCCCCGCGCGGGCTGCGCACCGCATTCGGCGTCGTCTTCCAGCAGCCCCGGCTCTCCGCGGACCCCCGGCTGCGCCTGGCCGACCTGATCGCCGAGCCCCTGCGCGCCACCGGCCGGCGCGAGGAGATCCCCGCCCGGGTCCCCGGACTCGCCGACACCGTCGGCCTGACCGGCGACCTGCTCACCCGCCGCCCCCACGAGGTCAGCGACGGCCAGCTCCAACGCGCCTGTCTGGCCCGCGCGCTGGTGCTGCGCCCCCGCTGGCTGATCTGCGACGAGATGACCGCGATGCTCGACGCGTCGACCACGGCCGCACTGGTCGCGGTCGTCGAGGACTACCGCGCGGCGACGGGCGCGGGCCTGCTGGCCGTGGGCCACGACCAGATCCTGCTGGACCGCTGGTGCGACCGGACGGTCCACTGGGACACGGTGGTGCCCACCGGGAAGGAAGGGGCGAGGCCGCTCACGCCGGTCCGGTGACCGGCACCCGTGCGCACCGTCCGCCGCGCACACGGCCGGTGCGTCACTCCTCGCGTCCCCGCTCCTCCCGGTTCGCCTCGCCCTCCTCCTCGTCCTCCTCGCGCTCGCCCTCCGCCTGGGAAGGCGTCGTCCGGGGCGCGTCACGGCCGGGGCCGCGCGCGGCCCCGGCCGCCGCGTCGTCCTCCTCGCGTTCGCCCTCCGCCTGGGAAGGGGTCTGCTCACTCATCGTCGTTCTCCTCGTCTGGTGCGCCCGGCCGGCCTCGGCACCGTCGGTCAGCCGTCGCCGCCCATGGCCCTGCGCACCGCGTCCTTGGTGCGGTCCATGAGCGCGGCGACCGGTCCGAGCGCCACGTTCTTCGCCCCGGACTCGACACCCGGGTGCGGCCGGGTGGGTGCCATGGCCTCGGCGGCCTTGACGGCCTTGGCCATCGTGGCGAGACCGGTGACGTCGGTGCTGCGGCGGATGTGGGTGAACTCGTAGCGCTCCTCCGCGCGGGCGTGCTCCTGCACGTCCGTGCGCAGCGCCCGCAGCCGCGGCATGAACTCCGGGTCGTCGGTGTCCATCTCGTCCAGGGCGGCCAGTGTCTCCTTGGCCGCCCTCTCCTCGGCGAGCCGGTCCTCGACGACCTGCTCGCCGCCGGGCAGACGGCGGCGGGCGAAGGGGTGGACGACCTCCTCCTCGGCGGTCTCGTGCACGGCCAGCAGCCGCACCAGGCGGCGGAAGGCGTCCCGGCGTTCCTCGCCCGTGGTCGCCTCGACCTCGTCGAAGAGGTTGCGGATGTCGCCGTGCTGGCGCATCAGCAGGGCGACGACGTCGTCGTCCTCGGCCCGGTCGTCCCCGGCGTGCGGGGTGTGCAGCTCGGACATCTCGGCCCCTCCCTACTTCTCGCGCTGCGCGGGGTCGGGGTGCTCGCCCTCGGTCTGGACGCGGTACTCGCGGCCGAACATCTCGTCGTGCTCGGTCATGACCCGGTCGCTCGGCGGTGCCTCCCCGCCGTGGATCCGCTCCTGCATCTTCTCGAACCGCTCGTGCGCCTCCCGCACGTAACCGGTGCCGAGCGTGGTCAGGTCCATCTGGGTGTCCAGCAGCTCGCGGATGTACTGCTTGTTCGGCTCGAAGGTCAGCACGTTGGGCAGCTCGGGCGCGAGCACGGAGGCGGGGTCGCGGCCGTCGTGGCGGCGCATCAGGTCGCAGGCGGCGTGCAGGTGCTCCAGCTCCATGTTCAGGTGCAGCTCCCAGACCGCCCTGACCTTGGGGTCGCTCTCCTGCTCCATGAAGGAGTGGTACAGGTAGCACTCGTTGTACTCGTGGTTGACCAGCTGCTCCCACCACGTCTCACCCGGGTCCACCAGGGACTCGTAGTGGGTGACGTGCTCCTCCTCGATCAGCCCGATCTCCTGGTAGAGCTGGCGGGCGATCGGCTCCATGTAGGTGGGGCCGGTGTTCATGTAGAAGTTCATGGTCTGCTGCTCCGCCGACATGATCGTCAGCGCGTGCAGCTTGGAGAGCGGGTTCGTCTCGTCCTTGGCGTACGGGTCGCGGACGTTGTCGACCGGGTCGCGGTGGTGGTACCTGGTGGGCCGGCCGGGCATGACCTCGGTCAGGTTGTCGACGATCGACTCCGCCTTGCGGTGCTCGATCATCTCGTACAGGTTCGCGTACCGGTACAGGTGGTCGAAGTCCTCCAGCACACCGAACTGGTACGCCTGCTTCAGGTACGGGTCCGGCTCCATCCGGGCCACCCACGCCGTCAGGTCCACCGCCACCTGCTCGTAGGCGATCGTCGTCTCCAGCACCGAGGAGACGCCCGGGAGCAGCCAGTTCACCACCTTCTGCTGCTGCGCCTCGATGTAGCGCACCTGCGCGAGCTGCCGCTTGACCTCCGGGTCGACCGTGTGCCGGGCGAGCTGGTGGCTGAACAGGATCGCCTCCACCTCGATCCCGTTCATCGTGATGATCCGGCACCGGGTGTACGGGTCGCAGCGGTCCGGGTCGATCGGGGACACGTCGAGCTCCCGCCAGTTCCGCAACTGGCGGTCCAGCGGGATGCCCCGCTGTTCAAGGGGGTTGAACGTCACGGGCACTCTCCTCGTCGAAAGTCCGAGCGGGCGGAGTACCCCAGTGGCCGTCGTCCATGTCCCGGAGCGCGCAGGGGCACCGGCTTCATGCTTCGGCCTTCCCGAACGCCCCGCCACCGCAGGCGCGCGTACGGGTTACCCGTGCGAACCCGGCGAGGCGCCCTCCCGGAACCTCACGTCCCGGCGGCCGCCCCGATCCGGCGCACCGTCGACCGCGCACCGGCCCGGGCACTGGTCACGGCGGGGTGGCGTCGGCGCCCTTCCGTGTTCGCCCGGCGGTTCCCCGTGCCGCCTACCGTCCCGGTCTGCGATGAAGGTCCCGCACATTGATCGGGGGGTGACAATAGTGTGTGCCGCACAGTACCGTGTGGGTTGTGTCCGTAGAAGAACTGACCCTGAGCCAGGCGCAGGAACTGCGCCGCGGGACGGTGGTGCTCGCCTGTCTGGCGCTGCTCCGGAAACCGCAGTACGGCTATGCGCTCCTGGAGACGCTCAACGACGCGGGGGTCACCGTCGACGGAAACACGCTCTACCCACTGCTGCGACGCCTGGAGAAACAGGGGTTGCTGACGAGCGAGTGGAACACCGAAGAGTCCCGGCCGCGCAAGTTCTACCGTGTCAGCCCCGACGGATCCCGGGTCCGGACGGGCCTGGTGCGCGAGTGGCAGGACCTTGTCGCCTCGATCTCACGACTCACCAAGGAGGACGAATGAGTACGGGGGTGCTCACAGAGCGCTACGTCCACGAGGTCGTCCGGCGGCTCCCGCCGGACCAGCGTGACGACATCGCCCGGGAGCTCCGCGCCACCATCGCCGACACCATCGAGGGCCGCGGTGCCGACGACCGGCAGGCGGCCGAGCGCGAGGTGCTCGGTGAGCTGGGGGACCCGGTGCGGTACGCGGCCCGGTACACCGACCGGCCGCTGGCCCTGATCGGCCCGGACCTGTATCCCGCCTACATACGGGTGCTGGGCACCCTGGTGGCCACCGTGCTGCCGGCCCTCACCCTCGGCTTCGTGCTGCTGGAGGTGGCCGACGGCGGCGGTCTCGGCGCGGCCCTGCGGGTCGGTGCCGGCACGGTGATCGGCGTCGGCGCCCAGCTGGTCGCCGCGATCACGCTGGTGTTCGCCGTGACCGAGCGGGTCCGGCACCACCGCGGCACCACGGGGACCGACCGCTGGACGCCGGACGAACTGCCCGACGTCCAGCGGCCCGACCGGGGCGGCGTCACGGCGCTGGCCGCCGTGGCGTGGGACGTCCTGCTGTTCGCGCTGATCGTCTGGCAGCACACCGCCGAGCCGTACTGGGCGGACGGCGCAGCCGCCGGCGAGGGCGCGTACCTGGAGGTGCTGAACCCGGACCTGTGGTCGGGGTGGATCTGGCCGGTTCTGGCCGGCCTCGCCGGTCTCGCGGCCGTCGGGGTCGCACGGGTGGCCGGGCGGGGCTGGACCGTCCGGCTGGCCGGCTGGTACGCCCTCGCCCACGCGGTGTTCACACTGCCGCTGGCCTGGGTGCTGTACCGGCAGGAGCTGTTCAACCCCGACTTCCTCGCCGACGCCAAGACCCTGTGGGAGTCCCAGGAGTCCGTGTACGCCGGGGCGGCGGTCATCGTGCTCGCCATGGGGGTCAGCTCGGTGGTCAAGGCCTTCCGCACGGCGCGCGGCTGATCCGCGGGGAGCGACACGGAGGGGGCTGCCCGGTCCACGGCCGGGCAGCCCCCTCCGGGTGTCCGTCACGGCCGCGCCGTGCTCAGCGACTCCCTGATCCGGTTGCGGTCGACCTTCCCCGTCGACGTCCTCGGCAGCGGCTGCGACACCGTCTCGAACACGCTCGGCACGGCCGCCCGCACCGTCCGCTCCGCACAGTGCTGACGCAGTGCCAGGACGCCCGCGGAACCGGGTTCGGTCAGCCGCACGCGCGCGTGCAGGCGGTGGCCGGCGACCGGATCGGGGAGCGCGACGACGGCCGCCTCGGCGACCGCCGGGTGCTCCAGCAGGATGCTCTCGACGTGCTGCGTACTGACCTGGGTGCCGCGCACCTTGACCATGTGGTCGGTCCGCCCGAGTACGCTCAGCGAGCCGTCCTCGTGCCGCAGGACGACGTCACCGCTGCGGTAGTACACCACCCCGGGCGTGCCGTCGGGGTGCGGGGCGAACTTCCCGCCGTTCGGCACGTTGGCGTAACCCGTCGTCTGGAAGGGGGTGCTGACCAGCAGTTCTCCCTGGCCGGGGCCGGTCAGGGCGCGCCCGTCGTCCCCGGTGACCAGCCAGTGCACGCCGGGCAGCGGGCTGCCGATCGGCAGCGGCGCGGTGACCGGCCGGGTGCGGTCCACCTCGTACAGGAAGCTGTTGTTCGTCTCGGTGCAGCCGTAGTTGTTGAACCAGCGGGCGTGCGGGAACGCCGGGGGCAGGCCCGCCAGCACCCGGGCCGGCATCGCCTCGCCCGCGAAGACCAGGTGCTCCGGGGTGGTCAGCGGGCCCGACTCGGCCGCGGCCCGGGAGAGCAGTTCGAACAGCAGGGGGACGCCCTGGACCAGCGTGACGCGGTGGTCGGCGACCAGGCCGTGCAGGTAGCGCGCCGAGGTGCCCCGCTCCGGGTCGGCCAGCACCACCGTGCCGCCGTGCGCGAGGGTGCTCCACACGTCCAGCAGGCACAGGTCGAAGTTGAGCGGCGCGTAGTTGAGGACCGTGGAACCCGGCGCGAGGGCGAAGGCGTCCGCCGCCCACGCGGTGAACCGGGCCACCGCCCCCTGGGACAGGGGCACGATCTTCGGCAGGCCCGTCGAACCGGACGTGGTGAGCAGGAAACCGGTGGCGTCCTCGGCCACCTCCGCGGGCGGGCGCGGCTGCCCGGTGCCGCCGCACGCGGCGGGGGCGGACGGGTCCACCACGACGTCCACCAGCGGGTCGCCGGCCAGGCCGAGGACGACCGCGCACCCGGCCTGCTCGTACAGCTCCTTGAGCGGCAGGTCGGGCAGTTCGTGGGAGGGCAGCAGGAAGCCGCGGCCCGCCATCAGACAGCCCAGGACGAGCGCCACCGCCTCCGGCGACTTCCGCACCCGCAGGCCCACCGGACGGCCGGGGTACGGGGCGGCGGCGGCCTCCACCTGCTGGCGGGCCCGGCAGGCCATGGCGTACAGCTCGCCGTACCCGGTCGTGCGGCCCTCCCAGACGAGCGCGGGATCGGACGGCCGTTCGCCGGCCCGGGCGGCGAACGCCGCGGCGAGGGGCAGGGGGCGGCGGGTCATGCGCGCTCCTCCCGGGCCACCGCGCGCCCGGCCGTGGCCCGGATGGCGCGCACGGTACGGAAGTTGCGCCCGGTGAGTTCCTCGTCCGGCAGGTCGACGCCGTGCTCGTCCGACAGCCAGGCCGCGAGGTGCAGGATCCCGAGGCTGTCGATCACCGCGGTGGCGAGCAGGTCGTACTCCGGGTCCAGGTCGGCGGCGTCGAGACCGGGCAGGAAGCGCTCGACGACGAAGCCGGCGATGTCCGCCTCGGAGGGGGCGGGGGGCATCACCGGCACGGCGGGGGGATCGGCGGCCATGTTCGGTACGTCCTTTCACGGGTGCTGACGTGCTGGGCGCCGCCTCACACTTCGACGATCGTGCAGAACCAGTGCATTCCCGGGGACGCGACGCCGGTGAGGGCCACCAGGTCCCCGAGGGCCAGTTCGCCGGCCTCGATGTGCCGCCACAGGCAGACCAGTTGGTCGGCGGCGCCCATGTGGCCCAGGGAGCGGGCCAGTTCGGCGTTGGTGCGCGCGAGGGGGAGGCCGACGGCGTCGGCCACCGCGCGGAACGTCTGCTGGTTGTCGTTGAGATGGATCAGCCGGGTCAGTTCGGACCGGTCCCGGCCCGCGCGGGCCAGGGCCTCGTCGACGACGTCCGCGAGCCGTCCGGTGATCTCCTTCATGAACGCCTGGAAGCGCTCCGGGTCCCGGCCGAAGTGCCGGTAGACGGAGGCCATCGGGCTGACGTCCCTGAGCCCGCGGCCCGGCGGCGGCAGCGGCACGGCCGCCCCGCCGTACTCGATGCGGAACAGGTCCGCGTACTCGGGGTTGGTGAACTGCGCCGAGGACAGCCGGCGCAGCCGCGGATGACCGCGGCGGACGACGGCCGCGACGGCCCCGTCGCTGGCGACGCAGCCGTTGAAGTCCATGCGGTTGCTGTGCGCCTCGCTCACCACGTTCACCAGCACCACCAGCACGGTGTCGACGCCGGGGGAGAGGGCCATCGCGCCGGCGGCGTGGTCCAGGGCGGGCGACCACGCCGCGCACGCCTGCGTGAACAGCACGGTGGGCGTGCCGTGCGCGCCCAGGGACCGCGCCACGGCCGCCGAGGGGTCCCAGCCCAGGTAGTCCGGCACGTCGGAGTTGCCGACGACGATCAGGTCGAGGTCCGCGACGGTGACGTCGGCGTTCTCCAGGGCCTCCCGCGCCGCCCGGGCGGCCAGGTCGGTGGCGGTGACACCGGGGGCGGCGCGGTGGTAGGCGTCGTAGCCGAGGGCCGTGACCGTCTCGGGGTCGGGCACGTAGTCGGCCGCCGTCGCCGGCACGTCGTGCCGCTCGCCGAAGGCCATGCCCGTGGCGACGATGCCCGGCTCCGTTGGCGTGCCCATGTGCGCTCCCTTCCACTCCCGGCCGGGGGTCAGCCCGCCCGGCCCTTCGACGGTTCGGTGAGAACGGCGTCCTGTCCGGGGCCCCGCTCGGCGTCCTGGCCGGCGCTCCTCCCGGTGACGTCTCCGGCACCGCCCTCCTCGGCGGCCGCCTCGTGCGCGGCGGCGGGGGCCGGGAGCTCCCGGACCTCCTCCAGCGGGACGTCCAGGACGGCGAGGCGGCGCCGGGCCAGGTGCAGGACGAGCGCCAGGACGGCCATCGCGGCGGCCAGGACCAGCACGGCCGACTCCACGCCCAGCGCGTCGGCGAGCACGCCCGCCACCAGCGGTCCGGTCCACTGCACGGCCTGGAAGCCGAACTGGCCCGTGGCGGTGACCCGGCCCAGGTACGCGTCCGGGACCAGCCGGACCTCGTAGGACTCGGTGACGACGTTCATCGGGACCATGCTGGTCATGCCGATCATCATCACCAGGCCGATCTGCCAGGGCCGGGGCACGACCGCGGTCGCGGCGAAGGAGGCCGCGAACAGCCAGGCGGACAGCAGCAGCACCCGGCGGGCGCCGATCCGCCGCATCAGCCACGGACCCGCCACGGCGCCGATCACCCCGCCGGCGACCGCCAGGGAGGTCACCGCGCCGATCGTGGTCGGCCCGCCGCCCCGGTGCTGCACGATGACCACGAAGAGCAGCATGAAGCCCTGCGCCACCGCGTTCAGCACGGCGCCCCAGAAGAGCGTGAAGACCAGGTAGTCGCTGCGTCGGATCACGCGCAGGCCGTCCTTGACGTCCGCGACCAGACCGGGCCGGCCCTCCCCGTCGCCCCGCCGGTCCGGGCCGAGCGGCCGGCGGATGAGCAGCGAGCCGAGGGTGATGAACAGGAAGGAGACGGCGTCGAACAGGAACGGCACCCAGCGCGCCACCGAGTACAGCAGGCCGCCCAGCGGGGCGCCGAGGAGCTGGGCGAGCATGTCGCGGCCCATGCCCTGTGCCGTGGCGTCGGCGATCCGCTCCTTGGGCACGATCCGGCGCAGCACCGGCGAGGTGACGCCGGACCGCAGCCCGGCCGCGAGTCCGCTGACCAGCGCCAGCGCGTCGAGCCCGAGGACCGGCGGGTCACCCCGGTACACCAGCCAGGCGACGGCCCCCATCGACAGCGCCTCGACCAGCGCGGCCAGGCTCAGCAGCGCCCGCCGCGACACCCGGTCCGACAGCGCGCCGCCCAGCACCAGGGTGCCGAGCCGGCCCAGCATGTGCAGCATCGTGATGGTGCCCGCCTGGGCCGCCGAGCCGGTCGCGTGGAGCATGAGCAGGGGGAAGGCGAGCGTCGAGACGCTGTTGCCGAGCGACGACAGGCCCTCGCCGGACCACCAGACGACGTAGTCGCGGTCGCGCCACAGCGACGGCGGCCTCCCGGCCTTCCCGGCGCCCTCGGCGGTCCGTCCCGCCTCTTCGGTGGTCTGTCCGGTTCCCTCGGGACGTGACCGCACCATCGTCGTCCGTCCCCCGTCCGCTCGTGCGCTCGCTGGTCCGGGCCGGTGCCGCGGATCCCGGTCAGCATGCTGGTCGACGCGCCACCGGCCCGGCCAGGCAGCGCACCGGCAACTCCGGGGGAGGAAATGTTGCCGCCGGTGCCGCCCCCTCCGGCAACGGTCAGATCCAGCCGCGCTTGGCCGCCTGGTAGCCCGCCTCGAACCTGCTGGCCGCTCCCAGCCGTGCGCACAGGTCGGCGACGATCCTGCGCACGGTGCGCAGCGAGACGCCGAGACGCCGGCGGATCGCCTCGTCGTTCAGACCGCGCGCCAGCAGCCGCAGCAGCTCCTTCTCGCGGGAGCTGAGCCCGTGCTCGTCGAGGCCCGGCCCGGAGGACCCGAGCGGCACGGCCGCCTCCCAGACCCGCTCGAACAGGGAGTTCAGCGCCTCCACGGCCCCCGGTGCGGTGATCTGCACGACGCGGTGCCACGGGTCGTGCGGATCGGTGGGCAGCAGCGCCAGCGAGCGGTCGACGAGGAGCAGGTGCACGGGCAGCGACGGTACGGTGCGCACCCCGCTGCCCGGTTCGCCCTCCCAGACGGCGCGCAGGGCGAGGCGGGTGTCGCCGCGGATGCTGTCCGTGGTGACCGCGCGGTTCGCCACGCCGCGGTCCAGCACCTTGCACTGCAGCTCCTGCAGGGGTTCCAGCCAGCTCACCGAGGGCGCGCCGTCCGGCAGGAAGGCCAGCCACTCGGTCTCCGCCACGCGGGACAGTTCACACAGCCGGTCGGTGACGGCGGCGCGCCCGACGACGCACTCGAAGCCGGGCGCCCAGCCGCCGGGCCGGGACTCGGTGTACCGGTCGATGAGGGTCATGACGGCGGTCCGGTCCGCCTCGAACTCCCGCAGGCGGTCCTCGATCCCGGACATCTGCCGCAGCAACAGGGCCTTGAGGGCGAGGCGGGGGTCCACCAGCTCGCCGAGGGGGTCGCCGGACGGCCGCAGCAGGTCCAGTTTCCTCAGCCGTTCCAGGGCCAGGTGCACCTCGTCGGCGAAGACGCCCAGGTGGTCGGCGAGTTCGTCCACCCCCCGGTGCCGTCCCGTGATGAGCTGCCTGTACACCGAGTGGGTGAGCCGGTCGAGCCCTAACCTCTGCAGCATGGAGTCACACTCCCGTGTCCCCGTCACCTGTCACTCCTCGGGCCGTCGGTCGTCTTCACATGTCGTTCGTACACGTGAGGGAGCATCTTCGGCGCCGGCCGTGCGAACCGGCCGTCTTTCCTGTGAAGGAACGCGATGATCGATGATCTGGTTCCCGGCGGTGTCGAGCTGTGCGAGGCGTACGGCGACGCGGGACCCGAGGCGACGGCCTGCCTCTTCCCCGCCGAACAGGCCGTGGTGCGGGGGGTGTCGGAGGAGCGGCGGCGTGAGTTCACCACGGTGCGGGGCTGCGCGCGCAGGGCGCTGGCCCGGCTGGGGATCCCCTCGGAGCCGCTTGTTCCGGATGTGTCGGGCGCCCCGCGGTGGCCCCGCGGGACGGTCGGCAGCCTGACCCACTGCCCCGGCTACCGGGCGGCGGTGGCGGCCCGCGCCGGGGAGTACGCGGCGCTCGGGATCGACGCCGAGCCGGCCGCACCGCTGCCGGCCGTCGTGGCGGCGCGGATCCTGCCGGACGCCGAGCGGCGGTCGGCGGACGACCTGCGCACGGCCCTCGGGGTGCCGGCGGACCGGCTGGTGTTCTGCGCCAAGGAGGCGTCCTACAAGGCGTTCTCGCCCTGGCTGGGGCGTCGGTACGGGCTCCGCGACTTCGCGGTGCGTCCCCGCGCCGACGGCTCGTTCCGGGGCGTCGTGCCCGGGGGCCGGCACCGCTTCGAGGGCCGGTGGGCGGTGCGTTCCGGCTATTTCGTGGTGGTTGTCTGCCTGGCGTCCGCGCAGTGGTCCGGACTATTGGCGACGGGTGTTTCCCGCGGTAGCGGATGGCAGCAAGCGGTCATATGACGCTTTCCTGTAAGGCGGGGAACTCCCGCTCGCTCTTTCGGTCGAGTATGGTCCGGTCTTGGCCGAAACATGGACATGCTGGAATTGGCTTTGCGAGGACCTGGTCGACCGCCCCTGAGCCGGCCCACCGGCCGAAGGGGACGTGGCGCCGCCCTGCGCGCAGCTCGCGGGGTGGGTGCAGGCGGCCGCGCAAGTGTGATTTCCAAGGGGGATTCTGTCAATGGTGATTCACGCCGAGTTCGTTCCCTACGGCAGAATGGACGTTCATCAGCTACGTGAATTCCTGTTGAATCAGCGACGAATATCCGGCTGGACGCAGGAAGAGCTCGCGGAGCGTTCCGGCGTCAGCGTCCGGACGATCCGGAACCTGGAGACCGGGTCCAACACCAATCCCCGCCGGAGCTCCGTCGAGTTGCTGCTCGACGCCCTCGGCGGCGCTCCCGCGGCGCCCACCGGGCCGACCACCTGGGGCACCGGGGAGTGGCCCCTCATCCCCGCGCAGCGGACCTCGCCGGAGCAGGACCGCGTGGCACCCGCCCCCTGGCACGGCCCCCGGCCCCCCGGCGACCCGCTGGTGGGCCGCGAGGCCGACATGCGGCACGTCCTGGCCTCCGCGCAGCGCAGCCGGCTGATCGTCCTCACCGGCCCCGGCGGCGTGGGCAAGACCCGGCTCGCTCTCGCGGCGGCGTACCGGCTGCGTCCGCTCTTCCCGGACGGCGTCGCGGTCGTCGAACTGCGCGACTGCACGCCGGAACACCTCGAGCCGGTGCAGGCCCGCGCCGAACTGGTCCGCCTCACCGAGGGCCTGACCGGCGAGCCCGGCGGCACCGGACGGCGGCTGCTCGTCCTGGACGGCGCCGAGCGCGTCGTCCGGCAGACGGCCCGCCTCGCCCGCCGCCTCCTCGACGAACACCCCGGACTGCACCTGCTCGTCACCTCGCGCCGCGCCCTGGCCGCCGGGGCCGCCGAGAGCTGGGAGGTCGAGCCGCTGCGCGTGGACGGCCCCGGGGACCGCGACGCGGGACCGCCGAGCGCGGTGGAACTGCTGCTGCGCCGCGTCCGGTCCAGCCTGCCGACGCTGGACCTCGCCCCGCACATGCCGCAGGTCACCCTGTTGTGCCGGCTGCTGGACGGCGTGCCGCTGGCCATCGAGATCGCCGCGCAGCGCCTGCGGTCCCTGCCGATCGGCTCGCTGCTGCGGGAGGAGACCCTCTTCCCGCTGCTCGACCAGGTCGACGCGGGCGCGCTGAGCGCGCAC
The DNA here is from genome assembly GCF_014203535.1 of Streptomyces griseomycini. Lineage (GTDB taxonomy): Bacteria > Actinomycetota > Actinomycetes > Streptomycetales > Streptomycetaceae > Streptomyces > Streptomyces griseomycini. The sequence goes on from NZ_JACHJI010000004.1 coordinate 242,314, forward strand.
CGCACCCTGTCCGACAGCGTGCGCTGGAGCTACGACCTGCTGCCCGCGCCGCACCGGGAGCTGCTGCACGACCTGGTGGCGCTGCCGGACCGGTTCGCGCTGGACGACGTCCTCGCCGGTCGCCGGGGCTCCACCGGAGCGGCGCCCCAGGTCGCCCACCAGTTGGCCGAACTCGCCGACGCCTCACTGGTCCAGACGCTGCGTCAGGGCCAGTACCAGTACCGCGTCCACGCCCTCGTCCGGCACGTCGTGGCCCGCACGCGGCAGCAGTCCGCCGCGTGCGCCCAGGGCGTGGACGAGTACCGGGCCCGGTCGGTGTCCGCGGCCGGCGCGGCGCACCCCGCCGCCTGACCGTCCCGGCCGGGCGGAGGCGATCCGCCCGGCCGGCACCGGTCACACCGGACGGCAGGCCGCCCGCACGGCCCGGAGCGAGAAGTGCTCCGGGCCGTCCAGGCACGCGAGCATGACCTCCTCCACCGGCGCCAGCAGGGACTCGTCCGGCTCCGTGGCCTGCCCCAGGCGGGACAGCAGCCGCTGGAGCACCAGCACCAGCCAGGCCGTGCCGGCCGGCGCGGTGCGCTCCTGCTCGAAGGAGTACAGCCAGGTGTACAGGCAGGAGGCCGCCGCGTGGTACAGGCAGTGCTCGGCGGCGGCGTCCTGCGCCTCGGCCGTGGTCGCGTCCAGGGTGCCCGCGGCGATCCGGGCGTAGAACCCGCCCCGCAGCACGGAGAGCTGGTCCAGGACCTTGGTGAGGGCGCCCGCCTCGGCCGGCGGCAGCTCCCGCCCGGCGATCAGCCGCGCCCGCGCCACGGCCGGCTCCCAGCCGCGGGTGATCTCGTCCTCGGCGGCGTTGGTCAGCCGCAGCGCGCGTCCCGAGGGCTGCCAGACGGGGGCTTCCCGCGCGTCGTCGAACAGGTCCCGCAGCACCGTGTTCCCGTCGCGTGCCGGGCGGTCGGAGACCAGCGCCACCGTGGGCAGCTGCGAGGCGACGCTGTGCAGGTTGACGTGCGTGGTGCCCTCGAAGATGCTCGCGATCGCGTGGTCGCGCTGGAGCTTCTGGAAGACGCCCGAGGCGACGCCCTCGCGCAGGTAGCCGCGCGCGCCCAGCACCCGCCCGGCCTCCGCCACGACCTCCTCGCCGAGGGTCGGCACCAGGTACTTCACCACCGACGACCACAGGCTCAGCCGGGAGGGCGCCACCGACAGCGAGCGCGCCACGGGCACTGCCGTGCACTCGGCGATCAGCAGGTCCAGGTGGGCGCGGACCAGATGCCGGCGGATGACGGGGATCCGGTAGATCTCCTGCCCGTACAGCACCCGCTCGCGGGCGTGCCGCAGCGCCGTCCGCAGCACCGAGTCCATCGTGCCCACCGACAGCGCGCCGATCGCCGTCCGCGTGATCTGGAGCACCTGGAGGATCCCCGCCAGGCCGCCGCCCGGACGGCCGAGCAGACAGCCGCCCGGGACCCGGGTGCCGCGGAAGGTGATGCCGCTGAGGTCGTGGCCCCGCAGCCCGACCGTGCGGACGAAGGGATGGTTGTCCCAGCTCCCCTCGTCCAGTTGTGACTTGTCGAGCAGCAGCAGGGACGATCCGACGCCCTCGACGTTCGCGTACACGGTGACGAAACGGCCCCGGGTGGCATTGCCGACCGGCCACTTCTCCCCCGTGAGGAGGTAGCCGTCGCCGTCCGGCACCGCGACCGTCTCGTTGGTGCCCAGGTCGCTGCCGTGGTCGGGCTCGGACACCGCGAAGCACGCCAGGTCCCCGTCGAGCAGTCCCCGGGCGACCCGCTCCCGCTGCTCCTCGTCGCCCCACAGCCACACCGGGTTGACGCCGAGCAGCGCCGATCCGAACATCACCGACACGGTGAGGTTGCGCCGGGCCAGGACCCGCGTCAGCAGGAAGAGCTGCTCCAGGTTGCGCAGCCCGCCGCCGAACGCCTCCGGCACCAGGTAGCGGGCGAAGCCCCAGGAACGCAGGAGGTCCACCGCTCCCGGCGGCAGCGCGTCGCGCTCCTCGTGCTCCACCGTCTCCGCGAAACCGAACGGGCCGCTCTTCGCAAGGGGATCGCCCAGGATCCGGTCCAGGTCCGCGGCGAGGGCGTGGGACGGCCGGTCGACGTCCTGCCCGGTCATGCCGTGGAGCCGCCGATGTCGTAACGGGCGAGGAGCAGTTCGACCTCGTCGTCGGTGGGCAGCGCGGCGCGGCCCGCCGCCACCTCGGTCCCGACGAAGTCGATGACGTCGCCGACCCGCTCCAGCTTCATCGCCTCCTCGGGGGTCAGCGACCGCAGACCGTACAGGTCCTCCAGGTTGTAGCCGAGTTCGGCCAGGACCAGCGAGTGGAAGCCCAGGTCGCCGATCAGGCGGTGCTCCGCGGTGACCTCGGGGAGCTTGCGCGGGGCGATCAGCCGGGTCATCCCGAGCACCACGGGGGCCACGGCCTCGGTGGCGCTTGCGGCAGGGGTGTGAGTCATGCCGCCGACGCTAGGCCGGGGCCCTGCCCCGCCCCAGGTAATGATCCCGGCAAGCTCGCGGCAACTGTCCCGGCCGGGAGGGCGTTGCTACCGCGCAAACTGCCGCCGCGCTGCCTGGCCGGGCCACGGCGGCGGCGGTAAGGCTGGTCGGCATGAGCACTCTCGACCCCGTCACCCCGGCGGCGCCGTGGATCGCCGGACGGTACGCCGTCGGACCGCCCCGGCTCCGGCTGTTCTGCCTGCCGCCCGCCGGAGGCGGCGCGAGCACCTTCAACGCCTGGCGGCCGCACCTGCCGCCGGGGATCGAGCTCGCCCCGGTGGAACTGCCGGGCCGCGGCTCACGCATCGGCGAACCGGTGCCGTACGCCCTGGGACCGCTGGCCGACGGGCTCCTCGACGGCGTGCGCGGCGAACTGGACCTGCCCTACGCGCTGTTCGGGCACAGCTTCGGCGCCGTCGTCGCCTACGAGCTGACGCGGCGCATCGAACGGCGGGACGACCTGCCGGCCCCCGCCGCGCTGCTGGTGTCCGCCCATCGCGCCCCGCACGTACCGCTCGGCCGCGAGCCCCTCACCGGCAGCGACGACCGGCGGCTGGCCGCCTGGCTGCACGGCCACGGCGGACTGCCCGGGGAACTGCTGGAGCACCCCGGGTTCCTCAGCCACCTGCTGCGCGCGGTACGGGCCGACCTGGAGCTCGCCGAGAGCTACCTCCTGCCGGAACCGGCCCCGGTGCGCTGCCCGCTGGTCGTCCTGGCCGGGGCCGACGACGACGTGGCCGCCCCCTCCGCGGTCGAGCCCTGGGCCGGGTACGGCGCGGCGCCGCCCCGGATGCGCGTCGTGCCCGGCGGGCACTCCTACCCGCGGACGCATCCGGAGGCGACGCTGAACGCCGTGACCGGGGAACTGCGCCGCCTCGGCCTACTCGGGGCGGAGCGCGACCGGCAGGGCTGACAGGCCGCTGAGGAAGTTGGAGTAGACGTGGGCGGGCTCCCCGGCGGGCTCCGCCCCGGCCACCAGGTCCCGCAGGCTCTCCAGCAGGGCCGACAGCTCGGCGCGGGCCAGGAACGCGCCCAGGCAGAAGTGCGGCCCGTACGCGAACGACAGGTGCTTGTTGGGGGAGCGGGACAGATCGAAGTCGTCCGGCCGGTCGAAGACCCGCTCGTCCCGGTTGGCCGAGGCCATCCAGGCGGTGACGATGTCGCCCTCCTCGACGAACCGGTCCCCGAGCAGCACGTCCTGCGCGGCGGTACGGCCGCTGTGCAGGGCCGGGGTGGTCCAGCGCAGGACCTCCTCCACGGCCGACGCGGTGCCCACCGCGCCGGACTTCAGCGCCCGCCACTGGTCCGGCCGCTCCATCAGGGCGTGCAGTCCGCCCACCATGGCGAAGCGGGTCGTCTCGTGCCCGCCCATGATGATGCTGTAGCAGTTGAAGACGATCTCCTCGTGCGTCAGCGGACGCCCGTCGATCTCCCGGCTCACCAGCAGACTGACCACGTCGTCGTACGGCTTCCTGCGGCGGTCGGCGGCCAGCTCCGAGAAGTACAGCAGCAGGCCGTTGCGCGAGGACCAGGTGGCCTCCTCGTCGGGCACGCCGTCCGCGGACGACAGCGCCGAGGAGGTGAGGGAGATGATGTGTCCCCGGTCGGCGGCCGGCACGCCCAGCAGGTCGCAGATCGCGGCGAGCGGGATGTGCGCGGCGACGTCGGCGGCGAAGTCCACCGTGCCCCGCTCGACCGCCTCCGCGACCAGCCGGCGGGTGCCGCGCCGCACGCTCTCCACCACCACCTCCAGGGACCGCGGCGAGAACGGCTTGAGCAGCGCGCTGCGCAGTGCCTGGTGCGGACGGCCGTCGGTGACGGCGAGCATCTTCCCGGCCGCCGAGTCGCCGCCCGCCAGCAGCGTGTCGAGCACGTTGCCCCGCTCGGAGGTGAACGTCTCGCTGTCGCCCAGCACGGCGGCCACGTCCGCGTAGCCGCTCACCACCCAGAACCCGGGACCGTGCGCGCCCTCGGGCTGCCAGTGCACCGGGGCCTCGGCGCGCAGCCGGCGCCACAGCGGGCCCAGGTCGTGACGGGCGTGCAGCAGCGGATCGGCGAGGTCCACCTCGTCGAGCCCCACCGGATCCGGTACGGGGCGGGTCTTCATGGTCATCTTCCTCGGGTCCCCCGGCTTCCCCGGGCTCGGTCGGTCTGCTTCCCGGTGACGCCGGTCAGCACGGCGGCTCGGTCGGTCCGGGGAAGAAGGCCGTCGTCGCCCCGGCGGTCTCCGCGCCGTCCACCGTGAACTGCTGGCCCGAGACGAAGGACGCCCCGGGCGAGGCGAGGAAGTGGAAGACCTCCGCGATCTCCTCGGGCAGCGCGTGCCGCCGGGCCGGGATGCGCGCGTTGACCTCGTCGAGCATGGCGTCGGTGTACTCGGCGCGCTGCATCGGCGTCAGCACCGCGCCCGGCGCCACGCACGCCGTGCGGATCAGCGGGGCCAGTTCGACCGCGAAGGTCTGGCAGAGCGACGCCACACCGGCCTTGCTGGCGTTGTAGTCGGCGTACAGCGGATAGCCGCGGGAGCCGTTGACGGACGCCGTCGCCAGCAGCACCCCTTCGCCCCGGCGCAGCATGTGCGGGACGGAGTGCCGCCACAGCGCGAGGACGCCCATCAGGTTGACGTCGAGGGTGCGCCGGGCCTCGGCCTCGGTGATCTCCAGGATGCCGTGCCGGACGCTGATGCCGGCGTTGGCGACGACCACGTCCAGCCGCCCCCGCTCGGCGGCGACCCGGTCGACGGCGTCCCGGACGGCGTCCCAGTCGGCGACGTCCACCTTGGCCCAGTGGACCTCGCCGCCGCCCTCCCGGGGCCCGTCCGGACGGTCCGCGGACGGGGGCTGCACGTCCAGGTTGACGACGTGGTCGCCGGCCCGGGCGAAGCGCTCGGCGGTGGCCTGCCCGATGCCGCTGGACGCGCCGGACACGATGACGGTGCGCATGACGATGCTGCCTTTCGCGTGCGTGGGGATCGGCCGGGTCAGACGATGACGCGCGGGTGGTCGAGGGCGTAACCGCTGAGGTTGCGGCGCAGGTTGCGGCTGACGGTGAGCTTCTTCAGCCAGCGGTCGGTGCCGTCGTAGCGGGCGGTGAAGGGCCTGCGGCCGTGCACCGCGCGGTAGTTGTCGACGATCAGCAGCGAGCCCGGTCCGACCGCGACGTCCTGCTGGACGCGGTGCAGCTCGGCCATCAGCCGGTCCAGCGCGGCCTCGGCCTCGGTGTCGCCGGGCAGCGTGTCCATGAACGGGCGGTCGATGCGCAGGTAGGGGCTCAGCCGGTCGCCGGACAGCACGGCCGTCGGCACCGGGCGCTCGGCCATGGCGCGCAGCCGGGGCAGCGCCGGGTGGCCGGGCGCGTAGGTCTCCAGCTGCCGGATGTGCTCGGTGTCCGGACGGATGTGGAACCGTTCCTCGGCGAGCACCGCCCGGTCGGCGTCGCCGAGCCGGACGTCGCGCACGGAGGCGACGGTGGTCGGCACCGCGTCGGGGTTGCGCAGCCCCATCAGCAGCAGGTAGTCGCAGCGGTTGGGGTGGAAGCCGTCCTCGGTGTGGAACTCCAGCAGCGTCTCGCTGCCGTGCCCGCTCTGCCGGTCCTCGTCCCCGCGGATCGGCAGGATGTTCTGGATGATCCGCCCCTCCTGGAGGGTCACCCAGCCGAACGGGTCGCCGAGCACCAGGCCGCACAGCGCCAGCCACACCTCCTGCTCGAGGGCCGTGCGGCCGTGGATCGCCTCACGCCAGTGGCCGGGCGTGGGCCCGAGCGCGGCGTCGTCCACCGGGAAGCCGTGCACCAGGCAGGCGGCGCTGCGCTCGCTGCGCCGGTACGACAGCAGGAACGTGCGCAGCCCCGCCGGCAGCAGCTCCTCGGCGGTGAGCGCCCGGTCGTAGAACTCGGGCAGGCTCGGCGCGCCGTACACCTCGGCGAGCTTGGCCGCGGCGGTGCGCAGCTCGGCGACCTCGTCGGAGTCCAGGACGTACGCGGCGGGGACGTCCGGGCCGTCCGGGCCGTCCGGGGTGTGCGCGGCGCCCCGGGGGGACGTGCCGACAGTCGGGTTCGTGGTTGCCATCTCGGTGTCCTCACCGGGTCGTGACCGCTCGGGTCGTCCGTCGTTCGGTCCTGTGCGGTCCGCGCCGCTCGGTCGCGGCCGGATCGCGTGGTGGAGCGCACCGGACCGGCCGAGCAGGGTCCCGGCCGTGTCGTGGTCCGGCGGTCGTGCGGGGTCGTGCGGTACGGGTGGTCCGGGCGGGGCCGTCCTAGCTCCAGTCCTGCGCGAACCGGTCCAGCTCCTCCTGGTCCAGCGCGATCAGCGGCTCCTGCGGGTCCGCCGCGTCCGCGTCCCCGGCCGGCAGCGGGGCGAGCTCCTTGACCGCCCCGGCGAGCGCGGCCACGGTCCGGTGCGCGAACACGTCCCGCGGGGCGACGTCCAGGCCCGCCTCGCGCGCCAGGGTGACCAGCTTGATCGAGACGATCGAGTCGCCGCCGAGGTCGAAGAAGCTGTCGTCGACCCCGACCCGCTCCACGCCGAGGGCCTCGGCGAACAGGGCGCACAGCAACTCCTCGCGCGGGCTGCCCGGCTCCCGCACGTCCGGCCCGGCGGAGAACTCCGGCGCGGGCAGCGCGCCCGGGTCGAGCTTGCCGCTCGCGGTGACCGGCAGCCGCTCCAGGACGACGACCGCGGCGGGCACCATGTGCTCGGGCAGCACCTCGGCGACCCGCCGGCGCAGCAGGGCCGGATCGGGCCGGGCCCCGGCGACCGGGGCGACGTACGCCACCAGCAGCCGGTGGCCGGGCCGGTCCTCGCGGACCACCACCACGGCCTGCGCGAGCGCGGGGTCCTCGGCGAGCACGGCCTCGATCTCGCCCGGCTCGACGCGGAACCCGCGCACCTTGACCTGCTGGTCGGCCCGGCCCAGGAACTCCAGGTCGCCGCCGGGCCCCCGGCGGGCCAGGTCGCCGGTCCGGTACATGCGCGCCCCCGGCGGGCCGAACGGGTCGGCGACGAAGCGCTCCGCGGTCAGCGCGGGACGGCCCAGGTAACCGCGCGCCAGGCACGCGCCGGCCACGTACAGCTCACCGGGCGCCCCCGCCGGGACCGGCCGCAGCGCGCCGTCCAGCAGGTACACGCGGGCCCCGGCGACCGGCTCGCCGAGCGGCGGACGGACCCGGCCGTCCAGCGGGCGGCTCATCGTCGCCATGACGGTCGCCTCGGTCGGGCCGTAGGCGTTGACCATCCGGCGCCCGGGCGACCAGCGCTCCACCAGGTCGGGCGGGCAGGCCTCGGCGCCCACCACGAGGGTCACCCCGGGCGGCAGCGCGTCCTCGGGCAGTACGGCCAGCGAGGACGGCGGCAGCAGCAGCGCCGTCACGCCGCACCGGGCCACCGTGGCCGCCAGCGCCGGACCGGGCAGCAGCTCGTCCGCCGGCGCGGTGACCGCGCACGCCCCGGTCAGCAGCGCGGTCGCCAGCTCCCACACCGAGGCGTCGAAGCTCGGCGAGGCGAACAGCAGCACCCGCTCGTCCGCGCGCAGGCCGAGACCGGTGCGCTGCTGGGCGACCAGGGCCGCGATCCCGAGGTGGGGCACCTGCACGCCCTTGGGACGGCCGGTCGATCCGGAGGTGTAGATCACGTACGCGGTGTGCGCGGGCCTCAGGGGCGCCACCCGGTCCGCGTCCGTCAGGTCGGCGCCGGAGAGCCCGTCGCCGGCCGGCGACGCGTCGAGGCAGCGGGTCCGCGCCGCGCCCGCCCCGGCGAGCAGCTCCCTCGTGCCGGACGTGGTCAGCACCAGGACCGGCCGCGCGTCGCCGACGATGTGCCGCAGCCGCTCCGGCGGATAGCCCGGGTCCAGCGGCAGGTAGGCGGCACCGGCCTTGAGCACGGCCAGGACCGCGAGCACCGACTCCACCGACTTCGGCAGCGCCACGCCCACGACGTCCTCCGGGCCGACGCCCTCGGCCACCAGCTCCCGCGCCAGCCGGTTGGCCCGTTCGTTGAGCTCGCCGTACGACAGGGTGCGCGTCCCGTCGGTCACGGCGGCGGCGTCGGGCCGCGCCCGCACCCGCTCCTCGAACAGGGCGGGGAAAGTGGACGGTTCCGGATGCGCGGGGCCCTCGGCGGCGGCACGCAGCGCGGTCCGCTCCTCGGCGGTGAGCAGGTCCAGCCGGCCCAGCGGGGCCGAGGGGTCGGCCAGGAAGCCGTCCAGGGCCGCGCGGACCCGGCGGAGCAGGGCGGCGCCCGACTCGGCGGTGAACAGGTCGGCGCGGTAGCTGAGTTCGAGGCTCAGCCGCTCGCCCGGCACGACCACCAGGTTCAGCGGGTAGTGCGAGGCGCCCGGCACGGGCTCCTCGTCCACCGTCATGCGCAGGCCCGGCACCTGCCGCCGGACGGCCTCGCCGTCGAACGGCGCGCTCGCGAAGTCGACGACGGTGTCGAAGAGTTCGCCCATCCCGAGAGCTCGCTGCACCTCGGTCAGCCCCAGGTGCTGGTAGGGGCGCAGACCGGCCTGCTGCTCCTGCAGGTCGGCCAGCAGCGCGCCGAACGGCCGGGCGGCGTCGAGGCGGACGCGGACCGGGACGGTGTTCATCAGCAGGCCCACGATGTCCTCGGAGCCGGGCAGCTCCGCCGGGCGGGCGGCGGTGGTGGCACCGAACACGACGTCGTCGCGGCCCAGCAGCCCGCCCAGGACGACCGCCCAGGCGCCCTGCACCAGGGTGTTGAGGGTCAGCCCGGCCCGGCGGGCGGCGGCGGTGAGCGCGGCGGTCCGTCCGGCGTCGACGGTGTGCGTCACCAGGTGCGGCACACCGGCGGTCGCGGCCTCCGCGTCCGGGGCGACCAGCGTGGGCTCCTCGAACCCGGCCAGCGCCCCGGCCCAGGCCCGGACCGCCGCCGCGTCGTCCTGCCCGCCGAGCCAGCGCACGAAGTCGGTGAACTGCGCCGGTGCCGGGGCCGGGTGGGTGCCGCCGCGGGCGTAGGCGGCGAACAGGTCGCGGAAGAACAGCGGCAGCGACCAGCCGTCGAGCAGCCCGTGGTGGTGCGACACCACCAGCAGGTGGTCGTCGTCCGCGAACCGGACCAGGGTGACCCTCAGCAGCGGTGGCTCGGCCAGGTCGAAGCGCCGCACCCGCTCGTCGGCCAGCAGCTCGGCGACCCGGACCCGACGCTCCTGTTCGCCCAGGCCGCCCAGGTCGACCTCGCGCCAGGGCGCCCGGACGTCCTCGTGCACCAGTTGCACCAGGCGGCCCGAGCCGAGCAGCCGGAAGGAGACGCGCAGCGCGGTGTGCCGGGCCAGGACCGCGTCGCAGGCCGCGCGCAGCACGTCGGGGGAGAGGGCGCCGGTGAGCCGTACGGGCGCCTGGGCGGTGTAGACGTCGACGCCGTCCGCGGCCAGCATCGCGTGGAAGTGCATGCCCTGCTGCAGCGGTGTCGGCGGCAGCACCTCGGCGTACGGCCGCTCCAGCGCGTCCAGTTCGGCCCGCTCCGCCTCGGTGAGGGTGATCGGCGGTCCGGCCGGGGAGGCCGTCCGGGCCGGCCCGGGGCGGGCCTCCCGGGCGGCCCCGGCGAGACGGGCGACGGTCTTGTGGACGAACACGTCCCGGGCGTTGACCGCGAGCCCGGCCCGGTGCGCGCGGGCGGCGAGTCGCATGGCGACGATGGAGTCGCCGCCGAGGTCGAAGAAGCTGTCGTCGACGCCGACGCGCTCCCGCCCCAGCACCTCGGCGAACACGTCGTGCAGGATCCGCTCCCGCTCGGTGGACGGCGCCCGGTAGGAGCCCGCCGCCTCGAACCGCGGCGCGGGCAGGGCCCGCCGGTCCACCTTGCCGTTGGGCGTGAGCGGGAAGGCGTCGACGGTCATCACCAGCGCCGGGACCATGTACGCGGGCAGCCGCTCGGCGACGGCCGCGCGCAGGGCCTCGGGACGCGGTCCTGCGCCGGGCACGGGCCGCACGTAGCCCACGATCCGCCGCACGCCGCCGGCGTCCTCGGACACCGCCGCCACCGCCCGGTCCACCGACGGGTCGGCCGCGAGGGCGGCCTCGACCTCGCCGAGTTCGACGCGGTGCCCGCGGATCTTCACCTGGAAGTCCGACCGGCCGCGGTACTCCACCACCCCGTCCGGCCGGCGCAGCCCCAGGTCGCCGGTGCGGTACATGCGCGCACCCGGCCCCCCGAACACGTCGGCGACGAACCGCTCGGCGGTCGCCGCCGGGCGGCCCAGGTAACCGCGGGCCACCCCGTCACCGGCGATGTACAGCTCGCCGACCACCCCGTCCGGGACCGGGCGCAGGAAGGCGTCCAGGACGTAGACGCGCGTGTTGTCGGCCGGGGTGCCGATGGCGGGGCCGGCCTCGGCGCCGCCGTGCCACAGCATGGCGTCCACGGTGCACTCGGCGGGGCCGTACAGGTTGTAGACCGACAGGTCCGGCACCGCGTGCAGCGCCTCCCACAGGTCGGCGCCCACCTCCTCGCCGCCGAGCGCCAGGACGCGCACCCGGTGCCCCTCGCCGGACGCCTCGAACACGCCGGCCGCCAGCAGCTGGCGGGCGACCGACGGCGTGGTGTCGACGACGTCGACGGCCGCGCGGGCCGCGAGGCCGGCCAGGGCGACGGCGTCCTTGCGGACCTCGTCGCCGACCAGCAGCAGTTCGTGCCCGCCGACCATCCACAGCAGCTGGCTCCAGGAGGCGTCGAAGCCGAGGGAGTTGGTCAGCGCCGCGCGCAGCGTCCGGCCCCCGGCGCGCCGCTGTTCCGGCTCGAAGAAGTTCGCCCGGTGGCTGTGGAACATGTTGACCAGGTTGCGGTGCTCGACCGCGACGCCCTTGGGCCGGCCGGTCGAGCCCGAGGTGTGGATCACGTACGCCAGGTGGCCCGGCCGCAGTGGCTCCGCGCGGTCCGCGTCCGTGAGGTCCGAGGCGTCCCCGGGCAGCGCGGCCCCGTCGGCGCACAGCGTCCGGCCGGGCACTCCCGGCGCGGTCGCCGCGTCGGTCAGGACCAGGACCGGAGCGGCCTCCGCGCAGATCGCCGCGATGCGCTCGGCCGGGTGGCCGGTGTCGATCGGCAGGTAGCCGGCGCCCGACTTCAGCACCGCCAGGATGGCCACCACCGCGTCCACGGTGCGCGGCAGCGCCACGCCGACCAGCAGGCCGGGGCCCGCGCCCTCGGCGACCAGCAGCCGCGCCAGCCGGTTGGCCTCGGCGTTGAGGGCGGCGAAGGTCAGGCGGGTGGCGCCGTCGCCGACGGCCACCGCGTCCGGAGTGGCCCGGACCTGTTCCTCGAACACCTGCGGCAGCGTCCGCGGCGGGTGGACCGCGGTCCGTCCGGAGCACGCGCGCAGGAGCTCCTCGCGCTCGGCCGGGAAGCACAACGGCAGCCGTCCCGCCGGGACGTCGGGCTCCTCGGCGACGTCGCGCAGCAGCCCGCACAGCCGGCGCAGCAGACCGGCCGCGGCGTCGGCGGTGTACACGTCCTCGCGGTGATTGAGCTCGAACCGCAGCCGTTCGCCGGGGTGCACGGCGAGACTCAGCGGGTAGTGGGTGCCCTCGAAGGCGTCGTCGACGACGTCCCGCAGCAGCGTCACCGCGAGACCGGGCACCTCGGCGCCGCGGACGGCCCCCTCGACGGGGACGTTCTCGAAGGCGACGGTGGTGTCGAACAGTTCCGTCACGCCCGCGGCGCGGTGGATGTCGGCCAGGCCCAGGTACTCGTGCCGGGCCAGCCCCGTCTGCCCGTCCTGGAGACGGGCGAGCAGTGCCGCCACCGGCTCGGCCGGGTCGATCCGCACCCGTGCGGGCACCGTGTTCATCGTCAGGCCCACGATCCGCTCGCTGCCCGGCAGTTCGGGCGGGCGGCCGGCGACCGTGCTGCCGTGGACCACGTCCTGACGTCCTGTCAGCACCGACAGCAGCAGCGCCCAGGCGCCCTGGACGACGGTGTTCAGGGTGAGCCCGCGGGAGCGCGCGGTCTCCGTCAGCCGCGCCGTGTCCGCCGGCGACAGCTCCGCGACCGCGCGCCGCTGGGCCCGCACCGGCCCGCCGGGCCCGGCCGGGCCCGCGACCAGCGTCGGCCCGTCCAGGCCGGCCAGCGCCGACCGCCACGCCCGTTCGGCCTCCTCGCGGTCCTGTGCCGCGAGCCAGCCGAGGTAGTCCCCGAACGGCACCACGGGCTCCAGCGCGTCGGCCGAGCCGCCGTCCCGGTAGATCCGGAACAGGTCGGCCAGCAGCAGCGGCAGCGACCAGCCGTCCAGCACGATGTGATGGTTCGTCACCAGCAGGACGTGCCGTTCGGCGGCGAGCCGGACGAGGGTGAAGCGCAGCAGCGGCGGCCGGGCCGTGTCGAAGCGCCGCGCCCGGTCGTCGGCCAGCAGCCGGGCCAGCCGCGGCCCCTGCTCGTCCGCACCGAGACCGGAGAGGTCGACCTCCTCCCACGCCGGTTCCGCGGACCGCGCGACGGCCTGGACGGCCTCGCCCGAACGGCGCCGCAGGAACCCCGCCCGCAGACTCGCGTGCCGGTCGACCAGCGCGACGGTGGCGCGGCGCAGCACCGCCGCGTCGAGCGCGCCGGCCAGCTCCAGGGGCGTCTGCACGGTGTAGAAGTCGACGGACGGCGCCGCGCCGCCCGCCGGGTCCGCCCCGTCCCCCTCGTCGAACAGGGAGTGGAAGAGCATGCCCTGCTGCAACGGGGTCAGCGGCAGCACCGCTTCCAAGGATGTCTGTCTCACAGTGTCGTCCCCCACTGGGCTTCGAGCTCGTCGAGTTCGTCCGCGTCGAGCCGCACCAGGCTCTCGGCGCGCGGTGCCGCGGCCTCGGGGCCGGTGTCCCGGGCCACCTCGGCGAGCCGTGCGATGGTCTTGTGACCGAAGATGTCCCTGGCGGTGAGGGCCAGGCCCGACCGGTGGGCCCGGGCCGCCAGCCGGGTGGCGGTGACGGAGTCGCCGCCGAGGTCGAAGAAGCTGTCGTCGACGCCGACGCGCTCCAGGCCCAGCACCTCGGCGAACACCTCGTGCAGGATCCGCTCCCGCTCGGTGGACGGCGCCCGGTGGGCGCTCGCCGTCCCGAACCGCGGCTCGGGCAGCGCCCTGACGTCGACCTTGCCGCCGGGCGTGCGCGGGAAGGCGTCCAGCACCGTCACCGCCGCCGGGACCATGTACGCCGGCAGCCGCTCCCCGGCGTGGGCGCGCACGGCCACCGGGTCCGGCCGCGTCCCGGCACCGGCCGCCGGCACGACGTACGCCACCAGCTGCCGTGCGCCCGGCCCGGTCCCGCGGGCGACGACCACGGCCCCGCCGACGCCCGGCGCCCCGGCGAGGACGCCCTCCACCTCGCCGGGCTCGATGCGGAAGCCCCGCACCTTCACCTGGCCGTCGGCGCGGCCCAGGTAGGCCAGACCGCCGTCGGCCGTCCAGCGGGCCAGGTCGCCGGTGCGGTACATGCGGGTCCCGGGCGGTCCGAACGGGTCGGCGACGAAACGCTCCGCCGTCGTGCCGGGGCGGGCCAGATAGCCGCGGGCGAGCCCGTCGCCGCTCAGGTAGACCTCGCCGGGGACACCGGGCGGCACCGGACGCAGCGCCGCGTCCAGCAGCCGGACCCGGGTGCCGGGCACCGGGCGGCCCATCGGCGGCACGGTCCGGCCGGACAGCGGGCCCGTCTGGGTGGCGATGACCGTCGACTCGGTGGGACCGTAGGCGTTGACCATGTGCCGGCCGGACGACCAGCGGGCCACCAGCTCCGGCGAGCACGCCTCGGCGCCCACCACCAGGTCGGTGCCCTCGGGCAGCACGTCCGCCTCCAGCGCCGCCAGCACCGACGGGGCGAGCAGCAGGCAGGTCACGCCCAGCTCGGCCACCAGCCCGGCCAGCGGGGGTCCGGGCACGAGCCGCTCGGACGGGGCGACCACGGCGGCGGCGCCGGTGAGCAGGGCCGTCGTCAGCTCCCACACCGACGCGTCGAAGCTCGGCGAGGCGAACTGCAGCACCCGGCTGCCCGGTCGCAGGCGCAGCCGGTCCCGCTGGTGCCGGACCAGCGGGGCCAGACCGGTGTGCGTGACCACGACGCCCTTGGGACGGCCGGTCGAGCCCGAGGTGTAGATGACGTACGCCGGGTGCGCGGGGGTGAGCGGCGCCCGGCGGTCCGCGTCGGCCGGGTCGGTGTCGGGCAGGGCGGCGACGGCGGACTCGTCGTCCACGTACAGCCGCGGCACCCCGGGCGCGAGCGTCGGGTCGTCCGCCCCGCGGGCGGTCAGCACCAGCAGGGGCCGGGTGTCGTCGAGCATCGCGGTCAGGCGCGCCCGCGGATAGCCGGTGTCGACCGGCAGGTAGGCCGCGCCCGACTTCAGCACCGCCACCACGGCGGTCAGGGCGTCGATGCCGCGCGGCACGGCCACGGCCACCAGGTCCTCGGGCCCCGCGCCGCGGGCCACGAGCGCCCGGGCCAGCCGGTTGGCGCGGGCGTTGAGCCCGGCGTAGTCCAGGGAGCCGGTGGGGGAGAGGACCGCGAGGGCCCGCGGGGCACGGCGGACCTGCTCCTCGAACAGGTCGGGGAAGGTCCGCGGCGTCACGCCCCCGGCGCCCTCGCCCGCGGCGAGCACCGTCGCGCGCTCGGCCCCGGTCAGCACGTCGACCCGGGCCAGCGGGAGGTCCCCGGGGGCGGCCAGGAACCGGGTCAGGAACGCGGTGAACCGGAGCCGGTGCACCTCCAGTTCGGCGGGGGAGTAGCGGTGGGGATTCGCCTCGAAGGCCACGCGCGCGCCGGTGCCGTCCGGGTGCGGGTGGCAGGTGATGTTCAGGTCGGTCACCGGCCCGCCGGACAGGGTGGTCAGCTTCGCCTCGCGTCCCGTGAACGCCGTCTCCGAGCCGGCCGGCATGATGTTGACGAGCACGCCGTACAACTGCTCCCCGCTGCCCAGCAGCTTCAGGTCGCGGCGCAGCTCGTCGTAGGGGTAGCGCTGGTGCGTCAGCAGCTCGCCGAGCCGGCGGGCGACCTGCCGGACCAGTGCGGTGCGGCCCTCGGCCGGGCGGACGGCGAGCCGCAGCGGCAGCGTGTTCGACAGCATGCCGGGCGCGTTGCGCGACCGGGCGCCCAGCCGCGCGGTGACCGGCACGCCGAGCGTCAGGTCCTCGGCCCCCGTCATCCCGTGCAGGTAGGCGGCGACCGCCGCCAGCAGCGCCACCGTCCACGGGGCGCGGGCCGCCCGCCCGGCCGCGTGCAGCGCCGCCAGCTCGTCGGGGGACAGCTCCGCCGAGGCGGACAGGGCGCTCGGCGCGGCACCCGTGGGCACGCCGGGGGCGAGGCTCGCGGTCTCGGGACGGTCCGCGAACACGCCGTTCCAGTACCGCCGGTCGGCGGCGTGGTCCTCCGAGGCGCGGTAGTCCGCCTCCTCCGCGAGCAGCGACCGCAGCGTGTCCAGCGGTTCGCCGGCCGGCTCCGTGCCGGCGGCCAGCGCCTCGTAGTGGGTGGCGATGCGGCGCGAGTGCAGCACCGATCCGAACGCGTCGGACAGGACGTGGTGGCTGCGCTGGTACCACAGGTGGTGGTCGGCGCCCACGCGCATCAGCACGTGCGCGGACAGGGCGTCCTTCGTCAGGTCCAGCGCGGTGGACCGGTCGGCGTCCACCAGCGCCCGCGCCGCGGCGAACGGGTCCGGCTCACCGGTGAGGTCGAGCTCCCGCCAGGTGGAGCAGCCCGGCGCCACCGGACGCTGGAACACCCCGTCCGGCCGCTCGACGAACTCCACGTCGAACGTGCCGCTCTCCGCCTCCGACCGGCGGACGGCGCGTCGCAGCAGCTCCCCGTCCAGCGGACCGCGGACCTCCATGACGGCCACGGTGTTGTAGGCCGGGTTGCCGGGTTCGAGGCCCTGGGCGTGGAAGACCCCCAGCTGGGCCGCCGTGAGCGGAAGCAGGCCGGGGTCGGCGGGCAGGCCGCCGTCGCGTGGTGTCATCTGGTTCGTCACCGCTCTCGTGGACTTCCGGGGACCGCCGGGCGCCGCCGGCGGTTCCCTGGGGCTTCCGGAGGACGTCGGCGGACGGTGCGGTGGCCCGCGGGACCGCCCCCGTCGTCCGCGGCGGAGGGCGGGCCGGCACCCCGCTCGATGCTGCACGGGCGGTCCGCCGGTCACCAGGCAACCGACCGGCAATCGCTGTTGCTGGTGTAACTGCCGCCGGGCCCGCGCTAGTTACCGGACCCCTGCCTGGCGCCGCCGCCCGACGGGCACCGAGGCTGGCGGTCACCGGGCGCGGCGCCCGCCCGCGTGCGAGCCGGCCGTGCCGCGGGCATCCCGTGTCAGCACGACATCCCGGAGAGGACGAGCACGTTGGGAATCGGAGACCGAGGCCTGCTCGACTGGCTGGACGAGGCGTCCGCCGAGCGCGGCCTGTACTACGCGCACCACGGCGAGGGCTGGGACTTCCGGTCCTACCGCGATCTGAGGGACCTGGTGCTGGGCACCGCCGCGGCCCTGCGGGAGCGGGGGATCGGACACGGCGACGTGGTGGCGCTGGTGCAGCGCTCCGGGCCCGGTTTCGTCGCGACCTTCTTCGGCGCGTTGGCCGCGGGCGCCACGCCCTGCACCATCGCCCCGCCGTTCGCCTTCCAGCGGGCCGACGACTACGAGAAGCACGCCGCCCACCTGTTCGCCACCGTGCGGCCCCGGATCACCGTCTGCGACGCGGATGCGCAGGAGCGCATCCGCAAGGTCGCCGCCGCGACCGACCTGCCGGAACCGGTCCTCTTCGACGAACTCGTGGCCGGGGCCGAGCCGCTGGACGGACCGCTGGCGCTCCCGCGGACCGCGCTGGTGCAGTTCACCTCGGGCTCCAGCGGCTTCTCCCGGGGCGTGCGGATCTCCGCCGACTCCCTGCGCGCCAACCTCACCGGGATGCGCCGCTGGCTGGGCTGTGCCCCGGAGCATCCGGCGATCAGCTGGCTGCCGGTCCACCACGACATGGGCCTGGTCGGCTTCCTGCTCAACGTCGTCGTCACCGGCTTCGACGGGCACATGCTCCAGCCGGACGACTTCATCCGCTCGCCGCAGCGCTACCTGCGGCGGATCAGCGAGCAGCGGATCGTCATGACGGCCATGCCCAACTTCGGCCTGTCCTACATCCTGCGCCGCGTCCGCCCGGACGACCTCGAGGGGCTGCGGTTCGACTCGCTGCGCTGCCTCATCGTCGGCGCCGAGCGCATCGACCCGCGGGTGCTGGACGACGTCCACGCCCTGCTCGGCCCGCACGGCCTCGACCGCGGCGCCCTGCTGCCCGCGTACGGCAGCGCGGAGGCGACCCTCGCCGTGACCGGGCTGGCCCCCGGCGAGGGCTGGACGACGCGTGAGCCGCACGAGGGCGACGCCGCGTCCCTCGCCGGCACGGCGGTCGTCGGCTGCGGCCGTCCGCTCGAGGGCCGCACGGTGACCATCCGCTCCGAGGACGGCGACGAACTGCCGGACGGACAGGTCGGCGAGATCGTCGTCAGCGGCGTGTCGATCGCCGACGGCTACGTCGGCGACGCCGGCTCCGCCTCCGGCACCGACCTCGGCGACCGGCTGCGGACCGGCGACGCGGGCTTCCTGCACGACGGGCAGCTGTTCGTGATCGGCCGGCTCGGCGACGGCCTGAAGGTCAGCGGCAAGATGGTGTTCGCCGAGAGCCTGGAGACGCTGCTGCACCAGCGCGGCGTCCCCGAGCGCCGCGTCGCGGTGCTGCTCGGCGTCCGCGACGGCACGCCGACCGGCGTGGCCGTCTTCGCGGGCCTCCAGGACGGCTGGCGGCGCGCCGCCCACGAGGTGCTGTCCGAGTGGCTGGGCGACGCCGAACTCCTCACCGTCGAGGTTCCGCGCGGCGGCATCGCCGTCACCTCGAGCGGCAAGCCCAGACGCCGGGTGATCTGGAAGGCGCTGTGCGGTGGCGCGTACGACGACACCGTCCGTCCGCTGACGGCCGGGGACGACTGACGACGGGAACGACGGGGAGCGGCGGGGGAGCGGACGCCGGACGATCGTCCGGGTGGACCGCTCCCGCCCGCCGCTCCGTCTCCGTGCGCCGCTCCGTTTCCGCCCTCCGCGCCGGCCCGGGCGGACGCGGCGTGACCGGCGTGGTCCGGGGCGCCGGTCACGGTGTCCGCGTGCGGCCCGCCGCCGGCGGTGAGGACGCCGCCGGCCGATTCCGCCCGGTGGTCCGGGCCCGGAACCCGCACCGGGAACGGGACCGACCGCCCCGGCGTGCGGCCGGGGCGGTCGGGAGCGAGCGGGACGATCGGAACGGCCGGGTGACCGGGGGAGGGCCGGGGACCGGGGGCGCGGAGGCCGGCGGGGTCAGCGGACCGCGGCCATCGTCTCCGCCCGCACCAGGTTCTCGGCGATCAGGAGTTCCTTCACCTTCTCGGACAGCATGCCCAACTGCCGCAGCACGTGGATGACCTGCTGGAACAGCAGCTGCCGATACGTGGCCATCATCGGGTTGGTCCGCGCGAACCGCACGCCCAGCTCCACGTCCAGGTCCATGCGTTCCCACAGCTCCCGCAGCATGAACCGGCGTGACATCAGCCGGATCGCCTCCAGCAGGAAGTCCTCCCGGTCGCGCAGCTCCGCCGAGGTCACCTGCTGGTACATGCCGGTGAGCGCGGTGACGCCGAAGGCGATGTGCCGGGCCTCGTCGCTCGCCACCATCCGCGTGATCTGCCGGATCAGCGGATCGCCGAAGCCGCTGCTGGCCAGCCGCAGCCCGGTGATGGCCAGGCCCTCCATGACCACCTGCATGCCGAGGTAGACGATGTCCCAGCGCGACTCCGACAGCACGTCGTGCAGCAGCGTCCCGAGGCCCGGGTTGACCGGGTACACCACGCCCAGCTTCTCGTCCACGTAGCGCGCGAACGCCTCCACGTGCCGCGCCTCGTCGGCGACCTGGGAGGCGGCGTACGTCTTGGCGTCCATGTCGGGGACGGTCTCGACGAGCCGGGCCGTCGTCACCAGCGCGCCCTGCTCCCCGTGGAGGAACTGGCTGCACATCCACGCCTGGTACTCCCACCGGAAGCGGGTGAGCAGCTCCGGGGGCACCGGGCTGCCCTCGCCGACCACGAACGACGCGAGCTTCGCGCCGTTCTCCTCGGTCAGTTCGGAACCGAAGCGGACGTCGTGGTCCCAGTCGATGTCGGTCGTGGCGTTCCACTGGGAGGCCTTGTTCTTCTCGTACAGGCTCCACACACGGCTGTCGCGCTTGCCGTAGTCCCAGTTCAGGCAGGCCCGGGTGAGGCTCTCCACCTCCATCAGGTCCGCCTTGACGGATTCCAGGGTGAAGAACGTCGGGTCGGCTGCCTCGTCAGGAAGGGCGGTCATCGTGAAGGGGATCCCCTCAGGGCACAGGAGCAGGACTGTTCCGCTGATCCTCCGCACCGCGCCCTCCCGCGGGCCAGGCAGGCCCCGGGCAACTGGGCGGCAGAGGTGTTGCCGGTCGGTGTGCCTGGCTCCGTCGCCGGCGGCCGCCCACCATGATCCCCGCGGGCCATCGCCCGGAGAACGCCGGCCGACGAAGGAGCGGGATGCGAACCGATGCCGCCGCACGACCCCTCCACTCCGCGCACACCCCGACGCGCGGTGTGGACAGCCCGTGGATCGTCGGCCGGGTGAGTGCCCCCGACACCCGTCTGCGGCTGGTCTGCCTGCCGCAGGCGGGCGGCAGCGCCGCGTCGTTCGCGCCCTGGCGGCTCACCCCGCCGCCGGGCGTGGAACTGGCCACGGTGGAACTGCCCGGCCGGGGCGTCCGCAGCGCCGAACCGGTGCCGGACACCCTGGAGCAGCTCGCCGACGCCGTGCTCGACGGCGTCGCCGGTGAACTCCACGCGCCGTACGCCCTCTTCGGCCACAGCTTCGGCGCCCTGCTCGCCTACGAGATCGCCGTCCGCGTCCGCCGCCGCGGCCTGCCCCCGCCCGCCGCACTGCTCGTCTCCGCCTCGCGCGCCCCGCACGTCCGGGTGCTCCGGCGGATCTCCGACCGCGGCGACGAGGGCCTGCTCAGCTGGCTGGAGGGGTTCGGCGGCTTCCCGCCCGAACTGCGCCGCTACCCCGCCTACCTGCGGTACGCCCTGCGCACGGTCCGCCGCGACCTGGCGCTGGCCGAGGCGTACACCGCCCCCGGCCCCGCGCCCGCCGGCTGCCCCCTGTACGTGTTCGGCGGCGCCGACGACCCGCTGGTGAGCCCGCGCCGGCTGGAGGACTGGCGGGACTGCGCCGCCGACGGGTTCGCGCTGCGGATGCTGCCCGGCGGCCACGACTACCCGTTCACCCAGGCCGGCCACACGCTCGAGGCCCTCGTGGAGGCGCTCGGCCCGCTCGTCCGGCCGCAGCTCCTTCCCTGATCCTCCCCGATCCACCGGCCGAACCCCGCCCGGGCGAGCGCGTCGCCGCACGCGCCGCCGACCGCTTCCGGGAAGACCTCACAGTGAAGACCAACGCCGCCCCGCACGACCGCCGGCCGTCGCCGAGCACCGCCCCGTCGCCGATCGAGGCCGCACTGCCCCTCACCCCGCTCCAGGAGGGCATGCTCTTCCACGCCCTGTACGACCCCGAGGGCGCGGACGTCTACACCGTGCAGGCCCCCTTCGAGCTGACCGGCCGGATCGACGCCGACGCGCTCAGGGCCGCGTGCGCGGACACGCTCGCCGGGCACGCCGCGCTGCGGGCCGGCTTCCGCGAGCGCGCCGGCGGGCAGCCCGTGCAGCTGATCCGCCGCACCGCGGCCACGTCCTGGACCGCGCTCGACCTCGCGGGGGACGAGGAGTCCGTACGCGTCAAGAAGCTGGTCGCCTTCCTGGAGGAGGAGCGGCGGCGGCGCTTCGACATGGCGGACCCGCCGCTGATCCGGTTCGCGCTCGTCCGGCTCGCCGCGGACCGGCACGCGTTCGTGCTGACCTACCACCACATCCTGCTGGACGGCTGGTCGGTGCCGCTGGTGCTGGAGGACCTGTTCACCCGGTACCACCACCACGCCACAGGCGGCGGCACCGTCACCGGCGCTCCCTTCACCCCCCTCGCCGACTACCTGCGCTGGCTGTCCCGGCAGGACCGGGCCGCCGCCGAGCGGGCCTGGGGCGAGGCGCTGGCCGGCCTGGCCGAGCCGACACTCGTCGCACCCGGCGCCGCCGAGGCCGGCGACGGAACGCTTCCCGGACTGGTCCGCGTCACGCTGCCCGAGGACACCAGCCGCGCGCTGGAGCGGGCCGCGCGCCGGCACGGCCTCACCCTCAACTCCGTCGTCCAGGGCGTCTGGGCGCTGCTGCTGGCCCTGCTCACCGGGCGCGACGACGTGGTGTTCGGGCAGACCGTGCACGGCCGCCCGGCCGGTCTGCCCGGCGCCGACCGGGTCGTCGGCCTGCTGATGAACACCGTCCCCGTCCGGGTACGGATCGATCCCGGGGAACCGCTGGCCGCGCTCTTCGCCCGGATCCAGGACGAACAGCTCGCCCTCGCCCCGCACCAGCACCTCGGGCTGGCCGACGTGCGGCGCCTGGCCGGCCACGGCCCGCTGTTCGACACCGCGACCAGCTTCGGCGACGCGCCCCTGGGCTGGGACACCCTGCGCGACGCCGTCCCCGGCCTGCGCGTCGCCCCCCTGCTGCAGGCCGGGGAGGGGACACGGGACACCGGGGCCGGGGAGGAGGAGCGGGGCACCGGGGCCACCGAGGGCCCGGACGCCCCCGGCGGGCAGGAGATCACCGGCGCCACCCACTACCCGCTCAGCGTCGTCGCCCTCGCAGGCCCCCGGCTGAGCCTCCACCTCAGCTACCGCAGGGACCTGTTCGACGACGACCGCATGGAGCTGATCGGCTCCCGCCTGCGCCTGCTGCTCGACGCCTTCGCGCAGGACCCCACGGCCCCCGTCGCCCGGCTGCCCCTGCTGACCGCCGAGGAACACCGGAGGGTGCTCGGCACATGGGGCCGCGGCTCCGGAGAGGTCCCCGAACCCGCCCCGCTGACCCGGCGGTTCGCGGAACAGGCGCGGACCACCCCGGACGCCCCGGCCGTGGCCGACGCCGAGCGCACCCTCACCTACCGCCGACTGGACGAGGAGTCCGGCCGGCTGGCCCGGCTCCTGACCGAACGGGGCGTCACCCGCGGCGACCTGGTGGCCGTCGCCCTGCCGCGCGGTACCGACCTGATCGTGGCGCTGGTCGCCGCGCTGAAGGCCGGCGCCGGGTACGTGCCGATCGACCCCGGCCACCCCGCCGAGCGCATCGCCTTCATGCTCGACGACGCCGAGCCCGCCGCCGTCGTCTGCGCCGACGCCGGGCACCCGGCCCTCGCCGGGCACCCGGCCCTGGTCCCGCTCGGCGACCCGGCCGTACGGGCGGCCCTGGCGGCGTTCGACGGGCCCGCACCGGCCGTCGACGTGCGGCCCGAGGACATCGCGTACGTGATCTACACCTCCGGCTCCACGGGCCGCCCCAAGGGCGTGGTCGTCGAGCACCGCACGGTCGACGGCTACCTCGCCTTCGCCCGTGCCGCCTACCCCGGCCTGGCCGACCAGGCGCTGGTGCACTCGCCGCCGTCCTTCGACCTCACCGTCACGGGCGTCCTCGGCCCCCTGACCGCGGGCGGCCTGGTCCGCGTCGTCGACCTGACCGACGTCGACGCCCCGGTCGGCGCCGGTGCCAGGCCGCCCGCCTTCGTCAAGGCCACCCCCAGCCACCTGCCGGTGCTCGTCGCCTCCGCCGACTGGTACTCGCCCACCGGACAACTCGTCCTCGGCGGGGAGCAGCTGACCGGCGAGGCGCTGGCCGAGTGGCGCGCCGGCCACCCGGACACCACGATCGTCAACGAGTACGGCCCCACCGAGGCGACCGTCGGCTGCATGGAGTACCGCCTGGAACCCGGCGACCCGCTGCCCCGGGGCGCGGTGCCGATCGGCGGGCCCGTGCCCGCCGCGCGGCTCTACGTCCTGGACCCCTGGCTGCGCCCGGTCCCGCCGGGCGTCCCCGGCGAGCTGTACGTCGGCGGTGACGTCCTGGCCCGGGGCTACGCCCGACGCCCCGGCCTCACCGCGTCCCGCTTCGTCGCCGATCCGTTCGGCGCGCCGGGCGCCCGGATGTACCGCACCGGCGACCTCGCGTGGTGGCGGCCCGACGGCACCATGGTCTACGCCGGGCGCACCGACGACCAGGTCAAGGTCCGCGGCCACCGGATCGAACTCGGCGAGGTCGAGGCCGTGGTCGGCGCCGACCCCGCGGTCGCCCGGGTGGCCGCGGCCGTGCGCGAGGACCGGCGCGGGGCGCCCCGCCTGGTGGCGTACGTGGTGCCCGGCCCGGGGAGCGACCTGACGGGCCTGGCCGACCGGATCGCCGGGCGGCTGCCCGCCTACATGGTGCCCTCGTCCTT
Source organism: Streptomyces griseomycini (assembly GCF_014203535.1). Classification (GTDB taxonomy): domain Bacteria; phylum Actinomycetota; class Actinomycetes; order Streptomycetales; family Streptomycetaceae; genus Streptomyces; species Streptomyces griseomycini. The sequence continues at coordinate 266,183 of NZ_JACHJI010000004.1, forward strand.
CGTCCCGCTGACCGAGCTCCCGCTCACCCCCAACGGCAAGGTCGACCGTTCCGCCCTGCCCGCCCCCGAGCGGCCGGAGCGGTCCGAGCGGCCGGAGGGACCCGTGGAGGCCGGGCCGACCCCGGTGCCGGGTGCCGTGGATCCCGCGGCGATGCTGGCGGGTCTGTTCGGGCAGGTGCTGGGGTTGGAGGCGGTGGGGGTCGAGGAGGACTTCTTCGGTCTCGGCGGTGATTCGATCACGGTGATCCAGTTGGTGGCGCGGGCGCGTGAGGCGGGGGTGCGGCTGACGCCGAAGCAGGTGTTCACGCACCGCACGGCCGCCGCCCTGGCCGCCCTGGCGGAGGAGCCCGCACCCGCGAGGCCCGGACCGGAGCCGACCCCGGTGCCGGGTGCCGTGGATCCCGCGGTGACGCTGGCGGGTCTGTTCGGGCAGGTGCTGGGGTTGGAGGCGGTGGGGGTCGAGGAGGACTTCTTCGGTCTCGGCGGTGATTCGATCACGGTGATCCAGTTGGTGGCGCGGGCGCGTGAGGCGGGGGTGCGGCTGACGCCGAAGCAGGTGTTCACGCACCGCACGGCCGCCGCCCTGGCCGCTTTGGCGGAGGAGCCCGCACCCGCGAGGCCCGGACCGGAGCGGCCGGCCGCCGGCGCGGAGTCCGACACGGTCACCGTCGTCCCCGCCACACCCCTGATGCGGCGGCTGCGCGAACACGGCGGCGGCTACGACGCCTTCCACCAGTCGACCCTGCTGCGCGTCCCGCCGGCGATCGGCACCGACCGGCTGCGCACCGCCGTGGCCGCCGTCCTGGCCCGGCACCAGGCGCTGCGCGGACGGCTGCGCGAGGACGGGTCCCTCGCCGTGGACCCCGCCCCGCACGCGGCGCCGCGGGACGCCGTACGGCGGGTCGACGTCTCCGTCCTGAACGCCTCGGACGCCCCGGACACCCCGACCGCCCCGGACGAGGAGCTGCGCCGCCGGATCGCCGCCCACGCCGCGGAGGACGCCGACGCCCTCGCTCCGCGCGACGGCGCGATGCTGCGGGTCACCTGGTTCGACGCGGGGGAGGAGCGGCCGGGGCGGCTGCTCGTCACCGTCCACCACCTCGCCGTCGACGCGGTGTCCTGGCACACCCTGCTCACCGACCTCCACACCGCCTGGCACGCCGCCGCGTCCGGCGCCCCCGTGCGGCTCGACCCCGTGCCGCTGCCGCTCGCCGAGTGGAGCGGCGCGCTGCACCGGGCGGCGCACGAGGCGGACGTCCTCGCCGAGCTCCCCCACTGGCGGCGGACCCTGGCCACCGACGGCCCCGCCCTGACCGAGGCGCGCCTGTCGCCCTCCCGGGACATCCACGCCACCGCCGGCGAACTGCGCCGCACCCTGCCCGAGGACCTGACCGGGGAACTGCTCGCCACGGTGCCCACCGCGCTCGGCACCCGCACGAACGAGGTGCTGCTCACCGCCCTCGCCCTCGCGCTCGCCGCCCGGCGCGGCCCGGACCCCGGCGACACCTCCGTCCTGATCGACGTCGAGGGCCACGGCCGCGAACCGCTCGAGCAGGAGGCCGACCTGTCGGAAACCGTCGGCTGGCTCACCTCCCTGTACCCCGTCCGCCTCGACCCGGGGTTCCCCGACTGGAGCCCCGAGGGCGGCGACCCCGCGACCGACGACCGCCTCGGCGAGGCCGTGCGCCGGGTCGCGGCCCAGCTCGGCCGAGTGCCGCGCCACGGCCTGGGCTACGGCCTGCTGCGCCATCTCAACCCCGGGACGGCGGCCGACCTGGCCGCCCGCCCGACGCCCCAGCTGTGCTTCAACTACCTGGGCCGGCAGAGCGGTCCGGCGGCCGGGGAGGCGGACTGGGACATCGCGCCCGAGTCCGACGCGCTGCCGCTCGGCGCCGACCCGCGGATGCCGCTGACCCATGTCGTCGAGGTCGACGCCGTGGTCGAGGAGGGCCCGGCCGGACCCCGGCTCGTCGCCCACTGGCGGTGGGCCCGGCGGCTGCTGACGGAGTCCGAGGCCGGCGAACTGGCGGACCTGTGGTTCGCGGCCCTGCGGGCCCTCGTCGCCCACGGCACCGCGCGCCCGGCGCGCACCGCACGGGAGGACGCCGCCGAGCGTGCCCGGCTGGCCGCCCGGACCGGGCTGCCCGTCGAACGGCTGCTGCCGATGACGCCGACGCAGGAGGGCCTGCTCTTCCACGCCCGCTACGACAGCGCCGGCCTCGACGTCTACACCGTGCAGATCGCGCTGGAGACCGAGGGACCGCTGGACGTCGAACGGTTCCGGCAGGCCTGCGACGCCCTGCTGCGCCGCCACCCGACGCTCCGCGCCGCCTTCCTCCAGCGGCGCTCGGGCGAGCCGGTGCAGGCCGTGGTGGAACACGTCCGGATGCCCTGGCGGGTGCACGACCTGACCGGACTGCGCGGGCCGGAGCAGGACGCCCGCCGCGCCGAACTGCTGGACGCCGACCGGCACCGCCGCTTCGACCCCGCCGCGCCGCCGCTGATGCGCTGCACCGTGCTCGCGCTCGCCGAGGACCGGCACCACCTGGTGCTGAGCGTGCACCACCTGCTCGTCGACGGCTGGTCCACCTCCCTGCTGCTGCGGGACCTGCTGGCGCTGTTCGACCGGAACGGCGACGCCGCGGGCCTGCCCGCCCCCGGCGACCACCCCGGCCACCTGAGCTGGCTCGCCGCACAGGACCGGGACGGGGCGCGCACCGCCTGGGCGGAGGCCCTGGCCGACCTGCCGGCGCCCACCCTGGTGTGCCCCGGCCGGGACACCGCCCGCGTGCGGACCCTGCCGGAGACCCTCACCGTCGAGCTGTCCGAGGCGGACACCACCGCCCTGCTCGACGCGGCCCGCGGCCACGGCGTCACGCCGAACACCCTGGTCCGCGCGGCGTGGGCGCTGTGCCTGCACGACCTGACCGGACAGCGGGACCTCGTCTTCGGCGCCGTGGTCTCCGGCCGCGAGGCCGATCTGCCGGACGTCGCCGAGACGGTCGGGATGCTCATCAACACCGTGCCGGTCCGGGTCCGCCTGGACGCCGGCGAGCCGGTGGCGGACCTGCTGCGCCGCCTGCAGGGCGAGCAGGCCACGCTCCTGCCCCACCACCACCTCGCCCTGGCCGAGGTGCAGCGGGCCGTGGGACGGGGCACGCTCTTCGACAGCTGCGTGGTCTTCGAGAACTTCCCGACCGCCCAGGCCCTCCCGAGCCCCGACGACGGCCTGCGCCTGACCGGGCTGGCGGGCCACGACCCGTACCACTACCCGCTGAAGCTCATGGTCGCGCCCGGCAGCCGGCTCCGGTTGGAGATCGGCCACCGCGCCGACCTCCTCGACGCCGGAACCGGCGAACGGGTGGCCGCCCGGCTGCACGGGCTGCTGACCGCCCTGCCGCGGGAACTCACCGCCCCGACCGGGCGCTTCCTCCGCCCCGGCGCGGGTTCCGCGCCCTCGCCGGACACCGTCGGACGGCGGCTGTGCGCACTGGCCGCCGAGGTCCTCGGACGTACGGCCGTCGGCGCCGACGACGACCTGTTCGCCCTCGGCTGCGACTCGCTGACCGCGCTGCGCCTGACCGGCCGCATCGAGGCCGAGCTGGGCCTCGGCACCGACGTCTCGGCCGTCTTCCGCCACCGCACACCCCGGGCCCTCGCCGCCGCGCTCACCGCACGACCGGCCGGCGCCGGGACCGCACCACCCACCAGGAGAACGACATGACCAACCCCTTCGACGACGAGGACGGCACCTTCCACGTGCTCGTCAACGCCGAACGCCAGCACTGCCTCTGGCCCGCCTTCGCTCTGGTGCCGCCCGGCTGGGACGTGGTCCTGGCCGACAGCGACCGCCGGACCTGCCTGGATCACATCGAGCAGAACTGGACCGACATGCGCCCGGCGAGCCTCGCCGACGCGTAACCAGCCCCGCCCTCACAGACAGGTGGCCGTACCCATGCAGAACGACTCCGTGGTCGTCAACTCCTGGAACGAATGGGATCCCCTCGAGGAGATGGTCGTCGGCTCGGCCGACAACGCCTGCTTCGAGCCCACCGAGCCGGGCAGCCGCCCCGCCGTCCGCGACTCCCCCGGCATGCCCTTCCCGACCGGTCCGAAGTCCAAGGAGGCGATCGACCTCGCCAACGAGGAACTCGACGGACTCGTCCGCCTCCTGCAGTCCCAGGGCGTCACGGTCCGCCGGCCCGCCCCGCACGACTTCTCCCGCCCGCTCACCACACCCGACTTCGAGGTCGAGAACCAGTACTGCTCGGTCTGCCCGCGCGACGTGATGATCACCCTGGGCAACGAGATCGTCGAGGCCACCATGTCGCGCCGGGCCCGCTACTTCGAGTACCAGCCGTACCGCAAGCTGGTCTACGAGTACTGGAACGCCGACCCGCGGGTGCGGTGGACCACCGCGCCCAAGCCCTCGATGGCGGACGGCATGTACCGCGAGGAGTTCTGGGACTGGCCGCTCGAGCAGCGGCACGAGCGCATGCACGCCTTCGAGTTCTGCGTCACCCAGGACGAGGTCGTCTTCGACGCCGCCGACATGAGCCGGCTCGGCCGGGACGTCCTCGTCCAGGAGTCCATGACCACCAACCGGGCGGGCATCCGCTGGCTCAAGCAGCACCTGGAGCCGCGCGGCTTCCGCGTCCACACCGTGCACTTCCCGCTGGACTTCTTCCCCTCCCACATCGACTGCACCTTCGTGCCGCTGCGTCCCGGCCTGATCCTCACCAACCCCGAACGCCCGCTGCGCGAGGGCGAGGAGAAGATGTTCCTCGCCAACGACTGGGAACTGGTCGACGCCCCGCAGCCGGTGCTGACCAACGACGAGATGCCGCAGTACTGCCAGTCCTCCAAGTGGCTGTCGATGAACGTGCTCAGCATCTCCCCGACCAAGGTCGTCTGCGAGGAGAACGAGAAGCCCCTCCAGGACCTGCTGTCCGGCCTCGGCTTCGAGGTCTTCACGGTGCCCTTCCGGCACGTCTTCGAGTACGGCGGATCGCTGCACTGCGCCACCTGGGACGTCCGCCGCACCGGCACCCGCGAGGACTACTTCCCGCGCCTCGACTACACGCCTCTCGTCTGAGCCCGTCCGGTCCGCACCACCGGCCGCGGACCGGGTGCGCCGGACGCGTCACAGCGCGTCCGGCGCACCGCCGGACGCGCTGTCGGCGGACGGCCCGGTGCCGATGCCGTCACCGGCACCGGGCGGTGTCACTCCAGCGTGTCCTCCGGGAGGCCCTCTCCTCCGAACGCCTCGTCCGGCATGCTGCCGAAGAAGCCCCCCATGAGCTCGTCGATCCGCACCTCGGTGGCCCCCGCCGGAGCCGTGGCCTTCTCGCCCTTGCCCACGCGCAGCACCAGCGCGAACTTCTCGACCTCCGCCTTCTCCGCCAACCCGGCCAGATCGACGGACACTTCGGCCAGCTCGCCGTTCCTCAGCGTGAAGTCGGCCGTGACCTTCTCGTTCGGCGCGTCCTTGAGGTCCTTGGCCGTCGGGACCTCGGCCCCCGGCGGCAGCTCCTCCGTCAGCGGGCGGAGCTCGTCGAACAGCTCGGTCAGCAGGGTGCGGAAGGGAGCCGTGGCCTTGATGTGCTCGGTGCCGTCCGACCCGCCGGAGGTCTTGAAGTCGACCTCCCGGGCGACGACCTGCCGCAGTGCCTTCGTGATCTTCTTCTGCGTCTTGGCGTCGAGCGTGGGCTCCGCCGGGGGCTCTTCGTCCCCGGGTGCCTGGCCTCCCGTCACATACCCGCCGGTGTCCTCCAGTTCCTTCGTCGAGATCTTGATCCACTCGCCGCCGAGGAGCTTCTTGAACGCCCCGGCGTCGGCGGGCAGCTCGTCGACGGGCGGCATGGGGTTGCCCGTCGCCTGCGCGAGCGCGTCCACGTCGGCGCGGAGGTAGGTGTAGTCGCCGACCAGCCGGTACTCGAACAGGTCGCCGTCCGGGCCGCTGAACTTCATGGCCATGGCGCTGAAGTCCTTCTCGCCGGACTTCTCGAGTGGCTTCCTGGACTGCACGGAGACGGAGATCCTTGCGTCGCTGAGCAGTTCGGCGACCTCGTCGGGCATCTCCTCGCCGGGCTCCGCCCCGGCGTCCAGCGCCTTCAGCGTCTCGGCGTCGGTGTCCAGGTCCAGTTCGAAGGAGAGCGAGCGCTCCTTGCCCAGCTTGTCGAAGGCCTGGTCGAGTTTCTGTCCGGCGGACAGGTTCTCCACCGTGCCGCAGGCGGCGGAGCCGGCCAGGACCACGGTGGCGACGGCGGTGGCGGTGAGGGTCTTGCGTATGGCGGAAATGACTGTCTCCTCGTAAGTGCGACCGGAGCGGTCGTTGAAGAGACCGATCAACACCTCGAACGGTTGTACGTCCCGTGGGGCGGGGCCCGCCCGGAGGAGAGCGCGCCCGCCGGGGCCGCGCCGTACCGCTCCCGTCGCGACCGCCCCCGGACGTGCCCGACGCGGTCGCCGACGACGCCGAACGCGCACACCGCCACGGTGACGCCGGGATGCCGGGCCGCCGGGGCGGTCAGCCCGTCCGCACGGGGCCGTCGGCGAACGCGACGGCCAGGTCCGACTCGATGCGGGCGGCGCAGGCGCGCAGCGCGGGGAGGAGGGCGTCCCCGGTGCGCTCGGGCGGCTCGGGACCGGCGTGCAGGGCGATGTTCACGGCCCCGACGGCCCGTCCGCTGCGGTCCCGGACCGGCACGGCCAGCGAGCGCAGTCCCGCCTCCAGTTCCTGGTCGACCAAGGCGTGTCCCTCACGGGCGACCCGGTCCAGGGTGGCGGCGAGCGCGCGGGGCGAGGTGAGCGTGTGCGGGGTCAGGGCCCGGGGGCGCAGGGCGTCGATCCGTTCCCGCCGCTCCGCCTCGGGCAGGTCCGCGAGCAGCACCCGGCCCATGGAGGTGGCGTACGCGGGCAGTCGCGTGCCGGGCGTGATCCGGGCGCTGGTGATCTGTTCGGTGGCGGCCCGGGCCACGTAGTGGACCTCGGTGCCGTCGAGGACCGCGAGCGAGGCCGACTCCCGTACTCGTCCGGCCAGTTCGGCCAGGTGGGGCTGGGCGATGTCGGCGAGGGTGAGGGTGGACAGCCGTGCGTAGCCGAGCTCCAGGACGCGCGGGGACGGCAGGAAGCGGCGGCCGCGCTGTTCGACGTAGCCCAGTTGACGGAGCGTCAGCAGATTGCGGCGGGTGCTGGGATACGAGAGTCCGGCGGCCCCGGCGGCCTCGGCGAGGGTGAGCCCACCGCGCCGCCCTCCGAGCGCGGTCAGGACGGCGAGGCCCCTGGCCAGTGCCTGCAGGAAGGACGGCCCCAGTTCGGGCTTGGCGTCGGCGTAGCCGGGAGCGGGGGCGGCGGGCGGCACGACGGCCGCCCGCGAGGTGCCGTACAGCGCGTCCGCGATGCGCCGGGCCTCCTCCGTCATCGTGGCCAGCGCGTGCGCGCGCAGTGCGTCGCCGCTGTGGCGGCCGGTGTGCGCGAGCACGCTGATCGCGCAGACGGGCCGGCCGTCGGGATCCCGCACCGGGACCGCCAGTGCGACCAGGCCCGGGGCGACCAACTGGTCGTCCAGCGCCCAGCCGTCCGCGTCGGCCGCCGCGGTCCAGGCGGCGAAGTCGGCCTCCGTCCGCCCGGGGGGCTCGGCGGTGCGGCGCGGGGGGACGGCCGGGAAGTTCTCGTCGAGGGGGTCGGCGGCACGGCGGGCCCGCCACGCGTCGTACGTCTCGGGCCGCCACCCGGTGGCGAGCACGGCGCCGGCCGCACAGCGCTCGGCGGGCAGCAGGTCGCCGACGCGGAAGCCCAGGGGGATCACCCGGCCGGGCGGGACGGCCGTGCCGACGATGCGTGCGTCGCAGCCGTCGAGGACGATCGCCGAGACCGACTCGTCGAGGGCGCGGGCCAGCCGCTCGAGGCTCGGCCGCAGCGCGCGGGACGCGCCGCTCGCGTGCAGGTAGGCGTTGCCGAATTCCATCAGGCGCGGAGCGGGCGCGAGATCGCGTCCCGCGGCGCGCAGGTAGTCGAGGTGGGTCAGGGTCGCGGTGATCCGGTCGACGGTCGAACGCGCCAGGCCGGTCGCGCGGGCGAGGTCGCCCGGGCGCACGGAGCGGGGGGCGTCGGCCACGAGCCGCAGCACGGTCAGCCCGCGCTCCAGCGGCCCGGCGGCTTCCGCCGGTGGGTCGGCCGGCAAAGGGCTCACCGGCGCCGATGCCGTCGGTGCCGTCCTCGGAACGCCCGGCGCCATGGCACTTCCTCCTGTCTGTCGCCCCCCGGCGCATGGGGCCGAACCCGTCGCCGGGAGAACGCTACCGGCCATTGACAGCCGTCTCGACGATCGCACAGACTCGGCACATTCAGTCAACGAACATGAGTTCACTCAGCGAAAAAATGGCCCGGTGCGCTGCGGAAGGTGCCCCGCCGGACCGTCGTCCCCCTCACCCGCGCCCGCCGAGGTCCGAGCCCTCACGTCCCCCGTCAGGAGCACCCCGTGTCCCTCTCCCGAGGACTGGTCATCAACGGCCGGGAGGTCCCCGCCTCCTCCGGCCGCACCGCGTCCGACGTCAGCCCCTGGACCGGCGCCGTCTGCGCGGAGGTCGCCGCGGGCACCCCGGACGACGTGCGCCGTGCCGTGGACGCCGCCGACGCCGCGTTCGGGGCGTGGGCCGCGACCAAGCCGGCCGAACGCCGCCGGATCCTCCTGCGCGCCGCGCAGCTGATGGCCGAGCGCACCGACGAGGTCGTACGGCTGATGGCCGCGGAGGTCGGCGGTGTCGCGCCCTGGGCGGGCTTCAACGCCCACCTGGCCGCCGACATCCTGCTGGAGGCGGCGGCCGAGGTCAGCCGCCCGACCGGCCAGGTCCTCGCCACCGACGCCGACGGCGTCCACTCCGCGCAGGTGCGGGTGCCCAAGGGGGTGATCGCCGCGATCTCGCCGTGGAACGCGCCGGTCATCCTCGGCGTCCGCGCGGTGGCGATGCCGATCGCGCTGGGCAACACCGTGGTGATGAAGCCCAGCGAGGACGCGCCGATCGCCTGCGGCCTGCTGATCTCGGACGTCCTGCACGAGGCCGGACTGCCCGCGGGCGTGCTCAACGTCGTCACCAACGACCGTGCCGACGCGGCCGAGGTGGTCTCCGCGCTGATCGCCGACCCCCGGGTGCGGATGGTCAACTTCACCGGCTCCACGGAGGTCGGCCGCGCCATCGGCGTCCAGGCCGCCCGGCACCTCAAGCCCGCCGTCCTCGAACTCGGCGGCAAGAACGCCCTGCTGGTGCTTCAGGACGCGGACGTCGACTACGCGGTGGACGCCGCGGTCTTCGGCTCCTTCATGAACGCGGGCCAGATCTGCATGTGCGTGGACCGGGTCATCGTCCACCGCGCGGTCGCCGACGAGTTCACGGCCAGGTTCGCCGCCCGCGTCCGGGCACTGCCCTGCGGCGACCCGGGCGACCCGGGCACGGCGGTCGGCCCGGTCGTGAACGAGGCCGCCGCCCGCCGGGTCTCGGCGCTGATCGCGGACGCGGTCTCCCGGGGCGCCGAACTGGCCGCCGGCACCGGCGAGATCGAGGAACCGGGCACCCTGATCCGCCCGGTCGTCCTCACCGGGGTCACCGAGGACATGAAGATCTACCACGACGAGATCTTCGGCCCGGCGACCGTCGTCCACGTGGTCGACGACGCCGACGAGGCCGTCGCGCTCGCCAACGACACCCCGTACGGGCTCACCGCGGGCGTCATCACCGAGAACCTGGCCGAGGGCCTGGAGGTCGCCGGCCGTCTGCGCACCGGCATCGTCCACGTCAACGACCAGTCCATCGCGGACGAACCGCAGGCTCCCTTCGGCGGCGTGAGGAACTCCGGCTACGGCCGCTTCGGCGGACAGGCCGGCGCCGAGGCCTTCACCGACACCCGCTGGGTCACCGCGCAGGCCAGGGGCCACGCGAAGTTCCCGATCTGACATGGACGTCGATCGAGGTGGCAGGGGACTGTCGGTGGCTGGTGGCAGGATCACCGGCATGGTTTTCGTACGTACGACTCCGCCGCGGCCTGTCGAGGTGACCGAGGTCTTTCCCGAACTGGCTCCACTGGCGCGTCCCGCGATCCGGCTGCATCCCCGCCCGGGATCGCCTTCGGTCAGGGACAGCTCGGTCGGGGGACCGTTGCTGTGGCCGGCCGAGGAACCCTGGCCGCACTGCGAAGACGCGCACCTGCACGGTGACAGCGGGTTTCGCCAGTCGCCGGCAGGAGTGCGGCTCGACAGGCTCAGGCTGGCCCGGCTGCACGAGGACCCCCATGGTCCCTCGTCCAAGTCCGAGGAGGAGGCGACCCTGGAACAGAATGCCGCGAGGTACGAGGAGCGACTCGACGCCGGCCCTCCCTGGCCCGCGGAGTGTCCGGTCCCCCTGTTGCCCGTGGCCCAGCTGTATCTGCGCGACGTGCCCCTGTTGCGGCCGCCCGGAGAGGCCGATCTGCTCCAGGTCCTCTGGTGTCCCTACGACCACGAGCCGGACTGGAAGCCCGCGACTGCGGTGTTCTGGCGGTCCGCCGCCTCGGTCGTCGATGTCCTCGCCACGCCACCGGAACCGTATGAGGCCAACTACCCGGGCTACGTGCCGGAGCCGTGTCTGCTGGCACCGGAAGCGATCACCGAGTACCCCAACAGCCTTGACCTGAGCCCCGAATTGAGGCAGGTGGTGGGGGACTGGAGCAGATGGCAGGCCGCCGGTGCGGACGTGGACAGCTCGTACGCGGTCTATCCGGCGGAGTTCTACGACGAGAACCTGGCCGACGCTCCCGGCTGGAAGGTCGGTGGCTGGCCCCCGTGGGGCCGCACCGACCCGTACCGCCGGTACTGCGCTGTCTGCGACGCCCAGATGGTCCCGCTGCTGACCATCGCCTCCTTCGAATGGGGCGGTGGTACGCACGGCTGGGTGCCGTACGAGGACCGAACTGCCGCCCGCGCCGCCGGTCACCGCGCCGGCCAGTCCCCCGCGCAGCCGACGAGGGTCGAAGTGGGCAGCACGGACAACATGCAGCTCTACGTCTGCCCGACCTCCCCCGAGCATCCGCACACCGACCTGATCCAGTGAACTGCCTGGCCTGTCACCCCCTCCGGTGCGCCCACCGAAGCCGAGGCGCCCGCACGGTACGGGAAGATCCCGGCCGACTACGCGCACGGACAGGCCAGTCCGGGAACCGCGCGGTTGGGGGAGCACGTCACCACGGCCAGGGTGAGGTACGAGGGGCGCTCGAGGTAGCAGCCGTACGACACGTCGGCGCCCGAGCGCAGGCGTTCGGCGGCGGCGTCCACCAGCCGGGCCAGGCGCGCGGTGTCCCGGTCACCCTCCACCGCGAACCGCGGGGCGTACTCGGCCGGCCGCTCACCGAGCCAGGCCGCCGCCTCCTTCGCCTCGTCCCAGGTGCCCCGCACCAGTGAGCGGGGCTTGACGAGCCAGTACGCCGTCTCCAGCGGCGGGAGGTCCGACGTGCGGAACTCCGCGGCCACCTGGCGGTAGCGCTCGACCAGTTCCGGCCTGCTCCCGGCCGGGGGCGGATCGGGGTGCGGGGGCCGCCGCAGGGCCTCGTCGTCGAAGCGTGCCTTCGGGCCGGTCCAGAGGTAGGCGTGGTGGTGCACGGGCTGCTCCCGTTGCGAGGAGCGCCGGCCGGACGCGGGGAGGGACCCGGTCCGGCCGGCGGCGGGGAGGGGAGGAGGGTCAGGCGCCGAGGCCGAAGCGCGCCGGGTCGGTACCGGCGGCGTCCAGCTCCTCGGTGGTGAACCGCAGCGGCTGCGCGTCCGGCCGCTTGCTGTCACCCAGGGCCCAGGCGTCCTCCCCGATCCGGGCCGGGGTCACGCAGCCCTCGGTGCAGGGGCCGCCGCACGCCCTCGTGAACGAGGCCCCGCTGATGTCGAGCGCGTACAGGTTGGTTCCGTTCTTCATGACTGCACCTTCCAGCTCGTCCGAACGCGGCCAGGACCGGCCGCCGCCGCCCGTGGTGGGCGGGAGTGCACGGGAGGGGAGGTGGCCGTCCGGTTGTTTCCGCAGGTGAGCGGTGGGTGCGGACGGTTTCTCCTGGCTCTCCGTGAGCTCAGGGCGGCGGTCGGGGGGCGGGGACGAGTGTGGCACCCCGTACGCTGAGTCTGCGTACGGACACGGAGAGTGGACGGTACGTCGGATTTTCCGTCAGGCTGGAGGTGGACGCGGGGCGGCGTGAGGAGCCTCGGAGTTCCATGGGTGCCTGGACGGGCCTATGCGAATCTTGGAAACCCCGGAGGGGCGGCGGCTCGGGTACTCCGAAGGGCAGCAGAACGGACGGCTGATCTCCGACGCGAAAGAGATGAGTCTGCTCTGCCGACGCTATGACACACTGCGCTCACAGGCCCTCAACCCCAAGGAATCCCGGGCCCTGCCGGAGCGACTGCGAGAAGAGCTATGAGCAGCGGTACGTCGGAACTCGCCTGGTTCAAGTCCAGCTACAGCGGCAGCGAGGGCGACAGCTGCGTGGAGGTCGCGGTCGCCGAACAGGCCGTCCACGTACGGGACTCCAAGGACGTGACCCGCCCGGCCTTCGCCGTCGGCCGTGAGGGCTGGGGGCGGTTCGTACGGTTCGCGTCCGAGCGCTGAGCGAACGTGAGGGCGTGCCGTCCGCCGAAGTGGCGGACGGCACGCCCTCACCGCGTTCGGGAGCCCCTGGTCTCGTCCGTGGGGCCGTGGCCGAGGGCCGCGCGGTCGGTGAAACGGTCACCGAGGTCGCGCGCAGGCGCGGGTTTCGGCTGCTGGGCGGCGCTCTTCGCCCGCGGTGGAGGGCCCGGCGCCTCCACCGCATCCGGTGCGGAGAACCGCTCCCACGACGGCGGCACCGCCGCCGTGCCCCGTGCGGCAGGGCCCCCGTCGCTCACCGCGTACTGCACACCGTCTTCGGCGCCGCTCTGCTGCCGGCGGACTGCGCGTCCTGCACCCTCTGCACGTCCCGCAGGAGATCCGGGATGTCGGGGTCCTGGCCGGCGGCTGCCCTGGCGATGGTCAGCAGGACGGCCTCGTAGAAGGCGTCCCGCACGGCGGGTGCCATGACGTCCGACGCGTCCAGGCAGCGGGGTCCCGCACCGAGCCGCCGCGCGATCTCGCGTTCGACCGCGCCGCCCCGCGGCTTCACCCGGGGGTTCGCCGAGAAGACGTCCGCCCGGTCGGCCCACTTCTGCTGGCCCTCCTCGGAGGCCAGCCGGCGGATCAGCGCACGGGCCTGGGGGCGGTCGCTGAACAGCGCCGCGAAGTCGCCGGTCACCTCGCGGGCCCGCACCCGGCTGCCGCCCCCGGGCAGGAGCGGGGCGGAGTCCGTCAGGCGCGCGTGCCGCGCGTCGTCCTTGTAGAAGGAGGTCGCGAAGGAGCCCTGGTGCTCCAGGGCGCACCCGTCCCGGCCGTCGAACAGCAGCCCGTTGCCGTCCGGGGCGCCGCGGTGGTCGGTGAGCAGGGCGTCCCTGGCCGCCTCCCTGTCCTGCCGGAGCAGACCGGCCCACGCCTCCCAGGCGGTGCGCACCGGACCGCTGCGCCACCACTGTGTCCCGTCCGCGCCCAGCGCCCACTTCTCGTAGACGTCCGGGCCGTGCTGCTGCAGCACGAGGTCCTCGATCCAGTCGGTGCCGGGCCAGCCGGAGGCGCCGTCGTCGCCCATGCCGATGCACCAGCTCCTCAGGGGAGCCGGTGCACCGGGCGGCTCGTGGCCCCGGCGGTACCAGACGATGCTCTTCAGGTCCGCCTTGACCGGGACCCAGTAGACGTGTTCGGAGGACGAGCCGGTCGACTTCCAGGGCGCGCCGTACTCCTGCGGGTCGTAGAGGCCGTTCAGCGGCTTGAGGAGCTTCTGGTCGGCGTATTCGGCGAGTTCGCCGATGCCCGGCATGATCACGATGTCCGGGGGCTCCCCCGACTGCACCTTGGAGAGCAGCACCTCCCGTTGGGCCGCGGTGCCCTGGTAGCGGAAGGGGATGCCGAAGTCCCGCAGCACGGTCTCGAACTGCTCCGCCTGCTTGGCCGTCCACGTCCCGAGGATGGTCACCGGCTCCTCGTCGTCGTGCTGCGCCCAGACCACCACCATGCCGCCGGCGGCGATCAGCAGCATGACCACGAGGAACACCAGTACGTTGAACCGCCGGGTCACCGTCGCCTCCAGTAGTCGTTGTCGAGCCGGAGACCGAGCCCCAGCACGGGCAGGACGATGGCCAGCGTGCTGCCGACGAGAGCGCCCCGGTACACCGTGTCGGTCCAGGCGTTCTCGGCCGTCTCCTCCCGGACCTCCTCCGACTTCTCCGTGACGAGCTGCTGCGCCTCGGCCAGCCCCGGGCCGTCCTCACGCCGGGACACGTCGGTGATCTGCCGCAGGTCCGCGAGCGCCCCGCCGAGATCGTCCACGGTGGAGTACGTCGTCATCAGCGGGACCACCGCGAGCAGCACGGTGAGGACGAAGGCCGCGAGCAGGTACGGATTCCAGTCACGGCCGCAGCGGTCGCGCAGCACGAACAGCGCCGAGAGCAGGGTCAGCGCCACCGCGGCCAGGGCGAGTTCGGCGACCCACCACCCGCCGCGCTGCCACGGCCCCATGGTGGCGGTGGCTTCGGCGTGCTCCAGCTGGACCCGCTGCAGCGCGTCCAGGCGGTGGGTGAGCCCCACCGACTCGCGGGTGAGCAGCGACTCCGCCTCCTGGAGCTTCTGCTCCGGCATGAGGGGGTGGTCACGGTAGAGGGACGTGGCGAGGCCGAGCGAGTTGCTGTAGGTGGTGAGCAGGCCCTTGACCGTGCCGAGGTCCTGGTCCGTGCGGTCGGCGATCCGGGACAGACCCTGGTCGGCGGCCGAGAGCTGGGACCGGTAGGTCTCGCCCGAGCCCGCGACGCCGATGAGGTTCATCCTGACCAGGGCGTGGGCCTCCTGGTCGGCACGCAGGACCGCGAGCCGGGCGGCGGCGAGCCCCTGCACGGCCGGCGCCTCGCGGGACGCGAGTGCTTCGGCGCCGTGCTGGGCCTGACGGCAGGAGAGGAACAGGGCGGTCGCCGCCACGGCCGTGAGCAGGAACAGCACCAGCAGGTGCGCCTCCAGCAGCCGGCGGGTCCGCCAGGGGCTCAGGCGTCTGCGCCAGAAGGCGGCGGGGGAGTACCGGAGCCGGGAGGCGGCGCGTCCGGCCGTCACAGCAGCTTCTCCCCGCACGCGATGCAGTGACGGGCCTCGCTCCCGGCCGGGGTGCCGCAGCCGCGGCAGCGCGGGCCCGGCCGCGCGCCGACGGCTTCGGCCGGGGGGCCGCCGGGACGGGACCCGGCGCGCAGGATCAGCGGGCCGAGGGCACCGGCGTCGACGGTGCGCAGCCGGATCCGCCCCGCGGCCGCGTCCTCGACGTCGGCGACCGCGTGGATCTCGTCCAGCACCCAGTCCGCGCCGAACCGCACCGCCAGCCGGGCGGCCTGCCCCAGGTACCGCCTGGCGGCGTCCCACCGGTGCTCCTGGAGGGCGACGAGTCCCCGGCGGAGGTCGTCCCGCATGATGGCGGTGGCGTTGAGGCTGCGCACGCTGTCGGCGCCCGCCGGGGCGTGGTGCGGGGACTGCCCGGGGAGGTGCCAGCGGGCGGTGACGGGCACGTGGACGTCGCCGACGGAGACCATGGCGAACTGCAGCTCGGTCTCCAGCGGGTCGGCGTCGGAGTCGGCGACCAGGGTGAGCAGGTAGTCGCGTCCGCCCTGCTCCCACTGGTAGGTCGGGAAGCTCCAGCAGTGCGGCCGGCCGGGCCGGGGCAGCCTGCCGAGGCGGTGCGGCCGGGGCGCCTTCTCGCTGAGCGAGACCTGGCGTACGGAGGGCCGCACGGTCACCTCGATCGGCAGGCGGGGCGTGTGCACCCGGCGCAGCCGCTGGATGGCGGCGGTGATCGCGTGGCCGAGCCCGTCGTCCACGAACTCGGCCGTGCCGTGCAGCCGTTCGGCGAGGGCCAGCAGGGGGTCGGGAGCCCAGTCCGTGCCCACGGCGAACACATCACAGGTGAACTGCCCCGCGCACGCGTCCAGTTCCTCCTCGAGGCGGGTATCGCCCGCGGCGCTGCTGCCGTCGGTGATCAGCACCAGGTGGCGTACGGACACCGGCCGGCCGGCGAGCAGGGCGCGCGCCGCGGCCACCCAGGCGGCGTACCCGGCAGGACGCGGACCCTCCCGGTGCAGCGGGAGCGATCCCGCGACGAAGGCGGCCCGGCGCCGCTCGTCCCGGTCGGCGACGGCCCACTCGTCGTCACCCCGCGGGTAGCACCGGACCGGCTCGGGGCCGCTGCCGAGCACGGCGAAGGAGATGCGGTCGGGCAGCGCGCGCAGCGCTGTCGGCAGGGCGTGCCGGACGGCTGCCCGGTGGGGTTCGGCGACGTCCACCGCGATGATCACGGCGAGCTGGACCGCGGGCAGGTCGGTGGGGGCGCCGTCGGCGGCCACGTCGACCCGCAGACGGGCCTCGATCTTCGCGCTCCGGTGCGGGCGCAGATCGCCGTCGAGGTCGACGTGCAGTCGGATGCCCGGCTGCGGCGGCCGGGTGTGGCTGCTCATGTCGTACGTCACCGCTCCTTCGCCTTCGTCGCCGTGCACACCGGGTGCCGGGTGCCGGGTGCTGATCCGGTTCTTCGGGGCCGGTTCTTCGGGGTCGGTCCGTCGGGTCCGGTCCGTCGTGCGGTCAGAACACGGTCTGGGGCCGTACCGCGTGCATGAGGTCCACGAGGTGTTCGTGGGCGGCGGCCGACTCCTGGTGGTGTTCCGCCAGCCGCCGGTAGTGCGACTCCAACTGCTCGCGCAACTCGCGCTCCGGCGCGCTCAGACGTCTCAGGGCGCGGGCGTCGAGCCGTCCGGCCCCCCTTCCCGGAGAACCGGGCCGGTCGCTGAGGCCGTGCACCGCGTCCAGCTTCCATTCGTGGAGTTCGGTGCTCAGGCGCAGCGCCTCGTCCTCGGACAGGCCCGGCTCCCCGGCGCCCGGTCTTCGGCCCACGAGGCCGTGCAGTTCGGCCAGCGCCGCGTCGACCTCCGCGGGCGCGGGCAGCGGATCACCGTCCCCGGGCAGCCGGGCCGCGCGGATGCGCAGGGCGGCGATCCGGGCGACGGTGTGGTCCAGCGTGCCCTGCCGCACCCGGCCGAGCACGTCGATGGCCGCCCGGCGGTCGTGTGCGCGGAGCGCGAGCCGGGCCAGGCCGAGGGCGGCGCCGCCGTGCGCGGGGTTGCGGGCGAACACCGCCTCGTACAGTTCCCTGGCCGTGGGTCCGGCCGTGTCGCCGCCGAGCCACTCCGCGCAGTAGGCGAGGGCCAGTTTGGGCGCGTACTCACCGGGCAGTTCGAGGTGGACCCGCGTGAAGTGGGTCCTGGCCCCGGCGACCTGCCGCGGGTCGCCGTCGAGGTCGGCGCTGCGCAGCGCGAGCAGGGCGCGGTGCCACTCCAGCCGCCACCGGCGCACGGCGGACGGCCCGGGGATGGAGTCGGCCGTGTCGAGCTCCTCCTGGGCCCGCTGCAGGTCCCCGCGCGTGTTCCGGCCCAGCAGGACGCGCACGTTGTGCAGGCAGATCTCCACCGAGCGCGGCTTCTCGTCCTCCTGCTCGAGGAGCTGGCCCGGGTCGTAGCCGCTGCTCACCGCGAACCGCGCGGCCTGCGGATCGCCCGGGTACGGCCTCGGCACCGGCAGGCAGCCGGCGATCTCGGTGGGGGTGGGGGCGCCGAGGTCGAGGGCCGGTGCCACGGGTGGCTCGTACCGGTCGCGGCGGGGGCGGTCCAGCCAGTGCCCGATGCCCGGCACCGTGCCGAGCCGGGCGCCGAGCAGCTGTGCGGACGGCCGGAAGTAGTCGGAGGGCTCGGGCGGGTCGCTCTTGCCGCGCAGCGCGCGGATCTCCCGCAGGGCGCCGCGCAGTTGGCCGAGCATCTCACGGGCGTCGGCGAAGCGGCGGCCCGGATCGGTCCGCACGGCACGGTCGACGACCCGCTGGAAGGAGGCGGTGCCGAGGCCGGGCACCTCGGTGACGGCCCAGCGGGCGAGTTCCCGCAGGGTGACGCCGACGGTGTGCAGGTCGTGGGCGACGGTGGGCACGGCCGACGTCCCGGTCTCGGGCGCCATGTAGTCGGGCGTGACGTGGGCGGGCGGCTGGACCTGGCCCTGCTCGCGCATGCCGCCGAGATCGATGACCTTGACGCCGTCCTTGTGGTGCACCACGTTGGAGGGCTTCATGTCCCCGTACACGAAGACCCGTTCGCCGTCGGCGTGCAGGTGGACGAAGGCTTCGAGGATCTGGCAGCCGTACGCCGCGACGTGCTCGATGTCGAGGACGGACTCACCGCGCCGGACCTCCTCGGCGACCTTCGCGAGGGTGCCGTCACCGACGTCGTCCATGACGATGTAGCCACCGGTGACCTGACCGGTGTCGTCCCTCCGGGCGACGAAGTCGCGGATCTGGACGATGCGGGGGTGGCGGATGGCGACGAGGTTGCGGCGCTCGACGTCGGCGAGCCGGGCGCCGTCGTGCTCGTACCGGTTGAGCAGTCCCTTGACGGCGACGACGTCACCGAGATGGGTGTCCTCGGCGAGGTAGACCCAGCCCTGGCCGCCGTGCGCGATGGGTCCCATGATCCGGTACTGGTCGCGCAGCAGGTCGCCCTCGGCGAGTTCGGGCCGGTACGAGTAGCGCTCGCCACAGGCCGGGCAGAACCCCTCGAGCGGCACCGGGCCCTCGGTGTAGGGCGGTTCGAAGGTGATGCCGCAGTCGGCGGACGAACAGCCCATGCGGATGCGCAGCGGCGCCTCGGGACGGATGAGGCGTTCCCCGGCGGGGCGCGGCTCGCGCTCGGGGAGCGCGAGGAGCTCGCGGGGACCGAGTTCCCGCGGGTCCCCCGGCAGGGCGGGCAGCCCGGGGCCGTTCTCCGCGCGGCCGCATGCGGCACAGTAGCCGGTGGGCAGCACGGTGCCGCGGCAGGGGGCTCCGGTGAAGCGCCGGTGCGGACAGGTCGTCATCCTCTCGTCGTCCTCCTCCCTCGCCCGGGCCGGGCGGAGCACCGCATCACCGGCCCCCGTGGGTGCTCAGGTCGGCGCGCAGGGTCCTGATCAGCGCGCGTAACCGGGTGAGTTGCTGTTGCGGGTCCCGCACGTCGTCGATCAGGCGGCGCGCGGCCCGGTGCCGGTCGGCCGTCTCGGTCACGGAGCCGAGGGAGGCGCTGTCGACGACGCCGAGGCGGAGCGCCCGGCTGAACTCCGCGCGCTCCAGGCGGTCGAGCAGCGCGTCCGCGTGGCGCAGCAGCGCGGGCCGCAGGAGCAGGTCGCGGGACGCGGTCCAGCCGGGGCCGCCCTCGTGACGGAAGACGAGCAGCAGCCGGAAGCCGAACACCCGCAACCGGACCAGGAGATCGATCAGGGGACCCGGCCGGGGCTCCTCGTCGAGACCGTCGACGAGGACCGTGACCGGCCGGCCGGGCGCACGGTCGGCCGCCCGCGCGGGCCGGGGCCCCGCGCCGCGCAGCCAGTCCCAGTACGCCAGGTACTCGCCGGCCGGGAAGGTGACCTGGTCCAGGGCGTGGTCGATGAGGTCCGGCCTGCTGGCGCCGCCGCGGTGGACGACGTGGGCACGGTGCGTCAGATGGCGCAGCGAGCGGTCCTTGCCGCTGCCCGGAGGCACCACGGTGATCTTCACCGGGTCCTCGTCCGGGTCGTCGAACCACCGGGTCAACCGCTCCTCGAAGCCGTGGTCCCAGGCCCGTGGGCTGCTCAACTCCCTGATGACCGGCGAGAGTTCGGCGATGCGGTCGATGGGGATCAGATACGAGAAGGAGAGCCGGTTGTCCTCGGGCAGCAGTGCGCCCAGGTCGCCGCGCCAGCTGACCACGAGGCCGACCACACGGGCGGGACGGCCTTCCCGGGGCCGGGTGCACACGGCGGCGCCGCTGAAGCCGGCGCGCACCACCTCGGCCTTGGTGACGGCGTCGAGCTGCACCCGCTCGCCGCTGGCGCCGCCGATGCGCCCCCACAGGCTCATGCCGTCGTCGAAGCCCTCCGCGTAACCGGTCGCGTACACCTCCATCCCGCCCCACAGCCCGGTCTCCAGCGGGGCGCGGCGCGCCTGCGGGCGAGGACTGTCCAGGCGCAGCACGGCGACGTCCTCGCCGTCGGCGCCCTCCGGCAGCCAGCCGCCGGGCATGACGCGTGCGGAGACCGGCTCGATCTCCCTGTTCTCGGCGAACTCCAGCCACATGACGGCATCCGGGTGGCGCACCACGTGGGCACAGGTCAGCGCCGTGTACTGGTCGACGAGCACGCCGGCGCCGCAGACGGGGCCGTGCGCGTCCTCGCGCCGCAGCCTGAGCCTCCAGTCCGCACGCAGTTCCCCCATGCTGTCTCACACTACGTGCAAAGCATGGTGCGTCCCTAGACTTGTGAGCCGGGTGGATCGGTCAACCGACGGAAGACGGCGGTGTGTTGTCATGGGGGAGATGGAACCGATCGGTCTCGCTGAGGCCATCGGCGCGGTTCGCGCGGAACTGGCGCGGGCCCAGGCCGAAGGCGCGGAGAGCGACTGGCGGTTCACCGTGGAGCAGGTGAGCCTGGAGTTCTCGGTGCAGTTCCACCGGGCCGGCGAGGGCGGTGCGGGTCTGCGCCTGGGCGTGATCGAGGCACGTCTGGGCGGCTCGGTGAGCCACGACTCCACGCACCGCATCGAGGTCGCCCTCAAGCCCCTTCCCCGCCCCGACGGCCGTCACCACGAGGTGAGTCGAGAGGACGCCGCGGCCCACCACCGGCCGGGGTCGCACGGCGGCTCCCTCCTGCGGGGCCAGTGACCCGAGGACGGCGGCACCCGTGTGCGCCCCGGGGAATCCGGAGGGCGCACACGGGACGGGGCGGACCAGGTCTCCTCCGGGATCCGGGATCCGGGATCCCGGGCCTCCGGCGGCACCGGGCCTCCGGCGGCACCGGGGTGCCGGTCAGGCCACCGGACGGCTCGCCGGTGTCCGTGGAGACGCGCTTCCCGTCGCGGTGCCGGTGCGCGGTGGACCGGGTTCAGTAGTCGACGCGGTCGGACTTGGCCAGCCACGCGTCGAACGGCGCCGTACGGTTCGGCAGGTCCAGGTGCTCGATCCGCGTCGGCCACATCGACTGGGGCTTCTTGTCGAACAGGTCGTAGAACTTGCGGTCGTCGAAGCCGGCCACCGCGGCGTCGTGCCGATCGGCGCAGTAGACGATCCCGTCGACTCGCGACCACAGCGCGGAGGAGAGGCACATCGGACACGGCTCGCACGAGGTGATCAGGAGGCAGCCCTCGAGCGAGAAGGTGCCCAGTTCCTTGCAGGCGGCGCGCAGCGCGCTCACCTCGGCGTGCGCCGTCGGGTCCAGGGTCGCGGTGACCTGGTTGTTCCCGAACGCGACGACCTCGTCGTCCTGGGCGACCAGTGCGCCGAACGGACCGCCGCCGTTCGCCACGCTGTCGGTGGCCAGCCTGATCGCCTCTTCCATCCAGGCGCGCTTGAGCTCCTGGACGCTCGTTTCCCGGGTGTGCGCGGTCACGGTCACTCCTTTTCGGATGCGGTGGGGATTTCCCCGGATGCCCTGCCCGTGCGGGACACCGCACGCGGGGCGGCGAGCGGGGCCCGAGGGAGTCCACGGCACTCGCCCCTTGCTTCGTCGCTCGCCCCGTGGCACCTCGTGTGAGGAGTACACAGCCGACCGAGTGGGGCCAGCTAGGGGTGGAAGACCTGAAAACCCCGCAGGTTGGGGCCGTCTCTTCGTGGATTCCTCCAAGGCCTGCCCCGCGGTGGCGCTCGTACGATGTGCCCGCACGCGGCGCGGGCACACGTGCGCGGAACGGCACGGGGGAGTCCGGCCGGCAGCAGCCGCCAGGCCCTCTCGGGCCGCCCCTCGGCCGCCGGGCCCTGTCGGTGACCACTGGGCCGACTGGCCGGCGGCGGTCGGCGTCGTGTGTCCGACGGCGCTCAGCGGCGCTCCTGTTCGAAGGCCCGGAGCAGGTCCGCCGCGACGCTCACCGCGATCGTGGCGGGTTCCTTGCCGGTGATCCCGGGCAGCCCGATCGGGGTCTTGATCCGGTCGATGACGGCGGCGTCGTGGCCGCCCTCGGTGGCGAGGCGCTCGCGGAACCGCGCCCACTTCGCCGCCGAGCCGATCAGCCCGATGGAGCCGAGGTGGGTGGTGCGCAGGGCGGCGTCGCACAGGGCGGCGTCCTCGGCGTGGTCGTGCGTCATGATCAGCACGTGGGTGCCGTGCGGCAGCTCCTCCAGGACCTCCTCCGGCAGCAGCGGCGTGTGGTGGACGTGCACCTGCGCCACCGCGTCGGCCAGCACGTCGAGCCGTTCCGGGGCGATGACGTCGGCCCGGGAGTCGATCAGGTGCAGGTCGAGGTCCTGACGCGCCAGGATGCGGGCCAGCTCCAGGCCGACGTGCCCGACCCCGAAGACCGCCACGGCCCGGACCACCGGCAGCGGTTCGAGCAGCACCGCGACGGTGCCGCCGCAGCACTGCACGCCGTGCCGGTTGGTCACCTTGTCGTTCAGGGCGAAGTCGATCAGCTCCGGCTTCCGTTCGGCCGCGGCGATCATCTCCCGGGCCCGGTCGATCGCGACGGCCTCGACGTTGCCGCCGCCGATCGAACCCCACGTCCCGCTCCGCCCCACGACGAGCTTCGCACCGGCGTCGCGCGGGGCGTGGCCGCGCACGGCCGCGACGGTCACGAGCACACCGGGCTCCCGGCGTGCCCGCAACCGCGCGACCGCGGTGACCCACGTCATGTCAGGCACCGCTCAGCGCTTCGGCGCCGGCCCGGAACCGGTCGTCGGCGACGGACCCGCCGACGGCGTGCCCGTCCCCCGGGGCGCCGCCCCGGCGAGCCGCCTGGATCGCCCAGTACACCGCCTCCGGCGTCGCGGGCGAGGCCAGCTCGACGCCGACCCCGCTCGGCCCGAACGCGGCGGCGGCCTGCCGCAGCGCCTCGCGCACCGAGAAGGCCAGCATCAGCGGGGGTTCACCCACCGCCTTGGACCCGTAGACCGCGCCCTCCTCGGTGGCGTTCTCCAGCAGCGTGACGTTGAACTCCTCGGGCATCTCCGAGAAGCTCGGCAGCTTGTAGGTGCTCGCGGCCTGCGTCAGCAGCCGACCGCGGTTCGGCCCGTCGCCGACGTCCCAGCGCAGGTCCTCCAGGGTCAGCCAGCCCGCGCCCTGCACGAAGCCGCCCTCGACCTGACCGATGTCGATCATCGGGGACAGGCTGTCGCCGACGTCGTGCACGATGTCCACCCGCCGGATGCGGTAGGCGCCGGTGAAGCCGTCCACCTCCACCTCGGTCGCGGCGGCACCGTAGGCGAAGTACTTGAACGGCGAGCCGCGGAAGGACTTCGCGTCCCAGTGCAGCCCCTCGGTCCGGTAGTAGCCGGCCGCCGACAGCTGGACCCGCTGGAAGTACGCGGTGCGCACCAGGTCGTCCCAGGCCAGCTCCTCGTCGCCGCCCAGGGCGCGCGCGACGCCCTCGGTGATGCGCACGTCCGAGGCGTTCGCGCCGAGCTGCGCGGCGGCCACCCGGAGCAGCCGCTCGCGCAGCTGCTCGCAGGCGTTCTTGACCGCCCCGCCGTTGAGGTCCGCCCCCGAACTGGCGGCGGTGGCGGAGGTGTTGGGCACCTTGTCGGTGCGCGTCGGGGCGAGGCGGACCTTGTGCAGCGGGATGCCCAGCGTGGTCGCGGCCACCTGCATCATCTTGGTGTGCAGGCCCTGGCCCATCTCGGTGCCGCCGTGGTTGATCAGGACCGAGCCGTCCTTGTAGATCAGCACCAGCGCGCCGCCCTGGTTGAAGGCGGTGAGGTTGAACGAGATGCCGAACTTGATGCCGGTGAGCGCGAGGGCCCGCTTGGTGTGCGGGTGCGCGGCGTTGAACGCGGCGATCTCGCGCTTGCGGTCGGCGATGCCGGCGTCGTCCTTGACCTGCTGCCAGACCGTGGAGATCCGCTCGGGCTGGGTGACCGGCTGCCCGTACGGCGTCGTCTGGCCCTGGCCCGGCCGGTAGAAGTTGCGCTCCCGCAGTTCCATGGGGTCCAGTCCCAGCCGGGGCGCGCAGCGGCCCAGGATGTCCTCGATCACCAGCATGCCCTGCGGTCCGCCGAAACCGCGGAAGGCGGTGTTGGAGACCGTGTTGGTCTTCGCGACGCGGCCGGCGACGCGCGCGTTGGGGATCCAGTAGGTGTTGTCGATGTGGCACAGGGCCCGGGCGAGCACCGGCTCGGAGAGGTCCAGGCTCCAGCCGCCGTCCGCGACCAGGGTGGCGTCCAGGGCCTGGATGCGGCCGTCCGCGTCGAAGCCGATCCTCCAGGCGGCGTGGAACCCGTGCCGCTTGCCGGACATGGTCAGGTCCTGGGTCCGGTTGAGCCGGAACCGGACCGGCCGGCCGGTGAGCTTGGCGCCGAGCGCGGCGACGGCCGCGAACCCGTGCGGCTGCATCTCCTTGCCGCCGAAGCCGCCGCCCATCCGCAGGCACTGCACGGTCACCTCGTGGGCGGGCACCCCGAGCACGTGCGAGACGATCTCCTGGGTCTCCGACGGGTGCTGGGTGCTGCTCTGGACGAACACCTGCCCGTTCTCGTCGATCTGCGCCAGCGCCGCGTGCGTCTCGAGGTAGAAGTGCTCCTGGCCGGCGAACTGGAACTCGCCGGTGAACACGTGCGCGGAGTCGGCGAAGCCGGCGTCGACGTCGCCGGTCTCCATCACGGGCCGGGCGCCGTGGTAGCTGTCCGCCGCCATCGCGTCCTGCAGCGTGATCAGGGAGGGCAGCTCCTCGATCTCCACCTCGACGGCCGCCGCACCGAGCCGGGCCGCCTCCAGGGTCTCGCCGAGCACCCAGGCGACCGCATGGCCGTGGAACATGACCTCGTCGGGGAAGAGCGGTTCGTCGTGCTTCATGCCGGCGTCGTTGACGCCGGGCACGTCGGCACCGGTCAGCACGCGCACCACACCGGGCACGGCGAGGGCGGGCTCCGTGCGCAGCGCGGTGATCCTGCCGTGGGCCTTCATGACCTGGACGGGGTAGGCGTGCAGCACGTCCTTGGTGCGGTGCACCAGGTCGTCGGTGTAGAGGGCGGCACCGGTCACGTGCTGGACGGCGCTCTCGTGCGGCATCGGGACACCGACGACGGGCTTCTCGGGACGCTCGGACAGATGGCTCATGGCGACACCGCCTCGGTGGTCTGTGCGTACAGCTTCAGCAGGCTCTGGCCGAGCATCGCGGAACGGTAGAGGGAGCTGGCGCGGTGGTCGTCCATCGGCGTGCCCTCACCCCGCAGCACCCGCGCCGCGGCCTCGACGGTCTCCGCCGCCCACGGCCTGCCCTCCAGGGCCGCCTCCGTGGCGAGCGCGCGGATCGGGGTGGCGGCCACGCCGCCCAGGCCGATGCGCGCCTTGCGGACGGTCCCGTCCTCGATGTCGAGCGCGAACGCGACCGCCACGCTGGAGATGTCGTCGAAACGCCGCTTGGCGATCTTGTGGAAGGCCGCGACGGGGGACAGCGGCAGCGGGACGCGCACCGCGCGGATCAGCTCGCCGGGACGGCGCACGCTCCGCCGGTAGCCGGTGAAGTAGTCGGCCAGCGGGACCACACGCTCACCGTCGGCGCCGGCGAGCACCACCGACGCCTCCAGCGCGAGCAGCACCGGCGGGCTGTCACCGATGGGGGAGCCGGTGCCCAGGTTGCCGCCGAGGGTCGCGCTGTTGCGGATGAGCCGGGACGCGAACTGCGGGAACAGCTCGGCCAGCAGCGGCACCGTGCCGTCGAGGCGGCGCTCGATCTCGGTGAGCGTCACGGCCGCACCGATCTCGATGTGGTCGGCCCCGACGCGCAGCTCGCGCAGTTCGGGCAGCCGGTCGACCGCGACCACGCAACCGGCCCGCCGGGAGCGGATGTTCACCTCCACGCCCCAGTCGGTGCTTCCGGCGACCACCACGGCGTCGGGCCGCTCGCCCAGCAGCCGCAGCGTCTCGGCCAGGGTGCCCGGCCGCACGAACGAGCTGCCGTCCCGGGTGTAGTCGGTGGCGACCGGTTCGGGGGCGGGCTCCTCGCGCCGCCGCGCCAGGGGGTCCTCGTCGGTGGGTTCCCCGACGGCGAACGCGGCGTCGCGGATCGGGCGGTAACCGGTGCAGCGGCACAGGTTCCCGCTCAGCGCGTGCAGGTCGAAACCGTTCGGACCGTGCTCCGCGTCCGTGCCGCCGGCCGGGTCCGCGTGCGCGCAGCGGTCGGGCCGGTAGTACTCGGCGGCCATGCTGCAGACGAACCCCGGTGTGCAGTAACCGCACTGCGAGCCGCCGCGGACCGCCATCTCCTCCTGCACCGGGTGCAGCGCGGGCGGCCCGCCGGGCTCGCCGGCGGTGGCGAGGCCTTCGGAGGTGACGACCTCCTGACCGTCGAGGGCCGCGACCGGAACCAGGCAGGCGTTGACCGCCACCCAGTCGGTGGGCTTGTCCACCCCGGGACGGGCCACCAGGACCGAACACGCGCCGCACTCGCCCTCGGCGCAGCCCTCCTTGGTCCCGGTGAGGCCACGTTCACGCAGGAAATCCAGAACCGTCGTGTGGGGTGCCGCCGGGGAAATCGGTGTGGTCTTCCCGTTGACCTTGATCCGTGCCGCTACCATGGCAGATCCTCATTCCGGAGCGCGGCCGTACAGATTTTCCTAGTCGCCATTTCAGGGGCTTTCTCTTTCGGTGGCGAAGCTGAAGTGTGAGAACCCGGAGCGGAAATCGGCACGCGACGACGTGCCGCAGACGGGTGAGGAGATCAGGGGGAACCGGGGCCGCGATCGGGCACGCCGGCGGAGAAGGGCTGCTCAGCAGCCGTGCGCTACACGGCCCGGGATCCAGACGGTCCGCTGGGCGAGGCGATGCAGGTCGGAGAAGGTGAACATCCGACTTCGCCTCCTTTCCAGCGGTTCGCGAGCCGGTGGGCTCGAAAGTACGGTGCGCGGACCCGTCGGTCAAGCGTGTGCACGGAGATCAGGTGGCAGTTCGGATCAAGCGCACCGACGCATTCCCCTCCCCGTGACGATCCACTTCGCTCGGCGGGACGCCGGGGACATCGAGGACCCCGGACGGAAATCAGGAACGGCGTGAACGCCCCCCCGAACGCGGTGGCGGTGCGGACACGGCGGGCGCGATCCCCGCCTGCACGACCTGTCGAGGAGTACACAGCCAACCGGACGGAACCGGCCAGGGGTGGAAGGCACGAAGACACCCGCGGGCCGGTACCGGATCTTCGTGGACTCCTACGAGAACCGGTCGGCTCGTGACGCCACCGCTCCCCGAGCCGCGCCGCACAGCCGGGCGCGGCCGGCGGGCCCGGTCACCGCGCCGGCCGGGAACCACCGTCCACGCGGCCGGCGGCTCGCCCGGCGGGAACGGCCCCGGCTGCGCCTGCTGCGGCCTCGGCGGCGTCCGGTACGGGAGCCGGTGACATCATCACGGCACCCTCACTCCCCGAGCGTGGCGACGGCCTCCTCGTAACCGCCCGTCGGCGGCGCGGTGTCGGGCCCGTACACGAGGTTCAGCACGCCCGTCGTGAACGTCTCCGACCTCAGCAGCTTCAGCGGGATCGACGGCTCGCCCTCGTCGAACAGGCGCATGCCCTTGCGCACGGCGATCGGGTGAACGAGGAGGCGCAGCTCGTCGAGGAGCCCCGCGGCCAGCAGCTGCCGGACGACGGAGACCGAGCCGCTCAGCGAGACGTCACCGCCCGGCTCGCCCTTCAGCGCGGCGGCGACCTCGGCGACGTCACCCTGCGCCTGCTCGGAGTTCCGCCACCGCAGGTCGAGCCGCCGGCGTGAGAACACGATCTTCCGCATGTCGCCGAGCTGCTTGGCGAAGCCCGCGTCCTCGCCGCCCGCCGCCTCCCGCTCGGGCCAGGCGCCGGCGAAGCCGTCGTACGTCCTGCGGCCGAGGAGCAGGACGTCCGTGGTGTTCAGGCTCGCGCCGACGGCGGCTCCCATCGCGTCGTCGAAGTAGGGGAAGTGCCACTGGTCGGGCGCCTCGACGACGCCGTCGAGGGAGATGAACAGGCTGGCGGTGATCTTCCGCGGCATGGTGTCCTCCGGATCCGGGTGCGTGTACCGGGTACGACCGTGCCGCCCACCGGAAGTCATCGGTGGGCGGCACGCGGACGGTGTCCGGTTCCCCGCGGCGCTCCGAACCCGGTACGCCGCCCGCCGCCCGGCGCGGGTCCGTGACGCTGCCCAGCCAGCCCAGCAGGAACCCGGCCGGCACCGTCACCAGGCCCGGGATCGTCACGTCCCAGAGCCTGAAGTCGTGCCCCGGGAAGATCGACCCGGGTGTGCCGGACGCGTACGGCGACAGCGCGAGCGCCGCGACGCTCAGCACCGTGGCCCCCCACAGGCACCACAGCGCACCGCGGGCGGTGAAGCCGGGCCAGTACAGGGCGTACAGCAGGACGGGCGCGAGGGCGGCGCCGCAGACGGCGAGCCAGAGCGTCGAGACGACCACCAGGTTCCAGTCGGCGACGACGACCGCCACGACCGAGGCGGCCGCCCCCGTCAGCGCCGCCGACCACCGCGACGCGGCACCGTCCGCCGCGCCCGCCGGGCGCCCACCGGCGGGCGCGCCCAGCACGTCCCGTCCCAGGGCGATGCCGGCGGCGAGGGTCACGTCCACCACGGCCGCGAGCGCGGTGAGGAAGAGGACACAGGCCAGGGCCGCGACCAGGACGCCGCCGCTGTCGAGCGCCCGCCCGAGCACCAGCGGCGTGAACACCTGCGCCGCCGGACCGGCCCCGCGCAGCGCCTCGCCGACGAGGGCCGCCGCGCCGACGCCGACGACGGCGAGCGCCCCGTACAGCAGGGTGAGTTCGCCGAGCATCCAGCGGCCGACGGTCCGGGCGCCGCGCGGGCTCTTCGTCGAGATCGCCCGCATCAGCACGGCGGGCATCGCCAGCGTGGCCATCGTCATGCCGAAGGTCTGCCCGATCCGGTTCACGGCCCCCACCCACCCCTCACCGGTGTAGCCGCCCGGACGCAGGTACGCCTCGCCCGTCCGCGAGCCGTGCGCGGCGGCGTCGAGCAGCCGCCCGGGGTCCCAGCCGAAGCGGTGGAGCACGAGCACGGCGGCGACCACCAGCACGGGCAGGGCGATCGCCGACTTCGCGATCATCACCACGCCCGTGCCCCGGATCCCGCCGCTGACGGCCAGCGCCGTCATCACGCAGCCGATCACCACGATGCAGCCGGCCCGCACACCGGGCTGCCCGATCAGCGCCGCGGCGACGTTGCCGACCACCACCAACTGCACGACCAGCAGCGGGAAGCAGACGAGCAGGGTCACCGCGCCCCACGAGACGCGCACGGCGGGCCCGCCGCTGCCGCGCGCGTCCAGCATGTCCGCGGCCGTCAGCGAGGCGTGCCCGCGCAGCGGCTCGACGATCAGCACGAGGAAGAGCATGACCCCGATCAGGCTGCCCAGCATGACGCCGAGGCCGTCGAAGCCGGACGTGGCGACCATGCCCACCAGTACGGTGACCGTCGCGACCGTGGTGGTGTCGCCGCCCATCGCGATGCCCTGCTGCCAGGAGCGCAGCCGGCGGCTGTCGGACCGTACGAGAGCCCGGTCGTCCTCGTCGGCGCCGGTGACGATGCACAGCATCAGGCAGATCACGACGAACACCGAGAACACGGCGAAGACGAGGGACCGGGACGCGGGATCGAGCAGCGCGGTCACGACCACCTCCGGGCGTCCGGCCGGGGCTCGATCCGGTCGACCCGTCGCGCGTGCGCCACCAGCGCGTGCACGCCGACGGCGAGGGGCACCACGGCCAGGACCACGCCGAGGCTCACCGGCCCGGCGATCCGCGTGCCGTACGCGGCCGGTGCGAGGGCGGCGGGCAGCACGTAGAGCAGCCAGGTGACGGCGATCCGGACGCCGAGCCGCAGCCCGACGGCCAGGCGCGCCGCCTCCTCGGTGTCGCGTCGCTCGTGCTCCGCCGGAGGGCGCGCGCCGGCTGCGGGCTCGGCACGGTGCGGCGGCCCGTGCCAGGGCTGTGGTCCGAAGGACATGGGGCGGCTCCGCTCACGTTGCTCCGGCACCCCGGAAGGGGTGCGCGTACGGGTGTGGGGGTGGGCGCGGAGTCAACCAGACGCACGCGCGGACCCGTACGCCCCGGGCGCAGAGCTGTTCGCCCGCCCAATCGGGAGTCGTGCGGACGGTGAACGGTCACCGTGTGCCCGGGAGGCGTGGCGGCGGGGCGCCCGGCCGCGCGATGATGGGGAGCCTCCGTCCGGCGGTGGCCGTGCCCGGGTACGACGAGGAGCGGTCGGTGATGCCGCTCGTGCCCCGCCGCCGGTCGTCGCCGACCCTCCGGGCGCCGGCCGCGGAGGCGGTCCGGCGCCGTGCGGCACGCGGTGCGTGCTCCGGCGCACGCCGAGCGCGCGACGGGCGGGGTCTACCGGGCGGGGACGGCGTTGTGCGCGATGGCGTCCGCGTACCAGCGGGCGCTGGACTTCGGGGTGCGCCGCTGGGAGGCGAAGTCGACGTGGACGATGCCGAACCGCTTGCTGTAGCCGTAGGCCCATTCGAAGTTGTCCAGCAGCGACCACAGGAAGTAGCCCCGTACGTCGGCGCCGTCCTGGATGGCCCGGTGCACGGCCGCCAGGTGGGAGTGCAGGTACTCCACCCGCTCGGGGTCCTTGATCTCGCCGGAGGGGTCGGCGTAGTCGTCGTAGGCCGCGCCGTTCTCCGTGACGAGCAGCGGCGTGCCCGGCAGGTCGTCCCGGAGCCGCAGCAGCAGCTCGTGCAGGCCGTCCGCGTCCACCGGCCAGTCCATCGCCGTGCGCGGACCGGGGACGGGCACGAAGCGCACGTGCTGCTCCGCGCCCGCCCACGGGGAGGGCGACTCGGACGTGCCGGCGGCGACCACGGTGGGCGAGTAGTAGTTGATGCCCAGCGAGTCGATGGGGGCGGAGGCCGTCTCCAGGTCGCCGTCGGCCACGAAGGACCAGTCGGTGACCGCGGCGGTGTCGCGCACCAGGTCCTCGGGGAGCCTCCCGTGGAAGACCGGGTCGAGGAAGATCCGGTTGCCGACCGCGTCGATCCTGCGTGCGGCGTCCACGTCCTCGGGCGCGTCGGTGTGGGGGCGCAGCGCGTGGAGGTTGAGCGTCAGGGACACCTCCACGGGAGCGGGGAGGGCAGCCCGCAGGGCGCGGGTGGCGAGTCCGTGGGCCAGGTTGAAGTGGTGGGCGGCGCGCAGCGAGGCGAGGGCGCTGGTGCGGCCGGGGGCGTGGACGCCGTTGCCGTAGCCGAGGAAGGCCGCGCACCAGGGCTCGTTGAGGGTGGTCCAGGTCGCCACCCGGTCACCCAGCGCCTCGGCCATGAGGCCGGCGTAGTCGGCGAAGCGGTACGCCGTCTCCCGGTGCGGCCAGCCGCCCGCGTCCTCCAGCTCCTGCGGCAGGTCCCAGTGGTAGAGCGTGGCCACCGGCCGGATGCCGGCCTCGCGCAGTTCGTCGGTGAGCCGCCGGTAGAAGTCCAGGCCCTTCTGGACGGCGGGGCCGCGGCCGGTGGGCTGCACACGGGGCCAGGCGATGGAGAAGCGGTAGTCGGTGACGCCGAGGCGGCGCAGGAGCGCGACGTCCTCGCCGAGGCGGTGGTAGTGGTCGGCGGCGATGTCGCCGGTGTCGCCGTTGCGCACCTTGCCGGGCGTCCGGCTGAAGGTGTCCCA
The DNA here is from genome assembly GCF_014203535.1 of Streptomyces griseomycini. Classification (GTDB taxonomy): domain Bacteria; phylum Actinomycetota; class Actinomycetes; order Streptomycetales; family Streptomycetaceae; genus Streptomyces; species Streptomyces griseomycini. The sequence goes on from NZ_JACHJI010000004.1 coordinate 297,902, forward strand.
GATCGACGGGGTGCGGCCGTCCTCGGCGGCGGCGCCCTCGATCTGGTAGGCCGCGGTGGCGGTGCCCCAGCGGAAGTCGCCGGGGAAGCGGAGCATCGCGGTGGTGTCGGGGCGTGCGTCGAGCGCGGTCATGAGGAGGTGACTCCAGAAGGTGTGAGGTCTGTGGTGAGGGGGGCGCGGCCGGGCCCGCCCGGATGCCGGGCGGGCCGCCGCCCGGCGGGTCAGCCCTTGACGGCGCCCTGCATGATGCCGCCGACGATCTGCCGGCCCAGCAGGCCGAAGACCAGGAGCACCGGCAGCGTGCCGAGCAGGGTGCCCGCCATGATCACGGACTGGTCGTGGACGTAGCCGCCGCCGAGCTGGCGCAGTGCGACCTGGACGGTCGGCTCGGAGGAGGAGAGGGCGACGATGGGCCAGAAGAAGTCGTTCCAGGCGGCCATGAAGGTGAGCAGGCCGAGGACGGCCATCCCGGGCCGGGCGACGGGGACGACGATCGACCAGAAGATCCGGGCGGTGGACGCGCCGTCGACGCGTGCCGCCTCGATCAGCTCGTCCGGGAGCGACTGCACCAGGTACTGGCGCATGAAGAAGACGCCGAAGGCCGAGACCAGACCGGGCAGGATCACCGCCTGGAGCTGGTTGACCCACTGCAGCTCGGCGATCAGCATGAACAGCGGGATCACGCCCAGTTGCGGCGGGATCATCATGGTGCCCACGGTGACCGCGAGCAGGGCGCCCCGTCCCCGGAAGCGGAGTTTGGCGAAGGCGAACCCGGCGAGGGTGCAGCACAGCACGGTGCCCAGGGTGATCGAGCCCGACACGATCAGGGAGTTGAGCAGGGCCTTGCCGATGTCGGCCTCTTCCAGCACCGCTTCGAAGTTGCGCATCAGGTTCGGGCCCGGCAGCAACGAGGGCGGCACCCGCGCCATGTCGGCGTTGGAGCGGCTGGCGGCCACGATCGTCCAGTAGAACGGGAACGCGGAGACCAGCACGGCGACGATCAGGATGGCGTAGGCGAGCTTTCCGCCCTGCATGGTGCGGCCCGCGCGGGAGCGGCGCGCGCGGGAGCGGCGCGGGAGCTCCGGCCGGGTCCCGGGCTCGGGGGGTGCGGTCGGCGGGCCGGCGAGTGCGGTCATCGGACGGCCTCCTTGCGGGAGCGGCGGCGCGCGATGAGGGCGTTGAGCCCGACGAGCACCACGATGAGCAGGAACATCACCCACGCCACGGCGGCGGCGCGGCCGAGGTGGAAGAAGCCCCAGCCCTGCTCGTACATGTAGAGGCCGAGCGTCTGGTACTGGTGCGAGATGCCGCCCGAGATCGAGCCCTCGAACAGCAGGGGCTCGCCGAACAGCTGGGTGGCGCCGATGGTGGAGACGACGACCGTGAAGACGATGGTGGGGCGCAGTCCGGGCAGGGTGACGTGGAAGAACTGCCGCCACCGTGAGGCCCCGTCCACCTCGGCGGCCTCGTAGAGCTCGCTGGGGATGGACTGCATGCCGGCCAGGTAGATCAGCGCGTTGTAGCCGGTCCAGCGCCAGATGACGATCGTGGAGACGGCGACCTGGGAGGCCACGGTGCCGGTCTGCCAGTCGACCGGGCCGATGCCGACGAGTCCGAGCACGTAGTTGACCAGGCCGAAGTCGTGGCCGAACAGCTGGGCGAAGACCAGCGTGGCCGCGGCGACGGACGTCGCGTACGGCAGCAGCATCGCCGTGCGCAGGAAGGTCCGGCCGCGCAGCTTGTAGTTGAGCAGGTGCGCGAGGCCGAGCGCCATCACCAGCTGGGGCACCGTGGAGAGCACCCCGATGGTGAACGTGTTGCGCAGCGAGAGCCAGAAGTAGTCGTCCGACAGCAGCGCGGTGTAGTTGTCGAGGCCGCGCCACTGCATGTCGCCGGGCGTCTGCAGCTCCACGCGGTAGAGCGACACGAAGGCCGTGTAGATCAGCGGGAAGAGTCCGAAGGCGGCGAACAGGGTGAAGAACGGGGCGATGTAGGCGTACGGCGAGAACTTCTGCCAGGCTCGCCGGACGGCGCCGGGCCGGGGCGGCGCCGCCTGCTTCGGCGACGCCGGCGGGGCGGAGGCGGTGAGGGTCACGGTGCGGCCCTTCGGATGGTCGTGAGCGGGTGCGGGGCGTGTGCCGGGCGGGCGCCGCCACCGGGCCGGACGGCGCCGGCCCGGTGGCGGTCCCCGGTCAGCCGGTGATGTTCGCGACGCCCTTCTTGGCGTTCCTCCACGCCTTGTCCGGGGCCAGGCCCTTGCGCTCGACCTCGCTCAGGGCGTTGGTGATCTGCTGGCTCACGTTCTGGTCGTGGACGCCGAGGACCTGGACGGGCGCGGCCTTGGCGGCGTCACCGAAGATCTGGCCGATCGGTGCGTTCGAGAAGTACGGGTCCTTCGCGTCGGCGATCTTCTCGATGGCGCCCGTGGCGGACGGGAAGCTGCCGTGCTTCTGGAAGAGCTTGGCCTGCTGCTCGGGCGCGGTCAGCCAGGCGATCAGCTTGTAGGCCTCTTCCTTGTTCTCGGCCGCCCTGGGCACGGCGAGGTAGGAGCCGCCCCAGTTGCCCGCGCCACCGGGCAGCGCGGCGACGTCCCACTTGCCCTTGCCGGCCTCGCCCGCCTGGCCCTTGATGTAGCCGAGCATCCAGGCCGGGCAGGGCAGGGTCGCGAACGACCCGGCGGCGAAGGCCTGGTTCCACTGCGGCGACCACTGGTCGAGCTCGGCGCTCAGCCCGCTCCGCGCGGCCTCCACCGACGTGTTCCAGGCCTCCTTCAGGGCCGGGTTGGTCTCCCAGATCAGCTTGCCCGAGGTGTCGTAGTAGCGCTCCTTCTCCTGGCCGATCATGACGGAGTAGAGGCTGCCGACGCTGTCCAGCCAGGCGCTCTTGCCGGGGGCCTTCTTCTTGTACTGCTTGCCGAGCTGGAGGTAGCCCTCCCACGTGGACCACTTCTCGGCCAGCTCCGCCCGGTCGGTGGGCAGACCGGCCTCGGCGAAGAGGTCGGTGCGGTAGCACATGGCCTCGGGGCCGACGTCGGTGCCGAGACCGAGGACCTCGCCGTTCGCCCCGGTGGCGGCCGCCCACTTGGCCTCGGCGAACTCCCCCTCGAGCTTGTCCGCGCCGTACTTGCGCAGGTCCTCGAACTTGTCGGCCTGCTGCTGGACGACGGAGGCGATCCGGCCCACCTCGACGCCCTGGACGTCCGCGAGGCCGCCGCCGCCGGCGAGGCGGGTCTGGAGGGACTTCCAGTAGTCGGCCTCGTCCTCGGTGTCGGTCTGCTTGATGGTGACGCCGGGGTTGAGCTTCTCGTACTCGGCGTAGAGCCCGGCTTCCTTGTAGCCGAAGGAGCCGAAGAGGTCGACGGTGAGGGTGACCTTCCCGTCGGCGCCGGAGGCGCCGTCCGACGAACCTCCGCAGGCGGCCAGGAGCGCCCCGGCGAGTGCGACCGCCCCCAGGCGGACGGTGGCCCTCTTGGCGGCTCGGGCAATGGGCATGGGAAGCCTCCTTGGCTTCTGGGTGGAACGAGCGCCGAGATTTTGAGAGCGCTCTCAAAACGTGGGGGGAGCGTGCCCGCACCGCATTCGTCCCGTCAAGACTTGAAGAGATAACGAAGCGGAGAATGGCGAAATCTCCGGTTTGCACCTATAGACGCCTCGTCCTGCGCGATGTATTGACAAGTGATTTCAGGAGTCTTACTTTTCGGCCACCTGAGAGCGCTCTCAGGCCGGGCTCCTCAACTCTCCCCAACGGTTCCGCCGCGGCTCAGGGCACTCCGCTCCCGGGCCACTGCCGCCGCCGCTGACGAGCCCGCCCCTCTGGATGACACGAGGTGTACCCCATGCCAACTCCCCGACCACGGCCGGCTGCCGCAGTGGTCCTGGCCGCCGCACTGGCGGCCGTGGGCCTCGGCCCGGCCGCGACTCCGGCGGCGGCCGCCACCGTCCCTGTAGGAGCCGGGAGTTACTCCGACACCCGGCCACCCGGCACGACCGGCCCCACGAACAACACCGGCGCGCCGGTCACCCCGAAGGTCACGCAGGCCGCCAAGGACAAGCCCGTGCCCACCAACGACTGGTGGTCCTCCCTCGCCTTCCGGCGCTACGGCGACAACCCGTACTCCACGCCCATGTACGGCCACCCGCTCACGTACCAGGCCGTCTCCGGCGGACTGGAGGTCGGCTACCCGACCAGCCCCGCCGTCGTGGGCGAGGGCCGCCAGTACGAGTACGCGCACAAGCGCGACCTCACCCTCGGCCTGAGCGGGCTCAACTCGCCCGACACCAAGGCCGACGCCTGGTCCGACTGGACGGTCACCCCGTACTGGTCCGACGGCACCCGCACCCTGCGGACCACCATCGGCCACGGCATGCCCTTCGTCTACGCCCAGGGCACCGGCGGCAACGCCCAGATCACCACCGCGGCCACCCCGACCGTCTTCTCCGACCAGGGCAACGTCGTCGGCATCACGGTCGGCGGGCACCACTACGCCCTCTTCGCGCCGACCGGCAGCGACTGGAACGTCTCCGGCACCACGATCACCGCCGGACTCGGCGGCAAGGACTACTTCTCCCTCGCCGTGCTGCCCTCCACCGACGCGCTCGCGACCTTCCGCAAGTACGCGTTCAGCTTCGTCACCGGCTCGCAGGTCGACTGGAGCACGTCCGGCGGCACGGTCGGCGCCACGTACAGGCTCACCACCGTGGCCAAGGAGGGCACCGAACGCGGCACCCTCCAGGCCCTCTACCGGCACCAGTGGCTCCACACCACCGACACCCTCACGCCGTACACGTACGTGTCCCCCCGCGGCACCATGAAGGTCCGGGAGGGCGCCTCCTTCACCACCCGCCAGAAGGCCGCCCCGGTCCTGCCCGGACTGCCGAGGACCAGCGCGGTCGACACCGCCCGGCTGCGCGCCCACCTGTCCGAGGTCGCGAACTCCTCCGACCCCTTCTCCGGGGCGACGGACACCTACTGGACCGGCAAGGCGCTGGGCAGGCTCGCCCAACTGGTGCCGCTCGCCGACCAGATCGGTGAGACCGCGGTCCGCGACAAGCTCGTCGGCCTGCTCAAGGGCCGCCTGCAGGAGTGGTTCACCGCGGGCGGGGCGAGCGAGTTCTCGTACGACAAGGACTGGAAGACCCTCATCGGCTACCCCGCCTCCTACGGCAGCGACACCGAGCTCAACGACCACCACTTCCACTACGGCTACTACGTCTACGCGGCGGCGATCGTCGCCCAGTACGACGCCTCCTGGGCCGCGGACTCCGCCTGGGGCGGCATGGTCAGGACCCTGATCCGCGACACCGCCAACCCGAGCCGCACCGACGGCGCCTTCCCGTTCCTGCGCGGCTTCGACGTCTACGCCGGGCACAGCTGGGCCTCCGGCCACCAGGGCTTCGCCGCCGGCAACAACCAGGAGTCCTCCTCGGAGTCCACCAACCTCAGCGCGGCGCTGGTGCTCTGGGGCTCGGCCACCGGCGACACCGCCCTGCGCGACCTCGGCAGCTACCTGCTCGCCACCGAGGGCGAGGCGATCGCCCAGTACTGGTTCGACGCCGACCAGCAGGTCTTCCCCGGCTCCTTCACCCACGACACGGTCGGCATGGTGTGGGGCAGCGGCGGGGCGTACTCCACCTGGTGGACCGCCAACCCGGAGGAGATCCACGGCATCAACGTCCTGCCCGTGACCGCGGGCGGCTCCCTGCACCTGGCCGGGGACAAGGACGCGATCCGGCGCAACATCGCGGAGATGGAGCGCGAGAACGGCGGGCCCGCCGTCGAATGGCGCGACATCCTCTGGGAGTTCCAGTCGCTGGCCGACCCGGCCGGCGCGAAGGCGAAGTGGGACGCCGGCCACGCCGGATACACCCCGGAACAGGGCGAGTCCAAGGCGCACACGTACCACTGGATCACCACCCTGGACGCGCTCGGCGCCCCCGACCCCTCGGTGACCGGCGACCTGCCCACGTCCGCGGTGTTCACCAAGGACGGCACCCGCACCTACGCCGCCCACAACCACGGCTCCACGGCCCGCACGGTCACCTTCTCCGACGGCAAGAAGCTCACCGTGCCCGCGCGTTCCACCGCGACCGGGACCGGCACCGGCGGCCAGGACCCCGGGCCGTCCACCGGCAACACCTTCCGGCTCCGCTCCGGCGGCGCCCTCACCACGGACACCGGCACCGCGGCCGTCAGCGACACCGTCCCGTCGGCCGGGGGCCGCAACCACGACGGCACCCCGAACAAGCCGCTCGTCTACGAGGTCAAGGGCGTCGACGCCACCCTCAGGACGGGCGCGTCCACCACGTTCCGCCTCCTGGTGGACGCCGGCACCGCGGTCGGTCTCGGCCAGCAGGCCCGCATCAGCTACGACCTCACCGGCGACGGCACCTTCGACCGGACCGAGACGTACCACTACTTCGCCACCGACCCGGTCACGGGCTGGGAGGAGTACAACCAGACCCGCGGCCTGAAAGCGGCGACCGGCACCCTCGGGAACCTGAACGGGGGGACGGTGCGCCTGGAGGTCTGGAGCGCGATCGGCAACGCGGACGCGCTGCTGCGCACCGGCGGCGACACGTCCGTGGTGGTCATTCCCTACGAGTGACGCACGCGGCGGCCTCCGGCGGGTGACGGCGGCGGGCGCGGGGCCCGGGCCCCGCGCCCGCCGTCCGCCGGCCCGCCCTCCGTGCGCCGGGGGCGCGGGGACGCGCACGTCCCGGCCGCCCGCACGTCCCGGGCCGGCCGGCGCCGAGCGCCGGTCAGGCCGCGGCCCGGCGGACCGGCGTCGTCCGGGTGATCACGGGAGCGGGCACCTCCTCGCCGGGCGCGTCGGGCAGACGCATCAGCAGCTTGACCGCGATCCGGCCCGTGCCCTCGATGTCCTGGCGGACCGTGGTGAGCGGCGGCTCCGCGGCCCGGACCACGGAGGCCGTGTCGTCGAGGCCGACCACCGCGACGTCCTGCGGTACCCGCACCCCGCGCTCGCGCAGCGTGCGCAGGGCCACCGTGTCGTTGGAGGCGAAGACCGCGCCGGTCCCGGGGTGCCGGTCCAGCAGTGCGCCCATCGCGCGGGCTCCGCCCTCCTCGGCGACGTCACCCTCGCACGGCAGCAGCGGATCGGCGTCGGCCAGGACGTCGCGGTAACCGTGGAGCCGGTCCGTCGCCGAGGTCCGGTCGCGCGGGCCCGTGATGTGCGCGATGCGCCTGCGGCCGAGGGCGTCGACCACCCGGGTGGCGGGACCGACCTGGCCGGCCACGTCCTCGTCGCCGCCGACGGCGGTGATGACGCCGTCGCGGACGGCGATCGCCTCGGCCCGCGGGAGACGGGGACCGCCGGTGTGGATCCCGGCGTTGCGGACGACGAGGTCCGCCGCGTCGTCGGTGGCGCGGGGAGTCAGCCCGCCGACCGGCATGGTGGACACCTTTCGACAACCTCCTGCGGGGCGTATAGCTTGGGATTTCCGAGGGCCGCGTCCGAGGCCGGACGAGAGGTCGGCGAGGTGCACCAGGACGGTGCTGCGGCTGCTTCGCCGGTAACGCCGGGCCGGACAGGACCGGCTCGGTTTCTGGTCGGTGCACTGAAGCTTGCCCGGCAGCGCACTGCCCTCCCCTCCCGTGCCGGGTGGGGTCGGAGTCGGTGCGCAGGTGTGTGACGGCCGCCGTCCCCGCGGTTCTGGCGTGGCCGTGGACAGGCCGGCGGATCCCCGGATCCGGTGAGGGCCGCTCCGCCGGGAACACCGGCACGCACATGAGTCTCAGGAGGTCGTATGTCCCCCACCTTCGAGCCGGTCCAGCCGGTCCTGGAGCCGGCCGCGGCCGCGTTCGCCGAGGCGACCGCCGATCCGCCCTACCTGTTCGACCTGCCGCCGGCCGAGGGCCGCAAGGCCGTGGACGAGGTGCAGTCCGGCGACATCGCCAAGCCGGACGTCGACGAGGAGTGGATCACCGTCTCCGGCGGTCCCACGGGCAGCGTGCGCGCCCGCGTCGTCAGGCCCGCCGGGGCCGAGGGCACCCTGCCCGTGATCCTCTACATCCACGGCGCCGGCTGGGTCTTCGGCAACGCCCACACCCACGACCGGCTGGTGCGCGAACTGGCCGTCGGCGCGGACGCGGCGGTGGTCTTCCCCGAGTACGACCTCTCCCCCGAGGCCCGTTACCCGGTGGCGATCGAACAGAACTACGCGGTGGCCCGGTGGGTCGTGACCCAGGGCGCGTCCAAGGGCCTGGACGGCGCCCGGCTGGCCGTGGCCGGTGACTCCGTCGGCGGCAACATGACCGCGGCCCTGACCCTGATGGCCAAGGAGCGCGGCGACGTGGCCCCGGTCCAGCAGGTGCTGTTCTACCCGGTGACCGACGCGAGCTTCGACACCGGTTCCTACCACCAGTTCGCGACCGGCTACTTCCTGCGCCGCGACGGCATGCAGTGGTTCTGGGACCAGTACACGACCGACGAGGCGGAGCGGGCGCAGATCACCGCCTCGCCCCTGCGCGCCACCACCGAGCAGCTCACCGGCCTGCCCCCGGCCCTGGTCGTCACCGCCGAGGCCGACGTCCTGCGCGACGAGGGCGAGGCCTACGCGAACAAGCTCCGCGAGGCGGGCGTGCCCGTCACCGCCGTCCGCTACCAGGGCGTCATCCACGACTTCGTGATGCTCAACGCCCTGCGCGGGACCCGCGCCGCCGACGCGGCCATCGGCCAGGCCGTCACCGTCCTCCGCGCCGCGCTGCACACCCGCTGACGCGGCACCCCGGCCGGCCCTTCCGGGAAGGGCAGGCCGGGGTCGCCACCCCGACCGCCCCGCCCGTCCACGGCGCCCTCACGGACGCCGGCAGCCGACGCGAAGGCCGCGCGGCCCGTCCCGAGAGGGAGGTCCGCGCGGCCTTCGCACGTGCTCTCCTCACATCCGCCGTCGCACGGTGACCCCGGCGACCAGACCGCTCAGGAGCACGCCCACGACGCCGCGGCGCGCACCGCCGGGTCGGGTGACGACGGCACCGACGACCTGCCCGTCTCACAGGTGGTCAGGACGGGTGAACTCCAGTCCTGGTCCCTGGCCGAGCACCTGGTCGACACGCCCCCCGTCCGCTCCTGAACGACGTGCCGCGCCTCCGCCCGTCCGCCTCCCCGGCCCGGGAGGGCGGACGGATCATGCCTTCCCTCCTCGGCGCGGGCGTGCGCAGGCGGCCGTGGCGGTCGGGGTGAGCGCGAACGCCGACGCCGTCACCCGTCGACCGGTGCCGTCGGCACCGCCCGGACGGTCCTGCCGCTGGGCGGGCAGGGGACGCAGTCCCCGTGGTCGGCGAGGGCGGTGACGAGGGTCGGGCCGCGTCCGCCGGTGGGGAGGGGGTCGGGTGCGGTGTCCGTCGGGCGGGGAGCACGGGTGCGGCGTCGACCGAGGGCCGGCCCTCGCGGTCCGCGGCCGGCCGTCGCCCCGTCGTGACCGCCCGGGACGGGCGCGGGCGTCCGCCGGAGCCCCGGCCACCCGTCCCGATTCGGTGACGCACGTCACACCCGGCTGCTGTCAGCAATCGGGGAGCCGTCCCGTTCAAGGGGCACGCGAACGAGACAGGAGCGTCATCATGAAGCACCGCATCGTCGTCCTCGGCGCCGGATACGCCGGGGCCTTCGCCGCCGGGAACCTGGCCCGCCGGCTCTCTCCCGCGGACACCGAGATCACCGTCGTCAACGCCGTGCCCGACTTCGTCGAGCGGATGAGGCTCCACCAGCTCGCGAGCGGCCAGGACATCGCCTCCCGCAGGCTCGCCGACGTGTTCGCGGGCACCGGGGTGCGGCTGCGCGTGGCGCGCGTCACCGGCGTCGCCCCCGACCGCGGGACCGTCGCCGTGACCGGCGAGGACGGTGACGGCGAACTCGCCTACGACACCCTCCTCTACACGCTCGGCAGCTCCGTCGCCCACCACGGCGTCCCCGGTGCGGCCGAGCACGCCTACGACGTGACCGGCGTGTCCTCGGCGCTGCGGCTGCGCGAGCGCCTGGCCGGCCTGGGCGAGGGCGGCACCGTGCTGGTCGTCGGCGAGGGACTGACCGGCATCGAGACCGCCACCGAGATCGCCGAGTCCCGGCCCGACCTCTCGGTCGCGCTCGCCGCCCGCGGCGAGCCGGGCGCCTGGCTCTCCCCGGGGGCCCGCCGCCACCTGCGCCGGGCCTTCGACCGGCTCGGCATCACCGTCCACGAGCACACCGCCGTCGAAGCCGTCGAGCCGACGCGCGCGATCGCCGCCGACGGCACTTCCGTCCCGGCCGACGTGACCGTGTGGTCGGCCGGGTTCGCCGTGCACCCCCTCGCCGCCGCAAGCGGCCTGGAGGTCGCCGGAACCGGCCAGATCGTCGTCGACCGCACCATGCGCTCGGTCTCGCACCCGGACGTCTACGCCGCCGGCGACTGCGCCTACGCGATCGGCGAGAACGGCCGGCCACTGCCGATGTCCTGCGCCTCGGCCGGCGTCACCAACATGCAGGCGACCGCCGCGATCATCGCGCGCCTGACGGGGGACGAGGTCCCGGTCACCGGCCTGAAGTACCACGGCAACCACATCAGCCTCGGACGGCGGGACGCGATCATCCAGATGGTGGACGGCGACGTCCGGCCGAAGTCCTGGTACCTGGGCGGCCGGACCGCCGCACGGTTCAAGTCGGGCGTGCTCAAGGGGGCCGGGTGGGGCGTCGCCCACCCGACCTTCGGCATGCCGAAGCGCAGGCGCCGCCTGGCCACCGCGCCCGGCCCGGCCGGTGCGCCCGACCGGGCCGGCGCGAGGGCCGCCGCCTAGGCTGCTGCACATGGACAGCGCAGCCGTCGAACGGTTCGAGGCCGGCCGGGGTCGGCTGGCCTCGCTCGCGTACCGCCTGCTCGGCTCGGCCGCCGACGCCGAGGACGCCGTGCAGGACGCGTTCCTGCGCTGGCAGGCCGCGGACCGCGAGCGGATCGAGGTGCCGGAGGCGTGGCTGACCAAGGTGGTCACCCACCTCTGCCTCGACCGGCTCCGCTCGGCGCAGGCGCGCCACGAGCGGGCGGCCGGCGCCTGGCTGCCCGAGCCGCTCCTCGAGGGTGACCCGATGCTCGGCCCCGCCGACACCTTCGAGCAGCGCGAGTCGGTGTCCCTGGCCGTACTGACCCTCATGGAGCGCCTCTCACCGGTCGAACGGGCCGTCTACGTCCTGCGGGAGGCCTTCTCGTACGGCCATGCCGAGATCGCCCGGATCCTCGACATCACCGAGTCCGCGAGCCAGCAGCACGTCCACCGGGCCCGGACGCGGATCGCCGCCGAGCGCCGCCGCGGCAGCGAGGAGGTGGACCCCGCGTCCGCGCGCCGGGTCGTCGAGGAGTTCCTCGCCGCCGCCGCGTCGGGACGCACCGAACGGCTGGTCACGCTGCTCACCGACGACGTGACGGCGGTCTCGGACGGCGCCGGACGGGCCAGGCGGCTGCTGCGGTTCACGACGCGCGAGCGCGTCGCCTCCTACGTGCGGGCGGGGTTCAGGCCCACGCCGGCGAAGCGGCGGCTGGCCGGCGGCTCGCCCACGTTCCACGTCGCGCTGGTCAACGGCTCCCCGGCGGTCCTCGCCGTGGTCGGCGACCGGGTCGTGGGCGCCGTGGCGTTCGAAGTCGGTGACGGCAGGGTCGCGTCCCTGTGCGGTATTGCCGCCGCGGACCGGCTCGCGCGCCTCAACGAGGCCTGGCGGCAGCACGGAAGCGACGCACCGGTCGTCGCCGCATGGTGACCGGAGCCGACGGGATCCGGTGACGCGTCCGGACCGCCGCGGGCCCGGCCGCGGGGCCGCGACCGGGCCCGCGGCGGACGAGGCCGGACAGCGCACCCGTCCCGCCGGCTACGCGACCGGGCGGACCGTTCGGGGGGACCGCGCGGTTCGGGGAGCGCGTCACCACGGCCGGGGAGAGGTACGAGGGGCGTTCGAGGCGGCAGCCGTACGACACGTCGGCGCCCGGGCGCGGGCGTTCGGCGGCGGCGCCCACCAACCGGGCCGGACACGCGGTGTCCCGGTCGCCCTCCGCCGCGAACCGGGGCGCGTACTCGGCCGGCCGTTCACCGCGCCGCGCGACGTGACGCTTCCAGCGGTGCCGTTGACGTTGGGTTCCCGAGGAATCCGGGACCTGCCGGAGCGACCGCGAGGAGAGCCATGAGGAGCGGTACGTCGGAACCCGCCTGGTTCGAGTCCAGCCACAGCGGCCCCCAGGGCGACAGCGCGTGGAGGCCGCGATCACCGAACAGGCCGTCCACGTGCGGGACTCCAGGGATGTGGCCCGCCCGTCCTTCGCCGTCGGCCGTGAGGGCCGGGGGCGGTTCGTGCGGTTCGCGTCGGAGCGCCGAGCGACCTGAGGGTGCGCCGTCCGCCGGAGTGGTGGACGGCACACCCTCACCGCGTTCGGGAGCGCGGGCCACGCGGCTTCGTCACCGTCCGAAGCCGATCGTGGCGTACGCGTAGGCCTCGCCCTCCCTCGGCGCGCGGTTCCAGGACCGTGTGGTCAGTCGCGGAAGCATGCCCTCGGCCAGGGCGTGCCGGGGCAGGGACAGACCGAACTCGTCCTGCACGGCGGCCAGCAGACACCGCTCGCGGTCCGCCTCACCGACGCCGCGCAGGACCCGTTCCGGATCGAGGGCCCCGGGCACCGGCCCCGAGCGTTCGACGTCCGTGCCGCGCAGCGTGTACGCGTACAGCTCCTCGCCCCGTTCGGCGACCGACAGGTGGAACACCGTGAGGCCGCCGTCGCGAGTGCGGTGCGCCCACAGCACCACCGCGCGTCCGTCGCGCGAGGCGGCGGCGGCCGGGGAGGCGAAGAAGTTCCCGGGGGCCGACGTCCGCGGGGCCGTGTCGTAGCCGAACGCCCACCCGGAGCCCGTCCGGCCCACCGCCAGCACGGCCCGGTCCTCCCACGGCGCCGAGTCGTCCCGCTGCCCGGAGTCGTAGGGGAACCACCCGGCAGGGAGCAGGGGCGGAGCGGTCAGGCCCGCGCCCCCGTCCTCCCCGATCAGACCGGGCAGCGCCTCCGGCTCCGCGCCCTCCACCCACAGGCACCGGTAGGAGCCGTGCGGGGCGTTCCACCGCGGAGTCTCCGCCAGCCAGCACAGTCCCGGCGGATCCAGGTCCGGTACCGGATCGGGCGCCGGGCCCGGCCGGCCGGCCCGAGGCGTGGCCAGCAGCTCCAGTCCGCGCTCCCGCGTCACCACCGGACCCAGTACGGGGTCCCCCAGCAGACCGAGCGGTGCCAGCAGGTCCGGCCCCGGCGGCGACCACGACGGCAGCGCGGCACGGATCACCCGCCACGCCGTGTCCGTGTCCCCCCACCTCGCCGACTCCCACGCCTCGGCCACCGCCTGACCGAAGGCACCGCCCGGCGCGTAGCGGTAGGTGCGGTCGCGCACCTGAGCGAGGACCGCATCCGCGGCCGACGTGACACCGTCGTCGGTCCTGGTGCCCAGCAGGAACCGGCGGGGAGCAGCGCCGGGGCGCTCCTCCCGCAGGTGCGCGGCGGCCATCACGGGCACCAGCTCACCCGTGTAGCGCGGATCGGCGACGAGCTCACCGAATCCGCGGTACCTGTGCCCGACGCCGTGTGACAGCGCGTTCAACTGTTCCAGCATGGCCCGGGCGAGGGGCCGTCCGTAGCGCTCCGCCTCGGTGAGCAGCTCCCGGGCGGTCTCCCACCTTCCGCTCAGGGCCTCCTCCCGTGCACGGTCCACACCGGCGTCCAGGGCGCGGGTGGTGTCGTTCACGAAGCCGGGAATGCCCGCCCGGTCGGAGTGGAAGTGCTGGTACATCCGCTGCATGTAGGCGCGGAACGACGGATACCGGTCCGGGAACTCGCCGCTCCACCCTTTGTAGACGTACAGGGCCCACTCGCCGTCCTCGTCGGTGTCACCCGGATCCAGCAGGGCGTAGGACATGTCCGAGTCGGTCTCCAACCGCAGTGCCCGCCGCCACATTCCGGCCAGCAGCACCTCCTGCTCGGTCGAGCGCTCGGTCAACCCCTGCCGGTAGGCCGGGGTCATGTCGAACGGATCCCCGAACCAGTCGATCTCGTGGGCCGCGCCCAGCCGGTAGACGGATCCCCCGTCGAGCCGCCAGCCGTTGCTGGCAGCGAGGAACCGCCGGTAGGACGGAGGGAGCCGGGTTCCCAGGCGCTCCTCGGCGGCGGCTATCTCCTCCTCGGCCGCGGGCGGGGCGGCGAGCGCCAGGTCGGCGAGGGTCATGCCGCCCTCGGTCAGGTCCTCCATGTCGTCCTCGCCGGGAACCCATTCCTCCTGCCAGCGACGGAGGAACTGCTGCCAGTCGAAGTGGTTCTCGGTCTTCTCGCTCACGGGCCGATTGTGGCAGCCGCCACTGACAGCGATGCCGAGCCCAGGTTCCGCCGGGCGGGCGGCAGGCGGCGCCGCTCATCGACCGGAATCGGCGGCGTGCCGACATGGCGAACGCGGGGTCGACCGGGCCGGCGGGAGGAACACCCGTGTGCGCCGCGGGAGTTCAGGGGCGCACACGGAACGGGACGGATCAGGTCTTCCCCGGGTCCCGGTCCCGTGCCTGCGGCGGTGCCGGGATGCGGACCGGCGGGAGCAGGGCCATGGCACTCATGAACCAGCCGCCCGCCGAGGGGCCGTGGTTCTCCGCCGGCGCGGTGACCGCCGGCGGGCCGCGGCACCGCCCGGCACACCGCCGAGCTCGGCGACCGCGCCCGAGAGGTCGCTCGGTGGAGGCGCGGGGTGGCGCATGACTCCATCGGAGCGGCCGGAGAGGGGGCGAGGGCCGTGTGCGAGCAGTGCGAGCGGGGAGCCGGCCATGACGGTCCGTTCCGCCCGGCAAGGGGGGGCGGGCTGTTGCTCGGGACGCCCGTTCGACGTTCCGGGCGCCCGGTGACGCATCAGTTCGAAGGCGCAGCGGCCGGGAGCCTCCGGTACCGGACGAAAGTCCCGGGGAAGCCCCGGGGAAGTCGCAGAAGCGCCGCCACTTCCCCTCCCGCTGCGCGTTCGCGCGGGTCGGCAGAGGCGTGACGGCGCCTTCTCCGCGCGCTCTCAGATGTCCCGGAAGATCTCGATCTGCGCCCCGATCGAGTTCAGCCGCTCCGCCAGGTCCTCGTACCCGCGGTTGATGACGTACACGTTGCGCAGGACGGACGTGCCCTCCGCCGCCATCATCGCCAGCAGGACGACCACCGCGGGGCGCAGGGCCGGCGGGCACATCATCTCGGCGGCGCGCCAGCGGGTCGGGCCCTCGACCAGGACGCGGTGCGGGTCGAGCAACTGCAGGCGCCCGCCGAGGCGGTTGAGGTCGGTCAGGTAGATCGCGCGGTTGTCGTAGACCCAGTCGTGGATCAGGGTCTTGCCCTGGGCCACCGCCGCGATCGCCGCGAAGAACGGGACGTTGTCGATGTTCAGGCCGGGGAACGGCATCGGGTGGATCTTGTCGATCGGCGCCTCCAGCTTGGAGGGGCGCACGGTGAGGTCCACCAGCCGGGTGCGGCCGTTGTCGGCGAAGTACTCGGGCGTGCGGTCGTGGTCGAGGCCCATCTCCTCCAGGACCGCGAGCTCGATCTCCAGGAACTCGATGGGGACGCGGCGGACGGTGAGTTCCGACTCCGTCACCACGGCCGCGGCCACCAGGCTCATCGCCTCGACCGGGTCCTCGGAGGGGGAGTAGTCCACGTCGACGTCGATGGTGGGCACGCCGTGCACGGTGAGCGTGGTGGTGCCGATGCCGTCGACCTTGACGCCCAGCGCCTCCAGGAAGAAGCACAGGTCCTGGACCATGTAGTTGGAGGAGGCGTTGCGGATGACGGTGATGCCGTCGTGCCGGGCGGCGGCGAGCAGCGCGTTCTCGGTGACCGTGTCCCCGCGCTCGGTCAGCACGATCGGGCGGTCGGGAGCGACGGAGCGGTCGACCACCGCGTGGTACTGGCCCTCGGTCGCGGCGATGTCCAGGCCGAACCGGCGCAGCGCGATCATGTGCGGCTCGACGGTGCGCGTCCCGAGGTCGCAGCCGCCGGCGTACGGCAGCATGAAGCGGTCCGTGCGGTGCAGCAGCGGGCCGAGGAACATGATGATGGAGCGGGTGCGGCGGGCGGCGTCCGCGTCGATGGCCGCGAGGTCCAGCTCGGCCGGGGGCACGATCTCCAGGTCGACGCCGTCGTTGATCCACCGGGTGCGCACGCCGATGGAGTGCAGCACCTCCAGGAGGCGGTAGACCTCCTCGATGCGCGCGACGCGGCGCAGCACCGTGCGCCCGCTGTTGAGCAGCGAGGCGCACAGCAGCGCCACGCACGCGTTCTTGCTCGTCTTCACGTCGATGGCGCCGGAGAGCCGGCGGCCGCCCACCACGCGCAGGTGCATCGGCCCGGCGTAGCCCAGGGAGACGATCTCGCTGTCGAGCGCCTCTCCTATGCGGGCGATCATCTCAAGGCTGATGTTCTGGTTGCCGCGCTCGATGCGGTTGACGGCGCTCTGGCTGGTGCCGAGCGCCTCGGCGAGCTGCGCCTGGGTCCAGCCACGATGCTGCCTGGCGTCGCGGATGAGCCTGCCGATGCGTACGAGGTAGTCGTCTGCCATGGGGTTGAGGTTATCTCAGATATGAGATGGCACCTCTCGGGGGGTCCGTTCGGGTGACGCGGCGTCAGTGTCGCCTGGTGCGACGGGTCCGGCGCCATCCGAAGGGTCCGGGCAGATCCATCGATGTCGTGCGGCGTCCCGTGCTGCTGTGCGTGTACCGAGGGCCGTTCCTGCCGCCGGTGGTGAGGGACCACGACCGCTTGTTGATGTTCAGTCGCACCCCCGGGAGGATCCGGAAGCTCTTGCGGAACGTCAGTGGCATGCGTACCTCCGGTCGGATTCGTGGTGGCTGCCCTACGGTTACCCCCACTTGGCGTACTGATGGCTGTACGCGACCGGTTCCTCGAACGCGACGGACATCACCGGCTCGGTCGCGTGCGCCGGCACGGCGGGCCCGACGGTGTACCGGTGCCGCGACACGTCCCCCTCCTCGCGCAGTTCCAGCACCCCCGGTTCCGGGCACCGCCAGGTCAGCCGGCCGACGTCCTCCGCGAAGGCGTTCGACACGCTGCTCCAGCCCGTGCCGTCGGCCCGCAGTTCGAGGTCGGAGCACTCCATCGCGCCGTGGTCGAAGGCGTCGCTGCTCCAGTGCCCGATCAGCGCCTCGTCCAGCCCGGTCCGCGGGTCCCGGGCGTCCCGCTCGGCGATCCGCACCCGGGTCGCGAGGCCCGCGTCGCCCAGGCCGACGACGCGGTCGCCGTGCAGGATGACGCCGACGCCCCGCTCCGGGTCCCGGACGCAGTCGAACACGATGCCGACGTAGGGGACGCCGTCGCGGGAGACCGGGTGGACGTGCACCGCGCGGACGGTGGCCAGGCGCTCCGGGCGTTCCCTCTCCTCCGGGTCGAGGGTGGCGTAGTGGGCCCGCAGGGAGGGCCACAGGCCCCGCGGCAGGGGGGCGGAGCCGCCGTGGGCGGGCGGGGTGGGGTCGGCGCTCCTCATGGGCGGGAAGTAGACCACGCCGGGCCTGGGCATGACCATTCGGCCCCCGTGTACTAGAGTTATCTCGACATCGAGATATCTGCCGAGAAGCACCGCAGCCGCCACCCCGGTAAGGGATACCTAACTTAGCCTTACCTTAGCGGATCGGCCGAGATGCCGTGGCGGCAGGATCGTGGTGGTACGCGCACATCAATGAAGGAGACTGTCGTGTCGGCGAACAGCTTCGACGCCCGCAGCACGCTGCAGGTGGGCGACGAGTCGTACGAGATCTTCCGGCTGGACAAGGTCGAGGGCTCCGCGCGCCTTCCCTACAGCCTGAAGGTGCTGCTGGAGAACCTGCTCCGCACCGAGGACGGCGCGAACATCACCGCCGACCACATCCGCGCCCTCGGCGGCTGGGACTCCCAGGCCCAGCCGTCGCAGGAGATCCAGTTCACGCCGGCCCGCGTGATCATGCAGGACTTCACCGGCGTGCCCTGCGTCGTGGACCTCGCCACCATGCGCGAGGCCGTCAAGGAGCTGGGCGGCGACCCGGCGAAGATCAACCCGCTGGCCCCGGCCGAGCTGGTGATCGACCACTCCGTCATCGCCGACAAGTTCGGCACCAACGACGCCTTCAAGCAGAACGTCGACCTGGAGTACGGCCGCAACCGCGAGCGCTACCAGTTCCTGCGCTGGGGCCAGACCGCGTTCGACGAGTTCAAGGTCGTCCCGCCCGGCACCGGCATCGTCCACCAGGTGAACATCGAGCACCTGGCCCGCGTGGTGATGGTCCGCGACGGCAAGGCCTACCCGGACACCCTGGTCGGCACCGACTCGCACACCACGATGGTCAACGGCCTCGGCGTCCTCGGCTGGGGCGTCGGCGGCATCGAGGCCGAGGCCGCCATGCTCGGCCAGCCGGTCTCCATGCTGATCCCGCGCGTCGTCGGCTTCAAGCTCACCGGTGAGCTCACGCCCGGCACCACCGCCACCGACCTGGTGCTCACCATCACCGAGATGCTGCGCAAGCACGGCGTCGTCGGCAAGTTCGTCGAGTTCTACGGCGAGGGCGTCGCCGCCACCTCCCTGGCCAACCGCGCCACCATCGGCAACATGTCGCCGGAGTTCGGCTCCACCGCCGCGATCTTCCCGATCGACGGCGAGACCCTGAACTACATGCGTCTGACCGGCCGCAGCGACCAGCAGGTCGCCCTGGTCGAGGCGTACGCCAAGGAGCAGGGCCTCTGGCTGGACCCGAAGGCCGAGCCGGACTTCTCCGAGAAGCTCGAACTGGACCTGTCCACCGTCGTCCCGTCCATCGCCGGCCCGAAGCGCCCGCAGGACCGCATCGAACTCACCCGCGCCGCCGAGCAGTTCAACGCCGACGTGCTCAACTACGTGCAGGCCGGCGTCACCGGCGGCGACGACCGCAAGCCGGGCGTCCCGCAGCAGGAGCAGCCGCACGGCGTCGAGTCCCCGGTCGACGAGGCGAGCGCCGAGTCCTTCCCGGCCTCCGACGCCCCCGCCTACGGCAGCGACGACAATGGCGCCGGCGCCCCGCAGCACTCCGCCGTCGTGCCCGGCCCCGGCCCGTCCAACCCGGTCCGGGTCACCGCCGCCGACGGCACGACCTACGAGCTGGACCACGGCGCGGTGACGGTCGCGGCCATCACCTCCTGCACCAACACCTCCAACCCGTACGTCATGGTCGCCGCCGCCCTGGTGGCCAAGAAGGCGGTGGAGAAGGGCCTGACCCGCAAGCCCTGGGTCAAGACCACCCTCGCCCCGGGCTCCAAGGTCGTCACCGACTACTTCGAGAAGGCGGGCCTGACCCCGTACCTCGACAAGGTCGGCTTCAACCTCGTCGGCTACGGCTGCACCACCTGCATCGGCAACTCCGGCCCGCTGCCGGAGGAGGTCTCCCAGGCGGTCAACGAGCACGACCTCGCGGTCACCTCGGTGCTCTCCGGCAACCGCAACTTCGAGGGCCGGATCAACCCCGACGTCAAGATGAACTACCTGGCGTCCCCGCCGCTGGTCGTCGCCTACGCGATCGCCGGTTCCATGAAGGTGGACATCACCAAGGAGGCCCTCGGCACCGACACCGACGGCAACCCGGTCTACCTGAAGGACATCTGGCCCTCCGAGGCCGAGGTCAACGACGTCGTGGCGAACGCCATCGGCGAGGACATGTTCTCCAAGTCCTACTCCGACGTCTTCGCCGGCGACGCCCAGTGGCAGGCGCTGCCCGTCCCGACCGGCGACACCTTCGAGTGGGACGCCGAGTCCACCTACGTGCGCAAGCCCCCGTACTTCGAGGGCATGGGCATGGAGCCGGCCCCGGTCGAGGACATCTCCGGCGCCCGCGTGCTGGCCAAGCTGGGCGACTCGGTCACCACCGACCACATCTCCCCGGCCGGCGCCATCAAGGCCGACACCCCGGCCGGCAAGTACCTCACGGAGCACGGCATCGAGCGCCGCGACTTCAACAGCTACGGCTCCCGCCGCGGCAACCACGAGGTCATGATCCGCGGCACGTTCGCCAACATCCGCCTGCGCAACCAGATCGCGCCGGGCACCGAGGGCGGCTACACCCGCGACTTCACCCAGGACGGCGGTCCGGTGTCGTTCATCTACGACGCCTCCCGCAACTACCTCGAGCGGGGCATCCCGCTGGTCGTCCTGGCCGGCAAGGAGTACGGCTCCGGCTCGTCCCGCGACTGGGCCGCCAAGGGCACCGCGCTGCTCGGCGTCAAGGCCGTCATCGCCGAGTCCTACGAGCGCATCCACCGTTCGAACCTCATCGGCATGGGCGTCCTGCCGCTGCAGTTCCCGGAGGGCCAGTCCGCCGACTCCCTCGGCCTGACCGGCGAGGAGACCTTCTCCGTCTCCGGCGTCACCGAGCTGAACGAGGGCACCACCCCGCGCACGGTGAAGGTCACCACCGACACGGGCGTCGAGTTCGACGCGGTCGTCCGCATCGACACCCCCGGTGAGGCCGACTACTACCGCAACGGCGGCATCCTGCAGTACGTGCTGCGCAGCCTGATCCGCAAGTAAGCGGCTCGGCAGGGCGGTCGAGGGCCGCACCCCCGGTGGCGGGGGTGCGGCCCTCGCCGTGCCCACCGCGTCCCGCCGGACGCCGAAACGCCGTCAGGTGACGAGGTGGCGGTGGGCCGCGGCGCACAGCGTGTGCGTCCCGTCCTGACCGGGCGCCAGGACGGTGACCGGGAAGGGCTCGACGAGCCGACGCGCCGGCTGCGCGAGCGGCTGCTCGACACGGACGCGGGCGGCGTCGACCCGGACCGCTCCGGGAACGTCCCCGCCGGGGCCGGGCCGGACGTCCGGCCCGGCCCCGGCGGGCCGGTACGGCAACCAGGCGCCGGGACGGCCGCGTTCGTCCCTCAGGACACCGGGGTGGGCCGGCAGGCGCTCGAGGACCCGCGGACCGGTGACGTCGGGGCGAGCGCGGTCGTCGACGGCCGCCACACGAAGTGACCCGGGCCGTCGGGCACTTCCTCCCCGCCGCGTTCCGCACACCCGGATGCGCCGGTGCCGGGCGCGGTCCGGCGCGACAGTCGTTTACAACCACGCCCCCTCGGCGCTACCGTGCCCTCACGGGCGGGGTGGGAGCGCTCCCATCTCCCGGTGGACCGGAACCCGCCGCCGGAGCGCCCCCGCCTCGCCCGGCCTCGCGCATCCCCGCACATCGCCGCGTACGACCCGTCAGGCCCACAGCGAACGACAGGTGTGTCATGATCGCGACAGCATTTCGGGGTGGGGCCGCTCCCCGGTCGTCCCTCCCCGCCCGCTCCAGAGCCCTCTTCCTCGCCCTGGTCTCCTTGCTCGCGACCCTGCCGGCCGTCGGCCTGGTCGTGACGACGGGCGGCTGGAGCGGCGGCCACCGGTCCGAGGTGACCGTCACCGTCACCGACGCCGGCGGCGGGGCGGTCCTGCCCTGCCGGGGCGGCTGAACCCCGCGTGGCGGTCCCGACGCGGACCCGGCGTGTCCGGCCGTCATCGGAACCGCCCCCTCTCATGACTCCAACAGGGAGTGGAGCCAGTCGAGCTGGCGCCGCACGTGCACCGCGTCCCCGCCCTCGTGCCCGTTGAACGGGTAGGCGTGGAGCTCCTTGGCCGGCTCCGCGCCCGTCAGGTCCGCGTAGCGGTTGAACGCGGCGTACGCCCCGCTCGGCGGGCAGACCGTGTCGCGCAGGCCGACCCCGAAGTGGGCCGGGGCGTGGGCGCGGCGGGCGAAGGAGACGCCCTCGACGTAGGAGAGCGTGCGGCGGGCGGCCTCCTCGGCGCCCCGGTGGACCGAGAGGTAGGCGGTGATCTCGCCGTACGGGCCCGTGTCGGCGAGGTCCAGGGCGCGGGGGATGCCGCACAGCAGCGGGGCGGTGACCAGCGCCGCCGCCAGGTCCGGCACCAGGCCCGCCACCGCCAGGGCGAGCCCCCCGCCCTGGCTGTTGCCGACCGCCACGACGCGCGAGGGGTCCACGCCCGGCAGGGCGCGCACGGCGGCGACCGCGCGCACCGCGTCGGTGATCAGCCGGCGGTAGTGGTAGTCCCGCGGGGCGAGCAGCCCGCGGACCGCCGGACCGGGACCGCCCGGCGCGGCGGCGTGCGGATCGGGGGTGTCACCGCCGCAGCCGTACTGGTCCCCCTGTCCCCGGTTGTCCATCAGCAGATGCGCGTACCCGGCGTTCACCCAGGTCAGCCGCTCGTGCGGCAGGCCGCGCCCGCGCCCGTAGCCGGCGTACTCGACGACCGCCGGCATGCCCTCGGCCGTTCCGGCCGTGGAGCCGGGACGCCGGGGAAGGCTGAACCAGGCGCGCACGGGGTCACCGGCGAAGCCGCGGAACGTCACGTCCCAGGTCTCGGTCAGCCGCAGTCCGTTCTCCACCGGGCGGGACGAGACCAGCGGATCCCCCTCGGCCGACGCCTCCTTCAGGGTGGTCTCCCAGAAGGCGTCGAAGTCGGCGGGCTCCCCGATGTCCGGGCGGTGGCGCTCCAGTTCAGCCGGGGGGAGGTCGAACGCGGGCACGGGGCACACCTCGCAGGGTCGAAGGGGGACGGGGCGACCGATCGTTGCGGGATATTGCCAGAAAGTTCCGGAGAACGTAATAGGTCGTCTCAGCCCTTTATCGTGGGCGAGTTCGTGTTCCATCCTCTCAAGAATCCAGCGTGCGCCATCCATTGACAGCGCTTACTGCTCCCCTTAGGTTGCCGCGAGTTACCGATAAGAGCTCGAAAGTTTCGGTTCTGCGTCCTACGGCACGGAAGGCCCGAGCACTATGAGCACCCCCACCACGTCGGCTCCACCGCCGGGCACGCAGGACCCGCCGCCGGCGAAGACCCCACCGCACCGCACGCGTTCCCCCGCACGCACCGGCTGGCGCCGGGCCCTGCGCAGGGACTGGCAGCTGTACTCGCTGGCCGTGCTGCCGCTGCTGTTCTTCCTGGTGTTCCGCTATCTGCCGATGATCGGCAACGTGATCGCCTTCCGCCGGTTCGAGCCCGGCGGTTCGATCCTCGGCGAACACTGGGTGGGCCTGCGCTACGTCGAGATGTTCCTCACCGACCCCACCTTCTGGCAGGTGTTCCGGAACACCCTGTGGCTCGGCGGCCTCACCCTCGTGTTCTGCTTCCCGATCCCGATCGTGCTGGCACTGCTCCTCAACGAGGTGCGCCGGCGGGCCCTGAAGCGGTTCGTGCAGTCGGTCTCGTACCTGCCGCACTTCCTGTCGATCGTGATCGTCGCGGGCATCACCCTGCAGATGCTCGCCACGGACGGGCCCGTCAACCACATGCTGGGCTGGTTCGGCCACGAGCCGGTCCGGTTCATCCAGGAACCCGACTGGTTCCGCACCATCTACGTCGGCTCGGAGATCTGGCAGACCGCCGGCTGGGGCACGATCCTGTACCTCGCCGCGCTCACCACCATCGACGAGGACCTGTACGAGGCCGCCCGCATCGACGGCGCCAGCCGCTGGCGGCAGACCTGGCACGTCACCCTGCCCGGCATCCGCCCGACCATGATCACACTGCTGATCCTCAACATCGGCACCTTCATGGCGGTCGGCTTCGAGAAGATCCTGCTGCTGTACAACCCGCTGACGTACCCGACCGCCGACGTCATCTCGACGTACCTGTACCGGACCGGTGTCGAGTCCAACAGCTTCAGCTACGCCGCCGCCATCGGCCTGTTCGAGGCGGTCATCGGCCTGATCCTGATCACTTCCGCGAACCAGATGTCGCGCCGCACCGTGGGGACGAGCCTGTGGTGAGCCTTCCGTCCCCGCGCAAGCCGCGCACCTCGGTCAACCAGCCGACCCCCGGCTACCGCGTCTTCCAGGGCGTCAACGGGGTGATCCTCACCCTCGTCGTGGTCGTCACCCTCTACCCGTTCGTCAACATCGTCGCCCGCTCGTTCAGCGGCGAACGGCAGATCCGGGCCGGCGAGGTGACGCTGTGGCCCAAGGGGTTCAACCTCACCACGTACGAGATCGTCTTCAACGACGGGATGTTCTGGCGGAACTACGGCAACACCGTCTTCTACACGGTGGTCTCCACCGCCGTCGCCATGGCGCTGACGACCTGTTACGCCTACGTCCTGTCGAAGAAGCACCTCAAGGGACGCGGATTCCTCGTCGGGGTCGCCGTGTTCACCATGTTCTTCACCGGCGGCCTGATCCCCAACTACGTGCTGATCACCAGCCTCGGCCTGAAGAACACCGTGTGGGCGCTCGCCCTGCCGAACGCGATCAGCGTCTTCAACCTGCTGGTGATGAAGGCCTTCTTCGAGAGCCTGCCCGACGAACTGGAGGAGGCCGCCCAGATCGACGGCCTCAGCACCTACGGCATCCTGCGGCGGATCGTGCTGCCGCTGTCGAAGGCGGTCGTCGCGACGATGGTGCTGTTCTACTCCGTCTCCTTCTGGAACTCCTGGTTCAGCGCCTTCCTCTACATGGACAGGACCGACCTGATGCCGGTCACCGTCTACCTGCGCAACCTGATCGCGGGCGCCACACAGGGCGGCAACGCCGGCGCCACCACCGAGCAGCTGAGCCAGACCGCGGCCAACATCCAGGCCGTCACCATCGTGCTCACCTCGCTGCCGATCCTCTGCGTGTACCCGTTCGTCCAGCGCTACTTCGTGTCGGGCGTGATGCTCGGCGCGGTCAAGGGCTGACCACCTTCCCGCACCCTCCCCCCGCTTCCCCCGACTCCGCACATCCAGGGAGCCCTCCGTGAACAACGCAGGTCTGTCGCGGCGCCAGATCCTCGCCGCCGCCGGATTCATCGGTCTCGCCACCCTCACCGCCTGCGGCAGCGGCGACGAGTCGTCCGACGGCAAGGACCTCTCCAAGAAGCAGGACGGCGCCATGAAGCAGTACCGCGCCGGCGACCGGTTCAAGGCGACGAAGCCGCTGTCCTTCGAGGTGCTGCACAACAACAACCCGGTCTACCCGTTGAAGGACGACTGGCTGTTCTGGAAGGAGCTCACCGAGCGCACCGGCGTCACCCTCGAGCCGATCGCCGTCCCGCTCAGCGACTACGAGAAGAAGCGCAGCCTGCTCATCGGCGCCGGCGACGCCCCCTTCCTCATCCCGAAGACCTACCCGGGCGCCGAGACCCCGTTCGTGTCCTCCGGCTCCATCCTCCCCGTCAGCGAGTACCTCGACCTGATGCCCAACTTCCAGGCCAAGGTGAAGCAGTGGAGACTCCAGCCCGAACTGGACTCCCTGCGCCAGTCCGACGGAAAGTTCTACCTGCTGCCCGGCCTGCACGAGAAGGTCAAGTCCGGCTACTCGCTGGCCCTGCGCACCGACGTCCTCGACAAGCACGGCCTGAAGGCGCCCGGCACCTGGGACGAGGTGTACGAGGTCCTGAAGGCGCTCAGGGAGGAGTACCCGGACCGCTACCCGTTCTCCGACCGCTGGAGCACGAACACCACCTTCCCGGCCGGCGCCCTGTTCGGCTACCTCGGCCAGGCCTTCGGCGTCCGGGCCGGCTGGTCCTACCTCAACATCAGCTGGGACCCCGCACAGGAGAAGTTCGTCTTCACCGGCGCCTCCGACGGCTTCCGCCAGATGGTCGAGTACGTGCGCAAGCTGGTCGCCGACCAGCTCATGGACCCCGAGAGCTTCACCCAGACCGACGACGACGCGGTCAAGAAGCTGCTGGCGGAGAAGTCCTTCGTCATCAGCGCCAACCCGCAGGAACTCGTCCAGAACTACCGCTACAACCTGCAGAAGCAGGTCGAGGGCTCCAGGATCGAGATGATCCCGGTGCCGCTCGGCCCGGCCGGCCCCGTGGTGCTCGGCGGCAGCCGCCTGGAGAACGGCATGATGATCTCCAGCAAGGCACTGGAGAGCGACAGCTTCGTCGCCCTGATGCAGTTCGTGGACTGGCTCTGGTACTCCGACGAGGGCCAGCTGTTCACCAAGTGGGGCGTCGAGGGCGTCACCTACACCAGTTCCGGGCCCGGCGCGTACCGGCCCAAGGAGGGCGTCAGCCTGCTCGGCTCCGACCCGGACGCCCCGAAGGACATGCAGAAGGACTTCGGCTTCTACAACGGCGTCTTCTCCTACGGCGGCAGCTGGGAACTGGTCTCCTCCTCCTTCGGCCCCGACGAGAAGAAGTTCCAGGCCGCCATGGCGCAGCGCGAGCAGCTCCCCGTCGACCCGCCGCACCCGCTCGGGTCCGTCGAGCAGGAGCAGGCCTCCCTGTGGGACACGCCGCTGAAGGACCACGTCACGCAGAACCTCCTGCAGTTCGTCCTCGGCAAGCGTCCGATGTCCGAGTGGGACGACTACGTCGCCGAACTGAAGGCGAAGAACATGCAGCAGCTCGTCGACCTGCACAACAAGGCGTACGAGCGGTACGAGAAGGAGAACGCGTGATCCGCGTCCCCACCGAACCGGCCGGCCGGCTGTCCGACGCCTGGCGCCTGTGCGTCGGCACCGGCCGCGCCGAGCTGGCCCTGCGCCGCGACCACCAGGACTCCCTCGCCCTGCTCCAGCGCGAGATCGGCTTCCGGTACATCCGCGGCCACGGCCTGCTCAGCGACGGCATGGGAGTCCACCGGCCCTACACCTGGCAGGGCGCCCGGCACGTCCACCACAGCTTCACCTACGTCGACCAGGTCGTCGACGCCTACCTGGAGCGGGGCATCCGCCCGTTCCTGGAACTCGGCTTCATGCCGGAAGGCCTGGCGTCCGGGAGGCAGACGGTGTTCTGGTGGCGCGGCAACGTCACCCCGCCCCGCGAGACGAACGAGTGGACCGCCCTCGTCCGGGCCACGCTCACCCACCTCGTCGACCGCTACGGAGCCGACGAGGTCCGCACCTGGCCGATCGAGGTGTGGAACGAGCCCGACCTGCCCGGGTTCTGGGAGAACGCCGACGAGGCGGCCTACCACCGGCTGTACGAGGCCACCGCGCACGCCGTCAAGGAGGTCGACGCCG
Organism: Streptomyces griseomycini; assembly: GCF_014203535.1. Classification (GTDB taxonomy): domain Bacteria; phylum Actinomycetota; class Actinomycetes; order Streptomycetales; family Streptomycetaceae; genus Streptomyces; species Streptomyces griseomycini. The sequence continues at coordinate 324,874 of NZ_JACHJI010000004.1, forward strand.
GCCTCCAGGTCGGCGGGCCCGCGGTCTCACCCGGCGCCGACGGCTGGCTGGAGCGGTTCGCGGAGTTCGCCGAACGGCGCGACGTGCCCGTCGACTTCGTGTCCCGGCACGCCTACACCTCCGGGCGCGCCCAGCACGTCCCGTTCGGCGTCCACCAGACCCTCGCCCCGGCGGGCGACCTGCTCGACCAGTTCGCCGCGCCCCACCGGGAGCTGAAGGGCACCCGGCTCGCCGGACTCCCCGTCCACATCACCGAGTTCAACTCCTCCTACCGCCCCGACAACCCCGTCCACGACACCGCCTTCCACGCCGCCTACCTCGCCCCCGTCGTCACGGCGGGCGGTGACCACGCCGACTCCTTCTCCTACTGGACGTTCAGCGACGTGTTCGAGGAGACCGGCGTGCCCACCGCGCCGTTCCACGGCGGCTTCGGCCTCCTCACCCACCGGCAGATCAAGAAGCCGACCTACCACCTGTACGCGTTCATGGCCCGCATGGGGCAGGAGCGACTGGCCCACGGCGGGGACCACCTGGTGACCAGGCACGCCGACGGCCGGGTCACCGTCCTCGCCTGGGCGCCCGTCGACCCGAGCGGCCTGACGCCCGGCCCCGAGCGGCACGCCCTGCGCCTGTCCGTCCCCGTCGGCACCCGGCCCGCGGGGGAGGTGTTCGTCCGCCGCTCGACCGTCGACGAGGAGCACGGCAACGCCTACGCCGCCTGGCGGCACATGGGCAGCCCGCGCTCCCCGGAGCCGGCGCAGCTGGACGTCCTGCGCGAGGCCGCCGAACCGTCCCGCGGCCACCGCCGGCTGCCCGTCGAGGACGGCCGCGTCGACCTGGCCCTGACGCTCGCCCGGCACGAGGTCACCCTCGTCGAGCTGACCCCGCTCGAGGACGAGACCCCGCCCTGGTGGGACGAGCGGCGGCTGCTCGGCCGGGAGACGCCGTGAGCGGCGCGGTCCGCGCGAACGGCTTCGGCGCGGGAGCCCTCTCCCGCGCCGCGGCCCTCGTCCACACCCTGGTCACCGTCGAGGCGCTGCTGCTCCTGGCCGCCTCGCCGGGCCTGGCCGGACTGTTCCTGCTCGCCGCCGACCCGTCCAACCTGCCCCTCGCGGCCCTGTGCCTCCTGCCGCTCGGCCCGGCCCTCGCCGCCGCCGTCTACGCCCTCCACCACCGCAGCCGCGACCTCACCGACCTGCACCCGGCCCGCGCCTATCTGCGCGGCTGGCGCCTGGGCGCCCTCCCCGCGCTGAAGCTGTGGACGCCGCTGCTGGCATGGCTCACCGTCATCGCGTTCACCCTCACCCACTTCTCCGCGACCGGCCTGCCCACGTGGTGGGCCGTCCTGCTCGGCGTGATCGGCACGGTCTTCCTGCTGTGGGGGGCGCACGCCCTCGTCCTCACGGCGCTGTTCACCTTCCGCGCCCGGGACACCGCCCGCCTCGCCGCCTACTTCCTGCTCCGGCACGGCCGCGCCACGCTCGGCGCGCTCTCCCTGCTCGTCCTCACGGCCGCCCTGACCGCCCTCATGACCGAGGCCCTGCCCGCCCTGCTGGCGGCGCCGCTGCTGCTGTCGCTCCTGCAGAGCAGCCGCCCGGTGATCACCGAGACCCAGGAGGAGTTCACCGCATGACCGCGCCCCGCCCCGGAGACGACGGCAGGCTCCCGCACACCGACGGGATCCCGTACGGCGGCGACTACAACCCCGAGCAGTGGCCCGAGGAGGTGTGGGACGAGGACCACCGGCTGTTCGCCCGGGCGGGCATCGACACCCTCACCGTCGGCGTCTTCTCCTGGTCCCTCATCCAGCCCGCGGAGGACACCTACGACTTCACCGTCCTCGACCGCGTCCTCGACCGCGCCGCCGCCGAGGGCCGCCGGGTCTGCCTCGCCACCGGCACCGCCGCACTCCCGCCCTGGCTGGCGAAGCGGCACCCCGAGGTCAACCGCACCGACTTCGAGGGCCGCCGGCACCGCTACGGCCAGCGCCACAACTTCTGCCCCAGTTCACCGGCGTACCGCCGGCCGGCCACCGCGCTGGCCGGCCGCCTCGCCGAACGCCACGCCGGCCACCCCGCCCTGCTCGCCTGGCACGTCAACAACGAGTACGGCGGCGCCTGTTACTGCGACCTGTGCGCCGAGGCCTTCCGCACCTGGCTGCGGGAGCGCCACGGCACCCTGGACGCCCTCAACGACGCCTGGTGGACCACCTTCTGGTCGCACCGCTACACCGACTGGGACCAGGTCGAGCCGCCCAGCGCCCTCACCGAGCACTGGCGCGGCCCCGACCACACCGCCTTCCAGGGCCTCACCCTGGACTACCACCGCTTCACCACCGACGCCCTGCTCGGCTGCTTCCTCGCCGAGAAGGAGGCGATCCGCGCCCACGACCCGGACACCCCCGTCACCACCAACTTCATGGGGATGTTCCGCCCCCTCGACTATCACCGCTGGGCGCCCCACCTCGACTTCGCGTCCTGGGACAGCTACCCGCCCCTCGACGCGCCCCCCACCGCCCCCGCCCTGGCCCACGACCTGACGCGCGGCCTGAAGGGCGGCGCCCCCTTCTGGCTGATGGAACAGACCCCGTCCACCACCGCCTGCCGCGACGTCAACCCGCTGCGCCGCCCCGGCGAGCTGCGCCTGGCCACCCTCCAGGCCGTCGCCCACGGCGCGGACGCCGCGCTGTACTTCCAGATGCGCGCCTCGCGCGGCGCCTGCGAGAAGTACCACGGCGCCGTCATCGGGCACGCGGGCCGCGCCGACACCCGCGTCTTCCGGGAGGTCGCCGAACTGGGGGAGGAGCTGAGGACGCTGGGCGGCGCGACGCTCGGCGCCCGCACCCCCGCCCGCACCGCCCTCCTCTTCGACTGGGACAGCTGGTGGGCGCTGGAGACGTCCGACGGCCCCTCCCGCCTCGTCCGCTACCAGGACACCGTCCACGCCTACTACCGCGCCGCCCGCGAGGCCGGGGCCGACGTGGACGTCGTCCCGGTCACCGCCGACCTCACGCCCTACGCCGTGGTCCTCGCCCCCGTCCTGCACATGGTCAAGGACGACCTGCCGGCCCGCCTGGAGGCGGTCGCCGCACGCGGCGGCACCGTGCTGGCGACCTTCCTCTCCGGCCGCGTCGACGAACACGGCCGCGCCTTCCCCACGGACGTCCCCGGACCGCTCGCCCCGCTGACGGGCATCAGGATCGACGAGTGGGACGCGCGCCGGGAAGAGGTCGTCAACCCGGTCCACCTGGGCGGCCTCACCGCTGACGCCCGCCTGGTCTTCGAGCTCGTGCAGCCGCGCGGCGCCGAACCGGTCGGCACCTACGGCGCCGACTTCTACGCCGGCACCCCGGCCGTCACCCGCCACCGCGTCGGCGAGGGCGAGGCCTGGTACGTCGCCACCGCCCTGGACCGGCCGGGCGTCGACCACGTGGTCCGCCGCGTCCTCGCCCGGCACGACCTCGTCGGCCCGTACGCCGGCCACCGCACCGTCGAGACCGCGACCCGCGTCGCCCCCGACGGCACCCGCCTGCTCTTCCTCCTCAACCACGCCTCCGAGCCGGTCCGCCTCACCGCGCACGCCACCGCCACCGACCTGCTCACCGGCGAGCACGTCGAACGGGACGGTCCCCTCACCCTCGGCCCGCTCGGCGTGACGGTCCTGCGCCTTCAGTAGATCGTGCGCCCCCGCCCGTCCGGCACCCCGGACTTGCGCAGGAAGTAGCTGTTGACCTGGTCGCGCCACTCGCGGGCGCTGCGCAGCTGCTCCTCGAACCGCTCGGCCACGCGCGCGTGCCGGGCCGGTTCCACCAGGTCGGCGAGGCCCGCCCACACCCGGCGGGCCTCCTCGACCTCCTCGACGCCCTCGAAGTGCGTGTCGTAGATGTGCTGGATCACGGTCCTCCCGCTGTGCAGCACATGGCCGTACGGCACGTGGTGGAAGAACAGCAGCAGCTCGTCGGGGCAGGTCTCCGGCGACTCGTACACCTCGGACCACGGCTTGGCGTACTGACCGGCGTACCCGGTGCCGGTCGCCGTGCTGCGGTCGACGCCGACGCCGTCCCGGTCGGCGAAGTGGTAGGTGCCCCAGGGGCTGTACTCGTAGCCGTCGACGCTCGGCCCGTAGTGGTGGCCCGGCTGCACCATGAAGCCGACACCGAGCGGGGCGGTGTACTTCTCGTACGTCGACCAGGAGCCGTCCAGCACCGCGTGCAGCCCGGCGACCAGCCGTTCCTCCGCTCCCGGGTGGGTCAGCGCGATCCACTCGCCGAGGACCGCCCGCGGGTCCGCCGCCGGGTCCCAGGCCAGGCGCCCGAAGGTGTAGAGGTTGGCCTGGGCGAGGGGGTGACCGGTCCAGAACGGGTCGTCGCCCGCGTTCGACACGGCCACGAGCCCGTCCGCCAGCCGTCCGGTGCTCACCTCGCCGTCCGGACGGAACCGCAGCGCCTCGCTCCACATCGGGCCCAGCCAGCACACGTGCCGCTGCTGCCCGGTGTACTCCTGCGTGACCTGCAGTTCCACCGCGAGCCGGGTGTCCGGCACGGCACCGATCAGCGGGGAGACCGGCTCGCGCACCTGGAAGTCCATCGGCCCGTGCTTGACCTGGAGCACCGCGTTCGCCGCGAACTCCCCGTCCAGCGGGGTGAAGTGGTCGTACGCGGCCCGTGCCCGGTCGGTCCTGCGGTCCCGCCAGTCCTGGTGGTGGTCGTAGACGAAGGCCCGCCAGTGCACCGTGCCGCCGTACGGCTCCAGCGCGGCGGCCAGCATGTTCGCGCCGTCGGCGTGCGAGCGGCCGTAGGCGAACGGGCCGGGCTGGCCCTCGGAGTCGGCCTTCACGACGTATCCGCCGAAGTCGCCGATCTCCTCGTACACCCGGCGGGTCGCCTCCGCCCACCAGCCGCGCACCGCCCCGTCCAGCGGGTCGGCGGTGGGCAGCGAACCCAGCACCATCGGCGCGGCGAAGGTGACCGACAGATGCGTGCGGACGCCGTACGGACGCAGCGCGTCGGCGATCGCGGCCACTTCGCCGATCCGGTCGGTGAGCAGGTGCGCCTCGGTCTCGTGCACGTTGACGTTGTTGACCGCGACGGCGTTGATCCCGCACGCGGCGAGCAGCCTGCCGTACGCCCGCACCCGGTCCAGGTCGCCGCGCGCCCTGCCGTCCGCCCAGAACAGCGAACCGCCCGCGTAGCCGCGTTCGACCTGGCCCATGACGGGGTGCACGGCCACGTTGTCCCAGTGGTCGAGCATGCGCGTCGCGAGCGCCGGACGGTGCGTCTCCCGGGCCCGCTCGCCGTGGAAGGCGTCCTCCCCGAGCCGTACGACGTGGAACAGGCCGTACAGCAGGCCGCGTGCGCCGGAGGCGGTGACGGTCGTGGTCCCGTCCCGGCGTTCGAGCGCGAACCCCTCGTCGCCGGGATCGTCACCGGTCAGTTCGAGGACCAGCTCGGGCTCCTCCGCGGCGCCGTCCCGTACCACCCGGCCGCCGAACCGCTCGCAGGCGTCGGCCAGTTCGCCGTACACCGTGTCCACCAGCGGCCCCGCGGCGGCGCGTACCAGCGAGCGCCGACCGCCGACCGCCCGGAACGCGGCGGGCGGCAGCCATGCCGCGTCGAAGTCCCCGGAGTCCGTCATCCCCGCTCTTCCCCTCGCCTCGGACGCGCCGCCCGGAGTGCCCCGGGAACCGCTCCCATTCTGGTGCACCGGGGACCGGAGAGGTACCCGGCGGCCCGGGGGATCCAGGGAAGAGGCGGGTCCGGACGGCGTCCGGACCCGCCGTGCGAGCAGGCGTCAGCTCAGCAGTTCCACCTCCGTCAGCGCCGCCTCACCGGTCAGCACCAGCCGGTAGTGGCCGTACGCCTCCGGCTCGTCCACCGAGAAGACCCGCGTCTGCCGGTCCCAGCGGAAGGACTCGTCCGTCCGCTCGTCCAGGTCCGTCCACGTCTCACCGTCGGCCGAGCCCTGCAGCACCCAGCCCGTGGGAGCCTCGGCGTGGTCACCGGACGTCAGCGTGTACTGCACGGCCTTCGTCTCCCCGGTGACGGGCAGCTCGACGGCGGACACCGTGGCGCCGGTCGCCGACGTGTCGTCGAACAGGGCGCCCTCGCCCTCGACCGCGTCCTTCCGGGGCGTGGGCACCTCGTCGTCCTGGGTGATCGACACCGGCGCGGCCTTCGCGCCGGTGCCCCACGAGGACGGGCGCGGGCCCATGTCGAACTCCAGGACCCCGCCCCTGGCGATCAGCGAGTGCGGCAGCGAGGTGGAGTCCCAGCGCTTGCCGTTGACCTTCAGCCCCTGCACGTACACGTTCTTCGCGCTGTTCTGCGGCGCCTTGACGACCAGCTCGCGGCCGTTCTCCAGGTGCACGGTCGCCTTCTCGAACAGCGGGGAGCCGATGGCGTACTCGCCGCTGCCCATCACCAGCGGGTAGAAGCCGAGCGCGGAGAACAGGTACCAGGCCGACTGCTCGCCGTTGTCCTCGTCGCCGTGGTAGCCCTGCCCGATCTCGCTGCCGGTGTACAGGCGGGACAGCACCTCGCGGACGTTCTTCTGCGTCTTCCAGGGCTGCCCGGCCGCGTCGTACATGTACAGGGCGTGGTGGGCGACCTGGTTGGAGTGCCCGTACATGCCCATCCGGACGTCCCGCGCCTCGGTCATCTCGTGGATGACGCCGCCGTAGGAGCCGACGAAGTCCGGTGAGGCCGTCTCGGGGGTGGAGAGGTACGCGTCGAGCTTGTCCGCGAGGCCGTCCCGGCCGCCGTAGAGGTTGGCGAGGCCCCGGCTGTCCTGCGGGGCGGTGAAGGCGTAGCCCCAGCCGTTGGTCTCGGTGTAGTCGTGGCCCCACACGCGGGGGTCGTACTTCGCGGAGTCCACGCGCCACTTGCCCGCGAGGTCCTTGCCCTGGAAGAACCCGGCCTCCGGGTCGAAGAGGTTGACGTACTCCCGGGCGCGGTCGAGGAAGTACGCGGACTCCTCCCGGTAGCGCTTCTCGCCGGTCCTCTCGTACAGCGCCTCGCCCATCTTCGCGATGCCGTAGTCGTTGAGGTAGCCCTCCAGCGCCCAGGACAGGCCCTCGTGCGTCTCGGTGCTCGTGTAGCCGAGGAACGGCGAGGTCGCCATGCCCTTGCGGCCCACGCCCGACGACGGGGGCACGACGGTGGCGTTCTTCACGGCCGCGTCGTACGCCGCCTCCGCGTCGAAGTCGACGCCCTTGACGTACGCGTCCGCGAACGCGACGTCCGAGGAGGTGCCGGTCATCAGGTCGGCGTAGCCGGGGGAGGACCAGCGGGAGGTCCAGCCGCCGTCCTTGTAGTGCTGCACGAACCCGTCGACCAGCTCACCGGCCTTGGAGGGGGTCAGGAAGGAGTACGCCGGCCAGGTGGTGCGGTAGGTGTCCCAGAAGCCGTTGTTGACGTACACCTTGCCGTCCACGATCTTCGCGCCGGTGTGCGTCGGGGTGTCCGGCTCCGGCATCCTCGAGAACGGCGAGGCGTACTTGTACTCCCCGTCGACCTTCTCGAAGCCCGAGTTCGGGTACAGGTACAGCCGGTACAGGCTGGAGTAGAGCGTGGTCAGCTGGTCCGGCGTGGCGCCCTCGACCTCGACCTTGCCGAGGATCCGGTCCCACTGGCGCTGGGCGCTCTTCTTGACCGCCTCGAAGGACCGGCCCCCGGGGATCTCCTGGCGCAGGTTGTCCTTCGCCTGGTCGACGCTGATCAGGGAGGTGGCCAGGCGCAGGGTGACCCGGCGGTCGTCGCCCGCGTCGAACCGCAGGTGGCCCCTGACCCCTTCCGCGGAGCCCTCCGTCACCGGCTTGTCGAACTCGCCGTAGACGAACAGCCGGGTCGCGCCCGTGGACAGCCCGGACTTGACGTCCGAGTAGCCGGTGACGATCCCGTTCTCCTCGTCGAGCGTCAGCCCGGCCTGGTCGGTGACGTTGTCGAAGAGCACGCTCGCGTCGTCGCCGGGGTAGGTGAAGCGCAGCATCGCCGCGTGGTCGGTGGGCGCCATCTCGGCCTTCAGGCCGTTCTCGAACCGCACCCCGTAGTAGTACGGCCGGGCGGTCTCGTTCTCGTGCCGGAAGGCCAGTTCGCGTGCCTCACGCCCGAGGTCGGGGGTGCCGGCGGCGACGGACGGCATCACCTGGAAGGTCTGCCGGTCGCCCATCCAGGGGCTCGGCTCGTGGCTCGCGCTGAACGCCTGGATCGTCGGCAGGTTGTCCGCGTTGTTGCCGCGCGCGTAGTCGTACAGCCAGCTCAGCGAGCCGGCGTTGGTGACCGGGGTCCAGAAGTTGAAGCCGTGCGGCACGGCGGTCGCGGGGAAGTTGTTGCCGCGGGAGAAGGCGCCGCTGGAGTTGGTGCCCCGGGTGGTCACGGCGTAGTCGGAGAGGTGCGCCCTGGGCCGCTCGGGCGCGACCTGCCGCAGCGCCACGTCGTCCAGCCAGCCCCGGAACTTCGCCGGGCCCTCGGGGGAGTCGTACGCCACCAGGATCCGGTCGACGGTCTTGCCGGCCGCCACCGAGCCGATCCGGGAGACCACGTTGTTCCACTGGTTGACGTAGAGGACCTTCGAAGCGCCCTGCCCCCGCGGGGTCAGCGGGAACCCGTGCTGGTCGGCGGCGCCCAGGTCGCTCAGGTGGGTGCCGTCGGTGAAGGCGAGGTCCACGGAGACGTTGGTGGCGTCGTAGTCGAGGTCGCCGTCGGCCATCGAGGGGAAGATCCGGTACGACAGCTGGGTGTTCCGGCCGACCGCCACGTCGACGTCGAATACCTTGTTGTACGAGTACGCCCGCCCGTCGGCGGTGTGCCGGCCGGCGTACCGCAGGGCGCGCTTCCCGGTGAAACCGGCGCCCGCCTTGGCCGTGGGCGATCCGCTGGGGCCGCGGTCGACCAGCGAGAGCATGTCCTGCGGGACGGGCCCGTCGTCGCCGCCGGTGGAGAACTGGACGTCGGCCAGCTGGATGATGCCGCCGCCGTGGTTCTTCGTGAACTCGATGCGGAAGTGCCGGTACGCGGCGACGGCCGACGCGTCGACGTCGTAGACCTTCGTCCGGAACCGTTCCGCGAAGGACTCGCCCGAGCGGGTGTCGAGGGTCTTCCAGTCCTCGCCGTCGGTGGAGCCCTTCAGGGTCCAGTCCTGCGGGTCGCGCTCGGCGTGGTCGTTGGCGGAGGTGAGCGCGTACCGGACCACCTCGACCGGTGCGTCCAGGTCGAACTCCGCCCAGCCGGTGGGCTCGAAGGCCAGCCACTTGGTGCCCGGTTCGCCGTCGACGAGGTTCTCCTTCACCTCCCCGCCGCCGGTGTTCTCCGCGCTCGCGCGGACGTCCGTGACGTGGTCGGTGACATTGCCCGGAATGCCGGTGCTGTACCCGCCGTCGACGCCCGAGGCGCGCTTGTCGCCGTCGGGTGTGGTGTCGACGGTGTTCAACCAGTCCGGAGCGGGGTCCCCGGACTCGAACGACGAGGCGAACTCCCGGTCCGCCTTCGGCGGCGCCTCGGGCAGCGCGACCGCGGCGCCCTGTGAGCCCGCGGTCAGAGCGAAGGCGGTCGCCGCGACGACCGCCGTCCCCCATCTGTGCCGAAGTCTGTGCCGAACTCCGTGTTGCATGCGCGAGCACCCTCCCTGCGCTGGACAACGTTGTCAATCTCAATGCGCAAGCACCAGTAGTGGGTCAAGTGACCGCTGCTGTCAAGGGTGTTGAATGTGCCATTCCGGCTCGCCGACGAGGTTTTATCCGTGCGGGAACGCGTCGGCCGCTCACATTTCCGCGAGGTCTCAACTCGGAAAAGACCCACGGTGAACCTTGTATTCGATCTTGCTCCGTCGCCGGGAAGTGGACTATACCTGTCGGCACTCCGGGGCATCTCCACCGCACCCGACCATGTACCACCCGCACTTTCTGCACGACCCAGCTTGACCCGAACGCGGTGCCGGGGAGGATCCGGTTCACCGCCTGAGTCCTGGAGAAGGCGAGGACTTGAGCATGGGATCCACGTCCGCCGAGAACACCGGCACCGGTGACCGCCCCACGGCCGGCGTCGGCCGCCGCGATCTGATCAAGCGGTCCGCCGCACTCGGCCTGATTTCCGTACCGACGATGAGCTTCCTGTCCGCGTGCGCCAGCGGAGGCGGGGACGACGACTCCGGGCAGAACAAGGGCGAGACGTCCGAGTCCAACCCGTTCGGGGTCAAGAAGGGCAGCAAACTCGACGTCGTCATCTTCAAGGGCGGCTACGGGGACGACTACGCCAAGGCGTGGGAGGCCGCCTTCAAGAAGAAGTGGGGCGTCACCTCCACCCACACCGGCACCCAGGAGATCACGGGCAAGCTCCAGCCCCGGTTCAACGCCGGGAACCCGCCGGACATCGTCGACGACGCCGGCGCCCAGCAGATCCCGATCGACGTGCTGTACAAGAACGGCCAGCTCCTCGACCTGGCCGAGGTGCTGGACGCCCCGTCGATCGACGACCCGAGCAAGAAGGTCCGCGACACCCTCGTCCCCGGCACGCTCGACGCGGGCATGCAGGAGGGCAAGGTCGTCGCCCTCAACTACATCTACACGGTGTGGGGTCTGTGGTACTCCGGCAAGCTCTTCGAGGAGAAGGGCTGGGAGGCGCCCAAGACCTGGGACGACTTCCTCGCCATCTGCAAGGACGCCAAGTCCCAGGGCATCGGCGGCCTCGCCCACCAGGGCAAGTACCCGTACTACATCAACGTCGCCATCATGGACCTGATCGCCAAGAAGGGCGGTCTGGACGCCATGAAGGCGATCGACAACCTCGACCCCAAGGCGTTCGTCGGCTCCGACGCCGCCAAGGAGGCCATCGAGGCCGTCTACGAGGTCGTCGAGAAGGGCTATCTGATGCCCGGTACGAACGGCCTGACCCACAACGAGTCGCAGACCCGCTGGAACCAGTACAAGGCCGCGTTCATCACCAGCGGCTCCTGGCTGGAGAACGAGCAGCTCAAGACGACGCCGGCGGACTTCGACATGAAGTTCCTGCCGATGCCGCTGCTGCCCGGCAGCGCACTGCCCTTCGAGGCGATCCGGGCCGGCTCCGGTGAGCCGTTCATCATCCCGTCCAAGGCCAAGAACCTGCCCGCGGCCAAGGAGTTCATGCGGGCGATGCTCTCCAAGGAGTGGTCGACCATCTTCGCCAAGGAGGCGAACTCGCTGACCATCCTCAAGGACGGCGTCGACCCGAACGTCCAGCTGCGGCCGGGCACCCAGTCCACCGTCGAGGCCTCCAAGGCGGCCGGCGACAACACCTTCCGCTACCTGTACACCGAGTGGTACAGCGAGATGGGCACCGCCATCGAGAACGCCTCCAACGAGCTGATGGCCAAGCGCATCCAGCCGAACGAGTGGCTGAAGCGGGCCCAGGCCGCGGTCGACAAGCAGGCCAAGGACCCCGACTCGAAGAAGAACCGCCGCGACTGATCTCGCTCGCTCGACCGACCGGAATCCGGGCCGGCGGAATTCTCCCCGGCCCGGAACGGGGACACCAGGGGCAGGAACGCCATGCGCAAAGGGCAGCACCGGTTCGTCGCGGGATTTCTCCTCTTCCCCGTGGCGCTCTACCTGATCTTCGTGATCTGGCCGTACATCCAGACGTTCGGTTATTCACTGACCGACTGGAAGGGGCAGTCGCAGACCTTCAGCTTCGTCGGCCTGGACAACTACGCCAAGTTGCTCGAGGACGACATCTTCATGGGAGCCATCTGGCACAACATCCTGTTCCTGGTGTTCATCCCGGTGATCACCATCCTGCTCGCCCTGTTCTTCGCCTTCATGGTGAACGCGGGCGGACGCGGACGTTCCGGAGGTGTCTCGGGAGTCGCCGGATCCAAGTACTACCGGGTCATCTATTTCTTCCCGCAGGTGCTGTCCCTGGCCATCATGGCGGTGCTCTTCGGAGCGGTGTACCGCAGCGACAACGGCGGCATGCTCAACGGCGTCCTGATCAAACTCGGGCTGGTCGACGAGAACAACCCCGTGGAATGGCTCAACGAGCCGAACTTCGTGCTGTGGGCGCTGATCGCGGTGGTCGTCTGGCACGGCGTCGGTTTCTACCTGGTGCTGTTCTCGGCCGCCATGCAGTCCATTCCCCGGGACATCTACGAGGCCGCGCTGATCGACGGCGCCGGCCGCGCCCAGTCCTTCTTCCGCATCACCCTGCCGCTGCTGTGGGACTCCGTGCAGACCGCGTGGGTCTACCTCGGCATCGCGGCGATGGACATGTTCATCCTGGTCTCCACCATGACCGCCGGCGACTACGGCGGTGGCCCCGACCACCACAGCGAGGTCATGTCCACCGTGATGATGCGCAACTTCCTCCTGTACGGCAGGAGCGGCTACGCCTGCGCCATGGGCGTGGTCATGCTGGTCCTCACCCTGATCGTGTCCGTGGTCATGCTGCGCGCCACCCGTCGCGAGCGCATCGAGTTCTGAGGCGGAGTAACGACGATGAGCGCACCCCTCAAGGAAACCGCCCCCACCGGGGGCCCCACCCCGCCCCCGCCGCCGGTGAGCAAGGCGTCCGCGCGCCCCGGTGACCGGCGCGGCGAAGGCGTCGTGCTGAACGTCTTCTCGCACGGCTTCCTCGCCCTGTGGGCGGTGCTGATCGTGCTGCCGCTGGTGTGGCTGGTGCTCAGCTCCTTCAAGACCGACGCCCAGATCGGCGGCTCGGCCTTCGGCTGGCCGCAGAACTGGGACATGGGCGTCTTCTCCCGCGCCTGGGAGAAGGGCATCGGCGACTACTTCCTCAACACGGTCGTCGTACTGGTCTTCTCCGTGCCGCTGACCATGCTGTTCGGGTCGATGGCGGCCTACGTGCTGGCCCGGTACGAGTTCTGGGGCAACCGGTTCCTGTACTACTTCTTCGTCGCCGGTGCGATGTTCCCCGTGTTCCTCGCCCTGGTGCCGCTGTTCTTCATGGTCAAACGGCTGGACATGCTGAACACCTACCAGGGCCTGGTCCTGGTGTACGTCGCCTACTCGATGCCGTTCACGGTGTTCTTCATGCACGCCTTCTTCCGGACGCTGCCCACGGCGGTCTTCGAGGCGGCGGTCCTCGACGGGGCCTCGCACACCCGGACGTTCTTCCAGGTGATGTTGCCGATGGCGAAGCCCGGCCTGCTCAGCGTCGGCATCTTCAACACGCTGGGCCAGTGGAACCAGTACATCCTGCCGACCGTGCTGATGCAGCCGCAGAGCGGTGACGACCCCGAACGCTACGTGTTGACCCAGGGGCTCATCCAGCTCCAGCAGCAACAGGGGTACGCCTCCGACCTGCCGGTGCTCTTCGCGGGTGTGACGATCGCCATGGTGCCCATGTTGGTCGTGTACCTGTCCTTCCAGCGCCAGGTCCAGGCCGGCCTCACCTCGGCCACCCTGAAATAACCCTGCGGAACCGCTCCCACACGCGCCGCTCCCGTTCCCGGGGGCGGCGTCCGCGTATGTGTCCGTGCACCCGGATGTACCCGGAAACGGTTCAACCTCTTGACGGGAGGCAACCCGAACAGCTCAGCTTAGAGTTCACTAGTTGGACATGAGCGGGGTCTCGCCGAAGCGGCCCCGCGCGCAGGAGGTCGTCGTGGAGACTCCGGGGTCGCAGTCGTCGCTGCATCGAGCCAACCTGGAGCGGGTCGTCCGAGCAGTACGCCTTGCGGGTTCCCTCACCCAGGCCGAGATCGCGAGGACGACGGGCCTGTCCGCGGCGACGGTCTCCAACATCGTCCGGGAACTGAAGGACGGCGGAACGGTCGAGGTCACGCCCACGTCGGCGGGCGGACGCCGGGCCCGCAGCGTCTCGCTGAGCGGGGACGCCGGCATCGTCATCGGCGTCGACTTCGGTCACACGCATTTGCGGGTCGCGGTCGGGAACCTCGCCCACCAGGTGCTGGCCGAGGAGTCCGAGCCACTGGATGTGGACGCCTCCTCGACCCAGGGCTTCGACCGGGCGGAGCAGCTGGTCAACCGGCTGATCGAGGCCACGGGGGTGGACCGCGCCAAGGTCGCCGGGATCGGTCTCGGCGTGCCCGGACCGATCGACGTGGAGTCCGGGAGCCTCGGCTCGACCGCGATCCTGCCGGGCTGGACCGGCACCAAGCCCGCCGAGGAGCTGCGGGGGCGGCTCGGCGTGCCGGTGCACGTGGACAACGACGCCAACCTCGGCGCGCTCGGCGAGATGGTCTGGGGCAGCGGCCGGGGCGTGCGCGACCTGGCGTACATCAAGGTCGCCAGCGGTGTCGGCGCGGGCCTGGTGATCAGCGGGAAGATCTATCGGGGTCCCGGCGGCACCGCAGGAGAAATCGGGCATATTACACTCGATGAATCCGGCCCGGTCTGTCGCTGCGGCAACCGCGGCTGCCTGGAGACCTTCGCGTCCGCGCGCTACGTGCTGCCGCTGCTCCAGCCCGGTCACGGCACCGACTTGACGATGGAGGGCGTCGTGCGGCTGGCGCGGGACGGTGATCCGGGCTGCCGTCGGGTGATCGCCGACGTCGGCCGCCACATCGGCATGGGAGTCGCCAACCTGTGCAACCTGCTGAACCCGAGCCGCGTGGTCCTGGGCGGTGATCTCGCCGAGGCCGGCGAGCTGGTGCTCGGGCCGATCAGGGAGTCCGTCGGCCGCTACGCGATCCCCAGTGCGGCGCGCCAACTGTCCGTTCTCCCCGGGGCGCTCGGGGGCCGTGCGGAGGTGCTCGGAGCGCTCGCCCTCGCCCTCAGCGAGATGGGCGATTCGACCCTTTTGGACGGCACCGCGACCGGCTCGCTCGCGACGGCGACCCCTGCCTTCACTTAGAGAACGGATGGCACCGTTGCCATCTCGTTAAGGATTTACTTCTTGACGTCGCACGTGTGGCCGAGTTGACTTCCAGCCACCTCGGCCGCAACGACGCGGCCTCGTCAGGGAGGTTCAGTAGAAGTGAACATGCGTATGCGTCGTGCCGCCGTCGCCGTCGCCGCGGGTGCGATGGCCGTCTCGCTCGCCGCCTGTGGCAGCGCCAAGGAGTCGGGCGACAAGAAGGACTCCGGCGACTCCGCCGCCAAGGGCGACAACATCAAGGTCGGTCTGCTCCTGCCGGAGAACCAGACCGCGCGGTACGAGAAGTTCGACAAGCCCTTGATCGAGAAGAAGGTCAAGGAGCTCACGAACAACAAGGGCGAGGTCGTCTACGCCAACGCCAAGCAGGACGCCAGCCTGCAGAACCAGCAGGTCGACACGATGGTGACCAACAAGGTCGACGTGCTCATCGTGGACGCGGTGGACTCCAAGGCCATCGCCGGCTCGGTCAAGAAGGCCAAGGACGCCGGCATCCCGGTCGTCGCCTACGACCGCCTGGCCGAGGGCCCGATCGACGCCTACACCTCGTTCGACAACGTGACCGTCGGCAAGACCCAGGGCGAGGCCCTGCTGGAGGCGCTGGGCGACAAGGCCAAGGACGGCCAGATCGTCATGATGAACGGGTCCGCCACCGACCCGAACGCCGCCCAGTTCAAGGAGGGCGCGCACTCCGTCCTCGACGGCAAGGTGAAGGTCGGCCGCGAGTACGACACCAAGGAGTGGAAGCCGGAGAACGCCAACGCCAACATGGAGGGCGCCATCTCCGCCCTCGGCAAGGACAAGATCGTCGGCGTCTACTCCGCCAACGACGGCATGGCGGGCGGCATCATCACCGCCCTGAAGGCCGCCGGCATCGACGACATCCCGGTCACCGGCCAGGACGCCGAACTCGCGGGTGTGCAGCGCATCGTCACCGGTGAGCAGTACATGAGCGTCTACAAGCCGTACCCGCAGGAGGCCGACGTCGCCGCGGAGATGGCCGTCGCGCTCGCCCAGGGCAAGTCGCTGGACTCCATCGCCAAGGACAAGGTCGACAGCCCCACCGACAAGGGCATCCCCTCGGTCCTGGTCCCGGTCGTGTCGCTGACCAAGGACAACATCAAGGACACCGTGATCAAGGACGGCATCTACACCGTCCAGGAGATCTGCACGGACAAGTACAAGGCCGCCTGCGACAAGATCGGCCTCAAGTAAGCAGTCCCCGAGTCCCGTGACACGTACGGGAGTCCGTGACCTGGGCTCCCCCACGGGACCGACTGCCACGCGCTCCGCCGGCGCCCCGCACACACCAGCCCCGCAAGCTACGCGGGGCGCCGGACGGAACACCCCCCCAATTCTCTGCACTACCTTCCGCCGGGTCAGGCGGCGAAGGAGATGGTTCACGTGTCCGCTACGCCCGTGCTGGCGTTGCGCGGGGTCTCCAAGCGGTTCGGTGCCGTCCAGGCGCTCACCGACGTTGAGCTTGAGGTCCACGCCGGTGAAGTGGTCGCCCTGGTGGGCGACAACGGCGCCGGAAAGTCCACGCTGGTCAAGACGATCGCCGGCGTGCATCCCATCGATGAGGGCGTCATCGAGTGGGAGGGCAAGGCCGTCCAGATCGGCAAGCCGCACGACGCCCAGAACCTGGGCATCGCGACGGTCTACCAGGACCTCGCGCTGTGCGACAACATCGACGTCGTCGGCAACCTCTACCTGGGCCGGGAGCTGCGCAAGCGCGGTGTCCTGGACGAGGTGGAGATGGAGCGCCGCTCCCGCGAGCTCCTCGACACCCTGTCGATCCGCATCCCCAGCGTCCGGATCCCGATCGCCTCGCTCTCCGGCGGCCAGCGCCAGGTCGTGGCCATCGCCCGGTCCATGCTCGGCGAGCCCAAGCTGGTGATCCTCGACGAGCCCACCGCCGCCCTCGGCGTCGAGCAGACCGCGCAGGTCCTCGACCTGGTCGAGCGGCTGCGCGAGCGCGGCCACGCGGTCATCCTCATCAGCCACAACATGGCCGACGTGAAGGCCGTGGCGGACAAGGTCGCCGTACTGCGCCTCGGGCGCAACAACGGCGTGTTCGAGGTCAAGTCGACCTCGCAGGAAGAGATCATCTCCGCCATCACGGGCGCCACGGACAACGCCGTGACCCGTCGTGCGGCGCGCACCAATGGGGAGATCAAGAAGTGAGCACCGAGAAGACCACGACGCCCGCCGAGGAGCACGTCGTGGAGAACCCCGAGGCGGCCGCCGCAGCGGTCCCGGTCGTCGACCCCCGGCTGCTGGTGCGCGAGCAGGGATTCGCGGGCTACCTCAACGAGTTCAAGCGGAAGCTGAAGTCCGGCGACCTCGGGTCCATCCCCGTCGTCATCGGCCTGCTGGTCATCTGGGCCATCTTCACCGGCCTGAACTCCAACTTCCTCACCGCCGGCAACTTCTCCGACATGTCCGTCGCCATGGTCGGCACGGGCATGATCGCCGTCGGCATCGTCTTCGTCCTGCTGCTCGGCGAGATCGACCTGTCGGTCGGCTCGGTCAGCGGTGTCGCGGGCGCCACCTTCGCGGTGCTGAGCGTCACCAACGGCATGAACGAGTGGCTCGCCTTCGTGCTGGCCATCCTCACCGGCACGGTGGCCGGCGCGATCCACGGCTTCTTCTTCGCCAAGGTCGGCGTCCCGGCGTTCGCCGTCACCCTGGCCGGCCTGCTGTTCTGGAACGGCTTCATGCTCCAGATCCTGGGCGACAACGGCACCATCAACCTCGACTCCGAGGGCGTGGTCGCCAAGCTGACCAGCTACTACTTCTCCGACGTGGCCGCCGCCTACGGCCTGGCGATCGTCGTGACGGCGGCGTACTTCCTCACCGCCTTCTTCGACAACCGCCGCCGCGAGGCCGCCGGTGTGCCGTCCCGGCCGCTGAACGAGATCATCGTGCGGACCGTGCTGCTCGCCGTCCTCGCGTTCGTCGTCGCGTTCGTCTTCAACCAGTACAAGGGCCTGCCGCTGGCCGTGGTGATCTTCCTCGCGGTCCTGCTGGTCACGGACTTCGTGCTGCGCCGCACCGCCTACGGCCGCAAGGTCTTCGCCCTGGGCGGCAGCGTCGAGGCGTCCCGCCGTGCCGGTATCAACGTGGCCATGGTCCGGGTCTCGGTCTTCGCGATCGCCGGTACCTTCGCCGCGCTGGGCGGTCTGTTCATCGCCTCGAAGATCGCCTCCGCCAACCAGGGCGCCGGCGGCGGCGACCTGCTGATGAACGCCATCGCCGCCGCGGTGATCGGCGGCACGTCCCTCTTCGGCGGCCGCGGCCGCACGTGGAACGCGCTGCTCGGTGTGATGGTGATCGTCTCGATCCAGTACGGCCTCGCCCTGGAGGGCATCGCCTCCCCGGTGCAGTACATGATCACCGGTGGCGTGCTGCTGGCGACGGTCGTCATCGACGCGGTCACCCGCAAGACGCAGAAGACGGCCGGCCGCGCCTAGCGGCACCGTCCCCCGCGGTCCTGTGCCCGGCGCCCACGGCGGCGCCGGGCACAGGCGTGTCGTGGAACGGGCCGATGGCGGGTACTGCCGAACGCGTGACGTACGACGCACCGCCCGGGCACCGCCCGCAGGAGCGGAACATTAGACTCGACGAGCCCGGCAACAGCTCGATCAGCTCTACTGCAAGGAGGCACGGGTGCCGCTGCTGACCCGCATCAGGGGACCGCGCGATCTGGACCGGCTCACCCTGGAGGAGCTCGACCAGCTGGCCGGGGAGATCCGGACCTTCCTCGTCGACGCGGTCTCCAAGACCGGCGGCCACCTCGGCCCCAACCTCGGTGTGGTGGAGCTCACCATCGCCCTGCACCGGGTCTTCGAGTCCCCCAAGGACAAGGTCCTGTGGGACACCGGCCACCAGTCCTACGTGCACAAGCTGCTGACCGGCCGGCAGGACTTCTCCAAGCTGAAGATGAAGGGCGGCCTGTCCGGCTACCCCTCGCAGGCCGAGTCCGAGCACGACGTCATCGAGAACAGCCACGCCTCCACCGTCCTCGGCTGGGCCGACGGCATCGCCAAGGCCAACCAGCTCATGAAGCGGGACGACAGCCACGTCGTCGCGGTCATCGGCGACGGCGCGCTCACCGGCGGCATGGCCTGGGAGGCGCTGAACAACATCGCCGACGCCAAGGACCGCCCGCTCGTCATCGTCGTCAACGACAACGAGCGCTCCTACGCGCCCACCATCGGCGGCCTCGCCAACCACCTGGCGACCCTGCGCACCACCGACGGCTACGAACGCTTCCTGGCCCGCACCAGGGACCTCCTGGAGCGCACCCCGGTCGTCGGCCGCCCCCTCTACGACACCCTGCACGGCGCCAAGAAGGGCCTGAAGGACTTCATCGCCCCCCAGGGCATGTTCGAGGACCTGGGCCTGAAGTACGTCGGCCCCATCGACGGCCACGACATCGAGGCACTGGAGTCCGCCCTGGCCCGCGCCAAGCGCTTCGGCGGCCCGGTGATCGTGCACTGCCTCACCGAGAAGGGCCGCGGCTACCAGCCGGCCCTCCAGGACGAGGCCGACCGCTTCCACGCCGTCGGCAAGATCCACCCCGACACGGGCCTGCCGATCGCCACCTCCGGCGCCGACTGGACGAGCGTCTTCGGCGACGAGATGGTCAAGCTCGGCGAGGAGCGCGAGGACATCGTCGCCATCACCGCCGCCATGCTGCAGCCGGTCGGCCTCGACAGGTTCGCCAAGCGCTTCCCCGAGCGGGTCTACGACGTCGGCATCGCCGAGCAGCACGGCGCCGTCTCCGCGGCCGGCCTGGCCCACGCCGGCGTCCACCCCGTCTTCGCGGTGTACGCCACCTTCCTCAACCGCGCCTTCGACCAGGTCCTGATGGACGTGGCCCTGCACAAGTGCGGCGTGACGTTCGTCCTCGACCGGGCCGGCGTCACCGGCACCGACGGCGCCTCCCACAACGGCATGTGGGACATGTCCATCCTCCAGGTGGTGCCCGGACTGCGGCTGGCGGCCCCGCGCGACGCCGACCAGGTCCGCGCCCAGCTGCGCGAGGCCGTCGCGGTCGAGGACGCCCCGACCGTGGTGCGCTTCTCCAAGGGCGCCGTCGGCCCCGCCGTGCCCGCCGTGGGCCGCGTCGGCGGCATGGACGTGCTGCGCGAGCCCGGCACCGACACCCCCGACGTGCTGCTGGTCTCCGTGGGCGCCCTCGCCCCGATGTGCCTGGAGGTCGCCGCCCTCCTCGACCGGCAGGGCATCTCCACCACCGTCGTCGACCCGCGCTGGGTCAAGCCCGTCGACGAGGCGATGGCGCCGCTCGCCGCGAAGCACCGCGTCGTCGTCACCGTCGAGGACAACTCCCGCGTCGGCGGGGTCGGCTCCGCGATCGCCCAGGCGCTGCGCGACGCCGGCGTGGACGTGCCGCTGCGCGACTTCGGCATCCCGCCGCGCTTCCTCGACCACGCCTCCCGTGCCGAGGTCCTGGCCGAGATCGGGCTCACCGCCCCCGACATCGCCCGCCAGGTCACCGGCCTGGTGGCCAAGCTCGACGGACTCCCCCCCTCCCGGCTCCGCTCGAGCGGGAGGACCCCCACCGAGCGCTCCGCCGCCGACGCGGTCGACTCGGTGCAGCCGGCCCGCGACTGATCCGTCACCACGCGTCGCCCGGATGGGCCGCCCGTGCCACTGTGAGGAGTGGCGCGGGCGGCCCGTCTGCGTGAGGGTGCACGTACCGGGGCATACGCCCTACGCCCCCTCTCGATCATGTCGAGGACGACAAGCGTGGGAGGTACCAGTGACCAGCCCCCTCTTCCGGACGAAGAACGTCGAGCAGTCCATCCTCGACACCGAGGAACCGGAGCACGCGCTCAAGAAATCCCTGTCCGCGCTGGACCTGACCGTCTTCGGCGTCGGCGTCATCATCGGCACCGGCATCTTCGTCCTCACCGGTACGGTCGCCAAGAACAACGCCGGGCCCGCGGTGGCCCTGGCCTTCGTGGTGGCCGGCGTCGTCTGCGCGCTCGCCGCGCTCTGCTACGCCGAGTTCGCCTCCACCGTCCCGGTGGCGGGCTCCGCCTACACCTTCTCGTACGCGTCCCTCGGCGAGCTGCCGGCGTGGATCATCGGCTGGGACCTGGTCCTGGAGTTCGCGCTCGGCACGGCGGTGGTGGCCGTCGGCTGGTCCGGCTACATCCAGTCGCTCATGGGCAACGCGGGCTGGGAGATGCCCGAGGTGCTGGGCAGCCGGCAGGGCGCCGACGGCTTCGGGTTCGACATCCTCGCCGCCGTCCTGGTGCTGCTGCTCACCGTCATCCTCGTCCTCGGCATGAAGCTGTCCGCACGGGTCACCTCGGTCGTGGTCGCCATCAAGGTGACCGTCGTCCTCGTCGTGATCGTCGCGGGCGCCTTCTTCGTCACCGCCGACAACTACGACCCGTTCGTTCCGAAGGCGCAGCCGGTGGAGGCGGACCAGAGCCTGGACGCGCCGCTGATCCAGCTGATGTTCGGCTGGGCCCCGTCCAACTTCGGCGTGATGGGCATCTTCACCGCGGCCTCGGTCGTCTTCTTCGCGTTCATCGGCTTCGACATCGTCGCCACGGCCGCCGAGGAGACCAGGAACCCGCAGCGCGACATGCCCCGCGGCATCCTCGGCTCCCTGTTCATCTGCACCGCGCTGTACGTCGCCGTGTCCATCGTCGTCACCGGCATGCAGCACTACAGCGAGCTGTCCGTGGACGCCCCGCTCGCGGACGCGTTCAAGGCCACCGGGCACCCCTGGTTCGCGGGCTTCATCAGCTTCGGGGCCGCCGTCGGCCTGACGACCGTCTGCATGATCCTGCTGCTCGGCCAGACCCGCGTCTTCTTCGCGATGAGCCGCGACGGCCTGCTGCCCCGGTTCTTCTCCCGGGTCCACCCCCGGTTCAAGACCCCGCACCGGCCGACCATCCTGCTCGGTGTCGTCATCGCGGTCCTCGCGGGCTTCACCCCGCTGGAGGAACTCGCCGCGCTGGTGAACATCGGCACCCTGTTCGCCTTCGTGGTCGTCGCGATCAGCGTGATCATCCTCCGGAGGACCCGCCCCGACCTGCACCGCTCCTTCCGCACCCCCTGGGTGCCGTTCCTGCCGATCCTGTCGGTCGCCGCGTCGCTGTGGCTGATGCTGAACCTGCCCGCCGAGACCTGGGTCCGGTTCGCCATCTGGATGGCCATCGGCTTCGTCGTCTACTTCGCCTACAGCCGGGGCCACAGCCGCCTGGCCCGCGGCGAGGAGACGAAACCGGGGGAGGTCTTCAAACCGTCGGGCCCGGACTCACGTTGACGGACCCGTCCCCGGCACGGGCGTGCCGGGCCCGTCCTGCCGCCCTCCTCCGCCCCGGTCCGCCGGAGGTGCCCCGGCCGCCCACGGCGCGGGACGCGCACGGCGGGGAGCCGGTCGCCCCGACGCCGGTGGCCCGGCCCGCCCGCCACGTCGACGGCCGGGCCTGCCTGCCTGATCGCCGCTCCCGGGACGGCCGGGCCGTCCCGGCGGGCGGGGCCCGGCGCGCGGCCGGACACCCCGTGCCGCCGTGCACCCGCGCCCGTGTCGCGGGTCCGTACGCAGAGGCGCCGTGGGGCTCAGCGGGGCACGGACCGCGGGCCGGTGACGTCCGCTCCCAGGTCCGTCACCCTGCGGCGCAGTTCGCGGTCGGCCGTGACGACCAGGACGGGGCGCTCGCCGGCCCCGGCCACCAGGGCGACCATGTGGTCGTCGCCGCTGCCCGGGGCGGACTCCACCCGGACGCCCGGCACCGACTCCACCCCGCGGGCCGCGCCCTCGACCACCAGGACGATCTCCACCGGGCCGGGACGGCCGGGCAGACCGTCCGACGCCAGCCGGTCGCGCAGGCGCTCCGCGGCGCCCCGGCGGTCCCGCCACCAGCCGTCGGGCACCGACCCGACGACGTTCGCGGCGTCGACGATCACGAGCGGGGCGGTGGCGGCGTTCATCCCGCCAGGGTCCCACGGAAGGACCTGCGGCCGGGGCCCCGGGCCGTCGGACGCGGTTCCGCCTGCGTAGGGTGAAGCGGTGAACGGCGACTGGCTCCTCCGCGGCCGCGACGGCCGCCTCACCGTCTACCTGCCGTCGGACGACGCCGTCCTGTGCCGCGCGGAACTGGCCCCGGGCGGCCCCTGGGAGGCGCCGCGCAGGATCGGCGGCCCCCAGAAGCTGCGTCCGGGGACGGCTGTCGGCCAGGGCGCCGACGGCTACGCCCACCTCGTCGCCTGGCGGCCCACGGCGTCCGGCGAGTCGGACCTGGTGCACTCCACCCACTTCCGCCCGCGGCTCGCCCCCCTGGACTGGACCCCGGTCGGTCACCCCGACAAGAAGGGCGACCGCACCGGGACACCGGCGGTCGCCGTCGACGACCGGGGGCGCGCACACGTCTTCGTCCGCAACCGGGGCGGCGGGGTGAGCCTGCTGGCGCAGAAGGAGAAGGGCGGCTGGAACCCGTGGTGGGACCTCGGGGGAGAGGACGTCCGGGACGGACTCGCGGCCGTGACGGGGGAGTCGGGCCTGGTCGAGCTGTACGCGGCCGTCCCGGACGGGATCGCGCACTGGCGTCAGGAGGAGCCCGGCGGACAGCCGGTGCGGGGGGAGCGCGTCACCGTGCCCGTCCGGCCGGGCACCCTCCGCGCGCTGGCCACCTCCGCCGGGCACACCACCCTCTTCTTCACCGACGAGCGCGGGGAGTTGTGCGCCTGGCGGCCCGGCGGCGAGCCGGTGGCGCTCCTCGCCTCGGCAGGCCCCGGCCCGGTCTCCGCCGTGCGCTGTGCCGTCGAGGGCCACGACTGCACGGTGCTCGCCCAGCGTGCGGCGGACGGTCGTGCCGCCTTCGCCGCGTACCCCACCGAACAGGAGCAGGCCGGGGCCTGGTGGACCGAGTCGGGGCCCCGACTGCCCGCCGACGCCGTGGTGTCCGTCGCCCTCGACGAGCACGGGGAGGTCGTCGCGGCCGCCCTCTCCCCGTCCACCGGAGCGCTCCTCCTCACCCGTCGCAAGGACGAACCGGGCCTCGCCCTCCAGGCCTGGCGGGAGATCTGAAGGGCTCCCGCCGGGGGCGGGAACGCTCCCGGCGGGGCCGGCGGGGGAGCGCCGGGGCGACGTCAGGAAGTTCCGCCGCCCGCCGGGGACTTCTTCGCCGACTCCGGGATGTCCTGGTCGTTGCGGATCGCCTCCCACAGGGTCGACGCCTGCGGTTCGGCGGCCACCACCCGGTTCGGGTCGGTCTTGTCGTACGCGACCGGAAGCATGATCGTCTCCATGCCGGCCGGGTCGACGCCGTTCAGGCTGCGGCCGAAGTCCGTCAGCGCGGTGAGCGAGGCGAGCTCGGAGTCGGTGGTGAGGGCCGAGGTGAGGGTGTCCGCGATCTTGTACGTCTTGGTCGGGCTGCCCAGCAGGTCCTGCTTCTTGATCTCGCTCAGCAGGGCGACCATGAACTGCTGCTGGAGCCCGATGCGCCCGAGGTCGCTGCCGTCGCCGACGCCGTGCCGGGTGCGGACGAACTGCAGGGACTCGGTGCCGTTCAGGCGGTGGGTGCCGGCGGTCAGGTCGAGCCCGCTGGAGGGGTCGTGGATGTCCTGGTCGACGGTGACGGTGACCCCGCCTATCGCGTCCACCAGGTCCTTGAAGCCGGCGAAGTCGATCTCCACGTAGTGGTCCATGCGGACCCCGGACATCTTCTCCACCGTCTTGACCACGCAGGCCGGACCGACCTGGGAGTAGATGGAGTTGAACATCACGCGCTCGGCCGGGGCCACCTGGGAACCGTCCGCCTTGGCGCACTCGGGCCGGGTCACCAGGGTGTCGCGCGGGATGCTGACGGCGACGGCCTTGGTGCGGCCCTCGGGTATGTGCATCACCAGCGCGGTGTCGGAGCGCGCCCCCGCGACCCTGCCGGTGTTCAGCTCGGCGTTGTCGCCGGCGCGCGAGTCGGAGCCGAGGACCAGGACGTTCTGCCCGGAGGTGGGCAGCTTCTCCGGACGGTCGCCGCCGATCGCCTTGTCGATGTCGACGCCCTCGATGTTGCCGTCGAGGTCGTTGTAGAGCCAGTAGCCGGTGCCGGCCGCGGCGACGACGAGAACGGCCAGGGAGAGCAGGACCCACCGGCCGGTGCGCCGCCGGCGGCGGGGCGCGTCCTGCCGCGGGGACCGGTGGGATGGGCTCGGGCGGTCGATGGCCGGGGTCGTCATCGGGTGGGTGTCCTCGTCTGTGCGTGCTGCCGGATCTGCTCGTGCTGCTGGATCTGCTGGTGCTGCGTGCTCGGTGCTGCCCGGGTCCGCTGCGGCCCCGGCACGGACGTGCTCGGATGATCGGACAGACCTGCGACCCGCTCCTGGCGTTGTACGGCAGTGACCCACGTCACAAGTCACCCCGGACGAAGGGAGGGTGACGTCTCGTGAGGCCCGCTCTTCGCCGTGAGGTGTCGGGGGCGTGATCCCCGGACCCCCGGAGAGTGTATGCAGCGTGCATATCATGTGAGAATTCCAGGCCCCGTGTCCAGATCGGGTGAATTCTCCAGGGAGTCCGTCATGGTGATGCGGGACCGGTCCGCACGCGCGCCGCGGCGCAGCCGATCCGACGAGGTCGTCCCGGCCGCACAGCGTTCCCCCGTGACCGGTACCGCGGCGGGTTCCTGGCTGGTGCGCGGCAAGGACGGCCGACTCACCGCGTACGCCCCGTGCGGCGGCGGCCTGCTGCGCTGGACCGAAACCCGGCCGGGCGGTCCCGAATGGTCGGGCCCCGACTTCTTCCCCGTCGCGGACCTCACCCACCTGAGCGTGGCCCAGGGCGTCGACGCCTACGTCCACTTCCTGGGCCGGCGCGAGCGGCGCCGCGCGGACGGCACGGTCCAGGTCGACGTGGTGCACGCGATCCAGTACCAGACCGGGAGGCCCGTCACCGAGTGGCGCTCCCTGGGCAATCCGCACTCCGAGCCGGACCTGGCGGTGCGGTTCGGAGCTCCGGTGGCCGCGGTGGACGCGGCCGGCACCGTCCACGTCTTCGTGCGCAACGCGGGTGGCGGGCTGATGATGCGCCGGGAGGGGCGGGGCGGCAAGTGGGAGCCCTGGGCGGATCTGCGGGGCAGCGACCTCCAGGACGGTCTGGTCGCGACCGCCGTGTCCACCGGGCGGGTCGAGGTGTTCGCTCCGGCCGGCGGCGCGGCGCTGCACTGGGTCCAGCCGGAGCCGGGCGCCGCGCCGCAGCGCTCCCCCGATGTGCGGCCCGGCCCGCTGCCCGGGTCGGTCGCCGTGCTGGAGACGGCGCCCGGTCGGCTCACCTGGTTCTGGACCGACCCGGCCGGCGCCGGCCTGGTCTGCCACCGGCCCGGTGGCTGGTCCGTCCCGCTGGGCGGCACGCCCTCGGACGGGGCCAACGCGGTACTGCGCGCCTCCCTCGACGGCTACGACTGCACGGTGATCGCCCACCGCGGTGCGTCCGGCAGCCCGCTGGTCGGGGTCTGCGGTACGGAGGCCGAGGCGTCGGGGCTCTGGTGGGCGGACACCGGGCGGGCCTGCGCGGGCGATCCGGCCCTGGTGCACGACGCGCACGGCCGGGTGGTGCTCGGCGCCTTCGATCCCGACGGCGCCCTGTGGGTGGCGCGGCAGGAGTCCGGGCCGGGGCTGGCGTTCACGGACTGGCTGCGTGTCTGACCGTGCCATCGCGCCCGCGGAGTCGGCGATCGCCGAAAAGGTTGTGCGGATGTGTCGTGTGTGACAGATGGCCCCAGAAACCGATTACTCCTGGACATCTCGCGTGGTTGCGATGTAAACATTTTGTTCGATCGGTAAGCGTCAGGTGAACATCGGCCGTGTCGTCGGTGAAGGGGAGGGCGGTCGCGACCGGTCTCGGCGAACCCCGCGCGCGGTGGCGTGCTCGCCGGTCAGGGTGGGGATCAGTTGCCGGGGCGGTCCGCTCCGGCCTCGACGTGGATGGTGCGAAGTCTGGTGAGCCTCAACAATCCCGAGGCGAGCGCGCTCGTGTCGACCTATCGATCCCTGGTGCCCGTGGGGGCGCGGCGCCGGATCGTGCGTCGGGTGCCGGGGTCCCTGCGCAGCTCGGTGAAACGCTCGCTGGCGTCCGCCGACGCCGTGCGCTCCGCCGTGGTGGTCCAGGCGCTGGGCGGGAACCGGAAGGCCGGCAAGCACACGTCCGACCTGCCGGTGCGGGTCGTCCGTGCGGCCGGCCGGCACCTGCGGGCCGTGGAGGTGCCCGGAGCCACCGCCTGGGCCGCCCGCGCCCGCAACCTCCACATGCTCGTCTCCTTCCTGGAGGAAGCCGGGATCGACTACTTCTGCGTCCGCGGCACCGGCTCCCCGGCGCCCTGCGTGGCGGTCCCCGCACGGTGGCGTGCCGACGTCGAGGAACTGCTGCGGCTCGCCTGCGCGGACAACCCCGGTTACGTGGGTGCCGGCGCCCAGGGCCAGCCGCGTCCCGGTGCCTCCCCGGCCTGCTGGCGCGCGCTGCGCGGACGGTCCGTGCTGCGTGTGACCTGGGTCGTGTGCGACCCCACCGGGCACCTGGTGTTCGGCCCCGAGTACGGCTGCGACCTCGAGTTCTGGGCGGAGCAGGACGGCCGGCTCGTCGCGCCCCGCCCCAACAAGGTGGTGACCGACATCCCGGCGGACGCGGGTCGCTGCCAGGTGGAGCAGAAACGCTTCAGCCCCGTTCCGGCCATCTACAGCACCGGCCATGCCCGCACCCTGCCCGAGTTCGCCGCCGCGCTGCCCGACGACCACCTCTTCCCGATCGACGTCGTCTACACCTGGGTGGACGACTCCGACCCGGAGTGGCGGGCGAGCAGGGACACCGCACGGTGGCAGCTCACCGGGGCCTCGGGCGGCGGC
Source organism: Streptomyces griseomycini (assembly GCF_014203535.1). Classification (GTDB taxonomy): domain Bacteria; phylum Actinomycetota; class Actinomycetes; order Streptomycetales; family Streptomycetaceae; genus Streptomyces; species Streptomyces griseomycini. The sequence goes on from NZ_JACHJI010000004.1 coordinate 352,583, forward strand.
CTGCACGAGCAGGCGGCCAACGACGCCCGCTACACCAGCCGCGACGAGCTGCGGTACTCGCTGCGCTCGATCCACCAGTACGCCCCGTGGGTGCGGAACATCTTCCTCGTCACGGCCGGACAGGTGCCCTCGTGGCTGAACACCGAGTTCCCCGGCCTCCGGGTGGTCGACCACCGGGAGATCTTCTCCGATCCCGGCGCGCTGCCGACGTTCAACTCGCACGCGATCGAGAGCCAGCTGCACCACATCCCCGAACTCGCGGAGCACTTCCTCTATTTGAACGACGACGTGTTCTTCGGCCGCCCCGTGCAGCCCGGGCAGTTCTTCCACGCCAACGGGCTGACCAAGTTCTTCCAGTCCAAGGCGCTGATCCCGTCCGGCCGGGCGAGCACCGAGGACCTGCCCGTCAACGCGGCCGGCAAGAACAGCCGCGGCCTGATCGCCCAGCAGTTCGGCACCGTCATCTCCCAGAAGATGAAGCACACCCCGCACGTCCTGCGGCGCAGCGTGCTCGCGGAGATCGAGCAGGTCTACGCCAAGGCGCACTGGGTGACCCAGCACTCCCGGTTCCGCTCGCCGAGCGACGTGCCCATCGCCTCCTCGCTGCACCACTACTACGCCTACCACTCGGCCCGCGCCACGGTCGGCGACATCCGCTACGTCTACATCGACCTCGCCGACGACCTGGCGCAGCGTCGGCTGAACAACCTCCTGGCCCGCCGCAACTTCGACACCTTCTGCATGAACGACACCGTCACCGCCCGTGACCCGGAGGCCCAGTCACGGATGGTCGCCGACTTCCTGAACGCCTACTTCCCGGTGCCCAGCCCCTTCGAGAAGGGCTCCGGCATCGCCGTACCACGCCGATCGGCCCGGTCGGCCGAACGTCTGGCCGAACTGGGGCACGCCGGCACATGAGCCCTCGAACCAAGAGCCCCGCCGCGGCGAGCGGCGGGGCGGGCCGCCCGCGCCGCGGTCTGCGCCCCCGCGCCGCCGCCCTGCGCAACCGGCTCATGCAGCGCTTCTTCCTGCCCCTGCGCCGCGGCCGCGCCGCCCGACTCCACTACGCCGCCATCCTCGACGGCCAGACCGTCAACCTGCACGCCCAGCTGCCCCCCTCCGTCCGGCTGCCCGAGCGCGCCGAGGTCGTCCTGCGCCGGGGCCGCCGCCGCTTCGCCACCGAGGCCCGCGTCTACGAGGGTCCGGCCGACGAGGTCCTGGTCGACGCCGTCGTCCTGCTCGGCGCGGACGTCGGCGGCGCACCGGTCGGCCAGGGCCGCTGGCGGCTGCGGCTGCGCCTGCACTCCGGGCGCCGCTCCCGCACCCTCCCCCTGCTGCTGTTCCAGCCGCCGGTGCCCTACGAGGGACCCACCAAGCCCATGACGGCCTCCCCGGTCACCGGCGAGCGCCACCGGATCGGCCGCTCCTTCCGCGGCAGCGCCCGCGTGATCAGCACCGGTGCCCGCCCCTCCGCCGAGGTGGCCAAGGTGCACCTGACGCACGCCGGGGTCACCGTCGACTTCCGGCTGCTGGGCACCCGGGCCGAGGAGCCGTGGGCCGAGTTCGTCGCCTCCGGGCGCCGGATCGAGCAGCCCGTCACCCCGCTGGCGGCGGACACCTACCGCGTGGAGGTCCCGCTCGACCAGATGCCGCCCCGCGGCTCCCGGCCCGACCACTGGGACGTCGTCCTGTGCGACCCCACCGGACTGTCGCTGCGGCTGGGGCGCCGGCTGCACGACGTGCGCAACCCGCTGCGCGTCTTCGCCATGCGCAGCCTCGCGATCACCCCGTCCGGCCGTCCCCCCATGATCGTCCAACCGCGCTACACCCCCGCAGGAAATCTCCGGGTCACCTGCACGCGCATGCCCGAGGCAGGCTGAACCGACCGATGAGAATCACGTTCCTGCTGACCACGGCCGACGCGGTCGGCGGCACCGAACGGGCGGTGTTCAACCAGGCGTCCGAGCTGGCCGCCCGGCACGACGTCCGGGTGCTCAGCGTCTTCAAGAGCAAGCGCGAGCAGTTCTTCACCCCGCACGAACGGGTCCGCCTCGACTACCTGATCGACCTCACCTCCGCCACCCCCCGCCCGCTGCGCCCGACCCGCGTCGACGACGCGGTGTGGCCGGGGCTGGCCGCGCAGCCCAGCCGGATCGTCGACCGCTCCTGGGAGGCGGCGTTCAACCGGCTCTCCGACCTCGAGCTCGAACTCGCCCTCCAGGACACCGACACCGACGTCCTGGTCACCACCACACCCGCCCTGATGGCGCTCGCCGTCGAGCTGGCCCCGGCGCACGTCATCACCGTCCACCAGGAGCACCGGGTCTCCGAGCTGCGCGGTACCAGCGGCGAACCGCTGCGCTCCCACGCGGCCCGGCTGGACGCGCTCGCCGTCCTCAGCGAGCGGACCCGGGACTGGTTCGCGGAGACCCTCGGCGACGCCGCGCCCCGTCTCGAGGTCGTGCCCAACGCCCTGCCCAGCGGCTTCCGGCCCCGCTCCACCCTGCAGACCCGCACGGTGGTGATCGCCGGACGGCTCGTCGCGGAGAAGCAGATCGACCACGCCGTGACCGCCTGGGCCACCGTGGCCCGGCACCACCCGGACTGGCAGTTGCGGATCTTCGGCGACGGACCGCTCAGCGGCGCCCTGCGCCGGCAGATCGACATGCTCGGGCTGCACGACTGCGTCCAGCTCAACGGCAACTCCAAGCACCTGGCGGAGGAGTGGGCCAAGGCCAGCATCGCCACGCTCACCTCGCGCAACGAGGCGTTCGGCCTGGTGCTCGCCGAGGCGCACGCGGCCGGCGTCCCGGTGGTCTCCTACGACTCGCCCAACGGCCCGCGCGAAGTGGTCATCGACGGGCAGACCGGGATCCTCGTCCCGCCCGGCGACACCGACGCCCTGGCCTCGGCCCTGATGTTCCTGATCCGGGACGCCGAAGCGCGGCGACGGATGGGCGCGGCGGCCCTCGCGTCCGTCAACCGCTTCTCGCCCGCCGTGGTGACCGCCACCTGGGAGCGGATCTTCCACGAGCTCGTGGCCGAACGCGACAGCGGACGCCGTGCCGCGGCCAAGGCCGAACGCCAGGCCGTGCACGCCTTCCACAGCGGCCCCGACGGCATGGTGCCCGCGGCGGCCGCCGCTCCGGCCACCACCGTGCGCTCCTCCGACCAACGCGCGCTGGAAAGGGAGCTGCTCAAGCGACGCGGCCTGGTGAGCGACGGCGGCCAGGTCTGCCGCCTGCTGGACTGGGAGTCCCCGTGGGACGTCGTCCAGCAGAACCTGGCGCTGGTGGCCGACGTGCTCGAAGCGGCCGGCATCCCCTACTTCGTGGTCCGCGACCACCTCGTACGGCACACCGTCGCCGTGCACGCCGTGTACCGGGAGGCGGTCTTCAAGGCCCTCGCCGAGCGGTACGCGCGGGAGCCGGTGTACGCCGCCGTGCTCAACGAGGGGCAGAAGACGGTGGCCACCGTCTTCGCCGGTCTCGTGGCGCCGTACGCCGACATCCCCTCCTCCGGCGTCCGGGTCTACCAGAACCTGGTCTCCCACTCGCGCACCCTGCGCCTCGGCGCCGTCTACGGCTGCACCGTCTCCTTCTGGGACACCGACCCCGACGACGAGAGCCAGTCCCACCTCAAGGCCCCCACGCGCACCCTCATCGGCGACCGGGTGCCGACCAGCGCCCTGCACCGGACCGCCCTCACCCTCGGCAACCGCCAGTACCCGACGATCAACGCCTTCCGGAACGTGCTGCACGGAGACGTCGGTTTTCCCGTGGACGCCGTCTACACCTGGGTGAACGGCGCCGACGTCTCCTGGCTGGAGCGCAAGAACGCCGTACTGGCCTCGATGGGCTTGGAGACCGAGGACGCGGCGACGAGCGCGGCACGCTTCCGGGACCGGGACGAACTGAGGTACTCCCTGCGCTCCATCGACATGTACGCGCCCTGGATCCGGAACATCTACATCGTCACCGACCAGCAGGTGCCCCACTGGCTGGACCTCTCCCATCCACGCGTACGCGTCGTGGACCACACCGAGATCTTCGGCGACCGCGGTGCGCTGCCCACGTACAACTCCCACGCCATCGAGAGCCAGTTGCACCACATCGAGGGCCTGGCCGAGCACTTCCTCTACTTCAACGACGACGTGTTCGTCGGGCGGACCCTCATGCCCAGCGTGTTCTTCCTGGGCAACGGGCAGGCGAAGCACTTCATGTCGCCCACCTCCATCCCGATGGCCCCGCCCTCCCACGAGGACGAGTTCAACATCACCGCCGCGAAGAACAACCGCGCCCTGATCGAGCGGGCCTTCGGGCAGACGCTGGTGCACTCGTTCCTGCACGCCCCGCACCCGCTGCGCCGCAGCGTCCTGGCCGACATCGAGGAGTACTACCACGAGGCGGTGGCGACCACCGCGGGCAACCAGCTGCGCAGCCGCAGCGACGTGTCGGTCGCCTCCTCGCTGCACCACTACTTCGGCTTCCACACGCAGCGCAGCGTGCCCGGCAGCATCTCGTGCGGTTTCGTCAACGTCGGCCTGAGCGAGCACGCCCCCCGGCTGAACCGGATCCTCACCGTGCGCCCGCACGACGTGTTCTGCCTGAACGACTACCACGACGGCGACGTGCCCGAGGACGAGCAGGACGCCATCCTCGCCGCGTTCCTGCCCAGCTACTTCCCGGTGCCGAGCCAGTTCGAGACCGGATCAGCGCGCAATCGGCAGGCCCACGCGGGCTACCTGCCGGATTGGCCGCTGTGACCACACCGCATCCCGCCGTCGGGAGGAGCAACACCGTGAACAGTCCCGCGTCCGTGCTGCAGATCGTGGCCCACCCGGACGACGACCTGTACTTCATGAACCCGGCCACGTTCCACGGGCTCAAGGCCGGTGCGCGCACCACCACGGTGTACCTGACCGCCGGTGACGCGCTCGGCAAGAACCCGAGGCCGTGGCAGACGGAGCCGGTCGCCGAGGATCGGGAGGCCTACGGCAAGGCACGGCAGAACGGCATCAAGGCCGCCTACGCGGCCATGGCGCTCGGCGACCGGACGGCGGCCTGGAAACCGGCCACCCTCTCCACGGTGGCCGGCACGGTCGCGGAGGCGTACTCGCTCGCCGACGCGCCCTGGGTGACGCTGATCTTCCTCAACATCCGGCAGCACGGCACACCGGAGGGGCCGGCCCGCAGCCTGCACGTGCTCTGGCGCAACGAGGTCGAGTCGGTGCCGACCCTGGTGCCCAGCGGCGGCCTGGTGCACGAGGCGTACGGGTACACGCGGACGGGCCTCGTCCAGACCATCGTGCAGATCATGGACCTGGTCCGCCCCACGCTGATCCGCACCATGGACCCGGACCCCGACCGGCTGGTGCACGACGACAAGTTCCCGCAGCGGCACGACTACGGCGACCTGTCCGACCACTGCGACCACACCGCCGCGGCCCTGTTCAGCGTGCTCGCCCTGGACCACTACCAGGGACCCGCCCAGAACGGCACCTACACCGTGGAGTCCTACCGCGGGTACTACAACGAACGCTGGCCGCACAACCTCGGCCCGCAGGCCGTGTCCCTCAAGGAGTTCTTCCTCAACGTCTACGGAGCGGCGGACGGCTACGACTGCGGCGATCCGGCGGGGAGCGGCGACTACTCGGTCGGCCTGAACTCCCGGGGGACCGGGTGGGTGCAGAGCACCGCGCCACGCCATCCGGTCGGCGCCCCCTGGCTGCTGGCCGACCGGCGGGGCCGGCTGGCGGCCTTTGCCGTGGTCGACCGGCAGTGCGCGGTGTGGCTGGAGGCGCAGCCCGGCAGCGACCAGTGGCGCGGCCCGTTCTTTCTCGGCGGTGGCCCTCTCGCCCCCGGCCTCGCCGTCGGTCTCACACCGGACGGCCGCTGGCAGATCTTCGCCGAGCGGTTGTCCCACCTGGCCGCGGACGACGGCCACGTCCGCGAGATCGTGCTGCTCGAACAGGCCGAGCCCGACGGGGCGTTCTCCGGCTGGATCACCCTGGGCAACCCCTCGGCGGGCGACCCGCGCCGGGACCGTCACCTCGGCACGCCGGTGGCGACCCGCGACGGCAGGGGCCGGCTGCACCTGTTCGTCCGCAACGCCGGTCAGGGGCTGCACAGCCGGATCCAGGAGACGGACGGCACCTGGGGCGAGTGGACCGACCTGCGCGGCTATGACCTCCAGGAGGGACTCGCCGCGCTCACCACACTCAACGGCCGCGTGGAGGTGTTCGGAGCCAGCCGTGAGGGCGTCTTCCACTGGGCCCAGGGGTCGCTCGACGAACCGCTCACCCGGGCCCCCAGGTTCCGGCTCGCTCCGTCCGCCGGCCCCGTCGCCGCGGTGCTCCAGCCGAGCGGCAAGGTCATGACCGTCTACCGGCAACCGGACACGGGCCGTCTGCTCATGGCGGAGGAGGACGCCCCGGGTGGTCGCTGGGCCCAGCCCGCGTCCTCGATCGGCGGACGCGGCGGCTTCGGCGCGGTCGGCCTCGCCGCGGGCCCGACGCCCGAGTCGGGCACCCTCGTCGCCTGCCGCAGCGACCTCGGTGGCGTGGCCTACCGTTTCCTGCCCGGCGACCAGCCCTGGCGGGAGCTGTCCGTCGCGCCCCTGGGCGGTACCTTCGCCGGCGCTCCCGCCGCGGCCTTCGACGCCCTGGGCCGCGCCACGATCGCGGTCATCGGCGCGGACGGACGTCTGGCCGTCGCCCGTCAGGCCGCCCCGGGATCCGCGGAGTTCGGGACCTGGACGATGGTCGGCTGAGTCGAGCGCGCGACCCGCGCCGGACGGGACGACGACGAGGAGGGCCTCCGCACCACGCGGAGGCCCTCCTCGCGCACCGGTTCGGCGTTCCGCGTCACGCCGGGAGGCCGACCGTGCCCGGGGCCGGGAACCGTTTGCCGTTCACGCGCCCGGGGACGCCCTCGCGCTCCGGGTACGGCAGGACGTCACCGGGGCGGAACGTCCGGCCGACGCCCGTGATCAGGCACAGCCCGGTGTCCTGGACATCGGTGACGACGCCCTCGTCGAGCACGAGCCCGACCTCCTGCGCCACCGCACCCGGCCTGCCGGCGGCCAGGCCGGCGAGCGCCTGGCCCTCCTGGATGAGCACGAGGAGACTGTCGCGGCCACTCTCCGACAACTCCCCTCGTCACAAGGGCGGGTGGGCACCGGGGCGGTGACGGGCCCACGAACCGCGCCGAGCACCGCGGGGATGCGCACGTGACAAGGCGCACGCGAGTGAGCGGGGTTGAAAAAGTGAGAATCCTGTTAACCTCCCGGGGGTCGTTCGTATTACTCGGGTGATGAGTGCTGCCCGGAACCGGCCCGTCCGGGCCGTGCAACGGGGGGCTGGGGGAAGGGTGCCGTGAACAAGTCCTCCACGGTGGATCTCGTCGTTGTCGGATTAGGCTACGTGGGGCTGCCCTTAGCGCGTTCCGCCGCTGCCGCCGGGTTACGTGTGGTGGGTCTCGACCGCAGCCGCACCGTCGTCGAGGGTCTGAACGGGGGCCGCTCCCACGTCGACGACATCACGGACGCCGAGGTCGGCGCGATGCTCGACCAGGGGTTCCGGGCGTCCGACGGCCCCGAGGTGATCGCGGACGCCGCCGCGGTCGTCATCTGCGTGCCCACCCCGCTCACCGAGCACGGCTCCCCGGACCTCGGCGCGGTGCACGCGGCGGTGGCGGACATCGCCGCCCACCTCACGCCCGGCACCCTCGTGGTGCTGGAGTCCACGACCTACCCCGGCACCACCGAAGAGGTCGTACGGCCCCGGCTGGAGGCCGGCGGCCTGAAGGTCGGCCGGGACTTCCACCTCGCCTTCTCGCCCGAGCGCATCGACCCGGGCAACGCCTCCTTCGGCCTGGAGAACACCCCCAAGGTCGTCGGCGGCGTCACCGCCGACTGCACCAAGGCCGCCCGCGCCCTCTACGAGCGCTTCGTGACCCGTGTGGTGGAGGCCAAGGGCACCCGCGAGGCCGAGATGGCCAAGCTGCTGGAGAACACCTACCGGCACGTCAACATCGCGCTCGTCAACGAGATGTCGATGTTCTGCCGGGAGATCGGCGTCGACCTGTGGGACGCGATCCGCTGCGCCTCCACCAAGCCGTTCGGCTTCGCGCCGTTCTACCCCGGCCCCGGCGTCGGCGGGCACTGCATCCCGATCGACCCCAACTACCTGTCGTACAAGGTGCGTTCGCTGGGCATCCCGTTCCGCTTCGTGGAGCTGGCGCAGGAGATCAACCAGCGCATGCCCGTGCACGTGGTCAACCGCGCGGCCGATCTGCTCAACGACGAGGGCAAGGCCGTGCGCGGCTCCCGCGTCCTGCTGCTCGGCGTCACCTACAAGCCGGACATCTCCGACCAGCGCGAGAGCCCGGCCCTGGCCGTCGCCCAGCACCTGCGCGCCCGCGGTGCCGAACTGGTCTACTTCGACCCCCACGTCGACGACTGGACGGTCGACGGCGCCCCGGTCGAGCGTGCGGACGACTACCTGGCCGCCGCCGAGACCGCGGACCTGACCGTCCTGCTCCAGCCGCACCGGGAGATGGACCTGGGCCTGCTGGCCGACCGCGCCCGCAAGCTCTTCGACACCCGAGGCAGGTCCGCCGATCACCCCCGGGTGGTCAAGCTGTGACGGCCCAGGGGACGTACATACCCGGAGCCGTCGACTCCGGCGGAGGCCGGGGGCACCGCAAACGACGGCACCTGAAGGTCTCGTACCTCTTCTTCGCCGCCATCGCCGCGCTCATCGCCACCCGGCTCGACTCCGACTCGCTGCACCTGTACTCGACGGGCGCCATGGGCCTGCTGGCCCTGAAGATGTTCGGCGCCCTGTTCTACCGCCCCGCCAAGGCGGGCCGGGAGGAACTGGAGTACCTGGAGCAGTGCTGGGTCACCGCGGTCATCCCGATCTACAACGAGGACCCGGTGATGTTCGAGCAGGGCATGCGCAGCCTGCTCGCGCAGTCCCGGCTCCCCAACGAGATCCACATCATCGACGACTGCAGCGCCGACCCGGGCGGCATCCGGGCGGCGAGGAGGCTGCGGCCCGAGTTCGAGGCGAAGGGCGTCAAGTACACCGTCAGCGTCCAGCCCGAGAACAAGGGCAAGCGCGAGGCGCTGGCGCGGGGCTTCGAGGCGGCGCCGTACTCCGACATCTTCCTGTGCGTGGACTCCGACACCGTGCTCTCCCGGGACACGGTCCGCGAACTGCTGCTGCCGATGGCCGACGAGAGGATCATGGCCTCCACCGGCATGGTGCTGGCGCTCAACCACGACAGCAACGTCTTCACCCGCCTGCAGGACCTGCGCTACGGCAACTCCTTCCTCTTCGAACGGGCCGCCTACTCGCGGCTGAGGTCCGTGCTGTGCTGCTGCGGCGCCCTGTCGGCGTACCGCGGCACACTGGTGCGCAAGTACCTGCCGGACTTCCTCAACCAGCAGTTCCTGGGCAAGCCGGCCGTCTTCGGCGACGACCGCCGCATGACCAACTACTGCCTGATGGAAGGCCAGGTGGTCTTCCAGGAGACCGCCGTCGGCTACACCGCCGTCCCCGAGAAGCTGCCGCACTTCCTGCGCCAGCAGGTCCGCTGGAACAAGTCGTTCTTCCGCGAGTCCCTGTGGGCCTTCCGGCACCAGAAGAAGTACCGGCCCGCGTTCTGGCTGACCTGCATGGAGCTCGGCCTGTGGCTGGTCTTCGGCTCGGCGATGTTCTACTCCATGGTCATCCTGCCGATCACGGAGCCGGCCCGGTTCCTCGACCACATCGGGGACTACGCGCTGTTCATGGTCCTCATGGGCTATCTGCGCAACGTCCGCTACCTCGACTTCCCGCGCCGCGGCATGGGCTTCGTCAAGCGGTTCGGCATGTTCCTGCTGGCCCCGCTGTACGGCCTGATCCAGCTCTTCCTGCTGACCCCGCTGCGCTTCTACGCCCTGCTCACCCTGCACAAGGGCAGCTGGGGCACCCGCCAGGCCGGTGTCGAGGTGTCCGTGGCCGGCGATCACGAGGCCGATGTGACGGAGATCTTCGAGGAGGAGGACCCGTACTCCGACAAGAAGGTCACCGAGACGCTCCAGCTGATGCGCCTCGAGGGCGTCGCCCTGCGCACGCGGCCCCGCACGGCCACCATCCCCAGCCGGCCGCAGCCGCTGCCCGGCTACGACGAGCAGCACCACCAGAACGTGCCCCAGCAGCCCGTGAGCTGGGGAACACCCGCACCCGCGCCCGCTCAGGCGCCGGCCGGTCACGGCGGGCAGCAGTGGTACGGCGGCGCACAGCAGCAGTGGCAGGGCGGCGGTCACGGCGACCCGTACCACCCGCAGCAGCAGCCGTACCCGCCGCAGCAGCAGCCGTACCCGCCGCAGCAGCCGTACCCGCAGGGCCACGGCCGTGACGGGTACCAGGGCGGCCACCCGGACCCCGGCCGGCCGGGGGACGGCCGGGGCGGCGGCCGGTAGGCACGCCGGCACGTGCGCGGGAGGGGGCGGCCGCACGGCCGCCCCCTCCCGCCGCGTCCCGCGGGCCTACTCGTAGTGGGCCATCGCCTCCTCGACCGTCACCACCGGGATGTCCCGGTCCGCGATCTCCCGCATCAGCGTGGTGAGGCCGGCCGTGCCGATCTCCGTGCTGGTCCTCGGGGTGCCGTCGACGATCCGGTGCAGACAGAGGATGAGCCGGTCACCGCTCTCCGCGCACCGGTCGAGCCTGCCGCCGTCCTCCGTCAGCCGCGTCAGCGGCGTACCGCCGATGCCCGTACCGTCGGTGATGCCGGTCAGCGACTTCAGGCGGTACGGGTCCGCCGGGGCGAACGACTCGATCGTCTCGGAGATGATCGACCGGGCCGTGGTGAAGTGCCGGCTCGCGATCAGGTCGACGGGCACACCGTCCGAGGTCTTCCGGAACGCCCCGTGCGGATAGGCGAAGTGCTCGCTGGTGAAGCCGTTGGGCACCAGCCGCTCCCGCAGCCTGCGGAAGTCCTCGTCGGCCTGCTCCGCGGTGAGCTGGGGGTAGCCGGCGGTGTGCGCGGCGTTCGCGTAGGCGTGACCGCCCACCTCCCGGCCGGAGAAGTTCTGCATCGAGCGCATCTGCTCGACCGTCATGAAGTTCCCGGTCCCGATGGCGTCGGCGATGTTGTACGACGTGCCGGGGAAGCCGGAGGAGTCCATCACCGGGCGGGCCGGGTCGTGGATCGACCTGTGGGAGTCGTCGAAGGCGAGGGAGACGACGCCCTTGGGGAAGACGTCGGAGGTGTCCGGTACCAGCTCGACCGCCCGGAGCCGGTGGGTCACCGGCCCGGCCGCGTCGTCGTGCACGGCGAACGACACGTCCGTGAAGCCCGTCGTGGTGGACGGCTCGCCGTCGGCGGAGATCGCGTACGTGCCGGACGCGCTCCTGACGTCGGCCCACTGCAGGTGGACCGTCACCCACTCCCCGGACCGGACGCAGTTGGCGGCGGTCTTCGAGTGGACGTGGAACGTCCAGGAGAAGTGGTTCCCGAACGAGCCGCTGCCCAGGTAGAAGACCATCCTGGACAGGTTCGCCACGTCGTCGACGCGGAAGAGCAGCCGGATCGTCTTGCCGGTCAGGTCCATCGCCGTCATACCGGACCTGCGGACGTACGACTGCTTGCCGGTGCCGTTGGTGGTCACCCGCACCGCTTGCGTGCCGCGCACGAACCGCGTCGCGTCGTTCGCCTCGGCCGACGCGGTCCCCGCGCCCCCGGCGCTCCAGCCGTGGGACGCCTGGAACTGCTGGGACCAGGTGGCCCGGCGGTTCTGGGGCCGGCGGCCCGACGGGGCGTAGGGCGGCGGCGGGCCGGGCGGCGACACCGCCCGGCCAGGCGCCCCCACCCGCCATCGCGACACCGCCCGTGGACAGCGCGGAGCGCCGGCTCACCGCCGGCTTGCCGCTCGCAGCGGCGCGGCCGTGCGCGCCGGACCGCCTCCTGCCCGCTCAGGATCCCCGGACCGTGTCGAAGTAGTTCATGCCCTCGTCGGTGAAGCCCTCGACCCGCTCCTGGACCTGTTCCGCCGACAAGGTGTCGTTCGCGTTGTAGTAGAGCCAGTCGACCTTCATGTCCCAGGCGCGGTCGCCCTTGAACGGCAGGTCCACGAACCAGTGGTTGAAGTTCACCGACATGTCCGTGCGCGGGGAGTACTTCCCGTTGCTGGCGAAGAGCTTCTCGCCGTCGAGCCAGTAGGAGACGGCGTCGTCCTTCACCCTGATCATCACGGTGTGCCAGCCGGCGAGGCTCTTGTCCGTGGTGGTGTAGACCCGGTCGTTCGTCCTGTGGTCGTACCAGGTCACGGTGTCGAGCTTCGGGCCGGGACGGCCCCAACCGCCGTTGGGCATGTACTCGTTGTCCAGTTCGCTGTACGCCGAGCCCTTGCCGCCGATGGTGTAGAAGGTCTGGTTGACGTGGTCGCCCTTCTCACCGGTCGTCGGCTCGTCGCTGAAGCGGATCCGGGCCGCGTAGGTCCCCTCGCGGAACTTGCTCGCGGCGGTGCCCAGGCTGGCCTGCCGGGTGCCCGCCTCGGTGCCGTCCGTGCGGGCGCGCAGCTGCAGCACCTGACCGCCCTCCAGGGCCTCCTCGTCACCGGGGAAGGTGACGCCGTCGGCCGACCAGGTGTCCTCGATGCCGGGGCCGCCCTCGCTGGTGCGGACCAGCCAGCCGTGCTTGAAGAGGGCGGGGTCCTTGGCGCCGAGGTAGTCGAAGGTGTCGAACAGCACGCCGTCGGGGGCGGCCGGCAGCGGGTCGGGGGCGGCGGCCCCCGCCCCCTTCCCGGCGTCGGCCGGCTCGGTGCCGTCCGGCTCCTCGCCCCAGGCGAGGACGCCCCGCTTGTACGCGGTGACCTTCTCCGCCTCCTCGTAGCTGGTCGTCCCCGCGTCGAAGGAGCGGTCGTCGGACTGCTCCAGCTCCTTGTGGTCGGTGCGGAACAGCTGGAGGTCGATGCCCTTGCTGTTGGCGCCGGGCTCCAGGGAGCCGGCGGCCTCGGAGAAACGGATCTCCAGGTAGTGGTCGGCGGTGTCGGTGGGCCGGTCCAGCTTCACCACGCGACCGGCGAGGTGCGAGCAGCCGAAGACGGCGTTGACGCAGTTGAAGGCGTACCCCGGGGAACCGGCGCCGTCGTCGGCGGTGAACCAGTACCGCAGCGAGACGTCGCTGAGCGGCAGCGGCTCGTCGGTCTTGTTGAAGACCTCCAGCGACGGCTTGGCCACCGCCGAGGTGGCGGGCGTGTCGGTCCGGTAGCGGACGAGGAGGTCGGGCGGATCCGGGTCCGCCGACTTCCAGACGGGGTAGAGCGCCGTGGCGCCGGCGGCGACCACGGCTGTCAACAGCAGCAGCCGGATCGTGGGCCATATCCGGCGTCGGGGCGGGCGGCGGCGGGTGGACGCCACGGGAACTCCTCAACGGGCCGGTGACACGCACCAGTGGACGAGTGGTCAGGTCGCGTGGAGATCCTATCGGTACGCCTGTGACGAAAGGGGGTGGGCGGCACGGATCGTTACCGTGCGGCCCACCCCCTCGTCAGGGACGGCCGGTCACGCCGGGACGCTCGCCACGCCCGGGGCCAGGAACCGCTTCCCGTTCACGCGCTCGGAGACGCCCTCGCGGTCCAGGTACGGCGTGATGCCGCCCAGGTGGAACGGCCAGCCGGCGCCGGTGATCAGGCACAGGTCGACGTCCTGGGCCTCGGCGACGACGCCCTCGTCGAGCATGAGCCCGATCTCCTGGGCCACCGCGTCCAGGACGCGGGTGCGGACCTGCTCCTCGGTGAGGACGGTGTCGCCCTGCTTCAGCAGCGCGGCGACCTCCGGGTCCAGCTCGGGCTTGCCGCTGTCGTAGACGTAGAAGCCGCGCTTGCCCGCCTCGACGACCGCCTTGAGGTTCGGGGAGACCGTGAAGCGGTCCGGGAACGCCCGGTTGAGCGTCTCGGAGACGTGCAGGCCGATCGCGGGGCCGACCAGTTCCAGCAGCACCAGCGGGGACATCGGCAGACCGAGCGGCTCGACCGCCTTCTCGGCGACCTCGACCGGGGTGCCCTCGTCGATGACGTTCTGGATCTCGCCCATGAAGCGGGTCAGGATGCGGTTCACGACGAACGCCGGGGCGTCCTTCACCAGCACCGCGGTCTTCTTCAGCTTCTTGGCGACGCCGAACGCCGTGGCCAGCGAGGCGTCGTCGGTCTTCTCGCCGCGGACGATCTCGAGCAGCGGCAGGACGGCGACCGGGTTGAAGAAGTGGAAGCCGACGACCCGCTCGGGGTGCTTCAGCTTCGAGGCCATCTCCGTCACCGACAGCGAGGAGGTGTTGGTGGCGAGGATCGCGTGCGCCGGGGCGACCGCCTCGACCTCCGCGAACACCTGCTGCTTGACGCCCATCTCCTCGAACACGGCCTCGATGACGAAGTCCGCGTCCGCGAAGCCCTCGGCCTTGTCCAGGACACCGGTCACCAGCGCCTTGAGGCGGTTGGCCTTGTCCTGGTTGATGCGGCCCTTGCCGAGCAGCTTGTCGATCTCGGCGTGGACGTAGCCCACGCCCTTGTCGATGCGCTCCTGGTCGATGTCGGTCAGCACGACCGGCACCTCCAGGCGGCGCAGGAACAGCAGCGCGAGCTGCGAGGCCATCAGACCGGCGCCGACCACGCCGACCTTGGTGACCGGACGGGCCAGGCTCTTGTCCGGGGCTCCGGCCGGGCGCTTGCCGCGCTTCTGCACGAGGTTGAACGCGTAGATGCCGGAGCGCAGTTCGCCGCCCATGATCAGGTCGGCGAGGGCCCGGTCCTCGGCGTCGTAGCCCTGCTGGAGGTCGCCGTTCTTGGCGGCGGCGATGATGTCCAGGGCGCGGTAGGCGGCCGGGGCGGCGCCGTGCACCTTGGAGTCGGCGACGAAGCGCCCCCTGGCGACGGCCTGGTCCCAGGCCTCGCCGCGGTCGATCACCGGACGCTCGATCTCGATCTCGCCCTTGAGGACGGCCGCCGTCCAGATCAGCGACTGCTCCAGGAAGTCCGCGCCCTCGAAGATCGCGTCCGCGATGCCGAGTTCGTGGACCTGCCGGCCCTTGAGCTGCTTGTTCTGGTTGAGGCTGTTCTCGATGATCACCGAGACGGCCTTCTCCGCACCGATCAGGTTCGGCAGCAGGGTGCAGCCGCCCCAGCCGGGGACCAGGCCGAGGAAGACCTCGGGCAGGGAGAACGCCGGGAGGGCCGCGGACACCGTGCGGTAGGTGCAGTGCAGGCCGATCTCGACGCCACCGCCCATGGCCGCGCCGTTGTAGTACGCGAAGGTCGGCACGGCCAGCTTCGACAGCCGCTTGAAGACGTCGTGGCCGCCCTTGCCGATGGCGAGCGCGTCCTCGTGCCGCTTGAGCAGCTCGACGCCCTTGAGGTCGGCGCCGACGGCGAAGATGAACGGCTTGCCGGTGACGCCGACGCCGACGATCTCGCCGTCCGCGGCCTCCTTCTCGACCTGGTCGATGGCGGCGTCGATGTTCGCCAGCGACTGCGGGCCGAGGGTGGTCGGCTTGGTGTGGTCGTGACCGTTGTCCAGCGTGATCAGCGCGAACCGGCCGGCGCCCAGGGGCAGGTCGAAGTGGCGTACGTGCGCGCTCGTGACGACCTCGCCGGGGAACAGCTCGGCCGCACCCTTCAACAGCTCTGCGGTGGTGCTCACTTGTCCCCCTCGAAGTGCGGGTTCTCCCAGATGACCGTCGCGCCCATGCCGAAGCCGACGCACATGGTGGTCAGGCCGTAGCGGACCTGCGGCTGCTCCTCGAACTGGCGGGCCAGCTGCGTCATCAGACGGACGCCGGAGGAGGCCAGCGGGTGACCGAAGGCGATGGCGCCGCCGTACTGGTTGACGCGCTCGTCGTCGTCGGCGATGCCGTAGTGGTCCAGGAAGGCCAGGACCTGGACGGCGAAGGCCTCGTTGATCTCGAACAGGCCGATGTCGGAGATGGACAGGCCGGCCTGGGCCAGCGCCTTCTCCGTCGCCGGGATCGGGCCGTAGCCCATGACCTCGGGCTCCACGCCCGCGAAGGCGTAGGAGACCAGGCGCATCTTGACCGGCAGCCCGTTCTCGCGGGCGAAGTCCTCGGAGGCGATGACCGAGGCGGTGGCGCCGTCGTTCAGACCGGCCGCGTTGCCGGCGGTGACCCGGCCGTGGACGCGGAACGGCGTCTTGAGGTTCGCCAGGTTCTCCAGGGTGGTGCCCGGACGCATCGGCTCGTCGGCGGTGACCAGGCCCCAGCCGGTCTCGCCGCCCTCGGGATTGGTGCGGCGCACCGAGACCGGCACCAGGTCGGCCTGGATCTTGCCGTTGGCGTACGCCTTGGCGGCCTTCTCCTGCGAGCGCACGGCGTACTCGTCGGCGCGCAGCTTGGTGATCTGCGGGTAGCGGTCGTGCAGGTTCTCCGCGGTCATGCCCATGAACAGGGCGGACTCGTCGACCAGCTTCTCGCTGACGAACCGCGGGTTGGGGTCGACGCCCTCGCCCATCGGGTGGCGGCCCATGTGCTCGACGCCGCCCGCGATGGCGACGTCGTACGCGCCGAAGGCGACGGAGCCGGCCACCGTGGTGACGGCGGTCAGGGCGCCGGCGCACATGCGGTCGATGGAGTAGCCCGGGACCGAGGTGGGCAGGCCCGCGAGGATGCCGGCCGTGCGGCCGATGGTCAGGCCCTGGTCGCCGATCTGCGTGGTCGCGGCGATGGCGACCTCGTCGATCTTCTTGGGGTCGAGACCCGGGTTGCGGCGCAGCAGCTCCCGGATGGCCTTCACGACGAGGTCGTCGGCGCGGGTCTCGTGGTAGATGCCCTTCGGGCCCGCCTTGCCGAACGGGGTGCGGACGCCGTCGACGAAGACGACGTCCCTGACGGTACGAGGCACGATGGCTCTCCTCCAGGGTGCGGGATGGCACTGCTGCGTTGCGCTGAGCGCGCGCTCAGGACCCATGCTACTTGTGGGTAACGTAACAGCCCAGTCCCCCCGCCCCAAGCGGCGAAGGTCACACCCCCGGCGTCACGCCCTCGACGTCACGCCTTCGGGGGAGCGGTCGAGCCGCGCGGGGTGAGCACCGGGGTCGGCACGGGGTGCGAACCGGGCCCCTCCCCGCTGATCACCCCGAACAGCGTGCGCGCCACGTCCGCGCCGAACCCGTGCACGTCGTGGCTCATCGCGGAGAGCGTCGGATGGGTCAGCCGGCACAGCTGGGAGTCGTCCCAGGCCAGCAGGGACACGTCGGCCGGGACCCGCAGCCCCATCTCCGCCGCCACCGAGAGACCGGCCACCGCCATGATGTCGTTGTCGTACACGATCGCCGTCGGCCGCTCCGGCGGCGCGGCGGCCAGCAGCGAGCGGGTCGCCCGCGCGCCCGCGTCCCCCGAGAAGTCGGTGGCCGTCTGCCAGGCCCGGGCGGGCGGCTCCAGCGCGCGGACCGCCTCGTCGAAGGCGGCCGTGCGGATCGAGGTGTGGCCGAGCGCCGCCGCGCCGCCCACCCGGGCGATCCGCCGGTGCCCGAGCGCCGCCAGATAGCGCACCGCCTCGGTCACGGCCGTGGCGTCGTCGGTCCACACGGAGGTCAGCCCGCCGGTCAGCGAGGGGTGCCCGACGGCGACCGCCGGCAGCCCGAGCCGCCCGGCCGCCGCCGGGCGGGGGTCGTCGGCCCGGAAGTCGACCAGGATCGACCCGCCGATCTGCCGCCCCCGCCACCACGACTCCAGCAGCCTCACCTCCTCGTCCTGGCCGCGCACCAGCCGCAGCAGCAGCGAGCAGGACCGCTCGACCAGGACGCTCTCCACGCCGGAGACGAACTCCATGTAGAAGGGCTCCAGGCCGAGCAGCCGGGCGGGCCGGCACACCGCGAGACCCACCACGTCCACGCGCGAACCGGCCAGCGTCCGCGCCGTCGAGCTCGGCGCCCACCCCAGTTCCCGCGCCGCCCGGAAGATCCGCTCCCGGGTCGCCTCCGACAGGCCCGGCTTACGGTTGAAGGCCAGGGACACGGCCCCTTTGGACACGCCGGCGCGCGCGGCGACGTCCTTGATGGTGACGCGGGGCGTCGGGGTCGCCGTCATCGGGTGGGCTCCACGCAGTACAGGGCGCGGCGGGCGCTGTCCGGGTCCGGAGTCTTCCAGCCCCGGACCCCTATCGTCACCCGTTCCCCGGGCAGCAGGGTCACCAGCCCCCGGTCGGCCCGGGCGTCCGGATCCAGCCGGTCGGCCTGGAGCAGCAGGTCCCGCACCAGGGTGCGGGCCGTCACCGTGATCCCGCCCGGCGCGAGGGCGACCTCGAACTCCGGCCGGGGGTAGGCGACCTCCCGGTCCGGCACGGGGAAGTGCAGCGCCCGCAGCCCGTCCGTGTCCGCGTCGGCGACCAGGAACTCCTCCGGGCCGGCCGGCACCAGCCCCCCGGGGACCGGGATCTCGGCCACGGTCCGCCCCCCGGCGGCCAGTGCCGGACTCGCCTCCGCGATCACCGTGCCCCCGACCGACATCCGGCGCAGCCGCAGCGTGCCGTGCCAGCCCTCCGCGGACTGGTTGACCGCGGCCAGCGTCAGACCGTCGGCGTGCGCGCGCAGGGTCAGCAGCCGGTCCGCGTACAGCCGCCGCAGCTCGTGGTACAGCGGCTTCTCCCGTCCGTCCCCGTCGATCGCGGCCCAGGACGTCACCGGCCAGCAGTCGTTGAGCTGCCAGACCACCGTGCCCGCGCACACCGGCCAGTGGGAGCGCCAGTGCTCGATCCCGGCGGCGACCGCACGGGCCTGGTTGACCTGCGCCAGGTAGTGCCAGCGGTCGAAGTCCCCCTCCGGCACGGCGAAGTGGCGGCCCAGGCCGCGCTCCAGCTTGCCGTTGCCGTCGTCCGCCTTCTGGTGGTGCAGCATGCCGGGGGAGTCCGGTGCGAGCTCCTCCCCGGGCAGCGCCCGCCGCAGCGTGGCGTACGCGGGCGGCGCCTGCCAGCCGAACTCGGCGACGAAGCGCGGCACGTGGAGCCGGTAGTCGGCGTAGTCGGCGCGGTTCCACACCTCCCAGGAGTGATGGGTGCCGTGCGCCGGGTCGTTCGGGTGGTGGCGCCAGGACCCGGACCAGGGGCTGCCCGCCGTGTACGGCCGCGTCGGGTCCAGCTCGGCCACCACGCGCGGCAGGACGCCCAGGTAGTACCCCTCGCCCCAGGAGTCCCCGGCCAGCCCAGGCTCCCAGTCCCAGTCCCGGAAGCCCCACAGGTTCTCGTTGTTGCCGTTCCACAGCACCAGCGAGGGGTGCGGCATCAGCCGCACGACGTTCTCCCGGGCCTCCGCCTCCACCTCCCCGCGCAAGGGCTGCTCCTCGGGGTAGGCCGCGCACGCGAACGGGAAGTCCTGCCAGACCAGCAGCCCCAACTCGTCGCAGGCGTCGTAGAAGTCCTCGCTCTCGTAGATCCCGCCGCCCCAGACGCGGACCAGGTCCACGCCCGCGCCGGCCGCCTGCTCCAGCCGCCGCCGGTACCGCTCGCGGGTGATCCGGGACGGGAAGACGTCGTCCGGGATCCAGTTGACGCCCCGGGCGAACAGCCGCTCACCGTTGACGACCAGGGCGAAACCGGTGCCGTGGGCGTCGGGCGAGGTGTCCAGCCCCACGGTGCGGAACCCGATCCGGCGCCGCCACCCGTCCAGCGGCTCCTCGCCGTGCAGCAACGTCAGCTCGAGGTCGTACAGCGGCTGTTCGCCGTACCCGCGGGGCCACCACAGCCGTACGTCCGGCACCTCGAGGCGTACGGTCCC
The DNA here is from genome assembly GCF_014203535.1 of Streptomyces griseomycini. GTDB lineage: Bacteria > Actinomycetota > Actinomycetes > Streptomycetales > Streptomycetaceae > Streptomyces > Streptomyces griseomycini. The sequence goes on from NZ_JACHJI010000004.1 coordinate 372,354, forward strand.
GTGCGTCCCGTCGATCCCGGCGCGCACCCGCACCCCGCCGACGCTCGCCTCGACGGTGAGCGGCGCCTCGATCCGGGCGCGCTCCACCTCGACCGCCAGCTCCACCCGGCCCGCGCCGCCCTCGACCGTGACGAGCGGGCGCACCCGGGCGATCCGGGCCGTGGACCAGTGCTCGAGCCGCACCGGCCGCCAGATCCCCGCCGTCACCAGCGTCGGCCCCCAGTCCCAGCCGAACGAGCAGGCCATCTTGCGCACGTACGGGTAGGGCTCGGCGTAGGCGCCGGGCCGCTCGCCCAGTCTGCCGCGCACCGCCTCGGCCTCGGCGTAGGCGGAGGCGAACCGCACGGCGAGCCGGCCGCTCAGCCCGGTCACGTCGAAGCGGTAGGAGCGGTGCATGTTGCGCACCCGGCCCAGCGGCCGGCCGTCGAGCAGGATCTCGGCGACGGTGTCGAGACCGTCGAAGACGAGGTCCGTCCGCTCGTGCGCGCCCGGTCCCGCGGCCAGCTCCGTCTCGTAGGTCCAGTCCCGCCGGCCCACCCACGCCACCTCGGCCTCGTTCCGGCCGAGGAACGGATCGGGTATCAGCCCGGCCGCCAGCAGATCGGTGTGCACACACCCCGGCACCACGGCGGGGAGCGGGTCCCCCGTGCCGTCCGGATCGCGCAGAACCCATCCGTCGGTGAGCGGTGTGACCTGACGCATGCACACTCCCTAAACCGGTCGACCCAGCTCCTGGGCAACCTTTCGGCATCCTTGGCGCAATAGAGACTTTACCGGTTCAGTAGGGGGTGTCAGAGTGCCGAACCAGCCAACCCACTCGTGCTCGACCGCCCCGTGAACGGAGCTGGTGCACATGAACCGCCGCACGGCACTCGCCGGACCGATCGCCGTCCTCGCCCTCCTGGCCTCCGCCTGCACGGGCACAGGGGGCTCCTCGAAGGGCGCGGACGCCGAGGCGCCCGACGACCCCTCCGGGGTCAGGGGTTCCCTCACGGTCCTCACCCACCGGACCGACCTGGTCCAGGACGGGACGATGAAGAAGTACGCCGCCGAGTTCAACAAGACCTACCCCGGGGTGAAGGTCGAGTTCGACGCCCTCACCGACTACGAGGGCGAGGTCAAGATCCGGATGAACACCGAGAACTACGGCGACGTCCTGATGATCCCCGCGGTGATCGAGAAGAAGGACTACCCGAAGTTCTTCGCCTCCCTGGGCAGCGAGGCGGAGCGCAGCGCCAAGTACCGCTTCACCGACTACGCCACCGTCGGCGGCAAGGTCTACGGCCAGAGCCCGATCGGCGTCGTCCCCGGCTTCATCTACAACAAGAGGGTGTGGAGCGAGGCCGGCGTCACCGACTGGCCCACCACCCCCGACGAGTTCCTCGACGACCTGAAGGCGATCAGGGCGAGGACCGACGCGGTGCCGTACTACACCAACTTCAAGGACATGTGGCCGCTGACCCAGTGGACCAACGTCAACGGCTCCGTCGGCTGCGACCCGGACGCCACCACGCGACTCGCCGAGGGCGACCCGTGGGCGGAGGGCGCCGACCTGCGCGTGGCCGACACCCTGCTGTACGACATCGTGCGCGGCGGCCTCGCCGAGAAGGACCCGACCACCACCAACTGGGAGGCGTCCAAGCCGAGGCTGGCCAAGGGCGAGATCGCCACCATGTGGCTCGGCTCCTGGGCGGTCGTCCAGATGCAGGACGCCGCGAAGCAGGCCGGCACCGACCCCGCCGACATCGGCTTCATGCCCTTCCCCGCCCAGAAGGACGGCGCGTTCTGCGCGGTGACCTCCCCCGACTACCAGCAGGCCGTCAACGTCCACTCCGACGACAAGGCCGCCGCCCGCGCCTGGATCGACTGGTTCACCGACGAGTCCGGCTACGCGCAGGCCAATCTGGCGCTCTCCCCGCTCAAGGACGCCCCGCTGCCCGAGGTGCTGAAGCCCTACGGGGAGAAGGGCGTGAAGCTGATCGACCTCGACGACGCCAAGGGCGGCGAGGTGAAGACCATCGACAACCAGTCCGAGGTCGGCATCTACAAGCCCGACTACCGCCAGGAACTCGTCGACCTGGCCCGCGGCGCGCGCAAGGGCAGCCTGGACGACTTCCTGGGCGACCTCGGCGAGCGGTGGGCCGAGGCGCGCGACTCCCTGGGGTCCTGATGACGGACACCACCCGCAAGGCGACGCGGCCGGCGCCCCCGGCCGCGCCCGCCGGGCCGGAACGGGCGCCCGCCCCGCGCACCGCACGGACCCGGCGCCGCCTCACCCCCTGGCTGTTCCTGATCGCACCGCTGGCCCTGCTGCTGACCTTCACCTACGCGCCGATCGCCAACATGGTCGCGTACAGCTTCACCGACTGGGACGGCGTGAGTCCGGAGCTGAACTACACGGGCACCGGGAACTACACCGAACTCCTCACCCGGTCCGAGCTGTTCGAGGTGTTCTTCGTCAGCGGCTACTACCTCGTCGCGTCCGTGGTGCAGATCGTCCTCGCCCTCTACTTCGCCACGGTCCTGAGCTTCAACGTCCGCTTCCGGAACTTCTTCAAGGGCGTGCTGTTCTTCCCGTACCTGATCAACGGGGTGGCGATCGGCTTCGTCTTCCTCTACTTCTTCCAGGACGGCGGCACCCTCGACTCCGTGCTGCGCCTGCTCGGCGCCGAGACCGACCACGCCTGGCTGGGCACGCCGTTCTCCGCGAACACCTCGCTCGCCGGCGTCTCCGTCTGGCGCTACCTGGGCCTGAACTTCGTGCTGTTCCTCGGCGCCATCCAGTCCGTCCCGGGCGAGCTCTACGAGGCGGCCGAGATCGACGGCGCGAGCCGCTGGCAGCAGTTCCGGCACATCATCGCGCCCGGCATCCGGCCCGTCCTGGGCCTCAGCGTGATCCTGTCCGTCTCCGGCTCGCTGTCCGTCTTCGAGATCCCGTACATCATGACCGGCGGCGCCACCGGCACCGAGACCTTCGTGATCCAGACGGTGAAGCTGGCCTTCCAGTTCAACAAGACGGGGCTCGCCTCGGCCGCCGCCGTCGTGCTGCTGCTGATCGTCCTGGCGGTCACCTGGGTGCAGCGGCGCATCGTCCCCGACGAGAAGGTGGACCTCGTATGACCCGCCGCACCGTGGCCCGCGCCCTCGTGTACCTGTCGCTGGTCCTCGCGACACTGGTCGTGCTGCTGCCGCTCACCGTGGTCTTCCTGACCTCGCTGAAGTCCTCGGAGGAGATGGCGAACGGCAGCGGGGCGCTCGCCCTCCCCGACGACCCGCTGAACTTCGGCAACTACGTGACGGCGTTCCGCGACGGCCAGATGCTCTCGGCCTTCGGCAACACGGCGGTCGTCCTGGTCGTCGCCGTCGGCGGCACGATCCTCATCGGCTCGATGACGGCGTACGCGATCGACCGGTTCCACTTCCGCTTCAGGAAGCTGGTCGTCGCCCTGTTCCTGGTCGCCGCACTGGTCCCCGGGGTGACCACCCAGGTGGCGACCTTCCAGATCGTCAACAGCTTCGGCATGTTCGACAGCCTGTGGGCGCCGATCGCGCTCTACATGGGCACGGACATCGTGTCGATCTACATCTTCCTGCAGTTCATCCGCTCCATCCCGATCTCCCTGGACGAGGCGGCCCGCCTCGACGGCGCGGGCGCCTTCACCGTCTACCGCAAGGTGATCCTCCCGCTGCTCAAGCCGGCGATCGCGACGGTGGTGATCGTGAAGGGGATCAACGTCTACAACGACTTCTACATCCCCTTCCTCTACATGCCCTCCGAGGATCTTGGCGTGATCTCGACGTCGCTGTTCCGCTTCAAGGGCCCGTTCGGGGCGCACTGGGAGACGATCTCGGCGGGCGCGGTCCTGGTCATCCTGCCCACCCTGATCGTCTTCCTGTTCCTCCAGCGCTTCATCTACAACGGGTTCATGCGGGGGGCGACGAAGTGACGGCAGGCCCCCGGAGCGGGCCGCGGACGGCCGTGACCGCCTACGCGCGCCAGTAGCCGCGGCGGAACAGCACCGCCAGGGGAACGATCTCGACGCGACCGAGGAGCATGAGGACGGTCAGGATCGCCTTCGACGCCCCCCCGAGCGGTGCGTAGGACCCGAACGGGCCGAGCTCGCCGAACGCCGGGCCGACGTTGCCGAGGCAGGCCGCCGCGGCGCCGAGCGCGGTGAACACACCGGTTCCGGCCGCGCCCGCCTCCGCGTCGAGGGCGAGGCCGAACGTCCCGAGCGCGAGGGCGAGCAGGTAGAGGAGGGCGAACAGGAGCACCGAGCGGAGCACGGGGTTGTCGACCACCCGGCCGCTCACCCGCACCGTGAGAACGGCGTCGGGGTGGACGGCCTGCTCCAGCTCGTGGCGGACGAAGCGGACGAGGACGAGATGGCGGACGACCTTGATCGAGCCGCTCGCCGACCCGGCGCAGGCCCCGACGAACATCAGCGCCAGCAGGGTGAGCGTCGCGAGCGTTCCCCAGTCCGACCAGTCCAGCGTCGCGAAGCCGGTGGTGGTCATCACCGAGACCGTCTGGAAGGCCGCGTGCCGGACGGAGCCGAGCCCGGTCACCGCGCCGGCGGCGAACAGCTCGACGGCCATGACGGACGTGCCCACGACGAGCAGGCCGAGGTACAGGCGCAGCTCCTCGTCGCGGGACACGGCCCGGATCTGACGCAGTGCGGCGAGGCGGTACAGCCGCAGCAGGTTCACCCCGGCCACCACCATCAGCCCGCACAGCACCCACTGCGTCACCGGCGCGAGGCCCCGGGCCGAGTCGGCCTCCGGAGCGAACCCGCCGAGGGCCACGGCGGACGTCGCGTAGGAGAACGCCTCGAACAGGCCCATCCGCCGGTCCAGCCCGGCCCACCCCAGGGCGGCCAGGACCAGGAAGCCGACCGCCGTCACCACGAGGTAGACCTTCCAGAGCCGTCGGGCGGTTCCGCGGACGGTCGCGCCGAGCGACTCCATCTCGACCGGTCCCGGCAGCTCGGAGCGCAGGAGCTCGCGGCCCCCGATGCGCAGCCGGGGCAGCACCGCGAGCGCGAGCACGATGATCCCCAGACCCCCCAGCCAGTGGGTGGCCTGGCGCCAGAACAGCATGTCGGGTCCGAGCGCGTCCACGTCGGTCAGGACCGTCGCGCCGGTGGCGGTGAACCCCGACACCGCCTCGAAGTAGGCGTCGACCGGGTGATCGAGCTGCGGGACGCGGCCGAGCACGAACGGCAGCGCGCCGAACGCGGGCACGAGCAGCCAGACGGCGACGACGACGAGGAACCCCTCCCGGACGCCCAGCGGGGGCCGCCTGCCCGTCAGGCGCTTGAGCGCCAGACCCGTCGCGGCCACGGCGAGCCCGGTGACGGGGAAGGGCCACGGGGGCTCGCCGGCGGCGAGCGCGACGGCCGTCGGCGCGACGAACGCGACCGCGAACCACGCGAGCAGGGCACCGACGACGCCCAGCGCGGTCCGCACGTCGACGCCGGTCCTCCCGCGCGGACGCCACCGGCGCGGACGGACCGGCGTCGAGCGCGACGGCCTCACAGGTCGCGCTCGATCGCGGGGACGTGCTCGGGCTCGGTGAGGAGGACGGCGCGGTCCCCGGGGCGCAGTTCGTCCTTCCCGTCGGGGAAGAACACGGCGCCGTCGCGCACGATCGCGCCCACAGCGGCCCCGGGAAGCGCGTCGACCGGGCCGTGCGCGAACCGGCTGCCGGGCCGGACGGCGATGTCGAGCACCTCGAAGCGGTCGTCCTCCAGCATCGCCATCTGGTGGGTGCGCTCGTCGAACGTGAAGCGGGCCATCTTCTCGGCGGTCTCGTCGCCCGGGTCGATCGTCACGTCGACGCCGACGGCCTCGAAGACCTCGGCGGCGGCGGGGTCGTCGAGGACCGTCATCGTCAGCCCGACCCCGTGGAGCTTCGCGAGCACCGCCGCGTGCAGGTTGCGCGAGTCGTCCTTGCCGGCGAACACCGCCGCTCCCGCCGTGTCGATGCGCTCGCGGTGCAGGAACGCCGGATCGAGGCCCGTCGCGTGGAACACCCGCGCCCGGTCGAGGGCGTCGGCGGCCGCGCGCGCCCGTGCCGCGTCCGGCTCGACGATCCGCACGGAGACGCCTCTGTCGAGCAGCACCCGGGCAATGGCCGTCCCCATGCGCCCGGCGCCGAAGAGCGCGACGTCGTCGACGGGGTCGGCCCCGGTGACCAGACGGCTCCACGCGCGCGCCGCCGCGGGCGACGCCATCACGATGGCCTCGTCACCGGGCCGTACCACCTCGTGCGCGGTCGGTCTGATCCAGTTCCCGTCGCGCACGACGGCGACCACCCGCGAGGCCGCGGGCAGGCCCGCCTCACGCAGGGGGCGGCCGGCGAGCCACGGCGACTTAGCCTCACGGACGTCGATGCCGAGCACGACCACCTCGCCGCGGGCGAAGAGGTCCACGTGCCGGGCACCCGGCACGTGGAGGACCCGTTCGACGGCGCTCGCGGTCTCGAACGCCGTCGAGACGAGGAGGTCCACGTCGAGATCGCCCGCCCGCCAGGCCTCCAGGTACTCCGTTCCGGTGGCCCGCACGACCGTCCGCGCCGATGACAGCCGGCGGGCGAGCATGGCGGTCACCAGGTTGACCTCGTCCCGCGACGTGCACGCCAGGACGAGCTCGGCGTCGGCCGCACCGGCTTCGAGGAGCGTCTCGCGGCGGGTGCCGCTGCCCCGCGTGATCCGCACGTCGTAGGCGTGCGACACGGCCTGCAGACGCGCCTCGTCGACGTCGATCACCGTGCACTCGTGCGCCTCGGCGAGTGACTTGACCACGGTGTGACCGACCTGGCCCGCACCCACCACGACGACCCGCATACCGGCATCGTGGCACGCGGGCCGGGCGTTCGCCCGGCACCCGCACGCGCGCCGGCACCGAACCCGGCCGCCCCGCCCCGGGCCTGTCGACGGGCCGGGACGGGCGCCGCCCCCGGGGCGGGGCGCGGCCCCGACCGGGCCGTCCACCGCATCGAGCACTGGCGCGGCACCCCCGCCCGTCACGACGGGCGGCCCGGCCGCTCCCTCGCCGTCGTCCCTCCGGTCGGCTCGACGCCTGAGCGTCAGGACGCCGTCCGGGGCCTTTCGTCCGGATCGGGCCGGATCGGGGAGCGGGGTCCGGTGCCGTGCGTCGCGAGGCGGAGGAGGTCGGCCGGGCGGGGCCGGGCGCGGGGGAGCGGTGCCGGGGCCCGCGGGCCCGGCATGAGCCGACCCCGAAGGACCCTAGGCGCCCTGGCCGGCGGCGGAGGCCAGCGCGGCGACCAGGACCGGCGTCACCTGCTCGACCTGCCAGGCCCGCGCCCCGTACCCCGTCAGCACGGCGGCGACCGACTGCGCGTCGGCCGGCCTCGGCGGCTCCCAGCACACCCGGCGCACCGTGTCCGGTGTGATCAGGTTCTCCGGCGGCATGTTCAGCTGCTCGGCGAGCGCGTTGACCCCCGTCCGGGCCGCGGAGAGCCGGGCGGCGGCCGCCGGGTCCTTGTCGGCCCAGGCGCGCGGTGGCGGGGGACCGGTCACCGGCTGGCCGGGCTGGGGCAGCTGGGACTCGCTCAGCGCCTTCGCCCGGTCGACGGCCGCCTGCCACTGCTCCAGCTGGCGCCGCCCCGTGCGCTGCCCGAACCCGTTCAGCGCGGCCAGGGCGTGGACGTTGGCCGGCAGGGCGAGCGCGGCCTCCACGATGGCCGCGTCCGAGAGCACCTTGCCGGGGGAGACGTCCCGGCGCCGGGCGATCCGGTCGCGGGCCTGCCACAGCTCCCGTACGACGGCCATCTGCCGGCGCCGGCGCACCTTGTGCATGCCGGAGGTGCGCCGCCAGGGGTCCTTGCGGGGCTCCGGCGGGGGCGCCGAGGCGATCGCGTCGAACTCCTGCCGGGCCCACTCCAGCTTGCCCTGCCGGTCCAGTTCCTTCTCCAGCGCGTCCCGCAGGTCGACCAGGAGCTCGACGTCGAGGGCGGCGTAGCGCAGCCAGGGCTCGGGCAGCGGGCGGGTGGACCAGTCGACGGCGGAGTGCCCCTTCTCCAGCACGTAGCCGAGCACGTTCTCGACCATCGCGCCGAGGCCGACCCGGGGGAACCCGGCCAGGCGTCCGGCGAGCTCGGTGTCGAAGATCTCGGTGGGCACCATGCCTATCTCGCGCAGGCAGGGCAGGTCCTGGGTGGCGGCGTGCAGCACCCACTCGACGCCGGACAGCGCCTCGCCCAGACCGGACAGGTCGGGGCAGGCCACGGGGTCGATCAGCGCGGTCCCGGCGCCCTCGCGGCGCAGCTGGACGAGGTAGGCGCGCTGCCCGTAGCGGTAGCCGGAGGCGCGCTCGGCGTCCACGGCGACGGGGCCGGTGCCCGCGGCGAAGGCCGCGACCACCTCGGCGAGGGCGGCCTCGTCCGCGATCACGGGCGGGATGCCCTCGCGCGGTTCGAGCAAGGGGGTCGGCGCCTCCGTAGCAGAAGATCCGCCGTCGTCCGGAGGGGCGCCTCCGGTGGTTCGCAGTGAACTGTCTGCTGCGGTGTCGTGGGCGTCGGTCACCTGTCAAGGGTATCCGTGCCGCGGAGGCGCCCGCCGACGGAACGTTCCGTCGGCGGGCGTCGGGGGGTCGTGAATCGGTCAGGACGGTGAGGGACCGGGGCCGCTGACCCGTGGGAGAGCGGGCCGGGAGCCGCGGCCGTCCCGTTCACGGCGGTGAATCGTCCAGCGGGGACGCGGGACGAGGGGAATGGGGCGATGGAGTGACGGGGCGATGGGATGACGGGTGATGGGGTGACGGGCGAGGGGGTGACGGGCGAGGGGGAGGTCAGTGGATGATGCCGGTGCGCAGGGCCACCGCCACCATTCCGGCGCGGTCGCCCGTGCCGAGCTTGCGGGCGATGCGGGCGAGGTGGCTCTTGACGGTCAGCGCGGACAGGCCCATCGAGACGCCGATCGCCTTGTTCGACTGGCCCTCCGCCACCAGCCGCAGCACCTCGACCTCACGGCCGGACAGTTCGCGGTAGCCGCCCGGGTGGCTCGGAGCACCCGGGGGGCGGCGGTGCAGGCGCGCGGCGGCGGCGCCGATGGGGGCGGCACCGGGTCGGGTGGGGAGCCCGAGGTTGGTGCGGGTGCCGGTGACGACGTAGCCCTTCACCCCGCCGGCGAGGGCGTTGCGCACGGCGCCGATGTCGTCGGCGGCGGACAGGGCGAGGCCGTTGGGCCAGCCCGCGGCGCGGGTCTCCGACAGGAGGGTGAGGCCGGAACCGTCCGGCAGGTGGACTTCGGCGACGCAGATGTCGCGGGGGTTGCCGATGCGGGGACGAGCCTCCGCGACGGACGAGGCCTCGATGACATCGCGCACACCGAGCGCCCACAGGTGGCGGGTGACGGTGGAACGGACGCGGGGGTCGGCCACGACCACCATGGCGGTCGGCTTGTTCGGGCGGTAGGCGACCAGGCTTGAGGGCTGCTCGAGGAGAACGGACACCAGGCCTCCTGGGGTGCGGGACGGGGCCGGCTCGTGGGGGGTGAAGCCGGGACTAACCGTGCTTTCAAGGTCACAGTCGTCTTCGGCAGCAAACCTGGTGTCCTTTAGGGAATGATCACGATCTGGTGAGTAACAATCCGTACAATTCGGACGCGCGATCGATCATTCGAAGACCGAACGGTTTCGGTCTGCGTCGCAACGCTTCCGAAAGTGGCCGTATCGACAAAGAGATCGGCAAGGAGGCCGGCGTCGACGACCGCCGGGAACCCCGGAGGGGGCTCACCGCGACTGCGGCCCCCTCCGCTGCGGCAGCGTCACCACGGAGGCGTCCCCCGGGGAGGCCGGCGGCAGCCCCGCGACCTGGGCCAGCAGATCGCACCACGCGGCCAGGTGGGCGGCCGTGTCCGGCGCCCCGCCCAGCCCCTCCCGGGGCGTCCAGGACGCACGGATCTCGATCTGCGAGGCGGCCGGCCGCTCCGACAGCCCGCCGAAGTAGTGGGAGCTCGCGCGGGTCACCGTGCCGCTCGGCTCGCCGTACGTCAGCCCCCGTGCCGTGAGCGCGCCGGTCAGCCAGGACCAGCACACGTCCGGCAGCAGCGGATCCGCCGCCATCTCCGGCTCCAGCTCCGCCCGCACCAGGGTCACCAGGCGGAAGGCGCCCTGCCAGGCGTCGTGTCCGGCCGGGTCGTACAGCAGCACCAGCCGGCCGTCGGCCACGTCCTGCTCGCCGTCGACGACCGCCGCCTCCAGCGCGTACGCGTACGGCGCGAGCCGCTTGGGCGCGGGGGCCGGCTCCACCTCGATCTGCGGCCGCAGCCGCGCGCCGCACAGCGCGTCGACAGCGGTCCGGAAGGGGGGTGGGGGCGCGCCCCCGTGCCCGGGATCCGTCCCGGTCTCCTTCGGTTCGTCCATTCCGCCAGCGCCGTCCGACAGTCGTCCCTGAGCCGCAGCCATGCGGGGAAGATTAAGCGGAACGGGCGCCCGGCGCGGGGAGGGACACCCGTGCCGCCCCGCGGTGTCCGGATCGTGTCCCGCGGGCCCGGTGCACCGGATGCCCTGCGGTGCGGGGGGCGCCGGCGGACCGTGCGAGACTTGCCGGTGTGAGTGCCAACGTGAGCCCGACGGCGGGGATGCAGCCGACCGCGACGTACGACAGTGCCTTCCTGAAGGCGTGCAGGCGCGAGCCCGTGCCGCACACCCCGGTGTGGTTCATGCGGCAGGCCGGACGCTCACTGCCGGAGTACCGCAAGGTGCGCGAGGGCGTCGGGATGCTCGAGTCCTGCATGCGCCCCGAGCTGGTCACCGAGATCACGCTCCAGCCGGTGCGCCGCCACCAGGTGGACGCGGCGATCTACTTCAGCGACATCGTCGTCCCCCTCAAGGCCATCGGCATCGACCTCGACATCAAGCCCGGCGTCGGCCCGGTCGTCGAGCAGCCGGTCCGCACCCGCGCCGACCTCGCCCGGCTGCGCGATCTCACCCCCGAGGACGTCTCCTACGTCACCGAGGCGGTCGGCCAGCTGACCCGCGAGCTCGGGTCCACCCCGCTGATCGGCTTCGCGGGCGCCCCGTTCACCCTCGCGAGCTACCTCGTCGAGGGCGGCCCGTCCCGCACGTACGAGAACGCCAAGGCGATGATGTACGGCGACCCCGAGCTGTGGGCCGACCTGCTCGACCGCCTCGCGGACATCACCGCCGCGTTCCTCAAGGTCCAGATCGAGGCCGGCGCCTCGGCGGTCCAGCTGTTCGACTCCTGGGCCGGCGCGCTCGCCCCGGCCGACTACCGGCGCTCGGTGCTGCCCGCCTCGGCGAAGGTGTTCCGCGAGGTCGCCGGCTACGGCGTCCCGCGCATCCACTTCGGCGTCGGCACCGGCGAGCTCCTCGGCCCGATGGGCGAGGCCGGCGCGGACGTCGTGGGCGTCGACTGGCGCGTCCCGCTGGACGAGGCCGCCCGCCGCGTCGGTCCCGGCAAGGCGCTCCAGGGCAACCTCGACCCGACCGTGCTGTTCGCCGGTCGCGAGGCCGTCGAGGCCAAGGCCCGGGAGGTGCTGGAGCAGGCCGCCGACCTGGAGGGCCACGTCTTCAACCTCGGTCACGGCGTGATGCCGTCCACCGACCCGGACGCGCTGACCCGCCTCGTGGAGTACGTCCACACGCAGACCGCGCGCTGACCCGCGCGCACGCGCCGCCGCGCGTCGGAACCCGGGTGCGGGGTACTGGGCATACGCTGCCCACCACGTCCGCTCCCGGGTCCGGCCAGGTGGAGGCCTCATGCGGCTCGAAATGTTCGACCCCGCCCCGATCGGCGTCGTGTTCACCGAGGGGCCGGAGCACCGGCTCGCGTACACCAACGAGCTCTACCGCAGGACCTTCGGCGACCGTCCGCTGGGCCGCCCCGTCCGCCAGGCCTTCCCCGACCTCGAGCAGTCCGGCTACTTCGAGATCTTCGACCGGGTCTTCGCCACCGGGAAGGCCGAGGTGCTCACGGCCGTGCCCATCGACCTGGCCTTCCCGCACCCGGCGCACGCGGGAACGCGCTACTTCACGTTCAGCATCTCCCACGCCACGATGAGCGACGGCCGGCCGGGAGTGCTGGGCGTGATCGTGGAGGTCACCGAGGAGGTGACCGCCGCGGAACGGATCCGCGTCCTGTCCGAGGAACGCCGCCGTGCGCTGCTGCGCTACCGCAGCCTGGTGAACGCCGGATCCCAGATGGTGTGGGTGACCGCGCCCGGGGGCGGGGTCACCGAGCCGAGTCCCGGCTGGCAGCGGGTGACCGGGCAGAGCTGGGAGGAGTTCCGGGGCGACGGGTGGATCGACGCGGTCCACCCCGACGACCGCGCCGCCATCGTCGAGGAGTGGCGCCGGGCCCTGGACGAGGTGAAGCCGCTGTTCACCCACACCTACCGGCTGCGGCTGGCCACGGGCGGCTACCGCCACTTCGCCGTCAACGCCGCACCGGTCCGCGACGGCGACACGGTCGTCGAGTGGGTGGGCATCTGCCGGGACATCGAGCAGGAGTGGCAGGACGCCCGTCGCGAGGAACTGCTGGCCCGCGCGACCGCCGTCACCGCCGACACCGTGCGGCCGGACGAGATGCTCGCCGCCCTCACCGGGGTGATCGTGCCCGACATCGCCGACAGCTGCGCCATGTACCTCCTCCCGCAGGCCCTGCACCGCACGCCGGGGACCGCGCTGACCGCCGAACGCGTCGCCGCCCTCACCCGCGAGGGCCACCCCGACCTGCCCCCGCACCACGCGGAGCACCTGGGGCCGGGCAGCCCGCTCGCCCGCGCCGCCGACCGGCGCAGCCCGGTCCACGCCGTCTTCCCGCCCGGCTCGCCCCCGCCGGACCTCGCCCCGCCCGGCGCCGAGCCCTGGCTGGCCCCCGACGCCAACAGCGTCGTGCTGCTCCCCGTCGTCGTCGACGGCACCACCGCCGCCCTGGTCGCCGCCTCCGTCTGCGGTGACCGGCCGCCCCTGGGCCGGCCCGAGATCAGCCTGCTGCGGACCCTCCTGGAACGCGCCCACGCACCGATCGGCAAGGCCCTGGAGTACCAGCGCACCCGGCAGGTGGCACTGGCCCTCCAGCACAGCCTGCTCACCGATCCGCCGGACGTGCCCGGCCTCGGCATCGCCGTCCGCTACCGGCCCAGCACCTCGGCCGCCGAGGTCGGCGGGGACTGGTACGACTCCTTCGTGCTGCGCGACGGCGCCACCGTCCTCACCATCGGCGACGTCTCCGGCCACGACCTGCCCGCCGCCGTCACCATGAGCCAGCTGCGCAACATGCTGCGCGGACTCACCCTGGACCGCCAGGAGCCGACCGGCACGATCCTGCGCCGCCTGGACGTCTCCGTGCAGACCCTCTACCTGGAGTGCACCGCCACCTGCGTCCTGGCCCGGGTCGAACCCGCGGAGCCCGGCCGTTTCCAGCTCCACTACTCCGTCGCGGGACACCCCCCGCCGCTGCTGGTCGAAGCGGACGGCACCGCGCGCTTCCTGACGAGGGGCCGCTCCCCGATGCTCGGGCTCGTCCCGCACCCCGAGTACGACAGCGCGGTGGAGCCACTGCCTCCCGGCTCCACCCTGCTGCTCTACACCGACGGGCTGGTGGAGCGCCGCGAGGAGGACATCACCACCGGGCTGGAGCGGCTGCGCCGCCACGCGTCGGTCGCCGTCCGGCGCCCGCTGGAGGCCTTCTGCGACGAGCTGCTCACCGGTCTGCCGGCCGCCGGCGACGACGACGTGGCCCTGGTGGCCCTGCGACTGCCCGCGCCCCCGGCCGGGAGCCACGGGCCCGCGGCACGGGAGTAGCGGACGCCCCCTGCCGTTCCGGCCGTGCGGGCCGCCCGGAGAGCACGCCGCGCGGCCCGGGCGGGGCGGCGTGCGCGGACGCAGCGGCCGGGCGGGCAGCCGTGCCCGAGCAGGTGCGGCTGAGGCCGGCCGACCCGGGGTGCGCGTCCGCCGGGACCGCCTCAGGACCGCCCTCCCCGCGCCAGGAGCAGCAGGTCCGCGGTGACGGCGGGATGCGGACGGGGGGAACGCGGGGGCTCCCGGTGCCCGCACGGCGCGGCCGGACCGTGCCCGGCGCGCCAGGTGGTCGGTCCGATCCGGTGGGCACAGCGCGTCGTCCTCTCCCGCCACGACCGTGACCGGGCAGGTCACCGCCGGCAAGACCTCCTCGGGGCTGTCCGCCCGGGCGGATCGGATGCAGTTCGGGAGCCGTCGGGGACCGGCCTTCAGGTACGAGGGCGACAAGGCCGGCACGACGCCCGGGTCGTCACGGGCGGCCGTACGGGTGAGCGCGCCGAGCAGTGGCCGCAACCGCCGCAGGTGGGGCGGGAACGTGGGGGGCCGGCAGGACGAGGGCCCGGACACGTCCGGGCACGCGCACGGCCGCGTGCAGCGCCACCCGGGCACCGGTGGAGTGACCGGCGAGGACCACCGGCCCCGGCGGGACCGTGGCCAGCCACCGCGCCACCGTGTCCGCGAGTGGACCGAGCGTCTCCGGGCAGGCCGGTCCCGAGGGGTCACCGGACCCCGGAACGCCCAGCAGACGTACCGGCCCCGACTGTGCGAGGCGTTCCGGGGTCCGCAGGAGACACCCGGGCGCTCCCGGGCCCGGCACCAGGACCACGGGAGTGTTCGGCTCGTCCAGGCGCGGCGTCCCCAGGCCGCGCACCATTGCCCGTCCGGCGCGGTCGTGGCCGACGTGCGGAGGGGAGACCCGGCGCTGCGGCATGACGGGCGAGTACCCGGCCGCGCCGGGGGACGGACAGGACCACCGGCGGCCACTGACGGGGGCGGAACCGCTCGGCGCCCCCTGCGAGTGCGTCCCGGTCACCGTCGCTGCTGTGCCTCCCTCCGCGGGGGACGCGCCGCGCGCGGTGGCCGGAGCGGGTGGGCCGACGACCGCGGGTCGACGGTGACAGCGCATCCCAGGGGTGAGGTGAGGGAGCGCAGCGCGGTGGCGGAGAGCCTGATCCAGTGGTGGTCCCGGCCGAGGGTCGCCAGCAACTGCACGGAGGTGGTGAAGGCGACGGCCGTACGGCGCCCGGAGGGAGTGCGGAAGAAGCAGGTCACGAGACAGCCGCGTCCCGGACGGACGGGTACGTACAGCGGACCGTCCCGCACGCCGGGCGTGGCCTCGGGGTCGCCTCGGTGGTCCGTCACGCTTCACCTCACCGGTGTGAAGTCCCGCGCTCCGATGAACGCGGGCCGTCGTGCCGGGGCTGCGAAGGGTTCCTCCGCCGTGTTCTCCACGCTGTTGAAGACGATGAAGACGTTGCTGCGCGGGTAGGGCGTGATGTTGTCGCCGGAGCCGTGCATGGCGTTGCAGTCGAACCAGGTCGCCGAGCCGGCCCTGCCGGTGAACAGCCTGATGCCGTGCTCGCCCGCCATCCTGGTCAGCGCCTCGTCGGACGGCGTGCCCACGTCCTGCATCCGCAGCGACCTCTTGTAGTGGTCCTTCGGCGTCCTGCCCGCGCAGCCCAGGAAGGTCTTGTGCGAGCCGGGCATGATCATCAGACTTCCGTTGGTGTCGTGGTTGTCGGTGAGCGCGATCGACACCGACACGGTCCGCATGCGCGGCAGGCCGTCCTCCGCGTGCCAGGTCTCGAAGTCCGAGTGCCAGTAGAAGCCGCTCGCCCCGAAGCCGGGCTTCACGTTGACGCGGGACTGGTGGACGTACACGTCCGAGCCGAGGATCTGGCGGGCCGCTCCCACCACACGCTCGTCGCGCACGAGCGAGGCGAACACCTCGCTGATCCGGTGCACCTCGAAGACCGAGCGGATGTCCTGCGACGTGGGCTCGACGACGGCGCGCTCGTCGGCGCGGACCGCCGGGTCCCGGATCAGTCCGTCCAGTTCGGTCCGGTAGAGGGTCACCTCGTCCGGGTCCAGCAGTGCGTCCACGGTCGTGAAACCGGTGTGCTCAAAGCCCGGCAGCTCGCCCTGCCGGAGGGGACCCGGCGTGTCGGGCGTGGACCACACCACGGGATCCCGGCGCGGCACCATGGCCTCGGTCCTGCCACGGGTGGGGTACAGGTCGGTGGTCCGACGGGGGTTGGACAGAGTCGTCATGGCGTCCTCACGTCTCCTCGGTCTGGATGCCCGCGGTCTCGGGTTCCGTCAGCTCCCGGTCTCCTGCCGGGCAATCGGTTCCGGGGGAGGGTAGGCGCCGTTCCGGTCGTGGTCCTCCAGACCCGTCACGGGCGGGTTGAAGACGCACACGCAGCGGAAGTCGGTCTTGGGCCGCAGGGTGTGCCGCTCGTGCCCGTCCAGCAGGTACATCGTTCCCGGCGTGATCCAGTGCCTCTCGCCCGTCTCCTCATCGGTCAGTTCGGCCTCGCCCTCGACGCAGAGCACGGCCTCGACGTGGTGGGCGTACCACATCGTGGTCTCCGTCCCGGCGTACAGCGTCGTCTCGTGCAAGGAGAAGCCGACCTGCTCCCTGGCCAGCACGATGCGCTTGCTCTCCCAGGTGCCGGAGGCACCCACGACGTGCCGGTCGGTGCCCTCGATCTCCTTGAAGGAACGCACGATCACGGTGGTGTCACCTTTCTCCCGCGGGCGGGACCGATCGCCTGTGCGGCCCGTAGCGCTGCGCGCGCTCAGCGGCAGGAGCCCGCGGCGAAGGCTCGGTCTCCTGCACCGCGCGGGCGAACAGCGCGACTCCTTCCTCCAGTTCCTCGTCGCTGATGGTCAGCGGCGGGAACAGTTTCGCGACTTCGCCGTCGGCGCCCGACGTCTCCAGGAGCAGCCCCAGTTCGAAGGCGCGGGCGCAGACGAGGGAGGCGCGTGAGGTGTCGGCGAACTCCACACCCCACGCCAGGCCCCGGCCGCGCACACCGGGGGCGTGGGCCGGCCCGTCGTCGGCGACGGTGTCCAGGGCCTGCCTGATCTCCTCGCCGCGGGCCAGGGTCTGCTTCTCCAGCCCGCCGTCGCGCCAGTACTCCTCCAGCGCGGCGGTGGCCGTCACGAAGGCCGGGTTGAAGCCGCGGAAGGTGCCGTTGTGCTCCCCCGGCTCCCAGACGTCCAGTTCGGGACGGAACAGGGTCAGCGCCATCGGCAGTCCGTACCCGCTGATGGACTTCGACAGCGTGACGATGTCCGGCGTGATGCCGGACTCCTCGAAGGAGAAGAACGCACCGGTGCGGCCGCAGCCCATCTGGATGTCGTCGACGATCAGCAGCATGTCGCTGCGCCGGCACAGTTCGGCGAGCTCACGCAGCCACCCGGCCCGCGCCACGTTGATCCCGCCCTCGCCCTGCACCGCCTCCACGATCACGGCCGCGGGGGTGTCCAGGCCGGAACCCCTGCCCTCCAGCAGCCGCTCGAGCCACAAGAAGCCGGACGTCCGGTCGTCCAGGGGGTCGTCGAAGGGCATGGGGGTGGCGTGCACCAGTGGAATGCCCGCGCCCGCCCGTTTGAAGGCATTGCCGGTGACGGCGAGGGAGCCCAATGACATGCCGTGGAAGGAATTGGTGAAGAAGACGACGGGTTCCCGGCCCTTCACCTTGCGGGCCAGCTTCAGGGCCGCCTCGACGGCATTGGTGCCGGCGGGACCCGGGAACATCACCTTGTACGGCAGCTCGCGCGGCTCCAGCACGATTTCCCGGAAGGTCTCGAGGAAAGTCCTCTTGGCGACCGTCGACATGTCGAGGGCGTGAGCGACGCCATCCTTCTCGAGGTAGTCGAGAAGTGCCCGTTTGAGGACCGGGTTGTTGTGCCCGTAGTTCAGTGCGCCCGCACCGGCGAAGAAATCCAGGTACGGTCGGCCGTTCTCGTCGTGCAGTCGGCTTCCGTTGGCGCGGTCGAATACCGCGGGCCAGCTGCGGGAATAACTGCGCACCTCGGACTCGAGCGTCTCGAAGACGTTCCGGTCGAAACTTCCAACTGGCATGGGGGCCTGCTCCTCCGGAGAAGAAAGAGAAAGGAAACGGGATGCCGGTTCCGTCGGTCACGCCGACTGTCGGCACAGCGGGCCGATGCGGTACAGGAACTCGTCCTCGTGGGCCTCGGGAAAAAGCTCCGAGGGGAACAGCATGTCCCTTCCGAGCGGTGCCGCATGCCGCTCGGCGAACGACCGGAACAGCCTGTCCGACGCGGTGTTGTCCGGACTGATGGTCGTCTCCAGATACCGGAGGGCGCCGACGGCCGCCAACCGGACGGCGAGGTGGTCCAGCATGGCGCTGGCGATGCCGTGCCCCCGCTGCTCCCGATCCACGGCGATCTGCCAGACGACGAGGGTGTCGGGCTGCTCGGGACGGTGGAACCCCGTGACGAATCCGACCGGATCTCCACCGCTCCGCAGAGCCACCGCGGACGTACGGGCGAATTCCCTGAACCACAGCAGATAACTGTAGGAGGAGTTCACGTCGAGCACCCCGGAATCGCGGGCGATGCGCCACGCCGCGGACCCGTTCTCGACCGTAGGGGCTGTCATGACCAGTGTGCCCATGAAACACACCTCGCTCTCCCCGCGCGAACCGAACCGCGCGGTTGAGTGCGCCCGGATTGACCCGCGTGTCTTCCGTGTCTGCCGGGATTACCCGCTCCGACGGGGGTGTGCCCCGTGAGGAGCGCATCCGTCTCGGCTGTCCGCATGAGAACGCAGGTCGAACACTTCCGACTCGATGCTACGCCCGTGAGGCTGTGGAAGGCCAGGCGGGCCGGCCTGTTTGAATGCGAAAAGGAGGGAAATTCCCTCGCTGGTAGCGGGGAAACCAGAACCGCGCGGATTGTTCCACGAGTGATTTCCGTGGAGGGCGACGGAATTTTATCAATCGGATCCCGGCCCGGCGAACCGGTACGGCTCCGACTCGGGGCGGGGAGGCCCGTCACCGGGCCGGCCGGCCCACCCCGGGCCGAGCGTCGAGGCCGGCCGACCTGCCCGGTCGGCCGGCGCCGGCCGCACCGGGGGCTGGTGATCGTCGGTCGGCGGGCGTGCGGACGCCCGTGAGAACGCCGCCGCGAGGGCGGAAGGCGTGCGGGCCGTGTCCGGTGAAGGCGACGGTGCCGGTGTCGTCGACGGCCGCGGGCGCGTGCACGGCAGAGGGGTGAGCGTGCCGCCTCAGTGCCGTTTGCGCCGCACCGCGACGGCCGCGAGCGCGGCGACGAGGACCCCGGCCAGGCCGGTGAGCACCTTCCTGACCACGGCGGGGCTGCCGAGGCCGAGGGCGTCGCGCACGCGGTCGTAGACGCTGAGCGGCACGCCGAGGAGCGCGTTGCCGGGGGGACGCCGCGGGACGACGGGGTGGGGGTGCGTGGGGGCGGTCTGCCGTACCGCCTCCCAGGCGGTGCCGAGTCCTCGCAGCCGAGGGGGGTCCACCGCCTCCTGCAGCCGGGGCAGGAGAAGGTCCTCCTCGTCCCTGATGTCCTGCCGTATCAGCTCGAAGGCCCGCCGCACCTTGTCCTCGCGCTCGGGGTCGCCGGGAGGAAGACGTTCGATGTCCGCCACGAGATCGTTGATCTGCTGGTGCTCCTCCTCGACCCGGGCGGTCAGTTCCTCGCCGTCCGGCACCGAGCGCCGTACGGCCGGCCACAGCACGGTCTCCTCCGCGAAGGCGTGGCTGAAGACCAGCTGGACGACCTGCTTCAGGACCTGTTCGCGCCGGGGGCCGTCGTCGAGGGCCCGGTACTGGTCCATCAGCCGGTCCATCTCCACGTGCTCGCGGCGCTGCCGCGCCAGGACGCTGCTGCGGCCCCCCAGCTGCTCGACGGTCTGGTCCTTGATGGTCCTCGGCATGGATCGCTCCCGTTCGTGCGCCGGAGAGGAGACCGGTGTCACACCCGTGCGGTCTTTCGGGTCTCTCTGGTCGGTCCGGGTACCCCGGCACGGCCCGGCACACCGCAGAACGGCGTTCACCGGACGCGGCAGGACCGGACGCGGCCACCACGGGCGACGGCATCAGGCGGTTCAGCGCACACGCGCCTCCCGTCCCCGGCCGTGCGGAGTTTGCGGCGAACCGGTCGCGGCACTCGGATGCACCCGACAACGCGCGCCTCCGTGGAGGTGGTCATCGCCGTGAGGGGTGTCAGGCAGGTCATCGCGAGCCGGATCACGGCATCGGGCGGAACAGGGGACGGCCGATGACGACCATCGGGGTGGAAGAGGAGTACCTGCTGGCCGATCCCGTGCTGGGTCTTCCGGTGCCGCAGGCGGAGAAGGTGCGCGTGTCGGCGGGCCTGACGGATCTCGTGGGCGGTCAGGAGGTGCAGTTCGAGCTGCTGCAGGCGCAGCTGGAGGTGGCCACCCCGGTGTGCGTCGGTCTGGAGGAGGTCGGAGGACACCTGCTGCGCCTGCGGCATGCCCTCGGGACGGCCGCCGAGGCGCACGGCTGCCGGATCGCGGCCTGCGCGACACCGCCGCTGCGCGACGTGTGTCCGGTGGCCGTCACCGACCGGTCCCGTTACCGGACCATGCTCGCGCAGGCTCCCCAGCTGGTGGCGGAGCAGCTGGTCAACGGCATGCACGTGCACGTCTCGGTGCCCGGTCGTGAGGCGGGCGTGCAGGTCCTGAACCGGCTGCGGGCGTGGTTGCCGACGCTGACGGCGATGTCGGCGAACTCCCCGCTGTGGGACGGCCACGACACCGGTTTCGCCAGCTGGCGCACCGTGATCTTCAGCCGCTGGCCCGTCGCCGGGCTGCCGCCGTACTTCCACGACGCCGCGGACTATGACCGGCGCGTGCGCCGGCTGCTCGAATGCGGTCTGATCGCGGACACCGGGCAGCTGTACTGGCAGGCCCGCCTCTCGGAGCGGTATCCCACCGTGGAGGTGCGGTGTCCGGACGTCCAGCTGCGCGTGGACGACGCGGTCATGCTCACCGGGGTCGTCCGGGCACTCGTGGAGACCGCTCTGGGGGAAGCAGCCGCGGGAGCGCCCGTACCGGACTGCGCTCCCGAACTGCTGCAGGCCGGCATGTGGCACGCGGCCCGCCATGGCCTGAGCGACTCCCTGATCGACCCCGGAGGCCGACGGCGCCGCGCGGATGACGTGGTGGGCCGGCTCCTGCGGTACGTCGCCCCGGCCCTCGACGTCTCCGGCGACACCGACGAGGTGACGGCTCTGGTCCACCGGCTCCTGCGACACGGCACCGGCGCGGACCGGCAGCGCGCCGCCCTCGCCGCAGGGGGCCTGCGCGCGGTCATCGATCTGATCACCAACGACAGCACCGTGCCGTGACCCGTGGGAAGAGAGCGAAGACGACGCCAGACCGACGGGGTGCTGTCGGAGCACCGCCGCGCGTCCGTCCGAAGCGGGCACGAGTGTCCCGTTCCGCCCGCACGGGTGACCCCGGTCGGTCCGTCCCGGTGTCCGGCGGACCTTCTTCCTGCCGGGCGAGCAGGCGCCAGGGCCCCGATCGTGGACGACGAGTCGGTGTTCGTCGTGCCGGAGCCGTAGGGGATCTGCTCGGACACGGGCGGCAACCGATCACGGGTTTCTCGTCGGTGCTGGGGCATGTACGGCTGCCGGGGGGTACTTGGGAGTTCCGTCGCCCTCCCGGCCGCGCGGAAACCCTCCTGCGGACAGAGGGGCCGGCTTCCCATCGAGGCACCGGACCCCGGCCCGGAGTGCACGGCCCTCGGCAGGAACGGAGACGATCATGCCAGGCACATGGCTGACCGGTGAGCATCCCGGAGCGAGGACCCGCGCGGATGACCCGGGACTGCGGCAGTGGCGGGCGGTCCTGCTCGGGCTCACGGGCCCGGACGGCTCCGGCTCTTCCGGCGGGGGGTCCCTGGACGAGCTGGAGAGCCTGGCCGCGACCGACGGCATCGGTGTGGCGGACCGGATGGTGCAGGTGCGCGACCGTCCGGACCCGGCGACGTACTTCGGCTCGGGCAAGGTGCGCGAACTCGCGGAGCTGGTCGAGACCCGGCACGCGGATGTGGTGATCGCCGACGGCGAGCTGACTCCGGCGCAGGTGCGCGGCCTGGAGGACGGCACCGGGGTACGGGTGGTGGACCGCACCGGGCTGATCCTGGACATCTTCGCCGAGCACGCCCGCAGCTCCGAGGGCAAGGCACAGGTGGAGCTGGCACAGCTCGCCTACGAGCTGCCGCGGCTGCGCGGCCACGGCCGCGAGATGTCGCGCATCGGCGGCGGCCGGATGGCCGGCGGCGCGGGTGTCGGAGTCCGCGGACGCGGCGAGATGCGGCTGGAGATCCAGCGCCGCCATCTGCGCCGGCGCATGCGGACCCTGCGCGAGCAGGTGCGGCGCACCGCCCGCCGACGGGAGGTGACGCGGCGGCGCCGGACCCGTGACCGCGTCCCCTCCGTGGCGATCACCGGTTACACCAATGCCGGGAAATCAGCTCTGCTGAACCGGCTGGCGGGAGCGGACGCCGAGGTCGCCGACGTCCTGTTCGCCACCCTCGACCCACTCGTGCGCCAGGTCCGCACCCCCGACGGGCTGACGTACACCCTCACCGACACCGTCGGTTTCGTCCGCCGCCTCCCCCACCAGCTGGTCGACGCCTTCCGCTCGACGCTGGAGGAGGTCACGCAGGCGGACCTGGCCCTGCACGTCGTCGACGCCTCCTCCCCGCAGGCCACGGAGCACATCGCCACCGTCCGCGGGGTCCTGAGGGACATCGGCGCGCAGGGCGTGCCGGAACTGCTGGTGCTGAACAAGGCCGACCGCGCGGAGCCCGAGCACATGGCCGTGCTGCGGCGCGACCACCCCGGCGCAGTCGTCGTGTCCGCCCGCACGGGCGAGGGGCTGGACGACCTCCGCGGCGCCCTGCGCGACCGGCTGGAGGCGCCGTCCCCGTATCCCCGGACCGGCAGGCCCGCCGAGACCGAAGGAAGCTCCTGATGCAGGAACCCGAACCCGCCGTCCACGACTACCTGCACGGCCGCGCCGACACGCTGCTGGACGACCTGGCGGCCTGGGTCCGCATCCCGTCCGTGTCCGCCGATCCCGCCCACGAGCGGGACGTGATGCGGTCGGCCCGCTGGCTGCAGGCCCATCTGCTGGAGACCGGCTTCCCCGACGTGGAGGAGTGGGACACCGACGGCCTGCAGACCGTGTTCGCCCACTGGCCGGCCGAGGATCCCGACGCGCCGACGGTGCTGGTCTACAGCCATCACGACGTCCGTGCCGTCAAGGACCAGGAGTGGCAGGAGGTGGCCCCCTTCGCGCCGGCCCTGCGGCAGGGACGGATGTACGGGCGCGGCACCTCGGACGCCAAGGGGCAGGTGCTGACCCACATCTGGGCCCTGCGCGCCCATCTGGAGGCCACCGGCCGCACCGCCCCCGCGGTCACCCTCAAGTACCTGATCGAAGGGGAGGAGGAGGTCGGCTCACCGCACCTGGCCGACCTGGTGCACGAGCACGCCGACCGGCTCGCGGCCGACGTGGTCGTCGTCTCCGACACCATGCTCTGGTCCCTGGAGGAGGCCGCGGTCTGCACCGGTGTGCGCGGCTCGGTCAACGCCCACCTGGAGGTGCGCGGACCGCGCCGGGACGTGCACAGCGGCGTCGTCGCCGGGGCCGCCCCCAATCCCCTGACCGAGATCTGCCGCCTGGCCGGCCGGCTCCACGACGACCGGGAGCGGATCACCCTGCCCGGCTTCTACGACACGGTCGCGGAACCGTCCGCCGAGGAACGCCGGGGCATGGCCGCGATCGCCTTCGAGACGGACGAGTGGCTGGAGCGCACCCGCAGCCGCAGCGTGCAGGGCGAGGCCGGCCACAGCGTCCTGGAACGCGTGTGGACCCGCCCCGCCGCCGAGGTCGTCACCCTGCTCGGCGGCGACCCCGACGATCCCGCCCGCGGCGTCATCCCGGCGGTCGCCTCCGCCGACATCACCCTGCGCCTGGTACCCGACCAGAGCGCCGAGCAGGTCATGAAGCAACTGCGGCACTGGGTGGCCGAACAGATCAGGGACGGCTTCGAACACGAACTGACCACCTCCACCACCAACCAGGACCCCTACGTCACACCCGCCGACCACCCGGCCCTGTCCGCGCTCGAAGACGCCATGAGCCGGACCCTGCAACGCCCGGCGCTGCGCATCCGCAACGGCGGCGGAGCCCCCGCCGCCCTCCTCGCCGAGACACTCGGTGCCACCGCGCTGTTCCACGGCACCGGCCTGCCCGAGGACCACTGGCACGACTCCGACGAGAAGACCGAGGTGCAGGCACTGCTCCAGGGTGCGGAAACACTCGCCTACCTGCTCGAGGACCTCCCCGGCCGCCTGCGCACCTGAACGGCGACGGACACGTGGCCGGTGGTCCCGTCGCCGTCCCCGGCCTCTTCCGTCTCCGGCCGCAGGAGCAGGCGGGGCGCGGAAAGCACTCCATCGGCGGCGGGCTGATGCCGGACCGTGGCCTCACCCCCGCGCATCGACCGGCTCCCTCTTCGTCCCGCCCGCTGGTGCGGCGGGTCCTTACCGGGCCTGCCGCCCGAAGAGCACACCGCGCGGTCCGGGCGGGGGCGGCGTGCCCGGACGCAGCGGCCAGGCGATCAGCATGCCGGTGACGAAGCCGACGACGTGCGCCGCGTAGGCCACGGTCCCGGCGTCGGCGACGCCCCCGCCGGACGAGTACACCGCCTGCAGCACGAACCACAGGCCCAGCACGGTCCAGGCCGGCAGGCGCAGCGGCAGGAAGATCAGGAACGGCACCAGCACCCACACGCGTGCCTTCGGGTACAGCACCAGATAGGCGCCCAGCACCCCCGCGATGGCCCCGGAGGCGCCGATCAGCGGGGCGCCGGAGTCGGCGTTGAGCAGCGCGAACCCGTACGCGGCCGCGTAGCCGCAGACGAGGTAGAACAGCAGGAACCGCACGTGCCCCATCCGGTCCTCGACGTTGTTGCCGAAGATCCACAGGAAGAGCAGGTTGCCCAGCAGGTGCAGCCAACCGCCGTGCAGGAACATCGACGTCAGGACGCTCAGCTCCGGGACCTTGTCGTAGCCCGGCGGCCCCACCACGCACCCCGGCCCCTGCGGTCCCACCCCGGTCCCACCGGTGGGCACCAGGCGGGGCATCCGGTGGTGGATCAGCTCCTGCGGCACCACCGCGTACCGCTCCAGGAACGCCTGGAGGCCGCACAGCTGCGCGAGACCGCCCTCGCCCGTCAGCGAACCGGAGACACCGGGGGTGAGGAACACGAAGACGGTGAGGTTGGCGGCGAGCAGCGCGTACGTCACCCAGGGGGTGCGCCGCGCGGGGTTCACGTCATGGACGGGGATGACCACGTCCCCCAGGTGCCCGGGCGGCGGCCGGTGAATCCGCGGCGGCGCTGAACACCGCCGTCCGGCCGTGCGTATCTCCCGTCAACCGCCCGCGGCGCGGGGAAGGGGCCGCGGGGCCGACGTGAGGAACAGGCGATGAACGACCGAGTGACCCCCGTGATGCACGCGCTGCCCGACGGCGAGGCCGAGCTCACGCTCGTGGTGCGCCTGCCCTGGGAGGACATCGCCCGGCTGGGCCAGGAGGCGGGGCGGCTCGCCTCCCAGATGCAGCGGCCGGTCACGCTGGACGAGGCGGTGAGCCACCGCCTGCGCAGGGCCGCCGCGCACGCCCGGCCGGCGGGGGAGCAGCCGCCGGCCGTGGCGCCCGCGGCGCCGGCGTCGGTGTCGTCCCTGCCGGCCCGCCCCCCGGCCGAGCAGGCGCGCCAGGCGATCGACCGGATCAACGGGACGGCGTAGCCGCACGCCGGCCCCGGTTCACCCGGCGTCCCGGACCTTCGCCGCCGCCTTGCGGGCCGCCACCAGGACCGGGTCCCAGACCGGGGAGAAGGGCGGCGCGTAACCCAGGTCCAGGGCCGTCATCTGCTCCACCGTCATGCCGGCCGTGAGGGCGACCGCGGCGATGTCGACCCGCTTGCCCGCGCCCTCGCGGCCGACGATCTGGACGCCGAGGAGGCGGCCGGTGCGCACCTCGGCGAGCATCTTCACCGTCATGGGGGAGGCGTTCGGGTAGTAGCCCGCGCGGCTCGTCGACTCGACGGTGACGGCCTCGAACCGCAGGCCCACGCGGCGGGCGTCCTTCTCGCGCAGGCCGGTGCGCGCGATCTCCAGGTCGCACACCTTGCTGACCGCCGTGCCGACCACGCCGGGGAAGGTGGCGTAACCGCCGCCGACGTTGGCGCCGATGACCTGGCCGTGCTTGTTGGCGTGCGTGCCGAGGGGGATGTGCCGCTGCTGCCCGGAGACCAGGTCGAGCACCTCCACGCAGTCGCCGCCGGCCCACACGTCCTGCTGCCCGCGCACCCGCATCGACCGGTCGGTCAGCAGCCCGCCGTGCTCGCCCAGGGGGAGTCCCGCCGCCCGCGCGAGGGCCGTCTCGGGCCGCACCCCGATGCCGAGCACGACGACGTCCGCCGGGAACTCGGCGTCCTCGGTGACGACCGCCCGCACCCGGCCGTCGTCCCCCACGCGCAGCCCGGTGACCTCGGTGCCGTTGACCATGGTGATGCCCATGCCCTCCATGGCCCTGTGCACCAGGCGCCCCATGTCGGGGTCGAGGGTGGACATGGGCTCCTCGCCGCGGTTGACGACCGTCACCTCGTAACCGCGGTTGATCAACGCCTCGGCCATCTCCACGCCGATGTAACCCGCCCCGACGACCACCGCGCGCCCACCACGCGTGCGTGCCAGCGTGTCGAGCAGCGCCTGCCCGTCGTCCAGGGTCTGCACGCCGTGCACCCCGGCGGCGTCCATGCCGGGCAGCCCCGGACGGATCGGCCGCGCGCCGGTCGCGATCACCAGCTTGTCGTACGACGTCCAGGACTCGGCGCCGGAATCCACGTCACGCGCGCGGACGCGCCCCCGGCCGAGGTCGAGCTCCGTCACCTCGGTGCGCAGCCGCAGGTCGATGTCCCGCGCGCGGTGCTCCTCGGGCGTGCGGGCGATCAGCCGGTCCCGTTCGGGGACGTCGCCGCCCACCCAGTACGGGATGCCGCACGCCGAGTAGGAGGTGAAGTGGCCGCGCTCGAACGCCACGATCTCCAGCTCGTCCGGACCCTTCAGCCGACGGGCCTGTGACGCCGCGGACATCCCCGCGGCGTCACCGCCGATCACGACCAGGCGTTCCCTCGCACCCCGCGCATCGCTCATGCTCATGCGAACACGCTACGGGGGCGGGGCATTTCGAGCCCGCCCGAGAGCCCGTCAGGCGTTCCCGTCCCCCTCCGTGCCGTCGGGCGCCCGCCCGGGTGCGGGCCGCGCCGCCGGCAGCGGGCCCAGGGCGCTCGTCGCGGGGGCCCGCTCCGGCCGGCGCGGCAGCCGGGGACGCACGGCCTTCAGCCACAGCAGGACGAGCAGGACGCCCACCGCCGCGAACGGCAGCACCGCGCCGATCGCCACCGCCAGCCAGCGCAGCATCGTCACGAACGCGTCCCAGCCGCCCGCGAGCGCGTCCACGAAGCCGGGGTCGTCGTCCTTCGCGGCCTTCTCCACCGGCGTCTCGGACAGGGACAGGGTGACGGTGGCCAGGCTCGTACGGTCCTCCAGCGACTCCTGACGGGCGAGCAGGGCCTCCAGATCGGCCTGACGGGTGCTCAGTTCCCCTTCCAGGGTCACCACGTCGCTGAGCCTGGTCGCCTGGTCCATCAGTTCGCGGATCCGGGCCACGCTGGCGCGCTGCGACCTGATCCGGCTCTCCACGTCGACCACCTGGTCGGTGACGTCCTGCGCCTTCGCGCGGCGTTCGAGGAGTTCGCCCGCGCCCTCCAGGTCGGCGAGGACCTCCTCGTACCGCGCGACGGGCACGCGCAGCACCACGCGCGTGTGCTCGTGGCCCTCCTCGTCCCGGGTGGTGGTCTCGTCGCCGACGTAGCCGCCCGCGTTCTCCGCGGTGGCGCGGGCCTCGTCCAGGGCCTTCGGGGCGTCCTTCACCCGCACGGTCAGCGAGGCGGTGCGGATGACGTGCTGCGCGGGGGCCTTCGGCGGCGTGGTCGCCCGCGGCGCCCCGTCCGCGCCGGAACCGGGCGCGCCCTGCTTCGCGCCCTCCGGCGCCGCCGCCTGCGCGTCCTCCTGGGACGCGGCCTTGCCGTCGGCGGCCGCGGAGCCGCCGGAGGCGTCGTCCGCGCCGCTGCACCCGGCGACCGCGAGGGCCGCGGACAGCAGGACCACGGCCAGGGCGTGGGCCGGTCGTACGGATCGTCGTGTGCGCATCTGGGTCTTCCCCCCGGGATCGTGACGACTGATGCTCCTACGACGCCGAAGGGGCGGGGGACGTTGGCGCGGAACGGTTCCGATGCGGTCACGGTAGGGACTCGGCGGGGACGGGACGGGGACCGGTCGGGGCCGGACGGCCCTGGTGGGACCGCCGGAGGCGTCTGAGAGGGTGGAGTCATGAGCGGATCACATACGGGCGCCGGCCGGCGGGTCGTCGTCGTCGGAGCCGGTGTCGCCGGGCTGGCCGCCGCGCACCGGGCGCTGGAGCGCGGGGCGCGGGTGACGGTGCTGGAGGCCTCGGACCGGGTCGGCGGCAAGCTGCTGCCCGGCGAGATCGCGGGCGTGCGGGTGGACCTCGGCGCGGAGTCGATGCTGGCCCGCCGCCCCGAGGCGGTGGCCCTCGCCCGCGAGGTGGGCCTCGCCGACCGCCTCCGGCCCCCGGCCACCGCGACGGCCTCGCTGTGGACCCGCGGTGCCCTGCGCCCCATGCCCAAGGGCCACGTCATGGGCGTGCCCGGCACCGCCGACGCCCTCGCCGGCGTGCTGTCCGACGAGGGGCTCGCCCGGATCGGGCGCGACGCCGACCTGCCGCGCACCGAGGTCGGCGACGACGTGGCAGTCGGCGAGTACGTGGCGGCCCGCATGGGCCGCGAGGTCGTCGACCGCCTCGTGGAACCCCTGCTGGGCGGGGTGTACGCGGGCGACGCGTACCGCATCTCGATGCGCTCGGCGGTCCCGCAGCTCTTCGAGGCCGCCCGCACCCACACCTCCCTGACCGAGGGGGTCCGCGAGATCCAGGCCCGGTCCGCCGCCTCCCCGCAGACCGGTCCCGTGTTCATGGGCGTCGAGGGCGGGGTGGGCACCCTCCCGCTCGCCGTCGCCGAGTCGGTCCGGGCACGCGGCGCGGAGATCCTCACCGGCACGCCGGTCACCGGGCTGCGCCGGACCCCCGAGGGCGGCTGGCGGGTCGTCGCCGGGGACCGGACCCTGTCCGCCGACGCGGTCGTCGTCGCCGTCCCCGCCCCGGCCGCCGCCGGCCTCCTGCGCGCCGAGGCCCCCCGGGCCGCCGCCGAACTGGCCGGGGTCGAGTACGCCTCCATGGCGCTGATCACCCTCGCCTACCGCCGCGCGGAGACCGGCCTGCCCGAGGGCAGCGGATTCCTGGTGCCGCCGGTCGACGGCCGCACGATCAAGGCGGCCACCTTCGCCTCGAACAAGTGGGGCTGGATCGCCGACGAGGACCCCGGCCTGGTCGTCCTGCGCACCTCCGTCGGCCGCCACGGCGAGACCGAGGTCCTCCGCCGCGACGACGCCGACCTCGTGGAGGTCTCCCGGCACGACCTGAAGGCGGCCACCGGCCTGGACGCCGCCCCCGTCGCCACCCGCGTCACCCGCTGGGACGACGGCCTGCCCCAGTACCCCGTCGGCCACCACGCGCGCGTGGCCCGCGTCCGCGAGCACCTCGCGGGCCTCGCGGGGCTGGCCGTGTGCGGCGCGGCCTACGACGGCGTCGGCATCCCCGCGTGCGTCGCGAGCGCGTACGCGGCCGTCGACCAGATCCACGGTGACCCGCACGGTGTGCAGGAGCTCACCGCCCACCCGGTGCAAAGCCTTCACGGAGGAGCAGGAGAATAAGGGACATGAGTGACGACGCCACCACCCCCGCCCCCGACCGGATCCCGAACAAGGGCAAGCTGGCCAAGGACCTCAACGAGGTCATCCGCTACACCCTCTGGTCCGTCTTCAGGCTGAAGGACGTGCTGCCCGAGGACCGCGCCGGGTACGCCGACGAGGTCCAGGAGCTGTTCGACCAGCTCGCCGCCAAGGACGTCGTGATCCGCGGCACCTACGACCTGTCGGGCCTGCGCGCGGACGCCGACCTCATGATCTGGTGGCACGCCGAGACCGCCGACCAGCTCCAGGAGGCGTACAACCTCTTCCGCCGCACCAGGCTGGGCCGCGCGCTGGAGCCGGTCTGGTCGAACATGGCGCTGCACCGGCCCGCCGAGTTCAACCGCTCGCACATCCCGGCGTTCCTCGCCGACGAGACGCCCCGCGACTACGTGAGCGTCTACCCCTTCGTGCGCTCCTACGACTGGTACCTGCTGCCCGACGAGGACCGCCGCCGCATGCTCGCCGACCACGGCAAGATGGCCCGCGGCTACCCCGACGTGCGCGCCAACACGGTCGCCTCCTTCTCCCTCGGCGACTACGAGTGGATCCTCGCCTTCGAGGCCGACGAGCTGCACCGCATCGTC
Organism: Streptomyces griseomycini; assembly: GCF_014203535.1. GTDB lineage: Bacteria > Actinomycetota > Actinomycetes > Streptomycetales > Streptomycetaceae > Streptomyces > Streptomyces griseomycini. Next base: position 402,731 of record NZ_JACHJI010000004.1, read on the forward strand.
GACCTCATGCGCCACCTGCGCGGCTCGGAGGCCCGGATGCACGTCCGCGAGGAGGTCCCGTTCTTCACGGGCCGCCGCAAGGACGTCGCGGAACTGGTCGCCGGCCTGGCCTGATCAGGCGGCCGGGCGGGCGGCGGGCCGGGTGGTGGGCACCTTCCGGGCGGACCCGCCCGCCGGCTCCGGCTCCGGGCGCGGTGCGCAGGACGCGCGCCGTCCCGGCACCCGCCCCTCGAGCAGATACGCCTCCAGGTGTCCGTTCACGCAGGCGTTCGGCCCGCCCGCGACGCCGTGGGTGCCGGCGTCCCGCTCGGTCACCAGCACCGAACCCGCCAGCCGGCGGCGCAGCTCCAGGGCACCGTCGTACGGAGTGGCCGCGTCCCGCTCGGCCGCCAGGATCAGCGTCGGCGGCAGCTCACCGCGCCCGGCGCGCACGTCCAGCGGCCGCTGCCGGGGCGCCCGCCAGGAGGCACAGGGCAGATTGGTCCACACGTTGCTCCAGGTCTCGAAGGGCGCCCGGCGCGCGAGCCGGGTGTTGTCCCGGTCCCACACCGCCCAGTCCGTCGGCCAGGGCGCGTCGTTGCACTCCACGGCGAGGTAGACCGCCCGCGCGTTCTCCTCCTCCGCCGCCGCCTCCGGGTACGCCCGGGCCTGCTCGACCAGCGGCCGGGGGTCGCCCCCCAGGTACGCCGACAGGGCGTGCGCGCGCTGCGGCCAGAGGTCGTCGTAGTACCCGGCCTGCAGGAACGCCGCCTGCAGCTCCCCCGGCCCCACCTTCCCGCCGGCCGGCTCCTCCGCCAGCCGCGTCCGCGCCCGCTCGTAGCCGCGCTGCACCTCGCCCGGCGTGTCGCCCAGCCCGTACACGTCGTCGTGCCGGGCGACCCACGCCCGGAAGTCCGCCCAGCGGTCCTCGAACGCGGCCGACTGGTCGAGGTTGTTGCGGTACCAGATCTGCTCCGGGTCCGGGTTCACCGCCGAGTCGAACACCATCCGCCGCACGTGGGAGGGGAACATCGTGGCGTACAGCGCCCCGATGTACGTGCCGTAGGACGAGCCCAGGTACGTCAGCCGGTTCTCGCCGAGCGCGGCGCGCAGCACGTCCAGGTCGCGGGCGTTGTTGAGCGAGTGGTAGTGCCGCAGCGCGTCGCCGGTCCGCTCGGCGCAGCCGCGCGCGTACGCCTCGGCCCGCGCGACGCGCTCCCGCTTGTACGCCTTCGAGGGGTGGACCGGTGCCTTCGTGGGTCCCTCGGCGAAGACCTCCGGGTCCGTGCAGGACAGCGGCGCGGAACGGCCCACCCCGCGCGGGGCGTAGCCGACGAGGTCGTAGGCCGCCGCGACGCGCTTCCACTCCGGGAGCACGCCGAGGAGCGGGAAGGCCATGCCGCTCGCGCCGGGCCCGCCCGGGTTGTAGACCAGGGCGCCCTGCCGGGGCACCTCGCGCCTGCCGCCGGCGGGGTCCTTCCCGGTGGCCCGGACCCGGCTGACGGTGAGTTCGATCCGCTTGCCGTCCGGGCGGGCGTAGTCGAGCGGGACGCCGACCGTGCCGCACTGGACGGTGGCCGGCAGGTCCTCCGCGTCCGGGCACGCGCCGAACTCGACGCCCTCACGCGCGGCGCGCGCGGCGGCCACCGCGGTGCCGCGCAGCTCGGCCGCGCCGGGGGCGGTGGCCGAGGCGGCGGGAGCGGCCTCCCCGGCCGCTGAGGGAGCGCTGCCGGCCGGGGCGGCGGCCAGGGTGGTGAGCAGCAAGGATCCGGCGGCCACGTGGACGGCGGCGGTTCTCATCGCGTATCCCTTCGGTGCACGGTGGCGACAAAAGGGATGTTTCGTTCGATGGTTGGCCGAGGCAAGCACCGTTCGCGGGTGTCGCCGTCAGTACTCCCGTTCGCCCCCGGAACGGCTGCCGTGCTCACGGTGCGCGAAGGCCGCGCGCAGGTCCGGCTCGCCGACCGCGTGGACGCCGCGCACGGCGACGGAGGTGAGGTACGCGCGGTCGTCGCCGGCGCCCTCGGCCCCGCGGTGCAGGGCCCCCAGCAGCCGCTGGCCGGCGGGGGAGGCCCAGCGCGAGTACGGGTGGACCTCGAACCGGGCTATCGCCAGACAGCTCAGCGCGAGGACGAGCGGCAGGGCGAACCACAGGGCGACCAGGTGGCGCGGCACGTCCGGGGGGACCGGCAGCGCCAGGGCGGCGGCGCCCAGCCCGACCACGGCCAGCGCGGCGAGCCGCACCCGGCGGACCGCGTCGGCGATCGTCGTGCCGGTGTGGCCGTCGGGCACGGCCAGACCCGCGCGGACCAACCGGTCGGCGATCCCGCGCACCGCGTCCGCGGTCGCCGCGGCGGTCCGCACCGGAGCGATGGGGGACTGCCCCTCCGGTCCGATCGCCCCTATGACGGACCGCTCCACGTCGTCCCGCCCGCGCGGGTCGACCACGGTCGCCCAGCCGGTGTGCGCCAGCAGCAGGCGGCGCTGGCGCGCCATGGAGACGAGCGTGACGTCGGCGACCCGCCGGGGGCCGCCGGACAGGAACGCGGCCTCGTACAGGGTCAGGGGCGCCGGACGCGGATCGCGTTCCCCGCCGTCGGTCGCGGCGGCGGGACCGGGATCGGCGGCCGCCGCCCGGACGGCTGCCAGGCACAGCCGTGTGCACGCCGCGCCGGCGACGGCCCAGGCCGGCAGCAGGAGGAGGACCCAGAACATGGGTCGTTTGTAAAGGACACGGTCACGAAAGCACCATGCCCTGTTCAGTATCCGGACGGAGTGTTGTCGGTATGTGACGTTCCGTTTCGGGACGTCCCCGACGTCCCGGCACGCCGGCGCCCGGTGCTCCGGCCGGGCTCACCTCCGCAGCAGCACCCGCCGCGCCGCCCGGGCCAGCCGCACCGTCGGCCGCCGCGACCGGGGCCTCGGACCCGACCGCTCCAGCCACCAGTCCCGCAGCTCGCGCCGCGCCCGCTCCTCTTCCGGCCGCCCGGCCAGCAGCAGGTGCTCGGCGAAGTCCAGCGCGTCCTGCCGGTAGCCCCCGCTCATCGGCTGCCCCTGCGCATACGCGAGGAAGTCGGCCCGGTACTCCCCGCCGAGGATCACCGGCAGCTCGGGCGCGACCTTGGCGACGACGTCCGCCCGCTTCGCGGCGAGCGCCCGCACCTGCACCCCCATCCGCACCCGGTCGAACCCCTCGGGCACGGGCGTCCCGGCGACCAGCGCGGACAGCAGCGCGGTCTGCGCGAGGGCGAGCCGCTGCCGGGAGGGCCCGCAGGACCCCCGTTCCGCCTCCGGCCGGACGGGAGGCGCACCCGCGGCCGCCTCCGCGGCACCCGACCGGGCCTCCTCCTCGGCCCGTCGACCGGCACCCTTCTCCAGGGCGTCCCGGATGGCCCTCAACTCGCCTTCCAGCTCGGCCGGTTCCGGGAAGTTCTCGTCCCGCTCCAGCAGCACGCCGGGAGGGGAGACCCGGGCCGCGAGGTCGGTGAGGACGTCGAGCACGGGGCCGGGGACGGGATGGGCGTGGCTGTCGTGCCACACGCCGTCCCGCTCGACGCCGCCGGCGACGTGGACGTACGCGATGGCCTCCAGGGGCAGTTCGGCGAGCGCCTCGGCCGGGTCCTCGCCGCGGTTGACGTGGTTGGTGTGCAGGTTGGCCACGTCGATGAGGAGCCGCACGCCGGTGCGGTCGGCCAGTTCGTACAGGAACTGACCCTCGGTCATCTCCTCGCCGGGCCAGGAGATCAGCGCGGCGATGTTCTCCACGGCGAGCGGCACGGGCAGCGCGTCCTGGGCGATGCGGACGTTCTCGCACAGCACGTCGAGGGCGTCGCGGGTGCGCGGCACGGGCAGCAGGTGCCCCGCCTCGAGCCGCGGCGAGGCGGTCAGCGCCCCGCCCGCCCGCACGAACGCGATGTGCTCGGTGACCAGCGGCGACCCGAGAGCCGTGGCCCGCTCGGCGAGGGCGGCCAGCCGTCCCTCGTCGGGCCGCTCGGCACCGCCCAGCCCCAGCGAGACCCCGTGCGGCACGACGGTCACCCCGCGCCCGCGCAGCCGCGTCAGCGACTCGGGCAGATGCCCCGGGCAGACGTTCTCGGCCACGACCTCGACCCAGTCGATCCCCGGCATGCCCTCCACGGCACCGGCGATCTCCGGCCGCCACCCGATCCCCGTCCCCAGTCGCACCATCGTCCCCTCCTCCACCCGGCTTCCCCGGTCACCCGGCTTCCCCGGTCACCCGGCTGTTCCGGCCCCCGCCGGACGTCCTCTCCGGACGTGACGGGGGTATGACCCCGCAGCCGGCCCCCGAACCCTGTGGCGGACACCTTCAGAGCAACATTTGAGCTTCGGGACGGGCCGCCCGGGTCCGGTGCCGATGAGTACGTGCGGCCGGTGCCGGCCGTTCATCCCGGCCCCGGGGACCCGGGCCGTCCGCCCGCTCCCGCAGACCGGCCCCCCGGGCCGCGAGACCACGGCCCGCGGCCTCGACGGGGGGACACGACCGGTGCGGAACGGGCTTGCTGCGGCGGATGCCGCGCTGACGGAATCATGGACATGATCAAGAGGGCCGAGCCCTCCGTCCGCCGGTGAGGGAGGAGAGGGAGGACACCGGGAGCCATGGCTGAAGGCGAGCCGGCCGGCCCGGAGGGGGCGAAGAGGGCGCGGCGGATCGCCGGTGCCGCACTCCCGCTCTACCTGACGATGGTCGCCTCGTCCGCGGCGTCCCTGGTGGACACGGCCGTCCTGGGACGGCACGCCACGGCCTCGCTCGCGGCGCTCGCCGTCACGCTGGCCGTGTTCGGCCCGGCCACCGCCGCGGTCTCCGGGGCCATGCGCGGAGTCGTGCCGTTCGTGGCGGCCCACAAGGACGACGCCGACGAGCTGCTGCCCGTCCTGCGCAACGGCATGTGACTCGGGATCTGCGTCGGACTGCCGGGCGCCGCGGCGGTCGCCTCCGTGCCGCTGATCGGCAGGGCCGGCGGAGCGCCGCGGACCACCCTCGACGCGTTGGGCGCCTTCCCGTACCTCCTCGCCTGCAGCGTGCTCGTGACGTCGGCCGCCTCCGCCGCGACGTCCGCACTCGTCGGGCTCGGCAGGGGCAGGGCGGTGATGCGCTCCGGGATGGCCGGCACGGGCGCCGCCGTCGTGCTCCCGCTGGTCCTGGTGGGCGGCGTCGGTTCGTTCGAGGGGCTCGGTCTGCCCGGTGCCGGCATCGCCATGCTCGCCTCCGGCGCGATCAACGCCTCCCTGGCGCACCTCCAGCTGCGCCGGCACGCGGTGTCGGCCGGGAGGTCGCTGCGGCCGGGGCGTCCGAGTCCGCGCGAGGTGATCGAGCTGGCCGGGGTCGGCGTCCCGCTCGCGGCCACCGTGCTCGTCGAGTTCGCCGTCCTGGGCGTCCTCGCGTTCTCCGCGGCCCGGGTGAGCACCGACGGCGCGGCCGTGCACAGCATCTCCCTGTCCCTGGTGAACCTCATGTTCGGCGCGGCGGTGGCGGTGGGCCAGGCGACCGTGCCGCTCATGGCCGCCCCGGTGGAGGCCGGTGACGTACGGGAGGTCAGGCGCAGCGTCCGGGCGGGTGTCCTGGTGGCCCCGTGCGCCGTCCGCGCCCTGGCGCTGCTCCTGGTGGCGGCGCGCACCCCGGTGGTCTCGCTGTTCACCGAGGACACCGGCCTGCGGGACCAGGTGCTGGACCTCCTGCCCGTCGTCCTCCTCGTGGTGCTGACGGACGCCGTCCAGGCGGTGTTCGGCTTCGGACTGATCGGCATCAGGCACACCGTCCCCAGCCTGGTCGTCTTCGCGGTCTGCTACGGACTGCTCGCCCTGGTGGCGCTGCCCGTCGGCACCGCGGGCGGCCTGGAGGCGCTGCGGCTCTCCCTGACCGGCGCCGACCTCCTGCTGCCGACCGGACAGGCCCGCTCCTTCCGGCGCCGCAGCGCCGCACTGGCGGCGCCCGAGCCGGGCGCGGGCGACGGCGACCCGCCGTCCCGGGGCCGCGTCCGCCGGGCCGCGCCTGCGGGCCCCACCGAGGGGTCCCGCTCGTCGCCCCCCGGTGTCACCGCAGCGCCGGATGGTCCGCCACCACCGTGCAGGAACCGGGGGCGATCTCCGTGAAGCCCGCGTCGCGGACGGTGGGGAGGCCGCCGGTCACCAGGTCGCCCCAGCGGGACGGGTCCGCGGTGCGGACGGTGAGGGGGAAGCCGGCGGCGTGCCAGGCCGTGCGGTCCTCGTCCGGCAGTTCCCACCAGGCCAGCTGCGCGCCGTGGCCCGCCTGGGCCATGGCCTTGCCGGCCGACATGTCCAGGTCGGGGTTGAGCCAGAGGACGGGGGCGGCCGGGTCCGCCGGGGGCGGGGTCTCCGGGTCGTCGAGGTCGGTGCCGGAGACCTGGAGACGGGCCAGGTCCTTGGGCCAGCCGTCCAGGGGGACGGGCGGGAAGACGCGGACCTCCGCCGACTTGCCGGTGACGGTGATGCCGGGAAGGGCCTCCGCGCGGCGCCATTCCGCGCCGCGCGCCCGGCGCACCACCTTGCGGATCCGGGCGTCCTGCCAGTCCCGCACCGCCCGCGCCCACTCGCCCTCGCCCACCGAGCGCTCGTCGGCCAGCATCACCAGGACCGCGCGGGCCGCCGTCTCCAGTGCGTCCGTACGGGGCGGGGGCGCCGCCCGCTCGATGCGGACCACCAGGGGCAGGACGAACTGGGGTGCCTCGTCGCGGGCACCCGGGTCGGGGCGGAAGGGGCTGTCGGCGGCAGGCGTCTGATCAGTGCTCACGGGTCCAGTCTGCCAAGCGGCCGCGCACCGCCGTCAGCCCGAGCAGGACGTGCGCTCGGCCTCGCGCCACTCGCAGACCGGGCACAGGGTGACGCCCTTGTACGACTCCGGATACTCCGTCGGCTCCCGGCACAGCACGCACTCCGCGTACGGCGGGCCGTCGGCCTTCGGCGGCCTGGACACGTCGATCAGGCAGTAGTCGTCGTCGCTCATGTGTCCAGCGTAGGACGCTCAGCCCCGTCCGTCCGCCGCCCCGATCAGCTCGGAGACCTTCACGAACCGGTAGCCCCTGCGGCGCAGCTCCGGGACGATCGTCCGTACCGCCCGCTCGGTCGTCGGGGCCGCGCTGCGCGTGCAGTGCAGGACGACCACCGAACCCGGCCGCACCCCGTCCAGGACCTGCCGGGCCACCGCCTCCGCGTCCGTGGCGAACGCGTCGCCGCCGACCACGTCCCACTGCACCGCCGTGACGCCCGTCGGGGTCAGCGCCCTGAGCGCCACCCGGTCGTAGCAGCCGCCGGGGAAGCGGAAGTACGGCATCGGGTCCTCCACCCCGACCTCGCGGAAGGCGGTGTACGCCCGCTCCACGTCCGCCCGCATCCGGTCCGCGGGGACGGTCGGCAGGCCGTGGCAGCCGGCGGTGAAGGCGTAGTGGCTGTAGGAGTGGTTGGCGACCTCGAACAGCGGGTCCCGGCCGATGGAGCGGGCCTGGTCCGGGTACTCCTCGGCCCACCGGCCCGTCATGAACACCGTGGCCGGCACCTCCAGCGTCCGCAGGGCGGCGATCAGCCGCGGGTGGTCGAAGCGCTCGCCCGCCGCGGCCCTCGGGCCCTGGTCGGCGGTCATGTCGGCGTCGAAGGTGAGCGCCACCGCCTTGTCGCCGGGGGTGCGGGGGCCGTTGCGGAACACCGGGGTCAGGCCCGAGGGGCCCGGGGCGAGGGTGGGCGGCGACGACCGTACGGCGGGGGAGGAGGGGGCGGGGCGGGGCCGCTGCTGCGGGGGCTGGACGGTGGCGCAGGCGGTGAGCGCGGTGCCCAGGGCACAGAGCGCGGCCACGTGACGTACACGTGTGATCACCGTACGAAGATATGATGGGATTTGCCCCTTTCGTCGCGCCGCGTGCCGGGGCGCGGGCCGGTGTCACCCGGCCGGGGTACGGCTCCCGCGCCGCTTCAGATGTCCCGGCGCTCCAGCGGCCGGGTCGCCGGACCCTGGACGACCTTGCCGTCGGTGTCGAAGCGGGAGCCGTGGCAGGGGCACTCCCAGGCGCGTTCGGCGGAGTTGAAGTTCACCAGGCAGCCCAGGTGGGTGCAGCGGGCGGAGACCGCGTGCAGGGTGCCGTCCTCGTCGCGGTAGACCGCGAGCCGGTCGCCGTCGGCGCGGACCACGGCGCCCTCGCCGGGGGGCAGGGACTCCACCGGCGGCGAGGGGCGCAGCCGGTCGCCGACGAAGTGCCGGGCGACCTCGGCCTGGGTCTTGAGGAAGGACGGCGCCTCGCGCACGGCCGGAGCCAGCCGGCGCGGGTCGTACAGCCCGCTCCACGCGCACTCCTCGCCGGTGATCTGCGCGGTGAGCAGCAGGCCCGCCATCACCCCGCCGCTCATGCCCCAGCCGCCGAAGCCGGTGGCGACGTAGGCGTGCCGGGCGCCGTGGTGCAGCGGGCCGACCAGCGGCACGGTGTCGGTGGGGTCGTTGTCCTGGGTGGCCCAGCGGTGGGTGACCTCCATGTCGGGGAAGTGCTCGCGCGCCCAGGCGGCCAGGCGGTCGAAGCGGGCCCGGGTGTCGCCGGTGCCCGGGGTGAAGTGCTCCCCGGTGATCACGAGCAGGCGCCGGGTGCCGTCCTCGCCGTAGGGGGCCGTGCGCACCGAGTGGGTGTTCTCGTCGGGGGTGATGTACATGCCCTCGGGGTCCTGGCCGGCGGGGAGGGGGCCGGCGACGACCAGTTCGCGGCGCGGGGAGAGACGGGTGAACAGCAGGGCCCGGTCGAAGATCGGGTAGTGGGTGGCGACCACGACGTCCCGGGCGGTCACCGTGGCCCCGGACGCGGTGGACAGGCGGCAGGGCTCGCCCTCCTCCAGGCCGAGGACGGTGGTGTCCTCGTGGACGCGTCCGCCGCGCGCCACCAGGTCGTCGGCGAGGGCCAGCAGGAACTTGCGCGGGTGGAACTGCGCCTGGCCGGTCACCTCGACCGCGCCCGCCACCGGGAACGGCAGCCCGGTCTCCGTCGTGAACGAGGCCGGCAGCCCCGCCTCCCGCGCGGCCCTCGCCTCCGCGCGCAGCTCCTCGACCCGGCCCGCGTCACCGGTGAAGGTGTACGCGCTGCGGCGCTCCCACTCGCAGTCGACGCCGAGCTCCGTCGCGACGCCGGCGAGGTGCTCGATCGCCTCCGACTGGGAGCGGGCGTACAGGCGCGCGCCCTCGTCGCCGCGGGTGCGGCGCAGCTTGTCGTAGATCAGTGTGTGCAGGGCGGTGACCTTGGCGGTCGTGTGCCCGGTGACGCCGGCCGCGATCCGCCCCGCCTCCAGCACCGCGACGCTCCTTCCGGCCCGCGTCAGCTCCCACGCGGTGCACAGTCCGGCGATCCCCCCGCCGATCACCGCCACGTCCACGTCGAGATCCCCGGCCAGCGCGGCATGCCGGCCACCCGGTGCGGTCTGGAGCCAGTACGAGCCGCTGACCTGCTGCTTCTCCGTCATGGGCGTCGAGTACCCCGGTGCGCCGGGTTCAGTGGCCCCCTCCGCTCGGCCCCTGCTCCGTCCGCGCGTTCCGCTTGCGCGCGGGGGCGGACGGGACTATTGTACAACCAAATGGTTGTAGATGGAGTGGCCGCCGGATCCGGCGGCGCCGACGAGACCGTGGACCGGCTGTTCCACGCCCTGGCCGACACGACGCGCCGCGACATACTGCGTCGCTGCGTGCGGGACGAGCTGTCCGTGTCACGTCTGGCCGCGACGTACCCGATGAGCTTCGCCGCGGTGCAGAAACACGTCACGGTGCTGGAGCGGGCCGGTCTGGTCACCAAGCAGCGACGCGGACGGGAGCAGCTCGTGCGCACCGATCCCGACGCGGTGGGGCGCGCGCGGCAGGCCCTCGACGGACTGGAGTCGGCCTGGCGGGCGCGGGTGGACCGGATGTCCGGCCTGCTCGCGGACGACGACGCCGAAGCCGGCCCCGACGGCAACACGAGGAAAGGACCGGACGGATGACCGTCACCAGCGTGGACAAGGACGTCGACCACCTCACCCTCACCCTGATCGCCGACTTCACCGCCCCGGTCGAACGGGTGTGGCGGCTGTGGGCCGACCCGCGGCTGCTGGAGCGCTGGTGGGGACCGCCCACCTATCCGGCGACCTTCGAGGAGCACGACCTGACGCCCGGCGGGGAGGTCAGGTACTTCATGACCGGCCCGGAGGGCGAGAAGCACGGCGGCTGGTGGCGGGTCACCTCGGTGGCGCCGCCGACCTCGCTGGAGTTCACCGACGGCTTCTCCGGCCAGGACGGCAAGCCGGACCCCGGGATGCCGGCCACCTCGGTGCGGATGACCCTCACCAGGCACGACGGCGGGACCCGGATGGAGCTGCGCTCGGTCTTCGACAGCCGGGAGCAGATGGACCGGCTGACCGAGATGGGCATGGTCGAGGGGCTGACGGCGTCGGTCGGGCAGATGGACGACGTGCTGGCGGGCTGACCGCCGCGCCCGCCCGCACCGAGGCGGACGGCCGGGAGGGAGGACGCGGAGCCCTCCCGTCCCGGCCGCCGGGCCGTCACGCGGTCATCTGCGCCACGGCCCCGTCACCGCGAACGTCGTCCCGGGGTCGTAGCAGTTGACGTACATCGTCCGGCCGTCCGGGGAGAAGGCCACCCCGGCGAACTCGCCCCACTCCGGGTCCTCGGGCGTACCCGTGTTCTGGCGGTTGCGGGCCAGCGCGTAGACCTCGCCGCGCCGGGTGACGCCGTAGACGTGCTGGGCGCCGCCGCCGTCCTCGCAGACCATCAGACCGCCGCCGGGGGCGAGGCAGATGTTGTCCGGCGACTCGCCGGGCAGCTGGACATCGGTGTCCGGACCGAAGACGACCACCAGGGTGAGCCGGCGCCGGTCCGGGTCGTAGCGCCAGATCTGCCCGTAGTGGTCGCCCGCCGAACCCTCCGCGCTGCGGGCGAAGGACGACACGAAGTACACCGAGCGGCCGCCCCAGTAGCAGCCCTCCAGCTTCTGGGCGTGGGTGATGCCCTTCGGCCCGAAGTCCTGGTGGCGGATGGGGGTGTGGACGGCCTGCGGGTCCGGTACGTCCACCCACTCGACGCCGTCGAAGCGGGCGCCCGTCTCCCGGATCGAGGACAGGTCCGGCACCCCCGGCACCCGCATCGCCTGGAGCCGGCCGCCCGCGCGCAGCGAGCCGGTGCCGCCGAGCGGTTTGTCCGGCAGGAAGCGGTAGAACAGGCCGAAGGGCCGCTGGAAGGCGTCCTCGGTCTCGTAGACGACACCCCGCTTCGGGTCCACCGCGATCGCCTCGTGCTGGAAGCGGCCCATCGCGGTCAGGGGTACGGCACCCGTGCGGCGCGGGTCGGCGCCGTCGACCTCGAAGACGAAGCCGTGGTCCTTGGCGTAGCCGTTGGTGCCCGCCTTGTCCTCGGTCTCCTCGCAGGTCAGCCAGGTACCCCAAGGGGTCGGCCCGCCCGCGCAGTTGACGGCCGTGCCGGCCACGGCGACCCGTTCGGACAGCACCCTGCCGCGGGAGTCCAGGGTGAGCGCCGTGCAGCCGCCCTTGCCCGCGGGATCGTAGGTCAGGCCCTCGACCGCCGGCACCGGGACCCGGCCGGTGGCGCGGTTCTCGTGGTTGCGGACGAGGTGGACGCGGCCGTGCCGGCCCGCGAAGGCGGCCATGCCGTCGTGGTTGGAGGGGACCGGACCCTCGCCGGAGCGCAGTCGGTCGCCCTCGCGGGAGAGCACCCGGTAGCGGAAACCCTCCGGCAGGTCGAGCAGTCCGTCGGGGTCGGGGACCAGGGGGCCGTAGCCGCCGTGCCCGAGGCCCTGTGCGGCGGCGGTGCCGGCGAACAGTTCGGAGAGGGCGCCGGTGAACGCGATGCCGATCCCTAGGGCACCGGACCGGGCGAGCACCTGACGTCGTGTCGCGGGGGAGCCGGAGTCCGTGGCGGACCCGGCGGTGGACCCGGTTTCAGACATGGGGAAACCTTCCTGCTGGCGGACAGGAACTGTGACCCCGCCGTGTCTATCACCTGGTGCGGATCACGGGAACCACGCGCGTAGCACGTGTCACGGACCGGGGGCGCGGTCCCCGGGCTCCCCGAGGGCCTCCACCGCGTGCCCGGGCGGTGTCTGCTGGGCCCGCTCCGGTGTCTGCTGGGCCCGCTCCAGGAAGCGCAGCAGCTCCACCGGGAAGGGCAGCACGAGGGTGGAGTTCTTCTCGGCGGCGACCGCCACGATCGTCTGCAGCAGGCGCAGTTGCAGCGCGGAGGGCGTCTGGGCCATCTGCTGGGCCGCCTCGGCCAGCTTCCTGGACGCCTGGAGCTCGGCGTCGGCGTTGATGATGCGGGCGCGGCGCTCGCGGTCGGCCTCGGCCTGGCGGGCCATGGACCGCTTCATCGTGTCGGGCAGGGAGACGTCCTTGATCTCGACGCGGTCGATCTGCACGCCCCAGCCGACCGCCGGACTGTCGATCATCAGCTCCAGGCCCTGGTTGAGCTTCTCGCGGTCGGACAGCAGATCGTCCAGATCGCTCTTGCCGATGATCGACCGCAGCGAGGTCTGCGCCATCTGGGAGACCGCGAACCGGTAGTCCTCGACGTTGACGATCGCCGCCGCCGCGTCCACGACCTTGAAGTAGACGACCGCGTCGACCCGCACGGTCACGTTGTCCCGGGTGATGCCCTCCTGGGCCGGCACCGGCATCGTGACGATCTGCAGGTTGACCTTGCGCAGCCGGTCCACGCCGGGTACGACGAGGGTGAACCCGGGCGGGCGCACGTCACCGTGGAGCCGGCCGAGGCGGAAGACCACCCCGCGCTCGTACTGCTTGACGACCCGGGCCGCCGCGGCGAGGTAGACGGTGCCCGTGGCACCGACCGTGACGGCCGCGGTGAGCAGCTCCTCGAGCATGACGACCTCCCGTCCAGAGGTCCGCTGCGTACACTTGCATCCGCTCATGCAACGATATGCCCGGTATCCGGTCCTGGGCCATGCCGTCCGCGTCGTGCCCGACGGGCCGGCCTCCGGAGGGAGGTCACCCGGCTCCTCCCCTGACGCGGTGGTCCGTGAGGCGTGATGCCGTTCGGCTGGCAGACTTGCTGCTCGCCGTGGGGTTCCGGACGGGGGGCGTGATGAGCGGGCGCACGAAGGGGTGGCTGGTCGGCGGTTGGCTCGTGCTGACTGTCGCCGGTTGGTCGTTCACGGAATCGATCAACGATGGGATCGAGCCGACGTCGGGTCCCCGGCCGGAGCCGTCGTCATCGAGTTCTGCCCCGGAATGCCCGACGCCGACGCCGACGCCGACGGCCGACCCGGAGCGCGGCCTCACCGCCTACACCGGCAGGGAGCCCGATTTCGCTGCCACAGCGATCGTCTGCAAGACGTCAGGCTGACGCCACGCCCCCGGTGAGCCGTACGGCCCCGTGCCCTCGCGACAGCGGTGAGCGTCCGACTGCGTGACCACGCCGGTGCGCAGCGGCGGGCAGGCACGGGTGCCTACGGACCACCGGAGCAGGTGAGAACCGCAGCAGCTCGAGGTCAGGTGCCCGTCCAAGTCGCTCCGGGGCGAGGAAGCCAGGGGTTCGGGGCTCGCAGGGCCGGCAGGCGCGGTGCCGCTCGGCGGGGCCGACGCTTCCGCGGTCAGGCCGGGGCGGGCACGAAGCCGCCGCGGGCGGTGTCCGAGGACAGCAGGGCGGACCAGTCGAGTGCCTCGGGCAGGCGGTCCAACGACAGGACGACCGCTCCGCCGGCCCGCTCGGCGTCCGCGCACCAGTCGCCCATGCCGCTCGGTGCCGTGCCGTCGTCGGCTCCGCCGACCACCGGCGCGGCGAGAGCGGGGACGACGAGCCCGTGGTCCCCGGGCCCGTCCACGACGCACAGGGTGAGTCGGGGAACGATGCTCCAGCCCTCGCACAGGGGCACCGCGCCGTCCGGCGCGGTCAGGAGCGGCAGGGCGTCGTGGACGGGCGCGCCGGCCAGCAGGAGCACGGGCGTGGCCCCACGGACGAACAGGGTGTTCTCGGGATCCAGCAGCATGGGACCACTCTCGCAGGCCGGGGCATCGGGACGGCAAGGAGGTGCCGGGGCGGCCGATGAGCACGCGTCGGCCGCGGTCGTCGAACCGACGCCTGACATCCGTCGTCGACGTCGACCACCTCGGACATCGTCGTACCTCCTGGACGACCGGCGTGCAACGCGCGGCAGCGGGACGCCGCGTTCCCCGGCGTCCCCCGCGCCGTAGACGGACATGAACGCCTTGCAGTCGTTCGGGAGGCCGGTCCCCGGGGCCTCTTCGGCCGCATTCCGGTCCACCCGCTCGTCTGCCCCGTGGTCGGCGGACACCGGACTGAGCAGCGGCTCCGAAGAACTCCCAGCGGACATGACGCTCCTTCGGCCGGCCCAGGCGCCTCACCGCAGCCGTACGCACCGACACCCCGGTCGTGTCCGGCGGCACCTTCGTCGTCGCCGACCCCGACGGCAACCGCACCCGTCGACCGACGCGCCGTGCCCGCCGGTACGAGGCGCTGCGGCGGTCGGCCGAGCGCCGGGCCCCTGCGGCGTCTCCCGCCACCGCCCCCGGGTACGGAACCGCCGGATCACGCCTCCGGCCCGCTGACCTCCCGCTCGGGATCCGCCGTCGCGCCCGGGTCGCGGGGGAGTGCCTGCCGGGCCGGGCCGTGAGAGCGCATCCGCAGACCGGTCACCGCTCGGCGCGTGCCCTAGACGGCGGTGGCCGGCTCCTCGTTCTCCGGTCGCGCGGTCTTCCCGTCCCCGGTGACCCTCACCGGGGACGTGCCGGCCGCACCGTGCCGCTCGGCCCAGTTCTCCAGCGCCGTACGGCAGGCGTGGTCGAGGTGGTGGACCCCGGACAGGTCCAGTTCGACCGGGCGGTCCTCGGGCAGCGCCTCCAGGGTGTCGAGGATCCTCGGCAGCCGCAGGAAGGTCGCGTTGCCCGACAGGTACACCTGGATCGGTCCCGCGCCCTTGTCTATGACCTCCAGCTTCGCGTGCGAGGCCTGCCAGGCCGTCTTGACGACCGACAGGGCCAGACCGATCAGCACGCCCTCGAACATGTTCACCGCGACGATCGACACGGCGGTCACGACGAGGATCAGCGCCTCGCCCCTGTGACCCCGCCACAGCGCGGCGGTCTGGCGGAACGGGATCAGCTTCCAGCCCGCGTGCACCAGGATGCCGGCCAGGGCGGGCAGCGGGATCAGTGCCAGGGCCCACGGCATCGCGGCGGCGAACAGCAGCAGCCACACGCCGTGCAGCACACGCGAGGCCTTGGTCTTCGCGCCCGCGTTGACGTTGGCGGAGCTGCGCACGATCACCGCGGTCAGCGGCAGCGCGCCGAGCAGACCGCACACCGTGTTACCCGCGCCCTGGGCGATCATTTCCTTGTTGTACTCGGTGCGCGGACCGTTGTGCAGCCGGTCCACGGCCGCCGCGCTGAACAGGCTCTCCGCCGAGGCGATCAGCGCGAATGCGACGATGGTGCCCCAGATGGCCGGACTGACCAGCTCGCCGAACGCCTCGGCCCCCGGCGGCTGGACGACACCGAGCAGACCCTCCACCTGCACGGTGGCGACCGGCAGGCTGAAGGCCGAGGAGGCGACCGTGGCCAGGATCACCGCGGCGAGGGCGCCGGGCAGGGCCTGCACCCCCTTGGGCGTCTTCTTCCACAGCACGACGACGGCGACGGTGCCCGCGCCTATCGCGAGGGAGGCCAGGGCTTCCGTGCTGCCGAGGGCGTCGGCGAACGCCCCGGGCAGCCCCACGATCTTGCCTATGCCGGTCTCCGGCGCCCTCATGCCCGCCGCCGCGTAGAGCTGGCCTGCGATGATCACCAGGCCGATGCCGCAGAGCATCCCCTCGACGACGGAGACGGAGATCGCCCTGAACCAGCGGCCGATTCCGAGGAAGCCCATGGCGAGTTGGAGCAGACCGGCGAAGAGCACGATCACACCGAGCGTGGCCACGCCGAACTCGCTGACGGCCTCGAAGACCAGCACGGTCATGCCGGCGGCCGGGCCGGACACCTGCAGGCTGCTGCCGCGCATGAGCCCGGTGACGAGTCCGCCCACGATGCCGGTGACCAGGCCCACCTCGGCCGGAACGCCGGAGGCGACCGCCACGCCGACGCACAGGGGCACGGCGACCAGGAAGACGACGATGGAGGCGAGGAGGTCCTGCCTCAGATGAGGGAACTTCGACAGCATGGTCATCGGTTCCCTCAGAGCGCCTTGAACGTGTCGGACTCGGCGCGGTATTCGTGCACGGTCCCGGTGTGGACTTCGTAGTACCAGCCGTGCAACTGGAGTTCACCGGCCTCGATGCGCTGCTCGATGCACGGGTAGGAGCGCAGCCGCAGCAGCTGCGTCAGCACGTGGTTCTGCACGGCTTCGGCGACCGTCGGGTCGCTGGGATCGGTGCACTCGGGCTCGTCCGCGGCGTGCGCGAGCCAGTCGCGTACGGCGGGTACGGCCGTCAGGTCCTCGTGGCGCACCACCGCGCCGACGGCTCCGCAGTGGGAGTGGCCGCAGACCACGACGTGCTTGACGCCGAGCACCTGTACCGCGTACTCGATCGTGGCCGTCTCGCCCGCGGGGGCGGTGGTGGCGTAGGGCGGGACGATGTTCCCCGCGGTGCGCAGCTCGAAGAGCTCGCCGGGGCGGGCGCCCGTGATCAGGGCCGGGACGACCCGGGAGTCGGAGCAGGTGATGAACAGGACGTCGGGGGATTGCCCCTCGGCGAGGCGGGCGAACTCCTCAGGGCGCTGTCCGAACGTGCGGGCGTTGTCGATGAGGGGCTGCATCTGGTGATCCTCCTGGCGCGCAGTGGGGACGCGTCGGACGGGCACGACGAAGGTGGTGGGGGGACCCGCGGGCTCCCGGATGAGCCTTGGCCCTTACCTGGCGGGCCGTATACGCGGGTGCGAAGGCTGCAGGTCATGGGGAAGTGAAGCGCGGGTAAAGCGGCAGCAAGGGCCGAGTGGACGGCCGGAGCCCGCCCACCTCGGAACATGCCTTTCCCTCAAGGTGGTTCGCACCTCTTCTGCGTGCCAACGCTTGGTCAACGGTTGGTCAAGAAACACATTAACCCTGCAAAGGCCTTTGCAGGGTTAATTTCGTGTTTCAGGCCGCGGGGAGCCTGAAAAGCAGAGGTGGATTGGCGTGAACCGCCCCTCAGGGGGAGGGGATTCGGTCGGGTGTCGGAAACCCGTTCACCGGGTTCCGGCGAGCCGTCCCGCGTCCCGGGCCAGCGCGGTGAGCCGGGAAATCGCCCGGAAGTACTTCTTCCGGTAGCCGCCCTCCAGCATCTCCTCGCTGAACAGCCGGTCGAACGGCAGTCCCGAGGCGAGCACGGGCACCTCGCGGTCGTAGAGCCGGTCCGCGAGGACGACGAGCCGCAGCGCGGTCGACTGGTCCGGCACCGGCCGCACATCGGTGAGGCACACCGCACGGATCCCGTCGGTGAGGGCGCCGTAGCGGCTGGGGTGGACCTTCGCGAGGTGCTCCAGCAGGTCCGGGAAGGCGTCGAGCGAGGCGCCCCCGACGGTGTGCGCCGTCCTGGTCACCAGCTCGTCGGAGTGCGGCGGCGGCGCCTCGGGCAGACCGCGGTGGCGGTAGTCCTCGCCGTCGATGCGCAGGGTGCGGAAGTGGGCCGACAGGCCCTGGATCTCGCGCAGGAAGTCGGCGGCGGCGAACCGGCCCTCGCCGAGCTTGCCCGGCAGCGTGTTCGAGGTGGCGGCGAGCGCGACGCCCGCCTCGACCAGCTTGCCGAGCAGGGTGGAGACGAGCACGGTGTCGCCCGGGTCGTCCAGCTCGAACTCGTCGATGCACAGCAGGCGGTGCCCGGAGAGGGTCCTCACCGTCTGCTGGAAGCCGAGCGCGCCGACCAGGTTGGTCAGCTCCACGAAGGTGCCGAACGCCTTGCGCGAGGGCTCGGCCTCGGTGGCGTGCCACAGGGAGGCCAGCAGGTGGGTCTTGCCGACGCCGTAGCCGCCGTCGAGGTAGACGCCGCGCGGGCCGGCCGGGGTCTTCCTCGGCGCCCTGCCGAAGCCGAACAGCCTGCGCCGGCCCGAGTCGCCGGCCGGGGCCCCGCCGAGGCCCGCCGCGAAGCCCTCGAGGACGCGCACGGCCTCGGTCTGGCTCGGCTGGTTCGGGTCCGGGATGTAGGTGGCGAAGCGGACCGCGTCGAACCGCGGCGGCGGCACCATCTCGGCGACGAGCCGGTCCGCGGGGACGTGCGGCTCGCGGGCGCACAGGGACAGCGGAGCCACGTCGGCTATCGGACCGGGACGGGAGGCGGTGGAGGACGACACGGTTCCCCATGCTACGTGGCGTGGAACACTGCACGGCATGCGACGCCTGTTCCCTGTGACCGACGAAACAGCAGCTCCCGCCGGGGAGGCCGGCGCCCCGCGCGGCGGCGCCCGGGAGTGGGGCCTGGCCGAGCTGGCCGCCGCCTACGCCTACCCGGCCCCGGGGCCCCGGGGCCGGGAGCCGTGGCTGCGGGCCAACATGGTGTCCACCCTGGACGGCGCCGCCCAGCACGACGGCCGCTCCCAGCCCATCTCCTGCGCGGCCGACATGCGGATCTTCGGCACCCTGCGGGCGCTCGCCGACGTCGTGGTCGTCGGCGCGGAGACGGTACGGCAGGAGGGCTACCGTCCGGCCCGCGCGCGTGCCGAGTTCGCGGCGGCGCGGGAGGCGGCCGGGCAGGGGCCGGCGCCCGTGATCGCGGTGGTGACGGCGAGCCTGGACCTGGACTTCTCCCTCCCGCTGTTCACCTCCCCCCTGGTGCCCACCCTGGTCCTGACGGGCTCGGGGGCGGCCCCGGACCGCGTCGCCGCCGCCGAGAGGGCGGGCGCGCGGGTGGTGGCCGCCGGGGAGGGCGCCGGCGTGGACCCCGTGCGGATGGTCCGGGCCCTGGCGGACCTGGGGCACACCCGGCTGCTGACCGAGGGCGGACCGCGGCTGCTGGGGCAGCTGGTGGCGGCCGGGGTGCTGGACGAGCTCTGCCTGACCGTCTCGCCGATGCTCACCGCCGGTGACGCACAGCGCATCGCCGGTGGCCCCTCGGTAACACTTCCGCGGCGTTTCGCGCTGAAGTCGATGTTGGAGGAGGACGGGTTCCTGTTCACGCGCTACCAGCGGGAACGGCGGGACCGGCGGTCCTGAGCGGCGGTCCGGAACATCCGGGAAGACGCTCGATGGTGACGGTCGGTCCGGTAATCGGCGGAACAATCCGGTCCGCTCGGAGTGGCGACGGGCACACTGGTCCCGGCGGCACCCGTGCGAACACGGGGCAGACGGTTTCCGCGGGGCCCGGTCCGGCCCACGGAACAGAGAGGGCCCGCGGGCTCTCCGAGGAGTAAGGGGCGCCTGGTGTTCACAAGCGTACTGATGATCGAGAAGGCCCTGACGTCCGCCGACGTGGAGTTCGTCACCACCCTGCACGGTGACGAGCCGGTCTCCTTCCACGTCCTGCTCCAGCCGCGCGGCGAGCAGGCGGACCGGCTGCTGCGGGCCATCGACGACGTCGCGCTCGGCGAGCTCGACGAGGCCGTCCGCGAGGGCGAGACCCCCGAGGGCGAGGAGGCCATGAGCACGGGGCAGCGGGCCCTGGAGGTGTCCCTGCAGGCCCTGCGCGCCTCCGGCGACGAGGCCGAGGGCCGCCTCGTCGAGGACCACCCGCTGGACGCGCTGAAGACCCTGGTCGAGGAGGTCGGGGCGGACGAGGTGATCGTCCTGACCGACCCGCACTACGTGGAGGAGTTCTTCCACCGCGACTGGGCCTCCCGGGCCCGGCACAAGGTGGGGGTGCCGGTGCTGAAACTCTTCTCGCACAGCAAGGCATAGGCTGGGGCGGCGCCGTCCCGCGAGGGCGCGCAGACCGTCGTACCGCTCGTCGCACCACTGGGAGAACACGCATGGCACCCGGCCTTCCCCCCGCCATGGACCGACCGCACTTCATCGGCATCGGCGGCGCCGGGATGTCGGGCATCGCCAAGATCCTCGCCCAGCGCGGCGCGAAGGTGGCCGGCAGCGACGCCAAGGACTCCGCGACCGCCGAGGCGCTGCGCGCGCTGGGCGCCACCGTGCACATCGGGCACGCCGCCGGGCACCTGGCCGACGACGCCAGCTGCGTGGTCGTCTCCTCCGCGATCCGGGAGGACAACCCCGAACTGCTCCGCGCGGCCGAGCTGGGCGTCCCGGTGGTGCACCGCTCCGACGCCCTCGCCGCCCTGATGGACGGCCTGCGCCCGATCGCGGTGGCCGGCACCCACGGCAAGACCACCACCACCTCCATGCTGGCCGTGTCCCTGACCGAGCTGGGCCGGAACCCGTCGTACGCGATCGGCGGCGACCTGGACGCCCCCGGCTCCAACGCGCTGCACGGCGAGGGCGAGATCTTCGTCGCCGAGGCGGACGAGTCGGACCGCAGCTTCCACAAGTACGCGCCCGAGGTCGCGATCATCCTCAACGTGGAGCTGGACCACCACGCCAACTACGCGTCCATGGAGGAGATCCACCAGTCCTTCGAGACGTTCGTCGGCCGGATCGTGCCCGGCGGCACCCTGGTGATCTCCGCGGACCACGAGGGGGCGCGGGAGCTGAACCGGCGGCTGGACGGCTCGGTGCGGACCGTGACGTACGGCGAGTCGGACGACGCCGACGTGCGGATCCTGTCGGTCGTCCCGCAGGGGCTGAGGAGCGAGGTGACCGTCGAGCTGGACGGCGCCCCGCTCACCTTCACCGTGTCGGTCCCCGGCCGGCACTACGCGCACAACGCGGTGGCCGCGCTCGCCGCGGGCGTGGCGCTCGGCGTCCCGGCCGCCGAACTGGCCCCGGCGCTGGCCGCGTACACCGGGGTGAAGCGGCGCCTCCAGCTCAAGGGCGAGGCGGCCGGCGTACAGGTGATCGACTCCTACGCGCACCACCCCACCGAGATGACCGCCGACCTGGAGGCCATGCGCGCCGCCGCCGGCGACGCCCGCATCCTCGTCGTCTTCCAGCCGCACCTGTTCTCCCGCACCCGGGAGCTGGGCAAGGAGATGGGGCAGTCCCTGGCCCTGGCCGACGCCTCGCTCGTGCTGGACGTCTACCCGGCCCGCGAGGACCCGATCCCCGGCGTCACCAGCGAGCTGATCATCGACGCGGCCCGCGCGGCCGGCGCGGACGTGACGGCGGTGCCCGACAAGGCGGAGATCCCCGGGGCCGTCGCGGGAATGGCGAAGCCCGGTGACCTCGTTCTCACCATGGGAGCGGGCGACGTCACCGACCTCGGCCCGCGGATCCTGGACCGTCTGTCGAAGTGAGGGGCTCGAGGCACATGCCGTACGACGTGGAGAAGCCGGACGAGCAGTGGCGCGCGGAACTGACGCCGTCCGAGTACGCCGTCCTGCGCCGGGCGGCCACGGAGCCCGCCTTCACCGGCGAGTACACCGACACCAAAACCGAGGGCGTGTACTCCTGCCGCGCCTGCGGCGCCGAGCTGTTCACCTCGGACACCAAGTTCGAGTCGCACTGCGGCTGGCCGTCCTTCTACGACCCGAAGGACACCGACGCCGTGGAACTGGTGGAGGACCGGTCCCACGGCATGGTGCGCACCGAGGTGCGCTGCGCCCGCTGCGGCTCGCACCTCGGGCACGTGTTCGAGGGTGAGGGGTATCCGACGCCCACCGACCAGCGGTACTGCATCAACAGCATCTCCCTGAGGCTGCGGCCCGCCGGGGCCTGACGCGCGGGGCGCGGTCCGCGCCCGTCGGCGCGACACTGGCGGTGTGCGGGAGGTCGTGGTACGGGTGCTGGGCCGGTTCCGGATGGGACCGGCCGGGGGCCCGCCCTGGCGGCCGGCGTCCGCACGGGCCGAGTCCCTGCTCGGCTACCTGGTCCTGCACCGGGACGAGCCGCAGCCGCGCGGCCGGCTCGCGGGCCTGCTGTGGCCCGAGTCGTCCGAGGCGCAGGCCCGCACCAACCTGCGCCACCTGCTGCACACCCTGCGCGGCGCGGTACCGGACGTCGACCACGTCCTGGAGGTCACCGCGCGCACCGTCGCCTGGCGGGCCGACGCGGCCTGCGCGCTCGACGTCACCGCGTTCGAGTCGGCGCTGGAACGGGCCCGCGCGCTGCCCGCCGGGCGGCGCGCGCCCGCCCTGGCCGAGGCGGTCGCCGCCTACACCGGCGAACTGCTCGCGGACTGCGACGACGCGTGGGTCGTACCGGAACGGGAACGGCTGCGGGCGGAGTTCACCGACGCCCTGGAGGAACTGGCCGCGCTCGCGCACCGGTCCGGCGACCACCGGGCCGCCGTCGGCCACCTGGAACGGCTGGTCCAGGAGGACCCCGTACGGGAGTCCGCCCACCGCGGGCTGATGCGCGTCCACGCCGCCCTCGGCGACCGGGCGCGCGCGGTCCGCGCCTACCACGCGTGCGTGGCGGTGCTGGAGCGCGAACTGGGCGTCGCCCCGTCGCCGCAGACGCGCGCCGCCTACGCCGCACTGCTGTCCGCGCCCCGCCCGGCCCCCTCCGTTCCCTCCGCCGCCCCTCCCGACCGGCCGGCGCCGCCCGGGGACCCGGAGCTCGTGGGACGGACCGCACAGCGGCGGCGGCTCACCGAGGCGTGGCGCACCGCGCGGACCGGCCGCCCGGAACTCGTGCTGCTCACCGGAGACCCCGGCATCGGCAAGACCCGCCTCGCCGAGGACTTCGCGGCCCGGGTGGCCCGCCGTGGAGCCGTCACGGCGACCGCGCGGGCGTACGCGGCGGAGGGCCGCCTGGCGTACGCGCCCGTGGCGGCCTGGCTGCGCACCCCCGCGCTGCGGGCCGCCGTGGACCGGCTGGACGCCGGCCTGCGGGACGAACTGTCCCGGCTGTTGCCGGAGCTGACCGCCACCGGGCCGCCGGAACTCCTGCCCCCGGACGAGCAGCGGCAGCGGCTGTTCGGGGCCGTCGCGCGCGCCGTGGACGCCGTCGGACGGCCGGTGCTGCTGCTCGCCGACGACCTGCACCGGTTCGACGGGGAGTCGCTGCGGCTGCTGCACTTCCTGGTGCGGGGGGCCCCGCGGGAGCGCGGCGGGCCGGCCGGCGGCCGGCTGCTGGTGGTGGGCACGGCCCGCCCCGAGGAGACCGACCCCGGACACCCCCTGCACGAGGTGCTGGGCGGACTGCGGGCGCTGGGCCGCTGCACGGAGCTGGAACTCGGGCCGCTCACCCGCCGGGAGACCGCCGCCCTGGTGCGCCGGCTCACGGGGACGGAGGCGGGCACCGACCGGCTGCACGCGGACAGCGAGGGCAACCCGCTCTTCCTGGTCGAGGCCCTGCGCGCGGGCGGGCAGGCCCACGGCGGCCTCACCCCGCGCGTCCAGGCCGTCATCGGCGCCCGGCTCGCGCAGCTCTCCGTCGGCACCGCCGGACTGCTGGGCGTGGCGGCGACCATCGGGCGGGAGTTCACCGCGGACGTCCTGGGCGCCGCGGCCGGGGCCGACGAACCCGTGCTGATCGCCGGACTGGACGAGCTGTGGCGCCGCCGCATCGTCCGCGAACACGGCCTCGACGCCTACGACTTCACCCACGAGAAGATCCGCGAGGTGGCGTACGCGGCGCTCAGCCCGGCCCTGCGCCGGCACCACCACCGCCGGGTGGCCGAGGCGCTCGCCCGGTCCGGCGAGGCCACGCCCGACGAGGTCTGCGGCCAGATCGCGGACCACTACCGGCGCGCCGGCGACCCCCTCGCCGCCGTGCCGTGGGCGCTGCGCGCCGCCGACGCGGCCTGCCGGCTGCACGCCGACTCCCAGGCGATCGACCTGCTCGACCGCACGCTCCGCCTGCTGCGCGAGCAGCCCCCGTCCCCACGGCGCGACAGGCTGGAACTGGGGCTGCTCGCCGCGCTGCCCGCCCTCCTCGGCCGGGTCGAGGGATACGCCTCCACCACCCTGACCGCCGTCCACACCAGGGCCCTGGAGCTGTCCGCCCGGCTCGGCACCGAACTCGCGCCGCCGCTGGTGCGCTCGCTGGCCCTGGCGAGCACCGTCGGCTCCGACTTCGCGGCCACCCGGCGGTACGGGGAGCGACTCCTGGCCCGGGGGCGGGAGTCGGGGGACGACGTCCTGGTCGTGGAGGGCGCGTACGTGCTGGGCATCGCGGCGTTCTGGCAGGCCCGGTTCACCACCGCGCGGGAGAACTTCGAGCTGGCGGTGCGGCACTACCGTCCCGAACGGCGGGCGCTGCACCTGCTGCGCTACGCGCAGGACCCGCGGGCGGTGTGCCTGAGCCGGCTCGCCAACACCCTGTGGTTCCTGGGCCGTCCGGCCGCCGAGGCGATCGCGGTGCGGGACGCGGCGCTGGCGTACGCGGACGAGACGGGACACGCGTTCACCCGGATCGTCGCCCGGGTCTTCGCGGGCCTGCTGGCACTGGACATGGGGGACGAGGAGGGCCTGCGCGAGCACGTGCGCGAGCTGCGCGGACTCGGTCGCGGCAGCCCGGCGCCGCACGCGTGGATGCCGCTGGAGGCGTTGTCCGGGTACGTGGACGTCCTCGACGGGCACGCGGAGCGCGGGATCCGCCGCTGCCGGCGGGTGATCGCCGCACTGCCCGGCGTCCAGCCCGCTCCCGGGATGCGCGCCGTGCTGCACCGCGTCCTGCTGGCGGCGGCGGAGGCGGCGGGGGACACGGAGGAGGCCCGCCGGGCCGCGGAGCGGTTGCTGGAGATGGGCGGCGCGGCCGCCGTCTGGCGGAAGGAGGCCCTCCGTGCGCGCGAGCGCCTGCGGGACGCGGACTCCGCACGGGAGGGACCCGTGGGGGAGGGGACTGTCCGGGTCGGGGAGCTCCCGGGCAGCGGGCCGGTGCGGGCCGGGTCGGCCGAGGGCGCTGTGGGGGGCAGGCCGGGAGCCGGAGGAGGGTGAGGAACGCTCGTGGAACGCCCGCCCGCGCACGCTCGACGCATATCCGCTCCCCACCGCCACCCGAGGAGGACGGCATGTCCACCGCATACGACGCGATCGTCGTGGGTGCCCGCTGCGCGGGCGCGCCGACGGCGATGCTGCTGGCCCGCCGGGGCCACCGGGTGCTGCTGGTCGACCGGGCCGCCTTCCCGAGCGACACCCTGTCGACGCACATGATCCACCCGCCGGGCGTGGCCGCCCTGGCCCGCTGGGGGCTGCTCGACCGGGTGACCGCCACCGGCTGCCCGCCGGTCACGACGTACTCCTTCGACTTCGGCCCCTTCACCCTCACCGGCAGCCCGCCGCCCCGCGACGGCACCGGCGTCGGTTACGGCCCGCGCCGCCGGGTCCTCGACGCCGTCCTGGTGGCGGCGGCCGACGAGGCGGGCGCGGAGGTCCGCGAGCACTTCCACGTGGACGAGGTGCTGATCGAGGACGGCACGGTCGTCGGCGTCCGCGGCCACGGGGCCGGCGGCCCGAGCGTGACCGAGCGGGCCCGCGTGGTGATCGGCGCCGACGGACGCTCCTCGCACGTCGCGAGCGCGGTCGGCGCCCCCGAGTACCGGACGAAGCCGCGCCTCCAGCGGGGCTACTACGCGTACTGGTCCGGTCTGCCGGTCGCCGGTTTCGAGACGTACGCCCGGCCCGGCCGGGGCTGGGGGACGATACCGACCAACGACGGGCTGACCGTCGTGGTCGTGGGCTGGCCCCGCGACGAGGCGCAGGCGTTCCGGGCGGACGTGGAGGGGAACTTCCTGGCCACGCTCGACCTCGTGCCGGAGTTCGCGGAGCGGGTGCGGGCGGGACACCGGGAGGAGCGGTTCCTCTGCGCGTCCGTGCCCAACTTCTTCCGCAGGCCGTACGGACCGGGCTGGGCGCTCGTCGGGGACGCCGGCCACACCGAGGACCCCATCACCGCGCAGGGCATCAGCAACGCCTTCCGGGACGCCGAGCTGTGCGCGGGCGCCCTCGACGACGTCCTCACCGGGCGCCGGCCGTTCGCCGAGGCCCTGTCCGGTTACGCGGCGGCCCGTGACGCCCGGGTGTCGGAGATGTACGAGTTCACCACCCAGCTGGCCACCCTGGCACCCCCGCCCGAGGACACGGCCCGCCTGCTGGCGGCGGCGAGCGGCGACCGGGCCGCCATGGACCGCTTCGCCGGCGTCGTCGCCGGGACGGTGCCCCCGCACGCCTTCTTCGCCCCGGCCTCCGAAGCTCCCGCACGCTCCGGAGCTCCCGAACTCCCCGACGCCCCCGCGGCCTCCGCGGCTTCCGGGGCCGTCACGGTTCCCGCCCGGGCCGCCTGACCGTCCGTGCCGGCCGCCTGCCGCTCACCGGCCGCTGAGCGGCAGGCGGCCGAGGAGCAGGGCGAGGACGGTCTGCCCGGCGAGCCGGGCGCGCGGACCGGGCAGGAACGCGTACGGGCCCGCAGGTACTCGTGCGGGGTGGTCAGTCGCCCGGCGACGTTCCGGAACCAGCCGGCGACGGGGGCGAGCGACCAGGTCCAGGCCAGGGCGGCCCCCAGACCGCGAGCAGCAGGCGCCACCAGGGCGGGCCGGGCCCCGCGCGTCCGCGGGCGGCGGCGTCCCAGCACCAGGCCGGCCGGGTCCGGGGAGGCGTCGCAGCCGCAGAAGCACACGGTGCCGGCCGTGGCGGCGGTCAGTCCCGCGTGGCAGGCGGCCCCGAAGCCGCGCCGCTCCTCGCGCACGACGGTCGCGCCGACTCCGCGGGCGACGCGGTCCGAGCCGTCCGTGGAACCGTTGTCCACGACGAGGGCGCGCCGGCCGGGCGGGACGCGCTCCAGCACTCACGGCAGCGCCGCGGCCTCGTCGAGGCAGGGCAGGACGACGTCCACGGACGTCGGGTCCGGTTCTGGGGAGGAGACGGCCACGGCCCTCGCCCTACGGGCGCGAGACGGACATACCGGTCATCGGTTCTTACGGAACGCGGACGTCGGGCAGCCGGCCGCACCGCTCGGACGCGCGGGGTGCGAGGCTGTCCGCATGGAGCAGCGACCCCCTGACGCCGAGGCCGGAGCCCGGGTCCTCGTCGTCGACGACGATCCCACCGTCGCCGAGATCGTCACCGGCTACCTCGACCGCGCCGGCCACCTCGTCGAGCGGGCCGGTGACGGCCCCGAGGCGCTCGCCCGGGCGGCGGCGCACCGGCCGGACCTCGTCGTCCTCGACCTGATGCTGCCCGGCATGGACGGCCTGGAGGTGTGCCGCCGGCTGCGCGACCACGGGCCCGTGCCGGTCATCATGCTCACCGCGCGCGGCGACGAGGACGACCGCGTCCTCGGCCTGGAGGTCGGCGCCGACGACTACGTCACCAAGCCGTTCAGCCCGCGCGAACTGGTCCTGCGCGTCGAGTCCGTGCTGCGCCGCGCCCGCCCCGCCCCGGCCGTGTCCGGCCTCCTGCGGGCGGCCGGTCTCCGCGTCGACCCCGCCGCCCGTCGCGCCACCAGGAACGGCGCCGAACTCGCCCTCACCGTCCGCGAGTTCGATCTCCTCGTCTTCTTCCTGCGCAACCCCGGGCGGGCCTACGCCCGGGAGGAGCTGATGCGCGAGGTGTGGGGCTGGGACTTCGGCGACCTGTCCACCGTCACCGTCCACGTGCGGCGGCTGCGCGGCAAGGTCGAGGACGATCCGGCGCGGCCCCGGCTCATCCGGACCGTGTGGGGCGTCGGCTACCGCTTCGATCCCTCCGACGGACGGGAGTGAGCGTGCGCGACACCCTCCTCATCGCCCTGTTCGCCTTCCTCGGCGCCGCCGCGGCCGGGTTGCTCGGCGCGTGCGTGCTGCTGCTGATCCGGCGGCGGTCGCTGACCGCGCACCTCGCCGTGGTCGCCGGGGTGGCGGTGACGGCGATGCTCGCGGGCACGCTGGCCGTGGCGCAGGCGATGTTCCTCTCCGCGCACGACCTGACCGTCGTGACGACCGTCGTCGCCATGGCCGCCGTGGTCTCCACGGCCACCGCGCTGCTGCTCGGCCGCTGGGTCGTCGCCCGCAGCCGGGAGCTGGCGCTCGCCGCCCGCTCCTTCGGCGACGGCGGGGACTTCGCCGCGCCCGACGGCCCGTCCACCGCCGAACTCACCGCGCTGAGCCGGGAGCTGGAGGCGACCAGCGCCAAGCTGGCCGAGTCCCGGGACCGCGAGCGGGCCCTGGAGTCCTCCCGCCGCGAACTCGTGGCCTGGATCTCCCACGACCTGCGCACCCCGCTCGCCGGACTGCGCGCGATGGCCGAGGCGCTGGAGGACGGTGTCGCCGCCGACCCCGGCCGCTACCTCGGACAGATCCGCACCGAGGTGGAGCGCCTCAACGACATGGTCGGCGACCTGTTCGAGCTCTCCCGCATCCACGCGGGCACGCTGCCCCTCTCGCTCTCCAGGATCTCCCTGTACGACCTGGTCGGCGACGCCCTCGCCGGCGCCGACCCGCTCGCCCGCGAGCACGGCGTACGGCTCGTCGGCGCCCGGGTCGAGCCGGTGCCGGTGGAGGTGGACGGCCGGGAGATGAGCCGGGTGCTGGGCAACCTGCTGGTCAACGCGATCCGTCGGACCCCGGCCGACGGCACGGTCGCCGTCGCCGTCGAACGCGCCGCCGACGGCGTGGTGCTGTCCGTCACGGACGGCTGCGGCGGCATTCCGGATGAGGACCTGCCCCGCGTCTTCGACACCGGCTGGCGCGGCACCCACGCCCGCACCCCTCCGGCCGGCGCGGGCCTCGGACTCGCCATCGTCCGCGGCATCGTCGAGGCCCACCGGGGCAGCGCCACCGTCCGCAACGTCACCGGGGGCTGCCGCTTCGAGGTCCGGCTGCCGACGGCACCGGGGTGAGGATCACTCCCCGCGCGGCCCGCAGCCGTGAGGAGTCCGCCGTGATGTGGCGGACGTCGTCCAGGCGGTACTCGCCGGTGACGGCCGGCTCCGGGCCGCCGTACGCACCGGCCGGGGCGCGGGCCGGCTCGCCGACCGTGCGGGGCGCGCCGCTGCCCGTGTCGTACGCCGTGAGCGCGCCGGCGGCCGTCTCCGCCTCCAGCGCCGCCGCAGTGGCCGCCGCCACGTCCCGCACGTGCACGAAGTCCCGCCGCTGGCCGCCGTCCCCGAAGAGGCGCGGCGCCTCGCCGCGGGCCGGTGCCGAGCGGAGGAAGGAGGCGACGCCCGCGTACGGGGTGTCCCGGGGCATCCGGGGGCCGTGGACGTCGTGGTGGCGCAGCGACACCGCCGAACCGCCCGTCGATCGCGCCCAGGCGGCCAGGTGCTCCCGGGCGAGCTCGGTCGTGGCGTACACGTTGCGCGGATCGGCCGGGGCGTCCTCGCCGACCAGGCCCGGTTCGGGGGCCGTCCCGCACACCGGGCAGGCGGGTCCGAACCGCCCGGCCTCCAGGTCGGCGACGGCCCGCGGCCCCGGCCGCACGGCCCCGTGCCGGGCGCAGGCGTAGCGGCCCTCGCCGTACCCGGGCCGTTGTGCGAGACGTACGCGGGCGCGTCGGCGAAGCCGGTGCCGAGGCCGACCACCGCCGCCTGGTGGCAGGCGGCGTCCACCCCGGACAGGGCCCCGCGCACGGCGCCGGGGTCGCGCACGTCCGCCGCCGGACCGGTGCGCAGGTCGTGGACGACGGGCTCGTGCCCGTGCGCCTCGACGCCACGGGACCCGATGAACCCGGCACCGCCGGTGACCAGTACGCGCATGCGGCCACGCCAGGTCCGCGCCCCGGCCCGGCGGCAGGACCGCGCCCGGCACGTCACCGGTCCGCAGGGCCCGCACCGTCCGAACCGGCCAGGGGAAGCCGCACGGTGAAGACCGTCGCCCCCGGCGCGCCGCTCAGCTCGAGGGTGCCGCCGTGCGCCCGCACCAGGGACCGCGCGACCGCGAGGCCCAGTCCGCTGCCGCCCCGGTCGCGGCTGCGGGCCTTGTCGACCCGGTAGAAGCGGTCGAAGACCCGCTCCCGGTCCTCGGCGGGGACACCGGGGCCCGTGTCGACCACCCGCACCAGCGCCGCACCGCCCGCGGCGCCCGCCTCCACCGTCACCCGGGTGCCGGGCGGGGTGTGCACCGCCGCGTTGGTCAGCAGGTTGTCCAGGACCTGCCGGATGCGCTGCGGATCCAGGCGCAGCCGCAGTTCCCCGGCACCGGCGTCCACCGTCAGCGGGTGCTCCGGGTGGCTCGCGCGGAACGCGTCGGCGGCCTGCCGGACCAGCTCCACCAGATCCGCGTCCACCGTCCGCAGCGGCGTGTCCACCTCCGCCGCGTCCAGCCGGGCGAGCAGCAGCAGGTCGTCCAGCAGCACCCCCATCCGGGCGGCCTCCGCCCGGAGCCGGGCCAGGTGCCGCTCGCGTTCCCCCGGTTCGTTGGCGGCGGCGTACTGGAACAGGTCCGCGTAGCCCCGGACCGACATCAGCGGGGTGCGCAGTTCGTGCGAGGCGTCCGCGACGAAGCGGCGCAGCCGCCGTTCGGCCTCCGCGCGCACCGCCAGGGAGTCGTCGATGTGCTCCAGCATCGTGTTGAAGGCGGTGCGCAGCTCCGCCACCTCCGGGCCGCCGTCCCGCCCGTCGGCGCGCAGCGGCAGCCGGGCCGCCGACTCGGTCAGGTCGTGCGAGGCGATGCCGTGCGCGGTGTGCGCCATGTCGCTCAGCGGCTTCAGCCCGCGCCGCAGCATCCGCCGCCCCAGCACCACGAGCGCCAGCAGGGCGAGCGCGAACACCACGACCTGCACCGTGATCAGCCGCTCGACGGTCTCGTCGACGTCCGCCACGGGCGCCGCGCTGATCAGCACCACGTCCTGCTCGACCTCGCACCCCCGCAGCCGGTACTTGCCCTCCCCGCGGATCCACGCGGTGTCCAGGAGCTCGGTGTCGGAGTGCGCCATCGCCCGTGCCAGGTCCGCGAAGGCCCGGGTGTCCTCGGGCACGTCGGCCGGCCTGCGCAGGGCGACCGAGTCGCCCGAGACGTCGTACACCGCCGTGTACCAGCCGTAGTACGGCTTCCGTTTCACCGTGCCGTGCGCCGCCGCGTCCTTGGACTGCACGGTCTGCACCAGCTTCAGCTGGGTGCCCAGCTGCTGTTCCAGGTAGTCCCGCATGTACGTGGTGAGCGCCGTTCCGACGACCGCGAACACCGCCAGCGACAGCGCCCCGAGGCCCAGCGCCAGCCGGGTGCCCAGGCGCAGCCGCCGGTAGGCCTCCCGCGGCCGCCGGACCGCCCCGGTCACTCGGCGGTCCGCCGTATCACGTACCCGAAGCCCCGCACGGTCCGGATCAGCGGCTCACCGGTGTCGTCCAGCTTGCGCCGCAGCCGGCTGATCACCAGCTCCACGACGTTGGAACGGCCCCCGAAGCCGTACTCCCACACGTGGTCGAGGATCTGGGCCTTGGTCAGCACGGCCGGCGACCTGCGCATCAGGTAGCGCAGCACCTCGTACTCGGTCGGGGTCAGCGACAGCAGCCGCTCCCCGCGCCGCACCTCACGGGTGTCCTCGTCCATCGTCAGGTCCGCCACCCGCAGCACCGACCGCCGGAACCCCGGACCCGCGCTGCGCCGCAGCACCGTCCGCAGCCGCGCCATCAGCTCCTCCACGGCGAACGGTTTGACCAGGTAGTCGTCCCCGCCCCGGGTCAGCCCGGCCACCCGGTCGGCCACCCCGTCGCGGGCGGTGAGGAACACCACCGGCACCATCGTCCCGGAGCGGCGCAGCCGGTCCAGGACGCCGAAGCCGTCGACGTCCGGCAGCATCAGGTCGAGCACCACGATGTCCGGGCGGAACCCGGCGGCGCGGCGCAGCGCCTCCTCACCCGAGTACGCGGTGACCGCCTCCCAGCCCTCGTAACGGGCGACGGTCGCCACCAGGTCGGCTATCGGCGGGTCGTCGTCCACGACGAGGAGTCGTACTTTTTCCACCCGCCCATACTGCGGCACACCGCGCCCGGCGCCGGAGGCGGTGCACCGTCACGTCTCGATCGACAAGAACCTGAAAGTCGGCCGACAGGGAATCGACAGCGCCCGTGACCAGGCTCGGAGCCCCAGGACCCGATCGAGGAGTTTCCGGCGTGACAGCTGTCCCATCGCCTCCCGCGCCCCCCACCGCGGGGCGACGCCCCGGGGCGGTGGCGCGCATCGGCCTGTACGGCCTGCTCGCCGCGAACGCGGCGGCGGTGGCCGTCTTCTTCGTCCAGGCGGGCTTCGGCGCCAACGCCCTCCTCCTGCTGGGCCGCCTCACCGGCCTGTACGCCGCCCTGCTGATGGCGTTCCAGCTGCTGCTGGTGGCCCGGCTGCCCTGGCTGGACCGCCGGATCGGCATGGACCGGCTGACCCTGTGGCACCGCCGGGTCGGTTTCGGAGTGCTGTGGACGCTCCTCGGCCACGCGGTCCTCACCACCCTCGGCTACGCCGAGATGTCCTCCATGGACCCGGTGGACCAGCTCGTCGACCTCGCGGAGACCGTCGAGGGCGTGCTGCGCGCGGTCGTCGCGCTGGCGCTGATCCTCGTCGTCGGCGCGGTCTCCGCCCGCCGCGCGCGGCGCCGCCTCGCCTACGAGACCTGGCACTTCATCCACCTCTACACCTACGTCGCCGTGGTGCTGGCCTTCACCCACCAGGTCGCCGTCGGGTCCACCTTCACCGCCTCGGCCGCCGCCACCGCCTACTGGTACGGGCTGTGGGGCGCCGCCCTCGGCGCGGTGTTCGCCGGCCGGCTGGTCCTTCCACTGTGGCGGAACCGGCGCCACCGGTTGCGGGTCACGGCCGTCGTCCCCGAGAACGACGTTCCGGACGGCGGGGTTTCCCGTGGTGGGCGCGGGGCAGGCGGCGGCGTAGCGCGGGGGGCGCGTTCCGGGGTCCTGTCGGAGGCGCCGTCTACACTCGACCGGCGACGGACCAGCAGACCGACAGACCGACAGACCGCGCGACCTTGGCCCAAGCTCCCGCCCCCGAAGGGTATTCGGCGTCTTGATACGGATCGACTCAGTCACGAAGCGGTACCCGGACGGCACGGTGGCGGTCGACCGGCTCTCCCTGGACGTCCCGGACCGCTCGATCACCGTTCTCGTCGGTCCCTCGGGCTGCGGCAAGACCACCACCCTCCGCATGATCAACCGGATGGTCGAACCCACCGAGGGCGCGATCCTCCTCGACGGCGAGGACGTCCGGCGGCGACCCGTCACCGCCCTGCGCCGGTCCATGGGGTACGTCATCCAGAACGCCGGGCTCTTCCCGCACCGCACCATCGTCGACAACAT
Organism: Streptomyces griseomycini; assembly: GCF_014203535.1. Lineage (GTDB taxonomy): Bacteria > Actinomycetota > Actinomycetes > Streptomycetales > Streptomycetaceae > Streptomyces > Streptomyces griseomycini. The sequence goes on from NZ_JACHJI010000004.1 coordinate 435,876, forward strand.
CGCCACCGTGCCCCGCATGCTCGGCTGGGGCAGGCGGCGCGCCCGGGAGCGGGCCGCGGAGCTGATGGAACGGGTGGGCCTGGACACGGCGTTGGCCGAGCGGTACCCCTACCAGCTCTCCGGCGGCCAGCAGCAGCGCGTCGGGGTGGCGCGGGCGCTCGCCGCGGACCCGCCGGTGCTGCTGATGGACGAGCCGTTCTCCGCCGTCGACCCGGTGGTGCGCAAGGGGCTGCAGGACGAACTCCTCCGGATCCAGGATGAGTTGGGAAAGACCATCGTCTTCGTCACGCACGACATCGACGAGGCGGTCAAGCTGGGCACCATGGTCGCCGTCCTGCGCGAGGGCGGCCGGCTCGCCCAGTACGCGCCGCCCGCCGAGCTGCTGTCCGCCCCCGCGGACGCCTTCGTCGAGGACTTCCTCGGCGCCGACCGCGGCATCCGGCGGCTGTCCTTCCTCCCGTCCGCCGCACTGGAGCTGACCACCGACGCCGTGGTCCCGGCCGACGCGCCCGCCGAGCGGATCGCCGCGGCGGACGCCCGGCACCTCCTCGTCACCGACCCCGAGGGCCGCCCGCTCGGCTGGGCCGAACCGGGCGAACTGACCGCCGGGGACATCAGGACGGACCGGCTGCTGCCCCCCGGGCGGCCGTTCGTGCCCGGCACCGACTCCCTGCGGGTCGCCCTCGACTGCGCCGTGCTCTCGCCCACCGGCTGGGCCGTCGCCGTGGACGCCGACGGACGGGTCACCGGAGTCGTCTCCCAGCAGGCCATCGGCGAGGCGATCCGCGCCGCCCACGCCGTGGGCCGCACGGACCGGGCCGGGGTCGCCCCGTGAACGGCTTCTTCGACATCCCCAGCGACCTCCAGCACAGCTGGACCGGCCTGATCGGGCTGCACCTGAGGGAGGCCCTGCTGCCGGTCGCCGCCGGACTGCTGCTCGCCCTGCCGATCGCCCAGCTGTGCGTGCGCTTCCGCCGGCTGTACCCGCCCGTGCTCGGGGTGACGACCGTGCTGTACGCCGTCCCCTCGCTGGCGTTCTTCGTCGTCCTCATCGACTACACCGGCCAGACCGAGCTCACCGTGATGATCCCGCTGGCCGTGTACGGCCTGGTGGTGCTGATCCCGGCGATCGTCGACGGGGTGCGCTCGGTGCCGCGGGAGACCCTGGCGGCGGCCACCGCCATGGGCTTCGGCCCCGTACGCCGCTACCTCCAGGTGCAGTTGCCGATCGCCGCGCCCGCCATCATCGCCGGGCTGAGGGTGGCCACCGCGTCGAGCATCTCGCTCGTCAGCGTCGGCGCCCTGATCGGCAACCAGGGCGCCCTCGGCAACCTGCTCGCGGCGGCGCAGAAGTACGACCGGCCGGAGCTGGCGGTGAACGCCGTGCTCACCATGGCCGTCCTGGCGATCCTGTGCGACGCGGCGCTGGTCCTGCTCCGGACCCTGCTGACGCCGTGGATGCCGCGCGGCACGCGGGAGCGGCGCGCGAAACCCGCCGTGCGACGGGAACGGCCCGAGCCGGAAGGGGCGGTCCGGTGAACGTCCTGAACTTCGTCCACGCCTTCTTCAGCGACGGCGCCCACTGGCAGGGCTACGACGGCATCCCGCAACGCCTCCTCGAACACGTCCGGTACACGCTGCTGGCCCTCGCCCTCGCCGCCGCGGTCGGGCTGCCCGTCGGCCTGCTGACCGGGCACACCGGGCGCGGCGGGAACGCGCTCGCCTTCGTCGCCAACGCCGCCCGGGCGCTGCCCAGTTTCGGCCTGCTGGTGCTGGCCGTGCTGCTGATCGGCTTCGGTCTGCTGCCCGTGATGATCCCGCTGGTCGTCCTCGCCGTCCCGCCGATCCTGGTGACCACCTACGAGGCGGTCCGCTCCGTCGACCCCTCCCCGGTGGACGCCGCCCGGGGCATGGGCATGCACGAGTCGCGGATCCTCCTGAGGGTCGAACTGCCGGTGGCGCTCCCGCTGATCCTGAGCGGCCTGCGCTCGGCGGCCATCCAGATCGTGTCGACGGCCACCATCGCCGCGTACGTCAGTCTCGGCGGCCTCGGCCGGTACATCGTCGACGGGCTCTACCAGCGCGACTACGAGAAGGTCGTCGGGGGCGCCACGCTGGTCGCCGTCCTGGCGCTCCTCACCCTCGCGGTGTTCTGGGCGGCGGGGCGGCTGGCGGTGTCGCCCGGGGTGCGCAGGCGCTGACGCCCGATCACCGGCGTTCGATCACCCGTGCGGCAAACCGTGACCAGCGCGTTGTTGACTGACCGAGGAGCGGCTGGATTGGATCAGTGGATGACTTCTACCGCGCAGAGCAGCAGGTCCAGGACGAGGCACACCGGCGCGGCGGCCGTCGCCCTCACCGCCGCGGCGGCGCTGCTCGCGGGCTGTTCCTCCGGCGACACCTCCGACAACCCCCTGGCGGGGGAGGAGGCGAAGGCCGGCACCGTCGTCGTCGGCTCGAACAACTTCGCCGAGAGCACCCTGCTCGCCGACATCTACGGCGAGGCGCTCCGGGCCAAGGGCATCAAGGTCACCTACAAGCACAACATCGGCAGCCGTGAGACGACGTACGGCCTGATGAGGAACGGCTCCATCACGGTCCTGCCGGAGTACAACGGCTCGCTGCTCGCCTACCTCGACCCCGAGGCCGAGCAGAAGTCCCCGGAGGCCGTGAACGCCGCCGTCGAGGAGAAGCTCGACGAGGGACTGACGCTGCTGGACTCGTCCCCGGCCGAGAACAAGGACTCGGTGAGCGTCAACGCCGGGACGGCGGAGAAGTACGGCCTCACGGCCTCGTCCACCCTCGCCGACCTGGAGGACGTCGCGCCGGAGATGGTGATCGGCGGTTCGCCCGAGTTCCAGACCCGGCGGCAGGGGCTGAAGGGCCTGGAGTCCGTCTACGGCCTGAAGTTCAAGTCCTTCAAGGCGCTCGACGCGGGCGGACCGCTGACCCAGGAGGCGCTGACCGAGAACACCGTGCAGGCGGCGGACATCTTCACCACCGACCCGACCATCGTCAAGGAGAAGTTCGTCGTCCTGAAGGACCCGGAGAACCTCTTCGGGTTCGCGAACGTGACCCCGCTGGTGCACGAGGACGGGCTCTCCCAGGAGGGCGTCGACGCGCTCGACGCGGTCTCCGCGAAGCTGGACACCAAGACCCTCCTCGCCCTGGACGCCCAGGTGCAGCTGGAGAAGAAGGACCCGCTGGACGTGGCCAAGGCCTGGCTGGAGTCGGCCGGTCTGAGCTGACCCGGGGCGGGGTGCGGCCGGGCGGGCCGCACCCCGCGGCCGTCTCACCGCGCCGGGGCCGCCGCGGCGATCAGCCGGTCGATCAGCGCGATCAGCACGTCCCGGCACGACTCCCGCTCCCGCGCGTCGCACAGCAGCACCGGCACGCCCTCCGGCAGCGCCAGCGCCTCCCGGACGTCCTCGACCGGGTACGGGTGCTCCCCGTGGAAGCCGTTGACGGCGATCACGAACGGGATGCCCCGGCGCTCGAAGAAGTCGATCGCGGCGAAGCTGGACTCGGGCCTGCGCACGTCCACCAGGACCACCGCGCCCAGCGCGCCCAGCGCCAGGTCGTTCCACATGAACCAGAACCGCTGCTGGCCCGGCGTGCCGAAGAGGTACAGCACGAGGTCGTCGGAGACGGTGATCCGGCCGAAGTCCATGGCCACGGTGGTGGCACGTTTCTCCTCGATGCCGTCCAGGTCGTCGACGTCCAGGCCCGCCATGGTCAGCGGCTCCTCGGTGCGCAGCGGGACGATCTCGCTGACCGAGCCGACCATGGTCGTCTTGCCCACGCCGAAGCCTCCGGCGATCAGGATCTTGACCGTGTCGGGTGCCGGACGCCCGGCGGGCACCCGGGCGGCGGTGTCAGAGCCGACCAAGGCCGTCCCTCACTTTCTGCAGCAGGTCCAGGTCCGGGGTGGTGCGGGTGACGGGGTGCGGCGGGCGGGCGGTGATCCGGCCCGCCTCCAGCAGGTCGCAGAGCAGGATGACGACCACGCTCACCGGGAGGTCGAGACGCGCGGCGAGCTCGGCGACCGCGACCGGCTCGGCGCACAGCCGCAGGATCCGCGTGTGCTCGGGCTGCGGCCGGGGGGCCGCCTCGGGCTGCGGATCCGCCGCCGTCACCGTCGTGATGAGCGTGAAGTCGGCGCGGCTGGGCCGGGTCCGGCCACCGGTCAGGGCGAACGGCCGGACGAGCCGGCCCGCCGAGTCGCCTCCGCCCACCTCACACGCCGGGGTCGACGGCGGGGCCGGCCGTGTCCCGCGGGGCCGCGCTCAGGTGCTCGCCGATCTTCTTCACCAGCATGTTCATCTGGTACGCCACCACGCCGACGTCCGCGCCGGGGCCGGTGAGCACCACGAGGTGGGCACCGGGACCGGCCGAGGTGAGGATCAGGAAGCTGTTGGCCATCTCGATGAGCGCCTGGCGCACCGGGCCGCCGCGGAAGTCCATGCTGACGCCCTTGCTGAGGCTCATCAGGCCGGAGGCGGTCGCCGCCAGGCGTTCCGCGTCGTCGCGCGGGAAGCCGGTGGACTTGCTGACCACCAGCCCGTCCTCGGAGAGCACCACGGCCTGGTTCACGTCGGCGACGCGTTCCACGAGTCCGGTCAGCAGCTGGTCCAGCTGGGTGTGTGTGGCGGGGGTGGGGCGTGACATGGCGGTGTTCCTTCGTGAGCGGTCGGCGTCGGTGTTTCGGCGGTCAGTGGTCGGAGGGCGGGGGCGAGGTTCCGGGGGAGGCGGCACCGGCGTCCTCGGCGTCGCCGCCGGACCCGTCACCGCCGGACCCGTCGTCGTCACGTGCCCGGAGCGTGCCGCGCTGGAAGCCGGCGAGGGAGGAGGCGGCGTGCTCCGCGGTGAAGTCGTCGTCGGGGCCGTCCTCGGCGGCCGGGACGGGCTCCTCGCGCAGCTCGGCGGCCAGGCTGGTCTGCGGCACCCGACGGGGGAGCGGGGCGAGACCGTCCCCGCGGGCGACGGGCACGGCGGCGGCCGGTGCGGGGGCGGTCCGCACGGCGGTCGCGGGCCGTGCGCCCGCGGCGGCCCGCCCGCTCACGGCGGTGTCCGCGCGCGCGGGGGTCCCCGTGCTCCCGCGGCCCGCCGTGCCGTTCGCGGCCGCCGGGTCCCCGGTGCCCGTGCCGTCCGCGGCGTCCCGCCCGGTGCCGGGCGGCACGTCCCGCACCACGATCTCGTGCGGGAGCAGCACGATCGCGGTCGTCCCGCCGTACGGCGAGGGGCGCAGGGTGACGGCGATGCCGTGCCGGTGGGCGAGCTGGGAGATCACGAACATGCCGAGCCGGAGGTCGTCGGCGAGCGCCACCACGTCGAACTGCGGGGGCCTGCCCAACTGGGCGTTGAGGGAGGCGTAGTCCTCCTCCGGCAGGCCGAGGCCCCGGTCCTCGACCTCGATCGCGAGGCCCTTGGCCACCATCGCGGCCCGCACCCCGACGGGACTCGGCGCCGGCGAGTACGCCGTCGCGTTGTCGATCAGCTCCGCCAGCAGATGGATCACGTCGGCCACCGCGGGCGGGGCCAGGGCGACCTCCTCCTCGGTGTGCACCTCCACCCGCTGGTACTCGGCGACCTCGCCGACGGCGCTGCGCAGGATGTCGACCAGCGCGACCGGTTCGCTCCAGGAGCGGCCCGGCCGCTCGCCGCTGACGATGACCAGGTTCTCCTCGTAGCGGCGCAACTGGCTGGCCGTGGAGTCCAGCGCGTACAGGCCCGCGAGGACCTCGGGGTCGGTGTGCCGGCGTTCCAGCTCGTCGAGCTTGCCGAGCTGGAGGTTGACCAGGTTCTGGCTCTGCCGTGCGATGCCCAGGATGACCTTCTGGAAACCGCGCCGGGTGTCGGCGAGTTCGATCGCGGTGCGTACGGCGGTGCGCTGCGCGGTGTTGAACGCCTGGGCGACCTGGCCCAGTTCGTCGTGGCCGTAGTCCAGCACGGTCGTCGCCGCCTCCGCGTCGACCTTCTCGCCGCGCTGCAGCCGGGCCACCACGTCGGGCAGCCGCTCCTCGGCCAGGCCGAGGGTGGCCAGGCGCAGGCCGCGCAGCCGGCGGGACAGCGAGCGGGTGATGCGCCAGGACAGGCCGACGCACAGCAGCAGCGCGAGCAGTCCGCCGGCGCTCAGGGAGGCGGCGGTCAGCAACAGGCCGCGGGCCTCGTCGGCGCTGCGGGCGAGCAGCGCGTCGGTCTGCTGCCGGATCATGGCGGTGTACTGCGGGGAGACCTCGTCCATGGCCTCCTCCCACCGGTCCTGCAGGTCCGGCATCTCGACGCCGCGGCCCTCGCCCGCGGGCCGGGTCGCGAGGACCTGGTCCTCGACCGCCTCCAGGGCGCGCCACTCGGGACTCTGCAGGATCCGTTCGGCCTGTGCCTTGGCGCTGCCCTCCAGGGACGGCACGATCTGGTCCTTGACCAGCCAGCGGCGGGTGTGGACCAGCTCCGCGAAGTCGTTCCAGCCCTGCGGGTCGAGGCTCCCGGAGGCCCAGGCGAGGGTGAGCTGTGCGTCCTCCCGGGAGACCAGCTCCGCCGCGTGCTCCAGCGCGACCATCGGGCCGGCCTGCGAGGTCAGGTCCCCGTCGTCGACCTGGGAGAGCTCCTGGAAGGCGTGGATCTGCTCGTCGATGATCGAGGTGTACTGGTCGAGCGCCTGCTCGGCGGTGATGTCCTCCGGGTCGTCCACCTGGTCCCGGTAGTACTCCAGGCTGCCCACCGAGCCGAGCACCGAGTACAGCCGGTCCGAGACGCGCGCCGGTGCCTCGGCGATCGCGTCCGCCTGCCCGACCAGCTTCGCCACCGCCTGGTCGGTCTTCCCGCGCTGTGCCTCGAGGGCGGCCCGGGAGCCCTGCGGATCGGCCAGCCACGCGGCGGTCAGCCTCCGCTCCCGCTGCAGCGCCAGCGCGGCGTGCGTGCCCATCGCGCCGGTCGACCGGCTCAGTTCCGTCTGGGAACGCAGCCGCAGTCCCTCCGAGAACATCTGGATCGTCGTCACGCCCCACATGGCCGCGAGGGTGACGCTGGGCACCAGGGCCAGGAGGACCAGTGAGAGACGTATGGAGCCGAGACGGCGCCGGGCACCTGTCCGTGGAGACATCGTGCTCCTAGAGCGGTCGGATGTACGGGGAAGGGGTCACGGGGAGGGGTGTCAGCGGGTTCCGTCGGCGGCGAACCCGGCGACCGAGGCGGCGTTGTCCTTCGTGACGAACGCCGGTCCGGTGAGCACGGGCGCGACCCCGCCGCCGCTGATGTTGCCGTTGGTCCGGTACAGCCACAGCGCGTCCACGGCGAGGTAGCCCTGCAGATAGGGCTGCTGGTCGACGGCGAACTGGACGTTGCCGCCGCGCACGGCGTCCACCAGTTCCTCGCTGAGGTCGAAGGTGGCGACGCGGGCGCCGCTGTCCGCCTCCTCGACCGCGTCGACCGCGGTGAGCGCGTAGTCCGCCCCGTTGGTGACGACCTCGTCGATGGTCGGGTCCTGCCGCAGCCGGGCGGTGATGGCGCCGGAGACGGCGCGCATGTCGGTGCCGTCCACGTAGAGGTTCTCGGTCGTCCCGCCGAACGCCTTCTTCACGCCGGCGCAGCGGGCCTCCAGGGCGACGTTGCCGCGCTCGTGGACGACGCACAGGGCGTGCTCGGCCTTCAGGTCGTCCAGTTCGTCGCCGACGGCCCGGCCCGCGACGCCCTCGTCCTGCCCGAAGTACTCCAGCAGCCCCGACGACCTCCAGGCGTCGATGCCGGAGTTGAGCCCGACCACGGGGATGTCCGCGGCCCGTGCCTCGTTGACCGGACCCTTCATGGCCTGTGGCTTGGCCAGCGTCAGCGCGAGGCCGTCGACGCCGTCCCGGATCGCGTCGCGCACCAGCGCGGCCTGCCCCGCCGGGTCCGGGTCGCTCACGTACGTCAGGTCGATGCCGTCCTTCGCGGCCGCCGCCTCGGCGCCCTTGCGCACCCGCTCCCAGAAGGCGTCGTCCTCGGTCCCGTGGGTGACCATCGTGACCTTCATCCGTCCGGCGCCGGCCGTGCCCGCGCCGTCCTCTCCCGAGGAGTCGCCGGCCGACGAGCAGCCGGTCACCAGCAGGCCGACGGCGACCGCCAGGGCCGCGAGGGGGAGCGGGCGCCTCGGGAAGCGGTGCGACGGGGGACGAGTCTTCATGAGGGGAGCGGACCTCGCTGTACGGCAGAGCAAGAGCAGGGGAGAGCACGGGCGCAACCACGGGGGTGTGCGCCGACCGGGTGACTCTCGCTGGCCCGGAGCCAACCCTGTCGCACCACCGGTCGTCAAGTGAACGGCCACGTGAAGTGAGGTGTTGCTGCCGCATCGTGATGAACCGTGAGGCGCGGTGAGGGCGGTGACGACGACCGCGGCACCCGCACCGCCCGGCGCGTTCGTCCCGCGGCGAGGCGGGCATAGCGGTCCGTTCCCGGTCAACCGCCTTCCACCGAGGGTGGTTTACCGGCCGGATCGAGGGTTTCCCCCGTATCCCGCGTCCCCCCGCGATGCCTATCGTTCGACCGCAGCTGACCCACAGGTAACCCCGGACGGGTCGCCGCAAGCGCCTGGCCGGCCGACGCGTCGTACTTCGATTCACCCCCGCCGCTTCGAGGACGAAGCGAATCGACCCCCACTCCCCACTCCGCGCTGCCCGGAGTCACGGCACGAAAGGCACACCCTTGCGCACCTCCTCCCCGAACCCTCCCCGGAGCTCCTCCCCCGGACGGAAGCTGATATCCGTCGCCGCTCTCTCCGTCGCCCTCCTGACGACCGCCTCCGCCCAGGTCGCCGTCGCCCAGGACGCCCCCTCCGACACGCCGGCCGTCCCCGCGGCCCGGGCCGAGGCCGCACCCGGCGTCCCGGCCGAGCGGCTCATCGTCGGCTACAGGCCCGGCGCCACCGAGGCCAGGTCGGACGAGGCCGCCGCCGCCGACGCCGCCGCCAAGGGCGAGGAGACCGGCGAGGACGTCGGCTTCCAGCGCCGCCTCGGCACCGGAGCCGCCCTCGTCGAGCTGGGGAAGGACGCCGGCACGGCGGACGTCGCCGACGTCGTCGCCGAGTACAGCGCCGACCCGCAGGTCGCCTACGTCGTGCCGGACCGCCTCAACAAGCCGCTGGCCACCCCGAACGACACCGAGTACCCCAAGCAGTGGGACCTGTTCGAGTCCACCGCCGGCATGCGCGTGCCGGGCGCCTGGGACCTCGCCACCGGCAGCGGTGTCACCGTCGCCGTCATCGACACCGGTTACGTCGCCCACTCCGACCTCGCCGCGAACATCGTCGGCGGCTACGACTTCATCTCCGACACCGCCGTCTCCGTCGACGGCAACGGCCGGGACGGCAACCCGGCCGACCCCGGCGACTGGTACGCCGCCGGCGAGTGCGGCCAGGCCGTCGGCAGCGGCTCCTCCTGGCACGGCACCCACGTGGCCGGCACCATCGCCGCGGCCACCGGCAACGGCAAGGGCATCGCCGGCGTCGCGCACGGCGCGAGGATCTCCCCGGTGCGCGTGCTCGGCAAGTGCGGCGGCTACGACTCCGACATCATCGACGCCATCACCTGGGCGTCCGGCGGCACCGTCTCCGGCGTGCCCGCCAACGCCGACGTCGCCGAGGTCATCAACATGAGCCTCGGCGGGGGCGGCGCCTGCTCCACCGCCACCCAGAGCGCCATCAACGGCGCCGTGAACCGCGGCACCACCGTCGTCGTCGCGGCGGGCAACGAGAACCAGAACGCCGCCAACTCCTCCCCGGCGAACTGCGACAACGTCATCACCGTCGCCGCCACCGACCGCTCGGGCAACCGCGCCTCCTACTCCAACTACGGCTCCGCCGTGGACATCGCCGCACCCGGCGGCGAGACCGCGACGGCGGCCAACGGCATCCTGTCCACGCTGAACTCCGGCACCCGGACCCCGTCGACCGAGAACTACGCCTACTACCAGGGCACCAGCATGGCCACCCCGCACATCGCGGGCCTCGCCGCGCTGATGAAGTCGGCGGCCCCCGCCCTCACCCCGGCCCAGATCGAGTCGGCGATCAGGACCAACGCCCGTGCGCTGCCCGGCACCTGCTCCGGCGGCTGCGGCGCGGGCCTGGCGGACGCGGCGAAGACGGTCCAGGCGGTCAAGGGCGGCACGCCCACCGGCTCCACGTACTCCAGCACCACCGCCCTGTCCGTCCCGGACAACGGTCCGGCGGTCGAGTCGCCGATCACCGTCAGCGGCCGCAGCGGCAACGCGCCCTCGAACCTGCAGGTGGGCGTGGACATCACCCACACCTACCGCGGTGACCTGGTCGTCGACCTGGTGGCGCCGGACGGTTCGGTGTACCGCCTGAAGTCCGCCGGCGGCTCGGACTCGGCCGACAACGTCAACACCACCTACACGGTGAACGCCTCCGCCGAGACCGCCAACGGCACCTGGAAGCTGCGGGTCCAGGACACGGCGTCCTACGACACCGGTCGGCTCAACAGCTGGCGGCTGACCTTCTAGCCGCCCACCAGCGGGCGGGCCGGCCGGTGCGGATGGGCACCGGCCGGCCCGCCTCGTGTCGCGCGCGCCGCCGGCGTGGCACGTGCTGCCGTACGGTGAGCCGCATGCCCGACATCCCCGCCGCCCCCGTGATCCTCGGCAACGAACCCGGCTCGTTCCCCCACAGCGTGCTGGCCGAACGGCACCCCGCGATCATCCGGCAGGTGCGCGAGGCCTTCCCGTACGAGCCCCGGCAGCGGCGCGCGCTCGACGCCCTGCTGGCCAACTGCACCGAGGGGGAGATCGAACCCCTCCCCGCCGACGCGCACGACCGGGAGCGGTGGGAGACCTGGGACATGGACGCCCACGCCGGACACTCCTGGTACGACGTGCCCTGGCTGTGGTCCGAGAGCTGGTTCTACCGCCGGCTGCTGGACGCGGTGGGCTACTTCGGCCCCGGCCCCTGGCAGGGCATCGACCCCTTCCTCCCGTCCAAACGCGCCGAACTCGACTCACCCGCCACCGACGGGGAACTCGCCGCGCTCGACGACCTCGCCGGCCGGCCGGCGGAGGAGCAGGCCCGCGCCCTGCTGCACGGCTCCCTGTGGGGCAACCGCGCCGACCTGGGCTTCCGGCTGTCCGCCGAGGGCGCCGAGGAGGCGGCCCCCGTGCCCGGCCTGGTGGCCGACGACAGCGAACGCCTGTGGTCCCTGCTCGGCACCGCCGGCACCGGCACACTGTGCCTGGTCGCCGACAACGCCGGCCGCGAACTCGTCCCGGACCTGCTGCTCGTCGCCCATCTGCTGGCCCAGGGCCGGATCGGCCGGGCGGTGCTGCACGTCAAGCCCCACCCGTACTACGTCTCCGACGCCACCCCCGCCGACGTCGTCGACGCGCTGCGCCGGCTCACCGCCGCCGGGGGCGCGGCGGCCGCGTACGGGCGCGGCCTGTGGACCGCCCTCTCCGAGGGCCGCCTCACCCTCCGCGCGCACCCGTTCTCCTGCTCCCCGCTGCCCTACGAACGGATGCCGGACGACCTTCGCGCCGACTTCGCCGCGGCCGCGGTCACCCTCGTCAAGGGCGACCTCAACTACCGCCGCCTCGTGGGCGACCGGTACTGGCCGCCGACCACACCGTTCGCGGACGTCACCGCCCACTTCCCCGGACCGGTCGCCGCCCTGCGCACCCTGAAGTCCGACGTGATCACCGGGCTGACCCCCGGGACCGAGGCCGCGCTCGTCGCCGCGGAGGGGCAGCGCTGGCGCACCGGCGGCACGCACGCCCTGGTCCAGGTCCGGGCGTAGGAACGGCGATGTGCCACCGGTTCACGCGATGGTGTGATCATGTCCCGGCCGGAGGATGCCGCCATCGTCCCACGGGTAGGGCCCGGCCATGACGCAGCCGTTCGAACTCCCGCACTTCTACCTGCCGCACCCCGCGCGGCTCAACCCGCACGTCGACGAGGCCCGGGCCCACTCGACGCGGTGGGCGCGCGGGATGGGCATGCTGGAGGGCTCCGGGGTCTGGGAGCAGGCCGATCTCGACGCGCACGACTACGGCCTGCTCTGCGCCTACACCCACCCCGACTGCGACGGGCCCGCCCTCTCGCTGATCACCGACTGGTACGTGTGGGTCTTCTTCTTCGACGACCACTTCCTGGAGAAGTTCAAACGCACCCAGGACCGGGAGGGCGGCAAGGCCCACCTGGACCGGCTGCCGCTGTTCATGCCGCTCGACCCGGCCTCGCCCGTCCCCGAACCCGGGAACCCGGTCGAGGCGGGCCTCGCCGACCTGTGGGCGCGCACCGTGCCGGCGATGTCCGCCGACTGGCGCCGCCGGTTCGCCCTCGCCACCGAGCACCTGCTCAACGAGTCCCTGTGGGAGCTGTCCAACATCAACGAGGGGCGCATCGCCAACCCCGTCGAGTACATCGAGATGCGCCGCAAGGTGGGCGGCGCCCCCTGGTCGGCCGGGCTGGTGGAGTACGCGACCGCGGAGGTGCCCGCCGCCGTCGCCGGGACCAGGCCGCTCAGGGTGCTGATGGAGACGTTCTCCGACGCCGTGCACCTGCGCAACGACCTGTTCTCCTACCAGCGGGAGGTCGAGGACGAGGGCGAACTCAGCAACGGCGTCCTCGTGCTGGAGACCTTCTTCGGCTGCACCACCCAGGAGGCCGCCGACCTCGTCAACGACGTCCTCACCTCCCGGCTCCACCAGTTCGAGCACACGGCGTTCACCGAGGTGCCCGCCGCGGCCCTGGAGAACGGCCTGACCCCGGCCGAGGTCGCCGCCGTCGGGGCGTACGCGAAGGGCCTGCAGGACTGGCAGTCCGGCGGCCACGAATGGCACATGCGCTCCAGCCGGTACATGAACGAGCGCGCCCGGCCCGCCGCCGGGTGGCGGGCGCCGGCCGGCCCCGGCACCTCCGCCGCGGACGTCGGCGCGCTGCTCGCCCGGGCCGCCTCCGAGCGGGCGCGCCCCCACACCCACGTGCCCTTCCAGCGGGTCGGGCCGTCGATCATCCCCGACATCCGCATGCCGTTCCCGCTGGAGCTGAGCCCCGCCCTGGACGGAGCCCGGCGGCACCTGCTCGAGTGGTCGCGCGCGATCGGCTTCCTCAGCGAGGGGGTCTGGGACGAGGACAAGCTCGCGAGCTGCGACCTTCCGCTGTGCGCCGCGGGCCTCGACCCGGACGCCACCCAGGAGCAGCTGAACCTCGCCTCCGGCTGGCTGGCCTTCGGCACCTACGGCGACGACTACTACCCGCTCGTCTACGGCCACCGCCGCGACCTGGCCGCCGCCCGGCTGACCACGGCCCGTCTGTCGGCCTGCATGCCGCTCGACGGGGAGCCGGTCCCGCCGCCGGCCAACGCCATGGAGCGCTCCCTGATCGACCTGTGGGCCCGCACGACGGCCGGCATGACACCCGAGGAGCGGCGCCCGCTGAAGTCGGCCGTCGACACGATGACCGAGGCCTGGGTGTGGGAGCTGTCCAACCAGATCCAGAACCGCGTCCCCGATCCGGTGGACTACCTGGAGATGCGGCGCGCCACCTTCGGCTCCGACCTCACCCTGGGCCTGTGCCGCGCCGGTCACGGCCCGGCCGTGCCGCCCGAGGTCTACCGCAGCGGCCCCGTCCGCTCCCTGGAGAACGCGGCGATCGACTACGCCTGCCTCCTCAACGACGTCTTCTCGTACCAGAAGGAGATCGAGTACGAGGGCGAGATCCACAACGCGATCCTCGTCGTGCAGAACTTCTTCGGCGTCGACTACCCGTCCGCCCTCCGCGTCGTGCAGGACCTGATGAACCAGCGCATGCGCCAGTTCGAGCACGTCGTCGCGCACGAACTGCCCGTCGTCTACGACGACTTCCGGCTGTCCGACGAGGCGCGGGCCGTCATGCGGGGCTATGTGACCGACCTGCAGAACTGGATGGCCGGAATCCTCAACTGGCACCGGAACGTCCCGCGCTACCAGGCCGAGTGGCTGGCCGGGCGCGCCCACGGCTTCCTCCCGGGCCGCCCGCCGGCGCTCCCCGTCCTCACCTGACCCCCGGATCCGCCGGTCAGTCTCACTCGTTCGTGGCTCGTCGTCCCCCGGTGTTCCGGGTAGCACTCCTGCCGGAGGCGAGGCGAATCATGGAACAGACAGCGTTGCGGCCCAAGCCGATGCCCGGCCGGGAACCGGGCGACGGCGGGAACGGTACGGGGAACGGGCCCGGGGCCGGCGGGCCGCGGCGGCATGACGTGCGGCGTCGCGGCCGGCGGCTGGTGTCCGCGGTGTCCAGGGCGTTCGTCGCGGTGCTCCTGGTGCTGTCCGGGGCCGGGCTCGGGGCGATGGGCACCGCGGTCGTCGGCGCGGGCGGGATCGCCGAGCTGAAGCGGCAGGCGGGGCTGCCGGCCGCCACCCCGTCCGTGGCGGCGCGCTCCGCTCCCTCCGCCCCCTCCGGTCCGGTGGCGCCGTCCGCGCCCGTCGTCGCCGGGCTGGGCGTGGAGGTGACGGACGGCGGGAAGCCGGGGGCGCTCGTCGTCGGCGTGCACGTGCCCGGCCCCGGGTTCTCGGCCGGCCTGGTGCGGGGCGACGTGCTCCTCGCGTTCGGCGGGACCCGTGTCGACTCGGCCGCCGACCTGGCGCGCGCCGTCGCCCGGGCCCGCCCGGGCGCGGAGGTGACCCTGTCGGTGCGGCACAGCGGCGGCGGTCACCAGCGGTTGACGGTCGTTCCCGCCATCGTCACGTGACCGTGCGGAAGTGGCTGGTCAGCCGCCCGTCGTCGTCCAGTACGTGGAAGGCGAGCCCGACCGGGGCGTCCCGGTCCGCGATCGGCTCGCCCTCCCAGGGCAGCCGCAGCGTCCAGGTCACCCCGGGCCCCACCACCAGGGGACGGCCCGCGAACGTCGTGGCGGCCGGGGTGTGGGCGTGACCGGTGATCAGCCCGGCGATCCGGGGCCGGCGCTCCAGCAGGGCGGCCAGCCGGCCGGGATCGCGCAGGGAGTAGGAGTCGGGCAGCGGGTGGTGCAGCGGGACCGGCGGGTGGTGGAAGGCGAGCAGGACCGGAAGGCCGTCGTCGAGGCCGTCGAGCGTCGACTCGATCCAGGCGTACGTCTCCTCGTCCAGCTCCCCGTCGTCGCGGCCCGGGACGCTGGAGTCGCACATCAGCACGGCGCCCCCGTCCAGCACGTGCGCGCTGTTGACCGGTCCGTCGGCGGCCGGCCGGCCGAGGAGGGCCTTGCGGTACGGCGCGCGGCTGTCGTGGTTGCCCGGGCAGGTCAGCACGGGGAACGGGGCGCCGCCGTCGCGCAGCCCCAGCAGGCGGGCGGCCTCCTCGTACTCGGCCTCCGTGCCGTGGTCCGCGATGTCGCCGGTGACCAGCAGCGCGTCCGGCCGGCGCGGCAGCCCCCACAGCCGGTCACGCACCCGCCGGGCACGCTCCGTCGCCCGTGCGGTTCCGTCCAGATGCAGATCACTGACGTGTGCGAGTACGAGCACGGTCGTACGCCTCCTCGGCGGTGGGGGAGAGCCTTCGGCTAATGGATGCATGAGATCTAAGCATTAGTTCTGACGGGTGGGCAATGAGTTTCCGTCAGTCGGGGGCGGGATGCCGGGTGAACACCGCGAACCGGCTCGCGCCGCCCCCTCCCGCCGGGCAGGATGCTGCCCGTAACCCCTACGTCCGCCCAGGGAGGCCCGGATGACCGGCACCGCGCCCGCGCCCTTCACCGCCGACGACTACCGGACCCGCATGGAGCGTGCGGCGCGGCAGGCCGCCGAGGCCGGACTCGCCGGGCTGCTCGTGGCCCCCGGCCCGGACCTGGTGTGGCTCACCGGGTACACGCCCACCGCGGTCACCGAGCGGCTCACCCTGCTGGTCCTGGCCGCGGGCCGGGACCCCGTGCTGGTCGTCCCCACCCTGGAGGCCCCGGACGCCGAGCGGGCCCCCGGCGCCTCGGCGCTGACCCTGCGCGACTGGACCGACGGCAAGGACCCGTACGCCGCCACCGCCGCCCTGCTGGACGCGAACGGGCGGTTCGGCGTCAGCGACAACGCCTGGGCCATGCACCTGCTGGGCCTGCAGAAGGCGCTGCCCGGCACCTCGTACTCCTCCCTCACCGAGGCCCTGCCGATGCTCCGCGCCGTCAAGGACGCGGCGGAGCTGGAACTCCTGGCCGCCGCCGGGGCCGCCGCCGACGCCGCGTTCGAGGAGATCCGGACCGTCCCCTTCGCCGGCCGGCGGGAGTCCGACGTCGCCGCCGACCTCGCCGCGCTGCTGCGGCGGTTCGGGCACTCCCAGGTCGACTTCACGATCGTCGCCTCCGGGCCGAACGGCGCCAACCCGCACCACGAGGTCGGCGACCGCGTCATCGAACGCGGCGACATGGTCGTCCTCGACTTCGGCGGCCTGAGGGACGGCTACGGCTCCGACACCTCCCGCACCGTCCACGTCGGCGAACCCACCGACGAGGAGCGCCGGGTGCACGACGTCGTGCGCGAGGCGCAGGAGGCGGGCTTTCGCGCGGTGCGGCCCGGCGTCGCCTGCCAGGAGGTCGACCGGGCCGCCCGCGCGGTCATCGCCGACGCCGGGTACGGGGAGTACTTCATCCACCGCACCGGTCACGGCATCGGCGTCACCACGCACGAGCCGCCGTACATGATCGAGGGGGAGGAGCAGCCCCTCGTGCCGGGCATGTGCTTCTCCGTCGAACCCGGCGTCTACCTGCCCGGCCGGTTCGGCGTGCGCATCGAGGACATCGTGACCGTGACCGAGGACGGCGGCCGGCGCCTGAACGACACCGCGCGGGAGATGGTCATAGTGGACTGAACGGCTCCCCTCGTCCCCTCCCCGAACGGCAACGGCGCGATCATGACCCAGGCACCGACACCCACCGCGGACACCGTCCGCCGACTGGCCCGTTCCCTGCTGAAGGACGGCGGGGGCGCGAAAGGCGGCGGGGGCGGCACGGGCGGCGGCGCGGAGTCCGCCGTCGGCCCCGAGGTCCGGCCCGCCACCGGCGGCGTCGAACCCGCCACCTGGTGGGTCGGCAGCCGCCATGTGCTGCGCCTCGCCCCGAACCGCGAGGCGAGCGCGCGGCACCGCCGCGAACTGCGCCTGCGCGAGCTCGTCCGCCCGCACGTCCCGGTCGCGCTGCCGTCGAGCGTGGCGCACGGCGAGTGGGCGCCCGGCCTGCTCTGCACCCTCGACACCAGGGTGCCCGGCGGGACGGGCGAGGAGCACGCCGTGTCCGCCGTCGGCGAGGCCGACCTGGCCGGACTGCTCACGGGGCTGCGCGAGGTGCCGGTGCGGCAGGCGGAGACGCTCGGGGTGCCGAGGGAGTCCCCGCGTTCCCTGGCGGCCCTGCGCCGGGCCGCCGGGCAGGCCGCCGAACGGCTCGCCGAGGCCGACGAGTTCGACCCCGCCCCGCTGCACCAGCTCACCCCGCCCGCCGCGGCCCAGCTCGCCGCCCAGCCCGGCTCGGCGGTCCTCGTCCACCACGCCCTCACCGGCAAACACCTCGTGGTGAGCGCCGACGGCCGGGTGCGCGGCGTCCTCGGCTGGGGCGCCGCGGTGGTCGGCGACCCCGCCGAGGACATCGCGGGCCTCGCGCTCGCCGTGGGGGCCCCGGCCGCCGTCCGCGCCGCCACCCTCGCCGGCTACGGAGCCCGCCCCTGCCTGCGCGGCCTGTGGCTGGCCCGCTGCGACGCCGTCCTCGCCCTCGCCGAGCGGCTCGCCGGACGGGGCACCGACCCGCTGCCCCCGCTGCGCACCCGACTGCGACGCGCCTGGGAACCGATCCTGCTGGAGCGGGTGACGGACCTCGGCCACGGGGACGAGCCCCTCTAGGGCCTCTCGTTTGGATCAGGCCGGGCTCGCGGGGCCTGATCCAAACGAAAGACCCCAGGCCGCGCCGGATCTGACGGCAGGTGCCGGTCCGTCAGGACGGGCCGTACCGCGTGGAGTCGCCCGCGAAGGGACGGGTCGACGGCGTGTACGCCCCGGACGGAGCCGGGCGCTGCGGCGTCACCGGTGCCGGGCCCCGGCCCGACGGGGCCCGGTGGCCGTCGGCGGTGCGCCGCCGGTGCCGGCGGTCCCGCCGCCGACGTGACGACGACCATGACGGCCGCCGGCGGCGCGACGTCCCCGGACTCGCCGCGCGCCGAGACTCCCGGACCGGTCCCGCGGGCCGGATCCGGGACGCGGCCGGGGCCGATCCCGCCGATCCCGCCGATCCGGGCCCGCGGCCCGCGGAGGCGGCGCGGCTGCGGCGCCGGGCCGCCGCCACCGCTCCCCGCGGACGGGGCCGCCCGGGGCGGCGGCGCCGGGACGCGCCGCGTCGCCGGGGGACCGGCCGTCACTCCTGGAGCAGCACCACCGCCGACTCCCCGGGCAGGTGCAGCACCCCGTCCGCGCCCGGTTCCGCCACGGGCTCCCACGCGGCGAGCACGCGCGCCCCCGGCGCGCCCAGCGGGATCGCGGCCGCCTCCCCGGCGAGGTTCACGGCCACCCGGACGTCCCCGCGCCGGAAGGCCAGCCAGCGCCGCTCCTCGTCGTGGGCCACCTTGGTGTCGCCGAGGTCGGGGTCGGTGAGGTCCGGCTGCTCGTGGCGCAGGGCGATGAGCCGCCGGTACCAGGCCAGCACGCGCGCGTGCGGATCGCGTTCCGGCTCCGACCAGTCCAGGCAGGAGCGGTCGCGGGTGGCCGGGTCCTGCGGGTCGGGCACGTCCTCCGCGGCCCAGCCGTGCGCCGCGAACTCCCGGCGCCTGCCGTCGCGCACCGCCTTGGCCAGCTCCGGATCGGTGTGGTCGGTGAAGAACTGCCAGGGCGTGCCCGCCGCCCACTCCTCGCCCATGAACAGCATGGGCGTGAAGGGAGCCGTCAGGGTGAGGGCCGCCGCGCACGCCAGCAGCCCGGGGGAGGCCAGCGCGGCCAGCCGGTCGCCCCGGGCGCGGTTGCCGACCTGGTCGTGGGTCTGGCTGTAGCCGAGGAGCCGGTGCCCGGCCACCCGGTCGCGGTCCAGGGGGCGGCCGTGGCGCCGGCCCCGGAAACTGGAGTACGTGCCGTCGTGGAAGAAGCCACCGGTGAGCGTCTTGGCCAGGGCCGCCAGCGGGGCGCGCGCGAAGTCGGCGTAGTAGCCCTGCGACTCGCCCGTCAGCGCGGTGTGCAGGGCGTGGTGGAAGTCGTCGTTCCACTGCGCGTGCACCCCGAACCCGCCCTCCTCGCGGGGCGTGACGATCCGCGGGTCGTTGAGATCCGACTCGGCGACCAGGAACAGGGGCCGGCCGGTGTCGGCGGCGAGGGCGTCCACGGCCTCGGACAGCTCCTGGAGGAAGTGGTGCGCGCGCGTGTCCACCAGCGCGTGCACCGCGTCCAGCCGCAGCCCGTCGATCCGGTAGTCCCGCAGCCACGCCAGCGCGCTGCCCACGAAGTACGCCCGCACCTCGTCGGAGCCGGGGGCGTCCAGGTTGACCGCCGCGCCCCACGGCGTGTGGTGGGTGTCCGTGAAGTACGGGCCGAACGCCGGAAGGTAGTTGCCGGACGGCCCCAGGTGGTTGTGCACCACGTCGAGGACGACGCCCAGGCCCAGCGCGTGCGCCCGGTCGACGAACCGTTTCAGCCCCTCGGGCCCGCCGTACGGCTCGTGCACCGCCCACAACGACACCCCCTCGTACCCCCACCCGTGCCGGCCGGGGAAGGGACACACCGGCATCAGCTCCACGTGCGTCACGCCCAGTTCGACGAGGTGCCCGAGCCGCTCGGCGGCCGCGTCGAAGGTGCCCTCGCGGGTGTACGTGCCGACGTGCAGCTCGTACAGCACCGCGCCGGGCAGCGGACGCCCGTCCCACCGCGCGCGCCAGGCGAACCGCTCGTGGTCGACGACCGCGCTCAGTCCGTCGGGGCCGTCCGGCTGCCGGCGCGAGCGCGGATCGGGCAGTACGGGACCGCCGTCCAGCGCGAAGCCGTACCGGGAGCCGTCGTGCGCCTCGGCCTCCCCCCGCCACCACCCCTCCCGCCCGGGATCGCGCTCCAACGCGCGCGTGACGCCGTCGCACCGGAGCGTCACTCGGCCGGCCTGTGGTGCCCACACCTCGAACTGCACGGACGGTTCCCCTTCGTCTGCTCACCGTGATGTAGCCCGTCCATCGTGCTGCATGAATGATCGCCGCGCCGGTGAATTCTCCCTTTCGCGGCGGGTGTCGCCGGGTGCGCGCGCGGGGCGGCCGTCCCCGGGTTCCTGGACAGCCCGGCCGCGCTGGCCGACAATCGGCGGCGTGACGCCGTCCTCCGAGTTCTCCACGTACCCCGCGCGGCTCTCCGACACGGAGCGCGACAAGGCGCTGGACGTGCTGCGGGACGGCGTCGCCACGGGCCGGCTGTCCCACGACACCTACATCCGGCGCATGGAACTCGCGCTCGCCGCCCGCCACCCGGACGAACTCGCCGCGCTCACCGCCGACCTGCCCACGGAGAGCCGTCTGTCGCGGCTGGTGTTCGGCACCGTGGAGGCGGTCTCCGGGTTCACCGTGCGGCTGCGCAGGGCCTGGCAGGCCGAGCGGCTGCCCAAGCTGCTGCTGCCGCACCCGGCGTCCGGTCACCCGCTGCGCATAGGGCGCGATCCCGGCAGCGGGCTGCGGCTCAACCACGAGACGGTCTCCCGGGTGCACGCCGAACTCCGGCACCAGGGCGGCACGTGGGTGCTGCGGGACCTCGGTTCGACCAACGGCACGACGGTGAACGGGCGCCGGGTGGTCGGCGCGGCCGTCGTCCGCGAGGGCGACCAGATCGGCTTTGGACGGGTCACCTACCGCCTCGCCGGCAACTGACCGGGACGGACGGGCCTTCCTTCCCCGCGTCCGTTCCCTTTCGGGTGAGCCGGGGTGTGGTCCGGGGGCCGCCGTGCCGATGCACCGGACATGACGCACTCCTCAGTAGTGAAAGCGGTACGGGGCGGGCTGCTGGCCGCCGCCACCCTGCTCGCCTGCGCCGCTCCCGCACAGGCGGACACCGGACGCACCACCCCGGACAACTGGCTG
The DNA here is from genome assembly GCF_014203535.1 of Streptomyces griseomycini. GTDB lineage: Bacteria > Actinomycetota > Actinomycetes > Streptomycetales > Streptomycetaceae > Streptomyces > Streptomyces griseomycini. Next base: position 456,873 of record NZ_JACHJI010000004.1, read on the forward strand.
CTGCTCACGGTCGGCGAGGGAGGGACGCCGTCCGCCGCGACGAGCGGCAGCCTGCTGCTGTGCGATCCTCCCCGGGGCCACCGGCACGCCGCCGACGCGTGCGCGGAACTGGCCGCGGCGGACGGGCGCATCGCCGGCATCCCGCCGAAGGAGGTGTACTGCCCGATGGTCTACGCCCCGGTGACCGCCCACGCGCACGGGGAGTGGCGCGGGCGGCCCGTCGCGTACACGGAGACCTTTCCGAACCGCTGCGTGATGGCGGCCCGGACCGGCTCGGTGTTCGCGCTGGACGGTTCGTAGGGTCCGGCGGTCCACGGGGACACGGCGACCGGGGCGACGGGGCGGTCGGGCGGTCTCAGGCCGCCCGCTCGCGCGCGTGGAGCGCCGTCGCGACCACCGTGCGGGACTGGTGCTCGACCTGGTGCTCCACGGGCACCCAGCGGGCGCGGAAGTGCACGGCGAAGGCGTCGCTCCACAGCGCGACCAGGTGCTCGAGGCGTGCCGCCGCGCGCTCGTCGGTCCCGTGCAGCGCCCGCCGCAGCATGGCCGCCGCCCTGAGCGGCACCCGTCGCGCGAACGCGTCCACGCTGCCCACGTAGGCCCTCGTGCCGTCGGCGGGCGGTGTGCGGGTCAGGTCGGCGGCCAGCCCCGGTACCAGATCCAGCCCCCAGGCGGCCGCCCTCAGCAGGGGGTCGTCGGTGTCCTCGGGCCGCAGGCGCGTGTCCCGGAGCACGCGCCGCACCTCGCCCGCGTCGCGCAGCAGCCGGTTTGCGAGCACCCGCAGCGCGGCGGCCGGCGCCGGATGCGGTGCCGGGTCGTCGACCAGGTCGCCGGCCCACATCGGAACCTCGACCACCGCGGTCAGACCGCCGTACCGGTGGGCGTGGTACCAGGTGCTGTGCCGCGCGTCGTCCGGCAGGCTCGGATAGGCCGGTCCGGCCTCCGGAGCGGGCATCACCCGCACCCCGGGACCGGACGCCGGCCAGCCCGCCGCGTCCGAGGCGCCCGTCTCCACCGGGATGTGCAGCTCCGCCGCGGACTTGGCGAACGGCTCGGCGAGTCCCGGCACGTCCCTGGTCAACTGCACCCAGCTGCCGCCCAGATCGGTGCCGTGGAGGGACACCTGGAGATAGGGCCGCAGCTCGTCGATGACCCCGAGCAGGGCACGGGTCTCGGGCGGCAGCCGGTCGGGCGGCAGCACCGACGGCGCCCACTCCGGCTGCTCCGGCCCCGCGGGACGGAAGAAACCGAGATGGTAGTCGTACAGGCTGCGCGGCGCCGACGTCACGTGGAGGCTCGCCCCGTCGGGGTCCGCGCACAGCAGGAAGTGCCACGACGTGCCGTCCCGCAGCTCCCGCTCCTGCAGGGCCCGCCGGGCCAGCGCCAGCAGCGTGCCCCCGCCGGCCGGCTCGTTGGCGTGGGCGCCGGCGACCACCAGCACGGCACGCCGGGCGTGGCCCACGGACAGCAGGTGCAGCGGCCGGCCCGCGCGGGAGACCCCCACCTGCCGCAGTACGCACAGACCGGGCCGTTGCGCGGCCAGCGCGCGGGCGGAGGAGACCAGTTCGGCCACCGTCGGATAGCACAGTTCCGGCAGCGGACTCACCCCCCGTCACCGCCGTGTGACACCGCACTGCGCAGTACCCCACGGCCACGAGGCGGTGTCAAGAGCGTGGCGGAAATGCTCCGGGGCGCCCGGGGGCACTCCACCGCCGGCCGCCGTGCGGAGGTCACTGCTGGTGCAGTCCGCGTCCCGCCAGCGTCAGGAACACCTCGCCGACCGCCTCCGAGAGCGTCGGATGCGGATGGACGTGCCGGGCGACGTCCGACGGTTCGGCGTCCCAGCCGACGATCAGCTGGCTCTCGGCGATCATCTCCGACACGTGCGGGCCCACCAGGTGCACTCCGAGCACCCGGCCGCCCCCGGCCTCGGCGACGACCTTCACCATCCCGCCCCGCCCGTGCACCATCCCCTTGGCGACGGCCGTCAGCGGCATGGTGTTCACGGCCGGCTCGTGCCCGCGGGCGCGTGCCTCCGCCTCGCTCAGGCCGACGGACGCGGTCTGCGGCGCCGAGTACGTCACCCGGGGCACGGCCGCGTAGTCGACGGGCGCCGACGGCAGCCCCGCCAGCGTCTCGGCCACCAGCAGGCCCTCCGCGAACGACGCGTGGGCGAGACCGGGCGAGGGCGGCGGCAGCAGGTCGCCCACGACGTGCACGCCGGGCACGGCCGTCTCCAGCCGGTCCCAGTCGGCCGGTACGACGAAGCCGCGCTCGTCGGTGCCCAGGCCGGCGGCGGCCAGGTCCAGCCCGTCGGTGACCGGCACCCGGCCGACGGCCACCAGGAGCCGTTCCGCCTCGACCGTACGGGCCTCGCCCCGGGCGGTGCGCACGCGCGCGCGCACGCCGTCGTCGAGCACCTCGGCGTCCAGCAGCCGGGCGCCCGTCCGCACGTCGACGCCGCGCTTCCTCAGACCGCGCGTCAGATGCCGGCTCACGTCCGCGTCCTCCAGCGGCACGATCCGGTCGGCGGCCTCCACGAGGGTGACCTCCGCGCCCATCGAGCGGTGGAACGAGGCGTACTCCACGCCGATCGCGCCGCCGCCCAGGACCAGGACGGACGCCGGCAGCCCGGGCGCGAAGAGCGCGTCGTCGCTCGTCACCACGCGCCGCCCGTCCGGCGCGAGTCCCGGGAGCGTGCGCGGGCGTGAGCCGGTGGCCAGCACGATCCCCCGGCGCGCGGTGAAGTCCTGCACGCCGTCCACCTTCACCGTGCGCGGACCGGTCAACCGTGCGCTGCCCCGCACCACCCGCACGCCCACGTGCGCGAGGTGCGCCTCCACGCCCCGGTGGTTCCGGGCCACGATGTCGTCGCGGGTGGCGACCAGTGCCGGCCAGTCCACGGCGTCCAGGGTCGCCTTCACGCCCCACCGCTCGCGCGCCTCGGCGATGCCGTCGACCAGTTCGGCGGCGTGCAGCATCGCCTTGCTCGGGATGCAGCCGCGGTGCAGACAGGTTCCGCCGACCTTGTCGCGTTCGACCAGGACGACGTCGAGGCCCAGGGCGGCGGCGCGCAGAGCGGTGCCGTAACCACCGGTGCCGCCGCCGATGACGATCACGTCGTGTGTGTTCATGCCCTCAGCCTCGGCCCGGCCCTTGCCATGAGTCCAAGGCAATGTTCTTGTGGATCCGATGCAGGACGTTCATGGCGGGGCCGGTGACGGACCGGGGGCGGGGGCGGGGATGAGCCTGCGGCAGATGGAGTACTTCCTGACCGTCGTGGAGGAGGCGTCCTTCACCCGCGCCGCCGAGCTCCTGCACGTCACGCAGTCCGCGCTCTCCCACCAGATCAAGGCGCTGGAGCGGTCGGTCGGGGGCGCGCTCCTGGAGCGCATGCCGCGCGGGGCGCGGCTCACCCCCATGGGCCGCGCGTTCCTGCCGCACGCCGAACTCGCCGTCCGCAGCGCCGCACAGGCCCGCCGCGCGGCGCGTGCCGCCGCCGGGGCCGAGGGCGGCGAACTGCACGTCGCGGCCGTGCACTCGATCGCGGTCGGCGTCCTCCCCGACGTCTTCGCCCGCTGGCGCGCCGCGCACCCCGGAGTTCTGCTGCACCTCCACGAGTACGCGACGACCGAGGCCCTGGAGGAGGAGGTCCAGCGCGGCACCGCCGACCTCGCCGTGGGCCCGGCGCCCGCCGACTGGCCCGGCACCGTCGTCGAGGTCGGCCAGGAGGAGATCGTGCTCGTGGTCCCCTTCGACGACCGCTTCGCCGGCCGCCGGACGGTGACGCTGCCCGAGCTCGCGGACCGCCCCTGGGTCCGCTGCGCCATGGAACCCGTCATCGACGGCGAGCGCTTCCTCGACTGGGCCTGCGGACACGCCGGCTTCCGCCCGCGCACCGCCGTGTTCACCGAGCACACCTCCACCGCCGTGCGGATGGCCGCGGCCGGCGTCGGCGTCTGCACGGCGCCCTCGCACATCGTGGGCGGCGCGGTCGGTGAGGACTGCGTGGTCCTCTCGCCCGACCCGCCCTGGGTCCGGGCCCTGACCGTCTTCGCGCGCGTGCCGCCCACCGGCGCCGCCGAGGCCTTCGTCGACCTGCTCAGGGAGACCTGGCCGCTCCCGGGAGCGCCTGCCGCGCCCACCGGTCCGCACGAGGTCTGCGGGGCGCCCGCACCGGTGTCCCGCTGAGAGCGGCCGCGGCCGGCGTGCGCGGGCGGTCAGCCGTCCTGCCCGGCACCGGCCCGCTCCAGCAGCGCCACCGGCCACCGCTCGAACAGCTCCGCCACGCGCGCGTGCCCGGTGAACTCCCGCCCCGGCTCCAGCACGTCGGCCCACCGCCCCGGCGGCAGCGCCAGGCGCGTGTCCCGCCAGCCGCCCGCCTCCGCCAGCCGCAGCGACAGCCGGGTGACGGCGGTGAGCACCTGCCCCGAGCGGACGAACGCCACACAGTGCGCCGCCGCGGGCCCCTCGGCGGTCAGCGGCTCGTACGACGCCGTGTCCCCGAAGGCGTCCGGCCGCCGCGCCCGCAGCCGCAGCGCGGCCCGCGTCACGGCCTCCTTGCCGCCGCCGGAGCCGCCGGAGCCGCCGGAGCCGCCGGAGCCGCCGGAGCCGCCGGACGGCTCGGGCAGTTCGGACGGCTCGGGCGGGAAGGCCACCACCCGCCGGTTGTCCGGGTCCACCAGCGCCCGGTACTCGCCCTCCGTGCCCTGGTAGACGTCGGGCACGCCGGGCATCGTCAGATGGACCAGGGCCGTGCCCAGCACGTTGGCCCGGACGTGCGGCTCCAGCGAGGCGCGCAGCGCCGCCACCTTCCCGCCCGGCGCCCCGCACGGCCCCGCCGCCACGAACCGCGCCACGGCCTCCTCGTACGGCGGTTCCTGCTCGGTCCAGCTCGTGTACAGCCCCGCCTCGCGCACGTGCTTCAGCAGCGCCCCCCGCACCCGCTCCCCGTCGGCCGGCCCCAGCCCGAACACCGTCTGCCAGGCCGCCCACGCCAGCTGGGCGTCCGGCACGCCCTCGCCGGTGCGGGTCACCTCCGCCAGGACGTCCGCCCAGCGCCGCGGGCACTCCGTGAGGACGTGCAGCGCCGCCCGCACGTCGGCGCTGCGCTTGGTGTCGTGCGTCGAGACGACCGTCCCGGTGGCCGGCCAGTCGCGCTGCACGCGCGCGCAGTACGCGTGGAACCGCTCCGGGGACACCGCCGGGGCGCCGGGGTTCCCCCCCACCTCGTTCGCCGACAGCAGCGGGACGTAGCGGTAGTACGCCGTGTCCTCGACGGCCTTGGCCCGCAGCGCCGACGCGGTCTGCGCGAACCGCGTACGGAACTCCACCTGCGCCGGCCCGTCGCCGTACCGCCCGAGCACCAGGTCCCGCACGACGTCCACCGCACCGGCCTCCTCCGGGACGACGAAGGCGAGCCGGGCCTCGGCCGCGGCCTCCTCGGTGACCACGGCGGACGCGTCCACCGAGGCGTACGGGCGGTACACCTCCAGCCGGACCAGCAGCTCCTGCAGCGCCGTCCGCAGCGCCCAGGGGGCGCGGTCGCGCAGCGCGGGCTCCGGGGAGGTCGCGCACAGCCGGCTCACCACCCGGGTCAGCCGGTCGACCTCGGTGGCCAGCTCGTGCGTGAGCACCTTGTACGCGGCCCGCCGCACGGTGGCGTCCCAGTCGCCGCCCCGGTCCGTCTGCGGGGCCGCGAACCGCCGGTACTGGCCGAGCAGCTCCCCGAACCCCGCCGGGTCCGTGAACAGGCCGTCCACGTGCCGCAGGGCGTCGTAGCCGGTGGTGCCCGCGACCGGCCAGGAGGCGGGCAGCGGCTCGCCGTCGGAGAGGATCTTCTCCACCACGGTCCACCGGCCGCCCGTCGCCTCGTGCAGCCGCCGCAGGTAGGCGTCGGGATCGGCGAGCCCGTCGGGGTGGTCGACGCGCAGCCCGTCGATCACGCCCTCCCGGAGCAGCTCCAGGATCGTGGCGTGCGTGGCCTCGAAGACCTCCGGGTCCTCCACCCGTACCCCGATCAGCTCGGAGATGCTGAAGAACCGCCGGTAGTTGAGCTCGGTGCGGGCCAGGCGCCACCACACGGGGCGGTACCACTGCGCGTCCAGCAGCTCCGGCAGCGGCAGACGGGCCGTGCCCTCCCGCAGCGGGAACGCGTGCTCGTGGTAGCGCAGCACGTCGCCGTCGACCTTCAGCCGGTCGATCTCCGCGCCGAGCGGCCCGCCGAGCACCGGCAGCAGCACCTGGCCGCCCTGGGCCTCCCAGTCGATGTCGAACCACCGCGCGTAGCCCGAGGCGGGCCCCTCGCGCAGCACCTCCCACAGGGCGTGGTTGTGGCGCGGGGACATCGCCATGTGGTTCGGGACGATGTCCACGATCAGGCCGAGCCCGTGCTCCCGCGCGGTGCGCGCCAGGGACCGCAGGCCCTCCTCGCCGCCGAGTTCCCCGCGCACGCGCGCGTGGTCCACCACGTCGTAGCCGTGCGTCGAGCCGGGCACGGCCTCGAGGACGGGGGACAGGTGCAGATGGGACACACCGAGCGAGGCCACGTACGGCACGGCCGCCGCCGCGGCCGCGAACGGGAAGCCGGGCTGCAGCTGCAGCCGGTACGTGGCCGTGGGCACCGCCGGGTCAGATTGCTCGAGGGTCATGGGAACCTACGTACCCGCCCCGCCGCCTTTCGTGTCATCGCTCGCCCCACCGAGCCACCCGTCGCCCGGACGGGTGGCCCCCGGGTGCGGTCACACCGGCCGCTGCAGCACCGTCAGGCTCCGGTCGGTCAGCGTCAGCCGGGCACCGGCCTGCACCTTGGGGCCGGTGCCCGGCGGGACGCCGTCCGCGCGGGCCGTGTCCACGACCACCTGCCACTGGTGTCCGTGGTCGACCGGCACCACGAAGTCCAGCGGCCTGGGCGAGGCGTTGAACATCAGCAGGAACGAGTCGTCGGTGATGCGCTCCCCGCGCTGCCCCGGCTCGGAGATCGCGTTGCCGTTGAGGAACACCGTCAGCGCCGACGCCCGCGCCGAGTCCCAGTCCCGCTGGGTCATCTCCGCGCCCTCCGGGGTGAACCAGGCGATGTCGGACAGGTCGTCGTGGGTGCCCTCCACCGGCCGCCCGTGGAAGAAGCGGCGCCGGCGGAAGACCGGGTGGTCCTTGCGCAGCCACACCATCGCACGGGTGAACTCCAGCAGCTGCCGGCGGACGTCCTCCTCGCCGTCCCCTGCCGGTTCCGGCCAGTCGAGCCAGGCCAGCTCGTTGTCCTGGCAGTAGGCGTTGTTGTTGCCGCGCTGGGTGCGGGCCACCTCGTCGCCGTGGCTGAGCATCGGCACGCCCTGGGAGAGCATCAGCGTCGCGATGAAGTTCCGCATCTGCCGGGCCCGCAGCCGCAGCACCTCCGGGTCGTCGGTCTCGCCCTCGACGCCGCAGTTCCAGGACCGGTTGTGGCTCTCGCCGTCCCGGTTGTCCTCGCCGTTGGCCTCGTTGTGCTTGTCGTTGTAGGACACGAGGTCGTGCAGGGTGAAGCCGTCGTGGCAGGTCACGAAGTTGATCGAGGCCAGCGGGCGCCGCCCGTCGTTCTGGTACAGGTCGGAGGAGCCGGTCAGCCGGGAGGCGAACTCCGCGAGCGCGCGCGGCTCGCCCCGCCACAGGTCCCGCACGGTGTCCCGGTACTTCCCGTTCCACTCGGTCCACAGGGGCGGGAAGTTGCCCACCTGGTAGCCGCCCTCGCCCACGTCCCACGGCTCGGCGATCAGCTTCACCTGGGAGACCACCGGGTCCTGCTGCACCAGGTCGAAGAACGACGACAGCCGGTCCACCTCGTGGAACTGCCGGGCCAGGGTCGCGGCGAGGTCGAAGCGGAAGCCGTCGACGTGCATCTCGGTGACCCAGTAGCGCAGCGAATCCATGATCATCTGCAGGACGTGCGGCGACCGCATGAGCAGGGAGTTCCCGGTGCCCGTCGTGTCCATGTAGTAGCGGCGGTCGTCGGTCAGCCGGTAGTACGAGGGGTTGTCGAGGCCCTTGAAGGACAGTGTCGGGCCCAGGTGGTTGCCCTCGGCGGTGTGGTTGTAGACCACGTCGAGGATCACCTCGATCCCGGCCTCGTGCAGCGCCTTCACCGCCGACTTGAACTCCAGCACCTGCTGGCCGCGGTCGCCCCAGGACGCGTAGGCGTTGTGCGGGGCGAAGAAGCCGATGGTGTTGTATCCCCAGTAGTTGTTCAGGCCCATGTCCACCAGGCGGTGGTCGTTCACGAACTGGTGCACCGGCATCAGCTCCAGCGCGGTCACCCCGAGCCCGGTCAGGTGCTCGATCACCGCCGGGTGCGCGAGGCCCGCGTAGGTGCCGCGCAGCTCCTCCGGCAGCCCCGGATGGCGCATGGTGAGGCCCTTGACGTGCGCCTCGTAGATCACCGTGTGGTGGTACTCCGTACGGGGGCGCCGGTCGTCCCCCCAGTCGAAGTACGGGTTGACCACGACCGACGTCATCGTGTGCGGCGCCGAGTCGAGGTCGTTGCGCCTCTCGGGTGCGTCGAAGTGGTAGCCGTACACCTCCTCGCCCCAGCGGATCGACCCGCTGATCGCACGTGCGTACGGGTCGAGCAGCAGCTTCGCCGAGTTGCAGAGCAGCCCGCGCTCGGGTGCGTACGGCCCGTGCACGCGGAAGCCGTAGCGCTGCCCGGGCATGATCCCGGGCACGTACGCGTGCCGCACGAACGCGTCGCTCTCGCGCAGCTCGATCGCCGTCTCGGAGCCGTCGTCGTGCAGCAGACACAGCTCTACTCGGTCGGCGGCCTCCGTGAAGACCGCGAAATTCGTGCCGGCGCCGTCGTACGTGGCACCGAGTGGATACGCCTCGCCAGGCCAGACCTGCATGGATACGACTCTTTCAGGTGTGCGGCGCCGGTGGGGCGCCTTGGCTCCGAGTGTCCCCGAGTGTCCCCGAAAGGGCGGGAACCACCTCGTACCCTGCCCCTCCGTCCGGCATCCTGCGCATCCGGTGCGCGGCGGCCCGCGCCGCGGGGGAGTCAGGGGGGCGCAGGGAAGGCAGGGAAGGAGGAGGAAGAGGGGGAAGCGGGGGAAGCGGGGGAAGCGGGGGAAGCGGGGCAAGCACAGAGAGCCGGGGGAACAGAGAGGGCAGAGGGAACGGGGAAAGCGGAGAGAGCTGGGGAAACAGGAGGGGCAGGGGCGCCCGGGGCGAGAGGCCGAGCGTGGCCCGTCACCGGCGGGTGAGGCGCCGGCGACGGCCGATTCCCCTCCTTCCGTGGGGTGTTGTCCTCGCCCGGCCCGGCGTCATCGCTATGAATCCGCTCACTCCCGGGGAGCACACGGGGGCGAACGGTCGGGTGGAAGAAGGAAGTTGAGAAACGACCCTGTCCATCGGGCTGCACCGCGCGCCGCATGCGGAGTACTCTCCTTGATCGTCGGGACGGGAGTGCTCGGGGGAGCGGAAGGCGGTGCGCGGGTGGGCTCGGGAGGGCTGGAGCTGCCCCCTGGTGACGAGGGTCACGAGGGGAACTCCACGGACGTCCCGCCCGGTGCGGTGTCCCTGGCACGGCCGATGGACGCGGGCTCGATCGGGCCGGAACTGGACTGGGGCGCCGACGCCTGGAGCGAGGTGCGCACCCGGGCCCAGCGGGCCGGCCGGGCGTACATCTGGCTGAACCTCGTCGAGCAGCGGCTGCGCGCGGTCGTCGCCGCCGTGCTGCGTCCCGTGTACGAGCCCGTGCACGGCGACGACTGGGTGATCGCCGCCGCCGGGCCCGCCGGGCAGGAGTGGGTGCAGCGCGCGGTCGCGGTGCGCGAGGTCAGCCGCCGCAAGGGCTATCTGCTCGACCCGGCCGACGACAACGTCCTGTCCTTCCTCACCCTGCCGCAGCTGCGCGAGCTGATGGTGCAGCACTGGCCCTGCTTCGAGCCCTACTTCGACGACCGCCGGGACGTCGAGCTCGCCCTGGACGAGCTGGAGGTCACGCGGAACGTCGTCTCCCGCAACCGTGCGCTGTCCGAGGCGGTCCTGAGCCAGGCCGAGCGGGCCTCCGCGCGGCTGCTGGAGATGCTCGGCGCCGGCGGCGACGTCCCGTCGGCGCGCCGGCTGCCCGTCGACGCGGTCGAGGACCTGGTGGGCGACCGGTACGCCGACGTCGTCGCCGTGCACCCCGACCGGGTGCGGCTGCTGCGCCAGTTCCCGGCGGAGGACATCTTCGGCGGCGCCCGCCGGCTCGACGCCCTCGGCATCGGCCTCAACCTGCTGGTGCAGAACTTCTCCGGCCGCCGCCTGGTGCGGCTGGCCGAGTCGGGCAGCCGGGTGCGGCTGCTGTTCCTGAACCCGGCCTCGAGCGCGGTCAAGCGCCGCGAGCGCGAACTCGGCATGAAACGCGGCGAGCTCGGCCGCGCCGTCGAGATGAACATCCTGCACATGCGCCGCGTCCGCGCCCGGCTGCGCGACCCCGGCGCCTTCGAGATCCAGGTCTACGACGAGACGCCCCGCTGCACGGCCTACCTCGTCGACGGGGACGGGGCGGACGGGATCGCCGTCGTGCAGAACTACCTGCGCCGCGCCCGGGGGATGGAGGCGCCGGTGCTGGTCCTGCGCAACGGGAACAAGGTGGTCAAACCGGGCGAGGTCGAGGAGGGCGGACTGTTCCCCGCCTACCGCGAGGAGTTCGAACAGATGTGGGCGGATTCGCGGCCGGTCTCGTGAGAACCCCGCACCGGCCCCTCTTGTGGGGGACTGTCCGGGCGGTGGGCGGAACGCGATCCTCTGATTGTCAGTGGTGCGTGCGAGGGTGGAGACCACTGGGGGAACGCACCACACAGAAGGGGGGCAGCCCATGGGCTGGCACCGGGAGCTGCTGATCGGCTTCGACCTGGAGACGACGGGGACCGACCCGCGCGAGGCGCGGATCGTCACGGGGGCCGTGATCGAGGTCAGGGACGGGGAGCCGGTGGGGCGCCGGGAGTGGCTGGCCGACCCGGGCGTGCCGATCCCCGCGGACGCGGTGGCGGTGCACGGCATCAGCAACGAGCGGGCGGCCGCCGAGGGCCGGCCCGCCGACCAGGTGGCCGACGCGATCGCCGGCGTCCTCACCGGCCACTGGAGGGCGGGCGTCCCGGTCGTCGCCTACAACGCCGCCTTCGACCTGACCCTGCTCTCCGCCGAGCTGCGTCGGCACGGCCTGCCGTCCCTGCGCGACCGCCTGGGCGGCACCGACCCCGCCCCGGTCGTCGACCCGTACACGATCGACCGCTCCGTCGACCGCTACCGGCGCGGCAAGCGCACCCTCGAAGCGGTCTGCGCGGAGTACGGCATCGTCCTCGACGCCGCGCACGACGCCGCCGCCGACGCCCTCGCCGCGGCCCGCCTGGCCTGCGCGATAGCCGGCCGGTACCCCAAGGTCGCGGCCCTCGGCCCGGGGGAGCTGCACCGCCGCCAGATCGAGTGGCACGCCGCGTGGGCGGCGGACTTCCAGGACTTCCTGCGCCGCAAGGGCGACGCCACCGCGATGGTCGACGGCACCTGGCCGCTGCGGGAGCCGGCGGGCGAACCGGTCTGACCGTCCCCGCCGGACCCGTCTCAGAACGGATACCAGCGGACCGTCTCGTCCCCGTCCCGCAGGGACGCCACCCGGCGTTCGAACTCGGCCAGCGCCTTGGGGTTGCCCGGCGCGTGCTGGGCGACCCAGGCGCAGCTGGCGGTCTCCCGCGCGCCGCGCAGCACCGAGCAGCCCTCCCAGGCGCGCACGTCCCAGCCGTAGGTCCCGGTGAAGGACGCGTACGCCTCCTCGGGCAGCCCGTAGCGGTCGTGGGAGAGGGCCATGACGACCAGGTCGTGCTCGCGCAGGTCGGCCGAGAAGGTCTCCAGGTCCACCAGGACCGGTCCGTCCGCCCCGACGTGCACGTTCCGGAGCAGCGCGTCCCCGTGGATCGGGCCCGGCGGCAGGTGAGGCGTCAGCGCGGCGGCGGCCGACGCGAAACCGTCGCGCCGCTCGCGCAGGTACGCCGCGTCCGCGGGGTCGATCACGTCGCCCGCGAGCCGCAGCCAGCGCTCCACCCCGCCCAGCAGATCGCGGGGCGGAAGCGCGAAGGGGGGAGCGGGCAGCGCGTGGACGAGCCGCAGCAATCCGGCCAGATCCCGGGGTTCGGCGGGCCGCACCGGTTCGGGCAGCCGGTGCCACACGGTCACCGGGTGCCCCTCGACCAGCAGCGCCTCCGGTTCGGCCGGCCGCACCGCCGGCACGCCCGCCTCGGCGAGCCACAGCGCGATGCCCAGCTCCCGGCGGGCCCGGTCCAGGAGTTCGGCGTCGCGGCCCACCTTGACGGCCAGGTCACCGGCGGCGAACACCGCGTTCTCGCCGAGCGCGAGCAGCCGCGCGTCCCGTGCCGCACCGGGCAGCACGCCCGCCGCGGCCAGTACGTCCCGCGCCCGTGCCTCGTCCATCCGTCCGCCTCCGTGTCCGTCCTCGTCGCACCGTTCGTGTCCGTGCGACCGGCCCCGCGGTCCGTGCGCGTGCGCACCACCGGGATCCGGCCATCCGCCGGCCAGTGTCGCATTCGCACAGGTCCGGCGGTGTGCGCGGTGCCTTGACGAGGCAGATCGCCTTCACGACCATGACGTGGCCCACCCGAGCCGCGCAAAGGGGGCTGATCAGGTGACATCGGTGACCGAGGTGAGGAGACCGGCGGGCCGGCCCGGTCCGGGCCGCGGGACACGGCGTGCCGTCGACCACGGACCCTGGTTCCTGGTGCTGCCCGCGCTGATCCCGATCCTCGTCCTCAGCGTCGGACCGCTGCTCCACGGCGTCCTGCTGGCCTTCACCGACGCCCAGTCCGGCCGCACCGAGCCCACCCGGTGGATCGGCACCCTCAACTTCCGGGACCTGCTGCACGACACGCTGTTCTGGGAGTCGTTCCGGATCGGGCTGGTGTGGGCGGTCGGGGTGACGGTGCCGCAGTTCCTGCTCGCGCTCGGCCTCGCCCTGCTGCTCGACCAGGACCTCAGGCTGCGCTGGCTGGCCCGCGCCCTGGCGATCGTCCCGTGGGCGATGCCCGAGGTCGTCGTCGGCATCATGTGGCGACTGGTCTACAACCCGGACGCCGGCGTCCTCAACGAGACCCTGCGCGACCTCGGCCTCGGCGGCGACCGGGACTGGCTCAGCGGCCTGGCGACCGCCCTGCCCGCCGTGATCGTCGTGGGGGTGTGGGCGGGCATGCCCCAGACGACGGTCGCGCTGCTGGCCGGACTGCAGAACACCCCGCGCGAGCTCCACGAGGCGGCGGCCGTGGACGGCGCCGGCGCCTGGCGCCGCTTCCGCACGGTCACCTGGCCCGCGATCCGCCCCGTCGCCCTCGCCATCACCGCGCTCAACCTGATCTGGAACTTCAACTCCTTCGCCCTGGTCTACGTGCTGACCAGCGGCGGCCCCGGCGGACGCACCCGGCTGCCCATGCTCTTCGCCTACGAAGAGGCCTTCCGCTACGGGCAGTTCGGGTACGCGGCGGCGATGGGCTGTGTCATGGTCGCCGCGATCTCCGTCCTGCTGGCCGTCTTCCTCGTCGGCCGCCTGAAAGGAGGTGACCGCGCATGAGGACCGGCAGGGGCGCCCGCGCCGGCCAGTACGCCGCGCTGCTCGCGTATCTCGTCTTCCTCGCCTTCCCGTTCCTCTGGCTGGTCTCGACGGCGTTCAAATCGCCGCGCGAGCTGGGCAGCCTCCACCCCGCCTGGATCCCGGACGACCCCACGCTCGCCAACTTCCGCCAGGCCTTCGACGAACAGCCGCTGCTGCACGCCGCCCTCAACTCGCTGCTCGCCGCGCTCTCGGCGGCGCTGATCGCCGTCGTCGTCGCCACCCCGACGGCGTACGTCATGGCCCGCCGGCGCTCCGCGCTCGCCCGGGCCGCGACCGGCTGGGTGGTGGTCAGCCAGGCGTTCCCGTTCGTGCTGCTGATCATCCCGCTGTTCCTGGTGCTGAAGAACCTGCGGCTGATCGACTCCGTGCCCGGACTGGTGATGGTGTACGTGGTGTGGGCGCTGCCCTTCGCCCTGTGGATGCTCACCGGGTACGTCCGTGCCGTACCGGCCGAGCTGGAGGAGGCGGCGGCGGTCGACGGGGCCGGGCGGCTGCGGACCCTGGTGTCGGTGACCGCGCCGCTGCTCGCGCCGGGCATCGTGGCGACCGCGCTGTTCGCGTTCGTCACCGCCTGGAACGAGTTCTTCTTCGCCCTGGTCCTGCTCAAGACCCCGGAGAAACAGACCCTGCCGGTCGTCCTCACCCACTTCATCGGTGCCGAGGGAGTCGCCGACCTCGGCCCGCTGGCGGCCGCCGCGTTCCTCGCGACGCTGCCCTCCCTGGTCGTCTTCGCGATCATCCAGCGGCGGATCACGGGCGGCATGCTCGCCGGGGCGGTGAAGAGCTGATGCGGACCAGGATCCTCGGGGCGGCCCTCGCCCTCGCCCTGCTCCTGGCGGGCTGCTCCTCCGGCGGCACCCGCGACGACGGCCGGATCGTCCTGCGCTTCCAGTCCCTGGCCTGGCAGCAGGAGTCGGTCGAGGCCAACAGGGAACTGGTGGCGGAGTGGAACGCCACCCACCCGGACGTCCGGGTCGAGTACGTCCAGGGCAGCTGGGACAGCGTCCACGACCAGCTGCTCACCGCCTTCGAGGGCGGCGAGGCACCCGACATCATCCACGACGCCTCCGACGACCTCGCCGACTTCGCCTACGGCGGCCACCTCGCCGATCTCACCGGCCTGCTGCCCGAGCGGCTCACCTCCGGCATCCCGCGGCGCAGCTGGGAGACGACCACCTTCGGCGACGGCGTCTACGGCGTGCCCTTCCTCCAGGAACCGCGGGTGCTGATCGCCAACACCGCCCTCCTGGAGGAGTCCGGCGTCCGCGTCCCCACCCCCGAGCACCCCTGGAGCTGGGACGAGTTCCGGCAGGCGACCGAGCGGCTCAGCGGCGACGGACGGTACGGGGTGGCCTGGCCGCTCAAGGAGCCCGTGTCCGCCACGCTCAACCTCTCCCTGTCCACGGGCGGCCGGCTCTTCCACCGGGGCGCGGACGGCAAGGTGACCGTGCGGTTCGAGGAGGGCGACGAGGTGGTGCCGCGCACCGTCCACGCGCAGGTGAACACCGACCGCAGCGCCTCGCCCACCACGCTCGGCAGCGGCGGCTCCGACACGCTCCCCGGCTTCTTCGCCGGCAAGTACGCGATGGTGCCGCTCGGCTTCTCCTACCGCCAGCAGATCGTCCAGCAGGCGCCCGAGGGCTTCGCCTGGCGGGTGCTGCCCGCCCCGGCCGGTGCCGGCGGACTCGCCCAGGGCGTCAGCCCGCAGACGCTCTCCATCGCCGAGGACTGCCCGCACAAGGAGGAGGCCGCCGCCTTCCTCGACTTCCTGCTCCGGCCGGAGAACATGGTCCGCCTCGCCCTCGGCGACTGGATGCTGCCCACCGGCACCGAGGCCCTCGCCGATCCCGCCCTGCACACCGCCGAGCACGGCTGGGCCACCGGCACCGCGCTCGCCGCCCACCTGCGCCCGGCACCCGCGCAGACGGTGCGGGGCTATCCCGAGTGGAAGGACAAGGTGGCGACGCCGGCCCTCCAGGAGTACTACAGCGGGGCGATCGGACTCGGCGAGCTGCGCGAGCGGCTGGAGGAGGACGGCAACCTCGTGCTGGCCCGCTACCAGCGCTGAGCGCCGGCCCGCCGAAAACCCGTTGCGCGCGGTCACGGGGGACGCCTAGCGTCCCCCTCGTGGCAGCGTTCGACGCGATCTTCGACTCCGGTCCCGGCCGGGGCTGCACGCACTCCGTCCGGATGCGTCGTGGCCCCGGAGCCCTGACCGGCCCGGGGAGCTCCGCCCGCTGATCCGGCGCGGCGGTCGTCGCACGCCTCCCTCCTCCCTCCTCCGTCTTCCGGTCAGGGCCTTCGTCCGCCCTTTTCCGTCCCGGAAGACAAGGACCGCAGGCCATGGCCCGCCCCACCGCCACCTCGCGCGCGCTCTCGCAGAACTTCCTCGCCGACCGCGCGACCGCCGAACGATTCGCCCGCCTCGCCGTCCCGCACGGCGGCCCCGTCCCGCTGCTGCTCGAAGTCGGCGCGGGCAGGGGCGCCCTGACCGGCCCGCTCGCCCGGCGCTGCCGGGAACTGCGGGCCTACGAGATCGACCCCCGCCTCGTCCCCGTTCTGCGCGACCGCTTCTCCGGCGCCCCGCACGTGCGTGTCGTCGGCGCGGACTTCCTCGCCGCGCGCCCGCCGCGCACGCCGTTCTCCGTCGCCGGGAACGTGCCGTTCTCCCGCACCGCGGCCGTCGTCGACTGGTGTCTGCGCGCACCCCGGCTCACCGACGCCACCCTCCTCACCCAGCTCGAGTACGCCCGCAAGCGCACCGGGGACTACGGCAGCTGGACCCTCCTCACGGTGCTGACCTGGCCCCGCTACGAGTGGCGGCTGCTCGCCCGGGTCGGGCGGCGCTCCTTCCGCCCCGTGCCACGGGTCGACGCCGGTGTCGTCCGCATCGAGCGCCGCCGTGCCCCGCTGCTCGACGCCGCCGCGTCCGGCGGCTGGCGGCGCCTGGTCGAGCTGGGCTTCTCCGGGGTCGGCGGCTCGTTGCACGCGTCCCTGTGCCGGGGGTATCCCCGGCGGCGGGTGGACGCCGCGTTCCGGGCGGCACGGCTGGATCCGGGGGTCCTGGTGGGCGAGGTGGCGCCGGAGCGGTGGCTGCGGCTGCACGAGGTGCTGGACCGGTGACCGCAATCCTGTTGCACGAGACGTCTCGTCTCGCCTATGGTCGGGGCATGACCAGTCCCGCTCACATCGCCATGTTCTCCATCGCCGCCCACGGCCACGTGAACCCCAGCCTGGAGGTGATCCGCGAGCTCGTCGCGCGGGGGCACCGGGTGACGTACGCGATCCCGCCGCTCTTCGCGGAGAAGGTCGCCGAGACCGGCGCCGAACCCCGCCTGTGGAACTCCACGCTGCCCGGCCCCGACGCCGATCCGGAGGCCTGGGGCACCACGCTGCTGGACAACGTCGAGCCGTTCCTCGACGACGCGATCCAGGCGCTCCCGCAGCTGATCGAGGCGTACGAGGGGGACACCCCCGACCTCGTCCTGCACGACATCGCCGCCTACCCGGCGCGCGTGCTGGCCCACCGCTGGGGCGTGCCCGCGATCTCCCTCTCGCCGTGCATGGTCGCTTGGGACGGCTACGAGCAGGAGGTCGCCGAGCCGATGTGGGAGGAGCCGAGGAAGACCGAGCGGGGGCGGGCCTACTACGCCCGCTTCCAGGCCTGGCTGGAGGAGAACGGGATCACCCAGCACCCCGACCCGTTCACGGGCCGCCCCGCCCGCTCGATCGTCCTGATCCCCAGGGCGCTGCAGCCGAACGCCGACCGGGTCGACGAGAGCGTGTACTCCTTCGTCGGGGCCTGCCAGGGCGACCGCGGCGCCGAGGGGGAGTGGCAGCGCCCGTCCGGCGCCGAGAAGGTCGTGCTGGTGTCGCTCGGGTCGGCGTTCACCAAGCAGCCCGCCTTCTACCGGGAGTGCGTCGAGGCCTTCGGCGACCTGCCCGGCTGGCACCTGGTGCTCCAGATCGGCAGGCACGTCGACCCCGCCGAGCTGGGCGACGTACCGGCGAACGTCGAGGTGCGCTCCTGGGTGCCGCAGCTCGCGGTCCTGAAGCAGGCCGACCTGTTCGTCACCCACGCCGGGGCGGGCGGCAGCCAGGAGGGGCTGGCCACCGCCACGCCGATGATCGCCGTCCCGCAGGCCGCGGACCAGTTCGGCAACGCCGACGTGCTCCAGGCGCTCGGCGTCGCCCGGCACGTCCCCGCCGACGAGGCGAGTGCCGAGACCCTGCGGAGCGCGGCCCTCGCCCTCGTCGACGACCCGGAGGTCGCCCGCCGGCTGAAGGAGATCCAGGCCGGCATGGCCGAGGAGGGCGGCACCCGCCGGGCGGCCGACCTGATCGAGGCGGAGCTGCCCCGGCAGCGTTGACGCGGCCGCGGGCAGTCGTGCCGCTGGGGCGCCTCCCCGGAGGGGGTCCCCCGCTCGAGCGAAGCCGGGAGCGGGGGAGGGCGGGCGCCGGGGGTGCCCCCTTCGGGGAGGCGCCCCCGAGAGCGCCGGGCAGCGCACCCCGCCCCCGGCCCGCG
Source organism: Streptomyces griseomycini (assembly GCF_014203535.1). Lineage (GTDB taxonomy): Bacteria > Actinomycetota > Actinomycetes > Streptomycetales > Streptomycetaceae > Streptomyces > Streptomyces griseomycini. The sequence goes on from NZ_JACHJI010000004.1 coordinate 475,025, forward strand.
ACGGGTCCCCCGCCCGCGGAGCGGGCCCGGCGGAGAACCGCCGGGCCCGCTCCGCGCCTACCGGATCACACCGGCACCCGCTTGTCCTCGTCGTCCCGCGCCACCGGCGGCGCCACCGCCTCCGGCGACTCGTCGTGGGTCAGGTCGGGCATCCGGTGCAGCCACTTCGGCAGGTACCAGTTGCGCTCGCCGAGCAGCGCCATCACCGCCGGCAGCAGCACGCCCCGGATGATCGTCGCGTCGATGAGCACCGCCGCCGCGAGGCCCACGCCCATCTGCTTCATGGACTGCATGGACAGCGTCCCGAAGATCGCGAACACGGCGACCATGATGACCGCGGCGCTGGTGACCACACCGGCCGTGGTGACCACGCCGTGCCGGATCGCGTCCCGCGTCGTACGGCCCCGCATCCGGGCCTCGCGGATCCGGGAGACCACGAACACGTGGTAGTCCATCGACAGGCCGAACAGGATCACGAACAGGAACAGCGGCAGCCAGGTGATGATCGCGCCGACGCCCTCCGCGCCCACCAGGGACGCGCCCCAGCCGTGCTGGAAGACGGCCACCAGGATGCCGTACGCGGCGCCCACCGACAGCAGGTTCAGCACGATCGAGGTGATCGCGATCGTCAGCGAGCGGAAGGACAGCAGCATCAGCAGGAAGGCGAAGACCACGACGAAGGCGAAGACCGGGACGACGGAGCCGACCAGCTGGTCGTTGAAGTCCTTCGAACCGGCGACCTGACCGGTGATCGGCGCCTCGACGCCGTCCACCTTCCCGAGCGTGGCGGGCCGCACCTCGTCGCGCAGCGTGTCCAGGCTCTCGCCCGCCTCGTCCTGGTCGGAACCGCCGACCAGCGGGACGTAGACGAAGGCGACGTTCTGCCGGTCGTGCAGCTTGATCTCGACCGGGCCGCGCGAGGCGCCCGAACTGATCGCCCGCTCACGGAAGTCGGCCAGCGCGGACTTCACCTCGGGAGCGTTGATGTCGTCGGCCCTGACGACCACCTCGGCCGGCTCGGAGCCGCCCGGGAACGCCTCGTTGACCCGGTTGTACGTCTGCACGATCGGCAGCGAGTCGCCGAACTCCTGGTCCAGGGTCAGGTTCTGGGTCTTCATGCCGACCGCGGGAGCCGCGACCGCGAGCAGCGCACCGGTCGCCACGACGGCGGCGAGGACCGGCCTGGCGAGCACGCGGTCGAGCACGGCCCCCCAGAACCGGCTGTCGTTGCCGCCGCCGGTGCGCCGCTTGCGCAGGAACGGCACGCGGCCCTTCTCGACCCGCTCGCCCAGCAGCGACAGCAGCGCCGGCAGCACGGTCACGGAACCGACCATGGCGACCGCCACGACCATCAGCGAGGCCAGGCCCATCGCCTCGAACTCGGCGAGCCCGGTGAACAGCATGCCCGCCATGGCCACGCACACCGTGACGCCGGAGACCACGATCGCCCGGCCGCTGGTCGCGGCGGCGATCCGCAGCGCCGTCTGCGCGTCCCGGCCGGCCGCCCGCTCCTCACGCTCACGGCGCAGGTAGAACAGGCAGTAGTCGACACCGACGGCCAGGCCGACCAGCAGCATCACCGAGTTCGCGGTCTCGCTCATCGGCTGCAGGTGGCTGACCAGGCCCATCAGACCCATCGTCGCCATGATCGCGGTGATCGCCAGCGCCACCGGCAGCAGCGCCGCCACCAGCGCGCCGAACGCGATCAGCAGGATGCCGAGGGCCACCGGCACCGCCGAGTACTCGGCCTTCTTGAAGTCGTCGCCGAACGCGTCGTCGAACGTCTTCATCATGCTCGCGCCGCCGATCTCCTCGATCCGCAGCGACCCGTGGTCCTCCTGGACCTCCTCCACGGCGTCCAGCACCGGCTCGACCCGCTCGCCCGCGGTGTCGGAGTCGCCGCGCACGTCGAACTGGACCAGCGCGCTGCGCCCGTCCTTCGAGATCGTCCCGCTCTCGTACGGCGACGTCACGTCCGTGACCTCACCGGTCTTCTCCACGGCCGCGACGACCGCGGTGACGGCGGCCCGGAACTCGGCGTCCGTGGCCGTGACGCCCTCGTCCTCGGCCTGGACGAGCACGGTCTCGCTGGCCGGCTCCTCGATCCCGGCATCCTCGATGATGCGGGCGGCGGTGCTGGTCTCCCCCTTGAGCTGGTCGCTGTCGCCGACGTCGACCCGGCCGGCGGCCGACCCGAGCCCCATCGCCAGCACCACGAACAGCACCCAGATGCCGACGGCCGCCCAGCGGTGCCGGGCGCTCCAGCCGCCGGCCCGGGCGGCGAGGCCCCGTACCCGCGAATCTCCGTTCCCCATGACGGATTCGCTCCCTCGTGTACGGCAGCGACCTCCTGCCGCCACCTTCCGACTTCTCGAAGGTATGGGCCGGACAAGGCCATCTCGTCGTACTGCCCGGTGAAGCCCGCGGGACCGGAGTCATCCCCTCGGCGCCGGTCACCTCCCCACTGGGGAGGACATCGGCCCCTTACATCTAAATGGGGCCGTCGGGGACGTTGATCGGGATTTGTCTTTTCACAGGTTTGTTGAATAAGTCACAGGTGCGTGCAGAGACGCGTGTACCGGTTGCCCGCGCCCCGCCGTTCCGCCAGAGTTTCGGCCATCCGCCCGCGCGGACCCGGCCGTCGTGCCCACCCCCACGGGGCACGACGGCCGCCCTATGGTGTGTTCATGGCGACGACATACGCGGCGCTGCTGCGCGGCATCAACGTGGGCGGCAGCAGGAAAGTCCCGATGGCCGGCCTGCGCGCCCTGGTGGAGGGCCTCGGACACGACGGGGTGCGCACCTATCTCCAGAGCGGTCAGGTGGCGTTCACCTCCGGGCACGGGGACGAGGAGTCGCTGGCCGCCGAGCTCGCCGCGGCGATCGAGCGGCACTTCGGCTTCGGCGTCGACGTGATCGTGCGCGACCACGCGTACCTGAAGGCGGTCGCCGACGCCTGCCCGTTCCCGGCGGCCGGACTGGAGGCCAGGCAGCTTCACGTCACCTACTTCTCCGCGCCCGTCGACCCCGAGCGCTTCGCCGGGATCGACCGCGCGGCCTTCCTCCCCGAGGAGTTCCGCCTCGGCGACCGCGCGCTCTACCTGCACGCGCCGAACGGCCTGGGCCGCTCCCCGCTCGCCGAGCAGCTGGGCAGGCCCCGCGTCACCAAAGGCGTGATCGCCACCACCCGCAACTGGAACACCGTGCTGAAACTCGTGGAGATGACCCGTGGCTGAGGAGACGGCCGCTCCGGAGGCCGCCGTCGAGGGCGAACCGCGCCTGCCGGACCCCGAGGTCCGCCGTTCACCCGACCGCGTGGCGGACCTGCTGCGCCCCGCTTCCGCTCCCCTCCGGCGCGGGGTGACCCGCCGCAGGCCGCCGTGGGCGGGGTACGAGAGGGGTCCTGCTCCGGGTGTCCCCGTCGTCGCGCCCTCGTCCGTGCCGCAACGCTGAACCCCGCCCCGGGGACTGGACCAGCGACAGCGCGCCGAAGTGGGCCAGGGCGGCGTACCGCGTCCCGCATACGGTCGACGCCATGACGAACGCCGACGCCGTACCCACCCGTGTCGACTGCTGCTTCGACCCCGCCTGTCCCTTCGCGTGGATCACCTCCCGCTGGCTGCTGGAGGTCGAGCGGGAACGCCCCCTCGACCTCCGCTTCCGCGTGATGAGCCTCTTCCTGCACAACCTCGGCAACGACCTGCCCGACTGGTACCGGGACCTGGTCGACCGGTCGGTCGGACCGGTCCGGGTGGCGGTGGCCGCCGCCGAGCGGCACGGCGAGAAGGTGCTGCGCGACCTGTACACCGCCTTCGGCACCCGCATCCACGAACGCGGCGCCGAGGACTTCGCCACCGTGGTCGCCGAGTCCCTCGCCGCGCTCGGCCTGCCCGGCGACCTGGCCGCCGCCGCGCACGACCCGGCGTACGACGACGCCGTGCGCCGCAGCCACGAGGCGGGCGCCGAACCGGACTCGGGCGCCTACGTGGGGACGCCCACGATCCACGTCGACGGGGCGGTGTGGTTCGGCCCCGTGCTGCGCGCCGTCCCCCGGGGCGAGCGGGCGGCCGAACTCTTCGACGGCTTCCGGGCCCTGGCCGCCCACCCCGACTTCTTCGAGCTGAAGCGGACCCGGACGGGCGGCCTGTCCTTCGACTGAGGACGCCGGCGTCCGGCCGGTCAGGCGCCGATCGCCGCCGGCGCCGGCAGCCCGGCCACCCGGGCCCCGTCGTACCGCTCCAGCAGCACCCGCGCCACCTCCGGTGCCGGGCCCAGGACGTCGGCGAGCACGTCCGCCTGGGCCGCGCCCCGCGCGATGCGGTCCGGCAGGAAGCCGGGGGCCAGGACGTACGGGGCGACGGCGACGCGCGCGCAGCCGAGGTCGCGCAGGTCCTGCACCGCCTGCTCGGTGCGGGGAAGGGATGCGGAGGCGAACGCAGGCCGCACGGCGCACCAACCGGTGTGCCGCCACTCCCGCGCGATTTCTGCGATCACTGCGATCGCCTCCGGGTCGGTGGACCCCGCCGAGGCCAGCACGACCCCGGTCGAGGGCTTGTCGGCGGGCGCCAGGCCCGCCTCGTGCAGGCGCCGTTCCAGCGCCGCGAGGAGCAGCGGGGACGGGCCCAGCACCTCGGCCTGGCGGATCCGCAGCCGCGGCGGGGCCTGGGCCAGCACCGCCGGGATGTCCGCCTTGGCGTGGAAGGCGCGGGTCAGCAGCAGCGGGAGGGCGACCACGTCACGCACTCCCTCCGCCGCCAGGGACTCCAGCACCCGCTCCACCGAGGGGACGTTGAAGTCCAGGAAACCGGTCTCCACCCGCAGCTCCGGCCGCAGCGACCGCACCCGCCGCACCAGGGCGTGCACGGTCGCGGCGTGCCGCGGATCGCGGCTGCCGTGGGCGATGACGAGAAGTACCGGACGGTGCATGGTGCGCCTCAGTCCTTCACCAGCAGACCGCGGCTGCGCAGCACCCACCGCTCCAGCGGACTGAAGATCAGCAGGTCGATGGCGATGCCGACGGTCAGGATCAGCAGGATGGCCTCGAAGACCATGGCCATGTCGCTGGCGTTGCGGCCGTTCTCCAGCAGCTGGCCGAGGCCCACGCCGAGGTCCGGGAAGGACGCGATGATCTCCGCGGCCATCAGCGAACGCCAGGAGAACGCCCAGCCCTGCTTCAGGCCCGCCACGTAGCCGGGCAGCGCGGCCGGCAGCACGATGTGCCAGGTGCCCTTCAGGCCCGTCGCGCCGAGCGTGCGGCCGGCCCGCAGGAACAGCGGGGGCACCTGGTCGACGCCGGAGACCAGGCCGTTGGCGATCGACGGGACCGCGCCGAGCAGGATCACCGCGTACATCATCTGGTTGTTCAGGCCCAGCCAGATCACGGCCGGCGGCACCCACGCCACCGACGGCAGGGACTGCAGACCGGACAGGATCGGGCCGATCGCCGCGCGCACGAACCTCACCCGCGCCACCAGCAGCCCCAGCGGGGTGCCGATCAGCAGCGCGAAGAAGAAGCCGAGCAGGCCGCGCGAGACGCTGGTCCAGATGTAGCCGAGCAGCTCGCCCTGGAGCCACGCCTGGTGGACGACGTCCCACACCGCGCCCGGCGAGGGCAGCTTGGTCGGGTCGTCGACGATCCTGAAGGAGACCAGTGCCTGCCACACCGCCAGCACCAGCGCGACGGCGACGACCGGCGGCAGGATCTTCTCGGTGAACGTCCGCCGGAACGGCTTGCGGCCCCTGTGCACCGTCTCCAGCGCGTCCAGCCCCGCTTCCAGACCGGCGAGATCGCCCGGATCCTTGGCGGAGGTCGTGGTGTCAGTGCTGGCCATGGCGGCGGATCTCCCCACGCAGTTCTTCGGTGATCTCGACGGACAACTCCGCCACGGCGGCGTCCTCGATGCGGCGCGGCTGCGGGATGTCGATCGTCCACTGGCGGGCGACGCGTCCCGGGCGGGACGACAGCAGCACCACCCGCTGGGCGAGCCGGACCGCCTCGCGCACGTTGTGCGTGACGAACAGGACGGACAGCTCCGTCTCGTGCCAGATGCGGGTCAGCTCGTCGTGCAGGACGTCACGGGTGATGGCGTCCAGTGCGGCGAACGGCTCGTCCATCAGCAGCAGCCTGCTCTCCTGGGCGAGCGCGCGGGCCATGGCCACGCGCTGGCGCATGCCGCCGGACAGCTCGTGCACCCGCTTGCCGTGCGCGCCCTTCAGCCGGACGAGTTCGAGCAGCTCCTCGGCCCGCCCGCGGCGCTCGTTCTTGGGAACGCCCCTGAGCTTGAGGGCGAGTTCGATGTTCTTGCCCGCGGTCAGCCACGGGAACAGCGCGTGCTCCTGGAACATCAGCGCCGGGCGGCCGTCCGTGGTGATCGTGCCGCCGCTCGGCTCGTCCAGCCCCGCGACGAGGTTCAGCAGTGTGGACTTGCCGCAGCCCGAGGCACCCAGGAGGGTGACGAACTCGCCGGGTGCGACATCGAGGCTGATGTCGTCCAGTACGAGCTGTTGTCCGGCGGGGCCCGCGAACGACTTCGAGACGTGCTCGATCCGGGCGGCGTGCGTGGCCGCCTCGGTGCCGTCGGCGGCCTTGGCGAGGGTCGTGGCCATGGTCGTCACCTCCTGGGAACGGTCGGTATCCGGGGTTCAGCCGACGCCGAGACCGGCGTCGTCGACCGCGGGCTCGCCCTCGGCCTTGAGGATCTTGTTGAGGAGCGTGAGGTCGTAGATGCCCTCGAGGTCGGGGTCGTCCAGCAGCCCGGCCTCGACGGCGTGGTCCGCCTGGGCGGCGAGGGTGGCGGCCAGCGGGTCGTCGGTGACCTGGAGCGACTCCCACGCGGGGTCCAGCACGTTCGCGGGCAGCGCCTTGCCGGCGTCGACCTCGATCTGCTCGTTGGCGGCGGCCTTGGCCTCGTCCGGGTGGGCCTCGATCCACCGGTTGGTCTCGACGGACGCCTTCAGTACGGCCTCGACGGCCTTCGGGTGCTCCTCCAGGAACTTCTGCGACACGATGATGTTCGTGGTGACGAACTTCCTCCCCGGCCACAGCGACGCCTCGTCGAGCAGCACCCTGCCGCCTTCGGCGACCAGCTGGGACGCGGTCGGCTCCGGCACCCACGCGCCGTCGACGGAGCCGGACCGGAAGGCGTTCGGCGTGACCTTGTTGTCGCTGCGGACGAGTGTGACGTCGCCCTTGCCGCTCAGCGGGTCGATCCGCCAGCCCCGCCCGGCGGCCCAGTCGAGGAAGGCCACGTCCTGCGTGTTGCCCAGCTGGGGGGTGGCGATCCGCCTGCCCTCGACGTCCTCGACGGACTTGATCTTCTCCGGGTTCACCACCAGCTTCACCCCGCCGGACGCCGAACCGCCGACGATCCGCAGGTTCTTGCCGTCCGCCTTGGTGTAGCCGTTGATCGCCGGGGACGGACCGATCCAGCCGATGTCGACGGACCCGGAGTTCAGCGCCTCGATCTCGGACGGACCCGCGTTGAACACCGCGTACCTCGCCTCGGTGGCGCCCAACGCCTTCTGGAAGAAGCCCTTGCGGTTGCCCACCAGTGCCGTGGCGTGCGTGACGTTGCCGAAGTAGCCGATCGTGACGGAGTCCAGACCGTCGGTCTTCTTCGCCCCGGGAGCGATCTTCGCCGCACCCCTGTCCTTCGCCTGGGACCCGTAACCGCAGCCGGCGAGGGCCAGCAGCGGGAGGGCGACCAGGACCGCGAGGGCGCGGCGCAGGGCGGTGGTGGCAGGCACGGGAGGGGTTCCTCTCGTCGGCCCGGCGGTCACGGTCTGCCAGGTGCGTCGGTCAGGCCGTGGCCGGGAGGTCGGCAGGTCTTCGGTGGTACGGGGAGCGGGCGCGGCATCCGCGGGTCACCGCGCACATCGGGCCACTCCGCCCTGCCCGCTCCCCAGGGCGCCGCTGCCGACGCGCCCGCCCTCCTTGGCGAAGGTGCCGTAGTAGTCGGTGGGGCGCATGCTCAGAAGTCCCACCCGTCGTCCTCGGCGGCGTCCTTGACGGGCTCCGGGGCGGCGAAGGACTCGCCGACCATGCCCGCGGTGAGGGTGGTGCCGTCGCCGGGGTCGATGAGGATGAACGAACCGGTGCGCCGCGAGTCCGCGTAGGAGTCGGCCGGCAGCGGCTCGGCGGTGCGGATCTTCACCCGTCCGATGTCGTTGGCGACGAGCTGCCCCGGGTGCGGGTGCAGGGACAGGTCGTCGAGCGTCAGCCGGGCCGGGATGTCCTTCACGATCGCCTTGACCGTGCGCGTGCCGTGCTTGAGCAGCACCCGGTGGCCGACGGCCAGCGGCTGGTCGGCGACGTGGCACACGGTGGCCTCGACGTCCTGCGTGGTGGCCGGGGCGTCCTTGCTCGGGACGATCAGGTCGCCGCGGGAGATGTCGATGTCGTCCGCCAGCAGCAGCGTCACCGACTGCGGGGTCCAGGCGATGTCGACGGGCCGGCCCAGCAGGTCGATCCCGGTGATCGTGGTCGTCCGGCCGGACGGCAGCACGGTCACCGCGTCGCCCACCCGGAAGGTGCCGGCGGCGATCTGGCCGGCGTAGCCCCGGTAGTCCGGGTGCTCGGCGTTCTGCGGGCGGATCACGTACTGCACGGGCAGCCGGGCGTGGCAGTGCGCCAGGTCGTGGCTGACCGGGACCGTCTCCAGGTGCTCCAGCACGGTCGGGCCGCCGTACCAGTCCATGTGCGCGGACGGCTCCACCACGTTGTCGCCGACCAGTGCGGAGATCGGTATCGCGGTGACCTCGGGGACGCCCAGTTCGGTCGCGTACGCCGTGAACTCCTCGGCGATGGCGGCGAACACGGACTCCCGGTAGTCGACCAGGTCCATCTTGTTGACGGCGAGGACCACGTGCGGGACGCGCAGCAGGGCGGCGATGGCGGCGTGCCGCCGGGTCTGCTCGACGACGCCGTTGCGGGCGTCGACCAGGACCACCGTCAGCTCGGCCGTGGAGGCGCCGGTGACCATGTTCCGCGTGTACTGCACGTGGCCCGGGGTGTCGGCGAGGATGAACCGGCGCCGCGGCGTGGCGAAGTAGCGGTAGGCCACGTCGATGGTGATGCCCTGCTCGCGCTCGGCCCGCAGCCCGTCGGTCAGCAGGGCGAGGTCGGGGGCGTCCTGGCCGCGGTTGGCCGAGGCCCGCTCCACGGCCTCCAGCTGGTCGGCGAGGACCGACTTGGAGTCGTGCAGCAGCCGGCCCACCAGCGTGGACTTGCCGTCGTCGACGGAACCGGCGGTGGCGAACCGCAGCAGGGTGGTGGCCGAGAGTTCCTCGGTCGTGGCGGTGCTCATCTCTAGAAGTACCCCTCGCGCTTGCGGTCTTCCATCGCGGCCTCGGAGAGCTTGTCGTCGGCGCGGGTGGCGCCGCGCTCGGTGAGCCGGGAGGCGGCGATCTCGGTGATCACCTTGTCGATGGTGTCGGCGTCGGAGTCGACCGCGCCGGTGCAGGACATGTCGCCCACGGTCCGGTACCGCACCAGCCGCTTCTCGACGACCTCGCCGTCCTTCGGGCCGCCCCACTCGCCCGCGGTCAGCCACATGCCGCCGCGCTTGAACACCTCGCGCTCGTGCGCGTAGTAGATCTCCGGCAGCTCGATGTCCTCCCGGGCGATGTACTGCCACACGTCCAGCTCGGTCCAGTTGGACAGCGGGAAGACGCGGACGTGCTCGCCGGGCGCGTGGCGGCCGTTGTAGAGGTTCCACAGCTCGGGGCGCTGACGGCGCGGGTCCCACTGGGAGAACTCGTCGCGCAGCGAGAACACCCGCTCCTTCGCCCGCGCCTTCTCCTCGTCCCGGCGGCCGCCGCCGAAGACGGCGTCGAACCTCTCGCTCTGGATCTTCTCGGTGAGCGGCAGGGTCTGCAGCGGGTTGCGGGTGCCGTCCGGGCGCTCCTTGAGCACCCCGCGGTCGATGTAGTCCTGCACGGAGGCGACGTGCAGGCGCAGCCCGTGCCGGGCGACCGTGCGGTCACGGTAGTCGAGGACCTCGGGGAAGTTGTGCCCGGTGTCCACGTGCAGCAGCGCGAACGGCACCGGCGCCGGCGTGAACGCCTTCAGCGCCAGGTGCAGCATGACGATGGAGTCCTTGCCGCCGGAGAACAGGATCACCGGGTTCTCGAACTCGCCCGCCACCTCGCGGAAGATGTGCACCGCCTCCGACTCGAGGGCGTCCAGGTGGGAGAGGGCGTACGGGCTGTCCGTACCCTCCCGCAGCGCGGCCACGGTGGTCATGCCAGTCCCCTTTCGCTGAGCAGGGCGTGCACCGACGCCGCGGACTCCTGCACGGTCTGGTTCTGGGACTCGATCCGCAGATCGGGCGCCTCGGGCTCCTCGTACGGGTCGTCCACCCCGGTGAGCCCGGTGAGTTCGCCCGCGGCCTGCTTGGCGTACAGGCCCTTCACGTCCCGCACGGAGCACACCTCGACCGGGGTCGCCACGTGCACCTCGACGTACGGCGTGCCGTTCGCCTCGTGCCGCTTGCGGACCGCGTCCCGGCTGTCGGCGTACGGCGCGATCACCGGGACGAGCGCGGTGACGCCGTTGCGGGCGAGCAGTTCGGCGACGAAACCGATGCGCTGGACGTTGGTGTGCCGGTCCTCGCGGCTGAAGCCGAGGCCCGCGGAGAGGAACTCGCGGATCTCGTCGCCGTCGAGCACCTCGACCCGGCGGCCCTGCTCGCGCAGCCGGCCGGCCAGCTCGTGGGCGATGGTGGTCTTGCCGGCGCTCGGCAGACCCGTGAGCCAGACGGTGGCTCCGGTCGTCACGTAAGTCTCCTGAGGGGTCGTCATGGTCAGCCGTGCAGCCCGCACTCGGTCTTGGCGCGGCCCGCCCAGCGTCCGGCCCGGGCGTCCTCGCCCTCCAGCACGCGGCGGGTGCAGGGGGCGCAGCCGACGGAGGCGTAGCCGTCCATCAGCAGCGGGTTGGTGAGCACGCCGTGCTCGGCGACGTAGGCGTCCACGTCGTCCTGGGTCCAGCGGGCGATGGGGGAGATCTTGACCTTCTGCCGCTTCTCGTCCCAGCCGACGACCGGGGTGTTCGCCCGGGTCGGGGACTCGTCGCGGCGCAGGCCGGTCGCCCACGCCTGGTAGCCCTTCAGACCCTCCTCCAGCGGCTGCACCTTGCGCAGCCTGCAGCACAGGTCGGGGTCGCGGTCGTGCAGCTTCGGTCCGTACCGGGCGTCCTGCTCGGCCACCGTCTGGCGCGGGGTCAGCGTGATGACGTTGACGTCCATCACGGCCTCCACCGCGTCCCGGGTGCCGATGGTCTCCGGGAAGTGGTAGCCGGTGTCGAGGAACACCACGTCGACGCCGGGCAGGGCGCGCGAGGCGAGGTGGGCGACCACCGCGTCCTCCATGGAGGAGGTCACGCAGAAGCGCTTGCCGAACGTCTCGGCCGCCCACCGGAGGATCTCCGGCGCGGAGGCGTCCTCCAGGTCCCGGCCCGCCTGCTCGGCGAGCGCCTTCAACTCCTCGGCACTGCGCTCTTCCTGAACCGCCGTCATGTCCGGTCCCCTCCCGTGTCGGATCGCTCAGGACCCCGGGCCAGCAGCCCGAGGAACTTCAGCCGAAAGGCTCGGTTGCACGCCCCGCACTCCCAGGCGCCATGTCCTTCCTCGCTGGGCCGCAGGTCCTCGTCGCCGCAGTAGGGGCAGTAGAAGGGCGCCGCGCGCTCGCTCACGACAGGGCCTCCTCGGAGGCCCGCGTGACCCACGTGGCGAACCGCTCGCCGTCCTCGCGCTCCGCCTGGAAGCGCTTGAGCACCCGCTCGATGTAGTCCGGCAGCTCGTCCGCGGTGACCTTCAGACCGCGCACCTTGCGGCCGAAGCCCGCCTGGAGGCCGAGGGCGCCGCCGAGGTGCACCTGGTAGCCCTCGACCTGCTCTCCCCGGTCGTCGAGGACCAGCTGGCCCTTGAGACCGATGTCCGCCACCTGGATGCGGGCGCAGGCGTTCGGGCAGCCGTTGAGGTTGATGGTGATCGGCTCGTCGAAGTCCGGGATGCGGCGCTCCAGTTCGTCGATCAGCGAGGCGCCGCGCGCCTTGGTCTCGACGATGGCGAGCTTGCAGAACTCGATGCCGGTGCAGGCCATGGTGCCGCGCCGGAACGGGGAGGGCCTGGCGCTCAGGTCCAGCGCCTCCAGGGCGTCGACGAGCGAGTCGACCTGGTCCTCCGTCACGTCCAGGATGATCATCTTCTGCTCGACGGTGGTGCGCACCCGGCCCGAGCCGTGCGCCTCCGCGAGGTCGGCGATCTTGGTGAGCGTGGTGCCGTCGACGCGGCCGACGCGCGGGGCGAAGCCGACGTAGAAGCGGCCGTCCTTCTGCCGGTGCACACCGATGTGGTCGCGCCAGCGGGACACCGGCTCGGCGGGCGCCGGCCCGTCGATCAGCTTCCGCTTGAGGTACTCGTCCTCCAGCACCTGGCGGAACTTCTCCGCACCCCAGTCGGCGACCAGGAACTTCAGCCGCGCCCGGTTGCGCAGCCGGCGGTAGCCGTAGTCGCGGAAGATCGACAGCACGCCCTCGTAGACGTCCGGGACGTCCTCCAGCGACACCCAGGTGCCCAGCCGCACGCCCAGCTTGGGGTTGGTGGACAGCCCGCCGCCGACCCACAGGTCGAAGCCCGGCCCGTGCTCGGGGTGACGGACGCCGACGAACGCGACGTCGTTGATCTCGTGCACCACGTCCAGCACCGGCGAACCGGAGATCGCGGTCTTGAACTTCCGGGGGAGGTTCGAGTAGGCCTTGTTGCCCAGTACCCGGCGCTTCATCTCCTCCAGCGCCGGCGTGCCGTCGATGATCTCGTCCTCGGCGATGCCCGCCACCGGTGAGCCGATCATCACGCGCGGGGTGTCGCCGCAGGCGGTGACCGTGGACAGGCCGACAGCCTCCAGCCGGTTCCAGATCTCGGGCACGTCCTCGATCCGGATCCAGTGGTACTGGACGTTCTGCCGGTCGGTGATGTCCGCGGTGCCCCGCGCGAACTCCTGCGAGATCTCACCGATCACCCGCAGCTGCCGGGTGGTCAGCGCCCCGCCGTCGATGCGCACCCGCAGCATGAAGTACTCGTCGTCCAGCTCTTCCGGCTCCAGGATCGCGGTCTTGCCGCCGTCGATCCCGGGCTTGCGCTGGGTGTACAGGCCCCACCAGCGCATCCGGCCGCGCAGGTCGTTGGGGTCGATCGAGTCGAACCCCCGCTTGGAGTAGATCGTCTCAATGCGTGTCCGCACATTGAGACCGTCGTCGTCCTTCTTGAACTGCTCGTTGCCGTTGAGCGGGGTGAAGTGCCCCGCGGCCCACTGACCCTCGCCGCGGTGACGGCTCACCTTGCGGCGGGGAGTCGCGGCGGCAGGCTTCTGCGCGGCGGCAGGCTTCTGCGGGGTGGCGGCCATGGTTGATACGTCCTTCGGGACAGCGATGGATAGGGTCGGCGCGGAGCGCCGTCGATGAGGGGTGGGGGTCGGGCGGCGGGCGGGAGGCTCTGACCTGCGCATACGGGCGCACGGTGAAGATGCGCGTCATTGCGCGGGGAGTGAAGCGGGGAAGGGGTGTCGGGCGCTGCTGGGTGCTCTCAGCGCGCCGGACAGATGGCGCTGGACATGCGGCCGAGGTCGACGTGCCGCCGACTCACCAAGGCGGTTCCAGTTCCAGGCATGGCGGAAGCGTGGCACGGCGATCTGGACACAGTCCAGCTTCATCCGAAATATGGACACCCTTGTCTCACCATCGGAGACAAGGGTGTCCTTGGTCACAAGCGGCGCGTGCGGTGTCGTCCGCGCTGATCGGCGGAGGTACGCCCCGGCACGGGTGTCAGGCGGGGTGGGCCCCCGGCCACGGGCCCGGCGTGGCCACCTCGGGCTCCTCCTCTACCTTGGTGTCGAACAGCCTGAAGCCCCGCCGCCGGTAGTTGTCCAGGGCGTACTCGCCGTCCTTGCTGCACGTGTGCAGCCACACCCGCGTGGTCGGCTTCACCCCCGGCCAGCGCTCCGCCAGGTCCCAGGCGCGGGCGGTGCCGTACGACAGCAGGTGCCCGCCGATGCGCCGGCCGCGGAAGGCGGCGACGAGACCGAAGTAGACGATCTCCACGACCCCGTCGTCCTGGGCCTCCAGCTCCACGTACCCCGCGGGCGTCCCGCGGTCGTAGGCCACCCAGGTCTCCACGCCGGGCCGGTCCAGGTGCTCCAGCCACCGGGCGTACGTCCAGCCCAGCCGGTCGGTCCAGCGGATGTCGCCGCCGACCGAGGCGTACAGGAAGCGGCTGAACTCGGGCGAGGGCACCTCGGAACGGACGACCCGCACGTCCCCCTCGGGCACGGCGGCCGGAAGGAGGTCGGTGGGCGCGGTCTGCTCCAGGGACCAGGTGGTCACGGCGATGGTCGTCATGTCCGAAAGGGAACCACCCGGCACGGAGTCCTGTCGAACGCCCGCCCGGTCCGCGGGACGGCCGGCGCGGCACGTCCCGGTCCGCGAAGCGCTTCAGTCCAGGGAACGGTCGACCGAGGCCAGCGGCAGGGCGAACAGCGTCCGGCCGGACTGGGACCAGACCTCGCCCGTCCCCTGCCAGTAGGACAGGGACGCCGCCCGGCCGCTCCAGCAGCGGTGCGTCTCGTCCGCCCCGCACCGGGTGGGCCGGGCCCCGTCCGTGTCCTGCCGCCACAACGAGCCGCGCTCGTCCGGCGTCCCGGTCATCCGGCCCAGGTACCAGCCCGACCGGTGCGACAGCACGCTGCGCACATCGGTCAGCTCCGTCTCGTACGCCTCGACCGCGTCCGCCCGCGACACCGGGTCCGTGGCCAGCAGGCCCGCCCGGTCCGGGGCGTCGCTGAACGCGTACCGCCACAGCCGGGTCGGCCCGTCGTGGTCCTCGGGCACCGCCTCGTGCGCGACCAGGCTGTCCGGTGCGGTGGAGCGGTCCAGGGAGATGCCGCCCGGCCGCGGGGCGTCCGCACCGGCCGTCCGGTAGGAGGCGACGGCCGGCAGCACGTACCGTGCCCCGGCCGCCGACCAGCCGCCGGGCACGCGCCCGACCGGCAGGCCGTCCACGGTGGCCCGCAGCACCTGGTCCACGTCGTACACGTACAGCGCGCCGCTCTCGCCCCGCCCGGCGGTGACCAGCAGTTTGTCCTGGTACCAGACCATGCCGGACACGGGGGAGGCGAGCCCGCGGTAGTCCCGGCCGCCCTCCACCGGAACGGCCAGCAGGACCCAGGTGTAGCGGAGGGCGGCGGGATCGCCGGCGTCGACGAAGGCGACGCGGGCGAGCCCGCGCCCGACGGCGGCGGTGCCGCCCTGCGCCTCCGCGTCCTCCGCGTCCTGCGTGCCCTCGTGGCTCCAGCCGGAGAGGATCACCCGGTGCTCGCCCCAGCGGCCGTCGTCGTCCGCGTCCCCGGAGGTGGTGACCGCGCCGGACCGCCAGCCGTCGGTGTCGGTGCCGGTCCAGCAGTACGCCCGGGTGGCGGCCGGCTCGACCGGCAGGGCCCGCCTGTCGTCGGCCGGACAGTCCTCCGCGTCGCGCAGGGCGCCGTCGGGGTCGGCCAGCACGGCACCGACGCCGACGGGCCCGCCCGTCCCGGAGGAGAGCCGGTCGAGCCAGTCCCGTGGGACCTCGTGCTCGGTCAGCCGCAGCGGCGCGGTCTCGGCGGACGCGGTGAGCGGTTCCAGGGCCCCCGGGTCGTCGGCGTCGGTGGCCTGGGAGGTGCTGATCATGGTGGCCGCCGCGGTGAGCGCGAGAGCGGTTCCGGCCAGCGCGGCCCGCAGCGCCCTGCCCCGTCTGCGCCGACGGTGCCTGCCGCGATGCTTCATGACGTCCTCCCGAGACGTGCCAACTGCGTCCGGTGAGCCGAGGGTTGGCCGTGGAGCAGATGGGGTGGCCCGTACCGGGATGCTACGGCAGGTGAGCGTCGCGAGGGACGAAGACCCCGCAAATGTGCGGAAGCCGCGGCCTTCTGGGGGAGGAGGTGAGCATGTGGGTGGGGTGGCCTACGGCTCCGCCGCCCCCGTCCGCCGCCCGCTCAGCGCCGGGGCCGTCGAGTGGGGGAGCAGGTCACGGGGGTCGTCCGGGAGGAGGACGTCGACCTCGGCGTTCTCCGCGAAACGGTACGGACGGTGGTCCAGGAGGCTGCCCAGATAGCGCCGGACCCGGGACATCTCCGCACGCACCGTCACCGTGCGGGCCGGGTCGCCGAAGACGTCCTGGGCCAGCCCGGCGGCGCTGCGCCCCGCGCGGTGCACGGCCAGCAGGTACAGCAACTCGGCGTGCCGCGGACTCAGTTCCCGCGTCCACGAGCCCGCGTCGCCGGAGACCTCCACCGACCAGCGGCGCGGCCCCCTGAGGTCCAGCACGATCCGGGTCGCGTCGCGCGCCACCGGTTCGTCCGCCGCCCGCACCAGCCAGCCCCCGGCCAGCGGCTCCAGCGAGCACCGCCCCAGCGCCGGCAGCCACCGCATCCCCGGCGACACCGACCCGGGCAGAGCCAGCCGCCGCGTGTACGGCATCCCGGTGACCGCCGCCGTCCACCCGTGCCGGTCCACGACCAGGGCCCGCCCGCTCGTCCGGGCCAGCACCGGCGCCGCCACCGCGCGCAGCCGCTCCAGCGACTCCAGGTGCATCTCCCGCAGCCGGGCCTCGGCCAGCTTGGCCACCGAGTCGACCCAGGCCAGCGTGGCCGGGTGCATCGTCTCCAGCGGACCGCTCACGTCCACCACGCCGATCAGCCGCCCGTCCCGGGGGTCCGTCAGCGGCGCCCCGGCACAGGTCCAGGCGGCGTGCGAGCGCACGAAGTGCTCGGAGGCGAAGACCTGCACCGGCTGCCGGGTCACCGCCGGCGTGCCCACCCCGTTGGTGCCGACGACGTCCTCGCGCCAGTCCGCGCCGATCTCGAAGCCCAGCCCGTCGGCCTTGCGCAGCACCGGCGCGCTGCCCTCCCGCCACAGCACCCGGCCCTCCTCGTCGGCCACCACCATGATGTGGTGGGCGACGTCCGCGACCGACAGCAGCCCCTCCCGCAGCACCGGCAGCACGTGCCGCAGCCTCGAGGACTCCCGCCGCCGCTGCACCTCCGCACGGGACAGCAGCCCGCTGCGGACGTCGCGGTCCGGGTCGACGCCGCGGCGCAGCATCCGCTCCCAGGACTGCCCGATCACCGGGCGGGGCGCCACGGGCGCGCGCTGTCCGGCGAGCGCGGCGGAGCGGACCTCGCTCAGCACCCGGGCCGCGCGCGTCGTGTCGACGGCGGCCAGGCGCGTCACGTCCATCGGCGAGAGCGCCACCGGTCCTCCCGGGGAAGGGCTCGGAGGCCGGCCGTCCGCACGACCCGCCGGCCGCACCCCCGAGATCCGTTCTTGACTGTCGGTCTCATACTGCCGTCTGCCCCCGGCCGAGGAGCTCGGTACGGTCACGGCGGCAGCAAGTTGCAACCCCCTGCAACCCTGGTGGACGGCCCCGCGGTGTTTGAAACTTGAGCGACGCCGTCCCGAGCGGCGTCCACGGCTCGTAAGGGGCCCGTGTGGCGGGGGTGGTGCCGTGTCGGCGCAGCACCACCCCCGCGTCGCACCGCCGCCCCGGGAAACCCGTGCCGCCTCAGGACACCGGCCGGGCCCGCTCCACCACCGACGCCAGGTCCAGCGTGTGCGGCAGCGTCCCGAAGGCCGCGCCGCCGTCCCCGCCCAGCCGCGCCGCACAGAACGCGTCCGCCACCTCCGGCGGCGCGTACCGCACCAGCAGCGCCCCCTGGAGCACCAGCGCCAGCCGCTCCACCAGTCGCCGCGCCCGCCCCTCGACGCCCTCCAGGTCCGCCAGTTCGGTCAGCAGGTCCTTGATCGCGGCGTCCAGCCGGTGATCGGCCCCGCGTGCCTGTCCGACCTCCCGCAGGTACGCGTCCAGCGCCGCCGGCTCCCGGCGCAGCGCCCGCAGCACGTCCAGCGCCTGGACGTTGCCCGCGCCCTCCCAGATCGAGTTCAGCGGCGACTCGCGCACCAGCCGGGGCATCCCCGACTCCTCGACGTACCCGTTGCCGCCCAGGCACTCCGCCGCCTCCACCGCGAGAGGCGCGCACCGCTTGGTCACCCAGTACTTGGCCGCCGGCACCGCGATCCGCAGCAGCGCCCGCTCCTGCTCGCCGTCGTCGTCGTACGCGGCGGCGAGCCGCAGCGCCAGCGTGGTGGCCGCCTCCGACTCCAGCGCGAGATCCGCGAGCACGTTGCGCATCAGCGGCTTGTCGACGAGCCTCCCGCCGAACGCCTCCCGGTACGTGCAGTGGTGGACCGCCTGCGCCACGGCCTGCCGCATCAGCCCCGCCGAACCCAGCACGCAGTCGAGCCGGGTCGCCGCCACCATCCCGATGATGGTGCGCACCCCGCGCCCCTCCTCCCCGACCCGGCGCGCCCACGTCCCGGCGAACTCGACCTCGGCGGAGGCGTTGGACCGGTTGCCCAGCTTGTCCTTGAGCCGCTGGATGAGGAACACGTTGCGCGTGCCGTCCGCCAGCACGCGCGGGACCAGGAAGCACGTGAGGCCCCCGGGCGCCTGTGCCAGCACCAGGAAGGCGTCCGACATGGGCGCCGAACAGAACCACTTGTGCCCGGTCAGCTCGTACGCGCCGTCCTCGGCCAGCGGCCGGGCGGCCGTCGTGTTCGCCCGCACGTCGCTGCCGCCCTGCTTCTCCGTCATCCCCATCCCGAACAGGGCACCGGGCTTCTGCCCGGCGGGCCGCAGCTCACGGTCGTAGACCACCGAGGTCAGCCGGGGTTCCCACTCCGCCGCCAGGGCCGGGTCCGTGCGCAGGGCGGGGACCGCCGCGTGGGTCATCGACAGCGGGCAGCCGTTGCCCGCCTCCACCTGCGTCCACACCAGGAACGCCGCCGCCCGCCGCACGTGCCCGCCCGGCCGCCCCCAGGCCGCCGTCAGCCCCGCCGAGACGCCCTTGCCGAGCAGCCGGTGCCAGGACGGATGGAAGTCGACCTCGTCGATCCGGTGACCGTAGCGGTCGTGGGTGCGCAGCCGCGGCGGATGCTCGTTGGCCAGCACCCCCCACTCCTGCACCTGCGCGGACCCGGCGGTCCGCCCGAGCGCCGACAGCTCGGAGAGGCCCTCGTCCAGCACGTCCGGATCCAGGTGCCGCCCGACCGCCTCCACCAGGGCGCGGTCGGCGCCGAACACGTCGTACTGCACCAGCGGCGGAGCCTGGTTGGTCACGGTGTGCGTGGTGCCTGCCATGCGACGAACGTACCCCGCGGCGGACCTGCCGCACCCGACGATTCCGCCTGGGGTGAGTGCGACCAGGCACGACGGATACCTTTAGGGCGTGCAGCCAGCAAGTGAAACCCCCGACACGCCCTCCGGCCGCCTCCACCGGGCCCGGGCCCTCTACCGGAACGTCTCCAAACGCAGGACCGCCTGGCTGCTGCTCAAGGACACCGTCAACTCGTGCATGGAGTACCGCATCCTGGGCCTGGCGGCCGAGGCGGCGTTCTTCACGCTGCTGTCGGTGCCCCCGCTGCTGCTCAGCATGATCGGCCTGCTCGGCTACGTCGACGCCTGGACCGGCGCCGACACCATCCAGAGCCTGCAGCACAACCTCCTGGAGGCCTCCCGCACGGTGCTGTCCGACCGGGGCGTGAAGCAGATCGCGGAGCCGATCCTGGCGGACGTGATGAAGGGCGGCCGGCCCGACGTCATCTCCCTCGGCTTCCTGATCGCCGTGTGGTCCGGCTCCCGCGCGGTGAACGTCTTCATCGACACCATCACCGTCATGTACGGCCTCGACGGGGTGCGGGGCATCGTCAAGACCCGGCTGCTGGCCTTCCTGCTGTTCATCGTGGCCCTGCTGATCGGCTCGGTCGCGCTGCCGCTGATGGTGGCCGGCCCGGACGCGGTCGTGCGGATCGTGCCCTGGTCGACGACGCTCGTCCAGATCCTGTACTGGCCGGTCGTGATCCTGCTGTCCGTCGCCTTCCTGACCACGCTGTACCACGTCTCCGTGCCCGTGCGCTCCCCGTGGATCGAGGACGTGCCCGGTGCGCTGGTCGCCCTCGCCATGTGGGTGCTGGGCAGCTTCCTGCTGCGGATCTACCTGACCAACACGGTGGAGGGTCCCACCATCTACGGCTCCCTCGCGGCCCCCGTCGCCGTCCTGCTGTGGATCGGCGTGTCCGCGTTCGCCGTCCTCGTCGGCGCCGCGGTCAACGCGGCCATCGACCGGGTCTGGCCGGCCGCGGCGACGGCCGCGGCCCGCGAGGCCAACGAGCGGCTGCGCCAGGCCCAGGTCGCCGAGTACGTCGCCCGCACCGCCGCCGCGGCCGGCGAGGCCGACCCCGACATGCCCTCCGAGTTCCCCGAACGCTGGTCCCGCTTCCTGCCGCCGGAGGACGTCACGGCACGGCTGCGCGCCCACGTGAAGACCACCCACCAGAGGAACGGGGAGGGGCCGTCGGACGAGGAGGGGTGAGGCACCGGCCCCTCCCGGCCGGTGTCATTCCCCCCAGGTGCCGGCCGCCGCCCCCTCCCGCACGAAGCCGGCGAAGTCCCGCGGCTCCCGCCCCAGCACCCGCCGCACCCCGTCCTCCAGGTGCGCGTTGCGGCCGTCGAGCAGGGTCTCGAACACCCCGGTGAGGAAGGCCGCCTCCCGCGGCGGCACCCCGAAGCCGAGCAGCGCCTCGCCGTAGTCGCGCGCCGGCACCGCCCGGTACGCCAGCGGGCGTCCCGTCGCCGCGGCGATCTCCGCGACCGCCTCCCCGAACGTCAGCAGCCGGGGTCCCGTCACGGTGAGCGTCCGCCCCGCGTACCGCTCCCCGTCCGTCAGCGCGGCCACCACCACCTCCGCGACGTCCCGCACGTCCACGAACGGCTCGCGCACCTCACCGGCCGGGAACACCAGCTCCCCGCGCCGCAGCTCCGCCGCCAGCGGGCCCTCGCTGAAGTTCTGCGCGAACCAGGCGGCCCGCACGACCGTCCAGTCCGCCCCCGACGCCCGCAGCGCCTCCTCGGTGGGCAGCGCCTGGTCCTCGCCCCGCGCGGACAGCAGCACCAGCCGCCGCACGCCGAGGGCGAGCGCCTCGCGGGCGAGGCCGCCGACCGCCTCGGCGGTGCCGGGGGCGCCCACGTCCGAGGGGTGGACGAGGTAGGCGGCGTCGGCCCCGCGCAGGGCGCCCGCCCAGGTCGAACGGTCGCCCCAGTCGAACCCGGTCGCCCGCGACGCCGCCCGCACGGTGAACCCCGCCGCCCCGGCCGCCCGCGCCACCCGGCTCCCGGTGCGCCCGGAGGCGCCCGTGACGACCACGGTCAGGTCCTTCGCGTCCTTCACGGCCTTCGCACCCTCGGTGCCGTTCGTCTCCTGTGTCATGCGGACCAGTCAACTGCCGTCCGCCGCGGGGGGACATCGCCGAGCGGCTCATCCCCATGCGCCTGCGTCTACGCTGCCCCCATGGACGCTCTCACCGGCCTGCTGGAAGGCCCCCGTGCGCGGGGCGCGTTCATGATCAGGGCGTGTTTCGACCCGCCGTGGGCGATCCGCGTGGAGGACGAGGCGCCGCTGACGGTGATGCTGGTGGTCCGCGGTGCGGCGTGGATCCTGCCGGACCGGGGCGACCGGCTCCGCCTGGGGCCGGGCGACCTCGCCTTCGCCCGCGGCCCGGACCCGTACACCTGCGCCGACGCCCCCGGCACGGCGCCCCAGGCGCTGATCCTGCCGGGCGGGGAGTGCCACTACCCCGACGGGCGCCCCCTCAACGGCGTCATGGACCTCGGCGTCCGCACCTGGGGCGACCGGCCGGACGGCGGGACGGTGCTGCTGATCGGCACCTACCAGATGCGCGGCGAGATCGGCGGCCGGCTGCTGGACGCCCTGCCTCCCCTGCTCTCCCTCACCGCCGACGTGTGGGACTGCCCCCTCACCCCGCTCCTCACGGAGGAGGTCGTGCGCGACGCACCCGGCCAGGAGGTCGTCCTGGACCGGCTGCTCGACCTGCTGGTCATCACCGCGCTGCGGGCCTGGTTCGCCCGGCCGGAGGCGCAACCGCCCGCCTGGTACCGGGCCCGGGCGGACCCGGTCGTCGGCCCTGTGCTGCGCCTGCTCCAGGACCACCCCGCGCACCCCTGGACGGTCGCCGCGCTCGCCGCGAAGGCCGGGGTCTCCCGCGCCGCCCTGGCCCGCCGCTTCACGGAGCTCGTCGGCGAACCCCCGATGACGTACCTCACCGGCTGGCGCCTCGCCCTCGCCGCGGACCGGCTGCGCGACACCGACGACACGATCGGCGCGATCGCCCGCCAGGTCGGCTACGGCAGCGCGTTCGCCCTGTCCACGGCCTTCAAACGGACGTACGGGGTCAGCCCGCAGGACTGGCGGACGCGGCCGGCCTAGGCCTTCCGGCCGCGCGTCCGCGCGGTCCGACGACTCACCGGCGCAACCGGACGGCCGTCCGGGTCGTCCCCTGTCGGTGACCGTCGGCGATCGACGGGACCTGGGGCGTCGGACGGGAGCGCAGTGGCATCGAGGAGACGAGTGAGGACCGGGATCGCCGCCGGACTGGCCGTGCTGACGGCCGTCGGCGGCGCGGTGGCCGTCGCGGGCGACGACGGCCGCCGGGTGTTCCCCCGCGCCTCGTACGACCCGTTCCGCGGCTCGGCCGCCGCGCAGGAGTGGGTCGCCCACGGCGACCACGCCGCCGTCGTCCGCGTCACCCGGGAGGAGGCGGGCGAGCCGGACCCGGAGGGCGACCACATCCCCCGGACGGTCACCGCGACCGTCACCCGGACCGTCTGGTCGAGGCCCGGGGCGCCCCGGCTGCCCGAGGAGATCACCCTGCGGGCGAAGGGCTGGTACACCACCCTCCGGGGCGGCAGGGAGGAGGCCGCCCGCGAGGGGGCGCCCCGCCTCGAGCCCGGCCACACCTACGTCGTGGGCCTCACCCGCCTGGGGAGCGGGGTGCAGCTGATCGGTGACGACGCGGCCCTGCCCTACGACGCCGGGACCCTCGGGAGGGGAGAGCTCGAGGGCCGCACCGTCACCCCCGGCGCGTATCGCAGGGCCGTCCTGGGCCTGCCCGAGGACGCGGTCGCCAAGTTCGCCGTCGGCGAGACGTACCGGCCCAGGACCCTGCGCGACGTCCAGCGGCTGCTGGAGGGCACCTCTCCGCGGAACGTCTACCGGCAGGAGGCACTGAGCGGCCTGTACACGGACGTGAACCTGGACCGCGCACCGGACGACCACGCCGACGAGGGCGCCGAGGACCTCCCCGGACGGGTCCGCCGCCGCGTCCCCGCGCTCGACCCCGGCACCGACCACTTCCTGTCGGTCGCCTGCTCCGGGCGCGGCGACGAGGTCACGGTGAGGCTCACCGTCGCCGGGGCGACCACCACCCACCGGCTGCCCTGCAACACGGGCAACGAGTTGGTGGCCGTGAAACGGCCGCGTGGCGAAGTGACGTACGAGATCGCCTCCACGGGGCCGGACGCCGGTGCCGTCGCGTGGAACCTGTCGGAAGCCCCCGGGCCCGCCGGCCGGGAGCGCTGAAGCCACGGGCCGAGCGTCCGCGGCGGGCCGGGAGCGGGAGCGGGGCGCGGGCGCGTACGCCGTAGTCTGTCGGGTGTGTACCGGGAGCGGACTTCGCGGCTGGCGGGAGCGGTGGTGTGGACGAGCACGCCGGCCGGGCCCGGGAGCGGCCGGGTGCTGCCCGACGGCTGCATGGACCTGCTGTGGCACGAGGGACGCCTGCTGGTCGCCGGGCCCGACACCCGTGCGTACGTCACCGGGGGCGCGCAGGGCGGTTGGGCCGGCGTCCGCTTCTTCCCCGGCACGGCGCCCGCCCTGCTGGGCGTTCCCGCGCACGAGCTGCGCGACCGGCGGGTCGAGCTGGCGGACCTCTGGCCGGCGGCACGGGTGCGTCGCCTGACGGCTCGCGTGAACGCGGCGGACGCCCCGGCGCGCGGCCTGGAGGAACTGGCCCTGCGCCGGGCCTCGGAGACCGCTCCGCCCGACCCCGTGCTGGGCCGCATCGTGACCGCCCTGGACGCCGGCCGTCCGGTCGCCGCGACCGCCGACGAACTCGGCCTGGGAGCCCGTCAGTTGCACCGCCGCTCCCTGGCCGCGTTCGGTTACGGCCCCAAGACCCTGGCCCGCATCCTCCGCCTGCGCCGCGCCCTGGCCCTGGCCCGCACGGGCGTCCCCTTCGCGGAGACGGCCGCCCGGACCGGCTACGCGGACCAGGCCCACCTGTCCCGCGAGGTACGGGACCTGGCGGGCCTGCCCTTGCGCGAGCTACTGGCCGCCCGCGGCTAGCGGCGCGAACAGATCGACCCCGTTCCCGTCCGGGTCGAGGACGACGGCGTACCGCTGGCCCCACACCGCGTCCCACGGCTCGAGCTCGGAGCGGCACCCGGCGTCGAGGAGCTCCGCGAAGAGCGCGTCGACTTCCGCGGGACCGTCACACCTCAGCGCCAGGGAGGTCCGGCCCCCGCCCGACGGCGGCTCCCAGCCCGGACGGAAGGACCGGACCGTCTCCTCGGTGTCCAGCATCAACCGCAGCCCTCCCGGCAGTTCGGCCTCCGTGTGCCCCTGCTTCTCGGCCCCCTCCGGGAAGGCGAGACCGAGGCGGCGGTAGAAGGCGACGGAGGCGGCCATGTCGGAGACGACCAGCCCGATGGCATCGAATCGTGCACTCATGCGGCAACCGTAGGACGTCCCGCCCACCCGGTCTTGAAGGAATCGGACAGCCGGGCGGTCACCGCGGGGACGACCGCCCGGCGTGCAGCTCCGAGCGGACGAGTTCCAGGAGGCGGCCCGCCCAGTTCCGGCCGCGTCCGCCGTTGTCGCCCCAGAAGCCCGAGGCGATGTCGTCGTAGACGAGCGTCGCGTCGTCCGTGGACAGCAGGACGCGGGCCAGGTGCGGATGCTGGGTGTACTTGGCGCGCAGCAGCGCGGCCATGACGGCCGTCCGGGCCTGCTCCCAGCCCTCGCGCCGGTCGGCACCGGCGGCCAGGCTGCGGGCCTCGAACGTGCCCCCCCCCGCCCGGGCGACGGCTTCCCGGACGGCGGGGTCGGCGGCCGACAGGGACCAGTAGGCGTGGGTGACCGTGGGGTAGGTGACGCCGTCGACCTCGACGGGCGCCGGGTACTCGTTGCGCAGGGCCTCGGTGCCCGGGTCGTCCGGCGCTTCGAGCGGGTGGCTCTGGCAGAGGTGGATCGCGGGGGCGACGGGGGTGGCGGGACCGTCGGCCGGCACGCGTGAGCGCTGCTCGGCCCTCCACTTCGCCCGGTCCTCGAAGTAGGCGAGCGCCCGGTCGTAGACCTCCTGCGTGATCTCCTCGTCCGGCCGGCGGGCGGCGAACCCGCCGGGCCCGGCGACCGGGACCTGCAGCGGCCGGTCCTTGCGGTCCATGTCGCCCAGTGCGTAGGGGCGTTGTGTCCGGGGGATGGCGAAGTAGGCGTCGCGGGCAGCGGCCCGCTTCTCCTCGGTGCGGTCCGCGAGGAACGCGTCGACGGCGGCCAGACAGCGGTCCGTCGAGTCCGGGCGCCCGTTGAGCTGGTCGATCGTGTCGCGTATCTCGGCCACCAGCGTCTCGGGGGTGAGCCAGGTGCGCGGTTCACCGAACTTCCACGTGGCCAGCTCGAAGGCGGACGCCTCCGCGCCCTCGGGGAGTTCGGTCGCGACCCAGCCGCTGCGCAGCTTCCCCCCGAACTCCTCCAGGGTGACCAGGCCCCAGCAGTCGACGAGCCCGTCCGCGTAGATGAACAGGTCGGTCAGGTGGTGGCGCACGTTGCGGATGAAGACGTGCCGCCACGTCCCGGGGACGCGTATGCCGTCCACCGTGCGGTAGGTGATCCGGTTGCCGGTCATCCGGACAGTCTGGAGGAACGGCCCGACCGCGCGACACCGGGTTTCCCCCGGCGCCGGGCGTCTCCCGCGCGGCTGCCCGCATCCGGTTGGATGGGCGCATGATCCGTACCGCGCGCGTCCTGCCGCTGTTGCTGCTCGCCCCTCTGCTGCTCACCGCCTGTGGTGAGGAGGTCAAGGGGGCGGGGGAGGCGGGCGCCGCCGCCCCCGCCCCCGGACTCGCGCCCCGAGCCAGGGCGTTGGGCATCGCACCGGAACTCGTGTACGTCACCGGGGCACCCGGGTTCGCGCTCGCCCCGCAGTCCGCCGGGGTGTACGGCGGGGACGGGTTCTCCGCCACGTACGTCTCGCGGGGGAGCGGCGGGCAG
Organism: Streptomyces griseomycini; assembly: GCF_014203535.1. Taxonomy (GTDB): domain Bacteria; phylum Actinomycetota; class Actinomycetes; order Streptomycetales; family Streptomycetaceae; genus Streptomyces; species Streptomyces griseomycini. Next base: position 501,230 of record NZ_JACHJI010000004.1, read on the forward strand.
CTGCGGCTGTACGTCGACCGGGGCACGATGTCCGCCGCCGACTGCACCGAGCGGCAGACGGTGTGCGAGGAGGAGGAGGACGGGGTCTGGTACCGGAGCGGAGGCGGGGGGCACGAGTACGCCGTGGTGAAGGAGGGCCACGTCGTACGCCTCGAGGGCGACGCCTCGGTCCCCCGGGACGTGGTGCGGAGGGCGGCGGAGGACGCCCACCGGCCGTCGGGCGAGGAGGCCGCCGGGCTGCTGCCGTCCGCACCCGCCGGTGACGCGGCGCCGACCGGCCCCGCCGACGACGCGAAGCCGACCGGCCCCGTCGAGCGCGGCGACCTGCCGCCGGCCGGTGACGGGGCGCCCCGCAACGACGTGGGCGCGGGCGGGTGAGGCGGCGGACCGGCCCGGCATAGGCTCGGGCCCATGGCCGTCCCCGCGCTCCTCGTGTACACCCGCACCGCCGACTACCGGCACGACTCCATCCCCGCCGGCGTCGCCGCCCTGCGCGCCCTCGGCGGCTTCGACGTCGACGCCACCGAGGACCCCGCCGTCCTCGAGGCGCCGCTGGACCGGTACGCCGCCGTCGTCTTCCTCTCCACCAGCGGCGAGGTGCTCACCCCCGCCGGACGGGAGCGGCTCGCGGCGTACGTCGAGGCGGGCGGCGGTTTCGCCGGGGTGCACGCCGCCGCCTGCACGGAGTACGACTGGCCGTACTACGGCGAGCTGCTCGGCGCCCGCTTCGACCGGCATCCGGCCTTCCAGCCGGGACGCGCCGTGGTCGAGGACCACGACCACCCGGCGACCCGGCACCTGCCGCCCGTGTGGGAGTTCACCGACGAGTGGTACGACTTCCGCACCAACCCGCGTTCCGCCGTGCGGGTCCTCGTCTCCGCCGACGAGTCGTCGTACGACGGCGGCGGCATGGGCGGCGACCACCCGCTGGCCTGGTGCCGCGGACAGGGCGCCGGGCGCGTCTTCTACACCGCGCTCGGGCACGCCGCCGAGGCCTACGCCGACCCGCGTTTCCGCGCCCACCTGCTCGGCGGCGTCACCTGGGCCGCCGCCCGGTGATCACTCCTTGCGGGAGGAGTGCGTGTTCAGGTCCTGCGGGTCGGGACGGAAGCGGTTCTCCCGGTCGCCGGGATAGGCGGCGACCGGCGCGGGCGGCTGGGCCCTGACGTCGCCGGCCCACTCCTCGGCGAGGTAGTCGCCCAGGGCCTCCCGGAGCTCGGCGCAGTCCTCCGGCCGGCCCTCCCGCAGCCCGATGCCGTACCGGTTGATGTTCCCGGACGAGACGTCGCGGACGACCTCGAGGGGCACCTTGCCGCTCCTCTGCTGCTCCACGAACCCGTGGAGCAGCGCCTCGTCGGTGAACACGGCGTCGGCGTCGCCCTGCCGGAGCTTGCGCACGCAGGCCGAGCAGTCGCTCCCGGCGCGCGGTGCCGTGCCGCCGGGCAACGGCGCGACACGGCCCGTGACCGTGGCCCGTGTGCTGAGGGGCGGGAAGCGGGTGGCCGGTCGCCCGGTGCGGTTCTCGTCCGGCCGTGCCCGGTCCGGTGCCCGGTGCGGCGTTCCCGAGGAGGTGGGCCGGGGTGCCGTCGGAGCATCGTCGTGCCGTGGGCAGGGGGCTGGACAGCGTCCCTCCGCCGGGCAGTCGCACGAGGGCGGTGCCCGGGCCGTGCGTGCGGCGGCCGGCCGCGTGGCCGCCTCGGGCCGCCCGGGGAAGCGGCTACCGCCCGGGTCCGGGCCGTGCCGTGCTCGCGCGCTCCACCAGGCGCGTCGACAACTCCGTACGGGTGCTCTCCGGGTGGTGGCCGTCCATCATGCGCAGGAGCAGGCGCAGGGCCGTCGCCGCCATCTCGGACAGGGGCTGGCGGACCGTCGTCAGGGGCGGGGTGGGCCAGCGGGACTCGGGGAGGTCGTCGAAGCCGACCACGCTCATGTCGTCCGGTACGCGCAGGCCCCGCTCGGCCAGGGCCTCGTAGACCCCGAGCGCCGTCCGGTCCGAACAGGCGAAGACGGCCGTCGGCGGCTCGGGCAGGTCGAGGAGTTCGTGCGTGCGGCGACGGGCCGCGGCCGCGTCGGGGCCGGCGCGGCGGACGTACTCGGCGCGGTGCCGCACGCCCGCCGAGGCGAGGGCCGAGCGGTAGCCGGCGACGCGTGCGTCGCCGGACATCGTGGGCCGGCGACCGGTGACGACGGCGATGCGCTCGTGGCCCAGGGACAGCAGGTGCTCCGTCGCCGTCACCCCGCCCTGCCAGTTCGCCGCGCCCACCGAGACGACGCCCGCCGGGGGCTCGAGGACCGGGTCGACCATCACGAAGGGGACGCGGTGCCGCTCGAGCCACGCGTACTGCGGCTCGCTCAGCTCGGCCAGGTGGAACAGCACCCCGGACGAGCCGCGCAGGACGAGTTTGTCCAGCCAGTCCCGCTCCGGGCCGTCGGGGCGGCCGCGGTTCGCGGCCGCCGAGACCACGATCTCCAGGCCCGCGTCGTGCGCCGCCCCCTCCGCGCCGTGCAGCACCGCGCCCGACCCGGTCTCCTCCAGCGACCGCACCACGAGGTCCACCAGCCGCGGCACCCTCCCGGTATCGAACCGGGGCCTCCTGATGTAACCGAGCCGGTCCAGTGCCTCCGTGACCCGGCGGCGGGTCTCCGGGGCCACGTCCTGGCGGCCGTTGACCACCTTCGACGCGGTCGGCACCGACACCCCCGCCGCGCGGGCCACGACCGCGAGCGTCGGCCCGGCCGTCACGTCCGCACGCCCCGGACGGACCATCGGAACCCCCACCTCTTCACCGGATAGAAAGCGCTTCCTACTCTAGATCCGGCCCGCGCGTCCGGGAAGAACCCGTGCACGTACGCAGGAATACCGATGAGCGCCGTGGTGCTCTTGTGTCACCGGCGGGTCCGCCGGTGCGTGGGAGCGGCGCGGCGAAGGGCTGGTGGGCGCATGACGGCAGGCCGGAAGAACCCCGTGATCAGAACCCCGCACGGAGCCGTGCGCGGCCGGTGGGAGCAGGGCGTCGCCGTGTTCCGGGGCATCCCGTACGCGGCGCCGCCGTTCGGGCCCCGCCGGTTCCGGCCGCCCGCCGCGCCGGAACCGTGGGACGGTGTGCGCGACGCCGGGGCCTTCGGGCCGACGGCCCCGAAGCCGCCGTACTCCGAGGCGTTCGCGCAGTACCTGTCCGACCCGGCCGTGCCCGGCGACGACTGCCTCAACCTCAACGTGTGGACCCCGGACCCGTCCCCCGACGCCCGGCTGCCGGTGTTCGTCTGGCTGCACGGCGGCGCCCTGACCAGGGGCTCCTCCGCGGTCCCCGTGTACGACGGGAGGACCTTCGCCCGCGACGGCGTGGTGTTCGTGTCGGTCAACTACCGGCTGGGCGTCGAAGGCTACGGCCTGTTCCCCGACGCCCCCGCCAACCCCGGCCTGCGCGACCAGTTCGCCGCCCTGCGCTGGGTCCACGAGGCGGTCACGGCCTTCGGCGGCGACCCCGGCCGCGTCACCCTGGGCGGCCAGTCCGCCGGGGCCATCAGCACCGGTGCGCTCATCGCCGCGCCGCAGGCCCGGGGGCTGGTCCGGCGGGCCGTCCTGCAGAGCGGGCCGCCCGAGGCGGCCGACCGGGACAAGGTGCGGCGGATGGTCCGCCGCATGGCGAACCGGCTGAAGGTCCCCGCCACCGCCGAGGCCTTCGCCGCCGTCGACCGCGAACAGCTGCTCCGTGTCCAGGCCGACGTGGGCCGGCGCAGCAGCCCGGTGCTCGGCGGCCCCGCCTTCGGCATCGTCGTCGACGGCGACCTCGTCCCGCGCGACCCCCTGGAGGCGCTGACGGACGGTGCCGCCCCCGGAGTCGACCTGCTCGCCGGCTGGACCCGCGACGAGTACCGGCTCTGGCTGGTCCCCGGCGGCCTGCTGGACCGCGTCGACCGGCTCGGCGCGGTCGCCCTCGCCGGCGCGATGGCCCGCTGCCACTGCGGCAGCGAGGTCCCGCGCGGCTACCGCACCCTGCGCCCGGACGCCGGCACCGTCGAGATCGTCGGGCAGATGGTCACCGACCACCTGCTGCGCATCCCGCTGCACCGTCTCGCCGACGGCCGCACGGAGCCGTCGTACGTCTACGAGTTCGCCTGGCCGTCCAACCGGCCCCGCATGGGCGCCTGCCACGCCCTGGAGCTGGGGTTCGTGTTCGACAGCGGGGACGAGCCCGACGCCCGCAAACTCGCCGGCGAGGGCGCCCCGCGGGAGCTGGCCGACGCCATGCACGGCGCGTGGGTGCGGTTCGTCGCCGACGGTTCGCCGGGGTGGGAGCGGTGGGACGCGGGGCATCCGGTGCAGGTCTTCGGCGACGGCGCGCCGCACGTCGCCCACGGCCCACGGGACCGCGAACTCGCCCTGTGGGCCACGGCCGACGCCCCCGCCGAGGAGCCCGCGCCCGCGTCGGCGCCGGAACTGCGCTCGGTGATCCGCCGACTGCGCCGCAGCGGCGCGCTCCGGCGGGGCTGAGGGGACGCGACACCTCCCGGACACCCCGCGACCGGGGAAGGAGAGTCCCTCGTCGGGGCTGCCGAGGCCCCTGAGATGATCATCGCAGGAATGGTCGAAGGGGGCTGCGTGTCCGCGTTCGTTCTGGTCGTCGGTCCGGTGATGGCGCTGGTGCTCGGGGCGGCGGGGGCGGTGGCCCTGGTGACCGGCCGGATCGTGCTGCCCTGGTTCCGCGACAGCGTGGGCCGTCCCGGACTGTGGGGTGCCGGTGCGCTCCTGCTGGCCGGAGGGCTCGCGACCGCGCGCCTCACGCCCTCCGGGGGCAACATGCCGCTCGTCCTGGGCGGTCTCGTCCTGATGGCGGCGTCACAGCTCCTCACACCCCCGAGGACACGGCGGACGGGACGGACGGGGCGGACTGGACGGACGGGGCGGACTGGACGGCAGGACGCGAGGCGCGACGGGGGGCACGGACCCCGCACGGCGTGCGCCACGTACCTCGCGGAGGACGTCCGGACCGGCGCCCGGCGGGCCACACCGCGCCGGTGTTCCCAGAGGGTGCGCACGGGAAGGCCACCCGGGGCTGCGGGTGACGGTGGGGCGGGGCGCCCGGGATCCCGGGGTGCGGATGCCGGGAAGTGAGATCACCGGCGCAACCGGCGCAACCGGCGCAACCGGCGCGACGGCCGAGAACCCCGTCCCGCCACGGGGCCCGGGGAAGGTCGTGCGGTGCGAGTCCGCTAGGGCGCCCGCACCGTCCCCGCGATCGCCGAGATCGTCTCCGGTCCCACCCGGCAGCACCCTCCGATCAGCCGCGCCCCGGACTCCCGCCACCGGGTGACCCGCCCGGCGGTGAAGGTCGGCCGGCCGGTCCAGGCCCGCGCCCGCGCGTCCCAGGTCTCGCCGCTGTTGGGGTAGACCACGACCGGTTTGCCGGTGACGCGGGCGGCGAGGGCCACCGCGCGGTCGGCGTCCTCGGGGGCGCAGCAGTTCACGCCGACCGCGATCACCTCGTCCGCGTCGGCCGCGAGCGCGAAGGCCTCCTCCAGCGGCTGCCCGGCCCGGGTGCGGTCGCCGGCCGCCGAGTACGACAGCCAGGCCGGGACGCCCAGCCCGCGCACCACCCGCAGCAGGGCCTCGGCCTCGTCGGTGTCGGGGACCGTCTCCAGGGCGAGCACGTCGGGGCCGGCGGCCGCCAGGACCTCCGCCCGGGGGCGGTGGAAGCGCTCCAGCTCGGAGACGGTCAGCCCGTAGCGGCCCCGGTACTCGGAGCCGTCGGCGAGCATCGCGCCGTACGGGCCGACGGAGGCCGCCACCCACAGCGGGCGGTGCGGCCCCCGGGCCCGCCGGGCCGCCGTGCGGGCGCACTCCACGCTCAGGGCGAGCAGCTCGGCGGTCCGCTCCCGGCCGGTCCCGCGCCGGGCGAAGCCCTCGAAGGTGGCCTGGTAACTGGCGGTGATCGCCACGTCCGCGCCCGCCTCGAAGTAGGCGAGGTGCGCCCCGGTCACCGCTTCGGGGTCCTCGGCGAGCAGCCGCGCCGACCACAGCTCGTCGCCCAGGTCGTGCCCGGCCGCCGCGAGCTGGTTGGACATGCCGCCGTCGAGGACGACCGCGCCGCCCGCGAGGGCGTCGGCGAGGGCGGGGGTGGTGCTCATGCCGTCCGACGGTAGTCGAAGCCGGACACCGGCCCCCGACCTGCCCCGCCGTCTCTCGCAGCGCGCCCGCGCGGGAGGGCTGGGATCCTGAGGGGAGACGAACCGTGGTCGGGAAGGCGGTGGACATGTGCCGTTGGCTGGCCTACTCGGGCACCCCCATCCTGCTCGACAGCATCCTCTACAGGCCGACCCACTCACTGATCGACCAGAGCCTGCACGCCAAGATGGGTGTCGAGACCACCAACGGCGACGGGTTCGGCGTCGGCTGGTACGTGCCGGACAAGGACAGTCCCGCGGTGGTCCGGGACATCGGCCCGGCGTGGAGCGACCGCAACCTGCGGGAGATCGCCGGCCACGTCGTCTCCCCGCTCTTCTTCGGCCACATCCGGGCCTCGACCGGCACGGCGGTGCAGCAGACGAACTGCCATCCGTTCCGCCACGGCCGCTGGATGTGGATGCACAACGGCGCGATCGCCGAGTACCACCGCCTCCGGCGCGACCTCGCGCTGGCCGTCGACCCGGACCTCTTCTCCGACATCGAGGGGTCCACGGACTCGGAGATGATGTTCTACCTGGCGCTCACCTTCGGCCTGGCGGAGGACCCGCCGGGCGCGGTCGCCCGGATGGCCGGTCTGGTGGAACGCGTCGGCCACGAGCACGGCGTGGAGTTCCCGCTGCAGATGACGGTCGCGGTGACCGACGGCGTGCGGCTGTGGGCGTTCCGCTACTCGAGCCAGCAGGAGTCCCGCTCCCTCTTCTACAGCACCCGCGTGGAGACCCTGCGCTCCCTCCACCCGGACGTGGCCTTCCTGCGCGAGATCTCCGGCGACGCCCGTCTCATCGTCTCCGAACCCCTGGGCGACCTGCCCGGCGCCTGGAACGCGGTCCCCGAGGGCACCTACGGCGTCGTCCAGCCCGAGGGCGACGAGATGCACGCGTTCGCGCCCGCGTAGGGGGCCGGGGAGCGGTGCCCGCCCGTCCCGTCGGAACCGTTGACCCGTCCTCGGCACGCCTTTACCTTGACATCGTTCGTCATTTCAAATGCCGTTCGCGATATCGAACGACGGGATCGCGATCGCCTCCCCGAGACACGAGAGGCAGACCCGTATGAGCCGCGCCGACGACCTGCCGGAGCGGTCCGGCCCGCCCGGACCCCCCGCCCGCAGGCTCCTGCTGAAGGGCACCCTCGCCGCGGGCGCCCTGGCCGCCGCCCCCGCGGTGGCCCACGCGTCCGTTCCCGCCGAGCCCACCGCACGCCCGAAGGCGACCCCCTACGTGAACCCGCTCGTCCGCAACCGCGCCGACCCGCACATCACCCGCCACACCGACGGCTTCTACTACTTCACCGCCACCGTCCCCGAGTACGACCGGATCGTCCTGCGCCGCTCCCGCACGCTGAACGGCCTGGGCGGTGCCGCCGAGGCCGTCATCTGGCGGGCCCACCCCACCGGCGACATGGGCGCCCACATCTGGGCGCCGGAGATGCACCGCATCGGCGGCAAGTGGTACGTCTACTTCGCCGCCGCCCCCGCCGAGGACGTGTGGGCGATCCGCATCTGGGTGCTGGAGAACGCCCACCCGGACCCCTTCGAGGGCACCTGGGTGGAGAAGGGGCGGATCAAGACCGCCTGGGAGACCTTCTCCCTGGACGCCACCACCTTCACCCACCGCGGCACCCGCTACCTCGCCTGGGCCCAGCACGAACCCGGCGTGGACAACAACACCGCCGTCTGGCTCTCCGAGATGGCGAACCCCTGGTCCCTGACCGGCCCTCAGGTGAGGCTGACGACCCCCGAGTACGACTGGGAGTGCGTCGGCTTCAAGGTCAACGAGGGGCCGTACGTCCTGAAGCGCAACGGTCGGCTGTTCATGACCTACTCCGCCAGCGCCACCGACGCCCACTACTGCATGGGCCTGCTCACCGCCGCCGACGACAGCGACCTCATGGACCCCGCGAGCTGGACCAAGTCTCCCGTCCCCGTCTTCACCAGCAACGGCACCACCCGGCAGTACGGTCCCGGCCACAACTGCTTCACCGTCGCCGAGGACGGCCGTACCGACGTCCTCGTCTACCACGCCCGCCCGTACGAGGAGATCGACGGCGATCCGCTGGACGACCCCAACCGCCACACCCGGGTGCAGACGTTCGGCTTCAAGCCGGACGGCACCCCGGACTTCGGCGTCCCCGTGGCCGACACGGCCGGCGCACGGACGTGAGGGGCCGGTCACCGCGGCAGGGCGCCCCAGGCCCTCCGGGGCACCGGGACGCGAACGCTTCGGCCGGGACCAAAGCGTTCCGCCCCTAGCGTTCGCCCCATGACCTCCTTCGCCGACCTGCACCACGCCGACGAACCCCTGCTCCTGCCCAACGCCTGGGACCACGCCTCCGCGCTCGCCCTGGCCGCCCGGGGCTTCCGGGCCGTCGGCACCACGAGCCTCGCCGTCGCGGCGGCGGCCGGGCTGCCCGACGGGGCCGCGGCGACCCGGGAGCAGACGCTGCGGCTCGCGCGCACCCTCGGCTCCGGCCCCTTCCTGCTGTCCGTGGACGCGGAGGACGGTTTCGGCGACGACCCGGACGCGGTGGCCGAGCTGGCCCGGGAGCTGTTCGCCCTGGGCGCCGCCGGCATCAACCTGGAGGACGGGCTCGGGCCCGCCGACCGGCACGCGGCGAAGATCGCCGCGGTCCGGGCGGCGGTCCCCGGCCTCTTCGTGAACGCCCGCACCGACACCCACTGGCTCGGCGACGGCGAGGGCACCGCGGCCCGCGCGGAGGCCTACCGGGACGCGGGTGCGCACGGCGTCTTCGTCCCCGGGCTCGACGACCCCCGCGGGATCGCCGCCCTGGTGCGCCGTCTGGGCGACACCCCCCTCAACGTCCTCTACTCGCCCACCGGGCCGTCCGTCCCCCACCTCGCCGACCTGGGCGTCCGCCGCATCAGCCTCGGCTCGCTGCTGTACCGGCGGGCGCTGGGCGCGGCGGTGGAGGCGGCGGCCGAGATCCGGGCGGGACGGGAGCCGGGGGGCGCGGCGCCCTCGTACGAGGAGGTGCAGGCCCTGGCCGACCGGCCCGTGGGGGAGGGCGACGGCACGGCCCTCCCGGAGTGACCCCGGTACGGTGGGCGCTTTCGCGGGTGCCAGGTCCTGTGGACTCGCCCGCTCACCGAGGAGATCAGGTACTTCGCCGCCTCCCGTCGAGGGAGCCGGGCGGCACCCGCAACAGGAACTGGAACACGCCGTACCCGGCGGCCGCGCACCCGAGTCCGCCGAGCCGGCCCACGAGCCGGGCGGGACGGGAGGCGTCGTCGTCCGGTGAGGAGGGTTCCGGGTCCGGGCCGGTGGGCCGCAAGGGCCCGCGACCGAGCTGCTGGGACAAGGCGCGCTCCCTCCCCGGGCGGCGACGCGTGATCCCCGACCTCCGCGAAGCCCGCGTCCAGGACAACGGCTCCGACTCGACGTCCGTACCGCTGTTTTCGCCCGTTCACGCCCGGTACCGCCGTCGAACGGTCAACTCCCCTGTTCCCGGGGCCAGTTCTCCAGGGCGATGTGCAGGGCCCCGACCACCTTGTCCCAGGACGCCCGGACGTCGCGCGGGGAGGCGAAACCGCCGGCGGCCTCCAGGGCGCAGTAGCCGTGGAGGGTGCTGCGCAACAGGCGTACGGCGTCGGTGAGGTCGGGTTCCTCCAGACCGTAGCCGCGGAGCAGGCCGTAGGTGATCTCGGCGGTGCGGCGCAGCGCGGGGGAGTCGGCGACCAGGGACGGGTCCAGGTGGACCTGGGTGGCCGCGTAGCGGCCCGGCCGGGTGAGCGCGTACTCCCGGTAGGCCCCCGCGAACGCGGCCAGGGCGTCCTCGCCGGTCCGCCCGGCGACCGCCGCCGCGATCCGCTCGATCATCTCCCCGCCCGCGAGCAGGGCCATCCGGGCGCGCAGGTCGCGCAGGCCGCGCACATGCGCGTACAGGCTCGCGTCCTTCACGCCGAAACGCCGGGCCAGCGCGGACAGCGTGACGTTCTCGAACCCGGCCTCGTCGGCCAGGTCGGCGGCGGCCGTGACGAGGCGGTCGGCGGTGAGTCCGGCGCGGGGCATGCGGCCTCCGGGGGAGCCTGGGGGACCGGGGAGCGCTCAGCCTACCCAGCCGGTGCGGGCGAGCCGTCGCGTCCGGGGCATGCACCGCTCATCTCAAATCCGTTCAACGTTCATCCATTTGCTTGATCCTCCACACGCGGCGTGGTCGCGCCGCGGAAGGCAGCCGCACCGAACCGGCGGCATCCAGGAGGCACTTCGCATGGGTCACGGGCACGCACACGGGCCGCACCACCACCCCCACCACCACGGACACGACCACCGGCACGAGGCGACGGCACCCCTGCCCGCCGCCTTCGACACCTCCGTGCCCGACGAGGCGCTCAGCCCCGAACAGAGGTCCCGGCGCACGCTGCTGCGCCGCGCGGGCCTGCTCGGCGCGGGACTCGCGGCCGGCGGCGTGCTGTCCGCCGGCGCCGGTGCCGCGCACGCCGCCCCGGCACGCGCCGCGAGCAACGGCCGCCGAGGCAAGGGCTTCCTGTGGCTCGCCGGCGACCACCACATCCACACCCAGTACAGCAGCGACGGCAAGTACCGCGTCGTCGACCAGGTCCGCCAGGGCGCCAGGCACGGCATGGACTGGCTGGTCATCACCGACCACGGCAGCGCCACCCACGCGAAGATCGGCGTGGAGAAGGTCAACCCGGACATCAGGGAGGCCCGCGCCGCCCACGAGGACACCCTCGTCTTCCAGGGCCTGGAGTGGAACATCCCGGCCGCCGAGCACGGCACCGTCTTCGTCCACCCCGGCAAGAACGAGGTCGCCGTCCTCAAGCAGTTCGAGACCGACTACGACGGCGGCGTCAAGGGCGCCACCGATTCCACCCCGGCCAACGAGGCCCTCGCCGTCGCCGGCCTCTCCTTCCTCGCCGACCAGGTCAGACGGCGCAAGGTCAAGGACGCCCTGATGCTCGCCAACCACCCGGCGCGCAAGGGCATCGACTCCCCGCACGAGATCCGCGCCTGGCGCGACGCGACCGGCACCGGCGACCGGCAGATCGCCGTCGGCTTCGAGGGCGCCCCCGGCCACCAGGCCGCCGGCCTGCCGAAGCCGCTCGGCATGGGCCGTGCCCGCGGCATCTACGACGGCAGCCCCGGCGCCAACTCCTTCCCCGGCTACCCGCTGGAGAGCTACCGCACCTGGGGCGGCTTCGACTGGATGACCGCCACCGTCGGCGGCCTGTGGGACAGCCTCCTCGCCGAGGGCCGCCCCTGGTGGATCACCGCCAACTCCGACTCCCACCAGGTCTACGCCGACACCGCCGCACGCGGCACGGGCGGCGACTTCAACACCGACGGCCGGTACCCCGACCCCGTCTACGGCGGGCAGATCGACGTCACCCAGGGCGACTACTGGCCCGGCCAGTACAGCCGCACCCACGTCGGCGCCGACGGGTTCTCCTACGCCGCCGTCATGGACGGCATCCGGGCCGGCCGCATCTGGGTCGACCACGGACAGCTCATCAGCGGCCTCGACGTCCGCGTGTCCGGCGGCGGCCGCTGGGCCACGCTCGGCGGCGCGCTGCACGTGAAGAAGGGCACCAGGGTCACGCTGACCGCCGACGTGGCGCTCGCCGGGGGACCCAACTGGGCCGGTTTCACGCCCGAACTGGCCCGCGTGGACGTCATCCGGGGCGACGTCACCGGCCCGGTCGCCGACAAGGACACGTTCACCGCGCCCACCGCGAAGGTCGCCCGGTCGTACGACATCGGCAGGTCGGCCGGCACCGTCCGCGTCACCTTCGACCTCGGCCGCGTCGACCGCCCGCTGTACGTCCGGCTGCGCGGCACCGACGGCAACCGGTCGGCCGTGGGTGCGATGGGCGCCGAGGTGGACCCGGCGGGCCCCGCCCTCGACGTCGTCGGCGACGCCGACCCGTGGCGCGACCTGTGGTTCTACTCCAACCCCGTGTGGGTGCTGCCCTCGTGACGCCGTACGCCCTCACCGTGGACGCGGGCGTCAGGGACCTGCGCGCGGCCGACCACCTGCTGCACCGGATGGCAGCCGGACTCGCCCTCCCGGAGGGCACGTTCGGCTGCACCCACCTCGTGCGCGGCGACCGCCCGCGGGTGGCGGTGTCCCTGTCCCTGCCCTCGCGGCCGCTCCTGGACGCCACGCGGGAGCGGCTCGCGGGGGCGGGGTACGGCGCCGTCTCCCCGGGACTGCCCGACGCCGTGGGACGCGCGGTGCTCTACCCGGGGGCACCGGCCCTCACCGGCACGATGACGGTCGCGGAGCTGGTCGCACGCTCCGCGATCGACCGCGTGACGGTCCTGGGCACGCCGGACCCCCCCGATCCGGAGACCCGGATGGTGACGCGCGACCACGTGCGTCCGCAGTGGCAGCGGGACGAACTCGTCCTCGCCGCCACTCCGGCCCTGGGCGGCACCCTCGTCCCCTTCGAGGACCCGGACCCCACCCCCTGCTGCGCGGACCACTGAGCGGCGAGGAGGCCGGCCAGGTGCACGCGCGCGTGCTGACCGAGGGCAATGCCGTGGACGACGCCACATGGGACGCCGCCGGCGCGATGAACACCACCGACATCATCGTCCGCGGCAACACGATCAACAACAGCGCCGATGGGGTGCACGTCAGTCCCATGTCGGCGAGGACGGTCAGCCGGCCGCCGGTCCAGGTGGGGCCGAACCCCGTCTCCGGGGCCGGCATCACCGACAACCAGGTGACGGTGGCGGCAGGCGCTTCGGGGGCCTCGCGCAGCGCGGTCCGGGTAAGCGCGGACACGGTCGGTTCCGTCTCGCCGGTGAGCGACGTCGTGGTCACCGGAAACCGGGTCAGCGGCGGAGGTTTCCATTGCACCCCGCACGTGACGTTCCGGCCCGGCACCGCACCACAGCGCTGAAAGGTCGCCTTCTCCGGTTGTTCCCTTCCGGAACACCCGGGTGGTGGGGCTCTGCGGGGATGTGCCACGAGAGGGTGCTCCCGCCGATGAGCCGCCAGGCAGTCAGGCCGGTCATGGCCGAGTGACTCATGGATTCGGGTCAGGCCGGGAGCGCCCAGCGGTCGAGCAGGTCCAGGAGGCGAGGCCAGTCGTCGGCCTTCGCCCGGACGCCGTCGACCTGTGTGCCGCCCGGGCCTGCCCGTCCCCGCCGGGCCTGCCCGTCCCCGCCGGGCCGGCGCCGGCGCGCACCGGGGCCGCGGGGGAGGCGGACCCTTCGGCAAGAGCTTCGGGAAGGGGCCTGACGACGTCCGGGCGGGGCCCGGGATCAGTGGCCCAGGACGTCCCGCACGAAGGCGTTGGTGAACTTGCCCTCCGGGTCCACGCTGCGGGCGCAGGTCCGGAAGTCGCCCAGGCGCGGGTAGCGGGCGCGCAGCTCGGCCGCCGGCGTGGTGAACACCTTGCCCCAGTGGGGCCGCGCGTCGAACGGCGCCAGCGCCTCCTCCACCCGCCGCACCACGGGCAGCACCGCCCGCGTGTCCTCGACCCAGGTGAAGTGGACGGCCACCGTGTCCCGGCCGTGGGAGGGGCTGAGCCACTGGTCGTCCGCGGCGACGGTCCGCACCTCGCAGGTCTGCAGCACGGGGGCGACCGTCTCCCGGATCCCGTCCAGCGCGTGCAGCACGGCGACGGCCGACTCCCGCGGCAGCAGGTACTCCGACTGCAGTTCCGCCCCGCTGCTCGGGGTGAACTCCGCCCGGAAGTGCGGCAACCGCTCGTGCCAGGGTCCCGGCACCCCGAACTGCTCGGTGCAGTTCACCGCCGGCATGCCCGGCACCGGGTGCATCTTCTCGGTCGCCGGGGCGGCCCAGGGGAAGTCCGGCAGCGGCTGGTCGGTGCGCCGCTTCACCCACACCTGCCGGAAGCCCGGCGCCCGCCAGTCGGTGAACAGGCTCACGCTGTACGCCGCCGACATGATCGTCTCGAACGCGGCCCGGTCCAGTCCCTCCAGGGGCATCTCGGTGAACACGTGCTGCTCGACCTCGAAGGCCGGCTCCAGGTCCAGGGTGAGCGAGGTGACCACGCCGAGCGCGCCCAGCGAGGTGACCGCGCCGCCGAACCAGTCGGACACCCCCCGGGCGAAACGTCCGGTGGAGCCGTCCGCCGTCACGATCTCCACCGCGCGCACCGACGAGCTGAGCGGCCCGTTGCCGACCCCGGAGCCGTGCGTGCCGGTGGCGACCGAGCCGGCCACCGAGATGTGCGGCAGCGAGGCCATGTTCGGCAGCGCCAGCCCGTGCCGGTGCACCTCCCGTGCCAGCTCGGCGTAGCGCACGCCGCCCCCGACCCGGACCGTCCGGGCCGTGGTGTCCACGTCGATCTCCGGGGGCAGCGCGTCGAGGGAGAGCAGGACGCCGTCCTCGCCGGCCTCGGCTATCTCGTTGAAGGAGTGCCCGCTGCCCAGGGCCCGCACCCGCGAGCTCCCGGCGACCAGCCCGCGCAGCGCGTGCAGGCTGTGCGGGCGGTGCAGTTCCTTGGCGGCGTACGTGATGTTGCCCGCCCAGTTGGTCACGGTCTCGGTCATCGGTCGTCCTCCCGGGATCGGGGCCGAAAAGGCCCCCCGCCGGAACCTACCTCGGGAGTGGTCCACGCCACGTGGGGGGACCCGGCACACCGGCCGCCCGAGCGGGGGCATACCGTGAGGAGTCGTACGTCCGACCCGGGAGGAGACAGCAGATGGGCAGCCGTACCGCGCTGGTCGAGGATCTGATGGAGCGGTTCCCGCACGTGCCGCGGGAAGCCGTCTTCAAGGAGGACCTGCTCCGGGGCGGCGTGGCCTTCGACCCGTCCGCCCTCAGCGACAACGAGAGCGGCGAGGTCAAGCCGAAGTCGTACTTCATCTTCTCCTTCGACCACGGCACCCTGCCCGAGCTGGGCGAGGCCGCGCTGAGGCGCCCGCCGGAGGAGATCATCCTCACCGGCGGCCCCTACGACCTGCGCCGCACCGTGGTCTCGGTGCGGGTGAACCCCTCCTCGCCGTACCGCGTCGCCGCGAACGAGGAGGGCGTGCTCGGGCTCTACCTCGACGGCAGGCGCATCGCCGACGTCGGGGTGCCGCCGATGCCGGAGTACTACCGGCACACCCTCTCCAACGGGAAGTCGGTCATGGAGGTGGCCCCCACCATCCAGTGGGGCTACCTGATCTACCTGACCGTCTTCCGGGTCTGCCAGTACTTCGGCGCCAAGGAGGAGTGCCAGTACTGCGACATCAACCACAACTGGCGCCAGCACAAGGCGGCCGGCCGCCCCTACACCGGGGTGAAGGACGTCGAGGAGGTCCTCGAGGCCCTGGAGATCATCGACCGCTACGACACGGCGAAGGCCTCCACCGCCTACACCCTCACCGGCGGCGCCATCACCAAGACCGTCTCCGGACGCGACGAGGCCGACTTCTACGGCCACTACGCCAAGGCCATCGAGGAGCGCTTCCCCGGCCGCTGGATCGGCAAGGTCGTCGCCCAGGCGCTGCCCAAGGACGACGTGCAGCGCTTCAAGGACTACGGCGTGCAGATCTACCACCCCAACTACGAGGTGTGGGACGAGTACCTGTTCAAGATGTACTGCCCCGGCAAGGAGCGCTACGTCGGCCGCGACGAGTGGCACCGGCGCATCCTGGACTCCGCCGAGGTCTTCGGCGCGCGCAACGTGATCCCCAACTTCGTGGCCGGCGTGGAGATGGCCGAGCCCTTCGGCTTCAAGACGGTCGACGAGGCCATCGCCTCCACCACCGAGGGCCTGCGCTTCTTCATGTCGCACGGCATCACGCCCCGGTTCACCACCTGGTGCCCGGAGCCGACCACCCCGCTCGGCAAGGCCAACCCGCAGGGCGCGCCGCTGGAGTACCACATCCGGCTGCTCCAGGCGTACCGGCAGACCATGGAGGACTTCGGCCTGTCCTCGCCCCCCGGCTACGGCCCGCCCGGACCCGGCCGCGCCGTGTTCTCCGTCAGCTCCTTCATGGACAGCCTTCCGGCGCAGGAGCCGGTCGAGGCGGTCTGAGGCCCCGGGGGGAGAAGAGAAGGAAGAGAAGACCGGGAAGGCCGGAACCGAGACGTTCCGGCCTTCCTTGCGTATGGTCCACGCGAGGGGTCGCGACGCCGCGACGGAACGTGAGGGCGGCGCTTGTCAGTTGTGGCGAGAACGTGAAAGGCTCGCCCGACTGCCGCGAGGTTTTCCCCAACTCCACCAGTGGTACGGCGAGTTGACCTCGCTCGTGGATGCAGGAGACTCATGCCCGACCTGCCGAGCCCCCAGGACGCCACCGAGGCGGCGCTGTTCTCCGAGTGCTGGGACGCGGTGCTCTCCTACGCCGACCTGTGCACGTCCGGATCCGCCGCCGCCGCACACCTGGCCCGCGAGGCGTTCGCCCGGGGCGTACGGGAGATCCGCGCCGCCGAGGCGGGCACCGTCCGCGGCACCGGCCGCCGCTCGTCCCGGCTGCCCCGGATGCCCCTGCTGCTGACCGCCGTTCGCAGCACGGCGGCGGCCTGGGAGGACGCGGGACAGGGACACCGCCTCGACCCCGACCTGCGGCTGTGGCTCCACTCCGACCAGGCCGCCCGCCACACGGGTCCGCCCCTGGAGCGTCCGGTCGCCCTGCGCGGACTGCGCGATCTGCACCGGACGGACGCCGAACTGCTGTGGCTGGCCGAGGTGGAGGCACTGCCGCTGCCGCTGGTGGCCCGCCGGCTCGGCCTCGACCCCGCCACCGCGGCCGACGAGCTCGCCCGGGTGAGCAGGACGTTCCGGGACCGCTGCCACCGCAACCACCTCGACTCCCCGATGGACGCCGAGTGCCGCAGCTACGCCCGGCTGCTCGACGCGGTCACCCGCTCGCCCGCCGCCGACACCCCCGGCGACCTCTCCCGGCACCTCGCCGCCTGCGTGCCGTGCGCCGAGGCCGCCGCCTGCCTGCGGCCGCACGGCGGGGGACTGCCCGGGGCGCTGGCCGGCGGGGTGATCGGCTGGGGCGGCCTCGCCTACCTGGAACGCCGCCGCCGGGCCGCCGAGGCACGGCTCGGGGCCGGACGCCCGGACGGGGCCGACACGGAGCCCGGCGACCCGGCGGACGGTGCGGCCACGGCACGCGTCGCCCGCACCGGCCTGCTGGTGACCGCCGCCCTGGTCTCCGCGCTCGCGCTCGCGGTCTCGCTGATGCCGTTCGGCGACACCGACGCCGAGAGCGCCGCGCGCCCCGACACCGGCCGGCCGTCGGTGGCCGACCCCGACCTGCCCCCGCCGCCCGCCCCGTCCGAGGCGCCCTCCGCCTCCGCCGACCCGCCCGGACCCCCCTCCGCCTCCCGGACGCCGTCCGCCGGGCGCACACCGGACCGGGACGAGCCCGCACCCGAACCCCAGGGCACCTCCTCCGCCACCGCCACGACCGGGACCACCGGCCCGGGCGGGCCGCCCCCCTGCCGGGTCGTCTACGACCTGGTCAACCAGTGGCCCGACGGCTTCCAGGCCACCGTCACCGTCACCACCCGGGACCCCCTCGACTCCTGGCGGGTCGGGTTCTCCTTCCCGGGCGGCCAGCGGATCCGCCAGACGTGGGACGCCACCGCGAGCCAGGACGGCCCCCGCGTCACCGCCACCGCCGCCGACTACAACGAGGAGGTCGCGGCCGGCGGGAAGCTCGCCTTCGGCTTCCTCGCCTCCTGGCGCGGCACCAACTCCCCGCCCTCCGGCTTCACCCTCAACGGCCGCCCGTGCGCCAGGGCGTGACGCGGGCCCCGGGGAAAACCGGTTGACGGGCCGGGGGCGGGACGGGCTACTGTGCTCGCAGATCACGCGGTGGCCGTGCGCCACCGCGCCGGAGCGTCGTTCCGACGACGCGTGAGGGGAACGAGGAGGTGTCGACCGATGGCTGTCACTGCGCTGGGCGCTGCCCGCATCCGGGAATCCATCAAGTCCACCTCCGTGGCCACCGGCTGACCTCACCTCTTTCCGTTCCGCGTGCGTACGCGGCTGCCGGGGCCACCCTCGTGAAGGGCCATCCCCTTGAGTTCCACCGGTTCCACCGGTTCCACCTCCTCCGCGCTCGCCCCCTACGGCTGGGACGACGCCTGGGCGGACGCCTTCGCCCCGTACGACGCGGAAGGGCTGCTGCCCGGGCGCGTGGTCCGGGTCGACCGCGGCCAGTGCGACGTCGTCACCGCCGACGGGACCCTGCGCGCCGACACCGCCTTCGTCACCCCGCACGATCCCCTGCGGGTCGTGTGCACGGGCGACTGGGTCGCCGTCGAGCCGTCGGGCAACCCGCGCTACGTACGGACGTACCTGCCGCGCCGTACCGCCTTCGTGCGCTCCACCTCCTCCAAGCGGTCCGAGGGGCAGATCCTCGCCGCCAACGTCGACCACGCCGTCGTCGCCGTCTCCCTCGCCGTCGAACTCGACCTGGCCCGGATCGAACGGTTCCTGGCGCTCGCCTGGGAGTCCGGGGCGCAGCCGGTGGTCGTGCTCACCAAGGCCGACCTGGTGCCGGACGCGGTGACCAGGGCGTACCTCGTCCAGGACGTGGAGACCAGCGCGCCGGGCGTGCCGGTGCTCACCGTCAGCGCACAGGACGGGGAGGGGCTCGACGTCCTCGCCGCGATCGTCTCCGGCGGGACGTCGGTGCTGCTCGGCCAGTCCGGGGCGGGCAAGTCCACCCTGGCCAACGCGCTGCTCGGCGAGGACGTGATGGAGGTCCGGGCCACCCGGGACGTCGACGGCAAGGGCCGCCACACCACGACCACCCGCAACCTGCTGGCGCTGCCCGGCGGGGGCGTCCTCATCGACACGCCCGGCCTGCGGGGCGTCGGCCTGTGGGACGCCGGCACCGGCGTCGGCCAGGTGTTCTCCGAGATCGAGGAGCTCGCCGAGGGCTGCCGCTTCCACGACTGCGCCCACGAGAGCGAGCCGGGCTGCGCGGTCCTCGAAGCCATCGAGGCCGGCGCCCTCCCGCAGCGCCGCCTGGACAGCTACCGCAAGCTGCTCCGCGAGAACCAGCGCATCGTCGCCAAGACCGACGCCCGGCTCCGCGCGGAGATCCGCAAGGACTGGAAGCGCAAGGGCGCGATCGGCAAGGCGGCGATGGAGGCCAAGCGGGGCCGTCTGCGGTAGCACCACCTCCATGTCCGATTTCCGCCAGCCGGGACCCCCCGGCCGGCGGAGACTGGACGGCGTGATGGACGAGGACAGCAGGTACGAGGCGGTGCGCAGCCGGGACGCCCGGTTCGACGGGGCGTTCTTCTTCGCCGTGCGGACGACCGGGATCTACTGCCGGCCCAGCTGCCCCGCGGTCACGCCGAACCGGCGCAACGTGCGGTTCTTCGCGACCGCCGCCGCCGCGCAGGGCGCCGGCTTCCGGGCCTGCCGGCGGTGCCGCCCGGACGCCGTCCCCGGCTCCGCCGAGTGGAACGTGCGGGCCGACGTCGTGGGCCGCGCCATGCGGCTGATCGCCGACGGCGTGGTCGACCGCGAGGGCGTCGCCGGACTCGCCGCACGGCTCGGCTACAGCGCCCGCCAGGTGCAGCGGCAGCTCACCGGCGAGCTCGGCGCCGGGCCCGTCGCGCTCGCCCGGGCGCAGCGGGCGCACGCCGCGCGCGTGCTGCTCCAGACCACCGGGCTCCCGGTCACCGAGATCGCCTTCGCCGCCGGATTCGCCAGCGTGCGGCAGTTCAACGACACCGTCCGGGCCGTGTACGCCGCCACGCCCAGCGAACTGCGCGCCGCCGCGCCCCGCGACCGCCGCGCCGGCGCCCCCACCGCCGGGATCCCGCTGCGGCTCGCCCACCGCGGCCCCTACCCGTCCGGCCCCGTCTTCGACCTGCTGGAACGCGAGGCCGTCCCGGGCGTCGAGGACGTGCGCGGCACACCCGGCGCCCGTACCTACCGGCGGACGCTGCGGCTCCCCTACGGCACCGGCATCGCCGCCGTCGACGAGCGCCCCGGCACCGCGCGCACCGGGTCGGGCGCCCATCCCGGCGGCTGGCTCGACGCCCGCGTCCACCTCACCGACCCGCGCGACCTGACCACCGCCGTCCAGCGGCTGCGGCGGCTGTTCGACCTGGACGCCGACCCGTACGCCGTCGACGAACGGCTCGGCGCCGACCCCCGGCTCGCCCCGCTGGTCGCCGCCCGGCCCGGACTGCGCTCGCCGGGGGCCGCCGATCCGGAGGAGCTGGCGGTGCGCGCCCTGGTGGGCCGCGACGAGGCCGCACGGCTGGTGCAGCGGTACGGCAAGCGGCTGGATGCCCCCTGCGCCGGCCTCACCCACCTGTTCCCCGAACCGGGCGTCCTCGCCGAGGCCGAGCCCGGCGGTGCCCTGGGCGCGCTCACCGCCGCCCTCGCCGACGGTGCCGTACGCCTCGGCCCCGGCGCCGACCGGGACGACGCCCAGGACGCCCTGGCCGCCGTCCCCGGCCTGGACGCCCGTACGATCGCCGAGATCCGCACCCGTGCCCTCGGCGACCCGGACGTGGCCCCGCCCGGCCCGGACGTCCCCGACAGCTGGCGCCCCTGGCGCTCGTACGCCCTGAACCACCTGCGCACGGCAGGGGAGTTGGAGTACCGATGACCACCACGACGACCACGACCGCCACCACGACGTACTGGACGAGTGTGGACAGCCCCGTCGGGCCGCTCCTGCTCACCGCCACCCCGGCCGGCGAGCTGACCTCGCTCTCCGTGCCCGGGCAGAAGGGCGGGCGCACGGCGCAGGACGGCCGGCGGGACCCGGGGCCGTTCCGCGCGGCCGAGGAGCAGCTCGCCGCGTACTTCGCCGGCGAGCTGGAGGAGTTCCGGCTGGCCGTGCGCACCGCCGGCACCCCCTTCCGGGAGAAGGTCTGGGCCGCGCTCGACGACGTCCCCTACGGGACCACCGTGTCCTACGGCGAGATCGCGGCGCGGATCGGCGCGCCCCGGGCCGCCGTACGGGCCGTCGGCGGGGCGATCGGCGCGAACCCCCTGCTGATCGTCCGCCCCTGCCACCGGGTGATCGGCGCCGACGGGTCGCTGACCGGGTACGCGGGCGGGCTGGAGCGGAAGGTGCGGCTGCTCGCGCACGAGGGCGCGCTGCGGCCGTGAGCGCGGTGCGGCTCGTGCCGCACAGTCGTCCCACCGTTCACCCGGCAGGTCGTCCCGGACGCGGTGCGGGGCACGGATTTTCCGGTTGCCCCGTTCTCATCCGGCCGGAGCGGTGGACAATTGGGGGCATGAGCCAGCAGGGGGGAAGGCCCGCCGGTCACGAGGACGACTGGTGGGAGGAGTTGTACGGCGACGCCGCCGTCGGTGACACGGGCGCCGCGACCGCGCCCGATTCCCTGGACGACCGCTTCGCCTCGGCGTCCGGAGCGCTGCACGAGGACCCGCCCCCGGCGGACCCGCTCCCGCCGGGACCGCCTCCGGCCGACACGCTCCCGCCGGTCCCGCCCCCGAGGGACGCCGCGCCGCCGGTCCCGCCCTCGCCGGACGCGTCCCCGCCGGGCGTGTCCCCCGTCCCCAGGGTCCCGGCGCCCCGGCCGTTCCCCGACGGGACGGCGGCGGCCCCTCCGCGCCGGCCGGCCTTACCCCCGCAGCGCGCCCCGTGGGAACCACCGTCCGCCGTCCCGGAGGGCCCCGTGACCTTCGCGACGGACGCCGGCCGGCCGGACGGGGCCGCGCCGGACGGCGCCCCGGCCGCACCCCCGCCCCCGCGGGAACCCCCGCCGGCCGTTCCCGCCCCCACCACCGCCGACCCCCGCGCCCCGCGCTTCGAACCGCCCCCGGACCCGCCCCCCTCCCGCGCGCACGTCGGCTCCCGGCCGCCCACCTACGACGCCGAACCCACCGCCCTCCCGGCGGCCGACCCCGACGAGCTGGACGGCCTGGTCCCGGACACCGTGCTGGACGGCGCCCGCTACGGGGCCTGCACCCTGCGGGCCGCCTCCGTGCGCGGGGACTCCGCGCGGTACCGGGGGGAACCGCGCCGCGACGCCCTGCTGGCGGCGCGGTTCGGGACGGGGGAGCGGGCGCTGGTCCTCGTGGCGGTCGCGACCGGGAGCCGGGCCGCGCCCGGGGCGCACCGCGCCGCGGCCGAGGCCTGCCGGTGGATCGGCCGGGCGGTGGGCCGCAGCCACGCCCGCCTCGTCGAGGACATCAGGGCCGCCCGGCGCGGCGACCTCAAGTCCGGTCTGCACCGCCTCACCGACCGCAGCCTCGGCAGGCTCCGCGCCGGCGCGGCCGAGCAGGGCCTCGAACCCGACGCCTACGCGGCCACCCTGCGCTGCCTCCTGCTGCCCGCCGACCCCGACTGCCGCACCCGCGTCTTCTTCGGGGTCGGCCCCGGCGGGCTGTTCCGGCTGCGGGACGGCGCGTGGCAGGACATCGAACCGCAGGCCGCCGAGGTCAAGGGGGAGCCCGTCGTCGGTTTCGGCTCGCCGCCCTCCGAGACCCCCGAGGGCGACCGCCTCACCATGGACCTGGGCATCCCCACGCCCCCGAGCCCGTACGAGCCGGCCCCCGAACCGCCCCGCGAACCCTTCCGCTTCCGCACCTCCGTAGCCCGCCCGGGTGACGTCCTGCTGATGTGCGGCGCCGGGTTCGCCGACCCGCTGCGCGGCGAACCCGGACTCCGCGCCCACCTGGCCGACCGGTGGTCGGATCCCGAACCCCCGGGCCTGGCCGCGTACCTGGCGGACACCCAGGTCCGGGTGAAGGGGTACGCCGACGACCGTACGGCCGTCGGCGTCTGGGAGGCGTGAGCGCGTCCGGTGTGAATTCATGGAATCCGTCAGGCATCTCCGGCACCCGAGGGGCAGACGGAAACCATGGCCAAACAGAACATCGCGGAGCAGTTCGTCGACATCCTCGTCCGCGCGGGAGTCAAACGCCTGTACGGCGTGGTCGGGGACAGCCTCAACCCCGTCGTGGACGCCGTGCGCCGCAACTCCGCCATCGACTGGATCCACGTCCGGCACGAGGAGACCGCCGCCTTCGCGGCCGGTGCCGAGGCCCAGGTCACCGGTCGGCTGGCCGCCTGCGCCGGCTCCTGCGGCCCCGGCAACCTCCACCTCATCAACGGCCTCTACGACGCCCACCGCTCCATGGCCCCGGTCCTCGCCCTCGCCTCCCACATCCCGTCCAGCGAGATCGGTCTCGGCTACTTCCAGGAGACCCACCCCGACCAGCTGTTCCGGGAGTGCAGCCACTACTGCGAGCTGATCTCCAGCCCCCGGCAGATGCCCCGGCTGCTGGACACCGCCATCCAGCACGCGGTCGGCCGCTCCGGCGTCAGCGTCGTCTCCCTGCCCGGTGACCTCGCCGACGAGCCCGCCCCGGACCAGGCCCCCGAGACCGCCCTGGTCACCTCCCGGCCCACGGTCCGCCCCGGCGACGAGGAGATCGACCGCCTCGTCGACATGATCGACCGGGCCGAGAAGGTCACCCTGTTCTGCGGTGCCGGCACCAAGGGCGCGCACACCGAGGTCATGGAGTTCGCCGGGAAGATCAAGTCCCCGGTCGGGCACGCCCTGCGCGGCAAGGAGTGGATCCAGTACGACAATCCCTACGACGTCGGCATGAGCGGACTGCTCGGCTACGGCGCGGCCTACGAGGCCACCCACGAGTGCGACCTGCTGATCCTGCTCGGCACCGACTTCCCGTACAACGCCTTCCTCCCCGGCGACGACGTGAAGATCGTCCAGGTCGACGTGCGGCCCGAGATCCTCGGCCGGCGCTCCAAGCTGGACCTCGCGGTGTGGGGCGACGTGAAGGAGACGCTGCGCTGTCTGACGCCCCGGGTCCGCACCAAGGACAACCGGAAGTTCCTCGACCGAATGCTGAAGAAGCACGCGGACGCGCTGGAGGGGGTGGTGAAGGCGTACACCCGGAAGGTGGAGAAGCACGTGCCGATCCACCCCGAGTACGTGGCGTCCGTGCTGGACGACATGGCGGACGACGACGCCGTCTTCACCGTCGACACGGGCATGTGCAACGTCTGGGCGGCCCGCTACATCTCGCCCAACGGCCGCCGCAGGATCATCGGTTCCTTCTCCCACGGCTCGATGGCCAACGCGCTGCCGATGGCGATCGGGGCACAGTTCACCGACCGGGGCCGGCAGGTCGTGTCGATGTCCGGCGACGGCGGATTCACCATGCTGATGGGGGACTTCCTCACCCTCGTCCAGTACGACCTGCCGGTGAAGGTGATCCTGTTCAACAACTCCTCGCTGAGCATGGTGGAGCTGGAGATGCTGGTCGCGGGCCTGCCCTCGCACGGCACCGCGATGAAGAACCCCGACTTCGCCGCCGTGGCCCGCGCCTGCGGCGCCTACGGGGCGCGGGTGGAGAAGCCGAAGGACCTCGCGGGGGCACTGAAGGCCGCGTTCAAGCACAAGGGTCCGGCCCTCGTCGACGTCGTCACCGATCCCAACGCGCTGTCCATCCCGCCGAAGATCAGCAAGGAGATGGTGACCGGCTTCGCCCTGTCCGCCTCCAAGATCGTGCTGGACGGAGGGGTCGGCCGGATGGTGCAGATGGCCCGGTCGAACCTGCGCAACGTGCCCCGGCCGTAGCGGCGCGGTCACGCCGCGCGGGGTGCCCAGCGCCGGGTGGAGGTGTCGTACGCGTAGCGGGGCAGACCCCCGGTGCCGCTGGTGCGGAACGGGCGGCCGTGGTCGTCGACGCGGACGGTGCCGGTGCGGCCCCGGGAGGACCAGTCCAGCTCCAGGTGCCAGCGGCAGTCGCAGCTGCCGGTCCGGGCGGTGACCAGCAGCACCTCCGGGTCGGTCGCCGACACCCGGTAGGGCAGGCGCACCGCCGGGACCGGCGTCCCGGCGTCGTTCCCGGCGACCGCGCGGGCGAGCGGCCGGTCCTTGTCCAGGTCCACGGCGAAGTGCCGCGGGGTGAGCGCGCCGCCGCAGCCCTGGTCCATGGCGTACGCGTTCCCCGGGGCGGGGGCACCGCGGCCGACCACGCGGACGCGCAGCGCCGTGAGGACGACGGCCGTGTCGGACGTCCCCTGCACCGACAGCGCGACGGTCGTCTCGCCCCCGTGCACGGCCGACTGCGTCGCCGCCCAGGTCCCGGCGTCCTGCGGGGCGGGCGGCGGGGGGACCTGCTCCGGAGGCCTGGCGATGACGTAGTCATGACCGCAGCCGTGCTCCCACACCTGGGAGTCGGCCGTCCAGGTGAGGGGAGGCCCGGCGGGGGCGGAGTCCGCCGGGGCGGCCGGGCCGGCGGCCGGGGCGGAGGGCCTGCGCGGCGCACCGGTGACGGCGGGGCCCTCGTCCGGCGCCGCGGAGGCGGAGGCGGACGGGGCGGGCGACGGGGCGTGGGGGCGGGGCGCCGCGGGGTCCGTCGCCGGGGCGGCGCCCGGGGCGGCGGGGGGGGGGTCCCCCGCCGACGGGGAACGCCGGCCGTCGTCGGGCAGGGCGGAGAGGCTTCCCACGGTGGCGAGCAGCGCGCAGGCGGCCGCCAGCGCGACGGCGACGCGCTCGCGGCGGCGGTACCAGGGCCGGCCGCGCCCGCCGGCGGCCGGGGGACCGCTCACGACGTCCTCCTCGACCACCGGGTCGTCCACGCGCCCGGCTTCCCCGGCCCCGCCGCCGACCCCTCCGGCCGCGCCCGCCGGGACACCCGGTCCGCCCGGGGCCTTCGGTGCGGTGGACTCCCCGTCCGTGCGGCCTGATCCGGTGGCCGTCCGGTTTCCGGCGTCGGGGCGGGGGGCGGGCCTGCCGTCGGTGCGGGGGGCGGGGGCCGTTCCGCCCGGTGTGCCCGGTGCGGTGGCCGGTCGGTTCTCGGCGTCCGGCGCGGTGGCCGGTCCGTTCGGGGCGTCCGCCGGCGCGGCCGTCCCGTCCGGACGGTTCGGGCCGACGGCGGTGGCTCCGAGGAGCCGGGCGTCAGCCGGGTGCGGGCCGTCGGGGACCCCGCACCCGGCGACCGGCTCCTCGACGGTGGCGTGCTCGGCCGCCGGGTCGTGCGCACCGTCCGCCGTTCCGGGCGTTCCACCGCCCGCCCGTCCCCGCGTCGCGGCATCCTGCTCGCCCGAGCCCGAGCCCGAGCCCGGCCCCGCGTCCTCGTCGCCGGCCCCCACCGCCGGGCGCGGCCGCTGCCGCGCCGCCGCCGCGAGGAGCCAGCGGCGGTGGAGCTCCAGGCGTTCCCCACCCGACGCACCGCACAGGGCGGCGAAGCGCTCGACGGGCGCGAAGTCGACGGGGACCGCCTCGCCGGCGCAGTAGCGGTGCAGCGTGGAGGTGTTCATGCTCAGGCGGCGGGCCAACGAACCGTAACTGCGGTCCGTGCGCTCCTTCAGCTCCCGCAGCAGCGCCGCGAACCGCGCCACGTCGTCCTGTGCCGACACCGTCACCCCGCACTCGTCCGGCCCGATCCGGCCCGGGGACCCTGTCCCGCAGGCGTCCCGGGCATCCCAGGCACCTCATGTACCTGCACGTCAAAGGGGCTGGGACGGTTCCACGCCGGTGAATCCGGCGGCGGCGCTTGCGTCCGCCTCCTGAGACGGCCGATGCTCCCGGTACCGCCCCGGAGGCCGCCGGACGGACCGTCCCGGCCGCCTCCCGGCGCACCGTTCCGCGTCTCACCACGCATTCCGCTTCGCACTCCTCACGGGGGACACCCATGCCCAAGCGCACCCGAGCCGCCGCCCTGGCCGCCCTCACCGTCGCAGTCCTCACCGCCGGGACGGCACTGACGGCGCCCGCCGGAGCCGCGCCGAAGGAGGCCGCGCCCAGGTTCCTCGCGGCGTCCGAACTGCCGCCGCACCCGTCGTCCGGCTGGACCGCGGGCCCGGTCACCGACGGCTTCCCGGCGGAGCTCGCCCACTGCCTGGGCGAGGGCGTGCCGGCCTACGACTACCGGCACCGGGTCTTCCGCACCGACCTGGACACCGGCGCCGTGCAGACCACCGTCGTCACGGGCTCCGCCGCCAAGGGCAAGGCGCTGGCCGCCCTGCTGAACGAGGAGATCCGCTCCTGCGCGGACCGGATCGAGCAGTCCGATCCGGAGATCGAGGCCGAGGGCCGGTCCTACGGTTCGCTGCCGGTCGAGGAGGGCGCGCGGGTGCACGGCCTGCACACCACCACGTCCTGGGGCGCCACGGACGTCCACCTGCTGTCCGTGGGACGGGACGGCAGGACGGTGACCGTCGTGGGCTGGGGGCAGATGGGCGACTTCGGCGACGCCCCGGTGGCCGCCTTCAAGAAGACGACGACGAAGGCCGTCGACAAGCTGTACTGACCACCGCAGCCACCGCAGCCACCGCAGCCACCGCGGAAGCCGGGGTCGTCCTCTCGCCACGGGGGTCGGGAGGGCGGCCCCGCGCGGTTGCGTGGCCATCGCACTTCGGCCAACAACCGGTCGTCGACGGTTCGGCACGACTGCCGCGCGGGTGACGGGGCAGGCATTCCCGTGAACGTGTTCGAGCAGCAGGGAACCGACATCGGCACGCGGGCGGGGGACCATGGAGAGGCGGATACGAGGAGGCGGTTCCGTCACGGTCGGAGCCTCCTCGGTGAGGACCGTGGAGGCGGCGGCCGACGACACGACGGCCGACGGCGCGGCGGCGCGGGCGCCGGCGGCCCGGTTGATGCGCCGGCTGGGCCGGGCGGACCTGCGGGCGGTGCCCGAGTCCCGCAGGGCGCTGCGCGAACTGCTCAGACCGTGGGGGAGGCCGGAGCAGTCCGAGATCGCGGAACTGCTCACCAGTGAGCTCGTCACCAACGCGCTCGTCCACACCGACCGGGAGGCGGTCCTGACGGCCACCGTCGGACCCCGGGGACTGCGGGTCGAGGTGCGGGACTTCGTGGCCCGCGAGCCCCGTCCGTGCGTGCCGGACGCCGACGACGGCACGCACGGACGGGGCCTGGTGCTGGTCGAGTCGCTCGCCGACGCGTGGGGGGTCAGGGCGCACGGGGTGGGCAAGGCGGTCTGGTTCGCGCTCGGGGCGGACGCCGCCTGAGGCCCGCCCGGCACACGAACGGGGCGGGGCGCGGCCCGCGCGGATCGCGTCCCGCCCCGTCGTACGCCTTCCGTGCCGTCAGCCGAACTGCTGCTCCAGGTCCTTGAGCTTGCGCTCCAGGGAGTCCAGGCGCGGCAGCGCCTGGGTGTCGTCCTCGGCGGTGAGGTCGACGGTCACCGCGTCAGAGCCGCCGCGCACCGGCTGCAGGGAGGGACGCGCGCGCACGGGCAGGGCCTCCGTCGCCGGTATGGCAGGCTCCGCGGAGACCACGTCGAGGTCGGAGCCGCGCTCCACCGCCGGCGCCTCCAGCCGGCGTCCGCCGCCCCGGCCCGCGAGACCGCGGTGGCCGCGGCTGATCGCCTTCAGCCGCGCCCGCTCCATCCGTTGCTGGTCGCGCCGGCGCTGCCGGGCCTCGTCCTTGCGGACCTTGTCCTCGCGCACCTCCTCGACCGCCTCGTCGAGGCTGCGCACGCCCTCCAGCAGCATCAGCGACCAGGCCCGGTAGGTCTCCCGGGGGGCGCGCAGCCAGCGGACGATGCGGATCTGCGGCAGCGGGCGCGGCACCAGGCCCTGTTCGCGCAGCGCGGCCCGGCGGGTCTGCTTCAGGGCGCGGTCGAACAGCACCGCCGCCGACAGGGACATGCCCGCGAAGAAGTGGGGGGCGCCGTCGTGGCCGACGCCCCGGGGAGCGTGCACCCAGTTGAACCAGGCCGCGGCGAAGGCGAACGTCCACACGAGTATCCGCGAGCCGAGGGCCGCGTCACCGTGGCTGGCCTCGCGCACGGCGAGCACCGAGCAGAACATCGCCGCGCCGTCCAGACCGAACGGGACGAGGTACTGCCAGCCGTCGGACAGGCCGAGGTTCTGTTCGCCGAAGCCGACCAGCCCGTGGAAGGAGAGCGCGGCGGCCACCGCCGCACAGCAGAACAGCAGGAGGTAGGAGACGGTGCCGTAGACGGCCTCCTTGCGCCTGCGGCGCTCCTCGCTGCGCTCCCACGAGTCGTCCGCGCTCGCGTCCTTGACCGAGGAGCGCTTGCCGCGCGCCAGCACCGCCACCGCCGCCAGCATGCCCAGGAGCAGCACGGCGCCCGGAAGCAGCCAGTTCAGCGATATGTCGGTCAGTCTCATCTAGGGGTCCCTCGCATTGGGATGGGGCGTAACGCCCGTCATAGTGGCCCAATCCCACCGGCTCTCAGGGGGATTCGGGGCAAGAGACCGCCAAGGAAGTGTGAGGGTATGCCCAGGGCGGCGTTCCGCTCGAACTGCCGCTTGAATGAAGGGAATCGAGTTCGAATAAATCGACCGGCGCGGGGTCAGCCGGCCTGGGCGACCAGCCGGCCGGACCGCTCCGCGGCGCACGTGCGCGGGCAGGTGGCGCAGACGTCGTCGGGGCGCAGGGTGTAGAACATGCAGCAGCTGACCCGGTCCCGGGTGCGCACCGGCTCCCCGCCGGGCCCGGTCAGCCGGCGGAAGGCCGCCGCGCCGACGTACGGCCTGGTCGCGCCCGGCAGCAGCAGCTCCAGCTCGCGCATGGCCCGCTCCTCCTCGCCGAGCAGCTGGGCGGCGTACCACAGGCTCTCGACGATCTCGTCGGTCGCCATGCCCCACAGGGCCCGGCCGCGCCGCCGCATGCGCGGGCCGAAGCCGGCCAGGACGGGTTCGAGGTGGCCGGCGACCGCGGACCGCACCTCCGCCCGCAGCGCCTCCTCGTCGGGCACCACCCGGGCGCCGGGCAGCGCGGCCGCGGGGTCGCCGGGCAGGCAGGCGAAGCCGTCCGGGCGTACGGCCATCCGGCCCACGGCGAGACCGGGAGCGGCACGGTCGAACGAGACGTGCGTCACGGGGTAGCGGGGCACGCGGCGGTGCAGGAACCACGGCACGGTGATCAGCAGGCAGGCGGGCCAGGCGTACCGGTGCAGGCCGAAGCTCGCGATCACGTCCGGGCGGGCCCGCTGTCCGTAGTCCCGCAGCACCTGGGTGTCGTCCCAGGTCAGGAACGCCTCCAGGCCGGCCCCGCCCTCGGCGAGCGCGGACGCGGCGACCCAGCCGCCGCCCCGGGGGAGCTCCTCGTCGGCGCCGATCTCGGTGACGGCCAGTGCGGGGAAGACCTCCGCCAGGCGGGCGTACGCGTCCGCGACGGCCGAACCGGGCACAGGCATGCGCTTCCCCTTCACGACGGGTGGGGCCACGTCTCGGAGAGCCGGGCCGATAAAGGTAAGGCTCACCTTACCGAAGATTGCCGATATGGGAACTGACGGCCGGTGCGCTTATGGTGCTTGACGGACGAGTACCGACCCGCCCGCATGACCCCACGTACCGACACGTACCGATACGTCCGCAGGAGGACCCGTGAAGCAGGACACGCAGGGCTCCACCGGTGCGGGGGGCGCGGGCGCCGGCCCGGCCGGCGCGGGCCGCTTCCGGGTGCCCGCCCAGCCCCGGACGGGGGGCGCGGACCGGGGGCGCGAGCGTCTGCGGGGCGCCGAGGGCGGGGCCGCGCGCGGCGAGCACACGCACGGCGAACCGGCCCTTCCGGCTCCCCGGCCCGTCGTCCAGCGGTCGTCCGTGCGCGGGCAGGTCCTCGCCGCCCTGCGCACCGCGCTGGTCACGGGCGACCTGCGGCCCGGCGAGGTGTACTCGGCGCCCGTGCTCGCCGAGCGGTTCGGCGTCTCCGCGACGCCCGTGCGGGAGGCCATGCAGCAGCTCACCCTCGAGGGCGCCGTCGAGGTGGTGCCGAACCGGGGGTTCCGGGTCGTCGAGCGGGGCGCGCGGGAGCTGGCCGAGCTCGCCGAGGTCCGGGCGCTGATCGAGGTCCCGGTGATGCTGCGGCTGGCCCGCACCGTGCCCGCCGAGCGCTGGGCCGAGCTGCGCCCCCTCGCCGAGGCCACGGTCCGCGCCGCCTCCTCCGGCTGCCGGGCCACGTACGCCGAGTCCGACCGCGCCTTCCACGGCGCGGTGCTCGCCCTCGCCGGGAACGAGCAGCTGGTCCGGATCGCCGAGGACCTCCACCGCCGCGCCCAGTGGCCCCTGGTCGGCTCCGTTCCCGGGGTCCGCGGCCGGGCGGAACTGGTGGCCGACGCCCACGAACACACGGCCCTGCTGGACGCGTTGATCGCGGGGGACCTCGAGGTGGTGCGTTCCCTGGTGGGGGAGCACTTCACCGGAGCGGCCTGACCGAGGCGGCTCGGGAGGGGCGGTCGTGCGGGTCGGCCGCGCGGGGCGACGGGGCCGTGGCCGTGCGCGGCTACGCCGTCGCCGCTCCCGTGGCCGGCGGGGCCAGGCGGTGGGCCAGCCAGGTGGGGACGCCGCCCAGGAGGCGGAACAGACGGCGGGCCTCCTCGCGCAGGCGGGACGCCTCCGGCTCGGCCTCCGTGTCGGCGAGCGAGACCAGGGCCGGGGCCGTGCCCA
This sequence comes from Streptomyces griseomycini, assembly GCF_014203535.1. GTDB lineage: Bacteria > Actinomycetota > Actinomycetes > Streptomycetales > Streptomycetaceae > Streptomyces > Streptomyces griseomycini. The sequence continues at coordinate 532,742 of NZ_JACHJI010000004.1, forward strand.
CGAGGTAACCCAACTCCTCGCGGATCCGCAGGGATTCGGCGAAGCCGTGCCGTGCCTCCGTCAACTCCCCCTCACGCAGCGCGAGTCCGGCGAGGTGACGCCAAGTGCCGGACAGCAGCAGCGGGTCGGCGTGGGAGGTGGCGCCCGCGTGCGCCCGCCGGTACGCCGCACGCGCCGCCTGCGGCGACCGGGTGAGGTTCTCGGCGATCAGCCCGCGCCGGAAGTCCAGCAGCGCCCGCCCCGCCGCCCCCGGAGGGATCAGCGCCGCCGCCCGGCCGAGCGCGGCCCGCGCCTCGTCGGACCGGTCGCGCACACCGAACAGCGTGGCGGCGTAGGCCACGTACCCGCGTTCACAAGCGGCGGCCCCCCGCTCCTCGTCGGTGTGGGCCAGCGCCTCGGCCGTCCGCAGCGCGTCCTCGGCCTCCTCCCACCCCGCCTCGGTGTACAGGCACCGCTCCACCAGCAGCGACGCCCGCTGCAGGGCCGCGGCCGGGGTGTCGGGCACGAGCAGGGCGGCGGCGTCGGCCCAGCAGGCACGGGAGCGCAGCCGCCATACCGCGGTCTGGAGGGGATCGTCACCGGCGGTCGTTCCGTTACCAGACATGGCGGTATGCGCCACGTTGCCCTCCCCGAGCACGCCGTCGAGCTGTTGAGTGGTGGCCGCATCTCAGCACGAACGAGGGGGCCGGGCCAAGAGGACGGGTGAAAGATTTCACAAAGTTGTGGGGTGGCGGGCGCGAACGCCGGACCGGCCGACGGCGCCCGCGCACCACTCCACGGCGCCCGCCGTCACGACGCGCCGTCCACCGGGCGTCCCGCGCCGCGCGGCGCGCCGTGCGCGCCGGGCGCCTCAGCTCATCCGCAGGGCCAGGAAGAAGTCCAGCTTGTCCTCCAGGCGGGACAGGTCACGGCCCGTCAGCTGCTCGATGCGGCCCACCCGGTACCGCAGCGTGTTGACGTGCAGGTGCAGCCGGGAGGCGCACCGGGTCCAGGAGCCGTCGCAGTCGAGGAACGCCTCCAGGGTGGGGATCAGTTCGGCACGGTGGCGCCGGTCGTAGTCGCGCAGGGGGTCCAGGAGGCGGGCGGTGAAGGCGCGGCGCACGTCGTCGGGGACGAAGGGGAGCAGCAGGACGTGCGAGGCCAGCTCCTGGTGGCCGGCCGCGCAGACCCGGCCCTGCCGGGCCGCGGCCACGCGCCGCGCGTGCCGTGCCTCCTCCAGGGCCCCGCGCAGGCCCTCCGCCGAGTGCACGGCCGCGCTGACCCCGAGCGTGACCCGGCCGTCGTCCTCCAGCCCCGCCGTGAGCGGGTCCCGCACGGACTCCAGGAGCGCGTCGGCGAGGATCCCCGTCCCGGAGCCGTCGTGCTCGCCCGTCACCGAGGGCAGCGGGACGAGCGCGATCGCCTCCTCCCCGGTGTGGGCGACCGCGATGCGGTCCGAGTGCTCGGGGCCGGTCGACGCCGGGTCCACCAGGATCTCCTCCAGCAGCGCCTGGGCCACCGGACCGCCGGCCACCTCGCCGCCGTCCCAGTCGACGCGGGCCACGACCACCTGCCAGTGCGGCGCGGTCCCGAGCCCGGGCAGCAGCACCGGGGCCGCCACCCGCAGCCGTGCCGCGATCTCGGCGGGCGCGGCGCCCGTCTGCACCAGCTCCAGCACCTCCTGCGCGAGCCGGCGCCGGACCGTGCGCGCCGCTTCCCGGCGGTCCCGCTCGACCGCGATCAGCTGGGTGACCCCGTGCAGCAGGTCCAGCCGCTCCTCGGCCCAGTCCGCGGCGTCCGCCTCGACGGCCAGCAGCCAGTCCGACAGCACCGTCTCGCGCACGTCCCGCGCGCCCCGGGGGGACGACCCGGGCGGCGGGCCCTGCGGGGCGCGCCCGCCGGCGCGCACCGGGAAGAGGCTGTACGTCGTCTGTCCCACCGTCACCCGGTGCGGTCCGCGCCGTCCGGTGCGGGTGGCCGCCAGGTGCTCCGCCGCGAGCCGCGCGCACACGTCGGCGGGCAGCGCCGGTCCCCCCGCCCCCTTCGGCCCGGCGATCAGCCGGCCCGCGGGCGACAGCACCCAGGCCCGCAGGTCCAGGTCCGAGCCCAGCAGGTCGAGCACCACGTCCGGGCCGCCGCCCGCCGGGCCCGAGGTCATCATCCGACGGTGCCGGTCCACCACGGCCGCGAGGTCCCCGGCGCGCTCGCCGGACACCTGCCGCACGACGTGCTCGGTGACGGTCGCGAAGGCCACCGACTCGTGCACCGCGAACAGCGGCAGCCGGTGCCGCGCACAGGCCGCGACCAGGTCGTCCGGGACCTCGCCCAGTTCCGCCGTACCGGCCGCGACGGCGGCCACCTGGGCCTGCGCCAGGATCCGCACGAACGGCTCCGAGTCCGCGGCGTCCCGGCGCCAGGCCAGGCCCGTGAGCACCAGCTCCCCGCCCGAGAGGTAGCGGCTCGGGTCCCTCAGGTCGGTGGTCATCACCCCGCGCACCGTACGGTCCAGCTCGTCCTCGCCGCCGAGCAGCTTCAGGCCCAGCGCGTCGGTGTCCAGCAGTGCGCGCAGCCGCATTCTCGTCGCCGCCGTTCTTTCGTCTCGATACCTACGATGGAGCGTGGGGAACCTTCCGGTGAGGACCCGTGGGTGGCCGGTCAGCGGTGTCGGCCGGCTCCTGGGCCGTGTCCCCCGTTGCCGGAGGAAGGCGGGGAGGTTCCCGGTGGCCTCCATTCATACGAATCTACAAGATGTCCGCGTTGGCCAGCCAACTCCTTCATGGTTTCGGTGACTGACCCCGGTGGAACACCCGGCGGTGTACTGAGCCCACTCCGAGTGAACCGCACATGAACGAGCCGGGCCCGCAGCACACGGATTGGCTCGATCCGCACGCTCCACGAGACGCAGAAGAGAGTCGGCCATGGACTTCCTTCGCCCCGCCAGCTGGGAGGAGGCGCTCGCCGCGAAGGCCGAGCACCCCACCGCCGTGCCGATCGCGGGCGGCACCGACGTGATGGTCGAGATCAACTTCGACCACCACCGGCCCGAGTACCTCATGGACCTGAACCGCATCGGTGACCTCCACCACTGGGAGGTCGGCGGGGAGAGCGTGCGGCTCGGCGCCTCCGTCCCGTACTCCGGGATCATGGAGCACCTGCGCGCCGAGCTGCCGGGTCTCGCCCTCGCCTCCCGCACGGTCGCCTCCCCGCAGATCCGCAACCGCGGCGGCGTCGGCGGCAATCTCGGCACCGCCTCCCCGGCCGGCGACGCCCACCCGGCGCTGCTCGCCGCGGACGGCCGGCTGACCCACGTCAAGGCGCGCATCGTCCTCGACGGCGGCGCGTACGCCTCCGCCTCCCCGGCCGTGGTCGGCAACGCCTCCTCGCTGGGCGTCGGACCGTACGCCGTGGACGACGTCGAGATCGAGGCGATCGCCCTCTGCACCAACAACCCGCCCTGCGGCGCGATGCGCGGCTTCGGCGCGGTCCAGGCGTGCTTCGCCTACGAGGCGCAGATGGACAAGCCGGCGGCGAGGCTCGGCATGGACCCGGTGGAGCTGAGGCAGCTCAACGCCATGGAGCAGGGCACGGTCACGCCCACCGGGCAGCCGGTCGACTCCCCGGCGCCGGTCGCCGAACTGCTGCGCCGCGTCAAGGCGATGCCCATGCCGCCGGAGCGCCAGTGGGAGTCCAGCGAGGGCGCCGACGTGCGCCTGCTGCCCGGCGGCCTGTCCAACACCACGCACGGCGAGGGCGTCGTCCGCGGCGTCGGCTACGCCGTCGGCATCAGGAACGTCGGCTTCTCCGAGGGCTTCGACGACTACTCCACCGCCCGCGTCCGCGTGGAGGCGGTCGGCGGGGAGCCGGTCGCCACCGTGCACACCGCGATGGCGGAGGTCGGCCAGGGCGGCGTCACCGTCCACGCCCAGATCGCCCGCACCGGGCTCGGCGTCGCCCGGGTGACGATCCACCCCGCCGACACGCAGGTGGGCTCGGCGGGTTCGACCTCGGCGTCCCGGCAGACGTACGTCCCCGTCGACGTGCTCGAACTCGCCGACGACCACGCGCCGTACGGGCTGCGCGGCGTCGGCGAGGCGCCCACCCTGTCATCGACCCCGGCCGTCCTCGCGGCGATCCGCGACACGACGGGCCTGGAGCTGAACAGGACACCGGTCCGCCCGGAACACCTCACGGGCACGGTGTGAGGCACGGGCCCGCCGCGACGGGCGGGCCCGCGCCGGCACCGCCTGCCGTCGCGGTCGGTCGTGCCTCCCCCCGGGGCGGCACGGGTGGGCGCAGCGGCACCCCGACGCCGGGTGACCGTGCAACCGCACGGTCACCCGGGCGCCGGTCCCCACACACAGGTGCAGTACCGGGCCGTCCCCCGGGTCTGGCACCTCCCAAACCCCGGCTCGCGCCGGCACAGCGCCGGCGCAGCGACCGGGTGCCCCTATGAACCTTGGGAGATGGCACCATGACCCAGCAGTCAGTGGAGCCGGCGGCCACCGCCGAGGACGCGGGCGCGGGAACCCGCGTCCCGGCCGGACGGTCCTGGCTCGACCGGTACTTCCACATATCCCGCAGGGGATCCACGGTCGCGCGTGAAGTGCGCGGCGGCGTCACCACCTTCATGGCGATGGCGTACATCCTCCTGCTCAACCCCCTGATCCTGTCCGGCGAGGACGCGGCCGGGAACACCCTCGGCCGCACCGCCCTGATCACCGCGACGGCGTTCGCCGCCGCCCTCACCACGCTGCTGATGGGCTTCGTCGGCAAGGTGCCGCTCGCCCTCGCCGCCGGCCTGTCCGTGTCCGGGGTGCTCGCCTCGCAGGTCGCGCCCGTGATGACCTGGCCGCAGGCCATGGGCATGTGCGTGATGTACGGCGTGGTCATCATGCTGCTGGTCGTCACCGGCCTGCGCGAGATGATCATGAACGCGATCCCGCTCGCGCTGAAGCACGCGATCACCATGGGGATCGGCCTGTTCGTCGCCCTGATCGGCCTGGTGAAGGCCGGCTTCGTGCACGAGAACGCGGCGCCCGGCGGCGGCCCGGTGATCCTCGGACCGGGGGGCGAACTGGCCGGCTGGCCGGTGCTGCTGTTCGCCGTGACCCTCCTGGCGATCTTCATGCTCCAGGCGCGGGGCGTGCCCGGCGCGATCCTGATCGGCATCATCGGCGGCACCGTACTGGCCGTCGCGCTCAACGCGTTCGGGGTCATCGACCCCGAGCAGTGGGCGAGCGGCGCTCCCGAGCTGCACGGCAGCGCGGTCTCCGTGCCCGACTTCTCGGTCTTCGGCGAGGTCGAGTTCGGCGGCTGGGGCGAGGTCGGCGCCATGACGGTCGGCATGATCGTCTTCACCCTGGTGCTGGCCGGCTTCTTCGACGCGATGGCGACCATCATCGGCGTCGGCACGGAGGCGAAGCTCGCCGACGACAAGGGCCGGATGCCGGGCCTGTCCAAGGCGCTGTTCATCGACGGCGCCGGCGGCGCGATCGGCGGCGTCTCCGGGGCCTCCGGCCAGACGGTGTTCGTCGAGTCGGCGACGGGCGTGGGCGAGGGTGCGCGGACGGGGCTGTCCTCCGTCGTCACCGGACTCTTCTTCGCCGCCTGCCTGTTCTTCACCCCGCTGACGGCGATCGTGCCGGGCGAGGTCGCCGCGGCGGCCCTGGTGGTGATCGGCGCCATGATGATGACGAACGCCCGGCACGTGGACTGGGCCGACCGCGCCACCGCGATCCCGGTCTTCCTGACCGTCGTCATCATGCCGTTCACGTACTCCATCACCGCGGGCGTCGCCGCCGGGGTCATCGCCTACGTCGCCATCAGGACCGGCCAGGGCAAGGCCCGGGAGATCGGCGCCTTCATGTGGGGCCTGACGCTGATCTTCCTCGTCCACTTCGCCCTCGCCCCGATCGAGAGCTGGCTGGGCGTGCACTGACCCGGTGCCGCCGCACGTACCCTCCACGCAACCGTCGTCGAGGAGACCGGGAGGTGCCGGACGTCACCCGGCACGGTGGTCGGCCCGGTCTCCGGCGGCTGCGTGGAGGGCGCGGGGTACGGACTCGTGCGAGCAGGCGCCGCGGGACGGCGAAACCGTCCTGGAGCGCTTCGGCCACAGCGGCGGGGACGCCTTCGCCGCCGGTCCGACCTGCGGCGGCGTCATCGACGTCCTGGTCGCCCCGGTGCGGGCGACGGACCCCGCCCGCACCGTGCTCGCCGCCGCGCTGCTGGAGCTCGCCCCGTGCCTCCCGGTGGCGCACGTCGGCGCGTCGGGGGCCCGCCGCGCCCGCCCGGACCGCGACGCGCGCCTGCGCGAAGTCGGCGTGACCGGCCCGGAGCCGGCCCGCCTCGGGCCGCCCCTCGGCCGCGCCCCGGGCGCCCGCACGCCGGAGGGGGCGGCCCTGTCCGTCGCGGCGGAGACCGTCGCGGACCGGGCCGGCCCGGCGGCCTGAGCGCGCGGTGGACTCAGGGCTGCCTCAGGAGCCGGTTCAGCGCCCGTCCGAAGACGAGGCGGCCCGCCCGGCCCACCAGGCCGTCGAACAGGGCGGGCACGGCACGGACGCGGATCTCCTCCCGCCACAGCACGCGCGCCCGGCCGCCCGGCCCCGGCCGCACCTCGATCTCGGCCCACCCCGTGACGACGCGGCCGCGTTTCTCCAGGCGGCACAGGCCGGGGGAGCCGTCCAGCGGGGGCCGCCACACCGTCACCTCCATCGGGTCGGCGAAGGAGAGCGGGCCGAGGCCCGTGCGGGCGACGACCGTCGTGCCCTCGCCGGTCGGCGGGGGAGTGGCCACGGTGATCCGGGTGAGGGGGACCGCATCCCCGTGCCGGGGCCACCGGGTGAGCCGGCGCCATGCCTCGTCGGGGGAGAGGGGTGCCGTGCGCTGGACATGGAAGGTGGCCACGAGGGGATCCTAAGGAATCCCGTCCGCTCGTCGGCCGACCCGGCGGCGTGTCACCCGGTCGGGCCGGTCCCCGGTCCCGCCGCGCTCACCGGTACACCTTCCCCGGCTCCGCCCTGCCCGGCGCGAGGAGCTGAGGGACCGTCACGAAGACGTACCCCCGCTTCTTCAGCGCGTCGATGATGCCGGGCACGGCGGGGACCGTCCCGTCGTAGATGTCGTGGAGCAGGATGATGCCGTCGCGGGAGGACTGGGCGAGGACGCGGCGGGTGATGAGGCCGGAGTCGGTCGTCCTGTAGTCCTTCGCCGTCACGCTCCACAGGACCTCCGCGAGGCCCAGTTCGCGGGAGATCCCGTTCACGGTGCCGTCGGTGCGGCCCTGCGGCGGGCGCATCAGGGTGGGGCGGCGGCCGGTGAGGCGTTCTATCTCCTCGTTGGGGCGCTCCAGTTCCTCGCGTATCTCCTCGGGCTCCAGGTCCGTCAGGATCCGGTGGGTCCAGGTGTGGTTCGCCACCTCGTGACCCTCGTCGGCCATGCGCTCGACGAGCTCGGGGTACGTGTCGATGTGCCGCCTGCCCAGCAGGAAGAACGTCGCCGGGACCTGTTTCTCCTTCAGGATGTCCAGCAGCCGCGCGGAGTGCTCGCTCGGCCCCGCGTCGAAGGTGAGCGCGATGCACTTGACCTCGCGGCAGTCGACGGTGCCGAACCGGGCCTGGACGTCCGCGGACCGGACGGCGCTGGGGGCGGTCGTCTCCACCTGCGTGCAGCCGCTCAGCGCCAGCGTCGCGGCCGTGGCCGCCAGCACGCTCGCCAGGGCCCGGAACGCGGTCCCCGGTCTTTTCATCTTCCTGGTCAGAGAAGGCATGCCGGGACTATACATAGCGTCTATACATGCAATGTATAGTCCGTTTCGCGTGCCCTCGGACGGGGGGCGGGGGGCATGTGAGAGTCGTCACCGGGTCACCCGCGCCGACGTGTGCGGCGTCGATGCGTGCGACGTCTGCGCGTACGGCGTGAACGCGGGGCCGAGGAGGAACCCCGTGAGCGAACACCCCTGGCGCAGGGTCCTGGTGACCGGCGGGGCGGGATTCGTCGGATCCCGCCTGCGCGCGCGGCTGGCCGAGGGCGGCGCCGAAGTCGTGTGCCCGGACGGCCTGTCCACCGGATCCCGGGCCGACGTCGCCGAGCCGGAACGGTATCGCGGCTTCCGTTTCGTTCGCGCCGACGCCACCGACCCCGCAGCCCTCACCGCCCTGCCCGGCCGGTTCGACCTGGTGCTGCACTTCGCCTGCCCCGCCTCGCCCGTCGACTGCCTGCGACTGCCCCTGGAGACCCTCGAGGCCGGCGGCGCCGGTACCCGCAACGCCCTGGAGCGGGCCCGCGCCGACGGCGCGCGTTTCGTCCTCGCCTCCACCTCCGAGGTGTGCGGGGACCCGCTGGAGCACCCACAGCGCGAGACGTACTGGGGCGACGTCAATCCGATCGGTCCGCGCAGCGCCTACGACGAGTCCAAGCGCTTCGCCGAGGCGCTGGTCGCCGCCCACCGCCGGGTGCACGGCACCGACACCGCCATCGTGCGCATCTTCAGCACCCACGGCCCCCGCATGCGCACCGGCGACGGCCGCGCCGTGCCCACCTTCGTCGCGCAGGCCCTGGACGGCGTGCCGCTCACGGTCGCCGGCGACGGCAGCCGGACCCGCTCCCTGTGCCACGTGGACGACACCGTCGCCGGCGTCCTCGCCCTGGCCGGCTCCCGCGAGACCGGGCCGGTGAACATCGGCGGCGGCGAGGAGGTCACCGTGCTGGAGCCGGCCCGCCGCATCGTCGAGCTCACCGGCTCCGCCTCCCGGATCCGGTTCGTGGACCGTCCCGTGGACGACCCCGCCCGGCGCCGCCCCGGCACCCGGCTGGCCCGCGAACGCCTGGGCTGGCGGCCCCGGACCGGCTGGAGCGAGGGCCTGGAGCGCACCGTTGGCTGGTTCTCGCGGTCGACCGCCGTCTGAGTGCGCCGCCCGGTCCGATATGTGCCGTTGTTCCGAGGTGGCAGAGTTCTCATAACTGTGCAAAAAAGGACATATTGATGCGAGTTGTCTCCAAGTGTTTGAGACAACTGCGGTGCGGCACTCGCGTCCCGAGAGCACCACCCGTACCGCAGGGACGGAGTACACGCCTCATGCGCATCCTTGGTATCAACGCCCTGTTCCACGATCCCGCCGCCGCCCTGGTCGTCGACGGCCGGACCGTGGCCGCGGCCGAGGAGGAGCGCTTCAGCCGGCGCAAGCACGGCAAACGGCCCCTGCCGTTCTCCGCCTGGGAGCTGCCCGAGCAGTCCGCGCGCTGGTGTCTGGAGCAGGCGGGCCTCGGCCCCGCCGACCTGGACGCCGTCACCTACTCCTTCGACCCGGCGCTGGCCCGGCCCGCCCGCGACATGGGCCTGGACGACCCCTGGGACCCGCTGCGCCTGGAGTACGCGCGCCGCGCCCCCGAGTTCCTCGCCGAGGCCCTGCCCGGCCTCGACCCCGCCCGGGTCGTCTTCGTCCCCCACCACGTCGCCCACGCGGCCTCCGCCGGACCGGCCTCCCCGCACCCCGACAGCGCCGTCCTCGTCCTGGACGGCCGCGGCGAGGCCGCCTCCCACCTGGCCGGCCGCTACCGCGACGGCAAGCTCGACATCCTCGCCGCCCAGGCGCTGCCCGACTCCCTCGGCCTGGTCTACGAGGAGCTCACCGCCCACCTGGGCTTCCTGCGCAGCAGCGACGAGTACAAGGTGATGGCCCTCGCCTCCTACGGGACCCCGCACCACCTGGCCCGCCTGCGGGAGGACATCCGTCCGACCGGCCACGGCGGCTTCCGCGCCCACGGCGTCGACTGGGCCGCCCTCGCCCCGTCCCGCGCCGAGGACGAGCCCTGGACCCGGGACCACGCCGACCTCGCCGCGAGCGCCCAGGCCGTCCTGGAGGAGGTGCTGCTGGAGCTCGTGCACTGGCTGCACCGCGAGGCCGGCGGCGACGCCCTCACCATGGCCGGCGGCGTCGCCCTGAACTGCGTCGCCAACTCGGTGATCGCCGCGCGCGGCCCGTACCGGCACGTGTGGGTGCAGCCGGCCGCCGGCGACGCCGGCACCGCGCTCGGCGGCGCCCTCCACCTGGCCGCGCAGGAGAGCACCCCGGAGCCCGTGCCCGGCGCCGACCTCGGCCGCGGCTGGAGCGACGACGAACTGCGCGCCTGGCTCGAGCGGGCCGCGATCCCCCACGAGAAGCCCGACGACATCGCCGAGACCGTCGCCGAGGAGCTGGCCCGGGACGGCGTCGTCGCCTGGTTCCAGGGCCGCAGCGAGTACGGGCCGCGCGCCCTCGGGCACCGCTCCCTGCTCGCCCACCCGGGCCGCGCCGGGAACCTGGAACGGCTCAACCACGTCAAGGGCCGCGAGGAGTTCCGGCCCGTCGCCCCCATGGTCCTCGCCGACCGCGCCGCCGAGCTGTTCTCCCGCGGCCCGATCCCCAGCCCGTACATGCTCTTCGTCCACGACGTCGCCCCCGAGTGGCGCGAGCGGATCCCGGCCGTCGTCCACGTCGACGGCACCGCCCGCATCCAGACCGTCGACGAGCGCCGAGAGCCCCTGGTCGCGCGGATGCTGCGCGGCTTCGAACGGCGCACCGGACTGCCCGTGGTCGTCAACACCAGCCTCAACACCGCCGGCCGGCCCATGGTCGACGACCCGCGCGACGCCCTGGAGTGCTTCGGCTCCGCCCCGGTGGACCTGCTGGCGATCGGCCCGTACGCGGTGCGCAGGAGGAGGGTGTTCGGATGACGTCGTACGCCGTCGTGGTCCCCACCCTGGTGCGGGACACCCTCGCCGACTGCCTCGGCGCGCTGGCCGCCGCGCACGGGCCGCGCCCCGACGCGATCGTCCTCGTCGACGACCGGCGGTCCGGGCCCGGTCCCGGCTCCGGACCCGGCCCCGTGGACGAACCGCTGGACCACGCGTTGCGCGTCCTCGGCGACCTGCGCGAGCGCACCACCGTCCTCACCGGCGGGGGCCGCGGCCCCGCCGCCGCCCGCAACGCCGGGCTGCGCACCGTCACCACGCCCTGGGTGGTCTTCCTGGACGACGACGTCCAGGTCGGCCCGCACTGGTGCGCCCAGCTCGTCGAGGACCTCAAGGAGGCGTCCCCCGACACCGCCGGCGTCCAGGGCGTCATCACCGTGCCCCTGCCCGGCGGGCGCCGCCCCACGGACTGGGAACGCGGCACCGCCGGACTCGCCCGGGCCCACTGGATCACCGCCGACATGGCCTACCGCACCGAGGCCCTCGGGCAGGTCGGCGGCTTCGACGAGCGCTTCCCGCGCGCCTTCCGCGAGGACGCCGACCTCGCGCTGCGCCTCCTCGACGCCGGCTGGCGCATCCGCCAGGGCCGGCGCACCACCCTGCACCCCGTGCGCCCCGCCTCCCGCTGGGCGTCGGTGCGGCAGCAGCGCGGCAACGCCGACGACGCCCTGATGCGGCATCTGCACGGACCCGACTGGTGGGACAAGGCGGTCGCGCCGCGCGGCCGGATCCGCCGCCACGCCGCGATCACCGCCGCCGGTGCGGCCGCCTGCGCCCTCGCCGCCACCGGACACCGCCGGGCGGCCGCCGCCTGCGCCCTCGGCTGGGCCGCCGGGACCGCCGAGTTCGCCCGCGCCCGCATCGTCCCCGGGCCGCGCACCCGCGACGAGGTGACGAACATGCTGGCCACCAGCGTGCTCATCCCGCCCGCCGCGACCTGGCACCGGCTGGCCGGGGCCTGGCGCCACCGGCACGCCCCCGCCTGGCAGGAGGCGGTCCGATGAATCCGACGCACCAGGTGAGGGCGGTGCTGTTCGACCGTGACGGCACCCTGGTCCACGACGTCCCCTACAACGCCGACCCCGAGCGGGTGCGCCCCGTCGAGGGCGCCCGCGAGGCGCTCGACGCGCTGCGCGCCCGCGGCGTCCGCACCGGCGTCGTCACCAACCAGTCCGGCGTCGCCCGCGGACTGCTCACCGACGCCGACGTCCGCCGCGTCAACCACCGCGTCGACGAGCTCCTCGGCCCCTTCGACGTGTGGGCGGTCTGCCCGCACGGGCCCGACGACGGCTGCCACTGCCGCAAACCCCGGCCGGGCATGATCCTGTGGGCGGCCGGGCGGATCTGCACGGATCCGGCCGACTGCGTCGTCATCGGCGACATCGGCGCCGACCTCGAGGCCGCGCGCCGGGCCGGCGCCCACGGCATCCTCGTCCCCACTCCGCAGACCCGCCCCGAGGAGACGGCCGCCGCCGCCCACGTGGCACCGGACCTCGCGACCGCCGTGCGAGCGGTGCTGGACGGACTGCCGGACGACCGGGACCCGGGCGCCCCGCCGCCCCCCGCGGACCGCGCGGGGGAGGCGCCGCCGCGGGACGGACGCGCGGGCGTCTCCGCGTCCCGTCCGGGCACGCCGGAGGACGTGCCGCCGTGGGGCGGGGGCGCGGGCGTTCCCACGTCCGACGTGGGGCGTCCCGCGGCGGATCCCGCGTCCGGCGTGGAGGGCCCCGTACCGGGGAGGCGCGCGTGAAGGCACTCGTCACCCGCCTCGACAACTTCGGCGACGTCCTGCTCGCCGGGCCCGCCGTGCGCGCCGTCGCCGCCCGGGCCGACACCGTCACGCTGCTGTGCGGACCGCACGGAGCGCCCGCCGCCCGGCTGCTGCCCGGCGTGGACGAGGTCCTGGTCTGGGACGCCCCCTGGGCCGGGTTCCAGCCGCCCGAGGTCCGCCGCGAGGAGATCGACGCACTCGTCGCCGCCGTCGCCGCCACGGACGCCGACACCGCGCTGGTCCTCACCTCCTTCCACCAGTCCCCGCTGCCCGCCGCCCTGCTGCTGCGCCTGGCCGGGGTCCGCCGCATCGCCGCCGACAGCGAGGACTACCCCGGCTCCCTCCTCGACGTACGCCACCACCGCGCCCCGCACGCCCACGAGGCCGAGGCCGCGCTCGACCTGGCCGAGGCCGCCGGTTTCCCCCGGGTCGACGACGGACGGCTGCGGGTGCTCCCGCCGCCCCCGGTCGACGAACTGACCGGCCCGGCCGGGTACGTCGTCGTCCACCCGGGCGCCAGCGTGCCCGCCCGCGCCTGGAGCCCCGAGCGGTGCGCTCAGGCGGTGCGCGAACTCGCCGCCGCCGGACGCCGGGTCGTGGTCACCGGCGGCGCGAGGGAGCGGGACCTCACCGCGTACGTCGCCGGCGACCGGGGCCTCGACCTCGGCGGCCGCACCGACGCCGCCGAACTCGCCGGAGTGCTCGCCGGGGCCGCCTGCGCCGTCACCGGCAACACCGGGCCCGCGCACCTCGCCGCCGCCGTCGGCACCCCGGTGGTGTCCCTCTTCGCACCGGTCGTCCCGGCCGAACGGTGGCGGCCGTACGGCGTGCCGTACGTGCTGCTCGGCGACCAGCGGGCGCCGTGCGCCGGCACCCGGGCCCGGCAGTGCCCCGTGCCCGGCCACCCGTGCCTGGACGACGTGACCGCGCTCGACGTCGTCGCCGCCGTCGACAAGCTCGTGGAGGTGGCATGAGGATCCTGCTCTGGCACGTGCACGGGTCGTGGACCACGGCCTTCGTGCAGGGCCCGCACACCTACGTCGTCCCCGTCACCCCGGACCGCGGACCCGACGGACTGGGCCGCGCCCGCACCTTCGACTGGCCCGACTCGGTCGTCGAGGTGCCCCCGGAGCGCCTGCGCGAGACGGACATCGACGTCGTCGTCCTGCAACGGCCGCACGAACTCGTCCTCGTCGACCGGTGGCTGGGCCGCCGCCCGCCCCTGGTCTACCTGGAGCACAACGCCCCGCACGGGGACGTGCCCGACACCCGTCACCCGGCCGCGGACATCCCCGGCGTCACCCTCGTCCACGTCACCCACTTCAACCGTCTGATGTGGGACTCCGGTTCCGCCCCGGCCACCGTCGTCGAACACGGCATCGTCGACCCCGGCCCGCTGTGGACCGGCGAACTGCCGCACGCCGCCGTCGTCGTCAACGAGCCGGTGCGGCGCGGCCGCACCACCGGCACCGACCTGCTGCCGCTCTTCGCCGAGGCGGCGCCCCTCGACGTCTTCGGCATGCGGACCGAAGGCCTGGCCGACCACCTCGGCCTCCCGCCCGACCGCTGCCGCGCGCACGAACTGACGCAGGCCGACCTGCACACGGCGATGGCCCGCCGGCGCGTCTACGTCCACCCCGTGCGCTGGACCTCGCTCGGCCTGTCCCTGCTGGAGGCGATGCACCTGGGCATGCCCGTGGTCGCGCTCGCCACCACCGAGGTCACCGAGGCCGTACCGCCCGGCGCCGGGGTGGTCTCCAACCGGATCGACGTACTGACCGAAGCCGTACGCGACTTCGTCGCCGACCCGCTGCGCGCCCGCCTGGCCGGCGAGGGCGCACGGGCGGCGGCGCTGTCCCGCTACGGGCTGTCCCGCTTCCTGGACGACTGGGAGCGGCTGCTCAAGGAGGTGACCCGATGAGGATCGCCATGGTGTCCGAGCACGCGAGTCCGCTCGCCGCGCTCGGCGGCGTCGACGCCGGAGGCCAGAACGTGTACGTGGCGCGGCTCAGCGAGGAGCTGGCCCGGCGCGGCCACCGCGTCACGGTGTACACCCGCCGTGACGCGGCCGACCTGCCCGACCGGGTGGAGCTGCCCGGCGGCGCGGTCGTCGAACACGTGCCCGCCGGCCCGCCCGAGGCCGTCCCCAAGGACGAACTGCTGCCCCACATGCCCGCGTTCGGCGCGTACCTCGACCGGGCCTGGCGGCGGGAGAGGCCGGACGTCGTGCACGCCCACTTCTGGATGTCGGGCCTGGCCGCCCTGACCGGAGCCCGCCCGCACGGCGTCCCGGTGGTGCAGACGTTCCACGCCCTCGGCACCGTCAAGCGCCGCCACCAGGGATGGCGGGACACCAGCCCGCCCGAACGCATCGCCGTCGAGCGGCAGATCGGACGCGACTGCGCACGCGTCCTCGCCACCTGCAGCGACGAGGTGCGCGAACTGGCCGCGATGGGCGTGGACCTGGAGCGGGTGTCGGTGGTGCCCTGCGGCGTCGACGCCGGCCACTTCCACCCCGGCGCCGAGGGCGCGGCCGTACCGCCGCGCCGCGAGCGGCACCGGCTGCTCGCCTGCGGCCGGCTGGTCCGCCGCAAGGGCTACGACCGGGCCATCCGCGCGCTGAGGGCGGTCCCGGACACGGAACTCGTCGTCGCCGGGGGCCCCGCCGCCGGCCGGCTGGGCCGCGACCCCGAGGCCCGGCGGCTGTGGCACCTGGCGCACCGCATCGGGGTGGCCGACCGGGTACGGCTGCTCGGCGCGGTCGCCCCGGCCGACATGCCGGCCCTCATCGGCAGCGCCGACCTGGTGCTGTGCACCCCCGTCTACGAGCCGTTCGGCATCGTGCCGCTGGAGGCGATGGCGTGCGCCGTGCCGGTCGTCGCCACCGACGTCGGCGGCCACCGCGACAGCGTCGCCGACCGCGCCACCGGGCGGCTGGTCCCGCCCGAGGACCCCCTGGCGGTCGCCGCCGCCGTACGCGAACTCCTCGCCGCGGACGGACTGCGCCGCCGCTACGGCGCCGCCGGGCGCGAACGCGTCCTGGCCCGCTACACCTGGAGCCGCGTCGCCGACGGCGTCGAGGACGTCCACCGCCAGGTCCTGGCCGCACGCGCGATCCCGAAGGAGGTGGCCTGATGACCGTGCACCCTCCCGTCACCGGTCACTGCGACGAACTCGAGGACGCCCTGGGGGCGTTCCGCGCCTCCGCCCCCATCACCGCACGGTGGGGCGAGCGGCTCGCCGAGGTGCTCGGCTCCGGGGGCCGGCTGCTGGCCGCGGGCAACGGCGGCAGCGCGGCCCAGGCGCAGCACCTGACCGCGGAACTCGTCGGCCGCTACCGCGACGACCGGCCCGCGTTCTCCGCGATCGCCCTGCACGCCGACACCTCCAGCACCACCGCCATCGCCAACGACTACGGCGTCGACGCGGTGTTCGCCCGCCAGGTCCGCGCCCACGGCCGCCCCGGCGACGTGCTGATGCTGCTGTCCACGTCCGGCGCCAGCGCCAACCTGCTGTCCGCCGCCGACGCGGCGCGCGCGGCCGGCCTGCGGGTGTGGGCCCTGACCGGGCCCGCCCCCAACCCGCTGATGGCGGGCAGCGACGAGTCGCTGTGCGTGGAGGCGCCCACGGCGGCCACCGTCCAGGAACTCCACCTGGTCGCGGTGCACATGGTGTGCGCGGCGTTCGACGCGGCGCTGGAGAACGGGGGGTGGCGCGGCACGGACCCGGGACCCACGGGCGGCCGGAACGGCGGGAGGTGACATGAACGGCAAGGCACCCCTCGTCGTGGTCGGCGACGCCCTGCTGGACCGCGACCTGACCGGCCGCGCCGATCGGCTCGCGCCCGACGCGCCCGTCCCGGTGGTCGACGACTACGGGGAACGGACCCGCCCCGGCGGCGCCGCGCTCACCGCGTACCTCGCCGCACGCGACGGCCGCGAGGTCACCCTCGTCGCCGGCGTGGGCGACGACTCCGCGAGCCGGGAACTGCGGCGGCTCCTGACGCCCTGGGTCACCCTGGTCCCGCTGCCGCTGACCGGGCCGCTCCCGGAGAAGAGCCGCGTCCTGGCCGCGGACCGGCCGGTGGCCCGTCTGGACCGCGGCAGCGGCCGCGCCTGCGAGGCCACCGACCGGGCCCGCGAGGTCGTCCGCGCCGCGCCCGCCGTCCTCGTCTCCGACTACGGCCGGGGCACCGCCGACGTCCTCCGGGACGTCCTGGCCGCCCGCCCGCCGCTGCTCTGGGACCCCCACCCGCGCGGCGGCCCGCCGGTGCCCGGCACCCGGCTGGTCACCCCGGCCGAGAAGGAGGCGCTCGCCCTCGCACCGGACGGCGCGACCCCGCGCCGGGACCTCGCCGCCGCCGCCCGCAGCGCCGCCGCGCTGGTACGGCACTGGAAGGCCGCCGCCGTCGCGGTCACCCTCGGCGCGCGCGGCGCCCTCCTCTCGTACGGCGAGCATCCCCTGCTCGTCCCCGCCTCCGCCGTGCACCACGGCGACAGCTGCGGCGCCGGCGACCGGTTCGCCGCGACGGCGGCCGGGCTGCTCGCCGACGGCGCGCTGGTGGGCGAGGCCGTCGAGGCCGCCGTCGCCGCCGCGACCGACTTCGTCGGCGCGGGCGGCGCGGGCGCCCTGCCCCGGCCGGACGCCGTGCCCCCGCCGGCGGACGGCGACGACCCGTTCGCCCTCGCGGACCGGATCCGCACCGCCCACGGCACCGTCGTCGCGGCGGGCGGCTGCTTCGACCTCCTGCACGCCGGGCACGTCGGCCTGCTCCAGGCCGCCCGGGGGCTCGGCGACTGCCTGGTCGTCTGCGTCAACTCCGACGCCTCGGTGCGCCGCCGCAAGGGCGCGGGCCGCCCGGTCAACCCGCTCGCCGACCGGGTCCGCGTGCTGCGCGCCCTGGCCTGCGTCGACGCCGTGGCCGTCTTCGACGAGGACACCCCCGAACGCCTCCTGGCCGACCTGCGCCCCGACGTGTGGGTCAAGGGCGGCGACTACGCCGCCGCCGACCTCCCCGAGGCGGCGCTGCTGGAGGAGTGGGGCGGCCAGGCGGTCCTCCTGCCGTACCTGGACGGCCGCTCGTCGACGAGGATGCTGGAACGCGCGGCGGAGGGGACGCGATGACCGCACCGCGCGCCCGCGGCGGGAATCCCACGGCCGACGAGCCGAAGCCCTTCCGACGGCAGGAGGCCGCCCCCCACCGGCCCCCCGGGCCGACACCGACCACGCGGGACGAGGCGGCCGCGCCGTCCGACGGCCCCGCGCCGGACGGCGGCCCCGCGCCGGACGGCGGCCCCGCGCCGGACGGCGGTCCCGTGCCGGGCGGTGGTCCCGTGCCGGGTGGAGGCTTCGCGTCGGGCCGTGGGCCGGTGGCTCCCGTGGTGCCGGGCCGGAGTCCGGTCGGTGGTCCGGTGCCGGGGGGCGGGCTGTCGGGCGGCGGTCCCGTGCCGGGGCGGGAGCCGGCGCCGGGCGGGTACGGCGCCGCACCGTCCGGGCGGCACGGCGCAGCCGTTTCACCGCGGACGCACGCCGCCCCGGTGGCGGAGTCCGCCGCCCCGTCCCCCCGCCTCCTGGTCCTGCGCGCCCTCGGCCTCGGTGACCTGCTCGCCGGCGTCCCCGCACTGCGTGCGCTGCGACGGGCGTTCCCGGGGCACGAACTCGTGCTCGCCGCGCCCGCCGGGCTCGCTCCGGTCGCCGGGGCCACGGGGGCCGTGGACCGCGTACTGCCCGCCTCCGCACCCGGGCGCGCGGTCCCCCGCTCGCTCGACTGGACCGGACCGCCCCCGGACGTCGCCGTCGACCTGCATGGCAACGGCCCGCCCAGCCACCGCCTGCTGAGCGACCTCGCCCCCCTGCGGCTGCTCGCGTTCGCGCACCCGGAGACCCCTGAGCTCGAGGGCCCGGCCTGGTACGCGGAGGAGCACGAGCGCGACCGCTGGTGCCGGCTGCTCCGCTGGTACGGCATCGACGCCGACCCCGCCGACCTGCTGCTGCCCCCGCCGCGCACCGCGTCCCCCGCCCCCGGCGCCGTCGTCCTGCACCCCGGCGCGGGCGCCCCCGCCCGCTGCTGGCCCGTCGAGCGGTACGCGGCCGTCGCGACCGCGCTGCGCGCACGCGGGCTGCGGGTCGTGGTCACCGGGGGAGCGGACGAGTCGGACCTGGTGGCGCGGCTCGCCAAGCAGGCCCGCCTGCCCGACACCGACGTCTTCGGCGGCGGCCTCCCCTTCGACCGGCTCTCCGCCCTGGTCGCCGGCGCCCGTGCCGTCGTCAGCGGCGACACCGGCGTCGCCCACCTCGCCGTCGCCCACGCCGCCCCCACCGTGACCCTCTTCGGCCCGGTCCCGCCCCGCCGCTGGGGCCCGCCCGCGCACCCGCGCCACGTCGCCCTGTGGTACGGCCCGGAAGGCGACCCCCACGGCCGCCGACCCGACCCGGCGCTGTCGCGCATCACCCCCGAGGACGTCCTGAACGCCCTCGACCGACTCGACCGATCCGACCGACCGCCCGCCCCCCGACGCCCGGGAGGGGAGAACGCGCCATGACCACCCCGTCCACGAACGGCCGCCTCGGCATCGTCATCGCCACCCGCGACCGCGCCGACCGACTGGCCGTCACCCTGCGCCACCTGCACGCCCTGCCCGAACGGCCGGAGATCCTCGTCGTCGACAACGCCTCCACCGACGACACCCGCACCATGCTCGCCCGCGACTTCCCCGAGGTCCGCGTGCTGGCCCTCCCGGCCAACCACGGCGCCCTCGCCCGCAACCACGGCGTCCGCGTCCTCGACACCCCCTACGTGGCGTTCAGCGACGACGACTCCTGGTGGGCGCCCGGCTCCCTCGCCCGGGCGGTCGAACTGTTCGACGCCCACCCGCGGCTCGGTCTGATCGCCGCCCGCACCCTCGTCGGCCCGGCCGCCGACCCCGACCCGCTCAACGACGTCCTCGCCGACTCCCCGCTCGGCCCGGCCACCGACCTCCCCGGCACCCAGGTGCTCGGCTTCCTCGCCTGCGGCGCCGTCGTCCGCCGCCACGCCCTCCTCGACGCGGGCGGCTTCCACCGGCTGCTGTTCTTCGGCGGTGAGGAGACCCTGCTCGCCTACGACCTGGCCGCCCGCGGCTGGGGCGTCACCCACTGCCCCGAGGTCGTCGCCCACCACCACCCGGCTCCCGTGTCCCGCACCGGCCGCCCCGCGCTCCAGCGCCGCAACGAGCTCCTCACCGCCTGGCTGCGCCGTCCCGTCCCGTACGCCCTCGCCCGCACCGGAGCCCTCGCGGCCGAGGCCCGCGGCGACGACCACGCCCGGAGCGCGCTGCGCGGGGCCCTCGCCCGGCTGCCGGCCGCCCTGCGCGAGCGCAGGCCCCTGCCCCCGCACGTGGAGCGGGCCGCCCGGATCCTGGAGGGGAGGAGCGCGTGACGGACCCCCGCACGACCGTCGTCGTCATCACCCACAACCGGTGCGGCGAACTCCTGCGCACCCTCGACCGCCTCGCCGGACTCCCGGAGAAGCCACCGGTGATCGTCACCGACAACGGCTCCACGGACGGCACCGCCCGGGCCGTCGCCCGCCACCACCCCCGGGTGCGGTTGCTGCGCCCCGGCCGCAACCTCGGCGCCGTCGGCCGCAACCTCGCGGTGCGCGAGGTCCGCACGCCCTACGTCGCCTTCTGCGACGACGATTCCTGGTGGTCGCCCGGCTCCCTGACCGGCGCCGCCGACCTGCTCGACCGGCACCCGGCGCTCGGCTCGGTCACGGCACGGATCATCGTCGAGCCGGACGGCACCGACGACCCGATCGTCCGCGAACTGCGCGACTCGCCCGTGCCCGGTCCGCCCTGGCTGCCCGGACCGGCCCTCGGCTCGTTCCTGGCCGCCGCCACCGTCCTGCGCACCGACGCCTTCCGGACCGCGGGCGGCTTCCACCCGAGGCTGTGGCTCGGCGGCGAGGAGGAACTGCTCGCCGCCGACCTGGCGTCCGACGGCTGGTGGCTGGTCTACGCCGATCACCTGACGATCCACCACCAGGCCTCTCCGGCGCGGGACTCCACGCTGCGCCGGATGCACGGCATCCGCAACACCCTGTGGTTCACCTGGCTGCGCCGTCCGGCCGGACCCGCGCTGCGCCGCACCCTGGACCTCGCCCGCACGGTCCCGCGCGACACCACCTCCCTGCGGGCCTTCGCCGAGGCGGCGGCCGCCCTGCCCTGGGTCCTGCGCGAACGCCGCGTCCTGCCCCACGAGGTCGAGTCCCGGCTGCGCCTGCTGGAACCGGCCCAGCGCACCTCCACGGCCCGCCGTTACACGGGCTGACCCACCACGCGGTGACGGGGCCCGCCCGCCGGCATCGGCGGGCGGGCCCCGTCACCGCGTGCGCGGCACAGCACGGCCGCGGCCCGGTCGTGGCACGGGCTCAGCCGGTGCTCTCCGGGCGCTCGCCCTTGGGGCCGCGTCCCCGCTCGGTGCGCGGGCCGCGGCCGCGCCACCCCTCGCCCTCCTGCAGCTCGTCGTTCGCGGCCGCGTTGGCGTCCTGGTCGGAGACACCGGACCGTTCGGCGTCCTTGCGGTACCTGGCCCGTCGGGTGTCGTACTTCTTGCTTCCGGGTTCGGGCACGACGATCACCTCCTGCCGGGCCGGGTCCCCGCCGCCCCCGGAGGACAAACGCTCAGCCGCCCGACCACCGGCACAGCAGCCGGAAGGCCGCGAACAGCGTCAGCGGCCACACCGCCGCGAACGCCCCGATCACGCCGGGAGCCGAGGTGACCATCCCGGCCACCATCAGCGCGACCGACACCGCGAGGAGCGCGGCCACGGTCCGGCCGCGCGGACGGTACGACGCCGCCCGCCGCAGCAGGCGCGGCACGTCGGGCCCCCGGCGCAACCGCAGCGTGCGCAGCCGCCGGTCGAGCCGGCGGTCACGGCGCAGGGCCCGTTCGATCTCGTCGAGGACGTGCTGTTCGTGATCGGGGAGCCGACCGGTGGACACCGTCCCTCCTCCAGGGCGAGCGGGAGGATCCCGGGTGCCCGGGAGGGCCCCGCGCTAACCGGCGCGGGACGCCAGCGCCTCCACCAGCCGGTCCGCGCCGTCCGGCACCCGGCCCTCCCGGAACGCGTCGCGGACCTGCCGGGCGGCCACCCGGCCCGAGGTGAGGCACCAGTCCCACCACCGCTCCAGCCGGCGCGCGTCCAGCTGCTCGGCGGTCAGCAGCGCGGGCCAGCCGCAGGCGCGGGCCTGCGCGGTCACCTTCGCCCCGCCCGCGACCGGGTCCACGGCCAGCACCGGCGTGCCGACCCGCAGCGCGAGCACCAGGCCGTGCAGCCGGTCGGTGACGACGAGGTCGAGGCGGGCCAGCACCGACTGCACCTGCGCGGGCGTCGCGCTCAGGTGCCAGTCGTGCGTGTCCAGCCGGGTCTCCAGCTCCAGCCGGGCGCAGTCCTTGCCGGCCAGCCAGTGCGTCACCCGGTCCGCGACCTGTCCGTGCCTCCGCTGCTGCCCGTACTCCTGCTGTCCGTGGGTGAGGATCACCCCGACCACGGGCCGGGCGGGCACCGCCGGCGCGCGGGCCGACAGGTCCTCGGACGGCTCGCTGCCGGGGGCGTCCCGCGCCAGCACCCGGTGGAACCCGGTCACGGCCGCGCCGTCGGGGTCGATCACGGAGGTCCCCACGGCGATCCGCACGCAGTGCGCGAAACGCCGGTGCAGTTCCTCGACCTGCGGCCCGTGCAGCGGGCCGCACACGAACACCAGATGGGAGTAGTCGCGGGGCCGTACGTCGTCCAGGTGCCGGGCGTCCGGCAGGAAGCCGGGGCTCCAGACGACGTCGTAGGGGATCCGCGCCCGGCGCAGCACCTCCTCCACCCGGTGCAGCGCCAGCACGTCCCCGGCGGTCGCCTCCCCGTCGCGGAAGCTGAACCACCCGGTCAGCAGGACTCTCTCCGGTCGCATGAGTTCTGTTCCGTGCACAGTGCCACCGAGTGCCCCGCTCCGGGGGAAGGCAATCAGCCCTCCGGGCCGGCCGGACGGCGAGGAGCCGACGGGGAAACGACGGGGAACCGGCGAGGAGCCACCGGGGCGAGGGCCCGGGGCGGGGCGCCGGATGCCCGGCCAGTGCCCGCAGTGCCTCGTGCCGCGTCCGTTCGGTCACCTCGCGTTCCGCCACGACGTCGCCGCGTTCGCGCACCAGGCCCTCGCGGACCGGCAGGTGATCGTCCCTCGCGGACAGGAACTGACCGCGAGCACCGTTAGCGTGGCGGCATGACGAAGACGAAGCGGAGCGCCACTCCGCCGGTCGCCGGTGTGCTCGGCGTCCGGGCCCTGAACCGCGCCACCCTCGCACGGCAGCTCCTGCTGCGCCGCTCGCCGATGTCCGCCGAGGCCGCGGTCGCGCACCTGGTCGGGCTCCAGGCGCAGAACGTCAAGCCGCCCTACTACGCGCTCGCCGCCCGCCTCGACGGCTTCACCCCCGAGGCGCTGTCCCGGCCGATGGCCGACCGCGCGGTGGTCCGCATCGTCACCCTGCGCTCGACCCTCCACACCCACACCGCCCACGACTGCCTCACCCTGCGGCCGCTGGTGCAGCCCGCCCGCGACCGCGAGCTCAACGGCTTCCGCGAGGGCCTCGCCGGCGTCGACCCGGACCGGCTCGCGGCCCTCGCCCGCGAGCTCGTGGAGGAGGAGCCGCGCACCATGGGGCAGCTGCGCGAGGCCCTGCTGAAGGAGTGGCCCGACGCCGACCCGCAGGCCCTCTCCGTCGCCGCCCGCTGCAGGCTCCCCCTCGTCCAGACCACCCCGCGCGGACTGTGGGGCCGCAGCGGTCAGGTCACGCTCACCACCGCCGAGCACTGGCTGGGCCGTCCCGCCGAGCCGGCGCCCGCGCCCGACGCGACCGTGCTGCGCTACCTCGCCGCCTTCGGCCCGGCCTCCGTGAAGGACATGCAGACCTGGGCCGGACTGACCCGGCTGCGCGACGCCTTCGAGCGCCTCCGGCCGCGCCTCGTCACCTTCCGCGACGAGAGCGGCGTCGAGCTCTTCGACCTCCCGGACGCCCCCCGCCCCGACCCGGACACCCCGGCGCCGCCGCGCTTCCTGCCCGAGTTCGACAACCTGCTGCTCTCCCACGCCGACCGCACGCGCGTCGTGCCGCCCGAGTTCCGGGGCCGCGCCTGGCAGGGCAACACCGCCCACCGCACCCTCCTCGTCGACGGATTCCTGGCGGGCCTGTGGCGGCTGGCGGAGGACGCCCTCGTCGTCGAGCCGTTCGGCCGGCTCACCGAGTCGCAGCGGGCGGAGGTCACCGCGGAGGGGGAGCGGATGCTCCGCACCCTGCACCCGGGCACGGCGTACGACATCCGTTTCGGGACGGTGCGGGCGTAGCGGCATGGAGAGGGGGCGTTGCGGGCTGCTCGTGGAAGCCCGCAACGCCCCCTGGCTCGCTCCCTGAGGGGTACTCAGGAAACCTTGCGGATCTATGAGTCGACCTGGGCTGCGACCTGTCCGGAGAACGTGGTCAGCCGGGTGTACACGCCCGGGTAGCCGGCCGCCGCGCAGCCGTCGCCCCAGGAGGTGATCCCCGCGAGGCGGCCCCCGATGAGCAGCGGCCCGCCGCTGTCGCCCTGGCAGGTGTCCACGCCGCCGGCGGAGTACCCGGCGCACACCATGTCGCTCTGCACGAACCGGGAGCCGTACGAGCCGCGGCAGCTCGCGTCGGAGACGGTCGGCACGGTCGCGGTGCGCAGCTGGTCGGAGGAGCTGCCGCCCGAGGAGGTGGTGCCCCAGCCGAGGACGCGGGCGGTGGTGCCGGCCGCGTACACCGAGGTGTCCGAGGACGACACGTACCCCACGGGGGTGTACGGCATCGGCGTCGACAGCGTCAGCACCGCCACGTCGTCACCCCGGGTGACGCGTCTGTAGTCCGGGTGGATCCATATCCCGCTGACCCTGGCGACCGTGCCGTTCGTGCCGCTGAGGTAGGTGCGCCCGCCGACCACGCGCACGCTGCTCGTGGTCTCGCCGACCATGCAGTGCGCGGCCGTGACCACCTTGGTGGGCGACACCAGGGTGCCGCCGCAGAACTGGTCCTGCGAGGCGTCGGTGATCTGCATCATGAACGGGTACGCGGACGTCGTGGTCGTCGTACCGCCGACGACCGGCTGCGGGGCGGCGGCGGCGGAGGGGGCGGCGAGCAGCGCGGCCGCGGCGGCGGCGGTGGCCGCGGCGGCGGCGGCCTTCCTGGCACGGGTGAGCCCGGGCATGGGTCTCCTCACGGGGTTGCCGGTGGGGGATCGCGCGGGGTGGGGGTGGAGCACGAGGGCCTCGGGAACGGCCCCGTGTGCCCGGCGAGCGGCACGGATTCACGCTACGAGCCGGAGCGTGATCCTCCCAATGAGGGACTCCCCTAAGGGAGTTGGGCAGGGAAAACCCTCGGTCGCCCTCACCCGGACCGTGCGGACCGCGGTCCGGTCACGGCGTGCGGCGCCCCGCCGCCAGTCGGACGATGTCGACCCGCGAACGGATCCCCAGCTTGCGGTACACCCGGGTGAGGGTCGCCTCGACGGTCTTCACGCTGATGAACAGCCGGCCGGCGATCTCCCGGTTGGTGGCGCCCTCCATCACCAGCGCGGCCACCTGCCGCTCCATCGCGGCGAGCCCGTCCAGGGCGGCCGGGGTGGCGGCGGGCGCCGTCTCCGCCCGGGCGGGACCGGCGGCCGCGGTCTCGTCCACCCGGCGCAGCCAGGGCAGCGCGC
Organism: Streptomyces griseomycini; assembly: GCF_014203535.1. GTDB lineage: Bacteria > Actinomycetota > Actinomycetes > Streptomycetales > Streptomycetaceae > Streptomyces > Streptomyces griseomycini. The sequence goes on from NZ_JACHJI010000004.1 coordinate 557,966, forward strand.
GGCAGCGCCGGAACAGCCGGGCGGCCTCGTCGTACGCGGCCGGCCCCGGACCCCGGGCGCGCAGCCGGGCCAGCGCGAACGCCGCCCGCGCCTCCTCCAGGCCGTGGCCCAGCTTGCCGAGCCGGTCCTGCGCAGACGCCAACTGCGCCTGAGCGGCCTGGTGTTCACCGCGCGCGGCGCGCACCAGTGCCTCGGCGCGGTCCAGCACGGCCAGCACGCTCGCCCGGTCCAGGCGCAGCGCGTGCACCCGGGTGACGTTGATGAGTTCCTGTGCCTCGCCGACCTCGCCGACGCACACCAGCGCCTCGGCGAGGTCGCCGTGCCAGCGGCCCCGCGCCGGGTCGCTGATGCCCATGGCGTGCTCCAGCTCCCGCACCCGGCGCAGCGAGCGGACCGCGGCGGCCGCGTCCCCGGCGACCAACTGGGCGTAGCCGAGGGCGGCCAGGGCGAGGGAGAGGTACAACTGGTCGCCGTCCACCTCCGCGTGGTCCGCGGCCTCCCGGGCCAGGGCCAGCGCCCGGTCCACGTCCCCGCCCGAGGCCTCCGCGAAGGAGGCGAGCATGGCCGAGGCACTCTCGCCGATCCCGGAGTCCCGGGCCAGCCGCAGGCTCTCGCGGGTCAGGTCCAGGGCCCGGCCGCAGTGGCCGGAGCGCAGTTCGGTGTCGGCGAGCATGCGCAGGAAGTGCACCTCGCTCTCGACCATGCCGCGCCGCCGGGCCTCGCGCAGCAGCGCGGTGACGGCCGTACGGGCCTCGGGCAGCCGGTCGCTCATGAGCAGCCAGCGGAACCTGGCCATGGCGGCGCCGTTGTGGTGGCAGGCCACGTCGGGGTCCTGGGGTTCCTGCAGGGCGCGCCTGATGGTGGCGGGAGCGTCCGGATGGCCCATCAGGGTCTCGGTGGAGGCCTGGAAGGCGAGCGCCATCAGCTCGGTGCGCCGGTCCGCGCCGCGTGCGGCGAGGTCCGCCGCGTGCGCGGCCTCCTGGCGGGCCTCGGCGAAGTCGCCGTCCACCACCACTTCGCGCCACGCCAGCTGGTAGTGGACCAGGGCGAGCAGCCGGGGGTCGTCACCGGCGTCGGCCAGCACCTGCGGGAAGACGGCGTCGACCTCGCCGAGCGCCTGCCCGGCGGCCTCGATGACCACCATCCAGGCCCGCACCCGCTCCGTCGGCACCGTGGCCCGGGTCAGCACCTCCCGCGCGATGTCCCGGGCGAGATCGGCCTCTCCGGCGGTGATCGCGTCCTCGGCGGCCCGCAGCCGCCGCTCGTCCGGCCCCGGCACGCTGTCGGCCGGGGTGTGCCGGGCGGCGAGCAGCCCGAGCGAGGCGGCGACCGAGGGCGCCCCGCGGTCCCGGGCCAGTGCGGCGGCCTCGGCGAGCCGGGCCGCCACCTCCGGGTCGGTGCCGGTGGTCGCCAGGGCCAGGTGCCGGGCCCGCTCGATGGGGTCGGAGGCGGCCGTGGACAGCGCGGTGTGCACCGCCCGCCGCTCGTGCGCCGGGGCCTCCGCGTACAGGGCCGCCGAGATCAGCGGGTGCGCGAAGCGCAGCGCCGGCTCCTCCGGGTCCGTCGCCAGCAGCCCCAGGGCGGCGGCCTGCGCGGTCTCCGCCTCGGCGTCGTCCCGGCCGGCCGCGTGCAGCAGCGCCAGGGTGGGACGGGCGCCCGCGCTGGCCACCAGCAGGGTGCGGCGCGCCTCGTCCGACAGCATCTCCAGGCGGCTGAGCACCAGGGCCCGCAGCGAGGTCGGCACCGGCAGCGGCTCGCCCGGGCGGGGACGGGCGGGGCTCTCGGCGAGGGCCCGGCCCAGTTCGAGCGCGAAGAGCGGGTTGCCGCCGCTGGTGCGGTGGATGTCACGGACCGTGGAGCGGGACAGACCGGTGTAGCCGCGGTGGTCCAGCAGCGCCGACACCTGCGTACGGGAGAACGGGCCCAGCCGCACGGCGAGCGTGTCCGGCGGACAGGCGCGCAGGTGGCGGTCGTACTCCTGGCCCTCCGTGCGCACCGCGCACACCAGCTGCACCGGGGTGTCGCCGAGCCGCCGGGCCGCGAAGCCGAGGAGCTCGGCGCTGGCCGAGTCCAGCCACTGCAGATCGTCGGCGACGACGAGGACCGGTCCCTCGGCGGCCAGCGCGCGCAGCGTGGACAGCACCGCCAGGCGCAGCGCGAGCCCGTCCCGCTGGAGGGTGGACTCGCCGCGTCCGGTGAGCGCCGACTCCAGGGCGGTGCGCTGGGCGGCGGGCAGCCGGGGGGAGACCCTGTCGAGGACCAGGCCGAACAGATCGGCCAGCGCCAGGAACGGCAGGTGGGATTCGGACTCCGTGGCCGAGCAGCGCAACACCGTCCGCGGCGCACCGGAGTTTTCCGCCGCAAGTGCCCGCAGCACGGTCGACTTTCCTATTCCGGCGGGCCCGTGGAGCAGCACGCTCCCACCGCGGGCGAGCTGCTCGCGCGCGTCGGAGACCAGCTCCTCCCGGCCGATGACCAGGTCGGGGCGGCACCTGGCAGGCTCCTTGAAGTCCCGTCGCACGGTCACCGCTCCCTCCGTGTGGCGTGTCCCGGCCAATATTAGGCAACGGGCTCTTTAAATTCGGACGGACGGTGTGGTGAGGGAAATAACAGCGGACCGGGCAACGATAAATCCAAAGCCGTACCTGTGGTAATGGCCCGCCAGGGAAAACACCGCAAACCTACGGCAACCACCCCGCCCGGCGGGCCGCGACCACGGCCTGGCCACGGGTCCGCGCCCCCAGCTTCCGCATCGCCGAGCGCAGGTATCCCTTGACGGTCTCGGCCGTCACCCCGAGCCGCTCGGCGGCCACCGCGTTGGTCGCCCCCGCCGCCACACAGACGAGCACGTCCACCTCACGGGGCGCGAGCCGCACCGCCGCCGAAGGCTCTCCGCCGGCCGTGAGCAGGGCACACGCCTCGAGCAGCTCGGCCCGCAGGGCGGGGTCCGCGATGCGCGGGGCGAGCGCCCGCAGGGCCGCGTGCGCCTCCCGCACCTGCTCCCGGACGGCCCTGGACGCCGGGTCCGGACCCGGTTCCGGCCGCGGCGGACGGGCCGCCGCCAGCAGCTCGCCCACCTCCTCGCGCACCACCAGCGCCTGCTCCACGTCCCGCGCCGCCTGCACCGCCACGTCCAGCGTGCGGTCGCCGAGCGGCCGGGCCGAGCGCAGGGCGCCGTAGAGCACACCGCGCACCCGCCGCCGCACCACCACCGGCACGGCGAGCACGGCGCGCAGGCCCTCGGCGGCCACGGGGGCGTCGTACTCGTGGCTGATCTGCCGCGAGACCGAGTAGTCCGTCACCGCGCACGGCCGGGCGAGCGCCACCGCCCTGCCGCCGAGGCCGTTGCCGGAGGTCACCGCGAGCGCGCTCAGCGCGGGCGTCGCGGTGCCGCTCAGCTCGCTGATGCGCACCTGCCGCCGCCCGGGCTCGACCAGGCCGCCGAAGGCGACCGGCAGCCCGGTCGCGCGCCGCAGCCGGGCCAGCGCCCCGCGGATCTCCACCGCGTCGGCCGCCCTCATCGGGTCAGCTGTCACCTGTTCGCCCCTCCGCCGCGACTCCTGTACGGGCGCACCACCCCCGTTCGGGGGTAGTGAGACCTGCATCACGGATTACACGATGGCGGGGAGCCGCCCGGCAATGGTCCGGGAGAGCGAGGAGGACAGATGACGACGGCGACGGACGCGTTCCGCAGGGCCCGGGACTTCCTGCTGGAGCACCGTGAGGACTACGCCACCGCCTACCGGGGCTTCGCCTGGCCCCGGCCCGAGCGGTTCAACTGGGCGCTCGACTGGTTCGACGTGATCGCGGACGGCAACGACCGCACCGCCCTGCACCTCGTCGAGGAGGACGGCGGCGAGACCCGGCTGTCCTTCGCCGCGCTGGCCCGCCGCTCCGACCAGGTCGCCAACTGGCTGCGGCAGCGGGGCGTGGTCGCCGAGGACCGGGTGCTGGTGATGCTGGGCAACCAGGCCGAGCTGTGGGAGACCGCCCTGGCCGCGATGAAGCTGCGCGCCGTGGTCATCCCGGCCACCCCGCTGCTCGGCCCGGCCGACCTGCGCGACCGCGTCGACCGCGGCCGGGTCCGGCACGTGATCGTGCGCGCCGCGGACGCCGCCAAGTTCGACGAGGTGCCCGGCGACTACACCCGCATCGCGGTCGGGGAGGGGGCCGGCGAGAGCTGGCTGCCCTACGCGGACGCGTACGGCGCCGCCGAGCACTTCGCGCCCGACGGCCCCACCCTCGCCGACGACCCGCTGATGCTGTACTTCACCTCGGGCACCACCGCCCGGCCCAAGCTGGTCGAGCACACCCACACGTCGTACCCGATCGGGCACCTGGCCACCATGTACTGGATCGGCCTGAAACCCGGCGACGTGCACCTGAACATCTCCTCGCCCGGCTGGGCCAAGCACGCCTGGTCCAACCTCTTCGCCCCGTGGAACGCCGAGGCGACCGTCTTCCTGCACAACTACACCCGTTTCGACGCCGCCCGGCTGATGACCGAGATGGACCGGGCCGGCGTCACCACCTTCTGCGCCCCGCCGACCGTGTGGCGCATGCTCATCCAGGCCGACCTGACCCAGCTGCGCACCCCGCCCCGCGAGGTCGTCGCCGCCGGCGAGCCCCTCAACCCCGAGGTCATCGAGCAGGTCCGGCGCGCCTGGAACGTGACCATCCGGGACGGCTTCGGACAGACGGAGACCGCCGTGCAGGTCTCCAACAGCCCCGGCCAGGTCCTCAAGACCGGCTCCATGGGCCGCCCCAGCCCCGGCTACCGCGTCGAACTGCTCGACCCCGTCTCCGGCGCGCCCGGCGCCGCCGAGGGCGAGATCGCGCTCGACCTCTCCGACCGCCCGGTCGGCCTGATGACCGGCTACCACGGCGACCCCGACCGCACCGCCGAGGCGATGGCCGGCGGCTACTACCGCACCGGTGACATCGGCTCCCGGGACGAGGACGGATACATCACGTACGTCGGGCGCGCGGACGACGTCTTCAAGGCGAGCGACTACAAGATCAGTCCGTTCGAGCTGGAGAGCGCCCTGCTGGAGCACGAGGCCGTCGCCGAGGCGGCCGTCGTGCCCGCCCCGGACGAGCTGCGCCTGGCCGTGCCCAAGGCGTACGTCGTGCTCGCGGAGGGCTGGGAGCCCGGCCCCGACACCGCGAAGGTGCTCTTCGAGCACTCCCGCGAGGCGCTCGCCCCGTACAAGCGGATCCGCCGCCTGGAGTTCGGCGAACTCCCCAAGACCGTCTCCGGCAAGATCCGCCGCATCGAACTGCGGGAGGCCACGGCCGCCGGCTCCACCGCCGAGTACCGCGAGGAGGACTTCCGGTGACCGAGCTCTCCTACGCGCACGGGACCAGCGGGACCCCGCTGCTCGGCGACACCATCGGTGCCAACCTGGACCGGGCGATCGCCGCGTGGCCCGACCGCGAGGCCCTGGTCGACGTCCCCTCCGGACGGCGCTGGACCTACGCCGAGTTCGGCGCCGCCGTCGACGAGGTGGCCCGCGGACTGCTGGCGAAGGGCGTCGCGAAGGGCGACCGGGTCGGCATCTGGGCGGTCAACTGCCCCGAGTGGGTCCTCGTGCAGTACGCCACGGCCCGCATCGGCGTCGTCATGGTCAACATCAACCCGGCCTACCGCGCGCACGAGTTGGAGTACGTGCTCAGGCAGGCCGGGATCTCCGTGCTGATCTCCTCGCTCGCCCACAAGGGTAGCGACTACCGCGCGCTGGTCGACCAAGTGCGCGGGAAGTGCCCCGAGCTGCGGGACACCGTCTACATCGGCGACCCGTCCTGGGACGCGCTGACCGAGGGCGCGTCCGCCGTACCACCGGAGCGGCTCGACGAGGTCGCCGCCGGGCTGAGCTGCGACGACCCGGTCAACATCCAGTACACCTCGGGCACCACCGGCTTCCCCAAGGGCGCCACGCTCTCCCACCACAACATCCTCAACAACGGCTACTGGGTGGGCCGCACCATCGGCTACACCGAACAGGACCGGGTCTGCCTGCCGGTGCCCTTCTACCACTGCTTCGGCATGGTGATGGGGAACCTGGGCGCCACCTCCCACGGCGCCTGCATCGTCATCCCGGCCCCCTCCTTCGAGCCGGAGGCCACCCTGGAGGCCGTCCAGCGGGAGCGCTGCACCTCGCTCTACGGCGTGCCCACCATGTTCATCGCCGAGCTGAACCTCCCCGGCTTCGCGGACTACGACCTCACCTCCCTGCGCACCGGCATCATGGCGGGCTCGCCCTGTCCGGTGGAGGTGATGAAGCGGGTCGTCACCGAGATGCACATGGAACAGGTCTCCATCTGCTACGGCATGACCGAGACGTCCCCCGTGTCGCTGCAGACGCGGATGGACGACGACCTGGAGCACCGCACCGGCACCGTCGGCCGGGTCCTGCCGCACATCGAGGTCAAGGTCGTCGACCCGGCCACCGGCGTGACCCGGCCGCGCGGCACCGCCGGGGAGTTGTGCACCCGCGGCTACAGCGTGATGCTCGGCTACTGGAACGAGCCCGGGAAGACCGCCGAGGCGATCGACCCGGGCCGCTGGATGCACACCGGGGACCTCGCGGTGATGCGCGAGGACGGGTACGTGGAGATCGTCGGCCGCATCAAGGACATGATCATCCGGGGCGGGGAGAACATCTACCCGCGCGAGATCGAGGAGTTCCTCTACGCCCACCCCAAGATCGCGGACGTCCAGGTCGTCGGCGTCCCGCACGAGCGCTACGGCGAGGAGGTCCTCGCCTGCGTCGTCCCGCGCGACCCGGCCGATCCGCCCACACTGGAGGACCTGCGGGCCTTCTGCCGGGACCGGCTGGCCCACTACAAGGTCCCGAGCAGGCTCCAGCTCCTGGACGCCTTCCCGATGACGGTGTCCGGAAAGGTGCGCAAGGTGGAACTGCGGGAGCGGTACGCGGCCGGCTGATCCCGCTCCAGGGGCCGCCGGCCTGCCCGCCCCGGGGCCGCCGGCTCCCGCCGGGCCGGCGCCGTACGGGTCAGGCGACGGCCCGGCGGAAGACCTGCCGGGAGCCGCCCTCCGGGCCCGGGCCGGCGGCCTCCGCCGGAGTGAAGCCGAGCCGCTCGTAGAAGACGCGGGCGCCGCTGTCCACGGCGCCGGGGTGGTCGGCCCCGAAGGTGACGACCTCGATGTGCCCCGGACCCCGCACCCACCTGCGCACCGCGTCCGCCACCAACGCCCTGCCGACGCCCGTGCCCCGCGCCTCGCGCGAGACGACGAGCCAGTGCACGCGGTACACCGGCGCCTCGCCCCCGAACAGCAGTCCGCCGAGGGGGTCCGGTCCCGGCGAGGCGGCGACGAGCGCCGTGGAGCGGGAGACGTGCTCGCGCACGGCGTCGTGGAAGCCGGCCTCCTCGACCATGGGGCCGAACCACTGCTCGACCTGGGCCGCCAGGGAGAGGAAGCCGGGGAGGTCCTGCTCGTGCGCGAGTCTGATCGTCATCCGGGCAGTCTGGCAGACGCCGCCCCGCTCCACGGGAGGTCGATGCGCATGCACACCCGCGGCCACCGGTCGAGGCCGTGCCCGGACTCCTCGGCGCGGATCCGGCGCAGGCCGGGCGTGAGGTCGGGGCCGGCCAGCGTCCGGAAGCCGAGGCGGGCGTAGTACGGGGCGTTCCACGGGACCTCGGCGAAGGTGGTCAGCGTCAGCGCGGTCAGTCCCTCCTCGCGGGCGCACCGGGCCGCGTGGGCGAGCAGGGCCCGGCCCACGCCCCGGCGGGCGGCGCGCGGGTGGACCGACACCTGCTCGACGTGGAGCGCGCCGTCCACCGGCTCGGCGATCAGGTACCCGGCGGGCCGGTCCCGCTCGTCGGCCGCGACCCAGCAGCGGCCGGCCCGCCGGTGGCGTTCCAGGATGTCGAGCGCGGGCGGTTCGTCGTCGGCGATCTCCGGCATGCCGAGGTCGCGGAACGGGGCGCCGGCGGCCCGTTCGACGTCCTGGAGGGCGGGCAGTTCGCCGGGGGCGGCGGGACGGATGCGCATCCGCCGAGTATCGGACGGCCGCGGCGGGCGCGTCGCCGGGTTTTTCGGACCCGTCCTCGGGTCCCGTCCCCAGGCTCCGTCCTCGGGCCCGCCTTCAGGCCCCGCCGTCGGGCCCGAGGGCGTCCAGCGCGTCGGCGGGGCCGTTCACCGGCTGCGGGACGCCGGCGAGGTCGAGCAGGAACAGGGGGACGCCCAGGGCGTCGGCGCGGGCCCGTGCGTCCTCGGCGTATCCGGCGAGGGAGAAGTACAGGCACCGGGCGGACTCCGTCATCGCCGTCAGCCACAGGCACTCCACGTCCCGCAGCGTCGCCGGGCGCGCCGACGGGTCGACCTGGGCGAGCACGCCCCGGCCGGCCAGCCCGATGCCGGCCGGAGGGTGCCGGTCGGCGCGGTGGATGTCCTCGTGACCGAGCCGGCGCAGGTACAGCACGGCGGCCGTGACCGCGTCCCGCACGGTGCGGATCGGCACGGAGCGGAAGGCGGGGCGCCCCGGCGGCGCGGCGGGGGCGGCCGGGGCGGAGGTCCGCGGACCGGTCACCGGGATCCGCAGCACCGTCCCGCACGGGCATCCCAGCTCCGGCCGCGGCCACTCGCCGTCGCACCCGCAGCGACCGCACCGCACGGTGACCCACTCCTCCCGCCAGGCGCGGTGGCCGACGGGGACGGGCACCGCGTCCGGGTCCAGCGGCGGGGTGACCGGCGCGCCGCACGCGCAGGGGTACGACGGTGCCGTGTAGCGGTGCGCGCGGCGACAGGCCGGGCAGCGCACCGGGACGCTCTCGGGCATGGCCCACTCCCGGACGGCGGCATCTCTGGGCAGCGCCCCCATCGTCCTCCACGAGCCCCCCGCGTGTCCGGCACTTGCCCGCTCTCTTGACGGCTCCGGTCACCCGGCATAGATTCCTTTCAGATCGTAGAAAACATTTTCCACATTACGGAAGAGCTCACCGCGGGGCGCGACGGGAGCGCGAATCCGACAGTCGAAGCAGGAGTACTCGATGGCTCGCATGACCGCTGCCCGCGCGGCAGTCGAAATCCTCAAGCGCGAGGGCGTCACCGACGCGTTCGGTGTCCCGGGCGCGGCGATCAACCCCTTCTACGCGGCGCTCAAGGCCTCCGGCGGGATCACCCACACCCTCGCCCGCCATGTGGAGGGCGCCTCGCACATGGCCGAGGGCTACACCCGGACCCGCCCCGGCAACATCGGCGTCTGCATCGGCACCTCCGGTCCGGCCGGCACCGACATGATCACCGGCCTGTACTCCGCGACCGGCGACTCCGTCCCGATCCTGTGCATCACCGGCCAGGCCCCGACCGCGGTGATCCACAAGGAGGACTTCCAGGCCGTCGACATCGCCTCCATCGCCAAGCCGGTCACCAAGATGGCGGTGACCGTCCTGGAGGCCGCGCAGGTCCCAGGCGTCTTCCAGCAGGCCTTCCACCTGATGCGCTCCGGCCGGCCCGGTCCGGTCCTGGTCGACCTGCCGATCGACGTGCAGATGACGGAGATCGAGTTCGACCCGGACACCTACGAGCCGCTCCCGGTCTACAAGCCCGCCGCCTCCCGCGCCCAGATCGAGAAGGCGATCGGCATGCTGAACGCCGCCGAGCGCCCCCTGATCGTCGCCGGCGGAGGCGTCATCAACGCCGACGCGGCCGAACTGCTCGTTCAGTTCGCCGAGTTGACCGGCACACCGGTCGTGCCGACCCTGATGGGCTGGGGCGTCATCCCCGACGACCACGAGCTCAACGCCGGCATGGTGGGCCTGCAGACCTCGCACCGCTACGGCAACGCGACCTTCCTGGAGTCCGACTTCGTCCTCGGCATCGGCAACCGCTGGGCCAACCGCCACACCGGCAGGCTCGACGTCTACACGGCCGGGCGGACCTTCGTCCACGTCGACGTCGAACCCACCCAGATCGGCAAGATCTTCGCCCCCGACTACGGCATCGCCTCCGACGCGCGCGCCGCGCTGGAGCTGTTCGTCGAGGTGGCGCGGGAGCTGAAGGCCGAGGGCGGGCTGCCCGACCGCTCCGCGTGGGCCGCCACCGCGCAGGAGAGGAAGGCGACCCTGCTGCGCCGTACCCACTTCGACAACGTTCCGATCAAGCCGCAGCGGGTCTACGAGGAGATGAACAAGGCCTTCGGCCCCGAGACCCGGTACGTCTCCACCATCGGCCTCTCCCAGATCGCCGGCGCCCAGATGCTGCACGTCTACAAGCCGCGCCACTGGATCAACTGCGGCCAGGCCGGCCCCCTCGGCTGGACCGTCCCCGCCGCGCTCGGCGTGGCCAAGGCCGACCCGGACGCGCAGGTCGTCGCCCTGTCCGGCGACTACGACTTCCAGTTCATGATCGAGGAACTGGCCGTCGGCGCGCAGCACAAGATCCCCTACGTCCACGTCCTGGTCAACAACTCCTACCTGGGCCTGATCCGCCAGGCGCAGCGGGCGTTCGACATCGACTTCCAGGTCAAGCTGGAGTTCGAGAACATCAACTCGCCGGAGCTGGGCGTCTACGGCGTCGACCACGTCAAGGTGGCCGAGGGCCTGGGCTGCAAGGCGATCCGGGTGACCGACCCGAACGAGCTGGGCGCGGCCCTCGAGCAGGCGAAGAAGCTCGCGGCCGAGTTCCGGGTGCCGGTCGTCGTCGAGGCGATCCTGGAGCGCGTCACCAACATCTCCATGTCGACGACCAACGACATCGGCAACGTCGTCGAGTTCGAGGAGCTCGCGACCGAGCCGGGGCACGCCCCGACGTCGATCAGGACGCTGAAGGCCTGACGCGCACGGACGTGCGAGAGGGCGGTCCCGGAACGGGACCGCCCTTTCCCGTGCGCCCGGTTCCCGCCGCCTCCGCCGCCGTGCTGGAAGGAGGAGCCGCCACCGCCGCGGGTGCTCCCGCACGCGGGGCCCGTCGCCCCCGTGCCGGCGGGCCCCGCGTGCGGGAAGTGTGCCCGTCGGCCGGGGCGGTCGAAGCCCCTGGGGCCCGGTTCAGAGCTTGATCCGAGGGTGCCGCAGCCGCCCTGCGGCCGACGCCGTGGACGTGCCCGGGCGCCGTGGACGCGTTCAGGCGTCGTGGTGCTCCGACAGGCCCGGCCAGTCGTCGGGACCACCGCCCTGCCACTCGATGACGTCGGTCCCCTCGACGTCCGTGACGTACAGGTCGGCCAGCCGCAGGATCTCGCCCACGTCGTCGACGTGCGTGGCGATGCCCAGCGTCTCGTCGCCGGAGGTGACCCGCCGCGAGCCGTCCAGGGCCGGGGCGTGCACCACGATGTGCGGATGTTCCGTGGGATGTGCCATGCCCCCAGGCTGCTGCGCACCGGGCCGATCCGCACCCCGGGCACCGGAAAGCGCCCGGATGCGGGACCGTCCGCATCCGGGCGCGGCCCGGAGGGTGGGGTGTTCGGCTGTGGCCGTCCGGCGGGGCGAGACCGGGCGCGACAGGACGTTCGCGCCGCCGGACGGGGTTCCGGGGGACCGGGACCGCGGCGGGTGCGACGGCGCCGGGGACTCCTCCCCTCAGGTCGAAGGAAGAGACCCCGTGCCTTCACCACCGCACTGGCTCGCACGCCGCCGCGGTCCTCGCCCTGCCCGCCGTGCCGGTCGACCACCCCTCATCCGGGTCGCCGGTACGGCGGGTCCGCGCGTCCGGTGCCCGACCTCCCCGCCGGGCCCCGGACGCAGTCCGTGGGTCAGTCCTCGCGCAGGGCGCGGACCGCCTCCTCCACACGCTTGCCGTACTCGGGGTCGGCGGCGTGGAAGTGCGCGAGGTTCTTCTCGATCACGTCGTTGCGGGAGACCTGGGACAGGCCGCCGGCGATGTTGGCGACCAGCCGGGACCTCTCCTCCCCGGACATCAGCCGGTACAGCTCGCCCGCCTGGAAGAAGTCGTCGTCCTTGGTGTGCAGCGGCGCCTCGTGGGTGCCGGTGTGGCCGCTCACCGCGAGCGGCGCCGACAGCGGGCGGCCGGTCTCGACCGGGCCGTCGTAGGAGTTCGGCTCGTAGTTCTTGGCGGCGCGGCCCTGGGCGTTGGACGCCATGAAGCCGTCCCGGCCGTAGTTGGCCGCGCCGCCGGGCACGGCCTTGGGGGCGTTCACCGCGAGCTGGGTGTGGTTGACGCCCAGGCGGTAGCGGTGCGCGTCGGCGTAGGCGAACAGACGGCCCTGGAGCATCTTGTCGGGGGAGGGGCCGATGCCGGGCACGAAGTTGTTCGGGGAGAACGCGGCCTGCTCGACCTCGGCGAAGACGTTGTCCGGGTTGCGGTCCAGCACCAGGCGGCCGACCCGCCGCAGCGGGTAGTCCCTGTGCGGCCACACCTTGGTGAGGTCGAAGGGGTTGAAGCGGTAGTCGGCGGCCTCGGCGGCCGGCATCAGCTGGACGTAGAGGGTCCAGGAGGGGTGCACCCCGCGCTCGATGGCCTGCAGCAGGTCCGTCTGGTGGGAGTTGGGGTCCTGGCCCGCGATCTCCTGCGCCTGCTCGGTGGACAGGCAGCGGATGCCCTGGTCCGTCTTGAAGTGGTACTTGACGAAGAAGGCCTCGCCCTCGCCGTTCGTCCACTGGTAGGTGTGCGAGCCGTAGCCGTTCATGTGCCGGTACGACGCCGGGATGCCGCGGTCGCCCATCAGCCAGGTCACCTGGTGCGTGGCCTCGGGGGAGTGCGCCCAGAAGTCCCAGACGTTGTCCGGCTCCTGACGGCCCGTGAACGGGTCGCGCTTCTGCGAGTGGATGAAGTCCGGGAACTTGATCGGGTCCTTGATGAAGAACACCGGGGTGTTGTTCCCGACGAGGTCGTAGTTGCCCTCGCGGGTGTAGAACTTGACCGCGAAACCGCGCGGGTCGCGGACCGCGTCCGCACCGCCGAGCGAGTCGGCCACGGTGGAGAAGCGCACGAACACCTCGGTGCGCTTGCCGACGGTGTCCAGGAACTCGGCGCAGGTGTGGCCGGTGACGTCGTCGGTCACCTCGAAGCGGCCGTAGGCGCCGGAGCCACGGGCGTGCACCACGCGCTCCGGGATGCGCTCGCGGTTGAAGCGCGCGAGCTTCTCCAGCAGGTGCTGGTCCTGGAGCAGGAGCGGGCCGCCCACGCCGACGGTGGCGGAGTTCTGGTTGTCGGCGACCGGGGCGCCGGACTCGGTGGTGAGCACGCGCTTCGACATCGTGGACCTTCCATGCGAGGAGCGGCGGAAAGTTGTTTCCGCTTCGTGGAGCCTAGGTTCGTGGAGATCTGGCCGTCAACAGTTTGTTGAACCAGTGGGCAGGGTCGGTTCCGGGCGGCGCCGGCGCCTTGGGCGCGACAGGACAGGTGTCGGCGCGGGCGCCGCCCGGAGATCGGGGGTGCGGTCGTCAGACCCGGGCGCCGGAGAGGCGCTCGACCGCGCGCAGCAGCGCGGAGTGGTCCAGGCCGCCGTCGCCCTGCGCGCGCAGGGCGGCGACCAGCTGGGCCACCACGGCGCCGACGGGCAGGGCCGCGCCGACGGTGCGGGCGGCGTCGGTGACGATGCCCATGTCCTTGTGGTGCAGGTCGATGCGGAAACCGGGCTTGAAGTCGCGCCGCAGGAAGTTGTCCTTCTTGCGGGTCAGCACGGTCGAGCCGGCCAGGCCGCCGTTGAGGACGTCCAGTGCGGCCTTCAGGTCCACGCCGGACTTCTCCAGGAAGACCACGGCCTCGGCGCACGCCTGGATGTTGACGGCGACGATCAGCTGGTTGGCGGCCTTCACGGTCTGGCCGGAGCCGTGCGGGCCGCACAGCACGATGGTCTTGCCCAGCGCCTCCAGCAGCGGCCTGGCCTCGTCGAAGTCGGCCTGCTCGCCGCCGACCATGATGGACAGCACGGCCTCGACGGCGCCGGCCTCGCCGCCGGACACCGGGGCGTCCAGGACCCGGATGCCCTTGTCCCTGGCGGCCTCGGCCAGGTCGATCGAGGTCTGCGGGGTGATCGAGGACATGTCGATCAGAAGCGCCCCGGACCTCGCGTTCTCCAGGATGCCGTCGGGGCCGTAGGCGATGGCCTCGACCTGCGGGGAGGCGGGCACCATCGTGATGATCACGTCCGCGTCCCGCACGGCCTCGGCGACGGAGGGGGCGGCGGTGCCGCCGGCGGCGGCCAGCCGGTCCAGCTTCTCCTGCTCCAGCGTGTAGCCGGTGACCCGGTAACCCGCCTTGATCAGGTTCTCGGACATCGGGGAGCCCATGATGCCCAGGCCGATCCAGGCGATCTTCGGGAGGTTGTTGCTCATGGTGAGGGTGCCTCTCGGTACGGGGGTGTTGATCAGCGGGCGGCGCGGGCCTCGCGGGGCAGCCAGTCGAAGGCCTGGGCGCTCGGGCGGTCGCCGGGCTTGTACTCCAGCCCGACCCAGCCCTCGTAACCGGCCTTCCTCAGCCGGTCGAGGAGGTCCTCCAGCGGGAGCGAGCCGGTGCCCGGGGCGCCGCGGCCGGGGTCGTCGGCGATCTGGACGTGGCCGGTCCTCGCGGCGTACCGATCGATGACCTGCGGCAGGTCCTCGCCGTTCATGGACAGGTGGTAGAGGTCCATGAGGAACTTGGCGTTGCCCAGGCCGGTCGCCTCGTTGACCCTGTCGACGACGTCCACGGCGGCCGGCGCCGACACCAGGGGGTACAGCGGCGACTCGGGTTTGTTGAGCGCCTCGATCAGGAGGATCGCGCCGATCCGGTCGGCCGCGCGGGCCGCGAGGGCCAGGTTCTCCAGCGCGAGCGCGTCCTGCTCGGCCGGGTCCACGCCGTCGACCCGGTTGCCGTACAGCGCGTTGAGGGCCCTGCAGCCGAGGGACTGCGCGAAGCCGGCGGCCACCTCGACGTTGGCGCGGAACCGCTCCGACTCCTCACCCGGGACCGACAGGGCGCCGCGGTCGGGGCCGGGCAGCTGTCCGGCGTAGAAGTTCAGGCCCGTGAGCTGGACGCCCGCGTCCTCGATCGCCTTCTTCAGGGCGTCGAGCTCGGGCTGCCCGGGGGTGGGCGAGTCGGTCCAGGGCCACCACAGCTCGACCGCGGTGAAGCCGGCCGCGGCGGCTGCCGCCGGGCGCTCCGGGAGCGGGAGTTCCGTGAAGAGGATCGACAGGTTGACGTTGAAGCGCTGGTCTGCGAATCCCATCGGGGCCGCGCTCCCTTCCGTGTCACTGGAATTTCCGTATTGCGGAAATTCATTTCTGCTTACTGGAAGATTGCCGTCGGTCCTCCGGGGTTGTCAAGGGGGGTGGGGCTGCCGGAGGGTGCGGCGGGCGTCCCGGCGGTCCCGGAACCCGTGGCGCGCGTTAGGTTGTGCGCGTGCGATTGAGAGTGGAGTTCACGACCGAGCCCTTCGACCTGGACGAGGCGCCCGCGCACGCGGTGGTGGCCCGTGAGGTCGTCGAGGGGGCCGACCTGGACGCCGTGGACGTCGGGCCCTTCGGCAACACCGCGGAGGGGGCCGCCGACGCGGTGCTCACCGCCGTGGACGCGCTGCTGCGCCGGTCGCTGGCGGCGGGCGCGACCAGGGTCTCGCTCCAGGTCAACGTGATCGGGGAGGGCGAAGGATGAGCGATGCGCTCGACGGCCCGTTCGTCGCGGCCGTCAAGCCGCTGGTCGACGCCATGGGCGGGGAGATGATCCCGCCGGACGAGGCCGGCCCCGACGACGTCGTCCTCGCCTGGGAGGGTGCCGACGTCCTCGCCGTGCGGCTGCCCCAGCTCGCGGACTCCCTGGACCACATCCTCGCCGCCCTGGAGCGCAGGAAGGGCAGGCCGCTCGCCGATCTGGACCGCAAGGCGAAGCAGGAGATCGTGCGCAGTCTGGAGGCGCGCGGCGCCTTCGCCGTGCGGCACGGGGTGGAGACCGTGGCGAGCGCGCTCGGCGTCAGCCGGTTCACCGTGTACAACTACCTCAACCGCGAGAAGGGCTCCTGAGCGGGGAGCCGACCAGGTGGCCGCGGGCCGCCGCCCGGCACCGGGCGGCGGCCCGCGGGGGTTTCCGGGCGCTCCGGGGGCGGGCCGGGGGGAGTGCCGTGGCGGACTCGTATTTGTTCCCCCGAATTTTCAACAAACTGTTGACGTGTTGTTCGGCACGGCGTTAGCTATCGGCACGCCCGTTCAGCACAAGGCCACGGAGGCTCCCGTGACGTCCACTTCCGCGTCGGGCCTGGCCCGTTTCAACGCCCTCGAGGAGACCGCGGCACTCGCGGAACTCCACGAGGCGTGTGCCTCCACGGCGTGGGCCCGGCACCTGCTCGCCGCCCGCCCCTACGCCACCGCCGAGGACCTGTACGCCGCCAGCGACGCCGCCATGGCGGAGCTGACGGCGGACGACCTCGCCGAGGCGATGGCCGGGCACCCGCCCATCGGCCGCCCGAAGCCGGGCGACCCGACCTCCTCCCGGGAGCAGGCCGGCATGGCCGGCGCCCCGGAAGGACTCAAGGCGGAGATGCTCGAACTGAACCTGGCCTACCAGGAGAAGTTCGGCCACGTCTTCCTCATCTGCGCCACCGGCCGGACCGGCGAGCAGATGCGGGACGCGGCCCTGGAGCGGATCGGCAACTCGCCCGAGCAGGAGCGGGAGATCGTCCGCACCGAACTGGGGAAGATCAACCGCATCCGCCTGACCCGACTCGTCGAACAGGACGCCTGACCATGAGCACCAGCACCACCGCCTCCGTGTCCACGCACATCCTGGACACCAGCGTCGGCCGCCCCGCCGAGGGCGTCGCCGTCCGGCTCGCCGCCCGGACGGGCGGCGACGCGGACTGGCAGGCGCTCGGCGGCTCCGCGACCGATGCCGACGGCCGGTGCAAGGACCTCCCGGCACTGCCGGAGGGCACCACCCACGTACGGCTCGACTTCGACACCGAGACGTACTTCGCCAGGAAACAAGCCGCGGCCCAGCAGGACGCCCCCGCGCTCCGGGACAGCGAGAACGGCCGGCCGGTGTTCTTCCCCGAGGTCACCGTCACCTTCGCGGTGGTACCCGGGGAGCACTACCACGTTCCGCTGCTGCTCAACCCGTTCGGCTACTCCGTTTACCGAGGGAGCTGACCGACACATGACCCGTTTCGTCCTGGGACAGAACCAGTACGGCAAGGCGGAGAACCGCGTTGTCAAGATCACGCGTGACGGCGACACGCACCACATCAAGGACCTGAACGTCTCCGTCGCCCTCTCCGGCGACATGGAGGAGGTCCACCGCAGCGGCTCCAACGCGAACGTCCTGCCGACCGACACCACCAAGAACACGGTGTTCGCCTTCGCCAAGGAGCACGGGATCGAGAGCGCCGAGGACCTCGGCATCAAGCTCGCCCGCCACTTCGTGGACAACAACGAGCCCATCCACCGGGCCCGCATCCGCATCGAGGAGTACGCCTGGGAGCGGATCGAGACCTCGAAGGGCGGCGCCCGCTTCGTCGGCGCGGAGGAGATCGCCCACTCCTTCGTCCGCAAGGGCCAGGAGACCCGCGTCGCGCAGATCACCTATGACGGCCACGGCATCCAGGTGCTCTCCGGCTTCAAGGACCTCACCGTCCTGAACTCGACCAACTCCGAGTTCTTCGGCTTCCTGAAGGACAAGTACACCACCCTCCAGGAGGACCACGACCGCATCCTCGCCACCACCGTCTCCACCTGGTGGCGGCACAACTGGGACGGCATCGACTCGCACGCCCCGGACTGGGACCGCTCGTACGCCGGAGTGCGCAAGCACGCGCTGCAGGCGTTCGCCGAGACCTACTCGTACTCGCTCCAGCAGACCCTCTTCGAGATGGGCGTGCGGGTGCTGAACTCCCGCGACGAGGTCGACGAGATCCGCTTCTCGATGCCCAACAAGCACCACTTCCGCTCGGACCTGTCGCCCTTCGGGATCGACAACGAGGCCAAGGACGGCGCCGTCTACTACGCCGCCGACCGCCCCTACGGCCTGATCGAGGCCACCATCCTGCGCGACGGCGCCGAGCAACTCATCCCGGTCGACATGACCAACCTCTGACGCGGGACGCGCGCCCCCGGCCCGGCCACCGCGGCCGGGGCGCGCCACACCGGAGGGAACACCATGGCACTGCCTGCAAAGGGGCCGGCTGAAGGCCCATGTTCCACCCCGCCGGTGCACGCCGAGGACGCCGTCACGTCCGTGCACCCGGTGGACGAGAAGCTCCACCCCTCGCGGCTCGTCCCCGCCGCGCTCCAGCACATCGCCGCGATGTACGCAGGCGTGGTCACTCCTCCGCTCATCATCGGCCAGGCCTGCGGACTCGACCTCGCGGCCCGCACCCGGCTGATCGCCGCGAGCCTGCTCATCGCGGGCGTCGCGACCCTGGTCCAGACCCTCGGCGTCAAGGGCTTCGTCGGCAACCGCCTGCCCTTCGTCAACGCCGCCTCCTCGGCCGGCATCGCCCCGATCCTCGCCATCGCCGAGACCAACGACACCGGGCGGCAACTCCCCGCCGTCTACGGCGCGGTGATGGTCGCCGGCGTCTTCTGCCTCGCGGTCGGCCCGTTCTTCGGGCGACTGCTGCGCTTCTTCCCGCCGCTGGTCACCGGCGTGGTCATCACGCTCATCGGCGTCACGCTGATGCCGGTCCCCGTCACCTGGGCACAGGGCGGCGACGAGACCGCCGCCGACTTCGGCGCCCTGCGCAACCTCGCGCTCGCCGGATTCACCCTCACCGTGATCCTGCTCGTCCAGCGCTTCGGCAAGGGCTTCGTCAAGCAGGTCGCCCTGCTGCTCGGCCTGCTGGTCGGCACCCTGGCCGCCGTCCCCCTCGGCATGGCCGACTTCGGCGCCCTGTCCTCCGCGCCGGTCGCCGCGCTGCCCGCGCCGTTCGCCTTCGGCGCCCCCGTCTTCCAGCCCGCGGCCGTCCTGTCGCTGTGCATCGTGATGCTGGTGCTGATGACGGAGTCATCCGCCGGGATGCTCGCCCTCGGCGAGATCTGCGACCGCAAGGCCGACGGGAGGACCATCACCCGGGGACTGCGCACCGACGGCATCGCCACCCTGGTCGGCCCCGTCTTCGGCGGCTTCCCCACCTCCGCCTTCGCGCAGAACGTCGGCGTCGTCTCCCTCACCCGGGTGCGCAGCCGCTACGTCGTCGCCGTCGCCGGCGCCACCCTGCTGGTCCTCGGCGCCTTCCCGGTCCTCGGCGCGGTCGTCTCCCTGGTCCCCATGCCGGTCCTCGGCGGCGCGGGCATCGTGCTGTTCGGCTCCATCGCCGTCAGCGGCATCCGCACGCTCTCCGAGGCGGGACTGGACGACGGCTCCAACATCATCCTGGTGGCCGTGGCGCTCGGCGCGGGCATCATCCCGCTGGCCGCGCCGACCTTCTACCAGGAGTTCCCGGCCTGGGCGCAGACCGTGCTCGGTTCCGGCATCAGCGCCGGAGCGCTCGTCGCGGTCACGCTCAACCTGTTCTTCCACCATCTCGGCACCCGGAGCCGCACCACGGCTCCGGCACTCAAATCCTCCTAGGGTCCTGCCGTGCCCTCCCCGTGGGCACTCCCCGCCCGCGGGGCCGCCACCGAAGACAAGGAAAGCGCCATGGCACCATCGGCAGCCCAGCGCACCGTGATCGAGAACTGCGCGATCGCGACCGTGGACGCGGGCGACACCGAGCACGCCTCGGGCCACGTCGTCATCGCCGGGAACAGGATCGAGTCCGTCGGCGCCGGCCGGGCGCCCGAGGGCCTGGAGAACGTCGTACGCCGCATCGACGCCACCGGGCATCTGGTGACCCCCGGCCTGGTCAACACCCACCACCACTTCTACCAGTGGATCACCCGGGGCCTGGCCACCGACCACAACCTGTTCGACTGGCTCGTCGCGCTCTACCCCACCTGGGCGCGCATCGACGAGCCGATGGTGCGCGCGGCGGCCCGGGGCTCGCTCGCGATGATGGCCCGCGGCGGCGTCACCACCGCCGCGGACCACCACTACGTCTTCCCCCGGGGCTCCGGCGACCTGTCCGGCGCGATCATCGGCGCCGCCCGCGAGACGGGTGTCCGCTTCACCCTCGCCCGCGGCTCCATGGACCGCGGCGAGTCGGACGGCGGGCTGCCGCCGGACTTCGCCGTGGAGAGCCTGGAGGGCGCCCTCGCCGCCACCGAGGCCACCGTCGTGGAACACCACGACGCCTCCTTCGACGCGATGACCCAGGTCGCCGTCGCCCCCTGCTCCCCCTTCTCCGTCTCCACCGAACTGCTGCGCCAGGGCGCGGAGCTGGCCCGTCGGCTGGGCGTGCGGCTGCACACCCACGGCTCGGAGACCGTGGAGGAGGAGAAGTTCTGCCGCGAACTGTTCGGCATGGGCCCGACCGACTACTTCGAGTCCACCGGCTGGCTCGGCGAGGACGTGTGGATGGCGCACTGCGTCCACATGAACGACTCCGACATCGCCGCCTTCGCCCGCACGCGGACCGGCGTCGCCCACTGCCCGTCCTCCAACGCCCGCCTCGCGGCCGGCATCGCCCGCGTCCCCGACATGCTCGCCGCCGGCGTCCCGGTCGGCCTCGGCGTCGACGGCACCGCCTCCAACGAGTCCGGCGAGCTCCACACCGAACTGCGCAACGCCCTCCTCGTCAACCGCCTCGGCGCCCACCGCGAGGCCGCCCTGAACGCCCGGCAGGCACTGCGCCTCGGCACCCACGGCGGCGCGCGGGTCCTGGGCCGGGAGGACGAGATCGGCTCCCTGGAGCCGGGCAAGCTCGCCGACCTCGTGCTGTGGAAGCTGGACACGCTCGCCCACGCCTCCATCGCCGACCCGGTGACCGCCCTCGTCCTCGGCGCCGCCGCCCCGGTGACGGCGTCGTTCGTGAACGGCCGTCAGATCGTCGAGGACGGCCGACTGCTCACGGTCGACGAGGACGCCGTCGCCCGCTCCACCAGGGACGAGGCCCGGCGTCTCGCCCGGATCGCCGCGCAGGGCTGATCCACCCCGAAAGGACTCCGGCCGGGAGGGACGGCTCCCGGCCGGCGACCGTGGACCCGAGCAGGGCCCACGGGGGCCGTCTCCGGGGCGTGCGCGCACGCCCCGGAGAGGGCCCGTTCCCCCACGAACGATCCGTCCCGGTCCCGCACGACCACCCCCGCACCACCTCCTTGACACCCACGTCAGAGCCGACGTGCAACCGACCGGAGGAACGCCGCCGTGGCCGACCACCCTGTTGACGAGAAACTCCCCGCCCTGAAGATGGCGACCACCGGCCTGCAGCACGTCGCTGCCATGTACGCCGGAGTCGTCGCCCCGCCCCTGATCGTCGGCGCGGCCATAGGCCTGTCCGCCGGCGAACTCACCTTCCTCACCGGCGCCTGCCTGTTCACCGCGGGCCTCGCCACCTTCCTGCAGACCCTCGGCATCTGGAACATCGGTGCCCGGCTGCCCTTCGTCAACGGCGTCACCTTCGCCGGTGTCGCCCCCATGACCGCGATCGTCGCCTCCACCGAGGACAAGTCCGACGCGCTGCCGATCATCTTCGGCGCGGTCATCGTCGCCGGTCTGCTCGGCTTCGTCGCGGCGCCCTTCTTCAGCAAGGCGATCCGCTTCTTCCCGCCGGTCGTCACCGGCACGGTCATCACCCTCATCGGCGTCTCCCTGCTGCCCGTCGCCTTCGGCTGGGCACAGGGTCCCAGCCCCACCGCCGACGACTTCGGGTCGCCGACCAACCTGGGCCTGGCGGCGATCACCCTCGTCGTCGTCCTGCTGCTGCGCCGCTTCACCCGCGGCTTCGTCAAGCAGATCGCCGTGCTGCTCGGCCTGGTCGCGGGCACGGTCATCGCGATCCCGTTCGGCGTCACGGACTTCGGCCCGGTCGCGGACGCGGACATCGTGGGCTTCCCGACCCCGTTCCACTTCGGCGCCCCGCAGTTCCAGCTCGCCGCGATCCTCTCCATGTGCGTCGTGATGGTCGTCTCGATGACCGAGTCCACCGCCGACATGCTAGCCCTGGGCGAGATCGTGGACCGCAAGGCCGACGAGAAGACCATCGCGGCCGGCCTGCGCGCCGACACCCTGGGCTCGGCGGTCAGCCCCCTCTTCAACGGCTTCATGTGCAGCGCCTTCGCCCAGAACATCGGCCTGGTCGCGATGACGAGGATCCGCAGCCGCTACGTCGTCGCCACCGGCGGAGGCTTCCTCCTCCTGATGGGCCTGTGCCCCGTGGCCGCCTCCCTGATCGCCGTCGTGCCGCGTCCCGTGCTCGGCGGCGCGGGCGTGGTCCTGTTCGGCTCGGTCGCCGCCAGCGGCATCCAGACCCTGGTACGGGCCGGTCTGGAGAAGGACAACAACGTCCTGATCGTCGCGGTCTCCCTGGCCGTCGGCCTCATCCCGATCGCGGCGCCGGAGTTCTACCACTCGTTCCCGGAGAACGCGAAGATCATCCTGGACTCGGGCATCTCCACGGGCTGCGTCGCCGCCGTCCTGCTCAACCTGGTCTTCAACCACATCGGCAAGGGCCGGGACGCGGAGGACGTGACCCATCCGATGGAGGCGGCCGAGGACATCAGCACCGCGAAGGCCCCGGCCACGTCATGAGGTTGGCGAACAGCTCGGCCTGCTCGATCGCGTCGTCGAGTGCATGGTGGGTGTGCCGGCGTCGGGAGAGCAGCTCGCGGGGCATGGTGCCCTTGGCCACCGCCCGCAGCGGAAGCCCCGCCCTGGCGGCGTAGAGGGTCTTCATGTCCAGGCACCCCGAGTGCCCGAAGGGGCTCTCCCCGGTGAACCGGATCAGGTACCAGTACAGGAACGTCCAGTCGTACGACGCCGGGTAACCGCACATCACCGGCTGGGCGCCGGCCTCCGTCCCGGCCACGCGCACCCAGTCGGCGAACTCGCGCATCGCCCGGCCCGGCTCGGCACCCTCGGTGCCGAGCCGGGCCCGGTCCAGCCCGCTCACGGCCAGCGCCTCGGGCACGAACTCCTCGCTGATCGGCTTGAGTTCCCGGTAGAACGTCCGCTCCTCGGGGTCGGCCGCGGTGAACCCCTCCCCGTCCTGCACCCCGGCGACGGCGGCACCGAGACTCAGCATCGAGTAGGGCCCGGGAATCGGTCCGTCGGCCTCGACGTCGACGGAGACGTACAGGCTGGGTTTGACACGTCGTGGGGCCATGGCACGGAAGGATTCCAGTCCGGGGGCCGTCCCGGCATCCGAATTCCCCGCCCGCCGCCCGTGCTTACCGCACCCGGCCGGCGACGGCCCTCACGCCAGCAGGGCGGCCACCTCGTCGCGCAGCCGGGGCAGCGTGTCGTGGACGACCCCCGGACAGAGCGTGTCGCCGAAGTCCTTGTGGCCGTATATCTGCCCGGACGGGATGCGGTACCGGGAGCACGTGTACGCGCACAGGGCCACCAGGACCTCCCACTGGGCCCGCGGCGGCGTCGCGCCCGCGTGGTAGGCGCCCTCGCTCGCGATCCCGATGGCCCGGTCGTTCTGCCCCGAGGTGTGGGAACCGAGGACGAAGCCCGTCCCGCCGGCCAGGGCCCGCAGGCTGCCGTGCCGGCCCTCGGTTGTCCAGCCGCCCCGGCTGACCAGGAAGTGGTAGCCGGTGTCGATCCATCCGTTCCCGTCCATGTGCAGGTCCTGGACCCAGTGGGCGTGGGCGTGCGCCCGGGCGCGGGAGAAGTCGGAGGTGTTGTCGCTCACCGTGTGGTGGACGACGATCCGGCCCGGCCGGTGGTCGAGGGTGCGGATGCTCCCCCGGGGGGAACGGGCGCCCCAGGCCCGGGTGGAGTCGACGTCCGGCTCGACGACGTCGGCGTCCCGTGCGTGGGCGGTGCCCGGCAGGGCGGTGGCGGCGACCAGGCCGGCCGCCGCACCGGTGAGCAGCAGACGGCGGCGGAGTGCGTTCTCGGCGTTCACGATCACTCCTTGCGAGGAGGGTGGGGGGAGGAGGTGGAGCCGACGGGAGGGACGGTCGTCGGCTCCACCGTGTGACCGCGTGCGGGGCGTGCGCGCCGCCGCCGTTACGTGTTGTTGGCGAGGGCCAGGAGCCGGTCGCGGGAGCCGTTGAACTTGTTGCGGTCCACGTTGCCGGAGACGCCGCTGACCGAGCCGGTGCTCGTGTACTGCCACACCGTCCAGGTGGGGAAGCCGCTCGGGATGGTGGGGGAGGCGGCGGAGGTCCAGTGCGCCACCCACAGCGGGCTCTTGCCGTACATGCCGGTCCAGTTGCCGGTGCAGGTGTTCCACCAGCTCGCCGTCGTGTAGATCACCACGTCGCGGCCGGTGCGGGACTTGTAGGTGGTGTAGAAGTCGTTGATCCAGCTGCGCATCTGCGTGGTGGACAGGCCGTAGCACATCGCCCCGTAGGGGTTGTGCTCGATGTCGAGGACGCCGGGCAGGGTCAGGTTGTCGCGCGACCAGCCACCGCCGTTGTTGACGAAGTAGGCGGCCTGGGTCGCGCCGTTGGAGGCGTTGGGGAGGGCGAAGTGGTACGCGCCGCGGATCACGCCCGCGTGGTACGCGGCCGGGTAGTTGGTGTTGAAGCGCGGGTCCTTGTAACCGGTGCCCTCGGTCGCCTTCATCCAGGCGAACTGGATGCCGGCGTTCCGCACCGAGGTCCAGTTGATGGCGCCCTGCCAGTGCGAGACGTCGATGCCCTGGACGCCGTCGGTCGGGGCCAGGGTGCCCATCGACGGCTGTCCGGCCGGAATGCCCTGGTGGATCCGCGCGCCCACGCCCATGTAGGCCTGGCCGGGCTCGATCTTGACGGGGGGTTCGGGCGCGGCGGTCGCGCCGCCCGCCGTGGTCGCGGTCAGGGCGAGGGCCGCGCCCAGGACACCGAGGGCCGTGGCCGCCCGTCTGGGGAAGCGGGCCGTGCGGCGACGTGAGGAGAACATGCTGCCTCCGGTCAGAGGTGGGGTGAGGAAGGAGATGGTCCCGGCCGGATCGACGCGGGTAGATCCGGCACTGTTTGACGTGCACGCGTCACCAATTACGCACGTGGATCCCGTGCGTGTAAAGAGTCTCCAATGTCCTCTGGTGGTCTGGTCCACCACCCGGGCCGACAAGCAGGAAAGTTGCCCCTCGAATGGCGGAAACTTTCACCGGGTGAAAGCGGAACCGCCCCGTCGCGCCGCGCCCTACAGCCCGAAGAGGCCCGGGTCCTTCGCCAGCTCCCGGAAGACGTCCTGCGGGTTCGGCACGAGCCTGCGCCGCTTGAGGTCCAGGACGCCGCCGACCGCGGTGATCTCGGCCGCCACCGTGCCGTCGGACCTGGTGATCGTCTGCTCGATGGTGAAGGTCTTGCCGCCGCCCCAGGCGAAGGCGCAGCTCACGTCGACCTCGTCGCCGGCGAGGAGTTCCCGCCGGTAGCGGATGGTGGTCTCCAGCGCGACCGGTCCCACACCCCGCGCCAGGAGACCGGACTGGGTGATCCCCGCCTCCTGGAGCAGCGACCAGCGCGCGTGCTCGGCGTAGTTGAGGTACACGGCCTGGTTGAGGTGGCCCTGTACGTCGGTCTCGTATCCGCGCACGGTCACACGGACGGAAAACGGCTCGCTCACCGCGTCCCCTTCACATCGGCTCGGCTCGTCGCCCTGCCCACCGATCCTGGCACGCCCGTCACACCCGGCGCGGAGAGGCCAGCAGATAGCGCGCCCGCGTCCTCGGCTCCGTGTACTCCCCGGCCTGCCAGCCGGCCCGCTCCAGCGTGGCCGCGCAGGCCCGCAGCGCCCCGCCGTCCGGCTCGTACACGGCGACCGCCTCCGGCTGCGGGGTCGCCCGCACCCGGTAGCCGCCCTCGGTGCCCGGTCCGGCCGGGGTGTGCCCGGCCGCCTCCAGGGCGAGCGCGGCGGCCTGCACGAGGTGCGAGCGCTCCCAGCCGCAGGGCCGGTCCGTGGCACCGTCGGGATTGGTCATCCGGCGCAGCTCCAGCATGCCCTGCCAGGCACTGCGGACCTCCCGGAGCCGGGCGGGACCCGCTGCGGGGGGTGCGGCCTCACCACCCACCCGGGCGGCGAACACCCCGGTGCCGCTCGGCGCCTGCGGCTCGGCCGGCTCGGCCGGCTCGGGCTCCGCCTCCCGCACCCGGCGTCCGGCGGACGTCAGGAAGTGGTCGTGCGGAGGCCGCGGGTGACGGAAGGCGAGCCCACGCTGCACCAGCGCCGCGAGCTGCGCGGGCGTCCCCTTCACCCGCCCGGTGACGGGGTCGGCCGCCTCGATCAGACGGCGCTGCGCGGCGGTGGGGGGTCGGGTCATCGGCGTCCGGAGGCGTAGGGGAGGAAGGCGGACCACTGGGCGGGGGTGAAGGTGAGGCGGGGGCCTTCTATGTGCTTGGAGTCGCGTACGTGGACGGTGTGCGGGGTGGTGGCGACCTCGACGCAGGCGGCGCCGTCTGGGTTGCTGTGGCTGCTCTTGCGCCACACCATCGCGGTGCCGTCACCGGTCAAGGGCTTCAGGCTCATGTCTCTCCCAGCAGTGTCTCGATGTAGGTCAGTGACTTCCGAGGCGTGAGGGCCTGTGCCCGGATGATCCCATAGCGCAGTTCGAGGATCTGGATCTCTCTGCGGTCCGAGGTCAACCGGCTGACGAGCTGAATGTCGCTGTGCCCCACGGTGGCACCGTCCTTGAGTCGCAGCAGATGGAAGGGACCGTCGAGTCCGCCGTTGTCCTCGGAGTCCAGCGGCAGTACTTGGAACTCGACGTTCCGCATCTGACCGACCTCCAGCAGCCGTTCGAGCTGGCGTCGCAGGACCATCTTGCCCCCGACGGGCCGTCGTAGCGCAGCCTCGTCGTGCACGAAGTTGAAAGCCGTGCCGACCTGCCGGTCGCCGATGATCTCCTGTCGGGCCAGCCTGGCGTTGACCAGTTGGTCAACCTCTTCCTCGGTGAAGGCCGGCCGCCGCGACCGGAACACCGCCCGCTGGTACTCCTCGGTCTGCAGCAAGCCGTTGACCACGGAGTTGTCATAGGCGCAGATCTCGACGGCCTCCGCCTCCAACTTCGCGAGATCCCGCACCTTCTTCGGGAACCGGGCCTTCTCCACGTCCTTCTTCAGCCCCGCGACGAGGCCGCCGGCCTCGAGGACGCGATCGGCCGCGTCGAGGAACTCCTCCGCCGGCGCCCGGCGTCCGCGCTCGACGGACGAGACCTGCTCCTCGCTGTACCCGATGTGCGTGCCGAGGGCGGCCTGGGTCAGCCCCGTCCGCTCCCGGCACATCTTGATGACCCGCCCGACGGTCCGCAGGACGGCCGCCGACTCCTCGTCCGCCCCGTAGGGTTCCACGCTCATGCCCCCACACCTCCGTGCTCCGCCCGGTGTCCAACACACCGCGGGTGCGGGACGTCACGCGGCACGACCCGGACAGGCCCGGACACCTTCCGTACGGCGCTCCCGGGTACGGCCGCCGGTACTGTTCACGGCGGATCCGGGTGACCACGCTGAGTGACATGAACGTCGAGACCGCCCCGGTGGACGGACACACCGGCCCCGCCCGCCACTTCCGCATCCGCCTCTCGGCCACGGCCCGGGGCGCCCGGCTCGCCCGTCGCCTGACGGTCGCGCAACTCGTCGCGTGGGGCTGGCCGTACGACTGCGAGGGCAACCGCACGGCGTCGCTGCTCGTGGCCGAGCTCGCCGCGAACGCCGTACGGCACGGGCGGGTGCGGGGCCGGGACTTCGGCCTGCGCCTGACCGTGTACGCGGAGGACGCCACGCTGCGCATCGAAGTCACGGACGCCCGCCCGGACCGCCGCCCCCCGGCCCCCGGCACGCTCACCCCCGCCCCATTCGACACGGAGTCCGGCCGCGGCCTCCTCCTCGTCGAGGCGCTGTCGTC
Organism: Streptomyces griseomycini; assembly: GCF_014203535.1. Lineage (GTDB taxonomy): Bacteria > Actinomycetota > Actinomycetes > Streptomycetales > Streptomycetaceae > Streptomyces > Streptomyces griseomycini. The sequence goes on from NZ_JACHJI010000004.1 coordinate 585,732, forward strand.
CCGCTGGGGCACCACCTGCGGGGACCCGTACACCAAGACGGTGTGGTGCGAAGTCCCGCTGGGGTGACGGATGCCGACGAGCGGGCCGAGGGGGGCAGTGGGCGATGGGTGCCGGGGAGAGCCGGTCCCGCCTGATGCGCCTCCTCCGGCAGCACGCCCCGGCCGGTCACGCGGATCCGCCCGGGCCCGCGACGGAGGAGAAGTCCTGCGTGAACCGCGCCACGCCTTGGGGATTCCGACCCTCCGGACCAGCCGGAGAATCCGTTCCGGCGCGATGATGCGGATCCCGTTCCTGTCGGACCGGGACGGCCGGCCCGGAAGGTCCATCGAGGTGGGGGACGGGCGTGTCGGCAGTTGGACCGTGGGCGGGATCACGATCACGGACGAGTACGGCACCCGGCTGACTACTTCGATGCCGTGGCGGAGACGCCGACGAGGATCGCCGACGGAAACCATCCGGTCCGCGAGGTCGCCGAGGGCCGACTCCTCCGGTCGTGACCCCGGTTCGGGTCTCGACGCCGATGATGCGCGGCCTGCCGTCGTCCTAGGAACGGGAGAAGGGCGCCCAGCGGGAGAGGGCGAAGCCGCTGCCCTCGCGGCGGATCTCGAAGGCGCCGTGGCCGGGCAGGTGGGCGGGGAGCACGAGGGCGTTGTGGTCGGCCGCGTAGGCGTACATCCGTGCCCGGCTGGCGCGGGCGCCGTCCTCGTCCTCCTCGAAGCAGCTGTTGAGGTGGGGCTCGTGGATCTGGATCGCGCCGTGCAGCAGGTCACCGGCGAAGACCGCGCGGTCGCCCCCGGACTCGAGGTGGACGACCGAGGAGCCCGGGGTGTGCCCGGGTGCCGGTTCGAGCCGGAGGTTGGCGTCGATGACGTAGGAGTCGTGCCAGGTCGTGACGAGCCCGGCGTCGATCACCGGCTGGACGCTGTCCTCGTAGACGTTCTGGTTGCCCCGGCCGAACCGGGTGCGGTGCAGGTGGTCGGGGTGCCAGTACGTCACGTCGGGCCGCGGCATGAGGTAGGTCGCGTTCGGGAAGGTGGGCACCCAGTCGCGTCCGTCCAGCCGGGTGTTCCAGCCGACGTGGTCGTCGTGCAGGTGGGTGTTGACGACGAGGTCGACGTCCTCCGGCCGGACGCCGGCCGCGGCGAGGTTGTCCAGGTAGTTCGTGTCCAGGTACGACCAGATCGGCTGCAGCGGACGGTACTTGCCGTTGCCCGCGCCGGTGTCGATCACGATGACCCTGCCTTCGCTGCGCAGCACCCAGGACTGCGTGGCGACGCGCGTCAGGCCGGTGCGGGCGTCCCAGTGGTCCGGGTCCAGCAGTGCGGCGTGCCGCTGCCATTCCTCCGGCTTGCTGCCGGGGAAGAACACGTCGGTCGTCATCGGCGAGATGTCGGAGAACTCGATGACGCGGGTGATCTCGACGTCTCCCAGTCTCAGGGTGGTGGGCATGTGTCTCCCTCGTTCGGAGCGGGGCTGTGGAGCGGCCTCCGCCGCGGGTCGTGCGATCGACTCTCCGGACCCCAGGCCGGGGTGACCAGTCCCGCTCCTGCCTACCCCTGACAGGTGCAGGCTGCGGGCGTCGCCGCCGCGCATACTGGGCCCATGGACCGCAGATCACCGCTCGGCGAGTTCCTGAGGGTGCGGCGCGCGCAGTTGAGCCCGGACGACGTCGGCCTGCCCCGGTACGGGGACCGGCGCCGGGTGCCCGGCCTGCGCCGGGAGGAAGTCGCGATGCTCGCGGGGGTCAGCGCCGGCTACTACACACGGCTCGAACAGGGACAGCCGGTCAACGCCTCGGCCGAAGTCCTCGACGCGATCGCGGCCGCCCTGCACCTGACCACGGCCGAGCGGGAGCACCTGCACGTCCTGTCGACGACGGGTCACCGGACCCGGCCGGCGACGCCCCGCGCGGAGCGCGTCTCCGCCGATCTGCGCATGCTGCTGGCCACCATGGACCACGTGCCCGCTCTCGTCGTGGGCCGCCGCAACGACGTGCTGGCCTGGAACAGGACCGGGCACGCCCTGCTCGCCGGGCACCTGGACCCCGCAGCGCCCGACGACCCCGACACCCGCCCCAACCTGTCCCGGCTGGTCTTCCTGGACGCGCCCACCCGCGCCCTCTACCGTGACTGGCCCGCCAAGGCCCGCGCCGTGGTCGGCAACCTGCGCACCCTGACGGCCCGCAACCCGGGAGACACCCGCCTCGCCGCGTTGATCGGCGAACTGACTGACCACAGCCCCGAGTTCGTCGCCCTGTGGGCCGAACACACCGTTGATCCCTGCAGCCGCGACGTTCACGACCTGGCCCATCCGGTCGTCGGGGAACTCACCGTCACACAACAGGCGTTCCACGTCCCGCAGGAACCGCACCAGTCCCTCGTCACCCTCACCGCGGAGCCCGGGTCCCCCTCCGCCGCGGCACTGACGGCGCTGCGGCAGGCGTGCGGCACCGGCGAGGGCGGTCGCGGCCCGGCGGGCCGGCGCGGCGTCCCCACGGCCGCCGGCACCTCACCGGCCCGTGACCGCGGCAGGGGTGCCTGACACTCCCGTCCGGCTCCGCGCTCTTGCCGGCCGTCGCCTGCTCGACGCGGGTGAGGACCGACCGCGGCCGCACACCGGCAGCCGCCGGCACCTGCGCGTCCGGCTCGACAAGCCCACCGGCGAACTCGCCTTCCACCCGTGCCGGTCACCGGGCGACAGTCCGACGCAGCCACTACCGGCAAAGAACTGTGGACGGAGCAGGGGGAGTTCACGTACCGTGTCGCTCGACGCCCTGAGACGGACGGAAGGAGGCGAGTGCCGTGCGGTTCACACCTCTCCAGCGCTCCCCTTTCCGCTGTCCCGGCGTGCTTCACGAGTTCTGACCGGGAGCGCTCCAAGCAGCCCGTATCCCGGAGGAACCCATGACCGACCCGGTCATCCACCCGCTCTCCGCGAGCGACGCCCACCTCTTCGACGCTCTCCCCGACCCGCTGGGCGCCCGTGAAGCCCATCGGCGTACCCGGTTCCGCCCCGACTGGAAGCGCGTCGCCCTGCGCGACGGCGAGGTCGTGGCACGCGGCGCGTGGTGGGGCGGCCCCGACGACTCGGAGCCCGTCAACATCAACTGGTTCGACGTGGCCGAGGGCGAGGAGGAGGCGGGGGCCGAACTCCTGCGCTCCGCCCCCTGGCAGGTCGAACTCGAGATCAACCTGCCCGGCGGCTGGCGGGACGAGCCCGGCCTGCGCCCGGCCGCCGAGGCACGCTTCTCCGCCGCACGCGCCGCCGGGTACGAACTCCTGGTGGAACGCTTCCTGTACCGCTGGACCCCGGAGCGAGGCCTGCCCGAGCGGCCCGGACGCCTGTGCTTCGGCGCCGAACCCGACGACACCGTGTTCTTCGACGCGTTGCGCCGCATCCACTCCGTGACCCTGGACGCCCACGCGCTCAAGGCCGTCGAGGAGGGCGGCCTCGACCAGGCCGCCCAGGAGGAACTCGACTTCTTCCGCTGGTGCCCCTCCCCGCGGGAGTGGTGGCGGACCGCGCACACGCCGGGGGGTGACCTGGTCGGCATCCACATCCCGGTCCACAACCCCTCCGGACCGGCCATCGGCTTCATCGGAGTCGTCCCGGAACAGCGCGGTCACGGCTACGCCTACGACCTGCTCGCGGAGTGCACCCGTTTCCTCGTCGCACAAGGCGCGGAGTTCGTCAGCGGAGCGACGGACCGGGGCAACTTCCCCATGGCCGCCAACTTCGCCGAGGCCGGCTTCCCCGTCGTCAGCGAACGCGTCAACTTCCACCCGGCGGGTCGAGCGGCCTAGGGCCTCTCGTTCGGATCATGCCGGGCTCGCGGGGGCGACACGGCACGCCGGAGCGGGACGAGCGGGCCCCGCGGAGGGCGCGGGGCGTGTACTACTCGTACTGCTCGGAGGACTTCCGCACACCCGGCGACTGGAGGGGGATCCGTGCACGATCTCGCGGACTCGATCGAATCGATGGAACAACTCGCCGCCGTCTGGCGGATCATGGTGCTCGACCGGGACCCGGACGCGGACGTCCGTGACCTTCCGGGCATCGCCGTCCGGTGGGCCGACTGCCGCTTCGCCTTCTGGAACTGCGTCACGCTGACCGGTGTCGGCACGGGCGCCGGACTCGTGGGGCGGCGCCTGGAGGAGGCGGCGGAGATCATGCGCTCGAAGAGCCGTCCGGGTTTCCTGTGGGTCTTCGAGGACCTCCTCGACGACGAGGCGCGCGCAGGGCTGGGGGCGGCCGCCGAGCGGGTCGGCCTCGCGTACGCCTTCCCCGGCACGGGCATGGCGGGAGACCTGCTGCCCCTCCCCGAACCGGACCACCCCGACCTGGCGTTCGTACGCGTGACCGGCGAGGAGCACCTGCGGGCCTTCGCGGACATCAACTCGCGTGCCTACGGGTTCCCGCCGGAGGACGGCCGTGACGGCCTCGTCCGCTCCGCGCTGTGGAAGGACAGGGTGCACGCTTACCTGGGCGTACGGGACGGCACCCCCGTGGCCTGCGCCGCCACGGTGGAGGCGCAGGGCCGCCTCTTCGTCCTGCTCGTCGCCACCGACCCGGAGTGGCAGCGCCGGGGCTACGGGGAGGCGGTGACGCGCAAGGCACTGCACGAGGGCGCCCGGGCCACGGGAGCGACCCGGGCCACCCTGCACGCGACCGCCGCCGGGGCGCCCGTGTACCCCCGCATCGGCTTCCGGCCGAACTCCCCGATGCGCTTCTACACCCTGAAGTCCTGATCCGGCGGACCCGCCACGGCCGCTAGTGCACGACCTCCGGCCGCTGGCAGGGCGTCCACCAGCTGAGCAGACCCCAGATCCCGAGCGCGAGCACGCCCGCCGCGAGCGCCGCCACGACGGCGCCAGCGGCCGGAGGGAGGGCGCCCGCGCAGCCCACTCTCTCTTCTCGCATGCCGTGATCGACGCGACCGTCCGGCCGGCGGTTCCCGGTCCCTACTGCCGGTAGCCGCTCAGGAAGCGGCCGATGCGGCCGATCGCGGCCTCCAGGTCCTCCGCGTGGGGGAGGGTGAGGATGCGGAAGTGGTCGGGCCTCGGCCAGTTGAACCCGGTGCCCTGGACCACCTGGATCTTCTCCTGCAGCAGCAGGTCGAGGACGAACCTCTCGTCGTCGTGGATCTTGTGCACCTCGGGGTCCAGGCGCGGGAAGGCGTACAGCGCGCCCTTCGGCTTCACGCAGCTCACGCCGGGGATCTCGTTCAGCTTCTCCCACGCCACGTCCCGCTGCTCGCGCAGCCGCCCGCCGGGTGCGGTCAGCTCGCGGATGGACTGCCGGCCGCCGAGCGCGGCCTGGACGGCGTACTGGGCGGGGGCGTTGGCGCACAGGCGCATGGAGGCCAGCATGGTCAGGCCCTCGAGGTAGTCCTTCGCGTGCTGCTTCGGGCCGGTGACCACCAGCCAGCCGGAGCGGAAGCCCGCCACCCGGTACGTCTTGGACAGGCCGCAGAAGGTGAGGACCACCAGGTCGGGGGCGAGCGCGGCGGCCGAGTGGTGCACGGCGTCGTCGTAGAGGATCTGGTCGTAGATCTCGTCGGCGAGGACCATCAGGCCGTGCCGGCGGGCCAGGTCGAGGACGCCCTCGACGACCTCCTTCGGATAGACCGCGCCGGTGGGGTTGTTGGGGTTGATGAGGACCACGGCCTTGGTGCGGCCGGTGATCTTCGCGGCCATGTCGTCCAGGTCCGGGTACCAGTCGGCCTGCTCGTCGCACAGGTAGTGGACCGCCTTGCCGCCGGCGAGGGTCGTCACCGCCGTCCACAGGGGGAAGTCCGGTGCCGGGATGAGGATCTCGTCGCCGTCCTCCAGCAGGGCCTGCACGGCCATCGACACCAGCTCGGAGACGCCGTTGCCGAGGAAGACGTCGTCCACGTCCACCTCCAGGCCCAGGGTCTGGTAGCGCTGGGCCACCGCGCGGCGGGCGGAGAGGATCCCGCGCGAGTCCGTGTAGCCGTGCGCCTGGGGGAGCATCCGGATCATGTCCTGGAGGATCTCCTCCGGCGCCTCGAAGCCGAACAGCGCCGGGTTGCCGGTGTTCAGGCGCAGCACGCTGTGCCCCGCCTCCTCCAGCGCGTTGGCGTGCTCGATGACCGGGCCGCGGATCTCGTAACAGACCTCGCTGAGCTTGCTCGACTGCCGGAACTCCATGCGCCCCTCCGGTTTCTGGTGTTGCTTGGTTTTACCAAGTGGACGCTTGGAAAGTCCAACGACATGTCTAGACTGCGAGGCATGCCACCTCGCCGAAGCTACGACCAGTACTGCTCCGCCGCCCGCGCGCTCGACGCCGTCGGCGACCGCTGGACCCTGCTGATCGTCCGCGAACTCCTCGCCGGCCCGCGGCGCTACACCGACCTGCACGCGGACCTGCCCGGCGTCAGCACGGACGTACTGGCCTCGCGGCTGAAGGACATGGAGCGCGACGGGCTGACGACCCGGCGGCGGCTGCCCCCGCCCGGCGCGGCGTACGTGTACGAACTCACCGCACGGGGGCGCGCGTTGCTGCCGGTGCTGCAGGCGCTGGGTGAGTGGGGGCAGGCCGGGCTGGGGGAGCGGCGGCCCACGGACGCGGTGCGGGCGCACTGGTTCGCGCTGCCCCTGCTGCGGGCGCTGCCGGGCGAGGGGCTGGTCGAGGTCCGGCTGGAGGAAGGGACGTTCCACCTGCACGTCGGCGCCGGGGACGGTCCCGCGTACGGCGACGGTCCCGCCCCCCGGGAGCCCGACGCCCGGCTGGTCCTGGACGCCGCGACCCGTACGGCGATCAGCCGGGGCGAGCTGACCGTCGCCGACGCGGTGCGCGCCGGGCGGGTCGAGGTGACCGGCGACGGCACGCTCGCCAAGGCCCTGCGGGAGGGGTGAGGGAACGGCGGAAGGCCCGCACCGGGCGGGCCTTCCGACACTGCGTCACGTGCTCGGCGGCACCCGGGGCGGACGGCCGGACCCGCGGGTCAGCCGGTACCCGGCGACACCCGCCAGCGCGGCCAGCGCACCGCCCGCCGCCGTCCACACCCAGCGGTCGGACCACCAGCCGGAGGACCAGCCGTCCTCGGGCTCCAGACCGGCCAGCACGGGGGAGCCGGAGTCGTCGTCCTTCTCCTCCTCCCCGGCCCCGGACGTCATCGCGATGCCCGGCACCAGGGGTTCCGACAGCGAGCCGTCCACCGCCGCCGCGCCGCCGACGTCCTTGGAGCCGACCCGGAGTTCGGCCTCCACCGCCTGGCCCAGGTCGGCCGTCGGCAGCCGCAGCGCCGTGAGCCGGACGTAGTACGTGCCCGGCAGCGGGTCGTCGGCCCACGGCTCCGACCAGGCGCGGACCGTGCGCAGCACGCACTCCAGCTCCACGGAGGCCTTGTCCGTCCCGGCGGTGCGGGTCTGCGCGCCGTACTGGCAGGCCTGGCGGCGGCGCAGGCCGTCGTACACGTCGATCTGCCAGGTCTGTGCCGCGTGGCTCTCGGGCAGCTTCACCGTCGCGTGGACGGTGGGGCGTTGTCCGGCGTCCGCCGGGAACGACCAGTACAGGTAGTCCCCCGTGGAGGCACGCGCCGTGGCGGTCTGCCCCTGCTCGACCTCCGTCGCGGTACGGAACGAGGTGCCCGCGCGGGTGGGCGCCCCGCCGTCCTCAGGCGCCTTCGGGGACGGCGAGGAGTCGGCCGCGGCGGGGGCGGCGGCCAGTCCGAGCGTCAGCAGGGCGGCGCCCAGCACACGTGTGACGCGCATCAGCTGGTCCTCCAGACGGCGATCCGCCAGCGTGACAGCCAGCCCCAGACGAGACCGGCGAGGAACCCGGTGAGGACCAGCGCGCCGAGCAGCCACCAGCCCCGGCCCAGGCCGAAGGAGGCCACGTCGCTCGAGCCGTCCGGGCCGTCCACGACGTCGACGGTCAGCTCCAGCGGCAGACCGGGCGTGGTCTTCACCCCGGAGTCCGCGGAGAAGGAGTTGGTCACCGCCAGACACACGACCTCGGCGGCCGGCTTGCCGCCGTCGTCGTCCTCCCGCTCGGGCCTCGGGTAGCGCAGCCCGGTGGACAGCACGTCCGTGCGGCCGTTGCCCGTGGCCTCGCCGCGCACGATCTCACGGCCGTGCACCGTGACCGCCCGCAGCAGCACGCCGTAGTCCGGGCGCACGGCCCGGTCCGCCGCCACGCTCACCGAGGCGCGCAGCTCCTGTCCCGCCGGCAGCTCCACGCGGTACCAGCGCTGCTGCCCGAACTCCTCACGGTCGGTGTACAGGCCGGACCCCAGCGTCGGCGCCCTCGTGCACGAGGCGGCGCCCTCCGTGGCGACCGGCGTCACCACCGGTTCGGCCGCACGGTCCACCAACTCGTTCACCCGGTCGGTGAGTTCGTCCTGGTGCTCGACCGAGGTGTAGGTCCCGCCGGTCGCCTCGGCGATGCAGCTGAGCTGCCGGCTCATCTTGACGTTCGGCACCAGGCCCAGGGTGTCGACGGTCAGGCCGATGCCCTTCGCGGCGATCTCCCGGGCCACCTCGCACGGGTCGAGCGGGGCACAGGTGTCCTCGCCGTCGCTGATCAGCACGATGCGCTTGGAGCCGTCGCCGCCCTCGAGGTCGTCGGCGGCCTTCAGCAGGGCCGGCCCGATCGGGGTCCAGCCCGTCGGGGTCAGCGTGGCCACCGCCGTCTTGGCCTCGGTGCGGTCCAGCGGGCCGACCGGGTAGAGCTGCGCGGTGTCCTCGCAGCCCTCCTCGCGGTCGTCGCCGGCGTAGTTCGCCCCGAGGGTGCGGATGCCCAGCTCGACCTCCTCCGGCGTCGCGTCCAGCACCTCGTTGAACGCCTGCTTCGCCGCCGCCATCCGGGACCGGCCGTCGATGTCCCGGGCCCGCATCGAGCCGCTCACATCGAGGACGAGGTTCACCTTGGGCGCGTCCCGGCCCGTGGGTTCGTCGGCGGCCGCCGCGGCCGGGAAGGCGACGAGCCCGGCCGTCAGTGCGGCGAGCAGGGCGCAGACGCCTGCCACCGGCCGTTTTCTTGTGATCATCGGCGGATCCTAATGATCGGATGCGCCGCCCTCCAAAACGGGTGATCACATCCGCTCGGGCTGAAGGGGATTGGGAAGTTCCGCCCATTGGTCCCCTGCGGTCCCCGGCGACAGCCGCATCAGCGTCAGCGCCTTCGCGGGCAGCGGCTCACCGAGCAGCGCGGCCAGGTCAGGGGTGCGCGGCAGGTCCCCCGCGGCGGTCTCCAGGGCCGCCCGCAGCGCCGGTCCCGACCCCGCCGCCCCCGCCAGCGCGCCCGCCACCAGCGAGCCGAACAGCTTGCGCCGCAGGGCGCGTTCGTCGTCCGTGACCATGCGCGCGGGCAGCCCGGGAAGGGGGACGCCGTGCCGAGCCAGCCGGGCCGGGCCCACCCGGATGTCGGCCAGGTCCCGGTAGACCAGCCGCAGCGGGTCCCCGGCCGGCGACAGCACCACCAGGAGGTTCTGGCCGTGCGCCTCCAGGGCCACCCCCAGCTCCAGCAGCCGCAGCCCGACCGTCAGGGCGAGCCGGGCGAGCGCGGCCAGCCAGGCCCCCGAGCGGGCCGGCCCGGCGGTCGCCAGGGCCGCCACCGGCACCACCCGCTCCCCGTCCGCCGCGTACACCCGGGGCGACTCGCGCAGGACGGCCGCGAGATCGGGGGACCCGGCCGCCACGGCGCCCAGGGTGCGGGTGACGTGCAGCAGTCCGTCCGTCCGCGCCGCCACCGCCTCCCCGAAGTCCGACAGCACCGCCGACGCGGCGACCGAGCCGAGCGAGATGTCCCGCACCGAGGACGTCAGACGGGCGCTCAGCGCGGTCTTGACGTGCGGCCCGTCCGGCAGCGCGAGGGTGCGCAGCGCCATCAGCGGATGCGCCGCGAGCCGCTCCTCGCCCTCCCCCTTCCGCTTCAGCACGTGCGCCGCCTGCCAGGGGTGCACCGGCACCACCACCCGCCCGCCGTCCCGCAGCCGGTCCGGCCAGGCCCCGGTCACCAGGCACTCCTCCGCCGGGACCGGCAGCAGACCCAGTTCCACCAGCGGCCGGTGCTCCGGCGCGTAGGCGAGCTGCTCGGCCACCGAGAAGCCGGGCCGGGACCGGCAGTTGGGGTGGAACGGGTGCCCGTCGACCACCCGCTGCTCCCACTCCCAGTCGGTGCGCGGCCACTCCTTCGGGTGATCCGTCCGCCCGGCCCGCGAGAGCGCCAACGAGGCGGCACTGTGCCCGAGCTCGGCCGCGAAGGCCGCCGAGTGCGGTACGGCGAGGTCCGCCATCAGCCGTGCCGGATCGTCGTACACCGCCGCGTCGAGCCGTACGGCGGTGACGTACGCGCCGGTCGCGTACGGGTCCGCCCGCGGGCCGTGCAGCCGCCGCCCGTCCGCCAGGCACAGGGTGAGTCCGTCACGGCCCGGTTCGCGGCGGACGATCCACGGCAGCGGCTCGTGCGCGAGGCCGCGCCACAGCCGGGTCAGCACGGCCGCGCGGGCACCGGGCAGCGCGTCCGCGTACCGGGGCACGAGGCCGGGCCGTACGGCGGCCAGCTCGTCGGCGACCTCGGTCTCGGCGGTGGGGGGACGGTGCACGGGCGGGCTCCTCGGGTACGCACACGCTGGAACGGACGGGCGGACGACGACAGACATACTGATCGTCCCCGCCCGGACAGACCGTAGGGAAACAGTGGAACGCGTGGACCTCATGCCCCCGCCCGCAGACGACGACGCGCCGCGCCGCGCCGACCTCGCCGGGCGCGCCGACGCGTACGCGGCCGTGCCGCTGCTGAACTGCCTGCTGCGCGAGGTGGCCCAGCCCGTGCCGGACGACCTGACCGGACCGGGCGCGCGGCGCGGCCACGGACCCGGTGGGCTCCGGACGTACCGCCTGCCCGGCACGGACCGCCTGCTGCGGGTGCGCGGCACCCGGCGCCCCGCCGCGCCCGAGGTCCGCACGGCGGGCGCCTGGCACCGGATCGACCACACCGAGCTGGTGAAACTCGTCGCCGAGGAGCTGCGCCGGCACACCGGCCTGACCAACCACGAACTGCCCGCCGAGATGATCGACAGCCGGGACGCGGTGGCCGCGCTGCTCGCCGCGCGGGCCCGGGCCACCCCGCCCGACGACCCGTACCTGCGCTCCGAGCAGTCCCTGCTCACCGGCCACACCCACCATCCCGCCCCCAAGGCGCGCGGCGGCGGCCCCGCGCCCTGCTGGCTGCCGTACGCGCCCGAGGCGCACGCCCGCTTCCCGCTGACGCTGCTCGGACTGCGCGAGGACACGGTCGTCGAGGAGGGCGACACCCGCGCCCTCGACCGCCTGGGCACGGCCCCGCCCGGCTACCGCCTGCTGCCCGCCCACCCCTGGCAGCTGGACCTCGCCGCCCGGGACCTCGCCCCCGCGTTCGCCGACGGCCGCCTGGTGCGGCTGGGCGAGACCGCGTTCCCGGTGTGGCCCACGGCCGCCGTCCGCACCCTGTACGCGCCCGGCCGCGACCTGTTCCTGAAGTTCAGCCTGGACGTGCGCATCACCAACGACATCCGCCGGCTGTGGCGCCACGACCTGCTGAAGCTGCGCGGGACCGACACGGCCGTGCGTTCCGCCTTCGCCGCCCTCGACGGTACGGCGGCCTGGCTGAGCGACCGCGGCCACCGCACCGCGGACTTCGCCCACGAACAGCTGGCCGTCGTCGTGCGCGACGGCCTGCGCGCGCACCTGCTGCCCGGCGCGACCCCGTACCTCGCGGCGGCGCTGGTCGAGGGCTTCGCGGGCAACCCGCTCGCCGCCGCCGCCGACCCGGCCGCCTGGTGGGAGGCGTACCTGGCCCGGGTCGTGCCGCCGGTCCTGACGGCCTTCGCCGGACACGGCGTCGTCCTCGAGGCGCACCTGCAGAACACCCTGGTCGCCGTGGACGCCGGCGGCACCCCCGTACAGGCGCTGTTCCGGGACGCCGAGGGGGTGAAGCTCCTGCCGGAGGCGGCCGGGGCGGCGGCCGGCGCGACCCCGCTGCCCGCGGTGTCCCGGGAGGCCGGCTGGGAGCGGCTGGTGTACTGCCTGGTCGTCAACCACCTCATCGAGATCGCCGCCGCCCTGGCCGAACACCACCCCGGCCTCGATCCGTGGCCCGCCGTCCACCGCGAGCTGGCCCGCCACGACCTCCCCGAGGCCGCCGCCCTGCGCACCGCCCCCACCCTCCCCGGCAAGACCAACCTGCTGCTGCGCTGGACCGGCGCGGACGGCGCCGACGCCCGCTACCGGCCGCTGCCCAACCCGCTGCTGGCCGGCGGGGTGCCGCGCGGCCGTCCGGACACAGGGGGGCGTCGGGGACGGACTTGACCCCGCCGTGCGCGGTCAGCCCGCCGTCGACCGGGATCTCGGCGCCGGTGATGAAGGAGGCGTCGTCGGCCGGCAGGAAGGCGACCAGCGGGGCCAGCAGGAAGACGACCGGCGGGGCGACCTCGCCGACCGTCCCGGTGCGGCCCGGCGGCGTCTCGCGGACGCCGGCGCCGTACGAGGCGGTCCCGCCGCAGGAGGCCGTGCGGTGGCACCCGGTGCACACGCACGACGCGGCCCACACCTGGCTGCGCGAGACGGCCGCCCGGGGCCCCGCGATCCGGTTGGCCGGGCGGGATCGGGGAACCAGATGACCTGCCGGGCACCGGGCGAGGAGAGGAGGCCGGGATGCGTCTCCGCCACAGCCGTCCCACCGACCCCGGGTACCACCGCCTGCGGCACGGGCGCGGCTTCCGGTACCTCGACGCCCGGGGGGAACCGCTGCGCGATCCCGCGGAGCTGGCCCGGATCCGCGAGCTGGTCGTACCGCCGGCCTGGCGCGACGTGTGGATCTGCACCCGGGCCGACGGACACCTGCAGGCCGTGGGGACCGACGCCGCCGGACGCCGCCAGTACCTGTACCACCCGCGGTTCCGCGCCGAGCAGGAGCGGGCCAAGCACGAGCACGTGCTCGACGTCGCCGAGGTCCTGCCCGCGGTGCGGGAGGCCGTCGAAGGCCATCTGGGCGACCGGGGGCTGACCCGGCAGCGGGTGCTGGCCACGGCCGTGCGCCTGCTCGACCTCAGTTTCTTCCGCATCGGCAGCGACCGCTACACCGAGCTGAACAACAGCTACGGCCTCACCACGCTGCTGCGCGAACACTCCCGCCGCCGGGCCGGTGCGGTCCTGTTCACCTACACCGGCAAGCACGGCAGGGAGATCGTCCGGACGGTGGCGGACCCCGCCGCCTGCCGCAGCCTCACCGCCCTGATGCGGCGCCGGGGCGGCGGCGACCGGCTCCTGGCCTACTGGGAACGGCGCTCCTGGCACGAGGTGAGCGGCGAGGACGTCAACGTGTACCTCAAGGAACTGGCCGGCCTGGAGATCACCGCGAAGGACTTCCGCACCTGGCACGCCACCGTCATGGCGGCCGTGGCGCTGGCCGTCTCGCAGCCCGTCGCGCGCACCGGGACCGCCCGGCGGCGGGCCATCGCGCGGGCCGCGCGCGAGGTGGCCGGGTACCTCGGCAACACCCCCGCGGTCTGCCGTGCCTCCTACATCAACCCGCGGGTGATCGAGCTGTACGAGGAAGGCGAGACGGTCGCCTCCGTGCTGCCCCACCTCGGGAACGAGGGCGCGCACGGCATCCCCGCCACCCAGGGACCCGCGGAGCGGGCCGTGCTGCGCATGCTCCGCAACGGGCGGCCCGGCTAGGGCCTCTCGTCCGGATCGTCCCGGGCCCCGCTGCGCCGGCACCGTACCGCGCCCCGGACCGGGAGAATGCGCCTTGCCGACTCCTTCCACCCACCGAGCCGGGAGGCGAGATCCCGATGAAGGCCACCTCGGGGCAGAGCGTGCTCGTCGTCCAGAACACGCCGAACGGCGGTCCCGGCCGTGTCGGCGCATGGCTGCGGGAGTCCGGGCTGCGCCCGGAGGTGGTGCGCGCCTACGCCGGTGAACCGCTCCCCGGACTCCTGGACCACCGGGCGCTGGTCGTCCTCGGCGGCGGTTTCCTCCCGGACGAGGACGACCGTGCCCCCTGGCTCCCCGCCCTGCGCCGCCTCACCGGCCAGGCACTCCGGGAAGCCACCCCCATGCTGGGGATCTGCCTGGGCGGTCAGCTCCTCGCCCATGTCGCGGGCGGCACCGTGAAGGGCCGGCACGGTGAGCCGGAGTACGGCAGCACGCCGGTCCGGCTGCGTCCCGATGCCCGCGAGGACGCGCTCTTCGGCGGACTGCCCGCCGTGACGCCCGCCATCGAGCGCCATGTCGACGCCATCACCGAACTCCCGCCGGGAGCCGTATGGCTGGCGGACAGCGAACGGTGCCCCCACCAGGCCTTCCGTCTGGGCGAGTGCGCCTGGGGCCTGCAGTTCCACCCCGAGGCGGCCGCCGAGGGGATCCGCGACTGGGACGCGGAACTGCTGCGCGCGCAGGGCTTCGACCGGGACCTGCTGTACGAGCGGGCGCGGGCCGACGAACCCGCGTCGTCGGCCGCCTGGCGGGAACTCACCCACCGCTTCGCCCGGGTGGCCGCGCGCCCCTGAGGCCGGTCCGCTCCGGTGCCGGTGAGGCCGGCACTCAGGGCGAAGGGGTGCACGCCTCGGCGACCGACAGGCTGTTCTCGTAGAGGTGGTGCCGGGTGATCCGGCCGTCCTCGACGGTGAGGCGCAGTGCGAAGGGGCCCGCGAAGGACTTGCCCGTCGCGCGCACGGTGCCCGAGAGGTGCCCCGTCAGGACGGCGTCGGTGCCGTCCACGAGGAAGGCGTCGACGGAGGCCCGCGCGTCCTCGGCCACCGTGTGCTCGGCCAGCTCCGCGGACTGGGCGGCGCATTCGGCACCGGTGGAGCGCGGCCGGATCCACGGGACGGCCGGGTTCTCGGCGAGCAGCCAGTCGACCTCGTCCGCGAAGATCTCGACGAGCCGCCCGGTGTCCCCGGCCAGCCGGGCGACGAGGAACTCCTGAACGACGCGGCGGGTGGTGTCGGCGACGGAACTCGTGGACGTTCCGGGGGACTTGACGGTCATGATGCGCTCCTCGGGCTTGGGTGCCGAGACCCTCGTCAGTGGTCTCGTCGACGTGCACCACAGTGCCGCATCCGGGGAGCGCGGTCGATGACCTCAGAGGTCATGCCGGCCGGCGGCGGCCCGGGCGGTGCTGCGGACCGTGCCGCCGAGGACGACGGCGTGGAACGGGGAGACGGACCACCGGTGGGCGTGGCCCAGGGGGCCGCGCGGGGGGAACGGGGCGCGCCGCCGGTGACGGGCGCGGCCCCCGGTGTCCGTGACGTCCCCGCGCACCGTCCCGCCCCACCCGCCCGGGGGCGGTCACGGAGCTCGCCCGGGGAGGAACGCCGATCCGGGACGTCCGCTCGTCCGGGCGTGACGGGATCCGGCACTCCATACGCTGCGCTGACACCCCGTCCCATAACCTCGTACGTGCAGACGTCAGAGGCCGTGGGGATCCACTTCGGGGAGGCGATGTTGCTCGGCAGGAGCACGCGTGTGCTGGCGGGCGCCCTGATCGTGGCCTGCATGGTGCTCGTCGGCCCCGGCGCGCCGAACGGCGCCCCCTCCAGACCACTGTCCGCCGAAGCCGTCAGGGACGTCGTGCCGAACCGGGTCATGACGTGGAACCTCTGCAACCCCTGCGAGGAGAGCGACGTCGACCGGGCGGCGGAGATCGCCGCGTACGCTCCCCAGGTCGTCGGCCTGCAGGAAGCGTGCGTGCGTGACGTCGAGAGGATCCGGGACTACCTGGAGGACCTCCACGGGCTGGTCTACCACGTCGAGTACGGGACGGTCCTGCGGAACTGGGGCCGCTGTGGCGGCATGCCCTGGAATCCGGGGGCCTACGGCCAGGCGGTCCTCTCGGCGGCACCGATGACGGACCACGTCAGCGTGGAGTACCCCGACGGCGGATCCGAGGACCGTGGGTACATGGCGGTCACCACCACGGTGGACGGCCGGCGCGTCCGGGTCTTCAACACGCACCTCGCCCAACGACGCCAGGAGGCGGTCCGAGCGGACCAGGCCGGCGTGCTCGCCGCAGCCGTCGCCCGGCACGACCGCGCGATCGTCCTCGGCGACTTCAACGCCGTGCCGGACGCCCCCGAACTCACCGGGATGTGGGAACTGGCCGAGGACACGGACCCCCGGTGCCGTCCCACGCCCACCGGCACCTGCAAGCCGACCACCGACTGGCAGAGCAAGTTCGACTACGTCTTCCTGCGGGGCGTCGTCCCGCTCGAGCACCGGGTGCATCCCACCCCGTACTCGGACCACCACCTGCTGCACACCGACCTGGACGTCACCTGAAGCGGGCGCCCGGAGACCGGCACGACCGGTCCGCCGGGCTGCCGGCGGGCGGTCCGGGCCGGGGCGCGGTGGTCCTTCCGGGAAAGGCCCCGCGCCCGTCGGGCCGGGCGTCCGGGAGATCATCCGCGTCGATGATCGCCGCACGAGACGCGTTCCCCACCACGCGACCGTGACCGGCGATCGGGGGCTCGACGTCGCCCTGCCCGCCGCGCACGAGCCCGTCAGGGGACCGGAGAGGTCGGGGGAAGGCGACGGCCCACCTCCCACCTCGCCGGCGGGAGGACGCTCAGTCGAGACAGAACTCGTTGCCCTCGATGTCCTGCATCACGATGCACGCGTCATTGCCGTCGTACAGGAGTCGCACGCGTACCGCGCCGAGCGGGACCAGCCGTGCGCATTCGGCCTCGAGCGCGGCCAGGCGCTCTTCCCCCACGAGTCCGGTACCGACCCTCACGTCGAGGTGCACCCGGTTCTTGACGACCTTGCCTTCGGGGACGCGCTGGAAGTACAGGCGGGGGCCCACGCCCGAGGGATCAGTGCAGGCGAACCAGGAACCCCGCTCCTCGGGAGCCTGGGAGCGGTTGAAATCGTCCCACGTGGCGAACCCCGCCGGTGGCGGCGGTACGGCGTACCCCAACACCTCGCACCAGAAGCGGGCGAGACGCTCGGGCTCCGCACAGTCGAAGGTGACCTGGAACTGCTTGATCGACGACATCGGCGTACCATAACAGGGGACCGTGTCGCTCATCTCCCGTCAGGAACCCGCACGTTGGCGGGAGGACCACTCCTGTGAGGGCTGCCCCGCAGCTGCCGGTCACGGGGCTGGTCGAGCCGGGGTTCCCGAGCCGGTGTCCCGTCCGGCAGGCGGGTGGGCGGACGGTCCTCGAGCTTCGGGTCCCGGCCGGGGAACCGGATGACTCCGACGCCCGCACGGTCGGCGAGATCCAGGGGGTCCACGGGTTCCGCCGAGGCGGGAGAGCCCGCCGACAGGGCACATCGGCCCGGTGCGGTGCACACGTCGGGCACCTACGCCTCGACCACGCCGGAGGCGGGGGAGTCCGTGGTGACGCCGGCGCGACGGCTCGGGCGCTCTTCCCCGGCTGTCACGCGGGGTTACTATGCTCGCTTTGTGCCGGAGGCCGGAAGCGGGGCGCACCGTCATCGACGGACTGCCGGGGGAGGGGGCGAGCATGCCGGTCGAGACTCCCCCGATTCTCCCCAGGGCTGATCGGGGAGGTTTCCCCGGGCCGCCTCGTGTCGGAGGCGGCCGTGGAACATAAGGCAAACGACCTGTGGGGCCTTGGAGAATGCTGAGATACGTCACCGCGACTCGTTACATCACGCCCCTGCACTCCGGCGGGTCCGTGCCCGGCGTCTTCGAGGCCGACGACCTGGGCACCTACGTCGTGAAGTTCACCGGCTCCGCGCAGGGCCACAAGGCCCTGGTCGCGGAGGTGATCGTCGGCGAGCTGGCCCGCGCCCTGGGCCTGCGCTTCCCCGAGCTGGTCCTGGTGCACTTCGACCCGGCGGTCGCCGAGGGCGAGCCGCACCAGGAGGTGCGGGAGCTGCACGCCTCCAGCGCCGGCGTCAACCTCGGCATGGACTACCTGCCGGGCGCGCGCGACTTCACGCCCGAGGTCGCGCAGGCGTTCCCGGTCGATCCGCTGGAGGCGGGGAGGATCGTCTGGCTCGACGCGCTGACCGTCAACGTCGACCGCACCGTCCACAGCTCCAACCTGATGGTCTGGCCGACGTTCGGCACCGCGCCCCCACGCCTGTGGCTGATCGACCACGGGGCCGCACTGATCTTCCACCACCGCTGGGACGGCACCGACCCGCGCAAGGCGTACGACTTCCGCCACCACGCCCTCGGTCACTACGGCCCCGACGTCCGCGCCGCCGACGCCGAGCTGGCCCCCCGGGTGACCGGGGAACTGCTGCGTTCGATCCTCGCGGAGGTGCCCGACGCCTGGCTGGCCGACGAGCCGGGCTTCGCCACGCCCGACGAGGCCCGTGAGGCGTACGTGGCCTACCTCCACGCGCGGGCGCGCGCCTCCGAGGCCTGGCTGCCCACCGACTTCCCCAGTGCCCGGGAGCTCGCGGAGGAGAACGCCCGGCGGGCGGCGCGGACCGAGCAGGGCCGTCCGGACTGGCTCAAGCGGGTCCCGAACCTGCACGGCAGGCCGGCCGCGGAACAGGACTGGTCGGTGCACCTGGAGTGACATCCCTGGAGTGAGCCCCCGGAACGCCTCCGCCGCACAGGGGCGAGCGGCCCCGGGAGGAACTCCCGGGGCCGCTCGGACCCGGCGGGGCTCAGCCCTTGAGCTGCTCGTACGCCGGCAGGGTCAGGAAGTCGGCGTAGTCCTCGTCGAGGGAGACCTTCAGCAGCAGGTCGTGCGCCTGCTGCCAGTTGCCGGCCGCGAACGCCTCCTCGCCGATCTCGGCGCGGACGTTCGCCAGCTCCTCGGCGGCGACCTTGCGGGCCAGCTCGGCGGTGACCCGCTCGCCGTTGTCGAGGACGACGCCGGCGTTGATCCACTGCCAGATCTGGGAGCGGGAGATCTCGGCGGTGGCCGCGTCCTCCATCAGGTTGAAGATGGCCACCGCACCGAGCCCGCGCAGCCAGGCCTCGATGTAGCGGATGCCGACCTGGACGGCGTTCACCAGGCCCGCGTACGTCGGCCTGGCGTCCAGCGAGTCGATCGCGATCAGGTCCTCCGCCTTGACGTCGACGTCCTCGCGGAGGCGGTCCTTCTGGTTCGGCTTGTCGCCGAGGACCCTGTCGAAGGACTCCATGGCGATCGGGACCAGGTCGGGGTGGGCGACCCAGGAGCCGTCGAAGCCGTCGCCGGCCTCGCGGTCCTTGTCGGCGCGGACCTTCTCGAAGGCGACCTTGTTGACCTCGGGGTCCTTGCGGGACGGGATGAAGGCCGCCATGCCGCCGATCGCGTGCGCACCGCGCTTGTGGCAGGTGCGGACCAGGAGTTCGGTGTACGCGCGCATGAACGGGGCGGTCATGGTGACCGCGTTGCGGTCCGGGAGGACGAACTTCGCCCCGCCGTCACGGAAGTTCTTGACGATGGAGAACAGGTAGTCCCAGCGGCCGGCGTTCAGCCCGGAGGCGTGGTCGCGCAGTTCGTAGAGGATCTCCTCCATCTCGTACGCGGCCGTGATCGTCTCGATCAGGACGGTGGCGCGGACGGTGCCCCGGGGGATGCCCAGGTAGTCCTGCGCGAAGACGAACACCTCGTTCCACAGGCGGGCCTCGAGGTGCGACTCCGTCTTGGGGAGGTAGAAGTACGGGCCCTTGCCGAGGTCGAGCAGCCGCTTGGCGTTGTGGAAGAAGTACAGGCCGAAGTCGACCAGCGCGCCGGGCACCGGGGTGCCGTCCGGGTCGGTGAGGTGGCGCTCGTCCAGGTGCCAGCCGCGCGGGCGCATGACGACCGTCGCCAGCTCCTCGTTCGGGCGCAGGGCGTAGGACTTGCCGGACCTCGGGTCGGTGAAGTCGATGTTCCGCGTGTAGGCGTCGATCAGGTTCAGCTGGCCGAGGACCACGTTCTCCCAGGTGGGGGCCGAGGCGTCCTCGAAGTCCGCGAGCCAGACCCTCGCACCGGAGTTGAGGGCGTTGATCGTCATCTTGCGGTCGGTGGGACCGGTGATCTCGACGCGGCGGTCCTCCAGGGCGGGCGGGGCCGGGGCCACCCGCCAGGAGTCGTCCGCGCGGACGGCGGCCGTCTCCGGGAGGAAGTCGAGGGCGGAGGTGCGGGCGATCTCGGCGCGGCGCTCGGCGCGGCGGGCGAGGAGCTCGTCACGCCGGGGCGTGAACCGACGGTGCAGCTCGGCCACGAAGGCGAGTGCCGTGTCGGTGAGGACCTCGTCCTGCCGGGGCAGGGGCTCGGCGTCGACGATGGCCAGCGGGGACGGCGCTGGTGCGGACATCAGCTGTCACTTCCTTAGGCGTGCATGGCATGGCATGGCACCGGGTGCCGGTCGGCCCGGGTACGGCTGGGGAACGCCCGGAGAGAGGCCGGGCCCTTCTGAGCAGTGGATAGTAGTTTCCTCATGGTGGAAGTTCAATGGTTTGTTGATGTCGAGATTCTCTGAGTCGAGGGAACGTGGCGCCGGGTGCCTCCCCCATCGCTCACCCGCTGCCGCGGGGCGCCCGTTCGAGGTGCGCCAGATCGGCCTCGGTGTCGATGTCGTACGCCTCGGCCACGTCCCCGCACTCGACGAGCACGACGCGGTCCGCGTGCTCCCTCAGGTAGGTGCGTGCCCCCCGGTCGCCGGTCGCAGTCGCGGCGATCCGGGTCCAGTGCGCGGCGCCGAACAGGACGGGGTGGCCGCGTACGCCGTCGTAGGCGGCCGAGACGAGCGACTCCGGCGAGACGTACGCGCCGAGCACCCGGGCGACGGCCGCCGGCCCGATCCCGGGCTGGTCGACCAGGGAGACCAGCACGGCGCGCGCGCCGGTTCCGGCCAGCGAGTCCAGCCCGGCCCGCAGGGAGGTGCCCATGCCCCGTTCCCAGTCCGGGTTGTCGACGAGCACGCAGTCCGGCAGCGCGGCGCGGGCGCGCACCTCGTCCGCCCGCGCGCCGAGGACCACGTGCACGCGCGCGCAGCCGCCCGCGCGCAGCGCCCGCACCGCGTGCTCCACGAGCGGCCGCCCCCGGTGGGTGAGCAGCGCCTTCGGCCGGCCGCCGAGACGCCGCCCGCCGCCCGCGGCCAGCAGCAGCCCGGCCACCGACGGGGTGCCCGGGGCCGTGTGATGTGTCGTCATGCGTCCTGCATACCGCACCGGCCGCAGGGCGGTGGGGCGCCGCGAGGGGACGGGTGCCCCGGGCGGCGGCGTCACGCTGTGGAGCAAGTCGATGACGCAGCGGACTGGCGCGAGGGCGGCGGGGTGGCGTTTACTGGCGCGCACCGACCGGCGGGGTGTGCTGGGGCCGGGCGGGAGGCGCACAACGACGTGCCAGGGGGAGGACTGTGGTGCGGAGCGTGGAGCAGAGGCGGATGCCCGGCAGTCACGTGGACCCGCGGGTGACGGAGCTGCGCTCCGCCGTGTCCCGGCTGCGCCGGCAACTCGCCGCGTACCCCGCGGAGTTCCCGGACCGGGGCATCGCGGAGGAGGAACTGGCCGTGCTGGACTCCCTGGCCGCCGACGGCAGCCCCGAGGTGCCCCGGCTGCGCCGTTCGCTGCTGCTGATCGCCGGCGCGATCGGCTCGGTGAGCGCGCTGGGGCGCGGCGTGCGGGAGGTGCGGGACGCGGTCGAGCTGTTCGGCGGGTCGCCGCGGAGTTGACGCACGGCTGTGCGTGCGCGCCGGGCCGGCCGGCCCGGCGCCCGTCACCGGCCGCGGCCCGTGGCACTTTTCAGGAAGGCGTCACGGTCCGCGGCTCCACGACCCCGGTCCGCCGGGTGTGCCGACGGCGCCGGCCGGGACCGGGGCCGTCGCCGGTGCGGGCGGTCAGGCGGCCGGTCCGTTGCCCGACGCGGTGAGCACCTCGGAGAGCTCCGCCGCGATCTGCCGGAGCAGCGGCACGATCTTCTCCGTCGCCGCCTCCGTGACCCGCCCCGCGGGGCCGGAGATGGAGATCGCCGCCGCCGTGGGGGAGTCCGGCACGGGCACCGCGAGGCAACGGACGCCGATCTCCTGCTCGTTGTCGTCGACGGCGTAACCCCGGCGGCGGACGTCCTCCAGCGCCGCGAGGAACCCCTCCGGGGTGGTGATGGTCTTGTCCGTCGCGGCGGGCATGCCGGTACGGGCCAGCAGCGCCCGGACCTCCTCCGGCGGGAAGCCGGCCAGCAGGGCCTTGCCCACGCCGGTGGAGTGCGGCAGGACGCGCCGGCCGACCTCGGTGAACATCCGCATGGAGTGCTTGGACGGCACCTGCGCCACGTAGACGACCTCGTCCCCGTCGAGCAGCGCCATGTTCGCCGTCTCGCCGGTCTCCTCCACCAGGCGGGCCAGGTGCGGACGTGCCCAGGTGCCCAGCAGCCGGGAGGCGGACTCGCCGAGCCGGATCAGACGCGGACCGAGCGCGTACCGGCGGTTGGCCTGCTGGCGCACGTAGCCGCAGGCCACGAGCGTGCGCATCAGGCGGTGGATGGTCGGCAGGGGCAGTCCGCTGCTCGCGGACAGCTCGCTCAGACCGACCTCGCCGCCCGCGTCCGCCATCCGTTCGAGCAGGTCGAAGGCGCGCTCGAGTGACTGCACGCCGCCACTGGCGGCGGACCGGGCGGAGTCGGTGGTGCTGGCGCTGGACGTCGGCACGGCGCGTTCCTTTCGGGGCTGGCGGGAAGGGCAGAAGCCTACCCGGCAGCCGGTTGACTGCCCGCTTGTACGTAGCTACATTCTGCTTGACGAAATTATATTTCCGCTTCGTGGAATCATCCAGGGTGTGGCCGCCGGTGCGGCCGTAGGGAAAGTGTGCCCTTGACGGAGCGGGACCGGGAGTGAAGACTCCTTCAACAGAACGTTGAATTTCGCAGGTGGACGTCAAGTCCAGGCCGGGTGGAAGGTCAGGAGGAACCGGGTGTCCGACGCCGAACTGGTGCTGCGCTCGACGCGCGTCATCACTCCCGAGGGGACGCGCGCCGCGTCCGTCGCGGTCGCCGACGGCACGATCACGGCCGTCCTGCCGTACGACGCGCCCGTCCCCGCGGGGGCCCGCCTGGAGGACCTCGGCGACGACGTCCTGCTGCCCGGCCTGGTCGACACCCACGTGCACGTCAACGACCCCGGCCGCACGGAGTGGGAGGGCTTCTGGACCGCCACGCGCGCCGCGGCGGCCGGCGGCATCACCACGCTCGTCGACATGCCGCTCAACTCCCTCCCGCCGACCACCACGGTCGACCACCTGCGCACCAAGCAGCGGGTCGCCGCCGACAAGGCGCACGTCGACGTCGGCTTCTGGGGCGGCGCCCTGCCGGACAACGTCAAGGACCTGCGCCCGCTGCACGAGGCCGGCGTCTTCGGCTTCAAGGCCTTCCTGTCGCCCTCCGGCGTGGACGAGTTCCCGCACCTGGACCAGGAGCAACTGGCCCGTTCCCTCGCCGAGATCGCCGCCTTCGACGGGCTGCTGATCGTGCACGCCGAGGACCCGCACCACCTCGCCGCCGCCCCGCAGCCCGCCGGCCCGAAGTACGCCGACTTCCTCGCCTCCCGCCCGCGCGACGCCGAGGACACCGCCATCGCCCACCTCGTCGACCAGGCGAAACGTCTGGGCGCCCGGGTGCACGTGCTGCACCTCTCCTCCGGCGACGCGCTGCCCCTGATCGCCGCGGCCAAGGCGGACGGCGTGCGCGTCACGGTCGAGACCTGCCCGCACTACCTGACCCTCACCGCGGAGGAGGTCCCGGACGGCGCCAGCGAGTTCAAGTGCTGCCCGCCCATCCGCGAGGCCGCCAACCAGGACCTGCTCTGGCAGGCGCTGGCGGACGGCACCATCGACTGCGTCGTCACCGACCACTCCCCGTCCACCGCCGACCTCAAGACGGACGACTTCTCGACCGCCTGGGGCGGCATATCCGGCCTCCAGCTGAGCCTGCCGGCCGTCTGGACCGAGGCCCGCAGGCGCGGCCACGGCCTGGAGGACGTCGTGCGCTGGATGTCGACGCGCACGGCCGAGCTCGCCGGACTCGACGCCCGCAAGGGCGCCATCGCGCCCGGCCGCGACGCCGACTTCGCCGTCCTCGCCCCCGACGAGACCTTCACCGTCGACCCGGCGGCCCTCCAGCACCGCAACCCCGTGACGGCGTACGCGGGCAGGACCCTGTACGGCGTCGTGAGGTCCACCTGGCTGCGCGGCCGGCGCATCGTCGCCGGCGGCGAGTTCACCGAACCGAAGGGCCGTCTGCTCACCCGCTCCCACTGACCCGAACCCCGAACCCCGAAAGGCAGGACCGGATCACCGTGACGGCGCAGCACTCATCCCCGTCGGCGCGCTTCACCGGCGACGCGAACCCCTACGGAGGCGGCGACCCGTACGCCGACTACCGCACCGCCGACTTCCCCTTCACCCACCTCGCCGACCTCGCCGACCGCCGGCTCGGCGCCGGTGTCGTCGCCGCCAACGACGAGTTCTTCGCCCAGCGCGAGAACCTGCTGCTGCCGGAACGCGCCGAGTTCGACCCCGAGCACTTCGGGCACAAGGGCAAGGTCATGGACGGCTGGGAGACCCGGCGCCGGCGCGGCACCTCCGCCGAGCACCCCTGGCCGGCCGACGAGGACCACGACTGGGCGCTGATCCGGCTCGGCGCCCCCGGAGTCGTCCGCGGCGTCGTCGTGGACACCGCCCACTTCCGCGGCAACTACCCGCAGGCCGTGTCCGTCGAGGGCACCTCGGTACCGGGATCGCCGTCCCCGGAGGAGCTCCTCTCGGGCGACGTGAAGTGGACGACGCTCGTCCCGCGCACCCCGGTGGGCGGCCACGCCGCCAACGGCTTCGCCGTGTCGGTCGAACAGCGCTTCACCCACCTGCGCCTCAACCAGCACCCCGACGGCGGCATCGCCCGCCTGCGCGTGCACGGCGAGGTCGTCCCGGACCCGGCGTGGCTGGCGGCCCTGGGCACCTTCGACGTCGTCGCCCTGGAGAACGGCGGTCAGGTCGAGGACGCGTCGAACCTCTTCTACTCACCGGCCACGAACACCATCCAGCCCGGCCGCTCCCGCAAGATGGACGACGGCTGGGAGACCCGGCGCCGCCGCGACCGGGGGCACGACTGGATCCGCTACCGGCTGGTGGCCCAGGCGCAGATCCGCGCCCTGGAGATCGACACGGCGTACCTGAAGGGCAACAGCGCCGGCTGGGCCTCGGTGTCGGTGCGGGACGCCGCCGCCGACGGGACCGGCGAGTGGCGGGAGGTCCTGCCCCGCACCCGCCTCCAGCCCGACACCGACCACCGCTTCGTCCTCCCCGAACCGGCGGTCGGCACCCACGCGCGCGTGGACATCTTCCCCGACGGCGGCATCTCCCGCCTGCGCCTGTTCGGCACCCTGACCGAACAGGGCGCGACCGCCCTGGCCGCCCGCCACCGGGAACTGGGCGGCTGACGCCGGGAGAGCCCGCACGACGCACGGTCCACCCGTGCGTCGTGCGGCGGACCCGCGGGACGCATCGCCGCCCCGCGGGAGCGCACACCGCGCGCGGCGCACCGGCGTCCCGAGGGGCGCCGTCACCCCGCGCGGCGCACCGGTGGGGCACGGAAGTGCGACGGCGGCCCGCCCTGCGCACCGTCGTGCCGGTGGACCGGCGCGGCGCGACGGCGCCACCGGGTCCGGCGGGCGGCGGGACCCCGGGGCGCACCGGCCGGCCTGACGGCACCGGTACGCCCCGCACGCGCGCGTGGCCCTCCGCGCCGCGTAGGTCTCACGCCGCGTGTCCGCCGTCCACGGCGAACTCCGCGCCGGTGACGTACGCCGCCCCCGCCAGGTGGGCGATGGTGTCCGCCACCTCGTCGGCCGTACCGAAGCGGCCCAGCGCGGTCATGGCCGCCTGGCCGGGGGCGTAGGGGCCGTCCGCCGGGTTCAGGTCGGTGTCGATCGGGCCCGGGTGGACGATGTTCGCGGTGATCCCGCGCCCGCCCAACTCCCGGGCCAGGGCCTTGGTCAGCCCCACCAGGGCCGACTTGCTCATCGCGTAGAGCGTCCCGCCGGGACCGGGCACGCGCTGGGTCATGCAGGTGCCGACGGTGATGATGCGCCCCCCTTCCGGCAGGTGGGCGGCGGCCGCCTGCGAGGCCAGGAAGACCCCGCGCACGTTCACCGCGAGGACCCGGTCGACGTCGGCGACGGACAGGGTCTCCACCGGACCGAGCAGCCCGACGCCCGCGTTGTTCACCAGGACGTCCAGCCGGCCCAGCGCACGTACCGCGGCCGTCACCGCCCCGGCGGCCTCCTCCGCGTCCGCCGCGTCCGCGCGCAGGGCCACCGCGCGGCGCCCCAGCGCCTCGACGGCCCGCACGACGTCCGCGGCCGCCTCCTTGCCGTTCACGTAGGTCACGGCCACGTCCGCGCCCTCCCGCGCGAGCCGCAGCGCCGTCGCCGCGCCGATCCCGCGGCTGCCGCCGGTCACCAGGGCCGCCTTGCCGTACAGGGTTCCCGAAGGGTTCATCGGTGAGTTCGAGTTCATGCGTCCATCCCAGCGCCCCGGACCCCGGGGCGCTGGCGGCGAACGGACGTCGACCTGACGCACGCCGATGAGCCGCGGGCGCCGCCGGAGCCCGAGCCGATGACCGCACACGCCCCGGGCACCCGAAGGCAGGAACCCGCCGTGGGCAGGCTCGTCGTCACCACCTCCGTCCCCCTCGACGGCGTCCACCAGGCACCCGGCGGCCCCGGGAGGAGACCCGGGACGGCTTCGCGCAGGGAGGCGGGAGCGTCCCGTACGGCGACGAGGGCTTCGGCCGCCTCGTCGACGGGGTGTCCTCCCGCGTGGGCGCCTTCCTCCTCGGCCGCCGCACGTACGACGTCTTCGCCGCGTACCGGCCGAAGGCGACCGACCCGGCCGACCCGGCCGCCGGCAGGCTGAACGCCCTGCCGAAGCACGTCGTCTCCGGCACCCTCACCGACCCGGAGCGGGCCGGCACCACCGTGCTCGGCGCCGGACGCCGCCTGTTCCCGGAGGGCCCGGTACCGACCGCGTTCCGGCACACCGGCGGGGAGATCACGGGCGCGGGCGTCTCCATCCGGTCCCACGACCCGGCGGCCCGCCCCGGGTGCGGCACGCACGGGCTGCCGGAGACCCCCTGACGGCGGCCGGCCGGCGGTCAGCCGGACTTCCGGCTCTCCGCGGCGGCGAACAGGGCGCCGCCCAGCACGAGCAGGGCGACGCTCGCGTAGACCTCGTAGCCGTCGAGGAGACCGATCCGCTGCACGAGGCCCCAGCGCCAGTCGGAGAACGCGTTCACCAGACCCGCCGCACCCTGCACCACCGCGATGAAACCCAGGAACTCCAGCAGTTGCTTCATGCCACCGACTGTCGCCCCGCGGACCCCCTGCCGGTATCGGCCGCGGGGCGCGTCCGGCCCGACCGAAGACCACGATCCGCGCCGTCCGGTGCGCCGAAAGTCCGCGGCGGTGCGACTTTGGTGGACGATCCCGTCCGCGACGCGGTGGCACGGGCGCCGCGTGCGTAGATTTGTCGACCGTGACTGGTGACAAGGCGGCGCAGGCCGTCCCGGTGTTCACGGGGCGCAGGTGGTTCTTCCCGTCCGCCCTGATCCACGAACTCGACCCCGACGCAGCCGGCTCCGGGCGCCGGCCACGGCGCACCGCGCGCGACTGGGCCGTCGACTTCTCCTGCTTCCTGCTGGCCGTCCTGGTGGGCCTGGCGGCCGCCGAGGCGCTCGCCGCCAACGCGTCCGTCCCCGAGCCCCTGCTCTTCGCCGACCAGGTGATCGGCGCGCTGTCCTGCGCCGCGGTCTGGCTGCGCCGGCGCCGGCCGCTCGGGCTGGCCGTGGCGATGGTCCCGGTCAGCTTCGTCTCGGAGACCTCCGGCGGCGCCGCCGTCATCGCCCTGTTCACGCTCGCCGTGCACCGCCCCTTCCGGTACGTGGCGTGGGTGGCCGGCGTCCACCTGGCGCTCGTCCCGCTCTACTTCTGGTGGCGCCCCGACCCCGACCTGCCGTATCCCGCCTCGGTCGCCCTCCTCACGGTGGTGCTGGTCGCGGTCGTCGGCTGGGGCATGTTCGTACGGTCCAAGCGGCAGCTCATGCTGAGCCTCAGGGACCGGGCCCGGCGCGCCGAGAGGGAGGCGCGGCTGCGGGCCGAGGGGGCGCAGCGGCTCGCGCGCGAGGCCATCGCCCGGGAGATGCACGACGTGCTCGCGCACCGGCTGACGCTGCTGAGCGTGCACGCGGGCGCCCTGGAGTTCCGGCCCGACGCGCCCCGGGAGGAGGTCGCGCGGGCGGCGGGCGTCATCCGGGAGAGCGCGCACGAGGCGCTGCAGGACCTGCGGGAGATCATCGGCGTGCTGCGGGCCGGCGAGTCCGACGACGCGGGCCGGCCGCAGCCGACGCTCGCGGCGCTCGACACGCTGGTCGCCGAGTCCCGGCAGGCCGGCATGGAGGTCGCCCTGGAGCAGCGGGTCACCGACCCGGCCGCCGTCCCCGCCTCCGTCGGCCGCACCGCCTACCGGATCGTCCAGGAGTGCCTGACGAACGCCCGCAAGCACGCCCCCGGTACGGAGGTCACCGTGGCGGTCGCCGGCGGGCCGGGGGAGGGCCTCACCGTGGCCGTGCGCAACCCCCCGCCCGAGGGGCGCGTACCGCCCGTGCCCGGTGCCGGGCAGGGACTGATCGGCCTCACCGAACGGGCCACCCTGGCGGGCGGCGCCCTGGACCACGGGCCCACGCCCGACGGCGGGTTCGAGGTGCGGGCCCGGCTGCCCTGGGGCCGGGCGGGGACCGGCACCGGGGCCGGGGAGCGGCGGTGAGCCGTGCGCCGGACGCGCCGGACGTGTCGGACGCGCCGGACGTGTCGACGGGGGACCTCCTCGCGGGGGCGGCGGCCCGGCGGATCGGCCGCTCGGCGTGTCCACGCCCCGCCCCGTCGTGATGACATACACCCCATGACCGCGATCAGACTGCTCCTCGTCGACGACGACCCCCTGGTGCGGGCCGGGCTGTCCTTCATGATGGGCGGCGCCGACGACGTCGAGATCGTCGGCGAGGCCGCCGACGGCGGCGAGGTCGAGGCGCTCGTCGACCGCACCCGCCCGGACGTCGTCCTCATGGACATCCGGATGCCGACGGTGGACGGGCTCGCCGCCACCGAGACGCTGCGCCGGCGCGAGGACGCCCCGCAGGTGGTGGTGCTCACCACCTTCCACGCCGACGAGCAGGTGCTGCGGGCGCTGCGCGCGGGCGCCGCCGGCTTCGTCCTCAAGGACACGCCGCCCGCCGAGATCCTCGCCGCGGTGCGCCGGGTCGCGGCCGGTGACCCCGTCCTGTCGCCCGCCGTCACCCGCCGGCTGATGGAGCACGTGGCCGGCACCGCCGCCGACACGCGGCGCACACGCGCGCGTGAGCGGATCGCCGCCCTCAACGACCGTGAGCGCGAGGTCGCCGTCGCGGTCGGCCGGGGTCTGGCCAACGCCGAGATCGCCGCGCGGCTCTTCATGAGCGTGGCCACGGTCAAGACCCACGTCTCCCGGATCCTGGCCAAGCTCGACCTCAACAACCGCGTGCAGATCGCCCTGCTCGCCCACGACGCGGGGCTCCTGGAGGACACGGAGGGTGGCTGACGCCGCGGGCTCGTCCCGCGTCCCGCGGTCCTGCGCCCCGTGCGTCGCCCGTCCGCCGACCGCGGGAGCCCCGGTCCCCGCGGCCGCGTCCCCCGGACCCGGCCTCGCCACGGCTCGGGCGGTCCGGACAGCCGGCCCCTCAGCAGGCTGCCCGGAGCCCGGGCGGCCTCCCCCTCGCTCGGCCACGCCCGCACGTGCTCGCCCTCCCCGGGGACGGCACTCAGGTGCTGTGCGCGGTCGCCCGGGGGACGGTCCCGCCGGTCCGGGCGTCCTGACCCCAGGTCCGGCCCCGGAGCCGGTCCCGGCCCCGTCAGTCGAACACCGCGTCCGCCCCGCCCGCGGGCTCCGTCGGCCGGACCGGTCTGCGCTCCCGCCGGGACAGCTCGCACGCCTCCGCGATCCGCAGCGCCCTGAGGGCCTCGCGCCCGTCGCAGGGGTTGGCCCGCTCGCCCCGCACCACCTCGACGAACGCGTTCAGCTCCGCCTCGTACGCGGGCCCGAACCGCTCCAGGAACCCGGTCCACGGCTTGTCCGCGGGCGGCGGCCCGGTCGGTTCGGTGGACGCGATCGGCGTACGGTCGTCCAGGCCGACGGCGATCTGGTCGCGCTCCCCGGCGAGCTCCATGCGCACGTCGTAGCCGGCTCCGTTCAGGCGCGTCGCGGTGACCGTGGCGAGCGTGCCGTCGTCGAGGGTGAGGAGCGCCGCGCCGGTGTCGACGTCGCCCGCCTCCCGGAACATCGCGGGCCCCGCGTCGGACCCGGCGGCGTAGATGTCCACGACCTCCCGGCCGGTCACCCAGCGCAGGATGTCGAACTCCTGGATCAGGGTGTCCCGGTACAGTCCGCCGGACTGCGGCAGGTACCCGGCCGGCGGCGGCTCCGGGTCGCCGGACACCGCCCGTACGGTGTGCAGCCGCCCGAGCCGGCCCGAGCGAACCGCCTCGCGCGCGCCCGTGTAGCCGGCGTCGAAACGGCGCTGGAAGCCCATCTGCAGGACGGTCCCGGCGGCCTCGACCTCCGTGATCGCCTGTAACGTGCCCGCGAGGTCCGGGGCGATGGGCTTCTCGCAGAACACCGGCAGCCCCGCGCGTGCTGCCCGACCGATCAGTTCGGCGTGGGCGGACGTGGCCGTCGTGATCACCACGGCGTCCACTCCCCAGGTGAAGATCTCGTCCACCCCGGGCGCCGCCGTCTCACCGAGCCGGTGCGCGAGCGCCTGGGCCCGCGCGGGGTCCGCGTCCGTGAGGATCAGCGAGCCGACGTCGCGGTGCCTGCTGAGCGTGCGGGCGTGAAGGGTGCCGAGGCGGCCCGTACCGATGACCCCGATGCGCATGGAAACAAAGTGCGGTCCGCGCCCCCTCCTGTCAATGCGCATGTCCGGACAACCGAACTACACAACTTCCCGTCAACAGCGCACGGGGCTACGCTCGGGCCGTGCCGAAACCAGAAGTGGACCCGAGCGTGCGGCTGGGGCTGAGCGTGGACCGCAGTTCCCCCGTGCCGTTGTACTTCCAGCTGTCCCAGCAGCTGGAGGCCGCCATCGAGCAGGGCACGCTGACCCCCGGCAGCCTGCTGGGGAACGAGATCGAGCTCGCCGCGCGGCTCGGACTGTCCCGGCCGACCGTCCGCCAGGCCATCCAGTCCCTCGTCGACAAGGGCCTCCTCGTGCGCCGTCGCGGAGTCGGCACCCAGGTGGTGCACAGCCAGGTCAAACGCCCCCTGGAGCTCAGCAGCCTCTACGACGACCTGGAGTCGGCGGGCCAGCGTCCGGCCACGAAGGTCCTGGTCAACACCGTCGTCGCCGCGCCCGCCGAGGTCGCGGCCGCTCTCGGGGCGGCCGAGGGCGGCGAGGTGCACCGGATCGAGCGGCTGCGGCTGGCGCACGGGGAGCCGATGGCGTACCTGTGCAACTACCTGCCGCCCGGCCTGCTCGACCTGGAGACCGGACAGCTCGAGGCCACCGGCCTGTACCGGCTGATGCGGGCCGCCGGCATCACCCTGCACAGCGCGCGCCAGACCATCGGCGCCCGTGCCGCCACCGCCGTCGAGGCCGAGCGGCTCGACGAGGAGGCCGGCGCCCCGCTGCTCACCATGCAGCGCGTGACCTTCGACGACACCGGCCGTGCGGTGGAGTTCGGCACCCACACCTACCGGCCCTCCCGCTACTCCTTCGAGTTCCAGCTGCTCGTCCGGTCCTGACGGCCGGGGTGCGGCGCGCGGCGCTTCACCGGAGGCTTCGCCCGGATGTCCGGACAATGTGACCGGTACCCCGCTCCCCGGACGGGAACGCCCGATGCCCGTGTTCGAGAATGGGGCGTTTGGGGCCGGTGAGGTCATCGGCCCCACGCACGGCAGAACACAGCAAGAAGGGCACGGCCTCGTGGCACGGTTTTGGACCTGGGTGAGCGTCGCGGTGGCGGGGGCGCTGAGCCTCTCGCTCGCCGGATGCAGCAGTACCGGCGGCAAACGGGCGGAGGACGCCCGTGCGGCCGCGGCGGCCCAGGGGAGGGCGGCGGTGAACACCCCCCGCTGGACCTTCGCGATGATCACACACGCGGGGGACGGCGACACCTTCTGGGACATCGTCCAGAGCGGAGCGGAGCAGGCCGCCGTGAAGGACAACGTCCGCTTCCTGTACTCCCACGACGACGAGGCCCAGCAGCAGGCACAGCTCGTGAACGCCGCGATCGACAAGGGGGTGGACGGGATCATCGTCACCCTCGCCAAGCCGGACGCGATGAAGGCGGCCCTCGCCCGCGCCCGCGAGGCCGGCATCCCGGTGGTCACCGTGAACTCCGGTTCGGCCGAGTCCGAGGAGTTCGGCGCGCTCACCCACATCGGGCAGGACGAGACGATCGCCGGCGAGGCCGTCGGCGAGGAGCTGAACGAGCGGGGCCGGAGGAAGGCCCTGTGCGTCCTGCACGAGCAGGGCAACGTCGGCCACGAGCAGCGCTGCGACGGCGTGGCGAAGACCTTCGACGGCACGCTGCTCCGGCTCCACGTCAACGGCACGAGCATGCCCGACGTCCAGTCGGCGATCGAGGCCCGGCTCCAGTCCGACGCCGACGTGGACGCCGTCGTCACGCTGGGCGCGCCCTACGCCGACACCGCGGTGAAGGCCAGGGAGGGAGCGGGCAGCGACGCCGAGGTCGACACCTTCGACCTCAACGCCAAGGTCGCCGCCGGGCTGAAGGACGGCAGCATCGGCTTCGCCGTCGACCAGCAGCCCTACCTCCAGGGGTACGAGGCGGTCGACCTGCTGTGGCTGTACCGGTACAACGCCGACGTCCTGGGCGGCGGCCGCCCGGTGCTCACCGGCCCGCAGATCATCACCGAGGACGACGCGGCCGCGCTCGAGGCGTACACGGAGCGGGGCACCCGATGAGCGCGACCACTGATGAAAGGTTTCTGCGGACCGCTTCCCCGCTCCGGCGGCTGCTGAGCCGCCCCGAGCTCGGCTCCGTCGTCGGCGCGATCGCCGTCTTCTGCTGCTTCGCCCTCGTCGCCGACAGCTTCCTGCGCGCCTCCAGCCTCGGCACCGTGCTGTACGCGTCCTCCACGATCGGCATCATGGCCGTCCCGGTGGCGCTGCTGATGATCGGCGGCGAGTTCGACCTGTCGGCCGGTGTCCTGGTCACCTCGTCGGCGCTGGTGTCGTCGATGTTCAGCTACCAGATGACCGCCAACGTCTGGGTCGGCGTCGGGGTGTCCCTGCTGGTCACGCTCGCCGTCGGCGCCTTCAACGGCCTCGTGCTGGCCCGCACGAGGCTGCCGAGCTTCATCGTCACGCTCGGCACCTTCCTGATGCTGACCGGCATGAACCTCGGCTTCACCAAGCTGATCGGCGGCACCGTCTCCACCAGGACGATCGCCGACATGGAGGGCTTCTCCAGCGCGCGGGCCCTGTTCGCGTCGACCCTCACCGTCGGCGGCGTCCCCGTCAAGGCCACCGTCGTGTGGTGGCTCGCCCTGGTCGCCCTCGGCAGCTGGATCCTGCTGCGCACCCGCGCGGGCAACTGGATCTTCGCGGTCGGCGGCAACGAGCGGGCGGCCCGCGCGGTGGGCGTCCCCGTGGCCGGGACCAAGACCGGCCTCTACATGGGCGTGGCCTTCGGCGCCTGGGTCTGCGGCCAGCACCTGCTCTTCAGCTACGACGTCGTCCAGTCCGGCGAGGGCGTCGGCAACGAGCTGATCTACATCATCGCGGCCGTCATCGGCGGCTGTCTGATCACCGGCGGCCACGGCAGCGCCGTCGGCTCGGCGGTCGGCGCGCTGCTGTTCGGCATGACCAGCAAGGGCATCGTCTTCGCGGAGTGGAACCCGGACTGGTTCAAGTTCTTCCTCGGGGCGATGCTGCTCCTCGCCACCCTGCTCAACACCTGGGTGCGCCGCCGCGCGGAGGCCGTGAAATGACCCGGACCGCAGACCGTGCGCCCCTCGTGGAGCTGTCCGGCGTCGGCAAGCACTACGGCAACGTGCGCGCCCTCGAAGGGGTCTCCCTCCGGGTGCACGCCGGTGAGGTCACCTGCGTGCTGGGCGACAACGGCGCCGGCAAGTCCACCCTGATCAAGATCATCGCGGGGCTGCACCAGCACGACGGCGGCACGCTGGCCCTGGAGGGCGAGGCCACGCGCCTGTCCTCCCCGCGCGAGGCCCTGGACCGCGGCATCGCGACCGTCCACCAGGACCTGGCCGTCGTCCCGCTCATGCCGGTGTGGCGGAACTTCTTCCTCGGCTCCGAGCCGCGCAAGGGCACCGGCCCCTTCAAGCGGATGGACGTCGACCTCATGCGTCGCACCACCCGCGCCGAACTCCTCCGGATGGGCATCGACCTGCGCGACGTCGACCAGCCGATCGGCACCCTCTCCGGCGGCGAGCGGCAGTGCGTGGCGATCGCACGCGCGGTGTACTTCGGCGCCAAGGTGCTGGTGCTGGACGAGCCGACGGCGGCCCTGGGGGTGAAGCAGTCCGGTGTGGTCCTGAAGTACGTGGCGGCGGCACGGGACAGGGGACTGGGTGTCGTCCTCATCACCCACAACCCGCACCACGCGTACCTGGTGGGGGACCGGTTCGTCCTGCTGAAGCGGGGCGCGACGGTGGGGAACCACGAGCGGGACGGGATCACGCTGGACGAGCTGACGCGGCAGATGGCCGGCGGCAACGAGCTGGACGACCTGCGCCACGAACTGCAACGGGACTAGGGCCTCTCGTTTGGAACATGCCGGGCTCGCTCCCTGATCCGGCCTGATCCAAACGAAAGACCCCAGGGCGGGGACGGTGCCGGTGCGCGGCTCCCGGCGCGGGCGCGAGCGACCGCGACGCACCCGCACCCGGCGGCGGTCCGCACCGTCCCCCAGCCGTTCTGTTCGTTCTCCGGCGGGGCGGTGCGGCAGAATCGCACCCGATGAGCACCTACCGCGACTTCACCGCCCCCATCGGCTCCCGCCGGGCCCCGGTCCTCAGAACCGTCGGCACGCGGGAGCGCCGCTCCCACCTGACGGCGCCCCGTGTCCCGACGGTGGGCATCGACATCGGCGGCACCAAGGTCATGGCGGGCGTCGTGGACGCCGACGGCAACATCCTGGAGAAGCTCCGCGCGGAGACCCCGGACAAGTCCAAGAGCCCGAAGGTCGTCGAGGACACCATCGTCGAGCTGGTGCTGGACCTGTCCGACCGGCACGACGTGCACGCGGTCGGCATCGGCGCGGCCGGCTGGGTCGACGCCGACCGCAACCGCGTGCTGTTCGCCCCCCACCTGTCCTGGCGCAACGAGCCGCTGCGCGACCGCCTCTCCGAGCGGCTGTCCGTGCCCGTGCTGGTCGACAACGACGCCAACACCGCCGCCTGGGCCGAGTGGCGCTTCGGCGCCGGACGGGGCGAGGACCACCTCGTCATGATCACCCTGGGCACCGGCATCGGCGGCGCGATCCTGGAGGACGGCCAGGTCAAGCGCGGCAGGTACGGCGTCGCCGGTGAGTTCGGCCACATGCAGGTCGTCCCCGGCGGCCACCGCTGCCCCTGCGGCAACCGCGGCTGCTGGGAGCAGTACAGCTCCGGCAACGCCCTGGTCCGCGAGGCGCGCGAGCTGGCCGCCGCGGACTCGCCGGTCGCCTTCGGGATCATCGAGCACGTCAAGGGCAACATCGCCGACATCAGCGGCCCGATGATCACCGAGCTGGCCCGTGAGGGCGACGCGAT
This sequence comes from Streptomyces griseomycini, assembly GCF_014203535.1. Taxonomy (GTDB): domain Bacteria; phylum Actinomycetota; class Actinomycetes; order Streptomycetales; family Streptomycetaceae; genus Streptomyces; species Streptomyces griseomycini. Next base: position 621,463 of record NZ_JACHJI010000004.1, read on the forward strand.
GTGCATCGAGCTGCTCCAGGACATCGGGCAGTGGCTCGGCGTCGGCATCGCCAACCTCGCCGCCGCCCTCGACCCGTCCTGCTTCGTCATCGGCGGCGGGGTCTCGGCCGCCGACGACCTGCTGATCGGCCCCGCGCGGGACGCCTTCAAGCGCCACCTCACCGGTCGCGGCTACCGCCCCGAGGCCCGCATCGTCCGCGCCCAGCTCGGTCCCGAGGCCGGCATGGTCGGCGCCGCCGACCTCGCCCGCCTGGTCGCCCGCCGCTTCCGCCGGGCCAAGCGCCGCCGGGTCGAGCGGTACGAACGCTACGAGCGGTACGCACAGGCCCGCCGCACCGTCCGGGAGTCGCTGTGACGGGCGAGTTCCCCCAGCAGACGGTGCTCCCGGACGCGCCCCGCCCGGCCGAGGACCGCCGGCGCGTGATCCGCCGCAGGGCGCTCACCCTGCTGATCATCGTGCTGCTCATCGGCATCCCGGCCGGATACCTGGTGATCTCCGCGAACCAGAGCCGGGCCAGCGGCAAGGACAAGGAGGCGAAGTACTCCGCGACCGGCCTGACCGAGGGCTGGCCGTCGAAGCTGCAGCGCCGCATCTACCAGGTGCCCGTCCCGCACCCCGCCTGGTGGGTGGCGTACTACGAGACCAACAACTGGAAGACCAGCCGCCTCTACGTCGAGTTCGAGACCACCGACGCGGGCCTGGAGGCCTTCCTCATCAGCATGGGCGTGCGGCCGGACGACCTGAAGCGGGACGACATCACCATCGGCGGACGCGACCGGGACGTCACCGGCTGGACCTTCGACGGTCCCGGCACCTGGTCGGGCCTCGTCCACGAGCAGAAGGACCCGGCCCCCACCCACGAGGTCGTCGTCAACCACCACAAGCCGGGCTATCCCAGGGTGTACGTCGTCTCCCGCACGGTGCCCTGAGCGCACGGCCGGGCGGGGCGGACACGGCGCGGCGCGCTCCGCGCCCGGCTCCGGACGGTCCTCCTCCCGCCGGCGAGGAGGGGAGCCCGCCCGCCGCCACGGCGGCGATCCGGTGCGCGACGACCACGGCGCGGCCGCCGGGACGACCGGTGTCACCCGGTGGACGCCGGCCCTGACGCCGCGGCACCCGGAACGCGACGGGCCCGTCGGACGCACGGCCTCCGCCGGGTGCCGCCGCGGGCCGGGCACGGGCTCACCGCCCTGGGCCGCACGCCGATCGGCCCCGCCGTGGCGCCGGCCGGGCGGGCCGCCGAGCACCGTCCCGGGACCGGGCGCGACCCCCGGGCCCGCGACCCCCGGGCCCGCCCCCCCCCGCAAGGGCCGACCCGACCGGCCGCCGGGGCCGACTGTCAGACCCGGCCCGTAGAGTCGAGGACGTCCGATCGGACACACGGGCGGGAGGTGACGAGGCGCATGGGCGAGGGGACCGTGGTCGCCGGGCGACGGACGGCCGGGGCGGACACGGACGAGCCGGAGGTTCCCGTCCGCCTCGCCGCCGTCTTCCTGCCGGCGCCCCTCCCGCGCGACGGCCGGATCGCCTTCTGGGACCCCGAGGGCGGGGCCGTCGGCGCGGGGCACGAAGGGACGCGGGACACCGGGGCGGCGTCCGCGCGGCACACGGAGCTCACCGTCGTCCGCCCGCACGGCGCCGGAGTGCGGCGGCGGACGGTCCCGGCCCTCTCGCTCCCCCTCGATCAGGCCCTGCCGCTGCTCGTGCGCGCGCGGCACGACCCCGCGGCGCACCCCGCCACCGCCTGCTGGGGCGCCGCCGCCCTGCACGCGCTGCGGATCGCGGCACGCGGCCGGCTGCTGCCCGGCCTCACCGCCGGCGGCCACGACGCATGGCGCGCCGGTCCGCTCGACCCGGACGACGTGGCGCACCTGCGCGCCGTGGCCGCCGCCCTGCCGTCCGAGGGCCACGCCGTTCCGCTGCCCGGCCCCGGCCCCCTCCGGCTGCCGCAGCCGGAGGCGCTGGTGCGCGCCTTCCTGGACGCGGTCGCCGACACCCTGCCCCGCACCCCGGCCGCGCCCCACGCCTCGGGCCGGCCCTTCGCCGCCCGGGAGGCCCAGCGGCTGCCCGGCGCCCAGGACTGGGCCGCCGAGGTCGCCGCCGGGATGGACGCCGGCGTGCGGATCTCGCTGCGCCTCGACCTGTCCGCGTACGACCTCTTCGACGGCGGCGGCCCGGGCACCGGCGGGGACGGCGACGGTGCGGGGGCGCGTGGCGCGGGTGCGGCGATCGTCCAGGTGCACAGTCTCGCCGACCCCACGCTGGTGGCCGACGCGGCGGCCCTGTGGGCGGGCGAGGCGGACGGCGCCTTCGGCCCCCGCGCGCGGGTGGACGCCGCCCTCGCGGTCCGCCGCGCGGCCCGCGTCTGGCCGCCGCTGGACCGGCTCTGCGACCAGGACGTGCCCGACGTGCTGGCGCTGTCCGAGGACGAGCTGAACGACCTGCTCGGCACGGCGGCCGGCCGGCTCGCCGCGGCCGGGGTCGCGGTGCACTGGCCCCGGGACCTCGCCCAGGACCTGACCGCCACGGCGGTGGTCCACCCGGCCCCCGGCTCGGCCACCGACGGCACCGGCTTCTTCGAGAGCGGGGACCTGCTGCGGTTCGGCTGGCGGCTCGCGCTCGGCGGCGACCCGCTCACCGAGGCCGAGATGGACGCCCTGGCCGAGGCCCACCGCCCGGTCGTCCGGCTGCGCGACCGGTGGGTGCTGGTCGACCCCGCCCTCGTCCGCAAGGCCCGCAAACGGGACCTGGGGCTGCTCGACCCGGTCGACGCGCTGTCCGTCGCCCTCACCGGCCAGGCGGAGGTCGACGGCGAGACGGTCGAGGCGGTGCCGGCCGGCGCCCTGGCAGTCCTCCGCGACCGCCTGACCGCCGGGGTGCGGCCCGCCGCACCGCCGCCCGGCCTGGACGCCACCCTGCGCGACTACCAGCTGCGGGGCCTGGCCTGGCTGGACCTCATGACCTCCCTCGGCCTCGGCGGCTGCCTCGCCGACGACATGGGCCTCGGCAAGACGATCACCCTCATCGCCCTGCACCTGAAACGGGCCCGCACCGAACCGACCCTGGTCGTCTGCCCGGCCTCGCTGCTCGGCAACTGGCAGCGCGAGATCACCCGGTTCGCACCCGGCGTCCCCGTCCGCCGCTTCCACGGCCCCGACCGCACCCTGGACGACCTGGACGGCGGCTTCGTCCTCACCACCTACGGCACCATGCGCTCCGCCGCGCCGGCCCTGGCCGCCCGGACGTGGGGCATGGTCGTCGCCGACGAGGCCCAGCACGTCAAGAACCCCCACTCGGCCACGGCGAAGGCGCTGCGCACGATCCCGTCCCCCGCGCGCGTGGCGCTGACCGGCACCCCCGTCGAGAACAACCTCTCCGAACTGTGGGCCCTGCTCGACTGGACGACCCCGGGACTCCTCGGCCCCCTGAAGTCCTTCCGCGCCCGGCACGCGCGCGCGGTGGAGACCGGCGAGGACGAGGAGGCGGCCGAACGCCTCGCCCGCCTGGTGCGCCCCTTCCTCCTGCGGCGCAGGAAGTCCGACCCGGGCATCGTCCCCGAACTGCCGCCCAAGACCGAGACGGACCACCCCGTACCGCTCACCCGTGAACAGGCCGCGCTCTACGAGGCGGTGGTGCGCGAGTCGATGCAGGCCATCGAGACCGCGCAGGGCATGGGCCGCCGCGGCCTGGTGCTGAAACTGCTGACCTCGCTCAAGCAGATCTGCGACCACCCGGCGCTGTACCTGAAGGAGGAGCACGCGCGGGCCGGAGGCGACCGGCTCGCCGCACGCTCGGGCAAGCTCGCCCTGCTGGACGAGCTGCTGGACACCCTGCTCGCCGAGGACGGCTCGGCCCTCGTGTTCACGCAGTACGTCGGGATGGCCCGGCTGATCACCGCGCACCTGACCGGGCGCGCGGTCCCGGTCGACCTCCTCCACGGCGGTACGCCGGTGCCGGAGCGGGAGAGCATGGTGGACCGCTTCCAGAGCGGGGCGACCCCGGTCCTGGTGCTGTCGCTCAAGGCCGCCGGCACCGGCCTGAACCTCACCCGCGCGGGCCACGTCGTCCACTTCGACCGCTGGTGGAACCCGGCGGTCGAGGAGCAGGCCACCGACCGCGCCTACCGCATCGGCCAGACCCAGCCCGTCCAGGTCCACCGCCTCGTCACGGAGGGCACCGTCGAGGACCGCATCGCCGAGATGCTCCAGTCCAAGCGCGCCCTCGCCGACGCGGTCCTCGGCTCCGGCGAGTCGGCCCTCACGGAGCTGTCCGACCGCGAACTGTCCGACCTGGTGTCCCTGAGGAGGCCGGCATGACGCCCCGTCCGTCCGAGGAGGCCCGCGAGGCCCTGCGCGCGGCGCGGGAGCGGACGAGCGCGGACAGCGAGCCCGCGGCCGGCGCCACTCCCGACCGCCGGGCCGCCCCCGGCACGGCCGCCCGGCGGCCCGAGCGTCCGGCGGACCGGGAGCGCCGTCCGGCCGACGCGGCCCGCGAGGCGCTGCGCCGCGCGGTGCGGTCCCGGCGCGGCAGGGCGTCCGCGGCCGGTGACGTCGGTGACTCCGGTGCTCCCGTCGGGGAGAACGCCGGAGCGTCCGGGGAACGGGACCCGGCCGGCGCTCCGCCGGCCGTCTCCCCGGCGGTCGGCGACGCACCTCCCGACGAGCCGCCGGGCGACGCGGCGGCCGCCGCCCGACACGGAGGAGGGAACGCCGCGGACCGCCCCGCACAGCGCCCCGGGGACATCGCGCGCGAGGCGCTGCGTTCCGCCCGTGAGGAGGCACTGCGCGCACGCGCGGAGGCCGAGGTCCGGGAGAGGCGGGCCGAGCCCCGCCGGCAGCGCACGCCGGCCCCCGCCCCCCGCGTCCCGCGCACCACCCGCGGCGACCGGGCCGCCGGCGACCGGGCGCGCGAGGCGCGGGAGCCGCTCACCGAAGCCTTCCGCACGCCCTCCCCGGCGGACGGACCGGGGCAGGAGCCCGCGGCCGGCGGCTCCGGCGACCCCGGCACCCCCGGCTCGCCCGGAACCCCGCGGGACACCGCACCCGCCACCGCACCGCGGACGCCCGCCGCCCCCCTCACCGCGCCGCACGCCGTTCCCCGCTCCATGGCCGCCCCCGCGCGCGACGGCGACCTGCGCCGCACCTTCCCCGCCTTCCCGCCCCGCGCCTCGGACGGCGCGGGCTTCGCCGAGACCTGGTGGGGCAACGCGTGGGTCACCGCGCTCGAGGAGGGCGCGCTGGACGCCGCGCGGCTGGCGCGCGGGCGCGGGTACGCCGAGCAGGGCCACGTCGACGCCATCACCGTCACGCCGGGACTCGTCCTCGCCTACGTCCGGGGCAGCCGGCCGCGGCCGTACCGCGTACAGGTGCGGCTGCGGACGTTCCGGGACGCCGACTGGGAGCGGTTCCTGGACGCCGCCGCCGACCGGCCCGGCCACATCGCGGCGCTGCTGGACAAGGAGATGCCCCAGACCCTCGCCGACTGCGGGGCCCCGCTGCTGCCCGGCCCCGGTGACCTCGACCCGCGCTGCAGCTGCCCCGACTCCGGTCACCCCTGCAAGCACGCCGCCGCGCTCTGCTACCAGACCGCCCGGCTGCTCGACGCCGACCCGTTCGTGCTGCTCCTGCTGCGCGGGCGCGGCGAGCGCGAGGTGATCGACGCCCTGTCCCGGCTCAGTGCCGCCCGCGCGGCCCGCGCCGCCCAGGACAGGGAACCGGAGCTCCTGCCCGGCGTACGGGCCGCCGAGGCCCTCGCCCCGCGCGGCCTCCCGCCGCTCCCGTCTCCGCTGCCCCCGCCCGCGCATCCCGGGCAGCCCCCGGTGTACCCCGCGTCCCCCGGCGGCCCGGACCCGTTCGCGCTCGACCAGCTGGCCACCGACGCGGCCGCCCGCGCCCACGCCCTGCTCACCACCGGCCGTGACCCGGTCGGCGGGCTCACCCTGTGGCAGGACGCGGTGCGGCTCGCCGCCGCCCGCCCCGGATCCGGCCTGACCGCGGCGACGCGCGCGCTGTACTCCTCCCTCGCCACCGCCGCCGGGCGCACCCCCGCCGAGCTGGCGCGCGCGGTCGCCGCCTGGCGGCAGGGCGGCAGGGCGGGCCTCGCCGTCCTGGAGGAGCCGTGGGACCCGCCGGCCGGCCGCTTCGACCGCGCCCGCCCGCTCCTCCTCGCCGCCGACCTCCCCGCCTTCCGTCCCCGGCGCAACCGCCTCACCCACCCCCGGGGCCACGTCCAGCTCCGCCTCGGCCGCGACCACCTGTGGTACGCCTACGAGTCCGAACCGGGCCGCGACGACTGGTGGCCCCGCGGCACCCCCGACCCCGATCCCGTGGGCGCGCTGACCGGCCTCGACGCACCGGGAGGTGCGTGAGGGCCCGGCCGGCGCGGGAGCCCGGTGCGGCGTCGAGGCGGGGACGCCGCCCGCCCGGCCTCACCGACGGGGCCGCCGGGCCCCGTCCGGCCGCGGCCACGGCGTCCGTCCCGTGAGCAGCGCCCGGGCGGCTTCCTGGGCGGCGTCCGGGGCGAAGCGCTCCGTCCGCCACGTCGCCGACCGCGTGACCCCGCGACGGCGGTACGCGCGCATGATCCGCAGGTGATCGGGCCGCGTCACGAAGCCCGTCAGGTCCTTCTCGTCGCGCCACACGGAGACGGAGCCGGAGCGCGGGCGCGGCAGGTCCGGCGCCACCCACAGCCACAGGCCGACCGCACCGTCGACGTCCTGCCAGGTGCGGCGCAGGGCGAGCCCCGCGGCACTGACGCAGACCGCCGTCCAGGGCCGGTGGGGGGTGAACTCGGTGACGCTCACGAGGACCCCGCCGTCCACGTCGCCGCCGTCGGCGAGGTGTGCGGCCGGCCCGGGCTTCCAGGGCGCGAACCAGACGGTGGCCGGCATGCCGATCTCCTCGGGACGTCCCGGAGCGGCGCGGTCCCGGGAAAGAAAAACTGAACGGTCGTTCGTGCCAATATAGCGGTCCCTGGCGTCGATCGAGGAGCGGCCGGCATGCAGCCCACCGAGGCACTGGCGAGCATCACCCTCAACGGACTCTCGTACGCTCCGGGGCGGCTGGCGGGGGCGAGCGCGTTCGCCCTGTTCCACATGCCGCTCGCCCGCAGCCGGATGCGGACCGCCGAGCGCGCGCTGGCCGCGCGGGCGCGGACCGGGCGCATCCGGGTCGGCGACAAGCACGCCGTGACCTACCGGTGGGGTGACGGCACGCGCCCCGTCCTGCTGGTGCACGGCTGGCAGTCGCGCGGGTCCCGCCTGTCCGACTTCGTCCCGGGGCTCCTCGACGAGGGGTACTCGGTCGTCACGTTCGACGCGCCCGGCCACGGCGACGCCACCGGCCGCAGCACCACGATCCTCGAGTACCGGGACGTCATCACCGCGCTCCACGACGAGTACGGGACGTTCGAGGCGCTGGTGGCGCACTCCCTGGGCGCGCTCGGGTCGTTCTTCGCGCTGCGGCACGGGGTGAAGGCGGAGCGGGTCGTCACCATCAGCGGCGTGTGCGACTTCTCCTACCTGGTGGACGAGTTCTGCTCAGGGCTGCGGCTGCGCTCCCGGCTGAAGGACCGGCTGTACGAACGCATCGGGGCGGAGCTCTTCCCGGACGCGCCGGCCGACCGGATGCCCTTCTCCGTGACCCACACGGTCGGCGAGGTGCGGGCGCCGCTCCTGGTGGTCCACGACGAGGACGACACCCGGATCGGGGTGGCGCAGGGGCGGCGGCTGGCCGGCGCGTTCGGCGCGCAGGCCCGTCTGGTCACCACGACCGGCCTGGGGCACCGGCGCATCCTGGGCGATCCCGGCGTCGTGCGCACGGTCCGGGAGTTCGTCGCGGACGGGTCGAGCCGGTCCGACGCCCCCGGCAGGGAGACGGCCCCGGTGGACTGACCCCGCGCTCACCCCTCGACATGGTGACCGTACGGTCGTCCACTTATTTGCCGCACTCGGGTAATCTCGTCGCGCCAAGAGGGGCCGGCCCAGGGAAGCAGGTAGGCATGGGCACCACGCAGACACGCGTCGACGGGCGGATCGCGCGCGGGAACCAGACCCGCCGGCTGATTCTCGGGCGCGCCGTGGACGTCGCGTCCGTCGAGGGGCTGGAGGGGCTGTCGCTGGGACGCCTCGCGAACGAGCTGAAGCTCAGCAAGAGCGGCGTGTTCGCCCTGTTCGGCTCCAAGGAGGACCTGCAGCTCGCCACCATCCGCGCGGCCGTCAAGATCTACCTGGAGCACGTGGTCCAGCCGGCCGGCGACCTGCCGCCGGGGATCGGCCGCCTGTGGAAGGTGTGCGCCAGCTGGCTCACCTACTCCCGCGAACGCGTCTTCCCCGGCGGCTGCTTCTTCCACTCCGTCCTCGCCGAGTACGACGCCCGTGAGGGCAAGGTCCACGACGCCCTCGTCGCGGCCCGCACCAACTGGTTCTCCTACCTCGGGCAGACCGTCCGGGAGGCGCAGCGGGCGGGCGAGATCGCGGAGGACGCCGACGTGCCGCAGCTCGTCTTCGAGATCGCCGCCCTGCTCGAGATGGCCAACGCCGAATCCGTCCTGTACGGCGAGTACACCTCCTACGACCGGGCGGCCACGGCCATCCGGAACCGGCTGCGCGACGTGGCCACCGACGCGTCGCTGCTGCCCGACACCGCCTGAGGCCGCGGCGGCCGGGCTCAGGCCCCACGGCCTGGTCTTCTGCCACGGACTCGCCGAGGCCGCGCTGATGGCCGCGTGGCACCGGTACGCGGACGCCGGCACCAGCTCCCGCACCACGGGCCCGGCCGCCGGCGCCTGCCTCGGCGTCCCGGTCCCCGGCCTCGCCCCGCGCGCGTCGTCGACGCGTCGGGACGCGCCTGCGCGGAGGGCGGGACCGGCTCCGTACAGCTGCGCGGGGACACGCCGTGCAACGGCTGCGACGGCGCCACCGACCACCGCGCGTCACCTGGTTCGACACCGGTGACCTGGGCTGCCTGCGCTCGGGCCGGCTCCATCTGGGCGGCCGGCGCGGCGACCGGGTCTCGGTCGGCGGCGTGAACGTGTACGCCGCGGACGTCGAGCGGGTGGCGGCGACGGAACCGGGCGTCGCGGAGTGCGTCGTCCTGCCGTACGGCGCCTCGGCGGAACTGGCGAGGGGACCGCGGCCACCGGCCACCGCACGGCCCGACCGAGACGGGCGCGGAAAGCCGTACGCGCCAAAATCCCCGGGCACGGCGGTGCGGCCGCCCCACCCCGCCCGTCCCCCCGGACGCTCCGCCGAACCGCCCGTGCCGTGCGGCGATGCGGCCGGCCGCCGTCCTCCACGGCGTGCGCACATCTCCTTCACGTCGGGTGCGCTTTCGGTCGGCGGGCGGGCGGGGCACCGCCCGCGGGGGAGACGGTCGCCGCGTCGCGTGCCTAGCCTCCCGGGCCATGCGATCACCACTGAGACGCCTCGGGCCCGCCGCCGCTCTCGGCCTCGCCCTCGCCCTGTCCGGCCCGGCCCCCGGCGCGGGCGCGGCCGAGCCCGCGCCCGCCGAGCTGACGTTCGCCACCGACACCGCCACCACCACGCCCGGCGGCACGGTCCAGCTGTCGATGACGCTCACCAACAACAGGACGTACGACATCTGGTTCGTCCACCAGACGATCGACCCGACGTGGCTCACCACCCAGCGCCCCGACCTGAAGTACGGCTTCACCGGCTGCACCCTGGCCACCGCGGCCGGCAGCACCCCCTGCTCGGGGACCGGTCCCGCGAACCTCGGCGCCAACTACGGCACCACCGTCCCGCCCGGACAGAGCCGGACCGTCACGCTGACCCTGCAGGTCGCGCCCGACTCCGGCTGCAACGGCAACATCGGCTTCTACTCGTACTACTACGCCGAGTTCAGCGACAGCGCGAACGCGAGCGGCGGCCCGGTCCACACGCCCGAGACGCGGGTGCTCTGCGCCTGACGGGCCGGCCCCCGCCGCCGTGACCGATTCCGCTCCGGTGCCGGACCGGCCACGAGGTCCAGACCTCCGGCAGCCGCACCGGCGGGCCGCCCGGCCCGCCGGTGCTCCGTCCGGGGCGGTGACCTGCCCCGCCGTTCCGCGCACCCGCTCCGTCCTCCCGCGCCCCGGGTGCCACACCGATCGTTCCCGGCCCGCGGGTGTCCTGACGGACACCCGCGCTTTTCCGTCAGGTTTCGCAAGCCGCCCACAAAAGGCACACGAGGACATCACCATGTGACGCGACGGATGCGTCGACGAACGGCTTCTGAGGGGGACGCCGGCGTCACGCAAGGGGGTGCGTCGGCTCCATCGGAGCGGTGTCCGCCCCTGCCCGCGGGAGGGGACTGCACCGCATGAAGCGGATCACACGCACCGCCGCGCTCACGGTGGGCGCGCTCATCGCCGCCCTCGGCCTGCCGAGCACGGCCGCGCACGCCGACGACGCCTTGCCCCGCGTCGACCTGCGCGTCCTGGTCGTGAGCGACGGCGGCCCGGCCGTGGACGCCGTCGCGGCCGAACTGGAGGCCGCCGGCACGCCGTACACCGAGGTGGACCTGACCCGGTCCGACCGCCCCGCCGTCGACGCGGGCTTCCTCGCCGACACCGTGGACGGACGACCGCGCGCCAGGTACCAGGCAGTGGTCCTGCCCAATGACAACCCGTTCCCGGCCGGCTCGCCCGAGATGGCGGCCCTCGCCGCCTACGAGCGGACCTACGGCATCCCGCAGGTCGACGCCTACACCTACGCGCGTCCGGAGGCGGGCCTGCAGGACCCGGTGCACGGCGGCTACGCCGGCAGCGTCGACGGGGTGCGGGCCGAGGTGACCGCGGCCGGCCGGGCGGGCCCCTTCGGCTACCTGGACGGCCAGGTTCCCTTCGAGGACAACTCGCCCGACGTGAGCGAGAGTTACGCCTACCTGTCGAAGCCGGTGGCCGGCGCGGACTTCACCCCGTACGTCGAGGCCGCGATCCCGGGCCGGACCGGGAAGGGCTCGCTGGTGGGGGAGTACCGGCACGACGGGCGGCGGGAACTCGTCGTCACCTTCGTGTACAACCAGCACCAGCAGCAGTTCCGGCTGCTGGCCCGCGGCATCGTGGACTGGATGACCGGCGGCGTGCACCTGGGCGCCTCCAGGAACTACTTCGCCGTGCACGTCGACGACGTCCTCGCCGCCGACGACCGCTGGGACACGGAGCTGAACTGCACCCCCGGTGACGTCGACTGCCCCGAGGGCGAGGGCACGCCCGACCCGATCCGCATGACCCCCGCCGACGTCGACCACGCCGTCTCCTGGCAGCGCGAGCAGAACTTCACCCTCGACCTCGCCTACAACGGCGCCGGCAGCGTCGACCACCGCGAGGACAACGGCGGAGCCGATCCCCTGGCGGACAGACTCGTCGCCGAACGCGACCGGTTCCGCTGGATCAACCACACCTACACGCACGCCTTCCTCGGCTGCGAGCAGGACACGACGGTGGTGCCCTGGCGGTGCGCCACCCACGCCGACGGCAGCACCAAGTGGGTGAGCCGCACCGCCGTCTCCGACGAGATCGCCACCAACCGCGTCTGGGGCCGGACCGCCGGACTGCCCCTGCACGACGACGAGTTGGTGACCGGTGAGCACTCCGGGCTCAAGGTGCTGCCGCAGCAGCCCGAGGACAACCCCAACCTGGCGCCGGCCCTCGCCGACAACGGCATCGCCTGGCTGGCCTCGGACAACTCCCGCGACCCCGTGCAGCGCCGGGTCGGCCCGGCCACGACCGTCTCGCGCTACCCGATGAACGTCTTCTTCAACGCCGGGCGGGCCGTCGAGCAGGTCGACGAGTACAACTGGATCTACACCGGCCGCGCCCAGGGCGGAAGCGGCATCTGCGAGGACAACCCGGCCACCACGACGTGCCTGCCGGCCCCGCTGGACACCGCCACGGGGTACACCGGGCACATCGTCCCCCTGGAGACCCGGATCGCGCTCGGCCACGTCCTCGCCAACGACCCCAGGCCGCACTTCATCCACCAGTCCAACCTGGCCGAGGACCGCATCGCCTACCCGGTCCTGGACGGCGTGCTCGACGGCTACGAGGCCCTGTTCGCCGACAGCACCCCCGTGGTGAACCTGCGGATGAAGGACATCGGCCGCGAACTCCAGCGCCGCGCCGCCTGGGCCGCCGCCCTGCGGGGCGGCCAGGTCACCGCCCACCGCATCGGCGGCACGGTGACCGTCGAGGCACCGGACGGCACCACCGTCACCGCCACCATGCCCACCGGGACCACCCTCGCGGGCGGGGCGTTCGGCGAGGCGTACGCGGGCCGGGCGTCCGGCTGGACGCCGTCGGCCGGGCAGCCCCTGACCCTCACGCTGCCGTCGTCCGCCACGGCCGGCGCCGACACCGGGCCGGTCCCGTCGCCGAGGACCCGGCCCACGAAGCCGGCCCCGGACACCCGGGTCCCCGCCGGCGTGAGCGACCGCGTCCCGTACACCGCACGCAGCTGAACGGCGCACCGACCAGGGGTCCCGGCCACCGACCCGTGGCCGGGACCGGCACGACCACCCCCGCACCCCGGCCGTGGAGCACACCGATGCACGTTCACCACGGCGCGCGACGCCCCCGCGCGGCGCGCGTCACCCTGCTCACCGAGGGCACCTACCCGCACAGCCACGGCGGCGTGAGCGTCTGGTGCGACCAGCTCGTCCGTGGCATGCCGGACCTCGACTTCGACGTCCTCGCCGTCACCGGCACCGGCCGCGAACCCGTCGTGTGGGACCTGCCCGCGCACGTCTCGCGCGTCCTGACCGTCCCGATGTGGGGAACCCCGCCGGAGGGCCGCCCTCCCCGGGGACGCCGGCGCGACCGCCTCGCCGGTGCCTACGAACAGTTCCTGACGGCGCTGCTCGACCCGTGCGCGGAGAGCGGGTTCGCCCCGGCCCTGTACGCGATGGCGCGGGCCGCCGCCGACGGGACGCTGAGCCCGTTCCTGCGCGGCGACCGGGCGGTCGCCGTGCTGACCGCCGTGTGGAACCGCCGGGGCCTGGCCGTCCGCGAGGCCCGGCCCACGCTGCACGACGCGGTCACCGCCACCGGACTGCTCGAACACGCCCTGCGCCCGCTGTCCGCGCCGCTGCCCGAGGACGGGGTCGCCCACGCGGTCAGCGGGGGCGTCGCCGTCCTGCCCGGACTGGCCGCCCTGGAACGGCACGGCGTCCCCCTGCTGCTCACCGAGCACGGCGTCTACCTCCGTGAGCGCTACCTCGGCTACCGCACCGCCCCCTACCGCTGGCCGGTCAAGGCGGTCGTCCTGGGCTTCTTCCGGCTCCTGGCCGAGGAGGGCTACCGCAGGGCCGCCCTGATCACGCCCGGCAACCGCTACAACCGGCTGTGGGAGGAGGAGGGCGGTGCCGATCCGGCGTCGATCCGCACGGTCTACAACGGGGTGGACCCGGACGCCTTCCCGCCGGCCGGGCCCGAGCCGGACGTGCCGACCCTCAGCTGGGCCGGCCGCGTCGACCCGATCAAGGACCTGGAGACCCTCATCCGGGCCGTCGCCCTGGTCAGGGCGGAACGTCCCGACGTCCGGCTGCGGCTGTTCGGCGGGACGCCGCGGGGCGGGGAGGCCTACCGGGAACGGTGCGAGGCCCTCGCCGCCGGACTCGGCCACGGCGACGCCGTCACCTTCGAGGGCCGCGTCGACGACATCAAGGACGCGTACGCCGCCGGCAACGTCGTGATGCTCTCCAGCATCAGCGAGGGTTTCCCGTTCACCCTGATCGAGGCCATGTCCTGCGGGCGGGCGACGGTCTCCACCGACGTCGGCGGGGTGCGCGAGGCCGTCGGGGACACCGGCCTCGTTGTCCCGCCGCGGGACCCGGCCGCCATGGCCGCCGCCGCGCTGGAACTGCTCGGCGACCCCGTGCGGCGCAGGGCCATGGGGGAGGCGGCCCGGCTCCGGGTGATCGAGCAGTTCACCCTGCGCCGGACCGTCGACACCTTCCGCGCCATCTACCTGGAACTGTCCGGCATCCGGGGAGGACCGGCCGGGGCGGGGACGCGGGACGGCGCGGGGAGCCCGGCACAGCGGCCGTACGGCCCCGCACCCGCGGCCGTACGGCCCCCGGAGGGGCACCCGCACGCTCCGGCACCCACGGCGACGAGGAGCGCGGCCGTATGAGCGGGCCCATGGCGCTGGAACCGGGCGGGACCGGACAGGACACGCTCGCGCTCCGGCTGGCCGGGACCGCCGCCCGGCTGCCGCGGCCCCGCCCCGCCGACGACCCCACCCTCGTCGTGCGGCTGCCGCGGCCCGTCCCGGACCAGGAGGAGGTCGACCGGCTCGCCGCCGCCATGGCCGACCGCATAGGCCCCGCCGTCCACCCCTACGAGGTGGCCGCGCTGCTGGAGGCGGAAGGACTGTCCGCGGACGCCGTCCGGCAGCGCTACGGCCATCCGAACCTGTTCTCCCTGGCCTCCGCGCTGTACGAGCGCGTCCCCCGGGCGTTCCCCGAGCCCGCGCCGGCCCCCGACCCCTGGCGCCCCGACACCGTGCGCTGCCTGCTGCGCGGGGTGCTGTTCGCCCTGCCGGGACTCGCCTACCTGCTCGCCGCACCGCTGTGGCAGGCCGCACGGCACGCCCCCGCCCTCATCGCGGCCGGCGTCGTCTCCTGGGCCTGGGGGCAGGCGCTGGGGCACCGCGCCCACCTGCGCCTGGCGACGGGGCGCCGGGAGGCGGGCCGCACCCTGCTGTCCGGGGCCGGCCTCGGCGCGGCCCTGGCCACGGCGACCGCGGCCGTGGCGTCCGGCGGCGGACCGGTCACCCTGGCCGCCGCCGGGCAGTCGCTGTACCTGGCCGCCGCCGGGGTGCTGCTGGTCCTCGCCCGGGAGCGGCTGCTGCTGGCGGCCCTGACACCGCTGGCGGCCGGCGCCGCGGTGCTGCCGTGGGGGGAGCCCGGCCCCGTGCTGCGCGCCGGTCTGCCCCTGCTGGCGCTGGTGGCCGTGCTCGCCGCCACCGGCCGGTCGCTGCGGGACGTGCTCGGCGCGCCGCCCGCCGCCGGCGCGCGCCGCCCGCCGCTGTCCGCCTCCCTGCCCTACGGACTGTTCGGCCTCGCCGCGGCGCTGCTGGTCCTGCTGGAGGGCCGGCGGCACCCGTACGCCGTGATCGTGCTGACCGTGAGCATGGGGCCGGCCGAGTGGCTGCTGTACCGCTACCGCGGCTGGTCGGTCGCGGCGCTGCGGGCGACCGCCACACCCGCCGCCTTCCTCCTGCGGTCGGCCGGCCTGCTCGGTCTCTGCCTGCTCGCTTACCTCCTGCCGCTGGCGCCCGCGGCCCTCCTCACCGGAGCCGACCCGGCCGCCCTGCTGCTCCTCGCCGCGACGCTGTGGACGGCGTTGCTGCTCCAGGCGTTCGGCGTCGCCTGGCCCGCCGCCCTGATCTGCCTGGCCGCCGCGGGCTGCGCCGCGGTGGTCACCCTGCTGCGTCTGCCACCGGGGCCGGCGGTCCTGCCCCTGTGCTGCGGCGCCGCGGCCCTGTGCCTGTCGGGGTGCGTCCTGCGGCTGCTCGGCAGGCCGGCCGTGCACGCCTGACCGCCCGTGCCCACCGCCCGCGCGGCCTCGCCACGGACCGACGGACGCCGCCTCGCACCACCCGCCCGCCCGACCGACCGGAAGGACACCCGAGTTGACCTCCGCACCGCTCGCCGCCGTCACCGGAGCCGAAGGCTTCATCGGCTCGCACCTCACCGAAGCGCTCGTCGCCTCCGGGCACCGCGTCCGGGCCATGGCCCAGTACAACTCCTTCTCCTCCTACGGGTGGCTGGAGACCCTGTCCCCGGACGTCCTGGACCAGGTGGAGATCGTCCTCGGCGACGTCCGGGACCCCGGCTCGGTGCGCGGCCTGCTCGAAGGAGCCGACTGCGCCTACCACCTGGCCGCGCTCATCGCGATCCCGTACTCGTACCGGGCGCCGCACAGCTACGTGGACACCAACGTCACCGGCACCCTCAACGTGCTCGAGGCGGCACGCCAGTTGGGCACACCGAGGCTGGTGCACACCTCCACCAGCGAGACCTACGGCACCGCGCGGACCGTGCCGATCACCGAGGACCACCCCATCAACACCCAGTCCCCGTACGCCGCCTCGAAGGCGGGCGGGGACCGGCTGGCCGACAGCTACCACGCGAGCTTCGACACCCCGGTGGTGACGCTGCGGCCGTTCAACACCTTCGGGCCGCGCCAGTCGATGCGCGCGGTGATCCCGACCGTCATCGGCCAGGTCGCGGCGGGGGAGCGCACCATCACCCTCGGCGACCTGCGGCCCACGCGGGACTTCACCTACGTCGAGGACACGGCGCGGGCCTTCCTCGCCGTCGGCACCGCACCCGCCGAGCGGGTCGTGGGCCGCACCTTCAACGCCGGGACCGGCGGGGAGATCTCGGTCGGCGACCTCGTCGCGCTGATCGGCAAGGTGATGGACACCGCCCTCGACGTGCGGGAGGACACGGCACGGCTGCGGCCCGCCGGCTCCGAGGTGATGCGGCTGGTCGCCGACGCGAGCCGGCTCGCCGCCGCCACCGGCTGGCGGCCCGCCCGCACGCTGGAGGAAGGACTCGCCCGGACCGTGGAGTTCTTCCGCGACCCGGCCAACCTGGCCCGCTACAAGACCGGCATCTACAACATCTGACCGGCGTCCGGCACGTTCCCGCGGAACACGAAGGATCCGAAGGAGAAGCCCCATGCACGCAGTGATACTGGCAGGAGGCAAGGGCGTCCGGCTGCGGCCCTACACCACGGCCCTCCCCAAGCCGCTCGTCCCCATCGGCGACCAGCACGCCATCCTGGAGATCGTGCTGCGCCAGCTCTCCACGGCCGGCTTCACCCACTGCACCATCGCCATCGGCCACCTCGGCGAGATCATCCGCGCCTACGTCGGCGACGGCTCCCAGTGGGGCATGACCGTCGACTACGCCACCGAGGAGAGCCCCCTGGGCACCATGGGCCCCCTGCTCACCCTGCGCGAGCGGCTGCCCGAGACCTTCCTGGTGATGAACGGCGACGTCCTGACCGACCTCGACTACGCCGACGTCCTGAACCGGCACCGGGAGTCCGGCGCCCCGCTGACCATCGCGACCTACGCCCGCAAGGTCCACATCGACTTCGGCGTACTGACCACGCGGGCGGGCGAGGTCGTCGCCTTCACCGAGAAACCCAGCATGGACTACCGGGTCTCCATGGGCGTCTACGGGCTGTCCCGCTCGACGCTCGAGGGCTACACGCCCGGCCTGCCGCTGGGCTTCGACGAACTCGTCCTGGACCTCCTCGCCGCCCGGCGCCCGCCGCACGCCTACGAGTTCGACGGGTACTGGCTGGACATCGGACGCCCGGACGACTACGACCGGGCGAACGCGGAGTTCACCACCCGCAAGTCCCTGCTGCTCAAGGGAGCCTGAACACCCCATGCGCGTTCTCGTCCTGGGCCGTACCGGCTACCTGGGCCGCCACGTCGTCGCACACCTGCGCGGCCTGCCGGACGCACAGCTGCCCGCGGCCGGCCGCTCACCCGGCGCCGGTCTGCGCATCGACCTGGCCGGCGACCCCCCGGACCGGCTGGCGGAGACCCTGGCCGAGGCCGCGCCCGACGCCGTGGTCAACTGCGCGGGCGCGACCGGTGGGGACCCGGTCACCCTGGCCGAGGTCAACGCCCGCGGCCCCGCCGCCCTGTGCGCCGCACTGCGGCGGGCCGCTCCCCGGGCGCGCCTGGTGCACCTGGGGTCGGCCGCCGAGTACGGCCCCGGGGAACCGGGCACCAAGGCGACGGAGGAGGCGGCGACCCGCCCGCTCGGACCGTACGGCGCGACCAAGCTCGCGGGCACGGCGGCGGTGTCGGCCTCCGGCCTGGACGCGGTGGTGCTGCGGGTGGGCAACCCGGTGGGGCCGGGCGCACCGCCCACGGGGCTGCCCGGCCGGGTCGCCGCCCTGCTGCGCGAGGCCGGCCCGGGCCCGGAGGAGGTGCTGCGGCTCGGCGACCTGTCCGCGTACCGCGACTTCGTCGACGTGCGCGACGTCGCGCGCGCGGCGGTGCTCGCCGTCACGGCGGCCGGGCCCCTGCCGCCCGTCCTCAACATCGGCGGCGGCGAGGCGGTCCGGGTGCGCGAGCTGGTGCACCGGCTGGCCCGCCGGGCCGGTTTCGGGGGACGGATCGAGGAGGCCGCGGGGGGATCGGCCCGCTCGGCGGCGGTGTCGTGGCAGTGCTCCGACATCACGGCGGCGGGCGAGGCGCTGGGCTGGCGCCCCTCGTACACCCTCGAGGAGTCGCTGGCCGCGCTGTGGGCGGACGGCGGCACGGGCGCCGGCGGCGCGGAGGGCGGCCGCGCGCCATGAGCCTGCTGATCCCCCTGTACGTCCACCCGGCCGAGGACCCGGGCGCCTGGCACCGGCTCGTCACGGCCGCCGCCCGCACCCACGCGGTCGTGCTCAACCCCGCGAGCGGCCCCGGGACCGGCCCGGACCGGGCCTTCGCGGCGGCCGCGGACGCGCTGCGGGCGGCGGGCGCACGGCTGCTCGGCTACGTGGACACCGCCTACGGCGCGCGGGACCCGGCCGCGGTCACCGCCGACGCGCGCCGGCACCGGGAGTGGTACGCGGTCGACGGCTGCTTCCTGGACCGGGTGACCGCGGGACCGGACGGCCTGCCGGGCTACCGGAGGCTGGTCCGCTCGCTGCGCCGGGCCGGCGCGCGGACCGTCGTGCTCAACCCGGGCGTGGAGCCGGCGCCCGGCTACGTCCGCCTCGCCGACCTGACCGTCACCTTCGAGGGTCACTGGTCCACGTACGTCTCCGCGTTCAGCCGCTCCGCCCGGACGGCCCGGCACCCGCCGGAACGGCTCTGCCACCTCGTCTACGGCGTGCCCGCAGCGCTCGTGTCCCTGGCCGTACGCACCGCGCAGGACCGCGGCGCGGGGGTCTGCGGCCCCGTGACCGGCGAGCTGCCCAATCCCTGGGCCGAACTGACCCCGGCCCTGCTCGAGAGCGTGCCCGAGGAGCGAGGATGAGCAGGACGACCCCGCCGTACGCGCCCCTCCCGGCCGCACTGGCCGCGCTGGCCGCACTGGCCGCCGCCCTCCTGACCGGGTGCTCCGGTCCGGGCGACGGCAGGGGCGCGGACGCCCGGCCCGGTCCGGCCCGCACCCCGCACGCCCCCGGCGAGGAGCGGTGGCGCCCGCGCCCCGGGCTCGCCTGGCAGTGGCAGCTCGACGGCAGGGTCGACCCGTCGGCCGAGGTGCCCGTCTACGACATCGACGGCTTCGAGAACACCGCGGCGGACGTGGCCCGCCTGCACCGCGAGGGCCGCAAGGTGATCTGCTACGTCAACGTCGGCGCCTGGGAGGACTTCCGGCCCGACCGGGACGCGTTCCCGCGCTCCGTCCTCGGCCGGCCCGACGGCTGGCGGGGCGAGCGCTGGCTGGACATCCGCCGGATCCCCGTGCTGAAGCCGATCATGGAACGACGCTTCGACATGTGCCGGGACAAGGGCTTCGACGCGGTGGAACCGGACCTGGTGGAGGGCTACGCCCATGACACCGGGTTCCCGCTCACCGCCGCCGACCAGCTCCGCTACAACCGCATGATCGCGGACATCGCCCACCGGCGCGGCCTGTCGGTGGGCCTCAAGAACGACCTGCCGCAGATCCCGCAGCTCGTGGACGACTTCGACTTCGCCGTCAACGAGGAGTGCGCGCAGTACGGCGAGTGCGCCGACCTCACCCCGTTCATCGAGGCCGGCAAGGCGGTCTTCCACGTGGAGTACGCGGAGCCGACCGGCGAGTTCTGCGCCGCCTCCCGCGAGCTGGGGCTGTCGTCCATGCGGAAGGAGCCGGAGCTGGGGGCGTGGCGGGACCCGTGCTGACCCGGCGGCTCCCCCCTCCCCCCGGGACCCGTCGGTGCGCCGCCGGGCACGCGGGAGACGCATTCGCGTGAGCGAAGAATAAATCGTAGTACCCAAACTGAAAGTACGAAAATAGGCCGAATGGCTGGACGGCGGGGGTCCCAATCGGGGAGACTTTCCTCAACAGGCCTTTTTTCAGGCCTAGTTGGCCAACAACAACACAAGTACGGGGGAGAACATGACAGGACTTGCCCACCGTTGGTCGGCGCGCGCAGCAGGTGCGGCGACCGCGGCGTTGCTGATCGTCGGCAGTGCGGCCGGCACCGCGTTCGCTGCTGAGACCGACCGCACGGCCGTTCGCGCCGATGGGTACGAGCCCACGTTCGACGTCACCGCGCAGTACGCGGTGGTCGCGACCACGCACCCTGACGCCGAGGGCTGTGGTGGTTTCGAGGTGGTCGGGACGGGGACCGCCACCGGCAAACCGATCGACAGCGGCACCTGGACGCAGGACGAGGAGGCGTGCACCGTGACCGTCCCCGGCAAGTACGACATCAAGGGGACGGCGACGATCACGGAGAGCGACGGCGACGAGCTCAACGTCAGCTACCAGCTCACCGCGCCGATGACGGGGGACACCCGCGTCTACCCGACCGGCACGTTCAAGATCACTGGTGGCACCGGCGAGTACCAGTTCGCGACCGGCAGCGGCAAGATGAACGCCTGGGTGAACCTGCTGGACCACGACAACGTCTCCTGCAGGCTGATGGGAGAGATCAAGTACCTGGGCTGACCCTGACCGTCGGTCAGGCGGCGGCGGGTGACGGCGTGGTGCCGTCACCCACCGCCGGAGCCGACTCCGCCGTCGGAGCCGGCTCCGCGCGTGGGCGTCCCCGCTCCTTTCCCGCCCCCGGTGTCCCGGCCTTCCCGGGCCCGGGTGCGGAACGGGGAGCGGGGCCGCCGCTTCCGAAGCCCCCGAAGACCGCGTTCCTGCACGCGTGGCAGCCGCCGTTCGACGCCGGGGGCACCTTCTGACTGCGCACCTCCAGGGGGCCGCACCATGAAGAGCACGATGCAGGACCGCGAGCTGCTGGTCCGCGACATCCTCGCGCACGGGCAACGCGTCTACGGGGACAGCCGGGTGGTGCGATGCGCCGACGGGCCGGCCGCACGGTCCTCGCAGACCTTCGCCGACATCGCCGACCAGGCCGAGCGACTGGCCGCGGCCCTGACCCGACTGGGCGTGCGGCCCGGTGAGCGGGTCGCCACGCTGGCCTGGAACACCCCCGAGCACCTGGTGGCGTACCTCGCCGTGCCGAGCATGGGCGCAGTGCTGCACACCCTCAACCTGCGGCTCCACCACGACCAGCTGGGGTACATCGTCGAGCACGCCGAGGACGCCTTCCTCCTGGTCGACGCGACCCTGCTGGACATGCTCGCACCCCTGCGGGACCGGCTGGGCGGCGTACGGCACGTGGTCGTCATCGGCGGCGCGCCGGAGGTGGACCTGCCCGGGCACATCACCGTCCACCGCTGGGACGAACTGCTGGCGGCCGAGCGGCCCGGCTTCGTCTGGCCCGACCTGGACGAGCGGGAAGCGGCGGCGCTCTGCTACACGACCGGCACCACCGGCGACCCCAAGGGCGTGGCCTACAGCCACCGCTCGATCTCCCTGCACACGCTCGGCGTCTCGGCCAGCGCCGGTTTCGCGATGCACGACGGCGACCGCGTCCTGCCGATCGTGCCGATGTTCCACGCCAACGCCTGGGGCTGGCCGTACGCCGCCTGGCTGGCGGGCTCCGACCTGATCATGAACGGACGGCTGCTGCACACCCCGGACCTGGCCCGGGTCATCAACGAGGAGCGGCCCACCGCGGTGGCGGCGATCTGCACGATCTGGAACAGCCTGGTGCGCCACGGCGAGCAGCACCCGCTGGACCTGAGCAGCGTACGGCTCGCGGGCTGCGGCGGCGCGACCCCGCCGCGTGCCCTGCTCCAGCAGCTCAAGGACCGCTACGGGGTCCGCCTGAAGCAGGGCTGGGGACTGACCGAGACCAGCCCCCTGGCCACCTTCGCGGTCCCCCCGCACGGCACCCCGGACGAGGACGAGGTCGACTGGCTCGCCAAGAGCGGCCGGGTGATGCCCTACGTCGAGGTGCGGCTGATCGGGGAGGACGGCAGCGAGCAGCCGTGGGACGGGACCTCGGTGGGTGAACTGGAACTGCGGGGGCCGTGGGTCACCGGGTCGTACTTCAACACCGAGGACTCCCCGGAGAAGTTCCACGACGGCTGGCTGCGCACCGGTGACCTGGGAGTGATCGAGCCGGGCGGCTGGGTGGTGGTCAGTGACCGGCTCAAGGACGGCATCAAGAGCGGCGGCGAGTGGATCTCCACCATCGAGCTGGAGAACGCGATCACCGAGCACCCCGCGGTGCTGGAGGCGGTCGTGGTCGGTGTGCCCGATCCGCGCTGGGAGGAACGCCCGCTGGCCTGCGTGTCGTTGGTGCCGGGCGCCGAGATCGGCGGGGACGGGCTGCGGGAGTTCCTGGCCGGGCGGGTGGCGCGCTGGTGGATACCGGAGCGGTGGTCGTTCGTGGACGCGGTGCCCAAAACCAGTGTCGGAAAGTACGACAAGCGGTCGGTGCGGACGTTGTACGCGGAAGGGGCGCTGGACGTCTGGCTCCCCCGCGACTCCGACGCCCAGGTGCCCACGGAGTCCGGGCCGCCTCAGGAGTGAACGGCGGTGCGGCGCCCCGGACCACCCGGAGCGCCGCCTCCCGTACGCCTCAGGCCGCCGTCCGGTGCGCCGCCTCGGCCAGCAACTCCCGCTGCTGGTCGGGGCCGAGTCCCAGCTCCCGGACCAGCCGGAGGGTCAGCACCAGCCGGGCCTGGATCGTCGTCTCGGGATCGAGGTGATCACCGCCGGGTGCCGTGCCCCCGTCCAGGCCGTCGGCGACCAGGCGTTCGAGGAACGCCGGGTCGAAGTCCTCCGCGCCGGCCTCCAGCGAGCCGAGGACGTCCGCGACGTAATCGCTGATCTCCTGCGGTGTCGCGCCCTGCGGGAAGCGGCGGCGGGCCGCGAGCCCGAAGGCGGCGCCGACCGCCTGCCCGTAGCTCGGGTCGGTGGGGTCGAGGGCGGCGGATTTCTGCGCGAACCCGATGAAGTCGAACGCCAGCAGTGCGCCCAGCACCTCGAGTTCCGCGGAGGTGACGTCGGTCATGACGGCTCGCCTTCTGCCGTGGGAGAAGCGGTCGTGGTGCCGTGGGCGGCGGCGATCGCCGCCACGACGCGTTCGGCGTCCCGGCCGACGAAGCCGATCAGCGCCGAGCCGCGGGTGCGCATCCGGTACAGGCCCAGGTAGTAACTGCCGGGCAGCGCCCCCGTGCCCTCGGTGTGCCGGGGCTGCCCGGAGTCGTCGAGCATCTCCGGGTCGAGCCAGCCCCAGTCGGTGCGGTAGCCGGTCGCCCAGATCACCGAGGACGGCTTGACGCGCTCGCCGTCCGCGACCAGCAGCTCGGCGCCCTCGGCCGCGGTGATCCGGCCCACCGTCCGGATCCGGCCCTCCGCGACGAGCTCGGGCACCCGGTCACCGACGACCGGGTCGGGCGCCTGCATGTTCACCGGCAGGCTCATCACGCCGAGGACGCTCATCCACCAGAACATGTCCCGTCCGAGGACGGTCTGCGGCAAGGGCGGTGAGACGGCGTCGCTGCAGCTGAGCACCACATCGTGGGTCCCGGCCAGCTCCACGGCTATCTGCCGGCCGGAGTTGCCGTCGCCGACGATCACCACGGTGCCCGGCGGCACCTGGGCGGGGCCGCGGTAGTCGCTGGTGTGCAGGGCGGGCACGTCCGGACTCAGCCCGGCGGCGAACTCCGGAACCCGGGGGGTCCCGAACGCGCCGGTCGCGATCACGACCCGGTCGGCCCGGCAGTCGCCGTGCGCGGTGGTCAGCAGGTAGCCGTCACCGTCCCTGCGCAGCGACAGCACCCGGTGGTCGGTCAGCACGGGGAGGTCGAACCGCTCGGCGTAGTCGCGCAGGTACGCCACGACCTCGTCCTTGCCCGGGTAGCGCGCACCGTGGCCGGGGAAGGGCAGCCCCGGCAGCCCGGAGAACTGCGCGGACGTGAACAGCGTCAGCGAGTCCCAGCGGCGCTGCCAGGTCTCGCCGACCTCGCTCCCCGCGTCGAGCAGCACGCACCGTATGCCGGCCTGCCGCAGGTAGTACCCGGCGGCGAGTCCGGACTGTCCCGCTCCGACGACGGCGACCGGCACGGTGGCCGGCAACGCGCTCATCGGCTCGCTCCGGCGCCGGAGCCGGCCGGAGCCGGCCGGCGGCCGACGGCCCCGGTCCGCTCCTCGGCGGGGATGACGCTGGTCGGCCGCCGTTTCGGATCGGCCTGATCAATTCGCATACCGGATGTCCTCACTTCGTGGACCTGGATCCCGCCGGCCCCGCAGGACCGGTCCGGGGGGGGGGGGGGGGGCGGGCGGGGCGCCCGGCGGCGCCCCCGCGGGCGGCGGGGGGGGCGGGGGGGGCGAGCCCCCCGGAGAAGCGGCCCGGCCGGTTCGGGTCAGTCGGCGTCGAGAGCCCGGCGCAGCTCACCGACCAGGACGCGCAGCCGCTCGCCGCGCATCACCGTGTAGTGGTCGCCGGGTACGTCGACGAGGGCGGCGTCGCCGGGGAAGTACTCCATCCAGCGGGACGCGGTCTCGACCGTCGCGCCGCCGTCGGCGGCCCGCAGCGACACCACCCGGCCGGCGAAGCTGCTGGGCGCGTAGCGCAGGAGGGCCCGGTAGTTGTCGCGGAACCGGCCGACGATACGGCTCAGCGTGTCGAGGTCGATGTCGTCGGACAACGCTCCCGCGGCACGGGCCTCGGTGTGCAGCACCTGCACCGGCGGGCGGCCGTCGAACGCCTCGGGCGGCAGCTCCCAGTCCACTCCGGCCAGCCCCGCCAGGTCCCGGGCGAACCAGGACAGCAGCACCTCGTCGGAGACGGGCGCGCCCTCCGCCGGCCCGGGCCGCTCCATCAGGTCGATCACGGCCAGCAGGTCCACCTCGGCGCCCGCCGCGGTGAGCTGGGCCGCCATCTCCAGGGCGATCACCCCGCCCATCGACCAGCCGCCGAGCCGGTACGGGCCGTCGGGCAGCGCCTCGCGGACCGCCGCGACGTAGTGGGCGGCCATGTCCTCGACGGTGAGCAGTTCCGCGTCCGGCAGCTGAAGCGCGTAGAACGGCTGGTCGTCACCGAGGAGTTCCGCGAGCTCGGCGTAGCAGAGCACGTCGCCGCCGACCGGGTGGACGAACACCAGCGGAGTCCGCGAGCCGGTGGTGCGCACCGGTACCAGCGCCCTGCGTCGGTCCTCGCCGCCGTCGGCTTCCCGGACCGCCTGGGCGAGCAGTTCGATGGTCGGCCGGGCGAAGAGGCTGGACAGCGGCAGGCTGCGGCCCAGACCGCGGGCGATCCTGGACATCAGCCGCACCGCGAGCAGCGAGTCCCCGCCGAGTTCGAAGAAGCTCGCCCTCACCCCTATCTCGGTCACGCCGAAGAACTCCGCCCATATCTCCGCGAGCCGGCGCTCCACGTCGTCGCGGGGCGCGACGAAGCCGGCGCCTTCGGCCGCGACCTCGTCGGGTGCGGGCAGTGCCGCCCGGTCGACCTTCCCGTTGTCGCTGAGCGGCAGTTCGTCCAGGACGAGGATGCGCTGCGGCACCAGGTGCTGCGGGACCACCTGGCGCAGTGCCTCGGTGATCTGCTGCTCGGTGTCGTCGCGCCCGTCGTCGAGGACGACGTACGCGATCAGCCGCTTGGGCCCGTGCTGCTCGCCCGCCGCGACGACCGCGGCGGCCCGTACCCCCTCGCACTGGGTGAGGGAGGCTTCCACCTCGCCCAGTTCGATGCGGTAGCCCTGGACCTTGACCTGGAAGTCCTGTCGGCCGAGGAACTCGATGGTGCCGTCCGGCAGGAAGCGTCCCAGGTCGCCGGTGCGGTAGAGGCGCTCCCCGGTGACCGGGTGGTGCAGGAAGGCGGCGCGGGTCTTGGCCTCGTCGTTCAGGTAGCCGCGGGCCAGACCGGTCCCGGCGATGTAGAGGTCGCCCGGCACCCACACGGGGCGGGGCCGCATCGCGCCGTCGAACACGTAGAAGCGCTGGTTCCGCATCGCCTTGCCGTAGGGAATGCTCACCTGGTCGTCCCGGACCTCCCCGATGGGGTGCAGGATCGACCAGATCGACGCCTCGGTGGCGCCGCCGAGGCTCCACAGCTCGGCGTCCGGCAGCAGCAGCCGGATCCGGCCGGGCAGCGTCACCGGGATCCAGTCCCCGCTCATCATGACCAGCCGCAGCGGCAGCCCGGTGAGCCGGTTCGCGAGGGCGTGCTCGGTGAACATCTCCATCAGCGCGGGCACGCTGTTCCAGATGGTCACCCCGTGCTCGGCGACGAGCTCCGCCCAGCGGGCGGGTTCGCGGTGCGCGGCCGGTTCGGGCAGGACGAGGGCGCCGCCCACCGACAGCGGGCCGAAGACGTCGTAGACCGACAGGTCGAAGTTCAGCGCGGACAGTCCGAGGGCCCGGTCCGCCGCGGTGACGCGGTAGCGCTCGTTGACGTCGACCACCGTGTTCAGGGCCGCGCCGTGCTCGATCATCACGCCCTTGGGCAGCCCGGTGGAGCCCGAGGTGAAGATCACGTAGGCGAGGTCGGTGGGCTTGGCGCCGGACGGGCCGAGCGGGCGCTCCTCGCCCTCGTCGTCGGCCCGCACCACGGTCCTGACCACGTTCTGCGGCCAGTCGGCCGTGTCGTCCACCCAGGGCTGGGTGACGACACGGCTGATCCCGGCGCTGTCCAGCAGCACGTGCAGCCGCTCGGCGGGCACCCGGGCGTCGATCGGGACGTACGCCGCCCCGGCCCGCAGGATGCCGAGGGCCGCGACGACCTGCTCCCAGCCCTTGTCCATGACGATCGCCACCAGGTCGCCGGGGCCGGCCCCCTGGGCGAGCAGCCGGTGCCCCACCCGGTTGGACCTGCGGTCGAGGTCCGCGTACGTCAGGGTCAGCGCCTGCGAGATGACCGCGGGCGCGTCGGGCGTGGCCGCGGCCCGGGCGAGGACCGCGTCGTGCAGCAGCCCGTCGGGTACGGGCCCGTCGGTCGCGTTGGCCGCGGCCCGTACGTCCAGGTCGGCGGCCGGTGCGAGGACGGGCCTGGGCCGCTGCCAGGCCGCCGGGTCGCGGGACAGGTCGTGCAGCATCCGCAGGTAGGCGGCGAACATGGCGTCGACGCAGCCCGCCGGGAACAGCTCCTCGATCACGTCCCAGTTCAGGACGAGCTCACCGGCCTCCTCGACCGCCTGGTGGTCCAGCCACACCTGCGGGGTGCGGACCGAGCTGCTCACCTGACGGCCGTTCTCACCGATCCCGGCCAGGTACTGCACGACTCCGCGCCGCTCGGCGTCCTGCTGGCCCGTGAGGTTCACCAGGCTGGTGAAGACGACCGGCGCGGCGGCCCGCACGGAGGCGCCGCGGGCCCGGTTCAGTTCCCTGAGCACCTGCACACCGCTGACCTGGCTGTGCTCCATGTCGCTCCACAGCTGGCGCTGGACCTCGGCGGCGCGGGTGGCGAACGCGTCGCCGGCCGAGTCGTGGATCTCCAGCATCAGGGTGGTGGAGAAGTTGCCGATGACGTCGCCGACCTGCGGGTGCAGCGGCAGCCGGTTGAAGAACAGCAGGTTCAGCGAGAAGTCGGGAGTGGCGCTCCACTCCGCGATCACCTGCGAGTACGCGGTGCACAGGGCCGCGGAGGCACTGACCCCGGCTGTCGCCGCGTGCTCCTTGAACCGGGCCCAGTCCTCCTTCGACAGGGTCGCGCCACGGTGATCGAACACCGGCCGGTCCAGACTCGACGGGTCCGCGGCCAGGGGCAGCTGGGGTGCGGGCGGCAGGGTGTCGAGCCGGTCCCGCCAGTAGGCGAGCGCCCGCTCGTACTCGGGGCCGCTCTCCAGGGCGCGGGCCTGCTGGACGTAGTCCCGGTAGCGCAGCCGCAGTTCGGGCAGCGTCTCACCGCGGTAGTGCGCGGCCCACTCCCTGAACAGGATCGACGTGCTGAAACCGTCGATGATCAGGGCGTCGAAGCCGGTGTGCAGCCGTATCACCCGGTCGTCGATCCGGGTCACCCGCACGTCGAACAGCGGCCAGCGGGTGGTGTCGAAGACCTGGTGCCGCATCTCCTCGTGGACGGCGGCCAGTGCGGCTTCGCGCTCGGCCGGGGCCAGGGAGGAGACGTCGGTCTCACGGATCACGTAGGCCGGGACATCGCGCTGTATGCGCTGCTCGCCCTCGGCGGTGAAGACCGCCCGCAGCATGTCGTGGCGTTCGATCATCGCGCGGAAGGACGCGCCGAGCCGGTCCAGGTCCACGTTCTCCAGGTCGATCTCGGTCTGGAAGTAGGTGGAGGTGTTGCCGAGTTCGAAGGCGTCGCCGCGGCCCACGAGGTACGCCTGCTGGAGGTCGGTCAGGCCGAACGGCTCGTAGCGCTCCGCGTCGTCCCCGGGCGCCACGGTGGCTCCGCCGTCGCCCTGCGGGGTCTCTGCCGCGGTTCCGGCGCCGAGGGCGGCGAGCACCTCCTCGGCGATGTCGTCGGTGCTGCGGCCGTCGAGGAACGCCGTCATCGGCAGCAGGACGTCGAACTCCCGGTTCAGCGCCGTCCGGATCTTCATCGCGATCAGTGAGTCCAGGCCGAGCGCCTGCAACGACTGCTGGGCGTCGAGCCGGGCCGCCGTGGTGCCCAGCGCCTGGGCGACGGTCCGGGTCACGAGGGCCCGCGTCGCCTCGGGTGTCACGGCGGGTGTCGTCTCGGGCGTGTCGGCCGGGGCCGCCGGAACGTCGGCCGGCCGGTGCGGTGCGGGGACCGCCGCGGGTGTGCGTACGGCCGTGGGCACGTGCTCGGCCGTGGGGACCTGTACGGCCGCGGGATCCGCCGCGGGCCGGGCCGGGGCGGGGGCGAAGCGTACCCCGTCGGCCTCGGCGACCAGCCGGCCGTGTGCGCCGAGGAGCCGGATGCGCGCCCGGGCGCCGCCGTCGAACAGTTCGGCGTGACATCGCAGCCCGTCCTGGGAGCCACCGCGGTGGTAGTGGACGAAGCGGTCGAGACCGACCGGCACGAGGGCCGGGCCGTCCGCGGGGAAGCAGGCCAGCGCGGTCTGGAACATCGCGTCGACCAGTCCCGGGTGTATCAGGTAGGGCTCCGTCTCGCCGGGCGCGGCGGACCGGATCTCGGCGGTGGCCTCGCCCCGGTTGATCACGATCCGCTCCACCCAGCGGGCGGCGGAGCCCAGATAGAGGGCGCGCTGCCACAGCAACCGGTACAGCTCGTCGCCGGTCAGCTCGCGGCCCGACCCGACCGGTGCGAGCGTCACCGTGGGGGCGGTCGACGCGCCCGACCGGGCCCGGCCCTGCGCGTGCAACTGCCAACCACCGGCCCGGTCCTGCGCGTAGTAGCGGAACCGCCCGTCGTCCACGACGAGTTGGGCAGTGCGCAGGGCAGCCGGCGAGCGGTCCTCGCCGACCGGTTCGAGTACCAGGTCGGCGGGCAGCTCCAGGTCCTCCACGGACACCGGTCCCGGCCCGGAGAGTTCGACGACCGCCTCGATCAGCGACTCCACGAACACCCCGGCGCTGACCACCGGCCGCCCGCCCACCACGAAGTCGCCGAGGCTGGGATGCGCCACGGGATCGAGCCGCGGGGCGAACTGCGCCTGCGCGAGCGGCGTCGACGGCAGCCGTACGCCCAGCAGGCCCACCGGCTCGGCAGGTCGCTCCACCGGGCGCGGCGCGGTCCGCGGGACGGCGGGTTCGGGTGTGAGCCAGTAGCGCCGGCGTTGGAAGGGGTAGGGGGGTAGTTCGACGGTGTGGGCGTGGTGGGGTTTCAGGAGGGTGGGCCA
>NZ_JACHJI010000005.1:0-398058 GCF_014203535.1 Streptomyces griseomycini
GGCAGCGGCTCGCTGCTGGTGACCAGCTCCCGCAGCGGGTACCGGGCCAGCACCGCGTCCACCCGAGGCGTCAACGCCGCCGCCAACCGGGTGGCACAGGGCAGGGAGTCGTCGCGCAGGGTCCGTGCCGCGGCGAGGACCACGTCCTGCCCGTCGTCCTGCGGGACGCCGGCGGCCGCCCGCTCGTGGAGGTCGGCGCCCTCCTCCAGGACCAGACCGGTGTCGATGCCCGCCGGAACCTTGATGGCGGCGGTCCTGCGCCAGGTGGCCACGGGGTCGCCCCAGGCCTCGACGCGGTAGGTCCACCGGCCCACGGCGTCCGCGGTGATCTCCGCGCCCCACCGGTCCGTGCCGGGCGCCAGCTCCCGCATCCGGGTGAACGGCCCCGGCCGTCCCTCGGGGTCCTTCAGGACGACATTGGCGGCCACCGCGTCGTGCCCCTCGCGAAAGAGGGTGGCCGTGACCTCGAACGTCTCGCCCACGACGGCCTTGGCCGGACGCCGGCCGCAGTCGACGGACGGCCGGACGTCCCGTACCGGGATACGGCCGATGGCCCGGGTCGTCTTCATGGGTCTGCACCTCCGCCGTGCTCGACGCCGGGCCGGCGCCCGGTCGTGGGGACCAAACTGCGGCGGGAAGGCCCTTACCTTCCCGCCGGGGAGCGCCGCTGAGTCGCCGGCGGGCCCCGTCTGACCGGTGCGACCGGACGGGGCCGGTCGTTCTGCTCCTGCAGATAGGCGGTGGGGGTCGTGCGCAGGTACCGCTCGGCGGCGTCCGCCGCCTCCCGCGCGCAGCGCTTTCCCATCAGGACGCAGAGGGTGTAGCCGGAGTCCTCGAAGGTGGCCCGTACGGTGCGATCGGCCGGTGCGGCGAGCATCACGCGTTCCCAGGCCCGGTAGCGACGCAACTGCCGGGCGACTTCGGCTTTGGCGGGTAGCAGCATGGCGCCGTTCACCTTTCCGTGGCTCGATGGGGGCGCGTTGTCCCGACGGTCGGGCGGTGGCCGTGCGTGCAGCGGCACGGACCCGTAACGGCGATCGAGGTCTTCACACATGGTGCACGGGGGATGACCCGCCGTCTTGTTGGCCTTTCAACCAGCTCGGAGGGCCGCACGTGCCCACCTGTCGGCGCATCCGCCTCAGCCGTGCGCTCGTGTTGCACGAATGGACCAACCCCCTCACTCTGAATGGTGACTCAGAAGCGATGCCCGCTCACGTTCCGTGTCAGGGGTTCGTCCCGCGGGGGCGAAGGAGGAACGGGAGCTTCGCGGTGAGGAGCCGACGACCATGAAGACCGCAGTGCCCTGCTACTACCACCTCGACGTGGAAGTCAGCCCGGAGAGGGTGGGACAGGTCAGCCGCATACTGGCCGCTCACCTCCGGTTCTGGGACCTCGAGAACCTGATGGAGCCCGTCTGCAGCGGCGCCGAGATGCTGCTGCGGGCCATCGACGAGCACGCCACCGACAAGAACACGTCGATCGAGATGTGGTGGAACGGCCAGCACCTCATCACCGCCGTCGGGGACAACGACCGCGCCCTGCGCCCCGACCAGGAGCTGCGCGGCTGCCTGCAGCACATCGCGGCGAGCAGCGACGGCTGGGGCTGCTGCGCCACCGAGACCGGCAGCAAGGTCATCTGGTTCTCGCAGCGCGCCCGCGCCGGCGAGCGCGTCCCGCTGGTGCCGACCACCCCCGACCCGCGCGAGAGCGAGGGCCTGGACCTGCCCCGCGAGGTGTCCGTCGCCCAGCTGACCGGACGGGTCCGTACACCGAACGGCATTCTGGAGGAAGCCCGGTGACCCGGCCGCACGACCGGAAAGGGGCGCCCGTGTGGAGCGGGCGCCCCTACCCGCTGGGTGCGGCCTTCGACGGCGAGGGCACCAACTTCGCGCTGTTCAGCGAGGTCGCCGAACGCGTCGAGCTGGTCCTGGTGGACGACGAGGGCCACCACGACACGGTCCGGCTCGCCGAGGTCGACGGCTTCGTCTGGCACGGCTACCTCCCCGGCGTCGGCCCCGGACAGCGCTACGGCTACCGGGTGCACGGACCGTGGGCCCCGGCGGCCGGCCACCGCTGCAACCCGGCCAAACTGCTCCTCGACCCCTACGCCACGGCCGTGGACGGCCAGGTGGACAACCACCCCTCGCTCCACGAGCGCGACCCCCACGGCCCGGACCCGGCCGACAGCGCCGGGCACACCGTGCTCGGCGTGGTGACCGACCCGGCCTTCGACTGGGGCGGCGACGTCCGGCCCTGCCGCCCGTACGCCGACACCGTGATCTACGAGGCCCACGTCAAGGGCCTGACCCGCACCCATCCCGACGTCCCCGAGGAGCTCCGCGGCACGTACGCCGGGCTCGCGCACCCCGCGGTCGTCGAGCACCTGACCTCGCTGGGCGTCACCGCGGTGGAGCTGATGCCGGTGCACCAGTTCGTCCAGGACGGCGTGCTCCAGGGCCGCGGCCTGGCCAACTACTGGGGCTACAACACCATCGGCTTCTTCGCCCCGCACAACGCGTACGCCGCCCGCGGCACCCGCGGGCAGCAGGTCACCGAGTTCAAGGAGATGGTGAGGACCCTGCACGCGGCCGGGCTCGAGGTGATCCTGGACGTCGTCTACAACCACACCGCCGAGGGCAACGAGAAGGGCCCCACGCTCTCCTTCCGGGGCATCGACAACTCCTCGTACTACCGCCTGGTGGACGGCGACTGGTCGCACTACTACGACACCACCGGCACCGGCAACAGCCTGCTGATGCGCCACCCGTACGTGCTCCAGCTGATCATGGACTCGCTCAGGTACTGGGTCACCGAGATGCACGTCGACGGCTTCCGCTTCGACCTCGCGGCCACCCTGGCCCGGCAGTTCCACGAGGTGGACCGGCTGTCGGCGTTCTTCGACCTGATCCAGCAGGACCCGGTGATCAGCCGCGTCAAGCTGATCGCCGAACCCTGGGACGTGGGCGAGGGCGGCTACCAGGTGGGCAACTTCCCGCCGCTGTGGTCGGAGTGGAACGGCAAGTACCGCGACGCCGTACGGGACTTCTGGCGCGGCGAGGAACACACCCTCGCCGAGTTCGCCTCCCGGCTGACCGGCTCCTCCGACCTGTACGCGCACAGCAGGCGCCGGCCGCGCGCCAGCGTCAACTTCGTCACCGCGCACGACGGTTTCACGCTGCGCGACCTGGTCTCGTACAACGACAAGCACAACGAGGCCAACGGCGAGGGCAACCGGGACGGCGAGAGCGCCAACCGGTCCTGGAACTGCGGCGCGGAGGGCGAGACCGACGACCCGGCCGTGCTCGAGCTGCGCGCCCGCCAGCAACGCAACTTCCTCGCCACGCTGCTGCTGTCACAGGGCATCCCGATGCTCTCCCACGGCGACGAACTGGGCCGCACCCAGCGCGGCAACAACAACGCCTACTGCCAGGACAACGAGATCTCCTGGATCGACTGGCGGCTGACCGGCGAACAGCGCGAGCTGCTGGACTTCACCCGGCGCGTCATCGCCCTGCGCACCGCCCACCCCGTGCTGCGCCGGCGCCGCTTCTTCCGCGGCGAGACCGTGCGGCACGCGGACCAGCCGCTGCCCGACCTGGTGTGGCTGCTGCCGGACGCCCGGGAGATGGCCGACGACGACTGGCAGCGCTCCGACGCCCACTCGGTCGGCGCCTTCCTCAACGGCGACGCCATCGCCGAACCCGACCCGCGCGGTCGGCTGCTGGTCGACGACTCCTTCCTGCTGCTGCTCAACAGCCACTGGGAGGCGGTCGACTTCCGCCTGCCGGACGCCGCCTACGGGGAGCGCTGGACGGCACTGATCGACACGGCCGATCCGGAGGGCGCCCCCGACGAGTCCGAGTACAAGGCCGGCGCGGTCCTCACCGTGGGCCCCCGCAGCCTGGTCCTCCTGTCCCGCCCGTCCCGCCTGTCCCGCACGGCGCGGTGACCGGCCGCGGTCCGGACGGGAGGCGCACCCGGGTCAGCGCTCGCGGCGCGAGGTCACGGTGAACTGGGCGCCCTCGTTGTCGCGCAGGACGGCCTCGTCGTCGGCGAGGGACAGCACGCTGCCGCCGTGCAGCTCGGCCGTGCGGGCGCAGGCGGCCACGTCCTTCACGGCGAAGTGGACCTGCCAGTGCGGCCGGATCCTGGGGTCGGGAGCCGACTCCACCGCCCCCGACCCGATGCGCGCCACCAGGTCCCCGCCGCTGCGCAGCACCACCTCCTCACCCTCGTACTGGACCTGGCAGCACCCGGGTTCGTCGGACGCCCAGTCGAAGACCTGGCCGTAGAAGATGGCGGCGTCGAACGCGTCACGGGTGTGCAGCCTGACGAACGCCGGTTGCGCGCGGCGCCAGGTGGGCCAGTCGGTGAACAGCTCGCCCTCCCAGATGCCGAACGTCGCCCCGTCGCGGTCGGCCAGCAGCGCCGCGCGCCCGGGAGCCAGGGAGATCGGGCCGACGGCCAGGGTGCCGCCGCGCTCCTGCACCCGCGCCGCGGTCTCGTCGGCGCTGCGCACGGCGAAGTACGGCGTCCACGCCACCGCCATCTGCCACATGCCGGCGACCCCCGCGATGCCGGCCACCGGGGCGCCGTCGGCCAGGGCGATCCGGAACCGGTCGCCGAGGCGGACCGGCCGCCATTGCCAGCCGAGCACGGCCCCGTAGAACTCCTCGGTCGTCTTCACGTCACGGCTGGTCAGGCTCACCCAGCAAGGCGCCCCGAACACGGAGTGCGTCGAGAAGACGTCCGTCGCGCCGGCGGGGGAGGGCATGTCGTGGTTCATGGCAGTCGCGTCCTGATCTCGTCGGGCCTGGCAGCCACCGGAATGCCCCCAGTGTCCGCCGTGGTCCGGTCCGGGCGCCTGCCGAGTACCCCGGCGGGGGTGCCGAAACGGTGCGCCGGGCCGCCCTCGGCCCACCCCGGTGGCACAGGACGGGAGGAGTGGCGACGATGGATGGATCGGACACTGGGTGAAGGCACTCAAGCACCATGCGAAGGCACCATGAGAGCGGCACACCGGACCCGGAGGTGACCATGCCCACGGACGGGGGTTCGGACCGGATCCTCCAGCTGGAGGAAGAGGTACAGCAGCTGAGGGACGCGGTCGTCTCGCACGCGGTGGTCGACCAGGCGATCGGCATGATCGTCGCGATCGGGCGGGTCTCGCCCGACCAGGGGTGGACGGTGCTGAAGGAGGTGTCCCAGCACACGAACATCAAGCTCCGCAACGTCGCCGAGATGATCCTCGTCTGGGGGCGCACCGGACTCCTGCCGGCCGAGGTACGGGCGGTGCTGGAGGACGTGCTGGACCGGTTCGGCCCCACCCAGATCCCGGGTGCGCCGCCGGAGCGCTGATCCGCCCGGCGGCGCCGCCCCGTCCGGTCGGCCCCCGTTCAGCCGGCCTCGGCCAGCAGTTCCTCGCGCAGGTGGGCGAAACAGCTGCTGAGCAGCCGGGAGACGTGCATCTGCGAGATGCCGAGCTGCTCGGCGATGGTGCTCTGCGTCATCCCCCGGAAGAACCGCAGGTAGAGGATGAGCCGCTCGCGCTCCGGGAGCGCCTCCAGGCAGGG
This sequence comes from Streptomyces griseomycini, assembly GCF_014203535.1. Taxonomy (GTDB): domain Bacteria; phylum Actinomycetota; class Actinomycetes; order Streptomycetales; family Streptomycetaceae; genus Streptomyces; species Streptomyces griseomycini. Next base: position 5,574 of record NZ_JACHJI010000005.1, read on the forward strand.
CCGGACCGCCACCCGGTCGACGACCGTGTCGAACGCCGGGTCCGGTCCGCCGACCGCCTCCCCGAGGGCGTAGCCGTCCGTGCCGGGCATCTCCGCCTCCAGCGACAGCGCGGAGAAGCACTCCAGCGCCTCCATGCCGGTGCGCACCTCGTCCTCCGTCAGCCGGGCGTACGCGGCGATCTCGGGGACCGTGGGGGCCCGTCCCGGCGTGGTCTGCGCCAGCTCCCTGACCGCGTACCGCACGCGGTTGCGCAGGTCCTGCACCCGGCGCGGGACGTGCAGGGTCCACATGTGGTCGCGGAAGTGGCGCTTGATCTCCCCGGTGACGGTCGGCACGGCGTACGCCTCGAAGGCGTTGCCGCGCGCCGGGTCGTAGTGGTCGACGGCCTTGACCAGGCCGAGGGCCGCCACCTGGTACAGGTCCTCCAGAGCCTCGCCGCGTCCCCGGAAGCGGACGGCGATCCGTTCGGCCATGGGCAGCCAGGCCTCGACCAGCTCGTCGCGCAGCATCTTGCGCTCGGGCCCTTCGGGCAGCCGGGCCAGGCGTGCGAAGGCCCCGGCGGTGTCGGGGGCGTCGTCGTGGGGGTGCGGCTTCGTGGGACTGCCGGTACGCATGATGCGCACCTCCCTGAGCAGGTGCCGGGTGGACAGACACCGCGGGAAGCGCCGGCTCGGACCCCGGCGCCGGCTCGGACCACGGCAGGTCCGGGGCCGGCGAGCCGGTTCCCGCGGACGTGCCTCCTGTCCGAAGCACTGAGAATTCCTTTCCCGTGCGCCGCCATGGTGAAACGGTTTTCCGAATGCGGGGGCCGGCATTCAAGAAAGTGCACGTTCCGAGATCGAGGGAATTCAGGGCGTGAATTCCCGGCGGGCGCGGCGCGGGCGGCCGCGCCCGCCTCGCGGCGCACCGGACCGACCGGTCCCCGGCGCCGGTGATCACGGCGCCGGACGTGATGTGCGGCACGCCGTCGCGGTGAGCGGGGCGGCCGGTCCGGGGGATTCCTCCAGCGCAGCGCTTGATCACCGATCAGATGCGGGCGAAGTGCCTGACCACGGCGCATTCCGCTCATTTGACAGTGCCCTGAGCCCACAGATAGGAAGCAGCCACGGAAGTCGAGAGGTGCACTGTGTACGAGCCGAACGTGGTCGGGGACTGGCAGGAGTACGACGAGCATGCCGGTCTGCGGGTCCGCGTCCACCGCCTGGAGGCGGGCGAGCCGCCGCGCGGCCGGGACGACGCCGCCGAGGGGCTGACGTATTTCAGTGTCCGCGTGACCGTCGAGAACCGCGGCGACAGGGCCGTCGGAATTCATCTCGAGGACGGTCAGATCGACGTGCGGATCGGCCCCGACGGGGAGAGCGCCTTCATCGACTGGCGCAACTCGCAGTTCATCGAGGGCTTCGACGTCTACCCGCTGCGCCGCGCCACCGCCGTGCTCTACGCGGCCGGTCCCGAGGCGGCCCTGAGCCATGTCGACGTCCAGGTGCAGCTGCGGGTGGACGAGGAGTGGGCCGGGCGGCGGCTGTGGGCGGGCCGCGTCGGTGTGCCCGGGAGCGCGGCCGGGGCCCCCGTGGGCGCGTGCCGGGACAGCCTCGCGCACCAGGTGAGCGTCTTCCTGCAGGAGCAGGCGGAGGAGGGCACCGCCTGAACCGGCGGCAGCCCGGTCCGGTGTCAGTGCGGGATGCCGTCGATGATCTCGCGGGCGCCCTGACGCAGCAGGGCCACGGCGACCGACGTGCCGAGCGTGGCCGGATCGAGGCGGCCGGCCCATTCGTGCGCGTTCAGCCGGGTCTTGCCGTCCGGGGTGAAGACGCAGGCCCGCAGGGACAGTTCGCCGCTCCGGTCCGCGCGTGCGTACCCCGCGATCGGGCTGTTGCAGTGTCCCTGCAGCACGTGCAGGAACATGCGTTCGGCGGTGGCCTCCCGGTGGGTGTCCGGATGACCCAGGGCACTGACCGCGTCGATGAGCTCGGTGTCGTCCTCGCGGCACTGCAGCGCGAGGATGCCCGCGCCGATGGGCGGCATCATCGCCTCGGGGGAGAGGACCTCGCTGATCACCTCGCTCCGGCCGATGCGTTCCAGGCCGGAGACCGCGAGCAGCAGGGAGTCCACCTCCCCGGCCGCGAGCCTCGCCAGCCGCCGGTTGGCGTTGCCGCGCAGCGGCACGCACCGCAGGTGCGGGTGGGTGGCGGCCAGTTGGGCGACCCGGCGCACCGACGAGGTGCCGATCCGGGTGCCGGCCGGGAGCTCGTCCAGGGTGAGTCCGTCCGGGTGCACGAGGGCGTCCCGGATGTCGTCCCGCTTCAGGAACGCGGCGAACACCGTGCCCGCCGGGAGCGGCCGGTCGGCGGGCACGTCCTTGACGCAGTGCACCGCCACGTCCGCCTCACCGGCCAGCAGCGCGGCGTCCACCTCCTTGGTGAACGCGCCCTTGCCCTCCACCTTCGACAGGTCGCCCAGCCACTTGTCCCCGGTCGTCCGCACGGGGACGACCTCGGTGCGCACACCGGGACGGGCGGCCGCCAACTCGGCCCGGACCCGCTCCACTTGGGCGAGCGCCATGGGCGAGTCGCGGGAGACGATACGGATCAGCTCGGGTAAGGACATGCCGACACGATAGACCCTCCCCGTCGCCTCCGTACCGGACGTGCGGAGAAGACGCGACCGGCCCCGGGCCCCTGCCCCGGGTGCGGTCAGGCGTTCGGGTCGAACGGGATGCCCGCCGGCTTGGCCGCGGCGAGGTGGGAGGCGAAACTCCCGTCCTTGAGGCCGAAGTGGGCGCTGCCGAAGTCGTGGGAGGCGAGCTTGTCCCGCAGTCCGGCCGGGTAGCCGTCCCAGCCGACCAGCGCCGGGTACTGCCAGCGGCCCTCGTGGTTCTCCGGAGGCTCGTCGCCCGGCCCCGCGAGGCGGAAGCAGTGCGTGCCGATGCCGTCCTTGTGGTACACGATCTTCGGGTGCGTCCCGTCGAAGCGGACCGCCGAACGCGCGTGGACCGAGAACGAACCGTGCCGGGACGTCGAGACGTACTGCGCCGTGTTGTCCCGCACCCACACCACGACGTGCTCCCAGTCGTGACGGTGGCCGCCCAGGCTGGTGCCCGGCAGGGCCTGGTCCTTCTCGAAGTACAGGGCGTAGACGATGGCGCACCAGCCGTTGTTGCAGGTGGAGCGCGCGTAGCCGTTGGTGTTGGCCAGGTCCGAGGCGTCACGGCAGTCGCCGTTCAGGGCGCCGGTCGGCTTGAGGCCGGCGTTGACGGTGCCGTCCGGGCCGATCGCCGGTGCGGGGTAGCAGCCGTCGGTGTCGTAGTCGTAGGCGGGCTGGAAGGCCTGCTCGAGGGCGTCGACGTCGGCCGGCAGGGCGGGCGGCGGTGCGGCGAAGGCGGTGGCGGGGAAGGCGATGACGAGGGCGGCCGCACCGGCGAGGCCGGTCAGCCATCTCCTGCGGCGCGTGCGGAACGTGCTCGACGGCACTGCGTCCTCCTCCTGGTCCGGGCGCATCCCAACGGCTTTGGGCGGCAAGGGAGTTCAGCATCCCGGCTGGGCGTGTACGTGCCAAGAGGTCGCAGGTGTACCGATGGTGAAGCCTGGTCCGACGCTCGGTGAAGCCGGCGCCGGGTCGGACCGGGTCGCCCGGAACGCCGGCCGTCACGTGCCCGCCCGCGGGGTCCCGCCGGGACGACGGGGGCGCAGGCACCCGGGCGCGGGCCGGGAGACGGGCTCCGCGATTGATCGCGTCACGCAACGAGACGGTGAAGTGAGGTGCATGTCCACACCCCGCTCCCCGACGCGTCCGCCTCCGCGGAGGCGGACGGGGCCGAGCGTGCGCTCAGCGGCGTCACCTGTCCGATCTCGCGCGCCCGTCGGCACGAGCAGCTGACGGCCCTGGCGGGTGTGCCGCTGGACCGCGCCGCCGTCGCACTGCTGCGGCAGGCGGCCGGCGTCGAGCCGATGCGGCCCGGGGGGCCGGCCGACAGGCCGTCGCCCGGATCCGCGAGGCCGGGGCCCGGGCCGTGCAGGTGACGCCGGCCGACTGGTCGCCCGAGGACCCGCAACAGCTCGCCATCCTCTTCCACCGCATGGTCGACGACTTTCTCGCCCGCTCCGCCGTCGGGGAGGCGGAAGCCGCCCGGCCCCTCTGCCCCCGGCGCCCACCGTGCCGTCCTGCGGGCGACGCCGACGGGCTCCCCGTGGCCGCCGTCGTGCACCGCTGCGGCCGCGACACACGCCGGGTCGGCGGCCCCGCACCTACTTACCGTCCGGTAATATCGCGCGGCAGCCCATCGGAGGAGGAACCGTGCCCCGGTCCGAACGCTCGCCCCTGCTGCTCGCCGGCCTGCCGGCCGCCGCGGGCACCGCCCTCCCCCACAGCCTTGAGGGCATGGGCGGTGCCCCCGTCGCCGCCCCGCGCCAGTTCGACCGCACCGTGCCGCGCTCCCTGCCCGGCTCGCCCCGGACCTGGACCCGCGCGAGCGGCGCCGCGGAGCTCGCGCCGGCCGCCGGCGCGACGCTGCCCCGGACCCGCAGGGCCGCCGCGCCGGCCTTCTTCGTCGGGGTGTTCCCCGCCCACGTGAAGAGGGCCGTCGGCCGGCGGCACCGGCCCGCCCCGCAGCGGGCCGCGGCCTTCGGACGCCCGCCCCTGCACCTGCCGCCGGAGCCGTGGGCGCGGGGCGTCGCCGAGGGCGCGGGGGGCCGGTCGTGAGCGGACGCCCGGAGAAGGGGGACACGGTCGAGGACTTCGCGCTGCCGGACGGGACGGGCACCGTCCGCCGGCTGTCCGAGCTGCTCGCCGACGGGCCGGTGGTGCTGTTCTTCTACCCCGCCGCGCTGAGCCCCGGCTGCACCGCGCAGGCCTGCCGCTTCCGCGACCTGGCCGCCGATTTCGCCGCGGTCGGCGCGCGGCCGGTGGGCGTCAGCGGGGACGCCGTCGAACGGCAGGCGGAGTTCGCCGGACGGCACGCCCTCGGCATGCCGCTGCTGTCCGACACCGACGGTTCGGTCCGCGAGCGGTTCGGCGTGAAGCGGGGGATCTCCCTGGCGCCGACCAGGCGCGCCACGTTCGTCATCGGCCGGGACCGCACCGTCCTCGAGGTCGTGCGCAGCGAGCTGCGGATGAACGCGCACGCCGACCGGGCGCTCGCCGCGCTCCGCGCCCACCGCGCCTGAGACCGCCCGGGGCGCCCGGCCGCGGTTGAGACGGCGCGGCGACGGGATGATCCTGGACCAATGGAGGACGCCTCCGCCGCGGTGGTCGTCGATGCCCGCGGCATCGTGACAGGGTGGAGCGAGGGTGCCCGGCGGCTGACCGGCTACCCGGCCGAGGAGGCCGTGGGGCGGGCCGCGCGGGAGCTGCTCGCCGAGGACGTGCCGCTCGGCACACCGCCCGTGCCGTCGGGCGCCGTGGTGCTGCGCCACCGCGACGGCCGGCTCCTACCGCTCCACCTGACGCTCTGCCCCGTGTCCGGTGCGGGGGGCGCACCGGGCGGGTACGTGATCACCGCCGAGCCCCCCGGCCCCGCCGAGAGCTCACTGGCGGGACAGGCCTTCCAACAGGCGCCGACGGCGATGTCCGTCTTCGACACCGAGCGGCGCTTCCTGCGGCTCAACGATGCCGCCCGCGAGGCGATGGGCCTGCCCGAGGAGAACCTCCTCGGGCGGTTCTTCCTGGACACCGTGGGGCGGACCGAGCACACCCTGGGCATCGACCGGCAGCTGCGCCGCGTCGCCGAGACCGGCGAGCCCCTGCACCACGAGAGCTTCGGCCGGGCGCCCTCCGACCCCCGCCTCCACGCATGGAAGGTGGAGATGTGGCCGGTCCGGAATCCCGCCGGCGAGGTCGTCGGCACCGCGATGGCGGGATCCGACAGCACCGAGCAGTACCGCGCCCGCCAGCGGCTGGCCCTGCTCAACGAGGCGTCCGCCGCCATCGGCACCACCCTGGACGTCGTCCGGACGGCCGAGGAGCTGGTGGAACTCCTGGTCCCGGCGTTCGCCGACTTCGCCGCCGTCGACCTGCCCGACTGGGCCCTCGGCGCCGAGGGCCCACCGGTTCTCCCGGACAGCGGGACCCCGCTGCGCCGCGTGGCGCACCGCTCCGCCGAGGAGGGCGCCCCCGGGACGGCCGTGCACCTCGGCCAGGCGGACGTCCACCCGCCCTTCTCCCCTCCCGCGCGGGCGCTGCGGGAGGGCAGGGCGGTGCTCGGGCGCGCCGGCGAGCCGGACTTCGACCGGTGGGTGCGCGAGCGCGGTGCGTCGCACCCGGCGGACGACGCCCCGGCCCCCGCCGGCGCCCACTCGCTGCTGGCCGTGCCGCTGCGCGCCCGCGGCACGACGCTCGGCGTCGCGCTCGCCGTCCGCACCACCCACCCCGACGCGTACACCCCGGACGACACCGTCCTCGCCGAGGAACTCGCCGGCCGCGCCGCCGTCTGCGTCGACAACGCCCGCCGCTTCGCCCGCGAACGCACCACCGCGCTGACGCTCCAGCACAGCCTGCTGCCGCGGGGACTGCCCGGCCAGGCGGCCGTCGAGGTCGCCCACCGCTATCTGCCCTCCGGGTCGGCGGCCGGCATCGGCGGCGACTGGTTCGACGTCATCCCGCTGGCCGGCAGCCGGGTCGCCCTGGTCGTGGGCGACGTCGTCGGCCACGGCATCCCCTCCACGGCGGCCATGGGCCGGCTGTGCACGGCCGTGCGCACCCTCGCCGACGTGGACCTCCCGCCCGACGAGCTCCTCACGCACCTCGACGACCTGGTCACCCATCTCGCCACCGGCGACCGGGACGACGTCGGCGAACTCGGCGCGACCTGCCTGTACGCCGTCTACGACCCCGTCTCGCGCCGGCTGACCGCGGCCTCCGCCGGACATCCCGCCCCCGCTCTCCTGCCGCCCGGCGGCGTGTGCCGGCCCGTCCCCCTGAGCGCGGGGCCGCCCCTGGGCGTCGGAGGGCTGCCGTTCGAGGCGACGGAGCTCCAGCTGCCCGAGGGCTCCGTCGTCGCCCTCTACACCGACGGCCTCGTCGGGGGCCCCGACCGCGACGTCGACCACGCCGTCGACGAGCTGTGCCGTGTCCTGGCGGTGCCCGCCGACTCGCTGGACTCCCTGTGCGACAGCGTGCTGAAGGCCGTACCGCCGGAGGAGCCCGGCGACGACGTGGCCCTGCTGCTGGCGCGCACCCGGGCGCTCGGCGCCGAGCAGGTGGCCACGCGGGACGTGCCGTCGGACCCCGCCGAGGTGCCCGCCGCCCGGCAGTGGGCCACCGAGCGGCTGACCGCGTGGGGACTGGACGAGGTCGCCTTCGTCACCGAACTCGTCGTCAGCGAGCTGGTCACCAACGCCATCCGGTACGGCGTACCCCCCGTCCAGCTGCGGCTGATCCGCGACCGCACCCTGATCTGCGAGGTCGCCGACGCCAGCTCCACCTCACCGCACCTGCGCCGGGCCCACGCCTACGACGAGGGCGGCCGCGGCCTGCTGCTGGTGGCCCAGCTCACCCAGCGCTGGGGCAGCCGCCAGACCGGCGGCGGCAAGACGATCTGGGCGGAGCAGCCGTTGCCGGACGGGTGATCCCCCGCCCACCCGGTCAGAACTCCTCGTGCGCCTCCGGATCCCCGCCGATCCGCCGGTGGGCGCGGTCGGCGATCGTCCGCATCTGGGCGGCGTCCAGCTCGAACCCGAAGACGTCGAGGTTCGCGCGCTGCCGTCCGGGGTCCGACGACTTGGGGACGGGGAGCGCGCCGAGCTGGATGTGCCAGCGCAGCACCGCCTGGGCCGGGGTGACCCCGTGGGCCTCCGCGACGGCGGCGACGGCCAGGTCGTCCAGGAGCTTCGAGCCCCGGCCGAGCGGGCTCCAGCTCTCGGTGAGCACGCCCTTGTCCGCGTGGTAGGCGCGCAGTTCCTCCTGGGGGAAGAAGGGGTGCAGCTCGACCTGGTTGACCGAGGGCAGCACGCCGGTCTCCTCCTCCAGCCGCTCGATGTGGGCGGGCGTGAAGTTGGAGACGCCGATCGACCGGACGAGCCCGTCGTCGCGCAGCTTGATCATGGCCTTCCAGGAGTCGACGTACCGGTCGACGCGGGGGAGCGGCCAGTGGATCAGGTAGAGGTCGACGTACTCCAGGCCGAGCCGGGCGCGGGACTCCTCGAAGGAGGCGAGGGTCTCCTCGTGGCCGTGGTGCCGGCCCGGGAGCTTCGTCGTCACGACGATCTCCTCGCGCGGGACGCCGGCGCGGGCCACGGCACGGCCGACGCCGGTCTCGTTGCGGTAGTTGGCCGCCGTGTCGAGGAGGCGGTAGCCCGTCTCCAGGGCCGTGGTCACCGCGCGCTCCGCCTCGGCGTCGTCCATCGGCCAGGTGCCCAGGCCCAGGGCGGGGAGCGTCGTACCGTCGTTGAGGGTGTGGGTCGGGATGCTGATCACGACGAGGCCTTCCCGTTGACAGTGTCGTGCGTCCAGCCTCGGGGACGCGGTGGGAACGATCAAGCGGACGGACGGCTGTGCGGACCGGCCGTACGGCCGGCCTCCCGCCGGCGCCGCTCCGTGACGCCCTGTCGCCACGGCGCCGTATCGCTGCCACGATCTTCCCGGGGAGCCGGTCCGTACGGGGGGCCGTACGGACGACGACGGAGCGGACGGAGCGGACACGCATGACGACGGACAGGGACCGCGCGGCGGACGGGGAGCAGCGGGCCGCGGCGGTGGAGGTGCGTCCGGTCGCCGGGCACATCGGCGCCGAGGCCACCGGAGTCGACCTCGCCGGTGAGCTCGACGACGCCGTGGTCGCCGCGATCAGGACGGCGGTGCTGCGCTGGAAGGTGGTGTTCTTCCGCGGGCAGCGCCTCGACCACGCCGGACACGTGGCGCTGGCGCGCCGGTTCGGCGAACCGGTCGTGCTGCCCCGGCGCGGCAAGGCCTCCCCGCCGGACTTCCCCGAGATCGAGACGACCGCCGACCGGCTGGAGCTCGGCGGGCGGTTCGGCATGGAGCACGACGAATGGCTGCGGCGCCGGCGCCACACCCTCCTGCGCGGCTGGCACTGCGACCACGGCGCCCGCGTCGACCCGCCCGCCGCGACGATCCTGCGCGCCGAGACCGTTCCGCCCTACGGCGGTGACACCACCTGGTCGAACCTGGCCGCGGCCTACGCCGGACTGTCCGCCCCGGTACGGGAGTTCGCCGACCGGCTGCGCGCCGAGCACCGGCTGGGAGTCGGCTACCAGCCCCGGCCCGGCGACGACGCCTACGTGCGCCACCTGCTGGTCCGTCAGACCGCCTCCGAGCACCCGCTGGTGCGCGTCCACCCGGAGACCGGTGAGCGGGTGCTGTTCGTCAACGGCTACTACGTCGAGCAGATCTCCGGCCTGTCCCGGCCGGAGAGCGCGGCCGTCCTGCAGATGCTGCTGGAGCAGGCGACCCGGCCCGAGTACACCGTGCGGTTCCGCTGGGAGCCGGGCAGCGTGGCGTTCTGGGACAACCGGGCCACCATCCACCTGGCCCCGGGCGACACCGCCCACCTCGACCACCCGCGGATCATGCACCGGGTGATGCTCGCCGGCGACGTGCCGGTCGGCGTCGACGGCCGCCCCTCGAAGCCTCTCGCCGGCACCGCACCGGGACGCTGGTGACCGGCAGCGCTCCGGGGCGCAGGTGACCGGTCGGGCCCGTGCGCCCGGGCGCGAGCCGCCGCCGTGCCGGACCGGGTGCGGCCGTGCCCGGCCCGGCGCCTACTCGAACCGCGTGATGTCACCGGCGCCGCGCCGCACGATCTCCGCCTCGCCGCCCGAGAAGTCGACCACCGTCGTCGGTTCGGTGCCGCAGTCGCCGGAGTCGAGCACCGCGTCCACCACGTGGTCGAGCCGGTCCTTGATCTCCCAGCCCTGGGTCATCGGCTCGTCCTCGCCGGGCAGCAGCAGGGTGCTGGACAGCAGGGGCTCACCGAGCTCCGCGAGCAGGGCCTGGGTGACGACGTGGTCGGGGATGCGCACGCCGACCGTCTTCTTCTTCGGGTGCTGCAGCATGCGGGGCACCTCCTTCGTCGCCGGCAGGATGAACGTGTAGCTGCCCGGGGTCGACGCCTTGACCGCGCGGAACACGTCGTTGTCGATCCGTACGAACTGGCCGAGCTGCGCGAAGTCCCGGCACATGAGGGTGAAGTGGTGCCGGTCGTCCAGCTTGCGGATCGTGCGGATCCGGTCGATGCCGTCGCGGCTGCCCAGACGGCAGCCGAGTGCGTAGCACGAGTCCGTGGGGTACGCGATCAGGGCGTCGGAGCGGATGCCGTCGGCGACCTGGGCGATGGTGCGCGGTTGGGGATTGTCGGGGTGCACGTCGAAGTACTTCGCCATTCACCGAGCTTATGCCGCCCGTGCGGGACACCCGCACGCACCGGACCGTACACGCCGGACCGTGCCACCGCTCCGGGGCGGGCGCCCGCGCGGCCTGAGCTCCGCGCGCGGGTGGGGTAACGTCCCTGACCTGGGCCGGGGACGGCGGACGAGCGAGGGGAAGGCCGAGGTGACAGGCGGCGGCATCCGGAGGACGGAGACGGCGGTCGGGGAGCCCCCGACGTGGGCTCAGGAACTGCTCGAGCACCTGCGGCCGACCGGGCGGGACGTCCGCAGGCTCGTCGACTGGCTGGCCGCCACCGCGCAGGCGGCGGTGTCCCTCCAGGACTCCGCGGGCACGCTCGTCGCCGGGACCCGGCTGCCGCTGGACGAGGCGCCGGTCGCCGACATCACCTCCGGCCGGATCGCCTCCGCCGCCTGGGAGGGGGAGGGACGCCACCTGCGCCTGGTGAAGGTCGCGCACCCCTCGCGGATCTGTGTCCTGGCCGTCTCCCGCGACGTCCCCTTCGACCGGAACACCTCCGACGTCGTCACGCACACCGCCCAGGTGATCGAACTCCTGCTGGCGGCGCACGAGTCCACCGCGGCCGGGCACCGGCTCCGGCGGGCCACCGCCGATCTGCGGCTGGCGATCCTGCAGCTGCTGATGGTCGAGGACACCGTCGCGGCCCGCCGGGTCGCCGCGGGACTCTGGCCGGGCCTGCTCGACGCCGACACGGCGTGCGTCTACGTCGTCGAGTCCGACCCGGGCCGGCGCGACCGGCTCGTGGAGGAGTGCCTGGACACCACGGGGGAGGAGGCGCTGGTCGTGCGGTGCCCGGCCATGGACGGACACGTGATCGTCGTCAGTCCCCGCGAGGCCACCGCCGGCGAGCTGCGGTCGCTGGTCGAACGGCACCCGGACACCTTCCTCGGCGGCAGTGCCCGGCAGAGCCTCGCCCGGACCGCCACCGCCTACGGGCAGGCCGTCAGCGCGCTCGCGGTGGCGCACTTCCGGACGGACAAGACGGCCGTGTACGCCGAGCGCACCCATCCCGAGCGGCTGGTCGACCCGGCGGCGCTGCGCGGCTGGACGGCCCGGGTGCTGCGCCCGCTCGACGCGCTGCCGCACCACACCCGCGCCGAACTCCTCGCCACCACCCGCCTCGGCCTGGAGTTCACCGCCGTCAACACGGCCAAGGTGCTCGGCGTGAGCCGCAACACCGTGCGCGCCCGCATGGAACGCGTCGAGGTCATGCTCGGCACCGACTTCGACGACCTCACCGCCCGTGCGGTCGTGCACCTGGCACTGCACACCCAGGTCAACCTCCTGGACGGGCAGGCGGGTGCCGACCCCGGAACGGCCTCCCCGTGCCTCGCCGACCTGCTGGCCGGCCCCGCCGTGCGTGCCTGGGCGCAGGACCTGCTGGACCGGCTGAACCGGGACACCCGGAACCTGCGCCGCACCCTGCGCACCTGGATCGCCGCCGGAGGCAACGCCGAACGGGCCGCGCAGGCCCTGGGAGTCCACGCCCAGACCGTCCGCGAGCACGTGCGCGGCGCCGAACCGGTCCTCGAGCGCCAGCTCCTGGCGGCCGGGGCCGACCTGTACGAGGTCGTCCTGGCCCATCTGGCGGTGGGTGACCTGGAACAGCCGGTGCTCACGGGTGCGTCACAGGCGTCCCCACCTGCGTGAACGGCCGGTACCGGCCGGTTCTCCCCGCGCGCCGCACGGGACGAAACCGGGCCTTTCGGACTCAGTTGTGCACGGATGAGCCTTTCGGCCGCCGCAGCGAGCACCGGTGCGATACCCACGCCGTCCCCGGTCCGCATAGGTTCGGGACATCGCGGGGGCACGACCGGAGCGGGGGACCGGTCGGTGCCCCCGCCGCTTTCCGGCCACGCGGCCGCTCGCGTCGATGCTGTGTGCCCCCGGTGAGGGCGGGTACCCGGCCGACGCTGTGGAGGGCCGCCGTCCGGACATCGCGGATCGGGACGGCGGACCCGTGACGAGCACCGCGAACAGGAGGCCTCAATGACCAGTGAGACGGAGACCGGCGGCGTGACCGGTACGCAGGACAAGGACTACAACCTGATCTGGTACGTCGAAGCGTGCCTGAGCAACGCGCTGCGCCTGGAGAGCTACATCCAGGACGCCGAGCGAGCCAAGGACACCGAGGTCGCCGACCTCTTCCGCAAGGCCCAGGCGGACAGCCGCAAGGGCGCCGAACTGGGCAAGGGGCTCCTGCGCGCACGCCTCAACGGCGGCTGAGCACGCCGTTCCTCCGGGCCCGGCCACCGCGGACGGCGCGGTGGCCGGGCCTTCGCCGTCCCGGGGAGCGCGGGGCGCGGCGGGCGGGCGCTGCCCTGCCGGCCGGCAACCGGCCGTGCCCCGGGGGCGACGCCCGTGCCGCGGTCCGCCGTCGACGGCGCGGAACCGGCGTACGACGACGGGGGCCCGTGTGACCCGGAGGGCGTGTCCTGGTGTCCGTCCACGGCTGGACCGCCGACCGGCACCGCCGGGACCACCGGCCGGACCGCTCCTCCGCCGACCGCCGGGTGGTCCGCCCCGGCCTGCGCGGCCACGGCGGGAGCGATCACCCGGGCGGCCGCGCTCGCCCACCCCGAGCGGGTCGTACGCACGGTGCTGGCGGACTCCCCCGGCCGGATGACCCGCAGCCGGGGGGCGAGGGCCGCCGACCGGGCGGTGCGTCCGCGCCTGCGCGGCCACGCCCCGCGAGGCCGGCAAGACCCCGTACGCCGTGATGCGGGCCTGCGGCGTCCTCGACCGGAACGGCGGAACCCGCCGCGACGCCGGACCGGTTCCTCTCCGGGTGGACGGCCGGGCGCGCCCGCGGGCGCGATTGCGGAGCGCGACCCGTCGGGTGCTCCGAGTCGCCGTCCCGTGTGATCCGCGGCAGCATGGCCCTCGTACGCACGCCACCGGCGAAGCGGGCGGCGCCCCCTGCGCGGGCCGCCGGCCCGGACTCCCCGCACGCGGACCGCCGTGGTGTGAGTGACGCGCGGCACCGGGTACCCGGGCTGTCCGCCACGACGGGCCGGCGGCCGGTACCGCACGTTCCGGCCCGCCCGCCACCAGCCATGAGCAGCCGAAGGAGCCCACGATCATGACGGACGTTTCGAGCCAGGGCCCCGCTCCCGGCGACGAGCGCAAGGTACTCACCAACCGACAGGGCCACCCGGTCTACGACAACCAGAACCAGCGCACGGTAGGCGCCCGCGGCCCGGCCACGCTGGAGAACTACCAGTTCCTGGAGAAGATCAGCCACTTCGACCGGGAACGCATCCCCGAGCGCGTGGTGCACGCCCGCGGCGTCACCGCCTACGGCTACTTCGAGGCGTACGGGAAGTGGGGCGACGAGCCGATCTCCCGCTACACCCGCGCCAAGCTCTTCCAGGAGGAGGGCAAGCGCACGGACCTGGCCGTCCGCTTCTCCACCGTCATCGGCGGACGCGACTCCTCCGAGGCCGCCCGCGACCCCCGCGGCTTCGCGGTGAAGTTCTACACCGAGGACGGCAACTGGGACCTCGTCGGCAACAACCTGGGCGTCTTCTTCATCCGGGACGCGATCAAGTTCCCGGACGTCATCCACGCCCTCAAGCCCGACCCGGTCACCTTCGAACAGCAGCCGCGCCGCATCTTCGACTTCATGTCGCAGACGCCCGAGTGCATGCACATGCTGGTCAACCTGTTCAGCCCGCGCGGCATCCCGGCGGACTACCGCCACATGCAGGGCTTCGGCGTGAACACCTACAAGTGGGTCAACGCCGAGGGCGAGACCAAGCTGGTCAAGTACCACTGGATGCCCAAGCAGGGCGTCCGCAGCATGACCGCCGAGGACGCGGCGAACGTCCAGGCCGAGGGACTCGGCCACGCCACCAAGGACCTCTACGAGGCGGTGGCGCGCGGCGAGTACCCGGAGTGGGAGCTGCTGGTCCAGATGATGGACGACCACGACCACCCGGAACTGGACTTCGACCCGCTGGACGACACCAAGACCTGGCCCGAGCAGGACTTCCCGCCGAAGCCGGTGGGCCGGATGGTGCTGAACCGGATGCCGGACAACTTCTTCGCCGAGAACGAGCAGATCTCCTTCGGCACGGGTGTCCTCGTCGACGGCCTGGACTTCTCCGACGACAAGATGCTCGTCGGCCGGACCTTCTCCTACAGCGACACCCAGCGCTACCGGGTCGGCCCGAACTACCTGCAACTGCCCGTCAACCAGGCCAAGAACGCCGAGGTGCGCACCAACCAGCGCGACGGCTTCATGACCTACCACCAGGACGGCGCGGGCGAGAACCCGCACGTCAACTACGAACCGTCGATCACCGGAGGCCTGCGGGAGGGCCAGTACCCGACGCACGACGAGCAGGGCCCGGAGATCCGGGGCCGGCTCACCCGCAAGCGCATCCCGCGCACCAACGACTACCTCCAGGCGGGCCAGCGGTACTGCCTGATGGAGGACTGGGAGCGCGACGACCTGGTGAAGAACTTCGTCACCCTGATCTCCCAGTGCGACCGGGAGGTGCAGGAGCGCATGGTGTGGCACTTCCTGCTGGTGGAGAACGACCTCGGCCGCAGGGTCGGCGAGGGACTCGGGATCATGCCGGAGGACGTCGCCCACCTGGAACCGCTCGCGAGCCAGGACCTCACGGACGAGGACCGCAAGCGACTGGCCAACCTCGGCGACAACCCGCCGCGCGACGTGGAGGGACTCACCATGACCCACTGCGTGCCCGACGAACGGCACGTGGTGACCCGATGAGCGGTCATCCGGCCGCGACCGACCGCGCCGCGGCGAGCGCCTGCTCGGCGTAGCCGCGGCCGAACAGCACGGCGTGCACCAGCAGCGGGAACAGCTGGTGCACGCCGACGCGTGTCTCCCACCCGGCGGCGAGCGGCGCCGTCTGCCGGTAACCGTCCAGCACCGCGTCCAGATGGGGGCAGCCGAACAGGCGGAGCATCGCGAGGTCGGTCTCCCGGTGCCCGCCGTGCGCCGCCGGGTCGATCAGCCGGACGTGTCCGTCGGCGCCCCACAGCACATTGCCGTTCCACAGGTCGCCGTGCAGTCGCGCGGGCGGCTCGGCGGGCCCGGCGAGCTCCGGCAGCCGCGCGCAGACCCGCTCGACCACGCCCGCCTCGTCCGGGCGGACGGTGCCCCGGTCGACCGCCTCGCGCAGGTACGGCAGCACCCGGTGCTCGGCGTACCAGCGGGGCCAGTCGCCGCCGGTGACGTTGCGCATCGGGGCGAGCCCGATGAACGCCTCCACCGGACCGCCCGGCGGCGGCGCCCCGAACGCGGGCGCGCCGGCGGCGTGCAGCCGGGCCAGCTCGCGGCCGAACCGGACCGCCGCCCGCTCACCGGGCCGCCCCCGGGCCACCCGGTCGACGACCAGCCGGCGGGCGTCGTGACCGTGCACGGCCGGCACCCGCACCGTCCCCGTCTCCGCCAGCCAGCGCAGCCCCGCCGCCTCGGCCCGTACCGCGTCCGCGTCCTCGGCGCGCTTGACGATCACCACCCGGCCGTCGTCGAGAGCGACCTCGGTGAGCGAGCCGGACAGCGCGCGCTCACCGGTGACCGTACGTCCGGTGAACCGCGCCGCGACGGCCCCCGGCCCGTCGCCGTCCTGGGCCGCCGAACCGGGACGTACGGTCATGGGCGGGACTCCTCACCTGCGCGGACGGGACGGGCACGGCCCCAGGGTACGAGGCCCTCGCCCCCCACATGCGCCGCCGACCGGTCACGCGGGACGGTGAAAAACCCGCCGCCCGCCGATCGAACGGGACCGTCCCGGGGAGCACTCCGGTATGACGAGTTCACCGTTCCAGCGCACCCTCACCCTGCCCGCCTCCGTGTGCGAGCAGGCCGTACAGCACCTGGAGCAGGCCGCCCGGCGCACCGTCGACGGAGCGGGGATCCCGCTGAAGGCGTTCCGCGCGGCCGCCGACAGCGACTACACCCTTCCGGTCTCCGTGGTGGAGCAGGCGGCGGGCTGCCTGCTGGTCCTGGCCACCGAGACCGCCCAGAGCGTAGGGCCCTCGGCCCTGCGCGCCACCATCGCCGTCGCCCTGCGCCTGCGCGACGCCGCCGAGGCGGTCCACCAGCCCGCGCTCACCACCCGGTTCTGGTGAGGACGCCCACCGCCGTGTGTGGCGGCGGTGCCGGGGGGCACTCCGGCCGTACGGCGGCTGCCGGGGAGGTGTCATGACGGCGCAGGTATCCGGTCACGACGGGGGCGAGGCGCCCCCGGGCGGCTACGCCGCGCTCGCCACCACGTTCGCGGCGGGCGTCGGCCTGTCCGCGGTGGTGGTCCGGCTCCGCGGGGTGCGGCTGCCCGGGACGGTGCCGCCGTGGGACCTCGTCCTGCCGGCGACGGCGACGCTCAAGGGGTCCCGGCCGCCGTCCAAGGACAGGATCACCAGCTTCCTCCGGGCGCCGTTCACCCGCCGGGAGAGGGGGGCCGGGGCCGGTGAGGTGATGGACGCGTCCCGCCGGAACGGGGCGCGCCGGGCCGTGGGCGACCTGGTGACCTGCCCCTCCTGCACCTCCGCCTGGGTGGCAGGCGGCCTGGTCGGTCACCACGCCTGCGCGCCGAGGGCGGCCCGCCTGCTCTGCGCCGGCCTGACCGCCGTCACGGCGGCGGACCGGCTCCAGTACGCCTGGAGCCGGACGGAGCAGTCCGCGGAGGGCTGAACGGACCGGGCCCGCGCCACCGGCATCCCCGCCCGCATTCCCCACCCATCCGCAGCACCACCGACACCCCCAGGAGAAGGCATGAGTCTGTTGCGCGTCGTCGGCCGCCCGATGCTGGCCTCGATGTTCCTCGCGGGCGGGCTGGAGTCCGTCCGCAATCCCCGGGAGGTCGCCCCGGCCGCCGAGCCCGTCGTGCGGCCCCTCGTCGACCGCGTCCCGGTGCTGCCGGACAGCACCGAGCAGGCCGTACGGCTGAGCGGCGCCGTCCAGATCGCGGCCGGGCTGCTGCTGGCCGTCGGGCGCATGCCCCGCCCCGCCGCGCTCGCGCTCGCCGCCACGCTCGTGCCCACGACGCTCGCGGGCCACCGCTTCTGGGAGGAGGAGGACCCGGGCCGACGGGCCCAGCAGCGCATCCACTTCCTGAAGAACCTGTCGATGCTCGGCGGTCTGCTGATCGCCGCCGACGACACCGGTGCCGCCCCCTCGCTGCTGTGGCGGAGCCGGCACGCCGCCCACGACCTGCGCCGCGACGCCCGCCTCGTCCAGCGGTCCCTCCGGGCCGGGGCCCGCCCCGCCTCGGCGGTCGGCCGGGTCCGGGCCGCGCTGCCCCGCTGACGTCCCGCCGCGTTAGCCCTCCGGGGTCCGGGGGACCCGGGTCCGGGTGGGCCCGGCCGGGTGCCACCACGTACCGGAGGTGAAGAGCATGGGACACGGCGGGAACGTCATCGACGAACTGGTGACCGATCACCGGGAGGTCGAGGAACTCTTCGGCAAGATCGAGGCGCTGCCCTCCGGCCACAAGGACCGCAAGACGTACGCGGACCAGGCCACGATCGAGTTGATCAGGCACTCGGTGGCCGAGGAGGAGTACCTCTACCCGGCCGTGCGCGAGCACGTGGACAACGGCGACGCCCTGGCCGACCGGGAGCTCCAGGACCACGCCGAGGCCGAGCGGATCATGAAGGACCTGGAGGGCTGCGACGCGGGCGACGCCGAGTTCGACCGGCTCATCGGCATGCTGATGAGCGAGATCCGCGAACACATCGCCGACGAGGAGCAGAACCTGTTCCCGATGCTGCGCGCCTCCTGTTCCCCGGACAAGCTCGACCAGCTCGGTGACAAGGTCCGGCAGGCCAAGAAGACGGCTCCGACCCGGCCGCACCCGGCAGCCCCGGACAAGCCCCCGGCGAACAAGCTGCTGGCACCCGGGGCCGGCATGGTCGACCGGATCCGCGACGCGCTGAGCGGACGCGGCAAGCTCGACTGACACGACCCGGACACACGTGGCCCGGGACACACGAGCCGGGACGCCGGCCGGCACATCGGACATCGGGGAAGGGGCCCGTCGCTTCGGCGACGGGCCCCTTCCCCGTGCCCTCGCCGCCCCCGGGCCCGGCTACTGTGTCCAACCCCACTCACCGCCCAAGTCCCCGGCACGACGGCGTATTTGATGCGCACGCCACAGTGACGCCAGGGCGTTCGGAACCGACTCGGCGGTCCCTTCTGCCACGATGGTCCGCGCCCTGTCCCGGTGACGGGAGCCGCCGCGCAGCGCAGCCGGCGTTCCGCTTCCCGCACCCTCCCCGCAGAGTCCTCCGACTCGTCTCCGAGTAGCGCACTGTGTCTTCCTCGCCCACCCCTGCCCAGTCCACCCCTGCGCCGGTGCCCGCCGCCCCGGCCGCGTCACGCTCGCCCTGGCGGTCGCTGAGGCACCGCAGCATGCGCTGGTGGTCCGTCGCGAACTTCGTGTCCAACGCCGGTACGTGGATGCAGCTCACGGTCCAGAACCTGCTGGTCCTCCAGATCACCGGATCCGCCGCCGCGACGGGTCTGTCCATGTCCGTCCAGGCCGCGCCGGCCCTGCTCATGAGCGTCCTCGGCGGCGCGGCGGTCGACCGGTGGCCGCGGAAGCTGACGGCCGCCGTCAGCCAGGCGCTGCTCGCCGCCATCGCGTTCACCACGGCCGTCCTGGTGGCGCTGGACCGGCTCGACATGACGTCCCTGATGGCGCTGGCCGCCGTCACCGGCATGGTCGCCACCGTCGACAACCCGGCCTGCGCCCTGCTGGGCAACGACCTCGTCCCGGCCGAGGACGTGCCCTCCGCCATCGGAGTGGGCGCGCTGGTGTTCAACGCGGGCCGGCTCGCGGGCGCCGCGCTCGCCGGGGTGACGGTCGGGTTCCTCGGCACCTCCGCCGCGTACTTCGCCAACGGGTTCTCCTTCCTCTTCGTGACCGCGGTCATCCCGTTCCTGCGCCCGGCGCCGGGCGCGGCCCGGCGCGTCGCCCGGGAGGGCGAGCGCCCGAAGCAGGACATGAGCGTGCGGGAGGGGCTGGCCTTCTTCGCGCGCCGGCCGCGCCTGCTCGCCCTCGCCGGGGTCACCGGGATCAGCGCGGTCTTCGGCCGCAACTACGGGCTCACGCTCGCCGTCCTGGTCACCGGGCCGCTCGCGGGCGGCGCCGGGGCGTTCGGCACCGTGTCCACCGTCCTCGCCGTCGGCGGGATCATCGGCGCGGTGCTCGGCGCGCGGCTGCGCAGGCCGTCCGTGCGCCTCGTCGGCGTGCTGGCGGCGGCGGGCGCGCTGCTGCAGGTGGTGGCGGGGCTGTCCCCGTCGCTGGCCGTGCTGCTGGCGCTCGTCCTGCCCATGGCCGTCGTCGAGTCCGTCTCGGACACCGCCGGAACGGCCGTCCTGCAGACCGACCCGCCCGCCCACCTGCGCGGACGCGTGCTCGGCGTCTGGAGCAGCATCGGCACCGTGTGGAGCCTGGGCGGCCCGCCCGCCCTCGGCCTCCTCATGGAGCTGGCCGGACCGCGCGGCGCCCTGATCAGCGGTGGACTGGTCATCGCCGGGGCGATCGGAGCGGGCCACCTGCTGCGGGCCCGGCGTACCACCACGCCGGTGGCGCTGCGGGCGGGGGAGGGCGGCCTGACCGGCCGTGCCGCACTGGAGACGGTCGCCTGACCCGCTCGGGGCCGCCCCGGCCCCGCCCACCGGGCGACCGGGCCCGCCGCCGTCCGTCCGCGCCGACGGCCGGGGCGGGCCCGTCCCGTTCCACGGCCCGGGGCCCGGTCAGGAACCCGAGGCCTTCAGGGCCACCGTCGCGGCCTTCGCCGCCCTGCGGGCCAGGAGGGTCGTCGAGCGGCCGTCGAGGTAGGGCAGGACGACCGCCTGACCGCCCCAGGTGCGCAGCAGCGCCGCCTCCGGCAGGTCCCGCACGGAGTAGTCCCCGCCCTTGACCCACACGTCGGGACGCAGCCGCGCCAGCACCGCCTCGGGCGTGTCCTCCTCGAAGACCACGACCGCGTCCACGCTGCCCAGCGCGGCCAGCACCCTGGCCCGGTCCGCCGCCGGGTTGAGCGGGCGGCCCGGCCCCTTGCGGCGGGCGACGGAGGCGTCGGAGTTGAGGCACACGATCAGGCAGTCGCCGATCCGCCGGGCGCTCTCCAGCAGGCCGACGTGGCCGGCGTGCACCAGGTCGAAGCAGCCGCCGGCGGCGACCACGGTGCCGCCGCGGGCCCGGACGACCTCCGCCAGCTCGAACGCGTCGGCCGCGGGATCCCCCGCGGGACCGGGACCGGTCCGCGGCCGCCACAGCTCCGGGTTCCCCGCCCCGCCCGCCGAGACGAAGGCGGCGGCCTCGGCGACCGCCCGTTGCAGCGCCTCCTCGGGAAGCAGGCCGTCGGCGAGCGCCGCGGCCGTCGTCGCGGCGAAGCAGTCGCCCGCGCCGCACGGATCCCCCTCCGCCCGGAACGGGGCCGGGACCAGCATCGGCGTCCCCCCGCCGGGCCGGGTCAGCAGCACCCCGCGGTCGCCGAGCGTGACGGCGACGCCCGCCGCCCGCCAGCGCACCGCCAGCTCGGCCCCCCGCTCGGCGTACGCGCCCAGCGAGGACCCCCCGGCACCGGGGCACAGGGCCATCGCCTCCGCGGCGTTGGGGGTGACGATGCGCGCCCCGGGCACGGGCGGATCGCCCCTGGGATGCGGGTCCCACACCAGGGGGGCGCGCCGGGCCACGTCCTGGAGGTGCGCCCGCACGGCCCCGGCGGTGTGCCGCCCGTAGTCCGCGACGAGGACGGCCCGTGCGCCCGCCAGCGCCTCCCGCACCGCCTCGCCCGGTTCGCCGGGGGTGCCGCCGCCCCGGTCGATGCGCACCACGGGCCGCCCGCCCGCCAGCACCCGGGTCTTCACCGGCAGCGTGCCGTGCAGCGGGAGCTCCAGCAGCCGGACCCGGCCGCTCAGGCCCCGGCGTACGGCCTCGCTGGCCGGATCGTCGCCGAGCGCGGTCACCAGGACCACGTCCCGGCCGCCGCGGGCCGCGAGCGCGGCGGCCAGCCCGGCGCCGCCCGGGTGCCGGCGGTCGGCGGTGACGTCGACGACCGGGGCGGGGGCGTCCGGGGCCAGCCGGGTGGCGACCCCCTCGATGTCCTCGTCGAGCAGCACGTCGCCCACCACGGCGAGGGGTGCGGGTCCGGTCACGACGTCCTCCCGGGGGTGGCCGCCGCGCGCCGCGCGGGGGGAGCAGCGCCGAACAGGCCGGTGCGGGTCATGACCGCAGCCGTTGCCCGGCCGCCGGGCGGTGCGCGGGCGCCGGACTCCCGGACCGGCGCGGGGCGCGGGGCGGCGCGGCGCGGTGGACGAGCTGTCCGCGCAGCCAGTGCCAGGCCGCGGCGGGCGGGACGAGCACGCTGGTGAGCACCATGGTGGCGATCTCCTCCGGGGTGCGCGGCCCCGGCAGGATCCGGGCGAGGGCGAACTCGGCGGTCCCCGCCAGCCACCCGGCGGCGCACGCCGCCGCGGCGCGCGGCCGGCCGGACAGGGCGCAGCCCACGGCCGCCAGACCGGCCGACGTCACCGCCAGGTGCGCCGGCAGACGTCCCCGGGGGGCCTCGGCCCGGCGCCACCAGCCGCGTCCGTGCAACCGGGTCATCAGCACGTCGTCGGCGTTGCCCGCCTGGAGCCGGACGGAGATCCAGCGCCCGGCCGGCCGCACCGGATGCGTGGTGGTGCGGCGGCCCTCGGCCAGCGTCCACCCGGCGTCGAGCACCCGCAGGGCGAGGTCGGCGTCCTCCCGGAACGCCCGCCGGAACCGTTCGTCGAAACCGCCGACGGCCTCCAGCACCCGACGCCGGTACGCCATGTCGGCGGTGATCCAGCGGGCGCCGGCGAGACCGGCGGTGTTGCGTTCCCAGTCGGTGGGCCGGCGGTGCGGGGGCAGCGGCACCTCGATCCGGGCGGCGATCCCGGCGGTCGCGACACTCGCCCCGGCCAGGTCGAGGGCCAGGTCGTCGGCCCAGATGGGGCCGGGGACCACGTCGTCGTCGAGGAAGACGATCCACGGCACGTCCCCGGCCGCCCGCCACCCGGCGTTGCGCGCGGCGGCCGGCCCGCGCGCCCCGCCGGGCACGACGAGGGTGCGCGAGCGCAGCGACGGCGGGACGGCGGCGGTCAGCGGCGCACCGGCGGGGTCCGGGCGGTCGTCGACGACCACGACCCGGGACGGGCCGGGCCCCTCGGCCTCGGCCAGCGCCCGCAGGCACACCCCGAGGCCGGGCCGGCCGAGCGTCGGCACCACCACCGCGTACTCCCCGCTCGGGGCGGCGGGCCCGCTCATCGCAGGACCTCGCCGTCACCGACGGCACCGTCACCGTCGCCGCCCGCGCGGAAGAGCCCGCCGCGCCGGATCGCGTACGGACCGATGGCCAGCAGGTCGACGGGGGAGGAGCCGAAGCACTCCAGGGCGTCGCGCGGGTCGTCCACCATCGGCCGGCCCGCCGTGTTGAGGCTGGTGTTGACGACCACGGGCAGCCCGGTCAGTCGTTCGAACTCGTCCAGCATCCGCGCCACCAGGGGCTCGCGCGCCGGGTCGACCGTCTGGATGCGGGCGGTGCCGTCGACGTGCACCACGGCCGGGACGCGGTCCCGCCAGGCGGGGGCCACGTCGTGCACGAACAGCATGTACGGGCTGGGCAGCGGACCGTCGAAGATCCCGGCGGCCCGGTCGGCGAGCACCATCGGCGCGACCGGCCGGAACTGCTCGCGGCCCTTGACGTCGTTGAGCCGCTCCAGGTTGCCCGCGTGCCCGGGGTGGGCCAGCAGCGAGCGGTGGCCGAGCGCGCGGGGGCCGTACTCGCTGCGCCCCTGGAACCAGGCGACGATGCCGTTGTCCGCCAGCGTCCGGGCCACGGTGGCGGCGATGTCCGCCGGCCGCTCGAACGGCACGGCCGCCGTCTTCAGCCACGCGCCCAGCTCCGCGTCGGACCAGTCCCGGCCGAGGTCGGCGCCGGTCATGGGCTCCGGCTCGTCACCGGCGCCGGCGGACAGCAGCAGGGCGCCGCCCAGGGCGGTCCCGGCGTCACCGGCCGCCGGCTGCACCCACACCCGGGAGAACGGACCCTCGCGGGCGATGCGGGAGTTGGCGACGCAGTTCAGGGCGACGCCCCCGGCGAGGGCGAGCACGCTGTGGTGGGTGCGGCCGTGCAGCCAGCGCACCAGGTCCAGCAGCGTCTCCTCCAGAACGGCCTGCGCACTGGCGGCGGCATCGGCGTGGTCCCGGGTCCACGGCTCGTCCGGACCGCGCGGTGCGCACAGCTCGTGCCAGGGCACGCCGGTGGCGTGGAAGCCGCCGTCCCCGGTCGGGTACACGTACCGGCGCAGTTCGTCCCGCATGCGCGGGGTGCCGTGGGAGGCGAGGGCCATCACCTTGAACTCGTCGGAGGACCGCAGGAAGCCGAGGTGCTCGGTGAGTTCCTCGTAGACCAGGCCGAGCGAGTGCGGCAGGTCCTGCGCGTGCAGGGGCTCGAGCCGGTCGCGCACGCGGCGGGCGGCGAGGTGGGAGGCGCGTTCGCCGCGGCCGTCCAGCACGAGGACGGAACAGTCCCCGGCGTCGGGCGCGGCGAAGGCGCCGGAGGCGGCGTGCGCCATGTGGTGCGGCACGTAGCGGACGGCGCCGGGGTCCAGACCGGGCAGCGCGGTGCGCAGGAAGGCGGGGGCCTCGCGGGCGTAGGTGAGCCGCAGGTGGTCCCACGGATCGTCCAGGCCCATCGCGTCGGCGGGGCGGGCGAGGGCGGGGTCGAAGGAGTAGGTGACCGCGTCGAGGTCCTGCGGCCGCAGCCCGGCCCGTTTCAGGCACCAGGCGGCGGCCTGCTCGGGCAGCTCCCAGGCGGAGAACGGCAGCGGTCGCTTGCCGTGCTTGCGGCGGGAGAACCGTTCCTCCTCCGCGGCGGCGACGGTCCGTCCGTCGACGACCAGCGCGGCGGCGGGGTCGTGGAAGAGGGCGTTGATTCCGAGGATGCGCATGGACGGGCGGGCCTTTCGCGGATCGGGGCGGCCGGTGGGACCGCGGTGTCCTGGACCGGGGACGGCCGTGCTCAGTGATCGCCCTGGGCCCGGAACCAGTCGATCGTGCGCCGCAGCCCCTCCCCGGCGTCCACCCTCGGCTCCCAGCCGAGCTTGTCCCGGGCCAGCGTGATGTCCGGGCAGCGCACCGCCGGGTCGTCCACCGGGCGTTCGATGAAGCGGATCTCCGACGCGGAGCCGGCGAGTTCGACGACGAGGCGGGCCAGGTCCAGCATGGTGATCTCGCCGGGGTTGCCGATGTTGACCGGGCCGCGCATCCCGTGGGCGGCGGCCGCGAGGACGCCGGCCACCGTGTCGTCGACGTAGCACAGCGACCGGGTCTGCTGCCCGTCCCCGGTCACGGTGAGGGGCTCGCCGGCCAGCGCCTGCCGCACGAAGGTCGGCACGGCGCGGCCGTCGTGGCCGCGCATCCGCGGGCCGTAGGTGTTGAACAGCCGCACGATGCAGGTGTCGGTGCCGTGGGTCTCGGCGTGGGCGGTGGTCAGCGCCTCGCCGAAGCGCTTGGCCTCGTCGTAGACGCTGCGCGGGCCGACCGGGTTGACGTTGCCCCAGTAGCGCTCGTCCTGCGGGTTCTGCTGGGGGTCGCCGTAGACCTCCGAGGTCGAGGCGAGGACGAAGCGGGCCTCGGCGGCCTGGGCGAGCCGCAGGGCGTTGCGGGTGCCGAGGCTGCCCGTCTCCATGGTGTGCAGCGGCAGCCGCAGGTAGTCGGCGGGGGAGGCGGGGGAGGCGAAGTGCAGCACGAGGTCGGGCGGCCGCCGGACCGGCAGCTCCTCGGCCACGTCGGCCTGTACCAGCGTGAACCCGGGCCGCTCGAGCAGCGGGGAGACGTTCTCCGGCCGACCGGTGCTGAAGTCGTCCACGCAGGTGACGGCGGCGCCCGCGTCCAGCAGGGCGGCGCACAGGTGGGAGCCGACGAACCCGGCGCCGCCGGTGACGACGGCGTGCTCCCAGTTCCGGGATGTGGCGGTGGTCATGTCGCTCGGCCCTCCGTCGGAGGCATCGGGAACCCTTCGGCTCAGCGTGGGCCGACGACGCGACCGAGGCACGGTCGCGTACTGCGATCGGGTGAACGGCGGAGCGTGACGACGCCGGTCGGTCCGCCGTCTCCGCAGGTGGGGCGGGGGGTGGGGCGTCCGCGGTGCACGGCGGGTGAGGGCCTCGGACCCGCCCGGCGCCGACGTGGACGGCGAGCGACGCGCGGGCGCCGGGCGGCAGCCGATGACGGGCGACCGCACCGGACACGGGCGGCCCGGGGGGACCGGAACGCGGCGCAGGGCTTCTTCCGACGCGGGGCGCGGGGCGCGGGCGCGGGGCGCGGTCGGCGCGGGAGGAGGGAGCGGGTGCCGGGGACTCTCCCGGTACGCCCCGGGCGTGGGGGCCGGGTGGTGGTGCGGCCGGTGCGGGCGGGTCCGCCCGGGGCGGGGTGACGGTTCAGGCGATGAGGGTGTGGTCCGGGTCGAGCCGGTCGAGCAGACCGGAGTGGTGGAGCCCGGCCACGGGCGCGAGCAGGTCCGGATGGCGCAGCAGCGCCGCCGCGCGCCGGTCGGCCTCGTCGGGGGCGAGCAACCGCCGGAACTCGGTCGGCATCCCGCCCGCGTGCCCGCCGTCCCGGGCGAGCGCGGCCACCGCGCGGGAGGCCAGCTCCGGGTCGGCGAGCAGGCAGGCGGCCCAGCTGGCCACGACCTCGTCGACCCAGGTGCGCCAGGCGTCCGCCGTGACACCCTCGCCCGTGTCGGCGCCGGTGACCCAGTCGAGCCGCGCCGAACCGCCCGGGCCGGCCAGTCCCAGCAGGGCCGCGTCCATCGCCGTCGGGTACCTGAGCCACGCCGCGACCGTCACGGCCTGCCGTGCCTGCGCCTCGCACAGGGCGGAGGCGAGCGCCCCGCCGGGGGCGGGGAAGGAACGGGTCAGCCACTGCGCGGTCGCCGCGATGACCGGGGAGAGATCTGCTTGCACTGCCGGGCCGTCCCAACGGGTGGGGTAAGGGGAACCTCACCGGAACGGTAGTCCCCGGCTCGCCCGTCCCGACGTGACCCGGACCTCGTTCGGCACGTGGTCTCCGACACACCTGTTGGGGCGACCCGTCCGCTCCCGGAGTGTCCCGGCGGTCCGGCGGGGCACCCGGCGACCATGGACGTACTCAGCCGCCCCTTGATCGACCGCACCCTGCCGCTGCTGGCCGAGGGCTACGCCTGGCTGCCCAACCGGATGCGCGACAGCGCCGGCCCGGTGGTGCGCACCCGGCTCCTGGGCCGGCCCGCGCTCGCGCTGCGCGGACCGGAGGCGGTGCGGTTCTTCTACGACGAGCAGAACGTGCACCGGCATCGCGCGATCCCCGAACCCGTGCTCTCCACCCTGTTCGGCCACGGGGCGGTGCACACCCTCGACGGCGCCGCCCACCGCGTCCGCAAGGCCCTGTTCCTGCCGTTGCTGGACCCCGACCGCATCGCCGGACTGGTCGAGCAGACCACCGCCGCCTGGGACGACGCCGTGACCGCGTGGAGCCGGCGCGGTTCCGTCGTGCTCTTCGACGAGGCGAGCACGGTGCTCACCCGCGGTGTCCACCGCTGGGCGGGGATACCGCTGGACGACTCCGACGCCGGGGCGGTGGCCCGCGACATGATCGCCATGGTCGACGGCTTCGCCACCGCCGGACCGCGTCACCTGCGGGCCCGGCGCGCCCGTGCCCGCCAGGAGGAGCGGCTGGCCCGGCTGGTGCGGGACGTACGGTCCGGCGAGGTCACCGCCCCCGCGGACTCGGTGCTCGACCAGGTGTGCCGGCACCGCGACGCGGACGGCGGGCCGCTCGACGAGAAGGCGGCCGCGGTGGAACTGCTCAACGTCGTCCGCCCGACGGCCGCCGTCGCCTGGTTCGTCGCCTTCACGGCGCACGCCCTGCACCGGTGGCCGGAGCACCGCGCGCCCCTGGCGGACGGCGACACCGCGTTCACCGCGGCGTTCGCGCACGAGGTGCGCCGTTTCTACCCGTTCGTGCCCTTCCTCGGCGGTCTCGCCGCGCGGGACCTGTCCTGGCGGGGCGAGTGGATACCGGCCGGGGGACTGGTGGTGCTCGACGTGTACGGGCAGAACCACGACGCGTCGCTGTGGGGCGACCCGTACGCCTTCCGCCCGCAGCGCTTCCTCGAGCGGCCCGTCGAACGCGACGAGCTGATCCCGCAGGGCGGCGGCGACCCGCGCGCCGGCCACCGCTGCCCCGGCGAGGGCATCACCGTCGGGGTGCTGGAGGCGCTCGCGGTACGGCTGGCCCGGCTGGAGTACACGGTGCCGGAGCAGAACCTCACGATCGCGCTCAACCGCGTGCCGACCCGCCCGCACAGCGGCGTCCTCCTCGCCGACGTGCGCCGGCCCGCCGACGGGACCGGCCTCCGGGCCGGCCGCGGCGCCCGGGCGGTCCGGTAGGCCGGACCCCGGCCGGACCGGGCCTCGGCCCGCACGCCCCTCGCGATGCCGCGCCCGGGCCTCCTGCCGCGGCGCGGGGCGGAGCAGCACGTCCGCCGCCGTGCACGCCAGGGCCTCGGTCGCGGCGGCGAGCACCGCGCGGGCCCGTGAGGAGGCGGCGGCAGCGGCGAACTCGGGAGCGTGGTCGGAACCGTCCGCACCCGTGATCGCGACGAGGGGGGTGGATCGCGGGCACCCGGGCGCTGGCGTTGCCGGTGTCCGAGGACCCGAGGTACCCGCCGGGGCGGGCGGGGCCAGCGCGATCCCCGGCCGGGACAGGCGCGCTGCGAACCGCTCGGGGAGCACCCCGCCGTCACGGAAGTGCTCGTAGCGCACGGTGGCCCGCTCCACCTCGGCGGTGGCGCCGGTGGCGCGGGCGGCACCGCCGGCGCACACCCGCAGCCGGTCCGTCAGCTCCTCCGGGGCCCGGGTGGTGGCCGCGCGGGGCCCGAACAGGCCCTCGGCTCCGCGAGGGCCGCGAGCGCGTCGGTCCCCTCGGTCGGATCGCCGGTGGGGTACGCCGCGCGCCCGTGGAGGGCCACCCGGTGCTGCACCTGCGCGGTCAGCGGCGCCCGGGCGGAGCACCAGCGCCGCGTCGGCCTCGTCGAACACCCCGGCCTCCACCTCGACGGCCTTCCCGCCGCCCTCCCCGGCGGGCGTCCCCACCGCCGGCGCGCCTCCCGCGCCGGTCGCCTCCGGCACGGCCCGCAGGGCGAGCGCGGCTCCCAGCCCACCGGCACCGCGTGGGAGGCCCTGATCACCGGACGGCTGCTCGAACCCCTCGGCCCCACCGGCACGGCGCTGCGGGCGGAGGCCACCGGGCCCGACGCCACCGGGCACGGCAAGGACGGCAGGACACCCGCGCCCGCCACCCGTTCGCGGCCACCGCCCACGCCCTGCTCGCCGAGGAGCGACGGCCGGACCCTCCCGGGGAACGGGCCGGCGCCGGCCGCGGCACGAGGCCGCCGCCGGCGCCGGGGGCCGTACCGGTCACGGGGTCACAGGCGCTGCCACAGGGCCGGTGTGCCGGCGGGCGTCCACGCGTCCTGGGCCTGGTGGGTCTGCAGGCACTGGTAGCGCACGCCGTCGCGGGTCACCGTGGTCCCGGCCTCGTAGACGCGGCCCGCGGCCCACTCCTGCGCGGTGCCGTCCTGCGGGGCGGGCGCCGTCGCCCGCGCGGCGGCCGTGGTCAGGGCGAGCCCGAAGTCCGCGAGGATCGGGTTGACCGGCTGGTAGAACGTCGTGCCGCCGCTGGTGCAGTTCCCGGAGCCGCCGGAGGTGACGCCCTGCGCCTGGGTGCCCGCGACGTACGGTCCGCCGGAGTCGCCCGGCTCGGCGCACACCGTCGTCCGGGTCAGCCCGTCGACCCTGCCCTGTTCGTAGCTGACGCTCGCGCCGTGCTGCTCGATGGTCCCGCAGCGCCATCCGGTGGTCGAGCCGGAACGGCACACCGCCGCCCCGACGAGCGCCTGCACCGAGCCGGTGACCTGCACCTCCTGCCCGCCCTGCGCCTTGACGTCGGGCGTGGGCGTCCACGGGGCGTCGACGGCCACCCACGCCATGTCCTCGCCGGGGAACGTGGAGGCCCGGAAGGTGCCCTGCGCCGTCCGGTCGTACCCGGTCGTCGTGTCGCCCGGACCGCCGCAGTGGCCGGCGGTGACGAAGCCGCCCTGCTCGCCCCTGGTGACGGAGAAGCCGACGGAGCAGCGCGCCGAGTCGTCGATGTAGAAGGCGTCACCGCCGGTGACGTCCTGCAGCAGGCGCGGCCGGTCCTTCGTCATGCGGATCCCGACGTCCTCGCCCTCGAGCCCCGCGGCCTTGACGAAGGCGGATCCCGCCTTCTGGCTCGTCGCCTGCACCACGACCCGGTTCTTCGGCACGTCGACGTACCACACGGGCGTGTCGAGGGTCCGGACGCGGCCGGCCGCCGCGTCCAGCTTCTCCTTGGCCGCCTCGAGCTCGGCCAGTGCCCGCTCCACGACCGCGGCCCTCGCGCCCTGGGCCTCGATGGCCGGCACGTCCTCGGCGTCGGTGGTCGCGACCGTGAGCTCCTGGGAGGTGTCGCCGCGCACCCAGGCCCCGGCGAACCGGTCGCCCAGGGCGAGGCGCAGCCGGCCCGCACGGGTGCCCGCCTCGGCCTCGTTGACCAGCCGTTCGGACGCCTGAGTCGGCGTCAGTCCCAGGTCGCGCCGGAGGGCGTCGAGCAGGTGGGGCGAGGGCCGGTCGGCGCGCAGGGTCTGCGCGGCGCCCGGCACGGGCCCCGCCGCGGCGGCGGGGCCGGCCGCCGCGGCGGAGGGGAGGCCGGCGAGCACGAGGGCGCCGATCGCGGTCACGGCCGACCGGCGCGCCGTCCCGGCATGTCTGTGGGCCATTCGGTACGTCTCCTTCGTTCGGGGTGGGGCCGCACGCCCGGCGGGAGGCGTCGGACACCCCCTAGGCCTAGCCCGCCGCGCCGGGGGTGATGTCGCGGACGGTGCGCTTTCGCGCTTTGGTGGGGGAACGGGCGCCATGTGCAGTACCAGGGCGTGACGGGACACACCCCGGGGCGTCAGGCGGGCTGCAGACCGGGCGAGCCGGCCTCGACGACGAAGGAGGCGGCCGTGGAGACGGGCGCGCCGGGCGTCGTCACGAAGGGGACGATCCGGAAGTCGGCCCGGGCGTGCTCCCGGCCCAGCTCGACCCGCACGAAGCCGCGCCGGCCGTCGTAGAACCTCAGGTGGGGATTGGCCCGCATGAAGGTGTCCCAGTTGGCCGGCCGCTCCGCGCCGTTCCGTCCGCTGGAGACGGAGGAACAGGTCAGCTCGGTGCCCAGGGTGGCGGAGGCGGGGTCGTCGAAGTCGTCCTTGATGTCGAAGGCGTACCCCACGTGGACGTCACCGGTGAGCACCAGCCAGTTGGCGACGCCGGCCGCCTTCGCCCCCGCGACGAGACGGCCGCGGCCTGCGCGGTAGCCGTCCCAGGCGTCCATGGAGAGCCTCGCCCCGGCGCTCAGGTCGAACTTGCGCTGGGAGAAGCACACCTGCTGGGGCATCACGTTCCACAGCGCCGTCGAGGTGGCCCACCCGTCGAGCAGCCAGCGCTCCTGGGCGTCCCCGGTGAGGGTGCGCGCCGGGTCGTCCGACTCGGGTCCGGGCACGTGCAGTCCGTCGCCGTAGGCCTGGTCGGAGCGGTACTGGCGGGTGTCGAGGACGTCGAACTGGGCGAGCGTGCCCCAGTGCAGCCGGCGGTACAGCAGGGCGTCGGGGCCCTGGGGGAGGTGGACGGCGCGCAGCGGCTGGTTCTCCCAGTACGCGCGGTAGGCGGCGGCGCGGCGCACCAGGAACTGCTCCGGATCGCTGCCGTTCTCGTCGACGGCGCCCGCGTAGTTGTTCTCCGTCTCGTGGTCGTCCCAGGTGACGACGAACGGATGGGCGGCGTGGGCGGCACGCAGGTCGGGGTCGCTCTTGTAGAGCGCGTGGCGCATCCGGTAGTCCGTCAGGGTCGTCGCCTCGCGGGCGAACACGTCCGGCAGCACGACGTCGGTGTAGCCGCGGGCCCCGCCCGCGGAGTCCACGGCGTACTCGTAGAGGTAGTCGCCGAGGTGGAACACCACGTCGACGTCCTCCTGCGCGAGATGCCGGTGCACGGTGTAGTAGCCGTCGTGGTACGCCTGGCAGGCGACGGCGGCCAGCCTCAGGCTCGCGGGGTCGCCGCCCGGGGCGGGAGCGGTGCGGGTGCGTCCGGTGGGGCTGATCCAGGTGCCGGTGCGGAACCGGTAGTAGTAGTGGCTGCCGGGGGCCAGGCCGGGTACGTCGACGTGCACGCTGTGGCCGTACTCCGGGTGGGCGGGGGCGGTGCCCCGCTGCACGACCGTGGCGAAGGACTCGTCCAGGGCGACCTCCCAGGAGACCTCGACCCGCTGCTGCCCGAGCCCTCCGTCCGCCTCGAAGGGGGCCGGGGCGAGCCGGGTCCAGATGAGCACCGAGTCGGGCAGCGGGTCCCCGGAGGCGACGCCGAGCGTGAACGGGTCCTGGGTGATCCGGGCCGCCGGGAGCCCGGGTGCGGCGAAGGCACCGCGCGCGGGCGGGTCGGTGGCGAGGGCGAGGGCGGCGGCCGCCGCGGTGACGGTCAGGAACCGACGGCGCGCCAGGTACCGTGCGGCGGCGCGCAGTTCGGTCCCGTGCGGGGGGAAGGCGTGCTCGGACGGTGGCCGGAGACGGCCCGACGGCGCCATCTGGTGTCCTCTCGTACGGGGTCGGGGCGGATCGGTGGACGAACGGCACGACGAGCGGACGGCCCCGGCCCTCGCCCCGCGCGGGCCGACGGCGGGCGCGGGCCGGCGAGCGCGGTCCGCGCCCCGGGCTGTGGTGTGGCGACGCCGGCCACGGGACGCGGAATCTGCATCAAATCAGACAAAATGCATAAAGTGTGCACGCCTTGCGGGGTGTTCACACAAGAGGCGTACGCGTCCGGGAACGTGCCGGAACAGCAGGAAGCGCCGCCGGTGGACACCGGCGGCGCTGAGGGCCGGGAGGGGCGGCGGCCGGGCTCAGCCGGTCGCCGCCCGCGCGCCGGCGCCGGCGCTCACGCGCTCCGGGGCCGGCAGGTGGTAGACGTGGAAGGCGCGGCCGATGACCGGCTGGGCGACGTTGCGCACCCTGACGCCCCCGGTGGTCATGCCGTGCTCCGTGCCGGCGTGCGCGTGCCCGTGCACGGCGAGGTCGGCGCCGGCCGTGTCGATCGCCTCGGCCAGCAGGTAGCTGCCGAGGAACGGGTAGATCTCCAGCGGTTCCCCGGCCAGGGTCTCCGGCACGGGGGAGTAGTGGGTGAGGGCGATCCGCACGTCGCAGCCCTCCCCCTCCAGCCGCTCCAGCGAGGTCCGCAGGCCGTCGGCGCACCGGCGCGAGTGCCGGACGAACTCCTTCATGACCGGCTCGCCGAACTCCCCGGCGCTCCCCCCGACGAACCCGCCGCCGAAGCCCTTGGTGCCGGCCACCCCGATCCGCGCGCCCCCGGTGTCCACGACCGTCCCCTCCCCTTCCAGTACGTGGGCACCGGCGTCCCGCAGGAGGGCCGTGACCTCGTCCGGCCGGTCGTCGTGGTGGTCGTGGTTGCCGAGCACGGCGACCACCGGCACCCCGAGCCCCCGGATCTCGTCGGCCACCACGCGGGCCTCCTCGGGCGTGCCGTGCCGGGTGAGGTCCCCGGCCAGCAGCAGGAGGTCGGCGCACTCCGGCAGGGTCTCGAACGCGGGACGCAGCGCGCCCCGGGTCTCGGGCGCCATGTGGATGTCCCCGACGGCGGCGATCCGGATCATGACAGCTCCTCCGCGTGGTCGGGCGACGAGGTGTCGCTGACCATGATGTCGCAGTGCACCTCGAGCCCGACGAGTTCCTCGCGCACGGAGCCCAGGACCTCCTCGCGGCACTGGGCCGAGGGCACGGTCCCGGTGACCAGCACGGCCCCGCCGCGGACCTCGATGCGCACGCCGAGCTCGCCGAGTTCGCCGGAGGCGAGCCGGTCCTGGAGGTGGGCGACGCGGTACTCCGGGCTCCGCGCCGGTGGCGTGCCGCCTGCGGATCCGGCGTCGTGGGCGTTCATGAGCGTTCCTTCCGCGGACGTGTCAGATGACGTTCAGGCGTTCCAGGAGGAAGAAGAAGGCGGCGGGCATGGGCTCGTCGCCGCAGTCGCGCCGCACCCGCTCCCAGTCGACCTTCTCGCGCAGGGCGCGGGCGATGGGCAGCACCGCACCGAAGTCGCAGTGGTGCTCGGAGAAGGCGGCCATCAGGCTCCACAGCAGATCGGTGGGCGCCAGGACCGGCATCCGCACCGACTCCACCGAGAGCTCCTCCGCCCGGTCGAGCATCTCCAGGGAGACGGGCCGGTGCGCCAGCTCGAAGATGATGTCGACGTCCTGGCCGAAGCACGTGGCCTTGATCAGCCAGTCCTCCGGCGGGGTGTAGACCGTCAGCCCGGCCTCGCGCAGCGTGGCGGCCACGGGTTCGGCGTCCTCGGGGCGGACGCAGAAGTCGACGTCGTGCTGGAGGTTCCCGCTGCCGCCGTGGGCGTAGACGGCGACGCTGCCGGCCAGCGCGAAGTGGTGGCCGCCCCGCTTCAGCACCGCGCCCACCTGCTTGGCCGCCTCCAGGATGGCCTGGTTGCGGTCGCGGGGCAGGTCCGCGCACTCCTCCTCGGGCCGTCCGCCGGGGGCGTCCGTGGCCAGACGGAGGTCCGGGGGCCCCGGGTGCCGGACGAGCGTGGTGTCCTCACCGTTCTGCGTCATGACCGCTCCCTTCACCGACCGGACGGGTCCGCACGCCCGCCGTCCGGTGTCCCTGCCCGGACGGCCCTGTGTGCCGCACTGAGTACCCGGCGCGCCCGCCTCGACACGGGCCGGGGCGCACGGCGTGCGGAGCGCTCGCCGCCGCACCCGGCGCAGCCGCCTCGGGCGTACAAGAAAAGCGCCGGGACGGGTCACGGCTGAATATGGGGCAAAAGGCAGGGAACGTGAAGAACGACCCTGGGTAATGCGCTGGTGGAGGTCGTCATGGACCAGAACACGTCTCGTTCGTCGGATCTTCCGCAGCCGCTGCGGGTCGTCGCCTCGGGGCTGCGGCATCTGCCGGGTGCGGAGCAGGTGGGCAGGGTGGCCGGCGGCGCCCTGGACGCGATCGGCGCCGTCTCCCCGCGCGGGCGCCGGATGGCCGTCTACACGGGAGCCGGCGTGCTCGGTGTGGCCGGCGTCGTCGAGTGGCCGGTGGCGCTGACCGGCGCGGCCGTCGCCTGGCTCACCCAGCCGCGCCCCGGACCGCGCCCGCAGGACGCGGAGTCCTCGGACGGCGGCGCGCCGCCGTCCGAGGACGGCCGGCAGGACTCCCCCACGTGGTCCGGACAGGAGCCGGAGGACGCCTCCGAGCCGCCCGCCGACCGAGGCCCGAGCGACCGGCTGGCCCCCTCCCACCACCGGCGCGAACCGGCGGAGCACCACGTGCACGAACAGCCGGCCAAGGTGGGCGACACCGTCACGGCGTCGGCGCTCAAGCAGGTCGCCGAGGCCACCACGCACCACGGCTCGCCCACCGTCCAGCACCCGCAGCGAACCGGTGCGCACGGGCAGCCGCACGACGACCGGCACACCGGCTGAGCCGGGATCACGGGACGGTCTCCGATGTTCATACGATTCGACATCGCCCCCCTCGCCGGAGCCGTGGCGGGCGCCGCCGCGGGCGCCGCCCGCTCCACGGCCCAGGGCGTGACGTCCGTCCGCGACACGACGCGCCGCGCCCGGCACGTCGCCGGCAACGCCCTGGGCGGCGGCCGGCACTGGCGGGCCGGACACCGCGTCCACCTGGCCCTGCGCAACCCCGACGGCGCCGTCGGCCCGCTCGCCCGCAAGGCCGCCGCCGAGCTGCTCGACCACCCCGACGTCCTGACGGCGTACTGGGACGAAGGGCTGTCCCGCCTGGTGGTGACCGCGGTGACGGACGCGGCGGGCGACCGCGTGACCGAGCGGGCCGTCGCGCTCGCCACCCGCCTCGGACTGACCGAGGACGCCGGCCCGGAAGAGGAGGAGGACGAGGCCGCCCACCCCGGCGACCCCCGCGAGGCGCGGGTCGCCGCCACCGCGCTGCTGCTGGACGCGGCCGGCGCGGCCGGCGCCCTGGCCGGCCGGTCACTGCGCCTGCCGCGCAGCCCCAAGGCGGTCACCGCCGCCGTCACCCTGCTGCGCGAGAACCCCCGCTTCCGCGCCCTGCTGCGGCAGCGGTTCGGCCGCAGCGGCATGGAGCTGGTCCTCGCCGCGGCCAACGCCGCCGCGCACGGCGCCGGGCAGTCCCCGGTGTCGCTGGTGCTCGACGGGCTGCTGCGCACCGGCCAGCTGACCGAGGCGGTCACCAGGGCCGCCGCCTTCGAGACCCTGCACGACGACATCTGCCTCGAACAGCGCACCAGCATCCCCTGCCCCACCGGCATCCGCCCGCCGTTGCGGGTGACGCCCGCCCAGGCCTACGCGGCCAACGCCGGCACCGGCAGCGTCGCGGGCGCCGCCGCCGCCCTCCTCGTCACCCACGACACCCGGGAGGCCGCCGAGGCCGTCCTGGCCGGATCGCCCAAGGCCGCGCGCTACGGTCCGGCCGCCTTCGGCGCGGCCCTCGGGACCCATCTCGCCCGGACCGGTGTCCTCGTGCGCAGCAGGGAGCGGCTGAGGCAGCTGGAGATCGCCGACTCCCTCGTCCTGCACGCCGACGCCCTGCGCAACCGCCCGCGCCGCGACGCCGCCCCCGACGGGGCGCCCGCCGCGTTCCGGGACCCGGTCGACCCCTGCGCCGAGGCCGTCCTCGACGCGGCCCGCAGGGCGGGACTGCACGTGGTGATCACGGGCGGCTCCGACCTGAAGGACATCACCCGCCTGGCCGACGAGGTCGCCCCGGCCGACCTGCCGTTCGCCGACGTCGTCCGGGCGCTGCAGAACGACGGGCGCATCGTGGTGAGCGTCGCCCGCGCGGCCGCGGACGGGGCCGGCGACGTGGCGGAGGGGCTGCCCGCCGGCGACGTGGCCATCGCCCTCACCGACGCGGGCTCGGCCGTCGCCTGGGGCGCCGACGCGCTCGCCCCGAACGGACTCGGGGACGTGTGGCGCCTGCTGACCGCGATCCCGGCGGCACGCCAGGTGGGCCGCCGCTCGCAGGCGCTGGCCCGGGCGGGCGCCGCCCTGTCCGGGCTCATGGTGGCCCGCGGCGGCACGCCCGGCGGCCGTCTGTGGCGGCGGCTCACCCGGCACGCCCCGGTGAACATCGCGGCGGCCACCGCCCTGCTCGCCGGCGTGACCGCGGCCGTGCGCGTGGCCACCGCCACGCCGCCCGAGCCCCGGCTGCACGTGCCCTGGCACGCCCTGGAACCGCACGAGGCCCGCGACCTGCTCAGCACCCCCGAAACCGAGGCCGAGCCCCGCGGACTCGCCCTGATCGCCGACCGTTCGTGGCAGCGGGCGGCACGGCTCACCCGCACGCCCGCGGCGGCCCCCGCCCGCTGGGCCTGGGAGGCGGCCGGCGCCGTCCGCCGGGAGCTCGACGACCCCCTCACGCCCGTCCTGGCCACAGGCGCGGTCGCCTCGGCGCTGCTCGGCTCGCTCGTCGACGCGCTGCTCGTCGTCGGCGCCATGGACATCAACGCGGTGGCGGGCGGTCTGCAGCGGCTGCGCGCGGAGCGGGCCCTGGCCCGGCTGGCCGCCCGGCAGCAGCCCAAGGCACGCCGGCAGGACGCCCGCCGGGGCACGGTCACCGTCGACGCCGCCCGGCTGCGGCCGGGGGACCGGATCAGTCTCGGCGCCGGCGACGTCGTACCGGCGGACGCGCGACTGCTGGAGGCGGACGGGCTGGAGGTCGACGAGTCGGCGCTCACCGGCGAGTCGCTGCCCGTGACCAAGGCCCTCGAACCCACCCCCGGCGCACCGGTGGCCCAGCGGACCTGCATGGTCTTCGAGGGCACCACCGTCGTGGCCGGCCGGGGCGTCGGGCTCGTGGTGGACACCGGCGACCGCACCGAGGCGGGCCGGGCCGTCGCCCTGGCCGCACGCACCCCGCCGCCCGCCGGCGTCCAGGCACGGCTGCAGGAGCTGACCCGCAAGGCCCTGCCGGTGACCCTCACCGGCGGCGCGCTGGTGACCGGGCTGTCCCTGCTGCGCGGCAGCCCGATCCGGCGGGCCGTCAGCGGCGGTGTCGCCGTGGCCGTCGCCGCGGTCCCCGAGGGCCTGCCGCTGGTCGCGACCGTCGCCCAGATGGCGGCCGCGCGCCGGCTGTCCCGGCGCGGCGTCCTGGTCCGCACCCCGCGCACGCTGGAGGCGCTCGGCCGGGTCGACACCGTCTGCTTCGACAAGACCGGCACCCTCACCGAGAACCGGCTCCGCCTGGTCAAGGTGGCCACCGCCGACGGCGCCGTGCTCGCCCCCGACGCCGAGCGGGCCGTCCCGGTCGTACGGCTGGCCGCGCGCGCCTGTCCGCAGGAGGAGACGGGCGAGGGGCGCCGGGTCGCGCACGCCACCGACGAGGCGGTCCTCGACGTCGCCCCGCCCGACGACGCCTGGACCGCCGACGGCGAACTGGCCTTCGAGGCCAGCCGGGGCTACGCGGCGGCGGTCGGACGGGACACCGCCGGCGACGGCGCGGACGCCGGCGGGATCCTCGTCGTCAAGGGCGCCCCCGAGACGGTGCTCCCCGCCTGCCGGGACCTCCCCGACGACGCGACCGGGGCGGCCCACGACCTCGCGGGGAAGGGGCTGCGCATCCTCGCCGTCGCCCGGCGCCCGTGCCGGACGGACGACGCCGACGCCGAACTCGACGCCGACCTCGCGGACCTGGAGTTCGTCGGCCTGATCGCCCTGGCCGACGTCCCGCGCGAGACCTCGCAGGAGCTGCTCACCCAGCTGCGCCGCTCCGGCATCCTGCCCGTCATGCTCACCGGCGACCACCCGGAGACCGCCCGTGCCATCGCCGTGCAACTGGGCTGGCCGGAGGAGACCGAGGTGGTCACCGGGGACGAACTGGTCGCCATGGGCCGGCGCGACCGGGTCCGCGCCCTGCACGGCGCCGCCGTCGTCGCCCGGGTCGCGCCCGAGCAGAAGCTCCACGTCGTGGAGGCCCTGCAACAGGCCGGCCGGGTGGTGGCGATGGCCGGCGACGGAGCCAACGACGCCGCCGCCATCCGTGCCGCCGACGTCGGCGTCGGCATCGAGGCCCGCGGCTCGGCCGCCGCCCGCAACGCCGCCGACATCGTGCTCACCACCGGCGACCTGTCCGTCCTGGTGGACGCCGTCGGCGAGGGCCGCGCCCTGTGGCGCAGCGTCGCCGACGCGGTGAGCATCCTCATCGGAGGCAACGCGGGTGAGGTCGGCTTCAGCGTGCTGGGCACCCTGCTCGCGGGCTCCTCGCCGCTGTCGACCCGTCAGCTGCTGCTGGTCAACCTGCTGACCGACATGTTCCCGGCCATGGCGGTGGCGGTCACCCCGAGCGACGACCCCGCGACGGAGGCGCACGCCGCGACCGGCCCGATGGGGCTCGACGTGCTCGGCGCGCCCCTGCTGCGCGCCATCCGGCGCCGGGGCGTGACCACCTGCCTGGGCGCGGTCACCGCCTACCTGATCGGCCGGCTCACCCCCGGAACCGAACGCCGCTCCACCACCATGGCCCTGTGCGGCGTGGTCGGCGCGCAGCTCGTGCAGACCCTCTCCGGCCGCCGCCACAGCCCTCTGGTGTGGGTGACGGCACTGGGCTCCGCCGCCGTGCTCGCCGCCCTGGTGCAGACCCCCGGCGTCAGCCACTTCTTCGGCTGCGTCCCGCTCGGCCCCCTCGCCTGGGCCGGCGTGGCCCTGGCCATCGCCCTGTCGGCCCTCGCGCCGCGCCTGGAACGCCTGGAGCAGGTACGGCACCTGTACGAGGCGGCGTCCCGGCTCGCCCTGCGCCTCGGCGGCTCCGTGCAGCAGGTCCGCCACCTGCTGCACAGCGGCATCGCACGGCCGGTGGCGTGACGGCACCCGTGGGCCGGCCGTCACCGGCCCACCGGGTCGCCCTCGGCGCCGCCGGACCGGGCGCGCAGCACGACACGGCCGCCGCGCCCGGTGCACCCCCTCGCCCGTGGCCGCGAACACGGTGCCGCCGTACGGGTCGTGGGCGTCCCCGTGGCCGTCGGCCGGCAGCGGGAGTTCCGCGTGCGGGGCAGCCGGGCGGGGCTCCGAGCAGGCCGGCGAAGCGGTGGACGGCGAGGGCCCCGGGTTCCCGGTGCCGCAGGACGACGAGGGGCTCCTCGCCGCCGAGCACCGTCACCCCCGGCTCACCCACGCGCGTGCGGACCCTGGCCGCCTCTCCCGTGGCGAGGTCCACGACCGTCACCGGGTCCGACCACGGCGCGGCGTTCCTCCCCACCCCGGTCGTGACGGCCGGCAGGCGTCCCGAGGGGTCCGCGGCGGGGTGCTCGGCCGGTACGGCGACCGGGACCACGGCCGCGACGGTCGCGCCGCCGAACGGGTCGAGCACCAGCGGCTCGCCCCTGCGGTCGTCGACGCGGGCCACCCGGCCGCCGGGAGGTGCCAGGAGACCGGCGTGCCCGGAGAGGTGACGGACCGTCAGGCGGTGGACCTCGGTTCCGTCCGGCACGGTCAGCACCTGCACCCCCGCCTCGTGGCCGGAGACGAGCAGGAGCGGATCGAGGGTCATCGGGGCCTCCGGGGCGAGAAGTGATCTACTGAAAACGATTATCATGTATCTTCAACGGCGTTCCGGCTCCTGAGAAGAAGCGAGGGCACGCCATGCTGCGCCCCCTGTCGAAACCCGCCCGAAACCGGCTCGCCGTCGCCCTGGCAGGCGTCCTGCTGGCCGGATGCGGAGCGTCCGCCGAACCCGCGAGCCAGGAGAAGGCCGCGGGTGAGAAGACCGACGTCACCGTGGAACCCATCAAGGCGACGCGGGAGTTGACCGACGCGAACGGCGTCAGGATCTCCCTGCCGGAGGAACCCCGGCGCATCGTCTGCCTGTTCGCGCTCTGCGACGACATCCTGACCGAACTGGGCATCGTCCCGACGGCCACGAACAGCCTCCTCCTCGCCCACGAGGACTTCCTGGGGAAGGAGAAGGCCGCGCAGGTCGAGGTCGTCCCCGGCGGGTTCATCGCCCCCGAGGTGGAGGCGATCCTCTCCCACGACCCCGACCTCGTGATCGGCCTGGAGGACACCCACGGCAAGCTCGCCCCCGCACTGGAGGGCGCCACCACCTTCTGGGCCATGCAGCCGGAGACCTGGCAGGACAGCGTGGGCTACCTGCGCGACGTCGCCGCGCTCACCGGGCGCACCGCCGAGGGGGAGAAGGCGGAGAAGGCCTTCCGCACCAAGCTGGCCGCCGCCGAGCGGGCGAGGAGCGACAGGACCGCGCTCGTCATCTACGGCAGCGACGAGAACTTCGGCGTCGCCACCCCCGAGGGGGACGTCGCCGCCAGCCTGTTCCCGAAGATCGCCGACTACCCCTGGAAGTCCCGCGGCGTGGAGGGCAGTTACAGCCTCGAGGAGATCCTCGCGCGGGACGTCGACGTGCTGTTCGTCGAGACCATGAGCTTCGGCGAGCCGGACGGCAGGCTGTCCGAGAAGCTGGCGGAGAACCCGCTGTGGGGCAAGATCCCGGCCGTGCGCAACGGCGACGTCCACGAGGTCGACTCCGAGGTGTGGGCCAAGGGGCGCGGCACCCGTTCGCTCGGCATCGTCCTCGACGAGGCCACGGCCGCACTGCGGTGAGCGCACCCACCGCGACGGGCGGCGCGAGGACGGCCGGCCGGCGGGGACGGTGGCGGCTCCCCGCCGTGCTCGTCCTGCTGGCCGCGGCCTCCGTGTGCGCCCTGTCCCTGGGCACCCCGTACGTGCCGGTCCACCGCCTCCCCGCGGCACTCGCCGACGGGGACACCACACTCGCCGGCGTCGTCGTCGGTGAACTCCGCGTGCCCAGGCTGGTGCTGGCGCTGCTCGCCGGTGCCTGCCTGGGCGCGGCGGGACTCGTGCTGCAGGAGGCCCTGCGCAATCCGCTGGCCGTCCCGGAGATGCTGGGCGTCTCCTCCGGGGCCGCGCTCGGGGTCGCCGCGCCGCTGGTCCTCGCGGTGTCCGTCCCGGCCGCGGCGCAGCCCCTGCTCGCCATCGGCGGGGCCGCGCTCGGCGGCGGGCTGACCCTGCTCGCCGCCGGGCTGGGCCGCAGTCCGTCGGCGGTGCTCCTGACGGGGGCCGCGGTCGCCGCCGCGCTGCAGGCGGCGCTGCTGGTGCTGATGGTGATGGCCGACCAGCTCGATCTCCAGATCGTCTACCGCTATCTGCTCGGTTCCCTGTCCGCCCGCACCTGGGACGACGTGACCGGACTGTGGCCCTGGCTGCTCGTCGCGGTGCCCGCGCTGGTGCTGTGCGCACCGGTGCTCTCGGTGCTGCGGCTGGGCGACGAGGACGCCGAGGCGCTGGGCGTGCGCGCCCGGCGGGCCCGGTTCGCGGCGCTCGCCATCGCCGTCGTGCTGATCGCACCGGTGACGGCGGTGTGCGGGCCGGTGGCCTGGGTCGGCTTCCTCGCCCCGCACCTGGCCCGCCGGATCGACCCGCGGGCGGGCGCGGTGCGGTGGCTGCCCTGGTCGGCGGCGTGGGGAGCCGTCGTGGTGGCCGTCGCCGACCTCCCGGCCCGGCTCGCGCTGGCCCCCGTGGAGACCCCGGCCGGCGCCTGGACGGCGCTGCTGGGCGTCCCCGCGGGCGTCGCCCTCCTGCGTTCCGGGAACCGGCGGCCGGGACGCCGGCGGCGGGGCGGCGCGGGCGCGGCCCCCGGGCCGGGCACGGACCCCCGCCCCGTCCCCCCGGAACAGGTCCGGACGGAACAGGCCCGGGCGGAGGAGGTCCGGTGAACCGGCGCTTCGCCGCGCTCGTCGCGCTCGTCGTCGTGTGCGCCGGCGCCGGACTGGTCGCCGGACGCGGCATGTCCCCGTCCGCGCTCTGGGACGTCGTCGGGGGAGGGGGCAGCCTCACGGAGCGGCACATCCTGTTCCAGCTCCGCCTGCCCCGCCTCCTGGTGGCCCTCGGGGCCGGGGCCTGCCTCGGTGTGGCCGGCCTGGTCCTGCAGTCGGCCCTGCGCAACCCCCTCGCCGGACCCGAGGTCACCGGGGTGACGCCGGGCGCGGTGCTCGGCGCGGTCACCGCGACCGGACTCGGGTTCGCGGGCTGGGAGTCGCCCCTGGCCGTGGTCGTCGCCGCCTGCCTGGGCGGCTGCGCCGGAGCGGCGCTGCTGTGGCTGCTGGCCGGGCGGAGCGCGGGCGATCCCGCGCAGACCGCCGTGCACGGCGTCCTCGTCTCGGCGGTGCTCGGCGGACTCACCGCCATGGTGCTGCTCGTGGCGCCGGGACAGCTGGGCAGCGTCGTCCAGTGGCTCGTCGGCACCACCGAGGGCCGCGTCTGGCAGCACTGGCACCTGCTGTGGCCCTGGGCGCTCGCCTGGACGGCGGCGGCCTGGCTGCTGGCCGGCCCGCTGACCCTGCTGCGCTGCGGCGACGACATCGCCACCGCCGCCGGTCTGGCCACCGGCCGGGCCCGCCGGCTCGCCCTGTTGTGCGCGGTGGCGCTGACCGCGGGTGCCGTCGCCGCCGTCGGGGCGCTGGGCTTCGTCGGGCTGCTCGTGCCGCACCTCGCCCTCGCCGTGTTCGGCGCGGACCTGCGCAGGTCCCTGCCGGGTGCCGCCCTCATCGGGGCGGTCGTGGTGTGCGGGGCGGACGCGGCGGCCCAGCTGGCCACGCGGCTGCTGGCGGCGGCGCCGGACGGCGGCGCGCTCACCCTGCCCGTCGGGGCGCTCACCACCTGCGTCGGGGCCGTGCTGCTGCTGGTCGTCGTGCGCCGCGCCCCGGACCGAACGTTCTGATCGATGTGCCGACGAAGGACAGAGCATGACCGAACCCATGGGGATCCGCGTCGAAGGGGTCCACTTCGGCTACCCGGACCGACCCGTGCTGCGCGGTGTCGACCTGACCGTGCGGCCGGGCGAGCTGACCGCCCTCATCGGCCTCAACGGCTGCGGCAAGTCGACGCTGTTGCGCCTGACCGCCGGCCTGCTGCGGCCGGCGGAGGGGCGCGTGCTGCTCGGCACCGACGACCTCGCCCGGCTCTCCCGGCGGGACACCGCCCGGCGGGTCGCGCTGCTGCACCAGTCGGCCCCGGCCGTTCCGGGCATGACCGTGCACCACCTCGTACGGCAGGGCCGGTACGCGGCGCGCGGCCCGCTCGGCATGCTGCGCGAGGGCGACGACCCCGTCGTCCGGCGGGCGTTGCGGGACGTGGGCGTCGAATCGTGGGCGGAGCGGCCCGTGGACGCGCTGTCCGGCGGCGAGCGGCAGCGGGTCCGGCTGGCGATGGCACTCGCCCAGGACACCCGGATCCTCCTCCTCGACGAACCGACCACCTACCTCGACCTGCACCACCAGCTCGACGTGTTGCGGACCGTGGTGCGGCTGCGCGAGGAACGGGGTCTGACCGTCGTGATGGTGCTGCACGACCTCGCCCACGCGGCCCGGTTCGCCGAGCGGATCGTGGCCCTGCGGGACGGTCGGGTGGCCGCCGACGGGCCGCCGGCGGAGGTCGTGACGCCCGGGCTGCTCGCGGACGTGCTCAAGGTGGCCGGCCGGGTCGGCCGGGACCCGGAGGGCGGGTGGCCGGTGTGTTACCCGGATCACCCTCTCGCGGCACTAGGCCATGAAAATCATATTCATTAGAGTGTGGTGCGGCGGCGGTCATCCGGACGCCGCAGCTCTCCTACGAACAAGGGGGGTTCACGGACGACGGGCAGGTCCTCGCGCCGATCGCCGAC
The DNA here is from genome assembly GCF_014203535.1 of Streptomyces griseomycini. GTDB lineage: Bacteria > Actinomycetota > Actinomycetes > Streptomycetales > Streptomycetaceae > Streptomyces > Streptomyces griseomycini. Next base: position 49,750 of record NZ_JACHJI010000005.1, read on the forward strand.
CCGGGCCGGCTGGCCCGCGACTCGGCCTCCCACGCCAACGCCCTCGTCGCGAACCCCTTCGACGACACCGAGGAGTGGGGGAGCCGGCCTCCCCCGTCCGCGGGCCCGCCCGTCACCTGCCGGGCGGGCCCACGCCCTCCCCAGGCCCCTCGCCCCTCGTTCCCCGCAGGAGATCAGACGTGTCGCCCAGTCAACCCGCCCCCGGTGCCGAGATGGTCGCCGTACCCGGCCGGGGCCTCGCCGTCCGCACGGCCGACGGGGGGTTCCTCACGGTCAGGACCGGGGACGCGGACGAGGACGCCCTCCTCGGCAGGCTCGCCGGCACCGTCACCGGCCCCGAAGTCGGCCGGCCGGTCCGGGCCTTCGACTCCGCCGGATGCCTGACAGCGGATCAGGGGACCTCCGCGTGGCTCTGCGGGCCGCTGACCGCCCACCTGCGCGCCGCGGGGGCCGAGCCCCGTCCGGGGAACCCCGAGGACCCGGCCGCCGGACCGCCCGCCGTCGTGTGGTGCCTGAACGGGCCCGTGCCCGAAGGGCTCCGGGACGCCGCCGACCGGCTGCCCGCCCGGGCCGGCTGGTGGGCCGCGCACGGCGACCGGCGGGACTCCGACGGGGCGGCCCTGGACAAGGCCCGCGCCCTCGACCCCGGCCTGCTCACGCACCTGCCGCTGACCGGCCCGCCCCGTCGGCTGGGTCGCGCGCTGCCCTCCTGGCCGGGGACCCGGCAGCACCGCGAACGCGGCCGGCTGATCGCACGGGCGGCCGGTGCCCGGGTCCCGCTGCTCGCGGTGGGCGGCCGCCACGACCGCTTCACCGAGGACACCGCCGCCCCCTGGCGGCACGGGAACGGCCCCTCGGCCCGGCTGCTGCTGGGTCCCTGGGGACACGGCCTCGTCACCGCTCTCGCCCGCGCCCGTTCCGCCGAGGAGCCCGGCCCCGACACGCCCGCCGGGCCGGGACCTCGTCGTCCACGGCCTGGCCCCGGCACCACCACCGACGAGGAGAGGACCTCGTGATCGTCCACCCCGAACTGCGCCGCGCCGCACGCCACGCCCGGCGCCCGCTGCTCGCGGCCACCCTCCTGCAGGGCGCCGTCACCCTCACCCACCTCGCCCAGGCCGCCCTGCTGGCCGTCGCCCTCGCCGACGTCGCCCGGGGGGCCGCGGACCGGCTGCCGGCCCTGCTCGGGGCCGTGCTCGGGCTCGTCGCCGCCCGCGCCCTGCTCGGCCACCGGCAGCGGCGCACGGCCGCCCGCGCGGGCGCGGCGGTCAGGGTGCGGCTGCGGGACGAACTCCTCGCCCACCTCGGGCGGCTCGGCCCCGCGCACCTGACGACCGCGCGCGCCGGAGCCGTCCGCACCACGCTCGTCGACGGCGTCGAGGGCGTCGACGCCTACGTCTCCCGCTACCTGCCCCAGCTCCTGGTCACCCTCGCCGTACCGCCCCTGCTGCTCGCCGCCCTCGCCCTGGTCGAACCGCTCGCCCTCCTCGGCCTGGTCCCCGCCCTGCTGCTCGCCCTCGCCGGACCGCGGGCCTGGGACCGGCTGCTCGCCCGGCGCGGCAAGGAGCACTGGGACACGTACGAGTCGCTGGGCGCCGACTACCTCGAGGCCCTCCAGGGCATGCCCGCGCTGCGCGCCGCCGGCGCCGTCGGCCGGACCCGGGAGCGGCTGGAGGAACGCTCGGCCCACCTGCACCGGGCCACCGTCGCCAAGCTCCGCGTGTCCCTCGTCGACACCGGGCTCACCGACCTGGCCGTCCAGGGCGGCACCGCGGCCGCCGCGCTGCTCGCCTGCGCCTCGGCCGCCACCGGCTCCACCGCGCCGACGGGCACCTACCTGGTGCTGCTGCTCGCCGCCGAGTGCTTCCGGCCGGTCCGCGACCTGTCCCGCGAGTGGCACGCCGGGTACCTGGGCGTCTCCGCCGCGGACGGCCTCGCGGCCCTGCGGACCGCGAGGCCCGCCGTCGCCGACACCGGAACGGTCCCGGCCCGGTGGCCCTCCCCGCCCGAACTGCGCTTCGAGAACGTCGAGTTCCGTTACGACGGCGCCGACCGGCCCGCCCTGCGGGGCGTCGGCTTCACCGCCGAGGCGGGCCGCACCACCGCCGTCGTGGGCCCCTCCGGCGCCGGCAAGTCCACCCTGCTCGCACTGCTGCTGCGCCACCACGAGCCGCGGTCCGGCCGGATCACCGCGGCCGGGCGCGACGTGGGCGCGTACACCCTCGACTCCCTGCGGCGCGGCATCGCCGTGGTCTCCCAGCACACCCACCTCTTCCACGCCACCGTCGCCGACAACCTGCGCCTGGCCCGCCCGGACGCCACCGACACCGACCTCGTGCGGGCGGCCCGCACGGCCGGCGTCCACGACGAGATCGCCGCCCTCCCCGACGGCTACGCCACCGTCCTCGGCGAACGCGGCGCCACCCTCTCCGGCGGCCAGCGCCAGCGGCTCGCCCTCGCCCGGGCCCTGCTCGCCGACGCCCCGGTGCTCGTCCTCGACGAGGCCACCAGCGCCGTAGACGAGCGCCGCGAGGCGGACATCGTCCGCGCGCTCCTCGACACCGCGGGGGAGCGCACCGTCCTGGTGATCGCCCACCGCCTCGCCGCCGTCCGGCACGCCGACCGCATCGTCGTCCTCGACGACGGCCGCGTGGACGCCGTGGGCACCCACGCCGACCTCGTCGCCGCCGGGGGCGTCTACGCCGGCCTGGTCCGGGCCGGCCACGCCCACGGAGGAGAACGCGCCGCATGACCGACACCCTCACCACCGGCGCGGCACCGGCCCGCGGCTCCCTGCGCGCCCTGCTGCCCGCGCTCGCCGGACACCGTGCCATGATCGCCCGCACCTGCGCCGCCGCGCTCCTCGAACAGGGCTCGCTGGTCGCGCTGCTGACACTGGCCGCGCACACCGTGGGCACCGCCGTCATCGACGGCCGCGCCCCGTCGTCCGGCACCGTCGCCGCCCTGGCCGCGCTGGTCCTGGTCCGCGCGTGGACGACCTGGCGCGAGATGGACCTCTCGCACGACCTCGCCTACCGGGTGCTGGCCGAACTGCGCGTGCGGATCTTCGACGGACTCGCCCGCAGCGCGCCGGCCCGCGTGGCCGGCCGGCGCAGCGGCGACCTGGCCGCCACCGCCATGGCCGACGTGGAGGCGCTGGAGTTCTTCTACGCCCACACCACCGCCCAGCTCCTCGCCTCCGGCGTCGTGTTCGGCGCGGGTACCGCGGTGCTGGCCGGGGTGGAACCGTGGCTGCTGCTCGCGGTGGCGCCGGCGGCCGCGCTGCTCGCCGCCGCGCCGTTCGCCGACGCCCGCGCCCGCGCGGCGAACGGGGCCCGCACCCGGGCCGCCGCCGCACGGCTGTCGGCCGACACCGTCGAGACCGTGGACGGGCTGCCCGAGCTGCTCTCCTTCGGCCGCCTGGCCGAGCGGCGCGACCGGCTCGCCGCACGCGGCCGGGAACTGGCGCAGGCCCAGCGGTCCGAGGCCGGCCGGGAGGCCGTGGCGGCCGCCGTCCGGGACGCGCTGACCGTACTCGCGGTGCTCGGCGTGGTGGCCGTCGCCGCCCACTGCGTGACCTCCGGCCGGCTGCACGGCGCGTGGGCCCCGGCGGTGATGGCGCTCGCCCTGGCGGTGCTCGGCCCGGTCGCCGAGTCCGCCCGGGCGCTGAGCCAGGCGGTCGCCCTGCGCGCCGCCGCCGCCCGCGTCGACGCCGCCCTGAGCGCCCCCGCCCTCGCCCCGCCGCCCGCCGCGCCCCGGACCCTGCCCCCCGGGCCGCTGGGCGTACGACTGCACGGCGTGCGCTTCGACTACGGCGGGCGGCCCGTCCTCGAGGGGGTGGAGCTGACCGTCCCGGCGGGGCGGACGCTCGCCCTGGTCGGCGCCTCCGGCGCCGGCAAGACCACCTGCGCCCATCTGCTGGCCAGGTTCTGGGACCCGTCCGCCGGAGCCGTCCAGCTCCTCCCGGACGCGGGCGAACCCGTCGACCTCCGCGACCTGCGGGACGCCGACCTGCGCCGGGCCGTCGCCGTCGTCGGCCAGGACACCCCGCTCTTCCACGGCACCCTCGCCGAGAACCTCCGCCTCGCCGCCCCCGAGGCGGACGACGACCGGCTCCTCGCCGCGGTCCGGCGGTGCGGCATCGACCGGTTCGCCGCCCTGGACACCCCGGTCGGAGAGCGCGGCGCCACCCTCTCCGGCGGCCAGCGGGCCCGGATCGCGCTCGCCCGCGCCCTGCTGGCCGAGCCCAGGGTGCTCGTCCTGGACGAGACGACCGCCCATCTGGACAACACCGGCGACGCGGAACTCGCCGCCGCGCTCGGCGGGAGCGGCCGGACGACGATCGTCATCGCCCACCGCCCGGCCACCATCCGCCGCGCCGACCGCATCGCCGTCCTCGAGTCCGGGCGCATCGCGGAGGAGGGCACCTGGCGGGAGCTCACCGCCCGCCCCGGCGGCGCGCTCACCCGGGTGCTCCGGCGGTAGCGGGGCCCCGGGGCCCGGGAGGGGATCCGCCGGGGGTGCGGACGGTGCCCTCCGCGCCCAGCGGATCCCCGGCCTCCGCGCCCAGCGGATCCCGGCCTCCGCGCCCAGACTGGAAGAGGCAGGGCGACGGCCCCGGCACCCCCGGGCCGTCGCGGACGCAGGCGGGTGCGGGCACGCCCGGCGCCCGGGTCCGCCGCAGAGCAGAAGGGGTGAGCACCGGCATGAAGGGTTACGTCTTCCACGGCCCCGGGCAGTCCGCCTGGGAGGAGGTCCCCGACCCGGCCGTCGAGGAACCCACCGACGCGATCGTGCGGGTCGACGCCGTCACCATCTGCGGGACGGACCTGCACATCCTCAAGGGCGACGTTCCCGAGGTCCGCCCGGGCACCGTCCTGGGGCACGAGGCGGTCGGCGAGGTCGTCGAGACCGGGGGCGACGTCCGCACCGTACGCCCCGGCGACCGGGTGCTGGTCTCCTGCATCTCCGCCTGCGGGCGGTGCCGCTACTGCCGCGAGGGCGTGTACGGCCAGTGCCTGGACGGCGGGGGCTGGATCCTCGGACACCTGATCGACGGCACCCAGGCCGAGTACGTCCGCGTCCCGTACGCCGACCTCTCGGTGCACCCGGTGCCCGGCACGCTCACGAACGAGGACGCCGTGCTGCTGGCCGACATCTTCCCCACCGCCTACGAGGTGGGCGTGCTCAACGGGGGGGTGCGCCCCGGCGACACCGTCGCCGTGGTCGGCGCCGGACCGGTCGGGCTCGCCGCGATCGCCACCGCCCGGCTGTTCTCCCCCGAGCGCGTCATCGCCGTGGACCTGGCCGCGCCCCGGCTGGAGGCGGCCAAGGCGTTCGGCGCCGACGCCGTGGCCGACGCGAACGAGGACCCCGGGCAACTGGTCGCGGACCTCACCGGCGGACTCGGCGCGGACGTGGTCGTCGAGGCGGTGGGCGTCCCGGAGACCTTCGAGATGTGCACCCGCATGGTGCGGCCCGGCGGGCGCCTGGCCAACGTCGGCGTGCACGGCGGCCCCGCCACACTGCACCTCGAGGACCTGTGGATCAAGAACGTCACCATCACCACGGGGCTGGTCGACACCCGTTCCACGCCCACCCTGCTGCGGATGGCGGCCGCCGGCCGGCTGCCCACCGGGCAACTGGTCACCCACACGTTCCCGCTCGACCACATGCAGGAGGCGTACGACGTCTTCGGCAACGCCGCCGAGACCGGAGCGCTCAAGGTCGTCCTCGGCGTTCCGCAGCACGAGGTCGTCCCCGTCCACCCGACGTCCTGACGGGCCCGCCGCCGGCCTCGGCGGCCGGGTCCGCACCGCGCCGCGGAACGGGCCGCTCGGCCCATGCCGGTGCGGGCCGCGAGGGTCCACCCTGGAGGAGTGACGCCGTGGTCCCGGCGGGCCGGCCCCGGCCCGGGCCCGCCGCGACGTCCGGTGCGTGCGCGAGGAGGTGACGTCCCATGGCGAGGACGCACGGGACGGGGGTCCGCAAGGTGCGGCTGTGGCGCTGGCGGAGGAACCCGCTGCGCCGCCGCAGCGATCTGGTCGAGGCCTGGGTCCTGCTCGCCGTACTCGTCCTCACCCTGTCGGCCGCGGTGCTCGTCGGCCTGGCCGCGGCCGCAGCGGTGGACGACTCGCTCGCCGAGCGCCGGGACCGGACCCGCACGGTCCCGGCCGTGCTGGTCGAGGACGCCGCCCACGCGGCGCCCGCGTCCGTGTCCGAGAACGGGGACGGCGCCGTGTGGGCCCCGGTGCGGTGGACCGCCCCGGACGGTACCGACCGCACGGGCCGGACGGAGGTCGAACCGGGGAACAGGGCGGGCACCGCGGTCACCGTGTGGACGGACCCCGGGGGCCGGCTCGTCCCCCCGCCGCCCGGCGGCGCGGAGGCCCGGTTCCAGATCGTCATGGCCGGAGTCACGACCGGCGTCGCCGTCGCGGGTCTGGGGCTGCTCGGCGGACGGCTCGTCCGGAGCCGGCTGCAGCGGCGGCGCCTGGGGGAGTGGGAGGCCGAGTGGCGGCTGGTCGAGCCGTCGTGGCGGAAACGGATGACGGGCTGAGGGAGGGCCCGCGCCCGTCCTCCGGGAACCGTCGGCCCGCGTCCCACACTCTCCCGACCTGCTGAATTGCAAAAATTAGCAAGTAACTACATGCTTGCCTCGTCCTACCGTCGTAGGTCATGCGGCTCCGTCCCGTCTCCGCGCGTCCCGTGCGACGGGCGCCCCGGTCGTCGGGAAGTCGAGGAGCCGTGTCCGTACCGCTGTCACCGGCCGGAGTCCGGTCCCGGATCACATCGCTGCTGCCCACCCGTGCCGACGTGGCCCAGGCGCGGCGCGATCCGCGCCGGGACCTGCTCGCCGGTCTGACCGTCGCCGTCGTCGCGCTGCCGCTCGTGCCCGGTTTCGGTGTCTCCTCCGGACTGGGCGTCGAGGCGGGACCGGCCACCGCCGTGGTCGCCGGGGCGCCGGCGGCCGTGTTCGGCGGTTCCGGCCTCCGGGCCTCCGGGCCTCCGGGCCGACCGGGGCGATGACGGTGGGGCTGGTGCCCGTCGTCGCCGGCCACGGTCCCTCGGGGGTGCTCACCGTCGGGCTGACGGCGGGCGTGATCCTGGTCGCGCTGGCGCTGCTGCGGCACGAGGGCCGGGAGTACGCCACGACGCCCGAGGCGATCGCCGCGGCCCGCGACCACCTGGAACGCACCGGTGCCCTGACGGAGGCACCGGTGCCCGCGCCCGCCCGGGAGGCGCCGTGACCCGCGCACGCCTCCGGCCGCGGGCCGTGCCGCGCCACCCCCTGCCCGCGGAGCGGCCGTGACGCCCCGACTGGACACGCTGCCGTACCGCCACGTGCTCACCCTTCCCACCGAGCCCGCCGCCGTCCGTCTCGCCCGGGAGACCGCCGAACAGGCCCTGGCGGAGTGGGGCGTCGCCGCACACCATCCCGTGGTGGGCCCGGCACTGCTCATCCTGAGCGAGCTGGTGACCAACAGCGTCCGGCACGCGGCCGCGCCGCAGACGACCGTGATCTACGCGGCGAGCCCCGAGTGCCTGGTGTTCGCCGTGCACGACCGCCACCCCCACCGGCCCCGGCTGTACGGACCGTCCGGCACCGGCGCGGGCGGACTGGCCACCGTCGTCGAGCTGACCCACGGACCGGGCGGCACCGCGGTGGTCAGGGGCGACGCCGACGGCCTGGGAAAGAGCGTCTGGATCACGCTCCCGCTGTGACGTCACCGGGCACGGCCCCGGACGGCGCGGACGTATGAAGTTGCTGATGTCGGAAAACGTCGAGGCGGGTGTCGACGAACAGATGAGGCCGGGGAACCGGGGTCCGGCCGTCCGGGCCGTGCTGCCGCGCCGGAAAGGGGACGGCACGATGACCACGCCGCTGTACCAGCTGAAGGCCGAGTTCTTCAAGACGCTGGGCCACCCCGCCCGCATCCGCGTGCTGGAACTGCTCGGCGAGCGCGAGCACGCGGTGGGGGAGATGCTGCCCGAGGTCGGCATCGAGCCGGCACACCTCTCCCAGCAACTGGCGGTGTTGCGGCGGGCGAACCTGGTGGTCGGCCGCAAGGAGGGCTCCACCGTGTACTACTCGCTGACCAGCCCGCACGTGGCGGAGCTGCTACGGGTGGCGCGCACCATCCTGTCCGGCGTCCTCGCGGGCCAGGCGGAACTGCTCGCCGACCTCCGGGCCGCGCAGGGCGAGGGCGGGCCGCTGCCGTAGCGAAGCCCGCGGCCCCCGCCGGAGGGCGGGGGCCGCGGGCGCACGGGCCGCACAGGACCGGGGCCGGGAACGCCGGCGCCCGGTCCCGGGGGGTCACACCTCGCCGCGCCAGGCGCCCGTCTCCTGCCCACGGCGCTCGATGAACTCCTTGAACCGCCTCAGGTCCCCGCCGACCTGCCGCTTGACGAAGCCGAGCTTGTCACCGGCGCTTTCGGCCACGCCCTGGGGATCGAAGTCCATCTGCAGCATCACCTTGGTGGTGGTGTCCCGCAGACGGTGGAAGGTGACGACACCGGCCTGCCTCGCCTCGCCGTTCACCGTGGTCCACGCGACGCGCTCGTCCGGGATCTGCTCGGTGATCTCGGCGTCGAACTCCCGCTCCACGCCCCCGACCTTCGTCACCCAGTGGGTGAGCCTGTCGGTGCGCTGCTCGACGCGCTCCACGCCGTCCATGAACTCCGGGAAGCTCTCGAACTGGGTCCACTGGTTGTAGGCGGTGCGGACGGGGACGTCGACCTCGATCGATTCCTCTACCTGCGACATGGATCAGGTACCTCGCTTTCCGATGGGGACACAGGTGCGGGTACCGGGTTCCGCGCCGATCAGTCATGGCGATCTCGTCGACCGGTCGTCCCCGCCCGGGCCGTCAGCCGGTCCTCCCCGCCCGGGCCGTCAGCCGGCCGGCTCCGTCCCGTCGCGGCGGCAGTGCAGGAAGAGCTGGGGCTCCGGCCGGGCGTCGGGATGGGTCGGGGTGAACATCACGCTCTCCTCCCGCAGCACCGTCAGCCCCGCTCCACGCGCCAGGGCGCTGACGTCCCGGGCGGCGAAACTGGTGACCCGCACGGCCTGCCCCATGAACACCCCGTCGAAGTCCTCGACGTCCAGCGGCACGGTGGCCAGCACGAGAAGCCCGCCCGGCCGCAGCGCCCGGACCAGCCGGCGGACGAGACCGGACTGCTCCGCCCGGGACATCTGGAGCAGCGCGAAGTAGACGCAGACCGCGTCGAACGCCCCGTCCTCGAGCGGCATCCGACGGATGTCGGCGCACCGGAACTCGCCCTCGGGCACCTGCCGGGAGGCGATCTCCACCATGACCGGGGACACGTCGACGCCCAGCACCCGGTGACCGGCCCCGGCGAGCGCGGCGGCCGTGGGGCGTCCCGTCCCGCTGCCCACGTCCAGCACCCTGCTGCCGGGCCCGAGCCGTTCGAGCAGCCACTTCAGCGACGCCCGGTGGGCGGCCGAGCCGGCGAACGCCTTCTCGTACTCGCCGCCCAGCGCGTCGAACACCGCCGCCGCCGGTGACCTGCGATCCTCGTCGACCACGACGCACCCCGTCTCCGTGTACCGATGCGGGGCATCGTGCCATCTCCGGACCGCCGTCACAACGGCACACCGGCCCGGACACGGTCCCCGGGCCGGCTTGCGGGTGCGGGGACCGGCACGGCAGGGTCGGGGTGTGCCGACTCTGCTGATCGTCCACCACACGCCCTCGCCCCACTGCCAGGCGATGTTCGAAGCCGTCCTCTCCGGCGCCACGGCCCCGGAGATCGAGAACGTCCGTGTGGTGCGGCGGGCGGCCCTGTCCGCCACCGCCACCGACGTCCTGGACGCCGACGGCTACCTCCTCGGCACCCCGGCCAACCTCGGCTACATGTCCGGCGCGCTCAAGCACTTCTTCGACCAGGTCTACTACCCGTGCCTGGACACCACCCGCGGCCGGCCCTTCGGTTTCTACGTGCACGGCGGGAACGACGTCACCGGGGCGGTGCGGGGCGTCGAGGCGATCACCACGGGCCTCGGCTGGCGCCGCGCCGCGGACTTCGTGACGGTCACCGGCGAACCCGGCAGGGCCGACGTCGAGCGGTGCTGGGAACTGGGCGCCACGCTCGCCGCCGGCCTCATGGAGTGAACACGCGCGAGGGCCGTCAGGTCTCGTCCATCCGGCGCCGGTCCTGCTCGTCCCAGGCCCGGGTGTCGCGCGGCTGGGTGTACGGCTCCGCCTCGGGCGGATGACCGCCGGCGATGGCCCGCTGCCGGGCGATCTCCGCGTCGAACTCCAGCCCCAGCAGGATCGCCAGGTTGGTGATCCACAGCCAGACCAGGAACACGATGACACCGGCCATCGTGCCGTACGTCTTGTTGTACGAGGCGAAGTTGGCCACGTAGAACGCGAACCCGGCGGACGCGATCAACCAGATCACCAGGGCCAGGAAACTGCCCGGGGTGATCCAGCGGAACCCCCGGATCCTGGTGTTCGGGGCCGCCCAGTACAGCAGCGCGATCATCATCGTCACCAGGAGGACCAGCACCGGCCACTTGGCGATGGACCACACCGTCATCGCGGTGTCGCCCAGGCCGAGCATGTCGCCCGCCCGGCGGGCGATCCCTCCGGTGAAGACCACGATCAGCGCGCTGGCCACGGCCAGCACCATCAGCACCACGGTCACGCCGACCCGCAGGGGCAGCACCTTCCACACCGGGCGCCCCTCGGGGATGTCGTAGACCGCGTTCGCCGCGCGGATGAACGCCGCCACGTAGCCGGAGGCCGACCACACGGCCAGGACCAGACCGACGACCGCCACGATCGAGCCGACGCCCGAGGTGCCCTGCAGCTGCTCGACCGCCTGGGTGATGATGTCGCGGACCGCCCCGGGAGCGAGCTGCTGGAGGTTCTCCATCACCTTGTCCGTGGCCGACTCGCCGGCGACGCCCAGCAACGACACCAGCACCAGCAGCGCCGGGAACAGCGACAGCACGCCGTAGTACGTGAGCGCGGCGGCCCGGTCGGTCAGCTCGTCGTCCTGGAACTCGCGCAGACTGCCCTTCAGCGCCGCGCCCCACGACCGCTTCGGCAACTTGGCCGGTGAGTCCGGCGCCGCCCGTTCCACCTCGTCGCTCGGCCCGGGTTCCTCCGTAGCGCGCTCGGCCGGGGAACCCGGATCGGGCTCGTTCGTCGCGGATCCGCCGTCGGTCCGGCCGTTCCGCCCCGGGATATGCAGCTTCATGGCCGCCGGGTAACCAGGGAGCGGCCCGCTAAGCCACGGGCCCGGGCGGGCCCCCCGCCCACAGAGGTTGTGGGAGCGCTCCCAAGGCAGGCAGGATCCCGGGCATGACCGCGTCTCCCGTGATTCGCCCGTACCGCCCCGACGACCGGCCGGCCCTCGACGACATCTGCGTCCGCACCGCGCACAACGGCGGGGACAGCCGCCCCTTCTACTGTGACCCCGGCATCTTCCCCGTCACCTTCGCGGCTCCCTACGCCCACCTCGAGCCGGAGCTGGCCTTCGTCCTGGACGACGGTCGGGGCCGAGCGGTCGGTTACATCCTCGGCACCGCCGACACCCCCCGCTTCGCCGAGGCCTTCCGTACCGCGTGGCTGCCCCTGGTCGCCGACCGCCACCCCGAGCCGTCCGGACCGCCGGACACCCCGGACGAGGCGATCGCCTGGCTGCTGCACCACCCCGAGCGGATGGTCGTCCCGGAACTGGCCGCCTATCCGGCGCACCTGCACATCGACCTGCTGCCCGAGTGGCAGGGGCGCGGATACGGCCGGGAGCTGATACGGACGTTCCTCGCGGCCCTGCGGGACGGGGGAGTGCCGTCCGTCCACCTCGTCATGGCGACCGCCAACGAGCCGGCCCGGGCCTTCTACGACCGCATGGGCTTCCACGAGATCGACGCGCCGCTGGACGATTCGGTCGTCTGCCTCGGGCGTGCGACGGAGGGCGCCGACCGGCTCTGACGCACCGGTCCCGGCCGGCTCCGGCGGGCCGGGACCCGGCGTCGAACGCATCGAACGCGCCACGGCCCGTCCGGAAGTGGCGCAAACGAGCATTGCCGCTTCCGCTTCAGGGGCGCAGCCTGTCCGCCGGGAGCGCTCCCATGCTCCCGCGATCCGATCACCCCACACCCCTGCACCGGAGAGAAGGTCCTCGTGACTTGGCATGGTCATGACTTACTAACCGCCCGGTCCCGGCTGATGCTCGCCCTGAGCGCCGCCGTCGCGGCGCTGCTGTGTCTGATCCCCTGGAGCGGCACCGCCGTCGCCCACGGCTCGGTGGTCGATCCGGCGTCCCGCAACTACGGCTGCTGGCAGCGCTGGGGGAGCGACTTCCAGAACCCGGCCATGGCCCAGGAAGACCCCATGTGCTGGCAGGCGTGGCAGGACAACCCCAACGCCATGTGGAACTGGAACGGCCTCTACCGCAACGGCTCGGGCGGCGACTTCCGGGCCGTAGTCCCCGACGGCCGGCTGTGCAGCGGCGGGCGCACCGAGGGCGGCCGTTACAACTCCCTGGACGCGGTGGGCGCCTGGAAGACGACGAACGTGGGCGACGACTTCACCGTGCGGCTGTACGACCAGGCCAGCCACGGCGCGGACTACTTCCTCGTCTACGTCACCCGGCAGGGCTTCGACCCCACCACCCAGCAGCTGGGCTGGGACGACCTCCAGCTGGTGGCCCGCACCGGCGCGTACGCCCCCAGCCAGAACTACTCGATCCCGGTGAGCACGTCCGGGCTCAGCGGCCGGCACGTGGTCTACACGATCTGGCAGGCCTCGCACATGGACCAGACGTACTTCCTGTGCAGTGACGTGAACTTCGGCTGAGCCGGGGGAACCTCACCGCAGCCGTCCCCGAGTCCCCGCCGGAGCAGGAGAGTCCGGCGGGGACTCGACGTGCGCGGGCCCGGAACCTCCGGGATTCCGCGAAGAAACCGCGGGCCCTTTGAACGCGCGGCGGCCCGTCTGCGTATGGGGCGTGGGAATTCCCTGCCGTCCCCCGCGACAGAAGCGTAGGAGTACTGCCTTGGCACGCAACACACGCAGACGCCCCAAACAGCGCGCGACTCTCGCCGCGTTCGCCCTGATCCTGGGTGGAGGCGGGATGATGGCGGCCAACGTCTACGCTTCCGCGACGGAGGAGGGCGGGACGGGCGCCGGTCAGGCGCAGGTGTTCTCGGGCGCCACGATCGACTGCCCGGACGTGGCCACCGAGCTGACGTCGGTGCCCCAGGAGGCGCGGGCGGAGGTGGACAAGGAGCTCGCCGCGCTGGACGCGCAGATCGCCGATGCCTACAAGCGGCTCGGCGAGTCGGCCGACGCACTTCGGCAGGACCCGGCGTTCGCGGACAACGCGATCGCCAAGCCGCTGGAGGAGAAGCGTTCCGCGGTCCTCGCCCGCATCGCGACCGCCATCGACCGGGTGGGCGACCGGCCCGAGGGCCTCGAGGAACTCGCCGCCTGCGCCGTGCGCGAGTCCGGCAACGCCCCCGAGCAGCAGAACGCCGGACAGGGAGGCGACGGCGACGAGGGCGAGCGGGCGGGCGACGGAGGCGGCGGCCAGGACCAGCAGGGCCAGGACCAGGGCGGGAACGGCGGCCAGGCCGGCAACGGTCCCGTCGCCGGTGACTACGTCGACATCAAGAGCGTCCAGCCCAACGTCTCCGAGCCGAAGCAGACCGCGAACGCCTCCCGCGGCACCTTCACCAGCGAGTGCGGCGTCAACGAGAACGGCCTGTTCAACTCGGACAACGTGATCGCCGCCCCGGGCGTCAGCAACGGCGCCCACCACTTCCACGACTACATCGGCAACCAGGCCACCAACGCGTTCTCCAGCGACGAGGAGCTGGCGCAGGCGGACACGAGCTGCGAGGACCAGGGCGACAAGTCGTCGTACTACTGGCCGGTGCTGCGCCTGCAGAACGGAACCCGGGAGCAGGACGCCGACTCCCCGGGCGGCGGCATCGAGGGCAACGTCGGTGAGATCGTCACGCCCAAGGAGGTCACGCTGACCTTCGTGGGCAACCCGCAGGGCGAGGTCACCGCCATGCCCCGGCTGCTGCGCATCATCACCGGCGACGCCAAGTCGTTCGTCAACGGCCCCGCCAACGCCAACGCGTCCTGGAGCTGCACCGGCTTCGAGGACCGGCAGCTGACGGACAAGTACCCGCTGTGCCCGCAGGGCAGTGACGTGGTGCGCACGTTCGACTTCCAGAGCTGCTGGGACGGCCGCAACATCGACAGCGCCAACCACCGTACGCACATGGCGTTCACGGACGCCGAGGGCAACTGCCCGTCCGGGTTCGAGCCCGTGCCGCAACTGGTGCAGCGCATCGTCTACGACGTCGACGCGCCGAGCCTCGAGGACGGCGGCAGGACCACACCGCTGTTCGCGGTCGACTCCTTCCCCGAGCAGCTGCACAAGCCGATCACGGACCACGGCGACTTCATCAACGTCTTCGACGAGGACCTGATGAACGAGATGGTCGACTGCATCAACGAGGGCCGCACCTGCGGTTCCGGCGCCGGTGGTGGCGGCAACGGCGACGGCGGCGACGGCGGCGACGGTGGCGGCGGCGAACCGACCGAGGAGCCGCAGCAGCCGGAGGAGCCCACGGCCACGCCCGACGACCCGGGCCAGGGCGGTGACGGCGACCAGGGCGAAGGCGGCGGCGAGCCCGGCGACGGCGGCGACCAGGGCGACGGCGGCCAGGAGCAGCCGTCGGAGACCCCGTCGGAGACCCCGGTGGAGAACCCGGCGGAGAACCCGGCCGCCGAGGAGCCCGCGGACGGCGACGGCACCGCACAGCCCGAGCAGCCCGACGTGAAGGCCTCGCTCCCGGCCGCGGACGGCGAGGACGCCGGCACCGGGAACCAGGGCGGTGACAAGGGCGGCAAGGGCGGCAAGGACGACGGCGGCCAGGCGGCTCAGGCCGCCGAGGTGCCCGGCAGTCTCCCGGAACCCGGGACCGGGGACCGGACCGAGGCACAGGCCGGGACCGGAAGCCTCGCCGAGACCGGAGCCCAGCTGTGGCCCGCCGCACTGGGCGGGGTGCTGGTGCTCTTCGGATTCTTCGTCCTGCGGAGCGTGAGGCGCGGGGCCTGACCCTCCGCGGCACGTGAACGGCGGCAGGACCCCTCAGGGGCCCTGCCGCTTCGCGTCCGCCCCGTGTCCCGTCCGCCACGGCGGAGCGCGGTCCGGGGACCCCGGCGTCGACCAGGGCGCTGCCCACCGCCTGGGCCGGGCCGCAGGACCCGGTGCCGACGAGCGGCGCGGTGCGGGCGGCCGCCACCGGGAGGAGCTCGGGGAGCGGAGCGGCGCGCTCGGTGCCGATCCGCTGCAGGCCCGTGCACCAGCGCACGAACCCGACGGCGGTGACCACCGCCTGCCGCAGCAGTGCCGCCGTCCCGACCGCGCCGGTCCCGCACACCACGGTGGACGGCAGCCGGGGTCCGGGGGCCGCAGCACGGGAACGGCCGGCACGGCGAATCCCACCTCGCCGAGGGGCGCCCGGCCGCCGCTCCGGCCCCCGTGCGGCACGCCCACGACCCGGACGACCGGCTGGTGCGCCACTGTCTGTGAGCCGTCCCGGCGACGTCGACGCGCGGACCCGGCCCCTTGCCCGTCGTGAGCGGAGCCGAAGGGACGGAGGCCGACCGGGCCGTCCCCGAGGGGGCCGGCATGACCCGTTTCCTCCGCGGCCACCTGGGCGGCGCGCTGTTCGGCGGGGCAGCGGCGCGGGAACAGCGGCGGTGGGCCGGAGCCCGCGGGACCGGGCCGCGACACGGAACGGGGACCGCTGAGGTCACCCCTGCGTGTGAACGCCGTGCGGGCGGCGTGCCCGCGGGGTGCGTCAGGCCCGGCGTACGGGGGTAGGAGCGGCGTACGCCTCTGGCGGTACAGCAGGCGCGTACACGACTCCTCTGGCGGGCGGGCAGCCCTCCCGTCACCGGCGCGGAGGACACCATGTCCGGGACCAACGAGCCTCTCCTGAGCGCCGTGTCGCTGGACGACGCCCTGGGGGCGTCCCTGGCCGACACGGTGCGGGGCACCGGTGCCTCCGTCGGGGCGCTCTACCTGTCCGAGGGGGCGACCGGCGTGCTGCGCCTGGTCTGGCTGTGCGGCCTGCCGGCGGAGTTCTTCGCCCCCTGGCAGCGTCTGCCGCCGGCCGGCCCGGCGCCCGTCGCCGACGCCGTGCGCGAGGACCGGCTGGTCTGGATCGGCGGCCAGGAGGAGATGGCCCGGCGGTATCCGCGGACCGCCGCCGTCCTGCCCTACCCCTTCGCGCTGGCCGCGGCCCCGCTGACCGGGGTGCGCCACTGCTGGGGCGGCCTCCTCCTGATGTGGCCCGCCGACCGTCCGAGACGGCCGACCGCCCGCGGACGGCGAGCCGTCACCACGGGCGCCCGGAACCTCGCGCGCCTCCTGGACGACTCCGACCAGTCACCGACCCTGTCCGACCGGCCGCGGCTCGTCCCGCCGGAGGCCGTGACCCGCCCCGCGCAGACGGACCTGGCCGCCTCCGACTACCTCGAACGCCTGCCCGAGGGGGCCGTCTCCCTCGACCTGGAGGGCCGCATCACCTACCTCAGCACCGCCGCCGCCCGGCTGCTCGGCCGTGGCGCGGAGCGGCTCCTCGGCACCCGCCCCTGGGAGGCCCTCGCCTGGCTGGGCGACCCCGTCTACGAGGACCACTACCGCACGGCGGTGGTCAGCCGTTCACCGGTGGCCTTCACCGCCCGCCGCCCGCCGGACCGGTGGCTGGTCTTCGAGCTCTACCCCGACACCAGCGGCATCAGCGTCCGCGTCACCCCGCGCGCGGAGCACCTCACGGACGGCGGCCCGCCGCCCGGCACCGCACGGAGCCCCTCGCCCGCCCCCACGGGACGTCTGCACCAACTGGTCCACCTGGCCGCCGCGCTCACCGAGACGGTGACCGTGCGGGACGTCGTCGAGCTGATCGCGCACCAGATCCTGCCCGCCTTCGGGGCCCAGGGCCTGGTGCTGTCCGCCGCCGACGCCGGCCGTCTGAAGATCACCGGCCACCACGGCTACGACCCCGGCGTCGTGGAGCGGCTCGACGCCCTGTCCCTGGACACGCACCTCACCCCCGCGGGCGACGTCCTGAACAGCGGCACCCCCGCCTTCTTCGCCGACCGGGCCGAGATCGCCGTCCGTTACCCGAAGGCACCCCTGCTGAGCGACAAGGAGGCCTGGGCCTTCCTGCCCCTGGTCGTCTCGGGCCGGCCGGTGGGCTGCTGCGTCCTGTCGTACGACCGGCCGCACCCCTTCACCGCCGACGAGCGCGCCGTCCTGACCTCCCTGGCCGGTCTGGTCGCCCAGGCCCTGGACCGCGCCCGCCTGTACGACACCCAGCACCACCTCGTCCACGAACTGCAGCGGGCCCTGCTGCCCCGCGCCCTGCCCGCCCTGCCCGGGCTGGACGTCGCCGCGCGCTCCCTGCCCGCCGGGCACGGCCTCGACGTCGGCGGCGACTTCTACGACGTCCTGCGCCTCGACGACACGACCGCGGCCGCCGTCATCGGGGACGTGGAGGGCCACAGCGTCACCGCGGCCGCGCTCACCGGCCAGATCCGCACCGCCATCCACGCGCACGCGACCGCGGGCGCGGCACCGGACGAGGTGCTGGCCCGCACCAACCGGCTGCTGGCGGACCTGGACTCCGAACTGCTGGCGTCCTGCCTCTTCGCCCACATCGACCTGGCGCGCCGTCAGGTGTCCCTCGCCAGCGCGGGTCACGTGCCGCCGTTGCTGCGTCACGCGTCCGGCCGGGCCGAGGTGCTGGCCGTCGAGCCGGGACCGCTCCTCGGCATCGACCTGCGCACCCGCTACCCGGTCACCACCGTCGCGCTGCCCCCGGGCGCCGTCCTCGTCATGTACACCGACGGCCTGGTGGAGATCCCCGGCACCGACGCCACCCGGGCCACCCAGCACCTCGCCGAGCGCCTGGCCACCGGCGGCGACTTCGATCCGCACCACCTCGCCGACCACCTCCTGCACCCCGCGGGCAGCGGTGCCCAGCACGCCGACGACATCACCGTCCTCCTGCTGCGAGCCGCGGGCGCACCCGTCGCGGGACGACCGCCGGCCCGGACCGGACGCCGGCCCCGGCCGGAGGCACACCTGTGAGCGGGGAGCTCGACCGGGCCGCCCACCGCATCACCCGCCGCCGGCCGGCGGACCGCGGCGGGGCCGCGGTCAGCGTCCGTCCTCCCCGCGGTACGCGGTGAGCAGCAGCGCCACGTCGTCCGGCCGGTCCTCGGTCCGGCGGGCGGTCCTGACCAACTGGTCGGCGAGCCGCTCCACCGAGTCGGTGCGGCTGTCGGCCAGACGGCGGCGGACCGCCCGGATGCCCGTCTCGATGTCGCTGCCGGGCATCTCGACGAGCCCGTCGGTGTACAGCGCGAGGACGCTGCCGGGCGACAGGGCGAGCGACGTGACGGGATAGGCCGCGTCGGGGTGCACCCCGAGCATCACACCGCCGGCCAGCTCCAGGGCCTCGGTGCGGCCGTCCGGGTGGCGCAGCAGCGGCGGGGGATGACCCGCCCGGACCGCCAGGGCGCGGCCGGTGCGCGGGTCCAGTTCGACGTAGCAGCAGGTGGCGAAGACCTCCGCCTCCAGCTCGGCCAGCAGCCGGTTGGTGTGGGCGATGACCTCCTGCGGCGGCCGGCCGCTGGCGGCGAAGGCGTGCACCGCGCTGCGCAGCTGGCCCATGACGGCCGCGGCGCCGACGCTGTGCCCCTCGACGTCGCCGATCACCAGGGCCACCCCGCGCTCCGTCCTGATCACGTCGTACCAGTCGCCGCCGATGGCCATGCCCTGGGTGCCGGGCAGGTAGCGGCCGGTGGTGAGCAGCCCCTCGATGGCGGGCAGCCGGTGCGGCAGCAGCCCCTCCTGCAGCCCGCGCGCGACGGCGGACTCCGCGTCGTACAGGCGGGCCCGCTCCATCGCCTGGGCGGCCAGTCCGCTCAGCGCGGTCAGGGCGCTGCGCTCCTCGGGGGTGAACCGGTGCGGCGCGTCCCAGCCGAGGATGCAGGAGCCGACCGGATGGCCGGAGGCGATCAGCGGCAGGAACGACCAGGCGTGCATCCGGTCGAGGAGGATCCCCGGGTAGGCGCTGACCAGCTCCTCGGGCGACTCGAAGAAGAGCGGGAGCCGTGTGGTCAGGGCATGTACACCGGGCAGCTGCCGGTCGAGGGGAACCCCCTCGAACGGGTCGAGGAACCCCTCCGGGTAGCCGGCCTCCCACAGCAGGTACATCCGGTTGTCGCGCACCGTGTACAGGGCGACCTCCTGGGCGCCGAACGCGGGCAGCAGCTGCTCGGAGACGGCCCGGCACACGTCCCGGACGGTGACCGCCTCGGTGAGCACGCTGGCCATCTGCACGACGTGGTAGAGGGCTCCCGCGCGGGCCGTGGCGGCCAGCCCCGACGGCGCTGTCGCGGTCGCCCCGGTGACCGGCGCCGGGGCCCGGCCCGGTGGCGCGGCCTCGGCGCCGACGGGTGCGCTGGTGCGGAAGACGCGGCCGGTCAGCCCGTGCACGCCGGGATAGAGCACGAACCCCAGCCAGGCACCGTCCGGGTCGTGCACCAGGTACGACACCGGCTCGTGCGACAGCATCGCCGCCCGGTAGCGGTCCTCGTAGGCCGGATCGCGGAGCCAGGTGAGCACCTCCCACGGGTAGTGTCCGAGCAGGCTCTCCAGCTCGCAGCCCAGCAGTTCCTGGCAGCGGCGGTTGGCGTAGACGAGCCGGCCGTCCTGGTCCAGGGAGAACAGCCCGTCGGGCAGCCGCTCGGCGGCCTCGGCCGCGGTGACCCCGCCGGCCGCGTCCACGAGTGCGCCCACCAGCAGCCGGGCGGTGCTCTTCGCCGGTACGACGTGCCCCCACAGCTCGACCGGCCGGTAGCGGAGCTGCCCGTCCTCCGCGGTCTCGTCCAGCACCCTGAAGCGCCGGGACCTGACCTGTCCGGTGGCCGCCGCGTCCCGCCGGCTCGCCCGCAGTTCGTACAGGTCGTCCGGGGACACCCGGGCCTCGACCTCCGCCATGGTGCCGCCGAAGTCCCCCCGGGCGACGCCCAGCAGGCTCAGCGCGTCGTCGTCCCCGGCCCACCGGTCACTGTCCAGGTCCCACTCGACCATGCCGACCCGGACGGCCGGGGCCGGCGGCGTGGGCAGCCGCACGCCGACCGGCTGGTCGTCGTACTCGATCCCGTACGCGACGGCGTCCGGGGCCGTCCGGCCGGGCGCCCGGCGGGCGAACCCGGCCAGGCGTTCCTCCATGTCCCGCCCGGCGCCGTCCAGCGCGGCCCGCACGGTCCGCTCGCTCACCGGTTCCCGTGCGACCGAGCGCAGCACGACCAGGACGCCCACGGGCTCGCCGCCGACCCGCACGGGACGGCAGGCGGAGGCGAACGAGTACGGCAGCGCCGCGGTGAACTGGGGGAAGCGCAGCATCGTCGCCCGCTCGTCCGGCAGCCACAGGCTCTCGTCCCGGCGGTACGCCTCGGCCATGGGCAACGCGCCGCCCACCGGCACCCGCCACCAGGAGCTCAGCAGCGACCGCGGGACGCCGGTCACCACGCAGAGCACCAGCGAGCGACGGTCCCGCGAACGCAGGTACACCAGGCCGCCGTACCCCCCGATGTCCTCGACCGCCGCCACCACGGGCTCCGCGAGCGCGTCCTCGATCCGCGCCGTGCCCCCGTTCCGGTCCTCTCCCGCGCCCCGCCCGAGCACGCCTGCCGGCCGCTCCCCGCACGGTACGGCGGCTGACTCATCCATGTCGCGTCCTCCCGGTGCGGACGCACGGGACCTCGTTCGCTCCCCACCAGGATGTGCCATGCGGGCCGCTCCGGCGCGGCGGATGCGCCGCCCTCCGCGGTCCGGCCGTCGGTCCGGCCGCTTCCGCCGCGCGGCGACGCACCGGGGACCCCGCCGGGAACAGCGCAACCTTCGCCCGAACCCGGTCGTCTCACCCGATATCAGAGCGATGTGAGCCCAGGGGGCGGAAATGCTTCGAACCAGAACGATCTGCGCGACCGTCGTGCTCGTCGGCGCCACGCTGGGCACGGCCGCGGTCCCGGCCGTCGCCACCCAGGCCGCGACCGCCCGCGCCACGGCGTGCCCCACCGGCTGGGGCAGCCCGGCCAAGACCGACGACGACACCACGGCCACGCCGGTGCGCGGCATCAGGACCGGCCGCCACGACTGCTACGACCGGATGGTCGTGGAACTGCCCGGCGCCGGGCGCAGCGGCCTCGGCTACTCCGTCCGGTACGTCGACCGCCTGCACCAGGACGGATCGGGCCGGCCCGTCCCCGTCGCCGGCGGCGCCGTGCTCGAGGTGCGGGTGGCCGCGCCCGCCTACGCCCCCGGGACCGGCGGGCCCACCTATCCGGCGCGGGCCGGGCGCCCCCTGCCGGGCGTGGACCTCACCGGGTACCGGACCTTCAGGGACGCACGGTTCGCCGGCAGCTTCGAGGGCGAGACCCAGGTCGGCCTCGGAGTCCGCGCGCGCCTGCCCTTCCGGGTCCTCGAACTCCGGGACCGCGTCGTGATCGACGTCGCCCACACCTGGACCGGCGGGCGCTGAACGCACCTTCCGGAAGCGCCGGGGCGCCTGCGCGGCACGGGCGCCCGGAGCGCCCTGCCGGGCCGCCCGGCAGGGCGCTCACCGCTCCGCGGCGCCGGTCTCGCAGATCCGGCGGGCCACGTCACGCAGCTTGGTGTTGGTGCGCTGGGACCGGGTGCGCAGGATCTCGAAGGCCTGGTCCTCCGTGATGTGGTGACGGCCCATCAGGATGCCCATCGCCTCGCCGATCGTGTGCCGGGTGGAGATGGCCTCCTGCATCTGGGCGTCGGTCAGGGCGCTGGAGAAGGCGATTGCCGCGTGGGAGGCCAGCAGCCAGCCCGCCGTCTCGCTGTCCTCGGTGAACGCCCCCGGCCTGTGGGAGTACATGTTGAGGGCCCCCAGCTCCTCCTCCCGCGTGTACAGCAGGAACCCCATCATGCTGCCGAGCCCCAGCTCCCGGGCGCGGGGCACGTAGTGCGTCCAGCGCTCGGCGGGCCGGGTGAGGTCGGGGATGCGGAAGACCCGTTCGTCCCGGTCCGGCCGGGCCGCGTCGAAGCAGGGTCCTTCCTGCAGGCGCTCCTGGAGGCGGTCGCTGTCGGCCACGAGCTGCTCGGTGGGCGCCAGCGAACTCACCCGGTTCCCCTTGAGGACGAGGATCCCGGAGGCGTCGCAGCCCTCGACGAGTTCCACGGCCGACTTCGTGATCTGCTCCAGGGTCGCGTCGAGGGTGTGCTCGGCCAGGAGATCGCGGGCCAAGGAAGCCATCTGCTGAGCGAAGCCCCGCCAGTCCACCGTCCGCCTCCCTGCCCGATCCGGTCCGCACCACTGTCCATCCTGGCACGTCCGTCCCGGCCGCATCCCCCGGCGCCGGAGGTTTGAGGACCGCGTCGTCGGCCACCCGACCGACGACACGGAACGCACGCCGACATCACCGGGAGTGAGTGAGTGTGGCTGAGGACCAGAAGGCCAAGGCGAAGGCGGAACAGATCAAGGGCAAGGCCAAGGAGGCGGCCGGCCGCGCGGTCGGGAACGAGCGGCTCGAAGCCGAGGGCCGGGCCGAGCAGTCCAAGGGTGACGCACGGCAGGCGAAGGAGAAGACGAAGGACGTCTTCCGGCACTGACGACCCGTACGCGCCCACTGACGTCCCCTCCGGGCGGGGTCCCTGCTGCAGCAGGGACCCCGCCCCTGTGTGCGGCACGCCGGTGAACGGGCCGATCCCGGGCAGACGGCGTACGTGATCTCCGGGGCCGCACGGCCCCGGCACGCACTCCGTCACGGCCGCCACAGAGAGGACCCACCACGGTGACCATGTCCGAGCGCCGTACGCGTCCGCCGGACCGCGGGCGCCGCTTCGACCTGCGCGCGACAGCCATGTTCTTCGCCCTGCTCGCCACGGCCCTGATCGCCGGGGGCTTCGCGGTGCGCGCGCTGGCCGGAGCCGCGCAGCGGCGCCCGGCGTGGGGCGCCGTCCTGCTGTGCGTGGCCGTCGCGGTCGTCCTGGCCCGCGGACGCGGACGACGGAAGCGGTCCGCGGCGAGGATCGCCCGCCGGACCGGCGAGGCCCTGGAACAGGCCACGGTGACGGCGCTCGACGCCCTGGACGCACCCGAACCGGCTCCGCCCGCGACCGCGGCCCCCGCCGAGCGGTACGAGGAGGAGACCCTCCGCACGGCCGGGGCGCCCGGCGCCCCCGACTACGACACCCTGGACCCCGGGGAGTTCGAGGAGGCGATAGCGGCCCTGTGCGCGCGGGACGGCTGCTCGGACGTGCGGGTCGTCGGCGGAGCCGGCGACCTGGGCGCCGACGTGGTGGCGCTGTCCCCCGAGGGCCGCCGCCTCGTCATCCAGTGCAAGCGCTACGGCGACGACAACAAGGTCGGCTCGCAGGACCTGCAGCGCTTCGGCGGCACCTGTTTCACCGTCCACGAGGCGGACGTCGCCCTCGTCGTCACCACCAGCGGTTTCACCGCACCGGCCGAGGAGTACGCCGCGCAGTGCGGAATCGTGTGCGTGGACCGCGGCGGCCTGCTCGCCTGGAGCGACGGTTCGGCACCCCGGCCCTGGGCGGCGGGCGCCGGCGGGGCGGACGCGTAGGCGGGGCGGACGCGGCGGCGGGACCGGTTGTCAGTGGGGGCTGCCACCCTGCCGGTATGGACGAACTGGAGTTCCTGCGCGGCCGGGTCTACGGGGCGGACCACGACGACCCCGGGCCGCGCGACGGACGGTCGTACGTGGAACTGTCGGGCGGACCGCTGGACGGCCTCCTGCTGGACGTCACCGACCGCAGCGAAGGGGAACTGAGGGACGGCGTCGGCCTGCCCACCGAGATAGGCCGCTACGGCGCGGGCGGACGCGCGGTCTACGCACCCCGCGACACGGGCGGCCGGGTGTTCGACTGGCGGGGCGACGTCCCCTGAGCGCGGGGCCGCACCCGGCGCGGCCGGTGACGTGGACGAGCCGCCCGCCCGGGTAACCGGGCAGGGTACGGGGCAGAGGCAGCCGTAGGGCGCCGCGTCGACCGGTCGACGCGGGCGTGAGGAGGACGAAGCGGCCATGGGACTCCTGGCGGAAGGCGAATCGGCGCTGCGCGGCCGGATCGGCCGTGCGATCTTCTCCCGGGTGGCCGGGCCGGACGGACCGGACAACCGCGCGCGCATCCACGGCACGCCCGGTCCGCGCTGGTTCGGACCCGAGCGGCCGGTCAGGAGGGTGCACGGGGACGCCTCGATGTTCATCGGCGGACTGTCGGCCCTGCTGCTCCAGTCGCTCCACCCGCTGGCCATGGCCGCCGTCGCCGGGCACTCCGGCTTCCGCGGCGACCCCTGGGGGCGCCTGCAGCGGACCAGCACCTTCCTGGCCGTCACCACCTACGGGACCGCGGACAGCGCGCAGCGGGCCGTCGACCGGGTGCGGGCCGTCCACGAGACGGTGCGCGGCACCACCGCCGACGGCGAGGAGTACCGGGCCGCCGACCCCCACCTGCTGTGCTGGGTGCACACCGCGGAGGTCGACTGCTTCCTGCGCGCGCACCAGCGCTACGGTGCCCGCCCCCTGGACGACGAGGGATGCGACGGCTACGTCGCCGACATGGCGCGCGTCGCCACCGCGCTCGGCGTGCCCGACCCGCCGGTGAACCGCGCCGAACTCGCCGAGCGGCTGACCTCCTACCGCGCCGAGCTGCGCGCGACCCCCGAGGCCCGCAGCACGGCCCGTTTCCTGCTGCTCGACCCGCCCGTCCCGCTCCTGGCCCGGCTGCCGTACGGGGTCCTCGCCGCCAACGCCGTGTCCCTGCTGCCGACCTGGGCCTCCCGGGCGCTGCGGCTGCCCCGCGTGCCCCCGGTCGAGGGCGTGTGCGTCCGTCCGCTGGGCGCCGCCGTCACCGCGGGGATCCGCTGGGCCCTGGCCCCGGCCCGCGACCCGGCGTGACACCGGCGCCGTGCCGTCGGCCCGACCCGCGCACCGTCCCGGGGCCGCCGGTTGACGTGTGCCGGAGGGGGCACTCAGTGGTCACTGGTACCGCTTCGGACACACAGGAGGCCGACGTGGCGGTTCGTCATCGTCTGATCCGAACGAGCCCGCAGACCGTCTGGGACGTCCTCTCGGACGGCAGCCGCTACGCCGAGTGGGTGGTGGGCACCTCGTCGTCGGAGCCGGTGCGGGGACAGTGGCCACGACTCGACGCGGCGATCCGCTACGAGGTGCGCGTCGGGCCCCTGAGCCTGACCAACGAGACCGTCGTCCGGCGGTGCGAGCCGGGCGCGAACCTGGAGCTCGAGGCCAAGGCGGGGCCGCTCGGCACGGCGAGGATCGCCATCGAGACGCGGCCCTGGGGCGACGGCTGCCTGGTGTTCGTGGACGAGCACCCCCTGCGGGGGATGGGCGGAACGGTGCACAACGTGGCCGTGGAGGCCCTGATCCAGATCCGTCACCGCACCATGCTCGCCCGGCTGGCGAAGATCTGCGAGGCCGAGGCCGCCGAGGAGGAGCGGCGTCGCCCCCTGGGCCAGGTCGTGACGCCGGAGCCCGACGCGGGAGGGTCCCGTGCCTGACGCCGTGGTGATCGGGGCCGGCCCCAACGGGCTGGTCGCGGCGAACCTGCTGGCCGACGCCGGCTGGAGCGTGGAGGTGCTGGAGGAGCAGCCCGACCCCGGCGGCGCGGTGCGCCACGACCGGGGCGTCGACCCAGGTTTCGTCAGCGACCTGTGCAGCTCCTTCTACCCGCTCGCCGCCGCCTCCCCGGTCCTCGCCGGGCTGCACCTGGAGGAGCACGGGCTGCGCTGGAGCCACGCACCGCACGTCCTCGCCCACCCGCTGACCGACGGCAGGTGCGCGGTGCTCGACCGCCGCGTCGACGTCACCGCCGCCTCCCTGGAGGCCTTCGCACCGGGCGACGGAGCTGCCTGGCGCCGGCTGGACGACGTGTGGCAGCGGCTGCGCCCGGACCTCCTGGACGCCCTGTTCACCCCGTTCCCGCCGGTCCTTCCCGCGGCCCGGCTGGCCGTCCGGCTGCGCGGCACGGGCGGGCTGCGCATGGCGCGCACCCTGGTGCTGCCGGTACGCCGCCTGGCGGAGGAGGAGTTCCGGGGGGAGGGCGGCGGGCTGCTGCTGGCCGGCAACGCGCTCCACGCCGATCTGGCCCCGGAGGCCGCCGGCAGCGGCGGCTTCGGCTGGCTGATGTCGATGCTCGGCCAGACCTACGGCTTCCCCGTCCCGGCCGGCGGCTCCGGCGCCCTCACCGAGGCCCTGACCCGCCGCCTCCGGGCGCGCGGCGGCGTGCTGCGCTGCGGACAGCGGGTCGACCGGATCGTGGTGCGCGGCGGCCGGGCGGTGGGGGTGCGCACGGCGGGCGGCGAGACGGTCGCGGCCGGCCGCGCGGTCCTCGCGGACGTGGCCGTGCCCGTGCTGTACGGCGGACTCGTGGAGCCCGAGCACCTTCCCGCCCAGACACTGTCCGATCTGGAGCGCTTCCAGTGGGACTTCGCCACCTTCAAGGTCGACTGGGCGCTCGACGGCCCGGTGCCCTGGAGCTGCGAACAGGCCGCGGGTGCCGGAACCGTCCACCTCGCGGACGGCATCGACGAGCTCACCCGCTTCGCCGCCCAGATCGCCACGGGCCGGATCCCGGACCGCCCCTTCTGCCTGTTCGGCCAGATGACGACCGCGGACCCCTCGCGCTCCCCCCGGGGCACCGAGTCCGCGTGGGCCTACACCCACGTACCGCACGACGTCGTCGGCGACGCGGGCGACGGAGGGCTCACCGGGGCCTGGGACGCCGGGGAGCAGGAGGTCATGGCCGACCGCGTCGAGCGCCACGTCGAACGCTTCGCGCCCGGCTTCCGGGACCGGATCCGGGCCCGGCGCGTCCTCGCTCCGCCGACGCTCCAGTCCCTCGACCGGAACCTGCACGGCGGCGCCATCAACGGCGGCACCGCGGCCATGCACCAGCAGCTGTTCTTCCGCCCGGTCCCCGGCACCGGACGCCCCGAGACACCCGTGAAGGGCCTGTACCTGACGTCCGCCGGAGCCCATCCGGGCGGCGGCGTCCACGGCGCACCGGGCGCCAACGCAGCACGCGCCGCGCTGCGCCGGCACAGGGCCCCGGGCCTGGCCCGGGCACAGCGGCTGCTGGCGCGCCGCGACCGCAGCGGCCGCAGGCGACCGGCCGCGGGCGAACGGGCCGGCGGCGGATGACCGCCGCGCCGGAACGGCACCGGCGCGGCAGGCTGGTGCGGACGGCCCCGGCGACCCGGCGGCACACCGGACCGGCCGCGGCCCGTCCGCGACGGCGGGCCCAGGACACCATCGACCACAGGCGGAGGCGAGACGATGACCGGACACGACGACGGCCCCGACCGCGCCCACCGGCGCCCCGAAGGCGTCAGCGACGAGACGGTGGAGGCACTCGGGTCGCTGTCGAAGGCACTGGAGACCACCGAGCGCGCCCGGGGCCACCTCTACAGCTTCCACCAGCTCACCGGCACCGCGGACCTGGAACTGGACCGGGCGGTCGCACTGCTGCACAAGGCCGGGCACCCGGACTGGGCCGAGACGGTGCGCACCCAGGTGCTGGGCCGCAACGTGATCCCCGGCCACTGGACGTTCCAGGTCGTCGAGGCCTACGACGCCACCTACTACCAGCCGTTCAAGGAGATCGAGCAGGCGGCCGTCGAGGAACTGGCCGAGGGACGGGACCACCTCTACGAGGCCGAGATGAAGGAGGCCCGCCGCACCGTCGGGCACCCCGACCACGCCGCCCGCCCCGACACCACCCCGGAGACCGGGACCGGAGCCGAGGAACGCGACCGCTTCGGCCGGGAGTGAGCCTGCGAAGGGAACGGCCGATGAAGGACAGCCCACTGCGTGACCGCACCGTCGTGATCACCGGCGCCGCACGCGGCATCGGAGCGGCCCTGGCCCGCGACCTGGCCCGGCGCGGCGCCCGGCTGGCGCTGCTCGGCCACGAGGAGGCGCTCCTGGAAACGGTGGCGGACGGCCTGCCCGCGCCGGCCCTGGTCCGCGCGGTCGACGTCACCGACGAGGCCGCGCTGGCGGACGCCGCCGACCTGGTCAGAACGCGCCTGGGCGCCCCCTCCGCCGTCGTGGCCAACGCGGCCGTCGCCGAGGGCGGCCCGTTCGTCACCTCCGACCCCGCCCGCTGGCGGCGCGTGATCGACGTCAACCTGACCGGCAGCGCGGCGACGGCCCGCGCCTTCCTGCCGGACCTGCTGGCGACGAAGGGCTACCACCTCCAGGTCGCCTCCCTGGCCTCGATCGGCGCCGCGCCGATGATGAGCGCCTACTGCGCCTCCAAGGCGGGAGTGGAGGCGTTCGTCCACTCCCTGCGCGCCGAAGTGGCGCACCACGGTGTGGCCGTGGGCATCGGCTACCTGACCTGGACCGACACCGACATGATCCGTGACGCCGACCGCTACACCGCCCTGCGGGAGCTGCGCGGCCACATGCCGCCGCCGCTCCGGCGCGTGTACCCGGTGGACCGGGCCGCCGCCCGGCTCGCGTCGGCCGTGGAGCACCGCAGTACGGCCGTGTACCTGCCCCGCTGGCTGCGCCTCGTGCAGGTGACGCGGGCCGCGGTGCCCCCCGTGGTGCTGCGGGTGGCCCGCCGCGAACTGGCCCGTCTGGAGGCCGGGGACCCCCTGCGGCACAGCGGACTCCTGGGCGCCGGAGGGGAGGCCGACCGGGCGGCCGTCCGGTCGGACCGGTGAGGGGGACGGCCGCCCGGACGGGCCGGCGGGGACGGGCGGCCGCACGGGAGGTCAGCCCGGGAAACGCCCCGTGGCGCGCAGCGCCCAGCGCCGTTCGGCGTAGGCCAGGTCGTCGCGCCACAGCCGGCCGGCCGCGGCCCGCACGAGCGGACGCAGCAGCGGGGCCGCACCCCGCGCGACGGCGAACCCCGGACGGCCGGAGGCCGCCACCACCGCTTCGACGACCGCCGTACGCGGCCGCCCCCGGTCGTCCGGGCCCAGGGGGACGGCGTGCGTCTCGACCACGGACCCCGCCCCCTCGCCCTCGGTGATGCGCATGACGACCGTGCGCGGTCCGGGAGCGGTGAACACCGCCCGCACCGGCACCACCAGCCGTCCCGCGACCTTGAAGGACACGTCCACGGTGAAGCGGTCCTCGTCCTCGTCCTCGTCCTCGTCCGGGCCGTCCGGTGCGCCGACCACGGTGAGGTCGACGAACGCGTAGGGGTGGAACCAGGCCCCGTGCCAGGGATCCAGACGGTTGGCCACGACGTCCTCGGGCTCGCAGGTTCCCACCCCGGTGTACACGGCCGACAACGCCCGCGCCTCGGCGGGCCGCCGCGGCACCACCGGCGCGTCCAGCGGCGGCTCGCCGCCCACCGCGTCCAGCCGCACCCACACCAGTACGCCGTCGTCGTGCGCCGGGAACGGCTCCCAGCCCGCGAAGGGGCCGCCGTCCAGGGCGAGTCCGTGCCAGTGGCACACCAGGGTGCCGCACCGCACGGGACTGTCCCGCAGGGGTGCCCCCAGATGCGGGCAGATCCCGGGCCCGGCGACCGCGCGGCCGCCGGCGTCCCGCCAGACCACCACCTCCCGGCCCGCCACGGTGCGCGCCAGCGGACGGTCGCCGCGCACGTCGCGGGAGGCCCCCACGACGTACCAGTTGCCCGACGGACGCGCCCGGGCCCGCTTCAGCGCCCCGGCGATCACGGCGGGCCGTGCCTCGCGCCAGGTGGGACGCTGCCGCTCCCACGGCACCGCGCGCCTGCGCAGGGACAGGGGCAGGCGTCGGCGCCCGCTCGTGGATCCGGTGTTCACGCGACCTCCTCGGGAACCGGCGGGTACGGCCCGTCGCAGGGGACGGACACGAGGGCGGCCGGGCGCCGGGCGGCACCGCGGGCACGCAGCCGGGCGGCGACCACCCGGGCCAGCCCGTCGGCGGCGACCGCGGCACGGCGCCGGCGGGGAACCGCCGCGCGGCGGTGCACCGCCGCGTACCCGCCTCGGGCCACGGCGTCCAGGATGCCGCCGTACAGGACGAACGCGGTGCGGATGCAGGGGCGGGAGACCGGGTCGAGCATCGCGAGTCCGGGCGCCGCGTCCCGGTACACGGCCCGCGTCAGCGCCTCGAACTCCTTCAGCGCCGCGGTGATGCGCCGGTCGCGGCGTCCGGTGTCGCGGCTCCACTGCAGCAGCGCCCGGTCGGCGCCGTGTGCGGCGAGCAGGTCCGCGGGCAGGTACACGCGTCCCCGGTCGAGGTCCTCGCCCACGTCGCGCAGGAAGTTGGTCAGCTGGAAGGCCACCCCGAGGGCGGCCGCGTGCGGCGCGGCCTCGTCCCGGGGGACGACCGTGCCCAGGACCGGGAGCATCTGCAGTCCGATCACCGCCGCGGAGCCGTGCGTGTACCGGCGCAGGTCCGCGTAGCAGGCGTAGTCGGTGACCACCAGGTCGGAGCGCATGGCGGCCATGAAGTCGGCGAAGTGGCCGTGGTCGATGCCGTACCGGCGCGCCGTGTCGGCGAGGGCCCGCACCACCGGCTCGCCGCTGTCGCCGTCCCGCAGCCCTCGGTCCAGCTCACGCTGGAGCGCGGACAGCTCGGCGTCCCGGCGCGCGGCGGACGCCCCGGTGCCGAGCGCGTCGACGATGTCGTCGGCCCAGCGGGCGAAGCCGTACAGGGCGTGCACGGCCGGCCGGCGTCCGGCGGGCAGGAGCCGGGTGGCGAGGAAGTACGTCCGGCCGTGCCGGGCGTTGAGCCGGCGGCACCGGTCGTACGCCTCGCGCAGCACCGGATCGGTGACGCCCGCCGCGTCGAGTTCCCGAGCGGTCATGCCGAGGCCTCCTGCGCACGGGGGAGAGGGGCGCGGGACCGTCCCGGGCCGCCGGTGATCCGCGCCGCGGCCAGCTTCCCGGACAGCAGCACGGTCGGCACGCCGACGCCGGGAGTGGTGCCGCAGCCGGCCAGGACGGCGTTCTCGGTGCCGCGGACCAGGTTGCGGGGCCGGAACGGGCCCGTCTGGGCGAAGGTGTGGGCCGCCGAGAACGGCGTGCCGGCGGCGTGCCCCTGCGCGTGCCAGGTGGCGGGTGTGACCAGGCACTCCGCCTCGATCGCGGACCCGATGCCGTCCAGGCCGCGCCGTTCCAGTTCGCGCAGCAGTTCGTCCCGGTAGCGCGGGGCGAGGTCGGTCCAGGCGGCGGCGCCCGGCCCGATGTCGGTGTTGGGACACGGGGCGAGGACGTAGTGCAGGTGGCGGCCCGGCGGGGCGAGGGACGGGTCGGTGGCGGTGGGCCGGGTGATGAGCAGCGACGGGTCGCTCATCAGCCGGCCGGTGCGGGTGAGCTCGTCGAAGGTGGTGCGCCAGGCGGCGCCGAAGGAGAGGGTGTGGTGCGCCAGGTGCGGCCAGGTCCGGTCGGTGCCCAGGTGCAGCACGACCGCGGACGGGGAGTGCCGCAGCCGCGCCGGACGCCGGGGCGCGCGGCCGAGCAGCCCGTAGGCGACGGGCAGGTCGGGGGTGAGGACGACCGCGTCGCAGGGGATGCGGTCCTGCCCGGTGACGACGGCGGTGACCTGCCCGCCGGAGCGTTCCAGCCGGGTCGCCTCGTGCCCGAACCGCAGCTCGGCGCCCGCGTCGGCGGCGGCGTCCGCCATGGCCCGCGGCAGTGCGTGCATCCCGCCCCGCGGGAAGTACACGCCGGCGACGGTGTCCATGTAGGCGATGACGGCGTACGCGGCCAGGGCCCGGGCCGGCGGGACGCCCGCGTAGAGGGCCTGGAAGGAGAAGACGCGGCGCAGCCGCTCGTCCCGCAGGAAGCGCCCGATGCGCGCGTCCAGCCGCCCGAACCCGCCGAGCGCCGCGAGACGGGCGAGGTCGGCGCACAGCAGTCCCAGGGGCGAGTCGAAGTTGGCGTCGATGAAGCGGCGCATCTGGGCGCGGTGGAGCCGTTCCAGCCAGCCGCGCAGCCGCAGGTAGCCCCCGGCCTCACGGGCACCGGCGAAGCGCTCGACCTCCGCGGCCATCGCCTCGGCCCCGGTGTGCACGTCGAGGCTGCTCCCGTCGGCGAAGCGGGCCCGGTAGGCCGGGTGGAGCGGGACGAGGTCCACGCGCCCGCGCAAGCTGTCACCGACGGCGGCGAACGGTTCGTCGGCCAGGTCGGGCATGGTCAGCACGGTGGGGCCGGTGTCGATCCGGTACCCGCCGAGCTCCATGCGGCCCGCGCGTCCCCCGGGCAGCGGGTCCCGTTCGACGACGGTGACCCGGCGGCCCGCGCCCAGCAGGTGCAGGGCCGCCGACAACCCGGCCAGCCCGGCCCCCACGACGACGACGTGATCGGTGCGGCCCGGCACGGTGCGGGTCATCGGCCGGCCTCCTCGGTCCCGTCGGCGTCCGGCGGGGGCACCGTCCCGTCCGCCGCGGAGGCCAGCAGCAGCCGCAGCCGCCGCCCGCCGTCCGGATCGAGGGGGACGCCGTCGGCGTACCGCAGCCCCCGGGCCACCAGCCGGCCGATCCTCGCCTCGACCGCGCCGCGGGCGCCGGTGCCCGTCAGGACCTCCCGCACCTCCTCCAGACCGGCCCGGGTGAGCGCGCCGCGGCCGAGTGAGCGGTCCAGCACGTCCAGGGCGCGCCGGTCGCCGGCGGCCGTGGCCCGCGCCCGGGCCACGGCGACGAGGTACGTCGGCTTCCCCTCGCGGATGTCCCCGCCCACCGGTTTGCCGGTGTGCCGCGGATCGCCGAACACGTCGTCGAGGTCGTCGCGGAGCTGGAAGGCCAGGCCGGCGCAGCGGCCGGCCGAGCACAGCGCCTCCGTCGTGGCGTCGTCCGCGCCCGCGAGGGCGGCACCGAGGGCGATCGGCCGTTCCACGGAGTACAGGGCGCTCTTGAGGCACGCGGCGCGCAGCGCCCGCGGCAGGGAGCGCGAGTCCGTGGCCTGGCCGTGCAGGTCCAGGTACTGGCCGGCCACCATCTCCGTCCGCATGTCGGCCCACAGACGGCGCACCGCGACCGCGCTGCGGGGCGTGAGCGGGGTCTCGGCCAGGAGGTCGTCCGCCCAGGCGAGCGCCAGGTCCCCGGCGAGGATCGCGGCCGAACGGCCGAGGCGCTCGGCGCGTGCCGACGGTGTCCCGCCGCCGTACTGGGCGGCGACATCGGTGTGGAGGGCGGGCCGCGCGCGGCGCAGTGCCGAGTCGTCCATCACGTCGTCGTGGACGAGCGCACAGGTCTGCAGGAGCTCGAGCGCCGCACCGATCCGCAGGGCCGCCGCGACCGTGGGCCCGTCCCCGCCGCCGCAGGCGCGCAGCGCCCACCAGACGAAACGCGGGCGGGTGCGCTTGCCGCCCGCCCGCGTGAAGCGCGCGACCCGCCCGGCCAGGTCGTCGCCGAACAGCGGGTCCACGGCCCGCGCGCGGGCGATCCGGTCGGCCAGCACGTGGTCGAGCACGCGGCCGACCGCGGCGGGCACGTCCCGGTCCACGGCGCGTGCGTCACCGACACCCGCCGGAAGCGGGTCCCGCGCCGCGTCCGGCGGCGTGCCGGGTCCCCCGTCCGGCGGCGTGCCGGGTCCCCCGTCCGGCGGCACGTCGGATCCCTCGTCCGGCGGGTCGTCGGGCCCCTCGTCCGGCGGACCGGCGGGCCACGGCCGGCCGGCGGGCGCCGACAGGGGCACCGGGCGTGCGACGAGCAGCGGCCCCTCCGCGTGGTGATCCTTCGCCTGTGTGCGGCACATCCCGGTTCCTCTCGTCCTGGCCACGGATCGCTCCGCCACCCCCGGTCCTTCCGCCCGCACCCCGTACGCGGATGCGGAACGGGCCGGACCGGCTGCCGGCGCATGCCTTCCCCGCACACCCCACCGCCTCACCGGGCCCCGTCCGTCACACGTCCGAGTGACCCGCATCCGATCGGGCACACAGGCAGGAATGCTGGCCAGGTGAGTGCGAGCCGAAGAACGGAAGGAGGACGCCGTCGTGCCGGAGGCGGAGGTGGTCATCATCGGGGCGGGAGCCGCCGGACTGTCCCTGGCCCACCGTCTGGCGCGCACCGCGCCGGGGAGGCGCACGCCGTCGGTGGTCCTGGTGGACGCCCCACCCGGTCCGCTGCGTCCGCCGCGCCGGACGTGGTGCTTCTGGGAGCCCGGCGGGGGCCGTTTCGACGCCGCGCTCACGTCGGACTGGCGGCACCTCAGGGTGCGACCCCCCTCGGGCGCCGCGGTCGAGGGGGACATCGCCCCGCTGCGCTACAAGATGATCCGCTCCGACGACTTCGAGCACCTGGTCGCGCACGACCTGGCCGGGAGCACGGCCGTACGGCGCCTGGAGGCGACCGTCGAGGCCGTGGAGGACGTCCGCGGGGGAGCCCACGTCCACCTGCGGGACCCGGCCGGCCGGCCGGACGTCCTGCGGGCCCGCTGGGTCTTCGACTCACGCCCCCCGGGCAGCCTGCCCGCCGCCCGCACCACGCTCCTGCAGCACTTCCACGGCTGGTTCGTCCGCACCGCCCGCCCGGCCTTCGACCCCCGCACCGCGGAACTGATGGACTTCCGCACCCCCCAGCCCGCGAGGGGCCTGTCGTTCGGCTACCTCCTGCCCGTGAGCCGCGACGAGGCGCTGGTGGAGTACACGGAGTTCTCCCCGCGCCCCCTGACGGCGAGCGGGTACGAGGCGGCGGTGCGGCAGTACGCCGAGGAAGTGCTCCGTCTCGGCGAACTCCAGGTCCTGTCCACCGAGACGGGCGTCATCCCGATGACCGATGCCCCGATGCCCCGGCGGGTCGGCGAGTCGGTCTTCCGCATCGGTGCCGCCGGCGGCGCCACCCGCCCCTCGACCGGCTACACCTTCGCCGGGATCCAGCGGCAGACGAGCGCCGTCGCCGCCGCCCTCCGCCGGGGCCGCCGCCCGGTGCCGCCGCCCGCGCACCCGGCCCGCTCCCGGGCCATGGACGCCGTACTGCTGCGCACCCTGGACAGCGGCCGGACCGACGGTCCCGCGCTCTTCTCCCGCCTCTTCGCCCGCGTGCCCATGCGGCAGCTCCTGCTCTTCCTCGACGGCCGCACCCGGTTCCACCAGGACCTCGCCGTCGGCCTGCGCGCCCCCGCCGGCCCGATGCTCCGCTCGGCGCTGGAGCTCCCCCTGCTGCCCCGCCGCCCGTTCGACGACGGCCCCTGACCCGCACCCGCCCGCCCCTCTGCTCCGGGAGACCGCATGACCCTGCTGCGCGACGAGGACCTCGCCGCCGCGTTCGACCACGCCGCCCGCAGTTACGACGCCCTGGTGGCCGCCAACCCCGGCTACCACGCCCAGCTGCGCCGCTCGGCACGCCGGCTCGGCCTGCCCCGCCAGGGCCGGGACCTGCACGTGCTGGACCTCGGCTGCGGCACCGGCGCGTCGACCGCCGCCCTCGCCGCCGTGCTGCCGAAGGCGCGGATCACCGCCGTGGACGCCTCCGCCGGCATGCTGGAACGGGCCGCCGCCAAACCCTGGCCGGACGGCGTGACGTTCACCCGGGCGCCGGCGGAAGGACTGGCGGAGGCAGGCGTGAAGGGGCCGTTCGACGCGGTGTTCGCCGCCTACCTCTTCCGCAACGTCCCCGACCCCGACGCCGTGCTCGCCGCGGTGCGCGCCCTGCTCGCCCCCGGCGGACGGCTCGGCGTGCACGAGTACACCCTCGGCGGGCGCCGGGTGGACCGCGCGGTGTGGACCCTGGTGTGCCGCGGCATCGTCCAGCCGGCGGCCACCGCGCTGGGGGACGGCGCGCTCTACCGCCACCTGTGGCGCAGCGTCGTGGAGTTCGACACCGCCGGCCGTTTCGGGGACCGGCTGCGCGCGGCCGGGTTCGACCGCGTGCGCTGTCTGCCCCTGCCGGGCTGGCAGACGGGCATCACCCACACCTTCGTCGGCCGCCGTCCCCTCACCGGGCCGGAGGGAGCGCGATGACCCCCCTCCACCGCCCGGACGCCGCCCGCCGCGGCCGGGACCGCCGCGCCCGCGTGCTGACGCCGCCGCCCGGGGCACGGCGGATCGAGGGCGCCCGTCCGACGACCGCCGTCGTCGGCGGCGGCATCGCCGGTCTGGCCGCCGCGACCGCGCTGGCCGAGCGCGGAGCGGCCGTGACGCTCTACGAGCGCGAACCCTTCCTGGGCGGGCGGGCCGGAGGGTGGCCGGTCGACCTGGACGACGGCACCCCGGTCACCATGAGCCGCGGTTTCCACGCGTTCTTCCGCCAGTACTACAACCTGCGCGGTCTGTTGCGCCGTACCGATCCCGGTCTGGAACGGCTCACCGGCCTGCCGGACTACCCGCTCCGCCACAGCGGAGGGCCGCGGGACGGCTTCCGCCGCGTCCCGCGCACCCCGCCCTGGAGCGCGCTCGGCTTCGTGGCGCTCAGCCCCTCCTTCGGCCTGCGCGACCTGCGCCGCATGAACCCGGTCGCCGCGCTCCCGCTGCTCGACGTCCGCGTTCCCGAGGTGTACGAACGCCTCGACGGCACCAGCGCCCACGACTTCCTCGAAGCCGTCCGCTTCCCGCCCGCCGCCCGGCACCTGGCGTTCGAGGTGTTCTCCCGCAGCTTCTTCGCCGACCCGCGGCAGCTGTCGGCGGCCGAGATGGTCCTGATGTTCCACATCTACTTCCTCGGCTCCGCCGAGGGCCTGCTGTTCGACGTGCCCCGTGCGCCCTTCCCCGCGGCCCTGTGGGAACCGCTCGCCGGGTACCTGCTCCGGCACGGCGCCGAGATCCGCACCTCCACGGCCGTCGAGACGATCGTCCCCGCCGGGGACGGCGGCCACGAGGTCGCCACCGCCGACGGGGCACGACGGCACGACACCGTCGTGCTCGCCCTGGACACCGCGGGACTGCGGTCCCTGGTCGCCCGCTCCGGCCGCCTGGGCGACGGCCCTTGGCGAGAACGCGTCGCACGCCTGCGCAACGCCCCGCCGTTCCTCGTCACCCGCCTGTGGCTGGACCGGCCCGTCGCCCCTGACCGGCCGGGCTTCCTGGGCACCAGCGGGTACGGCGGCCTCGACAACATCAGCGTGCTGGACCGCTACGAGGACGAGGCGGCCCGCTGGGCCGCGCGCACCGGGGGCTGCGTGGTCGAACTCCACGCGTACGCGGTGCCCCCCGAGGCCTCCCGGGAGACCGAGCAGAAGCGGCTGATCGACCAGCTGCACCGCGTCTACCCGGAGACGCGCGGGGCCGGGATCGTCGACGCCCGGCACGAGTGGCGGTCCGACTGCCCGCTGTTCCCCGTCGGGGGGTACGCCGACCGGCCGACGGTGCGCACACCGGATCCCGGCGTGGTGGTGGCCGGCGACCTGGTGCGCACCGACCTGCCCGTGGCGCTGATGGAACGTGCGGCGACGACCGGGTTCCTGGCCGCCAACGCCCTGCTGGAGCGCTGGGGGGTGCGCGGACAGACGGTGTGGACCGTGCCCGACCGGGGACGCGGCGCCGTGCTGCGGGCCCTGGCCAAGTGGGGGAGACGATCGTCGTACTGACGAAGCGTCAGCCGGTGGGCCGCCGGTCGCCGGAGGCCGGACGGGCTGGGCCTCCGGTCGCGGCCCTCCCTTCCTCCCGCGCCCCGCCCTCCGCGACCGCGGCGGTGAGATGCCCGAGCACGTCGGTCCGGTGGAGGACGCGGTCGAGGACCCCGGGCCGGTTGTCCAGGCGCAGGGTGACGCGGGCGGCGCTGGTGTGACGGTGGATCACCAGCAGCGCGGACAGGCCCAGCGGACCGATGCGCACCAGGTCGCGGAAGTCCAGCCGCACCTCGCGCGGCGGCGTCTCCCCGGTGAGGTGGGCGACCACGACGTCGATCAGCTCCGAGCCGCTGACGTCGTCGGGTTCCCCGGCCACGGACACGGTCAGCGTGGCGGTTTGCGGAACCGGGTGGAGGCGGGTGCCGGGAGACCGGCTCATACGGGGGCGGCGGGGGCGGACCGGCCGCCGAGGTGCGCCGCGCCCCCGCGGACCAGGCGGAGGCCGCGGGGGAGGTCGTGCACCTGCTCGGCCAGGACGGCCAGTCCGGTCACCAGGGAGTGCACGGGAACGCCCCGCGCCGACAGGACCTCGGCCGTCCAGCCCAGGAAGCCGGTGAACACCTCCGCGTCGTCCACGTACAGGGCGGTGGCCAGGAAGTCGACGATGTGGCCGAGGTCCTCCGCGGTCCGCTCCCGTTGCGCGTCGCTGTGGCGGCGCATGGCCGGGAAACGGTCCTCCAGTTCCGTCAGCACCTGCTTGACCAGCCGGCTGCGCGACTGGACCACCGTGGTGTACTCCTGGTCGGCCAGGTGCGGCAGGTCGTCGACCGCCTGTCTGATCGTCCTCGGCCTCGGCAGGCCGGCCTCCAGCACGGCGGCCGCGCCGCGGGCGTCCGAGGCCCACGCGTCGGCACCGAGGACCCGGGCGTACCGGCCGTCCCGGCCGAAGGCCCTGCCCCCGGCCAGGACGGATACGCCGACGGCCTGGCAGGCGGTGATGGCCGCGTGCGCCGTCGGCAGGTGGGTGGGGACCGACCCGGAGAGCAGGACGGCGTCGGAGCTGGTCCGGTGCTGATGGGCGACCAGGCGCGGCGTGGGGGTCTGGGCGCCGAGGTAGTCGACCTGCCAGCCCCGCAGCCGCAGGACCTCGGCGACGAGACGGGCCGGGAAGGCGTGCCATTCGCCGTCGACGCAGCTGACCGTCACCCGCCCGCGGCGGGGAGGGGAAGTCCTGTGCGCCGCCGGACGGTGGACGAGGGCGGTGATCACCCGCTCGTTGATCGCCGTGGCGGCGTGCTCCCGGGCCACGGTGATCCGGTCCGCGGCCCACTCGGCACCGATCCTCTCCTGCACCGCCGCGACGACGTCGAGCAGCAGGTCCTCCTCCTCCCACCCCGCGCCGGAGCCGGCACGGACCACGTCGACGGCGTCGTGCTCGCTGCCCTCGATCACCGCCTGCCAGAGCCCGTCGCGCAGATCGGCGGCCGACGCGCGGATCCCGCTCACCCGGTCCTCCTCACACCTGTCCGCCGGGGACGGCCGACGGGGCCCTCCCGGGCGCGCCGATGGCGACGGTCGCCATGTCGTCGTGGCTGCCGGAGCCCAGCCACTGCGCGGCCAGCATCTGCACCCGCTCCACGATCGCCTCGCCCGGCATGCCCGCACACTCCGCCAGCGCCCGTCGCAGGCGGTGCTCCCCGAACAGTTCGTCGCCCAGTGGTCCGCCGCGGGCCTCGGTGATGCCGTCGGTGTACAGCAGGCACGTCTCCCCGGGGCCGAGCACCACCTCGGCCGTCCGGGCCGTCACCGAGGGCAGCGCACCGACGAGGGTGCCGTGGGTGGCCACCTCCTCGACCCCGCCGCCCGCGCGGACCACGAGCGGGGGCATGTGCCCGGCGCTGGTCAGCCTCAGACGCACGTCGCTGCCGTGCCGCTTCACGGAGGCCAGCACCATGGTGGCGAACCGGGTGTGGTGCGAGGTGAGCAGGGCTCCGTTGAGCAGGCCGAGGACCTGCTGGTGGTCGGACGCCAGCGGCAGCAGCGTGTGCAGCGTGTTGCGGATCTTCCCGGTCAGGACCGCCGCGTCCAGGCCCTTGCCGGCCACGTCGCCCAGTACGACGAGGGTCTCCTGGGAGGCGTCGGCGCCGGGTGGACGTCGTAGAAGTCCCCGCCGACCCGCTCGTGGTCCGCGGCGGTGCGGTAGCGGCCCGCGTACTCCACTCCGTGCACGGCGGTCAGGACGGGCGGCAGCAGCTCCCGCATGAGCGTGGCGGTGATCGAGGTCTGCTCGCCGTACAGGCGGGCGGCCGACAGCGCGGTACCCGCGCGTGCGGCGAAGATCCGGGCGAACATCTCCTCGTCGGGCGTGAACGCCCGCTCGGCGCTGGACCGGAGCAGGATCAGCGCGCCGGCGGGCACCCCGTGACCGGGGAGCGGGGTGACGATGACGGAGCCCACCGGTCCGGCGAAGCCCGCCGGGACCGCCCAGCCGGGAATGTCGCCGGGATTGACCCAGCGCGCCGGCACCGGCGGGAACCCCTGGAGGGCCTCGGCCAGCCCCGGGACGCTGTACGGATCGACCTGGCGCGTCTCCTGGACCACGGGCTCCCCGCGCCGGGCACGGGTCACGCCGTGACGGCGGCCGACGGGCGGGGTGACGAGCACGGCGGCGTCGGCGAGATGCTCCGCGGCCATCTGCGCGGCGACCTCGGCGCAGCGCGGCACGTTCAGGGACGACAGCAGTGCGCTGAAGAGCGCGGCGAGGGTGTCCGCCCGCTCCCGGGCGCCGTGCAGCGCCGCCTCCGCCAGGTGGCGGCCGGTGCCGTCGACCAGCCACCACACCACGCTCCCGTCCGCGGCCGGGGCGGGATGCGCCTCGTAGACACGGTCACCGATCTCCCCGGTCAGCGGTTCCGCCGGCACTCCGCCGCTCTCCTCGGCGAGGCGCCGGTGCGCGTCCGACAGCCAGGCCGGCACCGCGTCCGGGGAAGGGCTCCCGCCGCACGGGCCCGGCAGCAGCAGGGCGGCCCGGTTCCGGTCCACGACCGTGCCGTTCGCGTCGAGGACCAGGACCGGGTACGGGGCGTCGCCCCACGAGGGGCCGGCACCGGGGTCCGCGCCGCGTGGATCGGTGGGTGAACCGGGGGAAGGAATCACAAGCGGAGGCACGCGCCGTGCGCACCCCACCACCTCTCTGGCCGGGAAGAAGACGTCCAGCGGCAACCGTCCCCCATCCTGGCCCGCGAGGCAACCCGCCCCGGTCGGCGACGCACACCGCAGGCCGGCTGCGCACCCCGGAACGCGCGTCCCACGCCGTCCTCCCGCCGCTCGCGGGGTGACGGACGCCCGGCGGGCGGCGGCCGGCGTCAGGATGCGGCCGTGGCCTCCAGAACGGCGCGGTGGACGGCGCGCGCCAGCCGTGCCCCCCACAGGGAACGGGGCCCGGCGAAGGCGTGCTCCTCCTCACCCGGACCGGGAGTGCGGGCGGCGACGCACACCGCGTCGGTGGGGGTGCCGGAGCAGTCGTGACCGGCTTCCAGAAGGGCCTGTACCTTCGCCTCCGTGGCGGTGGCCACCGCGTTGACCAGGGCGGCGTCGGTGAGTGCCACGGGCAGGGAGACGACGATGTTGATCGTGCCCGGCGCCTGGGGTCCGCTCGTGCCCCCGTCGGGCCGTGCGGCCCAGCCGCGCACGTCGATGCCCGCCGTGACGAAGGCCTCCGCGCCCGTGTCGTGCGCGGAGGCGTACGCCGAGACGTCCGCCGCCGTCATCAGTCCCACCCCCGGACCTCGCACGCCCGCGGCGGCGGCGAGACCGGCGAGGTGCCGGTCGGGATCGGTGCGCCGGTAACCGTGGGAGACCTGGGCGTTGAGGACCCAGGCCCGCTCGCCGATGCCTCCGCCCAGCACCGCGCTGCTGATCATCCGCCGGCCGGGCCCCGCGGTCCAGAGCAGCGAGTGCAGTCGTTCGCCGTTCTCGACGCGGGTCAGGCACCGCGGCTGCGGCAGCGTACGGGGGGCACGGGGCGGCGGGAGGACGGCGGTCACCGGGCAGGGCTCCTTGCGGGGTCGGACCGGCCGATCGTACGGCGCGGCCGGCCGTCCCTTCCGCACGGGGGCGGGTCAGCTCCGCGGCCCGTCCGCCCCGGGCCCCCGGAAGCACGCGGTGACGGTCTTGCCGTGGGGGCACGGGCGGGCCTCCCACGCGTCGGCCAGGGCGTCGACCAGGAACATGCCGCGTCCGCCGACGCGTTCGGTGCTCGGTCCCCGGGGCGCCGGCAGGGTGGTGGAGGTGTCGTGCACCGAGATGTGCAGACAGCGGTTGTCCCAAGACATGATCAACTGTGCGGTGCTGCGGGCGTGGGTGTGCGCGTTGGTGACCAGCTCCGAGACGGTCAGCAGCACGGCGTCCGCCGTCTCGGGGTCGGTGGTGGTCCAGCCCAGTGCGTCGAGGTGCTCGCGTGCCCAGTCCCGGGCCGCCTTCACCCCGCGGTCCATCGGCAGTGAACGCGCCCAGCCCACGGCCCGGACCGACGATTCGTTCATGGTGGTCCTTCCCGGTCACGGCCGCGCGGCCCGGGCAGGTGCGTGCCGGGCCGCGCGGAGGCAGGAGCGGAGTGGGTCAACGGTGGCCGCCGCGGAGCCTGCCCAGCAGACGCTGGGCCTGGGCCCGGCGCCGCGGGTCGGCCGCGGCCCGCCGCGCCTGCTCGGCCGTACGCCGCCCCTGAGGGCTCCTCGCGAACCGCTTGATGCGTTCCATCATGCCCGGCATGGCACGACTCCTTTCCTAGGTGTCCGCTCGCGTCCTCGACGTCCTACCGGATACCCCCTGCGGGCGGACTCAGCCCCCGGGCCCGCGGACGGGCTCACGTCTCCTTCAGCGGCTCGTACACCTCGGCCCCCAGGCCGAACGTCCACGCTACCCCCTCCCGGGCCGTCCGCGTGTCCGGCGGAACGCGGAGCCAGTACGTGCGGTGGGTGCCGTCCGGCTCGGGTGTGGAGTTGAGGACCTCGACCATGGCGACCGGCTCGTCGCCGTCCAGTTCGATGCGCCAGAGCGTGCCCGTGCCGTCCCGGTGCACCGGCCTGGCCCCGGAGTCGGCCAGGTAGCGGTCGTAGCCGTAGTGCTCGAGCATCACCCGCCGCAGTTCGGCGTTCTCCTCGGCCCGGACCCGCTCCGGGGTGAGGGTGCGCAGCTCCTCCAGGAAGGCGCGCGGCACCGGCATGCCCCGCCAGGCGCACAGGGCGAAGCCGTCGGGGAACTCCAGGGCGGGGCCGTCACCGCGGTCCAGCCGGCCGGCCTCGTCCCGGTGCAGCGCGACGGGGCGCTCGCACACCACCGCCACCTTCTCGAACGGCCACCACCAGCCGGCGCTGCGGCACACCCGGGCCAGCCCCTCGAGCGGGGAACCGTCGGTGTGCAGGGCGGCCAGCCACGGCGCGTCGTGCTGTCCGAGCAGCGCGTCCAGCAGGATCAGCCGTGTCCCGGTGCGGGCGTCCCGGTCGTCGGCGGCGAGGTCGTCGAGCACCCCGGTGCGGATCCGGTCGACCAGCGCCTGCGTGGCGTCCCACAGGGCCCCGCCGGTCCGCGCCCAGTGCCGGGACCAGCCCGCCGCACCCAACTCCTCGTGCAGACGACGGCGTTCGGCCGCCCACGGTGCCGTGCGCACCGCCTCACGCACGCTCGCCCCGAAGTCCGCCCCCTCCCGTACCAGCGTCACGCCCTCGCGCGGCGACCCGGCCCAGATCACGCGGTCCGGCTCGGCCAGCCCGGCGCTGCGGTACGCCGCCCGGACGCCCTCCTCCGCCGCGGCACGGTCGGCGGGCACGGCGGCCGCCGCCCACGCGCGCCAGTGCCCCGCCCGGTCCGCGTGGCCCGCGTGGCCCGCGTGCGTCCCGTCCTCGAAGCCGCCGGTCCCGGCCGCCGCGCCGCTCTCCTGCGTGATCGTCATCGTCAACGTCCCCTGTCCTGTGCTCGGTCGGTCTCTCGTCCGGTCGCCGCGCCCGTCAGTCGGCCACCAGCCGCACCGAACCGGGGACGTACTCCCGCTGGCGGATCACGCGGTACCACCCCTTGGGCAGCGCGATCGCGGCGTGCTCCTCGTGGACCACCCGGCCGCCCTCCGGCAGGTGCAGCAGGAACGGCCCGAAGGGACCCGGCTCCCGCACGAGTTCGCCCCGGCCGACCACCGCGTGGGCATGTCCGGTGACCTCCCCGAGGGCCAGCACGAGCCGCCCCCGGGCGTCGCGCGGCTCCTTGGGCGCGTCCGGGACGTGGGACGGCACCGCCTCGTCCGCGACGGGCACGATCAGCACGTCTCCCTGCCGGTACATGACTCTCCCCTCCGCTCCGGCGCACGGTGCTCCGGAGTCCACGCGCAGACAGTACGAACCGCCACTGACAACGGACCGTCACCGCCCCCGCCGCCGGGTGTTGTCAGTCCCTGTTGGTAGAACTTCTGCCCGACCCGCCGAACGGCTCGCACCCGTGCTCCGTGGCGGCTCCGCACGCGCACCACCCCGTTCCGCCCGGCACACGACAGGAGCAGTCCGTATGACGATCGGTGGCCACCTCGAGGAGCTGTACGGCCTCCCCGCCTTCACCTTCCCCGGGACCGGCGAGACGACGGGACTGCCCGAACCCGACGCCGTGGCCTGGCGGATCGCCGCCGCGACGTACGACGCCGGGAACGCGTGGACGGAGGTCTTCGCCCGCTTCTGCGCCGCGGTCGACACCACGCGGGTCCGCGCCCTGATCGTCGGCGTCTGGGAGGACGCGTACGACTCCGCTCCCTCCCACGTCATCGAGGCGCTGGTGGCCGCGCGCGACCGGCTGCCCGCCCTGCGGGCGGTGTTCCTCGGGGACATCGTGTTCGAGGAGTGCGAGATCTCCTGGATCACCCAGGGCGACGTCGCGCCGCTGCTGGCCGGCTTCCCCGAACTGGAGGAGTTCGGTGTGCGCGGGGGCCAGGGGCTGGTGTTCCCCGCCCTGCGCCACGACGGGCTGCGCAAGCTGGTCGTGGAGACCGGCGGCCTGCCGGTGGAGGTCGTCCGCGGCGTCGGGGCCGGCGAACTGCCCGCGCTGGAACACCTCGAC
The DNA here is from genome assembly GCF_014203535.1 of Streptomyces griseomycini. GTDB lineage: Bacteria > Actinomycetota > Actinomycetes > Streptomycetales > Streptomycetaceae > Streptomyces > Streptomyces griseomycini. Next base: position 94,394 of record NZ_JACHJI010000005.1, read on the forward strand.
CTGTGGCTCGGCACCTCCTGGTACGGCGCCGACAGCGAGGTTGCCGACCTGGCGCCGATCCTGTCCGGGGCCCGGCTGCCCCGGCTGCGGCACCTGGCCCTGCGCAACAGCGAGATCCAGGACGAGGTCGCCGCCGCCGTGGCGTCGGCCGCGGTGGTCGCCCGGCTCGACGTGCTCGACCTGTCCATGGGCACCCTGGGCGACGACGGCGCCGCCGCCCTCCTCGGCGGCCAGCCGCTGACCCACCTGCGGAAGCTGGACCTGCACCACAACTACATCGGCGAGGCCCTCCGGCAGCGCCTGCGCGAGACGCTGGAACCCGCGGGCGTCGAGGTGGACCTCGACCAGGACGACGCCGAACGGGACGAGGACGACGACGGCACCGTCCACCGCTACGTCGCCGTGGGGGAGTGAGCGCGAAGTGAGCTACCACCCCTCTCGTCTGACGCACTTCCACGGACTGCCCGTGCATCTCCTCGACGCCGACGGCGAGGAGGGCACCGGCGCGGAACTCCCCGCTCCGGCCTCGGTCGCCTGGCGGCTGTCGACCGAATGGGACGTCCCGTTCGAGCGACGGTGGAACCGGTTCCTGGACCGGGTCCGCACCGACGAGGTCGTGGCCCTGGTCGTCGGTGCCTGGTGGGAGGAGTGGGACGAGCACGGGATCGAGCCCGTCCTCGACCTGCTCACGGCCGAGGCGCACCGGTTCCCGAGGCTGCGGGCGGTGTTCCTCGCGGACGTCGTGTCCGAGGAGTCGGAGATCTCCTGGATCAAGCAGGGCGACGTCAGCCGGGTGCTGCGCGCCTGGCCCGGTCTGTGCGAGCTCGGCCTGCGCGGCGTCGAGGACCTGGTGATCGAGCCGCTGCGGCACGAGGCGCTGCGCAGGCTGCGCGTCGAGTGCGGCGGCCTGCCCTCCGAGCCGGTGCGCGCCCTGGCCGCCTGCGACCTGCCCGCCCTGCACCACCTGGAGCTGTGGCTGGGCACCGGCTGGTACGGCGGTGACTGCACCGCCGCCGACGTCCGGGCACTCCTGGCCGCGCTGGACCGCAGCCCCGGACTGCGCCACCTCGGCCTGTGCAACAGCGACATCCAGGACGAGATCGCCGCGGCGGTGGCCGCCGCGCCCGTCGTCGCGGGCCTGGACTCCCTCGACCTGAGCATGGGCACCCTCAGCGACGAAGGGGCGACCGCGCTGCTCTCGGGACAGCCGCTGACCCATCTGCGGGCGCTCGACCTCGGACACCACTTCATGAGCGAGGAGATGGCCCGCCGCGTGCGCGAGGCGCTGGGACCGCACGTCCCGGACCTCGGCCTCGGGCCCGCCCGGCGCAGCACCCACCGGCCGGAGGAGCGCTATGTCGCGGTCGGGGAGTGACCGGGCGCCGGCCGGCCCGGCACCGCGCTTCGCCGTCGTGGGCAACCCGGACAACCGCAGGGTGACCCTCTTCGCCGACGCCGTCCGCGCGGCCGGACTGCCCGCACCGCGCGTCGTGCCCTGGGAACGGGTGCTGCGCGCGGACGGAGCCGAGTTCGCCGCCGACGAGACCGTCCGGCTCGACTCACCCGGCGAGAACCCCGAGGTCGACCGGCTGCTGCGCGGTGTGCAGGACCCGACCCGGGTCGAGGGCTCGGCGCTCTGGTACGCGCGGTTCACCGAGGCGGTGCGCGGTCTGCGGGGCGGGGTCCGTCTCGACGACGCGGACGAACTGGCCGTCCTGTTCGACAAGCGGCGCTGCCACGCCGCCCTCGCCGCGGCGGACGTCCCCGTGCCCCCCTCACCCACCTCCGGACCCGGTGCCGTACGGGTGACCGGCTGGGACGACGTGCGCGCCGTCATGCGCGACCACCGCATGCCGAGGCTCTTCGTCAAGCTCGCGCACGGCTCCTCGGCCTCCGGGGTGCTCGCCGTGGAGGCGGCGGGCGGCGGTCGCGTCCGGGCCACCACCTCCGTCGAACTCACCCCGGACGGAAGGCTGTTCAACTCCCTCGAGGTGCGCCGCTACGAACGGGAGCGGGACGTCGCCGCCATCGTGGACACGCTCGCCCCGGACGGTCTCCACCTCGAGCGCTGGCTGCCCAAGGCCTCCCAGCGGGGGCGCGCCGCCGACCTGCGGGTGGTGGTGGTGGCCGGCCGCGCCACCCACGCGGTCGTGCGCACCAGCGCCTCACCGCTGACCAACCTCCACCTCGGCGGCAGCCGCGGCGACCTCGACGCGGCACGCGACGCCGTCGAGGCGGCCGGTGCCCGCTGGGCGGACGTCCTCGCGGTGTGCGAGCGCGCGGCGGCCTGCTTCCCGCGCACCCTGTGCGTGGGCGTCGACCTGCTCCCGGCCGTCGGCTGGCGCCGGTTCGCGGTCGGCGAGGTCAACGCCTTCGGTGACCTGCTGCCCCGCCTCACGGGACTGCCGGGCAGCGGAGCGGAGGGCCTCGACACCTACGCGGCCCAGGTCGCGGCGGTCCTGCGCCGCACCGCCGATCCGTCCCACCCGCACCATCAGCACCACGCGCACAGCCACTCGCACAGAACGGGAAGCACCCATGTCAGCGCCTGAACCGATGTCCTCGACGCCGCCCGACCCGGACATGAACGAGATCGTCGGCAGCCACGACATCCTGCTCGTCACCCTCGACACCCTGCGCCACGACGTCGCCGCCGAACTCGCCGCCGCCGGCCGCATCCCGAACCTGGCCCGCCATCTGCCCGGCGGGCGCTGGGAGCAGCGGCACGCCCCGGGCAGCTTCACCTACGCCTCGCACCAGGCGATCTTCGCCGGCTTCCTGCCGACCCCCGCCGCGCCCGGCCCGCACCCGCGCCTGTTCGCGGCGCGCTTCGCCGGCAGCGAGACCACGGCGGGGAAGACCTTCGTCTACGACACCCCCGACCTGGTGTCCGGCCTGGCGGAGGAGGGCTACCGCACGGTGTGCATCGGCGGGGTCGGCTTCTTCAACGGACAGGGCCCGCTCGGCTCGGTCCTGCCCGGCCTCTTCCAGGAGTCCCACTGGGAACCCGAGTTCGGCGTGGCCTCACCCACCTCGTTCGAGGCACAGGTGGCCCGCGCGGAACACGTCGTACGCGAACTGCCGGACGAACAGCGCCTGTTCCTCTTCGTCAACGTCGCCGCCCTGCACCAGCCCAACTGGTTCCACCGGCCCGGCGCGACCCGCGAGGACGGCGACACCCGGGAGACGCACGCCGCCGCCCTGGAGTACGTCGACCGCCACATCGGCCGGCTGTTCGCCGCCGCGGGCAGCCGGCGCCGCTGCTTCGCCATCGTCTGCTCCGACCACGGCACCGCGTACGGCGACGACGGCTACACCGGCCACCGCATCGGCCACGAGTCCGTGTGGACCGTGCCCTACGCCCACTTCTTCCTGGACCGCACCCCCGCGGAGGCAGCCCGATGACCACCGCCACCCGTCCCCGGCCCGGCACCGACGACGCGGGCGCGGCGGGCCCGTACCAGAGCTACGTCTACGCCTACCCGCACAAGACCGCCTACCGGAGGCTCCCCGAGCGCCCCCGCCTCGCCGCCCTCTGGGCCGCCGAACCCAAGAACGCCCTCTCCCTCTACCTGCACGTCCCGTTCTGCGAGATCCGCTGCGGCTTCTGCAACCTGTTCACCCGCATCGGCGCCCCGGACGGTCTGACCGGCGCCTACCTGGACGCCCTGGACCGGCAGGCGAGTGCCGTGCGGGAGGCACTGGGGGAGCGGGAGCCGGTGCGGTTCGCCACCGCGGCCTTCGGCGGCGGCACCCCCACCTTCCTCACCGCCGCCGAACTGGAGCGGCTGTGCGACATCGCCGAGCACCGGATGGGCGCCGACCTGCGCGCGGTCCCGCTGTCGGTGGAGGCCTCGCCCGCCACGGCCACCGCCGACCGGCTGGAGGTCCTGGCCGCGCGCGGCACCACCCGCCTCAGCCTCGGCGTGCAGAGCTTCGACGACGCCGAGGCCCGCGCCGCCGTGCGACCGCAGCGCCGCGCCGACGTCGAGGCGGCCCTCGGCCGCATCCGCGACGCCCGGATCCCCGTCCTCAACATCGACCTGATCTACGGCATCGACGGCCAGACCGAACGGACCTGGCTGCGCTCCCTGGACGCGGCCCTCGCCTGGCACCCCGAGGAGCTCTACCTCTACCCCCTGTACATACGCCCCCTCACCGGCCTCGGCCGCCGCGCCGGCGACCCCGACCCGGCCTGGGACGAGCAGCGGCTGCGCCTGTACCGCCTGGGCCGCGACCACCTCCTCGCGCACGGCTACGAGCAGCGGTCCATGCGCATGTTCCGCCGCGCGGACGCACCGCCGCAGGGCGCGGACGACTACGCCTGCCAGACCGACGGCATGATCGGCCTCGGCTGCGGCGCCCGCTCCTACACCGCAGGCCTGCACTACTCCTTCGACTACGCCGTCGGCATGCACGAGATCCGGGGGATCGTCGACGACTACGTCTCCCGCCCGGCCGCCGACTTCGCCCGTGCCGAGTACGGCCGCCGCATCGACACCGACGAGGCCCGCCGCCGGCACCTCCTGCAGTCCCTGCTCCAGGCCGACGGGCTCGACGTCGCCGACTACCGGGCCCGGTTCGGCGGCCGCGCGCCGCGGGACGACTTCGCCGCCGAGCTGTCCCGGTTCGCCGGCCGCGGCTGGCTGGAGGACGCCGGTCCGCACGCCGCACGCCTGCGTCTGACCCCCGAGGGCCTGGCCCACTCCGACGCCGTCGGCCCGGAGCTGTTCTCCCCGGCCGTGCGGTCCGCCATGGCCGCCTACGAGCGGAAGTGAGACCCGCCCCGATGGACCTGACCCTCCTCTACCGGGGTCCGCTGGCCTCGTGCGACTACGACTGCCCGTACTGCCCCTTCGCCAAGCGCCGCGACAGCCGCGAGCAACTCCGCACGGACCGGGCCTGCCTGGAGAGGTTCGCCGGCTGGGCCACCGCCCAGACCACCGACCGGCTCTCCCTCCTCTTCACCCCCTGGGGCGAGGGACTGGTCCGCTCCTGGTACCGGGACGCCCTGACGCACCTGTCCCACCAGCCCCACGTCCGCCGCGTCGCCGTCCAGACCAACCTCAGCTGCCGCACCGACTGGCTCGCCGACGCCGACCTCGGCACCCTCGCGCTGTGGTGCACGTACCACCCGGGGCAGACCCCGTACGACCGCTTCCTGGCCAAGTGCCGCGAGCTGGTCCGCCTCGGCGCCCGGTTCAGCGTCGGCGTCGTCGGCCTGCCCGAGCACCTCGAGGCGGCCCGGCGGCTGCGCGCCGACCTGCCCGACCGGGTGTACCTGTGGGTCAACGCCGCCGAGGGCCACACCTACGACGACGCCGAGGCCGGCGTGTGGACCGCGCTGGACCCGCTCTTCCCCTACAGCCGCCGGCCCCACGCCAGCGCGGGCCTGCCGTGCCGCACCGGGGAGTCCGTGATCTCGGTCGACGGCGAGGGCACGGTCCGCCGCTGCCACTTCGTCCGCACGGAGCTCGGCAACCTCTACGACGGCACCTACCGCGCGGCACTGCGCCCGCGCCCCTGCCCGCTCACCACCTGCGACTGCCACATCGGCTACGTCCACCTGGAGACGCTGCCGCTGTACGACGTGTTCGCGGGCGGTGTGCTGGAACGGATACCGGCGTCGCCCGGGTGAGCGCGGGCCGCGCGACCGGACGTGTTTGCCGCGGGGGTCAGCGGCAAGTCGGTGTCCATGAGCGAACAGAACAAGAGCCCGAATCGGAAGACCACCACCACCCGGTCCGCCGCGTCCAGGGCCCGGAAAGCGACGGACCGGGCGACCGCCCCCGCCGCCGACCGGGCGGGTGACGCGGCGTCGGCCGCCGCGTCGGGCGCCGAGCGCGCGGCCGGAGCGGCGAACGGCGCCGTGCGGAGCGCGGCCAAGGGCGTCGAGGCGGGCCGCCGCGCGGTCGTCGCCACCTCGGGCCAGGTCGCGGCCGGCGCCAGGACCGCCTGGACCGTCATCGCGCAGCGCAAGCTCGTCGCCGCAGGTGTCGGCGCCGGCCTGACCGTGCTGAGCGCCGCGTCCTACGCGGTGGGCCGCCGCGCGGAACGCCACACCCACGGCCCTCTCACCCGGATGACCGGCGGACGGATCTGACACCGGGACGGCCGGGCGGGCCGGGCCCCACTCGCGCGGCGCCGCCCCGAAGAGGAAAGATGTGTCCGCAAGCGAAGAACCAACCCCTGCCAAGGAGTGGGCACATGCAGCACGAGCGAGCGGGCGGCCCGGCCGGCCCCGAGGATCTCGTCGACGTCGCTCGGCTGGTCACGGCGTACTACGCCCTGCACCCCGACCCCGAGGACCCGGGCCAGCGCGTGGCGTTCGGGACCTCGGGACACCGCGGCTCGTCCCTGGCGGCCGCGTTCAACGACGACCACATCGCCGCGACCAGCCAGGCCATCTGCGAGTACCGCGCCCGGCAGGGCACCGACGGCCCGCTCTTCCTCGGCGCCGACACCCACGCGCTGTCCGAGCCCGCACGGGTCACCGCCCTGGAGGTGTTCGCGGCCAACGGGGTCACGGTGCTCATCGACAGCGCCGACGGCTACACCCCGACCCCGGCGGTCTCGCACGCCGTCCTCACCCACAACCGGGGCCGCGCCACGGGCCTCGCGGACGGGGTCGTCGTCACCCCGTCCCACAACCCGCCCGCCGACGGCGGATTCAAGTACAACCCGCCGAGCGGCGGTCCCGCCGGCTCCGAGGCGACCGGCTGGATCCAGGACCGGGCCAACGACATCATCCGCGGCGGCCTCCAGGACGTCCGCCGCATCCCGTACGCCCGTGCCCTCGCCGCACCCGGAACGGGCCGGTACGACTTCCTCGGCACCTACGTCGCGGACCTGCCGAACGTCCTGGACCTGGACGCGATCCGCGCGGCCGGCGTGCGCATCGGCGCCGACCCGCTGGGCGGGGCGTCCGTCGCCTACTGGGGCCGGATCGCCGAGCAGCACGGCCTCGACCTCACGGTGGTCAACCCGCTCACCGACCCCACCTGGCGGTTCATGACCCTGGACTGGGACGGCAGGATCCGCATGGACTGCTCGTCGCCGCACGCCATGGCGTCCCTCATCGGGCAGCGCGACCGCTTCGACATCGCCACCGGCAACGACGCCGACGCCGACCGGCACGGCATCGTCACCCCGGACGCCGGGCTGATGAACCCCAACCACTACCTCGCCACGGCCATCGGCTACCTGTACGCGCACCGCGAGCAGTGGCCGTCCGGGGCGGGGGTCGGCAAGACGCTGGTGTCCTCGGCGATGATCGACCGGGTCGCCGCCGACCTGAAGCGCGAACTGGTCGAGGTGCCCGTCGGGTTCAAGTGGTTCGTGGACGGACTCGCGGGCGGCACCCTCGGCTTCGGCGGCGAGGAGTCGGCCGGCGCCTCGTTCCTGCGCCGCGACGGCTCGGTGTGGACCACCGACAAGGACGGCATCATCCTCGCGCTGCTCGCCTCCGAGATCACGGCGGTCACCGGCAGGACCCCCTCCGAGCACTACGCCGCGCTCACCGCCCGCTTCGGCGAGCCCGCCTACGAGCGGATCGACGCCCCGGCGACCCGCGAGGAGAAGGCACGCCTGGCGAAGCTCTCGCCGGCCCAGGTCACCGCGGACACCCTCGCCGGGGAGGCGGTCACCGCGGTGCTCACCGAGGCCCCCGGCAACGGCGCGGCCATCGGGGGCATCAAGGTGACCACCGACAGCGCCTGGTTCGCCGCCCGCCCGTCGGGCACCGAGGACGTCTACAAGATCTACGCCGAGTCGTTCCAGGGCCCCGACCACCTCCGCCGGGTGCAGGAGGAGGCCAAGGCGGTGGTCCTCGCGGCACTGGGCGGCTGAGCAGGCGCCCTGCCCGGGCCGTCCCCGTACCGCGCGGTACGGGGACGGCGGCGCGTCAGCCGGACCGGTCCGTGGAGGCGGACGGGGACGGGGAGGTCAGACCGACCGGCAGGGACGTCGCCGTGGGCAGTTCCGCAGGGGCGTCCTCCGACTGCTGCAGAACGGTGTCGCCGGGCCCCTCGGCCGGTGTGCCCGCGCCGGTGGACAGCTGGGACCAGGCGCCCAGGGCCAGGGCGATCGCGGCGGCCGTGCCCACCACACGGCCGACGCGGCGCAGCCTGGCGCGCCCGTCCAGGTCCCGCCAGGACGGGCCCTCCCACGGATCGTCCGGGTGCCACAGGTCGCCGACCGCGTCCGCCGCGTCGTACCGCTGCTCCGCGCCGTCGCCGGTGCGCGGCGGCCGCGGCCACCGCCCCGACGCCCGCTGCCGCGCGGAGGGCTCCCTGGGGGCGGAGGCCCGGATGGCGTGTTCGTCGTCCGTGAGGAACCGCTGCCAGACGTCCTCGGGCAGGGACGGCACGTCGTCCCGGTCCCTCGGCGTTCCGCCGTCGTCCGGCCTCTGCGCGGTCACGTCCGTCCATTCCTCTCGTGTGCCGGAGCCCGCCGACGACGCCACGGCTCACGCGCACCAGGGCCCCGCCATGATCATTGCACAGCGCAAGAAGGTCGGAACAGCGGGCCGGACCGCTCGCTGCCGTGCAACGGCCGATCCCGCCGATTCCGCTCGGAAACCTTACGGGCGGCGGACGTTGCCCGCACCCGCCTCGCCCCACCGGCCGCACATGTCACTCTGGTGGCACCACAGCACCACAGCACCACAGCACCACAGCACCACGGGCACCGCGGCACACGGGGAAGCGGCTGCCGCGGGAAGGCGCCCCGGACGTCCCGTCCGGGGCGCCGCGCCGTCCCGCGGAGGAGTCCGGGAGGCGGCGGTCGCCGGACGCGGCCGGACTCGATTGGATAAAGGTGTGTCCCACCGGCCGCGACGCGCCTCTGACCTTTGCATAGTCTAAAGGTGGGGGAGGGGCGTCTGCGGAGGAAACGGGCGGCTCTCGAGCGCCCTCGACATCCGCTGGAGCAGGCCATGACCGACAAGAACCCGCCGCCGAACCGGACGGCGCTGTCCTGGATGCCGCTCGCGGTGATGGCGGTGATCGCCGTCGTCGACGTCGTGGCGGGCCCGGGGATCGGGCTGCTGCCGCTGGTGTCGCTCGGGCCCGCCTTCGCCGGACTGGTCGGCGGCTGGCGCCGTACCGCGGTGATCGGCGCTCTGGCGCTGCTGCTCTGCGTCGGTCTGGGCCTCTACAACGGGCTGTTCCCGGCACCCCGCGGTTACACCGCCATGGCGTCGGTGGCCGGAGTCACCGGCGTCGGCATCGCGGCCGCGCTGGCCCGCTCGCGCCGGGAGGCGGAACTGGCCAGCGTCCGCTCGATCGCGGAGGTCGCGCAGCGCGTGCTGCTGCGGCCGGTGCCGCTGACCGCCGGCCCGGTCCAGGTCGCGGTGTCCTACACGTCCGCCGTCGCGGAGGCCCGCATCGGCGGGGACCTCTACGAGGTGGTGGCCTCGCCGCACGGCGTCCGGGTCATCGTGGGCGACGTGCAGGGCAAGGGACTGGCCGCGGTGGAGACGGCCGCCGTGGTGCTCGGCGCCTTCCGGGAGGCCGCCTACGACGAGCCGGACCTGCTCGGGCTCGGCGAGCGGGTCGAGCGCAGCGCGGCCCGCGAACTGGAAGGCGAGCGGTTCGTCACCGCGATCCTCGCGGAGATCCGCGCCGACCGGGAGGTCGTCTTCCTCAACTACGGCCATCCGGCCCCGATGCTCGTACGCCGCGACGGCGGCGCGGACTTCCCCGAGCCGCCGTCGTACGCGCTGCCGCTGGGCCTGTCCGCGCACGGGGCCGACGGCCCGGAGCCCTTCCGCGTGGCGTTCGCACCGGGCGAGCAACTGCTGCTCTACACGGACGGCGTGACCGAGGCCCGCGACCGGGACGGGCACTTCTACCCGCTGGGCGAGCGCACGCACCTGCTCAAGGAACCCGACGCCAACCGCGCCCTGGAGGCCCTGCGCGAGGACCTGGTCCAGCACGCCGGCGGGCCGCCCGGCGACGACGCGGCGATGCTCCTGCTCCGCTATCACCGGCGCGGGGACCGGGGCCCCGCGTCCACCGGGTGAGCGGGCGCCGGCCCCGGCGGGGTGCGGGCGATGTACAAAGGACACATGCCGGAGCGTGAGACACCCGTCGGGACCGTGGACGACGTCGAGGCGGTCACCCGCGCGGTCCTGACCGCCTCGCGCCTGCTGGTGGCCGTCTCGGCGCGGTCGCTGGCCGCCGTCGAGGACCGGGTGACGCTGCCGCAGTTCCGGATGCTGGTGGTGCTCTCCACCCGCGGCGCGACCAAGCTGGTCGCACTCGCCGACCTGCTCCGGGTCGCCCCGTCCACCGCGATGCGCATGGTCGACCGGCTGATCGCGGCCGGGTTCGCCGACCGGCAGACCAACCCCGCCAACCGCCGGGAGACGCTGCTGCGCCTCACCGACGAGGGCCGGCGCATCGTCGAGGACGTCACCGCGCGGCGCCGCGCCGAGATCGCCGCGATCGTCGAGCGGCTGGCGCCGCGCCAGCGGGAGGCGCTGGTCAAGGCGCTCACCGCCTTCAACGAGGCCGGCGGCGAACCGACCGCCGCCGAACCCGGCGGCACGCAGGTGCACCCCCTCGGGTGGGCGGTGGACGGTGCCGGGGCGCGCGACACGTGAGGGCGACGACCGGGGCACCGGAGAGCTTCGGACGTCCCCCGCAGGGCCCGGGCCACCGCACTCCGCGAACGGCCCCGCACACCGGCCCGTCCCCTCGCCCGCGGGCCGGCCGCACGTGGCGGAGCAGGGCGCCGGCACGCTGACGCTGTGCTCGTCCGCGGCTTCCCGGGGCCCGGTGCCCCCGGCGCCGCCGACCGCCCCGGCCGTCCCTGTCCGTCGGAGGCGGCCCGTACGCGTCCACCGCGTGGAGGGCCGACGCGATCGGGGCGTTCCCCGCAGGCTCCCCGGACCGACGGGGCGTCACCTCCTCGACGGCCGCGGCCACCGGCTCCGGCGGGAGGACGACCCGCGGAGACCGGCCGCGTCCTGCCGGACCGGCCCGCGGACCTGCCCGGACCGGCGTGCTAGGTTCCCCTCCGGAGGACGGCCGCGGGCGGCCGGCGCGGTCGGGCACACGGGACGGTGACACCGGATGACGGCAGACGGCAGCGAGGTCCGGGGCACGCCGGGCGGCGACGTCCCGCTCCCCCGGATCCTGTGCGACACGGCTTCGCTGGCGGCCCTCGGCGACGCGCCCGCCGGCGCCCTGTGGCGGCTCGCCGAGTCCGGCCGGCAACTCGACGCCAACGTCGTCCGCGTCCCGCCCGGACAGCGGGTCGACACCCACCGCGAGCCCGACCTCGACGTCCTCCTGCTCGTGCTCGCCGGCGACGGCACCCTGACCGCCCCCGACGGCACCCACCCCCTCCCCGCCGGCGCCCTGACCTGGCTCCCGCACGGTTCCACCCGCGCCCTCACGGCCGGCCCCGAGGGCCTGACCTACCTCACCGTCCACCGCCGCCGCCCCGGCATGCGGATCCAGCGCCGGGACCCGGCCCCGGGCGCCGGGGCCTGACGCGGTCCCGGGGTCACCGCGTGACGCCGCCGTCGGTGCCGTCGGTGCCGAGCGAGTCGAGCAGCGCGAGGGTCCGCTCCAGGTGCGAGGGGTGGACCTCGATGTCCCGGTAGACGTCGAGGGCCTGTCGCAGTGCCCGTCCCGCGGCGTCCCGGTCGCCCAGGGCCCGGTGGGCCTGACCGAGGTGCACCAGGGCCTCCGCCTCGTTGAAGCGGTGGCCCAGCGCACGGTGGAGTTCCAGGCCCCGCCGGTGGCAGGCGAGGGCTCGCGCGTGCTCCCCTAGCTGCTGGTAGGCGCAGCCGAGCGTGTCCAGCGTGTCGGCCTGCCCGCGCAGGTCACCGAGTTCTCCCTGGATGGCCATGGCCCGCTCGCAGTGGGCCACGGCCGTTCGGTGGTCGCCCTGCTGGGCGTGGTCCCAGGCCACGGCGTTCAGGGCGCGGGCCAGCCCGGCTCGGTGGCCCAGCCGTGTGAACAGGAGTAATGCCTGCTGGTCGTGGTGCAGCGCCGCCGACCGGTCGCCCGTGTGCTCGTGGAGCCATCCGAGAGCCAGGTGGGTGTGGGCCTCGGACCGTTCCTGACCGCTGTCCTCGGCCAGGGACAGCGCCCGGGTCAGCAGGCGGTGCGCCGTTTCGTGGTCGCCCGCTTCGATGCGCTCCCAGGCGAGCGCGCGGTGGGACTCGGCCTGGGCGTCCGCGTCACCGAGCCGGACCGCGGCCTCCAGCGCCGCGGTGTGCACGGCCGCGACGTCGCTCCACCGTCCGCTTCGGGTCAGGAAGGTCGTCAGGGCCCAGGCCAGTCGCCAGGTGTGGGACGCGTGGCCGTGGCGCGCGGCCTGGTGCACGGCGGCGACGAGCGCCGGGCGCTCCCGGGTGAACCAGGCCATGGCCTGGTCATGGGTCGTGAGCTCCTCCGGTCGTACGCCGTGCACGGCGGGCGGCAGACGGACGGGGTCCCGGTGCGGGTGCAGGACGCGGTCGGCCGACCAGGCGGTGTGCAGGTAGTGGTCGAGGACCCGGAGGCGGGCCGCCCGGCCTTCCGCACCGTCCACGGACCCGGCCACTTCGAGGGCGTACGTGTGCAGCAGGTCGTGGCAGCCGAACCGGCCGGGAGCGTGCTCCTGGAGAAGGTGGGCGGCCCGGAGCCGGTTCAGCGCCCGGTGCGCCTCCGCCCGGGGAAGGCCCGTGAGGCTGAGGGCCGCCGGCCGGGCGATGTCGGGGCCGGGTGCCTGCACGAGCTGGCGGAACACCCGGGCGGTGTCCGGATCGAGGGCGCGGTAGGAGGAGGCGAGGACGGTACGCACGTCGGTGGCGCTCTCGCCGGTGTCCAGCGCGTCGAGGCGGGTGCTGCTCTCGCGCAGTTCCTCGGTCAGGTCGGTCAGGGTGCACACCGGGTTGGTGGTGATCCGCGCGGCCACGACGCTCAGGGCGAGGGGGAGCCCGGCGCACCGGCCCACCAGGGTGGTGACGGCGTCGGGTTCCGCGGCGACCCGTTCGGCACCCAGCCGGCCGGTCAGGAGCTCGCGCGCCGTGGCGGAGTCGAACCCGTCGACCGTCAGGTGGGCGACCTGGTGCGACGCCGTCAGTCCGGTGAGCTGGGCGCGGCTGCTGATCAGGACGGTGCAGGCGGGCGTGCCCGGCAGCAGCGGCAGGACCTGCTCGCCGTCACGGGCGTTGTCCAGGACGACGAGCATGCGCCGGTCCGCCAGGAGGCTGCGGTACAGGGCCGCCTGGGCGTCGGGGGCGGCCGGTGTCCGCCCGGGCGCGACGCCGAGGGCCTCGAGGAAACCGCGGATCACCACGAAGGGGTCCACCGGGTCCCCGGAGGGCGTGAAACCGCGGAGGTCGGCGAAGAGCTGCCCGTCGGGGAACTGCTGCTGCCTGCTGTGTGCCCAGCGCAGCGCGAGCCAGGTCTTGCCGACCCCGCCGGCACCGCAGATCACCGACACGGGCATGGCGGTGCGCGGTTCGGTCTGGGGAGCGAGCAGCTTGTCCAGGACGGCGAGTTCCGCGTCACGGCCGACGAAGAACGCGGGCGGAGCGGGCAGCTGGCGGGGCACCGACCGCGTCGCCGCGCCCGCGGCAGGGCGCCGCGGGGAGGCCTCGGGAGGGGACAGTGCCGGGTCGTTGGCGAGGATCTGCCGGTGCAGACCGCGCAGGCGCGGCCCCGGGTCGGTGCCCAGCTCGCGCGCCAGCCGCCGCCGGATGTCCTCGTAGCAGGCGAGGGCGTCGGCGGTGCGACCGGTGCGGTACAGGGCGAGCATGAGCTGACCGGCCAGGCGCTCGTCCAGCGGGTGTTCGCGGGCGCGCACGGTGAGCTCGGGCAGCAGTTCACCGTGGTGACCGGTGCGCGACCGGATGTCGATGTGGTCCAGTTCGGCCGAGAACCGCTCGCGCTCCAGGGCCCGGCGCAGATCGGAGAACCACGGGACGTCCACGGTGGCGAAGGGCTCGCCCCGCCACAGCCCGAGCGCCTGCCGCATCAGGGCCGCCGCCCGGGTGTCGTCGGCCTCCCGGGCACGCACGACCAGGTCCCGGAACAGGTGGAGGTCCACGGACAGCGGGTCCGCTTCCAGCACGTAGCCCCCGGGATGCCGCGAGATGGCCACCCCCGGTGCCGTCCGCAGAGCCCGGCGCAGTCGGGACAGGTACCCGTAGAGCGTTTCCCTGACCCGCTGCGGCGCCCGCTCGCCCCACACCCGGTCGATGAGCGCCTCCACCGGAACCGCACGGTTGACGTCCACGAGCAGAGCGGCCAGCACACACCGTTGCCGCATGTGGCCCACGTTCACCGGAAGTCCCTCGACGCGCGCCTCGATCGTGCCGAGCAGACCGAACTCCACCACCATCCGTCCCCCTCCGTCCCGTTCACGTTAGTCACCCGGCAACCGCCCCCACCAGGCGATTCAAGGCCGTCCCAAGGTTCGTCCCCGGCCAGGGGCACAAGGTGGGACCGACCAGAGGGCAGCAGGACCGGACCCCCGACGCGTCCGGTCCCGCCGGTGCCCGGGGCACCCACGGAGGGCAGGGGAGCGTGATGCGACGTATCGGCCGGGCAGTGGGAGCCGCCGTGTTCCTCGTGTGCTGTGCCGGGGGATGCAGCACCGAGCCGGGGGCGGGGAACGCGGAGCCGGGGGCGGGGAGTTCGCGACACTCCCCGGCTCCGCTGCCGCCGACGGAACCGGGGATCGGCCTCCCGCTGGACGCCTACGAGACCTCCCCCGAGGAGCAGGGCCGGTCCGACCGGGCGCAGGCGGCGCTGGAGCGCGCCTGTCTGGCCCGCTTCGGACTCCGCTGGGAGGGACCGGGCAGGACGGCTCTGGAGACCGGCCGGCGAATGGCCCTGTCGCGGCAGGCGGCACGCCTCGGGGTGGTGGATCCGGAACACGCCGAACGGCACGGGTACCACCCACCGCCCTGGAGCACGTACGACCCTCGGGTGGCGGCGCTGCTGGACCAGCACCGGGACATCCCTCCCGCCGTGCGGAAGGTGCTCCACGGCCTGGTCACGGAGGCCGGCGGCCGGCCCGTTCCCCGGAACGGGTGCCGCGGGGAAGCGGCCCGGCGACTCGTGCGGGGCGCCCCCTCGGCGGACCGGAACCTTCCCGGCCGTCTGGCGGAACAGGCGGCCGCCGCGAGCCTCCGGGACCCCCGGCTGTCGGCGGTCCTGCGCGACTGGCGCTCCTGCATGGCCGGCGCCGGCCGCCGTTACGACTCGCCGCAGGCCGCCGCGCACGATCCCCGCTGGAAGCGGGACCGGGACCCCACCGAGGAGGAGATCGCGGTGGCCGTGGCGGACGTCCGGTGCCAGGGGAAGGTCCGCTACCTGCCCACGCTCGTGGACGTGACGGCCGGGCACCAGCGCGAGCTGATCAGCCGTCACGCCACCGGACTCGGCCGACTGAAGCGCCTGAAGGACGTACGGGCGGAGAACGTCGCCGAAGCGCTCGCCGCGCAGCCGTCCGCCCCCGGGCCCTCGCAGGAGGGCGGCCGGGACGGAACGGGATGAGGGCGAGCCGGAAGTCAGCACGATCCGCAACCGGAGAGAGGAACTGGACATGCGACGCACGATCACCGCGGTGCTGGGCACCCTGGCCGTCAGCGCGGCATCCGTCGGCCTGTGGGCGGTGCCGGCCAGCGCGAGCGACGTCTACCAGGGGAGCGACTGGGCGACCCACGCCTACGACGGGACGTGGTTCGACTACTGCGACGGCGAGGACGACAACCACTCGGTGTGGGGCGGTTACTACACCACCTCCTCCAGCGCCTACCAGACCTCCAGCCCGGTCAACGGGTACTGCGGCACCGAGTTCGTCGACGGGGTGCTGACCAACCTGAGGATGGTCGAGGACAACCCCGCCAGCAGCACCAACTACTACGGCGCCTGGCACGGCTACCCGGTCGCCGGCTCGTAACCGCCGGGGATCACGGGGATACGGGGGATCACGGGGGATACGGGGGATCGCTCCGGCGACCGGCCTCCACGAGGCCGGCCGCCGGAGCGGCCACAAAGTGATAACAGCGGACAACTCCTGAACGCTTCATGGGGTCTAGAGCTCCATGAAGATCTCTTTCCTGATCCACAACGCCTATGGGATCGGAGGCACGATCACCACCACGTTCAACCTGGCCGGTGCCCTGACGGAGCGTCACGACGTGGAGGTCGTCTCCGTGTTGCGGCACCGGGAGCACCCCAACCTCACGCCGCACCCCGACGTGAGGCTGCGCGCACTGGTGGACCTGCGCCGGGAGAAGGACCATCCGCTGCACCGGAGACCGGCCAGGGTGTTCCCCTCCGCCGAGTACCGCCACCACCAGTACAGCGAACTGACGGACCAGCGGATCGCCGAGTACCTGGAGGGCACGGACGCCGACGTGGTCATCGGCACCCGCCCGGGCCTCAACGTGCACCTCGCGCTCCAGGCCCCGCAGCGCGTCGTGCGCGTCGGCCAGGAACACCTCACCCTCGACAACCATTCGCCCGCGCTGCGCACCGCGCTGCGCCGCGCCTACCGCCGGCTCGACGTGCTCACCACCGTCACCGAGGCGGACGCCGGCGCCTACCGGCGCAAGATGCGGCTGCCCGGCGTACGGGTGGAGGCACTTCCGAACAGCGTCCCCGACCCCGTCCTGCCCGCCGCGGACGGCAGCGCCAAGATCGTGATCGCGGCCGGCCGGCTGGTCCCGGTGAAGCGGTACGACCTGATCGTCGAGGCGTTCTCCCAGGTCGTGGCCGAGTACCCCGACTGGCAGCTGCGCATCTACGGCAAGGGCGAGGAGCAGGACCGGCTGCGCGCGCAGATCGAGACGCTCGGCCTGTGGAACAACGTCTTCCTCATGGGCTCGGCCAGCCCCATGGAAGCCGAGTGGGTCAAGGGATCGATCGGCGCGACCGCGTCCGACTTCGAGCCGTTCGGCATGACCATCGTCGAGGCGATGCGCTGCGGGCTGCCCGTCGTGAGCACCGACTGTCCCTACGGACCGGGCGAGATCATCAAGGACGGCGAGGACGGCCGGCTGGTCCCGGTCGGGGACAGCCGGGCCTTCGGCGCGGCGCTCCTGGAGCTGATACGCGACGACGAGCGCCGCCGCCGCATGGGCACAGCCGCCGTCGAGCACGCACGCCGGTTCGCCCCCGGACCGGTCGTGGCGCAGGCGGAGCGCCTGTTCGAGGAGGCGGTGGCGGCCAGAAACAGCGGACGGCGCGGCGGACCCGGCCGGGCCGGTACGTCCCACGCCCTGATCAGCCGGGGCCACGCCGCCCGTGACCTCGCCCACGCCGCCGCCTCCGGAGCGCTGCGCACCGTACGGAAGGGACGCCGATGAGCACCGCACCCACCACGGAAGTCCGCACCGACTGCTCCGCCGACACCGACGGCCGGATCACCTTCCGCCTGCGGCTGCCGTCGGCCGACCGCCCCCGGCTGCTGCTGGTGCTGCGGCCGAAGAAGGGCCGGCCCGAGGAGCAGTCGTACACCCTCGACCTCGAAACCTGCGGCGAGCACGGCCACGTCCGCGCCGTGCTGGAACCCCGGCCCGCGCTCGCGGAGGGCCGCTGGGACGCGTATCTGCTGCGCGCACCGGACGCCGCCCGTGAGCGGCTGCGCCCCGGTCTGCGGGACCTGCGCCCGCTCGTCGACGGGGGCACGCGCGCGTGGACGTCCCCGGTGACCGTCAGGGTGCCGTACGCCACCAAGGACGGTTTCCTCGCCCTCCGGGCCTGGCGGCGCACCGCCCACGTGGAGGCCGGCCCCGTCGACATCGCGGACGGGGCGATGACGGTGCGCGCGCGCCTCCACGGCGCGGAACTCGCCGAGGACGCCGCCGTGCGGCTGCGGCTGCGCGGCGGCGGGGGGACGGAACGCTCGTACCGGCCGCACCCGGCGGGGGGAGGGGCCTTCTCCTTCACGGTCGACTGCGGGGAACTGGCGGCGGCGGCCGCCGGTTCCCGGGTCTGGGACGCCTTCCTCCGGCCCGCGGCCGACGCGCCGCCGGTCAGGATCGGCCGCCTGTTCGACGACGTGGCGGACCGCAAGGGGGTGTACGTGTATCCGCGGGTCACCGTCGGCGGGGCCGCCGTACGGCCCTACTACACCGTCGACAACGACCTCGCCGTGGAGGTGACCGCGGCCGGCTGACGGCGGGGAGCGGGCCCGACGGGCCGGCGGTGACGGTTTCCGCGCCCGGACGATCGTTATGATGCCCGTATCGTTCAAACGAACATCAGGCGCGGGGAGGCCTCATGCGGGAACCGGTCGAGGTGCGGAGGCAGCGGATCCTGGCCGCGATCGAGGCCCGCGGGGCCGCGCGGGTGAGCGACCTCGCCGCCGAGCTGCAGGTGTCGGCGGTGACGGTGCGGCGGGACGTCGAGGAACTGGCCCGCGAGGGCAGGCTGCGGCGCGGGCACGGCGTCGTCCGTTCCGCGCTCGCCGCGCAGGAGCTCCCCGCGGCGACGCCACCGGAGGGGGACACGGTGGCCGTCGTCGTCCCGGAGCGGCACTCCTACCTGTACGAGGCCCTGCACGGCGCCCGCGCGGTGCTCGAGGCGGCCGGCAGGCGCATCGCGCTGCACATCGCCCCGCAGGTGGCCGGGGCCGAGCGGCCGCTGGTGGAGCGGGCCCTCGCGGACGGCGCCGCGGGCCTGCTGCTGGCCCCGCGCTGGCGCACCCGCGCCGACGAGGAGGGCGACTACGCCTGGCTCGCCGCGCTGGGCGTGCCGGCGGTGCTGATGGAGCGGCGGCCCCGGCCGGGCAGCGCGCTGCACGCGATGGACTCGGTCTGCACCGACCACGGCTACGGCGCCCATCTCGCCGTGGAGCACCTGGTGGGGCTCGGCCACCGGCGGATCGTGTTCGCCACGCGGGACGACAGCCCCACCGCGCGCACCCTGCGGTCCGCGTTCGCGGCGATCGCCGAGGCGCACCCGCTGGTGGAGGCCTGGGCGTGGACGCTGAGCGCTCCGGAGGCGGGCCGGGACGGACCCTACACGGCCGGGGAGACGGCGGAGCTGCCGGCGCTGCTGCGGGAGGTGGGGGCCACGGCGGCGGTGCTGCACGGCGACGTGGACGCGCTGATGCTGGTGCAGCAGCTGGCGGACGACGGGGTGCGGGTGCCGCACGACTGCTCGGTCGTGGCCTACGACGACGTGGTGGCCGGGCTCGGGACCACGCCCCTGACGGCCGTCGCCCCGCCCAAGGGGGACGTCGGCCGGGCGGCCGCCGAGCTGCTGCTCCAGCGGCTCGCCGCACCGCGCGGCGCCGCGGGCCCGGTGCGGCGGGTCGAACTGCTGCCGGCGCTGAGCGTGCGCGGGTCGACCCGGGCGCGGTCCGGCGCCGCCGCATCAGCAGGGTGAGCGTTTGAACGTTTCATTTTCTTCTGATCGATCTATTGACCGTTTGTCGGTCGGGCGTTGAGGATTCCCGTGTCCCGAACAGCCGTGTCCCAGACACGCAGGAGCCGCGGGAGGCACCATGCCCGGTCGACACCCCCGTCGATCCGTGCTCGCCGCGATGGCCGCCGTGCCGCTGACAGGAGCCCTGGGCGCCTGTAGCGGGGGCACGGACACCCCGTCACGCAGCACGACACGAGCAGGCAAGGCCACACGCATCACCTTCTGGTCCGCCCTGCGCGGCAGCCAGGAGGTGGTCGACGCCTTCAACCGCACGCACGACCGCATCCAGGTCGACTTCCAGCAGATCCCCTCCGGCGGCCAGGGCGGCTACGCCAAACTCAGCAACGCCGCCCGGGCCGGCAACGCCCCCGACGTCGCGACGATCGAGTACCCGCAGGTGCCGGGCTTCGCCATCGACGGCGTCGCCCGTGACATCACCGACCTCGTCAGCGACTCCCTGCGGACGAGGCTGCTGCCGCAGGCCTTCGGCCTGACCACCTTCCAGGGGCGCGTGTTCAGCGTCCCGCTCGACGTCGAGCCCATGGTCCTGCACTACCGCGCCGACCTCTTCGAGCGGTACGGGCTCGAAGTCCCCGGCACCTGGGAGGAGTTCGCCGCCCTCGCACCCGTGGTGCGCCGCAAGGCGCCCGACCGGCGGATCGTGCTGTTCCCCACCGACGGGGCCACCCAGTTCGCCGCCTACTCCTGGCAAGCGGGCGCCCAGTGGTTCGACACCCGCGACGGTGCCTGGAACGTCTCCCTCGCCGACGCGCCCACCCGGCGCGTGGCGGCGTACTGGCAGGACCTCATCGACCGCGACGACGTCTTCATGAACGCCGTCGAGAGCAGGCAGTCCGACGCGCAGATCGGCGACGGACTGGTCCTCACCCGTCTCAGCGGCGCCTGGGACGCCGGCGCCCAGATGAACGCGCGCCCCGGACAGAAGAACCAGTGGCGCATCGCCCCGCTGCCGCAGTGGGACCCCGACCGCCCCGCCGTCGGCACGCACGGCGGCTCCACGTTCGCCGTCACCAAGGACAGCCGCCACCCCGAGGCCGCGATGGAGTTCATCGCCTGGCAGGTCTCCCACCCCGACGCCCTGCGCGCCCGCCTGTCCAGCGGCACCAGCAGCCAGTACCCGGCGGCCTCCGCCCTCGTCGCGGTCGGCCGGGACGCCTTCGACCGGTCGTACTACGGCGGCCAGGACATCTACACCCTCTTCCGGCAGGAGGCGGAGAAGATCCGCGACGGCTGGGTCTGGGGCCCGCGGATGACCGCCACCGGCAAGGTCATGCAGGACTCCTTCGCGCGCGTCAGCGCGGGCCGCGGCTCCCTCATCGACGCGGTGCGCACCGCCCAGGACGGCACCATGCCCGACCTGAAGGCCCTCGGACTGTCCACCACCCAGCACAGCACCTGAGCCGCCCGAAAGGCAGGTGACACCCCTCATGACCGCGACCACCGGGCAACCCGTGCGGGTCCCCGCACCGCGCGCCGCCGCCCCCGCCGACCGCGGCCGCAAGGCCGCCCGACGCCGCCGACTGGGCGCCTGCGGCGTGCTGATGGCGCCCTTCTTCCTCCTCCTGGTCACCGTCTTCCTGATCCCCGTCGGCACCGCCGCGTACCTCAGCTTCTTCAGCGACGACCAGCCCGGCCTCGGATTCGGCCCCGAGCGCACCGTCTTCGTCGGACTGCGCAGCTACGCCGCCGTGCTGACCGACCCCACCTTCCTCGGCGGCCTCGGCACCGTCGCCCTGTACTGCCTGATCTACATCCCGCTCATGGTCGTCGGCGCCCTCGCCCTCGCCCTGCTGCTGGACTCCGGAGCCGTCCGGCTGCGCGCCTGGGCCCAACTGGGGCTGTTCCTGCCGCACGCGGTGCCCGGCATCATCGCGGCCCTGATCTGGCTGTACCTCTACACGCCCGGCATCAGCCCGGTCATCGACCTGTTCTCCCGCGCCGACATCACCGTCGACTTCCTGGGCGTGCACACCGTCCTGCCGTCCATCGTGAACATCGCCCTGTGGAGCAACCTCGGCTACAACATGGTGGTCTTCTACGCCGCCCTGCAGGCCGTCCCCCGCGAGGTGATCGAGGCCGCCGTCGTCGACGGCGCCGGCCCGGTGCGCACCGCGCTCCGTGTCAAGGCCCCGCTGGTGCGGTCCTCCATCGTGATGGTCGCCATGTTCACCCTGATCTGGGCGCTGCAACTGTTCACCGAGCCGATGCTGCTCAGCCAGTCCTCACCGATGATCAACTCCCGGTTCTCGCCCAGCATGTACATCTACGACGCGGCCTTCACCCGCAACAACTACAGCCTGGCCGCGGCCGCCTCGGTCGTCCTGCTGCTGTGCACCATCGCCCTGTCCTACGGCGTCACCCGCTTCACCAGCCGCAGCGCCGCCGTCGAGGAGGCCCGATGAGCGCCACCGACAGCACCCTGCCGCGCCCCCGGCTGCTGGGCCGGGCCACCGTCAACGCCGTGGTCGGTCTGTCCGTCCTCTACACCCTGCTGCCCGTGCTGTGGCTGGTCCTCGCCGCTGCCAAGAACCGCGACGCGCTGTTCGGCAGCGACCTGCTGTCCCCGAGCGGCTTCTCCTTCTCCACCAACCTCGGCGACCTGTTCGCCATGGAGGGCGGCCAGTACGGACGCTGGTACGTCAACAGCCTGCTGTACGCCGTACTCGGCGCCGCCGTCGGCTCCCTGGTGAGCGTGGCCTGCGGCTACGCCTTCGACAAGTACCGCTTCCGGCACAAGGAGAAGCTGTTCGGGCTGGTGCTCGCCGCCGTCATGGTGCCGCAGACCGTCCTCGCCCTGCCGCTGTACCTGATGGCCTCCGAAGCCGGAGTCGTCAACACCTTCTGGGCCGTGTTCGTCCCCGTCCTGTTCAACCCGTTCGGCGTCTACCTCGGCCGCGTCTTCAGCCAGGGCTACGTGCCCGACGAGGTGCTGGAGGCCGCGCGCATCGACGGCGCGGGCGAGCTGACCGCCTACGTCAGGGTGGCCCTGCGCATGCTCGGCCCCGGTCTGGTCACCGTCTTCCTGTTCCAGCTCACCGCCATCTGGAACAACTTCTTCCTGCCCATGGTGATGCTCTCCGACCAGGACCTCTATCCGGTCAGCCTCGGCCTGTACGCGTGGAACAGCTCCGCGTCGGTCTCGCCGGAGTACTACCCCGTGGTCATCATGGGGTCACTGCTCGCCGTGCTGCCCCTCATCCTCGCCTTCACCCTGCTCCAGCGCTTCTGGCGCAGCGGTCTGACCGCCGGCGCCGTGAAGTAGCCCGTCCCTGCAAGGAGTTGCGTCACCTCATGACCGAGCCCACGCCCGGCCCAGGCTTCCGCCCCCGCGCCGCGCTGGCCATGTCCCCGGACGTCGCCCCGGCCGTCCTCGACGCCGAGTCCCTCGCGGCGCTGGCCGCGCTGTGCGACCTGGCGCCCCCGCCGGCGCTGGACGACCTGACCACGCCCCGCGCCCGCACCCTGCTCGCCGACGTCGACCTGCTGGTCACCGGCTGGGGCTGCCCGCCCCTGGACGCGGACGTGCTGCGGGCGGCGCCACGCCTGCGGGCCGTCGTGCACACCGCGGGCAGCGTCCGCGGCCACGTCACCGACGCCTGCTGGGAGCGCGGCATCGAGATCTCCTCCGCCGCCGCGGCCAACGCCGTACCGGTCGCCGAGTACACCCTCGCCATGATCCTGCTCACCGGCAAACAGGTCCTGGAGACCGCGTGCGAGTACCGGGCCTCCCGCACCCGGCCGGACTGGCTGCGCACACCCCGCTCGGTCGGCAACCACCGCCGCACCGTCGGCATCCTGTCGGCGTCCCTCATCGGCCGCCGGGTCGTCGACCTGCTGCGCCCGCACGACATCGACGTGCTGCTGCACGACCCGTACCTGGCGGAGCACGAGGCGCGCGAACTGGGCGTGGAACGGGTGGGGCTGGCCGAGCTGTTCCGGCGCTCCGACACCGTCAGCGTGCACACCCCGTTGCTGCCCGAGACCCGCGGACTGGTCGGCCGCGAGCTGATCGACTCCATGCGGCCCGGCGCCGTGCTGATCAACACGGCGCGCGGCGCGGTCGTCGACCAGGACGCGCTCACCGACGCCGCGCTGGCCGGCCGGATCCGCGCCGTGCTCGACGTGACCGATCCCGAACCCCTGCCCCCCGACCACCCGTTGTGGCGGTGCGAGCACGTCCTCCTCACCCCGCACCTGGCGGGCTCCCAGGGCAACGAATGGCGCCGCCTGGCCGATCTCGCGCTCGCCGAGATCGCCCGCTGGGCGTCCGGCGACGGCTTCCTCCACCCCGTACGACGCGAAAGGCTGGCCTTCCTCGCATGAGCATCCCGTTCGAACTGCCCGCCGAGAACCGTGACCTGAGCCCGCGCACCGGTTACACCCGCGCCCACTGGGAGGCCGTGGCGGACGGGCTCCTCACGGCGGCCTGGCGCTGGAGCACCCCGGGCCGCGCCCTGCTGGACCTGCCGGGGCGCCCCTCCCGTTCGGGCGTGCGCTCCGACGGCCTCGAGGGCTACGCCCGGACGTTCCTCGCCGCCGCCTTCCGCGTCGCCGGAGCGGGCGGGGACGACCCCCACGGCCTGCTGGAGCGCTACGCGCAGGGCCTCGCCGCCGGCACCCGCACCCCCGGCCGCGACGACACCGAGTCCTGGCCGCTGATCCTCGACCACGACGTGCAGGGCCAGCCGATGGTCGAGTCGGCGTCGGTCGCCCTCGGCCTGCGGCTGACCGCGCCCTGGCTGTGGAAGCAGCTCGACGCCGGCGTGCGGGACCGCGCGGAGGACTGGCTGCGGGGCGCGCTGCGGCACACGCCCGCGCCCAACAACTGGTACCTCTTCCCCTATACGGTCGCCGGGTTCCTGGAGTCCGTCGGCCGCGGCGACGCCGAGACGGCGGCGGCCCGCCGGCGCGCGCTGGAACTGCTGGAGGGCTGGTACCGGGGCGACGGCTGGTACGCCGACGGGGACGGCCGCGCCTTCGACCACTACAACGGCTGGGCGCTGCACCTGTACCCGGTGCTCGACGCCCACCTCTCCGGCGACGCGGACGCCCTGGCCCACCACGGGGCGCGGCTGCGCACCCACCTGGAGGGCCTCTCCCTGATGTCCGGCGCCGACGGGGCACCGCTGCACTTCGGCCGGTCGCTGACGTACCGCTTCGCCGCCTCGGCGGCCGTCGCACTGGGCGCGGTGACCGGCCACACCCCGCTGACGCCGGGCGCCTCGCGCCGCATCGCGAGCGGCGGCCTGCGGTACTTCCTGGACCGGGGCGCGCTGACCGCCGACGGACTGCTGGGTCCGGGCTGGCACGGCCCGCACGAGGCCACCCTGCAGAGCTATTCGGGCCCCGCGTCGCCGTACTGGGCGTCGAAGGCGTTCGTCGCCCTGCTCGCCCCCGCCGACGACGCCCTGTGGACGGCCCGTGAGGAGGCCGCCCCGGTGGAGGAGGCCGACCGCGTGCTGGCGCTGCCCGCGCCGGGGCTGCTCGTCCAGGCCACGCGGGCCGACGGGATCGTGCGGCTCCACAACCACGGCAGCGACCACGTGCGCCCGCACGAGGGGGAGACGGCGGCCGGGGACGACCCGCACTACGGACGCCAGGCCTACTCCACCCGCACCGGCCCCACGGCACCGGGGAACGTCCCGGACAACCACCTGTCGGTGGAGACCGGCGGCCGGCGCAGTGCGCGCCGCCGGATCCACCCCCTGGGCGCCGGACACGGTGACGGCTGGGGCTGGGCGGCCTCCTGGCACCGACCGGTCTTCGCCGAGGGCCCGCCGATGGTCCCCGGCCTGCGGGTGGAGAGCGTCACGGTGGCGCACGGCCGGTACGAGCTGCGGGTGCACCGGGTCACGGGAGCGCCGGAAGGGGCCCGTCTCACCCACACCGGCTGGGCCACCGGTCCGGAGGAGCCCCTCACCTCCGCCCTGTACGGACTGCACGGCTGGGACGACCCCGTCCCGGAACTCCTGCGCGCCCCCCAGGGCACGGCCTGGACCCGCTGGGCCCGCGTCCCGCGCCTCACCGGACGCTGCGCCGGCACCTCCGTGCACGTGAGCCTGGCGTCCCTCACCGCGGACACCGACGCCGTGCCCCTGCGGGCGGCGGTCGGGGAGGTCCGGGTGCGCGAGGGGACGGTCGAGGTCGCCTGGGTCGGCACGGGAGCCCGCACCCGGATCGCCTTCGAGCCGGTGGAGGTGCGGCACGGGGAGCGGTGAGCGCGGGACGGGGAGGGTGCGTTCCGGGCGGGGCCGACGGATCCCTCCCGCGCGGCCTCGTGGTGAGGCCGTGTCAGGGCCGGGCGCCCTCCTCGTCCTCCGGGGACTGCTCGGCGCCGTCGGCCGCGGTGTAGAAGACCGACGTGCCCTGCTTGGTGCGCTGGGCCCGGTTGCGGGCGACGAGACCCTCGAGCGTGCTGCGGACGACCGTCGTCCGGACGGGGCGCTCGGGGTGGGCCTCGCCGAGGGCCGCGGTGATCTCCGCCGCCGAACGGGGCTCGGTCTGCTCGGCCAGGTGCCGCCGGACGAGTTCGACCAACTTCGGCCCGTCACTCTTGGGCCCGTCGGTCTTGGGCCCGTCCGCCCCGGTCCGGTCCGCCCCGGCCCCGGACGACGCGCGCACCGACTTCCCGGACGCGGCGCGGGGGGACGCCGCCGAGGCCTTCTTCCCGCGCTTCGGCCTGCCCGCCCCGGACGCGGCGCGGCTCCTCCGCCGCGGAGCCGGTACGGTCGCGCCGTCGGACACCGCGCCGTCCCCGGGCGCGGCGACGGGTTCCGCGGGCGCCGGTGCGATGCCCAGCGCCTGCTGCATGTTCACCAGGACGGCGTGGTCGCGCTGAAGCACGGTCAACTGCTCCTGCAACGCGGCGATCTCCGCGGCGACGCGTTCCTGTTCCTTGACGTTGCGTTCCAGGTCGCCCGCCACCTGGGCGGTGTACTGCGAGGTGAGGTCCGTGGCGGCGATCGTGTTCTCGGACATGGCGGTGCCCCTTCTCTCGGTTCCCCGGTGGCCAGCCATGGTACGGCCGCGCCGCCCCGCGAAGGGCCCGTACGCCACCCGGGGGACGGCCCGTCACACGGACGGGCGCCGTGGTTCGGTCTTCGGGACCCGGGCGGGGGCGCCCCCGGGAAGTCGAAGTCACGCTGAGGACATGGCCTCATCGATCGACTGCCCCTCCCGCGCGCGTCACCGCGCTCCGTCCCGGGGCGACCGGCAGACCGGCGTCCTCGTCCGGACGCGCGGCCGGCTGCCGCTGCCGGCCGTCCTCCTCGTCCTGCTGGCGGCCCTCACCGGATGCGGGGCGACCGCCGACGGCACGGCGCGCGACGCCCCGGCGGCCACCGTGCCGGTGGGCGGCCCACCCGGCGCCGAGGGCACCGCGCGGGGCGGGACCGGCGCCGTGGCGGAGACGACGGCGCCCGCCCGTCTCCCCGGCCTCGGCCCCCGCACGCTGGCGCAGATCCCCGGGGACACCGGCCAGGTCGTCGTCGTCACCGGCCCGGACAGGAACGCCAACCACTCCGAGGCCGTGCTGTACCGGCGCACCGCCTCCGGGTGGGAGGCGGACACGGCGTGGCCCGCGCGCAATGCCCTCAGGGGATGGACCGACGATCACCGCGCGGGCGACCTCCGCTCGCCCATCGGGGTGTTCACCCTCAGCGACGCCGGGGGACTGCTGCCCGATCCCGGCACCGAACTGCCGTACGACCAGTCGGAGGGCTTCAGCGTCGGCGGCACGGGCTTCGAGGGCGAGCCGCTGGCCGGGTCCTTCGACTACGTCATCGCCATCGACTACAACCGCGAGCCGGGCACCTCCCCGCTGGACGAGACCCGCCCGCTCGGCGCGGACAAGGGAGGCGGCATCTGGCTGCACGTCGACCACCAGGGCCCCACCCAGGGGTGCGTGAGCCTCGGCAAGCGGCACATGAGGGAACTCCTGCGCGCACTCGACCCCGACCGGCACCCGGTGATCGTCATGGGCGACGCCCACTCACTGCGCCGGTGACGCGACCGCGGCCGGGGCCCGTTCGGGCGGCGCTCACGGCCGTGCGCCGGTCCGCACGCCGAGGTGCCCGCACCGTCACCGACGCCGGGTCCGGGGCCGTGTCCGCTCGCTCGGACCCGTTGCCGAAGGCCCTCGTCGGTTTCGCGCTCGCCGGAGCGGACGGGCCGGCGCCCCGGAAGGACGCACCGTCCTCCGGCAGGACCACCGCGTCGAGGGCGCGCCGCAGCAGGGGCATCCCGTGGACGCCGGCACGGTGCCGCACCCGGGAGCGGCGGGCACGGCCGTGCCCCGTGGCACCCTCGCCGGCTCGGGGAGCGGCCGGGGCGGCCGACTCGTCCGTCATCACTCACCAGCACCTCCGGCCCCTCGGCCACGACGGTCAGGGCGCCACCGGGCCGTGCGGCGGGCCGCGGCGCCCGTGCGTTCACCCGTCGTCGTCCCGCTGCCGTCCGTCGTCGTCCCGCTGCCGCCCGTCCTCGTCCCGCGGGGCCCGGTTGGACGCGGTGTCCCCGGCCGTCAGGTGCTCCAGCACCTCGACCAGTTCCTGGCAGGCGCGTTCCACGGAGCGTCTGGTGTTGCGCTGTTCGGTGATCACCGCGGACAGCAGCAGGGCGGTCAGGGCCATCGTCCCGTTGAAGGCCTGGAGCTTGACCATGACCCCCACGGAGGAGAGCCGATCGAACGACCCGACGTGGTCGGTCGCAGCGAGGGTGGCCATGACGGAGGCGAACAGGGCGCACAGCATGCTGCCGGCGAGCTGGAACCGCAGGGCCGCCCAGATCAGCAGCGGGTAGACGAGGAACAGCAGGCTGAGGGGGCCGTGTGTGGCCAGTGGCACGGAACAGCCCGCGACGACCGCCAGGACCACCGCCTCCACCGACCGGGACCAGCGCATCGCGGGGCGCGCGCGGTGGACCAGGAGCAGCAACGGGGTGACGATCAGTACGCCCATGGCGTCCCCCACCCACCAGGCCAGCCACACCGTCCAGAAGTCGTGTCCCGGCAGATCGCTGGTGGCCACGAGGAGACCGGCGCCGACCGAGGAGCTGATCAGCATGGCGCCCAGGGCGCAGAGGAACACCAGGGCGAGACCGTCCCGCAAGCGTGCGAGGTCGCTGCGGAATCCCACCCTGCGCAACAGGAGGTACCCGCACACGGGTGCGGCGGTGCTGCCCGCGAGGACACCCAGCGAGGACCACCGCAGCGAGGTGAGCGTCATGAGGACGGACAGGGCGCCGAGTGCGATCCCCACCCAGCAGCGCAGCCCGAAGAACAGCAGGGAGGCGACCGCCACTCCCGTGGGCGGCCAGATGGGACTGACCACCGCACCCTCGACGATCAGGTTCCGCAGCAGCCCCAGCCGTCCGGCCGCGTGGTAGCAGACGGCGACCGCCAGCGTCTCGAGCATGAGGACGACCGGTGCACGCGGATCCTGGCTAGCCACCACACCAGCCATCAGACACCGGGGCCCGCACGTCGGCGAGGCGAGGAGCGCGGACCTGCGGCCCTATGGCTGAGTGACCGGCCGGTCGTGCCCGATCACCAGAACGGCCGCGTCGTCGTCGTGCCCCACCCGCTCCGCACCCTTGATCACGGCGGCGGCGAGCGCGTTCGCGTTCATTCCCGCGACCGCCGCGATGCCGGCGAGCCGTACCACCTGGTCCAGTCCCTCGTCGAGCGGCATGGAGGGGCCCTCCACGACACCGTCGGTGAGCATGACGAACACACCGCCCGTGTCGAGCCGGTACCGGGTGACGGGGTAGGACACACCCGGCAGGATGCCGAGGGGAGGGCCCCCTTCGTCCTCCGTGATCCCGGACCGGCCGTCCGCGGTGGCCCACACGCACGGCAGGTGCCCGGCCCGTGCGCTCTCCAGCACCCGGTTGGACGGGTCGAGCCGTATGAAGGTGCAGGTGGCGAACAGGTCCGAGCTCAGGGACAGCAGCAGGTCGTTGGTCCGGGAGAGGAGCTCGCCCGGGTCGCTGTCGACGGAGGCGAGCGCCCGCAGCCCGACCCGCACCTGTCCCATGAAGGCGGCCGCCTCGATGTTGTGTCCCTGCACGTCGCCGATGGACAGACCGATGCGGCCGTCGGGCATCGTGAACGCGTCGTACCAGTCGCCGCCGACGTTGAGGCCCCGGTACGCGGGCGCGTACCGCACGGCCAGCCGCACCCCGTCGCCGGTCGGCAGTCCCCTGGGCAGCATGCCCCGTTGCAGGGCGATGGCCAGCTCGACCCGGGAGCGTTGCACCTCCGCCTGCGCGCGCGCCTGCGCCGTCAGCGTCCGGAGCCTGGCCAGCAGCTCGTCGCCGTCGTCCGTGGAACCGGTACGGGACATGGATCACTCACCCGGGCGAGGAGACCCGCGCGGAAGTCGCCCTCGGAACAAAACGCCCATATATATGCAAAGGGATGATAGCCGTAAGTGATGAGACCGGGCCAGTCATCACTCGCGACCGTCGAACACGCCTAGGCTGTGCGCATGGAGCAGCGCGAGATCATGCAGCGGGGCGTCGGCATCCTCACCGAGGCCCTCGAGATGCGGCGGCGGCTGAGGGAGGACCCGGACGCCGACGTGACCAGGAACGGGGCGGTCGCCGCGCTCCTGGAGGAGATGCTGCCGCACATCCAGCTGCCGGCCGACGCGAGCGCCCGTGAGGTGGCGGGCATCGTCACCGAGAAGCTGGGCCCCGCCATCGTGCAGATCGCCTCCGCCCTGACCTTCGCCTTCGTGCAGCTCGCCGAGGTCCACGACGAGGGCCGCACCGACGTGTCGTCCGCCGACGTCCTGCGCTCCATCTCCCTGCACTACGAGACGGGCACGGAGCGGTAGTCCCGGTGCTCCGGGCGGGGCCGTCCCGCCGTTCGTCTGCCGTGGACGGGTGCGGGCCGGGGAGTGCCCGGGCGGTTCACCCGCGTCCCCGTGACCCCGTGCCGCACTCGGGTGAACCCCGAGCCGCGGCGCACGGGGACGGAACCGGTCGCGGCCGGAATCCGGGAGGCGGAGGCGCCGGGCGCGGATGACGCCCGCGCTCTTGACGCCGTACGCGCCAGTAGCGATTCTCTGCCCATATCTTGCACCGGCCATGACAACTCCGTCGCCGGAGGGACGTGCGCAATGACCACGGATCACGGACGGCGCCGCGTCGCCGTCGTATCGCTGCTCCTCCTCGTGCTGGCCGCGGCCTTCGGTCCCACGCCCAGTTCCGCGGCCGACGGCGACTGGTGGGAGCCGGCCGCGCGGCCCGCACCGGACTCCCGGATCGGCGTCACCGGCGAGCCGTTCAAGGGCACGGACGCCGACGGCGAGGTGCGCGGGTTCGTCGACGCGCACAACCACGTCATGTCCAACGAGGCCTTCGGCGGCCGGCTCATCTGCGGCAAGCCGTTCTCGGAGAAGGGCATCGCCGACGCGCTCGAGGACTGCCCCGAGCACTACCCCGACGGATCGCTGGCGATCTTCGACTTCATCACCAACGGCGGTGACGGCAGGCACGATCCGGTCGGCTGGCCCACGTTCGCGGACTGGCCCGCGCACGACTCCCTGACCCACCAGCAGAACTACTACGCCTGGATCGAGCGCGCCTGGCGCGGCGGACAGCGCGTACTGGTGAACGACCTCGTCACCAACGGCGTGATCTGCTCCGTGTACTTCTTCAAGGACCGCGGCTGCGACGAGATGACGTCCATCCGGCTGCAGGCGAGGCTGACGTACGACATGCAGGCCTACATCGACGGGATGTACGGCGGCCCGGGCAAGGGCTGGTTCCGGATCGTCACCGACAGCGCGCAGGCCCGGGACGTCGTCGAGCAGGGCAAGCTCGCGGTCGTCCTCGGGGTCGAGACCTCGGAGCCGTTCGGGTGCAAGCAGATCCTGGACGTCCCGCAGTGCGACAAGGCCGACATCGACGCCGGCCTGGACGAGTTGTACGCGCTGGGCGTGCGCAGCATGTTCCTGTGCCACAAGTTCGACAACGCGCTGTGCGGGGTCCGCTTCGACGAGGGCGCGCTCGGCACCGCGATCAACGTCGGGCAGTTCCTGTCGACCGGCACCTTCTGGAGGACGGAGCGGTGCACCGGCCCCCAGCACGACAACCCCGTCGGCCTGGCCGCCGCGCCGGAGGCCGAGAGGAGGCTCCCGGCGGGCGTGGAGGTCCCGTCGTACGACGAGGACGCCCGGTGCAACGTCCGCGGGCTCACCGAACTCGGCGAGTACGTCGTGCGCGGCATGATGGAACGCAACATGATGCTCGAGATCGACCACATGAGCGTCAAGGCCACCGGCCGGGTGCTGGACATCTTCGAGGCCGCGTCGTACCCCGGTGTCCTCTCCTCGCACAGCTGGATGGACCTGGACTGGACCGAGCGGGTCTACGGCCTCGGCGGGTTCGTCGCCCAGTACATGCACGGCTCGGAGGGCTTCATCGCCGAGGCGGAGCGCACCGAGGCACTGCGCGACGAGTACGGAGTGGGCTACGGCTACGGCACGGACATGAACGGCGTCGGCGGCTGGCCGGCCCCGCGCGGCGCGGACGCCCCGAACCCCGTCACGTACCCCTTCCGCAGTGTCGACGGCGGGTCCGTCCTCGACCGGCAGACCACCGGCGAACGCACCTGGGACCTGAACACCGACGGCGCCGCGCACTACGGCCTCGTCCCCGACTGGATCGAGGACATCCGGCGCGTGGGCGGGCAGGAGGTGGTGGACGACCTCTTCCGGGGTGCCGAGTCCTACCTCGACACCTGGGGGGCCTCCGAGCGGCACCGGGCAGGCGTGAACCTCGCCGAGGGCGCTGCGGCCACGGCCAGTTCGACGGAGTGGAACCCGTTCACCGGCTACGCGCCCGGCAGGGCCGTGGACGGCGACCGGGGCACCCGCTGGGCCAGCGACTGGAGCGACGACCAGTGGCTCCGCGTCGACCTCGGCGCCACCCACCGGGTCGGGCGGGTCACCCTGGACTGGGAGCGCGCGTACGGGACGTCGTACCGCATCGAGCTGTCCGTCGACGGCACGGGCTGGCGCACCGTCTGGTCCACCACCGCCGGCGACGGCGGCCTGGACACGGCCGTGTTCACCCCCTCACCGGCCCGCCAC
Organism: Streptomyces griseomycini; assembly: GCF_014203535.1. Taxonomy (GTDB): domain Bacteria; phylum Actinomycetota; class Actinomycetes; order Streptomycetales; family Streptomycetaceae; genus Streptomyces; species Streptomyces griseomycini. Next base: position 126,903 of record NZ_JACHJI010000005.1, read on the forward strand.
CTCCGCGTCCGGTTCCTGGACCGGGGTACCGAATGGGGCTACTCGCTCCACGAGGTCGGCGTCCACGGACGGTGACCGGGCGCTCGACCGTCCTGTGCCGACTCCCCGTCCAGGAGCGCGCGCACCGCGTCCAGGGCCCCGGTCCGGTCGGCGGGGACGAGCCCGATGCGGGTGCGGCGGTCGAGGACGTCCTCCTCGTCGAGCGCCCCCTCGTGGCGCAGGGCCCAGAGCAGTTCGGCGCCGGTGACCGGATACCCGGGCAGCACCGGCTCGTCGAGGCGGGGATCGCCCGCGCCGAGCGCCCGGACGGCCGGGGCCTCGGTGCCGTAGAGCCGCACGAGCCGACGCGGTGCGGGCAGACCGGCGAGGACGTGCGGCGCTGCGGCGCCCACCAGGGGCAGGGACGTGGTGGGGGACGGCCCGGCCGTCAGCCCGCGGACGCGGACGGCGGTGTCGACGGCGTCCTCGGCCATGCGCCGGTACGTGGTGAGCTTGCCGCCGACGACGGTGATGACGCCCTCGGACGAGGTGAGCACCGCGTGCCGGCGTGAGAGGTCGGCGGTCCTCGGAGCCGCGTCCGGGTTCCCCGCCGTGGTGTCGAGCAGGGGGCGCAGACCGGCGAAGGCACCGACCACGTCGGCACGGTGGACCGGGACGTGCAGGACGGAGCAGAGGACGTCGAGGAGGAACCCGATGTCCGTCTCCGGTGCCTGGGGCACGTCGGGGACGTCGCCGTCCACGGGTTCGTCGGTGAGGCCGACGTAGACCCGGCCGTCGTCCTGGGGGAGGACGAGGACGAAGCGGTTGCTCTCCCCGGGGACCGGGATGTGCAGGCCCGCGGTCAGGGGGCCGAGGCTCTCGGGACGCAGGACGAGATGGGTGCCGCGGGAGGGCCGTATCCGGACGCCGTCGACGAGGGCGCCCGCCCAGACACCGGACGCGTTGATCACCGCGCGGGCGCGGATCTCGCCCTCCTCGCCGGTGAGTTCGTCACGGACCCGGGCCCCCGTCGAGGTCAGCTCCAGGGCTCTGACCCGGGTGAGGATCCGCGCTCCGCGCGCGGCGGCCGTCCGGGCGAGGGCGGTCACCAGGCGGGCGTCGTCGGTGAGCCGGCCGTCCCAGGACAGCAGACCGCCGCGCAGTCCGTCGCACCGCAGGGCGGGGGCGAGGTGGCGGGTCTCGACCGTGGAGAGCCGGCGCGGCGGGGGCAGGGTGGCCCGGGCCGTGCGGGCGGCGAGCCGCAGCGTGTCGCCGGCCCGGAGGCCGGCCCGCGCCAGGGCGGCCTGGCCGCGGGAGACCAGCGGGGTGAGGGGCAGCACGAACGGCTGTGCCTGTACGAGGTGGGGGGCGGTGCGCTCCATCAGCACCCCGCGTTCGACCGCGCTCTCGTGGGCGACGTCGAGCCGCCCGGAGGCGAGATAGCGCAGCCCGCCGTGGATGAGCTTGCTGCTGAAGCGGGAGGTGCCGAAGGCCAGGTCGTGGGCGTCGACGGCGACCACGCTGAGCCCGCGGGCGGCGGCGTCCAGCGCGGCCCCCGCGCCGGTGGCGCCGAGGCCGACGACCAGCACGTCGACGACGGGACCGCCCACGGAGTCGGTCAGTTCACGCGCGCGCCGGGCGGCGGACAGGGAGGAGGCGGATGCGGGGGCGCCGGGGGGGTTCATGGCGTGAGGGTCCTCTCCAGGATGCCGCGCAGTTCGCCGAGGAAGGCCTCGGTGGCGAGTTCGGGGTCGTCCTCGTCGGTCATGGTGCGCAGGGACAGGGTGAAGGACTGCACGACCAGCAGCACGGACCGGGCCTGCCGCTCCGGGTGGGCGGCGCGCACCGAGCCGTCGGCGTGCCCCTCGCGCAGGGAGCCGGCCAGCAGCTCCAGCAGGGCCTCCTGGCTCGCCCCCCGACGGTCCAGCACATAGGGCAGGAGCAGTTCGGGGTCCACGTCGAGGATCTTCCGGAAGAGCGGATGGGCGCCGAAGGCGCGCACCGCCGCCACCAGCCCTTCGGTGAGCACCTCACGCGTGGGCACCCCCGGTCCGCGCTCGGGGATCGCCCCGGTGGCGACCGCGATCCACTCCCGGGTCATCAGGTCGCCGACCAGCGACCGCACATCGGGCCACCGCCGGTACAGCGTCATCCGGGAGACCCCGGCACGGCGGGCCACGTCGGTGAGCGTGGTGCGGCGGACCCCCACGGCCAGGACGCAGTCCCGCACCGCGTCGAGCACCGCGTCGTTGTCCGAACCGCCGGAAGCGTTGTGACGAATAGGCGTCATGTGTAACAGTGTAACGCCATGTGAGGCCGTCCGGCGACGGCATCGCTCATCCCGACCTGTGAGGACGACAGTCATGGACATGCTGTGGAGCGGCTGGGGCGACCCGGCCAAGGCGACGCCGCTGCCCGACACGGTGATCGGGCTGTTGCGCGATCTGCTCGGCGTGAAGCCGCGCGAGGCCGGGCCCGTCGCCCTCGAGGACATGGCCGTCCCCGGGAGCCCCCTGGCACCGGACGCGCGCCGCGCCCTGATCGCGGCCCTGGGCGACGAGGCCCATGTGCGCACGGACGCGGAGACCCGCGTCCGGCACACGCGCGGCAAGTCCACCCCCGACCTGCTGCGCATCCGCGAGGGCGACGTCGCCGCGATCCCCGCGGCCGTCCTCCTGCCCTCGGACCACGACGAGGTGCTCGCCGTCCTGCGGGTGTGCGCCGAACACGGCCTGCCGCTGGTGCCGTTCGGCGGCGGCACCTCCGTGGTCGGAGGCCTCGCCCCCGAACCGCGCGGCGCCTTCCTCGCCCTTGACCTCCGGCGCATGGACGGCCTGCTCGACCTCGACCCCGTCTCCCGCACCGCCACCCTGCAGCCCGGCCTCCGCGCCCCGCAGGCCGAGGCGCTGCTCGCCGCACACGGCTTCACCCTCGGCCACTTCCCCCAGTCCTACGAGTGGGCCACCATCGGAGGCTTCGCCGCCACCCGCTCCAGCGGCCAGGCGTCCGCCGGCTACGGCCGGTTCGACGAGATGGTGCTCTCCCTCACCCTCGCCACCCCCGAGGGCACCCTCGACACCGGCCGCGCCCCCCGCTCGGCGGCCGGACCCGACCTGCGTCAGCTCGTCCTCGGATCGGAGGGCGCGTTCGGCGTCATCACCTCCGTGACCGTCCGCGTCCGTCCCGTCCCGCAGACCGCCGTCTACGAAGGCTGGCACTTCCCCTCGTTCGAGCAGGGGGCCGCCGCGCTGCGCCGGATCGCCCAGGACGGACCGCGGCCCACCGTGCTGCGCCTGTCCGACGAGACCGAGACCCTGGTCGGCCTGGCGAACCCGCAGGCCATCGGCTCCGACGCACGGCAGGCCGCCGGCTGCACGGCCGTCGCCGGTTACGAGGGCACGGACGAGGACACGCGCTACCGCAGGGAGCGCGCCGCCGCCGTCCTGCGCGCGTGCGGCGGCACGCCCCTGGGCGAGGAGCCGGGCCGGCGCTGGGTGCACGGCCGCTACTCGGCCCCGTACCTGCGCGACGCGCTCCTCGACGCCGGGGCGTTCGCGGAGACGCTGGAGACGGCGACGTTCTGGTCCCGCGTCCCCGGGCTGTACGCCTCCGTCCGCGACGCGCTCACCGCGACGCTCACCGAGGCCGGCACCCCGCCGCTGGTCATGTGCCACATCTCCCACGTCTACGAGAACGGCGCCTCGCTGTACTTCACCGTGGTCTCGGCCCAGGGCGAGGACCCCGTGGCGCACTGGACCCGCGCCAAGCACGCCGCCAACGAGGCGATCCTCGCCGCCGGCGGCACGATCAGCCACCACCACGGGGTCGGCACCGACCACCGGGACTGGTACGTCCGCGAGGCGGGCCCGCTGGGCGTCGACGCCCTGCGCGCCGTGAAGCGGCGGCTGGACCCGGCGGGACTGCTCAACCCCGGCGTCCTCCTGCCCGCCGACTGATCCGGAACCCCCTCAGGCCACCCGCCCGTCCCCATCCCGTCGGCCCGCCCCGGAGGCATCCCGATGCGACAGTTCACCGCCGTCGTCAACCCCACCGCGGGCGCGGCCACCGGAGCGGCCGCGCTGCTCGCCGTGGCCCGGCACCTCCGTGAGGAGGGCGCCGAACTGCGGACCGAGTACAGCCGCAGCCTGGCCCACGCGCGGGAACTGGCCCGCGACGCCGGGGACCGGGGGCGGATCGTCCTCGCCGTCGGCGGTGACGGCATCGCGGGCGGCGTCGGCGGCGCCCTCAGCGGAACCGGGGCGGCCCTCGGCCTCGTCCCGGCCGGCCGGGGCAACGACTTCGCCCGCGCCCTGGGACTGCCCCGGGACCCGGAGGCCCTGGCCCGCGTCCTGCTCCACGGCGAGCCGCGGCCGGTCGACACCATCGAGGTCGACTCGGCCGTCCACGACCGCACCGTCGTCCTCGGCAGCGTGTACGCCGGTGTGGACGCGCTCGCCAACCGCCACGCCAACCGGTCCAGGCTGCTGAAGGGGTCCGCGTCCTACTACGCGGGCGGTCTGCGGGCCGTCACGACCTGGCGTCCCGTCCGTTACCGGGTCACCGTCGACGGCGAGGAGCACCCCCACACCGGGTACACGGTGGTGGCCGCCAACTCCGGCTTCTACGGGTCCGGCCGCATCATCGCCCCCGACGCCCGCGTGGACGACGGCCTGCTGGACGTCGTGATGATCGAGGAGGCGCCCCGGCGGCTGTTCTTCACCCTGATGAACGAGCTCAGGACCGGCGCACACGTCCGCCGGCCCCAGGTGCGGATCCTGCGGGGCGGCGAGATCCGCATCGAGGCCGACCGGGACGTCCCCTACGGCACCGACGGGGAGGTCGACGCGGTCCTCCCCGTCACGGTCAGGGTCCTGCCCGGAGCGCTGCGCGTCCTGTACTGACCGCCCGTCAGGCCCGGTTGCCGTCGTAGTGCCGGGCCAGCCGCGCCAGCGCCACCGCGCCCAGCAGCAGTCCGAAGTCGCGCAGCGCGACGTCGTAGTGGCCGGACAGCGTGAGCAGGTCGACGATGACGCCCGCGAGCCAGCCGGCGACCAGCCAGCCCCCGAAGCGCGGCGCGATGCCCACCACGACACCGGCCACGATCTCGATCACCCCCACCGCGTACATCGCCGACTGCGCGCTGCCCGGGACGATGCCGTCGATCCACGGTGCGAGGTAGACGGGCCAGTCCACGAGGAGGTTCGCGAACTTGTCCAGTCCGAACAGGATCGGCGCCACGGTGAAACCGGTGCGCAGGATGACGTACGCCTGGTAGCCGGGGTCGGTGAGCGCGGCCCGCCGAGGCGTGACCGGCGCTCCGCTCGTGGTTGTGGAGGCCATGGCCTGCACCTTTCTTCTATTGACAACTCTCATTGACGATAGAAGCGCGGATTCTCTCTTTAGTCAATGGCCGTTGCTTTTACACTGGTGTTCGTGGACGACACGGAAGAAGTACGGGACAGGGGCATCTCCGCCATCGCCGCTCTCGGCGAGCCCACCCGCCGGCGGCTGTACGACTACGTGACGGGCCGGCGCCACCCGGTCGGCCGGGACGAGGCGGCCGAGGCCCTGGGGTTGGCCCGGCAGACCGCGGCCTTCCACCTGGACCGCCTGGCCGCGGAGAACCTGCTCGACGTGCTCCACGTCCGGCGCAGCGGACGCAGCGGACCCGGCGCGGGCCGTCCGGCCAAGCTCTACCGCCGCTCGGCCGCGCAGATCGCCGTCAGCCTCCCGGACCGGCGCTACGAACTCGCCGGCCGGCTGCTCGCCCAGGCCGTGGAGGAATCCGCTGCCGGCGGGGAACCCGTGCGCGAGGTGCTGCACCGCAGGGCGCGGGAACTGGGCGTACGGCTCGGGACGGACGGCGAGGAGACGGAGGTCCTCCAGGTGCTGGAGCGGTACGGCTTCGAGCCGCGGCGCGACGGCGGATCCGTCGTCCTGGGCAACTGCCCCTTCCACGCGCTGGCCCGCGCGCACACGGAGACGGTGTGCGGCATGAACCTGCACCTGATGCGAGGAGTCCTCGAAGGGATCGGGGACACGGGGTTCGAGGCCTGTCCGGCGCCGGAACCGGGCCGGTGCTGCGTCCGCCTGGACCCCGCCGCCTGACCCGGCCGCCAGGAGGTGCCCCATGACTCCGCGCGAGTTGTCGACCTTCGGCCACGGCACCGCGGACCGGGAAGCGCTGGCCGTCCTGCTGCACGACGCCGGGATCACCGCCGTCGTGGACGTCCGGATCGGCCCCGGCAGCCGCCGCGATCCCGACCTGGCACGGGCCCGGCTGGCCGGATGGCTGCCCGAGGCCGGCATCGCCTACCGGTGGGAACGGGACCTGGGCGGCTTCCGCAAACCGCCGCCCGACTCGCCCGACACCGTCTGGCGCAACGAGTCCTTCCGCGGCTACGCCGCCCACACCCGCACCCCTGAGTTCGTCACCGCGATGGACACCCTGCTGGAACAGGCGGCCCGCGAGCCGACCGCGGTGATGTGCAGCGAATCCGTGTGGTGGCGGTGCCACCGGCGGCTCATCGCCGACTTCGCCCTCCTCGCCCGCCGCGTGCCGGTACGTCACCTGATGCACGACGGGCGCCACACACGGCACAGCCCCACACCGGGTGCACGCCTGCGCGACGACGGGCTGCTCGTCTACGACGACACCGCCGCCGCGTCGGCGTAGACGGCGCGGCGCAACCCGGGAGTCACCCGCAGTTATCGGACACGACCCAAGACTGGACTGGTTCGTTCTCTGGAATTATTCGCGTCTGGGCCTATAGGTTCGGCGCATGACCGCATCCCGGCCGTCGACCACCGCCGAGGAGCTCCGCGGTGCGGGCCTCCGCGCGACGGCGCACAGGGCGTGTCTCCCCGCAGGCGGTGCACGGAGCGCTCCACGCGCTCACCGAGGCAGGGCCGGTGCGCCCCGTGTCGCACCGGCCGGCGCCGCCCGCCACGGGGACGCGTCGGGGACCACCACCGCCCTCCGGGGTGCCGGTCCCGCGGCGTGGCCGCCGACGTCGACCGCGCGGTCGGGGACGCGCCCCGCCCGGCCGCGTCCCACGGTCACGGCCTCGTGATCGTCGGGGCCGGGGTCGTCCGTCGGGGCCCGCGCCCCGGCTGTTGCCCTCCCGCAGTACCCGAACTGCGCGAACCTCTTCGTCCGGAAGGACTCCCATGACCGAGAACCACGACGCGATCGTCACCGACCCCAAGGCGGAGGAAGCGGGTGGCTGCCCGGTCGCGCACGGGCGCGCCCCGCACCCCACCCAGGGCGGCGGGAACCACCGGTGGTGGCCCGAGCGCCTCAACCTGAAGATCCTGGCCAAGAACCCGGCCGTGGCGAACCCGCTCGGCGAGGACTTCGACTACGCCGAGGCGTTCCGGGCCCTCGACCTCCCGGCGGTGAAGCGGGACATCGCCGAGGTGCTGACCACCTCCCAGGACTGGTGGCCCGCCGACTTCGGCCACTACGGCCCGCTCGTCGTCCGGATGGCCTGGCACAGCGCGGGCACCTACCGCATCAGCGACGGGCGCGGCGGCGCCGGGGCCGGCCAGCAGCGCTTCGCCCCCCTCAACAGCTGGCCGGACAACGCCAACCTCGACAAGGCCCGGCGCCTGCTGTGGCCCGTCAAGAAGAAGTACGGCAGGAGCCTGTCGTGGGCCGACCTGCTGATCCTCTCCGGGAACGTCGCCCTGGAGTCGATGGGCTTCAAGACCTTCGGCTTCGCGGGCGGCCGGGAGGACGTCTGGGAGCCGGAGGAGGACGTCTACTGGGGCCCCGAGACCACCTGGCTCGGCGACGAGCGCTACACCGGCGACCGGGAACTGGAGGACCCGCTCGGCGCCGTCCAGATGGGCCTCATCTACGTCAACCCCGAGGGCCCCAACGGCAACCCGGACCCGATCGCGTCGGCCCGCGACATCCGCGAGACGTTCCGCCGGATGGCGATGAACGACGAGGAGACCGTCGCCCTGATCGCCGGCGGCCACACCTTCGGCAAGACCCACGGCGCGGGCCCGGCCGACCACGTCGGCCCCGACCCGGAGGCCGCCGGCCTCGAGGAGCAGGGTCTGGGCTGGCGCAGCACCTTCGGCACCGGCAAGGGCGCCGACACGATCACCAGCGGTCTCGAGGTGACGTGGACCAACACGCCGACCACCTGGGACAACAGCTTCTTCGAGATCCTCTTCGGCTACGAGTGGGAGCTGTTCAAGAGCCCCGCAGGCGCCCACCAGTGGCGGCCGAAGGACGGCGCGGGGGCGGGCACCGTGCCCGACGCCCACGACCCGTCGAAGAGCCACCAGCCGACGATGCTGACCACGGACCTCGCGCTCCGCTTCGACCCCGTCTACGGCCCGATCTCCCGGCGCTTCCTGGAGAACCCGGACGAGTTCGCGGACGCCTTCGCCCGTGCCTGGTTCAAGCTGACCCACCGCGACATGGGCCCGAAGTCGCTGTACCTCGGTCCGGAGGTCCCCGAGGAGACGCTGCTGTGGCAGGACCCGCTGCCGGAGCGGACGCACGACCTCGTCGACGCCGCGGACGTCGCCGTACTCAAGGAACGAGTCCTCGCCTCCGGCCTGTCGGTGTCCGAGCTGGTGTCGACGGCGTGGGCGTCGGCCGCGTCCTTCCGCGGCAGCGACAAGCGCGGCGGCGCCAACGGCGCGCGCATCCGCCTGGAGCCGCAGCGCGGCTGGGAGGCCAACGACCCCGACCGGCTGGCGACGGTGCTGCGCACCCTGGAGGGCATCCAGGAGTCCTTCAACTCCGCGCAGGACGGCGGCAAGCGGGTCTCGCTCGCCGACCTGATCGTGCTGGCCGGCGCCGCGGGCGTCGAGAAGGCCGCCAAGGACGGCGGCTTCGACGTCGAGGTGCCGTTCACGCCGGGCCGCGTGGACGCGTCGCAGGAGGAGACGGACACCGAGTCGTTCGCCGCGCTCGAGCCGACCGCCGACGGCTTCCGCAACTACCTGGGCAAGGGCAACCGCCTGCCGGCCGAGTTCCTGCTGCTGGACAAGGCCAACCTGCTCACGCTGAGCGCCCCCGAGATGACCGTCCTCGTCGGTGGCCTGCGCGTGCTGGGCGCGAACCACCGGCAGGCCGCGCACGGTGTGCTCACCGAGACCCCCGGCACCCTGACGAACGACTTCTTCGTCAACCTGCTCGACATGGGCACCACCTGGAAGGCGACGTCCGAGGACCAGGCCCTCTTCGAGGGCCGGGACGCGGCCACCGGCGAGGTCAGGTGGACCGGCACCCGTGCCGACCTGGTCTTCGGCTCGAACTCCGAACTGCGCGCGCTCGCGGAGGTCTACGCGAGCGACGACGCGAAGGAGAAGTTCGTGCGCGACTTCGTCAAGGCCTGGGACAAGGTCATGAACCTCGACCGGTTCGACCTCGTCTGAGTTCTCCGCCCGACCGGTCCGCACGGCGTCCGGGCCGGTCCCCGAGGGCCGGCCCGGCGGCCTCCCACGACCCGCGAGGCCCGGGCAGGCCGGCCGCCAACTCCTTTTCCGTGCACAGGAACCAGCGGATGATCTTTCGCTGGTGGCTTATCCGGCCGTGTCGTCGTGACGTTGTCGGTGCGAGGTTGCACAATGATCGGAAAAAGAGATCAACACCGGCGCCTCGCTGGGTAGACGGTCGGCGGTCTCGAGTCCCGGCTCCGGAAAGGTACTGCTGATGCTCTCCACCGTCGACCAGGCGAACGCCCTCGTCGTCCTCCCGACCGCGCGCCGCCGGCGCTCCCGGGTGACCGGCGACCAGGGCGCGGCCCCCACCGGCCCCGGCGCGAGGCACGCCACGGCCGTCAGCCCGCCCGGCGCCCCCATAGGCGGCCCGGCCCGCAGGGGACCGTCCACGTCCGTGCTCCGGACCGCCCCCTCCCGGCCGCGCGCCCCGCTCGGTGCCGACCGCGTCGACGTACTGCGCATCGTCTCCGATCCCCGCACTCCCACCTACGTCACCGTGTACGCGAACGGCCGCCGCCGGTACAGCTACTGGCGCCCGATCGACCCCGCCACCGGCACGGGGGGCTGCTACGCCGCCCTGCCCACCGCCGAGTGCGACGAGCTGCACGCAGCCGGACGGATCACCCTCGGGGAGCCCGTCGTGGACCCCCACCGGACGACGTACCGTGTCCGCACGGCCGCCCGCGTCCAGCAGCAGCCCGTGTCGATGCGCGCGGCGAAGGAGCGCCGGTACGCGGCGTGATCCGGGCGGACGCCGCGACGACGCCCGCCCCGTCGAGGCCGCGGCACCGCCGTTCAGCGGTGCCGCATCCAGACGCCGGGCTCGGCACGGGCGGGGGCAACGGCGGTGACACGGGAGGCGACACCGGCGGCGGCCCCGGCACTCCGGGTGGCGCCTGCACCGCCACCCACCGCACCGTCAACAGCTGGTCCGGCGGCCTCCAGGGCGAGGTCTCCGTACGCGACGACGGCACCCGCGCGCTCGACGGCCGGACCGTCGGCATGACGCTCGCGCCCGGCCGGTCCGTCCGCAGCCTCTGGAACGGTCTGCACTCCGGAACCACCGGAGCCGTCACCGTGCGCAACACCGCCCGGAACGGCACCGTCGAGCCGGGCTCCACGGCCACCTTCGGCTTCACGGCCACCGGCGGCTCGTCGACGGCGCCGCACACGCTCACCTGCCACAGCCCCTGAGCGGCCCGGGCCGGCCGGACACGCGGGTCACTCGGCCGCGAGCTGGTGGTCGGCCCAGACGTAGCTCTCCGGCAGCAGGTCGGTGACGGGGACGGACCGGACGCGGTCGCCCCCGCCGACGATGACCTCGAGCGTGGGGAAGTAGTCGAGAAGGACCTGACGGCACCGGCCGCACGGGGGAACGACCCCTCGGTCGCGGTCGCCCACGGCGACGACGGTGTCCAGCTCGTAGGCGCCCTGGGCGGCCGCCGCGCCGATGAGGACCAGTTCGGCGCAGGGGCCACCCGTGAAGTGGTAGGCGTTCACCGCGGTGACGATCCGGCCGTCCCGGGCTCGGGCCGCGGCCGCCATGGTGTGGTTGTCGCCCCGGCAGCGCGTGCGGGCGACGTGGGCCGCGGCCCGGACGAGCTCGTGGTCGACGGGGCGGGACTGCGTGGTCATCTTCTCTGCCTCCCTCGGGTGCCAGGAGACACTGACCCGGGTGGCGGGGGCGCGCAAGCGAATATCGGCGGTGTGCTCGTTCCGCCGGGCGACGCAGCGGCGGACCGGGCGGGCGAACCGGGCCGTCCGGCCACGGGGCGGTTCCGGAGGGCCGCCGCCGTCCCGGCGCCCACCCGGCCGGAACGCAGGACGTCCGGCTCCCGCGGACGGCACGGGAACCGGACGGACGACGACGGCGCCGAAGCGGCGAGGAGGGCCGGTGTCAGGCGATGCACGCCGAGACGACGGCGGACACCGCGAGGTTGCAGGACGCCGTCACCCAGACCGCGGGGTGGGGTTCCGGGTCGACCAGCGTCGCGCCCAGGCGCCCCGGCGTGATGAGGTCCACCACCAGGAACGCCACCGCCATCATCACCAGCCCCAGCAGCCCGAACGCCGCGGTCGACACCAGCCCCTTGCCGAAGTCCTCGTACGTCGTCCAGATGGACGTGAACACCACCCCGCCGATGCCGAGCAGGGCGGAGCTGAGCACCACGGCGGCGTTGCGGTTGCGCTCCTCCCAGATCTGCCGGCCGAGCTTTCCGGGCGTCAGGACGTCGACCAGGACGATGCCGAGGACCAGCAGGACCAGGCCGAGTGCGCCGTAGGCGGTGGCCCGGCCGAGGCCGTTGACGATGTCGCTCATGGGATGTGCCGGCTCCGTAGCGTGAGGGATCGTGAGTGATCGCGGTCGAGGGCGAGCAAAATGTAGCGCACCCGTTCGACCCCCGGACCGGCGCGGTCGCCGATGCCGTCCGCCGGACCGAAGGCCGCTCTCCGCACGGCGCCCTCCAGGGGCGCCGCCGACGGTCCGCACCGAGGACGGCACCCTCGGCCGGGTCCCCCGGCACGGCTCGCCTTCGCGGAACCCGACGCCGAAGTGGCCGGACCGCACGCCGGATTCGCGTACGGAGGCCGCGCCTCGGCCCGCGGCCCCGCCCCTTCCCCCTCCGCACGGGTCCGCCCGCTCCCGGCCGTCGCGGACACCGTGGCCGGCCGTGCCGGCGGCACGTCGTGCTCCGGAGTCATGGCGGCGCACATCGAGGGCATCAGAAGTCCAGTCGGAGCCGACGGGGCGCGGTGGTGGGCCGGTCGGCACGATCCACGAGGGACCGAGAAGGAGAACCGCCATGAGCAGAGGCAGCCGCACGCTCACCGTCCTCTACGTCGCCGTCGCCCTCTGGCTGTCCTTCTGTACCGTTCGGACCTGGGGCGCCGTCCCGGTCTGGAGCACCCTCGCCATGGCCGCGGCCGCCTTCACCCCGGTCCTGGGGATCGTCCGCGAGACCGTCATCGCCGACGAACGGCGCGCTGTCGCCGTCCTCAGGGAGCGGGAGGGGCGCCGGGCGGCGTGGCGTGACGAGGCCGTCGCGGCGCTCGCCCGGGCCGAGGTGCAGGCCGCGTGCTGCGAACGCTGGTGGACGTCGTGCGCGACCGAGCACGACCCCGGCTGCGCCCACCGGCCCTCGTGGGGCAGCACGGCCTGACCGGGCCCGGGCCGCGGGGAGGCGCGCCGCGGACTCCTGGTCCGTGCCAGGGTGGTGACGCCCTTTCGGTGCACACCCTGGATCAAGGGACGTGCCTCTGCCCCCTACCACTCCGGTCGGCGTACCCGTGCACACGGGTGCGCCGTACGGAAGGGGGAGCCGTGTCCTCTCCGCGCACGTTCCGCAGACGGCTGACCGCCGCCCGGCGGTGGACCGCGGGCGGTGACGGCACGATCCGCGCGCTCGGCAAGTGCCTGGACGTCACCTCGGGCGGCACGGCCGACGGCACCCCCGTCCAGCTGTGGGACTGCAACGGCGCCGCCGCCCGGCAGTGGGTCGTCACCGCCGCGCGCGACATCGTCAACCCGCGGGCCGACAAGTGCCTGGACGTGACCGGCAACAGCCCGGCCGACGGCACCCGGCTGCAGATCTGGACCTGCACCGGCGGCGCGAACCAGAAGTGGACGGTGGGCTGAGCAACGGCAGCCTCCCGGAAGGGACCTGCGGCCGCCCCGGTCGTCGCTACGATCACCGCGTGCGATTCCCCCGCTCAGCCTCGGGCTGGACCATGGCCGTCTTCGGCGTGCTCGCCGCCGCGCTCGGCGCGGTGGGCCTCGTCTCGCCGGCCGCGCAGCTGTCGATGCTCGGCCTCGCGACGCCCGGCGGGCGGGGGAGCGGTGACCACACGTCGGCCTTCGTGACGGCGTCCTCGACGGCGGCGCTCAACATGGGCGTGTACTACGTCCTGGCGGCGCTCGCCGACTGGCGGGCCTTCTTCCGCTGGACGGTGCCCTTCAGGCTGCTGACGTGCACGGTGTTCACGGCCGCGGTGATCGGCGGAAGGGCACCGGAGGTGTTCATCGGCGTCGGGGTCTGGGAGGGCCTCGGCGCCGTCGCGACGGCGGTGGCGCTCCGGTACGAGCGGCGCGCCACCGGCACCGGCGCGGCCCACGGCCGCGCCGGGACGACAGCGGCGCCGGACCGCGCCGAGGCCTGACCCGGCCTCACGTCCGTTCGGTCACCGGGCGGCGGAAGGCCCAGTCCGGCTTCGGTTCCACCACCCACCGGAAGACCCGCCGCACGGGCGCCGTGCACAGAGCGGTCACGACCACCGCGGCGACCAGGGTGACGACGACCGCGCCGAGCGGACGGTGCAGCCAGCCGGGTTCGTACCAGCCCCAGTACTTGCTGACCTGCGCGACGAAACCGTGCAGGAGATAGCCGTACAGCGTGGCCGCGCCCAGTGCGGTGAACCACGTCCGCCGCCCCGGCACCCAGGCGAGGAAGCACGCGACGAGCAGCAGCGAGGAGGCGAAGAGGACCAGGGTCACCACGGGGCCGTACCAGGCGGGAGCGGACAGTTCCTGCGCGCTGTCGCCGTGGTGGAGCCAGGCGGACGTCACCCGGGGGACCGCCCAGTACGCCACGGCCAGCGCCACGGCGAACACCGGTACGGCCAGGACCCGCACCCGGCGCCGGCGCACCGCCCGGAAGTGCTCCGGCCGCAGGAAGAGACCCAGCACGAAGTACGGCAGGAACTGCAGGGTGCGCTGCACGTCGAGGTCCTCGCCGAGGGAGGGGGAGAGGGAGGCCGCCATGGCGACGACGAGCGCCAGCGGCACCGGCCACCGCACGAGCTTCCACAACGGCGTGGTGAGCCGCCACACGAACAGGGCGGCCAGGAACCACGTCAGGTACAGCGGCTCCAGAAGGGTGACCGGCCGGTCGGGCACGCCGTCCGTCCACCGGGTGAACAGGGTGTACGCCGTCTCGAACACCACGTACGGCAGCGCCACCCCGGTGAGCAGGCGCTTGACGCGCCCCTCGCTGCCGTCGAAACCGCGTGAGTGGTGACCGGCGATGACGATGAACGCGGGCATGTGGAAGGCGTAGACGAGCATGTACAGCGCGCTGACGGCCCGGCTGTCGTCGCGCAGCGGTTCCCACGCGTGCCCCACCGCCACCAGCACGATCGCCAGGTACTTGGCGTTGTCGAAGAACGCGTCACGCCGGGGCGCCCGCCGGGACTTCCCGTCCCCTCCGGCGCGCGCCTCCTGTGCCGCCTCGCTCGCGGCGGCCGCGCGGACCGGCTGTGACGCGGCGGGACGTCCCGTACGGGATGCGGTGGCGGAGGTGCGGGGCGACGACATCCCAGCCGCCTCACCCGTCCCGCGACGGCTAAACCTCCGACCGGTCCGGCCGCTGACCGGGACGCCGGAGCTTCCGCTGCTCCGGCGTGCGGCGTCCCTTCATCCGATGAGCCGAGGATTCCCCGTGCGGGAACACGGCCGCGACCGCGTCCGTTGATCAGGCGGACCGCGAAGATCCGGGACTGACCGCCAGGACCGGACGGACAGCAACAGAAGCCGAGGTGGCACCAGTGGCGATGTGGGACCGGCTCAAGGACCAGGCCAGGACTCTCCAGCAGGCGCAGAGCGCGCGGTCGGGGGGCGCGCGGCAGCAGGGACCCTTCGGGCAGGGGCAGAGCGGTGGGCACGGCCACGGCTCGTCCTCCGGCGGCTCCAAGGCCCAGCTGATCGGGCTGCTGAAGACGCAGCTCGCCTCGGCCAGGACCGAGCTCAAGAGCGGCGCCTACCGGGACGCCAGCATGGCGATGTGCGCGCTGGTCGCCGCGGCCGACGGGTACGTGGAGCCGGCGGAGCGGCAGCGGGTGGAGGAACTGATCGTCACCAACGAGGTGCTGCAGAACTTCCCGGCGGACCAGCTCCGCAAGCGGTTCAACGAGCACGTGGACCGGCTCACGGCCGACTTCGAGCAGGGCAAGGCGCGGGCGCTGGAGGACATCGCCAAGGCGGCGAAGAAGCCGGTCGAGGCCAGGGCGGTCGTCCAGACCGGCATCGTCGTCGCCGGTGCCGACGGCAGTTTCGAAGCCTCCGAGCAGTACGCCGTCCGTGACGCCTGCGCGGTGCTCGGCATCTCACCGGCGGAATTCGGCGTCTGACGCGGGCCGGGTGCCCGCCCTCCCCAGGGCGGGCACCCGTGCCCGTGCCGACGACGGACCTCAGTCCGTCGCCGGCACTGCGTCCGGCAGCCCCGCGCCGACGGTGTGACCGAGCAGGTGCAGGGGGGCCGCCGTGACCCCGGCTCGTTCCACGGCCTCCCAGTGGGCCCGCGCCACCGCCGCGTCCACCAGGCCGTGCACCAGCGGCAGTCCGTGCCCCGCGGCGTGCAGCAGGGACTCGGTGCGGCAGGACGCCAGGGTGCCCTCGATCCAGGGCTGGGCGAGGTACCCGGCCGCGGCGGCGGCCGGGAGGTCCGCGGCGACCTCCCGGTCGGTGGGCCCGACCCGCAGCAGCCCGCCGCCCAGGACCAGGACGTCCCTCCGTTCCCGCATGCGGGCGAGGGCCCGCCCGGTGTCGAAGCAGTGGGGGAAGGAGTCGTCGACCACGACGGCCCCCGGCCGGAGCCGGTCGACGTCGAGCACCGCGGCGGCCCCGCTCACCGCCGTCACCAGAAGATCCGCCCCGTGGACCGCGTCCGGCAGCGTCCCCCGTGTCTCCGCGACCTCCACGTCGCGGGCCAGTCCCCGCTCGCGCAGCCGGCGCCCCAGCTCCCCCAACCGCGGCCCGCTGCCGCGCACGTCGCACAGCAGCAGACGGCGCGGCGGGCGGGCGGCCAGCTCCAGCAGCAGTTCGAGCGAGGACGCGCCGATCGAACCCAGCCCGGCGAACGCCACCTCGAGGTCCGCCAGGTCCCGGCCCGTGGCCGCGAGCGCCGCGTGCACGGTCCTGACCACCGACACCACCGTCGTCGCGTGCCCCGTCGTCACGGCCGTCGGATACCGCCGGAACCGCAGCACGTCGAACCCGTAACCGGTCAGCGACGGGATCATCCCCGCGAGCGACACGCATCGCGCGCCCCGCGAGGCGGCCAGTGACACCGCGCGAGCGGTGTGGGACACCAGGGCGGTGTCCCGCCCGAGTTCGTCGGCGAAGAGCGGGACGCAGACGAAGCCCGACCGGCCCAGCGGCGTCCGCACCGTCTCCAGCAGCCGCGGGGCGCCGTCGGGGAACAGCAGGGCGCGCACCTCGTCGCGCGGCAGCGACGCCTCCGACAGGCCCGCCAGACGCGCCAGGTGCCCCGGCGCGGGCAGATAGCCGACCAGCGCGGCGTCCACCGTCTCCCGCCGTGTCCCGGTCCGGGGCACCCCGGTCCGGGCGCCCGCGGCGGCCCGCACCAGACGGCCGCGCACCGAGCCGGCGAAGTCGTCGAGCGCGGCCGGCGGGAACGCCGCGGCACAGCCGCGGACCGTCACCCGCAGGCCGTCGCCGTCGGGCCGTACCGCCATGAACACATCCGTCGCGGACGACGGCGGCAGGAACACGCCGTCCCCCGCCTCCCACGACACCCGCAGCGCGCCGCCGTCCACCGGGGCCAGTGCGGCGAAGTCGAGGAAGGTGAAGAAGAACTGCGAGGCCGACGGCAGCCCGTCGGCGCGCCGCGGGACCACGTCCTCGTGGGCCCGCGCGTCCTCCGCCTCGGCCGCGATCCGGCGCAGGGCGCCGGCGAAGTCCCCGTCCGCGAGCGGCTTCTCCGCCGCCCCTGCGGGCCGTACCGGCACGGCGGCGGCGAACGGCCCGAAGACCCGGTGCGCGTCGGGCAGCGCCCGGTCCCGGCCGCTCACCGCCAGCCCCACGATCAGGTCCGGCCGGCCGGTCACCGCCGTCAGCTCCTGGTAGTAGGCGGTCAGCAGCGGCGCGTACAGCGTGGTGCGCGCGGACGCGGCCAGCGCCCGCAAGGCGGCCGTCAGCGGTGCGTCGAGCGTGAACTCCGCCGAGCGGAACCGGGAGTCGCCGTCCCGCGCCGCACCGCCCTCACCCTCCACGGCGGTACGCAGCACCGGCGGCCGGTACGGGGCGCACACCCGGGCCGTCCGGGCCCGGTGCTCCGCCGTGGCCGGCGCGTCGGCGCCGGTCTCCCGCGAGGCCCCGGCCCGCGCCAGGACGTGGTCGCGGAAGTCCGACCGCGACGCGGGCGGTCGGGGTGTGCCGCCGCCGGCCAGCAGGTCGTACGCCTCGGTCAGTTCCCGTACCAGCAGCGCCGCGCTGTACCCGTCGCCGATGAGGTGGTGCGCGTGCACGAGCAGGACGTGTTCGTGCGGGGCCAGGGTGAGCACCCTGAGGCGCAGCAGCGGCCAGGCCCAGGGCTCGAGGCGCCGGGCGGCCTCGGCCGCCGCGCGCTCGTCCACCTCGGCGGGACCGGTGACCGTCTCGAAGACGACCGGCAGCCGCAGTGACCGGGGCAGTTCCTGCTGGACGGGCGGCCGGGCACCGGCCGGGAAGACGGTGCGCAGCATGCCGTGCCGCTCCACCAGCAGATCCACCGCCGTCTGGAAGACCTCCGGCTCCAGCGGTCCGGACAGCCGCAGCCGCGCCAGCCACGTCCCGTCGCCCGGCGAGAGCTCCTCGGCGAGCAGGAATCCGCGCTGGCCGGGGGTGACGGGGAACGGGCCGGCGGGGGAAGGGGCGACACGGGCGTCGCCCGCCGGACGGGCCGGGGCGGCGTCGACCGTGGAGTTCCGCTCCGCGGCGACCGCGTCCACGGCCGAGGCCAGCGCGGCCAGGGTGCGGTGACGGTAGATCACCGTCGGCCGGGGCAGCGGCCCCTCCCGCTCCGCGAGCCGGGCGAACACCTGGAGGACGAGCAGGGAGTCGCCGCCCAGGTCGAAGAAGTCGTCCTCCCGGTGGACGGGGGCCACCCGCAGCAGCTCGGACCAGATCGCCGCCAGCCGCCGCTCGGTCGCCGTGGCCGGCGCGGTCCCCCCGCCGCCGGACCGGTCGTCGGGGTCGAGCAGACCGGTCAGCGCCGAGCGGTCGACCTTGCCGGTACCGGTCAGCGGGAGCGCGTCGAGGAACACGACCCGTGCCGGGACCATGTACGACGGCAGGAGCCCGGCCAGTCGCCGTCGCACCTCCCCGGCGTCCCGCCGCCCCGCCCGGGCGGTGACGAAGGCGACCAGCCGCCCCTCGTGCGCGAGCACCGCGGCCCGCGCCACACCGGGGCACCTCTGGAGCGCCGCCTCGACCTCTCCCGGCTCCACCCGGTTCCCGCGGATCTTCACCTGGTCGTCGACCCGGCCCAGGAACTCCAGGGCGCCGTCCGCCGACCGGCGCACCCGGTCCCCGCTGCGGTACCAGCGCCGTCCCGCGCGCCACGTGAACGCCCGGGCGTTCAGCTCCGGTTCGTCCAGGTAACCCGGCGTCAGGCCGACTCCGGAGATGAGGAGTTCGCCCGGCTCGTCCGTTCCGCACGGGGTGCCGTCGGCGCCGACGACCTCCAGCTCGGCACCGGCCACGGGGCGTCCGATCGGCAGCCGCCGCACCTCGTCCCCGGGACGCGCGTCGATGACGTGGTACGTGGCGTTGACGGTCGTCTCGGTCGGCCCGTACAGGTTCGCGATCCGCGTGCCGTTCCCGAACAGGTCGAACCACCGGCGCACATGCTCCACGGGCAGTGCCTCACCGCCGACGTGCACCCAGCGCAGCGCGGACAGGTCCGCCGTCCCCGCTCCGCGAGCCCTCCGCTCCTCGGCGGCGGACAACAACTGCTCCCACAGCGTCGGTACGGAACTCCACACGGTCACGCGCGCCCGTTCCACGTGCTCCAGCAGCAGTTCCGGATCCCGCAGCAGGTCACGTTCCACGGTCACCACGGTGCCGCCGGCCAGCAGCGGCGCGAGCAGCTGGCGCACCGAGGCGTCGAAGCACGGCGACGCGGTCTGGGCGAGGCGGTCGTCGGCCCCGTAGCCGAAGGCGGTGACGGCCCAGTCGAGGTAGTTCTCCATCGCCCGGTGGGTGACCGGCACCGCCTTCGGCCGTCCCGTGGAGCCGGAGGTGAAGATGACGTACGCGATCGCCTCGGCGTCGGGCACGGCGTCGGCGGGCGGGGCGGAGGGCGCCGGGGCGGCAACGGGCCCCTCGTCGTCCGCCGGGCCGTCGAGCCGCACCGCCCGCGCGCCGGCGAGGGCCTCGGCGGCGCGCCGGGTGGGGGAGTGGCACACCACGGTGCCGGCGCCCGTACGGGCCAGCTGGTCGGCGAGGCGCGGCGTGGGATGGTCCGGGTCCAGCGGGACCCAGCCGGCCCCGGCCCGCAGAATGCCCACCACACCGACCACCGTGTCCGCGCCGCGCTCGGTGAGCAGCCCGACCAGGTCGCCCGGGCCCACGCCGAGCGCGCGCAGCCGCGCCGCGAGCAGCCCGGAGGCGCGGTCGAGCGCCCGGTAGGTGAGCGACGCGTCGCCCGCGTCGACGGCCACCGCGTCGGCCCTGGCCCGGAACCGGTCGAGCAGCCGGGTGACCAGGGGAAGGCTCCCGCCGGCTCGCGCGGCGGTGACGCCGTCCCGGTCCGGCGACGGCACGGCCGGCGCTCCCGGACCGTGCGGGGCCGGCGCTCCCGGCACGCGCAGGGCCGCCGCCAACTCCGCGCGGAACTCACGGTCCAGGCGCGCCACGGTCGTCCGCTCGAACAGCGGCGCCGGGAAGTTCCACGACACGCGCAGCACCGGGCCGTCCGCCCAGCACAGCAGGCTCAGCCGGGTCGCGGCCGACCCGGTGCCGGCCGCGGTCGCCCGTACCTCCACCGGGCAGCCGGCGGCGAGGCCGGCCGGGAAGCGGGCGAAGCTGAAGCCCGCCGGGCTCACCGTGCGAAGCCCGTCACCGGCGCCGGGCAGCAGCCCGGCCAGGTCGAGGCTGCTCGGCCCGGCGTGCCGCTCGCACTCCAGCCACAGGTCCCGCACCCGCCCCGCCAGCACCACGACCGGTTCGTCGTCGGCCACCTCGCACAGCAGCGGAAGGGTGTCGGCGAGCGGACCGACGAGTCGTTCCACGCCGTCGAAGCGGCCCTCGCGGCCGGCCCTGGCCACGTTCACGGCGATGTCCCGGCGCCCCGTCCACCGGGCCAGGCAGCGCACGTACGCGGCGAGCAGCAGGTGGAACAGGGACACGCCGTGCGCGGCGGCCAGCCGCTCCAGACCGGCGCCGGACCCGGCGTCGAACTCGCCGTGGTGCTGCACGACCGGACCGGTCGCGGGCGCGTCGGGATCACCGTCGTAGGGCAGCCGCAGCGGCTCGCCGCGCGCGGCGAGCCGCTGCGCCCAGTAGCGCCGGTCGGCGTCCGGCACGCCGCCGGGGCCGAAGCGCCGCACGCTCGCCGCGTACCGCGCGAAGTCCGGCGCCGGGGACGCCGCCCACCGGTCGCGCTCCCCGCGCCACAGCGCGGTGTAGGCGGCCCACAGCTCCTCGGCGAGGACGTTGAGGCTGTACCCGTCGGCCGCCGCGTGGTGCACGACCAGCAGCAGATGCGCGAGTTCCGGTTCCTGGCGGAGCAGCGCGGCGCGCACCGGCGGCCGGGCGGTCAGGTCGAAGGGCCGGTTGCACACGGCCGCCTCGACGCCGGCCACGTCCTCGGCGGCGCACTCACGCACCTCGAACCAGTCCGTCGGCGGCACCGGCGGCACCACGCGCTGCGTCGGCAGCGCGCCCGAGTCGTCCACGCGCAGCCGCAGCACGCCGTGCCGTCCGGCCAGCGCCGACAACGCCCGGACGAGGAGGCCGGTGTCCAGCGGACCGCGGATCGTCAGCCGCAGATGACCGCGCGCCGGGACGTCCGGGTGGAGGCGGCTGCTCGTGTACAGCGCGAGCTGCACGGGCGTCAGCGCGAAGGGCTCACCGTCCTCACCGTCCCCGGCGGGCGCGGAGGACGCCACCGCCGGGGCGGGCCGGTCCGGGGCCCCGAGGTCGAGGTGGGCGGCGAGTTCCCGCACCGTCCGGTGCTCGAAGAAGAGCGTGGCGGGCATGTCCCGCCCCAGCTTCCGCTCCAGCCGTCTGACGAGATCGACGGCGCCCAGCGAGTCCAGGCCGAGGGTCAGGAACGGCGTGTCGTCGTCCACCGCCGACACCGGGATCCCCAGGGACTGCGCGAGCAGTTCGCGCAGCGCGGCGGCCGTACCGGACGCGGCCGGGGGCCGGTCCGCACCCTCGGCCCCCTCCACGGCCGCGGGCCGCCCGGCCGGAGGGACGGGCGCCGGGCGAGGCACGGGCACCGGACGCGCCACGGACGCCGGATCGGCGAGGACCAGTTGGGGCGCGTCCGTGCCGCACGCCGACCGCAGCGCGGCCAGCGCGGGCGCGGTCGGCAGCGGCCGGCCCGCACTGGCCGCCGGAGCACCGGCGCCCGCGGCGGCGGCGAGGCCCGTCTCCGCGAACGGCCCGAGGTTCACCGACAGCCACGGCCGGCCGGCCAGGCGCTCCGCTCCGGCGAAGGCGTCGAGGTAGGCGTTCGCCGCCGCGTAGGAGCCCAGCGCGCCGGCCAGGCCCGGCAGCACGGACACCACCGACGAGAACGCGACACACACCCCGGGACGCTGCCCGTGCCGCTCCAGCGCCTCGGCCAGCAGGGCGGTGCCGAGGGTCTTCGCCCCCAGCGCGTCCACCAGCTCCCGCAGGTCCGTCCCGCGCAGGCTGCCCGGCCGGACGACCCCGGCCGCGTGGAAGACGGCGTCCAGCGGCGGCAGCGCGGCGACGAGCCGTTCGACGTCGTCCTCCGCGGTGAGGTCGGCCGCGACGTACCGGGCGTCGGCGCCCAGGCCGGCGAGCTCCTCCAGCAGGCCCCCGGACGGGCGCGGAGAGCGCCCCGCCAGCACCAGGACGGGCCTGCCCCGGCCGGCGAGCTCCCGGGCCAGAGCCGACCCGATCCCTCCGGCGCCCCCGGTGATCAGGAACGTGCCGTCGGCGGGCAGCCGGTCCGCACCGGCCGGCTCCCTCCGCGCCTCGGGCACGACGTGCCGCACCAGACGCTCTCCGCCCCGCCAGGCCACCGCCCCGGCCGCCCGTGGCGCCGCCGACTCGGCGACCAGTGCCCGCAGCCGCTGCTCCTCGCCGTCGAGGGAGGAGAGGTCGATCCAGTCCGCGACCACCCCCGCGGACTCCTCGGGCACCGCCAGGGCCAGCCCGCCCAGGACCGCCTGCGCCGGGTCCGCGCGCTCCGTGCCGTGGCCGGTGACGTGCGCGTCCTCGGTCACCACCAGCAGCCGGCGCGCCCCCGTCCGGTCGAGCAGCGCCAGCGCCCCGCGCAACGCCGTGACCGCCCGGAGCCGTCCCGCGCCGAGGTCCGCGGCCGTTCCCGGCCGGGCCGGTCCGCCGAGCAGGATCACGGTCCGCGGGGCGCGCACGCCGTCCGCCTCCGTGACCGCCGGTACGCCCCGGGCCGCGAGACCGTCCGCCAGCCGGCGCACCGCCGCCGCGTCCACCCCGCTCACCACCACGGGGCCGGCCGGTCCGGCACCGGGCGGCGGCGCCGGCCGCCACACGACGTCGTGCAGCAGCCCGTGCGCCGCCGGTCCGGGCCAGTACCCGCGCCGCCGGTACGGGTAGGGCGGCAGCGGCACCCGCCGGCGCCCCGCGTCGAACGCCGCACGGTCCACCGCCACGCCCCGCACCCACAGCCGCGCCACGGTCTGCGCCAACTCCCGCGCCCCGCCCGGCGGACCGTCCGCTCCGTCCGGCTCCACGGGGGCGGACACCACGAGGACCCCGCCGTCGGGCGCCTCTCCCCGAGCACGGTGCGGTCCGGTCGCCGTGCCGTCCGCTCCCCCCGCCCGGTGGCGGGCGGCGACCGCGCGGATCGCACCCGTGAGGTTCTCCCCCGCACCGAGCTCCACGAAGGTGTCGTACCCCTCGTCGACCAGGCGTGCCACGGCCCGGCCGAACAGCACCGGCCGCAGCGCGTGCTCCCGCAGGTGGTCCGGGTCCATCGGCGGCTGCCACGCGGCGGTGAGCGTGCTCATCACCGCGAACACGGGCGCCGACGGCGCCAGTTCCCGCGCGGCGTCCGACAGCGCCCGCGCCACCGGCTCCATCAACGGGGAGTGGAAGGCACGCGACACCCGCAGCGGGCGGACCGTCGCGCCCCGCCCGGTGAGCAGTCCGGACACCCGGTGGACCGCTTCGGGGGTACCGGAGAGCACCAGACGGCCGGGCCCGTTGTACGCCGCGACCGCGAGCTCACCGGGGAAGGCGTCCACCAGGGCGGCCACCTCCCGCTCCTCGGCGCCCCGCACCGCCGCCATGGCGCCCGGCGCCGTCGACTCCGCCATGAGCCGGCCCCGTTCCACCGCGAACGTCACCGCCTCGCGCAGCGACAGCATCCCGCCGGCGCACGCGGCCGCGAGTTCGCCGACGCTGTGTCCGACGACCGCGTCGGGCCGGACGCCCCACGCGACCAGTTGCCGGGCGAGGGCGACACCGTGCGCGACCAGCAGCGGCTGGGCCACCTCGGTCGCGGTCAGGTCCTCCGCGGTCACGTCGCCGTCGACGCACCAGGCCGTCAGCGCGCGTCCCCGTACGTCCCCGGCCAGGGCCGACGCCTCGTCGAGCGTGTCGCGGTAGACCGGTGCCGTCGCGTACAGCGCCCGGCCCCGGCCCGGCCGCGGATCACCCTGGCCGGGGAGGACGAAGACGGTCCGGGGCCGGTGCGTCACGGTCCCGACGACCACTCCCCGCCGCGCCCGCGCATCGGCGGCGCACGCCGCGGCGAGCCGTTCGCGCAGGTCGCCGGAGGCCACGAGCGCGAGGCGGTGGGACCGTTCGTCACGGGCCGCACCCGCCGTCAGACAGACGTCGCCCTCGTCGAGCCCCGGGCGGTCGCGCAGATGCTCCGCGAGGCGCGAGGCCCATGCGCGCAGCCCGTCCGCGCTGCCCGCCGACAGGGTCAGCAGGTTCGGGCCGTCGCCGCCCGGGCGCGGGGGACGCGGCGGGGCGGGCGGGGCCTGCTCCAGGACGGCGTGCGCGTTGGTGCCGCCGAAGCCGAAGGCGTTGACGCCCGCCCTGCGCGGCCCGGGCGACTCCCAGTCGCTCAACTCGGTGACCAGCGCGAACCCCGCCTCCGCCACCGCCGGGGAGGGGGGACCGTGGTGCAGCGAGGCCGGCAGCCGACCGTGTCCGAGGGCCAGCACCACCTTCGCCAGGGAGGGCAGCGCGGCGGCGTTCAGCAGGTGCCCGAGGTTGGTCTTCACCGAGCCGAGCAGCCGGGGCCGGCCGTCCGGGCGGCGCGGGAAGGCGTGGGCGAGGGACCGCAGTTCGATCGGGTCCCCGACGGCGGTGCCCGTGCCGTGGGCCTCCACGTACGTCACCGACGCCGGGTCGACGCCGCAGTCCTCGTAGGCCCGCTCGATCACCTCGCGCTGGCGCAGCGGGTTGGGCGCCAGCAGACTCAGCGACGTGCCGTCGTTGTTGACGGCGGTGCCGCGGACGACGGCCAGGACCTCGTCGTCGTCCCGGTGGGCGTCCGCGAGGCGCCGCAGCACGAGGGCCGCGCCGCCCTCACCCGGCACGAATCCGTCGGCGGACGAGGCGAAGGCGCGGCTGCGGCCGGTCGGCGACAGCGCCCGCGCCGCACGGAGCGCGTCGTGCGCGGCCGGGGTGAGGTGCAGATTGACCCCTCCGACCACCGCGACGTCGCACTCGCCGTCCGTGAGGCTGCGCCGGGCGAGGTGCAGGGCCACCAGGCCGGAGGAGCAGGCGCTGTCCACGGCGAGCGCCGGGCCGTCCAGGTCGAGGCAGTGCGCCACCCGGGCCGCGACGAGGTTGGGGAGGTTGCCGGTCAGGGCGGCGGTCCCGGCGGACGGCGCACCGCCGTGACCGGCGTCGGCGAGGATCTGCCGGTAGCCGCTGTCGCCGACGGCGGCGAAGACGCCGATCCGCAGGCCGCGGCGGCGGGGACCGGCGTACCCGGCGCGTTCCAGTGCCTCGTGGGCCAGCTCGAGGAAGACGCGCGCCTGCGGGTCGAGCGCGCGCGCCTCCTCGGCGCCGATCCCGAAGTGGTCGGCGTCGAAGGCGGCGGGGTCGTCCAGGAAGGCGCCCCGGTGCCCTTCGGCCGTCGCCGCGGCCTCGTCGGCCGGATGAGCCGTGTCCCAGCGGCCTTCGGGCACCGGGGTCACGGCGTCGCGTCCGGCGGCGAGCAGGTCCCAGAACTCCTCCGGCGTGCTCGCCCCGGGGAACCGGCAGGCCAGACCCACCACGGCGGTCACCGGTGCCCGCCCGCCGGAGGACGGTCGCGACGGCCCGTCCGGCGCCCCACGGCCGGACGCCCGTCGCCCCGCCGTGCCGGCGAGGGCCTCCAGGAGGTGGTCGGTGAGGCCGGCGACCGTGTCGTCGCGCAGCACGCCCGGTGCGAGGGTCACGCCGAGGGCCCGTTCCAGTCCGGCGAGCGCCTCCATGGCCTTCAGCGAGCCGCCGCCCAGTTCGGCGAACCGGTCCCGGTCCCCGAACGACGCCTCCGGCAGCCCCAGCACCCCGGCCCAGACCTCCCGCACCACGCGCCGCACCTCCGCGCGCGACCGGGGCGCCGACGCCCCGGCCCCGGGCAGCCGCCGGGACGCTCGCACGGGCCCACCGGTCGATCCGCCCCCCTCCGGCCCGGAAGAGGCCGCAGGGCGGTACCTCCCCGCCTCGAACCGCGCCCGCATCCGCTGCCGCTGCACCTTGCCGCTGGTCGTGCGGGGGAAGGCGGACGGCGGCAGCGCCAGCACCCGCACGTCGTCGTGGCCCAGCGCCGCGCGGACCCGCCGCGCGACCCGGTCGAGCACCTCGGCCGCGGAGCGCGGCGGCCGGGCCCAGGAGACGAACACCACCACCCGCTCGCCGCCGGTCACCGGGTCGGTCGACCCGACCACCACCGTGGTGCCCGGCGGTACCCCGGGCGTGGCGGCCGCCACCTCCTCCATGTCCGGGGCGTGGAACGTACGGCCGTTGACGAAGAGGACGTCCTTGTGCCGCCCGCTCACGCACAACCGGCCGCCCCGCAGGAAGCCCAGGTCACCGGTGCGCAGCCAGCCGTCGGCGAAGGCCGCGGCCGTCGCCTCGGGCAGGCCGTGGTAACCGCGTGCGACCTGCGGGCCGCGCACCTCGATGTGCCCCACCCGCCGGTCGCCCAGGGGCCGGCCGGCGTCGTCGGTGATGCGCACCGAGCAGCCCGGCACCGGCAGGCCGACGTCCATCAACTCCACCGTGTCGCCGCCCGGTTGCCGTTCCACCGCCCGGCCGCGGCTGAGGGCGTCGCGCTCCAGCGCCACCGGCACGGCCACCTCGCCCGGCGGCGGGAACGCGACGGCCAGCGTCGCCTCGGCCAGCCCGTACACGGGCGTCGCCGCGCGCGGGTCCAGCCCGGCCGCGCGCGTCCTGGCCGCGAAGTCCCGCCACACCGTCGCCGAGATCGGCTCGGCCCCCACCAGGACCAGCCGTACCGCGCTCAGGTCCAGCCCGGCGAAGACCTCTTCGGGGACCCGGCGGACGGTCAGGGCGAGGGCGAAGTTGGCGGCCGACAGGATCGTGGCCCGGTGCGCGGCGGCCACGTCGAACCACAGCCGGGGGTTCTTCGCGAACGAGAGCGGACCGATCCTCACCTGCTTGGCCCGCGCGGCGAGCGGCGCCAGATGCGTGCCGATGAGGCCCATGTCGTGGAAGTACGGCATCCAGCTGACCACCACGTCCCGGTCCGTGAGGGCGGAGGACTCGGCCAGCTGCCGCAGGTTCGCCAGGACGGCCGCGTGGGTCAGCTCCACGCCCTTGGGCGCCCCCGTGCTGCCGGAGGAGAACTGCAGGAAGGCCAGGTCCTCCGGGGCGGGCGTGGCGGGGGACGCGAGAGGACGGCCTTCCCGCAGCGACTCCAGCCGCAGGACGCGGGCGTCCCCGGGGAGCCGGTCGGCCACGTGCGCGCAGCCTTCGTCCACCGCGACCGGGGGACGGCCGAGGTGTTCCCACACCGGGCGGACCCGCCGCACGTCGGGTGCCAGGGGCACCGGCACCAGCCCGGCCGCGAGAGCGCCCCAGAACAGGGGCTGGAAGTCCTCGCCGCGGTCCGCGAGCACCGGTACGCAGGTGCCCGGCTCCACCCCCGCGTCGCGGTACCCGCCCGCGACGCGCAGGGACTCCTCCAGAAGCGCCCGGAAGGTGACGGCCACCTCGCCGCCGTCACCCCGGACGTGGACGACCACCTGTTCGGGGGATCGGCGGGCGGCGTCCAGCAGGACGTCCAACAGCGTTGCGGCGTTCATGGATCCGTTCGTTCATGCGTGGGCGACCGACGCTCTGTGGGACGGTCCGGACCCGGACCGGGTTGCTCCCGCCCGCGAACCGTCGCCCACCATGATCACGTACTGACCGCCGACCGCTGTCGCGGGCTCAGACGCCGCAGGTCGGCGCCGACCAGTACCGGCTGCCGCGGTGGTCGACGTGGGTGTGGTCGTCGTGCCCCGGGTAGCCCGGGCCGAGGATGCCGCGGAAGCCGTGGTACCGGGCCTGCTTGGCCAGGGTGCACAGGGAGTGCGGCCCGGCGCCTAGGTCGGCCGCGTCGCCGTACAGATGGCGGCTGCCGCTCGCGCCGCCCACGGCGTCGTTGCAGGCGTGGGAACGGAAACCGCTGGTGACCCGGATCGGCTCGTCGCCGAGCGCGTGGCGCAGGGCCTCCAGCTTCCACATCGTCCGCAGGGCGTTGGCCTTGGCCGTCGCGGCGCCGACCGCGCCGCCCGACCAGGTGGAGTTGCAGTCGTTCAGCTCGCTGTAGGAGAAGTGGACCGGCGTGCAGTCGTCGTCCTGGAGGGCGTACAGCTTGTTGTAGGTGGCGGGGCCCGCCACGCCGTCCGCGGCCAGGCCGTACGCCGACTGGAAGCGCTTGAGGGCGGCCGCGGTGGCCGGTCCGAAGCTGCCGTCGACGGCCAGCACGGAACCGTAGCCCGGGTAGCCCCCGAGCCGGATCTGGAGCTGGGTGACATCGGCGCCCGAGGCGCCCTGGGACAGCGTGCGGGTCCAGGTGTAGCAGCCGTCGGCGTGCGCGGTCCCCGCGGTGGCGACCGTTCCCACGACCGCGGCAGTCATGAGCATGACAATAGAGAGAACGAGGCGCAGAGCGCGTCCGAACATGTGATCTCCGGTTCCGGAACGTGTGGTTCGACTGGGTGACGGGCCATGTGACGCGTGTCAACCATGGGACACACGCCCGACCGGACGCAAGGTCCCCGCGCGACCCGGCGGGCGCACGCGGTGCACGCGTGAGCCCTGGACGCGCCCCCGCGGCCGTACGGACAATGCAGTGCCCCTGATCACCCCGCGAAGTGCCGTGCCCAGCCGCCGATGCCGAGGAAAGCAGGTCGACCGCCGTGCTGTTGCGTCTGCCCACGTCCCTGTCCGAAGCACAGCAGTGTCTGGCCGAGGGAGCGGTGCCCGTCGGCGGGGCCACACTCGTGTGGGCCCTCTGGCAACGGGACGGCTTCCCCGAACAGGCGATGTCCCTGCGCTGTCTTCCGGAGGCCAACGTGATCGGACGTGAGGCGCTGGGCGCGGCCGTCCTGCTGCACCAGGCGGACGCCCGCCTGCCGGAGGTGCTGCGCCGTGCGGCCTCCACCGTGGGCACCGGTGCCGTGCGGCGCACGGCCACGGTCGGCGGCAACATCGTGGGCAGCACGCTGCGCTGCCTGCTCCCCGCGGCCCTGGCGCTGAACGCGCGGGCGACCGTGCTGGACCGGGACGGAAGCTACGAGACCGATCTGGCCGAAGTGGTGTCGAAGCGTCACCTGCTGCTCGGCCTGCGCTGGCAGGCCCCCGTGACCAGCGGCTACCACAAGGCGGCCGCGGAGCCGGGCGGACCGCCGCCGCTCGTCGTCGCCACCGCCGTCCACGCCGGGAGCGACGGGCGGCACCACCTCACGGTCGCCGTCCGTGACGGTTACGAGGTCGTCAGCGGGACCACGCCCTGCCACACCGGGTCCGAGCAGGCGCTCCACTCCCTGGACCGCACGGACCTCGGCGCACTCCCGTCGACGGCCCGGGACGCGGTGCGCCGGGAGGTGACCGGCGTCCTGGCCCGGTCCGCCGGCTCCTGACGGTGCCACCGCCCGCGCCGCTCCCGGCGCTTTTGCCTGCCTGCGGGGGGCAGCGCGGGGAGTCAGCGGACGAACAGACCCGTGAGGGTCCCCAGTGCGCAGGCGCAGGCGAGGACGGCGCAGGCACAAGCGACGTGGCGCCTGAACAGGCCACGCCGCAACTGGAGGTACCGGGCCTCGTACTCCTCCCGCAGCTGCGCGGCGCGTTCGACCGTGCTCCGCAGCATGCGGCGGGTGAAGTCGAGACGCCGCTGCACGTAACGGTGCGTGAGCTCCTCGGCCTGGGTCGACGTCAGCCACGGCAGCCCGGCGCACAGTTCGTCGGCCTCGCGGCGCGCCTCGTCGAGGTGCGCCTGCGCCATGAGGTGGCCCTCCGCCTCCGCGACGAGCGCCGAGACCTGACCGGCCTCCGGGCGGGGGCCCCGGCCCCTGATCACGATCTGTCGCTCTCGTGCCCGGCGGCGTCGATCACGTCGCGCCTGTGGACGTTCTCCTTCTCGTCCAGCCGGGCCACGGCGGGGTGGTGCAGGTCGAAGGCGGGGGACTCGGAGCGGACGCGGGGCAGCGTGACGAAGTTGTGGCGCGGCGGCGGGCAGGAGGTGGCCCACTCCAGGGAACGCCCGTATCCCCACGGGTCGTCGACCTCGACCTTCTCCCCCTTCTGCGCGGTCGCCCACACGTTGTACAGGAAGGGCAGCGTGGACAGACCGAGCAGGAAGGCGCCGATGGAGGAGGCGGTGTTGAGGGCGGTGAAGCCGTCGGCGGCCAGGTAGTCGGCGTAGCGCCGCGGCATGCCCTCGGCGCCGAGCCAGTGCTGGATGAGGAAGGTGGCGTGGAAGCCGACGAAGAGGGTCCAGAAATGGACCTTCTCGAGGCGTTCGTTGAGCATGGTGCCGGTCATCTTCGGCCACCAGAAGCTGAATCCGGCGAACATCGCGAAGACGATGGTGCCGAAGAGGACGTAGTGGAAGTGGGCGACCACGAAGTAGCTGTCGTGGACGTGCCAGTCCAGCGGGGGCGAGGCGAGGATGACCCCGGTCAGCCCGCCGAAGAGGAAGGTGACCAGGAAGCCCACCGCCCAGAGCATGGGGGGTTCGAAGGACAGTGAGCTATTCCACATGGTGCCGATCCAGTTGAAGAACTTCACGCCGGTGGGGACGGCGATCAGGAAGCTCATGAAGGAGAAGAAGGGCAGCAGGACGGCACCGGTGGCGAACATGTGGTGGGCCCACACGGTCGCGGACAGACCGGTGATGGCGATGGTGGCGCCGACCAGCCCCATGTAACCGAAGATGGGCTTGCGGGAGAACACCGGGATGATCTCACTGATCACGCCGAAGAACGGCAGGGCGAGGATGTAGACCTCGGGGTGGCCGAAGAACCAGAACAGGTGTTGCCACAGGATGGGTCCGCCGTTCTCGGCGTTGAAGACCTGGGAGCCGAAGCGGCGGTCGGCTTCCAGTACGAGCAGGGCGGCGGCCAGGACGGGGAAGGCGAGCAGGACCAGCACCGAGGTGAGCAGGACGTTCCAGGTGAAGATGGGCATGCGGAACATGGTCATGCCGGGAGCGCGCATGCAGATGATGGTGGTGATGAAGTTGACCGCGCCCAGGATGGTGCCGAAGCCGGAGAGCGCCAGTCCCATGATCCACAGGTCGGCGCCGGTCTGGGGGCTGCGTGTGTGGTCGCTCAGCGGGGGGTAGGCCGTCCAACCGTAGTCGGCTGCCCCTTCGGGGGTGAGGAAGCTGGCCGTGACGATCAGGCCGCCGAGGGCGAACAGCCAGTACGACAGCATGTTCAGCCGGGGGAAGGCGACGTCCGGGGAGCCGATCTGCAGCGGCATGATCGCGTTGGCGAAACCGGCGAACGTCGGCGTGGCGAACAGCAGCAGCATGATCGTGCCGTGCATGGTGAACGACTGGTTGTACTGCTCGCTGGACAGCAGCTGCAGGCCGGGGCGGGCCAGTTCCGCCCGGATCGCCATCGCCAGCACTCCGCCGATCAGGAAGAAGATGAACGACGTGATCAGGTAGAGATGCCCGATCTTCTTGTGGTCCGTCGTCGTCAGCCAGGAAACGATCACCTGACCCCTGGTGTGACGTTCGCCCGCCGGAACGGGGGCCACCGGCTCGGTGTGTGTCGCCATCGATTTCCTCAATATGCAGCGGTCGGTACACAGCCCGTACGGGCGGAGAGTCAAAACCAGTGCGTCACAACAGCCTGTACGGTCGGGGAGTCACGACCGGTGCGTCGTGCGGCCGGTCCCCGCCTCGGACAGTGTGTGACCAACTCAGGGGAAACTAGTCCCGCCGGTGCCGTGCGGCCGCCGCGCGCGGGCCGACGTTGGGCCGTGCGGGCGAATGATTCATTCGCCCGAGTGAGTGTTCGCAGAGCCTGCGGTTCCGAACCGTCGCGGGCCGCGCCGGCGCGGTGACCGGAACGGTGCGGGGTACTCCGGAGGAAACCGGTACGGGCGGATGGTGCGGCGGGGGCCTCCGCCCCCGACGGACGGGATGGCCATGGCACGGAACCAGGGCGGCCACACGGACGACGCGGTCGCCGTCACGTTCATCGGCAACGCCACGCTCCTGCTGAGGTACCAGGGGCTCACCCTGCTCACCGATCCCAACTTCCTGCACCGCGGGGAGTACGCCCACCTGGGATACGGACTGCTGAGCCGGCGCCTGACCGAGCCCTCGGTCGGCATCGGCGACCTCCCCCGCCTCGACGCGGTGGTGCTGTCCCATCTCCACGGTGACCACTGGGACCGCCGGACGAACCGGCACCTGGACCACGAGGTGCCGGTCCTCACCACACCGCACGCGGCCCGCCGCCTCAGGGTCCTGCACGGCTTCCGCCGTACGGCGGGGCTGCGCACCTGGCAGGGACTCGTCGTGGAGCGCGGGGGCCACCGGGTCACCGTCACGGCGCTGCCGGGCCGGCACGCCGGTCAGCCCCTGCTGCGCGGGCTGCTGCCCCCGGTGATGGGCAGCATGCTGGAGTTCGGTCCCGTGGGAGGACCGGTCCGGCTCCGGCTGTACGTGTCCGGTGACACGCTGGTGTACGACGGCATCGAGGAGATCGCGCGCCGCTTCCCGGCCGCCGATCTGGCCGTGCTCCACCTGGGCGGCACGAGGCTCCCGGGCGGCTTCGTGGTGACCATGGACGGTGCGCAGGGAGCGGAACTCGCCCGGCGCCTCGATCCGCGGCTGATCCTGCCCGTTCACTACCACGACTACACGGTGATGCGCTCTCCGCTGTCCGCGTTCCTCACCGAGGCCGGCCGGATCGGCCTCGACGACCGGATCGTCCACTGCGGCCACGGGCAGAGCGTCCGCCTGACCGCCGAGCGGGGCGCGGCGCCGGTGGCCTTCTGACCCGGCGCGCACACCGTGCGCTCAGCCGGCCGGCCGGTCAGTCGAAATAGGATTCGAGCGTGCCGCGGCGCCGGACGTCGAGTGTCGCGCAGTGGAACGAGCCGCCGAACGCCGCGTAGTGCAGCAGGTCGCACGGGATCGGTTCGAACCCCCACCGCTCGAGCGCGCGCAGCATGCCGGTGTGGTTCCGTTCCGCGATCACCCGTTTCTCGTCGACCATGAGGACGTTCATGCTGAGCCACCTGCCGCACATGGAGGTGATCCTGAGCAGGCGGTCGGTGATCGGGTCCGGCTCGGGAGCGACCAGGATGTCCCAGGAACTCAGCACCTCGGGCAGGCGGTCGACGTCGACGTACTCGGGATTGACCAGCGCCTTGCCGGGCGCGAGCGGGACGAACGTCGTGTCGATGTGCATCGGCGTGCGGCACCGGCTCTCGATCTCGTGGATGCGGTAACCGGGGCCCAGGTGGCGGCGCAACCAGTCGATGCCCATGCCGTTGGTGACATTGCTCCGCGTGACGAACAGATCGCGTCCGGCGCGCACAAAATCCGCCGCGTCGAACACCGGCTCGAACTCGGTGAGGATGTAGCGCATGGGCTCGCCCGCCGCGGGCACGCTGAAATCCGCCTCGAACAGGTCGTCGGTGAGCTGCGGCTTCGGCGCCGCCGTCCAGCGCGCGCCGCGTCGGAAGTAGTCCTTGAGGATCGCGCGGTAGGAGTGCGTTTCGAAATACCGGCACGGCCATGCCATCGGTGTCTCGATGATCTCGTCGCCGACGACGAGCATGCTGTCCCGCGGACAGCTGTTGCAGAACCCGCGCGACGACCAGTCCGGAGTACCGAAGCGCTTCCGGTGGTCGACCGCGTCGGGGCGTCGGACGGTGATGTCGAGGGACCGCAGGAGTGCGATGAACCGGTCGAGCTCCCGCTGCGCCCGCTCGACCAGGACCCGCGGGTACCTCAGGCCGGCGGCGCGCCCCTGCACGCGCGCCGCCCACGGGGGAATGTTGCAGGTCACGACGGGATGGTTCGACGGGATCGTCGCGCCCTCCAGGCGCCCGACGATGATTTCCTCCAGCGGGTCCCACTCATTGTGCGAATTGACCGGGGAGGCGCCGGGTTCCGGGGAAGGGGCGGTCGCGGCCGCCGTCGTGGCATCGGGCCTCTGCACAACCGCCATAGCGAACCGCTTTCGATCACAGAAGTGAGTAACTCAGTATAATCAAATCATTACTCAGCGGATGTGCGGAAGTCGTTCTCCCGTCGGCACGTCCTTGCGGACGAAGGCCCGGCGCAGCGCGTGGTAGGGAGCCTCGGGATCGAAGAAGACCCGGCGCATGTGCGCCAGTTCCCGCTCGCGCACCGTGCTCAGCGGGGTGGCGGCCTCCCGGCGCTCGCACTCGTCCTTCTTCGCGACGAGGCGCGCCTGTGCCCCGGGCGGGTGCGCCTCGTGGTGAGCCAGCCGGGTGACCTCGGCGGCGAAGTCCGCGGGGGCGCACTCGACCACCCGGTCGGCCAGGCCGATGTCCCGGGCCCGCTCGGCACTGAGCGGCAACGCGTCCTCGGTGAGCCGCAGTGCCGTCGCGGCGCCCACCCGGCGCGGCAGGCTGTACGTCCAGTACTCGGACCCGTACAGGCCCATGAGCCGGTAGTGCGGGTTGAGCACGGAGCCGGAGCGGCACCACACCTCGTCGGCGGCCAGCGCCAGCATGACCCCGCCGGCCGCCGCGTTCCCGCCGATCGCGGCGACGACGAGGCGGTCGGTGGTGGTCAGGACGGCCTCGACGAGGTCGTTCATGGCGTTGATGTTGGCCCAGGACTCCGCGGCGGGGTCGGGCGCCGCCTCGATGACGCCGAGGTGGATGCCGTTGGAGAAGAAGTCCCGCGCACCGCCGAGCACCAGCACCGTGGTGGGCCGCTCGCAGGCCGCCCGGTAGGCGTTCAGCAGCCGCCGGCAGTGGTCGGTGGACATCGCGCCGCCGGGGAAGGAGAACGACAGCACCCCCACCGGGCCGTCCTCCCGGTACCGGACGTCCGACCAGGTGGCGTCGGAGTCGGGGCACAGGACGGGCGCGGGCAGGTCCGGCACGTGCGGCATGCGTCCGGCCAGGGCGAGCACGGCGGGCAGCTTGCAGGCGCGCGGGGCGCCGGGGCCGGTCCGGGCCCGCAGTTCCGGGAGCCACACCGCGCCGTCCGCCGTGGCCCGGCAGACCGCGCCCGCCCGGGTGGCCAGCAGCTCGCCGGGACGCCCGCGCAGGCGGTGCTCGGGATGACCGCCGTGCAGGAACCATTCCCCGCCGAGCAGTTCGTCCCTGACGCCGGGCTGGGAGTCGGCGGCGCGCAGTTTGCGCAGCACCGTCTCGGTCGGATCGTCGGCCCAGGCGATACGGCGCGTCTCCTGGCGCATCGGGGGACGGCGCCGGGCGCCGGGTGCGCTCGGCGGGCCGCTCCGGTCGGCGGGGGAGCGGCTGCCGGAGGCGAACCGCTCGACGGCCGTCAGGACGGCGTCGAGGGCCGCGTCGGACAGCTCGTTGCGGTACAGGTCGCTCTTGGCCACCCGCGGCACGGGGAGGTCCGCCGTGGCCCACACGGGCCCCGCGCCCACCTCCTCCTCGGCCTGGAGAACGGTGACCCCCCACTCACCGGCGCCCTCGTGGATCGCCCAGTCCAGGGAGGACGGGCCCCGGTCGCCGACCGGCCCGGGGTGCACGATCAGACACGTCCGGGTCGCCCACACCTCGCGGGGCACGACCGCCTTCAGCATGGGTGCCACGATCAGGTCGGGCTCGTGCCGGCCCACGGCGCGGACCACGTCGTGGCTCTCGGGCGTCACCTCGACGGCGACGGCGTGCCCGTGGTCGCGCAGTTCGGCGTGCACCCGCTGCGTGAGGCTGTTGTAGGCGCCGGCGACGAGCAGGATGCGCATGGGGACGGCCCTTCCGGAGATGCTCTGGCCGTCGGGGGTGGGCGGCCCGGCTGTCTGCGATGGTCGGACACACCGGGCCGGGAACGTCGACAGGAATCCCACTTGTCACCCGTGAGGGTGGATGTCGCGGCCGCTTGGCGGGCAGCCGCCGGTTCCGGGCCACCGGCCGGGTCAGTCGACGGGCCAGGTGTGGACCGGGGCGTTGAGGTGCATGTAGTCGATGTACTGCTGCGTCATCCGCCGCAGTGCCTCGTGGCGGCCGCAGTGGGCGGTGGCGTCGATGTGATGGAACATCTCCTTCTGCCACACGGCTCCGTTGCGGCCGGTGACGCACCGCTGCTCGATGATGCCGAGCAGCGGCTCCCGCCAGGCCTCGTCCATGCCGGAGCGTTCCAGCCCGAGGTGCGCCAGGGGCAACAGCCGCCGCAGGACCAGTTCGGCCGTCGGCACCTCGCCCATGCCGGGCCAGTACAGCCGGGCGTCGATGCCGTGCCGTGCCGCCGCGTGCAGGTTGTCCTCGGCCGCCGAGAAGGACATCCGTGACCACACGGGGCGGTCCTCCTCCACCAGGGCGCGGGTGAGCCCGTAGTAGAAGGCGCCGTTCGCGAGCGTGTCGGCGACGGTCGGGCCGGCCGGCAGCACACGGTTCTCCACCCGCACGTGGGGCTTGTCGTGGGCGACGGCGTAGACCGGGCGGTTCCAGCGGTAGATCGTGCCGTTGTGCAGGGTGAGTTCGGCCAGTTCCGGGATGTCGCCCCGGCTCAGGGTCTCCGCGGGGTCCTGCTCGTCGCACAGGGGCAGCAGGGCCGGGAAGTAGCGCAGGTTCTCCTCGAAGAGGTCGAAGACACTGGTGATCCACCGCTCCCCGAACCACACCCGGGGCCGCACCCCCTGCACCTTGATCTCCTGCGAGCGGGTGTCGGTGGCCTGCTCGAACAGCGGGATCCGGGTCTCGTGCCACAGTTCCTTGCCGAACAGGAAGGGCGAGTTGGCCGCCAGGGCGACCTGGACCCCGGCGATCGCCTGCGCCGCGTTCCAGTAGTCGGCGAACTGCTCCGGGGACACCTGGAGGTGGAACTGCGTGCTGGTGCACGCGGCCTCCGGAGTGATCGTGTCCGCGAAGGTCCGCAACCGGTCGACGCCGGTCACCTCGATGTGCAGGTCCTCGCCGCGCGCCGCGAAGATCTGGTCGTTGAGCAGCCGGTAGCGGGGGTTCTCCGACAGGGCTCCCTCACCGACGTCCTCCTGCCGCAGGGTGGGGAGGATGCCGGTCATGATCAGACGTGTGCCGATCGAACCGGCGCGCTGCTCCGCGTGGTTCAGCGCGGCGCGGATCTCGGCCTCCCAGGAGTCGGGGCCGCCCGCCGTGAGGCGCCGGGGCGGGATGTTGATCTCGAGGTTGAACCGGCCCAGTTCCGTGGCCCAGGCCGGGTCCGCGATCGCCTCGAGCACCTCCGTGTTGCGCATCGCGGGCTCGGCCCGTTCGTCGACCAGGTTCAGCTCGATCTCCAGCCCCACCTGGGGCCGCTCGGACTCGAAGTGCGACTCGCGGAGCATCTGCGCGAACGCCTCGAGGCACTCCTGCATCTTGATCCGGTAGCGGCGGCGGTCCTCGCGGGTGAAGGTGAGCGCCGGGACGTCCCGTCCCATCGGTCTCCCTCCCGGGGTCTGGTCCTCGGACACCCTGTCCACCCCAGCGTCGCACCCCTGGACGGACCCGACCACGCGGGACGGCGCCGCGGGTGAGGCCCGCGACGGTGTCTCACCCGCGCCGGCCCCGTGCCCGCCCTGTTCGCGGGCCGGTGCCCGCGCGAACGCTCAGGCCGTCGAGCCCTCGGCGAGGAAGGCGCTCAGGCCGTCGAGGAGCATGGTGCTGCCCTGCTCGGCCATGTCGCGTTCCTCCGCCGTGTCGCACGTCTGGCGGAGCGCGATCCGCGTCCGCCGGCCGTCCTCCTCGTCGAGCTCCATGGTCATCTCGACGGGTGCGGGCCTCCCGGGCACGTCCATGCCGAGCACCAGCAGGCGGTTCTCGGCGACCGCGAGGTAGGAGCCGGTCAGCGGGAACCGGCCGCCGTCGGGCGTGAGCATCGTGGACTTCCAGGCGCCGCCCGGCCGTACGTCCATCTCCACGGAGCCGGGGACGGCGTGGGCCCACAGGGCGTACTGCTCGGGGGTCGTCCAGGCCTGCCACACCTTGTCCGCGGGGGTGTCCAGCGTCCTGGTCAGCGTGTAGGAGAAGCCGTCGCCCGTGGTGGTCTGCTCGGTGCTCATGTCGTCGTCCCCTCGTCTCGTTGTCCCGTTGTCCCGTCCGGAACCGGGATCCGTCACACCTGTAGACGTGCGAGGGCCCGGAAAGTCATCGGTCGCCGGCCGGCTCGTCCACGGCCCGTGCCGCCTGCCGCCAGGCCGCGGTGACCGCCCGGTGCGCCACCGCCGTGCCGTCCGACGCCCCGGCCGGCAGGTGCACGGGGCGGCCGATGTGGACGTGGAGGCGGGGACGGCGCAGCGGGGCGGTGAGGACACCGGCCAGCTGCTTCGCGGCCGGCCCCGAGGCCAGCCGCCGGGCCCCCGCCTGGCCCACCGGGACGACCGCGGCCCGGGTGGCGGCCGCGAGCCGCGCCGGACCCGTGCGGAAGGGCCGGGGAGCGGCACTCGCCGCGTCCCCGCGCCGCGGAAGCCCTCCCTCGGCGTAGATCAGCACGTGGCGTCCCGACCGCACCGCCTCCGCCGCGGCCTCGAGCGCTTCCGCCGCGCGGGCCGTCCCCCGGTGGACGGGAACATGCCCCTCCTTCGCCAGGGCGCGCCCGAGCACGGGCATGCGCCAGAGGCCCGCCGTCGCCAGGACGACCGGTGTCACCCCCACCCTGCGCAGAGCGGCCAGCACGAGCGCGGGATCGGCCACCGAATCGTGGTTGGCGACGAAGACACTGCCCGCGGCGAAGGGACCGTCCGTTTCGCGGGTGACGGTGAGCCGCCCGAACAACGGCAGCAGGGCGGCGGCGGCACGGCTGAGCAAGAGACGTCCTTTCGGCACGCGGGAACCTCGCCCGCCAGCCTCGTGCACGGCCCGCTCCCGCCGCCTGAGTACGCGTACTCGGAGGGGAGGGCCGGACTACTCGGTCCCCGTCCCGGGGAGAGCCGAAGGAGGGGGGCCGGAGAAGATCTTTCCTCCGGGGCCCGTCCGGTGTCATCACCCCCCGGTGCCCTGGGTACCCGTGACGTCCTCGCGCGGGTCCACCGCGCCGTTCCGGGACGGGAGGCTCCCATGGCCGACGTCAGCCCGATCGATCTGCAGAGAGCCCTCAAAGGCGCCGACTACCCCGCCAGCCGTGACGATCTCGTCTCGCCGGCCAGGAACAACGGCGCGGACGACGATCTCGTCGAGAAGCTGGCGCAGTCCGGGACCCAACGGTTCGACGGCCCCGACGAGGTGCAGAAGGCGGTCTCCGGCAACCAGTAGTGCCCCGCGTCGAGGCCGCCGGCGCCGTACGCCCGGGGAGGGCGCGCCGGGCGGCCCCCGGCCGGCCGAACACCCGCCCTGCCGTTTCGACCCCGCACCGAGGAACCGAGGAGCGGTACCGCAATGACCGAGTACGAACGTTCACGCACGATGCCCGCCGCACCGGAGCACGTCTTCGACCAGGCGGCCAACGTCGGCCAGCTGGGCAGCTGGCTGCCGGAAGCCCTGCACGTGCACGCCGAGGACCTGCCCGCCGTCACCGTGCACGAGGACCGCTCCGACGAGGACACGGCCGCCCTGCTGCGGGCCCAGCGGGACCAGATGCGGCTCGAATGGGGGACGCGCGACCAGGGCAGCTACGCCGGCTGGCTCCAGGTGGCCGGCATCGGCAGCGGGGCCAGTGAGGTCACGGTGCACCTGTCCTTCTTCGAGGACAGCCACGACCCGGGCGAGAAGGCCGTGGGCGACGCCCTGGACACCAGCCTCCGGCGGCTGGAGGAACAGGTCCGGCTGCGCGTCGACAACGCGGCCGGCTGACCGGGTCCGGCACGACGAGATGCCTCGCACGAAGCAGTACGCGGTGGCCGCCTCCGGACAGTGGACCGACGAGGAGGAGGGCCGGCGCAGGTTGCCCGCCGGGGAGGTCCACGCCTGGGAGCCGGGCCTGAACCAGACCGTCTGCGGGCTGCCCCTCAGCCGCGCGCGGCTGATCCGGTTCCCGCACGTCTCCTGGTCGGACACCTTCCCGGAGTCCGGGGGCGCGGCGGACCGGGTCCGGCGCCAGTGCCCGCGCTGCGCGTCCGTCGCCGGACGCCGCGGCGGTGACGCACGCCCGCGGTGGCAGCGCACCAACCCGCGACCGTGAACGCGGGGAGGGACGGCCCGCGGTTCCGGCGCGTGGAGACCGTCGGTGCCGCGGCGCCCCCGCGGCCGCTCAGCCGGCCCGCCGGTTCCGCGCGGCCGTCCTCGCCCTCCACCGGTGCGCGGTCATCCGGCAGACGACGTCGATGCCCACCTCGCCGGGAGCCGTCGGCCCCGTGGGAACCGGTACACGTCCCACTTCGACGAACCCCAGGCGGCGGGCGACGCCCCCGCTGGCCGGGTTGGCGGCGTCGTGGTGGATCTCGATGCGGTCGATGTCCGCCAGCCGGAAGCCCTGCCGGACCAGAGCCGTCGCGGCCATGGTGGCCAGCCCCCGCCCGGTCCAGCGGGGGTGGAGCCAGTAGCCGATGTCGAGTCCGCCCGCACCGATGCGGCGGTAGAGCCCACAGCTGCCGGTCATCGCGCCGTCCGACGTGATGGCGTAGGCATAGGCCTCCCCGGTCCTCCACTGCTCCTGGTTCCGGGCGAGGAAATCGGCGAGCTGCTGACGGTCGGGCGGGTCGGACGCCCAGGGCATCCACGGCACGAGGTGGTCCAGGGACTCGTGGATCGTGCGCTCCAGGGCGTCGAGGTCGCTCATGCGCCACCGGCGCAGTTCCACCCGCTCGCAGCGGAGGATGTCGGCAGGTTCTTCCACGTACCGGATGTTCTCGCGGCCGGCGGACGCCGACAACGCATTTCACCGGGGGTGCGCCGCCGCCCCCGGTCAGGTGCCCGGGCGACGGCCGGCGGGGGCGAGACCCCGCCGGCCGGCGTGCCGGTGAACGCCCCGGCAGAGTGACCGGCCCGCCCGTCCTTGCCCGGTCGAGTGCCGGGATCAGCGCTCCGGCGGCCGGGATGCGGACGATCTCCAGCCGGGCCTCCCGCTCCGGGAACCCGGGGGACAGCGCGGCCGCGACCTCGCCGTGGCGCGTGCCGGCTCCTCCGGCGGGCACCGTCGCGGTCGGCGCGCCCCCGACGAGGACGCCGGTGACGGGGACGAGCGCGGTGCCCCGGACCGGGAGCGGCCCGATGGCCACGAGCGGCACGACGACCGGGAGCACGGCGACGCCGATCGGCACGGCCGCCCACCACCACGTGCGGTTCGTGGTGACGCGGCGGCCGGCGGTCCGGGTCGCCACGGCGAACACCATGGCGAGGAACGCGCGGAGCGGCGGGCGGGAGCCGACCGCCCGCTCGACGACGACCGCGACCGCGGTACCCACGACGAGCAGGACCGCGAGCGCAACTCCCGCCCCCCACGGGTATGTTCTGGTGATCATCCCGAGGGTGGCACGGCGGAGGTCGAGGGAGCGCATGGACACGGCAACGGTGAACTCGCGGTTGGACGGGGCACGCTGCGTCGACGCCGGAACACGCGACCGCATCTGCGAGGAGACCGCCGCGGCGTTGCTGGCGGCGGGGACGGTACCGTCCTTCGAGGTGCGCTCGGCGGACCTGCGCGCGGACCCCTACTTCAGGTGTGCCGACCGCTACTGGCGGAGTCGTTTCCTGCACCGGCCCACCGCGCGCACGGCCTTCGAGTGCGCGCGGTGGATGGCGGACCACGTGCGGGACGAGAACTGGGGCGAGGTCGCCGAGCAGTGGGCTCTGGGCAACGGGTTCCTGAACAGGGGGAGCGTGGAGTCCGCGGAACAGGTCGCGGAGGCGGTGGGAGAGGCGGGCACCGGCCCGGAGGCCGAGCGGATCGGGTTCTTCCTCACGCTGTTCCAGGCGGGCAAGCTGCGGGCGAACTTCTGCTTCGACGAGTTGCACGCCTTCCTGGAGTTCTCCTCCCCGGCCGCGGCCGCCGGCTCCCTGCGCGAGAGACCCGTCTTCGTGGCGCTCCGGTCGTTCGCCGCGTTCGGCAGCCGGACACTGACGGCCGCGTACGCCTGTGAGCTGCTGGAGCAGGCCTGGTCCGCGGCGGGGCGCACCCGGCACACGGTGGACATCTGCCTCAACGGCCTGGCCTTCGCCGCCCCTTTCGAAGGCCAGGGCGAGCTGCTGCGCGACCGGGCGGCGGAGGCGGTGGAGGCCTACCCCGACGACCACATGTTCCACGGGCGCCTGGCCGCCGGGCTGCACCTGTGCGGGCAGTACGACGCGGCGCTGCGGAGCATCGACACCGCACTCGCCCTGCTGGCGACGAGTCCCACCGCCAGCCTCGGCGTGCTGCAGGACCAGTACCTGACGAAGCGGGAGGCGATCCGTGAGGGACGTCTGCAGGCCCTGCGGGACGCGGAGCAGCAACGCCGCTGGGAACGGCAGACGGCGGCCAACACCCGGGTGGAACGCTCCCTCCACACCTCCTCGGTGCGCGCCGTCGAAGTCGTCGCCGTCTTCACGGCGGCCATCGCCTTCGCCGTGGGTTCCCTCCAGGTCACCCTCACCGGAGACCTCACGCTGTCGGACCGTCTGTGGCTCCTGGCCGCGCAGGGCGTGGGCCTGGCGGTCTTCGCCCTGCTGGTGGTCGGCGGGACCTGGCTCATCACCCGCAGCCACCACGGACCGGACCACAGGGAGGAGTGAGCGTTCCGCCGCACGCCTCCGGGCGTGGCCGATCCGTCAGCCGAGTGCGATCCGCGCCGCCACCGGCAGGTGGTCGCTGCCGGTGGCGGGCAGGGCGCGGATCCGGACGACGGTCGCCGAGCGGGCCATGACCTGGTCGATCCGGGCCAGTGGGAAGGCGGCGGGGAAGCTGAAGGCGAAACCCCGCTCCGCCGCGTTCATCCGTGAGGTGATCGGTGCCAGGCCGCGGTCGTCGACGGTGCCGTTCAGGTCGCCCAGCAGGATGACGGTCCTGAGGTCCTCGGCGGCGACGGCCTCGCCCAGCAGACCGGCGCTCTCGTCGCGCAGGGAGGACTCGAGGCCGCTCGCCCGCACGCGGACCGAGGGCAGGTGCGCGACGAACGCCGCGACGTCGCCGTACGGCGTGCGGACCACGGTGCGCAGCCCGCGGTTCCAGGCGTCCGTGACCCCACGGGGCCTGATGTCCAGCAGCCGGGCGCCGGTGAGCGGATACCGCGACCAGAGCCCGACGGTCCCCCGGACCGCGTGGTACGGGTAGCGTGCGGCGAGGGTCCGCTCGTAGACCGGCAGCGCCCCGGGCACCAGTTCCTGCAGCGCGATGAGGTCGGGCCGGGCGTCGGCCAGGGCGCGGGCCGTGCCCGCCGGGTCGGGGTTCTCGTCGCTGACGTTGTGCTGCACCACGACCAGGTCGCGCGTGCCCGGCCCGTCCCCGGGCAGCACCAGCCCGCCGAAGAGGTACGTCCAGGCCGCGACCGGCAGGAGCAGGGCCACCAGCGCCGTCGCGGAACGGCGCAGCAGCGCCAGGCCGAGCAGCGCCACGACCACGAGCCCCAGCCACGGCAGGAACGACTCCAGCAGACTGCCCACGCGGCCCACGGAGTTGGGCACCGTCCGGTGGAAGGCCAGCAGTCCGGCGGTCACCGCCGCGAGCCCGGCGATCACCCGCCCCCGCGTCCAGGCCGACCGTTCCCGCGTCCTCTTCGCGGTGCCCCCGCCCGGTGCCCGCCACCCCGCCCGCCGACGCGGAGCCGCCCCCACCGCCGACGCCGTACCCCTGTCCACCCGATCCGCCATGACTTCCCGTCCACTCGGTCCCGTCTGTCAGGACGAGCCCGTGGACGCGTCGGTTTCCCGGAGACCGACCCCACCGCGCCGCGGGCCGGGTCGGACCGGCGGCGCGGGCCGTGCCGCGAGGACGGCGATGTCGTCGTCGCTGTCGGCGCCCAGCCCGATGAGCAGCTCGTCGCAGAACACGTCCAGGGGCTCGCGGGCCAGAGCGGCGGCGTGCCGGCGGAGCCGGTCCAGCGCGCGGTCCAGGTGCTCGTCGCGGCGCTCGACGAGCCCGTCGGTGTACAGCAGCACGGTCGAGTGGGCCGGGAGCGCGTCACGGGCGTGGGGGCGGGGCGTGTCGGGGTCCACGCCGAGCAGCAGCCCCGCGCCGTCCTCCAGATAGCGGGTGCGGCCGTCCGCGCCGACGAGCAGCGGCGGCAGGTGCCCGGCGGAGGAGTGCACCAGCTCCCAGGGGCCGTCCGCCGGCCCTTTGACCAGGCCGTAGAGGCAGGTCGCGGTGACCTCCCGGTGGAGGCTGTGGTTCGCCAGGTCCAGGCGGCGCAGGACGGTTTCGGGCGGCTCCTGGCGGTCCACGGCGATGCCGCGCAGCATGCTGCGCAGCTGGCTCATGGCGATGGCCGCGTCGAGGTTGTGCCCGGTGACGTCGCCGATGACCAGCGCCGTGTCCCCGCTGGGCACGACGAAGCTGTCGTACCAGTCACCGCCGACCTGGGCGGTGGTGGAGGACGCCGCATAGCGGGCGGCCAGCTCCAGGTGCTCGACCTCCGGCAGCACCGGCAGCAGTGAGCGCTGGAGGCGTTCGGCGATGTTGTGCGTCTGCTGGTGGAGCCGGGCGTTGTCCACGCCCAGGGCGATGTTGCGCACCAGGTCGTCGATCAGGGGCAGGTCCTCTTCCGTGAACGGCCTGCCCCGGCCGCCGCGGGCCACGGTGAGGACGCCGATGACCTCCCGCCGCGCCCGCAGCGGGACGACGACCGCGCTGTTCGCGCCCATGACC
Organism: Streptomyces griseomycini; assembly: GCF_014203535.1. Lineage (GTDB taxonomy): Bacteria > Actinomycetota > Actinomycetes > Streptomycetales > Streptomycetaceae > Streptomyces > Streptomyces griseomycini. Next base: position 171,629 of record NZ_JACHJI010000005.1, read on the forward strand.
CGGAACAGCCCGACGTAGTGGGCGTCCAGCGGGCTCGTCACCTGGTCGGGTGACGGGGGCCCGTCGAGCAGCAGCGGACCCGCACCGCGCAGTGCGCGGGCCAGGGGCCCCCGGGCGGTGTCGGACACCGGCGGAAGCGGGCCACCGTACTCCTCGGGCCACGGACCGTGCGGGGAGCGGTGGACGATGCAGACCCGCTCCACCGAGGAGCCCTCGGTGACCAGGTCCACCGCGCACCAGTCGGCCAGCCGTCGGGTGAGGAGCTCGCCCACCCGCTGCAGGCCCTCGTCCAGGGTCGGGGCGTTGCCCAACGCCGTCCCCGCGTCGGCCAGCAGGGCGAGCCGCTCGAGCGCCGACGTGTCCGCCCGGCTGCGGCCCGCTTCCTCCCCGGCGGCACGCGGGGCGGCCGACGGAGGCGGCCGGACGGGTTCCTGAAGGGCCGCGGGCCGGACGCGGCCGGGCGGGCGTGCGGAGGGGCCGGGAGCGGCCGCCCTCGGGGCGAGCTGGGCGACGAACACCGTGCGGCCGTCGGTCGCCTCCTGCGTCTGGATGAACAGGCGGACGGGAATCAGGCGCCCGTCGCGGTGCAGCGCGGGCAGTGGCACCGAACGGTCCAGGATCCGGGACTCCCCGCTGAGCAGCAGGGAGAAGAACCCCACCAGGTGACGTTTTCGGAGGTGCTCCGGGACGAGGGCGGTGAGGGGCTGCCCCACGAGGTCCTCCTCCTGCCAGCCGAGCATGTCCGCGGCGGGCCCGTTCGCCGCGATGATCCGGTTCCGCTCGTCGGCGGCGAGCGTCGGGACCCTGCTGGCCCGCACCTGGCCGGCGTCCCACGGCACCAGTGCCGAGGGGCCGGTACCCGGCTCCCGGGGCATCACCGTCCACGCCGTGGGGGCCGCCCCGGCGAGCTGGCCGACGATCTGATCGAGCAGCCACCGATGGAAGGCACGGTGACGCGGGAGGAACGGGAGGGTCAGCAGGCGCTCTCCGCGGGCGGCCTCCTCCACCAGGTCGAGGACGTCGCGCAGGTCCCGCAGCCGCGGCCCGGCGTCCGGCGGCACCGACAAGGACAGGGACCCCGTCACCACCTCGGCGCTCCACTGCCGCAGCGCCGCCGTCACACAGGCGGTGAGCACGTTGCTCGTGTCCTGGGCGACGACGAGGTCCTCCGCCGGCACACCGAGGTCGTGCCCGTCGGCCACGGCCAGGGCGACCTCGCGCAGCAGCGCGTGCCGTTGCTGCTGGGACGCCCGGTAGAGCGCCACCGGCACGTCGACCAGGGTCACGGTCGTCCCGTCGGAAGCGGGGGGAGGTGCGGTGGTCTCCCACCCGTTCTGCCGCCGTGGCGCCGTCCCGGGCCGCAGCTCGAACCACACCGTCTTGCCCGCTTCCTCCACGGTGACGCCGTGCCGGGACGACAACTGCCCCACCAGGGCCAGGCCCCGTCCCGTACCGGCGTACGGCGAGGCCCCCTGCGGCACGAGCCCGCGGTCCGGCCGCCGGTCGCCCACCCGCACATGGACCGCGTCCTCCTCGGCGCGGGCCGACACCTCCACCTCCGTGCGGGCGTGCAGCACGACGTTGGTCACCAGCTCACTGACCAGCAGCCGGGCGGTGTCCACCACGTCCGGTGCGACACCGCCGAGAGCGGACCGCACGAAGCACCGAGCCTCCGCCACGCTCTGCGGCGCTCCGGGGAACCGGCGTGACGGTGCTCCCCGGGCCTTGGGGTCGCCCATGAGCCCAGTCTGCCCCAGGGCGCCCGCCCCGCCCGTGTCCGTGCCGCCGGTGTGTGCCGGACGGGTGAGGCGGGCCGCGCCCGGTCGGCTTCCGCACCGGTTTCACCCGCCGAAGGGGGATACCCGGTCCCCGACCCGTTCCCCGCACACCCAGGGAGGATCCATGGCGACAGGCGAAACGGGGTTCAGCGACATCGTGTACGACCTCGTCTCCGTCCAGTACCACTCACTGAAGGCGGGGCACGACTACGGCCAGTACGTACGCGACGCGGAGAACGCGGACGAGAAGGAGATCGCCGACTTCTTCCGGTCCGTCATGGAACAGGACGCGGAACGCGCGGCCCGCTGCCACCGGTTCCTGGTCCGGCTGTCCGGCACGGAGAAGGCCGGCCCCGCGGTTGACTGACCGGTAGGGGGCGTGGAACGCCGGGGCCACAAGAAGGACCGGTGGCTTTCACGTCATAGTGAAAGACGGCTCTTTCCGGCCGGACGGAACGTCCTTCCCGCACGGCCCGCCACGCGGTGAGCGGCCCTCCGGCCGGGCCGTGCTCCGCCCCGGCCAGGGCAGCGGTCCGGTCGTCACCGCACGGCCCGGTCCTCCCGCCCCACGGTTTCCCGCCACTTTCCGCGCGGTCGCGCCCCGCTCTCCCGCCCTCTCCGCGGCGCGGAAAACGGCGTGTTGGTTCCGGTGCACCCGCCCTGTCCGGCTCTGCCGTGTTCCCGTGGCGCGGAAGGGGGCACTTGGCCGGGTGGCACGGGAGGGCGTCCGGTTGGCCGACGGAACAGCCGGTGAAGAGGGGCGGGGTGGGAATGGTTCGGGTTCTCGTGGTGCACGACGAGGGACTCCTTCGTTCGGCGTTGGTCCAACTGCTCAGGTCCGACGACGCGCTGGAGGTCTCCTCCCTGTGCCCCCGTGCCGGCGCACCGGACCACCGCGCGGAGCCGACGGACGTGTGCGTGGTCGACGGGGACCGTCTGGAGGGGTCGGGCGCGGCGTACGGCGCGTCCCTCCGGGCGCTGTGCGGGGACCGGCTCGTCGTGCTGGCGGCCCCGGAGCGCCCGGGCGTGCTCCACCGGGCCTTCGACGGCGGAGCGCTCGGCCTCGTCGACAAGAACGCCTCCGCCCAGCGGCTGATCACGGCGGTGCACACGGTCGCCAAGGGCGAGCGGTTCCTCGACGAGACGCTCACCGTGGCCCTGCTCAAGGGGGCCCGGATGCCGCTGACCACCCGCGAGCTGAGCGTCGTGTCCCTGGCCGCCCAGGGGGCGCCGGTGGCCGAGATAGCGGCCCGTCTGCACCTGTCCCGGGGCACCGTCCGCAACTACATGGCCACGGCGATCCGGAAGGTGGGGGCGCGCAACCGGGTGGACGCGATCCGCATCGTCCAGAGCGCCGGCTGGACCTGACCTGACCTGACCTGACCGGGCGTGGTGCGCGGGAGCGGGCGCACCGCGCCCGGTACGGCGGACGGCCGCCGCGGTCAGCGGTGCGAGCCGCCGTTCCAGTGGCCCGTCAGGTCGCGGTAGAGGGGGGAGCGGGCGAGTACCTCCCGGTGCGTGCCGCACACCGTCCGTACGCCGTCCAGCACCAGGACCCGGTCGGCCCGGACGGCGGACGACAGGCGGTGTGCCACCACCAGGAGCGTTCCCGGCCGCCGTGCGAGCGCCTCCTCCGCCCGCGCCTCCGACGCCGGGTCCAGATGGCAGGTCGCCTCGTCGAGCAGCAGCAGCGGTGCGGCCGACAGGTGGGCGCGCGCCAGGGCGACGAGCTGCCGCTCGCCCTGGGACAGCTCGTCCGGCCGCAGCGGCGCGTCCAGCCCGCCCAGACGCTCGACCAGCGGCCGGAGGGCGAGGGAGCGGACGGTGGCGTCGACGTCGGCCCGGCACGCGTCCGGTCGCAGGTAGGTGAGGTTCTCGCCCACCGTGCCGGCGAAGACGTACGCCTCCTGGGGCACCAGCACGCGCAGGGCGCCGAGCTCGTCGGCGGTGCCTCCGGTGACCGGCCGGCCGGCCACCCGCACCTCGCCGCTGCTGGGCGCGAGCATTCCCGCGACGAGGCGGGTGAGCGTCGACTTCCCGATGCCGCTCGGCCCGACGACGGCGATGTGCTCGCCGGGGGCGACGCACAGGTCGAGGGAGTCGAGGACGGGCTCCGCGCGCACGCCGTAGGACAGGGTGACCGCCCGGAACTCCACCGCGGCGGCCGGTCCGCGGGCGGTGGGGACCCCCGGGCGCGCGGCCCGGGCGGACCGCGGCGTGCCCGCGGCGCCGGCCCCGGCCGCCGCGGGTGCGCCGCGGTCCTCCGGGGAGACGGACGCGCCGTGGTCCCCCGGCGAAACGGCGTCGGCCGCCGGGGGGCGCCCGGACGGGTGCGCGGGCTCCTGCGGTGCGGGGCCGGCGATCCGGTCCACGACGACCAGCAGCCGGGACCCCGCCGCGCCGAGCGCGGTCATCAGCGTGTGCACGGCGGGCAGCAGGGACTGGACGAGATAGGTGAAGGCCCCCAGCAGCGCACCGGCCGTCACGCCCCGCTCGCGCAGCCAGGGCACGGTCACCAGCAGCGTCAGGACGGGCAGGTGGCCCGCGACACCGAGCGCCGCCGTGCGCACCGCCGCCCAGCGGGCCAGGACCCGCGCCGACGCGGCGGCGCCGGCGACCAGTTCCGCGGCACGCCGCTCCACCTCGGGCCCGGTTCCGCAGGCCGTGAGGTCGCGCAGCGCCGCCCGTGCGCGGGCCGCGTGGTCGCCCAGCGCCTCGTCGGCCGCCAGGGCCCGCCGCTGGGCCGCGGCCATGGGCCGCAGCGTGGCCAGGAACAGGGCCAGACCCGCGAGCAGGGGCGGCAGGACCACCACGAGCAGGGCCGGGTGCAGCGACAGCAGCCCCAGCAGGGCTCCGGCGGCGGTGAAGACGAACGAGCGCAGGGTGAGGACGAGACCGGCGAAGCTGTCCCGGGCGATCTCGACCTGGTTCGTCAGCCGGGAGACCGCCGCCCGGTCCGTCCCGCCGGGCCGGGCCAGGGCCCCGGCCAGGGACCGGTCGACCGCGCGCCGCACGAGGCCGTCGCGCAGCGGCTCCGTCAGTCCGGCCAGCTGGGCGAACACGCCCCGCATCACCGGGGCGCCGAGCAGCACGGCCACCGCGGCGACGGCGAGCCACCCCAGGCCCCGGCGCGTGTCGGAGGCGAGGAATCCCTGGTCCACGGCGTGCGCGACGCCGTAGCCCACCACGAAGGCCTGACCCGCCTCGGCCACCGACCAGAGCGCGAGCCGGGCCAGCACCCCCTTCCGGCGGGCGAGGAAGCGACGGGCCGGCGGCACGGTCCGGCGCAGGGCCCCGGATCCGGTGTCCTTCGCCTCCCCGCGGCTGCCCGCGGCGCCCGTCACGGTCGTGCCCCTTCGGGCAGGGGCCCGTGCTCCCGGTGCGGCACCGGGCCGCCGTGCCCACCGCCCCCGCCGGCGCCGAACAACGCCCGGTAGCGGGCCTCCTGCCACAGCTCGCGGTGCGGCCCGACCGCGCGCACGCGTCCGTCCTCCAGCCAGACCACCTGATCCGCGCGCGCCGCGACCGACGGGCGGTGCGCGACGACCAGGCGGGTCCCGGGCCGCACCGAGCGGCGCAGCGCCCGGTCCACCTCGTACTCCGTGGCGGTGTCGAGACTGGACGTCGCGTCGTCCATGACCAGGAGCCGTCCCGCGTGCGCGAACGCCCGTGCCAGCCCGAGCCGCTGGTGCTCGCCGCCCGAGAGGGGAGCCGACGGCAGCGGGGTGTCGTGGCCGCGCGGCAGGCGGCGCACGAAGGCCTCGGCGCCCGCGGCACGGACGGCCTGCCGCACCTGTTCGGGCGACACGCGCCGCGGCCCGGCGGCGACCGCCTCGGCGACGGTGCCCTCGCCCAGGACCGGACGCTCGAAGGCGAAGGCGACCTCGGTGCGCAGTGCCTCGCGGGTCAGCCGGTCGAGGCGGACGCCGTCCAGCAGCACATGGCCCTCGTCGGGGTCGATCAGCCGGCCGGCCACGGCGGCCAGGACGGACTTGCCCGCCCCGCTGCGGCCGACCACGGCGGTGGTACGGCCGCCCGGCACCCGCACCCCGTCCACGCGCAGCACCTCCCTGCCGTCGCGCAGCACCCGCACTCCGCGCAGTTCGAGGTCGCCCGGACCGTCCGGGGGCAGGCCGCACGGTCCGTACGCCAGGGCGGGCAGCCGTTCCAGGGCCAGGGTGCGCTCCCGCGCCCCGCGCCCCCGCACGACCGCGCCCAGCAGCGTCGCCGCGCCGCCGACCCCGGCGGCCAGCTGGGCGTAGCGGCAGGCGGCGAGCAGGCCGCCGACGCTGAGGGAGCCCGACGCCAGGCGCACGCCGCCGACGGCCGTGGCGGCCAGCACCAGGAGCGGCACGAGGACGCCGCTCCTGGCCAGCGCCCGCCCGTGCAGCGCCCACATGCGCCCGCCCAGCGCGCCGAGTTCCGCCAGCGGCGCCAGCACGCGCCGCCGTTCCCGTGCGACCGTCCCGGCGGCGGCGATGGTGGCCGCCCCCTCCATGGCCTCCAGCAGCCGGGACGCGATCTGCGCCTGCACACGCTGGTACGCGGCCACCGACGCACCGGTGTCGCGTGCGAACGCCCGCAGCACCAGCGCCAGCGCGGGCAGCCCGGCCAGGACGCAGGCCGCCACCCACAGGTCCACGAAGGCCAGCGCCACGAGCGCGCCGGCCGGGGTGACGAGCGAGGCCGCGAGCGCCGCCCGGGCCGCGGGGGCGCCTCCCGCGTCGGCGGCGTTGAGGGTGAGGCGGGTCCCGACGTCGCCGGGGGAGTACGGCCGTGCGCGGTCCGGTACGCCGCGCAGCAGACCGGTGAAGGCGCGGGACCGGATCGAGGCCGTCCACCCGGCGTTGCAGCGGCCGGTGAACAGCGCGGTGAGGCTGTCGAGCAGCACCTCGCCGACGAGCAGCGCGGCGCTCAGGGCCGGCCAGTGGCCCGCGTCGCCGCCGCGCAGCAGCAGGTCCAGGGTGTGGCCGAGGACGAGGGGCTGGGCCACCGCCGCCGCTGCCGCCGCGACCGAGCACAGCAGCACCAGCAGTGCGGGCGCGGGGCCCGGGCCGGTGCCGTCGGCCCCGTCCGGCACCGCGTGCGCCTGCCGCGGCCGGGTCTTGGTCGTGCGCACCAGCCGGCTTCCCTCCGTCCGTCCCACGGTCCTGAGGCGCCGGCCGAACATCGGCGTCCCGGCCGGCGCACCGCACCGGCGCCCCGGGCGGGAAGCCCGGGGCGCCGGTGCCGGGCGACGCGGTCGACCGCGTCGCCGCGGCAGTCAGCTCGAACGTCAGTTGCAGGTCGTGACGCTCAGGCTGCTGTCGCCGCAGAGCAGCAGGCTCGCGCGGCTGCCCGACTCCACGTCCCCCATGGCCTCGTCCTTGGGGGTCTCCAGCGACTGCAGTTCGAACAGGTTCATGACATCATCCCTTCGTTCGGCAACGGGTTCTCTTTCACGGCCCCGGGTGGGGCCGGCTCTGGGGCCGCTGCCCTCCGGGGCAGCGGCGGGAGGAACGGCAGCCCGGCCGGCGGGCCGCCGCTCACGGAGGCGACGGCCAGCAGGCATCCGGCCGTCCCGGTGGAGAGGTCCATGGACAGGCGCATCATCTGCTCGCCGGGGAAGGCGAGCCGGCCCCGGTAGGACAGGGCGTGCCAGGACAGCGCGTCGAGCTGGCGCCGGACGGCCTCGCGTCCGGTGCCGGGCCCGGTGGCCGCGGTGCGCCCGAGGAAGAGCACCATCCCGGCCACCCCCCGGTACAGCCCCGGCTGGGCGTAGAACATGGCCTGTGCCGCCGCCACGATCTCGTCCCTCGCCCGGGCGAACTCCTCGTCGTCGCGGTGGGCGAGGTAGTCGTCGAGCACCATGCCGATGCCCACGCTGCCCGCTCCCAGGTAGGGCATGGTGCGCCAGCCCTCGTCGACCTGGAGGGCGCCGCCCGCCCCCCGGACGCAGCGGGCGAGGTCCTGGCGCAGCGCGTCGGCCGCGAGCTCCAGCAGGCCGGCGTCCCCGGTGCGTTCGTACAGGCGCACGAAGAGCAGGGCGCGCCCCGCCGCTCCGTACAGCAGTCCCGCACGGGGCCGGGCCGGGGCCTTGCCCGGGGCCGGCGCACCGCGTGCGGTCAGCTCGGCGCAGCGCAGGGCCGCCGAACGGAGCGCGGTGTCGCCGGTGGCGGCGGCCAGCGAGTCCAGCGCCAGGCCCAGCCCGGCGGTGCCGCCGTGCAGGTCCGCGGAGAGGTGGTCGAAGGACTGGTCGAGCAGCAGCTCGGCGAGATCGAGCGCACGGTCGCGATGGCCGAGGTACTCCAGTGTCCAGGCGATCCCGGCGAGCCCGTCGTGGAAACCGAGCGGCATGCCCGACGGCGGTTGCTTGGTCCGCTCCAGCAGCCACTGCTCACCGTCCCCGTGGCGTCCCGCCCCGCTCTCGGCCAGGGCGTACAGCACGCCGGCCGCGCCGTGGCCGAACGCCAGTCCGCCGCCCGCCGTGGCGAACTGCGCGATGTCCCCGGGGAAGAGGCGGTCCGCGCGGGACGGCGTCGCCGACGCGCGGATGGCCGCGGCCATCGACTCCCGGCTGCGGGGCCAGTCGCCCGGCTCGACGGGGACGACCGGCTCGACGGGCGCGGCCGGTTCCGCGCCCCGCCGGGCCGCGGGCGGATCCGCGGCACCGTCCGTGATCTCCTCGACGGCCGCGTCCAGGAAGCCGCGGTCGACCGGGAACTGGCGCGCCACCAGGTCGGCGAGGTGTCCCGCCTTGCGCCGGTCCAGCGCGAGCAGACTGGTGAGCGGGAGGAACAGCGCCAGCCGCAGACAGGCCAGCGCGTACCGGTCCACCGCCACCCCCCGCCGGTCGGGAGGCGCGACGAACCCGGGGTTCGCGACGGTCTGCCGGCCCGGCTCGTCGACGTGGTGCGCAGCCTCGAAGTCCAGCAGCGCGACGTCGCCGTTCTCGCGGACCATGATGTTGAACAGGTGCAGGTCGTTGAAGACCACACCCCGCGCGTGGACGTCCGCGACGGCCCGTTCCACCCGGGCGTGGACGTCGAGGGCCCAGGCGGTGTACTCGGCCAGCCGCTCCTCGCCCGGGTCGGCCTCGATGAGCGGATGACGACGCGCGAAGAACGTGTTGAGCGGCTTGCCGTCGATGTGCTCCAGCACGAGGAAGTGGTGCTCCCCGACGGTCAGGTGGTCGAGCACCTCGGGCGTGCAGCCGAGACCCGACAGGCGTTCCAGCGCCCGGCGTTCGCGGTGCAGCCGGGTCACCGCGTCGGCGCCGTCGGCGGCCAGCCCGGCGTACGGGCGGGCCTCCTTGAGGACCACCCGCGCGCCGGTACGGGTGTCCCGGGCGAGGTAGACGCCCCCGCCGTTGGAGAAGTGCAGCGCCGACTCGATCGTGTACGGCAGGTCCGCCACGGTCACCGCGGCGCGGGCGTCCAGGTGCGGGCGCAGGAAGGCGGGCGGGGTCACCCAGTCCGGCACGCGGAAGACGGGACCGCGCGGGTCGGGCACCAGCACCCCGTCGGGACGGGCCACGGCGGGCCGCAGCTCACCGTTCTCGTCGTAGCAGTCGCGTCGGGTGAAGCCGCCGTACCGGACGTGCACGGGGCCGTCACCGAGTCTCAGGTCGCTCAGGATGCGGGGGCCGGGCTCCCCGGCCAGCAGGTCCGACAGCTCGCCCGCGAGGCGTTCGAAGCGCGCCTCGTCCGCCGGGTACACGGTGATGAACTTGCCGCTGCCGGCCCGGTCGGCGTACTTGGCGTTGCGCTGGTGCAGCAGGTAGCGGCTGGGGACGAACTTGAACGCCGTCCCGTGGGCGAGGCAGTGGTCGCGGACGCGCTCCAGCACGGACTCCGCGTTGTCGAGGCACGCGGAGACGTGGATCTTCCAGCCCTGGTCGGGCAGGTCGGCGTCCACCGGCCGCAGGGCGAGCCAGTCCCCGCTCTCGTTCTGCTGCCACCCCTCCGGGACGGGCAGACCGGCCGCGGCGTACCGGGAGTTCCCGGCACCGGTGCCGGGGGCCGTGCGATGCGGAGCGTCGTAGAAGTACGGGTCCGCGTCGCAGTACACGGCGTAGCCCTTGTTCACGCCCTCTCCCTTCCACCGGCGGGTGACGGGGAAGACGCTGTCACGGGGCGCACCGTCGTCGACAGTCACCGCTGTCATGACTCCGATGTGCGGAACGCACGGGTAACTTCGCGGGACCGGACGGCGGGCGCACCCGGGAGCACCGTGCCGGTCCCGCCGGTGACGGCTCCACCGCATGCCGCTCGTCCCCCGCGGGGGTACCGTCCTTCCATCGGCGAATCCGCGCGGGATTCCCAGAGCCACGGTGGAGCAGATGACGGCCCGCAGCCGGCGGGGGACCTTCCCCCGTGACGCCGGGGGCGCCCCGTGACCGGAACGGACGGTCCGGCCGCCGGCACCGAAGCGCTGGACGCCGCCTTCGCGGAGGCGGTGCGGGGCACCGGCGCGTCCATCGGCGCGCTCTACCTGCTCGTGCCGGACGAGCCGCTGCTGCACCTGGACGTGCTGTACGGGGCGTCGGCCGGTCTCGCCGCCCCGTGGACGCGGCTCTCGCTGGCCGCTCCGGCCCCGGTGGCCGACGCGGTCCGGGAGGACCGCCTGGTGTGGGTGGGCGACCAGGAGGAGATGGCCCGCTCCTACCCGCGGACCGCGATGGTGCTGCCCTACCCGCTGGCGCTGGTCGCCGCGCCGGTCACCGGCGCCCGCCGGTGGGGTGCCCTGCTGCTGATGTGGCCGGCCACCCGACCCCCGCACATGACCGGGCGGGAGCGCGGCCACATCATGTCCCGCTGCCGGAGCCTGGCCCGGCTGCTCGAGGAAGCCGCCGGACACGGTGCGCCCCCGCAACATGCCGACCGGCCCCGCGTCCTGGGCGCCGGTACCGCCCGGCGGATGACGAGCCCGACGATGGCCGTCGCCGACTTCGCCGAACGCCTGCCCGGCGGCAGTTGCGCCCTGGACCTGACGGGACGCTTCGTCTACGTCAGTTCCGGCGCCGGCGACCTGCTGGGCCGGGACGCCGAGCAACTGCTGGGCACACTGCCGTGGCAGTCCCTGCGCTGGCTCGACGACCCCACCTACGAGGACCGCTACCGTGCCGCGGTCATCAGCCGGGAGCCCGTCGCCTTCACCGCGTGCCGCCCGCCGGACCGGTACCTGGATTTCCACCTCTACCCGGACGCCAGCGGCATCAGCGTGCGCATCGTCCCCAGCGGTGCCCAGCCCCCGCCCGCGCCGGCGCCCTACCACCGCACCGGCGTCTCGCCGGCCCGCGCGGGGCAGATCTACCAGCTCACCCACCTGGCCGCGGCGCTGACCGAGGTGGTCGGGGTCCAGGACGTCATCGACCTGGTCGCCGAGCAGATCATGCCCGCCTTCGGGGCCCAGGGGCTGGTGCTGTCCACCGCCGAGGCCGGCCGGCTGCGGATCACCGGTCACCGCGGTTACGCCCCCGACACCATCGCACGCCTGGACGGCCTCCCCCTGGACACCGTCCTCACCCCGGCGGGGCAGGCGCTCGACAGCGGCAGCCCCTCCTTCTTCTCCGACCCGGAGGAGATGCGGCGCGCCCACCCCGAAGCACCACAGATCAGCGGCAAGCAGGCCTGGGCCTTCCTGCCGCTGGTCGTCTCCGGCCGCCCCGTCGGCTGCTGCATCCTCTCCTACGACGAGCCCCACGCGTTCCACGCCGAGGAACGGGCCGTCCTGACCTCGCTCGCCGGACTCGTCGCCCACGCCCTCGACCGCGCCCGCCTGTACGACGCCAAGCACGACCTGGCCCGCAGCCTCCAGCAGGCGCTGCTCCCGCGCACTCTGCCGGCGGTCACCGGCCTGCGGGTCGCCGCCCGCTACCTGCCCGCCACCCGCGGCATGGACATCGGCGGAGACTTCTACGACCTGATCCGGCTCGGTGACTCCGCCGCCGCCGCCGTCATCGGAGACGTCCAGGGGCACAACGCGGCGGCCGCCGCGCTGATGGGACAGGTCCGCACGGCCGTGCACGCGCACGCGACCTTCGGCACGCCCCCGGACCGGGTTCTGTCCGGGACGAACCGCCTCGTCACGGAGCTGGGCCCGGACCTGTTCACCAGTTGCCTCTACGCCCACCTCGACTTCGCCCGCCGCCGTGCCACCCTGGCCACCGCCGGCCATCCGCCGCCCCTCCTGCGCCTCCCCGGCGGCGAGACCCGTCCGGCCGACGTCCGACCGGGACCGCCCCTGGGCATCGATCCCGGGGCGGTCTTCCCCACGACCGGGATCCCGCTCACCCCGGGCCTCACCCTCGTCTTCTACACCGACGGACTGGTCGAGACGCCGGGAACCGACATCGACGACTCCATCGCCCGGCTCGCGCGCCGTCTCGCCCACGCCGACGACCGGGACCTCGATCTGCTCCTCGGCGAACTGCTGGCGCAGGCGGGCGAGGCCGGACAGCGCGCCGACGACATCGCGCTCCTCGTCCTCCACCTCGAGGCCGGTCGGCACCGGCGGGGCTGAGCCGGCCCGCGTACCGCCGACCGCCCCGCCGGTGCGTACGCGGGGGCAGGAGGCCTCGGGACGGCCGGGCCCCATAAGGTGCCCCCATGTCTGCGACGTTGAATTCGAGGAGAACCCGCGAAGCGCTCCGCGCGTCGGCGCGGGTCTCCGGCGAGCTGCTGCTGGTCCTGGTGATGGCCGCGGCGGTTCTGTGGGTGCTGGGCCGGATGTGGTCGGTGGTCTGGCCGCTGATAGTCGCCCTCCTCCTCACCACGCTCACCTGGCCCCTGACCCGCTTCCTGCGCCGGCGCGGTCTGGCCCCGGCGCTCGCCGCGTCCGTCGTGACCGTCCTGTTCCTGCTGGTGGCCACGGGCACCGTGGCGCTGATCGCGGTGCCCGTGGCGTCGGAGTCCGGCGAGCTGGCCGACGGTGTCGTCGAAGGCATCCAGAGGCTGCGCGAATGGGCCGCCGGGCCGCCGCTGAACATCGACGACGCCCAGATCGCCGGTGCCTTCGACACCGCGGTCGCCCGCATCCAGGACAGCGCCGGATCCATCGCCACCACCGCGGTCACCGGCGTGAGCACCGTCTTCAGCGGTGTGGTCACGGCCGTTCTGGCGCTCTTCCTGATGTTCTTCTTCCTCAAGGACGGTCCGCGCTTCCTGCCGTGGCTCGGCCGTCAGCTCCCCGGCCGGCTCGCCACCGACGTCCCGGCCGTGGCCGCGCGGTGCTGGGACACCCTGGGCGCGTTCGTACGGTCCCAGGCGCTCGTCGGTCTGCTCGACGCCGTGCTCATCGGACTGGGCCTGTGGATCCTGGACGTCCCCCTGGTGCTCCCGCTCGCGGTGCTGACCTTCGTGTCCGCGTTCGTGCCCATCGTGGGTGCCCTGTTCGCCGGCTTCGTGGCGGTGCTCATCGCGCTCGTGTCGAACGGCCTGACGGACGCGCTGATCGTGCTGGCGATCATCGTCGTGGTGCAGCAGCTCGAGGGCAACGTGTTCCAGCCGATCATCCAGAGCCGGGGACTCGGCCTGCACGCGGCGGTCGTCCTGCTGGCGGTGACGCTGGGCGGAAGCCTGACCGGCATCGTCGGCAGCCTGCTCGCCGTACCGGTCGCCGCGCTGATCGCGGTGGTCTGGAACTACCTGCGCGAGCAGCTCGGCGACCCGCCGCAGGCCCCGCGGACCGACGGCCCGGGCACCGGTGCCGGCGCCCCGTCGTAGCGGGCCCGCCCGCTCCGGCGGCCGGCACGTCTCCGGCACGCCGGCACAACCCCACCCGCCCCAGGTCCGACAGGAAGTCCCCATGACGTACGACCTCACCGCCCTGCGCGCCCAGGTTCCCGCGCTGGCCGCCGGCACCGCGCACTTCGACGGCCCCGGCGGCACCCAGATGCCCCTGCCCGTCATCGAGGCGATCGGCACCGCGCTGTCCCGCCCCCTCTCCATACGGGGGGAGGGCCTGCCCGGCGAGCGCAACGCCGAGGACATCGTCACCGGCACACGCCGCGCCATGGCCGACCTCCTGGGCGCCGATCCGGCCGGCATCGTCTTCGGACGCAGCGCCACCCAGCTCACCTACGACTTCTCCCGCACCCTGGCCGGTGGCTGGTCGCCCGGCGACGAGGTGGTCGTCACGCGGCTGGACCACGACGCCAACATCCGCCCCTGGGTACAGGCGGCCGAGCGGTCCGGCTGCACCGTCCGGTGGGCGGACTTCGACCCGGCCACCGGCGAGCTGACCGCCGACGACATCCGGGCCGTGCTCTCCGAGCGCACCCGGCTGGTGGCGGTCACCGCGGCCTCGAACCTGATCGGCACGATGCCCCCGGTCGCCGAGATCGCACGGATCGTGCACGAGGCCGGTGCGCTGTTGTACGTCGACGGCGTCCACCACACCGCGCACGCCCGCGTCGATCTCGAGGCGCTCGGCGCGGACTTCCTCGTCTGCTCCCCGTACAAGTTCCTCGGGCCGCACCACGGCGTCCTGGCCGCCCGCCCCGCACTCCTGGAGACCCTGCGCCCGGACAAACTGCTGCCCTCCACGGACGCGGTCCCCGAGCGCTTCGAACTCGGCACGCTGCCCTACGAGTTCCTGGCGGGCACCCGCGCGGCCGTCGACTTCCTGGCCGGCCTGGCGGCGCGGGCGTCCGGCGGCCGCCGCGAGCGCCTCGACTCGGCGTTCGAGGCGATCGGGGAACACGAGGACACGCTGCGGGGCCGGCTCGAGGAGGGACTGGCGGCCTTCGGGGAGGTCACCGTCCACTCCCGCGCGGCCCGGCGCACCCCGACCCTCCTCCTCACCCTCGAGGGCCACGACACCGCGGACGCCTACCGGTTCCTGGCGGAGCGCGGCGTCCACGCGCCCTCCGGCACCTTCTACGCGCTGGAGGCCTCCCGCCGGCTCGGTCTGGGGGACACCGGCGGCCTCCGCGTCGGCCTCGCCCCCTACACCGGCACCGAGGACGTCGAGCGGCTTCTGGAGGGACTGTCGGCCTTCCTGGGGCGGACGCCGCGGACCGCTCGGGGCCGGGGAACACCCGGCGCGCAGGCCGTGCCTGCCGGACGGTGCGGTGCGGGGGAGTGACGGATGGGCGACGACAGGACCGCGGGCCGGTCCCCCTCGGCGCCCGGCCGCCCCTTCGGGGGGCTGACCTACGGCACCCCGGGGGCGACCCGTCCGCAGGCCCCGCTCTGGGGGGAGGCCCCGCCCGGGTTCCGCCGGTTCGAGAGGACCGTGGTGATCGGACGGGGAGAGGGCGCCTGGACCGCGGCCAGGGACGCCGTGACCCGCTGGGAGGTCAAGCGGCGCAGCGGGTTCGCGGTCGCCCCGGCCGACGGGGGAGGCGCCGGGGTGCGCGCGGGAGGGCGTTACCGCATCACCGCGGGCCTCGGCCGGTTCGTCGTCCGGGAACCGGTCGAGGTCGTCGCCGTGGTGGACACCGCGACCCGGTGCGGTTTCGCCTACGGCACCCACCGGGGGCACCCCGTCAGCGGGGAGGAGGCCTTCATCGTGCACCGGGACGACGACGGCCGTGTCTTCCTGACCCTCCGGTCCCTGACCCGGGCGGCTCCGGCGGCTCCGTGGCGGTTCCTCTTCCCCTTCCTGCTCCTGGCCCAGCGCTGCGTCCGCGAGCGGTACCTGCGCGCGTTGGCGTGAGGCAGGACGGCGCGGCCGCACGCCGAGGCGCCGCGGGTCCCGCGGCGCCGGGTGACCGGCGGCCGGCGCCGTTCCCGGGGCTCAGCCCAGGACCGCCTCCCAGGTGTCGACGGCGTAGTGGACGGTCATCCCGTGGCGGTCGTACAGCCGGGGTGCCCCGGTGGCGTTCGCCGTGTCCACGCCGAGCCCGACGACGTCCCGCCCCCGCGCGGCGAAGGCCGCGAAGGCGTGCCGCAGCAGGAAGCCGCCGAGGCCCCGGCCACGGGCCTCGGGCAGGACGCCGATGCTGCGGATCCAGCCCATGGCCTCCCG
The DNA here is from genome assembly GCF_014203535.1 of Streptomyces griseomycini. Taxonomy (GTDB): domain Bacteria; phylum Actinomycetota; class Actinomycetes; order Streptomycetales; family Streptomycetaceae; genus Streptomyces; species Streptomyces griseomycini. The sequence goes on from NZ_JACHJI010000005.1 coordinate 187,360, forward strand.
GTCGTCGCGCGCGATCAGGAAGCCCACGTCCCCCAGGTCGTCGTCGGTGACGATCCACACCAGGGACCAGTCCAGACCTTCGGCGTCGATGTCGTGCAGCCACGGCTCGTAGGCGCGCGGCTGGAAGTCGAAGTGGCCGGCGAAGGAGGCCTGGTACAGCGCGTGGACGCGGACGCGGTCCGCCTCGGCGGCGCAGTCGCGGATCCGCAGGCCGGAGGGCACCTCGGGCACCGGGTCCTGCGCGGGGTCCAGCGCGCGGCGCAGGACGTGGTACCGGCGCACGACCCGCCAGTGCCGCTCGCGGAGCAGGCGGGTGTCGAGGGTGGGCGCCGTGTTGAGGTGCAGGTGCACCACGGCCCTCGCGGCACCGTTCTCCCGGGCCTTCTCCAGCGCCCGGGCCTCCATGGCCGCCAGCACGGGCGCGGCGGTTTCCTGGTGGTCGGGCAGCACGTAGTGGTCGACGTCGATGCGGTCGCCGCCGGACTCGTCCCACAGCAGCCCGTAGGCCACCAGCCGGTCCTCGTCGAAGACGAGCCAGGAGTCGCGTCGCAGGTCGACCTCGGGATGCTTCAGGTCGGCCTCGACGGTGTGGAGGTCCGTCTCGGGCCGGCCGATCTCTATCTCGTCGACCCTGTTGAGCAGTTCGGTGATGGCGGGCGCGTCATCGAGTGTGGCGGGACGCAAGGAGTAGGGCATGAGGACAAAGAATCCGCGGGCGGGGCGGGAGGCGCAACGGCATTTCGCCGGCGGACCGGTCCCCGGCCGGGGCGGTCCGGCCGCTCGTACGGCCGGACCGCCCCGTCCGGGCAGGCGTCAGCCGGGGCCGCGGAAGCCGGCCGGCGCGTGGTGCAGCTCGGTGACGACCGCCGCCATCAGTTCGGGATCCAGCACCGATGCGTCGGCGAGGCGGGTGGGGGCGGTGAGGGAGTTCAGCAGTGTCTTGGTGACGCGCAGGGCCGCCGCCGGCCGGCGCAGGACCGGTTTGGCCCAGGCCGTGACGGCGGCGTCGAGGGCGTCCTCGGTCACGACGTTCTGCAGGATCGACAGCCGGTGGGCCTCCCGGGCGTCGAAGGCGCGCCCGGTGAGGACGAGTTCGCGCACGCGGGCGGCGCCGGCCTCGCTGACGAGGCGGGGCAGGAGCCCGCCCCAGGCCGTGGGCAGGCCGAGCGCGAGCTCGGGCAGCCGGAAGGTGGCGGTGTCGGCGCCCACCCGCAGGTCACAGGCGAGGGCGAGGGCGAGGCCGGCACCGACGGCCTTGCCCTGGACCCGGGCGATGGTGACGGCGGGGTTGGAGGCGAGGGCGTCGCACACGCGCCGGGCCCGGACCCCGGAGGCGCGGATGCCGCCGCCGGTGGGGTCGTGGGCCAGGTGCTCGGCGAATTCGCCGCGGTCCCCGCCGAGGCAGAAGTCGTCACCGGCGGCGGCCAGCACGACGACCCGTACCGCGGGGTCCTGTTCGTCGAGGACGGTGAGGAGGTCGTCCAGCATGGTGTCGGTGACGACGTTGCCCTGCTCGGGCACGTTCAGCTCGACGGTGAGGAGCGGACCCCGCTGGTGGACGCGCAGGGTCTTGAGGACCCGGTCCGCGGGGAGTTCGGTGAGGGGCGTGCTCATGTCGTGACCTTCAGGGAGGAGACGCGGCGGAAGACGACGCGGGAGGTGTCGTACACGGGGGGCGCGGCGGGCCGCAGGGTGGGGAATCGTTCCAGCACCTGACCGAGCAGCTCACGGGCCTCCAGCCGGGCGAGGGCCGCTCCGAGGCAGTAGTGGGCGCCGCCGCCGAAGGCGAGGTGGGACCCGTTGCGCAGGATGTCGAAGACGTGGGGCCGCTCGTTGCGGCGGGGGTCGTGGGCGGCCGAGCCGTACAGGACGTGGACGGTGGTGTCCTTCGCGAGGGGCACGCCCGCGAGGACGGTGTCGTCGGCGGCGATGCGGGAGTTGACGACCACGGGCGGGTCGTAGCGCAGCGTCTCCTCGATCGCGTCGTCGATGTGCTCGGGGTGCCGGCGCAGCCAGGCCGCGCGGGAGGGCTCCTGGGTGAGGAACCACACGGCGTTGGTGAGCAGGACCGCGGTGGTCTCCAGCGAGGCGATGGTGATGAACATCGTCAGGTCGTAGACCACCTGGTCCGCGGCCGCCCGGTCGTCGGGGTACCGGGCGTCCCAGTGGTGGATCCAGCCGGTGAGGACATCGTTGCCGGGGTGGGCCCGCCGCTGCCGGACGAGCTCGGTGAAGAAGGCCCGCATCTCCAGCGTGGCCTGGGCCGATACGGCCAGTTCGCTCTTGGTGGGCAGCAACTCCTGTGCGTAGACCTGCCGGTGGGTGAAGTCCAGGATGTGCGGGAAGTGCTCCGGGGCGATCCCGAGCCACTCACCGACGGTCCGCATGGGGAGCTGCTCGGCGACGGTGCGGACGAAGTCGGCCTCCCCGTCGGCGCGCAGCCGGTCCCCGAGGTCGTCCAGGAGCCCGGAGGCCAGGGCGGCGATCCGGGGACGCATGGCCTGGAGGGTGGTGCGGTCGAAGGGGTTGCCCAGGGCCCGTCGCTGACAGGTGTGGGTGGGCGCGTTGAGACGGGGCAGGGTGCGTGTCATCTCCCGGGTGGCGGGGGCCTGCCAGCGCTCCGGGTCGGGCTGGCGCTCCTGCCAGGCGAAGTCCGGCACGAGCCAGTTCCTGCCGCGCAGGACCTGGCTGCATGCGTCGAACCCGGTGACGAAGTAGCCGCCCCAGGGGGCGGGCACGACGTCCCCCAGGGAGCGCATCTCCTCCCAGACGGGCAGGGGGTCGGCCTGCCCTTCGGGGGAACGCAGGCGGCGGAGGAGGGAGATGACGGCTCGGCGGTCGGTGAGGGTGCCGCGTATGTCGCCAACGGCGGTCACGCATGGCTCCTTTGGCTGGTTCTACCGGTACCGCCGGAACCTACCCTTCCATACTCCGGTGTCATGCGCCTCTGTGTGTTGCTCCTGTCACATGCCGTGCATCAGACGCGGAAGATGTCCAGGAAGCTGCTCCAGAACCCCTTCCTGCGTGCCGGGTCCTGCCGGACCGGCGCGGACGCGGCCACGGGGAAGGGCTGCTCCGCGTCCGGCGCCGGGGCCCGGTTCTGCAGTGCCGCCGCCATGCGGGTGGCCGGCGTGGGGGTGAAGGTCACGGGCAGCGCGACGAGGGCGCGGTGGAACGGCCCGGGCCGCCACTGCAGGTCCTCCTCGGGCACGGCGAGCACCAGGTCGGGCAGCGCGTTGAGGAGCCGCTCGATCGCGGTGCTCGCGATGACCTGGGCCGGGTCCTTGGCGGGGCAGGCGTGCGGGCCGGCCCCCCACGCCAGGTGGGCCCCCCTGCGGTGCGCGCGGCGGGCCTCGGCGAGCGCGGGGTCGCTGTTCGCTCCCGCGAAGGAGATGACGACCGGGGTGCCCGCCTCCGCCACGTGACCGCCGAGGTCGACGTCCTGGAGCGGGTAGTGGGTGGCGTAGTTGGCGATGGGGGTCTGGTTCCACAGCACGTGGTCGAGCGCCTCCTCGATCAGCATGCCGCTTCCCCGGCCGCCCGCCCCGGACAGCAGCAGGACCAGGGCGTTGCCGATGAGGTTGCGCTCGGGCTCGACGCCGGCGCCCATCAGCATCACCAGCTGGTCCTTGAGCTCCTCGTCGGTCAGCCCGGCGGGGTGCTGGATCAGCCAGGAGGTGACGTCGTCGCCGGGCCGGCGCCGCTTGAGGGCGATCAGCTCCATGAGGCAGGCGGTGAGGTCCTCGTTGGCGCGCAGGGCGTCCTTGCCGTCGAAGATCGCCGACATGGAGGTGGTGAGGGTGTCCCCGATGTCCGGAGGGCAGCCGAAGAGCTTGTTGAACAGCAGCAGCGGCAGCAGCTTGGCGTAGTCGTTGAGCAGGTCGGCGCGGCCCCGCTCGCTGAACCGGTCGAGGAGGTAGTCGGCGATCGGCTCCACGTCCCGCCGGATCCGGGTGATGTTGAGCCGGGCCAGACTGTCGGTGACGGCCTTGCGCAGCCGCAGGTGCACCGCGCCGTCGGTGAACAGGCAGTTGGGCCGGTAGGCCATCATCGGCAGGACCGGGTTGTCCATGCCGATGCGGCCCTCGTTCAGTGCCTTCCAGCGGCGGGCGTCGCGTACGAAGAGCTCGGTGTTCTGCAGCACCCGCAGCGCCGTCTCGTACCCGACGACCAGGGTGGCGTCCGCGCCGGGGGCGAGTTCGACCGGGCCGGCCGGGGCGTGGGCGCGCAGCCGGTCGTAGACCTGCTGGGGGTCGGCGGCGAACGCGGCGTCGTGCATGGGGCATCTGCCCACGGCGGGCGGAGAGGTTTGCTGGAGATCCATGACGTCTTCCTTAGTGAACCGGGAACCTCCGCTCCCGGGCCGGGTGGGCGCGGGGCGGTCAGGCCGCGCGGTCGAGCAGGTGCCGGACCAGGGCGATCAGGGCCTCGGCGGAAGACCGCTGGTCGCGTGCGTCGCAGTAGACGACGGGGGTGTCCGGGAGCAGGTCGAGCGCCTCACGCACCTCTGCCTCGTCGTAAGTGGCCGACCGGTCGAAGCAGTTGACGGCGATGGCGTACTCCAGGCCGTAACGCTCGACGAGGTCGATGACGGGGAACGTCTCCTCCAGCCGCGCCGGATCGACCAGCAGCAGCGCCCCCAGCGCGCCGCGGGCCATGTCCTCCCACAACTGCATGAAGCGCTGCTGTCCCGGTGTCCCGAACAGGTACAGCACCAGATCGTCGCTGAGCGTGAGACGGCCGAAGTCCAGCGCGACGGTGGTGGTGGTCTTGTCCGCCACGCCCCGCAGGTCGTCCACGTGGACGGACGCCTGCGTCATCTTCTCCTCGGTGCGCAGGGGAGTGATCTCCGACAGCGAACCGATGAAGGTCGTCTTGCCCACGGCGAAGTGCCCGACGACCAGGATCTTGGCGGCGTTGGTCACCGCGCTGGAGACGTAGATGGACCTCTGGGCCGTCTCAGCCGATGAGGGATTGGAGTCCATTCAGAACCTTCTCGAGGGTCGCTCTGTCAACGTTCTGGGCCCGGGGCGGCTCGGCACGGCGCAACAGGTGCCCCTGCTCGAATAAATCGGTCAGCAGCAGCCGGGCCACCCCGACCGGCAGGCCGAGGTGGCCGGCCACCTCGGCGACCGACAGGTAGCCCCCCGCACACAGGTCCCAGATGGCCCTGACTTCGGGCCCGGCCCCCAGCGGAAGGGTCCGCTCGGGGGCCAGGGTGACCAGGGTGTGCAACGCCAGATCGTCCGAGGACGGCAGGCTCCGGCCGCCGGTGATGACGTAGGAGCGGACGAAGTCGCTGGTGACGGATGCTTCCTCGCCGGGGGTCGTCATGCGCCGGCGCCGTTGTCGGAGTTGCCGGAACGCGGCGCCACGCTCATCGCCTTGCTCAGCGCCGCCACGGTCTTCTGCATGCGGAACGACATGGCCTCCATGTCGACGTCCAGGGCGGCGGACACGGCCAGATAGGCGCCCTGCCCGGCGGCGATGAGGAAGATCCAGCCGCCGTCGTACTCCAGCAGTGTCTGCTTCCAGATGCCGTGCCCCGCGCCGACGAACCCGGCCACCGCCCGGCTGAGGGACTGCATGGAGCTCATCGCGGCGGCGTTCGTCTCCGCGTCGTCGCGCGAGATGTCGTCCGAACGCTGCAGCAGCAGGCCGTCGCCCGAGACGAGGACCGCGTGGCGGGCACCACGCACCTCGAGCACGTCGTTCAGCACCCACGACAGGTCGGTGTTCACTGGTGGTCAGGTCCTTCCGTGGTGTTCGTGGTCCGCCCGAGCTGGGTGCCGCGCGCGAAAGCCCCCAGGCGGGACGCGGTCACCTCGCCGGCCGACTCGGACGTCTGCTCGTCGATCCCGGGCGCGGGGTCCGGCGGGGGCACCACCGCGATGGGCCCCTGGCGCCGACGGCGCTTGGGCAGCCCGCCGGACGTCTTGCCCACGACGTGCGAGGGGCCCACCGGCACGGGAGCCAGCCGCTGGGGCGCGGTCTGCTGACCCTCGGACTCCCGGGCCGGCTCGGCGGGCGCCGGCCCGTCGGCCGACAGGAGGCTTTCCGGCACACGGATCACGGCACGCACTCCGCCGTAGGGGGACACGGAACCGACCGAGACGGCGAAGCCGTAGCGCGCGGCGAGCATGCCGCACACGGCGAAGCCGAAGTGGGGCGGGTCGCCGAGGCCGGTGATGTCGACCGGTCCGTCGGCGGAGAGGAGGGCCGCCGCCCGGTCCTTGGTCTCCTGGTCCATGCCCAGCCCGGCGTCGTCGACGATGAAGCACACGCCCGTGGGGACGGCCTGGATGTTGACCTCGACCGGCGTGCCCGGAGCGCTGTAGGTGGTCGCGTTGTCCAGCAGCTCGGCCAGGACGACGGCCATCGGCTCGACGGCCTTGCTCGAGACGGAGACGCTGACCTGCGCGTGGATGCTGACCCGGTCGAAGTCCTTGATCCGTCCCTGCGCGCTGCGGGCCACGTCGTAGACGGTCGCCGCTCCCTCGCGCCGGCCCAGCCATCCGCCGCACAGCACCGAGATGCCCTTGGCCCGGCGGCTGAACTGGCTGCCGGTGTGGTCCACCGACATCAGGTCGGCCAGCACCTCGGCGTCGTCGCCGTACTTCTTCAGCAGCCCGTCCAGCAGCAGTTGCTGCTCCTCGGCGAGCGACTGCAGCGTTCCCATGGCCGACTTCAGCACGGCCTTGGTCGACGACTCCGCGTCGGCCCGGACGTCCGCGAGGTCGTCCTTGTGCCGGGCGTTCAGGGAGGCGATGTGCTCCTGGAGCTGGACGATCCGCCCTTGGGCCTGGCCCAGCCCCGTCTCCAGGTCGTTCTTCGTTCTTCGGAGCGCCAGGTTGGTTCTCCGTGCCCGCATCACCGCGAACACCGCAGCGACGAGCACCACAAGCAGGACCCACAGCAGTGGGTCCCGGATCAATGACGTCATGAGACTCTCTTGGAAGTCGCATCGCGCCAGGGGTGCGGAAGGTCCACCGAATCCTGCCGAGGGTCCGTGCCGCCGAACGGCGCGGGCCACGGGCGGACCAAGCCTGACTCCTTAGCGATGGGGCTTAGAGACTGTCCCCCGTACGCGTTCATGACGCGCCGCCAGCCTGCTGAACGTGCGATGATCTTATCAGGCGCCCAGGGGCAACACGCTTGTTTCAGCGACTGGTTGGAGAAGCTCACCAGACCCCCACACCCTGGCGCGCAACCGTGCCGGGAAACACCCGGTTCCGGTGATCCATCCGGTGAACAGGCGGCGAAGAACAGGGGTGAGGGCGCGCCGCGGGCACGACGGCGGCCCGAGCCGGCCGCGGCGTGCCCGACGCGGGGAGAGCGGTGCCGGCGGCCGCGCCGACGTCTTCGGCACGATGCGGCTTCCGCCCCGGAAAGAGGACACGCCCTGACCGCATCGGCTGCGACGGTTCTCCCGTACCCCGACCAGATCGACCGGAAGGACCGGATCACCGTGACCGCCGTCACCCCATCCCGCTCCGCTCGGCGGCGAGCGGGCCGGCGAACGCCCGACGGACGCACCGCGGGCGGGACCCCGTGACCGTTCTCGACGCCCGTGCGCTCAACCGGGCCACACTGGCCCGGCAGTTGCTGCTCGAACGCGCCGACCTCCCCGGCGCCGACGCCGTCGCGCACCTGTGCGGACTGCAGGCACAGGAACCGCAGGAACCGTTCGTCGGGCTCTGGTCGCGGCTGCGCGCCTTCGACCCGGCGGTCCTGTCGGGCCTGCTGACCGGGCGGCGCGTGGTGCGCACCCACCTCATGCGCCGCACCGTCCACCTCGTCACCGCCGACGACGCCCTGGCCTGGCGCGGCCGCCACGCCACCATGCTGCGCCAGAAGGTCCTCGGCGTCTACCGCCGCGAGTTCGACGGGGTGGACCTCGACCGGCTCGCCGCGGCGGGCCGGTCGATGATGGCCGACGGCGCGCCGCGTACGACGGCCGAGCTCGCGCGGGCCCTCGCCGAGCACTGGCCCCGGCCGGGGCGGCGGGCGCTGGGGGAGATGGTGGTCACCGCCCTCGTCCCGGTGGTGCAACTGCCACCGCGCGGACTGTGGCGCACGAAGGCCGGGGTGCGCACCGTGCTGCTCTCCTCCTGGCTGGGGCGCGAGATCGACCCGCTGCCCCCGGACGGGACCGATCCGGTCGGCCGGGCGCTGGTGCGGCGCTACCTGGCCGCGTTCGGCCCCGCCGCCCCGGCCGACCTGCGCGCCTGGTGCGGCCTCGCCGGACTGCCGGCCGCGATCGCCGCGATGCGCGGGGAACTGGTCGCCTTCCGCGACGAACGAGGCCGGGAACTGCTGGACCTGCCCGACGCGCCGCGTCCCGATCCCGGCACACCCGCCCCGGTGCGGTTCCTGCCGGCGTTCGACAACGCGATCCTCGGCTACCACGACCGCGGCCGGATCGTCGACGACGCCCACCGCGGTCTGTCGGTCGCCGGCGAGCGCGCCGTCCTGGTCGACGGCCGGGTCGCCGCGACCTGGACCGTCGACGCCGGTACCGTGACGGTCACCCCGCTGCGCCGCTTCTCCCGGGCCGACCGCGCCGCCGTCGCCGAGGAGGGGCGGGCACTGGCGTCGTTCCTCTCCGACGGCGACAGCCGTCGCGTCCGGATCGCCGCCTCACCCCGCTGAGCGGCACACCTGCGCGGCCCCTCCGGGCGACGACCCCGGGCCCGTTCGCCTACTCCGGGGGCGTGGGCGTGTCGTGGGTGCGGTACATCGCCTGCACGTCCAGCTCCAGCTGGACGGTGGGGCCGACGACCGCGATGCCGCGGGCCAGCATCGAGCGCCAGTTGAGCGTGAAGTCCTCGCGGTGCAGTTCCGCCTTCGCCAGTGCGGCGCAGCGCAGTTCCTGCCCGTAACCGCCGTTCACCGTCCCGAGGTAGGTGGTGTCGAGGCCGACGGAGCGGCTGGTGCCGTGCATGGTGAGCGTGCCGTGCAGGGTCCACTTGGAGCCGCCGCGGTAGACGAAGCGCGTACTGACGAAGTCGATGTACGGGTAGCGCTCGACGTCCAGGAAGTCGGCGGAACGCAGGTGGTTGTCACGGGTCTTGTTGCCCGTGGCGATGCTGGAGGCGTCGATGCGCACCGAGACCTGGGAGTCGGCCATGTCCGGCGCGACGCGGATGCCGCCCTCGAAGCGGGTGAAGCGGCCGTGGACATGGGCCATGCCCACGTGCTTGGCGATGAAGCGGATCGCGGTGTGCGGCGGGTCGAACAACCAGGTTCCGGACGGCGGGAGTTCCAGCTGACGGGCGGACTCCAGCGTGATGCGGGTCGGGGGGAGGGCCGCACCGGCGGTTATGTCGACGGTCTCGCGGGCGGGTGACAGACCCTCGGCCACGGTCATCACGCTGTAGGTGCCCGGGGGGAGCGTCGCCATGAAGAGGCCGTACGGGTCGGTGGTGCCGTGGGCCACGACCCGGTGGCTGTCCAGCGCGGTCACCGTGACCTCGACTCCGCCCACGGGCTGCCCCGTGAAGTCGACGACCTCGCAACCGAACGCACCGGCGCCGGACGGCAGGGGGACCGTCAGGCCGGGCGCGGCGTCGGAGGCGCTGCGGGACAGCCTGCGTCGGAGCACTCCGAGGACCATGGCGTTCACCTTTCTTGACACGTGTCACCATCGCGGACCCGCCCGCCGGCCGTGTTCGCGGTCGCCAAGAACCACCGGAAACGGAAAGCGGGCTCGAGGGGCGCGGTTCGTCGACGATCATAGAGGCGTCGGTGCGGAGCGTTTGCTCCCGGTGTCGGATCAGGTGTGATGCCTTCCCCGGTGGTCCCGCCCCCGTGGCCCGGCGTGTTCACCGGTTGCGACGCCGCGGCCGACCTCGATGCTTTGCGTGAATGCTGCGGCAAAGAACACCTGAAGTTTCACAACATTCCCGCACGGCCCCCACTCCCGGGGCGCCGTGGCCGTGGCCGTGGCCCGGAAGGGGCGGGCACCAGCCCTCTTCCCTCTCGTCCTCGGCGAAGTCACCGACCCCGTCGACGACTTCGCCGCGCCCGTCGTGGTCGTACCCCGTGTCCGTACGCGGACGGGGGTCCGTGCGTCCCCCGGTGCCCGGCCGACGGCAGGATCCGTCCGTCGGCCGGGACGCCCCGGTCCCGGAGCTCCGCCCCGAGGCGGGACACGGTGGAGCGGGCCGGCGCGTCGCGCCCCTCGGAGAAGAGGCCGCCTCGCCCGCTGGCCTCCCGGGCGGGCGGCGGAGTGGCGGGCGGGGCGGTCGAGCGCACGGCCGAGTTCCCGGTCCGCACGGCGATGTCGGCCACGGGCCCGGGGGCGGTGTTCCCCCGGCGTCGCGGCTCCCCGCGCTCGTCGGGACCACCCTCACGACCACATCGAGGAGGCGGCCGGCCCGTGGTGCGGGCGAGGGACGACCGCCGAGCCGCGCCGGCGAAGCACCGGCCGCCCCCCTCGACGAGAGGCGCCGCGGCACCGTGCCGCGGCGTCCGACGCCGCCGACCCGGCCGCGTCCCGTGCCCACCGGTGCCCGGGCGGGGCGTCGAGGAGGAAGGCCTCCTCGTCGTGCCTCGTCGTGCGCCGGGGCCCGGGCCTCGTGCCGTCGCTGGAGGGCGATGACGCCCGCGGGCCCGCCCGCGTTCAGTCGATGACCGCCGTGGCCTCGACCTCGACCAGGTGCTCGGGCACGTCCAGCGCCGCGACGCCCAGCAGCGTGCCCGGGGCGGCCGGGGTCACGCCCAGCTTCGCCGCCGCCCGGGCGATGCCCTCCAGGAGCAGGGGCATCTTGTCCGGGGTCCAGTCGACGACGTGGACGGTCAGCTTCGCCACGTCGTCGAAGGAGCCGCCGGCCCCGGCCAGGGCGGCGCCGACGTTGAGGTAGCACTGCTCCACCTGGGCGGCGAGATCCCCTTCGCCGACCGTGACCCCGTCGGCGTCCCAGGAGACCTGTCCGGCGACGAAGACCAGTTTCGACCCGGTCGCGATCGACACCTGGTGATACGCGTCGATCTCCGGCAATCCACTGGGATTCACCAGGGTGATGGCCATACCGTCCTGCCTCCTTGCCGTGAGAGCCCGAGGGTCCGCCCGGTGCGCACCCGATCCGTACGTGCTCTCTCGTGGTTACTCGGGAACCGTAGGAGAGTGGCGGCTGACATGGAAGAACGCACTTTCCGGTGACTGGGGAACCTGAGGGTGACCAAGCAGTCCAAGGGCTCGCCCGAGGACGCGGACCTGAGGCGCGCGGACTCGCCGGCGCGGGAGACCCTCCCGGACGTCGCCGGCAGGTGGGCGCTCCCGATCACCGAGGCACCGGGCGAGCGCACCCCGCGCTCCAGCGAGCTGCGGGGCGAGGCCGGGGGCACCGGCCACGAGGTGCTCCCCCGGAACCTGAGCGCGCTGGAGCGCGACGGCCCGGTCGACCGGAAGGAGCACCCCACCGTGCCGCCGCGGGCCGGGCACACCCCCACCGAACCGGGCCGGGCCCTGCGGGAGACGGTGCGCACGATGTGCGACCGGACCCACCGGTTGCCTCGCGCACGTCGGGGCGTCCCGCCGCCGCTTCGGCACCTGACGGCTGAGACGCCCGGACCCGGAACCCCGGGCCACCGGACCTCACACGGCCCCGGCCCGCGCTGTGAGAGTGGCCCGGTTCACATGGCGTACCGGACGTGCCGCCGACACGATGGTCTTCGTCACCGCCGGCTGAAGGGATCACGAATGTTCCGCAAGGTGCTGGTCGCCAACCGCGGGGAGATTGCGATCCGGGCGTTCCGCGCGAGCTACGAGCTGGGCGCCCGTACCGTCGCGGTCTTCCCGCACGAGGACCGCAACTCGCTGCACCGCCTGAAGGCCGACGAGGCCTACGAGATCGGCGAGCCGGGACATCCGGTGCGGGCCTATCTCTCCGTCGAGGAGATCGTCCGCGCCGCGCGCCGCGCGGGCGCCGACGCGGTCTACCCGGGCTACGGATTCCTGTCCGAGAATCCCGAGCTGGCCCGCGCGTGCGAAGAGGCGGGCATCACGTTCGTCGGACCGAACGCCGGCATCCTGGAGCTGACCGGGAACAAGGCGCGCGCCGTGGCCGCCGCCCGGGAGGCGGGCGTGCCGGTCCTGGGCTCCTCGGCGCCCTCCACCGACGTGGACGAACTCGTCCGCGCCGCCGACGACATCGGCTTCCCCGTGTTCGTCAAGGCGGTCGCGGGCGGCGGCGGCCGCGGGATGCGCCGTGTCGAGGACCCCGCCCAGCTGAGGGAGGCCGTCGAGGCGGCGTCCCGGGAGGCGGCGTCCGCGTTCGGCGACCCCACCGTCTTCCTGGAGAAGGCCGTCGTCGAACCCCGCCACATCGAGGTGCAGATCCTCGCCGACGGGAACGGCGACGTCATTCACCTGTTCGAGCGGGACTGCTCGGTGCAGCGCCGCCACCAGAAGGTGATCGAGCTCGCGCCCGCACCGAACCTCGGCCCGGCGCTGCGCGAGCGGATCTGCGCCGACGCCGTGCGGTTCGCCCGCCGGATCGGCTACCGCAACGCCGGCACCGTGGAGTTCCTCCTCGACCGCGACGGCAACCACGTCTTCATCGAGATGAACCCGCGCATCCAGGTCGAGCACACGGTGACCGAGGAGGTCACCGACGTCGACCTGGTGCAGGCGCAGCTGCGCATCGCCGCCGGCGAGACGCTCGCCGACCTCGGTCTCGCCCAGGAGACCGTCACCCTGCGGGGCGCCGCGCTGCAGTGCCGCATCACCACCGAGGACCCGGCCAACGGCTTCCGTCCGGACACCGGCCGGATCAGCGCCTACCGCTCGCCCGGCGGCTCCGGCATCCGCCTGGACGGCGGCACCACCCACGCCGGTACCGAGATCAGCGCGCACTTCGACTCCATGCTGGTCAAACTGACCTGCCGGGGACGGGACTTCACCACCGCGGTGGGCCGTGCCCGGCGCGCGGTGGCCGAGTTCCGCATCCGCGGCGTGGCCACGAACATCCCGTTCCTGCAGGCGGTGCTGGACGACCCGGACTTCCAGGCCGGGCACGTCACGACGTCGTTCATCGAGCAGCGCCCGCAGCTGCTCACCGCACGCCACTCCGCCGACCGCGGCACGAAGCTGCTGACCTACCTCGCCGACGTCACGGTGAACAAGCCGCACGGCGAGCGGCCCGAGCTGGTCGACCCGCTGACCAAGCTGCCGCCGCTGCCCGCCGGCGAACCGCCGGCCGGCTCCCGGCAGCGGCTCGCCGAACTCGGCCCGGAGGGCTTCGCCCGCTGGCTGCGCGCCTCCCCGACCCTCGGCGTCACCGACACCACCTTCCGCGACGCCCACCAGTCGCTGCTGGCCACCCGGGTCCGCACCAAGGACCTGCTCGCCGTCGCCCCGGTGGTGGCCCGCACCCTGCCCGAGCTCCTCTCCCTGGAGTGCTGGGGCGGCGCCACGTACGACGTCGCCCTGCGCTTCCTCGCCGAGGACCCGTGGGAGCGCCTGGCCGCCCTGCGGGAGGCCGTGCCGAACATCTGCCTGCAGATGCTGCTGCGCGGCCGCAACACCGTCGGCTACACCCCGTACCCGACGGAGGTGACCGACGCCTTCGTCCAGGAGGCGGCGGCCACCGGCATCGACGTCTTCCGCATCTTCGACGCGCTGAACGACGTCTCCCAGATGCGGCCCGCCATCGACGCCGTACGCGAGACCGGCACGGCCGTCGCCGAGGTGGCCCTGTGCTACACCGCCGACCTGTCCGACCCCTCCGAGCGGCTCTACACCCTCGACTACTACCTGCGCCTGGCCGAGCAGATCGTCGAGGCGGGCGCCCACGTCCTGGCCGTCAAGGACATGGCCGGCCTGCTGCGGGCCCCCGCGGCGGCGACGCTGGTGTCGGCCCTGCGCCGGGAGTTCGACCTGCCGGTCCACCTGCACACCCACGACACCGCCGGCGGTCAGCTCGCCACCTACCTCGCGGCGGTCCGGGCCGGGGCGGACGCGGTCGACGGAGCGGTGGCCTCCATGGCGGGCACCACCTCGCAGCCGTCCCTGTCGGCGATCGTCGCCGCGACCGACCACTCGGAGCGGCCCACCGGCCTGGACCTGCGGGCCGTCGGCGACCTGGAGCCCTACTGGGAGAGCGTCCGCAAGGTCTACGCCCCCTTCGAGGCCGGCCTGGCCTCACCGACCGGCCGCGTCTACCACCACGAGATCCCCGGCGGGCAGCTCTCCAACCTGCGCACCCAGGCCATCGCGCTCGGCCTCGGCGACCGCTTCGAGGAGATCGAGGCGATGTACGCCGCCGCCGACCGGATGCTCGGCCGCCTGGTGAAGGTCACCCCCTCGTCGAAGGTGGTCGGCGACCTGGCCCTCCACCTGGTGGGCGCGGGCGTCTCCCCGCAGGACTTCGAGGCGGAGCCCGACCGGTTCGACATCCCCGACTCCGTCATCGGCTTCCTGCGCGGCGAGTTGGGCACCCCGCCCGGCGGCTGGCCCGAGCCGTTCCGGAGCAAGGCGCTGCGGGGCCGCGCCGAACCCAAGCCCGTGCGGGAACTGACCGCCGACGACCGCGCCGGGCTGGCGAAGGACCGCAGGGCGACCCTCAACCGGCTGCTGTTCCCCGGACCGACGCGCGAGTTCGAGACCCACCGGCAGTCCTTCGGCGACACCAGCGTCCTGGACAGCAAGGACTTCTTCTACGGGCTGCGCCCCGGCAAGGAGTACAGCGTCGACCTCGACCCCGGCGTGCGGCTGCTCATCGAACTCCAGGCCGTGGGCGACGCCGACGAGCGCGGCATGCGCACCGTGATGTCCACCCTGAACGGTCAGCTGCGGCCGATCCAGGTCCGCGACCGGGCGGCGGCCTCCGACGTGCCCGTCACGGAGAAGGCCGACCGGACCAATGCCGGCCACGTCGCGGCGCCCTTCGCCGGTGTGGTGACCCTCGCGGTCGCCGAGGGCGACGAGGTGGCGGCCGGGGACACGGTGGCCACCATCGAGGCGATGAAGATGGAAGCCGCGATCACCGCACCGAAGTCCGGCACGGTCGCCAGGCTGGCCATCAACCGCATCCAGCAGGTGGAGGGCGGCGATCTCCTCGTGGAACTCGCCTGACCCCTCGACCGGGCGCGCACCGCGGCGCGCGCCCGGGTGCCCGCTCCGGCCGGCCGCCGATCCGCGTCCGGCGAGGAAGCCCGTGGACCACCCGCTGCACCCCGACCGCACCCTCGACGAGCCGGACCCGCCCCGCCGGCCGGCGCCGACCGCCGACGCCACCCCCTGATCCGCGGGGTCCACGGGCCGCGGTGCGTGCCGCTGGACGAACTCCGTCCTGCGGGCCCGCGCGTTCTCGTCCCGCAGGGCGCGGCCCCGCCGTAGGTCCCGCCCCTCCGCGGTGCGCCCGCTGCTCGAGGAGCCGCTCCTGGACGCCTCCCACGGTCCGGGAGACCCGCTGTTCGCGTCCGTCGCGGCACCGGCGCGGGCCCGGGCCGTGCTCCCGGACCCGCGCCGAGCGGTTGTGCACCGTGACCGCGGCCCTGCCGGCCCGGCAGGCGAAGAAGTCCCCCGGGCCGTCGCCGCGGGCGTTTCCCGGGGTCGGAGCGGTACCACCGGTGAAATCCCCCGGAATGCGAACAGGCCTGCGACAGCAGGCCGTCGGGCGTAGGTTGTGGTCGACCGGACCATTCCCCGACTGACGACGGACGGTACCCATGACCGACCCTGCGCCGACGCACGGACCAACGCACCAGCAGATCGACACGTCGGTGCCGCACTCGGCCCGGATCTGGAACTACTGGCTGGGCGGGAAGGACAACTACCCCGTCGACGAGGAGGCCGGTGACGCGTACACGGCCGTCTTCCCCGGAATCGTCACCATCGCCCGCAGCAGCCGTGCCTTCCTGCGCCGCACCATCACCTACCTGGTCGGCGAGGCGGGCATCCGGCAGTTCCTGGACATCGGGACCGGCCTGCCCACGGCCGACAACACGCACGAGGTCGCCCAGCGCATCGCCCCCGAGTCCCGGATCGTCTACGTCGACAACGACCCGATGGTCCTCGCCCACGCCCGTGCCCTGCTCTACTCCACCCGGGAAGGTGCGACCGCCTACGTCGACGCCGACGTGCTGGACCCGGACCGCATCCTCACGGCCGCCGCCGAGACACTGGACCTCACCCGTCCCACCGCCCTCATCCTCAGCAACATCCTGGGCCATGTCGCCGACTACGACCAGGCGCGCTCCATCGTCACCCGCCTGATGGACGCACTGCCGTCCGGCAGCTACCTCGCCGTCAACGACGGTTCGCGGGGCATCGACCCGGTCTTCGAGCGGGCGCAGGACGCCTACAACGAGAGCGGCGCCGTCCCGTACCACCTGCGCACCGTCGACCAGATCACGGCGTTCTTCGACGGCCTGGAGCTCGTCGACCCCGGCGTCGTCCCGGTGCCCCTCTGGCGCCCGGACGACACCTCTCCCGCCCCGGAACCCATCGGTGAGCACGGCGGCCTCGCCCGCAAGCCCTGACACCCCGCTCGTACGAGGGCGGGGCGGCCGGATCCGCCCCGCCCGCCCGCGTACGACGGCACCGCGTCCTCGAGGCCTGCCGATTTTCGTTGGACAGCACCGGGTGCCGGCGGCGAGGGTGGACGGCATGCAGCAGGAGGAGATCTGGGACGCCGAGGCCGCCCGGCGCTACGACACGCCCGGCACCGGCATGTTCGCGCCCGAGGTGCTGGAACCGACGGTGGACTGCCTCGCCCGGCTCGCGGGGGAGGGGGCGGCGCTCGAGTTCGCCGTCGGCACCGGCCGGGTGGCCGTCCCGCTCGCCGGCCGAGGAGTGCCCGTCACCGGTATCGAGCTGTCACGGCCGATGGTGGAGCGGCTGCGCACCAAGGCGGACGAGGCGACGATCCCCGTGGTCATCGGTGACATGGCGACGACCGCCGCCCCCGGGGAGTACACCCTGGTCTACCTCGTCTACAACACGATCTCCAACCTGCTCACCCAGGCCGAGCAGGTCGAGTGCTTCCGCAACGCGGCCCGCCACCTCGGACCCGGCGGCCGGTTCGTGGTCGAGCTCTGGGTACCCGAGCTGCGGAAGCTCCCACCGGGCCAGACGGCCACCGTCTGGCACTCCGACCCGGGCTACATCGGCCTGGACACCTATGACGTCCTGCGCCAGCACGTCGTGTCGCACCACTTCCACTTCGACGGGACCGAGCAGGCCCGGCTGTTCCGCAGCCCTCACCGCTACGTCTGGCCGGCCGAGCTCGACCTCATGGCCCAGCTGGCCGGATTCGAGCTGGAGACCAGGCACGCGGACTGGAACGGCGCCGCGTTCACCGCCGAGTCGCGCTCCCACGTCTCCGTCTACCGCATCCCGCCCGCCCCGGTGGCGGCACCCGGGCAGGGAGTACCGCGGCGCCGGGGCGGTCAGTCCTGACGGCCGCGGCCGGTGAACATGTCGCGCAGGCGGTCGACCATGCCCGCGCCGGGGGCCATGAGTCTGTTCGCGGGCGGGGTGTCGGGAGCGGCCGGGTGGGGCCGGGTCGGGGCGGTCCTCTTCGCCGAGCGGACCTTGTCCCCGAGGTCGTCCAGCAGCCCGGCGGGGCTCGCGTCGGCCAGCAGGGGGAAGAGCCGGTCCTCCTCGTCCCGCACGTGCGCGGTGACCGACTGCTTCAACTGCGCGACGAGGGCGTCGAACCGGCCGTCGCCCGGGGTGCAGCTCTCCAGCTCCTTGAGCATCCGCTCGACCTCGGCGTGGTCGGCGATCTCCTTGTCGGCCAGGTCGTCGCCGTCGTCGACGTACCGGCGCACCGCCGGGTACAGGTGCGCCTCCTCGGCGACGGAGTGCCTCACGAGTTCGATGGTGAGCTGATCGGCGATCTCCCGCTGCCGGTCGTCGCCGGAGGGGAGCGCCTGGATCTTCTCGAAGAGCGCGTCGACCTCGCGGTGGTCGGTGGTCAGTTCCTCGATCACGTTTCCGCCGTGTCCCATCACGTCTTCCGTTCTCCTCGAGCCTGGACGGCTGTGCCGCAGCGGATCTTCCGGGTGTGCGTGGCGCCCAGCGCGATGCCGTCTCCCACCCGTCCCGCTGGTGCGGCAGGGAGTCGCTGTTCGGAGGCGCTGCGCACCACTACAGCAGCGCCGCGCGCCGTGTGCATCGTCGGCAGGGCCCGTTTGAGTTGCGCACGTGCGCCGGCCGGTGCGGGGAAACGGGGCGGGACGTGACCCCGCGGACCGGGCACGGACACCGCAGCCGACGGCCGGGCGAATCCCCCGCCGAGCGTCACGCCCCGTTCCCCCCGAGCTGACAGCACGGTCGTCGCCGGGGCACGGCGGGCACGGCCGGGGGAGGGACGCCCGGCCGCAGGGAACGGGCGGCTTGCTCGCCCCCGTCGGCCGGAGCCGGACCGCGGCGGGTGCCGAGGACCAGCGCGGCGAACGCGAGCGCCACGGGGGCGAGCCCGCGGCGGCGCCCGTCACGACGGGACGCGGGCGGGCCGGAAGCGGATCCGCCGCGTGGCGCGGCCGCCCCGCCAGGACGACGGGACCGACGGGCGGTTGTCAGTGGCGGGTGTCACGCTGGGGTCGGAGCGGACCTGTGAAAGGACATCGCGATGATCACCACTGACTTCGCCCCCGGTTCCCCCTGCTGGCTCGACCTGGGCGCCCCCGACGTCCGGGCCGCCGCGGCCTTCTACGGCGCGGTGCTGGGCTGGGACTACGAACCCATGGGGGAGGGGGAGGACGTGGAAGGCGGGATGTTCCGCAAGGACGGGAAGATCGTCGCCGGACTCGGCAAGCTCACGGAGGAAGGAGCGCGTTCGGCCTGGATGATCTACTACAGCGTCACCGACGCGGATGCCACGACCCGGGCCGTCGAGCGCGCGGGCGGCACCGTGCGCGTACCGCCGACGGACCTCGAGGAGTGGGGCCGGATGGCACAGTACAGCGACCCGCTGGGAGGCCAGTTCGCCGTCTGGCAGCCAGGGGACACCAAGGGGGTCGACCTGGTGGACGAGCCGGGCTCGCTGTCCTGGACCGAGCTGTACACGAGCGACGCGGCGGCCGCCAAGGAGTTCTACGGCGGTGTCCTCGGCTGGCGGTTCAGCGACACGGAGCTGCCGGGAGGCGGTGGCACGTACTCCCTCATCACCCCCGCGGAGCTGCCCGAGGAGCGGATGCACGGCGGCCTCATGGAGGTCCGCGAGGAGGACCTCGCCCTCGCGAACGGGCGGCCGTACTGGCACCCGGTCTTCGCCGTCGCCGACTGCGACGCCGCGGTCGCCGAGGTCACCGGGAACGGCGGGCGGGTGCAGATGGGCCCGGAGGACGCGGAGGGCGTCGGCCGGCTGGCCGTCTGCCTCGATCCGTCCGGCGCGGATTTCGTGGTGCTCACCCCGGCCCGGAGCTGAACCCGGCACGTCACTCCGGTGCAGGGCGGCCTCGAGGGGGCGGACGCGGTCGGTCCGCCCTGCCGGGGTCCGAGCAGCCCGGTGACCGGGGCCTCGCGCCGTCCGCGGCAGACCCGTCCGCGGCAGACCCGTCCGGGGACCGTCTTGCCCCGCCGGTCCCGCCGGGCGGACCGCCTCGAAGACCTCCGTGCCGCGCTCGTACGCGCGTGCCCGCACCCCACGGAGTGCGGGAGGACGACGATGACCGTCACCGCACAGGACGCGACCGAGGCGCTCGGGAGCCGGAGCGGTGCCTGCCGGACCTGTTCACGGTCGAGCCCGGTGCCACGGACGCCGAGCTCACCGAGGCGGAGCCCGCGCTGCCCGATGACGTACGCACCCTGCTGCGCGGCGTGACCGCCGTCCGGACAGGCGGGGACGGCCACCTTCACCTCGATCCCCGGCTCGCCCGAGTCGAACGCCGGTGGATGCGGGGGCCGGGCGAGGGGACCCGGGGGATCCCCTCCCTCGTGGCCGGTGACCACTCCTTCGTCGACGTGCACCCCGGAACCGGTGCGTGGGGCGCGGTGTTCTCCCGGGCCGCGGACTCCTTCGCGGGACGGGAGGGCGGAGGTCTCCGCTACCCCCTCGTCGACCTGCGCGCGCCGGAGCCGCCCCCGCCGATGGAGCCGGGGCCGACGGGCGGAAAATCCGAGGAGTCCGTGGGGCTCGGCCCGCAGCGGCGGTTCACCGTGGCCGTGCCCGACGGAGTCCGAGGGGCACGCCCCCGACGGGAGCGTGCGGTTCCTTGAAGCGTGCCGCCGGTCCGGCGGTCAGCTGACGTGGGCGGCGATGGTGCGCGCGCACAGCAGGGACTCGGTGTGCGTCGTGTCCACCTCCAGGTCGTAGAGCACCCCCTCGTGAACCACGTCCGCCTGCGACGCCGCCATCCCCGGGACGCGGTCTCCGCGCGCGATCTCGCGGCCCGCGGCGACCGTGCTCTCGCACCTGACGCCGACCCACAACACGGCCAGCCTGCCCAGCGCCTTCTGCCACCGCTGCTGGGACGCCGCCCCGCCCAGGAAGACGTCGTCGACGATGATCCTGGCGCCCGCACGGGCCATCGCCACGATGCCCTCCGTCCAGGCCGCCTCCAGCGTCCGGAAGTCCGCCCCGACGTTCACCCCTCCGTCCGCGGCGAACGTGATCCCCTCGTCCGACGCCTGCATTCTCGCGGGCAGGGAGTCGACGAACGAGTCGCACCCGAACGCCAGCCACGGATCCGGCAGTACGGCCTGCAGACACCGTACGATCCCGGACTTCCCCGAGCTGGAACCACCGTTGAGGATGATCATCTGAGTCGTCACCGTGCCACAGTAGGGCGTGTCCCACCCGGCACGAAACGGATTTCGGCGGAGCGGCGACGGCGGACGGTTCGGCGCGCACATCGAAGGCCGGAGCCTCGTCCCGGAAGACAGGACGGTGTGATGCTCGATGTCACACGGTCTCTCCCGCACTGCTCTCCGTCGACGGCTGAGGGCCGTGTGCGAGCCGGTGGTCGTGACGGACCACGAGACCGGTCCGCCCGTCGACGGAACGGGTGTGCAGGGCGGTGCGCGGACGGCGGGCCAGCACGGTGAGCAGGCTGCGGGCGGCCCGGGCACTGCCGTGCACCGGCTCGACCAGAGCCCGGACCTTGCCCTGCGCCCGGAGACCGTGGGAAGCGGCACACCTCCCCTGACCCGGTGGGACACACCGTGTCACTTCTTGTGTCCGGCCTTCCCGGCTCGGCTCGGGGCACCGCGAGCACGCCAGGCCCGGGCGTTGCGGCTGATCCCGGCGCAGCAGGGCGAGTGGACGGGTGCGTTGCCGCCGCCCGCCTTCGCCTCGGCGGACGGCAAGACGCGCCACTCGGTGCCGACGCGGGCGAGGACCGGATGGACGTCAGCGGGCTGCGGCAGGTCGGCCACGACATGCGGGGCGGCTCCCGGCCGGTCCTGATGACCTTCGACGACAAGGACGCCCGCAGGCTCGCGGAACCGGCCGCGCGGGCGGCGGGACGGCAGCCGCCCCGCGACCAGGACGCCCTCCCGCTCGGTGACCGGCTGCTCAGCGCCCCGCGGTCGCCGAGGGCGGGAACCACAGCGGACGGGGCCGGCCCGGCCGGACGGACCCCGGCGCCGTGCCCCACCCGCGGAACGCGAGTGGACGGGCGTCCACCGGAGCAGAATGCAGTGGTGCGTGAGACGGCGTCAGGAACGTGGTGGCCGACTCCGGGACGTCGTGACGTCGGGGCGCGGGAGGAACCGGGGACGGGTGCGGACCCGGACGCCGCGTCAGGTGACGGAGGGTCACTCACGGTCCGCCTCCCGCCCGGTGACGGTCCCACCCCTACTCGACCTGGAGAAGGCATGAAGCCCAGATCCCGACCTGCTCTCCGCGGCGGCCGTGTCACCGCCGCGCTCGCGGCCGTCCTGCTGGCGACGTCGGCACCGGCGGCAGCCGCGGATGCCGACGCCCCCGGTGCCCATGCCCCGGCGGTGCCGCTGCGGGTGGCGACCTACAACATTCACGCCGGGGCCGGCGAGGACCAGGTCTTCGACCTCGACCGCACCGCGGAGGCCATACGTGGTCTGCGCGCCGACGTGGTCGGCCTCCAGGAGGTCGACGTGCACTGGGGCGCCCGCAGCGACTTCGTCGACGAGGCCCGCGCGCTGGCCGAGAAGCTGGACATGCGGGTGTTCTTCGCACCGATCTACGACATGGACCCGGCCACCCAGGGCGGGGAGCGGCGGCAGTTCGGCGTCGCCGTGCTGAGCCGCTATCCGTTGCTCTACGCCGAGAACCACGAGATCACCCGGCTCTCCACCCAGACGCCCGACCCGGTGCCGGCCCCGGCGCCCGGCTTCGCCGAGGTGGTGGTCAACGTGAGGGGCTCGCACGTGCACGTCTACACCACGCACCTGGACTACCGGGCCGACCCGTCGGTCCGCGCGGCCCAGGTGGCGGACATGCTCGATGTGCTCGCCGCCGATCGCGGACCGAAGGTCCTGGTCGGCGACTTCAACGCCGAGGCGGCGGCTCCCGAGTTGGCACCGCTGTGGCGGCACCTGCGGGACGCCGCCCCCAGGAGCGGCGGGACGTACCCGGCGATCGACCCGGTCAAGCGCATCGACCTGGTCACCGTCTCGCCGGACATCACGGTGGCCGGGGCCCGGACGGTGGCGAGCGCGGCCTCGGACCACCGTCCCGTGGTCACGGACCTGAAGCTCCACCGGCGCGGCCGCTGAACGAGGACGGCGGGAAGGCCGGCCGGTCGGGCGGGCGGATCACTCCTGCTCGGAGACGCTCATCTCGCCCAGCAGCGACCAGTCGTCCTGCGGGATCGACGTGTTCACGATCCGGGGCGTCTCGGCCAGATGGGGCGGCAGGGTCCGCTGTGCGGTCCTGAAGTGCTCGGACTGCACGTGGGCCGCCCCCGCCTCGTCGTTGCGGAAGGCCTCGACCAGGACGTACTCCGTCGGGTCCTCGACACTGCGGGACCAGTCGAACCACAGGCAGCCCGGCTCACTGCGGGTGGCCGCGGTGAAGTCCGCGGTGATCTGCGGCCACTGGTCGGCGTACTCGGGACGGACACGGAACTTGGCGGTGATGAAGATCATCGGACTCCCTCATCGGTTCTCTGCACCGCCGGTCCGGGCCGGCTCCGGCTCGACGAATCCGGCGGAACACCGTCGTAGCCGCGAGTCGGGTCGGACACGGCAGGCTGCGATGATCGTAACCGACGTGGGATCCACCGCGGCGGTTCCCTCCCGGCGGTGTCGAACCGGCGCACGGCCCCCGGCCCGGCGCCCGGCCCCGGTACGGCACGCAGGCGTACGGGGGCGGTGACCGCGGATCCCGGCAGGCGTGGGGCCCGGCAACCGGGGACTGCCTCCCGCCGGAGCGTCGGGCCGGCCGGGACGAGGCGGCCTGCGGCGCCACCGCACCCGAAGGGCCGGGAACACGCCGGGCAGACCGTCGAGCCCGTCTTCCAGCCAGGGGAAACACCCGTGGGACCGCGACCGCGACCGCGCCGCGGCGAACGGCGTGTCCCGTGACGTGAAGGGCCTGCGGAAGGTGCGACACCGTGTCGGCCGAGGACGCGGCCCCCGTGTACGGGACCGGCGGGCATCACGGGCCGGCGAGCTGGGGGACAGTGGCCGGGACGCTCCGGGAAGCCTGGTCGTCCACCGTTCCCGAGGGCGCCCCGGTGACGACCACCGAGCCCGAGCGCGTCGTCGAGGCCGACGGGGAGAGGACCGGCAGCCGTCCGGTGGCGCCGGCGGGCTGCCGGTCGATGACGTTGACGCGGTTGCAGGCGTTGATGACGGCGATCAGGGAGACCGACGCGACGAGCCGGTCCTCGTCGTAGTGCTCGGCCGCGTCCGCCCAGGCCTCGTCCGTGACCCCACCGGCGGCGTCCTCGGTGTGCATGTCGGCGCAGAACCCGCAGCCGTTGATCTGGCCGGCCCGGATCTTCACCAGTTCCTGGGTCGCGGCCGGCAGCCCCGAGCCGGCCACCACCTTGTTCGCCGAGTTGGTGTGCTTGAGGAGCTTGGCCCCGAGGGCGTTGCCGAAGAAGTCGAGACGCGCGTCCACGGTGTGCTCCTCCTCGCAGTGTTGCGGTTGCGCCCTGATGACCGGACAGCTCCGCACACCGTGACGGCGACCGGGGTGTGACCTGTGTCTGATCGGTGCGGTCGTCGGCGTAAGGGGCCCGCCACTTTCGGACGCCTGGCGGGTGCGGGTGCCGAAGACGCCTTCCAGAATCAAGTGGCTGACCGGAAGAGAGTTTCGAAGACGGATGGGCCGGGCGGCCCGGAGGACGCTCACGGACATCCGCGCAGAGCCCTCGAAGCCGTGGCCGCCCGACGCATCGGCCCCCATCGCACAGCAAGGCCCGAGCGCACCATGACCCAGAACAGACACCACGACACCGCTGCCGCCATCCTCCCCCTGGTCGGAGGCGCGCAGAACGTGACGTCGGTGGCCCACTGCATGACCCGGCTGAGGCTGGGGTTGCGGGATCGATCCCTCGTGCAGGACGAGCGCCTCAAGGCGCTTCCCGCGGTCATGGGCGTCGTCGAGGACGACACCTACCAGATCGTGCTGGGGCCGGGGACGGTGGCGCGCGTCACCCCGGAGTTCGAGGCCATGGTCGAAGCGGCGGGCGCCGGGGCCGGGGCGGCCCCTCCCGGGCCGACCGCCCCGGACCGCGGATCCGGTCCCATGGCGGCCGAGGCGCTCGCGGCGCGGGGAGCAGCGCTCAGGGCGGAGCGGAAGGCGAAGAACGCCACGCCCCTCAAGCTCTTCCTGCGCCGCATCGCGAACATCTTCGTGCCGCTGATCCCCGCGCTCATCGGCTGCGGCATCATCGCGGGTCTGAACGGCCTCCTCGTCAACCTGCACTGGCTGCCGGGAGTCACCCCGGCCCTCGCCGCCGTGGCTTCGGGGTTCATGGCGCTGATCGCCGTCTTCGTCGGCCACAACACGGCTGCGGAGTTCGGCGGTACC
The DNA here is from genome assembly GCF_014203535.1 of Streptomyces griseomycini. Taxonomy (GTDB): domain Bacteria; phylum Actinomycetota; class Actinomycetes; order Streptomycetales; family Streptomycetaceae; genus Streptomyces; species Streptomyces griseomycini. The sequence goes on from NZ_JACHJI010000005.1 coordinate 212,277, forward strand.
CCGATCCTGGGTGGAGCCACCGCGGCGGTCATCGTCTACGCCGGAGTGGCCGACGTCGAGGCGTTCGGCCGGCAGCTCTCACCGGGACAGGGCGGTGTGCTGGGCGCCCTGGGCGCCGCATGGCTCGGCGTGTGCGTGGAGAAGTGGTGCCGTCGCCGGGTTCCCGAGTCCGTCGACGTCCTGGTGACGCCCACAGTCACCGTACTCGTGGCCGGACTGGCGACCCTCTTCGGGCTGATGTTCCTCGCCGGTGCGGTCTCCACCGTGACCGGCGAGGCCGCCGACCGGCTCCTGTCCCACGGCGGGGCGGTCGCCGGGTTCCTCCTCGGAGGACTCTTCCTGCCGCTGGTCATGCTGGGGCTGCACCAGGCCCTGATCCCCCTGCACACGACCCTGATCGAGGGGGCGGGCTTCACCGTCCTGCTGCCGGTCCTCGCGATGGCGGGTGCGGGACAGGTCGGTGCGGCGATCGCGATCTACTGCCGGCTTCCCCACAGCACCTCGATCCGGAGCACCGTCAGGTCCGCACTCTGGCCCGGCTTCCTCGGCGTCGGGGAGCCTCTCATCTACGGAGTGACCCTTCCCCTGGGGCGCCCGTTCGTCACGGCCTGCACGGGCGGCGCCTTCGGCGGCGCGTTCGTCGGCCTCTTCAACCAACTGGGCACGGACGTGGGTTCCACCGCGATCGGGCCCTCGGGCTGGGCGCTCTTCCCCCTGCTCGACGGCAACCACGGCCCGGGACGGACGGTCGCCGTCTACGCCGCCGGTCTGGCCGTCGGTTACGCGGCCGGCTTCCTCGCGACCTATTACTTCGGTTTCACGAAGACCATGCTCACGGAACTCGACGCGGCGCCGGCCCCTCCGGCGGACGGGGGCGCCGCTCCCGCGGACCGGGTGGCCGAGGGGACCTGACGGACCGGGGCGTCGCCGAGGCCGGCAGCCCCCACGAGCCGCGGGTGGGGCTGGGGACGCGCCGGTGGCAGGCGAGCGTGGTGGACGCCGAGACCGCCGGCACCCCGAGTTCGCGGGCGGCGACCGCGTCCCACGGGCAGGCGCTGCCGTGGACGATCAGGCCGGGCCGGACGCGGCGCAGGCCGGTGAGCACCGTGGGCAGCACGCGGACGGCGGTGCGTGCGAGCGCGTCCGTCAGGGTGACCGGCATCGACGGATCGGGGAGCGCCGGACCACCGCCCGGCACCACCTCGGACCTCGTTGTCAGCGGCCTGCTCTACAGTTCCCGGCACTTGATCACTGCGGGTGCGGGAGGCACGCATGGGGTGGGTGTCGGCCGGCGGCTACGAGGTCGCCCTCGACGACGGCAAGGTGGTGTGCCGCAACGCGGCCGGGCGGCGGCTGAAGTCCGTACCGCCCAGGATCGCCGACGATCCGGCGGTGGTGGGGCTGCGTCAGCTCGCCGAGTGGCTGGAGCGGCACGAACGGCAGTGCCTGGCCGACGTGGAGCGGTGGATGGTGCGCTCGCTGCCGGTGCCGTTCGAGGTCCTGGCGCGGGTGTGGCCGGACCCGGCCTGGCAGGCCGCCCTGCGCGACCTGGTGGTCACGGGAGCGGACGGCACGGTGGCCGGGTTCCTGCGGGACGCCGACCCCGAGCGAGGCCTCGGCCTGGTCGACCTCGACGGCGACACCGTACGTCTCACCCCCGGCCTGGTCCGCCTGCCGCACCCGGTGCTCCTCGACGAGCTGGAGGAACTGCGTGAGTTCGCCGTCGAGATAGGCATCGAGCAGCGCGCCCGGCAGCTCTTCCGCGAGGTGTGGCACCGGCCCGCGGCGCTCGACGCCGAGGCCGACTCCGTCGAGGACTACGCGGGCGGCGCCTTCAAGGAACTGAGGTTCCTGCACGGCCGCGCGACCCAGCTGGGTTACCGCGTGCGCGCGGGCCACGCCGTGTGCTCCGTGCTGGAGGACGGCCGCGCAGTCGAGGCCCGGGTGTGGGTCGGCGACTACGACGGCTACGAGGAGACGGAGACCGGGCCCCTGGTGTTCACCGACCCGGCGGGCCGGGTGCTGAAGCTCGGCCGGGTCGGGCCGGTGGCCTGGTCGGAGGGCATGCGCATGGCGGCCGCGCTGTACGCCGGGCGTGACATCGAGGACGAGGAGCGTGCGGCATGACGACGTACGACGGCATCACGTACGACGAGGCCACCTCCGCCGCGCTGCTCGACGCCGGCGCCGTACTGCCCCCGGGCACCACGGACCGCGAGGACGCCGACGTCCTCACCGTCCGCACGTACACCCACACCGCGCTGGACGGGCGGAAGGTCGTGCGACTGGTGCCGGGCACGCTCGGCGAGGCGGAGGACCTCGCCCTGGACTTCCTCGGACTGGCCCGCGAGCCGGAGACCCGCGAGGTCGGTCAGGTGCGCCGGGAGACCCTCGGCTTCCCCGCGTGGGCGCTGGTCAACGACCCGGCGAACGGACACCACGCGCTGGCGCTGGTCAAGGACGTCGAGCGGCTCGCCCGGCAGGCCAAGTCCCGTCCCGGCACCGCCAAGGAGGGCTTCGAGGCGCTCGGGGAGCGGCTCGGCCGGGCCGTGCCGCACTTCCTGCCCACTTTCTACGAGCAGGCCGCCCGCGTCTTCCTCCAGCACGAGAACACCACGTACGCGGCGGCCTTCTTCGGCAAGGCCCGTGAGGCGGAACGGGTGCACGCGCTGACCGTGGACGAGGAGCGGCAGCGGGCCGTGTTCCTGGAGTTCGCCTTCGCCGGGGCGCTGACGGTCAAGGCGCTCAAGGAGCACGTGAAGGCCCTCGCGGCACGGCTCACCCCGGCCGAGGCCTGGACGCAGTTCCGGCAGCTGACCGTGGAGCGCTGCGCGGCCGGCACGCCGCCGTACGCGTCGCTGCCCCAGGACGCGCGCGCCCTGATCAAGGCGGCGGGACTGAACCGGGTCACCGAGGAGTGCGCCCTGGTCGCGGACCTGCTCGCGTCACCCGCGGCGGTCCGGGCCCCCGCGTCCTTCTGGAACGCCTACCGGGCGACGCTCGTCGTCCTGGCCGGGCAGCAGCCCGCCGTGCGGACCCGGCTGCTGGAGATCATGCCGGCCGGGCTGGGCCGCTCCACCGGGGACGACGAGTTCTGGCTGGAGCTGCTCGCCGAGACCGGCGCCGACCGGCTGCTGACGGGCGAGGACGGGGCGGCGGACGCGGTCGACGCGGCGGACTGGCTCAGCCGCTGGGCCCTGCACCGCAAGCACGGCGGCACGGTCAGCGACCGCTCGCCCGCCACCCTCGCGCTCGTGGAGCGCATGGCTCCGCGCCTGCGCGACCAGGGCCGCCCCGTCGACCTCTTCACCGGCCGCTGGCACGCCGGCGCCGACCTCGACCTGCTGGACCTGTGCGTGGCGCAGGACGTGCCGCTCACTCCGCCCGGTGCCGACCAGGGCGTCCACCTCGCCCTCGACCGGTGGCTGATGGACACCCGGCCCGGCCGGCGCGACCTGACGGCCGTCGCGGCGGACCGGCACGGCCGCCGCATGCTCTACGACGCCGTCGGCAACCGGCACCGCCGGCACACCGGCCGAGGGGCGCTGGAGGGGATCGCCGGCCACCCCGTGCTCGCCGACGTGCTCCGGGAGTGGCTCGACGACGCCGCCGGCGAACTGGACGGCGCGGCCGGTCTGGCGGCCGCCCGCGCGGCGCTCGAGCGGCTGAGCCCGTTCCGCGGGATCGCCGCACGGATCAGCCCGGGGGCCGTCGCCCGGGCCGCCGCACTCGACGTCGCACCACTGCTCGGCAACACCCTGCGCGCCGGGATCCCGGACGAACTGGGCTGGCCCGCCCTCGACGAGGCGCTGCGCCGGCTCGACGCCGGGACCCGGCGCGACGGCGAGGACACCCTCGCCGTCCACGAGGCCTGGCCGGCCCTGGTCCTCTCCCGCAGGCACAAGGCGATCGTCGTGGGTCCGCAGGACGTCCTGCTGGAACACGACCTGCGGCTGCCGGTCGAGCTGGGCCGCTGGCAGCGGCCGTCGTTCCGCTACGCGGACGGCGAACTGCTGGTGATGTGGCACCACGACGGCAAGCAGTACGGCTACTGGTCGTCCCGCCCCACCGAGGTGTTCCCGCTCGGCGGCGAGAAGCTCCCGCACTGGTACGGCGGCGGCGACGCGGGCGAGACCTCGATCCCGCTGCCGGGCGGCGGCCGCGCCACCGGCGGGCGCGCCCTGCACGCCGGCGACACGGTCGTGCCGCCCGGCCGCCGCGTCCTCGGGGACGGCACCTCGTACTGGCGCCAGGGCCGGCAGGGGCGGCAGCAGGTGTGGCTCGAGTACGACCCGGCCACCGGCACGCACGGGCGTGCCTCGCTGCCCGCGTTCCTGAGGTCCGGCATCCGCGAGGGCGCCACCCTGCTCCAGCAGCACTGCGCCGTGCTGCCCCTGCAACCCGGCCTGGAGCACAGCCCGTTCGGCACCGACGGCACGGTCCTCGGCCGCTGGGTGCGCGCCGAGGGCGACGGCGACGAGGCCCGTACCACCGTCGGCACGCCGGACGGGCGTACCGTCACCCTCCCGACGGCACACGGCCGGACACCGGGCGTTCCGGTCGGTGCGCTGCGGCTGCCCGGTGGCGTCGAGCCCCTGGTCGTCGCCCACTACCGCCAGGTCATCCTGTACACGACCGACGACACCACAGGTGTGCGGGAACTGGGCCGGCTGACACCGCTGGAACGCGGCGGCGAGTTCGCCGCCGGCACACGACTCGTGCCGCCGGTCGACTTCTGGCACGCGCTGCGGCCGCGCGACGAGGGTGCCTCGGCGCTCCTGCGGGCGCTGAGCGACGAGCAGGCGGACGAGCTGCTGCGCGCCGGGGCCCGGGCGCTGGCGGAGTGGCGGGCTGAGGCCGCGGCGGCGGCCGAACGGGCGAAGGCGGCGGGCGGCCCGGGGACCGGGGCACGGAACACCGCGGGGACCACCGCCGACGAGCCCGCCGTCCCCGCCGCCGACGAGGTCCTGCGGGAGACCGTCTCCCGCTGCCTGCCCGCCCTCACCGAGCCCCACCTGCTCACCGGTGTCGCCGCCCTCGTGCGCGCGGTGCTGCGCCTGGCGGAGTCCGTCGCCACGTTCGTGACGCCCCCGGTGGAGCAGTCCGAGGCGGACCGCAGGCGTGTCGAGGGCATGTTCGTCGACTACAGCCCCGAGAACGGCGACGACCAGACGCTGCGCGAGGCGACCACCGGTCTCGCCGAACTGCAGGGCTGGTGGGGCGGCGGGCAGCGCTGGAGCGCGCTGCGTCAGATCCGCGCCGTGAACCACGTCCTGTCCGGGAAGCCCGCCGACGGCAAGCCCCTGCCCGGGTCCGCCCGGCTCGCCGGGACCGCCGACGGGTGGCGCAGCGACGAGTTCACCGTTCCGGGCATCGGCGCGGTGTGGCCGTCCGTGCTGAGCGTGCTGCGCCCGCTCGCCTACCGTGCCGCCTCACCGACCGTGACGGAGACGCACCGCCAGGCGCTGCTGCTGCTGTTCGAGGCGGTCACGGAGGGTCCGCTGGCCGCGCCCGGGGGCGCGCTGCGCGAGGTCGTGCTGAGCGAGCCGTACGGCAAGCAGGAGCGTGTGGGCCAGGTGCTGCGCCGGGAAGGCCGCACCGTCGTCGTCCTCGGCTGCCAGAACGCCGACCGCCACAACGGGCGCGTGAGCTGGCTGGCACTGGACCACGACCCGGCCGGCGTGTTCGGTGCGGTCGCGCACCTCACGCTGGAGAGGGAGAGCGCGTACCCGCCGGTGTTCCCGGCCGACGCGCTGGCCGCGGTGACCGGGCTGATCCGGGAGAAGGGGCCCGCGCCCTGGCAGCCGGAGGCACCCGCGCTCCTGGCCGCCGCGACACGGGGCGGGCTGGGACCCGCGCAGGCGGCCCTGCTGCTCGCCGGGAGGCCGTCCCAGCTCACCGACGAGGTGATCGCCGCCACCGGACTGAAGCCGCGTCAGAAGCAGCTCGGCGACGCGCTGCTGGGCTCGCTGGAGTCCCGTGACCGGGCGGCGCTCATCGGCGCGCTGCTGCCCGAGGACCCCGCCGACCTGTGGACGGCCGGACCGGACACGGAAGCGGCGGCCCGGGTGTGGGCCGAACGCCTCGACGGGATCGTCCGCCTGCCCGAGGACCTCGCCGGGGAGCTCTCCCTGGCGGGACTGTCCACCGGCTCCGCCGAGGAGGTGCTCAACCCGCACCGCACCCCCTGGATCAGCCGCACCACGGTGCAGCGGCCCGACAAGGACGGCAACCTGGCGCCGGAGGACCCCGCGGCGCTGCCCGGGCGGTACGGCCTGACGCATGCCGTGACCGCCCTGGCCGGGCTCGCCTACTCCCTGCCGTACGGGCACCCCCTGCGCGCCGCCTTGCCGGAGGGGCTCGCCGCGCTGCGCCGCCGCGTCGCGGACCCCGGGCTGCTGCTCGACCTCGACCTGGGGTGGACCGAGAAGGGCACGTCGACCGCCGCCGAGCTGCGCAAGGCGTACGGACTGCCCGCCACCGGCGGCGCCGACGCGCACGGCCTGACCCACGTCGGCGAGGCGCTGGTGCTGCGCCCCTGGTACGGCGACCAGGAGGCCGTCCTGGTGCGCGCAGGCGCCCTCACCAGGGCGGACGACCCCGTGTTCGGACTGGTCGAGGGACTCGTCGGGCCCGGGCGGGGCGAGGGCGTGCGGGCGCTGCGGACGATCCTGGACGACGGACTCGCCCGCGCCCTCGCGGCCGGAACGGATCCCGAAGGACCCACCGGATACGCCCAGGACCCGACCCTCGGCGTGCCCGACCTGGTCGCCGAGGTCGCCGGGACCCACGGCCTGGGCGAGGACGCGGCGGCGCTCTACCTCCAACTGCTGGCCCTGCCCGACCCGACGGACCGCAACCGCGCCCGCTGGACGGGCTGGAAGCCCGCCCGCGCCAAGAAGGCCCGGGCCGAACTGGCGGCCACCGGCCTGGTCGTGGAGGCGAAGCGGTCCCGCGCCGGACGCACCCTCTTCCTGCCGTGCGGCTGGCTGGACCTGAGGTCCCCCGCGCTGCCGGTGGAGATCTGGAAGCAGGGCCTCTACCCGATCCGCGGCCACTCCCGCGCGGTGCCGCTGCTGCCGGTGCCCGAGCTGTTCACGCGCGCGTGGGACCGCGTCCGCGCCGGTGACGCCCCGGCCTACGAGGAACTCACCACCCGCGCCACCCGCAAGGGCCGCCGCCGATGACCACCGTCCACCCGCACCCGGAAGAACCCGCACCGATGACCACCACCCTCCCTCCCGCCCCGGCCCGCCAGATCGTCCCGCCCGAGGACCGGTACGCGGCCGAACTGGCCTTCCTCGCCGCGTACGACGACGGGCCGCGCCCGCCCGCGTGGCGGCTCACCCCGCGCGCCGTCGTCACGTTCGTCATGGGCAGCGACGGCCGGGCCCTGAAGCTGCCCGACGGTGCCGAGGCGCCCGACGGGGTGCCGCGCCGCCTGGTGATCGAGGGCAAGTTCGTCGGTGACCGGGCGCTGGTCGAGCGGTGCGTGGTGACCCTCGCCGGGGAGCGCGGCCTGCTGCTCGTCGGCGAGCCCGGCACCGCCAAGTCGATGCTGTCGGAGCTGCTCTCCGCCGCCGTGTGCGGCACCAGCGGCCTGGTCGTGCAGGGCACCGCCGGCACCACCGAGGACCAGCTCAAGTACGGCTGGAACTACGCGCTGCTGCTGGCGCAGGGGCCCACCCGGCAGGCGCTCGTGCCGTCCCCCGTCATGACCGCCATGTCCCGGGGCGCCGTCGCCCGCGTCGAGGAGGTCACCCGCTGCCTGCCCGAAGTGCAGGACTCGCTGGTGTCGTTGCTCTCCGAGCGGCGGATCGCCGTGCCCGAACTGGCGGGCACCGAGGACGCCCTGGCACACGCGGCGCCCGGCTTCACCCTCATCGCCACCGCCAACCTCCGCGACAAGGGCGTCTCCGAGATGTCCGCGGCCCTCAAACGCCGCTTCAACTTCGAGACGGTCGGCCCCATCGGGGACCTCGACGCGGAGACCGCGCTGGTGCGCGGCCAGGCGCGGGCGTCCGTGGAGCGGGCCGGGGCGCCGTTCCAGGTCGACGACGCCGTGCTGGAGGCCCTGGTCACCGCGTTCCGGGACCTGCGTGAGGGCCGGTCGGCGGAGGGCTGGGAGGTGGAGCGGCCGTCGACGGTGATGAGCACCGCGGAGGCCGTGTCCGTCGCCGGCGCGCTCGCTCTCGCGGCGGCGTACTTCCCGGGTGACCGCGACGTGCTCGGACTGCTGCCCGGTCACCTGCTCGGCGTGGTCCGCAAGGACGACCCCGCCGACGCCGCCCGGCTGCGCGGCTACTGGGACGGCCCCGTCCGGCGCCGCGCCGAGCAGGGGTCCGCCACCTGGCGCACCCTGTGGGACCTGCGCACGGTCCTGGAGGGCTGACGGCCGTGTCCCTCTCCCACGGGGCCGCCCCCGCCCCGAGCGGTTCCCCCGTCCCCGGCGGCTCGCCCGTCCCGCCCGACGAGGCGCTCGCCGTCCTCACCGGTCCGTCCGCGCCCTACCTCGTCGGCGTGCGGCACCACGCGCCCTCCCTGGCCGCCGCCGTGCCCGCGCTGCTGGACGAGGCACGGCCGGAGGTGCTGCTCGTCGAACTGCCCGCCGAGATGCAGCAGTGGCTGCCCTGGCTGGGGCACGAGGAGACACGGGCCCCGGTGGCGCTCGCCGCCGCTCCCGGTGACGGGAGCGGCGGGGGACCGGCGTTCTATCCGTTCGCCGACTTCTCGCCCGAACTGGCCGCCGTGCGCTGGGCCGCCCGGCACGGCGTGCCGGTGGTCGCCTGCGACCTGCCGCTCGCCGACCGTGCGTGGACCGGAGGACGACGGACCGCGGGGCCGCGGGCCGGCGGCCCCGGTCTCGCCACCGCCGTGCGGGCCCGGCTGACGGGCCGCCCCGGGGACGACCTCTGGGACCGGCTCGTCGAGGCGACCGCACCCGGCTCCCCGCCCGAGGCCCTGCGCCGGGCCGCCCTGCTCACCGGGTGGGCCCTGCGCGAGGACGCGGTCGCCGCGGGCGGCGTACCGGAGCTGGACCTGCGGCGGGAGCGCTGGATGCGGGCCCGGCTGGCCGAGGCCACCGCACGGGGCGAGCGGGCCGCCGTGGTGGTCGGCGCGTTCCACGCCCCGGCGCTCGCAGGGCAGGACGCCGGGGGAGAGGCCGGGGAGGAGGCCGGAACGGCCGCCGACGCGCGGCGGCCCGCCTGGACCACCTCGCTGATCCCGTACACGTACGCCCTCCTCGACGAGCGGTCCGGTTACCCGGCGGGCATCCGGGACCCGGAGTGGCAGGACATGGTCCTGCGCGCGGCGGGCGACCCGGCGGCGCTGGAGGAGGCGCTGACCCGGGCGGCCGTGCGCATCTGCGCCGAGCTGCGGGACCTCGGTCACCCCTCGGGACCCGCCGACGCGCGGGAGATCAGCCGGCTCGCCTCGGACCTCGCCCGGCTGCGCGGCCTGCCCGCGGCGGGCCGCGGCGAACTGGTCGAGGCCGTGCAGACGGTGCTCGCGCAGGGTGAGCCGTACGGGCGGGGGCGGGCGGTGGCGCGGGCGATGGAGCGGGTGCTCGTCGGCACGCGCGGCGGGAGGCCCGCCCCGCAGGCGCCGCGCAGCGGCCTCGCCCCCGCGGTCGAGGCCGAGGTGGCGCGGCTCGGCCTGCCCGGTCCCCGGGCGGACGGTCCCGGCCCCGCACGGGACCTGCGGCTGGACCCGCTGCGGTCCGGCCTCGACCGGCGCCGTGAACTGCTGCTGCGCCGGCTGACGGTGTGCGGGGTGCCCTACGGGGAGGCCGAGGAGGTCGTCGGTGCGGGCGGCGCCGAGGCCCTCACCACCCGCTGGGAGGTGCGTTGGACCCCTGCCACGGCGGCCATGCTGACCGCGGCCGGTGCGCGCGGAGTGACCCCCGCGCAGGCCGCCGAAGGAGTCCTGCGCGAACGGCGCCGCCTGGAGCGCGACGAGGGCGGGCCGACGGCCGCGCAGGCCCTCGAAGGGCTCGAACGGGCGGCGGAGTGCGGCCTGACCGGACTCGCGGACGAACGGCTCGACGACGTCGCCGACGTCCTGCCCCGGGCCGGCACCCTGCCGGAACTCCTCGCCGGCCTGGCCCTGCTGGACCGGCTGCGGGCCGGTCACGTCCCCGGGCTCGGCGCCGAGCCGGACCGTGAGGCCCGGGCGGCCGCCGTCGCGGAACTGCTCACGGCGGCGGCGGTGCGGCAGGTGGACGGCCTGACCGGTTCCGAGGACCCCGCCGACGCCCGTGCCCTGCTCGAACTCTCCCACCGGGCCGATCTGTCGGGCGGAATCCGGCTCGCCGACGCCCTAGACCGCCTGTCCGCCGGAGGCTCCCCGCTGATGCGGGGCGCCGCCGGGGCCGTCCGCGTCCTGCTCGGACACGAGGACGCGCGGGTCTTCGGCGACCGCGTGGCCTCCTGGGTCGACGGGGCAACCGGTCCCGACTCCCGCGCCGCGCTCACCGCCCGGCTCGGCGGACTGCTGACCGCCGCGGGCCCGCTGCTGGAGACGGCGGCGCCCGCGCTGGAGCCCCTGCTCACCCGGGTGTCCGAGCTGCCCGACCGGGCGTTTCTCAGCCGGCTCCCCGCGCTGCGCGGCGGCTTCGACACGCTGAGCCCCGCGGCCCGCGACCGTCTCCTCGCGGCCGTCGAGGAGCGCCTCGGCACCGCGCACATCGCCGACACGGGCGGTGTCGGCCCGGCAGCGCTCGCCACCTGGACCGGGGCGGACCTCGCGGCCCGCGAGACGCTGCGGTCGCTGGGGCTGCTGCCGGCGCCGGGCGGCGGCCCGGCTGAGGACGGCCCGGTGAGCCCGGAGAGCGGCGTCCCGGGAGGCGGTGACCCGGGAGACGGCGTTCCGGAGGACGGCACCGCCGAGGCCGCAGCGCCCCCGGCCGAGGACCGCCTCCTCGCCCCCGCCGACCGCTGGCGCCTCCTCCTCGGCCGCCGCGCGGACCGGCTGCCGCCGTCCGCCGCACCGCTCGCGACCGCGCTGGACGAGCTGTACGGCAGCGGACGCGGCGAGGGCAGCCGGGGGGACCTCACGGGTCCGGGAACCGGCGGCGGACGTGAGGCGCCGTACCCCGGGGTGCGGGAGTGGTCCGAGGAACTGGCCGCGCTGTTCGGGCCGGGCATCCGGGAGGAAGTGCTGGCGGCGGCCGCCGCGTCGGGCCGCAAGGACGTCCTCACCGAGCTGGACGCGGACGGCGTGCGGCCCTCGGTGGACCTGCTGCGCACCGTGCTGCGGCACGCGGGCGGACTGCCCGAGGCGCGGCTGGCCGCGTTGCGCCCGCTCGTACGGCGGCTGGTCGACGCGCTGACCCGGCAGCTGGCCACCCGTCTGCGCCCCGCCCTGCACGGCACGGCCCTGCCCCGCCCGAGCAGACGGCCCGGCGGCGGCCTGGACCTGCCCCGCACGCTGCGGGCCAACCTGGCCACCGCACGCCGCGGCCCGGACGGCACGGTGCGGGTGATCCCCGAACGCCCGGTCTTCCGCACCCGGGGACGGCGGGCCGCCGACTGGCGGCTGATCCTGGTCACCGACGTGTCGGGATCCATGGAGGCGTCCACGGTGTGGGCCGCGCTGACCGCCTCGGTGCTGGCGGGGGTGCCGACGCTCTCCACCCACTTCCTCGCGTTCTCCACGGAGGTCATCGACCTCACCGGGCACGTGGAGGATCCGCTGTCGCTCCTGCTGGAGGTCAGCGTGGGCGGCGGCACCCACATCGCCGCGGGACTGCGGCACGCGCGCGAGCTCGTCACCGTGCCGTCGCGCACCCTCGTCGTGGTCGTCAGCGACTTCGAGGAGGGCCATCCGCTCGGCGGTCTGCTCGCCGAGGTCCGCGCGCTGGTCTCGGCCGGCTGCCACGTCCTGGGCTGCGCGAGCCTCGACGACACGGGCCGGCCCCGCTACTCCACGGGAGTCGCCGGTCAGCTCGTCGCCGCGGGCATGCCCGTCGCCGCCCTCAGTCCGCTCGAACTCGCCCGCTGGGTAGGGGAGAAGATCGCATGAGTCCGGACCTGCCTCCGGTCGTCCCGTCCGTCACCGCCGAACTCGTCGCAGCCCTCTCGCCCCGGCTGCGCAAGCGGCTGGACGCGGGCGTCACCAAGCTCCTGGCACGTCCGGCCGTCCGCGAGGGCGACACCGTGCGGATCACCGTCGACGACGGGACCGACGTCGTCCTGCACGCGCCCGGCGGGACGGTGACCGGCGCGGACGCGATCCGCTGCGGATGCCTGCTGGCCCCCGGCTGCCTGCACCGCGCGGCGGCGGCCTCGGCCGCGCCGGTCGCCGACGAAACCGTGCCCCCCGACCCTGCCGGGGCCGCGGAGGAAACCGGGACGACGGAGGAAACGGGGGCGACGACGCGGCCGGGCCGGACGAGCCGGACGGCACAGGAGGAGACCGAGACCGCCACCGCCGAACAGCGCGCCGCGGCCCGCGCGGTGTCCGACGCGGCGGCCGCCGTCCTGGAAGCCGGGACGGACGGCGCCGGCGCCGTGCTCCAGGCGGAACTCCTGCACGCCGCGCACACCGCCCGCCTCGCCGGCCTCCCACGGGCCTGGGCGGCGGCGGTCTCCGTGGTGACCGAGGTGCGGGCGGCCCGCTCCGCCGACCCCGGCCACCGCCTCGCCGACCTCGCCGGCGCGCTGGCCGGTGTCCTGGGCGTCGCCCACCGCCTCCCGCACGCCACCGGACCGGACCTGACCGAGCTGCGCGGCACGGTCCGCCAGCCGTACCGCCCGGACGGCTCGCTGCGCCTGTACGGGCTCTTCTCCGAACCCGTCCTCACGGCCACCGGCTACGCGGGCGCGGTCACCTGGACCGCCGACGCCGACGGGCGCCTGTACACGGTGTCCGACGTGGCACCGGGCGGCCCCGCCCGGGCGACCGGCGCCGCCGACCGGGCCGTGCGGATCGGGGACACCGCCCTGACCCACCGCGAACTGTCGCGCGCGGGTCTGGCCGTGTCCGGTGCCACCGTGTCCCCGACCGGCCGTCTCGGTGCGGGGGCCGGGGTGCGGGCGGTCCGCGCGTCCGGCGTCGCCTGGCACGCCGAGCCGCTGGACCGGTTGTGGGCCGTACCCGCCGCCGAGCAGGTGACCCGGGCCCTGAACGGCGGGCGGGACCTGCTGTTCCTCGAGGTGACCCTCACGGGCACGGTGCGGGAGACGACGGGCGACTGCCTGCTGGCCGACTGCGCGGGCCTGCCCCTGCGACTGGCCACCGCCCACGACGACCCCTCCCTCCCCCACCGCGACAACCTCCGCCTGCTCGCCGCCGCCGGGGGCAGCCGGCTGCGGATCGTCGCGCGCCTGGTGCCCGGACCGCTGCCCCGCGCCCTGCTGCTCGCCGTCGAACACCCCGCCGACCCCGCCGCCCGGGTGGACCTCGGCCTGGACCGCCTCCAGCACGCGGACCTGCCCGCCGGGGCGGACACTCCGCCGGCCGCGGCCGTCCCCACCGGGGACGAGGCCCCGCTGCACCTGCTGCGCCGCCGCGTCCACCAGGCGGTGTCGGGGGGCCGCCGTGTCCTCGCCTCTGCCGGGAGCACGTCGGGCGACGGCGCCCGCCTGCGCCGTCTCGGCCTCGCCACGGCGGGCGATCTCCTCGACGACCTCCACGCCGCCGCCGCGGACCGCTCCCGCGACGCCTTCGGCCGCCTGCTCCCGGCCGACCCGGACCGCTTCGCCCGGGCCTGGCTCGCCGCCGCCGTCTACACCGACGCGGTCGAACGGGCGCTGTGCGCGGACGCGTGGGGAGCCGCCGCGACCGAGGTCTCCTCCCCGGCCTCCCTCCTGCGCCTTCGGGCCGGGACCGGGGGGTGAGCCGGTGCGTCCGCTGCCGCCGGCGGGCCCCGCTGCCGCCGGCGGACGCGGACGGACCGCTGGCCCCGTGTGCCGCGAAGCCGCACCGCCGCCGGCCACCGGTCGGCCTCACGGTGCTCCGGCGCCGACGGCGGGACGGTCCTCGCCGGTCAGGGCACGGGCGAGCGACATCCTCGAGAGCGCGAACACGCCCACGACGATCAGGACGACGCCCAGCAACTGGGGGAGGAGCCACCAGCCCGTCCGCACGTACTCGGCGTAGACCGCGATCCCGAGGGCCAGGCTCATGCTCGCGTCGCCGAGCGTGATGGCGGGCTGGGACGCCACCAGCGGTCCGGCCTGCATCGCGTTCTCCAGGAGGAACAGCGCGGCCCCTCCGAAGAGGGCGAAGCCGTAGGTCTGCCAGGTGGTGAGGAACGCGGTCACGCCGCCGTCGTCGAGCGTGTGCATCGACGTCTTCATCAGTGCCGCCGTCATCGCGTACGCGACAGCGGTGGCCAGCCCGAAGCAGGCGGCGCGGGCCCGCCCCTCGGGCCGGCGGAGCGCCACGACCACGAGACCGACGATCGCGGCGGCGCAGACGGCGAGGGCCGGGACCCATCGGTCCATCGGCGCGTGCGTGCGGTCCCCCGCGGGGGACGCGGCGACGAGGGCGACGGCGAGCCCGGCCACGACAGCGGACACGGCCGCCCAGCCGAGTCGGGACATCCGCCCGTGCAGCAGCACGGTGGCGATGACCAGGGCCAGCGGCAGCTCCAGCACGAACAGGGGCTGGACGACCGTCAACGGCCCCGTCGCGAGTGCCACGGCCTGGCAGACGGCCGCGGCGGCGACGGCGACGATGCCGGCGAGCCAGACGGGGTGCCGCAGCAGGTCGAGCATGAGCCGGGCCCGCAGCGTGTCGGACCGGGGCACGCTCAGCGCGGCCTTGCGCTGGAGGACGGTCGCGAGAGCGTTGCTGAACGCACCGCCCAGCGCGAACAGGACCGGCACGAGGACGTCCACCGTGGCCCTCCGGGATGACGAGACGGCCCACCCCCGGTCCTGCCATGGTGACGTGCCGCTCCCGGTCCTCGCGAACCGGGCGGGGCGTGTCGCGGAGCTGCGGTGGGCGGGCCTTCGGGGAGCGGTCGGCGGCCGGGGCGGCGGGCGGCTGACCGGTGGGGGACTGGCGGCGTTGGCCGTGGTACCGCTCCCGACGCCGAGCAGCGGAGGTCCCCGCGCCACGGTCCGGTGGCCGTGACGGCTCGTCCCCAGGCAGACGGCCTGGTGCGACAGGCCGTGGTCGCCGGGTCGGTCCGGCTCGCCCGGTCAGACCCGGGAGCCGGTGCCCCATCGGGGGTTCCGCCGGTCTTCGGTCCCGGTGACGGCAGTCTCGCCGACTGCCTGGGGGACGGCCGACGGGTACGGGTCGTCGACTTCGAGGACTCCGGCCTCAGCGACCGCCCGTTCGAGTCGGCGGAGATCACCGGGCACGTGGGGTGCCGGGTGGAGCACCCGCCGGATGCCGCTGCCTTCCCGGACCGGTTCGATCCCTCCCGGGCGGAGACAGCCCGTCTGCGGGAGTGCCGTCGACTGCTCGCGCTGGTCTGGCTGTTCCTGCCGGCGGCCGACGATCCGGAGAACCCCGGGAACCCGCCCGGCACCGCCGGGCGTCAGGCCGACCGGCTGTCGGAGCTGCCGGCCTGAAGACGGCGGATCGTCGAGTGTGCCTCCGCCCACCCGTACCGGTTCCGCCGTCCGAGGATCAGCTGGGGGCGACGGTCCCGGCACCGGGACGATCGTCGTACGGATCCCTCCACGGGGCGTTGCCGGCCGGGGCGGCGCGCGGCCGACGGAAAATCCGTGCCGCCTCGCCCGTGCAGGAGCAAAATCACTCCCATGGCGGATGTGCAGACGTTCCGGGACGCGGTCACCGGCTGGGCGGCGGGCGGTCCCGGCGGGCCGGCGGGTGAGCTGGCCGTGCGGCTGCGCGTGCGGACCGCGGTGCTGCTGGAAGGGCTGAGCGACCTCGCGGCCGTCGAGACGCTGGCCGCGCGCCACGGCCGGGACCTGCCCGCCGAGGGAGTGTGCGTCATGTCCATGGGCGGGGCGATGAACGTCGGCCGCTACGCCGACCTCCTCGGCCCGCCGGGCCTGGGGCTGCGCCTCACCGGACTGTGCGACGAGGGCGAGCAGCGCTTCTACGACCGTGCCCTCGAGCGGGCCGAGGCGCCGCGCCGGGGATTCTTCGTGTGTGTGACGGACCTGGAGGACGAACTCGTCCGAGCGCTGGGCGTGGCACGGGTCGAGGAGATCGTCCGGGCCGAGGGCGATCTCCAGGCCTGGCAGACCTTCACGCGTCAACCCGCGCAGCAGGGCCGGCCCCCGCAGCAACAGATGCGGCGCTTCCTCGGCACGAAGAAGGGCCGCAAGATCCGCTACGGCCGCCTCCTGGCCGAGGCCCTCGACCCTGAGCGGGTACCTGCTCCCCTGGACAAGCTGCTCGCGAGCCTGTGACCGGAACGCAGGCCGAGGCCGGCGGCAGCGGCTGAGGCCCCGGCGGCCGCCGCGTCACCGGCCTCGGCCGGCCAGGGGCTTCTGACGGAGTCTCCCCGACGGGCCGAAGTCAGGAGGGCCGGACCTGTGGGACGTCCCTGACGAACACGATGCCGTCGCTGTCCGCCACGTGGGCCGGGTCGAGCGGGGCGTAGCCGAACCAGGGGGACACGCGGGGCGCGGGCCGCGCGTCGCCGAGGACGGTGGCCAGCCGGGGGGCGTCGACGAGGCAGCGGTCCTCCGGGAGCGCGTACAGGAGTCCTTCGAGGGTGTCCGGGGGAGGGGCGTGCACTCCCTGGTGCCGGACGGTGCCGAGGGCCGTGGCCACGAAGGCGTACTCCTCGCCGAGCCGGGCGCTCACCAGCGCACCGGCGCTCCACCACTCCACCGGCCCCTGCCACATCCGCATCGTGTTCTTCCGCCGCTGGAGGTGGGAGTTGTGGGCGTGGACGAGTGCGGGGCCCCGGGCGGCGACGGCGAGGAGGTTGTGGGCCATCATCACGTCCCGCAGCGCGCACAGCCGCGTCATGCGGGCCGGTGAGGCGTCGGCCATCCGGGAGTGGTAGCGCAGCAGGCCGGTCGCGGTGCGCCCGTACAGGCACGCCCGGTCCCAGTCGTCCCGCGAGGTCGCCGCGCGCAGGTGCGGCGCCTGCGCGTCGAGCAGCGTCACCAGATCGTCGGCGAGCAGCCGCAACTCCCTGGCCTCGGCCGACCGCCCCACGGACCGGTCCGGGTCGTGCATGGCCGCGGGATCGGTCCACCGGTCGTCGGTGCCGAGCAGGCGGTCGAGCGTTTCCGCGGTGCAGGGGAGCAGGTCCGGGTCCACCCGGGCCGAGAGGTAGCCGTGGAGTGCGGTGAGGGCCTGCCGGGGGCTCGCGGCGCCGGTGATCTCCAGCGGGCCGTCGAAACCGGCGAAGCGGAGCTGCTCGGAGGCGGGCCGGCCGTCGTTGTGGGCGCGCATCCAGGCCACGAGCTCGCGGTTGGCCGCGAAGGCGCCCCAGCCGTGGCTGAACCCCTGCTCCATGACCTCGTCGAGGGTGCCCGTGCCCGAGGTGACGTAGTCGTCCACGACCAGGCCCGCCAGACAGTCGCTCTCGATCGCGATCGTCCGGTAGCCCTCCTGCTCGACGAGCTGCCGGAAGAGCCCGTTGCGCAGGTCGAGCAGGGCGTCCTCGCCGTGGGTGGGCTCACCCAGGGCGAGCAGCCGCGGCCGGGCCGGGAGCAACCCCGTGACGGCGGCGGCCTCGACGGCATGGACGGTGTCCTTGATGTCAATGACCATGCCTTAAACGCTATCGTTGAATCTTCGGTTGAAACCTTTCCACGATTTCGGCAGGTCCATGGGACGGAACCTTCAAAAGGGAGAACAGCTCAGGCCGGTCGATCTGGCGCGTGGGCACGGCCTGTCCACGCAGGCGGTCAGGAACTACGAGGAGGCCGGCATCCTTCCGGCCGCCGGTCGCACCCCCCACGGCTACCGCACCTACACCCCGCTGCACGCGGGGGCCCTGCGCGCGTTCCTCGCCCTGGTGCCCGGCCACGGCCACCGGACGGCGGCGTCGATCATGCGGGCCGTGAACCGGGGCGTGGTGGAGGAGGCGTTCCGCCTCATCGACGAGAGCCACGCCCAGCTCCTCGACGACCGGCGGACCCTCCAGGCCGTGGAGCGTGCTCTTCGCGGCCTGGGGTCCACCGCGGCGTCCGGGGCCACCGCGGCGTCCGGTCCTGCCGGCCGGTTCATCGGACCGCTGGCGGGGGAGCTCGGCATCCGGCCCGCGACGCTGCGCAAGTGGGAGCGCGCCGGGCTGGTGCGCCCGCGCCGCGATCCGCGCACCGGGTACCGCGTCTACGACGAGGCCGACGCGCGGGACGCCCGGCTGACGCACCAGCTCAGGCGGGGCGGCTACCTGCTGGAGCAGATCGCCCCGCTGATCGCCCAGGTGCGGGCGGCAGGCGGACCGGAGCCGCTGGAGGCCGCCCTGCGCGACTGGCACGGCCGGCTGTCCGCCCGCGGGCGCGCGATGCTGGCCGGGGCCGCCGAGCTGGAGGCGTACCTCCGCGAGCGCGGATGAGGAGCCGGCCGTCAGCCGGAAGGACTCCCGGGACGGACACACCCGGCGGCCCGGCGACGGCGGACGCCGGCCCGGACGGCGATCGGCAGGTCAAGACGCAGGACATGACGGTCGGGCGCAGTGCGGGCCGGACCGCTGCCGAGGCGGCTTCACCGTCCCCCACGACCGCACCGGGTGGCGAGGGCGCGGAGCCGCTCCGAGCGGCCGGAGCAGCACGCGACGACGCCGTGGTGCCCGGTCAGGCCCCGTCACGGCCGTACGCGGGGCCCGGCACGAACAGGCTCAACCGGTAGGTGGTCGGCTGCAACCGGCGCCCGCAGAGCGTGTCGATCCGGGTCATCGTCCAGTCGATTCGCTCACCCCCCTCGCGCAGGCCGCGGAGGTGGGCATGCCATTCCGACTCGTCCTGGGTCTCGAAGACCACTTCCCACCGGCCCCTGTCCGAAGCGGTGCGGGTGGCAGCACGCAGCCTCGCGTCCTGCTCCTGACGTTTCCGTTTCCGTTGCCCCGGCACCACCCCAGCATCGCTGCCCCGGCGCTGCCGGGGCAAGGCCGACGGTGCCCCGGCAGCGCCGGGGCACCGTCGGCCGCATCGGCGGAGCGCAGCGGGCGCAGGGACGCCTTCACGCCCGCGACGATCTCCCGGCCGTCGGCGAGGGGTTCACCGTGACCCGAACTCCCTGCCCGGCGCGGCGATCCTGCGGTCCGCCCCCTTGATCCGCTCGTACGTGCTCGTGGCCGCCGCACCACGCGGGTGAGCTGCGGAAGAAGCGCCCCGGGACTGTCCGGAGGGTCACGCCGGGGACGCAGGGGGGACGCCGGACGTCGGCGGTACCTCCCCGGCGGGATGCCGTACTCGCGCCTGAACGCCTTGGCGAAGGCGAACTCCGAGGGACGGCCCAGGCGTTCCGCCACGACGCGCAGCGGCGTGTCGCCCGAGCGCAGCAGTCGGCCCGTCGCCGTCCCGCGCAGCCAGGCCGGGTGGGCCAGGGGCGGTCTGCCCGCCGGGGCGGTGAAGCGGCGCGCCCATGCGGCCCGGACGGGCCGCCACGGGAGGTGGCCCCCCACCGGCCAGGACCGGAGCCGTCGGCGGACCGGACGACGGCGGGAACCCGGCGCCGATCCCGGTCCGCGGCACGCTTCAGGACGACTCGCGCACCACCAGCTCCGTCGGCAGCGTCAGCTGCTGCCGCGGCGCGCCGTTCCGGGTGATGTCGGTGAGGATCCGGACCATCGTCCGGCCCAGTTCCTCCACCGGCTGGCGCACCGTCGTCAAGGGCGGGTCGGTGTGGCGGGCGAGGACGGAGTCCTCGAACCCGACGACGGCGACGTCCCCGGGCACCTGCCGTTTCCGGCGGCGCAGTTCGGCCAGGGCACCGACCGCCATGAGGTCGGAGGCGGCGAAGACGGCGTCCAGGTCCGGGGCGCGTTCAAGAAGCGAACGCATGGCGCGGCCGCCGCTCTCCTCGGTGAAGTCACCCGCCTCGACCAGGAGTTCGTCCGCAGGCACCCCCGCCTCGCGATGGGCGGTGCGCCATCCGGCGAGGCGGCTGCGGCCGACGTCCATGTCCTGGGGGCCGGTGATCGTGGCGATCCTCGTCCTGCCGCTGCGCAGCAGGTGCCGGACGGCCTCGGCGGCCCCTCCGGCGTTGTCGGAGTTGACGTAGCTCAGCCGCTCGCCCGCGTCGCGGCGGCCGGCCAGCACGGTGGGCAGCCCCATCTCCTCCAGCATGCCGGGCAGCCGGTCCTCGGCGTGGACGGAGACCAGCAGGACACCGTCCACGCGGCGCGTCGCCACCGACTCGGTCAGCTGGTCCCGTTCGGCCTGGTCGCGCACGAGCATGAGCTGCAGCTGGGTCCGGCTTTCGGCGAGGGCGCCGCTGACGCCCCGGATCAGCGCGGCGAAGAACGGTTCCGAACCGAGCCGGCTCTCCGATTCCGGGATCACCAGGGCCACGGCGTCGGTGCGGTTGGTCACCAGGCCGCGGGCGACCGAGTTGGGAACGTAGTTGAGTTCCTTGATGGCCGCGAGCACCCGGGCCCGTGCGTCGGCACTGACGAGGTCCGAGCCGTTGACGACCCGGGAGACCGTGGTGCGGCCCACGCCGGCGCGGGCGGCGACCGTTTTGATCGTGGGACGGCGGTTTCCGGTCATGCGTTCCCCCCTCGGCGACCGCGGCGGCGGTGCCTGCCGCGGAGGTGACCTGCGGCAATTCTTGCAGACGCGGCCGTCGGCGGAGCACCCCCCACGGCCCGGGAGGCGTGCGCCGGCTCCCGAACGCGGTGACGAGTTGCTTTCAAGTCATTGACAGATCCCTCCGCTCCCAGGAGTCTTCGATGCGTCGGTGGGAACGTGCCCACCAAAATTGGGCACGTTCCCACCCCTGAGTCAGAGCCGCTGTAGTCATCGCAGAACTCGTCACTCCGGTGTGTCAGCGCCGTCGCTAGGAGGAGATCCATGGGCAGTCTCGGTTCGTCGCGTACGAGGGCGGTGGCGGTCGCGGCCGTCGGCGCGCTGACGCTCGTCGTCGGCTGCAGCGGCGGTGACGACTCGGTCACCGGTGGCGGCAAGAAGGACGGCAAGACCGTCATCACCATGGGCCTGTACGGGGTGATGGGCATCAAGGAGACGGGCCTCCTCGAGAAGTACGAGAAGGAGAACCCCGACGTCGACATCAAGGCCGAGATAGCCGGTGACGAGCAGACGTACTACACCGCGCTGCAGACCAGGCTCGCCGCCGGCAACGGCCTGAAGGACATCCAGGGCATCGAGATCGGCCGGGCCAAGGAGATCACCGAGACCCAGGCGGACAAGTTCGCGGACTTCGCCGGCATGGCGGGCACCGACCACTTCCTGCCCTGGAAGGAGTCGCAGATCACCACCGAGGACGGCAAGGTGCTGGGCCTGGGCACCGACATCGGCCCGATGGCCGTCTGCTACCGCAAGGACTACTTCGAGCAGGCCGGCCTGCCCACCGACCGCGAAGAGGTCGGCAAGCTGTGGGAGGGCGACTGGAAGAAGTACGTCGAGGTCGGCCGCACCTTCAAGAAGGGCTTCAAGGGCGGCAAGGTGGCGTTCACGGACTCGGCCAGCGGCCTGTTCAACGCCATGGTCTACGGCTACCCCGAGCAGTACTACGACGAGAAGGGCGGCCTGATCTACGACAAGAACCCGGCCGTCAAGGAGGCGTGGGGCCTCGCCTCCGACGCCGCGGAGGAGGGACTGACCGCCAAGCTCCGCCAGTTCCAGCCGGGTTGGGACCCCGGCCTGGCCAACAGCACGTTCGCGACCGCCGTGTGCCCGGCCTGGATGCTCAGCCACATCAGCGAGAAGGCCGGTGGGGCCAACAAGGGCAAGTGGGACGTCGCCCGGGCGCCCAAGGGCGCCAACTGGGGCGGGTCCTTCCTCGGCGTGATCGAGAAGAGCCCGGTGAAGGAGGAGGCCAAGAAGCTCGTCGCCTGGCTGACCGCGCCGGAGCAGCAGGCCCACATCTTCAAGGAGATCGGCAACATCCCGTCCTCCGAGAAGGCCCTGGAGAACCCCGACGTGAAGAACGCCACGTCGGAGTACTTCGACAACGCCCCGATCGGCCAGATCTTCGGCGCCGCCGCCCAGGAGATCCCGGACAAGCAGGTCCTCGGCCGCAAGGACGGCACGATCAAGGACACCTTCTCCCAGGGCCTGGCCCTGGTCGAGCAGGGCACCCCGCGCGACGAGGCGTGGAAGACCACCGCGGAGCGCATCGAGAAGGCGGTCGGCTGACCCGACGCCTCCCGCAGCCGTCCGGGCCCGCTCGGCGTCCCGCCGACGGGCCCGGGGCCCGGCTCACCCATCTGCTCTCAGGAAGGAAAGTCCGGTGGCCACCTCCACCACCAAGGCCCTGACCGGCGAGGAGCCTCCCGGCCCGCCCGGCACGCCGGGCGGCGGGAAGACCGCCTCGCGGCGCAGCGCGCTGCTGCACCGACTGGACGTCAAGGGCGCGCCGTTCGCGTTCGTCGCGCCGTTCTTCATCGTCTTCGCCGCGTTCAGTTTCTACCCCCTCGTCTACACCTCGTGGATCTCCCTGCACGACGTGGAACTGGCCACCCTCGACGTCATGGAGTGGGTGGCGTTCGACAACTACGTCGAGCTCTGGGGCGACTCGCAGTTCTGGAACGCGCTGCAGAACACCGTCACCATCGGCGTCCTCTCCACGGTGCCGCAGCTGCTGATGGCCCTCGGCCTGGCACACCTGCTCAACTACCGCATGCGCGCCTCGCTGTTCTTCCGCGTCGCCTCGCTGGTCCCGTACGCCACCTCGGTCGCCGCCGCCGCGCTCGTCTTCACCATGATCTTCGAGCGTGACTTCGGCATGATCAACTGGGCGCTCGGCGCGGTCGGCGTCGACCCGGTGGACTGGGAGGCCGACAAGTGGCCCGCCCAGGTCGCGATCTCCACCATCGTCATCTGGCGCTGGACCGGCTACAACGCCCTGCTCTACCTGGCCGCCATGCAGGCCATCCCCGCCGACCGGTACGAGGCGGCCTCCCTCGACGGTGCCTCCCGGTGGAAGCAGTTCACCCACGTCACCGTGCCCGGGATCCGCTCCACCATCGTCTTCACCATCGTGCTCTCCACCATCGGCGCCACCCAGTTGTTCGGCGAGCCGCTGATCTTCGGCCAGGGCCCCAACGGCGTCACCGGCGGCGCCGACAACCAGTACCAGACGCTGGGCCTGCTGCTGTACGAGGAGGGCTGGAAGAACTACCAGATGGGCCGCTCGGCGACCGTCGCCTGGGTGATGTTCCTGCTGCTCGTCCTCGCCTTCGCGGCGCAGCGCCTGATCAGGCGCCTGCGTTCCCGCACGTCCTGACCTGGAGTCGCCATGACCACCCACAGCCTCCCGGTCCGGACGGACACCCCGGCCCGGACCCCCGCCGAGAAGCCGGCCGGCCGCGGCCGCCGGCTGCTGCGCCAGCGCGCCGGCCGTCAGCACCACGCGGGCCCGCTCGCCTACGTCCTGCTCGTCATCATGGCGGTGCTGTCGATCTTCCCGTTGTACTGGACGATGGTGGCCGCCTCCACCGACAACACCCGGGTCAGCCAGACGCCGCCGCCGTTCCTGCCCGGCCCGAACCTGTTCAGCAACCTCGCCCGGGCCTGGGACGAGGCGGCCATGGGCAAAGCCATGATCAACAGCCTGATCGTGGCCGGGGTGATCGCCCTGTCCACGGTGATGTTCGCGACGCTGGCCGGATTCGCCTTCGCCAAGCTGCGGTTCAAGGGACGCAACGTCCTGCTCATGCTGGTGATCGGCACCATGATGGTGCCGCCGCAGCTCGGCGTCGTGCCGCTGTTCATGATGATGTCCGAGCTCGGCTGGTCGCAGCAGCTGCCCGCCGTCATCTTCCCCACGCTGGTGAGCGCGGTCGGCGTGTTCTTCATGCGGCAGTACCTGTCCGAGGCGCTGCCGGACGAGCTCGTCGAGGCCGGACGCGTGGACGGGGCGCACTCGCTGCGGATCTTCTGGAGCATCGTGCTGCCCGTCGCGCGGCCCGCGATGGCGGTCCTGTTCATGATCACGTTCGTGCACGCGTGGAACGACTTCTTCTGGCCGTTCGTGGTGCTCGACATGACCAACCCGACGGTCCCCGTCGCCCTCACCCAGCTCAGCGCGGGCTACGTCCGCGACCAGTCGCTGATCATGGCGGGCGCGCTGCTGGGCACGCTGCCGCTGCTGGCGATGTTCGTCGTCTTCGGCCGCCAGATCGTCAGCGGCATCATGGCGGGCGCCGTCAAGGGCTGACCCACCGCCCCGCGGGCCCGGACCCGGTCCGCCGGACCCGCACCACCTCACCTTCCGGCCTTCGCGCGCTCGCGAACACCTCCGCTTCGAAAGGACTCACGTGGTCACCGCAGCACAGCAGACCGCGTCCGCCCCGGACGCCGCCCGTACCTTCCCCAAGGGCTTCCTCTGGGGCTCCGCGACCGCCTCCTACCAGATCGAGGGAGCCGCCGCCGAGGACGGACGCACGCCGTCCATCTGGGACACCTACGCCCGCACCCCCGGCCGGGTCCGCAACGGCGACACCGGTGACGTCGCCACCGACCACTACCACCGCTGGCGCGAGGACGTCGCCCTCATGGCCGAACTCGGCCTGGGCGCCTACCGCTTCTCCCTCGCCTGGCCCCGGATCCAGCCCACCGGCCGCGGCCCCGCCGTGCAGAAGGGCCTGGACTTCTACCGGCGCCTCGTCGACGACCTGCTGGACAAGGGCATCCAGCCCGTCGCCACCCTCTACCACTGGGACCTGCCGCAGGAGCTGGAGGACGCCGGTGGCTGGCCCGAGCGCGCCACGGCCGAGCGGTTCGCCGAGTACGCGGCCCTCGCCGCGGACGCCCTCGGCGACCGGGTGAAGACCTGGACCACCCTCAACGAGCCCTGGTGCAGCGCCTTCCTCGGCTACGGCTCCGGCGTGCACGCCCCCGGCCGCACCGACCCGGTCGCCGCCCTGCGCGCCGCCCACCACCTCAACCTGGCCCACGGCCTGGCCGTCCGGGCGCTGCGCGACCGCGTCCGCGCCGACGCCCAGTGCTCGGTCACGCTCAACATCCACCACGTCCGCCCGCTCACCGGCAGCGACGCCGACGCCGACGCGGTCCGCCGGATCGACGCGCTCGCCAACCGGGTCTTCACCGGCCCGATGCTGCAGGGCGCCTACCCGGAGGACCTGTTCAAGGACACCGCGGCGCTGACCGACTGGTCCTTCGTCCGGGACGGCGACCTGGGGCGGATCCACCAGCCGCTGGACTTCCTCGGCGTCAACTACTACACGCCCACCCTCGTGTCCGAGGCCGACGGCAGCGGCACCCACACCTCCGACGGACACGGCAGGAGCGATCACAGTCCCTGGCCGGGGGCCGACCGGGTCGCCTTCCACCAGCCGCCCGGCGACACTACCGCCATGGGCTGGGCCGTCGATCCCACCGGCCTGTACGACCTGCTGCGCCGGCTGGCGTCGGACTTCCCGAGGCTGCCGCTGGTCATCACGGAGAACGGCGCCGCGTTCGACGACTACGCCGACCCCGCCGGTCAGGTCAACGACCCCGCCCGGATCGCCTACCTGCGCGGCCACCTGGCCGCCGTCCACCAGGCCATCGTGGACGGCGCGGACGTGCGCGGCTACTTCCTGTGGTCGCTGCTGGACAACTTCGAGTGGGCCCACGGCTACAGCAAGCGCTTCGGCGCCGTCTACGTGGACTACCCGACCGGCACGCGCATTCCCAAGGCCAGCGCCCGCTGGTACTCCGAGATCGTCCGCTCCGGCGTCCTGCCCGGCGCCTGACCGGGCCCGGGGCGGTACCCGGCCGCCGCTTCCGCGGGCCCGTCCCCGCGCCCCGCACGCCGGGGGCGCGGGGACGGGCCCGTTCCTCCGCGCCGGATCCGGGCGCCGCCCCGGACGACGGGCACCGATGCGCGCGTACCGCGTGCGACCGGCCCCGGACGGCCGGCTCCGTCCCCCGCGGCCGGGCGCCGCCCGCGGGTCGTTCCGGCCCCGGAGGCCGGCTCCCCGGGCGGCTGGCCCCCACCGCCGTGCGGGGAACCGCGGAGGCCGTCAGGCGGAGGCCTCGGTGAGGACGGCGAGCTCGTCGTCCGTCAGCCGCAGCTCCACCGCCTTCAGCAGGGCCGGGAGCTGGTCGGCCTTCCTGGCGGAGGCGATCGGCGCGGCGACCGTCGGCCGGGCCGCGAGCCAGGCGAGGGCCACGGAGGCGACCTCGGCGTCGTGCGCCCGGGCGACCTCGTCGAGAGCGGCGAGGACCCTCCGTCCCCGCTCGGTCCGCAGGTGCCTGGCGGCGCCCTGGGCCCGCGCGCTCTCCACCGTGGCGCCCGGCCGGTACTTGCCGGTCAGGAAGCCGGAGGCCAGCGCGTAGTACGGGACGGCGGCGAGACCGGACCGTTCGGTGACGCGCTGCAGCTCACCCTCGTAGGTGTGGCGCGAGACCAGGTTGTAGTGGGGCTGGAGGGCCACGTAGCGGGCCAGCCCCTCGCGCTCGGAGAAGTCCAGGGAGGCCTGCAGGCGCTCGGCGGAGATGTTGGAGGCGGCGATGTGACGGACCTTGCCCGCCTTCACCAGCTCGTCCAGCGCGCCGACGATCTCCTCGACCGGCACGTCCGGCTTGTCGAAGTGCGTGTAGTACAGGTCGATGTGGTCGGTGCCCAGGCGCCGCAGGGAGGCGTCGGCCGCGGCCTTGATGTTGGCGGCTGTCAGGCCCTGGAACTCGGGATGCTGGCTCACCTTGGTGGCGATGACCACGTCGGAGCGGTTGCCGCGCTTCTTGGTCCACTTGCCGATGATCGTCTCGGACTCGCCGCCCCGGTTGCCCTCGACCCACGCCGAGTAGGAGTCGGCGGTGTCGATGAAGTTGCCGCCGGCGGCCGTGTACGCGTCCAGGACGGCGAAGGACCGGGCCTCGTCGGCGGTCCAGCCGAAGACGTTGCCGCCGAGGGCGAGCGGGAAGACCTCGAGGTCGGACGTGCCCAGTTTCCGTGCAGAAGTCATGCCGGACGTCAACGACGGCGCTGGATCGTTCCATTCCGTGGGCGGCGGCGAGGATCGCGCGATCGCCGCGTCGCCCGCTCACTCCCACACTTGCCGTCGCTATCGAATATCGATAGGTTCCCATCGTTATTCGATCGAGGTGGATGCGTGCCGCTGCCTTCGGCGGGAGCCGGGCGATGGCACGACGAGCACCCGCCGCGCACCGAGGGGAACCCATGACCGACGACGCGAGGGACGCGACCGTGCCGACCGCCGCCGACGACCCGCACCGCCCGGGGGCCGCGGCCCGTACCGACGTCCTGGTGGTGGGGGCCGGGCTGGCCGGCCTGCACGTCGCCACCCTCCTCGCCCGGCGGGGCCACGACGTGCTCCTGGTCGAACGACGGGCCACTCTCGCCGCCGCGATCCGCACCACCGGGATCTTCGTGCGCAAGACGCTCGACGACTTCCCGCTGCCCTCCGAGCACCTCGGCCCGCCGATCCGGCGCGTGGTGCTCTATCCCCCGGGGATGCGCCGCCCGGTCAGCCTGGTCAGTGACCGTGACGAGTACCGGGTGGGCGACATGGCGCCGCTCTACGAGGCGGCGGCCGCCGTCGCGACCGACGCCGGCGTGCGGATGGCGCTGGGCACGCGCTACGCGGGCCGGCGGGGAGGCGCCTTCCACCTGGTCGGCCGTGACGGACCGACGGAGGTCCGGGCGCGCTTCGTCGTCGGCGCCGACGGAGCGCGCTCGAGAGTCGCCCGCGACCTCGGCCTCGACCGCAACCACCACTTGTTGGTCGGCGCCGAGGAGGTCTTCGAAGTGCCCGCGAACGGCGAACCGCCGACCTTCCACTGCGTCCTCGACCCCTCGCTCGCCCCCGGATACCTGGCCTGGGTGGTCAACGACGGGCGGCACGCCCACGTCGGTGTCGCGGGCTACGCCGACCGCTTCCCGGAGGGCCTGCGCCGGGCCCTGGCGCGGTTCGGCGCCTCGGCGCCCGGACTGGCCGGCGTGGACCGTCCCGAGGCGGTGGAGCGACGCGGGGGGCCGATACCCGTGGGCGGCGTGCTGCGCCGTATCGGTTGCGCCGACGGGCTCCTGGTGGGGGACGCGGCGGGTGCGGTCTCCCCTCTCACGGCCGGCGGGCTGGACCCCTGCCTGCGGCTCTCGGAGTTGGCCGCCTCCGTCCTCGACGACGCGCTGCGCTCCGGGAGGACGGAGGCGCTGGCCCGCTACGGCGGAGCCGCTCTGCGCGCTCACTTCCGAGGACGGCTCGCGCTGCGCAGGGGATTGGCCCTCGTGCGGACGCCGGCCGCGGCGACAGCGGCGTTCACCCTGCTGCGCACGCCGTTCGGCCGGGCCGCGGCCGGCCGGATCCTCTTCGGCGACAGGTCCTTCCCCGACTCCGCCCGTGCGTGAGCGCGGACCGGTGGATCGCCCGAGGGTAGGCAGGCGGCGCCTCTTGCTATAAGGTCCGTCAGCAAGCAAAAGCTGTTACCGCTGGTAATGGCAGCCGATGGACGAGGTACTTCCCGGACTCGACTCGAGGAGCCCCCGCATGGCCACCAGCATCTCGCGGCCGGAGAGCAAGAGCCGCACCCCCGAGGACGGCATCGCGCGACGACTGCTCGACTCGGCCGCGCAGCTCTCGTACGATCCGCTCACCGAGGTCGACTGGGAGACCCCGCTCGACGAGGACTTCCACGGCGCCAGCCCGGAGTGGAGCACCCTCTACGGGACGCCGTACTGGGAGGAGTTGAGCGAGGCGCAGCGCAAGGCGCTGACGCGGCAGGAGGCCGCCTCGGTGGCCAGCACCGGCATCTGGTTCGAGATGATCCTGCAGCAGATGGTGCTGCGTGACATCTACGCGAAGGACCCGACGGACGACACCTTCCAGTGGGCGCTCACCGAGATCGCCGACGAGTGCCGCCACTCGATCATGTTCGCCCGCGGCGCGAAGAAGCTCCAGGCCCCGGCCTACCGCCCGCACCGGGTCGCGGTCGAACTCGGCAGGGTCTTCAAGACCGTCGCGTTCGGCGAGGCGGCGTACGCGGCGATCCTGGTCGCCGAGGAGGTGCTCGACGTCATGCAGCGCGACTGGATGCGTGACGAGCGGGTCGTGCCGTTCGTCCGCACCATCAACAACATCCATGTCGTCGAGGAGTCGCGGCACATGAAGTTCGCCCGAGAGGAGACGCGCAGGCACCTCGCGCGCGCCGGACGGGTGCGCCGCCAGGTCCACGCCCTCCTGATCGCCGTGGCCTCCTACGTCATCGTCACCAGCATGGTGAGCCGGAAGGTCTACGCGAACGCCGGACTGGACGAGGAACGCGCTGTCCGTGAGGCGAAGGCCAACGAGCACCACAAGTCGATGATGCGCTCGAGCTGTTCCGGCCTGATGGAGTTCCTGACCTCGGTGGGCCTGCTCACCAGGCCCGCACTGTACTTCTACAAGCGCGCCGACCTGATCTGACGACCTCCAGCCGAGCGGACGACATGGCCTTCGCGATCACCCAGACCTGCTGCACCGACGCCACCTGCGTGGCGGTCTGCCCGGTCAACTGCATTCACCCCACGCCCGAAGAGCGGGCCTTCGGCAGCACGGAGATGCTGTACATCGACCCGAAGGCCTGCATCGACTGCGGCGCCTGCGCCGACGCCTGCCCGGTGGACGCCGTCCTCCCGGTCGACGGCCTGACCGGCGGACAGCGGGAGTACGCCGACATCAACGCGGCCTACTTCGCGTACCCGGAGGCGAGGCCGCAGGAGGAGGCGGAGTCACCGACGGCGTCCGAAGGAGCCGACCTCGGCCCGAACTTCCACGCCTGGGGCAGGCCGGCCTTCGACCGCGTCCTGCCGTCGGACTTCCGGCCGCTG
Source organism: Streptomyces griseomycini (assembly GCF_014203535.1). Lineage (GTDB taxonomy): Bacteria > Actinomycetota > Actinomycetes > Streptomycetales > Streptomycetaceae > Streptomyces > Streptomyces griseomycini. The sequence continues at coordinate 242,130 of NZ_JACHJI010000005.1, forward strand.
CGGGTGGCGATCGTCGGCACCGGGCCGGCCGGCATGTACGCCGCCAAGGACCTGCTGCTGCACACCCGGGCCGAGGTGACGCTCGTCGACCGGCTTCCGGTCGCCGGTGGGCTCGTCCGGTACGGAGTGGCGCCGGACCACCCGGCGACCAGGAGGATCGGCGACGCCTTCGCCCGCTTCCACACGCATCCCCGCGTGCGCATGCACCTCGGACTCGAGGTGGGCGAAGACGTCACGGCCGAGGAGATCGCCGCGCATCACGACGCGGTGGTCTACGCCGTGGGAGCCGCCGCGGACCGGCGGCTCGGCATACCCGGCGAGGACCGGACGCGCAGCGTCTCCGCGACCACCTTCGTCGCCTGGTACAACGCGCATCCGGACGTCGCACCGGACGCCGTCGACCTCTCGGCCGAACGAGTCGTCGTGGTCGGCAACGGCAATGTCGCCCTCGACACCGCCCGGATCCTGGTCTCCGACCCGGAGGCGCTGGCCGACACGGAGATCGCCGACCACGCGCTGGCGGAGCTGCGTCGCAGCAAGGTGCGGGAGGTGGTGCTGCTCGGCCGCCGCGGCCCGGAACACGCGGCGTGCACCAGACCCGAGTTGCTCGCCCTCAAGCACCTCCCCGGGGTGGACCTGCTCGTGGACGACCACGATCCGCGCGTCGGGGCGGCGATCGACTCCGCCGGGCCGAGGGACAAGGCGGGGGTGCTGCGGGGCGTGGCGCGGGAGGCCGTCGACTGGTCCGTGCCCCCGGGGGCGGCAGGGCGGCGGCGCATCGTGTTCCGCTTCCTCTCCGCACCCGTGGAGGTGTGCGGGGACGGGGACGTCCGCGCGGTGCGTGTCACCGGCGGCTCCGGTGAGCTGGAGATCCCGGCCGGCATGGTGCTGCGGGCGATCGGCTGCCGCGGAGTGCCCCAAGCGGGCCTGCCGTTCGACGAGGCCACCGGGACCGTTCCGCACGAGCGCGGCCGGGTGACCGGCAGGCCCGGGACGTACGTCGTGGGCTGGATCAAGCGCGGACCCTCGGGAGGCATCGGCGCGAACCGCACGTGCGCGGCCGAGACGATCGGCACCCTGCTGGCCGACGCGGTCGCGGGCGCACTGCCCGCGCCGACCGGCGGACCGAAGGCGTTCCGCCGCCTCGTACGCCGTCGACGCCGCTGAGTCCACGGCCGTAGGGGGGCGCCCCTCACTGCGGTCGCATGAGGTCGAGGTCCCCGCCCCATGCGTCCAGCACCTCGCCGTGTCCGGCCTCCCGGGCCGCTGCCTCGACGAGGGCGAAGAGGCGCCGCTGCAGGGATGCGCAGCCTGTCGCCGAGACGCGGTCCACGGCGCGGAGCAGTACGTCGGTGTCCCAGCCCGGCAGCGGGTACCGGGCGAGCTCCCACTCCAGGTACTTGTTGTAGGGGCAGGGGCGACGGTCGAGAGCGAAGAGCAGCTCGAGCAGGGACCGGATGCTGTCGGCGGCGTCGAGACGGGCGGCGAGGGCCTGGCCGTCCCGGTGGTTCTTGACGGAGCGGTAGAGCGAGTTGGCGTAGGCGTCGAGCCAGCCGCCGGAGCTCTGGAACGCCTCATCGGCATCCAGGCGAGCCTTGTCGGCGAGGATCCGGGCGATGCCTCCGTCGAGCCGGTCGAGGACGACCCGGGCACGGGCGAGGGCGTAGCGCTCGAAACCGGGCATCCCGGCTGCGCGGAACTCGGTGAGAGAGACGACGACGAGGTCGAGTTCGGGGGTGCGGTGGCCCGCGAACCGGGTGAGACCGGTCGTCGCGTCGTCGGCGAGGACCACGTACAGGTCGTGGTCGGAGTGCCGGGTGGCCATGCCGTCGTGGGCCCGGGAGCCCTTGAGGACGAGGCCGACGACGGCTGGATCGGCGGCGGCGAGTTCGACGAACGCGTCGTAGGGGAGAGGCTGCCGGGCAGTCATGGTGTGGATCTCCGTTGGGATGGTGACGGGCGTGCCTGCAGGGGCCACCCCCGTGACGGAAGGCGCCCCGCACCGTCTGCGGCTGCGCGTGGCGGCCGCCCGGAAGATCAACGCACACCCTGACCCTATCGCCCGGCCGGCCGTGAGGCAGGGCATTCGGCAGGGGGCGGGACGTCGCCGAAATCCACCCGGCCAAAGGGCTCCCAAAAGAACATAAAGCAGTCGTAAAGTACTCACCATGGAGAGCGACCGGAAACACAGGGCGGCCCGGTCGTCCACACATGTCTGCCGCTCCTGCAAGCAGCCGGTGGACACCGTGGTGGAACGGCACAAGACCATGGGCGTCTACGTCCCCGTCTGGACCGCAGGACCCTGCCACAACCCCCAGTGCGAGCGATGCCGGCCCGAGGAGGCGCCGCTCCGTCCGGCGCGCGGCGCGACCCGGTACGAGCCGGACGGACGGAAGGAGCCAGCGACCGACACCCCTGGGCGACAGGGCGGCGAGGAACGGACCGGCCGGCCCACCTGACCGACCGCCGGGAGGGGCGTCCTGCCGCAGTGAGGGCTCAGGCCTTCGACCGGTACGCCCGCATCGCCAGCGGGCCGAACACCGCCGCTGTGCCCACCGCCCACAGCAGCGACCACAGCGCCGGCTCCGCCACCGGACCACCGACCAGCAGCCCGCGATACGCGTCGGACAGATGGGTGACCGGGTTGACGTCGCTCCACGCCTGGAGCCAGCCCGGCATGGTGTCGACGACGAACGCGCTGCTGGTGAAGGTGATCGGGAAGATCACGGTGAACGAGAACGCCTGTACCTTCTCCGCGTCGCCGGCGAGCATCCCGATGAGCACCGCGCTCCAGGAGGCCGCCGCGGCGAAGACGACCAACAGCACCGCGCCCAGCAGGAAGCCTCCGAACCCGCCGGTGATCCTGAAGCCCGTCAGCAGCCCGATGCCGATCATCAGGAGCATCGCCCACACGTGCTTGGCGAGGTCGGCGGTGATCCGGCCGATGAGCGGCGCGGAACGGGCTATGGGAAGGCTGCGCAGCCGGTCGAAGACACCTTTCGTCAGGTCGGTGTTGAGCGCCATGGCCGTGTACACCGTCATGAACAGGGTGTTCTGGACGATGATGCCGGGCAGCGCGTACATCAGGTACGCGTCCGTCGACCCGGCCATCTGACCGCCCAGCACGTAGGTGAACAGGAAGACGAACATGATCGGCGTGACGCTGTAGTCGACGAGCTCCAGCGGGTTGTGCCTCACCGCCACCAGACTGCGCCACGCCATCGTCAGGGTCTGGCCCACCCACGCCAGGGGCCGCACCCGGCCCGACGCCGTGAGCGGAACGGCGACCGTCACACCGGTCACGGCGAACTCACCGCCTCCTCCGGTTCGGATGCGTCCCGGCCTCCGTCGTCCTCGGCCGCGCCGCCGGAGTCCTCCGGCTCCGCCCGGTGACCGGTCAGGGCGAGGAAGACCTCGTCGAGTGAGGAGCGCCGCAGCGCCAGCTCGCCGACCCGTATCCCCGCCCGGTCGAGCCCGCGCACGACCGCGGGCATCAGCTCGGGGTCGTTCACCGGGGCCGTGATCACCTCCCCCTCGATCCGGGTGCCCGGCCCGGCCGCCTCGGTGACCAGTCCGTGCGCGGCGGTGATGTCCCCGGGGGCGAGCGGGCGGACCTCCAGCACCTGGCCGCCCACCTCGGACTTCAGCTCGTCGGGCGTGCCCCGGGCGATCACCCGGCCCCTGTCGACGACCACGATGTCGTCGGCGAGCACATCGGCCTCGTTGAGGTACTGAGTGGTCAGCAGGGCCGTGGTGCCGTCGGCGACCAGGGCGCGCAGCATGTCCCACAACTCTCCCCGGCTGCGCGGGTCGAGACCGGTCGTGGGCTCGTCCAGGAAGAGGATGCTGGGCCGCCCGACCAGGCTGGCCGCGAGGTCGAGGCGCCGCCGCATGCCGCCGGAGAAGGTCTTCGCGGCGCGTCCCGCCGAGTCCGCGAGGCGGAACCGGTCGAGCAGCTCGCGCGCCCGTGCCCGTGCGTCGCGTCTGCTCATGCCGAGCAGGCGGCCGATGAGCAGCAGGTTCTCCGTGCCGGTCAGGTTCTCGTCGACCGCCGCGTACTGGCCGGTGAGGCCGATGAGGGCCCGCACGGCTGCGGCCTCCCCGACGACGTCGTGCCCGGCCACGCTCGCGCGTCCGCCGTCGGGCGGCAACAGCGTGGCGAAGATCCGCACGGCCGTCGTCTTGCCGGCCCCGTTCGGGCCGAGCAGGCCCAGCACCGAGCCGGTGCGGGCCGCCAGATCCACTCCCGCCAGGGCCTCGGTCTCCTTGAACCGCTTGACCAGGCCCTCCGCCTGGATCGCGTAGGTCATGGGATTCCCCTGGTGACTTCGCGGTGTCGCGGACGTCACGGGCCGGCGTCCACCTCTTCCCCCACTGTGACGCACACCACTGACATTCCTCCCGGTGCCGACCGCCACCGCCGGCCGGCGGGTCATGCGGCGCTCCCGGTCCGCGCTCGCCGCTTCGAGCCCGCCGGTGACTCGTCCTCCCCTGCGGGGTGCGCCTCCGCGCCGTCCGGGCGCAGCGGGAACAGGCCGGCTTCGACGCGGACGGCGGGGTGCGGCCGGCCCGAGGCCCGAGACGGTGGACAACCCCGGGCTGCCGCGGAAGAAGACGGTGCGACCGCGCGGCACCGTCCGAGCCGTCGGACAGTCGCGTGATGGATCCGGCGATCCGGGACATCGGAGTGAAAAGCTCTGTATATGCGGTTTGCCCAAGTTCCCCTTAGCCTGTCAGATGAACGGCTCGGGGAGTCGACGGTCGGTTGAACCGGCGGAAGGCGGGCCTCCATGGCTGAGCGGCGAACAGGGTCCGGATTGATCGGTGAGCTGTCGGCCGAATTCGCAGGCACGATGATCCTCATCCTCTTCGGCTGCGGCGTGGTGGCCCAGGTGGTTGCGGGCGGGGCCCTCACGGATCCGGCGGGCGGCCTCGGGGACCACGACAGCATCTCCTGGGCATGGGGCCTCGGCGTCACCCTGGGCGTCTACGTGGCGGCACGGTTGAGCGGCGCCCACATCAACCCCGCGGTGACGGTCGCCCTCGCCGTGTTCAAGGGATTCCCGTGGCGCAAAGTGGTCCCCTACGCGCTGGCCCAGACGGCCGGCGCCTTCGTGGCGGCCCTCCTCGTCCGCTGGAACTACACCGAGGCGCTGGCGAAGGCCGATCCCGGCCACACGATCAAGACACAGGTCGTGTTCTCCACACTCCCCGCCAACGGCAACCCCAACCTCCCGGTCCACGAATGGGGCGCGTTCCGTGACCAGGTCATCGGCACCGCCATCCTCATGCTGCTGATCATGGCCATCACGGACCTGCTCAACAACCCGCCGGGCGCGAACCTCGCGCCCTTCGTCATCGGCTTGGTCGTGGTCGCGATCGGGATGGCCTGGGGGACCAACGCGGGCTACGCGATCAATCCGGCGCGTGACTTCGGTCCCCGGCTGGCCAGTTTCCTCACGGGATACGGCGGAGCGTGGCGGGACCAGTACGGAAACTTCTACTTCTGGGTGCCGATCGTCGGCCCGTTGATCGGTGCTCTGCTCGGCGCGGGTCTGTACAAGGCCTTCGTCGGCCGGTTCCTGCCGAAGGCGGAGCCCGAGCCGCCGGGGCGCGTCCCGGCACCCGGGGGCTGACACCGGCCGGAGAGGCGGCGCATCATGGCGGACTTCGTCGGTGCGGTGGACCAGGGAACCACCAGTACCCGATTCATGGTCTTCGACCACGGCGGCAACGAGGTGGCCAGGCACCAACTGGAGCACGAGCAGATCCTCCCGCGCTCGGGATGGGTGGAGCACGACCCGGTGGAGATCTGGGAGCGGACCAACTCGGTGATGCAGACCGCGTTGCGCTACGGCGGCCTGTCGGGGACCGACCTGGCGGCCATCGGCATCACCAACCAGCGGGAGACCACGGTGGTCTGGGACCCGCGCACCGGCCGCCCCTACTACAACGCCATCGTGTGGCAGGACACCCGCACCGCCTCCATCGCGGCGGAGCTGGAGCGCTCGGGCAGGGGCGATGTCATCCGCCGCAAGGCCGGACTGCCGCCGGCCACGTACTTCTCCGCCGGCAAGCTGCAGTGGATCCTCGAGAACGTCGACGGCGTCCGCCGGGCGGCGGAGGAAGGTCACGCCCTCTTCGGCAACACGGACGCCTGGGTGCTGTGGAACCTGACCGGAGGTCCCGACGGAGGCATCCACGCCACCGACGTGACCAACGCGAGCCGCACCATGCTGATGGACCTGGAGACCCTCGACTGGGACGACGAACTGCTCGGGTTCTTCGGCGTCCCCCGGGCGATGCTGCCCGCCATCAACCCCTCCTCCCACCCGGAGGCGTACGGGGTGACCCGGACCTCCCGGCCGCTGCGCGCCGCCCTCCCCGTCAGCGGGGTGCTCGGCGACCAGCAGGCGGCCACCGTCGGACAGGTCTGCTTCGCGCCGGGCGAGGCCAAGAACACCTACGGCACCGGGAACTTCCTGGTGCTCAACACGGGCACGGAGCTGGTCCGCTCCCAGCACGGCCTGCTCACCACCGTCGCCTACCAGTTCGGCGGTGATCCCGTCGTCTACGCGCTGGAAGGTTCCATCGCGGTGACCGGGTCCGCCGTGCAGTGGCTGCGCGACCAGATGAAGATCATCAAGACCGCGGCCGAGAGCGAGGACCTCGCCCGCAGCGTCGACGACAACGGCGGGATGTACTTCGTGCCCGCCTTCTCCGGCCTGTTCGCACCGTACTGGCGCTCCGACGCCCGAGGGGCGATCGTCGGCCTCGCCCGCTACAACGACAACGCGCACCTGGCACGAGCGACCCTGGAAGCCATCTGCTACCAGAGCCGCGATGTCGCCGAGGCCATGGAACAGGACTCCGGAGTCCACCTCGACGTGCTCAAGGTCGACGGCGGTGTCACCGCCAACGACCTGTGCATGCAGATCCAGGCCGACGTCCTCGGCGTCCCGGTCAGCCGCCCCGTCGTCGCCGAGACCACCGCACTCGGCGCCGCCTACGCGGCAGGACTGGCCACCGGATTCTGGCGGGACACCGACGAACTGCGCACCCACTGGCGGGAATCCAAGCGCTGGCAACCCCAGTGGTCCGACGACCGGCGCGCAGAGGCCTACGCCGGCTGGAAGAGGGCGGTGGAACGCACCCTCGACTGGGTCGAGGTCCCCTGACCGGACACGTCCGACCGGACACGTCCTCGTGAACCGCGCGTCGCACGACGCAGTCGCCGGACCGGCTGAAGGAGCGGACGGGACCGCAGCCGACGCGGGGGAGGACCGAGCTCAGGACGCGGGAGGGCCGGGGCCGGGAAGGGGCGGGCGAGGAGGCACACGGTCGACGCGCCCGCCCCCGGAAACGGCGCGGCGTCCTCAGGCGTGCGGGTGCAGCACGACCTTGGTGTAGCCCTCGATCCGCTTGTCGAACTTCTCGTACGCCGTCGACGCCTGGTCGAGGGGCAGCTCGTGCGACACGACGAAGCTGGGCGTCGCACGCCCCTCGATGATCAGGTCCCGCAGCTGACGGTTGTACCGCTTGACGTTGCACTGCCCGGTGCCCATGCGCAGTCCCTTCTCGAAGAGACGTCCGACGGCGACGACCAGCATGCCCTGCTTGGCCTGGTCGTCGGGCCCGCCGGGATCGCGTGGCACGTACAGCCCCGGCACGCCGAGAGCGCCTGTCGGCCGGACCGTCTCGACGAGCTGGTTCAGTACGGTCGCCGGCTCCTCGCGGTCCTCGCCGTGCGCCTGTGCCTGGTAGCCGACGGCGTCGATGCCCTTGTCCGTGCCTTCGCCTCCGGTCTGCTCCCTGATCTGGTCCACGGCGCTGCCTTCGGTGAAGTTGATCGGCACGGCGCCTATCTCCTCCGCCTTCTGCAGGCGTTCCGCCACCCGGTCGACCACGAACACCTTGCTCGCGCCGCGCAGCATCGCCGAGTAGGCCGCCATCAGGCCGACGGGGCCACCGCCGTAGACGGCGACGCTCTCACCCGGACGGACGTCGGCCAGTTCGTTGCCGTGGTAGCCGGTCGGGAAGATGTCGGCGAGCAGGACGAAGTCGGTCTCCTTCTCGGTGCCCTCGGGGAGCTTCAGGCAGTTGAAGTCGGCGGACGGCACTCGCACGTACTCGGCCTGACCACCCACGTAGGGTCCCATCGCGACGTAGCCGTAGGCGCCTCCCGCGAAGCCCGGGTTCACCGTCAGGCAGAAGCCCGTGAGGCCGGCCGTGCAGTTCCTGCAGAAGCCGCAGGCCACGTTGAAGGGCATGACGACTCGGTCGCCGCTGCTGAGCGAGGTCACACCGTCACCGGTCTCCTCGATGACGCCGAGGTTCTCATGACCGAAGACGATGCCCGGCTCGGCGGCGGTGCGACCCTCGTACATGTGCAGGTCAGAACCGCAGATGGCGGTGGATGTGACACGGACGATCACGTCGTTCGGGTGCTGGATCCGGGGATCCTCCACTTGCTCGACCGCTACTTCGAACGGTCCCTTGTACACGACGGCCCTCATCCTCGGGCACCTCCACTCGTGTGTTTGCTTGCTCACGTCCGGGAAGGGCGGTGCCGGGGCCGCTGCGTGAGAGGGGGAGCGGGGCCCGGTCCGTAGCCCGACCGGTCTCGTGTGCTGTGCCTCATACTCCAGATTGCGGCATGATGAGACAGTTTGCGCGAGGGCTGCAATGACCCCCTTTGCGCATTCCGGAAGGACCCAGAACCTTGTCACGACGCCTCGGCACCCTGCTCGTCCCGGTCTCCGGCCTGTCCGGCGTCACGTATCCGGAAGGGACCCGCGTGGCCATACGCGGGACCGGCGGATCCGTCGACGGCTTCGTCGGCGGGGACTGGCTTCCGCTCGCCTGGTGGGAATTCGCCGACCTCCCCCAGGAGGACGCCGCCGACGGCAGGTAGACGGCACCGGCCGCATCCCGAGCGGTCAGGAGATCGTTCCGGGACGGGCGCCGCTCACCGTGAGGCGACCGTTCCGGCCACGGGCCACGGGGAGTCCGGACGTGACCCGTCAGCGACACCGGCGGGCGTTGAGCCGGGCGGCCCGGCGCGTCAGGTAATCGCGCTCGGCGAGGTCGGGTGCCTTGTGGGCCGCCTCGGCGTACAGCCGTGCCGCCGTCGCCAGGTCGCCGTCGCGCTCGTGGAGGTGCGCCGCCACCGCGGTGTGGCGGGGCAGTGAGTCGTCCAGTGCCGCGAGCGCCGCCAGGCCGGCGCGCGGGCCGTCGGCCTCGCCGACGGCCACGGCGCGGTTGAGCCGGACGACCGGGCTGTCGGTCAGGCGCACGAGCTCGTCGTACCACTCGACGATCTGCACCCAGTCGGTCTCCCCGGCGGTGGGTGCGTCGGCGTGGAGTGCCGCGATGGCGGCCTGGGCCTGGAACTCGCCCAGCCGGTCGCGGGCGAGGGCCGCCTGCAGGATCCCGACGCCCTCGGCGATCAACTCGGTGTCCCACCGGCCGCGGTCCTGCTCGGCGAGCGGTACCAGGCTGCCGTCGGGTGCGGTCCGGGTGGCGCGCCGGGCGTGGTGGAGCAGCATGAGGGCGAGCAGCCCCGCCACCTCGGGGTGGTCGATCGCGGCCGCGAGCCGCCGGGTGAGCCGGATGGCCTCGGCGGCGAGGTCGACGTCGCCGGAGTAGCCCTCGTTGAAGACCAGGTAGAGGACGCGCAGCACGGTGGCGACGTCGCCGGGCCGGTCGAACCGCACGTCGGAGACGGCGCGCTTGGCGCGGCTGATGCGCTGCGCCATGGTTGCCTCGGGCACCAGGTAGGCCTGGGCGATCTGGCGGGTGGTGAGCCCGCCGACGGCACGCAGCGTGAGCGCGACCGCGGACGACGGCGTCAGCGACGGGTGGGCGCACAGGAAGTAGAGCTGGAGCGTGTCGTCCGCCGCGGGCGCGGGGCCGGGCACCGGTTCCCTGTCGACGAGGTCCTCACGCCGGCGGCGGGCGGCGTCCGCCCGGGTCGCGTCGAGGAACTTGCGCCAGGCCACGGTGATCAGCCAGCCCTTCGCGTCCCGCGGCGGACGGGCCGGCCAGACGCGGACCGCCTCGACCAGTGCGTCCTGCACGGCGTCCTCGGCCGCCGCGAAGTCGGCTCCGCGGCGGACGAGGACGGCGAGGACGCTCGGCGTGAGGCTCCGGAGCGCGGCTTCGTCCATCGAAGGGGTCACTCCGTGATGGTGGGCGGTGCGGTCAGGAACGGGCGCACCTCGAGCCACTCGTGGATCGGCTTCCCGCCGGCCCCGGGGGCGGCCGAGAGCTCCCCGGCCAGCTCGACGGCGCGTTCCTGACTGTCGACGTCGATCACCATCCAGCCGGCGATGAGGTCCTTGGTCTCGGCGAACGGTCCGTCGGTGACCGGCGGGCGGCCCTCGCCGTCGTACCGGACGAACGTTCCCTCGGGAGCGAGTGCCTGGCTGTCGACGAACTCGCCGGTCCTCTCGAGCCGGGCCGCGAAGTCGTTCATGTACTGCACGTGGGCCGAGATCTCCTCCGGCGTCCACCGGTCCATGGGCACGTCGTTGACCGGGGCCGGGGCACCGCGGTAGTGCTTGAGCAGCAGGTACTTGGCCATCGTGTTTCTCCTCGGTGCTGGTGCGACCCATTGTGGTCGCGTTCCTTGCGGGGACGGAGCCCATCACCGGTTCTCGACATCGCCGTCCGATCTTTTTCCGGGACTCCCGCAGGTGAGCCCGGGCGGGGCCGTCCCGCGGTGTCCGGGTCCACGGCGTGGCGCGGGGCGAGGCGGAACCCGGACCACCGTGACTTGATAGGCAAGTGAATACTTGCCTATTCTGTGGCCGTGGCCGACGACCTCTTCAAAGCCCTGGCCGACCCCACCCGCCGCACCATCCTCGACGAGCTCACGGAGAGGTCCGGACAGACACTGTTCGAGATCTGCTCGCGGCTGAGCATGAAGCACCGGCTCAGCATCTCGCGCCAGGGTGTCTCCCAGCATCTCGCCGTGCTGGAGGCCGCCGGTCTCGTCGAGACCAGGCGGGAGGGCCGCTACAAGTTCCACGACCTCAACACGGCCCCGCTGCGGCAGATCGCCGAACGATGGCTCGTGCCCCACACATCCGGACCGGAGGACGACACCCCATGAAAATCCATCTGACCAGCGTCTTCGTCGACGACCAGGCCAGGGCCGAGCACTTCTACACCGACATCCTCGGCTTCGTGAAGAAGCACGACGTCCCGGTGGGCGAGAAGGACCGGTGGCTGACCGTCGTCTCGCCCGACGAGCCCGACGGCACCGAACTCCTCCTGGAGCCCGCCGGCCACCCGGCCGTCAAGACCTACCGCGACGCACTCGTCCAGGACGGCATCCCGCTCGCCCAGTTCGCCGTCGACGACGTGCGGGCGGAGTACGAGCGCCTGCGCGGCCTCGGCGTCCGCTTCGTCCAGGAGCCCCTGGAGACGGGCCCCGTCACCACCGCCGTCTTCGACGACACCTGCGGCAACCTGATCCAGATCGCGACCGAGCCGCAGTAGGCGGCTGCCCGCGCGCACAGCTCGACCACGACCCGGCCGGGCTCCCCTTCCGGGTCCTGGCCGAACGCTTCGACGGAGGCCGCGGCTGCGTGGAGGACCCCCGGCCCGGGCTTCTCGCAGCCGGCCTCCTCGGAGACGACCCGGCCCTGAACGAGCCGGTGGAGTCCCGTACGGCGGATCCCGGCTTCCTGCCGGGCCGCGCGGCCGTGGGTGACGTTCACGCGAGCCCAGCCCCCGGTCAGGGCGTTGCCCACGACTTCGCGGGAGGCGTCCGCCGGCACGACACGATCGGCGGCGCCGCGGTCGAGCAGGGTACGGACGGCCGTGACGGGCACCGCATCCCCGTGTCGGTCGGTCATGGCCGCGGCGACATCGGGACGGGTCGGTTCTGAGTCCGGCGTCGACGGGGTCGGCGAGGCGGACGCCGCGGATCGCGCGGGCGGGTGCCCGCAGCCGCAACTCCGGCTCACCGCAGGCGGGATGCCGGGAGGAGGCACGGATAATGACCCGGTGCCCACTCCGATGATCTCGGCTCGGGAAGCCGAAGTGCTCGCGCTGCTCGGGGAGTACCTCAGCAACGCGGAGATCGCCGCGCGGCTGTTCATCTCCGTACGCACGGTCGAGTCACACGTCTCCTCACTCCTGCGCAAACTGGAGCTGCCGGACCGGCGGGCGCTGTCCCGGCGCGCGGTCGAACAGGCCTCCGCCGGACAGCCGCGCCCGGCACACGTCCTGCCGTCACCGTTGACGGCGTTCGTCGGCCGGGTGCGTGAGCGCGGTGAGCTGGCCGAGGCGGTGAGAGGACACCGGCAGGTGACCGCGGTCGGTCCGGGCGGGGTGGGAAAGACACGGCTGGCGCTCGCGGTGGCCGCCGAGACGGCCGGCGGCTTCCCCGACGGGGTGTGGTTCGTCGACCTGGTTCCGGTCACCGACCCGCGGCGCGTGGGCGCCGCGGTCGCGGCGGCCGTGGGCGTGGGCGAGCAGCCCGGACGCGACATCGACGACGCGGTGCTGGCCGCGCTGGCGGATCACCGGGCGCTGCTGGTGCTGGACAACTGCGAGCAGGTGCGCGACGGGGTGGCGCCGTTCCTGGAACGGCTGCTGACGGGCTGTCCGCGGGTACGGGTGCTCGTGACGAGCCGGGCCCGGCTGATGGTGCCGTTCGAACGGGTCTTCCCCGTCCCGCCGCTGTCCCGGGCCGGCGGTGACGAGTCGGATGCGGTGGCCCTGTTCATGGACCGGGCCGCGGCGGTCGGCTGGCCGCCGGGTCCGGCGGTGAGCGAGGGGGTCGTGGCCATCTGCGAACGGCTCGGCGGCATGGCGCTGGCGATCGAACTGGCGGCGGCACGGTGGCCCACGCTCGGCCTCGACGGCCTGACCGCCGGTCTCTCCGATCAGCTGCGGATCCTCACCGGCGGGGTCCGTGCCGACGACCGGCACCGATCGGTGCGGGCGGTGCTGGACTGGAGCCACGACCTGCTGCAGCCGCAGGACCGGGCGCTGCTGCGCCGGGTGTCGGTGTTCGTCGCGCCGTTCACCGCCGAGGCGGCCGCCGAGGTCGCCGCCTTCGCCCCGCTGGACGCGTCCGCGGTCGCCGACGGGCTCGGCAGGCTCGCCGAGCAGAGCCTGCTCGCCGTGGCGCCGTCCGCCGCCGGCACCCGCTACCAGGCGCTGGAGACCATCCGCCAGTACGGGACGGAGCGGCTCGCCGACACCGGTGAGCTGACCGTCGCCCGCTCCCGGCACGTGGCGTGGTGCCTGGCCGGCGCGACCGCCCTCACGGGAGCCGCCGGCGGGGACTGGCGCGCCCGGTTCGACGCGCTGGCCGACGACCTCCGATCCGCTCTCGCCTGGGCCGCCGATCAGCCGGAGCGACGTGCGGACGCCTGTCGTCTCGCCTCGTCGCTGGCCGGACTGGCCTTCACCCGCAACCTGCTCGGCGAGGCCCAGCAACGGTACGAGCAGGCGGCGGAGCTCGCCGGTGACGCTGCCGGTGCCGCGGCGCTGCGGCACGCCGCGGCGGTGGCAGGGTGCCGCAGGCTCGGTGACGACATGTACCGCCTGCACCGTGCCGCCGCTCAGGCCGCCCGCCGTGCCGGGGACGACGTCGGGGCCGGCCGTGACCTGGCGGCCGCCGCCACCGTCGCGTACCGCTTCTCCACCTCGTTCACGCGGATACCCCCCGTGGACGAGGTGGCGGCCGTGCTCGAGGAGGCGCGGAAGCTGTCCGGCGACGCCCCGGCGGCCGAGGCGGCCGTGGCGCTGGCCGAGGCGGCGGTGGTCACGGACGCCTTCGGCGCGCTCCAGGCGGACGCCGGGAACACCGTGCGGGAGGCGGTCCGGAGTGCCGAGCGGGCCGTCGGGCTCGCCCGGCGCACCGGGGACCCGGTGGCGCAGTCCGCTGCCCTCGACGCGCTCTCCGGCGCCCGCAGCTGGGCCGGCGACGCCTCCTCCGTCGCGGCCGCCGCCCGGTGCCGGATCGACGTCCTGGCCTGCGCACCGGCCACTCCCGCCGGCACGCACGAGCTGATGGACGCCCTCGCCATGGCCGCCGCGACCGCCCTCGGCGTGGGCGAGCTGCCGGAGGCCCGACGGTGGGGCGGACAGCTCGCCGACCACCCGCTGCTGGCCGAGGCGGGCCACCACGCCACGTCCTGGGTCCTGGCCGCGGACGCCTTCGCCGGCCACGCCGACGACGTGCTCGCCCGCAGCGTGCGGTTCCTCGACGCGTGGGAACACAGCGGCCGTCAGCGGTCGCTCTCCCTCGGAGCCGCGGCCGCGTCGGTGGCCATGGTCCACGGGCTGCGCGGCGATCACGACGCCCGGGCGGCCTGGCTCGCGGTCGTCGGCCGGGCGGACACGGCAGTGCAGCACCGACACGGCTACGGCGCGGTCCTCGACGCCATGGTCCTGCTCCACCACGGGGACGTGAACGCGGCGCTGGAGCGGGTCGCGCCGGAACCGGACCAGGTGTGGAAGTGGGTGTGCTGGATCTGGCTGCACTGGTACGTGGCACTCCGCGCGGAGACGGCGGTGCTCGCCGGGCACCCGGACGCCCGAGCCCGCATCGGAGCCGCCCGGGCCGTGGTCACCGGCAACCCGGTCGCCACCGCCCAGGTGGACCGCGCGGAGGCGATCCTCGACGGCGACCTGCCGCGCCAACTCGCCGCCGCGAAGGCATTCGACGCGGCCGGCTGCCCTTACCAGGCGGCGCGCACGCTGCTGCTCGCCGGGGGCGGGCACACGGCCGCCGGCACGACCGCGCTGGCCGCCCTCGGCCTCGCGCCCCGGGCCGCCCGGTAGCCGCAAGGCGGTGACCGCGCAGGCGGTGTGACGGACCGCCGGCGGAAGGGTCCCCCGCACCCGGTGGACCCATCCGTTCGCCGCACGCGCCGCCCTAGCTGACGGCCTGCTCCACCAGCGCGGTGATCCGCTCCTCCACCTCGGCCGTCACCTCGGTCAGAGCGAAACCGGCTGCCCACATCGTGCCCTCGTCCAGGTTCGCGTGGTCGCTGAACCCGAGCGTCGCGTAGCGGGCCTTGAACTTCGCCGCGCTCTGGAAGAAGCAGACGACCCTGCCGTCCAGGGCGTAGGCGGGCATGCCGTACCAGAGCCTCGGCGCGAGCGCCGGGGCGGCGGCCATGACGGCGGCGTGGACACGCTCGGCCATGGTCCGGTCCGAGTCCTGCATCCCGGCGATCTTCTCGAGCACGTCCCGCTCCGCCTCCGCGGCCTTCTCCGCACGCGAACCGCGCCGCGCCGCCGCCCTGCGCTCCTGGGCGTGCTCCTTCATCGCGGCCCGCTCCTCGGCCGTGAACCCCTCGTGGGCGCCGCTCCTGGTGCTGTTCATGGTTCCTCCCGTAGCCCGTGGGTCACGATCGGCCCGTGTGTCCGGCCGGGCCCGACCCCCTGTGCTCACAGCCTCTCCCGCCCGGGGCGCGGACCGCCTCCGTGCCCACCACGGAAACCACCACTGACTTCCGCACCGGGGTGGGAGGTGGGCCTGCCCACCGCACGTCGTCACGTCTCGCCGGCCAGGAACCGGATGAGGAAGTGGCGTAGCAGGTGACCAGCGCAGCCGGAGAGGCCAAGAGACGGCGCCGGCCAGGGTGGTCAGGACCGCGCCGGCGTCCCACTCCGCGGTGCGCGGCCGGGCACCGGCGCGCTCGGCGACCCTGCGGTGGAACTCCTCGATCCCGAAGCCCTCGGCCCGGGCCGGCCCGGCCTCGGCCGGCGCCTGTCAGAGCGGGCCGGGCAGCCGGGAGGCAAGGTCCTCGACCTCGCCAGGGCTGATCCGCCGGGCCGGCACGCTCGGCACCGCTTCGGTGATCTTCGCGGCTTCGTCCTGGCTGTCGTATGCGCCGAGCTCACGTACGCGAGCGAGGGACTCGTGGTGCTGCATCGTTTCGTCACCTCCGCTTGCCGGCGATCCCAGGGCGTCGAAGGCGATGCCCTCCTCCCCGGCACCCAGGTGGGGCGAGCCTGTCAGCTGCGTGCGACAGGCAGGGGTGCCGGGGCGGATGCCCCCCGTCCGCCGCACTCCCGCCCCGAGGCACTTCTCGCGGGCGGGGCCGGCCCGGTGACCTCGACAGCGGCCGGGCGCAGCAGGTGCTCGCCGAGTCGGTAGCCGGGCCTGAGGATCTGCGAGCACACCAGGCGGTCCGACGCGGAGGCGACACGGTGGGAGAGGGCGTCGTGGCAGGCGGGATCGAACGGGTCGCCCACCTCGCCGAACGAGGTGACGCCCAGCGAGCCGAGCTGCTCCTTGAGGCTGTCGGCGATGTCCTTGAGACCGGGCGTGGGCGGTTCGCCGGCGCACGTCCGGTCGACGGCGTCCAGCACGGGCAGCAGCGCCTTGAGCACGTTGACCACCGCGATCTCACGCACGGCCAGACGGTCCCGCCGCACCCGCTTGCGGTAGTTGTCGTACTCGGCCTTGACCCGCTGCAGGTCGGCGGTCCGCTCCTGAACCAGACGCCGCAGCTGTTCCAGCTCGGTGCTCTGCGGACCGCTCCCGGTCATCGTCGGCCTGCCTCCGGCTTGTCGTCGTCGACGATCTCGGCGTCCACCACGTCATCACCGGACGAACCACCGCTCGGGCCACCTGCTGCGGACGCGCCGGCCGCGCCCGCCGGCTGCTCGGCCCGGGACCGCTGGTACAGGGCCGTGCCGATCTTCTGCGCGGCCTGTGCGGTGCGGTCGATCGCCTGCCGGATCGTGGTGGTGTCCTCGCCCTTCAGCTTCTCCTTCAACTCGGCCAGCGCCGTCTCCGTCTCGGACCTGGCGTCCGCCGGGATCTGCTCGGCGTTGTCCTCCAGAAGCTTTTCGGTGGAGTGGACGAGCTGCTCGCCCTGGTTGCGGGTCTCGGCCGCCTCGCGCCGCTTGCGGTCCTCCTCGGCGTGCTGCTCGGCCTCGCGGACCATGCGGTCGATGTCGTCCTTGGGCAGCGCCGAGCCGCCGGTGACGGTCATCTTCTGCTCGCGGCCGGTGGCGAGGTCCTTGGCGGAGACGTGCATGATGCCGTTGGCGTCGATGTCGAAGGTGACCTCGATCTGCGGCACTCCGCGGGGCGCCGGGGGCAGGCCGGTCAGCTCGAACATGCCGAGCTTCTTGTTGTACGCGGCGATGTCCCGCTCGCCCTGGTAGACCTGCACGGTCACCGACGGTTGGTTGTCCTCGGCCGTGGTGAAGACCTCCGAACGCCTCGTCGGGATGGTGGTGTTGCGCTCGATCAGCTTGGTCATGATGCCGCCCTTGGTCTCGATGCCCAGGGACAGCGGGGTGACGTCCAGCAGCAGGACGTCCTTGACCTCGCCCTTGAGGACACCGGCCTGCAGCGAGGCACCGACGGCCACGACCTCGTCGGGGTTGACGCCCTTGTGCGGGTCCTTGCCGGTCAGCTCCCTCACCAGCTCCGTCACGGCCGGCATCCGGGTCGAGCCGCCCACCAGGACCACGTGGTCGATGTCGGACACCTTGATCCCGGCGTCCTTGATCGCGTTGTGGAACGGCGCCTTGCACCGCTCCAGCAGATCGGCGGTCAGCTGCTGGAACTGGGCCCGGGTCAGCTTCTCGTCCAGGTGCAGCGGGCCCTCGGCCGAGGCGGTGATGTAGGGCAGGTTGATGGTCGTCCCGGTGGACGACGACAGCTCGGCCTTCGCCTTCTCCGCCGCCTCCCTGAGGCGCTGCACGGCCGTCTTGTCCTTGGACAGGTCGGCGCCGTAGTGGTTGTTGAACTGCTTCACCAGGTGGTCGACGATCCGCTGGTCCCAGTCGTCGCCGCCGAGGTGGGTGTCGCCGTTGGTGGCCTTGACCTCGATGACGCCCTCGCCCATCTCCAGCAGCGACACGTCGAAGGTGCCGCCGCCCAGGTCGAAGACGAGGACGGTCTGGTCGTTCTCCTTGTCCAGGCCGTAGGCCAGCGCGGCGGCGGTCGGCTCGTTGATGATCCGCAGCACGTTCATGCCCGCGATCTCACCGGCCTCCTTGGTCGCCTGCCGCTGGGTGTCGTCGAAGTACGCCGGCACGGTGATCACCGCGTCGGTGACGTCCTCACCCAGGTAGGCCTCCGCGTCCCGCTTGAGCTTCTGCAGCACGCGCGCGGAGATTTCCTGTGCGGTGTACCGCTTGCCGTCAACGTCCCCGTGCTCGGGGAACCGCCAGGCGCGGTCGCCCATGTGCCGCTTGACCGAGCGGGCGGTGCGGTCGACGTTCGTCACCGCCTGCCGCTTGGCGACCTCGCCGACCAGCACCTCACCGTTCCTGGAGAACGCCACCACCGACGGGGTCGTCCGCGCGCCTTCCGTGTTGGTGATGACGGTGGGCTCGCCACCCTCCAGGACCGAGACCACCGAGTTCGTCGTTCCGAGGTCGATACCGACCGCCCGTGCCATCTGTCCTCCTCCTCGTCCTCACCTCGTTCCTCGTCTCACCGGGTCTCACCGGGTCTCACCGGCCGGGGACCCACCGGACCGGACTCGCACGCAACGGCGGCTCACGGGGGACCTCCCCCAGCACCACGACGTAAGCCCCCACGGGCCGCGCGGGCGCGGCGCGGGCAGGCCCCCGATCGGACGCCGACCCTGGCGTGCGCTCGCAGCGCTGGTCGTAGGCGGCCCGTAGGACCGGATCGCGGAGCGTCTCGTACGCCGCCCGCACCTCACCGAACCGGGCGGCGGTGGCGGCGTCCACGCGGGTGTCGGGGCGCAGTTCCCGCACCCGGGCGCGGAAGGCCGAGGTGATCACCTCGGACGTCGCCGAGGACTGCACCCCCAGCACCGCGTACAGGTCCGATTCCGGTTCCCGCGTCGGCACGTCCGACCACCTCCCCCCATCCTGAGCTGATGCTTTTCCGATAAATTGCCCACGTTCCGATATAAAACTTGAGTGTTGCCCTGTCAAGGCTGGCGAGGTATAGGGGAGGTGTCCGCGGTACTCCGTGACTGCGGAACGCGGAGCGGTGCCGTGGGCGAAGGAGTTGAACCAGGGATCCGAGGCCGCCGACCGTGGGCGGCTCGCGCGGGCACCGGGAGGCAGAGAGCGGGGTGCGGAGCATGGCGCTGTTCCTCGCGGCGCACCGGTACGACGGCCGGGCCGTGATCGAGATCAAGGACGGCCCGGACGGGGCCGTTGCCCGGGGGCTGTGTGACTTCGTGCCCTCCGCCACCGCGCAGCACCGGCATCCGATCCGGGACCCGTCCGAACCGGCCCGTGCCGACGCCGACGGCCTCGACGCTCTGATGTCCGTGCGGACGCTGCTGGACCGGGGGAGGCTGCGCCTGGTACGCCCACGAGGACGGGCGCTGCTTCCGCCCCGCCCGTGTGTCCCTCTCCCGATGCGGCCCTGTCAGCGCCCCGAACCGTACCCGTACACCGGACGGGAGGTGCAATGCAGTGATCACCGAACTCGCTGTCGAACGTGTGGGGTTCACCTGCGGCTCGTGCTGGCACCGCTGGAGCGTCGACTACGACGTGCAGCGCTACCGAGACGCTCTCGACGCCGAGTGGGAGGTCTTCTACCGCGACAACGCGGCCGTTTCCTCGCCGTACACGCTGCAGGGCGCGCCGCCCTGCGAGCACTGCGGCCGCCGCTGGGTCGGACGTCTGGTGGCGCGCCGGCCCGTGCCGCTGCCCGGTGACGCGGAGGCGCCGCGCAGCCGTGTCCCGGCCGAGGGCGCCGATCGCCCCGAGCGGCACGACGCGCCGATGCTGCACGCCGCCGGTCACCCGCAGCCGTCGTCCGGCACGCGAGCAGCCCAGCCGTCCACGAAGCCCTCCGGGTGACCCGGGCGGAGCGCGCCCGCCCCTTGAAGGCGGGTGCGCACCGTCCGCCGGGGACTTCGGCGCGCCGACCTCCAGGACGCTGCGGCGGAACCCTGCGGACGGAGGGCGGGCGTCACGATCGACTGTCAGGTGTGAGCTGCGGCATTGCCGGTTCGTGCGGTCGGCCTCCACGATGACCGGATCAGGGACGTCGAGGAAGGCAGCTCCTCATGGGTGATCATGTGCACGTGCGGCTCAGCCAGGGGTTGAGCGTGTCGGCCGACGGCGAGCTGATCGAGCACTCCCGCTGTCGGTGCGGGGCCACCTTCACCAAGGTGTTCGAGGCCGACGGCGGGGAGCCGGAACGCCGACCGGGGTCCTGATGCCGGCCCCACCGCCGTGCGGTCGGTGTGCAGGTCGGTCGCCGCGACTGGTGTGTTCGGACACCCCGGACCGGGCAGCGGTCGTGGCTCGGTCGAGGGCTTGGCGTCCGCGTTAGCCGTGGGTGGCCTGGCGCACGGCTTCCTCGGTGCCCCGGTCGGAGCCGGGAGCGCCGGCCGGCAGATGCCGGGCACCCAGCTCTTCGCTCTTGTCGGCGGCAGCGACGCCGCGGGTCCCGAGCGCCGGCTCCCGGGCGCGCTCCGACAGCAGGCTGCCGATGCCGACTGTTGCACCCCTTTCCTGGTCACGCCGCCGTCAGGCTGCGTCGCAGCCGCGCACACTGCCCACCCCGCCCCACCTGCCGCAGGCGGACGAGGGACCGGTGGATGTGCAGCGGCCGGCGCGCCCCCGGAAGCCAGGGACGGCGTCGGGGCCTCGGGCCGATGCCCGAGACCCCGGAGAAAGGGGGTAGCGCTGTAGCGTCAGCTGCCCAGTTCCTTGCGATCGCTGCCGCCGCTGATGGCGATCTTGCGTGGCTTGGCCTGCTCGGCGACCGGGATCCGCAGCTTCAGCACACCGGCCTCGTAGGAGGCCTCGATCTTCTCGGTGTCGAGGGTCTCGCCGAGGAACAGCTGTCGGCTGAACGTCCCCGCGGGCCGCTCGGTGACCACCGTCTCGGTGTTCTCGCCGTGCGCCGGCTTGCGTTCGGCCTTCACGGTCAGGACGTTGCGCTCGACGTGGAGGTCGATGGACTCAGGCTCCACGCCCGGCAGGTCCAGCTCCACGAAGAACGTCTCACCCTCGCGCCAGGCGTCCAGCGGCATGCCCGCCGGGTGCGCGGCCGTGCCCCAGACCCGCTCGACGAGCCGGTCAAGCTCACGGAAGGGATCCGTCCGCATCAGCACCTGTCATCCCTCCTTCAGGGTCGTTCCCGCGTCCGTTCGCTCTACTTCTGATGTACCACTACGCCGTAAAGTTGACAACTGTCGACTCAACTTTTTCGAGGCAATCGGCGATGGCCTGCCGCAGCCGGACCGCGTCGGCCTCCGGACCGGAGGTGGACACCGCCCGGCGGGCTCCGTCTCTTCCGTCACCAGCAGCCCCTTCCGGCCTTCCGTGCGCCGACGACCCGGACCGCCCCGGACGGCCGAATTCTCACTGTGCGTAAGAGGGTATTGAGTCTCCTGCTGTCAACTTCGTGCAGTCGCAGCTTGTCAGTAATCCTTCGGTCGGCTATATGGATAGGCGTACTCGATCGTCGGGCCGCGGTCACCTGCGGCCTGCTTTCAGGGAGGGAGAAGTTGGACATGCTTGCGCGTACGGGCGTTCTGGGCGATCTCGACCGGCTCACGCATCAGCTCACGCATGCCGACGCCTCGGTCGGCACCGTCATCCCGGCAGACGCCTGGCGCGACGACACCGCGCTCTACCTGCAGTTCGACCTGCCGGGTATGGACCGTTCCAGCATCGAGCTGACCACAGAGCGCCGCACGCTGACCCTGACCGCCGAACGGCCCTCCCCGATCCCGGCCGACGCCCGTCCCGTCCTCACCGAGCGGCCCACCGGCAGGTTCACCCGCCGCCTGGTCCTGTCCGACGCTCTGGACACGGCTGCCGCCGAGGCGGCCTACGACAACGGCGTCCTCACGCTGCGCATTCCGCTGGCCGCACACGCCAAGCCCCGAAGGATCGCCATATCCGGCGGCGCACCCAAGCAGCTGACCTCCTGAGCCCCGCCTGCCCGTCCGTCCCGTCGCACCGAAGGAGGCCCGAACCATGGGCGCCCTACTGTGGCTGCTCATACCCCTCTTCGCCGGTATCACCGCCAGCGCCTGGGCCTGGCGCACCGGACGCCGCAACCCCAGTCCGCCTGACCACGACACCTGGGAAGACCTCGACCGTTACCAGCGACTGCGCACCGTCCTGAGCACCAACGAGCACGCCAGGACGGCTTGGACGAGGTGATCTCGGGGCGGCCGGATGAGAGGCGTGCGCACCGCGGGCGCCTCTCCGCGGTCGAGGCTGCCGCACCTCCGCCGCGCCACGGGAAGGCGGCTGCCCGCTTGCCGCGGCTCGGCACGAGCGGCGTTCTCACCAGGGCCCCCCGGCGCTCATGCGCGCACCCTGACCGGCTGACCGCAGCGGACAGGAGCGCCCCCCGGGCTGCCCGGAGGGCGGTCGCCGGCGCCGAGACGGTGCCGGCGAAACGCGCGGGCCCTTCGACGTCCCCGGCGGACGCCGGCCGGCCAGGGACCGGTGGGGAGCGGTGCGGGTGGGGAGGTCAGAGTGACGTCGTGGATCCAACCGGCCAGATCGTCGTCGCCTTGGACGGCAGGAGATCTCGGCGTCTCCATGGTGACCGTGCACAGCATGGGGGCACCGGCATCATGGCTGCTGCCGTCGATGCGGCCGGCGACTTCCCGGAGCTTCGCGTCCTCGCTCTGCCCGGTGACTCCCCTGTCGAGCACGCCCGTCCCGGCACACCACGGGCCGCCATTGCCGCGGGCGCCTCACATGTCGTCGTAGGGCGGAAGGTCACACGCGCCGTGGACCCGGCGTCCGCGTTCCGCCTCGTCCGCGGCGGCCTGCGGTGCGGTGGCGGAGTCCGCCGCCCACGGTCGGCCAGGCTGCGGCGGCAGGTCACCGGCAGGCGGTCGGGCTCGCCCCGCCCTGCCCGGCAGGAACCTGCGGCGGGCCGGACACCCGGTCCGTGAGGCGTTCCAGCACCCGGTCGATACGGTCGAGCCCGGCGTCGCGTCCGGGCCCGCGTCACTCCTTCCGGGGCCTGACGTGCCGGAAGGTGATGCCGCGGCGCAGGAACGGGCGGTGAGCCCTGACCAGGAGTCGGCGCCCGGAGCACGACGGCGCCCCGTCCGGCAGGCTGGGCGCGGCCGCGTTCCCGATCAGGCAGCCCCTGCCCGGACTTTGCGGGCGAGCAGGTGGATCTCCTTGAACTGCCGCCGGTCGGTGGGCTGAGGCTCGCGAACCATCCGGGCCACCTCGACCAACCCGGCCGTGCGCAACAGCGCGGCGAGGTGATCCGGCGACCAGCGATAGGCCGGCGCGACCGCGTGATCGAAGACCTGCGTCGGGTGAGACGGACCGTCGCTGGCCGAAAAGCCGACCAGGAGGTGGCCGCCGGGCGCCAGCACACGGTGGAACTCCGCCAAGGTGGCGGGGAGTTCCCGCGGCGGAGTGTGGATGACGGACCAACGGGAGAGCACGCCTCCCAGCACGCCGTCAGCGATGTCCAGCGCGGCCATCGAGCCCACGTCGAACCGCAGGTCCGGGTAGGCCTCCCGAGCCGACCCGACCATCGCAGGAGAGGCGTCGACGCCGAACGCCGCCAGCCCCAGCTCATTCAGGTGAGCGGTGACATGACCGGGTCCGCACCCCAGGTCTGCGACCTGACCGTTCCCGCTCGCGCTGACGACCTCGGCGAAGGCGCTCAGAACCGCGCGGTCCAAAGGCCTGTCGCGCAGCTCGTCGCGGAACAGCTGCGCGTACACGGAGGCGGCAGCGTCGTAGGCCTCGCGGGTGGCGCTGAGGGCGTCGTGTTCGCTCATGCCCACGACCGTAGTCCCTGACACCGAGGCGAGCCAGAAGATCACGATCTTCCCTGCCGCCCGTTCGACCGGGCCACCGGTCATCTCGCCGGGACGCGCGGGCAAGGCCGGCGCCCGGCCCGGGGCGGGCACGTCCGGTGCCGGCGGATCCCGGTGAGGACCACGTCGGGTGACGTGCCGGCCGCCGGCGGCAGGGGCCCCAGGGACGCGGGCGCCCCGCATCGCCGACAGCACGTCGCTGCCGTCGTCCCCCGGCCGCACCGGGGACACAGAGCCGTCAGAGCGGGTTGAGGCGGGACCTGAGCAGACAGAACTCATTGCCCTCGGGGTCGGCGAGAACATGCCACTGCTCCTCGCCGGTCTGGCCGACGTCGGCCGGGCGCGCCCCGAGCTTCAACAGGCGCTCGAGCTCGGCGTCCTGATCGCGGTCGGTGGCGTTGACGTCGATGTGCAGCCGGGACTTCCCCGGCTCCGGCTCGTCCCTGCGGCTGAGGACGATCGTCGGCTGCGGGCCGCCGAACCCTTCACGCGGCCCGATCTCGATGCAGTCGCCCCCTTCGCGATCGAGCACCACGAAGTCCAGGACCTCGCACCAGAACCGCGCCAGCACCTCGGGGTCGCGGCAACCGAGCACGAGCTCACTGATACGACATGCCATCGACGAAACCTACTCTCCGCGCGAGAACCGCCGGGGCGGCCGCGCGTGGGACTCTCGGGCTGCCCGCAGTGGGAACGTGATCGAGACCGTACCGGGCGAGGCGAGCAGGCGTGAAGGGTTCTTCGAGGCCCTGTTCTCGCCCGGCCGGGCCGACGGCCGAGGACCGTGGGTCCGCAGGCCGCGCAGTGGTGCAGCCGAGTTCTGGCCCCGGTGCCACCTCTCGATCCGGTCGATCACCCCGCGGGCGTCGCGTTCGGGTGGGAGCGGAGGCGGTGAGACCGCATCACGCGACGGCGGCCCCCTCGAGCTCGACCATCAGGGTGGGGAGCGCCAGCCGCGTCACCCCGAGCATCGTGGTGGTCGGTGCCACCCCGGCGGCGCCCAACCGCGACGCCAGCACGCCGTAGTGCTGGAAGAGCAGATCGACGTCGGTGGTGTAGACGTTGAGGCGGACGAGATCCACGAGGGACATGCCGGCCTCGTCGAGAACGGCCTCCAGGTTGTCGACACTCAGCGCCAACTGCGCCGCCATGTCACCGGCGTGCCGGGGCTTGCCGTCGCGGCTCATCGCGGTCTGTCCGGCGCAGTACAGGGTCCGGGTGTGCCCGGAGACGATCTCACCCTGGCTGTAGCCCATCTCCACCGACCACGTCCACGGATTGACCGCCGTTCGCTCCACAGCCACATCAGCTCCATTCGATTCGACGACAGCACGTACGTCCAGCGGCCCGGTGGCCGCCCTCTTCGACGTCGTGTGGAAAGCCTCCCAACGAACCACGACATCCTGTGTCACGTATTTCGGTAGGGTTTTCGCATGCGCGCCAACCGGTTGGTCTCGCTGGTCCTGCTGCTGCGCCAGCGCGGTCGGCTGTCCGCGGCCACGCTGGCCCGCGAGCTGGAGGTGTCCACCCGCACCGTGCTGCGCGACGTGGAGGCGCTGTCCGCAGCCGGAGTCCCGGTCTACGCCGAACGCGGTCGGCACGGCGGGTTCGCGTTGTTGCCCGATTTCCGGACAGACCTCACCGGACTGAACCACGACGAGGCGCTCGCCCTGCTGGTCGCCGGATCACAGCGCGGCGCGCAGGTGTTCGGCCTCGGCTCGGCGCTCGCTTCGGCCATGCTCAAGGTGGTTGACGCGCTGCCCGAAAGCTACCGGGACACGGCGGCCGGCGTTGCCGAGCGATTGCTGGTCGATCCGGGGACCGACCTCCTCTCGCGCCGGCTGGTCACTGAGGAGGTACCCGACACCGTGGTGACCGAGGTCCGGCGCGCGGTGCTCGCCGGACACCGGCTGCGCATCCACTACGCGGCTGTGGACCAGGCCCCGAAATGGCGCACGGTGGACCCGGTCGGTCTGGTCACCGTACGCGACCAGGGCTACCTGCTGGCCACGAGGTCCGGCGAGGACCGCACCTACCGGCTGTCCCGGGTACTGGCCGCCGAGGAACTCGACGAACCCGCACAGCGACCGGACCGGGTCGATCTGGACCGGGCCTGGCGGGAACGCAGTACGCGGTTTCGGACCGGCGGGGACCAAGTCGCCGTGCTGGTACGGGTGGACCCGGCGCGGCGGGAGGACCTGGTGAGCACCGCGCTGTCCGTCCGTGCCGAAGAAGCCGACCCGGACGGTTGGCTGCGGCTGGACGTGACCTTCCAGGACTCGAGGCACGCCGAATGGGCGCTGTGGCAGCTCGCCACGAGCGCGGAAGCCCTGACCCCGCAGTGGTTGCGCGACTCCCTGCGCGACCGCGCCGCCGCGATCGCCACCCGCTACGGAGCGTCATCCACCTGACGGTGCCGGGCCCCTGCGGGGTCAACCGATCGGATGACCCGGGCATCGGCCGCTCGGCGCGCCGTGTCCAGCCGGTCCGCCGAGGGGACGGGGCCGGTTCCGGGCCCAGGATCGATGCCGGAGCAGGACGGCGGGAACCGGGGAGCACCGGACGCCCGAGCCTCCTCGACACACACCGGTGACCGGTGCCCCGGCCACCCTTCACATCCTTGGGGATCGATTCTGATGAAGCACGTCAAGAAGGCCTCGAAGCGCACCCGCGCCATCACCGGCGCCTCCCTCGCCGCGGCCGTCGCCCTGGGCGGCTTCGGCGCCTACTCGGCGAGCGCCTCGGACACCGCGCGGGCCGTCGCCGCCCCGGCCGCCAACGTCAAGGGCAACGCCACCACGACGACCACTCACCTGACGATCGACGCCGCCGTGAAGGCCGCGCAGGCCGCGCTCGACGCCGCCGGGAAGGAGGGCCAGAAGGTCACCGTCGCCGTCGTCGACCGCAACGGCAACACGATCGTCACCCTGCGCGGCGACGGTGCCGGCCCGCAGTCCCCCGAGTCGGCCGTGAAGAAGGCGTACACCGCCGTCGCCTGGAACGCGCCGACCTCCGAGCTGGTCAAGCGGCTGGACAACGCCCCGACGCTGAAGGACATCCCGGGCACCCTGTTCCTCGCGGGCGGTGCTCCCGTGACCGCGAAGAACGCCCCGATCGCGGGCATCGGCGTGGCCGGCGCGCCCTCCGGCGCCCTGGACGAGAAGTTCGCCCGGGCCGGTGTGGACGCCCTCGACTGAAACCCGCCCGTGAGCGTCCGGTGGCGCGAGGCCCCGCCCCGGCGCCACCGGCAGTCGTACCGGCGCCCGTCCCCGGACGGGCGCCTGTCACCTGGGAAGGCCGTCGTCGTGCCACTGCCCCGCGCCGTCAAGGCCGCGGTCACCCGGATGCGCGCGACCCGGCTCCACCTCGCCGCGGTCACCGCGGCCGGGACGTCCGGGACCCGACCGACCCTGGCCGGACTGCCCCTGACGGGGGCGCCGACCGTCTCGACGTGGACGTCTCGCGGGACGGCCGCGAGGTCTACGTGACCGACCACGACTCCGTCGACGTCACCGTCGTCGACGCGCACACGCACGGAACCCGCCGCGTCGAGGTCGCCCCGTACGGCACCGAGGGCGGGTTCGGCTCCTGGCTGAAACCGCACTACGGGCCCGGTCGCCCCCTCCCGGGACGAGGGCCCGTCGCTGACCGTCCGCACGAAGGACGGCAAGGAGAAGGCGACCCCGCTGGAGGGCCCGCACGAACACGTCGCCGTCTCCGCGGACGAGCGCACCGCCCACGTCACCGGCGGCTTCACCCGCGACGGCTACGGGAACGGCATCAGCGTCGTCGACCTCGACAACGGCGGGGTCCGCCGACTGGCCGCCGGTGAACGGCCGTTGGGCATCGCCGTTCTCCAGCAGGGCGGCGGGTCGCGCAGTGCGTGCACGCTGTTCCTCCTGCCCCGTCGCCGTGAGGAGCGGGACATCCTCATCCGTCCCTGAGCGGACGGGCCGGTTCGCCGTCGTTCAGGGCGCGGTCCCGGGACGGTCCGAACGGACGTCGTCGCTGTACGTCCTGGCGGCGCGCGGGGTCACGGGGTGCGCGGGGTCACCAGACCGGATTCGTAGGCGAGGACCACGAGCTGGGCGCGGTCGCGGGCGTGGAGCTTGGCCATGGCCCGGTTGATGTGGGTCTTGGCGGTCGACGGACTGATGACCAGGCGGTCGGCGATCCCGTCGTTGGACAGGCCCTGTGCGGCCAGGGCGACCGCCTCGCGTTCGCGGCTGGTCAGCTCCTCCAGCCCGCTGCCGGCACGGGAGAGGGGCGGCTGGGTGACGTACCGGTCGATGAGCTTGCGGGTGATCGCGGGCGCGAGCAGGGCGTCGCCGCGGGCGGCGACGCGTACGGAGTGCAGGAGGTCTTCCGGCACGATGTCCTTGACGAGGAAGCCGGCGGCGCCGGCGCGCAGCGCGTCGAAGACGTACTCGTCCAGCCCGTAGTTGGTCAGGATGACGACGTGCACACCGGCCAGGTCCGGGTCCGCGGCGATGCGCCGGGTCGCCTCGATGCCGTCCATGACGGGCATCTGGACGTCGATGAGAGCGACGTCGGGCAGCTGCTCCTTGACGAGTGCCAGGGCCTCTTGGCCGTCGGCGGCCTCGGCCACCACCTCGATGTCGTCCTCGAGGTCGAGCAGCGCGCGGAAGCCGCTGCGGATGAGCGGCTGGTCGTCGACCAGCAGGACACGGATCACGGCGCTCCGTTCGTGGGGAGTTCGGCCTGGACGGTGAAGCCGCCCGCGTGGTGCGGTTCGGTGCGCAGCCGGCCGCCCAGGGCCGTGACGCGTTCGCGCATGCCGAGCAGTCCGAGGCCGGGCGTCGGCACGGGGCGCGGGGTGGCCTTTCCGTTGTCGTCGACGCGAAGGGCGAGGGCGTCCGGACGGTAGTCGATCAGCACCGAGGCGGTGGTGGCGGCGGCGTGCCGGGCCACGTTGGTGAGCGACTCCTGAACGATCCGGTAGGCGGTACGGCCCACTGCCGCCGGCACGGCGTACGGATGTCCCTCGACCGCCAGTGTCGTCTCCAGGCCGGTCGCCTGGAACCGTTTCACCAGGTCCGGGATGTGGTCGAGTCCGTGCGGCGGGGTGGTGTCGTCGTCGCGCAGAGCCTCGAGGGTCGCGCGCAGCTCCCGGCTCGCCTCCCGGCCGGCCTCCTGGATCGCCAGCAGGGCCTCCGGCACCTGCTCGCCCCGCCGCCGGGCCACGTGGACGGCGACCTCGGACTGCACCTTGATGACCGAGATCTGGTGGGTGAGCGAGTCGTGCAGCTCCCGCGCGATGCGCAGCCGTTCCTCGTCGGCCCGGCGTCGCGCGGTCTCCTCGCGGGTGCGCTCGGCTTCGTCCGCCCGCCGTTCGGCCTGCCGCACCGCCTCCCCGGCGGCGAACGCGGCGATCAGCCAGGCGAGCTCAAGGGTGTTCCGGGCCTGCGCCACGACCTCGCGCACGGCCCCGTCCCGGGAGACCAGGGCGGTGAGGTGGAGCACGGCCAGCAGGCCCAGGGAAGCCGCCAGCGCGACGGCGCGGTGCCCGGCGCGCACCGCGCCGTAGACCGCGACCAGGTAGGAGACGGCGAGCACCTCGAACCCGGCCGCCTGGTGGCCCACCGCGAACAGTCCGGTGACGGACAGGACCGCGAGCGGTGCCCGGCGTCGCGCGGCCAGCGCCAGCCCGCCGGCCGCCAGCAGCGCGGAGCCGAGCAGCTCGCGGTCCCCGGCCGGGTGCGGCCCGGACAGCCCCGTGCCCAGCAGCAGCGCCGCCACGCCCACGGCGATCGCCCAGTCGGTGACTCCGGCCGGGACAGCGAACCGTCCTTTGTCCATGGGTGCACCGTAGCCGGATGCGGTGGCGGACGAGTCCGGCTCCCGGACGAGTGATCGGCTACTGCGTGTGCGGTACCAGCGCGCCGTCTGCGGCGTCCGCGGTATCCGGGTGCCGCAGCGGCGGCAGCGGGAAGTGCCTGCGCCTGCCGGACGACCGGCCGGGGGTCCGGCTCGCATGCTCGAGGCACATCGGACCGCGCAATCAGCGACGGAGAAGAGAGGAGAGCGGCATGAGCGCTTCAACAGCACTGGTGGCGGCCGCCGAGGGCGGGATCATCGGCGACGGGCGGACCGGCGCCAACCTGGCCCTCGGAGCAGGGCTGCTCGGGCTGGTCATCGGCTGGCTGGCCCTGGCCCGTGCCGACCGCCGGATCAACACCGGCAACGCGCGCACGGCAGGGACGGCGGCCGTCGCAGTGGGGACGGTCGGCACGGTCCTCGCGGTGCTGCACCTGGCCACCTCCAGCGGTGGTCCCGGCACCGGCAACGGGCTCGTCGGCGCCGTCGCGGCCGTCCCGCTGGGGCTGGGCGCGGTGCTCCTCGGCCGCCGGGCGCTGACCCGCTGCCACCGCGCCGACCGGCCCGCCGGTCGGATGCCCGTCTGACCGCCACCGGGTCACGGCGTGCGTGCGGCCACCGCACGCCGGGTCCGGTAGGCGGTGCCGGGGGCCAGGACCGCGGCGCCCCGGATCGCCCGGGGACACCGGGAGGGTGAAGGCCGGGGCGAGGCAGCCGACCGGCCCGACGGCCGGGACGATCCGCCGGACGGGCCGGGCCCGCGGTGGCGGGCGCACGCGCCCGGCGGTTGTCGAGCCGTGCCCGGTCACCCGGGCGCCCCCTGTCACCTTGAGCGCTCGGTGCGGGATCCGGAGCACCGTCGCCGGGCCGCCGCCCGCACCGTCGCCCGTCCGAGCGCCCTTCGCCGGTCGCGGCCCTGCCCCGTGCACTCGGCACTCCCGGCGGGCGGGCCCGCCGGCGCGGGGGAGCACCCGGCGCACTCCGCGCACGGGACGGCCTGACGGGGGTGGCCGTCCCCTGCGCGACCGGGTCGCGGCGTGCGGTCGATCAGCTCAGCGGTTCGACCCACACGTTGCGGTAGCGGACCTTGTTGCCGTGGTCCTGGAGCTTGATCGGTCCGGTGGCCGGGCCTTCGGCGATGCCACCGCCGGTCGGCCCGTCGATGACCACGTCGTCGTGGACCGTCCTGCCGTTCCACACCACCGTGACCCGAGCCTTCTCGGTCACCTCTCCGGCACTGTCGTAGCGCGCGGCCCGGAAGACGATGTCGTACGACTGCCAGGTCCCGGGCGGCGACGACGCGTTGCTGTCGGCCGCCTTCTGGTTGTAGATGGCGCCGGCCTCGTTGTCGGCGAGGGCGGGCACTCCGTAGGAGTCGAGGATCTGTATCTCGTAGCGGTTCTGGAGGTAGACGCCGCTGTTGCCGCGGTCCTGGCCGGTGACGTCGTCGGGGAGCTCGGGGACCCGGAACTCGACGTGCAACCTGTGGTCGCCGAAGTTCCGCTTGGTGCGGATGTCCCCGCAGCACACCTCGACGGAGCCCCCTTCGGTCCGGGGCCATTCGACCGCGCGGCCGTCGGTGTGCTGCCACTGCGACAGGCTGCCGCCGTCGAACAGGTCGATGCGTTCTCCGGGACGGTTGAGGTGGATCATGTCGAGGTTGACATGGCCGTCGTCGCCGTCGTCGTACCGGTAGGCGATGGTGTTGACGCCCTTGCGCAACGTCAGCCTCTCGCTCCGCGTCGCCCAGGTGTCCCAGTCGGCGGTCGGCGGCAGCACCGTCTGGCGGACCTTGTCCCCGTTGACGTAGAGGCTGATCTTCTTGTCGCCGTGGAAGGGGTGCGGGCCGTTGGCGTAGCGCAGCCCCACGTCGTACGTGCCCTTCTTGGCGACGTCGACGCGGAAGGCGGTGGTGGCGCCGGGGGCGCCGTAGCGGTCGACGAAGCCGCCGCCGGAGTAGCCCTGGTGGTCCTTGTTGATGCCGGCGCCGCCGCTGAGCTTGGCCTCCTCCGCCTCGTAGGCGGTGACGGGCGCCTCCTTGCCGGGGATCGAGTTGAGGGTGTACCAGGCCTCGGTGCTCCACAGGGTCTCGCCGTCGTCCGCGGCGAAGGGACGCGGGGAGCGGACGTGCACCACGCGGTCGGTCCTGAGCCCGGGGATGTCCAGCCGGACCTGCTTGCGGTCGTCCGAGACGACGGCGCGGGACACGGTCAGCGGCTCCTCGTCGATCTTCGGGCCGCCGTACTCGGGCGTGGGCGAGTAGCGCCACTGGCGGACCTGGTAGCTCTGGGCGATCCTCTCGACGGTCTCCTGGGAGAGGGGCCGGGTGTACTTGAGGACGAAGCCGTTGCGCGTGGCGCGCATCGAGTGGATGTCGAAGGCGTTGGTGCCGTTCGGGGTCAGCTTCTGGAGACCGAAGCGGAGCTTGCCCTCCTGGCCCCAGTTGCCGTCGGCGCCGAGGCCGCCTGCGTAGATCGCGCCGTCGGGACCGACGCTGATGCGGTTGACGCCCGCCTCCAGGCCCTGGGTGTGACGGAAGACGGCGCCCTGGTACTCGCCGTCGACCTTCTCCAGGCTCGCGCGCTGCAGTCCGCCGTAGGTGACGTCGCCGAAGAGCATCTGCCCGGCGAAGGGCCCCTTCTTCAACATGAGCGGTGTGCTGGGCGAGTTGGCGATCTCGTTCTGCGGCAGCCACAGGACCGGCTTGGTCACCGGACGGTCGTCGAAGGGGCCGGGCCGGAAGGAGACGTCCTCGCCCGTGCCGTCCCGGTACCGCGTGTAGTGGTTGAAGAAGCGGTCCCGCTTGATGTGCACCAGCTTCGAGGAGGGCAGCCAGCCGCCCTGGTTGTCGGTGACGAAGATGCCCTTGTCCGGGCCCCACCCGATGCCGTTGGGAGTGCGCAGGCCTCCGGCGACGTAGGAGACCTTTCCGGTCGCCTTGTCGACCTTGATGGTCGTGCCGCGGCCGCCCTCGGCCGGCTGCGGGTCGGTCGTGGCGCCGCCGTAGTTGATGGAGACCGACAGGTTCAGGTAGAAGCTGCCCTTGTCGTAGAGCAGGCCGAAGGCGAACTCGTGGAAGTTGCCGCCGTAGGGCCAGGAGGCGATCTTCTTCTTCCCGTCGGCGACTTCGTCGCCGTCGTGGTCGTTCAGCTCGGTCAGCTGGTGCTTCTCCGAGACGTACAGCTTGCCGTCGACGTACTTGATGCCCATGGGCTCCTTGAGCCCCGAGGCGACCTTCTTGACCGTGACCTTCTCCGGACCGGTGTCCCCGGTGACGTTGTCCAGGAGGTAGACCTCCCCGTCGGTGGTCTCGCTCTCTCCCCAGGTGGACACGGCCAGTCTGCCGTCCGGCAGCCAGTCCATGGCGGAGACCTTGGGTTCGAAACCGGCGGGACGCAGGTCGGTGAGGGTGTAGTTCGGATGCACGTCGGCCAGTGGCAGGCCGTCGCCCGGGCTGTCCTGGCCGCCGACGCACTCCTTGCGGCCGGGCGCGGTGACGCGCACGACTCCGGCGTCGGTGCTCAGCGCCGAGTTGGGCACGAGGGTGAAGTCCGCGGCGCCGGGTGGCTTCCACTGAAGGGTGAGCTGCTGACCGCCGCCCGCCTCGAAGTGCTCGATGCGCAGCGGGTGCGGACCGGCGGTCAGGTCGACGGTGCCGTCCTTGGGATCGGCGCCGTGCAGGCCGTCGTGGTCGATGACCTCCCGGTCACCGATGTGCAGGCGTGAGCCGTCGTCGCTGATCAGACGGAAGGCGTACGTACCGTCCTGCGGTACCTGGAGGTTCGCGATGACGTGGGAGACGAAGTTGCCGGCCATGCCGAAGTCCGCGTCCGTCGTCCAGTCGACGGTGGGCATCAGCTTGTCGATGTTGGGCGTCTGACCGCCCTTCAGCTCGCAGATCTTCTTCAAGGGCACCTGCACGTCGAAGACGCGCAGGGTCACTCCGGGTTCCTGCGGCGGGACGTCCGCGGCGGTCCGGGCCGCCGACTGGGCGGCGGCGGGGGTCCAGCTTCCGACGACGACTGCGGCGAGTGCCAGCCCCGCAGCACGTCTGCGAAGCCGGCGAAGCGGCCGTTGACTCACTCTTCCTCCTGGCGCTCGGGGGCACGGACTGCGGACGCCTGGTCAGGGGTGAACGAGCCTTCGGCCTCGGACGAACGGCGAAGGCGGGTGTCCGCGGTCCAGCGATGGCGGGTTGCGCTGTGCATGGGGGAGTGGTTGCGACCAAGACGGTATGGACTTTCGCTCTCACCGTCCACATTTTGTCCTCGGAAAGTTGAAAGATCTGGCCTCTCGGAACCAAGTCGTCCCGGCGGCAACCGGGGTGGCCCCCCGACCCTGCGCGGCTCGGGGAGCCGCCGTCGCAGGTGGGAGTGGTGTGGTTCGGCCGCTGGGAGCATGTCTGGGGGAGCCGCCGTCGCAGGTGGGAGTGGTGTGGTTCGGCCGCTGGGAGCATGTCTGAGTGACCGTGTCCCCGCCGTACGGGATGGGCCGGGGGCTGCTGTCCGTCCCGTCGGTGTCGCTGCGCCGTGAGACCACCAAGGACGCGGAACTGCCCGTGCCGCGGCACGAGAAGGCGGTCCCGCTCCGCCGCGATCGCCCTCCCATCCCCGAACACCAGGAATTACACGGGGTGTTGTCGGTACCAAGCTCTATGGTTGACCTCTCGACCGCATAGGCGGCCGACGTGTACCAAGGGGAGATCACGCACTTGCGCATACGAAGATTCGCTGGGGGAACGGCACTCGCCACCATCGCCGCGTCGGTGACCTTGCTCGCCGGTCCGGGCACCGCCCAGGCCCAGGACAGCATCGTGCTCCCGGTGACCTCGCACTGGCAGACCCTCGTCGACAGCCGGCACGTCTACGTGTCTGCTCCCGGTCAGGACGCCGTGGTGGCCACCGATCACAACGGGCAGGTGATCAGGACCGTCGAAGGGCTCGACGGAGCTCGCGGCATGACACAGACGGCTGATGAGTCCCGCCTGTACGTCGCCCTTCCCGAGGCGGACGCCATCGCGGAGATCGACACCACCACCCTGACCGAGACTCGTCGCTTCCCCACCGGGACGGACACCGAGCCGGAAAACCTCGCCTTCGCCGGCGGGCGCTTGTGGTTCTCCTACCAGGCGACCGTCTTCGACGGCGGCATCGGCTCCGTCGCCGTCGCCGAGACCACCCCGACTGTCGATCTGGACGACAACCCGGTCTGGTACGGCAAGCCCCGGCTCGCCTCGTCACCGGGCGCGCCCGACCGGCTGGTCGCCGCGGAAAGCGCGGGCGGGGCCGGGATGCGGGTGTACGACGTGGCATCCGGCAGCGCCGAGGAGATCGCCCACACCGACGGCGTCGGCGACGTCGAGGACCTGGCCGTGGCGCCGGACGGCCGCAGCGCGATCACCGCGAACGGCGGCACCTACTACCACCAGCGGTGGGCGCTGCCGGACCTGGCGGAGGAGGGGACGTACGACACGGGGGCGTACCCCAACGCCGTCTCCATCGCCCCGGACGGCACCGTGGCCGCGGGTGTGAGGGCCTCCGGGGACTGGGACATCTTTGTCTACCGGCCCGGTGAGACCACCCCGTTCCGCACGGTCTCACTGAACCACGGCCACATGGAGCTCCTGGAGCGGGGCGTGGCCTGGACCCCTGATGGCAGCCGCCTGTTCGGCACCCGTTTCCCCTACTCCGGTGAGGTCGTCCTCGACATCATCACCGACGTGCACAAGGCGAACAGCAACATCGCCCTCACCGCGCCGCGGACCCACCCCCACGGCCAGCCGGTGACGGTCAGCGGGAAACTCACTTCCCCGGTGCCGTTCCCGAGGCACAAGGTGGTCACCGTCACGCGGCACAACGAGCCCATCGCGACGGTCAAGGTGAAGCCCGACGGTAGCTTCGCCTTCACCGACCTGCCGGCCGACTACATGAGATACCCGGAGTACGTCGTCACCTACGCGGGTGACGCCACGCACGTGCCCGGCACAGCCACCGTGACGGTGGAGATCGTCTCGTAGGCGGGCCGGGCCGTCAGAAGCCGGACGGCCGACACCTCGGCCAGCCCCTGCGGGGGGAAGAGCCCGTCCGATCCGCCGGATCGGACGGGCTCTCTCGAGGAGCGCTGTGCTGGGTGCCTCCCGGCAGCCCGCGGTTCCTGAGGAGTCCGCGTAAGCCCCACCGAGTGCGACCCCGCCACCGCGCTGCCCGCTGCTGTCCGTCGCACCGCTGCGAGGAGTGCGAGGAGCGGGGCAGTCAATCAAGTGGCCCTGTCCCGCATTCGGTGTACGAGCTCGTCGGAACGGTTCAGGTGACGTCGGCACGCCCGCGGAGCGGGGCGAGACGTATCGAGGGGTGGCGCCGGTGACGCCACCCGCCCCGCGGTGGGGAAGGGCGCTTACCGTGAGCTGCGGGGCGGTGGATAGCGTGCGGGCATGGTGATGACGGGGAAGCGACGGGTCCTGTACCGGCAGGGCAGCGGATTCTGGCGGATGACGGCGAAGTGGGTTCTGGTCTTCGGGGCCCTGTACCTGCTGGACGGCGGGCTGATCCGGTCGTGGGGCGACGCTCTGGTCTGGCCGATGACGGGGATCCTGCTGTGGGTGCCGTTCGGGGTCGGCGTCGTCTGGTACCCGAAGAAGGACCAGCGCGTCGAGCTGACGACGCGTGAACTGCGGGTGCGGCGCAAGCGGCTTCCGATGGAGAAGGTGAACCTGCTGCACGTGGCGCGGCTGTGGCTGGAGGGACGGTCAACCGCGGATGACCAGCCGGTGCTCGAATGGACACGGGCCGACCGGGTGGTGTGGGTGCCGCTGCGGGACGGCCGGGCGTTCGGGGTGGAGTTCCGCGACCCGGCCGCGTTCGCCGAGGTTTTCGGCGCCTTCGCGGTCGCGGCGTGCGGCGGGCCCGACGTCGTCCGCGCGAGGGCCGCAGCGGAGACCTACCCGGATCCGCTCCCGATGCGGTCCCGCCCCGCCGACGACGCAGGCTCCTGGCCGGACCTCCTGGACATCTTCGACTGACAGCCGGAAACGCCGGCGAAGGGCAGCGCTCCGTCAGGGACACGGGGAACCGCACAGGGCCGGCACTCTCGACCGGATCCCCGCACGTGGCGAGCCCTCGGCCAGGAACTGTCCGGGCGATCACGCGTTCCGTCAGGGTGACTTCTTGGAGGAGGGACCTGACGAGTGCCGTGGGGACGAGTCGCGCGGACGCGGTCGCGCTCGTGCAGCGGATCATGGACGCGGACTGCGCCTCGGACGACGAGGCGGGCGGCTGGCCGGACAGGCTCGACGGAGCCCTGGGCTGCCCGCCCGGACATGTCAGCGACTTGATCTTCTGGCCGCCGGGGCGGGAGCTGTCGGCTGATGGGGTGGTCGATCAGGCCCTGGCGTGTCGGCCAGTCGCTCCGTGGAGCCGGGAATCGGACTCCGAAGCCGGATGAGCAGAGCCGCGACGGCGGCAGCGGCCTGGACCTGCTGCAACAAACGCTCCCGCGTTCCGTCGGCCGACCGGATCCGGTGGCGTTCGCAGACGGTCGTCGAGGCCCCTCCAGGGACCGAACCGCTCGGGAGGATCCCGCCACTGCACCCCGCCCACGCTCACGACAACGACCCGGGCACGGGGCGGTCGCATGATCGACCGGGCAGCTCCCGGCGGCGCGGCTCGGCCGCGATCGGCAGACCGTCCGGTGGGCGGGTTCCCGGTCCGACGGCACGGGGCGGCGCGGATCACGGACTCCGCACGGGTAGAGACGATACGCATCGTCTTGTTATGGTGGACGCATGGCTTTCCTCTTCTTCGTCTGAGTACGGGCACGGCCGATGCCGCCGTTTCCGCTGCCCGTAGACCTTTCTCATGCCAAGGAAAGCCACATGCGCGAACGCGCCCGTACCGCTGTGCCCGCTGCCGTGGCGCAGCTGTCCGTCAAGGACGTCACCAAGTCCTACGGCACCCGGACCGTCCTCGACCAGGTCTCCTTCACCGTCCGCCCGGGCGAGAAGGCCGCCGTCATCGGTGAGAACGGCTCCGGCAAGTCCACCCTGCTGCGGCTGCTCGCCTCGGCCGAGGCCCCGGACGCCGGGGAGATCACCGTCGGTTTCCCCGGCGGCACCGGTCACCTCGCCCAGACCCTCGACCTCGACCCGGACCGCACCGTGCAGGACGCCGTCGACCTCGCCCTCGCCGAACTGCGTGACATGGAGCGTCGGCTGCGCGCGGCGGAGGAACGCCTCGGTGAGGCGCCCAAGGACGAACTCGCCGCGTACGGCGAGCTGCTGACCGCGTACGAGGAACGCGGCGGATACGAGGCGGACGCCCGTGTCGACGCCGCCATGCACGCACTCGGGCTCGCCGGGATCACCCGCGACCGCCTGCTCGGCTCGCTCTCCGGCGGCGAGCAGTCGCGGCTCGCGCTCGCCTGCGTCCTGGCCGCCGCCCCCGAGCTGCTGCTCCTCGACGAGCCGACGAACCACCTCGACGCGACGGCCGTGCGCTGGCTGGAGGAGCACCTGCGCGCACATCGCGGCACCGTCGTCGCGGTCACCCACGACCGCGGCTTCCTGGAACGCATCGCCACCACGATCCTCGAGGTCGACCGGGACGCGCGCACGGTGCACCGGTACGGCGACGGCTGGGCCGGCTACCGCGCCGCGAAGGCCGCCGCCCGACGCCGCGCGGAGCAGGAACACGCGGACTGGCTCCGGGAGGTGGCCCGCACGGAGGAACTCCTCGAGGCCGCCGGGAGGCGGCTGGCCACCACCGGCAAGGACCCGAGGCAGGGCTTCGGCAAGCACCGCCGCTCGCACGAGGCGAAGCTCGGCGGGCAGGTGCGGGCGGTCCGGGAGCGGCTGGCCCACCTGCGGCGCAACCCGGTGGCACCACCACCGGAACCACTGCGGTTCACGGCGGCGCCGCCGGCGACGGTCGGCGGGCATCCCGCCGACCGCCCGCTCGCCGAACTCGACGGCGTGGGCGTCGGCGAGCGGCTGCGTCTGGACGGGCTGCTGACGATCATGCCCGGCCGGCGGCTGCTGGTCACGGGCGAGAACGGGGCGGGCAAGTCGACGTTGCTGCGCGTCCTCGCGGGCGACCTGGAGCCGGATGCGGGCGCGGTACGCCGCCCTGCCCGGATCGGGTACCTGGCGCAGGAACTGCCCGCGCGCTCCACGCGGCTCCCGTTGCTGGCCGCCTTCGCCGCCGGGCGGCCCGGGCTGCCGGAGGAACATGCCGAACAGCTGCTGGCGCTGGGCCTGTTCCGTGCGCAGGACCTGCACGTCCCGGTCGCGGCGCTGTCCGCGGGGCAGCAACGGCGGCTGCAGATCGCGAGTCTGGTGACCCGGCCCGCGGACCTCCTCGTCCTCGACGAGCCGACCAACCACGTCGCGCTCGACCTGGTCGAGGACCTGGAGGCGGCGCTCGCGGCGTACCCGGGCGCGGTGGTCGCGGTCTCGCACGACCGCGGCTTTTGCGGGCGGTTCCCGGGAGAGCGGCTGGAGTTGTGCGGCGGCCGCAGGTGCTGACCCTGCCGGGGCGGGGCGTCCCACCGCAGAGGCGAGTTCCGCCGTGTCCCGCCGCCGGCCGGTCTCTTTCCGAGGCCAGGTGGGTGATCGACGTGAGTGACACGGTCCGGGAAGTGATCACTGTCGGCTCCGGTCCGGCCGGACACACCGCTGCGCTCTCCGCAGCCCGTGCGCCGCTGCGTCCGATGGCGTTCGAGGGGGTCCGTCACCGCCGGCGGCGCGTTGACGAACACCACCGGCGTGGGGAACTGCCCAGGGGTTCCCCGACCCGGTGTGGGGCCGGACCCGATGGGCGGGACGAGGGACCGAGCGGGGCGGTCCGGTACCGAGTCGGTCCCCGACGACATGACGGAGGCCCGTTTCGAGGACGGGGTCAGGGAGGGGAGGTCGTCGAGGCGGACAGCAGCGCCCCGGTTCAGCAGCGCCGTCAGCGAGTTGGCCTCCTCGCCGAGAGCGTGCCGGTGGCGGGATCGCGGAGGGATGTCACCGGTGGTGGTCCGCGCCCCGGCTTCCACCGGCTGGCGTGGGCGGACCTCGCGGGTCGGCACCGAGTGAGATTCGCGTCGAGGACGACCGGGCGGTCCTCGTCGACGTGACGAAAGTCCGGAAGACCGGCGGGTCCACCTGCACTGGCCTGGCCGGGGCTTCGGGACCTACCGGGGGGAACGGCGCCCGATTTGACATGCTCCGGGTGGATGACACGCTGGTAGGTGGGTCAACGTCATGAGGGGATTCGGCATGGCATCCGCATCGGCATGGCGCTCCGCAGCGCGGCAGCTTCCGCTCAGGCTCACGGTCGGCACGTTCTTCCTGAACTCCGGACTGTCCAAACGCGGTGCCGACGAGGCCACCGCTGAGGGGCTGCAGCAGTTCGCCGCCACCACGTACCCGTTTCTGGGCAAGTACGACGCCCAGCGGTTCGTCCGGCTGCTTTCCGCCGGGGAGATCGCCGTTGCCGCCACGTTGCTCGTGCCGGTCGTCCCCGCCGCCGTCGCCGGGGCCGCGCTGACCGCGTTCTCCGTCGGCACCCTGGGCCTCTACCTGCGCACCCCGGGGATGCGTCAGGAAGGCAGCCTGCGCCCGACCGAGCAGGGCATCGCTCTGGCCAAGGACGCCTGGATACTGGGCGTCGGCCTCTCCCTCATGGCCGAGGGCGTGAAGAACCACCGGTGACGGCCACGGGTTCGCCGCCCCTGCCCGCCGCGGGGCACGGCATGGTGAATGGTTCGTTCTGGGGGTGGCGTGCGCGCCTTCGGTCTTCCGTCACTGGTGGACGCCCTGTCGGCGGGTGGCCTTGCGGACTCGGTGTGCGACGTGGCAGAGCGCGGCCCGGAACCGGAACAGTCGTCCCGGCACAGCAGCGGGCCGGGAGGGCAGGAGTGGTACGCGGTCACCGCGGCCGAGTTCCGTGACGCGGTGCCGGGGTCGACCGAGGGATACCGGCCGGAGGCATCCGGTTCGGTGACCGCGTCGCTGTGACGTCCCGGACCCGCTACGAGTGGACGTTCTCCCGCTATGCGCCGTGGTCGGTCGGCGCGCAGGTCGCGGCCCTCGTGGCGGAACACGAGGGCCGCGCCATGACCACGGGAGCGGTCTTGCGACCAGTTGCCGCTGCCGGGCGCGACACGGCCGTCGGACGCGGACCGCGTCCGACGGACCTGGGCCGGGGCGTCCCCGACCACGCGGTGCACCGGCACCGCAGGGCGGTGGGCCCCACTGGGGCACCGCCATCGCCTGCACCGCGGCGATCGACGAGGAGCTGCGCACCGGGACCCAGCGGACCGTGACCATGGCGAACGCCGCGGCTCCCCGGGCTGAGGCGATCCGCGCGTTCCGGGCCGTCCCGAACGGGTTCGGCACGGTCGGCGGCCTCATGACACCGTCGCCCGGGCTGCGCCGCGCCGCGATCGTGAAAGCGTACGCGGCGGACGTCGAGGAGCCGTACGTGTCCTGAGGCGCCGTCACACGGCCCGCTCGTCGGTCCTCTGAACGGGTCCCGAGGGTCAGGGTGTCGTGCGCGGCTGGATCACCGTCCGTCGGCCGGGGCCTCTGTCCGCTGCCTGCGGGCTGCCATCACCGCGTAGACCAGCACGCCCGCGAACAGGAACAGCACGCCCTGGTAGACGGCCGCGTACCCGGCGCCCGCGACCAGCCACAGGGAGAACGCGGCCGCGGTCGAGGCGATCACGGTGTCGCGTGCCAGCCGGGCGCGGTCGACGCGGTCGCGGCGTCCGGAGAGGAGGTGGAAGATCTGCGCGGCGGTGGCCAGCAGGTAGGGCACGGTCGCGGTGAAGGTGGTGACGAGGACCAGGATCTCGAAGACCTTCGCCGTGC
This sequence comes from Streptomyces griseomycini, assembly GCF_014203535.1. Classification (GTDB taxonomy): domain Bacteria; phylum Actinomycetota; class Actinomycetes; order Streptomycetales; family Streptomycetaceae; genus Streptomyces; species Streptomyces griseomycini. The sequence goes on from NZ_JACHJI010000005.1 coordinate 283,572, forward strand.
CGGAGGCGTAGTTGTAGACGGTCAGCAGTGAGGCGAGGACGACGGTGACGCCGACGCCGACCGTGGGCACTCCGCGCCGCCTGCGCGCGAACGCGGCGGGGAACAGCCCGTCCTTCGCCGCCGCGTACGGGGTCTGGGCGCTGAGCAGCGTCCAGCCGTTGAGGCAGCCGGTCATCGACACGAGCGCGGCGAGCGCCACGGCCCAGCCGCCCCAGGCGCCGCCGAACATGGCGTCGACGGCGTCCGAGAAGGGCGCGGTGGAGTCGACCAGGCGGTCGTGGGCGACCGTGCCGAAGACGGAGAGCGTGCCCAGCAGGTAGACGAGGGCCGCGCCCGCGGTGCCGATGACGGTGGCGCGGCCCACGGTGCGCCGCGGGTCCTTGACCTCGCCGGCGCTGACGGCGGCGGACTCCACGCCGAGGTAGGAGAAGAGCAGGATCGCGGCCGAGGCGGAGACCGCGCCGATCGCGCTGCCGTCGCCGGAGTGGAAGGGGCCGAGGTTGTCCGGGTCGAAGAAGAACAGTCCGCCGACGGCGACGAGCAGCAACGGCACGAACTTCAGCACGGTGGCCACCAGCTGCACGGCGCCGACGTAGCGGGTGCCGGCGAAGTTGGCGAGCGCGGGCAGCCACTGCAGGGCGAGGGCGGCGAGGCAGGCGGTCCAGCGGTGGTCGTTCACCGGGATCAGCACGTCGAGGTAGCCGACGGCGGCGACGGCGAGGGCCGCGTTGGACACCCAGGTGGTGATCCAGTACGCCCAGGCGGCGAGGAAGCCGGCGAAGTCGCCGAAGGCCTCGCGGGCGTAGACGTAGGGGCCGCCGGTGCGCGGGTCGCGTTCGGCGAGCCGGCCGAACACCAGGGCGAGGGCGATGGCGCCGACGGTCAGGACACCGAAGGCGAGCAGGCTGATCGTGCCGTACGGGGCGACGGAGGCCGGGAGCAGGAAGATGCCGCCGCCGATGATGTTGCCCATGACCAGGGCGGTGGCGACGGGCAGCCCGAAACGGCGGGTGTGCCGGCCCGGGTCACCGGTGGTGCCGGCGGGGCGGGTGGGGGCCGCGGGGGTCTCCTGCGGGGCCGGAGCCGGTGGGGGGACGGTTCCGGTGACGTGCATGGGGTGGTGCGCCTTTCTTCGAACTGCTGTCCGGGATCGCCGGGACGGCGCCCATGGTCCGGCATGGCCCGGGGTTGCTCCAAATCGGGCTATTTTGTCCTGTACGGACCCGTCCGGCGCCGTAAAAGGTGCGCCGTGGCGGGTCCGGGGCCGGGAATCGTCCCGCGGTGCCAGGGGCTGGACCCGCTGCACCGGCGCCCGTGGCCCCTGGGCGGGCGCCGGGTTCACGTGGAGTGATCGGGCCCGTTCGGGGCCGGTGCGGCGGGGCCCGCCCGGGCGGGCCCCGCCGGTCAGGGAGGGCGTGGGGTCCCGTCGGGCGGACGGAGGGCGATCCCAGCGGTCCGGGCGCCGTCGCGGGTCTCGTCGGCCGAGCGCGCACCAGGCACGCGCTCCGGTGGCGGTCCGCAGCGGCACCGGCACCGTGCGTACGGCGGGTGTCCCGGGCATGCCTGCGGGACGGACGGGAGGATGTCAAGCCCCGGAATCACGTGGCTGTCCCCCGCCCGCCCTTCTCACGGATGGTCGAGTCAGTCGATTCGGCGGCCCTCCCGGTCTCGCGGGAACAGCGGGGCGAGGGCCCAAGGAAAGGAAGAAGATGAACACGTACACGCGTTTTCGCAGGGCGGCGATGGCGACCGTGCTGGCCGGGGGTGCCGTTCTCGGAGGATTCGCGGCGACGGGCGCGGCCCACGCCTCCGAGGACACCGGCGTCGTCGACGGCAGCGGCAAGACCCGCAACGACTGGGGCGACGAGGGAACGCTCCAGAAGGGCGACGAGAGCAACGCGGTCGCCCTGTGGCAGACCGTCCTGATGGCCGACGGAGCCTACTGGAAGGACAGCGGAGGCACCCTGCACCAGTTCACCGAGGACGACATCAGCGGAGAATACGACTCGCGCACCGTGTCGGCCACCAAGTACTGGCAGAAGAGCAGGGGCCTGAGCCAGACCGGCAAGGCGAACCCCAAGTGCTTCTCCCACGCGGACAACAACCTCGGCCCCGTGAACAAGAAGGGCTCCGTCGTCTACGAGGGCGACGTCGACGACGTGACCTTCAAACGGAAGACCGTGGCCGGTTACGACGAGCAGGTCTACTACGTCAAGTTCGACGGCTCCTACGTCCCGGCCACCTACTGATCACCCGCCGCGGGCACGGGAACTCCTTCCCGTGCCCGCCGCTCCCGTCGTCGGTCCGGGCGTCCCGCTCGGCTTCGACGGTGCATGCACCGTCCACGGGACACGTCCTGTTCCGGAGGTCCTGTCGTGCGTCGCGCGGTGGTGGCTCAGGCCGGGGGCGCGCCCCAGGCGAGGCCGGCGCCGGTGTACGCGGGGACGGCCGGTGCGTCGGCGTAGGCGGTGGCCGTCGTGCGGCTGTGGTCGTCCGTCTCGTCGAAGTTCGACCAGTCGGCCTTGCTCATCCTCAGCTGGATGTCACCGGTGTCCCTGCCCGCGGCCAGCGAGCCGCCCGTGAAGGTGACCTCCAGGTACGCGTCCGCGCCCGTGACCGGCGTGGCCAGCGGCACGACGCGCAGCTTCACCCGCGCGCAGTCCACCGCCGCGTGGTCGCACCACGCGCTGACCGCGGCCGAACCGTCCCGCGTGAAGTAGTAGCGCATCGAGACGGTGCCGAGGTCGAGGGCGGAGCCGCCGGTGTTGACCACCTGGAACGAGGGCCTGATGGCGTTGTCCGTCGCGGACGCGTCGTTGTTCTTGTACCGCACCCTCACCGCCCCGGACGGCGTGTCGGACGACTCCGTCGTCACGTTCAGCGTCGCCGAGGGGGCGGAGACGTTGCCCGCCGCGTCCCGGGCCCGGACGGTGTAGCCGTACGCCGTGGAGGGCGAGAGGCCGGTGTCGGTGTACGTCGTGCCGCTCACCGGCGCGGCGTTCGCCTTGGTCGCGCCCCGGTAGACGTCGTACCCGGTCACGCGCGTGTTGTCGGTCGACGCCGTCCAGGAGAGCGAGACGCTGGTCGACGTCTTCGCGGTGCTGGTCAGTCCGCTCGGGACGGTCGGTGCCCGCGTGTCCTCCGGACCTCCCGGACCGTCGTGGACCTCGCTCAGGCTGATGCCCGTGGTGCTTCCGGCGCCGCCCAGCGGGACCTCGTGGTCGAGGCTGACGAACTTTCCGTCGTGTTGCCACAGGGCGGGCTCGAGCAGGGCGTACTTCTCCTCGTCCCAGGTCTCCCAGTCGTTCAGCAGCAGGCCGCCGGTGTCACCGGAGTTGGGGTTGAGGCACCAGAAGGTCTGGTGGATGCGGTGCTCGACGACGAGGTCGCGCAGCGCGGTCATCCACTTCTCGTTCGGACCGCCGTCGAGGAAGCCGCCCCACTCCCCGATGAGCAGCGGGGCCTTGTTCTCCTTGTGGAGGTAGAGCCAGTTGGGGTCCCAGACGTCGCGTTCGAGGGTGGTGCGGTTCCAGTCGCCGGTGAACCAGGGCTGGAGGTGGACCAGCGGTCCGTAGTCGTGCGGGGAGTACACCAGTTGGTCGCTCTGCGCGCCGAGGTCGACGGGATGGTCGCGGACGCCGCGCAGGTTGCCGCCCCACCAGGTCGAGTGGTAGTCGGTCGGGACGGTGGAGGCCCAGTCCGCACCGGCCTTGGGGTAGATCTCGATGCCTTCGCAGAGCACCAGCAGGTTCGGGTTGACGGCGAGCATCCGCTTGCCGGCGGTCTCGCAGACGTGCTTGAAGTTGTCCTGGTCCGTCGAGCCGTCCCACTTGGCGCGCGGGCTCGTACCGGCCGTGCCGTGCGGCTCGTTCTTGACGTCCACGGCGACGATGGTGTCGTCGTCGCGGTAGCGGGTGGTCACCCACTCCCAGGCGGTGTAGAAGTCCTCGGACGTGATGGTGCCCTTCCACCACACCGGGTGGACGTGGCCGGAGTTGTCGGCCTCCGCGCTGTGCACGTCGAGCATGACCTTGATGCCGAACTGCTTGCACAGGTCGAGCCAGTGGTCGAAGACCTCCAGGGAGGTCCTGCCCGCGATCTCGGGATTGGCGTAGGCGTTGACGCCGCTGGGGACGGTGGCCTGGCCGTTCTTCCACTCCAGCAGGAGCTGGGTGGAGATGGGGACGCGGACGATGTTGATGCCCCGGTCGGCCATGGCCTTGGTGATGTCGGTGATGTTGCCGGACCACAGCCCGTGGAAGACCCGCTCGGTGGCGTTGAAGCCGAACCAGTTGGCGCCGGTGAGCCAGACCTCGTCGCCGTTCGCGTCGACGATCTTGTTGCCTTCGGTGTGCAGCCAGTCGTCGCCGGGTGCGGCGACGGACGCCTTCGGCGCGGCGGCTGTGCCGGCGTGCGCGGCAGCCGGCCGGTCGGCCGCCCAGGCCGCGGGCCCGGCCGCCGACAACAGCCCCGCGGCCAGCACCGCGGTGAGCAGGGCTCTGACGCGCCGGAGCGGACCACGGGGTCGGCTCCGTGCTGATGGTTGTCCCACGGTGTGCCCTTCTGTCGTTTTGCCGAACGAGAAGCACGTACGAAGGTGGGAGCGCTCCCATGTATGCGTTGTTCATGAAGCCAGGCGTCCCAGGAGCTGTCAACCGCCCGGACGGCACCGGATGGCCCTCTGCGACGCTCCGCCACAGCGGACGAGCGGGAACCTGGCCTGTCCCACCGCCGGCCCCGGTCCGGGAGGCCGCGTTCCGGGAGGCCGCGTTCCGGGAGGCGGTGCGGAGGCTCGGCCGAGCTGGTCCGGGCCGGGCCGGAGAACCTGCTGCTGCCGCGCGCCGGACGCGCGCGTGTCCCACCGGCGCTCCACCGGGTGGCCGCCGGTCCGCTCTCTGCGCCGGTACCGCGCGGTGCCCTCCGGGGCAGCGTCCTGGCCTCGCCGGATGACCGCGTCTGCGGGGACTGCCGCCCGGGGCGACTGCGGGGACGCTCGGACGTCCGGCACCGCCGATCGCCTCCGTGGCGACGGTCGCGGTCCGTGCCGCGGACGGCGACGTGCCCGGGGTGCGGCCCGGAGCAGGCGGCGGCGCGGTGGTCGGCGGGACGCCGGCCGTGGCCCGAGCGGACAGGGGAGCCGAAGGAGCCGGGCCGGCGGGACGCGTCGCGGGGAACGGGCGTCGGCCGGCGTCGACGGCCTGCGGACTTCCGTCTCCGCGACCGAGCAGGAGCACGGCGTCCACCACCGGGGCGAGGGCGGCGAGAAGGCGACCGGGCCACCGACGCGAGAACGAGGGCGTCCCGTTCCTCGCCGAGCAGATGGTTGCCGACGGCGAAGAGGCCGACCGGCACGGCGTACGCGGCGGCCAGGGGCAACGCCTTCACCGGACCACGTCGGCCGGGCGGCCGGTGCCGCGGCGCGCCGTGGGGGAAGCCCGCCGAGGCGAAGGCGAACACCCGGGGAGCGACGGACCAGGCCACCTCGGGAAGCCCGAACGGTTCGTGCGGCGTGCCGCTGAGCGCGTCACCGGGCAGCGCGTGCACCCGGGCCGGCGAGTCTGCGAGGGGCGCGGGGACGGGGACGGCGTACCGGGCGCCCGCGCCATTCCCGACGAGGCCCGGGCCCGTCCTCGGCATCCGCACGCGGAGCGAGACCGCGCGCACCCGCACCGTCGAACCGGACCGTGACGCGCACCGCGAGGTGTTCGGCCCGGAGGGGTGCTGGAGTACGACCCGACGACGGGCGGAGAGGACTCCCTCCTCCTCGGAGTGCGCGAGCACAACGGCGGTGCGGGGCGGCACGCCCCGGCCGGTCTGGAACGCGGTGCGGGACAGCCCGGCCGTCGAGGACGAAGCGCGCCGCCGTCAGCTCAGGCCGAGGACGCTCATGGTGTGCTCGGCCATGCGCCGCTCCCCGAGGGCGTTGGGGTGGACGGGGACGAGGCTGTTGCCGAGGAGGAGGGGTTCGATCCAACGGGTGCCGCCGGGCTTGCACGCGTCGTGGCCCTCGGACACCCGGGAGAAGTCCACGTAGGTGGCGCCGGTCTCTTCGGCGGCGCGCTCGACGGCCGCGTTGAGGTGTGCCTGTATGCCGCGTACGTAGGGCACGTCACCGGCGGCGACCGGCAGCTTCACGAAGCAGGACGGGTCGGCCTCGGCGGGTGTGATCCACGGGTAACCCAGCACCGCCACACGGGCGTTGGGCGCCTTGGCACGCACGGTCCGCAGGGCGGACCGGAGCGCGGGGTAGGTGTTCGCGTCGATCTGGTCGGTGAAGGACGTGCCGTAGGTGTCCTTGCAGGGGCTGCCCTTGCCGCCGGTGAGGACGCCGGCGGTGCCGCAGGCCGTCAGGGCGTTGACGAAGGTGCCGTTGTCGTTGCCGCCGATCGTCAGCGTCACCAGGTCGGTGTCCGCGCCGAGTGCGTCCGCCTGGGGTGCGACCCCGGGGTACTGCGACTCGGTGAAGTCCTTCGTCCGGGCGGCGCCGCAGGTCACGTCCTTCAGGCGGGCGCCCGTCCGGGCGGCGATCACGTGGGGGTAGTTCGCGGTGGAGCGCAGGCACAGCAGGTTGGTGGGATCCACGGGCAGCACGCCCGAGCCGGCGCTGTAGCTGTCGCCCAGGGCGACGTAGTCCAGCGACGTGGAGGCGTGTGCGGCGCCGCCGGTGAGGCTGAACGCGAGCGCACCGACGAGCGCGGATGATGTAGTCATGACATTCCGGAGGGTGTGCTTCGGCATGGGGTCCCTCTTCTCGGGGTGGGTGCGGAGCGGCGGTGCGGCGGCCCGCCGGGCGCGTCGACGGCGGGAACGGAGCGGCTCGAGCGTGGGGGAGTGCCGGACTGCGCGGTTACCGAGTGGTTCTACCGTCAGGTAATGTGCAGGCCCCCCGACGGGGAGTCAACATTGTTGACCGAACTTCTCGAAAGGCTCACGAAAGGCGTCCGGCCCGCCCCGCGTACGTGCGAACCCGCAGTTGCGAAGCAGCAGGTCCCCTATCCTGTCCCGCATGCTGCAGACCGGCTCTCGTACCACGACCCGCGAGGCCATCCACTCAGCCGCTGCCCGGCTGTTCCAGGATCAGGGCTTCTCCAGGACCACCGTCCGTCAGATCGCGGCGGCGGCCGGCACGGATCCTGCGCTGGTGATCCGCCATTTCAAGAGCAAAGAACTCCTGTTCCTGGAGACGATGCACCTGACGATCGACGACGAGCCACTGCTCGACGCGCCGTTGGAGCATCTGGGGGAACGGCTCGCCGAACTCCTCGTCGAACTCGACGGTCCTGCGCGGGGCGTGTTCCTGGCCCTGGTGCGCGGCAGCAACGAACCGCAGATCCACGAGCGCCTGCGCGACACGCACGAGCACGTCTTCATCGCGCCACTGCGCCGCCGCCTGTCCGGTCCCGACGCCGACGTCCGCGCGCGCATGGCGGCCGCCTTGGCCGGGGGACTGCTGTACGCGCTGTGGGTGGCCGGGGACGAGGGCCTGCTCCGGACGGACCGCACGGAACTGGTGTCACGGTACGGCGCCCTGTTCCAAGGGGTGCTGACCCCTCGGAGCGGGTGAGCCGGTCCCGAGGCCTCGTCCCGCCACGTGAGCCGTTCCCCGTCTCCGGCGAAGCGAGCGCGGACCGTTCCGGCCTGCGCCGAGGGACCGGGCGACACCGCGGTGACCGCCCGCCTGGACACCGACCGGGCAACGGCGGCCCGATGGCGGGACGGCGTCGGAGGCGTCCGGCAGTTCCGGGCGTCGCCGAGCGCACCATGCCGACGAAGTCGGCATCGGCGTCCAGGCCACCGGAGGTGCCGTCGGTGAAGTCGCTGATCAGGCGTCGGCGTGCGCGGCCGTGACCTGGGGCACCGAGACCCTCCGGTCCGGCACTGCAGGGTGACGACCAGGTCGAGCCCCGGGCCACGCAGGATACGCACCGGGTCCGGACGCGCGAGCGCGCCGATGCCGCAGAGAGCGGAGCGATCACGCGGGGACGGTGCCGGCCGACGCCGTGCCGGTCGTTTATTCGTTTGGTGCTCGCGCCCGTCCGTGATGGGATCAGGGGCAACGGGGGCGGCTCCCCGGCGTGCATCCTTCTCACCTTCTGCAAAAAGACCCAGCGCGCCCACTCTCCGCCCCCGTTCTTCCGCCCCCGGATCGTCGTGGAGGGGATCCCCTGTTGCTCGCTGCCGAGTCCGTACTGCTGCGCCGTGTCCAGACCGTGTACGTGGACGGGACGTCCGCGTCCGGTGGGGGAACAGGACCGGCACTGCGCCGGCTCGAGGCCGAACTGCTCGCCCGCGGTCACGTCCTCTCCCCCCGACTGCACGCGGCACTCGGCTCACTGGCCCCCGAGGAACTGGCGGCCGCGCACGCGCGCCTGGTCGGGCTGGCCGACGGCCTGCTCGGCTCCGACCGCAGCCACGTCCCGCTCTTCCGCCGCTTCCCGCGCACCGTGCCGCGGAACACCGAGGCGCTGTACGTGGACCGGGTCTTCGCCTTCCTGCTGCAGCAGCCGGAGCAGCCGTGCGTGCTGTGCGGCGAGGCGCGCACGGTGTTCCCCGTATCGCCCTGCGCGCACCTGGTGTGCCGACTGTGCTGGGACGGATCCGACTACGCGGGCTGCCCGGTCTGTCACCGCCGGATCGACGCGGACGACCCCTTCCTGAGGCCGGTCCGTGCCGTCGGCGCCGCCAAGGCGCCGGTGCCCGGCCCGCTGCGCCTGCTGCGCCTGGGCACCGACCGGGCCGCCGACGCCACCGCCGTGGTGGACACCCTGCTGGCCCGTCGCACCCCGCTGTCCCCGCAGGACCGCGACGACCTGCTGACGCTGCTGCCCCTCACTCCGGTCGGCCGGGGCCTGCTGCCGCAGGACATCCCGGTCCGGGAGACCAAGGCGACGGTGCTGGGCGCGCTGGTGCGCGAGGCGCCGGACGGCCTGTCGGTGCGGAAGCTGCTGACCGAGCGGCTCACCACCGCCACCGACGTACTGCGGCTGCTCACCGTGCTCTCCGGCGGTGACGCCGGACTGGTGACGCCGTCGCGCTTCACGAGCCCGCCGCGCCCGCTGCGCCGCGAACTGCTCTCGGTCCTCGACGGCTTGCCGACGCCGTACCTGGTGGAGGACGTACTGCGGCACCCCACGGCGTGGAAGCGGGCCGCGGAGGTCCTGCACCCCTTCGAGCATCACGCCCGGCACCCGCGCGCCGCCCTCGCCTTCGCGGTGCTGCGCGGCACCGCGGTGGATTCCGGCACCGCGTTCGGCGCCGCCCTGCTGGAGACGGCCGCCGTCCACCCGGACGCCGTCCGGGTGGACGGCACCCGGATCCGTCCGGCCACCTGGGCCGGCCGGCTGGAGCAGGCGGTGGCCGAGGGCGACGCCGGCGCAGCCGCGGCCCTCGCCGGGGAACGCCCCGGCGAACTGGTGCGCCGCCTGGACCAGTTGCTGCGCCTGCACACCACCGAGGCCCTCGAACCGGAGCTCGAGAAAGCCCTCCTGCGCGGACTGCCGAAGGTGGGTCCGGGCCCGCTGCTGTCGGCGCTCGGGGCACTGCGGGTGCGGGCCGAGGACCGCGCCGGCCGCCGCCGCGTGTTCTTCCCCCGCGGGGAAGTCACCCGAGCCCTGGCCGTTCCGGAGCGACGGACTCCACTGCCCGCCGGGCTGGTGACGGCGACGGTCACGCTGCTGCAGGCGGAGGTGCTGCGCCGGTTCGCCGCCGGGGAGCCGTACGAACTGGCGGTGCTGGACACCGGCCTGGCCGACCTCACCGTGCCGTTCACCGAGCGGTCCACCGCCAAGGCCCTGGTCGCGGTGCCCCGGGGCAGCATGCAGAACCTGCCCGAGGGCGCGGTGCTGCGGCTGTTCCTGCACTGGACCGAACCACCGGGCAACCGCACGGACCTGGACCTCTCCGTCGCGTTCTTCGACGCGGAGTGGAAGTTCACCGGCTTGTGCGACTACACCGGCCTGGTGCACGGCAAGGACGCCGCGGTCCACTCCGGCGACCTCACGTCCGCCCCGGCGCCGCGGGGCGCCACCGAGTACGTGGACCTGGACCTGGAACGGCTGGCGGAGCGGGGGGACGTGTACGCCGTCCCGCTGGTCTTCAGCTACAACAACGTGCCGTTCGAGGAGTTGCCGGACGCCTTCTCGGGCTTCATGGCACTGCCCGCGCACGGTCCGCGGGACGCCTCCTACGATCCGCGCACGGTCCGCCAGCGCTTCGACCTGGCGGGCGACTCGCAGGTGTGCCTGCCGATGATCGTGGACCTGGGCCGTCGCAGGACGCTGTGGACGGACACCCACCTGCCGTCCACGGGCGGCTTCCAGAGCATCGGCTCGCACGGCGGTGGCGTGCTGGCCGCCGTGGCTCGGGACTTGTGGGAGCAGTTCGGCTCCGGCAGCCGGACCACCCTGTGGGACCTCGCGGTCTGGCGAGCGGCGGCGCGCTCCGCCGAGGTGGCCGTGATCTCCCGGGAGCCGGAGCCCGCACTGCTGCGGTACCGGCGGCGGCCGGACGAGGACGCGGCCGCATTCGCCGCCAGGGTGTCTTCCGGGGAAGACGGCGAAGAGCACCTCCCGCACCCCGACCCTGACGCGGCGGCGGCCGAACTCGCGTCCGGCAGGCGGGTGTTCCTGGCGACGGTCCACGGGACGGTCGGGCCGGCACGGGCCTCGGGCACCCTCTACCGGCTGTTCCCCGGCCCCGGAGAGGTCTCGGAGGCCCTGATCCGTGTGACAGCCGGCGACATGGTCGCCGAGCTCGAGTGAACGGGCGCCGGGGGAGGGGCCGCCGGATTCCGGCCGCTGCCGGTACGGCCGTCGTGCGGAGGCGGGAGCGCGCCGTCCGGCACCGGCCCTGCGGGCCCCGGAAGCTGTCCTCGACCGGCCGCGGGTGCCCGCACGGCACCGGCCTGCCCCGGCTGCCGGAGCACCGGACCGTCCGTCACCCGCGAGGGCCGGGCCCGCTCGGCGTTCCCGCGCTTCGGCCGTTGACCGGCATCGGCACGACGCTCCCGGAATGGACGAGTCGGTGCGGGGGTTCGAACAGACATGACGAACGATCAGCGCGCCATCACCAATCCGCCCGCCCTTCATGACCCGACACCGTTCGGCTACAGCCACGCGGTCTCGGCACCCGGCGAACTCGTCTTCATCGGTGGCCAGTACGCGTCCGACGACACCGGCGCTCCGGTCCCCGGTGACTTCGCGACCCAGGTGGACCTGGCCTTCGACCGGTTGCGGTCGGCGCTGGAGGGGGTGGGCCTTCGCTATGAACACGTGGTCCGCCTCGGTACCTTCGTCGTCGACCACGACCTCGGCAAACTGGAGATCCTCGGCAAGGCGCTGCACGCCCGTTTCGGCGACAGGCTGCCGGCCCAGACGCTGAGCGGCGTGGCCTCGCTCGCGCTGCCGGGAATGCTGTTCGAGGTGGACGCGGTGGCAGTACGCCCGTAGCGGGTCTTCGTGCCCTGGGGCCTTCCACGGCCCGCCCTCCTGGAAGGGTTGCCTCCGAAGGACCGGCCGGTCGGCGGGGCGGCCTCCCGGCCGCCCCGCTCCGGCGCCTCCGCCGCGGAGGCCGTCCGCATCCGGAAGCCGGCCGTGCGGGACGAGGAGGCGGTCGCCTCCGGAGCGCCGCGACGTGCCGGCCGGCGGCTGCCTTAAGGTCGTGCGCATGTCGAGGACCACACCGCCGCGCCCGCTCGATGTCGAGGCGCTGTTCCCGGAGCTGTCGGCCCACCGGGGCACCACCACCCGGCTCCACCCGCGCCCGGGCCGCCCGGACGTGGCGGACAGCTCCGTGGGCGGCCCGTTGCTGTGGCCGGCGGACGAACCCTGGCCGGTGTGCACCGAGCCCCACAGCCACGCGCGTGGCCGGCGTCCGGCGGACATCCACCAACAGCGGCGGATCCTGGCTTCCGCGTGGCTCCGCGAACCGGATCCCGGCCCCACGGACGAGGAACGGCGGCTGCTGGAGCGACTGGGCCGCAGACACCGCGTCCCAGAAGCCGCCGCGCGCGGTCCACTGCCACTGATCGGCCTTGCCCAGCTCTACGCGAGAGACATCCCCGACCTGCCGGCCGGGCCGGACGGCAGTGATCTGCTCCAGGTGTTCTGGTGCCCCTTCGACGCACACGGTCCGACCGGCCACGGCCTGCTGCTCGACCTGCGCCGGCGCCGGTCGTGGGAGGTCGCCGAGGTGATGACCGCGCCGCCGCAGCCGCAGGTCGTCGGCTCCGAGGGATACGTGCCCGAACCGTGCGTACTGCACCCGGAGCAAGTGGTCACCTACCCGTTCGCCGGCCTCCTCCCGGAGGCCCTGTGCGCCCGGATCGACGCCTGGGAGGAGGAGCTGGAGGACGAGGCCGAGCAGTCGGCGGACGAAGACGCCGCGATGCCGGTGGGCTACCAGTACGACCTGTCCATCCCGCCGGGCTGGCGCGTCGGCGGTTTCGCCTCCTGGCACGTCACCGACCCGTCCCCCGTGAACTGCCGGACCTGCTCGGCACCGATGCGCCTGCTGCTGACCGTCGACAGCTCGGAATGGGACGGCGGCAGCGGCAGCTGGAAGCCCCTGGAGGAACAGGACCTGCCCCGGCACCGGTCCGCCACGCCGACCGGGGTCACCGTGGGCCGCTGGGGCGAGCTCAACGTCTTCGCCTGCCCGGAAGAGCCCGGTCATCCGCACCGCTGGAGCATCCAGTAGGCCTGCTCGGCCGCGGTGACGGGCCCGGCCCCGACGCGCCGTGGCCCCCCGCCGCGGAGACCAGGGGCAACGTGGGCACCGTCCCGACGCCGCGGTCGGTGCCGGGCGGCTCGACACGAGGTTGCGCCGTGTGCCCGCGCCGACGGAGGATGGCCCGTCGTGATCTCCAAGTTCTCCGCGGTGCTGCCCGACCTCTCGCCCTGGCGTTCCTCCCGTGACTTCCGGCTCCTGTGGGTGCAGGGACTCATCACGTACTTCGGCAGCTTCATGGCACTGGTCGCCCTGCCGCTCCAGATCAAGGAGCTGACCGGGTCACCGCTCGCGGTGGGCGCGATGGGCGCGGTCGAGCTGGTGCCGCTGGTGGTCTTCGGGCTGTACGGCGGGGCGCTCGCGGACGCGGTGGACCGGGGCAGGGTCATCCTGCTCACCGAGGCCGGGCTGGGGCTGCTGGCGGTGGTCCTGCTGGTCAACGCGATGCTGCCGGAACCACTGCTGTGGCCGCTGTACGTGGTGGCGGCCGGTGTGTCTGCGCTGGCCGGGCTCCAGCGGCCCGCGCTGGACTCACTGCTGGCCCGGATCGTGCCGCACGACCAGCTCGCGGCGGCGGCCGCGCTGAACGCGCTGCGCTGGCAGGCCGGGGCGATCGCAGGACCCGCGCTGGCGGGCCTGGTCGTGGCCTACGCCGGCAACGCCCCGGCCTACGCGACGACGGTGGTCTGCTTCACCGTCTCGGTACTGTTGTGCCTGCGCCTCTCGCCCGCGCCGCCCGCCGAGAACGCCGGCAGGCCGTCGCTGCGCGGCATCGCCGAGGGCGCCCGGTACGCCTGGTCGAGACCGGTACTGCTGGGAACCTACGCGGTGGACCTGGCGGCGATGTTCTTCGCCTTCCCGAACACGATCTTCCCCTTCCTCGCCGACGAGCTGGACGCCGACTGGTCGCTGGGGCTCATGTACGCGGCCGGATCGGTCGGCTCGGTACTGGTGAGCCTGACCAGCGGCTGGGTGTCCCGGGTACGGCGGCACGGGCTGCTCGTGGTGTGCGGCGCGGCCGGCTGGGGACTGGCCATCGCGGCGGCCGGCTGGCTGTCCGACGTCTGGCTGGTACTGGTGTGCCTGGGGCTGGCCGGTGCGGGGGACATGCTGAGCGGCCTGGGCCGCTCGACCATCTGGAACCAGACCGTCCCCGACGAGTTGCGCGGCCGGCTGGCCGGCATCGAGGTCCTGTCGTACAGCGTCGGTCCCCAGCTCGGCCAGGTCCGCGCGGGCGCGATGGCCGGCTGGACCGGAACCCGGCCGGCCTTCTGGACCGGCGGCCTCGCCTGTGTGGTCTCGGTGGGTCTGCTGGCCACCGCACTGCCGAAGCTCCTGACCTACGACGCGCGGACCGACGAGGACGCCCGCCGTCGCCGCGCCGCCCGCACGGGCGAGGCCGCCGGACAGGGCGCGGTGGAAGCGGCGTCCGCCGACCCCGAGCCCGCCGTGGGCCGTACGGCACCGGACCGGCTTCCCGGGGCCTGAAGCGTGTGCGGGGAGGCGGCTGCAGAGCGTCTCCCGTGCCGGGACGGGGAGCCGAGGGGCCCGCGGGCGTCCCTCCGCTCCCGCGGGCGAACGACGCCGGGCGGTGGACGACCGCCGGACCACCGTCGAGTGCCACCTCTCCCGCCGCGACCGCGTCGGCGGGACGGGAGCGGCGGCCGATCACCGCGCCCGGAACGCAGTTCCTCGTCGATCCCGTCGCCGGTGAGTCCGACGTCGGCGCACACGGCGGACCGCAGGGCGGGACGGCCCTTGGTGACCGTCCCGCCCTGTCCGTCGGGTCTCCGGCCGGTCACACCGGCCCGACCGGCTTCGCTGCCGCGGTCCGCGAGTTCCTCGGCCCGCGGTGGGCCCCTGCCGAAGGGGCCCTCGTCACCTTTGCGGGCGCCCGGCCTTCTCGAGCCGTCGGCGGGGACGGTCCCCGCCCCGGCTGCGCAGGGGGACGTCCGTCTCGGTGAGGACGCGGTGGACGAACCCGTACGACCGCCCGTGCGCTTCGGCGATGGCCCGTATGGACAGGCCGTTCTCGTACTGCTCCTTCATCTCCCGCGCGAGCTCCTCACGGGCCGCGCCCGTGATCTGTTTGCCCTTGTCCACGGCTCGTCTCCTTCGATGATCGACGTCTGGCCGTGATCGTCGTCTACCCCCGACAAGGGACGAGCCACAGAACGGAAACGTGTTGCCCGGGCTCGACGAGCAACCCCTGCGCACCAGCGGGCGGCCGGAAGTTCACGCCGTCGGCCGCAGGGACGATCGTTCGGCAAAAGCCCCGCGGTGTCTTCCGCCGCGTGGGCGACCGCCCTCCACGGTCACGCATCAGGTGGCTCCGGCCCCGGAAGGCCGACACCCGCCCACCACGGCACGGTCAAGACCGTTGTGAGCAGCAGCACCGGCGACCTCAGCACCGGGACGACCGCCGCCGCCTCAGCGGGCAGCCCCGGTGCGGGTGGACGCGGCGCACCGCGAGGCTGGTGGACCGGGCGGGGCGCCCGGGCTGGTACGAGTCCCGGACCTGCGCCGTCGCTCGCCCCGGATCCGACCGGCGCGTTCGCCTTCGGGCCGAACGGGGCGCTGACGGCGGTGCGTGCCGCGCGGCCGGACGTGGTCGGCGCGGCAAGGCACCGGAATCCGGGCTGGGCGTCGCGCCCGCGCTCCCGTTGGAGTACCGCTCCACCCTCGCGGGACCCCGGACCCACCACATGCGGCGTCGCCGTCCATCGCCTCCCGTCCCGGCCTGCGGCGTCGTTCTCGCTCGCTGGTCGGTCAGCGCTCCAGGTCCCCGCGCATCCCGACGTAGAGCTTCCCCGCATCGGCGAGCGTGCCGTCCTCGAAGGGCGCGACGGCCGCCGTGCCCTCGTCGGCCCGGCCGCAGATGACGTCGCCGTCCCCGCCCGGCGAGGCGAGCAGGCACTCCACCGAGCCGCCGAGCGGTCCCGGCTCCACCGGCCGAGCCTCGGGGTGCCCCGGCTCCGGATCCCACCGGATGCGCTCGAGCACGCCCCGGAACAGGCGCTCACGACGCCCGTTGGTGTCCTCGGGCACATGAGCGACGCCCTCGAACAGCACCGGCGTGCCCTGCCCGAAGCCGACCGGGTGCGCTGGTCGTCGGTGAGGTGCAGGGCCCGGACGACCGCCGAGGCCGTTGTGGCCGCGGGCCCGGGACTCGGTGACAGCCGTGCGGGAGGGGCGGGCGGGCACGGCCCCGGGACGTTCCACCGCTCAGAACACCCACCGCGTATGGGTGTAGACCCCGTGGTCCCGGCCGAAGCCGTACGCCGTGACCGGGGCCACCGCGAACACCACCGCGTCCCCCTTCCGAAACGCGTCCCCGATCCCGTGGAAGGTGCCCCGGGGCGAGGTGATGTGCGGCCCGTACTTCGCCTCGTACGCCGCGATCACCTCCTCCAGCACCGCTGGATCGGCAACCGGCGCGGCCTTGCCCTCGACCACGAGGTCGAGCCCTTCGGTGAGCGAGTTCCCGCCGGTGGTCAGCGCGCAGTGGGCGTCATGAGCGAGGTTCCTCGCCTTCTGCTCCCCCGGCCCGGTGGAGAAGTAGAGCACACCGTCGTGCCAGGCGGTGATCACGGGCGTGACGTGCAGCCGCCCGTCGGGCCGCACCGTGGACACCCAGAAGACCTCCGCGGTCTCCAGCTGCCGTCGGGCCCGGGCCCACTCGACGGCGGTGACGTCCGCGGCACCCGGGCGGGGATCGAGCGCGGAGCTGTAGCGGGCGTCGAGCTCGGCCGTGGGTTGCTTCTCGGGTCCCCGTGTCGGCATGGCGGACCTCCTTCCTCTTCCTCCTCCTGACCGCCGGCAGCCCGAGCCGAAACCATCACCGCACCCGTTCGTGTCCCGCTGCACGCCCGGTCCGGGTCCCTCCGCCGGGCCGTCGGGCGCGTCCTCTCCCGGCTCCGGCGGCTCTGCCGGGGGCTCCTACCCGTCACGGCGGGGGCGCGGGCGGCTCTGGTGGGTGCGGGTGCGGAGGGCGAAGGCGGCGAGCGCGGTGGCGGTCATGGCGATCAGCCAGGCCGTGCTGTGGAGCAGAGGACTCAAGGTGGCGTTCCGGGTGAATCCCGCGGCGAGGCTGGTCTGGAGGGAGCCGTAGCTCGGGAGCAGCTCGACCAGGGCTTTGTCGGCGGTGGTGCTGGCGACGGGATTCTGCGGTGCGAGGTCGATGATGCTGGTCATGATGATCGTGACCAGTCCTTCGACCTCGCCGCGCAGGAAGAGGGCCAGGCACATGCCCATGGCCCCGTAGACCAGACAGACCGCCAGGACCGCGACGCCGAGGAGGAAGGGCTGCAGGGGAGACCAGAACAGCAGCATCCAGGCCGTGGCGTAGGTGCTGACCAGCACCGATGAGACCAGGAGCGTGGTGAGCTTGGCGCCGATGAGGGCGGTCCGGGGGTAGCCGGCTGCCGTGAGGCGACGGTCGAAGGCCCTCGTGCGGCGCGCGGCGCTGAACATCAGGAACCCCACGAGCAGGGACACGGCGTTCAGGGAGCCGCTGATCATCGTGATCTCGTCTCCGCCGGCGCGCAGCCAGGTACCGGTGGCGCGCAGCCGGAAGGGAAACGTCTTCGGCGTGGTGAGGGTTTTCGCCACGGTGATCCACAGCGGGATGAAGGCGATCAGGAGCACGGCGGCCAGCCGGTTCTTCGCCATGGCCAGCAGGGCGTAGCGGCAGGCGACCAGGTAGGCACTCATGCGGTGCCCGCCGCGGGTGAGGGCTCGAGGAGGCCGTCGCGCAGATGGTGCAGGACGTCCAGGCGTTCGGTGTCATGGGCGAGGTGGGAGACGATGACCACGGTGCGGCCGCGGTCCTTCAGCTCTTGGGCGAGGTCCCAGAACCGCAGGTAGGTCTCCCAGTCGAAGCCCTGGTACGGCTCGTCGAGCAGCACGACGTCCGGATCGTGCATCAAGGCCAGGACCAGGTTCAGCTTCTGCAGGGTGCCACCGCTGAGGACTTTCACCGGCGCGTCCAGATAGCCGGCCGCGGAGAGGACGTCGATCAGCTGGAGCGCGCGGCCGGGACCCGGGAGACGGTAGGCGACCTGGAAGAGACGCAGGTGCTGGCGCACGGTCAGTTCCTCGTCCAGGACCGGATGCTGCGGGCAGTACCCCCGTGTGCCCATCAGGTCGACGCGTCCGTCGTCGGGCCGCAGGTCGCCGCTGAGGACGCGCAGCAGGGTGGTCTTCCCGGCGCCGTTCTCCCCGACGATGCCCACCAACTGCCCTGCCCGCGCCTCGAAGCTGATCCCGCGCAGGACCTGCCGGGCACCGAAGCCCTTGCGGACCGCTGTGACGCGCAGCACCACCGTCGGCTGCTGCCTCACGTCCGGGCCCGGACGGCTGAGCCTGCGCACCGCCGGTTCCGCGGGCCCCGGCAGCGGCCGGATCCCCGCTGCCGGGACGGAGCGCCGGTGCCGGCGTGGGGACCGGGTCCCGCGGCCCACTGCGGCAAGGCCCCGCCGAAGCCGACGGGGCGGGCGTGCGCGCCTTTGACGAACGGACACCGCAGGGGCGGCGGGCCCTCGTCCTGGTCGACGGGCAGCGGGCTCGGACTGGCCACGAGGGCTCCTCGAGGGCGGTGGGGTGCACAGGTTCCGACCGGCCAACGACGCACGGGCCCTTCGGGACACGTCGGGAACGCCTCCGGCGTGCGCTTCGGGACCGGGGCGTGAGCCGGCCCGGGGGACAGGATCCGGAGCGGCGGTCCCGTTCACCTCGGGGACCACGCCCGGCCGGCGGAACGGACTGCTCGAGTCGGTGCCGGATCGTTCTCCCCGTTCCGCCCCGGTCGTCGTGGGAGTGTGAAGGGCGGCCGGGTCGACCACGACGCCCGCCAGGAGCGGCCCGGACACCGGCAGGCGGCGTGCAACGCCCTCCCCCTCACGTCGCCCGCCGGGGGACGGCTGCCGGGCGAGGAGCTCCTCGAACGCCGCCTTCTGCCTCGGGTCCGTGAAGCCTCGGCGGGCTCCAGGAGTCCGGCGACCACCGCGCCTCCGCGAGCGACCGCCGTACGCCCTCCGGCGCGACGACGAAAGTGGGTGAGGCCCGGGGCCGCGTTCCGTTCCCCGGTCGGCCGGGCGCCGGTCACCGGCCGGACGCTGCGCCGGCGTAAGAGGGTGTGACGGCAACGCGGCGGTGCCGTGCCGCCGGTGCTGTGCCCCGCGCCCGTACCCGCCCCCGGCCCGGAGGACGAGCGCGACGAGGCGCTCCGCGAGCTTCCGGTCACCGGACGGTCGCAGAGCTCCTCATCGCGCGACGGCCTTGACGTGTGCCAGATCCTCGCCCGTCAGTTCCGCGACGCGGTGTGCCGGGACACCGGCGGCCAGCGCGCGGGTGAGCAGTGCGTCGCGACCGGCCGCGCAGGAACGGTAGGCCAGCAGCTCCTCCTCCACCTGGGCGACGTTCCGCGGCGCGGCATAGTGGCGCACGAGGTTCAGTTCCTCGTCGCCGAGGGGTACGGGCAGCCGCTCGGCGTCCTCCGGTATGGCCGCCGTCTCCTCCGGGGGCAGCAGCCGGAGTTCGGCGGACGTGGCGGTCACGCCCTGCGCGTCCAGCCATGCCCGCACTGCCGGGGTCTCCATGCAGGCCAGTTCCCCGATGGCTGCGGGCGGCACCCCGAGCTCCCCGGCCGGGCCGTTCAGCAGGACTAGGTAGGCGTCGTCGGTCATGATCGGTTCCTCACGGGCGGTGGTCCTGTCCGGATGGCGTCTCCTCTACCCCGATCGCCGACGATGGAACGGTCCGCTCTGCGACGCGGCGCCGGCCGGGGGATCGCGGTCGCGTCACGGGCTTCGTGGAGGGCCGCCCCGGGCGGCGGTCGCGCCCCGTGCCTCCGCCGGTGCTCGCGCACGGTCACCGGGGCGCGTTCGAGGCGGAAGCACCGCCGTCAGGGGACAGGGGTGAGCCGCCTCTCATCCGGAGGCGGCGACTTGTATATGCAACGAGTTGCATAAGAGGATCGGAGCATGGCGCTCGAACACGCGATCCTCGTCTCGCTGCTGGAGAAGCCGGGCTCGGGTTACGAACTCGCTCACCGGTTCGAAAGGTCGATCGGGTACTTCTGGACCGCGACCCACCAGCAGATCTACCGCGTGCTCGGGCGCATGGAGGGCGACGGCCTCCTGGACGTCCGCGAAGTGCCGCAGCAGGGCCGGCCGGACAAGAAGGAGTACTCCGTCGCGGCGCCCGGCCGCGCGGCGCTCTCCGCATGGCTGCACCAGCCCGTCGAACCGGAGAGCATCCGGCACGAGCTCGCCGTGAAGATCCGGGGCGCCGCCTTCGACGACCCGGCGGCACTGATCTCCGAGGTCGAGCGCCACCGCAAGGCGCACAGTGACCGGCTCGCGCGCTACCTCACCGGAGAGCAACGGGACTTCACCGGGCCCGAAGCCCCCCGGCCGCTGGACACCGGCCGGGAGCTCCAGCACGTCGTCCTGCGCGGAGGCATCGCCTTCGAGCGCATGACCGTCGCCTGGCTCGACGACGTCCTCGACACCCTCCACCGGCTCCGCGCCGAACGGCCCGGCGCCACCTGACCCCACGCGCCCGCCCCGGTGCGGGCCGCCCTCCCCTCCGACCCGGATCCCCGGACCCCCGGATCGCAGTGATCCACACCCAGCGACGCACCCCGACCCGATCCCCGGAAGGCGTACCTCATGGCCGACCAGCTGCTGTTCAACCCGCGCACGTACGACCCGGCGCACTTCGACGCCGAGACCCGCAGGCTGCTGCGGGCCACGGTGGACTGGTTCGAGACCCGCGGCAAGCGCAGGCTGATCGAGGACTACCGCTCCCGCGTCTGGCTGGAGGACTTCCTGGCCTTCGCCGCCAAGGAGGGCCTGTTCGCCACCTTCCTCACCCCGGCCGCCGACGGCGACCGGCCGGACCAGCGCTGGGACACCGCCCGCATCGCCGCCCTCAACGAGATCCTCGGGTTCTACGGCCTCGACTACTGGTACGCCTGGCAGGTCACCATCCTCGGCCTCGGCCCGGTCTGGCAGAGCGGCAACGCCGCCGCCCGCACCCGGGCGGCCGAACTCCTCTCCCAGGGCGAGGTGTTCGCGTTCGGCCTCTCCGAGAGGAGCCACGGCGCGGACATCTACTCCACGGACATGCTGCTGGAACCCGACGGCAGCGGCGGCTTCCGGGCGACCGGCTCCAAGTACTACATCGGCAACGGCAACGCCGCCGGGCTCGTCTCCGTGTTCGGCCGCCGGACGGACGTCGAGGGCCCCGACGGCTACGTCTTCTTCGCGGCCGACAGCCGTCACCCGGCGTACCACCTGGTCAAGAACGTCGTCGACTCCTCCAAGTACGTCAGCGAGTTCCGTCTCACGGACTACCCGGTGGCGCCCGACGACGTCCTGCACACCGGCCGCGCCGCCTTCGACGCCGCCCTCAACACCGTGAACGTCGGCAAGTTCAACCTGTGCACCGCCTCGATCGGCATCTGCGAGCACGCCATGTACGAGGCCGTGACCCACGCCCACAACCGCATCCTGTACGGCCGCCCCGTCACGGCCTTCCCGCACGTGCGGCGCGAACTGGTCGACGCCTACGTGCGCCTCGTCGGCATGAAGCTGTTCAGCGACCGCGCCGTCGACTACTTCCGCTCCGCCGGCCCGGACGACCGCCGCTACCTGCTGTTCAACCCGATGACCAAGATGAAGGTCACCACCGAGGGCGAGAAGGTCATCGACCTGATGTGGGACGTCATCGCGGCCAAGGGATTCGAGAAGGACAACTACTTCGCCCAGGCCGCGGTCGAGATCAGGAGCCTGCCGAAGCTCGAGGGCACGGTGCACGTCAACCTCGCGCTGATCCTCAAGTTCATGCGCAACCACCTGCTCGACCCGGTCGACCACCCCGAGGTGCCCACCCGCCTCGACGCGGCCGACGACACCTTCCTCTTCCGGCAGGGCCCGGCCCGGGGGCTCGGCTCCATCCGGTTCCACGACTGGCGCGCCGCCTTCGACGCGTACGCCACGGTGGCCAACGTGGCCCGGTTCCGCGAGCAGGCCGACGCCCTGTGCGACTTCGTCACCACCGCCGCCCCCGACGAGCGGCAGAGCCGCGACCTGGACCTCCTGCTCGCCGTCGGACAGCTGTTCGCCCTTGTGGTGCACGGTCAGCTGATCCTCGAACAGGCCCGGCTCACCGGCCTCGACGAGGACGTGCTCGACGAACTGTTCGCCGTCCTCGTCCGCGACTTCTCGGGCTACGCCGTCGAGCTCCACGGCAAGGACTCCGCCACGGAGCGGCAGCGGGACTGGGCTCTCGGCGCCGTCCGCCGCCCGGTCGTCGACGAGGCCCGCTTCGCCCGCGTGTGGGAGCGCGTCGAGGCACTGTCCGGCGCCTACGAGATGGCGCCGTAGGCGGCGTACACCCGGCCGCCCGCCACGGCCGGGCCTCTGCCCCGCGCGTCCGCGGGGAGGGGCTCGGCCTCGGTCCCACGTGCCGCGGACGGAGGTTCGCCTCCCGTGACCCCGGCCTCGCGAACGAGGCCGGGGTGGCGATGGCGACGGGCAGGGCGACCATGCCCCCGGCGCTCCGGCCGACGGGATGAGCCGGACCACAGGACGCGCGGTGCCGCTGCCGTTCGTCGAGGTCGACCACTGCCACGAGGCGGCTGCCGCGCAGTTCGGCGGCCGGCTCGGCGAAGCCCTGCACGCCGACGGCGCCCGGCCGCACCGCAGCGAGCAAGAATCCGGACGGTCGACTCCCCGCCTCTGCCGCCGATCCCTTGCTCAGGAACTGTTCTTCCGACCGCCCGCCGATCCTCGGGCCGCAGGGGAGGGCGATGGCCCAGTGGGGCGCCGGTCGGATCGCCGACGGAACCCTGGGCCCCGCCACCGGCGTCCACCCCCTCCGCGCAGACGTCGCCCACGGCATCGGCCGCCCCGAAGAACTGCATCCCCTCGTCTCGTGCGCTCACGACCCGGACGAGCAGGAGGAGGGCCGGGGGAGGCCGGCCGACATGGCGAGGGAGGGACTCCCCACTATCGCGTATCTCTCCGAGCCGACCGTGTCGGCGAAGGCCCGGTGACCGCCGGCGGCGCGGCGGACGTGGGCGTCGGGCGGCAGGGGATGCCCCACTGCTTCGTCCAGCGCTGCGTGCCGGGACTCGGCGGCCGGTGTTCACGGCGAACGGGATTCCCTTGGTCGGGGCGACGGCCGCCCCCTCTTCGCACCGCCCCGGGGCGGCGGCGATCGCGTGCGGTGAAGCCGCGTGACGGGAGTGCCGGCAGGGCGAGGACGGACGCGGCGAGCCGGGTGCGACGGCTCAGGGCCGTGTATGCGGGCGGTGGGGTCACCTGGTCCTTCCGCTGTGGTCGACCCGGTGCCTCTGGGAGGCCGGGACGCGCCGTTCGGCGGCGCACGGCGAACGCGCAGGCCGAGCGGTCCTGGCGGAGCCGACGGCCGGGCACGGCGCGGACCCGTGGGGCGGGGCGGCCCCCGGCTCGGGGCACCGGACCGACGGGCACGCCCGGGACCCGATGAGTTCTCGATGCGCAGGAAGTCTGCACGGTCATGACGACGCAGATGCTCAAGACTTCCGGGGCCGACCTCGCCTACGACGTCCACGGCCCGCTGACCGCCGGCGGACGTCCCCCGCTGGTCATGATCGGCCAGCCCATGGACGCCCGTGGTTTCGGCGCGCTGGTGTCGCACTTTCCCGAGCGCACGGTGATCACCTACGACCCGCGCGGCATCGGCCGCAGCACCCGCAGGGACGGCCGGGTCGACCATGCGCCCCAGGTCCACGCCGCCGATGTGCACGCTGTCATCGAGGCGCTCGGTGCGGGCCCGGTCGAGATGTTCGCGAGCAGCGGCGGTGCGGTGACCGCGCTCGCTCTCGTGGCGGCGTACCCCGACGACGTGACCACCCTGGTGGCGCACGAGCCGCCCCTCGTCCCGGTGATTCCCGACGCCCGGGCCGCCGAGCGCGCCCGGGCCGGTGTCCGGGACGCCTACGAGGAGAAGGGTTGGGGCGCCGGCATGGCGGCCTTCATCGCGATGACGTCGTGGCGGGGCGAGTTCACCGACGACTACTTCGCCCGGCCCGCGCCGGATCCCGCTGCCTTCGGGATGCCGACCGAGGACGACGGCTCCCGTGACGATCCGCTGCTCTCCGACCGGTCCTGGGCGGTCAGCAGCTACCGGCCGGACGTCGACGCGCTGGTCGCGGCGCCGACCCGGGTCGTGATCGCAGTGGGCGAGGAGTCCGGGGACCTCTTCACCGGACGCGCATCGGTGGCCGTGGCCGGACTGCTCGGTCAGCGGGCGACGGTGTTCCCGAGCCACCACGGCGGCTTCCTCGACGGCGAGTTCGGGTACGCCGGGCAGCCCGAGGCCTTCGCGCGCAAGCTGCGCGAGGTCCTCGAAGACGCCGGCTGACGATCGTCCTGTTCGTCGTCACGCGGTGCTCGTCCGGCTCCCGACGCCCGGACACCTGGTGAGCCGCCCCGCCCCTGCGCGTCACGCGGGGGCGGGGCGGCCGACGAGCGGGCCGTGCGCTTGACGCGCACCGTCCCGCCATGGGTCACTCTCAACGCCGGGGACGCCGCCGAGACCGGTCGCCGTCTCGGCCGGGGGGCATGGGGCCCCGCCGAACGCGGTGCCACCCGGTCGGATGCCCGTCCCTACGAACGAGGTGGCAGTCCCATGGACATCATCGATCTCGCCGCACTGGGCGAGTCCTTCACCCGCGACCCCTACCCCGTGTACGCCGGATTACGGGCCCGGGGCGCGGTGCACCGCATCCGGATGCCGGAAGGGGGAGCGGAAGCCTGGCTCGTCGTCGGATACGAGGCGGGGCGTGCCGCACTCGCCGACCCCGAACTCTCGAAGGACTGGAGCAAGGCGTCCCCCTCCCTGCCGCTGCGCTCCGTCTCCTCCGGCCCGCACATGCTCAGGGCCGACCCGCCGGACCACACGCGGCTGCGCAAACTGGTCGCCCGGGAGTTCACCGCGCGCCGGGTGGAGGAACTCGCCCCGCGCATCCAGAAGACCACCGACGCGCTGCTGGACCGGATGCTCGCCGCCCCCGACGGACGCGCCGACCTCGTCGAGGCGCTGTCCTTCCCGTTGCCGATGTCCGTGATCTGCGAACTCCTCGGCGTACCGGACCTGGACCGCGCGTCCTTCAGGACCTGGTCGAACGACGCCCTCGGCGCCGTCGACCCCGAAGAGCGCAGAGCCGCGGCGAACTCGATGGCGCAGTACATGGCGGACCTGGTGGAGGGCAAGCGGAAACGGCCCGGCGACGACCTCATGAGCGCGCTGATCCACGACTCCGGCGAGGACGGCGACCGGCTGTCCCGTGAGGAACTCCTGGGCATGGCCTGGCTGCTGCTCGTGGCCGGCCACGAGACCACCGTGAACCTCATCTCCAACGGCGTCCTCGCCCTGCTCACCCACCCGCGGCAACTGGCCGCCCTGCGCGCGGACCTCTCCCTGATCGACGCCGCGGTCGAGGAGATGCTCCGTTACGAGGGCCCCGTGGAGACCCCCACGTTCCGCTTCACCACCGGTCCCGTGACGATCGGCGACACGGTCATCCCGGGGGGCGGTGAGCTCGTCCTGATCGCGATGGCCGACGCCAACCGCGACCCCGCCCGCTTCCCCGCCCCCGACCGCTTCGACATCTCCCGTGACGCCCGCGGTCATGTGGCGTTCGGCCACGGCGTCCACCACTGCCTGGGAGCCCCGCTGGCCCGCCTGGAGGCGCGGATCGCCGTCAGGACGCTGCTGGAACGCTGTCCCGACCTGACCCTGGACATCCACCCGGCGGCGATCACCTGGCGGCCGGGGATGATGATCCGCGGTCCGCGCAGCCTGCCCGTGCGTTTCACCGGGTAGGCCGACGGCGGGCGCGGGCCGACCGCGTCCGCTCACCCGGCTCGGTGCACGTGTGCGGCGCACGCCCCGCCGCACACGTCAGACCAGCAGTGCGGCGGCGTGGTGACGTGCCTGTCGCAACCAGGACGCGCGGGTCTCGTGGGAGGAGCCGGTGACCGTCCGGAAGACGACCCGGCGGACGTCGGTCACTCCCACGTACGGCAGGACACATGCCGACCAGATCCTGTCCAGCGGGTCTCCGAACTCGGTCTCCTCGCGGTCGGCGGGGGTGTCGGAGGTGTTCAGGACGAGGGCCCGGCCGGCTTTCAGCAGCCCCTCGGGTTCTCCCTGCGCCGTCCCCAGCTTGTAGGCGACGCCGGGCACGAGCACACGCTGCACCCAGCCCGCGAGGACCGCGGGCGGCATGCCCCACCAATTGGGATGGACGAACACCATGGCATCGAGCGTGGCCACCTCCGACCGGTGCAGCGCCACCTGCGGATCGTGGGAACCCGCGGCGGCCCGGACCGTCTCCGTCTCGTCGGCGGAGAGACCGGGTGCGAATCCCTCGGCGCAGAGATCGTGCGCGAGCACCTCGCATCCGAGGTCGCGCAGCTGTTGCACGACGGCATCGAACACCGCGTGATTGAAACTGCCGGGCCGTGGGTGCGCGAGGTAAACCCCTACACGTGGCATTCATTCCCCCAGAGGCATCGATGCTCATCGTCCGTGAGGGCCCTGCAGTCGGCCCCACTCGGCTGATCATCATGCCGGTGGGACGCCGCTTGCGGGGCCGGTCGACAGGATCCGGGTGAAATCGCCGGCTGTCGTGACACGGCGGTCCGCTCGGGGACGCCGGTTGCAGGCCGCCCGCCCGGCGGGTGAGCCGGGCGGAGCAGACGGCGGTCCGCCGCTGCGCGCCCCCCTCACGGAGGAGGCCTCCCCCTCCGCTCCATGGTGGGCCGGCCCGGAGAGAGCGGCCCCGACGGCGCGTGACCGCAAGGGAAGGACGGGAAGCGAGCGATCAGCACCGGGGCCGCCCCGCACGCTGAGCGGTCATTCGTCGGAGGAGGGCGGTCGAGGGCGCCGGCGGCGTCGGTACCAGAGCGCGCCGATCGCGGCGGACGCCGCGGCCAGGGCGATGCAGAGGACCGGCCAGTGGCTGTCGGCGATGCGCAGGCCGGTCAGGAAGGTCACGGCGGTCAGGACGAGCGGCACGAGGAGGGAGAGGAACGCGCGGAGCGCGGCCGCCGCCACTTCCGGTTCGGGACGGGAGACCCGGTGGCGCGGGGCGGGCGCGGCGCCGGCGAAGTAGTAGGCGAAAACGCGGTGTGCCAGGCGGGCGTCGGCGCGTTGGTAGGTCACCGCCATGTACGGGAGCCAGACGAGAGGGGCGACCAGCCCGACCAGGAGGACCGTGCCGAGGAGCAGCCACCGCCAGGTCTGGACGGCGATCCGCCGTACGCGCCGGCCCGCGTCCTGGCTCTCGTCGCCTGGCGTGAGCATGCCGAGGAGGTGGGCCATGCGCAGGGTGACGTCCCACAGGGCCCTCCACCGCTTCCACCGGGAGGGCGTGTCGGCGGTGCGTCCCGTCCGGGCGAGTGCCTCCTGCGCCTGCCGGATGTCCTTGTACGCGCCCTGGAGGACGAGGAGTTCACCGGCGCGAGCGCTCGCCGTGGGGTCGCGGCCGTCGAGGGCGGCCAGCTCCAGGACCGTGCGTGCCTGGCGGAGCAGTGCCGCGCAGAACGCCACGGGGACGAGCACGAGGAACGGGCCGCCCACGAAGGATCCCTCCGACACGACGGTCCGACGGCCGCGGGCGACCACCAGGGCCCGGAGCTCCGCCTCGGTGGCGTCGGGGTGCTTCCGCCGGAGCCGGGCGATTGTCCCGGGCACGGCCGGACCGATGCGGCGGACGGCGAAGTCGGCGAGGAGTTCGGGGAGGCGCCCGGGATCGGTGACGACCGACGCCAGCAGTGGGCGTTCAGGAGAGGGGTCCTCGCGGGAACCCCCAGCGTTCCGATTCTCCCGGTGTGGCACGGATCGTACCTATCATGGAAAAGCCCGGCCGTGGTGCACGGGTGGCTCTCGTCCTTCCCGCCCCGCCTGTCCGGGCTCCCGGCCGGTTGCCGGCCCGCCTGAACGGTCGACGTGCGCCGGAGCGCGCTCCAGGTCGTGGCGTCGCAGACACCACGGTGCACGGAGCACGTGCCGCCCGATACCTCTCACGAGATGCCGGACGGCGGAATTCGTCGCTAGATGGATGAAGGGCTTCGTGCCGTCCGAACGACGAACGAGCGTGCAGGGAAAGGCTGGGACACGGCATGCAGAAGCGCAGCCTGCGGGACCTCCGGGTATCGGCCGTCGGCCTGGGGTGCATGGGCATGTCCGCCTTCTACGGATCCGCCGACCGGGAGGAGGCGATCGCGACCATCCGGCACGCCCTCGACCTCGGGGTGAACTTCCTCGACACCGCGCAGGTGTACGGACCGCTCACCAACGAGTCGCTCGTCGGCGAGGCGATCCGGGGGCGTCGCGACGAGTACGTGATCGCGACGAAGTTCAACTACCGGATGGACGACGCCGTACCGGGCGACATCAGCACGGTCGGCCCGCAGGACGGCTCGGCCGCGCACGTCCGGAGCTCGGTCCACGGCTCCCTGGAACGCCTGGGGGTCGACCACATCGACCTGTACTACCAGCACCGGGTCGACCCGAACGTACCCATCGAGGAGACGGTCGGCGCGCTGGGCGAGCTGGTCGCCGAGGGCAAGGTGCGGCACGTCGGGCTGAGCGAGGCGAGCGCGGAGACCATCCGGCGTGCCCACACCGTGCACCCGATCACCGCGGTGCAGAGCGAGTACTCGCTGTGGTCACGGGACGTGGAGGCCCAGGTGCTGCCCGCCTGCCGGGAGCTGGGCATCGGCTTCGTGCCGTACTCGCCGCTCGGCCGCGGCTTCCTCGCCGGGCGGTTCACCTCGCCGGACGAGCTGGACGCCGACGACTGGCGCCGCGAGAACCCGCGCTTCCAGGACGCCAACCTGGAGGCGAACCTCCGGCTGGCGGCGAAGGTGAAGGAGATCGCCGCCGAGAAGGACGTGACCCCGGCCCAGTTGGCCATCGCCTGGGTGCTGGCCCGGGGCGAGGACCTGGTGCCGATCCCGGGCACCAAGCGCCGCACCTACCTGGAACAGAACGCCGCCGCGGTCGACATCGAGCTGACCGCGGACGACCTGACCCGCATCGATGCGGAGCTGCCCGAGGCGGCGGGCGAGCGGTATGACGAGGCGGGGATGCGAGCCGTCGATCGCTAGTCCTCCGCGTCAGGGATCCCGTCCGGACGTGTCGGGTCGCCCGGTGGCGCGTACCGGGCGGCCGGAGGCCGGGGCGATCCTGTCGGACGAGGAACGGGCCGTGCCGGAGGGACGGGTGCGGCGCCGTTCCACGCCGCAGGCGTGGGCTTCGCGGTGCCGGACCGTCCTGGCGCGCGCCACCGGTGCGTCCAACGAGGACGTGGCCACACAGCCGGGCCCCACCACATCGTTCACGGCCCTGGGGGCGGCCACGAGGGGAGGCGATCGGCTCCCTGCTCGGTCGACGGTTATTCGGTGGATCCGCTCCCGTCGGGCTCGTACGGTGACCGGACCCGACCTCGTCACGAAAAGCGGATCATGCGTGTGCCCTACCCCCGTACGCCCCATCTCCCGTGGTCGCCGGGGGCGGCCCCGGACGACATACGAGCCGGTGATCTGTCCGGGCTGCGCGGCCGCGAGGTCGTGGTCACCGAGAAGCTCGACGGGGAGAACACCACCCTCTACGCCGACGGGCTTCACGCCCGGTCACTGGATTCTGCGCACCACCCCTCGCGGGCGTGGGTGAAGAGCCTGCAGGGGCGGATCGGCGCGGGGATCCCACGGGGCTGGCGGGTGTGCGGCGAGAACCTCTTCGCGCGGCACTCGATCGCGTACGAGGACCTGGAGAGTTGGTTCTACGGGTTCTCCGTCTGGGACGGCGGCGACCGCTGCCTGGACTGGGACCGGACGGTCCGGTTCCTGCGGCGGCTGGGGGTTCCGGTGCCGCAGGTGCTGTGGCGGGGTGTCTTCGACGAGCGTGCGCTGCGTGCGCTGCGGCTGGACACCGTGCGCCAGGAGGGCTACGTCGTACGCACCGTCGAGGGGTTCGACCGGCAGGAGTTCGGGCGGCGGGTGGCCAAGTGGGTGCGCGCACGACACGTTCGAACCGATGCGCACTGGATGCACGCCGCCGTCGCGGAGAACGCCCTGGGCCCGAGCGCCGCGCTGTGGGCGGTGCGTTCGGGGGCGGCCGCCGACGTGCCGTCGCTGTCGGCCGCGCTGGGCGTCGCCCCGGAGGATCCGGCCGCCGCCGAGGCCGCCGTCGCCGATGTGTCCGCGAGACTGGACGTGCTGGGCCGGTCCGGGGACGCACGACTGGAGGGCGTCCTGGCCGCGATGCTCCACAGCACGCGCCGGGCGTGGCTCGGGCCCCGCCTCGCGGGGCCGCTGGGCATGCGGAGCGCCCGCCGCATCGCGGACCTGGTCGGACTGGCCCCAAGGCTTCAGCGCCCGTACCCGGACGGCGACCGCCGGACCGGTCTGGTGCGCATCGCCCTCGCCGTCGACCCGGGGGTGCTCCACGCGGTCGCAGGGGCGGTCGCGCACACCGCCGAGGCCCGTGAACAGGTCGAGTGGTCGGCGCTGCACGCCGAGGACGCCGGGCTGCTCGGCGCATCGCCGCTGAAGCCGCTGCGGGCCGGGCTGCGGGACGCCCTGGCCGGCCTCGGCTCCGCTGCCGCCGACCGGTGCTGGGCGGAGGCGCGGGAAGCGTTCGCCGAAGGGCGGGTCTCCACCGTCGACGAGGCGGTGGCGGTGAGCTGGCGGTGGCGTTCCGGGGCGTTCCCCCGGCTGGTCCACCTGGTCGGGCCGTCGGGCAGCGGAAAGAGCACCTTCGCCGGAGGCCTTCCCCGGACCGACTCGTGCGTCTCCCTCGACGATCTGCGCCAGGCCCGGGGCTCCCGGGCCGACCAGCGGGCCAATGAGGACGTCCTGAGGGAGGGCCTGGGCCGGCTCGACTCGGCGTTGGCCGGCGGTGGGACCGTGGTGTGGGACGCCACGTCCCTCAACCGGCACCAGCGTTCCCTGGTGCGAGGGGTGGCACGGCGGCGTGACGCCCTGGTCACTCAGGTGGTCGTGCTGGTCGACGAGGAGGAGTTGGCACGGCGCAACGAGGGGCGTGCTCACCCGCTGCCGCCCGGGGCGCTCGCCTCGCAGCTGCGCCGGTTCGTCCCGCCCTACCCGGGCGAGGCCCACCGCACTTGGTACGTCGGAGCGGGCGGAACCGTCGATGACACCGAGGGCGCGTTGGGCGGCGCCGTGGACGGAGGAGAGGCGTGATGCGCACGAGTGACGAGGTCTATCACCGGGTCCGCTGGGACCCGCGGTTCGATCCGGCCCGGTTCGTGCTGGGGATCGCCCAGCGCGGTGCCGCCCCCAAGCGGGTCCCGCTGCCCTCGTTCGTACCCGGCGGCGACGTTCCGTGGCACCGGGTGCTGTTCGTCGAGGCGGACGGCGAGCTGGTCTGGGACCGTGCCACCGGTGTGGACCGCATCGGCACGTCGGACGCCGGCCGGGTGCGGTACCCGCGTCTGCTGCGGGCGCCCTTCTTCACCGCCGGGACGCCCTGCGCGTGGGAACCGGCCAAGGGGTGGCGGCCCACGGACGGCGCGCCCCGGACGACCGCGCCGAGCGCGGGAGGTCTGCGCGTACTCACCTGGAACACGCTGTGGGACCGGTACGACAGCGACCGCATCGACACCGCCCGGCGCCGCCCCCTGCTGCTCGCGGCCCTGGAGGAGGCCGACGCGGACGTCATCGCGCTCCAGGAGGTCGAAGCCGGTCTGCTCGCCCTGCTGCTGCGGACGCCCTGGGTCCGCGCCGGTTACACCCTGGGCGCCGATCCGGGAGGGAAGGACATCGAGGACAGCGGGCTGCTGTTGCTCAGCCGGCTGCCCGTACGGGAGGCGGGGCGGCACGAACTCGGACCGCGCAAGGCCGTCACCGCCATCACCGTGGAGACCGGCTCCGGTCCACTCGTGGTGGCCACGACCCATCTGAGCAGTGACCACTCCCGCAACGGTCCGGCCCGGCGGCAGGCCGAACTGGACCGGCTCGCCGAGGGACTCGGCGGCGTGGACGGCGATCTGGTCCTGGTCGGTGACTTCAACGACGGCGGCGACGGACCGGCCGCCGCGCTCGGGCTGCGGGACGCCTGGACGGAGGTCCACGGGCCCGGCGACCGGACGCCCACCTTCGACCCGGGCGCCAATCCGCTGGCCGCGGTGTCCTCGCTGTCCGGCCGGGCCTCCCGGCTGGACCGGATCTTTCTGCGCGCGGGGCGGCTGCGGGCGACCGGGGCGTTCCTGCGGGGTGACTCGCCCGCGGCGGACGGGCTGTACCTCTCGGACCACTACGGTGTGGGGGCGGACCTCCAGCCGAGCGGTACCGAGTCCGCGGATGTCCTCGACGCCCGGCCGACAGCCCGCACCGCGCTGGCGTGGATACCTCCCCGGGAGCTGTGGCCGACGCTCCAGGGCATCCGCCAGGAGCACGATCCGCAGTTCCACCGCTGGCCGCCGCACGTCAATCTGCTCTTCGGGTTCGTGCCGGAGTCCGACTTCGAGCAAGCCGCCCCGCTGCTGGCCGAAGCGGCGGCCGGCACGGCGGCCTTCACCGCCCGGCTGGACGGGGTGCACACCTTCGGGCACCGGGACGGTGCCACCGTCTGGCTCGACCCGGCGGCGGCCGGCGAAGCACCGTGGGCAGGGCTGCACCGCGCTCTGGGGGAGCGCTTTCCGCGCTGCCGCGGGCGAGCCGAGGGCTTCACCCCGCATCTCACCCTGGGCCGGACGAGGGACCCCCAGCGCCTCGCCGCCGCGTGCGCCGCCCGGCTCGGCGGCACGTCGGCACAGGTGGGGGAGCTGGTCCTGCTCTCCCGCCGGGGCGACGAACCGATGCGTCCGCGCGCCACGATCGCTCTCGGAACGGGCGACGTACGGTGGCTGCCCGACACCCCTGGCCCCGCCGTCACCGAGCCGGCCGCGGAGGGCGAGGCCCGGGCCGCCCTGGCGCGCAGGACGGCGCGGCGCATCTCCGCGGCGCTGGGTGAGGGAGTCGTCCACGTCGTCGGATCACGGCGCATGGGCTGCGCCCTGGCCGGAGCGGACCTGGACCTGGTCGCGGCGCTGCCGGGCAGCGTCGACCTGGCCGACGTCCGGGCACGGGTGACCGCCGCGCTGCCGGACGGCACCCGGGTGCGGCAGGTGACCGGTGCCCGGACGCCGGGCCTGCGGCTGCGCACCGGCGGTCTGGACGTCGACCTGGTCGTCGTCGCCACCGGAACGCTCGACCCCGGCGAAGCGGTGGACCGCCGCACCGAGTTGGACGAGGCGGCGGCGGTCGCCCTGAGCGCGGTGAGCGACGCGGACGCGGTACGGGCCGCGGTAGGCGACCACCACACCGCTTTCGCCCGGCTCGCCGGACAGGTGAAAGCGTGGGCCGGGGCGCGCGGCCTCGACTCGGCCCCCTTCGGCGGACTGCCCGGCCTGGCCTGGTCGGTGCTCGCGGCCCGTACGACGCGCGAGGCCGCGGACGCGGCCGCTCCGGACCTGCTCCGCCACTTCTTCGGCACCTGGGCCGCCTGGGACTGGCGGGACCCGGTCGGCCTCACGCCCACCGGAACGGGACCGCACACGCCCGTGGTACTCATGACGCCCACTGATCCCGTCCGCAGCTGCACCGGGCAGGTCAGCGCCGGCTTCCGGGACCTGCTCACCGACGAGCTCTACCGTGCCTGGACCGTCCTGGAAACGGCAGCGGACGCGGACACGGACCCCTGGCCCGAGCTGTTGTCGCCGCCCTCCCTGCACCGACGGCACGCGGCCTGGGCGGTCCTGACCGTACGCCCGGTCCCCGCCGAGGAGTTCGAGGAGACTCTGGGGCGCGTCCGGGGGCGCCTGCGAGCGCTGCTCACCGCTCTGGAGGAGGCCGGAGCGGCGGACGCGCACGCCTGGCCCCGCCCGTTCGGGACCGGGCCGGGGTCCGCGCGGTACGCGATCGGCCTCGGCCGCACCCCGCCCGGCGCTGCCCGGCTCGCGGAGATCTCCGGAGAGTGGGGCAGGGGCCTGCGCGGGGTCGACGTCACGTGGGCGGAGTGCGGCACCGTACCGACCCTGCGCTGACGGGGGACGGTTCCCGCAGCAGGCCGGTCGCGTGAGGTCCGCGAGCCGACGGGTTCGGCCTCGCGCCATGCCGGTGCGGTGGCGGCTTCACCCGTGCAGCGGGCGGCCCCGGACGGGCTGGAGCCTGTGAATCGTCCGGTGCGACTCCCGATCATGGAGCATGCGCCGATGACCGGCGAGGGCGGAGCCACCGACCACCTCGGCCGTGACAGGCACGATCCTGCGGGCAAGGGCCCGGCCCGCTGGACCATGCGCTGGAGGACCGCGCCGAACGCCTCCGCCATCACCTTCGACGGCCGTCGGACGGCTGTCACACGACCACCCCGAACGTCAACGGCGACCGGGTCCGCGGCGGCGAGAACGTCGTCCCGGCCGAGTCCTGTCCGCCCGGACCCGCGCCCCTGCCGCAGGCCGCCACCCCGTCCGGCTGACATCGCGGGGCGGCGGCCGCGGGGGTGCACCGGAAACCGTGCCGGATCCTGAAAAAGGGCAGAATCCAGACACTTGACCGATTCAAGAAAAGGCGTACGGTCGTGAGGGAGATTGCAACCGTCCTCGAAAGCGCCCTCTCATGGATCGCACAGCTCCCCGGAAGACCCTTCCGAGTGGAACGATCACCGATGTGGCCGTCCCCGGCCCTCAGCGGCCGACTGCCGCCCTGCCGTCCGGTGCGGCGGCAGGGACCCGCGTGGAATCGTTCGTGGGTGGGCCCTGGTCCCTGCCGTGGTCGCCGACCGCCTGCTCCTCGGCGAGGACCGTCATACGCGACGTGCTGCCGCAGTGGGGTCTGGAGGACCTCGTAC
This sequence comes from Streptomyces griseomycini, assembly GCF_014203535.1. Taxonomy (GTDB): domain Bacteria; phylum Actinomycetota; class Actinomycetes; order Streptomycetales; family Streptomycetaceae; genus Streptomyces; species Streptomyces griseomycini. The sequence continues at coordinate 318,213 of NZ_JACHJI010000005.1, forward strand.
CGACCGCCGAGCTGCTGGTCAGCGAACTGGTGAGCAACGCACTGCGGCACGCCTCCGGCCCGCTGTGCCTCACCCTCGAGCGGGTGTCCGACCTTCGCTGTCTGGTCAGCGACGGCACCGCGGACCTTCCACGCCCGGCCGATGCGGGCCCGGAGGACGAGAGCGGTCGCGGACTCGTCCTCGTGGACATGCTGGCCGCGCGGTGGGGCTGCGAGGGCGGGCCCGAGGGCAAGAGCGTGTGGTTCGAGCTCTCCGGCGACCCCTGCGCACCCCGTCTCGACGGTGACACGGAGGGCGAGGCGGCATGACGACCTCCGGCACGGCCGATGAACCGATGGCGCTGGCCGCCGAACGGCTGCGTGCGGCGGGTATGCGAGTGACCGCTCCGCGCATGGCGGTGCTGACGGCCGTCTCCGACTCGGGCGGCCACCTCGACGCCGAGACCCTGCGTGAGCGCGCCCAGCGGGTCACCGGCCGCCTGTCCCTGCAGGCCACCTACAACGTGCTGCGCGCCCTCACGGACGCCGGTCTGGTCCGATCCACCCAGATCGCGGGTCACCCCACCCGCTACGAGACCGAGCGCCACGACAACCACCACCACTTCGTGTGCCGCGCCTGCGGCTCCATCCGCGACGTGGAGTGCGTGGTGGGCGCGGCCCCCTGCATGGAGCCACGGCTGCCGGAGGAATACGACACCCAGGAGGCCGCGGTCACGTTCTGGGGCCTGTGCCCCGGCTGCCGGGCCGCGACGCCGGTTCCCTGACGAACCCGCCCCCGTGGTCCCACGACGTGCGAGGAGGGCCCGTGCGCTGCCGTCCGACCGTGCCGGAGAACCGTACGAGCGGCTGATCACCGGACACGAGTACCTGCGCTGTCGCGGATCGATGTCCGCATCATCCCGATAGGATCCCTTTTGTGATCAGCTCAGGAAGGCTCTGGCGCCGCCATCGTCCGAGCAGTGGCGGCCAGCGGGAAGCCGTGCTGCTGTCACCGGTGATCGTCACCGTCTTCATCGCCGGCCTGGCGCTCTCCACTCCGAGGGAGATCGCCTTCAGCCGCCTGCTGCCCGCGGCGCCCGCCCTCGCCGCCGCACTGTGGCCCGTGCTCCCGACGGTCCTGCTGGGGACCTTCTGCCTGCTGATCATGATCGGCCTCAGCTTCGTCTACTCCGATCTGGGGACGCCGTACACGGCCGCCGCGATCATCGCCGTCACCTCGGCGGCCGCATACGCGAGCCATCTGCGACTCCAGCGGGAGGAGACGCTCTTCCAGGTCCGGCTCGTCGCCGACGCGGCTCAGAAGGTGCTGCTGCGGCCGCTGCCGCGCCGGGTCCGGGACGTCGAGATCGAGTCGCTGTATCTGGCGGCCCAGGAGCAGGCCCGGATCGGAGGCGACTTCTACGAGGCCGTCGACACGCCGTACGGAGTCCGGCTGCTCATCGGCGACGTGCGCGGCAAGGGCCTGTCGGCGGTGGGGGCCGCCTCCGCGGTGATCAACTGCTTCCGGGAGAACGCGTACGACCAGCCCGACATCAGGGCCATCGTCCGTCGGCTCCAGATCACCATTTCCCGCTACAGCGCCGCGGTCCCCGCCGATGATCAGGCGGAGCACTTCGCCACCGCCCTGATCGCCGAGATCCCGCACGGCAGCGGGCACGTCAGAATCCTCAACTGCGGGCACCCGCCGCCGGTGTTCGTGCGCGGCGCGGAGATCCAGGTCCTCGAGCCCACCCTCGCCTCGACCCCCCTCAATCTCTCGGCGCTCCTGGGAGACCACTACTACGTGGACACCGCCGCCTTCGTCCCGGGGGACCGGATGCTGCTCTACACCGACGGAGTGACGGAGACCCGTGACCGAGCCGGCGAGTTCTTCCCGCTGGCGGACTGGGCGCGGCGGCACCACCAGGCGCCGCCCCGTGAGCTGCTGGACCGGCTGCACGCGGACCTGCTCCACTACGCGGGCGGAAGGCTCGACGACGACATCGCGGCCCTCGCCGTGCGCCGCCGGCACACCGGGGCCCCGGAGCGGTAGCTCGCTCTTCGGACCGACGGGGGCCGGACTCCGCAGGGCGCCGACCGTTTCCGCGGGGGCAGGCAGACGACGGCCCGCGCCCGGGTGGGCGACGCCCTCCGCATCCCTCCCGAGCCTCTCCCGCCCGCCGGCCCTCCCGTCCCGGGTGCCCCGCCCTCCTTCCGTGCCGTGCTGCCCCACCGGCACTGCGCCCGCCCGCCGGCCGCCCCGGTCGCCGCGTCCTCGCTCTGCCGCGAGCCCGCACAACGCCGCCCGCGGCCGGGATCGCCTGCTTCTGCCGCGGCCCCACCCGCTCACCGAGCGCGTCGGGGACGGGTGCGGCACCAGCGGACGCGGGCGGGTCCGCCGCAGATCGGGGTGCGTCCGCGGCCGCGTCCCGGGCCGGCCGGCGTCCCGGGTGGTGCACTCGGCAGTCGGGGCACCCCGGGTCCGGGCGGTCGCGGCTCGCCCGGCGTGGGCGGAGTCGGCCCGGATCCGGACGATCCGCGGTTGGGTGGGCGAAGGCGTCAGGGCAGTTCGCGGGCGGCGCCCCGGTCGGTCATGCCGGTGGGCGTCACCGTGATCGCCACGGGGCGCCGGCGGCCACGTCGGAACTCTCCGGCCCTGTCGTCCGTCTCCGCCCGGTTGCGGACTTGACCGGGGCACCGGGGTCTCCTGACGGCAAGCCGGACGACCCCGCTTCTGTGCCTCGAGCGCTCCGGTCGGTCCGACCGGAGCGCTCGAGGGAAGTGTCGGGCGGAACGGTCGCCGAAGACGGGGCCGCCGTCCCGGCGTCCGGTCAGCGGGTGGCGAGCAACTCGAGCGTGTCGATCACGCGGTTCGAGAAGCCCCACTCGTTGTCGTACCACGCGACCACCTTGACGTGGCGGCCGTCGACGCGGGTGAGGGCCGAGTCGAAGATCGACGAGGCGGGATTGCCCGTGATGTCGGACGACACGAGCGGGTCGTCCGAGTACTCGAGGACGCCGGCGAGCGGTCCCTCCGCCGCGGCGCGGTACGCCGCCAGCACGTCGTCGCGCGTCACGTCGCGGGCGACGGTCGTGTTGAGTTCGACGATCGAGCCAACCGGCACCGGTACGCGGATCGAGTCGCCCGACAGCTTGCCGTCGAGGTTCGGCAGCACCAGGCCGATCGCCTTGGCGGCGCCGGTCGTGGTCGGCACGATGTTGACGCCGGCGGCCCGGGCGCGACGGGCGTCGCGGTGCGGACCGTCCTGCAGGTTCTGCTCCTGCGTGTAGGCGTGCACCGTCGTCATGAATCCGTGCTCGATGCCGGCGAGTTCGTCGAGCACCTTGGCCAGCGGTGCGAGCGCGTTGGTGGTGCAGGAGGCGTTCGAGACGATCGTGTGCACGTCCGGGTCGTAGGCGTCGGTGTTGACCCCGAACGCGAGCGTGACGTCGGCGCCGTCCGACGGCGCGCTGACGAGCACCTTCTTCGCGCCCGCGTCGAGGTGGGCGCGGGCGGCCTTGGCCGAGGTGAAGCGGCCGGTGGCCTCCAGGACGATGTCGACGCCGAGGTCGGCCCACGGAAGCCGCGCCGGTTCGCGCTCGGCCAGCACCGTGATCCGGCGGCCGTCGACGACGAGGACGTCCCCGTCGACGGTCACCGGACGTCCGAGCCGGCCGGCCGTGCTGTCGTAGGCGAGCAGCCGGGCGAGCGTGGCGGGCTCCGTCAGGTCGTTGACGGCGACGATCTCCAGGGCGCTGTCGCGCTCCAGCAGGGCGCGCAGCACGTTGCGTCCGATGCGGCCGAATCCGTTGACGGCGATGCGAGTCATGAGTGATGTCCCTTCCTCTCGCCACCAGACTCGCCTGCGGTCAGCGCCGCTGACAGTGGCGGGATCGCCATGGTTCAAAAGGATCCCGCCACGCGGTGCCGGAGGGGTCACTCGCCCCGGGTGAAGGTGCGCCGGTACTCGGTCGGTGTGGTGCCGAGGATGCGCTGGAAGTGCAGGCGCAGGTTCGCGCCGGTGCCGAGGCCGACATCGGCGGCGATCTGTTCGACGCTGCGCTGCGAGCGCTCGAGCAGTTCGCGGGCCAGGTCGATGCGGGCACGCATCACCCACTGCATCGGCGTGTAGCCGGTCTCCGCGACGAAGCGCCGGGAGAACGTGCGCGGCGAGACCCCCGCCTGCCGCGCCAGTGTGTCGAGGGTGAGGGGCTCGCCGAGCCGGTGCAGCGCCCACTCGCGGGTGGCGGCGAACCGCTCGCCGAGCGGCTCGGGGACGCTGCGCGGCACGTACTGGGCCTGGCCGCCGCTGCGGTAGGGGGCCGCGACCAGGCGGCGGGCCGCGTGGTTGGACGCGGCCACTCCGAGGTCGCCGCGCAGGATGTGCAGGCACAGGTCGATGCCGGAGGCGGCGCCGGCCGAGGTGAGCACGCTGCCCTCGTCGACGAACAGCACGTTCTCGTCGACCCGGACGAGTGGATGCCTGGTTACGAGTGCCCGCGTGTAGTGCCAGTGCGTCGTGGCGCGCCTGCCGTCGAGCAGGCCCGTGGCGGCGACCGCGAAGGCGCCCGTCGAGATGGCGGCGAGCCGCGCGCCCCGAGCGTGGGCGGCGATCAGCGCGTCGACGACGGCCTGCGGCGGGTCGTCGCGGTCCGGGAACCGGTAGCCGGGGACGAAGACGATGTCGGCCCACGCGAGCGCGTCGAGACCGTGGGCGACGTGGTACGCGAGGCCGTCGCCGCCGGTCACGAGACCGGGCGTCGCCCCGCACACCCGCACCTCGTACGGCATGCTCGCGCGGGTCGTGAAAACCTGCGCGGGAATGCCGACGTCGAGCGGCTTGGCACCCTCGAGCACGAGGACGGCGACGCGATGCAGGCGGGAGGCTGGCACGGGGAAGAGGCTACGTGGCGTGACTTCGGTACGCCCAACCCGCGCTCAAGGAGGACCTCCGCAGGACGGCACCGCCCAGGCGTACGGCTCGGCGGTTGCCTTGCCCGGCCCCCGCCGCCGGTTCGGCGTCTCGCTCAGTCCACCGCGCCGCCGTCGACGGCAATGCCCAGCCGGTCGGCCACGGCGGTCAGGGCCGCGCCCAGGGGGAGCGCGACCCGGGCGTGGGCGTGCCTGTCGCCGCGGGTCGGGTCCCGGTTGATGATGACGACCGGCTTCCCGGCCTGGGCCGCCTGGCGGACGAACCGGAGCCCCGACATCACCGTCAGCGAGGAGCCCAGGACCAGGAGCGAGGAAGCCTCGCGGACCAGCGTGCGGCAGAGCTCGACGCGCCCCGGCGGGACGGCTTCCCCGAAGAACACCACGTCCGGTTTGAGGATGCCGCCGCAGACCGTGCAGGGCACCACGCGGAAGTCCCCGACCTGTTCGTCGGTGAGATCGGCGTCGCCGTCCGGGTTGATCCCCGCGGCCACCGGATCGAACCCCGGATTGGCCTCCTCCAGCCGCCGGGCGAGTTCCCGACGCGTACGGAACGCGCCGCAGGAGAGGCAGACGACCCGGGCGAGGCTTCCGTGGAGTTCCACGACGTCCTCACTGCCGGCGGCCTGGTGCAGGCCGTCGACGTTCTGGGTGATCACACCCGAGAGCAGACCGTGCGCTCCGAGCGCGGCCACGGCCCGGTGCCCCGCGTTGGGCAGGGCGCGGCCGAACGCGCGCCAGCCGAGGTGACTGCGCGCCCAGTACCGGCGCCGAGCCCGGGCACTGGCGACGAATTCCTGGTACGTCATCGGCGTGTGCCGGTTCAGGCTCCCGTTCGCACCCCGGTAGTCGGGAATCCCCGACTCGGTGGAGATGCCCGCCCCGCTCAGTACCAGCACACCGCCGGCCCCCAGCGCGTCGGTGACCGGCCCGAGGTCGGTGGTGCCCGGAGGCAGGTCCTCGGGGGGCGTCCAGCTCAGAGTGGGGCGCATGCGCATGCCGCCAGGGTACGGAACCGGCCGCTCTGCGCGGCCCTCGTCGACGCGGGCGGGGGCACGGATCGGGGCGGGCCCGGGGTCCGGTGGCGGACGCGGGCCGGAACCAGGACCGTGTCGTCGCCCGGCGGGCCCGGGAGCGGCTCGGACGGCGTCCGGCCGGCCGCCTCCTCCGCTCCGTCCGTCGCGTCACGCGGTACCGCCCGCGCCTCCCGGGGAAGCGGACCGTCCCATGCCCGGACCTCATCGGCCGGGATCCCGGAAGCGCCGGGACCGAACTCCGGATTCAGCACGTTGCCGCGTACACGGGCATGAGCACCCCGAAGCGTGGGGGCGTGACACGACAGGACCCTTCGCCCAGGTCCTGCTCACTGTCGTCCAAGCGGGATGTGCCCAGGTGATCAAGGTGCGTGGGGAACGGCCACGATCAGCCGCGGCCGCGGGCTTCCTGTGCCCGGGATCCGCCTCCCCCTGCTCTCACTGCCCGTGACGGTACGACAGGCCGCCCACAGCCGGACGCAGGCTCCGGACCCGCCGGGGCCCTCCGCGCGGCCGGAGCGAAGGACATCACGATCGGCCTGCGCCGCAACGCCCGCAACCCCGCCTCCCCTCGCGCTCCTCGGCCTCGGACGAGCACGAACCGGGCATCGCGGGACCACGTCGAAAGTCCTGGCTCCCGGACCAGCGACGGCAGGGACCACGGCTGCGGTGTCAGTCCGCTGAAGTATCCTTCCCGCCACCGCACACCGACCGGGAGGACCAGGAGAATTGACCGGCCTGTCTGCTTTCCCGCTGCCCTTTCATGCTTCCCGTTCCATATCGTTCGCGACACCCCGAACGCTGCGGGAGCTTCAGATGATGCAGTGCAGCTCACACATTCGGGCGAAGCCGGGGTGGTTCGACAAGATGAACGATGCCGATATCGTCGCCAAGTGGAAGCAAGAAGCGGTCGCCCAGGGCCTCACCGAAGCGCAGGTTCGTTACGTGCTTGCCGAACTCCTGCATTACGCCGCGCTGCGGGACGGACGAACCGGTATCGAGGTGTCAGCGGTCGACGGGGTGTGGCAGGCGGACACACTGGTCGACGACAAGCTCAGATCCCGGCTGCGTGAGGCGGTTCGGGTTCTGGAGCAGGTCCCCGAAGCAGAACAGGACTGGCATCCCGGATCCGACGGCCAGGTGCTGGACCTGGTTCATCCCTCGCTTTTCTGTCTGGTGAGAGGGGTGAGCGGCGAGCCCGAGCGGGCTTGGCGGAACCCGACGAACCGCTACTCGAGGTACGAATTCTCGGAGAAGTTCCAGTGGCTGCCCACGGACGTCGACGTCAGTGACGACGGCGACGTCGCCTTCCGTTCGTACGTCAACAACGTCCACCCCGAGACGCATCGCGAACTGGCCTCCGTCCTGCCGGAATTGTTCGCGCGGTTGCGCCCGCTGCTGGAGAACGTGCTCACCGATCTGCGCCGTCCGCGGCCCCCGAGGATCGAGGCCGATCCTTTCGGATGGTACGACTCGGAGCCGGAGTACCCGGTCAAATCCTCCTACAGCGATGACGAGGCCTACGCAGAGGCCCTCCGTGCGTGGGAAGAGGCCCAGGACGACTGGTGGGAGAACCGCCGCCCGGTCATCCCGGACGCCCCGGTCTTCACCCCGCCCGAGTTGCCCGGTGAGTCCGACCGAGTCGACCTGCGCGGCCGCCGTCTCCAGGTCATCGTCAAGCTCGCCACCATTCACCTCACCCCGGACAAGCCCGAGTACCCCGGCGGTTCCTGGCATGTCGAGGGGATGTTGAACGAGCGGATCGTCTCGACCGGAATCTATTACTGGGACAGCGAGAACATCACCGAAAGCCGGTTGGGTTTCCGGGCGGCACTCGACGACCCGGACTACGAACAGAACGACGACAACGGCCTGCGTGAGGTCTACGGTCTGGAGGACGAAGACGCACTGAACCAGGTGCTGGGATCGGTGTCGACCCCGGCGGGCCGCTGCCTGGCGTTCCCGAACATCCTGCAGCACCGTGTCGGCTCGTTCCGCCTCATGGACCCCACCCGCCCGGGACACCGCAAGATTCTCGCGTTCTTCCTGGTCGACCCGTCGGAAAAGATCGTCTCGACATCCGATGTGCCACCGCAGCAACCGTGGTCCGACACCTCGACCATGACGCTCGAACAGGCCAAGGAGTACCGCGAACAACTCATGCAGGAACGCAAGTTCTTCGTCGACGAACACAACGAGCAGCTCTACGAACGAGAATTCTCCCTCTGCGAGCACTGAACTCCTTCTGTCCTGAACACGTGCAGGTCAGGAAGGTGAGTACGGTCCGGACGACGGGCCGGGTCGCCTCCGACCCTGCCCCGGGCTGTGGAGCACGGCGCCCGCCCGATGCGACAGTCGGGCCGCCGGCCCGCCCCTCATCAGCCACGGAACGCGGAACGGTCCGCCGACTTCGCCGACGGACCGCCACGAGAGTTCGAGGCTAGGCTGCCGGTCATGAACCCAGCCATGACCAGAGGCGCGGCCGCGGAGCCCGCCGTCCTCGACACCGGAGAGCTGACTTCCGATCCGGAGCTGGAGGCCCGGTTCGCCGAGTCGGTCCACCGGATCCTGGCGGACCTGGTCGGCGGAGGTGCCGCGCTGGGCTGGACCGAACCGCCCTCGCGGGACGAGGTGGCGGAACTTCTCGGCCGTGTCGTCTCTGCGGTGCAGGCCGGGGACGGGGCCCTGCGTGCTGCTTACCTCGACCGCCGGCTCGTCGGGGTGGGGTACTGGCTCCGTTACGACCGGCCGACCCATCGGCCACACGCCGATCTGGAAAAGATCGCGGTGGACGCCGCTGCCCATGGCCGTGGTGTCGGCCGGGCGCTGGCCGCTGCCCTGATCGCTGACGCCAGGGAGGCGGGCATCGAGGTCCTCACCCTGGACGTCCGTGGCGACAACACCAACGCCCTGCACCTCTACCAGTCGCTGGGCTTCACCGAGTACGGCCGTCTGCCGGACTTCGTCGCCGTCGGCGAACGCCGCTACGACAAGGTCCTCTGCATGCTGGACCTCCGTCGGCGAGGCTGACCACTGCCACGCCCCGGGGCCCGCCGCCTTCGCGGGGTCTGTTCGGCGTGCCCCCGTGCCGTGGGCGCTTCGGCGCGGCCGGGACCTGAACCGCCGGCGGCCACGGCGGTCAGCGGAGGCTTCTCCGGCAGGTCGAGGGCTCGCGCGTCTTCCAGTCCGACGACGTGGCCGTCGAGGCGTTCGCCGGAACCCACGCCGAGGACGAAACGGCCACCGGAGACCAGGGCCAGGGCCGCGGAGGCCTGCGCGACGACCGCCGGGTGGTGGCGGACGGTCGGACACGTCACTCCGGTCACCGGCCCTGGACGTCCAGCCGCGGACGGAAGTGGCCGCTCGTCTCGCCGAAGCCGAAGCCGAAGCCGCGGCTTCCGCGCCTACCGCCTGGCGGCCGAGCTCCTCCGGGCCGCGGGCCTCCGAGGCCAGCTTGTAGCCGATCTCCGCACGGACGGACTCCGGCAGCCGACGCGCGCGGAGGAGGGCACCGGCGCAGTCGCGGCCCGTGCGCCACTCGGACGGAAGGACCGGCGGTGCCCGGGCACCGGATCCGCGGTTGCGCCCGTCTGCGAGAAGCGGGCGTCGCCGCCCGGATGAGGACGGGGACGGGGATGCCCCGGCTGGTCCTGACACAGGAGGAGGCCGACGGCCGCAGCGCGTTCGTCACCCGCCTCACCGAGCAGGGAAGGGCTCACCAGGAACCTCTCGGGACTTGCGGAGAACCAGCGTGTCGATTCCCTGCGAGCCCTCAGCCGGAAGCCGCGGATGAGCCTTCCGGGTGTGGTCGGTCACGGCAGGATCTCGACGTACCCGTCGGTTCCGTGCACGCGGATCCGCTGCCCGTCCCGGATCAGCCGGGTGGCCTGGTCCACGCCCACGACGGCCGGCAAGCCGTACTCCCGGGCGATGACCGCGCCATGGGTCATCAGACCGCCCACCTCCGTCACCAGGCCCGTGATTCCGACGAACAGGGGCGACCAGCTGGGGTCCGTGTAGGTCGTGACCAGGATGTCGCCCGCCTCGAGATCGGCCTCCGCCATGTCATGGATGACGCGGGCCCTTCCCTCGACGGTTCCGGCGGAGACCGGTAGGCCGATCAGGGCACCGGCCGGCACGTCGTCGCGTCGGTACGCCCCGGTGACGGCCTCGCCGTCCGACGTGAGCACCCGGGGCGGTGTGAGCGCGTGGTACGACCGGAACGCGTCCTTGCGCCGCTGGATGAGCCGTTCGTCCACCCGGTGCGAGCGCACGACGTCGTGGAACTCCTGGAACGTGAGGTAGAAGACGTCCTCCTTCTCGGGAAGCACGTTGGCCCGCACGAGGCGCTCGGCCTCTTCCAGGAGGGCCTGCTTGTAGACGAAGGAGCGGCTGACGATGTCGTACTTCGGGTACTCCCGGTATCCGATGAAGGTCCGGACCCGGTCGATCATCCGCTTGGTCAGGTCGGCCTTCCGTTTCCCGTCCGGCAGGGCCCGCAGGCGTGACAGCACGTCCTGCTCCTTCTTCCGCGCCTCCTGCCGCCCTCGTTCGAAGCGCCGCGCGGCGGCGCCCGGTTCGAAGTTCCTGACGTTGTCGAGGATCGCGGGCACGAGAGCGGCGGGGCGCTCGCGCCAACGCGGTCTCGTGATGTCGATCTCGCCGACGCAGCGCATGCCGTACCGGTCGAGGTAGGCCTCGATGGCGTCGCGCGCCTCGGTCCCGCCCGGGAGTTTCGCCAACCCGTCCAGGAAGTCCTCGTCCTCGACGCCCTGGAGGAACGCCGTCACCTCCGGATGCGGACGGATGACATCCGCGACGTCGAGCAGCGCCAGTCCCATCTCCGACGTGATGTTGTCGGGGGCGGACAGCGTGAGCGTGTCAGCCGCGTTCTTCTCGCCCAGCCATTCCTGCAGCTTGTCGTTGAGCCACCACGTGGCCTCCATCCCCGCCGTGATCACCTGCATGCTCAGGGGACTGCCGAGGACTCGCTTGTGCTCCTCGAAGGCCTCCAGCAGGAAGTCGAACAGCTCCGGCCCGGTCTTCGTCCGAATGTCACGCCTCAGGGTGGCGATGGACGCCCGGCTGTGCTCGATCAGCTCCTTGACGATGGCCGGGTCGGTCTCGATCGGGGCGGAGGCGCCGCCGGCCGGCGGCCCGCCGGGGCCCGCGTCCGGGAGGGACGGGACGAAGTCGTCGCGGTCGAGGACGGTCTCCAGCGCGTCCCTGGTCAGCGGATCGGATCTCCCCACGATGTCCAGGAGGCCGGCGCGGCCCGCGGGCGAGGCCAGGCGCGGGGTGGCGTCGACGAACAGCCTCCCGCCGGCCTCGTGCATCGGCGCCATGGACGTCAGCTGCCACACGGAGAGCCCCAGGGGCCTCATGGGGTCGGTCATCATCTGCTGATGACCGACGGAGAGGTAGACGTGGTTCTCCCGGTCGCCGGTCCCGGGGACGGGGACGGGGAACAGCGTCGTGATCGGCCGGCTCTGGACGATCTGGAAGCCCTCGTCGGCCAGGCACCACTCGATGTCCTGCGGGCAGCCGAAACGCGCTTCGATCCGCCGTCCGAGCTGCACGAGTTCCACCACCTGGGCATCCGTCAGCGTCGGCTGCTCCTGCCGCTGCGAGTCGATCGCCACTTCCTGGGTACCGCCGGCCGGCAGGGCGCGTACGGCACGTTGTTTGGCGGCGATCGTCCTGGCGACGACTTCGCCGTGCCGCACCTTGAAGACGTCGGGGTTCACCAGACCGGAGACCAGGGCCTCGCCAAGGCCGAAGCCGGCCTCCACGGTGGCGGTCTTCCGGTTGCCCGAGACGGGGTCGGCCGTGAACAGGACGCCGGCCGCGTGCGGGAAGACCATCTTCTGCACCACCACGGCCATGTGGACCGCGCGGTGGTCGATGCCGTTGCGCTGACGGTAGGTCACGGCCCGCTCGCTGAACAGCGAGGCCCAGCACCGGCTGACGTGCCGGAGGATCGCCGAAGACCCCGTGACGTTCAGGTACGTGTCCTGCTGGCCGGCGAAGGAGGCCGTCGGCGAGTCCTCCGCCGTCGCGCTGGACCGGACGGCGCAGGCGGCTCGCCCGCCGAGCCGGGTGAGTGCGCGGGTGATCGCAGCCGCGAGATCGTCCGGGACGACGACCTCTTCGACGGCCCGGCGGATCCGCGCACTGAGCGTGCGGACGGCCTCCCGGTCGTCCGGGTCCGAGCGCGACAGCTCATCGAGCCGGTCCTCGACCGACGGCGCTTGCGCCATGATCCGCCGGAAGGCGTCCGTCGTCACGCAGAAGCCGTCCGGCACACGGATGCCCTCGATCCGCGACAGCCCGCCCAGGTGCGCGCCCTTGCCGCCGACGACCGCGACCTGTGCCTCGTCGACCGCTCGCAGATCCAGCACGTACTGTCCGGTCATCGCGATACCTCCGAGGCCGCCGAGCTCCGTCGCACTGCACCAGCCGGTCGAACCACCCGGGTCCCCGGCTCCGTCGAACCCCTTGTCGGGCGCACTCTCGGCTTCGCCCGCCCTCCCTCCGACGAGCCGGACGGCAGGCGCCCGTACCCTCCGTACGTCGACAACGACCCAGGCACGTGGTGTCCCCATTTCCGCAGGTTGTGGTCTTGGCCGACGATTCTGCGCCGCGACCCGGGTCTTGCCGCAAGCCCCCCTGCGTGCTATACGTTGAGAGTGGCAAGGAGAGACCTCCTTGCCTCTGTCTTTTGTCGGCCGTGGATCCGACGACTTCTCGCGACGCGGTGGCACGCCGCGCAGGCGTACGCGGCGTTGATCGCCGACAGCCCCCGACCCCGCCCGTCCCCGTGGTTCCCGAAGAAGCGAGCAGCCACGCGGCTCTTCGGGCCATGAAGCGCCGACGCCACTGCGCATGGCGCGATCAGGGCCCGGGCCGGTGGAGGAGCTGGTCCCGGCCGTGCCCCGGGACGGGCGTCGGTCTCACCCGCAGGCGTGGACGACGTCGCGGAAGCGGCGCACGGGAGGGCCGGACCCGGTCACAGGAACCGCGAACTCGCCACCGGACCGGACGACAGCAGTCGGGCCCGGTCACCCCGCAGCCACGTGTCGCGCACGGCCGAGACGAAGTCGGTGAGCCGTTCGACGGGGTCGGCGGGCGTCTGTCCGTCACCTTCGTCCGGTGTCGGGTCGGCCGCCACGACCGCCGCGGCGATCTCGGCCTCCGGCCGTTCGTCGGGCTCCCCGGGCTCCACGCCACCGTCGGCGTCCTGCCGCAGGCCGGCCGCCCACGGGGCCACGACCGACTGGTGGAGCAGTGTGACGCTGTCGGCGGTGACGTCCGGCGGGTCGGTCCAGCAACTCGCGTGCTCGTGCAGGACCTGACCGGGCGTCCGGTGGAACAACTGGTCCAGTATCTCGGGGCCCTGCTCCTCGTCGGCGGTCGCGTTGAGGTCGTAGGCGACGACGAGGGTGTCCTGCCGACCGGCCTCGAAGGGCTCCGCCGGGAGACCGAGCACCTCGGCGGCCGCCAGACCCAGGATCCTGCTGCCGCGGTCCGGCAGCAGGGACACCGAGCGCGGGCGCGTGCCGGCGGCGGCGAGCACCGACTCCAGCCGCAGCAGGCCGTGCAGGCACTGGCCGTGGGTGTCCTGGAGCCAGGCGTACCGGCCGGCCATCCCCGCGTCGTAGCCGTACGGGGAGCACGTGCCCAGCACCGTGCCACCCATCACGTACTGCCAGCCCCGCAGGTCTGCGCCGTCCAGCGGGCTGCACGCGCCGGCACGCGCGGCGCGTTCCAGGACGCGGTTCTGCCGGTCCCGGGCGTCCAGCCAGATGTCGTCGTCGGGGGCGGGCAGCAGAGCGTGCTGACGCCGGGCCAGCTCCAGGTCACCCGCCAGGACGGCGTTGAAGACCAGCAGGTAGCGGTCCGGCCAGTCGGACAAGCCGCCCTCGTGCGCGAGCAGAACGTCGGCGGCGTCACGGTGCAGGCCCTCCGACTCGTACGCCGAGACCAGCTCCCGCAGCACCGTGGGGGAGCCGGAAGACAGGCGCAGGGCCTCGCGCAGCGCGGGTATCGCCAGGTAGGACACGCCGCGCTCCACGCACGCGTACCCGTAGTCGTACAGAGCGCGTGGCTGGTCGGGATGCTTGGCCACGGCCGTGGCGGCCTCGTGCAGGTCGTCGAATCCCGTCGTCAGGGCGGCCCGGCCGACGACGAGGGCGACCTGCGCCAAGGGCGCCCCGGTCGCCCGCCGCAGCTCCCGCAGGCAACCGGGGACGTCACCTGCGTCGAGGCAGTCCCAGGACTTGAGCAGTTCGGGGGAGGTGGGGCGGCGATTCCTGCGCGAGAACATGCCCAGGATCTTCTCCGGAGACCGGAAACGGCATCAACTGCATTGTTCGGTGCCCCGGGACGGCCGTCAGCCGAACTGCCAGTCGTGCACCTCGACGTCGACGTGCCGGTCCGGGGCCAGGACAGCGCGTGCCGTGTCCGGGCACCGGCCCGTACGCGACCAGCCCGTCCCGGCCGGGCGGCACGGCGGGGTCGGCGGCCCGCCCCGTGCCGAGCACCAAGTGGCGGTTGCCGCCGGCCCGGCCGCCGGGGAAGTCCCACATCGTGCGTCCCAGCGTGCTGTGCCACCGACGCGGCATCACGTCCCGGCGCGCGCCGGCCTCAGGGGCAGCCTCTCCGTCCCGTCCCCCGACGCTCGCAGGAGCGTGGTGGTCCCTCGCCGCCTCGCTCCGGACACCACCGCTTCGCCGGCTGTCCGCCCTCCTTTCCCCGGGGCGCCCGGGGCCGGAAGCGCTGCCGGAGGGCTGCCCCCGGGTGCCGACGGGATGCCGGCAGCCCCTGTCAGGGCTTCGGGATCTCTGACCGGTGCGGGGCATCACGGGTTGGTCGGTCCGGACCGGTCAGCCAGTGATGGACTGCGAGAGCGGTGGTACGGGCGTGCTCCTCCAGCACGGTGAAATGGTCCCCGGGTACGACGACTTCGGCGTGCGGCAGGCTCCAGGCCGGGGCGGGCTCCGCGCCGGGCAGCGGGTCCCGGGCCCGTACGAAGAGCGTGGGGGAGGCGAGCGGTGAGGGCTCCCAGCCGGCGAAGAGCTCGAAGTACCCGGCCATGGCGGTGAGCCGGCCCGGGTCGGCCGAGGGGAACTCCGCCGCCCGGCGCAGCATGTCCGACGTCATCGCGGAGAGCGCCTGCCCACGGTCGTCGCCGCTGCCGGGATAGGTGTCCACCAGAACGACGGCGAGCGGGGCGGAGCCCTCGGCCTCCAGGCGCTCGGCCACGGCCTGGGCCACCCAGCCACCGGCCGAGCGGCCCAGCAGGACCGACGGCCCGTCACCCGCGACCGCGCGGACGGCGGCGGCCTGGGCGGTGACGAGGGCGTCCAGCGTGGCCGGCAGCGCCTCCCCGGGCCCGAACCCCGGATGCCGCACCGCCGAGACCGGCCGCAGGCCCCGCAGCCCGACGCCGAAGCGCGCGTACTCCTGGGGGCCCGAGAGCGCGCTGAGGGCCGGGAAGCAGATCAGCCGGGGTCCCGCGCCGCCCGGTGCGAGCGTGACGGGTTCGAGCGCCGCGCCGGGCGCCCCGGCGCTGTCGAAGACCGGACGGAGGCGTGCGGCGAGGGTGAGCAGCGCCATGCCGTCCCACGTCCGCCCCCGGTCGCAGGCGGTACGGAAGAGCGTACTCAGGGAATCCGGAGCACCCCCGGCGTCCGGGGCGTCCCCGGCCCGCACCGGGGCCTGCGGCGAGCCGGCCGTCCCCGGACCGCCGGAAGCCCCGCCGTCCGCCGGACGACCGGAGCCGCCCGGACGGCCGACGGCATCCGGCCGTCCGGGGACGCCGGGGGAGCCGGAAGGAACCGCCTCCCGGTCGTACCGCTCCGCCAGCTCGGCGGCGACCGCACGCGGGGTCGGGAAGTCGAACAGCAGCGTGGGCGGCAGCGCCAGCCCCGTTGACGCCACGAGCAGGTTGCGCAGATCGACCGCGGCCAGGGAGTCGAGCCCCAGGTCGGCCAGCAGGTCGTCCCCGTCGATCGCGCCCGCGCCTTCCGGGTGACCCAGTACCGAGGCCGCCAGGGCCCGCACCTCCGTGAGCAGCAACCCGCCCCGCTCGTCCGGGGAAGCGGCCGCCAGCCGTCGGCCGAACGGAACCCCGCCCCCACCGCCCGCGCCCGCCGCGACGGGAACGGGAGCCCGGGACCGGTCCGCCGTCGGATCGCCACCGCCCAGGGCGGCCGGATCGAGGCGGGCCGCCACCACCACCGGTTCGTCACCGGTCACGGCCGCGTCGAAGAGGGCCAGGCCCTCGTCCTCCTCCAACGGGCCGAGACCCGAGCGGGCCATCCGTCGCAGGTCCGCGTCGGTGAGGTGCGCCGTCATGCCCCCGCTCTGCCGCCAGGGACCCCAGACGATCGACGTACCGGGCAGACCGAGCCGCTTCCGGTGCCGCGCCAGGGCGTCCAGCACGCAGTTGGCAGCCGCGTAGTTGGCCTGACCGGCGGAGCCGAAGGCACCCGCCACCGAGGAGAACAGCGCGAACATCGCCAGGTCGCGCCCCCGGGTCAGCTCGTGCAGGGCGAGGGCGGCGTCCGCCTTGGGCCGCAGCACCCGCTCCAGACGGCCGGCGGTGAGCGACGGGACGATGCCGTCGTCCAGCACCCCCGCGGTGTGCACCACACCGGTCAGCGGACGGTCCGCCGGCACCGAGTCGAGCAGGGCGGCGAGCGCGGCCCGGTCCGCGACGTCGCACGCCCGGACGGTCACCTCGGCGCCCGACTCGCCCAGTTCCGCGACGAGTTCACCCACCCCCGGTGCGTCCGGCCCGCGTCGGCCGACGAGCAGCAGGCGCCGGACGCCGTGGGCGGTGACCAGGTGCCGTGCCACCAGCATGCCCAGGGAACCGGTGCCGCCGGTGACCAGGACGGTCCCCTCCGGATCGAGCCCCCGCTGGGGCCGCCGTTCCTCCGTGGCCCCGGCCACCCGTACCAGCTTCGGTACGTACGCCGTTCCCCGTCGCACGACCGTCTCCGGTGCCGCGGCGGCCAGCAGGGCGGGGAGGAGGCGCACGGAGCCGGGGTGGTCGTCCATGTCGACCAGGGCGAACCGGCCCGGATTCTCCCGCAGGGCCGAACGGACCAAACCCCACACCGGTGCGTGGGCCGGTACGGGAACGCCTCCGCCGGAATCCCCGGAACGGGTGCCGCCGCCAAGCGGACCGCCGTCAGCCGAACCGCCGTCGTCCGGGGCGACGGCGCCGGAGGTGACGAGGACCAGACGGGAGTTCGCAGGGCGCGGTTCGGCGAGCCACTCCCGCACCAGCTTCAGTGCCCAGCCCGCCGCCCACCGCGTCTGCGCAGCCGGGTCCTGCGCCTCACGGGTCGTCTCCGGCGGCGGGCACGGTGCGACGAGAACGGCCGGTGACGCGCCGTCCGACGCCGGGTCGGCGCACACGGGAACGCCGGAGCCCCGAGGCGCGAGCACATCCACCAGCGGTGCGCCCGCCGCGCCCAGGACGCCCCACGGGGGCACCGCCACGGGGACGGGCGACTCGGGCAGCGGCACCCAGTCCATCCGGTGGAGGACTCCGGTGACCGGGCCCGCCGTTCCCGGTCCGGTGCGCGGAAGCGGCCGGAGCGTCAGCGAACGCACCGCGGCCACCGGTGCGCCCGCCGTATCGGTCAGCTCCACCCCGGCCCGTCCGTCCGGTCCGGGCGTGATCCTCACCCGCAGCCGCCGCGCGCCGGCGGTGAGCAGGCGGACCCCGTCGAAGGCGAACGGCAGGGACACCCCGCCACCGCCCGTCCCGCCCGGCCCGGTACGGTCCGCTGCGCGGCCGTCGAGGGCCAGGGCATGCAGCGCCGCGTCGAGCAGCGCGGGGTGCAGGGCGAATCCCGGAGCACCGGCCTCCGGCAGCGGGGCCCCGGCGGCCTCGGGCAGCGCGACCTCGGCGTACAGCTCCTCCCCGAGCCGCCAGGCGGCGCGCAGGCCCCGGAAGGCGGGACCGTAACTCAGCCCGTTCCCGGCCAGCCGCTCGTACGGATCGCCGGCGTGCAGCGGCACCGCGCCCGACGGCGGCCAGGGCGCGGCCCCGGCCGCGGTCGCGGCCGCTCCGCGGTCCGCCGGCCGCTGCTCCGGCACGAGCGTCCCGGAGGCGTGCCGCTGCCAGGGCCGGTCACCGGCCGGCGTGTGCGGCCGGGCGTGGAAGAGCACGGTCCGCCGTCCCGCGCCGTCCGGCCCCGACACCTTCACCTGCAGCTCGACCGTGCCGTCCGCGGGCAGCGACAGCGGCGCGGTCAGGGCGAGTCCGTCCAGGACGGGCGCGTCCGCCGACGCGCCGGCGTGCAGGGCCATCTCCACGAAGGCGGCCGCCGGCAGCAGTACCGCGCCCGCCACCACGTGGTCGGTCAGCCAGGGCTGGTCGTGCGCCGAGAGCAGCCCGCCCAGCAGCAGCCCGTCGTCGTCGGCCGTCGCGGTGCGGGACGACAGCAGCGGATGGGCCGCAGTGCCCGGCGGGGGAGTGGACCGATGCCGCGGAGTGGCGTCGAGCCAGTACCGGCGGCGCTGGAAGGCGTACGTGGGCAGGGTGACCCGCCGCCCGCCGCGTCCGGCGAAGACGGCCCGCCAGTCGACGGGCACGCCATGGGTGTGCAACGCGGCCACGGTGTCGAGCAGGGCGTCCGCCTCCGGCCGCGCCCCGCGCAGGGTCGGCAGGACCAGCGGCGTCGGGGTCCGCTCACCGCCGGACGTTCCGTCCGTGCCCGGGCCCGCCGGAGCCGTTCCGGTCGCGGCGAGGCAGCTCCGGACCAGCCCGGCGAGCACCCCGTCCGGGCCCAGCTCGACGTAGTGCGCCGCGCCCCGGTCCTGGAGGTACGCCACCGAATCGGCGAAGCGGACCGGGCGGCGGACGTGCTCCACCCAGAACTCCGGTGAGCTCAGCTCCTCCTCGGTGGCAGCCCGGCCGGACACGGCGCTGACCAGGGGAATCCGCGGCGCGGTGAAGGAGAGGCGCCGCACCGCGTCCGCGAAGTCGGCCAGCATGGGTTCCATCCGCGCGGAGTGGAAGGCGTGGCTCACCCGCAGTGGCGTCGTGGACCGGCCCCGTTCCCGGAAGTACGCGACGGTCTCCCGCACCGCGGCCTCGTCCCCGGAGACGACCACGGAGGCGGGCCCGTTGACGGCGGCGATCTCCACCGCACGCCCCGTCCCGGCGAGTCGGGCGGCCGCTTCGGCCACCTCGTCCGCGTCGGCGGCCACGGCGGCCATCGCACCGCCCGCGGGCAGCGCGTCCATCAGCCGGCCCCGGGCCGCCACCAGGGTGCAGGCGTCCGCGAGGGACAGCACACCGGCGACATGCGCCGCGGTCACCTCGCCCACCGAGTGCCCGGCCACCAGGTCCGGGCGTACGCCCCAGGCCTCGAGCAGCCGGAACAGGGCGGTCTCCAGGGCGAAGAGCGCCGGCTGCGCGAACCGGGTCGTGTGCAGGAGCGCGCCCGTCTCCGTGCCGGGGCCGGCGAACACGACGTCCCGCAGAGGCACCGGCAGCAGCGGGTCGAGCAGGGAGCAGGTCTCGTCGAACGACCGGGCGAAGCTCGGATGCAGTTCCCGGGACCCGTACAACTCGCGTCCCATGCCCACGCGTTGGCTGCCCTGGCCGGTGAAGAGCAGGGCCAGCGGGCCCTGGTGGCGGGACGTGCCCGTCCGCACCCCGGGCCGGCTTCCGCCCTCCGCCACCGCCCGCAGGCAGGCGAGCAGTTCCGTACGGTCCCGGGCCACCACCACGGCCCGGTGCTCGAAGACCGTGCGGGTGGTGGCGAGCGAGTACCCGATGTCCACCGGGGCCGCGTCCGGGTCGGCGGCCACCCGGTCGTACAGCCGCCGCGCCTGGGCCCGCAGCCCCGGCCCGCTCCTCGCCGACACCGCAACGACCACGGACGCCGGCACCGCCCCGCCGTCGACGCGGCCGCTCCCGGCCCCGTCGTCCGCCACGGAAACCGGCGGCGGGGTACCCCGATCCGCCGGGGCCTCCTCCAGCACCACGTGGGCGTTGGTGCCGCTGATGCCGAAGGAGGACACCCCCGCCCGGCGCGGGCGGTCCGTCCTCGGCCACTCCACCTCCCGGGTCAGCAGTGCCAATCGTCCCGACGACCAGTCGACCCGGCCGGTCGGTTCGTCGGCGTGCAGCGTACGCGGCAGCACGCCGTGCGCCATCGCCTGCACGGTCTTGATCACGCCCGCCACCCCGGCGGCGGCCTGGGTGTGACCGATGTTCGACTTCACCGAGCCCAGCCAGAGCGGACGCTCCCGCTCCTGACCCCCGTACGTCGCCAGGAACGCCTCCGCCTCGATGACATCGCCCAGCCGGGTGCCGGTGCCGTGCGCCTCCACCGCGTCGATGTCCCCGGGGGCCAGCCCCGCGTCCGCGAGGGCCTGCCGGATCACCCGCTGCTGCGCCGGGCCGTGCGGTGCCGTCAGACCGTTGCTCGCCCCGTCCTGGTTCACCGCCGACCCGCGCACCACGGCCAGCACCGGAAGCCCGGCGCGGCGCGCCTCGGACAACCGGCTCAGCAACAGCATGCCGGCGCCCTCCGCCCACCCCGTGCCGTCGGCGGACGCGCCGAACGCCTTGCAGCGGCCGTCCGGGGCCAGCGCCCGCTGCCGGCTGAACTCCACGAACGACGAGGGCCCCGACATCACCGTGACCCCGCCGGCCAGCGCGAAGGAGCACTCGCTCCGGCGCAGCGCCTGGGCCGCCAGGTGCAGGGCCACCAGGGACGACGAGCACGCCGTGTCCACCGTGACGGCCGGCCCCTCCAGACCGAAGGCGTAGGAGATACGGCCCGAGGCGACGCTCCCGGCGCTGCCGATGCCGAGGTAGCCCTCGACGTGCTCGGGCACCTCCGTGAGGCGGCCGGCGTAGTCGCTGTACATCAGCCCGACGTACACCCCGGTCGACGAGCCGCGCAGGCTGCGGGGAACGAGACCGGCGCGCTCGAAGGCCTCCCACGCCACCTCGAGCAGCAGCCGGTGCTGCGGGTCCATGGCCAGGGCCTCGCGGGGGGAGATGCCGAAGAAGCCGGGGTCGAAGCGGTCCGCACCGGAGAGGAAGCCGCCCTCACGCACATACGTCCGGCCGGGCCGCCCGGGGTCCGGGTCGTACAGCTCCTCCGTGTCCCAGCCCCGGTCCGTGGGGAACGGACCGATGGCGTCCGTCCCCTCGGCCACCAGCCGCCACAGCTCCTCCGGGGAGGTCACGCCCCCGGGATAGCGGCAGGCCATCCCCACGATCACCACGGGGTCGCCGTCCGACCGGGCCGCGCCCCGGTGCGCGGTCCCGGCGCCGGACGGTGCGGCGGCGCTCCGCGAGCGGAGGTGGGCGGCGAGCGCGGCGGCCGTGGGGAAGTCGAAGGCGACGGCCTCGGAGAGGGGCAGGCCGGTCACCGCCGACAACCGCTCCCGCAGCACCGTCGCCGCCAGCGAGTCCATGCCCAGGTCCCGGAGCGCCGTCCCGGGCTCCACGGCCTCCGCCGTACAGCCGAGCACGGCCGCCGCCTCGTTCCGCACCAGGGCCAGCAGGTCCGTCGACTCCCCGGCCGCCCCCGTGCCCAGCGTCCGCGCGGGCCGGTCGGCGAGGGCATGCCGCCGCACCTTCCCGGAGGCGGTACGGGGAATGTCCTCCACCTCGTACAGCTCGGCGGGCACCTTGGAGGCGGACAGTTCCGCACGACAGGCGGCGAGGACCGCCCCCCTGTCCAGCACGCCGCCCGGCTCGGGGACCAGGTAGCCGACCGGCACCTCGCCGAAGGCGGGGTGCGGACGTCCGGCCACGGCGGCGTCCGCCACCCCGGGCAGCCGCCGCAGCACCGCCTCCACCTCCGAGGGGTGGACGTTCGCCCCGCCCCGGATGATCAGCTCACTCACCCGGCCGGTGATCACGAGTTCGCCCGAGGCCTCGATCCTGGCCAGGTCGCCGGTGCGGAACCAGCCGTCGCGCAACACCTCGGCGGTGGCCTCCGGCCTGCCGTGGTAGCCGGCCATGACCCCGGGCCCGCTCACCCACAACTCGCCCTCGCCGGCGTCCTGTCCGTCCGCGCCACCGCCGACCCGGACCCGGGTGCCGGGCAGCACCCGGCCGCACGACCCGGCCTCCGGGGTGCCTCCCGGTGCCGCCATGGTGACCGGACCCGCCTCGGTACTGCCGTAGTGCTCCAGGTAGGGGACCCGGCAGATCGCCTCGAAGGACCTCCGGAACTCGGGCCCCGCCGAAGCGCCCCCGCTGATGCAGCCCCGCAGCGCGGGCGTCCCGAGCCCGCCGCCGTCCCCGCCGCCCTCCTCGCTCCGGACCGCGTCGAGCAGGGCCGAGTACGTCGTCGGCACCCCGCCGAGGAGGGTGTAGGGAGCGTCCGTGCGGCGCAGTTCGCCGAGCACCTCCGTCACCGAGAACCGGGGCGGGAGCACGGCGCTCGCACCGGTCGCGGTCACCCCGAGGACGCAGACCACCTGGCTCATGGCGTGGTGGAGGGGCAACGGCCACAGCACCCGGTCCCGTTCCGACAGGCCGAGGACGCCGACGAGGCCTGCCGCGACCGGCGCGAGGCGGTTGCGCTGGGTGGACAGCACTCCCTTGGGGGTCCCGGAGGACCCGGAGGTGTAGAGCAGCCACGCCGTCTCGTCCAGCCCGAGATCGTCCCGGGCGGACGTCCCCGGCTCCGTACGCGCCAGCTCCTCGTAGCGCGGAACCCCGCCCGCCGCTCCGGAGTCCCCGGACGGGGGAGCGTCCCCGTCCTCCTCACCGCCCTCGGCCACCACCACGATCAGCCCGGGACGGGACAGCAGCCCCCGCCGACGCGTCAGCCGGGCCTCGTCGGTGATGAGCACGCGCGCACCGCAGTCGTCCAGCAGACGGGCCAGCTCCGCCTCCGAGCTCCCGGGATCCAGCGGCACGCCCACCCCGCTCGCCCGGGTGACGGCGAGCAGGCTCTCGACCGCCTCCACGCGGTTGCCGAGCAGGACGGCCACCCGTTCGCCCCGGGCCAGGCCGAGCCCCGCCATGTGGCCGGCCAGCCGTCCGGTCCTGCGTTCCAGGTCCCGGTAGGTCCGCCGCGTACGGCGGTCCTGGAAGGCGACCTTCTCCCCGAAGCGCCGGGCGTGTTCCCGGAGCGACTCCGGCAGCGGCCTGATGGTGTTCGTGTCTGCACCCACTCGTTCCAACCCTCCCGTGAACCCCTGGAGAAGATGGTGGCGCGGTTCACCCGGTTCCCTGTGGCGGCGGCGCCGCCCGGTACCGGGACGGCCGGAGCCCGTAGTGGCGGTCACCCGCGCGGTGACGACGAGCACGGTGCGGCGTTCGGCGCGGTCTCCGAGGCCGAGGGGCTGGGGGTGACCTTGAGCGCCCCGCGGGCTCCTCGGAGGAACGCCCACTGCGAGAGGACCATCGGCGGCGTCCGCCGTGAGGCCCTCGGCCATGTCCTGATCGTGGACGAGGCCCACACCCGCGCCGCGTCCTGGCGGCTTGCCGACGGCACTGCGACGCGCACCGCCCTTGCCGGTCCCGGCAGCAGCCACCCCCTGACGCCCGGAACCAGTCCGACGCCGCGGTGCACGACCCCGACACCCGCCGAGTGCCGCGGACCCGGATCCCGGGCGGCCTGGTCAACGAGTGCAGGCACGCGGCGTGACGTGCGGCGACAACTTCTCGAGCAGCACACGGTAGGCTGCGGCGGTGCGCACGGTCGAGCTTCTGTTGGACGAGGCGGCGGAGCTGGCGGTTCGGGAGGCCTGGCGGCGGCTCGCGGACGCGGGGCTGCCCAGCCAGGCGCGCCACCGCTCACCGACCAACAGCCCGCACCTCACCCTGGCCGCCTGCCCCGAGCTGACCACCCCGATCCGCTGGGAGCTCGCCGAGGTGGCCGCCGCCCTGCCGCTGCCGGTGCGGTTCACCGGCGTGGTCCGCTTCGAGAGGCCCACCTCGGTGCTGGCCTGGGCGCTGGATCTCGACTCCGCGCTGGCCGGCCTGCACCGCCGGGTGTGGGAGGCGGTGGCCTCGGACAGCCCGCCCGAGTCCCTCAGCCCGTTCCACGAACCCGGGCGCTGGAGCCCGCACGTCACCCTCGGCCGTACCCGGCGGGCAGGTGCCTTCGCCGGCCGGCGCATCCCCGAACTGCTGCCGGCACCACCGCTGTCGGTCCGGCTCGTCACCCTGCGCAGCTACGACACCGAGACCGGTGCCCTGGAGGTGCTGGAGCCCCGCCCCTGAGACGCCCCGGCGCCAATCGGCCGGCGCCCCCGCCGAAGCGGTGGCCCGGCGGCCGGCGGCACCGTCCGCAACGCCCCTGCCGCCACAGCACTCCCTGATCCGGTCGTCCTGCCCCGGCCTGCAGGTCGGCGATCCGGGTCTCCCACGCCCACGTGCCGTACCGCCGCCGTACGGACGCGGGCGTCCGCACGACCGGGCCACGGAGCGACCTCGGGCTCGGTGGGTGGCGGGCTCCAGGAAGGAGGACCGGGGCCGGGCTCCTGCCGGTACGGGGCCGGTCCCAGTCCGCGATCTCCCGCTCGTCGGACCAGCGCAAGCCGGCCCGGACGACGTCGGCCGGTTGCACGGGCTTCGCGTGACGCGCTGCTGGTTGCGCCGCCACCGCGGTCATTTCAGGGGGTCGTGCCCCCAGTTCATCAGGGAGTGGCGCCAGGGGGTGTCTGTCACGTCTCCGTCGGGACGCTGCTTGATGTGCCGGTGGACGTAGCCGACGACCTTGCGCATGTGAGCGATGTCGTCGTCGCTCAGGTCGTCCTTCTTGGTGGAGAGCAGGTCGATGATGCGCCGTCCGGAGGCGTGGCCCACGCTTTCTCCGCCGTCACTCTGCCCGACGCTCTTCGACTCGTCGGTGTCCAGCCACTTCTTCAGTTCACCGGGGGTCATGTTGACCGCGTCGTTGAAATCCTTCCGGACGCTGTCCCGGTCGTCGTCCTGCTGTTTGGCTGCGGTCATGAGTTCCTGCCCCTCTTGCGCAGGGCGCCGGGCTTGTGCACGGCGGAGCGGCCGGACCGGTCGCTCTCCACTTCGTACTGCGGGTCGTCCCCGGAGGCGTCCACGGGGCGTCCGGCCGCCCGGGTCCTCTCGGTGATCTTCTTCTTGATCTTTCCCGTGACGCTCTGGCCGTGGCTCTTCCACGAGACCTTGTCGCCTTTTTTCAGGCCGTCCTTCTTCGGCACAACGTGCTCCTTCCGTCGGACACGGAGCTGTATGAGGAGCCGCGCCCTTCACACGGGGAAGGGAAGCCTGCGCAGGTGATCATGTGGAGGCGGACATGTGAGGGCACGGCGAGTGCGCGGTCGGTTTGCGTGTCCTGATCGCCCGCGGAGGTCCGCCCGCCGGAAAGCCGTCCCGCAGACACCAGGAGGGACCGTACGCTTCCCAGACTCGTGCAGCTTGTCGTATCGCGCACCCGCTGTGCCAGTCGTGGGAGGTGACTCGCCCGGGGGCGGGTCGCTGATCAGGCGACGAATGCCGCGGGCGGTGTCAGCGCGTGGTGCCGTTGACGTACTCGTACAGTGCCTGGCCGGGGCGCAGAGCGGGGCGGTCGTCTTCGAGGTGGAAGTCGCCGAAGCCGAGCACGGTGACCGTCTCGCCCTGCCTGAGGCCTTCGGCGATGGCCCCGGCGTACTCCACTGTGCCGAACAGGGCGTCGAGCACGCGTTCCACCTCGTCCGGTGGCAGCTGCGCACCGGTGTGCGCTGTCTTCGTCGCCGTCGCCTCGATCAGTGCATTCTTGTCCATGAAAGATCTTCCGCCTTCCGGAGTCGCACGGTTGCAGACAGGGGCTGTCAGACGCTGCCGCGCCGGGCGCCGGTCTCTTGCCCGCGGGTTTCGAGGAAGTGCTCGAAACCCTCGAGGTCACCGGTGACCTGCTCGCGGACGAGGCCCGGCTTGTCGCCGACCGTTTCGGCCGGCCCGTCGGGGTCGAAGTCCATCTGTAGCACCACTTCGGTCCGCGTGCCGTCCAGGCGGTGGGAGGTGACCACGCCGGCCTGCTCGGCCTCGCCGCCGACCGCGGTCCGGGCGAACCGCTCGTCCGGGATCCGCTCGGTGATCTGCGCGTCGAACTCCCGCTCGACCCCGCCGACGGAGGTGGCCCGGTGGGTGAGCGTCTGCGTGCGCTGCTCGATCCGTTCGACGCCCATGGGCTTCGGGAACGACTCGAACCGCGTCCACCGGTCGTGGGCGGTGTTCACCGGCACGTGAACCTCGATCGACTCTTCGACCTGCGCCATGGTGTACACCCCTCGTCCGCTGGGAGGGGGACGTGCTGGTTGCGGCAGCCCTTACGGGTCCATGCCCGTACCGCCGGGGTACCCGCGCCCGGGTGCGCCATGACCACCCGGGCGGGTCAGCCCCCGCGAGGCCGCGCGGGCAGGTCCTCGGGGCCGCCTCGTGCCGGCGGTGCCGCCCACCCGGATGACGGAGCGGTTCGTTTCGTTTCGCGGACCCGCAGACGGGGGCACAGCCGAAGGCATGGGTGACTACGACGACTCGATCACGGTGGACGTTCCGCCGGAGCGGCTGTTCTCCTACCTCGCCGACGTGCAGAACCTGCCCGCCTACATGCCCCGCCTGACCTCCGCCCGGCCCCACGACGGTGACCGGGTCACCGTCACCGCGCACATCGACCCCGCCGACGCGCCTGAGCAGGACGTCGAGAGCGAGGCCTGGATCCACGTCGTTGAGGACGGCAAGAGTCTGGAGTGGGGGGCACCGGGCCCGCACGACTACCGCGGGCGCCTGCACGTCGCGGCCGGTGACAGTCCCGGCATCAGCCGGCTCACCGTCGAACTGCACACCGAGAGCACCGAAGGCGACCAGGTCGACCACGGCCTGCAGGAAGCGCTGAGCGGCATCAAGACCGCCGTGGAACGCGCGGAGCGCTGACGCCTTCGGCAGCCCCACAGCCCGGCTGCGGCGTGCTGGACGAGGGCGGTGCCTGCTGCGGGTGGCCGCCCCACCGCGACGGGGCCGGGAAGGGTTCGCACGGTTCGTCCGTCCCGGTCGCGGAAGCGGGCGCGCTGTGATCGTCGAGAATCCGCACGAGTCCGGCACCGGGGCGGAGCACGTGGAGTCCGCCGTGCGCGGGTGAGGCGAGGCGGTCCGTCAGGTACGCGCACCACGTGGCACCCGGCCTTCACCGGGCGCAACGTGCTCGGGCGGATGCCGTCGCACTCGTCGTGGCGAAGCGTCGAGGCCGGCCGGGCAGCCGGCGGGGAAGGCCCTACGGTTCGGTGCGTCGGAGCCGGCCGCGTGCACACCGGGAGCACGCACGAAGAGCGGCACCACCTCGTCGGCCGACGCGAGCGCGGCGCGCAGCGGCGGATGGTCGTGCGGACACAGATCCGAGGTGAACAGGACGACCGCGACGGTCACGCTGGTGCTCCTGACGGGGTGGTGCGCTGTGGACCCGGTTCCTACCGGCGCTGTCCTCCCCCGTGGCGCGACGGGTGGATGCGGCCGGTACCCGACGGGGCCCGGCGGGCGCTCAGGCCCTTCGCGGCGGCCTGGGTGATGTTGCGGGCCATGCCGCCGAACACGACGGCGTGGAAGGGCGAGACGGCCCACCAGTAGGCGTGGCCGAGCAGACCTCGTGGGTGGAACAGGGCGCGCTGCCGGTAGCGGGTACGGCCCTCGTCGTCCGTCTCGGCGCACATCTCCAGCCACGCGAGGCCGGGCAACCGCATCTCGGCGCGCAACCGCAGCAGATGGCCCGGCTCGATCTCCTCGACGCGCCAGAAGTCCAACGAGTCGCCGACCCGCAGGCGCTCGGCGTCGCGTCGCCCGCGGCGCAGGCCGACGCCGCCGACGAAGCGGTCCAGCCAGCCCCGCACCGCCCAGGCCAGCGGGAAGGAGTACCAGCCGTTGTCTCCGCCGATGCCCTCGATCACCTTCCACAGCGACTGCCGGGAGGCGTCGACCGTCAGCTGCCGCTCGTCCTGGTAGAGGCTGCCGCCGGCCCAGTCCGGATCGGTGGGCAGGGGGTCGCTGGGCGCACCCGGGACGGCGGCGGACGACCAGCGGGTGGCGACCTGAGCCTCCCGAACCCGCCGCAGGGCCAGGGACAGCGCCTCGTCGAAGGGCAGCGGCCGGCCCGGAGGATCGGGTACGTACCGGGCGATGTCGTGTTCGTGACAGACCACTTCGTGGCGCAGCGACTCGGTCAACGGCCGGGCGATGGAGGCGGGCACCGGGGTGACGAGTCCGACCCAGTGGCTGGACAGGCGCGGGGTGAGCACCGGTACGGGCACGATCATCCGGTGGCGAAGTCCGGCGACTGCGGCGTACCGGTCCATCATGTCCCGGTAGGTCAGGACGTCAGGCCCGCCGATGTCGAACGTCCGGTCCACGTCGTCCGGCATGACGGCCGAGCCGACGAGGTAGCGCAGCACGTCCCGTACACCGATGGGCTGCGTGCGGGTGTGCACCCATCTGGGCGTGACCATGACGGGCAGCCGCTCGGTCAGATAGCGCAGCATCTCGAACGACGCCGAACCCGAGCCGATGACGACCGCCGCCCGCAGCACGGTGGCGGGGACGGGGGAGTCGAGGAAGACGCGTCCCACCTCGGCCCTGGAGCGCAGGTGCGGTGAGAGGGATTCCTCGGGCACGTTCCGGGGCGTGAGCCCGCCCAGGTAGACGATCCGCCGCACTCCTGCGGCGTGCGCCTGCTCGGCGAAGACCCGGGCCGCCCGGCGATCGGTGTCCTCGAAACCGGAACCGGTGCCGAGAGCGTGCACCAGGTAGTACGCGACATCGATCCCGCGCAGGGCGGCGGCGACCGATTCGGCGTCCGTGACGTCCCCCCGGACGGTCTCGGCATCGGCTGCCCAGGGATGGTCGCGGAGTTTGCCGGGGGAGCGGGCCAGGCACCGGACTCGGTGGCCGGCCTCCAGCAGTTCGGGGACCAGACGGCCCCCTACGTAGCCGGACGCCCCGGTCACCAGGCAGTGCAGGCGCTCTGGGGCCGGCTGTCCGTCCATACCCATGGTCGCTTCCTTCCGGTGCGCGTTCCGTACCGCCCCTTCCCTTCGATCATGGCCGTAACAGCGTGACCGCGCCCGTCGCGGCGACGCGGCCGACGGCCGTCACGAGGAGGCGGGGCCCTCCCGGCTCCGGCGCCACCTCGATCAGGGACCCGCGCCGCGGCACCGGCTCACGCGGGTCCGCCCGCATCCCGACCACGGCCGTCGTGCCGCTGTTCGGCGGGGCCGCCTGCCGTCCCGCCTCCAGCACCGCCGGTACGGGCGACCGGACCGGTCGGCCGGCGGACAGAACCGGGCGCCCGGGGCACCGAGACGGGTTCGAGCGGTTTCCGGTTCGCCGTCGTCCGGCACGCGTGCCCCGGGGCCGCTGCCGCTGACGGGTGGACTCCGTCGTGATCGGCGGGCGGTGCGGCACGTCGGTGACCGTGGGCTCGCCGAGCGGATGGAAGCGGGACCACCGGCATCGGGCCCTGATGCGACGGGGTCCAGAGGACGCAGGGACACGACGGGCAGCGAAGGGGCGGCCCCCAGCCCGGGATCCCGCCGGTGCGGCGGAGCTTCGGGGCCTTCGGCACCCGCCACCGCTGCCGGGCGTCGACGCAGCGGCCCGGCCGCGCGGCCGTCCCCGTGGGCCCCGCCCGTCATCACACCGTGCATGCGCGCCTCCCGCCGAAGATGTCACGCGGCCCCCGAGCTCATCAGTCCTCACGGGAAACGCTTCGGGAGCGGCCCCGCCCGCGGATGCGGGACGCACCCGGGACCGGCCCGGTCAACCGGATGCAGGACCAGGGTCGCGGGCGGCCCGGTCGGCCTGCCCGCCGGCGCCGAGCAGCCCCGTGGCCTCGAAGGGCTCCACGGCGTCGAGACGGGGCAGTTCCCGTCGCGAGAGCAGGGTGACCACGGGTGGCATCGCCGCGCGCACCAGCTGGGTCGACCGCAGCCAGCGGGGCACGTAGACGGTCGGCCGGCGCCGTTCGATCGCGTCGACCAGTCGTCTCGCCACGTACGCCGCGGGATACACCCGCCGCGCCGGCGGCGGCATGTGTCCCCGCAGCTCCCGCAGCACCGCGTGCGCGTCGGCGTCCCGGACCATGTCGGTGTCCGTCCAGTTGATGTAGGCGATGCCCACCCCCACGTGACGGTGGGCCACTTCCGCCCGCAGGGAGTGGGCGAAGGACTCGACGCCCGCCTTCGACGCGCAGTAGGCGCTCATCATCGGCGCGGCACCGATGGACGCGAGCGACGCGACCTGGAGGAAGTAGCCGCGGGTGCCGAACAGGTCCTTCATGAAGGTCCGGGCGGTGGTGGCGCTGCCCAGCAGGTTCACCTCGATCACCCGGCGCCAGACCGCGGGGTCCGACTCGGCGAACGGGCCGCCCTCGGCGACTCCCGCGTTGGCGATCACGATGGAAGGAGGCCCGAGCCGCGCACGGACGTCCGCTCCCACCCGGGCCATGCGCCGGTCGTCCGTGACATCGACCTCCCAGCACTCGCAGTCCCCCTGCAGGGAGTCCCTCACACGAGCCAGAGTGCGCTCCTCACGGCCCAGCAGCGCCACCTTCGCGCCCCGGCCGGCCAGATCCCTGACCGTGGCCTCCCCCAGACCGCGCGCCGCGCCGGTCACGACGGCGGTCCGACCGTGCAGTGGGCTCCGTGCGACCCGCATGGAACGGCTCCTCTCCGTGATTCCGAGATGCCGAAGGCCCGGCCCACGCTAGACGCGGGCCGGGCCTTCGGCACGTCGGCCGCAGCTACGCCGAGTGCTGCTCGGCGGGCTGCTCCGGCCCCACCGGACGGCCGCCGCCGCGGGCCAGGGCACTGGGCCACCAGATCCGGGGCCCGATGTCGATCACGAGCGCGGGTACCAGCAGCGAGCGGACCACGAGCGTGTCGAGCAGTACTCCGAACGCCACGATGAAGGCGATCTGCACCAGGAACGCCAACGGGATGACCATCAGGGCCGCGAACGTGGCGGCCAGCACCACACCCGCGGAGGTGATCACCCCGCCGGTCGTGGTCAGTCCGCGCAGCACGCCCTGCCGCGAGCCGTGCACGAGCGCTTCCTCACGCACCCGGGACATCAGGAAGATGTTGTAGTCGACGCCGAGAGCCACCAGGAACACGAATCCGTACAGCGGGACGGACGCGTCCGTCCCGCCGAACCCGAGGAGATGCTCGAACACGAGCGCCGAGACTCCCAGCGTCGCCAGGAAGTTGAGCGCGACCGTCGCCACGAGCAGCACCGGCACGAAGAGCGAGCGCAGCAGGAGGACCAGGATCAGCAGGATGATGACGAGCACGACGGGAACGATCACCGTACGGTCATGAGCGGCGGTCTGCTGGGTGTCGTACTGCTGCGCCGTGTACCCGCCGACCAGGGCGTCGGCCCCCGGGACGTCGTGCACGTTCTCGCGCAACCGCTCGATGGTCTCCTTGGCCGCGTCGCTGTCCGCCGCCGCGTCCAGCGTGGCGTCGACGAGGACACGCCCGTCGGCGACCTGCGGCTCACCGGTCCCCGGCCGTCCCGAGGCGGAGACCGCGCCCGCCGACGCCACGCCCTCGGTGTCCTTCGCGGCGGTCGTCACCGCGTCGGCACGATCGGCGTCGGCGATGATGACGGCAGGGTTTCCCGACCCGCCGGGGAAGTGCTCGCTGATCGTCTCCTGGGCTGCGACGGAGGGAGCGTCGTTCACGAAGATCTCGTCGAGCGGGACGCCCTTGGCGGACAGCGTGGGAGAGAAGGCCGCGAGGGCCGCGAGGGCGAGCCCGGTCACGACCCAGGTCAGGCGCGGACGTGCGTCCACTCGCGCGGCGACTCGACGCCACACCGCGTGGCCCTCCGCGGAGGCGTCCGACGGCTTCGGGCGGGAGGGCCAGTAGGCGGTACGGCCCAGCAGGGCCAGCACGGCCGGCAGGAAGGTGAGCGTGGTGAGGACGGCGCACACGATGCCGATGGCGCCCACCGGTCCGAGGGCACGGTTGTTCGTGAGGTCACTGGCGAGCAGGGCCAGCAGCCCGAGCGCCACAGTGGCGGCGCTTGCGGTGATGGCGCCGAACGAGCGCCGCACCGCCGCCACGGCGGCCGCGGCCCGGTCCCCGCGCGCGGCGAGCTCCTCGCGGAAGCGGGCGGCCAGCAGCAGGGCGTAGTCGGTCGCCGCGCCGATCACCAGGATGGACAGGATGCCCTGCACCTGGCCGTCGACGCGGACCACGTCCCGCTCCGCCAACGCGTAGACCACGGCACAGGCCAGTCCCAGGGCGAAGACGGAGCCGAGGATGATCAGGAACGGCAGCAGGACGCTGCGATAGACGAGCAGGAGGATCACCAGCACGGCGGCGAGCGCCACACCCAGCAGCAGGCCGTCGATGCCCGCGAACGCGTCCGACAGATCCGCCTGGCTCGCCGCCGGGCCGGCGATCTGCGCCTCGCTGTCCGGAACGTTCTGCGCCGCCGCACGGACCTCGTCGAGGACTGCGGGCAGCTCTTCGCCCAGGTCGGGCTCGAGTTGGACGACGGCCTGGAGAGCCCGGCCGTCGTCGGAGAGCAGGGCGGGTGACGGCCGGCCGACGACACCGGTGCTTCCGACGAGCGTGCCGACGGAGTCGGTGGCGGCAGCCCGCTGTGCCTCGGTGACCCGGTTCCCGTCCGCCGTCCAGACCACGATCGCCGGCAGCGTCTCGGACTGGTCGAACGCCTCACGGGCCTCGAGCACCTTCGTGGACTCGGCGCTCTGCGGCAGGAACGCGGCCTGGTCGTTGGTGGCCACCTCGCCCAGCTTGCCCGCGTACGGTCCGAGCGTTCCGCCCACCCCCAGCCAGACCAGCAGCAGGACGAGGGGTACGAGCCATCGGGCCCAGGACGGTGCGGTTCTCATGAGCATCCCAGCAGTGGAGGAAGTGAGTCGACGAGTAAATATCTCAATCGTTGAGTTACTTTATAGTAGAGCCATGAGTGGCTCATCCACCCCTCCGGTACCCCTTCCGGGAGACGACCCGACGGGGTTGAAGTCGTTCGCCGTCCTGCTGCGCCGGATGAACGGTGAGTTCAACCGCGTCGCCCGCGAGTTCGCCCAGGCACAGGGTCTGCACCCCACCGACGTCCAGGCCCTGGTCGCGGTCCTGGACGCCGATCCGGACGGTACGGGCGAGCTCATGACCCCCGGCCGGCTGAGCGGACAGCTCAACCTCACGTCGGGTGCGGTCACCGCGTGCGTCGACAGGCTGGAGAGGGCCGGGCACATCCGCCGGGTCAGGGCAGCCGACGACCGTCGTGTGGTCCATCTGTGCTTCGCGGAGGCAGCCAGGGGACTGATCAGGGACTGCTTCCGGCCGCTTGCGCGAGGCACCGATCTCGCACGGGGCCGCTTCACGCCCGAGGAGCTCACGGTGATCGTCCGGTTCCTCGCGGAGACGAACCGGGAGCGGGTCCTGTCGCGCCGCGACCGGGGCTGAGGTTCCCCGGCCGGGCGGCGCCGTCCGTGACCGGCTGACCCCGGCGAAACAGCGGCATGGGGCCGCGAGACGAACTCCCTGTCGACCACCATCTCGTGACCGTCTACGGCTACGGCACCGGATCTCCTTGTCCAGCCGCTCCCGCGGGTCGTTCGACCACCTCTTCGGCAAGGCCGAACGCCCACGCTGTGCCGGCGTGTTCAGCAACGCGGGCGAGTACGCATCCGCCGACCGCCCCGTTCTGCGGTGGGCCGGGACGAACCGGAAGTGAGCGGGGGCTCAGGAGCGGAGCCACAGGCGGATCGCGGTGACGGTCACCGTGCCGTGGAAGACGCAAGCCCTTCCGTCGAATCGAGTGGCCGCGGCGCGGAAGCCTTCGAGGGCGTCGATCGCCCGTTCGGCCTCGCCCCAGCACTGCGTCGGGACGCTGCCGGCATACGATGCCTTCGATGAGCCGGATGTGACGGCCGAACTCGTCGAGTGCCGTGTCGCCCGGTCTGTCGACGCCCGCCGTGAGCAGCGGCACCGCACGGTATGCGCACCACAGCCTCGAGACCCTCCGGACCGGAACAGGGCCTGAGGTGGACGCAGTCAGGGTCGATGTTCCCGTTCGCAGCGGCGTTCAGGCCGGCGGCCTGCCCGCTGTGCAGCAGGAAGTCCGGTGCGGCCACCAGCCGGTAGTCGGTGCGCATGACCCGGGTCATGGCGAAAGGCCATGCCCGCGCGGATGTCGTCATGGTCACGCCCTGTTCGAGAGTCGGGAGCCAGGATGCGCGCGCTCGAAGTCCGCGAGGAGCGGCTCGAGTGCTTCGACGAGGTGCTTCATGGCTTCCCGGTTGCCGGCGATCTTCTCCGCTTGGGCTCGATGCCTGGTCCGGTCGGTCTCCAGGCGACCCTCGTACACGTTGAGCCGCGCGTCGGCCCAGACGCTGAGGCTGTCGAGGGTGCCCCCGCCCAGCCCTGCGAGCACCGATCGGGTGGCGGTGCGCTCGAGCAGCACCTTCTTCGCCGCGGGGAGCAGGCCGGCGGCGTGCCGGAGTCTGGCAGGGAGGCGACCGCGGTGCTCCAGTTCCTTGTCCGGAGGGGGTCGGGCAGGAGTCGTGAGGCCTGCCCGAAAAGGTCGGGCAGCACCGCGGCGAAAGGGATCTCGACGTTGAGCGGGTGCGGTTTCGCCCCGGAACGTGTCCGGGACGTGGTGAGGCGGCGGTGAACGGGGTGAAGGCGGCCAGGAGCGTCCGGCCGCCCGGACGGGGACGACCAGCGGCGAGCACGGCGGCAGCCCCGACCACCAAGGCCCTCTCGGCGTCGCTGAACACGTTGGTCACACGGAAGACCGGCCTCGCCGGTCAACCGGAGACCACTCATGTCGATCTTGTGCAGCTTTGCGGTCGACAGCATGAAACCCGGACGAGGCCGACCATCTCGCTGCGTGGCACCCGCCGACTCCGTGATAGCACGGGGTGAGCAGACAGAAAGGGCCTACGACCTCATGGGTATCTTCAGCCGCCGCCAGACAGCCGTCATCGAACCGACGCCGGCTGCCGGTACCAGCACGCCCACTGCGGAGGCCTGGAGCACCGGTGTCGCGCTGGATCCTGCACTGCGAGCGCTGACCGGGAGGTGGACCATCGACCGCCCGCACAGCCGCATCGGGTTCTCCGTCCGGCACGCGATGGTGACGACGGTGCGGGGGGCCTTCACCGACTACGACAGCACGCTGTACTTCGACGGAGCGCGGCCCTCCGAGTCGAGGGCCGAACTGGTCATCCGGGTCGCCAGCGTCGACACGGGCGTGGAACAACGGGACGCGCACCTCATCGGCGCCGACTTCTTCGACGTGCGGCGCTACCCGGAGATGGTGTTCCGCAGCACCTCCACCGTCCACGAGGGCGGGGAGAGCTTCCGCATGACGGGAGACCTGACCATCCGTGACGTCACCCGGCCCGTCGACCTGCAACTCGACTACCTCGGCTCGGTCCTCGATCCGTTCGGGTACGAACGGGCCGGCTTCGACGGCACCACCACCATCGACCGCACCGAATGGGGCCTGGTCTACAACCAGCGCCTCAAGAACGGCGGCGCCATGGTGAGCGAGAAGGTCCGGTTGCAGTTCGACATCTCCGCGATCCGGTCCACGTCCTAGCTCCCCAGGAGACGTGTTCGCCCGAGGAATCCCGCGGACCACCGTCATGGCGATCGCGGCGCACCGAGCCGCGATCTGCCGGTCCGCGCCGCCGCCCTCGGTGCCGACGAGTGGGTTCCTCGTGGGGAGCCGGTTGCCGACGGGCGGCCGTGATGTGCCCCGGATGCGAGGAGTTCGAGGACCTCGCACCGGAACCCGGCCGGGTAACCGCGGGGCACGGAAGCCTCCTTGAGTGTCTGGAGCCTCAGCTGTCCAGCAAGGTGACTGCATTGGAACCGGGGCGCGTCACAGCCTCCACCAATTGCGGAGCGGTTCATTCCGGGGTGGCCGCGGTGGGCCGGCCGGTTCGGCTTGCGGCGAGATGTTCGCGCACCGGCACACGCCGTCCGTGGCCCGGAGCCGTGGCCTTCGCGCCCGACTCGCGGGGGAGTGCGGTCCGGCACGGATGAGGCGGTGACCGGTGGTGGAGGCGTCCGCCAGGATCTGGACGCGGCCGTCGAGGAACGCACCGGCCGCGGCGTGCAGGTCATGGGTCCTCCTGCCGGTCGCCGGGTTGCGGGTCCGGTGCGGCGTTCGCCGACGAACCCGCAGGGGACCGCGTGGTCGTGGTGCCGTCCGTTGCTGGTGGTGCACGGCCGAGAGTGCCACTGCCTGCCGGACGTGCTCAGACAGGGGCGTGGGACTTCTCGGACCCCGCATCGGCGGGTGCAGTGGCCGGTGCCGAGGCAGTGGACCTGCGGATGAGGCGGCGGGCCAGCGGTTCGGTGTAGCGGGCGGTGAGCGGGCCGACGATGACGAGGATCAGGACGTAGGCGGTGGCCAGCGGGCCGATGCGGGGCTCGACGCCGACGGCGAGTCCGGCGATGACGATGGAGAACTCGCCGCGGGCGACCAGGGTGCCGCCGGCCCGCCAGCGACCTGCTCCCTGGATTCCGGCGCGGCGTGCGGCGTACCAGCCGGTGGCGACCTTGGTCAGGGCGGTGGCGACGGCGAGCAGGAGGGCGGGGACGAGGACGGGCGGGATGTCGGCGGGGTCGGTGGACAGGCCGAAGAAGACGAAGAAGACGGCGGCGAACAGGTCCCGCAGCGGGGTGAGGAGGTTGCTGGCGCCTTCGGCGACCTCACCGGACACGGCGATCCCGACGAGGAAGGCGCCGACGGCGGCCGAGACCTGGAGTTCCTGGGCGATGCCGGCGACGAGGAGGGTGAGTCCGAGGACGACCAGCAGGAGCATCTCCGCGTTGTCGGAGGAGACCGCGCGGCTGATCAGCCGTCCGTGGCGCAGTGCGATGTAGAGGACGGCGCCGACCGTGCCCAGGGAGATCAGCAGGGTGACGGCGCCGCCGGCCAGGCTGACGCCTGCGAGCAGGGCGGTGAGGATCGGCAGGTAGAGGGCCATGGCGAGGTCCTCGATGACGAGGACGCCGAGGACGACGGGGGTCTCGCGGTTGCCGAGCCGGCGCAGGTCGCCGAGAACCTTGGCGATCACCCCGGAGGAGGAGATCCAGGTGACGCCCGCCAGCGCGACGGCGGCCACCGGCCCCCATCCCAGGATCAGCGCGGCGACGGCGCCCGGTACGGCGTTGAGCACGAAGTCGACCGCGCCGGAGGGGTACTGGGTCTTGAGGTTGGCGACGAGTTCGGAGGCGCTGTACTCCAGGCCGAGCAGGAGCAGCAGCAGGATGACGCCGATCTCGGCGCCGGTGGCGGTGAACTCCTCACTGGCGCTGAGCGGGAGGATGCCGCCGTGGCCGAAGGCGAGTCCGGCCAGCAGGTAGAGGGGGACGGGCGAGAAGCCCATACGGCCGGCGAGGCGTCCCAGCAGGCCCAGGGCGAGGATGATGGCCCCGAGCTCGATGAGCATGGCGGTGGTGTTGTGCACGGGCGTCTGTCCTCCGGTTCGGCGACGGCGTCTGTGCCTTCGTGGTCACGGGCGGCAAGCGGGCGCTGCCGATGAGGTCGGCCATGGGGCCGGGCGTACGGGAACGCTCGGTCAGGTCGAGCGAGACACGACCGAGCCGGTCTCGGAGTGGGTGCGGGCGGCCGGTCAGGGGGTGGTCGGCGTCCGGCCATCCGGCCGGGCGGCAGTGCCGCAGGCGGCTTCGGCTCGCCCACCGTGTGTGCGTCGGACCGGGAGATCAGACGCCGAGAACAGCACTGCCCGAGTCGGGGACGCTGTCACGAGCCGCGTTGTCGATACGCACAGTCCTGACAGCCGTGACGGGCGCACGGCAGGAAGTCCCGGTAGCGGGCAGGTCAACGGCCTGGACCATTCGATCCATGTCACGTCCCCCCGTCGCACCCAGATCCAGATTCCGTCACAAGGACAAGCTCCACAGATTGAGCAATCGACTGCTCAATGGAGCGTCACGGCTCGGTAAAGAATTCTAGCGCACGACAAAGGGCGCATAGCTTGCATGCCGCTCCATATGAGCGGCAAAGGGGCCGGAGATCGCGGCGATCCAGCGACCCTCTTCCCACCGGACGGCGGCGGTGAGGCGCGGGAGGCGCCGGCCTCGGCGGCCACGGGGGAGACCGGACGGCTGTGACAGCGTTCGACGAGCCTTCGGCGTCCCTCGATGTTCAGGGGCGTTCGCGTGCGTCACTGGAGCGCCTCGGCACTTCGGCCGGCCGTGACCACGGTGCGGAGAGGGAACGCGATGAGCAGTGTGATCGCAACCAGGAACCCGCTCGCCCACAGCGGCCCGAGGTTCCCGGCCGGGGTACTGAGGGTGGCCGCGGCGATGAGGGGGCCGGCGGCGGCGCCGACGTTGAGTGCCGCGGTCGCATACGACCCGGCCATGGTGGGGGCTCCCGCGGCCTCGTAGAGGACCCGGGTGATCAGGGTGCTGCCCAGCGCGAACGACAGGGCGCCCTGCACGAACACGAGGACGAGCAGGGCGAGCGGCTCGTCGGCCAGCACCGCCAGGGCCGGCCAGCCGATGAGCAGCAGCGGGCCGCCGACTGCGAGGACCAGACCGGGACGCTGGTCGGACAGCCGGCCGGCGACGGTGACCCCGGCGAAGGAACCGGCGCCGAAGAGCACCAGAACGACAGAGATCCACAACTCGCCCAGCCCGGCGGTGCCGGTCACGACGGGGGCGAGGAAGGTGAAGCTTCCGAACGTGGCCGCGTTCACCAGCGCGCCGAGCAGCATCACCAGCATCAGCGGTGGCCTGGTGAGCCGGGCGAGCTCCGCTCGCAAGGCCGGCCCGCCAGTCGCCTCTTCCTCCACGGGCCCCGCCGGGATCGCCTTCAGGATGCCGAGAGCGGCAGGCAGGCAGAGAGCGGCGACGGCCCAGAACGCGGCCCGCCAGCCGAGGACCGTGCCGAGTACCGACCCGCCGGGGACACCGGCGACCGTGGCCACCGTCGTGCCCGACAGCAGCACGGCCAGCGCACGCCCCTTCCTGCCGGGTGAGACCAGCATGGCGGCAGTCGTCAGGGCGACGGCGAGGAACCCCGCGTTCGCGAGCGCGGCGACGACCCGGGTGGCGAACAGGACCGGGAAGCTGGTGGTGAGGGCGCCCACGGCGTGAGCTGCCGCGAAAGCGAGGATGAACCCCAGGAGGCTGGAGCGCCTGGGCCAGTTGCGGGCAAGCGCGGCCACCAGGGGAGCACCGACGACCATGCCGAGAGCGAAGGCCGAGGTGAGCGCGCCCGCCGTCCCGACGGTGACGTCGAGATCCGAGGCGATGTCCGGCAACAGACCGGCGAGCATGAACTCCGAGGTGCCCATGGCGAAGACCGCCATGGCAAGCAGATACAGCGGGAGAGGCATCGAGTGGCTCCGAGGTGAGGAGAGGCACGAGAAGGTCATCTCGTCACCGCGGCCGGCCCCGAAGGCACACTCGCCCGGCCGCAGGACGCGGCGCGACGACAGGGCTACGAGCTCAGTGGTCCAGGGGGCTGACGGCGTGACCGAAAGCCCCCACCTCGTCCGACTCAGGACTCGACATGGCCCGCACGGTACCCGACCGATGCCCGTCGAGGCACCCCGGTTTCACCGGCACCGGCCCGTGTCACCAACGTCATGTCCCGCAACGACCAGGTCACGGCATCGGGGCGAACTCGGGCAGCGCAAGGGCTGAGTGGGCCGGCCGTGCTGTTGCGGAGGGCATGGTGTCGAGGCCACGCAGCATGGTGTTGCGTTGCTCCAGGGCCCGCGCCGTGGTGGGGAAGAACGTGGCCGCACCGTTGTCGACCAGTGCCTGATTCATGGCCACGAACTTGCGAACGCCGCGTTCGTATGCGGCGAAGGCCGCAGTGTGGTCCCGGTTCCTGGCCAGGGCGTCGGCGAGCACGTAGGCGCCGACCAGCGCGAGGCTTGAGCCTTGCCCGGTGAGGAACGAGGGCGCGTACGCGGCGTCGCCGACGAGCGTGACGCGGCCGCTGGACCAGTGGGGCATGCGGATCTGACCGGCCGTGTCGAAGAACAGGTCATCCGCGTCGTGCATGGCGTTGACCATGCGAGGCACCTCCCATCCCGCGCCTGCGAAGACCGTGGCGACCAGGTCCCGCTGGGCGCCGGGGTCCCGGAGGACATCGACCGGCGGTTCCGGCCGGTGGAAGTTCAGGAAGGCGTGCAGCTCGTCGTCGTCCCC
This sequence comes from Streptomyces griseomycini, assembly GCF_014203535.1. Lineage (GTDB taxonomy): Bacteria > Actinomycetota > Actinomycetes > Streptomycetales > Streptomycetaceae > Streptomyces > Streptomyces griseomycini. The sequence goes on from NZ_JACHJI010000005.1 coordinate 358,355, forward strand.
GACGGCGTAGAGGGCGGCGGCTTTCCCCGGGGTGTTCCACACCATGAGCTCGCGGGAGAGTCCGAAGGTGTTCGGCATGGTGAATACGGCGAAGCAGTACCCGAGGTAGTGGTGGAACTGTTCTTCCGGGCCGAACAGGGACTCCCGGGTAGGTGAGTGCATGCCGTCGGAGCCGACCACCAGGTCGAACGTGCGCCGTTGCCCACTGTGGAAAGTGACGTCGACCCCGTGCCCGGACTGGTCGAGGGTGGCGATGGAGTCGTCGAACAGGAACTCCACGTCGTCGCGGACCATCGCGTAGAGGATCGCGGCCAGATCCCCACGACGCACCTCGAGGTCCTGTCCCTCGGCACCGCCCGCGACGGCACGCGAGGTGAGTGAGGCCACTTCACCGCCATCGGCGTCGAGGAAGGTGCAGCGACGTGTGTCGATGTGCGCGTCCCGCAGTTGCGGCAGTATTCCCATTCGCCGGACCACCTCCGTCGCGGTACCGCGGACGTCGATCGGGTAACCACCGTCGCGCGGCGCGCCGGCCTTCTCCACCACGGTGACCGCGCATCCTGACCGGTGCAGCCAGTACGCCAGCGCGGGTCCGGAGATACTGGCCCCGGATATCAGGACTTTGCGCTTCCTGGTGGCGCTCACGTTCATCGACGGACCGGTGGGTGTCATGCCTGGACTCCTTTTTTCGTGAAACGGACAACGAGCAGTGACGACGCGGCGACCAGGCCGGCAACGGCGAACCCTGTGACGAAGGCCGATTCAGCCGGCTGGCCCGTCATCGGCTCGGCCCCGGCGTCGAGGATCGCGCCGGCGACCTGGGCGCCCAGGGCGACGCCGATCACGCGAGTGACCACGAGCAGGCTGGTGACGATGCCGGTGTCCTTGGTCTCGGCGGCGGTGGCGGTGCCGGCAAGCAACGCCGTGGTGCCGACGCCCGCGGCGAACGCGGTCAGCACCTTCGCGAGGACGAGCTGCCATTCCGCGGTGTGCAGCGCCGCCAGGGCGATCATGGTGGCCGCCGTGACGAAGGTGCTCACGATGACCACGGCGCGCGGACCGAAACGCCGCGCCGCGATCCCGCCGACCGAATCGCTTACCGCCCCGGCGATGGCGCCGGGCAGCAGGAACAGTCCGATGTCGGTGGTGCCGGCTCCAAAGCCGTACCCGTCGGCCGATACCGCGAACAGCTGGGGGAGGAGAAGGAGCACCATTCCGGAACTGGTGGTGAGGACGAAGGTGAGCACACCCGCGTGCCACATCGCGGGCTTCGCCAGCATGCGCAGATCGACCATCGGCGAGGCCGCCCGGCGCTCGACGACGACCCACCCGGTCGCGAGGGCGGCCACGACCACCGCGATGGCACCGACCGCCAGTGGCGGTACGCCGCCGTCCCTCGTCACCGTCACGAGCCCGAGCATGAACGCGAGCAACGTGCCACTCAGCAGAACCGTGCCAGGCCAGTCGATCCCGCCGTCCGATCGGATCGGCGGATCATCCGGCATCAGCCGAGCCACGACCGACGTCGTCGCGATGATCACGATCGTCGGCAGCGCGAACATCCACTGCCAGGACAGTCCTTCCGCGATCGGCCCGGCAACCAGCGTCCCCACCATGCTGCCGCCCGTGAACAGCGAGAGGACCAGCCCGATCGCCGTCTGTGACTCCCCTGTCGTGAGGTGCTTGCGCACCAGGATGAAGGAGAGGGGCAGCGCACCCACCATGACGCCCTGCAACACCTGGCCGAGCAACAACACCGGCAGGTTCGGTGCCAGGCCGGCCATCAGACCACCCACCGAGACCACGGCCATCAGCCGGACCAGCACCCGCTTTCCGCCGTAGCGGTCGCCGAGTTTGCCCGCGACGGGTGTGACGACCGCGCCGGTGATGAGCAACGCGTTGCCGATCAAAGCCCCTTCGGCAGGACTGACCCCCAGCTCGCGTTGCAGCAGCGGGAGGGCGGGCTCCACCACTGACTGCAGGGTGCCGAGGGCGAGCGCCAGGATGCCGAGGGCACCGATCGACAGCCACCCGAGGCGGACCGGGGAGACCACGACTTCGGATACGGGCGTCCTCTTCATCGGCGTTCACCCGGGAGGCCGAACACCTTCTGCGACTCGGTGCCGGGCGTGGAGAGGTCCTCTTCCTCCCTGGCCGGCGTCCTGGTGCCGGCGGCGACGGCCGGCACCAGGACACCCAGCCGCAGACCGCCCACGAGCCGGCGCCGCCGGGAGGCCCACCGTCCGATCCGGTAAAGGAAAGTCGTCACTTGCTGATCACTCCAGACACCACTGGACAAGGGACAAGCGCGGGATCTCGCGCGCCTCCCACACTTCCCTGCGGCGCCCTGGCGGGCATCGTCCCCCGCAGCCGTCTCGGCCTGGTGCACCCGGACCAGGCACTCGCCTGTTCTGGTGCCTACGCACTACAGGCCGCCCCGGGCCGGGGCGGGACTTGACCGGAAGTGTGGTGGCCCGAGCGACAGCCGGACTGTCCCGCCCCGGGCGGACGAGCGGCGGTGCCCCAGCGTTCCCGGATGACCCGAAGCGCCTTCTGAGGGGTCGATGCCGCGGGTGGCGGCATGTTCGATGACGGCGTCCTCGGAGCCGGAGTCGGCCCATGCTTTGGAGACGGGCGCGTGCGGCCGGCGATCCTTCGGGCGGGGTCGAAGCCCTGGTCGGTGAGGCGGACGTTGGCGGGGTCTTGACGGTCTGTGAGCCGAGGAGGCAGGTGCCGGGGCGGAGAGTCGTGGGGGAGATGGCGCCCGGGAGATGCCGGTGCGGTCGACGCAGAGGACGGCGTCCACGAGGTCGCGCAGGTCGTGGGTGGGGCGGCGGACGCCGACTCGGGCGTCCCGCCGGGCTTGGAGGGCGGGGCGGATGAGTTCCCATCGGGCGTCGGACAGGCCGCCGGGGTAGCGTCGCCGGGGCCGCATGTGGATGGAGGACGGAGCGAGCGGTTCACTCCTGTGATTCAGGGCTTGTCCCCGTGAACGGGGGTGACGTGGCGAGCGGGCCGCTGGCGTGATCCGCCGCAGGTCCCCGTGCAAGGGAACGAGCGCCTACTCGGAGGCCTGCTCCGGCCGGGTGGCGGACGCGGCTGCAACGGCCGTAGCCAGTGGATCGCGGGCCGGGCGGCCGAGGAGGCCGGTGAGGTCGGGGGCGGTGCCGCCCAGGAAGCCGTGTCGGACGCCGGTGGCGATCGAGGCGAGCATGGGTGGCTGGAACGGCAGGAGTCCCGGCGTCCCGTCGAGGAGCCTGCGCCGGTACTCTCCCAGGCCGATGGTGCGGTGCGGGACCCCGAGCCGGTCGGCCACCTGGCCCGCCGTGATCGGCGTACCGACAAGGTCATGGACCCGCCCACTGTGCCGTGTCGGCTGCGCCGCAACGGCCGCCGCGGCATCGGCGAGATCCTCCCGCGCGACCGCGGCCAGGGCTCCGTCCCCGAACGCGGACTCCACGCCGTCTCCGGCCCACATCAGCAGGCCGCCGAACAGTTCGGCGTACAGGCCGTTGCGCAGAATCGTCCACGGCAATCCGCTCGCCTGCACGAGGCGTTCGGTGGCACGGTGCGCGAGAGCGAAACCGAGATGGTCGCCGGCCGTGGTCAGGCTCGTGTAGACGACGTGGCCGACGCCGTCGCGGACGGCGGCGTCCAGGACCGCCGCGTGCCGGGCGACGACCTGGTCGTCCTCGGCATAACCGGCGGAGACCAGCACCAGGGTCGACACCTCGGCAAGATCGAGACTCGCGTGGTCGTCGAAGTCGAGACGCCGCATCCCCTCGCCCGGCGTGCGGCTGCCGCCCGTCGCGGCGACACCGCGGGCGCGCAGCGCCGCAAGGGTGGCCGAGCCGAGGTTCCCGTTCGCTCCGGTCACCAGGATCATGTCAGTCACAGTCTTCCGTCGTGGTTCTCATCGGTAACTACGCTTGATCCTTGATCACACGCCCGCCGGCCACAAGAAGGCAGTCTGATGTCACCCACGCACACCGGGGTAACCGCCCCCGCCGACCTCGACCCCTGCGGACGCGAGGACCACCCCGACTGCGGCATCCGCGACGTCCTGGACCGCATCGGGGACAAATGGTCGGTGCTCGTGATCGTTGAACTAGCGAGCGGACCGCGTCGGTTCCGTGAACTGCAGCGCGCCGTCGACGGCATCTCCCAGCGCATGCTCACGCTCACCGTGCGCAGGCTCGAACGGGACGGCCTCGTGCTGCGCACCGTCTACCCGACCGTCCCGGCCCGGGTCGACTACCGCCTGACCGAGACCGGGGCCGGCCTGACCCACCTGGTCAAGGAACTCGCCGACTGGTCGCTTGCCCACCGTGCCGTCATCACCGAGGCGCGGCACGCGTACGACCAGACACACCCCGGCCATGACATCCGCTGACGAGAACCGCTGTCACCGCACGCCGGTCGTCCGGCACGGCCGCGCTGCCGACAACGTCATGACCCGCAACACCCAGTGCTCCAGCCGGACTTCTCCGTCACCGCTGACGACGGCTTGGACGTGGGGAGTGCCGCGGGACGGTGCGGGGTGCGGGGCGGCCGTGCGGACCGTCCCGCGAACGTGTGCCCACGCGCGTGCAGTGACAGCGCGCCGAGCAGCCCACTGCGCGGACCGCCCGGCCCGACGGTCCGCGAGGACGGCCGGCAACCCGCCGAACGAGCAGGTCACTTCGCCCTTGCAGGACTACGGCACCTGCTGCCCACAGCCGCTGGGCGCCGACCGCCTCCGCGACGGCCTGCCGCCCGACGCCGAACGGCAGGCCGGCTCCTGGATCGAGGTGTCGGTCACCACCGAACACGGTCACGCGGTCACGCAGGTCAACGACGGCCTCGGTGTCCCCGCCGACGAACGCCAGGCGGTCCTCCGCCGCTTCCACCACCGCGCCGACCCGAGCGGCACCGGACTCGGCTCGGCGGCCGCCCGTCAGACCACCGAAGCCCACCGCCGCTGTCCATGCGCCGTCATCGATCGGGGCCTCGGACTCGGGATCCCCATCGCCGTCACCGGGAAGCACGCCCGGTGCGGTGGCACGCCGCGATCGCTTCGGCCGCACGGATCACCGAGTCGCCCCCCATGGCCGGCAAGACCGGTCGCGCCGCAACGGCGGGAGGTGCCGAACGCCTCGGCGACCGGGGCGTCGGCGCCGCGCGAAGTACCGGACTACGACAGGCGGTCCGTGCCGTCCTCGGGGGCGGCGTGGGCCAGGCCTGTCCGGTAGGCGATGACGACGAGTTGCGCCCGGTCGCGGGCCCCCAGCTTCGTCATGGCGCGCTGTACGTGGGCGCGGACGGTGAAGGGACTGAGGAACATCCGCTCGGCGATCTCCTGGTTGGACAGGCCGGTCGCGACCAGAGCCACCATCTCGCGTTCACGCGGGGTGAGCGCGGCGAGCTGTTCGGAGCGGTGCGGTGGGACTGCCTCCGGTGTGGCCAGGAAACGGGCCACCAAGGAGCGGGTGGCGGCGGGGGACAGAAGGGTGTCGCCGTCGGCGATCGTACGCACGGCGTCCGCCAGGTCCGCGGCCCCGATGCCCTTGCCGATGAAGCCGCCGGCCCCCGCGCGCAGCGCCTGAGCGACGTACTCGTCGGTCTCGTACGTGGTGAGGATCAGTATGCGGCTGGAGCGCAGTTCCGGGTCCGCGCAGATCTCAGCCGTGGCGGTGAGCCCGTCCACCTCGGGCATGCGGATGTCCATGACCACCACGTCCGGACGCAGTTCCCTGGTGAGTCTCACCGCCTCCCTGCCGTCGGCGGCCTCGCCGACCACGGTGATGTCGTCGGCGCTGTCGAGCAGCATCCGGAAGGCACCGCGCAGCAGGGCCTGGTCGTCCGCTAGCAGCACCCTGAGCGTCACGGTGCACCCCCGGCCTCTCCGTCGCCCGTCCGTTCGTCGCCCGTCACCGCGTCCGGCATTCGTCCCCCGATGGTCGTCGCTCCGTCAGGCCTTTGCGCCGTCTCCTTGACGGGCGGGAGGGGCAGCTGGGCGGAGACGAGGAAACCGCCCTCCGGGCGCCTGCCCGCGGAGAGGTGTCCCCCGACCGCGGTGGCACGTTCACGCATCCCGATCAGACCGTAACCGGGCGGACGGTCCGGCACCGTCGACGCGCTTGGGCCCGGGGACGCGGTCGACGCCGTACGAGGGCCCTTCCCGTCGTCGGCGACGGTGATGGTCACGCGATCGCGTCTCCAGGCGAGGCGCACCCGGGCGCTGCCGGTACCGGCGTGCTTGGTCACGTTGGTCAGGGCCTCCTGGACGATGCGGTAGGCGGTGAGGTCCACTCCCGGCGGCAGCGGCCTGGCCGTGCCCTCCTGGTGCACCGACACCTCCAGGCCCGCACGGCGGAAGGACTCGAGGAGCGCAGGAAGCCGGGACAGCCCGGGCGCCGGTTCGGCGGGCGCCGCCGCGTCCCCGGACTGGCGCAGCAGACCGACCGTGGCCCGCAGGTCGTCGAGCGCCTCGGCGGTGGTCTCGACGAGCTCCTCGAGGCTCTTGCGGGTCTGTTCCGGACGGGTGTCGAAGAAGTGGGCGGCGACCGTGGCCTGCGCGTTGGCCAGGGTGATCTGATGGGCCACGAGATCGTGCAGTTCCCGGGCGATGCGCACCCGTTCCTCGGCCACTCTCCGGCGCGCCTCGCTGTCCCGGCTCTCCTCGGCCCGCCGGGCCCGCTCCTCCACGGCCGCCAGGTAGGCCCGCCGGTTGCGCACCGAGTGACCCAGGACACCGGCCACCAGAGGGAAAACCGCCACCACTCCCATCCTGCTCGCGTCCTTCCACGAGAAGTCCCCGAACAAGGGGATGGAGGTGACCAGCGCCGCGGAAGTGAGCAACACCGCGCTCGCCGCGTGCCGTTCAGTGCGCGCGGCGAGCGAGTAGGAGTAAGCGGTGATCACGGCGGGGGCCACGATGAGCGGGGTGAGCAGGAGGCCCAGGGGCGGCACCAGCACGCCGACCGCGGTCGTGGCCGCCAGGGCGGCCAGCGGCGCCCGGCGCCGCACCGGCAGCACGGCACAGGACACCACGGCGATGAAGTAGGCAGCTGCAGGCGGCGCTGACAGCGTGTCGTCGACCTGCATCACCCCGCCGAGCAGACAGAACGCGAACGCCGTCGCCGTGACCGCCGCTTCCCCCCACCGTGCGCCGCGTGGTCGCGGACCGCCGTCACCTGGTTTCGTCATGGCCGGCTCAGTCCCGGCCGACGGGGAGCCGCCGCACCGCTGCGGCGGGCCCGGTCGCGTGGGCAGGGACACACCTGCTCAGTGCCTCACCCTCGATGTCGACGTTCGGCAGCACACGGTTCAGGATAGGAGACGGCCACCAGGCGCGGCGGTCGAACTGTGCCGGAGGCGTGGGTGCGATCGTCGTCCGTCCCACGGAGGCATCGGAGGCGACGGCGCCGGATGCGGTCCTGGACGCGGTGCGCGCGGTGATGGGCCGCCAGATGCTGCAAGGAACCGCCGCCGCAAGAGGTGTCGGTGAGGAGGGCCTGGTGGCGCAGGTCCCCGTCCGGGTCGAACAAGGAGAGCTGGGCGCCGGGGTGCGGACGTTCGCGGCGCATGATGATCCGGGTGTCCTCCAGGCAGCCGTCCAGCTCGATCATGCCGGTCAGCTCGGCGACCTGCGCACCGTGACGCAGGGTGCCGTCCTGTTCCAGCGCGGCGGACCGGCCTGGTGACGGGGTGTCCGACGGAAGGGAAGGGGTGGATGCCGCGCGTGCGCGGGGTCTGTACGCGGATCAGGATGCTTTCGCGTCTCCCGCACCGTCCGCGCGGATGAGGACGTCGTGACGGTGGGCGTAGGGGACCTGCACGAGTGCGGCATCGAGGACGGTGATGTGGTCGGCGGCGGCGTTGCCCGCACTGGGCAGGGCGGCCAGGGCTGCGCCGGTGTTGTCCGGGAAGCACAGCAGCGAGTGACAGCCGAAGCCGTGTTTGCAGGCCGGTGCTGCCTGCTCCTCGTCGGAGCGGCAGGTGACCAGGGCGGCGTCGATGTCCAGGACGAGACCCGGCAGCTCCCGGCCGTCCGCGTGGGCGCGGGGATCCGGCCTCGGTCTCGGCCGCCTGCAGCCGGGCGACCTCTCGTGCTGCCGCACGAGTGATGCTCGGACGCGAGAGAGTGCCGGGGGCGATGTCGGCCGGCAGGCGCCGGGCGGTGGGGGCGGCGACCACCGGGCCGACACCGAAGACCTCGGGCTGGTGGTGCAGCAGGGCCAGGCCGGCGATCGCTTGCCGCCGTCGGTGAGCATCGCTGCAGGACCGGTCGTGATCCGCCCGGGGCGTGGCGGGTGCCGAGTGGGCGCAGGTGCCGGCGTAGCGCATCGCTGGAGGCTCCGGTCAGGCCGGTGGCGTCGGCGAGACCGGCCGGCAGGCCGGATCCTCCGTGGCGGGGGCCTGCCCGGACGCCCGGGGTCGGGACCGCGGTCTGAGGTGCGGTGTGCGCCTGCGGGCTGATCGGCGTCCCTGAACGGGCCACCGGTTGGACCGCGAAGACCGGGCCGGGGCCCGACGACGCGCGCTCCCCTCCTTCCTACCTTCGGAAGTGTTCTCCCCGGAGACAGCGCGAAAGCAGGAACTACCAGCTCAAGGACGAACTGAAGAGGATTCGTCCGGGCACATCTCTTCCGAAGAGGGCGACGAAGATGCTCCTCACCGACCCGCACACCACGACCGCCCACCAGGCCGTTCTCACCCTCCCTTCCCGGGAGGTCTCGGTTCCCGGCTCCCGCCGCTTCACCGACGATCAGCTTCGCCGCTGGGGCATCGCCGAGGACGAGCGGGACTCTGCCGTGCTGGTCGTCGACGAGCTCGCTGCGAACGCGGTCCAGCACGGCCACGCCGATCTGACCGTGTGCCTGGCCCTTGAGGAGAACCTGCTGGTCATCACCGTCACCGACTCCGGGCCCGAGGTCACGCACGAGGACCCGCGGTCGCAGATGCCCGCCGACGAGCACGGTCGCGGCACCTGGATCGTCGAGTTCCTCGCACTGTGGACCGAGATCCACGACAGCGATGAGGGCCGCCAGGCCCGCGTGGGCCTCCACGTCACTGCCGCTGCCTGACCGCAGAACATCGACAGCAACCACCGTCAACCCTCGGTGACCGGCACGCCGGCCCTGCACCCAGGAAGAAGAGCCATGGACTCCATGCACCCGCACCACGCCGCCCCGCCGGCACCGTCCGGCGCAGCCCCCGCGACACGGCAGCCCAGACTCTCCCCGCGGGAGGAGGAGGTCCTGCACTACATCGCCCAGGGATGCACGTACGGGGGCACGGCCCGCCGTATCGGCGTCTCCGTCCACACCGTCGACGGCTACCTGCGCCGCATCCGATCCAAATTCGAGATTCGTACGTATGCGGAACTCGTGCGACTGGATCTGTCACTCGGTCTGTGACCGATCCGGTCAATCGAGAGGAGGATCGACAGACAGTCGCGTCGAGCTGGGGGAGGGCCCCGCGCGTGGCCCGTGTCCACGGACTCACGGATCCTGACGGCCCGCTCTGCAGGAGCCACCGCGAGAAGAAGACCCCCGAAAAAGGGTGCGGCCCCGTGGAAACCAGACTCAAAGCCGCTGAGGACATCGCCGCGCTATGCACGGGCCCGGTCCTCCTCCGCAGGGAGCTCCTGCATCAATAGGCAAGGAAATGTCGAGAAAGGTATGTCCATGAAGCACATGATGCGGATCACGACCGCACTCGCGGTACTGATTCCTGCGATATTCTTCGGCGCTACCGCAAAAGCGCAGGGCGGAGAACGCGACCCGCGGGTGAACGAGGCAGTGAAGAAGAGCGCTGTCGCAGAGGTCATGTATCAGGCGACCGTCTGTGAGCAGCCGCAGGAGCCTGTCAGCGGCTCGTTCGAGACGGAAATCAACCTCTACGGCGCCGAGGAGGGAGTGACCGACAACGACGTCGAGATACTGCTGCTCAGCACCAACCCTCTGTTCGACGCAGGAAGCTTCCACATCGCGACGGGCGGAAAAGCGACAGTGAGCGGAGGAGTCACCACGGAGAATCCGTGGACGATCCCGGATGTTCCCTTCGACGACTGGGACGTCGCGTACGATCAGGGCACTGGCCAGGTCCAAGCACAGCTGGTGAAGGCTTCGGACAGCTCTCTCATCGCCTGGCCGGTCGACCTCATCTCCGATTGCCTTCCCGCCGGTGTGCAGGTACCCGAGGGTGACCAGGTGCTCCAAAACAAGATCGCGGAAGGAGCAATCATGGAAGGCACCCTGACGGACGAAAAAGGAGACCTCCACATCGAGGGAGGGTTCTACAACGCTTCTGGATCAGTCGCGTTCGAGATGAAGGTGACCTACTGATCAGTTGGCCTCGATCGTTCACGAGTCCTCGTCGGTCTGCTGACGGGGACTCCGCGTCCGTGTGGTGGGATCTTCGCGGGCCGGGTCAGACCGAGGGCCCGGCTCTCGCGTCGGGCGGGCGGCGGGCCTCGCCGGTCAGGGCGAGCACCGGCAGCCAGGCGAGGGTGCCGAGTGCGGGGGGAAGGATCTCCAGCCGGATCGGGTTCTGGGCCGTGTCGTGCAGGGGCGGGGTACGCAAGGCCGGTGTCACGGGCGCCTCGGGCGCGGTCCTCGCAGCGGGCCCGTCGGCGGTGGCGTAGTTCGAGGTCGGTGAAGCGCAGCCGGACGCCGGGGGGCGTTCCTCGGCGCGCAGCGAGGGGCGGGGCAGGTGGTCCGCGTGGAGGAGTTACGGGTCGGTACCGGCGTAGACGTGCCGGGCCCGCATCGTCTTCACCCGGGCACCGTCGGCCTCGCCCACGCGGGGCACGACACTCCCCTACGGTGCCCCGCCCCGGCCCATGACAAAGTCGCTGATCCGCAGGCTCATGGCCTTGCCGATCCGCGCCCCGCTCTCCGCCGGCAACGCGAACAGGAACCGGTCGCGCAGGCTCCCCGGCACTCGCCGCGCTCACCGTCCCGGACCGCGCAGCCGCCCAGGATCTGCCGCCGCAGCAGCACCGACGGCCGGTCACGGCGACCGGCCCGACGCACCCGCACCGGCGAGGAGGCGGCCGGGGCGAGAGCATCGCCCGGGCCGGAGCCCGACGCGGAGCCCCGCGCAGCAGCCCTCTTGCGGCCGGCACTTCGCGCACTGCCGCCTGCCGGCGGTAGGAAGAGACCAGCGCGGCAAGCCGGGACTCGCTCCCGGGGATGACTTCAGGCGGACGATGCCGTGCTCGACCCGGATACGTCGTGAGGAGTGCGCCTTGCGCTGCCGCTCGTACATCTCCTCCCACCGGTCCGGGCGTTGCCTTTGAACGTGCGGTGCGGGGATGTCACCACGTGCCCCGGGTCCGCGCCCCGAGGCCCTGGTGGTCGGCATCGGCGAGGATCTCCACCGCGGGGCCGTCAGCCGAGAACGTGACCAGCCCCAACTGATGGGCGTGCGTGATGTCCGCGCAGCTGCCGGGCTCGGGCGGGCTGCAGTACAGCACTCGACCGTCCCCGTCCGTGAGCACCACGGCCTCGACGGCGTCCTGTTTGCTCTTGCCGGAGACGGACCTGTCCCGGTCCTTGCGTTCCGGGGGCTGGCGGTGCGTCCTCACGCGGCGAGCAGCAGCCGCACCTCATCGACGGACCAGGCGACGGTGGAACGGCCCGCGTGGAGCCAGCAGGCCGGCACGTCCTGGGGGCGTCCCGTGGCGGAGATGCACGAGCGTGGCCAGGCGCAGACTGAGGCCCCGGCACCCGGGTTCAGGCCGGGTACCGGGGCCGTGACGGAGGGTCACTCAGCCGCGGACGGCGTCCTCGAGACCGCTGCGTGCGGCCTCGATCTCGTTGAGGGTCTGGGCCAGCCGCAGCATCAGCTTCTGCTGCTCGTCGATCGTCTTCTGGCCGACCCGCTTGTCGTGCAACGCGGCCTCGATCTGCTGCCGCACCGAGGCCGCGCGCGCCTCCAGGCCGGTGTCCACAGCGTCGGCCAGCGCGCGCAGCCGCTCGCCCACGCCGCAGGCGATCTCCCGCGCGGTGTCCGGTGCCTGGCTGCGGATGCCGTCCGCGATCTCCTCACCCACCTTCTCCCGGACCTTGTTCGTCATCCGCTCCAGCCTGCCGGGGAACAGCAACAGGGCCGTGGCCGTCAGTGCCGCCATGATGCCCAGCGGCCCCAGACCGACCATGAGGCCGATGACCAGCACGGCCAACTGGGGGAAAACCGCCCGGACCATCTCCCCGGCGCCGAAGCGGGCCCCGATGGCCCCGAGGCCCGGGTCGAGCAGCACGGTGCCGCCGAGCCCGGCGAGTACACGCTCCAGCGGGGGACCGGCCCCGTCGTCCATGCTCAGCTTCCGGTTGCCGGACACGGTGTCCATCACCTTGTGGGCGGTGTCCAGGAAGTGCTCCAGGTCCGTGCTGACGCCCTCGTGCAGCTTTGCCGTGCTCTCCTCCAGCAGCGGGGCCAGCGTGTCCTGGGTCCAGGTGAAGGCCCGGTCCTTGATCCACTGGTCCACGACCTCCGCGAGCTCCTCGACCACGGCCTCGACCTGCTGCTTGTGCGTGAGCGGGTTGGCACCCAGCTTGTGCTCCAGCTCCGCCTGCAGGGTGAACTGCGGGCACTCCTCGGCCAGTGTTGCGAAGAGGCTCCGCGCGGCGGCCTCGACGTCCTGCTCGATGGCTGTGATCTGCATCGCCAGCGACCCCGCGATGGTCCGGCGCTGCTGCTCGAGCAGCTCCAGCTGCGGCTGCGCGGCCTCGTAGTTGGCCTCCAGCTCCTCCAGGGACTGGTGGTACATCGCCTGCCGGTCAGCCACCATCCGCCTGGCGTCCTGCACCTTGTAGCGCAACTCCCGCGCCGGACCCAGAAGCTTCGCGCGCCCGCGCTCCTGGGCCAGGAAGGTCCGCAGCGCCCTGTCGAACTCGGGCAGCCCGGACACGGCCACCGCCTGGGGATCGGCAGCCGTGCAGCCGTCCAGCGCGCCCTTGGCGTCGAGGAAGAAGATCCGCTCGGGCTTCACCCGCAGCGGTCGGCCGTCGGCGCTGATGCGGGTGACCCGGGCGGTGGCGACCTCGATGACCCGGTCGCGCTCCTCCTCCGGGACCAGGTTGATGCGGTTGTAGACGAAGAACATGTCCTCCTGGCCCAGCGGCAGCAGCCGGTCGACCAGGAAGTCCCGCTCGTTGATCCCCATGGGCTGGGTGCAGTCCAGCACGTAGACGCAGGCGTCGGCCTGGGTGAGGTACTCGAAGGTGACCCGCTCGCGTTCCTCGTCATCGTCCGTGCCCGCCGTGTCGACCAGCTCCACCCCGTTCTCGCACAGCGGCAGCGGGTAGTACACCTCGCAACGCTCGAACCGGCTCTTGCGCTCCGGCTGCTCGTTGTCGATCACCACGTGCGCCGCCAGCTGCTCCACCGGAATCCGCACCTGAGCACCGCCGTCGCGCGGGTGAAGCACCGCGTAGGGCTCCTCGCCGTACCTCACCTCGATCGGGATCTCCGTGGTGGGCACGGCGAAGGCCGGCAGTACCTCGCGGCCCAACTCACTGTTGATCACTGTGGACTTGCCCCGGCGGAACTGGCCGAGGAACACCACCTTGAACACGTCCCGGTCGACCTTGGCCGCCAGCGCGTCCATCGCCGTGACAGCCGCGGTGTCCCCGAGGTCGGCGGCCACCTTGCGCAGACGCTGGATCACCTCGATGAGCTCCTGCTTCCGGGCCTTGAAACGGGCGAGGTCGTTGTTACCCATGTTCGTGATCTCCTTCTTGTCGTTCATCAGGATGTCGTCCACCAGCGGTGAGCGACCGCTGAGCGGACGGGGAGAGGGGAGGCCGGTCCACGGCCTCGCCTCCCCGGGGCTGGCACACGGCAGGCCACCGGCCCGCCCGCACGGCTCGTGCGGTTCCCCACACGCTCGCGCGCTTCGCCTCGGCCGTGGCCGCGGCGAAGCCGGGCGTTGTCTCCGGGGAGAACACTTCCGAAGGTAGGAAGGGAGGGAGCGCGGGTCGTCGGGCCCCGGCCCGGCCTTCGCGGTCCAACCGGTGGCCCGTTCAGGGACGCCGATCAGCCCGCAGGCGCACACCGCACCTCAGACCGCGGTCCCGACCCCGGGCATCCGGGCAGACCCCGCCGCCCGGGGGATGCACCCCCCATCCGGGGGGCGTATCGGGCGTGTGAGCGGGGAGGACGCTGAACCCAGCCACCTAAGAGGCCGGCGGCTGCACCCGAGCCCGGCTCCGGGCCGCGGCCACGTGTGCTCGGGGCCTGGGTGCGCTGTCCCGGGACGTCGGTGACACGGGTGCTGGGTGCTTGAACGGGGGAGGGCCTTCTGGATTCGGTGTGGACTGCGACGTCTACCGCCGGCCGCCAGGGGCCCGTGTCCCACCGTGATGCCCCGCTGACGCCGACCGGCGGGCTGCGTCCGGCCCGGTGCGTCCGGCAGCACGTTGCGGCACCGCCGCCTCCACCGCGCACCGCATCCTGTGCCGCAACAACCTGCCGGCCCCGGCCACGCCGGACCGGGCCACCGGCGAACCAGGGCGCCGCTGCGAAGGTGCCCGGCCCGGCGAACTGATCCACACCGACGTCGAGGAACTCGGCCGCATCTCCGACGGCGGGTACCGCACCCGGGGCCGTGCCGAAGGCCGACGCAACCGGACCGGGAACGGCTGTGCCTACGCGCACACCGCCCCGGACGACCACACCCGCCTCGTCCGCACCGAAGACCTGCCCGGCAAGACCACCGGCACCTGCGTCGGCTTCCCCACCCGGGCTGCCGCCCGGTTCGCCGCACGCGGCATCCCGACCGGACGGGTCCTCACCGACGACGTCCGGGCCTGCCCCGAGAACACCTGGCGCCAGACCCGCCGCGAACCGGGCACCGGCCCCCGCTGGACCCGGCCCTGCGGCCGTGGACCAACGGCAAGGCCGAACGTTTCCACCGCACCCTGCTCGAGAACGGACCCACCAACGGCCCCACACCTCGGACGCCGAACGGCAGGCGGCGTTCCCCGACTGGCTGGACCGGTACGACCACCGCCCCCACACCGGCATCGGCGGCCACACCAGCCGGCCGCGTCACCAACCTGTCCGATCAGCACACCTAGTGCCGGCCTGCGTCCTGCGGCATCGAGTCCGGTGTTCCGGTGTTCCGGTCGGCGGGCACCCGGCGGCCGGGCCTGCGGTCAGCCGGCGCTTTCCGGGAAGTGGTGGAGCTTGACCAGGCCGGTCTTGTAGGCCAACATCACCGCCTGCGCCCGGTCCCGCAGCCCCAGCTTCTGGTAGATGTGCCCCACGTGCGTCTTGACGGTTTTCTCGGCCAGCGTGAGCTGCCCGGCGATCTCGGCGTTGGACAAGCCCTGGGCCACCAACTCCAGGACCCGCAGCTCTTGCTCGGTCAGCACCTCCAGCGTCTGGGGGACGGACCGGTGCTCCGCCGGCAGCAGGGGAACGAACCGGTCCAGCAGGCGCCGGGTCAGGCCGGGGGCGACCACCGCATCCCCGGAGTACACCGTCCGCAGCGCGGCGACCACCTCGGACGGTGAGGACTCTTTGAGCAAGAACCCGCTGGCGCCGGCTCTGAGGGCGGCGAAGGCGTTCTCGTCCGCATCGAAGGCGGTCAAGATGAGCACCCGGGGCCACTCCGCTCCGGAGGCGCGGATGCAGCGGGTGGCCTCCACCCCGTCCATCGGCTTCATACAGACGTCCATGAGCACCACGTCGACGTCGGTGGTGCGCAGCTGCTCCAAAGCGGCGGTGCCGTCACCGGCTTCGGCGACGACCTCGATGTCGGGCGCGTCGGACAGCACCGTGCGGAATGTGTGTCGCGGTATCCACTCGTCGTCGACGATCATGACCCGGATCGCCATGCGTCGCTCCCTGGGCTCGGATCAGGCGGCCGACCGCCGGCGGTGTTCACCGCCTGATCCCCAGCCTGCCTCGTGCCGAGTCGGCGGGCCACTTGCGGTGGTGATCCGGCCAGAGGGCGCTCAGGCCGCCGGGGCGTAGGGCAGCCTGGCCTCCACCCGGAACCCGCCCTGCTCGGTAGCCCCGGCGTGGAACTGGCCGCCCAGCACCTCGGCCCGCTCGCGCATGCTGACCAGCCCCAAGCCCCCGCTGGGCAAAGCGCCGGCAGGCCGAGAGCCCGGAGCGGCGTTCTCCACCACCACCTCCACTACCTGGGGCAGGTAGCGCACCACCACCTGGGCCGGGGCGTCCCCGGCATGCTTGTGTGCGTTGGTCAAGGACTCCTGCACGATGCGATACGCCGCCAACTCCATGATCCGACTGGCCGGACGTGCCGGGCCTTCCACGTGCAAGTCCACCGGTGCCCCGGTGGTGCGCACTTGGGTCACCAACGGCGTCAGATCCGCCAGCTTCGGCTGCGCCGCCCCCACCTCGGCCGGCTGATCCGACTGCAGCGCCCCCAGCACTTGGCGCAGCTCGGCCAAAGTCTGCTGTCCCAGTCGGCCGATCAGTTCAGCGGCGGCCGCGGTGGCCTGTGCACTCCGGGCGGCTTGGACTTGAGCGGTGTTGGCGTGCATCACCATGTGGGTGATGCCGTGGCCGACCACATCGTGCATCTCCCGGGCGATGCGGGCCCGCTCCTCGGCCTGGGCTCTGGCGGCCAGCAGGTGTCGTTCGCGTTCGAGCCGGACGGCATGCTCCCGCAGGCCTGCGATCACTTGGCGGCGGGTCTTGACATACAGGCCCAGTCCGACTGGAACCACGATAAAAGGTATCAGGTTATAGACCAGGCCCGACAGTATTGAGAATTTATTCCCGGCAACATTGTAGTGCAAGATGTTGACCACCCACAGCGATGTCGCGGTGAGAGTGACCACTGTCAGGGCGCGCCGGGATGTGCTGGAAAGCGCCAGTACATACAGTCCGGCCGTGACCGGGAGAACGATGGCCCACCAGGTGAGAGCGACGTCAGGGAAAAAGAATTGGCCGCGAAGGGGAGGCAAGAAGCCGTTGAACCAGAAGTGGAAAGCGAATAGTCCGAGGAGGACGGGAGGCAGGGGACGGCGATGGTGCACGCACCATCCCGACACCACCGGCGTCACGACATCGATCACCCAAGTGACCGCCAGTATGGACAGGAATTCACCCGACCCCTCGTCCTGGTAGGAGTGCCATGTTCCGATCAGGTCCAGCAGTGCCGCGGGGAAGGCGACCGCGGCCAAGGCCCGCCAGGCCCCTGAGAGTGCCAGCGCGTACAGGCCGCCCCACAGCATGATCTTGACGGCCCACCAGGTGAGGCCGGATTCCGGGATGACGGTGTGGTGCAAGGGGGGCAGCACGGGGGCGCCGAAGTACAGGAGGCACAGGCCCAGGCCGGCCAGGGCCGGGGGCAGGGGGTGACGGCGGTGCTTGAGCAGCAGGAGGCCGGTCCCCACTCCGACCGCGAGGGTCCCCAGCGTGACGAGGAGCGGCGACACCGGCCCTCCGGCCCACGTCCTGGTCCGGGCGATCCGCAGCGCTGCCGTCGCACACACCAGCGCCCCGACCAGCACGAGCAGGCCCTCGACGGCACTCGGGCCCCGCCAGGGGAGTTGCCGCCACGCTGGGGCAGTCCTGTCCACCGGATCGCGGGGCTCAGGAGCATGAGCCCGAGCCGCCGACGGAGCCGCTCGCTGGGCGCGGGTGACCGAGCCCGCCGACCGCGGCTGAGCCGTATCGGACTCCTGGGCGTCGCTGCGGCGCAGCACGACGAGGACCTCGCGCAGCTGGGCCAAGGCCTGTCGGCCCGCATCCCCCAGGTGGCCGATCCTCTCGGCGGCGGTCCGCGGATCGGTGACCGCCCGTGTGGCCAGCGCGTGGGCCTGGCCGATCATGTCGGTGACCCGGTGGGCGACCACGTCGTGCATCTCGCGGGCGATGCGGGCCCGCTCGTCGGCGCGGGCCCGGTCGGCCAGCAGGTGTTGCTCGCGCTTCAGCAGCTCCCCGCGCTCGCGCAGACCGACGATCAGCCGTCGACGGGTCTTGACATACAAACCCAGCCCGACCGGCATCAGGATATGGACCGCCATGCCCTGGGTCAGGATCCGTAGAAAAATGTCAGGACTTTCGGTGCGGTAGGTGAGCCATTGGGTGAAGGCGACCACGGCGGTTGCGGTGAGGATGACCGCGATCAGGGCGGACCGGGATGCATTGGAAACGGCCAGTGCATACAAGCCGGATATGAGCATGATGGTGAGGACCCAAGAGGTGGTCTCGGGTGAGGGGAAGGCGAAGAATCGCTTGCCGAAGGGAAAGAAGATGCCGTACTCGAGAAAGTACACGCCCAGCACGAGCAGGGCGGCGGGCAGCGCACGCCGGTGGCGTACACACCACCCCAGCACCACCGGTACCACGACATCGGCCGTCCAACGAGACGCCGACATCGCCAGGAACGGCCCGGTTCCCTCGTCCTGGTAGGAGTGCCATGTTCCGATCAGGTCCAGCAGTGCCGCGGGGAAGGCGACCGCGGCCAAGGCCCGCCAGGCCCCTGAGAGTGCCAGCGCGTACAGGCCGCCCCACAGCATGATCTTGACGGCCCACCAGGTGAGGCCGGATTCCGGGATGACGGTGTGGTGCAAGGGGGGCAGCACGGGGGCGCCGAAGTACAGGAGGCACAGGCCCAGGCCGGCCAGGGCCGGGGGCAGGGGGTGGCGGCGGTGCTTGAGCAGCAGGAGGCCGGTCCCCACTCCGACCGCGAGGGTCCCCAGCGTGACGAGGAGCGGCGACACCGGCCCTCCGGCCCACGTCCTGGTCCGGGCGATCCGCAGCGCTGCCGTCGCACACACCAGCGCCCCGACCAGCACGAGCAGGCCCTCGACGATCGTGACGCTGCGCCAGGAAGACCAGCGGGTCACTCGCTGCGCAGGAGACCGGATAACGGCACGAAAGGAGAGTGTTCGGGCCACGCGGCATCACTCCACGCAGTGCCACGACGTTGGTAGGGGGTGCGGAACTGGTGACCTCGCGTAGTCGGTCGTCGCGCACGGGGGACTCAGCCTGGGGCCACGGGCCGATATCCGACCTGAGTGTCCTGAAGGCGGGAGGCGCCCGCTGACTCGGGGTGATGGGAGTTGTCGAAGCTCCCGGCAACCAGCCTGAACGGACACCTCTCCAGTGCAATTGTTTCACGCTCCCGGCAAGACCCACGCGATCTTCGATGACGAGCACGTGAGCGGTTGCGCCGGGCTGGTCCTGGCCATGAAGGGCTGAGCGGTGAGGCCGGCGGAGCAGCCCGCCGGGACCGGCGCGCAGAACGCCCGGAGCGAGGGAAGGGCTACGACCCACGTGGCCAGGGCACGGCGAGTGCTGTACGCGGCGGGCGCAAGCAGAAGGAGCCACGCAACCGGCGAGTTGTCCCCCAGGATCCTGCCCCCGAGAAGCCCGCCTCTGACGGACAGCCCAGTACCGCCCCCTGCTGTCCGGTGATGGCGACCGCCGGGCCCACGGTGCCTGACCCGTACCGTGCGTTCGGCGCGCCGATGACCGGCTCGAGGCGTCCGCGCGCCTCGCACGAGGGATCCGGAGCCGGATGCGTGTGCGCCGAGGGCTCGGACAGGGCCTTCGCCCTGGACGGCTCCTGCCGATCGGCCGGCCGCACCACGACCGCGACGCCCCGCGCAGCCCGGGCACGGGAGTGCAGCCGAGCCCCGAACTCCTCAGGGCGTGTTTCAGATGCGGCCCGAGGCCGCTGGTTCGTTACTCCTGGCGCAGAGAGGCGAGCCAGCGGTCGTCCTGGAACTCAGCGGGAACCTCGTCCTCCCGAGGATCGATCCCGCGGCGCTCCAGCTCGTCGAACCATCGGTCCCGCTGCGACTCGGGGAGGCGTCGTCCGCACCAAGGGCAGAAGTCGATCGTGACGCTCGACGTACCGCCGTCATGGATGATCAGCCCGTACTCCTGGAACCTGGCGCTGAACCCAACCAGCGCGTCCGGGCAGGAGGAGGGGTCGTCGTGCTGGTCGCAGCACACGTTCACGCGGCTGGTCATCGCCTCGCAGCAGTGGTCGGTCATGACCCCGGCTTCCCGTCGGTCGGCATCGTGACCAGAAGTAGATCACGGTCTGTGATGATCACCGGGCGCACGCGGAGACCTGACGGATGCGCAACGGGTGCTTCGGGTGCGGGGCCTGTGCGGTGGCCGGTGCCCGGGGACGCGCGACGGCCTCGGGTGCGGGTGGCCGGTGCCGGTGGTGCGGTGCCGGGGCGTGGCTTGTCGTCGGGTTCGTTGCCGGGTCCTGCGGTGTTCGGGTGCCGGGCCCGGGCGGGGCCGGCCGGTGGGCGTGGCCGGTGCTGGTCCCGCGGGGAACCTGTGCGGGCCACGCCCGTTGCGGGTGACTTGCCGCTGCTCGGGCGATATGAAATACCTGAAGAGAGGCTGTTCAACGCTCGCCGGGAAGACCCAGTCCGGGCCGTCCTGGAAGAGGGAGCGCCATGACGGGAGCGTACGAGGCCGGCGGGCGGGTGATCGCCGGGCGCTACCGGCTCCTGCGTCGGCTCGGCGCTGGTGGCATGGGACGGGTGTGGCTGGCCCATGACCAGGAACTGGCGTGCGAGGTGGCCCTCAAGGAGATCATTCTGCCGCCGGGCGTCCCGGAGGGCGAGGTGGGTTCGCGGATCGCGCGGGCCCGCGCTGAGGCACAGCATGCCGCGCGGCTGCGCAACCATCCTCATGTCGTCACCGTGTACGACATCGTGGAGTCGGGCGGTCTGCCGTGGATCGTCATGGAGTTCGTACCCGGTGCCACGGACCTGGAGGCGGTGGTGCGCGAGCGGGGGCCGCTGCTGCTCGCCGATGTCGCCCGGATCGGGCTGGCGATCCTGGACGCCCTGCTGGAGGGGCACCGGCTCGGCGTGCTGCACCGGGACGTCAAGCCGGCCAATGTCCTGCTGACCGATACCGACCCGCAGTCCCCCCATGGTGCGGAGGGCGGTCGGGTGCTGCTGACCGACTACGGCATCGCGCTGGGGCCGAGTACCGGCGAGCCGCGTCTGACCGCCCCCGCGGAGATCATCGGGACGGTGCGCTTCATGGCTCCCGAACGACTCCGCGGTGAGACGCCCACCGCGGCCTCCGACCTGTTCTCCCTCGGCGGCACGCTGTACTTCGCGCTCGAGGGGACCGGCCCCTTCGACCGTGACTCCGACTGCGCCATGCTGAGTGCCCTGCTGTCGGAGTCTCCAGCTCCGCCGCGCCGGGCGGCGGAGCTGGCCCCGGTCTTTCTGGGGCTGCTGGCCAAGGATCCCGCGCAGCGGATGGGCGGTGACGAGGCCGCACAGCGGCTGACCTTCATCGCCGCCCAGCCCGGCCCGTCCGGTTCGCGGTCCTCGGCTCTCCCCCCGCTGCTGCCGCCGGCCGAACCGGCCGAACCGGCCGAACCGGCCGAACCGGCCGAACCGGCCGAACCGGCCGAACCGGCTGGAGTGGCTGGAGTGGCTGGGCGGACCGACGGCGGGTCGTCGCGCTCGGCGGGGCCGGAGCCGCTGACCGAGTTCCTGCCGCCGGCCGGTTCGGCCGGTCCGCCCCTCAAGCCGCCGCCGTCCAAGGACTCCAAGGACGAGGAGACCGGGCCGCGGCTCCGTCCGCGGCGGCCCGGGCGCCGGCGGGCCGGGCTCATTGCGGGGGCGGTGGCGGCGGTGCTGGCCGCGGGGGGCGGTATCTACCTGACGCAGTCGCCCTCCCCGGGTCCTGAACCGTCCCTGATCCGGGTCGGTGATTTCCCCGATGGGGTGGCGGTGTCCCCGGACGGGGACCGGGCCTACGTGGCCAACAAGAGCTCGGATTCGGTGTCGGTGATCGACACCGAGACGAACCGCACGAAGGGTGCCCCGATTCCCGTCGACGGTTCCCCGAAGGGGGTGGCGGCGTTCGGGGACCGGGTCTACGTGACCAGCCTGGCCTCGGCCTCCGTGTCGGTGATCGACACCGAGACGAACAAGGTGGAGCGGACCATCGACGTCGGCCGCGGCCCGCAGGGGGTGGACGTGTCCCCGAACGGGGACCGGGTCTACGTGACCAGCCTGGCCTCGGCCTCCGTGTCGGTGATCGACACCGAGACGAACAAGGTGGAGCGGACCATCGACGTCGGCCGCGGCCCGCAGGGGGTGGACGTGTCCCCGAACGGGGACCGGGTCTACGTGACCAACTTCAGCTCCGGTTCGGTGTCGGTGATCGACACCGAGACGAACAAGGTGGAGCGGACCATCGACGTCGGCCGCGGCCCGGCAGGGGTGGCGGTGTCTCTGATCGGGGACCGGGCCTACGTGGCCAACGGGAGCTCGGGCACGGTCTCGGTGATCGACACCGTGACGAACCGCAAGATGGGCAAACCCATTCCCGTCGGCCGGGGCCTGCAGGGGGTGGCGGTGTCCCGGATCGAGGACCGGGTCTACGTGACCAACGGGAGCTCGGGCACGGTGTCGGTGATCGACACCGAGACGAACAAGGTGGAGCGGACCATCGACGTCGGCCGCGGCCCGGCAGGGGTGGCGGTGTCCCCGGACGGGGGCCGGGTCTACGTGACCAACGGGAGCTCGGGCACGGTGTCGGTGATCACCATCTAACCGACCGGCGGCCGGCGGACCGACCGCGCCGACGACCGGGCCGGCTCCCCACCGCCGTAGGCCGCGGCGCGCAGGACGTTGCGGGTGGCTCACTCCCCGCGGGTCGGCACCCCCTCGGCAGTTCCTGCCGTTGCGGATCGGGAGCGTTTCCCGGGGCGTGCGGTCAGGCCCCGGGCGGCATACGTCGTGACAGCGGGGGACCACCGGCCGCCGGCACCACCGGTTCCGATGGGAACGCGCGGCCGGCGGAGGCTGCCTCACCTCAGGGCGGCGTGCAGCCCGGCGGGTTCCAGACGAGCGTGCCGTTCTCGTCGTAGTGGTAATCCGTGCAGGTCTCATGTGGTGCCGCCCTCGGTGATCCCATCGAGGCCTCCGCTGTTCGGGGCACCGCCTCGGCACCCGCCACGCCCGCCGTCCCGGCGAGCAGCGCAGCAGCGCACGCCGCGCCGGCGAGGTGCCGCAGGCGCCACCAGGAGCTTGTCGCCATGATGATCTCCTCAAGGGGTGTAGGGGCTGCTTACCCACCAGCGTGGAAGGCCGGCCATGACGGCGTCAACGGATCTTGAGAGCTTGTCACAAGGATGGGACATTTCATGACATCACGGACCTTCCGCACTGTCGTGGCCCTCCGTCCTCCCCCTTCCGCGCCCGGCGGGTCCTGCGGGTCCCGGACCCGTCACCCGCTTCCGGGAGGGGAGCCGGTGGCCGGGCGTCACAGCCCGAGGGCGATGGCCAGCCGCATGAGTTCTGCCGTGCTGGTGAGGCCGGACTTGACCCGGACACGGCGCAGATAGGCGTCGACCGTGTGCGGGGACACCCCCATGCGGCGGGCCGTCTGAGCGTAGGTGCGCCCTGCGGCGATGTGCCGCAGAACCTCCTGCTCGCGCGGGGCCAACGGGG
Organism: Streptomyces griseomycini; assembly: GCF_014203535.1. Classification (GTDB taxonomy): domain Bacteria; phylum Actinomycetota; class Actinomycetes; order Streptomycetales; family Streptomycetaceae; genus Streptomyces; species Streptomyces griseomycini. The sequence continues at coordinate 381,784 of NZ_JACHJI010000005.1, forward strand.
CCTGAACGGGTGCGGGGGCTTCGGCGTACAGCGTGGGTGTGGCGTGCATGGGATTCACGGGGCTTTCTCCGACGGATCGGCTCGGTCATCACTGCTCACGCTCCGGGAAGCGGTCGATATGTACCGAGATGCCGCTGTTGGTGTGCTTCACGTAAAGGGCTCGGGACGCGGTTCCACGCCGTGCGTACTTTCCGGAAATTTTCTGCCCCGCCCTGCTCCGCCCTTCCCTCCTTGCCCCTCCCCGCCCCGCCCGGGCCGGGGAGGGCGGAGCGGGGCGGCGTGCGGACCGGTCTCTTGCCGCTCGGTGCATCCCGCAGCCGGCCGGGGATCCCGGTGACGCGCTGCGTTGGCCGGTCATGTCCGGTGGAGTGGTGTAGTCACGGCAGCTGTTCTGGTTCCGGTTGCGGGGTGATCCGCGGTTGGGACTCGGCTGGCCGGGTCGTGAAGAGCTCAGCCATGGAGGCTTCCGGCAGGTGGCGGCGGTCGAGGACCTGCCGCGCGTCGTGGAGCTCGGCCAGGACCGCGGCAGCGAGCCGATCCAGGGCGTCGAGGTCGGGGCGGACCCGGACGACGTCGGTCCGGCGTTTGATCTCCCGGCTCAGCCGTTCCAGCGGGTTGGCCGACCAGGTCTTCTTCCAGTACGCCGACGGGAGGTCCGCGAACGCGGCGATGTCCACCGCGGCATCCAGCAGCACCGTTTTGACCTGCGGGAACTGCCGTCCGAGAGGCGCGTGGGGCAAGAGCGACTCGCGATTCAAGAAGCGACCGACGCCGTGCTGGTCCGGGCCCGTGACCCTGGACGTCCACATCCCGGCGCTGCTCACGCCGGGGTCGGGCCCTTCCACGACCTCGACGTCGTCACGGCGATGGGGCCGTTCGCTTCGTGTAGGAGGTGACCATGGCGGTTTCCACGCGGTCGACGCCGTTGAGACAGCTGATGCGGTCGGTGAGGTAGGCGTGGAGGGCATTGGCGTCCCGGCAGACGGCGATGGCGATCAGGTTGTGGGTGCCGGTCGTGGTGCCGACGAAGGCTGCTTCGGGGTCGGAGGCCAGGGCCCGGGCGACACTGCCCAGCCGGGCGGGGGTGACGGTCAGCCAGACCAGGCATTGGGCGGAGAACCCGAACACGCGTGGGGCAACCTCGACGTCCAGCTGGAGCACGCCGGTGCGGCGGAGTTCTTCCAAGCGACGACGTACGGCGGATTCGGACCAGCCGACCTGTTGCGCGAGGCCCGGGTAGGCCGCGCGGCCGTCTGCGGCGAGGGCAGGGAGCAGGCGGCGGTCGAGTTCGGTCAGGCAGACCGGACCGGCGTCCGCGGCGGGAGGTGGCCGCAGCGCGGTGATCTGCTCCGCGGTAAGTGCTGATGTCCGCCCGGCCCAGCGGTGGTCCATCACAGGACGCAGCAGCCGTTGTACGTCGACCTGCGTGATCTGTGGCAGGCGGCCGAGCCCTTCCAAGGGCGCCGGTCCCTCCTCGGCGACGCGGAAGATGCACACGATCTCAGTACCGCTGGAGAGAACGGTCACCCAGGCCGTGTCCGGGCGGCGCGCCAACGCACGGGCCAGCGGTGCGGTGGCTGACGGCAGGCCCCGCAGACGCACCAGCCATTCGGCGTGGCCGGTACGGCGGCTGTCGGGTACGCCGGCCACCCGGGCGATCCCTGTGCTGCGGAGCCGGCCGAAGCGGCGGGCCACGGTGCGGTCGGAGACGCCGAGAACATCGGCGATCTTGCTGAAGGGGGCGCGACCGTCGAGCTGGAGCGCGTGCAGGAGTCGGAGATCGAGTGCGTCCAGCGTGACCGAATCCACCTGATCAGTGTAAGCCGGTGTCGGACAGCGGCGTGGGTACGGCAGTTGGGGGTCAGGCACGGACGGTCGATGAAGTATCGGCCCCATGACACGCGACATCCAGGGCATCCATCACACCGGGATCCTGACCCGCGACCTCGAAGGGCTGGAACGGGCTTACCTCTCATTCGGGTTCACCCTCAGTCCTCGCTCGCGGCACCTGCTCGGCGGGCGACCGGGCCGACCGCCGGTGCCCGGCTGCACGGCCGACCGGTGCGCACTGTTCGGCGGGTCGTACATCGAGCTGCTCGGGATCGTGGACGAATCCGCACCCGACCCTTGGCACACCAAGGCGATGGCCGACGAGTACGAGGGCTTCCGGCTGCTCAACCTCGACACCGACGACGCCGACGCCGCCGACCGCCGGCTGACTGACGCCGGGCTGCGCACCTCGGGAGTGCTGGAACTCGAGCGAGGTGTGGACACAGAGGAAGGACCGCGCACGGTGCGCGCCCGCGCCGTGCACATCGATCCGCGCTCGACCCCGGAGGGCCATGTCGGGATCGCCCAGCACCTCACTCGCCGGTATGTGCACCAGCCCCGCTATCTCAACCACCCGAACGGTGCTCGGGGCCTCGGCGCCGTGCTGATCGTGGCCGCCGACACCGAGTTCGACGGGATCACGAACCGGTACACCCGCATGGTGGAGGCAACCGCCAGGTACGAGGGCCCGGTCGCCGTTCTGGAGACGGCCGCTGCACGGCTGGAGATCGTCCGCGCCTCGCACGCCGGTGACGTGCTGCCCGGCGAACCCGTCCCGGCCTCCTCCTGCCTGGCCGCGATGACCGTCCTGGTCGACGACGTCGATGACGCCCGAAAGGTCGTCGAGAGCGGCGGCACGGTGACCCAGCCGACCGGTGGTGGATTCTTCGTCTCCGCCCGCCGCACGTACGGAGTCGGCCTGTTCTTCACCCGCGGCTGAACGCCCCGGCCCACCTCACCCCGCCCTGCACCTCCCGCCGTCGAACGGCCGGCCCCGTGAAGAAGGCCGCCGCTCCCTTGCACGTCTTCGCTCTCCTCGGAGGACACCATGCTCGGTACCCTCATGCTCCTCGTCGGCCCGGCGCTGGGATTCCGCCTGCTCGGCTCCCTGGGGATCAGACGGTTCGCGACCTGGAAAGCCAGTACCACGCACGGCTTGGCGATCATGCTCGTGGCCACCGCGACCGCGCACTTCACACCACCAGGCGTCACCGTGATCCCCAGCCACGACGACCTCTCGGCCATGGTGCCGCCGTTCGTGCCGTTTCCCCACGCAATGGTCTACGCAACCGGCACACTCGAGTTCCTCGGTGCCGCCGGACTCATCCGAGCCACGACACGTCCCGCGGCCGGGATCTGCTTGGCCGTACTCTTTGCGCTGATGCTGCCGGCCAACATCTACGCTGCCCTCGAGGACATTCCGCTCAACGGCGCTCCAGCCACGCCGTTGTGGTTCAGGATTCCCGAGCAACTGCTCTTCATCGTGCTCGCACTGTGGGCCGCCTCCACTGCCCACAACACCCCCCGAGGCCTGCTGAACGTCATCCGGCCCGGCACCGGCCACAGTGCTGCCCGGTGAAGGATGCTCACTTGGCGGGCCTCGGCCTCTGAGCGGAGGTGTGCGCGTGGGCGGTGCCCACCGGGATGCCGATGCCGCCGGCGATCTGGACGAGCGTGTCGTCCCTGCGCAGGCGCACCGAGGCAGACCAGCGCATGCGGGTGCGGCGGGAGCCTGCGGCGACGGCTCCCTCCCGGGCGGGCGGCCTCCGGTCCCCGACCGTGGGGATCGCGAAGCCCGCCACGCAGTGGAGTGCGGGATCAACCGCCTCAAGCGCAACCGGGCAGTGGCCACGCGGTTCGACAAGCTCGCGGTCCGCTTCGAGGTCACTGTCCTGGCCGCCGCGGTCGGCGCATGGCTGTGACCCGCTCGAGGTGCCGTCCACCCGTGCCGTGCTGATATCGAACAGGCCGAGCCGGACGAGGGGAAGCCGCCGGCGGGAGCTCGGTACCACGGCACCACCACACGACGGCTACCCGGCCCACGACACCGGCCACACGCTCCCGCGGGGCACGGAGCGACAGTCAAGTCCGCACGCGGGCCGCGGAATACTCGGCTGCGACCGAGGCCGGCCAGCCCATAGGATCCCCGTTCGAGGCGCTGACATGGCGCCCTGCCGACAGTCGGAATTCAACGGACCGAGGACGCGTGACGCAATGAGCAGCCGACTCTTCGCAATCTCCTTCGACGCGCACCAGCCCGAGCGCCTGGCGCACTTCTGGTCCGGCGTCCTCGGCTTGGAGAGGGCCGACGATCGTTACGACGGCGTCGCCCTGCTGTCCGGGAACGACGCCGGCTACCGCCTCGGTTTCCGTCCCTCCCAGGCGCAGAAGACCGCCCAGAACCGGCTGCACTTCGACCTGACCAGCTCTTCCCTGGAGGAGCAGCAGGAGACCGTGGCCAGGGCGCTCGACCTCGGTGCGCGGCACGCGGACGTCGGCCAGGGACCGGACGCGTCCCACGTGGTGCTCGCCGACCCCGAGGGCAACGAGTTCTGCGTCCTCGAGCCGGGCAATGATTTCCTCGCCGGTTGCGGCTTCATCGGAGCGCTCGCCTGCGATGGTTCGCAGGCCGTGGGCTACTTCTGGAGCGAGGCGCTGGGCTGGCCGTTGGTCTGGGACCAGGACGAGGAGACCGCCATCCAGTCGCCGAACGGCGGTACGAAGATCACGTGGGGCGGTCCGCCGCTGATGCCGGACTCCGACAAGGACCTGCACTTCGACCTCGTGCCGGACGACGATCAGCAAGCGGAGGTCGAGCGCCTGCTCTCCCTCGGGGCGAAGCGCCTGGACTCCGCCCACGGCGGGGACGGCTCGGTGCTGCTGGCCGACCCCGACGGCAACACGTTCCGCGTGCTCACGCGCCGGTGAAGCCGGAACCGAGGGAGCCGCGGTAGGAGGTTGCCGCTGCGGGGAGCAGAGCAGAGAGCCGGACAGGCCCCCGTCACCCAACGGGCAGATCAACGCGTCCCGCCGGGTTCCGTGACCGGCCGGAGTGGCGAGAGCCGGTAGGAGGCCCGGGCAGCCGCGAGCGTGCGGGCACTCCTCCAGGAGGCGGTTGCACAGGCCGCGCACCAGACCGGTCTCGTGGCGGGCATGAGCCTGTCGGCGCAGGCGCCAGGCAGTCGCACCCCGTGCTGCAGCAGTCCTGCCTCCGCCTGGACATGACCGGAGGCCTGGGCCGTGTGGACCACCACGCGGCGCCTCAGGTCCTGGTGCTCGGCACGGCGCACGGAGGGCTCGGCGGTGATCGTGACGGCCCTCTCCTGCCGGGAGCCACGGCCGCCCGGACCGGTGGGAGGAGGAGCGTCTGCGGCCTGGGGCTGTGACTGCTTCCCTGGCCGAGTGCCGAGGGTGTCCGGGACAACCAGGGCGCGTTCTGCCGGATCCGGTGATCGGCTGCGAGTGCTGTGACCCTCCGAGGGGGTGTCGAACGAACGGATCGTCAAGGTCGAGCTGTACCGGCCGGTGCCCGGCGAGGCGGACGCCTGTCCGCGGCTCGCCCCGGCGCCGGCCCGCCCGATCCGCTGGGACCTCGTCGCCCAGCAGTGCGACCAGGTGATCAATGCGCGTCGCGCCACCCCGCCAGGAACCTCGCCGTGGTGTGGCCGCGCAAGGACTCAGCTTGCGGCCTTCTTGACGAGAGTGGTGATCATCTGTGCGGCTTCGTCGCTCAGCTCGGTCACGGCGTAGGAGGTGGGCCACAGGCCGCTGTCGCTGTCGAGGTTCGCTGCGGTGGTGAAGCCGAAGGTCGAGTAACGCTCTTTGTCGACGCGCCCACTGCGGAAGAAGCACACGACCTTCCCTTTCCTTGCGTAGGCCGGCTGCCCGTACCACAGCTTCGGTGACAACTCCGGGGCGCTGGTGGTGACGATGGCATGGATGCGTTCGGCCACTGCGCGGTCCGCTGCCTCCATCTCCGCGATCCTCGAGAGCACGTCGAGTTCCTCGGCGGCCGCCTTGTTGCCGCGACCACGATTCACCTCCTTCTTCAGTTCCGCGGCGCGCTCCTTGATGGCATGACGCTCTTCCTCGGAGAAGCCCTCCGTGCTCGTGCCGGTGTTCGCGCTCATCACTGCCCCCTCTCCTGATCGTGTGCGGTGTGAAGTGCTTCGACGCTAGCCGTGCCGCAGGAACCGGTGCTTCTCGATTCCTGATCGATGCTCACCCCGCACCCCCGCCCGCCGTTCAGTCCCAGGGCGCGCCGGTCCCGGCGTGGCGACGAACCCGCTGCCCGCGAGGCGGTTGCGCCGTGCAACGACGGTGCTCGTGGAACTCGGGCGTGGGGAGGCACGACGTCTACGTGACATCGCCGCGTCCGCGACCGAGTCGGCCGTGAATACGCCAAGCCGCTGAACCTCGAGGCACTGGCCCGTGGGGCGCACATGCCGGTCGGGCACCTGAGCCGGGAGTTCCGCCGCGCCTGTGGTGCGTCTCCCTGCTCGCACCTGATGACCCGGCGGATCGAACGGGCGATGACGCTGCCGCGCCGCGGGGACCTGAGCGTCACCGAGGTCTGCTTCGCGGTGGGTTTCTCCTCGCCGGACACCTTCAGCACGAGGTTCACCGAGTTGGTCGGCGTGCCGCCGGGCGGCTACCGCCGCGACCATTCGCAGACCGGGACAGGAATCCCGTCGTGCCTGGCCGAGCAGGTGACCAGACCGGTCAAGAACCAAGGGGCCCGCGCCCGGTGACGTCGCTTGGAACTCCTGACGGAAAGACCTCGGGCGCCGCCAGCAGATGAGTGCGCATCCGAGGGCGAGGAAGGCTTCGTGAAGGTCGTCGCGGATCTCCCGACGGATCCGCAGGCGGCGGAACCAGTGCAGGTGGGCGAACGCGCGCTCCACGACCCAGCGTCGGGTGCCCAGGCCGGAGCCGTGTTCGGTGCCGCGGCGGGCGATCAGTGGCTTCGAGGTCACAGACCAGGCCGCCCAGCACCATGTCCAGGTCAGAAGCCTGACGGCTCCGAAACCGGAGTGCGGGAGAGCCGTCGCGCTGCGATACTGCGCCGATGATCAATGTGCCTACTGCTGTGCTGGATTCGTTGTACGGGCTCGCCTTCGGCGACGCCTTCGGCGATCGCTGGTTCAGCATCCTGCGCAGGCATGGTACGGCAGCCCTGGAGGCGCGGACGCTGCCCCCGGAACCGCTGTGGCGGTGGAGCGACGACACCGCTCAAGCGCTCGTTCTCGTCCGGGAGCTCGTCGAGGGCGGCGGCATCGTCGACCAGGACCGCCTGGCCCTTCGCCTCGCGGCGGCCTACACCGAGGACACGCACCGCGGCTATGGAGCCTCGATGCATGACGTGCTGCGCCGGATCGATGCGGGCGAGCCCTGGCAGGAGGTGGTCGCCGGACAGTTCGGCGGCCAGGGATCCTGGGGCAACGGCGCGGCCATGCGAGCCGCCCCGCTCGGTGCCTGGCACGGCGCCGACCTCGATGTGGTCGCTGAGCAGGCCGCCCGCCAGGGCGCGGTCTCGCACCACCATCCGGAGGCGGTCGCCGGGGCGGTGGCGGTCGCCCTGGCCGCGGCGCTGGCGACCCGCAGCCGGGGCGGGCCCACCCCGGCCAGATCGGACTTCCTTCAGGCAGTCGCCGAACGACTCCCCGACAGCGACGTCCGGTCGGGAGTGCGGATCGCGGCCCGGATGCCGGAGCACACCTCGGTTCGGCACGCCGCGGAGGTCCTGGGCTCCGGCTACCGGATGTCGGGGCCCGACACCGTCCCGTACGCCCTGTGGTGTGCGGCGGGGCACCTCGACGACCTGCACGAGGGCCTGTGGGTCACGGTCGCCGGGCGCGGCGACATCGACACCACCTGTGCCATCGCGGGCGGGGTCATCGCCGCCCGCACCGGCGTTGCCGCCCTTCCCCCTGCATGGCACGCGGCCTGCGAACCGCTGCCCCCGGTCGTGACGTAGCAAGGACTCCTGCCGGGATGAGCTCAGGCGCCGCCAGCAGATGAGTGCGCATCCGTGGGCGAGGAAGGCTCCGTGGATGCCGTCGCGTCCCTCCCAGCGGATGCGCAGGCGGCGGAAGCCGTGGAGCCAGGAGGTGGCGCGTTCGACGACGCAGCGGAAGGTGCCCGGGCCGGAGCCGTGCGGCTGTCCGCGTTCGGCGATCACGGGCCGGGGGTTGACTTCGAGGTTCGTCAGGACGAGCGGAGCACGCAGGAGGCGGGTGACGCGGGCGGGGTCGGTGCGGGGTTCGGTGAAGGTTCGCCAGTTCTTGAGGTGGGCGAAACCGTGCTCGACCGGTGCGCGTCCGACGGCGAGGACGCGGTTGGCTTCCTTCTCGCCCAGGGTGAGCTTGTGAGTGCGGCTGGCGGCGTAGCCGGTGACGATCACGGGGTCGAGCATGTCGTTGTCCAGGCCGCGGAAGCCGAGGTCGGCCAGCGCCCCGAGGCCGGCGGTGCGCAGGTGGGCCAGGATGTAGTCGTGGCGGGCGGCGGTGTTGTCGTGGGGGCGGCCGGGCCGGGCGGCGGATATCCAGATCAGGCGTCCCTTCTCGTCAGTCAGGGCGAGGAAGTGCAGGCCGTGGCTGCGGTGCTTGCCGGAGTGGTTCCGCCGGTCGGCCTTGCCAGTGCGACGCTGGGTGCGGATGAGGGCGCCGTCGATCAGGACCACCTCCCCACCCTGCTTCGCGACCTTCTTCAAGGCGCGATCCAGGCGCGGCGCCCGGGCGGCGAGCAGCCCGATCAGCTCGTCGCGCCAGGGGCGGACGGTGGACTCGGACACGTCGTTTCCGCCGGCCATGTCGGCCAGACGCTGGTCATGGCGCAGCACGGCCAGCACGATCACCGCGATCTTCCCCGGCGGCAGGATCCGCCACCTGGACCGAATCGCCTTCAGATGACGCCTGAGCAGGTCGGCGAGGTGGTTGACGGTGCGTGTGGACAGCGGCAGACGGCACTGACAGTCAAGCGGACAGGTGTCCTCGGCATACTCTTTGGTTTTCGTCACACAATTCCAACGGCTGCCGGGGGCAACGGGGTTACTCGCGCCGCACCACTCCGGGCTGCTCTTGACGGGCTCGCCCCGAGGGCCGACGCCAGTCAGCCGGTCCGTGGGGTGTCGCCGTCCTGATCGGCCGAGTGAAACAGTTCGATGACACGTTCCTCGTACCGGACGCGGGCCGGGGAGAAGTCGTACGGCATCTTGCCGACGGCCTCCATCACGTTCATCCTCGCCCCGCCCTCTTCCTCGCCGGCGTGCTCGTCCTCCTGGTCCAGGAGGCCGTCGAGGGCCTCGTCCAGACCGGATCTTTCGATGGCGGCTGCCAGGGCGGTCTCGTGATCACATCGCTGGGCGGCCAGGTCTTCGATGCGAGGGTCGTCGGGGGACATGGTGTCGTCCAGGGCCGCCTCGGCCTCGGCCAGGCGGTCTTCCTCGGCCCGCAGCTCGGGGTGGGTGGCCAGGACGATGAACCGGTCGGCCTGGAGAGCGGCGCCCAGAGGGCCGAAGAGGCGCTCCGTGACCAGGAGGGTATCGAGGTCGGCGGAGCGCAGGGCTCCGGGCGGTAGATCGCGCAGGCGGCCAGTGACCAGCGGTGAGAGCAGGCCCAGGGGGCTGCCCACCTCACGGAGGCGGTGCACGGCGGCCCGCTGGGCTTCGGCGGCGGCCGCCTTGGAAGCGAGGGACTCCTCCAGCCGGGCCAGGGACTGCTCGATGCCGGTGGTGCCCTTGAAGGCGGCCCGGATGTCGTCCAGGGGGATACCCGCATCGGCCATCCTGCGGATCCACAGCAGGCGGATCATGTCGTCGTATCCGTAACGGCGGCGGTCGTCGCTGCCGCGTTCCGGTTCGGCGAGGAGCCCGATGGCGTGGTAGTGGCGGACGGCGCGGGGTGTGGTCCCGGCGAACGCGGCGGCATCGCCGATCTTGACCCGGCGGGGAATCGCAGGAAGGGGCATGCGAGGGAACCTCTCAATGTCGTGCTCGCCGCCTACTGGACCACATGCCGCTACGGCACATGCAAACCCCTCTGTCGTGGAGGCGCGCGCCTGTACTCCCGCACCATCGAAGGCGTACGGACCGCTGCACGGGTAGAGAAGACGTACCGGACGAGCAGACCTGGGGAACAGCCTTGAGGGGTGGGGAATTCAATCAACGAGCGCCATCAGGGCGGCAGCGTCCCTGGTCACAGGCGAGCGGTGAACCGGCCGTCGGGCAGTTTCCGAAGCCAGCCGCGGTCGGCCGGCCTGACCAGCTTCCCGCGCGGCGGCTCCGGTCTGGCCCGCACGCCGATGTCCACCCCCAGCATCTCGCCGACCTGCCGGGCCATGACCGGTCCGGCGCCCTGCCGTACGGCGGCGAGAATGCGCCGGCAGTCCGACGGCAGAGCCCCCTCCTCCACGCCGGACGTGCGGTGCGGGATCAGCATCACCGCCCGGCCGCCCACCTGCCCGGGCGTCGGCGCGGCCGAAGCACGCTCCCCGGCGAGCTGCTCACTCACCCGCTCAAGAACCCGTTCAGCGACCACGAGTTCGTCGCGCTCGGCTCGTACCTCCTCCAACGGCTTGGCCAGATGTTCTTCGAGTTCGTCCAGCTCCGCGCGCCGGGCCTTGGCCGAACCGGTCCAGCCCATGGGGATGACGTTCGAGGACCGTCTGCGAACGGCACCGGCTGTGGTCGGCCGACGGGACCTGGGAACGCCTGCTCCAGCGGGTCCAGGACGAGGTGCATGGTGTGACAGCGCGGCCGGAGGCGTTTCGCGATCAGGCGGGCGGCAACGGGCCCAAGTCTCCGTCGATGACGGTGCGGACGATCGGCGGGCGGCCCCACAGGGCCAGGATGTCGTTGGAGAGGTCGGTGAGCTGACCGTGGTCGCGCAGGCCGTGCGTGCTGATGCCGGCCGCCGCCAGGCCGCGGGGGACGGCCTTCGCGTCCAGTAGGGTCCGCCATTCCGCCGGTCCGACCTCGAGGTACTCCAGCCCGGTGAGTCGGCCGATCTGCCGGGGGTCGGCGAGGGTGCCCGGGTAGGCGGTGAGGGTCCGTAGACGTGGTAGTCCGATCACAGGGGTGAGATCGACCGGTGGGTCGTCCCACACCCCGATGCGGAGAACTTCCAGGTCTGGGTGCGCGGCGGCCTCGGCGCTCCGCAGGTGTGCCGCGTTGACGTGGGCCACGGCCGGCCTCTCGCCCCGGTCACGGGACCGGCCCCGCTGTCGGCCCCGTGGTTTGGTCCTCCGCACCAGGTCGGTGAGCGAGTCAGCGATCAACTCGGCGCCGGTGAAAGCCTCGTGGTCTATCAGCACGATCTGTCCGGTGTGGCCGGCGGGCCCCGGAGTCAGGTCGACCGCGATCCGGTCGCCCCCGCCGTTGTCGCCGAACACGATCCAGCCGGGTGAGCCGACGAGGCCCTGGACGGCGGCGTCGGGCGGGGTGACGGCCGCCTCGCAGGCAGCGAACCGCCAGGGGGCAGGCCGGGACGCGGGGTCGGCCACGTACAAATCGTCCAGGGCGACGAGTTCGCAGCCGACGGTGTCGTACACCGCGTCCCTTTCCCGGGGATCTTGCTCCCGGTCCTCCCACCGGCCCCGCACGACCCGATAGAGGGCCTTCAGTTCGTCGGGGAGCGTCAGACCGAGACGTGCTTCGGCGGCGGCGATCTCCTCGTCGCCGGCCCCGATGGCGCCGGGCAGTCGTTGGCGCAACCGTCGCTCCAGCGCTGCCGGATCCGCCGACGGGGCCGGTCGCGCGGCGGGAGTCGGGTCGGGCAGCCGCCGCCAGGGTTCGGGGACGGCTCCCTCAACCAGCAGCAGCGTTCCGCCGTCCGCAGGCCCGGACTCCACGGCGGGACCGGGGCTCATCACCCGCAGCCGGGTCCTCCCCGAGGGGGCGACGCGGGCGGAGAACGTCACGGACTCCGCGCCGACCGCCACGAGGGCGTCCCGCACGCGCTCGACGGCCTCGCGTTCCGCGGCCGAAGCCCGCCCGCGCGGCCGGAACCCGGAGGACGACCTCCAGCCTTCCCGGCCCACAGCACCGGCCATGTACACGGCCCCGTCTTCGTTCCCCGCCCCGATCCCGTCCGCCCACGCGCGCAAGAGCGGTGCCCACGTCCCGAAGGAGTTCAGGGCCGGCGGGGAAGGGGCGGAGGTCGGCTCGTTCACGTGCCGACCCTAGTCCGTCCTCCCGAACCACCGGCGTCCCCGTCCGCGGAACCTCAAGGCCCCGGTCGAGTCGCTCCGTGGCCCGGTGAGGCCGGGGTACCGGACGGGGCGTCGGCGCGTGTGCGGCTGGAGCGGATCGGGGGGCGGGTCACTTCTTGACCGCGACACCGCAGACGGAGACGTCGGCTGTGCCCTCCTCGGCCTGGTCGGCGTCCGGGCGCCAGGCGGCCGTGGACACGACCCCCGGCTCCACCAGCTCCAGGCCGGCGAAGAAGGAGGCGATCTCCTGGGGGGATCGCAGGTGGTAGGTGTTGGCCGACTGCTCGTTGTAGACCCCGACCGCGGTGTTGAGCGCCTCGTTGGTGTTCGTTCCGTCGCTCAGGGCCAGGTAGCTGCCCGAGGGCAGGGCCGACATCAGCGTGCTCACCAGGTCGGCGGGGTGCTCGTCGTCGGAGATCTGTCCCATGATGCCCAGCATGGTCAGGGCGACCGGGCGGCTGAGGTCCAGGGTCCTGGCTGCTTCGGCGAGGATGTGTTCCGGGTCCCTGACGTCGGCGTCGACGTAGGCGCAGACGCCCTCGGTGCTGCTGGTGAGCAGGGCCTGCGCGTGCACCAGGACGAGGGGGTCGTTGTCGACGTACACGATGCGGCTCTCCGGCGCGATGCGCTGGGCCAGTTCGTGCGTGTTGTCGGCTGTGGGCAGTCCGGTGCCGATGTCGAGGAACTGGCGGACACCGGCCTCGCCCGCGAGGAAGCGCACGGCGCGCGCGAGGAACCTCCGCTGCAGCCGCGCGACGGCGGCGAATTCCGGGAAGGTCTTCAGGATGACCTCACCGGCCTCGCTGTCGACGGGGTAGTTGTCCTTGCCTCCCAGCAGGTAGTTCCAGACACGGGCGGAGTGCGGGCGATCGGTCTGCAGCCTGGCCCTGACTTCTTCACGCGGGTGAGTCATGGGGAAAGCTTCACACAGAGCTGTGTCTTTGTAGGCCAACTACCGGGATGTCGGCTCGACTTCGCTCGGGCTGAGGAACGTCACCAGGGCCGTGAGGGCCCGCTGGTGGTCGGATACTTGCAGCGCTGTTCCGCCGTCCGTCCCCTGGGTCCCACGCACGCGTAGTCCGGGACCGCGGTGCGGTGGGGTCCGGGAGGCGCATGACGCGCTGGACGGGAGTTCGAAGGTACGACGGGGGCCTCTGTGACGGCGTGCCGTCGCTCGTGGTGGCCGGCGTCTCAGCGGGTGGAGGTGCTGGCCGCGCTGATGGCCTCACGCATCTCGCGTTCGGTCCGTCCCTGTGCCTGGGGCCGCTCGACGAGGCGGTGAGGCCGGCGCGGGGGACGGTGATGATGCCGGTGACGCCCTCGGCGAGCCGGATCTCGCCGAGGATGTCGCCGAAGACGGCGCGGTTGATCTCGGTGTTGGCGTTGACGACGAGGGCGTCGCCGGGGCGGGCGTCGTCCAGGGCCCGTTGGACGACGAGGTCGTCGCCTTCGCGGGCGTGGACGGGCAGGACGGTGTCGGCCAGTCGCGGGGCCGGTGCGACCGGGCGGACGGCGGCGGTCATCATGCCGATGCGAGCCTGGGCGCCGCCGATCAGCGCCACCGGGCACTGGGCCGGCTTCTTCACCTCGTCGGGGTCGGCGCGCGGCGGGAGCCCCGTCTTGATCGGCGGCCATGGCGATTATCGGGATCGCCCCCGGCTGTCAAGTCCCGAATTCCAGCGGCATGACGTGACGCGTCCGGCAGGGCTTACTTGAGACGTGGGCCTCCGCAGAGCAGCCGGCCCGCCCGCATCGCAGGGAACGCCCTCGGCGGTGCGCCGTAAGGGACATGCATCCCGCCGGAGACAGGCCCGTGAACGACAGGGCCGTTCGGCAAACCCCACGATCTTTCTTTCCGGAGGAGAATCCCCATGCAGCGCATCCTCTCGACGCAGCGCCTTGTGCTGGCCACCGCCTCGACCGCCCTGGCCGCGGGAGGCGTGCTGATACCCACCAGTGCGTCCGCGGCCCCGGCGACGCCGCACGCCGGCAGCGTGATCGCCACCGCAGCCGACCACGGTGGTCACGACAAGCACAAGAAGAAGGGCCACGGCACACACAAACAGCACAACAAGAACGGCCACGGCACGCACAAGCAGCACAACAAGAACAATCGCCACGGTGGCGCCAAGAACGGCAACAACAACGGTCCCGTCACGATCATCGTCATAGGGAACAACAACACGGTCAACGGAAACGGTAACGGCAACGGGAACGGCAATCTTCTGAACTGAATTCTGGGGGCAGTGTCGAGTTCACGGCCTGGCCGGACGGCAACGTCCGGCCAGGCCGTCGCGTGTGGGCAGGAGAGCTGCAGTGCGGGCCGATTCGCGGAGCCTGGCACCGTGAGCGGCCGTGCGCGGTCTCCACGGGGCCGGAGCCCAGGGCGCCGCCGGCCTCCGTCTTCACGTTTCCTCTGGGGCGCATCCTGCCCGCGGACGGGTGACCTCCGGGGTCGGGTGGTGTCGGCCGGATGTGCCGCCAGGACTTTGGAACGCCCGGGGAATCGGCGGGTGCTCAGGTTCTGCGCGTGTGAGCTGCTTGTTCCCTCTTCGTGAGGGCTGTTCGCCGATGAGGGAGGGCCCGGAGCTTCTGGTGGCCGGGGCGAGGCTGGGGACGCTCAGTGCGGCCGCGTCCGTGCCCGGAACGACGGCGGTCTGCTCGTCGAGCGCGGTGAACACGTCGTCGATCAGCCGCTCGGCCCTGCGGGGGTGCTTTCGAACGGATCAGCGCGGATCAGCGCGGTGAGCCGTCGGCGTCCGGCCTTGCGGCTCGGGGCGGGCGAGCCGAACCGGTCCGGCGGCCTGAGGACCGCCGGGTGCCGCATGTGCGGGCCCAGGACCCGCTCCAGGTACGGGTGGATCTGGGTGAGCAGGCCCCGCAGCCGGTTGGACAGGCGGGTTGTCCCGGCGGCGAGGTCGTCGATGCCGACGATCATCTGCAGTTCGGTGATCGTGTCGTCGTCGAGGTCGACGGAGCGCAGGGTGTGGGGCATCGTCCGGGTGGCGTCAGCGACGATGAACGCGTTTTTCGCGTCGGCTTTGGCCTCGCCGGGGTAGAGGGCGGCGATCCGCCGCACGGTCAGGCCGGGCAGGTGGGCAACGCGGCAGCCCAGGTCGCGGGCGACGGCCAGCGGCAGGGCGCCGACGGATGCCACCCGGTCGACGATGACGAGAACAGTGCCGTGCCTGGCCTCCCGGCCTGCGAAGAAGTCGGTGGTCATGCCGACTCCGAAGCCCGGTGACCCCGTCGCAGGGCCAGGAAGACGGTGAGGGGGGAGTTTATGGGGCTTTTACCCGGTGTCCTCGGTCGCGTCAAGTCCCGAGTTCTCGGAGCGTGACGGTGCTGTGCAGGCCGGGCCTAATTGAAGTGCGGGCCTCACCGGAAAGGAAATGAGACCGCACGGTGGAGAGGAAATCCTCGCAGAGGGTTCTTCAATTCACCGAACCGCTGGATATTCCGGCATCGCGGCCTTGGTCGGAACCGATCTGCTGATCACTCCCCGAATTCCCGAGGCAGGGCCAGGAATCCCTCTCATAAGGAGAAGTCCCATGATTCGCAACGTTCACACCCATGGCGCCCGCACCCGTAAGGACGCCACGTCCAAGCGGCGGGGCTACCGCTTCGCGATGGTCTTCGCCTCGGCTGCTGTGGTCACCGGGGGCATCGCCCTTCCGGCCTCCGCCGCACCGGCGGCCCCGAGTCACTCCATGGCCACAAGTGTCGTCACCGGTGGCGGTTCCGGCGGTGCCGGTGGCGGCAGTGTCTTCGGTGACGGCGGCAACGGCGGTGCGGGCGGCAGCAGCGTCTTCGGCGGTGGCGGTTCCGGCGGTGCCGGTGGCGGCAGTGTCTTCGGTGACGGCGGCAACGGCGGTGCGGGCGGCAACAGCGTCTTCGGCGGCGGGGGCGGTGGCGGCGGCGGTGGCGGCAGTGTCTTCGGTGACGGCGGCAACGGCGGTGCGGGCGGCAGCAGCGTCTTCGGTGACGGCGGTGGCGGCGGCAACGGAGGCAACACCGTCTTCGGTGACGGCGGCAACGGCGGTGCGGGCGGCAGCAGCGTCTTCGGCGACGGCGGCGCGGGCGGCAACGGCGGCTTCAGCGTCTTCTGATCCCCCCTCCAGGGCCACGACGGCCCCCACCCGGGGCGGGGGGGGGGGCCCGCGCGGGCCCCCCCCCCCCCCCCCCACCCACCACCCCCCCCGGCCCCCCCCCCCCCCGCCCCCCCCCCCCGCCCCC
>NZ_JACHJI010000005.1:398068-635879 GCF_014203535.1 Streptomyces griseomycini
GGGTTGCCGGGGGCCTCGGGGGTGCGGGGGGCCGCAGCGTCTTCGGCGAGGGGGGCGCGGGGGGCGGCGGCGGCCGGGGCCCCCCCCCCCCCCCCCCCCCGGCCCCCCCCCCCCCCCGCCCCCTCATCGATCACCGCGCCGGGCCCCGGCCGACCGGACACGGCACCCGGGGCCCAGCGCCTGCACGTGGACACCCTCGTCCTGGAAACGGAGAACCCTCATGGCCGGAAGTTCCTGGCAGCGTCCGCTCGTCCTGGCGATGGCCTCGGCGGCTCTCGCCGCCGGCACCACATACGCCGTCCAGGCGGCGCAGAGCACCCCGGCAGGCTCCAGCCACTCCACCGATACCCGTCATCCGCCCGGCCACCACGCGGACTGCGGCAAGGGCGGCAAGGGCGGAGAGGGTGGCAAGGGCGGGGCGCCCGGCCGGCCGGGCGAGCCCGGCCGACCCGGTTGCTTCCGCCCCGGCGACCTGCTGCCGGACAAGCCGGAAGGATCCAAGCCCACAGGGGCGGACAAGATACGGATCGTGATGGCCGTGATGTCCGGACACACGACGAGCGCCCAGGCCGCCGAGAAGTACGACATCCCCCAAGACGAGATCGACACCTGGAAGCGGCAGTTCCTCGACGGCGACTGGCTCACACTGCTCGCGGAACACTCCGGCGAGGACTCCGGCGGGAACGGGCGGGGCACCTTCCCCTTCTCCCCGTGACGCACGGAGGCGCCCGCAGACCGCGAAACTCAAGATCAGACCCGGGGGCAGCGCACGTCCAGCGGTGGATGCCGATGAGCGGGCGCCGGCCCCTGCGGATCCCTCCACCAGGGCGCGAGGGGCCGCCGCCGGACGTGTGTCCCGGATGCCTCGGTGGAGGACCGGCGGACGGTCCTCGATCCTGTCGTGGAGAGGGGGCTGGAAGCGCCAGTACGCCGAGGGAGAGACAGAGGGCGCTTCCGGTGCCCCGGACGGAGGCCGTGCTGTCCCGCCCCGGCGGATGCCGAGTGCCCGGTCCCGCGGGTCCGGCCGGCTGCCGGTGTGTTGGCGATCTTCCGTTTCCATGCCGACGATGAGGTCGAATTCGACGTCGGCCTGCGGGAGTTGCAAGGCCAGGATCGACTTGACGTGTTCCGCGGATTCCTTCGGGAGACCGAGAGGCTGCGGCACGCCTGCGGTTCGAGTCTCGTGCTGCCGGGTTCGCGCCAACGGGTGGGTGCGATTCCCCGGGCTGCGGCCCGGCCGCCGCGCGTCGGCCGCGGCAGCCTTCCCGGACGGCGGGACCGCGCGGTGGTCGGGGGTTGCGGCGAGTGCCTCGGTGAGCAGGGTGACCACGGCGCGCGCCGGATCGGGCGTGTGCCGTGGCCGGCGGGTGCTGACGTTCAGCATGCCGACGTACCGGCCGTCGTCGGCGAACAGGCATGGGGCCACGCCGTCCTCGGTGCCGAGGGGACCCAGCACCTCCTGAAAACCCGGTGAGGCAAGCCAGGAACTGCCCGGGGAGGCGCCTGAGCCGGAGACCGCCCCGGGCCGGGCAGCGGAGCACGGGGAACACCGGGTCGTGGTGGAGACGGGTCTTGGTGTTCTCCGTGGCGTCGTCCGGATGATCCCCAGCCGGCGTGCTGTGGCGCCGGCTGAGCGGATCCCACCGCGCCGGCGAGGCGTGGTCGCGCAGCGAGCACGGGGAACGGGCGAAGCGGCGGTACCGGAGCAAGTCCGTCGTGCGCCTACCGGGGCAAAATGCCCGCTCCCCGGGACAGGCGCACGGTGGCCTGCCGGTTGAGCGGGGAGCAGCCGCCGACAGACGGCGCAGACGAGGGAGGGGAACTCGCGCACTCGGCCGAGGAGATCCCCCGCACCACACGGCGGCACGCCACCGCACTCCGCCCCTTCCGCGTTCCCGCAGGCCCGGAGCACCCCCCTTCCGTCGGCGCGGATGCACCTCGTGCATGATCGGTGGAGCCCCTCGACCTCCAAGGCGGGGAGGCGTCTACCGAACGCAAAGGAGATGGCGTTGACCATCTGGGAGTCACTGGCAGTCCTTGTCGCCGGTATCGGTGCCGGCACCATCAACACCATCGTCGGCTCGGGAACGCTGATCACATTCCCGGTGCTCCTCGCCACGGGGCTGCCACCGGTGACGGCGACCGTGTCCAACGCCCTGGGTCTGATTCCCGGATCCGTCAGCGGTGCCATCGGGTACCGGGAAGAGCTCAAGGGACAACGCTCACTGGTCCTGCGACTGGGTGTCGCCGCCGCGATCGGCGGGCTGGCCGGAGCGGTGCTGCTGCTCGTGCTTCCGGAGACCGCCTTCGAAACGGTCGTCCCCGTCCTCGTGGCGCTCGCGCTGGTCCTCGTCGTTCTCCAGCCGCGCCTCTCCACAGCCGTCCAGCGGCGCCGCACCCGGGCCGGAGCCGTCACGAAAACCGACGGCGGCCCCGTCCTCTTCGGCGGCCTTCTGCTTGCCAGCGTGTACGGCGGCTACTTCACGGCGGCCCAGGGCATCATCTACCTCTCCCTGATGGGCATGCTGCTCGACGACACCCTCCAGCGCCTCAACGCCGTGAAGAACGTCCTCGCGGCGATCGTGAACAGCATCGCGGCACTCTTCTTCCTCTTCGTCGCCGACTTCGACTGGACCGCCGTCCTCCTCATCGCCGCGGGCTCCGCGGCAGGAGGGCAGATCGGTGCGAAGATCGGGCGCCGGCTGCCTCCGACGGCGCTCCGCGTCTTCGTCGTCGTCGTCGGCGTTTGCGCCATCCTCCAGCTGCTGCGCTGAGCCCCTCGGGGCCGGCGGTGCGGGTCGGGCGCCCGGGCGGTCGAAGACACGAGCGCCTCGTGCAGCACCCCCTCGCCGGTGGAACCGGCGAGGGGGTGCTGCGGCCTGGACGAGTGATTCCTGACGGTGTCAGCGGTCGTCGGCGATCGGGGACCGGCCGACGTGCCCGGATCACCCGAGTGACTCACCCTGCTGACGGTGCGCCCGGGAGCACAGACGGGGCGTTCGAGACCTTTCCGTGGCAAGCGACCCGGACACCCCGCTCACCGCACCGCACCGCACGTGAAGACCGACGACGAGATCGGGGATACCCGATGGCCGGACCGCCCGCCGTGCCGGACGGATTCCTCCCGGATGTGCAGTGGGCCTTCGAGGACGTCGGCGAGACGGCACTGCCCGACCGGCCCTCCGCCGCCGGCCACACCCTCCGCCCCCCGAACCAGGAGGCGTTCCGGACGACACCGGACGAGCGTCCGGCCGCGATCTCCTTGCGCCTCGGGGTGCCCGGCGACCTGGCCGGTACCCGGCAGGGCGCGCCCCTGAGGCGGGCACCCCGTGGATCCAGCAGGTCACGGACGCCCGGCGGGCCGAGCAGGTCGGGGCATCGCGGGGACGACTCCCGTCATCGCCGCCGAGGTACGCGGCACGAGCAGGCCGGCCCGCAGCGACCGGTTCATGCCGCCGTTCCCACGGCTTCCCGAGGTCGCTGAGTACGCCCTTCCTCGCGGACGGGGAAGCGCATCCCGGGCGGGTACGACCGGCCGAAGCCGTTCCCCGTACCGTGGAGGCCGTGCTCACCTCGTCCCCGTGAGGGCGGACGACCACGGACGGCGCCGTGGAACCGGAGACCCCCGGGCATGCCGCGGGGGGCCGTCACCGTCCGGACGCTCGCGGGCCGCGGCCGCCCGGAGGGACGAGCGGGAAGGCCCCCGCCTCGAATTCGAATCTGACGCCCCGTTGACATGGGAGCGCCTCGGACGGGCATTCGGACAACCACGTAGGAAGTCAAGGAGTGTCTGGCCCGTCCGGGCCGTGCAACCGACAACCGGGAGTATCCCATGGCGAGTTACGGAAGTTCCTCTGTCGAGTCCTCCGGATCGCGCACCAATGGCCTGGCGATCGCGAGCCTCTGCTGCGGTGTCGTCGGACTGTTCGTTCTGAACATCGTCCTGGGCCCCTTGGCCATCATCTTCGGTGCCATCGCCCGCCGCCAGGCGGCGGTCAAGAACGGCGCCGGAATGGCGAAGGCCGGCATCATCCTCGGCATCGTCGACGTGGTGCTCTGGCTCGTGCTCCTGGCCGTCGCCGCCAGCAACGACGGATTCAGCTGGTACGTGGGCGGCTGATGCCCCCCGGGCAGACGCGAGGCATGCGGGCGGGCACCGCCGAAGGCCGGGTGCCCGCCCGCGCCGTGGCCGGAACGCCTCCGCTCTCATGCGTGCCGGGCGACAGCGGACGGGAGCCGGGGGACAGGACGCGGACGTGTCCCTCACCGCCGGCGACGCGGAACAGTTCCTCCGGGACCGTCTCCGCCGGGCAGCAGGAGATCGCCTCGGGCCTGGCGAGCCGCGGCGGGCGATGACCCGGTGTCGGTGGTCGGGCCGGTACCAGAGCCGTACTTCCGCGCGTGCCCGGTCGTCGATGCGGCCTGAACGATCGGCGCAACCTACGGTGCGACCGCCGTGACGGGTGCCGACGGCCTCAGCCCCCCTCCTGCTCCGGCCGGGCCCGGTGGGCCTTGAGCGACCCGGCGTGCGCCTTGCTGGTGGGATCACGACGAGTCTTGATCAGGCTGGCCACCGTGGCGACGGCAAGCACGATCCCGATGACCACAAGGCTGAGCGGAGTGGAGATCTCCGGAACGCTGTGTGAGATGTCCTCGTGCGCCCAGTGGAGGACGAGTTTCGCCCCGATGAAGGCCAGGATCACCGCGAGGCCCGTCGACAGGTAGACGAGTCGATCCAGCAGACCCTTGACGAGGAAGAACAGCGCTCTGAGGCCGAGCAGGGCGAACGCGTTGGCCACGAAGACGATGTAGGGCTCCTCGGTCACGCCGAAGACCGCGGGGATGGAGTCGAGTGCGAACAGGAGGTCGACGCTGCCGATCGCAATGAGCACGATCAGCAGCGGCGTCACCATCCGTCGCCCCTCCACCCGGGTGAGGATCCGGCCGTCGACATAACCCTCGGTGACCGGGAGCAGCCGCCGGGCCGTCCTCACCACGCCGTTGTCCTCCACGTCCGGATCCTCGTCCCGGTGCCGGTAGAGCTGCACGGCCGTGTAGATCAGCAGCAGGCCGAACAGCAGGAACATGAAGGAGAACGCGGAGATCAGCGCGGCTCCGAGCGCGATGAAGACGGCACGCATGACGAGCGCGAGCACGATACCGAAGGAGAGCACCTTCTGCTGGTGCTCCTCCGGCACGGTGAACGTCGTCATGATGATGACGAACACGAACAGGTTGTCGACCGAGAGGCTCTTCTCCACCAGGTAACCGGCGAAGTACTCGGTGCCGTACGTGCCTCCGTAGGCGCCCATGAACCACAGACCGAAGACGACGGCGGCCGCGACGTAGAACACGGACCAGGCGGCGGCCTCCCGGAAGCCGACGCGATGCGGCCTCACCCATCCCAACGTCAGGTCCAGGGCCAGCAGTCCCACGATGACCGAGATCGTCACGACCCACGTGGCCCCGCTGATATCGAGCATCCCCACACCTGCCTCTCCACTCGCACCTTGCGGCGACTGTACTGGCAGGAGCCTCCGAAACAGGCACAACCAGGACGGTCCGGCCTTCGGCGTTCCGCGAGAAGGCGCCGGCTCGCCCGCGCGCCCGGCGGGGACGTCGGGCCCTGCCGGGCCGTGACCCCGCCGCACGGGCCGATCCGGCTACACCGACCTGCTCGTCAGCCACTGCCGCGCGGCCGGCTTCGAACCCCGCACCGAACGCACCGCCCTCCAGGGCACACCGCCCACCACCGGCGTCATCGGCACCGACCGCCTCGCCTCCGTCACCACAGCCCCAGGCCCCGCTGCCGGCGACGCCGTCCGTGTCCTCGCCCCGACCCGCCCGTTCACGTGCCCCTGCGCGCCCTGTACCCCCGAGCCACCGCCCCCGCCAAAGACGCCTTCCTCGCCACCGCCGCCCTGTGACCGCACCGTCCTCGGCCGGCCCGTCGTCGTACCTGAGCCGATCCCGGTGCCGGGTCGTTCACCGCATGTGATCACCGACCGCGTCGGACGCGTCCGCGTCACCTTCTCGGGGCCAGCGGCCTTCGATGTACAGCCGGACAAGCGCGGCGTGGGAGAGCGGGCTGGCGGGATCGGCGACATCGCCGTTGGTGGTGTAATCCAGGAGCACGACGTCCTCCTTGTCGCGGAGCCGCTCGACCAGGTCAGCGACGCGGTGTTCGAGAACCCACCGGTAGGCCGGCAGGTAGATCCGGCGCCGGGCCGTCTCGTAGGACAGCAGCCGGCCGCCGCGCAGACCGGTGCGGTGACCCTGGACGGGGCCGTGTCGACGCACCGTCCGCTTCAGTCCCTTCACCGTGGTGACCTCGAGCTTCGTGGGGTCGACGTCGGAGCCCCGGAAGACCTTGAGGGCCTGCCAGATCCCCTCCACGGACTGGCTGGTCACGTCCTCGCAGTAGGGGACCGGGATGCCGCCGTGCGGGTAGAACGGGCTCAGTCGTACCCATGGTTCCGGTGCCTTGGAGGTCACATCGATGACCTCAGCGCCGGGGAACGCGGCGGTGAGCGACGCCATCGCACGGCGACGGCCGGCAACGCGGATCGACATCCGGGGACTCCCTGCCTCGGTGACACGGGCCGCCAAGCATCCCCGATGCCACTGACATCCGGGCCCTGACCCCGGTCCCTGGACACGGACCATGCGGCTTGCGCCGGCGTGGGGAGCGTCGTCCGGAAGGTGTTCGCGCAGGCGATCGGGTTGCGGTGACCGAGGTGGGAGTGGCGGCGTCGGGTGTCGTAGCGGTGCAGCCGTCGAGTACGCCTCGAGGCGGGCCTCGTGCTCGCTGGGCCGGGGGCTGCTCTGCCCGGTCGTCTGCACGCCGTCGACTCCGGCCCGGGCCACCGGCGCGGGCCGACCGGAGCGCTCGAGGCAAGCGCTGGGCGACGCGGTTGCCGGTGGCGGGGTGCCGGCCTGGTGTCCGGTCAGCGGGTGGCGAGCAACTCGAGCGTGTCGATCACGCGGTTCGAGAAGCCCCACTCGTTGCCGTACCACGCGACCACCTCGACGTGGCGGCCGTCGACGCGGGTGAGGGCCGAGTCGGAGATCGACGGGGCGGGGGTCCTCCACGTCGCACTCCACCGCCCGTCCCGTCCTTCGCCCCGTCCCCGGCCGATCCGGGACCACGCCCGCGCTCGAGGGAAACCTCTGCCCTTTTGTGCGTTCCGTGCCGGGCGGCCGTCACCCCGCTCCCCGGGGACAGCCCGTGTGCGGCCGCCGAACCGGCGTGCGGGGGCACCGCGGACGGCACGGCGCGGATCGAAGCGACGGCGACCGACCACGGCCGGGGCGGACCGGCAGAAGGACGCGCCCGGCGAGCGGCGCAGCCGTCACCTGATCCTCACCGCATCCAGTGTCCGTCGGTGCTCCATCCCAGAAAGCGCCGGGCGCGTCCGCCGTCCGCCGTTCCGTCACCGGCGAAGGCGCCGCCCCCGGCGACCATGTCCAGACCCGCCAGGGCAGGGGCCAGCCGGGCCGCGGCATGGGCCGGGTGGCGGGCCGTCTCCTCGTGCAGGCCTGCGATGACCCGCCGCTGCTCCGCGGGCGGGCACAGGGACAGGTGGAAGACCATCTGACGCCACGCGTAGGCGGCGTCCTTGACGGTGCCCAGCGGCCGCGGGTTGCGGTGCACACGGGAGGCCAGCCGACACACGGTCACGAAACAGCGGCGTGCCAGGTCGGCCCAACCGGGCCGCGGGGCGACGCCCACCCGGTGGACCAGCGTGGCCAGGTTGTGCGTGGTGAGGATCTGCGCCTGCTCGATCACCGCGCCGTTCGCCGCGACGGACCAGGACCGCGATGCCGTCCCGGCCCGCTCGGCGCACAGCCGCGCGAAACCGGGAGAGGTGTGGGCACCGTACGGACGGGTCAGGGCCGTGGCGGTCTCGACGATCGCCAGATCACGGACCGCCGCGTAGTCGATGCCGTAGTAACGCTCGTACAGCGTGCCGCCGAGCAGTTCACCCGCGATCCGCGCCGCCGTGAGGAACTTCGGGCTGAACGTGCCCATGAAGATGTCGGCGGCCAGCTCCTCCACGAACGGGGCACCCAGATCGCGCTGGCGTTCAAGGACACCGAACTCGCGGACCAGTGGATTGGGCAGGAGCGTGCCCGGGAAGGCCTGCACGGCCAACTCGCCCAGCTGCCGCAGCACGGCGAGCGCGCCTTCGCCGTCCGGCCTGCCCAGCACTGCGGACCGCTGCCCCGACACCGCCCGTACCCAGGGCAGTTCCTCGAGGCGCACCTGCCGTTCCAGGTTGAGCAGGAGCAGGGAGCGGCGGTTGCCGAACGCCCGGTGGTTCGCGGCCATCAGCGCTCGCAGCGCCTCGCCGCCGTACGCCTGTGCGGCGGTGACGGCGACCAGCTGCGGCACCAGCTCGGCCAGGACCTCGGCGGACGGGACGACGCCCCGCTCCACGAGCGTGCCGAGCGGTGCGCTCAGCGCGGACTCGACCACCTGGCGGATCACGGCCGGTGCGACCGCTCCGGCGGGCAGGCCGGTCTCCCGGCTCTCGTCCTCGGTCACCGCGTCCAGGAGCGGGGCGACGTCGGTGATGCCCGTCTCCTGCGGGAGCACGGCGAGCCGGCGCAGCATCAGCTGGGCCAGGGCGTGGTGGGAGGCGAGCGCCGCCTGCTCGCCCTGGCACCGGCGCAGGGCCGTGTGCGCGGCGGAACCCGGCAGACCGCGCCGCCGCACCATGGACTGCACCGCGTGCCGCAGCAGACCGAGCCGGCGCGCGTCCAGCGGCAGTCCGGCGGCGGTCTCCTCCAGGGCACCGCGCAGAATGCCCAGGTTCTCCTTGGGATTGCGGTGCTTGGAGCAACGGGTGTGCTCCGCGGCGAGCCGCCGGTAGCGGCCGAGCAGGACCTCGCCGTGCGCCAGCCAGCCGGCATCCGGGAGGATCTCCAGGACCCGCCCGTCCCGCGCCGTCCGCAGCCAGTGGACGAGCAGCTCGTCGCCGAACGGCTGCCACACGGCGAGCGCCTCGCGCTGGGTCTCGACGGCCGTGTTGGGCCGCCGCCGTGCCAGGGCGTCGACGGCCTCGGCGACGGTGTACCGGTGGAGGGCCGCGGTGGCGTCCGGCGCGGGCGCGTCCGCCGGGCGGGGCAGGAACCGCAGCCGGTCGGCGAACGGCTCCAGCTCCGCCACGAGGTCGAGTGCCGCGTCCCTCTCCCCGTGCCGGACCAGCCAGGCCACGGTGAGCAGCGCGGCCTCCTCGGGCACGCCGATCTCGTAGCGGCCGCTGTCCAGCCGGTCCCACAGCCAGGCGAGCCCGGGCTCGGTGAGGCAGTGCGCGAAGAGCGCGCGCCGCTCGGCGGGCACCCCGAAAGCGCGCGCGGCCTCGGTCTCGTACGCCTGGAGCGGACCGCCCGCGCTCGCGGTCCCGGTGGCGAAGCCGCCCCGGACCACCTCGGGAGTCACCAGGCCGGGAACCCGTCCACGGGCGTGCGCGAACCGACCGACAGCCGGCCCGCGGCCATTCCCGCCAGGACCTCCCGCCAGCGCTGCCCGCGCACCTCGGCGCGGCGCCGGGTGTCGGCGTCCTCGTGGGTCAGCGCGGTCACGAAGGCCTTGGCCAGCTGGGCCTTCGGGTAGGACGGGGCCGCGGTGAGGGGCTGCTGCTCAGCGTTGTCGTTCATAAGCCGGCGTGGCAGGTTCCGCCCCTGCGCCCTCCGGGTCTCGAGCCCGGTGCTCTGCTGCTGAGCTACACGCCGATGACGGCCGACGTTAGACGTCCGGGTGATCACCCTGCAACGGGGTTTCCTCGGACGCGGTCCCGGTCGCGGCGGTCGGTGCCGGCGGCCGGCGGACCGCGGGCGTGGTCGGCCGGCTCGGCCCGGTGCGCGGTGAGGACGGGGTGCTCTGCGAGGGGGCGCGGCGAGGAGCACCGCGTCGCGTACGTCCGCGCTGGCGTGGCCGAGGAAGGGGTGGACAGCGGAGAAGACCGCCGGACGCAGATCCCGGAACGCGCGCATCTCCCCGTTCTCGTCGAGGAACCCCTCGCCGAAGTGGCGTTCGCCGGCGGTGACGCACGCGTCGTGGGCGGTACCACCGAGCCACTCGAGCAGGCTCAGCAGGGTCGAGCGGTGCGGTGGCGCGTCGGCGTCGCGGCCGAAGGCGTCTTCCGCGACGGCCGGGGCGGGACCGACGACGCGTGCCGGCGCCGTCGGCAGGGACTCGCCCGTCCCGCGCGGTGGCGAGCGACGCCCAGTCCGTATCGTCCAGGAGCGCTTGGCGGCGAGGTGGCTCGCGGGGACCGGGACTCCCGGTCCGACTGCGGCGACAGGTCACGGGCGGAGGCTATGGCGTCACCGGGCCGACGTGGCGCGGGTGCCGTGTCGTCGGGCAGGGTGCGCTTCTGCAGGAGGTCGAAGCCGGCGACGACGGCGTCTCGGGCGGAGTCGGTTGCCGTTGGCATGCAACGAACCCGAACGGGCAGACGCAGGTCCGGAACGGGAGGAAACATGAGCATGGCGACGGAGTCGATCGAGAGGTCGGAGATCGAGGGGCCGGAGGCGGAGAGCGGCCGGTGCGGTGAGTGCGGCAGCCACGCCGTCCCCTCCCCGGAGGAGGCGCCGGAGACCCCGCGCGAGCGCGTCAACCGCCGGTGGAACGAGATCATGCAGGAGACGCGCGTCGCGCAGACGGGCGTCCAGATCCTCTTCGGCTTCCTGCTCAGCGTCGCCTTCACCCCCCTCTTCCACGACTTGGGCACGTTCGACCATGTCGTCTACGTCATCACGGTGGTGTCGGGCGCGGCGGCGACCGCCTCCCTGATAGCGCCGGTGTCGATCCACCGCTTCCTGTCCGGGCAGCGGATGAAGGACGAGATGGTGAAGACGGCGCACCGGCTCATGATGTGCGGCATGGTCCTGTTGGCCGTGACCATCGGCTGCACCCTGTTCCTGATCCTGCACGTCGTCGTGCCGGGTCTCATGGCGAAACTGCTCGTCGGCGGGGTGATGCTGTGGTTCGCGGTGTCCTGGTACGCCCTCCCCCTGTGGCTGCGCCATCGTTCGGCCCGCCGGGCGGCACAGCGGAACCCGTCCTGAGGGAGACCCCGCAGGCGTCACTCCGGCTGCTGGTCCGCCGACGGCCTCCGCGCCGCCGCCGAGCATCCAGGGCGACCGGTGAGAGAGCGGCGGGGCCCCGGGCCTCAGCGCCGATCCGTGTCCGCGCAGCCGGTGACCGAACCCGGACGCCTCTGCGAGCCGGCGGCCGGATCCCCGATCGACCGGTGACGCGTCCCGCACGGTGGTGCAGCGGGTCAACTGGAGTTCCTCCGGCGCCCCGCACCCGGGAGCCGCGTTCCGGAGCACCCGACGGCCCGCGCGTGCTCGGCGTCGAGGCCTCGACGGCTTCGGCGGGGCTCGGGGGCCATTCCCGATGTGCCGAGGCCGGGCCGGGCCGCTGGGAGCGGCAGACCGGCTCGGCCGATGCCCAGGCGGAGGGCCCAGCCGCGCACCGGGGCCCACGGCGCGCCCGTGCTCGGCGAGCGGGGACCGCCCGGACGTCACCCACCGCCCCGTCGCCGGCCCCGGCCGGGTCGGCGACGGGGCGGGACCCGGCCGACGGCACCGGTCCCGCCCTCCAGGACCTCGTCCGCCGTTGCGCGGACAGACCACGGCGGGAAGGGACCACCACCTGATCACACGGCCGGCGCCGACCGTGTTGCGCCGTCCATGTCTGTGAGGGCGTTGTCCGGGCATACGGATCCCATCCCCAGGAGAGGAGTTCGTTCATGCTCGGCATGGTCGCGGCAGTGCTGTTCTTCATCGCCTTCCTGATCAACGCGGCGGAGATCGGCACCAACGACGTGTTCTCTTCGGTGAACGTCATGCTGCTGGGAATGACTGCCCTGGCCCTGCACCTGGCGGGAATCGGGACCGGTCGGCCCCGCAGGCGCTGATCCGCTCTCGCCGAGGCCCGGTGACACCCTGTCACCGGGCCTTCGTACTGCCCGGGCCCCACCGGCCTCGCACGCGTGGTACCGCTCGCGCCGGGGGACGGCGACGGACGAGCGGCGGGGGCTGGCCCGCACGCGCACGACAGGGCGCGGCCGCGGCGGGACCGGGTGCCGGTGACCGACAGGACCCTCGAGGAGCGGCCTTGCCCTCGAGGCCGCGAGCACTCGCCGGTCCGTCCGTTCACGGACGGTCCGGCGGCCGCCGTTCACTCGGTGTCCGGCAGCCGCAGCCACTCCTCCCACGTCAGGTCCCGTCCGATGAACCGAGGCTGTTCGAACGGCCAGTCCTCGGCGATCCAGCGCGGCACGAACGCGTCCAGCGCCCGCTCCAGCGCACCGCCCACTTCCTCGTCCACCACCCACCAGGAGATCTCGGCGTCGGCTCCCCGCTTCTCCGGCGGGTCGATGTAGACGCAGCCGCGCAGGGCGGTGCGGTCCGCGTTCTCGACGGTGTAGTTGAACGACTGGTGGGCCTCGATCTCCGCGGCGTGCCGCTCCAGGTCCGCGTGGTTCGCCTCGTACGACATCGTGGCCGGCGGCCAGCCCCAGGCGGCGCCGAAGAGCGACCACAGCCGCTCTCGCGAGCCCATCACCGCGGGGTAGTCGAGCGGTGCGTCCGCACCGCTGATCGGACGCAGCCGGTGACCCCCGCCGCCGGGTATGTCGACGTGGAGGGGATGGACGAAGTCGTGAGGAAGCCAGGTCATGGGCGTGAGCCAACCACGCCGGAGCGCACCGGGCAAAAGGATTTGACCCCCCATCGCACCGTCCGGCCGCTCCGGATGCAGCCCGAGCCGGCACGGCGTCCGAGCGGCCGGGGCACCTGCCCGGGGCCGTCCGGTTGCCGGCGCCTGTCCTTCGCGGGCCTTCCGCGGCTCGACCTCGTGGCCGACGGAAGGACGCAGGGGCTTCACCCCGGTCCCGTCACCCAGCCGCTCCGTGCGGGCCCGGGTGGGGACGTCTGGGAGGATGGCACACGTGGACGCAGTATTCGCCCGGACGGTCTGGCGGGCCCTGGAACCCCTGCACGCGGTCACGTACTTCGCGCCCGAGAGCCACGAGGCCAACCGCGCGGTCGGCCTGCGCGGCTTCTGGATGGGCTACTTCGCGGCCCGGGCCGCACCGCTGGGAGCGGTGGCCGCGGGTGCGGTGGAGGCGGTCTTCTACAACTTCCATCCCGCCATGGTGCGACGTGCCATTCCCGACGCATGGGGGTTCGCCGCGCCCGAGGCCGTGCTCCGCGCCCGCGTCGAGGCGGCCGCCGCAGCACTGCGCCGGGTGGTGCCGTCGGTGCCGGATGCCGCGGCGAAGGCCGTCCCTCTGCTGGAACGGGTGGTCGCCGTCGCGGACGGCGCCGGGCGCCCGCTGTTCGCCGCCAACCGCGACCTGCCCGGCCCCGGGGACCCGGTCAGCGCCCTCTGGCAGGGCGCCACGACGCTGCGCGAGCACCGCGGCGACGGCCACGTCGCCGTACTGACCGCCGAGGGCCTGGACGGCTGCGAGGCCCATGTGCTCCTCGCCGCGTGCGAGGAGGTGCCTGCGGCGGTCCTGCGGGACAACCGTGGCTGGTCCGAGGAGGACTGGCAGGCGGCTGTGCACCGCCTCACCGCACGGGGACTGCTGGAAGGCGGCGGACACCCCACCGCCGAGGGGCGCGGCTTGCGCGCCCACATCGAGGTCCGCACCGACGCCCTGGCCGTCCGGCCGTACCGCGCCCTCGGCGCAACGGAGGTCACCCGGCTCATCGGTTTGCTCCGTCCGTCGGCCGAGCGGGTTCTCACCTCCGGCGTCATCCCCTTCCCCAATCCCATGGGCCTTCCCCGTCACGCACCGGCCTGACGAGCCGGGGAACGGTGCGTGGCACGGCTTCCCGCGCCACGCCGGGGCACCGCCGGGTCACGCTCGTCGCGTTCGGTCCGCGGGCAGCGTGCACCCCGCCGGCCCACCGGGCAGGTGCCGGCGGTTGTTCGCCACGAGCCGGTAGACGGCGTGGGCCGCCCAGCGCAGCGGCGGCAGGGTGAGGAACGCTCCCGCGAGCGTCCAGGCGCCGCCGGCGCTCAGCAGCAGTTTCGCCACCGCTTGGGCGCCGCCGTACACCCTTCCGGTCGGTGTCACCCAGAGTGCTTCGTGCCGAGCGCGTTCCCGGGTGACACCCAGGGCCGCGAGGTCGGCCCGCTGCCAGGGGACGGCTTCACACCGGGGACGCACCACTCGCTCGATGAAACGCACCGAGCTGGTGCAGAACCCGCAGTCCCCGTCGAAGACAAGCACAGGCCGGATCCGCATACCCCCCATCATGCCGTGCTCGCCCCGGCGGCCGTGGGAACGAGCCCTCGGCGATCAGGTGGTGGCCTACCGGGTCGCCGGTCGGACCGCCGGCGGCGCGGCAGACGTGGGCACCGGGCGGCATCGGCGTCCGTGCCCGGCGTCTCGCCGTCGACCGGGCGCGATCTCGTCAGGCGGCGTGATGGACGGCGAGCTTGAACTCCGCCAGGACGATGTTCCGCGCCACACTGTCGTCGTGGGTGGCTCGTACGGCGAGCGGGACGGCCGGGTCGACGAAGATGCCCCACTGCTTCGTCCAGCACTGCATGCCGGGACTCGGCGGCCGGTGTTCCGTCGCCGTGGTGTCGCCGGGCGCCGGAGTGAGGCCGAGCGGATCCCGGACGAACTGGTCGCGCAGTTCCTCGTAGTCTCCCGCCTCCCACTGGATCATCGCGTACAGGACGCCCCAGCCGGCCGTACTGGGCCATATCAGCCCGGACCGGTCGTCGGTGTCCCAGTTCGTGATCACGTACCCGTCCGGCTGGTTGACCTGGTGCATGGCGAACCGGTCGGTGGACTCGGCGGTCCCGAAGGGGAATCTGATGACCGTGTAGGGGCTGTTCGCCGGGATCGACTGCGGCGTGTCCCGCTTCAGTGAACACACCTGCACCCCGGGCGGAGCCGTCGTGTCGGTGGGCATGGTTCAAAGCTGCCCATCGCCGGCCGGTTTGATGTCGCTCCCGTTGTTCCGGTGCGAAGGCGGGCCCGGACGAGGTTCCCGGTCCGGGGAGGGCGGATGAGCTCCGTCACGCGGGCCGGCGTCGGCGAACGGGTCCGGCCGGTGAAGGTCTGCCGGTGGCCCTTTCGCGGCCCGCCCCCCGGTGCGCGGCGCGAACGGGATCCCCTTCGCCCGGGTGACGACAGCAGGAGCGACCGCGATCGCGTGCGGCGAAGCCGCGTGACGGGGGGACCGGCAGGGCGACGTGCGGCGGAACGGACCGGGAGGGCGAGGACGGATGCGGTGAGCCGGTTGCGGCGGCTCAGGGCCGTGTACGCGGGCGGTGCGGTCATCTGGTCCTTCTGTCTGGAGGAGGTCTTCCGAACGGGGAGTGGCGGCCCTCCTGAAGGTCGGCCCGGCCCTTGATCCGACTGCGGTACCCGGGCTCGTCGGCCGGGCGCAGGATGTGGAGGGCCTGGCGATCCGCCCGTGGTGCGGGGAGCACACCGATGACCTCGCGTGTCCGGCTGTGCGTGGGGCTCCCCGGTGACCGTCTGCGTTCGTGCCGACAAGCCGGCGGACAGGGGGAGGGGCTGGCACCGCGGCTGTCCGCGCCCGGCGGGCGCTGGGCGAGGCCGCACGCCCAGTCCGGGTCCGGGACGCGCGGCTACACCCTTCGGTCGCCCGACGCCGATGTCACGCAGCAGACGGAGGAGCGACAACCGGTGGGTTGAGGCGGGCGAAACCTTCCTGGCGCTGGTAGGGGAAGTACGGGTAGGGCGCCGTCTTGCCGCTCGCCGCATCGAGTTTCGCCGTCTGGTCGGGCGTGAGCGTCCAGCCGACGGCGCCGAGGTTCTGGCGAAGCTGCTTCTCGTCGCGGGCACCGATGATGACGGAGGAGACGGTCGGTCGCTGCAGCAGCCAGTTGATGGCGATCTGCGGAATGCTCTTGCCGGTCTCCTGCGCGATCTCGTCGAGGGCGTCGACCACGCGGTAGAGGTGTTCGTCCTCGACCGGCGGGCCGTAGTCCGCAGTGTGGTGCAGTCGGCTGTTGGCCGGGAGCGGCTGGCCGCGGCGGACTTTGCCGGTGAGCCGTCCCCAGCCGAGCGGGCTCCAGACGAGGGCTCCGAGACCCTGATCGAGCCCGAGGGGCATCAGCTCCCATTCGTAGTCGCGGCCGATGAGTGAGTAGTAGACCTGATGTGCGACATAGCGCGGGCGGCCGTATCTCTCCGCGCTCGCGAGGGACTTCATCGCCTGCCAGCCGGAGAAGTTGGAGATGCCGAGGTAACGGACCTTCCCCGCGCGTACGAGATCGTCGAGTGTGGACAGGACTTCCTCGACCGGCACGCCGGCGTCGAAGGCGTGCAGCTGGAACAGGTCGATGTAGTCGGTGCCGAGCCGGCGCAGGGCGTTCTCGCACGCGGTGATCAGGCGCGAACGGGAGGAGCCCGCATCGCCTGGGCCGTCGCCCATCGGCAGGCCGGTCTTGGTGGACACGATCACCTGGTCCCTGCGGCCTTTGATCGCTTCGCCGAGCACCTCCTCGGAGGCCCCGCTGGAATAGACGTCGGCGGTGTCGAACATCGTGATCCCGGCGTCGAGGCAGATGTCCACGAGACGGCGGGCTTCTTGCGCATCGGTGTTGCCCCAGGCGCCGAACAGCGGCCCTCGGCCGCCGAAGGTGCCGGCGCCGAAGCTCAGTGCGGGGACCTCGAGGCCGGATGCGCCCAGCCGCCTGTACTCCATAGCTGTTCCTCTCTCGTCACCTGATCTGGCTAACGGTTCTGGAGTTCCGTTAGGGTGTGACCCAACATAGCAGGTGCGAGCAATTAACGAAACTGGAGTCCCGTTATGGGGTTTGAGGATGCGCGTCCGGGGACCGTCCGTCCTGGTGGGCGCACGGCGCGGGTGCGGACGTCGGTGCTGCGGGCGGCCGGGGACGCCCTTGCGGAGCATGGCTTCGCCCACCTGGACCTCGCCGACGTCGCGCGCCGTGCAGAGGTGGGCAAGACCACCGTCTACCGCCGCTGGGGAACGGTGACCAGCCTGGTGGCCGATCTGCTGCTGGACATGGCAGAGCAGTCACTGCCGCGCACCGAGACCGGCTCCCTGCTCGGTGATCTCAAGGCCAACGCCCGGCTCGTGCAGCGCACCTTGGCCGACCCGCGGCAGGGAGCGCTGTTCAAGGCAGTGATCGCCGCCGCCACCTGCGAGGCGAAGACGGCCGAGGCCCTGCACCGCTTCTACGACATCCGCGTCAAGGAGTGGGCACCCTGCGTCCAGCAGGCCGTCGACCGGGGCGAGGTGCCCGAGGGCACCGATGTCCACGAGGTGATCCGTGCTGTCTCCGCCCCCCTCTACTACCGCCTGCTGACCAGCAGCGCCCCCCTCGACGAAGCCGCCGCGGACCAGGCCGCCGAGGCCGCAGTGGCTGCAGCGCGTGCGGGAGCGTACCTGCGGGGCGACGGAGGTCGTGCGTGACCGGCTCCCCGCATCCGTCGCTGAACGCGGGTGCGACGGGCCGGCGGTCCCTGCCCGGGCGAGTCGGCTGCCGCCGCCGGACTCGGACACCCCGGTGCGCTCCAAACCGGCGACCGACCGGCTGACCACCCGCCGGGACCTCCGTCTGCGGGAGAAGACGCTGTGGCGGATGCCCTACGAGACGTGCGCCCGCTCCGAGGAGGTCCCGAACGTCAGCACCGAGGACCCCGACCCGGTCGGCCGTCGCTGCCCGTGAGGGCCAAGGACACCCACGGGACGCCGGGACCGCCCGGATGGCTGGCCCGGTTGCCCGAGCCGCGCCCGCGGGCCCGTGTTCGTCACCCACCGCCGTCCCGGCCCCGGCGAGGTGGTCAGCCCGCGCGACGCCTGCCCGGACACCGGGCCCGCCCTCCTCTCCCGCGGGCAGGCCCGCGCGCTGCTCGATGAGCGCACCACGGTGCGCGGGCCGGGCACGGGCCGGGACCTGCACGAGCACCGCCGTTCCGGCCTGACCCGCCTCGGTGGAGCCGGGGCCGGCCCGCTGGCGCTGACGGCGAGGTCACGGCACGAGAAGACGGAGAGTGCCAGCCGCTGCTCCAAGCCGTTCCCGGACACGACAGGCGACAGGCGGCAGCAGGACTCCTCGCGGCAGAACGGAGAACCGGGACCTGCTTCCGGTCTCCGGCTCTCCTGCCGTACGCGTGGGTCGGGCCGGCGTGAGTCGGCGGTCGGCGAGGGCGGAGCCCGGCGCCGCGCGCCGTCGCACCGCCGTGGAGGAGCGGACGGAGTTCCGCGTCAGCCCCGGCCGAGGACGCAGAACTCGTTGCCCGCCGGGTCGGTCATGACGACCCAGGAGACGTCACCCTGACCCACGTCGGTCCGTGTCGCGCCGAGGCCTTCGAGCCGGGCGACCTCCCTCGCCTGGTCCTCGACGGGGTCGGACATCACGTCGAGGTGGACACGGCTCCGCACGATCTCGTCGTCGGGCGTGCGGCGGAACTCCAGGTACGGACCGACGCCCTTGGCGGAGCGCAGCAGAGCGCGGTCGTCGGTCAGTTCGTGGACGGTCCAGTCGATCGCCTCGCCCCAGAACCGGACCATGGCCCGTGGGTCGGCGCAGGCGACGACCACGGCGGCTATCGGCCCGGTGTCCCGGTAGAGCTCCCGGGGTTCCAGAACGCTGAACACGTTGCCCTCCGGGTCGGCCATCACCGTCCACGGCGCATCGCTCCGGCCCACAGCGGCGGGCGTCGCCCCGAGCTCCTTCAGACGTGCGACCACCTCCGCCTGATGGGCGTCGGATGTGGTGGCGAGCTCGATGTGCACGCGGCACTTCACCGTCTCCGGGTCCGGCACGCGGACGAGATCGATGCAGACGGCGGACGGATCCGGCCAGTCGAAGCCCACGGGCTCCAGGTTGGTGACGCCGGGTCCTTCGCTGGAGACACCCCAGCCGAGCGCCTCCGCCCAGAACCGGCCGAGCGCCGAGTCGTCCCGGGCCTTGAAGTTCACCTGAACAAGTTGCAGCGTCATGCCGCAGTACCTTAGGTGATCCCCCTCGGGCAGGCGTGCGAATCCGGGCATGCCGGTGGTCAGGGGGTGCGGACGGCGTCGTGCTGCCGCACGGTCCTGCGCCGGAGGCCGGCGCGAGCGTCGATCCGGCAGTGTCCGGGCCGGTCGGGCCAGCGGTCCGGGGCCTTCAGCACGGTGGTGGGCGGGACCTGGCCAGGACGCGCACGCTCCACCGGGCTCCCTCGAGGAGATGGGCGCGGTGCGGGCGGGGGTCGGAGGCGGCGATCCGGGTCGGCCTGGCCGCCCGGCAAGGTCGCCGGCCTTGCGCCGGATTCGGTTCCACGGGACACGTCGCTCGGCGTCCGGGGCCCTGCGGGCGACCGCCGCCTCCACCGTCCCGGCTCTGCCGCCGGGCCCGTCCGGCGCGGATGGTCGGTGAGGCGCACCGCCCAGTGGGCCGTCTGCCGGTCGGGCCGGCCACCCGTGGTGGTGCGGACCCGGTCGTAGATCCCCTCAGAAGGGGCGGGTCCGGACGGCGTGCCGCAGTGCTGGAACAGGTCCGGGTTCCGCGGCCCGTCGGCGGACATCCGCGTACTCGCCCCGATCGCCTTGGCGGCGACAGGGCCTGTTCGTCGCGCCGCAACCGACGCCGTCTGCGGCGCCGGGTCGAGCACACGATCCCGGAGCCCGAGGACCGGCGGGCCGACCGCCAGAGGCGTGGCAGCAAGGGCGGCCGTCCGACCGGGTTCGGCGGAGAGACCCACCGACGCCGCGACGAAGTGGGGCGGACGGTCAACAGGCCGAAGGTCTTCCGGGCGGTGGCGACCCGTCACGACAAGCGGGCCTACGTCTTTCACGGGACGGTCGCCGTCGCCTCGATCCGGCTATGGCTGCGCACGTGAGCCTCGCTCGCCGCTACTCCAGCATGCGTTCCGCGTCGTCCGGAACCCAGGGAAAGGGGACGTCAGGCCACCGTGCGGATGCCCACGCGTCGAGATCGACAGCGAGAACAGCGTCCATGAAGGCCTGCGGCGGTCGGTAGCCGTGAGCGGTGATGTAGTGCGTGATCAGGAACGGAGCGGCATAAGCGATGCCGGGCCCGCCCGGAATCCGTACCTCCCCGTTTCCTTCCGGAGCCTCGTCCGCAGGACACAGGTCACACGCGTGCACCCCGAGGCGGACGTTCATCCACTGGACCTCCTGAACGGCCTTCAGCTTCTCCACGAACGCCGTGGGGACCGGTCCTGTCGAGTACGGCCTACCGGCTGCCAGCCACCCGATGTTCAGGCGGGTGTACGCCGGGCGGTACCAGAGCGCGTGGACGCCCGACTCCCTGTCCGTGAACGCGTCCTCGTCCTGGTAGTCGTACTCGCTGAGATCCTCGTGGAACACGCGCACATCATCGCCGCACTGCTTCGTCGACGCCCAGGTGATTCAGGACCCGTCGGACACGGCCCGGGCGCGGAGCCCGGTGGCGAGACGGACGAAGCCGGCGACGCGCGGGTTGAACGTCAGCTCACACTGCTCGCTGAGCGCCGAACGCACGCCCGCCGCCACATCGGCGTCCGGTTCACCGAACACCTCGAATCGCTCCACCCGGCAGTGCTCCATCACCTCTCGGATGTACGGGTCCGCCAGCTTCCAGTGGACGCGGACCGCGTCGGAGTCCTGGTAGAGCTGGAAGCTGTGGGCGAGCATCCGCTCCTCGTCCACGAAGGTCTCCACCATCAGCTGCGGCCCGTGCTGCTCCGCGAACCTCACCGCCCTGGTGATCACGTCGCGGAAGCCGTCCAGGTGACCGTCGATGATGCGCATCGTGTTCCGGAAGAGGAGAACCGTCGAGTCGTGAGTGGTCATGACCCGACCCTCGCCCCTCAACCATGGTTGAGGTCAAGCACGGATTTCCCCGGTGTCCTCCTCGCCGCCCACCGCATCCTGCGGGCCACCGCGGTCGAGGTGCTGCGTGAGGTCTCCCAGCACACCAACATCAGACTGCACTGTGCACCATGGACTCCACCGCGATGGTCGACCCGGGAGGTCTCGCGGGCCCGTCCACGGTCTTCCTCTCCGGCGACGACGCGGAGGCCAAACGGACCACCGGACGCCTGCTCACCGACCTCGGCCGGCCCCCGTCCGCGCAGCTCGACATCGGCGGTATCACCACCGCGCGCGGGCAGGAGCACTTCGCCCTGCTCTTCATGGGCATCGCCGGCGGCCTGGGTTCCCACACCTTCAACATCAACGTGGTCCCGCGAGCCGCCACCTGAGGCCCGGCGGCCCCTTCACGCCGCCCGCAGCGCGTTCGCGGGCGGCGTGAGGGGGGAAGCACCGCGCCGGCAGCTCGGTGGTCAGGAAGGACGTCAGCACCGCCGGGAGCAGCCAGACGGGCGTTGTCACGTTGACCGGCCGGGTGGGACGCTCTTCGGGTTGATCATGGTGGAGGAGATCGTCCGCGGGGAACGCGGTGCCGTCTGACAGAGGTCACCGGTACCGGTCGAGGTGATCTCCCACTGCGTGTGGCCGTCCTTCCGGTTCCCGCCCGGCTTCCGCGAGGCCGAGGAGCTGATGCCCCAGCGTGGTGCGGCCGTCCCGCGTGAGACGGTGCGGCGATGGTGTGGGAAGCCCGGGCAGGCCCACGCGAACGGACCGCACCGCCGTCGGCCCCGGCTCGGTGACGGACGGTGTCCGGACGAGGTCTCCACCAAGGTCAGCGGCGAGCGGAAGGACCTGTGGCGAGCCGTCGCCCAGGACGGCGACGTCCTGGGCATCCTCGTGCAGAGCCGGCGGGACGAGGATGCCGTCCGGCGCTTCCTCCGCCGTCCGCTCACGAGAACGCGTTCACCGCCGAGGACCGTCGTCACCGACAGGCTCCGCTCCTGCAGCGCCGTCCGCCGTGAGGCCATGCCCTCCGCCAGCACCGCTCGCACACGGCTCCGGACAACCGGGCCGAGAACAGCCACCGGGCCACGCGGCAGCGTGAACGCGTGACGAAGGGTTCCCGCCCCGTCGGTGGGGCCCAGCGGTTCCTGTGCGCGTCCAGCGGCACCTCCCCTCACCTTCCGGACCCGCCACCGGCCGGCCCACCACAGCCTGGACACCCGCCCGGACCGCGCGCCCACCGGTCCCTGACACGCCGACAGGCAGTCACGCAACCCGACAGCGCCCGCCGGGGCGCCCGGTGGGCGTCACCGGTGCCGGGCGGTGCCCTCCCTACGTCGATGTCGTGGTCCCGTCGCCCTCCCCGGTGTCCGGTTCGGCGCGCTTGTCGGCGCCCGTCTCCAGGTAGCCGGGGTCGTCGCCCGCGACCCGGCCCACGAAGACGTCGTCGGGCGTCGTCCCCGTCGTGCTGTGCAGGTCCGCCGCCTCGGGGTCCGGCTTACCGCCCGTGTCCTCCGACCGACCCGAACGGGCCTCTGCGGAGGGCTCGGTCGTGCGACCTCCCAGGCGTTCGCGGACCCGTGACCACACGGACATGATGCCTCCCGATCAGGAGATGCGTGCCGGTGCCGACGGCCTGCTCGCGGTGCCCTCGGCACTCAGCGCCGCACCGGGTCGGTTCAACGTCGTTCGCGGCGCATCGCGACGGCCGCGCCGGGCGGGCGCCGCGGGACGACGGGCCGCCCCGTCGGCTGCCGACAGGGTCCGGTGGCGGGTACCCCGGCGCGGCGCGGCACACCGCCTGTGATGTTTCCACCTGCTGCTCGGACCGGTCGCGGCCAGATCACGGCCCGGTCGCGGCCAGGTCCGGTCGCCGGGCACCTCAGGCGCCGGTCAGCAGATCGCCCTCCTGTACCGCCGCCAGGGACAGCGTCTTGTAGCCGACCTGCTCGAACAGCACGACGAGGCGGTCCTCCTCCGTGCGCATCACCGTGCCCGCACCCCACTCCGCGTGACGCACCCGGTCGTTCGGCTCATAGGGTCCGCCGTGCCCGGGCGGGGGAGCGGCGTCCCGGTGCCCGGCCCCGGTGGCGGGGTGCTCGTCCTCGCGGTCGCACACGTCGCACCGCCCGCACGGTGTGTCCAGCTGCTCGCCGAAGTAACCCAGAAGGTACTGGCGGCGGCAGGTCGACGTCTCTGCGTAGCCGCGCATCATCTCGATGCGCGAGCGGTCGACGCGGCGCCGCCGCTCGAACACCCGCGCCGCCCCTTCGACGGCCTCGTCCGCCGTGCGGCTGGGCAGAGCCCGGACCGCGCGGTGCCTGCCCTCGACGGTCACCGCTCCCGCCTCTTCCAGCAGGTTCAGCAGATCACTGGTCTTCCGGCGCGACAGGCCGCACAGCTGGGCCGTGCGGCTACGGCTCTGCGGGCCGTCCTGGCCGAGCAGCGTGGTCATGATCCGGCGCAGCGCTTCGGCGTCCAGGGCCCGGGCCGTGAGGAACTTCTGCAGTCCCAGGTCCTCGGGGCGGTAGAACAGCACGGCGCGAGCCGGCTCCCCGTCCCGGCCGGCACGCCCGATCTCCTGGTAGTAGGAGTCCAGCGACTCCGGGACGGACGCGTGGGCGACGAACCGCACGTCCGCTTTGTCGATGCCCATCCCGAATGCGGAGGTGGCCACCACCACGGCGGGAGCGCCGGCCATGAAGCCGTCGTGGATCCGGCGGCGGTCAGCGGCCTTCATGCCCGCGTGGTACGCCTCGGCGTCCACGCCGTCCTGCCGAAGCCGCCCCGCGTACGCCTCGGCGTCCTTGCGGGTGGCGGTGTAGAGGATGCCCGGTGCGCACGCTCGCGCCGTCCAGCGCGTGACGGCCTCGCGTTTGGCGGGGTCGTCGGTGAAGGTGCGCACCGCCAGATGGATGGTGGGCCGGTCGGTCCCGGTCGTCACGACGTGGGCCTCGCGCATGTGCAGGTGCTCGACGATGTCCGCCCTGACCGGGGCCGCGGCCGTCGCCGTCAGAGCGAGTACCGGCGGACGGCCCAGCCGTTCGGCGGCCTCGCCCAGGTTCAGGTAGTCGGGGCGGAAGTCGTGTCCCCAGGAGGAGACGCAGTGGGCCTCGTCGACGACGAACAGCGAGGGGCCCAGCTCCCGCAGCTGTTCCACGACACTGTCCTTGGCCAGCTGTTCGGGGGACAGGAACAGGTACTCGGCGTCACCGTCCCGGATCGCCCGCCAGCCCCTCTCGGTGGCCGACCGAGGCTGTGCGGAGTTCACGGCCACGGCGTCCGGTGCCGCGCTCTCCCGCAGGCCGGCGACCTGGTCGCGCTGCAGCGCGACCAGCGGCGACACCACGACGGCGGGGCCACCGAGCATGACGGTCGGCACCTGATAGATCGCCGACTTGCCGGAACCGGTGGGCATGACGACCAGCACGTCGCGGCCGTCGAGCAGTGCCTCCATCGCCTCCGTCTGCTCGGCGGCCAGGTCACTCCACCCGAACCGTTCCCGGGCGACGCGGCGCAGCTCGGCGACCCGGTCGTGCACGCCCATCGCGACACCCCCTTCACGGCCCGGCACCCCTGGGACCCGGCCCGGGTACCCCCGTGATCGGCCGCGATGCGGCAGGGCGCGCGGCAGTCGTGCGAGGCCGGGATCCCGGCTGCTCGTCTTCCGTACCACCCGCGTCGTTCGGCCCCGCGTGGTCGCGGCCGCCCGTCACGGGGAGAACCTGGACGAAGCCCAGGTGCCCGCTGCCGGGTCCGTCGACGGCGGCGGTGAAGTCGTCGACGTCGCAGGTTCACCGACCTGCGCCCCGGTACCGGTCAACCACTGCCTGGGAACGACCCCACCGCCGAGTGCCGGAGCCGGCTGCCGCCCGGGGCCGATCGGGCCCCGTCGTCGGGGACCCGACACCCGGCCCGGGGCCCGGCGGTCACGACCGCCAGGGCGAGTCCGGAGCGCGCGTCACCTGATCGAGGTCGTGGACGGCCCTGGCCAGCAGGTCGAGCATGGCGAGTTCGGCCACGGGCCGGGTCCTGCGTCAGACGGTGGGACGGGTGCCGGGGGTGTGACCGAAGGTGCGGCGGAAGACCTCGATGAAGGTGCTGGCGGAGGACCAGCCGCACTGGTGGGCGACGGTGGTGACGGGGGTGTCGTCGGCGAGGAGGACCAGGGCGTGGTGGAGCCTGATCTGGGTGCGCCACCGGGGGTAGGTGAGGCCGAGGTCGTCGCGGAGGCGGCGGGAGAGGGTGCGGGCGCTGGCGCCGATCTGGCGTCCGAGGACGTCGAGGGGGCGGTTGTCGGCCGGGTCGGCGCGCAGGATGCCGTGGAGTTCCCGGAGCAGGGGGTCGGTGGGGGTCGGCAGGTGCAGGGGCTGTTCGGGGGAGGTGGTGAGCTGGTCGAGCATGACGGCGCGCAGGCGCAGGTGGGGTGGGCTGTCGTTGTCGGGGTCGCGGGTGTAGGCGACGATGAGTTCGCGCAGGAGGGGGCTGACGGCGAGGACGGCGGGTTCGTCGAGGCCGAGGGGGTTCTCGGTGGCGGGCAGGCCGACGAGGTGGAGGTCCAGTTCGCCGTGGGCCTGGTGCTGGTGGACGGTGCCGGCGGGGATCCAGATCGCGCGGGTGGCGGGGGCGACCCAGGAGCCGGCGTCGGTGGTCACCGCGATGGTGCCCTTGCTGGCGTAGGCGATCTGGTGGCCGTCGTGGCGGTGCGCGTCGATCTCGCCGCCGGACGCGAGGCGCTGGGTCCGGGTCGGCGCGACGGGAGTGTGGCGGATTTCCTGCATCACCTGTCAATCTATCGAAAGCGCGACACCGGGCAGCTCTCCCAGCATGGGAGGGGTGCGAAGGAATCCATCGATCTTCCTGCTGGCCGTGGGGCACGCCTGCGTCGACATCTACCAGGGCGCCGTCGCGGCGCTGATCCCGTTCTTCGTGGCCGAACGGGACTACACCTACGCGGTCGCCTCCGGCGTCGTGCTGGCCGCATCCCTGCTGTCGTCGGTGGCCCAGCCGGTGTTCGGCGCGCTCACCGACCGGTGGGCGATGCCGTGGCTGCTGCCGGTCAGCACCCTGCTGGGCGGTGCGGGCATCGCGCTGAGCGGCCTGAGCGGCTCCTACGGGCTCACCCTGTTCTTCGTCGCCGTCTCCGGGATCGGGGTGGCCGCCTACCACCCGGAGTCCGCCCGCGTGGCCCGGCTGGCCAGCGAAGGCAGCCACAGCGCGATGGGCTGGTTCTCCCTCGGCGGCAACGTCGGCTTCGCGCTCGCCCCGCTCGTGGTGTCGGCCGCGATCGGACACGGCTCCCTGCACTGGACACCCGTACTCGTCCTCCCGGCGCTCGCCGGCGCCGCCCTGTGCGTGCCCGTCCTGCGGCTGCTCGCCCGGCCCCAGGCCGGTCCGTCCGGAACGGAGGCCCCGCGGGACGCCGATGACGTGGCCTCGTTCGTGAAACTGTCCCTGGCGGTCGTCTTCCGCTCCATTGTCTTCACCGGCCTGAGCACCTTCGTCTCGCTCTACGCCCAGCAGCGCACGCAGGGCAGCACCGCCGCGGGGACCGTCGCCCTGTTCCTGCTGTTCCTGGGCGGCGCCGTCGGCTCGGTGCTCGGCGGGTCCCTGGCCAACCGCTACGACCGCGTCCGCGTCTCCCGCTGGTCCTACCTGCTCTCGGTCGCCGCCGTCACCGGAGTGATCTACACACCCGGCCCGGCCATGTTCCTCTTCGTGGCCCTCACCTCCGTCGGCCTGTACGTCCCCTTCTCCCTCCAGGTCACCCTCGGCCAGGACTACCTGCCCTCCCGCATCGGCACCGCCAGCGGCGTCACCCTCGGCCTCACCGTCAGCATCGGCGGCCTCGTCAGCCCCCTGCTGGGACACCTGGCCGACTCCACCACCCTGAGGACAGCCCTCACCCCCCTGATCGCCATGCCCGTCCTGAGCTGGCTCCTCT
The DNA here is from genome assembly GCF_014203535.1 of Streptomyces griseomycini. Lineage (GTDB taxonomy): Bacteria > Actinomycetota > Actinomycetes > Streptomycetales > Streptomycetaceae > Streptomyces > Streptomyces griseomycini. Next base: position 424,860 of record NZ_JACHJI010000005.1, read on the forward strand.
TCCGCGCCCTGCCCGAACCCACCGCCCCCACGTCCCGGGCCGCCGCACCCGCGCCCGCATCCGCACGGCAGGACGCGCAGATCCGCACGGACCAGTGAGCACGCGTATGGTCCGCCGGGCGGACGAGGACGTGTCCGAGCACGGATCCTGCCGTCCGCCGGGGCGGGCCGACGGATACGGCGTGGGCGCCGGGACGGAAGGCGCCGGCACCCGGGTGCTGTCCTCCCGGCGCCGAGCCCCACCAAGGGGTGAGGCGGGAAGGTCCCGCCGGACGGAGGTACCGCTGTGATCGTCCGGCTCCTGGGCGGCCCGCTCGCCGGGATCGAGCCGGAGACCACCGACGCGTGGATCGGCCCCAGTGGCCCACGGCCGGTGACGTCGACCGGGGCCCGTCCGTCCCCGTGCACCACGGCCCGGCGACCGGCATTGTCCTGGCGGAGGATCGGATCACCCTCCCGCGCCGCCGGCAGCCGCCCGCCGGCAGTCACCGGAACGCCGGGCCGCCGCGCACGGGACCCCGGGCCCCGCAGCGGGGCCCGGGGTCCCGTGGAGACGGGACAGCGGTCAGACGGTGCCGGTGCCCCAGGAGCCGTGGCGAGCCCGGGAACCGGTACGGACGGTGGCCGGCGGGCCGCAACACCCGTGCCGACGGAGGCGTCCTCCGGCCAACGGGGACGCCGGCACCGTGGTCACCGGCTGCGGGCGGACGGAGGTGACGTCGATGCGCAGCCCTTCCGCCGCCGCCCCTCCACCACCGCGACCGGGCGCTTCTTCCGCCACCTGAGGAAGAGGACGCACGCGATGCCCGGGGTGGTCATCACCGACGAGCTCCGCTCCTGCGGCGCCGCCCACCGCGAGGTCGTGCCCTTGGCGGAGCACCGCTCGCACGAGGGCCTGAACGACCGGGCGGAGACCAGCCGTCAACCGGCGAGGCGGCGTGAACGGGCGATGAAGGGCTTCCGCTCGATGGGCGCCGCTCAAAGGTCCCTGTCCGCGTTCAGCGGTGTCTCGTCCCACTTCCGGCCCCGCCGCCACCTGATGACCGCCTCCGGCCGCCGAGCCGAGGTGACGGTCCGCTTCGCGATCCGGGATCAGGTCACCGGCGCTGCCGGTCGCCCCCACCGCGGCCCGACACCCGCGCGGGCCGCGACCCACCACACTCCGACGCACCGTCGGACAGGCGCCGGCCCGACAACGTGACGGCGTCCTTCGGCGGGCTCTCCGAACAGGCACCGGGTGGCGGGCTGCGGGCGCTGGTGGCCGTGCAACCCGCCCTCCCGAACACCTGACGCCGGCTCACCGCACGGTTAACGTCGTCGAAACGCCGCCCGACTAGCCTTCGGGACCACGCCACCGGGAGACATGCCCGGTGGCCGAGGCCACCGGGCCCGCACGGCCCGGAGCGAGGACTGAGGTGGGCGCCGTGCAACTGACCCCGCACGAGCAGGAGAGGCTGCTGATCCACGTCGCGGCCGACGTGGCGGACAAGCGCCGTGCCCGAGGGCTGCGGCTGAACCACCCCGAGGCGGTCGCCCTCATCACCTCGCACGTCCTCGAGGGGGCCCGGGACGGCCGCACCGTAGCCGAACTCATGGCGTCCGGGCGGCAGCTGCTCACCCGGGACGACGTCATGGAGGGCGTCGCGGAGATGATCCACGACGTGCAGGTGGAGGCCACCTTCCCGGACGGCACCAAGCTCGTCACCGTCCACGCCCCGATCGTCTGAGCGGGGAGCGGCCGCCGTGACTCCCGGAGAGATCCTGTTCGCCGAGGACCCGATCGTCTACAACGAGGGCCGCGAGGTCACCCGGCTGACCGTCCTCAATGCCGCCGACCGGCCCGTCCAGGTCGGCTCCCACTACCACTTCGCCGAGACCAACCCCGGCCTGGAGTTCGACCGCCCGGCCGCCCACGGCAAGCGGCTGAACATCCCCGCCGGCACCGCCGTACGGTTCGAACCCGGCATCCCCGCCGAGGTGGAACTCGTACCGCTGGCCGGAGCCCGCGTCGTGCCCGGGCTGCGCGGACGGACCGGGGGTGCCCTCGATGCCTGAGCTCTCCCGCGCCGCCCACGCCGACCTGTTCGGCCCCACGACCGGTGACCGCGTCCGGCTGGCCGACACCGACCTGCTGATCGAGATCGAGGAGGACCGCTCCGGCGGTCCCGGGCTCGCCGGGAACGAGGCCGTGTTCGGCGGCGGCAAGGTCATCCGCGAGTCCATGGGGCAGGCCACCGCCACCCGCGCGGCCGGAACCCCGGACACGGTCGTCACCGGTGCCGTCGTCGTCGACCACTGGGGCGTGGTCAAGGCGGACATCGGCATCCGCGACGGCCGCATCACCGGCATCGGCAAGGCGGGCAACCCCGACACCATGGACGGCGTCCACCCGGACCTGGTCATCGGCCCCGAGACCGAGATCATCGCCGGCAACGGGCGGATCCTGACCGCCGGTGCCGTCGACGCGCACGTCCACTTCATCTGCCCGCAGATCGCCGACGAAGCGCTGGCCTCCGGCGTCACCACCCTGGTCGGCGGCGGTACCGGGCCGGCCGAGGGCTCCAAGGCGACCACCGTCACGCCCGGTCCCTGGCACCTGGCGCGGATGCTGGAGGCGTTGGAGGCGTACCCGGTCAACATCGGCCTGCTCGGCAAGGGCAACACCGTATCCCGGGAGGCGATGCTCTCGCAGATCAGGGGCGGCGCGGTCGGGCTGAAGCTGCACGAGGACTGGGGATCCACCCCGGCCGTCATCGACGCCGCGCTCACCGTCGCCGAGGGGACCGGCGTCCAGGTCGCCATCCACACGGACACGCTCAACGAGGCCGGATTCGTGGGCGACACACTCGCCGCGATCGCCGGGCGCGGCATCCACGCCTACCACACGGAGGGCGCCGGCGGCGGGCACGCCCCGGACATCATGACCGTGGTCTCCGAACCGCACGTCCTGCCCAGCTCCACCAACCCGACCCGGCCGTTCACCGTCAACACCGTCGAGGAGCACCTCGACATGCTGATGGTGTGCCACCACCTGAACCCGGCGGTGCCGGAGGACCTCGCCTTCGCCGAGTCCCGCATCCGGCCGTCCACCATCGGTGCCGAGGACGTGCTGCACGACCTGGGCGCCATCTCCATCATCTCCTCCGACTCCCAGGCGATGGGACGGGTCGGTGAGGTGATCATGCGGACCTGGCAGACGGCCCACGTGATGAAGCGGCGGCGTGGCGCCCTCCCGGGCGACGGCCGCGCCGACAACCACCGCGTGCGTCGCTATGTCGCCAAGTACACGATCAATCCCGCACTCGCCCAGGGACTGGCCGACGAGATCGGCTCCGTGGAGAGTGGCAAACTGGCCGACCTCGTGCTGTGGGAACCGGCGTTCTTCGGGGTGAAGCCCCACCTCGTCATCAAGGGCGGACAGATCGCCTACGCGCAGATGGGCGACGCCAACGCCTCCATCCCGACCCCGCAGCCGGTCCTGCCGCGCCCGATGTACGGGGCGGTCGGTCGGGCGCCCGCCGCCAACTCGGTCAACTTCGTGGCGGAACCTGCGATCGAGGCCGGCCTGCCCGGACGGCTGGGGCTGGGAAAGCGGTTCGTGACCATCGACTCCACCCGCGGGGTGACCAAGGCGGACATGAGGGAGAACGACGCCATGCCGGACGTGCGCATCGACCCGGACAGCTTCGCCGTGCACATCGACGGGGAACTGGTCGAGGCAACCCCGGCGGCGGAACTGCCCATGGCCCAGCGCTACTTCCTCTTCTGATGTCCCGGGGAGCGCTCCTCGTCCTGGCCGACGGCCGGTTTCCCGCCGGAGGGCACGCGCACTCCGGCGGGGCGGAGGCGGCCGTCGGTGCGGGACGGGTCACGGGGGCCGCGAGCCTGGAGGACTTCTGCCGGGGGCGGCTGCACACGACGGGACTGGTGGCGGCGGCGGTCGCGGCGGCCGCGGCGCTGGGCGTCGATCCGGGGGAGCTGGACGCGGCGGCCGACGCGCGCACGCCCTCGCCCGCGCTGCGGACGGCCGCGCGCAGGCTGGGGCGGCAGCTGCTGAGGGCGGCGCGCGTGGCCTGGCCGTCGGGCGAACTCGACGCGCTCGCCGGGCGGTTCCCCAAGGGCGCGCATCAACCGGTGGTCCTGGGCGTCACGGCGCGGGCGGCCGGGCTGGGGCCCGCGGACGCGGCGTACTGCGCGGCGTACGAGAGCGTCAGTGGCCCGGCTTCGGCGACGGTGCGGTTGCTGGGGCTCGACCCGTTCGATGCGACGGGGGTGCTGGCGCGGTTGGCGCCGGAGGTGGACGCGGTGGTATCGCGGGCGGTCGGGGCGGCACGGGGTGCTGTCGGTGAGGGGGTCGACGCGTTGCCCGCGGCGTCCGCACCGTTGCTGGAGGTCGGCGCGGAGGCGCACGCGGGGTGGGCCGTGCGGTTGTTCGCCACGTGAGGGCCGGGTGCGCCCCGCCGCCCTTTACCGTCCGTCCCCGGGGTCTGGCCCCCGGGACTCTCATCGGCCTGCCTCGTCCTCACACGCCGGACGGGCTGACTACTGGAGGCGTTGCATGCATCTCGGTCATTCCCTCTCCCACGGCGGGCCGGACGCCGTCAGTGCCGGTGCCCGTCGGCCCGACGGGGCGCGGCGGGCCCTGCGGATCGGGCTCGGCGGGCCCGTGGGGTCCGGGAAGACCGCGACCGTCGCCGCCCTCTGCCGGATCCTGCGGGACGAGGTGTCCCTGGCCGTCGTCACCAACGACATCTACACCCGGGAGGACGCCGAGTTCCTGCTCCGCGAGGCGGTCCTGCCGCCCGAGAGGATCACCGCCGTGGAGACCGGGGCCTGTCCGCACACCGCGATCCGGGACGACATCTCCGCGAACCTCGAAGCGGTGGAGGACCTCGAGGACGAGGTCGGCCCGCTGGACCTGATCCTCGTCGAGTCCGGCGGGGACAATCTCACCGCCACCTTCTCCAAAGGGCTCGTCGACGCCCAGATCTTCGTGATCGACGTGGCCGGCGGGGACGACATCCCGCGCAAGGGCGGGCCCGGCGTGACCACCGCCGACCTCCTGGTCGTCAACAAGACCGACCTCGCCCCCCACGTCGGCTCCGACCTCGCCCGCATGGCCGCCGACGCCAGGGCCCAGCGGGCCCACCTTCCGGTGGTGTTCCAGTCGCTGCGGGGCGAGGACGGGGTGCGGGACGTCGCCGCCTGGGTGCGGGAGCGGCTCGCCGCGTGGACGGCGTGAACACCGCCGGCGTACGGGCGGCCGCCCGCGTCCGCGCCTGCGCCGACGGCCGGGGCGGGACCTGCCTGCCCGTGCTCGAAGGCGACGGGCCACTGGCTCTCCGGCGGACGCGGGGGAGCGGCACCGAGGCGCACGTCCTGCTCGTCGGTGCCATGAGCGGCCCCCTCGGCGGGGACCGTCTCTCGGTGCGGGCGGACGTCCGGCCGGGAGCCCGTCTCCGGATCGGGTCGGCCGCCGCGACCCTGGCCCTGCCCGGCCAGCATGAGGCCGGGGCCCGCTACGACGTACGCCTGACTGTCGCCGGGGGAGGCGAACTCCACTGGCTGCCGGAGCAGTTGATCTCCGTCAGGGGAAGCGAGCTGCAGATCACCACGCACGCCGACCTCGACCACGGGGCCCGGCTCGTGCTCCGCGAGGAGCAGGTGCTGGGGCGGGCCGGGGAGGAACCCGGACGGCTCACGACCCGTCTGACCGTACGGCTCGCGGGGCGGACCGTCCTCGACCAGCAACTGGCCTGCGGTCCCGGGGCGCCCGGCGGCTGGGACGGCCCGGCCGTGCTGGGCGGACTGCGAGCGGTCGGTCAGCTCGTGGTCGTGCGGCCCGAGTTCGAGGAGAAGCCGGTCACCGCGAGGGAACTGGGAGGGGACGCCGCCGTCCTGCCCCTCCCGGGTCCCGCCGCGCTGGTGACCGCCGTGGCACCGGATGCGCTGCGGCTGCGCCGCATCCTCGACGGGGCATCGGCCCTCCTCGCCCCGGCGCGCGATTGAGGGAACCTTCCTGTCCGGTTGTCGGACCGGCGAGGAAGGGGCATCGCCCCTGTTTCCGGGAACGGGCCTTGGCCTCTGGTCCTGGACGCACGAGACCCCGGATCCCGGGGACCCGGGGACGGACGTCTCGTGGGCACGAAGCACTGTCCGCCGGAGTGCAAGGCGGACGCGGTCGTGCTGGACGGGGCGCGGCCCGGGGCGGTGGTCGGGCAGGTCGCCGCCGATCCGGGCGTCAACCCCGGGACTCTGCGGGACTGGGCCCGGGCGGCCGGAGCGGACCGGCCCCGGGGGCGCCGCGCGCAGACACCCGCCGAGCGGCCCACACCGCTGGAGGCGGAGAACGCCGCCCTGCGCAAGAAGGTCCGCGGGCCGACGGAGGAACGCGGGATCCTGCGCAAGGGCACCGGGTATTCCGCCGGGGGAGGGGGCGCGCTGGTGAACCGCTTGACAGTTCGTCGCCGGCCACCGGCGCCGCCACGGCGTGAAGCGGCTGTGCACCCTCCTCGGCATCGCCCGCTCGAGCTGCTGCCACTGGTGCAGGGCAGCGGCCGTGAGGGCGGCCCGCCGGGCCGTCGACGTGAAGCCCGCTGCCCGGATGCGCACGGTCCACCGGGCCTCGGAGGGGCCCTGCGACGTCCCCGGTATCACCGCCGGGCTCCGGGAGAACGGCGAGGTGGTGAACCACAGGCGCGTCGCCCGGATCATGAAGGCGACCGGCCGGCCGGGCTCCGCCTGCGCCGCTCCCGCCGCAGCCCGGTCGTCCACGAGCGAGCACTCCGAACGACATCAACCACGCTGACCGAAGCCGCACCACCCGTGTTCGAGATCAGGGGACAGGCCCCAGGTGCGACCACCGCATCAGGAGCCCGAGCCGATCCTGCTCCGGCTGCTGTCGGTGACTGACGTGACGGCCGGTGTCGGGCACTGCCAGTCGCTGGTGCTGCTGTACGGCAACGACCACCAGTCCCGCCGATCGTCCGTGATCCCGGTGCGGCTGACGCCCCAGGTCATCGCAGAGGCCGCACCGGCGGCAACCGGGGCCGACCAGCTCGAGACGAGCACCGCCCACCAGGCCGTCGTGAACGCCTCCGACCAGCACCCCGGCCGGGCATCCAAAACCCGCGCACTGCACGAACTCCTCGGCATGCCCACCGATGAGGCGACCGTCAGCATCACCCGCGGCCGCCTCGGCCGCCTCAGCCGCCTCAGCCGCCAAGGCTTCCTCACCCGACCTGGACGAGACCGCTACCGAAAACGGTCCCGACGTCCACTCAGCTGGCTGGAATCGGCACGGCCGACGGCCGCCACTCTCGCCTGATCAACCCGAACACCCACGAGTCGGACACCTCGCCGTTCACGACGCAGTCTTCCCGCAACGTCCCTTCCCGCACGAAACCGATCTTCTCCAGTACCCGGGCGGATGCCACGTTGCGCGTATCGGTCCCGGCCTGCACTCGATTCAGGTCCAGTGTGTCGAATGCCCACTGCAGCAGGGCGTGCGCGGCCTCCGTCGCGTAGCCGTGGCCCCACATCGCATCGTCGAGGACATAGCCCAACGACGCGCTGCGGTAGTCCGGGTTCCACCCGGTCGGACCGCACCAGCCGACGAAGGCCCCGTCAGGAGCGCGGTCGATGGCCACCCGTGCCCCGGTGCCTTCGTCCGCCATCTTCCGGCAGATCGCGATGAAGCGCTCGGCGCGGGCCCGTTCGGTCCACGGCGGAGAGTCCCAGTAGCGCATCACGTAGGTGCTGCTGTGCAGCGCGAAGAGGGGATCCGCGTCGGCGTCGGTGAAGGAGCGCAGTCGCAGGCGAGCGGTGTGCAGCAGGGGGGTGGCCAAGGTCATGCGCACCGTCCTGCGGCCCCAGGGGTGGGCAGGACACCGAACATCCGATCCCGGCCCGGCCCTCACGACCGAGGAACCGCCCACCACCGACGACCCGGACGTGAACGCCACCCGCGGCCGCCTCGCCCGCCGAGGCTTCCTCACCCCACCCGGACGAGGCCGCCACCGGAAGCGGACTTGACGGCCGCTGACAGCGCCGCGGCCGGGCGCGCTTTCCGGCTGTGGTGGGGCGGCGCGCTGTGTCCGGAGCCGTTCACCTGCGGTCATGGACGGACGGCTGGTGGGGCGCGCCCGGCTCCTGGCCTCGTCTGAGCGGCAGTGACGGTGCCGGAGGAGACGGAAACCGAGACGGGGCTCGCCGTGCTGGTCCGAGTGAGACCCTCGGGGCTACAGACCGCGAAGCGCCTCGTGGAGGTCGCCGTAGGCGCTCCAGCAGTCGATGCCGCCATCGTCGTTCAGACTGCCCATGTACCAGTCCTCGTCGTTGACCGGCTTCACCAGACACAGCCCGTGGAACCCGAGGATGATCTCAGGATGGAGCCGCTCCCCTTCTCCCGGTCGGCCCACCCACGTCACGACGCGATCGGTGTCGAGAGTCATGGAGTCCCGATCCCCGGAGACGTCGCGGATCTCCTCCAGAGTCCACCCTGCCGGTAGCTGCCCGCCTGTCATGAGGTGTCACTTCCTACGTGGGGATCCGCCGTTGACCGTACAGGCACTTTCCTGGGATGCACGAAGCCACCGCGCCGGCTGTTCGTGCCGTCGGCCGGTGATGACGGCACGGACCTCCGCTGAAGCCGGGAGCCGGTCGGCGCGGACGTGTCGGATGCACTCCGGGCAACAGAACGGGCGCAGTATCGCCCGTCCGGCCCAGGGAAACGGCAGCCGATATGCCATCCCCCGTCGCGTGGAGTAACAGTCTCCCTATGACTAGCAGACGAAACGCTCATGCAGGCAGCGGGCGCAGGGCTCACGGCAGCCGGATCCACGCCGTCCTGATGATCCTGGTCACTGCGGCGGTCCTCGGCGCACCCACCCAAGCGGCGGCCTCTCCGTCGACCACCCCGGGCCCGGACTGGGACGCCATCGCCGCGTGCGAATCCGGCGGCGACTGGCAGGCGAACACCGGAAACGGCCACTACGGCGGTCTGCAGTTCACACAGTCGAGCTGGGCCGCGGCCGGCGGACTCCGGTACGCCCCGCGCGCGGACCTGGCCACCCGCAAGGAACAGATCGCCGTGGCCGAACGCCTGGCCCGTCTCCAGGGGATGTCGGCCTGGTCCTGCGCCTGAGCACCCGGTTTTTTCCGTCGGCGGAGCTGAATCCCCCCGGAGCGCGGTCGGTTGAGGATAGGCGGACGGACCGCAGCCGAGTTGGTACGGCCCGGAGGACTGTGGGGGCAGCGGTCGGGGCGCCTCCGGCGCGGTCCCGCGGGCGGGCGCGCCCTCCTCGGCCGGGGCGGCCGGGCTGGTGGCGCGGGGGACTCGTCGCGGCGGCCGAGGACGCGGGTGCGCTTCGCGGGCGCGGCGTGACCGCCGGCCTCCTCGAAGAACGACTGGTCAGCGATTACGGGGAAAGCTCACCCCCGGAGGCGGCGTGGCGCGCAGTTCCCTCACGAAGGCACGCACAACAGCGGTTCCGGCCAGCTGGGACGTGGTGACGTAGCCGACCTGGCGTGTCGGGCGCTCGGGGCCGAGGTCGACGACCCCGACCGAGTCCGGTGCTCCGACCAGGGAGAGCGCGGGCATGATCGCCATTCCGTGGCCTCCGCTCACCAGGGAGAGCACCGCTCCGTCGTCCTCGGCCTCGACGGTCGCCTTCGGTATCCACTCCTGTGCGGCCCACCAGTCGCGGGTGTACGAGCTGCAGTTCTCGGCCCAGTCGACCAACGGCAGCGAGCGCGGGGCACCGTGTCCCGCCGCGTGCACGAGGGCGTACGGTTCCTCGAAGAGCCCGTTCGCGACCAGGCCCGGTGGGAGCGGTACGGAACCACCCAGTGTGGCGATGGCTATGTCGGCTTTTCCGTCGGATACTTCACCGGCGCTGCCGCGCCCCACCTCACGTACGATCCGCACCTGCGGCTCGACCCCGGGATGCCGGGCGCGCAGCCGCTGGAGGACGGGTGACAGCAGGTGGAGAGCCGCGCTGCGGAAGGCCACGATCCGCAGCGGCCCCTCCGGCACGTCGGACCGGACCGCGCCGCGCGCCTCGGCGGTGAGGATGTCCAGCAGGCGCAGGATGCGGCGGGCGTATGCCACGGCCTTCTCCCCGGCAGGGGTGGGGCGGGCGCCGGCACGGCCGCGTTCGAAGAGCACGGCACCGATCTTGCGCTCGCTGCCGCGAATCGAGTGTGAGACCGCGGACTGAGTCAGCCCCAGCGTCCCGGCCGCGGCGGAGAAGCCGCCGGTGTCCGCGACCGCCACCAGCACTCGAAGTTCGTGCGGGGCGAGACCGGAGTCGGTCGTGCGGGCCACGGGGCGCTCACCTCGATGTATGAGAACTGCTCATGGAACGGGATGTCGCATGAGCCCAACCGGCTGCCCACCGGACGCATTCCCGCCCTACGGTCCGGTCATGAACGACACCGCGCTCACCGTGCACCAGATCGCCCGCCCTCACGGCTTCCCCACCGCCGAGCACTTCACCTTCATCGAGTCCACGATTCCGGATCCCGCAGCAGGGAGCGCACTGGTCGAAAACCTCTACTGGTCCGTCGACCCGTATCACCGCGAGATGATGGACGACGTGCCCGGCGGATTCGCGCTCGGCGCCCCGCTGGAGGGCCGCACCATCGGACGAGTGATCGCCTCGCGCACGCCCCGGCTGGCCGAGGGCGACATCGTGTTCCACCGGCAGGGCTGGCGCACGCACATGGTGGTCACGCCTGAGGAGATCCGGCGGTTGCCCCTCTTCGACGGGGTACCCCCGACTGCATACCTGAGCGTCCTCGGTGGCACCGGCCTGACCGCCTATGTGGCTCTGACCCGGATCGCCCGGCTCCAGGAGGGTGAGGACCTGTTCGTGTCAGCCGCGGCGGGCGGGGTCGGCACGGCCACCGGGCGGTTCGCACGGCTGCTCGGCGCCGGTCTGCTCGTGGGCAGCGCGGGCTCGGCGGCGAAGGCCGATCATCTCACGCGGGAGGTCGGCTACGACGCGGTCTTCGACTACCACGACGGGTCAGCCGCCGACCTGCTCGGCAAGGTCGCGCCGGACGGCATCGACGTGTTCGTCGACAACGTCGGCGGTGAGCAACTGGCCGCAGCGGTGGGAGCGCTGCGCGAGTTCGGGCGCATCGTCCGCATCGGCACGATCAGCCAGTACAACACTCCCGACGTGTCGCTGCCGCGCTTCGACCACGCGGACATCGTGGAGAAGAGCCTTCGCATGGAGGGGTTCCTGGTCGGCAACTACCGCGAGGTGCAGGAGGAACTGCACGAGTTCGCGGTGCCGCATCTGCAGAGCGGGCGGCTCGCTCTGGACGAGACGGTGGTGGACGGGTTCGACCACATCGTGGACGCGTTCCTGGGAATGCTGCGCGGCCGGAACACCGGGAAGACCATCGTGCGGGACCAAACGCAAGCCCCGTACGTGAGCTGACTGACGAGCTCGTGCACGCTGGGCGGGGAGACGCCGAGCTCCTGTTCGTCGGTCATGGCTGCGTGGTGGGGAACGCGTCCCGTGCAGCGATCGTCAGCGACCGGGGGACCAGGGGCCTGACGGCGGATGTGATCGCTGGACTCGCTGCCGCGACAGGCCCGTTGTGGCACGAACGGCATCAGGGCAGGCTCGCGGCCAGGCCACGGAAGCGGGCAGTGGGCGCAGGCGCCGAGCACCGGCCGGTGTTCGGCGACCGGCTCCTGGCCACGCTCGTGCACCTCCCGCACGCCACCACGCACGACGTGCCGGCCTGCTGGTTCGGCGTGGACCGCTCCACCGTCACCCGCGCCATCGGCGAGATGTGGCCCCTGCCCGCCGAGCGAGGGTGCACCACCGGCCCCGGCGTGCGGCTGCGGTCCCCGGCCGAGGTCGTCGACCACCTCGGTGCCGGCGGAAGGACCGGGATCATCGACGGCACCGAGATCCGGACCCGGCACCTCACCGCCTACCGTGCACGAGCTCGTGGGCGTTGTCCCGTGAGTGGTCTACGGCATGCCGGTGACCGGCGTCGTTGTCTCTCGTCCGGTGAGGGTGAGGTTGTGCAGGGGAGCGATGCCGGGCATGGCGTGGTGGACACCGTCGTCTTCGGGGCGGCAGTCGCTGAGGATCTGGGCCCTCATGCGGGCGGAGGCGCGCTCGGCGCGGGCACGGACCTTGGGGTGGGAGCGGTCGTGTTCCTGGCAGGAAGCGGTGACGCCCGCGGCATGACGCCCCCGCGCGCGGTGCGGGTGTGGACGCGCCTCATTCCAACGGGGCGCTCAGCTCCATGGAGCGCAAGGCCGCCGCGAGGGCCGGTTCGTCGCCGACGTCGAGGGCCGTGTCCGTCAGCTTGATGACGTGTTCGTCGCCGTGGGCCAGGGCCCGTTCGAGAACCTCTTCGGGAGTGACGGCGCCGGGCGGGGTGTAGGCGACCGGGGCGGCCGGTGCGTACATAGCGGTCACTGCCGCGGACGCCGTCCAGGCTGCCTGCAGGCTCGATGGCCACAGGGCGGGTGGGAGCGCGGGCAGGGCGCGCAGGACGGCGTTGGGAGCCGTGGCCGCGTGGACCAGCATCGTCTCCTCGCCGTGGCCGTGGGTGGCGTACCGGTGCGTCGCCGCCCGCACCAGTTCGGCGAGGTGGCGGTACGCGTCGCTCGGTTCCGCCACCGCGGGCGCCCACACCGGCAGGGCCCTGACACGGTCCAGCCGAGCGGAGAAGCCACCGTCCTGTACGGCGATGGACGGCACCGTGTCGAGCGCGGCGGCCGCACTGTCGGCGCCGGGCAGCGGGTCGGGAACCGCGACGGGCCGGTGGCGCGCGGCCCAGTAGCCGAGGCCGTGAGCGAGTTCAGCCAGACGAGGTTCGGTGATCTCGTCGGACAGGAGTGTGCGCACGGCGTGGCCCACCCGGATCACCGGATGCGTCGAGCCGCCGTACATGCCGGGGAGAAGACGGGGCCACCACCGCGTGAGCACCTCGCGCCACGGACGCTCGGCGACCTCGTGCTCGAAGTAGCGGATCCAGTCGGCCGCGCGACGCGGATCGCCGAGCGCGGAAAGCCAACCGTCGTCCGTGACCGGCTCGACACGGGACGGGAACTCCTCGAGCTTGCGTGCGTACAGGTCGAGCCAGCGGTGCACCGCATGTGCCTGTCCGCGGGCAGCGAGGACCTCGACGGCCATCGGCGCGTGATTGGTGAGCCGCCCGAGCCGCTCGGGCCCCGAGTCGTGCAGTCGCTCAAGAGCCTCGTCCAGAATCCCTGTCGTATCCATGGCAGGAACAGTAGGAAGGACATCCCGGCGGCGTAACGGGCTGGAGGCGTAAGCCCCGCCTAGGACCTTCGACCCACCACCGACACCAGCGTCCGGATGGGCAGGACGCCGTCCCACCGGTTGCGGCCGCCGCCCGCCTCCCGGGCCGCGGCCAGGGACTGCTTGCCCGCGCGCCGCACGGTCGGCACCGTGAACCGTGAGGCTGTCACGCCCTTGCTGCCGTGGCGCCGGGTCACCTCGGCGAACCGGCCGGCACCGGCCTTCGCGGCGAGGCCGGCGACGCCTCGCGGCAGGGCGCGGTAGCGGGGCAGCGCGGGCGGACCGAGCCCGCCGTGAGCGGGCCGGTGCGGCCGGGCATCCTCCGGGTGGGCGACTTCCTTCCCGGTCAGCGCCAGGACACAGGCCGGCCCCCGCTGTTCGGGACCGAGCCGGGAGGGAGTGCTGACGCCGTAGCCTGCGTCGGCGACCGCCCCCTCAGCAGCCAGGCGGCGAGTGTGTCGAGCAGACCGAGCGGGAGCCGCCGCTTCCCTTGGTGGACGACGCCGTCGGGGACTCCCGCCCGGCGGCAGCGGACCGGTTCGTCCGTCCCCCCCCGCGCGGCAGACGCAGCTCCCAGTTCAGCGGGCAGGACGCGGCGTCGGTGGCGGCACGGACACCGACCGCGACCTGGCAGCTCGCCTGCCTGCCGACCGCTCCGCAGCACTGCCGGGCCACCCCCACCGACGCGGCGCCGCACTTCGGAAACGACCTGCGCCGGCCGTCGAGCACCAGACCCCGCAGACAACACGCACCCCACCGCCGCTGATCCCGCCGCGGCAGCGAGGCGAACACCTCGGCAACGAACTCCGCCGACTCACCCCGGAGCCGTTCCACCTCCCCCGGCTCCGCCCCGGCAGGCCGCCCACGACCAGCCGGAACCGCTCAGCGTGACGAAGCCCTCCTGGGCGACCGCAGCCACTGCCGGCGCTGTCGGAGCCCCGCGCGAGAAGGAAACGGCCCTCCCCACGAACACCGCCCTGGCGCCCGCTCGGGCCCGCGCCCCGCAGGGAGGCGGAAGCGCAGGTGTCCACCCGTGGACGGACACCTGCGTACGCCCTGGGGCCGACACCGTTCCCGCCGTGGTCTGATGCTCCGGGCGGGGCCCGTTGCCTAGCCTCACCGGTATGAATCATCTGCCTCGCGGCGCGGCCGCCTCCTTACTCGGTCTGTCCCTCGCCCTGCTCGGCACGAGCGTGGCCCGAGCTGCGCCTCCCGCGCCCACGACGGTGTCGTCGGCCGCCGAGACCGCCCGCGTACGCCTCGAACTGCCGCCGCCCACCGGGTCGTACGCCGTCGGCCGTGACACCCTGCACCTCGTGGACAGCAACCGGCCCGACCCCTGGGTGCCGGAGGCCGAGGCGCGTGAGCTGATGGTGTCGATGTACTACCCGGCACGGCCCGGTGGCGGCCGGACGGCCCCGTACATGACCGCCGCCGAGGCCCAGGCCTTCATCGACGACCGGGAGCTGACCGACGTGGTGTCCGCCAGGACGCTCAGCGGCACCCGCACCAACGCCCGCACCGCCGCCGCGCCCGCACGGGGGACATTCCCGCTTGTCGTGCTGTCACCCGGGTTCACCGTCAACCGCTCCACCCTGACACTGCTCGCCGAGGAACTGGCCAGCCGGGGGTACGTCGTCGCTGCCGTCGACCACGCCTACGAGTCGGTCGGCACGGCCTTCCCCGGTGGGCGCCTCTTGAACTGCGTCGCCTGCGAGAAGATCGTCCCCGGTGGGTACGGCGTGGTACCCGAAGGCCGAGCCGGCGACGTGTCCTTCCTCCTCGACCGGCTGCTCGCCGACCGGCGTCCCGCCTGGCGGCACGCTCGCATGATCGACCCCACGAGGATCGGCATGGCCGGCCACTCCATCGGCGGCGCCTCCGCCGCAACGACCATGGCGGGCGACCAACGGGTTCGCGCCGGGACCAACATGGACGGTTCCTTCATGGAGCCGGTCCCCGCGGAGGGCCTGGGCGGCCGGCCCTTCATGATGCTGGGCACCGGTGACGACGACCGCTCCTGGACACGCGACTGGCCGCTCCTCGACGGCTGGAAACGCTGGATCAACGTCACCGGCGCGGAACACTTCACCTTCACGGACGTGCCCGTCCTCGGCGAGCAACTCGGGCTCCTGCCGCCGGAGGAACCCCTGTCGGGCAAGCGGTCGCAGGAAATCACCCGCGCGTACGTGACAGCGTTCTTCGACCTGCACCTGAAGGGTGTGGACCGGCGGCTACTGGACGGGCCGACTGCCGAGTACCCGGAGGTGGTCTTCCACCGGAAAGACTGAACAGGCGGAGGACCGAAGCAGGTTGTGCCGGGCGGCCTGTCCGCCCGGCACAGGCCCCCATCCGGCGTCCCGTGCGGCGCCGGCCTTCGCGAGGTGTCCACGATCACGGGCGAGCTTCAAGCCGGACACGTCGCAGACCACGGGCGCCCTGGGTGACCACGTTTGCGCACGTCAGAGCCTCGAACCACCTGCAGAGCCATCGGTGTTGCGTCTAGGACGTCGCGCGTAGACGTCACATCGCGGTCGTGCGCCACGCGCGGTCGTGTGTCCATGAGCAGTTCACCGGGCACCGCCCGGGTGGCTGTGTCTGCGGGGGAGAACTTCGGTGTTCGGAATCATCAGGCCATGCCGTCATCGCCTGGGCGAGGGCATGCGTACCGAGTGGATGGCGCATCTGTGTGGGCTGTGCCTGGCGCTGCGCGGCGAGTACGGGCAGTTCGCACGGGTGGCCACCAACTACGACGGCCTGATCATCTCTGTGCTGACCGAAGCACAGTCGGAGCGTACCGGCGACTGGCGACGAGGTGCCGGTCCGTGCCCGCTGCGTGGGATGCGGTCGGCGGACGTGGCGCAGGGTGAAGGAGCGCGGTTGGCGGCGACGGTGTCGCTGGTGCTGGCCGCGGCGAAGATTCGTGACCACGTGGCCGACGGGGACGGCCTGTTGGGGCGCCGCCCGGTAACGCCGGTGGCCCGTCGGATCGCCCAGGGCTGGGACCGTGCGAGTACCGAGGGCGGTGAACGGCTCGGCTTCGACACCGCGGTGCTGCTCGGCGCGGTCGAACGCCAACTGGAGGTCGAGCGGTCGGCGGGCCCCGGCGGCTCGCTGCTGACGGTCACGGAGCCCACGGAGACGGCGACCGCCGCCGCCTTCGCGCACACCGCGGTGCTCGCCGACCGCCCGGGCAACGCCGAACCGCTGGCGGAGGCCGGTCGCCTCTTCGGTCGGCTGGCGCATCTGCTGGACGCGACGGAGGACCTGGACGAGGACGAGGCGTCCGACGCGTGGAACCCGATCGCCGTGACCCGCACGGACCGCGCCGAAGTGCGTCGGCTGTGTGACGACGCCGTTCGTGGGATCCGACTGGCCCTGGCCGAAGTCGAGTTCGTCGACGGACAACTGGTACGCGCCCTTCTGGGCGACGAGCTGCAGCGTGCCGTCGACCGCGTTTTCGATCCCAGGCATCGTCACCACCAGCATCGCCACCGGATACAGGGCTCACGCGTGCTGCCTTGGCTGGGACGCCGTACGGCGACGGAAAGACCTCCGGAGACCGGCACGGCCTGCGGCATCGGGATGCCCGAGGGCGCGGCCCCGGAGGGCGCCTCGATGGCGTCGGGCCGGCCGTCGGAGGGGCAGTGCCGGCGGTGTGGCCAGTGGCGGCCCTTGTGCAACGGCTGCGGGGTGTGCCGCAACTGCTGCATCTGCGTCGAGGACGGAGAGCCCTGGCAGTTTGACGACGGCAACCGCAACGGCGGCTCGGACCAGAACGGTTCCGGGGGCGACGGGTGGTTCGGTGGCCGGGGCGGCGGAAACCCGGGCGGTCCATCCGGAGGTTCGGGTGGAGGCGATCGGGGGTCCGCCGGCTCCGGCGGTTCCGGCGGTGGCTCGGGTGACGGCTGCTGTGGTGGCGGTGGCTGCTGCAATCCGTGCAAGTGTTGCTGCGACTGCTGCGACTGAACTGTGGACGGGCCGGGCCCCGGAGAGGAACTGGGTGCGGCGCCGGTGCGCTGTCCGCACCGCCTCCAGGGCGGGTAGCACCGCGTGGATGTTGCACGGAACGGAGCCCCGGCTCAGCGTGCTCCCCGTCCCGCCGTACTCCTCACGCCGAGACGAAGAGAACAGGGGTGCCCGATGGACGAGGGGCGCCGGGAAGGGCCGGAGCGGATTCGCTCCAGGCTCGAGCCGATCAGGCAGGTGGAGGCCGAGCACGACTTCGGGGTGATCACCGAGGGGACAAGGAACCCGGATCCCGTTGCGGAGCTGCCGCAGGGGGCCACCGAAGTGTTCGGCCCTTTCTCGCGGTTGGGCGCCGACCACTTCCCGCTTCTTTCAGCCCGACGAGATCCAGGGCGCAGCCGCGTGGGCGGCCCGGGCGATCGTTCCGCACTGCCGCCGGGCAGTCCCCTGACCATCGGCTGCGAGCGCCACAGCGCCCCGGAGGACATCGAGTGCGGCTCCGGCATATGGCTGGCCCCCGACGAATCGACGACAGGGGGCGGCACCTGCTGCGGGTCGTGCGCCGTGGCACCGGGGCCGGTGGCGCTCTGCACGCAGACCGCCGGCAACCGCCCGATGCGCCTCGCGGCCAGGCCGGGATCCACGGCGGCGGAGCGGTTCGAGGGGTTCGGCGCCGAGCAGTGGTTCGGCGTGCGGTCGAAGTGGTCCGGTGTGCGGTCGAGCTCGACCTGGTCGCTCTCAGTGCCGGACCGTCAGGGATGGATCTTCTTGTTCTCGGCGAGCATGGCGACGTACTTCTCGATGCGGGCCGCCCGGGTCTCGGGCTTCTTCGCGTCCTGGATCCGGTAGAGGACCGCGTACCGGTTGCGGCTGTCGAGCGTGGAGAAGAAGTCCCGCGCCCTCGGGGACGCGTCCAGAGCCGCTCGGAGGTCGTCGGGCACCGTCGCCTTGCTCTGACTGGCGTACGCCGCCTCCCAGCGGCCGTCCGCCTCGGCCTTCTCCACCTCGCGCAGACCCGCCGCCCGCATCCGGCCCCGTTCGATGAGCTCGGTGGCCTTCTGCCGGTTCACCTTCGACCATTTGCTGCCGGGCCGCCGCGGTGTGAAGCGCTGCAGCCAGTGCTGCTCGTCCAGCTTCTTCTTCTGTCCGTCGATCCAGCCGTAGCACAGGGCCGACTCCAGCGCCCCGGCGTAGTCGACGCCATCCAGTCCGGAGTCCTTCTTCGGGATCTTCAGCCAGACTCCCGGGGCGTCCGCGTGGTTGTCCTCCAGCCACTTCTCCCACGCCTCCTGCGTGGGGAAGGCGAGCACCGGATCCGTCGCGTTCTGTGATCCGCCAGACATGACCCTCATGAAAACCCACCACTTCGGCACGGTCAACCGGTGGACCTTCCCGGTGGTGCCGTCCCGTGCGGGGCGACTGCGCACTCTCGAGCAGGAGCCGCCGCCTGCGCCACCTAGCGTGAACACGTCCCGGGACAGAGCGAGGAGGGCCGTTGCGGCGACCATGTTCGAGCACGTCGGCGGTGAGGCCGCGCTGCGCAGGACGGCCGAGCACTCCGATGAGGCCGTCTTCGGCGACGAGTTGCTCGGCAAGCTGTTCCGGTACGGCGGCTCGCACCACGTGGACCACCTCACCGCCTTCCTGGCCGAGGTGCTGGGCGGTCCGCGCCGCTACAGTGAGGAACTGGGCGAATGCGCTGGTCAAGGCAGGGATGTGTGTCATGCGCACAGTCTCCGGTCGACAACGGCTAACACAATGAGCCGCATGGTTAGTGACTGACCGAGCGCAAGCCAGGTCGAGGGTCATGCGCTAAGCGTTCGACAGAAGCATCCGTGGGCGAATCTCTGTGTGTTCAGGGCCGCTCGGTGCAGTCCGGCCCGACGAGGCGTGCCCCTACTGCCAGGACCATGAGCACTGCGGTGCAACCGCCTAGCAGCATGACCACGGACGGAGAGGTGCGGTCCAGGATGACTCCCCCTACGAGTGCACCAATCGAGATCGTTGCCTGAAAAGAGGCGGTGAACAGGACCGATGCCGCTTCCGGGGCGTGCGGTGCCGCCTTGGAGAACCAGGTCTGCGACGCGACTGGTACGGCGCCATACGCGATGCCCCACACGATCAGCAGTACCACTGCGCCGGTCTCCCAGCGACCCAACGCTGGAAGCAGGAGGGTCACCGCGGCGATCAGGGCGGCCGCGAGCCCGAAGACGGTCCGCGGACACCGGGCCACCCAGGCGCCGCCCAGGAAGTTGCCGAGGATGCCAGCGACACCGTAGAGCAGCAAGAACGTAGTGATCAGACCACCGCTGGCGTGGGTGACCTGTTCCAGAAATGGTGTCACGTAGGTGTAGGTGCCGAAGTGAGCCAGCACAACAAGGAACGTCAGCAGGAGCGCCAAGCGAGTGTTGACGCTGCGGAGCATGCCGTTGAGCACGCCCAGCCGTGTGGTCTGGACCGGAGGAAGCGGCGGCACAAACAAGAGCAGCATGACCAGTACGCCGACCGTCAGAGCTCCCATGACGGTGAAGGCCGTTCGCCATCCAGCGAGATCTCCGATGAGGGTGCCCGTCGGCACGCCGAGGACGGATCCCAGCGGGACGGCAGAGAAGATCACAGCAGTTGCCCTGCCGACCGAGGCCGGCGGCACCAGTCGTTCCGCCAACCCCGCTCCGATCGACCAGAAGCCGCCGATCGTGATCCCGACCATGATCCGGGAGGTCAGTACGAGCCAGTAGTCGGGTGCCGCGGCGGCAAGGAAGTTCGCCAGTGCCAGCAAGAGCATGAAGACGCACAGCATCAGTCGGCGGTCGAAGCGTGCCGTGGCCACAGTGACCAGTGGAGCGGCGATCGCCGCCAGGAAGCCCGGCATGGTCATCATCAGTCCAGCCATCCCGTCCGAGACGGTGAAACTGGATCCGATCGAGGTCAGCAGACCGATCGGCAGGATCTCGGTGGTAACGATGACGAAGATTCCCAGCATCACCGAGACCACGGCCAGCCACCCCATCAGCGGGGACCGAGGGGGTAAGGGTTTGCCGTTGACTGAAGCGGTAGTGGTTGCCTGCATGGCGTTCCGTCCTGTGAAGGCAGCGCGTTTCGCGATCAGTCCAGCAGGCCTCATCGAGAGGTGGCTGGCAGATCCGCGACTGCACCCTTGCTCTTCACGGGTGATGTCGTGTTCCGGCTCACAACGGCCAACGCAGTGAGGCGCCTTGGCCCCGGCTGTGGTGTCCGCAAGGCGGGCTGAGCATTCTGATCACATGAGGGCTTCACCATGGATCGTGTCGGACGAGCTGTGGGAGCGGACCGGACCGCTGCTGCCGTGCAAGCAATGGCGGTTTCGGTGTCCGGGACGCAAGCCCGTGCCGGATCGGAAGGTTCTCTGCGGCATCCTGTACGTGCTGCACACTGGCATTCAGTGGGAATACCTGCCCACCGAGATGGGCTCCGGGTCGGGCATGACCTGTTGGAGACGACTACGAGACTGGAATGAGGCCGGAGTCCGGCAACGACTGCATGAGGCACTACTTGCCGAACTCAATGCCGCATCGCGGGTCGGATGCGCGGGATCACGCCTTCTGAGCTGGGCGTTCGTCAGGTCTTACCTTTCAGGAACACCACCCGCATCGTCCACGAGGCCAAAGTCCCGCGGAAAGAACTACGCATCCGGCGACCACACACCGAACGGCCCCCCTTCGGACTATGCGGCGAGCGAAAGATCGCACCGCTCGGCTGTCCTCACCCCACAGTGGTGCCCATGCCGAACCGAGTAGCCGTCCTGTCCGACATCCACGGAGTCCTGCCGGCCCTGGAGGCAGTGCTCGCAGAACCGGACGTCAGCACCGCCGACCACATCGTGCTCACCGGCGACATCACCGCAGGCCCGCAACCGACTCAGGTTCTCGACCTGCTGACCAGCCTCGGTGACCGCGTCATCTGGATCAGCGGCAACGCCGACCGCGAGCTCCTCGAATACCGCCGGGGACAACGCGACACGATCCCCGATCCGATCGCCCCCTGGGCCGCCGAACAGCTCCGCGAGGACCATCTCGACCTTCTCAGCTCGCTGCCACGCTCACTCTCCCTGTCCGTCAAGGGCCTGGGAAAGGTGCTGTTCTGCCACGCCACCCCCCGCGACGACGAGGAGGTCGTCCTGGTCGACTCCCGCCTCGACCGATGGAAGGAGGTCTTCGGCGGACTCGACACCGACATCCGCACCGTGGTCTGCGGCCACACCCACATGCCGTTCGTCCGCCTCGCCCACGGCCGGCTCGTGATCAACCCCGGCAGCATCGGCATGCCCTACGGACGGACCGGAGCACACTGGGCCCTCCTGGGACCGGGCATCGAACTCCGCACCACGCACTTCGACATCCAGGCCGCAGCCACCCGGCTCAGCCGGGACTCGTCCTACCCCGACATCACCGAATGGGCCGACTGCTTCCTGCACGCACGCGCGACCGACGCCGACGCCCTCGCCGCCTTCGCCCCACGGGACGGACGCGACCACAGTCCGTGACGCTCGCTCCCCATCCCCGACAGCGGGCAGCCGAACACCGACTGCACGATCAACGACGCCTACCGATCGGAAGGGACACCGGACGCGAAACCACCCCGGCCGTCTCCCGCCCCACGGCCCGCCCGGATCCGGCCCCCACGGACACACCGGCGGAAAGCCGATCACGCGCTGAGCCGGTCCTGGCGGCGGCGCCGCCACCAGGCAACCGCACGACGCCGCCGCTGTCATCGCCGCCGCGGTGGCGGTTACGAACTTCCGCCACCCGACGCCACGGCAGCCCAATGGACCCGAGAAGACGCCTCCGAGCAGCAGAGACAGCAAACTGCGACTGGAGTACTAGGGACCGTCGGCGATCTTCTCGGCGATGCGGCCGAGTGCCGCGAGCTCCTCGGGGGTGAGCCGGTCGACGAGGTGCCGTCGCACGGAGGCGAGGTGGGTCGGGGCGGCCTCCCGGAGCGTGTCCCACCCCGTCGCGGTGAGGACCAGGAGGCAGCCCCTTCCGTCGGCGGGGTCCGGTGCGCGCCGGATGAGGTCGCGCGCCTCCATGCGGGTGGCGTGGCGGGACAGACGGCTGCGTGACCACCCCATCTTGGCGGCCTGCTCGCGCAGGGTGCTGGTGCCGTCGGTGCGTTCGGACAAGGTGCTGAGCACCTCGTAGTCCGGCTCGGACAAGCCGTGTGCGGCCAGGTCCCGCGCGGTGCGCACCTGCACCGCGGTCACCATGCGGAGGTACGCCCGCCAGGCGCGTTCCTCGTCGGCCGTGAGCCAGCGGACCGGGGAATCAGCCTTGTTCGTTGACATGTAATCAATCTACCGGCTAAGTTCGTTTCCATGACAACGAAACGGCTCCGCATCCTCGTCCTGGTCTGCAGCACCCGCCCCGGCGCGCTCGGCCCCGCCGTCGGCGAGTGGCTGACCGAGACCCTCGCACCGGGCGCCGAGGCGCTCGACGCGGACCTCGTGCCCCTGGCCATCGGCGATCTGCACCTGCCCTTCCTGGACGAGGAGGAGCACCCGTCGACCGGCGTCCACCACCACGAGCACACCCGCCGCTGGAGCCGGATCGTCGACGGGGCGGACGGCTTCGTCTTCGTGACGCCGGAGTACAACTACGGCATGCCGGCCACGTTGAAGAACGCGCTCGACTACCTGGGCCCGGAATGGGCCTGGAAGCCGGTCGGCTTCGTCAGCTACGGCCACACCTCGGCCGGCACCCGCGCGGTCCAGCACGCCAAGCAGGTGGTGACCACCCTGCGCCTGGTCCCCCTGGGGGCGACCGTCGCGATACGGATCGCGGACGCGATGCAGGAGGACCGTTTCGCCCCCGCGGCGCGTCACGCCGACGCGGCCGAAGGACTGCTGGCGGAACTGGTACGGGTCTCACGGGCACTGGCCCCGCTGCGCGAGCGCGCACACGCGGACGCCGTGGCGGGCCCGCTCCCCGGCTCCTACGCACGGCGCCTCGGTCCGGACGACGCCCCCGAGGTGACGGTGCTGCAGCGCTGCTGCTGGACGGAGGAGGCGCTCGCCAACGACACCCTGGCCATCCCGGCGCTCCACGAGTCGCCGGACGACGTGCGCGCCTGGCTGTCCGACTGGCACACGACGGGACTGTGGCGGGACGGACGGCTGCTCGGGATGGTCCGCACGCGTCGCACCGGCGCCGACCTGCACGTCGGGCGACTCGCCGTCGCCCCCGACCTGCGGGGACTGGGCGTGGGCCGGTGGCTGCTGCGCCGGGCCGAGGCGGCCGCGGAGGGCAGCCGGCGCATCGTCCTGTTCACCGGCGCCGCCAGCCACCGCAACCTCACCCTCTACCGGCAGCAGGGCTACGTACCGCTCCCCGACGCGCCGGACGACGGCGTGGTGAGCCTGGCCAAAGCCGTCCCCGCCTGAGCGCGGGCGCTGTGGGCTCCGGCATGCCCGCGGCCGGAGCGGACGGCAGTGCCGCGGACCAGCCGATCGCCGTGCCGCTCAGGCTGCCCGGCAGGCAGGTGACGCCGACCGCCGCGCCGCCGAGGATGAGCCGGCGCGGGCCGCTGAACCGGGCGGGGGCATCTTGCCGACGCGACCCCGCCCCGGCGCTGCGCCTGGGTTGACTGCAACTCCTGACCGCAGCCCTCGGCTCAGGCGCGTGGGCCGGCGCCGTGCAGCAGGGTGTCGATGATGCGGGTGGCCAGGGTGTCCGGGTCGGCGTCGTCCGCGTTGCCGCGCAGGGATTCCCCGAGGAGCGCGTAGTAGACCCGGCGCACCCAGTCGAGGTCGGCCGCTCCGTCGATGAGCTTGTCGTCCTGGGCCCGCTTCAGCACGGCGATGCACCTGCGGGCGATGTCCTGGTGGAGGGCGGCGGCCTCGCTGTCCGGGTCGGCCGGCAGCTCCAGGGCGAACGCCCAGGCGCTTTTGACCTGCAGCACGTTGGCCGTGATCCGGTGCATCGCCACCAGCGGCGGCGCGGTGTCCGGCCTGCCGTCCTCCACTGCCCGGGCGAGCTGACGGGCGGCGGATGACGCCAACGCCTCGATCAGTGCCTGCCGGTTGGCGAACCGCCGGTGGATCGTCGTGCGGGCCACTCCCGCGGCCGCGGCGATCTGCTCCATGGAAGCGCCGGGTTCTTCGGCGAGCACCCGCTCGGCCGCTTCGAGGATCGCGCGCACGCTGCGTTCCGCGTCCGCCCGCAGTGATCGTCCTGCCGTCTCACCCATCACGCCTCCTGTTGGACCGCTTGTCCGGGAACATCATACATCCGTGATGCGGTGTTGCCCTTAACTGCATCATCGCTGTTGCGGTTCATCGAAGTGTTGATACATACTTCCCCCAGTTGTCCTCGGCTGAAGGAGAAACTCGTGAACAGCACCGCCCTCATCACCGGAGCGTCTTCCGGCCTCGGCGCGGAGTTCGCCGCGCAGCTCGCCGCCCAGGGACACGATGTGATCCTGGTGGCGCGCTCCGGAGACCGGCTCGCCGCCCTTGCCGAGCGCCTGATCGCCGAGCACGGCGTCCGCGCGCATGTGCTGGTCCAGGACCTCGCCGAGCCGGACGCGGCCCGCCGCATCGCCGACCGGTTGACCGCCCGCGGTCTGAACGTCGACCTGTTGGTCAACAACGCCGGGTTCGGTACCTGCGGCCGCTTCGAGGAGATCTCCGGGGACCGCGACCACGACCAGTTGATGGTCAATGTCGTCGCCCTCGTCGACCTCACCCACGAACTCCTGCCCGGCATGCTGGAGCACGGCCGCGGGGCGGTGGTCAACGTCGCGTCCAACGCCGCCTTCCAGCCCGCCCCGTACTTCGCCGTCTACGGTGCGGCCAAGGCCTTCGTGCTGAACTTCGGCCTCGCCCTGCGTCAGGAGTACCGCCGGCGTGGCATCCGCGTGCTCACCCTGTGCCCCGGCCCGGTCGAGACCGCCTTCTTCGACACCATCGGCACCCGCCGGGCGGCCGTCACCGGCTCCATGACCACCGCGGAGCCCGTCGTGCGCGCCGCGCTGCGCGCGCTGGAGCGCGACCGCGGCTATGTCGCCCCCGGCCTCGGCAACGCCCTGGCCGCACACCTGACACCCCGCCGCCCCCGGACCCTGGTCGCGGCCATCGCCGAACGCGTCACCCGCAAGGTCCTTGCCGCCTCGGCCGCCCCCTCGACGTCGCCGGGGCACGCCGCATGAGAGCCTCCACCGCCCCTGTCGGCGCCGCCTCGGCGATGCTGCTCGTCGGCACCTCGACCGCGGTCTCCGCCACCATCGCCGACTACCCGGTCTTCGCAGGACAAGCCTTGCGCTACGCGCTCGCCGCGGTGATCCTGCTGGCCGTCGTGGGCCACCGGCGCCTGCCCCGCGTGCGCCTGACCGCACGTGACGCTCTGCTGCTGATCGCGCTGGCCGCCACCGGACTGGCGGGGTTCAACGTCTTCCTCGTCGAAGCCACCCGGCACGCCGGGCCCGCCATGATCGCCGCTGTGGTCGGAGCAGTCCCTCTCGTGCTTGCCCTCGTGGGGCCGTTGACGGAACGCCGGCGCCCTGCGCCCCGCACCGTCGGCGCCGCAATCGTGGTGGCACTCGGCACGGCCGTCGCCGCCGGCCTCGGCTCGGGCAGCGTGAGGGGCCTCCTCCTGTCCCTCGGCGCACTCGCCGGCGAGGTGGCCTTCTCCCTGCTGGCCGTCCCGCTCCTGCCCAAACTCGGCCCCCTGAGGGTCGCAGCCTATCCCGCCGCTCTGTCCGTACCCATGCTCCTGGCGGCGGGCCTCGCCCTGGACGGTACGGCCTCCCTGCGACTGCCCACACCCGGCCAAGCGGCCGCCTTCGGCTACCTGGGAGCGATCGTCACCGCTGCCGCCTTCTTCCTCTGGTACGACGCACTGCGCCGCCTCGGCGCCGACCGCGCGGGCCTCTTCGCCGGTCTCGTGCCGGTGGGCGCACTGCTCACCACCGTCGCGCTCGGCCTCGGCCAGGCAGGCCCCGCCGACGTCACCGGCGCCCTGCTCGTCGCAGTCGGCGTCGCAGTCGGCCTGGGACCACAACAACCCCGTGCCGGGGTTCACGAGTTGGTCTGATCGGTGTTCTACGGCACCCGCCCCTGCGCACGCCTCCGCGCCGAATCCGGGCGACGCCTTCAGGTCCTGCAGCAGGTCGAAGGCTCCCCGACCCCCGCGACGCCACGCGCGGACAGGCGGCGGAAAGAGCGGTGTTGAGGGTGTGCGGTCCGACCGGCCCGGTGAATGAGCCGTCGTGGGCTCACCCCTGATGCCATGATGCGGGACCAACAGAGAGGAGCACACCCGTGACAGAGGCGACGTCCTTCCTGCTCGAACGACTCCACGCGGCCGGCCTGACCGACGTCGTCGCGATCGAGCCGACCACTGGAGGCCTCGCCGCGACCGCGGGCCTCGCGCGCCGCATTGACGGCACGTCGGTGTTCGTCAAGGCGTTCGGCGAGCCACCGTCGGACGACGCCTTCGCAGCAGAGGCCGAAGGGCTCACCGCGTTGCGCGAGGCGGGCGGCATCGCCACGCCCGAGATCGTCCTCGCGGACCGCGACCTGCTCGTGCTGTCCGTGCTGCAGCCCCGGCCGGACACCGAGGCCTTCTGGGAGCAGCTCGCGCATGTGCTCGCCCACCTGCACACCACCACGCGGTACCCCCGGTTCGGGTGGCACCGGGACAACTGGCTGGGCCGTCGCCGGCAGGTCAACACCTGGGCCGACGACGGGTTCGAGTTCTTCGCCCAGCACCGCCTGCTGCGCTGGCTCGGCGAGCGCCGTGTCCAGGAGGCGCTCGACGCCGCGGACCGGGCGGCGCTGGAGCGGCTGTGCGACCGGCTGCCCGAGCTGCTGCCGGTCAGGCCCGCGTGCCTGACGCACGGCGACCTGTGGGCACTCAACGTCATGGCCGCCCCCGGCGGGCGGCCCGCGCTGATCGACCCTGCCGTGTCGTACACATGGGCCGAGGTCGACCTGGCCCACCTATGGACGACCGCGCCGCCGCCCGAGGCGGCTGTGTTCTTCGAGCTGTACGCCGAGCTGACCGGGCTCGACCGCGACTGGCGCGAACGGATGCCGATCCTCCAGCTACGTCAACACCTGGCCGTGATCGCCCAGTTCGACCCCGACTGGGGAGCCGCCGACCTCGTGCGCGCCACGCTCGCCCCGTTCCGGCAGCGGTCCTGAGCTCCCGCGAGAAGTACGACGCACTGCGCCGCCTGGGCGCCGACCGCGTGGGCCTCTTCGCCGGTCTCGTGCCGGTGGGCGCACTGCTCGCCACCGTCGCGCTCGGCCTCGGCCAGGCAGGCCCCGCCGACGTCACCGGCGCCCTGCTCGTCACAGTCGGCGCCGCCGTCGGCCCGCGACGGCCAGGCCCAGGACCACACCCTCCCCAAGCGGCTGTCGACGAGTCGGTCTGATCGGTGTTCACCCAGACGACAAGGAATCCTTTCCGAATGAGGCCGGTGTTCGGCGATCGTCGCAAGCGGGGTCCAAGGGGGCGTCCGATGATCTTGTCTCCGACGGCCTGTGGGAGCGCGTAGCCCCGCTGCTTCCACCGCTCCCGGAGCGCAGGCACCGGCACCCCGGCCGACGCCGGGTGCCCGACCGAACCGCGTTGGCCGGGATCATCCAGGTGCTCCGCAAGGGCGTCGCCCGGAGGGACGTCCCCGCCTCGCCGGTGGGTTGTTCGGGAGTGACCGCCTGGCGCGGACCTCGTGACTGGACGGAGGCCGGTATCTGGCCCCGGCTGCACGCTGCACTGCTGACCGAGCTGCGCGAGGCCGGCCTGCTGGAGATGGACGGCGCAGCGATCGACGGCTTCCACATCGGGACGCTCGAAGGGGGGCTCATGTCGGCCCATCACCGGTCGACCGAGGCCGACCCGGCTCCGAACACCACCTGATCGTCGACCGGCACGGCACACCGCTGGCCGTCTCCGGCACCGGCGGCAACCGGCACGACGTCACCCGGTTGATCCCCCTGCCGGACGCGCTACCGCCGATCCGGGGTCTGCGCGGCCGACCCCGCCGAGGGCCCGAGCGGCTGTACGCCGACCGCGGGTCCGACGTCGACAAGTACCGCCGCGTGCCGTGGCGCCGGGGCGTCAAGCCCCTCGTCGCCCGTCGAGGAGCCCCCCGACGGATCCGGACCGGGAAGCACCAGGTGGGTCGTCGGGCGGACCTTCGCCCGGCTCCACCAGTTCGAACGACTCCGTGTTCGCTACGAGCAGCGGGCCGGCCTCCACCAGGGCCTGCCCGGACTCGCCTGCGGCGTCATCGGCCTCCGACGGCTTCGACACGCGGTCGAAGTCCGGCATTAAGCTCCCGGCGCATGACCTTCCCTTCGCCCAACATGCCGGTCCCGCCCCACCGCGAGCCCCTCCCCGGATCCCGGACGGCGGAGACGGACGACGACGTGTTGATCGAGAAGCTGCGGGCCCGCGCGTGGGACCCGGGTCGGCGCTTCGACACGGCGGACGTTCCCACTGCATGGATAGCCGAGCGTTACGGCAGCGAGCGGTTGGACCAGGCCCGGGACGACATCGTGTCGTACTGCAGTGACGGAACGGTTCAGCTGAAGGCGTGGACCGAGGAGGTGACCGCCTACTACGCGGACACTCCCCGGGGACCGTTGTTCCCTCCGATCACCCTGGCTGAGGCAGAGGACGCTGAGCGGCGAATCGGACGACCTCTGCCCGAACTGCTCCGGCGTGTCTACACCGAGGTCGCCAACGGAGGATTCGGCCCCGACAGCGGGCTCGCCTCCCTGACCGAAGGCAACCACGCAGCGAGGCACGTGAGCCACTGGCCGTGCGTGGTCAGCGTCTACGAACGCAACCGGACGCGGAGCGTGCCGCCGTCTTGGCTCCCCCTCGCGTACGGCGGCTGCACGATGGAGTGGCACCTCTCCCTGACTGCGGTCGACAACCCGGTGCTGCTCTACGACGCTGACGGCTGGGAGCCCGCATGGGGCGAAAACCCTCACAACGGCCTGCGACATGCGTTCTCATCACTGCGACGCTGGCTCTGGATCTGGGCTGACGGCGGCAGCGTGTGGGACGAAGTCCTCAACCGCCGCCCCGACCGTGAGTGACGTCGCGCCGCACGCCCGTCCTTTTGAAACGATCAGCGAGAGGCCGCGCGGACAGGCGGCCGGCAGGCGGCGTCGAGGATGCGCTCCAACTGGTAGTTCCTCGTGAGGTCCTGCGCTGTCTGCGGCTGCTCCGAGGGCTGGGCAGGGGCGTCCGCAGGCGGTGCAGGTGCCGATCCGGTGCAACGGACAGGACGCGGTGCCGGTGGCGGCGTGGACGCTGACCACGACCCGGCAGTCCGGGGAGGCGGAGCTGCGGTGGGAGCGCGTCGGGGGTATCAACTCCGAACCCGGCCGACGGCTTGGCCTGGTGCCGATTACCGAGGGGCCTGTCAACTCGTGGATGCTGGGGCACACGTTGTTCCTGGAAATTGCCTACCGGTCTGGCGGCGTCCCAGGCACCGGGATCCCGGCCCCCGCGAGGCCCGGATCACCCGGCTCAAGGCAGAGAACGCCAGGCTCCGGGAACGGCTGACCCGATCGGAACAGACGATCGAAGAACTCGCCGACTTCCGTGGTCGGGCCCCGGCCCGGATCGCCGCCCAGCGCGAAGAAGCCATCCGGCTCCGCGAAGCCGCTGTCGGCACAGTCGAGGTCAGCCGGCCACCGCCACCCCGAACCACCGCCATCAGGGCAGGCAGCTGATGCCGCACACCCGGCTGAGCGCTGACCCTCGCACAGTGAGAGCGGGACCCAGCGATCAGATCGGGGCATCGTCGGCCAGTGAAGGCACGGCGTGCGGACGGAGGACCATGAGCGAGTCCTCCGAGGTCGCCACCATGGCGAAGGGGAACCGGTCGAGCTCGAGACAGAGCGCGACGTCGTCGGGATGGGCTCCTTGACGCACGCCCTCCGCCAGCTCGGCGGCGGCGCGCGACCCGGCGGCGCGGCGGAGGAACCCGGCGGCGTCCGTCCCGGCCCCGGTGACCCTCCGGGCGATGTACCGGGCACACGCCAGGTCTTCCTCGGCCCGCCCGTCCTCGCCGGTGACCACGAACGTGACACCGTCACTCCCGCGCGCCCGCAGGAGCCGAGCCGTGGCCTCCGCCACCACGAAGCCGGCGCACAGCACCAGCGACGCCTCCTTGACCGCGAGGGCGCCGACCGTCCCCGCCGTGGTCTTCTGCACGACGGTCCGTCCGCGAAGGTCGACGGACCGCAGCAGACCCGGCGAGTTGACCATGTCGAACCCGGGCGCGGGCGGCCCGTCCTTGAGTGCCGCCCAATCCGGGTGGCGAGCCTTCAGCGCCAGGGCCTCGTCCAGCGACTCAGCGAGAACGATCTTCTCCGCCCCCTGGGCGAAGGCCCAGGCGGCCACCGTGAAAGCACGCATGACGTCGACCACGACCGCCACGGACGGGGCTTCGACCAGCTCGGTGATGCCAACGAAACGAGAGTCCATGCCGGTCATGATCGTGGGTGCTCGACCCCGAGAACCCGGGAAGTGGCCCGCGTCACATGGCGGTCTCGGAATGCGACACCTCCGGCTGCCCGCGTCGCGAAAGCGGTCCGCAGCGACACGCCTGCTCGATCGCCACACGGAGTCACCCGCACACGGCCTCTGCGGACACAAGGCACTGCTCTGCCCGGTGGGTCGAACGCGTCGCCCGCTCGGGGAGGGCCGTGAGCGGGACGCCGACTCCGCCGGGGCGCGCAAGGCCTCGTGGCTGTACTGCTCGACGAGGCCGGCGACCTCACCAGCCGAGGCGGCAGCAGGAACGCCTGCCCGGGCGGCGCGACGTACACGGACCACCACCCGCCGCCCGTCGACCGGAACGTCGGCCACCGTCCGCCGGTGACAGCCGTGCGCCTGTCCCGACGAGGCCCCGCACACCGGGCGGACCGCGGTGGCCGGCGGCGTCCGGGCCCGCACCGCGAACCGCTCACCCTCGTCGGCCACGTCCTCCACGGCCGGCGGGGACGGACCCGGGAACACCGTCTGCACAAGCTCGTCGACATCCATCACACAAAGGTCAGCCACCCTCATGGCGCTCCGCCATCACCGAGCGTGGACAGGGGCGTTCACCGGACGGACCTCCCTCGCCCCGTCCCCGCACCGAGTGGGGACCGCGATCCGCGGTCCGAAACGGATCACTGTCTCTTCGTGGTGCACGTAGGCTCTGGAGGCGCGCGGTCAACCGGGGGCGTGCCGGGCCTGCGCCCGAGGGCTCGGACGAAGGGAGCGTTCCGCTGTGCCGCATGCTCATGAGGAAGAAGTTCTGGCCCGGATCGCCAAGGGGCTTGTCTACACCGAGTCGGAAGCGGCCTTCCAGGGCCCGCGGCGCCGCACCGAGCAGATCTTCGAGTACAACCACACGCCACCGGGCGAGACGGAGAAGCGTCGATCGCTGCTCGTCGCGATCTTCGGCTCGGTCGGTGAACGCACGGTGCTGTTGCCGCCGTTCCATGCCGGTTTCGGCAGCAATGTTCACATCGGTGACGACTTCTTCGGGAACGTGAACCTCGCGTTCGTCGACGACGTGGACATACGCATAGGCAGCGGTGTCATGATCGCGCCGAGTGTGACGCTGACCACGACGGGGCACCCGGTCCATCCCTCACGACGCGCCGACTTCGGACGGTTCTCGGAACCGATCGTGATCGAGGACAAGGCGTGGATCGGCAGCAACGCGGTGGTCCTGCCCGGCGTTCGTATCGGATACGGGTCGGTCATCGGCGCCGGCAGCGTCGTCAGCCGCAGCATTCCCCCGATGACCGTCGCGGTCGGGGCCCCTTGCCGGGTGGTCCGTCCCATCACGGACGAGGACCTCACCACACGTACCGCCGGGCAGTAGTGGCGGCGGAACCCCACGACCACAGCACCGTCCCTCGGGCCGCCGGTCGGGTGGCCGCCGGAGCCGTCGGGGTGGGGCTCGTCCTCGTGGCGTCCGGCCATGACGGTGGCCGGGAACGCCCGGCCGAGCCGTCCGCGACGAGTCCGCACGCTCACACGAGCCCGAGTGATCCTCCGCCGCCGGCCGGGGAAGGCCGGCACGGGCACCCGAGGGCGGGGACCGGCTGACGGGATGACGGCCGGCGACAGGGCGACGACGGTCCGAGGAAGCCGGTGCGAGTCCGGCGCGGTCCCGCCACTGTGATCGGTGAGCGGATCCCGAACGGGCCACTGCCCTGCGAAGGACGGGAAGGCCGGGACGGGCTGTGGCCCGAGAGCCGGGAGACTCACGTCGTCGCCTCCCCGGAGGACGCCGGGGCGGATCTCTCCGGAGAGAGGGGTGTTTCGGCGTGTCCGAGCCAACGGACGACGAGGCGTCCGGCACGGAGGCGGCTGTGCGACCGGTCGGTGGTGTGCCGTGTCGGATCGTCGTGTGCCGGGACCGCTGCTGCGGTACGTCGAAGGTGACCGGCGTCGACCACGCCTGCCTGGACGTGTGCGACCAGGCAGGCGTGGTCGTCGTGCAGCCCTCGTCCACGGGGCGGACGGCCGGAGCCCGGCCGGTGCGGTCCGGCCCGGTGGACGCCCCGGACGCGACGGAGGACACCGCCGCCCGGGTCCGGGCGGGCGGCCCCGGTGCCGCACCCGGCCGGAGATCCTCGACCTGTGCACCTCCACCCCACCGCGCCGACGTACGGCGTCCTGAGCGGCGCGGACCGCCACGGCTCAGAGCGGCAGCGGCTCGCGGCCACGTGCGGGATGGCGCGGGCCGAGGAAGACGACGATGCCCTTGCCGTCGGGGGAGGGGCGGGTGGCCTGGGTCCAGCCCTGGCGGTGGTAGAAGGCCATCGCCCGGGGCGCCCGGACGGAGGTGAGCAGCCAGGAGCGGCCCTCGGGGGCGCCCGCGGTGACCGCGTCCAGCAGCTCTCCGGCGAGCCCGCTGCCGTGCGCGCCGGGCCGGACGACGAGTTCGTCCACCTCGAAGGCGCCACACAGCCAGTCCTCGGTCCGCCGGGCGCCGAGTCCCGCGGCGGCCTGCGGATAGCAGCGGTCCGTGGGGAAGGGCGGGAGAGTGGTCCACCCGCTGGCGAAGCCGAGCACGTCCCGGCCGGTGACGGCCAGTGCGGCGGTGTACCCGGGGCGCCGCGCGTCATGGGGGAGGCGCTCGGCGAACTCGGCGGCCTTGTTCTCGTCCTCGTTCCAGGGCGGTGCGCAGAAGGCGTCGACGTAGACCGAGCGCAGCGCGTCGGCGTGGGCGAGGACGTCCACGCCGCTCAGCACGCGCACGGCGGGCGCCGACGGAGCGTTCACGGGATCTCTCCTCTTCCTGCAACTGGGGTCTTATTGCGACTAGTGTGCAATAAGACCCCAGGGGTCCCGCAAGGGGTACGCCGCCAGTACCGACCGCGACCGTTGCCCCGAGCCGGACCGACGAGGACCCTGCCGTGAGGTCAGGCGTGCACGGCAGGGCGGCCCGCACGCCTCCGGTGGAGCAGCCCGAGCAGAGCGTCGAGGACCAGGAAGGCCAGCAGGGACCAGCCCAGCAGGGGGAACGCCCAGCCGACCGCGACGATCAGCGGCACGGCCACGGCCAGGGAGGGCCAGGGCAGATGCCGCCACGCGCCGCGGGCGGGCGCGCGGCCCACCTGGGCACGGCGGTCTCCACGAGTGGGCCGGCGTTGCCACCACGTCCGGTAGCCGAGCACGATTCCGACGGTCAGGCCGAGCGCGATGACCGCGAGGACGACCTGGTTCGCCAGGCCGAACAGGGTGCCCATGTGGGCACGGACCCCGAGGGTGCTGAGCTTGGCGAGCACCGGGTGGTCGGCCCAGTCGACCCGCGCGGTGATCTCGCCGCTGTGCGGGTCGACGGCCGCCTGGTCCAGGCGGACGGGCCACACTCCGTCGGTCTGGACGACCGTCCAGGTGCTCTTGTCGTCGGCGGGCGTGCTGACCTCCACCGGGCCGTCGAGTCCCGCTGCGCGGGCCTTCTCCAGGACCTGGTCCACGGTGAGCCCCGCCGGCAGGCCGCCCGACGCGGCGGCTTCGTGCCCGCCGGAGTGGTCGTGCCCGGAGGAGCCGTCCGCACCGGACGCTCCGGACGCCGAGGTGTCCAGCTCGGACGGGTAAGCGCTCAGGGAGGTGCGCAGCTCGGTGAAGCGCTCACCGGCGTGCGCCGACCAGGTCAGCCCGGTGGCACTGAGGACGAGCAGGCCGACCGAGATCCACACCCCGGTGATCGCGTGCAGACTGCGGCTGCGACGCACGCCCCGCGCCCCGCGTTCCGGCAGCACGGTGTTCCTCCTGGCGCTGCCCGTGTAGGTGCGGCGGCGTCCGAACCACAGCAGGAGACCGCCCAGGACCAGCACCCACAGCCAGCTGGCGGCGAGTTCGGAGTACAGGCGGCCCGTCTCGCCGAGGTGGAGATGGCGGTGCAGGTCGTCCAGCCAGGTGGCCAGGGGTGTCGAACCGGCCCACGTGGTCAGGGCGCCGCGCACCTCGCCGGTGTAGGGATCGACGTAGACGGTGCGCTGCTTGTCCTGCTCGGCGAGCTCGGGCACGGACAGCACGACCTTGGTGGTGTGGTCCGGCGCCTCGGGCGGGACGACCGAGGCGATACCGCCCTCGGGGTGGGCCTTGCGGGCGGCCGCCACCTGCTCGGTGAGCGGCTTCGCCGCGTCACCCACCTTCTCCACCCGCAACTGCTCGCTGTAGACGAGCCGGTCGAGCTGCGGTACGGCGGTGTACGCCAGCCCGGTCAGCGCCGCGACGAGCAGGAAGGGGGCGACCAGGACGCCGGCGTAGAAGTGCAGCCGGGTCAGCAGAGGCCACCAGCCGGAACGGGTACGGCGGCCCGTGGCCCCGCCGTTCCCGGCCGGTGCGGCCCCGGCGGCGACCGCGGTGGACGTGGCTTCACCGGAGGGAGCGGGTGTCGGCACCCGGTCCGGGGAGCCGGCGGGTGGGGTCCCGTCGGTGGGGGCGTTGGAGGTGGTGCTCATGAGCGGGTCGGCTCCTGGAGTCGTGCCGGCCCGTACGGAGGGGCCGGAGTTCTGTTCGCTGCCGGTAGGGCACGCGCCGTACACCGTCGGCACCGCGGTGAGCGGGCGGGACGGATGCGCGGCGTGCGGGTGGAGGCCGCCGCGTGCGGCCGGATGGCCCCGGGACACGGGCGGTGGAAACACCGGCCGGGCGAGAGGTCCGTCGACTCCCTCGACTCGGCCGGATCAGCGGGTGAACAGAACGGGCGGCCCGCGCCGGGCGAGCGCGTGCCTCAGCACCCGGGTGCGGCACGGCGCCTCGCGCTCCGCCCGGAAGCCCGGCGGGGCACCACGGTGCGAGAGCTCCGCCCGGTACCGCGACCACCGCCGCAACAGGACCAGGGCGTGCAGGACCGCGGACAGAGGTGTGCCCAGCACTCGGCACAGCCGCCACACCAGGGCCTCTCCCTGGCGCAGCCACCAGGCGGCACCGAGCCCGGCGACCAGGTGCGCGAGCAGCATGAGCGGGCTGAGATGGGCGGCGGCCACGACCATGCCCACGGGTTCCGCCCCTGCCCCGGCGGCTCCTGCCACGACCTCGGAGCCGTGATGCCCCGTATGCGGTATGTGCGCTGTGTGCACAGCCGGTTCGGCGTGCCGCCCTTGCTGCGCGTAGGGCAGGGCACGGGGGTGAGCGGGGCCGGCGAACGCGAACAGCAGGTGCAGCGCGCCTTGCGTGACCGTGACCGCGCCCGCGATCTGGCCGAGGGTGCGCTCGCGGCCGGCGAGGCGCCCCGCCGTGAGGGCGACAGCCGTGCCGCCGAGCGCGAGCAGGGCCAGGGACGGTCGATGGCCACCGGCCATGCCGTGACCGGTGGCCGCGAGCAGCACGCACACCAGACTGAAAACAGCCACCCGCACGGCGCGGAGCGGGCCACGACCGGCCATCACTTCTCCTCGCGCTCGTCGGGCGGCTCACGCCTCTCGCGCACTCACTACGTGCGCGGGGCCATCATCGTTCAATCTCGGCGGCGAGGCGATCCCGGTGACGGCCGGAACCTGACGCGGCTGGGCCGTCACCACGAGCGCTCACGGCACGGCAGGGACGCGTGCGATGCAGGGCCGCCAGAGCCCGCCGCGGCTGAAAGCGCCCGCACCGGTGGCCGGTGCCCGAGCCGCCGATCAGGCGGAGCGACTGGCTCTTTTTGATCCATTCGCAGTCGGCGAGCGCGTGGACGGTGGCGAGGCCGATGCTGGGGCGCGCGTCGAAGTCGAACGCCCGCAGGGCCTTCTCCCGAGGGAAGCCTGCTGCCTTGGTCCGCCGTTCCGAGCGGCGTCGGGCCCGGTCGTCGCACTCGGCCATCAACAGTTCGGCGAGGAGGCCGCGGTAGGCCATCCGGTCCTTCACCGCCCGGTCGGCGACCTCGAGGACGGGAAGGAAGTGGTTGTGGCGGAAGTTGCCGATCCGCCCCTCGGCGCCGCCCTTCTCGGGGGCGCCCTCGGTGTCCGGAGGGCAGGAGAAGCTCCCGGTCCCGAAGTGCGGCTTGAAGGCGATCCACCGGTCGGCCTCCACCCCGGCCCGGCTCAGTCCCGGCAGCCGTGCGACGGCGGCCTCGAGGTTGTCGTAGCGGATCTTGCTCCGCGCGACGCCGCCCGGCGCCCGCAACGCGTGGACGTGGTCTTCGAACAAGGATCCAGAGCGATCGCCCGGGGCGGCAGCTCCTCGTGGCTTCGTTCACTTTCAGCAGCAGCGTTTGTCTGCCGGTGTGGGCAGCAGGGGGCGATCTCGGGGCTCGTGGATGTTCACGAGGAACAGCGTCAGGACCTG
Organism: Streptomyces griseomycini; assembly: GCF_014203535.1. GTDB lineage: Bacteria > Actinomycetota > Actinomycetes > Streptomycetales > Streptomycetaceae > Streptomyces > Streptomyces griseomycini. Next base: position 461,913 of record NZ_JACHJI010000005.1, read on the forward strand.
CTGTCGGCTCGGCATGTCCACACTGATGCCTGCGCGGTCCCGGTTCGGGCGCCTCGAGGATGGTCACCCTGTGGGCGATGACTTCGCTCCAGTGGGGGAGTCTCTTCCTCGAACACCCTGCCGGACGACCACGTGTTCCGGTCCAGGCGCAGTGCAGAGCATGACTCGTGACAGGAGACTCATCCGTATGACTGGTTCGGAACCGGCAGCAGATCGCGGTCCGGGGACCGGGGTCTGGCCACTGATCCGCACTGAGCGAGCGGCACTGGTAGCCGATCTTGCGGATCTGCCCGACGATCAGTGGGCGACCCCGTCGCTGTGCACCGGGCTGACGGTGCGTGAGGTGCTGGCGCATCTCACTGCGGGGGCGAGCCTCAACGCTGTGCGCTGGCTGGCGGGCGTGATCCGCTGCCGATTCGACTTCGACAAGCAGGTGGCAATGCGGCTGGCCGAACAGCTCGGTGCGACCCCGGCCGAGACCCTTGAGCGGTTCCGGCGTGTTGTCCCCGGCAGAACCAAGCCCCCTCTCCCTGTCGTGGCCATGCTCGGCGAGACGATCGTGCACGCGGAGGACATCCGGCGTCCGCTGGGCATTCGTCGCGACTACCCAACTGAGGCGGTCACACGAGTGGCTGAGTACTACCAGGGGACGGATCAGGTGGTCCTTGCCAAGGGACGCATCGGCGACCTGCGCCTCGTCGCGGACGACGGCCCGTTCGAGACCGGATCCGGGGCACTCGTGTCCGGCAGTACCTTGGCCCTGACGATGGCCATGACCGGACGCGCGGCGTATCTCGACGACCTGGAAGGCGACGGTGTCGAGCGCCTCCGTGAGCGCTGCGGAACGGCGTGACGGTGAAGGCGGCCCACCGCCCGTGAAGGCAGCGGGCCGCCGAGGTGGACTTGCGGGGTGTCAGCTGACCTTGGCGGGTTCTTCGGCCCGGGCGCGAGTGGAAGCCAGACGGTGGGAGTCGGTGCCGGTTTCGACGACGGTGCCGTTGGAGGCGGGACGGTCGACGACGGCCGCGCAGAGGCGGGGGTCGGTGAACGTGCCGGTCCAGCCGTCTGGGGCTGGCACTTGTTCCCTCACAAGGGTTGCCGGTGCCACCTGGCCGTATCCCGGTCCTGCAGTCCTCGTCGGTTCTCGCGGTGGCACCCTGGCTCTCCAGGTGCTGCCTTGACCGTTCAGGTGCGAGGAAGGCGTGCCGGTGGCCGAGGCGAGACTCCAGGTCGTCGCGGCCGCCGACCTCGGCCCGGTGGCCCACACGGCCCGGCTCGGCAGGCGGCCACACCCCGTCCCGCTGGATCCCGCATCCTGGCCCGCGTCGCAGCGGTGCCCGGCCCACCGCGAGGCACGGCCGACGGCCAACCCGTACGTGAGGGTCGCCAGGGGAACGAAGACCGGGCGGAGTCCAGCCTCAACCGGCGGCAGCCGGGGCAGCGTGCCGTCCGCCCCTCCCGCCCCGACGACCCCGAGGGGGAACAGCAGCGGGGCCGCGACCAGCAGGAGCGCACCGGCAAGGTCCAAAGGCGCGGGCCCGGCGGGCCGTTCGCCCGGCACGAGGCAGACCACCGCGGCGAACACGACCACGATGAAGGGCACGGACACCAGGAAGATCCACCGCCAGCCGAGCAGCTCGGTGATGATCCCGGAGACCACGGACCCGAGGACGAGGCCACAGCTCGCGACGGCCGCCCACACGCTCAGCGCCCGCGACCTGCGCGGCCCCTCGGGGAACATGAGCACGACCACGGCCATCGCCGCCGGAAGCGCGATCGCTCCCCGGCACCCTGCAGCAGCCGGGCCGGCACCAGCACGGCGAAGGACGGCGCGAGCCCGGCCAGCAAGGACGCGGCACCGGAGAGAGCGGTGCCGAGCAGGAGGATGCGGCGCCTGCCGAGCACGTCGCCCGGTCGGCCGCCGAGCATCAGCAGCCTGCCACCGGTGATCGTGCACCCGACCACGACCCAGGTCAGTGCGTGACCGCCGACGCCGAAGTCGGCGCCGCCGGAGCCGACAGCGCTGCCTCCTCGTACGCCCTCCTTCCCGCGCGACCTCTTGAAGGACCGGGCGGCTCGCAGGAGACTCTGCGGAAGGTAGGGGGATACGACACGGATGGCCCAGCCGCGGCGGCGGGCGTGGCAGGCCAGGGCGAGAACGTCGAGGTTGACGCCGGCGTCCGGATCGTCGGTGCGGTCGGCGACCTGGTAGTAGTCGCGGTGCGCTTCAAGCGCGTCGGCCAAGGCCAGGTTGAAGCTCTCCTCGTCGCCCTCCACGAGCTGCGACAGCAGCACGGCCGGCGGCATGGCGGATCCCCAGTCCTTTGCCTTCTCCGCCTGCTCCAGCGCCCGCCGCACGGCCGGCTCGGGGTCGGTACCCCCCAGGTATGCGTGAAGGGCCTCGCGGTACGCGCTGAAGGCGGAATCGTCCGGGCGGAGGAAGGCGGGACCGGTGAGGACCAGCGGGGCGAGGTCCTGGCGTGCGCCAGTGATCAGGGCCAGGGCAGTGGCTGTCTGCCAGGTTCCGGCGCCGATCTTCTCGCTCCGCTCGGCCAGGTAGCGCAGCGTGCGGCCACCGACATTCACCTCGGCTTCGGTGCCCGGCTCCGCGAGCGCGATGCGGAAGAGGGCCGCCCCCCGTCTGGGAGGCCGTGCGCACGGTGGCGAGCCGGTCGTCCGTGACAGCGTCGGGGCCGGCCGCGCGCCACTTGAACAGGCGCTCCTGACCGCCCATGACCCGGACGAGCCGCCAGAGGGCAAGGGGCTCGCCGTCAGCGGACGTGAACGCCTTCCCGAGGTTTTCCTCGTACCTGGTCTCGATCGCCGGGTCCACCGTCCGCTCCCGGCCGGGACGCTCCACGACCAGCGGGCCCGCGGCGAGGGCTGCGGCCGCGTCCGGCCGCCGGCTGCGGCCGAACCCCGCGACCCTCGGGCCCGGAGTCTCGAAGCCGGTGATCAGCGCGTGCGGGAGGTAGTCGGACCTGACGGCGGGCGCGCCCAGCCCAGGGTCCGGTACGCGAGCGCGGCGAGGGCGATGGGAACGAGCGGAAGGAGAGACCTCGCGGAGGCCGAGGGAGCGTGCAGAGTGCTGTGACCGACGAGGAGGTCGGCCAGCGCGGCGTCGAAGGCTTCCCGGTCCTCGGCCGCCAGGGCGCGCAGCGTGCGCAGCGCCGCGGTGTCCGGCCGGTCCACCAACCGCTCGCCGGTCTCCCGGGCGCGGGTGGCGATGCGCTCGAGGGCGGCGTCGACGGCGGCGAGCCTGGCCTGCGCGCTCGGCGGGTACTCACCACCACCCGTGTCACCCAGGACGACAGCCGTCAATCCGGTGGCGAGCTCGCCGCCGGGGGTTCCCTGCGCCGCTTCGGCGAACTTCTCCCGGGCGAAGTGGAAGGCCTCGCCGTGCCAGGTGACCCTGTCCCCCAGGAGCACCAGGCAGAGCGCGCCGAGACGGCCCCGCTCACCTGACGACGCTGTATCCGCACGGCCACGCTCCTTGATCACATCCTGGCGACAGCCGAGGAACTGATCACAGGGCGGTCGTCTCGAGCACGTAAGCCCGCGTTCGCGGAGTACTCGGAGCGGTCGTGCTTCTCGGCGACCTGTTGGAGCAGGCGCTCGACGCGCACGCACGACAGCCGGCTGCGAACGGTGTGGGGCGGGGAGCGGCGGCTGCGCGTGCGTGGGAGAGGTCATGTCACCGTGCCGGTTGACCCTGACGCAGGGGCAACCTCTCAGCATGTTCGGCATGACCACGAGAACCAATGCGATCGAGGTTGCCGGACCGCACCAGTCATACGGTGACCACGAGGTGGACGCCGGAGTCGACCAGGGACCTCACCGACAGACGATCACCGACATGCCGGCCGGCGGAGAGCAGCGGACCGAGAGAGGCGACACGACGATGCGGCACTTCACGGTCCACCACGACGGCGTCACGATCCCCGTGTCCCGCGGCGGTCGGGGACGACCGCTGGTCCTGTGTCCTGGACTGAACTCGACACAGGCCGACCTGCACGAGCTGACCACCCTCCTGCGACGCGACCACGACGTGGTGACCTTCGACCTCAGGGGCCATGGCCTCGCCCCGGCCGCCGACCGGTACTCCTTCGACGCGTTCCTGAGCGATCTCATCGCCGTGCTGGCGGAGCTCGACCTGCCCTCGGCACCCGTGCTTGTCGGCTACTCGCTAGGCGCGGACCTGGCCGTGCACTACGCCTCCGAGTGTCCCGACACCGTCGCCGGGCTTGTCCTCATCGACGGGGCGAACCCTCTGCCCGAACCGTTCATCGCCGAAGCCGACCTGGCGGTATTCCGCTCGATGGCGGACGGCTCGGCGACGCGACAAGAGGCCGAGCGGGCCAAGGACGCCGCGCGTCAGGTGCTGCTCACCGCACGGGACGTCCTCGACTTGAACCTCGAGATCGATGTGGTCCGGTCCGCAATCCTCGACCGGTACCGGAAGATCGACCACCCCATCAGCATGATCATGTCGACCTCCATCGCCGGCGACAGCGCTGAGGGGCGCGCGCCACAGCACAACCGGCTCTGGCGTGCCGGCATCGAGCGACTCGTCCGCGAGCGGCCGCACATCTCCACGTCCTGGCTCGACACCGATCACCGGCTGGTCTTCACCCACGCCCCGGAAGTCGCGGAGATCATTCGGAGCGCACACCGCCCATCCGACGGGCCAGCTCTTTGAGCAGGTTCGAGGAGACTGGTCCGATGCTGACCATCGGCGAGCTGGCGTCGTACGCCGGGGTGACGGTGCGCGCAGTGCGGCACTATCACACCAAGGGGTTGCTGCCGGAGCCGGAGCGGGACCACTCCGGCTACCGGAGATACGACGCCGGCGCCGTGGTCGAGCTGATCAAGATCCGGACCCTCGCCGAGGCCGGGGTCCCGCTGGCGCGCGTGCGGGAGCTGCTGCAGGCCGATGAGGAGGAGTTCGCCACGGCGGTCGCAGACATCGACAAGCGGCTGCGGGCGGAGATCCGGGAGCGGCAACGACACCGGGAGCGGATCGCCCGCCTCGCGGCCGGGGACGACCTGGCGCTGCCCCCGGAGGTGGTCGAGTACCTCGACCGACTGCGGGCGCTCGGTGTCGACGAGCGGATCGTCCAGGTCGAACGCGACGGCTGGATCCCGTTGGCCGCGCGCTCACCTGAGCGCGTCGCGGAGTGGATGACACGCAAGCGGGAGCAACTCGCCGATCCGCAGTTCATCGGCTTCTACCTCATCCTGGGCCAGGCGCTCGACCGCACCGACGATGACCCACGGCTGGTCGAGCTGGCCGACGGACTGTCCGCCTACATCACGCAAATGGCTGACGAACGGGGAGAGGACTACGTCGACGACACCGACATCGAGCCACCGCTCGTCAAACTGATGGACACGCTGGCGTTCGACACCGTGCCGCCGGCCCGTCGGCTGATGGAGCTCCTGAGGAAACGGGGCTGGACCGGCTGGACCAAGCTCGAACGCGTCACCCCTGAACGGGAGCGGTCGGGACACCGCAGGAAGACACTGCGGCGCGGCGTTCCCGGCGGATGCGGTGACGGCTGCAGGGTTCCGCCGGGCGACGACGTCGGCGACAACCCGGGCGCTGATGCCGGCGTAGGCGACGCAGGCTGCGGATGCTCCCTTCGCCGCTGAGAGGCGTCCGATCAACGTCCATGCCGTTGTGGCGGTCATGTCCGTTTCAATCCGCTGTGCCGGCGTGGATTCTCCCGTCGGTCCGCGGGACACTTTGTCAGTCATCGCCCAGGGGCACCAGCATCGCGGCGGCCTGCGACGGATGGATCGTTCTCGAGGACGAGGCCGGTCAGCCGCTGACACCGCCGCGAGCCGGGTCCTGGGGCCGCCGGGGCTGCACCCCGGTGTCCCGCGTGCGCGGCCGGGGCTCGGGCCGGGTGTCGACGGCGGGCATGACCTGCTGCAAGCCTGGCGAGCGATCACGGCTCCTCTGCTCCGTCCGTGGGTACAAGGCATCTGGTCGCCGGCCGGGCGCGGCATCGGCAACCCTGCCGCCGCCGGCCCCAGCCGGATCGCCCGTGCCGTCAAGCGCAAGCTCACGATGTCGCAGTACCGACCGGAGGCCGTCGACGGCTGCCTCGCCGGCACCGGGCTGAGCCTCCAGGACCGCATCGGTCAGTCCGCGCCCTCGCCTGATGACGTCGCTGTCACGCGAAAGCCGTGCAGTTCAACGTCCCAGATGTCCACCACTGGCTCGGGGGCGTCGTCCTCGCCGGAGAAGCCCTCGACGCAGAAGCCGAAGAATTCCAGCATCGCTCGCTCGCCCAGCGCCAGCGGATGGAACGGCAGCGGATACGGCTCGTCGTCCTCGAAGGGCGGAAGGGGCTCCACCGGGTGCCGGCCCTCCCAGTAGGGCTGCTCGAACGGGAACCGTTCGCCGATGTCCTCGATGATGCCGCTGTCGGGGGACAGGCTCAGCGAGCGGACGAGCGTGCCGTTGTCCCAGACGGCGAAGGCCAGCCAGTCAACGACGCTGTGCATCGCATGGAGGTAGAGGCGTCGGCCTCGGCCGGCGGCCACAAGGTGCTCGGGAAGCTGCGAGGGGCGGTCGAGCATGACGACCCGGTCGCAGACCAGGTCCAGGCCAGATGCCGACAGCGCGCAGACGGTCCCCTCGGGCGGGTAGAGCGCGTCCGCCAGTTCCCATGCCTCTTCGGTGTCCGTGTCGATGCGGTGACGTGGACGGACTCGAGCGACCAGCGCCGCGGCCCGGCCGATCTCGCTTGTCGGCGCGTCCTGGAGCACGTGGGCGATCTCAGCGTCTGCGTAGGCGAGCACTGCGGTCTTCGCTCCCATGCCCCGTCCTCAGCCCGTCTTGTGGAGTCCCGCCGGAAGGATACCGATCAGCTCTGACACGCGGAGAGCAGGCCATCGGTACTGGTGGGCCGACATCGCGAGTCCGGGTTCAGTGCGCACCGGAGGGAGCGCAGGTCCCGCCCGGCGGCCGGATCGGGGTGATCGCCTGTACCGTCAGCCGGCAGTCCGTGCGGTAGCAGACCTGCGGGTGAGCAGGGCGCCCAGTGCGATCATGCCGAGGCCGAGCACGAGATGGAGCCAGTTGTCGGCGGTGTTGACGGGCACGAAGTTGGCATCGCTGTCATGGTCGATGACCATGCCGTACAGCCAGAGAACCAGGTAGACGGCGCCGCCGGCGAGGAGGTAGAGGCGCGCCTGAGGTGCGGTGCGCGCGAGTGCCAGTCCGGCGACGCCGAAGGCCAGGTGCACGATGTTGTGCAGGACGGACACCTGGAAAATGCCGAGGAGCTTGGCCTCCGAGTGGTGCGCGGCGAACTCCATGGTGTCGTAGTCCGTGGTGATGCCGGGGATGAAACCGAGAACACCGACCAGGAGGAACACCGCTCCCACGGTCAAGGCCGCTTGCTGAACGGGAGTGCGGGCACTGCGGGCAGCACGTGCGTGTGTCGACATGACATCTCCGTTCGTTGTGAGCCCGAAGGCGTACTCGGCGGCTGGGGCCGCCAGGCCCACCTCGAGTGCCCTGGACCGTCGCAGACATGCCGCGACAGCACCGTGCCCGCATCACGCGCGACGAGCTACGGCCGACGGTCACACCCGCTCCGCCGCGCGAGGCGGTGTCACGACATCAGGTGGGTCATCGAACGCGCCCGCTCCCACATGCCGGGAACCTGCTCGACCGGACGTTGCTGTTCGCCGTGAAGGGCGTTGAGCACTACCAGGCATCCGGTCAGTGCCGGTACCGCCCACTGCGCGAAGGCCAGCTGCCGCCGGGTCTTGTCGAGGTCAATCGGGTGCCTGTCCGCCTTCTCGGTGTCAGCGGGGTCGGAGGACGAGGCCAGCTCGACCTTCTTGCCGAGAACGCGGGCGTATGCGGTGGCGGCCAGAGCGGCGGCGGTGACGACGGTCTTGGCCGTAGTGGAGGCGCCCACTCCTTGCTGTGTGGCGACACGGTGCGCGTTCACGACGAGCAGCCCGCCGCCGCCGAACAGGTGCGCACCGATCGCGGCGGCGTTGACCGGCGTCCACTTCGCCCAGCCCGCTGAGGAGATCCGGTCCCGGGTCAGTTCCGTGCCCCCTTCGGCCTGGGCCGCGCCGTTGAGACCGATCGCCCCCATCAACGAGCCCCCGAACCAGGCGGCCAGACCAAGATCGTGCAGGCTGCGGATGGCGGTATTGCGTTCAGACATGCAGAGCTCCTTCGCGGGAGGGTGGAGTACTTGGCCGAGGTGAACGGCGATCCCGGTCCCACCCTCACCGGACTCCATGTGTCTCGCCATCACGGTAGGCCGGATGGGTGCAAGAGCAGGCCCTGCTCACCCTGGTGCACCCGCGCAAGAGGGAGACGCGCCCGCGCCGGCAGCCGGCTTCGGTGCTCCGGCGGCCACCGCCCGGCACCACATCGACGAGGCCCTGGACCCCGGACGTCCTCGGGGCCTGGGCGCCGGGTCCGCACGAAGCCCTGGTCGGGCCGGGCGAAGGCGACTCTCGTCGTGGACGGCGCCCCGATCACCACCGACCGCGTCCGTGCGGACGAGCCGTACTGCTCCCGAAAGCACAGGCAGCACGGCACGAACGTCCAGGTCGTCGCACGGCCGGACGGCGCACCCCTCTGGTGCTCCCGTGCCGCGCCAGGCCGCACCCCCGACCTGACCACCGCCCGCGCCCACAAGACCATCCGAGTCCGCGAACGCCAGGGCGTCCCGGTCCTCGCCGACCGCGCCTGCACCGGCGGCGGCCCCCACGTCACCGCCGGCCTCGAACGACCACCCGGCGGAGGATCCGCCCCCACCCAGCGCACCTCAACCGCGCCCCGCCGCCCTGGGCGACGGCGAACCCGCTCCTGTGCGGTGCTCCCGGCGCAGCACCCGGCGGCCGCGGCCCCGGCATTCCGGGCAGGGACGCTGAAGGACGGGGACCCCGCTCAGCCGCCCGTGAAGTACGACGGCGGGCGGACCCGCATGGTGCCGGCAAGCTCTCGGAGAACAGCGCTGCTCACCGGGGGCGTGCGGGCCTGGAGGACTGCGACGGCGTCACCGACCCGCGTGAAGTACTTGACGTGGTCGTAGTTCGACCACCGCCACACCCCGGGAGCCACCGGGCTGCAGGCGGGTGACGGCACAGGGTGGACGTTGGTGAGCGCGGCGCAGTGGGAGGGCGGGGTGAAACCCGGCTGTACGGGGCCGACGGTCACCTGGATCTCCTGACGCAGCTCGTCCATGGTGTTCGCGCCCTTGCCCAGGCTGTCGGGCGAAATCCGGTAGTGGAAGGTCACCTCGCGTGTGGCTGCCGATCCGGTGGTGCCGGCGCCGTCCAGGTGGTAGCCCGCGGGCAGCCGTGGTCCGAGCAGGGGGACACCCGCGTCGGCCAGTTCGTGGTTCTGCCTGCTCCGGGTGAGCTGGGTGGCGGCAAGCGAGTCGAGTGGCATCAGCAGGACCAGCACGAGGGCCACGGCCGCTCGCGGCCACAGCGGCCTGCGCGACTGGGTGAACCAGGACGCGAGGAGGAACGCGCCCGTGTACAAGGCGGCTTGGACGTACTGAGTGTCACCGGGCAGCCACCGGGCCGCGTCGATGCCGTGGACCAGATACCAGCCGATGCCGGTGCCGAGCAGAGCGGTGGGCCAGGACGGCCGGACCGCAAGGACACGCAGGGCGGGCCAGGTGAGCAGAAAGTTCAGGACGGGCAGGAGGTAGGACCACAGGAGGGCGTAGCCGAGGCAGCCGTAGCCGGGCGCGTCCTGGCAGGCGCTGGAGTCCAGCAGCAGCCGCGTCATGAGCGTGGAACCGGCCACCGCGACAAGCCCGGCCCCGGCAGCCCGTACCGCGCGTTTCACATGCCGCGACCGCTCCGCGACCGCCGGTTCGACCACCGCAGCGCCCATCCCGTCCCCCCTTGACCGACACCAGAGCGTAGTGGAGCAACAGCCGCCGTGGCAGCCGACCACTGTCACGCGCACCGCGTCCCGTCCCGCGGGACGTCGCTGCCGAAGGATGCTGTCACGTTCCCGCCGGGCGAAACACCGCCGCCCGCCGAACCGGCAGCCATCGGCGGTACGGGCAGGCTCCTGTGCCGGGGAGCCGGCCGCCACCCGCACCACGCACACCCGGCCACGTCTCCGCCCAGGTGGGCTGTGTCCGGCTGTGCCCGCAGCCCTCACAGGGGAACCCGTGGGGAACGGGCCGCTCAGCTGAGTCGGTCAGTGGGCTCTGCCGCCCGGGGGCGGGTTGCCGCCAGGCCGGCGAGGAGCCTGAGGTGGTCCTCGGAGGTGCTGCCCGGTTCGGCGGTGTAGAGGCTCAGGTCGTGCACGGCGCGCTGCGACACGGGTAGGTCCAGGGACTGGTAGGTCAGCTCCAGGAGGCCGACCTCGGGGTGTTGCAACCGCTTGACGCCCTCGTGGCGGATACGGGCGTCGTGGGCGGCCCACATGGTGCGGAAGTCGGCGCTGAGGGTGGACAGCTCGCCGATCAGTTCGCGCAGGGGCCGGTCATGCGGTTCACGCCCCGGCCTCGGCGCGCAGCAGCGCGACGGTGGCGGTGGCGCCGGCCTCCCAGTCGACGAAGAAGTCCTGTGAGCCAGGGTCGAGGAAGTGGCAGCGGGCGAAGTTGGCGCGGCCGCGCTTGTCGGTGGTGGCACTGTCGAACATCGGCGCGCGCAGGGCCCGGGCCAGCGGGTTGGTGGCAACGACGTCCGGGCGGCCGTTGCGCACGAAGGCGGCGGACACCGTGATGGAGTCGAGCAGCCTCAGCGGGCAGCGCCCGCCCGGCTTCCGCTCGTCGTGCGCGTGCTCGCGCTGGGCACGTTCCTGATGGGCACCACCGAGTTCGTCGTGGCCGGCCTGCTGCCCGAGATCGCGGGAGACCTGCAGGCCAGCGTCGCCCAGGCCGGGCTTCTGATCACCGTCTTCGCCATCGGGACGGTCGTCGGCGCGCCGTTGACGGCGATGCTCACGCTGCGGCTGCCCGCGCGGCTGACCCTGATGCTCGCCTTGGGCGTCTTCGCCGCAGGTCACATCGCCGTCGGCTCCGGCTTCACTCCGCTGCTCGCGGCCCGCTTCCTGACCGCGATCGCCACCGGTGCCTTCTGGGCCGTGGCCAATGTAGCGGCCACCCGCGCTGCGGGCCCGGCTGCCAGCGCTCGCGCCTCGGTCTCGTCGGGGCCGGCGCCATGCTCGCGAACGTCGCCGGCGCCTGCCACACCGGCCGCTTCATCGAGGTGCCTCGACCGGCGAAACTCGCGTTTCCCGCGAGACGCTGCCGTCGGGGCGGCGCGCGGTGCCGCCCCCCGAATTCGTCCCCCTTCCTTTCCGGGAGTCCGCCATGGCAGTACCGCCCGCCCCGTCCACCGAGGACGTTTACCGCTACGACGACCTGCACGCGCTCTCCATCAACTGCACGCTCAAGCCCTCCCCTCAGCTCAGCCACACCCAGGGGCTCATCGAGAGGAGTCGGGCGATCATGGAAGCGCGGGGGGTGACCACGGAGCTCGTCCGCGCGGTCGACCAGGACACCGCACCAGGCGTCCACCCGGACATGACCGAGCACGGCTTCGCCACCGACGCCTGGCCCACGCTGTACGAGAAGGTGATGGCCGCAGACATCCTGGTCCTGGCCGGGCCCTTCTGGCTCGGCGACAACAGCTCCGTCACCAAGCAGGTCATCGAGCGCCTGTACAACTGCTCGAGCCTGCTCAATGCCCAGGGGCAGTACGCCCACTACGGGCGTGTCGGGGGGTGTCTGATCACCGGTGACGAGGACGGCGTCAAACACTGTGCCATGAACGTCCTCTACAGCCTGCAGCAGCGGACAACCCCGAGCACCGCTGAGTACGACGGTGCGCCGTAAGGATTTGGTCATCACCCGAGGGGTGTGGGACGGCCGCCCGCTTCCGTTGAATGGGGCAGGACAGACGAGCTTCCAGGAGGCGAGGCAGAGATGGGACGCGTACGGAAGGTGCCGGTGCGGTCGTTGGTCATCACGGTGCTGGTGGCGGCGGTCGTCGGAGGCGGCTTCGGGCTGTACTGGTTTCAACCGTGGAAGCTGTGGCAGGACGAGACCGTCGAGGAGGCGCTGCCTCCGGTGGCGGAAACCTCCGCTCCTCCTGCGGCGGCACCCTCCTCGACGTCCACCACGCCGACCGGGCCGCAGACGCTGGCGAGCGGTGAGCTGATCAGCCACGAGCACGCGACATCGGGCACGGTGAAGCTCGTGCGGCTTGCCGACGGCTCCCGCATCGTCCGGCTGGAGAACCTCGACACCAGCAACGGCCCCGATCTGCGCGTGTGGCTCACCGACGCACCGGTGAAGGAAGGGAAGGCCGGCTGGCACGTCTTCGACGACGGGCAATATGTCAGCCTCGGCAGGCTCAAGGGCAACAAGGGCAGCCAGAACTACGCCCTGCCCGAGGATGTCGACCCCGCTCGGTACACCAGCGTCAGCATTTGGTGCGACCGTTTCGACGTCTCCTTCGGCGCCGCCGAACTCGCCCGCGTCTGACCCCGGTCCCGGCATGGCGCCTTCGGCCGGCCGGTTCGGCGCGGGTGGTGCAGCCGGTGCTGGCGAAGGCCCACCGGTGGGACCGCCGACAGGCCTGCCGCTTCCGGTGGGCCGTCGGCATGCGGTTCTGGTGTTCGTAGCCGTGGGCCGGGCAGTGGCCTACTGCCGGTTCCACACCCACTGGTACCTGGCGGCGTTCTCGACGGCGCCGGGGACGGCCGTGCCGACCGTTCCGCCGGCCCGGCCGACGAGCACCTTGCCCGGATCCGCTCGGTTGACGACGCCCACCTCGGTGCCCCTTGCTTCATCGAGGATTCCCGCCCCTGGACGTTGGCCCGCCTGACCACGGAGGGAAAGATCACCCTGACCCGTGGACGGGCGGAGATCCGCGCGAAGACGCCCACGGGGCACGGGGCTGCTGCCCGTGATCTGGATGCCGGGCGACAACGGAGTCGAATGGCCCGGACAGGACGGGCCCGACATCTGCGAGGTGACCGGCGGAGAACCGCGGACGGTGTACGGCGCCGTCCGCGGACCGACCTACTGCAACGAGAACGGGATCGGCGAAGCCGCCACCCTGACCACCGACGCCTCGGCGGCTTTCCGCACCTGTGCCGTCGACAAGCAGCCGCACCGCATCACCTGGTCCCTCGGTGCAGGAGCGAGAAGGTCTGCTCGACGACATAGCGGAGCTTGCCCAGGTCCTCGATGCCGGGGGCGCCCTTGCGGGAGATCACCGACAAGACGCGGCGCCTGCGCGGTTCGCGGCGATCGAGGTTGCTGTCGTGTCCCTTGCCGCCGAGCACGGTATCGGGTCGACGTCGTGGCCTGCCGGGCTTGCCGGTCACGGGCGGGACGCCGTCGACCAGGGTCTGGGTGACGTCGTTGACGTTGGCGGCGTGGTGATGACCTCGAGCGGGGTGCCGGACAACGGCCTGGCGTGGCGGAGCCACATGCCGGACCTGGGCGTCTACAACGATGACAAGGTGACCGACTACCTCGGTCGCCCGTCCAACCAGCGGATCGAGCTGGGCGACTGGCGTGACCTCGGTAACCTGCCCGTGGACAAAGGTCAGTGCGACGCGATGGGCTGGGGGAGCGGAGGCAATCCGTGGGCCATCGAGGCGCCGGTGCCGTTGACCGGTGACGGCCCGACGTACGCCCGAAGAAGGTCACGCATGGTGACTCGCCGACGGGTCGGCACACGGAGTTCGTCGAAAACTTCACGCCCTAGCGGCTGAACGTCGGGTGGCCGGGTTGTCCAAGGGCAGCCCGGTCATCCGCAGTCCCCAGGAAAGGGAAGTCACCATGGGATCCGGTGCGACCTTTGTCGTGGTGCCGCTGCTCTTCTACTGCGCGGTGATGGCGCTCTTCTGCCGCCGAGTCGCGCGGAGTTCGACACCGCGCATGGGGTGGGTGATGGCGGGGGGCCTGATCGGGTTGCCTCTCTGCCTCTTTTCCGGCGTGCTGATCGCGGCAGCGCTCTGACTGCCCCGCCCGGGACGGGGCGAGCCGCGACGCGAGCCCCGCTACGGCGGGGCATGGCTGGAACTGACTCCGTCGCCGGCTACGACGGATCGAGGGAGCACCGATGCGCGCGTCCACTGACGGACCGTGTCCGAAAGCACCTCGTGGTCATGGGCCTCGATCCGGCTGGGACAGGGCCGCAAGCGATGGACCCCCGCTGGAAGCGAGCCCACCAGACGTTCGGCATCGCCCTCGACGAACACCTCGCAGCCCACACTCACAGGCCCGGACCCGGACGGGTCTCGGACCGTCACTGTGCTCAAGCCGTTGCAGGACTTGGAGCTCAGGCTGGTTCCGGTTGACGGCCGGCAGCCTTCGTCGCAGGTCCTCCAGAGTTGCATCCTGGGTATCAACGGATCCGAGGCTCGTCTCCGCCACTGATCCAGCGGTCGGCGTGCCTGTGGGAGCCGTCGTGCAACTGCCGCGGATGGCGGCGGTGCCGCTCGGGAGCGGGCGGCAGCAGCGGAGCAAATCGCTCCCACGGGTCGTCAGGAACAAGATCAGCACGCACCCCGACACCCTGCCGGCCAAGATCGTCGAGCACGAGACCCGCAGCTCAACTCATTCTGAATCGATCAGTGAGCGCGGCCGGGGCCGTCGCCGCTGTGCGGTCCACCGCGCCTGACGGCCCGTCGGCTCGAGGATTACCCGGGGTGCCGTTGACTGTGGGGAGCAGGGCTGCGCCGAGCGGCAGTTCCAGCAGATCGCGGCCGAGGACCTCGCCCGGATCGAGCTGTGGAACAGGCTGCTCCTGCACGAGCGCCGCGGCCCCGGCGTTCCGGCGACACTGTCGGCGAACCATGGGGCAGGCGTTGGACCGGTCGCCGGGGTTCGCGCCACGGCCGTAGTCGTGGAGCGGAGCTCGGTTGCGTCAGGCCGGTTGGCGCCTTGAGCGGTGGCGTGAGTCGTCCAGGCGGTCGGGGCCGAGCGATCGGCCGCGACGGAGGCGCGCAACCTCGCCCGGGCCTGCCGGAATGTGGTGTTCGTACCACTCCGCCGTCACTCTTTGATGTAATAATCGTTCTTCAGGTTCGTCTATTACCGACTTGGGGGGAGAGTCTTGTCCTTCGCGCACACGGCCGAAGCCGTACCAGCATGGGTCCACGGCTGGAGCGTTTCGCGCGGCGCGGCCCAACCCGTGTCCCGGGCCTGGGGTTTCACCATCGACGTCGGCCTGCCCGGGCATGTCGTGCGCCACGTCCTGCCCGCCGCGGACGAAGCCACCGTCCACAAGATCACCGAGAGCGCCACCGCCCCCGGCGTCTGGCTGAAGACCTTCGTCCCACACGAGACGCTGGAACCCTGGCTTGCCCCCGGCTGGCGCCTCGCCGGCGGAGCCGGCTTCCTGATGTCCGCCTCGCTGCACGCCGCCCATGCTCAAGCCCCGGCCAAGACACCCGACGGCTACCGGCTGCGCACCTGGACTCGCGCCGGTGTCACCCGCGCCCTGGTGCGCACCACCAGCGGCGCCTTCGCCGCGCGCGGCCAGATCGCCGTCACCGGCCCCACCGTCGTCATCGATCAGGTGGAGACCGACCCGGCCCACCAGCGTCGCGGCCTGGGGCGCCTGGTAATGCGCGTGCTCACTGAAGCCGCCTCGGAACAGGGCGCCACGGCGGGCCTGCTGGGCGCCACGCGGGAAGGCCGGGCCCTCTACGAGACGATGGGATGGCGCGTACTGGCCCCGCTGACCGGCGCCGTGCGGGGCCCGGACACGGCGGACACCTGATCGAAGCAGCCGCTCGCTGACGCCGGCTACGAGGATCACCGCCCCTGGTGAAGCGCCGGCGTGTCACACCTCGCAGCCACCAAGATCCACTTTCGGCGCACGTGCGAGTCCGGCAGCGGACCCGGACTACTCCGCCCCGGGCTCGAAGTCTTCGAGGAAGTAGCTGTCGTGCCGGATACGAAACTGCTTAAGCTCCTCGCCACCGCGCTGCGCCATCTCCGCGACGTGCTCGAAGTATTCTTCGCGCGGGGCACCCGGGGAGAAGAGCATGAGCATGGACATGGGCTCGTCGGTCACGTTTTTGAAGGCGTGCAGGCCGCCGACCGGTACGTACAGGAAGTCGCCCTCGCGGCCGGTGACCCACTTCTCGCCGTTGTAGAACTCCAGTTCGCCGGAGAGGACGTAGAAGGACTCCGACATCGCCCTGTGGAAGTGGGTCTTGGCTCCAGCGGACCGTGCACCCAGCTCCACCTTGTACAGGCCGAACTCGCCGCCGGTTGACTGGTTGGTGGCGAGGTAGTGGGTAGAGGCGCCGGGTGAGGAGACATCCGGCGGGGTGTCGGCCGGTCGGAAAACCGCGTTCACTTCGCCCTTGTCGCCGTGGTAGCGGGGCTCCGGGTACTCGAGGTATTCCAGGTACGACATGATGCGCTCCTTCTGGCGGGTCTCCACCAGCATGGTGGCCCCCGCCCCCAGAAAGCGACATCGGGCCTTCGGGTGGTCTTGGGTCGCCCAGGGCTGGGGACCCAGGCCGTGTTTGAGGTCTCGGCTTGACTCCGGCCGCCACCTGCTCGGGATGGAACCACCGCTGTGCCAGGGCGCCTCCGCAGATTCCGCCCAAGCCGCTGTCGTCGACGCCGCCGATCCCGCGGCATTGCGCGCCCACCACGAGGCGTTCTCCCGCGACCGCGGTCCGGACGCCGGTTCGGCGTCCACCGGTGTCCCGATGCCGATGTGCTGCGGCACAGCCGACCCCTGGCACGGACCGGTGCGCGGAGTCGCTCCACGCACCGGAGCCGCCTTCTTCCCCGTGCCCGATGCCGGTCACCGCGACGGCCGGGTGCGGTCTGCCGAAGGCCTGCCCCATGTCCCGCACCTCCTTGCCACTGGATGACGGTGGTCAACGTCCGCGGCCGGCGCCACGTTCGCCGCGTCCGCGAGGTGCAGGTCCAGGGCGTGGTGACGGACACGGACGGACCGGGTCGTGCCCAGGTGGTCCTCTGTGATCTCCGGCATGACGACCCGGCTCATCCAGCGGTGAAGGCCGTCGACCGCGTTGAAGGCGGCCTCTCACCCGGGCTCGGCCTGGGCCACTGGTTCGGCGCGCGGCCGGGACCGGGGGAGGAAGCCCTCGTCCCGCAGGCCGGGCGACTGTCCCCCGCGGCGGTCCCCGGCAACAGTCGAGGGCGGGGTCAGCCGCCGGACGTCCGTCCCCGGCGCACCTGGGGCGTCTTCGCGGCCTCGGCCTCCGCCTTGGCGTCGCTCACCGCGGCGGCGGCCTGCTTCCCGGCCTCGTCAGCAGCCGTGGCGGCGTCGGGGGAAACGGTCGCTCCTGCATTGAGCTGCGGAATCCGGACTGCGTCCGACGTGTCGTCGGCGGCGGTTCCTGCTTCCCCGGAGGGCACAGGGTGGGCAGGGCCTCCCGCCGACCCGTCACCGAACGCACGGGTGACGGTCCGAACCGCCTCGGTCAGCTCGCCCGGGATCACCCAGAACGTGTTGTTGTCGCTGCCTGCCAGGTGCGGGAGCGTTTCCAGGTACTTGTAGGCCAGGACCTTCGGGTCGGCGTTGTTGCGATGGACGGCCTGGAAGACGAGCTCCACCGCCTTGGCCTCGCCGTCCGCCCGCAGGATCATGGCCTGTTGCGCGCCCTGGGCCTCCAGGATGTCCTTCTGCTTCGTGCCTTCCGCGGTAAGGATCTTGGCTTGCCGTTCCCCTTCGGCGTGCAGGATGGCCGCGCGCTTGTCGCGCTCGGCCCGCATCTGCTTCTCCATCGCTTCCTTGATGGTGTGCGGTGGATCGATGGCCTTGATCTCGACACGGTTGACCCGGATGCCCCACTTGCCGGTGGCGTCGTCGAGGACGGCGCGGAGCCGGGAATTGATCTCCTCACGCGAGGTGAGCGTCTCCTCCAGATCCATGCTGCCGATGACGTTGCGCAGCGTGGTCACGGTGAGCTGATCAATCGCCTGGAGGTAGTCAGCGACCTCGTAGGCCGCCGCCCGCGGGTCCGTGATCTGGTAGTAGAGCACGGTGTCGATGTTCACCACGAGGTTGTCCTCGGTGATCACCGGCCTGGGGTCGGATGAATAGACCTGCTCGCGCACGTCGAGTTTGGTGTTGATGCGATCCGCCACGGGCAGGACCAGGTTCAGGCCGGGTTGCAGCGTCCGGCGGTACCGGCCGAACCTCTCGATGTTGTAGCGGCGCGCCTGCGGGACGATCCGCACGGTGGAGGCCACGAGGAAGACGACGACGAGGACCACCACGAGAATGGGAATGACAACCGGGTCCACAGTGCCTCCGTTGCTGTGTGTTCAGCCGTTCACGGAAGGAGGTCGCGGGGGTGGACGATGGCCGTGGCACCTTCGATCTCCATGACGTCCACCCACGCTCCCACCGGGATCACCAGGCTCTCGTCGAGGGCGCGGGCGGACCATTCCTCGCCGGAGAGCTTGATCAGGCCACGGGTCGCGGTGACCTCCTGCACGACCTCAGCCCGCTTGCCGATCAGTGCGTCGCTGCCCTCGCGTACGAGGGGTTGCTGTGCCATGTGCCGCAGCGAGACAGGGCGGACGATGAGAAGGCCCGCTGCCGCTGCCACTCCGAAGGCCACGAGCTGGCCAAGGACACCGACACCGACACCGGCGACTACGGCGGCAACCAACGCAGCGCCCGCCAGCAACCCGAAGAACAGTGTCAGTGTGAAGAACTCCGCGGCACCCAGCGCTGCGGCGGCGAGTAGCCATACGAACCACGGCATCGGATCGCCCTCCCTCAGGGGCCTTCTTTACCAAGCTACCTTCCGGGACACCGGGCAGACAGAGCACGGACAGCTGTGGTCCCCGCTCGTTGAAGGGCTCGCCCTGATCGGTGGCGGTGCCTGCGGGCAGCTGAACGACTGCCGTGATCATGAGCGTCTGGAAGAGATCAAGGACCGGACGACCACGGTGGCCAAGACGGCGGAGCACGCGTGGCAGGAATGGACGGCGACGCCGGGGGCGGCGGGGGGAGGCTGCGGGCCGGCGCTGTCAGGTCGAGTGGTGGCCTTCTCGGGCGGCATGATCATCTGTCTGGTCGAATCGCTGGAGGGGCCGTCCGGGGTGGCGCCGTCGTACCGGGGGTTCCGCTTCCCTCCGGGGGCCGTCTCCCACTGTGGGTGGCCGTACCACCGCTTCACCCTGAGCCCTGCGCGACATCGAGGAGCTGATGCTCGAGCGCGGTATCGAGGTCGGCCACGAGACAGTCCACCAGTGGACGCGCCGGTCCGGCCCGGCTTATGCCGCTGCCCTGCGTCGGCGCCGCCCGGGGCCTGGTGGCAAGAGGCATCCGGACGAGACGTCCGTCAGGATCAACGGCGTGCGGCGGCACCTGTGGCGGGCCGGGGACCAGCGCGGGAACGTGCTCGACATCCTGCTGCAGAACCGACGGGACGAGGCCGCGGCCAGACGTTCAGAAGCCGATGTAGAGGACCCGGCCGGTGCCGCGGGTGATCGTCACTGACAAGCTCCGTTCCCGCGGCGTCGCCCACCGCGCGGTGATGCCCTCGGTCGAACACCGTTTCCGGCCCCGCCGTCACCTCCTCACCGCCCCGGACCGCCGTGCCGGGATGATCATCCGCTTCGCGGTCTGGGACCAGATCACCGATGTCGCCACCCTGCCCGCCGTAGCCTGGGCAACGGTCGCCACCGAAGCCGGAACGCGCCGAACCGGAGCCCACCCTCAAACACGCGCTCAACCTGACAATGCCCCTGCTGCGCATGCCGCGGTGCTCGCGGACCTGCTGCTCGGCGGCCCGTTCGGCGGCCGCTGTCCGCGCGAACTGGTCGGTGCGGTCCAGGTCCTCGGCGACCTCTCGGGCCCGCTCCTGGCCGGGGGTGGACGGGCGCGGCCAGGGCCTGGCGCTCGGCCTCGGCCTGGCGGTCGAGGGCGGCGGCCGGGCGCTCGACGATCAGCGATGTGAGCCGCTGGCAGGCCTGAGGTCCTGGCGGATCTTCCGCGGGGCCCGGATCAGCCCCAACCGTATGCCCGTCATCACCAAGGCCCTCCTCATCCTGGAGAGGCAACGCTGGGAAGGCTCGCCGTTTCCCTCCCAGCCCCGGACGTGCCGCGGAAGGGCCGCTGCGGTCACCACCGCGACCGGCCGGCTGCGAGGGCCGGCCCTCCGCAGCCATGAGGGCACTGTCCTCACCTCAAGGAGTAACGACGGGGAAGCGGTGGTCCGGAGTGTCCAGGACCGACAGGAGCTGCGCCAGCTGAGAGCCATCACCCGTCATGGTGATGCCGTCGGTGCTCTTGTCGGCGAGCAGTGCGAGGAGCTGGGACCTGGTCATCGTCATGGTCAGCCCCGCGTCGGGGCCGGGGTCCGCGTCGGTGGTCCAGGTGAGCAGGCCGTTGGCGAGGCGGAGGTGCCAGTAGGCGTCGCCGATGTGCCAGTCGATGGCGAGACGCAGCGACCAGGCGGCGGGTCCGTCGACGCGCACGGCCAGTGAGTCGATGAGCTGTCCGACCGTCAGGGCCCGGTGCAGGTCGGGGCCCATGGTGGCCTTGGGGGCCGGCTCGGTGCCGTGCACGAGCTCCTGGGCGCCGGTGAGGTAGAAGTTGCGCCACACCGCGTTCTCGCAGGCGCGTCCCAGGCGGACGTAGAGGCCGGCGAGTTGGCGCTTCGCCTTGGTGTCGGTCGGATCGTTGAAGACGGCGTGGTTGAGGAGGGTCACGGCGAAGCGCAGATCACCCTTGCCGCTGTAGTGCCGGGCACGTGCCCGGACGGCCGCCTGTCCGCCGAGGGACTCGACCCACCGGCGCGCCTCCTCGGTCGGCGGATGTTCCCACAGGTGCGCGGGGTTGGCGTCGAACCAGCCCATGTAGCGCTGGTAGACGGCCTTGACGTTGTGGCTGAGGGAGCCGTAGTAGCCGCGGTTGGCCCATACCCGCTCCAGTTGCGGCGGGAGTCGGAGGCTTTCCGCGATCTCGGTCCCGTTCAGGCCCTTGTTGATCAGGCGGACGGTCTGGTCGTGCAGGTAGCCGTAGAGATCCCGCTGCTGTGTGAGCAGGGCGATGATGTTGTCGTTGCCCCAGGTGGGCCAGTGGTGGGAGGCGAACGCCACGTCGGCCGCGCCCGTGTAGAGGCCGATCGACTCCGTCAGGTACCCGGCCCAGGCGTGCGCGTCGCGGACCTGGGCGCCGCGCAGGGTGAGGATGTTGTGCATGGTGTGGGTGGCGTTCTCCGCCATGCACACCGCCCGCAGGTCGGGGAAGAGGAAGTTCATCTCCTCCTGGCACTCCGTGCCCGGGGTCATCTGGAAACGGATCCTGACCCCGTCGAGGACGACTTCCTCTCCAGTGGCCTCGACGTACCGGGTGGGGGGTATCAGGCCGACGGTGCCGGTGGAGACCGCGAGGCCGAGGCCGCAGCCGACGTGTCCGCCGGCCTCGGTGGGCAGCTTGGTGCCGTACATGTAGCCGGCGCGGCGGGACATGGCCGGGCCGACGTAGACGTTCTCGCTGACCGCGTGCTCCATGAAGCCCTGCGGCGCGAGAACGGGTGTGCCATCGGCGCCGTCGGGCAGGACGCCCCGGCAGCCGCCGAAGTGGTCGACGTGGGGGTGGGTGTAGATCATCGCCTTGACCGGGCGGTTCCCGCGGTGGTCGCGGTAGAGCCGGAGGGCCGCGGCCGCGGTCTCGACGGAGGTCAGGGGGTCGATGACGATGATGCCGGTGTCGCCCTCGACGACGGTCATGTTGGACAGGTCGAGGCCACGGATCTGGTAGATCCGGTCCGTGACCTCGTAGAGCCCTTGGCGGGACAAGAGCCTGGCCTGCCGCCACAGGCTCGGATCGACGGTCGTCGGCGGGGTGTCTGCGGCGTCGGCGAGGAAGCGGTGGGCGTCGGCGTCCCAGGCGGTTCTGCCGGAGGGCGTGGTGATCGGTCCGCCGGTGTACGCGGCGACGAAGCCGCGGTCGGCGTCGGCGAAGTCGGTCCGGTCGTCGTAGGGGAGATCGCCGGTGCGGGTGGGAGACGGCGTTCCGGCGGGCCGGGGGCCGGGGGAGGCCCCGGACGTCTGCGGGTTCAGGGGCACGGTCGCCGCGGCGGCGCCCGCGGCGGCGGCGACGAAGCCGCGCCGGTTCATGGGGTTCATACGTGCGCACCTTTCTCGAGGTCGGTCGCGGGGGGAAGCTGTCGAAGCTGGGAGGGGTGGAGGCGAGGGAGTCCGGCGTCGCCCGTCAGGGCGGGGACGGGGCCCGTTCCGTGTGCAGGCCCATCCGTCGCGCGTCCTGCTCCGGCCGGATGGCGATGACGGCCGACGCGCCCGACAGCAGCATCACCGCGGCCGCGATGAGGAACGCGGTCGCGTATCCGGAGGACGCGGTCTCCGCCGCGTCGATGAGACGGCCGGTGACGAAGGGGGCGATCAGGCCGGGGAGGGTGCCGGTCGCGGCGACGATGCCGAAGACGGCGCCGCGCTGGGCCGCGGGAACGACCTCGGCGGCGGTCACGTAGTGCAGGGGGATCGCGACGGCGACCGTGCCGAAGGCGACCCCGATCAGCAGCAGGCGGATGACGGGGCCGTCGGCGAAGGGGAACGCGGCCATGGCGCAGGCCGCGACGCACACCGCGCTTCCCTGGGCGGCGCCGCTGGACCAACGGCTGGACACCCCTCGCGCCTTGAGGGCGTCCATGAGCGGGGAAACGGTCAGCAGCAGAACGAGGCTGAGGGCGGAGACGGCGCTGACGGTGGTCGCGACCGCGTGGGGGCTCAGGTCGAGCTCGGTCCTGAGGTAGGCGGGCAGCCAGGCGTGGGCCAGGGCGAGCGCCCAGGCGGCTCCGAAGGCACTGGCGATGCTGCCCAGCACGGTTCCGGTCAGCAGCAGCCGGCGGTACGGCAGCCGCTTCGCGGGCCGCGGACTGTCACCCCGCGGGGGACGTGCCTCGTCGTAGGGGCCGTCGTGGCCCGTCCGCCACCACACCAGGGCCCAGAGCAGACTGACGACGGCGAGGGCGGCGTACGCCGATCGCCATCCGAAGTCCGTGATGAGCCAGGTGAGCACGGGCGCGGAGACGAGCGTGCCGATCGCGGCGCCGCCGATCTGCAGCGCCGAGGGAAGTCCGCGCCGCTCGGGCGGGAACCACTTGTACAGCGCGTGCATGGACATCGAGGCCGCCGGCCCTTCCGCGGCGCCCAGCAGGACGCGGCCCGCGATCAGGGTCGGAACCGCCGCCACGGCCAGCACGGGCAGCTGGGCGACCGCCCACAGCAGAGCCATCACGAAGAGCATGGTCCTGCTGGAGATGCGGGAGGAGAAGAATCCGACGACGAGTCCGGAGAGGCTGAACAGAAGGTAGAAGGAGCTCGAGATCAGCCCGTAGGTGCCGTTGCTGATGTGCAGCTCGTCCATGATCGGGACGGCGGCGAGGCCGAGGACCGACTTGTCGGCGAAGTTGACGACCATGAACGTGACGATCATGACCGTCACCAGCCAGGCGCGGCGGCGGTCGTGCGGGCGACCGGCCGTCCGGTCGGTGCTGCGGCTGACGGGGGGCGCGGAGGATCGGGGTGCCATGGGTGACTCCTGCGGATGCGGGTGGAGCAGGGGGTCGGGCGTGGACGTGGTGGGGCCGGCGGAGGCGGGCGGCCGGCGGTGCGTGTTCGGTGGGCGTGCCCCGGCCGGGCGCGCTTGCGGTCCCGGTTCCACCGGCGAGCGGTGGTGTTCGGGGCACGGGGCTCGGAGTACGGGGGGCGGCCCAGGACGCGGGGCCCGGGGCACCGCCCCGGGCGGTGCCCCGGGCCGCCGGTCAGACGAGCGCCTTGACGATGGCGTTCTTGTGGATCTCGGTGGTGCCGGTGACGATTCGGAACATGCGCAGGGTCCGGAAGATCTGCTCCACTTCGTGACCGCGCGTCAGGCCGTCCTTGCCGTGGATCTGCACGGCCTGGTCCGCCGCGCGGAAGCACGCTTCGGCGGTGAACAGTTTGCACATGTTCGCCTCGACCGCGATGTTCTCGCCGCGGTCGGCCTTGGCGGCGGTGGCGAGGACCATCGACCGGGCCGCGTAGAGGTCGGTGGCCATGTCGGCGAGCTTGTGCTGGATGGCCTGGAGCGCGAGCAGCGGCTGTCCGAACGCGACGCGGGTCCTCGCGTGGGCGACGGACAGGTCCCAGGCGCGCCGGGCGGCGCCGATGAGGGAGGGGCAGTGGAGCAGCCGGTTGAGGGTGATGCGGCCGATGCCGATGCGCAGCCCCTGGCCGATCTCACCGAGCAGGTTCGCGGCCGGGATCCGGCAGTCCTCGAGGACGAGGTCGCCTTCCATCTGCTGTCCGGACATGGGAACTGCACCGTCCAGGACACGGCAGCCGGGGGTGTCCAGGTCGACGAGGAAGGCGCTGTACGTCTCCTCGCTGTGCGCCATCCGGGCGACGACGACGGCGAAGTCGGCGAACGGGGCGGCGGAGCTGAACACCTTGTGCCCGTTCAGCACGTACGTGTCGCCGTCCGGGGTCGCGGTGGTCGTCATGCGGCGCACGTCCGAGCCCGCGTCCTGTTCGGTGAGGGAGAAGCAGCAGGCGCGCTCGCCCCGGACCACCGGGAGCAGGTAGCGCTCCCGTTGCTGTTCGGTGGCGTACTTCATGAGGGCGCCGACCCGCAGCGGCCCGCCCATGTCACCGAGGACCGAGTGGGACAGGGCCGCCCCGGAGGCGGTGAGTTCCTCCTTGAGGGCGCACAGCTCGGTGAAGTTCAGTCCCTGGCCGCCGAGTTCCGGGGGCAGGCTGATGCCGTAGAAACCGAGTTCGGCGCTGCGCTTCCAGACGCGTTCCAGGGTGGGCCGGTCCAGCCGGCTCTCGGGGGTGATGCCGTGTGCGTGCTCGTAGGGGAGGAGTTCGTCGGTCAGGTAGGTGCGCAGGCGGCCGACGAGGTCCTGCAGGCGGGGGTTGTCGTCGTAGGAGGGGGCGAGGGTGTAGGGCATGGGGCGGTTCCTGTTCAGTGGACGCGGCGCTCGGCGCCGGACCAGTAGGAGTCGCGCAGGGCGCGGCGGTCGATCTTGCCGTTGGGGTTGTGGGGGAGCGCGGCGACGATGTCGACGGACCGGGGCTTCTTCATGCGCGCCAGGCGCTCGGCGCAGAAGGCGATGAGCTCGTCCGCGTCGAGCGTCGCTCCCGCCCGCGGGACGACGACGGCCTTGACCGCTTCGCCCCACTGATCGTCCGGAACGCCCATGACCGCGGCCTCGAAGACACCGGGATGCTGGTGGAGGACGGATTCCACCTCGACGGCGTAGATGTTGAAACCGCCGGAGATGATCATGTCCTTCTTGCGGTCGACGATGAAGACGTAGCCGTCCCGGCGCCGGCGCGCGAGGTCTCCGGTGAGGAACCAGCCGTCGCGGAAGCTCTCGGCGGTCAGTTCCGGCTCGTTGTGATAGCCGGGCACGACGTCGGGCCCCCGGACGGCGATCTCACCGATCTCGCCGTCCGCCACCTGGACGCCCTCGTCGTCGACGATGCGCACCTCGGCCTCGGCGAGGGGCCGGCCGCAGGACAGCAGCAGTTCCTCGTCGTCGCCCTCGACGGCGCGGCGGTGGTCCTCCGTGGAGAGGAACAGCACGCCGGAGGTCGTCTCGCCGCATCCGTAGCCCTGGCTGAGCACAGGGCCGAAGAGGTCCCAGGCCGCTCGGATCCGGGCGGGTGACATGGGCGCCGCGCCGTAGATCAGCTGGCGGAGGCTGGAGACGTCGTGGTCGCGGGCGTTCTCCAGCGCGAGGACCGTGTTGACCATGGTCGGGACGAGGAACGCGTGGGTGGCGCGTTCCCGTTCGACGGTGGCGAGGAATTCCCCGGCGTCCCAGCGCGGCAGCACGATGGCGCATCCGCCGGCGAAGAAGATGCCCATGAGGGGCATGCCGGAGGCGTGGGTGACGGGGCCGGCGAGGATCTGCCGGTCGCCCGGTCCGACCCGGGTGGCGCTGTTCATCACCGACTTGCGCAACAGGGCCAGACGATTGCCGTACGTCTGCACGGCCGCCTTCAGCTTTCCGGTGGAGCCCGAGGTGAAGTGCAGGACGGCGATGTCGTCCTCGGAGCGCTCGACGTCGACCGGCTCGCGGGAGGTGGCCGCGAGGGTCTCGGCGTAGCCGGGACCGAGGTCGCCGGGACCGTCGTAGCCGATGACGGACTTCACGCCCGTACCGGGCACCGCCCGCCGGGCCGTGTCCAGGTGCGCGGCGTCGGTGAGCAGGACGCGGGCGTCGGACTCCCGCAGCAGGTGCGCGACTTCGCCGTCGCCGAGGCGGGCGTTGATCGGCGCCCGGGCCAGTCCGGCCTTGTAGAGCGCCACTTCCGTGACGACCAGCTCCGCGCGGTTGGCCGCCAGCGTGGCCACGCGCTCCCCCGGGCTCAGGCCCATCCCCGTCAGCGCGGCCGCCAGCCGGTCGCTGTGGTCGTCGAGTTCCGCATACGTCAACCGGACCTGGCCGCAGACCACGGCCTCGGCATCGGGGTGGTGCCCGGCCGTCCGGCGCACGTAACGCCCGAGGTTCATCGCCGCCTCCAGAGTTTCCGAACGTCGTGTTCAATATCAATCTTGCTGTCGGGCAACGTAAGGGCGGCGCTAGGGTCAGGTCAACGGTCCGGACGAGAAGGAATCGAAGTGGACATGAAGCCCGAAGACCGCCGCGTCCGGCGGACGCGCGCCGCGCTCCGCCAAGCCCTGGTCGAACTGGTGCTGGAGAAGGGATTCCAGGCCGTCACCGTCGAGGAGATCACCGAGCGGGCCGACATCGGCCGGGCCACCTTCTACGCCCACTACCGCGACAAGGAGGACCTGCTCGTCGGCATCGTCCGCGACCTCGCGCAGGACCGCGAGCGCCTGCTGCCGGCCGTTCGCCAGGCGCACGCCCAGGGCTTCACCGGCCTGCCGGTCAAGTACATCTTCGAACACGCCGCCCAGGAACGGGGCGTCTACCAGGTGATCCTGCGGGGGGAGGGCGACGGGCGGGCGCTGCGGGAGTTCACCGAACTCATCCGCACGCACGCCGAGGCGGCCTTCCGTGACCGGGCGGAACAGCTCGGCGCGGAACCGAGGATCCCGCTCGGCATCGTCGCCCGCGCCTGGACCGGCGAACTCATCGCGGTACTGAGCTGGTGGGTCGAGAACGACACGGGCTACAGCGCCGAGCAGATCACCGCCCACCTGCGGGATCTTTCCGTCTACGGTCGCGTCTGGGCCACGGGGCTGACCCCGGTGGACGCCCCCGGAGCCGTCGACCTCACCACGGGGCGGCGCGCCGAGCGCCGGTAGCCCTCCTCGCCGGGACCGGACCCTTCCCGGATTTCCGAACACTGTGTACGTTAACGGTTCCCATGATCGGCTGATCCCGAGCGAGCGGAGCGACACGTGACCGGCACGCATTCACTGGCCGACCTCGTCTGGGCCCGGGGGTTCACGGACCCGGCCTGGGCGCGACGGCACACGACGGCAGGTCGGGAGACCATGCCGAGCCGCCGCGTCTGGCGGGGCCCGGGCCGGCCCGGTGACCTGCCCGCGGCCCCGCCCGGCGCCCTCGACGGCCTGAGCGTCACCGGCCCGTACGGACGCACGCTCACGCTGCCGGAGCTGCTCGCCGAGGCCGAGACGGACGCCCTGCTCGTCCTGCACAGGGGCAGACTCGTCCACGAGCAGTACCTGCACGGCTACGAGCCCCACGTCCCGCACTTCAACGCCTCCGCCGCCAAGTCCTATCTCGGCCTCCTGGCCGCGACCCTCGCCCACGAAGGGCACCTCGACCGCGGCGCCCAGGTGACCAAGTACGTCCCCGAACTCGCCGGCACCGCCTTCGGGGACGCCCAGGTCGACCACCTCCTGCACATGGGCACGCGGATGAGCTACGCGGGCCGCCCGTACGACAAGGCCCTGGAGGCGCAGCGCTATTTCGCCGTCCTCGCCCCACGGCTGCGTCCCCATGGCTACTCGGGGCCGTCCACCATCCGCGAGCACCTCGCCACCGCGCGGGCCACGGGTGAGCCCGGCACCGGGTTCCGCTACGAGAACGGCAACGTCGAGGCGCTCGCCGAGGTCCTGCGACGGGTCACCGGCGTCAGCACCTCGGCGCTGATGTCCGAGATGATCTGGTCCCGGATCGGCGCGGAGGAGGACGCGTACTACCTCGTCGACGCGGACGGCGCCGAGGCCGCCTGCGGCGGCTTCAGCGCTACCGCGCGCGACGTGGCGCGCCTGGGCGAACTTGTCCGCTGCGGCGGCGCCGTCGGCGACCGCCAGGTCCTGCCGGAAGCGGTGACCGCCGTCGTCGACGGTGTCCCGGACGGCTACCCGCGCCGCGTCCGCTTCCCCGCGGCACCGGCCGACGCGCCCGCCACCCTCTCGTACCACGACCTGTGGTGGGTCCTGAACGACCCCTACGGATCCTTCATGGCCAGCGGCATCCACGGTCAGCGCCTGTTCGTCTCACCCGCTCTGGGCCTGGTCGTCGTCCACTACGCCTCCCAGGTGGTCTCCCCGGCGGTCCCTCAGGTCCCCCTCGTGCAGGCGTTCCTCTCGATCGGCACGCGTCTCAACGGGTAGGACACGTGCCGCGTGGGCGTCGGCGGCCCGAGCATCCGAGTCGGGTGACCCGGGGCTTCGCGCGGCTGATGCGGCCCCTGCACGCTGCCGGTGCCGACATGACTGCGCTCCCGGTGGCGCGGGGGTCCTGTGTCCCCGGCGGGCCGGCGGCCACCGCGCGCCGGGCGGCCCTCGTCCACCGTGGGGGTCCGGGCGGAGGCGTGGGCGACGGCGCAGTACGCGAGCACGCCGAAGGAAGGAGAACCCGATCGCCCCGCGCACACCGGCTGTCGCTGCGACCGCCGCCACGGCGTCGACGACGAGCTCGACGTGATGCGGCACTCTGGCACAGGGCAACGAGCCGAAGTGCAATGGCTGACACAAGGGCACGCTTGGTGTCACCGGGACGTCTACTCCGAGCGAAGCGCCGGCCTGCCCCGCATCGTCGGCCTGCACTGCGGCGAGGGCCCGGACCGGCGAAATCGGTGACGTGGAAGGAGCGCGCGACGGTAGGGCGTCGGGTGAGGTGGTGCGCATCGCCCAGCGGGTGCGGGGCCGGCCGCGGAACGGGTCGCCGGTCGGGCGGAACGCGAGCTGTACACAGGCGCGGAGGGCACCGACGGACCGGCGGACCCGTGAGATCATCGTGCCCGTGGCTCTGGGCGCCTCGGTGTTGTCGTCCTGCCGGCCACGGGCTGAGCGGCTCGACCGGGGCCCTGGCGACACCGAACCGCGGCACCTGGGGGAATGAGGATGGGCTACAGCGGGACGACGGAAGCGGGCCGGGAGCGTACGCGTGCCGAGCGGCTGACCGAAGGACTGACCGTCGCCGTGGCGTCGGTCCTCTCGTTCGGCCTGCTGGCCGGCCTGGCCGTGGTCTTCGGCACGACCGCCTGGCACCTGGTCACCGAGACCGGCACCAGCGCGTTCAGCCGGTTCGCGGTGCCGATGATCTTCCTCGCCCTCGTGGCGCTGCCGCTCGTCCCGGCTTGCCTGGTGTTCCGCTCGGGCCGGCGCAAGGGCAGCAAGCAACTGACGGCGGCGGTCCCGGCGGCGCTGACGCTTCTCGGCGCGTCCGTCGCGCTGTTCGCGGCTCTGTCCCTGATCATCGCGCACGTGGACTGACCTCCGGCTCCGGCGGTCCGCCCGACGCTCCGAAGGCAGGTCCGTCGTCGCCAGGGGTGCTCGAACCCTCCGGTCGGGGGACCGACGGGTGCAGTGGGTGGTGCGCCGCCACTGACCTTCGGCCGGCTGTGAACCCCGAGTCCCGCCGCCGTCCTCGACGTCTCATTGCCCACCGTGTACGAGCTCGTCAGGCAGGGCGGGGGGATGCCGGAGACACCGGCCGTGTTGTGCAGGACGTGGTCGTGGAGGGGACGGTGTCCCCGGGCCTCACCCATCGCCTGCAGGGACGATCGTCCGGCTGAAGCCCTGCAGAGCCTTTCGCCGCGCAGGCGACCGCCCTTCGCGACCACACATGCTGAGCGGCCCCGCCCGGCCATCCGGCCGGGCGGGGCCGCTTCCTGTGCCGGCACGCCCCGGCCCTGCGAGGCCCGGGGCGTGTCCGGGCGGGTTGAGTGACCGCTCTGTCGGGCGGCGTTGCCTGGACGTCCGCCCCGGTTTGAGTAGTGGTGACCTTGAACAGCCCCCGCCACGATCCTTCTCGTTCTACCGAGAGCCGCAGAGCACTGGCGACGTGTCCGATGGGGGACAGTGCTCCGGTCTCGACCGGAAACGAGCAAGAGGAGTCTCCGATCGTCGCGGAGCCTCAGCAGGCCATCGCAAGCGGTGGTCGAGCTGAGGCTGCCCGCCGACTGGTCGACCACCCTCGTGGAAGGGGATCGACTGGTGAGGCCGACATTTCCTGTTCAGGTACTTCTTGTGATCGTGTCCTTCGTGTGGTCGCTGCTGGTCGCGGTGGTGGCGGGCGTGCTTTCCCACGAGGCAGGAACCCGGGTAGCCGGCGCGGTGCTGTACGGCGGCGGCGCCTTCATCGGCTGGATGACGTTGTGCGTCACCGTACTGACCGCGCTCGGCTTGCTCGGGGTTCCCGGGGAGGGCGGGCGTCCGAAGGTCGAGCAGCCGTGTCGGGCCCAGTGCTCGGCTGTGGCGAGCCGCTGAGCCTCGGCGGACCGCGGTGCCAATTTTTCCAGACGTCGTGAGAGGCTCACGGCACGGGCGGGGTACTCGAAAGAGACGGTGCGCAGGCACAGTTCGGCATAGCCGACGAGCAGACCGGGATGCTCGCCGTCCAGTGCCGGT
Organism: Streptomyces griseomycini; assembly: GCF_014203535.1. GTDB lineage: Bacteria > Actinomycetota > Actinomycetes > Streptomycetales > Streptomycetaceae > Streptomyces > Streptomyces griseomycini. The sequence goes on from NZ_JACHJI010000005.1 coordinate 492,708, forward strand.
CCGGCCCGCGAGGTGTGCGACACCGCCTGCCGGGACGGCCTGTCGCCGGAGGCGGCCGGGCCCCACGACGAAGTGGCCAAGGCCCTGCCGCCGCTGACCGTGGCGGACGAGCAGCTGGAACAGGGCCTTGGGCCCCCGACGAGCCGTCACCTCGCGGCCGACAGGCGAACGCTCGCGACCCGAGCGGGCCAGGGCAGGTCAAGACCCAGCCATGACGGAATTCCCCGGTGGCGAACGGGTCACGGGGCGAGCGAAGGGGAGAGCGGATGTCGGTCGACCTGGTGGGTTTCCTCGGTGTCGCTCTGGCGGCCTACGTGGTCCCCGGCCCGGACTTCCTGGTGGTGGTGCGCTCGGCAGCCGAGCACCCCGCCAAGGGACGGGCCGCGGCGCTGGGCGCCCAGGCCGGGTTGTGCGTGCACATGCTCGCCGCCGTTGCGGAGCTGTCGCTGATCGCAGCCCGTTCTCCCGTTGTCTACGGCTCCATCAAGCTGCTCGGCGCGGCCTACCTGGTCTACCTCGGGATCCGGGCGGTCCTGGCCGCCCGGCGGACCGCCCGCGAGCGCCGCGCCGAGACAGCGGCGGCAGACGGCCCGGAGGGGCTTACCGCCCCGCGGACCCCGGCCCCGGGCGATCCGGCCCGCGGCCGGTGGCGATCCGGCTTCACCGAGGGCTTCCTCACCAACGTGCTCAACCCCAAGGCGGCGCTGTTCTTCCTCAGCATCCTGCCGCAGTTCGTGCACGGCGGCGGCTCGACCGCACGGCAGATCTTCCTCCTCGGTACCCTCGACGTCCTGATCGGCGTCGTCTACTGGTTCGCCCTCGTCGCCGTCGCCGCGCGGCTGCGGACCTTCCTCGCCCGGCCGGGGATCCGCCACCGCTGGGTGCTGACGACCGGCTGGCTGTTCATCGGCATCGGCATCGGCACCGGCGTCGCCGCGACCTCCTGAGGCGGGATGGGCATGGGAGACAGAGGGGAGACCGATGCCCCGAGTCCTTCCTCGAGGAGGAGAGGAGGACCGTGTCTTACGGACAGGACTGGCACTTCCGCCGCCTGCTCGAACAACTCGACATCGACTATGCCGTCGCTGTGCCCAAGTCCCAGCGGATCAAGTCCCTGGCCGGCACCTGGCGCATCGAATAGCTCATCGACGAGGCACCCGGTGACGCCTGGCAGCGGCCGTCCTGCGGCGGCGGTGCAGGGACCCGCACGTCTACGACCGGGTCTGCGCACTGAAGTGGTCGGCCCGGAGAAGACGCCGCCAGGCCGTTGCCCGCCCCTGCCACTACCGAGGACGCAGCTCAGGGCACGAACCGCTGCTGGAGTGCCAGGGGCCCTTGCGGAACGACCTTCTTGTGGCGCGGTGGAGTTGTGCGCGATGTCGTGCCGGGGGTGACCTTGGTGCGGCGGAAGCCGTGGGAGGCCAACGACGAGCTGTGGGCGGTGATCGAACCACTGCTGCCCGGGCATGAGCGGCGGTTCCGGCACCCTGGGCGCAAGCGGATCGATGACCGCAAGGCGCTGCAGGGAGTGCCGTTCGCGCTCTGTACCGGCATCCAGCGGGATTGCCTGCCGCAGGAGTTGGGGTTCGGATCCGGCTCCACCTGCTGGCGGCGGCCGGCCGAGTGGCAGCGGGGTGGCCCGACACGGGGCCTCTTGGGCCAACGGTCCACGCGCGTCCTGGGCGTCACCGGGCGCGGCACCCAGAACGCTCGCGCCACTGTGCGGCTCAGCGCGGGAGCCGCAGTACAAGGGAGGTCAACTCCTCGGGAGACTGGTCCGTGTGACGCTCCGCGGAATACCGCACGGTGCAGGCCGCCGAGACCAGCTCCACATCCGAGTACCCGCCGTCTTCGAGCATCCCGGCGGCCATGCCGAGCGGCACGGCGAAGTCGGCTTGGGCCTCCTGCGACATCGCCTCGACGATGCCGGACTCGTCCTCGAGGAGCACCAGGTCCACAACCTGGCGGAGCGTCTCCTTCATGGCCGGTAGGTCCACCTCCCGGAGGATGTCGGCCATGTCGCGGTACTCCGCGAACCCGAACCGATTGATCCGCTGGTATTCCGCGTTCATGTCGTGCCCTTTCGAGGCCTTGTCAGAATGCCGGATCCTCGCGGGCGAGGGTCATGCAGTGGGCGGGGTGGAGGCTGGACCGTCCGGATCATCGGCCACGGCCGATCCTGCGCGTCGAAGAGGTCTGCGAAACCTGCGCGCCGCTGCTCCCGAACGCCACCGTCCCGGCCCGGGCCGGACGGCCGCGCCGCACCCTCGGCTGCCCCACCGCCGCGCCGCACCGCTCCACCGCCGCCCGCGGATCGAGCGCGCACGTGCCGTCGCCGAACAGCTCGAACACCATCCAGCCGTCGTGGCCTTGCCGTTCGAGGGACCGCAGGCAGTCGGACAGGGGAAGTCCGCCGTCGCCCCACGCCAGGTGCCCCGTGGGGCGGCCGTCGATCAGGTGCACATGGCGGATACGGTCGCCGAGCGCGGCGAAGGCGTCCGGCGGTTCCGCCGGCCACGGCCGTCGTCACCGTGCCGAGCACCGCCCCCAGACGGTCGGCGCCGATCTCGTCGAGCATCCCCGCCAGCGTGGGCGAGTCGTTGACCGGGTTCGCCCCGACACGCTGGAGCGGTTCGAGGACGCACGTCACGCCCAGCGTGTCCGCGTAGGCGGCGAGGTCACCGATCGCGTCGACCGACCGGCGCCAGGCGGCGTCCACGGGCTCGTCCTCACCGCCCCGGCCGGGCGTCGGCGACAGTTTCCCGGCGCCGAGTTCGACGCGCAGCTCGGCCGCCCGGAGGAACAGGGCGATGCCCTGCGCACGCAGCCGGCCGACCGGAGAGGCCACGTTCCTCGATGCGGCGGTGCAGGTCGCGTGCCTCCGCGTCACCGGCCTGCGGAAAGTGCAGGCGCGGGGTGATGCCCCGGAGTTCCGGCTTCTCGCGGCCCAGGGCGACCGCGTCGTCCAGGAACGTGTCGCACGGTAGGTGCCGGCAGGTGAAGTCGGGTCCGGTCAGCCACGGCGGACGGGCGATCGGCATGGGGTTCTCCGTTCGTACCGGGGGAGTGGTTCACTTGCCGACACCGTCGGCCAGGCCCTTGACGATGTAGCGCTGGCCGAAGAGGAACAGGAGCACGACGGGGACCGCGGCGATCACCATGCCGGCGAACACGACGGGAAAATCCGTGCCGTGCTTGCTCATCAGGCTCGTCAGGCCGACCGGCAGGGTCTGCACGTCACTGCCGTTGGTGAACACCATGGCGAACAGGTATTCGTTCCACGCGAAGAGCACGTGCAGCAGGACCGTGGACGTGATGACAGGCTTGCACATCGGCAGGATGATCCGCCAGAACGCGGTCCAGCGGCCGGCCCCGTCGATCTGCGCCGCCTCGTCCACCTCGCGCGGCAGGTCGATCATGTAGGCGCGGATGAGGAAGGTGGTGAAGGGGACACGGAAGGCCGTGTAGAGGATGAGCAGTGCCCAGAAACTGTTGTACAGGCCGATCGACTGGAACATGCGCACCAGCGGGACCAGGGCGACGGTCGGGGTGAGCATGAGGCCGCCCAGGATGACGGCGGTGAGCACCTTGTTGAACGGGATGTCCACCCGCGTCAGTCCGTACGCCGCCCAGGCGCTGATGAAGACGGTCGCCACCGTGGACGTCACCGTGACCAGGACGCTGGTCGCGAGGTAGTCGCTGACGCCGCGGTTCCACGCGTCGCGGTAGTTGCCGAAGCTCAGGTCGGTGGGGAGCGCGAAGGGGTTGCCGAAGAGTTCGGCGTTGGTCTTGAACCCGTTCAGGACCATCCACAGCAGCGGATAGAGCACCACGACCGCGAGGCTCAGCAGGAAGGCCCACATGAACAGGCGCGCGATCACGCCGAGGAAGCCGAGACGGCTCACCATTCCACCCTTCTTCTCCGGGTGAACCACAGCTGTGCCATCGCGACCGTGAGGGTGACCACGAAGATCACGGTGCCGATGGCCGCGGCGTGGCCGAAGTCGTTGCGTACGAATCCGTTGCGGTACAGCCACGTGCCGAGCACGTGGGTCGAGTTGTCGGGTCCGCCGCTGGTCATCACCATGACCTCGTTGAACACCTGGAAGGCGCCCGACACGGTGACCAGGACCATGAGCCCGGTCATCTCCCGCACGAGCGGGAGCGTGACCTGGAAGAAGCGGCGGACGGGGCCGGCGCCGTCCAGGGCGGCCGCTTCGTGGAGCTCCGCGGGGATCCGCTGGATGGCGACGGCGAACAGCAGCGTCGAGTAGCCGAAGCCCTGCCACTGGCTCATCGCGATGACCGCCGTCATGGCGGTGCTCTCCTGGCCCAGCCAGGCGTGGTCGAACGTGCCGGGCGCGACCGCCTCCAGGGCGTGGTTGAGCAGGCCGAGGTTGGGCTCGTAGACGAAGTAGAAGAGCAGTCCCGCGACGGTCAGTGAGATCGCGGAGGGGATGAAGTAGATCGTCCGGAGGGCGCGCTGCCACCGCGTACTGCGGATGCTCTCGACGAGTGCGGCCAGCAGGAGGGCACCGAAGACCTGGAAGACGACCGACAGCAGGGCGTACCGGAGGTTGTTGGTGAAGGAGGTCCAGAAGACCGGGTCGGCGAACAGGTCGCGGTAGTTGTCCAGGCCGACGAACTGCTGGCTGCCGCTGTAGATGTCCCAGGTCAGAGTGGAGTAACCGAAGTTCTGGACGAGCGGGAGGTAGACGAAGACCGCGAGCAGGACGAGGGCCGGCACGGTCCACGCGAGCCCGGCTGCTCTTCGGTACAGAGTGCGCACCGGATTGATTCCCTTCAGCCCGCGCCGGTCACTCGGCGGAGTCGGAGGCCCGGCGCACGCCGTCCATGACCTGCTCGGGCGACTTGCTGCCGCTGATGAGGGCCTCGCCGCCGGCCAGCCACGCGTCGGCGACCTCCGGCGCGGTGACCATGTCCAGCCAGCCGGCGAGCCGCGGGGCCTTGTTGACCAGGTCGATCCCCTCCTGGACGGCCTTGCTGGACGTCTGCGGTGTCACCGCGCCGACCACGGTGCTCGGCTGACCGTAGGGCGGCGCGGACAGGGTTCTCGCGTGGGCGGTGCTCGTCACGAACTTCATGAAGTCGACGGCGAGAGCCGCGCGCGGCGACCGGGCGTTGACGAAGTACCCCTCGGGTGCCCCCTCGATGACCTTCGGGTCTCCCTTGGCTTCGGCGGCGGCGGGCAGCGGGAAGATGCCCAGGTCCCCGGGCTTGAGCGTGCCGCCGGAGGTGGTGTTGTCGAACTCCAGGATCTCCTGGTAGTACATGGCGGCCTTGCCCTGCCCGAAGGCCTCCTGTGCCGAGGTGTAGAGGACGCCGTTGGTGCCGCGTCCGGTGTCGGTGCAGACGGACACCAGGGTCTTGAACTGCTTGAGGGCGCTCAAGTAGCCCGGGTCGTCCCACGTGGCGGTCTTCGGGTCGTAGTCGGCCTCGCGGACGTCGGCCGGCACGTTGTGGGCGAAGAGCTGCTGGAGGTAGTGCAGGGCGGGCCAGCCGTCCTTGTTGCCGAAGGCGATGGGCTCGTAGCCGGCCTCGCGCAGGTCCGGGCAGGCGGCGATCAGCTCTTCGAAGGTCTTCGGCACGTCGACGCCGGCCTTGTCGAAGGCCGACTTGTTGTAGCCCATGAACTTGCCGTTGTTGTACAGCGGGACGCCGTAGTAGCGGCCGTCGTGGGCGAACGCCGACAGCGCCGACTCACCGAAGGTCCTGCCCCACGCGGTGTCGGGGTTGATCACCTTGGTGAGGTCCGCCGCGCGGCCTCCGCGGATGAAGTTCTCCGCCCAGTTGCCCGTCCAGGTGAAGTAGATGTCGGGCAGGGCGTCCGACGCGGTGAGCGTCTTGGTCTTGTCCTTGATGCTCTGGTCGGTCTCCTGGATCAGCTCGACGTTCACCTTCGGGTGCCTGCGCTCGTACGCGGCGGCGAGGTCTTCGAAGTAGGGCTCCAGGGGCTCGCCCGCGAATTTGGTGAGGATGCTCAGGGTGCCGGAGTACTCCGGCTTCGCGGTCACGTCGGCCGCGGGACCCTTCGCCGGTCCGGCGAAGCAGCCGGTGAGGACGAGTGCCGAGGCCCCGAGGAGTGCCGCGGACCGCGTCAGTGCACGTGCGCGCATGGGCGTCCTTTCGTCGATGGGAGGGCCCGCCGGAGGCGCGGGCGCGTCGGATCCGCTGCGGGGTGTCCGGGGGACGGCCGCTGGCGTGCGGCGACTGTACAGAGAATCTGATACCGGTACCAGAGTCGGAGCGAAGATCTTCTTCGGAAAGGTGCGAGGGCATGCCGCAGCGTAGCTGCTTCCCTCCGTGCGGATTGATGAAGTGCCAGCTCAGAGCCGCTTATCAGGTGGACTGCAGGCCTGTGGGCGCCTCACCGCTGTTGACGCCGTCGGTGCGCTGTGTCAGCGTGTGGCCCGCGTGATACCGGTATCAGGTCGCTCAGCGCCGCCGGCCGCACCCGTTCCCGAAAGGACGCGAAGATGCTCGGATTCGACGAGCCGGAATTCCTCTCCCAGCTGGCGAGCACGGTGGCCCTGCGCCCCCGGATCGAGGAGCTCGCCGACCGCCTCACGGACGACGGCTTCGACAACCTCTTCCTCGTCGGTGCCGGCGGCACCTACGCCCAGATGTGGCCGTACGAACAACTCGCCCGCCGCACCTCGACGCTGCCCGTCCACGCCGTCATCGCGGCGGAGCTGGTCACCGGGGGAGAGGCGACGCTCGGTGAGCGCTCGGTCGCCGTCTTCACCTCGGTGTCGGGCACCACCGAGGACAGCCTCCGGGCCATCGAGTACTGCAGGGCGAGGGGGGTTCGCACCGTCGGGTTCACGGGCTACGCCGAGTCCCCCGTCGCCCGGAGCGTGGACGTGGCCCTCGTCTCCGAGCCGAAGGCCTGGCCCTTCGACCCGCAGATGCTGCTGCTCATGGGGCGGCTGCTCGCACGCCGGGGCGAGTTCGAGGGGTACGACAAGCTCGCCGGCGAACTCGCCGGACTGCCCGGCATCCTCCTCGACGTGGCACGGCAGGCCGAGCCGACGGCCGCCGCCTTCGCCGAGGCCCACAAGGACACCGACTACCACTTCCTGGTCGGCGGCGGAAACCTGTGGGGGTTCACCTACCTGTACTCCATGTGCATCCTCGAGGAGATGCAGTGGCTGCGCACCACCCGCGTGCACAGCGCCGAGTTCTTCCACGGCTCCCTGGAACTCCTCGAAGAGGACACGAGCGTGCTCGTCTTCCAGGGAGAGGACGAGACCCGCGCCCTCACCGACCGGGTCGAGGCCTTCGCCAAGCGCATCTCCCGCGACGTGACCGTCTTCGACACCCGCGACTACCCGCTGCCCGGCATCAGCCCGGAGTTCCGCGGCCTGCTCGCACCGCTGGTGCTCGACACCGTCATGGGCCGGGTCAGCAAGCACCTGGAGCGGGTGCGCGGACACTCGCTCGACCTGCGCCGCTACTACCGCGTCATGGACTACTGAGACACGCGGCCGGCCGCTGCCGCACCGGGGCCCCCGGTGCGGCAGCGGCCGGCGCGACCCGGCGCGGCGCCCTCGTCCCGCCCGGGGACTGCGGCGCACGACCGCCGTCTCGCTTCCGCACGGTCCGCAGTCCACAGTCCGCACCCGCCGCCCGGCACCGAGTCCGGTGCCGGGCGCCCGTCCGTGCCCCCGCCCCGTGGCGTGCCGGGCCAGCGCACAGGAGAACCCATGAGAGTCCTCGGCTTCGGCGACAACATCGTCGACCGGTTCGTCGACCGCGGCGTCGACTACCCGGGCGGCAACAGCGTGAACGTGGCCGTCTACGCCAGGCGCCTCGGCCTGGAGGCGGCGTACCTCGGAGTGTTCGGCGACGACGCCCTCGGCCGCTTCCTGCGCGAGGCCATCGCGGACACCGGGGTGGCCGTCGACCACTGCGCCGTGCGCGACGGCGAGAGCGGCGTGTCCACCCTCCGGGTCGACTCCGGCGACCGCGTCTTCCTCGGCTGGAACGGAGGCGGCGTCACCGTGCGCGAGCCGCTGGTCCTCGACAGCGGCCTGCTCGCCTACGTGTCCTCCTTCGACCTGGTGCACTCCAGCGTGTACTCGGGCAGCGAGGGCGAACTGCCCAAGCTCGCCGGACTCGACACGCTCACGACCTTCGACCTGTCCAGCGAGGAGGAGTACCGCACGCCCGACTACCTGGACCGGGTCTGCCCGTACGCCGACCTCGTGCTGCTGTCCTGCTCCCACCTGGACGAGACGGCCACCCACGACCTGCTGGCCGAGGCGGTGCGACGCGGCGCCGGACTCGCCCTCGCCACCCGAGGCGCCGAGGGCGCCGTCGCCCACGACGGCCGTACGACCGTGGCGGCGCCGGCCCGCCCCCTGGACGACGGGGAACCCCTCGTCGACACGATGGGCTGCGGTGACGCCTTCCTCGCCGGCTTCGTGGTGTCGCTGCTGCGCGCGGGATGGCGCAGGCCCACCCCGCCCGACCGCCACCAGCTGGAGCGCGCGCTGCACGACGGCGCGGACGCCGCCCACGACCAGTGCTTCACCGAGGCGGCGTTCGGCCGTGGCCGGCCCACGGGCTTTGTCTAGCATGTGGACAGCCGTCGATCACGAGAAGCGAGGTACCGAGCGATGCCAGGAGAGCGGCCCCGCCCGTCGGCGTCCCCGACGATCTCCGAGGTGGCCGCGGAGGCCGGGGTCGGCCGGGCGACCGCCGCCCGCACGCTCGGCGGATACGGATACGTCAGTCCGGAGCTGAAGGAGCGGGTGCTCGCCGCGGCCGAGAAGCTCGGCTATCGCGCGAACGCGCTGGCCCGCAGCATGTCGACAGGGGTGACCCACACCCTCGGGGTCATCGTCGCGGACATCGGCAACCCGTTCTTCGCGGGTGTCGTACGCGGCATCTGCGACACCTCCCGCGCCCGCGGATTCGACACGCTGGTCGTCAGTACGTACGAGAGGCTCGACGAGGAGGTGGCGGCGGCCAACGTCCTCATCGACAAGCGCGTCGACGGCATGATCGTCGCGTCGGCGGCGGTCGACCACTCCTCGGTCGGCCACATCCGCACGGCCCTCGACCGCGGAATCCCTGTGGTCCTCGTCGACCGCGCGGTGCCCTCGCTCGATCTGGACGCCGTCGTCATCGACAACCGGGACGCGGCGCGCGAGGCGGTGGAGAAGCTCGTCGCGGCCGGTCACCGGCGTATCGGATTCGTCTGGGGCCCACCGGTGGACAAGGCTCCCGCGACCCGCCGGGAACTGATCGCCGCCGCGTCCCGCAATCTGTGGACCGACGGGGAGCGCCTGCGCGGATACCTCGACGCGCTCGACGACGCGGGCATCCCCTTCGACCCCGACCTGGTCATGGTCGGGCCGAAGGTGGAGGAGCGGGCGGCCCGGGAGGTCGCCCGGATGCTCGACCTCCCCGACCGCGTCACCGCGCTGTTCTGCACCGAGACCGACGGCGTCACCGGTGCCCTGCGCGCCATCCGCGCACGGGAGCTGTCGTGCCCCGGTGACGTGTCCCTGATCGGGTTCGACGACAGCGCCTGGGCCGCGGTCATGGTGCCACCGCTGACCATGATCGAACAGCCGGTGCACCGGCTCGGGTCCACGGCCGCCGAGGTGCTGCTCGACGTCCTCGCGGGAGCCGAACCCCGCCGGGAGATGTACACCCTGCGCACCCGCCTCGTGGACCGTTCGTCGGTGGCGGCACCCCCCGGCCGGGCGTGAGGGCTGCGCGCCGGCCTTGGCTCCGGGCCCGGCGTCGGACGCACGAGGACGGGCTGTTCGACACCGGCATGGTCGAAGACGGTGTCCAGGCGCCTGAAGCGCTCGACGCCCTGGTCGACCGAGGGCCGGGCGTCTTCCTCGTCGGTGACGTCGCAGGTCGGGGTGGGCGCCTGGCCACCCTCGACTTCGATGAGGCGGGCGGTCCCACGCAGCCCGTCCTCGGGCGGGGCGACGAGGGCGACCTGCGCGCCGGCCCGGGCGGAGGCGAGGACGGCGGCGCGGCCGATGCCGGAAGCGGCGCGGTCCGTGGCGGGAACGGATCGACGGGATGTCCCGCACCAGGGGCTTCGGGCTCTGCCTCTGCCTGTCACGCGTGTTCGCTGCGGAGATGCCGACGGACAGGAGCAGACCGGTCCGCTCGGCGACCGAATGGATCTTCGCGCCCTTCTTGCCGCAGTCCGCGGAATCCGGGCCCGTCAAGTACCCCCTTTCACCGCCCGCATGTTCGCCGGGCCGATCGCGCACCGCGACCGGTCCACCCCACCGCGGGCTCCGAGACCGTCCGGCACCAGGCGGTGGAGCCCGCCCCGCGCCCGGGCCCGACCCCACCCGGTGAACCGCCGGTGCGCGGTCGCTCCCGGCGGGCGGAAACCCGTCAGCGGTGGGCGCCGTGCACAGCACGTCGCGGCCGCGAGCACGATGCCCGCCGGCACCTGCCGGTCCCCGCACCTGCGCCGGCCTCCGCCCTGCGGCCGAAGCCGAGCGGCCGGTGCCACCCGCCGGAACGACTCCCGCACCCCGTCCGGCACCGGACGCTCCACCGTCGCCGTCCCGGCCGCCGGCCCACTGATCGAGCCGGTTGGGACGATCTTCTAGAGTGCGCGGGTGGCCCCTTCTGACGCTGCGTCGAAAACACGTTTCCTGGTTCTGCACGACTACGGCATGGGCGGCGCCTGGTGGTGGGTCCACGCCCGGTCCGAACAGGAGGTGCTGGAGACCTTCGCCGACGTGGAGGTCGTGCACACCGAAGCCGCCCGCGTGGAGGCCGAGACGTGGGGTCTTGACGAGGCCGACGTCGACGGGCCGACCGCACCGCCCGGCTTGGCCGAGGCCCGGGCCAAACGGGACGCCCAGCGCGGCATGCCGGGGTTCGGCGCCTTGGCCGGCCGGGACCTGCTGTACCTGAGCCGTCGTTGGGATGAGGACGACGATCCGGCGGTCTACCTGGTGGAGGTCGGCCCCGACGGTCGTCGGCTCCGCCAGGTCGAGCTGGCCGAGGACGGAACGGCTTGCCGGAGCACTCCGGAGGACTGGCCCTTCAACCCGCCGTGGGTGGACCGCTACAGTCCGGAGTGGGTGCCGTTCGTGATCGGCCGAGAAGAGTTCGAGGCCCAGTGGACCCGGGCCGTCCACGACCCGGGCCGCTGGGACTGACTGGTCGTTCCCCCACGGGTCGAGTCGCTGGCCTTGCCCTCGGCGATCTCGGTCGGCAGGGTGTCCGGGTGCGCGCTGATCTTGTTCCGGACGACCTGTGGGAGCGGGTGGCGCCGCTGCTGCCACCCGCTCCCGGACGACGCCATCGCCATCCCGGACGATTGCGCGTTCCGGACAGGGCAGCCCTCGCCGGAGTCATGTACGTGTTGCGGACCGGCGCTGCCTGGCGCGACGTGCCGGCCGAGACCGTAGGCTGCTCCGGAGTCACGGCCTGGCGCCGACTGCGGGACTGGACCGAGGCCGGCGTTCGGCCACGCCCGCACTCGGCCCTGCTGACCGAACCGCGCCGCACGGACTCGCCGGACTTGGACGACTGCGCCGGCGACGGTTCGCACGTCCGGGTTCTCGAAGGGGGGACCACGTCGGTCCCTCGCCGGTCGACCGCGGCCTCCCCGGCAGCAAGCACCACCTGATCACCGACCGGCACGGAACGCCCCCTCGCAGTGCCGGTGACCGGCGGAAACCGTCACGATGTCACCCAGCTCACCCCCCCTGCCGGACGCGATCTGCCGCGTCCGTGGCCTGGTGGACCGGCCCCGGCACCGACCACCACGGCTGTTCGCCGACCGCGGCCGCGACACCTGCCGACGCCTCCTCCGCGTTCGTGGCATCGCCTCGTGGCATCGCACCGAAGACCGCCCGCAGGGGCACCGTCCACGGATCCGGCCCGGGCAGGACCAGGCAAGCCGTCGAGCGAACCTTCGCCCGGCTCCACCGGCTCCACCGGCTCAAGCGCCCGCGGACCCGCCACGAGAGTCGCGCCGCGGCGCGAGGTCGAACCGGCCCGTGCCGACGCAGTGGCGCCAGGGGGCGGAGAGCCGGGCTGCCGGCTGCCGGGGGACGACGATCCGCACGGTGGGGTTCCTTTGCCGCGGTGCGGTGCGGTGCGGTGCGAGCCTCGCCGGGACGGGCGGGTGGATCAACCGTCCCTGGACCGAGGTGCTGCGCACCGTGGGGGGACGGGGGAAACGGCGTCAAGATGTCGAGCGGTCCGCCGGCCGGAGTTCGGCGTCCTCCCGGTGTCCGCCCCGGCCGGCCGGGGCCCGGCTGGGTGCGGCTGAGCGCGTTCCTGCTCGTCAGTGAACCCGTTCGTGAGCACGTACGACGGATCCTGCGTCAGTAACGATTGCGCAACTTGCGAAAACTGTTGGTTGCCGCGCGTTCATTTTGGGCGGTACACCTTGCTCCTGCTTCGCTGATGACCCATTAGTTTGCGCAAACTATCAGCAGTTGGATCACTGACGACAGATCAGGGAGTTCCCGCGATGATGAGGAGAACCCGCAGCGCGACGGCTGCCGCGATCGGCCTGTGCATCGCACTCGCCGCCGCCGGCTGCGCCGGCGGTGACGACGGCAGCGGTTCGTCCGATGGCCAGGGCACGGTGACCCTCTGGACGAACGCGATGGAAGGGCGCGGTGTGCAGTTCTGGAAGGACGCCGCGAAGGCGTACCACGCGCTGCATCCGGACGTCACGATCAAGATCCAGTCGGTCCAGAACGAGGACCTCGACGGCAAGCTGCAGAACGCGCTCAACTCGAACTCCGCGCCCGACATCTTCCTGCAGCGCGGTGGCGGCAAGATGCAGGCCATGGTCGACGCCGGCCAGATCCAGGCACTGGAACTGACCGACACCGACAGGGCGAACGTGGGCGAGGCGGCCCTCGAAGGCGTCTCGATCGACGGCAAGGTCTACGCGATGCCGCTCGACACGCAGCCCGAGGGCATCTACTACAGCAAGGACCTGTTCAAGAAGGCCGGCATCGCCTCGACGCCGACGACGATGGACGAACTCAAGGACGCCGTCGCGAAACTGAAGGCGATCAAGGTCGCGCCGATCGCGGTCGGCGCCAAGGACGCCTGGCCCGCCGCACACTGGTACTACAGCTTCGCCCTGCGCGAGTGCAGCCAGGAGACCATGCAGGAGGCCGCCAAGTCGCTCACGTTCGACGACCCGTGCTGGACCGAGGCGGGCGAGGACCTCGCTGAACTCCTGGAGACCGAGCCCTTCCAGAAGGGTTTCCTGACGGCGACGTCGCAGCAGGGCGCCGGGTCCTCGGCGGGCATGATCGCCAATCACAAGGCGGCCATGGAGCTCATGGGCAACTGGAATCCCGGTGTGATCGCCGATCTGACCCCGGACAAGAAGCCGCTCCCCGACCTGGGCTGGTTCCCCTTCCCCGCCGTTCCCGGCGGCAAGGGCGACCCGACCGCCATCATGGGCGGCGCCGGCGGATACTCGCTCTCCAAGAACGCACCGAAGGAGGCCCTGGGCTTCCTCCAGTTCGCCGTGACCAAGGAACAGCAGGAGGCCTACGCCGAGGCCTTCGACACCATCCCGGTGAACGAGCAGGCCCAGGGGGTCGTCACCGAGCCCTACAACATCTCGGCACTGCAGGCCTTCAACAAGGCCGCCTACTCGATGCAGTTCCTCGACACCGTGTACGGCCAGAACGTCGGCAACGCCATGAACATCGCCGTCGTGAACCTGATGGCCGGCGAGGGCTCCGCCGCCGACATCGTCAAGGACGTCAAAGCTGCCGCCGAGAAGGGCTGAGTAAGCAGACATGAGCGACACCCTGGGCACTGACACGGCCGACGGCCGCCAGTCGCAGGGCACGCCCGGAGCCGGGGACGCGGCCGCGTCCGTGCCCCCGGCTCCGCCGCGAGCGGCTGCGCACCGCCGAGGCCGTGCCAGGATGCGACTGGAGATCGCGGTCCTGTCCGCACCGGCGGTCATCACGTTCCTGGCGTTCGTGATCTTCCCGGTCGCGCTCGCCGCGTACTACGGCTTCTACCAGTGGAAAGGCTACGGGGAGCCCACCGACTGGGTCGGCCTGAACAACTACAGGCTGATCCTCACCGACCCCGCGTTCCACGACGTCCTGTGGCACAACGGCCTGATCCTGGTGCTCTCACTGGTCATCCAGGGTCCGCTGGCGATCGTCCTCGCGCTCCTGCTCAACCAGAAGATCCGCGGCCGCTCGGTCATCCGCGTCCTGATCTTCGTGCCGTACATCATCTCCGAGGTCATCGTCGGCACCGGCTGGAGCCTGATGCTCCAGAGCAACGGAGCCGTCAACGACCTGCTGCACCGGATCGGCCTGGGCTCCCTGGAAGCCGACTGGATCGCCGACCCGGACCTGGCCGTCTGGACGCTGATGGCCATCATCACGTGGAAGTACATCGGCTTCGCGGTGATCCTGATGCTCGCCGGCCTGCAGTCGATCCCCGACGAGATCTTCGAGGCCGCGCAGATCGACGGCGCCTCCTACTGGCAGATCCAGCGCCGCATCACGCTGCCGCTGCTGGGACCGACGATCCGCATCTGGGCCTTCCTGTCGATCATCGGCTCACTGCAGTTGTTCGACCTCGTCTACATCATCTGGGGCCAGTACGTCTCGGGCACCGCGGGCACCTCGACCATGGCGATCTACATGCTCGCCCAGGGCCGCAACGCGGGCAACTACGGCTACGGCAGCGCCGTCGCGGTCGTGATGTTCGTGATCTCGCTCATCGTCGCGCTGATCTACCAGCGCTTCGTCCTGCGCCGCGACCTCAGGGGCGCCGTCACCGAAGGGACCGTGTGATGAGCGCGACGACCACCACCTCCCGGATGTCCCCCGCGCCGGAGCCGAAGGCGCACACCGGCCGCCGTGACAACCGCGACAAGCCGCAGAAGTGGGGCAGCCCCGTCACCTACTTCATCGCGCTGCTCTTCGTCGGCGTCTGCATCGCACCGGTGCTCTACATCGTGCTCGGCGGATTCCGCACCAACGCGCAGATCACCACGGACCCGGCCGCCCTGCCGCGCCCCTGGGTGGTCGGCAACTACATCGACATCCTGAAGTCGACAGTGTTCTGGGGCGAGTTCGCCAACTCCCTCATCGTCGCGATCACCAGCACCGTCGGCATCGTCGCCCTCGGCCTGATGGTGAGCTTCGTGATCGCACGCTACGACTTCAGACTCAAGGGCGCGATGTACTCCCTGTTCGCCGCGGGCCTGATGTTCCCGATGGTCATCGCGATCACTCCGCTGTACCTCGTCGTCAAGGACCTCGGCCTCGTCGACAACCTGCTCGGCGTGATCATCCCGCAGATCGCCTTCGGCCTGCCGACGACCGTCATCATCCTCGTGCCGTTCCTCAGAGCCGTCCCGAACGAGATCGAGGAGGCCGCCGCGATCGACGGCATGAGCCGACTCGGATTCTTCTTCCGCATGGTGGTCCCGCTGTCGCTGCCCGGTGTGGTCACCGTCGGCATCCTCGGATTCGTCGGCAGCTGGAACAACTACCTCCTGCCCCTGTACGTCCTCAACTCGCAGGCGAACTACACCCTGCCGCTCGGCGTCCAGGTGTTCTCCTCGCAGTACTCCACGGACACCGCGAAGGTTCTCGCCTTCACCTCGCTCGCCATGCTGCCCGCACTGGTCTTCTTCTCGGTCTTCGAGAAGCGCATCGTCGGCGGCCTCACCGGCGCCGTGAAGGGCTGACACCGGTACCAGGACCCGAACCCGGACCGTCCCACCCCTGCCCCTGCCGTGCCTTTCGGCAGGGGCAGGTCGCCGGCCGACGGCACCACCCGGTCCGCGACACCCCGCGGGAAGGACCGCCGCACTGCCCCGCGCCCCCATCGAACTCGACAGGCAGGCCGTCATCGCTCCTGTCCGGCGCCGCACCTCCGGCTCGTTCGTCGAAAGTTCGTCGTGGACCTCTGGTCGACAGCACACACGTTCCTGCCGGGCCACCGGGTGCGCGTCGACATCGCACCGAGGTCGTCACCCCGCTGGGACGTCGGACGCAACGCCCTCGATCCGGCCGGGGCGACCACGGAGCCCCCCGCGGCGGAGTACACGATCCGTCATGGCGCTGCCCGTCCGAGCCGCCTGGTCCTCCAGGCCGTGACCACGGCACCGCGATGAGACCGGCCGGAACGCGCCCGTCCGCGTCACCGGCGCGGCGCTGCGGTCGCCGGGGCGGGGCCGGTGGAGGCACGGACGACCAGCTCGGTGGCCAGCTTCATGCGGGCGGGGGACCGGGTGCCGCCGTCCTCGCCTCCGGAGAGCTCGATCAGGAGCTTGACCGCCGCGGCGCCCAACTCGGTGCTGGGCTGTCTGACGGTCGTCAGCCCGGGGGTGATGTACTGCGCCTCGGGCAGGTCGTCGAAGCCGATGACACTGATGTCCTCGGGAATCCGCAGGCCCCGGGCATCCAACGCGTCGTAGACGCCGAGTGCCATGGAGTCCGCGCAGGCGAAGATCCCCGTGATCCCCGGGTCGCTGTCGAGCAGGGTGTGGGTGGCGGTCGTCGCCTTGGCGCGGTTCCATCCGCCGTGGGCCACCGACACCGTGGCACTTCCGGCGGTCGCCGTGTCGGCCGCCGCGCGGAAACCGTCGACGCGCGCCCGGCTGAAGAGATGGCGGGCATGGCCGGCGACCACTCCCATCCGCACATGACCGAGGGACAGAAGGTGCTCGGCGGCCATACGGCCGCCTTCCCAGTTCGCCACGCCGACGCTTGCCACCCCTGACGGCGGTGTGCTCATCGGATCGATCAGCACCACGGGAACACCTGCGGCGAAGAGCGCGCCGAACTGAGGCGAGGCGGGATCGACCAGCGTCCCGATCACGCCGACGGTGCGCCTTCTCAGAACCCGCGACACCCAGTCGCTGTGCGGCTCGGCGAGCGTCAGTACGACATCGAGTCCCGCTGCTGCCGCTTCTCGCCCGGCCCCGGCTATCAGCAGGTTCGCCCATGACCCCTCGAAGTGGGTGACCACGAGATCGAGCACGCTGGACAAGCCGCTCTCGTCCCTCACGCTCTCGCCCTTGGACCCGGCCCGGCGGGTGTAGCCGACGGCCTGCACGGCTTCCATGACCTTCGCGCGGGTCTCCGCCGAGACGTCGGTTCCGCCTCGCAGCACCTTGGACACGGTGGGCACGCTCGTACCGGCGGTTTTGGCCACCAAGGACAGTGTGGGGCGCGATCCGGCTGGTCGGGGAGGCATGGGGGACAGGTTAACTCAACCGGCGAGGAGGCCGTCCGGGGCCGGGGAGGCACCTCAGCCGGGACCGGGCCGACCGCGGGCGGGTGCCCCTCGGGGTACGGCACCCGCCCGCACACCGGGCGTCACACGGACGGCGCCGGGGCGTACTCGAACCAGTCGAAGGCGACCGCACCCTCGATGGCGTACATGCCGATCACACGGCCGGTGAAGCCGCAGGCGACCTCGGTGGACAGGTAGCGCCCGTCCAGTTCGGCGAGCGGCCGGGCGTCCGGGGCGTCGGGATCGTCGAGCCAGAAGGCGATGGTGTCGGGGCCCGTGGTGCCGCCGTCGGTGAGTTCGGGCGACGCGGGCACGAGGCCTGACGTCCGGATCGTGACGGTGAGGGACAGCGGCCCGGCCGGGACCGGTCGGCGGGCCACGGTCTGGCGCAGCGGCCCGATCCGGGCGACGACGCCGACCTCCCCGTCCCCGGCCTCCAGTTCGTAGTGGTGGGCCTCGTCCAGGCGGACGCAGAGACCACCGCGTCCCGTACCCGGGTCGATCATCGTGGTGGCGCGGCAGTCGTGGTGCTGCTGACGGCGGCCGACGAAGGTGTACCCGGGGCGGTCGAGGGTGGGGCCGGTGGCGTTGAGGACCAGCCGGCCAGGGCGCTCGGTGAGTGACCAGGAGCCCTCCGGGCGGGCGAACGGCGAGATCCAGTGCGGCGCGAGAGCGGCCCCGTCGAAGTCGTCGCGGGCGGGCGGGGCCGGAACGGGATGCCAGGCACCGTCCGGGGCCGCGTGGCTCTCGGGAACGGGCGCGACGACGGGCCAGCCGTCCTCGTCCCACTCCACAGGGGTCAGGAACGTCTCACGACCGAGTACGTGCACGTCGGGCGTGAAGCCGCGGGGGCGGACGCCGAGCAGCACCATCCACCAGCTGCCGTCGGGAGCCTGCACCAGGTCGGCGTGGCCGGTGTTCTGGATGGAGCGGGCAGTACCGCTGTGTGACAGCAGGGGGTTGGCGGGCGCGCCCTCCCAAGGGCCGCGCGGCGAGCGGCTGCGGGCTATGGACACGCTGTGGCCGCGTTCCGTGCCGCCTTCCGCGATCAGCAGGTACCACCAGTCGCCGATCCGGTAGAGGTGCGGCGCCTCGGGGTACTTGAGGCCGCTGCCCGACCAGGTGGCGAAAGGCCCCTCCAGCACCTCGCCCTTGACCGGGTCGATCCTGGCCATGTTGATGCCCCCTTCGGGGCCGGAGAAGGCGCACCAGCAGGTGCCGTCCTCCTCCCACGCCAGGTCGGGGTCGATCCCGGTCAGGTCGATCCACACCGGATCGCTCCACGGCCCCTCGGGCCGCTCGGCCGAGACGACGAAGTTGCCGCCACCGTCGACATTGGTGTTGATGACCCAGTAACGGCCGTCGTGGTGGCGGATCGTGGGGGCGTAGAGGCCTCCGGACGCCTTGGCGCCGGGGAGGGGAAGCGGCAGTTGCCCGGGCCGGTCGAGCACGTTGCCGATCTGCTCCCAGTGCACGAGGTCCTTGCTGTGGAAGAGCGGCAGCCCGGGGAAGTACTCGAAGCTGGAGCACACCAGGTAGTAGTCGTCACCGACCCGGCAGACGCTCGGATCGGGGTGGAACCCGCTGATCACAGGGTTGTCGTACAGGTGCACGGAAACGTCTTCCCTTCGAGCCGCCGGGTGCCGTGGAGCGAGTCTAGGCAGTTTCGTTCGGATCAGTCCGTCCTTGGCCCGGATGCGCCGTTGACCGGTGCGCAGGGGGGGCGCGGATCGAGCCGTTGCTCCCGGACCGGACACCGAAGCGGGATGACCGCTGGCGGGACCGCCGCGTGGTGAGTGACGCGATCGCCTGCAAGTTCCAGACCGGCACGCAGTGGGTGCGCCTGCCGGAGAGGTACGGCAACCGGCGGGGCGTCCACAACCGGCTGCGGATGTGGGCCGTGGACGGCACCTAGGAGCGGGTGTTCACCGCCCTGGTGGCCCGGGCCGACGCCGGCGAGGACCTGAACCGGGCCGTGCCGGCGGACTCCACGCCCGTGCGGGCTCACCGGCACACGGCCGGGGCCCGCAAAGAAGGGCCCGGGTAGGCGCGTCGGACAACCATGCCGTCGGCCGCTCCCGCGGCGGACTGACCACCAGGATCCACCTCGCGGCCGGTGCCCGCTGCCGGCCGCTCGCGTTCGTCCTCGCCGCCGGACAGGCCGGCGACGCGCCCGCCTTCACCGACGTCATGGCCCGCCTGCGCGTTCCCCGGCGGCGGGGTCGTCCGCGCACCAGGCCGGACGTGGTCCTGGCCGACGAGGCCTGCTCATCTCGCGCGATCCGCGCCCACCTGCGCGAGCGCGGTGTCCGGGCGGTGATCCCCACTCCGGTGGACCAGCGGAACCACCGGCTGCGACGCGGCAGGCCACCGGCCTTCGACCGTGAGGCACACAAGCAGCGCAACACCGTCGAGCGGTGCATCAACCGCCTCAGGCAGTGGCGCGGCATTGCGACCCGCTACGAGAAGACCGCGGCCGTCTATCTGGCCGGACTCCACGTGGCAGGCGTCTTCCTCTGGTCCGTCCGATGATCCGAACGGAACCGCCTGGCGCGGCGCGTCCTGCAGCAGGCCGAGGAGCGCGTGTACGCCGCGTGCCCTGAGGTACGGGTGTATGGCGAACAGGTCGAGGGGCCGGCCTCCGTCGCCCCGGTCGAGGCGGCGGGCGACGCCGAGCTGCTGGTGCTGGGCTCGCGCGGGCTGAGCCGCATCACCGGACTGCTCGTGGGGTCGGTCGCATCGGCGTCGTGGCGAAGGCGACGCGGTCCGTGGCCCTCGTGCAGGCTGATGCGGAGAGCGAGGACACCGAAAGCACCGGCCGACGGGACGTCGCCGTGCGCCCGGACCGCCGCCGTCCACGCCTCACCCCGCCCTGCCACCCCGGTACGCTGCCCACCTCGTCGACGCGAAGAACGCCGGGCCGGCGAGCAGCAGCTCCGCGGCGTCGCGGCTGAAGGCCTGGGCGAGGTCTACTTCCGCGACGGCGGCCGCCGCGCCCACGGCCTGGAGGCCGAGGTACCGACGCCGAGCACCTCGGGTGCGAGCTGTGAGGGCGGAAGACCGAGCTGACCGGTCGGCCGGGCCGGCGGGGCGAAGCGCGGTAGCCGTCACGCAGGCGGGTTCCCCGTCACCGGGGCCGACGGCGGAGGCGGGCTGTCGAGCAGGGGGTAGCGTTTTGGCATGACGTCAGCGCTGCCCAGGTTCCCGCCGCACCCGATCCGTGGCGTGCGCGTCCTGCACCAGAAACAGAACTGCGCGCCGCACTTCGCGGAGATGGAGGTGGACTTCGAGCCTGCAGCCGAGGGCTTCGCCTTCGAGGTGGCCCAGGGGCTGACGGTGGAGTACGAACCCGCCGAAGACCTGCCACGCTTTTTCGCGGCTGCCGCCGTGGGGATCGAGGAGCAGCTGAGCCTGCCCGAGCACGGAGTGGTGATTGCGACTCGGGTGGTGCTGCGGCGTGCCCGCGCCGATGCGTTCGGCTCTCATGAACTGGCGTTCAAAATCGCGGGCCACCTCACCGCCCGTAAGGCTTTGGGGCGTGCGGGTTGCCCGCGGCTTTGAGCGTCCTCCTATGACGGCTGACGGTTCGGTCCTCACGGTCAGCAGGGCCTCGAGATCCGCCTTGCTGCCGTGTGCGGCTTCCATGGGGGTCGTGCCCGGACCGTTGCGGAGCGGGCAAGGGTGGCGTCAGGGCTGATGGTTCCCGGAGATCACCGCGATCTTCCAGGCAGGAGTTCCGCCGGTCACCTGGATCTCGAAGTGCTGGGGTTTGTCCTCCACGCGGATGACGCCCACGGTGGGGGACTCCGTCGCAGGCGGCGGGACAAGAGTGCCGTTCCGGACCACGATCGACACCTCGCCCTTGCCCACACACGCCGCGTGGAAGGCGTAGGCACCTTCCTCCGGGGCGAACTCGGTCAGTTCCCGGTCCTTGTCGCTGGTGGCTTCGGCTGCCAGGGGCCGCGCGTTCTCGGGCAGGTCCGGAGCCACTCGGCCGGTCATGCGGGGCCGGCCGAGCACGGGTGCAGCACGTGCCGGGCGGCCAGGCCGGCGAACGTGGCCCGGCCGGTGGCCACAGCGGTGCCGGGGGAGCGGGGCAGGCGGTCGGCCATCGCGTCGGTATACGCGGACGGCACAGGGCCGGGGTCGCTCGTGGACGGCCCGGAGCCCGGGCAGGAGCGCGAGAACGTGCGTGCGTGTGCCTCGGGCGGCATCGCCGCGAGCAGCGTGTCGAGCTGACCCTGTGCCCGACGGCCACGTCCGCCTGGTCGCCGCGCTCTTCGACGGCGACGGGGCGAGCGGGGACGCCCGTCCCCGCCTTCCTGGCCTGGACGTCCGCCTCCAGCGGGGCGTGGCCCGGGCGCGTATGCTGCGCCAGTCCGGTGAACCGTCCGCTGAAGGGAAACCGCCCCGCCGTGTTCCAGCAGACCCCCGTCTACGACCGCCTCGTCGCCGAGCGCGGCGACGTCCCCGTCCAGGTCCGCGGTGAAGCCGAGCGCATACACCGCGACCTGGCCCAGGTACTGCGCCAGACGCCCACCCCCCGGCCGAGCGCGCCGCGGAACGTCTTCGACCCGAAGGTCCCTCCCACCGCCCTGTAAGGGCTCAGCCCCCAGGGCACCGGCCGTTCCGTGACCTGGGCAGGACGTTCGTCGTTCCGGATGGTGCCGCCCTTTCCTGTCGCGCTGCGGCGGTGCCCGGCGGAGTGCCGCGTCAGCCCACGACCGACGCGGACAGGCAGGTCCCGGACGCGCCGCGTCACTCACAGCGCCCCGCCGTGCGGCCGCGGCCGTCCGCCGGACAGCGCACCGCGCTCGTCGGCACGTCGATGCCCGCCGCCCCCGGCACATGGTCTCCGTGAGCGAGACTCGAGCGGCGCCGGAGTCGTTCCAGCGGGCGCTGGGAACCCGGGACCTGCAGGGGCTGCTCGACGTACTCGCCCAGGACACCGGCGCCAGCGAAAGCAGCTGCGCACCCTCGCCGCAGAGTCCCTCGGCGAGGTCTGCTTCCGCGACGGCCGCCGCGCCCACGGCCTGGAAGCGGAGTCCACCGACGTCGAACACCTGGAGTCCGGCCGGTAAACGCACCACGGCGTTTCCACGGACCAGGGTTGCTGTCAGTGCCGCTCCATGGTCCTGCACTGCCCACGCCTCTCCCCGGAGCCCCGTGGCCTGCTCCGGCATCTGACACCCGGAAGTGATGGCACCGTGATCAGGAAGTAGCCGTTTGGTGGGGAGTGTACTGAGGTTTTGCGGGCATGAGGGGTGGGCAACTGACTGCGCTTCGGAAGTGAGGCGGACCTGTGGTTTCTGCTGCCCAGAATCGGGACCAGGGGCCGCCTGGTGGCCTTCGTGTAGGGGTTGCCGCCGCGTTCGAGGGCGCCGCGGACATCGCTGAGGCCCGCACCCTGGCCCGCGACTTCCTCGCTTCCCTCCAAGCGGTGCACGGGGTGCCGGTGTCACTGCGCGCGGCCGGCATGGTGGAGTTGGTGGTGAGCGAGCTGGTGACCAACGCCCGTAAATACGCCCCGGGCCCGTGCCTGCTCGACCTGGAAGTCACCGACGGTGCCGTCCAGGTGAGCGTCTGGGACAGCAGCACAACACCGCCGTCCGTGCTGCCGGCCGACCCCCACCGCGTCGGCCAGCACGGCCTGGAACTCGTGGTGGCGGTATCCGAGACCTTCTGCGTCCACCAGGAACCGGTCGGCAAGCGCATCACCGCGACCGTCCACCTCGCCGACACCGCCCGCCGCACCCTGTGACGACCTGAACGGTCCGCACCGACCCCGGTCGCAGCGCCGCCCGGCGGGCTGCCCCCAGGGGGCGGAGGCCGGCTGTCACAGGGTTGCTCTGGCAGTCGGGAGGGTGTCGCGAAGTCCGGTGGCATGTGCGATGTGCTGGCTTTGTGCCAGTTGCAGGTCGTCGGTCGCCGTCGGCTGGTGCCCGTTGTGTTCTTTGCTGGTCATGGTGGGGACGGGG
This sequence comes from Streptomyces griseomycini, assembly GCF_014203535.1. Taxonomy (GTDB): domain Bacteria; phylum Actinomycetota; class Actinomycetes; order Streptomycetales; family Streptomycetaceae; genus Streptomyces; species Streptomyces griseomycini. The sequence goes on from NZ_JACHJI010000005.1 coordinate 515,966, forward strand.
GACGGTCCGCTGCTGACACCGGAGCGGTGTGTACACCGAATTTCACCGCCGTGGGACGGCGCGTCCTCGGGTGGCCGACTGACACGGAACCGGGACGCCGCAATTAGCCTGTCGGTATGTCAAAGCGTGTCATGCCCGGTCGTAGGGACGGCCTGATCACCCTGGTTGCCGCAGATGCCCTGTGGGTCGATTTGACGGCCGACAGTGCTGTACCGACGGCTTCTGGGGCGTTCACCCGCTCTCCTGCCCGTGCCCGGACGGGGCACGTCTTGCTCGGCGGCCGTGTGGTGGCGACGGTGAGGACGAGCGGCGGTCAGTGGAGCGTTCCGGAGGCCGAGGTGCACCGGGCGGCCGCGGAACTGAACGCGGTGAGGATGGACCGGCAGGACCTGGTCCGCATCGGTCCCTTTCGCAGGGGGCCCAGACAGGGGTGCGACGAGGAAACGCCGCTGCGCTGGCGCCAGCGCATCACGGGGGAGCTGCAGGAGCGGGGCGGCCCCGAGCGGGCGGCGCAACGTGAAGTCGGCCGCCCGTACCACCTGGCGGGGATCGACTGGCGACAGGTACTCGTGGAGCGGACCCGCGACGGGACACAGCGCACGTGGTGGCTGCCGCGCGCTGTGGTCAGGCTGCTGGACGCGGCCGAGCACGCCGAAACGCAGTGGGTCCAAGCCGCGCGGACCCGCCAGGAAAGCGCAGCCGTCACCGACCCGCCCTCCCACCCCCGGCAGACCCAGAACGCCGGCGGTCGGCAGACGACGAACCCCAAGAGCCCCACCGCCTCACTGCGCCCGTACCACAAAGAGCTGGAAGGCCAGCTGTACTCGGCGCTCAGCAGGAAGCCCGGTACTTCCCGCAGGGTGGCCGAGTGGGCGTGCGCCGTCTGCCGCGCTGCGCCCGCCACCGTGCTCGACCACTGCCACGAACACGGCTACGTCCGCGCCCCCCTCTGCCAGTCCTGCAACACACAAGAGCGCCCAGACCACCTGTACAGCAACGACATCCGTGTGGCGAACCGCTACACACGCCTCTTCCACACCGACACCGCCGCCTGGCTCCACCACTGGCACCGCTGCCCCGGCTGCCGCGCACGCACCACCCTGCCCCTGCCGCACCTCGCCGCGTGGACCGCCTTCATAGCCTGCCGATCACTGCGCCCGACCCACCCTGCCCCCCGTGGACGCAAGCCCTGTGGTGTCCTGCGCGTGTCCTGGACAGGCAGCCAGAACACGCCCCGTTCCTGCCTGCTCACCGTCGCCGTCGACTTCTGCCCCTCCGGCGAACACCGCGTCCTGGCGCGCGTCCCCTACCGCGAGGCCGCCGAGCGGTTTCGCGTCTGGTTGACCGAGACGGCCCCTGCCGTGGCCGCTGCGGCCGGCCCTGACCGCCTGGACGGCCTCCCCGCACAGTTCCGGCCTGTCATCGCAGACACCAGTGGCGAGGACCTAGAACTGTTCTGAGCGGGGCCACTGACGTCGAGCACACGGAGTTCGGCCTGTAGGCGGTCCCGTTGCGGTGGCTTCATTACTGACCTTCAAAGCGTGGTGCCGGAGGGCTGACGGCCCAGGATCCCTGCGGTCCGCCGAGTACATGAGGTATGCCCAGGGCGGTGGTCTGCCGGCGAGCGCCGGGGTCTCCGTGAGAAGTCGTGGATGGAGGCGGCCGAACGGTTCCGGCACGGCGACGAGGACACGGTCATCGCCCATGATCTGCGGGTCAGCGTCCGGTCGGTGCAGCGCCGGCGCAAGGCCCGGTCGCAGGAGGGCCGGGGGCTCTGGCCTCGAAGGGCCCGGCGTCGCTGCCGTTGCTGAGCGACGAGCTGTTCGCCGTGCTGGAGCGTGAGCTGTTCAAGGGGCCGGTGGCGCATGGCCGGCCGGACCAGACGTGGACCCTGTCGCGGATCAGGACGCTGATCGGGCGCCGGTTCCACAAGAGCTGCACCGTGCAAGGGGTGGCCGCCCTGCTCAAGCGGCACGGCTGGAGCCGCCGGGTCCCCGCCCGCCGCGCGATCGAGCGGGACGAGGACGTGGTGGCCGGATGGGTGAAGGGGACCAGGCACCAGGCGGAAGGACCGTGGCGGCGCTCGACTCCCGGCTCGCCCCCGAGGACGAGGCCGGCTTCTCGATGACGCCGCCGACCACCCGCACCCGGTCCCGCCGCGGCCACGCTCCCGTGATCCGCCTCCGGGGCCGCTCCCGCCGCCGCCCATCGGTCGCCGCCCTGGTCTGCTACAAGGCCGGGGAGCCTTCCCGGCTGACCTGCCGGCCCTGCCCCGATGCCCGGCCCGACGGACGCAAAAGCGTCTCCTGGAAGGACTACCGCGACCTCGTCCAGACCGTCCACCAGCAGCTCGGCGACCCGATCGTGCTGGTCCGGGACGACCCCGACACCCACCTCACCGCCGTCCGACGAACCAGCTGGACCGGTCGCGGGCGGTGACCGACTCTCCCCCTGGCTTCGCCGGGGGCACCCCCCACCCACGTCGGAGCGGCTCGGCGGGGCCCAAAAGCGCGCCCAGGCCGGTCGACCGCGCCCGTCCGGGCAGCAAGCACCACCTCCTCACCGACGGCCAGAGCATCCCGCTCGCGGTCTCGCTGACCGGCGGCGACCGCGGGCGACGTCACCCAGCTGCTGTCCCTGATCGACAAGATCCCAGCGGTCGCGGGAGTCGTCGGCCGACCGCGACCACGACCACGACAAGTACCGCCGGCTCCTTCGCTAGCGGGGCATACGTCCGGTGATCGCCGAACGCGGCCAGCCCCACGGCACCGGCCTGGGCACCTTCCGCCGGGTCGCAGAGCGGACGATCTCCCGGCTGCACGGCTTCCGCCGACCGCGCGTCCGCTGGGAGGGACGCGACGACATCCACGAAGCCTTCCTCGGCCTCGCCGTCTGTCTGATCACCCACCGCCACGTCCAGAAGCTTTGCCGGGGCCGGTCGTCCACTCATACCCGGACGCGAACCCCACCTCTGGGTGATTGCCGCACATCGCACCAGACCGTGAGGATCGACTAGTTCATCCCGTACGCAGTGAAGGAGCGTGCCGCCATTCTCACCGTGACCGCCGCGAAGCTCCGCAGAGCCGTCCTCGCCGCGGCAGCCGCCCTCGCCCTGGTGCCCGTGACCGCGACCGACAGTGCCGCCGCCACCTGCACCGCCGACCACTTCTGCCTGTGGGAGGACGCTCCTCACGACAGTCCGATGGCATCGTTCGTCAACGGCACCGACGACACCGGCCGCGTCGGGCTTCCTGGCGGAGGCCGCACAGCCCAGAACAAAACCCAGCACGACTGGTGTGTGTGGTCGAAGCGGGACTACGGGGGGTCGAAGGCTGTGATCCACCCCGGTGAGTGGGTGAGCGCCCCGTTCACCGTGTACTCGCTGCTGCCGGAGACGACTTGGCGGTGCGTCACCTGAGTCCGGTGTGACCGTCCGCGACTCGCGGACACGGCCCGGCGGGTGGCCGGCCGCCCGCCATGGCGACGACCGACCCCGAGGCCCGGAAGCAGCGCCGCAGGACGCCGAGGTGCTGCTGCCGGCGGAGTGCAGGGGCGGCTGCGACTGGCTGGACCCGGTCCGCGCGATGCACGCGGTACGCGCGGCCGCCGACGGCACCGGGCGGCTGACGGTGTCCTGGCCACGCTGACCCAACTTGACGAGACACGGGTGGCAGCGGACGCCCTGGAGCACGACTTGACCCGGGCCGCCCGCAAGCGAGGAACATCCTGGCAGCAAGTCGCCGACGCGTCCGGGCCGGCCTCCCGCGCGAGCGCCGAGAGCTGGTTCGTCCGCCTGGAACACGACGCCGCCAGTTACCGCGGCGGCCACTGCCCCGGGCAGCAGCGCGTCGAGCGGGCACGCGACCGGGGGTGACGCCCGGTGCCGCGACCACGGCGGCACCGGTCCGGGCCTCGCCGTCGCCCGCGACCTGGCCCACCGTCAGTCCAGAGCGTCGGCCACCGCGTCGGCGAAGGCGCGGACCCACGCGGTCTCGCGGCCGCCGCGCCAGACGAGGCCGAGTGCGGAGTCGGGGAGGCCGGTCACCGACACGTACGCCACATCCCGGCGCTGATGGTGTTCGGTGGTGGGGTGGCACAGCAGCATCACGCCCCGGTTGGCCGCCACCAGTGACAGGCCCTCCTGGAGAGTGCTGACTTCTGGTCCCTGAGGTATCGGAGTGCCGGAGGGAGTGCGGGTGGGTGCCTGCGCCTCGCGCCAGTAGTCCGGCGCCGGGGCGGCGATGCCGACGAGTGGTGCGGTGGCCAGGTCCTCGGCGTCCAGGCCTGTCCGGTCGGCGAACGGATGCCTGCGGGAGACCGCCAGGTACTGCGGCTGGCGGGAGAAGACCGGTCCGAGTACGAGTGCCGGCTCCGCGACCGGCAGCAGTACCACGGCGATGTCCACTTCGTCGCGGTGCAGCGGTCCGAAGGGGTCGGAGAGCGGCAGTTCGGCGATCCGGGTGGCGGACTCGGGGAATCGGTCCTCGAACTCGCCGATCACGTCCATGAATCCGTATCCCACGACGCCCTGGAATCCGATGCGCAGCGGCCCGCTGAGTCCGGAGGCCGCCGCGCGGGCGTTGTCGACGGTGTCGCGCAGGGCGGTGTAGGCGGGGCGGAGGGCGGTGAGGAAGTCCTCGCCGAGCCGGGTGAGGCGCACCCGGCGACTGGTGCGGTCCACCAGACGGGCCCCGATGCGCTGCTCCAGGGAGCGGATCAACTGGCTGACGCGGCTCTGGGACACGTACAGCCGTTCGCCGGTCCGTCCGAAGTGCAGTTCCTCGGCGAGGACCAGGAAGCATTCCAGCTCACGGATCTCCACCGTGCCCACTGCTGCCCGCTGTCCGCCGGTGGTACCTGGTCCGGCCACCGCCATGGTGCAGCTCCCTCCTGCCTGGTGCGGTCCGGTGCGGGCTGCACTCTGTCCGCGCCGTCGTTCGATTAGCCCACCTCATGGAAGCATGAGAACTCCGTGCTTGTTCCGGCTGCGGCGGGGCAGTTGGCTTGGGGCCATGGCAGAAGTTGATGACCTGTCCGTGGCCGCGCCCGCACCGGGGAGATCCCCGAGGAGCGGGTGGCCCGCGGTGGTGGCCGTGGCGGCCGGCACCTTCACCGTGGTGACGTCCGAGATGCTGCCGGTGGGCCTGCTCACCCCCATCAGCGGTTCGCTGGAGGTGAGCGAGGGCACGGCCGGTCTGACACTGACCGTCACCGGTCTGGTCGGGGCGGTCTCCGCGCCGCTGATCACCGCGGTGATGGGCCGTATCGACCGACGCGTGGTCCTGTGCTCCTTGATGGTGCTGGTGGCGGCGGCCAACGTGGTCGCCGCATGGGCGCCGAACTTCGCGATGATGATGGTGGCCCGGGTGCTGGTCGGCATCGGGATGGGCGGTGTCTGGGCGCTCGCCGGCGGTCTGGCGGTGCGGCTGGTCGCGGCCAGGTCGACCGGTCCGGCGACCTCCGTGATCTTCAGCGGTATCGCCGTCGCCTCGGTGGTGGGCGTGCCGGCCGGTGCGTACATCGGTGAACTGGCGGGCTGGCGCGAGGCGTTCTACTCCGTGGCCGGGCTGGCGCTGCTCGTGGCCGTGGCCATGGCCGTGCTGCTGCCGCCGCTGCCCGCCGAGGAGGCGGTCGCGCTGGGCGGTGTGCTGCGGCTGCTCAGCAACCCCCGGGTGGCCACCGGGCTCGCGGTGGTGGCCCTGCTGGTGACCGGCCACTTCGCCGCGTACACCTACGTGCGGCCGGTCCTGGAGGAGGTCTCGGGCGTCGGGGCGTCGATGATCGGCACGTTGCTGCTCATCTACGGCATCGTCGGCATCATGGGCAACTTCGCGGTCGGTGCCCGGGTGGGCCGGTCGGTGCGCGGCACCCTGCTCCTGATCAGCGGCACGCTGGCCGCCTCCGTTCTGCTCGTGCCGTTGCTCGGGCTGTCCGTGACGGGTGTGGCGATCCTGCTGGTGGCGTGGGGTCTGGCCTACGGCGGTGTGTCGGTGAGCACCCAGGCCTGGCTGGCCCTGGCCGCCCCCAGCATGCGGGAGGGCGTGACCTCCCTGTTCGTGGGCGTGTTCAACGCAGCCATCGCCCTGGGAGCCTTCGCGGGCGGCCGGATGGCGGACGGCTTCGGCACCCGGTCGGTACTGTGGCTGGGCGGCGCGCTGGCGCTGGGCGCACTCCTGGTGACCTCACTTGGACGCGCCCCCTCACCACGCGACGCCGGAACCAGAGCCGCGGCCTGAGCGGCTCGGTGGGACGGCCCCGGACCGGCCGGACCACCCAGCCGGCCGGACCGCTCGGCAACAGCAACCGGCCCACCACAACGACACCGAGCCGACCGGCCGCAATGCCCCGCGCCGTGCAATGCTGGAAGAACTGTTCACCGGCGCGACCCCGCGGCGTCGAGGTGGGGCGAGCGCGATGCAGGCGGCATCCCGGACGTGCCTGTGCCCCATGCATTCTCATCACCACGTCAGCAGGTCGGTGAGTTCGGCGTCGGTCGCCGGCCTGAGTGTCGACAGAATGTGCCGGGCCGCGGACAAGTCGTGGTGGATGCCGTCCACGCTCACGGGGTAGATCAGGCCGTCACGGTGCAGGCGCAGCTCCCGGTGCTCGTAGCTGCCCTCACAGGTCACCAACTGGCGGCCTCCGCCGTCATTCGTCCAGTGAACCGGGTCCTAGAAGGTGCCACCAGCGCCCTGGTAGCCCTTGTCGCCGTAGCGAACCAGGCCGACCTCGGCCAAGGCGTCGATGACGCCGCGGGCGCGGGCCGCCTTGATGTCGTGCGCGGCGCCGGGCAGTGCGGCGGAGGCCCACAGCAGGCGGCCGAACGGGTCGGCGAGGACTTGGGACATTCCTCCCGTGCCTGCGGTGCCTGCCCGAGGAGAGGTGCCGGTCGGCGGCGATCCGGTCAAGGGTCGAGAGGGTGCCGTCCAGGATCACGAACGCCTTGACTGCCGCGTGTTTGAGGGTCTGCCGAAGCGTGGGAACCAGCGCGGCCAGGAGGTCCACGGCCTCGCGGACGTGGCGGTAGACCGTGGTCACACCTGTGCCGGAGGAGGCCGCCGGCTGAGCGCAGGTGTCACCGCAGCGCAGGTGGGCCAGGACGAGCAGGACCTGCCGGTTCGGGGGAGGCGCCGCCGGCGGGCGCCGACCTGTCGGCGGCGCTCGGCGATCCGACCGGTCAGGAAGCGCAAGTGTGAGCTGGACAGGTCGACCGCGGACGGGGAGGCGAGCACGACGATGCTCCTGGTCAAGCGGGTGGTCTTGGTTGTGGACTCGCCTGCCAGGAGCTTCACACCTTCATGTGACCAGGGTGCAGCTCCCCTCGCCGCGGCCGGCGCGAGGTCGGATGACGCGTGTACCGATCAATCCTCGTTGGGCCGCCACAGCCAGCGCAGAGCGTCCGGCAGCAGGACACCGCCGTGGTTGGGGCTGTGTCCGCCGTCTCCCAGGACAAGGCGGAAATCGTAGCCCGCTTCAGCGAGAGCGGCTGCCACCCGCAGGTTTTCGGCGAGCCAGTTCCGCTGCGGCTCATTCCAGTGCAGGTCGCGGTGGCCGCTTTGCATGAAGACGCGCAGCGGCTTGCGGGGGACGCGGGAGATGAGGTCCGGGTAGGGGTTGCCGCCCGGCATCTGCGTGAAACTGGACAGGTATCCGATGACGCGGCGGAACCTGTCCGGACGCAGCCACGCGGCGGTGAAGGCACAGTTGCCGCCGCTGCTCCCGCCGCAGATGCCCCACTGGTCGGGTGACTGGGCGATGGTGTACCGCTCCGCGACCTGCGGGATGATCTCGGTGAGGAGGAAGGTGACGTACTGGTCGTCGAAGGCGTCGTACTCGTTGTTGCGGTTCTTCGGCCTCTCCGCACCGGGGAAGACGCCGGGATCGACGAACACGCCGATGACGACGGGGATGTCGCCGCGGTGAGTGAGGTTGTCCAGGACGACCGCGCCGCGTACCTCCCCTGCGGGGTCCAGGTACCACCATCCGTCCTGGAACACCATCAAGGATGCCGGTTTTGCTGGGTCATACCGTGCAGGCACGTGGACCCAGAACTTCCGGAAGGTCCCCGGGTAGACCTTGCTGTCCCTCCACTCGAACGCAACCGTCTCGCCGGCAGGCACGCCCTGCTGCGGAGCGGAATCGGGTCCGTGGACGTAGCGCACGTCCGACTGGTCGATCGGAAGTGGCCGGTAGGGCATCTCGATGGTCACGGGAAGCAACCGTAGGACGATCACCGCCCTTGACCGCAAAGAATTTTCGTCCAGACGCTCCACCCCGCAGCTTCAGTGCGAGGTGGAAAGGGCTCAGTGTGGTCAAAGTGTCCCGCTCACGTCAGAAGCGGTGCGAGGGTGGTGGCTTCTGGTAGAACCGGGCCGTGACCTCTCCGGAGCCGGCCCGATGGCTTTTTGCCCGACGACGGCCCGTCCGCTGCCCCGACCCACTCCCTGGAGCCCGTTTTGTCCTTGCGAACAGCAGGTACTCGACCGATATCCCTCTTCCTGGCGACCGCGTTCGTGGCCTCTGCGCTCACCGGTTGCACGCTGGCGGATCTCGCCCGGGACTGCGAGGGAACCGACGCCCGGGTCGAGGAGATGGCGGCGCTCGACATCCTTGACTCCCGGCCCGACGAGGCCACCGTCGCCCGGGGCTTCGAGAAGGTCGACGCCGGCTGCTGGGCGGACAGCGGCGACGTCGTGGTGTACGCCGAGCGGACGTACGCCTTTCCCGGCACACGGGCCGAAGTGGCAGCGCATTACCGGACAGCAGCACAACAGGGCGGATGGAGCCCAGACCCCGATGCCCTGCCCGACGACCTGCGCTTCGTCAAAGAGACCATGAGCCTGCAGATCGTCTTCCTCACCGCAGGACTTCTCGCGGAAGAGGGCCGTGGAAGCCGCCCTGACCTCAGCACCGGTGCCGGTTACTCGATCAGCATCGACTCGTACGAATAAACGTTTTCCCGTAACTGTGGGCCGGGTCTAGGCTGAGCCGGCCATCTGAGTACCGACCTTGTGGAGGCTGGGACTGCGCCTGTGGACATATCCCTGCGCGAGCTTCAGGACGGCGACCTGCCGGTCTTCTGGCAACAGTTGACGGATCCCGAGTTGCGGCAGATGGCAGTTGTGACCAGGAAGTACCACTACGACCGCGGGCACTTCGACCAGCACTGGGCGAAGGTGCGCTCCAACCCTTCAGTGATCCTGCGAACCGTTCTTGCTGACGGCGTTGTGGCAGGTCATGCCGCGGTTTTCGGCCCGCCGCAGGAGCGTGAGGTCACGTATGTCATCGGGCGAGCTCATTGGGGCCGGGGCATTGCCACCGCTGCTCTTGCCGAACTGATCGGGCTGGAGTCCGTCCGGCCGCTCCACGCCGACGCCGCCGCGGATAACGCCGGCTCCATCCGTGTGCCGGAAAAGTGCGGCTTCGTCGTCACGGGGAAGAGCCGCTGTTACGCCCAGGCTCGTGACGAGGAGATCGACCTGGTTCATCTGACGCTGGGCTGAGGACGGCGCCGCCGCCAGGACCCCTCACCCGGTCAGAGCGAGGCTGTGCAGGCGGGCGGTGTTCAGCATGGCCTGGTGAACGCCGTTGCCCTTGAGCCGGTGATCCCGCAGGATCTTCCAGTTCTTCAGCCGCGACAGGACGTGCTCGCCCCGTGCACGGGCCCGGTGAGGGACGGCGTTCTCTGCTTCCTGCTCTGGGCCGAGGCGGATCTGGCCTCGTGGTTCGCGGTGCGGGGTGAGGAGGCCGGTGCCTTGGTGGCCGCCGCCGGTGACGGTCGGAGCTCCGCGGCAGGACCGATCGACGCCGGACTCTGCGAACGTCCGGCAGCCGTCGCGACTGCCGGGCGGCGGGATGCCGATGGCCACGACCGGGCGACTGTCGGCATCGATGACGACCTGCAGGTTGGTCAGGTACCGGCAGTTCTTTCCCGAGGACGCGATGGTTGCGGTCGCGGGTGGGCACCAGGGTGCCGTCGACGACGTAGACGGTGTCCTTGCATGGCCGGCGGGTCGGGGAGACGGCCAGCAGCGGTGCGAGGTGGTCGAGGATCCTGTCGGCCATGGAAGGATCGACAATGTGACCTGTGACCTGTGACGTGTGTGGACACGAAATGCGGCGGATGCCGGTAGCGGAACCGCGGATGAGACGGCACCCGCCGGTGCGGGAACGATGGTTCTGCTCCTGGTGCTACGCATGGACTGAGCTGGGGCGTGATTCCCGTGAGGTCTCACGGCCGCAGTACCAGCCTGTGCACGGGCGCTGGGAGCGGGCGGAATCACCGGAGCTGCCCGAGGCCGTGGCCCATGCCTACGACGTGGCTCACGCCTATTCGGATTTCGGCGCAACCCTGTGCGGCATAGCGCATGACAGTCTGTCTGCTTCTCCTTACCTGTGGGTGCCGGAGTGGCCCAATGCCTGCGAAGCCTGCAAGGAGACCGTGGTCGCCATCGACCAGCGCTGGCCGCTGGAGATGCGCGGGGGGAAGCGGACCGATCCCACTCCTCCACCCGGATCGGGCTGGCCCCCCTTCTGAGACGACCGACGCGCTGACGTGAGCCGTCTCCAGCAGGTCGGTGCGCATCCGAGCCTGAGGAACGCTTCGCGGATGCCATCGCGAATCTCCCGACGGATCCGCAGCCGACGGAACCAGTGCAGATGAGCGCGTGGCACCCGCCGTTATCCGCTGCGTTCCTGTTGCAGAGCGGGTTGGTCGGGGAGGTGCGAGGCGGTGGTGCGGGGTGCGGCCGGGGAGGTCTCCTCGGACTCCTTCCTGGGCGGGCGGGGCTGGCCGAGCAGGATCGCCAGGAAGACGACGCCCATGCCGACGATCTGGAGGGCGGACAGCAGCTGGTCCTTGACGAGGTAGCCCAGCAGCGCCGCCACGACCGGGCTGCCCAGCGCGAGGAAGGAGACCGCCGCGGCCGGCAGGCGTTCGATGCCCCGGAACCAGACGATGTAGCTCAGGACCGCGCCCAGGATGATGAGGTAGGCGAACCCGAAGGCGTTGGCACCGGTGAGGCCGTCGGGGAGGTCTTCCAGCGACAGCCAGAACGGCAGTAGGACCAGGCCGCCTGCGGTGAGTTGCCATCCGGTGAACGTGAGCAGGCTGACGCCCTCGGGTCGGCCCCACCGCTTGGTCAGGGTGATGCCCGAGGCCATGCACAGCGCTCCGCCGACTGCGGCGAGGACTCCCGTGGTGTCGAGGGACACCGTGCCCTTGAAGACGAGCAGCACCACGCCTCCGGCGCCCATGACACAGGCCAGGGCGGGGAGGGCTCTGATCCTCTCGCCGAGGAAGAGGGCGGCGAGGACCAGGACGAACATGGGCTGTGCCGACATGATCATGGCGGCGATGCCGCCTGGCAGTCGGTAGGCCGCGACGAAGAGCAGGAAGTTGAATGCGCCGATGTTCAGAACGCCCAGCACCAGCGCGCGCCACCACCAGAAGCTGACAGGAAGCCGCCGGCCGAGGGCCAGCAGGAACAGGCCGCCGGGCAGGGCCCGCATGGTGGTCGCCAGGAACGGCCGGTCCGGTGGCAGCAGTTCGGTGGTCACCAGGTAGGTGCTGCCCCAGACTGCCGGCGCCAGGCCGGTCAGGGCCGCCGTGAGTACGTTCTGTCTGCTCTTCATCTCGCCTCGCATCCTGAGGGAATCACCGCGGCCCCGACGTTCGTCCGGCCGGCTCAGTCGAAGATCGGGTCGCGGTCGCGGCCACGCTTCAGCTCGAAGAAGCCGTCGGTGCCCGCCACCGCCAGCACGCCGTCCCAGAGCTTTCCGGCCGCTTCGCCCCGAGGGGCGGGGGTGAGCACGGGGCCGAAGAACGCCAGCGGCTCTCCGTCCGGGCCGGGCACGTGGATCACGGGGGCGCCGACATCGGAGCCGACCGGGTCCATCCCCTCGTGGTGCTCGGCCCGCAGCTTCTCGTCCCAGGATGTGTTCTCCGCGGCCTCGACGAGGTCGGCGGGCAGACCCGCCTCCTCCAGGGCGGCGCGGATCATGTCGTGGCCGAGCCCGGCCTTCTCGTGGTGGATCAGACGGCCCATGGCGTTGTAGAGGGGGCGCAGCACCTCGCTGCCGTGCTGCTGTTGTGCCGCGACGCACACGCGCACGCAGGCCCAGCCGTCGGTCATGCCCTGGCGGTACTTCTCCGGGACTTCGCGGCCCTCGTTGAGGACCGACAGGCTCATGACGTGGAAACGGGTCTCCAACGGCCGGACCTGCTCCACCTCCAGCATCCAGCGTGAGGTGATCCATGCCCAGGGGCAGCGGGGGTCCCCCCAGAAGTCGGCGATGGTCGTCTCGGAACGCACTGGCGCGGTGCTCATGGTGGTCGTTCGTCCTTTCGGTGTCACGGGCGCGTGGGCGCGCGCAGGCGTGCCTCGGCGGGGTGCGCCCAGGCGCGGGAGGCAGGGAGGAGGAGGTTGCGGCGGTGCGGCTCGCGGACGTGCCGGAGGAGCCCGACCGGGGGCCCGCCCGGCGGAATCGGCCCGAGGACGCTCCTGCCGTGTGCGGTCGTCACCAGTGTCGGGCCGGGAATATCAATGAGTCCAACACATGCTTGTCAAGCGATGCATCTCGTATCACGATGGATCCGTGGAGCTCCAGCAGATGCGTTACGTGATCGCTGTGGCCGAGACGAACAGCTTTACGAGGGCGGCCCAGCGCTGCCTGGTGGTGCAGTCCGCACTCAGCCACCAGATCGCGCGCTTGGAGAAGGAACTGGGTGCGAGGCTCTTCGAACGCACCAGTCGCCGGGTCCGGCTGACCGCGGCGGGCGCGGCCTTCCTGCCCGCCGCCCGGCAGTGCCTGGACGCGGCGGAGCGGGCCGCCGCCGAAGTCGCGGCCGTGGTCGGGGAGGTGCGCGGACGCCTCGCGCTGGGACTGATCCCCAGCGTCGCCGCCGTGGACGTTCCCACCGTGCTCAGGGAGTTTCACCAGCGTCATCCGAAGGTCCGGATCAGCCTCAGTGTGGGAGCGAGCGACGAACTCGTCGAGCGGGTCAGGCAGGGCGAGATCGAGGTGGCCTTCCTCGGCATCCCGGTCACGGCCCGTCCCCGGGGCGTCATGGCCCGGGAGCTGGCCCGGGAGCGGCTGGTCGCCGTGGTCTCCCCGGACCACCCGCTCGCCGGCGAGACCTCGGTCGACCTCCGCCGGCTGTCCTCGGAGGTGTTCGTGGACCTCCCGGCGAAGACCGCCGGCCGGGCCCAGTCCGATCTGGCCTTCACCGCCGCCGGCCTCACCCGCGAGGTCGCCTTCGAGGTGACCAACGCGGACTACCTGACCCGTCTGGTCGGCGCGGGCCTGGGCGTGGCCCTGCTCCCGCCCGCGTACGTCGAGGGCCTCGCCGGTGTGGCCACGATCGAGGTCACGGACGCACCGGCCCGCGCCGAGTACGTGATCTGGGGCCGGGAGGGCCGCACCCCGGCGGCCGCCGCCTTCCTGAACCTGTTGGGCATCGAGGAGGAGCGAGCGCAGGCGTCCCCGGCTCGTTCCTGACCGGTGCGGCAGTGGCTCAGGTCCGGGCCGCCAGGGCGCGTTCGGCATGAGGCGTTGTCGGTGGGCTGCCAGGCGTTGATGGCCGCCGCCGTGGAGGCGGGAGGAGACGGACTCGGTGCTCGGCGGGCGGCGGTGGTGCTGGGCTGGGACAGCGCGTCCGCCTCCCGTGTCGAAGGAGCAAGGGCCCGGTCGAAGCGGATGGCGGAACGGGGCCGGCTGGTGGAGGACGATCCCGGCCGCTTCGCGCTGCCACGCCGGGGGCAGGGCGTTGCTGGTGCCGAGTGGCCGGACGGCGGCTCATGAGCATGGTCATCGACCGCAGGACGACGGCCTCGCTGGTGTCGGTGCGTCGCTCGTCGTCCCGCACCAGGGCCCACTGCGCGTCGCTCGTGTCCGAGCCGTACCGGGCTTGGCGCTCCGGCCGGTCGGCCGCGTTCCCGAACCCGTGGGCGAGGCAGTCACACCCGGGAGTGGACGGACTGGACCCGGCAACCGTGACCACGCGCCCGGACGTCGGGCCGCACATTCTGCATGACGATCACGACGGACGGCCCCGGGGGAGGTTACGAACGTCCGGCACCAGATGGCACGGCAGCCGAATGGACCCGAGAAGGCACCTCCGACCAGCAGATACAGCGAACTGCAACTGGAGTACTAGGACCAAAGGCCGGTGGCGGTTCCGGCCGCGGGGGCAGGTAGGCCGGGGCGGTGCGTCCGTACGGTGGAGGCATGCCTGAGACTGTACCGACGACGTCATTCGACCTCGATACCTATCTGAAGCGGATCGGGTGGGAGGGCGAGCGGCGGGCCGACCTCGCGACGCTGCGGGGCGTCCACACGGCCCACGCGCTGACCGTCCCGTTCGAGAACCTGGACCCCGTGCGGGGTGTGGTCCCCTCCCTCGACCCGGCCGATCTGACGGTCAAGCTCGTGCACGGTCGCCGTGGAGGCTACTGCTACGAGCACAACACGCTGTTCGCGGGCGTCCTGGAGGCGCTGGGCTTCCGGGTGACCCTGCTGGCCGCGCGGGTCGTGGTCGGCACCGACCGCTTCGAGAGCCGCCCGCGCACGCACATGGCGCTGCTCGTCGAGGTCCCCGGTGAGCAGCGGCCCCACCTCGCGGACGTGGGGTTCGGCGCGGTCGGCGCTCTGCTGGAGCCGGTGCCGCTGGTGGTCGGCACGGAGTTCCACGACGCGGGCCGTCGGCACCGGCTGGTGCACGCACCGCACGACGGCCCACTGGAGATGTGGGTGCTGGAGGCGTACGGCACGACCGGAACAGGCAGGGCGGACGGCTGGGAGGCGCAGTACGCCTTCACGGTGGAGCCCTTCGAGCAGCCCGACTTCGAGGTCATCAACTGGCACATCGCCACCCACCCCCGCTCCCCGTTCAGCCGCCGTCCCTACGTCCAGCGCCTCACCCCCGGCCGCCACCTGTTCCTCGACGGCCGCCACCTCACCGAGACCCGAGCCGACGGCGCGGTCACGACGCGGGAGTTGACCAACGAGAGGGAGGCACGACGCCTCCTCGATGAGGAGTTCGGGATCGACGTGCCGGACGGCGTCCGGTTGCTGGGCTAGGGCCTGTCCGGTGGGTCAGGAACAGAGGCGTCCACCCGGGCTGCCACGGGGCGCTTTGATGCCCAGGTGGTGAACTGGACGCAGACGCACGACTGCTACGGGGACGTCGATCACGTTCCCGCGCTTTTGGAGGCATCCCGGCGGCGACCGCTGCGAGCAGTGGACCGGTCGCGTCAGGCGCGCCGACCTGCGCGGCGTACGGGACCAGCACGCCCTCGGCGCCGGTGCCGACCATTGCGCCGGCAGCCCCGGTGCCAGCGGGGACGACGACGAAGACTGACCGTTGGCACGCCCGCTTCCCACGCGTTCGTCGATGTCAGCCGGCGGGCATCCACCGTGTGTGGTGGTCGGTGCTGCACGTCGAAATGATGTCGGTGCCGCGGGTCCCGACTGTCTAGGGTCTTGCTGTGAGAGATCTGCGCCTGTTGCCCAAGGCTCACCTGCACACTCATCTGGAAAGCACCATCCGTCGCGCCACGATCCGCGAGCTGGGAGGCGAGTCACCCGTCCAGGACCGGCCGTTCACGAGCTTCAGGGAGTTCGCCGACCAGCGGGCCGCGGTACGTGCGCTCCTCCGCGAGCATCGGCACTTCCGTCGTGTCGCCGAGGAGTTCTGCCAGGACGAGGCGGCCCAGGGTGTCCGCTACGCGGAGGTCACCTTCACCGCAGCGGCTCACGGCGAGCGTCTCGGCGATCCGGACATGCCGTTGGCAGCGGTGCTGGAGGGACTGGCCGTTGGAGCGGAGCGGTACGGCATCCAGACTAGGGTGATCCTGGACCACTCGCGCCGTCGCTCCGTCGACCGGCTGTGGCGCACCTTCAATCTGGCCATCCGGCACCCGCAGGTGATCGCCATCGGCCTTGCGGGAGACGAGTCCTATCCGGCGGCGCCGTTTGCCGAGGTGCTCCAGGCCGCCCGCGAAGCGGGGCTGCACCTGGTGCACCACGCCGGGGAGACGGCCGGCCCGGCCAGCATCCGGGAGGCGCTGACGGTGGGGCACGCGGAGCGGATAGGCCACGGCATTCGGGCGCTGGAGGACCCGGCCCTGGTGGCCGAGTTGCGGACACGCCGGGTGCCGCTGGAGGTCTGCCCGTCCTCCAATGTCCTGCTCGGACTGGTGCCGTCGCTGGCGGAGCACCCGCTGCCGCGTCTGGTCGAGGCCGGCCTGACGGTCACCGTGAACACTGACGGGGAGACGACGCTGGGGGCGGAGTACCAGCACGCCCGGGAAATCTTCGGGTACAGCGACGCCGAACTGGCGAACCTGGCCCGTGCCTCGGTCGAGGGCAGCTTCGCTCCAGCAGGGTTGAAAGCACAGGTCACCGCCGAGATCGAGCAATGGCTGAGCAGCTGAGAGGTAAGACGCTGCACTGGTTCGCTGGTCGGGTCCGCGTGATCAACTGTCGTGCATTGGTCCATCACCGGCCTGAACAGTGACTTCTGGGTGACGAGATCGGGGAGCGCCGAGTTCGGGCGAGCGGTGACGTGCTGATACGCGGTGGCAGTCTTCCGCGGCAGTGCGCAATGGCTCGCTGCGTGGCGCTCTGTAGGCTGATCTCGCGATTCGACGAGGGGGATTCGGGATGGGGCAGCTGTTGAGCATCGCGGTGGCGCAGCCGAGGTGCACGGCTTTCGACGTGAAGTCCAACGCGGTGGCCCATGGGGAGGCCGTTCGGGCGGCGGACGCGCGAGTGGTGGTCTTCCCCGAGATGTCGTTGACGGGATATGAGTTGGACGCGGCGCCGGTCCTTCCGGACGATGAACGGCTGGCTCCCCTCGTTGCCGCGTGCGCCGAGACGGGGACGCTTGCCTTGGTCGGCGCGCCTGTGCCGGGCCCGCGTATCGGCATGCTGGCCGTGGACGGCGAGGGCGCACGGGTGGCTTACGGGAAGGTGTACCTGCACGGCAGTGAGGCCGACCGCTTCGTGCCCGGGGAGCCCGCCGCGATCGAAGTGGACGGGTGGCGGCTGGGGCTCGCCGTCTGCCGCGACACGGGCATCCCCGAGCACGCCGCGAGGACCGCGGCGTTGGGCATCGACGGGTACGTGGCCGGGGTCGTCCACGCCGACCACGAGGCTGAGGTCCACGGCGAGCGCGCACGCCGGGTCGCAGCCGACCACGGGGTGTGGGTCGCCACGGCCGCCTTCGCGGGCCCGACCGGCGGCGGCTTCGACCACACGTCCGGCCGTTCAGGCATCTGGTCCGCCGACGGGGAACTGGTCGCGGAGGCGAGCGCCGCGCCCGATGAGATTGCGCGGGCAGTTTTCACCAAGTGAGCCCGGCCGGAACGCGAAGGCCGCGATGGGCAGAGGGCGCTCGAACCGGCGGACGCCGGGTGTGCTCTGGCTCCGCTTGGCGCGGGGGTGTTCGTCCGGACTGCCTGGCCACCAACGCTCGCCTGAGTGCGTACTACCTCGACGCCGGCTATCGGATCGTGGGACGCAAGGAGGGGAGACCGAAGCCGGGCGGTACGCCCAAGTCGTTCACGCTCCTCGAGAAGTCCGTTCGGGATGAGTCGAGGTAGGTCAAGCGGCGAGGACCTCTGGACGCTCAACGAGCTGGCCGCGTTCGAAGCGGGCTCCGGCGCGGACGAGGGCGACGAGATGGGGTCCGTTCACGGCCCGCCAGCGGGCCTGGGCAGACTCGACGAGCTTGAAGACCATGGCCAGGGCGGCGGCCGCGCTGCCGGCGCCTCGGGTTGCTTTGGTCCGCAAGCGGACGGCGGCGAAGGCCGGCTCAATCGGATTCGTGGTGTGCAAGTGGATCCAGTGCTCGGCGGGGAATTCGTAGAGCGCCAGCAGCTCGTCCAGGTCATCGGTGGTCTTCTTGACTGCCTCGGGGGACCTCACACCGTACCTCTCCTCGAACGCGGCGACGGCCTTGAGCGCGTGGTCGTGGTCCTCGGCGCTGTAGATCTCCTGCAGGGCCTTCTTCGCCCCGGGCTGCGCGGACTTCGGCAGGGCATTCGCAACGTCGACGATCCTGTGAACCCAGCACCTCCGGTGCCGCGTCTCGGGAACACCTCGGCCATGGCCCTCCAGAAGCCGGGCGCCCCGTCGCCGACCACGAGCACGGGAGCCCGCATCCCGCGCCGCCGGCGGTCGCGCAGCGAATCGGCCCAGGAGCCGGCTGATTCGCGGTAGCCGTCGCTCATGGCGACCAGCCCTTTCGCGCCGTCCGAACGGACACCCATCAGCACCAGCACGCACGACTTCGCCTCCCGAAGTCGTATGCGCAGACGGATGCCGTCGGCCCACACGTAGACGTAATCACCGCCGGACAGGTCCCGCTCGGCGAACGCCTGGGCAGTGTCCGACGGGAGGTGTGACTGTGGCTTGTCGGCGTCGTTCCGCCCTGCATGGGGCGGGGTGGCGCTGGAAGAGTCACCGCAGGGTGATCAACGGCATTCTCCTCCGGCAACGGACCGGTATCCCGTGGCGGGACCTGCCGACACGGTTCGGGAAGTGGAAAGCGGTTTATGACCGGCATCGCCGCTGGTCAGCGGATGGCACGGGGGAGAGGAGCTTGCGGGCCGTGCAGGCCAGGGCCGACGCGGAGGGCCGGATCGGCTGGAGCATGGTCAGCGTGGACTCGACCTCCTGCCGGGCTCGTCAGCACGCCGCAGGAGCCCATACCCGGGCGCCGCGCATTCCCGGGCGACGTGGCCGGCCTGGCCAGCACCGCAGTGATGAGGCCCCGGGCCGCTCCCGGGGCGGGCTGACCTGCAAGATCCATTTGGCGAGCGAAGGGGGTCGGCGTCCGCTCGCGTTCGTCATCACACCAGGACAGTGGGACGGCGCCCCCACAGCTCATCCCCGTCCTCGACCGCATTCGGGTCCCCGGACTCGGCGGCGGCCATCCCCGCACACGACCCGATCACCTGGGCGGTGACAAGGAGAAAATCGCGTGCACCTGATCGACCGCTTCGGGCCCATAGCCAACCGCGCCCACGGGGACCGCGCCGTCGATCGCCTCGATGACACGCCCGGCCCATACTGGCCCGAACCCCCCGCACAGTTCGATCAGTTGCACGCCCTCGTCCACCAGGCGGCGCGCGACCTCGATGCCCTCCTCGGGCTTCTCCACCCCGACGAACACACTGCGGCACGTACCCGTGTCCACGACGCTGACATCGCCACCCGCCGCGCTGCCGTCCGCCGTGTAGGTAAAACCCCAGTGCGTGAGCGCCATGCGTATCGACCTCCCGTGATCGTCAGAGCCACCAGCCGAGCAGAGCCAGGGCGGGAATGGCCTGGATCGGAGATGATCCGTGAGTGATCTCCGCCGCACTCCGGATGCCGGCACCGTCCGAACACGACAACGCCGACCACACTCGCATGACCCGTCGGACAAGCCCTACCGGTCGTGCGGTCGGCCGTCGCGGTCGCCCACCGGCCGGCGAGCGCCGCCTGGAGAGCGAGGGCGGTGTCGTCGTCCGCAGCAGGCAACGGACGACGACACCGAGTGTGACAGCATTCCCTCCCTCAGCAACCTCACTGTGGAACAACCTGTAAGTCATGGGCGTGCTTACCCAGGCCGACCAGGTCGCTCGGCGGCCAACTCCGCCGCTCAATCACACGCGCGCGAGCATCGGCTCCCGTGCCCGTGGGCATACGGCGGCGCGGCAGACCTGGCCGGTCCGTACGGCACGTACGGGCCCGCCTTCAGTCAGGAAAGCGCCTCGGCCATCGCTGTGGTGACACGGGCGGCCGCGCCGGCGTCCGAGGTCGCCGCACGGGCGACGAGTGCGACGGTGTCGCCTTTCTCGGTCTGGGCGTAGGTGAGGGACCAGGAAGAGGGGGTGCCGTCGTCGGCCTCGGTAGGTGCCCAATCCTTCTTTTCCCGCACCGCGGGGAGCAGCAGGTCCGCCGTGGCTGCCGGGACACTTTGCGCGACCTGCCGTTCTTCGTCCTGGACGACCAGGTGCGGACCCACCATCAGGCCTCGGTTGGCGAGGGCCGCCGTCACCCTGGCCAGCTGAAGCGGGGTAACGGCAATGTCCCCGTTCCGGTAACTTCCGTACCTGCTCTCCGAAACCCGGATCGGAACGTTCAGCTCGTCATCGCTGAAGCCGAACGCCTCCGCGGTCTCGCGCAGCCTCCCCTCGCCCAGATCCATGGCCAGCTTCGCGAAAGTCTCGCCGCAGGACCGGACCAGCGCCTCACGGATGGTGGCGTTCGCACACTCGCCCGAGCCGCCGTCCGTGGGCTCGTCCGCCGTGTCGTACAGGCCGTGGTCCAGAGCGGCCGCCGCGATCATGACGTCGAAGGTCTCCCCGGGCGCGGTCGCCTCACGCAGCGCCCGGTTGAACATCGGCTTGTCCTTGTCACCGTTCGCCTTCTTCCAGGCTTTCTGGTCCTTGGACGAGTAACCGCTGAACGCTTCCGGGTCGTAGGACGGTGTGCTCACGACAGCCAGCAGTGCTCCTGTCTCGGCGTTGAGCGCGACCGCCGCCCCACGCCGCTCGCCGAGTGTCTCGAAGGCCGCCTTCTGCACCTCCGGGTCAATGGTGGTCTCCACGTCCTCGCCCCTGCGGTGGGTCAGGGAGTTCTCGTAGACGGCCTCCAGCCCCGCGGTGCCATAGGCGAGCGAGCGATATCCGGTCACGGACGCGTACAACTCACCCTCTGTGTAGGTGCGTTGGTACGGGATCTCCTTGTTGCCGCTCGGCTTCGACCCCGTGACGGGCTTGCCGTCGACGAGGATGTCGCCGTACCCGTCAACGGATGCACCCGAACTCGGTTTCGCCTTGTTCCCGTTGGGCGAGTCCACGTCACCGGAACAACCGGTCAGCAGCACGAGGAGCCCGGGCACGACAAGGGAACGCTTGATGACCGATGCCATGATCACACTCTAGACAACACCCGTCGTCGGCTGGACGGGGCGAACTCTTCGCGGCTGCCTCGCGAACATGGGGCCGTACCGCCTGTAGCGGCAGCGGAGGGCGCGTGCTGGGTGGCGGCGACGCCAGTGGACCACGTCATCGCGTGAGCGCGGTCCGGAGCACGTCGGTCGAAGCATGCGGCGGTGCGGCGGACCTGGCCGGTCCGTATGGCGCGTACGGGTCCGTTCTCCCGCCGCTCGGGATCGCGGGCGAGAAGATGGCGTGAGCTGCCCGGGTGCAGCCGGATCGATGGGCAGAGCATCCCGTCTCCAGGACCTGTCCGGCCGGTCATGGTTGCGGGTGGTCTGGCATGATGCCGGGGTGAGCATCATCGTCGAGTTCTTCGCGGCTCCGGATGACGCGTCAGCGGCTCTGGTTCTTCGGACCGGGCCGCGACGCGCATTCGAGTCGCTCTCCTTCGGCAACTTCGATCCCGGAGAGGCTGTGGTCGAGTGGGAGTGCCTGTTTGCCGGCGCCAGCTTCGATCAACTCGTTGAAGCTGACGAGCCCCGTCTCGTCGCCGGCCAGGACGATGACGGGTGCGTCGTCTTCGCGATCTCGCCTTGCCTGTCCGCAGCGCTCGCCGAGGCCGAGCGGTCCGAGTTGAAGGATGCCGCTGTCGCATGGTCCTTTCAGCGGGCGGAGGACGGCGAGGTCATCGACCCGGAGATCGCCGAAGCGATCCTGAGTGATCTGGCTGCTCTCGTCAGCAGTGCCCGACGCCAGGGCCAGAACGTCTACTGCTGGGTCGCGTAGGAGTTCAAGTTCGGAGCCGGATCGCAACGGACGCCGCGGTGGCGGTGCCGAGGAAGACGCGGCCGCGCTTGTCGTGACGCGTGGCGACGGCCCGGGACTGCTTGAGGCGGCTGATCGCCCGTTCGACGGTGTTGCGTTTCTGGTGTGGACGGCTTGGACGGTGCGGCTGACGCGTCGGGTTGAGCAGGGGGCTCCGTGCAGCGCCCGCCAGGACTCCAGCCGGGCGGAGGCACGTTCGCCGGGAGCGCGCAGCCGGGCGTGGTCGCGGTTGTACTGCCGGCAGTGCTCGGGTAGTCCGCGGTGGCGGTGGTACGGGGTGTGGACGGTGGCACCGGCGCCCTGGTGGGCGCGGTCGGCCAGGACCAGGGCCTGCCGGGTGAGGCATGTCTGGACGACGCCGGGGGCGCGGGCTGCGGTCAGGCACGTGGGTGTGGCCCGGTGCAGTGCGGGAGAACCAGAGCGGTGTGCCGTGCGGGTGGGCGATGACCTGCACGTTCCTCCCGTGTCGGCAGTGTTTCACCGAGTGGTACGGCGCGTCCGCGGCCGCCCTGTCGGTGGGGATCAAGGTCCCGTCGACGATGACGAAGTCGCCTTCGCGGGCCCGGCAGGGGCCTCGTGCGGGCCCGGTGCCCAGGCGGCCGGGACCTCGAACGTCTCGTCCACGTACCGCCACGTCGTTGTCCCGGACACCCCGAACCCCGCTCCTGGCTGGGCGAACGTCTCGTTCTTGTGCAGGTGGGCCAGGACGAGCAGAGCCTGCCTGAAGCAGGCCAGCTTCCGCCACGGCGAGTTCAGTTCGCGCCTTCGGGCGTAGACGAGCCACGAGACGTGCCCGACCGGCTCATACGGGACATCGAGCATGGAAGGACGCGGAACCAACAGAGCCCCTCTGGCCGCCGACGTGCTTGGCTCACCCTCCATTCTCCTGGGCTTTGACGTGGTGGATCAGCTCGGTCGTCCTCAGCAGGAGGCGGAAGTATGCAAACGCCTGGGGGAAGACCCGCGGATAGCCCAGTTGGGCAACGTGCCGACGTAGCTTCGGCAGGCACTTCGTGATGATGCCCTGTCGACCGATGTCAAGATCCCCGTCATCTGCGAGAGAGGTGGAGACGCAGCCGGCCAGCCACGTGTCCAGCTCGGCCAGGTCCGCCTTGCTACCGGCTGGGACGTCGGGAGAGGGAGATCGGTAGTGGACGGCCCAAAGCCGTCCGACCTCGCCGAGCACCGCCTGCTTCCCGCCGGGACCGGGCCATCTCCACCCGAGCAGGTGTCGCACCTCCGCCTGGCGCGGAGTCCTTTGGTGCCGGGCCTTGTCGGCGCGGCGGCGATCTGCGAACGACTCCACCTTCCTCAGCCACACCGTGCGGCTGGCCTCCAGCTTCTCCAGAGCGTGAAGCAGCGCCGTCTCATCGTTCCTGAGGTCACCTGCCGTGCTCAGGTAGGACCACGTTCCGTGGAATCCGAGCGGACAGCAGCAGCCCACCGCGTCCCCCAAAGCTCCGAAGCGCCTACCGAAAGGGAGATCGCGGTCACGAACCTGCCTGGCATACACGCGGAAGCCCATGCGCTGATCATGTCGCAGTTGCCGATTGCCGGCGGTACGCCGCTTACGTCCTGGGCTGCAGGAGTACCGGTTCGGATCGTCGCGGCTACGGACACGAGGGGGGCGACGTCCAGGCTGGAAGCGGAGGTCACCCAAGCTGCGTCGTAGTAGAAGAACCAGTGTCCGCCGGTCGGGCGGCAGCCGGTACCTACCACGGGGATCTCGATGGCCCCGTCGAGGAGGGCTTCGACGCGGGTTGTCTGCACTGCCGTCCAGGGACTGAGTCACATGTGCCACAGGTGCTCCGATCCGCTGTGCCTCGCTGCTAGTGATCACGAAGTGAGGCACAAGAACCACCCAGGAGTGTCGATGTTGCGCATGGAACGGGCCGTGTCACCGAGCACGGGCGCCGTGACGATGGTTCTGGTCGACGACCGGACCTACGAGATCCACGGGGAAGCCCGTGACTTCTCGCTGCACCTGCGAGCACGTGGACGATCACCCCACACCCAGCGGAACTACCCGCCGCGCGTCGGCCGGTACTTGAACTGGTGCAGCGCAAGGGGAACCGACCGGCGAGCAGTCGCCTTGGCGAATTGGCCCGGTACAAGTTCGCTCTTGAACAGACCCCGGCCCGCCATAACCAGCGACTGCTTGCCGGTAAGACTGTGAACGCACACCTGACCACGGTCTGCGAGTTCTCGCGTTTCTGTGCCGCGCAGGGCCACATTCCGCAGGAGGTCGCCGACCGGCTAGTCGCGCCTCGTTTCCTTCACCACACGCCGCGTGGTTACCAACGCGGCGAGCATGGCGGACACAACATGATCCGGGCCCGCGTCCTGAAGGCTCCGGAGATCGAGAAGCCGCCGGCCACACTGACCTGCGAACAGACACAGCACATCGTCGATACCGCGCGGACGGCACGTGATCGCCTCCTGCTGAGCATCCTCCTCAACGGCGGCCTGCGGATCGGGCAAGCCCTGGGGCTGCGGCGCGAGGACATGCATCTCTTGCCGGACGCGAGCCACCTGGGCTGCACCCATCGAGGCGCTCATCTGCGTGTACGGCCTCGGCAGGACAACGCCAACGGAGCCCGGGCGAAGAGTGGCCGGTCCCGCGTCGTACCCCTCGTCCGCGAGTGCGTCCAGCGATACCGCGACCACGTGGCAGAACGCGAGGAGGTGCCGACGGCCGCCGGTTCCGATTACGTCTTCGTCAACTCGGTCGGCCCGTATGCGGCGAGGCCGATGACGTACTCCAACGCCAAGCAGATCATCGAGCGCATCGGCAACCGGTGCGGCTTTCGCGCACGTCCGCACACGATGCGGCACACGGCCGCCACCCGGTGGATCCGCAGCGGGGGCGATCCGGACGTGGTGCAGACGTTGTTGGGTCATGTCTCGTCCGCGAGCACGGCGGTTTACCTGCATGCGGCGGACGACGACTTGCGCACGGCCGTGGAGCTCGCCGCTGCGGGAGCCGGCCGGTGAGCGCGGTGCTCGCCGCGGTCCCGGCGCCTCGCGAAGCGGACGGCGAAAACTGGGGAGTGTGGCTGAACGGCCAGCTGGATGAGCAGCGGCGGCGGGGAGAACGGGATCCCGCCACGCACGTCTTCAGCGGCTCGGTGAGCAACCCGCTGACGGCGGCTCACCCCTGCCGCGTGCTCCGCTGTCCCGCAACGATGGAATCGTTCAGCAGCTACTGCTCCGGGTGCGCTCACGACCGGCGCAAACAGGGGAACCCACCAGACAGGGCTCGACGACCAGGGCAATCCCGTGCCGTGCGGCCGGACGGAGATCACCGTGTACGGGCTGCGGCACGCCTACGCCCAACGGCACGCCGACGCCGGCGTCCCGGTTGACCGCTTGCGCGAGTTGATGGACCATCGCGAAATCGACACCACCATGGGCTACTTCAAGGTCTCCCCGGAGCGGAAACGCAAAGCCGTCGAGACGGTCGCCCAGCTGACCGTCGACCGGCACGGCAACCCCCGCGGCTACAGCGACGTCCTGGCCTACGAAGGTCAGACCGTCGCCGTCCCTTACGGCGGGTGCAGCGAACCCAGCAACGTCAAGGCCGGCGGGCGGCACCGCCGTATCCGCTTCCAGTGCGCAGGCTGCGACTTCTACCGCCCCGACCCCTCCTACCTCCCGGCCCTGCAGAGCAGCAGGTCGCCGAGCTGCGGGCCGGCAAGGAAGCAGCCCTGGTCGTGGGCGCCGCCGACTGTGTCATCCGCAACTTCGACGATCAGATCACCGGCTACAACAAGGCACTGAACCAGATGCGGCGCACCCTGAATGCCCTGCCCGAGCCGGAGCGTACGGCTGTTGAGGACGCGGCGCGAGAACTGCGCAAGGCGCGCTCGGCCGCCGCCTTTATCCCCGTGGACGGGCTGACCATCCGGAGCGCACGTGACCAGCACTGAATCGTCCCGCGATGCCCGCGTAGCCCGCCTACGCCGGGCCCGCCAGGCGGACAGCGAAACCAAGACCATCCGCACGCAAGGCGCCATCCGTGACCTGCTCAACGCCGGACAACGCATCTCCTTCGTCCGGGTGGCGCGCGAAGCAGACGTGTCGACCTGGTTCGTCCACAACACACCCGCCATCAACGCTGCGATCCGCAATGCCATGAGCGACCAGGCCCAACACGGCAGGGAAGCAGCCGCAGTGCCACGACCCGAGCGGGCCACACCCGCCGGTCTGCACACCGACCTCGCACTCGCCCGCGAAGAGATCCAGGAACCCAAACGCGAGCGCGACGCCTTGAAGCGTCGCGTCCAACTCGCCCTGGGGGCGGAAATCGACAACGCGGCCCACACCGATCTCGTCCGCCGGATCCAGAACCTGGAACGTCAGAGTCAGGCTCTGACCAGAAATTTCGCCGAGGCCCACGCCCGTGCTGAAAGACTCGCCGGACAACGGGAGGAAGCGGAAGAGACCAGCGGATCGCTGCGCCTTGCGCTGCGCAAGGCGATGCGGGCCGTGCCGTGAGGCCGCCGGTCCGCCCACGGTGACCAGGCGGAGCAGCAGCACCGGTCTCTCCAGGGTCAGTAGGCGCGTGCCACGACGGCGATGTTGCCAGGCTGGTCGTCGCTCTCGGGAACGGAACCGTCTGCGGCGACCAAGCACCGCACGGTGACGCCCCGTTCGGCGAGCTTGGCCTCACCCTCCACGCCCAGCGTCTCCCAGGCAATGCGCGCCCAGCCGGTGCTCGCCGCCTCCGCAGCCTCCTCGACCGTGGTCACCTCGACGGTGCGGTCGTTGCGACGCTCACGGGACTGCGCCAGCAGAAGCGCCTGGTCGTCCTCCAGTACCGTGGGCAGGATCTCGGACAGTGCCCCGATCGGCGTCGGCTCCTTGCTTCCCGCTACGCGGCGGACCAGCACGGCAGTCCCGTTCTCCACGTCACGTGGCCCGACCTCGACGCGTACCGGCACCCCCTTGAGCTCCCAGTCGACCGCGCGGCGGCCGAACGGCGTGTCGGTGCGGTCGTCGACGTGTACGCGGATACCAGCCGTCTTCAACCGGTCACCGATCCCGCGGACCGTGTCCAGGACCGCGTCGTCGCCCTTGACGGCCACGATGACCACCTGAACCGGGGCCAGACGCGGCGGGACGCGAAGGCCGTCATCGTCGCCGTGCATCATCACCAGTGCGCCGACCATCCGGGTCGTGGAACCCCACGACGTCTGCCAGACGTATTCCTCACGGCCGTCCTTCGACAGGTAGCGCGTCTCGAACGCCTTGGCGAAGTTCTGGCCCAGTTCGTGGCTTGTGGTCAGCTGGAGGGCCTTGCCGTCGCCCATCATGCCTTCCAGGGTGAGCGTGTTGATCGCGCCGGCGAACCGCTCCCTGACCGTCTTGCGACCCGGTACGACATCCATGGCGAGGACGTTCTCCAAGAAGTCGGCGTACACCTCCTGGTGGATGTGTGCGGCGTAGTCCCGGGCGTCCTCGTAGGTGGCGTGTGCCGTGTGGCCTTCCTGCCACAGGAATTCCGTCGTACGAAGGAACACGCGCGGCCTCAGCTCCCAGCGGACCACGTTCGCCCACTGGTTGATCAACAGCGGAAGGTCGCGGTAGCTCTGCACCCACTTGGAGAAGTAGTCGTTGACGATCGTCTCAGACGTGGGGCGGACGACGACGGGCTCTTCCAGCTCCTTGCCCCCGCCATGAGTGACTACGGCCAGTTCGGGCGCGAAGCCCTCGACGTGCTCGGCCTCCTTCGTCAGGTACGACTGCGGGATGAAGAGCGGAAAGTACGCGTTCTGCGCGCCGGCCGCCTTGATCCGGGCGTCCACCTCCTGCTGCATCCGCTCCCACAGGCCGTATCCGTACGGTCGGATGACCATGGTGCCGCGCACCGGCCCGTTGTCGGCCAGTTCGGCCTTGCCGACCAGGTCCTGGTACCAGCGGGGGAAGTCGTCCGCCTGGGGTGTGAGAACGGGTGCTTCTGCCATGACGCGCAGAGTAGGACGCGGCTCCACCGAGGCGCGACCCGATTACTTCCCACACGTCAGGATGCCGGCAGGTCCAGTTCGTCACCGATGGCCTCGCGCAGTACGTCGTGCTGCGGGCCGAGGGCGTGATGTTCGTCGCTCCATCGCTCACGCGGACACAGCCACACCGGTCCGCCCACGAGATCGGCTGGCTCCCAGCCGGATCGCGGCCACCCATGCGCATGCGGGAACGGATCGGCATTCCCGAGGATCTCAAGATTGACTCGCAGGAAAGCCGGATCCAACCGCTCACAGACGCGTTCGACGGCCTCGCCCAGCTTGTCCATGCCGGACAGGAACAAGTTCCGACAGCCGCTGCACCAACGGCGTTGTGTGCTGATCCAACCCGGGAGTGCGGATAACGCGGGTGCGGCAACCGTCGGCAGGGTCGAGCCCAATGTTCCAGTGACGGAAGCTGTCCCGGCTGTAGTCGTGGCGGGACCGGGTGACCGCCTCGGCCGGCGGCAGGACTTCTGCGGCGTGTGCGGAGGTGGGGAGGGGGCAGGGGCAGGACGACGAGCACGGTGGCGGCAGGGCAGCGCAACACGCTGGGGAGCGTGCGCTGTGGGTAGCGGTTCGCCCAGCCCTGGCACGGGCCGTCACCAAGGACGCCACCCGCGTGACGTCAATGGTCCTACCGCACCAGGTTGGCCCGTGCCCGTGACCGGCGGGCGCAGCCGTTGCCGAGGCAGTAGGGGCGGCCGACCGACCGGCTTCGATCGGGCGATCCACCGCCGTCGCGACGAAGTGGGGCGAACGACCAACCGACTCAAGAGCTTTCGAGTCGTGGCAACCCGCTGCAACAAGAGGGCCTACCTTTTCTGCGGCACGGTCATCGTCGCCGCGATCCGGCCGTGGCTCCACCCGTAGCCGTGGCTTACCGCATGACCGGGCGGTTGGCGGAGGTGTACTCGTCCGCGACGGTGAAGACACTGGCGCAGCGCGGGCATTCCGCTTTGCCGAACAGGTGGGCAATTCCGTTGGCGAGCGCCTCCTGCCCGTCGCGGACGGTGATCCGGTGCATCCATCGGCCGGTTCCGGTGAGTTCCCCGGCGGCCGCCGGACGCAGATCCCGTCGGATCTCCTCGTCCCCGTCGCGCACCTCCGAGTAGCAGCCGAAGCTGCCGATGGCGATCGTCACGCCCACGCGACAGTGAGGACAGTCCACGCCGATGATGTCGTCCGTGAAGCCCTCCAGGGTGTTCGCCCAGTGGTACTCCTCCTCGACCGCGAGCAGGGCACGGAAGGACGCAAGGTAGTCGGCCGGCCGCGACCGCAGGTGTCCGTCCAGCACCTCACGGAACTCCTTGATCGCGCTGGCGCAGTCCGCCAGCAGGCCATCGCAGCCGTGCCGTCCTGCCGCGCGCTCCAGGATCCTCCCGGCCAGGCCGCGCGCCTCCGCGCTGCGGGGCGCGAGGCGCACCAGGCGTGGCAAGGCGGCGAAACCGGCCGGAGACACCAGATCGTGCTCGAGGACGAGCCGCCAACCCAGCTCCTTCCACGCTTCAGGGTCGTCCTGGCGCTCCACCCGCTCCAAGAGCTCAGGAACGCAATCGACGTCGAACCTGCAGTCGCGCATCCGTGCCCAGTCCACCACCTGGGCATTGAACCCTCCCGGGGCGGCCGGGGGCGACTCCGCGTTCCCAGGAGTGCCGGTTCGGCCTTCGACGCCCACAGGTCGTCCACCGCCACGTATGTCTTCCCGGCGGTCAGGCCGCCACGCGTTCCTCGGTGGCGAACTTCTCCACGAACTCCCGTGCACGCCGGTCGAGATCGGCGTACTGCGCCTCTCGCTCGGCGCCCGTGACCGCGTCGCCGACCAGGAGGTTGCCCTCGGCGTCGACGCGCTGCGGGCGCTCCTCCGCGTCGGTGAGCAGGCCGACGGTGGAGTGGGAGAAGCCGCAGTAGTAGGCGATGCCCTCGCTCAGGTTGGTCTCGAGGACGGTCCGCATTCCCTCCACGACGGGATCGTCGGCGGTGGCGCCGGCCAGGCCCAGCCACAGGATGCGCTTGCCGGCGAGGCGGGGCTTGCTGCGGCCGTAGGCGAGCCCGTAATTCCATACGCGGTCGATCCAGCCCTTGAGGATGGCGGGCACACTCTGCCAGTACACCGGGAAGACGGCGACGACGGCATCGGCGTCGAGGAGGCGCCGCATGTGGGCATGCACTTCGTCCGAGTACCTCTTCTCCCGGTCGCCCCAGTCGGGCTGGTCCGCCGTGTTCATCCGGGGGTCGAACCCCTCGGCGTGCAGGTCGAGCAGGTCGACGCGGTAACCGGCGGCTTCGAGCCGGGCGGCGGCACGGCGGGCCGTGTGCGCGGTGAGGGAATCGGTGCGGTGGTGTGCGACGACGACGAGGGCTGTCCTGGCACGGCTGTCGTGCTGCGTCACGGGGTCTCCCGGCTGGTCTCGGTCGGTTGGATGAACGAGTTCAGTACAGCCGCGACGACGTAGATGATCCATGGGAGAAACGCTCTGAAACATAGGAGAACGTCTACGGTGTCTTCCATGGATCCTTTGAGTTCGCTGCTGAGCGGCATCCGGGCCGAGGGGTCGGTCGTCAGCCACGCCGTACTGACGGCGCCCTGGACCGTCCGCTTCACCGACGCCGCACCGCTCACCATGATCAGCGTGCTGCGGGGCGGGGGCACCCTGCTGCTGCCCGACGGAACGGAACGAGCGATCGGCGCGGGCGACACCGCCGTCGTGCGCGGACCCGACCCGTTCCACCTCGCGGACCACCCCGCCACCGTGCACAGCTCCCACGCCGCGTACGAGATCGCCTGCTTCACCGAGAGCGCCGAGTGCAGCGCCCGGGAACTCGGCGGTATCCACTGGGGCACCGACTCGGAGGAGGCGACCGCGCTGATCGTGGGCGCCTACCGGGCCTCGGGCCACCGCCACGAGCGGCTCCTGCGTGCGCTGCCGCCCGTGCTGGTGGTGAAGGAGGACGCCGAGGTCTGTGCCTGGCTGGAGACGGCCGCCGCCGACGCCGCCCGACTCTCGGCCGGTTCGCAGGCGCTGATGGACCGGCTCCTCGACTGGGCCCTGGTGTGCACGCTGCGCAGCTGGTTCGACCAAGCGGGCGCCGACGCGCCCAGCTGGTACCGGGGCCTCGCCGACCCGGTCCTCGCGCCCGCCCTGCAGGCCTTCCACGACCGGCCCGCCGAAGCCTGGACGGTGGCCTCCCTGGCCGCTCGGGCCGGCGTCTCCCGGGCGCTGTTCGCCAAGCGCTTCACCCAGCTGATGGGCCGCCCGCCCCTCGCCTACCTCACCGAATGCCGCATGGACGAGGCCGAGGCGCTGCTGTCCGACACCGACCTCGGCATCGCCCAGATCGCCCGGTCCGTCGGCTATGCCGACGCCTTCGGCTTCAGCGCCGCCTTCAAACGCCACAAGGGCCTGAGCCCCAGCACGTTCCGCGCCACGGTGGTCTGAGTTGCGGTCCGACGACCAGGGGGCCCTTTCCACGGAGGTCGCTCTGCGTACGGCGGACCAGGCCGCCCACCGATCGGCCGCTCCGTGCCCGAACCGTGCGGTGGCGCCTTGGGAAACGAGCAGTGTACGGATTCCCGCTCGATCCGGGTGTTCGGTGCGGTGTGGGGGTGAGTGCCCGGACACGAGAGCGGCCGGCGCCCGATCTTCGAGACGCCGAGCCCCGGGCACGCCCATTGATCGTGCCGCCGCACCGGAGGACTTCCAGATCCCCGAGGAGCCGGGCTATCCCTCCACCAACGCGGTCACCAGGCGCGTCATGAGGGGCCGCGGGTCGGGTGCGCCCGGCCAGCCGGTCATCAGGAGGTGGTGGGCGGTGCCGACGACGGCAAGGGCCACGGTGTACGGGTCGATGGTCTCCGCCACCCGCCCGAGGTCCCTCTCGGCCTCCAGATAGCCGGTGATGGCCTGCTGGATCGCGGTGAAACCGGGCGCCCCGCCTTCCATGGATGCGCGGACACGAAGCGCGGCAGCGGGGCGGGCCATGGCCAGGCTCGAGATGGCGGGGCCGCCGGAGTCGAACAGCGCGAGGGCGACGGCCTCGAGGTTCCGCACCACCGTGCCCCGTCCGGCGAGTTCCGGCAGTTTCTCCGCCTTCGCCGCCGTCCGCGCGAACCGGTCGAGACAGAGCTCGGCCACGAAATCGTCGAACCCCGCGAAGTGCGCGTGCAGCAGCCCTTTGGCGCAGCCCGCTTCAGTCGTGACGGAGCGGCTGGTGAGCGCGCCGGGCCCGTCCCGTTCCACGACGCGCTCGGCGGCCGCGAACAGCCGCTCGCGTACGTCCGGCGTCGCCACTCCACGCGGTGACATGGGCCCTCCTCCGTTCCGCATCCGCCGCCCTCACGGGGACACAACCCACTGGATAGTAACGGGGATTGCCAGTTTGGGCATACGCCCATACTGTTTGGGCGCACGCCCATTCTTGTCGTTCCTCACAGGAGGCACTCGTGCCGGACATCGTCAACACCGAGCAGGCGCAGGCATGGAACGGTCCCGAAGGAGCCCACTGGGCCCGCAACCGGGACCGGTGGAACGCCGTGAACCAAGGCTTCAACGAGCCGCTCCTCGGCGCCGCCGGAATCACCGGGGACCACCGGATCCTCGATTTCGGTTGCGGCTCGGGGCAGACCACGCGCCTCGCCGCGCTCCGGGCATCCCGGGGACACGCACTGGGTCTCGACCTGTCCGGCCCGATGCTGGCCGAGGCCCGGGCCCTCGCGGAGCGGGAGGGCGTCGTCAACGTTTCCTTCACGCAGGGCGACGCGCAGGTACACCCCTTCGAGACGGGCACCTTCGATGCGGCGATCAGCCGCTACGGAGCGATGTTCTTCGCCGATCCCGTAGCGGCCTTCGGCAACATCGGCCGAGCGTTGCGGCCCGGCGGGCGCCTGGCGATCGTCTGCCCCGCTGATGCCGTGCTCAACGACTGGGTGACGGCGATGGCGTCACTGCGCGGCTTCCTGCCGGTCGGCGACTTCGGGCGGGTGGGGTCGCCCGGCATGTTCTCCCTGGCCTCGCCGGATCGCATCCGCGACGTCCTCACCGCGGCCGGATTCACCGGCATCACCATTACCCGGGTGCAGGCTTACGGGACATGGGGACACGGAGCCGAGGACGCGGCGGAGTTCCTGCTGGGAACCGGCCCCGGCCGCCACCTGATGGAGGAAGCCGACACGGCCGCTCGAGTCCGGGCCCGCCGCACCCTGACGGAACATCTGCGCAACCACGAGGCGTCGGACGGAACGGTCCGGCTGCGCAGCACCTCGTGGCTGGTCACGGCGGACCGTCCGGCCGACCCGTCGGACAAGTCCCGGTAGCGTTTGGCCGAGTTCGTATCGGTGTGGGCAAGTCACGGTGGCGGGTGGAGCAGGCGCCGGTCCAGGCGGCAGTGCCTCTAACGGGATTCCACGGCCGACCTGGTGATGTTCTTGAGGAACAGCACCGGCGTCACCGCTGTGGCCACTGCGAACACCGCGAAGGCCAGTCGCATACCGCCCAGTTCGGCCAGCAGGCCCACCAGGGCCGCACCCAGCGGCATGGCGCCGAAGTTGAAGAGCCGGGTCGCCGCGCTGTAGCGGCCGAGCATCTCGTCGGGGACCTTGCGCTGGATGATGGTGCGGGTGTTGACCGTCCAGAGCGTGCTCCCCATGCCGCCGAGGAAGGCACCGGCCGTCACGGCCCAGGTGTTGGCGGTCAGGGCGGGCAGCACCACCATCGCGGTGGTGCCGACCAGATCGGCGAACATCGCCCAGCGAGCACCGAGCAGCCGGTTCACCCAGGTCACCGCCACCGCGCCGACCAGGCCGCCGACGCCGAGGGCGCCGACCACAAGGCCGTACTGCTGTGGTTCGAGTTCCATGGCCCGCTTGGCGTAGAGCGGCATGAGGGCCACCCAGGCGCCCCAGGCGGCGGCGAGCACGGCGACGACCAGCGACAGCGTGCGCAGCACGTCGTCGCGCCAGAGGAAGCGCAGCCCTTCGGCTATCCGGCCGTTGACCGAGACAGGAGCCGCGTCCGGAGCGCGCCCGTCGGCCCGGAAGCGGCCCACGAGCAAGAGCAGGGTGAGCGCGGCGAGCGCGTAGGAAGCGCTTATCAGTCCTAGCGCGATCCCCGTCCCGGCAGCCAGCAGAAGCCCTCCGACGAAAGGTCCGGCGAACTCCTGTCCCACGGTCTCGGCACCCACCATCCAGGCGTTGGCGCGTTCCCGTCCGGCCTCCGGTACCGCAGCCGGGACCAAGGCGGACGCAGAGGTGGAGGCCAGTACGTCGGCGACACCGAGGATCCCCCCGGCGGTGAAGAGCTGCACGAGCGTGAGGCCACCGTTCACGGCGGAGACCGTGAGCCATCCCATTGACGCTAACCGCATCCCGTTGGCAGCCCAGAGCAGCCGCCGCCGGTCGAAACGGTCGACGAGCACGCCGATGTGCAGGGCGACGAGCAGCCAGGGCAGTGTGAGGGTCAGCGAGACGGCGGTGACCTGGACAGGAGAGCCGGTGAGCTCGACCGCCAGCAGCGGCAGAGTCATCTTCATCATGCCGTCGGCGAGGTTGGTCACAGCGGTGAAGCCGACCAGCACGGCGGTGTTACGCCGAGCGCGGCAGGCTGGAGGACGGCCCTCTGGCGTCGAGATTCCAGGGCTTTCGCCGGTCTCCGTTCGCTCAGGCACCGTCGCGCCCATGACCATCTCCTGACCTTCGACCTTCTCATGCCTCAGGCGGCTGAATTTGGGGATTCCTCAGGACGTGCTGTCGAGCCATCGAAGAGGGCGATGCAAACGGTGGTGCGCTTTCCAGCCGATTCGCGTCGAGATTCGAAATTCCGGCAAACGACCACGGCGGTTTCCCACTCATGCCGGCTGGCCCGTCCCGCATCCGCAGCTCTGGCCACCGGCAGAACCGGATCGGGGTTCCACACGGAGACCTCCACCAGGTCGCCGGTGATTCGCGGTTTCACCGTCAGGCCCAGCACGCACTTACGGGTGTCAATGACCGGTTCATCGACGACCAGCCGAGTCGGGTCCATCGCGCGGGCGGGGGCCGGGATGCCGCGTTCGGCTTGGACACGGGGGGAAGGAGGGAGGCCACCGCGCGGTAAAAGGCTTCGGTGATGCGCGCACTGCCGCCGTCCAGGGCGACGACGTCCCGTACGGCACAGAGCCTCGTACCACCCCGCCGCCCGGTGCCCACTTCACCGCATCCAGTGCCGCTCCCCCGTCCACGGGTACGCGTGTACCCGCGCTGACGCCCCACACGCCCCTGTACCGTTTCCGGAACGGCGACGCCGACCACACCCGGACGGCAGCCCGGCACCTGGACGAACCGCGGAGTACCGCCCAGCGCCCCGGGAGTCGGCAGGAACTGGCCGAGGCCCGCCGCACCTGGCGCCTGCGCCTGCAGGACCTGTTGACGAAGCATCCCGACGCCACCGACGAGCTCCGATCGGCGAACCGCCGCTTGCGCCCCCGCGTCCACGGCCGCAGCCCGGCAGGTGGAGAGCGGGGCCATCGTTGCCAAAAGCCAGTTGAGGCGGTGCTCTTGGTGAGGAAGGGTCTGTGGTCATGGAGTTCTTCTGCTACCACCGTGATCGGCCCGGCTCCCTCGCGTTACGCGAGGAGTTGCTGGAGGAGCATTGGTCCTACATGGACCGGTACGCGAAGGAGCTGATCGCTCGCGGCCCGACCTTCGCCGATGACGGTGAAACACCCACCGGCAGCGTGCACATCGTCGACCTGCCCGATCCCGCCGCCGCCCGCGCCTTCGCCTTCGACGAGCCCAACTACCAGGCCGGCGCGTACCGGGACGTGCTGCTGCGCCGGTGGCGCAACGTGCTGGGGCGCACCATGTGGGATTTCCCCGGTGGCCGGACCGGTGGCAACCGCTACCTGGTGCTCGGCCTCGGCGAGGGCCCGGACGCCGACCTCGCCCTGCCGCTCGACCGGGACGAACTGGTCGCGTACGGGCCACTGCTGTCCGACGACGGCAACTCCTGGCTGGGTACGGCGGTGCTGCTCAGGGCCCCGGATCCGGACACGGCACGAGCCGTCCTGAATCCGGACCGGTACGCGGACATCGCGGTCCACGACTGGGAGTTCGGTGGACGTCGATGAGCCGCGAAGGCACCGGGGTGATGTCATTTTCGGGCCACATCGGCCTGGGACAGGAGCGGTGACGGTGGCGATGCGGGCGGTTCCACTGGTGGGCGGGCCGGTGGAGTTGCGGGGCGCGCTGGACCTGGAGACCACACAGGCAGGGGTGATGCCGCGCCGGCTGCCCGCGTGGACCAAGGAGCAGTACCAGGACCCGTCGGTCTACGGGGTGACCGTGATGCCCTCGGGGGTGCGGCTGGTGTTCCGCACCGATGCGCGCGAGTTGGAGTTCGAGGTACTCACCTCCACCGGCCAGCTCGACTCCGACCCCCGCCCCCGGCCGACCGGGATGCTGGAGTTGCTGGTCGACGGCGTCTTGGTCGGGCGTCAGCAGGCGCCGGTGGGCAACGTGCTGCGGATGGCGGGCCCCGGGGCCGTGCAGCGACTCGTCCCGGGCGAGCCAGGGACCGTACGGTTCGCCGGGTTGCCGGCCGGCATGAAGGACGTCGAGTTGTGGCTGCCACAGCAGACCCCAACGGAACTGGTGGCACTGCGCGCTGACGGCGACGTGCTGGCACCGCTGCCGGACGGGCGGCGCCGCTGGGTGCACCACGGCAGTTCCATCAGCCACTGCATCGAGGCCGACGGTCCGACCGGGACCTGGCCGGTGGTGGCAGCGGCGCTCGGAGGAGTGGAGGTGATCAACCTCAGCCAGGCGGGCAACGCGCTGCTGGACCCCTATGTCGCCCGGACGATCCGCGATACTCCCGCCGACCTGATCAGCCTCAAGGTGGGCATCAACATCGTGAGCCTGGCCGCCTTCCGGCTGCGGACATTCGGCCCGGCGGTACACGGATTCCTGGACACGATCCGGGACGGACACCCAGACGTCCCGCTGCTGTTGATCTCTCCGGTGAGCTGTCCGGCCCTGGAGGAGGCCCCCGGCCCGACCGCGACCGGCCCGGACGGCAGGCTCGCTGCCCTGGGCGACCCGGCCGACGTGGCCGGCGGGGCATTGTCGCTGGCGGTGGTCCGTGCCGAGCTGGCCCGGATCACCGCGGCACGACAGGAGTCTGATCCCCACCTCCACTATCTCGACGGACGCGAGCTGCTCGGCCCGGACGAGGCAGAAGACCTGGCCGACGGTCTTCACCCCACCGCTGCCGCATACCGTCGAATGGGCAAGCGCTTTGCAGCCCACGCCTTCGCGACCGACGGTCCCTTCCGCTGAGTGAGCTGGGCTCCACGCCCTGCATCAGGTGTGGAGCTTCCACGCTCCTCCGGCCGGAGATGGGCGGTGGGGGATTCGGGGCACTGCTCGCCTCATGAAGGACGGGTTCGTGTGATCTCTTCCACTGGGACATCGTCGTCGCCGTTGGGGCAGCGGTTGCGCGTGCTGCTGAGTGCGGGGTGTGCCGTCGCTGACCTGCGGCGTTACTTCGGCATAGGCATGCCTCCTGGCGGGGTGCCCGTTCACCGGCAGCCGGTTCGAGCATCTGGCCGATGGGGGAGACCGGCCGGAGACAGCCGATCGAATCACGGCGGAGGGCCTGGTCCCGGTGCAGACCTCGTCGGCCACCGTTCCGACGCCTGTTGCGCTGGACATTCTGGAGGGCCGTCTCGGCGTGCGGCTGTCCGGCCTGCTGCAGGCCGTCCCCAGGGACATGGACATGGTCGAGGCGGAGGTATCCGACCTGGTTCCGGGGTCGTCGGCGGTCCGGGGTGCCGGCTCATGCCCGACACCCTCAGCGACCCCACAGCACCATCCGTACGGCTGTCGCCGACCCCATGCCGGACACACCTCTGGCTGGAGCGGGCGGAGGGGACGAGCGGCACGGCCGAGGACCGCGGCGCCGCTCAGCCTGCTGCGCGTCGCCGGGGCCTCCGCGCGGTCCCGTGTGCGAAGTGCCGTTCCAGTGTCAGCGGCTGCGTATCGTTCCTCTGGCATCGGTGAATCCCTCGAAGCAGCCCTCTGGCCCGGGAAAAACGTGTTTCCTGCACTAACGACCTCGTGCACGGTGGGCGGTGAGGCGCCGAGGACGGCGGTAGGGCTCGGTGTTCACGTCCGTCGTGCCGACGCCAGGTCCGCGGTCTGCTGGTGCGGGAGCAGGCTGGCGACGGCCTGGACGACGTGGCTCATGTGTTCGCGGCGGCCGAGGTGGCGGATCAGGGCCCGCCAGTTTTTCAAGTGGGCGACGCCGTGCTCGACGCGGATGCGTCGGTCAGGAGCTCTACCAGCCCGAGCCGGCGGGCGTGGTTGGTGTCCGCGCAGCTGCCGGGCCTGGTCGGGCTGCAGAAGAACACGCGGCCGTCGCCGTCCGTGACGACCGTGGTCTTGACCGCGTTCTGCTTGCTCTTGCCGGGGACGAACCTGTCCCGGTCCCGGCGTCCGGCCGGCGGACCCGGATCTCGGTGCCGTCGAAATGCCGGGCTTCCCGCTGGTGCCGAGGTGGTCGACGACCTCGGCCAGGGGCCGTAGCCGAAGGCCAGGGCTCATCGTGCATCCTCGCTCGGCGAACAGGGGCCGCACCTCGCCGATGGCGCGGGTGACGGTGGAGCGGTCCACGCCGAACCAGCAGGCGAGCACGTCGTGCGTGACTCCGTGTCGGAGGTGTACGAGGGTGGCCAGGAACCGGTCGACGAAGACCAGCCGGTGCTTCGTGCCGGCACCGATCGCCCGCTTCCGGAGCCTGGAGGCAAGCCTGGTCTGATGCCGTTCGTGCCACAACGGACCTGTCCCGGCAGCGGGTTCAGCGATCACATCAGCCGACAGGCCCGTGATCCTCCGGTCGCTGGTGATCGCTGCACGAGACGTGTTCCCCACCACAGGACCATGATCGACGATCAGGAGCCCGGCGTCTCACCGCCTACCGTGCACGAGGTCGTTACGCTCACCTCCGCACCGAGTTCGAGCGACGTCTCCAAGTCCTGCAGCAGGCTGGCGATATCCCGACCCCCGTGAGGCTCAGATCACCCGTCTCAAGGCGGAGAACGCCGAGCTCGGGGAACGGCTGACCCCATCGGAGCAGACGATCGGTGAGCTCAAGAACCTCCGCACCCAGACCCTGGCCCGGCTCGCCGCACAGCACGAGGAGATCGTCCGGCTCCGCGAGGCCGCAGCCGGAACAAGCCGGGTCAGCCGCCTCCCAGCACCACGAACCACAGTGATCGGGACCTGCAGTCGAGGCGGGTACGGGCGGCGGTCCCGTCAGCCGCTGTTGCGAAAGACGAGCAGATAGCGCCAGAAGAGGAGCCTGCGGATGCTGCATCCAGGCAGCAGGACCGCGGCCTCCCGACGGATCTGCAGCAGGGGAACGGCCGGCTGGCTCACCGGCGCTTTCACCTGTTCTCGACCGGTCGCAGCGGCGGCAGGGCGGAGCCTGTCCTTCAAGGCGACGGTCAGCCTGGCGACGGCGTTGACGGGCACGGCCGCCAGGCTCCAAGCCCAGTCGAGCCGGGTCTTCTCCGGATAGCAGCCCAAGATCACGAGTACGCCGCCGGGCGCGAGTGCGTCACGCAGTGCGGCGACGGTGTCGAACGGCATGTGATGGATGCTGGCGAGGCACGATATGAAGTCGTAGTGAGCCTTGGGCAGTTCGACTTCGGTGACGTTCGCGTGCTGGAAGCGTGGGCTCCGGTCACCGGCTATCCGCCCCGACAGCGCGCGGGCCTGCGCGATGGCCTCCTCCGACGAGTCAATCGCATCGACCTCTATGCCCAGGTGAGCGAGCCGACGAGCGAACCGGCCGGTCCCGCAGCCGACGTCCAGGGCCACACCGCAATTCCGCGGCACCTGACGCAACAGCAGACGGTGATAGTGGTCGTTGTGATCAAAGGGCATGGTCCGACCCTGCCACAGCGGACGCGCACGGCCCGGCGGTTCCACCGCCATGAGCAAGGCAGTGAGCTGCGTCACGCCGGCAGGGCTGGGATGCAACACGCGCCGCTGGCACCGTCGCGAACGCGGTTCCGGCAGCGGACCTGCTCGATGGTCACACGAAGTCACCCGCACACGGCCTCTGCGGACACAAGGCACTCGTATGTCACGGACCTGACCGAGGACGGGGTGGACCGGTGCTTCGTCCAGCAGCAGGTCGGCCACGAGTGCGGCAGTTCTCTGGCCGTCTACACGCACGTCAGCGATGACTTCGCGAACACTTCCCTGTACAAGGAACTGGCCCCGGCGTTCGACGGGGCCAGACAGGAGGGATCCGGCGATGGCCGCCAAGCCCGACTACCACTGGCACCTGCGCAAGGTCACGGCCGACCGCGGGATGTTCTCCACCAGCGACCTCCTCCCTCCGCTCGCCGAACGCGGCATCACGCTGTCCACGAGCCAGGTCTGCCGGCTCGTCGTCGAGCGACCGGAGCGACTGAGCCTGAAAAACCCTGTGGCCCTGCTCGACATCCTCGACTGCACCATGGACGACCTCATCGAGCTCCCTGCGGCGGCCGGGGCCGTGAAGAAGCCGAAGAGGGCAGCCGCCGGCGGCTCGGCGCGCGGGTCGGAGGGGCTCGGCGGACTGCGTCCGAAGCGTGCTCGGATCAGAGGGGTCGACCGGCCTTGACCACGACTGACCAGCTGGATCGCGCCGTCGCGGACCCGATCGGCCTGATCACAGGCCTCGTCACCGATGCCGAGGAGGAACTCGGCGTCGTGACGATCCGGACCGTGGTCACCGCGGTCGCGGACGGCCGAGCGAGGTCACGACAGGTGGCCAGGGCCCTGGCGGTGCGGTTCGCCGCCCTGACCGACGGCCGGTCCCCGGCACCCCGGATGATCGGCGATCTGCTCATCGAGTTCCGCAAGGCCGGCGCCCCGGCGATCGCGGCACCGGTCTGCGCGGAGTGCGGCAAGCAGCTGCGCACCCTCCAGCGCGAGGAGCAGGACTGGCGCTGCTCGGTCTGCGGGCAGGAGACCGCCGAGTGCACCGTCTGCGGAAACGTCCGACGCGTCAGCTCCCGGGACCGCAGGGGCCCGGCGCGCTGTTCGATGCGTCCCGACACCGACGACCGTGATCCTGCCGCGGTCGTCCACGAACTGATCACCGCGATCGCCCCGGGCGCCGACCACGATGCGGTCGCCGAGGCCCTCCGCCGGTCGGCGCCCCACCGTCCTCACCATCGCCAGAGAGCGGTCTGGGCTCTGGAGGACAACCCTCGCCTGCTGACCGGGGAGGGTTGCCTGGCGCAGCACCGTGCCATCCTGCGGTTCGTCGACCTGCTGCACGAGGCCGGGGTCGCCGGAATCGTCCGGCCCGCCTGCCCTCGCTGCCACCGGCTGGTCCGCATCGACAAGCCACTGGACGGGCAGCGGGTCTGCCGCAACCGCATCGCCAAGTCCCGCTTCGAAGAATGCGTACGCTGCGGCGCCCGGCGCGAGCCGGCCACCCGCGAGGCCGAGGGGCGACCACTGTGTCCGGGCTGCCTGGTCAGGGACCCGGCGCACCTGGAGACCTGCATCACCTGCGGCGAGTCACGCATGGTCGACTCCCGCACCGGGGACGGGCCGATCTGCCCGAACTGCCGTCCCCTGCCCATCCTGCTCCGTCCGATCTGCGGTCGCACCGCGCCTTGCACGCTCTCGAAACTCACCGGCCTGCCCCGCTGCGGCGGCTGTGACAGGCGCCAAGCTCACTGCACCGTCTGCGGACGAATGCGCGGCATCCACTCCGGCACCGCCGACGCTCCCTTCTGCGGCCCCTGCACCACGCCGGACGCCGAGCTCCGGCGCCCCTGTCCCACCTGTGGACAAGCCGAACGGCTGCACACGCCGGGACCGTGCCCCCCCCCGCTGCACCTCACCACAACCCCGCCTCTACGCACCAGGAGCACTGACATGAGATTCGACGATCACCGTGTGGTCATCACCGCCGCCGGCCGCGATTTCGGACGCACTCTGGCCATCCGTCTCGCGGACCTCGGCGCCGAGGTCTTCCTTTCCGCGCGCACTCTCGCCGCCGCTGAACGTGTCCGCGACGAGATGCGCGGCCGAGGGCACCAGCAGGTCCACGCCTTCGCCTGCGACCTGACGGACCAGGCCTCGATCCGCGACTTCGCTGCCGGCGTCGCCCGGCACACCGACCGCATTGACCTGCTGATCAACAACGGGTCCCGCTACCTCGAAGGACCAGACCTCCCATCCGCCTCCGACGCCGACGTCGTCGACACCATCGCATCCGGCGCCACCGGCACCGTCCTGACCGTGAAGAACTTCCTCCCTCTTCTCCTCAACTCGTATAAGCCGGACGTGGTGACCATGGTTTCCGCCTGTGGAACAGCCGGTCATCACCGCTCGGACGCACACGACGCGTTCTACGCGGCCAAGAGCGCCCAGGCAGGGTTCGCCGAGATCCTCTCCAAGCGCCTGAGGCCCCAGGGGGTCCGGGTGATCTCCCTCTACCCGCCCGACTTCGACAATCCTGACCCGCTCTCCGAGGAGTGGGAGACCACACCGCGCGAGGCCAAGGATGCCCTCACCGCGCAGTCACTCGTGGAGTGCATCCTCTTCGCCGTCGCCCAGCCCCGCGACTGCTTCATCAAGGCGTTCCACTTCGAGCAGGTCTGACCGGTTCCCGGCACGGCCACGCACGGCGACTCGCACCGCGGTCCGGCGGCCCATGGGCCCCGGACCGGGGGCACTCAGGCAGTTCCAATACCCGAGTCCACCATCAACGGTCTTCCGGGAAGACCTGGTCCGTTCCTACCGTTCCTTCCTCGGTCAATGACGATCCCTGCGGACGGCCCTGCGGAACGCCCTGCAAACACGAACACGCCTGCATCCGCCACCCCATGCTTCGAGTCGGCCCCACTCAACGGACGCGACTGATCGAGATCACCCGCAGCCTGACCGAGCGCACCGCAGAGGCCAAGCTCAACGGCTGGCTCGGCGGAGAAGAAGGCCTTCGCGTGAGCCTCGAAGCCGCACGCAACAAGCTCACCGCCATGGATCGCACCCGGAACCAGAACACAGCCCGGATCGCCGATCCCGGAATCCCGCAGATCAGGAAACCCTGGCACACGCGAAGCGGGGCCCACCTCACGCCGCGCCTCGCGCCCAGCGGGCTGAAGTGCCGTTCGTCGGGTCCCATGCCCCGCTGGCGTGTGCGGTGGGCCCGTAGCGGCGTTCGCCGATGGGCTCGAAGTAGCTGCCGGTGCTCAACGGGGGTGTCCTTCTCAGTGGGCGAAGACGGTACTGGCGAGCGTCACGTGGACGGCGGTGCCGCCGAGGATGCTCAGCAGGGCGTTGCGGCGCCACAGGTGCAGGGCGACGGTGACGGCCAGTGCGGCGAGCGGGGCCGCGGCGCGGGCTTCGGTGACGGGCAGGTCGTGCAGGCAGTAGACGACCAGGATCACCATGACGCCGGCGGGCACGCGGGTGCCGAGGTACTGGACGGTGCCGCTTTCGCGCAGGGGGGCGAGGGCGGCGAAGGGCAGGGCGCGCAGGGCCCAGGTGACGGCGGCGGCGACGAGGACCGCGGCGATGGCGTAGCGGGGGTCAGGCATGGCGGTGCTTCCTGCCGGTGGCGAGGTGGCGGGCCAGGAGCCCGGTGGTGAACAGGGCGAAGGCGGCCAGGAGCATCTGGTCGGGGAAGACCAGCCGGGCGGCCACGGCGGACAGGGGTGCCAGCACGAGGGTGGGGACGTCGCCGTGCAGGTCGCGGATGGCGTCCAGGGCCAGGACGGTGAACAGGGCGGTCAGTGCGCAGTCCAGACCGGTGACGCTGTCGGGGACGAGCGCGCCGAGCAGGGCGCCCGCGGTCGCACTGCCGGCCCAGTACAGGTGCATGAACAGCTGGACCCACAGGATGCGCGGGCTGGACCAGGAGCGGGAGTGCTCGGTGGAGGTCAGGGCGTACGCCTCGTCGGTGAGCGCGAAGGTGCTGTACGTCTTGCCGAGACGGCCGCGTACGCGGTGCAGGGGGAAGGACAGGGCGTAGAAGACGTGCCGGGCGTTCACCAGGAACGCGGCCACGGCTATGGACACCAGCGGTGCTGCGGCGGTGACCATGCCGATGAGCAGGAACTCGAACGAGCCGCCGTAGATCAGCGCGGCGGACAGGCCCGCCCACCACCAGTCGAGGCCGGACTGGACGACCAGTGTCCCGAAGGCGAGGCCGAGCGGGATCATAGCCAGGCCCACGGACGCACAGTCGCGGGCAGCGGCCCGTGCCGCCGACCGTTTCCTCGGCGCAGGAGATGACAGCGCCGGGCGAGAGCACTCAACGACGGCGGGACTTGATTCCATGCCGCAATTTTAGTAAGGGTCTGCCCTTATATGGTTTCCTCTTGGGCCCTTATGATCACCCTGTGGGCAATGAAATTCAGCTTGATGCGGTAGACCGTGAAAT
This sequence comes from Streptomyces griseomycini, assembly GCF_014203535.1. Lineage (GTDB taxonomy): Bacteria > Actinomycetota > Actinomycetes > Streptomycetales > Streptomycetaceae > Streptomyces > Streptomyces griseomycini. The sequence goes on from NZ_JACHJI010000005.1 coordinate 560,162, forward strand.
TTTGTTTCATCTCAGTCAAGACGGTCGGCTGACCAATGTGGAGCTGGCCAAGCGGGTCGGGCTGACCCCACCGCCGTGCCTGCGCCGGGTCAAGCGCCTGGAAGAAGCCGGGGTCATCACCGGCTACCGGGCGGCCATCAACCCCGAAGCCGTCGGTCGCGGGCTGGAGGTCTTCATCGATGTCGAGATCTACGCGAACGACCGCAAAACCGTGGAGGAGTTCGAGACCACTGTCGCCTCCTATGAGGAGGTCGTCGAGTTCCGGCGCATGTACGGCCGCCCCGACTACTTCATCCGCGTCGCCGTCGCCGATCACGCTGCCTACGAAGCCTTCGCCACCGGCAAACTCAGCGGCCTGCCCGCCGTCCTGCGCTACACGTCCCACCTCATCATGAAGACGATCAAGACAACCGGCTGAGCCCGGCCGTCCGGACGGTAAGCGCCCTGCCGGTCAGGCGGAGGTTGGAGCGTGCGCCTTCGAGCCGTCCTCGCAGGGCTCGTGTTCCTGGGACAGCTGCTGGACGCGCCGCTTGAGGGTGGTGTTCCCGGTGGTGATCCGTTGGACGGGTTCGCCGGGAACCATTTGTCCGAAGTCCATGAGCTGGCCCATCAGCTCCCCGATCCGCTGCCGTTGAGCGAGTATCTCGTCCTGGAATCGGGCCAGTTGTTCTTTGGCGTTGAGTGCTCGCTCCCGCCAGGATGCTTCGATGCGCCCGTGCCCTGTGCTGGTTCTGCTCGCGGATCACGGCAGCGGTCGTTCAGCACTCTGGGTGGCGCCCGCCCGGGGGCGAGGGCGATGTTCACGGGAACGGACAGCACCCGTCGGCTGACTCCCATCCCGAGCAGGGTGGCTTTCCTCAGCCTCCGCACTCGTAGGAGCCGACCCGGGCCGCTTACCGTGCGGAGCCGGAGAGGGCGGTCCAGGCGGCCATGGGGTCGCCGGCGTCGGCTGCCTGCCGCGGTTCCCCCGGAAAGGCAAGGCAGACCGGCCTGGTCCTCGATCCTCGGGTATATCGCCGGACCGTTCGCCTAGCTTGCGAGGCACCTCCCGTGGTGCGATGGAACGGGGGTGGGAAGGAGAGAGAGCGATGATCCCACCAGCAGCGGAGCGCAAAAGCGGAGTGGCCCCGGTATCAGTCCGCCCGCTGGATGAGTCGGACCTGGATCGGGCCGATGAGATCTGCAGGATGGCCTTCGGGACGTTCCTCGGGGTCCCCGATCCTTTCGGGACCGTCGACTACGTCCGCACCCGCTGGGCGGCAGATCCGCGGGCGGCGTTCGCGGCGACAGTCGAGGACGAGCTCGCCGGATCGAACTTCGCCACCAACTGGGGCAGCGTCGGTTATTTCGGCCCGTTGACCGTGCGTCCGGATCTGTGGGACCAGGGCATCGGCAGGCGTCTGATGGAGCCGGTCATGGGCTGCTTCGACGCCTGGGGGAACCGCCACCTCGGCCTGTTCACCTTCTCCCACAGTGCCAAGCACCTTGAGCTCTACCGCCGGTACGGCTTCTGGCCTCGATTCCTCACAGCCATCATGAAGAAGCAGGTCACAGACGGTGCCGCAGTCCCCGGCAGAGTGCTCTACGGCGAACTGCCCGCCGCCGAGCGGCCCGACGCGCTGAGCCTCTGTCGCGCACTGACAGGATCCGTGTACGAGGGCCTGAGCCTGGAACGCGAGATCGTGGCCGCGCACGCGCAGGGACTCGGCGACACCATCCTGCTCCACGGCGCTGGCTCCGAGCTCGATGGCCTGGCCGTCTGCCACTGCGGAGCCGGGTCAGAGGCCGGCACGGACGTGTGCTTCGTCAAATTCGGCGCCGTACGTCCTGGTCCGGAGGCCGCCGACCGGTTCGAGCGACTGCTCGACGCGTGCGAGCGGCTGGCCGCCGAGCGCGGACTGGGTGAGTTGGACGCCGGAATGAACCTGGGTCGCCCCGATGCCTACCGGCGCATGATCGACCGCGGTTTCCGCACCTGGCTGCAGGGCGTGACCATGCACAGGCCCAACGAACCCGGATACAGCCACCCCGACGCGTACGTGATCGACGACTGGCGCTGAGACCACCGCCGCGCTCGGCCGGCCAGGAAGGTCCGGTGCTGTCAGAACCTGGGTCCTGGCACAGCTTCTGCGGGGCATCCACGCTCCGCAATCGTTGATCTTCGTATCGGCTGTCCTCGATCGTCCTGAGATGCGCTATGCCCGCTGTGCCGTGCCCGAGAGTCCGGAGCCGTGGACGAAGTGCTGCTCCGGCTGGAAGAGCTCCTGTTCCTGTCGGACCCTGAGGTGGCGGTGGTGTCGGCGGAGGACGACGGCGAGGCGATCTGGACCGATGAGTTTCCCGCGCCGCGCTGGTCCATACACCGGACACCCACGGACGGAAGGCTGGGCCATGCGGAAACTGATCTACGGCATGAACCTGACCCTGGACGGTTACATCACCGCGGCGGGCGACGACATCGGCTGGAGCGGACCGCCGAGCCACGAGCTGTTCCAGTGGTGGCTCGACCACGAGCAGGCGAGTGGCCTGTCGCTGTATGGGCGCAAGCTGTGGGAGACGATGAGCTCCTACTGGCCTACCGGCGACCAGCAGCCCAACGCCACCCCGGCGGAGATCGAGTTCGCGCGGAACTGGCGGGACACGCCGAAGGTGGTGTTCTCCTCGACGATCGACAAGGTCGACTGGAACACCCGCCTGGTCACCGGCGACGCGATCGCCGAGATCACCCGGCTCAAGGCCGAGGACGGCGGCCCGATGAACATCGGCGGCGCAACGCTCGCCGGGGCGGCCATGCGCGCCGGGCTGATCGACGAGTACGTGATCGCCGCCCATCCGGTCCTGGTGGGCGGCGGCACGCCGTTCTTCACCGCGCTGGACAACTGGGTGAACCTGAACCTGGTGGAGACGCGGACGTTTCCCGGCGGCGTGGTCCTGACCAGGTACGAGACGAGGCGCTGAGCAGCAGCACCCCACACGCTTCAGTCTCACGGTGATGTCGTACACGGCACCGGTACGACACGGCCCGTGAGGTTACGACATCAGCAACGAGGCCCTGCAACGGAGATCACAGCACCGGACAGGCCTGGTGATGCCGGGCGAACCGGCCCGCCCCCGTTCCCCGAGGATTCCCTCCGGTCCCTGTCCACCCGCAGGGGGGACGGGCGGACCGTCGGCAGGGATGACGTCCCGACCGCCACCACGATCCAGTTGTTCGGCGGCGACCCCGGGCAGCGGGCCCTCGCCGAAGCGTGCGAGGCGACACGGAACACCTCGGCCGGCTGAGCGGGTGCGACCGACATCGCCGCCCGCACCCTCGTCCGCCACCGCGGACTCGCCGAATGAGACGGCCTCTCACTCAGGCCGTCCGGCGAAGAATCCCGCAAGGGAGGATACGAGCGCTTCCGGAGCCTCTTCGGCTACGTGGTGCCCGGAATCGATGCCGTGGCCGCGTACGTCTGGGGCCCACTGCCGCCAGATCTTCAACGGGTCCCCGTACAGGTCCTCGAGGTCGTCCCGCAGCGACCACAGGATCAACGCCGGGCACTGGATCTGTGTCCCGGCGGCGCGGTCGTCCTCCTCGTGCCGCCGGTCGATGGTGAGGCCGGCCCGGTAGTCCTCCAGCATCGCCCTCACCACGTCGGGGTTTCTCGTAGCCGCGCGCCACTCGTCGTAGTTCTCCTGCCCCATCCTCTGGGGATCGCCGCGGTACCAGCTGTCCGGATCGGCGTTGATGACCCGCTCGGGAACATCCGGCTGGGCGAAGAAGAACCAGTGCCACCACTGCGTGGCGAACTCGGCCGTGATGCGGGACAGGTGCTCGGTGAGGGGCAGACAATCGATCAGCGCCACCCGCGAGACCGCGTCGGGATGATCGAGTGCAAGACGCAGCGCGACAGCGCCTCCGCGGTCGTGCCCGGCGAGCGCGAACCTGGCATGGCCGAGGGAGCGCATCACCTCGACCACGTCACCTGCGACGGCCCGCTTGGAGTACCCGGCGTGGTCCGTGGTGGGTGCCGGACCGGTGGATCGGCCGTACCCCCGGAGATCGGGACAGACCACGGTGAAACCTCGCCGGACGAGGAGTGGGGCGACACGATGCCACGTCGCAGATGTCCGGGGGTGGCCGTGCAGCAGTACCACCGGAGGCCCTTCCCCACCGTAGCGAACGAGAATCGATGCTTCACCGACCTGGACCCGACTGGTCTCGAATCCCTCGAACAAGGCCCGAACCTCCCGCCCTCGTTGGTACACCGCCCACGGCGCCTGTGGGCCCAGGACACGCCTTGCACTCGCCCACGAGGACCCCGGGCCAACAGACAGCGCAAGCTGCCCCCGGTGCCGACGAGTGCGGAACCGACACAGCCTTCCTCCTGCCCCGCAGACCCTGTGGACACAACTGCCTGATTCGCCAACGGTGTCGCTCACCGGCGGGCCGACATCGCCAGTACAGGGACTGAATCAGGCTCAGCGCATGCCGATGGCGGAGAGTGGTTCGACGCGTTCCGGCGTTAGCGTCGCGGCTCTGCTCCGTTGGTTGCTGACCCATGCCCCGAACTCGAACTCTCGGACCCCCTGATCCTGGCTGCTTCGGCCGTCCCCGTCCCGGTGTTCGGGGTTGATCACGCGATCACCCTGCCGGGGAGAAGCGCTCAGTGCTCCGGATGTCAGACCCGTGTGCGAGCGTGTCACGCGAAAGAGCGCGTGACACGAGGGGGACCGATGACGGCGGGAAGCGACGGCTGGGTCGGCATGGGCTGGGACTGGACGGACGCGGCCGAGATCCGCCGGCGTCTCGACGGAGGCGCTGATCCGGAGCACTGGAGCGGGGGACGCCCGTTGCACCGCGCGGCGGTGTTCGGGTCCTCGCAGGTCGTCGCCGAGCTGGCCGGCCGGGTCGCGGACGTGGACGCGACGGAGAACGGAGTGACGGCGCTGTGGGAGGCCGTCGTCTCCCGGAAGCCGGACAACGCCCGGGCACTCGCCGCCGCCGGGGCCGACCCATGGCGCCCGTCGCTCGGCGGCTGGTCACCGGGACGGCTGGCCCTGGCCGGCCCGACACCGGACCTGTTCCCGGTGCCGGAAGGCGAGTGCCTGACCGACGCCGAGCGTGCGGTGGCGCAGGAGGCCCATCGGCTCATCACGGCACTGGGCACGTTCTACTACGACGGCACCGGGCTGGCCTGCGTCGCTGGCATCGACGCGGCCGAGGCGGTGCGGTGCCTGGAGGCGGTGCCGGTGGCGGACGAGGTCATCGACGTACTGCTGGAAGACCCGTACGAGTACGACGCCGACGAAAGCCTGCGGATCGTCGGTGTCACCTCGGTGCCGGGCGGCTGCGTCGTCACCCAGCCCTGGGGCTACGCACCGCAGATGCCGGGCGTCCTGACCCGCTTGTCCACCGGCACCGTCTGCTACGGCCTGTACGCCAACCCCAAGAGCGGCAACCAGGGCAGCATTGCCCGCGACGGGACCGTCGAGGGCTGGGACCTGCATCCGGGCGGGGGACCGGATGAGCACGACACTCCGGAGGAGGTACTCGTCTCGTACCTCTACCGGGGCAACGCCGTGGCCTACTCCTGCGCCTTCGCGGGACTGCGCCCGACCGACGCACGCGGGGTGGTCGGACCCCCCGATGCCTGGGTCGAACTGCCACACCGCGACTACTGGGGACGCTGACGCATCGTCATCGTGCACCGCGTCCCTGCGCGACAGCGGGGATGCCGGCGGCCGACGGGGGTAGCCGGTCGAACACAGCAGGGAGGAAGGGGGCTGGGCATGTCCGGATCGGCCGGTGAGGCGCGCGTGGGTGCGGGACGCACGAGTACGGTGGGGATCCTCCTCGCCGTACTGCTGGCAGCGGCATTGGCAGGCTTCCTGCTGGGAGCGGTCGTCGGGGAGGACGAAGTGGACGTTCCTCAGGGCCTGCTGTTCGCCGCGGTCTCCCTCCTGCTGGGCCTGGGGGCGACCGCCGGAGCATGGTGGTGGATTCGGCGCCGAGCGGCGCAGTTCGGACTGAGCGCGAGCCGGTATCTGCGGGTGGGGCGCCGTGTACAGCGGGGCGAGCTGCCGGAAGACTCCGCCGAGTTCCCCGCCGCGATCGACATCGTCGCACGTCAGCGCCGCACACTGGACACCCAGCAGCGCCGGTGGGTGCGCTGGGTGACGGGAGCCGCCGCGCTGCTGTGGCTGGTGAGCGCCGTCATCCAGATCCTCGCCGCCCGCTACGGGTACGCCTGCTTCCAGCTCCTCGTGGCCTGCGGGTTCCTGGTCAACCCCCTCACCGCACGTCGGCAGCGGCGGCGCCTCGACGCCGTCGAACAGGCCCTCCACGACCATCGGACTCCGCGGGGCACCCCGTGAACGTGAGGGAAGGTCGCCTCCTCACCTCACAAGGACGAGACCCCGATCATCGGGCTTGTACGGCCTCCCTCACGCCACGCGGCCTCGGCCTGAGCGAGCAGACCCAGGGGAGGGCACGAGCACCAGCACGCGGCCCGCACGGAGCTCTTCGGCACTTCGGGTGGCCACCAGGGTCTTGCCCGATCCGGTCACCGTGATCACCTGAGTGCGGAGACCTCGCTCCGGCACAGTAGATCGTGCAGGCAGTTCCGGGGACCGCGGTCTCGCATCGACGGCTTCTCGCTGATGCGGACGGACTTCCTTCTCGAATGCCGGCTTCGGGCGGTGCGCACGCCGCCGGTCCCACCGAGCGCGGCGACGCGCGAGGCGAGAGCCGGCCCCCCTCCACCCGGAGAGGCGCTGATTCCCCTACCGCGTCCGGCCCGGGCCGTCAGGGGTGTGCCCCTCCGGCGTTCCGCCGGGGCGTGGGCGAAGGGGGCCGCCCGGGAACCACCGCGCCTTGCCGGGCGGCCCTCTTTCCTCTGCTGTTCACAGGGTGTGCAGGACAGCGACGACCTTGCCGAGGTTTTCCACCGAACTCGACCACCCCGACGCGCTGCAACCCGTCGTTGATCTGGTGAGAGCACTCGACCTGCTGAACGATGGACCTCCGGACCAGCAGCACATCCGCGATCTGGTCACCTCCGCGGTGCGAGACTTTCTCGCCCCAGAAGCGCACCAGAAGCACAGCCTTTGAGCTACGTCACATGACCCACCGCGACCGGTTCACGGAAAGCGAGTCAGAACCAACTCGTGCACAGAACCGGTCTCCCTCGCCCAGCGTCGTCACCTTGAGTGCTGAACTCAGTGGACGTGGATCCGAGCATCCAGGGTCTCTCCAAGGTTTTCTCAAGGCGGTGTTCCTACGTTCGTGATGAGCCCACAAGGAACAGGAGAAAACGTGAGCAGACCGAGCAGCACAGCACGCACGGCACGGCGCGCCACGAAGGCGTGGCTGATCGGGTCGATGGCGCTGGTGGCAGGGCTCATGACGCCCGCGTACGCCGGACCTGCGAACGTCGGGCCTGCCGCCGCCGAGGAACCCCTGAAGCCGATCGCCAACCGATTCATGACATGGAACACGAACGGACAGGGCCTCGGCACGCCGAAGGCGATCGCGAAACAGATCAAGCACTTCCTGCCACAGGTGGCCGCGTTGCAGGAGTCCTGCCTGAACGAAGTGCGTGAGGCCGTTCGGCAACTCAACGAAGCGGGGCTCAAGTACGAGTACCGGAGTGGACTGGCCGCCCTGAACGCCGGGTGCCCGGGCCGGCTGGGCACCGCGATCATCTACGCCAAGGGCACCACGGTCAGGGCGCACAACAAGAAGGGCTACAGCGACGACGAGGGGTGGACGGAGGCGCGTGGCATGCAGTCCTTCACCACGAAGCTCAACGGCCAGTGGATCCGGGTGTTCAACACGCACCTCAGTGCACCGGGCCACGAGGAACTGCGGAAGTTGCAGGCTGGAGAACTGGCGGCCGCCACGCGACCGCACCCTCGCGCACTCGTTCTCGGTGACTTCAACACCCGGCCGCACGTCACGAAAGTCATGGACCCGATCTGGAAGGCCGGGTTCAAGGACGTCGACCAGTTCTGTGGGCCGGTCAAGGATCCCCGGTGCAACAAGACCCTCCCGAGGACCGGACCCGGGTTCCCCACCGAGGCGGCCAAGTTCGACTACATCCTCGGCCGGGGCGTGAACTTCCGTAGCTGCAGGCTGCATACGCCCACCGAGGACCACCGGATCGTGGTCAGCGACCTCACCGTGAACGATGTTCCCCGGCCGGCGTGCACCGTGACCTGACGGAGGTGGACGGGGCAGGGCGGCCTGGTTTCCCGTCCGCCCTGAATCCTGTCACCCGTACGCGGGCCGCCCCGCCCGTCGCCGTACGCAGGGTGGGGTCTGTGCGATCCACGGCGGTATCGACCGCCTCGATGTCGGCACGGGTGCGGCGGGGACAGCCTCCGGCCGTGCCGAACTTCGAGATCACACCGATAGGTACAGTCCTGAACAATCGGACGGACGTCCAGCACACGGATAACGGGGGTGCTGTCCGCAGCACGACCACCACCGACGAGCGTTTCGGCGAGACCTGTCTCCAGGGTCTGGAGGGGTGCTCCCACGTGGAGGTCCTCTTCATCTTCGACCAGTTCCCGAAAGACGACGACTACCGTGGACCCCGCCCCTACCGCGGCCGCTCCGGCCTCCCACCCGGCGGCGTCTTCGCCGGACGTGGCCCCCGTAGACCGAACCACATCGGAGTGACGTCCTGCGCCATCAGGTCCGTTCACGGCCGCGAACTGACGGTGATGGGCCTCGACGCGGCCTCAGGGCCCCGGTCGTCGACCTGAAGCCGGTGGTGGAGGAGTTCCCTCTGGTGAACATCAAGCAACCAGAACGGGTCAGCCGTCTGATGTCAGAGTACTTTCAGCCGTAAGACGCGGCGGTAAGGATGACCGTTGTCAGCGCAGCACGGTCATCACACCACCGCCGGCCGCTGCCCTGCACCCGCAGCCGACGCCAGGCCGTCACGCCGGAACAGCCCACGACCTCGGCCGGCACGTCGCGCCAGGCGACGCCGGTCCGCAGCACGTACATGATGCCGACGAGAGCCGCCCTGCCCGGAACGCGCAGTCGCCCGGGATGGCGGTGGCGTCGTTCGGGAGGAGGCGGCAGCACCAGGGCCACCCGCTCCCACAGGTCGTCCGGAACAAGATCAGCGCGCCCCCGGACACCCTCCAGACCAAGATCGCCGAGCGCAGGACCCACAGTTCAACGCCCAGAAACGGCCAGGAGGAGCGTTGGATCAGATTTCTCGCCGGTTGGCCGGCCAGGGGATCTCCCGGAGAACGTCCTCAGGAGTCGGTACCGCGTCCGGGAAGTGCTGGCGGATCTCCCGGACCACCGAGGCGTCCGCGGTGCAGAGGTCCCAACTCGTGCTGTCGAACTCCCGCAGCACCACCTTCAGCTCATGGTCCGCGTACCCCGCGAAGTCCGCGTCAACGAACTGAAGGTCCGGCGCGACCAGGGCCAGTAGCTCCAGGGTGCCGATCCCGGTACCGGAGGAAGCCTTCTCGATTTCGGCAAGCCTGGTGACCAGTCGAGCGCCGTCGATCCGCACCTTCCAAGTGAGGCCGAGCCCAAAGCTCCCGAGGCGCACGAGGAGTTCCGCCAGCGTGACGTAGTACCGATCGGAGGCGCGGTTCTGCCCAGGAAGACGGTCACGCCAGGCCGCGAACGTGATCGACTGGAATGCGCCGGGAAGTCCTGCCATCGATGCGGGCTCCGTTCGCTTGCGGGGCTCAGCGTGCTCTCACAGCATGATCTCCCTCGACCGCAGCTGCGGATCATTTCGAAACCGTCAGTCAGCTGCTTCAGCAGCTGCCGTTCCTCTCCCGTGAGACCGGAGTTCGGTTCACGGAGCCGCGAGGAAGCCAGGGTCTGCCGCTGCCCGCGGACGTCCGTCGGGCGTCGGCCACGGCAGCGGACCCCCACGGAGCTGTCCGCCACGTCCGGTCGGCCGGGACGCGGATGGAGCCGGGCGGTGGTGCCCTGGTGGGCCGACAGCTCCGGGAACAGCGCCTCGACATCGAGCGGGCGCGGCGGTGTGGTCCTCGACATGCAGGTGACCTTGAACAGCCGCCAGCCGCCAGCCGCCAGCCGCCAGCCGCCAGCCGCCACGCCCCAGCACCCCTGAGGGCAACCGCTTCACATCCGTGCTGTCGAAACCCGCGAACGCTTCGATCCGCACGCGGGCGTTGACTGTCTCCCAAATCGGCGCACAACTGCTGCCCGTACTCGAGTTCCGGCACACATCCCGTCAACGATCTCGAATCCGGCCTCACCGGACCCCGGTGACGCATGCTCCGTGCAGCCCACATGAGGCGCGCCTCCTGCCGGCGAGAACCACCAAGACCATTCACGGAGCATGTGCCAGAACCGCAGCTGTGAAGTCACTTGTCGATGGGTTCGGAAGACACCCCGGTCTTTGGCCAGGTGGTGTTGGTGAGTTCGGGAGGCGCCGGGCTCTTGCCAGGGCCGAATCGGGAGGCTCTCGGTGAAACGTGCCAGTCGTGCCGCAGATGTCGAAGGGCGAGCCGTACGCAGCGATCCGGCGTGGCCACGTCCCGCGAGGCGACCGGTCGTGCCCTACTCGCTCAGCCCCACGAGTCCCCAACCTCGCCGGGCGGCTTCGGAAAGGACGCGGCCCCAGCCGTCCAGCAGGTCGGTGAACTCGTCGAAGTCGCGGACCCAGCCCTCGGGCACGGCGGCATGCTCGTCGAACGCCCCACGCAACCCGTCGAGCCAGGTCCGTACCTCCTCCCACGTCGCTGACAGTTCCCGCACGCTGTCCGGCGACCTCGCGAGCAGCACGCCATGGGTGACGGCGGCGTCATCGCAGAAGAAGCCCTGATCCACATGCTCCGCATCACCGTCCAGCCCTCCCCAGATCAGCGCGAGCAGCAAGGTGTCCAACCTGGCCCGCACCAGCGGGTCGGCATGGTCGCGTACGGCCTCCCACCGCTCTCCAGCCCAGAAGTGCGCCTTGAACGAACCGAGGGTTCCTTGGAACTCGTAGACGGCGAAGGAGGAGTTGCTGGGCCCTCGTGGCCGTTCCCAGTCGCCTTCGACCACCGGCGCGTCGTGATCCCACAGCCCGCTCTCGTCGGCGTACCAGGCATCCCGCAACCGCGACAGCCTCTCGCCGGGCGGAACCTCACCCAGCCATGACCAGTCGGCGATTATCACGGTGATGTCCAGCCCCATGCCCGGGAGAGTACCGACCTCCCGTACTGCCAGGCGCCGGTACCGGAGCACGCCTCGGACGCCTGTCGGCGACTGCGAACGGACAGCCCGGAGCCCTCTTCCCTCGTGATCCTGACCGCTGGACGACAACGGTGCCCGTACCGTCTGCCCGGCCGCCCCTGCAGACGTGACTGTCGCTGGCGGCGCGGCCGGCCCATACGGCGTACCCGCCAGTCACCTCCATGAGGGGTGCCGTCCCCTCTCGTCGGCAGCCCGGGTTGGGCTGATCACCAACTGTCGTCGGAACCCGTCAACAGACGCTGTCCGTGGACATCAACGAAGCCACCTGTCCACGGTCGTCGTCCGTTTCCTCTTCCGCAGGTGCCGGCCGACGACGCGGTTGATCCGCACCAGCCGGGCCGGGCGCTTGCGGTTGATCCTGCGCCCTCTCGCCCGCAGCTCGGCATGGACGCGCGAGGCACCGTAGGCGCCATGGTGCTCGGCGTGGTGCAGGAGGTACGAGCCGAACGGGCGGTGATGGCCCTGTCCACTATGAGCGTCCCCACCGCCGGAGACGTACGGGACGGCGAGGAACGCTCCCTTCCGGCCGCCGGGGTGATGCCCGGTGACCTGGCCTGGTGACCGAGGGCCCGGCCGCTACGACCAGCGTCACCCACCACATGGCCACCCTCTTCCCCCAGGCCGTGCCCCATCAAGCCCCCGTCCAGCGGAAGACGCTGCTTCGACGGCTCTCCCTGGCCCCGCGCCTTCACGAGGCAGGCTGTCCGGCAGACGGTCGGAAAAGCAGAAAGCGCCTCCGGGCGGCAAGAACGAGGATCGTCGAGGTCCTTGTTCCCGCTGGGACCAGAGGCGCTGACAGGCATCGGCCGGGAGAGCTTGCTGGGTGCGGCTCTGGCTCGGTGCGGCCTGAAGGCGGCACAGGCATCCGGGGGAGGGGCGCAGGGTCCCCTCGGGGCGGGGGCCGTTCCGCGACAGGCCGGGGACGGTCGGCCCTCACCGTCGGCCGCCGCACTCGTGAAGGATGGAAGACCGCACCGGACGACACACGGAAAGACGACCGGCTGATGTACCGCAACGACGGATTCCGCGAACTGAACCGGCAGGAGAGCCTGCGCCGCCTGGCCGAGGCGACCGTGGGCCGCATCGTGCACACGCGCGACGCTCTGCCCGCCGTCCTGCCGGTCAACTTCCTCCTGGAGGAGAGCGGTGCCGTGCTGCTGCGCACGTCGGCCTCCTCGGAGCTGGTTCGCGCCGTCGACGGTGCCGTGGTCGCCTTCGAGGCCGACGAGGTCGACGTCGCGGCGCATTCCGGCTGGAGCGTCGTCGTCACCGGCCCCGCCTCGGTGGTGTCCGACCCCGACGAGCACGAGCGCCTGGTCCGCACCGGGCCCCGGTCCTGGGTGCCCTGGCCCGTGGAGGTCTTCTTGCGGATCGAACCGGAACTGGTCACCGGCCGGGAACTGGTCGGCGGGCGCACCCTTTACGGAATCGACCCGCCGCCGTGAGCCGTCGCGTGCGCCGCTGGGACGGCGGGGGCCTCGACTGCTTCTGGACCTGGGCCGGGCTGCTGCTCGGATCGACCAGCCGATGACCGGCCGTACGGACGCGTGGACGCCGCACGACGCGGGAGCCGTCCCCGCCGGTGGCTGTCGACGCCTACGGGGCGGCGTGGGCGCCCGTGCCGGCGCTGATGGATGGCACCTCCGCCGGTACAGCCCCCGTCGTGCTCGGCGTCCGCCGCCACGGCAGCCTGCCCCGACGTCGGCACCCGGCCCCGCGCACACGACTGCGTGCCCACCACCAGGTGATCGTCGTACCCGGAGGGCTGAGACGCTCCGCTCAGCGAGCTGGTGCGGGCCATGTCCCGCCGGACCAGGCAGCCGACCTTCCGGACTCGGAGAAGAGGGTTGTCGGTGTCGTCTCCGAAGCCGGCCTGCTGTGCGGGAAGGAGGATCGGAACCGCGGCATACGGCCCGCTGCGGGCGTCTGCTGCCGGGCAGGGGACGGCAGTAGGGCCGACCGGCCCTACTCGCCGCAGGACGGCCGCGCCGATGACGGCCTGATGCCCGAGAACGACGTCTTTCGCATTCCCGACCGGCAGGAGTGCCTTCGCCCGTTGGCCAAGGCGCCGGTCGGCCGGGTCGTCTACACCCGGCAGGCGCTGCCCGCGGTCCTCCCGGTCAGCTTCTCCCCGGGCGAGGACGTCTCCGTCCTGCCGTACCGCGGCCGGCTCCGATCACGTACGCGCCATCGACGAGGTCGTGGTCGAGGTGGACGAGTTCACCGCGGTGGCCCAGTCCGGCTGGAGCGTGATCGTCACCGTCCGGGCCTCCGTGGTGGCCGATGCCGCGGAGCACGAACGACTCTCGTGGACCGGCTCGCATTCCTGGATGCCCGTACGTGACGGGGGCTTCGTACGCATCGGGTCCGAGCCGGTCGCCGGACGCGAGATCACGGGCGTCCGCACCACGCGGTGAGCCGCATCCGGTGCGGCCGCGCACGGCCGCCCTCGAGGCCGTAGCCGAACCGGATCAGCAGCTGCAGGCGGCAGCGCTGGCGTGATCAGCCCGTCGCCGCCCGCAGGTTCGTCCGTACGGCATCGAACCGAGCGTCGCCCATGACGAGGCGGTCGTCGGCTCCGGAACTGGTGAGGTCGCACGGTCGGGACATCGTGCATCCGCGGCTCGATGAAGCTGAGTGAGCGGCCAGAAGAGTGAACGATCGTCCCGGTGACAGGCGCGAGGGCCGGGTGCCCCGGTGCCGGCAGCATCTCGCCGCGTGGCCGTGTCCCCTGGTCCTGGGGACGGTCGGCCTTCCCTGCCAGGCCGAACGTCACTGGTCGCCCGAGTGGCGCGGTGTTGTCATGGGGAGGGAGGACGGCGTGTACGAGTCGACGCACCGGACGTCGTCCGCCCGGGCGGTCCGACCGCGGCCGCCCCGCCGCGATGCGGAGGAGACCGTTGCCATGCTGCACCGCCGCACGGTCGGAGACGTGATGACCGAGGAGGTCGTCACCCTCCGCCCCACCACACCACTCCAGGAGGTCGCCGCCCTGCTGGACGCGAACGACATCGTCGCGGCACCGGTCGTCGACGACGAGGGCGCCCTTGTCGGCGTCGTGTCCGCGTCCGACGTGCTGCGGCACGAGACCGGTACGCCTGATCCCCAGGGACAGGACGGGACCGACGAGCAGGCCTGGAGCAAGGCCCGGGCACGGACCGCAGGCGCGCTCATGAGCAGCCCCGTCTTCACCGCCCGCGCCGACTGGACGATTCCCCGGGCCGCGCGGGAACTCCGCAGGCGGCACGTGAAGCAGCTGCCGGTGGTCAGTGACGAGGGGCTCCTCACCGGCATCGTGACCCGCAGCGACCTGCTCGACGCCTTCATCCGCTCGGACGCCGAGATCCGCGGTGAGGTCGAGCAGGACGTCCTGGGGCGCATCCTCGGCCTGGAGGAGGGCACTGTCGCCGTCGAGGTCCAGGGCGGTGTCGTCACCCTTCGGGGGCACGTCCCGGGGCCGCGTCTCGTCCCGGTGGTCGTGGGCCTCTGCCAGGGTGTCGACGGTGTCGTCGCCGTGGACGCCCACCTCTCCGTCGGCCGGTCGGGCTAGCCACGCGCGGACGACCGGCCGCTCCACCGTCGTCAACGGCAACGGGATGGAGGCGCAGGGGGAGTCCTTGATGGAGGTGCGCAAGGGGAACGGTGCCCACTGTCGTGCCGGGTCCGTGTACCAGGCCGGATGGGTCGATCGGCTTTCTCTGTGAGGACGATCGGGTCGTATGAGTACGGGTGCAACGGGGCCGGACCCGCTGGTCGGGCGCGCGGCCGCAGCGGCCCCGGCCACCCCTCGGTCCGTACGGGCCATGAGCGCGCCCTGTCTCCGCACGGGTCACCGGTGACCGATGCACGCGACTTGAGCGGGTCGACCCGGTTCGGGAGCGGCGGGCCTCGAGCGGAATGTCTTCACGTTCCCTGAGACGGCGGATTCGGTGGTGCGCAGAAGACGCGCAGCCTTCCCGAGGGACGGCAGCGTTCCGTCGGCGGTCGTGGAGGACCCTCCCGAGGTTTTGGACGCCCCACCGGCCGGGGATACCGCGATCGTCCCGGGAACGACGGCGGACCGCCTTGTCACGGAGGACGTCATGGAGTCAGCTTCCCTGCCCGGGGATCGGACCGTGTTTCGTATGTCACCCGGCTGGGGCGACCGGCGCGTCCGCCCCGCCTGGGGATGGGCCTGACGGCCGTCGGAATGGACCCGCCGGCCCCTGCGTACGCGGCCCCGCCGGCGTGACGCTGATGGCGGGGGAGGCCCTCACGGAAGGTGGATGTCGTGCTTTCGCCTGTTGTCGCCGGAGTCGATGGTTCCACCGAGAGCCTGGCAGCCGCCGAGTGGGCGGCCCACGAGGCTGTACGCAGCGGACGGCCGCTGCGGCTGCTGCACGCACGGAACTGGCGCCCGCGCCGGGGCGGAACGGAGGTCGCCCACGCGGCCGAGCGGCACCTGGCGCGGCGCGTCCTGCAGCAGGCCGAGGAGCGCGTGTGCGCCGCGTGCCCTGAGGTACGGGTGTATGGCGAACAGGTCGAGGGGCCGGCCTCCGTCGCCCCGGTCGAGGCGGCGGGCGACGCCGAGCTGCTGGTGCTGCGTGCAGGCCGACGCGGAGAGCGAGGACACCGAGAACATCGGCCGACGGGACGTGGTGCTCGGTGTCGATGTCACCGATCCGTGCGACGAGGTGATCGAGTTCGCCTTCGAGGCGGCCCGCACGCGTCACAAGCGGCTGAGGGTCCTGAGTGCCTGGAGCGCGCCCGACCCGCTCACCCTGGGCCCCGGCGAAGTCGGCCTGGTGAGCGATCCGCAGCGGACCGACGAACGGCTCGGTTTCCTTTCCGCCGTGCTCCGGGTGTGGTGCGACAGGTGCCCCGATGCCGAGGTGCTGGCGACGGTGGTGCGGGGCAAGCCGGCAAGCGCGTTGACGAAGGCGGCGTCCGGAGCGGAACTGCTCGTCGTCGGGCACCGGCTCACCGACCCCCCGAGGACGCCGCGTACCGGCCCGGTCCCCCCACCGTGATCCACCACGTCACCTGCCCCGTGGCCGTCGTACCGCACTACCGAACCACGGGGGTGGCCCTCACGATCGGGCCGGTCGTGGCCGGTCTGGGCGGTTCGCGCGAGGACGACACCGAGGTGAACCTGCGCGAGCCGAGCGCACCGCAGTGGTCCGCTGCCGCCCGCTGTCCCTGGTCGTCACCGGCGGGCAGCAGGCGGGCTGCACCCAGTTCTAGACGGTGCTGGGGAAGACCCGTGTTCCGCGGGTCGGCCGCGCGCGGAGCCGGACAGCATCGTGGCCGACAAGGGCTACAGCAACGGCCCGTGCCGCGACTGTCCTCGATGCCGTGGTACCCGGCGCACGATCGCGGAGAAGGCCGACAGCCGGGCCGCCCGCCTGCGCAAAGGCTCATGCGGCGGACGGCCACCCGGCTTCGGCGAAGAGCGGCACAAGAAGCGCGACACCGTCGAACGAGCGATCAACCGGCTGAGGCAGTCCTGCGCCGTGGCCACTCGCCATGACAAGCGCGGCTATGTGTTCCTCGGCACCGTCATCACAGCAGCCCCGGTCATCTGGTTCTCTACTGATCGCACAGTCCTAGGCCGAGGGGGCCGGGGCCAACTCGTTCGGCAGTTGCGGAGGGGAGCCCTGGGTCCACACCACCCGCAGTGTTGAGGCGGAGATCCGCCAGCCGTCAGCCGTCCTGACCAGCTCGGCGTCGGCATGGCCGGCGGAGATGAAGACGCTGCCTGAGCCATCTGCCAGGACGTGGGTGCTCAGCTGGGCGCCACGGACAGTGGCCCGGGCACCGTCGATCTCGATGATGGCGTTGGTGCCCAGATGCACGGTTCGGTCGAACAGCGCCATTCCTCCCCGGACATGGGCCAGCAGGGCATCGCGGCCATGGACGGTGCCGATGGGCATCTCCGCGGTGACGTCTTCTGTGTGGAACGCGCGAGCCCATTCCTCGTCGAAAACCCCGTCGTCCAGGGAACGCAGGTAGCGGTCCATCAGATCGGTGATCTCAGCGCGGTCGGTCAGGGCCTGTAACTGTCGCTGCATCTCGTTGGTGTCCATGGCGACAGACTCCTCCCTCAAGTGCACTTGAGGTCAACATGTCTGCCCCGAGTGCAACCGACCGCCCCGCCACTGTCACGGCTGACGTTGTGTCCGCAGTCATTCGAGTTCGAGCGTGGTCACCTGGACAGTTCCTGGTCGTAGTGGGTCACCGAGAGCAGAGGCCTGGTGTCCGGCGGAGGATGGTTGTGCCTCCACTCGCGCAGGAACGTCACGGTCGCCGCACCCGGCCGGCGGCCGACCGCGGTGCCGGGACCTCGGCGACAGCGGGTTCGTCTTCAGCCCGGGCCGCCTTGTGGGCCTCCAGCGCCACCGCGTCCGCGGCCAGGGACCCGGCCCGCAGCGCGGTGGCCAGGCAGGCGACGACGGGCTGGTGCGCTGGACAGACCGGCCCCGGCGACCACGACCACGCGACACTTCGACAACAGGGCCTCCTGCTTCTCGCTGGACTCGACAACCGCGAGCTGCCAGGAGGCCCTTCCTTCACACCACGACGTCGACCAACGCACCTGGTCCATGACTCCGTTCGAACCGGACCGAGCACACGAACGGATGGAGAACGGCCAGTGAGGGAGGAAGAGGACCACCGCGGTGTTCCATGTGCCGGCGGTCGTTCTGGCTGTGCCGGAGGTCTGTGGGCGCAGCCGCACGTCCGCCGCAGGCGATGATCGCCCTTACCGCACTCGCGATCGACGTCGGCGACGAGCTCACCGAGTCCCAGGTCCGCGGAGTGGACGAGGCCGACCGGATGTTTCCTGACGGTTCCTGCACGACTCCGTCGGACGTCCCGGAGTGCGGTGCACGTGTGACCTCCGCAGGGTGGTGCCACAACCACTCAGCCCGTGGTGACGCGTGCGGTTCTGTGTCGCGTCGCGTGGCCGTGGGGCGTCTCGGAGAGTGACATGCTCACACGCAGCGGGCCCACGGCCCGTACAGCCGCCGCGGCCGCCATCTTCTTGACCAGCCTGACAGTGCTGTGTGCGGCCCGGCCCGCGGCACGGACACCGTCACACCGTGATGAGCGTCGTTGTCGGGGTGGTGCCGCTCCTTTCCTCACCGCGGTGTGACGGTGCCCGGCCGAGTGCCGCGTCAGCCCACGACCGACGCGGACGGGCAGGCTCCGGACGCGCCGCGTCACTCACGGCGCCCCGCCGTGCGGCCGCGGCCGTCCGACAGGCACCGGATCGTGGGACCGGCCGGAAGACGGGATGAGAACCGGGTCAACGTCCGCACGCCACCCCGAACATGGTTGTTCTAGCCGGTAACCGCTCATGCGTACTCCCGGGCGGGTTCTGTCCAGCCGGCCGGTGGCCTCGGATGGTGACGGGCTTCACAGAACATCCTCATCGTGGGGAGTCGTGGTGGCGGGCGCCGCTGTGCGACGGTGGACGGACAACGAGACGGACCGGAGCCCCCTGGCTGCTGGTCTTGCGGGGAAGCTGGGTGTTGCCCCCACCCTGGGCACCCGGCCCCCCGCCATCGTCGCAACACCCCCGAAGGGCGTTTCGCCTTTGGGCTCGTCAACCCCCGGAAGGGGGCGTGTCCGCATGAACATCACCACCACCATCGACGGCACCACCGCACGCATCCACGCGCGCGGAGAGATCGACTTCGACACCCTGCCCCCGCTGCGCGCCGCGGCTGCCGCGCTGCCGCCGCAGGTGACCGACCTGCTGTGGGACCTGACCGACACGCCCTTCATGGACGTCGCCGGCCTCCACCTGCTGTTCCACCCCACGACAAGCGGCCCGCACTGCCGTACGACGGTGACCGGACTGGGTCCTCAGCCGCTGTGGCTGCTGCTCACTGCGGCCGAGGCGGACCCGGGCGTCTTCGATCTCTCCCGCCTCCTGCCCGACATCCCCCCGCCCGGCTTCCGGCCCCCGGCTCTTTGAGCGACCGAACAGCGCTCCGGCCGCGGCGCGGGAGGGCCCTGCAGCACAGGGACGAAAACCGGCCGACGATGTCTCGCCGCTGAGGGGCCGTGGGGCATGCCCCAGGGCGCGCCACGTGTACCGTCCCACGCTGCCCGTGCCCTGCGCCGGATCAACGGCTGGCAGAGAGCAACCAGCGAGCCCAGCCCTGTAGCGGAGCCGGGCGACAGCCTCAGCGAAGACGACGCCAAGGTCCCCACTCTCGGGGTTTCCAGTGCCACCTACCAGTGCTTCACGCATGCCGTCGACGAACCCAAGAGCGAATACGCCGCTGCCTCGAGCGAGCCCACGACAACGTCGGCAAGGGCAAGGAGTTCATGTATCGGGCGCCGCCTGTACGCGGCGTTCGCTGACGCCGCACATCGTCACGGTGCGCTGCGATTGAAGGCGATCACGTCACTCGGAAACACCGGCTCGATCGGATTCCATCGCGTTCTGCCGCTCGATGCAGTGCAGCCCTGAGCGACCAGCCGTCCCCTCACCGGCAATCGTTCCCCGTGCCGCAAGTGAGGCGTGCTCCGGGAGGGAGCTCCGTCAGGGCATGAGGTCTCCGGGAGTTGCCGGCGGCCGGGGAAGACCAGGGCGGCGCGGGTACGCCGGGCGGCGCGATACGCCCCGGTGGGCTGACGGTGCCGAGGATTCTCCACGGCCGTTGAGTGCCGGAGTCGTACGACGAGACGGTGGGGAGCCGGCTACCGTGCGACTGCCGCGCGATCGGGTGTGTCCACACCAGGAGCGCAGGGAGCCCCGTCGGGGCAGGGTGACCAGGTGGGTCCCCTGCCCCGACGGGGCTCGGTCGGCCGGGCGGCGGGTTACCGGCGCCCGGCAGAGGCCGGTGCCGTGTGCGGCGCTCTCCGGCTCAGCCGAAGTTCACGTCGCTGCACCACATGTAGGCCTGGTCGAGGTGCGAGGCCTGCCAGATCACGAACAGGATGTGGTGTCCGGTGTAGCCGGAGGTGTTGACGTTGAACCTGATGTCCTGCGCCGGGGCGAAGCGGCCGGTCTGCGTGATGAAGTCGAGGTTGCCCCAGCCCAGGGTCTGGGTCTTGGGGTTGAAGCCCTGCTTGCTCACGTAGACCCTGAAGTAGTCGGCACCGTGGGACGCCTGGTCGTGCAGCTGGACCGTGAAGTTGTTGCTGACGTTGGTCGTCTTCCACTGCCCGGGCTTGTTCAGGCTGGCGTTCCTCGAGAGGTTGTTGCTGCAGAGCGTCCCGTCGGGGGTCCGCGCCTGGAACTGGCCACCGAGACCGTCGCGGAGCGCGCTCATCCAGTTCCACATGGTGTCGGGGTTGGCCTGGAATGCCTGATAACACATGGGGTCTTCGGTCTGCATCGCCGGGCTCGTGTGGTTGCTGCCCCACGTCTTCCAGCACTGGTACGCGCGGGAGGCGGGGTTGACGATGGTGCCGTGAGCCTGGGCGGGGGCCGACCAGGCCAGTGCGCCGACAATCACGGCGAACACCATGACGAGCGCCTGGAGAGGCCGGCGGAGGGACGACCGCGAACGCCCGGTTAACGGAATCTGTTTGCGCATGTGGGGGGAACCCCTTCCAGTTGTAAGACTGTCATGGGAGCGCTCCCAACGGTACGACTTCTGAGTGAAATGTCAATGAAACAAACGGAGTTGATCACAGAGGTGGGCGGTGAGCAGGGAATCTACCGTGAGCCGGGAGTCAGAACCGTTCCCGGAACCGGAAGGCGAGCGTGCGGCCCGGACTGGTGTGCGGGGCGATGCCGGGGAGGGGCGTTCGCGGCATGACAGCGGGACCTGGTTCCGGCGTGAGGGCTGTCCAGTTCCACAACACGCGAGACCCCAGGTCCCGATGGTGCGCTTCCGTGCACCCGAGTCGGTCTCGCCGGGCAAGTCGCCTGGTAGGAGCTGTGGTGGTACGGCGCATCGGGCGGGGAGCGCGGCCGATGGCACGCGGCGGGAACGTGCGTACTCCTCGATCTGAACCGACGACACTGGAGCATGGGTGCCGTGGCGAGGGAAGCCACCAGCAACGCAGATCAGTCTCGACGCGCTCCCACTCGCCTGGGCCGCCGCCGCGGCCCCAAGACGCTCGTGGACCAGGTGCCGGAACACTTCCCGGTGGACCGTCGGCCGGGCCATGGGGAAGAGGCCCGGCTGATCACGCCCAGGTCCGTTCCACGTTTGCCGGCACGGCTGTTCCGGGCAGGGCTGCCCCGCGGTGAGCGGGCGGCATGGGCTGCGGCTCGGCTGTCGCCCATTCCCCACTGGTGATGGTTCCCCCGCCGAGCCCTCCGCCCTCACCCGCGTGGCGGCCACCAGCTCGACGAT
Source organism: Streptomyces griseomycini (assembly GCF_014203535.1). Lineage (GTDB taxonomy): Bacteria > Actinomycetota > Actinomycetes > Streptomycetales > Streptomycetaceae > Streptomyces > Streptomyces griseomycini. Next base: position 581,693 of record NZ_JACHJI010000005.1, read on the forward strand.
CCGTCGGTAGTCCTCCGCGAGCACCTCCACGGTCGCCGCCTCGTGCCAGTGCGACACGACAGCCCCCGCGCCAAGGGCCTCTTCGACCACCACCGATACCGCCCCGCGTACCCGCAGCGGGCACTCCCGCCACGTCCGGAGAGGTCAGGGCCTCGACGAGCTCCTCCCGGTCGATCACCCGACGCTCCGGCACCGCTTCCGCCTCGGCGAATCCGACCGCGATTCGTTCCGTCCGAGGGCGAAGCTCCTCCGCCCGCACCCGGGCAGCCGCCTTCCGCTCCTCCGACAGTCCCAACCATCGACTGCGTCGGTCAACTCGCCCTCGTTGATCCGGAATTGAGCTGGCGAACCCTGTCGCGGCGACACCGGGAACATGCCTGACCAAAGAAGCCCAACCCTCACATCCGGAGGGATACCGGCTCATCCTGACGCCACGTCAATTCGCGGTCTTGCAGATCCGGACCGGCAGGGGAGACTGCCTTTACGACCGGGTCCGCCCGGTCCCCGGCAGCACCACGTCAAGCAGGTCGGCCCACCGTCACTCCACCGAGATGAGGTCTCATGAACCGAAACCGAGCCACCGTCAGCGCGGTCGCCGTGACCCTGTTCACCGCCGGCCTCGCCGTCGGCCCGGTAGCCGCGGCCACCGCCGCCGAGGCGAAGGCCCGCGTCGGAGCCGACTGGGCAACTCAGTCGATCGTCTTCACCGCCGCTGCAGGACAGACCAACAACCTCAACATATTCTCCATGTACACCAGCGACGGGATCCGGCGGATCGGCTTCAGCGACGTGGTCCCGCTCGAACCGGGCGACCACTGTGCGTACTCCAGACCCGAGGACACCACCTCCGTCGTCTGCGAACTGCCCGCCGACAGCCCCCGGCCCGACAGGATCGACGTCTTCCTCGGCGACGGCAACGACACGATCGCCGCCTTCACCCCCGGGATCGGCACCGTCAGCGGCGGCCCCGGCGACGACGAACTGCACGCCCACACCGCACGCACGGTGCTGGGCGACGCGGGGGACGACATGGTCATGGGACCCGCAGTCCTGCACGGCGGCGACGGCATGGACCACCTGATGGGTGACAACAGCAACCAGCAGATGTGGGGCGGCCGGGGCGACGACATGATCGAGGGCTACGGCGGTGACGACACCGTGCACGCCGGCCCCGGCGACGACCACGCCATGGGCGGGGACGGCCGCGACATCGTCCTCGGCGGCCCCGGCAACGACACACTGGACGGCGAAGGCGGCGACGACCTCGTCTGCGGTGGCACCGGGAAGGACGCCCTCGAAGGCGGACCCGGCCGCAACATCGTCCTCCCGTAAGTGCGCCTCCATGCCCGAAGGCCCTGGCCCGCGGCGCGAACAGCGTCGCGGGCGCCGAGCCACCGCCGTCGGCGACCCGCCCCCCGAGCCGCGTCAACCGCGAACGCGCCGCAGACGGCAGGTCCCCGCGCGACACGAGGTGACCCGGCGGAACCGGACCGTCGAACCTGTTGGCCGGCGCGGGCACGAGTCTCCACGTTGCTCGGCCTGCCCGATCCCGTAGGGACCCGGCAGGTCGACCAGCAGGAGATCATCGCGTTGGGCCACTGTGCCAACCAGATCGGGGACCCAACCCGGTGAACCTGTGCGGTCACAGCTCTAAAGGGTGTTGCAGAAGGCCGTGAACTGGGCATCTCCGTTGCATGGCTGGGGTGTTGAGAGCCGGGCGGGTGTGGGTGGGGCCGTCCGTGGCGGCTGCCGCTGGCCGGGCGGGTGCTGCTGGTGGCCGTGTACCACCGCACGAACCTCACCATGCGGCAGCTCGCCCCGCTGTTCGGCGTCTCGCCCGCAACGGTGTGCCGGGTGATCCAAAGGCTCGGCCCGTTGCTCGCGCTCGAGCCGGCCCGGGCCCCCGCCGATGCCGCCGCCTGGCTGTGGATCGTGGACGGCACCCTCGTCCCGGTCCGCGACCGCAAGGTCGGAGCGTCCTCGAGCGACTACCGGTTCTCGGCGAACGTGCGGGTCGTCGTGGACGCCGAGACCCGGCTGGTGACGGCCGCGGCCCGGCCGGTGCCCGGCACCACCGCGGACGCCGAGGCCTGGCGGAACTCCGGCCTGGCCGCCCACTGCGAAGGCGCGACGGCCCTCGGCGACGGCGCCCGCACCACCACCGGTCTGATCGTCGCGGACGTTTCTCGCGCCGGCTGAACGGGTGGTGCGGGGTGGTGGCTGTGGGAGTTCGAAGTCTGTGCCGACCGTGCCCGTCGGGGTACACGACCGGGTTGCGCACCGGGGGAGAGGAGCCCGGAACTTTTCACCTTCTGCCGCAACCGGCCGGTCCGTAGGCTTCCACGCCGGATATGGGCTGGAATCATCAGAAACACGCAATGGTTTGACGGATCGCCTGTCGCCTGGGGCTGATGATGGTGGGCGTGAACGGAATCGTGCGTGTGCCCGGCTGCGGCCGCGAGCGGTCAGAGGGTCAGGGAGGGGGGAGGGTGCCGCGGCAGTCGATGAGCGCGTCGATGCCGACGAGGCTCAGGACGCGTTGCACGGGGGTGGTCGGGCCGGCGAGGCGGAGCCGGCCGCCGGCTTGGGTGATGTGCTGGTGGGCGCTGATGAGGAGGTTGATGCCGCTGGAGTCGAGGAAGGTGACCTGGCGCAGATCGATCACGATGCGGGGCTGGGCGGTGCCGGTGACGTCCAGAGCCTGTCTGAGGCGGTCACCGGTGTGGTGGTCGATCTCACCGACTGCGGTCAGTACCCGGATGCCGTCTGTGGCGGTGGCAGTGATGGACAGCCCACCAGGCTGCTGCGCCTGATCGGCTTGTTCGGGTTTCAGCCTGGGCGTTTCAGCCATGCTGGTGATGCTTGCATACCGAAGGCTTTATCGCAGGTGTCGTTCCGTGAGCACGGGTGACGTGTTGTGCGTGACGAAACCGGCACGGGCACGCACGGCGTGTCCAGTGGACGCGCGGGTAGACGGCAGGCCGAGGTGTACGGGGCGGCGAGGACGAACGCGAGGGATACAGCACCGGTGGGCGAGGACGGGACCCTGCCGTACGAGCGGCTGATGCAGACCACGGTGTCGCTGGACGGGGACGGCACGGACATCGCCCACGCCCGCCGCCTGGCCGTCGGTTTCCTCACCCGCGTGCAGGCCGAGCACGGGCTGCACGTCTCCGCCCGCGCCTTAGACGTGACACAGCTGGTGGTCAGCGAGCTGGTCACCAATGCCCGCAAGTACGCGCCCGGCCCGGTGCTGCTGGACCTGCGCATCACCGGCGACCTGGTGGAGGTGGTGGTGCGGGACTCCGATCCGGTGCTGCCGGTGGCCCGGACGGCGGACGCGGGCCGGGTGGGGCAGCACGGTCTGGAGATCGTCATGGCCGTCTGTCAGAGTTTCGAGGCGCGGCGCGAGACGGTCGGCAAGCGCATCACCGTCGGCATCACCCTCCTGGATGACCCCGGTGGCACACCCTCGGGACGGCCCCCTGTGTGACTGCTCCCACAACAGGCGCAGCCCTTTCCCACCCGCACCCCGTCGACGGACCGAGCACGGGCACCCGTGGACAGGATCGCCTGCCGTGGAGGGGGAGTGGGTGATCTTGGTTGCGGGTCTGCTCCTGCCGGGCATGGCCGTACTGCTGTGCACCATGAGCCGTATCGAGGAATGGCTCGCCCGCACCGCCCAGCCACCCCGCCACACCCGTCGCCGACACCTGCACCTGATTCCCGGCGGCAGGCAGGAGGTGAGCACGCGCCGCACGAACGGCGGCACCGGCGGCCTGACCACGATCCCGGCCACGCCTGTAGCACGGGCCCGGCCGGATGGTCCCCGGCCCCGACCGTGACCGGTCAGCGCACCGGTGCCGTGTCCGAACCGTCGCCGAGCGCCGACCCCACAAGCTGTGCATCCTGTGCGCAGGCGTCTGCGCGGTGCGCTGACCTGTCCTGGTGGGGGCCTGTGGCCGGGGTGCCGGCGACCGTGGCCGGAGCCTGGACGGTCGTGGTCGGGCCCGTGGCCGGGGTGCTGTGCCGCCCCTGCGGCGCGTCCACGGGTGCGTCCAGCCGACGCGCTGGTCGGAGGTTGTGGACGGGCTGACAGGCGGGCGTGGAGGAGCCCGTCGCGGAAGGATCTCGGTCGACGCCGCGACGAGGACGGGGAAGCCCGGCAGGGCGTCCGGCGAGGTTCACTCGGCCGAGTCGCCGGTGGGACCGGTGCGGGTCCGCTCACCCGGTGCGGGTGACGCCGTCAGACCGGAGTCGGGTTCAGTATGTGCAGGTCTGTGCAGGAGTGAGCGCATGCGGTATGAACTCCGGGTCCCTGGTCCTGTTCCGGACAGCGCCGCGGAGGTGTTCCCCGAGCTGGAAGCCGCGACACCGGGCGAGGACACCGTCTTCTACGGGGCCGTCGTCGACGAGGCGTATCTCTTCGGTCTCCTGGCCCGCTTCCGCATGCTGGACCTGCTGGTCACAGAGATGCGGCAGGCACCCTCGTCAGCCAGCGGCTACCGGGCGCCGCCGACGGATCAGCCCCGGCGCAGCCCACCGTCCCTGGCCGTGCGCTCAACCACACTGACGCTTCCCAAACGCGACGCTGGGGTCCACAGTGAAAGCAGTACTACTGCGCAACGGAGGCGGTCATGCTCCTCCTCGGCATCATTTTGCTGGTCGTCGGCTTCGTCACCGGCATATCGATCCTGTGGACGATCGGAATCATCCTCGCGATCATCGGCGCGATCTTGTGGATCATGGGCTCCATGGGGCACGCGGTCGCCGGGCGTCGGCACTACTGGTGATCTCCCTGCACACGAACTGAACCCGGCGGAGATCTCGCGAGCAGGGCCCGGCGCACCTGCCCAGACGTCCTCTAGTGCCGCATCAGGCAACGTTCGCCCTGTCGACCACGGCTCGTAGCCGTTGATCGGCGGCGTGACGGTTTCGCCAGATGACGGAGCGGCGGGTCACGCTGCCCTGCTCCCTGTGGCTGGCATGGTCGGTGTCGTCCAGAGCGAAGTAGCGCAGGGCGGTGAACCGGGCCTCGATGCGGTTCAGCCACGAGCTGTTCGTGGGGGCGTAGGCGAGCTCGACGTTGTCGGCCTCGGCCCAGTCGCCGACTCGGGTGTCCTTCTTCGCGGTCAGGGGTGGGGAGTAGCTGTCGAGCACGATCGCGATGCGGATCTCGGGCGGGTAGAGGCGGCGCAGGCAGCGACAGAATTCCAGGAGCCTCCTCCGCTTCTTCTTCGGCTTGATGTGGCCGTGGACCTTGTCCTTGTCAGGTCGTAGGCGGCGAAGAGATGCTGGACCCCGTGCGGCGGGTGTAGGTCGCCCGCCGTCGGGGCCGGGGCTCCCGGCCGGGGTCCTCGTGCCGCCCGCTGCGCTCGGTCCACTGTCGGCCGGGGTGGGGCTGGAGGTTGAGCGGGCCGAACTCGTCCAGGCAGGAGATCACCTCCGGCTCGCTGTCCTCGGGTACGACTTCGCCGTCGGTGATCGCGTAAAGGTGCTCGACGCGGGCCTTCTCGGCGGCATAGCCAGGGGCGCGGGAGGTCTGCCGGGTCTTTGTGCGTTGAAACGACACGCCTCCTCGCGGAGCAGGACCCGAAGGCCCTCGTGGCTGATGTCGTCGACCACCCTCTCGGCGACCAGGAAGGCGGCCGGTTTGGACAGGCTCCAGGTCGAGGACGGGAGACCGTACTCGGCCGGCCTGGACTTGGCGGTCTCTTGATCTCCCGGCGTTCTGGGAGGACGAAGGCCATGGGCCGGCCGCCTTCGTACTTCGGGTAGAGGGAGTCGAAGCCGTCGGCGTCGACGTTGTGGATCACATCCCGGACCCGGTCCGCGCCGGTGAACGTCACCTCGGCGATCTTCGCCACGGACATGCCCTGCCGGGGCAGCAGCACCGTCTGCGCCCGCAGCCAGGTCACCACCGACCCGCTGCCCGGCGGATGATCCTCAGCAGGCGCTTCCCCTCGTCGTCACCGATCTCGCGGACACCTACTCGCTCAACCACCAGCGCAGCTTCCCTGCCGCGCGCTGCCGGCGATGGTCATTCCGTCGGCGTGCCGATCCGAAGCCGGTTGCCGTCGGGATCGCGCAGCTCGATCTCGCGTGCCCACGGAGCATCCTCCGTCTGCACACCGAACTCGGACGCGATGGCCTCGACATCACGAACGCGGAGGTAGACCAACGTGTCGGGACGGGCATCACCTTTGTGCTCCGACAAGAACAACCGCACCCCGCCCCGGGCGACCTCGACGAACACGGGAAGTCCCGGTTCGAAGCGGTGTTCCCACTGCTTGTCGAAGCCCAGCCGCTCGTACCAAGTGACCGCCGCCGCAGCGTCCTCGACGCGAAGAATGGGAATGACTTCTTCCTCGTCCATGGAGTCATCGTCGCAGACCGCCCAGGGCGAACGTTGCCTGATGCGGCTAGAACGTCCAAGGGACGCGTTGGTCGGGGTTCTGGTGGCCATGGTCGGGGCCTGCGTAACACCCGACTATGATCCCGACCACGGCTGCCGGGCGGCGGGGTGGCCGATGAACGCCCGCCGCAGCGTCCGCGACCACGAACGTCTGCTCCAGCACTCCGAAGCCCGCCTGACCTGGGCTCTCATCACCGTGGTGATCAAGCGCCTGACCCGCGAGGAACCGGCGCACGGCTGGAAACGGAAACCGCCGGCCAACCGCTGGCAGCTCGCGTCACGTCATCGTCCACGACCCCGGTCCTCACCTGCCTCCGTGTGAGCGGAGTGGTGTTCCCTGTACTCGCAGTGGACACACCGCTGGCACTCGGGACAGACCTTTCACCCGCACTCCATGCGGCGCAGCGGCTCCGGCACGGTCACTCAATAGGTCGGGGAGGGGCTTTCGTCATAGGCGGGAATCTGCGACTGGATGTTAAAGGTGATCGATCCAGCCCTCTCGAACCGCATGGTGAACTCCATGAAGTCGCCGCCCCTGATCACTTCGCGCACGTCCCGCAGCACCAGGTGGGACTTGCTCGGCTCCAGTTCCACGAGCTCGTTCGCGGGCAGGTCCACCCCGTCCGCAAGCGGCCTGCCGTCGGAGTTGACGACGTCCACCGAGGCCGCATTCGGTGTGCTGGCGCCGACGAGCCTGTCAGCCTTGCCGCCCTTGTTGTAGATCCACACATATGCAGGGACGTCGTCGCCCGGCTGCCATGGCTCACCCCGCGGCTCAGCCACATGCGCGTACCGGATCATGATGTCGCCGACGCGGGCGTTCTGCCCCGGCGCGTCCCACTCCGGCAGGGAGAAGTCGTCACCCCCGCACCCACCTGCGGTCACAGCCAGGGCCAGAGCAGCCGCCGCGAGAGCGCACCGGCCACGCAGCCTGAAGAGGGCCGCCATCGAAGCTCCTCTCATCAGCCCATCGGTTCCACATTGAGTGCCCGCACGAGTCAGGGCAAACGGGACAGGGCTGCCTGTGACAGCCCCGGCGGACAGGACTGGGGATCAGGAACGGCTTCCTGACGAGCTCGTGCACGGCAGGCAGGAGGGCGTCGAGGATGTCGGCGGGGCTTGATGTCCACATCTGCCGTGCCGGTGTCAGGTCCGCGGTCTGTTGGTGGGACGGCAGTCCGGCGACGGCCTGGAGGGTGTCGCTGATGTGTTCACGGCGGCCCAGGTGGCGGGTCAGGGCCCGCCAGTTCTCCAGGTGGGCGATGCCGTGCTCGACCCGGATCCGCCTCGAGGAGTGGGCTTTGCGCCGGCGCTCGTGCATCTCCTCGTACCGGTCGGGAGCGTTCTTCTTGAACTTGCGGTGCGGTGGTGTGACCGCCCGGCCGCCGGTCTGGGCGCCCAGGCCCTGGTAGCCGGCATCGGTAAGGATCTCGACCGCGGGTCCGTCGGCCAGGAGCTCTACCAGCCCGAGCCGGCGGGCGTGGTTGGTGTCCGCGCAGCTGCCGGGCCTGGTCGGGCTGCAGAGCAGCACGCGGCCGTCGCCGTCCGTGACGACCGTGGTCCTGACCGCGTTCTGCTTGTTCTTGCCGGGGACGAACCTGTCCCGGTCCCGGCGTCCGGCCGCCGGACCCGGATCTCGGTGCCGCCGATGATCCCGGTCTTCCCGTCGGCACCGAGGTGGTCGACGATCTCGGCCGGGGTCCGCAGCCGCACACCCGGGCTGACGGTGCACCCTCGCTCGGCGAGCAGGGGCCGCACCTCGCCGATGGCATGGGTGACGGTGGAGCGGTCCACATCGAACCAGCAGGCCGGCACGTCGTGCGTGGTCGCGTGCCGGAGGTGCACGAGGGGGCCGGGCGCCGGTCGACGAGGACCAGCCGGTGCTTCGCACCCGCGCCCACAGCCCGCTTCCGCGGCCGGGACGCAAGTCTGGCCTGGTGCCGTTCGTGCCACAACGGATCCAGCTCTGCGACGAGTCCAGCAATCAGGTCGGCCGACAGGCCGGTGATCCTCCGGTCGCTGACGATCGCCGCACGGGACGCGTTCCCCACCACACGACCATGATCGACGATCAGGAGCTCGACGCCTCACCACCCACCGTGCACGAGCTCGTTGGCTTGTCCTTCAACCTCAGGTACGTGGTGTGGCAGTTGAGGTTGATCACCCGACTCGGCCCCGGTGCGGGCGGAGCTGCCGGTCGGCGCATGATGACCTGCATGGAGAGCGTGGTCGAGAAGATCAAGGTCTGGTTCCGGTTCGTCCCTCGTGAGGGGTGGTTCCCACAGGACACCGAGGGACTGTGGGCGACGAAGCTCAGTGATGACACGGCCAGTGTGCAGAACGCCCCCTTCCTCCAGGACGGGGTAGCCGAAGGCGATGTGGTGCGGTACCGCACCGACTCCGACGGGACCCACTGGGCCGTCGGGCGGGTCAGCTCTTCCGGCAACTGCACGATCCGTGTGACGCCCGTGCCCACCGGCCCTCTGGGACGCAGTCCGCAGGCGGTGCATCAGCGCCTTTCAGCCTTTAACCTCGGAGGCGAGGTCTTCAGTGAGGACTTCCCCATGGTGGCCTTCACCGCGCCGGCCGGTGCGGATTACACCGGGATCAAGGCCCTCCTGACGCAAGGCCAGGAGGAAGGCTGGTGGCACTACGAGGTCGGCTGCGGCACCGACGAGTGGTGGAACGCCTGAGCTTGTCTTTCAGCCTCTGATCTCGAACACCGAGTCGCACGGCGCTGTCACGTTGACTGACCGACCTGGAATGATCTTGAAGTTGATCATGCGGGGGAGGGGATCGCCCGTGTCGTCCGCGTCACCGTCATACCGGGGGCACCGGTATCCGGTCGAGGCCGTTGCCACTGTGTGGCTGTACCACCGCTTCCCGCTGTCGTTCCGCGAGGTCGAGGAGCTGATGCTCGAGCGCGGTGTGCTCGTCTCCTGTGAGACGGTCCGCCGCTGGTGCGCCCAGTTCGGGCAGGTCTATGCCGGCGCGCTGCGCCGCCGGCAGCCCCGGCCCGGGGACAAGTGGCTCTCCCTTCTTGAACGGGTTGGTCCTCCCGTTCGTAGGGTGAGGACACCCAGAGGAGCTGGGTGTGGCTGACAAGGGGGCTGTCGCCCGTGGCTTCAGATGCTGGGCCACCCGGCTCCCCACGACGACTCGGCCGCCGAGGGGGAAGCGCGAACGAGTCGCTGTGCAGAGCAATGCCGGTGAGGTCGTCCGTGTACGCGAGGCAAGTACGACCGAATGGAGCACGGTGAGCCGGATATGGACGGGGACCGACTGCGGCACCCGGACGGGGTCTTCAGCAAGATCAACGGAGAATGGAGGTACCTGTGGCGGGCCGTGGACGCCGACGGCGCCGTCCTGGACATCCTCGTACAGAAGCCGGCGGGACGTCGCTGCGGCCCAGCGCTTCTTCCGCAGGCTGCCGAAGAAGACCCGCCCGGTGCCACGGGTGATCGTCACGGACAAGCTCCGCCCCTACGGCGCGGCCCACCGCGAGGTCATGCCCTTCGTCGAGCACCGCTCGCACAAGGGCCTGAACAACCGGGCCGAGAACAGCCACCAGCCCACCCGGCAGCGTGAACGCGCCATGAAAGGCTTCCGCGGCGTGGGCGAAGCCCAGCGGTTCCTGTCCGCGTTCAGCGGCATCCCACCCGCTTCCGACCCCGCCGCCATCTGATGACCGCCCTCGGCTACCGAACCGAGACGGCCATCCGCTTCGCGATCTGGGATCAGATCACCGGCGCCGCCGGCCGACCCGCCGAGCCTTGAGCACCGGTCCGAAACCCGGCCCCTCGCCACGCCCCGATGCGCCGTCAAGAAGCCACGTGTTCAGTAATGTGACAGCGCCGGATGTCCAGGTGGGGCGCGAGTCTCCGTATCCGGAGGAGTTCAGGAGGAATGCGGCCGCGTGGCTGGTGCTGAAAAGGCCTGAGCGGGATACACGTAAAGCCGGGACGGACGGCAAGCATCGGCGCGCACGGTATGAGGCGCCGCGTGGCGAGAGGGACGAGGTGGGCGATGCGTGCACTGACCGTGCGGCCCGGCGAGAAGGATTCCCTGGAGGTACGGGAGGTGCCCGACCCCGTCCCCGCCGACGGCGAACTGCTGGTGCGGGGCTTGGCGGTGGGGGTGTGCGGAACGGACAGGGAGATCGCCCGGGGCGAGTACGGGTGGGCCCCGCCGGGCCATGAGCGGCTGGTGTTGGGGCACGAGTCCCTCGGGCAGGTGCGGCAGGCGCCGCCCGGCAGTGGCTTCTCGACCGGTGACCTCGTCGCCGGGGTGGTGCGCCGGCCGGACCCCGAACCGTGCGGGGCCTGCGCCCGCGGGGAGTTCGACATGTGCCGCAACGACCGCTACACCGAGCGCGGCATCAAGGAGACCGACGGTTATGGCGCACAGGCGTGGTGCGTGGAAGCCGACTACGCGGTGAAGCTGGAGCCGCGTCTGGAGCGCGTCGGTGTGCTCATGGAACCGACCACCGTGGTGGCGAAGGCGTGGGAGCAGGTCGAGCGTGTCGGTGGCCGTTCGTGGTTCGAGCCGCGTCGCGCCCTGGTGACGGGAGCGGGGTCCATCGGGCTGCTCGCCGCCCTGCTGGGGACACAGCGCGGGCTGGAGGTGCATGTCCTCGACCGGGTGACCGAAGGGCTCAAGCCCGCCCTGGTACGGGAACTGGGCGCCACCTACCACGCGGAGGACGCCGAGCGGGTCGTCTCCGCCGTGCACCCGGACGTCGTCATCGAAGCCACAGGCGCGAACGAGCCCGTCCTCGCCTCGCTGACGGGCACCGCGCCCTACGGGGTGGTGTGCCTGACCGGTGTGTCACCCGCCGGCCGCAGGATGACCGTGGACGCGGGCGCCCTCAACCGGGAGATCGTGCTGCAGAACGACGCGGTGGTGGGCTCGGTCAATGCCAACCTGCGCCACTACCGCCAAGCCGCCGAGGCGCTGGCACGGGCCGACAGGTCGTGGCTTGAGCGCCTGATCACCCGGCGGGTGCCGCTGGAGCGCGCGAAGGAGGCGTTCACGCCGCGACCTGACGACGTCAAGGTGGTCATCGAGCTGTAGGCGACACGGTACGAAGGAAGGCTCCGGATGTCTCATCACACTGCTCCACTGGTCGTCGTCATGGGCGTGTCGGGTTCGGGGAAGACCACGGTGGGCCGACTGCTGGCACGGCACCTCGGCGTCCCCTACGCCGAGGGGGACGACTTCCACCCCGCACCCAACGTGGCGAAGATGCGAGCGGGCCACCCACTCGATGACGAGGACCGTCGCCCCTGGCTGGACGAGATCGCACGGTGGCTGGCCGGCCATGCGGACGGCGGGGGCGTGGTGACGTGCTCGGCGCTCAAGCGCCGCTACCGTGCCCGGCTGGCCTCCGCCGCGCCGCGCGTCTTCTTTCTCCACCTCGATGGCTCACCCGAGCTGATCGCCGCACGGATCACCGCGCGACAGGGCCATTTCATGCCGCCCGAGCTGCTCCGTACACAGTTCGCCGACTTTGAACCACTGGGCGACGACGAAGCGGGCTCGGCCATCCCGATCGACGGCACGCCGCAGGAGACGGCGGCTCTCGCTCATGCCGCCGTCACCTCGACCTGATCCGCATGCCGCAGCCCGCGGCGATTCCACCGTCAGGCACGACTGCCTCTGGGCTCCAGCGGGAGACTGCTCACCGCTACCTTCCCCAGCGGGCAAGCGCCGTCGTGCTCGGTCGAGTCCAGCGCGGGATCCGGCCCGAACTGCTTACCCGTGGATGGCTCTCCTGACGTGCCGTACCGGAAGGACACCCTCACTGGGGCCTGATACAGAGGAACCAGGAGAAAGCCGTCACGACATCCACCAGGTACATGAGGCCGTCCACCGGCGAGCCGTCCGTCGGCATCGACAGCTCCACGGTCCTCCAACAACCTGGCCGTCACCCGATCGCCTGGCGGTGGTCCCGCCACCGGCCGTACCGACCGTTACTCATGAACAGAAACGGCCGCTGCCGGTTCCACGCCTCGTCCGGCAAGTCCCGCACACGTTCGCGCTGCGGAAAACGAGTTCCGCCGTCTGATCGGCACGGCCTACGCTTCGGTGGTCGACGGTACGAAAGCTCGATACAACGGGGGTCTTGGCGTGGGCGTGAACAGCGGCAGCGCCCCTGCACCGCTGGAACGGGTGCCCGGCTACGTCTTTCGGCCGTATCACGGCCACGAGGACCACGGTGCCATGGCCGCCGTGCGGCTGGGCTGTGCAGAGCGGGACCGGATCGACGCTCGCTCGGTTGTGGAAGGACTCCCCACGGCAGCCGAGATCGCCGAAGCCTCCGCCAGGCTGGACGACCCGTCCGAGAACCAGCTCTTGGTGGAGTACGACGGTGACGTCGTCGGCTACTCGACGATCAGGTGGTGGCAGGAGCGGGACGGGACGTGGTTGTACCTCCACCGTGGTCACCTGCTGCCCGGGCACCGCGGCCAGGGCGTCGGCTCAGCCATGCTCGACTGGGCGGAAAACCGTGTTCGCCGGCTCGTGCAGCAGCATGGAACCGCACGGAGGGCCGTGCTCGGCGCGAACGCCATGGCGTCTGAACGGGATGCGACGGCGCTGCTGCTCGAAACGGGATACCGGCGTGTCTTCAGTCTGGTGGAGCTTGAGTTGGCCGATCTCGGACGGCTCGCCGACGGCGAGCCGCTGCCTGCCGGCATCCGAGTGGGTGCCGTCGAGCCGAGCAGCTACCGCGCGGCCTGGAAGACGGTCATCGATTCGTATGCGGACGCCGCCTTCACGAAGAGGTGGACGTTCCAGAGCTTCCTTGCCACGGCTGCCCCGACCTGCTGGCGGGCTGCTTGGGAGGGGGAACACATGGCCGGTGTCGCCCTGTGCTCGATCCGTCGGCAGGATCCGGCTGTGGGCGAAGTCGAAGAACTGAGCGTTCGGGCGGAGTCGAGGCGTCGGGGACTCGGGCGGGCTCTGCTGCTGGACGGGTTGCGATGCCTTCGCGAGCACGGTGCGGAGACCGCCCGCCTCTACACCGGGACCGCGAATCCGCACCGATCCTACGACCTCTACGAGAGCATAGGGTTCCGGCGCCAGAACGAATACGTCCGCTACCGCAAGCCGATCACCGTCTGATCCGAGAGAGGTGGCTCCTTCGCACCTTGGCGGGTCGAATCCCCGAAGAGCGAGCCCGGCTCGATCGACCGGAGAGGTCATGGTGTTCCGAGTCGGAGATTCGTCGGCAGGAGAGGAAGTGCCGGGTAGCGAGTCGGACCGCCTTCCACATCAGTGCGCGGAGGCGGGCGCTGAGTATGCGCATGCGGCGGGTGAAACGCCGGCGGTGGATTGGCTGGGCGGGCCGCGGAGCGTCCGCGACGGACACGAGTTCCCCTGCAGGTACAAACGGGCCAGGGTGATCGGCTGCGCCAGCGGTGACGGCCTGGCGGAAGCGGTGAGTATTCCGAGAGAACACGGCGGCGCCCCCCTGACCCTGAGGGAGGGAGCCGCCGTACACGCCTCAGCCAGCAGCTCACGGCTCCCGCCCCGTCGTCCGCGTCCTGCCCGCCCAGCCCCGACCACCCGCCGGCTGAGGATGGGGCAGCGCACATTGCTGCCATCAACCTGTGGCTTCTCGGTTTCACCGGCCGGTCCTTCCTCGTCCCCACCCCGGAGGAAGCCGGATCCCTCCACGCCTGCGCCACCAGCGGCGAACGCGAGGCCGTGGACGCCTGGGCGTCCCGCATCGTCTACGGCACGCCCGACCGCGTCACCGAGAGCGTCAACCACGTGCAGGCCGCCACCGGCGCCGACGAGATCATCCTCGTTCCCGAGGCCCACTCCCTGGATGCCCTGGCCCGCTCCACCGAACTCATCGCCGACGTCTACGGCACGCTCGACACGGCCGCAGGCAAAGCAGCCTGACCTCTTCCGCCTGTTGCACGAGCACGTGAGGGCGGACCGGGCCACCGCTCCTGCCGTGCAGCGCGCCGCTCTCTCACCGGCCGGCTCCGCTTTCCGCACACCGCCCGCCCGGCACAGCACACCGTCCTTGCCGTGCGGGTGCCACCCCGGCCTTCGCCGCTCGTGCTCGCCGAGTCGTAGGCGCTGATCGGCATCGGCGTGCTTCCTGCCTCAGCAGGTCCAGGAGCCGGGTTGCTGCCGCAGGTCCAGGTAGCAGCACAGCCGTACACCCGGTTCGCCTGGCTCGTGGGCTGTACGGTCCGCCGACGCGATCGCCCACCGTGTGGCGAGCAGTTCCTGGATGGCGAACGCGGTCTCGTCATCGGCGGTCGCGGCCTCCACGGCCCACCGAAGTTCTCCAGCACGAGCAGTGTCACCCGGACCGGGTACAACGGGGGCGTACGTGCTGACTTCCCGCAGCCTGACCGCCTGACTGCGCAGGCGCGCGCTCGATGGCGCTCCCGGCCTTCCCTGAGGGCATGGTGCCGCTCCTGCACGACCAGGGGTGCGGGCGGCGTTCCCAGCAGGCGTCACGCCGTCGCCACGCGATACGACAAGCCGGCGGTCGGCTACGAGGCGACCGCCCTCATCGCTGCTGTCAACGAGTGACTGCGATCAGCACCTTCACAGGGGCCCTACGCCACCTTGACCACGTACTTGCCCTGGACGCCGCCCGCCTCCAGCGCCCGGTGTGCTGCTGCTGTCTCCTCCAGGGGGAAGACCGTGTCCACCGCGGGGCTCAGCTTGCCCTCGACCACATGGCGGGCGAGGTCGTCGAAGTCCGCCCGCGTGGGGTTGCCGCTGAAGAAGCGCACCCGCCCGTGCCCGTGGACCGTGCTGGCCACGAGGTAGCCGAGCGACGCAGCGGGCCGTTTCAGGTCGAAGGCGATGGTGACCATGCGCCCGCCGGAATTCAGTAGGCGCCTAAAGGCACGCAGGTCGGTGCCCACGGTGTCCAGAACCACGTCGAAGCGGCCCAGTTCCGCCAGCCGCACGGTCCGGTGGTCGACGGCCTGGTGAGCCCCGAGCCCACGCACGAATTCGAGGTTGGCGGCGCGGGCGAGGGCCGTGACCTCAGCGCCGTACGCCCGTCCGAGCTGGACGGCCGCATTGCCGACACCGCCCGCCGCGCCCCGCACGAGGAGTCGTTCGCCGGGGCGCAGCCCGGCCTTGTCCCGCAGGGCGGTGACGGCTGTGGTGGCTACCGGCAGCGCGGCGGCGTCCACCAGGCCAAGGCCGTCAGGGAGCCGGCCGACCCGCTCGGCGGGCACGGTCACGTACTCGGCGGCGCTGCCGAACCCGGAGGTGCGGCCCAAGACCCCCCATACGCGGTCGCCGGCCGCGAACTGTGTGACTCCGGCACCCAGTGCGGCGACCTCGCCGGTGAAGTCCAAGCCGACGCGCTTGGGGAACTTCCGGCCGCTCAGGAGACGGAGACGGCCGGCACGGGCTGCCAGTTCACCGCCGTTGACGCTGAACGCGCGCACCTGCACAAGGACCTCGCCGAGGGACGGCTCGGGGCGTGGCACACGGCCCGTGTAGAGCACATCGGGGCCGCCGTAGCGGTCGTAGAGCACTGCCTTCATCATGTGGTCGTTCATCGTTCTGCCTTTGCCGCCGGGGCCGTACAGGGGTCTGGCATCGACCGTAAGCTCTTGAGTGGACGCAATCGTCCGCTTGAACCGGAAGCGAGAGACAGTGATGGCGGAATCCTCTCGGATCACAGCCCGGGACGGGGTGCGGGCGGACGCCCGGCGCAACCGGGAGCGCGTTCTCGCCGCCGCCCGCGAGGTCTTCGCGGAGTACGGGATCGACGCCCCGATGGCGACCGTGGCCCGTCGGGCCGGAGTTGGCGTGGCGACGCTGTACCGGCATTTCCCGACCCGGGACGTCCTGGTGAGGGGCGCGTTCGCGCAGCAGATGGAGACCTGCGCGCGGGCGCTCACCGAGGCTCTGGCCGCTCCCGACCCGTGGCAGGGCTTCCAGCAGTTGGTCGAGACGGTCTGCGCTCTGCAACGGGAGGAACGCGGGTTCCCGGCCGCGTTCGTCGCGGCCTTCCCGGAAAGCATGTCGGAACACGCGCAGTCCCGGCAACGAGCCGAGCGGGACTTCACGACCCTGGTACGCAGGGCCCAGGCGTCGGGCGCGCTGCGGGCCGACTTCCACCCTTCCGACCTCGCCGTGGTCCTGTTGGCACACTGCGCTCTGGTGACAGCCCTACCGGATGACGGTGCGGCGTCCCGGCGCCTGGTGGCCTACCTGCTCCAGTCGTTCCGCGCCGACACGGCCAACGAGCCGCTTCCCCCGCCGACTGCGCTGACACTGCGCAGTCTCCCGATTGCACCTGACAGTCCCCGGGGGTGGCGGCCCCAGAGCCTGACATGACACGGTGCCTGCCGCAGAGCACGTCCAGTCCGGCAACTTCACTTTCGCAACAGGCCTAAGCGCTCGGAGAGAATCAACGTGTTGCTTTCGGTCCTGTGGCTCGTTGATGTGGTATAAGCGTCTCCGAGTCGATCCGTGACCAACTTGCTGTGAAGTTCGAGGTGCCGTTTCCGCACCTGGACGAGCGCCAGCGCCGTCCGCTGAGGGGAGCCGTGGCCCGGATCCTGGGCCACGGCGGGACCCGGGCCGTCGCGCGGGCGGCCCAGGTCAGCGAGACCACCGTCCGCAACGGCGTCGACGAGCTGGAAGCGGGGGCGGAGCCGCTGGGTCGGGTCCGCCGCCACGGCGGCGGCCGCAAGAGGGCCGCCGAGGTGGATCCGGGGCTGCGTCCTGCACTGTTGGCGCTGGTGGAGCCGGACATGCGCGGGGATCCGATGTCGCCGCTGCGCCGGACGGTGAAGTCGACATGCAACCTCGCCGCCGGGCCCACCCGGCAGGGCCACCGCGTCTGTGCGTGCGCCGTCGGCGACCTGCTGCGCGAGGAGGGCTTCAGCCCGCAGGCCGACGCCAGGACGCTCGAGGGCACGCAGCACCCGGACCGCGACACCCAGTTCCGCTGCATCAGCGAACGAGCCCGCGACCACGGGGACGCCGGGGAACCGGTGATCAGCGTGGACACCAAGAAGAAAGAGCTGGTCGGCCAGTACAGGAACGGCGGCCGTGAGTGGCTGCCGAAGGGGGAACCGGCCAAGGTCAAAACGCACGACCTCCTGGACCGGCAGGGGCCGGCAAGGCCGTCCCGTACGGGATCTACGACACCGCCGCGAACACCGGCCGGGTCAGCGCCGGCGCCGACCACGACACCGCCGCGTTCGGGGTCGTCTCGATCCGCCGCCGGTGGCAGGCGGTCGGTCGGCGCGACCACCTGCAGGCCAACCACCCGCTGATCACCGCCGGCGTCGGCGGATCCAACGGCTGCCGCACCCGCGCCCGGAAGAGCGAACTCACCGTCCCGGCTGCCGAGACGGGCCTGGAGATCACCGTCTGTCACCTGCCGCCCGGGACGTCGAAGTGGAACAAGGTGGAGCACCGGTTGCTCCTCCACATCTCCATGAACTGGCGCGGCAGGCCGCTGACCAGCCATGAAGTGATGGTGCAGAGCATTGCCGCGACCGCCACCCGCACCGGACCGAAAGTGCGTGCCGAAGCTCGATACCGGCACCTACGACACCGAAGTGAAGGTCACCGACGCCGAGACCGACACGCTCCCCATGACCCGGCACCGCTTCCACGGCGACTGGAACTACACCCTCCACCCTCAATCTCGCGACACCACCAGCGCAGACAAGAGCCCGAGGTCAGTCGGCGGCCCGTCCCGGCAGCCCTGCACCGGGTGTCCACGCACCCCGGAGCTGACCGGCACGCCCGAACCGGCACTGGACAAGCTCGTCGACCGACTGACAACGAGACTCGATGAGTTACGCGAGTGAGACGGCTCCAGCAGCGAGGAGGCGAACGCATCCGTGCTCGCGACGCAGGGGCCAAGGACAAGCTGGCCACCGCCGACAGAGTTCTGGCCACCGTGCCCTACCTGTGCAAACTCGGCACCCGAGACCTGCTGGCCCAGCTCTTCGGAGTCAGCGGCAGCACCCTCACCAGGGCCGTTCGCCAAGTCCAGCCCTTCCTGGCCGAGCACGGCTGCACCATCCCACCCTCTACGGCCAGGTTCCGTACACCCACCGACGTGGCTGCGTTCCTCGCCACAGCCAACGACGGAACGAAGAGCAAACCAGCGTGTTGATTTTCTGCGAGTCCTCAGCCCGCTCGGCCCGAGCAGCCGCAACGTCCCCTGGCCGCCACCACACCGACAGCCCGCCGGGCCCTACGAGCCCTGACCTTGCGACCACCTGGTCCGAGATTCAGTGCGGTTAAGCCCGCTCTGCTGGCGAGGAGGCAGTGCTCCCACCATGCGTTATTCGGTTCCTCCGTACGCGCGTTGATCAGAGCTCCGGGGCACCGGGGCACCATCTTGGCCAGGGCCGGGGGCCCTGGGACGTAGCGGCCTTTGGACCTACGATGAGGGGCATGTCGCCCGATGCCCTCCCGTCCTCCGTCTGGCCGGTCCTGCACTACGACGACACGCAGGCGGCGTTGCGCTTCCTGGTCGGCGTGCTGGGCTTCGAGCAGGCGGTCGCTGCGCCGGACGAACACGGCGGGATCGGACACGCCGAGCTGCGCTGGCCCGGCGGCGGTGCGCTCGTGTTCGGCTCGACCCGCCACACCGACAGCGTGCACGGGCGGATGCGGGCGGGCACCAGCGCGGTCTACGTGGTGAGCGACGACGTGGACGCGGTACACCAGCGGGTGGTCGACGCCGGCGGCGTGGTTCTCGAAGCGCCGCATGAGACCCGCTTCGGTTCGGGCGCGGCAGCGTACGTGTGCACGGTGCAGGACCCGGAGGGCAATCTGTGGACCTTCGGCACCTACCGTGGTCCTTCACCGCGATAGAGCGCCGGGACGAGACGGGAGGACCCCGGCCTGTCGGGCCGGGGTCCTCTGCTGTGGTGGGTGCGGTGCGGGGTCAGTGGCTGCCGGCGAGTTCACCGGTGAGCCTGCCGTGGAGGTCGGCGCTGGGGTCGTTCAGGCCGGTGATCTCCACCGTCTTGCCGCGCTGGGCGTACTTGGTCTCGATCGCGTCCAGGGCGGCGACGGAAGAGGCGTCCCAGACGTGCGCCGCGGAGAGGTCGATGACGACCCTGCCTGGATCACTCGCGTAGTTGAACTGGCTGACGAGGTCGTTGGAGGAGGCGAAGAAGAGCTCTCCGGTGACCCGGTAGACGACCGTCTTGCCGTCGGGATCGACCACCGCGGTGACCTCGGCCAGGTGGGCGACCCGTTTGGCGAAGATCACCATCGCGGTGATCGAGCCGACGACGACACCGATGGCGAGATTGTGGGTGGCGACCACACAGGCGACGGTGATCACCATGACGGTGATCTCGCCCGCGGGCATGCGCTTGAGGGTCTTGGGTGCGATGGAGTGCCAGTCGAAGGTCGCGAAGGACACCATGATCATGACGGCGACCAGGGCGGCCATGGGGATGTCGGAGACGACCGGGCCGAAGACGATGCACAGCACCATGAGGAAGCTGCCGGCGAGGAAGGTCGAGACACGGGTGCGGGCGCCGGACACCTTCACGTTGATCATGGTCTGGCCGATCATGGCGCAGCCGCCCATGCCGCCGAAGAAGCCGGTGACGATGTTGGCGATGCCCTGGCCGATGGACTCGCGGGTCTTGGAGGAGTGGGTGTCGGTGATGTCGTCGACCAGCTTGGCGGTCATCAGGGACTCCATCAGGCCGACCAGGGCCATCGCGAAGGCGTACGGGGCGATCGTCGTCAGGGTGTCCGGGGTGAACGGCACGTCCGGCAGGCCGGGGACCGGCAGGGAGGAGGGCAGTTCGCCCTTGTCGCCGACGGTCGGCACGGCGATCCCGGCGGCGACCGTGATGACGGTGAGGATGACGATCGAGACGAGCGGGGCCGGGATCACCTTGGTGACCTTCGGGAAGAACACCATGAGCGCCAGACCGCCGATGATCAGCGGGTAGACCGGCCAGGGCACGTCGTGCATCTCGGGTACCTGGGCCATGAAGATCAGGATCGCCAGGGCGTTGACGAAGCCGACCATCACCGAGCGCGGGATGAACCGCATCAGCTTCGCCACCCCGACCGCGCCGAGCACGACCTGGATGACACCGGCGAGGATCACCGCGGCGACGAGGTACCCGAAGCCGTGCTCGCGGTTGAGCGGGGCGATGACGAGGGCCACGGCGCCGGTGGCGGCGGAGATCATCGCCCGGCGGCCGCCGACGATCGAGATGACCACGGCCATGGTGAACGAGGCGAACAGTCCGATCGCCGGGTCGACACCGGCGATGATCGAAAACGAGATCGCCTCGGGGATCAGCGCGAGGGCGACGACCAGGCCGGCGAGGACCTCGGTGCGCCAGACCTTCGGATTGTTCAGCCAGTCCGGCTTGAGGCCGCGCAGCCGCGCAGCGGGAGTCACAGCAGTAGAGGACAAGGAGATGCGTACCTGTCGTGCTCGGGCACACCCCTGCGGCAGACCGAGGCGTGCGGGAAGGACGCGCGGGGGCCGGGCCGGCACCCCGCGGACGGCCCGCAGAGCGGGCCGGAAGTCGAGGAGGTGGACGCGAGGCGGGGTGGCGCGTACGGGCGGCTCACATCCGGGGGCGAAGGGTCACGGCGGGCAGGCGGCGGCGATCGGCGTCATGGGCTCGCGCACGCTCTCTCCTGCAAAAATCGGATCCTCGCCGGGGGCGCCGTCGGCCCCGGAACGGCAGCAGCGGGGCTGCCGAGCCGCCCTCACCGCCAATAACTCTACCCTAACGTTAGAGTAGAGGTCGGCGGGGCCGCACGGGACGCGGCCAGCCACGAGGAGAAGGGCCAGGGACACGGGCGTGGACGGGCACATGCAGATCGGCGAGGTCGCCGCGCGGACGGAGCTGTCCCTGCGCACCATCCGGCACTACGAGGAGACCGGCCTGGTCATCCCCTCCGCCCGCTCCCAGGGCGGATTCCGCCTCTACACGGAGTCCGATGTGCAGCGGCTCATGGTCATCCGCCGTATGAAGCCCCTGGGCTTCACCCTGGAGCAGATGCGCGACCTGCTGGATGCCACCGACCGCCTCGACCATGCCGAGACGGCCGACGGTGCCGAGCGCGAGGCACTCCTGGAGCGGGTGAGGACCTACGAACAGGACGCCGGCCGCAAGATCGAGGAGCTGCGTATCCAGCTGGCCCGCGCCGAAGACTTCGCCGCCACTCTCCGCACCCGCCTGGACGCCGCACACTCCCAGCAGAGTGCCTCGGTCTGACCTTCGGCCATCAGCCGGCGCCACGCGTCATAGAGCGGGCTGCCGCCT
This sequence comes from Streptomyces griseomycini, assembly GCF_014203535.1. Taxonomy (GTDB): domain Bacteria; phylum Actinomycetota; class Actinomycetes; order Streptomycetales; family Streptomycetaceae; genus Streptomyces; species Streptomyces griseomycini. The sequence goes on from NZ_JACHJI010000005.1 coordinate 603,392, forward strand.
CAGCGGCTTCATGAGGCGGCAGCCCGGATGTGGAACGTCAGTCCGTCCGGGCTGGTAAGACGCTGTCCGCCGACGTGATCGGGCCCGTGCGCCATCTCGTGCCCCAGCCCGTGTACGCGGGCGGCCACGGCGTCCGGGTCGTCAACGGCGACCACGAGTTCCCAGCGAGGTTCAGGCTCCTCTGCGCCGTGCGTCGGGACGAAGTCGGCGAAGCTGGGGACCGTGCCGAGCACGTCCCGGTAGAAGCGGCGGGCCTGCGCGGGGCGGGGGCAGGCAAGGACCATGCGCTGTGGTGCGCGCGCCGACGGAGACCATCGGTTGGCAGGGCGTGTCTGCCACAGCGAGAAGGCCGCGCCCACGGGATCGATCAGTGTGGCGATGCGGCCCTGGTCTCCGGCGTCGAACGGCGCGAGCACGAGTTGGGCACCCGCCGCGGTGGCGGCTTCGGTGCGGGCCTCGATGTCATCGACGGCGAGGTAGTAGGCGATGTGCGCAGGAGTGCCCGGCGGATAGAGCGGAGAGCTCAGGTCGCTCACGCCGCCGATCTGATGTCCGTCGGCGAAGATCTTGATCGCGCGGCGCCAGTCGCTTTCGTCCACGGCGAACCGCCACCCCAGCACAGCGGAGAAGAAGGCCGCCGTGCCCGGCACGTCGTGCGTCTTGACGTCCATCCAGCAGAACTCGTTCAGCGCACCGAGGTGAGATGACGTCAACTGCCTGCCCCCTTGCTGTGTCGACCAGCTGTTGTCGTAGCTGACTTGCTGTCTCCTCAGCAACCCGTTTCGGGCTGGTAGCCGTGGAGGAACGCCCGCACCCCGGAGGTGATGAGCGCGGTACGGGCCGGGGTGGCTTCCTGCCCCGCGTGCGGGTCACGCCCGGAAACCGGGCAGCTGCTGGAACACCCGCGCCACCAGATCCGGCGACGGCCGCCGGGAACTGCCGCTGCCCGCGTGCGGGAACGGGCAGCGGCAGTTCCCGGACGTCGGCAAGGACCTGATGCCAGGCGCCGGGGTGCGCCCACTGCGAGCAGAGCGGCGACTCCGGGGAATTGCATCTGATGCGTGATTCTGGGTTGTCCGAGCTGGGGATCTGTGGCATCAACGTGCCTCCTGATGGTGAGCGAGGCGGGCTTCCGGCCTGCGCTCTCGCTGTAGATCAGTCATCTGATGCATGATTCGCGCACCCTGAGGAAGAGGGCTGCGTGACGACGACGGACTTGAGCGAGGGCTCTGCCCGTCTGGTGTTGCTGAACGGCGTGACGCTGCTGCACCCCGAAGACGCCGTTTTCGACGCAATGTTGGAGGGCTGGACGCGGCAGCAGCGAGGAGGTCGGCGTCTGCAGGCGAAGACGATCAGCGACCGTCTACGCGTGGTGCGTCAGTTCAACGACTTCGCCGGGGCGTACCCGTGGAGCTGGTCGGCTGCCGCGATGGATGAGTGGACGACGTACCTGATCGCGGAACTTCACCGTGCGGAGTCGACGATTCGTGGCTACCAGACTGCCATTCGCCAGTTCTGCGACTACATCACCTCGCCGCATTACCAGTGGCCGCAGGAGTGCGAACGACGCTTCGGCACGCACCCGGTGCAGATCTGCCACGAGTGGAACACCGCCGCACACCTCGTCGACTACGAGGGGAGGGCGGGCCGGCGGCCGATGACTCGCGAGGAGATTCAGCTCTTCCTCGACTACGCCGACGATCAGGTCGACCGCGCTATCAGGCTCGGCCGCAAAGGGGCGCTGGCCGCGTACCGGGATGCCACCGCGTTCAAGGTTATCTACGGCTGAGGGCTGCGGTGCACGGAGGCGTCGAAGCTGGATCTCAACGACTGGTACCGCAATCCCAAGGCGCCAGAGCTGGGCCGGTTCGAATCGCTGCACGTCCGGTACGGCAAACGGTCCAAGGGCTCTGCGCCCCGTCGGCGGATCGTCCTGAGCGTGATGCCCTGGGCTGTGGAAGCGGTCGACGACTACGTCACCAACATCCGCCCTCGCTACCGTGCCGCGGCCGGGGCGGCCCTGTGGCCTACCGAGCGCGGCGGCCGGCTCCAGAGCCGCGAGATCGAGGACCGCTTCGCGGAGTACCGCGATGCCCTGGGGCTGGACTCGGATCTCGTGCCGCACTGTCTGCGGCACAGCCACGTCACCCATCAGATCGAGGACGGCGCCGACCCGGCTTTTGTCCAACGGCAGGTCGGTCACCGCCACGCCTCGACGACCGCGCTCTACACCGGGGTGAGCGGTGACTTCATGAACACGATGATGCGCAAGGTCTTGGACAAGGCCCTGTACCAGATGTTCTCCACCACCGATCTGAGGCCCCTGCTGGCTGAACGCGGCATTGACCTGTCGGCCAGCCAGGTCTACCGGCTGGTGGTCGAGCGTCCGGAACGGCTGAGCCTGACCACGCTGATGGCGCTGCTCGACATCCTTCAGCGCCGTATGGAGGACTTGATCGAACCGACGGCCGCCCGGGCGGCGAGCAGGAGGACGGCAGCGGCAGGAGGCGAAGGCACGGCTGCCGGTCCGGCAGCCGGAGTCGGCGAGTATCGGCCCAAGCGCGCCCGTATTACGCCCGCGGGGGAGTAGTTCGTGGACGCCTCCGCCCTGCCCCGTTATGCCAGCGATCCTGAAGGCGTGATCGCTGAGGCGGTCGTCGCCGTCGAACTGGCCATGCCCGCAGAGCTGATCGGATCCGTGGTGAGGGCCACCTTTCCTCGCGGCGCCCAGCGGCGGAAGCTCGCCGAGCTCCTCCAGCGGGACCTGTCGTGGCTGACGCAGGGGCGGTCGGAGTCGCCCGCCATCGTTGAACGGTTCGTCCGGGCACTGCGCGAGCAGGGCGCCGTGCACGTACAGCAGCCGCGTTGCGGGGCTTGCGGCCAGGCGCGCCTCCTTGTCGGTGTCCTTCCCGGCAGCGGGTCTCGCATCTGCAACACCTGTGAGGGGCGACGTCGGCACGAGGCGAACCCCTGCGCCGTATGTGGCCGCCACGAGTTCAGGACCCGAGATCGCGAAGGGCGGCCCCGCTGCCGTGCTCATCCCCCGGACGACGGCGTTGACCCGATGGATGGGCTGTGCCAGGTCATCCAGCAGATCTGCCCGACCCTGCCCGAGCAGACGGTTGCCGAGGCCGTTCGAGCGGTTGAGCCGGTTACAGCTCGACAGCGCAAACTGCTGTGGGCTCTGGAAGACCGTCCCGGGCTGCTGACCGGCCAAGGCGCTCAGGGCCCGGTCAAGGCTCTGCACCTCATCGCTGCGCTTCGGGAGCGAGAAGCTGTGAACCTGGTGGTCCCGGGGTGTCCCTACTGCGGCCGGAACGTGCCGCTGCCACGTACACGTAACGGGCTCCGCTGCTGCGCCGAGTGCCGCTCGGCCGCACGCGCCGAGCCGTGCGCCTGGTGCGGGCGCGACCGGCCCGTGATGGGCCGCACCCACGATGGCCTGCCTTTGTGCCAGACCTGTCGGCAGCGCAACCCAGTCGTGCACCAAATCTGTGCGCAGTGCGGGGAACGCCGCTACATCCAGGCCCGCGAAGACGACCACCCGCTGTGCGGGCGCTGCCACCAATACCCCACCGCGGCCTGCAGCGAGTGCGGGGAACGGCGTCCGTGCCTGCACGTCTCCACCGACGCCCCGATCTGCTTCTCGTGCACGCGGAAGCGGCGCCCCCGCGCGATCTGCGTCGGCTGCGACCGCGATAACCAGATCAGCTACCGCACGGCCGACGGAGAGCCGCTGTGTTCGTCTTGCGGCGCCACACACCGCCCCTGCGCCCAGTGCGGCCGGACGCTGCGCATCCATGCCATCGCGCCGAACGGCGACGAACTGTGCCCAACCTGCTGGCGCCACCACCCGGCCCGCAAGCGGCCGTGCAGCGAGTGCGGCACAGCCACCCATCTGCACCATTACGGCCTGTGCCCCGACTGCGCTGCCCGAGCGCGCCTTCGAGAAGTGCTCAGTGTCGAGGGACGCATGCGCCCCGGCATCGAGCCGGTCTTCAAAGCCCTGTCGAGACAGCCCGGCACCAACCTGCTGTACTGGCTGAACCGCCGCCCCGCCCGGCGCAGCGTGCTGCGTGCCCTGGCAGCCGGAAGCGGACCGGTCACCCATGACACCTTGGACGGCATGCGGCCGGCCAAGGTGATAGACAACCTCCGTATGCACCTGGTCGCCGGCGGCGCACTGCCCGCGCGCGACGAGCAACTCGCCGCCCTCGAGCGCTGGCTCGCGGCACGGTCCGCACAGGTCCGTGACCCGGAGAGCCACAAGGTGCTCCAGGCGTACATCGCCTGGCACCTGCTGCGTCGCCTCCGTCGCTTCGCTCATCACCGCCCGGTCAGCCAGGCACAAGCACATGGCGTCCGCGCCTACGTCACCCAGGTCGTCCGCCTGCTCAACTGGCTCCACACCCAGGACATCGCCCTCAGCACATGCACCCAGGACCTTCTGGACACCTGGCTGGACGACTACCCCGCCCGCGGCCCGCGGGTACACAGCTTCCTCGCCTGGACCAGCCGCCACGGCCACACCCGGCAGCTGACCGTCGAACTCCCCATCCCGACCTTCACTGGTCAACTCATCGCTCAGGACACCCGCTGGCAGCTGGTCAACCGGCTTATCCACGACGACGAGATCCCGGTGCCCGACAAGGCAGCCGGGCTCCTCGCTCTCCTCTTCGCCCAGGACCTGTCCCGAATCGTCGTCCTCACCGCCAAGCATGTGGAGGTCACCCCGAGCACAGTGCTGCTCCGACTCGGGCAGGTCCCGGCCCAGATGCCACCGCCTCTCGACGGCTACATCCGAACGCTCCACGCCCAGGCGACGGCCACGGACACTGCCGGGGAACGCTGGCTGTTCCCAGGCCGCTTTCCGGCCCAGCACCTCAGCCGCAGCCAGCTCGTGTGCCGCCTCCACCCGCTCGGCCTCCGCCCACGCATGGCACGCAACACTGCTCTCGTCGAGCTGGCTTCCGAACTGCCCGCCCTCGTGGTCAGCCGGCTGCTCGGCGTCCACCAGAACACTGCAGACTCCTGGAATCGCATCGGCGGACAGGACAACGCCTACGCCGCCGAGGTTGCCAGCCGCCCCTACCCCACCCCGCCTACGTGCCTCTCATCGCCACCAAGGAGGGCCGGGAGCTGGAAAGGCAGAGGCTGCTGCGCGCCTCGTTCGGGCCGTCCTCGTCCTCCACCTGACCTGATCAAACTGAGTGACTTCAGAGATCACCGGGACCCGGTAGGACCATGAAGAGCGGAGCACGTCTGGATTGCGAGTCGGCGACGGACCGTTCGGAAGAGTAGGATCCAGGCGATCGTTGTGCCATGTCCGAACATGCCGACAAGCAACCCTCCGGCGGAGAGGGTGCCCTCACCGCAGGTTGTCTCCTGTTTCTCGTACTGGTGGCTGACGTGGCGGCCGGGCTGTTGGTCGTCATCGTGCTCGCCGTACGGGGACTGGGCCGGATGGACACCAACTCAGGGCAAACAGCAGCCAGCGCGCCCTCCGTAGACTGGGCGCCAGTGCTGGGATACGGCGCTCTGGCCTTGACGGTCGGCGTAACGGCCCTCGTGCTGCTATGGATCGGACATCGAGCTATCGGAGCGGTGCAGATGACGTTCTGCGCTTTCCTGGCAGTCCACACGCTGGCCTCTTGGCCCTGATCCAGATGCAGTCACAGCCACCGGAGGCGCCTGGGAATAGAGGGCTCCGGCACAGGCACTGAGGTAGGAGGACGCTCACTGCAGCCCCACCCCTGAGGGCCGGACCGCAGGTCATGCATTGGACTACGCAGCGGTGTCAGTGCCATCGCATATGTTGCGCAGCATGCTGCATTGGATACATGGCCCGCTCGGCTGGATACACGGTCAGATCCCAAACGGTGAGGAGACCAACGTCGTCTTCTTCCGGGGGATGTCGTTGGACGCGATCACGCGAGGGCTCCTCAGCCAGCGCCACCGGCCCCTTGCCTACGGCAAGGGTGCCGACTGGAGCCTGATGATGCACGACATGCTCAGCTGGGACGATGGCGATTACAGCACCACAAACTATGGCCAACTGTGCCAGCCTGGCGGTGAACTCGCCGTGTTCGTGACTGAGCCGTGCCTGGCGAAAGCCCACCGTCCCCACTTCGCGTACTACCGTGACGGACGCCTCCACACGTGGCTCAGCTTCGAGGACCTCGGCAACGGAGTAGGGGAGGAGCCTTACTTCCTGCTCCCTGCTCTCACAGAGGCCCACTTGGTCGGCCCCGCTGCAGACCTCGATCGCAAGAACGTTGAGGAACGCGCCGTGGAGGCCATCACACGCTTCCTCTCCCTCCCTGACCTGGAATTGCCGTGAACCGGCTGCCCTCGGCAGACCGCGGGCACTCCAAGACCGTTGGATCAAGCGAGTCCCAGTCGGCCTAGGCTGCGGTGGCCACGTCCGAACACATCTCAAGGAGAAGTTCATGTCTGACGCGAAGGAGGCCGGAGACAGAGCCATGTCACATGAGGCAGCGGACGGCAGCGACCGAGACGGCGGGACAGGAACCTCTGGGCTAGGGCGGCGGCTTTCCTGCCTGGCCGTTGTGGTGGCCGTTCTCACCGTCGGGACGGGAAGCCTCGTCTGGTTTTTCCAGGACCAGCTGCTCCACCCCTTCGGGGACGCCCGAGCCTGCGAAGGCAGCGACACGAAACTGCCGCAAGTGATATCAGCCGGAGGTGTTCCGATACCTGCAGGCGCCTCCGACGTCCACTACTTCACCCGGAACGGAAGCGCTGAGGTCGCCTTCGTAAGCGGCCAGATACCGGACTACCTCCACCGTGCCGGCATCCTCCCGGATGGCGAGCCCCTGTTCGATGAGAAGTACGGCACCAAAGCGGTCGCCGACGACGAGATCGAGCTACCCGATGGTTTGTGCGGCTCTCCCCTGCGTGGCCCCGTCTGGGTCTACCACTCCACAAGCGCCACCGGATCCAGCGTCAACGTTATGGTCGAGCGCTCTCCCACAGTCAACGAATCCTTCCGCTTTCCGGCCCGTGCCGTGGTCACCTACAACCTCCCCTGACGCGCACAGTGGAAGGTCGCGGCCTACTGAGCATTTTCAGCTTCGCCGCTCCAGGGTCACGCCGTAGTCCTCGCTTGATCCCTGGAATCTCCTCGGCTGGACCCCCCGGGCACAGTTTGTTGTCTGTGAAAAGTCGTGGACGGCCACTTCGCTGAGGGGCCGGCCCTGCGCTTCGGGACGGAAGATGATCGCGGGGAGGGATGGAACGCATGCTCGAAGTACCATCCCTGTGAGGTTTTCCGGCCGGTACTTCCCAACCTCCGCAGTGGCGTAGTCGGACGGAGATATCCCTGTGGAGAGGGCAGAGGGCAGAGGGCAGAGGGCAGAGGGCGATGAGTGTGGCTGAGAGTTGGTCGCGTGTGATGAGCCTTCTTCGGGAGCACGCGCCGGCCGATCACGCGGATCTGCCAGGACCCGCTACGGAGCAGAGGCTCGCGGCAGCCGAGGAACGAATGGGAATCTCCCTGCATGGAGACCTGCGGACGTGGCTGTTGCAGAACAATCTGGATCTGCCGGAGGAAGACGTCGACGACGAAGTGGCATGCTGCGGCTTCGACGGGTTTCCCGACGAGGGAAGCTTCTTTCTGGGCATCCGGGCGCTGGAGAGGCTCTACGCGAACCGCTCCACGCCTGGTGGCTTCGACCCTCCGGACCAGCCGGACAATCCGTTCTGGCGTAACGAGTGGATCCCGTTCCTGTCGGACCAGGACGGCTGGATGGGAAAGTTCATCGATGTGCGGGACGGCCGCGTCGGCAGCTGGTGCGTGGGAGAGGTCACGGTCACGGGCGAGTACGAATCGCTGGCCCAGTATTTCGACTCCGTGGCGGAGACGCTGACGAGGATCGCCGATGGAAGCTACCCGGTCTGTCGGTTCACCGAAGGTCGACTTGTCTGGTCGTGAGACGGTTCCCAACTGGATGACGGCCATTGCCGATCCGTCCTCACCGTGAAACGGCAATGAGATTCATCAGCGTTGACGCTCCAGGGTCAGGGTGGCTGCGACGATGACGGTCATCCGGTTGGGGCTGCAGCGGGCCCGGCGGAGGATCTGCCAGGACTTGAGTCGCGCGATGCTTCGTTCGACCGGTGCTCGTGCCGCTGGCAGGGCTCGGTTGATCGTCTGCTGGGTCGTGGTGAGGTCCCGGTTCGGGAGCCGTCTGATCGGTGTGGTTGCCCCGGGGGGCCGGCCCCGATGTAGGCACGGTCGGCGAGGACGGGGCGCCCTGGCGTTCGCAGATCCGGACGATGCGGTGGGCGCGGGCCGCAGTCAGGTCATACGTGCGGCCGGGCAGCGCTGGCGAGATCCACAGCAGGTTGCCCGCGGGACCGGTCGCGACCCGCACGTTCACGCCGTGACGGCGGTGCTTCTGGGAGAAGTCTGCCCGGCTGTCGCCGACACGGTCGCACTCGGCGAGCGTCCCGTCGAGCAGGACGCAATCCCGATCCGCCTCGCGCAGGACCCGCAGCAGGACCGGCGCCCGGCCGGACAGGTGCTGGACGACGGCCATGACGTACGCGTGGGCGGTGCCGACGGATATGCCGAGACCGACGGCGATCTGCGCGAGCGTGTCGTGCCGGCGAAGGTAGACCAGGCCCACGCGAGCACGCTGGTGGGGCGGCAGCTTGCAGCGGCGGCCACCCTCACGGGTGACGATGAGCATGGATACCCACGCGACCAGAGCATGGGGCAGGCCGAGTGCGGCAGGATGGGCATCCAACAGGGCTCCTGTACCGATGGGTTGAGACTTCGAACACCCCCCTCAACGGCGCGGGAGCCCTGTGCGTTGCGGTCCTCATCCTGACTGGACCTGGGTCACTCGATCAGTGGCCACTCTAAAAGAGCTCACTGATCGCTTCATCGTTGTGGGTCGTCCCACCAGTCCCACCATGCTCAGCATGGACGACCGTAGTGGAACGTGGCGTCCTCGGAGGCATCACTTCAGCGTCATGTCCTTACAACTCTCCGAAACTCTCACCACGCCGAAGGACTCTGCTGGTCGGGCCCGGCTGGGAGTTGCAGATGCTCAACACCGCCTCCCGCTCACCAGCGTTGGATGAATCCGCAAGTTGCAATAGCCGCACTTACCAGCAGCGTCGTCGAAGTCCTGGTGGCAGTCGATGATGTGGGCGACGCCGATCACCGCGCCCATGACCAGGTCGCGGCTGCGGATCGTGCGGGCGATCAGAGGGGTGCGCAAAGCGAGCCGGTCGATGGCCTTGCCCACGTACAGCAGCATCCAGCCCGGCCGCCACCGGGCAGGCCGGTTCTCTACCGTCTTGGCACCGGCGGGGATGCACGCGGCGGGCGGCTGCCTGGTGGTGATGCCGCGGATCCAGTCGCCCTCGGGCAAGGCGACGATGCTCATGCGGCTCGCCCCTACAGGGCCGTGCCCGGGCGGCCGACGCGGCGGCCGTTGACGGACGGCACCGCGGCGTGCGCGGCGGTGGCGATGGTCGCGCGGCCGGAGTGCTTGCCGTCGTGGAGGGCGGCATCGGCGGCCCGCTGCAGCGCGCTCAGGTCACGGGAACCGATCGTGTCGGGGGGGGCAATACCGACCGAGGCGGCCACGTCGACCGTGCGGCCGTCGTCCAGGACGACCAGCGCGTGCGGCATACGGACCAGCTGCGCGAGGCGCTGTGCGCGGCGTGTGCGGGCAAGTCCAGGGCGACGGCGAACTCTTCTCCGGACTACCGGCGGCAACGCAGCAGCTGCCGGTAAATCAGTGGCGTCCCCGTGGACGGGCCTCATAGCTTGTGCGTTCGTGACTGATGATCCGAAGGCGCACCCGAATCGACACGGCCTCGGCCGGGTGTTCAACGAGGTGCCGGAGCTCTACGACCGGGTCCGGCCGGGATACCCCGACGAGTTGTTCACGGACCTTTGCGCCATCACCGGCATGGACGAACGGTCGTCGGTGCTGGAGGTGGGCTGCGGCACCGGGCAGGCGACGCGCTCGCTTGCAGCGCTCGGATGCTCAGTGACCGCCGTCGAGCCGGGCGCAGATATGGCCGCACTCGCTCGCCAGCGGTTGGCCCCTTTCCGGAACGTCGAAGTCGAGACGTCGAGGTTTGAGGAGTGGGACAACCGCGGTCGACGCTTCGATGTCCTCGTGGCTGCGTCGTCGTGGCACTGGGTTGACCCGTCGATTGGCTGGCAGCGAGCGCACGACATGCTCCATCCCGGAGGCTGGATGGCGCTGCTCGGTCATGTCGTTGTCCGCCGGCCGGGGGAACCGGAGGTGTATGCCGAGACCGCCGATCTCCACGAGCGGTTCTGCCCGGGGAACCCTGATTGGGGTCATCCGCCACTCGAAGAAGACGTGCGCGGCACCGACGAGGGCTGGGGCCTGGTCGATGATCCCGGAGAACTGTTTGGCCCAACGATTGTGCGCTGGTATCCAACCGTTCAGTGGTTCACCGGGGACGGCTTCGCCGATCACCTTCGCTCGTTGTCGCTGTACCGGAGACTCGATCGCGAAGTCCGTGAGCCTTTGCTCGACGCCGTCGCCGAGCGGATCCGCACGCGGATGGGCGACCGGGCATCACGCCGTTACCTGAGCGTCCTCCGCGTTGGACGGCGCGCCCGGTGAGGCCAGGGACCTGCCCCTGAACTAAGACTGTGTCCTACGTGGTGAGGCGGACAAGGCGCTTGAAGCAGCACGGAGCGGCGGAGAGTCCGAGAAAGGCCAGGTAGTTGCGGGAATCGCGCTCGTAGCGGGGGCTGAGCCGGCGGTGACCGGAGAGCCACGACATGGTGCGCTCGACGACCCAGCGGCGTCGCCCCAATCGTTCGCTGGACTCGATGCCCTTGCGGGCGATGCGCACGCCGATGCGCTTCCAGCGAAGCCCTCTACGCAGGTCGGCACGGTCGTAGGCTTTGTCTGCGTGGAGGCGCTGGGGCTTGAAGCAGCGGCCGCGGTGAGGGTCGTGTCTCGTTTGGTGACCCCCGACCATGGGCTTCAGCCCTTCGCTGTCATGGGTGTTGTCGGCCGAGACGCCGACGAGGAGGGGCAGTCCGTTCGCGTCCGGCAGGACGCGCATCCTGGAACCCGGCTTGCCGCGGTCCACGGAGCTCGGACCTGTGTGTTCGCCCCTTCTTGGCGCGGACGTGGGCGGTGTCGAGGACGACGCGGGTGACGTCGACCAAGCCGGCGTCGTCAAGCCGGTGCGGCACGGCCTCGTGCAGTCGGGGCCAGACACCGGCTCTGGACCAGATCATGAACCGGCGGTGGGCGATCGACTTCGAGACGCCGAAGCACGGCGGCAACGTACGCCAGGCGCAGCTGGACACCAGGACGTAGATGTTCGCGGCGAACAGCGTCTCATCAGGCGTGTCCTGCGTTCCCCCGCCCTGCGGCCGCACCTTCGACGGCGGGATCAGCGGCTTCGCGATCTCCCACAGCCCGTCCGGAACAAGCCAACTCCACGCACCCCACCGCATGCCGAGTTCAACGACGCCTCACCACATAGGACACGGTCTTAGGCCGTGTCCCCCACTCTTCTTGGGCACTGAGGCATGACGGTCTCCGCCGTGCCCGTAGACTTATGACGTGGCATTCATGAGCACCCCGCACTGCTGCTTCCTGTGATTGGAAGGCGCTGAGGGCGACGCCGGACGGCGTCGCCCTCCTTGGTGTGCCTGATGCGGGAGTCACGTCCCGATGCTGCCCGTTCCTTCCTGAGGCAGTGACGTTCTGATCGCGCAGGCACGATCCCTTCCCCTCACCCCTTGCCAGGAGTGCCTCGTGCCTGTGTCGCTTCCCCCTGCCCTCGATCTGTCCCTCGACCTGCTGCGCTGCCCGACGTGCCGTACGCGCCGCCTGCACCCCGACCACGGTGCACTGCGTTGCCCGGTGGGCCATACCTTCGACATCGCCCGGCACGGCTATGCCAGCCTGCTGACGGGCACCCGCGCCATCAGCGGCGACGACGCGGCAATGGTTCAGGCCCGGGACCGGTTTCTGTCCACCGGCACCTACGCGCCCATCCGCGAGGTCGGGGCCGGCCTGACGGCCGACGCCGTGTCCGAGCAGGGCACGGTGGTGGACGTGGGGTGCGGCACGGGCTACTACCTGGCCGGCGTACTCGACCAGCTGCCCAGCGCCCGTGGTCTGGGGCTGGACACATCGGTGCGCGCGCTGCGCTCGGCAGCCCGTGCCCACGACCGGGCTGCCGCGGTGGCCTGGGACGTGTTCCGTCCCTTCCCACTGGCTGACGGGGTGGCCGATGTCGTGCTGAACGTGTTCGCTCCACGCAATTCGACCGAGTTCCGCCGCGTTCTGCGCCCAGCCGGTCGGCTGATCGTGGTCCGACCCACCGGTCGGCACTTGGCCGAGCTGCGTGGCCAGATGCCTGCAATGGTCACAATCGACCCGGCCAAGGAACAGCGCCTGCACCGAGCGCTCGACCCCCTCTTCGAGGCCGTCGTCACCGAGCAGGTGGAGTACTCCGTTCCGTTGACCAAACTGGACGCCCTGGATCTGGTTGGGATGACGCCGAGTGCACGCCACGTGAGTCGTGCAGACCTCATCGACGGCGGCGTCCTGCCCGATCAGGTCACTGTCTCCGTGCTGGCCACCGCCTACCGGCCTCGGTGACCACGAGCGGGCGCATGCGCCTGCTGACCGACGAGCAATGGGCACGCCTGGTGCCCTGCCTTCCCCGCGGCGCGGGGAAGGCAGGGTGTCCGTTCGCCGACCACCGCCGCATCATCGAAGGGATCATTCATCGGTACCGCACGGGCATTCCCTGGAGAGATCTGCCCCGCGAAGCATTCGGTCCCTGGCAGACGGTGTGGAAGCGCCATCGCAGGTGGGCGGCTGACGGCACCTGGGACACGGTTCCGGCCCAGCTGACCGCCCAGGCGGACTCGGTCAACGGGATCGACTGGACGGTCGCGGTCGACTCGACCATCAACCGGGCCCACCAGCACGCCACGAATACGGCCCGGCCGGAGAAGGACATCAGCGCTGTCACCTGCCAGAGCAAGAACGAAACTCCGGCTACCGGGGGCGAGCCAGCCGGCCACGCCATAGGTCGATCGCGTGGCGGCCTGACGACCAAGACTCATCACGCCGTGGACGGCAATGGCCGCCCGCTGGCCGTCGTGGTCACCCCTGGCCAAGTCCACGACGTGCAGGTCCTCCCTCTCCTGCTGGGCGACATCCGAGTCCCGCGACCTGGCCCTGGCAGGCCGCGCACCACACCGGACGCACTGCTCGCAGACAAGGCGTATTCCTCCAGGCAGGTCCGCGAAGACCTCGCGGTCCGCGGCATCCGCACGGTGATTCCCGAGCGTGCCGATCAGCAGGCCAACCGCAAGAGGAAAGGCCGCAGCGGCGGACGGCCCCAGACTCTGGACACCGAGACCTACAAGCGCAGGAACGTCGTGGAACGATCATTCAGCCTGCCCAAGCAGTGGCGGGGCCTGGCCACCCGTTACGACAAACTCGCGATCGTCTACCGCTCCGCAGCCGTGTTGGCGGCGATCATCACCTGGTTACGGAGTTGAGAGACACGACCTAGGCAGGAGGCGGTGAAGGGCACCGCCGGGATCGTTCTCCTTCGGCGTCGCGCAGCAGGGGAGTGGGCGTTCGGGCGTCACCGCACCCGTGTCCCGGGCATCCTCGGTCCAACAGGCTCGGGGAAGGGGATGGGGTGGAGTTCGTCTTCGAGTGCGGGTGGTGCGGTGAGGACAACTACTTCGTGGGCAAGCAGGCCGGCTTCTGGGTCGACAAGTGGGAGGTGCCCGCGGAGTGGATGCTTTCGACGTCCTCTGCGGGGACCGCTCGGGCAACGAGTTCGGGGACCAGGGTGCTCCGTTCGTGAAGGTGGCGGACAACTTCGCGAGTTCATGATCGGGAACGGGAGCCACCTCTGGCGACTGACTTCATGCCCGGTCTGTGCGGGGTTGCGAGTGTCCGCGATGAGGAAGCCGCGGTCGGCGACAGCGTGTGTGTCACCGGGCCTGCTGGCCCGCGTCCCTGACGGGCGCGGTTCGAAAGGGCCCGGCTTCTTGCGCGAAACCGGTCGGATCCGGCTTCCGGTCCGGGTAGCCCCGCCGGAAATCAGGTGCGTGCGAGTCGCCGGGCGTGTCAGGCTCCGCCGGTGGACCGTGAACAGATCTCCCGGCATGCTCATGCGGATCATCCGATCGCAGCCCCGCTCGACGACGACTCGGTGCGTCGACTGCTGGAACGTGGTCTCTCACGCGGTGACGAGCGCGTACTCGACCTCGGCTGCGGCGGCGGGGAGTGGCTCCTGCGGGCCCTGACCATGCATCCGCAGCTGCGGGCCGAGGGCGTCGACATCTCCGGGAGCTCGCTGGCGCACGCGCGTCAGGCCGCGCGGCGGCTCGGCGTGGAGGACCGCCTGGTCCTCCACCATCAGGACGCCGCGCATTTCGCCGCCTCCCACGCCTTCGACCTGGTGCTCTGTGTGGGAGCCACGCACGCTTTCGGTGGCCTGCTCCCCACTCTCGCGGCGGCGCGTAAGCACCTGGCGCCTGGGGGACGTGTTCTGGTCGGTGACGGATTCTGGGACCGCGACCCCTCTCCCGAGGCTGTCGAGCTGTTCGGGGAGCTCACCGACCTGCCGACCACACTGGACCGGGTCGCCGCGGACGGGTGGACGCCCGTCCAGGGACACATCAGCACCCGTCGGGAGCTCGACGCCTACGAGTGGGCCTGGACGGGGTCGCTGGCCTCCTGGGCCCTGGACCATCCCACCGATCCGGACAGCGCCCAGGCGCTCGAGGCGGCCACCACCCACCGCGACCAATGGCTGCGCGTCTACCGGGACGTCCTGGGCTTCGTCTGCCTCGTCCTGCGTCCGACGAGTGGGCTCTTTCAGCGCGGCCACTGATCGGGTGACGGGCTGAGCCGGAGCACGTTAGTTGTCATACAGGCAGGCTTGCTGTCACCGTTGGTTTCGACCAGGTAGTGGTTGTGGTAGACGAATCGGTGGTCGGTCGTCACCGTCTCCGGAGTGAAGAACGGCAGGCCGGCCAACGGGTGCCCGGCGAATTCGGCAACCATCGCGGCGGGGATGCCGGGGCAGGGCCACTTCAATTTCTTGCCCCAGTCCGCCCCGGCGGGCGCTGCCGAGCGTCACAGCGCCGGATACGCCCTAGCCTCGCGCTTTCACCAAGCGGGCTGTCCGAGGGTTGATCAAAAAGCGGGAAGTGCCTCTGACCTGCAGCGATGGGACTTGCTGAGGGTCCTGTTGGCTGCAAGGAAAGAAGCACTTCCCAGGTGAAGAAGCGTGTCGGGTGCTACCCGCGTGTCCGCGTCGAGGGCGGCGGTCGTGGGGCGGTCTCGCAGGCCGGGCCGTGCTGCTGGTGGAGACGGTCCGCAAGGCCGGCCTGCACCAGGCGCTATCGGCGGCGTTCGCGCCGTGGCGCAAGGCCGGGGTGGTGCATGATCCGGGCAAGGTGCTGCTGGATGTGGCGCTCGGGGTGGCGCTGGGCGGGGACTGCCTGGCCGACGTCGCACTGCTGCGGGCCGAGCCGGCCGTGTTCGGGCCGGTCGCCTCGGACCCGACGGTCTCCCGGCTCGTCGACACCCTCGCCCCCGGCGGGATACGGGCTCTGACCGCCCTCCGCGCCGCAGTACGCGAATCGCTGGAGGCGAGCCTGCGACGTCTGAGAACCGATCGAGTGGACCTGTTGTGGGCCCATGCTCCCGACTACGCGACTCCCATCGAAGAAATCAAGCGGTGTCTTCTGCGGGTGTGCGCCCCCGGTCACCCGCGCTTCCGGTCGCCGCACACCGCCCGGTCCAGCAGGCGGACCGCGGCCTCCGCCTGCTCGAGGAAGCGCTTCTCGTCATCGAAGCGCGTGGTGAAGACAGCGGCCGCGGCCGACACCCGGCCGTCGGGCGTGACGGCGGTCTCGGAGGCGGTGCCGAAGGACGTGCCGCCGTGGTACCAGATCCCGCCCCCGCAGCCCTCGGCCGGGCGCCAGGCGAGGCCGAGCCCGTAGCGGGTCCTGCCGTCGGTGGCGTAGCCGGGCGCCGGGACGGTGGTGCGCATCTGCTCCAACTGCTCCGGCGGCAGCAGCCGGCCGCCCATCAGGGCGCGCAGGAAGGTGTTCATGTCGCGGGTGGTGCTGATGATGCCGCCGTCCGCGCCGCCGCCCACGGCCAGCGTGGTGTCGATGAGGTCGTCCCGGCCGGGGAACTGCGTGTACCCGGCGGCCGTCGGCATCGGCACGTACGGCGAGGTGTCCGGTATCAGCGTGCGGCGCAGCCCCAGCGGCTCGATGATCCGGTCGTGCACCTCCTGCGCCCAGGGGTTGCCAGTGGCCTTCTCGATGACCATCCCGAGCAGCACGTAGTTGGTGTTGGAGTAGGCCCACTGCGTCTCGGCGCCCGGATCGTCCGCGTCCGGCAGCCAGCCGGGGGCGCGCTCCATCGCCACGGCGACCTGCTCCTCGGGGGTCTGCGAGCGGAACCGCTGTGCGTGGAAGCGCTCGGGCGTCAGCTCCGCCGGGTCCTCGAAGGCGATGTCCGTGTAATTGGCCAGGCCGCTGGTGTGCTGGAGCAGGTTGCGCAGGGTGATGCGGCTGCCGTCGTTGCCGTTGCCGGCGACCACCCCGGGCAGCCACTGCTCGACGGTGTCGTCCAGGCTCAGCGTGCCCTCGCCGACGAGCTGGAGCGCGGCCACGGCCGTGAAGGTCTTGGTGTCGCTGCCGATGCGGTAGTAGGCGTCGAAGGGCACCCGGCCCCCGTCCTTCAGGCTCGCGGTGCCGGACCGGGCCTGCGTCTCGCGCCCGGCCGCGTCCCGGGCGAGCACCGTCAGCCCGGTGGCTCCCGTGTCCCGTACCGCGTCCGCGTCCCGCTGCAGCCGCGACCGCGCGTCCCCGCCGCCGGCGCCCATGGCCTCGGCCGTGGTGCCCGGCCCGAGAAGCGATGCGGTCCCGATTGCGGCGACCCCGGCCACGGCCAGCCCCGCACGCCACCGTCCGGACCGGCCCCACCGCGCACTCTTCGTAATCTCCATGGCCGGAACGCTACAAAGGGCCGGCGCCGCGGACCATCCAGCTGGCTGCCCGAACGGGGGTGGTGCTGGCCCCCCTACCACCCGGCGGCCACCGCCCTCCTTGCCGCACCCCCTGCTGATTGTGCCGGTGAGAAGCAGCAACGCGTGATGGTGAATTCTGAGAGGGCGTTTGATCTGGGCGGATTACCTTTTACGTCCTAGCCTCGCGCTTTCACGAGGTGGGCTGTCCGGCTGGTGATCAGGAAAGCGGAAAGTGCCTCTGACCAGCGAAAATGAGGATTGCTGAGGTCCTTGTTCCCGCCACCGCCGGAGGCACTTCCCAGGTGAAGAAGCGTATCGGGTCCTGTCCGCGTGTCCGCGTCGAGGGCAGTGGGCGCGGAGTGGTTGCGCAGGCCGGCGCGGTGCTGCTGGTGGAGACGGTCCGCAGGACCGGTTTGGATGCGGCGATATCGGCGGCACTGGGCGGGGACTGCCTGGCCGACGTCGGACTGCTGCGGGCCGAGCCGGCCGTGTTCGGACCGGTCGCCTCGGACTCGACGGTCTCCCGGCTCGTCGACACCCTCGCCGCCGGCGGGACGCGGGCTCTGACCGCCCTTCGCGCCGCCCGCGCCGACGTGCGCGAGCACGTGTGGGAGCTGGCCGGAGACGCGGCGCCGGACACCGGCGGGCAGGTGACCGTGGACCTGGACGGCGTCCTCGTCCTCGCCCACTCCGAGAAGCAGGACGCTGCTGCGACCTGGAAGAAGACCTTCGGCCACCATCCGCTGAGGGGCTTCGTCGACCACGGCCACGGGGGGTCCGGCGAGCCGGTCGCGGGCCTGCTGCGGCCCGGCAACGCGGGCTCCAACACCGCCGCCGACCACATCACCGCCGCCCGGCTGGCCCTGGCCCAGCTGCCGAAACAGTACCGGCGGGGACGGCAGACACTGATACGCACCGACTCCGGCGGCGGCACCCACGCCTTCGTCGCCTGGCTCGCGCAGCGCGGCAGGTGGCTGTCGTACTCGGTCGGCATGGCCATCACCGACGCCATCCATCAGGCCGTCCTGAAGGTGCCGGCCTCGGCCCGGGCGCCGGCCGTGGAACCGGACGGCGGCATCCGCGACGGCGCCTGGGTCGCGGAGATCGACGCCGGCAGCGACTGCGTGACCGGCTGGCCGAAGGGCATGCGGCTGATCGTCCGTAAGGAACGGCCGCACCATTCGCGACAAGGCGGTTGCACCGCACGTCACTTTTCACGGCCTGCTGACCCTCGCCGTCGGCATCGCCCTGGCCACCGAGCACCACAAGGACCCCGAGACCCAGGCCGACCGCCTCTTCCGCCTCGCTGTGGAAGGGCTCAGCCCTGAGCACGGCATCGCTGAGGTATCCGAGAACTCAGGATCTTCGGTACTGGTGGCAGAAAGTCCGCCGAACGGGCGGTTGTGACAAATGGAATGCCTAATCGGTGACAACCGACGTGCCTCGACCGGTCCTCTCCGCCAGCTCATCCGGCGTCGCCGGTGACAACTCCTGAGCTTCGGCTCACGGGCCGGCTTCCCGCAACGCACGAAGCTCCCGTGCCGTTGATGGGGGTGTTCTACAACGATGACGGCGATCCACCACAGGGCCTTCAGGGCGAATCCAGCCCCGAAAAGGATCAGCGTCAGAAGAAGAACGAGAAGTAGGGGAACAACTGCTTATCAACCTCCGCTGCTCCGCATGCCCCGCTCCCAGAACGCTGAGCCGTGAATCGACGCAGTTTGTTTTCCCTTTTCACGGGGAGGCTCGTCCGGTGGCGTTTCAGCACGGGTTTCACAGATAGCGGCGGATGGGCTGGACGGCGGCTTCGCGTGCCCTTTGCAGTACGGAGCGTCCCTTCCAACGGCCCGCCTGGATGAGCGTGCTGGCCGTAGTGTCGGCCTCGAAGTGTGCGTCCAGGGTGGCAGTGAACTCCTCGTCCAGGACAGCGAGCATGACCTCCTCGTCATGGTCGAGGGAACGCCGGTTGAGGTTGGTCGACCCGACGAGGGCCGCCGTGCGGTCCACGGTGATGACCTTGGTGTGCATCATGGTCGGCTGGTACTGGTAGATCTTCACCCCGCAGGCGAGCAGATCATCGTAGAAGTGCTGTCCGGCCAACTGGCAGACCCGCTTGTCGGTGTGCGGGCCGGGCAGCAGAATCTCCATCTCCACGCCGCGCCGCGCGGCGGCGCACAGCAGGCCGATGAAGTAGGCGTCCGGGGAGAAGTAGGCGGTCGCCAGCCGGAACCGCTCCTCGGCGGACTCGATCATGACGCGGATCAGGGTCTGCATGTCCTGCCAGCCGAAGCTGGCCGAACCACGCACCACCTGCACCACCGCCTCGCCCTCGGGGCAGTGCGTGGTGAACCGGTCGTGGTCGTCGAAGAGTTCGTCGTGGCACTCGGCCCAGTTCTGCGCGAACGCCGCGGCGATGCCGTCCACGGCCGGGCCGCGGACCTGGACATGCGTGTCCCGCCACTCGCGCGGGTTGCGGGCGTCCCCACACCACTCCTCGGCGATGCCCACGCCTCCGGTGAAGGCGGTCTGCTCGTCGACGACCAAGACCTTGCGGTGGCAGCGGTGGTTCTGCTTGAGCGGCGACAGGTACAGCGGCTTGCGGAACCACGCCACCTGCACGCCCGCCCGATCCATGTCATCCAGCAGGTTCTTCTCGATCAGCCGGCTGCCGAAGCCGTCCAGCAGCAACCGAACCCGAACGCCAGCTTGGGCCCGCTCGGCCAGCGCGTGAGCGAACTGGCGGGCGATGTCACCCTGCCAGTACACGAACGTCATCATGTCCACCGTGTGCTCGGCGGACCGGATGGCATCCAGCATGGCTGGGAAGATCTCGTCGCCGTTGCGCAGCGCGATCAGCGCGTTCCCCTCGGTCGCCGCGACGCCGATCAGGCGCTCCAGCCGCCGCCGTAGCCGCACGGCCCGCTCGCCGGCAGTTCTGTCGCCCTGCGCGCCGTCGGCAGGCCCCGGTATGTGCTGGGTGCTGGTCATCCTTCTCCTTCCGGACCGGCATCGAAAGCACCACGCCAGGCAGGCCCGGGCCGCCACGACGCACGGCGACTGTAGTGGCAGACACCGGGCACGACCCCCGGTCGATGCCGCGTGCTCTTCCCGCCCGTGCTCCAGTGACGAGGCGTCCGTCGATCGGTTGCTTGGTGCCTCGGAGTCTGCGCCAATGCCCGCAACGAGGTGAAAAGCCGAGTTCCTCACAGCGACAGTTCCTGGCAGGGCTGGGTAACCGCCGTCGGAAAGACACCCGTTGGCGGTTTGCCCCTACTGTGCTGAAAGGCTTCCACGAACGAGTCCAGCTCTGTTCTCTCCAGGACGAGTGTCGCTGCTCACCCGGCGATCGGATCCCACCTTGAGATCCTGCTGCGTCTCGTCGAGGCGCAGCAGGGATCCGGTGTCGCCGTCTGACCGACCACGCCGGGCGGCGTAGTCGCAGGTCATCTCGTCAGTACCAGCCGTTGGGCCGACCGGTGGCGCCGCGTTGTGCCGGCTGCCACAGGGGCTGAGGACTGCAGGGATCACATGGCGCAGTTGGCTCATAGCGTGCAAGCGGTCATGGAGCAGTCAGAGAAGGACGCCGGCGGACTGCACGCATTACCCACCTGTTGGATGTCACTTTCCTGTCCGTGCCCGGCGACGTCGCAGCTCCCTCGCGGCGCGGACGGGTCGCCGATGTTTCCGGCTGGTCACTCGGCACTCCTCCGCTGGACGCTCGCACGACGGACGTCACCGATCGTTGGCCCGCGGTTTGCTGCGAGAGGCTCACCACGTGGTGAGGGTCAGCCGCTGGCGGCGGCCACCAGCTTGCGCACGTTCTCGACGCTTCCGCAGCCGGACTCCAGATACTGCGCGCGCGCCTTGTGGAACGCCTGCCCCAGCTCGGCGCGGCGGTCATCGCTGACGTTCTCCCGCGCATCGTTGAGCAGGGTGCGCTCTTCCTCGTCCGCATGGTGGTTGACCGCCGTGACCAGCTCTTCGAGCTTCTCCTCCCACTGCTCGGATGATGTGTCCTCCACCTCCAGCAGAGAGAGCAGCGCTTCGTTGGCTTCGTGGTGTTCGTGGACGCTGTGGTCGACATCCTCGCCGTCTACGTTCTTGTAGCGCCGCAGGGCGGGGTAGACCTCATCCTCCTCGGCCGAGGCGTGTGCGATGAGCAGGTCCGCGAACTCCTCCAGCGCGGCGGCGCGATCCGCTTCAGCATTACGCATCGTACGGAAGAGGTCTTCCATACGGCGGTGGTCCTTCAGGATGAGCTCGACGACATCGGTGGATGACACAGGGACTCTTCCTTACTGCGGGTGACGGTGTTTTCGGTCTCGCGGATACCCGGCTCCGCGCAGATGAGGCATATGACTTTCGTCTGCCGCCTGCGTGCAGCGGCGCCGGCCAGCAGGGCCCGGGTGCGCGAGGACCTCTCCTGAAAAGGACCCGCCCCGCCCATGAAGGGCATGATCGACCAGGCTGCTTGCTGCCGACGCTCGCGCCGCTGCCCGCCCGGGATCCGTGCCTCGGAGCGCTGCCCGGCACTGTCACGTTGACTGATGGGGCGGAATGATCTTCGGATTGGTCATGCTGCCATGCTGGAGGGAGGTCGTCCGTGGCGAACGCGCCGCCGTCGTACAGAGGGCACCGGTACCCGGTCGAGGTCATCTTCCACCGCGTGTGGTGGTACTTCCGCTTCCCGCCCAGCTTCCGCGAGGTGGAGGAGCTGATGCTCCAGCGCGGCGTCATCGTCTCCCACGAGACGGTCCGACGATGGTGTCCGAAGTCCGGACAGGCCTACGCCGACGGACTGTCGCAGACCCCGGCCATGACTACCAGAACCCCGACCACGGCCCCCACCACAGCAGGCCACAGCAATGCGCAGACCGTCACGCAGCCGTCGGGCGCACGGTAGGGGCAAGCCCGGCGAGCGATGGGACACTATGCCGCCGTCCCACAGGCATGCGGAGCACGAGGCGGGGCAGCAGGACGGGCGGCTGGACGAAGGAGCAGACGTCCGGGTGCCGGCGGGAACACGGCGGGGCGGTGGCGGGCGAGACCTGGGGAGGTCACACGCCACCGCCCCGACGTAGGAACAGCCCGTCCCCACCACGAGCCGCGCGGAACGGTCAGTCAAAGACGTGTTGCTACGCGGATCAGGTCGGCGGCTGCGCGAAGTCGGCTCTGCGACGGCCAAGCGATCACGGCTGTCACGGGCAGGGCATCCAGGACCGGCACGGCGGCGAGATCCCGGCGCAGGTCGGTGCCGGCGGACTCGGGGATGATCGCGGTGGTGTGGCCGAGCGCGATCAGTCGGAAAAGCTGTGTCAGGTTTTGTGCCTCTGGCCCTGGCCCCTCCGGGTAGCTGCCGCTGTGGCTCGGCCAGCGTGCCATCGGGAGTTCCGGCAGTGCGGTGACCTCGGCCATCCGGATCTGGGAGCGGCCGGCGAGGGGGTGGGAGGCGGGCAGGATCGCCACCTGTCCCTCGGTGTACAGAATTTCGGTGTCGAGTCCGGCCGCCGAATCGAAGGGCAGGTGCAGCAGAGCCACATCGGCTTGCCCGTTGTGCAGCAGTTCCTGTTGCTGGTGCGCTTCGCAGAGCAGCAGATCGACGGTGGCTGCGCCGGGCTCCGCGCGGTAGGCATCGAGCAGTTTGGCCAGCAACTCGCCGGCGGTGCCGGATCTGACGGCGAGGACGAGACGGGGGCGGCTTTGCGCGGCCTGCTGGGCACGCCGCTCAGCAGCGGCTACCGCGCGCTGAGGATCGAGCGTGCCCCGGACAGCAGGACGGCCCCGGCCTCGGTGAGCGTGACCCTGCGGCTGGTGCGCTCCAGCAGCGTGACCCCGAGCTGTCGTTCGAGCCGGGCGATGGCGCGGGACAGGGGCGGCTGGGCTATCTCCAGACGCTGGGCGGCCTTGCCGAGGCGCAGCCATGCTCGGTCTCATGAGTGAGAAGACGATTGCGCTGGTCACCGGCGCGAACAAGGGAATCGGGTACGAGATCGCGGCCAGGCTGTCTGCGTTGGGTTGGAGCGTCGGTGTCGGCGCCCGGGACGAGCAGCGCAGGACGGACGCCGTGGCGAAACTGCGCGCGGCAGGCGCCGACGCGTTCGGCGTGCCCCTGGACGTGACCGACGAGAGCGTGACCGCCGCCGCGCGGTTGATCGAGGAGCGGGCGGGACGCCCTTGACGTGCTGGGCAACAGCGCCGGCGTCGCGAGCGGCCGGAGGAGCCTTCGGCCATCGATCTGGAAACCGTGCGGCGGTTGGTGGAGACCCATGTCATGGGCGTCATCCGGGTCACCAACGCGATGCAGCCGCTGCGCCGCTCGGCGCACCCGCGGATCGTCAACCAGTCCAGTCATGTCGGCTCTCTGGTGCTGCAGACCACGCCCGGCGTCGACCTCGGAGGGATCAGCGGGGCCTACGCGCCGACGAAGACCTTCCTCCACGCCGTCACCATCCAGTACGCCAAGGAGCTGAGCGGCACCAACATCCTGATCAACAACGCCCGCCCCGGCTACGTGGCCACCGACCTCAACGGGTTCAGCGGTACTCAGACCCCTGAACAGGGCCCCGGCTCAGACGCGACCGCCATAGCCGGTGCCAGGCAAGCCTGCTGCCGCTGGCTGCCGACAGGCCTCTTCGCAGGGAACCTTCCCAGCCGCGCCTCGTCCTTGGCCGCAGGACTCACTGTTTGGCCTCATCTGCCGCGGACACGCGTGTAGGGCGCTGCCGACTGGTGGCGGGAGACGTACACCCGAACATGAAGGGACCTGATCGATGCCGCAGGAGAAGGCCATGGGCCAGGCGCCTGACGAGCGGCCGGCGATGCCGCAGGAGGAGGCGGAGATTACGCCCCCTTACCGGTTCCAGCGCCAGCAGCGCCCCGGTCTGGAGGCGGAGATGGAAGTGCGGCCGCGCTACCTTGCCCCGTACTACCGCGGCTCCGGCAAGCTCCAGGGGAAGGTCGCACTGATCACGGGCGGCGACTCCGGCATCGGCCGCTCCGTCGCCGTGCTCTACGCCCGCGAGGGAGCCGACGTGGCCATCGTCTACCTCCCCGAGGAGGAGCGGGACGCCGCCGAGACACGCGAGGCCGTGGAGAAGGAGGGCCGCTCCTGCCTGCTGCTGCCCGGTGACTTGTGCGACCCGTCGTTCTGCGCCGACGTGGTGGAGCGGACTGTCGCCGAACTGGGCGGCTTGAACATCCTGGTGAGCAACGCTGCCTGTCTCAACAGCCAGAACGAGCTCACGGACCTGACGGCCGAGGACTTCGACCGGGTCTTCAAGACGAACGTGTACGCCTACTTCCACCTGGTCATGGCCGCGTTGCCGCACCTCTCCCACGGTGACGCGGTAATCGCCACGGCTTCTGAGGAGGCCCTCAAGGGCAGCGAGATGATGATGGACTACGCGGCTTCCAAAGCAGCCATGGTCGTCTTCACCAAGTCCATTGCCCCGCACCTGGCTGGCCGGGGTATCCGGGCCAACGTGGTGTCACCCGGCCCTACCTGGACCGTACTGAACGTGGCGGGTCAGCGGTTCCCCGACGACTACCTGACTGACCTGGGCAGTTCGGCCCCGATGGGCCGCGTTGCCCAACCGGAGGAAGTGGCTCCCGCGTACGTCCACCTGGCCTCGGACGCCGACTCCAGCTTCACGGTTGGAGAGGTGATCGCCGTTACCGGGGGCCTGACCGACACGCGCTGAGCCGACCGGAAAGGCGGCGCAGCTTGAGGCTGGCCGCCCGGGCCGTAGAACGAGCGGAACGTGTCTCTGCCGGATGGTCGATTTCATGCGGCTGTGCACAGCGGGGCGGACGCGGCAGCCGACTGTTGATCTCAGCGGTGAAAGGTCTGGCCTCGTTCGCCTGGTCTTGTCAGGGGCGGTGGCGTCCGGCTGACGGGCTGGCTGACCCGGTCCATTGCTACCCGATTGGCGACAGACCCTCAGCCGACCGACGCGCAGGATCTGGCCGGGTTGTCCGCAAGCCGTAGTAGCTGCGGGGATGTGTGCCGCTGTGTCAGGCCGGTCTCGTGCAGGGCCGACACGAGGATCCCTTCCCGCAAGGCCCAGGGGCAGAGCACAGCCTCCTGAAGTCTCAGGCAGCGCATGGTTGTGCGAGCGGTGATCGCTCCTGCCAGGGATTGCCGGCACGTGCACGCGAGACGCCGGGCAGCCTCGCCCGCTCTGGTGCAGGCAGCTCAGTCAGGGTGCCCACCGCGGCTTTCGGATCGCGGAGGGCCAGCCGACCAGGTGTCCTCGGGCCCGTGTGGCCAGGGTCGGCTGCGCACAGGCGGCCGAGCCGGTGAAGCGTGCGGGACGTGGCCACGGCGGTCCGAGGGCCCTGCCACTGGATGCGGGCGGCCACATCGCGCAGTTCGTGGCGGATCCGCTGCACCAACTGCGGTGCCGAGCTCACCGACGAACGGTGGCGGGCGGTCGAGCGCGTCGGCTGGGGCACCGCCCAAGAACCCCGTCCATCGCTGTGCGGGGACTGCGACCGGCAGGCCGACACCGACGTACAGCAAGCCTGGCCGGGCGCGCACCGGCACCAGGAGCACGACCAGGCCGTGCCCGAGTAGAAGGCCGGCGGCACCTGGCTCTCCCGCTTCCGCAGGTGACACGAGGCCCCGGCTGTCAGTGGCGGCTGCCAGGCTGAAGGGATGGACCGTGATGACGAGCAGCTGCTGCGCCGCCGGGTCTGCGGCGCCGACCACCCCGGCCCGCGACCCGAACGGACATCGTGATCACCGGTCGCGACCGGAGGGCCAAGGGCTGGTCGGCTGGAGCACGGCCTCGGTCAGGGCCCGGGAGCGCAGGCCGGCGATCTCCTGGTACTCGGGGTCGGCCACCATGCGGCTGAACGCCGCGCGATCGGGGTAGCGGACGAGCAGCACCGCGTCCCAGGCCTGCCCGTCCTCGGCGACCAGGGGAGTGCCGCCATTGCCGGCGTAGAGCAATTCGCCTCCGTACCGCTTCAGGAAGGCGGCTGCCCGTCGCGAGTACTCCTCATAGGAGGCACGGCCGTCGGGAACGAAGCGCAGCAGGTTGAGCATGACGACAGGACCACCGGGATCCTCCGCCATCAACCGTGCGAGATCGGCTCCCTGAGGGTCGACGGCCATGGGCTCCTCCTTCTCGTCGGGGCGGCGCGCCGGTTCCGGTGGAGGCGTGGCGCCGGGCAGAAGCCTAGGGGTGGAGCACCCCTTTTGCATACCGTCTGGTCGGTGCGCCTCTGAGTGTGCCGGGATCGCCGAGACCTGCCGTGCCCGCGGAGGGCCCGCGAGCGGTCCTGACGGTTCTGAAGAAGAGGAGTGGGTGAGGCCCGTAGCGGGTCTCCGTCACCGGCAGGTGCCGGCGACGGACGCACCGCGCAGTG
Source organism: Streptomyces griseomycini (assembly GCF_014203535.1). Lineage (GTDB taxonomy): Bacteria > Actinomycetota > Actinomycetes > Streptomycetales > Streptomycetaceae > Streptomyces > Streptomyces griseomycini. The sequence goes on from NZ_JACHJI010000005.1 coordinate 629,834, forward strand.
GTCGCAGGGACTTGGCCGGTCGACGGGGACACGAGGCGAGCCTCTGGCTGTCAGCCCAGTGAGGTGATCAGGTCGTTGCACGCCTGCTCGCAGCGTCGGCACGCCTCGGCGCAGACGCGGCAGTGTTCGTGCTGGTCGGCGTGGCGTTCGCATTCGTCGCCGCACGCCTTGCAGACGGTGGCGCACGCCTGGAGGATCGCGCGGGTGACGTTGGCGTCGTAGCCGGTGTGGCGGGAGAGCACCGAGGCGGTGGCGTTGCAGATGTCGGCGCAGTCGGCGTTGGTGCGGATGCACTTGGTTAGCTCGCTGACCATGTCTTCCGACATGCAGGCGTCCGCGCACGCGGTGCACGCCTGGGCGCAGGCGATGCATTCCTCGATGCAGTGGGCGAGCTTGTCGCGGTCGACGCCGCCCAGGTCGGCGGGGTAGGTGTCGAGCATGTCCTTGACCGCAGTGGTCACGGGGGCCTCCGGGATCGGGGTCTGGTGCGGCGGTTGCCGCCCTGTACGCGTAACACCGGGGAGGGAGTGGAAAACCTGTCTCTGTCCTGCGGCCCGCAAGTGGACGATGGTCGCGGGGTGCCGTGCCGGGGCTTGTGGGAACGCGGTGAACCCTGCCGTGAGCACCGGACAAACGGCTTGGCATTACGCGCCGGTGAGCTTTTCGAGGGGTGTTCAGACGAAGGCGAGGGACAAGACCGAGGCCGGGGTGGTCGCTCCGCATGACCGTTTCCGCGTCTGTGGAGCTGATCCCTGAGTCCGGGCTACGCGAGACGATCGCTGTGCTGGTCAGGCTCGTCGAGACGGCGGGGGCACTGATCGTCTTCATCGGTGCCGTGTGGGCTTTCGTCCGCTTCGCGGCGGCGCTGCTGCGCGGCCGGGGACACACCGGTGTTCCGACCGCATCCGGCTGACCCTGCGGCGCTTCCTGGCACTGGGCCTGGGATTCCAGCTCGCCGGGGACGTCCTGCGCACCGCGGTCGCGCCGAGCTTCACCGAGATCGGTCAACTGGCGGCCATCGCCGCCATCCGTACCGCGCTGAACTTCTTCCTGTCACGGGAGATCGCCCGGGAGCGCGCAGAAGTGTCCGCTGACCAGTCAGGGCAGCACACAGCGGCCTCCCGCCCGGCCGAGGGCACACCATGACGGACGCCCTCACCGCGGCCGCACTGCTGATCACGGCAGCCGGCATCCTCAGCGCCGTCACAGTCTGTGCGATGTCCCGGCGGATCGGCCACGCCCTGCCCGTCCTGCTCGACTTCCTCAGCGCAGCCGGACTCGTCCATCTGGCCGCGGACGTCTCCTGGAACAGCATCCTGGTGGTCGCCGCTGTCATCACCGTCCGCAAGGTCGCAGCCATCGGGATCACGGTGACCCCGCGACCGCAACCATGATCTGCAACGCTTGCCGCACGCAGAGCCTGAGCTCAGAAGCCCAGACAGTCGGCTGAACGTCCTCCGAGTTGCGAAGGGACACCGTGAGCGGTCGGCAGGACACGTCCGGCGGGGAACGCCCCAGCGGCAGTGGCCGGGGCAACGGTGATCGCCGCTGCCTCCGTCGGGCAGGTGGTTCCCACTCCCGCACGGATAACAGTCGCCGATGGACGGGTACCTGTGGGCAGCCCGTGCGTTTCCTCCGAACTGGAAGAGGCCGCCTGTGAGTGACCGGATCGCGGATGTCTGGGGCGCGCGCACCCCGCACCCGAGGGACACGCCCTGGCCGGTGCGTGTCGACACCCACCTGGACGCCTCGGTGGCCGAGGAGGACGTGGACCGGTGGGTGCAGTCGGCGTGCGTGCTGTGCAGCAACGGATGCGGCTGCGACATTGCGGTGAAGGACGGCCGCATGGTGGGGGTCCGGGGCCGCGCGGCCGACACCGTCAACCACGGCCGGCTGGGCCCCAAGGGGCTGTACGGGTCGTGGCAGTGGAGCCGCACCGACCGGCTCACCCGCCCTCTGGTCCGTGACGCCGGCGGTGAGCTGGTCGAGTGTGACTGGGACACCGCGATGGGCCGCATCGTCGAGCGCTCCCGGCAACTGCTGGCGACCGACGCCGGGGCTCTCAGCCACGCCTTCTACACCTCCGGCCAGCTGTTCCTGGAGGAGTACTACACCCTGGGCGTGATCGGGAAGGCGGGGCTGGGCACGCCGCACATGGACGGCAACACCCGGCTGTGCACCGCGACCGCGGCGGCCGCGCTGAAGGAGAGCTTCGGCTCGGACGGGCAGCCGGGCAGCTACAGCGACATCGAGGCCACCGACGCCGTGTTCCTGTTCGGGCACAACATGGCCGAGACCCAGACCGTGCTGTGGATGCGCATTCTGGACCGCATCCACGGCCCGAACCCGCCCAGGATCGTCGCCGTCGACCCCCGCATGACCAAGGTCGCCGAGGCGGCACGGTCCACCGGCGGGGTGCACCTGGCACCGCTGCCGGGCACCAACCAGGCGCTGATGAACGCCCTGACCCGCGAGGTCATCCACGAGGGCTGGCTGGACGAGGACTACGTCGCGGCCCACACCCTGGGCTTCGACGAGCTGAAGGCCACCGTCGAGCCCTACACTCCCGAGCACGCCGCAGGCATCTGCCGTGTCCCGGCCGAGGACATCCGCCGCGCCGCGCAGATCTTCGGGACCTGCGAGCGGGTGCTGTCCACGGTGCTGCAGGGCTTCTTCCAGTCCCACCAGGCCACCGCCGCCTCGTGCGCGGTGAACAATCTGCACCTGCTGCGCGGGATGCTGGGACGCCCCGGCTGCGGGATCCTGCAGATGAACGGCCAGCCCACCGCCCAGAACACCCGCGAATGCGGTGCCGACGGAGACCTGCCGGGCTTCCGCAACTGGGACAACCCGCACCACGTCCAGCAGCTGGCCGACCTGTGGAACGTGGACCCGCTGATCATTCCGCACTGGGCGCCGCCGACGCACGCCATGCAGATCTGGCGCTACTGCGAGCAAGGCTCCATCGGCCTGCTGTGGATCTCCGGGACCAACCCCGCGGTCTCGCTGCCCGAGCTGCCCCGCATCCGCAAGATCCTCGGGCAGGACTCACTGTTCACCATCGTCCAGGACGGCTTCCTCACCGAGACCGCCCGCTTCGCGGACGTCGTGCTCCCGGCCGCCCTGTGGGGGGAGAAGCAGGGCACGTTCACCAACGTCAACCGCACCGTCCACCTGTCGGACAAGGCGGTCGAGCCGCCCGGCCAGGCCCGCAGCGACCTGGACATCTGGCTCGATTACGCCCGGCGCATGGACTTCCGGGACAAGGACGGCGCCCCGCTGATCAAGTGGTCCGACCCCCAAGGGGCGTTCGAGGCGTGGAAGGAGTGCACCCGCGGGCGTCTGGTGGACTACACCGGCCTGACCTACGACAAGCTGCGCGGCGGCAGCGGTATCCCCTGGCCGGTGAACGAACAGGCACCCGGGGGAACCGACCGCCTCTACACGGACGCGAACTTCCCCACCCACCCGGACGTCTGCGAGACCTACGGCCACGACCTGCTCACCGGCGGGGTGCTCAGCGCGCAGGAGTACCGTGCCAAGAACCCCGACGGCCGTGCGTTCCTGAAGGCAGCCGCCTACGTCCCACCGCCGGAAAGCCCGGGGGAGGACTATCCGTTCGCCCTCACCACCGGCCGTACCGTCTACCACTTCCACACCCGCACCAAGACCGGGCGCTCCCGCCAGCTGCGCCGCGCGGCGCCCGGGGTGTGGGTGGAGCTGTCCGTCGACGACGCACAACGGCTCGGCGTGGGGGAAGGCGACCTGGTACGGCTGGAGTCACCGAGGGGAACCATGCAGGCCCCGGTGCGTATCGGCCGCGGCCGGGACGGCGTGGTCTTCACACCGTTCCACTACGGCTACTGGGACCAGACCGACACCGACGGCGCCACGCCCGGCGATCACCCGCGTGCGGCGAACGAGCTGACGATCACCGAATGGGACCCGGTCTCCAAGCAGCCGCTGTACAAGACCGGGGCCGTCAGGGTCACGAAGATCGCCGACGCCGCCGGTCCCTCGCCCGCCCCCACCACCACGGCATCCGCACCGGCCGGCCCGGACAGCGTCCCGCCCACCGTCGGCGACCCGGACGCCGACGTGCGCGAACACCCCCACGCCACCGCACCGCCGCAGCCCCCGCGGCAGCCGGAAGCCTCGCCGGAGCAGCCCGGCTCCGCAGGCACCACGACGTCCGCCACCGGTTCGGAGGACTGATCCCCATGCACCTCGCCACCTACGTCGGCCTGCAGCACGCCGCGTCCCGGACGCTGGCCGACGCCTTCCGCCAGGTCGCCGACGGCCACGCCGCCGAACCCGACGTGCACTCCCTCTGCCACACCCTCGCCCGGATGAGCGACGCGCACGTCGGCAGACTCGCGCCGGTCGCCGACCGCTACGGCGAACAACGCGAGGACGAGCCCGAGCGACTACACGCCGACGGGCTGTCCCGCACTCGCTCCGGCGGTGTCGGCCTCCTGCGCGACCTGCAGGACCTCTACACCCTGGCCTCCTTCGTGGACATCACCTGGACGGTCCTGGGCCAGGCAGCGCAGGGGACACGTGACCGCGAACTGCTGGACGTCGTGGACACGTGCAAGACGGACACCCAGCGCCAGCTGAAGTGGCTGAACACCCGCATCAAACAGGCCGCCCCCCAGGCACTGATCGCCTCCGCAGCCACCACCTGAACCCGGCCGCCGGAAGACGGACCGAGCCTCGGGCACCGCGGACGCCGAGCCTTCGGCAGGCCCGGTTGTTCATGTTCCGCGAGTCCGCCGGACACACGGGGCTCTGTTCCGCACAGCGGCGACGTGTCCCGGGCCGGGCGGCGCCCAGCAGGGATACGGAGGGTGGTGGCCACACCCGGCCGCTCCTGAGGAGAGGTGAATGACAGACAGCCGATCACCGGATCAGACGCCGCCCGTCGTGGTTCACTTGCGCCCGCTGGCCAGCCCTCTTCCCACGGGCTTCCTGGGACTGGCCGGCGGAACGTTCGTTGTTGCCGCGTCGCAGCTGGGATGGCTGCCGCCGACTCAGGGCAAGGCCGTGGCGATTGTCCTGCTGGCCTTCGTCTTCCCCTTGCAGTCCGTGGCTTCGGTACTCGGTTTCCTGTGCCGGGACGATGTCGCGGCGACCGGCATGGCCGTGCTGTCCGGAACCTGGCTGTCCCTGGGCCTCATCACGCTCACCTATCCGCCCGGGAGCACCAGCAAGACCGCAGGACTGCTGCTCCTGCTCGCCGCCCTGGCGTTGTGGGTTCCGATCACCGCCGGCGGTACGGCGAAACTCGTCGCTTCCCTCGTCCTCACCGTGGCTTCACTGCGATTTCTGGCCACAGGTGTCTACGAGCTTTCCGCGGCGGAATCCTGGAAGCACGTCGCGGGTGTCATTGGCCTGGTCCTCGCCGCTGTCGCCGTCTACGCTTCCCTCGCCCTGGCTCTCGAGGACCAGCGTCGCCGAACTGTACTGCCGACATGGCGCCATGGAGAGGGCGCTGAGGCACTGACCGGGGACTGGCCGTCCCGGTCCGGGCACGTGGCCGGCGAAGCCGGCGTCCGTAGTCAACTGTGATCGACTGGTTTCGCGCCCTTCCCCGGCCTGGCGGATTCGGTAGCGAAGGCCTTCGGCCGCATACCCGGTTCGATGGCGAGCCGCTTGACCGGGGCCGTCCCGGGGTCTCCCGGGCAGAGGCCGGGCCCAGGCACTCAGAGAGCTGCCAACCGGTCAGGTGGCGTGCTTGGTCCGTCGGCGGCACGCACAGGAGCGCAGAAGCCCAGTCATGGCTCCGCCCTGCCGCGCTGCGACCGTTCGGGTGTCGGCACGGCCAACAAGGTACGCCGTGATCGCGGCGGGGCAGCCGCAGGAACATGCTGAACGTTCTGCTGACCACAGCCGGTGCCCTGGCCCTGGTGGTGGCCGCGCTCTCCCGGCGCATCGAGCAAGCCCCGCTAAGAGGTCCTAACAGAAGTTGTTGATCAAGTGACCGTCGACTTGTCCGCTCGTTGGTCGGGGCATGGAGAAGCGTCAGTCGCGGCCGTGGATCGTG
>NZ_JACHJI010000006.1 GCF_014203535.1 Streptomyces griseomycini
TCCTACACCGAACTGCCCTCCTCCAACCCCGCGGTCCTCGCCTTCCTGCGCGAGTACGAGGACGACCTGGTGCTCTGCGTCCACAACTTCTCCCGCTTCTCCCAGCCCACCGAACTCGACCTGAGCGAGTTCGACGGACGCCATCCGGTCGAGCTGTTCGGCGGGGTGCGCTTCCCGGCCATCGGCGAACTGCCGTACCTGCTGACCCTCGGGGGCCACGGCTTCTACTGGTTCCGGCTCACCCGAGTCGCATCCCGCATCGGCCGACGACTGTGAGCGTGTGCCGGCGAGAGGAGGCGTCACCATGACGAAGACCGCATTCCTGCTCCCGCGGAGCGCGCCCGCCGAACACATGGGGTCGCTCACCGGGCTGCTGCGCGAGTGGCTGCCGGGGCAGCGCTGGTTCGCCGGCAAGGACCGGCCCGTCACCGACCTCGGAGTGCTGTCGATGACGGAGCTGTTCCCGGGCTGCCTGCACGTGCTGGTCCACGCCGGCCACGGAGGCGTGCCCGCTCCCGGGGGGAACCCCCCGGCCGGCGACTGCTACCAGCTCCTCCTCGGCGTACGGGAGAACCCCTCGCCGCGCCTCGGCAGGGCGCTCATCGGACGGGTGCGGGACGGGCGGCTGGCCGGGACGACGGTCTACGACGCCCTCCACGACCCGCGCGCGGCCCAGCTGCTCCTGGAGCGGCTGCGCCACCCCGGTACCGCGGGCCCGCTGCGCTTCGAGAGCGACGCGTCCCAGCAGGTGCCCGCCGGACTGGTGCCGCGGCTGCTGGACGCCGAGCAGTCCAACTCCTCGCTGGTGTACGGCGACGAGTACATCCTGAAGGTCTTCCGGCGCATCCAGCCCGGGGTCAACCCCGACCTGGAGGTGCCGGGCGCGCTGGCCCGCCAGGGCTGCCACCGCGTCCCCGCGCCGGTGGCCTGGTTCCGCACCACGCACCCCTTCAAGGCGACGCTGGGCGTGCTCCAGCCGTACCTGCGCGACGCCTCCGACGGCTGGACGCTGGCCCTGGACGCGCTCGCCTCCGGTGACGACTTCACCGCGCAGGCGCGCGCGCTGGGCCGGGCCACGGCGGACGTGCACCTGGCGCTGGCCTCGGCCTTCCCGGTGGGCGCGCCCGGGGAGAACGGGCGGACGGCCGCGGGGATGACCGAGCGGCTGACGGCCGCGGCGCACTGCGTCCCCGCGCTCCAGCCCTTCGTGCCGGGACTGCGTGCCGCCTTCGCCGCGCTGACCACCTGCGATCCCGGGCCGCCCGCCCAGCGCATCCACGGCGACCTGCACCTGGGCCAGGTGCTGCGGGCCGGGCGCGAGTGGTTCGTCATCGACTTCGAGGGCGAGCCGTCCCGGCCGCTGACCGAACGGCGCAGCGCCCACTCCCCCGTGCGGGACATCGCCGGGATGCTGCGCTCCTTCGACTACGCCGCCCGGCAGCGCCGCCCCTGGCGCCCGGAGTGGGCGCGCCGCTGCCGGGAGGCCTACTGCGCGGGCTACGCGGCCCGCGCCGGCTGGGACCCGCGCAAGAAGCACGGCCTGCTCCGCGCCTACGAGACCGACCGGGCCGTGTACGAGGTGCTGTACGAGGCCCGGCACCGACCCGACTGGCTGCCCGTACCCATGGCGGCGATCGAGCGCCTCGCCGTGAGAGGAGACTGAAGCCGTGGCCCTGCGTGACACCCCGCTTCCCGAACCGGCCGGGCCCGCCCCGTCCGCCCCCGCGGCCCGCGAGGCCGCACCCCCCCTCGACCCGACCGACCGGGGACGCCTGCTGGCCGGCGCCCACCACGATCCGCACGCGCTGCTCGGCGCCCACCCGGTGCCGGGCGGGATCGCCTTCCGGGCGCTGCGCCCCTTCGCGCGCGAGGTGAGCGTGGTCGTCGGCGGCGAGCGCACCCCGCTCGTCTCGGAGGGCGACGGCCTGTTCTCCGGCGTGCTGCCGCTGGACGCGATCCCCGCGTACACGCTGACGGTGGCCTACGGGGATGACGCGGCCGTGGAGACGCACGACCCGTACCGGTTCCTGCCCGCGCTCGGCGAGCTCGACCTGCACCTGATCGGCGAGGGCCGGCACGAGGAGCTGTGGACGGCGCTCGGCGCGCACCCCATGACCCACCAGGGCGTGGCCGGCACCCGCTTCACGGTGTGGGCGCCGAACGCGCAGGGCGTGCGGCTCGCCGCGGACTTCACCCACTGGGACGGCACGGCGTTCCCGATGCGGTCGCTGGGCTCGTCCGGGGTGTGGGAGCTGTTCCTGCCGGGCGTCGGCGAGGGCACCCGCTACAAGTTCGAGATCCACTCCCGGTACGGCCACCGGTTCCTCAAGGCCGACCCGATGGCCCGCCGCGCGGAGGAGCCGCCGAACACGGCGTCCGTCGTGACGGCCTCGCACTACGAGTGGGGCGACGCCGAGTGGCTCCGGCGCCGGGCCGAGGTGCCCGTGCACGAGGCGCCGTTCTCGGTGTACGAGGTGCACCTGCCGTCCTGGCGGCCCGGACTGACCTACCGCGAACTGGCCGAGGTGCTGCCCGCCTACGTCAGTGACCTCGGCTTCACCCACGTGGAGCTGATGCCGGTCGCCGAGCACCCCTTCGGCCCGTCCTGGGGCTACCAGGTCACCGGCTTCTACGCGCCGACCGCGCGGCTCGGCTCGCCCGACGACTTCAGGTACCTGATCGACGCGCTGCACCGGGCCGGCATCGGTGTGATCATGGACTGGGTGCCGGCGCACTTCCCGAAGGACGACTGGGCGCTGGCCCGGTTCGACGGGGACCCGCTGTACGAACCCGGGGACTCCCGGCGCGCGGAGCACCCGGACTGGGGGACGTACACCTTCGACTTCGCCCGCACCGAGGTGCGCAACTTCCTGGTCGCGAACGCCGTGTACTGGTGCGAGGAGTTCCACATCGACGGCCTGCGGGTGGACGCGGTCGCCTCCATGCTCTACCTGGACTACTCGCGCGAGGACGGCGGGTGGGAGCCCAACGCGTACGGCGGGCGGGAGGACCTGGCGGCGGTGGCGTTCCTGCAGGAGATGAACGCGACCGTCTACCGGCGCTGCCCCGGCGTGGTGACGATCGCGGAGGAGTCGACGGCGTGGGGCGGGGTGACCCGGCCCACCGACACCGGCGGCCTCGGGTTCGGCCTGAAGTGGAACATGGGCTGGATGCACGACACGCTGGAGTACGTCTCCCACGAGCCGGTCCACCGCAAGTACCACCACCACGAGATGACCTTCGCGATGGTGTACGCCTACAGCGAGAACTACGTGCTGCCGATCTCCCACGACGAGGTGGTGCACGGCAAGCAGGCGCTGGTGTCGAAGATGCCCGGCGACTGGTGGCAGCGGCGCGCGAACGTCCGCGCCTACCTCGGCTTCATGTGGGCCCACCCCGGCAAGCAGCTGCTCTTCATGGGGCAGGAGTTCGCGCAGGGCGCCGAGTGGTCCGAGAAGCAGGGACCGGAGTGGTGGCTGCTCGACGACGGGTACCACTCCGCGGGCGACCACCGCGGGGTGCGGGACCTGGTCCGCGACCTCAATGCGCGCTACCGGGCGACCCCGGCGCTGTGGCAGCGCGACACCGATCCGTCCGGCTTCCGCTGGGTCGAGGTGGACGCCGCCGACGACAACGTCTTCGCCTTCCTGCGGTTCGACGCCGGGGGCCGGCCGCTGCTGGCGGTGTCGAACTTCTCCCCCGTGGTCCGGCACGACCACCGGCTCGGCGTCGGCGACGACGTGGTCGCCTGGCAGGAGGTCCTGAACACCGACGCCGCCCGCTACGGCGGCGGGGACGTCGTGAACCCGGACCCGGTCAAGCCCGAGGACGGCTGCCTCCGGCTCACGCTGCCGCCGCTCGCGACGGTGTGGCTGGTGCCGACCGCTCTGTGAGGCCCGGCGACGCCGCCAGGTGTCCGACGTCCCGAGCGGGGCATCCGGGGTCGTACGACCGAGGGCTTCTCGGCGTCGTCGCGGCAGGTCACAGAAAGGCGGCACCACGTGCGCACCGTCGGAGTGGAGGAGGAGCTCCTCCTGGTCGATCCGGAGACGGGTGAACCGCGGGCGATGTCCGCGGCGGTGCTCGCCCGCGCCGAGCGGGACGGCGCGGAGCGGGACGTCTTCGAGAAGGAACTGCACGAGCAGATGCTGGAGTTCGCCACGCATCCGCAGTCCTCGATGGAGAGCCTGCACGCGGAGATCGTCCGCTGTCGCAAGGAGGCGGCGGGGCACGCGGAGGAGATCGGCTGCACCGTCGCCGCGCTCGCCACCTCGCCGCTGCCGGTCAGCCCGTCCATCGGTGTCAGCCGGCGGTACCGGTGGATGGAGGAGCAGTACGGCATCGCCACCCGGGAGCAGCTCGTCCTGGGCTGCCACGTCCACGTCTCCGTCGAGTCCGACGAGGAGGGCGTCGGCGTCGTGGACCGGCTGCGGCCCTGGCTGTCGGTGCTGGCGGCGCTCAGCGCGAACTCGCCGTTCTGGCAGGGCAGGGACTCGGGGTACAGCAGTTACCGCAGCCGGGTCTGGCAGCGCTGGCCGTCGGCCGGTCCGACGGAGATCTTCGGCTCGGCCGAGCGGTACCACCGGCAGGTCGCCGACATGGTGGCCACCGGCGCCATCCTGGACGAGGCCATGGTCTACTTCGACGCGCGGCTGTCCCAGCGGTACCCCACGGTGGAGATCCGCGTCTCCGACGTCTGTCTGCACGCGGAGACCGCGGGGCTGATCGCCACCCTCGCCCGCGGGCTCGTGGAGACCGCCGCACGCGAGTGGAGGGCCGGCCGGGAGCCGCTCGACCCCGGTGTCAGCCTGCTCCGGCTGGCCGCGTGGCAGGCGGCCCGGTCGGGGCTGACGGGCGAGCTGCTGCATCCCGGGACCATGCACCGCATGCCCGCCGAGGCGGTCGTGCGGGCCCTGCTCGACCATGTCGCCGAGGCGCTGGAGGACGCCGGGGACCTCGAACGGGCCCGGGAGGGGTGTGCCGGGCTGCTGCGCGACGGCAACGGGGCACGGGTGCAGCGCGAGCTGCTGCGACGCACCGGAAGCCTGCGGGACGTCGTCACGGAGTGCGTGCGGCACACCCAGGGGTGAGGCGTCCCCGCGGGCCGTCCGGTTCTCGGGGAGGGGGTCCTGCCGGCGGGTTCCCCCGGGGCCGGGTTCCCGGCGGGCGGGTTCCCGGCGCGGGTCCGGCGGGTTCTCAGAGGATGAGCACGAGGGCGTAGGCGAGGAAGAAGGCCGCGATCAGCGCCACGAGGACGAGGATCAGGGTCAGGGGCGCCTTGGCCCAGCCCTTGGGCGGGTTGTGCGTCTCCTGGGGACCGGCCTCGGGCATGCTGCTCTCCGCGGGCGGGGTCTCGCCCGGGGGGACGCCGCCGCCCGGTTCGAGGCCGGTGGTGCGTTCCGGTTCGGGGTCTGGATTGACGTGGCTCATGCCGTCCGGGTCCCCGATCCCGCCGAGATCATCGGTGTGGGAACAGTTGTCGTGATCCCGGCCCCGGGGCGCTTCGGCTCGGCTACATTCAGGCACCGCCGATGACGGTGCTCGTCGGCCGAGTCACACCCCGTACACGTCAGGAGCAGTGCATGCGCGACCTCGCTCTCGCTCCCCCGTCCGCCCCGCCCCTGACCGGGGGCCTCGCCGACAGCCTGTTCGAGACGGCGGCCGAGAACCCCACCCTGCCGATGCTCGCCCGCCGCGCGTCCACGGCCTCCTCCACCTGGGAGGAGATCACCGCGGTGGAGTTCCGCGACGCGGTCGTCGATCTGGCCAAGGGGCTGATCGCGTCGGGGATCTCGCCCGGCCAACGGGTGGCGATCATGGCGCGCACCCGGTACGAGTGGACCGTCCTGTGCCACGCGCTGTGGACCGTGGGCGCCGAGGTCGTCCCGATCTACCCGACCTCCTCGCGCGACCAGGTGGAGTGGATCCTGCGGGACTCCGGGTGTGTGGCCGTGCTGGTCGAGGACGAGCAGGGCGTGATGACCGTGGGGTCCGTGTGTGCCTCGCTGCCGCTGCTGCGGCACGTCTGGCAGCTGGACGCGGGCGCGCTGGACCAGCTGGTGGCGCGCGGCGAGTACATTCCGCTGGCCACGGTCGACTCGATGCGCCGCATCGTGCTGCCGGACTCCACGGCCGTCATCGCCTACACCTCCGGCACCTCGGGTCACCCCACGGGCTGTGCCCTGAGCCACCGCAACCTGGCCTTCCCCTGCGACACGCTGCTGGCGGGCTGGGGGCACACGGCGGCACCGCCCGGGGAGCAGGGCGCCGTCCTCGCCTTCCTCCCCTTCTCCCACGTCTACGGCCTGATGATCCAGGGGCTGTGCGTGCGCGGCGGCCTGCTGATGGGGCACGAACCCGATCTCGGCGGGGAGTCCCTGTCCTCGGCCCTGCGCACCTTCCGGCCCACCTACCTGTACGCCGTCCCGTCGCTGCTGGAGAAGATCTACAAGAACTTCCTGCGCACGGCGCAGCAGGCGGGCCGCGGCACCCTGTTCGAGCGGGCCGCCGACACCGCACGGGACTTCGCCGCCGCACTGGAGCGGCACAGGCTGGGCCGCGGCCCGGGGCCGGGCCTCGATCTGCGGTTGCAGCACGCCCTGTACGAGCGCACGGTCTACCGCAGGCTGCGGGCCGCGCTGGGCGGCCGGGTGCGCCGGGCCACCTCCGGCGGTTCGCCGCTCAGCCGCGACCTCTCCCTCTTCTACGAGGGGATCGGCATCTACGTCCACGACGGCTACGGGCTCACCGAGACCGGCGGCGGGGTGACGATGCAGCCGTTCGGCCGGGAGAAGTCCGGCACCGTCGGGCAGGCGCTGCCGGGCGCCGAGATCCGGGTGGCCGACGACGGGGAGATCCTGGTGCGCGGGCCGTCCGTGTTCCAGGGGTACGTGGGCGACGAGACCGCCACCCGGGCCGCGCTGAGCGGCGGCTGGCTGGCCACCGGCGACCTCGGCCGGCTGGACGCCGAGGGCTACCTCACGATCACCGGCCGCAAGAAGGACACCATCGTCACCAGCAGCGGCAAGAGCGTGGCGCCGGCGGCGCTGGAGCAGCGGCTGCGGATGCACCCGCTCGTCCACCAGGCCGTCGTCGTGGGCGACAACCGGCCCTGTGTGGGTGCCCTGATCACCCTGGACCCGGAGTTCCTGACCCACTGGCGGGCGGCCCTGTCCCTGCCGGGCGACGCGCCGACCCGGGAGGCCCGGGAGGAGAACGCGCTGCGCGAGGAGATCGCGCGGGCGGTCGCCGCGGCCAACAGCAGTGTGTCGCGCTCGGAATCGATCCGGGTGTTCCGGGTGCTGCCGGAACCCTTCGACGTGACCAACGGGTTGCTCACGCCGTCGATGAAGCTGCGCCGGGACGAGATAGTGCGGCACTACGCGCTGGAGATCGACGCGATGTACCAGTCGCGTTCGCGTCCGCGGCGGACGCCGGACCACGAGGAGACGACGGGCTGGGACGACTCGGACAACGTGTTCCGCTGAGCGCCCGGCCCGCGAGGGGGTGCCCACCGGTGAGCCCGGTGGGCACCCCCCTCGTGCGTCCGGGACCGACGGCGTGTCCGGGGCCGACGGCGCACCGCGCGATCGCGGTCGCCCCGTTCCGTGCTCCGCGGCACCGGGTGACGTGTTTGTCACCGGCAGCTCACGGGCATGCGGGCGCGTAGGCTCCGCCAGCACGGGAACCCACAGACCGGAGATGCAGAGAAAGCAGGACTACCGCCCCGCGATGCCGGGGCCTGGAAGGCGAGATGGCAACCGAGCCGCATGGGGACAGGACACTGGCTGCCGAGGAGATCACGAGCCGCATCGCCAGCTTCCCCGGGGAGCTGCACGACGTCACGGACGCGCGCATGGTCGCGGAGGAGTTCCTCTTCGACCTGGCCCGCGTGTCGGCGCCGGCGGCCCCGGAGCACTGGGACGACATACTCCTGGTCGTCACGGAACTGGCAGCCAACGCGGTCCAGTACGCACCGGGACCCTTCCAGCTGCGGCTGCGCAGGACGTTCGACGGTGTGCACGTCGTGATGCACGACACGAGCACCACCGAGCCCGCCCCGCGGCCCTTCCAGCCGAGCCGCGGCGGGGGCGGCATCGGCTGGCACCTGATCCACACGTTGTGCGATCAGGTCAGTGTGGTCAGCGACGACCACGGCAAGGACATCCACGTCTTCCTGCCCTGGTGACCCCGGCCCGGCGGCACGGCACTCACCCGGTGGGGGTCTCACGCGGCGGCAGCCGGTGGTAGTAGTCGCCGACCCTGCCGAGGTACGCGGGGTCCATGGTCTCGCTGTCGGTCCGGAACCGGGGCGCGCCCTTCACCTCGGCCCTGCTGCACGACACCGCTATCCTCCGCTCCCCGGTGTCGATGCCCTCGACGACGCCCACCGGCACCAGGACGCTGCGGCCGAACACCCAGACGCCGGTGTCGACGACGAGATGCCGCATGCCGTGGTGGTCGGCCTGCCGGTCCACGTGGCCGATGGTGCCGTCGTTCGCGACGACGGTGTAGCCCGTCAGGTCCCGCTCCTGAACGTCGCTCAGGTCCGGCGCGTACGACCAGATGCTGTCGATGGGCACGCTGCTCCTTGCCTCCCCGATGAGTGCGGACACCCGGAGCGGGCGGCGGGTCCTGCGTGTGGTCGGCCGTCCGGCTCCACAGCAGCAAATACCCGGCCAGCGCGGGCGCATTCGGAGGGCGCGGGCCCAAAACCGCGCGCCGGCGGTCCCGCGTCGCCGCACCCCTCCCGGACCGGTCGCCTCCCGCGCGGAGAGCCGTCCCCCGGCCGGGAACCCGGCCGGAACCCTCGGTCGGACACCCTTGATCGAAATCCGGCCGGGTACCCCCGCACAACCGGGTCATGCGCGGTTCTCACGATTTTTTCCGGCCGGTTCCCGGGGCGGTCGCCACGCTTTGTCCCCTGCCCGGGAACTGGGTTAGCCTTCGGCGTATTTCTCATCACGCAGATCCGTGAACAGCGGAAACGCACACTTATTGGCCGGGCCGGGGACGGTTCGGAAGGGGTCTCGAGTTCTCGGTGCCGAGAGCTCATGGGGAGCGGAACGAGGGTGCGCATGACCGGCAAGAGCGCCGAGGGGACCGATGCGGTGCCGCGGGACCAGGAACTGAAACAACTCCTGGCGGGGCTGACGGCCGTACGGGACGGTGACTTCGGCACCCGGCTGCCGGACGACGCGGACGGCCTCATGGGGGACATCGCCAAGGTCTTCAACGGCATGGTGGACCAGCTGTCGGTGTTCACCTCCGAGGTGACGCGCGTGGCCCGCGAGGTCGGCACCGAGGGGGCGCTGGGCGGGCAGGCCCAGGTCCCCGGCGTCTCGGGCACCTGGGCCGACCTGACGGACTCGGTGAACGCCATGGCGGGCAACCTCACCGCGCAGGTCCGCAACGTCGCCCAGGTGACGACGGCCGTCGCCAAGGGCGACCTGTCCCAGAAGATCACCGTCGACGCGCGCGGCGAGATCCTCGAGCTCAAGAACACCATCAACACGATGGTCGACCAGCTCTCCGCCTTCGCCGACGAGGTCACCCGCGTCGCCCGCGAGGTCGGCACCGAGGGACGCCTCGGCGGACAGGCCGACGTGCAGGGCGTGAAGGGGACCTGGCGCGACCTCACCGACTCGGTGAACTTCATGGCGGGCAACCTCACCGGTCAGGTCCGCAACATCGCGCTGGTGGCGACGGCCGTCGCCAAGGGCGACCTGTCCCAGAAGATCACCGTCGACGCGCGCGGCGAGATCCTCGAGCTCAAGAACACCATCAACACGATGGTCGACCAGCTCTCCGCCTTCGCCGACGAGGTCACCCGCGTCGCCCGCGAGGTCGGCACCGAGGGACGCCTCGGCGGACAGGCCCAGGTGCGCGGCGTCTCCGGCACCTGGAAGGACCTCACGGACAACGTCAACGTGATGGCGTCCAACCTGACCGGCCAGGTCCGCTCCATCGCCCAGGTCGCGTCCGCCGTGGGCCGGGGCGACCTGTCGCAGCGGATCAGGGTGGAGGCCGCGGGCGAGGTCGCCGCGCTGGCCGACGTCATCAACACCATGGTCGACACGCTGTCGGCCTTCGCCGACGAGGTCACCCGCGTCGCCCGCGAGGTCGGCACCGAGGGACGCCTCGGCGGACAGGCCCGCGTGCCGAACGTCGCCGGCACCTGGAAGGACCTCACCGACAACGTCAACTCCATGGCCAACAACCTCACCGGCCAGGTGCGCAACATCGCGCTGGTGACGACCGCGGTGGCCCGGGGCGACCTGTCGAAGAAGATCGACGTCGACGCGCGCGGCGAGATCCTGGAGCTGAAGACGACCATCAACACGATGGTCGACCAGCTCTCCGCCTTCGCCGACGAGGTCACCCGCGTCGCCCGCGAGGTCGGCACCGAGGGACGCCTCGGCGGACAGGCCGAGGTGGAGGGCGTCTCGGGCACCTGGAAGCGGCTGACGGAGAACGTCAACGAGCTGGCCGGGAACCTCACCCGGCAGGTGCGGGCCATCGCGGAGGTCGCGAGCGCCGTCGCCGAGGGCGATCTGACGCGCTCGATCACCGTGGAGGCCTCCGGTGAGGTCGCCGAGCTCAAGGACAACATCAACTCGATGGTGGAGTCCCTGCGCGAGACCACCCGGGCCAACCAGGAGCAGGACTGGCTCAAGACCAACCTCGCCCGCGTCTCCGGCCTGATGCAGGGGCACCGCGACCTGCCGGTGGTCGCCGAGCTGATCATGGACGAGCTGGTGCCGCTGGTGTCGGCCCAGTACGGTGCCTTCTACCTCGCGGAGGACGGCGACGACGGCCCCGAGCTGCGGCTCGTCGGCTCCTACGGCTACCCCGACGACGAGACCCGGCCCACCCGGATCCCCTTCGGCCGCACCCTGGTCGGCCAGGCCGCCCGCAGCCGCCGCACCATCACGGTGGACGAGCTGCCGCCGGACTACGTGACCATCTCCTCGGGGCTCGGCCAGGTGGTGCCGACCGCGCTGGTGCTGCTGCCCATCGTGGTCGAGGGCCAGGTCCTCGGCGTCATCGAACTGGCGTCGGTGACCCCGTTCACCCAGATCCACCACGACTTCCTGGCCCAGCTGATGGAGACCGTCGGCGTCAACGTCAACACCATCGTGGCCAACGCCCGCACCGACGAGCTGCTGGCCGAGTCGCAGCGGCTGACCGCCGAACTCCAGGAACGCTCGGCGGAGTTGCAGTCGCAGCAGGAGGAACTCCAGCACTCCAACGCCGAGCTGGAGGAGAAGGCCGCGCTGCTGGCGACGCAGAACCGGGACATCGAGGCGAAGAACCTCCAGATCGAGCAGGCCCGGCAGGAGCTGGAGGCACGGGCCCAGCAGCTGTCGCTGGCCTCGAAGTACAAGTCGGAGTTCCTGGCGAACATGAGCCACGAGCTGCGCACCCCGCTGAACAGCCTGCTGATCCTGGCCCAGCTGCTCGCCCAGAACCCCTCGCGCAACCTCAGCCCGAAGCAGGTCGAGTACGCGCAGATCATCCACTCCGCGGGCTCGGACCTGCTGCAGCTGATCAACGACATCCTCGACCTGTCCAAGGTCGAGGCCGGGAAGATGGACGTCAGCCCCGAGCGGGTGACGCTGCGCCAGCTCATCGAGTACGTCGAGGCCACCTTCCGGCCCATGACGATGCAGAAGAGCCTGGACTTCACGGTGACCACGGCTCCCGGCGCACCGGCCGACCTGCTCACCGACGACTCCCGGCTGCGGCAGGTGCTGCGCAACCTGCTGTCCAACGCGGTCAAGTTCACCGAGCGGGGCAGCGTGGAGCTGCGCATCGAACCCGCGGCGGCCGACGAGGTGCCCGACGGCGTGGTGCGGGGCGGCTCCGTGGTGGCCTTCCGGGTGAAGGACACCGGTGTCGGCATCCAGGAACAGCACCTGGAGACGATCTTCGGCGCCTTCCAGCAGGCGGACGGCACGACCAGCCGCAAGTACGGGGGCACGGGGCTCGGCCTGTCCATCACCCGGGAGATCGCGCACCTGCTCGGCGGTGCGGTCACCGTGGACAGCGTCGCGGGCCAGGGCAGCACGTTCACGCTGTTCCTGCCCGTGGCCCGGCCGGACTTCGAGGCGCTGCTGCGGCCCGCCGCGCAGGCGGACCGCGGCCCGGCCGAGGACGCCGCGGACGCACCGGCCCGGCAACAGCCGGCGATCGAGGCGGGGACCGGCGCGGGACGGCGGCCGCGGCGGCTGCTCGTCGTGGAGGAGCGACCCCGGGGTCTGCTGACCCTGGTCGCGGAGAGCGTGGTCCAGGACGTCACGCACGGCGGGGGCGACGGCACCTCGCGGCCCCTGGTCGACATCATCACCGCCGTCGGCGCCCAGGAGGCGGCCGGTGCGCTGGCCGCCGAGCCGTGCCACTGCGTGGTGCTGGAACTCGGCATGGCGCAGGAGGAGGTCACCCGCTTCCTGGAGGCGCTGCGGGGGGATTCCGCCCTGACGAGCGTGCCGGTGCTGGTGCACAGCGGTCACCGGGCCGACGCGGCGGTGGAGGAGGCCCTGCGGTCCCGCGCCGAGGGCACGGCGCTGGAGTTCCTGTCCAGCCTCGACGAGCTGCGCGAACGCATCGCCCTGCACCTCTCCGCCGAGGAGCCCGGCGACGTCCTGTCCCTGGTGCGTCCGGACGAGGCGCAGCGTCCGGCCCCGCCGGCCGTCGTGGACGGCTCGTTCTCCGGCCGCACGATCCTCGTCGTCGACGACGACGCACGCAACCTCTTCGCGCTCAGCGGGATCCTGGAGCTGCACGGCTTCCGCGTCCTGCACGCGGAGAACGGCCGCAAGGGCATCGAGCGGCTCGTGGACAACCCGGACGTGGCGCTCGTGCTGATGGACGTGATGATGCCCGAGCTGGACGGCTACGCCGCCACCGCCGAGATCCGCGCCATGCCGCAGTACGCCGAGCTGCCCATCATCGCGGTCACCGCGAAGGCGATGCCCGGGGACCGGGAGAAGAGCCTCGCCTCGGGGGCCAGTGACTACGTCACCAAGCCGGTGGACACCCAGGACCTGATCGCCTGCGTCCGGCGCTGGCTGCCCGCATGACCCGCGCGACGACGCGCCGCGTCCCGCACACCGGCGGGACCGGCGCCCCGCCCCGCCTCCCCTTCCGCGCCCCAGGGCCCCGCCGCCGAGGAGCATCCGCACCGTGAGCATCAGCGAGCACCCGCCCGAACCGCAGTCCGGTGCCCCCGGACTCGGACCCGGCCGTCCCGCGTCCGCCGGCGCGCCGGTGCCGGCGGCCGGGCCCGCCCTCTCCCCGTCCCCCGCGGACGTCCCGTCGGCCGGGCCCGCCGGCGTGTCCGCCGACTCGCCCGTGGGCCGGCTCGCGGCCACCGTGGACCGGCTCAGCCGCGAGGTGCGCGCCGCCCAGGCCGAGGCCGAGGGGCGCGCCCTGATCGAACTCGCCAAGGGCATCCTCGTCGAGCGCCTGGGATGCGGCCCCTCCCAGGCCGCCCGTCAGCTCGCCGAGCTGACCGAACAGGCCGGGACGACCCCGCTGGAGTTCGCGGTCGAGGTCATCAACCAGGCCGCCCGGGACCGGATGTCCGAGGTGACGGACGCCTTCCTGGCCGCCACCCGGGCCGCCGACGACGCGCAGGCCGAGGCGGCCGCCGTGCGGCTGCGCGCGGCCGAGAGCGGGGCGCTGGCGGCGGACGACACCCAGGCGGTCGCCGAGTCGCTGCTCGAGCAGGCGCTGCGCCCGCTCGGTGCGACGGCGGTGGCCATCTGGGCGGCCGGCGCCGACGGGTCGCTCACGCTGGCGGGCAGCGCCGGGTTCTCCCCGGCCGAGGCGGCGCGCTGGTGCTACGTCCCGCCGGACGTGGCGACGGTCGCCCGCCGCGGGCTCATGGAACGCGACGGTCTGTGGATCACGTCGCTGGCCGACACGGGACTGCCCAGCGTCGGCCGGCCCCACCACCCGGACGGGGGCAGGGCGGCCCTGCCCGCCGGCGTCGGGGGACGCGTGCACGGCGTGCTGGAGATCGTCTGGCCGTCGCCGCTGCCCGAGCAGCCGCCGCAGATCGTCCGCCAGGTGGAGGCCCTGGCCGAGCTGTGCGCCCACACACTGGAGACGTACACGGCGCCGAGCGGACCGCCGCACCGGCCGCGGATGCTGCCGGACGCCGCGGAGCTGATGGACCTGGCCGACGGGCTGCACGACCCGGCGCTGGTCCTCCTGCCGCACCTGGACGCCTCCGGGAACCTGGTGGACTTCCGCATCCAGCACGTCAACGGCCGCTTCCTGGACCCGGCGGGCCGGCCGCGCGCCATGGTCAGCGGCGCCCTCCTCCTGGAGGCCTACCCGATGGCCGTCGGGGAGGGCGAGCTGTTCCAGCGGATCGAGCGGGTCTACGCCACGGGCGAGCCGTTCCGGGCCCGGCGCATGAACCTGACGGCGCTCGTCGGCCAGGTGCCGCTGTCGGCGGTCGCGGACATCAGCGTCAGCCGGCACGGCTCCGGCATCCTGTTCATCTGGCGCATCGAGGACGAGGCGGCCCGGCTGGCGAGCCTGCTCCAGCACGCCCAGCGGCTCGGCCGGATCGGCGGTTTCGAGGAGAACCTGCTCACCGGGGAGATCACCTGGAACGGGCAGCTGTTCGACCTGTACGGGCGCCCGCGGTCGAGTCCGCCCGTGCCGCTGGAGAACCTGCCCGCGCACGCCCACCCGGACGACGCCGTCACCATCGGCCGGTTCCTGCGCACCCTGCTGCACCGCCGGCGCCCCGCCTCGGCGGCCTTCCGGCTGCAGCGGCCCGACGGGGTGACCCGGCACATCCGGGTCGTCGCCGAACCGGTCCTGGACACCGACGACCGGCTGCTCACCGTCCGCGGCGCCTACCAGGACATCTCGGCGCAGCACTGGACGGAGGTGGCTCTGGCCGCCACCCGCGACCAGCTCGCGCACACCGAGCAGCAGGCCAGCGAACGCGACCGGCTGGCGCTGCAGTTGCAGCGCGCCATCATGCCGCCCGCCCAGGCGCCGTTGCAGGTGCCCGGTCTCGACGTGGCCGTCCGCTACCGCCCCGCGGAGACCGAGCAGTTGGTGGGCGGCGACTGGTACGACGCCGTGGTGCTGCCGTCCCGGCTGGTGCTGCTGTGCGTCGGCGACGTCGCCGGTCACGGCATAGAGGCGGCGACCAGCATGGTCGTCCTGCGCAACGCGCTGCGCGGTCTCGCCGTCACCGGTGCGGGCCCCGGGCAGCTGCTGTCGTGGCTGAACATCGTGGCGCACCATCTGACGGGCGCGGTCACCGCCACCGCGGTCTGCGGCCTGTACGACCCGGCCTCGCGCACGCTGCGATGGGCCAGGGCGGGCCATCTGCCGCCCGTGCTGGTGCGCGGCGCCGAGGCCGCTCCGCTGCCGCTGGTGCGCGGGCTGCTGCTCGGTGCCGTGCCCGATGCCTCGTACGAGGAGGCGGAGGTCCAACTGGCCCCGGAGGACAACCTGTTGATGTACACGGACGGTCTGATCGAGCGCCGGGACCTCAGCGTCGAGGAGTCCCTGACCCACCTGCTCACCACCGCCTCCACGGCCCTGGGCACGCTCGACCAGCGGCTGGACCGGCTGCTGACGTACAGCAGGTCGGACACGGACGACGACACCTGCATCGTGGGCATCCGGGTCGGGTGAGGCGGAGGGACGGGCGCCGGCGGCGGCCGAGGCATGGCACGGCGATTCGGGGGTACGCGCGGCTGCGCGGTGAGAGTCGACCGGCAGGCCGGCAGGTGAGACCGACAGGTGAGGGGGTGTCCGGCAGGTGAGGAAGCACAGGCCGCCGCCCCCGAGAGCGTGATCACCCCGTGCGTCCGGACCGGCGTGCGTCGACATCCCCGTAGGGGTAACCAGCCCTGGCCGTCGTTTGTTGGAGGTACTCGTGCCCATTGCCCAGAACCCTCTGTCCGTCGAGGTGACGCTTCCCCGGGAGGACGTGGCCCTGCTCACGGTGGAGGGGTACTTGGACGTCGACACCGCGACCGAGTTCCAGCACCACCTGGCGAACCAGCTCCATCACGGCCGGCGGCACTTCCTGCTCGACCTGTCCGCGGTCCCCTTCATGGACTCGTCCGGCATGAACATCATCCTCCGCGTCTACCAGGAGGCCCGCGAGCTGCCGGGGAGCGTGCACATCATCTCCCCCACGTCCGCGGTCCGCCGCATCCTGGACCTGACCGGCGTGAGCATCACGGTCCCGGTCTCCGAGAGCGTCGACGAGGCGCTGGGGCGCGTCGACCGGCTGCCGCGCGCCCTGGAGGAGGAAGGGGAACCCGAGGGCTGAACGGCGTACGCGCAAGGCCACCACGTCCCCGCGTCGGGCTCCGACGGGGGGACGAACGCGTGTGCGGGACACGGTGCCGTACGAGGTCGGGGCGTCGTTAGAGTGGTCTTCCGGCAGGCCCGATCGCCGTCTCGTCGCCCCGAACGGGCCCGACGCGCAACGAGGATGAGGAGAACGACAGGTGCCGGAGCACGAAGCGGGCGGAACGCTCGGAACGTCGACGCTCGAGGTGAGGGACTTCCTGCGCCGCCGACGTGAGCAGATCGCCCAGCGGTGGGCGGACGAGCCCCTGTTCCGTACGGTGTTCACCGTCTCACGCGACGAGGCGGTGGAGGCGGGCAAGGCGGTCGTCGACGCGCTGGCCCAGGTAGCCGACTCGCAGCGGGTCGAGGACCCGGACGCCGCGGGCTTCACGGGCGTGCGCGAGCAGCTGGCGCGGATGGGCGCGGCCCGCTCCCGCGCCGGGCTGTCGGCCACGCAGATGTCGAGCGAGCTGGCGGCACTGTGGCCGCCGGTGGAGAACCTCCTGGTCGCCGATCTGGACCAGGCGCCGCCCGAGGAACTGCGGGAGTGCTCGACCACGCTCAGCGTCCTCATGGGCACGCTGCGGCTGGTGGCCATGCAGACGGCGCTCAGCGAGGGGCAGGCCCTCATCGACCGGCAGCGCCTGCAGCTGCTGGAGGTGGCCACGCCGGTGATCAAGCTCTGGGACGGCATCGTGGCGGTCCCGCTGATCGGGACGCTCGACAGCGCCCGCAGCCAGGTGGTGATGGAGACGCTGCTGAACGCGGTCGTCGACCAGCACGCCCGGTTCGCGATCCTCGACATCACCGGTGTGCCGACCGTCGACTCCCTGGTGGCGCAGCACCTGATGAAGACGGTCGCCGCGGCCCGGCTGATGGGCGCGGAGTGCGTGGTGTCCGGCATCCGTCCGGCGATCGCGCAGACCATCGTGCACCTGGGTCTGGACCTCGGCACGGTGAAGACCCGCGCCTCCCTCGCCGACGCGCTCGGGTACTGCCTGCACGAGCTGGGGGCGAACATCGTGAACGCGACGCCCGACGGTGCGGGCCGCCGGTGAGCGAGGGGTTCTCCCGCCCGGTCGCGGGACACGTGCCGGTCCTCAGGCTCGGCGACGTTCTGCTGGTCACCCTCCAGGGGGACCTGCACGACAGCACGGCGCAGCAGCTCCAGCAGGACCTGTCCGAGACCATCGCCCACAGCCGGGTCACGGGTGTGGTCATCGACATCTCCGGAGTGGAGATCGTCGACTCCTTCCTCGGGCGTGTGCTGGCCGAGATCGCGGCCCAGGCCGAGCTGCTGGCCGCGCGGACCGTGGTGGCCGGCATGCGGCCCGCGGTCGCCATCACGCTGGTGGAGCTCGGTCTGACGCTGCCGGGGCTGCGGACCGCGCTCACCACCGAGGCGGCGATGGAGCTCCTCGCGCAGCCCATCGTGTCGTCCCGCTCCGGCGGCCTGCGCCAGGGGAGTCCGTGATGCACACTGCCGCGGGCGTCGAGGCCTGCCTGCCCATCCGGTCGGACATGGATCTGGTGTGGGTGCGCCAGCACGTGCGGCAGGCCGCCGCCCGGCTCGGCTTCGGTCTGGTGGACCAGACGAAGCTGGTGACCGCCGCCAGCGAGCTGGCGCGCAACACCCTGGTGCACGGCGGGGGCGGTCAGCTGGAGGTGTCGCTCGTCACCGCCGACGGCGTCAGCGGACTGCGGCTGGCCTTCAGCGACTCCGGACCGGGCATCCCCGACCTGGAGCGCGCGCTCAGCGACGGCTACACCTCGGGCGACGGGCTGGGCATGGGACTGGGCGGCGCACGGCGCCTGGTGCACGACTTCGAGGTGGAGAGCGTTCCCGGGTCGGGGACCACGGTGCGGGTGACGTCCTGGGTGGGCCGGCCGCCGCGTCCGCGCGAGGAGGTGTGATGCCCCGCGTCTGGGACGTCCCGGTGCAGGACTCGACCCGGGTGCGCGACGTCCGGGTCGCGGCGGAGGAGGCGGCGGCCCTGGCGGGGCTCGACGCGTCGCGCACCGCCACCGTGTCGCTGGTGGCGACCGAGCTGGCCACCAACCTCCTCAAGCACGCGCAGGCCGGCGAGGTCCTCGTCGACGTCGTGGACCCGCCCGTCCCGCGGGAGGGCCGGCCGGAGCGGGTCGTGCAGATCACCGCGGTCGACCACGGCCCGGGGATCGCCGACGTGGCCGCCGCGCTGCGGGACGGGTTCACCACGGCCCGTTCGCTCGGCGCGGGCCTGGGCACCTGCCGGCGCCTCGCCGACGACTTCGACCTGCACAGCGTGCTCGGCCGGGGCACGGTGGCGGTGGCCCGCGTGGGCGCCGCCGCCGACGGCGTGCCGTCCGGCGACGGCCCCCCGAAGGCGCCCGGCGTGCGCGCCGGTGGCGTCAACGTCCCGTTCGCCGGCGCGGACTTCTCGGGGGACGCCTGGGCCTGGGTCAGGTCCGGCGACCGTCTGACCCTGATGCTGGCGGACGGGCTGGGCCACGGCGGCGAGGCCGCCCGCGCCTCGACGGCCGCGGTCGAGGCCCTGCGCCGACGGCCCGGGCTGTCGCCCGCCGAGGCGCTGACGGAGATCCACGGAGCACTGGCCGGTACCCGGGGCGCGGCCGTCGCCGTGGCCCAGCTGGACCTGTGGGCCGGCCGGCTGCGGTTCGCGGGCATCGGCAACGTGGGGGCCCGGCTGCGCGAGGGTGACCGCTGGCGGTCGCTGCTGTCCCGGCCCGGCATCGTCGGCGTGCACCGGCCCCGCACCCTGCGCGAGGACGACGTCGCCTGGTCCGGGGAGAGCCTGCTGATCCTGCACACCGACGGCCTGCCCAGCCGCTGGAACCCGTCCGCGGACACCGGGGTGCCGTCGGCCGACCCGGCCGTGACGGCCGCCGTGACGATCCGGGACGCCGGAAGCCCCGCGCGCCCGGTGCGGGACGACACCGCCGTGGCCGTGCTGGCCCCCACCCCGGCGGACCGCTCATGACACACGCATGGCAGATCAGCACCGTCACCGACGCGGCACGCGCCCGTATCGCCGTCGCGCGGCTGGCCGCGGAGTGCGGGGTGCCCACCGTCGAGCGCGCCCGGCTGACCGCTGCGCTCAGCGGCCGGCTGCGGCAGTGCCTCACCAAGGGCGGCACCTGGGTGCTCACCCTGGACGCGTCCGGCTCCCCGGCCGGGGAGGGGACGCTGCACGCCGTGCTGACGCCCTCGCCCGGCGCGGGGGCCGCCGACCGGACGCCGTGGACGGTGACCGTCCCCTGCCCCGAGCCGGTCCGGGCGTCCGGCGGCGCCGCGGTGGCCGAGGATCCGGCCGACCTGTCCGAGGCGCTGCTGGGCGCCGACGAGGACACCGCCGTCGTGCTGGACAAGCTCACCGAGCAGGAGGAACTGGTCGCCTTCCACCGGGAGGAGCTGCACCAGACCAACCAGGGCGTGCTGGCGCTGCACGCCGAACTGGACGCGGCGGGGCGCGCGCAGCGCGAGGCGTTCGCCGCCGAGCGGCGCGCGCGCAACGAGGCGGAGGAGGCCCGCAACAGGCTGACGTTCCTGGCGGACGCGAGCCCGGTGCTGAACGCCTCGCTGAACCACGACGAGATCGTGCGCCGGCTGCCGGAGCTGCTGGTGCCCCGGTACGCCCGCAGCGCCGACGTGTGGCTGTTCGACGACGGGGACGACCGGCACCGGTCCGCGCACCACCCGGCCGCGGCGGTCCGCGCGGCCCGCACCGGGCGGCCGCAGTACGCCGCCGACCACCCCGGCGGCCTGCCCGGCGTCGACGACCGGCCGCCGTCGGCCCTGGATCCCGAGAGGCCCCTGCTCTGCATCCCGCTGCTGACCCGCCGTGCGCCGCTGGGCGTGCTGACCCTGTCGCCCCCCGGTGAGCGCTGGGACCCGGACGACGCCGTGATGCTGATCGAGTTCGCCCGGCGGGCCGGCATCGCCATCGACAACGCCCGCCGCTTCGAGCACAACCGGGACATCGCCGAGACGCTGCAGCGCGCCCTGCTCACGGACCTTCCGGTCACGCCGCGGCTGAGCCTGGCCGCACGCTACCTGCCGGCCACGCACGGGCTGAACATCGGCGGCGACTGGTACGACGCGTTCCGTCAGCGGGACGGCAGCCTGATCACCGTGATCGGTGACGTGACCGGGCACGGGCTGCACGCGGCGGTGATGATGAGCCAGCTGCGCACCGCGCTGCGCGCCTACGCGGTCGACGGCGGCAGCCCCGGCCGGCTGCTGACCCGGCTGCACGGGTTCCTGCACCACCTGCAGCCCGATCTGTACGCCACCGCCGTCATCGCCCGGTTCCACCCGGACGAGCCCACGCTGACGTGGGCCGCCGCGGGCCATCCGCCGCCGGTGCTGCGGCTGCCCGACGGGCGGGTGCGCACGCTGGACGCCAAGCCGGGCGCGATGCTCGGCATACCGCTGAAGCAGGAGATCGCGGACCACACCGAGCGGCTGACGCCGGGCTCGACGCTCGCGCTCTACACGGACGGGCTGGTCGAGCGGCGGGCCCGGGGCATCGACCCGGGCATCGAGCGGCTCGCGGCGGCCCTCGGTTCGTTCGGTCCCGAGGAGCTGGACGCGGACCTGGAGGGCTCGGCGGACCGGATCCTCCGTCCCCTGCTGAGCGACTCCGAGCGCGACGACGACGTCTGCCTGCTGCTGTGCCACCTGCACGGCTGAACCCGAGGCGCTGACCGGGGCACTGCCCCGGAACACCGACGGCGGCCGGTCGTCCGGCGGCGGCCGGGCGCACGGCGTGTGCGGCCGGCCACCGGGTCTCCGTCCGCCGTGCCGCACCCTGCGGCGGGCCCGGCGGCCCCTGCCCCGGGCCCGCCGGCACGGGCTCCCGGGGTCCAGGAGCGCCGGGCGGGACCGAACCGGTGCGGAACGGACCGGCGGAGTCCCTGCGGGACGGCCGGGCCGCCGCGGCCCGTGGCGGCCGCCGCGCCCGTCATCGCCCGGGGCACGGCACCGCGGTGGGCGCACAGCGGCCACCGGACCGTCCGTGGCACAGGCCCGAGGTGCCGGCGCGGGGGCCGGCGGCGGGGTGTTCTCCGAGGTCGCGACCGGACCGTGCACCGCCGGACCGCCGCACGCCCCCGCCCACTTCCCGGTGCGGTCCGGCGCGTGTACGGGCATCGTGGTGCCGAAGAGGGGCACGCGAGAGGTGCGGGCGTTCGACGCGGACCGCCTGGAGCCACAGGAAGGAATGGACACCGTGACACGACCCAGGATCCTGGTGGTGGGCGCAGGCTTCGCCGGTGTGGCGTGCGTGCGCCGGCTGGAGCGCAGGCTCGCCCCCGAGGAGGCCGACCTCACGCTGGTGACGCCGTTCTCCTACCAGCTCTACCTGCCGTTGCTCCCCCAGGTCGCCTCCGGGGTGCTGACCCCGCAGTCGATCGCCCTCTCCCTGCGCCGCAGCGAGAAGTACCGCACCCGGATCATCCCGGGCGGGGCCATCGGCGTGGACCTGAGGTCCAAGGTCTGCGTCGTCCGCACCATCACCGACGAGATCGTCAACCAGCCCTACGACTACATCGTGCTCGCCCCCGGCAGCATCACCCGCACCTTCGACATCCCGGGGCTGACCGACCACGCGTTCGGGATGAAGACGCTGGCCGAGGCCGCCTACCTCCGTGACCACGTCATCTCCCAGCTCGACCTCGCCGACGCCAGCCACGATCCGGCCGAGCGGGCCTCGCGGCTGCAGTTCGTGGTGGTCGGCGGCGGCTACGCGGGGACCGAGACCGCGGCCTGCCTGCAGCGGCTGACGCACGCCGCCGTCAGGCGCTACCCGCGGCTGGACCCCGGCCTGATCAAGTGGCATCTGATCGACATCGCCCCGAAGCTCATGCCCGAGCTGGGCGAGAAGCTCGGACGCAGCGCGCAGGAGGTCCTGACGCGCCGCGGCATCGAGATCTCCCTGGGCGTGTCCATCGCGAAGGCGGGCCCCGAGGAGGTCACCTTCACCAACGGCCGGGTGGTCCCCACCCGCACCCTGATCTGGACCGCCGGGGTCGTCGCCAGCCCGCTCATCGCCACGCTCGGCGCGGAGACCGTCAGGGGCCGGCTCGCGGTCAACGCGGACATGTGCCTGCCGGGCCACGACGGGGTGTTCGCGCTCGGCGACGCCGCGGCGGTGCCCGACGAGGCCAAGGGCGACGGCGCGGTGTGCCCGCCGACCGCGCAGCACGCCCTGCGGCAGGGCAGGCAGGTGGCCGACAACGTCATCGCGACGCTGCGCGGCCAGCCGATGCGGCCCTACCACCACAAGGACCTCGGACTGGTGGTGGACCTCGGCGGCACCGACGCGGTCTCCAAGCCGCTCGGCCTGGAACTGCGCGGCCTGCCCGCCCAGGCGGTGGCCCGCGGCTACCACTTCGCGGCGCTGCGCACCAACGTCGCCAAGGTCCGGGTGGCGACCAACTGGCTGCTGAACGCGGTCGCCGGTGACGATTTCGTCCGCACCGGCTTCCAGGCGCGCAAGCCGGCCAAACTGCACGACTTCGAGTACACGGACGCGTACCTGACGCCGGAGCAGGTCCGGGCGCACGTCGAGGAAGCGGGCCGGGCGGTGCGGTGACGCGGCCCGTGGACGGCCGCCCGCGTCCTGCGGGACCGGCCTTCGGACCGACGCCCGCGGCGGGAGAGAGCACGGCGGCGTGAAAGCGGCGGGACGCCCGGTGCGGGCACGGCTGCGGGACCGCCTCGCGGCGTCCGACCCCGGGCTGCTGCGGCTGACCGCCGGACTGCGCACGGTGGGCGCCATCGCGCTGACCCTGGCCGTGCTCGCCGCGCTGGGCTTCGGGATCACCCGTCTGGTGACGGGGGCCATGGCGGCGATGGTCGCCACCTTCTCCGTCCGGGAGAGGCAGCGCGCCGCCCAGGCCGTCACGCTGGCCCTCGGGCTGCCGGTGGCGCTCGCGTCCGTGTCGCTGGGCGCGGTGCTCAGCGAGCGGGTCGTGGCCGGTGACGCCTTCGCCGTCGTCCTCGTCTTCTGCGCGGTCTACGGCCGCCGGTTCGGCGACCGCGGGACCGCGCTCGGCCTGATCGGCTTCCAGCTCTACTTCGTGTCCCTGTTCGTCGGCGCCTCCGCCGCGGAGCTGCCCGATCTGTGGGTGGCCCTGACCGTCGCCTTCGCGTGCAGTGCCGTGGTGCGGTTCGCCGTCGTCCCCGTGGCGCCCGCCGGTCTGCTCGCGCGGCTGCGCCAGGCCTTCCGGGCCCGGCTGGCCCAGCTCGTCTCCGCGCAGCTCGCGCTGCTCGACGCCGGCCCGGACGAGGTGGACAAGGCGCTGGAGGACGTGCGCACGGGTACCTCCCGGCTGCACGAGACGGCTCTGATGATCCAGACGCGGCTGGAGGAGGGCACACCGGACGAGTCGGCGGCGCGGCTGGTGCAGCGCCGGATCGCGGACGCCGAGATCGCCGCCGAGCGGCTCGGCCTGCTCCTGCTGTCCGCCCGCAGCGCCGAACGGGCGGACACCCTCACCCTGCACCTGCCCGGCGCGTCCGCCCCGGAGGTCGGCCGGCTGCCCGGGCCGGAGGAGGCCACCGCCCTGCTGCGCCGCGACCTGCTCGCGCTGCGCGCGCTCGTGCTGCGCACCGGGGCGCCCGGGGTGGCCGTGGCCCAGATGCGCAACCGGCTGCTCGGCTACCGGGACGAGGAGAACCTGCCGGCCACGACGCCGGCCGTACGGGACGTGTTCCGGGCCGTCGGCGAGGCCGCCCGCGCCGTCATGGGGCTGCGCATCGCTCTGGACGGCCCGCAGGACGAATCGGACGACACCCCGGCGACGGCCCGCTCCCGGGAGGAGCTGGACGCCGAGGACGCCGCCATCGACGCGGGCGAGGAGACCGAGCCGGCCGAGCTGCCGAAGGGGCTGCAGCGGCCCACCACGCGCGCCGCCGTGCAGATCGCCGTGGGCTCGACGCTGGCCATCGTCGGCGGCGAGCTGCTGTCCGCGGACCGCTGGTACTGGGCCGTGCTCACCTGCTGGATCGTCTTCCTCAACACCGCCTCGACCGGCGAGATCCTGGTCAAGGGCTACCGGCGGCTGCTGGGCACGCTGTTCGGCGTCGTCGCCGGCATCGCGCTGGCCGCTCTGGTGGGCCGGCACACCTGGACGGCGTTCGCCCTGGTGCTGGTGCTGATCTTCGTGATGTTCTACGCGGCACCGCTGTCCTACACGCTGACGTCGTTCTTCGCCACCGCGATGCTCGGGCTGCTCTACACCCTGCTGCACACCTACAGCTGGGAGGTGCTGGTCCTGCGCCTGGAGGAGACGGCGCTGGGCGCGGCCTGCGGGGTCGTCGCGGCGGCGCTGGTGCTGCCGGTGCGCACCGACCGGCGGACGAACGAGCTGCTGGTCACCGCGCTGGAGCGGCTCTCCGAGGTCACCGAGGCCGCCGTCGGGCAGCTCAGCGGCGGGCCCGCGGAGGACCTGCTGGACAAGGCGCGGGAACTGGACCAGGCGCTGGGCGACCTGCGGGGCGCCACCCAGCCGCTGACCCACCCGGTCACCCCGCTGCGGGCCCGGCGCGCCACCGCCCGGTACGTCGTGGCGCTGCTGGAGACCTGTGCCTACCACGCGCGGGCGCTGGCGGCGACGGCCGAGCTGCTGCCGGCCCATCCCGCGATCGCCGCGGACCCCCGGCTGCGCGGGGCGGCGGGGCGCACCGTGCGCAACATCGGGACGATCGCGGCCCGCGTCGCCGACGAGGAGGTCACCGCGGCGGTCGGGACGGGGCCCAGCATCGCCTCGCTGCTGGGCGGTCCCGACGGCGACGCCGCCGCGCGCTACGGCCGGATCACCGGCCGGGTGCTGCGGCACCTGGAGCGGCTGGACGAGGCCGTGGTGGGCCTCGCCCGGCCGCTGGGCATCCCGGTGGCGGCGCCGGAGCGGTGAGGGGCGGCCTCCGGCGGGTCAGAAGTCGGTGGGCAGTCCGCTGGCCTCGGCGATGCCGCGCAGTTCCTCGTTCTGCCGGTGCCGGTCCCTGATGTAGTCGGCGATCTCGCCGAGACGGGACGGGTCGGCGGCGGTGGCCGCGTCGGTGACCACCCTGACCGGTCCCGTCTCGTCGACCTCCAGCTCGACCACCTCGTTGTCCAGGCGGCCGGTGACGGCGGTGGCGATGACGAGGGCGGCCTCGTCGCGGACCTCCTGGGGCAGTTCGTCGTCCCCGCCGTCCAGTGCGACGTCCAGGCCGGACAGGCGGTGCTCCTCGATCGCCTGGAGGACCGGCTCCACCACACGGAGCAGAAGCCGGTAGTCCTCGGTGTCCATCCGGACGCGCAGGAGGTCGAGGTAGACGTCCACGGGCCGGCCTTCCGGGGGGATCTCGGATTCGCTCATCCACTCCGTGTTCCCCGCACGCGGCCGGTCAGACCCGCCGCCATCGGGCCAGGGCGAAGGAGAAGACCCCGAACAGCACCAGTCCCGCGGAGACGCAGACCAGCAGCCACGGGCCGAGCGGGGTGCCGGCGAAGCTGCGGAGGGTGTCGTCCAGGCCCTTGGCCCGGTCGGGCTCGTAGGCGATCGCCGCGCGGACGATGAAGGCGCCGGCCGCGGCGAACACCAGGCCGCGGGCCGCGCCGCCGCCCACGCCGGTCACGTCGACCAGCCGGCGGGCCCGGGGGCTCAGCTCGCCGAACTTCAGCTTGTCGTGGTACTTGCGCCGGACCGCCTGGACGCCGATCCACACGCCGACACCGACGATGACGGCTCCGCCCAGGCCCACCAGCCACTGTCCGGCGGGCAGCTCCATGGCCCGGGCGGTGAGGTCCCGGGACTGCCGGTCGCTCGATCCGCTCCCCTTGCCCCGGTCCACGGCGAAAGCCAGCACCGAGGAGGCGACGAACGCGTAGAACACGCAGCGCGCGACCGCGAGCAGCCGCTTGCGCGCGCTGCGGCCGTCCTTGCCGACCGCCCCGAAGAGCGCCTCGGTCAGCCGCCACAGGGCCATACCGACGAGTCCGACGCCCAGCGCCCACAGCAGCGCCGCGCCGAACGGCTTGTCGGCGAGTTCGGCCAGGGCGCCGCCGCGGTCCGCCTGCCGTCGTCCGTCGCCGAAGGCGATCCGCAGCGCCAGCACACCGACCAGCAGGTAGATCACCCCCCGGGCGGTGAGTCCCGCCCGCGCGGCACCCTCCCTGACCGAGCCGTTCGCCGCCCGTCGGGCGCCGGCCCGCCCCCTCCATGTCATTGCACGCGTGTTCATCCGACCTCCTGGTCCCCGGATGCCCCGGCTTCGGCCGCGCACACGCGGTCGGAACGGCGAGGCGGCCGAGACGCGCGTCGACCGTCCTCACCCGTGCGGGTGAGGACGGTCGACGCGCGTGCCGGCGGGCCTACACGGGGGCCGGGGCGCCGGCCGGCTCGGCGGTGTCCCGCCGGCGGCGCCCGGCCGACGGCACGAGCGCGTCCGGCCCGGGGTGCGGGGCGGGAACCGTTGTCGGGGCGGCCGCCAGCCAGCGGTGCGCGGTCCTCAGGGCGTCCTCCACGTCACGGGTGCCGGTCGACACGCACAGGGTGTACGCCAGGTCGCTCAGGCGCGGGTCGGCGGCGTCCGGTCCGGGCACGGCCCGGGCCGGACGCAGGGCCTCGTACTCCTCGACGAGCCGGCGCAGCACGGTGGGGTGGGGCTTCAGCATCTGTCTCGCTCTCTGGTCCGGGGCGGGCGCGTTCACGCCGTCGCCGAATGTCCGCCGGTGCCGCGACGGCCCGTGCGCTGTCCCATCGCCTCCGCGCGCACCCGGGCGCAGCTGCGGCTGATGAGACGGGAGACGTGCATCTGGGAGATGCCCAGCCGGTCGGCGATGCGGCTCTGGGTCATGTCCTCGAAGAAACGCATGTAGAGGATGGCCCGCTCGCGCTCCGGCAGGCGGCGCAGGCCTTCCTTGGCGGACTCGCGGTCCACCACGATGTCGTAGGACGCGTCGGAGGCGCCGAGGGTGTCGGCGAGGCTGTAGCCGTCGTCGTCGGACGACAGTTCGGCGTCCAGCGACAGGGTGCTGAAACTCTCCAGCGCCTCCATCCCGGCACTGACCTCCTCCTCGGTCAGCCCGGTGTGGGCCGCGATGTCCGCCACGGAGGGCTCGGGGCTGCCCGGGTTCTGGGTGAGCTCGCGCCGGGCCACCCGCACCTTGTTGCGCAGTTCCTGCACGCGGCGGGGCACGCGCAGGGCCCACATCCGGTCCCGGAAGTGCCGCTTGACCTCTCCGGTGATGGTGGGGACGGCGTAGCTCTCGAAGGCTCCGCGACTCGGGTCGAACCGGTCGATGGCCTTCACCAGTCCCAGTGCGGCCACCTGGCGCAGGTCCTCGACGGACTCGCCCCGGTCGCGGAAGCGGCCGGCGATGCGGTGGGCCATGGGCAGCCACGCGGTGACGAGCTCGTCACGCACGGCGTCCCGCTCGGGGCCGTCCTCCAGGTCGGCCAGCCGGGCGAAGAGGGCGGTGGTGTCGGGGGCGTCGTCGTGCCGCCTGCGGGGCGCGGCGGTCGTCGTGCGGGGGGTACCGGGACGGGGGGTGGACGTGTCAATGAGCATGCGGTTTCGCTCCCGAACGGTGGTTTCAGGGTTCTACCGCGGGGCGGTCGCTGCCGGGACGCCCGGAGGGTCCGCAGCAGGCATACCGCTCCCGCTGGCGCGCCTCCGGTCCGAAGCACGCACTCCGATTGCCCTGCCGCCGGTGGAACAAACTCCGCTTCGTCCCGCAATCTGCGAGGGGCCCCGGCCGACGCTCGGGGCGGCCTCAGTACAGGGGCACCACGGCGGTGATGCACTTGCCGCCCGCGGGAAGGTCGGACACCCGGATGTCGCGGGACAACCGGCAGACGATGGGCCAGCCGTGGCCGCCGGGCCGACGGCGCCCCTGCGGATCGGTCACCGGCAGGGAGACGGGCAGTCGGTCGCTGCGGTCGCTCACCGACAGACGCACTCCGGGGCCGCTGACGTCGACCTGGAAGTCGGTGACGCCGCCCCCGTGCAGGATCGCGTTGGTGGTGAGCTCGGAGGCGACGAGCAGCACGTCCGCCAGGGCGTGGGTGTCGCAGGGCGTGCGGGTGGCGCGGCAGCGCTCGGACACGGCCCGCTCGACGGCCTCGCGCACCTCGGCGGGCCGGCGCGGGCGGGACGGTCCGGCCCGGCGCGCGCCGGGCGGTTCGAAGACGGGTTCGGTCATGTGCTCCTCACACATCCTGTGGCTCCCTGGGATGGCGAAACTCGATGGGAAGGAGGTCGGCCCCTGGTCGGCGGACGCGGCGGCCGGATCGGACGTCCGGCCGCCGGCGGGGTGCGCGGGCGGTCTCCGTGTCCCGTCCGCGGTCGCGGGGGTGGTCCCCGTCTTCGAACGCCGCGGGTCTCCTGTTCCGGCTCACCTGTCCCGGTACGGACAAACCTCTCATCCTGTTCCCGGCGGACCTCTCGCCCGTTTCCCGAACGCCTGCCATCCGAACGGCGCACAGGGGTACGCGGAGTGCATGACCGATGTGGTGGACTCCGACGAACTGCTGCGGCGCATCCAGCGGGCGCGGGCCTGCGCGGCGCGGGAGGAGCAGGCCTGGCGTGCCAGGGGTGACGAGGCCGGACGGACGGATCCGGGCGCGGCGCGCGACGCCGACGTGCACAGGACGGCCTACGAGGTCGTGCTGCGGGTGCTGGACGAGATCCTGACGCCGGGCAAGCACCCGGCACAGGGCTGACCGGGCGGTCGCGCGGGGCGCCGGGGCCGGGCCGATTGGCGCGGACGGCGCCGGGCACCCGGGACGCATGACTGTCGATCACGGCCGGGCACCGGTTCTGGAAGCTCTGGAGGACTATCACCGCAAGGGACGGCTGGGTTTTTCGCCGCCGGGGCACAAGCAGGCCCGCGGTGCCGACCCCGGGGTGCGCGCGGTGCTCGGGGACGCCGTGTTCCTGGGCGACGTACTGGCCTCGGGCGGTCTGGACGACCGGCTCACCCGGGGGCAGGTGCTGGAGCGGGCCCAGGAGCTGATGGCCGACGCGGTGCACGCGGACCACACCTTCTTCAGCACCTGCGGCAGTTCGCTGTCGGTGAAGGCGGCGATGCTGTCGGTCGCGGGGCCGCACGAGAAGCTGCTGATCGGGCGTGACGCCCACAAGTCGGTGGTGGCGGGGCTGATCCTGTCCGGGATCGAGCCCGTGTGGGTGGAACCGCGCTGGGACGCGGAGCGGCACCTCGCGCATCCGCCGTCGGCCGAGGAGTTCGAACGGGCCTTCGACGCCCACCCCCAGGCGCGCGGCGCGCTGGTCACCAGTCCGACGCCGTACGGCTCCTGCGCGGACCTGCGGGCGATCGCCGAGGTGTGTCACCGGCGTTCGCGTCCGCTGATCGTGGACGAGGCGTGGGGCGCGCACCTGCCCTTCCACCCCGATCTACCGTCCTGGGCGATGGACGCGGGTGCCGACATCTGCGTGACCAGCATCCACAAGATGGGCAGCGGCCTGGAGCAGGGTTCCGTCTTCCACCTGCGGGGCGACCTGGTGACGCCGGCGCTGCTGGGGATGCGCGCGGACCTGCTGGACACCACCAGCCCGTCGGTGCTGATCCACGCGGGGCTGGACGGCTGGCGGCGGCAGATGGCGCTGCGCGGCAAGGAGCTGCTGGGTGCCACGCTCGACCTCGCGGCCGACGTCCGGGCCGCCGTCGAGGAGATCGACGGGATGCACGTCGACGGCCGGGACGACTTCTGCGGCCCCGGTCTCGCGGACGACTTCGACCCGCTGCCCTGCGTCATCGAGCTCGACGGCCTCGGGATCACGGGGTACCGGGCGGCGGACTGGCTGCGCGAGCACCGGAGCATCGACGCGCACCTCGTCGACCACCGCCGCATCGGGATGCAGATCACCCTCGGCGACGACCGGGAGACGACCGGCGAACTGCTCTCGGCGCTGCGGGACCTGGCGCGGGCCGCGCGGGACCTGCCCGGGGCGCCGCGGGTGGCGGTGCCGTCCCCCGGCGAGCTGCGGATGGAGCAGGCCCTGCTGCCGCGGGACGCGTTCTTCGGGCCGGCCGAGGACGTGCCGGTGGGTGAGGCCGCCGGACGGGTCGCGGCGGAGATGATTACGCCGTATCCGCCCGGG
Source organism: Streptomyces griseomycini (assembly GCF_014203535.1). Lineage (GTDB taxonomy): Bacteria > Actinomycetota > Actinomycetes > Streptomycetales > Streptomycetaceae > Streptomyces > Streptomyces griseomycini. The sequence goes on from NZ_JACHJI010000006.1 coordinate 30,458, forward strand.
ATCCCGGCCGTCCTGCCGGGCGAGCGGCTCACCGAACCGGTGCTGCGCTACCTGCGCACGGGGCTGGCCGGCGGCATGAACCTCCCGGACCCGACGGACCCCGCCCTGGAGACGGTCCGGGTCGTCGCCGGGGGCACGGGGTGACGCCGGAGTGAAACGGGTCACCCGGCCCGTCCCCGGTTCCGCGGAACCCCCGGAGATGGTTTATCGTTCATCCATACGTGGTGACGGAGTCGACGGTCCGGTCCTCCGTGCGCCACCTCTTACGGCCCTGGCTGGTTTCCCCCGTCCAGCCAGGGCTTCTTCATGCCCGGCGGCGGAAACTTCCGTCCGCCGAGGTGCTCCGCGCGGCGTCAGCGGCTGAAATGGGCGTAGGGAAAGCAGCGGAACCTACGCCCGGCGAGGAGTCCCGTCCCATGACCAAAGCGATCAAACTCCTGACCGCCCTCCCTCCTCCGCAGCGGCAGCGTCTGATGGCGCTCGCCCGGGAGGTGTCGTTCCCCGAGGACGCCCGGATCTTCGAGTCGGGAGGCACCGCCGACCGCTTCTGGGTCATCCGCTCCGGCGCGGTCTCGCTGGACCAACGGGTGAGCGCCCTGCACCGGGTGACGGTGGCCGGCCTCGGCGCGGGCGACCTGCTGGGCTGGTCCTGGCTGTTCCCGCCCCACCAGTGGGACTTCGGCGCCGTGGCCTTCAGCCCGGTGCGCGCCTACGAGTTCGACGCGGCGGCCGTGCTCCGGCTGTGCGACGAGGATCCGCGGCTCGGACTGACGCTGGTGCGCGGGGTCGCCGAGATCCTCGCCCACCGGCTGGAGATGACCCGGGGGCAGCTGATGGAGCAGTACACGATGCACCGGCGGAGCGTGCCGTAGCCCGGCCTCACACCCGGTGGCGGCGCAGCGCCGGCACCGCGGCGGCCAGGGCGAGCATCACGACGACGACCAGGATCCCGCCGCCGGCCACGGCCGCCCGGGGGCCGAAGGCCGAGCCCGCGGTGCCGTGCAGGACGTCGGCGAGCCGGGGGCCGCCCGCCACGACGACGGTGAAGACGCCCTGCATCCGGCCGCGCATCTCGTCGGTCGCGGCGGACAGCAGGATCGCCCCGCGGAACACCATCGAGACCATGTCGGCGACCCCGGCGACGGCGAGGAAGGCCACCGCGAGCCACAGGCTGTCGCTCAGCCCGAACCCCGTGACGGCGGCGCCCCAGACCACCACCGACCCGATGACCATCCAGCCGTGCCGGCGGGCCCGGGAGTACGTGCCGGAGAACAGCCCGCCGACCACCGCGCCGACGGGGATCGCGGCGAACAGCAGCCCCAGCGCGAAGCCCTCGCCGTACGGGGCGAAGGTCTCGGAGGCGAGCTGTGGGAACAGCGCGCGGGGCATGCCGAGGACCATGGCGACGATGTCGGCGAGGAAGGACAGCAGCAGCACGGTGTGCCCGGAGATGTAGCGGAACCCCTCCGCGATCTCCCGGAGGCCCGCGCGGCGCGCCACCGTCGCGGTGAGCGGCGGCAGGGCGGGCAGGCGGTACACGGCCCACACCGTGACGCACAGGGCCAGGGCGTCGACGAGGTACAGCTCGGGCAGGCCGACGACGGGGATGAGCGCACCGGCGAGCAGCGGCCCGGCCACCTGGCCGGTCTGCATGACGGTGGAGCCGAGGGCATTGGCGGCGGGCAGCTCGTCCTCGGGGACCAGGCGGGCGATGCTCGCGCTGCGCGCCGGCGCGTTCAGCCCCCAGAAGGCCTGCTGCAGCGCGAGCAGGGCCATCAGCACGGCCACGGACTCCAGCCCGGTGACCGCCTGGACCCAGAACAGCAGGGAGGTGACGGCGATCCCGGTGTTGGTGATCAGCAGCAGCGTGCGGCGGTCCACGCTGTCGGCGACCGCCCCGCCCCACAGCGCGAAGACGATCAGCGGCAGCAGTCCGGCCAGGCTCGCGGCGCCGACCCAGGCGGAGGATCCGGTGATGTCGTAGATCTGCTTGGGCACGGCGACCGCGGTGAGCTGGCTGCCGACCGCCGTGACGGCGGTGGACGCCCACAGCCGGCGGTAGGCCGGGCGGCGCAGGGGGCGGGTGTCCATCGCCCAGCGGCGCCGTCCGCGGCGCGCGGGTGCCGGTGACGCCGGGTCGTCCGGCCGGGGTTCGGTACTGCTCTCGCTGGTGTCCACGACCGCCCTGGTTGGTGCGTACATCTTCTTGGTCGGGGCTCAGTGTCGCAGCACCGGGGATCCCCCGTCCCCTGGGATCCCCCGCGTCCCCCGTTCCCCGGGCCGGCTCAGCTCCCGGCGAGGAGGGTGACGCCGAGGACGATCATGGTGGTGGCGACCAGGGCGTCCAGGACGCGCCAGGCGGCCGGCCGGGCCAGGAAGCGGCTCAGCAGGCGGGCGCCGAACCCGAGCGCGGCGAACCAGCAGACGCTGGCCAGGACCGCGCCGAGGCCGAAGGTCCAGCGCAGCGGGCCGTGGTCGGCGGCGACCGAGCCCAGCAGGAACACCGTGTCGAGGTAGACGTGCGGGTTGAGCCAGGTCATCGCGAGACAGGTGAGCACGGCCCGGCGGCGCGACCGCGCCGATTCGCCCTCCGTCTCCAGCCCGGCCCCGCTCGGCCGGACGACCCGGCGGGCGGCCAGGGCGCCGTAGCCGAGCAGGAACGCGCCGCCGATCCAGCCGACCGCGGTCAGCGCGCCGGGCCACGCCACGACCACCGCGCCGATACCGCCGACGCCCAGGGCGATCAGCGCCGCGTCGGAGAGCGCGCAGATGGCGACGACGGCGGGCACGGCCTCGCGGCGGACGCCCTGGCGCAGGACGAAGGCGTTCTGGGCGCCGATGGCGACGATCAGGGAGAGGCCGGTGCCGAAACCCGCGGCGGCGGTGGTCAGAGTGCTGGTCATGGCCAGGACGCTACGGGTGGTCCGGTGTGCAGTACAGCTAAAGATTCTTACGTACCCTTAGCTGCCGTGATGACTGATCTTCCCCTGGACCAGGTGCGGACGCTGCTCGCGGTGGTGGACGAGGGGACGTTCGACGCGGCCGCCGCCGCGCTCCACGTGACGCCCTCGGCGGTGAGCCAGCGGGTGAAGGCGCTGGAGCAGCGCACGGGGCGGGTGCTGCTGCTGCGCACCAGACCGGTGCGGCCGACCGAGTCGGGCGAGGTGCTGGTGCGGCTGGCCCGCCAGGTGGCCCGGCTGGAGCGGGACGCGTACGCCGAGCTGGGGCTGAGCGGGGCCGGGGAGCCGACCCGGGTGTCGGTGGCGGTGAACGCGGACTCGCTGGCGACCTGGTTCCTCGGGGCCCTGACCCGCGTGCCGCCCGAGGCACGGCTCTGCTTCGAGCTGCGCCGGGAGGACGAGTCCCACACCGCGGCCCTGCTGCGGGAGGGGACGGTGATGGCCGCGGTGACCTCCTCCCCGGACGCGGTGCCGGGCTGCTCCGTGCGGCACCTGGGGCGGATGCGCTACCTCCCCGTGGCGAACCCGGAGTTCGCCGCGCGGCACCTCACCGGGCCGCTCCCGGACGTGCTGCCGCGGGTGCCCGTGGTGGTGTTCGACCGGCGGGACGACTTCCAGGACGGCTTCGTCCGCCGGCTCACGCGCGGACGCGCCGAGGCGGGCCCGCGGCGTCACTACGTACCGACGTCCGAGGGATTCGCCGAGTCCGTCGCCGCGGGCCTGGGCTGGGGCATGCTTCCGGAGGCCCAGGCCGTCCCGCTCCTGAGCGCCGGCCGTCTCACGCTCTTCGCCCCGGGCCGCGAGGTCGACGTGTCCCTGTACTGGCAGCAGTGGCGGCTGGACTCCCCCGCCCTGGCGGCGGTGGCCGACGCGGTCGCGGCAGCGGCGGAGGAGGCCCTGCGGAGGTGAGGGCTCCGGTGCGGACCGGGCCGGATCAGGGCGCGTGCGGCCCGAGCCGGGCCGCGGCGCTGTCCAGGAGCATGTCCAGCGCCGTCGGGTAGGCGCTGGTGACCATCCGGGTGGCCAGCAGCGGGGCCGCTTCGGCGATGCGGGGGTGGGTGGCGGCGGGGAGGCGGGCGTAGGTCGAGCGCCACATGTCCTCGTCGGCGCGCCGCGCGGCGCCGGGCAGGGCCAGGGAGGCGGCGTCGAGGGCGGCGAAGGCCAGCGTGGTGTCGATGAAGGCGTGGTAGACGCGGACCGTCTCCGGCAGGGGGAAGCCGGCGGAGCGGAGCACGTCCAACACCGCCTCGTCGGCCGCCAGTTCGTTCGCGCGGCCGGAGACACGGCTCGCGGTGAGGACCGCCGCCTGCGGGTGGGACAGGTAGGCCGCGTGGATGCGCAGCCCGACGGCCCGCAGGTCGGCGCGCCACTGCCCCGTCGGTCGCCAGCCGCGCAGCGCCCGCCCGACGAGCGCGTCGCCGATGGCGAGGGTCAGCTCGTCCATGCCGCGGAAGTAGCGGTACAGGGTGCTCGGGTCGCAGTCCAGGGCGAGACCCAGACGGCGGGCGGTCAGTCCCGCGTTGCCGTGCTCGCGCAGCAGCCGCAGCGCGGCCTCGACGATCAGCGTCTCGGACAGGACGCGGCCGCTCTTCGTCGGCCTGCGCCGACGCCGCCGCTCCTCGGGGACCACACGCTTCGGCATCGCCGTTCCTCCCGCCGGGCCTTATGCCAACGCCATTGACCTTACGTCGGCGCGGGGCGTTGTATCTCCGGCCAGGGGCCCCGCATCACATCCGCCGTCCGTGAGGACGAAGAGGACGAAAGGGAGTGCTCGTCATGCGTGTACTGCTCGTGGGAGCGGGCGGAGTGGGGACCGCGATCACCCGGATCGCGGCCCGGCGGCCGTTCTTCGACCGGATGGTCGTGGCCGATCACGACCCGGCCCGGGCCGAGGCGGCGGTCGCGGCCCTCGGCGGGGGCGGCGCCCGCTTCCGCGCCGAGCGCGTGGACGCCGGCGACGAGGCGCAGGTGACGGCGCTGCTCGAGCGGCACGGCTGCGACGTCCTGCTCAACGCCACCGATCCCCGGTTCGTGATGCCGTTGTTCCGGGCCGCGCTCGGCACCGGTGCCACCTATGTCGACATGGCGATGTCCCTGTCCCGGCCGCATCCGGAGCGGCCGTACGAGGAGTGCGGGGTGAAGCTCGGCGACGAGCAGTTCGCGCAGGCCGACCGGTGGACCGGGGCGGGCGCGCTGGCCCTGGTCGGCATGGGCGTGGAGCCCGGCCTGTCGGACGTCTTCGCCCGGTACGCCGCCGACGAACTCTTCGACGGCATCGAGGAGATCGGCGTCCGCGACGGCGCGAACCTCACGGTGGACGGCTACGGCTTCGCGCCGTCCTTCAGCATCTGGACCACCATCGAGGAGTGCCTCAACCCGCCCGTGGTGTACGAGGCGGAACGCGGCTGGTTCACCACCGAACCCTTCAGCGAGCCGGAGGTCTTCGACTTCCCCGCGGGCATCGGCCCGGTGGAGTGCGTGAACGTCGAGCACGAGGAGGTGCTGCTCGTCCCGCGCTGGGTCGACGCGCGCCGCGTCACCTTCAAGTACGGTCTGGGCCGGGAGTTCATCGACACCCTCAGGACACTCCACCTGCTGGGCCTCGACCGCACCGAGCCGGTGACCGTGCCCGGCCCCGGGGGCCCGGTGGAGGTCTCCCCCCGGGACGTGGTCGCCGCCTGCCTGCCCGACCCGGCGGCGCTGGGCGACCGGATGCGCGGCAAGACCTGCGCCGGCACCTGGGTGCGGGGCGTGAAGGACGGGGCGCCACGGGAGGTGTACCTGTACCACGTGGTCGACAACGAGTGGTCCATGGCGGAGTACGGCTGTCAGGCCGTGGTGTGGCAGACCGCCGTCAACCCGGTCGTGGCCCTCGAACTGCTCGCCACGGGCGCCTGGTCCGGCACGGGCGTCCTCGGGCCGGAGGCGTTCCCCGCCCGGCCGTTCCTGGACCTGCTGACCGCCTACGGGTCGCCCTGGGGCATGCGCGAGCAGTGACGCGTCGCACCCGGTCCGCTGTTTCGCCGTCCGCCGACAGGTGACCCGAGGAGGAGCAAGGCACCCAAAGGGTGCGCAACCACTCCGATCGCAGGTGACTTTCGATGGACAACTGGCGGAATCGCGCGGCCTGCAGGACCGAGGACCCGGACCTCTTCTTCCCGATCGGCGCCTCCGGACCGGCCCTGCTGCAGACGGAGCAGGCCAAGGCGGTGTGCCGACGCTGTCCCGTCCGGGAGCAGTGCCTTCAGTGGGCGCTGGACACGGGGCAGTCCATCGGGGTGTGGGGCGGCACGAGCGAGACGGAACGGCGTGCGCTCAAGCGGCGCGCGGGCGCACGGCGCGGCTCCGGCTGACGCCCGCCCCCACCCCGGCGCGGCGGCGGCCGGCCCCCGGCCCTCCGGCGTTCAGCGGCCGGTCCGGCGCAGTGGCCCCCAGGGATGTTCCTGGCGGGCCACTTCCGTCTGCGCCTCGTCGATCACGCCGAGGTCGATCCAGCACAGCGGCCGGACATCGGTGACCAGCGGCTCGTTGTCGGGGCCGCGGCCGTTCTCCCGTCCCTTGAGCACCCAGGGGCGTACGCCGCGGCCCTTCTCGTGCGGCAGGTGCGCGTAGTCGTGCAGCCTGCGGGCCACCCACAGCCCCACCGACCGGTCCTGCCACCACTCCTCGACGTCGAGGGGATTGGCGGACAGCCCGGACATGGCCACGCCGGTGAGGTCGTCCTTGCTGGACACGGCCCGCAGGTCGGTCGCGGGTCCCCTGGACCAGCGCACGTACAGGCCCCGGTCGCGCTCGACCAGCGCGGTGAGCTCGGCGAGCGATTCCACGACCGGCAGATCGTCCGATGCGCTCATGGATGACCTCCCTCCAGACGTCAGGCGGACGTAGTACCCGCCCGGCGCGATCGGAATCTGACCGTCCGGCCGTGCGCGCCGAGGTCCGGCCCCGGGCGGTGTCCGCCGCGCCGGTCCCGGCCCGCGGCAGTACGCTCGCGGGACACCACCGGATGGGAGCGATCATGAGCGTGCGCGTGCGCCGTGTCCACGAACCGCCCGAGCCGGACGACGGGGTCCGCGTCCTGGTGGACCGGTTGTGGCCGCGCGGTCTGTCGAAGGACGCGGCGCGGGTGGACGAGTGGCCCAAGGGACTCACCCCCTCGACCGAGCTGCGCCGCTGGTACCACGCGGGCGAGGGGACGTACGAGGAGTTCCGCGAGCGCTACGAGGCGGAGCTGGCCGCTCCCGAGGCCGCCGGACTCCTGGACCGGGTGCGCGGACTCGCCGGGAAGGGCCCGGTCACCCTGCTGACCGCGGCGAAGAACCCGGACCGCAGCCACGCCGCGGTACTGGCCCGCCTCCTCGGGGACTGAGGGGCGGGCCGGCACCGCGTGTCCTACGCCGTCTGCGCGGCCGCCGCCCGCCCCGCCGCGCGGCCCGAGAAGAGGCAGCCGCCGAGGAAGGTGCCCTCGAGGGCGTTGTAGCCGTGGACGCCGCCGCCGCCGAAACCGGCGACCTCGCCGGCCGCGTACAGCCCCTCGACCGGCCGGCCGTCGGCGCCGAGCGCGCGGGAGTCGAGGTCGGTCTGAATGCCGCCGAGGGTCTTGCGGGTGAGGATGTGCAGCTTGACCCCGATCAGCGGGCCGGCCGCCGGGTCGAGGAGACGGTGCGGCACGGCGACGCGGCCGAGGCGGTCGCCGAGGTAGCGGCGGGCGTTGCGGATGCCCTGCACCTGGGCGTCCTTGCTGTACGCGTTGCCCATCTGGAGGTCCCGGGCCTCGATCTGGCGCCGGAGGCCGGCCGCGTCGAGCAGGGGCTCGTCGGTGAGCGCGTTCATCTTCTCGACCAGCTGCTCCAGGGTGGGGGCGGTCACGAAGTCCGCGCCGTTGCGCAGGAACGCGTCCACCGGTCCGGGGGCGCCCTTGCCCAGGACCCGTTCGCGCAGGAACCCGGCCCGGTCCTTGGCGGTGATGTCGGGGTTCTGCTCGGAGCCCGAGAGCGCGAACTCCTTCTCGATGATCCTCTGGGTGAGGACGAACCAGGAGTGGTCGTACCCGGCGATGTCCTCGGTGGTGCGCAGGTGCCTCAGCGTGCCGAGGGTGTCGTAGCCGGGCAGGCAGGGCTCGGGCAGACGGCGGCCGAGGGCGTCGAACCACATCGAGGACGGTCCCGGCAGGATGCGGATGCCGTGGCCCGGCCATATCGGGTCCCAGTTGCGCAGGCCCTCGGTGTAGTGCCACATGCGGTCCCGGTTGACCAGCCGCGCGCCCGCGCGGGCGCTGATGTCGAGCATCCGCCCGTCGACGTAGGCCGGGACGCCCGTGACCATCTCGCGCGGCGGGGTGCCGAGCCGCTCTGGCCAGTGCCGGCGGACGAGGTCGTGGTCGGCGCCGATGCCGCCGCTGGTGACGATCACGGCCTGGGCGGTGAGCTCGAACTCGCCGACCGCCTCGCGGTTGGAGGCGACACCGCGCGGTGCGTCGTCCTCGGCCAGCACGGTGCCGCGCACCCCGCGCGCGGTGCCGCCCTCGAGGACCAGTTCGTCGACCCGGTGGCGGTGGTGGAAGGTGAGCAGTCCGTCGCGCGCGGCCTGCCGGGCGTACCGGACGAAGGGTTCGACGACACCGGTCCCGGTGCCCCAGGCGATGTGGAAGCGGGGCACCGTGTTGCCGTGCCCGTCCGCGCGGAGGTCGCCGCGCTCGGCCCAGCCCACGGTGGGCAGGAACCTGATGCCGTGCCCGTCCAGCCAGGACCGCTTCTCCCCCGCCGCCCACTCGACGTAGGCGCGCGCCCAGCGCATCCCCCAGCTGTCCTCGTCGTCCGGCCGGTCGAAGCCCGCGCTGCCCTGCCAGTCGCTCCAGGCCAGCTCGAAGGAGTCCTTGATGCCCAGGCGCCGCTGTTCCGGGGAGCCGACGAGGAACAGCCCGCCGAAGGACCAGAAGGCCTGGCCGCCGAGGTTGGCGGCGTTCTCCTGGTCGACCAGGGCCACCCTGCGGCCCTTCCCGGTCAGTTCGTGGGCCGCGGCCAGGCCCGCGAGGCCCGCTCCGACGACGATGACGTCGGCGTCCATGGCGACCGTCCCTTCCTCATCCGCGCCCGCGTGGGGCCGGCTCGGCGCTGCCGTCGGTGAGCAGCGCGGTCAGCAGTTGTTTCAGCCAGGCGCGGGCGTGCTCCACGTCCCGGTCCAGCAGCAGTTGGGTGGTGACGCCGTCGTACGCGGCGACCACGGCGTGCGCGGCGCCGTCCGCGTCGCCCAGGACGGCGGGCAGTTCGGTGTGGCCGCGGGCCCGGGCCAGCCGGTCCGCGACGGCCCGCCGCAGCCGCGCCCGGTGCTCCAGCAGTGCGCGGGCCACCTCCGGGTCGCGGGCGGCGTGCACCAGGAAGTCCGTCTTCACCAGCAGCCAGTCCCGGTCGAGCAGCAGCGCCTCGGTGACCCGGTCCACGGCGGCGGGCACGTCGAGGTCGGGTCCGTCCTGGGCGAGGGCGCCGGAGACCTGCTCCGCGATCAGTTCGGCACGCTCCGCGTACAGGGCGAAGAACAGCTCGTCCAGGCCGGCGAAGTTGGAGTAGAAGGCGCCCCGGGTGTAGCCGGCGGCCTCGCAGACCTCCTCGATCGAGACGTGTCCGAAGCCCTTGGCCGCGAACACGGAGAACGCCGCTTCCAGGAGGTTCGCGCGCGTGCGGGCACGGCGTCCGGTCACGCGTCCGGTCGCGCCGTCCACCGCCATGTCCGCCCCCGCTCCCCGTCCCCGCGTTCGATACGGGAACGTATCCGATGCACCGGTGTATCGAAAGGCCCCGGAACGGCGGGACCTCGCCGCCCGGCCCGGCGCACGCTCCGGAAGCCTGTCCTCCTCCGTCCCGCTCCCCCACACTGGGCCGCACCGCCGGACGGGGAGGGGCGATGGGCACGGACGCGGAGCGGCCGGCGGGCACCGGCCGGCGCGGGGAGCTGGACGCGCTGCGCGCCCTCGTCGTCCTCGGCCTGGTGTTCTTCCACTCCGCCCTGGTGTTCTCCCCCGACGACGACTTCTACGTCAAGAACCCGCGGACCACGGACGCGGTCACCGTCCTCGCCGGGTTCGGCGTGGTGTGGGCGATGCCCGTGCTGTTCCTGGTCGCCGGCCTCGGCGCCCGGCACTCGATCCGCCGCCGCGGGGCCGGGGGGTTCGCCCGGGAACGCGTGCTGCGCCTGGGCGTCCCCCTGGTCTTCGCGACGCTCGTGCTGTGCCCGCTCCCCCAGTGGCTGCGGCTGCGCGCCGCCGATCCCGGGTACGACGAGCCGTACGGACGTTTCTGGCCGCGCTTCCTGACCGTCCGTCCGGACCTCGCCGACTTCCCCTTCGTCCTGGAGGGGGACCACTTCGAGACCGGGCACCTGTGGTTCGTCGTGCTGCTGCTCGCCTTCTGCCTGCTGCTCGCACCGGTCGCCGCCCGGCTCGCGACCGCCGCCGAACGCGTCGCCCCCGTGCTGCGACGCCGCCCGGCGCTGCTCCTGCTGCCCGCGCTGCCGCTCGCCGCGGTCAACGCGCTGCTGGGCATGGAGGAGGGCTTCGCGGGCTGGAACCGCTGGGCGTACCTGCTGTTCCTCCTCCACGGTTTCGCCCTCGCCGACGACGGCCGGGTCCGGGAGGCGACGCGCCGCGCGGCCGTTCCGGTCGGTGTGCTCGGACTGGTGCTGTTCGCCGGGACCGCGCCCGGATTCGTCGCGGGGGACGACCCGTTCACGGCCCGGACCCCCTCGGCGCTGGGCACCCGGGCGCTGTTCGGGGCGGCCGGGTGGTGCTGGGTGGTCGCGATCCTCGGCCTGCTGGACCGGCCGGCGCGCCCGCGGACACGCCCGGAGCGGGGCGGCGGGACCGCGGTCCTGCGGTACCTGGCGCTCGCCGCACTGCCGTTGTACGTCCTGCACCAGCCGGTGGTGGTCGCCTTCGCGTACGGGGTGGTCGGGTGGCCGGCCCCGATGGCCGTCAAGTACGCGGTGATCGTGGCCGCCTCGCTGGCGGTGATCCTCCTGGTGTACGAGTACGGGGTGCGCAGGAGCCCGGTGACGCGCTTCCTGTTCGGGATGCGGCCCGGGCCCCGGCCCCCGGCCGCCCGGGAGCCGTCGAAGCCGGACCCACCGCTTCCGCCGCCCTCCTGACCTGCTTTCCTGGTGCCGGAGACCGGGACGACGAGAGCGCGGGACGACCATGCGGGCGGATGTGCGGCACGTGGCGGACGGCACCTACCTGGTGCACGGCACCCACACCAACTGGGTGATCCTCACGGAGGGGGACGCCGTCACGCTGATCGACACCGGCTACCCCGGCGACCGCGGGCGGCTCCTCGACTCGCTGGCGCAGGTGGGGAGTTCCCCGGAGGCGGTGGCCGCCGTGCTGATCACCCACGCCCACAACGACCACCTGGGCTCCGCCGAACACCTGCGGGCCGCGTACGGCGCGCCCGTGTACGCCCACGAGGCCGAGGTCCCGCACGCACGGCGGGACTTCCTCCACCAGGTGACCGTCGGACGGGTTCTGCTGAACGGCTGGCGCCCGGGTGTGCTGCCCTGGGCGCTGCGCGCCCTGCGCTCCGGCGGGACGGCCGACACGGCGGTCGCCGCGCCCGAGCCGTTCCCGCGACCGGGTGCGCTCGACCTGCCCGGCCGGCCCGTCCCCGTGCCCACACCCGGCCACACCGACGGGCACTGCGCCTTCCACCTCCCGCACGCCGGGGTGGTGGTGTCGGGCGACGCCCTGGTGAGCGGTCACCCCACCTCGCGGACCAGGGGACCGCAACTGCTGCCGGACATGTTCCACCACGAGCGCGCCGCCGCCGTGGCCTCGCTGGACGCCCTGGCGGAACTGGACGGCGACCTGCTGCTGCCCGGGCACGGACCGGTGCACCGGGGACCCGTCCGGGACGCGGCCCGCCTGGCCCGCGGGCGGGCGCAATAGAGTGAGGTGACGATCACCCGCGAGACGAGGACACCCGAGGCATGGCCCTGCAGATCAACGCGACCAACCCGGAGCACCCCGCGCTCCTGCTGGCGCTGCCGTGGCACCTGCCCCTGGAGGAGTGGCCGGAGGAGTACCTGGTGCCGCTGCCGCGCGGCATCTCCCGGCACGTGGTGCGCTACGCCCGCGCCGGCGACGAGGTGATCGCGGTCAAGGAGCTCGCCCAGCGGCCCGCGCTGCGCGAGTACGAACTGCTGCGCGACCTGGACCGGATCGGCATCCCCGCGGTGGACCCGCTCGCCGTGGTCACCGGCCGCACCGACCGCGCCGGGGAGCCGCTGGAGAGCGTCCTGGTCACCCGGCACCTCGGCGGTTCGATGCCGTACCGGTCGATGTTCGAGACGACGCTGCGGCCGGCGACCATGCACCGCCTGATGGACGCCCTCGCCGTGCTCCTGGTGCGGCTGCACCTGGCCGGGTTCGCCTGGGGGGACTGCTCGCTGTCCAACACGCTGTTCCGGCGGGACGCGGGCGCCTACGCCGCCTACCTCGTGGACGCCGAGACCGGCGACCTGCACCCGCAGCTGAGCACCGGCCAGCGCCAGTACGACCTCGAACTGGCCCGCGTCAACATCAGCGGCGAGCTGCTGGACCTGGAGGCCTCCGGGGCGCTGCACCCGTCGGTCGACCCGGTCGACTTCGGCACCGAGATCTGCTCCCGCTACCAGGGCCTGTGGGAGGAACTGACCCGCACCTCGGTCTACCCGGCGGGCAAGTACCACTACATCGAGCGCCGCATCCGCCGCCTGAACGACCTCGGTTTCGACGTGGCCGAGATGCAGATCGAGCACGCCTCCAACGGCGACACGGTCACCTTCGTGCCCAAGGTCGTCGACGCCGGGCACCACCAGCGCCAGCTGCTGCGCCTGACCGGGCTCGACGCCGAGGAGAACCAGGCCCGGCGGCTGCTGAACGACCTGGAGAGCTGGATGGCCACCCAGGACGACTACGCCCCGGGCGACGTCCTGGGCGCCCGCCCCGAGGTCCTCGCCCACCGCTGGGTGCGGGAGGTGTTCCGCCCCACCGTGCGTGCCGTCCCGCCGGAGCTGCGCGGCGCGATGGACCCGGCGGAGATCTACCACGAGCTGCTGGAGCACCGCTGGTACCTCTCCGAGCGGGCCCAGCACGACATCGGTCTGGACACGGCGGTCGAGGACTACATCAGGAACATCCTGCCGAAGGCCCGGGAGACGCTGCAGCCGACGGAGGAGTGAGTCAGACCTGCGGCACCACGGCCACCGGGCAGTCCGCGTGGTGCAGCACCCCGTGGGCCACCGAGCCGATCCGGGCGCCGACGGCCGTGCGCCGGTCGCGGCGGCCGACGACCATCAGCTGGGCCGTGCCGGCCACCGACAGCAGCACCTGGCCGGCGCTGCCCATCTCCACGTGCTCGACCACGTGCACGTCCGGGTAGCGCTCCCGCCACGGCGCGAGCGCCGCCGCGAGGGCCTTCTGCTCGTACGGTTCCAGCCCTCCGGCCTCGTCGAGGAGCTGGAGCGAGGCGGTGCTGTAGGCGAACATCGGCGGCAGGGTCCAGGCGCGGACGGCACGGACCGTGGCCCCGCGCCTGGCGGCGGTCTCGAAGGCGAAGCCGAGCGCGGCGGCGCTGTCCTCCGGGTCGCCGTGCTGGCCGACGACGATCTCGTGCCCGGCGACCTCGTTCGACGGCCGGTCCCCGGCCCGGACGAACACCACCGGCCGCCGGGCCTCGACGATCACCTGCTGGCCGACCGAGCCGACCAGGAAGCCCATGATCCGCCCGTGTCCGCGCGAGCCGAGCACCAGCATCTCGGCGTCCGCCGCGGCACCGGCCAGGGTCTCGACGGCGTCGCCCTCGAGGACGTCCGTCGTCACGGCCAGGTCCGGATGCCGTTCGGTGACGGCGCGGGCCGCCTCGCCGACCGACTCGCGCACCCACCCCTCCTGCGTGGCGGCGTCCCCCGTGTCCACCCCGTCGTGCGTCTGGAACCGCCAGGCGTGCACCACCCTCAGCGGCAGCCCGCGGCGCACCGCCTCCCGTTCCGCCCAGGCCAGCGCGGCGAGGCTCTCCTCGGTTCCGTCGATCCCTGCGGTGATCGGGCGCGTCATGCCGTCCTCCCGGTGTCGTGTGCACTGCGCGCGGTCCAGTCTTCCCCACGCCGCCGTCATGACTCCTGCAGGGGCAGCCGACGGTGGGCGGCGCCGACGGCCGGGCGGGCGAGGCCGGAGGGCCGTCTCCTGAGGCCGCGCTCGAGCTCTTCCGCGGATGCGCACGCGGAAGAGCTCTCCCTCCGGACCGGCTCCGGAGGGCCGTCGGACCGGGGAGGTCCGCCGCTCGCCGACGTCCGGGGAACCGCCGTTACCGGCCGGTCGTTGTCCAGAGACCCCCCACCGGTCCGGTACGGCGACAGCAGGGCGGTGCGATGAGCGAGTTGGTCCCCGGCGGGAACCTGGCCCTTCCGGGCGGTGCCGTGACGGTCCGGGTGCCCGGGCCCTTCGACGTGTCCGCGCTGATCACGGACGACGGCGGCCGGGTCCGGGACGACGGCGACTTCGTGTTCTACAACCAGCCGTCCGCCCCGGGAGCCCGCCTGAGCGGTGACGCGCTGACCGTCGACCCGCGAGCGCTGCGTCCCGGCGCCACCCGGGTCACGGTGGCCGTCAGCCCCGCCGAGCCCGGCGCACCGCTGAGCGGCCTGCCCTCCCCCGTGCTCCGGGTCACCGACTCCGGCGGGCGTCCGCTCGCCCGGTTCTCCCCGCCCCGCCCCCGGCAGGAGACCGTCCTGCTCCTCGCGGAGATCTACCGGCGCGGTGAGGGCTGGAAGCTGCGTGCCCTGGGCCAGGGCTACGCCGACGGACTGGCCGGCCTCGCCCGGGACTTCGGCGTGGACGTGGAGGAGGACGGGGCCACCGGGACGGGGACGATTCCCCGCCGTCCCCTCTCCCCGCCACGCCCGGCGGCCGCACCGTCCCCGGTCGCCGCGCCGCCCGCCCGGGACGGTTTCCTCGACCTGGTGAACGCGGCCCGCGCCGCCGCCGGTTCTCCCCCGGTCGCCCACGACCCGCGGCTGGCCGACGCGGCGCGGGAACACGCCGGCGTGATGGCGGGGGCGGGACGCCTCGGCGTCGAGGGCGTGGACGGTGTCTCCGTCCACCAGCGGGTCGTCGCCGCCGGGTACGCGTACCTCACCGTCGGCGAGCACCTGGTCTCCGGCCCCCGCGCCGTCGCCGGACTCGTCGACCACTGCCTGCGCCACGAGGCGGCCCGGCGCACCGTGTGCGACCCGGCCTTCACCCACGCCGCCCTGGGGTCCGCCCACGGCGGCGGGTCCGGTGACGTCTACTGGACGGCGCTGTGGGCCAGTCCGCTCACCCCGGACGGCCTGGACCGGACGGCCGCCGAGGTCGTCGACCTCACCAACCGGGAGCGCACGCGCGCCGGACTGCCGCCCCTGTCCCGCGATCCCCTGCTGACGGCGGCCGCGCAGGCGCACAGCGCCGACATGGTGGCCCGCGACTTCTACTCCCACACCGCGCCCGACGGCGGCAAGCCCTGGGACCGGGCCGCGGCGGCGGGCTCCGCGCGGCGGACGATCGGCGAGAACATAGCCTGCGGCCAGCGTTCGGCCGCCGAGGTCGTCCGGGGGTGGATGAACAGCCCGGGTCACCGCGCCAACATCCTCAAGCCGGACTTCACCCACATCGGCGTCGGCTTCGCGGGCGGCGGCCGGGCGGGCACCTACTGGACCCAGCTCTTCGGTGCCTGACGGCGCCTCACGGGCGCGGTCCTTCCGCGACGGTGGCGGAGGGACGGACTCCGAGCGAGGATGCCCCCATGAAGGGTGACCTGTTTTCCAGTCAGCACATGGTGCAGCCGGCCACGGCTCCGGGCATGACGGTCGAGAACGCCAAGTGCCTCAGGTACGCGGTGAACGGTGAGATGCTCGCCCGGCAGGGCGCGATGGTCGCCTACCGCGGCAGTCTCCAGTTCGAGCGCAAGGGCCAGGGCGTGGGCGGCATGCTCAAGCGCGCGGTGACCGGCGAGGGCCTGCCGCTGATGGCGGTGCGCGGGCAGGGCGAGGCCTGGTTCGCGCACGAGGCGCAGAACTGCTTCATCGTCGAGGTCGACCCCGGCGACGAGTTCACCGTCAACGGCCGCAACGTGCTGTGCTTCGACTCCACGCTGTCGTACCGCATCGCCACCGTGAAGGGTGCCGGCGTCACCGGTGGCGGCCTGTTCAACAGCGTCTTCACCGGGCACGGCCGGCTGGGACTGGTCTGTGAGGGCAATCCGCTGGTCATCCCGGTCTCGTCGCAGTATCCGGTGTACGTGGACACCGACGCGGTCGTCGGCTGGACCGCGGGGCTGGCGACCTCGCTGCACCGTTCGCAGTCGCTCGGCTCGATGCTGCGCGGCGGGTCGGGGGAGGCCGTGCAGCTGATGCTGCAGGGCGAGGGGCACGTCGTCGTGCGGCCCAGCGAGGCGACACCGCAGAAGACGCAGCAGCACTGACGGTCCGTCACCCGGTCCCCGGCTTCGCTCGAGCGGTGCCCGCGGTGGCCCGCGCCTCACGGGTGGTCCGGCCGCGCCCGGCCGACCTCCTGCCCGACCGGCGTGCCGGCCGATGTGCCGGCCGCCGGCACCGCGCGGCCGGGTGCGGGCGATCCCGTGCACGGCGATCCGCGCGAGCGGGAGGCCCTCCCCGGTGCCGGTCGCGCGGCGGACGCCGGTGGCCGCACGGCGGACTCCGGGGGTTCCGCGTCCCCCACCGCGCTCCGGGGAGCCGGGCGCGGATCCCGGAGCGGCGGCCGCCGGCCCGTGGTCGCCGCCCGGCTTCCCGGTCCGGCCGGACCTGTGACCGGCCGGTCCCGCGACGGCCCGGCGAACGGTGTTGACCTCGGCCGCCCTCCCGGGTGAGGGTGCATCACGGCGCGGATCACGTCCCCGTGCCGGAGAGGTGACGAGCGTGATCGGCATCGCCGACATCGAGGCCGCGGCCGGGCGGATCGCCGGACACGTGGTGCGGACCCCGACCGTGGAGAGCCCCGGGCTGTCGGCGCTGCTCGGCGTCCCGGTCACCGCGAAACTGGAACTGCTGCAGCGCACCGGCTCGTTCAAGGCGCGGGGCGCGACGGCGAAGCTGCTGTCGCTGAGCGAGGCCGAGCGGGCCGCCGGGGTCGTGGCGGTGAGCGGCGGCAACCACGGGATCGCCCTCGCGGTCATGGCCCGTGCCCTCGATGTGAAGGCCACGGTGGTGATGCCGCGCTCGGCTCCCGCCCGGGCCGTGGAGGTCGCGGAGTCCGCCGGCGCGTCGGTGCGGCTGACCGACGACATGGACGGCGCGTTCGCGCTGACGACGCGGCTCCGGCAGGAGGGGCTGACCCTCGTCCACCCCTTCGACGATCCCGTGGTGATCGCCGGACAGGGCACCGTGGGACTGGAGGTCGCCGCGGACGCCGGCGACCTCACCGACGTGCTGGTGAGCATCGGGGGCGGCGGGCTGATCGCCGGCGTGGCGGCGGCGCTGCGGGCGCTGCGGCCCGGGGTGCGGGTCTGGGGCGTGGAGACCGAGGGCGCGCAGGCGATGTCCGGGGCACTGGCGGCGGGCGGCCCGGTGCCGGTCGCGCTGTCGTCGATCGTCTCCACGCTCAGTGCCCCGGCCGCGTCGCGGCTGACGTACGAGCATGTCTCCCGGCTGGTCACCGAGGTGCTGGTGGTGCCGGACCGGGAGGCGGTGCGCGGGTCGCTCGAGCTCGCGGACCACGCCAAGGTGTGGGCGGAGCCGGCCGCCGGCTGTCTGCTGCCCGCCGCGCGGCGGGTGCTGGAGCGGGTCGGTGAGGGGGCCCGGCTCGGGCTGGTGGTGTGCGGGGGCAACGTCACCCCCGGGGACATGATCGCCTGGACGGACCGCTTCGGGCTGCGCTGAGCGTCCCGGCCCGTGCGGACGCGCCCTTCCTTATTACCGCCGGTTACCGACAATTCCCCTGCCTCCTCTTGAACGGACCCCGTCCGTTCCCCCGTACCTCTGGGCAAGGGGGAACCCGCGGTTTCGAAGAGGGATGGCCATGGGCAGGGCGCACGTCTCCACACACCGGCCGGTCGGCGGACGGTACCGGCTGGTCGAGATCACCCATCGCGAGACCAACAGCGTCTGCTGGTACGCCGACGACCTGCAGACCGGCCGCCCGTGCCTGGTGACGCAGACCGTGCTGCCGGAGGATCCGGACGGCACCGCGCGGCGCGTCCCCTCCCGCGTCCTGCGGACGACCGAGAGCGTGTCACGGCTGTGTCCCGGACGGATCGCCACCGTCGTCGACGCCGTCGGCGAGGACGGCTCGCTGTGGACGGTCACCGCCTGGATCGACGGCACACCGCTCGGCGAGGTCCTCGCCGAGCAGGGCACCCTCAACCACGTGCGGACCGCCCGCATCGCGCTGGAGCTGCTCGACGTGCTGGACGCCGCGCACGCCGGGGGCATCACGCACGGGGAGCTCAGCCCCGCCCAGGTGTTCGTGCGGGAGAGCGGTCCCGTGGTCGTCACCGGGTACGGGCTGGCCGGCTCGACGTCGGTGCCCCGGCTCACGGCACCGTCGTACGCCGCCCCGGAGCAGGCCCGCGGCGAGCGGAGCGGCCCGGCGGCGGACCTGTGGGCGCTGGGCGCGATCCTCTACACGATGCTCGAGGGCCGTCCGCCGTTCCGTGACCGGGGCCGGCCCGAGTCCACGTTGAAGGGGGTGGACCGGCTGCCGCTGCGCACACCGGTGCGGGCCGGTCCGCTCACCCGGGTCGTCCAGGGGCTGCTGCGCAAGGACGCGCGGGAGCGGCTGACCCGGCAGGTGGTCCGCGAGGTGCTCACCCGCGTGCTCGACGAGGACCCCGGGGCCGCCCCGGGGGCGGTGCCGAGCCCCCGGCTGCGCGGCGGACACACCGCCGCCCTGCGGTACGTGCGGCACGTCGGCCGGGAGTGGAGCAGACGGACCATGGTCCTCGGCACCACCCTGGCCGTCGTCACCGTGGCGGTGGCCGTGCTCGCCGCGACGCGGGGGCTGCCCGGCACCGACTCCGCCGCCGACGCGCCGACGGCCCCGCCGGCCTCGGCGTCCGCGCCGGGCGGACCGCGGGCGCCCGACGGCCGGGGGACCTCCCGGCCGCCCGCCGCGCCCACGCCCGCCCCGTCGCCCTCGGGCACGGCGGACCTCCCGTCCGGCTACCGGACCTACCGCGCGCCGGAGGGCTTCTCCGTCGCGCTGCCCGAGGGCTGGGAGCGGCGGGACACCTCACGCGCCGCCGACCTGGCCTACCGCGTCACCTTCGGCGCGGACGGGGATCCGCGCACGCTCGCCGTCACCTACAGCGAGCGCGTGGGGTCCGACGCCGTGGCCGT
The DNA here is from genome assembly GCF_014203535.1 of Streptomyces griseomycini. GTDB lineage: Bacteria > Actinomycetota > Actinomycetes > Streptomycetales > Streptomycetaceae > Streptomyces > Streptomyces griseomycini. The sequence goes on from NZ_JACHJI010000006.1 coordinate 49,777, forward strand.
GTGGCGGGACGACGTGGAGCCGCCCCTGGAACGGTCCGGCGGCTACGAGCGGATCGGCGCGATCCGCGCGACGACGTACCAGGGACGCGAAGCCGCCGACATGGAGTGGTACGCCGGGGCCGGCGGCGACCGGGTGCGCACCTTCGGCCGCGGGTTCCTCCTCGGCGGCGGGCGCGGCTTCTCGCTGCGCTGGACGACACCGGCCGCCGACTGGGAGGAGTCCGCGAGCCGGGAGGCGCTGCGGACCTTCCTGCGGACCTTCCGCCCGGCCTCAGGCTCCTCGGACCGAGGGGACTGAGGCACCCGAGGGGGTTCCCCCCTGTTCGGGCGGGGCCGAGGGCCTGGGGGAGCGCAGCGTGCGCAGGGGCGCCCCGTGCAGCGGGCGGGTGTGCCAGCGGGCCGTGAAGGTCCGGTCCGCGAGGGAGCACCTGACCGTCAGGCGGTGCGGGGTCTCCAGGAACACCACGTCCACGGCGAGGGTGCCGTCCTCGGCCCAGCCACCGCTCACGGCGGTGGGCAGCGGTTCCTCGGCGGTCGTCCATCCCGGCCCGCCGAGCCGTGTCCCGAGCCGGTGGCCGCCGTCGGTGAGCCACAGCGTCCAGCCGCCGTCGGCGTCCGCCGTGACCTCGGCCGCGGTCAGGGTCGGCTGGTCGGCGCAGGCGCCGCCGTACGGGGCGAACACGGCGGCGGACCAGTCCCGCGCCCGCTCCGGCGGTGCCGGGCTCCCCCCGGCCGGCGGCAGGGCGAGCCGTTCGAGGCGCTCGCGCAGAGCGGTGTCCGCGGCCTCCCGGCCGGAGAGGGGAGCGGGGCGGAAAGCGGGCAGGAGGTGCCGCCAGACCAGGTTCAGGTAGTCCTGCATCCGCCCGGTCGCCGACGTGGCGGCGACCACCGCGTCGTGCTCGGGCAGGATCAGGCAGAACTGCCCGTACGCCCCGTCGCCGCGGTACCCGTGCCGGGACATCCAGAACTGGTAGCCGTAGCCCCGGTCCCAGTCCTGCCGGTCCTGCTCCCCCATCGCCCCGGCGGTCGGTACGTGCGGGCGCGAGGCGCGGGCGACCCAGCCCTCGGGCAGCAGCCGCTCGCCCTGCCAGACCCCGTCGTTCAGGTACAGCAGGCCGAGCCGGGCGACGGCGTCGGTGGCGGCGTGCAGTCCGCTGAAGCCGAGCTCGCGGCCGGTGCCGTCCCGCAGCCACAGCGCCTCGCCGACGCCCAGCGGGTCCAGCAGCCGCGGCCGCAGGTAGGCGGTGAGGGACTGTCCGGTGACCCGCTGCACGATCGCGCCGAGCGTGTAGGTGTTGGGCTGGTTGTAGGCGAAGACCGTGCCCGGAGCGCGGTCCGGGGGCAGCAGCAGGAATCCGCGCACGGGTTCGGCGGGGTCGGTGCCGTACGCCTCGTCGACGGTCTCGCGCCCGTGGCCGCTGGCCATGGACGCGACGTGCCGCACCCGTGTCGCCCGGCTGTGCGGGTGGGTGATGTCGGCCTCGAACTCCGGGAAGTACGACAGCACCGGGGCGTCGAAGTCGATCAGCCCCTCGGCCTCGGCGAGGGCGGCCGCGGTGGCCGTGAAGCTCTTGCTGAGCGAGTAGAGCAGATGCGGGCGTGAGGCGGTGTACGGCGCCCACCAGCCGGAGGCCACGAGGTGGCCGTGGCGCAGGATCATCAGGCTGTGCGGCTCGATGTCCGGGGCGGCTTCGAGGGCGTCGAGGAAGGCGTGGACGCCGGACGCGTCGACGCCCTGGGCGGCCGGGGCGGAGGCGGGGAGCGGGCGGGCACTCATGGGGGCATCCTGCCCGGCCGCCGTCGGGCGATCCACCGTTTTCCCGTTCCGCGGCCGGGGACCCGGGCACCATGGTGCGAATCGGATACACGATGATGACCGAGCAGGCCGGGCCCCGGGAGCTGGTCGGCCACGTGGTGCGGGCCGAGGAGGCGGGCTTCGACTTCTCGGTGACCTCGGACCACTACTTCCCCTGGCTGCGCTCGCAGGGCCACTCGCCGTACGCGTGGAGCGTGCTGGGCGCCGCGGCCCAGGCCACCTCGCGGATCCCGCTGATGACGTACGTGACGTGCCCGACGTTCCGTTACCACCCGGCGGTGGTGGCGCAGAAGGCGGCGACGATGCAGTTGCTGTCCGAGGGCCGGTTCCGGCTGGGGCTCGGCTCGGGCGAGAACCTCAACGAGCACGTGGTGGGCGGCGGCTGGCCGGCCGTGGACGTGCGGCACGAGATGCTCGAGGAGGCGGTGGAGATCATCCGTGCCCTCTTCGAGGGCGGTCACGTCACCCGTCACGGCACCCACTTCGACGTCGAGTCGGCCCGGTTGTGGGACCTGCCGGACCAGCCGCCGCCGATCGGCGTCGCGGTCTCCGGGAAGCGGTCCTGCGCCCTCGCGGGCCGGCTCGCCGACCTGGTGATCGCCACGGAACCGAAGGCGGAACTGCTCGACGCCTTCGACCGGCACGGCGGGGAGGGCAAGCCGCGGGTGGGACAGCTGCCGGTGTGCTACGACCCCGACCGGGACGCGGCCGTCGAGCGCGCCCACGCCCAGTTCCGCTGGTTCGGCAACGGCTGGAAGGTCAACTCCGAGTTGCCGCACCCGGACTCCTTCGACCTCGCGACCCAGTTCGTCCGGCCGGACGACGTCGCCGGGTCGATCCCGTGCGGCAGCGACCCGGAGCACTTCGTCGAGGCCGTCCGCCCCTACGTGGAGGCCGGTTTCACCGAGGTCGCCCTGGTGCAGATCGGCGGCGAGTCGCAGCCGCAGTTCCTGGACTGGTCGGAGAAGACGCTGCTGCCGGCGCTGCGGGACGCCTTCGGCCGGCCCGCGGGTCCGGGCGGGGAGTGACTCAGGATTCACCCGGAGAGCTGAGCATCTTACGCGGGCGCGGGGTACTAGAGGGCTCTACGTCGGTACGTCCCGGAGGCCCTCTCGTGAACTCGTTCGTGCACAAGACCCTGGTGGTGGAGCTCCAGGCGGGCGACGCGGGTCGCTTTCCCGTGCTCGTCCACCTGAGTTACGACCCCTCCGACCCGTTCGCCGTCACCATGGTCTTCAGCCACGACGGCCGGGTCCTCGCGCGCTGGCAGCTGGACCGTGAGATGGTCGCCGACGGTCTCACCCGCCCGGTGGGGACCGGGGACGTACGGCTGCGCCCGGAGTCCCGGGGCGTGGGGCGGGAGCTTCGGATGGAGTTCCTCGGTGAGGCCCATGCCGACGGCGGGAGGCACCACGCGGTGGTGTTCGCCTGGGCCGAGACGATCGGCGACTTCCTGCACGAGACCCACCGGCTGGTCCCGCCGGGGCGCGAGGAGGTCCGCGTCGACGACTTCCTCGCGGACGTGCTCGCGGGGAGCTGAGCCGCGGGCGTGCGGCTCAGCGTGTGGTGTGACGGTGCCGGGCCCACATCGGCAGGCCGAACCAGCACAGCAGGTACCACCCCACCACTCCGGCGACCAGGTACGGGACGAAGTCGTCGTCGGTCGCCACGCGCAGGATCAGCAGCAGCGAGGCGCTGGTGGTGGCGAGCAGCAGCAACAGACCGAGCAGGGTCAGCCGGGAGGCCCACTGCACCGCCTGCGGCTTGATGCGCCGTCCGGAGACGAGGCGGTGCAGCGACACCGGGCCGATGAGCGCGCCGGTGGCGCACGCGCCCAGGACGACGGTGACGATGTAGATCGTCTGGTCGGTGTCGGACAGGCCCGCGTACTTCGGGGTGAACACGACGGTCAGCAGGAAGCCGAAGAGGATCTGCACGCCCATCTGGGCGACGCGGACCTCCTGGATGAGTTCCTGCCACATCCGGTCCGCTCTCTCGTCCTCGGTCTCGTTCCGCCCCCTGCGCCTGTCCTGGCCCTGCTCCGCGTCCGGCACGGTGCACCTCCCTGGGTGAACGACGTCGGCCCTCTCCTGCCGAGAGTTCCCCTTCTGCCGCCGTTCCCCTCGGTCGGACCGCGGTTTGGGGGCGCGGTGCACGGTTACACGGACCGCGATGCCGCCGAGGCGATGACACCGAGGCCAGGAGGTCGTGGCACGCATGTCCGATACCCAGCTCACCGTGACGCTCAGCGGCGGGGACGCCGACGACGCACGCGCGGTCGTCCGGGCCCTGGAGGGGACGTTCGGGGCGCCGGACCAGTCGCCCTCCGACGAGAGGGCGACGGTCCGCGTGGCGACGTTCACCGGAGGGGGGCGGGAGAAGGCCCCCCGCGCGGACGCCGGCCGGCTGTCGGCGCCGGTGACCGTCACCGTGCAGGGCACCCCGGAGGCGGTGCGGCGGGCGAGCGACACGCTCACGCGGGCCTTCACGGCACGCGACGAGGGCGCCGCCTCCGGCGACCAGGAGCAGGAGAGGCAACTGCTCCTGGAGCCGTGATCCCCTACCGGACCCGCCTCACCAGCGGGATTCGACCTGGTCCTTGATCCTCCGCTCGTAGAGGTCGCGGATCGCCGTGAGCGTCGCGTCGGACAGCTCCGGCAGCCGTGCGGCGGCGGCGTTGGCGCGGGCCTGCTCGGGCGAACGGGCACCGGGGATGACGGTGGTGACGCCGGGCTGCTGGGCGATCCAGCGCAGTGCCAGCTGGGCCGGTGTGTACCCCTCGGGGGCGAGCGCGGCGAACTCCGCCGCGGCCTCGACGCCGGTCGCGTAGTCGACGCCGGAGAAGGTCTCGCCCTGGTCGAAGGACTCGCCGTGCCGGTTGAAGGTGCGGTGGTCGTTCTCGGGGAAGACGGTGTCCCTGGTGTACTTGCCGGACAGCAGGCCGGAGGCGAGCGGAACCCGGGCGATGATGCCGACGCCGGCCTCGCGGGCGGCCGGGAGCACCTCGCGCAGCGGCTTCATGCGGAACGGGTTGAGGATGATCTGCACGCTCGCCACGTTGGGGCGGGCGATCGCGGTCAGCGCCTCGGCGCAGGTCTCCACGCTGACCCCGTAGGCGGCGATCCGCCCCTCCTCCACCAGCGTGTCGAGGGCGTCGAAGACCTCGTCGGTGGAGTAGACGGGGGTGGGCGGGCAGTGCAGCTGCACCAGGTCGACGCGGTCGACGCCGAGGTTGCGCCGCGATCGGTCGTTCCAGGCGCGGAAGTTGTCCAGGACGTAGTTCTCGGGGATCTGGTCGACCCGGCGGCCCATCTTGGTGGCGACCAGCACGTGCAGATCGGGCCGCCCGCTCAGGAACGACGCGATGGTCTGCTCGCTGCGCCCGTCGCCGTACACGTCGGCGGTGTCGAAGAAGGTGACTCCCGACTCGGCGGCGGCCTCCAGCACCGCGAGGGCCTCCTTGTCGTCGACGTCACCCCAGTCCGCCCCGAGTTGCCATGTGCCGAGACCGATCACGGAGGCGTGCTGACCCGACCTGTCGAATGTGCGCTCGTCCATGGCGTCAGTCTGTCATCCCTCACGGCGAGCGGCAGAGGCACCTGTCCGGTGGTGGGCCCCGGGCACGCGTCCCGCGGGATCGCGCCAATCTCGCGGCGTGACACGGGCCACGCGTCGCGCGTCCCTCGCGGAGGATCACCCGGCGAGGCGTCCCGACGGGAGCGGATTTTCCCCTTCCGTCGTCACACGTCCCCCACGAGCGACAAGATCATCTTCGTTCAAGTCTGTACGGCATGACGGAGATCGCCCGGATCGCGGCCAACCGCCCCAGGGGCATTTCCCCCGCCACCGGCACGGGCGATAGGCATGCGGGGTCCTGATCCGGAACCGACCCCCAGGAGATCCACATGCCGGAACTCAGCCGTCGCCGCGCGCTCACCGCGGCGGCCGCCCTCACCGCCGCCGCGGGGGTCCAGCCGGCCCTCGTCCCGTCCGCGCGGGCCGCCGAGGGCGCCGGGCACCGCCACGACTCCCCCGCCGGCTTCGACGAGGTCTACCGGGGCCGCCGGATACAGGGCCGGCCGGTCACCGCCGGTGGTCACCACCACGGGCCCGGGTACGCCGTGTTCGTCGACGGCGTGGAACTGCACGTGATGCGCAACGCCGACGGCAGCTGGATCAGCGTCGTCAGCCACTACGAGCCGGTCCCCACCCCGCGCGCCGCAGCCCGCGCCGCGGTGGACGAGCTGCAGGGCGCCCCGCTCCTGCCCTTCCCCACCCGCTGACCGACCGACCACCGCCGCAGACACCGGGAGCACCCCGCACATGACCGTCCGCAAGAACCAGGCGAGCCTGACCGCCGAGGAGAAGCGCCGCTTCGTCGCCGCGCTGCTGGAGCTCAAGCGCAGCGGCCGTTACGACGCGTTCGTCACCACCCACAACGCCTTCATCGTGTCCGACACCGACCACGGCGGGCGGACGGGGCACCGCTCGCCGTCCTTCCTGCCCTGGCACCGCAGATTCCTCCTGGAGTTCGAGCGGGCGCTGCAGTCGGTGGACGCGTCGGTGGCCCTGCCGTACTGGGACTGGAGCACCGACGGCTCGGTGCGCTCCTCGCTGTGGGCGCCCGACTTCCTCGGCGGCAGCGGCCGCAGCCGGGACGGCCGGGTGATGGACGGACCGTTCGCCGCCTCCACCGGCAACTGGCCGGTCACCGTGCGGGTGGACGGCCGTGCCTACCTCAGGCGCGCGCTCGGCGCCGGCGGGCGCACCCTGCCGACACGGGCGGAGGTCGAGTCCGTGCTGTCGATGGACACGTACGACATGCCGCCCTGGAACAGCGGCTCGGACGGCTTCCGCAACCACCTCGAGGGCTGGCGCGGGGTCGATCTGCACAACCGGGTCCACGTGTGGGTCGGCGGGCACATGGCCACCGGGGTGTCCCCCAACGACCCGGTGTTCTGGCTGCACCACGCCTACATCGACAAGCTGTGGGCCGAGTGGCAGCGCCGCCACCCCGGTTCCGGCTATCTGCCGACCGCCGGCACGCCGGACGTCGTCGACCTGAACGAGACCATGCGGCCGTGGCACGACACGACCCCGGCGGACCTGCTGGACCACACCCCGCACTACGCCTTCGACGCCTGACCGACCGGCCCGGTCAGGCGCTCGCGGCGGTCCGGCACCCGGGGTGGCCCCAGCCCTTGTCGTTCTTGGCGATGGGTTCACCGGCGGCGTAGGAGCGGCCGCACAGGCAGCGGCCGGGGAACTTCGCCTTGATCGTGCGGGACGACGCGCCGCCGCCGCGCGGCCTGGGCGCCTTGGCCGCGCCGGACCTGCGCCCGGCGGCGCCGGCCGGCGGGGCGTCCGGGGACGGCGGCGGCTCGGGCGAGCCCAGCTCGCTGCCGGCGTCCTGCTGGAGGGTGGCCGCCTGGCTGGCGGCGCGGTCGGCGAAGTCGTTGAGCCGGTCGCCGTCGACCTGGTGGGCGGGGACGTAGCGGAACTCCACCGAGCGGTCCTGCAGGAGCGCGTCGATGCGGACGACGAGCTCCTGGTTGGCGACCGGTTTGCCGGCCGCCGTGCGCCAGCCGTTGCGCTTCCAGCCGGGCAGCCAGGTGGTGACGGCCTTCATGGCGTACTGCGAGTCCATCCGGACCTCGAGCGGCACGGCCGGGTCGGTCGCCGCCAGCAGCCGCTCCAGCGCGGTGAGTTCGGCGACGTTGTTGGTGGCTCTGCCGAGTGCCCCCGCCTCCCAGCGGACCGGGGTCTCGGAGGCGTCGGCCACCACCCAGGCCCAGCCGGCGGGCCCGGGGTTTCCCTTGCAAGCCCCGTCGCACGCGGCCACAACACGTTCACGCATGCGCCCGATCATGCCATGGCCGGACGGTGTGCCCGGCCCGGCCGGGGCGCCCCGTCAGGTCGCCCCGGTCGTCCCCGGTGCCTCGCCCACCGTGGTCGTGATGTCGATCACCGAGAAGTCCGCGCCCTGCGGGTCGCCGATCGCCGCGAACCGCCCGAAGGGGGTGTCCACCGGCCCGGACCGCAGGACGCCGCCCCGCTCGGTGGCCCTGGTCACGGCCTCGTCGCAGTCCGCGACGGCGAAGTAGACGTTGATGTACGGGGGCGCCTCGGGCGGGAAGTCGTCCGTCATCCGCATCCGGCCGAGCACGCTGCGCTCGCCGAGGTCGTAGACCCGGAAGTCCGTCTCGCCCTCCAGCCGCTTCGACCGGTAGGGGAAGACGGCGGGGAAGAAGGCGTCGGACTTCTCGGGCTCCCGGGTGAGGATCTCCGCCCAGCAGTAGGCGCCCGGCACGGCCGTCGCCCCGAAGCCCTCGTGGGTACCGGCCTGCCAGAGCCCGAAGACGACCCCGCCGGGGTCGCGCGCCAGGCACATCGTGCCGAAGTCGCCGATCCCCATCGGCTCCATCAGCAGTTCGCCGCCGCCGTCCCGGATCCGGACGGCGGTGGCGGCGGCGTCCTCGACCGCGAAGTACAGGCACCACTGCGACGGGCCCTCCTGACCGGGCATGGGCGGCACCAGGGCGGCCACCGCCTTCCCGCCGGCGTAGGCCTCGGTGTAGTCGCCGAACTCCGTAGACGCCTCGCTGAAGGTCCAGCCGAGGACGTCCGAGTAGAAGCGCTCGGCCCCCTCGACGTCGCTGAACGTCGCGTCGGCCCAGCAAGGGGTCCCCTCGGGCGGTACGGCCATGACGACGGCCCCCTCCGGAACGGGTGGTCGGTCCGTCCTCCCACGCTAGCCACCTCCGTCCCCGCCCGCCCGCCGGGCGGCACCGCACGGGCCGGACCGGAATCCGGCGCGACGGCGCGACGGCACGACGGCACGACGGCACGACGACACGACGGCACGACGGAGGGACGGGGACGGGGGGACGGCACGACGGGGGACGCGATCCGTCCTGAAGCACGTCTTCCCCCCGGGACCCGGTTGTGCTTGCCTGGGGAGCCGTTTCGCAGGCCGGGGCGGGAGTCGCCGTATGCGCAAGCCGTGGGTCGTGGGAGTGCTGCTGGCCGTCGTGCTGCTCGGCGCGTGCACGGACCCGTCGTCCGGGCCGGAGGCCGGGCCACCGCCGCTCACCTCGCCGGAGGCGTCGGCCACCACGCACCAGCGGCCCGTCGCCCCGCCGAGTGCCCCGCCCGGGGAACCGCCGACGGTGCTGTACCTCGGGGACTCGCTGGCGATGGAGAACCAGAAGGTCCTCGGCGCGGAACTGCGCGCCCGCTACACGAGCGCGCCCCACTCGGGCACCACCCTCTGCGACTACCTGGAGGGGTCCGCCGAGCGGTCCCTCGTGCCGGCCACGGACAAGGCGGCGGCACTGGTGCGCTCGCTGCGGCCGGACTACGTGGTGCTGCAGTTCTGGGGCAACTCCTGGGGCTACACGCCGTGCATGGACGGGATCACCTACGACGCCTCGCGGGATGAGTACCTGGAGCGGTACGCGGCCGACGCCCGACGGCTCACCGAGCAGATCGCCGCCGCCGGGGGATCCCGGCGGCCCCGGATCGTCTGGGTGCTGCAGGGCCCCGACCCGATCACCCCCGACCGGGTCCGCCGGGTCAACGCGCTCTACGAGGAGCGGGCCGCCGCCTCCGGCGACCTCGTCGCGGACGCGGGACGGGCGGTGAGTCCGGCGGGGGCCCGGTACACCTGGACGCAGTACCTGCCCTGCGACGCCCACGAGCGGGCCCGCCCCGACTACTGCACCCAGCCCGGCCGCGACCGCACGGCCCTGCACCGGGACGACGACCACCTGCACTTCTGTCTGGCGCCCACGACGTCCAGGCCGAAACCCTGCCCGGTCCGCTCCCCCGGGATCCTGCGCATGGCGCGGGAGATCACCCGGGTGATCGGGGAACACGTCCGCGAGGACTGACCGGGCGACGATCAACTCGTTCGACACGGCACGCGTTCGCCGCCGGGACGGACGGCGTGTGCGCCGTGAGGACGCGTCCCGACGAAGTGGACATCGACGCCGCGCTGGTCGGCCGGCTGGTCGCCGGCCGGTTCCCCCGGCGGGCCGGGCTGCCGGTGGAGCGGCTGCGGTCCTCGGGGACCGAGAACGCCATGTTCCGTCTCGGCCCGGACCCGGTGGTGCGGCTCCCCCGGTACCCCGGTGCCGTCGAGGGCGTGGCGCACGAGCAGCGGTGGCTGCCCCGGCTCGGCCCGCTCCTGCCGTTGAGCCGGGACGCGCCGACGCGCGAGGCGATCGCGCACCTGACGGGGCGGATCGACACCGCCGCGGTGGCGGACCTGTGGGAGGAGGCGCTCGGGGTGCCGGAGCACACCGGTGCGCCGGTGTGCGCGCACCGGTGACCTGTCGCCGGGGAACGTGCTGGCCGGCGGCGTACGGCTGGCCGCGGTGATCGGCTTCGGCAGCGTGGGGGTGGGCGACCCCGCGGTGGACCTGATCGTCGCCTGGAACCTGCTGCCGGCCGAGGTCCGGGGCGTCTTCCGGGAGGCGGTGGGCGCGGGCGGGGCTGGGCGCTGTCGATCTCGCTGGTCCGGCTCCCGTACTACTGGGACACCAATCCGCCCCTGGCGGCCGACGCACGTCATGTGGTCAAGGAGATCCTGGCCGAACGCGGATAGGGCGGAGCCCCCGCGCACCGCCGGGCCCCGCCCCGCGCCGGCCGTCACTCGCCCGCGTACGCCCTCTCGAGGGCGGCGATGTCGAGCTTGCCCATGGACAGCATGGCCTTCATGGCGCGGTCCGCCTTCTCCTGGTCCGGGTCGCTGATCAGCTCGGTCAGTCGTGCCGGGGTGACCTGCCAGGACACGCCGAACCGGTCCTTGAGCCAGCCGCAGGGGCCGTGCTCGCCGCCGCCCTCGACGAGCTTGTCCCAGTAGTGGTCGACCTCCGCCTGGTCGGCACAGTCGACCTGGAAGGAGATCGCCTCGCTGAACGTGAACTCGGGCCCGCCGTTCAGCGCGACGAACTTCTGTCCGTTGGCCGTGAACTCCACGGTGAGGACGGAGCCCGTGGTGCCGTACGCGGACTCGGTGTTCCGGAGAACCCGGCCGACGCTCGAGTTCTTGAACACGGAGACGTAGAAGTCCGCGGCCTCCTCGGCCTGGCCGTCGAACCAGAGACACGTGGTGAATCCGTCGGTGGTCATGAGTACCTCCTGGGCGTGGAACGCGGTCATCAGTGTCGACCGCCACGGGCCCCGGAACTCATCGGCGGCGCGGCGGTTCGTTCCGGACGAGCGCTCTGCCCGTGGCGGATCTGCCACGGGCAGAGAAGGGTCCGTCCGACCCCGCCGCCGGTCGAGAGTGGGGACACGCGGCCGCGCCGGCCGCGTTCCCGACGAGCGACCAACAGGAGCGCCCATGTCTCCACTCACCGCCGGCCCGTGGCCGGCCGCGCTGCCCCGGGCCGAGGAGGGCGACACCCCGCACACCCGGTTCGACGACCACCTCGCCGCCCAACTGCTCGCCCAGCGGATCGTGCTGCTGGGCACCCAGGTCGACGAGGTCTCCGCGAACCGGGTGTGCGCGCAGTTGCTCATCCTGTCCGCGGAGGACCCGCGCACCGACATCAGCCTGTACGTCAACAGTCCGGGCGGCTCCGTGCACGCGGGTCTGGCGATCTACGACACGATGCGGCTGATCCCGAACGACGTCTCGACGCTCGCGATGGGGTTCGCGGCCAGCATGGGCCAGTTCCTGCTGAGCGTGGGCACGGCCGGCAAGCGGTACGCCCTGCCGAACGCGCGGATCATGATGCACCAGCCGTCCGCGGGGATCGGCGGCACCACCGCGGACATCGAGATCCAGGCGGAGAACCTGGACTTCATCAAGCGGACCATGGAACGGATCACCGCCGAGCACACCGGCCAGTCCCCGGAGACCATCTCGCGGGACAGCGACCGCGACCGCTGGTTCACGGCCGAGGAGGCCCGGGAGTACGGGATGGTCGACCGGGTGGTGGAGTCGCTCGACGACGTCCGCCCGGCCGCCACACGGCGCAGGATGGGACTGCAGTGATGGGGACGTACACGATTCCGAGCGTCGTCGAGCGCACCCCGCAGGGCGAGCGGTCCTACGACGTGTTCAGCCGGCTGCTGTCCGAGCGGATCGTCTTCCTCGGCACCGAGATCGACGACGGGGTGGCCAATGTCGTCATCGCGCAACTGCTCCACCTGGAGTCGGCGGCCCCGGAGAGCGAGATCGCGATCTACCTCAACTCCCCCGGCGGCTCGTACACCTCGCTCATGGCGATCTACGACACGATGACGTTCGTGCAGGCCCCGATCTCGACCTTCTGCGTCGGGCAGGCGGCGTCCACGGCGGCCGTGCTGCTGGCCGGCGGGGACCCGGGGCGGCGGTTCGTGCTGGAGCACGCGCGGGTGCTGCTGGGCCAGCCGGCCGCCGGCGGTGCGCGGGGCACGGTCTCCGACCTGTCGCTCCGGGCCAAGGAGATGGTGCGGATCCGCTCCCAGGTGGAGGAGGTGCTGTCCCGGCACACGCACCACGACGTGGCGACGCTGCGCGCGGACATGGACCGCGACAAGGTGTTCACGGCGCAGGAGGCCGTGGCGTACGGCCTGGCCGACGAGGTGCTGAGCCGGCGCCTCGTACGGGTGTGAGGCGCCGGACCACGCGGAACGTCAGGCCGCCAGGCACAGCCCGTCGTACGAGGAGCCGGACGCTCCCCGGCTCGCGCCGAGCCGTCGGCCGGTGACGCGGACGAGCTCTCCGTGGGCCCGCGCGAGCAGGTCGCCGAGGCCGAGCCCGAGGGCCTGGGCGGCGGCCGCGAGGACCTCCGAGGAGGCCTCCTTGCGGCCCCGCTCCACCTCCGACAGGTACGGCATCGAGATCCGGGCCGCCTCGGCGACGTCCTTCAGCGTCCGTTCCTGGGCCAGCCGTTCCCGGCGCAGCACGTCGCCCACGAGGTCGCGCCACAGCGGCTCTCTGACGGCGGGGGCGGGAGCGGACGGAGCCGGGGCGGGGGCCGGACCGGGCGGCGGGGCGGCGGGGCGCACGGGCCCCGGACGCTCGGCCGTCGGCCGCAGGGGGATGACACGGGCGTGGTTCGACGCTTCACGGTTCACCCCTTCAGCCTAGGAATCCCGGCCCCGGGGGGAAGGGAGCGGCATTCCGCCCTGAGTGAAGAGGGCCGGTGCGGCGTGTCCGGGCGCGGCCCGGGCTGCCGTGCGGGCCCCTCCCCCGTACCCTCGGTCGTACGGGTGAGGAATGCGTCGGCTCGACCTGGGTACCCGCACACCCGGAAGGGCCCGGGCACATGTCGGCCGTGACGTTCGTGGGAGAGGCAAGGGAGACCGCCGTGATCCGGTCGCAGGCACAGGTCGTCGACGAGCACACCGAGGCCGGGACGGGCGACGGAAGCCTGCCCGGGGTGGCGGACCCGCGGACCGTCGCTCCGCGCGACGCGAGGGAGCTGTCCCGTCAGTTCTTCCGCCGCCTGGCGGAGCTGGAGGAGGGCACGCACGAGTACCAGTACGCGCGCAACACCCTCATCGAGATGAACATGTCCCTCGTGCGGTTCGCCGCCGGACGGTTCCGCGGCCGCGGTGACGACATGGACGACATCGTGCAGACCGGCATGATCGGCCTGATCAAGGCCATCGACCGGTTCGAGCTCTCGCGCGAGGTCGAGTTCACCTCCTTCGCGCTGCCGTACATCGTCGGTGAGATCAAGCGTTTCTTCCGTGACACGACCTGGGCCGTGCACGTGCCGCGCCGGCTCCAGGAACTGCGGGTCGAACTGGCCAAGGCCCGCGAGGAACTCGCCAGCCGGCTGGACCGGGAACCCACGGTCGCCGAGCTCGCCACGCTGATGAACATCACCGAGGACCAGGTCATCGAGGGGCAGATCGCCGCGAACGGGTACAACTCCTCGTCACTGGACGCCGCCCTCACCGGTGACGGCCCGGAGAACGGTGAGGCCGTCCTCGCCGACTTCATCGGTGTGGAGGAGGAGGGGCTGAGGCTCGTCGAGGACTTCCACGCGCTCGCCCCGCTCATGGCCGAGCTCAGCGAGCGCGACCGGCGGATCCTCCACATGCGGTTCGTGGAGGAGGCCACCCAGGCGGAGATCGGCGAGCGCCTCGGCTGCTCGCAGATGCACGTGTCCCGTCTGATCAAGCGGATCATCGCCCGACTGCGCGAGGGCATGCTGGGCGAGCTCGGCTGCGCCTGACCGGCGGTCGCTCAACTGCCGTCGAGGCTGAGCACCGCGCGCACGCACTTGCCGACCGGCACCCGCTCCACGCTGACGTCCCGGGCCAGCGCCCGCACGATCTCCAGACCGTGCCGGCCGACGCGCCGGGGGTCACGGGGGAAGACGCGGGGCAGTGTGGCGCTGCTGTCGTAGACCGCCACCGTGAGCGAGGCGGCCGTTCCCTCCAGCTCCAGGATGTACGGTCCGTTGCTGTGCCGGTCGGCGTTGGTGACCAGCTCGCTCACCACCAGCAGGACCGCGCCGTCCACCCGCTCGTCGATCGTGGCGCACCACTCGGTCCTCAGTTGTTCCAGGAAGAGCGCGGCGAAGGACCGCGCCTCGGCGATGCATCCCGGCTCGCCGGTGAAGTGTGCCGCCCGCCGCAGCGGTTCCACGGGCACGTCGAAACCAGTCGGTATCACTGCCCCGTCCAGGTGGTAGGTCATGCGTTTCTCTCTGGGAAGCCGGGTCGGCCGGACGTTCATGCACCAGTCCTGGTACCCCGAGTCCGGCGGCGCAGTCCCCTTGGATCGGTGTTCGCCTCCATGGGGCGGGGAACCCGGGTCCCGCCGGGTCCGGCGCGTACGGGTCCGGACGGGGGCCGCCCGGTACGGGGCGGACGCCGGCCCGGCGGGAAGGGCGTGTCATGAACGAGCTGATGGCGGTGCGGAGCCTGACGACCCTGCCCGTGGTGACGCTGGGCGGGGACGCCGTCGCCCATGTCAAGGACACCGTCTTCGACGCCTCGGCCGTGCGGATCACGGGCTTCACCCTCACCGGACGGACCCTGCTGTCGGGACCGCTGCCGCAGGACCTGCCCTGGCCGGCGGTGCACTGCCTGGGCCACCACGCGGTCATGGTCCGCGGACGGGAGGCGCTGTGCGACGTGCCCCTGTCGGTGGCGCGCCGGGACGCCCTGCACGGACGGCTGCTCGGGGCGCGGGTGGTGACCGACGCGGGCGACGTCGTCGGCACGGTGCTCGACGTCCTCGTCGAGGGGGGCACCAGCGGCCGGGTCGTCGCCTTCCGGCTCGCCGCGCACCGGGAGTTGGTGCACGGCTCCCGGCACCGCCGGCACCGGGTGTACGTGCCGCGGGGCGAGGCGCTGAGCGCCTCCGGCCGGACGCTGGTGATCCCCGCGCGCGCGACCGCCTACGTCACCGACGACCTGCCCGGCTTCGCGGCCCGTGCCGGAGCCCACCGCGACCGTGGGAGGAGCGCACCGCCATGATGCTGTTCTCCCGGGTGCGCGGGCTGCCCGTCCTGACGCCGGGTGGCGCGGACCGTCTGGGGACCGTGCGGGCGCTGACGGTCGACGCGGCGTCGGGAAGGGTCACGCACGTCCGGGTACGGCGCGGGTGGCGGCACGGGGAGACCGTGCTGGCCCTGGGCACCGTGGAAGCCGTCGGTCAGGACGGACTGGTCGCGCGCCCTCCGGCCGGCCGGACGGAGGCGCCGCCGCACCGTGACCTGCTGGGGAGCCGGGTGCTCACCGAGTACGGCGAGGAGCGCGGCACCGTGCTCGACGCGGCGTTCGACCCGGCCGACGGCCGGATCGAGGCGGTTCTCACGACGTTCGGCGAGGTGCCGGCCGACCGTCTGCTGGGGCTCGGCGACCATGCCCTGGTGGTACGGGCCGACCGCCCGCACCGCCTTTAGTGCGCCTGGCTAGGACGCCGGGCTGAGCTCCGACCTCGGCTGGGGCTGTGACCCCGAGCCGGGCGGGGGCGGTTCCGGGGAGCCGGGCCCCGGGGAGTCGTACCCCGGAGAGTCGGGCCGGGGGGAGTCGGACCCCGGGGAGCCGTACCCCGGAGAGTCGGGCCGGGGGGAGTCGGACCCCGGAGAGTCGGACCCCGGAGAGTCGGGCCGGGGGGAGTCGGACCCAGGGGAGTCGCTGTTCGCGGGTCCGTCGGTGGTGGACCCGTCGGTGGTGGATCCGTCGGTGGTGGATCCGTCGGTGGTGGACCCGTCGGTGGTGGACCCGTCGGTGGTGGACCCGTCGGTGGTGGACCCGTCCCTCGGCTCGGTGTCCGGCGAGGACGAGGCGGTCCGCTTGGCGGGACCGTCCCACGGAGTGGGATCGTCCGGCGGTGGTGTGGCGCGGTCCTTCTTGCCCGTGTCGCCCGGCCGCCGCTCGAACCAGTCCCCGGTCTCGGGGTCCTGGACGACGAACTTCTCGACGGGCCGCGGCGCGGGTTGGATCACGACGGTGCTCGAGGGGCTGAAGCCCGGCCAGGGCTTGCCCGTGTAGCGCGACTCGGACTGCTCGACCGGTTTGGTCAGCGGGTTGCCGCAGGCGCACCGCACGCGTGGCATGCCGAGGTCGTCGACGAGCACGGCCGTGCCCGCCTGGAGGACGGCCTGGTACTCGGTGGCGGCGCCGTCGCGGTAGCCGTGGTTGGTGACCCGGGTGTCCACGCGCAACTGCAGCGGGGTGAGCGAGCGCAGGTAGGAGGGGACCTCCGAAGACTTGACGCCGGCCACCGAGGCGAACGCCCCGTTCTTGTCCGGCACCTCGCTCAGGTAGTCGATCTGCCGCTCCACGTCGCAGCTGGAGGCGTCGCGGGTGCCGCCGTAGAGACCGGGCTGCCCGCCCTGGACGCCGCGCAGCTCGTTCACCGAGCCGGACTCGGCGGTCGGGGAGGGGGTGACCGGTGGGGGCGAGCTGTGCCTGGCCGTCGACTTGGTGAACGGGTCGGGACCGGCCGCGTTCGCGGCCTGCAGGAAGATCTCCCCGCCGCCGGCTTCGGCACCGCCGTCGGGACGGACGAACACCACCGCGAGGAGCACGGCGGCGGCCACGGCCGCGGCGAGCACCCCCAGACCGGGCAGGGACTTCCACCACGGACGGTGCTCCGGGCCGGGCGGCCCCCCGCCTCCGTCCCCGCCCCTGCTCGGCGGCTGCGAGGGCGGACCGGAGGGCGGCGGTCCGGGTGGCCCGGACAGCGGCCCGGAAGGAGGTCCGATGGGCCGGTCGGCTGACGGCGGTTCGACGCTCACGAGTTCTTCTTCCCGCGCGGATGGTCCCGCGGCACTCGCACACTGCACCGCTTCCGGACGGTGCATTCCGCTTTTTCTCCTATGAGTTCATTGTGTGCTCCGGTCCGGTGCCGTCCGCAAGCCGACGCGGACGGACCTCCCGGCGGGCGTCGCCCGCCGCCCCTGCTTAGCGTGGCAGCGTGAGCTCACGCACCCTCTCCGACCGGGCGGCCGCCCGGCACGGCTGGACGCAGGCCCTCGTCACGGTGCTCGGCGGACTGGTCGCCATGGGTGTGGTGGCCGCGCTCGGGCTGTGGGCGGCCGGCGCCGCGGACCTGCCGGACGGTTCCTTCCCCCGGGTGGTCGCGGCGACCGTGGTCACGGCCGTCGGAGGCACCGTGGAGCTCTCCGGGGACGCCGGCGCGCTGGCCGACGCGGAGGGTGGCCTGGCGGTCATCCCGCTGTCCGTCACCCTCACCGGGGCGCTGGTCGTCGGCTGGGGTTTCCTGCGCCCGCTGCGGCACCGGGCGGTCGCCGGGGCTCCCGAGCTGGCCGGACGGGCCGCGCGGGTCGCCGCCTTGTGGCTGCTCGCGCTGCTCGCCCTGGCGCTCGCCGCGCGGCACACGTTCGAGATCTCCCTCGAGGACGGGCCGCTGGGCGATCTCGGTGACCTGTTCGGCATCACGCCCGAGGTCGGTTTCTCCACCGCCGTTCCGTCGACCGTCCTCGTCGGCCTGGTCTGGCTGGCCGGGGTGCTGGTGCTGGCCCTGCTGGTGTCGCGCGGTTCCCCGCTGCCGGGCCGGCTGCTGCGCCTGGAGACGTCGGTGCGGCCCGCGGCCCACGCGATGGTGCAGCTGCTGCTCGCCTACGTCGTGATCGGTCTCGTCGTCGCGCTGGTCGTCGCCGCCACGCGCGGGCATCCGGCCGAGACGTTCGCCGTGGTCCTGCTCGGGCTGCCCAACGTGGCCTGGCTGGCGCTGACGGTCGGGCTCGGCGCCACCTGGGACGGCAGGGTGGACGGACCCTTCGGGCTGCCCATGCCGCAGGTGCTGGACGCGGTGCTGCGCACACCGGACGTCTCCACGCTGAACCTGGGCACCCTCGCCGAGCACGACGGCCGGGTGTGGTGGCTGGTGGTGGCCGACGCGGTGCTGCTGCTGGCCACGGCCTTCGTCTCGGCGGCGCGGTCCCCGGTCCGGGTCCGGGCCTGGCGGCACGCGGTGCACATGGCGGTGGCCCTGGCGCTCACGGTGCTCATGATCTGCCTCACGGCCCGGATCGACGCGCGGATCGGCCTGTCCGTCCTCGGCATCGGCGATCTGGGCGAGGGTCTCTCCGGGCAGGTGCTGCTGAGACCGCGGCTGTGGAGCGCCCTGGGTCTGGCCTTGCTGTGGGGCCTGGTCACGGGGTTCGCCGGGGCGCTGCTGGCGCGGGGGGTGCGCCGGTGGGGCGGGGCCGTTCGCTGACCCGGTTCACGCCCACGGGCCGAACACCGGCTGCGCCCAGCGCGGCGGCGGCTCGGGCCGGTACGCACCGGGCCCGGGCACCCGCAGGTCCCGCACGGTGGCCGGGTGGCCGGTCTCGGCCGTGCCCGCGGCCGGGCTCCCCCCGTCCTCGGTGGCGGTGCGCAGGGCGGTGACGAAGTCCCGGCAGGAGTCGTAGCGGTCGTCGGGGTTCTTCGCCAGGGCCCTGGCGAGGACGGCGTCGGTCCGCGGGGCGAGGTCGGAGCGGTCGGCGGTCAGCGCCGGCGGGTCGTCGTACTGGTGCGCCCACAGCAGGGCCATGTCGTCGTCCCGGCGGAACGGCGGATGGCCGGTGAGGGCCTCGTGGACGACGCAGGCGAACCCGTAGACGTCGCATCGGGCGTCGACCGGGCGGCCGGAGATCTGTTCGGGGGCCACGTAGTCGAGGGTGCCGACGAACTGGCCGACGGTGGTGAAGCCGGTCAGGGACAGCGACTTCTTCGTCAGACCGAAGTCGGTGAGGTAGACGTGCTCGGGGTGGTCGCTGTCGGTGCCGCGGGAGACGAGGATGTTGCCGGGCTTGACGTCCCGGTGCACCAGTCCGTGCTCGTGGGCGGCGTCGAGCGCGGACGCCACCTGGGCGGCGATGCGCAGGGCGGTGGGCAGCGGCAGCGGCCCCTCGCGGTCGAGGAGGTGGCGCAGGTCGCTGCCGGGGACGTAGCGCATCGCGATGTAGAGGATGCCGTCCGTCTCCCCCGCCTCGAAGATGGGGACGATGTTCGGGTGGTCGATCGCCGCGGCGGTGCGGGACTCGTGGGTGAAGCGACGGCGGAAGGTGTCGTTGCGGGCGAGTTCCGGGGCGAGCAGCTTCAGGGCGACGGTGCGGTCCAGGCGCAGGTCCCGGGCACGGTAGACGACGGCCATGCCGCCGCGGCCGATCTCGGTCTCGACGCGGTAGCCCGCGATCTGCCGGCCGATCAGTTCGGAGAGGCGGCCCGCGAACCGGCTCGTGTCACTGGTCATCGCAGGTCACCGTCGGGGCTCACGACACGGGTGGGTTCACCGGGCGTCCCGCGGGTGGGCTCATCGGGCGTCCCGTGAGCGGGCTCATCGGGCATCGGGCGGGTGGGCGCGGGGCCGGGAGAGCGCGGAGCGGTGCGGGGCGCCTCGTCGGCGGCGTAGGTGTGCAGCCGGGTGCCGTCGGTGTACAGCCATCGTCCGTGGTCGGGGTCGTAGAGCCAGAGGGACTCCCCGTCGACGACGACTCCGAGGCGCAGGCCCAGGGTGAGTGCGCCGAAGCCCTCCCCGTCGAGATCGCCGTGCATCAGGCCCTCGACGGCGGAGCGGTAGCGGCTCAGTGCCTCCTCGGCCCGGATCAGCAGCGGGCGCGGGTCGGCGGTGCGTGCCATCGGGGCGTCGGGGGCGGTCGGGTCCTGGGGCACGGCGACCAGGAGGCGGCCGTCGACCCAGGCGGACCAGCCGTTGGAGCACTGCACGTGCCCCCAGTCGCCGCGCCGCTCCACGAGCCGTACCGGCAGCAGCGGGTCGAGGCCGACGGTGGGCCGGGCGGGGTCGGGCTCCTCCCAGGCGGGCAGCCCGTGCTGCGGTACGACGTGCGTGGGCCGGAAGCCGGGGGCCGTCATCGTCGGCACCTACTTCCGCATGACGGCCGGCTCGTGGCGCCGCAGCAGGCGGGACACCAGCAGGCCGAAGACCAGCGACAGGACGAGCAGCATGCCGATGTCGCGCAGCCACACGTCCGCCGTGTGCGCGAAGAGCGGATCGCCGCTCAGGTCGCCGGGCGAGAGCCGGCTCAGATCGACGGTGCCGGCCATCGCGGCGAACCCCCAGCGGGCGGGCACCAGCCAGGCCAGCTGCTCCAGGAGGAGCACGCCGTCGAGCGACAGCAGGGCGCCGCAGAAGACGACCTGGACGATGGCGAGCAGCACCAGCAACGGCATCGTCGCCTCCTCCTTGCGGACCAGTGCGGAGACCAGCAGACCGAGCACCATCGCGGAGAACCCGAGCAGCGCGACGGCGACGGTGATCTCGACAAGGGGCGGCATCAGCACTCCTTCGCCGCCGGGCACGTTCAGGTCCACGCCGAGCAGCGCGACGAGGGTCAGCACCACGGCCTGGAGCACGGTGACCGCGCCGAGCACGATCACCTTGGACATCAGGTACGCCGATCTGGACAGGCCCACGGCCCGCTCCCGCTGGTAGATCACCCGTTCCTTGACGAGTTCGCGCACCGCGTTGGCCGCGCCGGTGAGGACGGCGCCGACGCACAGGATGAGCAGGGTGTTCATGGCGGACCTGCGCGTCAGCTCACCTCCCGCGAGGGCCCGCGCCATGGCGCCCATCACGAACGGCAGCGCGATCATGATGGCGAGGAAGGTGCGGTCCGCGGCGAGCGCGGTGGCGTAGCGGCGGACCAGGGTGCGCAGTTGGGCGCCCCAGCTGCGGGGCCTGGGCGGGGGCCCCACGACGACCGGCTCCTCGCGGGGCCGCCGGGGCTGGGCGGCGGCCTCGGCGACGTACCGCCGGTGGAAGGGCGAGTCGCGGTACTCCCCCGCCCAGTCCCGGTCCTGGTGCTGCTCGAACGCCTCGAAGGCCTCCGGCCAGTTCTCGAAGCCGAAGAAGGCGAGGGCGTCACCGGGCGGACCGTAGTAGGCGACCCTGCCGCCGGGGGCGAGGACGAGGAGGCGGTCGCAGACGTCCAGGCTCAGCACGCTGTGGGTGACGACGATGACGGTCCGGCCGTCGTCGGCGAGGCCGCGCAGCATGTGCATCACCGAGCGGTCCATGCCGGGGTCGAGGCCGGAGGTCGGCTCGTCGAGGAAGAGCAGCGACGGCTTGGTCAGCAGTTCCAGCGCGACGCTGACCCGTTTGCGCTGCCCGCCGGACAGGCTGTGCACGTGCTGGCGGGCCCGCTCCTCGAGGCCGAGTTCGCGGATCACCTCGTCGACCCGGGCCCGTCGTTCGGCCTTGGCGGTGTCCTGCGGGAAGCGCAGTTCCGCGGCGTAGGACAGGGCGGCGTGGACGGTCAGCTGGGTGTGCAGGATGTCGTCCTGCGGGACGAGCCCGATGCGCTGGCGCAGTTCGGCGTAGTCGTGGTACAGGTCGCGGCCGTCGTAGAGGACGGTGCCGTGGTCGGCGGGGCGCTGCCCGGTGAGCGCGTTCATCAGGGTGGACTTGCCGGCGCCGCTCGGGCCGACGACCGCGAGCAGGCACTTCTCCCCCACCGGGAAGGAGACCTGGTCGAGGAGGCGTTTGGTGCCCCGGTCGACGACGGCGGTGAGGTCCTGGACGTCGAGGCAGACCTCGCCGGTGTCGACGTACTGCTGGAGTTCGTCGCCGATCAGGCAGAAGTCGGAGTGGCCGACGCCGACGATGTCGCCGGGCCTGATGTCGGCCCGGTCGACCGGCACGCCGTTGAGGTAGGTGCCGTTGTGGCTGCCGAGGTCGACGATCTCGTACGTGCCGTCGGCGTGCACGTGCAGTTCGGCGTGGTACCGGGAGACGATCAGGTCGTCGACGACCAGGTCGTTGTCGGCGTCCCGGCCGATGCGGACGGTGCGGGTGGGCAGCGGCCGCACGGAGGCCGGCTGCCGGAAGATGTGGGTGAGGGCGGGGTGGGCGACCGCCGACGGCCGGTCGGGCGTGGGGGCGGCGAGGACCGCGCGGGGGCCGTCGTCGGGGTTGCCGAAGCGGATGACGCTGCCGGGGCCGACCTCCCGGGCACGGATGCGCCGGCCGTTGGTGTAGGTGCCGTTGGTGCTGTGCTCGTCCTCGACGGTCCAGTGGCCGTCCCCGGGGTGGAGCACCGCGTGGTGCCAGGAGACCCGGGCGTCATCGAGGACGATGTCACTCGACGGGTCGCGTCCGACGTGATAGTCGCGGACCGGAGTCATCCGGGTGGAGCCGGTCTCGGTCTCCAGCACGAGCTCCGGCGCGACCGGCTGCTCCGCCATGCCTGAATTCTACCGATGAGTCCGCTCGGGTGCCCGGCGTGAAGGGGCGGGGTCAGGCGACCGGGACGCCCGGCGCGCGGGCGGCACGCTGCATGCGCAGGGCGTCCACGGACTCGGCCAGCAGCTCGTACTCGGTGGTGTCGTCGCCGGTGGCGAGGCGCACCAGGCGCCCGGCGGCCAGCGCCTCGGCCACTTCCTCCTGCCGGGCGACGTCGCCGCACCAGGCGCGCAGCACGGTGGGCACGTCGGGCACGCCGTCGGGGACGGGGACGAGCGAGCCCGGCGGTAAGTGTTCGGCGTCGGGCTGCGGGTCGAGGCGCTCGGCGATCCAGGAGGCGCGGTCGCGCAGCCACCACAGGGCGAGGGCGAGGGTGGGCGCCCGGTAGGTGCCCAGCGGCACCCCGATGCGCCGGCCGTCGCAGACCCCGTACGCCGTGACATGGCACAGGAATTCGTCGTGCACGTTCCCCTCCCCCGCTGCGTTGCCCGCCCGCCGGGCGGGGTTCGCCGCCCGGCCGTGGCGCGCGTGCTGTGCGTGAGGGCGCCGTCGCGCGGTGTGAAGCGCTCTCGTTGTCGAGTATGTTCACCGCTGAATCACTGTCACCATGTGTTTCAGGACAGTCTCCTGGCATATTCACGGCCGCGGTTGGCCGAAACGCCGCGCGGGCCGTCCGTCGGCTGCACCGGCGCCCCGTCCCTACCCCTTGACGACGGCGTCGATGCGGGCCAGCTCCTCCGCGTCGAAGCCGAGGCCGCGGGTGGCCGCGACGCTGTCCTCCAGTTGCCGCGGGCTGCTCGCCCCGACCAGGGCGGAGGTCACCCGGCCGCCGCGCAGCACCCAGGACAGCGCCATCTGGGCCAGGGTCTGGCCGCGGGACGCGGCGATCTCGTTCAGCGCGCGCAGCCGGCCCACCAGCTCCTCGGTGAGGGCGTCGGTGTTCAGGAACGGGCTGTCGCTCGCGGCCCGGGAGTCCTCGGGGATGCCGTCGAGGTAGCGGGCGGTCAGCAGGCCCTGTTCCAGCGGGGAGTAGGCGATGGAGCCGACCCCGAGCTCGTCCAGGGCGTCCAGCAGGCCCTCGTCCTCCGGGCGGCGGTCGAGCATCGAGTAGCGCGGCTGGTTGATCAGCAGCGGGGTGCCCAGCTCACCGAGGATGCGGGCGGCCTCGCGGGTCTGCTCCGCGGAGTAGTTGGACACGCCGACGTAGAGCGCCTTGCCCTGCTGGACGGCCGAGTGCAGGGCGCCCATCGTCTCCTCGAGGGGGGTGTCCGGGTCGAAGCGGTGCGAGTAGAAGATGTCGACGTGGTCCAGGCCCATGCGGGTCAGGCTCCGGTCCAGCGAGGACAGCAGGTACTTGCGCGAGCCCCATTCGCCGTACGGTCCCGGCCACATCAGGTAGCCGGCCTTGGTGGAGATCACCAGCTCGTCCCGGTACGGCGCGAAGTCCGCCCTCAGCGCCTCGCCGAGCGCGGACTCGGCGGCGCCGGGCGGCGGGCCGTAGTTGTTGGCGAGGTCGAAGTGGGTGACGCCGAGGTCGAAGGCGCGGCGCAGGATGGCACGCTGGGTCTCGGCCGGGCGGTCCGGACCGAAGTTGTGCCACAGGCCGAGCGAGAGCGCGGGGAGCTTCAGGCCGCTGCGTCCGGTGCGCCGGTAGGGCATGTCCGCGTAACGGTCGGGGTGTGCGGTGTACAACACGACTCCAGAGGGGTTGGCACAGGTCTCGGCGGTTCCGGCGAACCGCCGCTCCACTCTGTCGTGACCTGGAGGCAGTGGTCCAACAGGAGAATCCGATGGGATTCAGCGGATACGCTTCTCAATCATGGAACTGCGCCACCTCCAGCACTTCGTCGCCGTCGCCGAGGACCAGCACTTCACCCGGGCGGCGGAACGGCTGATGGTCTCCCAGTCGGGCCTGTCCGCCTCGATCCGCGCCCTGGAGCGCGAGCTGCAGACGCCGTTGTTCGTGCGGACGACGCGCAGGGTGACGCTCACCGAGGCCGGACGGGCGCTGCTGGCGGAGGCCGAGCGGATCCTGGCGCAGGTGCGGGCGGCGCACGAGGCGGTGGCCGCGGTGCAGGGCGTGCTGCGCGGCACGCTCGCGCTGGGCACCGAGCAGTGCATCGCCGGAGTGCACGTGGCGGAGCTGCTCGCCGCGTTCCGGCGACGGCACCCGGACGTGGAGATACGGCTGCGGCAGTGGGGCTCGGCCGCGCTGGCGGAGGAGGTGTCGGCGGGGCGGCTGGACCTGGCCTTCGCGTACCGCACGGAGGCGGACTCGGAGCAGCTGCGGTCGGTGTCGCTGACCGTCGAGCCGATGACCGTGCTGTGCCATCCGGACCACCGGCTCGCCCGCGCCGGGGCGCCGCTGACCCCGCACGACCTGGGCGAGGAGGTGTTCGTCGACTTCCACCCGGACTGGGGCCCGCGCCGCGCCACCGACGCCGCGTTCGCCGTCGCGGGCGTGCGGCGCACGGTGGCGCTGGAGGTCAACGACGTGCACAGCCTGCTCGACCTGGTCGACGAGAACCTCGGCGTCGCCGTCGTCCCGCGCCACTTCCGGCACAAGCGGGCGTCCCTGACCGCGCTGCCGCTGAAGGACACCGGTGAAGCGGCCTACGAGACGGTCGCCCTGCTCCCTCCGGCGCAGGCCACGAGTCCGGCGGCCCGGGCGCTGATGGATCTGCTGGAGAACGGGGCGCGTGAGGCGCGGTGATGCGCGAGGGTGGACCCATGCATGCCAAGGACATCCTCATCGACGGCTTCGGCCGCGTCCGGGAAGAGGTCCACGCCGCCGTGGAGGGCCTGGGTCCCGACCGGCTCAACGCCCGCCCCGGTCCCGACGCCAACTCCGTCGCCTGGCTGATCTGGCACCTCGCCCGGGTCCAGGACGACCACGTCGCCGACGCCTTCGGCCTGGACCAGGTGTGGCTCACCGAGGACTGGGAGAAACGCCTCGGGCTGGGTCTGCCGCGCCGCGACACCGGGTTCGGCCACACGGCTGCGAAGGTCGCCGAGGTGCGGGTCGACTCCGGTGACCTGCTGACCGGCTACTACGACGCCGTGCACGAGCAGACGCTCGGAGCGCTGCGCTCACTGGCCGCCAAGGACCTGGAGCGGATCGTGGACGAGCGCTGGGATCCGCCGGTCAGCCTGGGCGTGCGGCTGGTCAGCGTCCTGTCCGACGATCTGCAGCACGTCGGACAGGCCGCCTACGTACGGGGGCTGCTTCAGAGCGCGGACGCGTAACCGGGCAGGACCACGTCCCGGATCAGGGCGCTGCGCTCGTCGAACGGCAGGAACGCGCTCTTGACGGCGTTCACCGTGACGGTGCGCAGGTCCTCGACCGTCCAGCCGGCCTGTTCCACCAGCAGGCACATCTCGCGGGTCATGGTGGTGCCGGACACCAGTCGGTTGTCGGTGTTGAGGGTGACGCGGAAGCCGAGGTCCTTCAGCGCGGTGATCGGGTGCTCGGCGATCGAGGTCGCGGCGCCGGTCTGGAGGTTGGAGGTGGGGCACATCTCCAGGGCGATCCTGCGGTCCCGCACCCACCCGGCCAGCCGGCCGAGCTTGCCGGCCGCGAGGTCGGGGATGTCGTCGGTGATGCGCACGCCGTGTCCGATGCGCTGGGCGCCGCACACCTGGAGGGCCTGGTGGATGCTGGGCAGACCGTGGGCCTCGCCGGCGTGGATGGTGAAGGGCACGCTCTCGCGGCGCAGGTGCTCGAAGGCGGCGAGGTGGTCGGCGGGCGGGAAGCCGTCCTCGGCGCCGGCGATGTCGAAGCCGACGACCCCGGCGTCCCGGAACGCGACGGCCAGGTCGGCGGCCTCGCGGACGCGGTCGAACATCCGCATGCCGCAGAGCAGGGTGCCGACCCGGACGGGCGTCCCGGCGGCGGCCGCCTTGGCCATGCCGGCGGCGAGGCCCTCCTGGACGGTCTCCACGACCTCGCCCATCGTCAGCCCGCCCCGGGTGTTCAGCTCGGGGGCGTAGCGCACCTCGCCGTAGACGACGCCGTCGGCGGCGAGGTCGAGCACGTACTCCTCGGCGGTGCGCAGCAGGCCCTCGCGGGTCTGCATCACGGCGAGGGTGTGCTCGAAGGTGGCGATGTAGCGGACCAGGTCACCGGAGTTCGCGGCCTCGACGTACCAGGCGGCGAGCTCGTCGGGGTCGGTGGTGGGCAGGGTGTGGCCGACCGCCTCCGCGAGCTCCACCACGGTGGCGGGGCGCAGGCCGCCGTCGAGGTGGTCGTGCAGGACGGCCTTGGGGAGGCGACGGATCAGTTCGGCGTCTACGCGCGTAGCAGTCATGGCGGGGTCTTTCCTCGGACGAGCGGTTCGAAGCGGTGGAAGAGGGTCAGCCGGCGGGCTGGAGCAGGTCCCAGCGGTTGCCGTACAGGTCCCGGAAGACGGCGACCGAGCCGTACGGCTCGTGGCGCGGCTCCTCCAGGAAGGTCACGCCCGCGGCGGTCATCCGGGCGTGGTCGCGGGCGAAGTCGTCGGTGTGCAGGAAGAAGCCCACCCGCCCGCCGGTCTGGTCGCCGACCCGGGCGCGCTGCCGCTCGTCCTTGGCCCGGGCCAGCAGCAGCGCGGCGCCGGTGCGCCCGCCGTCCGGTTCGACGACGACCCAGCGGGAGCCGTCCGGCCGGGGCGTGTCCTCGGCGAGCCGGAAACCGAGGGCCTCGGTGTAGAAGCGGATCGCCTCGTCGTAGTCGTCGACGACGAGGGTGACCAGGGCGACGCGTCTCATCGTGACCTTTCGGGAGGTGGGGTCGACCGGAGAGGTTATACGTAAAACCCACGGATGCGCCAGTCCCGGGCGGTCACCGCGGCGTCCCTGCACGCCCTTCCGTCCACGGGGGATCCGGTGACGCGTCCCGGCCGGACCGGTCCGGCTCCTCCCCGGTGAGGCGCGACGCGCCCGCCGCCTTCCCGGCGAGGCGGTCGGAGTCGCCCGGTGCGCCGGGACGGGCGGGTCGCCCGGTGCCCGGGTGCCGGTGACGGCGGAGTCCCGCACGCCCGCCCTGGGACCGCGGGGCTCCTCTACGGATAGGTGTAGGTGTTGAGGGCGGCGACGGCGGACGCCGGGTCGCCGAGCTCGTAGCGGTCCACGGCGAGGTAGTTGGGCTTCTTGCGGGCGGCCGGCTGGCAGAACCGGCGGGCGCGGTCGGCGAGTTTGGAGTTGTCCGTGCCCGCTGTGGAGGCGAGCGCGGCGTCCCGGAAGTGGTTCATGACGAACAGCGGGCGGAAGCCGGGCTCGGTGCGGGTCAGCGGGATGTCGGTGCCGGCGTCGTACCAGCGGCTGTAGCAGGACCAGTCGGACGCGCCGACGCCCGGCCCCATGGACCAGTGGTTCTCGACGGTCCACTCGCGCTGGTACATCACGCCGAAGCTGTCCCGGGTCAGCCCGGCGGCCCGGTCGGCGGCGCGGCTGTGGTCGGTGAGGATCAGCAGCCGGTGCCCGGCGGCGGTCAGGTCGGCCAGGGCCGGCCAGCCGTTCTCGCGCACGCCGGTGCGGTCCGGCCGGTAGAGCACGTCCGGCAGCCCTCGGACGCGGGCGAGTTCGGCGCGCAGCACGCCCGGGTCGACGTGGTCCTCGAGGAAGACGGTGACGAACTGGTCGGGACGGGCGTGGAGGAAGTCGACGATCCGCTGGAGGTCGACCCACAGGGCGACGGGTCTGCGGACCAGCGTGCAGCTGTTGTGGCACAGGATCGCGCCGTCCGGGGTCTGGTGGATGTCCAGCATGAATCCGCGGACGCCGTCGGCGAGTTGGCGTTCGATGCCCCGGGTCTGGTTGGGGAAGAGGTCGACGAACGGCGGGGCGAAGCCGCCGTCGACCCCGTTGGCGTAGGCGTTGTGGGCGGTGAGGAAGGTGACCTGGTCCAGGGTGCGCCGGTCCCGGGGCGGCATGGGGTGGGTGACCGGGCCGACCGGGGTCAGGTACCAGGCGGCGAGGCCGTCCGTGCCGGTGCCGACGGCGAGCGCGGCGGGGTGGGTGGCGCCCGGCGCCTTCGGCGCGACGGTGAGGCGGCGGTCGGCGCCGGGGACGGCGAGGGTGAACCGGTCGGCCCCGGCGGGGGTGATCTCCCAGGGGGCGTCCGGACCGGTACAGGCGACGGTCCGGGCCCGGTCTCCGTCACGGCCGAGACAGACGCCCGGGCGGTCGGTGTTCTCCAGGAGGTACGCGGCGCCGTCGGCCCGGAGGTTCCACTGCTGGCGGTCCTCGTCGCCGCGGGGCCTGTGCTGCTCGACGGTTCCGGCGCTGTCGGCGGCGTTCAGCCCGGTGGTCGCGCTCTGGACGTAGTAGGTGCCCGGCGGCGGTACGGCGTCGGCCCCGGCGGCGGGCGCCGGCGCCACGACCGCCGCGGCGAGCGCGGCGGCCATGACGGTCGTGGTGAGCGGGGCGTGGGGGGTGCGCATGGCGGATGCCCTTCGTCCGAAGGACGGCCGGGCGCACGCGGGGTGCGCCCGGGCCGCGACCCAACTGTGGTCAGGTGCATGACGCCATGCCCCACCGTCCCCCGTCAGCAGTACAGGTTGCCGCCGGGTGACGTTCCGAGGATCTGGGTGAACTGCTGGTACTTGGCCACCCTGCTCTGCACCTGGGCCGGGTTCCTGCCGTCGCACTCCAGGGAGCCGTTGATGCTGCGGATCGTCTGGCCGAAGCCGGCCTGGTTGACCATGGCGTTGTGCGGGGTCATGGTGCCGGGGCCGGACTGGGTGTTCCAGTACCACAGGGCCGTCTTCCAGGCGACGGCGGCGTCGTTCTGCACCAGCCAGGGGTTGTTCAGCAGGTCGATGCCGAGCGCGTCGCCCGCCGCCTTGTAGTTGAAGTTCCAGCTCAGCTGGATCGGTCCGCGCCCGTAGTAGGCGGCCTGGCCGGCCGGGCAGCCGTAGGGCTGCCCCCAGTCGCAGTAGTGCGGGTAGTTGGCGGTGTTCTGCTCGACCACGTGCACCAGACCGCCGGTCTCGTGGCTGACGTTGGCCAGGAAGGCGGCGGCCTCCTGCTTCTTCACCGTGTCGCTGCCGGTGTTGGCGAAGCCGGGGTAGGCGCTCAGGGCGGCCGTGAGCCCGCTGTAGGTGTAGAAGGGATTCCGGTTCGGGAACATCTGGTTGAACTGCGCCTCGGTCACCACGAATTTCCCGGCCGGCGTCCCGGGGCCGTTGTCACAGGCGTACGGCTCCCAGTACCAGGTGCTGATCGTCGGGTCGTAGCCCGGGTTGGCGTGTTCGGCGATGTACGCCCGGCCGTCGGTGTAGCGCACGATGTCACCGGCGTTGTACGCCTTCCCGGCCACCCAGTTCGGGTAGCTGGAGCACGCGGCGGCGGAGGCCGGTGCGGCGGGGAGCAGGACCGGCGCGCCGCCGGCCAGGACGACGGCGGTCAGCACGGCGGAGATGCGGCGTCTCGACAAGGGGTCAACTCCTTTTCGGGACACGGCCGCTCCCGGGCGAGGGCACGCCTGAGCGGAACCTGGCCGCACGCGCCGGCGGAGCCGGTCACGGCGTGGGGGCGGCCGTGGTGGGGGGTGTGGAGCACACTCAACCGCTTTGGTCTGTACCAGTCAAGGGTGTAGACCAGTCGTCCCGAATCGTCCGCCGCGCCCGCCGCTCCCGGCACGCGGCCGGCACCGCCGGAGAGGGCGCCACCCGGCGAGAGCGCGGCGCGTTCAGTCGTCCTCCGAGGACGGGACCAGCACGAGGAACGCGTCCGACTCCAGGTCCATGACGACCGTCGCGGGCTCGCCCTCGGCGCGGTACCGGGCCGCACACTCCTCCGCCGGCCAGGACCCGCGCGGGGATCCCGCGGGGAAACGCTCCAGCACCTTCGCTCCCGTCACGGCGGTCATGGGGACGGACACCTCCTGTCGGCCTGTGCTCGTGAAGGCCGTCGTCTTCCGTGTGTTCTCCGCACCTTCCGGCTGCCCGGGATCGGAACGCACATGCACGTACGGGCGGGTACGGAGACGCCCCCGGCCGAAGGCGCGTCAATCCCGCGCCGTCCCAAGCTCCTTGGCGAGCCGGCCCGGCCACCGGGTGACCCGTCCGGGGTCCAGCGCCGGGGCGGGCACCAGCGGGGAGCGCACGACCAGCGCGTCGAGGAGGACGCCGAAGGCCGCGACGGAGGCGACCTGCGCCGGGAAGGCCCGGGGGGACCACCCCGCCGGTGCCGACCGGTCCGCGCAGCACGCCCCGTCGGGCTCCGTGCCGCAGTGGCCCCCCCGACCCGGGACACGGGGAGGATGCCGCAGTCGACGCCGAGGGCCGCCAGGAACACGAAGCCGCACACCGGCACCGACGGATCGGTGCCGGTGAAGCCGAACGCGTGCGGGAACAGCGGGGCGCAGACCCCGGGCGCGGCCGGGAAGTCGGCCGCGACGGCGGCGACGAGCAGCGCGGGCACCGGCAGCGAGCGCGGCAGCACGGTCAGCACCAGGAAGGTGTCGCGGCGGGCCCGGCCACCCGGACCGTGGGGCCCGGTACCTGTTCGGCCGCCGTGCGGATGCCCCGGACGGGATCGCCGGGCAGGTCCCGCCGACGACGACCGGGGTGCCGGCGAGGGAGGCGAGCGCGCGGGTGGCCTCGGGCTGCCGGAAGGCCTTCTGCTCCTCGACGGCCTCCGGCGACTCGGCGCTGCGCGCAGGACGGGGACGAACCGGCGGGCCCGTCGGGATGAGGCGGTCACCGCGCTCCGGGCGCGGCGGGAGTCACCTCGGCGAAGAACGATCCCAGTGGCTGGAGTGCGGTGCGGGCGCGATCGTGGACCACGCCGGTTCCGCCGGTGCGGCCGGGACCGGCGCGGTCAGTTCCCCCCGGAGGTCCCGTGGAGTGCGAGTTCCTCGTTCAGTGCGGCGAGGAACCGCAGGGCGACGGCGAGTTCGGAGTCGTCGAAGCGGGAGAGCGCCGAGCCCGCGGCCTGCGCGAGCGGGCGGAAGTACGTCCGGGCCGCCGTCTTGGCGTCGGCGGCGTAGTACAGGTGGACCACCCTGCGGTCGGCGCTCTCCCGGACCCGGGTGACGTGTCCCGCGCGTTCCAGCCGGTCCACGCACGCGGTCACGGCCCCGGAGGTGAGCCCGAGGTGCTCCCTGAGCCGGCCCGGTGTCATCGGCTCGTCCGCGTCCAGGATCGCCGCGAGCGCCTGGACGTCGGTGACGTGCAGCCCGTTGCGGCTCGCGAAGCCGTGGACCATGCGGTTGATCTCGCCGTTCATCCGGCGCAGTTGGACGGCGAAGGCCTGGAGGTCGGCCGGCTCCGGCGTCCGGGGCGTCCCGCGCTCCGCCGCCTGCCGCTCCGCGTCGTCTGCTGTGACCACACGATCACCTTATAGAAGACACCGGCACCCGGAGGACGCCATCCACTTCATTCTTCAACCGAAATCTACACATAAGGGAAAAGTGAGAGCAGAATAAGGATACGCGGCGCTCACCGCGTACCGCACCAGCCGCGGTCAGGCCTGCTAGTCAAAGGAGACGACTCATGGCCAACGTCTCGCACCCGCGCGGTGACATCACGAGCCACCCCGACGCTTCCGAGATGCGGGCACGGTACGACCGCGTGCTCGGCGGTCGTGACGTGGCCCTCGTGGACGGACCGGTGTTCCTGCTCGGTCTGTACTGTGCGGTGTCCCCGTGGATACTCCACTACACGACGAGCCAGCCCGCGCTCGTGGCCCACAACCTGATCGTGGGCATCGCGATCGGTCTGCTCGGCCTGGGGTTCACCGCGGCCCCGGCGCGCATGTACGGCCTCAGCTGGGCCATGTGCGCCCTGGGCGTGTGGATGATCGTCTCGCCGTGGATCGTGGGCGACGGCCCCGACGCCGGCGTGATCTGGAACAACATCGTCATCGGTGCCCTCGCCCTGCTCCTGGGCACGATCTGCGCCGGCACGGCGGCCAAGAGCGTCCCCAGGCGGTAGCCACGGCCGGGAAGGAAGCCCGACGCCG
This sequence comes from Streptomyces griseomycini, assembly GCF_014203535.1. Lineage (GTDB taxonomy): Bacteria > Actinomycetota > Actinomycetes > Streptomycetales > Streptomycetaceae > Streptomyces > Streptomyces griseomycini. The sequence goes on from NZ_JACHJI010000006.1 coordinate 82,155, forward strand.
GTCCGCGCCCCGCGGGACCGTCCTCACCGCTGCGGGGCACGCGCTCCGCAGCGGAGGTCGTGAGGAAGAGGGGCGAAATGGAGATCGACGGCATCATCAGCGCCCTCGTCATCGGTGTGGTCATCGGTGTCCTGGGCCGACTCGTGGTCCCGGGCCGCCAGCGCATCGGAATCCTGTGGACGATCCTCGTCGGCATCGTCGCCGCGCTCATCGGTTCGGCGACAGCCGCCGCCCTCGGGGTGGCCGACACCAGGGGCGTGGACTGGGTGGAGTGGCTGATCCAGATCGGCCTCGCCGCACTCGGGGTGGTCGCCCTGGACCGCGCCAGGACATCCCGCTGACCGGCCCCCGGCAGTCGGGGGCGGACACGGAGGACGGGTCCGGCGGGGGCACCGAGCGGTGCCGCCCACCGGACCCTCGCCCGTCCCCGGATCCGCTCCCCACCGCGTCCCCGCGCATCGCGACGTGACCGTCCCGGACTCCCGGACGCACCGGGATCCAGCCCGGCTCCCGTTCCGCCTTCGCCGTGGACACCCGCGGCGCCGTGGACATCACGGCGTGCGCACGCCGTCGGCCGCGGTCGTCAGGGGCGGGCCAGCCACTTCTCGTACCAGGTCACGGTGGCGTCCACGGTCTCCTCCAGCGGCGTCGGCCGGATGCCGAAGGCCTGCTCGAAGGCCGAGGAGTCCATGATCTGGGGCTCGGTGTGCTGGTAGAACATCTCGGCGTACTCGGCCATGAACTCCTCGTCGAACGGGCCGAAGGGGCGCGGCTCCTCCAGGACCACGACGTTCAGGGGCCGGCCGGTCCGCCGCTCGATCATGGCGTGGATCTCCCGCGTGCTGACGGCGGGCGCCGTGGGCAGGTGCCAGACCCGGCCGTCGCCCTCGGGCCGCTCGCCCAGGGTGGCCAGACCGGCGGCCACGTCCTCGATGCCGGTGTGACTGCGCGGCAGGTCCAGGTCGCCGAGCCCCAGCACCTCGCCACCGGTGAGCGCGCCCGGGAACACGGCGGCGCCGAGGGAGGAGTTGAGCACGCCGGGGCCGACGAAGTCGGCGGAGCGGCCGAGGACGATCCCGGCGCGGCCCTCGCGGTGCGCGGCGAGGTACCGCTCGTCGAGCGCGGCGCGCATCCGGCCCTTGCGGCTGGTCGCCCGCCACGGGGTGTCCTCGGTCATCACCGCCCCCCCGGTCTCGCCGTACGGGTAGAGCGTGTCGAGGACGACGAGACGGGCCCCGGAGGCCTCGACCGCGCCGAGCACGGCCTCCTGGAGCCGGGGCATGACCTCGACCTGGAGGTGATAGGCGACGTTGGCGCAGTGGTACACCACGGCCGCGCCCGCGACGGCCGCCCGGGCGCCCTCGGCGGTTCCGACGTCTGCGGCGTACCGCTGGACGCCGGCGAGCGCGGGTCCGTCCCCCCTGCGGTCGACGAGCCGGACGGGGTGGCCGCGGCGGGCGAGTTCCCGTGCGAGGGCGGTGCCGGCGGGTCCGGAGCCGAGGACGGCGTGCAGGGCGCGGGAGTCGGTGGCGGCAGCGGACATGACGGTCTCCTCGGGTCGGCGCGCGATCGGCTGCTTATCGGATGTCGCGACAGTTAGAGACTATAACTGTCGCGACATGCGTCAGCAAGAGCTGCATGCCGGAACGACAGATGCGGCGGTGGTGCCTCGCCCGCGTCGCCGGGGAGGCCGGCCCCGCCCGGACCGGACCGGGGAGTGCCTGGTGGCCCCTTACGAGGTCACGACGTCGGCACGTACACGTACGGAGTCGTCGTGGTCAGGGGGGCGAAGCCGAGGCGTTCGAGGATGGGGCGGCTCTGGTCGGAGGCGTCGACCTGGAGGTAGCGGTAGCCGCGCTCCGCGGCGGCCCGGGCCCGGTGGGCGACCAGTGCGCGGTAGAGGCCCCGGCCGCGCCAGGCCCGTACGGTGCCGCCGCCCCAGAGCCCGGCGAACCCGGTGCCGGGGACCAGCTCCATCCGGGCGGCGCTCACCGGCTGGTCGCCGGCCAGGGCCACGACGGCGACGACGGTGTCGGGATCGGCCGAGAGCCGGTCGAGCAACTGGTGGCGCAGCCGGGACGCGTCGGCGCCGAACGCCTTCTCGTGCACGTCGGCCACCAGGTCGACGCCCGCCCGGTCGGTGACGGGCACGAGGCGGATGCCCTCGGGCGGCTCGGTGTCGAGGGCGAGGCCGGCCACCTCGCCGACCATGAGGGTCTCCTCCGGCTCGGGCGTGAACCCGGCCGCCACGAGCCGCCGCCCGAGGTCCGCCGGCAGGTCGTGGCCGTACAGCTTCCACTCGAACGCGCGGCCGAGCCCGGTGAAGTGCGCGATCTGCTCCGCGATCGCCGCGTCCGCGTCCGCCTCGTCCAGGGCGGACCAGACGACGCCGTTCCAGCCGTGCGCGGGGGCGGTCTGCCGCACCACACCACCGGTGCGCTCGACGCGTGCGCCGGGCCCGTCGGGCCGCGCCTCCCGGCGCAGGTCACGGTCGAACAGGGCGAGCACCGCGGTGTGATCCGTGTGGTCCATGCGGCCGACTCCACCACGGGTCCGGCGCCGGGGACAACGGGATTACGGGGCCCGCGGCGGCCTCACGCCCGCGCCCCCGCGGCGGTTTCGCGTCCGCGCGCCCACGACCGTAGGGTGCTGTCGATCAAGCCGTCGTGAGGAAGGGCCGGCCCATGGTCGTGAAGGAAGCCGAACTGCCGTACCTGCGCCGCTGCGTGGAGCTGGCGGCCGAGGCGCTGGAGTCCGGGGACGAGCCGTTCGGTTCGGTGCTCGTGGCCGGGGACGGCACCGTGCTCGCCGAGGACCACAACCGCGTGGCCTCCGGGGACCGGACCCGGCATCCCGAGTTCGAGCTGGCGCGTTGGTCGGCGTCCCACCTGACGCCCGACGAGCGGGCCGCCGCCACGGTCTACACCTCCGGCGAGCACTGCCCGATGTGCGCGGCCGCCCACGCCTGGGTGGGCCTCGGGCGCATCGTGTACGTCGCCTCCTCCGAGCAGCTGGTGTCCTGGCTCTCCGAGCTGGGGGTGCCCGCCCCTCCGGTGCGGACGCTGCCCGTCGCCGAGGTCGCCCCCGGCGTGACCGTGGACGGCCCCGTCCCGGAACTGGCCGGAGAGGTCGAGGAGTTGCACCGGCGGTTCCACCGCGCACGCACCTGACCCGGGCGGGGCCCGTCGGCGCGGTGGGCCCCGGGGAGCGCTCACCCCCCGGGGCACTCGTTCCCCGGGGGTTCGCTCGTTCCCTCGTGGTTCAGCCGTCCGTCCGCGGGCGGGCGCGGCGGTACAGGACGACTCCGCCCAGGAAGAGCGCGGCACCGGCCGCGAGGACCGGGACGGTACGGTCGGCGCCCGTCTCGGCGAGGGCGGCCGTCTCCCGCGGGGCGGTGCGCGGCTCCGGAGCGGGGGCCGGCAGGGTGCGCGGCGGCGTGGACGGCTCGGGCTCCGGGCGGTCGGGCCGCTCGTCCGAGGTGTTCACGGACTCGTTGCCGACGGCCGCGTTCCCGACGCCGACCACGTTCACGCTGTTCCCGCTGACGTTGACCGGGAGGTCCACCGGCAGCTGCACCTGGTTGCCGGACGCCACGCCCGGTGATCCGTGCGTGCCGCCCTCGGCCGTCGCGCCGCCGGCCGGCCCCGTGGGCCCGCCCCGCTCGTCCGCGTGCTCGCCGGTGCTCCCACCGGCGTCCTCGTTGACGCAGGCGTTGCCCGCGGCGGTGTTGAGCAGGCCCACCACGTTCACCGTGTTCCCGCACACGTTCAGCGGGGCGTGCACCGGGAGCTGGACGGTGTTCCCGGACACCACCCCGGGCGAACCGACCGCGGTGCCCTCCGCTCCGGCGTCGGCGTACGCCGGCATCGCCATGGCCATCGCGCCCGACGCGGCGGCGACGGCGATCACACCGTTCCGGGTAACCCGTCTCATAGGTTCCCTGCCTTCCAGACTTGGTCGCGGGCCCTCGCCCGCACCGGACAGAACGCGGACGCCGCCATCCGGGTTATGGCTCCCCCGTACGGCCCCGGACCGTTCACTCCATCAGGGGTCCCACCGTTCGAAGTCCGGGCGCGCCCGTCGAACGCGCGGCTGACGAACACACAGGGGGAGCGTGCCGGGCGGGCCCCCGCCCGGCCGACGGGCGGGGGCCGCGGGGCCCGCTTATGGTGGGCGAGGGCGCCGGTTCCCGGTCCGCTGCGGGGCGCCCCTGGAGGCATCGATGCTGGCCAAGCTGTCCACGCGCCCCTCGGTCCGGTGCCGTGCGGTACGACCTTCGGTCCGGCGCCGCGCGGTCACCGGAGCGGTCGGACTGGCCCTGCTGGGCGCGGGGCTGACGGCCGTCGGCGGTACGGAACCGGACCTCGGCCGGTTCTACGACCAGAGGATCACGTGGACGGCGTGCGAGGGCGTGGACCTGCCGGAGGACCTGCAGTGCGGGAAGATCACCGTCCCGCTCGACTACGCGGAGCCCCGGAAGGGCACCCTCGAGCTGGCCCTCGCCCGCTACCGGGCGGCCGGCGACCCGCGGGGCTCGGTGGTGCTGAACTTCGGCGGTCCGGGCGGTTCGGGCGTCCTGGGGCTGGCCCACGGCGGCAAGGACTTCATGGGCCTGACCGACGACTACGACGTGGTCTCCTTCGACCCTCGGGGCGTCGGCCGCTCCTCGCCGGTCAGCTGCGGCACGGAGGCCACCGGCCGGGCGCTGGAGGCGACCGGCGGCGAGGACACGTCCGATCCGCGCGAGGCGCTCGCGCAGCTGCGCGAGGTGGCCGCCGAGTGCGTCGAGCACTCGGGTCCCGTCCTCTCCCACATCGGCACCGTGGACGTCGCACGCGATCTGGACGTGATGCGCCAGGTGCTCGGCGACGGGAAGCTCAACTACCTGGGCTTCTCCTACGGCACCCGGCTCGGCGCGGTGTACGCGGCCCGGTTCCCCGAGAAGGTGGGCCGGTTCGTGCTCGACGGCGTGGACACGCTGACCGATCCGCTGACCGAGCAGGGACTGGCGAGCGCCAGGGGACAGCAGAAGGCGCTGGAGAACTTCCTCGTCTGGTGCACCGAGGACATCGCCTGCCCGTTCGGGCAGGACGCCCGCGACGCCCGCCGGCAGGTCGTGGAGCTGGTCGACTCGCTCGACGAGAACCCGGTGCCGACCGACTTCGGTTTCGAGTTCACCGGTCAGGACCTCGCCGGCGCCCTGGGGCAGGGTCTGTACAGCAAGGAGCTGTGGCCGCTGCTGCAACGGGCCCTCGCACAGTTGCTGGAGGACGGGGACACGCGCGGGGTGGAGGCCTTCGCGACCGGAGGGCTGACGCCCCCCGCGCCGCGGGCCGACGGCCCCCTCGTGGACGCGGAGGAGGTGCCGCTGGACAATCCGCCGGCGGCGCTGATGGCGGTGAACTGCGCGGACGACCCCGACCGTCCCTCCGCCGAGCGGCTGACCCGGGACCTGGCCCGGCTGCGCACCGCCTACGAGGAGGCCTCCGCGGTCTTCGGCCGGTACCGGCTCACCCAGGTGCTGATGTGCCACGGCCGGCCCAGGGGCACCGACTACATCCGCGAACGCGTCAAGGACCTCGACACGCCGAAGATGCTGCTGGTCGGCACCCGGGGCGACCCGGCCACGCCGTACCGCTGGACGGTGGAGACGGCCGAGCGGCTCGGTGACGCGGCGGTGGTGCTGGACAACCGGGCCGAGGGCCACACCGGCTACGGCTCGTCCGAGTGCGTCCACCGCAAGGTCGACGACTTCCTGCGGTACGGCTCCCTGCCGCCGAACGGCAGTTCCTGCGGCGCCGAGGAGGGCGACCGGGCCTGAACCGCCTCCGCGGGGCCCGGAGCCCGCGGAGCCGGGTCCCGCGCCTGCGTCCGCCGCCCCGTCGCCGTCACGGCGGACGTGTCCCCGCGCCGTCCTCGCGGCCTCACCCGCGTAGGGCACGGGGACGGGACGGGCGGATGGCCGGCACCGGCCGCCGAAGGTCCACGACGACCACGGGCACGCCCGCCCGTACGGCCACGGGGTCCCGGCCGAGGGGACGCACCCGCGACCGCTCCGGTCCGCACCCGCAGCCGGACGTCATGCCCCAAATGCCCCACAAGGGAATCGGCTCTATCGTGCTGTCATGGAGCACGATCTGAGTCCCGCGACCCTTGCCGAACTCCGCCGGCCGCGCCCCTATCCCGCGGTGTCCGTGCTGACGCCGACCCACCGGCGCGCCCCCCTCAACACACAGGACGCCGTCCGGCTGCGCCACGCGGTGGGCGAGGCCAAGAAGCAGCTGGAGGCCGATCCCGCGGTCAGCCGGGACCGGCGCACCGACGTGGCCCGGCAGCTCGACCGGGCCCTGTCCGAGGTCGACCTGGCCCACAGCGAGGACGGCCTGATCATCTTCGCGGCCCCGGGCGAGCACCAGGTGTGGTCGCTCGCCCGTTCCGTGCCCGAGCGCGTGGTGCTCTCCGACACCTTCCTGACCCGCAACCTCGTCTCCGCCCACACGGCGGAACGGCCGTTCTGGGTGCTGTCCGTGTCCGCCGACCGGGTCACCCTGTGGAACGGCGGCGCGGACCGGGTGGTGGAGGAGCGCGCCGGCGGTTTCCCGCTGACCCGGGGCGCGGAGAACTTCGACCCGGAGCGGCTGCACCGGGTCGGCGACCAGCCGAGCGCCTTCCGCGACGAACGCACCCGCGCCTTCCTGCGCGAGGCCGACCTCGCGATGGGCGCGCTCCTGCGCGACCACCCGCGGCCGCTGTACGTCACCGGCGAGCCGGCCGCCCTGTCCCTGCTGTCCGAGGCCGGCAGCGTGACCAGGGACGCGGTGCACGTCCCGCACGGCGGGCTCGCGCACGGCACGCCCGACGCGGTGTGGCAGGCGGTGCGGCCGGCGCTCGAGGCCGATGTCCGCAGGAGCACCGAGGACGTGACCCGGGCCCTGGTGTCCGCCCGCGGGCGCAAGGAGTTCGCGGCCGGGGTCGACGAGTTGTGGCAGAGCGCCCGGGAGGGACGGGTGCGGCTGCTGGCCGTCGAGGAGAACTACCGGGTCACGGTGCGCGACACCGACGACCATCTGGCCATCGCCGAGGCCGGCGATCTGGACGCCCGCGAGGACGTCGTGGACGAGATCGTGGAGCAGTGCCTGAAGACCGGCGCCGAGGTCCGCTTCGTCCCGGACGGCACCCTCGGGGAGGCGGACGGGATCGCGGGAGTGCTGCGGTACTGAGGACGGGACGACCCACCGACCGATCACGAACAAGAGCCCACCCGTCGAACGCGTGAGCGGCTCCCTTCCGGCGCCCGGTGCCGCGTCAATTCACTTGCGCACCACGGGAGTTGAAGATCAGAGCGACATCCCCGCACATACCCCGGAGTAACTCCCCGAAGACGGTGGCATATGCCGCGGGCACCGCCTTGTCGTGTGTTGCCAAATCCCTTACAGGGCGTCGCGGGCTGTGCCACAGTCATGACGGTCCCTCCGTCCGCCCGAAGGCCGTACCGTCCCCCATCGGAGTGCGTCATGCCGTCCCACCTCTCCGCGGGCCGCCCAGCCGCCCAGCCGCCAGGACACGGCGGTGTCGACGCGCTCATCTCGCAGACCCGGCGGCTCAGGGGCGAGGTGGACGCCGTACGGCGCGACACCCCGGCCGACCGGTCGGACCCGCAGAACCGCTGGCAGCGCGCGCTGTACGATCTGGCGTTGCATCAACTCAACGACGTCGACGAGCACTTGGCGCAGCTGCGGGACGGTCCACTGCCGATGACCGCGGATCCCGCGCCCGCCCCGACCGCCGCACCGCACGGCGGGTCCCTGCTCAGCAGGGTCGGCAGCGCGGAGTGGAACCTGCTCACGGACGAGGCGAGCTGGTCCGGTGAGCTGTACCGCATCCTGGGCCGCGACCCGTCCGCTCCCCCGCTCACCCTCGACGAGCTGCCCTCCCTGGTGCACGACGAGGACCGGCCGAAGCTGACGGCGATGGTCACGGACTGCCTGGTCGACGCCCGGCCCATCGACGGGGAGTTCCGCGTCGTGCACCCGGACGGCGGCGTACGGACCGTGCACATGATGGGCGAACCGGTACTCGGTGCCGACGGCAGCACCGCCTCGATGTGGGCCGTGCTGCGGGACGTCAGCGAACTGCGCCGCTGCCGGCGGGCGGTGAGCGAGACCCGTGACTCGCTGCACCGCCGGCGGCATGCCGCCGCGCGGACCGAGCACCGGCTCGCGGTCGAGCTGCAGGAGGCCGTGCTGCCGGCGTGGCGCGGCTCCCTGCGGCTCCCGCGCGGCGGCCCGCACACCCTGGACCTCGCCGCCCACTACCTGCCGTCGTCGACGAGCGCGCCGATCGGCGGCGACTGGTACGACGCCCTGGAGCTGTCCGACGGCACGACGCTGCTCAGTGCCGGCGACCTGACCGGTCACGGGATCGGCGCGGCCTCGGGCATGGCGATGCTGCTCGGCGCCGTGCGCGGCATGGCGATGACCGGTGCCGAGCCGGGTCCCCTGCTGGCCTGCCTCAACCGGTTGCTGGACGCCACCGTGCAGCCGGTCCTGGGCAGCGCCGTCTGTCTGCGCTACCGGCCCGAGACTCGCTCCCTGCTGTGGGCGCAGGCGGGACACCCCGCCCCGCTGCTGTTCCGCGACGGGACGGGGCGCGCGCTGGACACGCCGGACGGCGTGCTGCTCGGGGCCGCCTCGGGCGCCTCCTACGGGCAGGCCGAGGTGACCCTCGAGGTCGGCGACCTGCTGCTCCTGCACACCGACGGACTGGTGCCCGGGCACGTCGGGACCGCGGCCGTGCACCGCCTCCTCGGCCTGGCCGCGCACTTCGCCGAGGCCCGCACCGCGCAGCACTGCCTCCGTACGGTGGTACGGGAGTTCGGCGAGGGGGAGCGCGAGGACGGCGCCTGCGTGCTCGTGGCCCGGGTCGCCTCGTGACGACCCCCGCAGGCCCCGGCCCTCACACCTGCGCGTCGGCGCCGCCCTTCCCCCTCGGCTTCGGCAGCGCCAGTTTGATCTCCTCCCTGAGCTCCTGGATCCTCGGGTAGGAGGCGTACTCGGCGGTGAGCCGGTACATCTGGCGCAGCCGGTCCCAGGTGCGGCGCGAGGAGTTGGAGCCCATCGACATCAGGGCGAGGCGCGCGTACCGGTCGGCCTGTTCGGGGTCGTCCGCGATGAAACAGGCGGAGGCCATGGACAGGTGGTCGAAGATCTTCGACCGCTCCCGCCCGTCGACGCGCAGGGACAGGGCCTTCTCCGCGTAGTGCTGGGCGTGCACGGCCGCGCCGGGATCGAACTCGGCCAGGGTGCGGTAGGCCAGGGCCGTCATGCCGTACAGGTCCTCGTCCTTGAAGGTCTGCATCCAGTCCGGCGGCTCCGCGTCGGCCTTGTCCGAGACGAACAGGTCCTCGGCGAGGCCCAGGGTGCGGCGCATCGCCTGGCCCTTGCCCATGGACGCCTGTGCCCAGGCCTCGATGGTGTGGAACATCGCCCGGGTGCGCGGCAGCACCTCCTCGCCCGAGCCGGACTGGGCGAGCTTCATCAGGTCCAGGGCGTCGTCGGGCCGGCCCAGGTGCACCATCTGGCGGGCCGCCCGGGACAGCGCCTCACCGGCGCGCGGTCGGTCACCGCCCTCCCGGGCCGCGTGGGCCGCGATGACGAAGTACTTCTGGGCCGTCGGTTCCAGACCGACGTCGTGCGACATCCAGCCCGCGAGGACGGCGAGGTTGGCGGCGACGCCCCACAGGCGCCGCTGGAGGTGGGGTGGGTGGTGGTAGGCGAGGATGCCGCCCACCTCGTTGAGCTGGCCGACCACCGCCTTGCGCTGGAGGCCGCCGCCCCGGGCGGCGTCCCAGGCGCGGAACACCTCCACGGAGCGCTCCAGTTCCTCGATCTCCTGCGACCCGATGGGAGCGGCCTCGTAGCGGTCGAACCCGGCGGGATCGGCGTGCAGGGGGTCGTCGAGGCGTGGAGCGTCCGTGGTCAGGGCCGGATCGGTGTGCAGCCAGTCGTGCATGGCGCTGCTGAGTGCGGATCCCGCGGCGAGCGCGGCGCCCGCGCCCACCAAGCCGCGTCGGTTGAGCATGAGGTCCATTCCCGTGAATTCGGTGAGGACCTCGGCCGTCCGCTCGGGCGCCCACGGCACTCCGTCGGGATGTTCCGTCTTCCCGCCGCCCTGCCGTCTCCCCGTACGCCCGTGCCGGACCAGACCGAGGTCCTCGATGGTCACGACACGGCCGAGACGCTCGGTGAACAGAGCCGCCAGCACCCGCGGCACGGGATCGCGCGGGATCTCTCCCATGTCGATCCACCGCCGCACCCGGGAGGTGTCGGTCGCCAGCTGGGGGTGGCCCATGGCCGCCGCCTGCCGGTTGACCAGCCTCGCGAGTTCGCCCTTGGACCAGCCGGCCAGGCCGAACAGGTCCGCGAGCCGGGTGTTGGGTTGTCCGCTCACGTCAAGCCCCCAGGTTCTCGGCTGAGTTGACAGTAGCCCGGTGAGGGTTGCCGGGCGACTATTCGCCAGGGTTCGCCAGGGTGCGCCAGATGGTGTGCCAGGGGTCCTCGGGTGTCGAGTAGGAACGCGCCACCACGACCCGGTCGCCGCAGGGACATTCCCCAGGGTGCGCCTGGGCGACCGGGCCGGGTGGTCGATGACATCGCAGGCACACGAAGGGATCTGTATCGCCCATGTACGCAGCATCGTCCTCCGTGTCCGCCCCGCCCCGGCCGCTGCGTCCGCGTCCGTCGGACGGCGGCCCCTACCTCACCCCCGGGCGCCCGGCGGCCCCCGTGCTCGGCGCGGGCAAGGTGCGGCGCCCCGCGGGACCGGGCACCCAGCCGCTCAGCGGGCGGCTCGACCTGTCCGGCCCCCAGGGCGCCCGGCTGCGCACGGCGATCGCGTCGGTGCACCGCATCTGCCCGGAGTTCACCCCCGTGCAGGTGCTGCGCCGCAACGGCCGGTCGGTCCTCCTGGTGGGCACCACCGGCCGGAGCACCGCGGTCGCCAAGTGCTTACTGGACCACTCCCCCGCGTGGAGCGAGCGGATCCGCCACGAGATAGCGGCATACCGCTCGTTCGTCCGGCACCGCCCGCCCGTGCGGGCGCCCCGGCTGATCGCGGCGGATCCGGACAACTGCACGCTGGTGATCGAGCGGATGCCCGGCCGGGTGGCGGCGCTCCAGCGGCACCCGGCCGAGGCGCCGCCGCGGGCGGACATCAGGGCGGCGCTCGGCGCGATCTGCCGGCTGAACTCCTGGCGGCCGCCGGCCGGGACGTTCGACGCCCCGCTGGACTACGCGGCCCGCATCTCCCGGTACCACGAGCTGGGTCTGCTCACCGACCGGGACCTGGGCGACCTGCAGAAGCTGCTGCACGGCATCTCGCTCGCGGCCGGGCGGCAGGGCATGGGCCAGTTCTGCCACGGTGACGCCCTGCTCTCGAACGTCCTCATCTCACCGGCCGGCCCCGTGCTGGTGGACTGGGAGCACGCGGGCTGGTACCTGCCGGGCTACGACCTGGCGACGCTGTGGTCGGTCCTCGGGGACGCGCCGGCGGCCCGGCGGCAGATCAGCCAGATCGCCCAGTCGGCGGGCCCCGCCTCGCGGGACGCCTTCCTGGTGAACCTGATGCTCGTGCTGACCCGCGAGATCCGTACCTACGAGACGGCCGTGCAGCGTTCGATGCACGACTCGGCCCCGGCGGCACCGGGGGCGGCCCACCCGGGTGCCGCTCCGTCCGGCGAGGAACAGCGGCTGCTGCTGCGGCGGCTGCACGACGACTGCCAGCTGGCCCGCCGGGCCGTGCGCGCGGCGGTCGGCACTCGCTGACGAAGGACACGGAGGACGGGCACGGCGGTCCGCGGCGCGCTCCGGCGGAGGCGCACCGCGGACCGCCGTGTGTCCGCGCCCGGAGCCCCTCGGGCCGGGCCATTGGTGTACTCCACTGACGCGTCGCAGGCCCCGCGGCCGTCGCCACGAAACCTCCCCGCACCCCGATTGACGAGGAACATCGCGCCCTCCTGGGCATGATTGACGGATCATCAGCTGACCGGTACCACTGACGCACCGCTCGGCTCCGCAGGGCTCATCGTGCCCGACCGTCCCAGGAGGCTGCATTGAGACCGTCCGCCCCCGAACCCGGCAGTGCGTCCGGGCCCCGACGCACCCGTGGCGCCGTCCGCGTCCTGGCCGCGGTGGCAGTGACCCTGCCCCTGCTGGGCGCGGCCCCCTCCCCGTCCCCGCCCGGCACCGCCCGGCTCCAGCAGGCGTTCGCCGCCGCGGCCGCCGAGTACCACGTGCCGCAGAGCGTGCTGCTGGGCGTCTCCTACCTGCAGTCCCGCTGGGACGCGCACGCCGGTGCCCCGAGCGTGACCGGCGGCTACGGCCCCATGCACCTCACGGACGCCCGTACCGCGCTCGCCGCGGCCGGGCACCACGACGAGGGCACGGAGGACCCCCGGGGCGACGACGCCCGCCCGCCGCTGCGCCCCGAGGCGCGCTCCCCGCGCGCCGGCGCCCTCCCGGCACGTCTGACGACGCTGCCGAGGGCGGCCCGGCTGACCGGGCTCAGCCCCGAGCGGCTGCGCGAGGACCCGGCCGCGAACGTGGCGGGCGGCGCCGCACTGCTGGCGGAGGCCCAGCGCCGGCTGGGGGAGCCGCTGAGCGGGGACCCGGCGGACTGGTACGGGGCGGTGGCCCGGTTCTCCGGCGCGGACGAGACCTCGGCGGCAGCGGCGTACGCCGACGACGTGTACGAGGTGATCCGCACCGGCGGGGAGCGGGTCACGGACACGGGCCAGCGGGTCGCCCTCGCCGCCCGCCCGGGCCTGGCACCCGACACCTCGACGCTGGGCCGGACCGGCCCGCGCACCGCCTCCGCCGCCGGGACGGAGTGCCCGCCGACGGTGTCGTGCGAGTGGATCCCGGCGCCGTACGAGGAGTTCGGGGACGGCGACTACGGCAACCACGACCTGGGGAACCGGCCGGCCTCACAGCCGATCCGGTACATCGTCGTCCACGACACGGAGGGCGCCTGGGAGGGCGTCCTCGACATGGTGCAGGACCCCACCTACGTGTCCTGGCAGTACAGTCTGCGCTCCACGGACGGTCACATCGCCCAGCACGTGAGGGCGAAGGACGTGGCCTGGCACGCGGGCAACTGGTATGTCAACGCCGGGTCGATCGGCCTGGAGCACGAGGGCTTCCTGGCGGAGCCCGACGCCTGGTACACCGAGGCGATGTACCGGTCCTCGGCCCGTCTGGTGAAGTACCTCGCGAAGAAGTACGGCATCCCCCTGGACCGGCAGCACGTCCTCGGCCACGACACCGTGCCCGGGCCGACCTCGGGGACCATCCCCGGGATGCACACCGACCCCGGCCCCTACTGGGACTGGGCGCACTACTTCGAGCTGCTGGGCCGCCCCTTCGAGGCCACGGCCGGCGGACACGCCGGCATGGTGACGATCCGGCCCGACTACGCCGCCAACCGGCCGGTCTTCACGGGCTGCGGGAAGGCGGGTGAGCCGTGCGCGGCGCACGGGTCGAGCGCGGTGCGGCTGTACTCCGACCACGACGAGGGCGCTCCCCTGATCAGGGACACCGGCCTCGGCTCCGCTCCGACCACCGGGGTGAACGACCTGTCCTCGCGCGCCTCCACGGGGCAGCAGTACGCGGTCGCCGACCGCTGGGGCGACTGGACCGCCATCTGGTACCTGGGACAGAAGGCGTGGTTCCGGAACCCGAAGGAGCAGCCCACCGCGGTGCCCGCGTCGGGCCTGGTCGTGACCCCGAGGAAGGGGCTCGACTCCGTGCCCGTGTACGGGCGCGCCTACCCGGAGAAGGAGGCCTACCCGGAGGGGGTGCCCGCGCAGTCCGTGTCGCCGCTGCCGTACACGCTGCCGAAGGGGCAGAAGTACGTGACCGGGGGCAAGGTGCCCGGCGAGTACTACTACGCGGTGACCTTCGACGAGGCCTCGCACCGGGTCGTGACCGGCAAGGACCTGTACTACGAGATCCAGTTCGGGCACCGGGTCGGCTTCGTGCGGGCGGCGGACGTGACGGTGAGGCCGGCGTAGGGGCGGCCGCATCGGGCGGAGGGGCCGGGGCCGGCCGTGCGCCGGGCCCGGCCCCTCGCACGCGGTCGGGGTCAGCCCTGCTGGAACAGTTCCGCGGGCAGCGGCTTGAGGAGGGCGTACAGGTCGTCGGTGATCGGGCGGTCCCAGGCGGCGATGGTGACCAGGACGTTGTCGCTGCGGTCGAACTGCACGCAGGAGATCCGGCCCTCGGAGAGCTTGACGCGGCGCACGATCAGCAGGTTGTCGCCCTGCATCACCGGCACGTCCTCGGTGCCGACGACGGTGACCTCCTCGTCGTTCTCCAGCGCCAGCAGCAGCTGCCCGACCTCGAAGGGCACCTCGCCCTCGGGGACGTCCCGGGCCGGGGAGCCCTCCGGCAGGTTGCCGATGATCATCGCGGGGCCGCGGCCGCCGAACAGGTCGTAACGCAGGAAGACGCCCTGGCAGCTGCCGTCGGGGGCGGGCAGCAGCCCGGCGCCCAGGTTGCCGGGCCAGTCGCCCGGGTCCATGGCCAGTACGTCGAAGTCGGGCCCGGCGGGGGTGGCGCTGCGGCGGCGGAGGAACGACATGCCGCCATGGTACGTGCCCGGGCCCGCGAACGGAGGGACGGGCGGACGGCAGTCGGTGCCGTCGCCGTCACGCGGTCCGCCGGTGCCGTTCGTGGTGGCGGGCCACCCGGGCGCGGTTGCCGCAGGACGGTTTGCACCACTCCTGACGGGGGTGTTCCTTCAGGAAGTACCGCACGCAGCGCGGCGCGTGGCAGGCGCGCAGCCGCTGCCGGTCGGGGCTCGCGAGGAAGCCGATCGCGGCCTGCGCCAGGACGGCGGTCAGGTCGTCCCCGTCCCCGACGGGACACCGGTGCGCGACGGGCCCGGCTCCCTCGGCCCACCGCAGGACCGGCACGGTGGGGGTGCGGGCGGCCGCCTCGTTCAGGCGCCGCAGGGCCTCGGGCACGGGCAGCAGCCGGGCCGCGTCCGCGGGGCTCGGCTCGTCCGGGCGCACGGCCCGGGCGAAGAGGGCGCGGACGGCGGCGCGCAGCTCACGGACGGCGGCGAGGCCCTCGGCGTCGGCGGTGAAGCGGTCCGCGCCGGGCACCGCGTCGGGGTGGGCGTGCACCCAGGCGGTGAGGCCGGCGGGGTCGGCCAGGTCGTCGGCGACCCCGCCGGCGCCGTCGTGCCGGACGGTCAGGGCGAGGTCCAGGGTGAGCCGGGCGTCCCTGCTGATCGAATCCCGCATGGGCCGATGATAGGCGCGCCGGAAGCCGCCGGGGCCGGTCGCGGGCCTCCCGGCGCGGACCTCCCGTCGTCCGTCCGGAGGGACGCCGCGCACGGGATGTGCGGGCGCGTCCGGCTCGGGCCCTACTCCTCCGGTGGGGCCGGCGGGACCACCGCGACCGGGCTCTGGGCGTGCAGCAGGACGGCCTGGGTGACGGAGCCCATCATGCGGGCCGGCGCCAGCAGGCGGCGGCGGTGCCGGCCCACGACGACCAGCGCCGCGTCCCGGGAGGCCTCGACCAGGTGACCGGCCGCGTCGCCGGGCAGCACCCGTGTCTCGGCGGTGACCCCGGGGTGCCGTTCGCGGTGCGGGGCGAGGAAGCCGTCCGCGAGGACGCGCGTCTCGTGCTCGACGGCGCCCTGGTCGATCCCCGGCGGAGGCAGCTCCCCCGGCAGCAACCAGGTCTGCAGGGGCCAGGGGTAGGCGGCGACGATCCGGAGCCGGGCGCCGCGCAGGGCGGCCTCGGCGAAGGCGAAGGCGAGCGTGGCCTCGTCGGGACTGTCGGCGTTCAGGCCGGCCACCACCAGCCGGCCCGGCTCGGCCGGCGGCTCGCCGTCGGCGCCGCGCCCGGGCCGGGGCACCACGACGACGGGGCACTCGGCGTCGCGGGCCGCTGCCAGGGAGTTCGAGCCGAGCAGCAGGCTGGCGAAGCCGCCGCGGCCCCGGGAACCGAGCACCAGCAGCCGGGCCGTGGTCCCCAGTTCGGGCAGCACGGCGCCGGGCGCGCCCACCAGGGCTGCGTACTCGACGGCCGGGAGCCCGGAGTGCCCCTTCAGACGGGCGCGGACCTGGTCGAGGACCGGATCGTCGTCCGGGTCGGGCGGAACGGCGGCCAGGACCTCGGGCTGCGTCCAGGGGGCGTACTGACGTACGTGCACGATCCGCAGCGGGGCTCCGCGCCGACGGGCGGCGTCGAGGGCCCACTCCAGGGCGCGCAGGCTGTCGTCCGAACCGTCGACCGCCGCGACGACCGGCTGGGTGTCCATGTCTCCTCGCCTCCGGTGTACGGCCTCCGCCTTCCCGGACCAGTCTGGCCCAGGTGAGGACCGGGAAAGGCGCTTCCGGTCGCCTGTCCGGAAAAACGCGGGGGACACGTCCCGGAACGGTGACGGTTCCGGCGGGGCGGCCGGCGGGGGCCCGGGCTCCCGCGGGCCCGGTTCACGTCAGGTCGAACTCCCCCTCCCGGGCTCCCGACACGAACGCGCCCCACTCGGCGGGGGTGAAGATCAGGGAAGGGCTCTCCGGGCGGCCGCTGTTGCGCATCGCGATGAAGCCCTCCACGAAGGCGATCTGGACATCGCCCAGTCCGCGGCTGCTGGACTGCCACTGCGCGTTGCTGAGGTCCAGGTCCGGCTTGTCCCAGCCCATGAGCGGGCGCTGCTGGGTGGTGCTCTCGGCCACGTCCGTGCTCCTCCCGATTCCGTCGTCCGCGGGCCAGCCTAGCGAGCGGTCCCTGCCCCCGACAGGCCGCGCGGGAAGTACCTTTCCACGGCGGTGTCCGTTGAACCCGGAGCGCCCCGCGGACGTACTGGTGGGGGCAGGCCCGCCCGCCGGGCCTCGTCGTCATGCCATCGCAGGACCGCACGGAAGGACCTCCGGGTGTCGCTCTTCACTCGCTCCCGCCGACTGTCGGACACCACCGGGGACGGAGCGGACGAGGAGGGCACCGCGCCCGCTCCCGCGCCCGGGGAAGCGGACGGGGCCGCGGCGGCCTCCGGCGCCGCGCCGGTCGCCGCGCGCCCGGGCTGGTTCGGCTGGCGGCGCCGCCTGCCCCGTACGGCACGCGGCGTCACCGTGGGGACGACCGTCCTCGCCGGGGCACTGGTGCTGTTCGCGCTCCTCGCGCCGAACCGCGTGGAACGGCTCACGGTCGACGCGTTCCTCCGTCTCCCCGCCGAGGGGATCCTGCTCGCGACCCTGCTGCTCGCGCTGCCCCCGAGGCCACGGCGGATCGCGGCGGCGGTCTCGGGCGTCCTGCTCGGTCTGCTCACCGTCCTGAAGTTCGTGGACATGGGCTTCCACCAGGTGCTGGCCCGGCCCTTCGACCTGGTGCTCGACTGGATCCTGCTCGACGACGCGGCGGATTTCGTCCGGGAGTCGTTCGGCCGGGGCGGTCAGGTGCTCGCCGTGGCCGGGGTGATCGTCCTGTTCGTCGCCCTGCTCGTGCTCATGACGCTGGCGACGGTGCGGCTGACCGACCTGATGACCCGTCACCGCCCCGTCGCCGTCCGGACCACGCTGGTCCTGGGCGTCGCGTGGATCACCTGCGTCACCCTGGGCGTGCAGATCACCAGTGTCCCGGTCGCCACCAGGGGAACCGCGGAGATGCTGGGCAACCGTGTGGAGCAGGTGCGCGCGGGCCTGCGCGACGCGCGGGTCTTCGAGGAACAGGCCTCCGTCGACGCCTTCGCGAAGACGCCGCCCGACCGGCTGCTCACCGGTCTGCGCGGCAAGGACGTCCTGTTCACCTTCATCGAGAGCTACGGCCGGGTGGCGATCGACGACCCGGCGATGGCGGAGCCGATCGGCGCGGTCCTCGCGGAGGGCGCCGGCAGGCTGGAGTCCGCCGGCTTCGCCTCACGCAGCGGCTGGCTCACCTCGCCGGTGACGGGCGCCGGCAGCTGGCTCGCCCACTCGACCTTCCTGTCCGGTCTGTGGATCAAGAACCAGCAGCGCTACCGCAGTCTGACCACCAGCGACCGCATGACCCTCACCAGGTACTTCCGCAAGACCGGTGACTGGCGCACCGTCGGCATCGTGCCCGGGGTGCGCCGGGCCTGGCCGGAGGGCGAGTTCTTCGGGCTGGACCACGTCTACGACTCCGAGCGGCTCGGCTACCACGGCCCGTACTTCAGCTGGACCCCCGTGCCCGACCAGTTCAGCCTGGAGGCCTTCGAACGGCTGGAGCACGGGAAGAAGGACCGCGAGCCGATCATGGCGGAGATCATCCTGGCCTCCAGTCACAGCCCGTGGTCCCCCATCGCCCGCGTGATCGACTGGGACGACCTCGGAGACGGCTCGGTGTTCCACGGGATCAAGAAGGAGGGCACGGACCCGAAGGAGGTCTGGAAGGACCCGGAGAGGGTGCGCACCGAGTACCGGCGGGCCATCGAGTACTCGCTGCGGAGCCTGACCGAGTGGGTCGAGCGGTACGGCGACGAGGACACGGTCCTGGTCTTCCTCGGCGATCACCAGCCGGTGCCCACCGTCACCGGCGGGAGCACCGACAAGGACGTGCCGGTCACCATCGTCGCCAAGGATCCGGAGGTGCTGGACCGGGTGGCCGACTGGGGCTGGACCGACGGTCTCGAGCCGGCTCCGGACGCTCCGCGCTGGGGCATGGACGAGTTCCGTGACCGCTTCATGACGGCGTACGGACCGCGGGGCGGGGAGGCCGCTGCGC
Organism: Streptomyces griseomycini; assembly: GCF_014203535.1. Lineage (GTDB taxonomy): Bacteria > Actinomycetota > Actinomycetes > Streptomycetales > Streptomycetaceae > Streptomyces > Streptomyces griseomycini. The sequence goes on from NZ_JACHJI010000006.1 coordinate 100,901, forward strand.
CGGCCGCGTGAGGAACTCCCCGACGCGCCCCGCGAACCACTCCGGGTCGTCCAGCCACGGGTAGTGCCCGGCACCCGGCTGCACCGCGAGCTCGGCCGCCGGAAACGCGTCCGCGGCGCGGCGGGCGAGATCCGGGGCGGGTCCGCCGTCGAGCTCACCGGCGAGGACCAGCACCGGGGCCGTGAGCCGGGCCAGTGCGGCGCGGGTCGCGGGAGGGTCGTAGGCGCCGGTGGAGCCGTAGAGGTCGCAGGCCTCCTCGTTGACCTGCTCCTCCTCGCCCGCCGCGTGGGCGCGGGCGGTGTCGTCCCAGCGGCCGTAGAAGAACGGCAGGAAGACGTCGTCGAAGTCCCCGGAGCCGGCCAGCCAGGCCTCGTAGGCGGGGAACGCCGCGGGGAACCACGGCTCGTCCCGCCGCAGCCGGGCCGCCGTGAGCCGGTGCCCGGCCGTCGCCGGCATGCCGAGCGCCCACGGGGTGGCCGTGATCAGCGCCAGCCGTCCCACGCGCTCGGGATGCCGGGCCGCGTACAGCACGGCGAGGCTTCCGCCCGCCGAGTGGGCCAGCAGGTCCGTCCGGTCCAGGCCCAGGTGGACGCGGAGCGCCTCGACGTCGTCGACGAGCCGGTCGCAGCGGTACGTCGCCGGGTCCGCCGGCACCGCCGACTCCCCCGTACCGCGCAGGTCGAGCAGGACCAGCCGGCGGTGGGCGTCCAGCCCGCCGAGGCCGCCGAGGTAGGCACTGGCCCGCATGGGGCCTCCGGGCAGGACGACAAGGGGCTCGCCCTCACCCCGTACGTGGTACGCGAGACGGGTCCCGTCCCCGGCGGTGAAGATCGGCATGCCGTCGATCCTCGTGCCCGGCGGCGCCGGCGCGCAACGGGTTTCGCCGAGGGGCGCCCGTTCCGGCGCGGGAAAAGTGCGGGCGGGGCTCTTGCCCCGGGGGGCGGTGGCCTGACTTACTGATCCAGGAAGATCGACCGAATGATCGGTCGCCCGGATTGGTGCGATTGGTGGGAGGAAGGTCCTGATGACGGAGGCGGCGGACCTGCTGGACCCGGCGGAACGGCTCGGCCTCGAGGCGCTGCGGGCGCTCCAGCTCGAGCGGCTGCGGAGCTCGCTGCGGCACGCGTACGACAACGTGCCGTTCTACCGCGAGTCCTTCGACGAGGCGGGCGTCCACCCCGACGACTGCCGCTCGCTGTCCGATCTGGCCCGCTTCCCGTTCACCACCAAGGCGGACCTGCGGGAGAACTACCCGTACGGGATGTTCGCCGTGCCCCGCGACCGCATCCGCCGCGTCCACGCCTCCAGCGGCACCACCGGGCGCCCCACGGTCGTCGGCTACACGGAGGGCGATCTGTCGTTGTGGGCGGACCTGGTGGCCCGCTCCATCCGCGCGGCGGGCGGCCGGCCCGGGGACGTGGCCCACGTGGCGTACGGCTACGGCCTGTTCACCGGCGGTCTGGGCGCCCACTACGGCGCCGAACGGCTCGGCTGCACGGTGATCCCCGCGTCCGGCGGGATGACGTCCCGCCAGGTGACGCTGATCCAGGACCTGAAGCCCTCGATCATCATGGTGACGCCGTCCTACATGCTCACGCTGCTCGACGAGTTCGAGCGGCAGGGCGTCGACCCGCGCGGGACCTCCCTGCGCGTGGGGATCTTCGGCGCGGAGCCGTGGACGGAGCGGATGCGGCAGGAGATCGAGGAGCGGTTCGCGATCGACGCGGTCGACATATACGGGCTGTCGGAGGTGATCGGGCCCGGCGTCGCGCAGGAGTGCGCGGAGACCAAGGACGGCCTGCACATCTGGGAGGACCACTTCTTCCCGGAGGTCGTCGATCCGGTCACCGGCGAGGTCCTCCCGGAGGGCGAGCGGGGTGAGCTCGTCTTCACCTCGCTCACCAAGGAGGCGATGCCGGTCGTCCGGTACCGGACGCGGGACCTGACCCGGCTGCTGCCGGGCACCGCGCGGGTGTTCCGGCGGATGGAGAAGATCACCGGCCGCAGCGACGACATGGTGATCCTGCGCGGGGTGAACCTCTTCCCCACGCAGATCGAGGAGATCGTGCTGCGCACGCCGGGCGTCGCACCGCACTTCCAGCTCCGGCTCACCCGGGAGGGCCGGCTGGACCGCCTCACCGTCCGCGCGGAGGCCCGGCCCGACGCGGACGCCGCGGCGCGGGAGACGGCCGCACGGTCCATCGGGGCGGCCGTGAAGGACGGCATCGGGGTGTCGGCCGAAGTGGAGATCGTCGATCCGGAGACGCTGGAGCGGTCGGTGGGCAAGATCCGGCGGATCGTGGATCTGCGCGGGTAGGGCCCGCGGCCCGCCCGGCTACCGTGCCGCCACGATGCGCTCGACCGCGGCCGTCACCAGCCGTTCGCGCTCGGCCTCCGTGAAGACGTCCGGCAGGGTGAGCTGTTCGACGACCAGCCAGTTCAGGGCGAGGTAGAGCAGCTTGACGGCCGTGGCGTCGCCGGGGAGGCCGGAGGCCTCGTGGTGGGCGACGTTGGCGTCGACGTCGGCACGGACGCGTTCGGTGAGCACCTCGCGCAGTCCGGGGCGGCGGGTCGCCTCCAGCCGGAGCTCGAGCAGCGCCAGGTAGCCGGTGCGGAAGGAGGCGATGCGGCCGACCAGTTCCCGCATCAGCTCCGCGTAGGTCTCCCGGTCGCGGTCGGCCGTCCGGTGGCGGGCGAGGGTGGCCCCGTCGGGCTGGAGCCGCTCGTAGACACGGGCGCCGGCCTGGGTGAGCAGGTCGTCGCGGTCGGCGAAGTAGTTGGACGCGGTGCCGGGGGGCACGGCGGCCCCGGTGTCCACCGCGCGGAAGGTCAGCCCGCGGGCACCGTCCCGGGCCAGCACCTCGATCGCGGCGTCCACCAGGGCGGCACGCCGCTGGTCGTTCCGTCTCCCCATGCCCCCGCTCCCGCTGCAGCACTACGAGTGAACCACTTCACCCAGAGTACTGTGGGCGCCGCCCGGCGAGACCGGTCGTGGGCGTGCTCACGCCCCGAAGCGGTCGCGCAGCTCCCGCTTGAGGATCTTCCCGCTGGCGTTGCGCGGCAGTTCGTCCGTGAACAGCACCCTCTTGGGCGCCTTGAAGCCGGAGAGCCGCTCGCGCGCGTGGGCGATCAGCTCCGCCTCGGTGACCTCGCCGCGCGGGACGACGACCGCCGTGACGGCCTCGACCCAGCGGGCGTCGGGCAGGCCGATCACGGCGGCCTCGGCCACGGCCGGGTGGGTGTAGAGCGCGTCCTCGACCTGGCGCGAGGCGACCAGGACGCCGCCGGAGTTGATGACGTCCTTCACCCGGTCGACGATCGTGAGGTAGCCGTCCGCGTCCCGTACCGCGAGGTCCCCGGAGTGGAACCAGCCGCCGCGGAAGGCCTCGGCGGTCTCCTCCGGCTTCTCCCAGTAGCCCTCGCACAGCTGCGGCGAGCGGTACACGATCTCGCCCGGGGTTCCGTCGGGCACGTCCTCGCCGTCCTCGTCGACGACGCGCGCGTCCACGAACAGCACGGGCCGTCCGCAGGAGTCCATGCGCCCCCGGTGTTCGCCGGGACCGAGGACCGTGGCCAGCGGGCCGATCTCGCTCTGCCCGAAGCAGTTGTAGAACGCCAGCGAGGGCAGCCGCTCCGTCAGCCGCTCCAGCACCGGGACCGGCATGACCGACGCCCCGTAGTACGCCTTGCGCAGGCCGCTCAGGTCCCGGGTCGCGAAGTCGGGGCGGTTCGACAGGCCGATCCACACGGTGGGCGGAGCGAACAGGCTGTCCGCCCGGCCCTCCTCGATCAGGTCGAGGAGCCGGTCCCCGTCGGGCGCGTCGAGGACGACGTTGGTCGCGCCGACCGCGAGGTAGGGCAGCAGGAAGACGTGCATCTGCGCCGAGTGGTACAGCGGGAGCGCGTGCACGGGGCGGTCGCCCGCGGCGAGGTCGAGCGCGGTGATCGCGCTCAGGTACTCGTGCACCAGGGCCCGGTGGGTCATCATCGCGCCCTTGGGCAGCGCGGTGGTGCCGGAGGTGTACAGCAGCTGCACCAGGTCCTCGGAGCGCGGCTCGGGGCCGTCGTACGGGGGCGCCCCGTCCAGCCGCGCGAGCAGCGAGCCGTCGGTGTCGCGCAGCGGCAGCGTCCGCACCCCGTCCGGCAGCCGGGCGGCGAGACCGGGGTCGGCGAGGACCAGGGCGCTGCCGGACTGCTCGACGAGGTAGGCGAGATCGTCACCGACGAGGTTCTGGTTCACCGGCACGTGCACCAGGCCCGCGCGGGCGCAGGCGAGGAAACCGATCAGATAGGCGTCGGAGTTGTGGCCGTAGGCGCCGACCCGGTCGCCGGGGGACAGCCCCTCGGCGAGGAGGACGCTCGCCGCGCGGGAGACGGCGGCGTCGAGTTCGTCGTAGGTCCAGGTGCGGTCGCCGTACTCGACGGCGACGCGTGCCGGGGTGCGTCGGGCGCTGCGTCGCAGGACTCCGTCGACCGTGCTGCCGTGTCCGGGCGTCATGACAGGTGATCCTCGTTTCACCGGCCGGGAGAGGTCAAGACGCCGGTCCCGGGCCGCTCTTCGGCCGCGCACGCCCCATTGACACCCACCCCTCCTGACAGGAAAGTTTCACTCCGCACGGCGATCCCCGGAAGATTCTTTCAACCCGCACCGGGTGACGACACGGGAGGAACCTCATGACGGACGAAGGGGCGAGAGGCATCACGCGCCGCCGGCTGGGCGGAGGGGCACTGGCCCTGGGCGGCGCCCTCGCGTTCGCCGCCCTCCCCGCCGATCCGGCCTCGGCGGCCGCCCCGTCGGGCGGCGGGCGCACCACCCTGCGGCGCGGATCGGCCCGGCGCGCCGGACTGCTCCCCGGGCAGCTGCGGCAACTCGTCGCCGACGCCGAGGCGTTCCTCGGCCCCTCACCCCGGCACCCCTGGTACGCGGGGGCCGTGCTGCTCGCCGGGCGCGGCGGCACCGTCGCGCTGCACGAGCCCATCGGCATGGCGGTGCGCTACCGCGCGTACGACGAGGAGACCGACACCGGTGTCGAGTTCCCGGCGGAGCAGCAGATTCCGATGGCCGAGGACACCGTCTTCGACCTGGCCTCGGTGTCGAAGCTGTTCACCTCGATCCTCGCCGTGCAGCAGATCGAACGGGGCGCGCTGGAGCTGGAGGCGGCCGTCGCCTCGTACCTGCCGGACTTCGGGCGCGCCGGCAAGCAGGACGTGACGATCCGCCAGCTGCTCACGCACACCTCCGGTTTCCGCGCCTGGATCCCGCTGTACGCGGCGCCCACGTACGAGGAGAAGGTCCGGCTGGTCTTCGACGAGGCGCCGGTCAGCCCGCCCGGCAGCGCGTACCTGTACTCGGACCTGAACCTGATCTCGCTCCAGCTGGTCCTGGAGGAGGCCACCGGCCGCACCCTGGACGTCCTCCTGCACGACGAGATCACCGGCCCGCTCGGCATGCACCGCACCCGCTACAACCCGCCCGCCTCCTGGAAGCCGCGCATCGCGGCCACAGAGGACGCCCGCAGGCCGTGGTCCGGTCTCGACCGGGGACTGGTGTGGGGCGAGGTGCACGACGAGAACGCCCACGGCCTGGGCGGGGTCGCGGGCCACGCGGGCGTGTTCTCGTGCGCCTGGGACCTGGCCGTGCTCGGGCGGACCCTGCTCAACGGGGGCGCGTACGGCCGGGCGCGCATCCTGGAACCCGCGTCGGTGGAGCTGATGTTCACCGACTTCAACACCGCCTTCCCCGGGGACGAGCACGGGCTCGGCTTCGAGCTCCACCAGCACTGGTACATGGGCGCGATGGCCACTCCGCGCACGGCCGGCCACACCGGGTTCACCGGGACCTCGCTGGTGCTCGACCCGACGACCGACTCGTTCCTCGTCGTGCTGGGCAACTCGGTGCACCCGGTGCGCAGCTGGCGGTCCGGATCCGCTCCCCGGGTGGCCGCCGCGAACCGTCTGGCCCGGGCGGTCCCGGTCCGGCCGGCGCGGGGTCGCACGGCGTGGTTCTCCGGGATGGCGGGCCCGGCGACGGCGACCCTCGCGCTGCCCGCGCTGGACACGTCGTCCGGTGACGCGCGGCTGCGCTGCGCGCTGTGGTGGGACACCGAGCCCCGCGCCGACGTCCTCGTGCTGGAGGCCAGCACGGACGGCGGCACGACCTGGCAGGCGGTGCCGTTCACCGTGAAGCGCCGGGGCGGGGAGCCCGAGCGGCACCCGGAGGGCACGGCCACCGGCTGGTCGGGCCGCGTCTGGCACGGGCTCGCCGCGGCCCTGCCCGCCGCACCGGACCTCACGCTGCGCTGGCGGTACACGACGGACCGGCTGTACGTCGGGCGCGGCGTCTACGTCGACGCGGTGCGGGTCGGGACGGCGGCGGGCGGCGTGCTCTTCGACGAGTCCCGGCCGGCGGACGCGGCACGCGTCCGGGCGGTGGGGTGGACCCGGTCGGCCGACTGACCCCGGCGGCCTCCGGCGTCAGTCGCCCGCCTCCAGCACCGCCATCGCCGCGTTGTGTCCCGGCACTCCGCTCACCCCGCCGCCGCGCACCGCGCCCGCGCCGCACAGCAGGACGCCTGCGTGCCGGGTCTCCACGCCCCAGCGGCCGGTGCCGTCCTGGGCGTGGGGCCAGGACAGGTCGCGGTGGAAGATGTGGCCGCCGGGCAGCCCGAGGTCGCGTTCCAGGTCCAGCGGGGACCTGGCCTCCAGGCAGGGGCGTCCGTCGGCGTCGGTGGCCAGGCAGTCGGCGAGCGGTTCGGTCAGATGGGCGTCGAGCCGGGCCAGCGTCGACGTCAGCAGTTCCTCGCGCACGGCGTCGTTGTCCCGTTCGAACAGCCGCGCCGGGGCGTGCAGGCCGAACAGGGTGAGCGTCTGGTAGCCCCGTGCGGCCAGGTCCGGGCCGAGGATCGTGGGGTCGGTGAGCGAGTGGCAGTAGATCTCGGAGGGCGGCTCGGCGGGCAGTTCGCCGGCGGCGGCCCGGGCGTAGGCGGCGGCCAGTTGCCCGTACCCCTCGGCGATGTGGAAGGTCCCGGCGAACGCCTCGCGCGGGTCGACGGAGGTGTCGCGCAGTCTCGGCAGCCGGGTGAGCAGCATGTTCACCTTGAGCTGGGCTCCCTCGGCGGGCGGCGGGGGCGGGTCGCCGAGAAGGGCCGCCAGTTCCCGCGGGGAGGCGTTCACCAGGACGTGCCGCGCGGCGGCGACGCCCTCGCCGTCGGCCGTGCGGTGGGTGACCTCGGCCGTGCGGCCGTCGGTGTCGACGCGGATCGCCTCGTGGCCGGTGGCGATGACCGCGCCGGCCGCGCGCGCGGCGTCGGCCAGCGCGTCGGTGAGGGCGCCCATGCCGCCGACCGGTACGTCCCAGGCGCCGGTGCCGCCGCCGATGACGTGGTAGAGGAAGCAGCGGTTCTGCTTGAGCGAGGGATCGTGGGCGTCGGCGAAGGTGCCGATGAGGGCGTCGGTGAGGACGAGGCCGCGCACCAGGTCGTCGGCGAAGTGCTCCTCGACGGCGACGCCGATCGGCTCCTCGAAGAGGGCCCGCCAGGCCTCCTCGTCGCCGACGGCGCGGCGCAGGTCCTCGCGCGTGGGCAGCGGCTCGGTGAGGGTCGGGAAGACGCGCCGGGCGACCCGGCCGGTCATGTCGTGGAAGCGCCGCCAGGCCCGGTACTCGCTCTCGGAGCCGGTGAGCCGGGCGAACGCCTCGCGGGTGCGCCGCTCGCCGCCGCCGACGAGCAGGCCGGTGGGCCGTCCGCCGCGTTCGGCGGGGGTGTACGAGGAGATGGTCCGGGCGCGCAGCCGGACGTCGAGCCCGAGGTCGCGGACGATCTTACCGGGCAGCAGGCTGACCAGGTACGAGTAGCGGGACAGCCGGGCGTCGACGCCGGGGAAGGGCCGGGCGGACACCGCCGCTCCGCCGGTGTGGTCCAGCCGCTCCAGCACCAGCACCGAGCGCCCGGCCCGGGCGAGGTAGGCGGCGGCGACGAGACCGTTGTGGCCTCCGCCGACGATGACGGCGTCGTACGTCCGGGATGCCTCGGATGCGGTCATGGTCCTTCGTAGCACGCGGTGATCCGGACCGGCCAGAGGACTCCCCTACGGCCGGCGCAGGGCCGCCACGCGGCGGTGCAGCTCGACGGCCTCGGCGCCGCGGCCCAGCCGCTCCAGGCAGTGGGCCTCGTCGTCGCGGGCGGCGAGGGTGTCGGCGTGGTCCGCGCCGAGGAGGCGTTCGCGGGTCTCGGCGACCCTCCGGTACTCGGTCAGCGCGTCCGCCCAGTGGCCCAGCCAGCCCAGGCCGACGGCGACCTCGCGACGGCTGACCAGGGTGTCCGGATGGTCGGCGCCGAGGACGCGCTCGCGCAGGGCGCACACGTCACGGGCCTCGGCGAGGGCCTCCGCCCAGCGGCCGAGCCGGCCCAGGTTGACGCCGAGGCCGTGCCGGGCGCGCAGGGTCTCGGGGTGGTCGGGCCCCTGGACGCGGGTGCGGTCCTCGACCAGGCCCCGGTAGAGCTCGAGGGCCTGCTCGGTGCGGCCGAGCCGGCCCAGGCCGATGCCGATCCCGTAGCGGGCGGCGAGGGTGTCGGCGTGGTCGGGACCGAGGGCTCTCGCACGGGCCCCGGCGACCTCGCGGTAGGTCTCCAGGGCCTCCGCCCAGCGGCCCAGCAGGCCCAGGGTGTAGGCGATGTCGTAGCGGGTGACGAGGGTGTCCGGGTGTTCGGGACCGAGCACCCGGGCGCGGGCGGCGGCCACCTCGCACGCCATGCCGTACGAGTCCTCCAGCCGCCCGAGCCTGCCGAGGTTGAAGGCGAGGTTGTGGCGGCAGCGCAGGGTGTCGGGGTGGTCGGGCCCCACGGTGCGCTCGCGGTCGGCGAGCACCGACAGGTAGACCTGGTGGGCGTCGAAGGGGCGGCCCGTCTGGGCGAGGACGTAGGCCATCTCCTGGCGGGCGGCGAGGGTGTCCGGGTGGTCGGCGCCCAGCGCGCGGATACGGGCCTCGGCCACCTGCTTGTAGACGCGCAGCGCGTCGGCGGCGCGGCCGGTGCGGCTGAGGGCGAAGGCGACCTCGTAGCGGCTGGCGAGCGTGTCGGGGTGGTCGGGGCCGAGCAGGTGCTCGCGCTCGGCGGCGACCGCGCGGTGCACCTCGCCCGCCTCCGTCCAGCGGCCCAGCCGGCCCAGGCTCAGGCCCGCGTTGTGCCGTCCGGCCAGGGCGGTCAGCGCCCGGTCCGGCGGGGCGGGCCGTTCGTCCGGTACGGGTTCCCCGTCGCGGCCGGTCGCGGGACGTGCGATCCACTCGCCGGACAGGCCGGCCGCGGGGTCCGGGGGCGTTCTGCGCGGTCCGGCGCCGACCGCCTTGTGCCCGGTGGTCATGGAGCGGGTCCAGGACGGCAGCCGGGCCGCCCGCCCCACCGGTGCGGGCCGGGCGGCGGGCACGGGCCCGACCGCGTCCCGGACCGCCCCGGGCTCCCGCCGGGCCGCCGCCGCGGCCGGGACGGGCGGCGGCCCGGTCCTCAGCGCGGCGAGACGGCGGGCCAGCTCGCGGGCGCTGTCCGGGCGCCCGTCGGGGTCCTTGGCCAGCAGGTCCAGGATGACGCGCTCCAGGTGCTCGGGCAGTTCGGCGCGGTGACCGCGCGGCGGGCGGGGCGGGGTGTCGCGGTGGCCGACGAGGACCGCCCAGGCGTCGTCGAGGTCGAACGGCGGGACCCCGGTGGCGATCTCGTACAGCACGCATCCGAAGGAGTACAGGTCGCTGCGCCGGTCGACCTGCGAGCCGCTGATCTGCTCCGGTGACATGTAGTGCGGGGTGCCCATCGCGATGCCGGTGCCGGTGAGCCGGGAGGTGAAGCCGATGTCGTGGCCGAGGCGGGCGATGCCGAAGTCGCAGATCTTCACCGTGCCGTCGTCCAGCCGCACGATGTTGGCGGGCTTCAGGTCCCGGTGCACGATGCCCTGGTCGTGGGTGTAGGCGAGGGCGGCGGCGACCTGCTCGGCGATGTCCACCACCTCGTCGACCGGCAGCGGGTGCTGCTTGTTGTCCTCCAGCAGCTGGCTGAGGTTGCGGCCCTGGAGCAGTTCCATCACCAGGTAGAGCACGCCCTCGGACTCCCCGAAGTCGTGCACGACGGTGATCCCGCGGTGCTGGAGGGCCGCGGCCACCCGGGCCTCGCGGCGGAACCGTTCGCGCAGCACGCGGCTGAACGACTGGTCGTGGTGCGGGCCGAGCGGTTTGAGGCACTTGACGGCGACCTGCCGCCCCAGTGACTCGTCCCGTGCCCGCCAGACCTCCCCCATGCCCCCGCGCCCGATCTCGTCGAGCAGCCGGTACCGGCCGTGGATGAGCCTGCTGTCCCCCATCTCCTGCGCCCGCCCCCGTCGCTGTCCGCCGCGCCCTCCCCTGGCTCGTCCAGTATGGCGACATCTCGCCCGAGTTTGTACCGCGCCGGGCGGCCGTGCCCCGTCCGGCGCACCGACGGCCTCCCCGGCCCGGCGGGCGTCCCCGGGCGGGGCGTGCGGTCCGGATCGCCCGGGCCGCTCAGTTCAGGGTGGTGAGGAAATCCGTGCAGGCCCGCGCGCAGGCCCGGCAGGCCTCCGCCGTGCGCTCCGCCCCGGGATGCGCGTCGAACACCTGCGCGCTCTCCAGGCACACCTGCCGGCACCACTCCACCTGGACCCGGATGGTCTCCTCGTCCACCTGGTTCTGCTCGGACAGCACGCGGCAGGTCGCGTCGCACACCTCCGCGCACATGATGCCCTTACGTCGTACGAGTTCCTGGTTCTCGGCGCCGTCCGGGTCCACGAGACTCGCCCGCGTCGCACAGGCACGCGCGCACTCGGTGCACGCCTGGGCGCACGCGAAACGGTCCTCCAGGAACCGGAACAGCTCCTCCTGGGATGTCGTCGTCACACTGCGCGGGTAGCCCCGGCCGTTGCGGTCAAACCCGGTGTTCCCAAGGGTTCCGCACGGTTTTCCGGACCCGCCGCCGGGCACTCGGGCGGCGCTCGGACCCGAGGAGGCACGGAGGTGGGACAGGTGCCCGGACGGCAGGAACTCCCCTCGACCCTGGAGCGCTCCTCCGAGGACGCCCAGCACACCTGGATCAAGGCGCACGACTCGGCCGTGGAGCAGTACGGCGAGGGCGAGCGGGCGCACCGCGTGGCCTACGGGGCGCTGAAGCACACCCACGAGAAGGTCGGGGACCACTGGGAGCGCAAGGAGGGCGGCCGCAGGGGACCGTCGGACCCGCGCTCGGCCCGGCCCCGGGAGCAGGGCGGCCGCAGCGGGGAGGGCGTGGACGAGCGGGCGTCGAAGCAGCACCTGTACGACGTCGCCCGGCGCCTCGGCGTCGAGGGACGGTCGCGGATGTCGAAGGCGGAACTGCTCGACGCGGTCCGCAAGGCGAACCGCTCCCGGACGCGCGCGTCGCGGTCGCAGTGAGCCGGTTCACCGGGAGGACCGGGGGTACTCGCGAGCCATGACGAACACCTCATGGATGCAGACGGCCGACCTCGCCGCGGGCCGCGGTGCCCTGGGCGCCGGGCTCGTGGTGGCGGCCGTGGTCGTCGTCGCCCTGCTGATCGGCGCGTTCGCCTTCGGCAGCCGCCGGGTCGCGCGCAGCCGGGTCCGCAGGCCCCGCCCCGAGGAGCAGCCCCGGACGCCCGGGGACGGACCGGTCCGCGAGGTCCGGGAGCACCGGGAACCCGACGGGGTGCCCAGGAGCGACGAGCGCCTGACGCCGCACGAGATGGACGGTTTCGGCAACTCCGGCACCCGCACCGGCGCGCCGCAGGAGCGGCCCCGCTGGGACGGGGGCAGCAGCGGGGGGTTCGGCAGCGGCGGTCCGGGCGGCCGCTGACCGTCCGCGCGGCCCGGCCGCCGTCGCGCCCCGCCACGTCGTGCACAGGGAAGTGAGGACCGTGACGGACCCCGCCCGGAACACCCTGCCGCTGCCCGGTTACGACCATCTGCCCATCGGCGGCCCGGAGAGCCGGATCCGTTCGCTGTCCGCGGGCGAGGTCGAGGAGATCCTGGTCCACGAGCGCTCGCACGCCGACCGGTTCCCGGTGACCGAGCTGCTGACGGCCCGGCTGGAGCGGCTGCGCGCGGGGGCCGAGCCGACGTCCGGCGATCCGGGCGCGCCGCGCCCCGAGCAGGGAGCGGGCCGCACGGGTTCCCCGGTGTCGCCCGCTACTTCGCCGCAGCCGTTCAGCCCGCCGCCGCACGGCACTCCGGACCGGTTCGGCAAGCCGAAGGGCGACCGCACTTAGCACCACGGCACCCGGAACCACTTCCGGGTCGTCCCGGGGCGGGTCGCGCGCCCCCGACCGTTCTCACGCGGTCGGGGGCGCGCGGCCCGCCCTTCGTCGTGCGCCCACCCCCTTCCCGCACGCCCGGGGTGAGGTGGATCACAGGGGTTCGGTGCATCGTTTCGCGGGGTCATGAGTCTTTGTCTGAGGTGTAAGGGCGTGTTCGGATACGGGGCGGTGGGGATGGAGCGGTTTCGGGCAGACGGCTTCGACGAGTTCGTGGCTGCCCGCTGGTCGGCGCTGCTCCATGTCGCGCGTCTGCTCACCGGCGGCGACCGCCAGCGGGCCGAGGACCTGCTCCAGGAGGCCCTCGTGAAGCTGTGGTTCGCCTGGCCGAAGGTCGCCGAGCAGGCTCCGGAGGCGTACGTCCGCAAGGTGCTCGTGCGGATGGCGGCCCGCTCCGCCCGGCGGCGCTGGTGGGGCGAGCGCCCGGTGGGTGAGCTGCCCGACCGTCCCGAGCCGGGCGACGTGTCCGCGACCGTGGCCGAACGCTCGCGCCTGGAGGCCGCGCTGGCCCTGCTGTCCCCCCGGCAGCGGGCCGCGGTGGTGCTGCGCTACTACGAGGACCTGCCCGAGGCCCAGGTGGCGCATGCCCTCGGCTGTCCGGTGGGCACCGCCCGGTCCCACGCGTCACGCGGGGTGGCGCGACTGCGGCAGCTCCTGTCCGACACCGTCAGGCCCGTGGGGTGAGGGGAGAAGCGATGGACGACTTCGAGCGGGAGCTGACCCGCATGATGCGCGACACCCGGCAGCAGGCCTCCTTCCCGCCCGAGCAGCGGCAACGCCTGTACGAGGGCATCCGGGCCCGTCGCCGGTCCCGGATGCTGTGGCGGGCCGGCGGCTCCGCCCTCGCCGTGACCGGGCTCAGCGTCGGGCTCGCCCTGCTGCCCTGGGCGGGGTCAGGGCCCACCGACGACCGGCCCCTGCCGGCGACCAGTCCGACACCGCCTCCGGCCGTCGGCCCGACGCCCACCGCATCGGTCCCGGGCGCCACCGCGAGCACGTCCCGGCCGGCCACGAGCCCGCCCGCGACCGCGGACGCCGGCACCACGGTCCCGGCCGGCGACAGCACGCCGACCTTCGCCCCGCCGCCCGCCGCGACCGCCGAGGGCGAGCGGGCGGCACCGACCTCCACACCTCCCGTCCCCCCACCGCCGACGTCTCCGCCTCCGTCGTCGTCGGAGCCCTCCGGGGAGCCCTCCGTCCCGGCCGGCCACGAGTCGGCCGGCAGCGGTTAGCGACCGCACCGCCGCCTCCGCCCGCGGGCCCCTCGGCCCCGGGTCGTCCACCCGACCACCGACTCGGGCGACCTCGGCATGCCTCTTCGGGCCCCACCGTGCCGTCCGCCGGAAAGAGACCGCGTACCCGTCATGAGAACCGCCAGGCGGTCCACGCCGATCGGCCGCCCCGCCCCCGCAGCGTCCGCGGACCCGGTGGCCCTGCCGCGCCGCACACCGCTGCCCGCCCGCCACCCGGAGCCCGTCCTGGACGTGGTCGTCCCCGTGCACAACGAGGAGACCGACCTGGAGCCGTGCGTCCGCCGGCTCCACGCGCACCTCGGCGAAACGTTCCCGTACCCGTTCCGGATCACCATCGCCGACAACGCCAGCACCGACCGCACCCCGCGGATCGCCGCCCGCCTGGCGCGGGAGCTGCCGGGGACGGACTGGATCCGGCTGGACGAGAAGGGACGCGGCCGGGCCCTGCACACCGCCTGGTCGCAGTCGTCGGCCCCGGTGCTGGCCTACCTGGACGTGGACCTGTCCACCGACCTCGCGGCCCTGCTGCCCCTGGTCGCCCCGCTGATCTCCGGGCACTCGGACATCGCGATCGGCACCCGGCTGGCCCGCGGCGCCCGGGTCGTGCGCGGGCCGAAGCGGGAGATCATCTCGCGCTGCTACAACGGCCTGCTGCGCTCCACCCTCGCCGTGGGCTTCTCCGACGCGCAGTGCGGCTTCAAGGCGGTGCGGCGGGACGTCGCCGAGCGGTTGCTGCCCCTGGTCGAGGACCGGGAGTGGTTCTTCGACACGGAGCTGCTGGTGATAGCCGAGCGGGCCGGCCTGCGCATCCACGAGGTGCCCGTGGACTGGGTGGACGACCCCGACAGCCGGGTCGACATCCTGGCGACGGCGCTGGCGGACCTGCGCGGCACGGCCCGGCTGGGCCGCGCCCTGGCCGACGGCCGGCTGCCGCTGGCGGCGCTGCGCCGCACCGGCGGGCCGGGCCAGGATCCCGAACTGCCGCCCGGCCTGGTCCCCCAGTTGCTCCGCTTCGCCGCCGTCGGCGTGGCCAGCACGCTGTTCTACCTGCTGCTCTACACCGTGCTCCGGCCCACGGCGGGCGCCCAGGCCGCCAACGCGCTCGCCCTGCTGGCCAGCGCCGTCGCCAACACCGCCGCGAACCGGCGGCTCACCTTCGGGGTGCGGGGCCGCGGCGGGATGATCCGGCATCAGGTCAAGGGCCTGGCGGCCTTCCTGGTCGGGCTCGCCCTCACCAGCGGGTCCCTGACCGTCCTGCACCACACCGCGCCCGGCGCCGGCCCGCGCGTGGAGCTGCTGACGCTGGTCCTCGCCAACCTCGCCGCGACCCTGCTGCGCTTCCTCCTCCTGCGGGCCTGGGTGTTCCCCGGCCACCGCTCCCGCCGTACGACAGGATCCTCCGCCTCATGACCACCGCCCGGACCAGCCCGGCCGTCCCGGCCCCGTCCTCCGAGGCCCGGCCCGACGTCTCCCCTCCCACGGCTCCGGGCCCGCGGGAGCGGCTGCGCCGCGCCGCCGTGCGCCACGGACCCGTCCTCGCGACCTACGGTGTGCTGAAGCTCGTGGGCTTCGCCGTCTTCATGTACCTGCTGGACTCGGCCGGCGACTTCCGCGAGAAGCATCCGCGCTTCGGCGGCGGCGCCCACACCTGGGACGTGCTGGGCAGCTGGGACGGCTGGTGGTACCAGCAGATCGCCCTGCACGGCTACGACCCCGCGCTGGAGCCGATACCCGGCGCCACCGGCCTGATCACCCTCGAGGGCAACTCGGCGGCGTTCTTCCCGCTCTACCCGGCACTGATGCGCATGGTCTCGGAGGTCACCGGCCTCGGCCCGTACGGCGCCGGCATGACCGTCTCGGTCCTCTCCTCGTTCGTCGCGGCGCTCGGGATACACGCCGTCACGGCCCGGCTGGGCGGCCGCAGGGCCGGTCTGATCGCCGTCGGGCTGTGGGCGGTGTGGCCCGGTTCCGGAGCGGAGTGGGCGGTGTACTCGGAGTCCGTGTACACGGCGCTGGCCGCCTGGGCCTGCTACGCCGTGATGACCCGCCGCTGGCTCACCGCCGGAGTGCTGACCTTCACCGCCGGGCTCGCCCGGCCCACCGCGGTCACCCTGGTCGCCGCCCTCGCCGTCGCCGGGCTGCTCGCGGTGTGGCGGCGTCAGGAGGGCATGCGCCGTCCCCTGGTCGCGGTGGCGATCGCGCCGCTGGGCGTGTTCGGCTACCTGGGCTGGGTCGGTTGGCGCATGGGTGACTGGAGCGGTTACAGCAAGCTCCAGGACGGCGCGTGGGCCCACAAGTTCGACTACGGCCGGCACACCCTCGACGTGCTCACCTCCGTCCCCGTGGGCCACAACGACTACCTCTTCGCGATGCCCTTCGAGGACATCATCGGGGTCGGGGTGGCGCTGACGGTGCCGGTGCTGACGGTGCTGCTGGCGCGGCTGCGCCCGCCGGCCGTGCTGGTCGTCTACACGGTGCTGTCCTACCTGATGGTGATGACCACCCAGCAGATCTTCGGCAACGTCTCCCGCTACCTGCTGCCCCTCTTCCCGCTGTTCATCCCGCTCGCCCTGGCCATGCGCCGCCTGAGGTGGCCCTCGCTGGCCACGGTGCTGGGCACGGCGGCCCTGGCCTCCGGGTCGTACGCGGGATACGTCCTGTTCGAACTCGGCGTGCCGTAGGCCGCGGGACGCGCGGCGGCGGCGTTCGCGCCCGCCCCGCCTCTTCGCGGCAGCGGTGAACGCGCCGGCGTGAGGCAACGCCACCGACACCACGGGTCCGTTTTTTTCGTACCGTCTATGTATGAGACGCATTGCACGGTTCACGGACCTCGGCGTGTCGACGGGTGCGGGGCGCGTGGGTGATGGACTCCGGGACTGAGCGGGTGGACTTCGAGCGGCAGCTGCTCGACCAGATCTTCGGCGGCCTCCTGCGGGAGGTGGGTGCGCACGTGGGCAGCGTCTACCTGTTCGACGAGGACCAGCAGGTGCTGGTGCTGGAGGTGACGGCGGGGGTGCCGCCCGAGGTCGCGGAGCTGTGGGGGCGGCTGCGGATCGGGGTGCCGCTCCCGGTGACCGACGCGGTCCGGCGGCGGACGCTGATGTGGGTCGGCTCGGAGGCCGACATGGCCGGCCGCTATCCGCGTGCCGCTCTCGTGCTGCCCTACCCGCTGGCGCTGGCGGCCGCGCCGATCCGCACGGGGACGACCGTCCGGGGCGCGGTGCTCCTGCTGTGGCCGAGTTCGCGGCCCGACGTGCTGAGCTCGCACGAGCGGGAGCGCATCGGCGCGGCCTGCGACCGGCTCGCCCGGCTGCTGGACCTGGCGGACGGGGCGGGGCAGCGGATACTGCCCGGTCCCCGGCCCCGCAGCCTGCCCCAGCCTCCCGCCGTTCCGGAAGGGCATGACGCGGATTCCGGCGCCGCCCTGCTGATCGACCGGCTCCCCGGCGGGACCTGCGCCCTCGACCGGCAGGGCCGGCTCACCTACGTCAGCTCCAAGGCCGCCGACCTCCTGGGCGTACCGGCGGACGGGCTGCTGGGGGCCCGGCTGTGGGAGGCGCTGCCCTGGCTGCGGGACCCCGTCCCCGAGGACCGCTACCTGGCGGCGCTGATCAGCCAGGAGTCCACCTCCTTCACCGCCCTGCGACCGCCCGACCGGCAGCTCGCCTTCGCACTCCACCCGGACGCCACCGGCATCAGCGTCCACATCACCCGTACCGCCGATGCCGTCCCGCAGCCGGCGCGTGCGGCCGGTCCGTCCCGGGCCGGCGCCCTCTACCACCTGATGCACCTGGCCGGAGCGCTGACCGAGGCCGTCGGCGTGCGGGACGTGGTGGACCTGGTCGCCGACCACATCCTCCCCGCCTACCACGCCCAGGCACTGGCCCTGCTCGTGGCCGAGGAGGGAAGACTGCGGATCGTCGGCTCGCACGGCTACAGCCGCGCCGACCGCGAGCGGTTCGACAACACGCCGCTGACCGCCCCCACCCCCGGCACCCGGGCCCTCACCGACGGCGTCCCCTCCTTCTTCGCCTCCCGCCGCCAACTGGAGGAGAGCTACCCCGAGATCGCCGACGCGGCGACGAACGCGGCCTGGGCCTTCCTCCCCCTGATCGCGTCCGGCCGCCCGGTGGGCTGCTGGCTGACCGCCTACGCCCAGCCGCATCCCTTCAGCGCGGAGGAACGCGCCGCGCTCACCTCCCTCAGCGGCCTGATCGCCCAGGCGCTGGACCGCGCCCGCACGTACGACCGGCAGAACCAGGTCGCCCGGGGTCTGCAGGCCGCCCTCCTGCCCCACGTCCTCCCCGCCGTCCCCGGTCTGGAAGTGGCCGCCCGCTACCTGCCCGCCACCCACGGCATGGACATCGGCGGCGACTTCTACGACCTCATCCGGCTGACCCGTCACACGGCCGCCGCCGTCATCGGCGACGTCCAGGGCCACAACGTCACCGCGGCGGCCCTCATGGGCCAGGTCCGCACCGGTGTGCACGCCCACGCCACCGCCGGGGCCGCCCCCGACCAGATCCTGACCCGCACCAACCGGCTCCTGGCCGACCTCGCCCCCGAGTTGTTCACCAGCTGCCTCTACGCCCACCTCGATCTGGCCCGGCACCTCGTCCGCCTCGCCACCGCGGGCCACCCCCCGCCCCTGCTGCGCCATCCCGACGGCCGCACCGAGATCCTCCACCCCGATCCCGGTCTGCTCCTGGGCATCGCCCCCCACGCCTCGTACACGACCCTGGACGTACCCCTGCCGCCGGGAGCGGTCCTCGCCCTGTACACCGACGGGCTCGTCGAGTCCCCCGGCACCGACCTCGAGCAGGTGCTGGCCGGCCTCGCCCGCCACCTCGCCCGCACGCCCGCCGAGTCCCTGGACGACATCGCCGACGACATGCTCCGGTACGCCGGGCACCGCATCTGGGAGCACACCGACGACATCGCCCTGCTCCTCGTCCGCCCCACCGCGGACCGGTGACCGCCCGGCCGCAAGCCGCGTCGGGGCGACCGGCAGGCCCCTTCTAACGGTCGGCGGGGTCCCCTCCCTCGTCGTCCGGCTCCCGCCGGTCGTGCTCCTCGGTCTCGACGCCCTCCAGGGGCTTGCCCGCCGTCGTGCCCCTCTGCGTCCGGTACCCCTCCTCGGCGCTCGCCGTGCCCGGCACGGACCGTTCCTGCGCCTGGCTCTCCGCGCCCGAGTGCGCTCCCGGCTCGTCGTGGCTGCGCGCCCGGTCGTAGCGGTCCCCGCGGTCGTTCTTCCGGCCGGTCATGTCCGCCCCTTCCCTCGGCGTCGGGTCCCCGCCGGGTTCCCCGGGGCGGACACCGGGAAACGGCCGCGTCAGCCGAGGAGGCCGGCGACCAGGGCGGCGAACTCGTCCGGGGTGGCGAGGCGGACGCCGAGTTGTCCGGCCTCGGCGCGCTTGGAACCGGCTCCCTCGCCCGCGACGACGGGGGAGGGCCTCCTGGAGACGCTGGAGGAGGAGCGACCGCCGGCCCTCTCGACGAGTTCGTTCACCTCGTTGCGGGAGAGCTTCTCCAGGCTCCCGGTCATCGCGCCGGTGACCACCACCGTCATCCCGGCCAGCGGGCCGTCCTCCGTCGGCGCCGCGGCCGTGCCGTCGTCCCCGGGAACGGCGTCGGCGGCCGGGGGCGGCGTGGCGCCGGGCCGACGCGGCGGGCCAGGGAAGCGGTCCAGGCGGTGAACTCCTCCGCGGAGAACACGTTGTCGAGGCTGAGCATCGGCACCGTGTGCGGCACGTCGCCCTCCACCGCACCGCCGGCCACCTTCCCCGTGGGGGAGTCCGGAAGCACCTGACCGGGGTGCGCCGCCTCCCAGTCGGCGATCCCGCGCACCAGCCGGTCCACCACTGACAACACCCCGGGCGGAGGTCGCCGGCGGGGTGCCCGGCGAGAGGGCCGCTGCAGGCGCGGCCCGGCCGTCGCGCACCCCCGGCCGCCTCACCTTCCCGTGCCGTGCCGGTCGGGGGCGGCCTGGTCCCGGACGCGCACCTCGAAGCCGCCGCGGCCGTCGAACCGCACCTCGTGCACCGCGTCGAACCCGTCCTCCGCCGAGGGTTCGCGGAGCTGCCTCGACGTGGCCAGGACGCCGACGTCCGGGACGCGGTCGCGGCCCTCGCGGGCGGCGTTGCGCCGCAGTGAGCCGGCCACGTCCGGCGGGAACCAGTACGCCGTCGCGGTGGCGCCGTGGGCGTGCGCCAGTTCCACCAGCGGGACCCACTCGTGCGGTGACGGGTTGGTGTTGTCCACGGCCACCGGCCGTCCGGCGGCCAGGTGCTCCTCCACCAGCCGCATCTGCCGCCGCTGCTTGTTGCGGGCGCCCCGCGGGAACAGGTCCTTGCTGACCAGCGCGTACCGGCCGGACAGGCGCTGGTCGTAGAAGGTGGACTTGCCGGACGCCTGCAGTCCGACGAACACGGCCACGTCCGTTCCTGTCGCCATACGGCCACGATGCCACGCCGTCCGGTGGCGGCGGGCCGCCGGAGCGATCACCGGCCGCGTCGCGCCCCGGCGCGCGCCCCGGCGTCACCCGGTCGGCCCCCTCCGCCCGCACCGCGCGGAGGGGAGCCCGGCGGTGCGCCGGTGGCCGGTCCCCCGTCGGAGCGGCCGCGTGGAGGGAGCAGGGGGAGCGGGTCCGGGGACGGGCGGGAACGCGTCCTCACCGTCGGAGCGGCCGCCGCCGTCACCGGCGGCCTGATCGCCACCCGGTGACACCCCCTTCCGGGCCGCACCGGAAGAGGCGGTCCCCAGGGGCCGGCACCGGGCTTGCCGGTGTAGCGGCGGCACCCCGGGTACTCGCCCGTCGTCCGACCGCCGGCCTTCTCGGACGGAACGCACCACGGGGAAGGACGCCCACCTCATGCAGCACGATGAGATGATCGGAAAAGTACAGGCGCTTGCTCAGTTGCCGGACCGGGGATCGGCCGAACAGGCGACGCGGACCGTACTGCGGACCCTGGCCGAGCGACTGCCGTCCGGACTCGCGGACCACATGGCCGCCCAGCTGCCGCCCACACTGGCCACCGCCGTCCGGGAGGCGACGGACTCCCCCGGTGACGGCCGCCCGGGCACCGCGGGCGAGCGATTCGACCTGACCGTGTTCGCGGGCCGGATCGCCGGTCGCGCGGCGACGGACGAGGACACGGCCGTACGCGAGGCCGCCGCCGTGCTGGAGGTACTGGACGCCGCCCTCGCTCCGGAACTGACGGAGAAGGTGGCCGGGGCGCTGCCCGCGGACATCCGCGAACTCATGCCCGCGCGCCGCACCGCCGACGACGCGGACTGACCCGGCGCGTACGCCGGCCGTGGTCCGGTTCCGGCGTCGTCACGCCTCCTCCACGACCCACGGCGACCCCGCCCGCCCCCGCTCGACGGCCTCCCCGGCCGTACCGGGGAGGCCGTCGAGCAGGGCCCCGCAGCGGACACCGGTCTCCCGTGCGAGGTCCCGCAGGTCCCGGACGCGCGCGAGGAGCTCCGGACGCCGCTGCGGGAACTCGTCCCACAGCCGGTCCAGCTCCGCCAGCAGCAGCCCGGACTGCTCGCGCGCCACGCCGACCAGCGTCGGTGCTCCCAGCCGGCGGGCGAAGTCGAACACCTTGCCGGCGTAGGGCAGGGGCAGCACCGGCAGGCCGGAGAGCGCCGCGAAGATCAGGAAGTGCAGGCGCATGCCGACGACCAGGTCCAGGTGGCGCATCAGTCCGAGGACCTGTCCGGGACTGTAGGAGCCGTTCAGGATCCGGCCCCGGTCGGGTGCCGCCATCCTGGACAGGACCGCGTGGGCGTGCCGGACGTCCTGGCGTTCCATCGGCACGAAGACCACGTGGGCGTCCAGGCGCCGTACCAGGAAGTCGGCGACGCCTGCGATCAGCGCGTGGTAGTCGCCCTCGTTCAGGTGCTCCGCCGCCCGGCCCGGCTCCCGCACCGACATCCCCACCAGGCGGGCGTCGGCCGGGACGCCCTCCTGGGCCATCATCTGCGCGGTGAACGGCTCCGGCGACAGCAGCAGCGCCGGGTCGGCGGTGACGGTGACGTCCCGCTCGACGCCGACCTCCTCCAGGACGAGCCGCGTCTCCTCGTCCCGCACCACGACCTCGTCCATGGCGGACAGCACCGTCCGCACCGCCTCCCGGTCGTCCGGCTCGCGCAGGGGCCCGGCGCCGACCGCGAAGGCGAAGGTCCGCACGCCGCCGAGCTGCGCCGCCCTGACCAGTCGCAGATAGCGGCGCGCCTCGCCGTCGTAGAGGATGCCGCCCCCGCCGAGCACCAGCAGGTCCAGGCCCGAGAGGGTCTCGAGCAGCGTCCGGTGCGGGACGCCCTCCCAGGCCGGCACCTCGTCCGCGAGCGGCTGGTGCGCGCGGGTGTGCCCGGCGTCGCGGCTGAAGACGACCAGGCGCGCCTGCGGGCGGAGGGCGCGCAGGCAGGTGAGGACACAGGTGAGGATCGCCTCGTCACCCGTGTTCAGGCCGCCGTACGAGCCGAGCACTCCGATACGCGGCTCCGGCGGGACGAGCGGGCTCCGAGTGGTCATGCGGATCTCCTGGGGGAAGCGCGGGGTGCGCGGGGCGGGGTGCGCGGGCGTCCGCCGGTCGGGGCCGTCACGGGCCCGGTGCCGGAAATCCTTCCACGAGGCGTGGACCTGCGCCGGACGGGTTTCCCCGGGCTCCGGGGGGCGCGAGGGTGACGGCCGACGTCGTCCGTGCCGAGTACGGCACGCCGTTCGAGGAGGCGGCCCGGCTGCTCGCCGAGCACCGGATCAGCGGCCCGCCGGTGGGTCGACACGCGTTCCGTGCCGTGGCTGGTGGACCCGATGAGGTCCGGACGCCTCCGGGCCGCGCCGCCGGTCACCGGCGTCCGGCCGCTCGCCGGGACACCGGACGTCGACGAGGCGTTCGCCCGCGGAGCGGAGACGGGCGACCTGAAGATCGTCGCCCTCCGCCGGACCGCCGTTCCCCGGCCTCTCCGGACGTCGCCTCACGTGACCTCCGCGGTCGCAAGGCCGATACTGCCCCCGTGGGACTCCTGCCGGCGCGCGGTCGACTCGCCGCAGGAGCCCGGCACCGCGTCACCGAAGTCAGCACCAGTACCGTCGGAACCCGCCCGCGACCGCCGCGGACCGCCGAGGTCGAGAACCGTCCACACCTGCCTCGACCGGCAAAAGCGCAGGTCGAGGACCCACCTGTCAAGCCCAGGAGGTACCCGTGAAGATGCTCATCAACGTCCCGGAGACCGTCGTAGCGGACGCGTTGCGCGGCATGGCGGCGGCCCATCCCGAACTGACGGTGGACGTGGAGAACCGGGTGGTCGTGCGCAAGGACGCGCCCGTGGCCGGGAAGGTGGCCCTGGTCTCCGGCGGGGGCTCCGGGCACGAGCCGCTGCACGGCGGGTTCGTGGGGCCGGGGATGCTGTCGGCGGCCTGTCCCGGTGAGGTGTTCACCTCGCCCGTGCCCGACCAGATGGTGCGGGCGGCGGCGGCCGTGGACAGCGGGGCCGGGGTGCTGTTCGTCGTGAAGAACTACACCGGTGACGTGCTCAACTTCGACATGGCCGCCGAACTGGCCGAGGACGAGGGCATCCAGGTCGCGAAGGTGCTGGTCGATGACGATGTCGCGGTGACCGACAGCCTCTACACGGCCGGGCGCCGGGGCACGGGGGCGACGCTGTTCGTGGAGAAGATCGCCGGCGCGGCGGCGGAGGAGGGCCTGCCGCTGGAGCGGGTGGAGGCCGTCGCCCGGCAGGTGAACGAGAACTCCCGCAGCTTCGGTGTCGCGCTGAGTGCCTGCACGACGCCCGCCAAGGGCAGCCCGACCTTCGACCTCCCCGCCGGTGAGCTGGAGTTGGGCATCGGCATCCACGGCGAGCCCGGCCGGGAGCGGCGGCCGATGATGACCTCCGGTGAGATCGCCGAGGTCGCCGTCGACGCGATCCTGGAGGACCTCGCCCCGCGCAGTCCCGTCCTGGTCCTGGTCAACGGCATGGGCGCGACCCCGCTGCTGGAACTGTACGGATTCAACGCCGAGGTGCAGCGGGTGCTCGGCGAGCGCGGTGTGCCCGTCGCCCGCGTGCTCGTCGGCAACTACGTCACGTCCCTGGACATGGCGGGCGCCTCGGTCACCCTGTGCCAGATCGACGAGGAACTGCTGCGGCTGTGGGACGCGCCGGTGCGGACCCCGGGGCTGCGCTGGGGTATGTGAGGGACGCCGGGGCAGTGGTTCACGAAGACCCAGTACACGAGGAGATCCCGTGCTCGACGCCGACTTCTTCCGCCGTTGGATGACGGTGACCGCCGCGTCCGTGGACCGCGAGGCGCAGCGGCTCACCGCCCTCGACTCGCCGATCGGCGACGCCGACCACGGCAGCAACCTCCAGCGCGGGTTCGCGGCGGTGCGGGCCGCGCTGGAGAAGGAGCCGCCCGCCACCCCCGGCGCGGTGCTGATCCAGTCCGGGCGGCTGCTCATCTCGACCGTGGGCGGCGCCTCGGGCCCGCTGTACGGGACGCTGCTGCGGCGCACCGGCAAGGCGCTCGGGGACGCCGCCGAGATCGATGAGCGGCGGCTGGCCGAGGCCCTGCGCGCCGGGGTGGACGCGGTGATGCAGCTCGGGGGCGCCACGGCGGGCGACAAGACGATGATCGACGCGCTGCTGCCCGCCGTGGACGCGCTCGGTGACTCGTTCGCCGCGGCCCGCACCGCCGCCGAGGAGGGCGCCGTGGCCACGACGCCGTTGCGGGCCCGCAAGGGCAGGGCCAGTTACCTCGGTGAGCGGAGCATGGGACACCAGGATCCGGGGGCCACGTCGGCGGCGCTGCTGATCGCCGCGCTGGCCGATGTCGCCGCGGAGGCGGGAGCCGGGGATGAGTGACGAGAAGCGGGTGGGGATCGTGCTGGTGTCGCACAGCGCGTCGGTGGCCGCGTCGGTGGCGGAGCTGGCGAAGGGGCTGGCGGGCGCCGGTGCCGCGGTGCCGGTGGCGCCGGCGGGCGGCACCGAGGGCGGCGGTCTCGGCACGAGCGCGGAGCTGATCGCCGCGGCGGCCGCGTCCGTCGACCGCGGGGCCGGCGTCGCCGTCCTGACCGACCTGGGCAGCGCGGTGCTCACGGTGAAGGCGCTGCTCGCGGAGGGCGACGAACTGCCCGGGAACACCCGTCTGGTGGACGCGCCGTTCGTGGAGGGCGCGGTGGCCGCGGTGGTCACGGCGGCCGCGGGAGCCGATCTGGCGGCGGTGGAGGCGGCGGCCGCGGAGGCGTACACGTACCGGAAGGTGTGAGGGGCCGGAGGGCGCGAGGGGCCGGGGGGCGGAGGCCCCCGCCCCCTCCGCTTCGCCTTCACCGCCCCCGTCGGCCGGTTCAGCCGCCGTCCACGAACCGCCGGGCCAGCCGCTCCCCCGCCGCCACCGCCGCCCCGTGGTCCTCGATGGGGGTCACCCGGCTGTCCCTGAACACGATGTAGGTGACGCCGGAGGGTGCGCCGCCGCCGTGCGGGTCGGGGTCGATGCCGAGGGTCTCGGCCATGGCGTAGGAGGCCTCGCCGATGATGCCCGCGGGGCCGGTGTCACCGACGACCCCGTACCGCACCCGGTCCCCGTACACCACCGCCGCGACCGATCCTCCGCGCACGCCGTGGGCCCGGTAGTCCCACACGGCGCTGGGCGCGGGCACCACCACGAAGGGCAGGCGCTCGGAGCTCAGCGGGCGGCCGTCGGACTGCGCGAAGGCCGTGGCGGCGGAGAAGTACGGGTCGGTCCGGGCGTTGCAGCGGCTGCCGGGACGGCCGTCGCAGTCGATGTCCATGTCGGCCTTCCAGAACACGGCGTCGTGCGTGCCGCACACCGGGACGGTGGCGCGGGAGCCGTGGTCCGTGCGGTAGAGGCCCCGGGAGACGGGCGTGCAGTCGCGCACCCCGGCCAGCAGTTCGGCCGCGGTGACGGAGGCCGCGCGCCGCGTGACCGGTTCGGTGCGGGGCTGCGGCGCGGCGGCGGCGGGGGACGCGGCGACGGCGGGGAGTGCCGTGGGGGCGAGCAGGACGGCACCGGCCATGGCCAGGGTGAACGACTGGACTCGGGACACGATCACGAGGGCCTCTCGTCGGGGGCACTGACGGTCACTCGGCCCCATTTGATCCCGCAGCGGTGGCGGCGCCACCTCGGCAGGGCCGGACGAGGCACGGTCGCACCAGTGGCCGCGACAGGGCCGGGGACCCGAGCCCGTGTCCGCTCCCGGCCCCCGGCCGCCCGCGCCGGCGCGGGATCTGCGACGACAGCGGTCCGCGCCACGGGCCTGAACTCCCGAGCCCTCATGGGCAGTTCAGCCGTTCGGACGCTCAGCATACGTAATGCGCCGGGACACCCGCCCACGACCGCCCTCTTGATGTGACCCCGCCAGCAGGGCCATATTGGTCCGGACCATTGCCCAGGCCGTTGCCCGGACCCCCGTCCGGGCGCCGTCCGGGCGACGGTCCGGACCCGTCCCGTGTGCCGCCCCGGGAGGCAGAGTCGTGCGAGGCGTCCCCGTCGCCGTGTCCCCGCGCCGTCTTGTCGCGCTCTGCGGGGTGTTCCTGCTGGTCGCCTCCTGCGGAGGGGACCGGTCGGGTGAGGCGGCGGCGGACCGGCCGCCCGGAGCGCCGACGGGCGTCACGGCCGAGGCCGGCAGCGCCACCAGCGTCCACGTCATGTGGAACGCGGTCGCCGCGGCCGACGCCGAGGTGAGCCGGTACGAGGTGTACCGGGGCGCCACCAAGGTCGGGGAAGTGCCCGGCTCCGCGCACATGGCGGATGTCACCAGGCTCCGTCCCTCGACCACGTACGTCTTCACCGTGCGGGCGCGCGACGCGGACGGGCGGCTCGGACCGAGCAGCCGGGAGGTCCGGGCGACGACCCCCGGGGCGGTGGCGGCCGACGACTCCGCCCCCACCCGTCCGGCGGAGCTGCGCGGCCGGGCGGCCGGGAGCCGGGCGGTCCAGCTGTCGTGGTCCGCCTCGACGGACGACCGGGGCGTGCTGTCGTACGACGTCCACCAGGGCGGAACGAAGATCCACAGCGTCGGCGGGAACCAGACGGCCGCCGTGGTCACGGGGCTGCGGCCGGGCACCCGCTACGTGTTCACCGTCCGGGCCCGGGACGCGGCCGGCAACCTCTCCCCGGCCGGTGCCGCCGTCCGCCTCACCACGGCCGGCAGCGGGGACGGCCGGGCCACCGCGCCCACCGGCTTCCGCGCCGCGAGCCACCGGTCCGACGGGGCGTACTACCTCGACCTGAGCTGGGTGCCGCCGCGGGTGGACGGGGTGGTCACCGAGTACGAGGTGCACCTGGACGGCCGTGCGGCCACCTCCCTCGTCCAGGGCGGCGACGCCCCGCGCGACCGGGCGACGTACCGCTTCTACGTGGGGCGGGACCCGGGGGTCACCCACCGGGTCCGGATCCGGGCGATGCTGCCGGACGGGACCTGGGGCGGCTTCTCGGCGGAGCGCACGGTGACGACGGGCGCGCGGGGCTGACCCGCGCCCTCCGGTCGGCCGGACGGCGCGGGGCGTCACCTGCCCGGCGGCGGCCGGAGTGCGCGCGGGGCCGGGTGCGTCTTGGCTGGCCTCGTGGCAGCACGGGCGTTCCCCGATTCTGGCGGCGCAAGGAACGTACCGCCGACCGTGCCGCCGGAAGGCAGTCCACATGCGCACTTCGAAGCCACTGTCCGGCTCCGGCCCGACCGCGGCGGCCGCCGCCGCGCTCGCCCTGGCCCTGACCGGTCCGGCCGCCGTCGCGAACACCGGGATCTCCGTCAGCACCACCGGGTCGACGGTCTCGGTCATCACCAGTGCGTGCACGCAGGTCGACGGAGGCTGGGGCACCGCCTCGCTGCTCACCAGCAGCCAGACGAGCTTCTCCCAGGGCCGTCAGGTGACGCTGTCGGGGACCGCCGCGGGACAGTCCGCCGCGTGGGGGGACGTCACCCCGGGCACGTACACGGTGATCGTGATGTGCTCGAACGGCAACCCCGCGGGCACGCAGTCCGTGGTCGTCTCCCCCGCGCCCAGCCCGTCGGCGGTCTCCCCCACGGCCTCGCCGTCCCGCGGGGTGATGGGCGGCATCGGCGGCGGCTCGGAGGACTACGGCACGGAGACGCTGGTGGCGGGCGGCGCGCTGGTCGGCACCGGCCTGCTCGCCACGGCCTGGTACATGCGCCGCCGCGGCAGGCCGCGCCACCTGTAGACCCGGCGCCGGCCGCCCTCACGTCCGACGCGCTCCGGTCGGGCGGCCGGCGTCGCCCCACCGGGTGGTGCGGCGGCTACGCCCGGGGCTCCCCGGACGGTTCCGCCTCCCCGGCGTCCGGCAGGTGCGCGAACTCCGACAGCGCGTGGCCGAGCCACTGGGTCCAGAAGGTCTCCAGGTCGATGCCGGCGCGCAGCACCAGGTGCCGCAGCCGGTCCTGGGGCCCGTTCTTGCCGGGCGGGAAGTCGCGCCGCTCGATCTCCCGGTACTCCGCCAACTGACGCTCGTGCAGCTCCAGATGGCGCCGCAGGTCGGCCTCGAGGCCCGCGGTGCCGACCACCGCCGCCGCCCTCAGCCGCAGCAGCAGCGCGTCGCGCACGGGTTTCGGGTCCTGGGCCGCGCCGGTCCAGCGGGCCAGTTCCGCGCGGCCCGGGGGCAGGACCTCGTAGGCCTTCTTCTGCCCCCGGGCCGGCTGCTCGGCGGGGAGGGCCCGGATCAGGCCCTCGGCCTCCAGTTTCCCCAGCTCGCGATAGATCTGCTGATGCGTCGCGGACCAGAAGTAGCCGATCGACTTGTCGAAGCGGCGGGTCAGCTCCAGTCCCGACGACGGCTTCTCGAGCAGGGCGGTGAGGATCGCGTGCGGGAGTGACATGGGGCTCATCCTAGGGACGGCCCCGCGGCTCCCCTACAGCGCCGCCGCCAGCTCCGTGCCCTGCTTGACGGCGCGCTTGGCGTCCAGTTCGGCGGCCACGTCGGCACCACCGATCAGGTGGACGGTCCGTCCGGCGGCGACCAGTTCCTCGTAGAGGTCGCGGCGCGGCTCCTGGCCGGTGCACAGCACGACCGTGTCGACCTCCAGGACGGTGCTCTCGCCGTCGACGGTGAGGTGCAGCCCGGCGTCGTCGATCCGGTCGTAGCGCACGCCCGGGACCATGGTGACGCCGCGGTGCTTGAGCTCGGTGCGGTGGATCCAGCCGGTGGTCCTGCCGAGGCCGGCGCCGACCTTGGACGTCTTGCGCTGCAGCAGGTGGACGGTGCGCGGCGGGGCGGGGCGCTCGGGGGCGGCGAGGCCCCCGGGGGCGCGGTAGTCGAGGTCGACGCCCCACCGGCGGAAGTACGTCTCGGGGTCCTCGTGCGCCTTGTCGCCGCCGTCGGTGAGGAACTCGGCGACGTCGAAGCCGATGCCGCCGGCGCCGAGGACCGCGACCCGGTCGCCGACGGGGGCGCCGTCCCGCAGCACGTCGAGGTAGCCGAGGACGCTCGGGTGGTCGACGCCGGGGATGTCGGGGACGCGGGGGGTGACGCCGGTGGCGACGACGACCTCGTCGTGGCCGGTCACGTCGTCGGCGGTGACGTGCGTGTCCAGGCGTACGTCGACGGCCAGTTCGGCGAGCCGGGTGCGGAAGTAGCGCAGGGTCTCGTCGAACTCCTGCTTGCCGGGGACCTTGCGGGCCACGTTGAGCTGGCCGCCGATCTCGCTCGCGGCGTCGAACAGGGTGACGTCGTGGCCGCGTTCGGCGGCGCTCACCGCGCAGGCGAGGCCGGCCGGGCCGGCTCCGACGACCGCGATCCGCTTGCGGCGGCGGGTCGGGGACAGCACGAGTTCGGTCTCGTGGCAGGCGCGCGGGTTGACCAGGCAGGAGGTGATCTGCCCGCTGAAGGTGTGGTCGAGGCAGGCCTGGTTGCAGCCGATGCAGGTGTTGATCGCCTCCGGGCGGCCGTCCGCGGCCTTGGCGACGAAGTCGGGGTCGGCGAGCATCGGGCGGGCCATCGACACCATGTCCGCCGATCCCTCGGCGAGCAGCCGCTCGGCGAGTTCGGGGGTGTTGATCCGGTTGGTGGTGACCAGCGGGACCGACACCTCGCCCATGAGGCGCTTGGTCACCCAGGTGTAGGCGCCGCGCGGGACCGAGGTGGCGATGGTGGGGATGCGGGCCTCGTGCCAGCCGATGCCGGTGTTGATGATGGTCGCCCCGGCGGCCTCGACGGCCTTGGCGAGCGTGATCACCTCGTCCAGGGTGGAGCCGCCGGGCACCAGGTCCAGCATGGAGAGCCGGTAGACGAGGATGAAGTCCTCGCCGACCGCCTCGCGCACCCGGCGGACGATCTCGACGGGAAAGCGCATCCGGTTCTCGTAGGAGCCGCCCCAGCGGTCGGTGCGGTGGTTGGTCTGCGCGGCGATGAACTCGTTGATCAGGTAGCCCTCGGAGCCCATGATCTCGACGCCGTCGTAGCCGGCCCGCCGGGCCAGGCGGGCGGCGCGGGCGTAGTCGTCGATGGTGCGCTCGACCTCGGCGTCGGTGAGCTCCCGGGGCGGGAAGGGGCTGATCGGCGCCTGCAGGGGGCTGGGGGCGACCAGGTCCCGGTGGTAGGCGTACCGGCCGAAGTGCAGGATCTGCATCGCGATGCGCCCGCCCTCGCGGTGCACGGCGTCGGTGACGGTCCGGTGCTGCTCGGCCTCGGCCTCGGTGGTGAGCTTGGCGCCGCCCTCGTAGGGCCGTCCCTCGTCGTTGGGGGCGATGCCGCCGGTGACGATGAGGCCCACCCCGCCGCGGGCGCGGGCGGCGTAGAACTCGGCCATGCGCGAGAAGCCGCCCTCGGCCTCCTCCAGGCCGACGTGCATGGAGCCCATGAGGACCCGGTTGGGCAGCGTGGTGAAGCCCAGGTCGAGAGGGGTCAGCAGGTGGGGGTAACGGCTCATCGGGCCCTCCGTGCGCGCGGTGTCGTGCCTCTGTTGTAGAGGACGCCCACCACCTTGTGCAACTAGTTGCATAAGGCGTGACGGAGGGCACAGCGGTCCGGTGGCACCCGCGTCTGCGGAGGTCCGGGGCCCGGGGCGCGTCAGCGGCTCTCGAGGCGCACGTGCAGTTCCTCCTCCTGGTCGCCGGGGACCTTGCTCAGGTCGTGCACCGTGAACAGGGAGTCCAGGGTGGTGCGGAACCGGTCGATCGCCCAGTAGCCGCCGTGCACGTCGGCGTCGACCGACGCGGACAGCCGGGCCGGGTGGGCGCCCTCGTGCGCGTCGGCGACGTCGAACGTGCCGAGCCACACGGTGGGACGGGTCTCGTGGAACTCCTCCGGCACGTCGTCGGAGCACCGGTCGGACGTGAAGCACGCGCACAGCGCGTCGAACACGATCCGAGCGTCGTGCTTGCTGCATCCGCTGATCTCGACCGAGACGGATTCCGGGTGCGGTCGCTCACTGCCCATCGTGATCGCTCCTCTCGTGGCCACGCCGCCGTGCCCCGCCCCTCCCCCAGGAAAGCACCACCCGCGGAGGAGCACTACCCGTGGACCGTCTCCCCGGCGCCGACGTCACGGCGCGCCCGGCGCATTGGTGCGGGATGGTGGAAACAGACGGCAGGAGCGGCGGAAAATCGTCCCCGCGCGCGGTAGAACAAGGGGAGTCGGCACGGTGACGGCGTGCCGTGAGGATCGGTGAAGGCGGGGCCTGGGATGAGTGCAGCGGGGTCACCCCCGGGCGACGGCGACGGGCCGGCGCGCGGACCGGTGCGTCCCAGCGGGCTGCTCGACGTACTGCGCGTGGCATCGGTGGTCCTGGACACCGAGGGACGGATCACCCTCTGGAGCCCTCAGGCCGAGGAGCTGTTCGGGTACGGCGCGCAGGAGGCGCTGGGCCAGTACGCCGCCCGGATCATGGTGCACGAGGAACACCTGGACCTCGTGGTGAAACTGTTCGCCGACGTCATGCGCACCGGGCAGAGCTGGGCCGGGGCCTTCCCGATCCGGTGCAAGGACGGCACCACGCGGCTCGTGGAGTTCCGCAACATGCGGCTGCTGGACGACCGGGGGCAGGTCTACGCCCTCGGTCTCGCGGTGGACCAGTCGACCGTGCGCCGGCTGGAGAGGGACGTGGCGCTGTCCTCGCGGATCGTCGCCCAGTCCCCCATCGGACTGGCCGTGCTGGACACCGGGCTGCGGTACGTCTCGGTCAACCCGGCGCTGGAGCAGATCAACGGCGTTCCGGCCGAGGAACACCTGGGCCGCACGATGCGCGAGGTGCTGCCGATGCTGGACACCGGGCCCTTCGAGGCCACCGCGCGCGAGGTGCTGGAGACCGGGCTGCCGGTGGTGGACCGGAAGACGGTCGGCCGCACCCCGGCCGATCCGGACGAGGACCACGCCTGGTCGGTCTCGCTGTACCGGCTGGAGGACGCGCTCGGCACGGCGCTGGGCGTGGCCCTGTCGATGGTGGACATCACCGAGCAGCACCGGGCGGGCATCGAGGCCGAGACCGCCCGGCGCCGGCTGGCCCTGATCGCCGACGCCTCCGCCCGGATCGGCACCACGCTGGACCTGGAGCACACGGCCGGCGAGCTCGCCGACGTGGCCGTGCCGGAGCTGGCCGACGTGGCGGCGGTGGATCTGCTGGACGCGGTGGTGCGGGGCCGCCGCAGCACCCTCGGCCCGGCCGAGTCGGCGCTGATCCGGGCGCTGGCGGTGCGCGGGGTGGACGCGGAGGAGGTGCTGCGGGCGGCCGACCCCCCGGGCCAGGTGACCCGGTACGCGCCGGACCGGCTGGTCACCGAGTGCGTGCGCACGGGGCAGCCCGTGATGGTGCCGCAGGTGAAGGACGAGGACCTGGCGCGGATCGCCCGCTCCCCCCAGACGGCCGAGTTGCTGGCCCGGTCGGGTGTCCACTCGTACCTGGCCGTGCCGCTGATCGCGCGCGGCGAGGTGCTGGGCGCCCTCGACCTCACGCGCACGCGCAATCCCGTGCCGTTCGACGAGGACGACCTGCTGCTCGCGCGGGAGCTCGCCTCCCGCGCGGCCGTGCAGATCGACAACGCCCGCTGGTACCAGAACGCCCGCGGCACCGCCCTGACCCTGCAGCGCAGTCTGCTGCCCAGCCATCCGCGCGTGACGGGGGGACTGGAGGTCGCCTCCCGCTACCAGCCGGCGGGCGCCACCAGCGAGGTGGGCGGCGACTGGTTCGACGTGATCCCGCTGGAGGGCGGCAAGACCGCCCTCGTCGTCGGGGACGTCATGGGCAGCGGCATCCCCGCGGCGGCCGCCATGGGCCGGCTGCGCACGGCGACCACGACCCTGGCCTCCCTCGACCTCGATCCGGCCGTGCTCCTGGAGCACCTGGACAGGATCACCGGCGGCCTGGACCAGGCCATCGCCACCTGTGTCTACGCCGTCCACGATCCCCGCGCGCGGCAGTGCACCCTCGCCAACGCCGGGCACCTGCCGCCGGTCCGGATCCGGGTCGGCCACGCCCCGGAACTGCTCGACCTGCCCACCGGGGTGCCGCTGGGGGTGGGCGGGGTCGGGTTCTCCACGACCACCGTCGAGCTGGAGCCGGGCGACCGGCTGGTGTTCTACACGGACGGTCTCGTCGAGACGCGGCGCCACCCGCTGGACGAACGCCTCGACCGGCTGCTCACCCTGCTGGACGGTCCCCCCGACCGCTCCCTGGAGGAGGTCTGCGACCTGCTCCTGCGCACCCTGCACGAACCCGACAACTTCGACGACGTGGCCCTGCTCATCGCCCGCGCCACGCCACCCGCCTGAGCGCACGCCCGCGACGCCGGCCGCCCCGTTCCCGTGAGGGGCGGGGCGGCCGGTACCGCGTCGGGTCCTAGGGCCCGACGGTGCCCCGGGGCATGACGCCGATCACGACGTGGGCGTACCGCTCCTCGGAGACGGCGAGGCGGGTCCGCAGTCCCGCGCCGGTGAAGGCGGCGACGGCGGCGGGCGCCTGACGGCGGCTCGTCTCGACCAGGAGGCAGCCGCCGGGCGCGAGCCAGCCGGGTGCCCCGGCGGCCACCCGGCGCAGCACGTCGAGGCCGTCCACGCCGCCGTCGAGCGCGACGCGCGGCTCGTGGTCGCGGGCCTCCGGGGGCAGCAGGCCGATCTCGTCCGTGGGCACGTACGGCACGTTGGCCGCCAGGACGTCGATCCGGCCCCGCAGTCCACCGGGGAGCGCCTCGAACAGGTCACCCGCGTGGACCTGCCCGCCGAGGTCCGCGACGTTGCGGCGGGCACAGCGCACGGCGGCCGGGTCGATGTCCGCGGCGTGCAGCTCGACCTCGCCGAGTCCGGCCGCCAGGGCAGCGCCGACGGCGCCGGAGCCGCAGCACAGGTCCACGACGACGGCCGCGCCGGGCGCCCGTGCGAGGGCCTGCTCGACGAGGAACTCGGTGCGGCGGCGGGGGACGAAGACACCGGGTTCCACGGTGATGCGCCGGCCCCGGAACTCGGCCCAGCCGACGACGAGTTCGAGGGGCAGTCCGGCCGCCCGGCGCTCGACCATCGGGGCGACGGCGTCCGGGGTGGG
This sequence comes from Streptomyces griseomycini, assembly GCF_014203535.1. GTDB lineage: Bacteria > Actinomycetota > Actinomycetes > Streptomycetales > Streptomycetaceae > Streptomyces > Streptomyces griseomycini. The sequence goes on from NZ_JACHJI010000006.1 coordinate 134,961, forward strand.
CGCGGCGGAGAGGATCAGCTCGGCCTCGTCCTCGGCGAAGACGCAGCCCGCGGCGCGCAGCGCGGCCACGACGGCGTCCCGGGACGCGGGCGAGGACCGCGGGACGGACGGGGAGGGGGGAGCGGACGAGGAGGACGGCGTGTGCGGCAAGAGCCTGGGCCTTTCGGGAGCCGAAGGGCGCTCTCGCGGTCACCTGCTACCGGTGATCCGCGTCGCTTCGAGAGGAGAGCACCCGACCTGACACAGCGGTGATGGGTCTCACCCCCTCGGCTTCCCGGCCGGGTCTCTCCGCAGCCGGACGGTCACACTACCCGACGATCTCCGCGGTTGTACGGTGCATGGAGAACCCCGGGTCCCGGAAGGAGGTGTCCGGGTGGACGCAGCCGAGGCCGTGGAGGTCATCCAGCGCGAGATGACGGTCTTCGCCCGCCGTGCCCGCGCGTCGGCCGGGCGCATGCACCCCGAGCTGTCGCTGGTGTCGTACGCGCTGCTCGGGCACCTGGAGACGAGCGGCGGCTGCCGGGCCACGGACCTGGCCGCCCACTACGCGCTGGACAAGTCCACCGTGAGCCGTCAGGTGGCCGCCCTGGAGCGGGCCGGCCTCGTCGAGCGGCGGGCCGATCCCGAGGACCACCGTGTCCAGGTGGTGCGGCTGACGCCGGCCGGCCGGCGCATCCTGGCGCGGGTGACCGAGAGCCGTCGCGCGGCCTTCGCGCAGCGGCTGGCCCACTGGCCGGAGGAGGACCTGCGGCGGTTCGCCGGCTACCTGGAGCGCTACAACGCGTGGTCCGCACCCGGGGAGCACTGAGCCCGGGGGCCGGCGGGTGTGCGGGCGGCCGCCCGCACACCGTACGGTTGAATACCGGAACCACTTGTGACCACCGGAACCACTTGAGCACCCCCGCAACGGAAACCACCGATCACGTGAACATCACCCGCGGCTTCACCGGCCGCCCCCGTGTGGACAACCCCGGCCTGCCGCCCGGCCAGTACGACGCGGGCGACGAATGGCCCGTCCTGTCCGCGGAGGTCACGCCCGACCTCGCGCCCGCCGACTGGACCTTCCGGATCGACGGGCTGGTGGCGGAGCCCCGCACCTGGGACTGGGAGCAGGCGCACGCGCTGCCGGCCTCGGCGTACGAGGGAGCGATCCACTGCGTGACGGGCTGGTCGAAGTTCGGGGTGCGGTTCGGCGGCGTCAGCCTGGACGCCTTCCTGGACGCCGTCCGGCCCCACGCCTCCGCCACCCACGTCGTCGCCTACGCGCACACCGGCTACACCACCGACCTCCCGCTCGCCGACGTGACCGGCGGCCGGGCCTGGATCGCCTGGGAGTACGACGGCCGGCCGCTCCCGCCCGAGCACGGCGGCCCGGCGCGGCTGCTGGTGCCGCACCTGTACTTCTGGAAGAGCGCCAAGTGGATCGCGGGCCTGCGGCTCCTGGACCACGACGAGCCGGGCTTCTGGGAGGGCAACGGCTACCACGCGCGCGGCAACCCCTGGGAGGAGCAGCGGTACTCCGGTGACTGAGACGTCGGCCGAGAACATGACGGGGACCGCGACACGCACCGTGGTGGAGAACGCGCCGGAGCGCTTCGCTCCGGCGACGCGGTTCGCCGTGCCCGGGCGCATCGGCGTGGACGAGCGGACCGCCTCGGTGTGGCGCACGGCCACCCTGACCGCGATCCGCCGCGAGACGCCGCGCGTGGCGACCTTCCGGTTCGCCGTGCCCGGCTGGCCGGGCCACCTGCCCGGCCAGCACCTGCTGCTGCGGCTGACCGCCGAGGACGGTTACACCGCCCAGCGCCACTATTCGATCGCGTCCGCGCCGGACGGCTCCGGTCACCTCGAGCTGACGCTGGACCACGTCGCGGACGGCGAGGTCTCGGGCTGGTTCCACACGGTGGCCCGGCCCGGCGACCGGGTGGAGGTGCGCGGCCCGCTCAGCGGCTTCTTCGCCTGGCCGGGCGACCGGCCCGCGCTGCTGGTGGGTGCCGGCTCCGGCGTGGTTCCGCTGATGTCGATGGTCCGGTACCACCGGGCCCGGGGCCTGACCGTGCCGCTGCGGCTGCTGGTGTCGGCGCGCAGCCCCGAGGAGTTGATCTACGCGCGGGAGTTCGGCGCGGAGACCACACCGGTGTTCACGCGGAGCGCGCCGGAGGGGGTGCCCGTGGGCCGTATGGCGGCCGCACATGTGGCGCCGCTCCTGGCCGAGCGACCTCCCGGTGGGTGGGAGGCCTATGTGTGCGGCTCCAACGCCTTCGCCGAGCACGCCTCCAGGCTGCTGGTGGCGGCCGGGCAGCCCGTGGACCGGATCCGCATCGAGCGCTTCGGCTGACCTCCCCGCGCCGGTTCCGGCCGACTCCGCCCCGCCGTTTCGCCCCGGCGCGTCCGGGCACCCCTGCCCGGGGATCGGTCGCGGTGACGGTGAGGAGGTCGACATGCGAACGCGGCTGCGCGACCGACGACGGCAGGGCAGTCCGCTGCGGCGCCGGTCGGACGTGGTCGAGGCGTGGACGGCGCTGGCCGTCGCCGTGCTGGTGTGCGCGGGGGCTCCGCTGGTGGGGGCGGCCGCCGCCTGGTGGGCCCACGGCGAGGCCCGGGCGACCGCGGCGGAGCAGCGCGCCGATCGTCACCGCGTGCGCGCGCAGGTCGTGGGGCGGCCCGCCGGGGCAGGACCCTCCGCCCGGGCGGGCGAGCAGCGCGTGCCCCGCGCGACCGTGCGCTGGACGGAGCCGGGCGAGGGGCGGCGCACCGCCGTCGCGCGCGTCCCCGCGGACGCGCGCCGCGGGGACGCGGTGCACGTGTGGTTCGACTCCCGGGGCCGCAGCGTGCCGCCCCCGGTCGACGGCGCCTCGGTGTGGCAGCACAGCATCGGCGTGGGCACCTGCGCCGCGGGGGTCTCGGCGGCCGGCGTGCTCCTGGTGCACCGGGCGGTGCGCGAGGTGGCGCTGCGCCGCCGGCTGGCGGAGTGGGAGCGGGCGTGGGCCCGTACGGAACCGGAGTGGACCCACCGCGGGGCCTGAGGACGGCCGCCGCACCGGACGTCTCCCGGGCCGCCGCCGGGTACTGGCCGGTGTCGATCGGGCACTGATCCGGCACCGATCGGGAGAAATCGCTTACTATGCCTTTCACCTGCGGGTCTCTCCACCGGTATCGGGCGCAGGAAGTACCGCGGAGCCCCTGGCAGTCCCTCCCGTGATCCACGTACGGTGTCACCGCTGCGCCCTGTCTCTTCGCAAAGGCGGTCCCCTATGGCCCTGTTCGACCTCCCCCTCGACGAACTGCGCGAGTACCGCAGCGGGTCCACCGCGCCCGAGGACTTCGACGCGTTCTGGTCCAAGACGCTCGAGGAGGCGCGCGACCACGATCTCGACGCCCGTTTCGAGCCGGTCGACACGGGGCTGTCCACGGTGCAGGTGTTCGACGTGACGTTCGCGGGGTTCGGCGGCCACCCCGTCAAGGGCTGGCTGACGCTGCCCGCCGGCGCCGACGCCCCGCTGCCGCTGGTGGTGGAGTTCATCGGCTACGGCGGCGGTCGCGGGCTGCCCCACGAGCACCTGCTGTGGGCGTCCACGGGCCGGGCCCACTTCGTGATGGACACCCGCGGCCAGGGCAGCGCCTGGGGCGCCGGCGGCGGCACCGCGGACCCGGTGGGCGGGGCGCCGGCGTACCCCGGGTTCATGACGCGCGGCATCGACGCGCCCGAGGACTACTACTACCGCCGGGTGTTCACCGACGCCGTGCGCGCGGTGGAGGCGGCCCGGTCGCACCCGCTGACCGACGAGCGGCGCACGGTGGCCGTGGGCGCCAGCCAGGGCGGCGGCATCACGCTCGCGGTGGGCGGCCTGGTCCCGGACCTGGCGGGCGTCGCGCCGGACGTGCCGTTCCTGTGCGACTTCCCGCGCGCGACGACGCTCACCGACCGGCACCCGTACCGGGAGATCGGCCTCTACCTCAAGACGCACCGCGGCCGCTTCGAGGACGCCCTGCGCACCCTGTCCTACTTCGACGGCGTGCACTTCGCCGCCCGCGGCCGGGCTCCCGCCCTGTTCTCGGCGGCCCTGGAGGACCAGACCTGCCCGCCCTCGACCGTCTTCGCGGCCTTCAACGCCTGGGCGCACGAGGACAAGGCGATCGAGGTGTACGACTTCAACGACCACGAGGGCGGCGGCCCCTTCCAGGAGGCGGCCAAGCTGCGCTGGATGCGCTCGTACGCCTGAGGCGCGTCCGGGACGGCGGCCCGCGCCGCGCCGGCGGTCTTCCGTCCGGTCCGACCAGTCGGTACGTTCCTGCTGCCCGGGGCGCGCCGTCGCGGTCCGGGCTTTCCGACGTCCGACGGAGGGCCCATGTCCGAGCACGAGGTACGAGTCCACGGTCACTGCGAGCCGCGCTTCGCGGCGGTGCGGGCGGCGTTCGAGGAGAACTTCCGGGAGCGGGAGGAGCTGGGCGCGGCGGTGGCCGTCACCGTGGCCGGCGAGACCGTGGTGGACCTGTGGGGCGGCTGGGCCGACCCGGCCCGCACCCGGCCCTGGGAGCGGGACACCCTGGTCAACGTGTGGTCGACGACCAAGGGCCCGGTGGCCCTGTGCGCGCACGTGCTCGCCGACCGCGGCCTGCTCGACCTCGACGCGCCGGTGGCCGCGTACTGGCCGGAGTTCGCCGCGGCGGGCAAGGAGAAGGTCCTGGTCCGCCATCTGCTGTCGCACCGCGCCGGACTGGCCGGGCTGCGCGAGCCGCACTCGCTGGCACAGCTCTGCGACTGGGAGCTGACCGTGCGGCGGCTCGCGGCGACGGAGCCCTGGTGGGAGCCGGGGACGCGGTCCGGGTACCACGCGCTGACCTACGGCCATCTGGTCGGCGAGGTGGTGCGGCGGGTGTCGGGGCTGCTGCCCGGGGCCTTCCTGGCGCGGGAGGTGACCGGGCCGCTGGGGATCGACTTCACCATCGGCCTGCCGGCCGAGGACGCCGGCCGGGTGGCCGAGCTGGTGCCGCCCCCGGTCCGGCAGGGCGCCGGACAGGCGGAGCTGTTCAGCCGGCTGGATCCGGCGGCCGTCGCGGCGCTGACCAATCCGGTGGTGGGCGCGGCGGGCGCGAACACGCCCGAGTGGCGGGCCGCCGAGATACCGGCCGCGAACGGCCACGGCACCGCGCGGGCCGTCGCCGCGCTGTACGCGGTCTTCGCGGGGCGCGGTGCGTACGGCGGCCGCCGCCTCCTCTCACCGCAGGCGGCCGAGCGGGTGCGTGAGGGGCAGGGCAGCTGCCGGGACCTGGTGCTCGGCGCCGGGTTCCGGCACGAGACCGAGGTCGGGCTCGGCCTGTGGCTCAGCGGGCCGAACGGCTCGTACGGACCGAACCCGCGGGCTTTCGGACACGACGGGTTCGGCGGCTCCTGCGGGCTGTCCGACCCGGAGGCGGGTGTCTCGCTGGGCTACACGATGAACCGGATGGGGCCTCATATCGCCGACGACCCGCGGAAGATGGCGCTGATCGACGCCCTGTACGGCGCACTGTGACGGGAGGGGCGCCGGGACGCGTTCCGGCCGAACTGCCGCCCCGCCCTTCCCTGCTGGTTTAGACCAATGGTAGATGTGGTGGCGCAACGAGCCCGCACGGCTACGGAACGTCATCACCAGGAGGCGCGGCATGGCCCGCACCACCCCGCACGACCATCCGCTCGGCGGAGGAACGCCCCTCTACCGGCGGATCGCGACGGAGTTGCTCGACGAACTGCGCGACGGAACCATTCCGCCCGGCGAACGGCTCCCCGGCGAACGGCAGTTGGCCGAACACTTCGGAGTCAGCCGGGAGACCGTGCGACAGGCGCTCCAACTGCTGCGCCGCGACGGGCTGGTCGCCACCGACCGGCGGGGCAGCCACGCCACCCTGCCCGGCCTGCCGAGGGAGACGCCGGCCTCCCTCGGCTTCCCGGTCGGTGCCCGGTGCGCCACCCGGGGCGCGGTGGCCCGGGCCACCGTCGCCTGGGAGACCCCGCCGCCCGGCCACGCCGAGGCCCTGGGCGTGGCCCCGGCCCGGCCGACGCTGGTGCACCGTTACTGGTCCGCGTCGGCCGACGGGCGGGAACTGCGGACGGCCGTGACCTCGTTCTCCGCCGTGGCCCTCGCGGAGGTCGAGGAACTGGCCCGCTACCGCGAGCGCGCCGACGGCACCGCCGCCGCGGAGCTGCGGCGGGCCTACGACTGGATGCGCCGGGCGGGCCTGACCCTGCACCACCGCGACACCATCACGCGGATCGCGGGGACCCCGTCGGTGCGGGTCACCCGGCGGGTGCACGACCAGTACGCCCGGCCGCTGGAGATCACCGAGCTGCTCGTGGACGCCCAACAGGACGCGTTGGTCTACGAGTTCACCGTACCGGCCGCGGTCTGACCGGACCGGGGACCGCCGGGCGGCCCACGGCCCCGTCACGCCCGCACCGCACGGGTCCGGCGGCCGACGGCCGGTCGCGGGAGGGGTTCCGGAGCACCACGGCGGTCCGGTGCCGGCCGGGGTCGGGAAGTGACCGGTCGGCGGGCGGTCAGCGCCGCGCGACGATCAGGCGCACGCGCGGACTGCCGTCCCGCCGCCGTCCGAACTCGGGCAGGGCGTGGAACTCCACCCCGAAGCCCGCCCGGGCCAGTTCGCGCCGGACGTCCCCGAAGCGGAACGCCCGGTAGTACATGACGAACGGCGGACGCTTGACCGCGTTGCGCAGCCGCATCACCGCGTCGAAGCCCAGCAGCGCGCCGTACGCGACCGAGCCCGGCCGGGGCGGTGCGACCACGGGGAAGACGAAACGGCCCCCCGGCCGCAGCACCGAGTGCACCTGCGCGAACAGTCCCGGCAGCTCACGCGGCAGGAAGTGCCCGAACGCCCCGAAGCTCACCACCAGGTCGAAGGCGGGCCGGAACGGCAGCGCCCGCGCGTCCGCCCGCACCCACGCGACCGGCTGCCCGGCCCGCCCGGCACGCTCCCGCGCGACGGCCAGCATGCCGGCGCTGAAGTCCACACCGGTGACGCTTCCCCGGCAGACCCGCCTCAGCACGCCGATGCCCGCGCCGGTGCCGCAGCACAGGTCGAGCCCGGCGCCGAAGGGCCCCATGCGCCGCAGCGCCGAGGCCGTGGCGTCGAGCACCGAGTCGGACGTGCGGAAGGGGGTGCGGTCGAACTTCGGCGCGAGGAGGTCGTAGCCGTGTTCCACCGACGACAGCGCCTGGACGGCGAGTTCGCGCAGGCCGGGGCCTTCGGGACCGAACACCGGATCACCCCTGGGGAACCCGCTGCCGCAGGACCGCCAGGACGCGCTCGCACCAGCGCAGGTTCTCCTCCTCGAAGGCGATCCCCGCCATCAGCGTGAGGTACGGTCCGATCCGGTCCGCCTCCCGCAGGTAACGCTCCTCCGGGCGGCCGTCCAGCAGTCGTTCGCGCACCCGCGCGTAGCGGGCGAGCTTGCCGCGCGCCCACGCCATCCTCTCCTCGACCAGCGCACAGGTCGCCCCGGGGTCCGCGTCGTCCATGGCCTGGATCTTGATCAGCAGTTCGTCGCGGACGGTGGTGGGCCGCCGGGGCGGCGCGGCGGCGAAGCCGCGCAGGTCCTCGCGGCCGGCCGCGGTGAGGGTGAACATCCTTTTGTCCGGACGCCGTTCCTGCCGGACCACCCGGGCCTCGACGAGTCCGTCCCGGGTCAGTCGCTCCAGTTCCCGGTAGAGCTGCTGCGGGGTGGAGGCCCAGAAGTTGGCGAACGAGACGTCGAAGACCTTGGACAGCTCGTAACCCGAGGCCTCGCCCTCCAGGAGGGCGGCCAGGACGGCGTACTTGAGGGACATGTGGACACGTTAACAGCGGATGACTACTCTCATACGCACCTATTCAACTAATTGACTATGGGGGTTGCGATGCAGGCATTCCGGAAGGCGGTCGAGGCCGGTGACCTCGACGCCGCCGCGGCGCTGCTGGCGCAGGACGTCGTCTTCACCAGCCCCGTCGTGTTCAAGCCGTACACCGGCAAGCCGGTCACCGCGGCGATCCTGCGGGCGGTCGCGGACGTCTTCGAGGACTTCCGCTACGTGCGCGAGCTCGCCGACGCGAGCGGCCGCGACCACGCCCTGGTCTTCACCGCGCGCGTGGGCGACCGCGAGATCGAGGGGTGCGACTTCATCCACGTCGGCGACGACGGTCTCATCGACCGACTCACGGTGATGGTGCGCCCGTTGTCGGGCGCACAGGCACTGGCGGCGGCCATGGGGGCGCGGTTCGAGCGGATCGCGCGGGAGGCGCAGGAGCACCCGGCCTGAACGGGCACGGGCGAGGGCTCACGCACGCCCGGCGTGCCGGTGCCCGCACATCGCCCCTCGGCACTCCGCACACCCCGGAATCCGGGCCCGCCGGTCGTCACCGGCGGGCCCTTCTTCCTTTTCCCGGCCCACACCACCGCACCGGGTGGTACGCTGCGAGCAGCACCCGTGGCACGCCCTGTTCGGGCGCCGGTGCCGATTCTTCCCGGGTTCCCCTTCGGTTCGCCGACCCGCCCGTCGTTCCGACCGGCACACCGGCTTTCCCCACCACCTCGTCGGCAGGGCCTCTCCCGCCGCGACCGAGGTGCTGTTCCCACCGCCCGGAGGCGCGCGTCCGCCCTCCCCGCGCGGTTCCCACCTTCCCACCGCACGCTCCCGCCCGTCGTCCACGAAAGGACCGGCCCTCATGACCACCACCGCACTCGACCACCCTCCCGTCCAACAGCGGCCCCGGCTCGTCACCGGCGTCCTCGACATCGACGCGGCCGGGAAGGGGCACCTGCGTGCCGAGAACTGCCTGCCCTCCCCCGCCGACCCTCCCGTCTCCCCCGCGCTGCTGCGCCGGTACGGCCTGCGCAAGGGCGACCGCGTCGAAGGCGTCCTCGGCGACCGGCGCGGACCGGCCGAGATCACCCGGGTCGACGGCCGCGCGCCCGACGCACTGCGCGGCCGTCCGCACTTCCGGGACCTGACCCCGCTCCACCCGCACGAACGGCTGCGCCTGGAGCACCCGGCGTCCGGGGCGGCCGGGCGGGTCGTCGACCTGTTCGCGCCGGTCGGCAAGGGGCAGCGCGGGCTGCTCGTGGCCCCGCCCAAGAGCGGCAAGACCGTCCTCCTCCAGCAGCTCGCGGCGGCCGTCGCCGGCAACCACCCCGAGTGCCGGCTGATGGTGGTGCTGCTCGACGAACGCCCCGAGGAGGTCACCGACATGCGGCGCTCGGTGCGCGGCGAGGTCTACGCCTCGACCTTCGACCGGCCCGCCGGGGAGCACATCGCCCTCGCCGAGCTGGTGGTCGAGCGGGCCAAACGGCTCGTCGAGGCGGGCGAGGACGTCGTCGTGCTGCTCGACTCGCTGACCCGGCTGTGCCGGGCGTACAACAACGCGGCCGCATCCGGTGGCCGCACCCTCAGCGGCGGCGTCGACGCGTCCGCGCTGGCCGGGCCGAAGCGGTTCTTCGGCGCGGCCCGCCGGACCGAGGAGGGCGGCTCGCTCACGATCCTCGCCTCGGCCCTGGTGGAGACCGGCTCCCGCGCCGACGAGTTCTACTTCGAGGAGCTCAAGAGCACCGGCAACATGGAGCTCCGGCTCAGCCGCGAGGCGGCGTCCCGCCGGCTGTTCCCCGCCGTCGACATCGGCCCCTCCGGCACCCGCCGCGAGGAACTGCTGCTCGCACCCGACGAGTTGGCCGCCGTACGGGGCCTGCGGCGCGTTCTGCGCTCCCCGTCCCGTGACGGGTGGGCCGCCCTGGAGACACTGCTGGGGCGGATGCGCGAGACCCCCGACAACGCGACGTTCCTGCGGCACGTCCGGCCCACCCTGCCCGGCGGCTGACACCGCGGCGTGCGGCATCCGGGTGCTCCCGGACGGTCTCCGGCCGGGGCAGCGCGGTGTTCCGGGCGTCCCTTCCTACGTTTGCGGTATGACTATCGGATTTGCTTCGCGGGCTGCCACGTCCACCTGCGCCCTCTGCACGGCGGGCCTGCTGGCGCTCGCACCCGCCGCGGCGACCTCCGGCACGAGGGAGGATCCCGGGCCGCGGCCCGGGACCGGGCCGCGGGCGGGAACACCACCGGCCTCCCTGCTGTACCGGTCCGGCACGCACGTCCGGCCGCACGCGGGGGCCCCCGAGGTCCCGGAGCTGTCCGCCAAGTCGTGGCTGGTGGCCGACGCCGCCACCGGCACGGTGCTCGCGGCGCACGACGCGCACCGCAGGCTGCCGCCCGCCAGCACCCTCAAGACCCTGTTCGCCCTCACCGTGCTGCCGGTCCTGCCGGCCGGCATCCGGCACGAGGTCAGCGAGCGGGAACTGGAGGGCATCGGCGCCGGCAGCAGCCTCGTCGGAGTCGCCGAGGACCGTACGTACCGGGTGTCGGACCTGTGGAACGGGGTCTTCCTCAGCTCCGGCAACGACGCCGTGCGGGTCCTGGCCTCGCTCAGCGGAGGCTGGCGGGCCACGGCCGAGCGCATGCAGGCCAAGGCCCGCGCCCTGGGCGCCCGCGACACCCGGGTGAAGTCGCCCGACGGCTACGACGCGCCCGGCCAGGTGTCGTCCGCGTTCGACCTGGCGGTGTTCGGCCGGGCCGGGCTGCGCAACCCCGAGTTCGCGCGGTACTGCGCCCGGGCCGAGGCCTGGTTCCCGGGCCGTGACGGCGACCCGTACGGGATCCGGAACACCAACCGGCTGCTCACCGGGGCGGACGGCGTCGAACGCTACCGGGGGCTGATCGGCGTCAAGAACGGCTACACCAGCAACGCCGGTCACACCCTCGTGGCCGCCGCGCGCCGGGACGGGCGCACCCTGGTGGTGACCGTCCTGAACCCCCGCTCGGGCGGCCCGCACGCGGTGTACGAGGAGGCGCGCTCGCTGCTGGACTGGGGGTTCGAGGCGGCCGGGCGGGTCGACCCGGTGGGCTCGCTGGACGCCCTGCGGGCCGGTCCGCTGCCCGGGCAGCAGGTGGAGCCCGCCGCGGTTCCGGTGGCACGGAGGGACGACGGCCCGGGCCGGCCGGTGTCCTGGACGATCGTCGGTGCCGCCCTGCTCGGCGGTGCGGGCGTGGCGCTGTTCCTGCGGCTCAAGTGGGGTCCGGTGCCGACGGATTGAGCGGCGGAACGCCGGGCGGAGAGGGCGGTGCCGGCCACACCCCCCTTCGGAGGGCCGACGTCGTCCTGCGCCCGCGAGACCGTTCCCGTGCCGGAGCGCGTGGCCGGTTCAGCGGTGTTCACGGACGTCCCTCGTCCCGGGCGACGGCCGGAACCGGCTGAGCGTCGCCCCCCAGGGCGCCGGGCCGGACTTCCTGCACCGCCCCGGGCAGGCCGGGGAGCCGTGCGCGAGGCCGGCCGACGGGCCCGGGCGACGCGCGCTACCCCCACACCGCCCCGGCCAGCGCCACGCCCGCGAACGCCGCGCCCAGGCCGGCCGCCACGCTCGCCGCGACGTTCACGGCCGCGTAGCGGCGGGCGCCGGCCTCGGCCAGGCGGAGGGTCTCGTAGGAGAAGGTGGAGTAGGTGGTCAGGGCGCCGCACAGACCGGTGCCGAGCAGCAGCTGGAGGCGGGGACCCGCGGCACCGGCGGCCACCGCGCCGGTGAGCAGGCCGAGGACCAGGCAGCCGGCGACGTTGACCGTGAAGGTCCCCCAGGGGAAGACCGAGTCGTGCCGGGACTGCACCGCACGGTCGGTGAGGTGGCGCAGGGGTGCCCCGACCATGGCGCCCAGGACCACGTACAGCCAGTTCACCGCGGCTGCCCGCCCTTCGGGTCCGTCGCGCCGGGGCCGTCGCCGCCACGGCCGGGGCACCGGACGACCCCGCAGTGGTCGAGGGTCACCAGCCCCTCGGTGACGAGCCCGTCGAGTTCCGGCAGGAAGGCCCGCACCCGCTCCTCGGTGTCGACGACGACCGCCACGGGAAGGTCCTCGCTCAGGGACAGCAGCCGGGAGGTGTGCACGAGGGAGGAGGTGCCGAAGCCCTCGATCCCGCGGAACACGCCGGCGCCCGCGAGCCCCGCCGCGTGGGCCCGGTGGACGATCTCCGCGTACAGGGGCCGGTGGTGCCGGGTGTCGTTCTCGCCGACGAGGACGGTCAGCCGCAGGGCCCGGCCGGTCGGTCGCGTCACGGGCGCCTCCCCCTCAGCGCACGGCGGGCCGCCGAGGCGGCCGTCCACACGGCGGCGAGCGCCGCGAGCGGCGTTGCCGCGAGGTACCCGAGACCGGCACCCGCGTGACCGCCGACGAGCAGGTCCCGGACGTCGACGGCGTACGTCGAGAAGGTGGTGAAACCGCCGAGGACGCCGGTGCCGAGGAAGGGGCGGACCAGCGGATGGGCGGCGCGGACCTCGGTGATCACCACCATGAGGACGCCGATCGCGGCGCAGCCGACGACGTTGACCCAGAGGATCGTCCAGGGGAATCCGCCCGCCGGCGCCGGCCACCCCAGGGAGGCCGCGTAGCGGGCCGCGGCTCCCGCTCCCCCGCCGAGCGCCACCACGGCGACGACGGGGGCCTGGGTCCGCCGGGCGGGGCGGGCGCGAAGGCCGTCGGTCTGCGGGGCTGTCACGGTCGTGCGTCTCCTCCTCGCTCGGCGGCCCGGACGGGCGGGCGCGCGCCTTCACGAGCAGGGACCGTCGGCGGCACCGGTGCCGCGGTTCGGGTGCGGCGGGCCCCACCGCCGCGCCGCGAGCGCGGGGTCGCGGCCGGGAACCAGCGTAACGCCCGGGGCCGGACGGGTCACTCCGGGCGTCACCAGCCCTTCTCGAACAACCGCGCCACCTCGGCGATCCGCACCTCGTCGCGCCGGTAGTACAGGCGGCCGGCGCCGCGTCCGGTGCGCAGCAGGCCGAGGGCCGCGAGCAGGCGGAGGTGGGTGTGGGCGACCGGGTGGGGCAGGGCGAACCTGGTGGCCACGGCGTCCACCGTGGCCCCGCGCTCCGCGGTACCCGGCTCCTTCAGCCACGCCAGGATGCGCAGTCGTGTCCCGTCTGCGGGAGTCCTCGGCATCGTGTCCACCTCCGCCCCGGGCTTCCTCTCCCCGGGAGCGCCTCCACTGTCCCGCGACCGGGGCCCCCGTGTCCCGGGCCCCGGAAGCTTGTCCGGGACCCGACCGCGACGGTGCGGCCGGGCCCCGGGGACACGGGTCCGGCCGCGGCCGGACCTCACGGTCTCACCGGTGGCGGAACCACGCCGTCGCGGGCAGCGCGCGGTCGTCGTAGCCGAACAGCGCCTGGTTCTCCCAGCCGTTGCCGGAGGACGGGTCGGCCGGGTCCCAGCCGTTGCCGGTGCGGGCGGTCCAGGTCGCCTCCCAGGAGAAGACGCCGAGGCCGAGGCCGTTCGGCACGGCCTCCACGATGCTCGCCACGTCGTTCATCCAGCGGGTCTGCCCGGCCGTGGACGCCGGGTAGCCCGGGACCAGCTCCTCGGCGCGGTCGATGATGTTCTCGTGCGCGTCCTCGCTGTCCAGCCGGAACGGGTAGGCCGTCTCGGCGACGAAGACGGGCTTGCGGTAGCGGGCGGCCGCGTCGTCCAGGGTGGTCTGGAAGTCGTGCAGCGTGCCGTGCCAGTAGCCGTAGTACGACAGGCCGATGGCGTCGAACCTCACGCCGTGGGACACCGCGTTGTCGAACCACCAGCGGGTGCCGTCGAGGTCACCGCCCTCGGCGAGGTGCAGCGCGGCGACCGTGGAGGGGCTGACCGCCTTGGCCGCGTCGTAGCCGGAGTTGAGCAGGCCGGCGAGCTGCGGCCAGTTGTCGGTGGAGCCCTCGTTCCACAGCATGCCGCCGTTGATCTCGTTGCCGATCTGGACCATGTCGGCGGTGGTGCCCTGGGCCTTGAGTGCGCTGAGCACGTCGTACGTGTGGTCGTACACGTCCTTCTTCAGCTGCCCGTAGCCGTGTCCGGCCCAGGCGGCGGGCTTGGTCTGCTTGCCCGGGTCGGCCCAGGAGTCCGAGTAGTGGAAGTCGACCAGCAGCTTCATGCCCCGTGCCTTGACCCGCTTGGCCATGGCCAGGACGCGCGCCTTGTCGTTGTAGCCGTCGGCCGGGTTCACCCAGACCTTCAGGCGGGCGTAGTTCATGCCGGCCGACCTCAGGATCGCGACCGGGTCGCCGGCGGTGCCGGAGGCGGTCCGGTAGACCCCGCCCCTGGCCTCGCTCTTGGGCAGGGAGGAGATGTCGGCGCCCTTGACGGACAGGCCCGAGGTGCCCGGGGCGAGGGTCAGGTCGTCGACGTTGATCCAGTTGCCCGCGTTCGCGTCGCTGGTGACGCTGACGGTGCACTGGTTGTTCGTCACCCTGACCGGTACGACGATCCGGATCCACCCGCCGGCGGACACCGGCAGATCGGTGCGCTGTTCGGCACCACCGCAGTTCTTCAGGGCGAGGTGGGCCGCGTTCTGGCCGCCGCCGGAGCGCACCCAGGCGGTGAGCCGGTAGTTCCCGTTGGCGAGCCCGGACAGGTACTGGTACGTCTCGACCTTGTAGGCCGAGGACGACCAGTGCGACAGGCGGTGACCGCCGCTGCGGCCGCCGGGCTCGGAGAACGAGGCGCCGGTGTCACCGTACTCGGACCAGCCGTTCGGGGTGGCCGCGCCCGAACCGCCGTCCTCGAAGCCCCCGTTGGTGAGTGTGCTCGCGGCCGTCGCGGCCGGGGCGGGCAGGGCGGTGAGGGCGAGTCCGGCCACGAGCGGCGGCAGCAGGGCCCGGAGCGTGCGTCTGGGATGGAACATGATCGTCCGTCGTCCCTTCGACGTGGGGAGGGGGATGCCCTGGCGCCCGGAGGGCGAGGGCCCCCTCCGCCCGCGGCCTGCGGTGCTCACACGGGCGGAGGGGAGTGGGGGGAGCCGCGGCTCAGCCGTCGAGCCGGACGACCCGGACGGCTCCGGCCGGGACCGCGAGGCGGCCCGCGGCGCGTTCGCCGGTCAGCAGCTCGGTGCCGGTGGTGTCCAGCGGCACCTCGGCGTCGCCGGCGGTGTGGTTGATCGCGAACAGGAAGGTGCCCGACTCGCCGGTGCGGCGCACCACTTCGACGTCGCGGGGCAGATCGGCGCGCGGGGTGAGACGCGTGTCCTCGATCGCCCGCCCGAGCAGGGCGTCCAGGCCCTCGGCGCCCAGGCGGGTGGAGACGTACCAGGCGGTGCCCTCGCCGAGGCGGTGCCGGGTGACGGCCGGGCGCCCGGCGGTGAGGCCGTCGGCGTAGGCCCAGACGGTCTCGGCGCCGCGCGGCACCACGAACTCCGTCCACACGTCGGCGCCGAGTTCGGAGCCGTCGGGGCCGGTCAGGCGCACCCGCTCGCCCGTCTGCAGCGGTGAGAACTCCTCGACGGTCAGGCCCAGGACGTCGCGCAGGGCGCCCGGGTACGGGCCCTCGTGCACGCCGTCGTGCTCGTCGACGATGCCGGAGAAGTACGACACGACGAGGGTGCCGCCGTCCTCCACGTACGCGCGGAGGTTGTCCCCGGCGGCCTCCGTCATCAGGTACAGGGCGGGCACGACGACCAGGGGGTACTCCGACAGGTCGGCTTCCGGGTGGGCGAAGTCGACGGTGAGGTGACGGTCGTAGAGGGCCTCGTAGAAGGCGTCGGCGCGCTCGCGGGCGTCGTGGTCCTCGCTGGGGCGCCAGTCGAGGTTCTGCGCCCACCAGGAGTGCCAGTCCCACAGCACCGCGACGTCGGCCTCGGTGCGGGTGCCGCGCAGGGACGCCAACGCGTCGACGGACGCGCCGAGCTCCACCACCTCGCGCCAGACGCGGGTGCCGGTGCCGCCCTGCGGCAGCATCGCGGAGTGGAACTTCTCGGCGCCGCGCCGGGACTGGCGCCACTGGAAGAACATCGCGCCGTCGGAGCCGCGGGCCACGTGCGCGAGGGAGTTGCGGGCCATCTGGCCGGGTGCCTTGGCGGGGTTGCGGGGCTGCCAGTTGACGCCCGAGGTGGAGTGTTCGAGCAGCAGCCAGGGGGCGCCGCCGGCGACGGAGCGGGTGAGGTCGGCGGCCATCGCGAGGTTGACGTGGGTGCGGCGGCCGTCGGTGATCAGGTAGTGGTCGTTGGTGACGAGGTCGACCTCGCGGCCCCAGGCCCAGTAGTCGACGGAGTCGCACTGGCTGAGGGCGGTCATGAAGTTGGTGGTCACCGGGACGCCCGGGGACAGGCGGTGCAGGATGTCCCGCTCGGCCGTGAAGTTCTCGCGCATGGTGGCGTCGGCGAACCGCCGGTAGTCCAGCGCCTGGGCGGGGTTGCCGACCGTCGGGGTCAGGCGCGGCGGGTCGATCTCCTCGAAGGAGGCGTAGCGCTGGCCCCAGAAGGCGGTGCCCCAGGCCTCGTTGACGGCGTCGACCGTGCCGTACGCCGCGGCGAGCCAGCGGCGGAAGTGGGCGGCGCAGGAGTCGCAGTAGCAGGCGGACACGGGGACGCCGTACTCGTTGTGGACGTGCCACATCGCGAGCGCGGGGTGGTCGCCGTAACGCTCGGCGAGCCGGGTGGTGATGTCCGCGGCGGCGGCCCGGTAGTCGGTGTTGCTGTGGCAGATGGCGCCGCGGGAGCCGAACGCGAGGCGCACGCCCTGAGCGGTGACGGGCAGCGCGTCGGGGTGGGCGCGGTAGAACCAGGCCGGCGGCACCACGGTGGGCGTGCCGAGGTCGACGCGGATGCCGTTCTCGTGCAGCAGGTCCAGGACGCGGTCGAGCCAGCCGAAGTCGTACGCGCCGGGCGAGGGCTCCAGCAGGGCCCAGGAGAAGATCCCGACGCTCACCATGGTGACACCGGCCTCCCGCATCAGCCGGACGTCCTCCTGCCAGACGCTTTCCGGCCACTGCTCGGGGTTGTAGTCCCCACCGAAGGCGAGCCCGGTGAGGCCCCTGGGGGTGGTCTCCGGCATGGATTCTCCCGATGTACTCGATCAATTGTGAACGTACACACACCTTGGCGGCGCTGCGAAGCCAACATAACCGCACAGCAACAACCATTGACAAGTGTCCGGGATGTTTCTCTACTGTGAACGCTCACAGAAGCATGGCAGGTCTCCGCAGCGGGCGGGGACCCCAGGTCAGGGGAGAGTTCCATGCCGTACACGAAGCGCCGTCGCCTCGTGAGTTCCGCCGTCGCCGTCGCGCTCGGCGCCACCGCACTCGCCGCCTGCGGCTCGTCGTCCGACGACGGCGAGGCGCAGTCGGGCCCGGTCTCACTGACGTACTGGACCTGGGCCCCCGGCATGGACAAGGTCGTGGACCTGTGGAACAAGGGGCCGGGCAAGAAGGAGCAGATCGAGGTCACGGTGAAGAAGCAGGCGTCCGGCGACACGCTGGTCACCAAGATCCTCACCGCGCACAAGGCCGGCAAGGCGCCCGACCTGGTGCAGGCGGAGTACCAGGCGCTGCCCACCCTGGTCAGCAACGACGCGCTCGCCGACATCGCGGAGAACGTGGGCGACGTGAAGGGCAAGTTCGCCGACGGCGTCTGGCAGCAGACCACGCTCGGCACGGACGCGGTCTACGCGGTCCCGCAGGACATCGGGCCGATGATGTTCTACTACCGCGAGGACCTGTTCGAGAAGTACGACCTGGCCGTGCCGGCGACCTGGGACGAGTTCGCCGAGACCGCGCGGAAGCTGAAGAAGGCCGCCCCCGACAAGGACCTGACCACCTTCTCCGCCAACGACTCCGGCCTGTTCGCGGGTCTCGCCCAGCAGGCCGGCGCGCAGTGGTGGACCACCTCCGGGGACAAGTGGAAGGTCGGCATCGACGACGAGGCGACCCGGAAGGTCGCCGAGTTCTGGGGCGGCCTGGTCGAGGAGGGCGCCATCGACAACCAGCCGATGTACACCCCGGCCTGGAACAAGGCGCTGAACACCGGCAAGCAGATCGCGTGGGTGAGTGCCGTGTGGGCGCCGGGCACGCTGACCACGGCCGCGCCCGACACCAAGGGCAAGTGGGCCATGGCCCCGCTGCCCCAGTGGTCGGACGGCGAGAGCCGCACCGGCAGCTGGGGCGGCTCCTCCACCGCCGTGACCACGGACTCGAAGCACAAGGACGCCGCCGCGAAGTTCGCCGCCTGGCTGAACACCGACGGTGACGCCCTCAACGCCCTGGCCAAGGAGAGCGGCATCTACCCGGCCTCCACCTCGGCGCAGCTCAGCGGCGCCTTCACCAGCCCGCCGGAGTACTTCTCCAACCAGCCCGACTTCTACCGCAAGGCCGCCGAGATCGCGGAGACCACCGCGCCGTCCGCCTGGGGCCCGAACGTCAACGTCGCCTACACGGCGTTCAAGGACGCCTTCGGTGCCGCCGCGAAGAACAAGTCGGACTTCACCGCCGCCCTGGACACCATGCAGGAGGAGACGGTCGCGGACCTGGAGAAGCAGGGCTTCGGGGTCGCTCGGTGAGATCCGCAAGCCGGAGGTCGTACGGGGTCAAGGGGGCCCCGTACCTCTTCCTCGTCCCCGCGACCGTCCTGTTCCTCCTGTTCTTCGCGCTGCCCATCGGGTACGCGGTCTGGCTCAGCTTCCGCAAGGTGCAGGTCTCCGGGCTCGGCCTGGGGTCCGGCGCCCGGAAGGAGGTCTGGGCCGGCCTGGAGAACTACACCGGCGCCCTGTCCGACAGCGAACTCCTGGACGGTGCGCTGCGCGTGCTCGGCTACGGCTGCATCGTGGTGCCGGTGATGCTGGGCCTCGCCCTGCTGTTCGCGCTGATGCTCGACTCCGAGAAGGTGCGGCTCGCCTCCTTCACCCGGCTCGCGATCTTCCTGCCGTACGCCGTCCCCGGCGTGGTGGCGGCCCTGCTGTGGGGCTTCCTGTACCTGCCGGACGTGAGCCCCTTCCACTTCGCGCTCGACAGGCTGGGCCTGCCGCAGCCGGACCTGCTGGACGGCGGCCCGCTGTACCTGGCGCTGTCGAACATCGCGGTCTGGGGCGGCACCGGCTTCAACATGATCGTCATCTACACCGCGCTGCAGGCCGTGCCTGCCGAGGTGTACGAGGCGGCGAAGCTGGACGGCGCCACCCCGCTGCAGATCGCCCTGCGGATCAAGATCCCGATGGTGGCGCCCTCGCTGGTGCTGACCTTCTTCTTCTCGATCATCGCGACGCTCCAGGTGTTCAACGAACCGACCACCCTCAAACCGCTCACCAACTCCGTGTCCACCACCTGGAGTCCGCTGATGAAGGTGTACCAGGACGCCTTCGGCAACGGCGACATCCACGCCGCCGCCGCGCAGGCGACCCTCATCGCGCTCGCCACCCTGGTGCTGTCCTTCGGCTTCCTGCGGGCCGCGAACCGACGCAACAAGCAGGAGGCTTCCCGATGAGCTCTCTCGCCCTGCGCGAGGCCGAGCCCGCGGCCGGCACCGCCCCCGGCACGGCCCGGGGCCCGGCGCGACGCCGCCGGATCGCGCTGGTCCCGACGCTGACGCTGCTGCTCGGCGCGCTCTACTGCCTGCTGCCGGTCGCCTGGGTGATCGTCGCGTCCACCAAGTCCGGCCGGGAGCTGTTCTCCACCTTCACGTTCTGGCCGGGCACCGGCTTCACCGGCAACCTCTCCGAGCTCAGCGCCTACCGCGACGGCGTCTACTGGCAGTGGATGGGCAACTCCGCCCTGTACGCCGGGCTCGGCGCGCTGCTGTCGACGTGCGTGTCGGCGGTCAGCGGCTACGCGCTGGCGACCTACCGCTTCCGGGGCCGCGAGACGCTGTTCAACGTGCTGCTCGCGGGCGTGCTGATGCCGCCGGTGATCCTCGCCGTCCCGCAGTACCTGCTCCTGGCGAAGGTCGACCTCACCGACTCCCACCTGTCGGTGCTGCTGCCGCAGATCCTCTCCCCGTACGGCGTCTACCTGGCCCGGATCTACGCCGCGGCCGCGGTGCCGGCCGACGTGGTGGAGGCCGGGCGGATGGACGGCGCGGGCGAGTGGCGGATCTTCACCCGGGTCGCGCTGCCGATGATGGTGCCCGGACTGGTGACGGTCTTCCTGTTCCAGTTCGTGGCGGTCTGGAACAACTTCCTGCTGCCGTACATCATGCTCAGCGACGACGAGAAGTTCCCGATCACCCTCGGTCTGTACACCCTGCTCGAGCAGGGCGCCAACACCCCGGCGCTGTACACGCTGGTGATCACGGGGGCGCTCCTCGCGGTGCTGCCGCTGGTCGCCCTCTTCCTGGTCGTCCAGCGGTTCTGGAGCCTGGACCTGCTCTCCGGGGCCGTAAAGTCATGACCATGAGCAACACGGGGGGCAGGCGCAAGCCGCCGACGATCCACGACGTGGCGCGCGAGGCCGGGGTCTCGCGCGGCACCGTCTCGCGGGTGCTCAACGGCGGCCACTACGTCAGTCCGGCCGCCACGGAGGCCGTCAACGCCGCGATCCGCAGGACGGGGTACGTCGTCAACCGGCACGCCCGCTCGCTGATCACCGGCCGTTCGGACTCGGTGGGCTTCCTCCTCACGGAGCCGCAGGAGCGGTTCTTCGAGGACCCCAACTTCAACGTCCTGCTGCGCGGCTGCACCCAGGCGCTGGCCGCGCACGACATCCCGCTGCTGCTGATGCTGGCCGGCACGGACGACGAACGGCGGCGCATCACGCGGTACATCACCGCCGGGCACGTCGACGGGGTGCTGCTGGTCTCCAGCCACTCCGGCGATCCCGTGGCCGAGGAGCTGCGGGCGGCGGGCGTGCCGCTGGTCGCCTGCGGCAAGCCGATCGGGCTGGGCTCGAAGGTGAGTTACGTGGCCGCCGACGACCGGGACGGCGCCCGTGACATGGTGCGGCACCTGCTGTCACTGGGGCGGCGGCGGATCGGCGTGGTGACCGGCCCGCTCGACACCCCGGGCGGTGTGGAGCGCCTCGCCGGGTACAAGGAGGTGCTCCTCGAAGCGGGCGTGGAGATCGACGAGCGGCTCGTCGTCCCCGGCGACTACAGCCGGGCCAGCGGTGAGGCGGGCGCGGAGCGGCTGCTGGCGCAGGCGCCGGACGTGGACGCCGTGTTCGTCGCCTCCGACCTGATGGCCCAGGGCGTGCTGACGGCGCTGCACCGCGCCGGGCGCCGGGTCCCGGAGGACGTCGCGGTCGGCGGCTTCGACGACTCCCCCGCCGCCGTCGCCGCCAGCCCGGAGCTCACCACCATCCGCCAGCCCTGGGACCGCATCAGCGCGGAGATGGTGCGGGTGCTGCTGGCCCAGATCGGGGGCGAGGACACGGCGGCGGTGATCCTGCCGACGGAACTGGTGAAGCGGGGGTCGACGTAGCCCGGAGTCCGTCGCGGGGTCCGTCCTGAAGTCCGTCGCCGTCCCCTCGGGTCGCGGACGCCACGAACACCGGGAGGGCCACGAACAGGCGGTCCTCCGCCGCGCGCGCCCGCTGCTCGGCGGTCCAGGCCTCCGCGCGGTCCCGGTCGACCGCGCCGGCCGAGACCGTGGCCCCGGCGAGCGCGGTGAGCAGCGGCAGGGCCTCCGGTCCGGTGAGGACGCTCGTGCGGACCTCGGCCGTCACCCGGTGGAACCCCGCGTCGAGGAGCAGGGCGCGGTGGGCGCGGGCGGCGCGGGGCGCGGTCACCAGGTCGGCACGGGCGTGCACGAGGGCGCGGGTGAGGGCGGGGTCGTCGGAGTCGATGACGACGGTGTCCCAGTCCTGGCCGGCCAGCACGACGCGGCCCCCGGGCGCGAGCACCCGGTGGGCCTCCGCCAACGCCCGTCGCGGGTCGGCCAGTTCGTGGAACACCTTGTCGGCGCGGTAGCCCTCCACCGAGTGGTCCGGCAACGGCAGCCGGTACGCGTCGCCGACGCGGAGGTCGAGGTGCGGCCGGCGGCTCCGTGCGACGCCGATCATCCGCGCGTCGCTGTCCACGCCCACGGCCGTCACACGCCGTGCGGCCAGTTCGGCGACGGCCCGCCCGGCTCCGCAGCCGACGTCCACGACGGAGGTGGCGTCGCCCAGCAACTCGTAGGTGAACGCCCGTAGTTCGGGCGCTCCCGGGAGTCGTTCGGCGGCGTCGAGGCGGGCGATCAGGTCGGCGGTGGGATCCGGTTGCTTGGTCATGCGGGCCAGACTGCGGGTTAATGCCGACATGAGGTCAAGCGAACCGAACGGCACCCTGGGCATCGGCGCTCTCGCGGAGCGTTTCGGACTGGCCCCGCACGTCCTGCGGTACTGGGAGTCGGTGGGGCTGCTGTCGCCCGCGCGGGACACGGCCGGACGTCGCGTGTACGGTGCCGGCGACGTGGTGCGGGTGGCGGTCGTCCTGCGCGGCAAGCGGGCGGGGCTGTCCCTCGACGCCATCCGCGCCCTGGCGACCGGCGGACCCGCCGACCGCCGGGCCGTGCTGCGGCGCGAGGCGGAGGAGCTGCGGGCCCGCGTCGCCGCCGCCCGGGACTCCCTGGCCCTGGTCGAGTGCGCGCTGCGCTGCGACCGCGAGGACATGACCGGATGCCGGCACTTCCGCGCGGTCGTGGGAGACACCACGACCGGCTCAGAGTAATTGAATACCGAACGATGTTACCGTTCGAGTATGGCAGCGGAGACGGCCGGGACCCGGCTCGAGGAGCGGTGGCGGGACATCCTCGCGGTGCACGCGCGCACCCTGGGCGAGATCGACCGCGCGCTGCACCCGTACGGTCTCGGCGCCTCCGACTTCGAGGTGCTCGACCTGCTCGCGACCGCGACGCCCGGGGAGGGCGAGCAGTGCCGGGTGCAGAACCTGGTGGGCCGGGTCCACCTCAGCCAGAGTGCGCTGTCCCGCCTCATCGCCCGGCTGGAGAAGGACCGCCTGGTCGAGCGGAGCGTGTGCGCGGAGGACCGGCGCGGCGTGTACGTGGCGCTCACGCGAAAGGGCCGCGACCTGCACGCCGAGGTGCTGCCGGTGCAGCGCGCCGCCCTGGCCCGCGGGCTGGGCGAGTAGGCGTACAGGTCGTCGGGGCCTTCGGGATCCGCCGGCCGGCCCTCACGGGCGGGCCAGCAGGGTGCGTACCCCCTCCGAGGTGAGCGTCAGACGGTGCTCGGAGCTGCCGTCGATGGTGAGGGACAGGTCCTCGGCCGGCCACTGCGCGGCGAGGGCCCCCAGCGGGACCAGGCGGTAGCGGGACACGAACGGCAGTAGCCCGGCCATCTCCAGCTCGGAGGTGAACACGGGCACCACCTGCGTGCCGCCCGGCTGCTCCAGCACCGGAAGCGCCACCGCGCCCGGGTCGGCCGCCCCCTCGTCGCCGGCGTCGTCCGGCACCGGGATCAGGACGTCGCTGTTCGCGAGGGCGTCCAGCGCCGCCGTGTCCTCGGTGTTCTCCACGAGGGCGTCCAGAGCCCGCTGGGCGGGTGTGGGGGCGTTGTTCTCGTGCGCGGGTGTTTCCATGGCAGATTCCCTGGTAGCGGCGGTCGTACGGCCCGCCCGGGACAAGATCCGCCCCGGCACGGTCCTGGACGCGTACCCGGTCGCGTGGGACGCAATCCTGCGGGCACCGGCGGGTTCACGGGACGGTGCCGCCTCCGCGCCGGCCGTCCCGGCTCGCCGCGTCCGCCCGGTCGCCCGACCACCCGGTGACGACGGTCTCCCCGCGGCGGGCGGGCCGGAGGTGTCCGTGGTGGCGGGCGCCCCGTGCACGGCCGGACGCGCGGCGAGTCCCCGGCACGGCGTCCGGCCGGCCGGGGCCGGCCACCACCCGGGTGAGCAGCCGGCCGGGTCCGGTGGACCGGGCGACACGGCGCCGGACGCGGTGGAGCCGGGGTGTCCGGTGCGCGCGGCCACGGCGGCCGGGCGCACCGACGCCTTCCGGCGGTCCGGCCGCGACGGCACCGGCCTGCCGCCCGGTGCTCCGGTGGCGCGCGAGGCCGGCGCGCCGGTCACCGACGCCCGCAGCCGGCCCGGACCGCCGCGCCCGGCGGTTCTCCGGCCGGACCGGGCGCCCTCCCGCCCCTCCCGCGGGCCGGAGGCACACCCCCTCCGAGCCCCGCCGAAGCCGTGGCTATCATATGAGCGCCGTCTAGCTCGAAAGATGATCCTGTGACTGTCAACGAAGACTCGTTCATCAACTGGAAGCACCGCGAGGAGATCGCGGAGTCGATGATCCCGATCATCGGGAAGCTGCACCGCGAGCGGGACGTCACCGTCCTGCTGCACAGCCGCTCCTTGGTGAACAAGTCGGTGGTCAGCATCCTCAAGACCCACCGCTTCGCCCGGCAGATCGCCGGCGAGGAACTCTCGGTCACCGAGACGCTGCCCTTCCTGCAGGCGCTCACCACGCTCGACCTCGGGCCGTCCCAGATCGACATCGGCATGCTCGCCGCGACCTACCGCGCCGACGACCGGGGCCTGTCGGTCGAGGAGTTCACCGCCGAGGCCGTCGCCGGCGCGACCGGCGCCGACAAGATCGACCGCCGTGAGCCGCGCGACGTGGTCCTCTACGGCTTCGGCCGCATCGGCCGCCTCCTCGCCCGCCTGCTCATCGAGAAGGCCGGCTCCGGCAACGGCCTGCGGCTGCGCGCCATCGTGGTCCGCCGGGGCGGCGCGCAGGACATCGTCAAGCGGGCCTCGCTGCTGCGCCGCGACTCCGTGCACGGCCAGTTCCAGGGCACGATCACGGTCGACGAGGCGAGCAGCACGATCGTCGCCAACGGCAACACCGTCAAGGTGATCTACGCGGGCGACCCGACGGAGATCGACTACACGGCGTACGGCATCAAGAACGCCATCCTCATCGACAACACCGGCAAGTGGCGCGACCGCGAGGGCCTGTCGCAGCACCTGCGCCCCGGTATCGACAAGGTGGTGCTGACCGCGCCCGGCAAGGGCGACGTGCCCAACATCGTGCACGGCGTCAACCACGACACCCTCAAGCCGGACGAGCGGATCCTGTCCTGCGCGTCCTGCACCACCAACGCGATCGTCCCGCCGCTGAAGGCGATGGCGGACGAGTACGGGGTGCTGAGCGGCCACGTGGAGACCGTCCACTCGTTCACCAACGACCAGAACCTGCTGGACAACTACCACAAGTCGGAGCGCCGAGGCCGTTCGGCGCCGCTCAACATGGTGATCACCGAGACCGGTGCCGCCTCGGCCGTCGCCAAGGCGCTGCCCGACCTCAAGGCGACCATCACCGGCAGCTCGATCCGGGTCCCCGTGCCGGACGTCTCGATCGCGATCCTCAACCTCCGGCTGGGCCGGGCGACCGACCGCCAGGAGGTCCTCGACTACCTGCGCGACGTGTCGCTGACCTCGCCGCTGAAGCGCCAGATCGACTTCATCAGCGCCCCCGACGCGGTCTCCAGCGACTTCATCGGCTCGCGCCACGCCTCGATCGTCGACGCCGGCGCCCTGAAGGTCGAGGGCGACAACGCGATCCTCTACCTCTGGTACGACAACGAGTTCGGCTACTCCTGCCAGGTCGTCCGGGTCGTCCAGCACGTCTCCGGGGTGGAGTACCCGACGTACCCGGCTCCGGCGGTCTGATCCGGGAGCGGGCGAGCGGCACCGGGCACGACCGCGGGGCGGGACCGGCGAGACGGCCGGTCCCGCCCCCTCCGTGCGCGGTGGCGGGCCGGGCTGACCGGCCGGTAAGGGGCAGATCGGTAACGATCGTCCCGCACGGGTTGCCGGGCCGCCCGTGGTTCCTAGTCTTCGGGCATGCCCCTCTTCAGCAGTCGCACCAGCAGACGTCCCCGCATCGCTTCGGCACTCGACGACGCCGATCTGGCACGTGTGCTCGGACGGTTGAGCAGGCGGAGCGGAGGCGGCAGGGCCCAGGACGTCGCACTCGTCTCCTCCCTGCTGGAGGAGACGGGGGACGACTGGGACCGCCGCGGCCACCGGACGTCCGTACTGGCCGAGGCGACGGCCGGGTCGGGGATCGCGGCGGCGTGGCTGGCCCGGGAGCCGCAGCACGCCGACGCCCTGGTGTTCCACTCGTGGGCCCGCCTGGCGTGCGGCCTGCGGGACGGACGCCTCGAGGACGCCGGGCAGGTGGTCTCCCAGTGCCACCGTGCCGCCGAGCTGAGACCGGAGGATCCGCTGCCGTGGGTGGTCCTGCTCGGCGTGGCGCGGATCGAGCGGTACGCGCAGCACGAGGTCAACGCCGTCTGGCGGGAGGCGACCGGACGCGACCGCTGGCACCGCGAGGCGTATCTGCAGATGCTCGCCTACCTGTCGCCGGAGGAAGGCGGTTCGAGCGCGGCCGTCCTCGACTTCGTCGACGTGGTGCGCACCCGCATCCCGGCGAACGCGCCGTGTGCGGCGGTCGAGCTGACCGCGGCCGTCCGGCAGTACCAGGGGCTGGTGGCGCAGGGTGGCGTCCGTGCCATGACGGCCGGTCAGCTGTGGGACGGCGGCCAGGTCGCGGCCGCGCTGGACCAGGCCGCCGCGCTGTGGGCGAAGCCGGGCTTCTTCCAGCACGCGGCGGCGCCGGCCGATCTGAACGTGCTGGCGTACGCGCTGTGCGCGGCCGGACGCGCCGCCGACGCGCACCACGTGTTCCAGACGCTGCAGGGCATGGTCACGCCCTGGCCGTGGAACGCCGACGGGCCCGCGCTCCAGCGGTTCGAGCAGCACCAGGCCAAGGCGGAACGGGGACGGCAGGGCGGCGTCGGCGGAACGTGACGCCCCGCCGACCGCCGCTCCCCCGTCAGTTCCGCGCCAGGATCGTGGCGACGGCCTCCCGGAGCACCGTCACCGGGTCCGGTACGGCTCCTTCGGAGCGCCAGGCGACGAAGCCGTCGGGGCGGACCAGCACCGCGCCGTCCGCGGTGACCCCGTGGGCCCGGGCCCAGTCGGCACCGTCCTCGGGGGTCAGTTCCGCGTCGGGACCGTCGCCCACCCGGTACGCGTCGAGCGGTACGGCCAGGTCGCTCGCGACCTTCGCCGCCGCGCCGTGCCAGTCGCAGACGCCGTTCGCGGAGCTCAGCAGCACGCACGAGCGCTCGTACAGGTCGAGCGTGGAGACCCGGGTGCCGGCGCGGTCCAGCCACAGGTGCGGGGCCCGGCTGCCGGGCTCGCCGGTCAGCATCACCCCGTCGGGGATGACCGGTGTCCCCGGGTCGGTGCCCAGGACCGCGCCGCGCGGATAGCGGTAGCAGAGCGCCACGTTGAGGATGCCGCCCGGCTTCATCCCGGGACCACCGGGACCACCGGGACCACCGGGACCACCGGGACCACCGGGACCACCGGGACCACCGGGACCACCGGCACCGGGGGCGGGGGCGCCGAGGGCAGGGGCCCCGGGGGCGGGCGTGTAGCCGGGGTGGCTGT
Source organism: Streptomyces griseomycini (assembly GCF_014203535.1). GTDB lineage: Bacteria > Actinomycetota > Actinomycetes > Streptomycetales > Streptomycetaceae > Streptomyces > Streptomyces griseomycini. The sequence continues at coordinate 162,168 of NZ_JACHJI010000006.1, forward strand.
GCTCGCTCGAGCGGGAGGAGGCGCGGGCGCTGGTCGCCTCCGCGACGGGCCGCCGTTCGGCGTCGTAGGACTCCAGCAGTCCGGGTGCGGCCCAGCCGCCGAGCACGGCGGCCAGCTTCCAGGCGAGGTTGTGGGCGTCCTGGATGCCGGTGTTGGAGCCGAACGCCCCGGTGGGCGACATCTCGTGGGCCGAGTCGCCGGCCAGGAACACCCGGCCGTCGGCGTACCGCTCGGCGACCCGCTCGGCGGCGTGCCAGGCGGCCCTGCCGGTGATCGTCACGTCGAGGTCCGGCACGCCGACCGCCTTGCGGATGTGGGCGACGCACCGCTCGTCGGTGAACTCCTCGAGCTTCTCGCCGTGCTCGGGGTGCCAGGGGGCGTGGAACACCCAGTTCTCCCGGTTGTCCACCGGCAGCAGGGCCCCGTCGGCCTCCGGGTTGGTCAGGTAGCAGACGATGAACTTCCGGTCCCCGACGAAGTCGGCGAGGGCGCGGGAGGCGAAGGTGAGGCTCACGTTGTGGAACAGGTCGCCCGGACCGTTCTGCCCGATGCCCAGGGACTCGCGGACGGGGCTGCGCGGGCCGTCGGCGGCGACGAGGTAGTCCGCCCGGATCCTCGTGCGCTCGCCGGTCTCCCGGTCCTCGACCAGCACCGTCACCCCCTTCGCGTCCTGCTCGAAGGACTTCATCTCCGTCCCGAAGCGCAGGTCCCCGCCGAGCTCGCGGGCCCCCTCGAGGAGCACCGGCTCCAGGTCGTTCTGGCTGCACAGGCACCATCCGCTGGGGCTGAAGCGGGCGATCCCGCCGCCGGGGTCGATCTCCTGGAGCAGCCACTCGCCGGCGTCGCCCACCAGGCTCGGGGTCTGCAGGATGCCGTGGTTGTCCGCCAGGACCGACGCGGCCCGGGCGATGCGCTCCTCGAGCCCTGCCGTCCGGAACAGCTCCATGGTGCGTACGTTGTTCCCCCGCCCGCGCGGGTGGATCGACGTGCCCGCATGGCGTTCGACGAGCGTGTGCGGCACGCCGAGGCGCCCCAGGAACAGGGACATGGACAGGCCCACCAGAGAGCCGCCGACGATGAGGACCGGCGTGCGGTGATCCGCTTGGCCGGCCGTATCCGATCGATTCATTGAAACGCCTCCAGCGTCGCCCTCGACGGGCTGTGGGTTGGGACGCACATTTCATGCCCGGTACGGGTCGGTTCGCGTCGAGGCGGCACCCGGATGGCGCGTGGTTCACCCACCTGCCCCGTGTCGCTCGCGCACACCGGAGGGTCGCGTCAACGATCGACTCATGGCGACCCCGGGCCATCGGACACGGCGGTCGTTCCTGACCTTCCGAAGAAGAGGAGAGGTGCGCCGGAATGACCATGTCGGCACGCGTATCGCAGTCGGCGTTCGACGGCTCGAGGCTGCGGGTGATCCTGCTGCTCGACCTGTACGAGGGGGCCCAGGAGCAGTTCCTCGACGCGTACGAGCACATGCGCAACAAGGTCGCCTCCGTCCCCGGCCACATCAGTGACCAGCTGTGCCAGTCGATCGAGAACCCCTCGCAGTGGCTGATCACCAGCGAGTGGGAGAGCGCCCTGCCGTTCCTCGCCTGGGTGAACAGCGAGGAGCACATCGAGCTCGTCCGGCCGATGCACAGCTGCGTCCGGGACACCCGGTCGATGCGCTACAGCGTCCTGCGCGAGACCCACCCGGAACGGCCGCTCACTCCCGAGGCCGCGAAGTCGGGCCTCCAGACGGAGGCCCGCGTGGGCCCCGGGGTGACCCGCCACGCCCTCACCTTCACCGTCAAGCCGGGATCCGAGTCCAAGGTCGTGGACATCCTGACCCACGAGGACACGCCCGAGACGCGGATCAACGGCATCACACGACTGCACCGCACCTCCATCTTCATGCACGGCAACCGCGTCGTGCGGACCATGGAGGTGGAGGGCGACCTGCTGGCCACCCTGTGCCACGTGGCCACCCAGCCCGAGGTCCGGGTGGTGGAGGACGCCATCAACCCCTATCTGGAGCAGGACCGGGATCTGAGCGAACCCGACTCCGCGCGGGTGTTCTTCACCCGGGCGGCGCTCCCGGCCATGCAGCACGTGACGGCCGGCCGCCCGGAACCCGCCCACCTGCGACGGCACATGCTGTACTACCCGGCCGTGGCGGGCCGCGGCCTGGAGCTGGCCCGGTTCCTCGCCCACCAGGACGAGGCCGCGGCGAACGACCCGGACAGCCCGGTGTACGCGAGCACCGTCTTCCAGCGCGAGGACGTCGTGACCCGCCTGATCGACGTCACCGGTGAGCTCGACCTCGACCCCGCCGCCGCCCTCGGCGTCAAGGGCCCGGGCAAGGCGGCCGAGCTGCAGCGTCTCCTGGACGGCGCCGCGATCGGCGTCGAGGGCTCCCTGGACTCCGAGCGCAACCTCAACCGGCTCCTGGCCCACGCCGACATGATGCCCGTCACCGACCGCAGCTCGGCGGATTCCTGACGGCCGACCGTGGTGGTGCCCGGCCGTGCACGCCCGGACGTCACCGCTCCCACCCGGAGGTATCAACCATGTCCAAACAGCATCCACGCATCGTGGACCTGAGCGAGACGGAACCCAACCGAAGGCGCGGAGGTGACCTCAGGACCCTGCTCACGCCGGCCACCGTGGGGTCCACCAGCGGCTTCATGGGCCTGGCCATCATCCAGCCCGGCGAGCGCATCGGCGAGCACTACCACCCGTACTCCGAGGAGTTCGTGTACGTCGTCAGCGGCGCGCTCGAAGTGGACCTGGACGGCGAGCCGTTCGCGCTCCGGGCCGACCAGGGGCTGATGATCCCCGTCGACATGCGGCACCGCTTCCGCAACGTCGGCGACCGGGAGGCCCGCATGGTCTTCCACCTGGGTCCGCTCGCCCCGCACCCGAGCCTCGGCCACGTCGACACGGAGGAGACCGAAGGAGCGGCGTCCGGGCCGCAGTTGACGGTCGGCGGACCGGAGCAGGACCGGCCGTCCGAGCCCAGTGGGGCCATAAAATGACCCGGCGGGTGGCCGTCACCGGTATAGGTGTGGTCGCTCCCGGCGGCATCGGCGCACCGGCCTTCTGGGACCTCCTCGCCTCCGGCCGCACCGCGACGCGCGGCATCTCCCTGTTCGATCCGGTGGGGCTGCGCTCCCGCATAGCCGCCGAGTGCGACTTCGACCCGTACGGGCACGGCCTGGACGAGGACCTGTGCCGGCACGCGGACCGGTACATCCAGTTCGCCGTGGTCGCCGCCGGCGAGGCCGTCCGCGACGCCGGACTCGACGTGGAGGCCCAGGACCCGTGGCGCACCGCCGTCTCCCTCGGCAGCGCGGTCGGCGGCACCACCCGCCTGGAGCACGACTACGTGCTGGTCAGCGAGCGCGGGAAGCGCTGGGACGTGGACCACGAGAAGGCCGAGCCGAAGCTGCACACGGCGTTCCAGCCGAGCACGCTCGCCTCCGTCGTCGCCGAACGGTTCGGTGCCCGGGGTCCCGTGCAGACCGTGTCCACCGGCTGCACCTCCGGGCTCGACGCGGTCGGCTACGCCTTCCACACCATCGCCGAGGGCCGGGCCGACGTCTGCATCGCGGGGGCGTCGGACTCGCCGATCTCACCGATCACGATGGCGTGCTTCGACGCCATCAAGGCGACGTCGCCCAACAACGACGACCCCGAGCACGCCTCCCGGCCGTTCGACGCCCACCGCGACGGCTTCGTGATGGGCGAGGGCGCGGCGGTGCTCGTCCTCGAGGAGTACGAGCACGCCCGGGCCCGCGGCGCGGAGATCCTCTGCGAGATCAGCGGCTACGCCACCTACGGCAACGCCTACCACATGACCGGCCTGACCAGTGAGGGACTGGAGATGGCCCGGGCGATCGACACCACGCTCGACCAGGCCCGGCTCGATCCCACCCTGATCGACTACGTCAACGCGCACGGCTCCGGCACCCGGCAGAACGACCGGCACGAGACGGCCGCGGTGAAGCGCTCCCTGGGCGCGCACGCGTACGACACGCCCATGAGCTCCATCAAGTCGATGGTGGGGCACTCGCTGGGCGCGATCGGCGCCATCGAGGTGGTCGCCTGCGTCCTCGCGCTGCAGCACCAGGTCGTGCCGCCGACGGCGAACTACGAGACCCCCGACCCGGAGTGCGACCTGGACTACGTGCCGCGCACCGCCCGTCCGCGGAAGCTGAGGAACGTGCTCTCCGTCGGCAGCGGTTTCGGCGGTTTCCAGTCCGCGGTGCTGCTGACCGGGCCGGGCGGGAGGACACGATGAGCAATCGGCGCACCCGGCGCGCGGCCGTCACCGGCATAGGCGTGATCGCGCCCAACGGACTGCGGCCCGACGCCTACTGGAAGTCCGTCAGCGAAGGCGTCCCCGTGCTGGACCGGATCACCCGCGAGGGCTGCGACCACCTGCCGCTCCGTGTGGCGGGCGAGGTCCGGGCCTTCGACGCGGCGGCCATCGTCGAGGACCGGTTCCTGGTCCAGACCGACCGGTTCAGCCACTTCGCGATGGCCGCGGCCGCCCTCGCCCTCGACGACGCCGGCCTCGGCAGCGGTGATCCCGCGGAGCCGTTCTCCGTCGGCGTGGTGACCGCCGCCGGTTCGGGAGGCGGCGAGTTCGGCCAGCGCGAGCTGCAGAAGCTGTGGGGACAGGGCTCGAAGTTCGTCGGCCCGTACCAGTCCATCGCCTGGTTCTACGCGGCGAGCACCGGCCAGATATCCATACGCGGCGGCTTCAAGGGTCCGTGCGGGGTGGTGGCGAGCGACGAGGCGGGCGGCCTCGACTCCCTCGCGCACGCGGCCCGCGCGGTGCGGCGCGGCACCGGGACGATGATCGTGGGCGCCGCGGAGGCGCCTCTCGCCCCGTACTCGATGGTGTGCCAGCTCGGCTACCCCGAGCTCAGCACCGTCGACGACCCGGACCGCGCCTACCGCCCGTTCACCTCGGGGGCCTGCGGCTTCGTGCCCGCCGAGGGCGGAGCGATCCTCGTCGTCGAGGACGAGGACCGGGCCCGTGAGCGGGGAGCGGCCGTACGCGCCACCGTGGCCGGTCACGCGGCCACCTTCACCGGGGCCTCCCGCTGGGAGGAGTCCCGGGAGGGTCTCGCCCGCGCGATCCGCGGCGCCCTCGACGAGGCGGGCTGCGCCCCCGAGGAGGTCGACGTCGTGTTCGCGGACGCCCTGGGCGTCCCGGAGGCGGACCGCGCCGAGGCGCTGGCGATCGCCGACGCCCTGGGCGCGCACGGCACCCGGGTGCCCGTCACCGCGCCCAAGACCGGCATCGGGCGCGCCCACTGCGCGGCGCCCGTGCTGGACACGGTGGCCGCGGTGCTCGCCCTGGAGCACGGTCAGGTGCCGCCCACGCCCAACGTGTTGGACGTCTGCCACGACCTCGACCTGGTGACGTCGCGCGCTCGCCCCGCCGAGCTGCGCACCGCCCTCGTCCTCAGCAGAGGACTGATGGGCTCCAACGCGGCGCTGGTCGTGCGCCGTGGTGGCGAATCCGCCCGGTAGGACGGGCGGGGAAGGAGCAGTCCCCCATGATCACCACCGAAGTGACCATCGACGAACTGGCCGCCCTGATGAAGAAGGCGGCCGGCATCACCGTCGACCCCCAGGAGCTCAAGCAGGCGGCGGAGTCCCCCTTCGACTCCTTCGGCCTGGACTCGCTCGGCCTGCTCGGCATCGTCGGCGAGCTGGAGAACCGGTACGGCCGGTCGCTTCCCCCCGACTCGGAGCGCTGCAGGACGCCCCGGGAGTTCCTGGACCTCGTCAACAGCACCCTCACGGCTGGAGCCTGAAAGTGGCCGGACACACCGAGAACAGCATCACCATCGACGCTCCCTTCGACCTCGTCTGGGAGATGACCAACGACCTCGAGAACTGGCCGAACCTGTTCAGCGAGTACGCCTCGGTCGAGGTGCTCTCCCGCGAGGGCGACACGACGACGTTCCGGCTGACCATGCACCCGGACGAGAACGGGAAGGTGTGGAGCTGGGTCTCGGAGCGCACCCCGAACCGCCGGGAGCGGACGGTCCGCGCCCGCCGCGTCGAGACGGGCCCCTTCGCGCACATGGACATCCTGTGGGAGTACGCGGAGCTGCCGGGCGGGGTCCAGATGCGCTGGATCCAGGACTTCGCGATGAAGCCCGACGCCCCGGTCGACGACGCGTGGATGACGGACAACATCAACCGCAACTCCCGCACCCAGATGGCCCTCATCCGGGACCGGATCGAGCAGGCCGCCGGCGAGCGCGAGAGCGCGTCCGTGGCGTCCTCCCGCTGAGCGCCCGGTCAGGAAAGGACACACCCGATGCACCACGCCCTCATCGTCGCCCGGATGAAGCCCGGTTCGGCGCCGCGGATCGCCGACGTGTTCGCCGCCTCCGACCGGGGCGAGCTGCCCCACCTGGTCGGCGTCAGCCGGCGCAGCCTCTTCCAGTTCGGCGACGACGTGTACCTGCACCTCATCGAGTCCGAGCAGGACCCTGCGCCCGCCATCGCGAAGGTGGCGTCGCACCCCGAGTTCCGCCGCATCAGCGAGCAGCTGGAGGCGTACGTCAGCCCGTACGACCCCGCCACCTGGCGCAGCCCGAAGGACGCCATGGCGCAGTGCTTCTACCGCTGGGAGCGCGGCGCCGGTTCCTGACCGGAGCGTCCGACGGACACCACGAGGCCGCCGGGCCCGCGTCAGTCGCGGAGCCGGCGGCCCCGGGCGGGGCCGGTCAGCACATGCCGGCGGGTTCGGAGAGCGTGCAGGTGTTGTGGCTGAACGTGTTGGTCGTGGCGGTGTCCCGGTCGGCCAGGTCGGCCGGGCTGTTGCCGGTCACCAGGTTGTCGCGGACCTCGTTGCGCTCGCCGGGGGTGCCGGCGGGGTCCTTGGAGAGCACGATGCCGCCGGACAGCGGGGACGTGCCCTTGTTGTCCTCGACCCGGTTCCAGGCCACCAGCGTCTCCTCGACGCCGGTGAGGACGATGCCCGAGCCCTGCAGGAAGGGCAGCCGCGCCGTCCTGGGGCAGTGCCTGTTGTTGGCGTGGACGTGATTGCGCGTCACGCTCAGGGCGCCGGCGCGCGGCTTGTTCCCGTCGCCCACCACGAGGACGGCGGCGCAGTTGCCGGTGGCCTCGTTGCGGTCGACGGCCAGGTCGCGCAGTCGCCGCACGGTGACGCCGACCCGGTTTCCGGTCATCCTGTTGTGCCGGATCACCGTCTTCCCGGCGTCCCTGGCGCCTTCCTCGGTGTCGACGGTGCCGGCCACGAACAGTCCGGCGTCGCCGTTGTCCTCGACGGCGTTGTGGCTGAGCACGCTGCGCACGGAGCGTTCCTCGGCGATGCCCCACCGGCCGTTCTTCTCGGCGGTCACCTGCTGGACCGTCAGCCGGTCGGTCCGGCTGGCCCACAGTCCGCTCTTCTCGAAGCCCCGCAGCGCCAGCGAGTGCACGGTGACGCGCTCGACGGGCTTCTTGTCGGTACCGGTCACGCAGATGCCGTTCCCCGCCTCGGCGCAGGCGCCCTTGCCGGCGTCCGTGCCGGGCACCAGGACGGTGCGGTGGGCGCCGTAGCCGCGCAGGGTCAGGTTCGACGTGGTGATGTCGGCGCTCCCCTCGTGGGTGCCGGGCGCGAGGAGGACGGTGTCCCCCGGCTCCGCGGCGTCCACGGCCCTCTGGATCGACTCCCCCGGCTCCACGCGGTGCACGGTCGGGACGTCGGCCGACGGGGCGGCTCCCAGCCCCGCGGCCACGACGGCGGTGGCGCACGCGAGATACGCGATGTGTCGTCTGCTCATGTGCCGAAGCTATGAGCGGGGGTTCCGCCCCGCCACCGATGATCACCCAGGCGGGCAGGCGTCCGGGGCGGTGGCCCGCCGGCGCGGCCCGGAGCGGCGGGGCGCACGTCCGCTCCGGGGCGGACGGGGTGGTGGGGACGCCGTGGTTCCCGCCTCTCGCTCGTCAGAGGGTTTCGACGTACTCCTCGGTGGGCCCCAGTTCGGGCCGGTCGCGCAGCTCCACCCGGTCGCCCCGCCGCTGGAGCTCCAGCAGGGTGAGGGTGTTGTCGCCCGGTACGAGCAGCGGTGCGGGCAGGTAGAGCGTGCGCTGGGGGCCGATCTCCCAGTAGCGGCCGAGCAGGGTGCCGTTGGCCCAGACGAAGCCCTTGGCGAAGCCGGGGAGGGCGAGGAAGCCGTCGGCCGGCTCGGCGACCGCGAACCGTGCCGTCAGGAACCCGGTGGAGCCGTCCGGCCGCGCGGCGGACACGGCACGCGCCAGGTCGTCCGGTGTCCAGGTGTCGAGCGGCAGCCGGTGCATGGTCCAGCCGTGCACGAGCCTCCGGCCGATCGCGACACCGCCGAGGATGCCCTTGTGCTCGCCGAGCCGCGGGCCGTAGTTCACCCGCCCCTGGTTCTCCACCAGCAGTTCCAGACACGCCCGTTCGCCCCGGCCGGTCACCTCGAGCGAGGCGGTCTCCCGGTCGAGGACGCCGAGGGGGACGCCGTCGAGGAAGACCTGGGCGCGGTCGCGCAGACCGGAGACCGTGAGGGTGTGCCGGCCGCCGGGCAGGCGCGGTCCGGCGCGGTAGAGGACGAGGCCCGACGCCTGCTCCAGTTCCTCGAAGCTCAGCGGATGGGGGGAGGCCACCGGCTCGGAGACCGCGCGCAGCGCCCCCAGCAGACCGGCTCCGGCGGTGACGGGGACGGCACGGGGGGACAGCAGCGCCGGTTCGGCGGGCAGCGGGCGGCGCGGCGCTCCGGCGACGGCGTGCAGCCGGTCCCGGAACGCGTGGAACTTCGGGGTGAGCGCGCCGTGTTCGGCGATCGGCGCGTCGGAGTCGTAGCTGGTCACCGTCGGCCGGAGCAGGTCGCCGTCGTGGTTGGCGCCGGCCCACAGGCCGAAGTTCGTGCCGCCGTGGGCCATGTAGACGCTGACCGAGCCGTCGGCGTCGAGGATGTCGGTGAGGGTCCGTGCCGCGCTGTCCACCGACCGGACGTGGTGCTTCTCGCCCCAGTGGTCGAACCAGCCGTTCCAGAACTCGGCGCACAGGAACGGCTCGTCGCGGCGGCGCGCGCGCAGCAGCCCGGCGGCCTCGTGGGCGTGGGAGCCGAACGTCGCGGCCGCGAGGTGTCCGGGCAGACTGCCGCCGTCCTGCATCAGCTCGGTGGGACCGTCGGCCGTGTAGAGCAGTTCGGTGATTCCGCGGGCGACCAGGGCGTCCCGCACCCAGCGGACGTAGGCGTGGTCGTCGCCGTAGCTGCCGTACTCGTTCTCGATCTGGACGGCGACCACCGGCCCGCCGCGCCCCGCCTGCAGGGCCGCGACACGCGGGATCAGCTCGTCGAACCAGCGTCCGACCTCCGTCAGGTAGGGCGGGTGGGAGCAGCGCGGGCGCATGCCCGGTCGTCCGGTCAGCCAGACGGGCAGCCCGCCGTTGTCCCACTCGGCGCAGATGTACGGGCCGGGCCGCACGATGACGTCCAGGCCGGTCTCCCGGGCGGTCCGGAGGAAGCGCTCGACGTCGTGTCCGCCGGTGAAGCGGTACCGCCCCGGACGGGGTTCGTGGAAGTTCCACGGGACGTACGTGTCCACGGTGTTGAGGCCCAGGGCGGCGACCCGTTCGAGCCGGTCGGCCCACTGGTCGGGGTGGACGCGGAAGTAGTGCAGCGATCCCGCCAGGACGCGGTGCGGGCGCCCGGCCCGCAGGAGCCGGCCGTGCGGGTGGGTCAGGACGGGGCCGGGCGCACGGTCCTCCGACGCTTCCGATGTGAGCGATGCCATGCAGCTCCCCCTCGTGGCGTCTGCTCCGTTCCGGGGAGCAACGGCGGGAACTATGGCAGACGGTGTTACCGATGCCAAGGGAGCGGTCGCGGATAGACTGCGGCCGGGGGGCGGTACCTGCGGCGACGCGGCCGGAGCCGCGGTTTCTCTGGAGAAGCGAACGATGGCATCGGACACGCCGGGAACCGGTGGGGGACCCGTGGGGAAACGGGCGGGCGGCGCCGCGCGGCAGCCCGGGATGACCGATGTCGCCCGGCTCGCCGGGGTGTCCGCGCAGACGGTGTCCCGGACCCTGGCCGGCCATCCGAACGTGCGGCCGAAGACCCGCGCCAAGGTGCTCGCCGCCGTCGAGCAGCTCGGCTACCGCAGGAACAACGCGGCGCGGGCGCTGTCCTCGGGGCGCAGCCGGACGATCGGCGTCGTGACCCTGCAGACCGACTCCTCCTCGCGCACGAACCTGACGTTCGGCATCGAGACGGCGGCGCGGGAGGCGGGCTACACGGTGAGCACCGCGACCACCGCGTCGCTGGACACCGCCGCGATCGAGGGGGCCCTGTCCCGGCTGGCGGAGCAGGGCGTCGAGGGAGTCGTCCTCTCCGTGCCGCTGGTCCACGTCAGTCCGCGGATCGAGCAGCTCACCCGCCGGGTGCCGACCGTCACCGTCGACGGGTCACGCACCCCGGCCACCGAGGTCGTCGCCGTCGACCAGGCCCTGGCGGCCCGTCTGGCGACGCGTCACCTGATCGACCTGGGGCACGAGAGCGTGTGGCACGTCGCCGGGCCCGGGGAGTGGCTCGACGCCGCCGGCCGCCGCGCCGGCTGGCGCGACACCCTGGAGGCCGCGGGCCTGGCCGTCCCGCCGGTGCTGGAGGGCGACTGGACGCCCGCCTCCGGGTACCGCAACGGCCTGGTCCTGGGGCGGATCCCCGGCGTCACCGCGGTGTTCGTGGCGAGCGACGAGATGGCCTTCGGCGTGATCCGCGCCCTTCACGAGCTCGGCAGGAAGGTGCCCGAGGACATCTCCGTCGTCGGCGTGGACGACATCGCGCTGGCCGAGTACTGCTCACCTTCGCTGACGACGGTCGCTCAGCCGTTCACGCGGATGGGCGCGCTGGCGGTCGCCCACCTGCTGCGGCACATCGAGGACCCGGACGCGGCGCCCGAACCCGTCACCGTCGAGCCGACGTTGGTCGTGCGCGCCAGCACGGCACCGCCGCCGGCCGGACCGGCCGGCCGGACCGGCCGACCTGGCGGCCCGGCAGCCTGACGGCCTCGCGTGACGCGACGGCACGGGCACGGACACGCACCGGGATGACGTGTGTGATGCTCGATCCTGCTCGTAAACGCTTCTTATCGAGCACGTATTGACATGTAACCGCCGAGCCCGCAGAGTCATGCCCCGACGGTCCCCACCGTCCCGACAGTGCACCGGCAGTGATGCAAGCCACCCCACCGAGGAGTGTTGCCGTCATGTCCGAAATCCCCGCTGTCTCCCGCCGACTGCTCCTGGGCGGAGCCGTCGCCACCGGCGCGCTCGCGGCCGGGGTGACCGCCGCGTCCCCGACGGCGTCGGCCGCGTCCGGGCAGGCTCCCCGCCGCAGACCCGGACAGAAGTCGATGATCGGCGTCCCGTTCGACGCCCACAGAACCGTCCGCGTCGGTGTGATCGGCCTGGGCAACCGGGGTTCGGGCATGGTCACGGGCTGGGCGGCCGTACCCGGCTGCACCGTGACCGCCGTCTGCGACATCCGCGCCGAGCGCGCGAAGCGCGCCGCCGACCGCCTGGCGGGCAGGGGCGAGCCGCGCCCCGCCGAGTACGGCGGCTCCGCCGACTCCTACGCCCGGATGCTCGAGCGCGACGACATCGACCTGGTGTACGTCGCCACGCCGTGGGAGTTCCACCACGAGCACGGCAGGGCGGCGTTGCTGAGCGGCAGGCACGCCGTGGTGGAACTTCCCGTCGCGACCGAACTGCGTCAGCTGTGGGACCTCGTCGACACCTCCGAGCGCACCCGCAGGCACCTGCTCCTCGCGGAGAACTGCAGCTACGGCCGCAACGAACTGGCCATGCTCAGGATGGCGCACGCCGGCCTGTTCGGGGACGTCACCAACGGCCACGGCGGCTACCTGCACGACCTGCGTGAACTCCTCTTCTCCGACACCTACTACACCGACTCCTGGCGGCGGCTGTGGCACACCCGCAGCACCGCGTCCCTCTACCCCATGCACGGGCTGGCCCCGATCGCGGCGGCCATGGACGTCAACCGCGGCGACCGGATGACCACGCTGCGCGCCACCGCGACCGCCCCGAAGGGGCTGGCCGACTACCGCGAGCGCTTCGTCCCCCGGGACCACCCGTCCTGGAAGGAGACGTACGTCAACGGTGACCTGATCACCTGCATGATCGAGACGGAGAAGGGACGGGTCATCCGGGCCGAGCACGACGTGAGTTCGCCCCGGCCCTACAGCCGGATCAACACCCTCGCCGGCAGCCGCGGGATCGTCGAGGACTACGCCGGGCCCGCCCCGACCGGCGCGCGCGTCTACCTCGAACCGGACCACGGCGGCCACGCCTGGCGCGACTTCGCCGACTACCGCAAGGAGTTCGACCACTGGCTGTGGCGGAAGGTCGGTGACGACGCCGCGAACAACGGCGGTCACGGCGGCATGGACTACGTCCTGCAGTGGCGCACGGTGCAGCTGATGCGCGCCGGGCTGGTGCCCGACATCGACGTCTACGACTCCGCGGCCTGGTGCGCGGCGGTCCCGCTGAGCGCGGCGTCCCTGGCCCGGAAGGGCCGTCCGGTCGAGATCCCCGACTTCACGCGGGGCGCCTGGGCCGACGCGCGGCGGCCCGGACTCGACTCGGATCCCACCGAGATGCCGCCCGTCGGCTGAGCGCGGCCGGGAGCCCCCGGACGTCGTCGCCGGTGCCTCGCGGGCACGGGACCGCGAGCCCCCGGCGGCGGCCCGGCCGCGGTCGGCCGACGGTCCGCCCGGCTCGGGAGCCGGGGCCCCGGTCGGGGTCGCCGCCCGTCGCCGTCACCCGGTCCGGCTCCACGGCGGGCGGCCCGGCCCCTCGGTGCCGGGCCGGTGCCGTCAACGGTTCATGGCCGCCCAGAACTCCTCGAAGGACATCCGGCCGTCGCCGTCGGTGTCGAGCGAGTCGATCAGTTCCCGGGCCTGCGACTCCGTGATCTCGGAGCCCTCCAGCTCCGCCACGACCTTCCGGTACTCGTCCACGGTGACCAGGCCGTCCCCGTCCACGTCGTAGCGCTCGAAGACCTTCCGCGCCGCCGTCTCCACGATGTCCGCCATGTGCTCCGTCCTTCTGCGATCTTCGCTGACGTGCTCACACTATCCGCCCGCGGCGGACGGCGGAAAAGAGAAAGGCAAGGAGGTCACCCACTCCTTGCCACTCTCAACTTATAGCGCACCGGGGGGCTTGCGGCAAGGCCCCAGCGGTACCGCAGAATGGCCGGCCAAAGCCAGGACCTGCGGAAACGGGAGTCGCTCAGTGCCTGTGTCGTCCGAGGACACCGTCAGTACCCGCGTGGACCGCGCGGAATCGTCCAGCCAGACCGCCGCACGCCACGGCCGCGAGCGGTCCCACACCGGAGCCGATGCCCTGAACCCCCTGACCACCAGCGCCTTCGACCTCCCCGACCACCTCTCCCCCAAGGCCGACCCGGCGCTGATCGCCGACGACGAGCGGCACTTCGCGGCCCTCGCGGAGTGCCTCGAGCAGTCGGTCGCCGAGGTGTCCGACCGCCTCGACGCCCTGCGCAGGGCACCCGGCGGCCTCGGCCGGCAGGCGATGGAGCGGGACGCGGAGATCCACCGGCTGACCGCCCGCCTGCGCACACTGCGCCGCTTCGGACTGGACCTGTGCCTCGGGCGCATGGTCGGTGCGGACCGTTCCGAGCCCGTGTACGTCGGGCGGCTCGGTCTGACGGACGGCTCGGGCCGCCGGCTGCTGGTCGACTGGCGCTCCCCCGCGGCCGAGCCGTTCTTCGGAGCCACCCACGCCGACCCGATGGGCCTGGCGAGCCGCCGCAGGTACCGCTGGACCCGCGGCCGGATCAGCGACTACTGGGACGAGGTGTTCACCCCGGACGGGCTCGCCGGGCACGCCGCGCTCGACGACCAGTCCGCCTTCATCGCAGGCCTGGGCGCCAGCCGGTCACCGCGGATGCGGGACGTGCTCGGCACCATCCAGGCCGACCAGGACGCCGTCATCCGGGCGGGTTCCCGCGGCACCCTCGTCGTCGACGGCGGTCCGGGCACGGGGAAGACCGTCGTCGCCCTGCACCGCGCCGCCTACCTCCTCCACTCCGATCCCCGCCTCGGTCACCGTCGGGGCGGCGTGCTGTTCGTCGGCCCGAGCCGGCCCTACCTTGCCTACGTCGCCGACGTCCTCCCCAGTCTCGGGGAGGAGGGCGTGCAGACCTGCACCCTGCGGGACCTCGTCGCCGAGGGGGCCGGGGCGGCGGTCGAGACCGACCCGGAGGTGGCCCGCCTGAAGTCGTCCGCGGACCTGGTGAGGGCGATCGAGACGGCCGTCCGGTTCTACGAGGAGCCGCCCGCCGAGGGCATGACGGTCACCACCCACTGGTCCGACGTATGGCTGAGCCCCGACGACTGGGCCACGGCGTTCGAAGCGGCGGAGCCCGGTGCTCCGCACAACGAGGCGCGCGAGCAGGTCTGGGAGGAGCTGCTGACGATCCTGGCGGACAGGCACGAGGACGACGCCCCGGACGACGACGGCGACGTCCCGGCCGAGCTGCTCCGCAGGTCGTTGGGGCGGAACGGGGAGCTGCGCACGGCCTTCGACCGCGCGTGGCCGCTGCTCGAAGCGGCCGACCTCGTCTCGGACCTGTGGTCGGTGCCCGCCTACCTGCGGATGTGCGCTCCGTGGCTCGGCCCCGACGAGGTCCGGAAGCTGCAGCGCGCGGACGCCCGGGCCTGGACGGTGTCCGACCTGCCGCTCCTGGACGCGGCACGGCAGCGGCTGGGCGACCCGGAGGCGGCCCGGCGCAGGCGCCGGCACGAGGCCGTCCTCGCCGCCCAGCGCGAGCGCATGGCGCAGGTCGTCGACGACCTGATCGACGCCGCGGCCGACTCCGGCGCCGACGGTGACGACGGCGAGGGTCTGGTGAGGATGCTGCGCGGCCAGGACGCCCGGGTCAGCCTGGTCGACGAGTCCGAACTGCCCACCGCCGACCCGGACCTGCTCGCCGGCCCGTTCGCGCACATCGTCGTGGACGAGGCCCAGGAGCTCACCGACGCCGAGTGGCGGATGCTGCTGCTGCGCTGCCCGTCCCGGAGCTTCACCGTCGTCGGGGACCGCGCCCAGGCCCGGCACGGGTTCACCGAGTCGTGGCGGGAACGGCTCGAGCGGGTCGGGTTCGACCGGATCGACGTGGCGTCCCTGAGCGTCAACTACCGGACGCCGGAGGAGATCATGGCGGAGGCCGAGCCGGTCGTCCGGGCCGCGCTGCCGGACGCCAACGTGCCGACCTCCGTCCGCAGCAGCGGCGTCCCCGTCGTCCACGGTTCCGCCGCGGACCTGGACCCGGTCCTCGGCACCTGGCTCGCCGCACACGCCGACGGGACCGCCTGCGTCATCGGTGCTCCCGCGTTCCGGCCGACGACGCCCCGCGTGCGGTCGCTGACCCCGGAGCTGTCGAAGGGACTCGAGTTCGACCTGGTCGTCCTCGTCGACCCGGAGGCGTTCGGCGAGGGCGTCGAAGGAGCGGTCGACCGCTATGTCGCGATGACCCGGGCGACCCGGCAGCTCGTCGTCCTCACGAGTCCCTGACCGCGGGCTCCGGCGGCACGCCCCGCGTACGGGCGGAGACGGACCACGGCGTACGGTCGGGTGTGAGGCCCCGAGCCCGGACGGGACCGGAGGCACTCCGCGCAGCCGCACCGTTCGCACCGTTCGCACCGTTCGCACCGAGGAGAAGCGTTGCACCCCGACACCCCGCCGCCGGACGGCGCCGAGACCGAGGCCGGAGCGGAGGCCGGCGCCGCCTTCTGGCGGGAGCGCCGGGTGTGCTTCCTCAGCACCCGGCGCCCGGAGGACGGCACCCCGCACCTCGTGCCCGTCGGGGTCACCTACGACCCCGAGACCCGCATCGCCCGCGTCATCAGCGACGCCGGGAGCAAGAAGGTCCGCAACGTGCGCCGGGCCGCTCCGGGGACCGTGGTCGCCGTCAGCCAGGTCGACGGCCGGCGCTGGTGCACCCTGGAGGGGCCCGCCGTCGTCCGGGACGACGCCGAGTCCGTGGCCGAGGCCGAGCGCCGCTACGCCGAGCGCTACCGGCAGCCGCGCGTCAACCCGAACCGGGTGGTCATCGAGATCACCGTCACCCGTGCCCTGGGCACCGTCAAGCCGCCCGGCTGGTGACGCCGCGGGCCCGCGACCGGGACGGTGCGCGAGAACCGGACGGGGCTGCCCACCTGTGTGGTGGGCAGCCCCGTCCGGTTCCGCGTGTCCCGTCCGCCGGGTCCCGGCTCAGCCGACCGGCGTCGCCTGGTCCTTGCCCGACGACGGGCCGTACCCGGGCTCCTGCTCCGACGCGGTGTCCGAGACACCGGACGCGCCGGCCTCCTCGGCGAGGCGCTCCAAGCCGCTGGTGGTCTTCAGCGGCTTCTCCTTGATGAAGACCACGGCGACCAGTGCCAGCAGCGCGAACGGGGTGGCGACGAGGAACAGGTCCGCGGTGGCGACGCCGTAGGCGTGCTCCACGATCTCCCGCATCGGGGCGGGCAGCGTGCTCATGTCCGGGACGCTGCCCTCGCCGCCGCCCGAGCCGCCCTCGGCCGCTCCGGCGACGCCCGCCTTCTCCATCCCCTTGGTCATCTCGTCGGCGACCCGGTTGGCGAGGATCGCGCCGAGGACGCTGGTGCCGATCGTGCCGCCCATGCTGCGGAAGAAGGACAGCACGGAGGTCGCGGCACCCAGCTCGGCGGCGGGGACGTCGTTCTGCGCCGCGAGCACCAGGTTCTGCATCAGCATGCCGACGCCGATGCCGAGGACGGCCATGTAGACGCTGAGCAGTCCGAAGGAGGTGCCGGCGTCGATCAGGGAGAGCAGCGCGAGTCCGGCGGTCATGATGACCGCGCCCGCCACCAGGTAGCCCTTCCACTTGCCGGTCCGGCTGATGAGCTGTCCGGCGACGGTGGACGACACCAGCAGACCGAGGATCATCGGCAGGCTCATCAGCCCCGCGATCGTCGGCGACTTGCCCAGGGACACCTGGAAGTACTGCGAGAGGAAGACGGTCCCGCCGAACATGGCGACACCGACCAGGAGGCTGGCGACCGTGGTCAGGGTGACCGTGCGGTTCCTGAAGATGTCGAGCGGGATCACCGGCTCGGCGGTACGGGCCTCGACGAGGACCGCCAGGCCCAGCAGCACCACGCCGCCGGCGACGAGCGCGGCGGTCTGCCAGGAGGCCCAGTCGAACCGGTTGCCCGCCAGGGAGACCCAGACGAGGAGCGCGCAGACCCCGGCGACGATCAGGAAGGCGCCGAGCCAGTCGATCTTCACCTCGCGCTTGACGGTGGGCAGCTTCAGCGTCCGCTGCAGCAGGAAGATGGCCAGCAGCGCGAACGGCACGCCGATGAAGAAGCACCAGCGCCAGCCCAGCCAGTCGGTGTCCACCAGCACGCCGCCGATCAGCGGTCCGGCCACGGTGCCGACGGCGAAGACGGCGCCGAAGATGCCGGAGTACTTGCCCAGTTCCCGGGGCGGGATGACGGCGGCCATGACGACCTGCGCGAGGGCGGTCAGGCCGCCCGCGCCGATGCCCTGCACGACCCGGCTGAAGATCAGCAGCGTCGTGTCGTGGGAGAAGCCCGCCAGCAGCGAGCCGACCACGAACATGAGCAGCGAGAGCTGGAGCAGCAGCTTCTTGTTGAAGAGGTCGGACAGCTTGCCCCACAAGGGCACGGTCGCGGTCATCGCCAGCAGTTCGGCGGTGACGACCCAGGTGTAGGAGGACTGGCTGGCGCCCAGGTCGGCGATGATCGTCGGCAGCGCGTTGGACACGACGGTGCCCGCCAGGATGGCGACGAACATGCCGGCCATCAGGCCGGACATGGCCTGGAGTACCTGCCGTCGGGTCATGGAGGTGACAGGCGCGCCGTCGGGCGCCGGGGGTGAGGTCACGGGATCTCTTTCGATGGTGGTCGGACGGTCCGCGCGGGCCGATGCGCCGACACGTGCCGACGCGTCGGCGCGCTCGGGGCGCGGACCGGACAGCAGGGATGGTGGCCGCGGACAAAAGCCGGGCGGCCTGCGCGGTGACTCAGGCGTGAGGAGCCGGAAGCCCGGCGGCGAGGAGGGCGAACACCTCCCGGAAGACGTCGAGGAAGGCCGCTTCCTCCTGCCGGGCGCACCAGTGCTCCACGCTGGTCCGCACCGCGGTGCTCGCCACCGCGGCCAGCAGTCGCGGGTACAGGTCGAGCGCCTCGCGCCGCTCCTCGTCGGACCCGGGGGCGGACTCGGACCCGGGGGCGGACTCGGACCCGGGAGCGGACTCGGACCCGGGAGCGGACTCGGACACCGGCCGGCCGCCGGAGCGGATGCGCGCGGCGATGACCTCGGCCAGTGCGGTCTCGTCCGCCATGTGCGCGCCGAGACTGCGCACCAGCAGGTGCGGCGAGGCGCGCAGCACCTGGGCGTGCAGCCGCCACAGCTCGTGCTGCTGCTCCGTCTCGGCGAGTTCCGCCGCCATGGCCCCGTGCAGGGCCTCCAGCGGGGAGAGCGCGGCCGGCGCGTCGAGCACCGCTCGCCGGATCCGTGCGCCCGCGTCCGCGTCGATCACGACGAAGGCGTCGTCGCGCGTGTCGAAGTAGTTGAAGAAGGTCCGCACGGACACCCCGGCCGCCGCGCTGATCGCCTCGACGGTGACCTTCTCCGCGCCGTGTTCGGCGGCCAGCCGCACCGCGGCCTCGGCGAGTGCGGCACGCGTCGCCCGCTTCTTCCGCTCCCGCAGACCGCCCCCCGCGGCACCCTTCTCCGACATGATGTGCATCATATGAAAAAATGCACGTCATGCAAAATTAGTGACGGTCGCCGCTCCTCGAGGGCTCCGGCGCCACGAGCCGCATCAGCCCGTCGAGGCGCGCACCGGACCGCTCGTGCCCCGCCGTCCGCCCCGTCGGCGCCGCGCCAGGTCGCGGGCCGCCTCCGGCCACCTCGGGTACGTGAAGGCGAAGCCCGCCTCGAGCAGCCGTCCGGGGACGACACGCCGGCTCTTGAGCAGCAGTTCCGTGTCCGAACGCAGTGCGAGGGCACCCACCTCGGCCATCCAGCGCGTCGCGGGCAGGCCCACCGGCACGCGCCACGCGGTGCGCAGGGCGCGCATGAACGCACGCTGCGGAAGGGGCTCGGGGGCGGCCAGGTTCACCGGGCCGGCCAGGTCGTCCCGGTCGACCAGGAACTCGACCGCGCGGACGAAGTCGTGGTCGTGGATCCACGAGACGTACTGCGCACCGCCCGCGACCGGGCCGCCGAGGCCGAGGCGGGCCAGCCACGACAGGACGTCGAAGACGCCGCCCCGGTCGGGACTCATCACCATGGCGGAGCGCAGGGCCACCTTGCGGGTGTGCGGAGCGGCGGCCCGCTCCTGTTCCCGCTCCCAGGCCTTCGCGATGTCGACGCTGTAGGACCAGTAGCCCGGCACGGCGGGCTCCGTTCCGCCGATCACGCCGGCGGCCTCGTCGTTGGGCGCGTCGAAGCGGTGGGCGTAGACGGTGGCGGTGCTCATCTGGAGCCAGACCCGCGGAGGGCGCGCCGCGGCGCCGATCGCCTCGCCCACGACGCGGGTGGAGAGCACCCGCGAGTCCATCATGACCCGGAGGTTGGCGGGGGTGTAGCGGCAGCTCACGCTGCGCCCGGCCAGGTTGATCACGACGTCGCTGCCGTCGATCGCCCCGGTCCACGGCCCCGGGGACCGGCCGTCCCAGTGGACCTCGTCCGGCCCCACCGGCCGCCTGGTCAGTACCACGACCTCGTGCCCGGCCGCGGTCAGCGCGCGGTTCAGAACCGTACCCACCTGCCCGGTTCCCCCGGGAATCACGATCTTCATCCGGCCCTCCCCCTCCGTGTGAGGGCAACCCTACCCCGGAATTGAACACGTTCAAATCATGGGCCCCGTCACCGGTGGCGTACGGCGCGGTGAGCCGTGTCCGACACCCCCGTCACGCCGTCGCGTCCCGCTCGGCCCGCGCCGCGGCGGGCGCTGCCGGGCCCGGCCGCCCCGAGCGGCGGTGCGCTCGGGGCGGCCCGGCGGGTCACGCGGTGGCCGGAGCCGCCGGCCCGACCAGCTCCGACAGCACGTCCTCCATGGTCACGAAGCCGATGACCCTGCCGCTCTCCCCGACGACGGCGGCGAGGTGGCTGCCCTCGGCGCGCAGGGCGGTGAGGGTGTCGTCGAGCGGGGTGTCGATGCGGACGCGGGTCACCCGGTGCAGGGCCGTGCGGGGGAAGGGCCGGTCGCGGTCGGTGACGCCGAGGGTGTCCTTGATGTGCAGGTAGCCCAGGACGGCGCCGTCGGGGCCGGTGACCGGGAAGCGGGAGAAGCCCGCCTCGGCGGCCAGCCGCTCCAGCCGGGCCGGGGTGACGGTGTGGTCGACGGTGCGCATCCGCTGCGCGGGGACGAGGATCTCGCCGACCGGGCGGGTGCCCAGCTCCAGCGCGTCGCGCAGCCGCTCGCCGTCGGCGGGGCCGAGCAGGCCGGCCTCGCTGGAGTCGACGACCATGCGGGCGAGTTGGTCGTCGGTGAAGACCGACTCGACCTCGTCCTTCGGTTCGACGCGCAGCAGCCTCAGCAGGGCGTTGGCGAAGGCGTTGATGCCGAAGACGAACGGCCGCAGCGCCCGGGTGAGGGCCACCAGGGGCGGACCGAGCAGCAGCGCGCTGGGCACGGGCGCGGCGAGCGCGATGTTCTTCGGGACCATCTCGCCGACCAGCATGTGCAGGTACGTGGCGAGGGTCAGCGCGATGACGAACGCGACCGGGTGCACCAGGCCGTGCGGGAGGTGGACCGCCTCGAAGCCGGGCTCCAGCAGGTGCGCGATGGCTGGTTCGGCGACCGCGCCCAGCACCAGGGAGGAGACGGTGATGCCGAGCTGGGCGGTGGCCATCATCGCGGACAGGTGCTGCAGCGCCCACAGCGTCATCCGGGCGCGCTTGTCGCCCGCCCGGGCGCGCGGTTCGATCTGGCTGCGGCGCACCGAGACCAGGGCGAACTCGGCGCCGACGAAGAACGCGTTGGTCAGCAGGGTCAGGGCGCCGATGGCCAGTTGCAGCGCGGTCATCGGGCCTCCTCCACGAGCCGGACGGTCAGTGCGGCGGCCGGCGCGGTGATGCGCACCCGGTCGGCGCGGTGGTGCTCGACCTCCAGCACCTCCAGCCGCCAGCCGCCGAGGTCCACGACGTCGCCCTTGGCGGGGATGCGGGCCAGGCGGGTGGCGATCAGGCCGGCCACGGTCTCGTACGGGCCCTCCGGTGCGGTGAGTCCCATGTCCGTGAGCTGATCGGTGCGGACGCCGCCGTCCGCCTCCCACACCGCGCGGCCGTCGGCCGTCGGCGGGGCGGGCACCAGGTCGGGCACCTCCACGGGGTCGTGCTCGTCGCGGACCTCGCCGACGACCTCCTCGACGATGTCCTCCACGGTGGCCACGCCCGCCGTGCCGCCGTACTCGTCGATGACCACGGCCATGGTGCGGTGCGCGCGCATCCGCTCCAGCAGCCGGTCGGCGGTGAGGCTGTCGGGGACCAGCAGGGGCGGGGTGGTCAGGTCGGTGACCGGCGTACCGGCCCGTTCCTGCGGTTCCAGGGCGAGCACGTCGCGGATGTGGACGGTGCCGACCACCTCGTCCAGGGTGTCGCGGTAGACCGGGAAGCGGGACAGGCCGGTGGCGTGGCTGAGGTTGGCCGCGTCGGCGGCCGTCGCGTGCACCTCGAGCGCCTTGACGTCGACCCGCGGGGTCATGACGTTCTCGGCGGTGAGCTCGCCCAGGTGGAGGGTCCGCACGAACAGCTCGGCGGAGTCGGCCTCCAGGGCGCCCTCGGCGGCCGAGTGCCGGGCCAGCGCGCCCAGCTCCTCGGCGGTGCGCGCGGAGGCCAGCTCCTCGGCCGGCTCCAGGCCGAAGCGGCGCACGAAACGGTTCGCGGTGCCGTTCAGGTGCCCGATGAAGGGCCCGAAGGCGGCGGTGAACGCGCGCTGCGGCCCGGCGACCACCTTGGCGACCGCCAGGGGGCGGGAGATCGCCCAGTTCTTCGGCACCAGCTCGCCGACCACCATCAGCACGACGGTGGACACCAGCACGCCCAGCACGGTCGCCACCGACGGGGCGGCGCCGCCCAGACCGATCGACCGCAGCGGTCCGCGCAGCAGTGCCGCCAGCGACGGCTCGGCGAGCATGCCGATCACCAGGGAGGTGACGGTGATGCCCAGCTGGGCGCCGGAGAGCTGGAGGGTCAGGCGCCGTACGGCCTTCAGCGCGCCGTCAGCGCCGCGCTCACCGGCCTCGGCGGCGCGTTCCAGCTCACCGCGCTCGACGGTGGTCAGCGAGAACTCGGCCGCGACGAACACCGCGCAGGCCAGGGTCAGCAGGAGGGCGAGCAGGAGCAGCAGGACCTCGGTCACCGCGCCACCCCCGCTCCCTCGGTGGCCGCACGGCGCGGACGGCGGGGAATGGCACGGCTGCTACTAGGAGGATCACCCATCGGGAGACCGTCGCTCCTTTTCGAACATGTGGGAAGACACGGTGGGAAGCAGGATGTCCTGCCTCTACACCAACTGTAAAGGAGGCGCAAAGCCCGCCACGGGCCCGGGGCCCCGCGACGCCGGCGGGGTGCGGGCCGGTTCCGGCGCCGGGCGGCACCGGAGTCCGTTTTCGGCCTTTCCCGACGCGTCCGCGCGGACCGTGCCCCCTCCCCGTTCCGGCCGCCTTATGCTTCTACTCGCTTGTAGAACGATCATGCGAGTCGGGCCTCGCGCCTCCGGAGACGACACGCACGGCTCCGACCGGGGTCCCGGCCGCCCCCACGGAACACACGCACGTGTAAGGAGTGGACGCCACCATGGTGTTCAAACGACTGCTCGGCTCACTCGGCGTCGGCGGCCCGACCGTCGACACGGTGCTCGACCCGGGTCCGGCCCGGCCCGGCTCCACGCTCACCGGCCGGGTCCACCTCAAGGGCGGCAACGCCGACTTCGACATCGAGCACATCACGCTGGAGCTGGTGGCCCGGGTCGAGGCCGAGCACGACGGCGGGGAGGGCGAAGGGGTCGTCGCCTTCGACCGGTTCACCGTCGGCGGCGGCTTCCGGCTCGCCGCGGGCGAGGAACGCGGCGTGCCGTTCGACGTGACACTGCCGTGGGAGACCCCGATCACCGAGCTGCACGGACAGCCGCTGGGCATCGTGCTCGGCGTGCGCACCGAACTGTCGGTGGCCGGCGCGAGGGACAAGGGCGACCTCGACCCGCTGACCGTCGGCCCGCTGCCCGCCCAGGAGGCGATCCTCGAAGCCCTCGGCCGGCTCGGCTTCGGCTTCAGGTCCGCCGACCTGGAGCTGGGCCGCATCGGCGGCACCGGGCAGCGGCTGCCCTTCTACCAGGAGATCGAGATCACCCCGTCACCGCGGTACGCCCATCAGGTGAACGAGATCGAGGTGACCTTCCTCGCCCACCCCGGCGGCATGGACGTCGTCCTGGAGGCGGACAAGCGCGGCGGCCTCCTCTCCGGCGGCCACGACGCGCTCACCAAGTTCACCGTCGGCCACGACGACGCGCGCGACTGGAGCACCGACGTCGAGGGCTGGATCCGGCAGTTGGTCGAGCACCGGGCCTCGTACGGCGTCCACGGCCACGGAGACCATCACCACGACGACCACCACCGTTCCGGTCCCGGCGTGGGCACCGCCGTCGCCGCGGGCGCCGCCGGCCTGGCGGTCGGCGTCGTCGGCGGCATGGTCGCGGCCGAAGTCGTCGACGAGGTCGGGGACTTCTTCGAGGGCGACGAGGGGGACGAGGGCTGACGACCGGCTGCCCGACCCCGCGGGCGGGTCGGGCAGCCGCCGTCCTCGCCGCTCGGGGTGCTCCCGGCGTCCGGGGGCCGACGGCCGGTGCGTGCCCGGCGGCACCCCACGGAGCCGGCACCCCTGATCGGCGGTCACCGCCGGTCAGGAGCCGGTCGCCGCCCCCGTCGGCCGTCCGGGCCGGAGAGGGCGCCGGGCGGACGCGGACGACAAGCCGGGGATATCGGGTCAGACTCTTACAAAGGCGTGTTCTCGCCCCGCACGTGTGAGGGGTCTTCCGTGCTCGATGTGCCGTTCTGGCTGTGGGCGGTGTTCGCCGTCACCGTCGTCGTGTCGCTGGCCGTCGACCTGCTGGCGCACCGGGAGGCGCACGTCATCGGCTTCAAGGAGGCCGCCGCGTGGAGCGGCGTGTGGATCGGTCTCGCCCTCGTCTTCGGCGCGGTCGTCTTCCTGGTTCTGGGCGTGACGCCGGGGGTGGAGTACACGACCGCGTGGCTGCTGGAGAAGAGCCTGTCGGTCGACAACCTGTTCGTCTTCGCGCTGATCTTCGCCTACTTCAAGGTGCCGCGCGCCTACCAGCACCGCGTGCTGTTCTTCGGCGTCATGGGCGCGCTGGTGTTCCGGGGCCTCTTCCTGGCCGCCGGAGTGGCCGTGGTCAGCCGCTTCACCGCGGTGCTGTTCGCGTTCGCGGCCGTCCTCTTCTACAGCACCTACAAGATCCTGCGGGAGGAGGAGGAGAGCTTCGACCCGGGCAGGAGCATCGCCGTGCGGCTGCTGCGCAGGATCGTGCCCGTTCGGGACGACTACGCCGGCATGAGGTTCTTCGTCAAGGAGGCCGGGAAACGGGTCGCCACCCCGCTGCTCGCGGTCGTCGCGGCGGTGGAGGCGGCCGATCTGGTCTTCGCCGTGGACAGCGTGCCGGCCGTGCTGGCGGTCAGTGACGACGCCTTCATCGTCTACACCAGCAACGCGTTCGCCATCCTCGGTCTGCGCGCCCTGTACTTCCTGCTCGCCGGGCTGCTGGACCGGTTCCACTACCTGAGCAAGGGCCTCGCGCTCATCCTGTCCTTCATCGGCGTGAAGCTGATCCTCCAGGCGTCCCACGAGCTGTTCAGCAGCAGCATCCCGGAGATCCCGTCCCCGGTCAGCCTGGCGGTCATCGTCGTGGTCCTGACCGCGTCCGTCGTCCTGAGCGTCCGGCGCCCTCCCGCCCACGGGGACACGGCCCCGGCCGCACAGGACCGGAACGGCGACGTCCGGGCCCCGGTCGGCGAGCGGCCCCCGGTGGAAGGGACGGGAGAGAGGGGCGACCCGCCGCAGGACGGTTGAGCCGCGCACCCCGCCCGGTGCGGTCTTCGCGCCTGCCGCACCCCGCGCCCTTCACCGCCGCCGGCCGGGCCGGACGGGACCGGCGGTCCACCGTCCCCGGCGGACCCTCC
Organism: Streptomyces griseomycini; assembly: GCF_014203535.1. Classification (GTDB taxonomy): domain Bacteria; phylum Actinomycetota; class Actinomycetes; order Streptomycetales; family Streptomycetaceae; genus Streptomyces; species Streptomyces griseomycini. Next base: position 187,455 of record NZ_JACHJI010000006.1, read on the forward strand.
GGCCGGGAACGGCGAGGCCAGGGCGTCCGCTCCCCGTGGCGCCGGGCCGCTCCGCCGGGGACCCCACCGGATCGGTCTCCGCCCGCCGGCCCAGGACCGTCTCCCGGGCCGGCCGCGGGGCCGGCCGCAGGGCCGGCCGCGGGGTGCCGTCCGGGACCGCGAACGCCCCACGGCGTCACCGCGGAGCCGGACCCGCCGGTCCCCGGGGCACGAAGTGCGCGGCCGGCGACCGGCGGCTCTCGGCCGGCCGCCGATGCGGTCCGGGGCCGCCTAGGCGACCAGGACGCCGTAGCGGTGGGCGTCCACGCTCGTCGTGGTCGGCGGCGGGAAGGCCGGCCGGCACGCGGTGGAGTCGTCCCGGGCGACGAGGGAGAGGTCGTCGGGCGCCCCGGGGCCCGGCTCCGGCCCGCCCGGGGCCGGGAGGCGAGCGGGGGTGTGCCGTGCCCGTCGGGCGGTGCCGGGCAGCCGGCCCTCGTGCGGGGCGTCCGTGCCGTGTCCGCTCCTTCCGGATCCGGGCGTGCGCGCCGGGGCGGGTCCGCGCCGGGCCCCCTGTTGTTCCCCGGCAGGAGCACCTACGGTTGTCGGGCCGGTGATATCGAGCAAGTCGACAGGTGGCCCTTCCGCTCCCCCTTCCGTTCTCCCGGAGAAAGCCTCCCCGTGCCAACTGACTCCCCTCTCCCCCCGCACGGCGTCGTCCTCCTGCGTGCCGCAGGTGCCTCGCTCGTCCTGGACGCCTCCGGCGACACCCTTCCGCGGGTCCTGCACTGGGGCGCCGATCTCGGTGACCTGTCCGCCGCCGGCCTGCGGGCACTGCGGCTGTCGTCACGCCCCCAGCCGATCGGGTTCTCGGTCGACGGGCCGGTCGAGGTGTCCGTGCTGCCCGAGCAGTCCGCGGGCTGGCTCGGCACCCCCGGGCTGGTGGGCAACCGGGACGGCGCGGACTTCTCGACCGCCTTCCGCGTGGTACGGGCCGAACTCGCGGTGGACGCGGCGCCGCCCGGCGACCGGCCCGGCCGCCTCCTCGTCCACGCCCGGGACCCGGTCGCCGCCCTGGACCTGGAGCTGGTCATCGAACTGACCGCTGCGGGCCTGGTGCGCCAGCGCGCGACCGTGACCAACCGCGGCGGCACCCCGTTCGCCGTCGACGCGGTCAACCTGACCCTCCCGGTGCCGGCCGCGGCCACCGAACTGCTCGACTTCACGGGGCACCATCTGCGTGAACGCAGCCCTCAGCGGACCCCCTTCACCCAGGGGCTGCGCCTGCGCGAGAACCGCACCGGCCGCACCGGCTACGACTCGGCGTACCTGCTGGCCGCCGGCACCGAGGGCTTCGGCAACCGCGGCGGCGAGGTGTGGGCGGTGCACACCGCCTGGTCGGGCAACCACCGCGCCTTCGCCGAGCGCACCTTCCACTCCGTCTCGCTGCTCGGCTCCGGAGAGCTCCTGCTCTCCGGCGAGGTGCTGCTCGGACCGGACGAGAGCTACTCCGCGCCCTGGCAGTACGGGTCCTACGGCCGCGGTCTCGACGAGGTGTCCGCCCGCTTCCACCGCCATCTGCGCGCCCGGCCGCACCATCCGGGCCCACCGCGGCCGGTGGTCGTCAACACCTGGGAGGCGGTCTACTTCGACCACGACCTGGAGCGCCTCCGGCGGCTCGCGGACGCGGCCGCCGCGGTGGGCGCCGAGCGGTTCGTGCTCGACGACGGCTGGTTCGGCGCGCGCCGCGACGACCGGCGGGGCCTCGGCGACTGGTACGTCTCCCCCGAGGTCTGGCCGCAGGGCCTCGGCCCCCTGATCGACCACGTCACCGCGCTGGGCATGCAGTTCGGGCTCTGGGTGGAGCCCGAGATGATCAACGAGGACTCCGAGCTGGCCCGCGCCCACCCGGACTGGATCATGGCGACCGGCGGCCGGCTGCCCGGCGCCGCCCGCCACCAGCAGGTCCTCGACCTGGCGCGGCCCGAGGCGTACGCGTACATCCTGCAGCGCCTGGACGACCTGCTGACCACGTACCCGATCGCGTACCTGAAGTGGGACCACAACCGGGACCTGGTGGAGGCCGGCCACCAGCCCGGCGGCCGGGCCGGGGTGCACGACCAGACGGCGGCGGTCTACCGCCTGCTGGACGAGCTGCGCACCCGCCACCCCGGTGCCGAGATCGAGTCCTGCTCGTCCGGCGGCGGCCGGGTCGACCTGGGCGTCCTGGAGCGGACCGACCGGGTGTGGGTGTCGGACTGCATCGACGCGCTGGAGCGGCAGCGGATCCAGCGGTGGACCAACGCCCTCGTCCCGCTGGAGCTGATGGGCACGCACGTCGGCTCCCCGGTCTCGCACACCACCGGGCGCACGCACACCCTCGACTTCCGTGCCGGGACGGCGCTGTTCGGCCACTTCGGCATCGAGTGGGACCTGACGTCCGCCGAGCCGGCCGACCTGGAGCGGCTGGCCGAGTGGGTGGCCCTGTACAAGGAGATGCGCCCGCTGCTGCACTCGGGCACCGCGGTGCACGGCGACCATCCCGACCCGGCCTACTCGCTCCACGGCGTGGTCGCCGAGGACCGGTCCGACGCGCTCTACGCCCTGGTGGCCACCGGCACGTCGGAGCTGTACCCGACCGGCCCCGTCCGCCTGCCCGGCCTGGACCCGCACACCGTCTACCGGGTGCGTCCGCAGGCCCCCGGCGACGTCCCGGACGGCAACGCCCACCACTGGGGCGCGCACCTGCCGTGGTGGACCCCGCAGGGCGTCGAACTCCCCGGTTCCGTGCTCGCGGAGGCGGGGGTGCAGGCACCCGTGCTGTACCCGGAGAGGCTGGTCCTGCTGCGGGCCACCCGCCGGTAGTCCCCGCCCCGACGTCCCGGGCCCGCCGTCCGGGGAAGGCCGCGCCGGGCCCCGGCCGGGACGGCCACCCGACGTGCCGGTCCCGCCGCTCGTGCGACGTCGAGCCTGTGGTCCCGGGCGCGGATCATCTCGTCCGCGGCCTGCCCGTCCCCGGTGAAGCCCGTCGTCAGCTGCGGAATCCCGTGGGGAAACCGTCGCGGTCGTACCGCCACGTGTGGAGCGCCTTCCCGTAGGTCCTCACGCGGTCCTCGAAGCAGGCGTGCCCGGCCGTGTCGGGAACGCCCGGGGCGGTGAGGCTGCCGGACTCGGCCTCGTAGCGGTGGCTGTGCCACAGCCGCTTCCCGTCGTCGGGCAGGCCGCGGAAACGCTCCTCGCCGATGAGGTGCCCGACGCCGGTCAGGCGGGCGTCGGGCGCGTTGCGGTCGAAGGTCACGCATCGGTGCGGATCGTGCCGGAGGTGGATGCAGAAGTGCGTCGCCTCCACCCGCCGGCCCATGTCGTCGGCGTACGTGGGGAAGCCGTTGGGGTAGGTGCTCATCGCGTCGAGCGGGTACCTCGGCCGCAGGGCACCGGCCGCCGGGTCGAGCGCGCGGTGCTCGAGGGGATGGCCCTTGCCGGTCCTGGCCGGTCCCGGGGGAGGCCGTGCGAGTGGTACGTGCCGGGTGTGAGTGCCATGGGCGGCGGGCGCCCCGCGTCCAAAGGCCGTGACCGCGGGAGGCGGTGCTCACCTCCGGCGCCGGCCCGCCCTTCGGGCGGCCACGGCGAGCCCTCCGGCCAGCGCGCCGACCGCGTACCAGAACAGGTCCGGTGCGTGGAAGGTGGAACCGAGGACCAGGCGGGCGGCGGTGCTGTGCCGGGAGAGCTCCGCGGGCACCCCGCTGAGCTGCAGGAACTCGACCCCCCAACTGAAGGCCAGGGCAAGCGCGCCGGCTCTTTGCGCCGTCACCCGGGGCGCCACCAGGACGACGAGGGCGACGATCAGCAGGGTGTACAGGGCGTCCCCGCCGTACTCGGCCAGGTCTCCCGCCGCCACCGCCCTGAGCCCCAGCCCCGCGCCGGCGATCACCAGCGCGGCCACGGCAGCCGAGAGCCGCACGGCCCGTGTCCGGGACCCGGGGCCGAGGTCCACGGTCAGGAGGCCCGCACGAGGCGGAAGGCGATGCACACGACGGGAGTGTCGTCCTCGACCGGCGTGCCCTCGCCCCTCCAGAACCTGCGGTGGCCCGCGCGCCACTCCTCGAGGGAGGCGTCGCCCTCGCCCTCGGCGAGGGCGTGTTCCCACGGGACCCCGATGAAGGACGTCTGCTCCACCCCCGTGATCTCTATGGTGGCGATCGCGTGACCGTCGTCGTCCAGGAGGGCCATCCGCTCACCGACGAACTCGAGGCCCTCGGTCTCCTCCACGTACTCGGCCAGCAGACCGGTCGTGGCGGTCTTCCGCCCGGCCAGCACCAGGGAGTTCAGCCGCCCCCGCAGCCCGCCCGGGGTGCCGAGCTCCATCGTGCGCATGCCGTCGACCCGTGGCCACACCGTTCATCGCCTCACTCGATCGTCCACGCGACGGGCGTGGGTCCCCTCGGAACGATCATTATGCGCCGTCGGCGGGCCGCCCGTCCTCCGCCTCCGTGGACCGCGTGACCGGAGCATCCGGCTCCCGGCGGCCAAAGCCGCGCCCTGCCGTTCCCGGCCGGACGCGAGGCGCCGCGGACGCCTCCTCCGGGGCCAGGTGCCGGGCGCCCCCCGGTGCGGCCGACTTGACCTTGACACGGTGACAAGGTCTTCACTGCTGCCAGGGAGGTGGTCCCGATGACCATGCCGAGGGAGCACACGGACGTGATGCGGGTTCTTCGAGGGCTGGAGCACGGCAGCCCGGCGGTGCGGCTGCGGACGGCGCTGGCGGCCGGCGCGGCCCCGGATCCGCGGTTCGTCGACGAGCTCGTCGAACGATGCGCGGTCGAGCCCGACTTCCACGTGCGCGACATGCTCACCTGGGCGCTCACCCGCCACCCGTCGTCGCTGACGGTCCCGAAGCTCGTCGAAGCGCTCCGTTCGGAGCGCGCGCAGGCACGGAGCCAGGCCCTGCACACGCTGTCCAAGATCGGGGACGGACGTGCGTGGCCGGCGGTCACGCGAGCGCTCCTGACCGACGCCGACGACGAGGTGGCGCGGAGCGCCTGGCGAGCGGCGGTCGTCCTCGTGCCCGAGGGCGAGGAGCCGTGGCTGGCCGCAGTGCTGGTGACGCAGCTCGGGCGCGGCGGGCGCGAGACGCGGTTGAGTCTCAGCCGGGCGCTGATCGCGCTCGGCGAGGAGGTGGTCATGCCGGTCCTGGGGACCGCGACGACGGCTTCCGACCCCCGCGTGCGCGGGCACGCGATCGCCACGGAGCGGTTGTCGCGCGACCCGGACGCCGGCTCCGGGTTCGCGGTCGAGGAGGCGAAGCGCATCGTCCTCCTCGGGACGACCGGCCGGGAGGCTGACCGACCGTGCTGATCGGCGAGGTGGCACGACGGTCCGGGGTCAGCGCCCGCATGCTCAGGCACTACGACTCGCTCGGCCTGGTGCGGCCGACGGGCCGTACCGAGGCCGGCTACCGGGAGTACTCCAGCGAGGACATCCGGCGGATCTTCCACCTGGAGAGCCTGCGGTCGCTGGGGCTGTCGCTGCGCGAGGCCGGGCGCGCGCTGGACGATCCCGGCTTCACGCCCTCGGAGCTCGTCGACGACCTCGTCCGCCGGACACGGGAGCGCATCGCGCGCGAGACGGAGCTGCTCACGCGGCTCCGTCGGATCGGTGCGGCGGAACCCGCCGACTGGGGGGACGTCCTGCGGACCGTCGCCCTCCTCCAGGCCCTGGGCTCGGAGAGCGCCGGGAAGCGCCAGCACGCGGCCCTGTCCTCGGCCGCGGAGGTACCGGTGCCGGTGGAAGCCCTGGCCGAGGCGGCGCTGGGCGAGACGGACCCGAACGTCGCCGGGGCCCTCCGGTGGGCCCTGGCGCGCTCGGGCGACGGCGGACTGGACCTGCTGGCGGAGGGCCTCGGCTCACCACTGGCCGAAGTGCGCGAGCGCGCCGTCCGGGCCGTCGTCGAGCTTCCCGGCGACGCGGCGACCGCGGTGCTGCGGGACGCCCTCGCGCACCCCGACATCGTGGTGCGCAGGTGTGCGGCTCTGGCGCTCGGAGCACGCGGAGCGGCCGAAGCGGTCCCGACGCTCATCGACATGATCGTCGCGGAGACGAACGACGTCGACGCGGCCGACGCGCTGAGCACGCCGGCGGACGACCCCGCGTGGGCGGACCGGATCACCACCGGGCTCGTCGACCGCCTCGCCGACGCCGCCCTCGCAGCGCCCGCACGTCGGCGGCTGACCCAGGCGCTCGCCGACGTCCCGGGGCCGGCGGCGTCCCGTGCCCTCGCGGACCTGGCGGACGACGGGGACCGCGTCGTCGCGCTCACCGCGGCCTACGCCCTCGAGCTGCGCGGCGCACGGTGACGGACCCTGCCGGGGCGGCCGGACCGGTGCGGGCCCCGCGGCGGATCGGGCCGCACCCCACGACCGGCCCGCCCCGCCGGGGAACAGCCGCCGCGGGCCGCACCGGGCCGCCCTCGGGAAGGGACCGACGGGAACCGCTTCAGGCACGTGCGGAGCCCGCGGTCCGGGCCGCCGGCGGCTGCGTCGAAGCTCTGGACTTGCTCAAGAGGCGCTTCGGGCCACCGGGGCGCGGGGCATCCTGCGGACAGTCGGTGCACGGGCCCGGCGGAAGGGGGACGTCATGTCGATCGCGTTCGTGCTGGTGGGCGGGTGCGTACTGGCGCTCGTCGCGGTGATCACCTGGACGGTGCGCCGGGCGTGGCGCCGGGCCTGGGACGATCTGGGCGTGCGGGCGACCGCGTACGGCTCGGGTGCCGGGCCCGGCCGTGGCGCGTGGCCGGCCGGGACCGGTGCGCACAGCGGAACGTCGGCGCATGACGCCGGCGGCCCCCTCCCCCATGCGTCCTGGTGGGCAGCGGACGCGGGCGGAGGTCCGTCGAGCGAGTGCTCCGGCGGCTCGTCGTCCTGCGGGAGCGGCTCGTCGTCCTGCGGGAGCAGTTCCTCCTCCTGCGGCAGTTCCTCGTCGTGCGGGAGCAGTTCCTCGTCCTGCGGGAGCAGTTCCTGCTGACCCGGGAGGCGGGTCGCCCTCCGCACCCCCTGCGGGCGAAGGCGGGGCGGTGACCCGCCCGTGCCACCGGACGCCCCGGTGACCACGCCCGCGGAACGAGGTGCCGAGGCCCGGACGGTCCGCGCCGTACCGCTCGACCGCCCTCGGTCGGTTCCCCCGGAGCACGGAGAGGACGTTCCCCGCCGGACCGGTGAACCACCCGATCGCCGCGGGGCCGTCGCCGCCGGCCCGGACGACGCCCTTCTCGTCGTGGTCGAATCCCGCGCAGCGCTCCAGGGTGACGCCCCGCCGCTCCAGTTCGGCGACGGCGGCCCCGATGCCGTCGACGGGGAAGCCGAGGGCCGTGAACGTCGCGGGGGTGTGCGTCTCCTCCGGGTGGACGAGGACCTGCGCGCCGCTGCCGAGCGTGAGGGTCAGCATCCGCATGTCCCCCTGCCCGGTCTCCTCCACCCGGAGGCCGAGGGTCCCGCCGCAGAACCGGCGGGCCTCGCCGAGGTCGTCGACCGAGAAGCCGCCGAACGCCTGCGCTTGGCCGGACATGCTCCGTGTCTCCTCCGCGGGTGGGCCGTCCCGCACGTCTCACGCCACACCGCGCGCGCCACCGTGCCGGGGCGCGCCACGCGGGCGGCCGGATGGTCGTACGTCCTTCACCCCGTGAGGAGACCGGCCCGCCCGGGGGCAGGTCGCCCTGCCGCCGGGCGGGCCCGGTGTCAGCCGCCCGAGCAGACGGTGCCGTTGAGGCGGAAGACCGTCGGCTCGGGGTTGGGTCCGTCGTTGGCGCCGACGAAGCCGAACGAGGCCGTCGACCCGCCGTCCGGGGCCAGCGCCCCGGCGCCCTCGGGGGCGGTCACCCGTACGTGCCGGCCGGTCTGGTGGAACGTGGCGTTCCAGCCGGAGGACACCGACTGGCGGTCGGTCGGCCAGTCCCAGTCCACGGTCCAGCCGGTGATCGGGGTGTCCGAGAGGTTCCGGACGGTGACCGTGGTCACGAAGCCGTTGCCCCAGCTCGTGTCACGGTGGTAGGTCACCGCGCAGGCGGCGTCCGGCGGGGTGCCGGTGGTGAAGGTCAGCGGAGCGGACGGGGCGGAGAGCCGTCCCGAGGCGTCGGCCGCCAGCACGTTGACCGTGTGGGTGCTGCCCGGGGGCAGGTTCCGCAGGGTCACGGAGGTGCCGGTGGTCTCGCCGACCAGCCGGGTGTGGGCGCCGTCGCGTGCCTGGACCAGGTAGCGGGCGGCGCCCCGCGCGCCCTCCCAGGACAGGAGCGCGGTGGTGTCGGTGACCGCCTGAAGCCGCGGGGTCCCCGGGGCCCCGGCGTCGGAGGCCCCTGGCCCGGTGCCGGCCTGCGGGGTGAGCGTGAGGGCGAGCATCCCGTACGGCGGCACGGTGACCCGGGAGGCGGACGCCCCGCCGTCGGTGACGGCGGTGACGTCACTGTCGCCGCGCGCGTAGCGGCTGACCTCGGGGGCGGCGGCGGACGGGGTGAAGCCCGCGTACTCGAGGTCCACGGTCCGGGCGGCGTCCGGGTCCTTGTTGACGAGCAGGACGCTCAGCCGCCCGTCGCGGCGGTGCACGGCGTGTGCGGAGACGTCCTGCGCGGAGGACGCGGCGGCGACCAGGGTGTCGCCCGCGGTGCCCAGTTCGCTGGTCATCTTCATGCCGTAGTAGGGGTGGAACGGTGTGTTCGGCGCCGGCTCGCAGACGTCACCGGTGCAGGAACCGCTGGACAGCATGCCCATGTCGCCGTAGTCGGTCTCGCCGTCGACGGTGGTGATCTGCCCCGGGCCGTTGTGGGTGTTCCACCAGTCGACGGTGAAGACGCCGTTCTCCAGGGCCGTCAGGTACGCGTCGGCGGCGAACAGGCCGTTGGGGCGCGCGGTGAGCCGGGCGCCGCCGGTGTTGGTGTTGATCTCGGTGAGGGCGATGCCGATGCGGGGGGAGTCGGCGCCCGCGTACCGGTCGATCTGGCTGCGCACCTCCCGCAGTTCGCCGGGCAGTCTGGCCAGCCTGGCCATGGCGTCCTCGGCGGTGGTGTCGGAGCCGCCCGCGTACCAGTGGACGCTCACGAAGTCGATGACGTCGGTGACCTCGGAGAGCACGGTGTGGTTCCAGTCGCCCGGATCGCCTTCGCCGACGACGCCGTCCGGCCAGTGGCCCGGGGTGGTGAGGACCGCGCCGATCTCGACGGTCGGGTCGACGGCCTTCATGGCCTCGGCGTAGGCGCGGACCTGACGGGCGTACTCCCGGGGGCTCTTGTCCTCGTGCTCGTCGTGCTCCCAGCCGTTGCCGTAGTGGCCGTTGCCGTAGATCTCGTTGCCGATCTCCCAGTACCGCACGCCGTAGTCCTTGGTGACGTTCGCGTACCGGACCCAGCCGGCCGCCTCCTCGGGCGTGCCGGAGCCGTAGTTGGCGATCAGGATCGGCTGGGCGCCGGCGGCGCGGACGGTCCCCATGAAGGAGTCGAAGTCGGTGCCGGGGGCGACGTATCCGCCGGGCGCCGTGTGCGTCTCCCAGTGGTAGATGTCCGCGTACGAACCGCCGGGGTAGCGCATCGCCCCGACGTCGGCCGCCTTCATCAGGGCGGCGACCTCGGGATCGTTCATGTGGGAGTCCCAGACGGCCGTGTTGACTCCGCGCGCGGTGTCGTGCAGGCGGCCCAGCGACGCCTGCGTGTTGACCCGCACGCCGACGTCCGCGGCGGGTGTCCCGGGCTCGGCGGCCGACGCGGCGCCGGCGGCGTCCAGCGGGGCCAGCAGGGCGAGCGCGGCGGCCAGGGCGGCGGCGGTGCGTGCGAGGCGGCGGGTGCCGGTACCGGCCGACCGGCCGGATCTCTGCGGTAAGGGCATGGGGGTCCTCCCCGGGGGTCCGGCGGCACGGGCGGGACGGCGGGTGCCGGACCGTACGGCCGGCCCCGTCGATGGGAGCGCTCCCATGATGGGAGCGGAGTGACGCCCTGTCAACGGACGGTACGGGAGTCGACGGGACGGACTCCCGGCGACGTCCGGCACGGTGATGCGGGTACGGCCTCCTCCGGGAACGTTCCGGTCCACGGGCCAAAGGTGTGCCCGTGCCCCGGTGAGGAACTTGTTCCGCCCGGACCCGGGCCTGGTGAGAGGAGCCCTCGTGACAGCGGCGACGTCGGCGGGAGACGGTCCGGGCCCGGACGCCCGGGAGACCGGGTACGAACCGGATCCGCACCGGTGGCGGGCCCTGTGGGTCACCCTGGTGGCCGGCTTCATGAGCCTGCTGGACGTGACGATCGTGGCGGTCGCCCTGCCCACCGTCCAGCGCGACCTGCACGCCTCCCCCGCCCAGGTGCAGTGGGTGGTGTCCGGCTACGCCCTCACGTTCGCCCTCGCCCTCGTCACCGCCGGGCGCCTCGGCGACGCCCTGGGCCGGCGCCGCATCTTCCTGCTGGCCCTCGGCGGTTTCGTGGTCTTCAGCGCGGCCTGCGGAGCGGCCCCCGACATCACGCTGCTGGTGGCGGCCCGCCTCGCCCAGGGCCTGGCGGCCGGCTTCATGGCCCCGCAGAACTCCGCACTCATCCAGCAGCTGTTCCGCGGTGCCGAACGCGGTCGCGCCTTCGGCCTCTTCGGCGCGACCGTCGGCATCTCCTCGGCCACGGGCCCGGTCCTCGGCGGCGCCGTCCTGGCCCTGGCCTCCGGCCCCCAGGGCTGGCGGTGGATCTTCTACGTCAACGTCCCCATCGGCATCCTCGCCGTCCTGCTCGGCCGCCGCCTGCTGCCCCGCACCCGGCGGTCCGGCCGGGGACACGTGGACCTGCCCGGCGTCCTGCTCCTCGGTACCGGTGTCCTCGGGCTCATGTACCCGCTGGTCCAGGCGGACTCGGGGGGCATCGGCCGCCTGTGGTGGCTGTTCCCCGCCGGGGCCGTGGTCCTCGCCGTCTTCGTCCGGTGGCAGCGCCGTCTCGTCGCCCGGGACGCCCAGCCGCTGCTCGACCCGCGCCTGTTCACCACGGTGCGCGGGTACGCCGTCGGCGCCGGCATCGGCACGCTGTACTTCATCGGCTTCAGCGGGGTCTGGCTGGTGTTCGCCCTCTTCTACCAGCACGGCCTCGGCTTCTCCCCGCTGCGGTCCGGCCTCGCCGTGACCCCCTTCGCCCTCGGGTCGGCGGGCGCGGCCGTGGTCGCGGGCCGGCTGGTGGACCGGTTCGGCCGCCTGCTCACCGTGTGCGGTCTCCTGGGGGTGGTCGCCGGCCTGGGCACCACCGCGCTGCTGCTCCGTTTCGCGCCTCTCGACATCGCCCCCTGGGTCGCCGCCCCGGCGCTGTTCCTCGGCGGCGTCGGCAGCGGCTTCGTCGTCTCTCCCAACATCACCATGACCCTGCGGGAGGTGCCCGTGCGCATGGCGGGTGCGGCGGGCGGCGCCCTGCAGACCGGGCAGCGGCTCGGCGCCGCGGTGGGGACCGCCGCCCTGCCGGGCCTCTTCTACGTGGTGCTCGACAGGAGCGGCGACCACCGCGGCGCCCTCGTCACCGCGCTGGGCGCCGCGCTGGCCGGCATGGTGGCGTCCCTGGCCCTCGCCGTGTCCGACTGGCGACGCGGCCGGCGGGCGCGCCGGCCGCACCGCACGTGCCCGGACGAGGTCCCCCACCAGCCGGTGCACGCCGAACAGGCCTGACCGGCCGGCCCGCCACGGGACGGTGACGGCCGCGGGCGGCCGGAACGCCTCGGGACGGTGGCCCCGGTCGTCCCGCAGCGGGCGCCTCGGAGCTTCCCCGCAGCGGCCGCGCCGGGCGGACACCGCCCGCCGCACCGGTGAGCGCGCCGACCTGTCCGGCGGATCAGGGGGCCACCGGGCCGCGACGATGGAACGTGTGACCGACGTGCCCGAGACCACCGCGCAGCGCCACCGCCGGTCACGGGGCGGACTCGTGCCCGGATCGGATTCCCCGGGCGGGTGTCGCGGTTCGGATCCTGCCGGGGCACCGAGAGGAGGGCCGGCCCGGGAGGGGTCCCCCCGGGCCGGCCCTCCGTCGTTCCGGGCGTCACGCCGCGCACGTGTCACCGCGTCCGCGCGGCGCCCTGCCCGAAGGAGCACGACGCCGCTCCCGGTCGCCGGTCACGTGCTGCGGGACGGCGCCCCTGGCCGTGCGCCGGGGAAGGGGCCTCCTCTCCCGTGGTCATCGCGTTCGCACCCCGGGGACGACCGCCTCGGACCGCCGCGGCCCGGCCGGTCAGCAGGCGCCGGCCGGCTCGGAGGTCTCGCAGACGTTGCTGACGAACTCGTTGCCCTTCCCCTTGTCGTCGCGGGTGGCCAGGTCCGCCGGCCGGTTGCCCAGCACGAGGTTGTGGCGGATGACGTTCCGCTCGTTGGAGACGCCGTCCATGCTGCCGAACACGATGATCCCGCCGGAGTACGGCGAGTCACCCGCGTTGTCGCGGACCGCGTTCTGCGTCACCAGCACCTTCTCCGTGCCGACGAGGACGATGCCGATCCCCTGGAGGTGGGGCAGGCGCGCGGAGGCGGGGCAGTACCTGTTGTTCTCGTGGACCGCGTTGCGGCGGACGGTCAGGTCGCCCGCCGTGCGCGGCAGCACGACGAAGACGCCGGCGCAGTTCCCGGTGACGACGTTGTGCTCGACGGTGAGGTTCCCGAGTCGACGGGTGGTCATGCCGATCCGGTTGCCCGTCAGGCGGTTGCCGCTGATCACCGTGCCGCGGGTGTCGAAGGTCTTGCTCTCCGCATCGGCCTCGAACACGTTGGCCGTGTAGATCCCGGCGTCGCCGTTGCCGCTCGCGGTGTTGTCGCGGAACGATGCACGGGTGGAGCGGTCCTGCGCGATGCCCCACTGGCCGTTGTCCCGGGCGGTCACCCGGTGGACCTCCAGCCGGTCGGTGCGCGTGGCCGAGACGCCGGTCTTCTCGAACCCCTTGACGGTCAGCGACCGGATCCGCACCCCGGTGACGGGGCGGTCGTCCGTGCCGGTGACGCAGATGCCGTTGCCCGCCTCGGCGCAAGCGCTCTGCGCTCCCCCGTCCTTCCCGGGCACGATCACGGTCTGCTCGCCCGCGCCCCGGAGGGTCAGCTGCTTGGTGATCGTGACGCTTCCTCTGTAGGTGCCCCGCGTCAGGACGATGGTGGATCCGGGGTCGGCCGCGTCGACGGCCGCCTGGAGGGACTGGTCCGGCCGGACCAGGCGCTCGCCCCCGCTGTGGGCGGAGACGACCGGGGCGAGGGCGCCCGTGCCGACGACCAGGGGCACGACGGCACAACTAAGGGATATGATCCGATTTTTCCTCATGATCCCGACGCTATGACCCTCCCTCACACAACCGCCACTCCTGGCGACCACATGGATCCAGAAAGTCACCGATCGGATTCATCGGACGAGGGTGTCCGGGGCGGCCCCGGGGGCTCCGCCGTCGGGGGCCGCGCGGACGACGGAGGCGGATCGGCGCGGCGGCCTCGACGGTGTCGGTCGGGTCTCGGCTCCGGCTGTCGCCTCCGGCACGTGAAGCGATGTAGAAATTGGCCATGAGAGGAAAGCGGTCATTCCGCCCGAACCGACGGCCGCGAGACCGCTTCGATCGACGCGAGGCCGGCGGCCCGCGTCGCCGTTCGGGGCCGGGGCTGCGCTCACTGCTGAGCCTGCGCACCACGGCGGGGCAGGCGTTCCTGTTGCAGGTCGTGATCGTGCTGCTGCTGGTCGCGTCCGCGGTGACGGCCCTGCTGGTCCAGGCCACCCAGGACAGTGAGGGAGAAGCCGAGCGCGTGTCGGTGGCGGCGGCCGCGTCCTTCGCGAACGCCCCGGGCACGGCCGAGGCGCTGAACGCCCAGGATCCGACGGCCGTCCTCCAGCCGAGCGCTGAAGCGGCCCGCCGGAAGGCGGGCGTGGACTTCATCGTGGTCACGGACACCGAGGGTGTCCGCCTCACCTACCCGGACCCGAAGGAGATCGGGAAGAAGTTCGTCGGCACCATCGGACCGGCCCTGGAAGGCCGCACCGTCGTCGAGCGGGCCGGTGGGCCGTCGCTGCCCGCCGGCGAAGGAACGGCCGTGCAGGCCGTGGTCCCGGTGACCGGTGCCGACGGTTCCGTGGTCGGCCTGGTGTCCGCCGGGATCACGGTCGAGAACGCGGGCGACATGGTCGAGTGGCAGCTGCCGATCATCCTGGCCGCCGGCGCGGCCGCGCTCGTGCTGTCCACCGCGGGGGCGGCACTGGTGTCGAGCCGGCTGCGGCGGCAGACGCACGGCATGGGCCCGGCGGAGATGACCCGGATGTACGAGCACCACGACGCGGTGCTGCACGCCGTGCGGGAGGGCGTGCTGATCACCGGGGCGGAAGGGCGGGTGCTGCTGGCCAACGACGAGGCCCGGCGGCTGCTGGACCTCCCGGCGGACGCGGAGCGGCGCCGGGTGGAGGACCTGGGGCTGGACGAGGAGATGGCGCGGTTGCTGGCGTCGGACGAGCCGGTCACGGACGCGGTGTGTCTGGTCGGGGACCGGATGCTGGCGGTGAACAAGCGGTCCACGGCCCCGCACGGGGGCCAGGCGGGCAGCGCGGTGACGCTGCGGGACACCACGGAGCTGGCGACCGTGACGGGGCGGGCGGAGACGGCACGGGAGCGGCTGAAGCTGCTGTACGACGCGGGGGTACGGATGGGTGCCACGCTGGACGTGGCGCGTACCGCTCGGGAACTGGCGGAGGTGTCCGTGCCGAAGTTCGCCGACGTCGTCACCGTGGAGCTGTCGGACCCCGTCCTGCGGGGCGAGGAGCCGCCCGGCGCGGGCACCGGGTTGCGCCGCACCGTCGTCCACGGCCGGGAGGGTGGCCACGGCCTCTCCCCCGTCGGTGAGCTGATCCGGTTCCTGCCCACCGGCCCCGGCGCCGCCGCGGCGGTCAGCGGCCGAGCGGTCCTGGAGGCGGACCTGAGGGCCTCCGACGACTGGCGGGCGCAGGACCCCGAGCACGGACGGCGGGTGCTGGAGCAGGGGGTGCACTCCCTCATCGCGGTGCCGATGCGGGCGCGGGAGGCCTTGCTGGGAGTGGTGCACTTCTGGCGGGCGGACGCCTCCGCACCGTTCGAGGAGGAGGACAGGTCCTTCGCCGAGCAGCTGACCGCCCGTGCGGCGATCGCCATCGACAACGCCCGCCGCTACACCCGCGAGCACACCATGGCCGTCACCCTGCAGCGCAGCCTCCTGCCCCGGGGCGTGCCCGAGCAGAACGCGCTGGAGGCGGCCTACCGGTACCTGCCGGCCCGGGCGGGGGTGGGCGGCGACTGGTTCGACGTCATCCCCCTGTCCGGCACCCGGGTGGCGCTGGTGGTCGGCGACGTCGTCGGCCACGGCCTGCACGCCGCGGCCACCATGGGCCGGCTGCGTACCGCCGTGTACAACTTCTCCGCCCTGGACATGCCGCCCGACGAACTGCTGGGCCACCTGGACGAGCTGGTGGCCCACATCGACACCGACGAGGCCGCCGCCGAGGACCAGGACGGGCAGGAGATCACCGGGGCCACGTGCCTGTACGCCATCTACGATCCCGTCTCCGGGCGGGTGACCGCCGCCACCGCCGGTCACCCGGGGCCCGCGGTCGTCCATCCCGACGGGAACGTGAGCTTCCCCCGCCTGCCGGTCTCCCCGCCGCTGGGCCTGGGCGCGGCCCTGCCCTTCGAGACCGCGGAGCTGACCCCGCCCGAGGGCTCGAAACTGGTGCTCTACACCGACGGGCTGATCCGGGACCGGAACCGCGACCTGGACACCGGTCTGGAGGCGCTGCGCGCCGCCCTGGCAGGCCCCGACCGCAGCCCGGAGGCCACCTGCACGGCGGTGATCGAGGCCATGCTGCCCGCCCAGCCGAGCGACGACATCGCGTTGCTGGTGGCCCGCACGCGTCGCCTCGGCCCCTCGGACTTCGCCGAGTGGGACGTGGCCCGCGACCCCGCGGCGGTGGCGCCGGTCCGCGCCGCCTGCGCCCGGCAGCTGGCGGACTGGGGGCTGGACGACATCAGCTTCGCCACCGAGCTGATCCTCAGCGAGCTCATCACCAACGCCATCCGCTACGGCGGCGACCCGATCACCGTGCGGCTGACGCGCGACCGGAGCCTGATCTGCGAGGTGTCCGACGGCAGCAGCACCTCGCCCCGCCTGCGCCGGGCCAAGACCACCGACGAGGGCGGCCGCGGCCTGTTCCTCGTCGCCCGGTACGCCGAGCGCTGGGGCACCCGCCACACCCCCGCGGGCAAGGTCATCTGGACCGAGCAGTCCCTGCACGGCGGTGCGGCGGAACCCGGGAACCTCGCGGACGTCCTGCTCGACCAGTGGGGTGACGAAGCCCTCTGACGAGGACGGGGCCGGGGCCCGCCGTGCCGTCGCGGTCCCGCGCGGGAGCAGCCCGCCGCCCGTCTCCGGCCCCGTGCCGCGGTCCGGATGGAGGAAGGCGGCCGGCGAAACGCCGTCGTGGTCCTTCTCGGCCTCCCCGGGACCGGTGAGCGTGCCTCGTCATGGACACCTTGCTCGTGACCGGCGCGTTCGACGGCCCGTCGCAACGGGTGCGCGCGGAACCAACGGGTGCGCGCGGAACCGTCGGACCGGGGGCACCGGGTGGACGTCGTTGCGGCCCCGCACGGCCCCGAAGCGGTTCGGGCCGGCCGGGCTGGCCGACGCCTGGCTCGCCCACGACCGGGCCGTCGCCTCGCCCTGCGACGACTCCCTGCTGCGGGTGCGCCCCGACGGCACCGAGCAGGTGCTGCGCCGGTCCCGGGGGTACGTACCCCGTCCGCTGCGCCTGCCGGCGGCGGTGCGGCCCGCGCTCGCGGTGGGCGGCGACCTGAAGAACGCGCTGTGTGCCGGTGAGGGCGACCAGGCGTGGTTCGGACCGCACATCGGCGGCATGGGCGACCTGACCACCCTGGAGGCGGCCCGGCGGGCGGAGTCGCTGATGCGGCGTCTGACCGGCGTCAGCCCCGAACTCGTCGCCGCGGACCGGCACCCGGGGTACCACTCCGCGCGGTGGGCCGCCCGACTGGCGCTGGGCGAACCCGTGCTCGTGCAGCATCACCACGCGCACATCGCCTCGGCGACGGCCGAGCACGGCCTCGACGGGACCGCACCCGTGATCGGCGTCGCCTTCGACTGCACGGGCTACGGCGACGACGGCACCGTCCGGGGCGGTGAGATCCTGCTCGCCGACTACGCGGGCCACCGGCGCTTCGCCCACCTGGCCCCCGCCCCACTGCCCGGCGGGGTCTCGGGGGTGGCCGACCCGTGCCGTCTGGCGCTGGCCCGGCTGTGGGCCGCCGGCCTGCCGTGGGACGCGGACCTGCCCGGCGTGACCGCCTGCGCACCGGACGAGATCAGCCTCCTGGAGCGGCAGTTGACGCGCGGGCCGGCCTGTGTGGCGACCTCCGGCATGGGCCGGCTCTTCGACGCCGTGTCGTCCCTCGCGGGCGTGTGCCACCGCGCGGGATACGGGGCCCGGGCCGCCCTGGAGCCGGAGGCCGCGGCCGCTTCGGCCTGGGGCACCGACACCTCGGCGTACGCCCTCGGCATCACCGCCGAGGTGTGGGACCCGGCACCCGTGCTGCGCGCACTGGTCACCGACCTGCGGCGGGGCACCCCTCCCGCCGTGCTCGCCGCGCGCTTCCACCGCGGCGTCGCACGGGCCGTCGTGGAGGTCTGCCGGCGTGCGCCTCGTGCTTCTCCTGGTCGGTCAGCAGCATCGTGCGCAGCGTGGGGATCTCGTCGATCTCCGCGGCGTCGTGCAGGTCGCCCGGGCTCCCCGGGGCCACCTGGGGGTGGTCGGGCAGGACGATCGGCGAGGAGAGCAGGACGTGTCCGGTGGGGGGCTCGCCGCCGAGGACGGGGAAGGTGAACTCGCTCCGGCACGCGCGTGCGTGTTCGCCCAGGTCCGCCGGCGGGTCGATCAGCGAGACGAACTCCACGCCGTCACCGGCGACGAGGGTGTGGATGGCGATGAGTGCCCGCCGCAGCGGCTCGGTGTCCTCGCCGGCGGCCGCTTCGAGCGGGACGGTGCGCTCACCGCGCAGCAGGTCGTCCAGCGGGACCGCGACCTCGGTTTCGCGCGGCACCGCCTCGTCGAAGGTCAGGTGGACCGTGCCGTCGTCGGTCCGCAGCGATGCGACGGCACGGTGGCCGCCGTCGCGTCCGGCTTCCTCCACCTGCTTGCGCCGCGCGCGCCGTGCCGCCCCGACCGGTCCCTGCGACATCGCGCCTCCTCCCGTCCGTGTGCGCGCCCGCCTTGCACCAAGGTCACCTCTCCCGTCCGTTCTCGCCTCCTCCGGCGCGGCCCAGTGGGCCGTTCAAGAGCCACTCGCGGTGGTCGGGTGGGCCGCGGGCGGGTGCCCGTGCCTCCGCGCTCCGGCGGCATCGCTTCGAGGCGCCGGGCCGGAGCGGCGGCCGCACCACCGTGGCGGGGGGCCCGCGCTCCCGGGCGCCGTCCGCACCCGCCTCCGGGCTGCCCGGGACGGCGGTCCCGGCGGTCTTGCCCGGCGTTCGGGTGCGGTGCGAGACTTCCGGACCGCGTTCGCCTGCGAAGGAGTCGGACTTGTCACCCACGGGAAGACCGTTACGGCCACTGACCGTCCTCTTCGCGCCGGAGAGCGCGTACGGGCCGACGAACAACTGCGTGGGGATCGGGGGTGTGCTGCGCCGCCGGGGACACCGTGTGGTGTTCGCCGCCGAGGCGTCCTGGAAGGGCCGCCTCGCGCCGCTCGGTTTCGAGGAGCAGCTGGTCGATCTGGCCCCGCCGCCCGAGAGGCCCCAGGACGCGGGCCAGTTCTGGAAGGATTTCGTACGCGACACCGCGCCCGAGTTCCGGAAGCCGACCATCGATCAGCTGGGCACCTGGATCAAGCCGGTGTGGGAGGAGCTGATCTCCGGCGCCCGGTACTGCGAGCCGCGGTTGAAGGAGATCGTCGACCGGGTCCGGCCGGACGTGATCGTCGAGGACAACGTCGTGTGCTTCCCGGCGTTGACCACGGCGGGCGTTCCCTTCGTGCGGATCGTCTCGTGCAACCCGCTGGAGATGAAGGGCGAGGGCGTTCCGCCGCCGTTCTCCGGGTACCCGGCCGGGGACCGGAGCGAGTGGGACGGGTTCCGCGCCGCGTACGACCGCACGCACCGGGACCTGTGGAGCGACTTCGACGCCTGGGTGACCGGGCAGGGCGCGCGCCCGCTGCCCGACCTGGAGTTCATCCACGAGGGCGATCTGAACCTGTACGTCTATCCGGAGGCGGCCGACTACACGGACGCCCGTCCGCTGGGCCCCACCTGGCACCGGCTGGACTCCTCGGTCCGCGAGACGCGGGAGGGGTTCACGCTGCCGCCCGGCCTGGCCGGTGACGGCGCGCTGATCTACTTCAGCCTCGGCTCGCTCGGCTCCGCCGACGTGGACCTCATGCGCAGGGTCATCGCCTCGCTCGCCCGCACCCCGCACCGTTACATCGTCTCCAAGGGCCCGCTGCACGAGGAGATCGAGCTGCCGCCGAACATGTGGGGCGAGGAGTTCCTGCCGCAGCCCCGGATCCTCCCGCTCGTCGACCTCGTCATCACGCACGGCGGCAACAACACGACCACCGAGGCCCTCCACTTCGGCAAGCCCATGATCCTGCTGCCGCTGTTCTGGGACCAGCACGACAACGCCCAGCGCATGGCCGAACTGGGGTACGGCGTCCGGCTCGACCCGTACCGCTTCACCGACGCCCAGCTCCACGGCGCGATCGGCCGTCTGCTCGGCGACACGGCCCTGCGGCGCACTCTCACCGGAGTCGGTGAGACGATCCGGGCGCGCGACGGGCTGCACACGGCCGCGGATCTGATCGAGCGGGCCGCCGCGGGCTGATCCCACCGGCCCCGGGGGAACCGGGTCCCGTACCCCGACCGCTCGTCGTGGTCGGGGAGGAGGTGGGCGGTGGCGATCCTGCCGCCCTGGGCGGTGCGCACCTTCGCCGGGCCGGCGGGGTGCTGGTAGGAGCGCGTGCCCTTGACGACGTCCCCGGCCTTGTCCAGCCGGATGCCGGCCGGCGGTCCGGCACCGCGTCCGGGGAGGCCGCGGAGACCAAGCGGCTCCGGACCGGGAACGCCGCACTGCGGCGGGCGAACGGGATCCTGAAGGCGGCGTCGGCTCGTCCTCGACGCCCTCGGCATGGCCCTGTGACGCCGCGACCGCGCTGGGCCTCCCGCCGGACCGGGGTGGTTCCTCATCCGGACGCGGGCAGTCACCACACGTCTTCCGCTTTCAGCGAGAGGCCCCGCCGAGACGTCGTCTCGGCGGGGCCCGTCATGACCGTGTTCAGTTGGTCAGAGACTTTCTTTCCTCAGGTCCTCCCCCAACGCCTCTCACCACGGAGGGCAGGGGACCCCTGAAGCCCACCTGGGTTCGAAGAACTCCTCCCGGAAGATGTCCACCGCCGCCCTGAGCAGGGTGATGTCGATTTCCGGCCGGATGAAGCTCAGCCGCGCCGAGGTGTCGTCCATGCGGAATTCGAGCAGTTTCCCGCCGGGTGCGCCGTCGACCCACTCCACCACTTCCATGGCGTCAAAGTCGTTGTGGTCGCTCAGGACGATGAGTGCGAAGTAGTCGCGTCCCTGTACGGAGAAACGCCTCATAGCCACCCCGCGAACTGCACTTGCCCGCCTCGCATGCTCCACCTTGCTCCACGCCCTGTCACATCGTCCAGGATGTTGAGGTGGATGCCGCCGTAGAAAGCGGAGGCGGGTTCGAACACCCTTCGGGCGTTCGGATTGCCCAAGAGCTCGCCGAGCAGTTCCGCGCCACCCCGGTTCAGGACGGAAAAGTCGTTCAGCCGATTGCCGCCGTGGAGGAAGGGCTCGTACTTGGCCACATGACCGGGGCTGCGCTTGACGGGATCGGTGTGCTTCTGCAGAGCCCGTCCGGCCTCGTGCATGTGGAACTTCGGATTCCATGCCTTGTTCTTCTTGGGCGGGATCGGCCTCAGCGCCGCGGCGCTCAGATCGAGGTCGGTCGCGTCCTTGATGTCGACACCGCAGTTGTGGACCAGGGCCGAAGCCCCGCCCGTCACCACGTAGTACGTGTGGATGTCGGCGACGGTCAGGTTGTAGACCGTGGCCTGCTGGGTCCAGCGTTCGACGGCGCTGACCTGGACGCGGGTGCCGGCGCCCGTCTTCAGCCAGTCGCCGGACTCCAGGTCGGTGGCCCTGACCCACTTGCGCAGTTCCGGCACCCAGAAGGGGTGGCCGTCGGTGGCCGTGGTCTTGGCGGTCTCCTTGCCCTTCTCGCCGTCGGTGTCGACGGTGATCTCGACGAGGTTCTTCGCGCCCTTGCCGATGATGAGGGCCGTGACCTCCTTGACCGCCGTCTTGCCGGTCTCCGGGTCCGTGGCCACCGCCTTGTCGCCGGGCCTGATGTCCTTGATGGGCTTCTTCCGCCCGTCGGCCGTCAGGACCGGGGTCTCGGGCGTGAAGCTGTTCACCCGGCAGGACTCGCCGGCGGACTGGGTGCCGTCGCCGCCGTCGCCGTCGCCGTCGCCGTCGCCGTCGGCCTTCCTGGCGGCTGTCGCTTCGGCTTCGTCGGCTCTCGCCTTCTCCGCGGCCTTGGCGGCGTCAGCCTGTTTCCTCCATTCGGCCGTGTCCTCCGTGTACTTGGCCATGGCCTTGGCGTCCTCGTCGGCCCGCCTGATGATGCCGGTGGCCCAGCGGACCTCGTCCTCCCACTTGCGGTAGGCGCTCCAGGCCTTCTCCAGGGCCTTCAGCAGGCGCTTGGCCTTGCCCGCGAACGGGACCGCCGCCTCCAGGGCGATCATGGCGCAGGTGCCCACGGAGCCGTTGAGGCAGCCGACGATGTCGTTGTAGCCGCTGGCCTCCTTCACCGCCTCCTTGGCCACGTGCATGACCATGTCCGTCTTGGACTGCTTCTTCAGCCACCTGGCCCGCTCCACGTCCTTCTTGCTGACGCTGGGCACCGGCTCGGAGGGGGCCGGAGGCGTGCCGCCGGTGAGTGCGGCGTAGGCCTTCTTGTACAGCTTGACGGCCGCCTTGATGAGGTTGAAGAAGCCCCAGAACTGACCGGAGGGGTCGCTGTACGTGACCGGGCTGTTGGTTGGCGTACGCGTACGGGTTCATCGTCTGCGACTCGGCCACGTCCGTCATCGGGTCGACCGAGATGAACCGTCCGATCGCCGGGTCGTACTCCCGTGCGCCGAGGTGGGTGAGTCCGGTGGACTCGTCCGTCGTGCCGCCGGGCTGGAAGTCCCAGCCGGAGACCTGGTACGCCAGCAGCTCGGGGATGCCGGTCTCCGGCGACGCCGACGGTGACGGCCGGGCCGACGTCCTGGCCATGTACCACTACGCGGTCGGGGCCACCCGGGCGTTCGCCTTCCCCTCCCGGGAGGACGGCACGTTCGAGAACCCGCAGCGCTCCTGGTACGCGGAGCCGGGCACGTGGTGACGCCGAACCGGTGACGCACCCGCGCGACCGGTGATCGACGGCCGCCCGTCGCCCCACACCGGCGCGGCACGGTCCTCTTCTCCGCGGCCCACCCCATGCGCGCACAACGGGGTACCCGGTAGGCGTGCAGTCCCCTCAGCGGGGCGCTGGGAGACGGAGCGGAGAGGGGATACGTCCCGTGACCGAGCCGGTGAAGGCGGGCAGGACGCTGACCGGTCTGATGATGCCCGGCCACCTGGTGACGCTGGAGGAGCTGCCGCGGATGGCGGCCGGCCACGGCGAGGCGATGGGCCTTGGCGACGTGGCGTTCTTCCTGGCCGACCCGCAGGGCACGGTGCTGCGCCAGCTCACCGGGCGGGGACTCGACGCCGGTGCCGACGGTGCGGAGCCGGCCGTCGATGCGACCGTGGCGGGGCCGGCGTTCCAGCGGGTGGATCTGGTCGCCGGACCGGATGCGTCGTCCGGGCGGGCGGGCCGCCGGTGGTGGGTGCCGGTCACCGACGGGGTGGAACGCCTCGGGGTGCTGCGGGCGGACACCGATCACGACGACGAGGCGACCCGCGACGCGCTGCGCGCGCTGGCGTCGGTGGTGGCGTTGCTGTTGCTGGGCAAGAGGGCCTTCAGCGACTTCTGCGCCCGCCTGGTCCGGGCCGCGCCGATGAGCGTGGCCGCCGAGACGCAGCGGCGGCTCATCCCGCCGTCGGCCTTCGCCGGCCACCGCACCACCGTCGCCGCGGGGTCGGAACCCGCCTACGCCGGCGACGGCGGCACTCCCCTGGTCGCCGAGGACGAGCAGGCCCGGGACGCGGTGCCGCTCGTCCGCCGGGCCGGAGGGCCGGGGGCGAGATCCGTGGCCGGAGGGCTTCCCGTCCCAGGACGCACGGCGTTCCTCCGGACGTCACCGGCTCCGTGGTGACCGTGGGGCATGCGAGGCGGGGAACGGGGTAATCGGGCGGCGACCTCGCCCCGGATCCGTGGCGGTGTGGAAGGAGAACCCCTGATGTTGATGGCCCACCCCGCAGTGCTGCGGGATCTGATCGAGCAGTACGAGGCCCTGGTGGCTCTGGACGCCTCCGAGGCGGACAGCGCGCGGGTGCGGCAGCGGATGGAGGACGTCGCCTACACCCTGTGCGTCTCCACCGGCACCCGCGACATCGACGCGGCCCTGATCGCGGCCCGTCACCGGTTGCCCGGCGCCCGGCCCCAGGACGACTCCCTCCTGAGCGGCAGCTGACCCTTCCCGGGCCGCACCCGCACTCGTGCCTGTGCCTGTGCACCGAACAGAACGGACGAAGACGTGAACACCACCGGAAGAGCGGCCGCGCCGATCTACGACCGCCTGATAGCCGAACGCGGCGACGTCGTCGCGGTGGCCGCGCTCACCGCGGAGGAGACCCGCCGCGAGGTCGCCGCGGTCCTGGACTTCGGCTTCTCGAGCACGGGCGGTGAGACGGACGAAGACGAGTAGGGCGGGCTGCCCCGGGACAGGCTGAGCACTGCCCGCGGCGGCGGACGCGCGGCCCGGCACCAGGCGTGTCGACGCGGGCAGGCGACGGGCGGTGGCCGCAGTCGCGAGCTGCCGCACCGTCTCGTCCCCCGTGCCTGGTCCGGGTCGCGCGGGAGCCGTCCGCCGGCTCCTCGTCGTCACCGTGTCGGCCGGTGGCCGAGTGCCTCGACGATCCCGGTCACATCGGCGTACGTGCCGTCCTCCGGAAGGCCCCGTGCCGCCTCCAGCACCGGGTCCGGTGCGTGGTGCGCCTCCAGGGCGTCCAGCACCGACCGCCGGTCGGCGGGGAAGGCCGTACGGTCCAGGTGGCGTGCCAGTTCGAGGCGCAGGGAGTCCGCCTCCGCCTCGGCGCGCGCCCGGTCGCGTTCCTCGCCGGGCGGGGGCACCGGTCCGCCCGGGTCCACCCGGATGTCGTCGTCCGCCGGCGGCTCCGGGTCGCTCGCTTCCTCCACGTGGGCCGGCCGACCGGAACGCAGGTGTCCTTCCAGCTCGTGCTTCATCTCGTCGTCGGTACGCGGACTGATCGGGTTGCTGCCTCGTTCGGCCATGTCCCGACACCTCCCTTTCTCGCTTGCGTCGCTGTCACGCCGGAGTCGTGTCGTAGGTCCAGCGCAGAAGGGCGCCCAGGCCGCCTGCCGGAATGTCCGCGGCGTCCGTGCCGTCCTCGTCCGCCGCGGGTAGGACCAGTACGTCGGCGGCGGTGACGGCGGCTGCGCGCAGCAGCGCGTCGTCCGCGCGCACCGTCGTCGGATCGCTCTCCCCCAGCGTCCGGGCGTCGCTCCGGCGCGCCGCGACCTGGTCGGGCCGGGCGCCGACCCACGTCTCACGGTCCAGCTCCGGTCCGTCGGGCCGGACGAGCAGCGTGTCGATGCGGTGTTCCCGGGCCGCTTCCACCAGCGCCGGGATGCCCTCCACCGCCTCCGTGGGCCGGTCGGTGCCCACGCGGCCGGCGCGGAAGCGGTCGAGCGCCTCCTCGACACGGTGACGCGTGTGCCGCTGCCGGGCCTGCTCGACGGCCTCCTCCAGCGCGGGAGAGGCGGACCCTGCGGCGCGACCGCCGTGTTCGGTCTCCGTCGTGACCCGGCGAACCGCCTCGGGGAGCTTCTCGCGCACGGCCGGCCGCTCGCGGGGGTCACCGGCCAGGACGACCAGGTCGGCACCGGATTCCTCGTAGGCCGCACCCAGCGCTTCGGCGATCTCGCCGGCGTTGTGCTCCCAGGTGTTCTCGACCTTGAGCTGGAAGTGCCGCTCGGACCAGTCGGCCGAAGCCGTGCGGTGCACGGGGTGCCGCTCCCCCTCGACCTGCCCTGCGGACCGCGGTCCGACCGCCCCGCGCAGCTCGAAGTCGGCACCCGTCCGGTCGATGTACGCCACGAGGCGGACCGGATCCCGGCCCGCCAGTTCCAGCAGCGGTGTCAGCCGGGGCAGCGGGGCCCAGCAGGCGATCTGCCGCTGCGGTGGGCGGGAGAGCCGGTGGCTGAGCACCACCTCGCCCCCGGCCGCGAAGACCACTCGGCCCGCCGGGTCCTCCGCCGGTCCGATCCGCAGGAGGGCGTCACGCACCGCTTCCGTGGTCGTGGCGTCGGCACCCTCCTCCTCGAGCGTCCGGCACGCTTCGCGCACGGACAGCTCACGCCGCTGGGCACCCGACTCGTCGTTCTGGGCGGGATCGAAGTACACGGTGGCCCACGGGCCCGGGCGGTCGAAGAGCGGTTGCAGGAAAGACAGCTGCACCTTTCCTCCTTCGGTCCGTCGTCGGGCCGGGTGCCCGGAGCACGGCGAGGGACACGCGGCGAACCCGGCACGCGGGTCCCGCCCCGCGCGGTCCGACCACGGCCGGATCGCCGGCGGTGCCCTCAGGAGCCGTCCGGGCTATTCGTTCCCGAACACGGCCTTCTGGACGTCGTTCGGGCCGTCGAACTCGTCCGTGGGGGCATCGGCGAGCTTCTCGACGAGGGTGTCGTCCGCGCCGTTGTCCCTGGCCAGCGTGACCAGGTCGTCGCGGCTGGCAGGGTACTCGGCGCCCTTGAGCGCCTTCTGCAGGTCGATCGGGCTGATGCTCGCCATGGCGGTCTCCTCGCTGTCCTGGTGGTCCTGCCGGTCGGCCCGTCGTACCGGGCCGACCGGCAGGTACATCGTGTCCACAGTGGAGGGGGCGGCGCATGTCGGCCCCTCCGTCCCGGCGCCCCGGCGAAGGGGGCGGCACCGCCCGCGGCACGGGCCGGCCCCGGTTCCGTGGAAGCCCCGGTCCAGCCACTCACGCCGGCATCCGGGTCGCCGCGGGAGCGAGGAGGGCCCCGTGAGCGGACACCCCTGGCGCAGAACCCCGGTGACCGGCGGAGCGGGCTCCGTCGGCTCCCCTCTCGTCGCACGTCCTCGGTCAACCGTCGTCAGTCCCGCGCCACCGCACGGAGCGTCTTGGCCGAAGGGCCGGCCGCGCCCGGGGATCAGGCCCCCGTGCTCGACACCGCTGCGTGCCGGACAGCGGCCTGCGGGGCGCGGACGACGAGGCCGCGCGGCGGGTGCGGTGGCTGGGGTTCCCGCCCGCGTCCGAGAAGCGGATCGCGGTCATGGAGGAGCGCCTCGGCCGGCGGATGCCCCCGTCGTACCGGAAGTTCCCCGAGTCTGCTCCTCGTGGAGTTCTGCGGCCAGTTCGGTGAGGCGGACGCCGGGGCTCGTGGTGGCGCGGGCGGCCAGGACGCCGATGGCGAGGGGCAGACCCGCGCAGTGGTCCAACAGAGCGGTGACGCCCTCGGGTTCGGCGGCCACGCGATCGGTGCCGAGGTACCGGGTGAGGAGGTGGCGGGCCTCGGTGTCGGTGAGCGTGTCCAGGATGAGGGGACGAGCGCCGTGGGCGACGGCCAAGCCGGCGAGCCGCCTGCGGCTGGTGACGATGACGGTGCACGTGGGGCTGCCCGGCAGCAGCGGAGCGACCTGAGCGGTGTCGCGCGCGTTGTCCAGGACGATCAGCAACCGCTTGCCGGCGGTCAGGCCGCGGTACAGCGCGGCCTGCGCGTCCGGATCCGCGGGGACGGTCGCCGGATCGGCGCCGAGAGCGTCCAGGAAGCCGCGCACCGCGGTCCGCGGCTGCACCGGTTCCCCAAGGGGGGTGGAGCCGCGCAGGTCGACGTACAACTGCCCGTCGGGAAAGCGCTCCAGGTTCTCGTGGGCCCAGTGCAGGGCGAGCCAGGTCTTGCCGATGCCTCCCACGCCACCGATCGCGAGGATCACCACGGAATGTGCCTGCCCGGTCGAGGGGCCGAACGGGCTGTCCAGGAGGCCGAGTTCACGGGTCCGACCGGTGAACAGCAAAGGCGGCGCGGGTAACTGGCGCGGTACGGGGGTGGGCGACGGTGCGGACCGGGTCGCCGGCCGGGCCGCGGGGGTGGCGAGGACCGGGGCGGCGGTGAGGACCTGCTGGTGGAGTTGTCGCAGAGCCGGTCCGGGGTCGATGCCCGGTTCGTCCGCCAGTCGCCTCCGGACGGCCTGATAGAGGTCGAGCGCTTCGGCGGTCCGTCCGCTGCGGTACAGAGCGGTCATGAGCTGACCGGCGACCCGTTCGTCCAGCGGGTGCTGCTGTGCCCGGGCGGACAGCTCGGGCAGGAGCCGGGCGTGGTCGCCACGGCGCAGGCGGATGTCGGCCAAGTCCAGTTCGGCCGCGAGGCGCTCCTGGTGCGCAACGGCGCGCAGCGCGTTGAACCAGGGCGTGTCCGCAGCGGCGAAGGCCTCCCCCCGCCAGAGCCCGAGCGCCCGCTCCAGCAGGTCCGCTGCCCGCTCGTCCCTGTGTGCGGCACCGGCTCGGACGACGAGGCGGCGGAAGTGGTGCAGGTCCACCGCTGACGGGTCGACGGTGAGCAGGTAACCACCGGCCTGTCGGGCGATGCGCACGTCCCGGGAAGCGGGTGCCAGGGCGCGACGCAATCGGGAGATGCAGCTGTAGAGGGTACCGAGGGCTCGTTGCGGCGGGCGGCCCGCCCACACGCGGTCGATCAGCTGTTTCGCCGGCACCGGACGATTGGCTCCGATCAGCAGGGCGGCCAGCACGTGTCGCTGGCGGGGGTGGCCCAGGTCCTCGACGAGCAGGCCGTCGATGCGTGCCTCGGTGGTGCCGAGTAAGCCGAACTTCACCGTCATCCACTGTCCCCCGTGGATCGCTGCGAGCTTCGATACTCGAACGCCGACTTGCGGATGGAAGGTTCCCTGAAGGTCGGTGCAAGGTCTGTTCCGCACAGTGGTGCTGCGGTTGTCCCCCAGCGCCGGACCGGCGGCCCGTCGCGGGATCCGGTCGAGGAGGCACCGCCGACGCCGATTCGGCACCGTCCCGGTCCGGTGCCGAAGGAAGGGGGGCAACGGTGCAGGGACAGTACTGCGGCACGGCAGGACGCACGGAAGCCGTACCCGCCGGAATCCCGGACGTCCGACCGGGAACGCTGCCGCGCGCCGGGGGTGCCCGACGCCCGGGCCTTCGCCACCAGGACCGGGCTCGCCCGGAGCCTCCCCGCCCGGGCGCACACCTCGCTCCCGCCCGTCGCGGGGCCGACGGCGGACGCCCTCCGCTGGATGAGGAGGACACCTCGATCTCCTGCGGTCGGGCCAGGGCCCGCGTCCACGACCACATGGCAGCGCGACCGCCACGATGCGTCCCCCACCGCGCCCGTCCGGCCTGGAGCCGTCGGTCCGGGGCCGAGAGGCCGGAACCCACTTCGCGGGCCCGAGGGCAACACCTGCGCGGTTCTCGTCCTCCGCCTCGCCCATGACGGTACCGATCGGCCGCCGGGCTCCGTCACCACCGGTGGCGACGTCAGCACCCGCTTCGGAAACACCACACCACCGTGACTCCGGCTCCCTTGTCCCCACGCACGAGAAGTTGAGAGGTGTTCGCCATGGCCCTGCCCACGCTGATCCGGTACCGGATACTCGGACCCGTCCAGATGCGGTCCGCCGACGGCACATGGCACGACGTGCCGCAGGACAAGTGGCGAACGCTGCTCGCGGTGCTGCTGGTCCGGGCGAATCGCGTCGTGCCGTACGAGGAGCTGTACCGGCAGCTGTGGCCGGAGGCGCCGCCGGAGAGCCGGCGCAAGCTCGTCCAGCAGTACGTGCACCGGCTGCGCCGGATTCTGGGCGATCCCGGCGGCGAGACCCTGCGTACCCGGGCCGCCGGGTACGAGATGCGCGTGCCCGCCGATGAGCTGGACGCCGAGCAGTTCGACGGGCACTGCTCGGCCGGCCGGCTGGCTCTCGCGACGGGGACGCCCGCCGAGGCCATGGAGCACCTGGGGCGGGCGGTGGCACTGTGGCGGGGGGCCGCGATGTCCGACGTCGTGGATACCCGCGCGATCGCCGCCGAGCGCGTCAGGTTGGACGAGCGGCGGCTCGTCGCCACCGAGATGTGGTTGCGCGCGGGGCTGGCCAGCGGTCAGCACGACGTCCTGATCCCCGAGCTGGAATCACTGGTCACCGCGCATCCGCTGCGGGAGTATTTCCGGGAGTTGCTGATGACCGCGCTCTACGAAACCGGTCGGCGGGCCGATGCGCTCAGCGTCTCCCGGAACCTGCGCCGTGTGCTGAGGGAGGAACTCGGCCTCGACCCCGGTGCGGCCGTCCAGCGGTTGGAGCGGACCATTCTGCTCGGGGAGGACGTCAGCCTGCCCCTCCTGCGCCCGTCGGCGCGCTCCTGCTCCTGACTCCCGCCGTCAGCGCGTCTCCAGCAGCAGCACGTTCGGGACGCGGTCCGGCATCGCTGCGCGGAGCAGGCCGTAGCCGATTCCGGACAGTCCCATCAGCAGGCCAGGTGTGCTGACACGGTCCGGCACCCCGGGCCGGAGAACCCCCGAGAGCACGTGCTCGGCCACCGCCCGCGCGCACCGGCGTCCCAGCACGGCGCCGTCCCCCGTGCCGTGCTCGGCGAACCCGCCGAGCACCGAGTCGGCCGTCAGCAGGGCCTCCACCAGGCCGAGGTCTCCGTGGCAGATCGAGTCGTTGCCGATGCCCGCGTACCGGCCGTCCACGATCAGGTCGGCACGGACGCGGTCGGTCGCGATGCGCAGGTCCTCGCGCATCAGGTCCCGCCACGGTGACAGTACGGGCAGTCGCAACATCGCCGCACGCGCCAGGCCGATCCCGGCCGCACCGTGGCACCAGGCGTTCATGAAGGCACCGGGACCACTGATCGCCCGCAGGTCGGGCCAGTTTCCACGCTCCGGCGAGAAGTGGTGCCGCTCGTAGCTCAGGGCCCGCCCGCACAGCTCGGCGAACCGGTCCTCGCCCGTGGCCTCCGCCACCAGGGCCAGCGAGTAGGCGATGCCGCTGGCGCCGTGCGAGAACCCGAGCAACGCGGGCGCGTCCTCGAACGCCGGGCGCCACGCGCTTCCGCCGGGCACGTGGACCGCCCGGTCCGCGAGTGTCGCGCCGGCCGCCTCGAGGGCGTCATGGGTCCGGTCGTCGGGGTGGGCGCGGTGCAGGGCGTGGATCGCCAGCGCCGCCCCGGCGGTGCCGCTGATCACGTCGAACACCCTGTCCTCGGCGAACCTCGCGCGGCAGAGCGAGGCGGCGTCCCGGGCCGACTCGACCATCGCGGGTTCCCCGATCACCGTGGCCAACCGGGTCAACGCGTAGACCAGACCGCCGAGTTCGCCGTACCCGCCGATCGACAGCCCGGCGACCGGGTGTGCGCCGACGCGGAGGTGACGGGTCACCTCGACGAGCTGTTCGGCGAGCCGCTCGGCCGGGCGCCGGAACCGCGCCTCACCGGTGACCGCCGCGAGCTGCGCCAGGAACAGGGCGATCCCGGGAACTCCGCTGTAGAGGTCGAGTCCTGCGTGTCCGACCTTCCAGAAACGATCTCCGATGAAGTTCACCGAGAGCCAGGACGGTGCCTCGCCGTCGGAGGACAGGGCGGCTTCGAGCAGCAGGTCGGCGACCGAACGCGCGGCAGCGATCGCGAGGTCCTGGTCGATCTCCTTGTCGGGAAGCGGCCTCGGGTCGTCGCTGCCGGACTCGCGCGTGGTGACCCTGCCCGTGCCGACCGTGAGCCCGGACATCGACGCGCGGATGCACCAGACCTGGCGTCGCAGGTCCGCCGAGGACATCGCGGTGATCCGCGACCGCACCGCCTCGAGCCCGGCGGTTTCCAGGAAGTCGCGCGCCACGACGCCGTACCCGTCGTAGAGGTCGGTCGAGGCGGGGGTGGTGTGGAAGGACGGGATGTCCTGATCGGCCAACTGACGCTGCTCGGTGGCGAGCAGTGCGTCCCGGTCCGGCACGTCGGCGAACCCGGTGGAGAGCATCTCGAAGAAGATCTCGCGGTCCAGGGAGTCGCGCAGCAGGTCCGGATGCCACGATTCCATCTGGAGGCGGGCGTACGTCAGGGTGGGACGCGGAATGAACCGCACCTCCACGTCGCCGAACCCGGCGACAGGGCCCCCGGCACCGAGAAGGTCGTCACGGTTCGCCTCGATGATCCGGTAGCAGTCGGTGAACCCCGCGGTGAGGGAGTCGAGGTGAGCGAGCGGGTCGACGGGACGGCCGGCCAGCCGTACGCGGTTCTGCGTCTCCTTCATCTCGCGTCGGTCGCGCACCACCCGCGCCTCGTCGGTGCCGCTCGCGACGACCGTGGGCACGCGGCCGGGCGAGAGCTGGCCGCCGCTGCCGGCGAGGCCGCTTATCTCCGCGTCGTAGATGCCCTTCTCGTCGACGGTGATCATCCGTTCGGGCAACAGGCCGATGCGCAGGACCGATTCCCGTACGATGCGCGGCGCTTCGCCCAGCATGAGCGGTGCCCGCTGGTCGGCCACGTCGTCCGTGAGCCGGGGCGGGGCCTGGAAGATGGCCTCCAGGTCGACGAGGACGGGGTGCTCCCCGGCCGCTATGACGTTCTCCAGGTGCATGTCCGAGCCGCAGAGGGCGTGGAAGAGCGCGAGGTGGGCGCCCTGACGCCAGAAGAACCGTCCCACTTCGTCCTCGTCGCCGCACGACGAGGTGGCGACGTGCTCCACCCAGCCGTACTCGTCCCGGTCCAGTACGCGCAGCGGCCGGAGCCGGTGGTGCAGGCCACGGGCGTTGAGCCAGTCGAGCAGTCGATTGAAGTGGACCTCCACGCGGAGGCTGCGTGGCTTGTAGACGAGCTTCTTGCCGTCCTTGAACGTGAGGACGGCGACGGACCGGCCGCCGCGGTGGGTGTCCCCGGCTCCGAGGCCGACCTCGTCCAGATCGGCCGGACCCTGCCAGCGCCCGCCGAAGGTCTCCCGGATCTCGGGCAGATCGTTCAGAAGGCGCTCGACGAACTCGGCCCGGACGTTCACCGTGGTGCGCAGGCAGAGGACCAGTTCCCGGGCGAGCACCGGGTACTCGGCGAGGATCTCGAGCGCTGTCGCCGGTTCGCGGATCTGCTCGACGAACGACGTCATCCGCTCGCCGGGCGTCGTCCCGGTCAGACGGCCCTCCAGACGGGCGAGGTTCACTTCCAGGACCAGGACGGAGGCGATCATCTGGAGGAGTCGATCGAGGGGGAGCCGCAGCAGGGGGTGGGAGGGCGGCAGGCGCCCCTCGTGTCCACGGTGCCCGGGCAACTCCTCGATGCGGTTGCGCAGTTCGTCCTGGGCCCACGCGAGCAGCGGCGCGATGAGGTTCAGGAACCCCAGGTTGCCCGGTTCGGCGTGGGGTTCGTGGTCGCCGACATCGCCCCGTGGTTCGTCACCGTGCGTGTGGCCGGCCGACGGGGCGCCGATGCCGAGGTCTTCGAGCCGTACACCCCGGAACCGCTGCCACGCGTCGAAGATCGTGTCCAGCCAGGCCGGCCGACCGGGAACCCGGGACGCCAGCGACTCGGGCGGCTCGCCCAGCAGCTCCACGATCTGCTCCTCGGTCAGCCCGAGGCGTTCCCAGCGGTCGAGCCGGATGTCCGTACCACGCACGATATGGCCGCCACGCCATGCCTCACGTCGCCGCCGGCCGTGGTCCCGCTGCTCCTCGGTGAGGGCGGGTGTGCCTCCGGTCCGTTGCGAGCGGGGCAGACCGCGCCACCAGGTCGGTGTGTCGAGGGTCGTGTCGAGGGTCGTGTCGATCATGTTCTCCGCCTTCAGTGTCTGCACCGGGTCCGGGGCCGGGCGCGGGGCGGGGTGGGCGTCGCCCGGGCGACGCCCACCCCGGTTGTCCGACTGGCGATCAGCTGGTCACTGGTCAGCAGCCCCAGCAGGTGACACAGGTCCAGTGGCAGGTGAGGCAGGTGTGGAAGGTGAAGGGCCGGTGGTCCCCGCCGAGGATTTCGGCGAGGTCGGTGTCGTCGCCGATGGCGCCGACCGTGCCGACCGGGTGGGTCGGCAACGCCGCGAGGTCGGCGTCGTCGAGGGTGGCCCGGAAAACCGGGTCCTTCCAGGCCCTGGCGACAGTGCTCATGTCTGCTCTCCGATCAGTGCTCGATGAGGGAACGATCGCGCGGCGAGAGGCCGCGATGACGAACCGGCAGCGGGACCCGAACCCATGACCAGGCGGGCGAACGGAGACCGCCTGCTGCCGACGGGACCACATTCGGCAGTCGCCACCCGGCCGGTCAACAGGGGAAGAAGCTCCGCCACCCGCAGCGAACCGACGCCGAACCGAGCGGAGACCACCAGGTCAACGCCGGCCAACCACCGGAGGGCACTCTGGGCGTGCGGGATCCCGTCCCGCCGTGCGACGGGACTCGAACCGTCGGCCACGGACCTTGTGGTCAGTCGTGCAGCCAATGAGGAGGCGGAGTGCCGCGCGTCCCAGTGATCGTGCAGATGAGCAACACCGAGTGCGGACCGAGTTGTCTCGCCATGGTGCTCGGCGGCCTCGGCCGCGCGACGAAGGTGGGGGAGCTGCGTGCGCGCTTCGCGGCGGGGCGCGACGGCACGAGCGCCCGCCGCATCATCGAGGTGGCCCGGGACTACGGGCTGGCCGGGCGGGGACTGCGCGTGAACGCGGCAGGGCTCGCCGAGATCCGCCTGCCCGCCATCGCCCACTGGGGCCAGAACCATTTCACCGTGCTGGAGAAGGTCGGGTCGCGCCGGATCCGGTTGGTGGATCCAGGGCGTGGCCGGCGGTCGCTGACCCACGAGGAGTTCTTCGCGGAGTTCTCGGGCAGTGTCCTCGAGTTCACCCCGGGCGACACGATGCAGCGCCGGCGCCGTCGGCTTCGCGACCATCTGGCACTGCGGTTCCTGCGCGACCTGGTGGGACTCGCCCCGTACTTCATGCTGCTCGCGGTCGTGCTCTCGGGCCTGGTGCAGGTGCTCGGTCTCGCCTCGGCCTGGGCGACCAAGTACGGCGTGGACACCCTGGTCGGGCAGGGAGCGGACACACTGCCACTGTTCGCGGTGGGCATCGGCGCGTACGTCGTGGCCCAGACGCTTGCCTCCCTGGCCCGGGGGATGGCACTGCTGGTGCTGCAACGACGTCTTGACGGCAGCCTGGGCGAGCGCTTCATGACCCATCTGCTGGGGTTGCCGTACGCCTACTTCCAGACCCGCGGCGTGGGCGATCTGATGAGCCGGCTGAGTAGCAACATGGTCGTGCGCGACATGCTGACCTCGCGGCTCGCCTCGTTGCTGCTGGACAGCCTCTTCGTCGTCGTCTACTCGGCGCTGCTGGTGGCGATGAGCCCCGCGCACGCGGCCGTGGTCGCGGTGGTGGCCGGCGCCCAGGTCGGCATCGTGCTGCTCACCGTCCGGCCGGTGCACGAACGTGCCCAGCGTGAGCTGGCCGCCGACGCCAAGGCGCAGAGCGGCGCGATCGACGCGCTGGCCGGTGCGGAGTTCCTGAAGAGTTCCGGCCTGTCCCACCCGGCGTTGCGGCGCTGGGTGCAACAGTTCGCCGAATCGGTGCGAGCGGGGTTCCACCGGCGGCAGCTGGACCTCGTCAACGAGTCGGCGATGGGCGTGTTCCAGGTCGCCGCGCCGCTCGTACTGCTGATCCTCGGGATCGTCCAGGTGACCGCGGGGCGGATGTCCCTGGGCACCATGCTCGGCCTCAACGTCTTCGCGGCTCTGTTGCTCGCGCCCGTCGGCCAGGTCATGGGGGCGTTGCGCTACCTGCAGACGATCGGCTCGCACCTGGAACGCATCTACGACGTACTGGACGAGGAACCCGAACCGACCCGTCCGCAGGCGCCGGGGCCGGTGGAACTGCGTGGCGGGATCGAGTTGCGCGGGGTCGGCTTCCGGTACGACCCCGGCGCCCCCCATGTGCTCGAGAACATCGACTTCCGCGTGACTCCCGGCTCTAAACTGGCCATCGTCGGCTCCACCGGTTCCGGCAAGACGACGCTGTCGCGGCTTCTCACCGGACTGCTGCGACCGACCGCGGGAACGGTCCTGGTGGACGGCCGTCCGCTGGACGACTACGACCCCGAGGCGCTGCGCCGACGCTTCGGCGTGGTCACCCAGTTCCCGTACACCTTCGGCGGGTCGATCCGGGAGAACCTGACGCTCGGCCGCCCCGACGCCGGTGACGACGAGCTGCGCGAGGCGCTGGGCAAGGCGCGCTTCCTGGAAGACCTGGATCGCATGCCGATGGGTCTCGACACCGGCGTGGGCGAGGGCGGCGGAGCGCTCTCCGGTGGCCAGCGTCAGCGTCTGGCGATCGCGCGGGCCCTTCTCGCCGACCCCGATGTGCTGCTGCTGGACGAGGCGACCAGCCACCTGGACACCCTGACGGAGGCGGCGATCGCCGCAGAGCTGTCGGCCACCGGCTGCACGCGGATCGTGATCGCGCACCGGATCAGCACGGTGAGCGACGCCGACCAGATCCTGGTCCTCGACCACGGTGTGATCACCGAGCGCGGCGACCACCAGGAGCTGATGGCGTCGGGCGGACGATACGCCGCGTTGGTGCACCAGCAATCGGCACGGCTCACGGGGCGCGCCACATGACTCGAGGCGGACGGCTTCGAGGGATGGCTTCTTGACGTCCTCGGTGCCGTCGTGGACGGCGTCGACGGCGGCTTGGCGGATGAGGCCGGCGGGGCTTCCGGTGCGGCCGGCGGTGCGTCGGTGGAGGCGGGCAGCGTGGCGGGGAGGGTGCCGGATCTGTGGTCGGTGAGCCCTGACCGCACTTTCCGGACAGCGCTCGTCCCGGCCTCTCCCGGGCCCCTGAACCACCCCTCCCCGAGCCAGCATGGTGGCCGCGCGCATACCCAGCCCCCGAACTATGGGGCCCCGCCACATGTGCGCCTGACCTGCGTGTTTCTACGGTGTGCCGACACGTACCCGTCCCCACCGCACACGAGGAAGTGGCGCACATGGCCTCCCCAGCAACCGCTCCCCCGCCCCCCGGCAACCTCAAGCGCATCGTCGCCGCCTCCCTCATCGGCACCACCATCGAGTGGTACGACTTCTTCCTCTACGGCTCCGCCGCCGCGCTCGTCTTCAACGAGTTGTTCTTCCCGGACTCCGACCCGCTCGTCGGCACGCTGCTGTCGTTCCTGACGTACGCCGTCGGGTTCGCCGCGCGGCCGCTGGGTGCGCTGGTCTTCGGGCACTACGGGGACCGGCTCGGGCGCAAGAAGCTGCTGGTGCTGAGCCTGCTGCTGATGGGCGGGGCCACCTTCGCGATCGGG
Source organism: Streptomyces griseomycini (assembly GCF_014203535.1). Classification (GTDB taxonomy): domain Bacteria; phylum Actinomycetota; class Actinomycetes; order Streptomycetales; family Streptomycetaceae; genus Streptomyces; species Streptomyces griseomycini. Next base: position 223,950 of record NZ_JACHJI010000006.1, read on the forward strand.
CTGCTGCCCACGCACGCCACCATCGGCAGTGCCGCGCCCGTGCTGCTCACCGTGCTGCGGCTCGTCCAGGGGTTCGCACTGGGCGGCGAGTGGGGCGGTGCCGTGCTGCTGGTGTCCGAGCACGGGGACGCGCGACGACGCGGGTTCTGGGCCTCGTGGCCGCAGACGGGTGCGCCGGCGGGGCAGTTGCTGGCCACCGGAGTGCTGGCCCTGCTGACCGCCGTCCTGTCGGACTCGGCGTTCGGCTCCTGGGGCTGGCGGATCCCGTTCCTGCTGTCCGGCGTGCTGGTGATCGTCGGTCTGTGGATTCGTCTCTCCGTCGATGAATCGCCCGTGTTCAAGCAGGCGCTGGCCCATGCCGAGGCCCGCAAGGCGGACGCCGCCGCCGAACGGATGCCGGTCGTGGCCGTCCTGCGGCACCACTGGCGCGACGTGCTGGTCGCGATGGGCGCGCGCATGGCGGAGAACATCAGCTACTACGTGATCACCGCGTTCATCCTCGTGTACGCCACCACCTCGGCCGGCGTCTCGAAGCAGACCGCGCTCAACTCGGTGCTCGTCGCCTCGGCCCTCCACTTCGCCGTCATCCCGGCCTGGGGCGCGCTGTCGGACCGGATCGGCCGCCGTCCCGTGTATCTGATCGGCGCGGTCGGTGTGGGGCTGTGGATGTTCCCGTTCTTCGCACTGATCGACACCGGTGACTTCGCGAGCCTGCTCCTCGCGGTGACCGTGGGCCTGGTGCTGCACGGGGCCATGTACGCGCCGCAGGCCGCCTTCTTCTCCGAGATGTTCGCGACCCGGATGCGCTACTCCGGTGCTTCCATCGGCGCCCAGTTCGCCTCCGTCGCGGCGGGTGCGCCGGCCCCGCTCATCGCCACCGCGCTGCTCTCGGACTACGACAGCTCCACGCCGATCGCGCTGTACGTCATCGCGGCGAGCCTGCTGACGGTCGTCGCCGTGGCGGCGGCCAAGGAGACCCGGCACCGGGACCTGGCCGAGGTCGCCCCGTCCGGTGACGCGGGGGAGCCGGCCGGGATCCGGCCCGCGCGGGACGCGCACACCGTCTGATGTCCTGACCCCGTGGGCCACCGGCCCCCGTGCGCCTCGCGCGTACGGGGGTCAGTGCGGTGCGGACGGCGGCGTCTTCGCCGACAGCCGGTGCAGGCGCAGGGCGAGCTGGATCTCCAGCGCCCGGGCGGGGCTCTGCCAGTCCTCGCCGAGGAGGCGGCCGACGCGTTCCAGGCGCTGGGCGACGGTGTTCACGTGGACGTGCAGGTCGTCCTTGGTGCGGGCGGGGCTCATGCCGCTGGCGAAGTACGCGTCGAGGGTGCGCACCAGCTCGGTGCCGCGTCGTTCGTCGTACGCCACGACCTGGCCGATGGTGCGGTCGACGAAGCCCGCGATGTCCCGTTCACCGGCCAGCAGCAGTCCCAGGAAGCCGAGGTCCTCGGCGGCGGCGCCGTCGCCGCAGCGGCCCAGCCGCCGCAGGGCGTCGAGGCAGCGCCGGGCCTCCGCGTAGGCCGCCGCCACGGTGTCGGGGCGGGCGGTGAGGCGCCCGACCGGGGCGGACGCGCCGACGGTGACCGGCTCGTGGACGGCCGTGCCCAGGTGCCGGGCGGTGCGGCGGGCCAGGTCGGTGGCGGTGTCCCCGGGGGCGAGGGGCAGCAGCAGGACGGTGCCGCCGTCGCGGGCGGCGGCGAGGCCCTGCCGGGTGGCCGCGAGGTGCGAGGCCGCGGCCCACAGGCGTCTGCGGGCGTCCGCCTCCTGGTCCGCGTCGGCGGTGCCGCCCTCCAGCCGGGCCGCGAGCACCACGTGGGTGGCGTCGAGGTCGGCGTGCAGCCGGGCCGCGCGCTCGTGCAGCAGGCGCGGGTCGCGGTCGCGGGCATCGAGCAGGTCGTCGAGCAGCTCGCCGCGGACGCGCTGCTCGGCCTCGGCGGCGGAGCGCCGGGCGAGCAGCAGCAGCGAGGTGACCATGGCCGCGCGCTCCAGCGTGCGCTGGTCGACGGGGTCGAGGCCGGGGTGCCCGCGCAGGACGAGGGCGCCGAGGAGTTCGTCCCCGGCGGTCACGGCGGCGACCCAGTCGTCCCGGTGCCGCACCGCGTGTCCTTCCGCCCGCGAGGACTCGAGGGCCTGGGCGGGCGCCGCCGCGGCCTCGGTGAACTCGACCGTGCCGTCCAGGACCTGGGAGACGGCGGCGGCCACGTCGTGCACCCCGCCACCGCGCAGGACCAGCTCGGCCAGCCGGTCGTGGACGTCCGAGGCGCGTTCGATGGCCCCGCTGCGGTCCTGGATGATCTCGTTGGCGCGTTCCAGGTCGGCGAGTGCCGAGCGGGTCTCGGCGAGCAGGTTGGCGGTGTCGATGGCGGCCGCGGCGAGGGCGGCGAAGGAACCGAGCAGGGCGATCTGCTCCCGTTCGAAGACCCGGGCCCGCCGGTCGGCGGCGAACAGGACGCCGATGACGTGGTGCCCGAGCATCAGGGGCACCCCGAGGATGGCCACGAGCCCCTCGTCCCGCACGCCGGTGTCGATGGTGTGGGTGTGCCGGAAGCGGTCGTCGCGGAAGTAGTCGTCGGTGACGTAGGGGCGGGCGGTCTGGGCCACCAGGCCGCCGAGCCCCTCCCCCATGCCGAGGCGCAGCTGCTGGAAGCGGGCGGCGACCGAGCCCTCGGTGACCCGCATGTAGGTGTCGCCCCTGACCGGGTCGTTCAGGCTGAGGTAGGCGACGTCGGTGCCGAGCAGCGAGCGGGCGCGCTGCACGATCGCCTGGAGCACGGCGTCCAGGTCGCGCAGCCCGGCGAGGTCGTGGGCGGTCTCGAAGAGCGCGGACAGCTCGGCCTCCCTGCGGCGCCGGCCCTCCAGTTCCGAGCGGACGCGCAGGGCGAGCAGCTTGGCCTGTTCGAGCGCGGTGACGCGCTCGTCGGCCGTCCCCTCGGCACGGGCGAGCAGCACCGGCTGCTCGTAGGCCTCGGCGGGCGCGCCCCGGGCGAGCAGTTCCAGGAACGGCGTCTCGGCGCTGCCGGACGCGGAGCGGGTGCCGGGGCGTGCCCGGTCCGGCGTGACGGCGCCGGGGGCGGCGCGCTCGGCGGACTGCACGTGATCGCGGGACATGCTCACAGGATTCCTCATCCCACGGCCGCTCCGTCAGGCCTGTGGACAACTCGGCCGGGGCGTCGGCGGACGCCTCAGTGGGCGGTCCAGCCTCCGTCCAGGACCAGGGACGTGCCGGTCACGAAGGACGCCCGCGGGCCGCACAGGTAGGCCACCGCCTCGGCGACCTCCTCCGGTTCGATGAGCCGTTTGACGGCGCTGTCCTGCAGCAGCACCTCGGACAGGACGCGTTCCTCGGGGATGCCGTGCGCACGGGCCTGGTCGGCGATCTGCCGCTCGACCAGCGGGGTGCGCACATAACCGGGGTTCACGCAGTTCGAGGTGACGCCGTGGGGGGCGCCCTCGAGGGCCGTGGTCTTGGACAGGCCCTCCAGGCCGTGTTTGGCGGCCACGTAGGCGGACTTGTAGGCCGAGGCGCGCAGACCGTGGACCGAGGACACGTTGACGACACGGCCCCACCCCTGGCCGTACATGTGGGGCAGGGCTCCGCGGATGAGCCGGAACGGTGCCTCCAGCATCACGGTGAGCACCGTGTGGAAGACGTCGGGCGGGAACTCCTCGATCGGGCGGACGAGCTGCAGTCCGGCGTTGTTGACCAGCACGTCCGTGCCGGCGGCGGCGAGCTCGGCGGCGTCCAGGTCGGTGAGGTCGAGGACGTGCGGCTCGACGGTGCCCCCGAGGCCGCGGGCCCCCTCGGCGAGCGCCTCCAGGCCTTCGGCGTCCCGGTCGACGGCTCTCACCTTGGCCCCGGCGGCCGCGAGCCGCAGCGCGCAGGCACGGCCGATGCCGCCGGCGGCGCCGGTGACGAGGGCGGTGCGGCCACCGAGGTCGAGCGGGGGGACGTGGGGGGCCGGGAGGGCACGGGACGCGGTCATGTCTCGACCCTAGGCAGCACCCGCCCCTCACCCCATGTGGTCACGCCCTACAGTTCAGCCGGTTCCAGTGGGGTCGAACCATGTGGGTGCGTCCGCCATGGCCTGCTTGATCCGGAAGCGGCCGAACTCGTCCAGCTCCGGCAGCGCGTCCACGGCGAACCAGCCGACGTCCAGCGACTCGTCGTCGTTGACCCGTGCCGTCCCGCCGACGGCCCGGCAACGGAAGGTGATGTCCATGTACTGGCAGACGTCGCCGTTGCCGTACGTCACCGGCTCCAGCGCCTGGACCAGCACGACCCGCTCGGCGACGCAGCGCACCGCGGTCTCCTCCTCGACCTCCCGCACCGCGCAGGCCGCGGGCTGCTCCCCCGGGTCGGGGATGCCGCCGATCACCGACCACCTGCGGGTGTCGGACCGGCGGTTCAGCAGCACTCTGTCCTCCTCGTCGAAGACGATCGCGGTGACTCCGGGGAGCCACAGCAGCTGGTGACCGGCGGAGGCGCGCAGGGTACGGATGAAGTCGGGAGTAGCCATGCCCCCGACCCTAACCGGCCGGTCAGGGCCCTCCCCGGCGTTTCGGGGATGTACGGCGGGCGTACTACCGCACGTCACCGGCGCGTCGCCCGCGCACACCGGCGGCGACGGCCCAGCCGAGTCCGCCCGCGGCGACGAGCACCAGGGCGACCTCCGGGAGGACGCCGAGGCGGGTGGCGGGGGTCTGCGAGGAGCGCAGCGGCACCTCCTGCACCAGGGAGTCGGCGACGAACATGCCGGTCCGCTGCGTGACCCGTCCGTCCGGCATGATGACCGCGCTGACGCCGCTGGTCACCGGAACGGTGACGGCACGGCTGTGCTCGACGGCGCGGACGCGGGACATGGCGAGCTGCTGGTAGGTCATCTCGCTGCGGCCGAAGGTGGCGTTGTTGCTGGGCACGGAGATCAGCTGGGCGCCGGCGGTGACCGTGTCGCGCACGGCCCAGTCGAAGGCGGCCTCGTAGCAGGTGACCAGGCCGACCCCGGCGCCGCCCATGCGGAAGACGCCCGGTTCGTCGCCCCGGCTGAAGTCCTGGCGGACCATCGACGTCCAGTCCTCGTTGATCGCCCCGACGAGCGAGCGCAGCGGGAGGTACTCGCCGAACGGCTGGATCTGCCGCTTGTCGTAGGTGTCGACGGGGCCCTTCACCGGATCCCAGAGGATCTGCTCGTTGAGCAGCTCGCCGTCCCTGGCGACCACGCCGCCGACCGAGACGGGCGCGCCGATGGCCCTGGCCGCCTTGTCGATGACGGCGCGCGCGTCGGGGTTGACGAAGGGGTCGATGTCGGAGGAGTTCTCCGGCCACAGCACGATGTCCGGCTGCTCGGCCTCGCCGGCCGCCACCTCGGCGGCCAGGCGCTCGGTCTCGCGCGCGTGGTAGTCGAGGACGGCGCGCCGCTGGGAGTTGAAGTCGAGCCCCAGGCGGGGCACGTTGCCCTGGATGACGGCGACGGTCACGGTGCCGGTCTCGGCCTTGTCGCCGACCAGTGCCCGGGCCGCGAGGGCCGCGACCACCGGGACGGCGACGCTCAGCACGCCGACGACCGCCGCGGCCCGGCGCAGGGTACCGGTGCGGCGCGCCCGCACGGCGAGCCGCACGATCTCGTACAGGCCGAAGCCGCACAGCACGACGGCGAAACCGAGCACCGGGGTGCCGCCGAGCGCGGCGAGCGGCAGGAAGACACCGTCCGCCTGGCCGAACGCGATCTTGCCCCAGGGGAAGCCGCTGAACGGCACGCGCGCGCGTGCCGCCTCGCCGGCGATCCACAGGGCCGCCGCCCACACCGGCCATCCGGGCAGTTTCGACACCACGGTGACACCCGCGCCGACCAGCGCGACGAAGATCGCCTCGATCGCCACCAGGGCGATCCACGGACCGGGGCCGACCTCCACACCGGTCCACACCAGCAGGGGCAGCAGGAAGCCGAGGCCGAAGAGGTAGCCGAGACCGAGTCCCGCCTTCCAGCCGCGTCCGCGCAGCGCCCAGGCGAAGACGGCGAAGGCGGGCAGGGCCAGCCACCACAGGGTGCGCGGCGGGAAGCTGACGTAGAGGAGCAGGCCGGAGAGGGCGGCCGCGGCGGCCGGGAGGAGGCGGACGAGCCGCCCGCCCCGCGCCGTGGGCGCGGTCTGCGGCGGCATCGGGTCCGACGCGCCGACGGAGGTTGCGGTGACGGTCACTCCGGGAGTCTACGGGGAGTGCCGTCGCGGCCGACAGCACGGCCGCCCGGGGTCCGCGCGGCCGGACGGCGCGGTCGGGGCGACGGGCGGCGCGGTTCGCGCCGGATCGTTTCCGCGGGACTTGTCACCACACGTCCCCCGAACGACCACCAGCCGTTACGGTGTGCCGGTGCCTCTGTCGTGCGGCCGGTCGCGGCGTCGGCGGCCGGGGTCCGTCACAGGTCGGGGGCGACGCGGTGCGGGGTGCGGGATGGGTTCCACGGGGACGGCTGGTGCCGGTCCGGAGACGGACGGCGAGAGACGGAACGGTCCGGACGCGGCGGGCGTCGTGGTGCTGGGAGCCTGCGCGGCCTGGCCGCTGATCACGGCGGCGGCCCGCAACGGCCGCCCCGAGGGCATGCTGCTCGCGGTCCTGGCCGTGGCGGCGGGCTACGCCGCCGGCCGGATCGGCGGAGCGCTGCTGCCGGTGGCCGCGCCCTGTGCCGGCGCCCTGGCCGGCGTCGGCCTGACGGTGGCGGTTCCGCACCTGGCGCCGGGTCCGCAGATCACCGCTCCTCTGGGGCACCTCGGTGCCACGGCCGCGATGCTGGCGCTCTCGGCCGGCGCCGCGTGCTGCGCCGCCTGGGCGGTCTCCGCCCGGACCGTACGGTTCGCGCTGCGCCTGCTGGCCGTGGGGATCGCGGTGACCGCGGCCGTGCTGGGCTCGGCCGCGGGCTGCTTCGCCGCCGCCGGGGTGCTGCTGTGCTCCCTCGCCGCGGGCCGCGTGCGGCGCCGCGGGCCGGGCATCGCCTTCCTGGCCGTGACCGCCGCGGGGATGGCGGGGCTGACCTGGGCGGTGGCCGGCGGCGCCGTGCCGCGGGGGTTCGCCGCCTCGCTGGAGGGCCGGCTGACGGCGCACCGCGTGGGCCTGTGGCGGGACGCGCTCGCCATGGTCCGTCACCACGCGGGACTGGGGGTGGGGCCGGGACGTTTCGGGGAGCTGAGCACGACGGCCGTCCGGTCGCCGCTGTCCGACGGGAAGCCCCACTCCGCACCGCTCCAGCTGGCGGCCGAGCAGGGCGTCGTCGGGGTGGTGCTGCTGGCGCTGGCCTTCGGCTGGCTGCTGTACGCGCTGTGGCGCAGTCCGCGCGCCACACCGGTGGTCCTCACCGCGGGGGCGGCCCTGACGGCCGTCGCGGCCGTCGCCGCGGTGGGCAACGCGCTGAGCTTCACCGCGGTGTCCGTGGGAGCCGGTCTGCTGGCGGGACTGGCGACGGCCCGGCCGTTCGCGGACGACGCGGCACGGTGCTCGGCGCCGACGCGACGGACGCCTCCGCGCGGGGACCACCGGCCTCCGCGCGGGGACCGGGCGCTGCCGGGCGCCGGATGACCGCGGTGCGCGACCGGCTCCCGCGGTCCGGCACGGTTCAGTGCGTCGCGCCCGGTCTGCGGGGACGGAGCCGGTCGCGGATGACGTGCACCGCCGCCTCCGCGTCGTCCACGGTGACCGTGAAGGTGTGTCCGTCCCACAGCTGCAGCACGACGCCCTCACCACGGCGTACGACGACCGCCGTGCCCTTCTCGGGCCGCCAGCGGTAGCCCCAGCCGCCCCAGTGGCGCGGGGTGACGAGCGGCGCGAACTCCGCGCCGGCCACCTGCGAGAGCAGGATGCGGCGGCGCGGCACGCCCATGTGGCCGCAGCGCACTTCCAGGTGGTCCTCGTGGACCCGCAGCGCGACGTGCACGAAGGCGAGGGTGCCGAACAGGACGAGCAGCCCGGCGGCGATGCACCCGACGACGGCCATGGCCAGGGGTGCGACACCGCTCGTCCAGGCGGAGCCGACGGCCAGCGCGATGCCGAGCGCCAAGCAGGCCGCGCCGATCAGCGCCAGCAGCCACTGGTAGCGGTTGGTCGCGCGACCGGTCCAGACCTCGGGGCAGGCGGTGTGACCGCCGTGGCGGTGGTCCCTCATACGTCCGAGGTTACTCAGGATCCGCTCCGCGGGGACCGGGCAGCGCAGCGTCACTGGGCCGACCGGGCGGGCGACGGGCCGGGGCCTCCGCGGGCCGGCCCGGCGGTGTTCACCCGGCGGTGGTGACCTGCCGGAGCAGCCGGCCCTCCGCGTAGGTGAGGGCGGGTGCGGGGAGCGCGCCCTCGCGTCCGCTCAGCAGGACCGTCAGGGAGCCGCTCGCCGGGGCCTCGGGGGCGGGCTCCCCGCCGATGCGGCGCAGGGCCTGGGCGGCCACCGCTCCGGCGGAGCCGTGCAGGGCGAGCGGCGGGTGGGCGGAGCGCTGCACGGCGGCCCGGATGCGCTCGGCGACCAGTTCGTAGTGGGTGCAGCCCAGGACGACGGCCGTCACGTTCTCGGGAGTGAGCTCGGCGGCCGCGGCGACGGCGGCGTCGATCGCCGTCGCGTCGGCCCGTTCCACGGCCTCGGCGAGCCCCCAGCACGGCACCTCGGTGACGGCCACGCCGCCGGCGAAGTTCTGGATCAGGTCCTTCTGGTACGGGCTGCCGGTCGTGGCCGGCGTGGCCCAGATGGCCAGCGGTCCGCCGCCGGCCGCGGCGGGCTTGATCGCCGGGACGGTGCCGATGACCGGCAGGTCCGGTTCGAGGCGGGCGCGCAGGGCGGTGAGCGCGTGCACGGTCGCGGTGTTGCAGCCGACGATCAGCGCGTCGGGCCGGTGCGCGGCGGCCGCCTCGGCGACGGCCAGGGCACGCTCGGTGAGGTCCTCGGGCGTCCTGGGTCCCCACGGCATGCCGTCGGGGTCGAGGGAGAGGACGAGATCGGCGTCGGGGCGCAGGCGCCGCACCGCGGCGGTGGCCGCCAGCAGGCCGATTCCGGAGTCCATGAGCGCGATCTTCACCCGGCCACGATAGACGATGGGCCGCTTCCGGCCGGTTCCGTGGGGCAGACTGCGCACGTGAGCGCCGTTGTGTGGACCGCCGCCGGATCACTCGCCGCCTGGCTGTGGCTGCTGCTCTGCCAGGGCTTCTTCTGGCGTACGGATGTGCGGCTCCCGCCGTCGCGCGACCCGGGGGCGTGGCCGTCGGTGTGCGTCGTCGTCCCCGCGCGCGACGAGGCGGCGGTGCTGCCCGCGAGCCTGCCGTCGCTGCTCGCCCAGGAGTACCCGGGGCGGGCCGAGGTCTTCCTCGTCGACGACGGCAGTACCGACGGCACCGGGGAGCTCGCGCGCGAGCTCGCGCGCCGGACCGGCGGGCTGCCGCTCACCGTGGACTCCCCGGGCGAGCCGCCCGCCGGCTGGACCGGCAAGCTGTGGGCGGTGCGGCACGGCATCGGCCTGGCACGCGCGCGCGGTCCCGAGTACCTGCTGCTGACGGACGCGGACATCGCGCACGCCCCGGACGGTCTGCGCCGGCTGGTGGCGGCGGCGCGCACCGGGGGGTACGACGTCGTGTCGCAGATGGCCCGGCTGCGGGTGGAGAGCCTCTGGGAACGACTGGTCGTGCCGGCCTTCGTCTACTTCTTCGCGCAGCTCTACCCGTTCCGCCGGATCGGGAAGGACGGGACGCGGACGGCCGCCGCGGCCGGCGGCTGTGTGCTGCTGCGCGCCGACACGGCCGCGCGGGCGCGGATCCCGGACGCCATCCGGCACGCCGTCATCGACGACGTGGCCCTGGCCCGGGCGGTCAAGCGCGCCGGCGGGCGCGTCTGGCTGGGGCTGGCGGACCGGGCGGACAGCGTGCGTCCGTACCCGCGGCTGCACGACCTGTGGCACATGGTGGCGCGCAGCGCGTACGCGCAGCTGCGGCACGACCCGGTGGTGCTGGCCGGTACGGTCGCCGGGCTGGCCCTGGTGTACCTGGTGCCGCCCGCGGCGGTGATCGCCGGGGCGGCGGGGAACCCGGTCGCGGCGGTCCTCGGCGGGGCGGCCTGGCTCGTGATGACGGGGACCTACCTCCCGATGCTCCGCTACTACCGGCAGCCGCCGTGGCTCGCTCCCCTGCTGCCGTTCACCGCGTTCCTGTACCTCCTGATGACGGTCGACTCGGCGGTGCGGCACCACCGGGGGCGCGGTGCGGCCTGGAAGGGCCGCACCTACGCCCGTCCGGACGCCGTGCCCGACGAGGGCTGACCGGACGGTCCCCCGCCGCTCACTTCCGGCCGGGCGTCCAGTTCATGCCCCAGCCGTAGGCGTGGTCGACGGTGCGCTGCGGGCTCACGCCCCGTTCGGGCACCAGGTAGCGGGCCTCGCGCCGGACGACGAGGTCACCGCCGCCGGTGTTGGTGATCAGGGCGAGCGCGCACACCGTGGAGGGGACGGTGCACTCGTCGAGCGAGAAGTCGATCGGCGCGCCGTGCTGCGGCTGGAGGGTGACCGTGGCGTGCAGGTCGGCGAAGGAGCGGGCGCCCTCGTAGATGGTGACGAAGACCAGGATGCGCCGGAAGAGGTGCTTGTGGTCGAGGTTGACGGTGAGGTTCTCGCCGGTCGCCACGGCACCGGTGCGGTCGTCCCCGTCGAGGTGGATGAACGGCGGCTGGTGCAGGGCCCCGAAGGCGTCGCCGAGGGCCTGGACGACTCCTTTCCTGCCGTCGGTGAGTTCGTACAGGGCGCACAGGTCGAGGTCGAGGTCGGCGTGCATGGCGGCCGGGCGGCCCAGCTTGGCGGCCCATCCCGAGAACTGTTTGCGCACCTGCCAGTTGAGGTTCACGTGCAGGGCTCCGGAGGTGCCGCCCTGTTTGGTCAGCGAGACGGTGGGGGCCGCCTTGGTGAGCGTCACCTTGGTCAGCCGGACGGGCGGGGGCGCGGGGGCCGGCGCGGGAGGTGCCGCGGGCGGCGGGGCGGCCGGCCGGGTCACCGGGGGCGGGGCGACCGGGGGCGCCGCGGCCGCCGGAGGGGCGGAGGCGGTGTGCTGCGGCTCGTCGATGGTGATGCCGTAGTCGGTGGCCAGGCCCTCGAGTCCGCTGCTGTAGCCCTGGCCGACGGCGCGGAACTTCCAGGCGCCCTGGCGCCGGTAGAACTCCCCGAGCACGAACGCCGTCTCGCTGGTCGCCCCCGTGCTGTCGAAGCGGGCCGCCACGGTGCCGTTCGCGGCGTCCTTGACCTCGATGTACAGGTCCGGGACCCGTCCGAAGGCGCCGCCGTCGGAGGAGGCGGCCACGATCACGGTCTCGATGCCGGGCTCCACGCGCGTGAGGTCGACGAGCAGGGTGTCGGTGACCCGGCCGCCGGCGTCCCGCTTGCCCTCGTGGCGGACGGCGCCGGAGGAGTGGGCGGGCTGGTTGTAGAAGACGAAGTCGTCGTCGGAGCGGACCTTCCCGCCGACCAGCAGGAGCGCCGAGGCGTCCGCGTCGGGGACGCCGGGACCGGAGCGCCAGCCCAGTTCCACCCTCAGTGCCGTGGCCGGCACCGGTGTGTTCGATCCTTTCGGCATTGACATGTCCGCCCCCATCACAGGTCGCCGCGCCGGGCCGTCGTGTCCCGGCATCCGTCGGGTTCTCGTCCGCACAACCTATTCCCCGCGGGCGGGGGCTCCTACGGGGAACGCACGAAGGCCGGGGGGCCAACCGTCGGTAACCCACCCGGAACTCGGCCTTTACACGAAATCCATCCGACGGAACGCCCCTTTTACCCAAGTTCACTCACATTGGGGATCCCCGGTCACGGCGGGCACGGAAAACAACCCTCTTATCGGTCTCCCCAACCAGCACATCGTGGGCTTAACTTATGGCCATGACCTCCCCCCGCTCCACTTATGGTGGCGGCTACTACTCCGCCTCCTTCCCGGAGACCCCGATCTACGACTCGCTCGTGGCCGAGCGAGGCACCCCGCAGATCGCCCCGATCCGGGTCCCCGCCGCGTACGACGCGCCGGCCAGCCACCTGCCCGCGCTTCCCTCGGCGTTGCCCGCCCTCCCGGCGGCCCCGTCCCAGCCCGCCTACGGCTACCCGCAGGCGCCGCAGCCGGCCCCGCTCCAGCAGGCGCCCACGGCGTACATCCCGCAGCAGGCCACCGCGCCGCGCGGCTACCCCGGTCCCCAGCCGCAGCCACCGCGTCCGGCCGCCCCCGGCGGCTACGAGGCGATGCGCCCCGCGGCTCCCCGGCCCGGTCCGGCCCCGTACCAGGACCCGTACCACAACCAGCAGCAGTACCGCGGGTACTGAGCCGACCCGGGGGCCGTCGGTGCCGGCTGGCACGATGGCCCCATGGGGAACGCACGCCTGCACTCGATCCACGTTCATCCGGTCAAGGCCTTCCGGAGCCTGCCGCTCCGGGAGGTCCTCGTGGAGCCCTGGGGGCCGGCCGGAGACCGGCGCTGGATGCTGATCGACGACGGGGGAAAGGTCGTCACCCAGCGCCAACAGCCGCGCCTCGCGCTGGCCGCCGCCGAGCCGCTGCCCGACGGCGGCGTCCGGCTGTCCGCGCCCGGGGCGGAGCCGGTGACGGTGCCCGTGCCCCGGCCCGGCAGGACGGTCCCGGTGGTGATCTTCCGTGACAAGGTCGAGGCGGTCCCGGCCGAGGACGACTCCGTGCACGCCTGGTGCAGCGCCTACCTCGGCATCGACGTACGCCTCGTGCACCTGGACGATCCGGCCACGCGCCGGCCGGTCGACCCCGCGTACGCGCGGCCGGGCGAGACCGTCACCTTCGCCGACGGCTATCCGCTGCTGCTCACCACGACCGCCTCGCTCGACCGCCTCAACTCCCTGATCGCGGAGGGCGACCACCCGGCCGAGGGCCCGCTGCCGATGAACCGCTTCCGGCCGAACGTGGTCGTCGAGGGCACCGCCCCCTGGGACGAGGACACGTGGACGCGCATCACCATCGGCGAGGTCCCCTTCCGCGTCGCGAAGCCCTGCGGCCGGTGCGTGGTGACGACCACCGACCAGGAGACCGCCCGGCGCGGGAGGGAGCCGCTGCACACGCTGGCCGCCCGCCGGCGGACCGACGGCAAGCTCGTCTTCGGACAGAACCTGGTGCCCCTCTCCACCGGCACGCTCCGCGTCGGCGACCCCGTGGAGGTCCTGGCGTAGCCGGTTCCCGCCCGCGCGGGCGGGAACCGGGCCCCGGGCCCGCGCGTTGGCCCCCCATGAGAGGTCCATGAGGAAGCGGGTGGACGGCAGGGGGGGCGGTGCGGGCGATCAGCGGACTCTGGCGCTGGCGGCACAACCCGCTGTGCCGCAGGACCGACCTGGCCGAGGCCTGGGTGGCGCTCACGGCGCTGCTGCTCGCCCTGGTCGTCGCCCCGGTGGCCGGCTGCCTCGTCGGCGGCGCCGCCCAGGACGCGCTGCAGCGGTCCGTCCGCGCCCAGCACCAGGCCCGGCACCCGGTGCCGGCCACGGTGGTGCGCACGCTCGGCCCGTCCCCGTCGGCCGCCGACCCGGAGGGCTCCTCCGGCCAGGACGTGCGCAGCCGCGTCCTCGCCCGCTGGACCGCACCGGACGGCACCGGGCGGAGCGGGCCGGTGCCGACGCGTCTGAGAGACCCGCGGCCGGGCGACCGCTTCGGGATATGGACCGACGGGCGGGGGCGCGTCGTGGCCCGCCCGCTGGACACCGCGACGGCGACGACGCACGCCGTGCTCGCCGGGTTCGGCGCGGCCCTGGTGGCCGCGGCCCTGGTGGAGGGCGGCAGACGGCTGATCGTCTGGCGCATGGTCCGCCGCCGGTACGCCCGTTGGGACCGGGCGTGGGACAAGGCGGGCCCGGACTGGGGCAGGACGGGCACCGGCAACTGACGGTGTTCCGCCTCCGGTCAACCCCGTGCCCGCGCGCACGCTACGGTGGTCCGGCCGAACCGGTCGGCGACACCCCGCGCGCGAGCCGGGGGGCCGGCCGCGGTGTCCGGCAGGCGAACGAGCCACAGGTACGACGAGGTGGGGGCACGGCTACACCATGGCACAGGGCACGGTCCAGGTGACGCACACCGGCACGTCGAGGTGGCGCCGCCGCACGGGTGAGTACGCGTCGCTCGCCGCCGCCCTGGAGGCCGCGGCCGACGGCGACGTCCTCACCGTCGCTCCCGGCACCTACCGGGAGAACCTCGTCATACAGCGGGCGGTGACCCTGCGCGGCCCCGAGGGCTCCCCCGGATCGGTGCGCCTCGCGCCCGTGGACGGCGTTCCGCTGACCGTGCGCGCCTCGGCGGTGGTGCAGGACCTGCACGTGGAGGGCCAGGACGCCGCCGCCCCGGCGGTGCTGGTCGAGGAGGGCACCCCGGAGCTGCGCGACGTCCGCGTGGTCACCCGCTCCGCGGCCGGTGTCGAGGTGCGCGGCAGCGCCCGTCCCACGGTGCGCCGCTGCACGGTCGACAATCCGGCGGGCGTCGGCATCGCCGTACTGGACGGCGGGGGCGGGGTCTTCGAGGAGTGCGAGGTGATAGCCGCGGGACAGGCCGCCGTGGCCGTACGCGGTGGTGGCCGTCCCCGCCTGGAGCGCTGCCGGGTGCACCACGCCTCGGGCTCGGGGCTGACCGTGACCGGGGAGAACTCGGCGCTGGAGGCGGTGGGTTGCGAGGTCTACGAGGTGCGGGGCAGCGGCGTCCAGGTGACGCACCGCGCCACCGCCCACCTCACCGACTGCGCAGTGCACCGGACCACCGGCGACGGCGTCACCCTCGACACGGACGCGGTGCTGACGCTGGCCGACTGCCGGATCCACGACATCCCGGAGAACGCGGTCGACCTGCGGTCCCGGTCGGTGCTCACGATGACCCGCACCAGCGTGCGGCAGTTCGGCCGCAACGGCCTGTCCGTGTGGGACCCGGGCACGCGCGCGGACGCCAACCAGTGCGAGATCTTCGACAGCACCGGCGACTACCCGGCGGTGTGGGTGAGCGACGGCGCCACCGCCGTGCTGGACTCCTGCCGGGTGCACGACGTGCCGGACGCGCTGTTCGTCCTCGACCGCGGCTCGCGCGCGGACGTGGTCGACAGCGACCTGTGGCAGGTGCGCAACACGGCGGTGTCGGTGAGCGACGGCGCCACCGCGCAGCTCGACGACTGCCGGATCCGGGAGGCGTCGACCGGCGCCTGGTTCCGGGACCACGGCAGCGGCGGCACGCTCGGCAACTGCACCCTGGACGGCGTGCAGACCGGCGTGATCGTCACCAAGGGCGCCGACCCGACCGTCGAGCGCTGCACGATCGGTTCCCCGGCCGAGGCCGGCGTCTACGTCTCGGCCGGTGGCCGCGGCACCTTCCTCGGCTGCCGGGTCACGGGCAGCGGCGGCTACGGCTTCCACGTGATCGACGGCAGCCGCACGACGCTCAGGAAGTGCCGCACCGAGCGCTGTGCGCGCGGTGGTTACGAGTTCGCCGAGGGCGGCGCGGACGCGGCCTCGGGTGCGGGCGGTCCGGTCGTCGAGGACTGCACGAGCGACGAGAGCGGGAGCCTGAGGCCGGCACCGGCTCCGGCACCGGAGCCGGCCGTGCAGACGGTGGGCGGCTCCCCGGGTCTGCTGGGCCCGGTTCCCGCTCGGCGCACCGAGGCGGCACCGCCCGCGTCCCCCGCACCGGTCCGCGAGCCGGAGTCGGCCGCGCGCACCTCGAAGGACGTCCTCGGCGAACTCGACGCGCTGGTGGGCCTGGAGAGCGTCAAGCGCGAGGTGCGGGCCCTCATCGACATGATCGAGGTGGGCCGGCGTCGGCAGCGGGCGGGGCTGAAGGCGGCGTCGGTCAAGCGGCACCTGGTGTTCACGGGCTCCCCCGGCACCGGCAAGACCACCGTCGCCCGTCTGTACGGCGAGATCCTCGCCGCGCTCGACGTGCTGGAGAAGGGGCACCTGGTCGAGGTGTCCCGGGTCGACCTGGTCGGCGAGCACATCGGCTCCACGGCGATCCGCACCCAGGAGGCGTTCGAGAGGGCGCGCGGCGGCGTGCTGTTCATCGACGAGGCGTACGCGCTCTCCCCGGAGGACGCCGGGCGTGACTTCGGCAAGGAGGCCATCGACACCCTGGTGAAGCTGATGGAGGACCACCGGGACGCGGTGGTGGTGATCGTCGCCGGCTACACGGCCGAGATGGAGCGGTTCCTCTCGGTCAACCCGGGGGTGGCGTCCCGCTTCTCACGGACGATCACCTTCGGCGACTACGGCCCCGAGGAGCTGCTGCGGATCGTGGAGCAGCAGGCCGAGGAGCACGAGTACCGGCTGGCACCGGGTGCGGGCGAGGCGCTGCTGAAGTACTTCGCGGAGCTCCCCAAGGGCCCCGCGTTCGGCAACGGGCGCACCGCGCGGCAGACGTTCGAGGCGATGGTCGAGCGGCACGCGAGCCGCGTCGCCCAGTTCGACGAGCCGACCACCGACGACCTGACCCTCCTCTACGCCGAGGACCTGCCCGCACTGCCCTGAGCACCGCCCGCCGCTACGCCGAGGGCACCGGGGAGCCGGGCGGGCCGCCGCCGTCGGGATCGTCCGTGTGCCGCGGTGCCGGTACGTCCGGCCGCAGTCGGGCGAGCAGCCTGCGGCGTTCCTCGGCGAACGCCGGGTCCGCCTGGTAGTCGGAGTGGCCCAGGATCGGCGCGGGCAACGGGTGGGCCCCGGTGCGGCCGTAGGCGAGGGGATCCCTGAGCGGGGCGCGGTCCACCTCGGGGCCGCGGTCGCCGGGCAGCCGCACCGGGCCGCCGATGGGGTCGGTGAGCCGGTACAGGTTGCGCCAGCAGTCGACCTCCTGGTGCAGGGAGCCGAGCGCGGCCGGGCCGAAGTGGGCCGGGAACCAGCGGCCGTACAGCCGCTCCAGCGGGGAGCCGTAGGTCAGCAGCGCGACGCGCCTGCGGGTGGACGGCGGCAGCTGCCAGGCCGCGGCGGCGGCGAGGACGCTGCCCTGGGAGTGGCCGGAGATCACCAGCCGTCCGCCGGTGGCCTCGGTCCAGGTGGCGATCCGCCAGGTCAGGTCGGGCACCGCGCGCTCGGCGTAGCAGGGCGGCGCGAAGGGGTGGGCGGCGCGCGGCCAGAAGGTGCCCACGTCCCACAGGATGCCGATGGTGCGCCGCGTGGAGGCGTCCTTGTAGGCGCGCCGGCCGTAGGCGACGAGGAGGACGAAGCCCAGGCCGATCAGCCAGGAGCCCAGCGCCTGCGCGGTCTCGGCGGCGCCGTGGACGGCGGCGTACGAGCCCCGGGTGGCCGCGCCGGGCGTCCGGTCGGTGATCAGGGCGCCGGCGAGGGCGCCGGCGCCCAGCAGCAGGGTGGCGGCGGAGGTGACGGCGACGACGCGCGGTGCGCGGTCGGTGAGGGCGGCCATCGCACGCGTGGTGGCGATGCGGCGGGTGCGGCCGGGGTCGCCCGTCTCGCCGGGGTACTCGCGTGCCACGGCGGCGCGCTCGGCCCGCGCGAGGCGCCAGGCGCGCCGGGCCAGCCGGCCGCACAGCACCAGCAGCAGCACCAGCAGCGGCGGGATCACGGACGCCTGCCAGGTCAGCAGCACCGGCGGTCCCGGGATCGACGTCCCGGTGCCGTCCAGCCAGTCGGACATCCGCTGGGACACACCGCCGGACATCACGCCGCCGAGCGCGCAGGCGAGCATGGCGACCGCCGGCCCGGCCAGGCCCCGCATCGCGGCGCGCCGGTCGGGGTCGGTGCGGTACAGGGTGCGGGCGACCCCGGCGAGGACGATCACCAGCAGCCCCTGGGCGAGGGCGAGGGCGCCGAAGGTCGGGTCGCCGGGCAACCGGCCCGCCGACTCCCACCCGTCGCGTTCCCATCCGGCGTACAGGAAGGTCAGCGCCAGCAGCACGAGGGCGGCGAGGGGCAGGCGCCGCACCAGAGCCGCGTCGAGTTCGTCGTCCAGACGGCGTTCGGTGCGGCCCCGGCGGCAGACCACCCACACCACCGCGCACGCCCCCGCCACCAGCACCGCCTCCAGGAGCACGCCGAGCACGGCCAGGAGGGCGGAGCCGCCGGGCTCGCGGTCGTGCCGGGCGGCGGCGGAGCCGACCGCGGCGGCGACCGTCAGCAGTCCGGCGGCGGTGTGCGCGGCGCGCAGTCGCGCGACCAGGCGCCGGCCGTACCAGAAGCCGGGCCGGTTCAGGGCGGTGCGGCAGCCGGCTTCCTCGGGCTCCGGGTCGCGGGGCACCGGCTGCTGGGACTCGTACGCGTTCCAGGTGCGCAGGGACAGGAACCACAGCAGGCCGGTCAGGGCGGTGGGCACCAGGGCGGCGAGGGCGAGCCTGCGGCCCGGGAGGCTCCACCAGCCGCCGCCGGAGACCTCGGGTGAGAGGAAGCCGAGCCAGGAGTGCCGTTCGGCGCACGCGCGCGTGCCCGCGCACTGCCAGGCGGCCAGGTCGAGGGCGACCTCGCAGGCGGCCGCGACGAGCAGCACCGTCAGGCTCAGCCCGACCAGCCGGACCAGCAGCCCGTACAGCCGGACCGTGCGTCTGCGGCCCCGGGTGGTGGGGCGCATCCAGTGGGCGAGGTTGACCACCATGAAGGGCAGCAGCAGCAGCCACAGGGCACGGCTGCCGTTTCCGGAGGTGAGGTTGCACCAGACGTAGGCCTCGGGGACGGGCCCGTCGCGGCGGTCGGCGGGCCGCTGCTCCGCGTCGGCGTCGTCGGCGCGCCGGAACACGGCGGCGATGTCGTCGCCGGTGATCCGGACCGTGCGCGGATCATTGAGCATGGCCTCGGGGGTGGTGCCGCCCACCCCGTGGACCAGGAGTTCCAGGGCGGCCCCGGACGGTCCGGGCCGTGGGGCGGTGCCGTCCGCGTTCCCCGCCGGTCCGTGTTCCTGCGTACGTTCCACTGATGCGCACTTCCCCCGTGACACGCCGTCGGCTCCGCCCGTGCGGACACAGGATCTCCCGTGCCCGCGCGGCTCGCACCCCTCGTCACGGGATCTCCCCGATCCGCGTGACGCGCAAGCACCCTACGGGACACCACTGGCATGTGCGCGACGATCCGCCGGTGGCGCCGCCCGGGGCCCGGCGTGCGAGGATGGGACGCCCGCGCACCGACGACGCGGAGAACGCGCTCGTCGGAGTGGATGCGCGGGGCGGCGTGTCGGGTGGCTTCGAAGCGAAAGGACCGGAGCGTACGTGAGCGAGAATCAGAACCTCCTCGCGGAGCAGCGGCGCACCCTGATCCTCGACGAGGTCCGGCGCCGGGGTGGGGTCCGGGTCAACGAGCTGACCCGCAGGCTCGGCGTGTCGGACATGACCGTCCGCCGCGACCTCGACGCGCTGGCCCGGCAGGGCGTGCTGGAGAAGGTGCACGGCGGTGCGGTCCCCGTGGTGGAGGCGAGCACGCACGAACCCGGCTTCGAGGCCAAGTCGGGCCTGGAGCTGAGCGCCAAGGAGGACATCGCGCGGGCGGCGGCCGAGCTGGTGTCCCCGGGCGCGGCGATCGCGCTCTCGGGCGGTACGACGACGTTCGCGCTGGCGCACCAGCTGCTCGACGTCCCCGATCTGACGGTGGTCACCAACTCGGTGCGGGTGGCCGACGTCTTCCACGCGGCGCAGCGCACCTCGGGTCCCCGGCCGGGCGCGGCCACGGTGGTGCTGACCGGCGGGGTGCGCACTCCGTCCGACTCCCTGGTGGGGCCGGTGGCCGACCAGGCGATCGCGACGCTCCACTTCGACCTGCTGTTCCTCGGGGTGCACGGGATATCCGTCGAGGCGGGCCTGTCGACGCCGAACCTCGCGGAGGCCGAGACCAACCGCCGGCTGGTGCAGTCGGCGCGGCGCGTGGTGGTGGTCGCCGACCACACCAAGTGGGGCACCGTGGGGCTGAGTTCGTTCGCCGCCCTGGACCAGGTCGACACCCTCGTGACCGACTCCGGGCTGCCGGACGAGGCACGCGCGGAGGTCGCGGAGCATCTGCGGCGGCTGGTGGTGGCGGGCGAGCCCGAGGAGCCCGACGGGGAGTCCGCGGACGTCTGACGGGCCGCGGGCCGGGGTGTACGCTGCCCGCCCGCCGCAACTCCGGTTCCCGTCAAGGGGGTTACTCCCATGGCTCACCGTCTGCGCCCCGTGGGGCTCGGCTTCGTCCGGACCGCGCCCGTCCGTCTGGTCTTCGCCCGGGAGCTCTCCGCCGCTCCGGAACCGGTCTTCCGCGCGCTGGCCGAGGACGTGACCGGCTGGACCGAGTGGTTCGGGGCCGTCACGCTGGCCCGCCCCCTCGACGGCGGCGCGGGGCGTGAGATCCGGCTCCGGGGCGGCACCCGCTTCCGCGAGGCGGTCCTCGCGGCGGAGGAACCCGAGGTGTACGCCTATCGCGTCGACGTGACCAACGCGCCCGGCGCGCGCGCCCTGGTGGAGGAGTGGCGACTGACGCCGGCCGGGACGGGCACGCGGGTGCGGTGGACGTTCGCCGCCGACGGCACGGCACCGTTCCGCCTCGCGCTCAGGGCCGCGCGGCCGGGGCTCGGGCGGGCGTTCCGCTCCGCGGTGACCTCGCTGGACCGGCGGCTCGCGCGGTAGGGGGCGCCCGTGCGGCGGGGCCCGCCGGCCGTCAGTCGGGCCAGGCGCCGGTCCGCAGCAGGGTCTCGATCGCCGCCGCGCAGGGCGCGATGTCCAGGCCCTGCTCGGCCAGCCAGGCGTCCGAGTAGTACTTGTCGAGGTAGCGGTCCCCCGGGTCGCACAGCAGCGTCACCACGCTCCCCCGCCGTCCGTCGGCCACCATCTCCGCGACGATCTTCAGCGCGCTCCACAGGCCGGTGCCGGTCGAGCCGCCCGCCTTGCGGCCGATGGCCCGCTCCAGGGCCCGCACGGCGGCCACACTGGCCGCGTCGGGCACCTTCATCATGCGGTCGATCGCGCCGGGCACGAAGCTCGGCTCCATGCGGGGCCGGCCGATGCCCTCGATACGGGAGCCGCGGTCACAGGCGACGTCGGGGTCGCCGGTGGTCCAGCCCTCGAAGAAGCACGAGTTCTCCGGATCGGCGACGCAGATGCGGGTGTCGTACTGCATGTAGTGCACGTAGCGCGCGAGGGTCGCGGAGGTGCCGCCGGTGCCGGCCGTGGCGACGATCCAGGCGGGCTCCGGGAACCGCTCCAACTCCAGCTGCCGGAAGATCGATTCGGCGATGTTGTTGTTGCCCCGCCAGTCCGTGGCCCGTTCGGCGTAGGTGAACTGGTCCATGTAGTGGCCGCCGGTCTCCGCCGCGAGGGCCGCGGACGCCTCGTACATCGTGCGGGGGTCGTCCACGAAGTGGCACCGTCCGCCGTGGAACTCGATCAGGCGGCACTTCTCGGCGCTCGTCGTGCGCGGCATGACGGCGATGAAGGGGACGCCGATCAGCTTCGCGAAGTACGCCTCGGAGACGGCCGTCGAACCGCTGGAGGCCTCGATCACCGGGCGGTCCGGTCGGATCCAGCCATTGCAGAGCCCGTAGAGGAAGAGGGAACGGGCCAGCCGGTGCTTGAGGCTGCCGGTGGGGTGGGTCGACTCGTCCTTCAGGTAGAGGTCGATGCCCCACCGCTCGGGCAGCGGGAAACGCAGCAGGTGGGTGTCGGCCGAGCGGTTGGCGTCGGCCTGGACCCTGCGCACGGCCTCTTTCAGCCAGGCGCGGTAGGCGGGGTCGCTGTGGTCGACGTCGAGGGTGGCGCCGGTCAGGGTGGGGTGGGCAGTGCTCACGACGGGGCTCCTTACGCTGAGCGCCGACGGCGTCTCGCGCGGCCGGTACGCCGATCATAAGCATCCTCCACACCACTTCCCACCTGCATAAACGCATCTTTGAGCGACTCAAAGGCACCCCTGGGACGAGGGGGCGCGGGGGCGCGGGGGCGCATTGGCGCGAGTGCTCCGGGCGCCCCTGGGAAGGGGGGCGCGCGCACTGGTGCTCGACGGCGGGTGGGGGCAGACTGCACCGGCGGGAGCAGGGCCCCGCACCAGGGGCACGCTGGATCTGGACACGGGCCGGCCCGCGGAGCACGGTCCGGCACACCGACGCGCACAAGGGGGCGGGCGGCATGGCGGAGCCGGAGTTCACGGCCACGGGCGTGCGGATCGGCAAGCGGCTGCGGTCGCTCACCCGGGCCGGCCAGGTCCGGATCAGCGACGGCAGGCTGCAGCTGCTCACCAGCTACGGCAGCGAGATCGACAGCGCGCCGGTGCAGGCGGTGCGCGCGTCCCGGCCCTGGTTCGCGCCCGAGGACCGGGCGTTGGCGGACCTCAACGGCAAGCGGTACCTGCTGACCCTGGGCGACCACGACCCCGCGCCGGGCGAGCCCGGTCCGCCCGCGGCCCGCCGTTTCATCGAGGCCGTCCGCCGGGCGTCGGGGCGCGACGCCTGAGAT
Source organism: Streptomyces griseomycini (assembly GCF_014203535.1). Classification (GTDB taxonomy): domain Bacteria; phylum Actinomycetota; class Actinomycetes; order Streptomycetales; family Streptomycetaceae; genus Streptomyces; species Streptomyces griseomycini. The sequence goes on from NZ_JACHJI010000006.1 coordinate 246,317, forward strand.
GCCCGTGACTTGCGTCACTCCGCCCCTTGCGTCACGCTGTTCTCACGTCACTCTGGGTTTACCGGCGATAACGCTGCGAACCAGCCCGCCGGCCACGACAGCAGGCGGCAGCGTCACGCGGGCGTCCTGCTGGATCCGTACTCCGTGTTCTTCCGGACCCCTTTCCGGACCTGACACCGGGGAGTCGCAGCCGTGATCAGTCATCCGAGCAGGCACTGCACGGTGGAGCTCCAAGCCCTGCCGTCGCGGATCGGCCAGGTCCGCAGAATCGTATCTGCGCAGTTGCGCTACTGGCACATGGATTCCCTGATAGACCGGGCCTCGCTCGGTGTGACGGAGTTGTTGTCCAACGTCCACCGGCACGCCCGACCCGACAAGACGTGCACCGTCGAGATGGAACTGCTGCTCGACCGGCTCAAGGTCTCGGTGCGCGACCGCGACCCGCGTCTGCCGGTCGTGGAGGACGCCGGTCCGCTCGCCACCTGCGGGCGCGGGCTGGCGATGGTGGCCGCGATGAGCGAGAGCTGGGGCGCGCTGCCGGACGGTGATTCCGGCAAGGTCGTGTGGTTCACCCTGCTGACGCCCTCCGCGACCGCCCCGGCGGCCTGGGACCGGCATCCGCGGCTCACGGCCGGCGAGCCCGCCGGCCGGCGCTTCGCGGAGGTCGCCCTCGTGGAGCACACCGCCGAGGACCCCCACCGCGAACGGGCTCCGGCCCGCTCCACCGTCCCCGGCTGACACCGGCGACCGTCAGGCCGGCGGGGAGCCGGTGGTGAGACCCACCGGGTCCCCGCCGGCCCGCGGGCCCCCGGCCGGCGAGCACGCCGCTGCCGGTCGAACGCTTCGGCAGTTCCGACGGCCGCACCCCGGTGGTCCGTTCCCGGTGCGGACGTGACATTTCGTCCAGTCCACCGGCCTGCCGCGGCCCCCGCGCCCTCCTGCTCTCCTGCTCTCCTGCTCTCCTGACGAACCGACGGGTGAAGGAGCACGGTGAGCGCAGCAGCGGCAGCGGGGACCTGGAGGTGAACCGCGTCGGTTACGGCGCGATGCGGCTGACCGGCAACGGCACGAGGGGCGGCTCCGACGGCGGACCGATCGGCCGCGGCGCCGCCGTCCGGATCCCGCGCAGCGCGTTCGAGCGGGGCGTCAACCACGTCGACACGGCCGCCTTCCGCTTCCCGCCGCTGCGCTCCGCGAACGAGCTCGTCAACCCGGCCCTCGCGTCCCGGCGCGACGACGTGGCCGTGGTGACCGAGGCCGGCCCGGGGCGCGCCCCCTCCGGACAGCGGCTCGCCATGGTCCGCCCCGACCGGCTCCGCGGCCAGGTCGAGGAGAACCTGCGCCGGCCCGGCCGGGACCACCTCGACGTGGTCGACCTGCGCGTCAACGACCCCGGCACCTCGGTCGCCGCGCACTTCGGCGCCCTCTCCGAGCTGCGCGAGGCGGGCCTGGTCCGGCACCTCGGACTCTCGGACGTCCGGCCGGAACACCTGGCCGAGGCCCGGGCGATCGCCCCGGTGGTGCCCCACGGGGAGCAGGCGGACGGCCGGCCCCGCCGAGGAACGCTCGCCTTCTGTACCTACTGGTATGTACAGTGCTGGCATGAGCACCTCGGAACGGCTGATCGAGTCCACCCGCGAACTGCTGTGGGAGCGCGGCTACGTGGGCACCAGCCCGAAGGCGATCCTGGAGCGGTCGGGCGCGGGCCAGGGCAGCATGTACCACCACTTCAGGGGGAAGCCGGACCTCGCGCTGGCCGCGATCCGGCGGACCGCCGAGGAGACACGGGCCACCGCCGACGCGGTCCTCGCCGGGCCGGGAACGCCGTACCAGCGGATCGAGGCGTACCTGCTGCGCGAGCGCGACGTCCTGCGCGGCTGTCCGGTCGGGCGGCTCACCATGGACCCGGACGTCATCGCCGACGACGCGCTGCGCGCCCCGGTGGACGAGACCCTGGACTGGCTGCGCACGCGGATCACCGGGATCGTCGAAGAGGGCAAGGAGCAGGGCGAGTTCGCGCCGGTTCTCGACAGCTCGGAGGTCGCGGCGGCCGTCGTCGCGACCGTCCAGGGCGGCTACGTACTGGCCCGTGCCTCCGGCTCCCCCGCCGCCTTCGACGCGGGGGTGCGCGGTCTGCTCGTGCTGCTCGCGCCACGAGAGCGGTAGGTCCCGTCGATCTCCCCGGAGGTGAACCCGTTGCACGCCCTGCAGTACGAACTCACCCTGCCCGCCGACTACGACATGGGGATCGTCCGGGACCGGGTGGCCCGGCGCGGGCACCTGCTCGACGCGTGGCCGGGCCTCGGCGTCAAGGCGTACCTGACACGCGAGCGCGGAGTCCACGGCTCACCCGTCAACCAGTACGCGCCGTTCTACCTGTGGAACACCGTCGAGGGCATGAACGCCTTCCTCTGGGACGGCGGGTTCCAGGGCGTCGCCGACGACTTCGGGCGTCCCCCGGTGCGGCAGTGGACCGGCCTCGCGTACGAGGAGGGGGTGGCCGCGGACGCTCCGGCCGTCGTCGCCGTCCGGCACCGGCGTCCCGTGCCGGACGGGGGGCGGGTGGGCGAGCGGGCCGAGGAGGCGGTGCGGGAGTGCGGGCGGCTGGCCGGCCGGGACGGCGCGGTGCTCGCCGCGGCCGCCGTGGACACCGCCCGCTGGGAGCTGGTGCACTTCTCGCTCTGGGCGCACGACGCGCCCGAGGAGGACGGCGAGGTCTTCCAGGTGCTGCACGTGTCGGCACCGGAACGGGACCGGCTGCCCCGGAGGCGCCAGTGGTGAGCGCGGTCCGTCCCGGCCCCGGCGATGTGCCGCCCGGGCGCCCCGGGGGGCGCCCGTCCTCGCCGGGGACCCCCGTCCGGGACCTCGATGCCGACCGGCACCGAGGGCCGCCCGCGCGGCGGGCGGTCAGCCGGACTGGTCGCTGTCCTTCATCGCGCCCCAGCCGTGCCAGCGGTCGACCTCGATCCAGGCGCTGACCCGGGCGCGCTCCCGGTCCGGGTAGGCGTTGCCGGTGTAGTGCCGGGCGAGGCGGTCGATGTCGGCCAGACCGTCGTCGTCGCGCAGCTCGGCGACGCGGCCGAGCAGGGTGACGTGGGTGTACCAGTCGTCGTCGGCCAAAACGGTGAGGGTGACGCGCGGGTCGCGGCGCAGGTGCTTCAGGCGCACCCGGCCCTCGTCGAGGTTGACCAGCGCACGGCCGTCCTCCCACAGGTACCAGGTGGGGGTGGAGACGGGCGCGCCGTCGGAGCGGACCGTGGCCATGACGCAGGGGTTGGGACGGCGCAGCAGGGCAGCGGCCTCGGGGGGCAGTGGGGGTTTGGACATGACGACCTCCTGTGATGGTCTTCGGACGGTTCCCGCGCGCCGCGTACGGCTGTTCAGGTGGTGGGCTCGTCGAAGCTGGCGTGGTAGGCGGCGGCCATGTCCTCGTCGCCGTGGCCCCGGGCGGCGGCCCGCTCCAGGCGTTCGGCGCTCGCGGCGGCCACGTCCAGGCGGACGCCGTGCTGCTCGCCCGCCCGCACGATCAGACGGGCGTCCTTGGCGGCGGTGGTCACGGCGAACTGGGCCGGGGACAGCTTCCCGTCGAGGATCAGGGCGGCCTTGGCGCGCAGATAGCCCATGTCGAGCGGACCGCCGGCGATGAGGTCGAAGAAACCGTCCGGTGCGACGTCGAGGGCCTCGGCGAGGGCGAGGGTCTCGCCGGCGGCGGCGGTGGCCGCCAGCACCCAGCTGTTGGCGACCAGCTTCAGGCGGGTCGCGCTGCCCGCCGTCCCGTCCTCCCCGGTCCACACGGTGCGCGCGCCGACCGCGTCGAACACCGGCGTCACCTTGTCCCGGCCCTCGGCGGGGCCGGCGGCGAGCACGGTCAGCCGTCCCGCCTCGGCGGGCTGGCGGGTGCCCAGGACCGGGGCGTCGTAGAAGTGCAGGCCGTGCTCGCGGGCGAAGCCGGCCAGCTCGGCGACGCCCTCGAGGCCGGCGGTCGTGGACTGCGCCCAGGCCGTTCCCCGGCGCAGGGCGGGAGCGGCCCGACGCATCGTCTCCAGGGTGGCCGGGCCGTCGTACAGCACGGTCAGCACGGTGTCGGCGGACTCGACCGCCTCGGCGGGGGTGTCGGCGACGTACGCGCCGTCGGCGGCGAGCGGCTCGGCCTTGGCGCGGGTGCGGTTCCAGGCGCGGACGGTGTGTCCGGCACGGACGAGGTTGCGGGCCATCGCCGCGCCCATGATGCCGGTGCCCAGGACGCTCACGGTGAGCTTGTCGGTCATGACGTCGGCTTCCTCCGGTGGGGCCGTCTTCTGCGATCGGTGCTCGCCGGTCATTGTGCGTGATCCGGTCCCGGCGCGGGCCGCTACGCCAGCGCCGCCAGCGGGTCGTCCAGCACCGGCTGCCAGGCCAGCTCGGCGGCACCGACCAGGCTGTTGTGCTCCAGTGTGCAGGCGAGGATCGGGACGCCGCCGCTGCGGCCCCACAGGCTGCGGTCGGCGACGACGGCGCGGAGCCGGTCGGGGTCGGCCTCCAGGAGGGTGCGGTGCAGGCCGCCGAGGATGATCCGGTCGGGGTTGAGGATGTTGACCAGGCCGGCCAGGCCGAGGCCGAGGCGGTCGATCAGGGTCTCGGTGGCCGTGCGGACGGCCGGGTCGTCGTACTGCCCGCGGATCAGGTCGTCGGCCTGCTTCAGCAGGGACATCTCGGGGCCCGGTGCGCGTCCCGCCGCGGTGAGGAGGGCCAGCGGGTCCGCCTCCACGTCCAGGCAGCCACGGCTGCCGCAGTGGCAGGGCCGGCCCTCGGGGTTGACGGCGAGGTGGCCGACCTCCAGGGCGAGACCCGAGCTGCCCGAGTGCAGACGGCCGTCGAGCACCAGCGCACCGCCCACACCGCGGTGCCCGGTGGCCACGCACAGCAGGTCGCGGGAGCCGCGCCCGGCGCCGTGCCGGTGCTCGGCCAGGGCGGCGAGATTGACGTCGTTGGCCGCGAAGGCGGGTCCGGGCAGGCCGGCCGCCCGCACCTGCTCGGCGAAGATCTCCCGCACCGGTGCGCCCGCGGGCCAGGCCAGGTGCAGCGGGTTGAGCGCCAGCCCTTCCGGTTCGGCCACCGCCGACGGCACCGCGAGACCGGCGCCCACGCACCGCCGCCCGGTCTCCCGCAGCAGCTCCGCACCGGCCGCGACGACGGAGCCCAGGACCTTCGCCGGGTCGGCGTCGACCGCCTCGCAGCCGGGCGTCGTGGCGACGGTACGGCCGCCGAGGCCGACCAGGGCCGCCCGGAAACCGTCGGCGTGCACCTGTGCGGCGAGGGCCACGGGTCCGTCCTCGGCGACCGAGAGCCGGTGCGAGGGGCGCCCCTGCGAACCGGCCGCCGCGCCGGGCCGGGCGTCCACCCGGATCAGTCCGAGCGCCTCCAGTTCGGCGGCGACCGCGCCGGCCGTGGCCCGGGTCACCCCGAGTTCGGCGGTGAGCACCGCGCGGGTCGGCGCGCGTCCGGTGTGCACGAGCTCCAGTGCGGGACCGAGCGCACCGCGTCCCCGGTCCAACCGCGTCCTCGAGGTGGTCCCTTCCCCCGCCGGCCGGGGGTCCGCCTTCCCGCTCATGAGGGCGAGTCTCCCATGATCCGCAACCGGTGCCGACTACAGGCCGCTGACCCGCACGGTGATGTTCAGCCGCCCGGTCAGTCCCAACTCCCGCGGCGCCGTGCCCGCGTGCACCTTCGGCACCCCGTGGTACGCGAACCGGGACGGCCCGCCGAAGACGAACAGGTCGCCGCTGCGCAGCTCGACGTCCGTGTGGGGGCGGGTCCGGGTCTCGGTGTTGCCGAAGCGGAAGACGCAGGTGTCGCCGAGGCTCAGCGACACCACCGGCGCGTCCGCCTTCTCGTCGCTGTCGCGGTGCATGCCCATGCGGGCGTCGCCGTCGTAGAAGTTGACCAGCGCGACGTCGTACGCGGCGTCCCGCGCGGTCCCGGCGCCGAGCGTGTCGGTCACCGCGCGGTGGGCCAGCGCGCCGAGCCGGTCGGGGAAGGGTTTCACCGGGGCGCCGTCGCCGTCGACGACGGTGCGGGCGTAGCCGTACGGGTACCAGTGCCACCCCAGGCACACCTGCCGGGCCGTCATGGTGCCGCCGCCGGGGGTGCGCACCGTGCGCAGTCCGGCGGGCGGCCGGGCCCACTCCCGGCAGGCGTCGAGCAGCTCGCGCTGTGCCCGGGCGTCCAGCCAGTCCGGCACGTGCACCGCGCCGGGCGCCACCTGGGTACGGGAGCGGGGGAACAGCTCGGCGTCCATGCTCCCCATCCTGCCCGACCCGTCCTGAGCTGCGGCTCGGCTAGCCTGGTCGCACGATGAACGACCGTATGACGACTCCGTGGGGCGAGCCGGTGCTGGCCCGCTTCCCCGAGGACCCGCGCGAGAGGCTGCGTGCCTGGGACGCCTCCGACGCGTATCTGCTCAGGCACCTCGCCGAGCGGGAGGTCCCGCTGTCCGGCACGGTCGTGGTCCTCGGTGACCGCTGGGGGGCGCTGGTCACGGCGCTCGCGGAGCACCGGCCGACGCAGATCACCGACTCCTGGCTCGGGCAGGAGGCGACCCGCGCGAACCTGGCCCGCAACGGCGTCGAGCCGGGCGCGGTCCGGCTGCTCACCACGCAGGACCCCCCGCCGGGCCGGATCGACGTGCTGCTGGTGCGCGTGCCGAAGAGCCTGGCGCTGCTGGAGGACCAGCTGCTGCGGCTGGCGCCCGCGGTGCACGGGGGCACGGTCGTCGTCGGCACCGGCATGGTGAAGGAGATCCACACCTCGACGCTGGACCTCTTCGAGCGGATCCTCGGCCCGACCCGCACCTCGCTCGCCGAGAAGAAGGCCCGGTTGATCTTCTGCACGCCGGATCCCGCGCTGGAGCGGCCCGCCAGTCCGTGGCCGTACCGCTACACCCTGCCCGGGGACGTCGGCCCGGTCTCCGGCCGGACCGTCGTCAACCACGCGGGCGTCTTCTGCGCCGACCGCCTCGACATCGGCACCCGCTTCTTCCTGAAGCACCTGCCCGCCGGCCGGAGCGGCGGCCGGGTGGTGGACCTGGGCTGCGGCAACGGCGTCGTCGGTACGGCGGCGGCGCTGGCCGATCCGCGGGCCGAGGTGCTGTTCGTGGACGAGTCCTTCCAGGCGGTGGCGTCCGCCCAGGCCACCTACCGGGCGAACGACGTCCCCGGGCACGCGGAGTTCCGGGTCGGCGACGGCCTGGCGGGCGTACCGGCCGGCAGCGTCGACCTGGTGCTCAACAACCCGCCCTTCCACTCCCACCAGGCGACCACCGACACCACGGCCTGGCGCATGTTCACCGGCGCCCGGCGCACCCTGCGCCGGGGCGGCGAACTGTGGGTGATCGGCAACCGGCACCTGGGGTACCACGTGAAGCTGCGGCGGCTGTTCGGGAACAGCGAAGTGGTGGCGTCCGACCCGAAGTTCGTGGTGCTGAGGGCCGTGAAACGCTAGCCGGCCGGCGGTCCGCTCAGGGCGCCGCGGGGACCGGGCCGAGCGCCCCGATGATCGCCGCCACCGTCCGGGTCATCGCCTCCCGGCCCACCGTCAGGTAGCCGCGGGAGTCGACCGCCTCGGGGTGGGCGGCGAGGAACTCCCTGATCGCGCCGGTCATGGCGATGTTCAGGGCCGTGCCGACGTTGACCTTGGCGATGCCGCCCGTGACCGCCGCGGCGAGTTCGTCGTCGGGCAGGCCCGAGGAGCCGTGCAGGACGAGGGGGACGTCGAGGGCGGCGCTCAGGCGTTTGAGGAGGGCGTGGTCGAGGGCTGCCGTGCGGGTGGTCATGGCGTGGGTGGTGCCGACGGCGACGGCCAGCGCGTCCACGCCGGAGCCGGCGACGAAGGCGCGGGCCTGCTCGGGGTCGGTGCGGGCGCCGGGGGCGTGGGCGTCCAGCGGGGGCTGTCCGTCCTTGCCGCCGATCTGTCCCAGCTCCGCCTCGATCCAGAGGCCGTGGGCGTGGGCCCAGTCGACGGCGGCCCGGGTCGCGGCGAGGTTCTCGGCGTAGGGCAGCCGGGCCGCGTCGTACATCACGGAGCCGAAGCCGGCGTCCGGCGCCTGGCGGAGCAGGGCGTCGCTCCGGACGTGGTCGAGGTGCAGGGCGACGGGGACGGCGGCGCGTTCGGCGGCGGCGACGGCGGCGCGGGCCAGCGGCAGCAGGCGGCCGTAGCGGAACTTGACGGCGTTCTCGCTGACCTGGAGCACGACGGGGGCGGGCACCGATTCCGCGCCGGCGATGACGGCCTCGACGTGTTCGAGGGTGATGACGTTGAACGAGGCGATCGCCGAGCGGTCCGCGGTGGCGCGGGTGACGAGTTCGCCGGTGGTCGTGAGGGGCACGGCCCGTCCTTTCCGACGGTGTCAGGGCGCGAGGATGACCGAGCGGGTGAGGTGGCGGGGGCGGTCCGGGTCGAGGCCGCGGGCCGCGGCGACGGCGACCGCGAGGCGCTGGGCGCGGACGAGTTCGGCGAGCGGGTCGAGGGTGCCCCCGACCCACAGTCCGCCGGTGCCCCGGACCTGTCGGGCCAGGCCGTCCGGGGCCGTCCCGAACATCCAGGTGGCCGTGCCCCGTGTGGTGACGCTGATGGGGCCGTGCCGGTACTCCATCGCCGGGTAGGCCTCCGTCCAGGCCAGTGCGGCCTCGCGCATCTTCAGCCCGGCCTCGTTGGCCAGGCCGACGGTCCAGCCGCGGCCGAGGAAGGTGAACTGGGAGCAGTCCACGAGTCCTTCGGGCAGGGGTGTCGTCAGGGCCGTCCGGGCGTCCTCGACGACCGCTCCGGTGTGCAGGCCCAGATGGGCGCGGAGCAGGGTGAGGGCGGTGGTCGCGAACCGGGTCTGGACGACGGAGCGTTCGTCCGCGTAGTCGAGGACGACCGGCTCGTCGGCCAGTGACATCACGGGGGTGGCCGGGTCGGCGGTGACCGCGGTGGTGCGGGTGGTGCCCTTCAACTTCTCGAGCAGGTCCAGGACTTCGGTGGTGGTTCCGGAGCGGGTCAGGGCGACGACCCGGTCGTAGGCGCGCCCGTGCGGGAACTCCGAGGCGGCGAAGGCGTCGGTCTCGCCCCGGCCCGCCGCCTCGCGCAGGACCGCGATCGCCTGCGCCATGAAGTACGAGGTGCCGCAGCCGATGACCGCGACCCGCTCACCGGGCGCCGGCAGCGCCGGGGCGTGCTCCGCGGCCTGTGCCGCGGCGCGGTTCCAGCACTCGGGCTGGCTGTTCAGTTCGTCCTCGACATGGGTCATGTCGCACCCCCGACCACTCGATGATTGTTGTTGCAACATAGAGCGAGGTTTCGCGCAGAATCAAGCATTCGAGCGGAGGGCGGGTGCGTTAGGGTCGCCGGAGGACGGGGAACGGCCGGGAACGGGAGGGCGGATGTCGCGGGACGCCCGCTGGAAGACGCTGCTGGAGCTGCTCGTCGAGCGCGGCCGGCTGGACGTCGAGGAGGTGGCCGCCGAGCTGTCGGTGTCGGCCGCGACGATCCGGCGCGACTTCGACCAGCTCGCCGAGCAGCAGATGCTGGTGCGCACCCGGGGCGGCGCGGTCGTGCACGGGGTGTCGTACGAGCTGCCGCTGCGCTACAAGACCGCGCGCCGCGCCCCGGAGAAGCAGCGCATCGCGAAGGCGGTGGCGGACCTCGTCGCGCCGGGCGAGGCGGTCGGGCTGACCGGCGGCACGACCACCACGGAGGTGGCGCGGGCGCTGGCCGTGCGCGGCGACCTCGGCTCCGGGTCGCCCGCGCTGACCGTGGTGACGAACGCGCTCAACATCGCCAATGAGCTCGCCGTACGGCCGCAGTTCAAGATCGTGGTGACCGGCGGGGTGGCGCGGGCCCAGTCGTACGAGCTCATCGGGCCGCTCGCGGACGGGGTGCTGGATCAGATCACCCTCGACGTGGCGGTGCTCGGCGTCGTCGCCTTCGACGTCGCGCACGGGGCCGCGGCCCACGACGAGGCGGAGGCGGCGATCAACCGGCTGCTGTGCGAGCGGGCCGAGCGGGTGGTCGTGGCCGCCGACTCCAGCAAGCTGGGCCGGCGGGCGTTCGCCCGGATCTGCGCGACCGAGTCGGTGGGCACGCTCGTGACGGACTCGGCGGCGGCTGCCGAGACGGTGCGCCGGTTCGAGGAGGCGGGGGTGCGGGTCGTCGTGGTCTGAGCCGCGTTCAGGGGGCCGACGGGTGGAGGGCCGTAGGACGGTTCCGCCTGAGGCCTCGGGATGCGGCTGGTGGACGCCCGGCCGGGCCAAGGCGCCGAGTGCCCGCGCGCGGACGGGGGCCGGCGCCTCCGCCGGCCCGGCTCCGAGGTCGCGTCCCCCGGCCGCCGGGATCGGGCCGTCGTCGGCGATCCCGCCGTGCGGGGAGGGCCCGGGGACGTACTCGCTCGCGATCCGCGGCTCGGGGGCGTCCGGGTCCGCCTCCACCACGGCGGCGGTCCGGCGGCCGCCGGCCCTCATCGCCGGCTCGACCTCGCGGCGGAAGCGCCCGCGGAATCCGGGGGCGTCGGCGATGCCGCTCCTCCCCGCCTCGACCGCCACCCGTCGGCCCGGCGGAGACCGGCCGGGGCGGACGCGGCCCGCCCCTCCGCTGCCGGGCCTGCCGGGGAGCCGGCGGGGCCCGACCTCCCGGGGACCGCTCGGTGCGGACCCGTCCGACACCGCGCCCCTCCCCCGCTCGCCGGGCCCATCCGCACTCCCGAGGGGCCGGTGCGGGACCGGGCACGTCCCGGGCCGGCCGCCCCGGGCGGCCGGCCGTCCTCCACCGGCGAGCGCGGGCTGACCTCGTGGAGAGGCCCTAAGCTGGCAGGTGAGGCGTGCCGGGCCGGCCAGGGAGGCTGCGATGGACGGGACGACCGGGGAGCGGGACACGTTCGGGGCACGGCGGTACGTGCCGATCGCCGACCACGGTCTGATCGGCGATCTGCGCACCGTGGCCCTGGTGGGCACCGACGGCACCATCGACTGGTACTGCTGTCCGGCCTTCGACGCGCCGAGCGTCTTCGCCGCCGTCCTGGACGCGGAGCGCGGCGGGTGCTTCGAACTGGCGGCGGCCGTGCCGGCCCGCACCAAGCAGTTCTACTTCCCCGACACCAACGTCCTGATCACCCGGTTCTTCACCGAGGAGGGGCTCGGCGAGGTGCAGGACTTCATGCCCATCGCCGGGGAGGCGACCGAGGAGGAGCGCCACCGGCTGATCCGGCGGGTGCTGTGCGTGCGCGGTTCCCTCCCGTTCCGGACGCGGGTGGCACCGCGGTTCGCGTACGGCACCCGGCCGCACACCCTGCGGCTGACCGGCGACACCGCGGTCTTCGACTCCCGCGATCAGGCCCTCGCGCTCACCGCGACCGTCCCGATGGAGGCCGACGGAGCGGACGTGCGGGCCGACTTCAAACTGGCCGAGGGCGAGACGGCGGTGTTCGCCCTGGACCAGATCGGCGGCGACGTGTCCCCGAGCCGGTGCGAGTGCGGGGAGGCGGAGAGGCAGTTCGGCGCGACGGTGCGGTACTGGAGGCGGTGGCTCTCCGCCTCGCGCTACCGTGGCCGCTGGCGGGAGATGGTGCACCGCTCCGCCCTCACCCTGAAGCTGCTCACCTACGCGCCGACCGGGGCGATCGTGGCGGCACCGACCACGAGCCTGCCCGAGGAGCTCGGCGGGGAACGCAACTGGGACTACCGGTACGTGTGGGTGCGCGACGCGGCGTTCTGCGTGTACGCGCTGCTGCGGCTGGGCTTCACCGAGGAGGCCGAGGCGTTCATGGGGTTCGTGTCCCGGCACATCAGCCCGGGTGACGCCAAGCCGTCCGGCCCGCTGCAGATCATGTACGGCATCGACGGCCGCACCGACCTGCCCGAGCGCGAACTCGGCCACCTGGAGGGGCATCAGGGCTCCGCACCGGTCCGCGTCGGCAACGCCGCGGCCGATCAGCTGCAGCTCGACATCTACGGGGCGCTGATCGACTCGATCTACCTGTACGACAAGTGGGCCGAGCCTGTCTCCAGCGAGCAGTGGGACCACGTGTGCGCGCTGGTGGACTGGGTGTGCGCGCACTGGGACCAGCCCGACGAGGGGATCTGGGAGACCCGCGGCGGGCGCAGGGACTTCCTGTACTCGCGGCTGATGTGCTGGGTGGCGATCGAGCGGGGCATCCGCATGGCGAACCGGCGCGGCCTGCCCGCCGACCTGGCCCGCTGGCAGACGGTCCGTGACACCGTCTACCGGCGGATCATGAGCCGTGGCTGGTCCGCGACGCGCCGGACCTTCGTCCAGTACGAGGGCGGGGACGTGCTGGACGCGGCGCTGCTGATGATGCCGCTGTCGAAGTTCATCGCGCCGACCGACCCGAAGTGGCTGTCCACGCTCGACTCCCTCACCGAGGACCTGGTGTCGGACTCGCTGGTCTACCGCTACGACCCGCAGGCGAGCCCGGACGGACTGCGCGGCGACGAGGGGACGTTCTCCATCTGCTCGTTCTGGTACGTCGAGGCGCTGACCCGGGCCGGACGGCTCGACGAGGCGCGCCTCGCCTTCGAGAAGATGCTCACCTACGCCAACCATCTCGGCCTGTACGCCGAGGAGATCAGCCACACCGGGGAGCAACAGGGCAACTTCCCGCAGGCGTTCACGCACCTCTCCCTGATCAGCGCCGCGTTCAATCTGGACCGCGCCCTGGGCTGAGGCTCAGTGGCCGTGGCCGTCCGGGTGCGCCGGCGCGTCGTCGCCGGAGGGCGCCGGGTCTGCGGGCGTGCCGTCGTCCGGTGCCCGCGTGCCCGCCTCCGCTCCGGCCCGGACCGTGAACGCCGCCGTGCGGACGACTCCGTCGTGCTTGAAGTCCAGGAACAGCCGGTAGGTGCCGCTGCTGGGTGCCGTGGCCGTGAACGAGACCGTCGGACCGGGCTCGGTCGTGCCGTCGCCGGGTTCGCCGTGGGGGTGGACGTGCAGGTAGGCGAGGTCTCCGGAGCGCAGGGCGACCAGGTGGCCGTAGGCGCCGAGGTAGGGCTGGAGGTCGGTGACGGGCTTGCCGTCGCGGGAGACGGTCAGGCGCAGTTCGCCCGCCCGGCCCGGGCGCAGCGCCCCGGTCAGTTCGACCTCGTAGCCGTCGACCTGTGCCGTGCCGGCGGGGTGCGGCAGTTCCTGCGGGCGGTAGGGGCCGGACGCGGCGAGGTCCGCGCCGAGGGTGAGGTTGCGCGCGCCCTCCTTCGCCGGGGTGAAGTCGGCGAAGACCCGGTAGCCGCCGGCGTGGGGCAGCTCGACGGGGGTGGACCAGGTGCCGTCCGCGGCGCGGGTCGGGTGCAGGTGGCGGTAGGTGAGCAGGTCGCGTGAGGCCACGATGAGGTGGAGTTCCTTGTCGTGCTCGCGGCGGTACTCGGTGACCGGGCGGCCCTCGTCGTCCCGGACGGTGAAGCGCAGGTCGGCGCGGTCTCCGGCGGTGACGTGCGGGGTCCTCAGGTCGAGGGTGTAGCCGTTCTCGGAGATCTGGAGCCCGCCGGCGGGGGTGGTCTCGTGCCCGGCGTGGCCGCCGGCCCCCTCGGCCGCCGCCGGCGGCGGCGGGGCGTGCCGCTCGTCGTGCGCGGGCGGGCGGTCCGCGACGACCGGGTCGAGGCCCTGGCCGACGCCGTAGGCCGTGCCGAAGGTGGCGGCCAGGGCGGCGGCGAACGCGGTGATCTTCAGTCCGGTGTGCATGACCGTCTCTCCTCGGAAAACGGGGCCTCCGGCCCGCTCGGACCGGCTTCCATGCAGCTCACCATACCCCCTGGGGGTACCAAGTCAAGCTGTCGGCGCGCGTGTGCGGCATACGGGGCAGGGGTATGCGTGAAACTCGGGACGGATACCCCATGAGCCGGTGGACCGGGAAGAGGCCCGGCCGGAGGACGGCGCCCCGAGCGCGCCGGTGGCCGGCACCGTGGTCCTCGACAGGACCGGCGGGCGCGCCGGAGGAGGGGGGGCGCGCCGCCCGCACCGGAGGACTCCGCGAACGTCACCGGGCTCGGTGTCCGGGGTGCCGCGGACGCTCGCGCGGTGCTCGCGGGGCGGGAGCGGCTGCCGGCGGGGCGGGCCCTTCGGGTGCCGCGGGACCCGCTCGGGCCGGGGACGCGGCCGAGGCGGTCCGTCGCCCGCGCGGTCGGCCCCGCGCCGGAGGGCGTCAGCACCGGGGTGCTGCCGCGGGACGCTGGGGACGGGGTCGAGCGGCTCCCGGCGGAGGGCCGTCCGGGCGCCGTGGCCGGCGACGGGGGCGACGACGCCGCCACGCCCGCCCACGGCCGGCCCGGGGCCGGGCCGGGGCCGGGCCGGGGCCGGGCCGGGGCCGGGCCGGGGCCGGGCCGGGGCCGGGCCGGCCTCGGGCGTCGGCACCGATGTGGCGGTCGGGGCCGACGGCCCGGCCCTCGTCCGGGGCCGCCTGCGGGTGCGGCGGGCGCCCTCCGGTGCGCCCGCCGCGCCCTCGGCACCGGCCGGTCCGACCCGTTCCGGTGCTCCGCCCACGACGGCGTCGCGCTGCCGCTCGCGGCGGACGGGTCCTCGATCCGACGACCGCCGGTGCGGCCACGGCCTTCTCCCCCGTCCCCGTGCCGGCACCTCCCTGCGCCCGCGCGCCTTCCGGGTGGGGCGGGCGGTGCCCTCGTGTGGGGCGTGCGTACCGTGGGCACCTGTGGTGGTTCCCGCCCCACCGTGCGGGAACCACCAGGCGCGGCCCCGTCCGCGGGCCCTGTTCCACGATGCCACCGCGGGAGAGACGAGATGAGCGAGCCGACCAGCACCGACCAGGACGTCACCCGTCCGCTCACGGAGCCCGTACCGCCCGCCGACGGACTGCGCAGAGTCGCCTCGGCCGTGCTCGGCGACCTCAGGGCCGTGGACGGCGCCCTGTACGCGGCGGTGGCCGCCACGCCCACGCCGACCCTCGACCGGGCACTGCGCCGGCTCTCCCACGCGGCCGACCACTCCAAGATCTCGTTCGCCGTCGCCGGGGCCCTCGCCCTGGGCGGACCGCGGCCGCGCCGGGCGGCGCTCGTCGGCGTCGGGGCCGTCGCGGTGGCCTCGGCGTCGGCCAACCTGCTGGGCAAGCGCCTGGTCCGCCGGGCCCGGCCGGACCGGGAGGCGGCCCGGGTGACCGTGGACCGGCACGTGCCGATGCCGACGTCGGCGTCCTTCCCGTCCGGGCACACCGCCTCGGCGGTCGCGTTCGCCACCGCCGTCGGGACGGTGCTGCCCGCCGCTTCGGTGCCGCTCGGCGCGCTGGCGGGCGCGGTCGGCTACTCCCGCGTCCACACGGGCGTGCACTACCCCGGTGACGTGGCCGCCGGCGCGGTCCTCGGCATCGCCAGCGCCGCCACCGCCCTCGCCGTGGCGGCGTCCCGCTTCCCCGCCTCGTACGGACCCGGCCGGGCGCTGCGGGCCCGGCGGCGGTGACCGGCGGCGGTGACCGGCGGCCGTGACGGCCGCCTCCGGCCGGCGGCCCCGACGCGGACCGGCGCCCGGCGGCCGTGAGGCACGGCCGGGACCCGCGGATGCCGGGCAGCCCTGCCCCGCGGCGTTCCGCAGCCGTAGCGGGCGCCGGACGACGCTGCCCCCGAACCCCGCACGGCCCCCGAACCCCGCACGGCCGCCGGACGACGGGCGCCGCCGGGGCCCGCGCGGCGGCCGTGCGTCACGCTCCGTCGTACGGCACCGTGGCTCCCGGCAGCGCGTACTCGTCCCGCCGTCCGCACATGCCGAACCCGCCGAGGCGGCTGGGTTCCGCCCGGTACGCCGTCGCCTCGCCCAGGTGGGCGGGGTCGCCGGCGGCCAGCGCGTCCAGGTGGGCGCCCGTGCGTTCGGCGGCGGCCAGCGCCCCGGCCCGCCACAGTTCCCGCCACACCGGCACCCGGTCGCGCACCAGCCGGGCGGCGGCCCGCTGGAACTCCCGGTAGGGGCCGGCGTCCCCGGCGACGAGCGCCTCGCGCAGGCCGAGGTAGCCCTCGACGGCGAGGTCCCGGCGGCGCCGCGCGGCCGCCTCCGTCTCCGGTCCGGTGCCGGGCGGGAGTGCCGCCGCGGCGGCGTAGCGGCCGGGGTCGGCCAGCACCTCGGGCGGGAAGGTGAAGACGGCGTCCCCGGCCTCGGGCAGTCCGCTGTTCTGCATCAGCACGGTGGTCCGCAGGCCGTCGCCCTGCACCATCCGGTGCACCGTGCCGGGCGTGAACCAGGCGACCGTGCCCGGCCGCAGCGGGATGTCCCGGTGGCCGTCGGGGCTCAGCGTCTGCACGGCGCCGCGGCCGCCGGTGACGACGTACGCCTCCGTGCACACCAGGTGCAGGTGCGGGCTGCCGCCGCACAGCCCGTCGGCGGCCTCCCAGTCGTAGGGGCTCAGGTGCGACAGCCCGACCGCGCCGGGCAGCGGGGCGCCGAACACGGGCCCGCTCACCACGGCACGCCCTTCAGGTGGGCGCTCACCCGGTCCCGGTCCCAGGCTCCGTCCGCCACGACGATCCGGTAGCGGTAGGCGAAGGACCCGCCCGGCGGCAGCGCGAACTCCTCGAAGAACGCCCAGGAGAACGCGACCGACGGGATCGGCTCCGCGCGGACGAACCAGTGCGACGCGTGGACGGCGGTCCGCTCGTCGAGGTTCTCCGGCGCGTGCGCGAAGACGAGCGTGGAGTGGCCGTCGTACTCGTCGTGTTCGGCGGTGAAGGCGAGCCACGGGCCCTGCGTGCCCATGAGGTCCGCCGCGCCCGCGTCGGAGTCCGGGGCGAGGACCGTGCCGCCGGTGAAGTCGCGCGGGCCGCGCCACTGGAGTCCGGTGTAGCCGGCCATCTCCCGGCCGGCGGTGGTCGGCGAGCCGAACTCCAGCGCCGTGTCACGGAGGTTGGTGAGCCGGATCGACCAGTCCAGCACCCAGGCGCCGGCCTCCTCGTCGACCGAGTGGACGCTCAGGCCCCGCTCCTCCCGGGCCCACTCGGCGCCGCCGTTCGCGACCCAGGTGAGGTCCTCGGTGCAGTCGAGGCGGTCGTCCCCGGCGGTGAACGCGGAGAAGCCCTCGTGTCGCATCGAACCGACGCGTTCGGGCAGCGCGAGGTAACCCCGGCCGTGCACGTAGGAGTTGCCGCCCCAGAAGTTCTGCCCGGACAGATGACTGGCCGTCATCTGCAGTCCCTTGTGCCAGCGGTGGTCGTTCGGGCGGTACCCGGTCACCGTGCGGCCGGCCAGGGTGCGCACCGGATGGGCGTACGGCTTGCGGGACTCGAACGGTTCGGG
This sequence comes from Streptomyces griseomycini, assembly GCF_014203535.1. Classification (GTDB taxonomy): domain Bacteria; phylum Actinomycetota; class Actinomycetes; order Streptomycetales; family Streptomycetaceae; genus Streptomyces; species Streptomyces griseomycini. The sequence goes on from NZ_JACHJI010000006.1 coordinate 263,561, forward strand.
GTCGGGGCGGTAGACGTAGCGCAGGATCTCCGTACCGCCCGCGGCCGTGACCGTGACGGCCTCGCCGTGGGTGTGGGTGACGCGGATGCTCATGCCCGCTCCTCGGGCGCCCAGTCGGGGTGACCGCCGTGCATGGCCGCGTGGAAGGGGTCGCCGGGGGCGATCTCACCGGCCCGCACCGGCCGTCCGGTGAACGCCGCCTTGTACAGGGCGGCGGCGAACTCCAGGGTGCTCCGGGCCTGTCGTCCGCTGCCCGGGGGCCTCTCCCCGGTGTCGTAGGCGTCGAGGAAGGCTCCCAGCTGGGCCGTGTGCGAGCTGGGGACGTCGGGTGCCGGGGCGCGCCAGGCGGCGGCGCGCTCGGCGGGGACGTGCCGGGCCGGGGTGTAGGACCAGTCGTCGTTGCCGTGCCCGTAGAGGTGGGTGAGTTCGACCGTCGCGTCGGCGCAGTCGACGCGGATGCGGCTCACCTCGTCCGGCGAGAGCACGCTGTTGACGACGGTCGCCAGCGCGCCGCTGCGAAAGCGCACCAGAGCGGTGGAGACGTCCTCGCTCTCGGTGTCGTGGACCAGGCGGGCCGCCATCGCCCGCACCTCCTCCCACTCGCCGAGCAGGTGCAGCAGCAGGTCGTACTGGTGGATGCCGTGCCCCATCGTCGGCCCGCCGCCCTCGGTGGCCCACCGCCCGCGCCAGGGCACGGCGTAGTAGGCGGCGTCCCGGTGCCAGGTGGTCTGGCAGTGCGCGACCAGCGGGGCGCCCAGTTCGCCGCTCGCGATCAGTTCACGGGCGTGCCCGGCACCGGATCCGTAGCGGTGCTGGAAGACCACGGACGCGTACGCCCCCGACGCCTCCTCGGCGGCCGCGATCTCGTCGTACTCGGCGAGCGACAGGCACAGCGGCTTCTCGCACAGCACCCAGGCGCCCGCCTTGAGCGCGGCCACCGTCTGCTCCCGGTGCAGCGACGGCGGGGTCCCGATCAGCACCAGGTCGGGGCGCACGGCGTCCAGCATCGCGCCCACCGAGGTGAAGCCGGCGACGTGTTCTCCCGCCGCGGTGCGGAAGGCGTCGAGGCGCCCTCGGTCCACGTCGACGGCGGCCACCAGTTCGGTGCGGTCGGCGTGGGCGCGCAGCGCGGGCAGGTGACCACCGGTGACGATGGCGCCGGTGCCGATCACGGCGACACGGCGGCGGACGGGGGACAAGGTCATGCGGCGCTCCTGGGAGGATCGGCGGGCACACGCTCGGAAAGCGCTTTCTCCAGCCGTCGACCCTAGGCCCGGGCAGGGGACGGGACAACCCCGCGCACCCTGCCGAGGACGCGCGGACCGACATCCGCGAACCGGTCTCCGGGCCCGCTGCCCGGTGTCCGGCATCTGTTGCCCGGGATCCCGGATCCGCTGTCCGCGCCCCGGTGTCTACGCCCGGGCCCCGCCGCCCGAGCGCAGCCCGCCGGACCGCCCGCCGCCCTGGCCGAGGAACCGGTACCGGCGTTCCGGCCGTCCCGCCGCTCCGTACCGCAGCGACACCTCCGCACAGCCGGCGGTGTGGAAGTACTCCAGGTACCGGCGGGCGCTGACCCGGGAGACTCCGGTCAACCGGGCGCACTCGGTGGCCGACAGGGTGCCCTCGGCCTCGCGCAGGGTGCGCTCGATCAGCTCGGCGGTCTCCGCGCTCATGCCCTTGGGCAGCAGGGGGGACGCGGGAGCCGCCGCCCCGGCCAGGACGCGGTCGACGTCGGCCTGGCCGCGGACGACCGTCTCGAGCAGCCGGCCCCGCTGGACGGCGTAGCGCTCCAGGCGACCCCGCAGGTCCTCGAACTCGAACGGCTTGAGCAGGTAGTCGACGACCCCGTGCCGGACCGCGCCGCGCACCGCGTCCGCCTCCCGGGCGGCGCTGATGACCATCACGTCGCAGTCGTGCCCCGCGGTGCGCAGCCGGGGGATGACGTCGAGGCCGAAGAGGTCCGGCAGGTAGAGGTCGAGCAGGACCAGGTCGGGACGGAGTTCGTCCACGGCGGCGAGGGCCTGCTCACCGGTGCCGGCCACGCCGACGACCCGGAACGGTTCGAGGCGTTCGACGTAGGCGCGGTGCACCCGGGCCACCCTGAAGTCGTCGTCGACCACGAGCACGTCGATCGGGTCGGCGGTCGTGGGCGTGGGGTGCTCGCCCCGCCTGCTGGTCATCGGCCTTGCTCCTTCCGCCACCGCGTCGACGAGGTGGCCGGCGGTCCTTCGGTGACCGTCGCCCCCGACCGGCGCGACGGTGTGCGGCGTGGGCGCCGGAGCCGCCCATCATGGCCCTCACCTGCGGCCGCAGGAAAGAGACGTGCGCCACGAGGGGCCGGCGAGGGGGCCCGGAGCACCCGTTGACGCAAAGACCACAACCTCCTTTGGTTGCGCAAGCGGGACAGCCCGGCGACGCCCGGGCACCATGTGGCCCGCGTCACCCTCCCCCACAGGGCTTCGCGCCATTCCCCAGACGACGACCGACAGGTGGTGGCACTCGTGCGCCTGCGCACCCCCCTCGCCCTGCTCGGAGCCGCCGTGCTCGTGCTCGTGGGCCCGCCGCTGCTCACGACCGGCAGCGGCGCCGACACCGGCACCCGGATCCCGGGCCTGCGCTTCATGGTTCCCAACACGCCCGGCGGCGGCTACGACATCACGGCCCGCACGGCCGCGAAGAACGCCGAGGACGCCGGGCTCACCCCCGGCATCGAGGTGTTCAACCTGCCCGGTGCCGGCGGCACCGTGGGCCTGAGCCGGCTGGTGAGCGAACACGGCAACGGCAAGCTCGCCATGTCGATGGGCCTCGGCGTGGTCGGCGCCGTGCGCTCCAACGACGCGCCCAGGACCCTCGCGGACACCACCCCGATCGCCCGGCTCACCGAGGAGCAGGACGTCATCGTGGTCGGGAAGGACTCCCCGTACCGGACGATCGACGACCTGATCGGCGCCTGGAAGGAGAACCCCGGCAAGCTCCCGGTGGGCGGCGGATCCTCCCCCGGCGGGCCCGACCACCTCGCGCCGATGCTGATGGCACGGGCCGCCGGGATCTCCCCGAAGCAGGTCAACTACATCCCGTTCGACGGCGGCGGCGAACTGCTCGCCTCGATCCTCGGCGGCAAGGTCGCCTTCGGCGTCTCCGGCGTCGGCGAGTACCTCGACCAGATCAAGGCGGGCGAGCTGCGCCTGCTCGCGGTCACCGGTCCCGAGCGCGTCCCCGGGCTCGACGCGCCCACGCTCCGGGAGGCGGGCTACGACGTGAGCTTCACCAACTGGCGCGGCATCGTCGCCCCGCCCGGCCTGTCCGACACCGAGCGCCGCAAGCTCGTGAGCCTGGTGCAGGAGTTGCACGCCTCGGACGAGTGGCGGGAGTCGCTGAAGCGCAACGGCTGGGACGACGCCTTCCTGACCGGCGAGGAGTTCGGCGCGTTCCTGGACGCCGAGGACGAGCGCGTGGTCTCGGTGCTGAAGGAGCTGGGACTGTGACGACACCGACCACCGACCCCTCCCCCGCCTCCCCCTCCCCCGCGCCCGCCGCCGGACGGCGCTCCTGGCTCCGCGACCACTCCGAACTCGGCGTGTGCGTCCTGCTGTCGGTGCTGGGCGTGCTCGTCCTGGCCGACGCCCTCACCATGGACGTCGACATCACCCAGCGCGGCCCCGTGGGACCCCGGACCGTGCCGGTCGTCGTCGGCGCGGGACTGCTCGTCGTCGCCGCCCTGCTCGCTCTCGACGTGCTGCGCGGCGGCCGGGGGCAGGCCGAGACCGGCGAGGACGTCGACCTGTCCGAACCCGCCGACTGGCGCACGGTGCTGCTGCTGGCCGGGGTGTTCCTCGGCGCGGCCGTCCTCATCGACCCGCTCGGTTTCCCCGCCGCGGGCGCGCTCCTCTTCTGGGGTGCGGCGTTCGCGCTGGGCAGCCGCCGGTTCGACCGCGATCCGCTCATCGCGGCGGTGGTCTCCCTCGTCACCTACGCCGTGTTCGACAAGCTGCTCGGAGTGCCGCTGCCCGGCGGTCCGCTGATGGGAGTGCTGTGACATGAACGCCTTCAACTCCCTCATGGACGGCTTCGGCACGGCCCTCACCCCGATCAACCTGCTGTGGGCGGCCGTGGGCGTGCTGCTCGGCACGGCGATCGGGGTCCTGCCCGGCATCGGCCCGGCGATGGCGGTGGCGCTGCTGCTGCCGGTGACGTACGGGCTCGATCCGACCGGCGCGTTCATCATGTTCGCGGGCATCTACTACGGTGCGATGTTCGGCGGTTCGACCACGTCCATCCTGCTGAACACGCCCGGGGAGAGCGCGGCCGTGGTCGCGGCCATGGAGGGCAACCCCATGGCCAAGGCGGGGCGCGGCGCGCAGGCGCTGGCGGCCGCCGCCATCGGGCACTTCGCGGGCGGCATGGTCGGCACGATCCTGCTGGTCGCCCTCGCGCCGGCGGTCGCCGACCTGGCCGTGGACATCGGGGCGCCCGACTACTTCGCCATCATGGTGCTGGCGTTCATCGCGGTGACGTCGGTGCTCGGCTCGTCCCGGATCCGGGGCATGGCCTCGCTGCTGATCGGCCTGACGATCGGTCTGGTGGGCCTGGACCGGATGACCGGTCAGCAGCGGCTGACCTTCGGCTCCCTGCAACTCGCCGACGGCATCGACGTGGTGATCGTCGCGGTGGGCCTGTTCGCCATCGGCGAGGCGCTGTGGGTCGCCGCCCACCTGCGGCGCAGGCCGCCGGAACCGATCCCGGTGGGCCGGCCGTGGCTGGGCCGCGCCGACGTGAAGCGCACCTGGAAGTCCTGGGCGCGCGGCCCGTTCATCGGCTTCCCGTTCGGCGCGATCCCGGCGGGCGGCGCGGAGATCCCGACCTTCCTGTCGTACGTCACGGAGAAGCGGCTGTCGAAGCACGAGGACGAGTGGGGCAAGGGGGCCATCGAGGGGGTCGCCGGCCCGGAGTCGGCCGCGTCGGCCTCGGCGGCGGGCACGCTGGTGTCGATGCTGACCCTGGGCCTGCCGACCACGGCGGTCGCGGCGGTGATGCTGGCCGCGTTCCAGCAGTACGGCATCCAGCCCGGCCCGCTGCTCTTCGAACGCGAACCGGACCTGGTGTGGGGCCTGATCGCCTCGCTGTTCGTCGGCATGGTGCTGCTGCTCGCCCTCAACCTGCCGCTCGCACCGGTGTGGGCGAAGCTGCTGCGCATCCCGCGGCCGTACCTGTACGCCGGGATCCTGTTCTTCGCGGCGGTCGGCGCGTACGCCGTCGGCGGCGAGGTGATCGACCTGGTGATCCTGCTGCTCATCGGCCTGGTCGGCTTCGGCATGCGGCGCTACGGGCTGCCGGTGCTGCCCGCCGTCATCGGCGTCATCCTCGGCCCGGCCGCCGAGCAGCAGCTCCGCCGCGCCCTGCAGATCAGCGACGGCAGCGTCACGGGTCTGGTCGGCACGCCGTTCTCGGTGACCGTGTACGCGGTCGTCGTGCTGCTGCTGGCCTGGCCGCTGGTGCGCAAGGCCCTGCCCCGCAGGCGCGCCGGCGCCTGACCGACGCGCGGTTCCCGTCGGGACGCGGCACACCGGGGCCGCGTCCCGAGGGAACGGGGACCGCTCCGGAACCGGAGACCTCACCCCACCTCTTGACGTGTTAATGACAATGATGGCTTGATGTCTTCATGGGAGCGCTCCCACCTCACTCAGGGAAGGGAACACCATGCGCGGCACCCGCCTCTCACGCTTACGCACGCTCACGGTCCGCAGCCTGCTGACCGCCCTGCTCCTGCTGCCCCTCGGCCTGGCCTCCGCCCCGGGCGCGGCGGCCGCCCCGAGGGCCGCCCCGGTGCGCGTCATGCCGCTGGGCGACTCGATCACCGGTTCACCCGGATGCTGGCGAGCGGTGCTGTGGAACCGGTTGCTGGACGCCGGTCACACGGACATCGACTTCGTCGGCACCCTGCGCGAGCAGGGCTGCGCCCTGGCGCACGACGGCGACAACGAGGGCCACGGCGGCGAACTGGTCACCGACGCGGCGGCCCGGGACCTGCTTCCCGGACGGCTGGCGGCGACGCGTCCCGACATCGTTGTCATGCACTTCGGCACGAACGACGTCTGGAGCAGCGTCTCCCCCGACCGCATCCTCGCCGCCTACACCGAGCTCGTGACGCAGATGCGGGCGTCCAACCCGGACATGCGGGTCCTCGTCGCCCAGCTCATCCCCATGAACCCCGGCTCGTGCGCCGCCTGCGCCCAGCGCGTGGTCGACTTCAACGCCCGGATCCCCGCGTGGGCCGAGGCGACGAGCACCGACCGCTCCCCCGTGACCGTGGTCGACCAGTGGACGGGTTTCGACACGGCCACCGACACCTACGACGGCGTGCACCCCAACGCCGCCGGCGACGAGAAGATCGCCGCCCGCTGGTTCCCGGCCCTGTCGGCCCTCCTGGAGGAAGGCGTCCCGGGCGGCGATCCCGGTGACCCGGGTGACGGCGACCCCGTCTGCACCGCGTCCCTCCGGGTCGTCGCCGAATGGCAGGGCGGACACCAGGCCGAGGTGACGGTGCGCAACGCCTCCCCCGTCCCCGTGTCGGGCTGGACGGTGACGGTCGTGCCGGCGGACGGCGCCCGCCTCACCCAGGTCTGGAACGGCACCCTCACCACGGCCGCCGACGGCACGGCCCGGGTCACCGACGCGGGCTGGAACGGCACCCTCGCCCCCGGCGCGAGCACCTCCTTCGGCCTCATCGCCACGGCCCCGGCGACGTCCACCGCCCCCGCGGCGGCCGTCGGCTGCACGGCCACGGCCACCCCCTGACGCACCACACGCACCGCGACCACCCCGCACACCACCCCTCACCTCCTTGGAGCCGCCATGAGACCCCCTGCCCGCACCGCCCCACGAGCGGCCGGCCTCGTCGCCGCCCTCCTGGGGCTCCTCCTCCCGCTCCTCGCCCTCACCACCCCGGCGCACGCGGCGCCCACCGGCTTCCGCGTCGAGAACGGACGGCTGCTGGAGGCGTCCGGGAACGACTTCGTGATGCGTGGTGTCAACCACGCGCACACCTGGTACGCCGACCGGACCGACTCGCTGGCGCACATCAAGGCCAAGGGCGCCAACACCGTGCGCGTCGTCCTCTCCAGCGGCGACCGCTGGACCCGCAACGACACCGCCGACGTGGCGAACATCGTCGCGCAGTGCAAGCAGAACCGGCTGATCTGCGTCCTGGAGGTGCACGACACCACCGGCTACGGCGAGCAGAGCGGAGCGGTCACCCTCTCCCGCGCCGCCGACTACTGGATCAGCGTGCAGAGCGCCCTGGCCGGCCAGGAGAACCACGTCATCGTCAACATCGGCAACGAGCCGCACGGCAACACCGGCTACGCGAACTGGACGGCCGACACCAAGGCCGCGATCCAGAAGCTGCGCGCCGCCGGGTTCGACCACACACTGATGGTCGACGCGCCCAACTGGGGCCAGGACTGGACGTTCACCATGCGCGACAACGCCGCCTCGGTGTTCGCCGCCGACCCGGACGCCAACACCGTCTTCTCCGTCCACATGTACGGCGTCTTCGACACCGCCGCCGAGATCAGCGACTACCTGGGCCGCTTCGTGGCCGCGGAACTCCCCATCGTGGTGGGTGAGTTCGGCCACGATCACTCCGACGGCAACCCCGACGAGGACACCATCCTGGCCGTCACCCAGCAGCTCGGCCTCGGCTACCTCGGCTGGTCCTGGAGCGGCAACGGCGGCGGCGTCGAGTACCTGGACATGGTCACGAACTTCGACCCCGACCGGCTGACCGCCTGGGGGGAGCGCCTCTTCAACGGCACCGACGGCATCGCCGCCACCGCCGAGGAGGCCGAGGTCTACTCCTCCGGCTCCGGCGGCGACACCACGGCCCCGACCCCTCCCCGCACCCCGGCCGCCTCGGCGGTGACCTCCTCGTCGGCCACCCTCACCTGGGGCGCCGCCACCGACGTGAACGGTGTCACGGGCTATGACGTCGTGCGGATCGCCGACGGCGAGGAGACCGTCGTCACCACGGCGACCGGCACCTCCGCCACCGTCACCGGCCTCGCCCCGGCCACGTCCTACACCTTCGCCGTCTACGCCCGGGACGCCGCCGGCAACCGCTCCCAGCGCTCCGCCACGGTGGCCGTCACCACGTCCTCCGGCGGGACGACGGGAGCCTGCGAGGTCGGTTACCGGGTGACGGGCGAGTGGCCCGGCGGCTTCCAGGGCGAGGTCACCGTCCGCAACACCGGCGACTCGGCGGTGAACGGCTGGACGCTGCGCTGGACCTTCCCCGGCGGCCAGCGGATCACCAACCTGTGGGGCGGCACCCCGGCGCAGGACGGTTCCGAGGTCAGCGTGACCGCCGCCTCGTACACCGCGACGATCCCCGCGTCCGGTTCCGTCACCCTCGGCTTCACGGCCTCGCGGTCCGACGCCAACCCCATTCCCACGGCGTTCAGCCTCAACGGGGCCACCTGTTCCGTGGCCTGACGGGCGTGCTGCCCGGAAGGTGCCGTCCTCCCCTTCCGGGCAGCTGCCCGACCACCGTCCGCCTCAGACCAGGTGGGCGAAGACCACCAGGTTCTCGGTGTAGTCCTTGGCGGCACGGTCGTAGTCCCCCGCGCAGGTGATCAACCGGACCTCGGCCCTGGAGGCGTCGGCGTACACGCGCTCGTCGGGGAAGTCGTCCTTGTCGAACGACTCCGTGTCGTGCACTTTGAACGTCGCCTTGCTCCCGTCGGCCCGCACCACCCGGAACCGGTCCCCCTCCTCCAGCTCGCTGAGCCGGGCGAACACGGCCGGAGACGTCGCCGTGTCCACGTGCCCGGCGATGATCGAGGTGCCCTTCTCCCCCGGGGTGGCGCCCTTGGCGAACCAGCCGACCAGGTTGGTGTTGTGCGGCGGCGGGGCGTCGAGCTGCCCGTTCTTGCCGATGGCGAGGTCGACGAAGGGCGCGTCGACGTCGATCTCCGGGATGAGCAGCCGGGTCGGCTTGGACCGTGCCATGTACTTGCCGGACGGTCCGTTCCCGGACGGTTCGCTCGCCTCCGGTTCGCTCGCCCCCGGATCGGCGGCAGCGGTGGAGATCGCGGGAGGAGCGTGCGGCACTCGGGTGTCGTCGGGAGGGTCTCCCCCACCGCCGAGCAACGTCATGGCCAGCACCAGGACGGTCCCGCTCCAGAAGACCGCCGTCATGGCGGCGCGCAGTCTCCGCCTCGTCGGCGTCGGTTCGGTTCCGGCCGGCTCGGTTTCGCGGGGGGAAGGGGGACTGGCTGCCATCGGGGGAACCACCTCACTCGGGCACGGCAGCGGACATGACGGGCTCAGGAAGCGAACGGGGCCGCCATGACGCGCGACGCGCGTACGGCGGCCCCGGCCGCTATGGCGGCCGCTATGGCGCCGGACATGGCTCAGGCCACGCTTCCGGAGGCCTTCTTGCGCCGCAGCGCGTACGCGCCGGCGCCGAGGACACCCAGTGCGGCCAGACCGCCCGCGGTGGCACCGGACTCGGAGAGAGCACCGCCACCGGCGTGCACGCCACCGCGCGGCTTGTCGTACTTACCGTGCTCGTCGTCCTTGCCGCCCCAGGAGTCCTCGCCGTGCGAGTCTTCCTTGTCCTTGTAGGACTCGGACTCGTACTTCGAGTCCTTGCCGCCCCAGTCCTCGTCGTTCACGGCGGCCAGGGCCCCGCCGCCCGTGTGCATCCCGCCGCGCGGCTTGTCGTACTTGCTGTCCTCCTCCTTCTTGTCGTACTTGCTGTCCTTGTCGTGCTCGCTGTCCTTGTTGTAGTCGCTGTCCTTGTCCTTGTCGGACCCGTTGTCCTTGTCGTAGTCCTTGTCCTTGTCGGACCCGTTGTCCTTGCCGTACTCGCTGTCCTTGTCGGACCCGTTGTCCTTGCCGTACTCGCTGTCCTTGTCGGACCCGTTGTCCTTGCCGTACTCGCTGTCCTCGTCGGACTCGCCCACGGCGGTCAGGGCCCCGCCGCCCGTGTGCATCCCGCCGTGCGGCTTGTCGTGCTTGCTGTCCTTCTCGTCCTTCTCGTCCTTGCCGTAGTCGCTGTCCTTCTCGTCCTTCTCGTCCTTGCCGTAGTCGCTGTCCTTCTCGTCCTTCTCGTCCTTGCCGTACTCGCTGTCCTTGTCGGACCCGTTGTCCTTGTCGGACCCGTTGTCCTTGTCGTACTCCTCGCTGTAGGAAGACTTGTCGTGGTCCCCGTCACTCGAGTGGTCGGCGTAGGCCGCGGGCGCGGCGATGGCGAGGGCCGCCGTGGCCGTCGCAGTGGCGAGCACCATGCGGGCAGAGCGCATCTGAGAGTCCTTCCCTCGGCGGCCGGTCTGCTGACGCCTCGTCAGCACGGTGGACCCGGCCGCGCGTGATCCACAGTCGGCCATGCGGTCCGGTCCCACCATCCGAGAGGTTCACATGGGTTAATCCCGGTGTCCTTACGGAGCATCCGAAGGCCCCTGCCTGCGGTTTCGCACCGGAAACCGGGAGAGCCCGAAACCACCGCGGCGCCGCCGCCGTCTCCCTCGGAGGAGGAGCGGAGACGGTCTTCGCCGGAAGCGAGCTGCTGGAGGCATCCATGGCCATGGTCGGGCTGTTCTGGATCACCGAGGACGCCGTGTACCTGGGGGCCGAGCCCCGTGGATCGGCCTCCGGGGTCCGGTTCACCGAGGACGGCGTCGAAGCGCTGGGAACCGACCCCGGCGGCTTCTGGGCCTGGGACGGGATCGTCGGGATCGACGTCGACGACGTCCCCGTCCGGTCCGCGGCGCGGCGGCTCGCCTCCATGGTGTTCGACTCGGTGGTCGTCGCGTTGACCGGAGAGGGCGAACTGCCGCCCGGCTTCACCGTCCGTCTGACGACCGGGGACGGGATGGTGGAGGTGGGCGTCTTCACCGCCGCCGCCGGCGGAATCTACGAGGCGGTGGAGTACGAGCTGTCCACGGCGGTCCTGGGGCGTCTCGCCGACGGCGGCACCGGCCTCGACGACCTCCTGGCGTGGGGCCGCGACCACGCCGCCGCCGGTACTCCGGACCGCGGGGAGCGCGAGGCGCTGCTCCGGGGCTGGGCGGGCGATCGGTGCGCGTCCTGACGGCCCGGCCCGTCGCCGGTGTCGTGGCCTCGCGCGGGCCGCGCCGGAGCCGTCAGACCTTCGGCCGGGTGAACCTCCGCGCCTCGGGGACGACGGCGATGACGCGCCGGGTCCCGATGGGCGCGGGCGTGGCGTGGACGGCCCTCGCCGAGGGCCGGGCCCGCGCCAAAGACGCGCAAGTCGATCGCGGCCCCGCTGGGGAGCCTCGCGTTCCAGGGGTTGTCGCGACATCCCGGCTCGGAAGGTGCGAGGTGTTCCGAGGTCCCGGCACCGACCCGAGGCCGACCGGCTCCGGCTGATCCGGGACTTCGCGTGTGACGGACGGCGGTGAGGGCGGGTTCACGGCGACGAGCGGGTCCCCGACGGCCACGGCGCCCCGGATCCGGTCCGGCACCGGCCGCGCTTGTCGGCGGCGGGCGAGCAGGCCACGCGGTAACCGCGACGACGCTCCGGCGTCACGGACCGTGACGGCGTCGTCACAGGCGCGCGGACGAGGTGCCGGATCCCCGTCCTCGCTCCGAGGGCAGCACCGCCTCGTCCCACGGCGTGCCGGCGACGGCCGCCCGGGCTTCCACCGGTTCCGCAGGCCGCGCCCCGGGGAGGGGCCCGGCCTGCGCCCGATGCGGCGGTGGTCCCGAGCGGTGAACAGCCGGTCGCGCAGCCGGTCGGCCGTTCGGGGCAGGGCGTCGGGTCGATCGTCCCGTGTCGGGGTACCCGGTTCTGCGCGTCCGTCGATCACATGGCGACGGGACGGCGCACACGACCGACCCCCGCGGAACAGGGAGAGACCGTGACCGAACAGCAGAACCCCGCCGAGCGGCATCCGACCCCCGACTTCCCGTCCCAGGACCAGCCGCACCCCGGCTGGACCGGTCCCATGGACCCGCCGCCGGACCACGGGGAGGACTCCTACCGGGGCAGCGGCCGGCTCGCGGACCGCAAGACCGTGATCACCGGTGGTGACTCCGGGATCGGGCGGGCGGTCGCCCTGGCGTTCGCACGCGAGGGGGCCGACGTGCTCTTCACCCACCTGGAGAGCGAGAAGGACGAGGCCGCCGAGACCGCGCGCTGGGTGGAGGAGGCCGGCCGGCGCGCCGTGCCCGTCTCGTGCGACATCCGGGAGGAGGAGAACTGCCGGGCGCTGATCGACCGCGCCGTGTCGGAGTTCGGCCGGATCGACGTCCTGGTGAACAACGCGGCGTACCAGATGTCGCAGCCGGACGGCATCGAGGCGATCTCCACCGAGCAGTTCGACCGCGTGCTGCGCACCAACCTGTACGGCATGTTCTGGCTGTGCAAGATGGCGCTGCCGCACATGCCTGAGGGCGGCAGCATCATCAACTCGGCCTCCGTGCAGGCCTACAAGCCGAGCCCGCACCTGCTGGACTACGCGACGACCAAGGGCGCGATCGTCACCTTCACCCAGGGGCTGGCGCAGATGGTGATCGAGCGCGGCATCCGCGTCAACGCCGTCGCGCCGGGCCCGGTGTGGACACCGCTGATCCCGGCGACGCTGCCGGACACGGAGGAGTTCGGCAAGCAGGCGCCCATCGGGCGGCCGGCCCAGCCGGCCGAGATGGCCCCGGCGTACGTCTTCCTCGCGTCCCAGGAGGCGTCGTACATCACCGCGGAGATCGTCAACGCGACCGGCGGCACACCGCTGCCGTAGGAAAATCCGGGGCGTGCTCCGGCCGCGTGCGGCAGACTCCGCCGCATGGACGCTTCCCGGTTCCTGGAAATCCTGGACAAAGAGGGCCAGTTGCTGGCCACAGCCGCCGAGGAGGCCGGCGTGGACGCCCCGGTGCCGGCCTGCCCGGGCTGGCGGGTCCGGGACCTGCTGCGGCACACCGGTGCGGTCCACCGGTGGGCCGCCGGCTTCGTCGCCGACCGGCAGGCCGCCCCCCGCCCGATGGACGAGCCCCCGGAGGTCGACGGCGCGGAACTCGTGGACTGGTACCGCGACAGCCACCGCCGCCTCCTCGACGTCCTGGCCGGCGCGGCGCCCGACGTGGAGTGCTTCACCTTCCTGCCCGGTGCGCCCTCCGCGCTCGCCTTCTGGGCCCGCCGTCAGGCGCACGAGACGGCGGTGCACCGGTTCGACGCGGAGTCGGCGCGCGGCGGTGCCCCCACCCCGGTGGCCACCGACTTCGCCGTGGACGGCATCGACGAGCTGCTGCGCGGCTTCCACGCCCGCGGCAGGAGCCGGGTGCGCACCGAGAGGCCGCGCGTCCTGCGGGTGCGGGTCACCGACGCCGACGCCGTGTGGACCGTACGGCTGTCCCCGGAGCCGCCGGTGACCGTGCGGGACGGGATCGGGGACGCCGAGTGCGAACTGACCGGCCCGGCCGAGCGGTTGTACCTCGCGTTGTGGAACCGGCTGCCGGTGCCGGCGGTTTCGGGTGACCCGGCGCTCGCCGCGCTCTGGCGGGACGCGTCCGCCGTGATCTGACGCCCGGGGCCCGGCCGTTCAGCCGTCCGTGAGCGTCCGGGCCAGTACCGCGCGCTGTACCGGCAGCACCTCGCCGTGCAGCGCGCGCCCCTTCGCCGTGAGGGACACCCGCACCCCCCGCCGGTCCTCCGGGCAGCTCCCCCGCTCGACCAGCCCCTCCCTCTCGAGACGGGCGATCAGCCGGGACAGCGCGCTCTGGCTCAGGTGGACACGCGCGGAGATCTCCTGGACGCGGTAGGAACGGTCGTGGGCGGCGAGCACGTCCAGGACCTCGAAGTCGCTGGCGCACACGCCGTGCGCGTGCAGGGCACGGTCGAGTTCGCACTGGATCCGCGCGTGCAGCGCGAGCATGCCCCGCCACCGTTCCACGAGCGCCTGTTCGACCGGGATCGCCGCCATGGGCGCACCGTAGCAGGGCCGTCGGTCACTTGCCGCGGCCGGACCTCTCCGGCATGATCCCGGGACGACCACGGACGGGGGGGCGCGGATGACGGGGCGCGGAGGGCGGCGGACCCAGGCCGAGCGGGACGCGATCACCGTCGAGATCGGGTACGCGCTGTGCAGCGCGGCCTTCGCGGCGGCGGTCGTCTTCGGGGCCGTGGCGGGACCGGCGCTGCTCTTCACGCTGCCGGACGTCCTGGAGACCGTGCTGCTGCACGCCGGGCTGGTGCTCGCGCCGGTCCTGTTCGCCGTCCGCACGGTCGGCGTGCTGCTCCGCTTCGGGCGGCCGGTTCAGCCCAGCCAGCCCGGCCGAACCAGTCCCGACTCGTAGGCGAGGACGACCAGTTGGGCCCGGTCGCGGGCGCCCAGCTTCACCATGGTGCGGCTGACGTGGGTCTTGGCGGTGAGCGGGCTCACGACCAGACGGCGGGCGATCTCCTCGTTGGACAGGCCGATGCCGACCAGCGCCATCACCTCCCGCTCCCGCTCGGTGAGCAGGGCCAGGGCGTCGGCGGCGGCCGGTTCCTTGGAGCGGGCCGCGAACTCGGCGATCAGGCGGCGGGTCACCCCGGGCGAGAGCAGCGCGTCCCCCGCGACCACCGCCCGCACCGCGCGCAGCAGTTCCTCCGGCTCGGTGTCCTTGACCAGGAAGCCGGAGGCGCCCGAGCGGATCGCCTCGAAGACGTACTCGTCCAGCTCGAAGGTGGTGAGCATGACCACCTTCACGTCCGCCAGCTCCGGGTCCCCGGTGACCCGGCGGGTCGCGGCCAGACCGTCCAGCGCGGGCATGCGGATGTCCATCAGGACGACGTCGGGCCGCAGTTCGCGGACCAGGCGCACCGCCTCCTCCCCGTCGGGCGCCTCCCCCGCCACCCCGATGTCCGGCTGCGCGTCCAGCAGCGCGCGGAACCCCGCCCGGACCAGTGACTGGTCGTCGGCGAGCAGTACGCGGATCACCGGTCCTCCTCGGCCTCGAGCGGCAGTACGGCGAGCACCCGGAAGCCGCCGTCGGGGCGCGGGCCCGCCTCGATGGTGCCATGCAGCGCGGCGGCACGCTCCCGCATCCCGGCGAGCCCCCTCCCGCTGCCGCCCGCGTCGGCGCCGGTCGCCGGCCCGTCGTCGTCGATCCTCAGCCGCAGCCTCCCCTCCCGCTCCCCGACGTGCACGCGTGCGTGCCGCGAGCCCGAGTGCCGTACGACGTTGGTGAGGGCCTCCTGGACGATGCGGAAGGCGGCCAGGTCCGCGCCGGGCGGCAGTTCGGGCGGCTCCCCCTCGACGGTGACCGTGAGACCCGCGCTCGCGGCCTGCTCCACCAGCTCGGGCAGCCGGTCCAGGCCGGGCGCCGGGGTGCGGGGCGCGGCGCCGGGCGCCCGCAGCGTGTCGAGCACCTGACGCACCTCCCCGAGCGCCTCCTTGCTCTTGTCCCTGATCGTGGCGAGCGCGGTGCGCGCCTGCTCCGGATCGCTGTCCAGCAGCGCGAGACCGACGCCCGCCTGCACGTTGATGACGGAGATGCTGTGCGCGAGCACGTCGTGCAGCTCGCGGGCGATCCGCAGCCGCTCCTCGTCCGCGCGCCGGCGCGCCGCCTGGGCCCGCTCGGCCCTCTCCCGCGCCCACTGCTCGCGCCGGTTCCGGGCCAGCTCGGACACCGCCACGATCGCCACCGCCCAGGTCGCGGCCACGACCTCCTGGTTCCAGGAGGCGCCCGGGTCACCGGACGGCGGCAGCCACCGGTACAGCAGGTGGGCGATCAGCAGGTGCCCCGCCCAGAGCGTCCCCAAGGCCGCCCACGCGGCCCGGCGGCGCCCCGAGACGACGGCGCTGAAACAGGCCACGGCGACGGTGAGGAACACCGGGCCGTACGGGTATCCGGCCCCCAGGTAGAGCAGGACGGCGGCGACCGTGCCGAACGCCACGAGCGCGGGGTGACGCCATCGCCACAGCAGCAGCACCCCCGCGACGAGCAGCAGCACCCGCGCGACCGGGTCCAGGGCGACCCGCTCGCCCTCCTGGGCGTGCCCCGCGAAGGTGGCGCCGACCAGCACGAAAGCGGTGAGCAGCGCGGTGGAGCGCCAGGGCCACCGGGGGCTCCGGTCCTCCCCGGCCCCGCCGCCGTCGCCGGTCCGGTCGGACCGGCCGCTCCCTCCGGGCGGGCCGTACCGCCACCGGGCGGGCGGCCCGTGGCGCCACCGCCCGGACGGCCCGCCCCCTCGCCCACGCTGCTCGTGCATGCCGGCCACGCTAGACGCCGGGCGCCCCGCGCGGCGTCACCCCGGCGTGGTGATCACGCGTACTCCCGGCGGAGTACCTCCGCCGGCCCGTCGGCCTCCCTGATCCGCAGCCGGCGCAGCGGTCGCGGCGCCCACCGGTTCGCACGCCCCGCGAGCCGCATCGTCACCGGCAGCAGCACGACCCGGACGAGGGTGGCGTCCACGGGGATCGTCAGGGCGGTGCCGGCCCCGAGTCCCTCGAGGAGGACGACGCCGCCGGCGGCGCAGGACGGGAGGGACAGGGCGAGGACGCCGGCCGCGGCGGTGACCGGCGGGGACCGCGCCGGAGGCCCTCGCCGACGGCCTTCCCGGTGTCGCCGGTGCGGTCGTGCTCCTCCTCGACGCGGGCCGGCGGGAAGACCTCGTGGTCCCCGTCGACAGTCCGTAGGCCACGCAGGACGTCGGCACCGGGATGCCGGGCTCGATCGAGCCGGTCGGGGTGGAGCCGAGGAGCCGGGACGGGTTCCCGTCCCGGAGGACCCGCACCGGGCGGCCGGACATCACCGACAGGCCCAGCAGGTCGAGCACGGTCGCCTTGAGCGGCAGCGGGTGGCTGCCCGTCATCAGGAAGAGGATCACGTAGGCAGCCGCCAGGACGAGGACGAGGCCGAGCGGCTGCGGTGGGCCGAGAAGCGGCCCACCGTCCTGGAGGGGCGGCTGGAGGGCGGGGCCGCCCTCGGCCGGTCCTTCGGGCACCCGCACGAACTCGTCCGGCTCGTGGCGGCGCACCCGCTGCACGAACGCCTCGCGGAGCTGCTGGTGCCGCACCGGCCGGCCCGCGGACGCGCTCGCCGTGCACGGGGAGGCGCGGGGGCGGCTCGCCGAGGTGGCGGGTGCGGATCCGGGTCCCGGGCTGCGGTCGTTGCACGCCCGGTGCTGCGTCAGGCCCCGGAACTGCTGCCGTCGCCCCCGGTCCCGGTGGCCTGGGAGGCACGGCCCCGGTCGGCCTCGCCCCGGTCGGCCCCGTCCTGCTGCGGAGGCACCAGCCCCACGGTGCGGGCGAGTTGCCCCGCCGCGTGCCGGAAGAACGTCTCGCGGTCCTCCACGACCCGGTTGAACTGCCCGAACAACTCGAAACCGACCAGTCCGAAGAGCTGCGCCCAGGCCGCCACCATCGCCACCGCCGCCGCGGGCGGCAGGTCGGGCGCGAAGTCGGCGGCCATCCGCACGGCCTCGGGCCGCAGGTCGGCCGGCAGCGGGGGCCCGGCCAGTCCGTGGTCCCGGTGCGCGTCGCGGAGGATGCCGATGAGGACGAGGGCGACGCGGGAGGCGGGCGGGACGGTGCTCCTGGGCGCGGTGTAGCCGGGCACCGGTGATCCGTAGATCAGCGCGTACTCGTGCGGACGGGCGAGCGCCCAGCCGCGCACGCCCTCGCACACCGCGGTCCAGCGCCGCACGGGCCCGGCGCCCGCGGCCGCGTCGTGCGCCGCCTCGGCAGCCGCACCGAGGGAGTCGTAGGCGTCGATGATGAGGGCGGTCAGCAGGTCGTCGCGGCTGGGGAAGTAGCGGTACAGCGCGGAGGAGGCCATGCCGAGCTCGCGGGCCACGGCCCGCAGCGAGAGCTTGGCGGCCCCCTCCACCGCGAGTTGCCTGCGGGCCTCTTCCTTGATGGCCGCGGTGATCTCGGTCCGGGCGCGGGCGCGGGCGCCGCGTGCGGTGCTGCTCATGCGGATCAGTGTCCCACGGAACCAGAGCAGTGCACACAAACGAGAGCGGCGCTCTTGCGCCGCCGCACCGGCTTCCTGCAGACTGAAGCACACAACGAGAGCACTGCTCACAAAAGAGAGCGCCGCTCACACCACTGTGCCGCCCGGGGGTCACCGATGTCGTCGTCAGCGCCGTACTACCGCAAGAGCGGCCCGATGGCCGTCCGGCTCAACCGTGTCGTCGGCTGGCTGGCCCGGCACGGTGTCAGCCTCGCCGGCACCGCCGAGATGTCCGTCCGCGGCCGCAAGAGCGGACGGATGCAGCGCATCCCGGTCAACCCGCACACCTACGACGGCGGGCGGTACCTGGTCTCGGCGCGCGGTCACTCCCAGTGGGTGCGCAACATGCGCGCCGCCGGGGGCGGGGAACTGCGCGTCGGACGCAGGGTCCGCTCGTTCACCGCGGTGGAGCTCCCCGACGAGGAGAAGCTCCCGATCCTGCGGACCTACCTGGAGAAGTGGGGCTGGGAGGTGAACCAGTACTTCCAGGGGGTCACCGCCGCGTCCCCCGACGAGGAGATCGTCGCGTCCGCCCCCGACCACCCGGTCTTCCGGATCACGGTCAGGAACTGACCTCGTCGCCCGCGGGACGCCGGTCCAGCGCCAGCAGGGCGCGGTGGGCCAGCGGGTGGGTGCGGACCAGCTCGCCGAGCGTCGTCGAGCCCTGGGTGATGTCCTTGAACGCCTTCCAGGCCGGGCGGAAGCCGGTGAGGACCGCGTGGAACACCCCGGGGCGCCGTTCGAACGCCGCGAGCATCCGCTTGCCGACGCTCATCTCCACACCGAGGCCCGCCTTGACCGCGAAGGCGTAGTTCAGCGCCTGCCGGCGCGTGTCCACGGCGTCGTGGGCCTCGGCGATCCGCACCGCCCACTCCCCGGCCAGCCGGCCCGAGCGCAGCGCGAAGGAGATGCCCTCGCGGGTCCACGGCTCCAGCAGCCCGGCCGCGTCCCCGCACACCAGCACCCGCCCGCGCGACAGCGGCGAGTCGTCGGCGCGACAGCGGGTCAGGTGGCCGGAGGAGATGCTCGGTTCGAACCCGGCGAGGCCGAGCCGCCCGATGAAGTCCTCCAAGTACCGCTTGGTCGCGGCGCCTTCCCCGCGCCGCGAGATCACGCCGACGGTCAGCGTGTCGCCCTTGGGGAAGACCCAGCCGTAACTGCCGGGCATGGGGCCCCAGTCGATGAGCACCCGGCCCCTCCAGTCCTCGGCGACGGTCTCCGGCACCGGGATCTCCGCCTCCAGGCCCAGGTCGACCTGGTCGACCTTGACCCCGACGTGCGCTCCTATCCGGCCGGCGCTGCCGTCCGCGCCGACCACGGCCCGGGCGAGCACCGTCTCGCCGCCCTGCAGCACGAGGGCGACCGTGCGCCGGTCCGGCACGGCCGAGCCGTGCTGCTCGACCCGCTGCACGGTGACGCCGGTGCGCAGCTCGGCGCCCGCCTTCTGCGCGTGCTCCACCAGCTGCTGGTCGAACTCGGGCCGGTTGATCAGCCCGAACAGCATCCGCCGGGAGCGGCGGGTACGGCTGAAGCGGCCGTTGTTCGAGAACGTCACCGCGTGCACCCGGTCCTTGAGCGGGAGCTCGAAGCCGGGCGGGAGCGCGTCGCGCGAGGGCCCGATGATGCCGCCGCCACAGGTTTTGTAGCGCGGCAGCTCCGCCTTCTCCAGCAACAGCACGCGCCGTCCCGCGACCGCCGCCGCGTAGGCGGCCGAGGCCCCCGCGGGTCCCGCGCCCACCACGACGACGTCCCATACCTGCCGCACGTCGTCCGCCGAAGAGTTCTCGCTGCTCACGATGGTCTACTGCTCCCGATCAAGCCGCCTGCCGCTGTCCCCCGCATCCTACGGCGGCGGTCACCGCAGGCCGCTGTGGGAGGATCGGCGGCGTGGGTGCCCCGTACACGGGAACGCACCCGCGCCCGCACGATCATCTCGTACACAGAAGTACGCAGAAGTACAACGTCGCACCTACAAGGAGCGTGCCCATGTCGTCGAATCCGGTCGCCGCGACCGTCGCTTCCCTCATGCCCGGGGCGAAGGCGGAGCTCACCGAACTGGTGGCCTTCAAGTCGGTGGCGGACTTCGGCCAGTTCCCGCGCGAGGAGAGCGAGGGCGCCGCGCGCTGGATCGCGGACGCGCTCACCGCCGAGGGGTTCCAGGACGTGGCCCTGCTCGACACCCCGGACGGCACCCAGTCGGTGTACGGCTACCTGCCCGGCCCCGAGGGCGCGAAGACCGTGCTGCTGTACGCCCACTACGACGTCCAGCCGCCGCTGGACGAGGCAGGCTGGGCCACCCCGCCCTTCGAGCTGACCGAGCGGGACGGCCGCTGGTACGGGCGCGGGGCCGCCGACTGCAAGGGCGGCGTGATCATGCACCTGCTGGCGCTGCGCGCGCTGAAGGCGAACGGCGGCGTACCCGTGCACGTCAAGGTGATCGTCGAGGGCTCGGAGGAGCAGGGCACCGGCGGCCTGGAGCGGTACGCCGAGGACCACCCCGAACTGCTGGAGGCCGACACCGTCGTCATCGGCGACGCGGGCAACTTCCGCGCCGGCCTGCCGACGGTCACCTCCACCCTGCGCGGCATGACGCTCGTCCGGGTGCGGATCGACACCCTGGAGGGCAACCTGCACTCCGGCCAGTTCGGCGGTGCCGCGCCCGACGCGCTGGCCGCGCTGGTCCGCGTCCTGGACTCGCTGCGCGCCGAGGACGGCAGCACGACCGTCGACGGGCTGACCGGCGACAGCGCGTGGGACGGACTGCAGTACGACGACGAGCAGTTCCGCAAGGACGCGAAGGTGCTCGACGGTGTGGAGCTGATCGGTTCCGGCACGGTCGCCGACCGCATCTGGGCGCGCCCGGCGGTCACCGTGCTCGGCATCGACTGCCCGCCGGTGGTCGGCGCCACGCCGTCCGTCCAGGCGAGCGCCCGCGCGCTGATCAGCCTGCGGGTCCCGCCGGGCGTCGACGCGGCCGAGGCGACGAAGCTGCTCCGGGCGCACCTGGAGGCGCACACGCCGTGGGGCGCACGGGTGAGCACCGAGCAGATCGGCCAGGGGCAGGCGTTCCGCGCGGACACCACCAGCCCGGCCTACCAGGCCATGGCCGACGCGATGGCGGTGGCGTACCCGGGTCAGGAGATGCAGTACGCGGGTCAGGGCGGCTCCATCCCGCTGTGCAACACCCTCGCCGCCCTCTACCCGAAGGCGGAGATCCTGCTCATCGGCCTGAGCGAGCCGGAGGCGCAGATCCACGCGGTGAACGAGAGCGTGTCGCCCGACGAGCTGGAGCGGCTGTCGGTCGCGGAGGCGCTGTTCCTGCGCAACTACGCGTCCGACGCGAGCTGAGCGGGGCGGTTCCCCGCTCTGCCACCGGCAGAACCCCCGCCCCTGGGGCGGGGGTTCGCCCTACGGTCGTCCCATGGACGTCGTCGAGCTCCTCCCCCGTCTCCACCTCCTGCGCTTCCCGGTCGGCCAGGCCTACCTCTGGCGCGACGGCCCGGACGGCGGCGACGGCGCGCTGACGCTGGTCGACGCCGGCCCGGCGGGTTCGGGCGCGCCGATCGCCGAGGCGCTGACCGCGCTGGGCCGGCACCCGCGGGACGTCCGCCGGATCGTCCTCACCCACTTCCACGAGGACCACGCGGGCGGCGCGGCCGAGGTGGCGGCGCTCACCGGTGCCGAGGTACTGGCGCACCGGCTGGACGCGCCGCACGTGCGCGGCGAAGTCCCGGGACCGCCCCCGGTGTTCGAGGACTGGGAGCGCCCCCTGCACGAGCGGGCGGCACGGCTCCTGCCCCCGGCGGACTTCGAACACCCCACCCGGGTAACGGAGTTGTCCGACGGCGACGTCCTCGACCTGGGCGGCGGGGCACACGTCGTGCACGTCCCGGGGCACACGCACGGCAGCATCGCGCTCCACCTGCCCCGGTACGGTGTGCTGTTCACCGGGGACACGGTCGCCGCCTCGCCCGTGGACGGCACCGTGATGCCGGGCGTGTTCAACCTCGACCGGCACCGGGTGCTCGCCGCCTGCCACCGGCTGGCCGCCCTCGACGCGGAGGTGGCCTGCTTCGGCCACGGCGCTCCGGTGCGCGCCCGGGCAGCGCGGGCACTGCGTGCGGCGGCGGAGGCGGCGGAGGCGGCGGACAGGAGCGCGGCGGGGCCGGACGGAGCGGACGGGGGCCCGGCGGACACGGACGGCGCGCCGCCGGGTGACGCGAGGACGGGCCGCTGACCGGCGGCCCCGCGACCGGCGGGGCCGGGCAGGAGCAGCGCGGCCGTTCGGGGGGACCGACGCGGCCGCGGGAACGGCGGGCCGGGCGGCTGCGCCGGGCGCGCCGGCCCCCGCCGTCATCCCACCGGCACCCCGGCCTCCAGGTACATCGCCTTCCCGCGTTCCCGTGCCCGCAGCGCCCGGCGCAGCCGCTCGTAGCGGACCGGCGGCAGCAGCTCGGCGGCCTCGGCCTCGGAGACGAAGCGCCAGTCGCGCAGTTCGGGGCCGGGCAGCAGCAGCCGGCCGGCGTCCGCGGAGTCGAGGCGGCCACCGTCGAAGAGCAGGCGCAGGCCGCCGAATCCGGGCGGTGCGGGCGGTTCCCAGTCGACGACGAGCAGCGCCGGCACGTCGTCGAGGCGGATCCCGGTCTCCTCGGCGACCTCGCGCATGCCCGCGCGTGCGGGTGCCTCCCCGCGCTCCACGACCCCGCCCGGGAACTCCCAGCCCGCCTTGTAGGTCGGGTCGACGAGCAGCACCCGGTCCTGCTCGTCGAACAGCAGGACCCCGGCGGCGACGGTCTCGGCGGTGGGCTCGGGCGTCTGCACGATGTCGCAGGCGGGCGCCGTCCCGCTGCCGACCGCCTCGGCGATCCGCAGGGCGGTGTCGTACGGGGTCAGGGCGCCGCTGTCGATGGGGTAGGCGTCGGCGGTGAGCCAGGAGGCGAGGGCGGACTTGTACGGCTCGATGTGGTCGTAGGACCACTGCCGGACGCGTATCTCGCCGTCGGGGGCGTCCCGGCCGGCTATGCGCTCCCGCAGGATCGTTTCCGCCGGAGCGAGGAGGACGTGGCGGACCGGGATCCGGCGGGCGGCGAGGCCGCCGAAGATCTCGTCGCGGTACTCCTGGCGCAGCAGTGTCATGGGCACCACGAGGGTCCCACCGAGCTCGGCGAGCATCGCGGCCGCCGTGTCGATCACGAGTCGTCGCCAGATCGGGAGGTCCTGGAAGTCGCCGACCTCGGCGAGGCGTTTGGGCGGCAGCAGATGTGCGAGTGCTCCGCCGATGACCTCGGGGTCGAAGAGCGTGCTGTTCGGGATCAGGTCGATCAGTTCGCGTGCGGTGGTGGTCTTCCCCGCACCGAACGCGCCGTTGATCCAGACGACGGTCACGGTTCCCCCTCTTCTCTTGGCCCCCTGTGGCTTGCCCGCTCCACCCTGCCACGGAAACCAGCCCCAGTTGAGAACGCGTGACAACGCGCCGGCGCCCCTCTGGCCGAGGGACGCCGGCGCCGTGCGGTCCTGTCGTGGGGCTCTCGTCAGGCCTTGCCCTCCTGGGCCCCGCCCAGGTCCAGGACGCCGTCGGTGTCGACGGCCTGGTCGAGGGTGCTGAGGGCGTCGTCGGCGCCGAGGCCGTCGAGGCTCTCACCGAGCGCGTGCGACGGGGTGACCGCCGCGACGACGAAGCCGGTGGCGAGGGAGGCGATGGCGAGCATGCTGCGTTTCTTCATGACGGGCTCAACTGCCGCGACGGCCCCGAGGTCACGCACGCGTCCGCGCGACCGGGCGGGCGGCCGGACCCCGCTCCTCCCCGGCGGACCGCCCCGGGCGGGTCCGGCACGCTCCCGCGCCCCCGCGCGACGCCCGTTCCCGCACCCCGCGACGCCCTCGCCCGGGAGCCCGCGTTCAGACGCCCATGGCCGCCGTGTCCGTCCGCCCGGCCAGCGCCGCCGCCGCGGCGCCCACGAGACCGGCGTCGGTGCCCATCCGCGCCGGAGTCACCGCGAGGCGCTGGACGAAGGACAGGGTGGCGTACTCGGCCAGGGCCTTGCGCAGGGGGGCGAAGAGGATCTCGCCGGCCTTGCCCACTCCCCCGCCGATCACGGCGACGTCGATCTCGACGAGGGTCGCGGTGGCCGCGATGCCGGCGGCCAGCGCCCGGGCGGCGCGTTCGAAGGAGGCGACGGCCACCGGGTCCCCGGCCCGGGCGGCCGTGGCCACCGCGGCGGCGGAGGTGTCGCCGTCCGGGCCGGGCCGCCAGCCGTCGGCCAGGGCGCGGCGGGCGATGTTCGGGCCGCTCGCGATGCGCTCCACGCAGCCGCGCGAGCCGCACGGGCACGGGTCGCCGTCCAGGTCGACGCTGATGTGGCCGATGTGGCCCGCGTTGCCGGTCGGTCCGGGGTGCAGCCGGCCGCCCAGCACCAGGCCGCCGCCGACCCCGGTCGACACGACCATGCACAGCGCGTTGTCGTGGCCGCGGGCGGCGCCCTGCCAGTGCTCGGCCGCCGTGATCGCCACGCCGTCGCCGATCAGCTCCACGGGCAGGCCCCCGGCCGCGTCCCGGACCCGGGCGACGAGCGGGTAGGCGCGCCAGCCGGGCACGTTCACCGGGCTCACCGTGCCCGCGGAGGCGTCCACGGGGCCGGCGCTGCCGATGCCCACGGCGCGGGCGTCCTGCCACAGCGGGGACGCGTGGAGCTCGCCGAGCACGGCCTCGACCGCCCGCATCACGGTCTCCCCGTCCTCCTGCGCGGGCGTCGGCCGCTGGGCACGGACCAGGATCCGGCCCCGGCCGTCCACCAGCGCGCCGGCGATCTTGGTGCCGCCGATGTCGAGCGCAGCCACGAGGTCGGTGTGCATCAGTGTCGGATCTCCCCGTCAACCATCGGAAAACGCCCGGAAGGCCCCTGCGCGGCCGGAAGGCGGCACAGGGGGCAGACAACATCCCCGGTCCCGCGGTGACGCGCGGGCCGGAGGGTGCGGTGGACAGTGTCCCCCGACTCTGACAACGTTGTCCAGGCTCTATGCTCGACGCCACATCCTCATACAACCCCACGGCCCCACGCATCCCCGTGGACGACAGGACAGGACAGGACACCGTGCCGGAGACGCCCCGCCGCACCGACCGCCCCTCAGGGACCCGTTACGGCAGCCGTCCGACGATGAAGGACGTGGCCGCCCGCGCCGGGGTCGGGCTCAAGACGGTCTCCCGGGTGGTCAACGGCGAGCCCGGGGTCACGCCGGAGACGGAGCGCCGCGTCCAGGAGGCCATCGAGGCCCTCGGCTTCCGCCGCAACGACAGCGCGCGGGTGCTGCGCAAGGGCCGCACCGCCAGCATCGGACTGGTCCTCGAGGATCTGGCGGACCCGTTCTACGGGCCGCTGAGCCGGGCGGTCGAGGAGGTGGCCCGCGCGCACGGCGCCCTGCTGATCAACGGCTCCAGCGCCGAGGACCCCGACCGGGAGCAGGAGCTGGTGCTGGCGCTGTGCGCCCGCCGGGTGGACGGGCTGGTGGTGATCCCCGCCGGTGACGACCACCGGTACCTGGAGCCGGAGCTGAAGGCGGGCGTCGCCACCGTGTTCGTGGACCGGCCGGCCGGGAAGATCGACGCGGACGTCGTCGTGTCGGACAACTACGGCGGCGCCCGCGACGGCGTGGCGCACCTGATCGCGCACGGGCACCGCAGGATCGGCTTCATCGGCGACATGCCCCGCATCCACACCGCGGCCGAGCGGCTGCGCGGCTACCGGACCGCCATGGAGGACGCGGGCATACCGGTGGCGGACTCCTGGATGTCGCTGGGCGTCACCGATCCCGAGCGGGTGCGCCGGGCGGCCGGGGAGATGCTCTCCGGCCCGGACCCGGTCACCGCGATCTTCACGGGCAACAACCGGGTGACGGTCACCGTGATCCGGGTGCTGGCCGAACACACGCGCCGGGTCGCGCTCGTCGGCTTCGACGACATCGAGCTCGCCGATCTGCTCCAGCCGGGCGTCACGGTCGTCGCCCAGGACGCGGCGGCCCTCGGCCGGACCGCCGCCGAGCGCCTCTTCCGCCAGCTGGACGGCACCCTGCTGCGCCCCGAGCGCGTCGAGCTGCCGACCCGGCTGATCACGCGCGGTTCGGGCGAGCTGCCCCCGGCGGACTGAGCGACCGGTGCCGGCGGAGGACCGCTCACCGCGCGCCGGGGTCCGCCGGGGCACCGCGGGAGCCGGGCCGTCCGGCGGGACGGGCCGGACGGGTCGGGACCGCCTCGCCGGTCGGCGTCCCGGCCCCGCGCGGGAGCCGTTCGTCGTCCGGCCCGGCGCGCGGCAGCCCTCGGTGACCGACACGAGCGAGGACGCGCCACTGCCGCGTCGCGGCCGCGCACCACGGATCCGGCCGTGCCCCGGCCGCCCGCGCCCGGGCACGGGTCGAACGCGCCGGCGCACGGGCGCGGGGCGCGCCCGTGCGCCGCGAGGAAACCGGGGACGGCGGCCGGGTCCGGAGCGGTGCGTACGGCCTCAGCAGGCGGGCAGCCCGGGCACCGGCCCGTCGTTGTCGCCGCCCGCGACGTAGACGACGCTGACCCAGACACCGGTGTTGCCGCTGTCGTCGTCCGTCCTGGCCCACCAGACGTTGGTCCACTCGCGGTACGTCTCGCGGCGGCCCAGGTTCTGCTGGCAGTAGAAGTAATCGGTGCCGGCGTTGAGGACGCCGGCCTCGGTGCCGGAGTCCGTGTAGGACTTGGCGGTGCGCCCGACCCGGCAGTTGTACTTGCCGCCGCCCGTGGGGCGGCAGGCCGGGGCCGGTGTGGTCGCGCCGCCGTCGTCTCCCGCCGTGCCGCTGCTCCCGGAAGCGTCCTCGCCCGGGGTTTTTGCCGGAGCCGTCGAGGCGGGAGGGGCGGTGGTCCCGTCCCTCCCGCCGGGCTCGTCCTGCGGGGCCTCGCGCTCCGCCTCGGCCCGTCCGGTCGGCGCGGGGCTCCGGAGGCGGTCGGCGTCCGCGTCGGCGGAGGCCGACACGTCGGTGCGGCTGCCGCCGGTGCGCGCGTCCGCCCGGGTGCCGCCCGCGGAGTCGAGCACGACGACCGTGAGCGCGGTCGCGGCGAGGGCCGCGGTGACGGCCACGGCGGCGAGCAGGGCGCGCCCCCTGCGGCGGGGGCCGGCGGGGGAGGCCACGGTCCCGACGGACGTGGCGGTGCCGGGGACGACGTGCGCACCGCCGGCCCCGGGGCCCGTCGCTCCGGCCCCCGGTCCGGGCGGCCTCGGCGGGCCGAGGTCCGACGGCGTCGCCGGGACGCCGTGCTCCGTCTCGGCCCGGTCGAGCGGGACCGCGGGCCCGCGCAGGGAGGCCGTCGGGACGTCCGCGCCGGTGGCGTCCGCGACCGCCTCCAGCAGCGCGCGAGCCTCCTCGGCCGTCGGGCGGCACTCGGGCCGCTTGTCCATCAGGCGCCGCAGGACCGGCGTGAGGGGGCCCGCGCGGCGGGGCTCGGGCAGGGGCTCGGTGACGATCGCGGTGAGGGTGGAGAACGTCGACGTGCGCCGGAACGGCGTGTCGCCCTCCACGGCCACGTACAGCGTGGCGCCCAGGGCCCAGACGTCGGAGGCCGGTCCCGGAACGGCGCCCTGGGCGCGCTCGGGGGCCAGGTAGTCGAGGGAGCCGACGATCTCCCCGCTCCGGGTGAGACGGGTCGCCGAGCCGTCGCCCGGGTCGTCCATGGTGGCGATGCCGAAGTCGGTGAGCACGGTCCGGCCCGAGCGGTCGAGCAGGATGTTGGCGGGCTTCACGTCCCGGTGCAGGACGCCGGCGCGGTGCGCGGCGGCCAGCGCGTCCACGACCTGGGCGCCGGTCCCGGCCGCCTCGCGGGGATCGAGGGCGCCGCGCTCGCGGAGCACGTCGTCCAGGGACGGCCCGTCGATCGGTTCCATGACGACCAGCGGGCGCCCGTCCACCTCGGCGACGTCGTGCACGGCGATGACGCCGGGGTGCCGCACCCTGGCCGCCGCGCGTGCCTCGCGCTGCATCCGCAGGCCGAGATCGGCCAGTTCGGGACCGGCCGCGTCGGTGTAGGTGCGCAGTTCCTTCACCGCCACCTCGCGGCCGAGAACCTCGTCCACCGCCTTCCAGACCACGCCCATGCCACCGCGTCCGAGCCGCGCCGTGACCCGGTAACGGCCGGCCAGCACCCGGCCGGTTCCGTCCGTGTGTGTCCGTACTCCCCCGCTGACACCGCCACCCCGTTCCCGTGACCCCGCTGATCATGTGTGCCGTAAGCCTGAGGGGCCTGCCGGGAAAGGGCGTTCGGAGCTCGTGTGACGGGGCCGCCGCACGACGGCCCGGCGCCGGACCCTCGGCCGTGGCCGGCGTCACGGACGGCCGGCGTCGCCCGCGAGGGGCGCCTCCGCGCCCTCGGGGTCTCCGGGACCCCCGGGATGCTCGGGCTCCCAGCGCAGCAGATCGCCCGGCTGGCACTCGAGCACCTCGCAGAGCGCGGCGAGCGTCGTGAACCGCACCGCCTTGGCGCGGCCGTTCTTGAGGACCGCCAGGTTGGCGGGGGTGATCCCGACGCGCTCGGCGAGCTCGCCCACGGACATCTTCCGCCTGGCCAGCATCACGTCGATGTCGACGGCGATCGGCATCAGATCACCTCGGCCAGCTCGGCCCGCATCCGCGACGCCTCGACGTCGCGCGCGACGGCCTGGGCGAGCAGCATCCGCAGCACGAGCACGACGAGCGCGACCCCCAGGACCGCCAGACCGACCCCGCCCAGCAGGAGGACGACGCCCGGGGCCACAGCCTCGCCCGGCGCCAGGAGCACCCCGAGCGTGAACACCAGGAGCGCGGCGGCCACGAACGCGCCGATCACGATGTGCACGTACCGGAAGGCGGCGTGGGAGAACACGGTGCCGCGCCGCACCATCGTCACCAGCCGCCAGACGCAGACCAGGACGACCTGGGCCGCCACCACCCCGAGGAGCACGATGAGGAGGAACGGGACCCGCAGGTACGCGTAGTCCGGGTCCAGCCCCTCCAGGTCGCTCGCCAGCAGCGGCACCATCACCGCCTGCACGAACACCGAGCCCGCCAGCAGCGTCGCGAGCACGGCGCGCAGCGCGAGCACCGTCAGTTGTCCCATGACCCCTCCTCCAATCGAACCACGATGGAAATCTATCGAGATTCGATAGGTGGGGCAAGCGGACGACCCGGGCCCGCGACGGGGCGCCCACCGCGGACCCAGGCCACCTGGCCGGCTACCGCGCCGAGGTCGTGAGGTCTCCCCGCCGGGGCGCCGCGAACCCCTCGAGGCCGGCGCGGGTCAGACCGGTCAGCCGTGCCACCTCGGCGGCGTCGAGGGCGCCGCAGTCCAGGCCGCGCAGCAGGTACCCCGCGAGGGCCTTGGCGGTGGCGGGCTCGTCCATGACGTCACCGCCGGCCCGCTCGGCGTACCGGGAGAGGCGGGCGGCGGCCTGCTCGAAGCCCTCGCGGTAGAAGGCGAAGACGGCCGCGTAGCGGGTGGGGAGGTGACCGGGGTGCATGTCCCAGCCCTGGTAGTAGGCACGGGCCAGGGCACGGCGGGTGAGCCCGTAGTGCAGACGCCAGGCGGCGTGCACCTTCTCGGCCGGCCCGACGGGCAGGACGTTGGTGGAGCCGTCGGAGACCCGCACCCCGGTCCCCGCCGCCGCGACCTGCATGACGGCCTTGGCGTGGTCGGCGGCCGGGTGGTCACTGGCCTGGTGGGCGGCGGAGACGCCGAGGCAGGCGCTGTAGTCGAAGGTGCCGTAGTGCAGACCGGTGGCACGGCCCTCGGCCGCCTGGATCAGGCGGGCGACGGTGGCGGTGCCGTCGGCGGCGAGGATGGACTGGCTGGTCTCGATCTGGATCTCGAAGCCGATCCGGCCCGGCTCGAGGCCGCGCGCCTCCTCGAAGGCCTCGAGGAGCCGGACCATGGCGGCGACCTGCTCGGGATAGGTGACCTTGGGCAGGGTCAGGACCAGTCCGCCCGGCAGGCCGCCGGCCTCGGTCAGGCCGGTGAGGAAGACGTCCAGGGTGCGGATGCCCCGGTCGCGGACGGCGGCCTCCAGGCACTTCATGCGGATGCCCATGTACGGGGCGGCGGTGCCGTCGCCGTACGCCCCGGCGATCAGGCGGGCCGCGCGGGCCGCGGCCTCGTCCTCCTCGGCGTCGGGCCGATTGCCGTAGCCGTCCTCGAAGTCGACGCGCAGGTCCTCGACCGGCTCGCGCTCCAGCTTGGCGCGGACGCGACCGTACACGTCCTCGGCCAGCCGGTCCTCCAGCCCGAGGACGGCGGCGAACGAGGCGGCGTCCGGGGCGTGTTCGTCGAGTGCGGCGAGGGCCCGGTCGCCCCAGGAGCGGAGGGTGTCGGCGGCGAAGGCGTCACCGGGGACGTAGACGGTGTGGACGGGCTGGCGGGTGCCGGGGTCCCCGGGGTAACGGCGCTCCAGTTCGGCGTCGACGGACGCGAGGGAGGCCCCGATCTCCTCACCGACGGCGCCCGCGAGACTCGTCGCCACCCGCTCCTGCTGCCCCTGGCCCATTCCCCGCTCCTCACTTCCGCGATGCGGAATCAACAATTCGTTGAAATGAAGTTATCGGGCACTCGTCCGCCGGTCAACACCCTCAGTGTCCCCGCCCGGAAAGGCTCCGGCGACAGACCGAGGCCCCCGCGACCGGCACGGTCGCGGGGGCCTCGTACGGCCGGGGACGATCAGCCCTTGCGGGTCTTGATCTCCTCGGTCAGCTGCGGGACGACGTCGAACAGGTCGCCGACGACGCCGTAGTCGACCAGCTCGAAGATCGGGGCCTCGGCGTCCTTGTTGATGGCCACGATGGTCTTCGAGGTCTGCATGCCCGCGCGGTGCTGGATCGCTCCGGAGATGCCCGAGGCGATGTACAGCTGCGGCGAGACCGACTTGCCGGTCTGGCCGACCTGGTTGGTGTGCGGGTACCAGCCCGCGTCGACGGCGGCACGCGAGGCGCCGACGGCCGCGCCGAGCTGGTCGGCGAGCGCCTCGATGATCGCGAAGTTCTCCGCGCCGTTCACGCCGCGGCCGCCGGAGACCACGATCGCGGCCTCGGTCAGCTCGGGGCGGCCGGTCGACTCGCGCGGCGTGCGGCCGGTGACCTTGGTGCCGGTCGCCTGGGCGGAGAAGGTCACCGACAGGGCCTCGACCGCACCGGCGGCCGGAGCGGCCTCCACGGCGGCCGAGTTCGGCTTGACCGTGATGACCGGGGTGCCCTTGGAGACGCGGGACTTGGTGGTGTAGGACGCGGCGAACACCGACTGGGTGGCCACCGGGCCGGAGTCGCCGGCCTCCAGGTCGACGGCGTCGGTGATGATGCCGGAGCCGATGCGCAGCGCCAGACGGGCGGCGATCTCCTTGCCCTCGGCGGAGGACGGGACCAGTACGGCGGCCGGGGAGACGGCCTCGACCGCGGCCTGCAGGGCGTCCACCTTCGGCACGACCAGGTACTCGGCGTACTCGGCGGCCTCGTGGGTGAGGACCTTCACCGCGCCGTGCTCGGCGAGCGTCGCGGCGGTCTCCGCGGCGCCGCCTCCCAGCGCGACGGCGACCGGCTCGCCGATGCGGCGGGCCAGGGTCAGCAGCTCCAGGGTGGGCTTGCGGACGGCACCGTCCACGTGGTCGACGTAGACGAGAACTTCAGCCATGGGACTTCTTCTCTCCTGCTTGCGAAGGGTGAGGGGCGGGAAGCGAGCTCGAGCCTCTCGGCTCAGATGAACTTCTGGCTCGCGAGGAACTCGGCGAGCTGCTTGCCGCCCTCGCCCTCGTCCTTGACGATCGTGCCGGCGGTGCGGGCCGGACGCTCGGTCGCGGCGTCGACCGTGGTGTAGGCGTTCTCCAGGCCGACCTCGTCCTCGTCGATGTCGAGGTCGGACAGGTCCCAGGACTGGACCGGCTTCTTCTTGGCCGCCATGATGCCCTTGAAGGACGGGTAACGGGCCTCGCCCGACTGGTCGGTGACCGACACGACCGCCGGCAGGGACGCCTCGAGCTGCTCGGAGGCGGCGTCGCCGTCGCGGCGGCCCTTGACCGTGCCGTCCTCGACGGAGACCTCGGACAGCAGGGTCACCTGCGGCACGCCCAGGCGCTCGGCGAGCAGCGCGGGGATGACGCCCATGGTGCCGTCGGTGGAGGCCATGCCGGAGATGACCAGGTCGTAGCCGGCCTTCTCGATCGCCTTGGCCAGGACCAGGGAGGTGCCGATGGCGTCGGTGCCGTGCAGGTCGTCGTCCTCGACGTGGATCGCCTTGTCGGCGCCCATGGACAGCGCCTTGCGCAGGGCGTCCTTGGCGTCCTCCGGACCCACCGTCAGGACGGTGATCTCCACGTCGTCGTCGGAGTTCTCCGAGATCTGCAGCGCCTGTTCGACCGCGTACTCGTCCAGCTCGGAGAGCAGACCGTCCACGTCGTCACGGTCGACGGTCAGGTCATCGGCGAAGTGCCGGTCGCCAGTGGCGTCGGGCACGTACTTCACGGTGACAACGATCCTCAAGCTCACGCCGGCTCTCCTACTGCATCGTCATTTCTGGCTGCCTGCCTGCAGGCAGCATAGGCGCCTGAAGCGGGCGATCCCGGTCGGGGCGGCCCACGCTCCGAACGAAATATTACTCGTCAGTACACCCAGTTCCTTCCCGCTAAGCAAGCGCTTTGAACTGTGACCTTCGCAACGCAGCGTAACCGGAACCCGACGGGTCCGCAGCAGGGGGCCGGGCGCCGGCTCAGTCCCGCAGTCCGCTGAAGCGCCCCTGGTGGTAGAGGAGCGGACGGCCGTGGCCGGTGGGGTCGCCGACCAGCACCTCGGCGAGCACGATCCGA
The DNA here is from genome assembly GCF_014203535.1 of Streptomyces griseomycini. GTDB lineage: Bacteria > Actinomycetota > Actinomycetes > Streptomycetales > Streptomycetaceae > Streptomyces > Streptomyces griseomycini. The sequence continues at coordinate 296,347 of NZ_JACHJI010000006.1, forward strand.
TGGTCCCCGGCGGGCACCCGCGTCACCACCCTGCACACCGTCCAGGCCGGAACGCCGTGCAGCACGGGGACGCCCTCGGGCCCCTCCCGCCAGGCGGTGGCCGGGCCGAAGCGGTCGGCGCCGCTGCGCGCGAAGACGGCCGCCAGCTCCCGCTGGTGCTCCCCGAGGACGTGCACGCCGACGTGCTCGCTCACCGCTATCGCGGGCCAGCTGGAGCCCCCGGTACCGACGGCGAAGGACAGCATCGGGGGGTCGGCGGAGACGGAGGCGAGGGAGGTGGCGGTGAAACCGACCGGGCCCGACCGCCCGCGCGCGGTGATCACGGCGACGCCCGCCGCGTGCTTCCGGAAGACGGAGCGCAGCAGATCGGGCGAGGCGGGCCGGGCGGTGCCGAGGTCGGACGGGGCCGTCATGAGACTGTCCTTCTGCGGGAGGTGACCGGGAGATGACGCGGGCGGCCGGGTACCCACCGGAGGCGAAGGAGTTCCGACGACATGCCGTCAGACTGACGATAGCCGGAAGGCGCAGTCAAGCCGGTCCCGGGATGTGGGAGATGGCTCACGGCGTCACACGGCCTCGCCGAGGGCGGCGATCACATCGGCCTTGCGCGGCTGCCCGACCGCGCGCTGGACGACACGGCCGTCGGCGTCGAGCACCAGCACCGTCGGGGTCCTGAGGATCCCCAGCCGCCGTACGAGTTCCAGACGGGCCTCGGCGTCGATCTCCACGTGGGCCACGCCGGGGACCATGCCGGCCACCTCCCCGAGCACCCTCCGGGTCGCCCGGCAGGGCGCGCAGAACGCGGTCGAGAACTGCACGAGCGTCGCGCGCTCCCCGAGTCGTGCGCCCAGTTCCGCCGCCTCGAGCCTCTTGCCGTCGTCCCGCCCGCGCACCCGCACTCTCCCGCTCCGCCGTCGTCCGCACCGCCACCGCGGTCCTCACCGGTGTGAAGCGTCCACGGGACCCCGGAGATTCCCGGCCGCCCGGTGCCGCCCGGGCGCGCTCCGGCGCGCCCGGGCGGCACCGGGCGGACTCACCGGAGTAACGGCCACGCAAAAGCCCGAGGTGGACCAGGGGGTGGACGTGACGAGAATCTCGCCGCCGACGGGCACCGGGACTGGTTCCCGGGCCGTTCTTGGGGCACGATCTGCGACAGGCCGTAAACCTACGGCTGCGTAACTTCAGACTGGGAGCTTCCCCTTCCCAGGCAGAGATGGAAGGGTTCCACCCCGCCCATGGCAGAACTCGTCTACCGTCCCGTGATCGGTTTCGCCCGCACGCTGTTCAAGGTGTGGGACCTCAGGATCGACTGCCGAGGTTCGGAGAACATCCCGCGCTCGGGCGGCGCCGTACTGGTGAGCAATCACATCAGCTACCTGGACTTCGTCTTCAACGGCCTGGCGGCACTCCCGCAGAAGCGGCTCGTGCGCTTCATGGCGAAGGAGTCCGTCTTCCGGCACAAGGTCTCCGGACCGCTGATGCGCGGGATGAAGCACATCCCCGTGGACCGGGAGCAGGGCGAGGCGGCGTACGCGCACGCGCTGCAGTCGCTGCGGTCGGGCGAGATCGTGGGCGTCTTCCCGGAGGCGACGATCTCCCAGTCGTTCACGCTGAAGAGCTTCAAGTCGGGTGCCGCGCGCCTGGCGCAGGAGGCGGGCGTCCCGCTGGTCCCGATGGCGGTGTGGGGCACGCAGCGGCTGTGGACCAAGGGTCATCCGCGCAACTTCAAGCGCAGCCACACCCCGATCACCATCCGCGTCGGCGAGGCGGTCGAGGCGTCCAGGGACAAGTACGCCGGGGCCGTCACCCGGCAGCTGCGCGAGCGCGTCCAGGAGTTGCTGGAGGCGGCACAGCGCGCCTACCCGGTACGGCCCAAGGGCCCGGACGACACCTGGTGGATGCCGGCGCACCTCGGCGGCACGGCCCCGACCCCGGAACAGGTGCGCGCGGCCGAGGCGCACTGACCGGGCGGTGCCCGACCGCCGCGAGGTCCCGGGTTCCGCCCCGGCTCAGAGTGCGGTGGGGAGCGTCCGCCACAGGTGCGGCCGGTCGGAGGCGGCCCTGAGGGCGTCCAGCACGACCGGATGCGGTGCGGCGTACAGCACCGGGTGGTCCGTCTCGCCGGACGCGGCGTCGGGCGTGAAGGCCAGGCGCTCACCGTCCAGGGAGAACCGCGCGTCGACCCCCGGCCTGTTGCCCCGCGGGTCCTGCCGGTGCCAGGCGCCGTTGAAGCGGACGGCGACCAGGCCGTGCACGACTCCGAGGTTCTGGTAGCAGAACGCGGTCGGGATGTCCTCGGCCCGGAGCAGCGCGGCCAGCGCGTGGGCCTTGGCGTAGCAGATGCCGGTGCGCCGCTCCAGGACGTCGGAGGCGCGCCAGGTGACCCGGAGGTCACCGGAGTCCTGCGAGTGCGGGATGTGATCGCGCACGTACTCGAACGCCTCTCGCGCATAGTCATACGAGTCGACCGCCCGCTCGGCGAGGCGCGCCGCCGTCTCCCGGACCAGCGGATGATGGTGATCGATGACCTCGTCAGCGGCCAAGTACGCGGAGAGGTCGGGATTTTCCTGGATCAGCTGCATGCGACCAGAGCATAGGTATGCGACCGATCGAGAGTCAATGCATTTTCGATCGGTCGCATACCTATGCATACGCTGCTAGCGGGCCATCTCCTCCTTGAGCGCCGCCACGAACATGTCCACGTCGTCCTCGGTGGTGTCGAAGGCGCACATCCAGCGGACGTCGCCCGCGGCCTCGTCCCAGAAGTAGAACCGGAACCGCTTCTGCAGGCGCTCGCTCACGTCGTGCGGCAGACGCGCGAAGACCGCGTTGGCCTGCACCGGGTGGAGGATCTCCACACCGTGCACGGCGCGCACGCCCTCGGCCAGGCGCTGGGCCATCTCGTTGGCGTGCCGGGCGTTGCGCAGCCACAGGTCCCGGGCCAGCAGGGCCTCCAGCTGCACCGACACGAAGCGCATCTTGGACGCGAGCTGCATGGACAGCTTGCGCAGGTGCTTCATGTGGCGGATGCCGTCCGGGTTCAGCACGACGACCGCCTCGCCGAACAGGGCGCCGTTCTTGGTACCGCCCAGGGAGAGGATGTCGACGCCGACCGCGTTGGTGAAGGTGCGCATCGGCACGTTCAGCGCGGCGGCGGCGTTGGCCAGCCGGGAGCCGTCCACGTGCACCTTCATGCCGTGCGCGTGGGCGTGCTCGCAGACGGCGCGGATCTCGTCGGGCGTGTAGACCGTGCCCAGCTCGGTGGCCTGGGCTATGGAGACCACCTGCGGCATGGCGCGGTGCTCGTCCTCCCAGCCGTACGCCTGCCGGTCGATCAGCTCGGGGGTGAGCTTGCCGTCCGGGGTGGGCACGGTGAGCAGCTTGATCCCGGCGACCCGCTCCGGCGCGCCGCCCTCGTCCACGTTGATGTGGGCGCTCTCGGCGCAGATCACCGCGCCCCAGCGGTCGGTGACCGCCTGGAGCGCGACGACGTTGGCGCCGGTGCCGTTGAAGACCGGGAACGCCTCGGCCGTGGGGCCGAAGTGGCTGCGGACCACCTGCTGGAGGTTCTCGGTGTACGCGTCCTCGCCGTAGGCGACCTGGTGCCCGCCGTTGGCCAGGGCCAGGGCGGCGAGCACCTCCGGGTGGGCACCGGCGTAGTTGTCGCTGGCGAAACCGCGGACGTCCGGGTCGTGATGACGACGCGCGTCGGTCCTCGGCGGGTTCACGGCTTCTCGGTCAGCCACAGACGGTTTCCGTTCACTTCCGCGGCGGGCTTGTCCCAGACGCCGACGATGGCCTCGGCCAGGTCCTTGACGTCCGTGAAGCCCGCGAACTTCGCGTTGGGGCGGTCGGCGCGCATCGCGTCGTGCACCAACGCCTTCACCACCAGGATCGCAGCCGCCGACGTCGGCCCCTGCTCGCCCCCGGCCTTGCGGAAGTAGTCGGCCATGGCGAGCGTCCACGCCTCGGCGGCGGCCTTGCCGGCCGCGTACGCCGCGTTGCCCGCGGTGGGCCTGCTCGCGCCGGCCGCGCTGATCAGGACGTACCGGCCGCGGTCGCTGCGCTGCAGCGCCTCGTGGAAGGCGAGGGAGGTGTGCTGCACGGTGCGCACCAGCAGCAGCTCCAGGAAGTCCCAGTCGTCCAGGCTGGTCTTGGTGAAGGTCTCGCTGCCGCGCCAGCCGCCGACGAGGTGGACCAGGCCGTCGACCCGGCCGAACTCCTTCTCGGTGCGGGCGGCCCACTCACGGGTGGAGTCCAGGTCGAGCAGGTCGACCGTGTCACCGGTGACGGTGGCGCCGCCGTGCGCGTAGCGCGCCGCGTCCACGGCCTGCGCCAGCCGTTCCGGGTCGTTGTCGGAGCCGACGACGGTCGCTCCCGCCTCGGCCAGCCTGAGCAGTGCCGCGCGCCCCGCGGGTCCCCCCGCGCCGGCCACCGCGATCACCGCGCCGTCGAGCGCACCGTGCCCCATGGTCCTCGCCTCCTGAGCAGTTGTGGATACGCGATCGCTCACGCGGCGACCCGCTCGGCGCCGTCCGCCGTGATGCCCTTGGTGGAGGCGATCACGTTCTTCAGCTTCTTGGACAGTGCCTCATAGAACATGCTCAGCGGAAACTCGTCCGGAAGCACGTCATCGACGAGCTTGCGCGGCGGCTGCGAGAGGTCCAGGGCCTCGGGGCCCTTGGCCCACTTCGACCCCGGGTGCGGGGAGAGGTAGGCGGACACCAGCTCGTAGCCGGCGAACCAGTGGACGAGCTTGGGGCGGTCGATGCCGTCGCGGTACAGCTTCTCGATCTCGGCGCACAGCTGGTTGGTGACCTGCGGGGCGCGCTCCCAGTCGATGGAGAGCTTGTTGTCGGTCCAGCGGACGACGTCGTGCTTGTGCAGGTAGGCGAAGAGCAGCTGGCCGCCGAGGCCGTCGTAGTTGCGGACCCGCTCACCGGTGACCGGGAAGCGGAACATCCGGTCGAAGAGCACCGCGACCTGCACGTCACGGGCCTGCGGAACGCCGTCGCCGGCGAGCTTCACGGCCTCCTTGAAGGCGGTGAGGTCACAGCGCAGCTCCTCCAGGCCGTACATCCAGAACGGCTGGCGCTGCTTGATCATGAACGGGTCGAACGGCAGGTCGCCGTGGCTGTGGGTGCGGTCGTGGACCATGTCCCAGAGCACGAACGCCTCTTCGCAGCGCTTCTGGTCGTGGACCATCGCGGCGACGTCCTCGGGCAGCTCCAGGCCCAGGATGTCGACGGCGGCCTCCGTCACGCGGCGGAAGCGGGCGGCCTCGCGGTCGCAGAAGATGCCGCCCCAGGTGAACCGCTCGGGGGCCTCGCGCACGGCGATGGTCTCGGGGAAGAGGACCGCGGAGTTGGTGTCGTAGCCCGCGGTGAAGTCCTCGAAGGTGATGCCGCAGAACAGCGGGTTGTCGTAGCGGGTGCGCTCCAGTTCGGCCAGCCACTCGGGCCAGACCATGCGCAGCACGACCGCCTCGAGGTTGCGGTCCGGGTTGCCGTTCTGCGTGTACATCGGGAAGACGACCAGGTGCTGCAGACCGTCCTCGCGGTGCGCGGCCGGCTGGAAGGCCAGCAGCGAGTCGAGGAAGTCGGGCACCTCGAAGCCGCCCTCGGCCCAGCGGCCCAGGTCCTTGGCCAGAGCCTCGTGGTAGGCGCGGTCGTGGGGCAGCAGCGGGGACAGCCGCTCGACGGCCCCGATCACCTCGCGCACCGCGCGCTCGGCGTCGGCACGGGCCGGGGCGCCCTCGGCGTCGAAGTCGATCGACCCGTCCTTGGACTGCCAGGGCCGGATCCGCTCCACGGCATCCTTGAGCACGGGCCATGCCGGGTGCTCGACCACCCTGCTCTCCGAAGGAACCTTCTCCTCCGAACCCACCTGCACAAGAATTTCCGTCATGTCCCATCCTCCACAGGAGAACCTCGCGTAAGCAGACCGTATACATACGAGGTTTCACTCAGCAAGGGGCACCTCAACAAATTATCCTGCCTCACCCCCAGCTTCACCGCACTTTTTCCTGCCGGTCACGCGTACGGGGGAGGCTCCACGCGAAGGGGGTTCAGCCTCTGGACGCTGCGGGCACAGGCGATACGGTCCAGGAGGGCCGTAGGGACGCGGCCCCCCGCCGCCGTCGACGGAAGCGAGTCGCGCCTTGAACTTCCTCACCATCGGTCACCGCGGAGTCATGGGTGTCGAACCCGAGAACACCCTCCGGTCCTTCACCGCCGCCCAGGAGGCGGGCCTCGACGTCATCGAACTCGACCTGCACCTGAGCAAGGACGGCGCGCTCGTCGTCATGCACGACACGGATGTGGACCGCACGACGGACGGAACGGGCGCGATCGCCGACAAGACCCTCGCCGAACTGCGCGCCCTGGACGCCGGGCGCGGCGAGCGGATCCCCGTCTTCGAGGAGGTGCTCGACGCCGTCCGGGTGCCGCTGCAGGCCGAGATCAAGGACGTGCAGGCGGCCAGGGCGCTGGCCGGCGTGATGAACGGACGGAACCTGGCCGGCCGGGTCGAGGTCTCCTCGTTCCACGACGAGGCGATCACCGAGATCGCGCGGCTGGTGCCCGGGGTGCGCACGGCGCTCATCGGCAGCCGCTACCACACCGACATCGTGGAACGGGCGGTCGCGGCCGGTGCCTCGACCGTCTGCCTCAACATCCGCCGGCTCACCCTGGAGATCGTGGAGCAGGCGCGGAAGGCCGGGCTGAGGGTCATCGGCTGGGTGGTGAACACCCAGGACCACCTCAGACTGGCGCGGGCCCTGGGGCTCGACGGCGCGACCACCGACTACCCGGAGATCAAACGCACCGGGCGCTTCACCGCGTGACCGTCAGGCCAGTTCCTTGACCAGCAGCTCGAACTCCAGGTCGTCGCGGAGCGGAACGCCGAAGCGCTCGTCGCCGTACGGGAAGGGGGACGTCTCCCCCGTACGGCGGTAGCCGCGCCGCTCGTACCAGGCGATCAGGTCCTCGCGCACGGAGATCACGGTCATGTGCATCTCGCGCACGCCCCAGGTCTCACGGGCCTGCCGCTCGGCCTCCGCGATGATCGTCTTGCCCAGCCCGGCGCCCTGGAGGGCGGGGCTGACCGCGAACATCCCGAAGTAGGCGTGCGCACCGCGGTGCTCGAGCTGGCAGCAGGCGACGATCCGTCCGTCGCGCTCCACCGTCAGCAGCCGGCTGTCCGGCGACGTGACGACCTCCCGCACGCCCTCCGGGTCGGTCCGCTGCCCCTCGAGGATGTCCGCCTCGGTGGTCCAGCCGGCCCGGCTGGAGTCGCCCCGGTACGCCGACTCGATCAGCGCGACGAGCTCGTCCACGTCGGCGTCGGTGGCGTCGCGGAAGGTCAGTGCGGTGGCGGTTTCCATGGGCGCTTCTCCGGTTCCTCTGCTGTGTCTGCGTCGCCTTCCGGCGTGGCTCGGCCGGGGACGAGACTAACCCGGGCACTACGCTCGGCCGCATGGTGCACGTACTCGGCAGCCGCATCCTTCTCCGCCCCACCGATCCCGAGCGGTCCCGCGTCTTCTACGGCGAGCGTCTGGGCCTCGCCGTGTACCGCGAGTTCGGCACGGGGCCGGAGCGCGGCACCGTCTACTTCCTCGGCGGCGGCTTCCTGGAGCTTTCGGGCCGCTCGGAGACGGCCCCGTCCCCCGCCGTACGCCTGTGGCTCCAGGTCGAGGACGTGGGCGCGGCGCACCAGGAGCTGCGGGACGGGGGCGTCGAGATCGTCCGGCCGCCGGTGAAGGAGCCGTGGGGACTGGTCGAGATGTGGATCGCGGATCCGGACGGGACGCCGATCGTGCTGGTGGAGGTCCCGCCGGACCACCCGCTGCGCCACCGCCCGGGGATCTGAGCACGGCGGTCAGCCGGGGCGGTGCTCCCAGCCGCGGTCGGTGCGGGTCAGCTCGCGGAAACCGGCGCCGGTGAGGTGGCCGGGCAGGGTGCGGTCGGTCTCCGTCCCGTAGGCGACCAGGCGGTCGACGCCGCACAGGCGGAGCCAGTCGGCGGCGTGGGCGAGGAGCCGGTGCTCCAGACCCGTGCCGTGCGCGGCGGGGGCGACGTGCAGGTTGCCGATGTCCGCGAGGCCGGCGGCGCGAGCGTGACGTTCCGGGCGGTCCAGGGCCGTGTCGACCTCGATGAAGCCGAGGGCGCTTCCGCCGTCGTGGACCGTGAGGCGGGTGCCGCACTCCCCCACGGTCCGTTCGACCGCGAGGTGCTCGCCCGGCTCGGTGCGCGGCAGGTCGGCCACCCGGGCCAGGAGGATCACCTCGGTGTCCCCGACATGGCGGAATCCCGCGTCCGCGTAGACCGCGCGGACGTGCGGCCAGTTGCGGGGCAGGCCGTGGACGACGGGGGCGGGCAGCGCGCCGTCGGCGTACCCGGCCCGGACGTTCCAGCCGGCGAGCCGGGCCAGGCAGGCCCGCATCAGCAGGTCGGCGGCCTCCCGCGTGTCCGGCCGGAAGGACGCCGGCGGACGGAAGACGAACCAGTCGATCGCGCCGGCGTCCCGGTAGGACTCGCCGACCTCGGCGTCGGCGCGGTAGCGCAGCAGGTGGGCACCGGCGACGACCTGTCCGTGCTGCTCGGCGACGAGTGTCGCCCGCTCGGCCACCCAGGGGTCCGTGACGATCTCGCCGGGCTGCCGTTCCAGCTCGCTGAGCACGGTGTTCACGGAGACGGAGACGCCGGGGACGACGGCCGCCACATGCGCGTTGACCAGGTCGGTGAGCTGGTCGCGGTCGGCGCGGCGGAAGGGGCGCACTCGGGGCGCGGGCATGGGGGGTACCTCCGGGCAGGGTGAAGGAGTCGGAGGCCGCCATGCGATGCGGTACGGGCCCGAGGATACGGTCCGCCACCGCCCCGCACCAGCGGATTTCGCGCCGGATGGCCGGGTGCGGGAGCCGGGCTTAGCGTGCTGGAGGGGGTGCACCCGGGAGGGGCCCGTGGAAGGAGCGCCATGGAGCTGACCGCGCCGGTGACCGGCGGGCCGTGCTGGGTCGAACTGGGGACCAGCGACCTGGAGTCCGCCCAGCGGTTCTACACGCGGCTGTTCGGCTGGCGCCCGGATACGGACCCGCGCCGGGAGGCGGGCGGTTACACGGTCGCGCGCCTCGGCGGCGCCGCGGTCGCCGGCCTGGCACCGCTGTACCAGCCGTCGCAGCCGGTGGCCTGGAACGTGTCGTTCGCGGTGGCCGACGCCGACGCCGCCGTCCGCGCGGTGGCCTCGGCGGGCGGGACGGTGCTCCTCGGCCCGGTGGACGTGTTCGACGCGGGCCGTTTCGCGGTGGCCGCCGACCCGTCCGGTGCCGTCTTCCAGCTGTGGCAGGCCGACGCCTTCCCGGGCGCCGGGCTGTTCGACGCCCCCGGGTCGCTGGGCTGGGCGGAGCTGCTGACCCGCGCGCCGCGGGAGGCCGCGGCCTTCTACACCACCGTGCTCGGCTGGAGCGTGGATCCCTCCCTGCGCTACCCGCGGTGGGGCGTCGACGGCGCGGACTTCGGCGGCATGGTGGTGATGGACGACAAGTTCCCGCACGAGGTGCCGGCGCACTGGTTGCCGTACTTCGCGGTCGAGGACGTGGACGACGCCGCCCTGACGACGACGCGGATGGAGGGCAACGTGCTGATGGAGCCCACCTCGCTGCCCGACGGCCCGCGCATCGCGGTGCTCCGGGACCCGCAGGGGGCGATGTTCGGCGTGTACCGGGCGGGTGACGGGTTCTGAGGCCCGGGGCCGGTCTCAGGCCCGCAGGGTGCCCAGCCGGCCTTCCAGTTGCCCGAGCAGCTCGCCCAGCAGGGCGGCGAGCTCGCCGAGTTCCGGTCCGTCCAGGCCGGACAGCACGGCGGTCTCGTAGGCGAGCTGCGCGGGCAGGATGCCGTCGACCAGGTCGCGCCCGGCGTCGGTGAGGCGGACGTGCGCGACGCGGCGGTCGCGGGTGTCGCCGCGGCGTTCCACCAGCCCGCGCTCGGTGAGCTGCTTGAGGCGTTTGGTGACGGCGGCGCCCGAGGAGAAGGTCTCCCGGGCCAGCTCGCTCGGGGTCAGTTCGTGGCCGGTGCGGCGCAGTGCGCCGAGCAGGTCGAACTCGGGGCGGGTCAGGCCGGCCCGGCGCAGCGGGGCGTCCTCGGCCTGCTGGAGGAGGGCGGCGCAGCGGTTGATGCGGCCGATCACCTCCATGGGGCCGGTGTCGAGGCCGGGGTGGACGGCCCGCCACTGCCGGACCACCGCGGCGACGGTGTCGCCCCGCCCGTGGCCGGGCCCGGCCCCGCCGGCCGCCCCCGTGGGGGCCGGCGTCCCCTCGCCGGCCGTCGGGCCGTCGCCACCGGTCACCGGTGCCCCCTCGCCGGCCGATGGTCCTTCGGTCGCCGTCATGGCCGTACGTCCTCCGTGTGCGTGCTCGTGCCGGGGTCCGGAAGCAGTCCCTGGCGTCGTACCGTCGTCGCGAGCGTACGGTGTGCCGCCTGCTCGGCGAGCACGACCCGCTCCCGGGGCAGCGCGCGCTGCCGCCATTCACCGGCCGCGGCGTCGGCGGTGGCCCGCAGGTCGACCAGTGCGGCGGCGAGGCCGCGGCGGGCGGCCTCCAGGGCGGCGGGCGCGGCCTGCGGGTCGGCCAGCAGGCGGGCGGCCTCCTCGCGGGCGTGGTCGACGGCGGTGAGCGCCCGCTCGACGCGACGGCCCGCCCGCCGGTTGGTGACGGCCACGGCGGCGGCGAACCCGACCAGGGCGCCGACGAGGGTGTCCACCACGCGCTCGGTGACCAGGTCGCCGGGGCGCTGGTAGCCGGCGAACTCGGTGACGAGCAGCGCGAGCGGGGTCACGCAGACGCTGCCGAGCCAGTAGTTGCGGCCGATGAGCGCCTCGGCGCCGAAGTTGAGGACGAGGCAGCACAGGACGAGGGCGAGCGGTCCGAGATGGGCGAGCGGCGCCACGGCGGCGAAGAGCAGGACGCCGACGAGGTTGCCGACGACGCGCTGCACGGCCCGGTTCCAGGTGAGGGTGATGTTGGCCTGGTGGAGCGATGCCGCGGTGACCAGGGCCCAGTAGGGGCGCCCGATGCCGAGGGCGAGGGAGGCGTAGCCGGCGAGCGCGCAGCCGAGCCCGGTGCGGACGGCGATCGGGGTGAGCGGTCCGAGCCTGCCCCACAGGGGGCGCGGCGCGGTGGCGCGTTCCGCGGCCGCGCCCGGGAGTTCGCCGGCGTCCGTGCGGGAGCCGTCGGTGTGCGGGACGCGACCCGCGCCGCGCAGGGCGCGGGCCCAGGCGCGCAGGCGTGCGGGGTCGGCGTCGGCCGGCGCGGCGAGCGCGACCTCGGCACGGACCACGAGTCGTCCGAGGGCGCGGCGGACGGCCGCGGAACGGGACCCCGCCGCCGACAACGACTGCCGTGCGGCCTGGACGGCGGCGTACGCGGCGGCCCGGGCCCCGGGGTGGCCGTCGTCCACGTCCGCGGTCTCGACGTACGCGGCGGCGGCGTCCAGGGCCTGGGCGGTGGCCCGGCGCTCCGGACCGTGCGGCCGGACCAGCGCGGGCGCCATGCCGACCAGCCAGGCCCACGCGCCGGCCGCGGCGGCGAGCGCGAGGTGGCCGGGGACCTGACCGAGGGTCTGCGGGACGAACAGCGAGGCCGAGCTGACGAAGGTGAGGATCACATGGGCGGGCGGGCCGACGCGGGTGGCGTCGCACAGCGCCTTCTGGGCGGCGGCCAGCACGGCCCCGACGGTGACCAGGACGACCGCGTTCCCGGTGAGGGATGCGGCGACCAGGGCGACGGCCAGGCCGCCGAGCATGCCGAGCACCACGCCCGCCAGCACCCTGGCCCGGGCGGCGTACGGGCGGTTGTGGGCGTACAGGGCGCACAGGGACCCGGCCATGGTGTACACCGCCAGGTCGAGCCGGCCGAGCGCCACCAGGAGCAGGCTGGGCGGTGCGACCGCGACGACCACGCTGAGGGCCGGCTTGAACCAGATGTCGGAGGGCCGGCCGAGGCGCAGCGCACCGGCGACCGGGAGGCGCCGGACGGGCGGGACGGCGGGGGTGGGGGTCGCACTGCTCATGGAGAACGATGTTAGCAAGTGTTTTACTTGTAAATCACATGCGCGGCTCCTCCCGGCCGCGCCGCCCTCGCGCCGACCGTCCCGCGCGTCGCCCCCTCGCGCCGCCTGCTCCCGTGCCGGCCCGCCGCGCTCCCCCGAACGCTCCCCGTGCACCCCCTTGCGCTCGCGTGCACGCCACCGGGCCGGGGCATCCCTTGACCGACCGTCGGAGCGGGTCGAGGGGGATGCGCGTGCACGGACCGGTGTCGTCCGGCTGGCTGCTGGTCGCACTCTGCGCGGCGACCGGGGCCTACTGTCTGCTGCGGATGCGCAGCAGTGTCGAGGAGCAGCGCCGCGCCGCGGGCGGTGAGGCGCTCATGGGGTTCGGCATGGCCGCGATGGCCGTGCCGGCGACGGCGTTCACCCCGCCGTCGTGGGCCTGGCCGGCCTACGCGGTGGTGTTCGGCGCGGCCGGGCTGCACGCGCTGTGGACGGCCCGTGCGGGCGCGCGTCACCTGCATCACCTGGTGGGGGCCGGAGCCATGGTGTACATGGCGGTGGCGATGGCCGCGTCCCCGGGGCACGGGCACGGCGGCTCGGGCATGCCCCTGCTGACCGGGATCCTGCTGCTCTACTTCACCGGGTACGTGCTGGTGACGGGTGTCCGGCTGGTGCCCGGGCCCGCCGGGCACGCCGTGGCGGCCGCCGGCGGGCCCGGCGGATGGGGCGACCGGCCGGAGCTGGCCCGGGCCTGCCGGCTGTCCATGGGGATGGCGATGGTCGCGATGCTGCTGACGATGTGAGGCGGGCCGGGGACCGCCGGCCGCGACGCGGGACCGTTGGCTGCGTCACTTTGCCCGGTGGGCCGTACTCACCGGCGGTACGCGCTCAATAGGCTGCGCGCATGATGCTCCCCGCGGCCCTGTTGCTGCTCGGCGTCCTGACCGCCGTCGCCGGTCCCCGGCTGCTCGCCCGGGCCGACTGGCCGGACCGGGAACCGGTGGTGGCGTTGTGGGCGTGGCAGTGCGTGATCGCGGCGGTCCTGCTGTGCTGCGCCCTGTCGATGACGTTCAGTGCGGCGGCCGCCTGGCACGCGGTGGGCGGCCGGGTGTTCGCCGCCGCGCCCCGCGCGGTGGCGGAGGCGTACGCCCTGGGGACGGCCGGACTCTGGGCGGCGACCACCGCGGTGGCGCTGGCGTGCGGCGGGGCGTGGAGCGCGGCGATGCTGGTCCGGGAGGTCGTGCGGGCCCGCGCCCGGCGCCGGGCGCGCCGGGCCGAACTGCGGCTGCGGGCTCCGCTGCTGCCCGGGGAGGAGCCGGGCTCCGACCGGCTGGTGGTCCTGGAGGGAGAGCGCCCCGACGCCTGGTGGCTGCCCGGCGCCCCGCCTCGGCTGGTCGTCACCACGGCCGCGTTGCGCCGGCTGAAGGGACGGCAGCTGGACGCCGTCCTCGCGCACGAGCGGGGACACGCACGGGCCCGGCACGACTGGCTGCTGCACTGCTCCTCCGCGCTCGCCGACGGGTTCCCCCGGGTGCCGGTGTTCGCCGCGTTCCGCGACGAGATGCACCGGTTGGTCGAACTCGCCGCCGACGACACCGCGTCCCGCCGCTTCGGCCGGCTGACCACGGCCCTCGCCCTGGTGGAACTCAACGAGCACCGGGGGGTGTTCGGTCCCTGCCCGGCTCCGCAGGCGAACGTCCCGGCCCGGGTGCGCCGGCTGCTCACCCCGCCGGACCGGCTGACGGCGGGACGGCGGCTGCGGCTGACGGCCGTGGCGTCGCTGGTGCCGGTGATGCCCGTACTGGTGGCGTTCGCACCGGGATTGCGGGCACTGGGATAGTCATCCGCCCCGGGGCGGGCCGGAACACTCCGGACGGCCCGGCGGACACGGACGACCGGCCCCGGACGGCAGGACGGGGGCGGACGACTGGCCCCGGACCCCGTCGGTCGACAAGGATCACCGCATGCACACCCCCCACGTCGATTCCCCGCCCCGTCCCTCCGACCACCGTCCCGCCACCCTGTCCGCCGGCACGCTGGCGCTGTGCTCGGCGCTGCTGCTGGCCCTGGTCGCCGTCGGATGGCGTCCGCTGCTCGATCTGGACGGCGACATCTCCCGCACCACCCACCGCTGGGCGGTCGAGGAACCCGGACTGACGCAGACGGCCCGTGTCCTGACGGACTGGGTCTGGGACCCGTGGACGATGCGGGTGCTGTGCGGCGTGACCGCGGCGCTGCTGGTGTGGCGGTACGCGGCCCGGTGGACGGCGATGTGGCTGGTGGTGACGGTCGCCCTGGGGACGGCCGTGCAACAGGGGCTGAAGGCCGCTGTGGACCGCGCCCGCCCGGTCTGGCCCGATCCGGTCGACTCCGCGCACTACGCGGCCTTCCCGTCGGGCCACGCCATGACCGCCACGGTCGTCTGCGGGCTCCTGCTGTGGCTGCTGCGCCGTCACGGCGTGAGCCGCCTCGTGTGGCGCACGGCGCTGGTCCTGGCGGTCCTCTCGGTGACCGGCGTCGGCCTCACCCGCGTCTGGCTCGGCGTCCACTGGCCCACGGACGTCCTCGGCGGCTGGCTGCTCGGCGCACTGGTGGTGGCCGTGGCGGTGCGGATCCACCGGCGTCGGCACCCGTGAGCCCGCACCGCGGGACCCGACGGTAGTGGCCCGGGGCTGCCGCCCGCTTCGTACCGTCCGCCTCGGACGATCCCCCGCGTCGCCCGAGGCGGACGGCAGCCCGGAGCGGACCCCGAGGGTCCGACCGGACGCGTTGAGTATAGTTGGCTGTCAGCCAGTCAACGCAGGAGTCAAGCATGTCCCCGCGCAGCGCCCTGGTCAATGAAGAGTTGCGGAGGCGTTCGAAGGAGCGGCTTCTGCACGCGGCCGTCGAGCTGGTGAGCGAGCACGGATACGAGGCGACCACGCTCGGCGACATCGCCGACCGGGCGGGCTCCGCGCGCGGTCTGGTCTCGTACTACTTCCCGGGGAAACGCCAGCTCGTGCAGTCCGCCGTGCACCGGCTGATGCACCGCACCCTGGAGGAGGCGCTGGAGCGCGAGCCGCGCACCGAGGACGGCCGGGAGCGGATGGCGCGGGCCATCGACGCGATCCTGGGCCTGGCGCGGGACCGGCCGGTGCTGATGCGCCAGCACATGGCGGGGCTGCTGCAGGCCGAGGGTTTCCTGCAGTGCCCCGAGCAGCGGCGCCTGGCCGAACTGTTGCGGGACACCGTCGCCCGGTACGGCTCGTGCGACGTCGACGCCGACTACCCGATGATGCGCGCCCTGCTGATGGGCGCCGTGTTCGCGGCGCTGGTCCCGGGCGTGCCGATGCCCGTTCCGGTGCTGCGCGCGGAGCTGTTCAAGCGCTACCGGCTCGACTGGGAGATGGGCGTCCCGCCGGACACCGAGGTTCCCGGCGGGACGTGCGGGACGGGCCGGACGGATCTGGCCCGGTTCTTCGCGACCGGGCCGGAGCCCGGCTTCCCGGCTCCGGCCCTCCGGCCGGAGCCGGACGCTCAGTCGAAGTAGTCCGGCTGCGTCTGCACGTTGAGCTCACGCAGGTGGACCCATCGGGCCGGGTCCGTGCGCCGGTCGTCGATCCTGAGGACGTCGAGGCCCTTGGCCATGTCGTTCGAGTAGATGTAGCCGTTGTAGTAGTACGCCGACCAGGAGCCGCCGGTGACGATCCGGTCGGTGGTCAGCGGTCCGCGCTCGAAGTAGGCGATCTCCTTGGGCTTCGAGGAGTCCGTGAAGTCCCAGACGGAGACGCCGCCCTGGTACCAGGCCTGGACCATCAGGTCCCTGCCCTTGACCGGGATCAGCGAGCCGTTGTGGGCCACGCAGTTCTCGGTGTCCGCCTGGTGGCGGGGGATCTTGAAGTAGCTGCGGAAGACCAGCTCGCGCTTGTCGCCCCTGCCGACGATGTCGTAGATGCCGTCCGCGCCGCGGTTCGGACCGACCTCCGCGTTGCAGGTGGCGCCGCCGCCGCCGCCCAGCTCGTCGGTGAACACGACCTTGTTCGCCTTCTGGTTGAAGGTCGCCGAGTGCCAGAACGCGAAGTTCACGTTGTCCTGCACCCGGTCGATCACCTTCGGGCGCTCCGGGTCCTTGATGGAGAACAGGATGCCGTCGCCCATGCAGGCGCCGGCGGCCAGGTCCTCGGACGGCAGCACGGTGATGTCGTGGCAGCCGGTGGTCTTGGAGACGCCCGGGTTGGTGGGCGCGCCCGGGTTGCCGCCGCCGTCCGGGCCCTCACCGGGGAACAGCACCGGGAAGCCGACCACCGCCGCCTTGTGCGGGGCCTTGCGCGGCACCTTGATGACCGAGATGCCGTCGTGCGGCGGCTGGCAGTCGGGGTAGGCCGCGTTCGGCGAGTACGAGGAGACGTAGACGTAGACGTTCCTCCGCTCGGGCACCAGTGTGTGGGTGTGCGAGCCGCAGGCGGTCTCGACGGCGGCGACGTACCGCGGGTTCCTCTTGTCGCTGATGTCGAAGACCTTCATGCCCTCCCACGAGGACTTCTCGGTCGCGGGCTGGGTGGTGCTGTTGCAACTGCTGTCGCTGCGCGAGGAGTCGGTGGACAGGAACAGCAGGTCACCGGAGACGGAGATGTCGTTCTGCGAGCCGGGGCACAGGACCTGGGCCACCGTCTTCGGCGACCGCGGGTTGCTGATGTCGAAGATGCGGAAGCCGTCGTAGTTGCCGGCGAACGCGTAGCGCCCCTGGAACGCCAGGTCCGAGTTGGTGCCGGGCAGCGCGTCCTTGGGGATGTTGGCCACGTGCCGGATGTTGCCGGAGTGGACGATCGCGTCCTGACCGGGGATCTCGCCGCTCTCGATGGCCTCGCGCGCCTCGGCCCGGTCGCTCGGCGAGAGCTCCTTCTGGGCGGCCGGTGCGTCCCCGGGGTCGGGGATCGCCGCGGCCGGGGCGGCGGTGAGGAGCGCGGCCAGCAGCCCACCGGCAGCGGCGGCAACTCCCAGGCGTCTGCGCCGGGTTCGGGGAACACTCAACAGGATCACTGTTTTCCTCCCTGGTTCCGTTCGCTTCGGAACGGGTTACGCACCGGCAGTATGTCTTCGCCATGCACATACCAACAGAGGGCAACACACTCGCAATGAAGTTTTCTGATCACTGACGCGCGGAAGCGTGCTAGGACGGTCGTCAGCACTCACGAGGTGTTCTGCAATCCGCCTGCCACAGGAGGTCCTTGTGCTCTACCGCCGTGTGCCACGCGTGTCCGCCGTCGCGGCCGGGCTGACCGCCCTGGCCGTACTGGGGCTCGCGGGCTGCGATTCCGACACGGACGGCGCCGGGGCGGCCGCGACGAGCGGGCCGTCGGTCATCGCGCCGGGCGAGCCCGGGGAGGCGAACCGGACCCTGTCGGCCGAGGAGGCCGCGCAGCAGCGCGCGGAGGACGACTCCCCCAACTCGGCCGACGTGTCCTACGTGCGGATGATGATCGAGCACCACGCGCAGGCCCTGGAGATGACCGAGCTGGTCCCCGACCGCGCCGAGTCGTCGAAGATCGTCAAGTTGGCCGAGCGCATCGCCGCCGCACAGCAGCCGGAGATCACGGCGATGGAGGGCTGGCTGAAGACCCACGGCAAGGCGGCGCGGGACGACGGGCAGGGACACGGCCACGACCACGCGACGATGCCCGGAATGGCGACGCAGGCCCAGCTGAAGAAGCTGCGCGCGGCCGACGGCAAGGCCTTCGACCAGCTCTTCCTCACGCTGATGATCACCCATCACGAAGGGGCGATCACCATGGCCACCGACGTGAAGGGGCAGGGCAACAACATCCAGGTCGAGGAGATGGCCGACGACGTCGTCGCCCAGCAGACGAGCGAGATCACACGGATGCGCGACCTGCTGTGAGGTGCGCCGTCCCGCCGGCGGGGGCCGCGCCGCGGGGCGGGGCCCCGTCGGCCGGGCGGGGCTCATCGGCCGGGCGGGGCCGGGCGGCGGCACCCGCCGGGCCCGCCCGCGGCAGGGCCCGGCGCCGGGTGTCCGGGCGGTCAGCTCGTCGCCCACCGCTCACCGCCGGGCGTGGCGCGGGGCCAGCAGGCCCGCGTCGCGCGCCCGGCCGATCAGCCGGAGCGCCCCGCGCCGGCTGTGTCCGGTCGCACTCATCACGGCGAGGACCGGATCGGCGCCCCGTTCCTGGGCCGCCCGGTACTCCCAGGCCACCAGGTGCCGGCCCGCCGGCCCCGGTGGGGCGGCGGATCGGCCCCGGTGCGTCCCCGGGCCGGCGTCGTCCCCGCCGGCCGGTTCGGCCTCGGCGCCGCACGCCCGCGCCAGCGGCTCCTCGATCCAGTCGGCGAACACCGCCAGGTCCTCCAGGGCCAGCGCGGGCCGGGCCCGTACGTCCTCGACGCACACGCACCCCTCGGACACCGTCGCGAGCGCGTCGACCCGGGCCCCGTCGCCGAAGGCCAGCCGCACATGGAGCCACCGCGTCGCACGGTCCCCCTCCCGTACCTCCCACGCGGGCCACACCGACACCGCGCCCTCAGCCGGAGAGCGATCGGAAAGCTGAAGAAAAGACTCCTCGATCACGCACGAAACGTAACCGTGCGATCACTTCCCCTTCGGCGGAACACGCACCCCACACGGCGTACGGCACCCTGTCAGCGGAGCGCCGACGGTGCGATGCTGGAGGCGTCAGCGGTCCCCCGTCGGTCTCCCGGGTGAGGAGTTCGGCCGTGCTGCGTGTCGCCGTCATCGGTTCCGGGCCGAGCGGGTGCTACACCGCCCAGAGCCTCGTCCAGCAGGACCCCCAGGTGCGTGTCGACGTCCTGGACCGGCTGCCCTGCCCCTACGGCCTGGTCCGCTACGGCGTGGCACCGGACCACGAGAAGATCAAGTCCCTGCAGAACAGCCTCCGCACGGTCCTGGAGCACGAGCGGGTGCGCTTCCTCGGCGGGGTGCCGGTCGGCGCGGGCGGGGTACCGGTCGCCCGGCTGCGGGAGCTGTACCACGCGGTGGTGTACTGCGTGGGCGCCGCCGCGGACCGGCGGCTGGGGATCCCCGGAGAGGACCTGCCGGGCAGCTGGTCGGCGACCGAGTTCGTGTCCTGGTACAGCGCGCATCCGGACGCCCCCGGGTTCCCGGCCCCTCGCCACGGGCGGGGCGGGGCCCCCACCGACGGCGGTTTCCTGCACGGCGTCCGGTCCGCCGTGGTCATCGGCGTGGGGAACGTCGCCGTGGACGTCACGCGCATGCTGGCCCGGGGCGTGACGGAGCTGAGCCCGACCGACATGCCGCACGCCGCCCTGACCGCACTCGCCGCGAGCGAGGTGACGGACATCCACATGGTGGGCCGGCGCGGCCCGTCCCAGGCCCGTTTCACCACCAAGGAGCTGCGCGAGCTGGGCACGTTGCCGGACACCGGAATCGTCGCCGATCCGGCGGAGCTGGCGCTGGACCCGGCGTATCCGGACCCCTCCGCGCTGCCCGCCCCGCAGCGCCGCAACATCGAGGTGCTGCGCGGCTGGGCCGGGGCGCCGGCGGCGGACGCCCGCCGCCTGATCCGGCTGCGTTTCTTCCTCCGCCCGGTCGAACTGATCGCCCGGGCGGGCCGGGTGGGCGCGGTCCGCTTCGAGCGGACGGTGCCGGACGGGCGCGGAGGCGTGGCGGGCACGGGACGGTTCGAGGACGTGGAGGCCCAGCTGGTGCTGCGTTCGGTGGGCTACCGGGGAGTACCGCTGGAGGGGCTGCCGTTCGACGCCGCCGACGGCACGGTGCCGCACCTCGCCGGGCGCGTGCTGCGCGAGGGCGCCGTCGCGCCGGGCGAGTACGTGGCGGGCTGGATCAAGCGCGGCCCGACGGGGGTCATCGGCACCAACCGGCCGTGCGCGAAGGAGACGGTGGCGTCCCTGCTGGAGGACGCCCCCGCCCTCGTGGCCCGCGACCTGGCCGGCGATCCGCCGGCGGCACTGCGGGCCGAGGGGATCGAGCCGGTCGAGTGGGCGGGATGGCGGGCGATCGAACGGGCCGAGGCGGAGCTGGGCGCCTCGCTCGGACGGAGCGTGGTCAAGCTGCCCGACTGGGAGTCGCTGCTGGCGGCGGCGCGGAGCGCCGGTGCGTGAGGCCCGTGCCCCGCGGCCGGGTCAGCCCTCGCCGTGGCGCACGGCCTGGTGGGCGGCGGCGGCGAGCAGGCAGTCGAGCAGCCCCGGGAAGAGTTCCTCCAGGTCGTCCCGGCGCAGGCCGTTCATCTTGGCGGTGCCCTCGTAGACCTGCCGGATCACGCCGCTCTCGCGCAGCACCCGGAAGTGGTGCGTGGTGGTGGACTTGGTGACCGGCAGGTCGAAGTGCGAGCAGGACAGCGCGACGCCCTCGGCGGCGAGCTCACGGACGATCCGCAGCCGCACGGGGTCGGAGAGGGCGTGCAGCACGCCCTCCAGCCGGATCTCCCCGCACGCCGGGTGCGGCAGATCGCGGCTGCTGGGGGCGGGGGCGGCGGTCGTCACGGCGGCTCCACATTCGGTCCGGGAGCCCTCATTGTACGAGAACCCTCGTAGTTTGACATCTCCCGTACTACGATGGCTATCGTACGAGCCGCACCCCTCCGCCCCCTGACGAACGGAGTCCACCGTGAGCGCGCTGTTCGAGCCGTACACCCTGCGCGACGTGACGATCCCCAACCGGGTGTGGATGTCCCCGATGTGCCAGTACTCGGCCGCGCCCGAAGGGCCCGGGGCCGGCGCGCCCGGCGACTGGCACTTCGCGCACTACGCGGCCCGCGCGGCCGGCGGCACGGGCCTGATCGTCGTCGAGGCCACCGCCGTGTCGCCGGAGGGCCGCATCTCCCCGTACGACCTCGGCCTCTGGAACGACACCCAGGCCGAGGCGTTCCGCCGGATCACCTCCTTCCTGGTCTCGCAGGGCACGGTTCCCGCCGTCCAGCTCGCCCACGCCGGCCGCAAGGCGTCGACCGACCGCCCCTGGAAGGGCGGCGCCCCGGTGGGGCGGGACGCGCACGGCTGGCAGCCGGTGGCCCCGAGCCCGCTCGCCTTCGACGAACGGCACCCGGTGCCGGACGAACTGACCGTCGAGCAGATTCACGACGTCGTCGGCCAGTTCCGCTCCGCGGCCCGCCGGGCGCTCGCCGCCGGGTTCGAGATCGCCGAGATCCACGGCGCCCACGGTTACCTGATCAACGAGTTCCTCTCCCCGCACACCAACCACCGCACCGACGCCTACGGCGGCTCGTACGAGAACCGGACGCGCTTCGCGCTCGAGGTCGTCGACGCCGTGCGCGAGGAGTGGCCGGACGACAAGCCGCTGTTCTTCCGCGTCTCGGCCACGGACTGGCTGGAGGAGTCCGGCTGGACCCCGGACGACACCGTCCGCCTCGCCGGTGAACTGCACGCCCACGGCATCGACCTGCTCGACGTCTCCACCGGGGGCAACGTCCCCGGCGTCCGCATCCCGACCGGGCCCGGCTACCAGGTCCCCTTCGCCGCGCGGGTGCGCGGCGAGACGCCGATGCCGGTCGCCGCCGTCGGGCTGATCACCGACGCCGAGCAGGCCGAGAAGATCCTGGCCAACGGCGAGGCGGACGCGGTGCTCCTCGGGCGCGAGCTGCTCCGCAACCCCTCGTGGGCCCGGCACGCGGCCCGCGAGCTGGGCGGCGAGGTCCACGTGCCGGACCAGTACCACCGCTCGGTCTGACCGCGTCCGCCGAGTACCGCGCCGGCGGCCCGGGGTGCCTGTCGCACCCCGGGCCGCCGGCGTCTTGCCGTCCCCGGCGAACGCGATCTGCGCGAGACGTTGACTAGAAAGCGCTTACCCTCTACGTTCCGTTCAACAGCATGACCCGACCACCGCACGTGACCGGGACTGCTGCGCACAACCAAGAACGTCGTTCACGTACATGGTTCACACCCCCACACCACGACAGAGGGAACGACATGACTTCCGCGACACGACCGCGCGCCCGTGGGCGCGCACTGACGGGCGCACTCGCCACCCTGGGCCTCTCGGTTGGCATGCTCATGACTACCGGGGCGTCCCCGGCGGGCGCCGCCACCTGGCCGACCCCCAACGGCAGCCAGGGCGTCTCCTCCACCATCTCCGTGTCCGGCACCAAGGACTACGGGATGAAGCGCCTGTACGGCACCGGCGACCTGGGCTCGGGCGGGCAGGACGAGGACCAGGGCCCGATCCTGGAACTGGCGGACGGCGCGGTCCTGAAGAACGTCGTCCTGGGCGCCCCCGCGGCCGACGGCATCCACTGCAAGGGCTCCTGCACGCTGCAGAACGTGTGGTGGGAGGACGTCGGCGAGGACGCCGCCACCTTCAAGGGCAAGTCGTCGTCGGCGGTCTACACCGTCAGCGGCGGCGGCGCCAAGGAGGCGAGCGACAAGGTCTTCCAGTTCAACGGCGCCGGGACGCTGAACGTCTCGAACTTCGCGGTGAAGAACTTCGGCACCTTCGTCCGCTCCTGCGGCAACTGCTCCACCCAGTACAAGCGGACGATCAACCTCAACACCATCGAGGTGACCTGGAAGGGCAGCAGGCTGGCCGGCATCAACACCAACTACGGCGACAGCGCGACCCTGCGGAACATCACGATCATCGGGGACAGCAGCAGGAAGATCGTCCCCTGCCAGAAGTACATCGGCAACGACGACGGTGACGAGCCGGACACCAACGGCTCGGGCCCCGACGGTACGCACTGCAAGTACGCGTCGTCCGACATCACCTACCGGTAGCCCGCGGGAACGGTCCCCCACGGTGGCGGCCGTACGGAGCGCCCCGCGCGGCGCTCCGTACGGCCGCCGCGTCATGCGCCGCCCACCCGTGCCCGCACCTGCCCCACCCGCCCCGTCAGCTCCCGCCGGTAGTCGGCGTACGCGGTCCGCAGCGCCTCACCGGGCCAGCCGTCGGGCAGCAGTCCGGGCGGCAGGACCGGGTCGGCGAGCAGATGGCGCACCACGGCGGCGAACAGGGCGAGCCGGTCGGCGGGGCGGCCGGCGCGGTCGGGGTGCTCGAGGAGCGCGCGGGCCGTGCCGGACCACGCGTCCAGCGGCCAGAGGTCCGCGGCCAGGTCCCGGGCGGATCCGGCGGGGCGGGCGGTGCAGCGCCGGGCCACCTCGTCGAGGGCGGCGGGCAGGGGGCGGCTCAGGTTGGCGGGGCGCAGCCAGACGCCCTCGCGGAGTTCGGCGAGCCGGAGGGCGGCCAGTTGCGTGCGCAGGTCCGCGCGTTCGGCGGGGCCGCGGCCCGTCGCGGTGACGACGACCATCTCCCAGTCGCCGTCCCACACGCGCGTGCGGGGCCGCACGGCCTCGTCCTGGCGGCGCTGGCGTCGCACCAGCCGGTCGCTGAGGCGGTAACCGGCGTCCGTGCGCAGCAGATCACCGGCGGCGACCATCCGGCTGAGCGCCGCCCTCAGGGTGGATCCGCCGATGTCGAAGCCCTCCACGAGCCGCCCGAGCTCCCGGGTCCCGAGCTCCGGCGGGTGCGTGCCGAGCATCAGGCTCAGCACGACCGACCGCGCGGACAGGGGGCGCGGTCGCAGGTCGTCCGGGAGCGCCGGGTCGTTCATCCGCATGGGTCCGTACTGTACGGCGGACCTTGCGTTGCATCATTGCTGCGACCGCAGAGGAAGTGCAACACTCGGCGCATGGTCACGACTTCTGTGGACGAGCGGCACGAGAGCGCCGGCGAGCAGGGCGGTGGACACGGCGGGTACGGCGGACACGGTGGGAACGCCACGCACGACGTCGCCAACCAGCCCGTTCCCCTGGCGCCGTACGACGCGTCCGACGACACCGCCCTGCTGGAGGGCCTGCGGCGCGAGGGCGGCGGCTGGGCCGAGGAGGAACTGCGGCGGCTCGGCAGGCTGGCCGGCAGCGCGCAGGTCCAGGAGTGGAGCGATCAGGCCAACCGCCACGAGCCCGAACTGCGCACGCACGACCGGTACGGGCACCGGATCGACGAGGTCGAGTTCCACCCGAGCTGGCACCACCTGATGCGCGCGGCCGTCGCCGAGGGGCTGGCCGCCGCGCCCTGGGCGGACGACCGGCCCGGCGCGCACGTCGTCCGCACCGCGAAGGGACTGGCGTGGGGGCACACCGACGCGGGGCACGGCTGCCCGACGTCCATGACGTACGCGGCGGTCCCCGCCCTGCGCCGGCAGCCGGAGCTGGCGAAGGTGTACGAGCCGCTGCTGACCGGCCGGGAGTACGAGCCGGGCCTGCGCGTGCCGACCGAGAAGCGCGGGCTGCTGGCCGGCATGGGGATGACCGAGAAGCAGGGCGGCTCCGACGTCCGGACCAACACCACCGCGGCGACGCCGACCGCCGAGCCCGGCGTGTACACCCTGCGCGGGCACAAGTGGTTCACGTCGGCGCCGATGTGCGACGTGTTCCTGGTGCTGGCGCAGGCCCCGGGAGGGCTGTCGTGCTTCCTGGTGCCGCGCGTGCTGCCCGACGGGACGCGCAACGCGTTCCGCATCCAGCGGCTGAAGGACAAGCTGGGCAACCGGTCCAACGCCTCCTCCGAGCCCGAGTTCGACGGGACCGCGGCCTGGCTGGTCGGTTCGGAGGGGCAGGGCGTGAAGACCATCATCGAGATGGTCAACTGCACCCGGCTGGACTGCGTGATGATGTCGGCGGCGCTGATGCGCAAGACGCTCGTCGAGGCGGGGCACCACGTGCGGCACCGCAGCGCGTTCGGGGCCCGGCTGGTGGACCAGCCGCTGATGCGCAACGTCCTGGCCGATCTGGCGCTGGAGTCCGAGGCCGCCACGGCCCTCACCCTGCGCCTGGCCGGGGCCGCCGACCGCGCGGTGCGCGGGGACGCCGGGGAGGCCGCGTTCCGCCGGATCGCGACCGCGGCGGGCAAGTACTGGGTCACCAAGCGCGGTCCGGCCTTCACCGCCGAGGCCCTGGAGTGCCTGGGCGGCAACGGCTACGTCGAGGAGTCGGGCATGCCCCGGCACTACCGCGAGGCCCCGCTGCTGTCGATCTGGGAGGGAGCGGGGAACGTCAACGCCCTCGACGTCCTGCGGGCCCTCGGCCGGGACACCGCCACCGCGCAGGCCCTCTTCGACGAACTCGCCCTGGCGCACGGGGCGGACGCCCGGCTGGACGCGGCCGTGCTCCGGCTGAAGGACCGCCTGGCCGAGGGGTCGCCGGTGAGCGCCCGCCGGCTGGTGGAGCAGATGGCCCTGACGCTGCAGGGCTCCCTCCTCGTCCGGCACGCTCCGCACGCCGTCGCCGACGCCTTCTGCGCCACACGGCTCGG
Source organism: Streptomyces griseomycini (assembly GCF_014203535.1). GTDB lineage: Bacteria > Actinomycetota > Actinomycetes > Streptomycetales > Streptomycetaceae > Streptomyces > Streptomyces griseomycini. The sequence continues at coordinate 321,643 of NZ_JACHJI010000006.1, forward strand.
CGGCGACTGGGGGCACGCCTTCGGCACGCTGCCCGCGGCGGCCGGGCTCGACGCGATCGTGGAGCGCGCGCTGCCGGACACCGTCTGAGCCTCGTCGCGCCGCCGCGCGCACGGTCCGCGCGACCTCACCCCCCGGCCGCGCCCGGCCGCCGGTGCCGTGGTGCGGACTCCCCGACCGGCGGGCGCTCCGCCCGGGAAGGGCACCGTGCGCACGGGGCCGACGAGTCGACCGGGCCTCGACGCGGCACGTGCACGAAGCGCCGGGGACGTGCCCCGTCCGCCCGGGGACCGGCCGCCGCGGACACCGGCCGGCGGGCCGGCGTCCCTCCGGCTGCGGAACGCACGGGTGACATCCGCGCCGCGCACGCCGGTGGTACCGCGCGGCCCGGAGCCGACTGTCAGTGGTGGGGTGCAGACTGGCCGGTGTCGGGGACGAGGACGTCGACGAAGACGTCGCGGAGGTGATCGGCATGTCCGAGGTACTGCTCGCCGTGGGCACCCGCAAAGGCCTGTTCATCGGGCGCCGGCGGGGTGGCGCCTGGGAGTTCGACGAGAGTCCCTACTTCAACGCGCAGGCCGTGTACTCGGTCGCCGTCGACACCCGCGGCGCGAGCCCGCGGCTGCTGGTCGGCGGCGACAGCTCGCACTGGGGCCCGTCGGTGTTCCACTCCGACGACCTGGGCCGCACCTGGACCGAACCGGCGCGGCCCGCCGTCAAGTTCCCCAAGGACACCGGGGCTTCGCTGGAACGGGTCTGGCAGCTGCACCCGGCCGCCGCCGAACCGGACGTGGTGTACGCGGGCACGGAACCGGCCGCGCTGTACCGCTCGGAGGACCGCGGGGAGAGCTTCGAGCTGGTCCGGCCGCTGTGGGAGCACCCCACCCGCTCGAAGTGGATGCCGGGCGGCGGGGGCGAGGGCCTGCACACCGTGCTGACCGACGGGCGCGATCCGCGGGCCGTGACGGTGGCCGTGTCGACGGCGGGCGTGTTCCGCACGCTGGACGGCGGCGCGAGCTGGTCCCCGTCCAACTCCGGGGTCTCCGCGGTGTTCCTGCCGGACCCGAACCCGGAGTTCGGGCAGTGCGTGCACAAGGTCGCCCGGGACGCGGTGAACCCGGACCGGCTGTACCTGCAGAACCACTGGGGGGTGTACCGCAGCGACGACGCGGGCGGGCACTGGACGGACATCGGCGAAGGGCTGCCGTCGACGTTCGGTTTCACGGTGGTGGCCCATCCGCACCGCGGTGACACGGCGTACGTCTTCCCGATCAACGCCGACTCCGACCGGGTGCCGGCCGACCGGCGCTGCCGGGTCTTCCGGACCTCGGACGCGGGCAGGAGCTGGGAGCCGCTCACGGCGGGCCTGCCGCGGGAGGCCCACTACGGCACGGTGCTGCGCGACGCGATGTGCCACGACGGCGCGGACCCGGCGGGCGTGTACTTCGGCAACCGCAACGGCGAGGTGTACGCGTCGGCCGACGACGGCGACAGCTGGCGGCAGTTGGCCTCGCACCTGCCGGACGTGCTGTGCGTGCGGGCCGCGGTCGTCGGATGAGCCGGAGCGTGATCGCGGCCGGTCCCGGCCACGGGTTGATCTCCGCCGTCGTTGCGGCAGTAGGGTGACGTCCGTGGCACCACGACCCTTGCATGAGATCGTCGAAGCGGGCTGGGCGAAGGCCCTGGAACCGGTGGCCGGCCGGATCGCCGGGATGGGGGACTTCCTGCGCGCGGAGATCGCCGCGGGACGCACCTACCTGCCGGCCGGAGCGAACGTCCTGCGGGCCTTCCAGCAGCCCTTCGACGAGGTACGCGTCCTGATCGTCGGGCAGGACCCCTATCCCACCCCGGGGCACGCGGTGGGGCTGTCCTTCTCGGTCGCGCCCGAGGTGCGGCCGCTGCCCGGCAGCCTCGTCAACATCTTCCGCGAGCTGACCACCGACCTGGGGCTGCCCCAGCCGTCCAACGGTGATCTCACGCCGTGGACCGAGCAGGGCGTGCTGCTGCTCAACAGGGCGCTGACGACGGCCCCGCGCAGACCGGCCGCCCATCGCGGCAAGGGCTGGGAGGAGGTCACCGAGCAGGCGATCCGCGCGCTGGCGGGGCGGGGCAAGCCCCTGGTCTCCATCCTGTGGGGGCGGGACGCCCGCAACTGCCGTCCGTTGCTGGGCGACCTGCCCGCGGTGGAGTCGGCCCATCCGTCGCCGATGTCCGCCGACCGCGGCTTCTTCGGCTCGCGTCCGTTCAGCCGGGCCAACGACCTGCTGATCCGTCAGGGCGGCCAACCGGTGGACTGGCGCCTGCCGTGACCGGTTCCGGGTTCCTCGCCGTGGACTCCGGAGGCTCCGGGGTGCGGGTCGCCGTCGGCGCCGCCGGGCACGGCGTGTCCGCCCGAGGGGCCTCGACGGAGCCGGTGCGGACCGGGGCCCGGGGCATCGATCCCGGACACTTCGTGGAGCGACTGGTGCCGATGGCGCGCGCCCTGTGCGCCGAGGCCGGGATCGGACGGCTGGACACGGCCGTCGTCGGCGCGGCCGGAATGGCCGGTCTGGGGGACGCGCTGCGCGCCGAGCTGCCGGGGGCGCTGGCCCGCGACCTGGGCGTGCGGCGGGTCGCGTTGGCCGCCGACGCCGTCACCGCCTACGTCGGTGCCCTCGGGCCGCGGCCCGGTGCGGTGATCGCCGCGGGTACGGGACTGATCGCGATCGGCACCGATCTGACCGGCTGGCGCCGGGCGGACGGCTGGGGCCATCTGCTCGGCGACTGCGGCGGCGGCGCCTGGATCGGGCGGGCGGGACTGGAGGCGGCGCTGCGCGCCCACGACGGGCGGGAGGGCGGCTCCGCACGGCTGCTGGCGGACGCCGAGGAGACGTTCGGTCCCGCGCCGGGGCTGCCCGGCCTGCTGTACCCGCGCACCGACCGGCCGGCCGTCCTCGCCTCCTTCGCGCCCCGGGTGGCCGAGTGCGCGGCCGACGGCGACCCCGTCGCCGCGGACGTGCTGCGGGCGGCGGCCCGGCACATGGCGGACTCGGCCGCGGCCGTGTGCCCGGACGGGGACGAACCGCCGGTCGGTCTCACCGGCGGCCTGTTCAAGATGGGCGCCCCTCTGCTCGTACCGCTGGACGAGGAGCTGGCGAAGCGGCTGCCGCGGGCACGGCGGGTCACGGCCGAAGGGGACCCCCTGCACGGGGCGGTGCGCATCGCCACCGACCTCATGACGGGCGCGTTCGCCCTTCCGTGTGAGGGAAGGATGCTGTGCGTGACGAGCCCGGCGGACGCGGGCGCCACCCGGACGGCCGGTCGCGGGACGTAACCCATCAGACAAATCCGGACGGATACCGCTCACCTGCCCCCTCCCCGAACAGGGGAACCCGGGAAGCCACTAACATGCCGCAGCATGAGCACCCCCACTGGGCCCGCGTCCGGCCTGCCAGTACGAATGCCGCGCCCCCGCCAGCCCGGGCGGCACCGCCGCCCCGAGCCCCTGGTGGCTCCCGAGGGCGCGCCCGCGCTCGTCCTCGCCGTGCCGGGTGCGCCCAGTAGCACCACCCGATCCCTCGCCGACGAGGTCGTGAGCATCGCCCGTTCCGAGCTGCCCGGTCTCGACGCCCGGATCGGCTACCTCGACGGCGACGACGAGGAGTTCCCCTCGCTGCAGTCGGTGCTCGCGCACGCCGGCGAGGAGCGCACCGCCCGCTTCGAGCAGGCCCGCGCCGCCGGTCTGGACGTGAAGGAGCCCGACGGGCCCGTCGCCGTCGTCGTGCCGCTGCTCGCCGGCCCGGACAGCGCGCTGCTGCGCCGGATCCGTCAGGCCGTGATGGACAGCCGTGTCGCCGCGGAGCTGACCGATGTGCTCGGCCCGCACCCGTTGCTCGCCGAGGCGCTGCACGTGCGGCTGTCCGAGGCCGGTCTGGCCCGTGCCGACCGGGCCCGGCTGTTCACCGTGGCGACCGCCGCGGACGGCATCATCCTGGCGTCCGTGGGCGGTGACGAGGCCGTGCAGGCGGCCGGGATCACCGGCATGCTGCTCGCCGCGCGCCTCGCGGTGCCGGTGATGGCGGCGGCCCTGGACCAGGAGGGCTCCATCGCCTCCGTCGCCGAGCAGCTGCGCGGCTCCGGTTCGCAGCAGCTGGCGCTCGCGCCGTACCTGATCGGCCCGGAGATCGACGCGAGCCTGGTCGAGGAGGCCGCGAAGGAGGCGGACTGCCCCGCCGCCGAGGCGCTCGGCCCGTACCCGGCGATCGGCAAGCTCGCCCTGGCCAAGTACACGACCGCGCTGGGCATCGCGCCGCAGCAGGCGCAGGGCTCCCCGGTCCGCTGACGCGGCCGGCGCTCGCACCGACGTCGGAAGGGCCCGCTCCGGTGACCGGAGCGGGCCCTTCCGTATGGGCTCGGAGAATTCGGGAGGGTCCGGACGGGCCGGCTCCGGTCAGCCGGTGACCACGCAGGACGCCGCGGGCACCGGGATCGAGCCGCCGCGGCGGGGCACCCCCGTGTCCGGGTCGACCGCGAACCAGGTCACGTCACCGGAGCGCTCGTTCGCGACGTACAGGAAGCCGCCGGACTCCGTGATCGCGCGGGGCCAGTGACCGCCGCAGGACACGGTGGTGAGCGGGCTCAGCCCCTCCCCCCGCCCCTCGACCGCGAACACGGACAGCACGTCCTCGCCGCGGGTCGCGGTCCACACGAAGCGGCCGTCGGGCGAGACGGCCACGCCCGACGGATAGGCGTCGCCGGCCGGGGCGCCGGGCAGCACCGGGACCTCCGTGAGCGGCTTCAGCTCGCCGCCCGCGGCGTCCCAGCGGCAGACGACGAGGGTGGGGCTGAGCTCGTTGAGGACGTACGCGTGCGCACCGTCCGGGTGGAAGGCCAGGTGACGCGGACCCGATCCGGGGCGCAGGGCGATCTCCCGGTGCTGTGCGGGAGCGCCGTCGGTCAGGGTGCACACCCGTACCGAGTCCGTGCCGAGGTCGACTCCGACCGCCCAGCGACCGCTCGGGTCGGGCTGCACCTGATGGGCGTGCGGACCCTGCTGGCGCTGCGGGTGAGGGCCCGAACCGCTGTGCCGCAGCACCCCGGACGCGGACCGCGCGAGGCCGCCGTCCGCACGGACGGGGACGGCGGTGAGGCTGCCCGAGCCGTAGTTCGCGGTGAGCAGGTGCCCGGCGAAGAGGGCGAGGTGGGTCGGCCCGTTCGCGTCGACCGGCACCGGGGGTCCGACCGGCTCCGGTTGGTCCCCGGTCACGCGGAACGCGGCCACGGCACCCTCGGCCGTCTCGCTGACCGCGTACAGCATGCGCCGGTCGGCCGACAGGGCCAGGTAGGAGGGGTCGGGAACGCCGTTCACGGTGCTCAGGACGGTCAGCGCGCCGCTGTCGGGGGCGATGGCCGCGGTGACGATGCCGGGGCCCCCCGCCGCGGTGAACGACCCGATGAACGCCCGCCGCCCGCTGTCCGCCACTGCCGTCCCCTCTCGTCCGGTACCGCTCCGGAGCGACGGTAGCAGGCGACCCCCTAGGTCTAGACCAAACGGGCCGATCCGGTGCGCGTCCGGGGTGCCGCTCAGGCGCCGACCAGGGGGGAGCCGGAGGGCGCCCGCAGCGGCGCCGCGAGCTCGGCGAGGGCGCGTTCCAGGCCGTGGAGGTGGGCCAGGGCGCCCTCCGCCGCGGTCGGAGCCGTGCGCACCACGATGTCCCGGCCGTCGGTGAGCGCCTCGACCGCGACCTCCACGCGCCGGCAGGCGGCGGCCAGCCGGGCGTCGTGCGAGGCCTCCGGGTCGGCGGCGACGGCGACGAGGCCGCGGATCTCCCGGGCGCAGTCGTCGAGCAGGGCGAGCACCCGGCGGGCACGCCGCTTGCGGCCGCGCATGGGGTTCAGCGGATGCACCAGCGGGGCGACCGAGAGCCGCACCCGGGCGAGGAGCTGTTCCAGCTCCGCCACCTCCGGCGCGGGGTCGGCGTCCTCGGCGCCGGCCAGCCGCGCGGCCGTCCGAGCGGTGCACGCGTGGACGCAGTGCAGGGCCCGCTGGATCCAGGCGTCGGTGATGCTGTGGGTGGTCACGGGGAGGACGAAGGCCACCGCCAGCACGGCGCCGAGCGCACCGACGCCGGTCTCCACGAGCCGCAGCACCAGCAGACCGGGGCTCAGCACGCCCAGGAGGCCGTAGAGCACCGCGGCGAGCAGCGTCACCCAGAGCATCATCCAGGTGTAGGACACCGCGGCCGTGTAGAAGATGCCGAAGACGGACACGGCGACGATCAGGGCGGTGGGGACCGCGTCCCCGTGCACGGGGACGGCGACGAACAGCGCGAGGCCGATGCCGATGACCGTGCCCAGCACCCGCCGGAAGCCGCGCACCAGGGTCTCGCCGCGCGAGGTGGTGTTGACGAAGACCCACCAGGTGGCGCCGACGGCCCAGTACCAGCGCTGCCCGGACACCAGCTGGCCCACGACGAGGGCGAAGCCCGCGCCGGCCGTCGCCTGGATCGCCTGGCGGGTCGTCACGCGGGCCAGCCCCGTGCCGCCGGGCGGAGCCGGCACGACGGCGGGCGGCAGACGGCGCTCGTAGCACCACAGCCCGAAGCGCACCGCCGCCGCGGTGAGCACGGACAGCACGACGGAGGCGTACAGCTCGGGGAGCTGGTCCGTCCTCGCGTGCAGGAACTGCGCCACGAAGTAGGTCATGAACGCGAAGACCCCGAGGCTGTGCCCGCGCGGACCCCAGCGCCGTGCGTACACGCCCAGTCCGACCACGGCGAGGAAGGTGAGGTCGCGCGCCACGGGGTGGTCGTGCAGCCCCGCCGCGACGGCGAGCACCGGCAGACCCACGGCGGGCAGCAGCGCGGTCGTGACGGCCTGCCCGCGGACCGTGGCGTCGGTGACGGTGAACAGGGCGAGCAGCGCGGCGAGCCCACCGGTGACGGCACCCGTCAGGGAGTGGCCGGCCAGGCCGCACACGACGACCGCCAGCCCGACGCCGAGCACGGCCCGCGCCGCGAAGCGCAGCCGGACCCGGCCCGGGTCCGGCGCCATGAACACCCTCTTCAGCACTGCTTACCGTCCCCCTGGAACGTGGTGTGAACCGTGACATGAGAAAGGCGCCGCGGGGTCCGCAGCGCCATCGACACCTCCATATCAGCATCCTTGCCGTCATTGGCTCAACAGGACTTCGAAGAACTGGTCCATTGGCCCAGCACGGACCGGGGGAGGACGGCCGACGGGGTGCCAACGGCCGAAGACGACCGGTCCGGGGGTCCGGCACTCCCCCGGGCCATTGGTACAGTCGGAAACGATCACGGAGAGCGAGGAGGCCGGGCGTCATGGCCGTGGACGAGCTCGACACCCGCATCCTGCGGCTGCTGCTGGAGCAGCCCCGCACCAGCGTGCGTGAGTACGCCCGCATCCTCGGGGTCGCGCGCGGCACCCTGCAGGCCCGTCTCGACCGGATGGAGCGCGAGGGCGTGATCACCGGCACCGGTCCGTCCCTGTCCCCCGCCGCACTGGGCCACCCCGTGCTGGCCTTCGTGCACATCGAGGTCACCCAGGGCCACCTGGACGACGTGGGCGAGGCGCTGGCGACCGTACCGGAGATCGTCGAGGCGTTCTCCATCACGGGCGGCGGGGATCTGCTGACCCGGGTCGTGGCGCGCGACGCCGGGCACCTGGAGGACGTGATCCAGAAACTGATCAGCCTTCCCGGTGTGGTGCGCACCCGCACGGAGGTGGCGCTGCGCGAGCGCGTTCCGCACCGGCTGCTGCCCCTGGTGGAGTCGATCGCCCGGACGGCACGGAAGTAGGCCTTGGCATCCTGGACCCCATGAGCACCCCCGGCACCCTCTCGGTCATCTTCGATCTCGACGGAACGCTCGTGGACAGCGAGCCGAACTACTACGAGGCGGGTCGGCTGACCCTCGCCGAGTACGGCGTCCCGGACTTCTCGTGGGCCGAGCACGAGCGCTACGTCGGGATCAGCACGCGGGAGACGATCGCCGACTGGCGGGAACGGTACGGGCTGCGGGCCGGCGTGGAGGAGCTTCTCGCGGTCAAGAACCGCCGCTATCTGGAGCTGGCCCGCGCCTCCACCCGCGTGTACCCGGAGATGCGCGCCTTCGTCGAGCTGCTGGCGGGCGAGGGCGTGCCGATGGCCGTGGCCTCCGGTTCCTCGCCCGAGGCCATCGGGGCGGTCCTGGCGGGCACGGGCCTGGACGCGCACCTGCGCACCGTCGTCTCGGCCGACGAGGTGGCGCACGGCAAGCCGGCCCCCGACGTCTTCCTGGAAGCGGCCCGCCGGCTCGGCGCGGACCCCCGCGACTGCGTGGTGCTGGAGGACGCGGCCCCGGGCGCCGCCGCCGCGCACGCGGCCGGGATGCGCTGCATCGCGGTCCCGTACGTCGCCGCCCAGGCCGACGCCGCGGAGTTCGCCACCGCCGACCTGCTGCTGCGCGGCGGGCAGCGGGAGTTCACGGCGCGGGCGGCGCACGCGTGGCTGACGCGGACGGCCCGGCCCGCCTGACCGGCGCACGCGGCGCCTCCCGGCCCGTCGACGCCCTCCCCGTCTCCTCCTCGTCGCCCGATCGGCCACCTGAACGTCACGCGGGATCCCGACCGCCGGGTGCGGGCAGGGGAGCGTCCACGGCACGGCAGCCGCGCAGGCGTCCCGAGGCCGGCCGGAAGTTCTTCGCCGGAACGGTGATTGTTTCGCGCCTCCCGTCCGTACTCCCTGCTGTTGGGCCGTTCACATCCCAGGAGGCACGATGCGCATCTCGCGCAGCACGGCAGGAACCGCGTTCGTGGGCGGAGCGATGATCCTCACCCTCGCCGCGCTCGCCTACCCCACCATGCTGGGCGTGCAGAACACATCCACCCAGCAGGACCGGGTGGTCGCCAACACGAACTACGGCCCGCTGACCGAGGCGGACCGCGACTTCGTGGTCAAGGTGCGCGCGGCCGGACTCTGGGAGCACCCCCTGGGTCTGCTGGCGATGGAGCGGGGGACGACGCCCGAGATGAAGGAGGCGGGAGAGCACCTGGTCGTCGGTCACGGCCGGCTCGACGAGTCCTGCCGCAAGATCTCCCTGGAGCTGGGCATCACGCTGCCGAACCAGGCCTCGCCGCAGCAGCAGGGGTTCGTGGAGACCGTGAAGTCCACCAGCGGCAAGGAGTTCGACTCCACCGCGGTGAACATCATGCGGGTGACGCACGGGCAGATCTTCCCGGCCATCGCCAAGATCCGGGCCAATACCAGGAACACCCTCGTCCGGCAGCTCGCCGACCAGGCCAACGACACCGTGCTCGACCACATCACGGTGCTGGAGAAGACGGGGCTGGTCAATCACGAGCAGGTCAACTTCCAGCAGACCAGCCCGCCCAAGATGCCCCTGGAGCAGGTGACCCCGCCGGCGCCGCAGGCGGGCGCGCCGGTCCTCGCGCTGGAGATCCCCGAGGACCTGAAGGACCTGAACACGGCTTCTCCGGCGCCGTCTCCGTCCCCCACGGTGAAGTAGGGCCGGACCCGCCCGCGTGGTGCCGCCCGTGGGCTACGACCCGCGGCGGGGCCTGCCCCGGCGCGGGTTCTTCGCCGGGCCGCCGGCGCTTCTCCGGCGGCCTCCGCCGGCCGGCCGGCCCGCCGCCTGCTGCCGACGGGCACCGTCCCGGTCGGTGCGCCGGGGCTTCTCCGGCGCCGGCTTCTCCGGCGCCGGCTGCTGTCTGCGTCCGCGCGTGCTGTTGACGGTCCGGCCGCGCACGATGCCGATGAAGTCCTCCACCCGGTCCGTCGTCGCGTCCTCGGGCCAGGCCAGCGCCACGCTCGACTCGGGGGCGCCCGCGAGGGGCCGGTGGGTGAGGTCCTTGCGGTGGTGCAGCCGGGCGAGGGAGAGCGGTACGACGAGCACGCCGATCCCGGCCGCGACCAGTTCGACGGCGTCGGCGGTGGTGGCGGGACGCTCGAGGGCGGGCCGGCCGGGCAGGGCCTCCCAGTCGAGGACGTCGTCGAGGGGGTGCAGCACGATGTCGTCGGCCAGGTCCTCGAGGGTCACCTCGTCGGCCGCCGTGACGAGGTGGTCCTTGGGGACCACGACGACCGTCCGCTCGGTGTAGAGGGGGATCGCGCTGAAGACCGTCCGGTCGACGGGCGACCGGACCAGCCCCGCGTCGGCGTCCCCGCCCAGCAGCAGGCCCTGCGCCGCCCCGGCGGGCACCTGCGTGAGGGTCAGCGGGACGTCGGGCAGCCGCTCGTTCCAGATGCGCACCCATTTGTCGGGCATCACCCCGGGCACGTACACGAGCCGGAACGAGGGGGGTACTTCCGAGCCTGTCACCTGGCCAGGTTACCGGCCGTGGTCGGCCCTCGTGCACACGCTCGATACCCTGGACACCATGACGTCGCACCAGAGCACCCAGACGATGAAGCCCGCGACCGCGGCCAAGAAGCTGGGTGTGTACCTCGAGGCCACCCCCGCCGAGTTCCGGGAGGGTGCCGTCTCGCGGGCCGAGCTGAACGCGCTCCAGGCCGACCCGCCCCAGTGGCTGCGCGACCTGCGGCGCGACGGTCCGCACCCCCGTCCGGTGGTCGCGGCGAAGCTGGGCGTCTCCATCTCCGGTCTCGCCCGCGGCGGGATCACCGAGCCCCTGACCACCGAGCAGATCGAGGCGCTGAAGCAGGAGCGGCCCGAATGGCTGGAGCGGGAGCGCGCCACCCAGGCGGAGGTCCGCAAGGAAGCGGCGCGGGTCAAGAAGCGCAACGCCGAACGCGCCGAGCGCACGGCAGACGGCCACTGACCCGGCCGGGGCCGCCCGGAACCCCCGGAGCCCCGGAGAGCCCGGGTGCGGCGGCGCTCGGGACCCCGGGAACACGCCCGGACGGCCCACCGCCTCGAACGGCTGACCGTCCGGCACGCCCGTCGTCCCCCCGCCCCCACCGGTCCCTCGGTGGACGGGAGCGTCGCGGCGCGCCGGTTCGACGCCGCGCTGGGGTCTTTCGTTCGGATCCGGCCTGATCCAGACGAGAGGCCTTAGCCCTGGCCGGCGCGTGCGTGGCCGGGCCGCGGCCCGAGGCGGTCCCGGTGCGGGGGAACCGCGCGGTCGTCGACCGGGCACGTCCCGGGGCCGGCGCGGACCTGCTGCTGGACGCACCCCGGCTCCGGGGGCTCGTCCGCGCCGGCCGCGCGACGAAACGCCAGCCTTCGCCACCCTTCCGGCGGATAGAAATATCTACCAGCATGGCCGTACTGCACGCGCCCGCAGCGGCGCGGCCGACCGTGCCGGGGTGGTCCATGCACAGCGTCATGTGGAAGCAAGCCGTCGAATGGCTGGCCGCGGCGGCCACGGATCCCCAGCGGTGCAAACGCGAGTGGGACCGGGGGACGGGCACGGCGCTGCTCGCGGCGGGACGGTACTGGGACGTGCTCAGCGTGCCCGACCGGCTGGGGCTGCTCGCCCTGGACGTCCTGTGGCGTGATCCGCTGGAGGTGCCCGGACCCACGCTGGTGGACGTCATGGCGCGCCGGGTGGGGTTCTTCCTGCCGCCCGATCCGGTCAGCGAGTGGGTCGGGTGCGGTGTGCGGCACGTCGGCCGGGGGTCCTGGGTGGCCGTACCACCGCCGTACCGGCCCGCCGACCGCCTGGAGTGGCTCGTCCCGCCGGACGGCAGCGGTGCCCTGTACGCCCCCGGCGCACTCGAACTGGCCCTGCGCAGGGCCACCGGCACGTTGGCCGTGCTGGCGCCGGTCAGCGCGGAGCCGGCGGAGGCGGAGTGCTGGTGATGTCCTCGTGGGTGTCCTCGGCGCGAGGCGCGTCGTGGCGGGCCTCGCCGTCGGACACGTCGTGATCGGGCGCCTCCTCGTCGGGCGCCCCGTCGTCGGGCGCTTCCTCGTCGGGCGGCCGCAGCAGGGGGACCGGCACGGGGAAGGGCACGGACAGCACGGGCGCGCGCCCGCTCGCCGTGGAGGCGGCGAAGGACGCCCACTGGCCGTCGTGGTGCTCCGGGACGGTGCGGCCCCGGGCCCGCCACTCCGCGACGAGGGCCGCGTAGATCGGTGTGTGCCCCGCGTACCCACTGGTGAGTTCGGCGTACGGCCGGCTCGCGGCGCCGTGCCCGAGAAGGCGCCGCGCCGTCTCAGTGCTGTCCATGCCGGGCCAACGCGCCTCCGTGCGCCGGTGGTACGCGGGTGGCTCCAGGTCCGCCGGACCGGGTGAAGCCGTCACCCGTACGGAGGCACGCACCGGTGAAACAGGCATGCAGTGAAGGGCCCATTCGTTCAGAACTCGACCGGGTCGCGCGCGATCGGGCAGGTCATGCAGTGGCCGCCGCCCCGCCCCCGGCCGGGTTCGGCGCCGGCGATGGTGACGACCTCGACGAACGGGGTGGAGCCCTCGTCGGTGAGGTGGATTCCGGACGGGGTGTCGTCGGGGCGCGGGGAGAAGGCGTGGACCGGGTCCACGCGGTGCCGGCCTCACCGCCGCACCGGGACGGCTCGTCGCCGTCGTGGGCGAGAACGGCGCCGGGAAGTCCACGCTGCTCAAGGCACTGGCGGGCGTCCTTCCCGCGGACCGGGGCGAGGTGACCCGGTCCGGGACGCTCGGCCACTGCCCGCAGGAGCCGGTGCTCAACGGCAGCCTGACCGTCGAGCAGCACCTGCGGTACTCCGCCGCCGCCCATCGGCCGCCCGGCCCGGAGCCCGGCCCTGAGCACGGCCCCGAACTCGTGCGCCGACCGGGTCTCGAGCGGTCCCCGGGGACCGTGACCGGTGAGCTGTCCGGCGGTACGCGCCAGAAGCCCGACCTCGTCCTCGCCCTCCCGGACGACCCGGACGTCCTGCTGCCGGACGAGCCCTACCAGGGGTTCGACCGGAAGGCGTACCTGCGTTTCCGGGACCTGGACGAGGAGCCGCGCACGCGCGGCAAGGCCGTCGTGGCCGTCACCCGCCTCGTCGACGGGCGGCTCGTCCCGTGCGCCACCACCGCCGTGCGGTTCTCGGTGCGCGACCGGACCCGCGACCGGCCCGGCGGGCTGCTGCTCGTGCTGTTCGTGCCCGCCGGGTACCTGCTGGTGGGCGTGCCGGCCGCGGGCGAGGTCCTGGAGTCCGGGCCGTACGCGACCGGTGACGTGCCCCACGCCGACGGCGGCCGGCTCACGCTGATCACGGCCGGGCTCGACTGCGTCACGGCGATCGCGGGTCTCGTGGTCTTCGACGCCGTCCGCAAGGCGCTCGCCGTCCCGCTGTTCTGGCGTCCTGCGGTGGGGGCCGGTGCGCGGTGCCCACCGGGTTCGCGGTCGTCGCCCGCGCCCACGGCGCGCTCGGTCTGCTCCTCGGGGTGCTGGTCGAGCGTGGCCTCGAGGGCTTCCTCCTCATCGTCATGGGCGGGCTGACGGCCACCTTCCTGCAGAACCCGCCGGGCAGCCCCCTGGCCGACGAGCCCGTGTGCAGTGGTTCCCCTCCTTCGGCCCCCTGCGGTTCGCGGCTGGCGGCGCCTTCGGGACACCGTCCCGTGGGGACACCTCGCGCTCGGCCTGCTGGGGGCGGGCTCGTTCAGCGCGGTGGGCCTGCCGGTGTTCCGGGCCAGGACCCGCGGCCGCGCGGCGACCGGCCGCCGGACCGGGCCGGGCCGGATTTGACCCTCGACCTTGTCGAGGCACCAGGGTGTGGCGGGTGGAGAACGAGATGCGCAGCATCGGTGAGACGGCCCGGGACAGCGGGCTGAGCGTGAGCGCCCTGCGGTTCTACGACCGTGCCGGTGTCCTGGTCCCCGCCCGGGTGGATCCGGTCAGCGGCTACCGCTGGTACGCCCCCGAGCAGCTCGAGGAGGCCCGGCTGCTGGCCCGGTTGCGCCGCGCCGGCATGCCGCTGGCGGACATCCGGCTGGTGCTGGCCGGCTGGTCCGGCGCGGACACCGACCTCGTACGGCAGCTCCTCCAGGCGCACCTGCGCCGTCTCGAGCAAGGGCTGTCCGATGCCCGCGGCGAGTTCTCCGCACTCCGCACCCTTCTCGATCGACGGGAGAACCCCATGACCTCGTCCCGCACCGCCGTCCCCGGCCCCGCCCCCGCCGCCGTCCGGCTGACCGTCCCCGCGCCCGAGCTGGCCGCCGCGCTGGACTCGGTCCGTTTCGCGGCCGGCACCGATCCGGAACTGCCGGTGCTCGGCGGGGTCCTGTTCGACGTCGAGGGCGACGCTCTGCGCCTCGTGGCCACCGACCGGTACCGGATGGCCGTGGCCCGCACCGCCGCCACCGGGCACGTCGGGCCCCGCGTCCAGGTCGCCGTTCCGCTGCCGCTCGTCGACGCGATGCGGGCGCTGCTGGACGGCGACGGCCCGGTCCGGCTCACTGTGGACGGGGACCGGGTGGCCCTGGAGGCCGGGGACCGCCGGGCGGCCGGTCGGTGCCTCGGCCAGGACTTCCCCGACTACCGCCGCCTCGTCCGCCTCCCGGCCGGGAGGCGTGTCCTCGTCGAGGTGCCGGTCTTCCGCGAGGCGGTGCTGGCCGGTCCCGTCCGCGCGGGCGAGGTCCGCACGGAGGACGGCGTGCCCTGCGATCTCAGCGTGCTCAAGGTGGCGGACGGCGGTTCACCGGTCCTCGCGGAGGAGGGGGACGACGGCCAGGACCTCGTCGCCGTGAACCGCGCGTTCCTGCTGGACGCGCTCGCCGCGGGGGGCCGTGACCGGCTGGTCCTGGAGATCGGCGCCCCCACGGCACCCCTCGCGATCCGTCGGCCGGACGACGAGGACGCCTTCTCCCTCCTGATGCCGGTCCGGCTGGAGGACTAGCACCCGTCGCCCGTACGCCCGTCGTTCGCCCCCCGTCCGTACGGCGGCGGGTGCGCTCCGGGTCACCGCGGGACGGGCGGCGGCACGGGCTCGCCGCTGCCCGGCCCACGGCCGACCGCCCGGTGTCACCGTTCGGGCGTGCTGTCCTGCACCGGCTCGAGGGTCTGCGCGGTCGGCGTCGCGGCGGGCGCGGGCCGGGCGTCGGCGGATGCGGTGCGGCGGCTCGCCAGGCGCAGCGCGACGGGCTCGGTGTAGCGGGCCGTGAGCGGGCCCAGGACGACCAGGACCAGGACGTACGCCGTGGCCAGTGGACCGAGGTCCGGTTCGATGCCCGCGGTGACCGCGAGCCCGGCGATGACGATGGAGAACTCTCCGCGGGCGACCAGGGTGCCGCCCGCGCGCCAGCGGCCCTTGGGGGAGATCCCGGCCCGCCGGGCGGCCCAGTACCCGGTGGCGATCTTCGTCAGCGCGGTGACCACGGCGAGCGCGAGGGCGGGCAGGATCACCGGCGGGATGGACTGGGGGTCGGTGTGCAGGCCGAAGAAGACGAAGAACACCGCGGCGAACAGGTCCCGCAGCGGTGCCAGCAGGTTGTGCGCGCCCTCGGCGACCTCACCGGACAGGGCGATGCCGACCAGGAACGCGCCCACGGCCGCCGAGACCTGCAGCTGCTGGGCGAGTCCGGCGACGAGCAGCGTCAGGCCCAGCACCACCAGCAGCAGCTTCTCCGGGTCGTCGCTGGAGACGAACCGGGAGATCACCCGCCCGTAGCGGACGGCGACGAACAGCACGAGCCCGGCGACGCCCAGCGCGACGGCGAGCGTGAGGCTGCCCGCGGCGAGGCTGACCCCGGCCAGCAGGGCGGTGATGATCGGCAGGTAGACCGCCATCGCCAGGTCCTCGAGCACCAGGATGCTGAGGATCACCGGTGTCTCGCGGTTGCCGAGCCGCCCGAGGTCGCCGAGGACCTTGGCGATGACGCCGGAGGAGGAGATCCAGGTGACGCCGGCCAGCACCACCGCGGCGACCGGGCCCCAGCCGAGCAGCAGGGCCAGGGCGGCGCCGGGCAGGGCGTTCAGCGCCATGTCCACGAGGCCGGCCGGGTACTGGGTCTTGAGGTTGGAGACCAGGTCACTGGCCGTGTACTCCAGACCGAGCATGAGCAGCAGCAGGATGACGCCGATCTCGGCGCCGATCGCCACGAACTCCTCGCTCGCGCCGAGCGGCAGCAGCCCGCCCTCGCCGAAGGCCAGCCCGGCCAGCAGGTAGAGGGGGATCGGGGAGAACTGGAGACGCCCGGCGAGGCGTCCCAGCAGGCCGAGCCCGAGGATGATCGCGCCGAACTCGATCAGGAAGGTCGCGGAAGAGTGCACGCGCTCACTCCCGCCCGAGTATCTCGGCGGCGGCCTCGATGCCCTCGCGGGTACCGATCACGATCAGTGTGTCCCCACCGGCCAGCCGGAAGTCCGGAGCGGGGGACGGGATCGCCTCCGCCCGCCGCAGCACGGCCACGATCGAGGCGCCGGTGTCGGTGCGCATCCTCGTCTCGCCCAGCAGCCGGCCGTTCCAGTGGGAGACGGCGGACAGCTCGATGCGCTCGGCGACCAGTCCCAGGTCGGTGGTGTGCAGCAGGTTGGGGCTGTGGTGGTCGGGCATCAGCGCGTCGATCATCGCGGCCGACTCGGCGACGGTCAGCCGCAGCGACTGGGCGCAGGCGTCCGGGTCGTCGGAGCGGTAGACGTTGACCGTGCGGGCGCCGTCCCTGTGCGCGATCACGGACAGATGCTGGTGCTCACGCGTGGTGAGGTCGTATTTCACGCCGATGCCCGGCAGCGGCGTGGCGCTCATCCGTGGAGCAGGCACAGCCTCTCCCTCCCGGTTTCCTTCGATGGCTCGTGCTGGACGGGGTGCCGCATCGCACGGATGATCCACACCCACAGCGGACATGGTGCCATCCGGCCATTCGGCCGGGATATGGGTGTTGTCACGGATGGACGCGGGTCGCAAGAAGGCCGAGGATATCCGGAGAAGCCGTGTTGCCGCAGGTCAGCGGGGTGCACCGTTGGTCACATGACGGCGGATCCCGTCGAAGCCGCCCCTGGGCGCGTCCGCCGGGGAGGGCGGCCGGGGGGCGGGGGCGCGACCGGCCGGTCCGCGGGTGGTGCACGCGTTCCTCCGCCCGGCGGTGCGCGTGCCGCCGGGCGCGCCGCACGACGCGGTCGCCGGCGGCCGGGGCCCGTGGACGGGGCGGCCGCTCCGGACCGGTGCCGGGTTCGGTGAGCCGGGCCGTGCGGCCCGGCACCCGGGCCTCGTGCGCCGTTCACGGGCCTCCCCGCCGTTCACCGGGGTCCGGCCCGCCGTGTCCCCGGACCCGTGCGGCGGGCGGCGCCGCGGACGGCGCGCCGCGTGACGCGTAGGCGCCGCCGCCCGCGGGTACCCGGGTGCGCTGCCGGGACCGGGGACGCGGGGCACCGGGTCCTCCGCGCTCCGGTGCAGGGCGGCCGGGGACGGGAGAGAGCAGTGAACGACACGGTCATCGTCGGGGTGGACGGCTCACCGCCCAGTCTCGCCGCGGTCGACGTCGCGGCGGCGGAGGCCCGTCTGCGGGGCGCGCAGCTGCGGATCGTGCACGCCTTCAGCCGTACCGCCGATCTGGACCCGATGATCCACGGCGTGCTGGCGCAGGCCGAGCGGCGCGCCCACTCCCTCGCACCGGAGCTGGAGGTCGCCCGGACCGTGGCGTCGGGTGAGACGCTGACGGTGTTGCAGAGCGAGTCGCGCCACGCGGTGCTGGCGGTGGTCGGCGGGCGGGGCCGCAGCGGGTTCGGGGGGCTGCTGCTGGGCTCGACGGTCGTGCAACTGGCCGCGCACGGCCACTGCCCGCTCATGGTGGTCCGGGGCCGTCCCGATCCCCGGGGGCCGGTGCTCCTCGCCGTGGACGGCTCGCCGGCCGGGAACGCGGCGGCGGGGTTCGCCTTCGCCGAGGCCGCCCTGCGCGGGGCTCCGCTGGTCGCGATGCACGTGTGGAACACCTGGAGCGAGCCGACGCCCTACGAGGGCCCCGCCGACCCGTTGAACGTCGTGGTGGACCTCGACCGGCTCCGCGAGCGGCACCGCCGGCTGCTGGAGGAGACGGTGGCGCCCTTGCGGGCCGCCCATCCCCGGGTCGCCGTGGAGCTGCGCCTGGAACGGGCGCGGGTGCGCCACGCGCTACTCGACGCCGCCCGGGAGGCCCAACTGGTGGTGGCCGGCGCCCGCGGTCACGGCGGCTTCACCGGGATGCTGCTCGGCTCGGTCAGCCAGGCGCTGCTGTACCACGCCGACTGCCCCGTCGCCGTCGTCCGCGGGACGAGATGACCGTTCGGCCGGCCGGACGTCCCCGGTGCCCGGCACCGCGCCGGGCGTGCGGGGCGGGGCGCACGGGTCCGAGGCGCCGGATCCGTCAGCGCGCCGCACGTGTCCCCGCCCCGTCGCCGCCGACGGCGGCGACACGGCGTCACAGGGCGATCACGGCCCGCACCACCGTCCCCTCGGCGGAGCGCAGCACCGACGTGTCCACGGAGTAGGCGTCGACCAGGACGAGCCCGCGGCCGAACGCGGCGTCCATGTCGGCCGACTCGCAGCGGGGCGCGGGGCGCTGCCGCCAGCGTCCCCGGTCGCGCACCCCCACGGTCAGCGAGGTGCCGTCGATCTCGAACATCACCGACAGGTCGGGACTGCCGCTGTGCAGGACGGCGTTGGTCCCCAGTTCGCTGACGATCACGGTGAGCGCCTCCTCCGCCGCGTCGGGCAGCCGGTGGCTGCGGACCACCGCCCGCGCCAGCCGCCGCAACCGCGGCACGGCGCGCGCGGACGCCGGGAGGGCGACCACCATCAGGAACCGTGCGGTGCGCGAAGACCCCCTCCCGGGCAGCCGCTCGCGGCTCGACGGCCCGGCTTCCGGGGGGAACGCCCGGACCGGGGCCGGATCAGTCACGTGTCTCAACGCCGGACTCCTCGTCGCGCGGCCGACCTCGCCGACAGCCGGCCACGCCGGTCCGGCGGGCCACGAGGTCTCAGGGATCCCACGCTGCCCGCCTCCCGGGGCACATGGCAATCAGGGCAGACTGAGTACGGATACGCAAACAATGGGTGTGGCGCCCGGGACGGGGGGGACGGACCATGCCGGACACCGCCGGGGCGGTGGCCGAAGCCGAGGCCGTGCTGGCAGGACGGCTCGCTTCCGCCCTCGACACGAGGACGACGGGCCGGCCCGTGCTGCTGCTGGTCGAGGGCGCCGCCGGCACCGGCAAGAGCCGCCTGGTGGACCGGCTGGGTAAGGCGGTGGCAGGCTCCGTGCGCCGGACCGTCCCCGGCGAGCCGCCGACCGGTGACGGGCCGGTGCTGCTCGTCGTCGAGGACGTGCACCGGGCGCCGGCCGCCGACACCGCCCGCCTGCGGGCCCTGCTCGCCGACCCGCCCGCCCGCCTCGCGTGCGTCCTGAGCTACCGCCCCGAGGAGCTCGCCGAACCGGGGCTGGTCCTCGGCCCCGGCACCGAGTTCCCGGCCGCCCTCACGGTCGTACGGCACGTCCTCGGGCCGCTCGGCGTCCCGGACGTCCACCGGATGGCCGCCGACGCACTGGGCGCGGACCGCTGTACGGCCGGCCTGGCCGCCGCCCTGCACCACGCCTGCGGCGGTGTCGCCCAGACCGTCGCCGACCTGCTCGACCTGCTGGCCGCGAGCTGCCCCGTCACCGGCCGGCCGCACCCCGGCGACCTCGACCGGCTCGGCGTCCCTCCCCGGCTCGCCGCCCTGACGCTGCGGCGCGCCGCCACCGTGCCCGAGGAGCACCGGCGGATCGTCTTCGCCGCCGCCGTCCTCGACGAGCCCGCCACGTCCCGCGACCTCGCGGCCGTGGCCGGGCTTTCCGGCCGGGCCGGCCCCGACGGCCTGTCCGCCGCGCTGCGGGCCGCCGTGCTCGAGGAACGCGGGGACGGCAGGTACGGCTTCGGCTCACCGCTCGCCGCAGCCGCCGTCCGCCGCTCGGTGACCGGGCCCGTCCGCGAAGTGCTGCACCGGCGGGCCGCACGCCTGCTCGCCGGGCGCCAGCCCGTCCCGTGGGAACGCGTGGCCGGCCACCGCCGCGCCTGCGGTGACGAGCGGGGCTGGCTGCGGGCCGTCGAGCGCGCCGCCCGACAGTTCGAGGACGCCGGTGAACAGCAGCGCGCCGTGGGCCTGCTGGAATCGGCTCTGGCGACCGGACCGGTCCCCGAGCGGGCCCGCTCCCGGCTCGCCATGCTGCTGGCCCGCAGCGCCGTCGTGGGTCTGCGTTCCGACGAGACGCTGAAGGTCCTCCGGCACATCGTGGCCGACCCCGGCCTCCCCCCTGCGGTGCGCGGTGAGATCCGCCTGGACCTGGGCCTGCTGCTGTGCAACCAGACGGGTGAGGTCACGGAGGGGCGGGACGAACTCGCCCGCGCGGTGGACGACCTGGCCGGCCGGCCGGTTCCGCTGGCCCGGGCGCTGTCGGCGCTCGCGATGCCGTACGGGCCTGACGCGTCGTTCGCCGAGAACGTCCTGTGGATCGAGCAAGCCGTGTCGTTCGCCGAGGAGTCGGGCGACCCCGTCGTCCAGGCCGCCGTCGCCGCGAACCGGGTGAGCGTCCTGCTCAACAGCGGCGATCCGGCGGCCTGGCCGCTCATCGAGCGCCTGCCCCGTGACAGCGACCTGGTCGGCTGCCGGCAGCAGACCGCCCGCGGCCTGTGCAACGCGGCGGACGCGGTGGTGTGGCTCGGCCGGTACGAGAAGGCGCGCGCCCTGCTCGCCGAGGGCGTCGCCCTGGCCGCGCGCAGCGGCGCCGCCTACGCCGAGCAGACCGGCCGGGGCTGCGCCCTCGTCCTCGACTGGGCGACCGGGCAGTGGTCCGGACTCGCCGACCGGTGCCGCGCCTTCGTCGCCGAGGCCGGCGACATGCCCTACCTCGCCTCCGACGCCCGGATGGTCCTCGGCCTGCTCTGCCTCGCCCGCGGCGAATGGGCCGACACCCTCCACCACCTGACCGGCCCCGGCGCGGCCGACCTCGACACCGGCCCCGTGCCGATCTCGGCGACCGTGTCCGGCGCCCTGATCAGACTCGCCCTCGCGCACGACGACGTCGGCGCGGCCGCCGAGGCCGCCGCCGCGTGGAGACGGCTGCGCGCCAAGGAGATCTGGGCCTGGGCCGCCGAGCTCGCCCCGTGGGCGGTGGAGGCGGCCCTGCGGGCCGGGGACGCGCTGGAGGCGGGTGCGATGGCCGAGGAGTTCGCCGCCGGTCTGGCCGGCCACGACGCCCCGTCGGCGGACGCCGCCCTGGAGTGGACCCGCGGTGTCCTCGCCGAGCACACGGGCAAGCGGACCGAGGCCGTCGCGTGCTACGAGAGGAGCGCCGCCGCCTACCGGTCGCTCGCCCGGCCGTACCACGCGGCCCTCACCGCGGCGAGCGCCGCCCGGTGCGCCCTCGCCCAGGGGGAGGACGGCGGGTCCGCCGTGGCCGCCCTCACCGACTGCGCCGCGGCCTTCGACGCCCTCGGCGCCACCTGGGACGCCGCCCGCACCCGCGCCGATCTGCGCCTTCACCGGCCCACCGGGGAACGTCGGCCTCCTGGCCGCCCGCGCTACGGCGACGTGCTCTCGCCGCGGGAGGCGGAGGTCGCGGAACTCGCCGCCGCGGGCATGTCCAACCGGGAGATCGCCGCCACGCTGCACCTGTCCCCGCGCACGGTCGAGCAGCACATCGCCCGGGCCCTCCAGAAGACCGGAGTGCACTCCCGCCAGCAGCTCGCCCGGGTCCTCGGGCCTGCTCCGGACTGACTGCGCGTCCGCGGGACCCGTGCCCCGGACGGGCCGGGCCCCGCTTCGGCGCCGCGGTCGCCCCGTTGCGGCACCGCACCCCCGTGCGGCACCACGGCGGGGCGCTCCCGCGGACCTCAGGTGAGGTGGGCGAACGAGTTCACCTGGGACGCGGTGAGGGCTCCGCCGAAGACGCGTACGGTGTCCGCCCCGCCGTGGAAGTACTCGCCCCAGCCGCCGTCGGCGGTGTGACCGCGGCCGATCTGAAGCGGACCGGGGGCGCTCCAGGAGGCGTCGAACTCCGCGGTGGCCACGGCCTCGCCCCGGACGTACAGGGTGATGCGGCCCTCGGAGTCGTCGTGCACGACGACCACGTCGTCGGAGTGGGGCGTGGGGGCGCCGGGCCCGGTGGTCACGGTCCGCGCGGCGCCCGGTTCGCTGCCGTGGGTGACGACCAGCTGCCACTCGGACGCGGCCGGGTCGTAACGGACCTGGAAGGCGTCGCTGTCGGCGTCGCCCTGGGACAGGAGGGTCATCGGCCGGTCGGGGGTGGTGTCGGCGAACCGGACCCGCAGGCCGACGCTGTAGCTGTCGGCGGTGTCGACGACGGGGCCGCCGGTGGCGGCGTGGTCGTCCGTGCCGTCCAGGGCCAGGTGGTCGTCGCCGTCGAGGGCGTCCGCCGGGAACTCGACGCACTCGGGGTCTTCGAAGCAGGCCTCGTAGTCGGGTGTGTAGAAGCCGGCTCCGCCGTGCAGGGTGAGCGGCCGTCCGCCCTTCCGGTCGGGGACCACCCCGTCGGCGGTCCGCTCGATGTCCCAGGCGGCGGCCAGTTCGGCGGGACGGGAACCCATCCTCTCGATCTCCTTGCGGGGCACGACCCGGTCCCAGACGCGGACGTCGCCGATCTCGCCCTGCCAGCGCGCGCCGGCGTCGCCGCGGGCGCGGCCGATCTGGAAGGCGCCGGGGGCGGCCGTCGGGGCGACGCCGGTCTCGGCGGCGACCTCCTCGCCGTTGACGTAGAGGCGCAGGCTGTCGTCCTCGGCGTCGTACAGGCCGGTCAGGTGGGCCCAGCCGCCGGCGGAGGCGCTGCCGCCGGTGAGGGTGGTGCCGCCGTAGCGGAAGGCCCAGGTGGCCCGGGAGTCCGCGGCCGGGCGCAGGCCGAGGGTGAAGGCGGAGGTGCCGTCGGCGGCGTCCTGGCTGGCCACCGTCATCGGGGTGTCGGTGGCGGCGGGACGGACCCAGGCGGAGAGCACGAAGGTCCTGGCGGTGTCCGTCGCGGGGACGTCCGGGGTGAGGTAGCCGTTGCCCCGGCCGTCGAGGGTGACGGTCGAGGTGAGGCCGGTGCGGGAGGGAGCGGGGGCGCCGAAGACGACGCCCTTCCCGGCACGGGCCACGGGGCCGGTCTCGGCGGCGGCGCTGCCGGCTCCGGCCGGATCGGCGAGCGTCCAGTGGGCGACGGGGGCGCGGCCGGCGGCGACGCGCGTCCAGTAGGTCGTCCGGGAGCTGGGACGCCCGGCCCGGTCGACGGCGGTGACCTCCAGGTAGTAGGGCTTGCTCTCCTCCGGCATCCACCGGACGGTGACCGGTCCGCCCGGTTCCTCGGGCCTGACCCGCTCGGGCGCGGAGCCGAGGAAGGAGTAGACGTACTCGACGACGTCCTCGGACGGGGAGTCGAACGTGAAGCTGCCGTAGACGCCGACGCCGCCGTGCCAGCCGCCGGCGTCGTCCGGGTACTGCTCCGAGACGACCGTCGCCGGTTCGGGGCTGACCGTGTCGATGACGAACCGGCAGGTGACGCCGGGGGTCTCGTCGCTCCAGGCGGAGGTCGCGCCGTCGGCGTCGACGGCCCGGACGTGCCAGGAGACGACGGTGTCGGCCGGAAGGTCGGAAGGGGTGCGCCACAGCTGGGTGACGGGGGAGTGCACGACGCCGGAGGTGTGGGTGCGTCGCTGTTCGGTTCCGTCGGCGTCGGTCCACCAGAGCTCGAACTCGGCGCCGGCCCCGTTGGTCTCCCCCTCCTGGTTGTCCTGCGCCGTGTCCTCGACGACGGCCCGGAGTTCGGGCGCGCGGGGGACGTGGACGGGCTCGTCGGAGCAGGCCTTGTTCCAGTCGGCGGTGAGGGTCCCGGTGTTCGGCCGGAGCGGGGGGAGGTTCTCCTCCGCCGCCGTGGCCGTCGCGGGAGCGGCGGCGAGCAGCGCGGCTGCCAGTCCCGTGGCGGCGGCGTTCCTGGCGCGCCGGCCGGAGTGCGTGTTCATGCGGTCGGGTCCCCCCTGTTTCGGTCGTCCGGTCCTGCGCGAGGGCGGTTCGCCGCCTTCGGCTCGCGCAGCGGGCCACGCGGAGACCAGCGGCTGTCATGCTCACCATCAGTCTCGGGCTGCACGACTATAGGCCCCTCCTCGAACGCGTTCACAACGTTTTCCGGCGGGTTCGGAACCGTGGCGCCGCCCCGGGCCGGGACGGCTCGCGCGTCCCGGCCCGGGGCGGCGTGCCCCCTCGTCCGGTACGGCCGGGCACCGCTCCCGCGGTCACGGCCGCCACGGAGCTACCCGAGGAACGACAACCGCACCCGGCGATCGGGGTTGTCCCGGTTGGTGTCGACCAGGCACACCGACTGCCAGGTGCCCAGCTCCAGCCGTCCGTCCACCACCGGCAGGGTGGCGTGGGGCGGGACGAGGGCCGGGAGGACGTGGTCGCGGCCGTGGCCGGGGCTGCCGTGGCGGTGCTGCCAGCGGTCGTCGGCGGGCAGCAGGGTGTGCAGGGCGGCCAGGAGGTCGTCGTCGCTGCCGGCGCCGGTCTCGATGACGGCGATACCGGCTGTCGCGTGCGGCACGAAGACGTTCAGCAGGCCGTCGCGGCCGGCCGCCGCCTCCCGCAGGAAGGACTCGCAGTCGCCGGTGATGTCGACGACCCTCTCCGAGGAGCCGGTGGCGACGGTCAGGACTCGGGTGGTGAAGGCATCTGGCATGCCCTCCATCCTGGCCCATGTGCCGGGGCCCCGCCGGGACCGTCCACGGGAAGATCCGCGGCCCGCGGCTCGTTGGTGGAAACGTGAACCGCATACGTGAGGTCGAGGTGGTCGTCGTGGGCGCGGGACAGGCGGGGCTGTCCGGCGCCTATCACCTGCGGCGGACCGGGTTCGAGCCGGACCGCGACTTCGTGGTGCTCGACCACTCCCCCGGTCCGGGCGGCGCGTGGCAGTTCCGGTGGCCCTCGCTGACGTACGGCAAGGTGCACGGGATGCACGCGCTGCCCGGCATGGAACTCACGGACGCCGATCCGGCACGGCCCTCCTCCGAGGTGATCGCCGCGTACTTCGACCGCTACGAGCGGACCTTCGACCTGCGGGTACGGCGCCCGGTGGACGTGCGGGCCGTGCGGGAGGGGGCCGGGGGGCGGCTGCTCGTGGAGACCTCGGACGGCACCTGGTCGGCGCGGGCGCTGATCAACGCCACCGGGACCTGGGACCGGCCGTTCTGGCCGCGCTACCCGGGGCAGGAGACCTTCCTGGGGCGGCAGTTGCACACCGCGCAGTACCCCGGGCCCGAGGCGTTCGCCGGGCAGCGGGTGGTCGTGGTGGGCGGCGGCGCCTCGGGCACCCAGCACCTGCTGGAGATCGCGCCGTACGCGGCCTCGACCACCTGGGTGACCCGGCGGCCGCCGGTCTTCCGTGAAGGCCCCTTCGACGAGGGGGCGGGGCGGGCGGCCGTGGCGCTCGTCGAGGAGCGGGTGCGGCAGGGGCTGCCGCCGCGCAGTGTCGTCTCGGTGACGGGGCTGCCGCTCAACGACGCGATCCGGCAGGGTCTCGCGGACGGTGTGCTCGACCGGCAGCCCGTGTTCGACCGCATCACGCCCGACGGCGTGGAGTGGGGGCGGGGACCCTCCCTGCCCGAGCGCGGCCGGGAGCCCGGCGGAGGACGGCACGTGGCGGCCGACGTCATCCTGTGGGCGACCGGCTTCCGTCCCGCCGTCGACCACCTCGCCCCGCTGCGGCTGCGGGAACCGGGTGGCGGGATCCGCGTCGAGGGAACGCGCGCGGTGGCCGATCCTCGCGTCCACCTGGTCGGCTACGGCCCGTCCGCCAGTACCGTCGGCGCCAACCGGGCGGGGCGGGCGGCGGTACGGGACATCAGGCGGCTGCTGGTGGAGGAGCGGGTCGCCGCGTGACGTCCGGCCGAGCGGGAGTGCGCAGCCGCCCGCTCCCGCGGGCGGCCCGGCTCACTTCTCCGGCTGCTCGCCGCTCTTGCGCTGCCGGGCCTCGGACTCGGCGACGTTGCGCCGGTGTTCCTCGTAGTCGGCGGTGAAGCGGGTGTCGCCCGGCGTGACCGTGACGAAGTAGAGCCAGTCGCCCGGGGCCGGGTTGATCGCGGCGCGCATCGCGTCCTCGCCGGGGTTGCCGATCGGGGTCGGCGGCAGCCCCATGCGCTCGTAGGAGTTGTAGGGGCTGTCGACCTCGGTGTCGGTCACCTTCGCGCGCAGCGTCGAGCGGCCCAGCGCGTAGTTGACGGTCGAGTCCATCTGCAGCGGCATCCCGCGCTCCAGCCGGTTGAAGATCACCCGGGCCACCTTGCCCATGTCGGCCTTGGTGGAGGCCTCCGCCTGGACGATGCTCGCGACGGTGACCGCCTGGTACACGTTCATGGCGTTGCGCTGCGCGCCCGCGGCGATCGGGGCTCCGTTGAACTTCCTGTCGGCGGTGTCGACCATCCGCGCCAGCAGTTTCTCCGGGGTCGTCTTCTCCCCCAGCGGATACGTCGCCGGGAAGAGATAGCCCTCGGGATTGCCCTCGGCCCCCTCCGGCAGCTTGAGGCGGGCCTTCGCGACGGACCTCTTCGCGGTGCCCGCGGGGAGTTCCAGTGCCTTGTCGATGGCCGTGTACACCTGGCTCGCACGCCGTCCCTCCGGGATCACCAGTGTGGTGGGACGGGGGGCACCGTCGTCACGCAGGGTCAGCAGCGGCACCCCCACGGCGGTGCCGGCCACGACGGCCCCGGTCGCGACGAGGGCGAGACGGCCCCGGCGCGTCAGTCGGATCGTGCTCCGTGACGGAGTGTTCGTCTGCATGCGGGCACGGTAACCCGCACACCCCCGCAAATCCGGCATATCTTCATCTTGTCGGCTCCAGTCGGGCGTCCCGGCGCACGAGGGCCGCATAGCGCCCGCCCCGCCCCAGCAGCTCCTCGTGCGTGCCGCGCTCGACCGCGCGGCCGGAGTCGAGGACCACGATCTGGTCGGCACTCCGGATGGTGGACAGCCGGTGGGCGATGGTGAGCGTGGTGCGATCGGCCGACAGCGCGTCGATGGCCGCCTGGACGGCGGCCTCGGTCCGGGTGTCCAGGGCGCTGGTGGCCTCGTCGAGCACCAGGACCGGCGGGTCGCGCAGGATGGTGCGGGCGATCGCCAGGCGCTGCTTCTCACCGCCGGAGAAGCGGTGGCCGCGCTCGCCGACGACCGTGTCGTACCCGTCGGGCAGGGCGGCGATGTGGTCGTGGATCTGGGCCGCCTTCGCCGCCGCGTACAGCTCCTCGTCGGTGGCGTCGGGCTTGGCGAAGCGCAGGTTGTCGGCGACCGAGGCGTGGAAGAGGTAGGTCTCCTGGGAGACCACGCCCACCGCACGGGCCAGCGTGTCGAAGTCGAGGTCGCGGACGTCGACCCCGTCGAGGGTGACCCGGCCGCCCGTGACGTCGTACAGCCTCGGCACGAGGTGACCGAGCGTGGACTTGCCGGCGCCGGTCGGGCCGACGACGGCCAGGCTGCCGCCCGGGGGGACGGTGATGTCGATGCCGTCGAGGACGGGGCCGCTCCTGTCGTCGTAGCGGAAGGTGACGTTCTCGAAGCGGACCTCGCCCTTGATCCGGTCGAGGTGCACCGGGTCCTCGCGCTCGGTGATGTCGATCGGGAGGTCCAGGTACTCGAAGATGCGCTGGAAGAGCGCGAGCGAGGCCTGGATCTGGACGCCGGTGGACAGCAGGCTCACGGCCGGGCGGAACAGACCCTGCTGGAGCGAGACGAAGGCGACGATCGTGCCGATGGAGACCCCGGGGCCGCCCGTCTGCAGGGCGATCCCGGCCGTCCAGTAGATGACGGCCGGCATGGCGGCCATGACGATCGTGATGACGGCCATGCGCCAGCGGCCGGCCATGTTCGACCGCACCTCCAGGTCGACCAGACGCTCGGACTCGTCCGAGAACGCCCCGGTCAGGGAGTCGGAACGGCCCATGGTGCGGCCGAGCAGGATGCCGCTGACCGAGAGCGACTCGGTGACCGTGGCGGCCATCGCGGCCATCTGCTTCTGGCGCTGGGTGGTGATCTTCTTGCGTTCGTCGCCGACGCGGCGGCTGATCCAGACGAACACCGGGAGCAGGACGAGCGTGACGACGGTCAGCCGCCAGTCGAGCGCGAGCATCGCGACGACGGTGGCGACCACGCTGGTGAGGTTGGAGACCAGGGAGGTCGCCGTGGAGGTCACGGTGGCCTGCATGCCGCCGATGTCGTCGGCGATGCGGGACTGGACCTCGCCGGTGCGGGTGCGGGTGAAGAAGGCGAGCGACATGCGCTGGAGCCGGCCGTAGACGGCGGTGCGCAGGTCGTGCATGACGCGCTGGCCGACGGTCGTCGAGATCAGGGTCTGCAGCACGCCGAAGACGCTGGTGAGGACCGCACCGAGGATCATGCCGAGCGCGAGCAGGCTGAGCAGTCCGGTGCGGCCCTCGGGGATCGCGACGTCGAGGATCGCCTTCAGCAGGAACGGCGTGGCGACCGAGACCAGGGACGCGGCGCCGACGAGCAGGCCGACGATCGCGAGACGGCCCCGGTAGGGGCGGAAGAGCCTCAGGATGCGCCGCACCTGCCGGGGTTGCCCCTCGGCGCCGGCGGGCGGGGTCCAGGTGGGTTCGCGGTCGGGGTGCATGGTCTCCTTCGGGACGGACGTCAGGGGTGGTCCGGAGGCGGGCTGAGCTCAGCTCATTGTTACCTGTACTCACAATGAACGGCATCCTGTTACTGTTCCCGCATGACCGCCCCCGACCCCGACGGCCTGCTGGCCGAGCAGCTGCTCCGGCTCACCCGCAGGGTGCACCGCATCCAGAAGCGTCACCTGGAGCGGCGCGAGCTCGGTGTCACCCCTGCCCAGTCCCGTCTGCTGCGCACCCTCGCGCACTACGGATCGCCGCCCCGCATGGCGGACCTCGCCGAGCGGCTGGAGGTGGTGCCCCGGGCCGTCACCACGCTGGTCGACGGGCTCGAGGCGAGCGGCAAGGTACGGCGCGTGCCGGATCCGGCCAACCGGCGGGTGATCCGCATCGAGCTCACCGGGGACGGACGCGCCGCGCTGCGGGAACTGCGCGCCGCGCGCAGGGCCGCCGCGGAGGAGATCCTGGCCCCGCTGGCGGACGAACAGCGCGAAGCGCTGGGCGAGTTGCTGAACGCCCTGATCGACGGAACGGCCGTCCCGCGGCACGGCGACACCTCCGTGTGACCCGCGTCCCGGGCGGCGGCCGGTCGGCCCGGCCCCCGGCAGCCGGTTCCGCGCGGTGGTGGGGAAAACCGGTTGCCTCCCGGCACTGAGCGGCGTCAACCTGTCACGGTTTGCTGTTGCCGTCCGGCGGCGGCGTGCGACGTGCCCGCACTCCCCTCCGGCCGCTTCGCGCCCACTCCGCCGCCCTCCCGACCCGAGTCACTGGGACGTCATGCAGATCCAAGACCTTCCGTTCTCCGACCCGGGTGTGCCCGACGCGCGCTCGGGTCCCCGATTCCTGTGGTGGCTCTTCCGGAACCAACTGTCCGGGCAGCTCACGTCGCTGGCCTGGGGCCTGCTGCACTTCGCCTCCGTCGCCTCGCTGCCGTTCTGCGTCGGGGTCGCCGTCCAGGCCGCCGTCGACCGCTCCGGGGACCGGCTCGCGCTGGCCGGCGGCCTGATGGCGCTGGCCTGCGCCGGCAACGCGGTCGGCGACACCTTCCTGCACCGCGCGGCCGTGACCAACTGGATCACCGCCGCCGCCCGCGTCCAGCAGCTGCTGGCCCGCAAGGCCGCGACGCTGGGTGCGGCGCTGACGCGGCGCGTCGCGGCCGGTGAGGTCGTGGCCGTCTCCACCGGTGACGTCGAGAAGATCGGCTGGTTCGTGGAGGCCCTGTCGCGGTTCACCGCGGCGGCGGTCACCGTCGTGCTGGTCTGCGTCGGTCTCGTCGTCTACCAGCCGGCGCTCGGCGTGATCGTGGCCGTGGGGCTGCCCGTGCTGGCGATCGCGGTGCTGCCGCTGCTGCCGCGCGCCACCCGGCGGGCCGACGTCCAGCGCGAGAAGGCCGGCCGGGCCACCGAACTCGCCTCGGACACCGTCGCCGGGCTGCGCGTGCTGCGCGGCATCGGTGGTGAGGAGCTGTTCCTCGACCGCTACCGCCGCGCCTCCCAGGAGGTCCGCCACGCCGCCGTGCGCAGCGCGCGCATGTGGTCCCTGATCGCCGCGATCCAGGTGCTGCTGCCGGGGCTGCTGCTGATCACGGTGGTCTGCTACGGCGTCCACCTGGCCCGCGAGGGCCGGATCGCCGTCGGCGAACTGGTCACCGTCTACAGCTCGGTCATGGTGCTCACGTATCCGCTGCGCCACTTCGAGGAGATCGCGATGGCCTACTCCTTCTCGCGCCCCTCGGCCAAGCGGGCCGCGAGCGTGCTGTCGCTGGAGCGGGCCACGGACACCTCTGGGTCGCGTGCCGCCGAGGCCCCCGCCGGTGACCTGTACGACCCGGCGACCGGTCTGCTCGCGCCCGCGGGCCTGTTCACCGCCGTGGTGTGCGGGGATCCGGACGCGGCGGGACGGCTGGCCGAACGGCTCGGCGGGCACGCCTCGGAACCGGGCACCTCGGTGCTGCTCGGCGGGGTGCCCCTCGACGAACTGCCGCTGGACTCCGCCCGCCGGGCCGTCCTCGTGCAGGACAAGGATCCGGTGCTGCTGTCCGGCACGCTGCGCGAGCTGCTCGACGTGCCCGCCTCCGGTGCGGTCGACCCGCGGGACGCGCTGGACGCCGCGCGGTGCGGGGACGTGCTGGCGGCACTGGTGCAGGGCTCGCTGGACGCCGACGACCCGATGGACGCCCGGATCACCGAGCGCGGGCGGTCCCTGTCCGGTGGGCAGCGCCAGCGGCTCGCGCTGGCCCGGTCGCTGGTCACGGACCCGGAGGTGCTCGTCCTGGACGAGCCGACCTCGGCCGTCGACTCGCACACCGAGGCCCGCGTCGCCCGGGGCGTGCGCGAGCTGCGGGCGAACCGCACCACCGTGGTGTTCACCTCCTCCCCGTTGCTGCTGGACCGCGCGGACCGGGTCGTGTTCCTGCACGGCGACACGGTCGCCGCGGTCGGCGGCCACCGCGAGCTGGTGCGCACCGAGCCCCGGTACCGGGCCGTGGTGACGCGCGAGACGGAGGAGGAGGTCCTGGCGGCCGACGCCCTGCGCGGGGACGACGTACTGCACCGACTGGAAGAGATCGAGGAGACAGCATGATCGGCGTGGCGCCACCGGCCTACGACCCGGCGGCCCCGACCACGGCCGGCACCCTGCCCGTGGGTGCTCCCGCGACCGTCCGCGCCTACGTGGCCGAGCTGCTGCGCCGGCACCGGCGGGCCTTCCTCCTGCTGATCACCGTGAACACCGTCGCCGTGGTCGCCTCGATGGTCGGTCCCTACCTGCTGGGCGACCTGGTGGAGCGGGTCCCGGACCGGGCGCGGGAGCTGCACCTGGGGCTCACGGCCGCACTGTTCGTGCTGGCGCTGGTCGTCCAGGCGGTGTTCGTCCGGCAGGTGCGGCTGCGCGGGGCGGTGCTCGGCGAGCGGATGCTGGCCGACCTCCGCGAGGACTTCCTGGTGCGGTCGGTCGGACTGCCGCCGGGTGTGCTGGAGCGGGCGGGCACGGGTGATCTGCTGTCGCGGATCACGACCGACATCGACCGGCTCGGCAACGCCATGCGCGAGGCCGTGCCCCAGCTGGCCATCGGCGTGGTGTGGGCCGTCCTGCTGCTGGGCGGGCTGGTCGTCACGGCGCCCGAGCTGGCACCGGCGGTCCTGGTGGCCGTGCCGCTGCTGGTGGCCGGCTGCCGCTGGTACTTCCGGCGGGCGCCGGCCGCCTACCGTTCGGAGGCGGCCGGGTACGCCGCCGTGGCCGCCGCGCTCGCCGAGACCGTGGACGCGGGGCGGACCGTCGAGGCCCACCGCCTCGGCGCGCGCCGCGTGGCGCTGTCGGACCGGCGGGTCAGGGAGTGGACGGCCTGGGAGCGTTACACGCTCTGGCTGCGGTCGGTGCTCTTCCCCGTCGTCAACATCACGCACGTGACCGTGCTCGGCTCGGTGCTGATGATCGGCGGGGTGTTCGTCCTGCAGGGCTGGATCGGCGTCGGCCAGCTGACGACGGGCGCCCTGATCGCGCAGATGCTCGTCGACCCGGTGGGGCTGATCCTGCGGTGGTACGACGAGCTGCAGGTGGCCCAGGTGTCGCTGGCCCGGCTGGTCGGGGTCCGGGACATCGAGCCCGACGCCGGTGACGCCGCGCTGCTCCCCGACGGGCGGCGGGTGCGTGCGGAGCGGGTGCACTTCGGCTACCGCGAGGGCGTGGACGTCCTGCGCAAGGTGTCGCTCGAGGTCGCCCCGGGGACCAGGATGGCGCTGGTCGGCCCGTCGGGCGCGGGCAAGTCCACCCTGGGCCGGCTGCTCGCCGGGATCTACGCGCCCCGGGACGGCCGGGTCACCCTGGGTGATGCCGAGCTGTCGCGGATGACGGCGGAGCGGGTCCGGGCGCATGTGGCCCTGGTCAACCAGGAGCACCACGTCTTCGTGGGCTCGCTGCGCGACAACCTGCGGCTCGCCCGGACGGACGCCGAGGACGCCGAGCTCTGGGCGGCGCTGGGCGCGGTCGACGCGGACGGGTGGGCCCGTGCGCTCGACGACGGCCTGGACACCGAGGTCGGCTCGGGCGGCCTGTCGCTCACGCCGG
This sequence comes from Streptomyces griseomycini, assembly GCF_014203535.1. Classification (GTDB taxonomy): domain Bacteria; phylum Actinomycetota; class Actinomycetes; order Streptomycetales; family Streptomycetaceae; genus Streptomyces; species Streptomyces griseomycini. The sequence continues at coordinate 354,186 of NZ_JACHJI010000006.1, forward strand.
CCCAGGCCCAGCAGGTCGCCCTGGCCCGGCTGGTGCTGGCCGATCCGCACACGCTGGTCCTGGACGAGGCGACCTCGCTGCTCGACCCGCGCGCGGCGCGTCACCTGGAGCGCTCCCTGGCCCGCGTCCTGGACGGCCGGACCGTCGTCGCCATCGCCCACCGCCTGCACACCGCCCACGACGCGGACGTCATCGCCGTCGTGGAGGACGGCCGCATCAGCGAGCTCGGCAGCCATGACGAGCTGGTCGCCGCGAACGGGGCGTACGCGGCGCTGTGGCGGTCCTGGCACGGGTGAGGGGGCCCTCCGGGCGCGGCGCGGCCTCGGGCCGGGCAGCCGCACCAGGCCTCCGCGCGAAGCCGGCGCCTCCCCGGGCAGGGCGCTCGCCGTCGGCACCGCGGGGCCGACTCGGACGGGGAGTGCGCCCGGCCCGTGACCGAGGCCGTCGAGGCGCGAGGAGGCCGGACGGCGGGAGACCGGACGGCGGGAGACCGGACGGCGGGAGACCGGAACGGCCCCGAAGCCGGCGGCGCTCCCCCAGCGGTCAGGAGTGGTCCGTGCCGGGCGGGGCAGCGCACGCGGCTCCCGGCGGGACGCGGTGGGTCGTGGCGGGGCGCGGCGGGATCGGGGCTTCGGCCTCCCGGGACGGCAGGTCCCGGTCCCGCCGCCCGGTCGTGGGCGGAGGCGGCGTCCCGGCCGGGCGTGCCGTTGCGCGGTGGGGAACACCGGTGGAAGGCTGGAGTCAGGCACCGGCTCGGGGAACGCCCGGGGCCCGGCGGACCGGGCACGGGTGGCGCCTGTGCCCCGTGCAGCGGCGGTCCCGCGCGGACCGCGGTGACAGCGGGTTCGTCCCCACCCCCTGGAGGTATCCGTGAACAACGCCGACGGATGGGGAGACGACGTCTACCAGCCCCAGCAGGACGGGCAGCTCGAGGACACGGGTGTGCTCGACACCGAGGACACCCTCGCGTTCGAGGGCACCGACGACCCCCTGGACCCGGGCTGGTCCCCTCCCGAGCGGCCCTGGGCCGTGGAGCACGTCGGGGTGACGGCGGCGGAGCGCCTGCGGGGGGAGACGCTCGACCAGCGGCTCTCCGAAGAGCTCCCGGACATCGGCGTACCCGACGGCGACGGCTTGGGCGACTCCCAGGACACCGACGGTGAACTCCTGGACAACGAGGTCGGCGCCGCACGCTCCGGCCGGCTCGTGGCCCCCGACGAAGGGGCGCACGAGGACGAGGAGGAGGCCCTGGTCGCGAACGACGTCGGCATCGACGGCGCGGCCGCCTCCGCCGAGGAGGCCGCCGTGCACATCGTCGACGAGGACGCCCTGCCGGGCTGACCCGCCGGACCCGCCGTCGCCCCGCCGTCACGCCTGCCCGAGTCACCCGAGTCGCCCGAGGAGCATTCATGCAGCAGGACAAGCACCCCGACTACCACCCCGTCGTCTTCCGCGACCGCGCCGCCGGCTACGCCTTCCTCACCCGGTCCACGGCGACGAGCGACCAGACCATCGAGTGGGACGACGGCGAGACCTACCCGGTGGTGGACGTGGAGATCTCCTCGGAGAGCCACCCGTTCTACACGGGCAAGGCCCGGACGGTGGACACGGAGGGCCGCGTCGCCCGGTTCGAGCGCCGGTACGGCGGTGAGGGGTCCGGCTGAGTCCCGGGCGCGCGCGGCCCTCAGATCACGTTGAGCGCCGCCGCGCAGCCCACGCCGCCCAGCAGCATGAACGCCGGCATCAGCACCCTGAGCTCGATCCAGCTGCCCGCCCGGAACCGCATGGCCTTCGGGGGGCCGACCGGGTACCAGCGCTTGCGGCCCACCGGTATGGGCCACAGGATCGGGCAGCCGGAGACGGTCAGCGCGTCCCCGATGTCGTGCACCAGCGCGCCCAGGACGACCGGCAGGCCCAGCCACAGGTACTCCTGGCCCGGCGCGGTGAACAGCCAGTCGGATCCGTTGCCCGGCTCGTCCAGGACACCGGCGAGGATCCACGAGCTGGTCGCAGCCAGCAGCCACACCAGGACATCGCTGCTGGAGCCCCGGGTCGCCCGCCACAGCAGGCCCTCGATGGCCAGCACCATGTGCACGAAGAGGATCGCCAGCACCGCCCAGCGGCCCCCCGTGATCGCCAGGACCGCGGTGCCCGCTCCGATCAGCACGGCCCACAGCCAGGTGTGCGTGAGCGTGCGGTGCCCGCCGGAGCGGCGCGGGTCGCCCTGCTTCTTGGTGGCCTTGTAGACCGCGTAGGAGAGCTTGTCGACGATCTCGCACAGCCAGCGGGACAGCGGCCCGAAGGCCCGCGAGATGGTGGCCGCCTTGTGGTCCAGGTCCGGGGCGAGCGCGGCACCGGCACAGACCAGGGCGCCGACCAGGAGGACCGGCCAGGGCATCGGGTGTCCGGCCGCGGCCATCGCCGCACCGACACCGAGCCAGGCCGCGGCGCCCGACAGTGAGTGTGCTGGTCCCATCATCGTCGTTGCCCGCCCCATTCCTCGTCCGCCACCGGCCGGTTGACCGGGCGCGTCGACGCTCCGTCGGCGACACAGCGTAGCGTTCGCGATCTTCGTACCCGCATCCGATTCCCGCATCGGGCGGGAGGCCAGGCAAGATGGGGGCGTGACCCTCATCGATCAGCTGCCGCCGACCGCCGACCCCGACGCCCTGTACGAAGCCTTCGAGTCCTGGGCCCAGGAGCGCGGTCTCACGCTCTACCCCCATCAGGAGGAGGCGCTGATCGAGGTGGTCTCCGGGGCGAACGTGATCGTGTCGACGCCCACCGGCTCCGGCAAGAGCATGATCGCCGCGGGCGCCCACTTCGCCGCTCTGGCCCGCGACGAGGTCACCTTCTACACGGCCCCCATCAAGGCGCTGGTGTCGGAGAAGTTCTTCGAACTGTGCAAGATCTTCGGCACGGAGAACGTCGGCATGCTCACCGGTGACGCGTCGGTCAACGCCGACGCCCCGGTCATCTGCTGCACCGCCGAGGTGCTGGCGTCGATCGCGCTGCGCGACGGCAAGGACGCCGACGTCGGCCAGGTCGTGATGGACGAGTTCCACTTCTACGCGGAGCCGGACCGCGGCTGGGCGTGGCAGATCCCGCTGCTGGAGCTTCCGCAGGCGCAGTTCGTGCTGATGTCGGCGACGCTCGGCGACGTCTCCTTCTTCGAGAAGGACCTCACCCGCCGCACCGGCCGTCCCACGGCGGTGGTCCGCTCGGCCACCCGGCCCGTGCCGTTGTCCTACGAGTACCGGTACACGCCGCTCACCGAGACGCTCACCGATCTGCTGGGGACCCGCCAGGCACCCGTCTACATCGTGCACTTCACCCAGGCGCAGGCGGTGGAGCGGGCGCAGGCGCTGATGAGCATCAACATGTGCACGCGCGAGGAGAAGGACCAGATCGCCGAGCTGATCGGCAACTTCCGCTTCACCACCGGGTTCGGCCGCAACCTCTCCCGCTACGTCCGGCACGGCATCGGCGTGCACCACGCCGGCATGCTGCCCAAGTACCGGCGCCTGGTGGAGAAACTCGCGCAGGCCGGACTGCTGAAGGTCATCTGCGGTACGGACACGCTCGGCGTGGGGGTCAACGTCCCCATCCGCACGGTGCTGTTCACGGCCCTGACCAAGTACGACGGCAACCGGGTGCGCACGCTGCGGGCCCGTGAGTTCCACCAGATCGCGGGCCGGGCCGGCCGCGCCGGCTTCGACACCGAGGGCTTCGTCGTCGCGCAGGCGCCCGAGCACGTCATCGAGAACGAGAAGGCGCTGGCCAAGGCGGGGGACGATCCGAAGAAGCGGCGGAAGGTCGTGCGCAAGAAGGCGCCCGAGGGCTTCGTCGGCTGGACCGAGCAGACCTTCGAGAAGCTCATCGGCTCCGAGCCGGAGCCGCTGACGTCCCGTTTCCGGGTGACGCACACGATGCTGCTGTCGGTGATCGCCCGGCCGGGCAACGCCTTCGACGCCATGCGGCGCCTGCTGGAGGACAACCACGAGCCGCGCAAGCAGCAGCTGCGGCACATCCGGCGGGCGATCGCCATCTACCGGTCGCTGCTGGACGGCGGCGTCGTCGAGAAGCTGGACCGGCCGGACGCCGAGGGCCGCATCGTCCGCCTCACCGTGGACCTCCAGCAGGACTTCGCGCTGAACCAGCCGCTGTCCACCTTCGCGCTGGCCGCGTTCGAGCTGCTGGACCCCGAGTCGCCGTCGTACGCGCTGGACATGGTGTCGGTGGTGGAGTCCACGCTGGACGATCCGCGCCAGATCCTCGCCGCCCAGCAGAACAAGGCGCGCGGCGAGGCGGTCGCCGCGATGAAGGCGGACGGGGTGGAGTACGAGGAGCGCATGGAGCGCCTCCAGGACATCACCTACCCGAAGCCGCTGGAGGAGCTGCTCTTCCACGCGTACAACACCTACCGCAAGAGCCACCCCTGGGTCGGCGACCATCCGCTGTCGCCGAAGTCGGTGGTGCGGGACATGTACGAACGGGCGCTCTCCTTCACCGAGTTGGTGTCGTTCTACGAGCTGGCGCGCACCGAGGGCATCGTGCTGCGCTACCTCGCCGGCGCCTACAAGGCCCTGGAGCACACCATCCCGGACGACCTCAAGTCCGAGGACCTTCAGGACCTGATCGCCTGGCTGGGCGAGACGGTGCGCCAGGTCGACTCCAGCCTGCTGGACGAGTGGGAGCAGCTGGCCAATCCGGAGGAGGTGACGGCCGAGGAGGCGCAGGAGAAGGCCGACCAGGTCAAGCCGGTCACCGCCAACGCGCGCGCCTTCCGCGTCCTGGTCCGCAACGCCATGTTCCGCCGCGTCGAGCTGGCCGCCCTCGACCAGGTGGAGGAGCTGGGCGAACTGGACGCCGAGTCGGGCTGGGACGCCGACGCCTGGGGCGAGGCGATGGACGCGTACTGGGACGAGTACGAGGAGCTCGGCACCGGTCCCGACGCCCGCGGGCCGAAGCTGCTGCTGATCGAGGAGGAGCCGGAGAACGCGCTGTGGCGGGTCCGGCAGATCTTCGACGACCCGAACGACGACCACGACTGGGGCATCAGCGCCGAGGTCGACCTCACGGCCTCCGACGCGGAGGGCCGCGCCGTCGTCCGCGTCACCGATGTCGGCCAGTTGTGAGCACAGGAGAGACCCACCCATGACGAACCCGGCCGAGAGACTCGTCGATCTGCTCGACCTGGAGCAGATCGAGGTCGACATCTTCCGTGGCCGCAGCCCGCAGGAGTCGCTGCAGCGGGTCTTCGGCGGCCAGGTGGCCGGCCAGGCACTGGTCGCCGCGGGCCGCACCACGGAGGGCGACCGCCCCGTGCACTCGCTGCACGCGTACTTCCTGCGCCCGGGCCGGCCCGGGGTGCCGATCGTGTACCAGGTCGAACGGGTGCGGGACGGGCGGTCGTTCACGACCCGCCGGGTCACCGCGGTGCAGCAGGGCCGCACGATCTTCAATCTCACCGCCTCCTTCCACAGGCCCGAACAGGGGGGTTTCGAGCACCAGCTGCCGCCGGCCCGCACGGTCCCGGACCCGGAGTCGCTGCCGACGGTCACCGACGAGATCCGCGAGCACCTGGGCGCGCTGCCGGAGCAGTTGGAGCGGATGGCGCGCCGCCAGCCCTTCGACATCCGCTACGTGGACCGGCTGCGCTGGGACCCGGACGAGGTCAAGGGCGCCGAGCCGCGCAGCGCGGTGTGGATGCGCGCGGTCGGTCCGCTCGGTGACGATCCGCTGGTGCACACCTGCGCCCTGACCTACGCCAGCGACATGACCCTCCTGGACGCCGTCCGGATCCCGGTGGAACCGCTGTGGGGCCCGCGCGGCTTCGACATGGCGTCGCTGGACCACGCCATGTGGTTCCACCGCCCGTTCCGCGCGGACGAGTGGTTCCTGTACGACCAGGAGTCGCCGATCGCCACGGGCGGACGGGGCCTGGCCCGCGGGCGGATCTACGACCTGCACGGGCGCATGCTGGTGTCGGTCGTCCAGGAGGGGCTCTTCCGCAGGCTGGGCTGATCCCGGCTCCCTACGCCGTCAAGATCGTCCCCGGTGCGACCGGAAGCACGAGGAGGATCACACGCGGCACGACGACAACGTCCCGTCCGAGGACGGGGGCGCCCCGCCCGCCGCGGGTCCAAAGCCCTCCGGCGCTCCCGTCGGCACGGTGACCTGTGTGCCGGCCGGGCGGGTGGCCGGCGGGCTCGGGGCCGTCGAGGACGACCACTGGGGCGAGGAGACGGCCGTCATCCGGCCGTCATCCGGCTGGACTCCGGCCGGTTCGGCCCCGAGGCACTCTTCGCCCTGGAGGACTTCCCGCACCTGGAGGTGGTGTGCCACTTCGACCGGGTGCCGCCGGAGAAGGTCCGGACCGGCGCCCGACACCCCCGGGGGCACCACCGACTGGCCGCTGGCCGGGATCCTCGCCCAGCGCGGCAAGAACCGGCCCAACCGGCTGGGCGTCTCCCGCTGCCGGCTCCTGCGGGTGGACGGGCCGAGGTGCACGTGGCCGGCCTGGACGCCGTGGACGGCACTCCGGTGCTCGACATCGAGCCGTGCACGGCGGAGTTCGGGCCGACCGGCGGGACCGTGCAGCCCGAGTGGCCCGTGGAGCTGATGCGCGACCGCCGCCGACGGCCCGTCGGCCGGCAGGCGCGGGACCACACGACGTCTCCGGGACGGGGACAGCACCCCCTCGGAAACGTGCCGGCCCCACCCGGTTCCCGGGCCGCGCGGCCGGGCGTGACCCGGGTGTCACCCGCCGCCGTGGCCCGTTCGACAGCGACGGCGACGGCGGCGGCGGCGGTGGCGGTGGCGTCGTGCGTGAGGGCGTGGTGTCCGGACATGCTCGTCTCCCCCGTGGAGTGTGGGCGGCCGGGCGCCGTGCGCACCCGCCCGGACAAACCGTAGCCGCACCGTCACGCTCCGCGGCAGTCCTGTGGAGAACTCCACGAGGGCTGACGAACACGCAGGTCAAAGGCCTGTGGAAGGGCCGGGATCCGGCTGTCGGGTGTCCACGTCCAGATGTTCGCCGACCCGGTTGACCAGGAGGGTCATCTCGTACGCGATCTGCCCGATGTCGGCCTCGGCACCGCTGAGGACGCACAGGCAACTGCCGGTGCCGGCCGCGGTGACGAAGAGCACCGCGTCGTCGAACTCGACCATCGTCTGGCGCACCCCGCCCGCGCCGAAGTGCCGTCCCGATCCCTTGGCGAGGCTGTGCAGCCCGGACGACACGGCGGCGAGGTGCTCCGCGTCCTCCCGGCGCAGCCCCGTGCTCGCGCCCGTCACCAGCCCGTCGTTGGACAGGACCAGCGCGTGCCGCACGTGTTCGACGCGCTGGGTCAGGTCGTCCAGCAGCCAGTCGAGTCCCTGGTTCTGCGTCATGCCGTGAATCTCCCCGTGTTCTTCCCCGTGGCTTTCCCCGCGTGCCGTCCCCTCCTGGCGGGAGGGTCTCCGCGCCAGCCTTCCCCACGACCGGGCGCCGGGCAAGGAGGATGGGGGCCATGGGACAGAAGATGACCGACGAAGAGTGGCGGGAGTTCGTCTCGTACGGGACCCGCACCGCCAAGCTCTGCACCGTACGCGCCGACGGAAGTCCGCACGTGGCCCCGATCTGGTTCCTGGTCGACGGGGACGACGTGGTGTTCAACACCGGCGCGCGGACCGTGAAGGGGCGCAACCTGGCCCGTGACGGGCGGGTCGCCCTCTGCGTGGACGACGACCGGCCACCGTTCTCCTACGTGGTGCTGCACGGCCGGGCACGGCTCTCGGAGGACCTCGGGGAGCTCCGGCACTGGGCCGCCCGGATCGGCGCGCGGTACATGGGCGAGGACCGCGCCGGGGAGTTCGGGGCCCGCAACGGCGTGCCCGGCGAACTCCTCGTCCGCGTCACGATCGAGAAGGTCCTGGCGGAGAAGGGCGTCGCGGACTGAGACCCGGGCCCGCAGCGGCCGCCCCACGGTCATCCCACCGAGTCGAGCAGCCGGGCGGTGCGCATCCGCCCGGGGCGGCGGAGGGCCGCGCACCGACGCGCGGCGGGGCGTGGAGGTGCTCGCCGACGCGTTTGACCAGCCGCGCCGTCTCGTAGGCCACCAGACCGATGTCGGCGGTCACGGCGGTGAGCAGGGCGAGGCAGGAGCCGTCTCCGGCGACGGCCACGAACAGGAAGGCGTCGTCCATCCCGACCGTGGTCTGGCGCGCTCCGCCGGCTCCGAAGTGCCGGCCCGCGCCCTTGGCGAGGCTGTGGAAGCCGGAGGCGACCGCTGCCAGGTGCTCGGCGTCCTCGCGTCCGAGTCCGCCGGAGGCGCCCACGGCGAGTCCGTCGTCGGACAGCACCACGGCGTGCCGTACGTCGCCGACGCGCAGCACCATGTCGTCCAGCAGCCAGTCGAGTTCACCGGACCGCCGGCCGGTTCCGGTGCGCGGGTCCTGGATCATGCGGGATCTCCTTCACTGCTCTGCTCGGCCGGTCCCGGGGTGGCACCGCGGCCGGGTCGTCCGCCGCCTCCGCGCGCCCAGCCGTCGCGGTAGGCCGTCGTACGTCCGCGCCCAGCCCGCGCGTCCTTCGCGCACCGCCGTCCGCAGCGGGCGCAGGCTCTCCGCCTCGGCGAGGAAGGACTCCAGCCGACCGGACACCGCGCGGGGCAGGTCCTCGCCGTCGGCGACGCGCAGCGCATCGTCCGTCCCGGTGAGGGATCATGCGGTGCATGAGCGACGACCACACACACGTCCAGGAGTTCTTCGGCGCACGTGCGGCCGGCTGGGACCGCCGCTTCCCCGACGACGGTCCGGTCTACGCGGCCGCGGTCGCCGAGCTCGGGCTGCGCGAGGGCGACCGGGTGCTCGACGCGGGCTGCGGCACGGGGCGGGCGCTGCCTCCGCTGCGTGCGGCCGTGGGGCCCTCGGGGGTCGTCCTCGGCGCGGATCTGACCCCGGCCATGCTGCGGGAGGCGGCACGGGCCGGGCGGGACCGCGACGGGGCGCTGCTGCTGACCGACGTCACCGCGCTGCCGCTGTGCCCGGGGGTGCTGGACGCCGTGTTCGCGGCGGGCCTGATCGCGCACCTGCCCGACCCCGCCGCGAACCTCCGGGAGCTCGCGCGGGCGGTGCGGCCCGGTGGTGTGCTCGCGCTGTTCCATCCGGTCGGCAGGGCGGTGCTCGCCGCCCGCCAGGGCCGCTCGCTCACACCGGACGACCTGCGGGCGGAGCCGAACCTCCGTCCGCTGCTCGCCCGTTCGGGGTGGCGCATGACGTCCTACACCGACGAGGACGCCCGGTTCCTGGTGCTCGCCGTGCGCGAGGACCGAGTTCCCGGAGCGGGGGCGTAGCCCTTCACTCCGCGTGCCGTACCGGGCAGCCGCGCAGTCCCGGGACGGGACGGGTGCCCAGGTCCTCCAGCCGGTAGCCGTTCGGGTAGCCCTTGATCTCCCGGTTCTGCCGGGCGAAGTGCGGGACGCTCCGGGGCGGCAGCAGACGGACGGCGCGCCCCCGCAGCCGCACCGCGCGGCGCACCCACGCGCGCGTGGCGGGGCCGGGCGGGGTGTAGCGGAAGGCGCGCAGCAGGGGGTCGTCGAGCAGGGCGAGCGTGGCGGTGCGCAGCAGGGGGGCGAGCGGACGCGGGTACCAGGAGGCCATGAGGTCGAGCGTGGCGTCCGAGACCCGCCGCGCGCCCTCGTCCCAGCCGAAGTGGGCTTCCTCGTAGGCGTCGAGGAAGGTCTCGAACTCCTCGTAGGACCCGGGGATGTCCTTGATGCCCATGTGCCGTCCGAGGGTCTGGTAGTGGACGGCAGCGGCGACGGTCTCGTGACGCGACATCCTGCGCCATCCGTAGGCGTCGATCCAGCGCTTGGGCATCACGACGAACGTGCACAGGACGTAGCGCATGTCGTCGTCGGGGATGTCGTAGCTGCGGTGCATCCGGTTGATGCGGCGGATCGCGGTCCGGCCCCGGTCGCTGCCGAACCCGTGCTCGACGACGGCGTCCAGGAGCAGCGAGGTGTCGTCGTAGCGTTTCTGCGTGCGGTCCGTGAGCTCCGCCGTCTCGGCGAGCAGCCGGCCGATGCGGGGAACGGCGTAGGTGCGGTAGAGGGCCAGCTCGAGGGACCGGGCGAAGTCCCAGGGGAACTCGTACGCCACGCTGAGCCGGTAGATCTCCGTGGCCTCCCGGTAGGGGTCCATCCGCCGGATCCGCTCCAGCCGTTCGAAGCGCTTCACCGCACCGCCCTCTTCTGTCGTCGAAGTTCCAACTCTACGTTGGGCGGCAGGAGATGGACGGTCGGCGCGGGCAACCGCACAGGGGAAGGTGAACCGCATGTGGGGCAGGGTTCGCGGGATCGGCGTCAGAGTGGCCGACGGCGTGCGCACGCGGCGGCGGGCCGAGCGGGCGGATCGTCCGCACAACCTGTTCGAGGCCGCCGCGGCCTACGTGTCGGCCTGCGCGGAGGACGATCAGGAGCGGATCGACGAGGTGTCCGGCTGGGTGTCGCCGGAGGCGCTGTCGTTCGGGGTGAACGAGCTGGCGTGCCGGGCCGTCGTCGCGCTCGCGCGGGAGCGCGACGAGTCCCCGCGGACGGTCGCGCGTGCGCTGCTGGGACTCCCGGCGGCCTGACCGTCCCGGCGGCGCGTGGCCGATTCGCCCCGTCCGGCCGGAAACCCGCAGCTCCGGGTGCGGCTGCGGGGTCGTGACAAGCGGCTCGGGGTCGGCATAGGGTGCGCGCCGACGGACGAACCTATGGGGAGGCTGGGATGGCCGGGACGGACGAGGAAGCCGTCGCCGCCGCGGACGACGCGCTCTACGTGCTCACGGCGGTGCTGCTGACACCGGCGAAGTTCCCGAGCGTGCTGGGCGACGACTACCCGGAGGCGTGCGCGGCGCTCGGTCTCCCGCCGCTCGCCGACGGGTACGGGCTGGTGCTCGGCCAGGACGACGAGGGGGCCCGGTGGACGGTCGTCGTCGACGACGTCTCGCTGGTCGCCGTCGCGATCGCGGCCTGGGACTGCGGCATGGAGCACGACCTGTCGCCGGACGAGCGGACGGTCGTGACCGCGCTGCCCGGCTGGCCCCTCGCGGTCGCCGTCGCCGCGCCGAACGTGCCCGCGCCGCACGACCCCGGCCCCGACGCCGCGGACCGGCCCCCGCTGTCCCCGCCGGACGCGAGCGTCTGGGGGCCCGCCCAGCGCCGCCTGGGTGCCGACGAGATCGCGCTGCAGTGGGCGATGTGGCGGGAGCAGGTCGACGACTCGGCGTTCGCGGCGCCCGGTGGCCCGGGGGAGGCGGCCGACGGCACCGGGGAGACCGCGGAGGGCAGCACGGAGGACGGCGGGCAGGAGGGCGGCGACCGCGGTCGGCAGCCGGGCCACAGCGGCGTCCGGCGCGTCCTGGCGGAGGCACGCGCCTATGTCGACTCGCCGCCGCCGCTCGGCCGGGTCCGCTCGTCCTTCGCGCCGGGCGGCGCGCGCACCCTGCGGGCCGACGGTCCCGGCTGGTCGCTGGTCGCCAGGACCGACGACATCGCGTTCGTCCTGCTCGACGACGAACCCGGTGAGGTGCTGCCGGTGGGCCGGGGACCGGAGCTGCCGGGACTGCTCGAAGCGCTCGACAAGATGGCCGTGCGGCCGCTCTGAGCCCGCCCGGCCGGCGGAAGGGCCACGGACGACAGAGTTTGCGTGTGGTGAACCTCTACGCGCAGACGTCGTTCCATAGGGTCCCGACCCATCGATGACGGCGCGGTCGCGCCCTCACCATGGGGCGGCCCCGTGCTCCGCCCGGGGCCCCCTTCCGTTCGTCCGTCTTCCCGGAGGCCGTCATGCGCCCGTCCCGTGGCGTTCCGTTGCTCGCCGTCGTCCTCGCGGCGGCTGCCCTCACCGCTCCGTCTCCGGCCCGCGCGGCCGGGGACGGTCACTGCGCGCGCCAGGAACGGGTGCGCGTGCCCGGCGCCGCCCATCAGCGCAGCGCCTGCCTGCCCGACCTGACCACCACGGGGCTGGCCGGCACCCCGTACACCGACATGGCCGACCAAGCGGGCCTGACCGCCGCGGCCACCCGGTCGCCGTCCGGTGTGCCCGGGGTGCAAATCGACGGCTACTTCCCGGACTCCTCGCGCTTCAACACCACCCACGGATGGCGGCACGACGCGCAGTTCGTCATCCGGTTGCCCGACCGCTGGAACGGTGGTCTGGTCGTCACCGGCGCGCCCGGCAACCGCAAGCAGTACGCGACGGACAAGGCGATCTCCGACCAGGTGCTGGCCCGGGGCTACGCGTACGCGTCGACCGACAAGGGCAACAACGGCGTCGACTTCCACCGGGACGGGATCCGGCCCGGTGACGCGGTCGCCGAGTGGAACGCGCGGACCACACAACTCACCCGGGCGGCCCGGCGCGCGGTGGCCCAGCGCTACGGGCAGGCCCCGCGCCGTACCTACATCACCGGTGTCTCCAACGGCGGTTACCTCACGCGCTGGCAGTTGGAGAACCACCCGGAGCTGTACGACGGCGGGGTGGACTGGGAGGGCACCCTGTGGGCGGCCGGCGGGCACCACCCGCTCACCTCCCTGCCGGTGGCGGTGGCCCGGATGTCCGGCACGGCGCAGGACGAGGACATGTACGCGGCGGGCTTCGCACGCGGCTCCGAGTTCCTGTGGCCGTACCACGAGAAGGCCTACTGGGGAGTCACCCAGAAGATCTACCGCGCCGAGTTCGACCCGGCCTACGACCCCCGGTGCCCCGGTCCCTCCGCGGGATCGACGACGGAGGAGATCCTCGCGCCGTGCGCCTCCGACGCCGTCTACGACTTCGCCTCGCGTCCCGGCTCCGTGCACCGTGCCGTGGCCCGGGTGGCGCTGACCGGCCGCATCGGCCGACCGCTGATCACCCTGCACGGCGATCTGGACGCGCTGCTGCCGAAGGCCGCCGACTCCGACGTGTACGCGCGCATGATCGACACAGCCGGGCGAGGGGCGCTGCACCGCTTCTACACGGTGCAGGACGGCACGCACGTCGACGGCCTGTACGACACCTATCCGGACCGGCTGCGGCCGGTCCTGCCCTGCTACCGGTCGGCGTTCGACGCTCTGGTGGCCTGGGTGGAGCGCGGAGTCAGGCCGCCCGCGGACCGGACGATCGACCGGCCCGCCGACGGTGACGTGGTCGACTCCTGCGCGCTGGACTCCGGCGAGGCGGCGGTGCGGTAGCGCCTCAGCGGCCCAGCTCCTTGCGCGAGACACGGCGCAGCCTGCGCCGCTGTGAGGGATCCAGGGCGAGATACGCGGCGGCCGGGACGCCCAGGACTATCAGGAGCGCGGCCCACCAGGGCAGCCAGACGAGCAGGACGATCCCGGCCGCCACACCCCCCGCGGCGATCTTGGCGTTCTTCGACATGAGTGTCGCCTCCTTCGCGGCCACTGCCGCTCTCTGTCGTGAAAACGGCTCCGCGCCCGCGGTGGTTCCGGACCGCTACCCTGAGACGCCCCTGAGCCACGACCCCTAGGGTGCTCCGGGCACTCGTCGGCTCCTCCGGCAGGAGGAGACACGGCGCGCCCCCATGGTGACCGAGCCCACAGTCCAGGAACACCCGGTCGGCCACGTCCGTGCTGTACCCTCGGCGACCCGGACTTTACTAGTCAAATTTGAGGACTCCGTCATCGCTGCGCAGACTCACCCCCCGGCTCCGCCCTCCCCGTACTCCGAACTGGCCCATGGCCCGGCCGTCTTCGTGCCCGGCGACCCCGCCCGCACCGGCCGTGTCGCCTTCTGGCGGTCGGACGGTTCGGCTCCCCCCGCCGTGCACGCGGCACCGGTCGAGGACCTGACCGTCGTCGTGCCCGGTGACGACGGGATCGCGCCGGTACGCGTGCCCGCCGTCCTCCTTCCGGTGCACACCGCCCTGCCGGTGCTCACGCGCGCGCGGGCCGGCGGTGAGGGGCACCGGGCCGCCGTGTTCTGGGGTGCTGCCGCCGTGCACGCCCTGCACCTGGTGGCGCGCGGACTGCTGCTGCCCGGCCTGTCCCCGACCGACCACGACGCCTGGCGCATCGGCCCCTTGGGCGCGGAGGACATCGACGCGGTGCGCCGGCTCGCCGCGTCGATGCCGCCCGAAGCGCACGCCGTGCCGGTGGACGCGACCGGACCGCTGCGGCTGCAGGACCCGGAGCGGCTGCTGCGCGCGTTCCTCGACGCGGTCGCCGACACCCTCCCCCGCTCCCCCGCCGCGCCCTTCGTGACCGGCGCCCCGGCCTTCGCGGTACCGCGGCCGCAACGGCTGCCCGACCTGCGCGGCTGGGCCGCCGACGTCGCCGCGGGCCACGACGCGGGCGTACGGCTGTCCCTGCGGATCGAGGTGCGGGGGCTGACGGATCCGGCGGATGCGCGGGAGGCGGGGGACACGGCGGACGACGAGCCCGGCGGCGCGCAGGCGTCGTTCCGGGCCGTGCTCCAGGTGCACGGTGTGAGCGATCCCGCCCTGGTCGCGGACGCCACCGAGGTGTGGGGCGGGGCGCCCGACGGGGACTTCGGTCCCCGCGCGCGGACGGACGCCCTGCTCGCGCTGCGCCGCGCCGCCCGGGCCTGGGCGCCGCTCACGCCCCTGCTGTCGGCGGCCGTCCCGGACGCCGTGGACCTCGCCGCCGAGGAGGTCGCCGAACTCCTCGGCGAGGGCACCCGGGCGCTGGCCGGCGCGGGCGTCGACGTGCACTGGCCCAGGGAGCTGATCCGCGGACTCACCACCCGCGCGGAGGTCGGTCCCGCGGACGACGGACGGGAGCCCGGGACGGCCGGCTTCCCGCAGGGGGCGTCGTCCCTGTCGGCCGACGCGCTGCTCGCCTTCGACTGGTCGTTCGCCGTGGGCGACCGGCCCCTCACGCGCGAGGAGCTGGACCGGCTCGCCGAGGCGAACCGCCCCCTGGTGCGGCTGCGCGACCAGTGGGTCCTGATCGACCCTCAGGAGGTGCTGCGCGCCCGGGCGCGCCAGGACCACAAGATCACGCCGGTCGACGCGCTCGGCGCGGCCCTGACGGGCTCGGTGGAGGTCGACGGCAGCCGGATCGAGGTGCGCCCCACCGGATGGCTGGCGGCGTTGCGGGACCGGCTCGCGGACCCCGAGGCCCAGGAGCCGGTCGGGCAGCCGGCCGCCCTCGCCGCCACGCTGCGGGACTACCAGCGGCGCGGCCTGAGCTGGCTGGCCCGCATGACCTCCCTGGGCCTGGGCTGCTGCCTCGCCGACGACATGGGGCTCGGCAAGACCGTCACCCTCATCGCCCTGCACCTGCACCGCCAGACCGACCCCGCGTCGGCGGGGCCCACCCTCGTGGTCTGCCCGACCTCGCTGATGGGCAACTGGCAGCGGGAGATCGAGCGGTTCGCGCCCGGCACCCCGGTGCGCCGCTTCCACGGGGCGCGGCGCACGCTGGACGACCTGGCCGACGGCGAGTTCGTGCTCACCACGTACGGCACCATGCGGCTGGACGCGCCCCGGCTCGCCGGGGTCGCCTGGGGGATGGTCGTCACCGACGAGGCCCAGCACGTGAAGAACCCGTACTCGGCCACGGCCCGGCAGCTGCGTTCCATCGACGCACGCGCGCGCGTGGCGCTCACCGGCACGCCGGTGGAGAACAACCTGTCGGAGCTGTGGGCGATCCTCGACTGGACGACGCCCGGGCTTCTGGGCCGGCTCGGCACCTTCCGCAGGCGGTACGCGGACGCCGTCGAGGGCGGCCAGGACCCGGCCGCCGCGGACCGGCTGGCCCGGCTGGTGCGGCCGTTCCTGCTGCGCCGCCGCAAGTCGGACCCGGGGATCGCGCCCGAGCTGCCGCCGAAGACGGAGACCGACCACGCCGTGTCGCTGACCCAGGAGCAGGCGGGGCTGTACGAGGCCGTGGTGCGCGAGGCGCTGGCGGAGATCTCCGGCGCCGACAGCATGGCGCGGCGCGGGCTGATCGTGAAGCTGCTGACCGGCCTGAAGCAGATCTGCAACCACCCGGCGCAGTTCCTCAAGGAGGAGCGGCCCGTGGTCGCGGGACGGTCCGGGAAACTGGAGCTGCTGGACGAACTCCTCGACACGGTCCTCACCGAGGAGGCCGGCGTCCTGGTGTTCACGCAGTACGTGCAGATGGCCCGGCTCCTGGAACGGCACCTGGCCGCGCGGGGCGTACCGGCGCAGTTCCTGCACGGCGGCACGCCGGTCGCCGAGCGCGAGGCGATGGTGCGCCGCTTCCAGGACGGCGAGGTCCCGGTCTTCCTCCTGTCGCTGAAGGCGGCGGGCACCGGGCTGAACCTCACCCGCGCGGAGCACGTCGTGCACTACGACCGCTGGTGGAACCCCGCCGTCGAGGCGCAGGCGACCGACCGCGCGTACCGCATCGGCCAGACCCGGCCCGTGCAGGTGCACCGGATCGTCGCCGAGGGGACGATCGAGGACCGCATCGCCGAACTCCTGGTCCGCAAGGGCGAGCTGGCCGACGCGGTGCTCGGCTCCGGCGAGGCGGCGCTCACCGAACTGACCGACGCCGAGCTGGCGGATCTGGTCGCCCTGCGAGGAGGACTGCGATGACCCGGTACGACGGTGACGAGGCCGACGCGGAGCGCACCTTCGCCGCGCTGCCGCCCGCGCAGGGACGGGGTTTCGCACAGACCTGGTGGGGCCGGACCTGGCTGACGGCGCTGGAGGGCACGGCGCTCGACCCCGGGCAGCTCAAGGCGGGCCGCAGGCTCGCGCGCGCGGGGGCGGTCGGTGCGGTGTCCGTGCGGCCGGGACGCATCACGGCGGTCGTGAAGGACCGTGACGGGACGGCCCACCGGGCGGACGTCCTGCTGCAGGAGCTGTCCGGGGGGCAGTGGGACCGCTTCCTGGCCATGACCGTCGAACGGGCCGGGCACGTCGCGGCGCTGCTCGACCGGGAGATGCCGACGCACCTGGTCGAGGACGCGGAGCTGGCCGGGGTGGAACTGCTGCCCGGCCTGGGCGATCTGGAACCGGAGTGCGACTGCGGCACCTGGGACCACTGCGGTCACACGGCGGCGCTCTGCTACCAGGTGGCCCGGTTGCTGGACCAGGACCCGTTCGTCCTGCTGCTGGTGCGGGGGCGCGGTGAACGCGCCCTGCTGGACGCGCTCCGGACGCGCGGTGACGCGTCCGCCGCCCGTCGGCCGGCCCGCCCGGAGGGCGTGGACGCGGCCGAGGCGTACGCGGCCGGGGACATCCTGCCGCCGCTGCCCCGCCCTCCCGCGCTCCCCGCGGAGCCGGGGGCCGTGCCGTCGCTGGACACGGAGGCCGCGCCCGTCGCCGGGATCGATCCGCGCGCGCTGGAGTTCCTGGCCGCCCGCACCGCGGCACAGGCCCACCGCCTGCTGGCCGAGGCGCTCCGGGAAGGGCACGGGCGGCGGGCCGAGGAACCGGAGCCGACGGTGGCGCAGGACGCGGTGCGGCTGGCCGCCGGGGACCCCGGAGGGGCTGTGGCGGACCGGCTGGCGGCCGGTTCGGGGCGCGGCCGGGAGGGGCTGGCCGTGGCCGTGCGGGCCTGGCGGCACGGCGGACCGGCGGCACTGGCCGTGCTGGACGGGGAGTGGACGCCGGACGGCGAGAGCCTCGCACGCGCGCGTGCCGCCCTGGAGTCGGCGTGGGACGAGGGCGAGCGGCCGGAGCTGCGGGCCCGCGCCAACCGGTGGACGGTCGTCGGCGCGCCCGTCCAGCTGCGCCTGGGACGCGACGGCCGCTGGTGGCCGTACCGCAAGGAGCGCGGCCGGTGGGTCCCGGCGGGAGGTTCCGCCCAGGACCCGGCGACGGCACTGGCCTCGGCGGAACGCGCCTCCGGGGAGTGAGCGTCCTGCGGGGGCGCGCCCGGCGTCCCTGACGTCAGGGCAGTCCGACGTCCCCCAGGGACGGCAGGAGGGATTCGAGACCGCTCGGCAGGTTGCTGGGCACCCCGCTCGGCAGCTCGGTGGGGAAGCCGGAGGGCAGCTCCGTGGGGAAGCCGGACGGGAGCCAGCTCGGCGGAACGCTGGGCAGCTCGGAGGGGATGCCCGGCAACCGATCGGGCGGACCGCCGGTGCCCGTGCTGCTCTCGGCGGGCTCCTTGTCCGGCGAGTCGTCGTCGCCCGAGGCCACCAGCACGACGAGGGAGACGGCCACGACGGCCGCGATCACGGCGAGCAGGACGAGCAGGAGCCTGCGTCCGCCGGGACCGCGGCCCGGGCCGCCCCGGTCGCCGGGCGGCCCGGGCGGCGGCGCACCGCCGTACGAGGGCGGTCCGAAGTCCCCGCCCGGAGGGGGTGTGTCACCCGGCGGGCCGGACGGCGGCCGGGGCGGTACGGGTGGCATGGCCATACGCACCATGGTCGCCGCGGATCCCGGCTCCGCGCGAGGGTGCCGCGCGGAAGCCGACGCGGCCCCGGGGCACCGGTGCGACGACTCCGGCGCACTCCGCGCGGAGGCGCGCCGCGCACGGCGTCGCACGCGCGGGGGCGCCGGCAGGCGCACCGGACGCGGGACGCACCCGGCGCCGACGAACGCGGGCGGCGGGCCGCCGGTGGAGGCACGGCGGCGCGGGGGCCATCACCGCGGGAAGCACGGCGGCGTGCGCCGGACGCGGCCGGCACCGCGGCGCGCGGGGGCACGGCCGCCCGGGAGCACGCAGCGCACAGGGGTCCGCTGCGGGACCGCCGCAACCGTCCGGGACGCCGTCGCGGAAACCACCACGGACGCGCGGGGGCGCGACCGCCCGGCGTGACAGCCGGTGCGACCGCGCCCCCGCGCGTCCGTGTGCCCGAAGGTCAGCCCCGGGCCCCCAGCAAGTGGTCCATCGCCAGCTGGTCCAGGCGCTCGAAGGCCATGCCGCGCGCGGCGGCGGCGTCGACGTCGAAGTCCTCGAACGCGGACCGGTCGTCGAGCAGGGCCTGGAGGCCGTCGGCCGCCGTGGGCTGGGCCAGCTGGTCCAGACGGGCCGCGCGCAGCGCCTCCTGCACCTCCGGGTCGGCGCGGAACGCGGCCGCGCGCTCCTTGAGGATCAGGTAGTTGCGCATGCAGCCGGCCGCCGAGGCCCACACGCCGTCGAAGTCCTCGGTCCGCGGCGGCTTGAAGTCGAAGTGCCGCGGGCCTTCGTACCCGGCCGACTCCAGCAGGTCCACCAGCCAGAACGCGGCGCGCAGGTCACCCGCGCCGAAGCGGAGGTCCTGGTCGTACTTGATGCCGGACTGGCCGTTGAGGTCGATGTGGAACAGCTTGCCCGCCCACAGCGCCTGGGCGATGCCGTGCGGGAAGTTCAGCCCGGCCATCTGCTCGTGGCCGACCTCCGGGTTGACGCCGTACAGCTCCGGGCGCTCCAGGCGCTCGATGAACGCCAGGGCGTGTCCGATGGTGGGCAGCAGGATGTCGCCGCGCGGCTCGTTCGGCTTGGGCTCGATGGCGAAGCGGATGTCGTAGCCCTGGGCGGTGACGTACTCGCCGAGCAGGTCGAAGGCCTCCTTCATGCGGTCGAGGGCGACGCGCACGTCCTTGGCGGCGCCGGACTCGGCGCCCTCCCGGCCGCCCCAGGCCACGTAGGTCTGCGCGCCGAGCTCGGCCGCGAGGTCGATGTTGCGCATGGTCTTGCGCAGCGCGTAGCGGCGCACGTCGCGGTCGTTGGCGGTGAACCCGCCGTCCTTGAACACCGGGTGGGTGAACAGGTTGGTGGTGGCCATCGGCACCTTCATGCCGGTGTCGTCCAGCGCCTGCCGGAACCGCTTGACGTGCTCCTCCCGCTCGCTCTCGCTCGAGCCGAAGGGGATGAGGTCGTCGTCGTGGAAGGTGACGCCGTGGGCGCCCAGCTCGGCGAGACGCCGAACGGACTCGACCGGGTCGAGGGCGCGCCGCGTGGCGTCACCGAAGGGGTCCCGTCCCTGCCAGCCGACGGTCCACAGTCCGAACGTGAACTTGTCCTCGGGGGTGGGCTGGTAGCTCATGCCGCGGCTCCTTGCTCGCTGAGACTATTTCGTCATGGCGCTTTACAAATTAGTATGCAGGAACATTTCTGGGAAGAGACACACCCCGCCGAGTCGCGGAAGTGGGTCGCAGAAGAGGGAGAGACCGATGTCAGCAGCCGAGGGTCCGCTCGTCGTCGGCGTGGACACATCCACCCAGTCCACCAAGGCGCTGGTCGTCGACGTGGCCACCGGCCGGATCGTGGCGAGCGGCCAGGCGCCGCACACGGTGACCTCCGGGGCGGGCCGGGAGAGCGATCCGCGCCAGTGGTGGGACGCCCTGCGCGAGGCGCTGCGCCAGTGCGGCGAACCGGCGCACGAGGCCGCCGCCGTGTCGATCGGCGGGCAGCAGCACGGCCTGGTCACCCTGGACGAGCGGGGCGAGCCGGTGCGGCCGGCGCTGCTGTGGAACGACGTGCGCTCCGCGCCCCAGGCCCGCCGGCTCACCGAGGAACTGGGCGGCGCGAAGTTCTGGGCCGAGCGCACCGGAAGCGTGCCCGCCGCCTCCTTCACGGTCACCAAGTGGGCCTGGCTGGCGGAGCACGAGCCGGAGGCGGTCCGCGCCACCAGGGCCGTCCGGCTCCCCCACGACTACCTCACCGAGCGGCTCACCGGCCAGGGCACGACCGACCGCGGCGACGCCTCCGGCACCGGCTGGTGGGCCTCCGGGACCGAGGCCTAC
This sequence comes from Streptomyces griseomycini, assembly GCF_014203535.1. GTDB lineage: Bacteria > Actinomycetota > Actinomycetes > Streptomycetales > Streptomycetaceae > Streptomyces > Streptomyces griseomycini. The sequence goes on from NZ_JACHJI010000006.1 coordinate 374,827, forward strand.
GACGAGGAGATCCTCGCCCACGTGGGCCTCGACCCGGCGCTGCTGCCCCGCGTCGTGCGGCCCGGCGAGGTGGCCGGGACCGTGCGCGACGGCCACGACCTGCCGTTCTCCAGGGGCACCCTGGTGGCGTGCGGCACCGGGGACAACGCCGCCGCCGCGCTGGGCCTCGGGATACGCCCCGGCACGCCGGTGATGAGCCTCGGCACCTCGGGCACCGTGTACGCCGTGTCGCGGCGCAGGCCGGCCGACCCGACCGGCACGGTCGCGGGCTTCGCCGACGCGCGCGGCGACTGGCTGCCGCTGGCGTGCACCCTCAACTGCACGCTGGCCGTGGACCGGGTCGCGGCCCTGCTGGGCCTGGACCGCGAGGCCGTCGAACCCGGCCGCGGCGTCACGCTGCTGCCGTTCCTGGACGGCGAACGCACCCCGAACCTCCCCGACTCCTCCGGCCTGCTGCACGGGCTGCGCCACGACACCACCGGCGGCCAGCTGCTCCAGGCCGCCTACGACGGCGCCGTGTACTCCCTGCTGGCCGCGCTCGACCTCGTCCTCGACGAGGACGCCGACCCGTCGGCACCCCTGCTGCTGATCGGCGGCGGCGCCCGGGGCACGGCCTGGCAGCAGACCGTACGGCGGCTGTCGGGGCGGCCCGTGCAGGTGCCCGGGGCCAAGGAGTTGGTCGCGCTCGGCGCCGCGGCGCAGGCGGCCGGGCTGCTCACCGGGGAGGACCCGGCCGCGGTCGCCCGGCGCTGGGACACGGCGGCCGGGCCGGTGCTGGAGGCGGTGGAGCGGGACGAGGAGACGCTGGCCAGGCTCGCCGGGGTACTCTCCGACGCGGCCCCGCTGCTGGAGCGCGCCCCGGGCGCCGAGTGACGGCACGGCCCGAGGACACCGGCCGCACGCCCTGCCCGAAGGCACCGCCCGACGGCGGGGAGCGGCGGCAGGCGACGACGGAGAGACCGAGGACTGACGGAGGAATGAGCGCACCGCTGCACGAGGCCCGCCCGGCCGGCCCGGGGCGCGCACTGCCCGACACCCAGCAGGGCATGCGCCGTCGCAACCTCTCGCGGGTGCTGCACACCGTCAGCGCCGAGGGGCCGCTGTCCCGGGCCGCCGTCGCCTCACGCATCGGGCTGACCCGCGCGGCGGTGTCCACCCTGGTCGACGAGCTCATCCGCTCGGGGCTCCTGGAGGAACTGGGCCCCGAGCGGCCCGGACGCGTGGGCCGCCCCGGCTCGGCGCTCGCCGTCAGCGGCAACGGCCCGGCGGGAGTCGGCGCCGAGGTCGGCGTCGACCACCTCGCGGTCTGCGCGGTCGACCTGCGCGGGCGGGTCCGCTCACGGGCGGTGCGGCACGTGGCGAACCGGGACCGCTCCCCCGAGCCGGTGATCGGGGACCTCACCGAGCTGGTCCACCGGGTCGTCGCCGAGGCGGAGGCCGAGGGCCTGTGGCCGGCGGGGCTCGCCGTGGCCGTACCGGGGCTGGTGGCGCGCGACGCCCGGACCGTCGTGCGCGCCCCGAACCTCGGCTGGCAGGACACGGACCTCGGCGCGCTGCTGCCGGCCCGGTTCCCGCTCACCGTGGCCAACGAGGCCAACTTCGGCGCACTCGCCGAACTCTGGCTCGGTGAGGGGACCCCGCGGGACTTCCTCCACGTGTCGGCCGAGATCGGCATCGGTGCCGCGGTGGTCGTGGACGGGCGGCTGCTGCACGGAAACCGGGGCTTCGCGGGCGAGTTGGGCCATGTGCCGGTGCAGCCCGAGGGACCGGAGTGCGCGTGCGGCGGACGCGGCTGCCTGGAGCAGTACGCCGGCGAGGACGCGGTGCTGCGCGCGGCCGGGCTGGAGCCGGGCGAGGACCGCGTCGGAAGGCTCGCGGGCCGCGCCGAACAGGGCGACGCGGCCGTACGGCGCGCCCTGCACGACGCGGGAACGGCGCTCGGCATCGCCCTGACCGGGGCGGTCAATCTGCTGGACCCCGAGAGCGTCGTGCTGGGCGGCGCGCTGTCCGGACTCGCGCCCTGGCTGCTGCCGGCCCTGCGGTCCGAGCTGGCCCGCCGTACGGCGGGACCGGCCTGCCCCGTCTCCGTGTCCGCGCTGGGTCCGGAAGGACCGCTGCTGGGCGCGGCGCACTCGGTGGTGCGGGGGGTCCTGGACGACCCGGCGGCCGTCGCCGAGCGGGCCTGAGACGGCCCGCCGTCCCACGGACGGCGGGCGACGGCTCCGGCACCTCACCTCTCGATTACGAATCGTTCAACTCCTGGTTTCCGCACGGTGAGCAGGCGACGATGAGAACATGACACCGGCGCAGCGAGCCATGGAGCGACTGGGGACGTGGCCCGACCTCACGGCCTGTCCGGCAGGTTGCGGTACGGGGCAGGCGTTCCGCACCGCCCGTGACGAGATCGTCCACTTCCACTCCGATCGGGACGTGGACCTCCACCTCACCCGCCGCGCCATCCAGCGCTTCCACTACGACCTGGGCGGGTCGAGCGCGATACAACTGGTCCCGGGCTCGTGCTGGGTGACGGTGCATCTGGACTGCGCGACGGACGTCGACCTGCTGCTGAGCCTGGTGAGCGTCGCCCTCAAGGCCCACCAGGTCCGGCCCCCGTCCACCGGGCCGGTGCCGGCCGGGTGCAACTTCCACCGGGTCACCGTGCTGCCGCGCGACGCGGTGAACGAGCGCTGAGCCGCCCGCCGGGACCCGTGGGCCCTCACGGCCGCAGACTGCCGACGATGTCCGCGGTCGCCGTGAGGCCGCTGTGGATGGTGGGGGCGATGCTGGTGCTGGCCAGGTAGAAGCCGAGCAGCAGGCAGACCAGGGCGTGGGAGATCTTCAGCCCGCCGTTGCGCAGGAAGATCACCGCCAGGACCGCGAGCAGCAGCACCACAGAGATGGAAACGGCCATCGTCAACCTCCTCCGCCACGTCCGCTTCGCGGCGTTCGGCCGCAAGTGTGGCGTAGCGGAGGGTTCGTCCGGGCGGCTGACCTGTCCTCCGAACGTGTGGTGTCACGCCCGCCGGTGGGCGTCGAGGAAGGATTCCAGCCCGGCGAGGTCGTCGGTGTTGAGGTGGTCGACGTCCGCGGCGACCAGTTCGCCCCACAGCGCGTCGCGTGCGGGGCCCGGGAGGTCCGGGGTGGCCCAGAACCGTACCTTCTGCCCGCGCGCGTGCGCGGTGCCCACGATGTCCCGCAGTTTCCGGCGCTCGGCGTCGGGGAACGCTCCGGCGCCCCGCCAGGTGAAGTGGAGCGTCCAGTTGTCGCTGATCAACGGGACGAAGGAGGCCGGCGCCGGGCCGCCGAGGTCGGCGAGACGGCCGTCGTAGAAGGCGCGGCGCACCCGCTGGGCCTCCATGGGCGCACGGGCCGCGCGGTCGCCGGAGACGACGGCCGTGACGGGCCCGGGCAGGACCCGGCCGTGCGCGTAGGTGGTGAACAGGTGCCGGTAGCGGCGCAGACGGCGGTCGAGTGCGAGGTAGGTGGACGAGCCCTCGGTCTTGAGGTCGACGAGGAGCTGGAACGGCCCGCGGTGCCCGCGGTACACGGAGCCCCGGTGGGCGCGGACGCGGGCGGCGAGCGGATCGAGGTAGAGGGATTCGAGGGTGCGGGACGGGTCGAGGTCCTCGGGGTCGTGGGCGACGAGGAGTTGGTCGCCGACCAGGAAGACGTCCGCCTCGACGCTGCCGAAGCGGTGGTCGAGGGCGTCGAGGAGGGGGCGCGGGTGCTCGTAGTCGTTGTGGGCGTGGGCGCGCCACAACGGGCGCGGGTGGTGCTTCCGTTCGCCGGCCAGCGCCTGGGCGGCGGGGAGGGCGACGGAACCGGCGAGGGCGGCGCCGAGGGTGGTGAGGGCTCTGCGGCGGGTGGTGAGGGCCATGTTCTTCCTCCCTGGTGGGGCCGTACGGGGCCTCAGTGAGTATGCGGTCCGTACGAGGCCGAGGAGCAGTACCGTGCGGGGAGTTGGCCGATCCGCCGTCGTGTGTTCACCTCACCGCGCGGGGCGCGCAGAAGCCCGCCCCCCGAGGGGCGGGCTTCTGCCGCTGTTCGACCGGGGGGTCAGGGCGCCCGCAGGTCGACCAGTTCGGCCAGCGCCTCGCGGTGGGCGCCCGCCGTCCCGTAGGCGATCGAGTCGGCCTTGGCGCGCTTCAGGTAGAGGTGTGCCGGGTGTTCCCAGGTCATGCCGATGCCGCCGTGCAGCTGCAGCGCCTCCTCGGCGGCGCGGACCGCGGCGGGGGCCGCGTAGGCCTGGGCGACGGCGACCGCCACGTCGGCGTCCTCACCGGTCGCCAGGGCGTCGGCGGCGCCCCGCGCGGCGGCGCGGAGGTTGACGACCTCCAGCCACAGCTGGGCCAGCCGGTGCTTGAGCGCCTGGAAACCGCCGACGGGGCGGTTGAACTGCTTGCGGTCCTTCAGGTAGCGGACGGTCTCCGTCAGCGACCGGTCGGCGAGACCGAGCTGTTCCGATGCGAGCAGTCCGGCCCCGGCCCGCAGGGCACGGCGTACGGCGGGTTCGGCGTCGCCCAGCCGGCGCCCGGGGGCGCCCTCGAGCGTCACGCGCGCCACCGGTCGGGTCAGGTCCAGGGAGACCTGAGGGGTGACGGTCGCGGCGGAGGCGTCGACCGCGTACAGCCCTCCGTCGTCCGCGGGCACCAGCAGCACGTCGGCGAGGGCCGCGTCGGCGATCCCGGTCAGCTCCCCGTGCAGAGCGCCCTTCTCGAGCCGCGCGTTCGCGAAGGCGCCGCCCGGGGCCACGTGCAGTCCGACGGCCAGCGCACCGATCGTCGTCGCGGACGCCAGCTCCGCGAGCAGACCGTCGGTCCCACAGGCCAGCAGCGCCTCGGTGGCGACGACGGCGCTCGTCAGATAGGGAACGGGCGCGACCGCGCGGCCCAGTTCCTCCAGGACGACGGCGGCCTCCCGGTGTGTGGCGCCCTGACCGCCCAGTTCCTCGGGCACCAGCAGGCCGGCGAGGCCCATCGTGCCGGAGAGCGCCTTCCACACCTGCACGTCGTGCGGCGCGGCCGACTCGGTCCGGGCGATCACGCCCGCCGCGTCGCAGTGGTCGGTGAGCAGGTCCCGGACGGCGGCGCGCAGCGCCTCTTCCTCTTCCGAGTACAGCAGGTCGGGCTGTGCGCTCATCGGGCCAGGTCCTTCCACGCGACGTCCTTGTCGGTGCGCGGCTCGGCCGGCAGGCCCAGGACGCGCTCGGCGACGATGTTCAGCAGGACCTCACTGGTCCCGCCCTCGATGCTGTTGCCCTTGGAGCGGAGGTAGCGGTAACCGGCGTCGCGGCCGGTGAAGTCGACCAGCTCCGGGCGGCGCATGGTCCAGTCGTCGTACAGCAGGCCCTCTTCGCCGCGGAGTTCCACCTCCAGCCCGCTGATCTCCTGGTTGAGGCGGGCGAAGGCGAGCTTCATGCCGGCCCCCTCGGGGCCGGGCTGGCCGGCGACGAGCTGCTGGCGCAGGCGTTCGCCGGTGAGGCGGGCGACCTCGGCCTCGACCCAGAGCCTCAGCAGCCGCTGGTGCAGGTCGTGGGTGCGCAGTTCGGGGCGTTCGCGCCAGGTCCTCGAGACCGGGCCGATCATGCCGCCCTCGCGGGGCAGCCGCATGCCGCCGATGGCGACGCGCTCGTTGTTCAGCGTGGTCTGCGCGACCCGCCAGCCGTCGCCGACCTCGCCGAGGCGGCGGGAGTCGGGGATGCGGACGTCGGTGAGGAACACCTCGTTGAACTCGGCCTCACCGGTGATCTGGCGCAGCGGCCGCACCTCGACCCCGGGGTCGGTCATGTCGCAGAGGAAGTAGGTGATGCCCCGGTGCTTGGGGACGTCCGGGTCGGTGCGGGCGATGAGGATGGCCCAGCGGGCGAGGTGGGCGCTGGACGTCCACACCTTCTGCCCGTTGACCACCCAGTCCTCGCCCTCCCGGACGGCACGGGTGCCGAGCGCGGCCAGGTCCGATCCGGCGCCCGGCTCGCTGAACAGCTGGCACCAGACCTCCTCGCCCGTCCACAGGGGCCGCAGGAAGCGCCGCTTCTGCTCCTCCGTGCCGTACTGCAGGATCGTCGGCGCGGCCATGCCCAGACCGATGCCGATGCGCCGCGGGTCGTTGTCGGGGGCCCCCGCGGCCGCCAGCTCGGCGTCCACGACGGCCTGGAGGGAGCGCGGGACGCCGAGCCCGCCGAGTCCCTCGGGGAAGTGCACCCAGGCGAGTCCGGCGTCGAAGCGGGCGCGCAGGAACTCCAGGCGCTCGGTCCCGGCGGGCGGATGCGCGGCCAGCAGCTCGTGCGTGCGGCGGCGCAGCTCGGCGGCGTCGGTCATGCGGCGGCTCCGTTCTGAAGGGCGGGCAGCACGGCGACGCGTCCGGTGGTGACACCGTCGGCGACCCGCTGCACGGCGGTCGCGGCGCCGGCGAGCGGGACGCGCTCGCTCACCAGCGGCTTGATCGCACCCCGGGCGGCCAGCTCGGTGAGCTGCTCGTGGCAGTGCTGGACCAGCTTCGGGTTCTTGGTGTTGTACAGGCCCCAGTGCAGGCCGAGGATCGAGTAGTTCTTCACCAGGGCGTGGTTCAGCGCCGGGCTGGGGATCGTGCCGCTGGCGAAGCCGACGACGACGATGCGCCCCTCGAAGGCGACCGCCTTGGCGGACTGGGCGTAGGCCGGGCCGCCGACGGGGTCGTAGACCACGTCGGCGCCCCGGCCGCCGGTGGCCTCCTTGACGGCGGCGACGACGTCCTGCTCCCGGCGGTCGACCACCACGTCGCAGCCCAGCTCGCGGGCGACGGCCGCCTTCCCCGCGCCGCCGACGACACCGATGACCGTGGCGCCCGCCGCCTTGCCGAGCTGCACGGCCGCGCTGCCGACCCCTCCCGCGGCGGCGTGGACGAGCAGGGTCTCGCCGGCCTCCAGGCCGGCCCGGCGGTGCAGGCCGAACCAGCCGGTCTGGTAGCCGATGTGCAGGGCGGCGGCCTCGGCGTCGTCCAGGGCGTCGGGCGCGGGCAGCAGGGCGCGGGCGTCCGCGAGGGCGTACTCGGCGAAGCCGCCGTGCGGCAGCGCGGGATTGGCGATCACCCGGCGTCCGTCCTCGGTCTCGCCGCAGATCTCCACGCCCGGCGTGAACGGCAGCGGCGGCCTGACCTGGTACTGCCCCCGGCACATCAGCGCGTCGGGGAAGTTGACGTTGGCGGCGCGCACCTTCAGCAGGATCTGCCCCTCGCCGGGCGTCGGTCGCGCCACGTCCGCGAGGCGCATCACCTCGCCCGGCTCGCCGAGCTCGTGCACTTGCCATGCCTGCATGCGGGGCCTCCACGGGGCTGGTGGACGTCGGGGTTCACCCGGACCGGGTCCACCGCATACTAAGCGGTTGCTTGCTCTCAGGGAACAGTCGTGTGCGTCACGCCCGCTTGGGCCGTGCCCGTACGTGCATCCGCTCCCCCTGCGGCCCGAACAGGCTGAGGAACTCCACCGGCCCCTCCCCCGTCGAGCCGAACCAGTGCGGCACGCGCGTGTCGAACTCGGCGGCCTCGCCCGCGGTCAGCACCACGTCGTGCTCGCCCAGCACCAGCCGGAGCCTCCCGGACAGCACGTACAGCCACTCGTAGCCCTCGTGGGTGCGGGGTTCGGGCTCGAGCCTGCGCCGCGGTTCGAGCACCTTGTAGGCCTGGAGCCCGCCGGGCTGGCGGGTGAGCGGCCAGTGGGTGCGGCCGTGGCGCACGATCGGCTCGGAACGGACCCGCGGATCGCCGACCGGCGGCGCGCCGACCAGTTCGTCCAGCGGCACCTGGTGGGCCTGCGCGATCGGCAGCAGCAGTTCCAGACTGGGTCTGCGCAGTCCGGACTCCAGCCGCGAGAGGGTGCTGACGGAGATGCCGGTCGCCTCGGACAGAGCCGCGAGCGTCACCTCCCGCTCCCTCCTGATCCGCCGCAGCCGGGGGCCCACCTCGGCGAGGACGTCGTCCGTGCTCGTGCTGTCGTCGGTCATACCAGTATTGCAGGATCGGCAAAGTCGTTTGTCAATCCTGCAGTGCCTGGGCGACCGTCGTCGTGGAGGTGGTCAACATGAACAAGACGTACACCGACGAGCTCTACGACGTGGTCGTCGTCGGCGGCGGCGCGGCGGGGCTGTCCGCCGCTCTGGTGCTGGGCCGGGCCCGGCGCCGGACGCTGGTCGTCGACGCCGGCGAACCGCGCAACGCGCCCTCGTCCCACATGCAGGGCTATCTGTCGCGCGACGGGATGTCGCCGGCCGAGTTCCTCGCGGCCGGGCGGGAGGAGATCGCGCGCTACGGCGTCGAGCTCGTCCGGGACCGGGTCACGGACGTGTCCCGGGGCGAGGACTTCACCGTCGTGCTCGGCACAGGGCGGACCGTGCGGGCCCGCCGGCTGGTCGTCGCCACCGGGCTGAAGGACGAGCTGCCCGCGGTGCCCGGGGTCGCCGAGCGGTTCGGGCGGGACGTGCTGCACTGCCCGTTCTGCCACGGCTGGGAGGTGCGCGACGAGCCCTTCGGCGTCCTCGCTTCCGGTGCGACGAGCGTGCACCAGGCGCTGATGGTGTCCCAGTGGTCCAAGGACGTCACCTTCTTCCTGCACACGGTCGCCGAGGAGGAGCTGTCCGACCAGGACCTGCGGCGGCTGGCCGCCGCCGGGGTCGACGTGGTGCCCGGCGAGGTCGCGGAGCTGCTGGTCGAGGACGACCGGCTCGCCGGGGTCCGCCTCGCCGACGGCTCCACGCACGCCCGCTCCGTGCTCTACGTCGGACCGCGCCCCGTGCCGCAGACGGGCCTGCTCCGGCGGCTGGGCGCCGAGATGAACGAGACCCCGTTCGGCACGTACCCGGTCGTCGACGCCACGGGCCTGACCACGGTGCCCGGCGTCTGGGCGGCGGGCAACGCGATCGGCTTCGCCGAGCAGGTCGTCCACGCGGCGAGCGGCGGCTACCGCGCGGCGGCCGCGATCGTCGGGGACCTGCTCATGACCGACCTGGACGCGGCGGTGACCGGGTGACCCCCGGACGGCCGGGTGTGAAGGACACGACTCCGTAGCACTCTGACTGCATGCTGCTGTCCCGTCTGGCCCGTGTGTCCCAGGAAGTCGCCGCCGCCTCCGCGCGGTCCCGGAAGATCGCTCTGCTCGCCGAGCTGTTCCGGGACGCCGAGGCGGACGACGTGCCGATCGTCATCCCGTATCTGGCGGGGCGGCTGCCGCAGGGCCGGCTCGGCGTCGGCTGGAAGGTGCTGGGCCGTCCGGTCGCCCCCGCCGCCGAGCCGACCCTGACCGTCCGCGAGGTCGACGCCCTGCTCGGCAGGCTGGGCGGGGTGTCCGGTCCCGGATCACGGGCCGAGCGGGCCCGGCTGGTCGGGGAGCTGCTGGGCGCGGCCACCGAGGACGAGCAGCGGTTCCTGTTCGGGCTGCTCACCGGGGAGGTCCGGCAGGGCGCCCTGGACGCGGTCGCGGTGGAGGGGCTGGCGCGGGCGACGGGGGCGCCGGCGGCGGAGGTGCGGCGCGCGGTGATGCTCGCGGGCTCCCTGCAGACGGTGGCCGGGGCGCTGCTGGCGGACGGCCCCGCCGCGCTGGAGCGGTTCCGTCTCACCGTCGGCCGCCCGGTGCTGCCGATGCTGGCCCACAGCGCCTCCTCGGTCGCCGAGGCGGTCGAGAAGCTCGGCGCCTGCGCGGTCGAGGAGAAACTGGACGGCGTCCGGATCCAGGTCCACCGCGACGGCGACACCGTCCGCGTGCACACCCGGACCCTCGACGACATCACCGACCGTCTGCCGGAAGTGACCGCGGCGGCACGGGAGTTGCCGGGCGAACGCTTCGTCCTCGACGGGGAGGTCGTCTCCTTCGACGCGGACGGGCGCCCCCGCTCGTTCCAGGAGACCGCCGGACGGGTCGGCTCCCGGGTGGACGTGGCGACGGCCGCCCGGGAGGTCCCCGTCTCGCCCGTCTTCTTCGACGCGCTGTCCGTCGACGGCCGCGACCTGCTGGACCTGCCGTTCGCCGAGCGGCACGCGGAGCTGGCCCGGCTCGTCCCGGAACCCCTGCGGGTGCGGCGCACGGTGGTGTCCGGACCTCAGGACACGGGCGCCGCGGAGGAGTTCCTCGCCGCGACCCTGGAGCGCGGCCACGAGGGCGTCGTGGTCAAAGGACTCGACGCCCCCTACAGCGCGGGCAGGCGCGGCGCCTCCTGGCTGAAGGTCAAACCCGTGCACACGCTCGACCTGGTGGTGCTGGCCGCCGAGTGGGGTCACGGCCGGCGCGCCGGGAAGCTGTCCAACCTGCACCTGGGCGCCCGCACCGCCGACGGCGGCTTCGCCATGCTCGGCAAGACGTTCAAGGGCATGACCGACGCGATGCTCGCCTGGCAGACCGAGCGGCTGCGGGAGCTGGCCGTCGACGAGGGCGGGTACGTCGTCACCGTACGGCCCGAGCTCGTCGTGGAGATCGCCTACGACGGCCTCCAGCGCTCCCCCCGCTACCCGGCCGGCGTCGCCCTGCGCTTCGCCCGCGTGGTCCGCTACCGCGAGGACAAGCGCCCCGAGGAGGCCGACACGGTCGAGGCGCTGCTCGCCGCGCATCCGGAGGTACGGCCGTGAGGGGCGCCCGGAGCGCCGGCCTGCTGCTGTTCCGGCGCACCGACCGGGGCCTGGAGGTGCTGCTCGGGCACATGGGCGGCCCGTTCTTCGCGCGGCGGGACACCGGGGCGTGGACCGTGCCCAAGGGCGAGTACGACCCCGCAGAACCGGCCTGGGAGGCGGCGCGCCGGGAGTTCCGGGAGGAGCTGGGGCTGGAGCCGCCGGACGGGGAGGCGTTCCCCCTCGGGGAGGTCCGGCAGTCGGGCGGCAAGGTCGTCACGGCGTGGGCGGTCGAGGCCGACCTCGACCCGGCGACGGTCGTCCCCGGCACGTTCACGACGGAGTGGCCGCCGAGGTCCGGGCGGATCCGGGAGTTCCCGGAGCTGGACCGGGTGGAGTGGTTCGCACTGGACCGGGCCCGGGAGGTGATCGTCACCGCGCAGTCGGCGTTTCTCGACCGCCTGGCGGAGCACTCGTCCTGAGGGGCCCTCCCGCGTTGCGCGGCCCATCTCCGCGCGGGAAGGTCGAAAAGCACAGCCCGTCCCCAGGGAGGTCAGCGATGCACATCGCAACGGTCAATCCGGCGAACGGCGAGACGGTCAAGACGTACCACCCCATGGGAGAGGACGAGATCGAGCGCCGGCTCCAGCTCGCCCAGGCCACGTTCCGCACGTACCGGACGACGGCCTTCGACGAGCGCGCCCGTCTGCTGCACCGGGCCGCCGACCTCCTCCTCGAGGACCAGCAGGACATCGCCCGGGTGATCACCACGGAGATGGGCAAGCCGGTCAAGCAGGCCCGCGCGGAGGCCGCGAAGTGCGCCAAGGCGATGCACTGGTACGCCGATCACGCGGCGGAACTCCTCGCCGACGAGGAGCCCGACGCCTCCGACGTGAAGGACTCCGGCGCCTCCCGGGTCCTGGTGCGCTACCGGCCGATCGGCCCGGTGCTCGCCGTGATGCCGTGGAACTTCCCGCTGTGGCAGGTGATCCGGTTCGCGGCGCCCGCGCTGATGGCGGGCAACGTGGGCCTGCTCAAGCACGCCTCGAACGTGCCGCAGACCGCCCTGTACCTGGAGGACCTGTTCCACCGGGCGGGCTTCACCGAGGGCTGTTTCCAGACCCTGCTGATCGGCTCCGCCGCGGTCGACGACATCCTGCGGGACGAGCGGGTGAAGGCCGCCACCCTCACCGGCAGCGAGCCCGCCGGACGCGCGGTCGCCTCCACCGCCGGGGAGATGGTCAAGAAGACGGTGCTGGAGCTGGGCGGCAGCGACCCGTTCGTGGTCATGCCCTCCGCCGACCTGGACCGGGCCGCCGAGGTCGCCGTGACCGCGCGGACCCAGAACACCGGGCAGTCCTGCATCGCCGCCAAGCGGTTCATCGTGCACACGGACGTCCACGACGCCTTCGCCGAACGCTTCGTCGCGGGCATGAGGGCGCTGAAGGTCGGCGACCCGATGGACGAGGAGACGGACGTCGGGCCGCTCTCCAGCGAACGGGGCCGGACCGACCTGGAGGAACTGGTCGACGACGCCGTCCGCTCGGGCGCCACCGTGCTGTGCGGCGGCGAACGCCCCGACGGGCCCGGCTGGTTCTACCCGCCGACCGTGCTCACCGGGATCACCCGGGAGATGCGCATCCACCGGGAGGAGGCCTTCGGTCCGGTCGCCACGCTGTACCGGGCGGCCGACCTGGACGAGGCCCTGCTGATCGCCAACGACACCGACTTCGGCCTGAGCTCCAACGTCTGGACGCGCGACGAGGCCGAGACCGACCGGTTCGTGAGGGACCTGGAGGCGGGCAGCGTGTACGTGAACGGCATGACGGCGTCCCATCCGGCGTTCCCGTTCGGCGGGGTCAAGCGGTCCGGGTACGGGCGTGAGCTGTCCGGGCACGGAATCCGCGAGTTCTGCAACATCACCACGGTTTGGCACGGTGCGTGACGCTTCCGCGGCTACGATCCCGACTGTGAACCGCGAAGTGACTCTGCCTCTGATCGTCGACGACCGCGGTGCCTTGCAGGTGGCCGCGGCCGACGTGAGCAAATTGCTCCGCACGGTGGGCGGACGGTGGCTGCATCTCGTGGAGGCCGGGGAGGACGGGCTCGACGAGGACACGGTGGCCGCACTCACCATCGAGCTGGCGAAGCTGGCCGACCGGATCGACGTGGCGTGCATCGCGCACAGCAGCGGCGGTGCCCCGTAGGCCCCGCCCGGCCGCCGCGCCCGGTCGGCACGGGAACAGGAAATGTGACGCAATCCTTACGCCGGCACCCGAAGGGCTGACGGGGGACGTGCGGTGGTGTGGACTGCTGAGCGACCGAGTGATCGATCGTGCGATGGAGCAGTCATGAGACGGAATCGTTCCGCGGCCGCCGCGGCCACGGGCCTGGCCGCCGCCTTCCTCGGCCTCGGCCTTCCCGCCACCGCGTGGGCCGCCACCCCGGACGTCCCCGAGGCGTTGCGGATCTCCACCAGCGCCTACGCGGGCTTCCAGCAGTGCGGCGCCGCGACCCCGCCGACGTTCAGCACCGCCAACGGTTCCGCGCCGATGTTCGCCGCCTCGGTCAAGGGGCTGGAACCCCAGCCCGGCCTCGCCGCAAGGATGGAGCTCGCACGCCTCGGCGAGCAGCCGTTCAGCGCCTTGCGGACCACCACGGGGACCGGCCACGTGTGGGCGGTGCAGATCCCCACCAGCACGTTCGGCCCGGGTGACTACCAGTGGCGGATCCGCGCCGAGGGCGCCGAGGGCCCGTCCGACTGGTCCGCCTGGTGCACGTTCACCGTGACCGGACCGGAGCCCGCGCCCACGGGGTTCGCCTACAGCCCCGACGGCGGCGAGCACTGCCTGGACGTGAGCGGCGCCGGCACGGAGGACGCCACGAGGGTGCAGCTGTGGGACTGCAACGGCTCCCTGGGCCAGACCTGGAGGGCCACGCCCGAGGGCACCCTGGTGAACCCGAACTCGGGCAAGTGCCTGGACGTGGCCGACGGGGGGACCGCCGACGGCACCAAGGTGCAGATCCACACGTGCAACGGCACCGGCGCCCAGCAGTGGCGCTACGACCAGACCGTCCCGGTCGGCTTCGTCAACCCCCGGTCCGGCAAGTGCCTGGACGTGCCCTACGCGGACTTCGCCAACGGCGTCCGGGTCCAGATCCACGAGTGCAACGGCACCGACGCCCAGGTCTGGAAGCAGCTCACTCCCGCCTGACCGGCCGGGCGGGAGACCGCAGGGCCGCCCAGAACATGGCTTCGTAGCTCTGCAGGAGACGGCCGTGACGGCGTGCGCGGTGCTCGTCCAGGCTGCCCGTGTCCAGGGCGGCCCGGACCGCCGCCCGGGCCGTGCGGTCGAGGTCCGGGGCCGGTTCGGCGAAGAAGTCGAAGAAGGCGCAGGCCTCGTCGGTGAAGCCGTAGTGGGTGCGCAGGGCCTTCGCGATCGTGGCGCAGTAGCCGCCCCAGGCCGAGAAGTTGGCGGTCACGGCGAGGACGGCGTCGGCCGGCGCGGCGTTGAGGGCCAGCCAGGCGACGCAGGCCGGGTAGGCCTGGCAGCCCGGCAGCGGGTCGTACGCGTCCGCCCGGGCCGCGTCGACACCGCAGGCGGCCGCGAACGGCTCGAGGTGTTCCTCGGCGAGCGCCTCGCCCTCCGCGAGGGCGGTGAAGAACGCGGCGCAGTGCGGTTCGGCGGCAGACCGGTCCGCCAGGTGGAGGAACGCGCGGCGGTCCGCGGGGATCACCAGGCCCTGCTCCAGGGCGAGCGCGGCCAGGACGTCCCGGTCCGCCTCGCCCCGGGCGATCAGCGGCACGAGGGGGTTGGCGCGCGGGTCCGGGGCCAGGTCGCGGGTGGTGGTCTCCAGCAGGTCCCGGGCCGTGCGGGTCATCGCGTCCTCCGTCGCGTCGGTCACACACGAACGTTCCCCCGGGAGGGGACGGGGATAACCCGGCGGTGCCGCCCGCACCGCCGGGTGGTCCTCGCGGCCGCCTCAGCGGATGGGCATGCCCGACAGGGTGCGGGCGATCACCAGGCGCTGGATCTCGCTCGTGCCCTCGAAGATCGTGTAGATGGCGGCGTCGCGGTGCATCCGCTCCACCGGGTACTCGCGCGTGTAGCCGTTGCCGCCGAGGATCTGGATCGCCTGGCCGGTGACCTTCTTGGCGGTCTCGCTGGCGAACAGCTTGGACATCGAACCCTCGGCGGCCGTGAACGGCTTGCCGTTGATCGCCATCCAGGAGGCGCGCCAGACCAGGAGGCGGGCGGCGTCGATCTGGGTGCGCATGTCGGCGAGCTGGAAGGCGACGCCCTGGTTGTCGATGATCGGGCGGCCGAACTGCTCACGCGTCTGGGCGTACTCCAGGGCGACCTCGTACGCGGCGCGGGCGGTGCCGACCGCCATGGCGCCGACGGCCGGACGGGACGCCTCGAAGGTGGCCATGGCGGCGTTCTTCACGCGCTCGCCGCCCTTCTTCGCCTTCTCGCGGGCGCGGGCGAGGCGCTCGTCCAGCTTCTCCTTGCCGCCGAGCAGGCAGGAGCCGGGGACGCGCACCTGGTCCAGGATGACCTCGGCGGTGTGCGAGGCGCGGATGCCGTGCTTCTTGAACTTCTGGCCCTGGGACAGGCCGGGGGTGTTCGGCGGGATGATGAAGGAGGCGTGGCCCTTGGAGCCGAGCTCCGGGTCGACGACCGCGACCACGACGTGGACGTTGGCGATGCCGCCGTTGGTCGCCCAGGTCTTGGTGCCGTTGATCACCCACTCGTCCTTGGCCTCGTCGTACACCGCGCGGGTGCGCATCGAGGCCACGTCGGAGCCGGCGTCGGGCTCGGAGGAGCAGAACGCGGCGACCTTGACGTCGTTCGCGTCGCCGTACATCTGCGGGATCCAGGTGCCGATCTGCTCCTCGGTGCCGTTGGCGAGGACACCCACGGCGGCCAGACCGGTGCCGACGATCGACAGGGCGATGCCCGCGTCGCCCCAGAACAGCTCCTCCATCGCCATGGGGATGCCGAGACCGCTTGCGTCGAAGTACTGCTGGGCGTAGAAGTCCAGGGAGTAGATGCCGACCTTGGCGGCCTCCTGGATGACCGGCCAGGGAGTCTCCTCACGCTCGTCCCATTCGGCGGCCGCGGGGCGGATGACGTCGGCGGCGAAGCCGTGCAGCCAGTCCCGCACCTCCTTCTGTTCGTCGTTGAGCTCCATGGTGAACTCGGCCATGTCCCCTCCAGCGGGCGGTGCACGTGCATGTTACTTGCGGTAACACGAGTCTGTTACCCGCGGGTAGGAAAAGTCAACTCCCCGGGGCCGGTCGGCATCCCGTTCGATGCCCGGAGCGCCGTCAGTGTTAGTTTGCGCAGGCGTCACCGAAACAGCACGGGTGGGGAGAGTTCATGGACACCACACAGCGGACCGATCAGCAGCGGTCCGCCGACCGACGCCGACGCGAGCTGCTGGAGGCCGCCGACCGGGTGGTGCTGCGCGACGGCCCGCAGGCCTCGATGAACGCGATCGCCGCCGAGGCCGGCATCACCAAGCCGATCCTCTACCGGCACTTCGGCGACAAGGGCGGACTCTACGCCGCCCTGGCCAAGCGGCACACCGACGCGCTGCTGGATTCGCTGCGGGCCGCGCTGGACGCCCCGGCGGAGCGGCGCGAGCGGGTCGAGGCCACGCTGGACACGTACCTGGCCGCGATCGAGGCGCGCCCCCAGGTGTACCGGTTCCTGATGCACCCGGCGGAGGGGTCGCAGAGCGACCAGGGCTTCGACGTCGGCAAGCACTCGGCACCGCTGCTGCGCCGGATGGGCGAGGAGCTGGCACAGGTCATCGAGGAGCGGCTGGACCTCGGACCGGGCAGCCAGCAGCTGGCCCGGGTGTGGGGGCACGGCATCGTCGGCATGATGCACGCGGCCGGTGACTGGTGGCTCGGTGAACGGCCCTGCTCCCGCGCCGACTTGGTGCGCAGCCTGGCCGACCTGCTGTGGGGGCGGCTGGCCGCGGCGGGCGACAAGGTGGGCGGCCCGGGGTTCTGAACCCTCCGCCCCCTTCGCCCCCTTCGTCCCTCCCCCTCAGCCCTCCCGGCTCCAGGAAGCCCGCTTCACCTGGCGCATGAGCCTGCGGTGCCGCCACCCCGTCAGCCGGTCGGCGTAGAGACGCCCCTCCACGTGGTCGCACTCGTGCTGCAGGCACCGGGCGAAGAAACCCGTGCCGTGGACGGTGACCGGTTCGCCGGTCGCCGTGAAGCCCTCGACGACCGCGTGGTCGTAACGCTCCGTCCCGGCCTCCAGCCCCGGCAGGGACAGGCAGCCCTCGGGGCCGCGCACCACCACGCCGTCCGTCTCGACCAGCCTCGGGTTCACCACGTGGCCGAGGTGCCGGACGTCCTCGTCGTCCGGGCAGTCGTACACGAACACGCGCAGCGGCTCGCCGATCTGGTTGGCGGCCAGGCCCACCCCCCGGGCCGCGTACATCGTCGCGAACAAGTCCTCCACCAGGCGGACCAGTTCCGGGCCGAAGTCGGTGACCTCCCGGCAGGGTGCGCGCAGCACCGGGTCGCCGAGCAGGGTGAGGGGCCGCACACGTCCGTGGACGCCGGGGATGGAGCCGTGTCGCATGGCGGTCAGAGTACGGTCCTCCCAGCATCGCCCGTCTCACGAGGGTGCCGCGGTTCTGGAGTGCGAACGGATCTCGATAGGCTGACGTTCACACCACGTGGCCGTCAGGCACAGGCGCGGCGCGTACGCAAGGAGGATCGAGAACTGATGGCAGGCAACTCGGACCCGCTCACGCCGCGGGCCAAGCTGGCCGTGACCGCGGGCAAGGCGGTCGCGGCGGCATCCCGCGCCGCCGGGCGCGGCAGCGGTTCGGTGATCGGCGGCCGGGTGGCGCTGAAACTCGACCCCGACCTCCTCGCCCGGCTCGCCCAGAACCTGGACGTCGTGCTGGTCTCGGCGACCAACGGCAAGACCACCACCACCCGGCTCATCGCCGAGGCCCTGCGGGCCGCGGGACCGGTCGTCTCCAACGCGCTCGGCGCCAACATGCCGGCCGGCATCACCTCGGCGCTCGCGGGGGGCTCGGACGCGAAGTTCGGCGTCATCGAGGTCGACGAGAAGTACCTCGCCGGCGTCGCCCGGGACACCGACCCGAAGTGCATCGCCCTGCTCAACCTCTCCCGCGACCAGCTCGACCGCGCCGCCGAGACCCGGATGCTCGCCGAGAACTGGCGCGAGGGCCTGGCCGGCTCCAAGGCCGTCGTCGTCGCCAACGCCGACGACCCGCTGGTGGTGTGGGCCGCGTCCTCCTCCCCCAACGTGATCTGGGTCGCCGCCGGGCAGATGTGGAAGGACGACGCCTGGTCCTGCCCGTCCTGCGGCGGTGTGATGCAGCGTCCGGGCGACGACTGGTTCTGCGGCGAGTGCGGCTTCCGCCGGCCGACCCCGAGCTGGGCGCTCTCCGGCGACCACGTGCTCGACCCGCACGGCTCCGCCTGGCCGATCCACCTCCAGCTGCCGGGCCGCGCCAACAAGGCCAACGCCGCGAGCTCCGCGGCCGTCGCCGCCGTCTTCGGGGTGCCGCCGCAGGTCGCCCTGGAGCGGATGTACCAGGTGCAGGCCGTGGCGGGCCGCTACGACGTCGTGCAGTTCCAGGGCCGGGACCTGCGGCTGCTGCTCGCCAAGAACCCCGCCGGCTGGCTGGAGACGTTCTCGCTGATCGACCCGCCGCCGACCCCGGTGATCCTGTCGGTGAACGCGCGCTCCGCCGACGGCACCGACACCTCCTGGCTGTGGGACGTCGACTACACGCGGCTGACCGGTCACCCGATCTGCGTCATCGGCGACCGGAAGCTGGACCTCGCGGTGCGCCTGGAGGTCGCCGACCAGCAGTTCCAGGTCTGCGAGGACCTCGACCAGGCGATCCAGCTGTGCCCGCCCGGACGGATCGAGGTCATCGCCAACTACACCGCGTTCCAGGACCTGCGCCGCCGCGTCGGCAACTGACCACGACACCTCAGGGGACTTGAAGTGAGCGACAACCAGCTGCGGGTCGTCTGGATCTACCCGGACCTGCTCAGCACCTACGGCGACCAGGGCAACGTCCTCGTCGTCGAGCGCCGCGCCCGGCAGCGCGGCCTGGACGTGGCCCGGCTCGACGTGCGCAGCGACCAGCCGATCCCGACCTCCGGCGACATCTACCTGATCGGCGGCGGCGAGGACCGCCCGCAGCGGCTGGCCGCCGAGCGGCTGCGCCGGGACGGCGGTCTGCACCGGGCGGTGGAGAACGGCGCGATCGTGTTCTCGGTGTGCGCCGGCTACCAGATCCTCGGCCACGAGTTCATCAACGACCTCGGCCAGCGCGAGCCCGGCCTCGGCCTGCTCGACGTGGTCTCGGTGCGCGGTGAGGGCGCCCGGTGCGTGGGCGACGTGCTGGCGGACATCAACCCGCAGCTGGGGCTGCCCCCGCTGACCGGTTTCGAGAACCACCAGGGCGTCACCCACCTGGGCCCGACGGCCCGCCCGCTGGCCCAGGTGCGCTTCGGCAACGGCAACGGCACCGGGGACGGCACGGAGGGCGCGTTCAACGACACCGTCTTCGGCACCTACATGCACGGCCCCGTGCTCGCCCGCAACCCGCAGATCGCGGACCTGCTGCTGAAGCTGGCGCTCGACGTCAACGCGCTGCCGCCGACCGACGACCGGTGGTACGAGGCGCTGCGGGGCGAGCGGATCGCGGCGGCGCAGCAGACCGCCTGAGGCGCGCCCGGACCGGTGGACACCCTGTCGCCGGACGGGCGTGACCGGCCCGTCTGACGACTGCTCCGCACAGGTGAGCGGGGTCGTCCAGCAGGCGGACGCGAGGTGCGGCCCCGCCCCCCGATGCCGCTAGGGTGACGGAGATCGAGCCGGACAGCGCGGTCCGGTCCCGGCCCACATCGAGAAGGTTGTTTCGGGCTATGCGCATTGGTGTCCTCACGTCCGGCGGCGACTGCCCCGGCCTGAACGCCGTCATCCGGTCCGTCGTGCACCGTGCCGTCGTCGACCACGGCGACGAGGTCATCGGCTTCCGGGACGGGTGGAAGGGCCTCCTGGAGTGCGACTACCTCAAGCTCGACCTCGACGCGGTGAGCGGCATCCTCGCCCGCGGCGGCACCATCCTCGGCTCCTCCCGGGTCCGCCCCGAGCATCTGCGGGACGGCGTGGAGCGGGCCAAGGGGCACGTGCGGGAGCTCGGGCTCGACGCGATCATCCCGATCGGCGGCGAGGGCACGCTGAAGGCGGCCCGGCTGCTGTCGGACAACGGCCTGCCGATAGTCGGTGTGCCGAAGACCATCGACAACGACATCGCTGTCACCGACGTCACCTTCGGCTTCGACACGGCCGTCGGTGTGGCGACCGAGGCCCTGGACCGGCTGAAGACCACCGCCGAGTCCCACCAGCGCGTGCTGATCGTGGAGGTCATGGGCCGTCACACCGGCTGGATCGCGCTGCACTCCGGCATGGCGGCCGGCGCGCACGCCGTCGTCGTGCCCGAACGGCCCTTCGACATCGAGGAGCTGGCCGCGAAGGTCGGCGAGCGGTTCTCGGCCGGCAAGCGGTTCGCGATCGTGGTGGCCGCGGAGGGGGCCAAGCCGAAGGCCGGGACCATGGACTTCGACGAGGGCGGCAAGGACGTCTACGGCCACGAGCGGTTCGCCGGGATCGCGCGGCAGCTCTCCCTGGAGCTGGAGGCGCGGCTCGGCAAGGAGGCCCGTCCGGTCATCCTCGGGCACGTCCAGCGCGGCGGCACGCCGACGGCGTACGACAGGGTGCTGGCCACGCGGTTCGGCTGGCACGCGGTGGAGGCCGTGCACCGCGGCGAGTTCGGGAGGATGACCGCGCTGCGCGGGACCGACATCGTCATGGTGTCGCTGGCCGAGGCCGTCGAGACGCTGAAGACGGTGCCCGAGGAGCGCTACGCCGAAGCGGCGTGTGTCCTGTGACACCTTGAGTGGGCGGAGCCCGCCCCCGGTCGCAGCCGCGGCCGGGGGCGGTTCTACTCTGGTGCGGACAGACAGCGCACAACCCCCACGAAACAGGAGCCGGCGGATGGATCACAGCGGGCACGGCATGACCATGGATCTGCCGCCGTTCACGCTGGGGCGAGGACTCGCCTGGTCGGCGGACCCGTTCTTTCTCCTCGCCTGCCTGCTCGGGCTGGCCCTGTACGGCTGGGGCGTGGTGCGCCTCACCCGGCGCGGGGACAAGTGGCCGGTGGGACGGACGGTGGCGTTCGTCACCGGTGTGCTGACCATCGGGCTGGTGATGTGCACCAAGCTGAACGACTACGGCATGGTCATGTTCAGCGTGCACATGGTGCAGCACATGGTGATCAGCATGGTGTCGCCGATCCTGCTCCTGCTCGGCGCCCCGATCACCCTGGCGCTGCGCGCGCTGCCGACCGCCGGACGGGGCCGCAGGGGACCGCGCGAGCTGCTGCTGATGCTGCTGCACAGCCGCTACATGCGGGTCATCACCCACCCGGTGTTCACCATCCCGATGTTCATCGCGAGCCTGTACGCGCTGTACTTCACCCCGCTGTTCGACTTCCTGATGGGTTCGCAGGTCGGGCACATCGCGATGATGGTGCACTTCCTCGCCGTCGGACTGGTCTTCTTCTGGCCGATCATGGGCGTGGACCCGGGCCCGCACCGGCCGGGACACCTCATGCGGATGCTGGAGCTGTTCGCGGGCATGCCGTTCCACGCCTTCTTCGGCATCGCGCTGATGATGGCGTCCAGCCCGATGGTCACGAGCTTCGAGAACCCGCCCGCCTCGCTCGGGATCGACGCCCTGTCCGACCAGAACGCGGCCGGCGGCATCGCCTGGGCGTTCAGCGAGGTCCCGTCCGTGCTGGTGCTGATCGCGCTGCTGTTCCAGTGGTACGCCTCGGACCAGCGGCAGGCCAGGCGCAAGGACCGCGCCGCCGACCGCGACGGGGACAAGGAACTCGAGGCGTACAACGCCTATCTGGCCTCACTGCACGCACGCGGGAACTGAATTCACCGTTCCCGAAACCCCTTGAACGGGCATTTTCCTCCAGTAGCATGATGCTTCTGGGGGAAACCGCCGGGGGGAGCGGTGATGACACTGCGCGCGTTCATGCACGGGGCGGGGAAAACGGCGATTCGGAAGATCGCCGTCCTGCCGTTGTTCCTTCTGTTCGTCAGCGGGTGCGATTCGGCCACACCTTTGTTCGACGTCAAGGCGGTCGCCGCGGGAGTCGCTTCCCGGGCGCCTTTCTTCGACGAGGGCAGCGGGCTCGGACGGGACGCCGACGTGCGGTCGCGGCCCGCCCACGGCGGCCTGCAGCAGGGCGACGCCCCCGGTCTGTACGGGGGCACCGGACGGCAGGCGATCTGCGACGTCGAGCGGCTGGAGCGGTACCTCACCGAGCCGCGCAACGACCGCAAGGCGCGGGCGTGGGCGAAGGCGCTCGGGATCCGCACGGACGGTATACCGGAATACCTCGACCGGCTCACCCCTGTTCTCCTGCGTCACGACACCCTCGTGAAGAACCACGACTACAAAAAGGGAAAGGCTGTTCCCTTCCACGCCCTGCTCCAGGCGGGAATCGCCGTTCTGGTCGACGAACGGGGGCTGCCCGCGGTGAAGTGCTCGTGCGGAAATCCGCTGCGTCCCTTCGAGGGGGACAAGAACAGGATTTCGGTCACGTTCGAGAACGGGAACGAGAAGTGGAAGGGCTACGACCGTTCCGAGGTCGTGGTGGTGCGGCCCGCGCCCCGGAAACTGGAGCGGATCTCCCTCGTCGACGTCGAGGATCCCGACCGGGGCGTGGAGCGGCCCGTCGGGACGGTCGGCGAGGACGACTCCGTCTTCGACACCCGG
The DNA here is from genome assembly GCF_014203535.1 of Streptomyces griseomycini. Lineage (GTDB taxonomy): Bacteria > Actinomycetota > Actinomycetes > Streptomycetales > Streptomycetaceae > Streptomyces > Streptomyces griseomycini. The sequence continues at coordinate 397,272 of NZ_JACHJI010000006.1, forward strand.
GAGCGGCGTGCGGTGCCGCCGCTCGCCGGAGCCACGTTCGGTGAGGCGGGCCGGCGGCTGGCCGAGCGGGGGCTGGCGGTCGCGTACGCCGGAGAGGGGCTGCCGCCGGACCGGGCGCGGGTCACGGCCTCCGACCCGGCTGCCGGCGTCGAGCTGCGGTTCGGGGCGTACGTCACGCTGAGCGTGGCGGAGGAGGGCGAGCGGGGAAGCGCCCCCGGTACGAAGCCCCCCTCCCCGGGCACGGAGTCGTCGCGGGTGACGGAGGGCCCGCGATCGCCGTCCTCGTCGCCGTCCTCACCGTCGCCGTCGTCGTCATCGCCGTCCTCCCCCGCGCCCTCCTCGGAACCGGCGGGATCCGAGCGGCCGGAGCCCGGCGCGCCGGGCGGGACTCCCGCGACCACTCCCCCTTCGTCCGGCGCGCCTGCGGACGGCTCCGGACCGCCTCCGTCGAGCACCGGACCCGCCCCCACGCCCCCGCCGCCGGGCGCCGGGACGGGGACCGGTTCCCCGCCGCCCGTCGTGACCGGGGCGCCCCCGGGGACCACCGCCTCCTCTCCCCCGGCCGGCGATCCGGTCACGAGCACCGCACCGCCCCCGGCGACCGGTACGCCCGTGAGCGGCGCTCCCGCCCCCACCGGCCCCCCTGCGGGGACCACCACCGCTTAGCGCCCCGCGAACCCGGGAGTTCATCGGATGCCCTCAGGATCACCGACGTCCGGAGTCGGCCGGGTCATCGCCGGCCGCTACCTGCTGCTGCGCCGGCTGGGCGGCGGCGGCATGGGACACGTCTGGCTCGCCCACGACCAGAGACTCGCGTGCGAGGTCGCCCTCAAGGAGATCGTGTTCCACGATCCGGCCGAGCCCGGTCAGGAGCGCGAGGCCCGGGTGGCGCGGGCCCGCGCGGAGGCCCGGCACGCGGCGGGCCTGCGCGGCCACCCGCACGTGGTGACCGTGCACGACGTGCTGGAGCACGAAGGGCTGCCCTGGATCGTCATGGAGTACGTCGCGGGCGCCGTCGACCTGCGTGAGCTGGTCGCCCGGGGCGGCCCGCTGGCCCCGGCCGAGTGCGCCCGGATCGGACTGGCCGTGCTGGACGCGCTGACCGCCGGGCACGAGCGGGGCGTGATGCACCGGGACGTGAAACCGGCGAACATCCTGCTCGCGCCGGACCGCGCCGGCTCGCCGTACGGGCGGGTCCTGCTCACCGACTACGGCATCTCCGTCCAGCCGGACACCGGTGAGACGCGGTACACCATGGCGTCCGCGCTGGTCGGCACGGCGGGCTACCTGGCGCCGGAGCGGGTCACCGGAGGCCCGCCCACCCCCGCGGCCGACCTGTTCTCGCTCGGCTGCACGCTCTACCACGGCGTGGAGGGCCGCGGCCCCTTCGCACGGGAGTCGCCGCTGGCGTCGATCACCGCGGTGGTCACGGAGGAACCGCGCCCGCCGGTGCGGGCGGGCGCGCTGGAGCCGGTGCTGCGGGGGCTGCTCACGAAGGACCCGGAGCTGCGGACGACGGCACGGGCGGCGGAGGCGGAGCTGGCCCGCATCGTCATGCCCCAGTCGGAGGCGTACGCGCGGACGCAGACGGACCTCGGGTCGCCGTCGCCCTGGGAGGTCCCGGCCCGGCCCGCCGCCGGAGGGGAGACACGCGGTTCCGCCACCGGCGCCCGCCGGCGCCCCCGCCCGCACGCGCTGCGCGCCGTCCTCGCCGGCGGGCTCGGCCTGGTGCTGGCCCTGGGGGGTGCCTGGTACGCGCTGGCCGACCGGACGCACGGCGGCGGCGACGGGACGGCGGCGCCGTACGGCGAGACCGTCGGGCTGGCGGAACCCCTGAAGGAGGGCGACTGCGTGCTCGCCGACTGGCCCGGCGGCACCCGGTTCGCCGGCCTCCCCCGGCTCGCCCTGGACCCGTCCTGCGGGGACGAGGCGCCCGACGGACAGGTCATGGCGTTCGTCGAGGCCGCGTCGAGCGAGGAGGCGCGGGAGCAGGGGCCGGCCCGGTGCGAGGAGCGGACGCGGGAGGTCCGCGGCAGGCTGGCCGACGTCCGCGGTCTGGCCGTCGTACCGACCCCGGAGGGGTTCGAGGCGGCCGGACGGCGCACCGCCTGTCTGGTGCTGGGGGCGCACGGGCCGGTGTACGGGCCGCTCGGTGACCGGCGCCGGTTCGGGACGGCGTTCGCCGACACCGCGACGATGCAGCGGCGGGACTGCCTGGACGTGCGCTCCCGGCGGGAGGCCCGGCTGGTGCCGTGCGGCGGCCGGTACGACGAACAGGTGCTCGGGTTCACGCGGCTGGGCGAGGACGTCACGCTCGCCGAGGCGCGCACCGAGTCGGACGCCGCGTGCGCGCGCGAGGTGCCGCCGCGTGACTACGGCTTCGACCCGTCCGTCCACGAAGCGGGGTCCTGGACCGGCGAGGGGGCCTGGAAATCCGGCACTCATGTCGTCGTGTGCACCGTGAGGAGGCAGAACGGGGGCACCATGGAGGGAACCGAATGAGGAGGGTGTCGCGATGCCCGGTTCCGCGAACGGTTCCAGCTCCACGAAGACCATGGGCGTGCTCACCGTCGGCGGGCTCGTCGCCGTGACGGCCTACACGGTGGCGCTCGGCAGCAACGGCTGGCTGTGGTTCGGCTGGGTCGTCCTGGGTCTGATCACCCTCGGCATGGTCGCCACGCGCAGCACCTGAGTGCCACCGGCGGCGGCCGGCCTCGCCGCGGGGCCTCACTTCGGGGCGAGCCGGCCCGCCGAGTGCACGCCCGGCTGGTACTTCGGCAGCCGGACGGTGATCTTCATGCCCGCGCCCACGGCGGTCTCGATGACGAGCCCGTAGTCGTCGCCGTAGACCTGGCGGAGCCGGTCGTCGACGTTGGACAGTCCGATGCCGCCCGTGGGGCTCACCTCGCGGGCGAGGATGCGGCGCAGCAGGCCGGGGTCCATTCCGGCACCGTCGTCCTCGATGACGACCAGGGCCTCGGCGCCCGCGTCCTGCGCGGTGATCTGGATGTGGCACCGGTCGGACTTGCCCTCCAGGCCGTGCTTGACGGCGTTCTCGACGAGGGGCTGGAGGCAGAGGAAGGGCAGGGCGACCGGCAGCACCTCGGGGGCGATCTGCAGGGTGACCGAGAGGCGGTCGCCGAAGCGTGCCCGCACCAGTGCCAGGTAGTGGTCGATGGCGTGGAGTTCGTCGGCGAGGGTGGTGAAGTCGCCGTGCCGGCGGAACGAGTAGCGGGTGAAGTCGGCGAACTCCAGCAGCAGCTCGCGGGCGCGCTCGGGGTCGGTGCGCACGAACGAGGCGATCACGGCGAGCGAGTTGAAGATGAAGTGCGGGGAGATCTGCGCGCGCAGGGCTCGGATCTCGGCCTCGATGAGGCGGGTGCGGGACTGGTCGAGGTCGGCGAGTTCGAGCTGGACGGAGACCCAGCGGGCGACCTCCCCGGCGGCCCGGACCAGGACCGCGGACTCGTGGGGCGCGCAGGCGACGAGCGCGCCGTGCACCCGGTCGTCGACGGTGAGCGGGGCCACGACGGCCCAGCGCACCGCGCAGTCGGGGGTGTCGCAGGTGAGCGGGAAGGCCTCGCCGCGGCCGGTGTCGAGGGGACCGGCGAGACGCTCCATGATCTCGGTGCGGTGGTGCGCTCCGACACCGTCCCAGACGAGGACCCGGTCGCGGTCGGCGAGGCACAGGGCGTCCGTGCCCAGCAGGGAGCGCAGCTTGCGGGCGGACTTGCGGGCGGTCTCCTCCGTCAGGCCGGCCCGGAGCGGGGGCGCGGCCAGGGAGGCGGTGTGCAGGGTCTCGAAGGTGGCGTGCTCGACGGGGGTGCCGAGTCCGGCGAGGCTGGAGGGCCGGGCGGTGCGCCGGCCCAGCCAGAAGCCTGCCGCCAGCAGGGGCAGCACGGCGACCAGCAGCCCGGCGAGGAAACCGCTCACGCGGACACCTCCGTACGGAGCTCCTCCGGCAGGTGGAAGCGGGCCAGCACCGACGCCGTGCCGGGCGGTACCCGGCCGGGGGTGGCCAGGGACACCAGGATCATGGTGAGGAAGCCCAGCGGCACCGACCACAGGGCCGGCCAGGCGAGCAGGGCGTGCCAGGGGCCCTCGCCCGGGTAGCCGGCCATGGTCGCGGCGACGGCGAGGAAGGCGGAACCGCCGCCCACCAGCATCCCGGCGGCGGCGCCGGGCGGGGTGAGCCGGCGCCACCAGATGCCGAGGACCAGCAGCGGGCAGAAGGACGAGGCCGACACGGCGAAGGCGAGCCCGACGGCGTCGGCCACCGGCAGCCCGCCGACCAGGATGCTCGCCGCCAGCGGGACGGCCATGGCGAGCACCGTGCCGAGCCGGAAGTGCCGCACGCCGCGCGAGGGGAGGACGTCCTGGGTGAGCACGCCGGCCACGGCCATGGTCAGCCCGGAGGCCGTGGACAGGAACGCGGCGAAGGCGCCCCCGGCGACCAGCGCGCCGAGCAGGTCGCCGCCCACTCCCCCGATCATCCGGTCGGGCAGCAGGAGGACGGCGGCGTCGGCGTTCCCGGTGAGCGTGAGTTCGGGCGCGTACAGGCGGCCCAGCGCGCCGTAGACCGGGGGCAGCAGGTAGAAGGCGCCGATCAGGCCGAGGACCGCGACGGTGGTGCGGCGGGCGGCGACGCCGTGCGGGCTGGTGTAGAAGCGGACCACGACGTGCGGCAGTCCCATGGTGCCGAAGAAGGTGGCGAGGATCAGCCCGTACGTGGCGTACAGCGGGCGCTCCTCGCGGGACTCGGCCCGGGACGGCGACAGGGCGTCGTCGGTGCCGCGTCCGGCGGCGGGGACCTCGGCGCCCTCGGCGAACGTCAGGCGTGTGCCGCCGTCGATGTGGTGGGTGCCGGCGGGCAGCCGGAGCTCGGTGCCGGCGTGCGCGCGGCCGTCGACGGTGCCGTCCACGGTCACGGTCAGCGGCTTCTCCAGCCTGAGGTCGAGGCCGTCCTCGACCCGGACGACGCGCTGCTCGCGGAAGGCGGCCGGTTCGTCGAAGGCGTGGCCGGGCGCCCCGTCGCCCTGCCAGGCGAGGACCAGGAAGAGGGCGGGGACGAGCAGCGCGGTGAGTTTCAGCCAGTACTGGAAGGCCTGCACGAAGGTGATGCTGCGCATGCCGCCCGCGGCGACGATCACGGTCACCACGACGGCGACGACCACCCCGCCGAGCCAGTCGGGCGCACCGGTGAGGACGGCGGTCAGGGTGAGCCCGGCTCCTTGGAGCTGGGGCAGCAGGTACAGCCAGCCGACACCGACGACGAAGGCGCCCGCGAGCCGCCGCACCGCCTGCGAGGCGAGCCGCGCCTCGGCGAAGTCGGGCAGGGTGTACGCGCCGGAGCGGCGCAGCGGGGCGGCGACGAACAGCAGCAGGACCAGGTAGCCGGCGGTGTAGCCGACCGGGTACCAGAGCATGTCCGGGCCCTGGACCAGGACGAGTCCCGCGATGCCCAGGAAGGAGGCGGCGGAGAGGTACTCGCCGCTGATGGCGGCCGCGTTGAGGCGGGGGCCGACGGTGCGGGAGGCGACGTAGAAGTCGGAGGTGGTGCGGGAGACCCGCAGGCCGAAGGCGCCGACGAGGACGGTCGCCAGGACGACGAGCGCGACGGCGGGGACGGCGTAGCTGGAGTTCACGGTGCGGACGGTCCCGTCGTCTCAGCGGTCCTCGACGAGCCGCACGAAGTCTCGTTCGTTGCGTTCGGCGCGGCGCACGTACCAGCGGGCGAGCAGCACCAGCGGGGGGTACAGCCCGAAGCCGAGGACCGCCCACTCCAGGCGGCGGGCGTCCGGGGCGACGGCGAAGACCAGCGGGAGCGGGCCGATGAGCAGGGCGAGCACGGCGAACACGGTGAGGCCGGCCCGCAACTGGATGCGCATCAGGGAGCGGACGTAGGTGTGGCCGAGGGTGGTCTGCTCGTCGATCTCGGTGCGCGGGCGGTAGTAGCCGAAGGCGCGCCGGGTGCGGCGGGGCGGGCCGGTGACGACCACGCGGCGTTCGGTCGGGTCCTGGGGCACGCGTCCTCCCCCTAGCTCGTGGTCCGGCGCATCAGCAGGTCCCGCAGTTCACGGGCGTGCCGCCGGCTGACCTGGAGTTCCTCGGCGCCGACCAGCACGCTCACGGTGCCCGCGTCGAGCCTCAGCTCGCCGATGTGGCGCAGGGCGACCAGGTGGCGGCGGTGGATGCGGACGAAGCCGCGGGAGCGCCAGCGCTCCTCCAGGGTGGACAGCGGGATGCGGACGAGGTGGCTGCCCTTGTCGGTGTGCAGGCGGGCGTAGTCGCCCTGGGCCTCGACGTGGGTGATGTCGTCGACCGCGACGAAGCGGGTCACGCCGCCGAGTTCCACGGGTATGTGGTCGGGATCGGGTTCGTGCACGGGGATGCGCGGGGTGGTGCCGCGCCCGGCGCCGCGCAGTTCGGCGGCGCGGCGGACCGCCTCGGCCAGCCGTTCCCTGCGGACCGGTTTGAGCACGTAGTCGACGGCCTTGAGGTCGAAGGCCTGGACGGCGAAGTCCTCGTGGGCGGTGACGAACACGACGAGCGGCGGCCGGGCGAACCCGGTGAGCAGCCGGGCGAGGTCGAGTCCGTCGAGGCCGGGCATCTGGATGTCGAGGAAGACGACGTCGATGGACTCGGGACCGTCGGGGCCCGACTCCAGGGCCCGGTTGATGCGGCGCAGCGCCTCGGTCGCGTCGCCGGCGCCCTCGGCGCTGCCGATGCGGGGGTCCGCGTTGAGCAGGTAGAGCAGTTCCTCCAGTGAGGGACGTTCGTCGTCGACGGCAAGGGCACGCAGCATGAGGCTGGAGTGTAGGGGGCATTTCCACGTCTGGACACGTGCCGGCACGGCCGTCGCCGCCGGTTGCGGTGGCCTGCCCGCAGTCGCCGGACAGCGGGCAGGCCGCCACCGCACCGCCGCCGCGCCGCCGCTGGATACAGTGCCCGCATGAGCAGCAGGCCCGCGCCGTTCGACGAGCTCGACCGGAAGATCGTCACCGCGCTGATGGCGAACGCCAGGACGTCCTTCGCCGAGATCGGTGCGGCCATCGGGCTGTCGTCGACGGCGGTCAAGCGCCGGGTGGACCGGCTGCGCGAGACCGGCGTGATCACCGGGTTCACGGCGACGGTGCGTCCGTCGGCGCTGGGCTGGCGCACCGAGGCGTACGTCGAGGTGTACTGCGAGGGCGCGGCGCCGCCCCGGCGGCTGGCGGAGGTGGTGCGCAACCACCCGGAGATCGCCGCGGCGATGACGGTGACCGGTGGCGCGGACGCGCTGCTGCACGTGCGGGCGCGGGACGTGGAGCACTTCGAGGAGGTGCTGGAGCGGATCCGCCAGGAGCCGTTCATCCGCAAGACGATCAGCGTGATGGTGCTGTCCCACCTGCTTCCGGACAGCCCTGAGGCGGGGGTCAGCCAGCCCGCTCCGGAGGACGCAGCAGACGTGCGTTGAGCAGCGGATACGCGCAGTGTTCCTGCGTGGACACGCAGCTCTCGTTCCTTGTCGGCCGTCCTGCTCGGTTCCTACCGTGGAGGCACCCCCTGTCGACACCGTGTGGAAGCGGAGGAACCCCTCTGTGCCCGGATCCCGTGTGGCGCGCCGGCGGCGCTACCTCGTCTGCGAACCCAGACACTTCGCCGTGCGGTACGCGATCAACCCCTGGATGCACCCCGACCGACCCGTCGACGTCCCCCTCGCCCAGCGGCAGTGGCGGACGCTGGTCGACGCCTACCGCGACCACGGCCATACCGTGGAGACCGTGAAGCCGGAGCCCTCACTGCCCGACATGGTGTTCGCCGCGAACGCGGCGGTCGTCGTCGAGGGCCGGGTCTTCGGCTCCCTGTTCCTGGCGCCCGAGCGACGCCCGGAGTCCGTGCCGTACGAGGCCTGGTTCAAGGCCGAGGGGTACGAGGTCCACCACCCCGAGTCGGTCTGCGAGGGCGAGGGCGACCTGGTGCCCGCCGGGCGCTGGATCCTCGCCGGGACCGGGTTCCGCACCACCCGTGAGGCGCACCGCGAGGTGCAGGAGTTCTTCGGGGTGCCGGTGATCGGCCTGACGCTCGTGGACCCGTACTTCTACCACCTGGACACGGCGCTGTTCGTGCTGGACGAGGAGAACGTCGCGTACTACCCGGAGGCGTTCTCGCCGGGGAGCCGCGAGGTGCTCGCCCGGCTGTACCCGGACGCGGTGCTCGCGACCCGCGAGGACGCGATGGCGTTCGGGCTGAACTCCGTCTCCGACGGGCGCCACGTGTTCATCTCGCCGGGGGCCACGGCCCTCGCCGCTCAGCTCGCCGACCGCGGCTACGTCCCCGTCCCCGTCGACCTGTCCGAGTTCCACAAGGCGGGCGGCGGCATCAAGTGCTGCACTCAGGAGATCCGCTCATGACCTCTGTCGTACCCGCGCGTTCGTCCGCCGAGCTGATCGACGCGGAGGAACCGGTCCTCGCGCACAACTACCACCCGCTGCCCGTGGTCGTCGCCCGCGCGGAGGGCGCGTGGGTGGAGGACGTGGAGGGCCGGCGCTACCTCGACATGCTGGCCGGCTACTCGGCGCTCAACTTCGGCCACCGCCATCCCGCGCTGATCGAGGCGGCGCACCGCCAGCTGGACCGGCTCACGCTGACCTCGCGCGCGTTCCACAACGACCGGCTCGCCGAGTTCGCCGAGCGGCTGGCCGCGCTGACCGGCCTCGACATGGTGCTGCCCATGAACACCGGCGCGGAGGCGGTGGAGAGCGGCATCAAGGTGGCCCGCAAGTGGGCCTACGACGTGAAGGGCGTCCCGGCCGACCGGGCGACGATCGTGGTGGCGGCGGACAACTTCCACGGCCGTACGACGACGATCGTGGGCTTCTCGACGGACGAGGTGGCGCGCGCCGGGTTCGGCCCCTTCACCCCGGGCTTCCGGGTCGTTCCCTACAACGACCTCGAGGCGCTGGAGGCGGCGGTCGACGAGACGACGGCGGCGGTGCTGATCGAGCCGATCCAGGGCGAGGCGGGCGTCGTCGTCCCGGACGACGGCTACCTCGCCGGGGTGCGGGAGCTGACGCGCCGCAAGGGGTGCCTGTTCGTCGCGGACGAGATCCAGTCGGGGCTGGGCCGCACGGGCCGCACGCTCGCCGTGGAGCACGAGTCGGTCGTCCCGGACGTGGTCCTGCTCGGCAAGGCGCTGGGCGGCGGCATCGTCCCGGTGTCGGCGGTGGTCGCCCGGCGCGAGGTGCTCCGGGTGCTCCACCCCGGGGAGCACGGGTCCACCTTCGGCGGCAATCCGCTGGCCGCGGCGGTCGGCACGGCCGTGGTGGAGCTGCTGGAGACGGGGGAGTTCCAGCGCCGGGCGGCGGAGCTGGGGGTGGTGCTGCGCGAGGGCCTGGCGGCACTGGTCGGCAGGGGCGTCGTCGGCTTCCGCTCGCGCGGCCTGTGGGCGGGCGTCGACGTCGACCCGGCCCTCGGCACGGGCCGCGAGGTGAGCGAACGCCTCATGCGCGAGGGCCTCCTCGTCAAGGACACCCACGGCTCCACCATCCGCCTGGCCCCGCCGCTGACGATCACGGCGGACGAGCTCCGGGGAGCCCTGAGGACCGTGGAGAAGGTCCTGGGCCGACGGGACTGAGCCGGTGGTACGCGGGCGCGGCGGTCCGCGGGCCCGCCGCGCCCGCCGAACCGGCCGGCGCCGCACCGCGCGGGCCCGTCCCGGCTCGGCGGTCGTCACCGGGACCCGGGCAGCCGCCAGGATCGGGCGACCCGGCGGCCACCGCGTCCCGGAACCGCCGCGCCCCGCGGGGCCGGGCCGGCCCCGCGGCAGGGGGATCCACCGGCCCGACGGGGGTCACCGGGATGCGGGACACCGCCCGAGCCCGGCTCCGCCCGGGAAGGCCCGGCGTCATTCGCCGGGGTCCGGCGGGACGCCGTCGCGACGCGGCTCCCGGCAGAGGCGGCCCCGGCCCGTCCGACGCACCGGCACGGGGACGCACCGTGCCGGTGGCGGACCGGCGGCACGGCTGCCGGACCGGCGGGACGCCGTCCGTCGCCGGTCGGCCCGCCGCGCGGCGTCCGGCCCGGTACCCGGCCGAGCGGGCGGCGGCGGGCGCCGTCCGCGTGTCGGTGGGGATCACGGCGCGATCTGCCGTACGGGAGCGTCCGCAGGCCACGGGGTCGCGCCGTTCGTGGACGCGGCCCCGGCGTGCCGCGTCCCGGGCCGCTCGCCCCGCCGCCCGGGAGGCCCCCACCCGGGGAGCCCCCTTTCCGGTCAAGGGTGAAGATTGAGACAAGAGGTGGTAGACCACTCTCAGCGACAGAGAGGTCGGCCGTGGGCGGACACAAGGAGCAGGACGTTGCCCGGCAGGGGTTCGACGTGGCCGACGCCGCTCCCCTGTTGCTCGATCCGCGAGGTGTGGTGTCGGGCTGGACCGGTCAGGCCGAGCGGCTGCTGGGGCACTCCGCGTCCGAGGCGGTGGGCAGGAAGCTCGCCGAGCTGCTGACCCCTCAGGACGCCGAGCGGGTGCCGGACCTGGTCGAGCGGTGCCGGACGGACGGTGGCTGGGCGGGGCTGATGACGGCCCTGCACCGGGACGGGCGGCCGGTCGCGGTCATGGTCCGGATCACCCCGACCGTGGAGCCGCGGGGTCGCTCACCGCTGCTGGTGCTGCTGTCGGAGCTGGCCGGCTCCCCCGGCTGGGACATGAGCCGCACGGTGCTGGAGCAGATGGTCGCCGGGGCGTCGATCGGCATCGCGATCGTGGACACGGATCTGCGCTTCGTGTGGTCCAACACCGCGTTGGAGCAGTTCGGCGGCGGTCCGGCCGAGCGGCGCCTGGGGCTGCGGTTCGCGGACGTCCAGCCGGGCATGGACGCCGAGGCCGTCGAGGCGCGGATGCGGCACGTGCTGGAGACCGGCGAACGCGTCGTCGGCTACGAGCACGTCGGCCGCGTCCGCTCGGCACCGCTGCGCGACACCGCGCACATGCTGACGTTCACCCGGCTCGACGACGAGCAGGGCCGCCCGATGGGCGTGTACTACACCGTCGTGGACGTCACCGAGTGGTACCGCGCCCGGCAGCGCCTCGCCCTGCTCGACCGGGCCGGTGAGTACATCGGCCGCACCCTGGACATCATGAGCACCGCGCGGGAGCTGGCCGACATCGCCGTGCCGGAGCTCGCGGAGTTCGTCACCGTCGACCTGCTGGAGACGGTGCTGCGGGGCGCCGAGCTGCCGCCCGGACCGCTCGCGGAGACCGACCGGGTGCCGCTGCGCCGCGCGGGCCACCGGTCGCTGTACGAGGATCTGCCGCGGACGGTCGTGGAGACCGGCGAGGTGGTGGCCTACCTGGCCGGTTCACCGCCGGTCCGCTGTCTGGCCACGGGCCGGTCCTGGCGCCAGGAGCAGCTCGATCCGCTCGCCACGGAGTGGACCGTGGGGGCGCCGGGCGACCACGAGTCCACTTTCCTGGAACTGAACCTGCAGAGCGTGATGGTCGTGCCGATCCGTGCCCGGGGCGTCACCCTGGGCGTCACCACGTTCTTCCGGCGCCGCCGCGAGAACCCCTTCGACGAGGACGACCTGAGCCTGGCCGAGGACCTCGTCTCCCGCGCCGCCGTCTGCGTGGACAACGCCCGGCGCTACACCCGCGAGCGGGACGCCGCGCTCGTCCTGCAGCGCAGTCTGCTCCCCCGCAGGCTGCCCGAGCAGGAGGCCGTCGAGGTGTCCGCGTGCTACCGCCCGGCCGACGAGCTGACCGGTCTGGGCGGCGACTGGTACGACCTCATCCGGCTGTCCGGCGCCCGCGTCGCCCTCGTCGTCGGCGAGGTGCCCGGGCACGGCATCGCCGCCGCGGCGGCCATGGGCCGGCTGCGGACCGCGGTGCGGACCCTGGCCGCGCTCGACCTGCCCCCCGAGGAGGTGCTCGCCCACCTCGACGACCTGGTGTCCGGCTGCCCGGCACAGGACGGGGACGACGAACCGGAGGACGGGGGCTCCCGGGTCCAGGCCGTGGGGTCCGGCTGCCTGTACGTGATCTACGACCCGGTGGACGGCCGGTGCACGATGTCCGCCGCCGGCCACCCCTCGCCCGCCGTGGTGGCGCCCGACGGCACGGTCAGCTTCGTGGAGCTTCCGCTGGGTCCGGCGCTCGGCGTGGGCGGCCCGCCGTTCGAGTCGGTGGAGCTGCTCCTGGCCGAGGGCAGCACGCTGGCCCTGCACACCGACGGCCTCCTGCTGCCCCCCGAGGGGGCCGGAGCCGTCGACACCGACCGGGGCCGGCTGCGGCAGGCGCTGGAGAGCGCCGCGCCCTCGCTGGAGCTGAGCTGCCGGGCCGTGGTGGACGCGCTGGTTCCGACCCGTCCGTACGACGACGTGGCCCTGCTGATGGCCCGTACCCGACGCCTCGCCCCCGGCCGGGTCGCGGTCTGGGCCCTGCCGGCGGACCCGGCCGTCGTGGCCGAGGCCCGCAGGTCCGCCACCCGGCAGCTGTCCCGGTGGGGGCTGGACGAGCTGGCCTTCACCACCGAGCTGGTCGTCAGCGAACTCGTCACCAACGCCATCCGGCACGCCGTCGGCCCGGTCCGGCTCCGGCTGATCCACGAGCGCTCGCTGGTGTGCGAGGTGTTCGACGGCGGAACGACGACGCCCCGGGTGCGGCATCCCCGCGCGACGGACGAGGGCGGACGCGGACTGCTGCTGGTCTCCCAGCTCGCCCAGCGGTGGGGAACCCGTTTCGTCGCCGAGGGGAAGATCATCTGGGCCGAGCAGTCGCTGAGCCCCTCGCCCGGGTGACGCTCCGGGACCGCCCGTTCCCGCGACGGGGGCGAAACAACCGCTCCGTACGCCCGTATGGTGGAAAACCAGCGCGGTTGCGGCGGTGAGGCGGTGGCCATGGCGGAGGCGTCGATCGATTACGCGGCGGTCTACCAGGCCCTGCCCGGCATGGTGGCGCTGCTGACTCCCGAACTGGTGTTCGCGGACGTCAACGAGGCGTACATCCGCGGGACCGGGCGCTCGCGCGAGGAACTGGTGGGCCGATACCTGTTCGACGTCTTCCCGGACAACCCGAACGATCCGAACGCCACGGGCGCGCGCAACCTCCAGGCCTCGCTGCTCAGGGTCCTCGCCACCGGCGAGCGCGACACCATGGCCCTCCAGCGCTACGCCGTCGAGGACCCCGAGCGGCCCGGGGAGTGGGAGGAACGGTTCTGGAGCCCGGTGAACACGCCGGTGCTCGGTCCCGCCGGGAAGGCCGAACTGATCGTGCACCGGGTGGAGGAGGTCACCGAGCTGATCCGGGCCCGTGGCCGCGCGGGCGACGGCCAGGGCCGGGTGCTGGAGGCCGAGCTGTACTCGCGCGCCCGTGAGCTCCAGGAGCTCAACAACCGGCTGCGCCAGGCGCACGCGCGGGAGCGGGAGGTGGCCCTGGCGCTGCAGGAGGCGATGCTGCCCGCCCGCCGGCAGGTCGGCCACCACCGGGCCGCCGTGCGGTACCGGCCCGCGGTGGGGGCGCTCAACGTCTGCGGGGACTGGTACGACCTGGTCGACCTGGTGGGCGGACACCGCATCGGCGTGTCCGTGGGCGACGTGGTCGGGCACGGTCTGGAGGCGGCCGGCGTCATGGGCCAGCTGCGCAGCGCGCTGAGCGCCGCCTCCCGGGTGGCGGACGGGCCCGCCCAGGCGCTGAACGTGGTGGGCCGCTACGCCCACGTGGTGGACGGCGCCGAGTCCGCGACCGCGGTGACGACCTTCATCGACTTCGACCGGCACACCATCACCTACAGCAGCGCCGGTCATCCCCCTCCCGTCCTCCTCCACCACGACGGACGCGTGGAGTTCCTCGACCGGGCCACCGACCCGCCGCTGGACGCCCGGCCCGATCCGACGCCGAGGCCCGAGGCGACGACCTCGTTCGCGCCCGGGGCGACGCTCGTGCTGTACACCGACGGTCTGATCGAGCGGCGCCGGGAGGACATCGACACGGGACTGCTCCGTCTCGCCGAGGCCCTGCGCCGCCACCGGACACAGGACCCCGAGACGCTCGCGGACACCGTGCTGCTGGAGCTGCTGCCGCCCGGCGGCGCCACCGACGACACGGCGCTGGTCGTCGTGCGGCTGTGAGCGCGGCTGCGGGTCAGAGGCCGGTGCGCTCCCGGTCGAGCCGTCCCGTCCGGTCCACGTTCCGCCGGTCCTCCGGGTCCTCGCTGGGCGCACCGGCGAACCAGGCGTCGAGGATCTCCCTCAGCAGCGGCTCCGACGTCAGCCGCAGGCTGAGCGCCAGCACGTTGGCGTCGTTCCAGCGGCGCGCGCCGTCCGCCGTGTAGGCGTCCGTGCACAGGGCGGCCCGGACGCCGGGCACCTTGTTGGCGGCGATCGACGCGCCGGTGCCGGTCCAGCAGCACACCACCGCCTGGTCCGCGGTCCCGTCGGCGACCTCGCGGGCCGCCGCCTCGGAGCAGACCGCCCACTGCGGGTCGTCCCCGGGACTCAGGGCGCCGTGCGCGCGCACCTCGTGACCGCGCTCGCGCAGCTCGGCCAGAAGGGCGCGCGCCACGGGTTCGTCCATGTCGGAGGAGACGGAGATCCTCATGCACCGGAGCCTACCCGGCCGCGGCCGGCGGGTCCGCCGACGGGATCCGGCCGTCCGGCGCGACGGTGCGCTCCGGTCCCGTCGAACGTGGTGCCGGGCCGCCCGGCCCGGACCTAGACTGGCACCCCCACGACGTGCCGGATGACCTGCTGGAGCGCTCCGGCCCCGCCCGTCCGTCAGAGTCGAGGAGCGCGCCCTTGTTCTACTACCTGCTGAAGTACGTGCTGCTGGGCCCGCTGCTGAGACTGGTCTTCCGGCCCCGGATCGAGGGCCTGGAGCACGTGCCGTCGTCCGGCGCCGCCATCGTGGCGGGCAACCACCTGTCGTTCTCGGACCACTTCCTGATGCCCGCGGTGCTCAAGCGGCGCATCACCTTCCTCGCGAAGGCCGAGTACTTCACCGGCCCCGGCCTCAGGGGCCGGCTGACGGCGTTCTTCTTCCGCAGCGCGGGACAGATCCCGGTCGACCGCTCCGGCAAGGAGGCCGGCCAGGCCGCCATCCGGGAGGGCCTCGGAGTGCTGGGCAAGGGGGAACTGCTCGGCATCTACCCGGAGGGCACGCGGTCGCACGACGGCCGCCTCTACAAGGGCAAGGTCGGTGTCGCGGTGATGGCCCTCAAGGCGGGCGTCCCGGTGATCCCCTGCGCGATGATCGGCACCTTCGAGGCGCAGCCGCCCGGCAAGGTCGTCCCCCGCGTCCACCCCGTGGTGATCCGCTTCGGCGAGCCGCTGGACTTCTCGCGCTACGCCGGCATGGAGAACGAGAAGGCGGTCCTGCGCGCCGTCACCGACGAGATCATGTACGCCATCCTCTCCCTGTCCGAGCAGGAGTACGTCGACCGGTACGCGGCCGTCGCCAAGGCGGAGGAGGCCGCCCGCAGGGCGGAGGAGAAGCGCCGGTTCCCGCGGCTGCCGCTGAACTGATCCCCTGAGCGCACGCTCGAGGGGCGGCCGGAGCGAGGTCAGGCGCCCCGCGCGGTCCGGCCCACCGACATCAGTGCCCGCAGACCGTCGCCCAGCGTCTGCTCGGAGATCCCGCCGAAGAGGGCCATCTGGGCCGCGTAGCCCTGCACGAGCGCGATCATCGTCCGCGCCATGGCGTCGGCGTCGGTGTCCGCGGGCAACAGGCCGGCGTCCCGGTAGCTCTCGACGACCTCCCCCCAGGCCGTGCGGACCTTCCGGTACCCCTCGCCCAGCACGGCCGCCAGCTCGGGGCTGCGCGTGGTCTCCGTCCACACCTGGATCATCAGCCGCGGGAACATCCACGTGCCGTCGTCCAGGGCGGCCGGCCGCTGCTCCCTCAACCGGGCCAGGGCTCGTGGGATGAGCACGTCGGGGGTGGGCGGCGGGCTCTCCCGGGCGGCCCGCTCGAGAATGCCGCGCACCGTGTCGAGCACCTCGGTCACGACCGCGGCGATCAGCTCCTCCTTGCCGCTGAAGTACCGGTAGACGGCACCCGCGGAGAGGTCCACCTCCTTGAGCACGTCCTGCATCGAGGTGGCGTGGAAGCCGTTGCGGGCGAAACAGGACGCGGCACCGTCGAGGATCTGGCGGCGGCGGGCGTCGAGGTGTTCCTGGGTTACGCGGGCCATGCGGCCAACCTAGAACGAACATTCCTTCTTGACAAGGAACGGCGGGAGCGGGACGGTGGTGACGAAGCAAAACGAACGATCCTTCTTTTTGAGTGGTCGCCGAGGCACCCAGGTGCCCGCCGCCGAAGCGCTCGGCCTCCGGGAAGCACTCCGAGGAGTCCCCATGTCCCTCTCGTCGCCCGTCCCCGCGCACCACCCGGTCCCGTCCGTGCCGCCGCACCGGCGCGTCGCGGCCGTGATCGTGCTCGCCCCCGTCCTGGTGGCGCTGGCGCTCTGGGCCTTCGCCTGGCCCGCGGCGCGTACGGCGCCCCGTGACCTGCCGCTCGGCGTGGCCGGTCCCGCCGCCGCGACCGCACCGCTGGAGCAGCGGCTGCAGGACCGGGAGGGCGCCTTCGCCCTCCATCGCTACGCCGACGAGCCCGCCGCCCGGGAGGCCGTCGAGGACCGCGAGGTGTACGGCGCGGTCGTCGTCACCGAGCAGGGCCCGAAGCTGCTCACCGCCTCCGCCGCGAGCCCGCTCGTGGCCCAGATGCTGCGGCAGGCGGTGGCGGACCCGGCGTCCGCCCCGGGCGCCCGGGCCACGACCGTGGACGTGGTGCCCGCGGCCGCCGGTGATCCGCGCGGCGCGGCCGTGAACGCGAGCGTGCTGCCGCTCGCCCTGGCCGGGATCGGGACCGGCGCCGCGGTGACCCTGCTGGGGCTGCGCGGCGTGCGCGCGGTGGCCGCGCTGGTGGTGTCGGCCGCCCTGGCCGGTGGGGTGGCCGCGGCACTGGCGCAGAGCTGGCTGGAGGCCGTCCCGGGGAACTGGTGGGCCGTGGCCGGGACCTTCGGACTGGCCGCGCTGGCCATGGGCGCGGCGGTCGCGGGGCTGGCGGCGCTGGCCGGGCGGGCCGGCCTCGGGCTCGGCACCCTCCTGATCATGCTGCTCGGCAACCCCTTCTCGGGGGCGTCCTCCGCACCGGAGATGCTGCCGGAGCCGACCGGGGCGATCGGCCAGTGGCTGCCGCCGGGGGCGGGTGTGTCGCTGCTGCGCTCGGTGTCCTTCTTCGACGGCGCGGCCGGCACCGGCCCCGCACTGACGCTGGCCTGGTGGGCGGCGCTGGGTCTGGGCGCCGTACTGCTCGCGGGTGCGCTGAAGCGGCGGACGAGGACCGCGGAGCCCGCACCCGGGCAAAGTCCGGTCGCCGTCGGCTGACCGGCCGCACGCCGGCACCGGGCAACCGGGCACACGGAGACGACGGGACCGGGCACCCCGCTATAGCGGGGTGCCCGGTCCCGTCGTCTCCGGAGGCTTACGAGGCGGTCGTCCCCCGGTGCTCCGCGGCGATGCCGAACCGCTGCCGTCCGCGGGGAGCGGACGTCGCCTCGCGGACGCCGGCGACCGTGCTGATCACCTGCTCCTCCGCGGGCTCCTGGGGTTCCCGCGGCTCTTCGAGCCGTCGCAGGTCATCGGCGGACACGAGGGCGACGAGGGGTTTTCCGTGCCGGGTCACGACGACGCGCTCACCGCCGTACACCACCCGGTTGATCAGGTCGGCGAGCTCAGCCCTGGCTTGCGTCACCGGAATCTCGTAGGCCATGCACCCATCATAACGTCATGTACGTCCTGTACATTTTTTACAGAGACCACAGACAGGAGGGGCTCCCATGACCCGACCGTCCGCCCACCGCGTCCCGCCCGGGTTCACCGAACGCACGGCGTCCGGGCACCGGGCGATGGATCCGTGCGCGAAGCTGCTCCAGGAGCGGATCGTCCTCCTCGGGACTCCGATCGACGAGACCTCCGCGAACGACGTGACGGCCCGGTTCCTGTACCTGGAGCACCAGGCCCCGGACCGGGACATCTCGCTCTACGTCAACTCCCCCGGCGGTTCGTTCCATGCCATGTCGGCGATCTACGACACGCTGCGCCACGTCACCTGCGACGTGGAGACGATCTGCCTCGGCCGGGCCGAGGGGACCGCCGTGCTGCTGCTCGCCGCCGGCACCCCGGGCAAGCGGTCCGTGCTGCCCGGCGCCCGTCTGGTGCTCCGTCAGCCGGCCCTGACCGAGCCGGTGGAGGGCCGGGCGAGCGACCTGGTGGTCCGGGCCGAGGAGTTGAGCCGGATCCGGTCGCGGACGGAGGAGATGCTCGTCCGGCACACGGGTCGCACCGCGGAGCAGGTCCGGTCGGACATCGAGCGGGACACGGTCCTCGACGCGCGGGCGGCGGTGGAGCGCGGCCTGGCGGACCGGATCGTGCCCGACCGCAGGGGCGCCCACCCCGCCGTCGGCGTGAGGTGAACCGCCGATGCTGCCACCGGAACTTCCTCCGCTGCCCGCGCTGACCCGCGCGGAGGCCGAGTTGATCGACCGTTACCTCGAGGTCGTCGACCTGCTCGGCCGCATCAACCCCGCCTCGGACGGCGACACCTACCGCGGACTGCGCGCCGCGCAGGCGCTGGTCGGCAAGGCCGCCGAGCTGCGCGACGCGCTGACCGTGATGCACCGGCGCGGCGAGACCGAGCTGCACTCCGCGACGCTGGTCCGGGCGCTGCGGGTGCTGGACGGCGAACGGCGCACGGCCCGGCTCACGCTGCCGCCGGCCCGGGGCAGTTGACCGCCCGCCCGGACGCACCGCCCCCGTCGGCGGTGCGTCCGGGCGGGGGCCGAAACGGACCAAACGGCGTACCCCCATCCGGTGTAGATGAACCTGCTGTTTTCGGGCCGTCGGAGTTGCGCAACGCACCCACCCGAAGGGCGGAATGGGACATTCCAGCGCTGGTCCGGGGCCCTTCGGCGGTCTTGACAACGGCTCGAACAGGAAAGTGTCCACCCGAACGGGTGAGTGGTGAGTAACAACACAAACCCCCGGTTCCGTTGGGATTTCGGGCCGCCCATGAGTCAAGATCCCTGACTGACGACAAGCCCCCGCCACCGCGGCGGGGCGATCCGGGCGGACGCCGAGTCCTGCCGCCGCCCGGATGACCGGTCGACAGGAGTGGATCGGCAGGAGTGGAGGACCCAAGCACGACGGGCCGCCGGGACCTCGGTTCCGAGCAGCCCTTGGGGTGAAGCCGCACGTGTGCGGCCGGGCCACTTCGCCAGCCCGAATCCGACAGGTCATCCTTCACAGGCGGCTGACGAAGGGTTGCGCATGACTGCGCTCAATCGTGTCCCGTCTCTCATGGCCCGGGCCGGCACGGCCTCGGCTCTCACCCTGGCCGCCGTGGGCGGCTCGATCGTGGTTCCGGGTGCCGCCTCGGAGGCGGCGGCCGCGAGTGCGGCCACCAAGGCTCTGCAGATCGCCGCTTCGAAGAAGGGATCGCCGTACAAGTGGGGCGCCACCGGACCGCACAGGTTCGACTGCTCCGGACTCACCCTGTACTCGTTCAAGAAGGCGGGCAAGAAACTGCCGCGCACCGCCGCCCAGCAGTACAACAAGACGCGCCACGTCTCCGCCTCGAACCGCAAGGCGGGTGACCTGGTGTTCTTCCACTCGGGCGGCTACGTCTACCACGTCGGCATCTACGCGGGCAGCGGCAAGATCTGGCACGCCCCGAAGACCGGGGACGTGGTGCGCCTGCAGAAGATCTGGACCCGCAGCGTCTGGTACGGCCGGGTCAAGTGAGCCGCGGGGGCGGCGGCGCCCCGCCGCGCCGCCGCCCCGCCGGGCATGCCACGGCCGCAGCGGGTCACCCGTCACCGCATGGCCGAACACCGTCCCTGCACCGCACGCAACGAGACCCCGCTGCAACGCGCCGACCGCAACTTCGTCGAGCTGCTCCAGGAACTGCGGGTCACCCAGACGGGGGTGCAGATCCTCTTCGCCTTCCTGCTGTCGCTCGCGTTCACCTCGCGCTTCGGCTCGCTCGACACGGTGCAGCGCGTCACCTACGTCGTCACCCTGCTGCTGGCGGTGCTCGCCGCCGCGCTGTTCACCGCGCCCGCCGCGCTGCACCGTTCGTTGTTCCAGCAGGGCGCCAAGCCGCGCATCGTGCAGGTCTCGTCGCGGCTGGCCACGACCGGCCTCGTGGTGCTGGCGTTCACGTTCAGCGGTTCGGTGCTGCTGGTGGTGGACGTGACCACCGGCCGGACCGGGGGGATCGCCGCGGGTGCGGGCGCCTTCGCCCTCTGCCTCGGCCTGTGGGGACTGCTCCCCCGGCTGGTGCGGCGCGCGAGCCCGCAGCCGCGGACGGACGCCGCCGGGGCGGAACGCGCACCCGCGCGGCCGCACGGTCCCGCCCGAGCGGCCGCGGACCGTCCGGACCGCACCGGCGTGTCGCCGGCCGCTCCCTCCCGGTGACGATCCCTACGGCTCCCGCCGGCCCGCCGCCGTGGCCGGTTCCGTCGCCGGTTCCGTGGCCGGGACGGCCCACGGCAGTTCCACGGAGACGGTCTTGCCCCCCTCGCGCGTGGGGCGGACCCTGAGCCTCCCGCCGCACTCCGCGGCCAGCCAGCGGATGATGACCAGTCCGCGGCCGTTGTCCTGCTGGACCGCGGCGGGCAGCCGCTTGGGGAGACGGGGATGGCTGTCGGTGACACCGACGCGCAACCGCTCGTCACGGTCGAGGACCATGTCCACCGTGAAGGTGGGGGACTGCCCGAAGGTGTGCTGCACGGCGTTGGTGGCGAGTTCGGAGACGATCAGCCGGACGGTGTCGGACACCTCCGTGTCCGCCGGCATGCCCCACTCCGCCAGCATGTCCGCCACGTAGGCACGGGCCGCGGGGACCGAGGCGGGATCGCTCGGCAGAGTGACGGATGCTTCCAGATGGTCTGCCATGGCGACGTCGTCCCTTTCCCACGGGACCGCAGTCCGACACGGAGCGGATGGTTCGAGTACGGTCCCGCACTGGTGCTTCGCCGCCAGACTGCCATCACCGCTCGGCAGGAGGCGGCGATCCACCGAGATATGCATATATCTGTCGCCCGAAGCGGTGAACTCTGCGACGGAAGACCGTATGGGGGCGACCCGGAAGGAGTAAGGAGGGTCCATGCAGCACGGTCCCGCGGTGCGCCGCCGGAAACTGGGTGCCGAACTGCGCACGCTGCGCACCTCGGCGGGGCTCACCAGCGGCGAGGCGGCCCGGCTGGTGGGCTGGCACCAGTCGAAGGTGAGCCGGATCGAGACCGGCACGAGCGGGGCGAAACCGGCCGACGTGCGGTTACTGCTCGACGCCTACGGCGTGGCCGATCCGCAGCTGCGGGAACTGCTGCTGGTGCTGTCGGGCTCCGGCGACGGCGGCGGCCGGCACCACTGGTGGCACGCCTACCGCGGCGTACTGCCGCCGACCTACCGGGACTTCATCAGCCTGGAGTCCCAGGCGAGCGCGATGCGCACCCTGGAGACCACGGTGGTCCCCGGGCTGCTGCAGACGCCGGAGTACGCGCGGGCGGTGACCCAGGCCGCGCTGGAGGGCGCTTCCGAGGAGCGGCTGGACGCCCTGGTGGAGGTGCGGCTGGCCCGGCAGGACGTGCTGCGGGCGGATCCCCCGCTGGAGTTGAACGCGGTCCTGGACGAGGCGGTGCTGCGCCGGGAGGTCGGCGGCCCCGGGGTGATGGCGCGTCAGCTGGAGCGGCTGGTCGAGGCGGCCCGGCTGCCCCAAGTGCGGCTCCAGGTCCTGCCGTTCACCGCGGGGGCACACATCGGCGTCACCGGCCCTTTCGTCATCTTCTCATTTTTGCGCACTTCTGATCTGGACGTGGTGGTTCTCGACCACTTGACGAGTAGCCTCTACCTCGAGCGGAAAGAAGACCTCCGGGCCTACTCGGAGGCCTTCGACGCCCTTTCGATGCACGCCCTTTCACCCGAGGACTCGTTGGATTTCATCGCCGGTACAGCCGCCGGCGCGTAAGGAGGCACGATGCCTGCACCGCCTCGGACCGTTCCCTCCAGCCTCGACCTGCACGGTGTGCTGTGGCTGCGCAGCAGCCACAGCACGGGCGCGAACAACTGCGTCGAGACGGCCCGGCCGTCCTCCGGCCCTCTGGCCGGACTGCTCGCCGTGCGTGACTCCAAGACCCCGACCGGGCCCGCGCTGCTCTTCTCCCCCGGGAGCTGGGCGAGTTTCGTGACCGCGATCCGCTGATCCGGTCGGTCCGACCGACCCGGCACCGAGCGACGCACGGCCGTGCCACGCCGACTCATGGCCGCGTCTCGCCGATCACCCGTACAGCGCGTTCGATCTCCGCCCCGGACAGGTCCGCACGGGCGGTCAGTCTGAGCCGTGAGATGCCGTCGGGCACGGAAGGAGGACGGAAACAGCCCACGGACAGGCCGGCCGCCCGGCAGTCGGCCGCCCATCGCACGGCCTGCTCCGGGGAAGGGGCGCGCACGGAGACGACCGCGGCGTCCGGACGTACCGCCTCCAGGCCCGCGGCCGTCAGCCGGGTGTGCAGTTCGCGCGCCACCTCGCCCGCCCGTGCCGCGCGGGCGGGTTCGCGGCGCAGCAGCCGGAGCGCCGCGAGGGCCGCTCCCACCGCCGCGGGGGCCAGCCCCGTGTCGAAGATGAACGTCCGCGCCGCGTTGACCAGGTGCTCGATCACCCGGGCCGGGCCGAGCACCGCTCCGCCCTGGCTGCCGAGCGACTTGGACAGCGTGACCGTCACGACGACGTCGCCGGCGCCCGCGATCCCCGCCGCGTGCGGGGCGCCCCGGCCGCCGTCGCCGAGCACGCCGAGACCGTGGGCGTCGTCGAGCACCAGCCCCGCGCCGTGCTCCCGGCACGCCTCGGCCAGCGCGGCGAGCGGGGCGGCGTCGCCGTCCACCGAGAAGACCGTGTCGGACACGGCGACGGCGGGTCCGTCGTGCGCGCCCAGCGCCTTGCGCACCGCGTCGGGGTCGGCGTGCGCGGCGACCTGTGTCGTCCCGCGGGCCAGTCGGCAGCCGTCGATGAGCGAGGCGTGGTTGCCCGCGTCCGAGACGATCAGCGAACCGTGCGGGGCCAGCGCGGTGACCGCGGCGAGGTTGGCCGCGTAGCCGGAGGAGAGGACCAGGGCCGCCTCGAAGCCGCAGAAGGCGGCGAGTTCGCGTTCCAGCTCGGCGTGCAGCTCGGTGGTACCGGTGACGAGCCGCGATCCGGTCGCGCCGCCGCCCCATGTCCGCGCGGCCCGTGCCGCGCCCTCGGTGACCTCGGGATGGCGGGCCAGGCCCAGGTAGTCGTTGCTCGCCAGATCGAGGAGCGGCGAGTCGGCGGGGCGGGGACGCAGCGTCCGCACGAGTCCGGCGCGGCGGCGCAGCTCCGCCTGCTCGTCGATCCAGCCGAACGCCATGGGTCCTCCGGTGCTTTTGTAGGCAGTGCACAGACACTAGCGGGACGGCCGACGGACCACTGTGTGGCAATACCCACACCGCCAAGCGGCTCTGTTGTACGAACTCTCCTTGGCCCGGGCGGGCCGAGTAGGACAGGATCGGCTCTCATGGACCTGCTGAACACGCTGGTGGACAAGGGGCTTCGGCGCGAGACGCCGACCCGTGGGGAAGCGCTGGCCGTCCTCGCGACGTCCGACGACGACCTGCTCGACGTGGTGGCCGCGGCCGGGAGGGTGCGGCGGCACTGGTTCGGCCGGCGGGTGAAACTCAACTATCTGGTGAACCTCAAGTCCGGTCTGTGCCCGGAGGACTGCTCCTACTGTTCCCAGCGGCTCGGCTCCAAGGCCGACATCCTCAAGTACACCTGGCTCAAGCCGGACGAGGCGTCGAAGGCCGCCGCCGCCGGACTCGCGGGCGGCGCCAAGCGGGTGTGCCTGGTGGCCAGTGGGCGCGGTCCGACCGACCGTGACGTGGACCGGGTGTCCGACACCATCAAGGCGATCAAGGAACAGAACGAGGGCGTCGAGGTGTGCGCCTGCCTCGGCCTGCTCTCCGACGGTCAGGCGGAACGGCTGCGTGCGGCGGGCGCGGACGCCTACAACCACAACCTCAACACCTCCGAGTCCACCTACGGGGACATCACCACCACGCACACCTACGCCGACCGCGTGGACACCGTGCAGAAGGCGCACGCGGCGGGCCTGTCCGCCTGCTCCGGACTGATCGCCGGCATGGGCGAGAGCGACGAGGACCTGGTCGACGTGGTCTTCTCGCTGCGCGAGCTGGACCCAGACTCGGTGCCGGTCAACTTCCTGATCCCGTTCGAGGGCACCCCGCTCGCCAAGGAGTGGCACCTCACCCCGCAGCGGTGCCTGCGGATCCTGGCGATGGTGCGGTTCGTGTGCCCGGACGTCGAGGTGCGGATCGCGGGCGGCCGTGAGGTGCACCTGCGCACGATGCAGCCGCTCGCGCTGCACCTGGCCAACTCGATCTTCCTCGGCGACTACCTCACCAGTGAGGGCCAGGCGGGCAGGGCCGACCTGGAGATGATCGCCGACGCCGGGTTCGAGGTGGAGGGCACCGACCAGGTGACCCTGCCGGAGCACCGTGCGGGCGGCGGATGCGGGTCGCACGGGGGCGGCGGGGTGTGCGGTTCGGCACCGGCGGGCGAGGACTCCTGCGCGGGCGCGGACGAGGAGGGCGCGCGCCGGGCCGACGAGCCGCGTCCCGACCTGGTCGCGGTCCGCCGCCGGGGCGCCGGAACGGATCTCGCGCCCAATGCCTGAACTCTCCGTCGCCGAACTGCTGGAGCTCGACCGGCGGCACGTCTGGCATCCGTACGGGCCCGTGCCGGGCCGCCGGGAACCGCTCGTCGTGGAGTCGGCGAGCGGGGTGCGGCTGAAGCTCGCCGACGGTTCGGGCGAACTGGTCGACGGGATGTCGTCCTGGTGGTCGGCGATCCACGGCTACAACCACCCGGTGCTGAACGAGGCCGCCCGTGAGCAGCTCGCGCGGATGAGCCACGTGATGTTCGGCGGGCTCACGCACGAGCCCGCCGTGCGGCTGGCGAAGCTCCTTGTCGACATGTCACCCGAAGGTCTGGAGCACGTCTTCCTCGCCGACTCCGGGTCGGTGTCGGTCGAGGTCGCGGTCAAGATGTGCCTGCAGTACTGGCGTTCGCTGGGCCGGCCGGAGAAGCGGCGGCTGCTGACCTGGCGGGGCGGCTATCACGGTGACACGTGGCAGCCGATGTCGGTGTGCGACCCCGAGGGCGGGATGCACGAACTGTGGACCGGGGTGCTGCCCCGTCAGGTGTTCGCCGACGCCCCGCCCGCCGCGTACGAGGAGTCGTACGCCGAGCACCTGCGGGAGCTGATCGAGCGGCACGCCGGTGAACTGGCCGCGGTGATCGTGGAGCCGGTGGTGCAGGGCGCGGGCGGGATGCGGTTCCACTCCCCCGCGTATCTGCGGGTGCTGCGCGAGGCGTGCGACGCGCACGACGTGCTGCTGGTGTTCGACGAGATCGCGACCGGGTTCGGGCGCACGGGCGCCCTGTTCGCGGCGGAGCACGCCGCGGTGACGCCGGACGTGATGTGCGTGGGCAAGGCGCTCACCGGCGGCTACATGACGATGGCGGCGACGCTGTGCACCGCGCGGGTGGCGGGAGGCATCTCGCGCGGTGAGGTGCCGGTGCTGGCGCACGGGCCGACGTTCA
The DNA here is from genome assembly GCF_014203535.1 of Streptomyces griseomycini. GTDB lineage: Bacteria > Actinomycetota > Actinomycetes > Streptomycetales > Streptomycetaceae > Streptomyces > Streptomyces griseomycini. The sequence goes on from NZ_JACHJI010000006.1 coordinate 422,945, forward strand.
TGGGCAATCCGCTGGCGGCGGCCGTGGCCTGCGCCTCCCTCGAGCTGCTGCTCGGACAGGACTGGCTCGCGGAGGTCAAACGCATCGAGGCGGGCCTGCGGCACGCGCTGGCGCCGGCGGAGCGGCTGCCGGGCGTGCGGGACGTGCGGGTGCTGGGCGCCATCGGTGTCGTCCAGCTCGACCACGCCGTGGACATGGACGCGGCCACCCGGGCCGCGGTGCGCGAAGGTGTGTGGTTGCGGCCGTTCCGTGATCTGATCTACGCCATGCCGCCGTACGTCACGGGCGACGCGGACGTGGCGCTGATCGCGCGGGCGGTGTGCGCGGCCGCGGAGGAGGGATGACATGCCGGTACTGGTGATCACGGGGACGGGCACGGAGGTCGGCAAGACGGTCGTGACCGCCGCCGTCGCGGCGACGGCGCTGTCGGCCGGCCGGTCGGTGGCCGTGCTGAAGGCGGCGCAGACCGGCGTGGGCCCGGAGGAGCCCGGGGACGCCGAGGAGGTCGCGCGGCTCGCCGGTGCCGTGACGACGGCCGAGATCGCCCGCTACCCGGACCCGCTGGCGCCGGCCACGGCCGCCCGTCGGGCCGGCCGGGCGCCGGTGCACCCGCACGACGTCGCCGAGCGGGCCGCCAAGCTGGCCACCGAGCACGATCTGGTGCTGGTGGAGGGCGCGGGCGGGCTGCTCGTCCGGTTCGACGCGGCCGGCGGGACGCTGGCGGACGCGGCGACGCTGCTGGCGGCCCCGGTGCTGGTGGTGGCGTCGGCGGGTCTCGGCACCCTCAACGTCACCGAGCTGACGGCCCGTGAGCTGCGCGGACGCGGGCTCGACCTGGCGGGTGTCGTGATCGGCAGCTGGCCCGCACGGCCCGATCTGGCCTCGCGCTGCAACCTGCTGGACCTGCCGGACGTGACCGGGGCCCCGCTGCTGGGCGCGGTGCCGGCCGGGTCGGCGGCCCTGGACCCGGCCGGCTTCCGGGCGTCGGCACCGCACTGGCTGGCGCCCCGGCTGGACGGGACGTGGGACGCGGAGGCGTTCCGGGTGCGGGAGGCACCCTGACGGTGACGGGGTGCGCGGGAAGCGCCCTCGCGGCGGGGACGCGGAAGTGCCCTTGCCCCGGCAGGGATGCGGGCGGCCCCTGCGGGGGAGAATCGCGGTGAGGCCCGTTCCGGGGGAGGCCTCGTGTCCCCCCGGGCTCCCCGGCTTCTCCCCCGCTCACGGCTCGGCCCGGGCGGGGGCATCCCCGCGAGCAGGGAGGTACCCGCCATGTCCGCCGGCTCCGCGAGGGTGGCGCGGGATCCCGTGCACCACCCGCTGTTCGCCCGTTGCTACGCCCGGATCAGCGTCACCGCCGAGACCCGGACGGGAATGGCCGAGGTGCGCCGGCGGCTGCTCGGCGGGCTGTCCGGGCGGGTGATCGAGGTGGGCGCGGGCAACGGCCTGAACTTCGCGCACTATCCGGGCACCGTCTCGGAGGTCGTCGCCATCGAACCGGAGCGCTCGCTGCGCAAGCTCGCCGTCGAGGCCGCCCTGCGCGCCCAGGTGCCGGTGGACGTGGCGCCGGGTGCGGCGGAGGCGCTGCCGGTCAAGAGCGAGGCGTTCGACGCGGCGGTGGTCTCCCTGGTGCTGTGCAGCGTGCGGGACGTGCCGCGGGCGCTCGCGGAGCTCAGGCGGGTGCTGCGGCCGGGCGGCGAGCTGCGGTTCTTCGAGCACGGCCGGGGCGGCGGCCGGGTCATGACCTTCACCCAGCGCGCGCTGGACCGCACGGTGTGGCCGCCGCTGGCCGGTGGCTGCCACCTGTCGCGGGACCCGGTCGGCGCGCTGCGGGAGGCGGGGTTCGAGCTCGGCCCCTACCGGCGGACGCTGATGCCGGAGAGCGGGCCGAGGCTGCCCAGCTCCTACTGCGTCACCGGCGTCGCGTGGCGTCCGCCGGCCGACGCGGCGGACGCCGGGCGCTGATCACTCGCTCCAGCGGCGCAGCTCGGCCGCGATGTCGTCGACGGTCGCCTCGCCGTCCTTGACCAGCCGGGCCAGATCACGGACCTGCTCCGGCGAGGTGACGACCTTCAGGCCGCTGGCGACGAGATAGGCGTACGCGACGGCGGAGGCGAACAGGGCGTTGGAGCGTTCCAGCGCCGGGACGTGGACCAGCAGCTGGAGGAGGGCGGCGGCGCGGGCGTGCGGGCCGTCGTAGACGGGGACGTCGAATATCTCGGCCCGGTGGCGTGCGACGGCGGCGACGAGGGCTCCCCAGTCGGTGACCTGGGGGTCTCCCGGGGTGTGCCGCTCGGCGAGCATCAGCAGCCAGGCGAGGTCGATGCGCAGGTCGTCCAACGGCTCAGTGGCGACCTTCGCTCGTGCCCTCGCGGTCCTCCCGCGTCCCCGACGCCGCCCGGGCGGCGGAGCCCCCGTCGAACTCCTCGGCGAAGACGGCCTGGTACTGCTTCATGAAGTCGGCGGCGGCCTCGACGAACGCGCGGCCGGCCTCGCCGGTGTCCTGCCGGACCAGTTCCTCGATGTAGCGGTTCACGCTCATCCCGCGGGCCAGGGCACGTTCCCGCGCGGCTCGGGCGGTCCCCTCGTCCACGCGCACGTTCAGCTGGGTCTTCGCCATGCCTCGAAGCTAGCGCCGGAGCGCTAGCACCGGCAAGGCACCCGCCCCCTCCCGGGAGGTGTGTGCCCCTTACATCGGCACCGGGGACCAGACCTGAGGCGGAGAGGGACCTGCACCCACGGGGGATACCGGGTGTGGGTCGGGTCACACTACCCTCGGGCGCGACGAGCGGACCTGACGTCCACCCGGAGGAGGCGGCCTTGTCCACACCCGCTGCGGAGCACGCCCCCGGCCTCGCGCCGACCGACGGGACCGCGGCCCGCGCCCGTGGTCTGACCAAGGCGTACGGTTCGGGCGAGACGGCCGTGATCGCCCTGGACTCGGTGGACGTGGACATCGCGCGCGGACGGTTCACCGCGGTGATGGGGCCGTCGGGCTCGGGGAAGTCGACGCTGATGCACTGCCTGGCGGGACTCGACACCGTTTCGGCCGGACAGGTGTGGCTCGGGAGCACCGAGATCACGGGGCTGAAGGACCGTGAGCTGACCCGGCTGCGCCGGGACCGGATCGGGTTCATGTTCCAGTCGTTCAACCTCCTCCCGACCCTGAACGCGCTGGAGAACATCACCCTGCCGATGGACATCGCGGGGCAGAAGCCCGACCGGCAGTGGCTGGACCAGGTCATCGACACGCTCGGGCTCAGGGACCGGCTGCGGCACCGGCCCGCGCAGCTCTCCGGCGGACAGCAGCAGCGCGTCGCCTGCGCACGGGCGCTGGCCTCCCGGCCCGAGCTGATCTTCGCGGACGAGCCGACCGGCAACCTCGACTCGCGTGCCGGGCTGGAGGTGCTCGGCTTCCTGCGGGAGGCAGTGGACCGGCTGGGCCAGACCGTGGTGATGGTCACCCACGACCCGGGCGCCGCCGCCCACTCCGACCTGGTGCTCTTCCTGGCGGACGGCCGGATCGTCGACGAGATGCGGCGGCCCACGGCGGAGACGGTGCTGGAGCGGATGAAACGCTTCGACGTGATCCGCGCCCCCGCCGACGGCGGCGCCCGCCGATCGGACGGTCCGGCCCCGGACGAGGACTGAGGCCGTGCTGAAGGCGGCGCTGCGGAGCTTTCTCGCGCACAAGGGACGGCTGCTGCTGTCCGCGCTGGCCGTCGTCCTGTCCGTGGCGTTCGTCGCGGGCAGCCTGATCTTCTCCGACACGGTCTCGCGCACCTTCGACCGGCTCTTCGCCTCCAGTTCCGCCGATGTGACCGTCTCCCCCCGGGACGACCTGGAGTCGTCGGTGCCCACGGGCGCGGTGCAGACGGTGCCGGCCTCGCTCGCCGGGCGGCTGGCCCGCGTCGCCGGGGTCGAGTCGGCCCACCCGGACGTCGAGGTGGAGAACATCACGGTCGTCGACGGCGACAACGAGTCGGTGGGGCCGACCACGGGCGCGCCCACCATCGCCGTGGACTGGTACGTCAGCGAGCGCAGCGTCGTGGAGCTGACCTCCGGCCGCACCCCGCGCGGAGACGGCGAGGCCGTGCTGGACGCGGACACGGCCGACGCCAGGGGCGTGGAGATCGGGGACACGCTGTCCGTGCACGCCCGGCCCGGCACGTTCCGGGTCGAGGTCGTCGGCGTCGCCACGTTCACCACCACGAACCCCGGTGCGGCGCTCGTCTTCCTCGATCCCGAGGTCGCCGCGGCCCGGCTGCTGGGCTCCGCGGACCGGGCCACGAGCGTCTCGGTCGACGCGGCGCCGGGAGTGACCGACGCGGAGCTGAAGCGCCGCGTCACCGCGGAGCTCGGCACCGGGACCTACGACGTCGAGACCGCCGACGAGCAGGCCCGGACGGCCGCCGACGAGCTCGGCGGGTTCCTCGACGTGATCAAGTACGTGATGCTCGGCTTCGCCGGGATCGCGGTCCTGGTCGGCGTCTTCCTGATCGTCAACACCTTCTCCATGCTGATCGCCCAGCGCACCCGTGAACTCGGCCTGCTGCGGGCGCTCGGCGCCGATCGGCGGCAGGTCCGCCGGTCGGTGCTCACCGAGGCGGTGCTGCTCGGCCTGATCGGCTCGACGCTGGGGCTGGCGGCCGGCATCGGGCTCGCCTTCGGGCTGATCCGGCTCATGGGCGTGTTCGGCATGAACCTGAAGACCACGGAGATGGTCATCGGGTGGGCCACGCCCGTCACCGCGTACGTCGTCGGTGTCGGCGTCACCTTCGTGGCCGCGTACCTCCCGGCCCGCCGCGCGGCGGGCGTGTCGCCGATGGCCGCGCTCGCCGACGCCGAGGTCGCCGGGGTCGGCCGGCCGCTGCGCGTGCGCGCGGTGGTGGGTTCCGTGGTGGGTGCGCTCGGCGCCGCCGCGCTGATCGGATGCGTGACCTCCGGCGAGACGTCGGCGGCGGCCTCCCTGCTGGGGCTCGGGGTGGTCCTCACCCTGATCGCGACCGTCATCGCGGGGCCGCTGCTGGTGCGGCCGGTGATCCGGGTGCTGGGCGCGGCCTTCCCCGCGCTGTTCGGCCCGGTCGGCCGGATGAGCCAGCGCAACGCCCTGCGCAATCCCCGCCGTACCGGTGCCACCGCGGCCGCGCTGATGGTGGGGCTCGCCCTGGTCGGCGGCATGTCGGTGGCCAGCGCCTCGATGTCCCGCTCCTTCGACGAGCAGATCGACAAGACGCTGGGCGCCGACTTCGTGGTCCAGAGCGCCACCTTCATGCCGTTCGCCCAGGAGGTCACCGACCGGGTGCGGGACACGGAGGGCGTGGGCCTCGTCGTGCGGCAGCGGTTCGCGCCGGTGGCGGTACGGCTGCCGGACGGGGAGCGGATCGAGACCACCGCCGCGGGGTACGACGACGGGGTCGACGACGTCGCGCGCGTGACGTACGCGAGCGGCGACACGGCGGCGGCCCTGGCGGACGGCGCCCTCGCCATGGACGCCGGCTTCGCCGGGGAGCACGACGTCCGCGTCGGCAGCACGGTCCCGGTCGAGTTCCCCGGTGGGAAGCGCACCGAACTGACGGTGACCGCCCTCACCGACATGGAGGGCGGCGAGGGCTTCGGGATGCGGGGCGGGCTGTTCCTCGGCATCGCGACGGTCGAGGAGTACGTGCCGGGCGGGCAGGACTCCGCGCTGTACGTCAACGCGGCCGCCGGGACGGGCGCGGACGGGCTGCGCGACCGCCTGGAGACGGCGCTCGACCCGTATCCCCAGGTCCAGGTCCGCGACCAGGCCGACTACAAGGAGCTGGTGCACGACCAGATCGCGGTCCTGCTGTACCTCGTCTACGCCCTGCTGGGCCTGGCGATCGTCATCGCGGTGCTCGGTGTGGTCAACACCCTCGCGCTGTCGGTGGTGGAGCGGACCCGGGAGATCGGTCTGCTGCGGGCGATCGGCCTGGCCCGGCGGCAGCTGCGGCGGATGATCCGGCTGGAGTCGGTGGTGATCGCGGTCTTCGGCGCGGTCCTGGGGCTCGCGCTGGGGCTGGTGTGGGGCCTGTGCGTCCAACAGGTGCTGGCGTTGCAGGGCATGACCGCGCTCGCCGTCCCCTGGGGCACCGTCGTCGCGGTCGTCATCGGCTCGGCGGTGGTCGGCATCGCGGCGGCCCTGCTGCCGGCGCTGCGGGCGTCGCGGATGAACGTGCTGGAGGCGATCGCGCACGAGTGAGACGCGGCGCGCCTGCGGCCGCGTTCCGCGCGTGGCGCCTGCGGAAGGGGTGACGCACGCGGAGGGGTCCGCGGACACGCACGCACGGGGAACGGCAGGGCTCCGCACGCGCGGGAGCCGCGGGACGACCGCGCGAGGGCCGCACGGCGCGACCGCGCGCGTGGGGCCGTGCACGACACGGACGCGCAGGGGGGCAGCGCGAGATCCGCACGCGCGCGGGAACGGCACGGAACCCGTGCGCACGCGGAAGCGGCACGGAACGCGCCTCGCGTGCGGGAGCCGCGCGCGGCTTGCACACGCGCGGAGCGGCCGTGGCCGTGCGTGCCCGTGGGTCCGCATCGTGGAATGACGTGTCGCCGGCGGTTCCGCGTGCTGTGATCACCACATGATCGAACTGCGCATACGGGCCGCCGTGCCCGAAGACGTCGACACCGTGCTGGCCTTCTGGAAGGAGGCCGCCGAGGGCGCGAGCATCAGCGACGACCGGGCCGGCGTCGAGCGACTGGTCGCCCGCGACCCCGAGGCCCTGCTCCTCGCCACGGGGGTCCCCCGCTCGAGCGGAGCCGAGCGGGGGACCCATGGGGACCTGGTCGGCACCGTGATCGCCGGCTTCGACGGCTGGCGCTGCCACCTGTACCGGCTGGCGGTGCACCCGGACCACCGGCGTCAGGGGATCGCCTCCGCTCTGCTGGCCGCCGCGGAGGAGCGGTTCGTACGACTCGGCGGGCGCCGCGCGGACGCGATGGTGCTCCAGCGCAACGAGGGCGCGCACCGTGCCTGGGGTGCGGCGGGGTACGTGCCGGAGGAACAGTGGCGCCGCTGGGTGAAGCCGCTCACCGGGTGATCCGCACCCCGACGACATCTCTTTACCCATCCTTTACTCTCGGTGGGCCACTCGGTCATCCATGAAAGGTTGTGTGCGTCCGCCCATGGACGAGCCTCCCGGTCCGCGACACCGCGCGTCCGTCCCCCTCCTGCCCGACCATGGGAAGGAGGTGACCCGATGACCGAAGTGCTCCTCCTTCTGGCGGCGATCCTGCTCTCGCTGGCCTGCGGCGCCTTCGTCGCGGCCGAGTTCTCCCTCACCACGGTCGAGCGCCGCGAGCTGGAGCGCGCCGTCGAGCGCGGCGAGCGGGGAGCTCCGGGTGCGCTCAAGGCCGCACGGAACCTGACCTTCCAGCTCTCCGGGGCGCAGCTCGGCATCACGGTCACCAACCTGGTGGTCGGCATGCTCGCCGAGCCGTCGATCGCGGCACTGCTCGCGGGCCCGCTGGAGGACGTCGGCGTGTCCGGCCCGGCGGCGCACTCCCTCGCGCTGGTGATCGGCACGGCCCTGTCGACCGTGTTCCTGATGGTGGTCGGCGAGCTGGTGCCCAAGAACTGGGCGATCTCGTCGCCGCTGGCCGTCGCCAAGCGGGTCGGCAACGCGCAGCGCTGGTTCAGTGCCGCCTTCCGGCCCTTCATCACCCACCTGAACAACACGGCCAACCGCATAGTGCGCCGCATCGGCGTCGAACCCGCCGAGGAACTGGCGTCCGCCCGCGGGCCCCAGGAACTCGCGGCGCTCGCCCGGCACTCCGCGAAGGAGGGCGCGCTGGAGCCGGACACCGCCGAACTGTTCGTCCGCACGCTGAACCTCGCCGACCTCACCGCGGAGAACGTGATGACCCCGCGCGTCCAGGTCGTCGCCCTGGAGGCCCAGGCGACCTGCGAGGACGTGGCGAACGCGACCCGGGCGACCGGTCTGTCCCGGTTCCCCGTCTACCGCGGCACCCTCGACTCGGTGGTCGGGACCGCGCACGTCAAGGACGTGCTGGCGGTGCCCGCGGAGCGCCGGGCGCGGATCCCCGTGTCCGAGATGATGCGCGAGCCCCTCCTGGTGCCCGAGTCGCTCACCGTCGACCGGTTGCTGGACCGGCTCTCCGGCAGGCGCACCATGGCCGTGGTGATCGACGAGTACGGCGGCACGGCGGGCGTGGCCACCCTGGAGGACATCGTCGAGGAGGTCGTCGGCGAGGTCCGCGACGAGCACGACCCGCACGAGACCCCCGACCTCGCCCGGACGGGCACCGACGAGGACGGCCGCACACTGTTCTCCGCCGACGGCTCCGCCCGTGTGGACCAGCTCGCCCGGGTCGGCCTGCGCGCGCCGGAGGGGCCGTACGAGACCCTCGCCGGGCTCGTGGCGACCGAACTCGGCCGCATCCCGGCCGTCGGCGACACCGTCGAGGTCGCCGACTGGCGGCTGGAGGTGCTGGACGCCACCGGCCGCCGCGCGGCCCGCGTCCTCATGCACGCCCCCCTCGACGACCGGCCGCTCGTCGATCCGGCCGATCTGGGGACGGAGGGGACGGCGCTCTCGAGGACGCACACGCGGGCGGACGGGACGACGGACGGGAAGGGGGCGCGGCGATGACCGCCGTACAGCTGCTGATCGGTCTGGCGACGCTCGTCGTCAACGCCTTCTTCGTGGGTGCCGAGTTCGCGCTGATCTCGGTCCGCCGCAGTCAGATCGAGCCGTACGCCGACCAGGGCGACCGGCGCGCCAGGAGCGTGCTGTGGGGCCTGGAGCACGTGTCCGCGCTGATGGCGGCCGCGCAGCTCGGCATCACCCTGTGCACCCTGGTCCTCGGCGTCGTCGCCGAGCCGGCCATCGAGCACCTGCTGGAGCCGGTGTTCCACGCGGTGGGTGTCCCGGAGGGCGCGGGACACGCGGTGTCCTTCGTGATCGCGCTGACGCTCGCGACGTATCTGCACATGCTGCTCGGCGAGATGGTGCCGAAGAACATCGCACTCGCCGAGCCGGTGCGCAGCGCGCTGATGCTGGGCCCGCCCCTGGTGGCGCTGTCCCGGACGCTGCGTCCGGTGATCTTCACGGTCAACGCCTTCGCCAACGCCCTGCTGAAGCTGCTGCGGGTCGAGGCACGGGAGGAGGTCGTCGCCTCCTTCTCGGACGCCGAGCTGGCCCAGATCGTGAAGGACTCCGGCGAGGCCGGCCTGATCGACGAACGTGCCCGGGAACGCCTGCACGACGCGCTGGAGCTGGGCCGCCGGCCGGTGCGGGACGTGGTGCTGCCGCTGGAACGCGTGGTCTACGCGCGCATGGGGGTCACTCCCGAGGGGCTGGAGGAGCTGTCGGCCCGGTCCGGGTTCTCCCGTTTCCCCGTGGTGGACGAAGGACGGCGGATCGTCGGCTACCTCCACGTGAAGGACGCCCTCGACGCCTCACCGCGGGACCTGCCGTTCCGGCTGCGGGACATGCGGTCCATCGCGCGGGTGCGCGAGAGCACGCCGCTGGACGACGTCCTGACGGCGATGCGGGGCGGTCGCACGCACCTGGCGGCCGTGCTCGGGACCGACGGGCGGCTCGCGGGACTGGTCACGATGGAGGACGTCCTGCGGGAGCTGTTCGGGCAGCGGACCTGAGCGGAACGGGGAGGCGGCGGGGCGGGGAGACCACGGGCGGGGAGGTCGACCGACCGGCGGGTATGTGCACGGGATACCATCTCTGTCGCCATGCAGACGAACCCCACCCACACCAGCCTCGTCGCCCTCGGCGACTCCTTCACCGAGGGCATGTCGGACCTGCTGCCCGACGGCACGTACCGGGGCTGGGCCGATCTCCTCGCCGCGCGGATGGCGGCCGTCCAGCCCGGTTTCCGGTACGCCAACCTCGCGGTGCGCGGCAAGCTGATCCGGCAGATCGTCGACGAGCAGGTGGAGACCGCGGCGGCCATGCGGGCCGACGTGGTCACCCTGGTCGGCGGGCTCAACGACACCCTGCGGCCCAAGTGCGACATGGGACTGGTCCGGGACCTGCTGACCGAGGCCGTGGAGCGGCTGTCCCCGCACTGCAAGCAGCTGGTGCTGATGCGCAGCCCGGGCCGTCAGGGGCCGGTCCTGGAACGCTTCCGGCCGCGCATGGAGGCGCTGTTCGCCTGCGTCGACGAGCTCGCCGAGCGGCACGGCGCGCTGGTCGTCGACCTGTACGGGGCGCCCTCGCTCGGCGATCCCCGGCTGTGGGACGTGGACCGGCTGCACCTGACCGCGGAGGGCCACCGCAGGGTCGCGGAGGCGGTGTGGCAGACGCTCGGCTACCCGGCCGAGGACCCCGCGTGGCACCTGCCGCCGGAGGCGACGCTGCCGCCGCACTGGGTGGCCCGGCGGGTCGCGGACGTCCGGTTCGCCCGGCAGCACCTGCTGCCGTGGATCGGCCGCCGGCTCACCGGCCGCTCCTCGGGCGACGGCCTGCCGCCCAAGCGCCCCGAACTGCTGCCGTACGAGGCGCTGTAGCGCCGGAGCCGGCCTTTGTAGCTTCCGCCGAACCACCCCGCGGCGCTGGCCTGCACGAATCGCCAGTAGAATCCGTACACGTGACTGCTGCGCCCGCCAAGCCCCGAATCCCGAACGTCCTCGCCGGACGCTACGCCTCCGCCGAGCTCGCCACGCTCTGGTCCCCCGAGCAGAAGGTGAAGCTGGAGCGGCAGCTCTGGCTCGCCGTGCTGCGGGCCCAGAAGGACCTCGGGATCGAGGTGCCGGACGCGGCGATCGCCGACTACGAGCGCGTCCTCGACCAGGTCGACCTGGCCTCGATCGCCGAGCGCGAGAAGGTCACCCGGCACGACGTGAAGGCGCGGATCGAGGAGTTCAACGACCTCGCCGGGCACGAGCACGTGCACAAGGGGATGACGTCCCGCGACCTCACCGAGAACGTCGAGCAGCTGCAGATCCGGCTCTCGCTGGAGCTGGTGCGTGACCGCGCGGTGGCCGTGCTGGCGCGACTGGGCAGGCTGGCCGGTGAGTACGGCGAGCTGGTGATGGCCGGCCGTTCGCACAACGTGGCCGCGCAGGCCACCACCCTCGGCAAGCGGTTCGCCACCGCCGCCGACGAGCTGCTCGTCGCGTACGGCCGGGTGGAGGAGCTGCTGGGCCGCTACCCGCTGCGCGGCATCAAGGGCCCGGTGGGGACGGCGCAGGACATGCTGGACCTGCTCGGCGGGGACGCCGCCAAGCTGGCGGAGCTGGAGCGGCGGATCGCCGGGCACCTGGGCTTCTCCGAGGCGTTCACCTCGGTCGGCCAGGTCTACCCGCGCTCGCTGGACTACGAGGTCGTCACCGCGCTGGTGCAGCTGGCGGCGGCGCCGTCGTCGCTGGCGAAGACCATCCGGCTGATGGCCGGGCACGAGCTGGTCACCGAGGGCTTCAAGCCCGGCCAGGTCGGCTCCTCCGCGATGCCGCACAAGATGAACACCCGCTCCTGCGAGCGCGTCAACGGCCTGATGGTGATCCTGCGCGGCTACGCGTCGATGACCGGCGAGCTGGCGGGCGACCAGTGGAACGAGGGCGACGTGTCCTGCTCGGTGGTGCGCCGGGTCGCGCTGCCGGACGCGTTCTTCGCGCTCGACGGCCTGCTGGAGACGTTCCTGACGGTGCTCGACGAGTTCGGCGCCTTCCCGGCGGTCGTGGCCCGGGAGCTGGACCGCTACCTGCCGTTCCTGGCCACCACCAAGGTGCTGATGGGGGCGGTGCGCGCGGGTGTCGGGCGTGAGGTCGCGCACGAGGCGATCAAGGAGAACGCCGTCGCCACCGCCCTCGCGATGCGTGAGCGGGGTGCCGAGCGCAACGACCTCCTCGACAAGCTCGCCGCCGACGAGCGGCTGCCGCTCGGCCGGGCCGAGCTGGAGGCGCTGATGGCGGACAAGCTGTCCTTCACGGGCGCCGCGGGCGACCAGGTCGCCACCGTCGTCGGCCGCATCGACGAGATCGTGAAGCGGCACCCGGAGGCCGCCGGTTACACCCCCGGGGCGATCCTCTGACGCGCTTCACCCCCGAGGAGTTGCAGGCCGCCCGCGACCGGCTGGTGCCGGACGTGGCCGCGGACGGCCTGCGCGTGCTGTTCTGCGGCATCAACCCGGGCCTGATGACGGCCGCGACGGGCCACCACTTCGCCCGCCCCGGCAACCGGTTCTGGCCGGCCCTGCACCGCTCCGGCTTCACACCCAGGCTGCTGAAGCCGTCCGAGCAGGAGGAGTTGCTGTCGTACGGGCTCGGCATCACCAACGTCGTGGCGCGGGCGACCGCGCGGGCCGACAAGCTGAGCGCCGAGGAGTACCGGGAGGGCGGTCGGCTGCTCGCCCTGAAGGTGGCCCGGCTCCGTCCGCGGTGGCTGGCCGTGCTGGGGGTCACCGCGTACCGGGTCGCGTTCGACGACCGGAAGGCCCGGGTGGGTCCGCAGGAGCGGACGATCGGTGACACGCGCGTGTGGGTGCTGCCCAATCCGAGCGGGCTGAACGCGCACTGGACGCCGGCGACCCTGGCCGAGGAGTTCGCGCGGCTGCGGGAGGCGGCCCAGCGGTAGGCGCCGGGCCGCGCCGCGCCGGTCAGGCGTCCCTGCGGCGCAGGCTCCACGCCCCCGCCAGCAGCGCCGCGGCCGTCCACAGCGCGGTCACCGCGAGCCCCGACCAGGGGCCCAGCGTGCCCTCGTGGTTCTGGTGGATGACGAGCAGCCCGGCCCGGTCGGGCAGGAAATCGACGACCGGGCCGGCCGCGTCGCCGATCACGAAGGACACCACGATGATGAAGGGGATCAGCAGGGAGAGGGTGGCCACGCCGCTGCGCAGCAGGGTCGCGAGGCCCGCGGCGAGCAGGGCCACCAGCGCGAGGTAGACGCCGCAGCCCACGACCGCGCGCACCTGCTCGCCCCCGGTGAGCCCGTCCGCCGCGGACCCCAGCCCCGCGCGTCCCGCGAGGAGCGCGGCGAGGGAGGTCGGCAGTCCGACGGCGAGCGCCGGCACGGCGATCGCCGTCGCCTTGGCCGCGAACCAGCGGCCGCGCTGCGGTACCGCCGCCAGGGACACGCGCAGGGCGCCGCCCTGGAACTCCGACGACACGGCCATGGCGCCGAAGGAGATCGCGGCGATCTGGCCCGGCATGACGCCGGACAGGGCGGTGGACAGCGGGTCGAAGCCGGGGTCCGAGGTGTCCGACGCACCGGCGATCGCGGAGAACGCCGTGGTCGCCGCGAACAGCGCCAGGAGGGTCCCGAGGAGCGAGCGGAGCGTGGCGATCTTCAGCCACTCGGACCGGAGTACGGGTGCGAACTGCATGGTCAGACCTCCTGGTGCCGTGCGGTGAACTCGGTCTCGGCCGCGGTCAGGTCCAGATAGGCCTGTTCCAGCGTGCCCTCCTCCGCCGCGAGCTCGAGGATCGGCACCCCTGCGGCGGAGGCGAGGCGGCCGATGTCGTCCACCCGCGCGTCCGGCACGGTCCAGTGCCCGTCCGGGTGTTCCACCACGTCGTGCCCGTGCCGGGCGAGTGCGCTCTCGAGGGCGGCGGGGTCGGAGGTGCGGACGCGGACGGCGGGCCGCACGCGTGCGTGGATGAACTCCCGCATCGGGGTGTCGGCCAGCAGACGGCCCCGCCCGAGGACGACGAGGTGGTCGGCGAAGGAGGCGGTCTCGTTCATCAGGTGGCTGGAGACCAGGACGGTCCGCCCCTCGTCCGCGAGCCGGCGCAGCAGGGAGCGGATCCACACGATGCCTTCCGGGTCCAGGCCGTTGGAGGGCTCGTCGAGCACGACCACCTCCGGGTCGCCGAGCAGCGCGGCGGCGATGCCCAGCCGCTGGCGCATGCCCAGGGAGTAGGTCCGCACCCGGCGGCGCGCCACCGGGCCCAGGCCGGTCTCCTCCAGCACCTCGTCGACCCGGCGGTCCGGGAGGCGGTTGCTCGCCGCCAGGACGCGCAGGTGGTCGCGGCCGGTGCGGGAACCGTGCGCGGCCTGTGCGTCGAGCAGGGCGCCGACACGGCGCAGGGGGTCCTGGAGGGTGGCGTAGGCGCGTCCGCCGAGCGTGGCGGAGCCGGACGTCGGGTGGTCGAGGCCGAGCACCAGGCGCATGGTGGTGGACTTGCCGGCGCCGTTGGGGCCGAGGAAGCCGGTGACCCGGCCGGGCAGGACGCGGAAGGTGAGGTCGTCGACGGCTCGCCGGGTGCCGTACTCCTTGGTGAGGTTCTGGACGTCGATGCTGGTCATGGGCGCCAGCCTGGCCGCCCGGGCGGGTCGGGGGCCTCCCCCGGGCGTGGAGACCGCCTCCCCCGTGCGGGGGAGGCCGGTGGTCGGGACCGGCTGGCACGATGGCGCAATGGCCACCGTCCTGCGCCCACTTCTGCGTCCGCTCCTGCGGGGGACGACGTACACCCGTCTGCTGCACCTGTGGGTGCCCGCGCTGCCGTTCAGCGTGTGGATGTTCATCCATCCGTCGCTGTGGGTGCCCGTGTTCGTGCTGGTCCCTCTGGGGCTGGTCCCGGCGGTGCGCAGGGGCGAGGGCGTGCAGGCCCGGCTGCTGCTGACGCCCAGTGAGAGGGAGCCGGGGATCTCCGAGGAGCCGTCGGCGACGTGGCGCGACCGGCTGCGGACCGCGCTGTGGCTGGCGGTGCGGGTGGCGCTGGCGGGGGTGACGACGGTCGCCACGGTCTGGCTGCCGCTCCTGGCGTACTCCTTGGGCGAGGTCGCCGCGGGGGGCGCGCCCGGGGGCGTGCCCGTGCTGGAGGACGCGCGGCCGCACTGGGCCTACGCCCTGCTGGTGCCGCTCCCCCTGGTCGTGCTGTACGCGGTGGTCGTGGGCCTCGGCGAGCTGGTCACCGCCGCCGCGCGCCGGCTGCTCGGCCCCTCCCCCGCCGAGCGCCTGGCCGCCCTGGAGGCCAGGACCGAACAGCTCCTGGAGCGCACCCGCATCGCACGCGAGCTGCACGACTCCATCGGCCACGCCCTGACCGTCGCCGTCGTGCAGGCCGGCGCCGCGCGGGCGGCGGGCGATCCCGGCTTCACCGACCGGGCGTTGGACGCCATCGAGGAGACCGGCCGGGCCGCCCTGGAGGACCTGGAGCGGGTCCTCGGCATCCTGCGCGAGCCGGAGAAACCCGTGAGCGGCCGGCCCACGCTCGCGGACGCCGACCGGCTGCTGGAGTCCGCCCGGGCCTCCGGGGCCAAGGTCGACGCCGAGGTGACCGGCCCCCTGGACACCGTGTCCGGCCCGGTCTCCCGCGAGGGCTACCGCATCCTGCAGGAGTCCCTGACCAATGCCCTCCGGCACGCGGGGACGGTCCCCGTGCGGGTCCGGATCCGCGTCGGCGACGGCACGCTGTCCCTGGAGATCCGCAATCCGCTGACGGAGGACGACCCCGGCCCCGGGCGCGGCAGCGGGCTGCGCGGCATACGGGAGCGCGCCGCGCTGCTCGGGGGCCGCGCGCGCACGGGGCCGGACGAGGGCGACTGGGCGGTGCGGGTCGAACTGCCGCTGAGCGGGGCCGAGTCGGGTTGATCTAGGCTGGCCGGATGCCGGTCACCGTTCTGCTCGTCGACGACGAACCCCTCGTGCGCGCGGGTCTGCGGGCCGTGCTGGAGGCGCAGCCCGACATCGAGGTGGTCGGGGAGGCGGCCGACGGGGCGGCGGTGATCCCGCTGGTGCGGCGACTGCGGCCGGACGTGGTCGCCATGGACGTGCGCATGCCGCTGCTGGACGGGATCGAGGCCACGCGCGCGCTGCTGCGGACGGTCGGGGAGCCGCCGAAGATCCTCGTGGTGACGACGTTCGAGAACGACGAGTACGTCTACGAGGCGCTGCGGGCCGGGGCCGACGGGTTCCTGCTGAAGCGGGCACGGCCCGCGGAGATCGTGCACGCGGTGCGGCTGGTGGCCGAGGGCGAGTCGCTGCTGTTCCCCGCCTCGGTGCGGCGGCTCGCGGCCGAGCACGGCGACGGCGGCGGCAACCGCGCGGCGCGGGACGTGCTGGAGCGGGCGCGGCTGACCGAGCGTGAGGCGGAGGTGCTGCGGCTGATGGCGCGGGGGCTGTCGAACGCGGAGATCGCCGCCCGGCTGGTGGTGGGCACGGAGACGGTGAAGTCGCATGTGAGCGCCGTGCTGGCGAAGCTCGGGGCGCGGGACCGCACGCAGGCGGTGATCACTGCGTACGAGTCGGGGTTCGTGGCACCGGGGTGAGCCGCGTCCGCGGGGTGGGCCGAGGGCGGCCGGGGCCGGGAGTCGCCGGGGTGCGCCGTGCCGAGTACCATCCGGCCAACACGCGCATGAGCTGGGAGGACGGACGGTGGGTCGGCTGACCGGCGGGGACCCCTCGCTGCTGCGAAGGATCAACTCCGCGGTGGTGCTGCACGCGTTGCGGGCCACGGACTGCGCGACGCTGACCGAGGTGACCCGGGTGACGGGGCTGTCCCGGCCGACCGTCGAGGGCGTCGTGGAAGGGCTCATCGAGGCGGGCCTCGTCGTGGAGACGGCGGCCGAGGAGGGGGCCGCGCGGCGTCAGGGAAGACCGGCGCGGCGGTTCCGGTTCCGCGCGGAGGCCGGGCACCTGCTGGGCCTGGAGATCGGCGCGCACCGGGTGGCCGCGCTGCTGGCCGACCTGGACGGCCGGGTGATCGGCGCCCAGGCCAGGGACGTCGACGAGACGGTCGAGGCCGGTGAGCGGCTGGAGCGGCTGCGCTCCGCCGTCGCCGAGCTGCTGCGCCGGGCCGGTGTCGCTCGCAGCTCTCTGCGGGCCGTGGGCGTGGGCACGCCGGGGATCGTCGAGGCCGACGGAACGGTGCGGCTGGGCACGGCGCTGCCCGGCTGGACGGGGCTGGGCCTCGGAGAGCGCCTGGGCCGGTCCTTCAAGTGCCCGGTGCTGGTGGAGAACGACGCCAACGCGGCGGTCGTCGCCGAGCACTGGAAGGGCTCCGCCAGGGAGACCGACGACGTGGTGTTCGTGCTGGCCGGGCTGAGCCCGGGAGCCGGTTCGCTGATCGGCGGGCGGTTGCACCGGGGGTACGGCGGGGCGGCCGGTGAGATCGGGGCGCTGCACCTGCTGGGCCGGGAGGCGACCCCGGAGACGCTGCTGTCCACCACGGACGAGCCGCTGCACCCGCTCGACGAGCAGGCGGTCGCCGAGGTCTTCGCCCAGGCCCGCGAGGGCGACAGGCGGGCGCTCGCGGCGGTGGACCGCTTCATCCGGCGGCTCGTGCACGACGTGGCGGCGCTGGTGCTGGCCCTCGACCCGGAACTGGTGGTGATCGGCGGCTGGGCGGCCGGCCTGGACGGGGTCCTGGAGCCGCTGCGCCGCGAACTGGCCCGCTACTGCCTGCGTCCGCCGAAGGTCGCCCTGTCCCTCCTCGGGGAGGCGGCGGTGGCGACGGGCGCGCTGCGGCTCGCCCTGGACCACGTGGAGGAGCAACTCTTCGCGGTGGAGGGCACGGTGACGGCGCGTCGGTGAGGGTCCGGTACGCCGGTGACGGCCCGTCGGCCCCGCCGCACCCGAGGGCGGGGGGCCGGGGCTCCGGGCTCCTCAGGAGGCGGCGCGCTCGGGCCCGTGGTGGATCTCCACGCCGCCGAAGTCGCCGAAGGTCAGCCGGCAGGTGTCCGCGCGGTAGGTGGCCACGGAGAGCGCCGCGGTGCGGCCCCGGGCGATGAAGCGGGTGGTGACGACGAGGACGGGCGCGCCCGGCAGGCGGTCCAGTTTCCTGGCGTCGTCCGCGCGGGCGGAGCCGAGCTCCACGGCGTTCTCCTGCCGCTCCAGTTCCAGGCGCTGCAGTTCGCGCAGCACCGCACGCGCGCGCGGCGCGCCGGACGGCGCGTCGATGCCGGAGAGGTCGGGCACCGAGCCGGCCGGGATGTACAGCAGTTCGGCGGCGACGGGCTGACCGTGCGACACGCGGGAGCGACGCACGGTGTGCACGGGCTCCTCGCGACCGGTCACCAGGGTTTCGGCGACGGCCGCGGGCGGCACCTCAAGCGTGCAGTCGAGGGCCTGCCAGGCGTCGCCCGGCCCGCCCGGCCAGGCGTGCTGCGCCGTGCCGACGGACACGCCCATGCGCGGCGGTGCGACGGTCGTGCCCACACCGCGGCGGCGCTGCAGCCTGCCTTCCAGTTCGAGCTGCTCCAGGGCCTGCCGGAGCGTGGCCCGGGCGACGCCGAAGCGGGCGGCGAGGTCGCGCTCGTTCGGCAGGATCTCTCCCACGGAGAACTCCGAGTCCAGCGCCTCGCTGAGCACGGTCCTGAGATGCCAGTACTTCGGTTCCGGCACCGTTTCCAGCTGCGTGGTCCCCACCCTGTCCTCCACGATCGCCGTGTCCGGCGGCGTTTTAGCGCCCTTGTTTATTAAAGGTTGTTTCACTTATCAGCGACGATAGGACGCGCCCCACCCTTGGTCAATACCAATCGGCGCGACGACGAGGCCCCCGTCGCGACGGGGGCCTCGGAGGAGGGGTGCGGGCCTCCGCTACCCGGCCGCGGCGAGCGGACGCAGCTTGTCGGGGTTGCGGATGACGTACACCGCCTGGACGCGCCCGTCGGCGACGTCGAGCTGCAGGACGGAGTCGGGCTTGCCGCCGGACAGGACGAGCACCGCGGGGCCGCCGTTGAGCTCCAGGAAGCGGAAGGAGAGGTCCGGAGCGCCCTTGCGGGCGGCGCCGAGGAGGAAGCGGCCCACCTTGTCGGCGCTCCGCAGGACCCGCAGCGGTGCGCGCGACTTGCCGCCGCTGTCGCCGACGAGGCGCACGTCCGGCGCGAGCAGTTCCATCAGCGCCTCCAGGTCGCCGCCGGCCGCCGCGGCCAGGAAGCGCTCGGTGAGGTCGCGGCGCCGGGCTGGGTCGACCTCGTAGCGCGGGCGCCGCTCCTCGACGTGCTTGCGGGCGCGACCGGCGAGTTGGCGCACGGCGGGTTCGCCGCGGTCGAGCATGGCCGCGATGTCGGCGTACGGGTAGCCGAACGCCTCCCGCAGCACGAAGACCGCGCGCTCCAGCGGCGACAGGGACTCCAGGACCACGAGGACGGCGAGGGAGACGGAGTCGGCGAGCACGGCCCGCTCGGCGGTGTCCGGGGCGGTGTCGCCGAAGTCGGTGAGGTACGGCTCGGGCAGCCACGGACCGACGTAGGTCTCCCCGCGTGCCTTGATCTGGCGCAGCCGGTCGATGGCGAGGCGGGTGGTGATGCGCACCAGGTAGCCGCGCGGCTCGCGGACCTCGGACCGGTCGCCGCCCGCCCAGCGCAGCCACGCGTCCTGGACCACGTCCTCCGCGTCGGCCACCCGGCCCAGCATGCGGTAGGCGACCCCCAGGAGAACGGGACGGTGCTCTTCGAAGACGTCGGTCGCGGTGTCGGTGGTCACGGCACCATCCCAGCCGACCCGCGCGGCCGTGTCCAGGCGGAACCGGTGCGTTCCGGTACGGAGGGCCACCGGCCGGTGACGCACGCGGGAAGCACGGCGAGCAAGGGGCTACCCGTGGGTAGCAATTGCTGACAAGCTGTCTACGACGCCGGGCGGCGTCCGTTCCCGCGAGTCCAGACGAGGAGCACCCTCATGTCCGCGACCGTCTCCTTCAAGGTCACCTCTCCCCTCGGCCCGCAGACCGTGACCCTCTCCTACACGCGCGCGGGCCGCGGTGAACCGCTGCTCCTGCTGCACGGCATCGGTCACCACCGGCAGGCCTGGGACCCGGTGGTGGACATCCTGGCGACCGAGCGCGAGGTGATCGCCGTGGACCTGCCCGGCTTCGGCGCCTCCCCGTCGCTGCCCGGCGGCCTCACCCACGACCTGCCGACCATGAACGCCGCGCTCGGCGCCCTGTGCACGGCGCTGGAGCTGGACCGGCCGCACGTCGCGGGCAACTCGCTCGGCGGTCTGCTGGCCCTGGAAATGGGCCGCGAGAAGCTCGTGCGGTCCGTCACCGCGCTGTCCCCGGCCGGTTTCTGGAGCCGGGCCGAACGGCGGTACGCCTTCGCCGTGCTGGTCGGCATGCGGCGGGCCGCGGAGCGGCTGCCGCTGCCGCTGGTCCGGCGCCTCGCCCGCTCGGCGGCCGGCCGGGCGGCGCTGACCAGCGCCATCTACGCCCGTCCGGGGCGCCGTTCGCCCGAGGCCGTGGTCGCCGAGACGCTCGCGCTCGCCGGCGCCACCGGCTTCGCCGAGACCCTCCGCGCGGGCACCACCGTACGGTTCACCGACGACGTGCCCGGCATCCCCGTGACCGTCGCCTGGGGCGCCCGGGACCGGCTGCTCGTCCCCCGGCAGGGTGTCCGCGCCAAGCGGACCATCCCCCGGGCCCGGCTGGTCCGGCTGCCCGGCTGCGGCCACGTCCCGATGAACGACGACCCGGCGCTGGTCGCGCGCGTCATCCTGGACGGCAGCCGCCGCTGAGGGCCGTGCGGCGGCCCCCGCGCGGCCGGTGGGTGCTCCCTCCCCCACCGCCCCCTCTAGTCTCCGTGTCATGACGCCACCGCACACCGCCTCCGGGGGGAATCCGGCCTCCTCCGCCTGGGAGTTGCTCCTGCCCGCCGCCTCCGCACCGGCACGCGCGCGTGGCCGTTCGCTGCAGGCGGCACTGCGCGAGGCGGTGCGCTCGGGCCGGCTGGCGCCGGGGACCCGGCTGCCGTCGAGCCGTGACCTGGCCGCCGACCTCAAGGTGTCGCGCGGGCTGGTCACCGAGGCGTACGAGCAGTTGACGGCGGAGGGCTACCTGCGCTCCGGCCGGGGCGCCGGGACCTGGGTGGGGGACGCGGTACGGGCCGCCCGGCCGCGCGCGCACGACCTCGCCCCGCGCTCCCCGGGCGCCCGTGCCGACTTCGTCCCCGGCACCCCCGACCTGTCGCTGTTCCCCCGCTCCGCCTGGGCCGCGGCGCACCGGGCCGTGCTGGAGGACCTTCCGCACCGGGAACTGGGGTACCCCGATCCGCGCGGTCTGCCCCGGCTGCGCACGGCGCTGGCCGAACTGCTCGCGCGGCGCCGGGGCGTGGTGGCCGATCCCGAGCGGATCGTGGTGGTCTCCGGGGTCGCGCAGGCGACGACGCTGCTCGGATTCGTGCTCCACGCGCGCGGGCTGCGCACGGTCGGCGTGGAGGACCCCGGCAGCCCGCAGCACAGCGCCCTGTACGCCTCGGCCGGGCTCACCGCCGTGCCCGTGCCCGTGGACGGCGAGGGGCTCGCCACGGAGCCGCTGCGGGCGTCGGGGGTGCGGGCGGTCGTCGCGACGCCGGCGCACCAGTTCCCCACCGGCATCGCGTACTCCGCGCGGCGCCGGGCCGAACTGCTCGACTGGGCGCGGTCCGTGGACGGGATCGTCCTCGAGGACGACTACGACGGCGACTTCCGCTACGACCGCGCGCCGGTCGGCGCGCTGCAGGGACTCGACCCCGAGCACGTGGCGTACACCGGGTCGGTCAGCAAGTCCCTCGCCCCGGGACTGCGGCTCGGCTGGCTGCTGGTGCCGCGGTCGTGGGCCGAGGAGGTGGTGGAGCGCAAACGGACCATGGACCTCGGTCATCCGTCCCTGGACCAGGCGCTGTTCGCGCGGTTCCTGGAGCGCGGCGACTACGACCGTCAGCTGCGCCGCTGTCAGCGCGCCTACCGCGAGCGGCGCGACGCCCTGGTCGCCGCGCTCGGCACGCACTTCCCGGGCACCGAGGTGTCCGGGATCGCGGCGGGGCTGCACGCCATCGCCTCGCTGCCGCAGCGGTACGGGCCGCAGGAGCGCTTCCTCGCCCGTGTGGCGGAGGCCGGTGTGGCGGTGCGTCCACTCGCGGACTACGCGCACGCCGACGCGGCACACGACGGCGGGGCGGACGGCGGGAGGGGCGGCGGGACGGACACGCGCGTGCGGCTCGTGCTGGGCTACGCACACGTGCCGCCCGCGCGGATCCATGAGAACGTGCGTCTGATGGCCGAGGCCGTCACCGGCTGAGGACCGTGCGCGCCGGCTCCCCGCCCCCGCGATCGGTTGTTCACCCGGGGTTCGCGTGCGGGCCGCGTCACCCGAGTAGGTGTGGCTGCGCACACCGGCCGGATCCCGTCCCTGGAGGCGCATCCATGTCACACCGTCCGTTCCCGGGCCGTCGCGCGGTCCTGCGCGGCTCCCTCGCGGCCTCGGCGGCCCTGACCCTGCCCACCGCGCTCGGCGCGGCGCCCGCCTTCGCCCGGTCCGGGCGCCCGCGGGCCGAGTGGGGCGTGCAGACCGGCGACGTGACCCGTGACTCGGGGCTGGTGTGGGTGCGCTCCGACCGCCCGGCCCGGATGATCGTCGAGACGTCGGCGACCGAGTCGTTCCGGCACCCGCGCAGATGGCACGGTCCGCTGCTCGGCGCGGGCACCGACTTCACCGGCACGACCAGGCTGCGCGGGCTGCCGCCCGGCGAGCAGATCCACTACCGGGTGCTGCTCGCCGACCCCGACGACCCGCGCCGTACCGGTGAGCCGGTCACCGGCACCTTCCGCACGGTGCCGGCCCGGCGGCGCGACGGCGTGCGGTTCGTGTGGTCGGGCGACCTGGCCGGGCAGGGCTGGGGCATCAACCCCGACCTCGGCGGCTACCGCATCTTCGACGCGATGGCGCGGATCGACCCGGACTTCTTCCTGTTCAGCGGGGACACCGTCTACGCCGACGGGCCCATCGCCGCCACCGCCGCCCTGCCCGGCGGCGGTGTCTGGCGGAACATCACCACCGAGGAGAAGTCCAAGGTCGCCGAGACCCTCGCCGAGTTCCGGGGCAACTTCCGCTACAACCTGCTCGACGAGAACCTGCGCCGGTTCAACGCCCGGGTGCCGTCCATCGTGCAGTGGGACGACCACGAGGTGCGCAACAACTGGTACCCCGGCCAGCGGATCGCGGACACCGACGCCCGGTACGCGGAGAAGAGCGTCGACGTGCTGGCGGCCCGGGCGCGGCGCGCGTTCGGCGAGTACTTCCCGGTGTCCACGCTGCGGCCGGGCGCCCGGGAGGGGCGGGTGTACCGGGTGCTGCGGCAGGGGCCGCTGCTCGACGTGTTCGTGCTGGACATGCGGACGTACCGGGGCGCCAACTCCTCCGGCGACCAGACCGTCGACCCGCAGGGCATCCTCGGGCGCGAGCAACTGGAGTGGCTCAAGCGGGAGCTGGCGCGGTCGCGGGCGGTGTGGAAGGTGATCGCCGCCGACATGCCGATCGGCCTCGTCGTGCCCGACACGAGCGAGGGGCAGAAGAACGTCGAGGCGGTGGCCCAGGGCGATCCGGGGGTGCCGCTGGGGCGGGAGCTGCAGATCGCGGAGCTGCTGCGGTTCGTCAAGCACCGGCGGATCACCGGCACGGTGTGGCTGACGGCCGACGTGCACCACACCTCGGCCCAGCACTACCAGCCCTCGCGGGCCGCGTTCGGCGACTTCGAGCCGTTCTGGGAGTTCGTCTCCGGCCCGCTGAACGCGGGTGCCTTCCCGGCCAGTGCGCTGGACGGCACCTTCGGTCCGGAGCGGGTGTGGGTGAAGGCGCCGAGCGCCTCGAACGTCTCGCCCGCCGGCGGCTACCAGTTCTTCGGCGAGGTGGACATCGACGGCGACAGCGGCGAGCTGACGGTGCGGATGCGGGAGCAGGACGGCACTGTGCTGTTCACGAAGACGCTGCAGCCGGGCCTGGTCGGCCAGTAGTATCACAAAACAGACATAGGGAGTCTTTACTCGTCAGTCACAGTGCGTTCGTGATCGCGAAACACGGTTCCTTCACAGTGGCTGCATGAGTCGAGACATGTCTGAAGTGACACACGCCCGGAACGGACGTCCCGCGCGCCACCGGTGGAGCCCCGCCGGACTGGCCGGGCTGTGCACGGCGGCGTTCCACACCTGGTGGACACGCCGCCACGGCCACGCACCGCCGGCACTCGATACCGGCGGTGCCCGGCCGCCCTCCGCCCTGGCCGGGGAGAGCGCCCTGTGGCGGATGCGGACGACGGTGAAGGACGAGCCGGGGTCGCTGGCCGCGCTGTGCACGGCGCTGGCCGAACGGCACGTCGACATCCTCAGCCTGCAGACGCACCCGCTGGGCGGGGGCACGGTGGACGAGTTCCTGCTGCGGGTCCCGGCGGGCCTGACCGCGTCCGACCTCACCGGGGCGGTGTCGCGCGCCGGGGGTGCGGACACCTGGACGGAGCGGGCCGACGCCCACGACCTGGTGGACGCCCCGACCCGGGTGCTGGGACTGGCCGCCCGCACCGCCCAGGACGCGTCGGAACTGCCGCTGGCGCTGCGCCAGTTGCTGGGACGGTGCACGATCCGTTCGCTGCCCGCCGCGCCGGCCGTACCGGTGGAGGGAGCCCTGGAGGACACCGTGATGCGGCTGCGCGCCCCGGAGGGCGGGGTGATCACCGTGGAACGGCCGTACCTGCCGTTCACCCCGACCGAGTTCGCCCGGGCCCGGGCGCTGGTGGACCTGGACGCCCGGCTCGGCCCGAGGATCCCGCGCGGCCGGGACGTGCTCACGCTGTCCGAGGGCGGCGACGTCTCCGTGCGCCGGGCGGACACCGGCGACCTCCGGGCGGCGCGGGCGATGCACGAGCGGTGCTCGGAGCGGACCCTGCGCATGCGGTACCACGGGCCGGTCGGCGACGCGGACCGCTATCTGAACCACCTGCTCGGTCCGCGCTTCGGGCGGACCCTCGCCGCGCAGACGGCCTCCGGCCGCATCGTCGGCCTCGGTCATCTGCTGTGGGACGGCGACGAGACCGAGGTGGCGCTGATCGTGGAGGACGCCTGGCAGCGCCGGGGCATCGGCGGCGAACTCCTCGCCCGGCTGGTCGCCATGGCCGTCGAGGCCGGCTGCGCCACCGTGTACGCCGTGACGCAGGCGTCCAACACCGGCATGGTCGCCGCGATGCGCGGTCTCGGGCTCCCCCTCGACTACCAGATCGAGGAGGGCACCCTGGTCATCACGGCCCGCCTGGACGCCGAGCCGGCCGCGGGCCGCCTCTCCGCACCGGGCGGCCGGCGGACGGGGACCGGACGGCCGTAGCCCCCCGCGCGGCGGCGCGCCGGTCCGTCCGGCGGGTTCCGCCGGACGGACCGGCGGGGGTGCGGAGCCTCAGCCCTGGGCCAGTGCCTCCGGACGGGCCGTCGCACCGGCCCGCTCCCCCAGGGCCCCGTCCAGGTCGGCCCACAGGTCCTCGACGTCCTCCAGGCCGACCGAGAGCCGCAGCAGCCGGTCGCTCACCCCGGCGTCCCTGCGGTCGGCGGCGTCGACGATGCGGTGGCTGATGGACGCCGGGTGCTGGATGAGGGAGTCCACGCTGCCGAGGCTCACCGCCGGGGTGATCAGCCGTACGCCGCCGATCACCTCGTGCGGGTCCCCGTGCACCTCGAAGGAGACCATCGCCCCGCCGATGCGCGGGTAGTGCACCCGGGCCACGCGCGGATCGGCGGCGAGCCGGCGGGCGAGTTCGGCGGCGTTCGCGGACGCCGCCCGCACCCGCACCGGCAGGGTCGACAGGCCCCGCAGCAGCAGGTAGCCGGCCAGCGGGTGCAGCACGCCGCCCGTGGCGAACCGCACCTGGCGCAGCCGCCCGGCGAGCTCCTCGTCGCAGGCCACGACGCCCGCCAGCACGTCCCCGTGCCCGCCGAGGTACTTGGTCGCGCTGTGCAGCACCAGCCGGGCCCCGTGCTCGGCCGGGCGCTGGAGGACCGGGGTGGCGAAGGTGTTGTCGACGAGCAGCGGCACGGAGCCGCAGGCGTGGGCGACGGCCCGCAGGTCGATCTCGGCGAGCGTGGGGTTGGCCGGCGACTCGACCAGCACCAGACCGGTGTCCGGGCGCAGCGCGTCGGCGACCCCGGCCGGATCGGTCCAGGTCACCTCGGAGCCGAGCAGTCCGGCGGTCAGCAGGTGGTCGCTGCACCCGTACAGGGGCCGTACCGCCACCACGTGGCGCAGCCCCGTC
Source organism: Streptomyces griseomycini (assembly GCF_014203535.1). Taxonomy (GTDB): domain Bacteria; phylum Actinomycetota; class Actinomycetes; order Streptomycetales; family Streptomycetaceae; genus Streptomyces; species Streptomyces griseomycini. The sequence goes on from NZ_JACHJI010000006.1 coordinate 448,870, forward strand.
GAGCCGCGGACCAGCAGGACGGCGCTGAGCGCGGCCATGCCGCTGGCGAAGGCGACCGCCGCCTCGGTGCCCTCGAGGCGGGCCAGGGCGGTCTCGAAGCGGGCGACGGTCGGGTTGCCGAGCCGTCCGTAGACCGGCGGGCCGTCCGGCTCGGCGCCGGTGGCGGCGAACGCGTCGATCCGGTCGGCCTCGCCGCGGCTGTCGTACGAGGGGTAGGTGGTGGACAGGTCGATCGGCGGGGCGTGCAGGCCCTGACCGGCGAGGTCGTCGCGGCCGGCGTGCACGGCCTCGGTGGCGAGTGCTCTGGTGGTGCGTCGCGTGTCCATGCCCATGTCCATGGACGGAAGGGTGAACACCGACCGGGCTGCCGGAGCCGGTTCCCGTGTTACGTTCGCCCCGTGGCCGAATCTGTCGTACTGGATCCGGTGGATCTCCATCTGCTGCGGCTGCTGCAGAACGACGCCCGGACGACGTACCGGGACCTCGCCGCGCAGGTCGGGGTCGCGCCGTCGACCTGTCTGGACCGGGTGACCCGGTTGCGCCGGTCCGGCGTGATCCTCGGGCACCGGCTGAAGCTGGATCCGGCCAAGCTGGGGCGAGGGCTGCAGGCACTGCTGTCGGTACAGGTCAGGCCGCACCGGCGGGAGCTGGTGGGGCCCTTCGTGGAGCGGATCAGGGCGCTGCCCGAGTCGCTGACCGTGTTCCATCTGACCGGTCCCGACGACTACCTCGTGCACGTCGCGGTCGCGGACATGGCGGATCTGCAGCGGCTGGTGCTCGACGAGTTCACGGCGCGGCGGGAGGTGGCGCGGGTGGAGACCCGGCTGATCTTCCAGCAGTGGGACTGCGGACCGCTGCTGCCGCCTTCGCCCTCAGCACAAAGCGGGTGACGTGCGGCGGGCCCCGTACCAGGATGGTCCGCATGTCTCAGACCAACAGCGCGCTGCCCCGTCAGGTCGCCGACGCCTACGTCGACGAGCTCGTCGCCCTCGACCCGGTCACCGGAACGTTCCTCGGCGTGAAGGAGAGTTCCTCCCGTCTGCCCGACCTCTCGCCCGCCGGCCAGGAGGCGCTCGCCGAGCTCAAGCGGGCCACCCTCGCGCGGCTCGACGAGGCCGAGCGCCTCCCCGGCGCGGACAGCGACGTCGAGCGCCGCTGCGCCCGCCTGCTGCGCGAGCGGCTCACCGCGGAGCTGGCCGTGCACGAGGCCGACGAGGGTCTGCGGTCGGTCGGCAACCTGGGCACGGTCGCGCACTCGGTGCGCGAGGTGTTCACGGTGACGCCGGCCGAGACGGAGCAGGACTGGACGGCGATCGCCGAGCGGCTGCGCGCGGTGCCGGCCGCGCTGGCCGGCTACCGGGAGTCCCTGGCGCTCGGCCTGGAGCGCAAGCTGTACGCGGCGCCGCGTCCGACGGCCACGTTCGTCGGGCAGCTCACCGAGTGGGCGGACACCGGCGAGGGCCGCGGCTGGTTCGAGGACTTCGCCTCGGCCGGTCCGGACGCGCTGCGCGCGGACCTCGACGAGGCGGCCCGCGGGGCCACCGCCGCCGTGGTGGAGCTGCGGGACTGGATGCGCGACGTGTACGCGCCGGCGATCGAGGGCGCGCCGAACACCGTGGGCCGGGAGCGCTACGCCCGCTGGGCCCGTTACTTCAACGGCACCGACCTGGACCTGGACGAGGCGTACGCGTACGGCTGGTCCGAGTACCACCGGCTGCTCGGCGAGATGAGGAAGGAGGCCGAGAAGATCCTGCCGGGCGCCGGGACGCCGTGGGTCGCGCTGGCGCACCTCGACGAGCACGGCCGGCACATCGAGGGCGTCGACGAGGTCCGCGACTGGCTCCAGGGCGTGATGGACCGGGCGATCGAGTCCCTGGACGGCACCCACTTCGACCTCGCCGAGCGGGTGCGGAGGGTGGAGTCGCGGATCGCCCCGCCGGGCAGCGCCGCGGCGCCGTACTACACGCCCCCGTCGGAGGACTTCTCCCGGCCGGGCTGCACCTGGCTGCCCACCATGGGCCTGACCCGCTTCCCGGTCTACGACCTGGTCTCCACCTGGTACCACGAGGGCGTCCCCGGGCACCACCTCCAGCTGGCGCAGTGGGTGCACGTGGCCGAGGACCTCTCCCGCTACCAGGCCTCCGTGGGCATGGTCAGCGCCAACGCCGAGGGCTGGGCGCTGTACGCGGAGCGGCTGATGGACGAGCTCGGGTTCCTCGCGGACGCCGAGGAGCGGCTGGGCTACCTGGACGCGCAGATGATGCGGGCCGCCCGGGTCATCGTCGACATCGGCATGCACCTGGAGCTGGAGATCCCCGCGGACTCGCCGTTCCACCCGGGCGAGCGCTGGACGCCGGAGCTGGCCGAGGAGTTCTTCGGGGCGCACAGCAGCCGGCCGGCGGACTTCGTGGAGAGCGAGCTGACCCGCTACCTGACGATCCCGGGCCAGGCGATCGGCTACAAGCTCGGTGAGCGGGCCTGGCTGCTGGGCCGGGAGAAGGCCCGCGAGCGGCACGGCGACGCCTTCGACCTCAAGGCCTGGCACATGGCGGCCCTGTCCCAGGGTTCGCTGGGCCTGGACGACCTGGTGGACGAACTGTCGGCGCTGTGAGCCGGCCGCGGCTCCGGGGGGGCCGTCAGCGCCGGAAACCGCCCTCCGAGTCGATGACCTGACCGGTGATCCAGTCCGCCTCGTCCGTGGCCAGCCACGCGATGAGGCGGGCGGGGTCGTCGGGCATGCCCCAGCGCCCGGCGGGGAAGCGCGCGGCGACGGCCTCGTAGTCCTCGCCGGTCATGTAGTCGGTGTCGACCGGGCCGGGGTTCACCGTGTTCACGGTGACCGCGTGCTCGGCCAGGGCCGTCGACAGCGAGCGGGTGACCGAGGCGAGCGCGCCCTTCTGCAGGGCGTAGGCGATCTCGCCGGGCATGCCGCTCGCGATGTCCTGCCCGGAGGTCATCATCACCACGCGTCCGCCCGGTGTGCCCGGGGCGAGCGCGGCCCGGTGCCGGGCGTACGCCTGGACGAGCAGCAGCACCGAGCGGGCGTCGACGGCCCAGTGGGCGTCGAGCATGGCCGCGTCGACGGTGTCGAGGTCGCCGTCGCTGCCGCTGAGGGCGTGGTTGGCGACGAGGACGTCGAGCCGCCCGCCGAGCGCGTCGACGGCACGGTCGACGAGGGCGCCGGGCACCTCCGGGTCGGCGAGATCGCCCGGCCCGGCGACCACCCGGGCCTCCGGGTCCGCGAGCGCCTGGCGGACGGAGGCGATCACGTCCTCGATCCGGTCGGCGCCCCAGGGCATGGCGGCGTCGTGCGGCACGTGGTGGTGCAGGTAGACGCTCGCGCCGTGGGCGGCGAGGCGCCGGGCCACGGCGTGCCCGATGCCGCCGCGTCTGCTGGCCCCGGTGACCAGCGCGGTCCGGCCGCGCAGCGGCAGGGGGTCACGGCGGAGCGCTTCGGGGGTGGGGTGTGGGAGTCTCGGCACGATCACCCATGATGGGCGTCCCCGGCGGCTCCGCGCACCCCGATATCCACCGGTGCGTGTCCGCGCGGGGTGCGGAGGCGGGTTCAGCAACCGCAGTCGCCGCTGTCCACCGGCCCCGTGAGCGGATCGCGGTCGCGGCGTTCACGGCCCTGCCGGGTGTCGTACCCGAAGCCCTCGCGCACCCAGTACTCGAAGCCGCCGAGCATCTCCTTGACCTGGTAGCCGAGTTCGGCGAGGGCGAGTGCGGCGCGGGTGCCGCCGTCGCAGGCGGGGCCCCAGCAGTAGGTCACCACGGGCACCGACCTGTCCAGCAGTCGCCCGGCCCGCTCGGGGACGAGCGCCGTGGGCAGGTGGAGCGCGCCGGGGACGTGGCCCTGGTCCCAGGACTCGGTGGAGCGGGAGTCCACCAGGACGAAACCGGGGTCGCCGTCGGCGGCGAGCGCGGCGGCCACGTCGGCGACGTCGGTGTGGAAGGAGAGGCGGGCACGGAAGTGGGCGGCGGCCTCGGCCGGGGAGGCGGGGGCGACGCGCAGGACGGGGCTCACGTGGGCGATGGTCGTCATGGGAGAAAAGCTACGGCTCTTGATCCACTCCCTGAAGTGAGGTTCCCCGGCGTCCGGCTTGATCGGCCGGGGATTCCCCTGCTATTCCTCGGGCGTGACCGCGTATTCCCCGGACGCCACGGACTGGCGCATCCTCGAAGTCCTCCAGCGGGACGGCCGTACCGGCTTCGCCGAGCTGGCCCGTGCCGTCTCGATGTCCGCGAGCGCGGTCACCGAGCGGGTGCGGCGCATGGAGGAGGCGGGTGTCATCCGGGGCTACACGGCCGTGGTGGACCCGGAGCGGCTCGGGCTGCCGATCCTGGCCTTCGTCCGGCTGCGCTATCCCACCGGGAACTACAAGCCGTTCCACGACCTCGTCGCCGTGACGCCCGAGATCCTGGAGGCGCACCACGTCACGGGCGACGACTGCTTCGTCATCAAGGTCGCCGCTCGCTCCATGCGGCACCTGGAGGAGGTGTCGGGGCGGATCGCGGGGCTCGGCTCGGTGACCACGAGCGTGGTCTACTCGTCCCCGCTCCCCCGTCGTCCCCTGGCCCGCTGACCCGGATCAGCCGATCCCGCGCTGCCGCAGCACCGATCCCGACCGGCCCTTCACGACCTCCAGTTGGGCGTGGACGCGCCGCCGCAGGTCGGCGACGTGGCTGACGATGCCCACGCTGCGGTCGCGTTCGCGCAGGGAGTCCAGAACGTCCAGGACCTCGTCGAGGGTCTGGTCGTCGAGGCTGCCGAAGCCCTCGTCGATGAAGAGGGTATCCAGCCGGACCCCGCCCGCCTCGTCGGTGACGACGTCCGCGAGACCGAGCGCGAGGGCGAGCGAGGCGAAGAACGTCTCGCCGCCCGAGAGGGTCGCCGTGTCGCGTTCCCGGCCGGTCCAGGCGTCCACGACGTGCAGGCCGAGTCCGCTGCGGCCGCGCCCGGTGCGGTCGTCGGAGTGGACGAGGGTGTAGCGGCCGGAGGACATGCGGTGCAGGCGTACGGTCGCGGCGGCGGCGACCTGCTCCAGGCGTGCCGCCAGGACGTACGACTCCAGGCGCATCCTGCGTTCGTTGTCGGCCGAGGTCCCCGCGGTGAGGCCGGCCATGCGGGCCACGCGGTCGTACTCCTCGCGCAGCGGTCCCAGCCGGCGCACCGAGGCGGCGGCCCGTGCGGAGAGCCGGTCGAGCTCGGCGCAGCGGCGGTCGGCGGCGTCGCACGCGGAGGCCGCCTCGCGCACCCGGCGGGCCGCCTCCTCGGCCGCCCGCCGTGCGGAGGCGAGGTCGGCGGGCGCCTGCCGCGCGGCGGCCGCGGTCTCCGGCTCGGCGAGGACGGCGCGGACGGCGGCCTCCTCCTGCTGCCGGGCGTCCAGGCGCCGTTGCAGTTCGCGGTGGGCGGTGTCGTCGAGGAGGGCGTCGGCCGCGGCCTGCGGGGTGTCGAAGCCCGCGCGGAAGGCGGCGTCGGCGAGCCGGGCGTCGGCGTCCTTGAGCCGCTGGGCCGCGTCCTCGGCGGCACGGGCGGCGTCGGCGGCGTCCGTGAGCCGGGTGACGCTCCGCTCCAGCTGCTCGGCGCGCGCGGTCACGCTGGTCGCGGTCCCCCGTGCCCGGTCCAGCTCCTCCTCGAGGGCGGCCCTCTCGCGGTCCAGCCGGTCGCGGTGGCCCACCCGGGCGGCGGCCCGGACCGCCGCCTCCCGCTGGGCGGCGACCCGCAGCCCGTGCTCGTGCTCCGCCCGGCGCAACTCCTCCTGGGCGGCGTGCAGGACCGAGGCGGCGGCCCGGGCCTCGGCGTACCGGGCCTCCAACTCCTCCACCTCGTCGGCGAGTCGTCCGGTGGGGGTGTCCCCGGCCTCCGCGCCGGCGGCGGCCAGCGCCTCGCGCACGACGCCGAGGCGCCGCTCGTCCTCGGCGCGCTGTTCCTCGGCGCGCTGGTGGTCGGCCAGGGCGCGCTCCTCCGCCTCGCGGTCGACGTGTCCGTCGACCCTGCGGGCGGGGGCGGGGTGTTCGGTGGCACCGCAGACCGCGCAGGGCGCGCCGTCGGTGAGGCCCGCGGCCAGTTCGGCGGCGATGCCGCTCAGCCGCTGTTCCTTGAGGTCGAGCCAGTGCTCGCGGGCCTTCGCCGCGCGTTCGGCCGAGGCGAGCGCCTTGCGCCGGGCGTCCTCGGTGTCGGCGGCGAGCCGGTCCCGCTGCCGGGCCGCCGCGAGCCGCTGCCGCGCGGGGTCGCGCTGCACGGCGAGCTGTTCGGCCCGGGTCGTGGCCTGCTGCGCGGAGTCGATACGGGCCTGGAGGACGGCCCTGGTCCCCTCCCAGTGCGCGAGCCAGCTCTCCGCGTCGTGCAGCACCTCCTCGTCGGCGCGTTCCTGGCGCTCCAACCCGGCCCGTTCCTCGAGGAGTTCCGCCAGCCTCCGCTCGGCCCGGCGGGCCGACTCCAGCCCGCCCAGTTCCTCGGCGGCGCGGCGTGCGGCGGCCGCGAGCCCGGCCGCTCCCTCGCCCGCGAGGGACGCCGGGAGCAGGGCACGCGCGCGCGCCTCGGCGCCGGCCGCCCGGCGGTGCTCCGCGTCGGCGGCGTCCCGCAGCTCCAGGGCGGGGGCGACCGCCTCGGCCCTGCGGGCCCGCTCCATGCGCGCCTGCGCCTCGCGGTGGTCGCCGGCCCGCTCCTCCAGCCGCGCCGCCCGCTCCCGCGCCTCGGCGAACCGCCGTTGCAGACGGTCCCGTTCGCGTACGTCGTCCAGGGCCCGGTCGGCGGCGGCCTGGGCGGACTCGGCGGCGGCGAGGCGGCAGCGGGCGACGGCGAGCTGTTCGCGTGCGGTGCTGCGGGCCACGGCGGCCGCGCTCAGCACCGCATCGGCCAGCCCCGGTTCGCCCGGCGCCAGTTCGGGCAGCTCCATGACGTCCCCCGCCGCCTGCTGCATGCGGTGCGCGTCGGCCAGCAGGTCGGTGTCGCCGTCCCGTACCCGGGCCTCGGCGGCGCGCCGGCGTTCGGCGAGGCGCTTCTCCACGTCGGCGAAGCGGCGGGTGTCGAAGAGGCGGCCCAGCAGCTTGCCGCGCGCCTCGGCGTCGGCCCGCAGGAAGCGCGCGAAGTCGCCCTGGGGCAGCAGGACGACCTGGCAGAACTGCTCCCGGCTCATGCCGAGGAGCTGGGTGATCTCCTCGCCGATCTCCTGGTGCGAGCGGCTGAGGTCCTTCCAGGTGCCCGAGGCCGCGTCACGCTCGCGCAGCCAGCTCTGGGCCTTGTCCAGCGTGGTGCCCGTGCCGCGCTTCTTCGGGCGCTCCCAGGGCGGTTGCCGGGTGATCTCCAACCGGCGCCCGGCGACGGTGAGTTCGAGGGTGACCGAGGTGCGGGTCCCCGGTGCGGCGTGGTCGCTGCGCAGGGTCGCGCCCTGGCCGCCGTTCTGCCGGGCCCCGGGGACGGAGCCGTAGAGGGCGTAGCAGACGGCGTCCAGCACCGACGTCTTCCCGGCGCCGGTGGCGCCGTGCAGCAGGAAGAGCCCGGCGGCGGACAGCTCGTCGAAGTCGACGGTCTGGGAGTCCCCGAAGGGCCCGAAGGCGGTGATGTCCAGGCGGTGCAGCCTCACCGGGCCACCTCCCGCACCGTCTCGTCCGCGCGGACCGCGTCGAAGGCGTCCCGCAGGACGGCGCGCTCGTGCGCGTCGGGGCCGGCGCCGCGCACATGGGCCACGAAGTCCTCGGCGATCTGCTGGTCGCCGCGGCCGGCGAGGCGGCGGGCGTAGGAGACCCCGGGGTCGTCCGCCGGCCGGTCCGGGGCGAAGACCAGGCTGAGGGTGTGCGGGAAGCGCCCGGTCAGCCGGGCCATGGGGTCGGCCGGGCGGACCGGGTCGGTGAGCGTCGCCTCGACCCACGCCTCCTCGTGCCGCGCCAGGGCGGGATCGGCGAGCAGTTCCTCCAGGGTGCCGCGGATCCGGGCCAGGGGGCGCGGCACCGGGCAGTCGACGCGCTCCGCGGTGACGGCCCCGTCGGCGTCGAGGTCGACGAGCCACATGCTCTTGCGGTGGTCGGCCTCCGAGAAGGAGTACGGCAGCGGGGAGCCGGAGTAGCGCACCCGCTCGGTGAGGGTCTGGCAGCCGTGCAGATGCCCGAGGGCCACGTAGTCGACGCCGTCGAACACCCCGGCGGGCACGGCGGCCACTCCCCCGACGGTGATGTCCCGCTCACTGTCGCTGGGTCGGCCGCCGGTGACGAAGGCGTGCGCGAGGACGACGGAGCGGGTGCCCGGCGCACGGTCGGCGAGGTCGGCGCGGACCCGGTCCATGGCGGCGGCGAGCACCGTCTCGTGACCGGCCCTCTCCACGCCGAACTCGTCCTTCACCAGGGCGGGTTCGAGGTACGGCAGCCCGTAGAGGGCGACGTCTCCGTGGGCGTCGGACAGCACCACGGGCGTGCCGCACGCGGACGGTTCGGTGCGCAGGTGGATGCCCGCGCGCCCGATGAGTCCGGCGCCGACGCCGAGGCGGCGGGCGGAGTCGTGGTTCCCGGAGATCATCACGGTCGGCACGCCCAGGCCGGCGAGGCGGTGCAGGGCGTCGTCGAACAGCTCGACCGCGGCGAGCGGCGGCACCGCTCGGTCGTACACGTCTCCCGACACGAGCACCGCGTCCACGTCGCGCTCCCGCACGGTGGTGACGAGGTGGTCGACGAACGCGGCCTGGGCACCGAGCATGTTGACCCGGTGGAACGCCCGGCCGAGGTGCCAGTCGGAAGTGTGCAGCAGTCTCATGATTCCCGCAGGGTATCCGCCGGGGCTCACAGCACGGGCGGTCACTCCCGCATCCCGCTCCGTCGCGGTCCGGCCCGGTCGCTCCCGCCGCGCGCCCGGAGGCGGGCGGACGGGCACGGCCGGCGCGCGTCACGCGTCCCCGTACGCCTCTCCGCCGAGCTCGAACCCGGCCGTGCCCGCGGTCGCGTCGGCGAGCCAGGAGCGGAAGGAGTCCACGTCGGCGTCCGGGAGGCCGATCTCGATCGTGACCTCCTCGCCGTAGCGCACGTCCCGCACCTCGCGGCCGGTGGCGCGCAGGTCGTTCTCGACCTTGCCGGCCCGCTGGTGGTCGACGGTCACCGTGGCCAGCCGGAAGCGGCGCCGGGTGATGGTGCCGAGGGTGTCCAGGGCCTCGCCGACGGCGCCGCCGTACGCGCGGATGAGGCCGCCGGCGCCGAGCTTGACGCCGCCGTAGTAGCGGGTGACGACGGCGACGACGTACCGCATGTCGCGGCGGAGCAGCATCTGGAGCATGGGGACGCCGGCGGTGCCGCCGGGCTCGCCGTCGTCACTGGCCTTCTGGGTCGAGGCGTCGGCGCCGATGACGTACGCCCAGCAGTTGTGGGTGGCGTCGGCGTGCTCCTTGCGCACGGCGGCGACGAAGTCCTGTGCCTCCTGCTCGGTGGCCGCCGGTGCGAGGGCGCACAGGAAGCGGGAGCGGTTGATCTCGATCTCGTGCACACCCGCGCGCGCGACCGTGCGGTACTCGTCCTGCATCCGGCCAGCCTATGCGCCGCCGTGCGGGCCGGCCGCCCCGGTCACCGCTTCCCGCCCCGGGGCACGGCCACCCACGTCAGCAGCGCGGCGCCGGGGGCGAGGTCGCGCCAGTCGGCGCCGCGCCAGGACAGGACGGCGACGGCGGAGGTGGGGAACTTCCCGCGGACGCGGTCCAGGGTGTCGTCCAGGCCGTCGCCGGCCAGCGTCAGGACGAGGTCCTCCAGGCCGGGGTTGTGGCCGATCAGCAGCAGCGTCTCGACGTCGGCCGGCGCCTCGTGCACCACGGCCAGCAGCTCGGGGACGCCGGCCGCGTACAGACGCCGGTCGAAGCGCACGGGCGGCGGTGTGCCCCACTGGGCGGCGGCCAGCTCCCAGGTCCGGCGGGCCCGTACGGCGGTGGAGCACAGTGCGAGGCCCGGCAGGCAGTCGGCCTCGGCGAGCGCGCGTCCGGCGGCGGGGGCGTCCCTGCGGCCGCGCGGGGCGAGGGGGCGTTCGTGGTCGGCGACGCCCTCCGGCCGGGCGGACTTGGCGTGGCGCAGGACGACCAGGCGGCGCAGCGGTCCCGCCCCGGCACGCTCGATCATGCCGGGGTCCCCAGGTCGCGGGTGAGGTCGAGGCCGAGCAGCCGGTCCGCGTAGGCGTACGTCTCGAAGCGAGCGCCGTCCGCCAGGTCCGGGGCGGTCGCCACCGCGTGCAGGACGCGGAGCACGCCGGCCGCGTCCAGATCGTCCTCCCACGCGGCCCGCAGGTCCGCACGCACCCGGTCGGGGATGGGGCGTGAGGGCCGGCGCGCCCAGGCGGCGACCGCGCGGCGCCACCGGGCGAGGGTGTCGCCGGCGTCGCCCAGGTCGGCCGTGCCGACCCGCAGGGGGGTGCTTCTGGGAGGCGCGAGCAGGGCGAGGCGCAGCACGGCGGGGTCGGTGTCGCCGGGCGGGGCGGCGGTCTCCCAGTGGACGGGGGCCGCGGCGACGCGCACTCCGTCGGGTTCCGCTCCGTCCTCGCTCACCACGTGCAGGATCTGTGCCTCGCCCAGGCCGGTGTCCGCCTCCCGGCCGTCCTCGAAGGGCCGGACGCCGAGGGCCGCGCCCGCCGCGCGCAGTTGCGCCTGCTGCCGCTCGCCGGTGAGCAGCGCCCACACCGGCGTGCCGCCGAGCTCCAGGGCGCGCACGAGCAGGTCGGCGACGAGCAGCACACGCAGGTCCGTCGGGTCGGACCCGCACGTGTGGGCCTGGACGCGGGTCAGGCCCCGCCGGGCGGGGGCGGCGTCCACGAGTCGGCCGGTCCGGGCGTCGGTGATGCGCAGCACGAGGCGAGCGTAGGCGCGCGGGCGGTCGGACGCGGGCATCTCGCACGCTTTCGGGCCGCCGTGGCGGACCGGCGCCCGGCTTTCGGGCCGCCGTGGCGGATCCGGGTGCCCGGTGCCCCCCCGGAGGCCGGGCACGGTCCGCCGCCCCGGTCCGCCGGGCGGCCCCCGCGGCACCGCGAGCCGTCCCTCCGGTGTCCCTTCTTCTCCCGTCCTCAGTCCACCGTCCCCAGGAACCGCACATGCGGCCTCCCCTCCGCCCCCTCCCTGTCGACGGCGGCCCGCACCCCGTACACGTCCGCGATGAGCCGTTCCGTGAGGACCTCGCCGACGGGCCCGGCCGCCACGACGCGGCCCCCGCTCAGGACGACGACCCGGTCGCAGTGCATCGCCGCCAGGTTGAGGTCGTGCAGGGCGACGACGGTGGTCAGCGGGAGGCCGGCGACCAGGGTGAGCAGGGCGAGCTGGTGGCGGATGTCGAGGTGGTTCGTGGGTTCGTCGAGGAGGAGCTCGCGGGGCTCCTGGGCGAGTGCGCGGGCGATCTGCACCCGCTGGCGCTCGCCGCCGGACAGGGTGTGCCAGGGCTGGTCGGCGCGGTCGGTCAGACCGGTGCGGGCCAGGGCGTCGCGCACGGCCCGCTCGTCGTCGGCGGAGGCGGGCGCGAAGGCGCGTCGGTGCGGGACGCGGCCCAGCCGTACGACGTCCAGGACCGTCAACGCGACCTGGGTGTCCGCTTGCTGTTCGACCACGGCGAGCCGGCGGGCGACCGTGCGGCGGGGCAGGTCGGCCAGCGGGGTGCCGTCGAGGGTGACGATCCCGGCCGTCGGTGTGAGCAGCCCGGCGAGCAGCCGCAGCAGGGTGGACTTGCCCGAGCCGTTGGGGCCGAGGAGACCGACGGTCGAGCCGGGCCGGGGCGCGAGGCCGACGCCGTCGAGGATGAGGCGGCCGTCGGCGCACCGGGTGACCCGCTCGGCCCGCAGTCCCGCGGGGGCCGTGTCCCGGTCCGCCTCCGGGCGGAACGTGTCCGTCATCGCGCCCCCCTCGTGCGGTACAGCACCAGCACGAACGCCGGTACGCCGATCAGCGAGGTCACGACGCCCACGGGCACCTCCTGCGGGTCGAGGACGGTGCGGGCCAGGGTGTCCGCCCACACCATGAACACCGCGCCGGCCAGTCCGGCGGCCGGCAGCAGCCGGGTGTGGCCGGAGCCGGCCAGGGCGCGGGCGGCGTGCGGCAGGACGAGACCGACGAAGCCGATCGCCCCGGCCGAGCTCACCAGGGCCGCCGTGAGCAGGGCGGTGGCGCACAGCAGCACGAGGCGGGTGCGGGCCACGAAGACGCCGAGGGCGGCTGCCGCGTCGGGGCCGAAGGCGAAGGCGTCGAGGGTGCGGGCGTGGGCCAGGCACACCGCCAGCGTCACGGCCAGCACGGCCGCGCACAGCCACACGTCGGTCCAGCCGGCCCCGCCGAGCGAGCCGAGCAGCCAGAACAGCACGCCCCGGGTGGTCTCGGCGTCGGCGGTGGTCAGCACGATGAAGGAGGTGAGCGCGGAGAACAGCTGCATGGCGGCGACGCCCGCGAGCACGACCCGGTCGGTGGTGCCGCCGAGGATGTGGCTGAGCAGCAGCACCAGCGCGAAGGAGACCAGCGCGCCCACGAACGCGCCCGCGGACAGGGAGACAGCGCCGCCGCCGGCCCCCAGCACGACCACGGCGACCGCTCCGGTGGAAGCGCCCGAGGAGACGCCGAGGACGAACGGGTCGGCGAGCGGGTTGCGCAGCAGCGACTGCATCACCGCACCGCACACCGCGAGCCCGGCGCCGCAGACCGCCGCGAGGAGGGCGCGCGGCAGTCGCAGCTGCCACACGATGCCGTCCCGGACCGGCGTCAGGTCCGAGGTGCCGAGGCCGAGGCGGGCCGCCACGACGGACCACACGTCGCCGACGCGGATGTCGGCCGGGCCGACGGTGACGGCCGCCGCGAGGGAGAGGACCAGTGCGAGTGCCCCGGCCGCGCCGAGCGCGAGCCCGCGCGGACTCACTCGGCCGGCCCGAACGCGCGCAGCCCCGCGGCGACCCGTTCCACGCCCTCGACGGTGCGGACGGTCGGGTTCATGGCCTGCCCGCTCAGCAGCACGTACCGCTTGCGCCGGACCGCGTCCATGGTCCTGGTGACGGGATGGGATTCCAGGAACGCGATCTTCCGCTCGGCCGTCTCCGCGGTCTGGGACCTGCGCGTGAGGTCGCCGATGACGAGCACGTCGGGGTCGCGGTCGGCGACCGTCTCCCAGTTGATCTGCGGCCACTCCTCGTGCGTGTCGTCGAAGACGTTCTTCGCGCCGAGGGCGCGGGTGATGATCCCGGGGGCGCCGCAGCAGCCCGCCATGTAGGGCGACTCGGAGTTCGCGAACCAGTAGAGGAGCGTCACGCCGGAGGCGTCGACGTCCGACACCGCCCGCGCCATGCGCTTCTCGAGCGACGCCACCAGTTCCTCCCCGCGCTTCTCGACTCCGAACACGGCCGCCAGGTCGCGGACTTCGCGGTACACGGCGTCCATGCCGAGCGCCGTGGCACGGGTGCCGTCCCCGTCCCCGGTGTTGTCCTTGCCGACGCAGTCGGAGGGGGAGACGTAGGTGGGCACACCGAGTTGCTCGAACCGGTCCCGGGTGGCGACCCCGCCCTTCCCGAGGGTGGAGACGAAGGACGCCGCGACGAAGTCGGGACCGGCGTCCAGGACCCGTTCGAAGGACGGGCTGCCGTCGGCGATCCGGGGCACCTCGGCGTTCGCCTTCTCCAGTCCCTCCATCACGGGGTCGGTCCAGGTGGCCGTCCCGGCCATGCGGTCGGCGAGGCCGAGGGAGAGCATGATCTCCGTCGTGCCCTGGTCGAGGGAGACGGCGCGCTGCGGCGGCTCCTGCACACGGACGGTCCGGCCGCAGTTGTCGAGGGTGACGGCGGCCCGCGCACCGGGCGCGCCGGTGTCACCGCAGGCGGTCAGGGCCAGGGACGCGGCCGCGAGCAGGGCGGCGGCACGAGCAGGGCGTGCGAGGGGCACGGACACCAGTCCTCTGTCGTCGAGGGCTCGAACGCGGAGCCCGGTCGTACGGTGCTCCCCCGCCGCCTCGTCGGGCCGCGGGGGCCGCCAGCAGGTCTTCGGACTCGGGTTCGTCCGGATCGGGGCGCCTTCCCGGACGGTGTGTCGCCGTCCAGTGGCCGAGGCCCCGCCCGTCCCCCTCACCGCTGCGCGTCAGTTCCGGATTCGCACCGGATTCCCTGACCCACGTACATGGGTTCGACTGGCGTCGGCAAGCTATCACGGCGAGGGGCGGGAATCGTCCGGCGCCCTGGGGCGTTGTGCCGGGGAGCAGCTCTTTCACGACCCCCCGGGAGGCCGACTGTGCACGGCGACGACGCGACGGTCCGCAAGATCCTCACCGAGCTCGGCGACACCTGGGCCGTGGTGGGCCTGTCGTCGAACCGGCAGCGCGCGGCGTACGGCGTCGCCCAGGTGCTGCAGCGCTTCGGCAAGCGCGTGGTGCCGGTGCACCCGAAGGCCGAGACGGTGCACGGCGAACGGGGTTACGCCTCGCTCGCGGACATCCCCTTCGACGTGGACGTCGTGGACGTGTTCGTCAACAGCGACCTGGCCGGAGCCGTCGCGGACGAGGCGGTGGCCAAGGGCGCCGACGCGGTGTGGTTCCAGCTCGACGTCATCGACGAGGCGGCCTACGAGCGCACCCGCGCGGCGGGCCTGGAGATGGTCATGGACCGCTGTCCGGCGATCGAGATACCCCGGCTCCGCTAGGGTCTGCCGCCTGTCCGGAGGAGGGGCCCTGTACGGCCCGAGGTCCTGTGCGGCGCGGTGCCGCGCCGCCATAATGACCCGATGGACCAGGCCGCCTCCCCCTCCGACTCGCCTTCCGGGCAACGCTTTCCGGTCGTCGTCGTGGGCGCCGGACCCGCCGGGCTCACCGTCGGGAACATCCTGCGGGCGGCCGGCCTGGACTGCCTGGTCCTGGAGGCCGAGACCCGGGAGTTCGTCGAGCGGCGGCCCCGCGCCGGCGTGATCGAGGAACGGGCGGTGCGCGGTCTGGAACGGCGGGGCCTCGCGCGGAACCTGCTGGAGCGGGCGGAGCTGCACACCGCGTGCGAGTTCCGCTTCGACGGGGAGCGGTACCGGTTCCCCTACCAGGAGCTGACGGGGAGTCACCACTGGGTCTATCCGCAGCCGTTGCTGGTGACGGACCTGGTGCGCGAGTACGCGGACGTCCGCGGCGGCCGGATCCGGTTCGGCGTGCGCGACGTGCGGCTGCACGATCTGGACGGCGACCGGCCGTCGGTGTCGTACGTCTGCCCGGAGACCGGACGGCGGCAGGCCGTCGGGTGCGACTTCGTCGCGGGATGCGACGGCGCCCGCGGGGTGACCAGGACCTTCGTCGCGCCGGAGCGGGCCCGCGTCGCACGGCACGACTACGGCATCGGCTGGCTGGCCCTGCTCGCCGAGGCGCCGCCGTCCGCCGACTGCGTGCTGTTCGGCTGCCATCCGGACGGCTTCGCCGGGCAGATGCCCCGCAGCCCCGAGGTGACCCGCTACTACCTCCAGTGCCCGCCCGGCGACGACCCGGACGACTGGCCGCACGAGCGCGTCTGGGCACAGCTGCGGCGCCGGCTCGGGGCGGCCGGGGCGGCCCCGCCGACCGAGGGGCCGCTGATCGAGAAGCGCGTGCTGGACATGCACGACTACGTCACCGAGCCGATGGCGTTCGGGCGGCTCTTCCTGGCCGGGGACGCGGCCCACCTGGTCGCGCCGATCGCCGCCAAGGGCATGAACCTCGCCCTGCACGACGCCTTCCTGCTCGGGGACGCGCTGGCCGCCCGGCTCACGAAGGGCGACGGCGGCGAACTGGCCGGCTACTCGGCGGCCTGCCTGCGACGCGTGTGGGACTACCAGGAGTTCTCGCAGTGGCTGTCCGAGCTGTACCACGGCGCCGCGGCGAAGGACCCGTTCCGCGCCGGCACCACGCTCGCCCGGCTGCGCCGGCTGTTCACCTCCCCCAGCGCCGCCGCCGCCTTCGCGGAGCAGTACCTGGGCACGGCCGCGCGGTACTGAGCCCCGTCAGTCGTGCGGCGGCCGGCCGTCGAGCCGGTGGCCGGCCACGTTCAGCGCCTCGTCCACCAGGCGGCGCAGATGGCCGTCGCGCAGGGAGTAGACCACCCGGCGGCCCTCCTTGCGCGTGTCCACCAGCCCCGCGAGGCGCAGCCGCGCCAGATGCTGGCTGACCGCCGGCCGCGCCGCGCCGCACGCCTCGGTGAGCGTGGTGACGTCGGCCTCGCCGCCGGTCAGGGCGTGCAGCAGGGCCAGCCGGGTGCGGTCGCCGAGCAGCGCGAGGAGTTCCGCCGCGAGCGCGAACTGCTCCTCGCCCGGAGTGCGTGGGTGCGCATCCTGCGCAGGTGACAGGTGCATGCGTGCGCTCATACGCACATAATGGCTCCCTGGGTGCCACCACGTCCACCCCGCGCACCGGAAGGGGACCCGCATGAGCCGGCAGCACGCACACCACCACGAGCCCGGACCGGAGCACGGGCACGACCACCCGCACCCCCGCGCGTCCCTGCGCCACCGCCTCGCCCACCTCCTCACCCCCCACTCCCACGAGAGCGCCGGCAGAGTCGACTCCGCCCTGGAGTCCTCCGCCCGCGGCCTGCGCGCGCTGTGGGTCTCGCTGGCGGTGCTCGGCGTGACCGCGCTGGCGCAGGCGGCCGTGGTGGTCGCCTCGGGATCGGTGGCGCTGCTCGGCGACACGGTGCACAACGCGGCGGACGCGCTCACCGCCGTACCGCTGGGCATCGCCTTCGTCCTGGGGAGGCGCGCCGCCACCCGCCGCTTCACCTACGGCTACGGGCGGGCCGAGGACCTGGCCGGCGTCGCCGTCGTGCTGACCATCGCCGCCTCCGCGGCCTTCGCCGGCTGGACCGCGCTCGGCCGGCTCCTCGACCCGCGCCCCGTCGAGCACGTGCCGGCGGTCGCCGTCGCGGCGCTCGTCGGGTTCGCGGGCAACGAGTGGGTGGCCCGGTACCGCATCCGCGTCGGGCGTGCCATCGGCTCGGCCGCGCTGGTCGCCGACGGACTGCACGCCCGCACGGACGGGTTCACCTCGCTGGCCGTGCTGCTGGGCGCCGGCGGCGCGGCCCTCGGGTGGCGGTTCGCGGACCCGGTCGTGGGGCTGGCGATCACCGCGGCGATCGCGCTGGTCCTGCGGGACGCCGCGCGGGAGGTGTTCCGGCGGGTGATGGACGCCGTCGACCCGGCGCTGGTCGACCGGGCCGAGCGGGCGCTGGCGCGGGTTCCGGGGGTGCGCGGGGTGGGCGAGCTGCGGCTGCGCTGGATCGGTCACCGGCTGCGCGCGGAGGTGGCGGTCGTGGTGGACGGCGGGGCGACGGTGCGCGAGGCCCACCGCATCGCGGTCGACGCGGAACACGCCCTGCTGCACGCCGTACCGCGCCTCACCGCGGCCCTGGTCCACGCCGATCCGGAACCGGTGCCGGGCGAGACGGATCCGCACCTGGCCCTGGCCCACCACGCGGCGGGGTGACCGTCAGGCCACGCCCAGCCCCTCCAGTACGACCGCTCCCGGCAGCTCCGCGAACGCCTTGCCCGGCACCAGCAGTTTGCCCCGGCGCCGGCCGCTGCCCACGAGCACGTACGGCAGGTCGACGACGGCCGCGTCCACCAGCACCGGCCAGTCGCCGGGCAGCCCGATCGGGGTGATGCCGCCGTACTCCATGCCGGTCTCCCCCGTCGCCGTGTCCATCGGGGCGAAGGACGCCTTGCGGGCGCCGAGCCGGCGGCGCACGACCCCGTTGACGTCGACCCGGGTGGTGGACAGCACCACGCAGGCGGCCAGCGTGCTCTCGCCGCCGCGCCTGCCCGCGACCACCACGCAGTTCGCCGACCGCTCCAGCAGCTCCCGGCCGTAGTGCTCCACGAAGACGGCGGTGTCGGCCCAGCGCGGGTCGGTGTCGACGTAGAGGATCTGCTCGGCGGGGACGCTGCCGCTCCAGCCGCGGACGGCGCCGGCCACCGCGGGGATGAGCTCGTCGAGGCGGTCGGGGGCGGGGGTGGCGTGGTCGAAGTCTCCGATGGGTGCGCGCATGGCCGCACCGTAACAGCCGTTCCGCGGCCGCCCGAGGGGCGTCTCAGTGCACGGGCGGCACCGAGACGGTCATGATCATCTCCATCGGGACGTCGCCCCGATTTCCGTAGGTGTGCGCGGTGTTGGCCTCGAAGGAGGCGCTCGCGCCGGCCGGCACGCGGTGCTCCACCCCGTCGACGGTGAGCGTCAGCTCCCCGGACGTGACGTGGACGAGTTCGACCGTGCCGGCGGGGTGCGGGTCGGAGTCGCTGCTCTCGCCCGGCACGAGCCGCCAGTCCCACATCTCCAGCGGGCCGGGGGCCTCGGTGCCCGCGAGCAGCCGGTTGTAGCTGCCGGCCCCGGTGTGCCAGAGCCGTACGGCCTGGTCGGCGGGGACGATCCGGACCTTCGGGCCCCGCTCGTAGTCGAGCAGGGTGGTGATGCTGACCCCGAGCGCGTCACCGATCTTGACGACCGTGCCGATGCTCGGGTTGGTGCGGGCCTGTTCGATCTGGATGAGCATGCCGCGGCTGACGCCCGCCCGCGCCGCCAGCGCGTCCAGGGTGAAGCCGCGCTCGGTGCGCCAGCGCTTGACGTTGCGCGCCAGGGACCGGGTCAGCAGGTCGAGGTCCGACACGTTCCGTCCCTTCCGCTCGGTGGAGTGGGTCCCATGGTCCATTTCGTTCGGCTACGGCGTGGTGCACCCGATCGTTCACCGCACTGTACTGCGGGGCCCGCCGTGGCGGCGCTCCTCGCCCCGGCCGGCGGCAGCCGCCCGCGGCTCCCCCGGTGAGCTGCCGTGTCTCAGCTCCCCGGCTCCAGCTCGGCGAGCCGCGCCGCGCCGTCCCCGGCCGGCTCCGCGAGCCGGGCGGCGCTCTCCTCGTCCAGTTCCGACAGGGCCCGCAACTGCTCCGGGGTGACGCCCTCCGGGATCGGTACGGGTGCCGGGGTGCGCAGCGGCGGCTGCCAGCCGTCGGCGGGCGTCCAGCGGCGCACGACCCGGGCCGGGGCGCCCGCGACCACGGCGTGGTCGGGCACCGTGCCCCGGACCACCGCGCCCGCGGCCACCACCACGTTCCGTCCGATCCGCGCCCCCGGCAGGATCACCGCACCGGTGCCGATCCAGCACCCGGGGCCGATCCGCACCGGCTCCATCCGCGGCCACTGCTTGCCGATGGGCTCGTGCGGATCGTCGTAGGAGTGGTTGGTGGAGGTGACGTAGACGTACGGCCCGAAGTAGCAGTCGCTGCCGATGGTGACGGTCGTGTCGGCGATGACGTGGCTGCCGCGGCCCAGGACGACCCCGTCGCCGATGCGCAGGATCGGGTCGGGACCGAGGTCGAGGCCGGGCATCAGGCCGGCGGTGAGGGTGACCTGTTCGCCGACGATGCAGTGGGCGCCGACGTGGATCCAGGGTTCGCCGAAGATCGTGCCGAGCGGGAAGGCGAGCCTGGTACCCGTTCCCATGGAACCGAAGCGGAAGCGGCCGGGGTGCTCGGCGGTCACCGAACCCGTGCGCTGCACCCAGGACCAGCCCGCGTGGACCGCGCGCTGCGCGAGGCGGCGCGACCAGGACGAGAACGTGTTCTTGCTCTTCGGCACCCGCTCACCGTAGTCGGCGGGCGCGGCGCCGGCGGGCCGGTGCCCCTGTGATCTTCACCCCATGGTGGTGGCGTACGGTGCCTCCATCACCCGACGAGGAGGCGACGATGACGCACCAGGCGCTGATCACCGGCATCGGCGGCAAGGAGCCGCGCGTGGAGGAGGAGGCGTTCGTGGCGCCCACGGCCGCGGTGATCGGGGACGTGACGCTGCACGCGGGCGCGAGCGTCTGGTACGGGGCCGTGCTGCGCGGTGACGTCGAGCGGATCTCCGTCGGCGCGGACAGCAACGTCCAGGACAACTGCACGCTCCACGCCGACCCCGGCTTCCCGGTCAGCGTGGGCGAGCGCGTCTCCATCGGGCACAACGCCGTGGTGCACGGCGCGACCGTCGGGGACGACTGTCTGATCGGCATGGGGGCCACGGTGCTCAACGGCGCGGTGATCGGCGCGGGCTCCCTCGTCGCCGCGCAGGCGCTGGTGCCGCAGGGCATGGAGGTGCCGCCGGGGTCGCTCGTCGCGGGGGTGCCGGCGAAGGTGCGGCGGGAGCTGACCGAGGAGGAGCGCCGGGGGCTGACGCTCAACGGCACCATGTACGCGGAGCTGGCGAAGGCCCACCGCGACGCGCACGGCAGGCCGTGACGCCCGGTCGGCGCCGGGGTCGGACGGTGCCCGGCGCTCACGCGTTCCAGCTCCACCCGGCGACCTCCGGCAGGTCGGTGCCGTGCTCGCGGATCCAGGCGTGGTGCCGGGTGCGCGCGTCGGCCATCCGCTGACGCACGGCGGCGGCCCGCACCGCGAGGCCGGGGACGCGGTCGATGACGTCCATGACCAGCCGGTAGCGGTCGAGGTCGTTGCGGACGACCATGTCGAAGGGCGTGGTCGTGGTGCCGGACTCCTTGTACCCGCGCACGTGCAGGTTCGGGTGGCCGTTGCGGCGGTAGGCCAGGCGGTGGATCAGCCACGGATAGCCGTGGTAGGCGAAGATCACCGGCTTGTCGGCGGTGAACAGGCCGTCGTACTCGAAGTCGGTCATGCCGTGCGGGTGCTCCCCGCGGGGCAGCAGCCGGGCGATGTCGACGACGTTCACCACCCGGACCGCCAGCTCCGGCAGGTGGCGGCGCAGCAGCTGCGCGGCGGCCAGCACCTCCTGGGTCGGCACATCGCCGGCGCAGCCCAGCACCACGTCGGGTGCGCCGCCGTCCTCGGTGCCGGCCCATTCCCAGATGCCGGCGCCGCGCGCGCAGTGGACGCGCGCCTCGTCGATCGGCAGCCAGTCGAAGCAGGGCTGCTTGCCGGCCACGATCACGTTGACGTGGTCGCGGCTGCGCAGCGCGTGGTCGGCGACCGACAGCAGGGTGTTGGCGTCCGGTGGCAGGTAGACCCGTACGACCTCGGGGCTCTTGTTCAGCACGTGGTCGACGAAGCCGGGGTCCTGGTGGGAGAAGCCGTTGTGGTCCTGGCGCCACACGTGCGAGGTGAGCAGGTAGTTGAGCGAGGCGACGGGCGCGCGCCAGGGCAGCTCCCGCGAGGTCTTCAGCCACTTGATGTGCTGGTTGACCATGGAGTCGACGATGTGCACGAACGCCTCGTAGCAGGAGAACAGCCCGTGCCTGCCGGTGAGGAGGTAGCCCTCCAGCCAGCCCTGGCAGAGGTGTTCGGAGAGGATCTCCATCACCCGGCCGTGCCGGTCGAGGTGCTCGTCGACGTCGAGGACGCCGGCCTGCCAGGCCTTGCCGCTGGCGTCGAACACGGCCTGCAGCCGGTTGGAGGCGGTCTCGTCCGGGCCCACGAGCCGGAAGTCCCGCCGGTCCGCGGTGTCCTTCATGATCCGTTCGAGGAGGTCGCCGAGGACCCGGGTGGGCTCGTGCAGCGTGGCGCCGGGCTTGTCGACCGGGACGGCGAAGCCGTCGAGGGAGGGCATCGGCAGCTCGCGCACCAGCAGCCCGCCGTTGGCGTACGGGGTGGCGCCGAGGCGCCGGGCGCCCTCCGGGACGCAGGCGAGGACGTCCGCGGCGGGCCGGCCCGCGTCGTCGAACAGCTCCTCGGGCCGGTACGACTTCAGCCAGGCCTCCAGCTGCCGCAGGTGCTCCGGGTCGTCGCGGACGCCGGCGAGCGGCACCTGGTGGGCGCGCCAGGTGCCCTCGACGGGCTTCCCGTCCACCTCGGCGGGGCCGGTCCAGCCCTTCGGGGTGCGCAGCACGATCACCGGCGTGCGCGTCCGCTCGGTCGCGCCGTCCTCGCGGGCGGCGCGCTGCGCCTCGGCGATGCGGTCCAGCGCGGTGTCCATGGCCTGCGCCATCGCCCGGTGGACGGTGGCCGGGTCGTCGCCGCTCACGTGGATCGGCTCGTGGCCGTAGCCGCGCAGCAGGGCGTCGAGTTCGGCCTCGGGCAGGCGGGCCAGGACGGTCGGGTTGGCGATCTTGTAGCCGTTGAGGTGCAGGATCGGCAGGACGGCGCCGTCGTGGACCGGGTCGAGGAACTTGTTGGAGTGCCAGGACGCGGCCAGCGGCCCGGTCTCCGCCTCGCCGTCCCCGATCACGCAGGCGACCAGCAGGCCGGGGTGGTCGAGCGCGGCGCCGTAGGCGTGGGCGAGGGAGTAGCCGAGCTCGCCGCCCTCGTGGATGGAGCCGGGCACCTCGGGGGCCACGTGGCTGGGCACGCCGCCGGGGAACGAGAACTGCCGGAACAGCCGCTCCATGCCCGCCGCGTCCCGGCCGACGTCCGGGTACGTCTCGGTGTAGCTGCCCTCCAGCCAGGAGTTGGCCAGCACGGAGGGGCCGCCGTGGCCCGGCCCCCAGACGCACAGGGCGTCCAGTCCGCGGGCCGCGATCACCCGGTTGAGGTGGGTGTGCACCAGGTTCAGTCCGGGTGAGGTGCCCCAGTGCCCGAGCAGCCGGGGCTTGATGTGCTCGGGCCGGAGGGGTTCGGTCAGCAGCGGGTTCGCCAGCAGGTAGATCTGGCCCGCCGCAAGGTAGTTGGCGGCCCGCCAGTGGGCGTCCAGCGTGCGCACTTCCTCGTCGCTCAGTACGGTCCGGGTGTCCAGGTCCTCGGGCATGGATGACTCCGTGGGTGGTCGACGTGGGTGATCGTGCGGTGGCCGCGGGGCGGCGCACGTCGCGTTCCGCGTCGGGCGTCAGGACGGGGTACCAGTCTCGTGCGCCTCGACACCCCTCGCACAGCCGGACGGCGGCATGTGGCGCAATCGGCGCGCGGACGCACGGGGCGGCACGGGCCGCCGCGCGGCGGCGGCCGGGCAGGGCCGGACGTCCTCCCACCAGGGCCGTAAGGCCCATGGCCCGGGACGCGGTGCCGCAGGAGGCTGGAAGCGCAGCAACAGACCGTGACGTCGTCCGGGAGGCCCGCCGTGTTCGCTCCCCCGTCCCCCGGCATGCCGCGCGCCCTGCCCGCCGAGCACCGGGCGCGGCTCCTGCGGACCGCCCACGAGGTGTCCTTCCCGCAAGGGACCCGGCTGTTCGAGGAGGGCGGCCGCGCGGACCGGTTCTGGGTGATCCGCACCGGCTGCGTCGAGCTCGACATGCATGTGCCCGGCCGCCGTGCCGCCGTCATCGAACGCCTCGGGCACAACGAACTCGTGGGCTGGTCCTGGCTGTTCGCCCCGCACGTCTGGCACCTGGGCGCGGAGGCGGCCACGTTGGTGCGGGCCCACGAGTTCGACGCCGCGGCGGTGCGCGCGCTGTGCCGGGACGACCCCGGGTTCGGCCGGGACGTCACCCGGTGGGTCGGCGACGTGGTCGCCCACCGGCTGCACGCCGCCCGGGTCCGGCTGCTGGACCTGTACGGCCCGTACGGGGCCGGAGCCTGAGGAACGGGGAGGGACCGTGCACGGTGCGCCGCACGTCGTCGGTGACGTCATGACCCGGTCGGTGGTCTCCGTCGGACGGAGGACCGCGTTCAAGGAGGTCGTCCGGCTGCTGCGGGGCCGGAGGGTGAGCGCCGTGCCCGTGCGGAGGGAGGGGGCCGGGTCGTCGGCGTCGTGTCCGAGGCGGACCTGCTGCCCGAGCAGGAGTTCCGGGACAGCGACCCCGACCGGCGGACTCGGTCGCGCCGCCTCCAGGACCTGCGGAAGGCGGGGGCGTTGACCGCAAAGGAGCTGATGACCTCCCCGGCCGTCACGGTCCGGGCCGGCGTGACGCTCGCGGACGCCGCCGGCCTCATGGCCCGCCACCGGGTGAAGCGGCTGCCGGTGGTGGACGAACGGGGTGTGCTGGAGGGCGTGGTCAGCCGTGCCGACCTGCTCGAGGTGTTCCTGCGCGACGACGAGGAACTGGCCGAGCAGGTACGGCGGGAGGTGGTGGCGCGCCTGTTCCCCGGGCCGGGGTCGGCGGTGTGGGTGGAGGTGCGCGACGGTGTGGTCCGGCTGGTGGGCCGGGTCCGGGACACCTCGCTGGTGCCCGCGGCGGCCCGGCTGATCCGGGCCGTGGAGGGCGTCGTCGACGTGGAGTTCGCCCCGACGGAGGCGGTGTCCTCCGCCCCGGTCCGGCCGTAGCGGGGCGTCCGGCGCCGCCCCGCGGGATCCGCGGCGGGGAGGACGGTCAGCCGTTGGGGCGCAGGGTCCACACCACGGTCATCTCGCCGGTGACCGCCCCGTCCTCGCGGCGGATGGCGATCGACACCGGGAACTCGGGGCGGCGGCCCGCGTCCAGTTCGGCCACGACCTCCGCGGCCGGACGGCCGAGGGTCGCGGTGGCGGTGACGGGACCCATCGCCAGCTTCCTGTAGGAGATCTCGGCGCGGACGGCCAGCGGCACGGCGCGCGAGAGCTGGTCCCCGAACGCGGCGAGCACGATGGCGCCGCTCGCCGACTCGCCGAGCGTGAACATCGCACCGGCGTGCGGCCCGCCCACGTGGTTGTGGTACTCGCCCTGGTCCGGCAGGGCCACCACGGCCCGCTCCGGTGTGGTCTCCAGGAACTGGAGGTTGAGGGTCCGGGCCATGGGCACCGTGGCGGCGAGCATGTCGCCGACGGACATCTGGTCTGCGCTCATGCCCGTACGTTACCCATGAGTAGCATCCGCTGACCAGATCCGGGGACGCCCGCCGTTCCGCGTCGCGTCCGAGTTGCTACGCCCCCGTCAAAGGGCGGTGACCGAATCGTGTCCCGCGCACGGCTAGGGTTGCTGCCCATGTGGCCAGGACAGCAGCCGCCCGGGGGCGAGCAGAACCCGCAGTCGAACAACCCGTACCAGCAGCCGGGGTACCAG
The DNA here is from genome assembly GCF_014203535.1 of Streptomyces griseomycini. Lineage (GTDB taxonomy): Bacteria > Actinomycetota > Actinomycetes > Streptomycetales > Streptomycetaceae > Streptomyces > Streptomyces griseomycini. Next base: position 473,636 of record NZ_JACHJI010000006.1, read on the forward strand.
CAGCCGAATCCGTACCAGCAGCCCGGCTACCAGCAGCCGAACCCGTACGCACAGCAGCAGCAGTGGGGAGCGCCGTCCACGGCGGGCGCGCCCCAGCCGCCGCAGGGCGGGGGCGGCGGGAACCGGACGAAGCTGGTGGCGATCGTGGCGGCGACGGCCGTCGTCGTGGCCGCCGGCGTCACCGGGTTCCTGGTGCTCGGCGGCGACAAGGAGGACGAGGCCGACGGCGGCAAGAACACCAAGCCGTCCAAGAGCGCGTCGCCGAGCACGTCCGCCGAGCCGAGCGCGTCCGGCTCCGCGGACAACCCCCGGGGCGGCGAGGAACTGAAGGCGACGATTCCCGGCTGGCAGGTCGTCGTCAACACGCGCTTCGGCACCATGTTCGACGTCCCCGCCGACTGGGAGATCGAGACCCCCAACACCAGCGTGGGCTTCGAGTGGGAGGAGAAGAACGGCGAGATGGGCCGCACCACCGTCACCGCCCCGGCCTACCTGAAGTCCAAGTGGTGCACCAGCGACGACGACAAGGACGGCCGCGAGGAGGACACCGCCCTCGTCACCGCCGGGACCCGGGGTGAGAACGGCGCCAAGGACACGGACATGGCGGCCGAGACCCGGGTGCCGTGGTGGATCTACGGCGGGTACACGCAGCCCGACAAGAAGAGCGTGAAGTACGACAAGCCGGAGCCGTACACCACCACGTCGGGCATCAAGGGCAGCGTCGCCAGGGCGCGCTCGGAGAACACGCCGCAGGACGGCAAGTGCGACAGCGAGGGCAAGGCGGTCACCTTCGCGTTCAAGAACGCCGCCGGGGACTTCGTCACCTGGAACCTGTACGGCGCCAAGGGCGTCAAGGAGGAGATCCCCGACGCGACCGTGGAGAAGATCCTCAGCACGGTGCGCCTCACCGAGGAACCGCCGACGGAGTCGTGACGGGCCGGGGGCGGGGAAGCGGGTTTGGCAAGTCGACCCCGCCCCGGAGATAGTCACGGGGTGCCGACCACAGCCTCCCTCCGCCGCCCCGCCTGGGCGGGCCGCAACTACACCCTGCTGACCGCCGCCGCCGTGGTGACCAACCTCGGCAGCCACGGCGCGCTGATCGCCGCCGCCTTCGCCGTGCTGGGTGCGGGCGGCGACGGCGGCGACGTGGGACTGGTGGCCGCCGCCCGCACCCTGCCCCTGGTGCTGTTCCTGCTGATCGGCGGTGCCGTCGCGGACCGCCTCCCGCGCCACCGGGTGATGGTCGCGGCCAACGCGCTGAACTGCGTCTCGCAGGCCGTGTTCGCGGCGCTGGTCCTGACCGGCGAGGCGCGGTTGTGGCAGATGATGCTGCTCAGCGCGCTGGGCGGCACCGGTCAGGCGTTCTTCAACCCGGCCGCCGAGGGCATGCTGCTGTCCTCGGTCGACGGCGAGCAGGCCGGCCGGGCGTTCGCGGTGTTCCGGATGGCGATGCACGGGGCGACCCTGGGCGGGGCCGCGCTCGGCGGGGCCATGGTCGCCGCGATCGGGCCGGGCTGGGTGCTCGCGGCGGACGCGGCGGCCTTCGCCCTCGCCGCGGCCCTGCGGGCCCTGCTCGACGTGAAGCACATACCGCCGCGCGCCCCGGGCGGCGGCATGCTCGCCGACCTGAAGGAGGGCTGGCGGGAGTTCACCGGCCGGCCCTGGCTGTGGGGCATCGTCATCCAGTTCTCCGTCGCCAACGCGGTCGTCGGCGCCGCCGACGCGGTCTACGGGCCGCTGGTCGCCCGCGACCACCTGGGCGGCGCCGCGCCGTGGGGCCTGGCCCTGGCCTTCTTCGGCGCGGGCACGGTGGTGGGCGCGCTGCTGATGACCCGCTGGCAACCGCGCCGTCTGCTGTTCGTCGGCACCCTGTGCGTGTTCCCGCTGGCCCTGCCGTCCGCCGCGCTCGCCGTGCCGGTGCCGGTCGGTGTGCTGTGCGCGGTGATGTTCGTGACCGGCGTGACCCTCGAGGTGTTCGGCGTCTCCTGGATGACCGCGCTGCACCAGGAGATCCCGGAGGAGAAGCTGTCCCGGGTCTCGGCGTACGACTGGTTCGGCTCGGTCGCGCTCGTGCCGGCGGCGATGGCGCTGGCGGGCCCGGCCGAGACGGCGTTCGGGCGCCCGGAGGCGCTGTGGGGCTGTGCCGCGCTGGTCGTGGTGGTCACGGCGGCGGTGCTGTGCGTGCCGGACGTGCGGAACCTGCGCCGCCGCACCCGGCACGTCACCGGGACGGCGCCGGAGGCGGACCGCGGGTCAGCCGATGCCGAACGCCCCGTCGGGGGGCTCGGGTGACGGTACGGCGTCCTCGTCCCGTACCGGCCGCGCACCGCGGACGAAGTCCCGCAGGGCCGTGCCGTGTTCCACCCGGGCGGGGAAGGCGTCGGCCGCGGTGAGCCGGGCCAGGGCGGCGGTGTCGAGGGGGCGGTGCGCGGCGGCCAGCACCGCGTTGCCGAACCGCCGCCCGCGCAGCACGCCCGGTTCGGCGATGAGCACCAGCTCCTCGAACTCCGTGGCGAGCGTGGCGAGCTGCGAGCGCAGGAAGGCGAACGGGGCCGCGTCCGGGAGGTTGGCGAGGTACGCCCCGCCGTCCCGCAGGACCCGCGCCGCCTCACGGACGTAGGTGACGGAGGTGAGGTGCGCCGGGACCCGTGAGCCGCCGAAGACGTCGGCGACCAGGACGTCCGCCGAGTCCGCGGGCGCGGCCTCCAGCCAGGCGCGGGCGTCCGCCGCGTGCAGCGCGACGCGGGCGCCCTCGGGCAGCGGCAGGTGCTCGGCGACCAGCTCCAGCAGGGCCCGGTCGGCCTCGACGACGTCCTGCCGGGAGCCGGGCCGGGTGGCGGCCAGGTAGCGGGGCAGGGTGAGCGCGCCGCCGCCCAGGTGCAGCACGTCCAGCGGGCGTCCCGGCTCGGCGAGGGTGTCCAGGACGTGTCCGAGCCGCCGGGCGTACTCGAACTCCAGGTGGGTCGGCTCGTCCAGGTCGACGTACGACTGCGGCGCCCCGTCGACCGTCAGCAGCCAGGCTCGCTCCCGGTCGACGTCGGGCATCAGCTTGGCGGTGCCGTGATCGACGGCGCGGGTCACGGGAAGGGGCTCGGGCTCGTGCACGGGCCCATTCTGCCGGGACGCGCGCCGGCGGGTTCACGCCCGGGTGCGGGCGGCGCGCAGCTCCTCGGCGGCGGGCCGGCCCACCGCGGCGCGGTCCCGTGACGGCCGGGCCGGGACCCGCCCCCCGGACGGGTCCCGGCCCGGGCCGGTTCAGTCCACCGCTGTCACCGTGCCGGCCCCGACCGTCCGCCCGCCCTCACGGACGGCGAAGCCGAGCCCGGGCTCCAGCGGCACCTCTCGCCCCAGTTCCACGGTCATGGTGACCGTGTCCCCGGGCCGGGCGACGGCCGCCTCGCCGAGGTCGACGTCGCCGACCACGTCCGCGGTGCGGATGTAGAACTGCGGCCGGTAGCCGGTCGACACCGGGGTCGTGCGGCCGCCCTCGCGGGCCGACAGCACGTACACCTGCGCCGTGAAGCGCCGGCTCGGCACCACGCTGCCCGGCGCGGCCACCACGTGCCCGCGGCGCACCGCGTCGCGCGGCACCCCGCGCAGCAGCAGCGCCACGTTGTCCCCGGCCTGCGCCTCCGCCATGGGCTTGCCGAAGGTCTCGAGGCCGGTCACGACGGTCTCCACCCCGGCGCCGAGCACCTCGACCCGGTCGCCCACGCGGATCGTGCCGCGCTCCACCGCGCCGGTCACCACGGTGCCCCGGCCGGTGATGGTGAGCACGTTCTCCACCGGCAGCAGGAACGGCGCGTCCAGGTACCGCTCGGGCATGGGCACATAGGTGTCCACCGCGTCGAGCAGCGCGTCGATCGACGCGGTCCAGCGCGGGTCGCCCTCCAGGGCCTTCAGCCCGGAGACCCGGACGACGGGCGCGGAGTCACCGCCGTAGCCGTGCGCGGACAGCAGGTCGCGGACCTCCAGCTCGACCAGGTCGGTGAGCTCCTCGTCGCCCGCGTCGGCCTTGTTGAGGGCGACGACGATGTGGTCGACGCCCACCTGACGGGCGAGCAGGACGTGCTCGGCGGTCTGCGGCATGATCCCGTCGAGCGCGGAGACGACGAGGATCGCCCCGTCGAGCTGCGCGGCGCCGGTGACCATGTTCTTGACGTAGTCGGCGTGGCCGGGCATGTCGACGTGCGCGTAGTGCCGGGTGTCGGTCTCGTACTCGACGTGCGCGATGTTGATGGTGATGCCGCGCGCCGCCTCCTCGGGCGCCCGGTCGATGCGGTCGAACGGCACGAAACTGCCGCTGCCGCGCGCGGCGAGGACCTTGGTGATGGCGGCGGTCAGGGTGGTCTTGCCGTGGTCGACGTGGCCCATCGTGCCGATGTTCAGATGCGGTTTGGTGCGGACGTACGCCGTCTTGGACATGGCGGTACCTCGAAGCCTCTCGGTGAATGGCGCGTGATCGCCCCGCCGCGCGGCGGATGCCGCGGACGGCGGGACGGGGACCCCCGGGAAGGTGCCGACCCTCCCCCTGCGGGGTCCGCCGGACGATCCGGGGAGGGTCAGCTTCGGGCGCCGTCGACGGCGGCCGGGAACGTGGGAACGGCAGCCTTCGGGGCATCCGCGGGGGCGGATGCAGCGAGGTGGAAGGCGTACCGGAACATGGCGTCGATCATCGCCGACGATCCGCCCGGCGTCGAATGGTTTTCGGAGCCGGACCGGGTCGCTACGCGCCGATGTTCCTCAGCGCCTCCCGCACCGACAGCGGCGCGAACCGCCCTCGTTCCCGTGCCAGGAAGGCCCGTACGGCGTCGGGGTCGGTCTTGGCGTACTCGCGCAGGCACCAGCCGATGGCCTTGCGGACGAAGAAGTCCGGGTGCCCGGACTGGCGCCGGCAGTAGTCGAACAGGCGCCCGGTGTCGGTGCGCTCCTTGAAGCGCAGCTGGTGGAGCAGGGCGGTGCGGACGAGCCACCGGTCGTCGGCGCCGCTCCAGTCGTCCATGTCCGCCGTGAGCTCCGGACCGGCGGCGACGAGCGCGCCGACGACGTGCGCGGCGAGCAGGTCGACGGTGTCCCACCACGGGGCGGTGGTGACGAGGTGCCGGGCGACGGGCAGGAATCCGGAGGAGCAGTGGCGCACGTGGCGGCGCAGGTAGTCCACGGCGAAGTACTGGTACTCGCGCTCGGGCAGCGCCCAGCAGCGCAGGGCGATCGCGGTGCAGTCGGCCTCGCCGGGGCGGGGCAGACCGTCGACGACGGTGCGGGACAGGGCCCTGCGGACCGGCGTGGTCAGGCCCAGGAAGGGCGCCACGTCCTTCATGTACGCCCGCATGGCCACGGCCCGCTGCGGATCTGCGGCGGGCCCGTAGGCGGCGGTGAGCCGCTGCAGCACGGCGTCCGCGAGCGGACTGTCCGGCGCCTGCGGACCGTCCGGCGCCTGGGGTGTCGGGGCCTTCGTGACGCGCATGAGACGCACCCTACGGCGATCACACGCATTTGTCGGTTAGTGTCACCGGATGCTCGATGCCACCAACCGCTCTGGGGGCACCGCCACGGCCCCTCCCCGGGCCACCGCCACGGACCTCGCGGTCGCCGTCCCCACGGCCGCGCCCCCGTCCGCTCCTCCGCCCGCCGTCGCCGCGACGGGTGTCGCCGCCCGCTGTGCCAGAGTCCTGCTGTCGCCGTGGTCACGGCTGTCCCTGCTCGTCGTGCTGCTCGTCTCCGCGGCGTCGACGATGCTGCTCCTCGAGCCGCAGCGGCTGCTGACCGACGGCTGGCCGGCGCAGCTCGGCGGGGCCGCGGCGGTGGTGGCGTACGCGGTGGCCTACGGGGTGTGCACGGTGGCGTTCGTGCCGCGTCCGCTGCTGAACCTCGCCGCGGGCGCGCTGTTCGGCTCCCAGCTGGGTCTGGGTGCCGCGCTGGGCGGCACGGTGCTCGGCGCCGGGCTGGCCTTCTGCCTGGGGCGGGCGCTCGGCCAGGACGCGCTGCGTCCGCTGCTGCGCGGACGCTGGCTGAAGGCCGCGGACCGCCAGCTGAGCCGGCACGGCTTCCGCTCCGTGCTGGCGGCCCGGCTGTTCCCGGGCATCCCGTTCGCCGCCTCGAACTACTGCGCCGCCGTCTCCCGCATGGGCCTGCTGCCGTTCCTGCTGGCGACGGCGCTCGGTTCGATCCCGAACACCGCCGCCTACGCCGTGGCCGGCGCCCGCGCCTCGACGCCGACCTCCCCGGCCTTCCTGCTCGCGCTGGCCTGCATCGCCGTACCGGGCCTGGCGGGCGCGGCGGTGGCGTGGCGCAGGCGGCATCAGCTGCGCGGGCGCTGACGGCCCGTCACACCGATTCTAGGATCATCGCGTTGGCGAGTCCGCCCGCCTCGCACATGGTCTGCAGGGCGTACCGCGCGCCGCGTTCGCGCATCGCGTGGACCAGGGTCGTGGTCAGCCGGGTGCCGCTGGCGCCCAGCGGGTGGCCGAGGGCGACGGCGCCGCCGTGCACGTTGACCTTGGCGAGGTCGGCTCCGGTCTCCTGCTGCCAGGCCAGGACCACGCTCGAGAACGCCTCGTTGACCTCGAACAGGTCGATGTCGTCGAGCGACAGGGAGGCCCGGCGCAGCACCTTCTCGGTCGCCGGGACGACACCGGTGAGCATCAGCAGCGGGTCGGAGCCGGTGACCGCGAAGCTGTGCAGCCGGGCGAGCGGCCGCAGCCCGAGCCGGGCCGCGGTCTCGCCGGAGGCGATGAGCACGGCGGAGGCGCCGTCGTTGAGCGGGCTGGCGTTGCCCGCGGTGACGTTCCACTCGATCTGCGGGAAGCGCTCGGCGAGGACCGGGTCGTGGTAGGCGGGCCTCAGGCCGGCCAGGGTCTCGGTGGTGCTGCCCGGCCGGACGCACTCGTCGCGGGTCACCCCCTCCAGGGGCGCGACCTCGGCGTCGAACAGACCGGCGTCCCACGCCGCGGCGGCCTTGCGGTGCGAGGAGACGGCGAAGGCGTCCATCCGCTCGCGGGTGATCGACCACTTCGCGGCGATGAGCTCGGCGCTGATGCCCTGCGGGACGAGCCCGTCCGGATAGCGCCCGGCGACTCCGGGGCCGAACGGGTCCTTGCCGGGAGGGACGTTGGACCACATCGGCACCCGGCTCATGGACTCCACCCCGCAGGCGACGACGAGGTCGTACGCGCCGGAGACGACGCCCTGTGCCGCGAAGTGCACGGCCTGCTGGGAGGAGCCGCACTGGCGGTCCACGGTGGTCGCCGGCACCGACTCGGGCAGGCCGGCGGACAGCACGGCGTAACGCGTGGTGTTCATGGCCTGCTCGCCGACCTGGTCGACGGTTCCCCCGATGACGTCGTCGATCAGTTCCGGGTCGACGCCGGACCGCTCGACGAGGGTGCGCAGGGTGTGGGCGAGGAGCTCGACGGGGTGGACGTGGGCGAGGGCGCCGCCCGGCTTTCCCTTGCCGATGGGGGTGCGTACGGCTTCGACGACGACTGCGTCACGCATGGTGCGGCCTCCTCGGTCTCCTCGGCCACCCGGGCGGCGACCGGGACGATTACCAGTGAGTAGGAAATCCGAACTCACCTTAGCGCGGTGAGTTGGAAAAACAAACCCTCCCCTAGACTTGGCCGTATGGCCGCCTCCAAAGACCCGCGCCCCTGCTCGATCGCCGACACCCTGGCCCTCGTCGGCGAGAAGTACTCCCTGCTCGTGCTGCGCGAGGTGTGCCTCGGCAACGGCCGTTTCGACCAGCTGGTGCGCAACATCGGGGCTCCGCGCGACATCCTGGCCACGCGGCTGAAGCGGCTGGTCGACGCCGGGATCCTGACCAAGCGTCCCTACAGCGAACGCCCGCAGCGCTTCGAGTACCGCCCCACCCGGGCGGGGCTGGAGCTGGAGCCCGTGCTGCTGATCCTGAAGGAGTGGGGCGACCGCCATCTGCGCCAGGGCAGCGACCTGCCCATGGCGCTCGAGCACGCCTGCGGCGACGAGCTCGTCCCGGTCGTCACCTGCCGGGCCTGTGGCGACCGGGTGCGCCACGAGGACCTGACGCCCCGTCCGCAGACCCCGGGGTGGACGGTGAGCGGCCCGACGGCGGCCTGAGCCGCCGCCGTCCGGAGCCCGCCGGACCCCGGCGGGCCGTGAAACCCCTGTGCCGGATCCGTCATCTTGGGGCGCTACGCTTCGCCTCGGCGCACCCGATCATCGATCGCCGCACGCCGCGGTCCGGTGTGCCCTTCGCCCGTTGCACGATCGGCACTTGGACTCCGCTACCTCATGTCTTGGTTTGAATCCCTCATCCTCGGACTCGTCCAGGGGCTGACCGAGTTCCTCCCCGTCTCCTCCAGCGCGCACCTGCGGCTGACCGCGGCCTTCTCCGGCTGGGAGGACCCGGGCGCGGCCTTCACCGCGATCACCCAGATCGGCACGGAGACCGCGGTGCTGATCTACTTCCGCAAGGACATCGGGCGGATCCTGTCGGCCTGGACCCGCTCGCTGACGAACAAGGAGATGCGCCGGGACCAGGACGCGCGCATGGGCTGGCTCGTCATCGTCGGCTCGATCCCGATCGGCGTGCTCGGGGTGACGCTCAAGGAACAGATCGAGGGCCCGTTCCGCGATCTGCGGCTCACTGCGGCGATGCTGATCGGCATGGGCGTCGTCCTCGGCATCGCCGACCGCCTCGCGGCACGGGACGAGAGCGGCGGCCGGCACCGCGCGGCCAAGCAGCGCAAGGAACTCGGGGACCTGACCGTCAAGGACGGCCTGATCTACGGCGTCTGCCAGGCCATGGCCCTCATCCCGGGCGTCTCCCGCTCCGGCGCCACCATCAGCGGCGGCCTGTTCATGGGGTACCGGCGCGAGGCCGCGGCCCGCTACTCCTTCCTGCTCGCCATCCCCGCGGTGCTGGCCTCCGGCCTGTTCGAGCTCAAGGACGCCGCGGAGGGCGGACACGTCTCCTGGGGCCCGACGGTCTTCGCGACGATCATCGCCTTCGCGGTCGGGTACGCCGTGATCGCCTGGTTCATGAAGTTCATCTCGACCAAGAGCTTCATGCCGTTCGTCTGGTACCGCATCATCCTGGGAATCGTCATCATCGTGCTGGTCGGCGCGGGTGTGCTGAGTCCCGACGCCGGCGAGCCGGCGCACTGACCGGCCCCCCGGGACGCGTGGCCGTCCGGTAGCGCGCCGTCAGTGTCCGGCCCTAGGCTTGTCCGCATGTCCCCCGATTTAACGACCCCTGGTTCCGTGCGGTCCGCCGCCGAGGTCAACGAGCAGATCCGCGCACTGTGGCTGCGCGCGGGCGGCTCCCTGTCGGACCGGGAGCGCGAGACGTACGAACTGCTGGTGGTCGAGTGGGCGGCGGCCGTCCGCGACGAGGTCGTCGAGGCGGCCTGACCCTTCCGCTCCCCGGCGGTACGCCTCAGCGTCCGCCCGCCACCCGCAGCACCGTCCCCGTGGTGTACGAGGCGTCCGGCGACATCAGCCACGCCACGGCCGCCGCGACCTCCTCCGCCCGCCCCGCGCGTCGCAGCGGAATCGCCGGCGCCATCCGCCGGACCCGGTCCGGAGCGCCCATGGCGGCGTGCATCTCCGTGTCGATCAGGCCCGGGGCGACCGCGTTGACGCGGATGCCGTCCGGACCGAGCTCCTTGGCCAGCCCCAGCGTCAGCGCGTCCACGGCGGCCTTGGTCGCCGCGTAGTGCACGTACTCGTCCGGGCTGCCCAGCGTCGCGGCCCCGGACGAGACGTTCACGATCACTCCCTCGCCCCGGGGCGTCATGAGCTGCGCGGCCCGCCGCGCGCACAGCAGCGTCCCCATGAGGTTGACGTCCACGACCCGGCGCAGGGTCGCGGTGTCGACCTCGGCGAACCGCCCCAGCGGCCCGGTCACCGCCGCGTTGTTCACCAGCCCCGTCACCGGCCCCAGCTCCCGCTCCGCCACCTCGAAGAGCCGCTCGACGTCCGCCTCGACGGACGTGTCCGCCCGCACGGTCGCGGCCCGCGCCCCGGCCGCCCGCACGCCCTTCGCCACCTCCTCGGCGGCCGCGGAGTCCCGGACGTAGTTCACCACCACGTCGTGTCCCTGAGCCGCGAGCCGCAGACAGGTCGCGGCACCGATCCCCCGGCTGCCGCCGGTGACCACGGTGACGAGACGCTTCATGAGTTCCTCCTGACGAAGAGCGGAAACGAAGATCCTCAGGCTCGCAGATGTGCGAGCACCTCGTCGTCGAGGGGGTACGGCCGCTCCTCCGGCAGCAACCCGGCCGCACGGTCGAGCTCCCCCTCACGCACCAGGCCGCGGATCTCCGTGGCGAGCGGCGTCACGTCCTCGATGCCCACGATCCACTCGTCGGCGTACCGGGCGGCCGCCTCCCCCGCGAGCCCCAGCTGGAGCGAGCGGTACGGCAGCGGGTCGAGGCGCAGGTCCCGCTCCGGGTCCCACTGCACCCGCGCGGGCGCCCGCCGCAGCTCCCGTCTCCAGGCGGCCGCGTCGCCGTGCAGGGCGGGGACGTGGTGCGACAGGCACGCGTTCCGCAGGGCCCGGACGAACCCCTCGCGGCTGATCTCCACGGCCAGCACGGTCTCCTGGTCCTTCTTCGTGCCCCAGCCGCAGCGGTACATCATCCACAGGAACGACGGCTTGACCCAGGTCATGCGCTCCCGGCTCCAGGTCGACGGGAAGCGGCCGTCGCGCGCCGCGGCGCGGCCGATCTCCGGCCGGTAGGCCTGGTAGACGGTGACGGTGGACCCGGTGTGGCGGGCACGCACCTCGAACCTGGGGCGCGTCCCGGTCTGCTGATCGTTCACGGCACCCAGCCTCGGCCCCGTCGCACGCGAAGGCCAGCGAATATCCGCGCACGCCCCTTGGCTCCGCCCGTCGCACGGCCGGCACCGAGCCGATGACGCAGCGTGCGGAGCTCGCGGCCGTGAGGGACCGGCCGGCCGTCGGCGGGCTCGTCACCGAGTACGCGGTGGCCGTGGACGACGGTGACGGGGAGGCGTACCGAGGGCTGTTCACGGCGCAGGGACGGGTGGACTACCGCTCGGCCGGCGGGATCGAGGGGAGCGCCGGGCAGGTGGCCGGGTGGCTCGCGGAGCATCTGGGGACGTCTCCCGTGCGGCAGCACCTGTTCGTCAGCCGGCGGGTCCGCTTCGCCGGACCTCGTGTACGGCGGGCGGTGCGCGTTCGCCGTGCTGCGCACGGACGACGGCTGGCGGCTGAGCGAGGTGGTCGTGCGGGAGAAGTGGCGCCGCCTTCCCGGCCCGCGGACGGCTCCTGTGATCGACTGAGCCGGCGCGCACTGTTCCGGATCGTCTCCGGGACGGACACTGGGGGGCACCACGGGGTAGGAGGCGCCCATGAAGACGCTCGACCACCGGTTCACCTCCCCGTGGCGGCGCTCGGCCGCCGCCGCGGTCGCGGGTGCCCTGCCCGTCCTGGCCTTTCCCGCCCCGTCCCTGTGGTGGTTCGCCTACGTCGCCCTGGTCCCCTGGATCCTGCTGGCCCGCGCCGCGCCGACGGGGAGGCGGGCGGCCTGCGACGGCTGGTGGGGCGGGTTCGGCTTCATGCTGGCCATGCACCACTGGCTGCTGCCGAACCTGCACGTGTTCACGTTCGTCATCGCCGCCCTGCTCGGCGCGTTGTGGGCGCCGTGGGGCTGGCTGGTGCGCCGCCTGCTCGGCGGGGTCCCGTCACGGGGCCGGGTCCTGGCGGCGCTCGTCGTGCTGCCGTCGGGCTGGCTGGCCGTGGAACTCGTCCGTTCCTGGGAGGGGCTCGGCGGCCCCTGGGGCGTGCTCGGCGCGAGCCAGTGGCAGGTGGAGGCGGCGCTGCGGCTGGCGTCGGTCGGCGGGGTGTGGCTGCTCAGCTTCCTGGTGGTGGCGCTGAACGTCGCCGTGGCGGTGCTGGTCGCGGTCCGGCGGGCCCGCGTGCCCGCCGTGGCGGGGCTGGTCGCGGTCCGGCGGGCCCGCGTGCCCGCCGTGGCGGGGCTGGTCGCCGCGGCCGCCGCGACCGGCGCCGCGTGGGTGTGGTCGCCCCGGCCGGACACCGGCGACCGGGTCGGGATCGCGGTCGTGCAGCCGGGCGTCGTCTCCGGGCGCGACAGCCCCGACCGCCGGTTCGACCTCGAGGAGCGGCTCACCCGTGAACTCGTCGGCCGGGACGTCGCCCTGGTCGTCTGGGGCGAGAGCAGCGTCGGCTTCGACCTCGGGGACCGGCCCGACCTCGCGCGGCGGCTCGCGGCCCTGTCCCGCGAGACGGGCGCCGGGATCCTGGTCAACGTGGACGCCCGGGGCTCCGACCGGCCCGGCATCCACAAGAGCTCGGTGCTGGTCGGTCCGGACGGTCCGACCGGTGACCGGTACGACAAGATGCGGCTGGTCCCGTTCGGCGAGTACGTGCCGGCCCGTTCCCTGCTGGGCTGGGCGACCTCCGTCGGCGAGGCGGCCGGCGAGGACCGCAGGCGCGGCTCGCGGCAGGTGGTGATGGACACAGCGGACGGGCTGCGGATCGGTCCGATGGTGTGCTTCGAGACCGCGTTCCCCGACATGAGCCGGCATCTCGCCGAGGACGGCGCCGACGTCCTGCTCGCCCAGTCCTCCACCTCGACGTTCCAGCAGAGCTGGGCTCCCGGGCAGCACGCCTCGCTCGCCGCGCTGCGCGCCGCCGAGACCGGCCGTCCGATGGTGCACGCGACCCTGACGGGCGTGTCCGCCGTGTACGGGCCGGGCGGGGAGCGCGTCGGCCCGTGGCTCGGCACGGACACCGGCGCCGCGCGGGTGTACGAGGTCCCGCTGGCGCACGGCACCACGCCCTACGTCCGCTTCGGCGACTGGCCGCTGTACGGCGCGCCGCTGGCCCTGGCCGCCTGGGCCGTCACCGAGGCGTTGCGCCTCAGGCGGAGCGCTCGTGGATCGCGCGTACCACCCGCTCGCACAGCTCATGGGTCGCCAGCGCGTCCCGGGCGCTGAGCACCCTGCCCGCGCGCACCGCGTCCAGGAAGGCGAGCACCGCCTGCTCGATGCCGCGCTGCCGGGACACCGGCACCCAGTCGCCGCGCCGGCGCACGGTCGGCTGCCCCTTGTGGTCGATCACCTCGGCGAGGTTGACCACCTGGCGCTTGGTGTCCTGCCCGGAGACCTCGAGGATCTCCTCGGCCGATCCGCTGAGCCGGTTCATCACGCCGAGCGCGGTGAAGCCGTCCCCGGCGAGCTGGAGCACCACGTGGTGCAGCAGCCCGCCCTCGGTGCGGGCGCGCACGGTCACGTCGTCGACCGGGCCGGGCACCAGGAAGCGCAGGGTGTCGACGACGTGGATGAAGTCGTCGAGGATCATCGTGCGCGGATCCTCCGGCAGTCCGATCCGGTTCTTCTGCATGAGGATCAGTTCGCGCGGGTGGTCGGCGCACTGGGCGTAGCCCGGGGCGAAGCGCCGGTTGAAGCCGACGGCGAGGCTCGTCCCGCGCTCCTCGGCGAGCGCCACGAGACGCGCGGAGTCGTCGAGTTCGTAGGCGAGCGGCTTGTCGACGTACGTCGGTACGCCCGCTTCGAGGAGGCGCGTCACGATCTCCGGGTGGACCTGCGTCGGCGCGTGCACGAAGGCGGCGTCGAGGCCCTGGGCGAGCAGCGCGGCGAGGTCCGCGTGGCGCTGTCCGGGCGGGAGGTGGAGGCTGTCGGCGACCCTCTCGAGGGTGGCGGGGGTGCGGGTCTGCAGGTGCAGTTCGACTCCGGGTTGGACGGCGAGCACCGGGAGGTAGGCCTTCTGCGCGATGTCGCCGAGTCCGATGCAGCCGACCTTCACGGGGTGTTCTCCTCTAGCCATCGCCTGCCGTGGTCTGCCGCGAGCATACGGCCTCCCCGCTCGCGGCTTCGCCCGAGCGGGCGGTGTCCCCGGGCGGCCGCCAGTCGGCGATCCCGTCGAAGCCGCGCAGGAGCAGCGCCGGTCCGGCCTTCGACAGCGCGGCGATCGCGTTGTCGCGCACGGCGGAGGCGAACCGGCCGGTCATCATGTTCAGGCGGGCCACCCTGACCGCCTGGCGGGCGATCGCGGTGGTGCGGGGCAGCCGGGCCGCGGTGTAGGCGGGCAGGTCCTCGACGACGGGGGTCCCCCCGCCCGAGCGCATGCGGGCGCGGGGGAGGGCGAGGGTGATCGCGTCCTCGATGGCCTGGTTGCCGCCCTGGCCGAGGGTCGGCGGCATGGCGTGCGCGGCGTCGCCGACCAGGGCCACCCGGCCGCGGTGGTAAGCGGGCAGCGGCTCGGCGATGTGGTGGACGTCGTGGCGGAGCACGTCGCCGGGGCGGGCGGCGGCCAGCACCGCGGGGATCGGGTCGTGCCAGTCGCCGTAGAGCCGCAGCAGTTCGGCCCTCTCGTCGTCCGGGGCCCGCTCCCCCGCGGGAACCACGGCGGCGGCGTAGGCGTAGACCCGGCCGTCCTTGAGCGGGTGCGTGCCCCAGATGCGGCCCCGGCCCCAGGTCTCGTGCGAGGCGAACTCCACGCCGGGCAGCGGGATCACGACCCGCCAGGTGGTGAACCCGGAGTACACGGGCCCGGGATGGTCCGGGAAGAGCGCGCGGCGCGCCGCGGAGTGGATGCCGTCGGCGGCCACCACCAGGTCGGCCTCCCACTCGCCGTCGGGGGTGCCGACACGGGCCGGACGGCCGGGGTCACCGGGGCCTCCGGGATTTCCGGGGTCGACGACGTGCGCGGCGGCGGCCGTGCGGACGGCGCCTGCCGGGAGCCGTGCGGCCAGGTGGTCGACGAGGGTGGCCCGGTGGAGCAGGACCAGGGGGCCGCCGAAGCGCTCCTCCGCGGCCGCGGCACTGGACCGGGACAGCCACCGGCCGCTCGGCGCGCGCAGCCCTCCGTCGCCCTGCCAGGCGGACAGGGCGCGGATGTCGTCGCCGAGCCCGATGACGTCCAGTCCGCGCAGCGCGTTGGGCGCCAGCGAGATGGCCGCGCCGACCGGTTCCAGGGAGCCGGCCCGCTCCAGCACCGTCACCCGCACACCGCGCCGGTGCAGGGCGACCGCCGCGGTCAGACCGCCGATCCCCCCGCCGATCACGACCGCCCGCTCGACCCGCCTCATGGCTCCTCCTCGCACCGTAACTACACCTGTAGTGTGCGTACGGCTCCGACTGTACTACAGCTGTAGTGCGGAAGGTAGTTTGGCCTCCATGTCCGAACGCACCGCAGGCGCGTCCCGCGCCGACCTCGTCGCCGACGCCGCCCTCGCCCTGCTCGCCGAGCGCGGGATGCGCGGGCTCACCCACCGGGCGGTCGACCAGGCGGCCGGACTCCCCCAGGGGTCCACCTCGAACCTGGCGCGCACCCGCCAGGCGCTGCTGGAGCTGGCGGTGCGGCGGCTCGCCGAACGGGAGGCACGCGTCCTCGCGCTGCACGAGATGCCCGACCCGCGGGCCGGCGCCGACTCCCTGGTGGACGCCCTGGCCCTGGCCGCCCACCGTGCGCTGACCCGCAATCGCGAACTCACCGTCGCCCGTTACGAACTGGCCCTGGAGGCCACCCGCCGCCCCGAGCTGCGGGCGTACTTCGACGCGGCCGGCGCACGCTTCCGCGACCAGCTCACCGCCCTGGTCACCGGGCTGGGCTCCACGGAACCGGACCGGCACTCGCTGTCGCTGATCGCCTGGGCGGACGGGCTGATGTTCTCCTGCGTGGCCGGGTCCTTCAGCGCACGCGTGCCGAGCCTCGCGGAAGTGCGCGCGGATCTGCGGGAGTTGCTGGCCGGGATGCTCGGCCGTCCTTGAAGCGCCTGGCGGGCGAGGGCGGCAGTGGGCAAGGATGCCCTCATGACGACCGAACGCCGCGAGCCCGACCGCAACGCCGACGAACGCACCATGCTGGAGGGCTGGCTCGACTACCACCGCCGCACCCTCGCCCTGAAGTGCGAGGGGCTGACCGACGACCAGCTGCGCACCGCGTCGGTGCCGCCCTCGGAGCTGTCCCTGATGGGGCTGGTGCGGCACATGGCGGAGGTGGAGCGGTCCTGGTTCCGCAGGGTGCTCACGGGCGAGGACGCCGGCCCGATCTACTACAGCGAGGCCGACCGGGACGGCGAGTTCCACCTCACCGAGGCGGACACCTGGCAGGAGGCGTACGCCACCTGGCAGGCCGAGATCGACGCGGCCCGGCGCAACGCGGCCGGCTTCGCGCTGGACGACCTGTCCCGGGCCCCGGGCAGGGCCGGCGGCGAACCGTTCAGCCTGCGCTGGATCCACACCCACATGATCGAGGAGTACGCGCGTCACAACGGCCACGCCGACCTGATCCGCGAGCGGCTCGACGGCACCACCGGCGACTGACGTCACCCACGGCACGTCCACGACCCTCCGTACGGGGCCGGAGATCACCCGTGCGGGGCATGCTCCGCCTGTCCGCCGTCCCCCGGGCCGCCGGAGCCAGCAGAGTGACACGGGTGCATCGAAAGACGACCACAGCAACACTTCTGCTGACCGTGGCGGTCTCGGCCCTCTCGGGCTGCGTGACGGTCAAGCGTCCTGCCGTGCCCGGCCCGCCGGCGGCACCGTCCCAGCCGTCCGAGGGGCGTCCGGTCGTGCAGGCACCGGCGCGCGAGGCCCTGGAGATGGTCGGCCCGTCCCGGCCCACGAAGGCGTCCGGGGCCCCGTCGCGCCGCGCCGCCCCCACGGCCGCCGCACCGGAGCGGAAGGCGCCGTCCGGCGACCGGGACGGGCAGGCGCGGCCGGCCCGCCCGCAGCCGAGGGCGTCCGTCCCCCCGCAGCGGCCCAGGATCCTCCCCGAGGTCCCGGAACCGACGCGCCGTGCCGAAGGCGGTGGTGCGGGACTCTGCGAGCTGGGCAGGATGTACGGCGGCTGGCACCCGGACAGCCCGGAGGCGACCATCTGCGAGGGGGCGTACGGAGGATGATCCGGCCGCCGGGCGGACGGAAGGCCGGCGACAGGCCCTAGGGACGCTGCCTCGGCGGCCTCCGGCCGCCGGGCGCCCCGCCCTCGCCCAGCCGGAGCTCCAGCCGCCGGATGGCGGCCCGCACGCCCTCGCCGTAGCTGTCGTCGGCGAGGGTGCGGGCCGCGCCCCGGGCCCGGTGGAGGTGGCTGCGGGCGGCGTCGGGGCGGCCGAGGCGAGCGTAGTCGGCGGCCAGGTTCAGGTGCAGCGACGGGTAGAGGGCCCGCACGGCGAGGGCCCCTTCGTACGCGGCGGGCATGTCCCCGACGACCTCCTCCGCCGCCGTCAGCGCCCGCAGGTCCCAGGCCAGTTCGTCCTCGGGGTCGTCCTGGGTGTCGGCGAGGTAGTGGGCCAGGGTGCAGCGGTGCAGCGGGTCGCCGTACACGCCGATCTCCGCCCACAGGCCGAGGAGGCGGTGCCGGGCCTCCTCGCGGTCGCCCGCGTGGTGCAGCATCACGACCTGCCCGATCCGTGTCAGTACGGCGTCCGGCGACGCCTGCTCCTGTCGCTCCGCCACCACGCCCTCCGCACCGCTCGCCGGCTGTCGCACCCGACGCTAACGGCAGGCGGGGCCGATACCGGGCAAGCCGCTCCGTGGCACCCGGGCGGCCGGGGTGCGGGAACCGGTGGGCCGGCCCGCACCCTCGGCGACGCGTCAGCCCAGGTTCGGGATCGTCCAGTCGATCGGCTCGTGGCCCTGCGCGGCCACCGCCTCGTTGATCTGCGTGAACGGACGGGAGCCGAAGAACTTCTTCGCCGACAGCGGCGAGGGGTGCGCGCCCTTGACCACCGCGTGCCGGGTCTCGTCGATCAGCGGCAGCTTCTTCTGCGCGTAGTTCCCCCACAGCACGAAGACCGCCGGGTCGGGACGGTCGGCCACCGCGCGGATGACGGCGTCGGTGAACCTCTCCCAGCCGCGGCCCTTGTGCGAGTTGGCCTCGCCGCCGCGGACCGTGAGCACCGCGTTGAGCAGCAGCACGCCCTGCTCGGCCCACGGCATCAGGTAGCCGTTGTCCGGGATGGGCGTGCCCAGCTCCGCGTGCATCTCCTTGTAGATGTTCCGCAGCGACGGCGGGATCCGCACCCCGGGCCGGACCGAGAAGCACAGACCGTGCCCCTGTCCCTCGCCGTGGTAGGGGTCCTGCCCGAGGATCAGGACCTTCACCTTGTCGTACGGCGTGGCGTCCAGCGCCGCGAAGACCTCCTCGCGGGGCGGGTAGACGGGACCCTTCGCCCGCTCCTCCTCGACGAACTCGGTCAGCTCCTCGAAGTAGGGCTGCTGCAGTTCGTCGCCCAGGACCCCGCGCCAGGACTCGGGCAGCATGGCGATGTCGGTCACGTCATTGTCCTTACGTGTGCGGTCACTTCCAGGCTCCAGAACCTACAGGTGACCACTGACAACCGGTCCCGCGGGCGGCCGTGTCCGGCCTACCAGCTGGTCTTCCGGGAGAGCTCCCACATCATCATGATCGTCGACGGGTCCAGCGCCCGCTCCGCTCCCGAGATGTCCCGGCTCGCGGCCACGTACTGCCGTCCCTGCCACAGCGGCAGCAGCCGCACGTCGTCGACGAGGACCTGCTGGGCCTCCTCGAACTGCTTCACCACGTTGCCGCGGTCGCTCTCGCGGCGGGAACTGGGCAGCAGGTCGTTCGTGATCTCGGGGGCCTCGTAGGGCGTGCCGAGCGCGTTCTGCTTGCCGACGAACGGGGCGATGAAGTTGTCCGCGTCCGGGAAGTCGGGGAACCAGCCGCGCCCGAACACCGGGTACTCGCCCTTCTGGTAGCCCTCGACGTACGTCTTCCAGGGGCGGCTCTTGAGCGTGACGTCGAACAGCTTCGAGGCCTCCAGCTGCCGCTCGAGCTCCTTGAACTCGAGCGCGGTCTCGGAGCCGTAGCGGTCCGTGGTGTACCAGAGGGTGAGCGGTACCGGCTCGGTGATGCCCGCCGAGGTGAGGATCTGCCGGGCCTTGTCGGCGCTGGGCTCGCCGTAGTCGTCGAAGAAGCCGGTGGTGTGGCCGGTCAGGCCCTTGGGGACCATGGAGTACAGCGGCTCGACCGTGTCCTTGTAGACCTTGTGCGCGATCGCCCCGCGGTCGACGAGCTGGGCGACGGCCCGGCGCACCGCCTTCTTGCCGGCCCACGGGTCCTCCGGGTTGAACACCAGGTAGCTGATGTCGGTCCCGGTGCCCTCGACCAGCTGGAGCTCCTCCTCCTTGGAGGTCCTGCCCTGGAGGTCGATGATGTCGCCGGCGGCCAGACCGCGGTAGGTCAGGTCGATCCGCTTGTCCCGCAGCGCCTCGACCATGGTGCCGGAGTCCTGGAAGTAGCGGATGGTCACCGCGCTGTTCCGGCGCTCGGCGTAGCCCTTGTAGTGGTCGTTGCGGACGAGCTCGGCCTCCTTGCCCTCCTCGTACGACCGGAGGGCGTACGGCCCGGAACCGATGACGCCGCCCTCCTCGCGCAGGGCGTCGGCCGGGTAGGCGTCGGGGTCGACGATCGACATGGCGGGCGTGGCGAGCACGAACGGGAAGGTGGCGTCCGGCTTGTTGAGGTAGAAGACCACCTCGCGCTCGCTCGGCGCCTGGACCCGCTCGAGGCTGCCCAGCAGACCGGCGGGACCACCGTTGACGTTGATCTCGCGGACCCGGTCGATGGAGTGCTTGACGGCCTTGGCGTCGAGCGTGCCGCCGTCGGAGAACTTCAGGCCCTCGCGCAGTTCGCAGCGGAACACCTGGTTGGAGCTGTCGGAGAACTCGCAGCTCTCGGCCGCGTCCGGCTGGGGCGTGCTCGCGCCGACGGGGTAACTCAACAGCGTCTGGTAGATGTTGCGGAACAGCTCCCAGGAACTGTCCCAGGAGGCGGCAGGATCCAGTGTGCTGGGGGAACTGGTGGTTCCCACGACGATGGGGCCCTCGTCCTCCGGGCTGCCGGACGACAGGACGCCGCATCCGGTCACCAGGGACGATATGGACGCGATGGCCGCCACCCGCCGCAGGCATCGGTTCCGGTTGAACACGCGCACGCTCCTCGATCTGCCATACCAAGGGTCGGCAGACCATACCGCAGTGTTCCGCCCCGTGGACCTCCCCTGCACACCCCTTGAGACCGACCTGCCGATGACTACGTTGTCAGCGGGCCCCGGCCCCCCGGAACGCCGACACGGGCGCCGTTCTCGTCAACGGACGCCCGTGCCGGGGTCACCGCACGTCAGGCCACGCCGGCGTTCAGGAAGATGCCGCCGTCGACGACCAGGGTCTGGCCGGTGACCCAGTCCGACTGGTCCGAGGTGAGGAACGCGGCCGCACCGCCGATGTCGGACGGCACGCCGAGCCGGCCCAGCGGGTAGGCCGCGGCGGCCTCCGCCTCCCGGCCCTCGTACAGCGCCTGGGCGAACTTGGTCTTCACCACGGCCGGGGCGATGGCGTTGACCCGCACCCCGGGCGCGAACTCGTGCGCGAGCTGCACGGTCAGGTTGATCAGCGCGGCCTTGCTGACGCCGTACGCGCCGATGAAGGGCGAGGGCGCGAGGCCCGCGACGGAGGCGATGTTGACGATCGCGCCGCCGTTGTCCTTCTGCCAGGCGTGCCAGGTGCGCTGGGCGAAGCCGAGCGCCGAGACCACGTTGGTCTCGAACACCTTGCGCGCGACGTTCAGGTCGAGGTCGGCGATCGGCCCGAACACCGGGTTGGTCCCGGCGTTGTTGACCAGGTAGTCGACCCGGCCGAAGGCCTCCATGGTGCGCTCGACGGCGGCGGCCTGGTGGGCCTCGTCGTGCGCCTTGCCCGCGACGTAGATCGCGCGGTCGGCGCCGAGCTTCTCGACGGCCTCCTTGAGGGCGTCCTCGCCCCGGCCGGTGATGCACACCCGGTCGCCGCGTGCGACCAGCGCCTCGGCGACGCCGTAGCCGATGCCGCGGCTGGCGCCGGTGACCAGGGCGACCTTGCCCGAGAGTTCCACTGCAGTCATGTCCCGTGTTCCCCAGTCGTCCCTAGTCGAGCGGTCCGCCGGCGACGTACAGCACCTGGCCGGAGACGAAGCCGGCCGCCTCGCCGGTGAAGAAGGCGATGGCGTTGGCGATGTCCTCGGGCTCACCGACGCGGTTCACCGGGATCTGGGTGGCGGCGGCGGCCTTGAAGTCCTCGAAGCCCATGCCGACGCGGTCCGCGGTGGCCTTGGTCATCTCGGTGGCGATGAAGCCGGGGGCGACGGCGTTGGCGGTGACGCCGAACTTGCCGAGCTCCTTGGCGAGGGTCTTGGTGAAGCCCTGCAGACCCGCCTTGGCGGCCGAGTAGTTGACCTGGCCGCGGTTGCCGAGCGCGGAGGAGGAGGACAGGTTGACGATCCGGCCGAAGCCGGCGTCCACCATGTGCTTCTGGCAGGCCCGGGACATCAGGAAGGCGCCGCGCAGGTGCACGTTCATGACGGTGTCCCAGTCGGAGACGCTCATCTTGAACAGCAGGTTGTCGCGCAGCACGCCCGCGTTGTTGACCAGGATGACCGGCGCGCCGAGTTCCTCGGCGATCCGCGCGACGGCGGCCTCGACCTGCGCCTCGTCGGAGACGTCGCAGCCGACCGCGATCGCCTTGCCACCCGCGGCGGTGATCTTCTCGACGGTGTCCTTGCAGGCGGCCTCGTCGAGGTCGATCACGGCGACCGCGCGGCCCTCGGCGGCCAGTCGTACGGCGGTGGCGGCGCCGATGCCGCGCGCGGCACCGGTGACGACCGCGACCCGCTGCTCAGTGGTGGACATTGCTGCTTCTCCTCGCCCTTGGGATGCGGCTCCTGCGGCCTGCCCGATGAATGAGCAACCGCTTAGTACCTTCAGCAGACGTGACGCTAGAAGCCCTGGCACCCGGTGTCAACGGCACACCGCGCGGGTGTGATCCATTCCCCCGCACGACCGGCTCCGCGACAGGCCGCGTCCCGCCCGTCGCCGGCCCGCGCCGGCCCCCGCGCGGAGCACCCGATCGGCCCAGCGCTGCGCGCCCCCGTCCCGGGCGGCCCCTAGCGTCGAAGCGCGAGCCACCCGTGACCGGAAAGGAGGCGCTCCATGCGCCGTCGCACCGGTGCCATAGGCGCGCTGATCGCGCTCACCGCGATCGTGCCGTCGGCCGACACCGCTCACGCCCAGGATCTGGACTGCCGCGACTTCGCCTTCCAGGAGGACGCGCAGCACCTGCTCGGCACGGACCCGGGTGACCCCCACCGGCTCGACGAGGAGCTGGGACCGGACGACGGAGTGGCCTGCGAGGAGCTCCCCCGGCGCGGTCTCACCTCGTCCACCACCCGGCCCAGGACGCCCGCCCCCGCTCTGACACCCGCCCCAGCTCTGACGCCCGCCCCCGCTCCCACCGGCCCGACCGCGCCCACGACACTTGCGACCGGGTTCGCGCCCCCTGCCCCCGTCCCTTCCGCCGGAACCACGACCCCCGCCCCTCCTCCCGCCGCGTCCGCGACTCCCGCCACCGCCGCACCGACGCGCGGCGTGCAGGGCGGCACGGGCGGCTCGTCGGGCACCGGACCGAGCGGCTGGGACGTGGGGATCGGCGCGACGTTCGTGACGGGCGCCCTCCTCGCGACCGCCTACCTGGTGAAACGCCGCCGGCCGTGACGGGGTCACCGGCGGTGACGGTGCCGCCGGCGGTGACGGCCGGGGCGGTGGCCCCACCGGGGGCCGGCCGGGTCATCGCACGAGCAGGTCGAGCAGCCGTTCCACCTCCGCCGCCGGATCGGCGGTGAGCCCGGTGTGCACGGGGCCCGGCTGGACGATGGTGGAGCGGGGCGCGATCAGCCAGCGGAAGCGCCGCCCGGCGTCGTCGTGCGCGGCCTGCCCCGCCGCGTCACCGCCCGCGCAGACGTCCTCGACGGCGCGCAGCGCGGCCCGCACGCCGGGCAGGTCGACCTCCGGGTCGAGGGCCAGCAGCCGCGCCTCGTCGAGGTGCGTTCGGGCCGCGACGAACGACTCGGGGCGGCAGTACACGAGCACTCCCGCGTTGACGCACTCACCGCGTTCGACGCGCGGCACCACCCGCAGCAGCGCGTACTCGAAGACGTGCCGGTCGCTCACTGGTCCCCCTCGAGGCCGTGGATGCGCTGGTGGACGGTGGCCGCGCGGGCGAGCAGCGGCCGGACGTAGGCCCGCCGGAGCTCGTCCGGCGCGTCGAAGCCGGGCTCGCCGGTCAGCCACACGTCGGGGATCTCCGCGGTGACCTCGGCGAGCAGCTCCGCGGTGACCTGCGGCGCCAGTTCCGCGGCGGCGGCGGCCACGTCCGGCGCGAAGGGCTTCAGGGCGTGGTCGGAGGCGTCGTAGGGGCGCGCGGCGGAGTTCGCGGCACCGGGCCAGTTGTGGTGCCAGATCATGGTCGCCCCGTGGTCGATGAGCCAGAGCTCGCCGCGCAGGCGGAGCAGGTTGGGGTTGCGCCAGGAGCGGTCGACGTTGTTCACCAGCGCGTCGAACCAGACGATCCGCCCGGCCTCCTCGGGGCTCACCTCGAAGGCGAGCGGGTCGAAGCCGAGGGCGCCGGAGAGGAAGGCCATGCCGAGGTTGGTGCCGCCGCTGGACTTCAGCAGCTCCTGCACCTCCTGGTCGGGCTCGCCCAGCCCCAGCACGGGGTCGAGTGCGACGGTGACCAGGCGCGGCACCCTCAGCCCCAGCCGACGGGCGAGTTCCCCGCAGACCACCTCGGCGACCAGCGTCTTGCGGCCCTGTCCCGCGCCGGTGAACTTCAGGACGTAGGTCCCGAGGTCGTCGGCCTCGATCAGTCCCGGCAGCGAGCCGCCCTCGCGCAGGGGGGTGATGTAGCGGGTGGCGGTGACCTCGGTCAGCATTTCCCCAGGCTACGCGATCCCTTGATCTTGCAATCCACGACCTTGTGGAAGCCCCGCCTCCGCCGGTGGGAGGTGGCCCCGGTGCGGAACGACGTGCAGGGGCTGGCCCGTGCGCCCGGCGCACGCGTCGGGAGCGCGGCGGGACCGCGGTGGCGGGAAGCGGACGGCCGCTCGGTCCCGATGCGCGTCGGCCGGAGACGCCGGGGGAAGCAGTCGCGCAGGACCCTCCGGTTCTCCGGTCGGGCCGGGGCCTGTCCGGCGGATCCCGCCGGACAGGCCCCGGCCCCGAGGAGGGCTCAGCGCTTGAGCGTGAAGGCGAAGTCGCCGGAGAGCCTGCCGTTCAGCCGGACTGCCGAGACGAGTCCCCCCTCCCTGATCAGTCTCTCGACCCCGGCCCGTGGGAGACCGCAGCCTTCGGCGATCAGCCGCACCGGCCGGACGGGGATCCGCGCCGCGAAGCGGACCGAGACGTCGATCACCTCACGGTCCAGGTGATCCGGTCCGCCGGTGTCGAGGCGCCAGGCGTTGTCCCAGTCGAGGGCGATGCGGTTGCGGCGCTGCACGACCGGGTCCTGGAGCAGCTCGGCCGTCAGGCCGGGGTCGTTGTCATGCAGGCGGTCCAGCAGCTCGGGCCGTACGGAGCGCACGTTCGTCCGCTCCAGGAGCGTGAGCTTCGCGGTTTCCCCGCAAGCGGTGCAGAGGACGAGGAGCCAGGCGTCGATGAGCTTGTGGTGCGCGTTGACGCGAAATCTACCGCTCGCCCGGAAGCGCTCGGACGCGCACGCGTGGCAACGGCGGCGAACGAGCGGCAGGCAGGTGGGCGCGACCACCCAGTTCTTGAGCACAGAAGTACACCGGTTTCAGTGAGAAGTCCGCAGCAAAAAGGGGCGCGGCGCGCATGCGCGACGCGCGACACATCAGCGCTCGGGAGGTCTCACAGGGTGTACAACGGCACGTCCTCGACCAGACGACTCGGTTCGGCGGCACGGTAGTGGCGCACGGCGGCGCCGCTCCACTGGTTTTCGAGCGCCCCGCCGCCGGGTTCCGTCCGGCGGCTCACGGACGGAGCCGGATCGCGGCGGCGGTGGCGGTGTCGTGGAAGACACGGGCCCGCTCGTCGTGCTTCGTGGCCACGGCCCGGGAGGTCCCGGGCCTGCCGGCCGTCCTGCCGAAGCCGGCGGGCCGACCGGCTACGGCCTCGAAGGTCCGTGATCGGCCGCGGGGTCCAGGTCGTTGCGATCGAGCGCTGCCCGGATCTGGCTGAGCCACTCCGCGCCCAGTCGCCGCCCGTCCGGGAGTTGGTCGTCCCGGTCCCAGCGCCACGCTGTGATCATCGCCAGCACGAGGATCCGGCACTCGCGCAGCAGGTCCCGGTCGACGCCCGGATAGTGCTCGCCGACCTCTTCGGGCGCATGGGCGAGGTCGAACTCGACGGGCCCGCGGCAACACGTCTCAAAGTCCGTGAACAGCGGCCCGTTCTTCGTGGTGAGCACGTTGCCCGGGTGCGGTTCGCCGTGCAGCACCTGTTCGGCGGCGCCGCGCTCGGCGATCGCTCGTCCCAGGCTCCGCAACGTGTCGTCGAGCAGCCGGCGGTCCGCGTCGGCGAGCGCCGGAGTGCGGTCGCGGTTCGCCACGAGGCGTCGGGCCTGCTCGACTCGATCCGTGAAGTGCGGCGTCGGGACGTCGAGCCCGCGCATGCCGGCGTGCAGTCGCTCGAGCGCGTCGGCGTAGTCGACCGGTGGGACCTGTCGAGGTGTCACGGGTTCGTAGTAGGTCCACAGCGTGACCACGAAGCCGTCACGCTCATGGACGCGTGGTTCCACCCGGGGCTCGAGAACGGCCACGGGGCACCCGGATCCGGCGAGCCGCCGAGCGAGCTCGACCTCGAGCTGGGCGACCTGATGCGCTACGGGCGCCACCCGGGCCAGGACGTCACAAGGCAGCAGACGCAGGGTGAGCTTGTTCGAGTCGTGGAGGACGGTCGCGTCGTCGACCGTCAGGCCGAGTGACGAGGCGGTCGACACGGCCGCGGCCACCGCGCGTGGGAGCTCCGACACCTGCACCGTCGCCCGTCCCCTCTCCCCCGAGCCCTTCCGCGGCTCTCCAAGCGGCGCAACCTGCGCACCCTACCAAGTCGCCGCTGGACGCTGGAGAGCCGCGGTGGTGCGACGGGCGACGGTGCAGGTGCCGGTGTGCGCCGCCCCGGGGCGGGGCACGGGAAGCGGCCGGCCCGGGGGGCGACCGGGGTGAAGCCGACGGCCACGTCGGCGGCGCCCACGAGGACCACGCCCGTGACCGACTGCGGCACGCTGCCGGTGACGTGCCCGGTGAGCACGGAGCCGCGGTGGACCGCCATCGTGCGGAGGCGGGCGATGACGTCCCCGGTCATGTCGTCGGAGACGGAGACCGCGATTGCGGCCACGGTGCCGCCGGTGCCCGCGCTCACCGGGTCGTCGAAGCGGCGGGCCGGGCGGGGACGGCGCGCAGCCCGCGCCGGCTGCCGTCGCCGGGCATCCGCGGGGCGGGGGATCCGTCGTCCCGGGTGACGTCCCGCGGGGCGGTCGCCGCCCGTTCGTGCGCCACCGGGCCGGTGAAGCGCAGCCGCACGTGGCCGCCGGGAGGAGCCGCTCGGGCTCGGCGGCGATGCGGTCGCAGAGCCGGCCGGCCTCGGCTTCGTCGACTTCGTCGGGGCGAGCGACATCCGCGCCGCGGCGCAGGCCCGCGAGGTCCTCCCCGTGAAGGCCGGAACGGCCTCGGGCGGCACCGCCGAGCCACGTCCGGACCGCGGAGGGACAGCCGCCGGCCCGGCGGGCCGGGCTCCGACGCCGACAGCGAAACGACAGCCGTGGCTTACGCCGGTCCGACCGCGGGCAGGCCAAGCTCTCGGCAGTGCCTGAACGACGCGTGCCCACCGACCGTACCTCTGCACAGATCACGCCTCCTCCCGGAAGGAACACACCGGCATGACCAGCGCATCGCTTCAGCCCTCCCCCGAGCTCTCGGCTTCGCTCGAGCAGGGCGGTGCCCCCACGGGGCCGGCCCGTCGAACCGTCGTGGCGGCGGCCGGAGCGGCGGGCCTCGCCGTCGCGCTGACCGCGTGCGGGGGGTCCGACGACGCGTCGTCCTCCTCCGTGGACTCCGGCTCCGCGGGCGGCTCGCAGGGCGACGGCGACGCGGGCAGCGGTGGTTCGGACGGCGGCGACGACGCCGCCGGCGGCGCCCCGCTCGCCGCGACCGCCGACATCCCCGAGGGCGGTGGAAAGGTCTTCGCCGACCGCAAGGTGGTGGTCACGCAGCCGACGGCGGGCGAGTTCAAGGCGTTCTCGGCGACCTGCACCCATCAGGGGTGCGCGGTGAAGAGCGTCGCCGACGGGGTCATCAACTGCCCCTGTCACAACAGCAATTTCTCCATCACCGACGGCAGCGTGAAGAGCGGCCCGGCGACCGAACCGCTGCCCTCCGTGCAGATCACCGTCAGCGGCGACTCGATCACCCTCGCCTGAGCGGGTGCTGCGGCAGGCATCCCACCGTTGCGCGGGGAAGGAGGACGGTTCATCCTTCCCCGAGGTGTTGTCAGGGGATCTCCCTCCGGCACGACGCGAGAGAAGAGGGACCGCATGACCGCCACGCAACGCCGGGGCCGAAAGATCATGATGACGCCGGGTGAGCTGGACGACTTCCTCACCGCTCAGCGCACCTGCCGGGTCGCCACGGTGTCCGCCGACGGCGCGCCGCACGTCAGCGCACTCTGGTTCGTCTGGGACGGCACCTCGCTGTGGCTGTACTCGGTCGTCCGCAGCAAGCGCTGGGCGGACCTGCGCCGGGACCCCCGGGCGGCGGTCGCGGTGGACACGGGCGAGGAGTACGACGAGCTGCGCGGTGCGGAGCTGTCCGGGCGGATGGAGGTCGTGGGCGAGGTTCCGCGCACCGGCGAGCTGTGCGCGGAACTCGACGTCCCCGAGACCCTGTTCGCCCGGAAGTACTTCGGCCTGGACGAGATGCCCCACGACGGCCGGCACGCCTGGATGCGGCTGACGCCGGAGAAGGTCGTGTCCTGGGACTTCAGGAAGCTGCGGACGCTCCGGTAGCGAAAGCTCCGGCGGCGGACGCTCCTGCGCGGGCGCTCCGGCGGCGAGCGGCTCGGCGGCGGGGCGGGCACGGCGGCCGCCCCGCCGCCCGCCTCACTCCCCGTCCCCCGCGCTCTCCCCGACCGAGCCCACCCTCTTCCCGGCCTCCCGCAGGGCCTGCACCGCCGCGCGGATCGAGGGACGGCGGTCGCCGTCCGCGCGCCAGACGACGAACACGTGCCGCCGCACGCGCTGCCTGAGCGGAAGGGTCACCACCCCGTCGGGCAGCGGATCGCGGCCGAGCAGCGGGGCGACGCAGACGCCGAGGCCCGCGGCGACCAGGGCGAGCTGGGTGTGGCTCTCGGCGGCGCGGTGGCCGATGATCGGCTCGATGCCCTTGGAGCGCAGCGTGAACATCAGCCACTCGTGGCAGAACTCGCCCTCGCCCCAGGTGATCCACTCGTCCTCGGCGAGCTCGGCGAGGTCCACCTCGTCACGGCCGGCGAGCCGGTGGCCGGCCCAGAGCGCCACATCGGCCGGGTCGTCCAGGACGAGGGCCTTGACCAGGCCGTCGGGCAGCGGCATCGGCTTGTTGTACCAGTCGAGCACCACCGCGAGATCGAGGTCCCCGCGCACCACGCCCGCGACGCCGTTCTCCGGCTCCAGCTCGCGGGAGCGCACGCGCAGCGCGGGATGCCGCTCGCGCAGGTCCGCGAGCGCCCCGGGGAACAGACCCCGCGCGGCGGTCGGGAACGCCGAGACGCGCAGTTCGCCGGCGACCTGCCCGCGCTGCGCCTCCAGGTCGGACTGGGCGAGTTCCACCTGGGACAGGATGCGCGCGGCGTGCTCGGCGAGCAGCCGTCCCGCGTCCGTGAGCCGGACGCCCCGCCCGTTCCTGGCGAGCAGCTGCTGGCCGACCTCGCGCTCCAGCTTGGACATCTGCTGCGAGACGGCCGAGGTCGTGATGTGCAGCCCCTCGGCCGCCCCGCTGACCGAGCCGTGCCGGGCGAGGGCGTCGAGGGTGCGCAGGCGCTCCAGGTTCAACATGTAAGCAATGCTACGAGGTACCGGGTGCGAAATCTCGATTGTGCTAAGAGATCGCGTCCAGCATCGTTGCGTGCATGAGCAGTGTCACCGCGACCACCACCCCGCCGGACCCCCGCACGCCGGCCCCGGCCGGCCCCGCCCCGGACGGTGTCCGTCCCCGCCTGGACTGGCGGCTCCGCTTCGGCGCGCTGTCCCTGATCTGGGGCTTCAGCTTCCTCCTCATCAAGGTCGGCACCCAGGGCTACGCCCCCTTCCAGGTCACGCTCGGCCGACTGGCCTTCGGGACCGCCGTCCTCGCGGTCGCGATGGCGGTGCGGCGGGAGCGGCTGCCGCGCGGTGCGCGCACCTGGGGTCACCTCGCGGTCGCCGGGTTCCTGCTGAACGCGCTGCCCTTCTCGCTGTTCGCGTTCGCGGAGCTGACCATCCCGTCCACACTGGCGGGCATCTGCAACGCGACCTCGCCGCTGTGGGGCATGGCCCTGTCCCTGGTCGCCCTCTCCGAGGACCGTCCGACCCGGGTGCGGGTGGCGGGGCTGGGCCTGGGCTTCCTCGGGGTGCTGACCGTGCTGGGCGCCTGGCAGGGCTTCGAGGGACTGGACGCCCGCGGCACGGCACTGGCCCTGCTGGCCTCGCTGAGCTACCCCGTCGGCTGGATCTACGTCCGCCGCACCCTGGCGGGCAGCGGCCACTCGAACCTGTCCCTGACCGGCGGCCAGCTGCTGCTCGCCACGCTCCAGCTGGCGGTGGTGACACCGTTGTTCACCACCCTGCCGGCCGGCTTCGCCGTCGGTCCGCTGCTGGCGGTCGCGGCCCTGGGGACGCTGGGCACGGGCCTGGCGGTGCTCATCCAGTACGGCCTGGTCGCCGAGGTCGGCCCGACGACCGGACAGATGGTCACGTACTTCGTCCCGGTGATCGCCGCCGCGGCGGGCATCGTGCTCCTCGGCGAGACGCTGACCTGGTCGACACCGGTGGGCGCGGTGATCGTGCTGGCGGGCGCGGCGCTCACGCAGGTCAGGCCGAAGCGTGCGGCGTAGCCGCGCCCGCCGCGCCCGGCCCTCCCGGACGCCCCTCCCCTAGACGTACCTCCTCGGCGGCTCCCCGGCCGGCCCGAGCGCCGTGGCGATCGCCTCGCCCAGGAGCTCGGCCTCGTCCTCCGTGAGCGTCGATACGGTGACGCGGATGCCCGGTGGCGCGCTCATCCGGAAGCGTGCGCCGGGGGCCACCGCCCAGCCGGCGTGCAGCAGCCGGGCGACGGCACCGGTCTCGTCCGGGACGGGCACCCACACGTTCATTCCGCTGCGCCCGTGCGCCGCGATCCCGCGCCGGGCCAGCGCCGCGATCAGCGCCTCGCGCCGCCGTCCGTACGCCGCCGCCACGGCCGCCGGGTCCACCGCGCCGCCGGTCCACAGCCGTACCACCGCGCGCTGGACGGTCCTGCTGACCCAGCCGGGCCCGAGGCGCTGCCGTCCGCACACCCGGTCGAGCGTGACGGCGTCCCCGGTGAGCACCGCGAGCCGCAGGTCGGGGCCGTAGGCCTTGGCCGCCGAGCGCACGAAGGCCCAGGTGCGGGTGG
This sequence comes from Streptomyces griseomycini, assembly GCF_014203535.1. Taxonomy (GTDB): domain Bacteria; phylum Actinomycetota; class Actinomycetes; order Streptomycetales; family Streptomycetaceae; genus Streptomyces; species Streptomyces griseomycini. The sequence goes on from NZ_JACHJI010000006.1 coordinate 504,087, forward strand.
TGCCGGCGAGGGTGTGCAGGGGGAGGTCGACGATGTGGTGGCCGTGGTCGTCCTCCACCAGCAGCGTCTCCGGGTGGTCGGCCAGCACCGACCGCAGGGCACGCGCGCGTGCGGCGCTCAGCGCGGCGCCGGTCGGGTTCTGCGCGCGGTCCGTGACGATCAGCGCCCGGGCCCCGCCCGCCAGGGCGCGCCGTACGTCGTCGGGGAGCGGCCCGTCGTCGTCGACCCCGACGGGGACGGTGCGCAGCCCGAGCGCCGGGACGAGGTCCAGCACGCTCCCCCACCCGGGGTCCTCCACGGCGACGGCGTCCCCGGGTCTGAGGTGCGCCGCGAGCACCCGCTCCAGGGCGTCCAGCGCACCGGAGGTGACGGCGACGGGCCCGTCCGGAACCCCGTCGGCGTCCAGTCCGGCCCGCGCGAGGCGCGCGAGTCCGGGCTCCACCGGGGCGTGCCCGTAGAGCACCGGCTCCCGGTCGCCGAGCCCCGCCGCCGCGGCGAACGCCTCGGCCAGCGGGGGCAGCAGCGCGGGGTCGGGGTTGCCGTCGGACACGTCCCGCACGCCCTGCGGCACCTCCATCCGGACGGCGTCGCGCGCCGTGGTGGCCGGTTTGGGCCGCACCCGGCTCCCCCGCCGGCCAGCGGTCTCGATGACCCCGCGCTCCCGCAGGGTCCGGTACGCGGCCGCGACGGTGTTCGGGTTCACCCCCAGGCGCGTCGCCAACTCCCGCATGGGTGGCAGCAGTTCGCCGGGAAGCAGCGCTCCGTCCCCCACCGCGCGCTCGATGCTCGCGGAAATCTCCGCTGCGCGCCGCCCACTGATCCGATACTCTCCTAGCACAAAACCAATTATGCACTAGTGCAATGGAGAACGCCATGCAGGGGACCCGGCCGCCGCAGCATCCCGCCACCGCCTATCAGCCCACCGAGCGCACCGTCCCCACCCGCTCCCCCGACCGGGCCGCGTACGACAAGGAACTGGTGCACGCGATACTCGACGAGGGCTACGTCTGCCACCTCGGCTTCGTCCGCGACGGCGCCCCGGTGGTCCTGCCCACGCTGTACGGCCGGGTCGGCGAACGGCTCTACGTGCACGGTTCGACCGGCTCGCGCCCCCTGCGCGCGGCGGGCCGGGCCGACGCCGGTCTCCCGGTCTGCCTGACCGTCACCCACGTCGACGGGCTGGTGCTGGCCCGCTCGGCCTTCCACCACTCGATCAACTACCGCTCGGTGGTGGTGCACGGCCCGGCGTACGACGTGACCGACCCCGAGGAGAAGCGGCAGGCCCTCGACGCCCTGGTCGACCACGTCGTACCGGGTCGCGCCGCCGACTCCCGTCCGGCCAACAAGAAGGAGCTGGCCGCCACCGCGGTGATCCGTCTCGACCTGAACGAGGTCTCCGCCAAGCTCCGCACCGGCGGCGTCAACGACGAGCCCGAGGACCTCGCCCTGCCCCACTGGGCCGGCGTCGTCCCGCTGCGCAAGGGCTACGACGCCCCGCTCGCCGACCCCGGCCTGGCCCCCGACACCACGCTGCCCCCCTACCTGGCGGCCCTGTGATGCTGGTCCACCCCTGGGACGCGCCCCGTGACGACGCCGAGTGGCAGGAGTGGCTGGCCGCACACGACTTCGGGCAGCTGGCGGTCGGCGGCCCGCCGGGCGAGCCGCCCCACGTCCAGCCCCTGCACTTCGCCTACGACGCCGGACGCGGCGAGGCGGTCACCCACCTGGCCCGCCCCAACCCGCTGTGGCCGGCCATCGAGGCGAACCCGGTCGTCCTGCTGAGCGTGGTCGACGACTACGTCTACGTCCCCGGCCCGTGGCAGGCCGAGCCCGGCGTCCCGCCCGAGCACGGGGTGCCGACCAGCCTCTACGCGTCCGTCCAGCTGCGGTGCCACGCCCGTGTCGTGGACGATCCGGCGCAGAAGGCCGAGCTCCTCAACCGCCAGGTCGGCCACTTCCAGCCGGAGGGCGGCTCCGCACGGGCGGCGGTGGGCGAGGCCCCGTACGGGAGGCTGCTGTCCGGCATCCGCGGGCTGCGGCTCGAAGTGACGGGTGTACGGGCGAAGTTCAAGTACGCGGGCAAGCGGTCGCCGGCGGTGAGGGACCGGATCGCGGCCGGGCTGGCGGACCGGGACGGCGCGCGTGACGCGGCGGCCCGCGGGCACCTCCTGCGCCGACGGCAGGCGTGACCCGGGGCCCTTCCGCCGGAAGGGCCCCGGCGCCGTCACACCGGCACCGCCGCCCTCTGCGCACCGCGGGTCCGCGCCTCGCGCACCTCGCCCACCGCGAGCCCGGCGACCGAGCCGAGCATCAGCAGGGTGCCGACCAGGGTGGCCGCCGTGAGCCGCTCGCCGAGCAGGGCGACCGCGAGCACCGCCGCGCTCACCGGCTCCAGCAGCATGATCACGGACACGGTGGCCGACCGCACGACGGCGGCGCCGGCGAAGTAGAGGCCGTACGCCAGCGCCGTCGGCACGGTGGCGACGTACGCCAGGAGGAACAGGAGCGTGCCGGGTGCGCCGGTGTGCGGCACCAGCCCCTCGACCGCGGCGAACGGCAGCAGCACCAGGCTGGTGACGGCGAACGCCCCGACGGTCCTGCCGGAGGAGTCCGTGCCGCCGTCGCGTCCCCACCAGCGGGTGAGCAGCGTCATCGCCGAGTAGCCGGCCGCTGACAGCAGCGCGAGCAGAACGCCCCACGGGTCCACGGTCGCCTTCCCGCCGCCGAGGACCAGCACGGCGAGTCCGGCGAGCGCACCCGCGACGGCGGCCAGTCCGCCGCGCCCCAGCCGCTCGCCCATGGTCAGGCGCGCGCCGAGCGCGATCAGCACGGGTCCGGCGCCGAGGGTGACGACGGTGGCCACGGCGAGTCCCGTGGCGGAGACGGCCGCGAAGTACGCGGTCTGGAAGACCGCGAGCCCGATCCCGGTGGCTCCGGCCCGCAGCACCCGGCGGCCGGGCGGCTCCGGTTCGGCGGTCCGCGCGCTCCGCGACAGCAGCCGGGCGGCGAGCAGCAGCACCAGCCCGGCCGCGCAGCGCCAGAAGGACAGGGCGACGGGGCCCATGTCGCTGGTCCGGTAGACCAGCGACGCGGCCGCGCCCGCGGTGCCCCAGGCGGCACCGGCGACGATCAGGTAGAGCAGGCCTCGCCCGACGGGCAGGCCGGAGACGGCGTTCGACACGTGTTCTCTCCGCGGATGACGCGCACCACGTACAGCACCGTGGCGCGGGAGGAAGGAGACCCGGGGCCCGGGCCCGCACGGGGCCGGGGCGGCGGGGTCCGTGGACTCCGTCTGCGGGCAGCACCGTCACGCCCGGCGACACGCCGGGCGGATGTACCGGAGGGCCCGCCTCAGGCGGCCGGGGGCGGAAGAACAAGCGCGTGCGCGTGCATGATCAGCACCTTATGCGGCCTTTCCCGGCGTGGACAACTCCCTTTCGGGCCCACCGCTCGCCACCGGCCGGTCGGAGCCCTTCGCCGGTGCCGAGGACTGGGCGATGAAGGCGCCCGTCAGCACGACCGCACCGCCCACGATCTGCGGCGCCGACAGGTGCTCGCCGAGCAGGACCCAGGCGAGGACGGTGGCGATGACCGCCTCGAGGCAGGCCACGACGCCCGCGACCTGCGGCGAGAGCCGGCGCACCGAGAGCACGCCGGTGACGTACGCGACGACCGTGGCGACCAGGACGATCCACGCCAGCAGCACCGGGGCGGCGACCGGGGTGCCGTTCATCTCGGCACTGCCCGCGAGCACGGACCAGTCCATGGACCAGGGGCGGGCCACGACGGTCAGGACGGCGGCGCCGACCAGCAGGCCGTAGGCGATCACGCCGAGCGGGTCGGGGGCCTCGTCGCCGGCGTCGCTGCCCTGGTCGGACAGGACGAAGTAGCCGACCTGACAGCAGGCGGCGCCGAGTGCGAGCAGCAGTCCGAGGGCGTCGAAGCCGAGGCCCGACCACACCTCCACGACGCAGGCGAGTCCGCCCACCGCCAGGACCACGCCGACCGCGGCGGCCCGGGTCACCGGCCGCCGCTGCACGAACCGCACCCAGCCGAGCACGAGCGCGGGCGCCAGGTACTCGACCAGCAGCGCGACACCCACGGGGATGCGGGACAGGGCGGCGAAGTAGCAGGCCTGGACACCGGCCACGGCGAGCAGGCCGAACCCGGCGAGCAGCCCCGGGCGGCTGCGCAGCAGTCCCCGGTGGCGCACCGCCAGCGGCAGCATGACGAGCGCCGCGCCCGCCACCCGCAGCCACACGACGTGGAGCGGGTCCAGACCCGCCTCGATCAGCGGCTTGGCCGCGACACCGGATCCCCCGAAGGCCACCGCGGACAGCAGCGCGAGGCCGAGCCCGACGCCTTTGCCACGAGTGCTCCGAGTGCTGACAGAGGTACGCACCGGCACATGATGACAGGCACCGACAGGAGCGTCACCCCCTGTGGCACCTGTCTCATCGAGTGGACGGCGCGGCGGCCCTCCGGTCGCTCAGCGAGCCGTGTCGCCGCCCTCGACGGCGTACCGCCCGGGACGGGCTCCGCACCGTCCACCGGTCCGCGCCTCGATCCGGGCGGACAGCCGCGCGGGGTCGACACCGGCGCGCTCGAGCACCTCGACGGCCCGCGCCTGCGGGTCAACGACGATCGCCGCGAGCAGATCCACCCCGCACGCCGGACCGTCGCCGCGACGGGCGGCGCACTCGCGGGCGCGTTCCATGCAGGCCGCGGCCAGCGGCGAGAAGCCCGCAGCCTCCCCGGCCACGGGGACGCCGCCGGAGTCCTCGACGCCGCTCTGCCAGCGCAGGCCGTAGCCGATGCTGCGCTGGACCAGGTAGCCGAGCAGCCGGGCGATGTGCGGGCCCTCGCCGAAGACGGCCCGCGCCCCGGCGTCGGACTCCAGGAGCGAGTGCAGCAGATGGGCGGTGTCGATCTGGCGGTCCCCGTCCCGGACCGCCCTGCGGCGGGCACCGGCGACCACCGCTGCCAGCTCGGCACTGAGCCTGGCATCGTTGTCCGCGCGGTGGAATCCCTGCCCACGGGACTCGTGGGCCGACTGCCGGGGGGTACGGGGTTGCACATCCCCCACCCCATCAGCCCCGCGGGCCCGGGGCATCCCCGCCGGGAAGCATTTCCGCGTCCCACGGGAAGTGGACTTCGCGGGCCGCGATCTCCTCCTTGCGGAGGAGATCAGGGTGTTTCACCCCGAGGGGCGCGCGCCGCCTTGCCGTACGCCCCCTCCCGGCCCCGGCCCGCCGCCGGTCAGCCCTCGTCGGCGAGGATCAGGTACAGCTTCTTGCGGGCCTCGTTGATGACGGCGAGCGCCTTCTCCCGCTGTTCCTTGCTGCCGGTCTTCCAGACCTGCCCGAAGGCCTCCATCAGCCCGAAGCCGGCCTGCCGGATCTCGCCCAGCGCCTCCCAGTCGACCCCGCGGGAGGCCTCCTCCCAGGGGGCGTCGGGACCTTCGTCGGCCGCCGTGCGACCGGCGTCGGTGAGGGAGAACAGCTTCTTGCCGCCCTCGGTCTCACTCGCGATCAGCCCCTCGTCCTCCAGCAGCTGGAGGGTGGGGTACACCGAGCCGGGGCTGGGCTTCCACGCCCCGCCGCTGCGCTCGGCGATCTCCTGGATCATCTCGTAGCCGTGCATGGGCCGGTCCTTCAGCAGGGCCAGGATCGAGGCCCGTACGTCACCGCGCCGCGCCCTTCCCCTGGGACCGCCGCGCCCTCGTCCGCCCCAGGGGCCCTGCCCGAACCCCGGGCCGAAGGGGCCCCCGTGACCACCGGGGCCGCCCGGGCCGAAGGGCCCGAAGGCCGCGCGCAGCTTCTCGAAGTCGCCCCAGCCGCCGCGCGGGCCGCCGTGACCGTGTCCGTGCTCGGAACCATGGGTGTGCACCGCAACCACTCCATTCCATCGTTGATCTGTCGCGATGCTTCAACGATATATCGGAAAGAGGGTTACGGCAATCCTCCGACGGTCCCGTCGTCCCTCGCGGCGGTGGGCGACCGGCGGCGCGACGCGCTCAGGTCACCGGTCCCGAGGCGGGAGGCGCCGGGTCGTAGGCGCCCGCACGCACGATGTCCCGCAGGCCCAGCGCGGCGGTGAGCAGGTCGCGATGGGTGGTGTAGAGGGCGTTGACGCCGAAGCGCAGGAAATCGGGTGCGCGCATGTCCGCGATCACGCCGCGCTCCGCGAGGGCGCGCACGAGCCCGTGGGCGTGCGGGTGGCGCAGGGCGACCTGGCTGCCGCGCCGGTCCGGGTCGGCCGGTGTCACCGGGGTGAAGCCCACGGGCGCCAGGAGCTCACCGGCGCACCGCAGGAAGAACCCGGTCAGGGACAGGCTCTTGGCACGGACCCGGGTCAGGTCCACGCCGTCGAAGGCGGTGAGCGCCGCTTCGAGGGCGAGCAGGGACAGGATCGGCGGGGTGCCGATGCGGGCGCGGGAGATCCCCGGGGCGGGTGTGTAGTCCCGGCTCGGTCCGAACGGGTCGGCGTGTCCGTTCCAGCCGGTCAGCGGTGTCTCCAGGGCGGCGTGGTGGCGCCGGGCCGCGTACAGGTAGGCGGGGGCGCCGGGGCCGCCGGAGAGGAACTTGTAGCCGCAGCCGACGGCGAGGTCCACGCCGAGGTCGTCGACGCGCAGGGGGAGCGCTCCGGCGGCATGACACAGGTCCCACAGGGCGAGGGCGCCGGCGTCGTGGGCGGCCCGCGTCAGCGCCTCCATGTCGTACAGCTCGCCGGTGCGGAAGTCGACGGGCGAGTAGCTGACCACGGCGACCCGGGCCCCCTCGGCGGCGAGGAACCGCGCCAGGCCGTCCGGCGGCACCCGCCGCACCTCCAGGCCCCGCTGCCCGGCGACCGCGTCCGCCAGGTACCGGTCGGTGGGGAAGTGGCCGGGGTCGGTGACCAGCAGCGGTCGGTCCGGGCGGAGCGCCGCGGCGGCGCTGAGCGCGGTGAACAGCTGCACGCTGGTGGAGTCCCCCGCCACCGTCTGTCCCGGTGCGGCCCCGATGAGCGCGCCGATGGCGTCGCCCACCCGCAGGGGCGCCTCCCACCAGCCGTTGCCGTTCCACGAGCCGATCAGGTCGGTGCCCCACTGGCGGGTCACCGCGTCGGTGAGGGCCGGCGGCACGGCGGCGGGCAGCGGTCCGAGGGAGTTGCCGTCGAGGTAGACGACGCCCTCCGGGAGCAGGAACCGCTCCCTCAGGGGGGCCAGGGCGTCGTCGGCGTCGAGCCGTGCGGCCAGCTCGCGCAGCGCGGTGTGCGCACCGCGTCCGGTGGGCGCGGTCGGTGCGGACGGGACGGTGGTCATCGGCGCGCGGTCTCCTCGCTCGCCCGGCCGGGCCGCCGCGGGGTGAAGGCGGCCGACATCTCCCGGAGGGTGTCGGCGACCGCGCGGGCGCCGGGTGCTTCCGGTTCGATCAGGGTGTAGTGGCCGGTGCCGGGCAGGACGACCGTCCTGAGGTCCCGGTGGACGGCCGCGTAGTCGCCGAACTGCGTGAGCGGGACCTCCTCGTCGGCGGCCCCGTGCAGCAGCACGGTGGGCACCCCCGTCGTGCCGGCGTCGCGCAGCAGGGTCAGCGGGTCGACCTCGGGCAGCCGCCGCTCGAACACCTCCTCGCCGCCGAGGAGCTGGAGGGCCGCGCCGTTGCTGAGGTCGTCCCGCCGGGTGGCGGTGAGGTCGGTGATCGGCGCGAGGGCCAGCACGCCCGTCGGCAGGGTGCGCGTGTGCCAGCGCGAGCCGGGGGGCAGCAGGGCCCGCGCGGCGCACCACAGCGCCAGGTGGCCGCCGGAGCAGTGGCCCGCCAGCACGTAGGGCCGGCCCTCGGGCAGGGTGTCCACGATCCGGGCGACGTCGTCGAAGGTCCCGGGGTAGCCGCCCGCGCCGCCGGAGCGGCGGAAGCCGGGCAGCAGGACCTCGAAGCCCTGCCGGGAGAGCCAGGCCGCGAACGGCGTCAGGTGCATCCGGTCGTAGCGCCAGTAGCCGCCGTGCAGCAGGATCACCAGCGGGGCTCCGGGGTCCTCGGCCGGCCAGGCGTCGTAGACCTGGTGGGGGTGGTCCCCGTAGCGGCCGTGCACCGGTGCCAGCACCGGCTTCAGGCTCAGGACGCGCTTCTCCTCCTCGGCCGCGAAGGCCGAGACGGTCCTAGACGTCACCGCGCACCTCCCACAGTTCCGGGAAGACCGGGCGGGCCGCGCGCCGCTCCAGCCAGGCGAGCCCCGCGGAGCCCGCGCTGCCGGGCCTGGCCCCCATGGCCCGGCGCACCACCAGGACGTGCTCGGACCGCCACCGGGTCACGAGTTCGGCGATGTCGGTGAGCAGTTCGCCCAGCGCGAGGTGCGGGTGGTGCTGCGGTCCGGCGTAGACGCGCCGCCAGACCTCCACCACCCCGGGGTCGGAGGTGTACGGGGTCGTGACGTCCCGCTCCCGGACGTGCCGCGGGACGGGCAGGCCCTGCCGGTGCAGGTACGCCAGGACCTCGTCGTACAGGGAGGGTTCGCGGTAGGTCTCGGCGAGCGCCTCGTGGACGGCCGGGTCGCCCCGGTGCGCGCGCAGCAGCCCGGCGGACTTGTCCCCGAGGAGGAACTCCAGGTGCCGGTACATCGCCGACTGGAAGCCCGACGCCTTGCCGAACGCGGCGCGGAAGCCGTTGAACTGGGCGGGCGTCAGTGCGGCGATGGGCGCCCAGGCACCGTTGAGCGCGGTCAGCGCGCGACGGCTGCGGACCAGCGCCTCCGTCGCCGTGTGCGCCTCGTCCTTCGCGAAGGCCGTCCGTGCCGTGCGCCACTCGTGCGCGATCAGGGTGAACCACAGCTCCATCACCTGGGTGGTGACGAGGAAGCCCATCTCGTCCGGGGCCTCGGTGAGCGGGTGCTGCAGCGTGTTGAGGACGGACGCGTGCACGTACGTGTCGTAGGGGCTCGCGCCCGCGAAGGGCCGGGTCAGGGGGTCGTCCGTCACCGGATCGGCGAGAGCGGACGTGCTGTTGTTCATCGCATCTCCTAGTGCTGCGGCCGGGGGCGGGCGTCACGCGCCGAGGTGGGCACCGCCGGAGGCGTCGATCCACTGACCGGTCACCCAGCGGGCGTCGTCGCTCGCGACGAACGAGACGACGTCGGCGATGTCCACCGGGTCGCCGAGCCGGCCGAACACGGAGGCCTCGGAGTACCTGCGGCGGATCTCCGGGACGGCGAGCGTGGGGTTGATCTCCGTCTCGGTGTAGCCGGGCGCGACGGCGTTCACCGTGATGCCCCGGGGGCCCAGTTCCTCGGCCAGGGCGAGGGTGAGGTAGTCGAGGGCGGCCTTGGTCATGGTGTACGAGACGATCGCCGGGTAGGCGACGCGGGTCGCCACGGAGGAGACGTTGACGATCCTGCCGCCGTCGCGCAGCCGGCCGAGGCCGCGCTGGATGATGAAGAACGGCGCCCTGGTGTTGATCGCGAACACCCGGTCGTAGTCGGCCTCGGTCACGTCGGCGATGCGGCGCGGGACGGTGATGCCCGCGTTGTTGACGAGGATGTCCAGCCCGGCTTCCGCGCCCTGGGCGGCCAGGGCCCGGTCGAAGTCCGACCACAGGGCGTCGGCGTCGCCGTCCACCCCGAGTTCGGCGTGGACGGTGAACGCCCGGCCGCCGTCGGCCTCGATCTCCTTGACGGTCCGTTCGGCCGCCGTCCGGTCGTGTCCGTAGTGGACGGCCACCAGGGCGCCCTCACGGGCGAGGCGGTGGCTGATGGCCCTGCCGATGCCCCGGCTGCCTCCGGTGACCAGGGCGGTCTTCCCTGCGTGGCGCGCGGTGGTGGTCAACGTCTGTCTCCTTCGCGGGGTCGCTGCGTCGGTGGGCGGCGTGGCCGCGGGTGCGGGTCACGCGTCGAAGTCGAGGGTGATCTCGGCGGTGCGCGGCCTGGCCCGGCACACGAGGGTGTAGCCGGCGGCGCGCTCCCGCTCGTCCAGGGCGTGCCGGCCGTCCGCCGTCACCTGTCCGGACAGGACCTTGGCGCGGCAGCTGCCGCACACGCCCTCGCGGCAGGCGTGCGGCACGTCGGGGTGGGCCCGCAGCAGCGCGTCGAGGATCGTCCTGTCCCGCGGCAGGACCGTGGCGACGCGGCGGTCCCCGGCGAGCAGCGCGGTGACGCGGGTCTCCCCCGCGGCCGGCGCCGGTCCTGCCGGGGACGCCCCGGCAGGACGCGGTGTCTCCCGCGGTGCCGCCGGCGGGGTCCCGGCGGGGGTGAACGGCTCCCAGCGGACCAGTGCGGGGTCGGCCCCCCGGTCCGCCAGCACCCGCCGTGCGGTGGCGACCAGACCGGGTGGGCCGCACAGGGCGTAGGCGGTGTCCGGTGCGGGCCGGGCGTCCAGGGCGGTGAGCAGGCGGGACAGCCCCACGGCGTCGATCCGCCCGCCGAACGGGACGCAGCCGTGTCCGCGGTCCTCGCGGGTGAGCACGTGCAGGACGGTGAAGCGGTCGACGAACGCGTCCTTCAGCCAGGCCAGTTCGTCGGCCAGCAGGGCGTCCGCGGAGGTGGGCGCCGAATGGACCAGGGAGACGCGGCAGGCCGGGTCCCCGCGCAGCGCGTCGGCGGCCATCGCGGCGAGCGGCGTGATGCCGGAGCCGCCCGCGACGAGGACGTGATGGGCACCGGGCAGCTCCGGCAGCGCGAACGAGCCGCGGGGCGGGGAGAGTTCGAGGTGGTCGCCGGGCGCGAGGCGGGTCGTCGCGTGGGCGCCGAAGCCGTCGGGTCCGCCGCGTTTGATCACCAGGCGCAGGGCGGCCGGATCGTGCGGCGGCGGGCACACCGAGTAACTGCGGCGCAGTTCGCCGTCGGCGCGGCGGTGCCGGACGACGACGTGCTGGCCGGGCCGGTGGGCGAAGACCTCGCGCAGGCCGGCGGGCACGGCCAGGCCGACGGCCACGGCGTCGGCGGTGAGGCGGCGCACCTCGGCGACCTCCAGCCGGTGCCAGCCGGTGCGCGGGCCCGTGCCCCGGGGCCGGCCGGGGGGCACCTCGCGGACGGCGGTGGGCGGGGTGGCGGCGGTGTTCACGGTCTGCCTCACAGTGCGGTCAGGTGGGGGAAGGGCTCACGGCACGCCGTGCACCACAGCACCGACTGGCAGCGGGACGGGCCGAAGTCGCTGTGCGGCCGGGTGGCGCGCGAACCGCAGTGCGGGCACGGCACCCCGCCCAGCTCGACGGTGACGGGGCCGTCCGGGGCCGGGGACGCGGGCGGGGCGATGCCGTGCGCGGCGAGCTTGCGCCGTCCCTCGGCGGTGATGCGGTCCGTGGTCCACGGCGGGGACAGGACCTGCCGTACGCGCCCGTCGGGGTGACCGCAGGCGGCCAGGACGTCCCGCACCGCCGAGGTGATCGCGGGCAGGGCGGGGCAGCCCAGGTAGGTGGGGGTGATCTCCACCTCGAGGACGCCGTCGGCGCCCGGGGCGACCGAGCGCACCACGCCGAGGTCGCCCAGGCCGATCACCGGCAGCTCCGGGTCCGGGACCGCCTCCACCCGTTCCCGCACCTCCCGCACGGAACGGCGGGCCGTGGCCGGTGCCGATCCGCTCACCAGGTGCCTCCCGGGAACTGCCGGTGCACCGACTGCAGTTCGGCGATCAGCGGGCCGAACTCCTCGGTGTGCAGGCCGGCGCGTCCGCCCCGGGCCTGCCAGGAGGGGGCGGGCACGGCGAGTCCGGCGCGGGCGACCACCTCGGCGACGCGCCGCTCCCACACCGGGCGCAGCGGTGCCGGCGAGGGCGCCGTGCCCGACGCGGCCAGGCGCCGCACCACGTCGTCCTCGTCGAACAGTTCGCCGGTGTAGGGCCACACCCGCTCCAGACCCCGCCGCATCCGGCGGGCGCTCTCCGGTGTCCCGCGTCCCAGCCGCAGGGTCCAGCGGTCCGCGTGCAGCCGGTGGAAGGCGACCTCCTTGGCGGCGCGCGCCCCGAAGGCCGCGAGTTCGGCGTCGGCGCAGCCGGCCAGCGCCTCGTAGTACAGGACCGCGTAGTGCGTGTACGCGAGCTGCCGGGCCACGGTCACCGCGAAGTCCCCGCCCGGCAGTTCGGTCAGCAGGGCGTTGGTGAACTCGCGCTCCGAGCGGGTGAAGGCGAGGTCGTCCTCGGTGCGGCCGCTCCCGTCGAGCCGTCCGCCGCGGGTGAGCAGGGTCCGGGCGTGGCCGATCAGGTCGAGGGCGATGTTGGACAGCGCCAGGTCCTCCTCGACGGTCGGCGCGCGGGTGATCCACTGGCACAGCCGCTGCCCGAGGACCAGGGCGTCGTCACCGAGCCGCACCAGGTGCACGGCGAGGTCGGCGTCGGTGCCGCCGCCCGGGGCGGGCGCGGTGCCGCCGGCGGCGGCCGCCGCGGCCGGTCGCCGCGTGGCGGGCTCCGCCGGGGCGTCACTCGTGGTCGTCACCTTCGGGGCCTTTCTCGGTCAGCGGCGGGAAGTGCTCCGGGTACCGGTACGGCTTGTGGCGGGCGCCCGCGAAGTACGGGTCGTGCTCGTCCGGGGAGGCCGCGTGCACGGCGTCCGAGCGGACCACCCACAGCGACAGCGGATCGCCCCGGCGCGTGTACAGGTCGCGGGCCAGGGCCAGCGCCGCGTCCGGGTCGGCCGCGCGCACCGACCCCACGTGCTGGTGGGCCAGGCCCCGGCGGGCCCGCAGGAAGACCTCCCAGGACGCCGGTGCGCCCTCCCGTGTCCGGTTCACGCGGCCTCCTCCGGGACCGTGTCCTCACGGGCGGCGTACGCGGCGGCCGCCTCCCGGACCCAGGCGCCGTCCTCGTGGGCGGCCCGGCGGTGCGCGATCCGCTGCCGCGCCCAGTGCGTGTCGTCGCCCAGCGCCTTGCGGTACACGTCCCAGTCGACCGGGGTGAAGTCGTAGTGGCCGCGTTCCTCGTTCCAGCGGATGGCCGGGTCGGGCAGCGTCAGGCCGAGGCGTTCGGCCTGCGGCACGCACTGGTCGACGAAGCGCTGGCGCAGCTCGTCGTTGGTGTGGCGCTTGATCCCCCAGGCCCTCGCGCGGCGGGAGACCGCGGCGCCCGGCGCGGCGGTCCGCGCGCCGGCGCCGCCCGCCTCGGTGTCCGGCGGGCCGAACATGAGCGCCACGGCCGGCAGCCACCAGCGGTCCACCGCGTCCTGCGCCATCGCCCTCTGTTCCGGTGTCCCCTCGCACAGCGCGCGCATCAGGTCGTAGCCCTGCCGCACGTGGAAGGCCTCCTCCTGGCAGACGCGGCGCATCGCGCGGGCGTACGGCCCGTAGGAGGTGCGGCACAGGGGCGCCTGGTTGATGACGGCGGCGCCGTCCGTCAGCCACGCGACGGCTCCCGTGTCCGCCCAGGTCAGCGCGGGATGGTTGAAGGTGGCCGAGGCGCGCTGCTGGCCCCGGTGCAGGGCGTCCAGCAGGTCCGCGCGGTCCACGCCCAGCGTCTCGGCGGCCGAGTACAGGTACAGGCCGTGGCCCGCCTCGTCCTGGACCTTGGCGATGAGCACCGACTTGCGGTGCAGGGACGGGGCCCGGGTGAGCCAGGCGCCCTCCGGCTGCATGCCGATGATCTCGGAGTGGGCGTGCTGGGCGATCTGGCGGATCAGCATGCGGCGGTACCCGTCGGGCATCCAGTCGCGCGGTTCGACCGTCCCGCCCCCGGCGACGAGCGCGTCGAAGCGCGCGAGCAGTTCCTCCTGCCCCGCGGGCGCGACGGCGGCGTCCCCCGCGCTCACGCGGCACCGCCCGCACGACCGGTGTCCGCCGTGTCGGTGCGGCGCACCGGGCACCGTCCCGTCGCCCGGGTCCCTACCGGCTGCCTGGGCACTCGCATCACTCCTTCGGCCTCGGACGCCCGCGCCCTGCCGGTGCGGGGCGTGGCGGAGCGGGTCTCCTCGTTGCGGTAAGAGGCCGCGTGCGGGCCCCGGCTATCCCCGCCGCTCCCGGCCCGGGCGCGTGACAAAGCTCACGCGGCGGGCCGGGGAGTGGGACCGGCCGCGCCCGCCTCTCGTAGGGGTGACAGTCGAGAACCGCACGGCGGCCGGCACGCCGGAGCGAAAGGGGAAACCATGAGCACCATCAGGGAGTTGCTGGTCGAGCTCACCGGCACGGCCGAGTACGCCGACGCCGTCGGCGACGACGTCGACCTCGCCGCCAGCGGTATCGACTCCGGCGATCTGGTGCGCCTCGTCCTGCTCGTGGAGCAGCGGCTCGGGGTGGAGATCACCGCCGAGGACATGGAGCGGTTGCACACCATCGCCGACTACGAGCGCTTCGTGGCCGAGCGCTCCGTCGCCGGCGCCCCCGGCGGTGCGTGATGTGGCTGACCCAGCTGCTGGAGCGCAACCGCCAGTGCTTTCCCGGCCGGACCGCGCTGGTGGACGAGCGACGCTCCGTGACCTGGGCCGAGTTCCACGACCGTACGGTCGAACTGGCGCGGGGGCTGGCGGAGCTGGGCATCGAGCGGGGCGACCGGGTCGCCGTGCTCTCCAAGGACCGCGTCGAGGTCATGGAGAGCTACTTCGCGCTCGCCCGGCTCGGCGCGCTGTTCGTGCCGCTGAACCACAGCCTGGCCGTGCCCGAGGTCGCCGGCATCGTCGAACGCGTCGGGGCGGTGGCCGTCCTCGGCGAGTCGGACCTGCTGGACCGGCACCCCGAGCTGCCGGCCTCGGTGCGGATCCGGATGGCCTTCGACAAGCCCGCGTTCGGGGCGCTGGGCACCGCCTCCCCCGAGCGGGAGCTGCCCCAGGTGCCCGACACCGACCCGATCGCCGTGCTGCACACCTCGGCGACCACCGGGCAGGCCAAGGGCGTCACCGTCGACAGCGGGTCGTTCCGGGCCATCGCCCTCGGCTGGCTGGTCATGGCGCGGCCCACCGACGACATCGTCCTGGCCAACTGCTGCCCGCTGTACCACGGCAGCATGGTGGTGTCGCTGACCTACATGGCGGCCGGCGCCACCGTGGTGCTGATGCCGGGATTCACCCCGCAGCGGGCGCTCTCCGCGGTGGAGCGGCACCGCGCCACGCACCTGTGGACGGTGCCGCAGATGCTGCGGTTCATGCTGCAGGCCAAGGGCTCGCACCGCACCGACCTGTCCTCGCTGCGGGAGGTCCTGTACGGCGCCGCCCCGATGCCCCTCGACGTGTACGCCGAGGCGGTGCGCCGGCTCGGCTGCGGCTTCCGCCAGGTGTACGGGATGACCGAGGTCGGCGGGCCCTTCGTCACGCTCGGCCCCGACGAGCACCCCGCCCCCGGGGACGTCACCGCCCGCATCCCCTGCGGGCGCGTGGTGCCGGGCATGTCCGCCCGCGCGGTGGACGGGGGCGGCCGGGAGCTGCCGCACGGCGAGATCGGTGAGATCGTCGTGCGCGGGCCGGGTGTCATGCAGGGCTACTGGAACGACCCGGAGGCCACCCGCGAGATCACCCTCGACGGCTGGATCAGGACGGGCGACCTGGGGTTCGTCGACGACGAGGGGCGCATCCACCTCGTGGACCGCACCAAGGACGTCATCATCCGGGCGGGCCAGAACGTCTACCCCTCGGAGATCGAGCGCGCCCTGATGACGCATCCGGCGGTCCGGGACGCCGCGGTCGTCGGGACGCCCGACGAGGACTACGGCGAGGTGCCCCTGGCGTACGTGGTCGTGGAGGCGGGCACGGGCGCGGCGGAGCTGCTGGGGCACGTCGCGGGACTGCTCGCGCCGTACAAGCGCCCGCGGCGGGTGGAGTTCATCGAGCAGGTGCCGCGCAACCCGGCCGGCAAGATCGTCAAGAAGCTGCTGCGGGCCTGACGGTGCACGGGACCACCCGGACCGGTACGCGATGACGGGCCGCCCCGGACGGAACCGGCACACGGCGGGGACCCGGTGGCCGGCCGGTTCCGTCCCCGCTCCGGCACACGGCGGGCGAACCGGACGCCGCGATCCGGTTCCCGGCACGGGCGGCGCCGCCGGCGCCCCTCCGGCCTCCTCCCCGGCGACCCCCGCGGTCGCGGCGCCCGGCGCGGACACCCTCGGTTCCGGTCCCCCGGCCGGCGGTCCGGCAACCGGCGGTCCGGCGGCCGCTCCGGTCGCGGCCCGCGGCGCACCCGACCGGCTCACCGTCGACGTGCTGCTGCGGCTGCGTCCGCGGCTGGCCGCCGCCGGGCTCGGTCTGGGGGTCGCCGTCGTCTCGGAGCCGCACCTGACGCCCGCGGGGCCCGCCGAGGCGTCCGCCGCCGCGTCGATGCCGCACCGGCGCCGGCAGGAGTTCCTGGCCGGGCGGCACGCCGCCCGCCGGGCACTGCGCGCGGTGGGGCTGGACTGCGGCGAGATCCCCCGCTCGGGACGGCTGCCGGTGTTCGCGCCCGGGCGGCCGGCGTCGATCTCGCACAGCTCCGGGATCGCCGTCGCCGTGGCCCGCGCGCCGGGCCGGGACACCCCGCTCGGCTGCGACCTGGAGCTGCGGCCCCTTCCCCGCGGCGCGGCGCGCCTGGTGCTGCGCGACGACGAGGAGGGCCTGCTGTACGACACGTGCGGCTGGTCCGTGACGGCGCTGTTCTCGGCCAAGGAGGCCGCGTGGAAGGCCCTGCGCGGGCCGGACGGCTCGGGCGCGCCCGGCCCGCCGGGAAACCTGCGGGACCTGCGGGCGCGTCCGTCCGGGGAGGGCCTGCGGATCGAGCGGCGCGCTCGTCCCGCGCACGCGGTGCGGGTGCGGGTGGTGCCCGTCGGCCGGGGCGTGTTCAGTTACGTCGTGGGCCGGTCGGCCGTCTGACCCGCACGCCGGCGGGCCACCGCGGGCACGGCCCGGCGTGAGGGGGCGGGAACCCGCCGGACCCCCGCCCTCTCACCGGCCCGCGTCCCTCACGCCCGCGCGTTGACCAGCACCGCCATGTTGCCCGCCGGGTGGCGGTTGTCGTGGATGAGCTGGTGGGCCAGGCCGATCTCGTCGAAGGAGAAGGTCCGCGACAGGCACGGATCGACGAACCCCTGGTCGATCAGCCGGGTCACCTCCCGCGCCTCGCGGGCGGAGGCGACGTGCGAGCCCTGCAGGCGCTTCTGCCGCATCCACAGGAAGCGCAGGTCCACGTCGCCGTTGTACCCCGTGGTGCCGCCGCAGATGACGACCATGCCGCCGTTGTCGCACAGGTACATCGAGGTCGGGATGGTGTCCGCGCCCGAGTGCTCCAGGACGACGCGCGGGTTGCGGCGCTCGCCGAGCACCTCCCAGAAGCGCCGCCCGAAGGCGCGGGCGCCGGTCAGCCAGCGGCGCATCGCCTCGTCGTCGGACGTGTCCGGCATGCGTCCCCAGTGGTCGAACTCCCGCCGGTCGATCCAGCCCTCGGCGCCGAGCTTGAGGCAGAACTCGCCGCGTTCCTCGCTGGAGACGACCGCCACCGGGATGCCGCCGACGTGCCGGACGAGCTGGATGGCGATGCAGCCCAGTCCGCCGGCGCCGCCCCAGATCAGCACCGGGTCGCCGGGGCGCACCGTGTGCGGCTCCCAGCCGAAGAGCTGCCGGTAGGCGGTGGCGGCGGTCGCCATGTAGCAGGACGCCTCGGCCCAGGACAGCCGGGCCGGCTTCGGGTGGAGCATGTAGTCGTCGACGACGGCGAACTGCGCGAAGGAACCGTAGTTCTCCTCGTACCCCCACACCCGCTGGGTGGTGGAGAAGGCGGGGTCGGCGCCGAGGCGGATGTCCTCGGCGGCCTCGTCCCAGCGGCTGGCGAGGACGACGACCTCGTCGCCGAGCTTCACCCCGCGCACGTCCTCGCCGACCGCCCACACGATCCCGGACAGGTCGGAGCCGCCGATGTGGAAGTCCTCGGTGGCGCCCGCCTTCCGGCGGGCGGCGATCACGTCGAGCGGCGAACCCAGCGCCGCCCACACGTTGTTGTAGTTGACGCCGGCCGCCATCACCTTCACGAGGACCTGCCCGCGGCCGACCGGCGGCACGTCGACGACCTCGGTGCGGAAGGCGTCGACGGGCTGCCCGTAGCGCTCGCGGCGGATGAGCGAGGCGTACATCTTCTTGGGGACGGTGCCGATCTCGGGCGCGTCGCCGAGTTCGTAGAGGTCCTGGGTAACGGTCACGTGGGGTCTCCTGAACGGTCGGGTCGTACTCGGTGGGCCGGGGACGCGGAACGGGGGCGGGCGCCGCGGCGGGTCATCCGCCGAGCGCGCGCAGCGCCTTGGCGACCGCCGTGCCGATGCGGGCGATCGGCTCGGGCTCGGTCATCTCGTAGTGGCCGCAGGGGACTCGGTGGTCCTGCAGGGTGCCGTCCACGTGGGGCCGCCAGGCGTCGGCCTTGCCGGCCAGCACCGCCGGGTCGGCCGGGAAGTCCGTGGCCGGCTCCTCGTCCGCGCTGAAGAACAGCACGTCGCCGCGGAAGAGGCCCGGGGCGAACTGCGGTGCGATGCGCAGGTTGTTGCGCATCACGGCCGCGATGGCGGCCGCCTCCCCACGGGTCACCGGTGACGCGGCCGGGTCGTCGGCGACACGGGCGCCGATGCGGTCGAGTACCGCGTCCACGTCCGGTGCCCCGGCCTCGGGCGGCAGCCCGGCGACCCGTGACAGCAGGGCCGCCACCTGGCGTTCGGCCGCGTCGGGGTCGTGGGCGGTGCCGTGCGGCTGCGGGGCGTCGAGCATGGCGAGCAGTTCGATCCGCTCGCCGCGCTCCTGGAGCGCGCAGGCCATGGCGTGCGCCACGAATCCGCCGTACGACCAGCCCAGCAGCCGGTACGGGCCGTGCGGCTGCACCTCGCGCACCAGGTCGAGGTACGCGGTGACCATGGCGCCGGCGTCCGGCGCGGGCGGCCGGGTGCCGTCCAGACCGGCGGCCTGGATGCCGTAGACGGGCTGGTCGCCGCCCAGGTGGGGCAGCAGCCCCGTGTAGCGCCAGGACACGCCCGCCCCGGGGTGGACGCAGAACAGGGGCGTGGCGGTGCCCTCGGCGCGCAGCGGCAGCAGCGGGCCCAGCGCGGCGGCGCCCGGTGTCCGTGCGGTCTCCTCCCCGGCCGCCTCGAGGACCCCGGCCACCGTGGGCGCGGCCAGCAGCTTCGCGGCCGGTACGTCGAGGACACCGGCCTGGCGCAGCCGGCCGGCCAGCAGCACGGCGCGCATCGAGTCGCCGCCGAGGTCGAAGAAGTTGTCGTGCACGCCGATGCCGCCGATGCCGAGGGTCTCCTCCCACAGCCGGGCCACCGCCTGTTCGCGGTCGGTGCGCGGCGGCACGAGCCGCGTGGTCAGCCGGGGCCGCGGGGCCAGGGCGGCGCCCCGGTCCGCCGCGGCCGGGGCGTCCGGCGCGGCGGGGTCCGTGCGGGCACCGGGTGCGTCGATCCAGTGGCGCTGCCGCTCGAAGGCGTACCCGGGCAGCGGGACCCGCCGCGGTGTGCCCGGCACCGGCGGGAGGGCGGTGTCCACGCCCGCGCTCCACAGCCGGCCCAGGGCCTCGGCGAGGACGAAGCCGTCGGACGCCTCGGCCTTGGCGTGCCGCATGGTGGTCACCGTCACCGGCGCCTCGTCGGCGAGCCGGGCGGCGGCCAGCCTGGTGAGCGTGTCCCCCGGTCCGATCTCCACGAGGACGGGGCGCAGCCGCTCCCACAGGGCGGCGATGCCGTCGGCGAACCGCACGGTGTGGCGGGTGTGGTCGGTCCAGTGCCGTACGGAGGTGGCCTGTGCGTCGGTGACCCAGGTGCCGGTGACGTTGGTGACGTACGGGATGCGCGGCGGGCGCAGCGTCACCGTGCGCAGGTGGCGCTCGAAGGCCTCGAGGACCGGGTCCAGGACGTGGGAGTGCGCGGCGACGGGGATGCGCAGCCGGCGGAACGGGACGCCGCGGCGGGCGAGTTCGGCCTCCAGGCGCTCGACCGCGTCGAGGTGTCCGGCGACGGTGCAGGCGCCGGGACCGTTGACCGCGGCCAGCGACAGCTCCTCGTCGAGCAGCGGCGTCACGTCCTGCGCGGGGGCGGCCACGCCGACGGTGGCGCCGCCCGCGGAGGCGATCAGCCGGATGCGTTCGGTGACCAGGGGCAGCATGTCCTCCAGGTCGACGACGCCGGCCAGGCAGGCCGCCGTGTACTCGCCGAGCGAGTGGCCGATGAGCGCGTCCGGGCGCACGCCCGCCTCCATCAGCGTGCGGGCCAGGGCGTACTCGGTCACCACCAGTCCGAGGAACGCGGCCGTGTCGCCGGGCCGCTGCTGCTCGAAGAGGGCCGTGCGCAGGTCGGTGCCGAGCGCGGGGCGCAGGATGCGGGCGCACTCGTCGACGGTGTCCCGGTAGACCGCGTGGTCCCGGTAGAGCCCGGCGCCCATGCCGGCGTACTGGGTGCCGCCGCCCGGCAGCAGGAACGCCACCCGGGCGGGTTCGTCCCCGGTCGGCGGTGTGGTGGGGGCGGCGGCGCGCAGGGCGTCCAGCGCCTCCTCGCGGGAGGCCGCGGTCACGGTGAGGCGGTGGCGCAGCGCGGGCCGGTCCGTGCGCAGGGAGTGCGCGACGTCGTCCAGGCGCAGTTCCGGCCGCCGCTCCAGGTGGCGGGCGAGGGCCTCGGCCTGGCCGCGCAGCGCGCCGGCCGTGCGCGCGGACAGCGGCAGCACCAGGCGCCGGTCCTCCTCCGCCGGGCGGGGTGCGGCGGGGGCGGCGGGCGGTGCCTCCTCCAGGACGACGTGGGCGTTGGTGCCCCCGATGCCGAAGGCGCTGACGGCGGCCCGGCGCGGGTGGTCGCCCTCGGGCCAGTCCTCCAGGGCGGTGGGCACCCGGAACGGGCCGGAGGCGAAGTCGATGAGCGGGTTGGGCCGGTCGAAGTGCAGGCTCGGCGGGATCTGCCGGTGCTCCAGGGCCAGGACGGCCTTGATGAGCCCCGCGATGCCGGCGGCCGCCCCCAGGTGGCCGATGTTGGTCTTCACCGAGCCGAGGGCGCAGAAGCCGGTCCGCTCCGTGCTCTGCCGGAACGCCTCGGTGAGCGCGGACACCTCGATGGGGTCGCCGAGCTTGGTGGCGGTGCCGTGCGCCTCGATCAGTCCGATGGTGCCGGCGTCGACCTCCGCCTGGGCCTGCGCCGCGAGGACGACCTCGGTCTGCCCGGCGGCGCTGGGCGCGCTGAAGCCGACCTTGCGGCGCCCGTCGTTGTTGACGGCGCTGCCGCGGATGACGGCGCGGACGCGGTCGCCGTCCGCGAGGGCGTCCTCCAGGCGCTTGAGCACCACGGCTCCCACGCCGTCCCCGGAGGAGGTGCCGGCGGCGTCCGCCGCGAAGGCCCGGCAGTGGCCGTCGGGCGAGAAGGGCCCGTCGGGCACGTGCCGGTAGCCGAGCATCGCCGAGGGGTTGAGGGAGACGGCGGCGGCGAGCGCGGTGTCGCACCGGTGGTCGAGCAGGTCCTGGCAGGCGGTGTGCACGGCGACGAGGGCGGTGGAGCAGGCGGTCTGCAGGGACACGCTGGGGCCGGTGAGGCCCAGTTCGTAGGAGACGCGGGTGGCGAGCGTGCCGAGGGAGTTGGCGGTGGCCGCGTGGACGAGTTCGACCGAGCCGGGCCGCCCGGCGTGGCGCGGGTACACGTGGGCGGGGTAGTAGCGGCTGTCGCCGCTGCCCGCGTACACGCCGAACGTCCCGGCCGTGCGGTCGCCGCCCAGGCAGCCGGCGTCCTCCAGGGCGTGGTAGGCGGTCTCCAGCAGCAGCCGCTGCTGCGGGTCCACGACGGCGGCCTCGGCGGGGCTGTACCCGAAGAAGTCCGCGTCGAAGCGGTCCGCCCCCTCCACGACCGAGGCCACGCGGACCAGCGAGGGGTCGTCGAGGTCGCGCGGGTCCCCGCCCGCGGCGAGGAACTCCTCGTCGGTGATCGGCCGCACCGCCTCCCGGCCGGCCGCCAGGTTGTCCCAGAAGGCGTCCAGGTCGTCGGCGCCGGGGAAGCGGCCCGCCATGCCGATCACGGCGACGGCGGGTGCCTGCTCGTCCTGCGGCTCGGTGGTGTCACGCATGGCCCCGGCCCCTTTCGTGCCGTGCGGTGCGGCGGGCCCGGGCCGCACGTTGCCGCTGTGCTCGTTCCTTGGCGCGGTCCAGGCCGCTCGGTGCGGACCCGGCGGACCGCGGTGGCGCGGGATCGGCGGACCGCTGTCCGACGGGTGCGGCCGGTGCTGGTTCCGGACCGGTCGTGGCGCCGGGGCCGGTCCGGGCGGCCAGGTGGCGGGCGAGGTCCCGCACGGTGGGGTGGGCGAACAGGTCGACGACCGACAGGTCGGCACCGAAGGCGCTGTTGACGGCGCTCTTCGCGGTGACGAGCAGCAGCGAGTTGCCGCCGAGGTCGAAGAAGTTCTCGTCCCGGCCCACCCGGTCGCGGCCCAGTACGCCGCACCACACCTCGGCGAGGCGGCTCTCCAGGCGCCGCGCCTCCTCGCCCGCGTCCGCCCGGTCGAGGGGCGCGCCGGTACCGGCCGAGCGCAGCACCCAGTCGTCGGGCAGGCCCGCCGCGCGGGCGGCGTCGGCCGCCGCGCGGTACAGGGCGCCCAGGTCGGTGCCGTCCTCCAGGCCGACGCGGGCGGCCGGCCGCCGCACCGGGCGGACGGGGGCCACGACGTGGCTGCGCACCCAGGGGGCGGTGCGGTCGGCGCCGATCAGCAGGTGCGGCTCGTCCAGGGTGCGGGCCAGGTCGAAGGAGCGCAGCGCGGAGGCCGCGTCGAGCGGCCGGTAGCCGCGGGCCTCGGTGAGCGCGGTGAGGCCGTAGCCGCGGCTCACGCCGTGCTCGCGCCACATGCTCCAGGCCAGGCTCTGCGCGGGCAGGCCGAGGCCGCGGCGGTGCAGCGCGAGGGCGTCCAGGTAGGCGTTGGCGGCGGCGTAGGCGGCGTTCATGGCGCCGCCGAACCAGCCGTTCACCGAGGAGAAGGTGATGAAGGAGCCGACCGGGTGGTCCTCGGTGAGCCGGTGCAGCGTCCACGCGCCGTCCGCCTTCGCCTCCAACGCCCGGCGCCAGGTGGTGGGGTCCAGGTCGCCGACGGGGCGTTCGACGAGGGTCCCGGCCAGGTGCAGCACCGCCGCCAGGGGCACTCCCCACGCCTCGGTGGCGGCGTCCACCGCGGCCCGCACCTGCGCCAGGTCGGTGACGTCGGCGCACGCGTAGCGGACCTCGCCCAGCTCGCGCAGCCGCCTCAGGACCTCGCGGCGGGCCGGCGCGGGTCCCCGCTCGTCCCGCTCGGGAAGCGGTGTGCGTCCCAGGATCAGCAGCCGGGTGCCGGGCGTGCGCAGCAGGTGGGCCGCGACCTCGCCGCCGACACCGCCCAGTCCTCCGCTGACGAGGGTGAACCCGTCGTGCGCGGGCGCCTGCGCGCGGGGCGGCGTGTCCGGCAGGGGCGCCAGGCGGCGCACGTGGCGGTGTCCGCCGCGGTGGGCCACCTCGGTGTCGGACGGCGGTGCCGCCGTCTCGGCGAGCAGGACGGGCAGCGGGTCCTCGTCGGTGTCCGCGGGCAGGTCGAGGTGCGTGCCGCGCAGCCAGCCGAACTCCTCGCGCAGTGACTTGAGCAGGGCGCCCGCCATGGCGTGCGCCGGGGAGGGCCGGTCGCCGGGGCGGACGGCCTGGGCGCCGGCCGTCACGTGCAGCAGGTCGACGGGGCGTGGCCGGCCGGGCCGGGCGGCGAGGGCCCGGACGAGGGCGAGCAGGCGTGCCGGGCCGGTGTCGTCGGCCGGTGCCGCCCCGGACGTCCCGGCGGTGCTCAGCCCGTCGAGGTGGAGGACGGCGTCGACCGGCCGCAGGTCGCGCTCCAGCTGTCCCAGCAGCGCGGTGTGGTCGGCCTCCTCGGCGGGCCGGATCCGGTAGCGGGCGGCGTCGAGCCGGGTGTACGCCGTGCCGTCGGTGACCACGGTGCACAGTCCGCCGCCGGAGCGCAGCGCGTCGGCGATCCGCCCGGCGAGCCGGTGGACGCGCGGGTCGGCGCCCGCCAGGACGAGGGTGTGCCGGCCGGGCGGGACCGTGGCGGACCGGTGCGCCCGGGCGCGCCGCCACACCGGTCGCAGGAACCAGTCGGGCACGGTGGCGGCGGTGCCCAGCAGCAGCTGGGCCCGGCGGACCTCCTCGTCGAAGGCGCCCGCCTCGAAGCTCTTGCGCAGCCTGGTGCGCTGGATCTTGCCGATCTCGGTCTTGGGGACGGCGTCCGCCTCCACCGGGATCAGGAAGGCGGGGCTGACGCCGATCTCCCGGGTCACCTTGCCGGCGATCTCGCGCAGGGCGGCGGCCGTGTCCCCTCCGGAGGTCTCGCGGGCTTCGGGAGCGAGCCGGAAGAAGAGGGCCAGTTCGTCGGTGGGCGCCGACGGGTCGGAGCGCACCGCGACCGCGGCGGTGAAACTGCGGACCACGTGCGGCAGTTCCTCGACGCAGGCCTCGATCTCGTGGCTGTAGTGGTTGACGCCGTTGACGATGATGACGTCCTTGGCGCGGCCGGTGATGTACAGCTCGCCGTCGCGCAGGAACGCCAGGTCGCCGGTGTCGAACCAGCCGTCCCCGGTGAACGCCTCGGCGTTGGCCTCCGGGTTGTCGTGGTAGCCGCCGGTCACGGAGGTGCCGCGGACCTGGAGCCGTCCGGCGTCGCCCTCGGTGAGCACCGTGCCGGCGTCGTCGACGATCCGCATGGCGAACCCGGGGTAGGGCAGGCCGCAGCTGACGAACGCCCCCTCCCCGTCGCCGGGTTCGGCCGGCAGCACGGCGTCGGTGACCACCGAGCAGGTCTCGGACATGCCCCAGCCGGGGTGCATCACGTCCTGCGGCAGGCCGAAGGGCGCGAGCGCGTGCAGGAACCGGCGGGCCGCCGCGGCCACGACGACCTCTCCGGCGTTCATCACCAGCCGCATCGGCGACAGGTCCCAGGTGCGGTCCGCGAAGCGGTGGGCCTGTTCGGCGAGCAGCCCGAAGGCGAAGTTGGGCGCCCAGGTGACGGTGACCCGGTGCCGGTCGGCGAGATCCATCCAGCGCAGCGGGTCCTGGAGGATCCAGGGGGTGGGCGCGTGGATCTGCCGGCAGCCCAGGTACACGTCGCGCAGGTGGAACATCACCACGCCGGTGACGTGGTCCAGCGGGATCCAGTTCAGGGAGACGTCCGCCGGGCCGAGTCCGTTCATCTGCTCGGTGGCGGCGGAGCGGGTCAGCACGTTGCGGTGGGTGAGGCGCACCGCCTTGGGCAGGCCCGTGCTGCCGGACGTCATCAGCATCAGGACCGGGTCGTCGGGCCGGGCGGGGTGCCAGTCGTGGTCCTCGGGCGCCTCGCGCAGCGCGTCGGCCGTGGTCAGCCGCAGCCCGGGCCACTCCTGCCGGACGGCGAGGGCGCGCAGTCCGGCCTCGCGGCCGGCCGAGCACACGATCCAGGGCCTGCCGAGCATCCGCCAGATGCCCTCCAGCTTGGTCAGCGCCGCGGAGGGCGTGTCGTAGGAGGCGGGGACGGTCAGCGGGACGGCGACGAAACCGCCGAGGACGCAGCCCCAGAGCACGGCGAGGAAGTCCTCGCTCGCGTCGCACTGGAGGACGACCCGGTCGCCGGGGCGCAGTCCGGCCCGGCGCAGTCCGGCCAGCACCCGGGAGGCCTCCGTGATCAGGGAGGCGTAGCTGCGCCGGTGCTCGCTGCCGTCGGCGTGGACGTGGACGATGTCGCCCCGGCCCCGCTCGGCGGCGCGCCGCAGGGCCTGTGCCCAGCCGGACACGGACGGTTCGCCGAGGGCGGGGCCCTCGCTGAGCGCCGGGACGGCGGACGCGGGGCCGGTGACGGCGGTCCCGGCGGGCGGTTCGGTGCGGTCGGGCAGGCCGACGTGGCGGCGGCCGAGTTCCTCGGGGACGTCCTCCGCCGTCACCTCGGCGGTGGTGACGCCGGGGACGCGGGCCAGGTGGTCCCGCCAGGTCCCGGCCGCGGTGCGGTCGACGGCGGGCAGGGCGCGCAGCGCCTCGGTGTCGACGGCGCCGTCGCCGTCGAGGGGCAGCGCGTTGACCGCCGTGACGCGGACCGTGCCGTGGCCGGCGCGGTGCAGGACCTCCTCGACGCGTTCTGCGGCGTCCGCGCGCCCCGGCACCACGTACAGACGCGGCGGACGGCCGTCGGTGCCCGGGAGGGCGCGGGCGTCGCGGATGCCGGGCACGGACAGCGCCGTGCCCTCCAGCTCCGCGGTGCCGGGTGCGGGTGGGACCGGGGTGCGCTCCGGGAGCGCCGGCAGTTCCCCGAGGCGGACGCCGGGATCGGCGCACACCGCGCGCAGGACGTCGTGCAGGGCGCGGGTGAACGCCTCGGCGGTGCCGGCGTCGTACAGGTCCGTGGCGTACTCGACGTGGACCGCGAGGCCGTCGGGCGCGCCCTCGGGGGTGCGCCGTTCCAGGACGTCGACGAAGAGGTCGAACTTGGCGGTGCCGGTGGCGGTCGGCCGCAGCCGGGTCCGCCGCCCCTCCAGCCGGAGTTCGGCGGGTTCGTTGTTCTGCAGGGCCAGCATCACCTGGAACAGCGGGTGCCGGCCGGGCGTGCGGGGCGGGTTGAGCTCGTCCACCAGCCGGTCGAAGGGCAGGTCCTGGTGGTCCAGGGCGGCCAGGTCGTCGTCGCGCAGCCGGGCGAGGAGGTCCCGGAAGGCGGGGTCGCCGGAGGTGTCGGCCCGCAGGACCAGGGTGTTGGCGATCAGGCCGATCAGGTGGTCCAGGGCGGGTTCGGTGCGGCCCGCGACCGGGGTGCCGAGGACGATGTCCTCGCCGGCGCCGCAGCGGGTGAGCAGGGCGCTGACCGCGGCGTGCAGCACCATGAACAGGCTGGCGCCCGCGCGGTCGGCCAGGTCCAGCAGGTCCCGGTGCAGGGTGGCGTCGACGTCGGCGTCGACGTGCGCGCCGCCGCCGCGCGGCGCGGCGGGCCGCGGCCGGTCGCCGGGCAGGGTGCACTCCTCGGGCAGGCCGGCGAGCGCCGTGCGCCAGTGGGCGGTCAGCCGCTCCAGCCGTCCCGGGCCGTCCGGCTCGGGGGCCAGCAGGGCGCGCTGCCACAGGGCGTGGTCGGTGTACTGCACGGGCAGCGGGGTCCACTCGGGCGCCCGGCCGGCGCGGCGGGCCGCGTAGGCGGTGCTCAGGTCGTCCGCGAAGGGGCGCAGCGACCAACCGTCGGCCGCGCTGTGGTGCAGGACGAACAGCAGGGTGCGGTCGGTTCCGGTGCCCAGCAGCCAGGCAGCGAGGGGGCTTTCCGCGGTCAGGTCGAAGCGGTGCCGCAGCGCGGCGGTGACGTGGGCGGCGGTCTCCGCGGCGGGGCAGT
The DNA here is from genome assembly GCF_014203535.1 of Streptomyces griseomycini. Classification (GTDB taxonomy): domain Bacteria; phylum Actinomycetota; class Actinomycetes; order Streptomycetales; family Streptomycetaceae; genus Streptomyces; species Streptomyces griseomycini. The sequence continues at coordinate 531,272 of NZ_JACHJI010000006.1, forward strand.
CCACCAGGCGCAGCCGCGGGCGCAGTTCGCCGGGCGGCAGGACGCGCTGGTACGGCACGCCGTCGTGCTCGGCGAACACCGTCCGCAGGGTCTCGTGGCGGTCGGCCAGGTCGCCGAGGGCCGCGCGCAGCGCCTCGGTGTCGAGGCCGTCGGGCGCCGGGACGAGGAGGGGGATGTGGTAGGTCGCCGCTCCGTCGTCGAGCCGGTGGAGGAACCACATGCGTTCCTGGGCGAAGGACAGCGGCGGGCGCTCCGGGCGCACGGCGTCGCCCAGGGCGGGGCGCGGGAGGGCGGTGCCGGTCCGCTCGGTGAGCCGTTCGGCGAGGGCGGCCGGTGTCGGCTCCCCGAACAGGGCCGTGATGGGGATCTCGGCGCCGGTCTCGTGCCGCAGGCGGGCCAGCAGGCGGGTGGCGAGCAGGGAGTCGCCGCCGAGGTCGAAGAAGTTCACGTCGGTGCCGACGGTGTCGCGCGGCAGCCGCAGCACGTCCTCGAACAGCCCGCACACCAGGGCCTGCTGGGGTGTGGTGGGCCGGGCGCCGGACGCGGCGGTGGTGAAGTCCGGGGCGGGCAGGGCCGCGGTGTCCAGCTTGCCGTTGGCGGTCAGCGGCAGGGTGTCGACGGGGACGCAGGCGGCCGGGACCATGTGCTCGGGCAGCCGGGCCGCGGCGTGGGCACGCAGGCCGGCGGGGCTCGGCGGTTCGCCGCCGGCAGGGACGGTGTAGGCGACGAGCTGCTGGGCGCCGTTGTCGGCGCGGCGGACCACCACGGCGGCCCGGGCGACGCCCGGGTGGGTGGCGAGGGCGGCCTCGATCTCGCCCGGCTCGACGCGGAAGCCGCGGATCTGCACCTGTGCGTCGGCCCGGCCGAGGTAGTCGAGCGTGCCGTCCGCGCGGCGCCGGGCCAGGTCGCCCGAGCGGTACATCCGGGTGCCGGGCGGGCCGTAGGGGTCGTCCAGGAAACGTTCGGCGGTCAGTTCGGGCCGGTTCAGGTACCCGGCGGCCACGCCCGCGCCGGAGACGTACATCTCGCCGGTCGCGCCGGGCGGCACCGGCCGTCCGTCGGCGTCCAGCAGGTGCACGCGCAGATCGGCCAGCGGGCGGCCGATGACGCCGGTGCGGCGCGGGTCGTCCAGGTCGGCGCGGGTGAGGCGGTGGTGGGTGACGTGCACGGTGGTCTCGGTGATGCCGTACATGTTCACCAGCACCGGGCGGTCCAGGCCGTGCCGGTCCGCCCAGGGGCGCAGGCGCTCCGGGCGCAGGGCCTCGCCGCCGAACACCACGTAGCGCAACGCGCCCGTCCCGCCGTCCCGTTCGAGGTCGGCGTCGATCAGCTGCTCGAAGGCGGAGGGCGTCTGGTTGAGGACGGTGACGCCCTCCCGGTGCAACAGCTCCAGGAAGTCCCGGGGCGAGCGGCTGACGGCGTACGGGACGACGACGACCCGGCCGCCGTGCAGCAGTGCGCCCCAGATCTCCCAGACGGAGAAGTCGAAGGCGTGGGAGTGGAACAGCGTCCAGACGTCGTCGGCGCCGAAGTCGAAGTGCTCCGCGGCGGCGGCGAAGAGCCGGACGACGTGCGAGTGCGGTACCGGAACGCCCTTGGGGCGGCCGGTGGAACCGGAGGTGTGGATGACGTAGGCGGTGTCGGACGGGCCCGTCGGCCCGTGCCGGTCGGCGTCGGTCAGGTCGGCCGCGGACCGGCGGGCGAGTCCGGCGGCCGTCTCCGGGTCGTCCAGCACGACGACGGGGCACGCGTCCGCGACGGCCGGGCCGGTGTGGGCGTGCTCGGTGACGAGCGCGACGGGGGCCGCGTCCCCGACGACCAGCCGCAGCCGCTCCGCCGGGTGGCCGGGGTCCAGGGGGAGGTAGGCGGCGCCCGTCTTGAGCACGGCCAGCAGGGCGGGCAGCAGCCGCGGGCCGCGCTCCAGGGCCAGGGCCACCACCCGGCCCGGTCCCGCGCCGTGTTCGGTCAGCAGCCGGGCCAGGCGGTTGGCCTCGGCGTTGAGCTCGGCGTACGTCAGGCGCTCGTCGCCGCAGGTGACGGCGGTCCGCCCGGGTGCGGCCGCCGCCTGCCGCTCGAACAGCTCCGTGAGGGTGTGCTCGACCGGATGGGTGCGCACGGGCGTGTCGCGGGGGTGCTCGCCCGGCAGCAGCACGTCCAGGTCCCGCAGCGGCACCGTCGGCTCCGCCTCGGCCAGTCGGCGCAGCACGGTCAGGAACCGCTCGCGGTGCAGGGCGAGTTCGTCCTCCTCGTACAGGGCGGGGTTGGCGTCGAAGGCCAGCCACAGGCCGCCGGGCCGGGCCCCGGGCCGTACCGATATCTGCAGGTCGTCGACTGCTCCGCCGGACAGGTGGTGCCAGGTGGTGGGGTGCCCGTCGAAGACCGGTGACTCGTCGAACGGGACGATGTTCAGCACCGGCCCGTACAGCCGGCGTCCGGTGCCCAGCAGGCCCAGGTCGCGGCGCAGGAACTCACCCCGGTACTGCTGGTGCCGGCGCACGGCCCGCAGTTCTTCCGCGACGGCGCGCATCAGCTCCGCGACGGGTGTGTCCGGGGTGGCGGCCACGCGCAGCGGGAGGACGTCGGAGGCGGTGCCGGGGGTGCGCAGCGCGGCGCTGCCGGGCCGGCTCATCGTGGCCAGGCCGAGCACCAGGTCCTCGGCGGCGGTCATCCGGTGCAGGTACGCGGCGGTGGCGGCGGTCAGCAGGTCGGTGCGCGAGACGCCCAGGCGTGCGGCGGCCGCGTCGAGGGCGCCGGTCCCCGCGGGCTCCAGTTCGGCGGTGCGGCGCAGGAAGGGGGCGGTGGGGGCGGCGGTGCGGGAGGTGAGCCGGGCGGGCTCGGGCAGCCCGGCCAGGCGGGTCGCCCAGTGGGCGCGGTCGCGGGCGTACCGCTCGGAGTCGCGGTAGGCCGCCTCCTCGGCCTGGAGCCGGCTCACCGGGGCGAAGACGGTGGGGTCCGGCTCGCGCCCCGCGGCCAGCGCGGTGTACGTCTCGGCGAGACGCCGCCCGAGGAGCTTGTAGCTGTAGCCGTCGAGCAGGAGGTGATGGGCCCTCAGCAGCCAGATGAAGCGGTCGTGCGCCAGGGTCAGCAGGGCGTGCGAGAACAGCGGCCCCTTCTCCGTGTCCACCGGGGTCGTGAGGTCCGCCCGGATCCACGCCCACGCGGCGGCCTCGGGGTCCTGCGTGTCACGGACGTCGACCCGGTGCAGGGTCCAGTCGTCCGGATCCGGCGCGGTGCGGCACCGGGGGCCGTCGTCGGTGTCGACGAAGCGCAGGGCGAAGGTGTCGGCCTCGGCGACGGTGCGCCGCAGGGCGGTCTCGAAGAGGCCGGTGTCGAGGGGGCCGTGGATCTCGACCGCCTCTGCGGTGTTGTACGCGGCGCTGTCCGGGGCGAGCCGTTGGGCGTACCAGAGCCCTTCCTGGGCCCCGGACAGCGGTCGACGTTCGTGGTCCTGGAGTGGCATAGCACAACCCTCACGTGGCAGCCGTGGGTGTCCCGGCCGGCGAAGGCCGGGCCGGATCGGACGGGTGCGGCCATCGCCCCGGGCCGCCCTCGCGTCGTCGTACGCGCAGGGCGGGCCCACGGGGCGGAAAGGGGAGGTCGCACGTCGGGGGGAGGTGCGTGCCGCCCCACCGCCGGTTCTACGGCACATCACGGTGCGCTGCCGATGCCGGAAGGGTCAAGGCCGGACCGGGCACCTGGGCGTCAATTCAGGTTTTCCCCTGGAGAATCGAACCGGAGGGAGTGCGCGATCGGAGTCAACCTTTAGGGAAATCACGCGACTTCCCTTTCCGTCGCCCTCTCGGGTGGATCCGGCCGCGCCGCGCGGTGCACTCTCGGAAGGACCCCGAATTCCCCGGCCGGCCGACGCCGGCGCACCGATGCGTGGCCGCGGGGACACGAAATGGACGACCGAAAGAGGGCTGACGGCATGCACCGTGCGCTGTGTCCGGTTGAGACGCTCTACGTGGGCCAGAGAAGCAGAGCCGTCCTCTCCTGCTCCCTGCGCGGGCACGTCGACGTCGAGGCGCTGTCGGCCGCGTTCGACGCCGTGACCGCGCAGCACCCGACGCTGCGCTCGTGCATCGTGCCGGACGGCACGGGTCACGCGCTGCGTCTGCTCGGGGAGGACGAGCGCCCCCGGCTGGTCACGCGCACCGGTGACGAGGACGAGGCCTACGCCGCCGAGCTGAACAGGCCCCTGCCGGTCGGGGGGCCGCTGACCCGCGCCGTCCTGGTCAGCGCACCCGACGGCGGCCGCCACCTGTTCGTGCTGCTGGTGGACCACACCGTCACCGACGGCCACAGCAGCATCGCCCTGCACAACGCGCTGTGGAACCGTTACCGGGCGCTGGTCGACGGGGAGGGGGCCGGGGGCGCGGCGGCCGCCGTGTCCGCGGAGCCGCACTGGCCGCGGCCCGTGAGCGCGTTGCTGCCTCCCGCCGACGCGGCCGAGACGGCCGGGTACCTGGCCGGCCGTCTCGAGGAGGTGCGACGGCACCCGGTCGAACTCGTGCCGTACGACGTGCGGCGCCCCTCCGCGACCGGGCACCGTCCGGGCGCGGACGGCTCCGGCGACGGGCACATCGAGGTGTGCCGGCTGACCCTGGACACGGAGCGCACCGCACGCCTGCGCCGGACGGCGCGGCAGTCGGGTGTCTCCGTGCACTCCCTGATCGCGGCGGCCCTGCTGACGGCGGCCAGGCGGCGCCTGGACGGTGACGGCCCCCGGACGCTCGGCTGCCTGTCCCCCGTCGACCTGCGGTCGCGGCTGTCCCCGCCGCTGCCCGCGTCGGTCATGGTGCCCGCGGTCACCACCCACCTGCAGACCCTCGAGGTGCCCGGAGCCCCGGATCCGCTGGAACTGGCGCGCACCGTCCACGCCCGCCTGGGCGACTTCCTCGCCCGCGGCGACCAGTTCCACGAGATGCGGATCACCCCGGAGATCCCCCGGAACCCCGCGCTGCAGCTGGCGACGGTGATCGTCACCAACATGGGCGTCGTCCCCGGCCCCCGGCTGCCGAACGGGCTGCGGGCGGTCGACGTCCGCCTCGTGCCCGCCCGCGAGCAGTACTTCCCGCAGGCGGGGCGCAGCCCCGTCATGGCGTGCGTGGTCTCCTTCGAGGGTCGGCTCTCCATCGAGTTCCCGCACTACACGGCCTGTTTCAGCCCGTCCTTCACCGCGGCGTTCCGCGACGACGTCCTCGACGGCCTCCTCGCCTTCGCGAACACCGCCCGGCCCGAGCACGTCCCCGCGGACCTCGTCTGAAGGCCGCCCCGCCCCCGGCTCACGCACACGCCCGGCCGCCGTGAGGAGTTCCCCCGCATGACCACCGTCGGCGCACCCCCCTCCCCCCTGACGCTGCTCCCCCGCGCCCAGGCGGGCGACGAGCACGCGATGAACCGCCTGCTGACCGGCATCACGCCCTACGTCGCGCGCATCTGCCGGTCCATCACCCACGACGACGGCGCCGACGCCACGCAGGAGGCGCTGCTCGCCATCTACCGCGGTCTGGGCACCCTGCGCGAACCGGCCGCGTTCTACGGCTGGGTGCGCTCGGTGACGGTCCGCGAGGCCGTCCGCGCGGCGAAGCGGTACGGCGAGGAACGGACCTGTTCGGACCTGGAGTCGAGACAGGAGGCGAACCCGCTGGACGCGGTGCACATCAGCGACGTGCTGGAGCGGCTGTCGCGGGCGCACCGGCAGGTCCTCACCCTGCGCGCCTACGGGCTCAACGAGGAGGAGATGGCCGAGGTCCTGTCGCTGCCCGTGGGGACCGTGCGCTCCCGGCTGTTCCGTGCCCGCCGCAGGTTCCAGGAGGCGTGGCAGCCCTCGGCCGCGTGAGGCGGGGGCCGGCCTCCCGCGACGGCGCGGCGGCCCTCCGGCGTCCGGACACGCGTCGGCGGCCGTGGCGGCGGGCACCGCCACGGCCGCCGGAGGGCCGCCGGACTCCGTCCCGGGTTACCTGACCCGCTCCGGAAGGACGCGGGGCGGCCACTGGCCCGCGGCGAACATGCCGAGCGCGTGCGCGCGGGCCACCAGCGCGGGACGGTTGGGAGCGTCGAACCTCCGCAGCATCTGTCCGACGCGGTACTCGATTCCCTGACGGCTCAGGTAGAGACGGGAGGCCAGCTGCACCGTGGACTCGCCGCCGGCCACTCCCTCCAGGACCTGCGCGTCGAGGGCGCTGAGCACCGGTCCCGTGGATTCCCCCGCCCCGCCGGCCCCTTCCGGCCGGCGGGCGTCGGCGACGGGGCGGAAGACGACGGCCAGGCCGACGATTTCTCCCGACGGACTCCTGACGGCGGTGCCGGTCACTTCCGCGGAGAAGACACGGCCGTTTCCGTTCCGCCCCGTCACCCTTTCCGTGAAACGGCGGCGACGGCCCTCGGAAAGGGCGGTGAACTGTTCCCGCAGGCGGTTCGGCACCCGCGATTGGAGGAGGTCGAGAAGGCGGTGCCCGCGTATCTCGGCCGCGCTCAGGCCGAATTGCCGGGCGAATTCGGGTTCCGCGGCCGTGACGACCGGGTCCCCGGGGGACGCGTGGGCCGTGCAGACACCTTGTGGTGCCGCGCCGGCCGGTGTGCCGTCTCCGGCGAGGTGCCGGGGGGCGGGGGGAGCCGGGTGCACGGCTCCCTTCTCCTTGCGGGGCGAAGCGCCGGGCGCACTCGTGGTCACCACGGACGTACCGTCCTTCTTCCTGCGCGTGGGGGGCTGGGAAGTACTGCTGTGCGCGCGGCCGTTCCGGTGCGTCGGTGCCGGGGTGCCGGTGACGGCCCGGTGCCGGTGCGCGCCACCTCGGCGGTGGCTCGGGTCAGGTGTCCGGCGTCGTCCGGGCGCGTGCCGCGACCGCCGGACTTCTGGCCGGATCAAGGGGGAGCAGGGGGCCGGTGCCGGATCGCGACCGGATGGATAACGTTGTCACGGCCATTCGATCTCGCCGTTCGAGGTCGGCGGGACGCCGCCCGGCGGGTGGAGCGGGCCGGGGTCCGGGGCGCCGGCTCCGAGGAGCGCGGACGCCCGGTGCCCGAGGATCACCGGTGTGCCCGCGGGAGCCGCGGCGGCGACGCCCGCGACCAGCCGTACGGTCGGTCTCCGCGGCGAACCCGGTGGGGCGTGACGGAGCACGAATACCTCCATGGGACGAGAAGAGGGGAATCGCGCCAGGACGGCACCCCTGAGACTAAGGTGCGGCAACCACCGTGACAAGGGTTTGCCAGGTGACCTGGATAACTTGTCAACTCCCTTGTCGGGGAGGTTCTTTCCGCACTCCCGATTGCCCGCGAGCGGTCATCCTGGAGCCCGAACAGGGCATCTGAGCTGGAGAGTTGGACAGGTCATATTGACTTGCCGCCCCTTTACGCGCTCCCTAAGGTGTTGCCAACTCCGCCCGGCGCGGCCGGAAACGGAGGCCCTGACGGACGCACCAGCGGACCAGAGGTGGGAGATGCTCGAGCAGCCGCACTTCGGCCGTCGGCTGAGAAGGCTCCGGCTGGAGCGGGGCATGAGCCAGGCGAGCCTCGTCGGCGAGGGCATGTCGACGGGGTACCTGTCACGCCTGGAGTCCGGTGAGCGGCGCCCCACCGAACGCGCGGTGGCCTATCTCGCCGGACGGCTCGGCGTCGAGGCGGCCGCGCTGACCCGGGTCGCGGAGGGCCGGTCCCTGAGCCACGTCCTGGCCGCCGTGACGTCGGCGCCGCCCGGCACGGACGACACCGCGGCCCTCAGCCGCGCGGTAGACGAGGATCCGGGGGACGACCCCGCCGCCCGTTGGCAGGCCCTGTGGCTGCTGAGCCGCGCCGCCGGCCGGAACGGCGACTACCAGCGGGAGCGCGCCCGGCTGCTGGAGCTCATCGAGCTGGGCGACCTGCTGCAGGCGGCGGACCTGCGGGCCCGGTCGCACGCGCGGTACGCCCGCTGCCTGCGCGCACTGGGCGACATACGGGGGGCGGAGCCGGCGGCCGTGGAGGCGCTGTCGATCGCGCGCGCCGGCGACCTCCCGGTGGCCGACGTCATGGCCGCCCTCATGGTGTTGATCAGCATCGAGACGGAACTCGGCAGGCTGGACGAGGCCGGACAGCACGTCGCCGAGCTGGAGCGGGACCTGCTGCCCTCGGCCGCGCCGGCCCAGGCGGCCGAGGCCCTGTGGACGGCCGCCGTGGTCAGCAACCGCCAGGGCGACCACGCCGCCGCCCAGGCCAGACTGGAGACGGCCCTGGGCCTCGTCCAGGGCAAGGACGACCTCGTCCTGTGGACCCGGCTGCGGGCCGCCGCCACCGCCGCCGCGCTGCAGATGTCACCGCCCCGGGTGGCCGCGGCCGACCGCTGGCTGAGCGAGGCCGAGTCCGTCCTCGGCCTCATCGGCACGCCCCTGCAGGTGCAGGAACTGCGGGCGCTCCAGGCCCATCTGGCCTTCCACAAGGGTCGGCTGGACGAGGCCCGGGAGCTCAGCGGCGCCCTGCTGGCGGAGGAGGACCTGCGTCTGTCCTACCGCGACCGGGTGCGGCTGTCGGTCCTCGACGGCCGGCTGAAGATCCTGGCCGGCCGCGTCGACCAGGGCATCGCCGTCCTGCAGCGACTCGGGCAGCAGGCGACCGAGTCCAGGAACTTCGACCTGGCGACCCACATCTGGCAGACCCTGGCGACGACCCTCGCCGACGTCCGCCACCTGCAGGCGGAGGCGACGGAGCACGGCGGATCCGGCCCGGCCCCGCACCCGGCCGGCTGAGGCGTGCGGCGGCGGGGGCCCCGGCCCTTCGCCCCGCGGTCCGGCCGTCGGGCGTCCGCCGTCGCGGCGGGCGGCCCCCGGCCGGTTCCCGGCTCGCCGTCGTCCTCGGGCGGCCCCCGCGCCGACGGCCCGGCGGCCCCGTGCCGACCGGTCCAGCGCCCGCCCATTGGCCTTGGCCCCCGGCTCCGCCGAACCCTTACGGTCGGGCCATGCGGATTCGAATCGTCGACGCCTTCACCGACCGGCCCTTCGCCGGCAATCCCGCCGGGGTCCTGCTCCTGGACTCCTTCCCGGACGACCCCTGGCTCCAGAACGTCGCCCTGGAGGTCAACCACGCCGAGACGGCCTTCGCCCACCCGCTCCCGGAGGGCGGCGAGGCCGACTGGGCCCTGCGCTGGTTCACCCCCACCACCGAGGTCGCGATGTGCGGCCACGCGACGCTGGCCACCGCGCACGTCCTGCACACCACCGGCGCGCACAAGGGACCGGTGCGGTTCGCCACCCTGAGCGGCGTCCTCATCGCCACCCCCGGCGAGGACGGCGCCGTCACGCTGGACTTCCCCACCGCTCCGCTCACCGCGGTCGACGTTCCCGAGGGTGTCGCCGAGGCGCTGGGCGCCCGGCCGCGCACGGCGTTCGACACCGGCCCCAACACCGGGGACCTGCTCGTCGAGGTCGCCGACGAGCGGACCGTCCACGCCCTGCGGCCCGACCTCAGGGCCCTGGCCGCCCACTCCGAGCGCGGAGTCATCGCCACCGCCCGCGCCGAGAACCCCGCCCTGGGCTACGACTTCGTCTCCCGCTGCTTCTTCCCGAACGTCGGCATCGACGAGGACCCGGTCACCGGCAGCGCGCACACCGCTCTGGCCCCGTACTGGTCCGAGCGTCTCGGCCGCTCCGTCCTCACCGGCCTCCAGGCCTCGCCGCGCTCCGGCCGTGTCCGCACGGAGGTGCGCGGCGAGCGCACCCTGCTGAGCGGGCGGGCCGTGACGGTCGTCGAGGGCGATCTGCTGGTCTGAACCCGGTACGACAAAGGGGCGTGCGGCACGGCCGCACGCCCCTTTCCCGGTGCCTCACGCCGTCGGCAGCCAGTCCACCTTGCCGGCCAGCAGCGCGTACCCCACGAACGCCCCGATGTCGAGCAGCGTGTGGGCGGCCACCAGCGGTCCCACGCGGCCCCAGCGCCGGTACAGGTACACGAACACCACGCCCATGACCATGTTCCCGACGAAGCCGCCGATGCCCTGGTAGAGGTGGTAGGAGCCGCGCAGCACCGAGCCGGCCACCAGAGAGGCGCCCGGGGACCAGCCCAGCTGGTCCAGCCGGCGCAGCAGGTAGCCCACGACGACGACCTCTTCGAGGATCGAGTTCTGCAGCGCCGAGAGGATCAGCACGGGGTACTTCCACCACACCTCGGGCAGTGCCTCCGGCACCACCGTGAGGTTGAAGCCGAGGCCGCGCATGGCCAGGTAGAACGCGATGCCGCTGCTGCCGATGACCGCAGCGACCGCCGCTCCGCGGCCGAGGTCGGACCAGGGGCGGGTGCGGTCGAAGCCGAGGGTGCGCAGCCCCACGCCCTCGCGCAGCAGGAGGTGCGCGACCAGCGCCACCGGGACGAGCGCCGTGGTGATCCCGAAGAGCTGCCAGGCCAGGTCCAGCCAGGGGCGGCCCGGCGCGGCCGAGGCGTTGAGCGTGGCCGCCTGGTCCTTCAGACCGCCCGGTTCGGTGACCGACCCGAGGAAGCTGATCAGCGCGGACACTCCGCTCGCGCCGAGTGAGAGCGCGAGCACGAGCAGCGTCTCGTTGCGGAGCGTCGTCCGCGAGGGTCTGCGCTCAGGACCCTCAGGATGGGAATCGGCCGCCGGGCCCGCCTCCGCCTGCACACCTGCCTCCACACATCGCCGATCGGTCCGATCAGTATGAGGGCAGTGCCTGTGTGACCGGCCGGCGGTCCGCGCGGAGCGGTCAGGCCGTCGGCACCGGTTCCGGCAGACCCACCGGCCAGGTGTGCACCGGGTCGCCCTGTTCCGTCAGCTCGCGGTAGCGGCGGGTGGTGGCGGCCAGCGCGGCCTCGCGGCCGAGCCCTTGGTCCAGGGCCCGGTGGAAGGTCGCGGCCTGCCAGGTCGCGCCGTTCACCCGGCGCCGGCACCGTTCCTCGATCACCCCCAGGTACAGGTCGCGGTCGGCGGGCTCGATCCCCCACGCGTCCAGTCCGGCCTCGGCGAGCGGCAGCAGTTCGTCGCGTACGAGGGTGACCGCGTCCACCTCGGCCGTACCGCCGTAGCGGCCGCGCCGGGGCCAGGTGAGGCGGGCGTCGATGCCGTCCTTGCAGGCGGCGTCGAAGTTGGCGGCGGCCGCCTCGAAGGGCAGCCGGCTCCACACCGGCCGGCTGTCCTCGGCGAGGGCGCGGACCACGCCGTAGTAGAAGGCCGCGTTGGCGATGACGTCGGTGACCGTCGGCCCGGCGGGCAGCACGCGGTTCTCCACCCGCAGGTGCGGGACGCCGTCGGCGATGCCGTAGACCGGGCGGTTCCACCGGTAGACGGTGCCGTTGTGCAGGACGAGTTCGGCGAGGGTGGGGACGCCGCCCCGGTCCAGCACCTCGAGCGGATCCTCGTCGTCGCAGATCGGCAGCAGGGCCGGGAAGTAGCGCAGGTTCTCCTCGAAGAGGTCGAAGGCCGAGGTGACCCACCGCTCCCCGAACCAGGTGCGCGGCCGCACCCCCTGGGCCTGGAGCTCGGGCGGGCGGGTGTCGGTGGACTGCTGGAACAGCGGGGGCCTCGACTCGCGCCACAGTTCGCGGCCGAAGAGGAAGGGGGAGTTGGCGCCCACGGCGATCTGGGCGGCCGCCACGGCCTGCGCCGCGTTCCACACGTCGGCGAAGCGGTCCGGGGTGACCTGGAGGTGCAGTTGCACGGAGGTGCAGGCGGCCTCGGGCGCGATGGACTTCGAGGTGCAGCGGAGGTGCTCCACGCCGTCGATGTCGAGCGTGAAGTCCTCACCGCGCGCGGCCACGATCTGGTCGTTGAGCAGGGTGTAGCGGTCGACGGCGGAGAGGTTCGAGGAGACCAGGTCGTCCCGGTCCAGCGTCGGCAGGATGCCGATCATCACGATGCCCGCGTCGACCTCGCCGGCTTTTCGGTCGGCGTAGCCGAGCGAGGTGCGCAGTTCCTCGTCGAGCCGGTCGAATACCCGTCCGCCCAGACGGTGGGGGGCGATGTTGACCTCCAGGTTGAACATGGCGAGTTCTGTTTGGAAATCCCGGCTCGCGATGCGTTCGAGGACTTGCGCGTTCAACATTTTCGGCATGCCGTCGGCACCCGCGAGATTCAATTCGATCTCCAGCCCCATGAGGTTCTTGGGGCGGTCGAACCGCTTCTCCGCCAGGAGTCGCTCCAAGCCCGTCAGACACCTGCGGAGCTTGTCGCGGTAGCGCTGGCGATCGGACAGGTCGAACTGACCCGCCACGACCTTCTCCCCCATCGAAGCGTCCTTCCTCGGATGGGCGGACCGAAGAACGGCCGCCGGAGTCCCGGTGCACAAGGGAGGATGCCCCGCCGATGCGATCGATAACGCCCCGGACGGGCCCACTGGCCGCTACGCTGGTGGACGGTGACCAGTGGCACATTCACGCGGCATGGCACGCAACGCACGTCACGGGGCCACGGGCGAACTCGTGAAAAACGCCGACGACAATGAGCCGACCGCTCCGCGGCCGTTCTCCGAGGTCGTCACCGCGCACCCCGCTCGTAATCGGGATGATTTTCGCATTTCACCGGCTAAAAGTACCCTTGTTTCGCGAATCGAAAACAGCTAGGTGAAACACAGCCTGAACACGTGTCGTATAAACTTCGTGCACAAGGCAGAAGGTTGGCGCCCACGGTCGGGTGATCCAGCCGACGAGGTGATGTGACGGCAGGCCTCACCCCCACCTCTCGCGCCCAGACCCCGGCCCCTGCCTCTCTCGCCTTCGTGAGCTGACAGCGCCGTCCGCCCCGCCACGCCCCGCCCTCGCGCCACTGTGCCTTCGAATGAGAGGCGACCCACCATGCCGCTGCATGTCCCTCCGGCTCCCGCGCCCGCACTGCGTTCCGTCCTGACCGCGCTCTCCTCCCCCACCGCGGTCAGCGAAGCCCGAACCCCCTCCCTGCTCGGCACGCAGGGACCCGCCTCGCCCGAGCTGCCCCTGCCCGTGCACGTCCTGGACCGGATCACCGCCGAGGGCGTGACCGCGACGCGACTGGCCGGGTGGCGCTTCCTGATCCGCTGCGGCGATCGCGCCGTGGCCGCGGCGGACACCGTGCTCACCCCCGACGGCTGGACCTTCTCCCGCTTCTTCGAAGGCCCCTACGTCACCTCCACCGAACTCGCACTGCGCCAGGCCGAGGCCGTGCCCCAGCCGTACCAGCCCCGGCTGCTGTCGGTGCCCGGCCTCTACATGCTGACGCTCTGGCTGCACGGCGACCCCGCCGCGGACGCGGGCACCGGGCACCCGGCCGCCACCGATCTGCTCGTCCCGCTCGCCCCGGCACCGCCCGGGATCGCGGCCCACCGCCCGCACCGGGTCGCCGAACTGCTTCCGGTGCTGACCCTCCGGGTGGCGCCCACCCGGCTGCTCGGCTCCCCCGCCTGACGCCCCCGCGATCCGGCCCCCCGTGCCCCGCCGCCCGGAACTCCGGGCGGCGGGGCACGTCCTTTCCCGCGCCTCTCCCCGGCGCGTCCCGCGCCGCCCCGCTCGTACGAGCACCAAAGGGCTCGTACGAGCCGGAAGACCTTCCCGCACCACCGGACCAGCCCCATCGGGCCATGCCGAACCACCCGAAATGACAGTGCAGTTGAGATGAACCGTCCGCGCGGGTGATGCGTCATCAACCTGTGAGGAGCGGTGCCGCGAAATCCCTGCGGATCGTCGTCCGTGGGGCAACACTGGTTTCTGACCGACTTATCGCAACGGGGGGCGGCCATGAACGAAGCTTCACGCCGCGGAACTGACACGACAGCCATCCCACAGGTCACCACAGAGCGAAAGATCCCACCCATGTGCCAGCACCAGCCACCGTGCCCCTCAGCCGACTCCGCCGACCGGGAGTCCGCCCGTCTCGTGGCGCACCACCCGGAGCAGGGATGGAGCCTGCTGTGCAACGGTGTCGTGCTCTTCGAGGACACCGGCGAGCTCCTGCCCGACGGCAGGATCATCGCCCCGCAGCGCACCCGGGGCGTCAGCCTGACCACCGCCTGAGCACGGCCTGGGCACGGCCGGGCGGAACGGGGCCCGCCTCGAGGACACGAGGGGCCGGACCGCAGGACCTCCTGCGAGCCGGCCCCGACGCGTGTCCGGGGCTGGTCACTCACCGTGGCCCGGCGCACGGTCCGGGTGACGACCGGATCCACCGGCCCTCCCGCGCGGAGGGTTCGCCTCGTGGCGCCTTCCCACGGGCGTCCGCCTTCCGGAAGACTCCTGGAAGTTTCGCGGGTTCCCGTCACGGAGGTGGGCAAGTGGCAGCACATGAGGCCGGTGCCGAGGGCAGAGTCACGATCGCGGAGATCGCCCGGCAGGCCGGCGTCTCGGTGCCGACCGTCTCCCGCGTGGTCAACGGCCGCTCCGACGTCTCCCCGCGGACCCGGGCCCGGGTCGAGGACCTGCTGCGCCGCCACGGCTACCGCAAGCGCTCCACGGCCTCGCCCTCCCGGGCCGCCCTGATCGACCTGGTCTTCAACGACCTCGGCAGCCCCTGGGCGGTGGAGATCGTCCGCGGGGTCGAGGAGGCCGCCCACGGGGCGGGGGTGGGCACGGTGGTGTCGGCGATCCGCGGGCGCTCCGGTGCCGCCCGGGAGTGGATGCGCGATCTGCGGGCGCGCGCGTCCGACGGAGTCATCCTCGTGACCTCGGCCCTGGAACCGGTGCTGCACGAGAAGTTGCGGATCCTCGGAGTGCCGTTCGTGGTCGTGGACCCGGCGGGCTCCCCCACCCTGGACGTGCCCACCATCGGTGCCGCCAACTGGTCGGGCGGTCTGGCCGCGACCGGGCACCTGCTGGCCCTGGGACACCGCAGGATCGGCCTGATCGCCGGACCGCCGCGCCTGCTCTGCTCGCGGGCCCGGCTCGACGGCTACCGGGCGGCGCTGGAGGGTTCCGGCATCGCGGTCGACGCCTCGCTGATCGTCCCCGGCGACTTCCGCCCGGAGTCCGGGTTCGCCGGCTGCAACGCCCTGCTGGACCTGCCGGAGCCGCCGACCGCGGTGTTCGCGGCCAGCGACCAGATGGCGCTGGGCGCGATCGAGGCACTGCGGCGGCGCGGGCTGAGGGTGCCGGAGGACATGAGCGTGGTCGGCTTCGACGACCTCCCGGAGGTCCGCTGGTCGGCTCCGCCGCTGACCACGGTCCGCCAGCCCCTGGCGGACATGGGGAAACTCGCCGTCCGTACGGTGCTCCGCCTCACCCGCGGCGAACAGCCGGACACCCCCCGCGTGGAGCTGGGCACGGACCTGGTCGTGCGGGCGAGCACGGCGGTCCCGCCGGAGCGGGGCTGACGGACGGGGCGCCCCGGTGCGGTGAGCCGGTGACGCGGCCGGGACCGGGCGTCCCGCAGGAGGCCGTCCTCCGGCGGGTGCCGTCCTCGTCGAGCACCTCGCCGAACGCCTCGTCGACGACGTCCCGGGCCCACATCTCACCGGGGAAGGCCGTGTGCCGGCCGGGACGGCGCGAGCGCCCCGGCGGTCCGGACCGGGTGCGGGCGCCGCCCACGCCGCCCTATCGTGACCGGCATGCAGTCCTACACGATCGGCCAGGCAGCACGACTGCTCGGCGTGAGCCCGGACACCGCCCGCCGCTGGGCGGACGCGGGCCGGATCACCACCCACCGCGACGACAGCGGACGGCGGCTCGTCGACGGACGGGACCTGGCCGCGTTCTCGGTCGAACTCGCCCGGGCGGGCACCGTCGAGGAGGACGCCCCGTACACCTCGGCCCGCAACGCCTTCCCCGGCATCGTCACCGCGATCAAGCTCGGTGACGTCGCCGCCCAGGTCGAGATCCAGGCCGGCCCGCACCGCCTCGTCTCGCTGCTCACCCGGGAGGCCGTCGAGGAGCTGGGGCTGGAGGTCGGCGTGGAGGCCACCGCACGCGTGAAGTCGACAAACGTCCATATCGACCGCGTCTGACGGAGCCGGCGCCCTCCTGTGTGAACGCACATGCCGTCTCCTCCGCCACTTTCCCTGGCTCATGCGACGAGACAGAAGGCTCCTTCCTTGCAGATGCGCCAGTATCATCGGCGTATCGGAGGGGCCGTGTCCGTTCCTCCCCGGCCCGCAGAGGGAGTGCCACCGCGATGAACCGTTCCGCGCACCGTCCCCGGCGTCCCCTGCGGACCGCCGGTGCCGGGGTCGCCGTCCTCCTGGCGCTGAGCGGCTGCTCCGCGTCCGGCTCGGGCACCCCCGGGACCGCCGGAGGCGCCCTCTCCGGAACGGTCACCGTCTTCGCGGCCGCCTCGCTCGAGGAGAGCTTCACGACGCTCGGCGAGCGGTTCGAGAAGGAGCACCCGGGGACGGAGGTCACCTTCAGCTTCGGCGGCAGCGACACCCTGGCCGCCGGCATCGGCAACGGCGCCCCGGCCGACGTCTTCGCGGCGGCCAGCACCAGGACGATGGGGCTCGTCGCGGACGAGGGGCTCACGGCGGACAGCCCGAGCACGTTCGTCCGCAACCGCCTGGAGATCGCCACCCTGCCGGGCAACCCGCACGGGATCGGCTCCCTGAAGGATCTGACCGCGCCCGGTCTGAAGGTCGTGCTGTGCGACAGGGCGGTGCCCTGCGGCTCGGCCGCGCGGACGGCGCTCGCGGCCGCCGACGTGGAACTGACGCCGGTCTCCTACGCCCAGGACGTCAAGAGCGCCCTGACGAAGGTCGAGCTGAAGGAGGCCGACGCCGCCGTCGTGTACCGGACGGACGTGAGGGCCGCGGGTGACAAGGTGGAGGGCGTGGAGTTCCCGGAGGCGGCCGAGGCCGTCAACGACTATCCGATCGCCCGTCTCGAGAGCGCCCGGAACCCGGCGGCGGCGAAGGCGTTCATCGCGCTGGTGAAGTCACCGGAGGGCCGGAAGGTCCTGACCGGGGCCGGGTTCCTCGCACCGTGACCGGTCGGCACGCCACCCCGTCGGACCCGGGCACCCCCGCGCCGCCCCCCGGCGGCGGCCGGAGCGGGACGCGGACCGTGCGGGCTCCCCGCACAGCACGTCCCCGCACCCCCGGCCGGGGCGTTCCCCTCCCCCTCCTCGTGCCCGCCCTCCTGGGCCTCGCCTTCCTCCTGGTCCCCCTCCTCGCGCTCCTCCTCCGGGCTCCCTGGCGCAGTCTGCCCGAGCAGTTGGCCAGCCCCGAGGTGTGGCAGGCGCTGCGCCTGTCGCTGGTCTGCGCCACGGCGGCGACCGCGCTGAGCCTGGTCGTCGGCGTCCCGCTGGCCTGGCTGCTGGCCCGTACGGACTTCCCCGGCCGCGGTCTGGTCCGCGCCCTGGTGACGCTTCCCCTGGTCCTCCCCCCGGTGGTGGGCGGCGTCGCCCTGCTGCTCGCCCTGGGGCGCAACGGCGTCGTCGGCCAGTGGCTGGACGCCTGGTTCGGCATCACCCTGCCCTTCACCACCGCGGGCGTCGTCCTCGCCGAGACGTTCGTGGCGATGCCGTTCCTCGTCATCAGCGTCGAGGGCACGCTGCGGGCCGCCGACCCGCGCTACGAGGAGGCGGCCACCACCCTGGGCGCCTCCCGCTTCACCGCGTTCCGCCGGGTCACCCTGCCGCTGGTCGCCCCGGGCATCGCGGCCGGTGCCGTCCTCGCCTGGGCCAGGGCCCTCGGCGAGTTCGGCGCGACGATCACCTTCGCCGGCAACTTCCCCGGCCGCACCCAGACCATGCCGCTCGCGGTGTACCTCGCCCTGCAGAGCGACCCGGCCGCCGCGATCGCCCTCAGCCTGGTGCTGCTGGCGGTGTCCGTCGCCGTACTCGCCGGGCTGCGGGACCGCTGGATGAGGACGGCCTGACACCGTGCCCGAGACCGCGCCGAAGAACCCCGGCAGGACGCCCGGCCCCGCCGGTGCCACGCCCGGCCCTTCCGCCGAGGGGCTCGACGCGCGGCTCGTCGTCGACCGCGGCTCCTTCCGTCTGGACATCGCGCTCACCGCCGCGCCCGGCGACGTCGTCGCCCTGCTGGGCCCGAACGGCGCCGGCAAGACCACCGCCCTGCGCGCGCTCGCCGGCCTCGCTCCCCTCACGGCGGGCCACCTGCTGCTGGACGGTGCCGAACTGCACCGCACGCCCCCCGAGTCGCGCCCGGTCGGTGTCGTCTTCCAGGACTACCTGCTCTTCCCGCACCTGACCGCCCTCGACAACGTGGCCTTCGGGCCGCGCTGCCGGGGCACCGGCAAGGCGCAGGCCCGTGCCCAGGCCGCCGAATGGCTGGACCGCATGGGCCTGGCCGAGCACGCCGGTGCCAAGCCCCGCCGCCTCTCCGGCGGCCAGGCCCAGCGCGTGGCCCTCGCCCGCGCCCTGGCCACCCACCCCCGGCTGCTGCTCCTGGACGAACCGCTCGCCGCCCTGGACGCCCGCACCCGGCTGGAGGTGCGCGCCCAGCTCCGCCGCCACCTGGCCGCCTTCGAGGCCGTCGCCGTGCTCGTCACGCACGACCCGCTGGACGCCATGGTGCTGGCCGACCGCCTGGTCGTCGTGGAGCAGGGCCGGATCGTGCAGGAGGGCGCGCCCTCCGACATCGCGCGCCGCCCGCGCACCGAGTACATCGCCCAGCTGGTGGGCCTCAACCTGTACCGCGGCCGGGCCGACGGCCACACGGTCCGGCTCGACGCGGGTCCGGCGGTGAGCACCACGGAGGACCTCTCCGGTCCCGCCTTCGTGGCGTTCCCGCCCGGCGCCGTGACCCTCCACCGCGACCGCCCCACCGGCTCCAGTGCCCGCAACCTCTGGCGCTGCGAGGTCGCCGGCCTGGAGCCGCACGGCGACCAGGTCCGCGTGGAGCTCACCGGCGAACTCGCCCTGGCCGCCGACCTCACCACGGTCGCCGCGGCCGAACTGGACCTGCATCCGGGCGCCCCGGTCTGGGCGGCGGTCAAGGCCACGCAGACCCACGCGTACCCGGCGTAGAACACGGCGGCGCACGGTGAGGGGCTCCGGCTCGGCCGTGCGGCCGAGGCGGAGCCCCTCACCTCCTCCGGCTTCCGGTGGATCAGTCCTCGTACGCGTCCAGCGGCGGGCAGGAGCACACCAGGTTCCGGTCGCCGAAGGCCTGGTCGATGCGGCGCACCGGCGGCCAGTACTTGTCGGCGGCGCTCACCCCGGCCGGGAACACGGCCTCCTCGCGGCCGTACGCGTGCTCCCAGTCCCCGCCGAGCGCGGCGGCCGTGTGCGGGGCGTTGCGCAGCGGGTTGTCGTCCGCGGGCCACTCGCCGGAGCCGACCTTCTCGATCTCCGCGCGGATCGCGATCATCGCCTCGCAGAACCGGTCGAGCTCGGTCAGGTCCTCGGACTCGGTCGGCTCGATCATCAGCGTGCCGGCCACCGGGAACGACATCGTCGGCGCGTGGAAGCCGTAGTCGATCAGCCGCTTGGCCACGTCGTCGACGCTGACGCCGGTCGCCCTGGTCAGCGGGCGCAGGTCGATGATGCACTCGTGCGCGACGAGCCCGCCGGGGCCGGTGTAGAGCACCGGGTAGTGCGGCTCGAGGCGCTTGGCGATGTAGTTGGCGCTGAGCACCGCCACCTGCGTGGCCCGCTTCAGGCCCTCGCCGCCCATGAGCCGGACGTACGCCCAGGAGATCGGCAGGATGCCCGCCGAGCCCCACGGCGCCGCCGAGATGGGCCCGACACCGGTCTCCGGGCCGGCCTCGGGCTGGAGCGGGTGGTTCGGCAGGTACGGGGCGAGGTGCGCCCGCACGCCGACCGGACCGACGCCGGGACCACCGCCGCCGTGCGGGATGCAGAAGGTCTTGTGCAGGTTCAGGTGCGAGACGTCTCCGCCGAAGTGGCCCGGCTTGGCCAGGCCCACCAGCGCGTTGAGGTTGGCGCCGTCGACGTACACCTGGCCGCCCGCCTCGTGCACCGCCGCGCAGATGTCGGCGACGTGCTCCTCGAACACGCCGTGCGTCGAGGGGTACGTGATCATCAGCACCGCCAGCTCGTCGCGGTACTGCTCGATCTTCGCCCGCAGGTCCTCGACGTCGATCTCGCCGTCCCCGGCGGTCTTCACGACGACGACCTTCATGCCGGCCATCACGGCGCTGGCCGCGTTGGTGCCGTGCGCGGAGGACGGGATCAGGCAGACGGTGCGCTGCTCGTCGCCGTTGGCCCGGTGGTAGCCGCGGACGGCGAGCAGACCGGCCAGCTCGCCCTGGGAGCCGGCGTTGGGCTGGAGGGAGACCTTGTCGTAGCCGGTGACCTCGGCGAGCCGCTCCTCCAGCTCGTGGATGAGCGTGAGGTAGCCCTGCGCCTGCTCGGCGGGCGCGAAGGGGTGCAGCTGCCCGAACTCGGGCCAGGTGACCGGCTCCATCTCGGTGGTCGCGTTGAGCTTCATGGTGCAGGAGCCCAGCGGGATCATGCCGCGGTCCAGCGCGTAGTCCCGGTCGGCGAGACGGCGCAGGTAGCGCAGCATCGCGGTCTCGGAACGGTGCTGCTGGAAGACCGGGTGGGTCAGGAACTCGTCGCTGCGCAGCAGGGCGTCCGGCAGCGTGTCCCGCGCTGCCGCGTCCAGTGCCTCGACGTCGCCCTCGACGCCGAAGGCGCTCCACACGGCGGCGAGCCGGTCCCGGGTGGTGGTCTCGTCGCAGGCGATCGAGACCTGGTCGGCGTCGACGAGACGCAGGTTGACGCCGTTGTCGCGCGCGGCGGCGACGACCTCGGCGGCCCGTCCCGGCACCCGCACGGTCAGCGTGTCGAAGTAGGAGTCGTGCACGATCTCGGCACCGCCGGCCTTCAGGCCCTCGGCGAGGACCGTCGCGTACCGGTGGGTGCGCCGCGCGATGGTGCGCAGGCCCTCCGGGCCGTGGTAGACGGCGTACATCCCGGCCATGACGGCGAGCAGCACCTGGGCGGTGCAGATGTTGCTGGTGGCCTTCTCGCGGCGGATGTGCTGCTCACGGGTCTGCAGCGCGAGCCGGTAGGCCCTGTTCCCGTCCGCGTCGACGGAGACGCCGACGAGCCGCCCGGGCAGGCTGCGCGCCATCTTCTCCTGCACGGCCATGTAGCCGGCGTGCGGTCCGCCGAAGCCCATCGGCACGCCGAAGCGCTGCGTGGTGCCGACCGCGATGTCCGCGCCGAGCTCGCCGGGCGACCTCAGCAGGGTGAGGGCGAGCAGGTCGGCGGCGACGGTGACGAGCGCGCCGAGCTCGTGCGCCTGGTCGATCACCGGCTTGATGTCGCGTACGGCGCCGGAGGCGCCCGGGTACTGGATCAGCACGCCGTTGATCTCGCGCTCGGCGACCTCGGCGGGGATGCCCTCGCTCAGGTCGGCGACGACGACCTCGACCCCGGTCGGCTCGGCCCGGGTCTCGATCACGGCGATGGTCTGCGGCAGCGCGTCCGCGTCGACCAGGAACAGGCCCTTCTTGTTCTTGCCCATGCGCCGCGACAGCGCCATCGCCTCGGCGGCGGCGGTGCCCTCGTCCAGCAGGGAGGCACCGGAGGTCGGCAGGCCGGTGAGCTCGGCGACCATGGTCTGGAAGTTCAGCAGCGCCTCGAGCCGCCCCTGCGAGATCTCCGGCTGGTACGGCGTGTAGGCCGTGTACCAGGCCGGGTTCTCCATCACGTTGCGCAGGATGACGGGCGGGGTGAACGTCCCGTAGTACCCGAGCCCGATCATGGAGCCGAGCACCTCGTTGCGGTCGGCCAGCGAGCGCAGCTCGGCCAGCACCTCGGCCTCGGTGCGCGCACCCGGGAGGTCCAGCGCGTCGGCGTTCTTGATCACATCCGGGACCGCGGCGGCCGTCAGCTCGTCGAGCGAGCCGTAGCCGACCTGCGCGAGCATCTTGGCCTGGGCCTCGTGGTCGGGGCCGATGTGGCGCTGCTCGAAGGGTGTTCCCTGTTCGAGCTCGGAGAGCGGAGTGCGATGGGCGGTCATTGCGGAGGCCTCCTGGTCTGACGACCTTCGAGGGGCACCACGGCACGGGTACCCGGACGGCCTCCCCCTCTGTCATCTCGACCTGAGAGCTTCACCGGATCGCCCGGAGGCGCCCGGCTTTCACCGTCGGTGAGAGCGGAAGCCGTCGACACCCGCTCTGCTTTCCAGAGTGACCTCGTCCGTGCGGTACGTGGGCCTGAGAGATTCCGGGGAGGATTTGCTCCTTCGGCGCCTCCGATGGTGCCTGGAGGACTCTCCCGCACGGGGTCAGCAGCCGTTTGCCAGCGTACCAGCGAGGGCCGCGAACGGGACTTCGAGTGGCCACTCCGCCGATTGTGCCGTTTTGTAGTGCTTACGGATGACGTGCGACCAGTGGAGGGCCTGTGCAGACCGACATCGATCCGCGCCACCTGATCGGCCGCAAGGCGTTCGACCGCAACGGAACCCGGATCGGCACGATCGACGAGGTCTATCTCGACGACGCCACCGGCGCACCGGAGTGGGCGGCGATACGCACCGGTCTGTTCAGCAGGGACGCCTTCGTCCCCCTGGAACCCAGCGAACTGATCGACGGCGCCCTCCACGTCCCCTTCGAACGCGCCCTGATCAAGGACGCCCCGGACTTCGGCGTCGGCCGCCACCTCTCCCCGGAGCAGGAACTCCAGCTCTACCACCACTACGGCCTGGACGTCGCCGCC
The DNA here is from genome assembly GCF_014203535.1 of Streptomyces griseomycini. Lineage (GTDB taxonomy): Bacteria > Actinomycetota > Actinomycetes > Streptomycetales > Streptomycetaceae > Streptomyces > Streptomyces griseomycini. The sequence continues at coordinate 553,803 of NZ_JACHJI010000006.1, forward strand.
CCGCCCCCGCTCCCGGACCGCGACTTCGGCAGGCTCGCGGGCAAGGACGAACCGGCCTGAGCATCCCGTCCCTCGGGAAGGAGCCTCCTCGCTCACCGGTCTCCGGAACGGCGTCCATGCCGCCGGAGCCGGTGGGAGAGGTCCGGCCCGGTCCCCGTACGACCGGGCGGAGCAAGGGGCGCGCTGCGGAGCCCGTGGGCCTCACGAGCGGTCGCACCGCGCCGGTCGGCCGCACCACGCCGGTCCCGCGCCGGCGGCCGCCGCCCGGCCCCGGGCGTCCCGGCCGCCCCGACGCCGCCCGGAGTCGCCGGCACCGCCGGGACCTCTCACGGGCTCGTCGAACCCACCCCGCCGGTCCCCGCCCGCTCGCCCTCCCCGGGTCTTCGCGTCACCAGCGGCAGCGGTTCCGCCGGCTCCAGATCCGGGTCGTCGGTCCGGAAGGTCCTGACCCGTCCCGGCTCCGAATGGGGCGTCTCGAAGCGCACCGTGACCCGCCCCAGCCCGCTGCCCTGTACCCACCCGTGCCCGTACGCGGCATGCCGCACGTCGTGTCCCGCCGGCCACAGCCGCTCGGTGGGGGCCTGCCGCTCCTCCGCCGGCGCGGCCTCGGGCTCCTCGGCGAGGGTGTCCTCGCGCACGCCGGCCGCCTGCGCGAACAGGTCCTCCTGCGTGTAGTCGGCCAGTCCGCTGATCCCCACGCCCAGCAGCCGCACCCCGCCCGTCGTGTCGACCGACTCCAGCAGCCGCGCCGCCGCCTCCCGCACCACCGCCGGATCGTCCGTCGGTCCCCGCAGCGTCTCGGACCGGGTGAGGGTGGAGAAGTCGTACCGTCGCACCTTCAGCACGATGGTCCGCCCCGACAGCCCCGCTCCCCGCAGTCTCCGCACGCACCGGTCGGCGAGCCGCCGCACCTCCGTCCCCACCCGCACCCGGTCGTGGATGTCCACGTCGTACGTGTCCTCGACGGACACCGACTTCGCCTCCCGCTCGGCGACCACGGGCCGCTCGTCCCGCGCCAGCGCCATGGCGTACAGCGCGTGCCCGTGGGCCTTGCCCAGCAGCCGCACGAGCTCGTCCTCCCCCGCCTCGGCGAGCTCGTCGACCGTGTGGATCCCGGCCCGCCTGAGGTGATCGCCGGTGGCCGGCCCCACGCCCGGCAGCGTCCGCACCGACATCGGTCCCAGCAGTGCCCGCTCGGTGCCCGGCTCGATCAGCACCAGCCCGTCCGGCTTCGCCTGCTCCGAGGCGATCTTCGCGAGCATCTTGGAGGCCGCGAGCCCCACCGACCCGGTGAGTCCCGTGACCGCCCGGATGTCCGCGCGCAGCTTCGCCCCGGCCAGCCGCGCCGACTGTTCGTCCCAGGCCGTGCCGCCGGCCTCCAGGTCCACGAACGCCTCGTCCAGGCTGAGCGGCTCGACCAGCGGTGACAGGTCCCGCAGCAGCCCCATCACCTGCTCGCTGATCGACCGGTAGAGAGCGAAGCGGGGCACCAGGTAGGCGGCGTTGGGTGCGAGCCTCCGGGCCTGCGCCATGGGCATCGCCGAATGAACACCGAAGACGCGGGCCTCGTACGAGGCGGTGGCGACCACGCCGCGCGGCCCGAGCCCGCCCACGACGACGGCCTTCCCCCGCAGGCTCGGCTTGGACGCCTGCTCCACCGTGGCGAAGAAGGCGTCCATGTCGAGGTGCAGGATCGTGGGCGAGGATCTCACATGCCCGATGGTGCCCTACAGCACTGACAGTGCCGTCCTCAGACGGCCCGGTTCCGCCGCCGCGCCAGCTCGTCCGCCGGATTGTGGCCGATCAGCGTCTCCCCGGTGTCGACGCGCTCCCCGTGCAGCTGTGACAGCGCGCTCTCGACGTCCCGCCACACCACGCCCACGGCGATGCCGAAGATGCCCTGGCCGCCCTGGAGCAGGGCGTGGACCTCGTCGGGTGAGGTGCACTCGTAGACCGTGGCCCCGTCGCTCATCAGCGTCATGCGCTCCAGGTCGCTGAAGCCGCGCTCGCGCAGGTGCCGGACGGCGGTGCGGATGTTCTGCAGGGACACACCGGTGTCGAGGAACCGCTTGACGATCTTCAGGACGACGACGTCGCGGAAGCTGTACAGCCGTTGCGTGCCGGATCCGTGGGCGGGCCGCACGCTGGGCTCGACCAGCCCCGTCCTGGCCCAGTAGTCGAGCTGCCGGTAGGTGATACCGGCGGCCGCGCAGGCCGTGGGGCCCCGGTAGCCGATCTGCTCGGACGCCATGGATGTCGCCCCTCCGCTGCTCGGCACGGCCGTCGGTCGCTGCGGAACGGGTCCGGTCGCGCTGCCGTGCTGGGGGAATCCCCCGCTCGAGCGGAACCGGGAGCCTGAAGGAGAGAACGGCCCGTTCGCCCCGAGACTGCGTCCGGGTGCACCCCCGACCGTACCGTCGCCGCTGCTTCTCACGCCGACCTCCGTCCTTGACCTGCCTCCTCGACGGTAGGCAGTCGCCAAGGGCGCGTCAACGATCGCCACACTCGGCACGCCGAGTGATAATCACCCTAAGAGTGGTTTCCCGTACCCCTCCGCGGGGAAAGGCTAGCCGAATGCCTTCCGCACGGGCCGTGCGGCGCTCCTCGACCCCACCGGCCCGGACGGGTGCCGAGGCCCCGGCCGATCGCTGTCCCTCACTGACTGCTGGTCCCGAAGTCCTCCGGCGAGATCTGGTCGAGGAACTCGCGGAACTTCTCCACCTCGTCCTCCTGCTCGTCCGGGATCGCGATTCCGGCGTCGTCGAGCACCGTGTCACTGCCGTAGATCGGTGTTCCCGTACGCAGTGCCAGCGCTATCGCGTCGGACGGCCTGGCGCTCACCTCGACCCCGCTGGCGAAGACCAGCTCCGCGTAGAAGACCCCCTCACGCAGATCCGTGATGCGCACTTCCGTGAGCTCCTGACCGACGGCCTCCAGCACGTCCTTGAACAGGTCGTGGGTCAGCGGCCGTGCGGGGGCCATGCCCTGCTGGGCGAAGGCGATGGCCGTCGCCTCCCCCGGTCCGATCCAGATGGGGAGGTAGCGGTCGCCGCCCACTTCACGCAACAGCACGATCGGTTGGTTGGAGGGCATCTCGACCCGGACACCTACGACATCGAGCTCGTTCACACAGCAACCCTAGGCCGTGCCCGGGAGGTTTGGGTAGTCGGGCCGGGAACGGGCGGCCGATCCGCTTTCCTGAGTCCGCCCGCCTCAGGGCAGCCGCACCCCGAGCGCCGTCTGCACCAACGCCGCGTGCAGCTTCACCGTGAGCCCCGCCAGCTCCTTCGTACGGGCCTCCGCATGGGCTCTGGTCTGCGGGTTCCGGTGGCGTCTCAGCGGGGCGACGAGCTGGTCCACCAGGCCGGCCTCCCGGTCCGCGGCGGCTTTCATGGCCCTCAGGTGACGGGGCTCGATCCCGAACCGCCCCAACTCGGTGATCAGCTCGGCGACGGTGACCGCCTCGGCGTCGTACACCCCGTCCTCCAGTGGGGTGAGCAGCCCGTACGACTCCCACTCCGCGAGCTCCCGCTCGTCGATGCCGGCGGCCGCCAGCAGCTGGGCACGCCCGATGCGGGCCGCCGTGGGCGCCTCGGGGACGGGCTCGTGACCGGCCTCCCCGTCGCGCGGCCGGCCCAGCACCGGCAGCTGGACGGCCTCGCCCCGCTCCATCGCCTCCAGGTGCTCACGGATCACCTTGAGCGGCAGATAGTGGTCCCGCTGCATCCTCAGGACATGGCCGAGGCGCTCGACGTCCCCTGCACTGAACTTGCGGTACCCCGAAGGGGTCCGCTGCGGCTCGATGAGCCCCTCCGACTCCAAGAAGCGGATCTTGGAGATGGTGACCTCGGGGAACTCCTCGCGCAGCACGTTCAGCACCGTGCCGATGCTCATCAGCCCGGTGTCCGCGGCGGCGGCGCCGTCTCCGGCACCGCCGCTCGGTGTGTGAAGCATGGACCTTCCCTGGTGATCCCCCGGACGGACGCCCGGGGGAAGGTCAGTAGCCCCGCTGGCTCGCGTAGAAGACCAGCCTGTACTTGCCGATCTGCACCTCGTCGCCGTTCGACAGGGCGACCTGGTCGATCCGCTCGCGGTTGACGTACGTGCCGTTCAGGCTGCCCACGTCGGCCACCGTGAACGACCCGTCCGGGCTGCGGCGGAACTCCACGTGCCGCCGGGAGACCGTCACGTCGTCCAGGAAGATGTCGCTCTGCGGATGACGGCCGGCCGTGGTCAGGTCACCGTCCAGGAGGAAGCGGCTTCCCGAGTTCGGGCCGCGGCGCACGACCAGGAGCGCGGACCCCATCGGCAGGGCGTCGACGGCCGCCTGCGCCTCCGGGGAGAGCGTCGGCATCGGCGTCTGGCCGGTGGCCTCGGCGTCGTAGGCCTCGAGACCGGAGATCGAGATCGTGGACGTCGTCTCGGAGGGGCGCTCCGGGGTGACCCCCGGCCTGAGCGGCGCGCCGCAGTTGGAACAGAAGCGGCTGTTCTCCGCGTTGCGGTTACCGCACCTCGTACACACCAGGACCGACATGGACGGATCCTCCTGCCGCGGCTGCCCACCGGGGGCATGGGACGCGTACGGGTCGGAAAACCCTCCACCCGTACCTGAGGTCGACGGTTGTCCGAAACCTATGCCGCCCTGCTGCGCAGGGTCAACCGACGGCGCGCCCTGGCCTCCGGCGACGTCCGCGCCCGGACCGGCGACCTGGTCCCGGAACAACGGACGCTGACCTTCCGCGTCAGGCTGTGCGCGATGGCGAGCGGTCGCGTTGTCGCTGCCCTCTCGCGCGCTCTTGCCGAACAACTTCGCAAACAACTTCACGGGCGATTCCCCTTGACCGAAACAGACCCGCCCGTGGGGCAGGACGAACCCTGACTGAACACATTGGCCGACCCGGACATCTTCACAACGTCCGCCTCCGCCAGACAGTTTCCACCACGCACCACCCATTCGGTGCGCCGACCCCCCGCAAGCTCATGCCCTCGCCGGATGTCCCCCATGCACCCCCGGTTCACCGGGAGGACGACCGAGCGTAGTCAGGCCGCTTCGCGGCTCGCAAGGCATCCACGACGATCTTGGTGGACCGCTCCACGGTAACGGTGGCCTGTTCCTTCTCGAGGGTCTGCACCACGCCTCCCGGGATGTTGAGCGCCGGCTCGAGGTCCTGCGGCTTGCCGATGACCTTGAAACGATAGGGCGCGGTGATCTTGTTCCCGTCCACGCCGACACCGTTGCCGGAATCCGTCAGGTAGGTGCTCGCCACGACCCGCACACCATTCACCTGGATCGCCTCGGCGCCGGCCGCACGCAACTCCTGGACGGCGTCGAGCAGCATGTCCGCCTCGACCGTCCCCTTCGTGTCCTCGATGGTCATCGTGATGCCGGGACCCTGTGCGGCCACCGTGCCCGCCAGGACACCGAGTTGCCGTTCCTTCTCGAGCGTCTGCCTGCGGGCCTCCTCGGCCTGGTCGGAGCTGTTCTCCAGCTCGTCGCGCTGTTCCTCGAGTCCCTGCTTCTCGTCCTCAAGACGCTGTGTGCGGTCGTCGAGTTCATCAAGGATGCGCACAAGGTCCTCCTGTCGCGCCCCGCGCAGCGCGCTGTCGCCGTCGCTGTTCGAGGCCACCTGGACGGCCAGACCGAAGCCCAGGCCGAACAGCAGCAGGGCCACGATGAGTTGGGCCCGGGTCACCCGCGGCGGCCACAGCCCCTTCACCAGCCGCTGCCGCCCGGTGAGCCGGGGTCCCGGCTCGGTCTTCGGCGCGTCCGCGTCCGCGTCCGCGGACGCGGACACCTCTGCGGGCAGTTCCCTGCGCAGACTGCTCGCGGAGGCGCTCACGGGTGCGCCCTCCGGAGCGGGCCTGGGTCGCGGGGTCGGCGCGGGCCCGGGCGGGGACGCCTGCGCGGGTGCCGGCTCGTCGTGCTCGTGCTCACTCATCGGCCTCACGCCCGGAACACGTGCCGGCGGATCGCCGCGGCGTTGGAGAAGATGCGGATGCCCAGGACGACCACCACGCCCGTGGACAGCTGGGCCCCCACGCCGAGTTTGTCACCGAGGAACACGATCAGCGCGGCGACGACCACGTTCGACAGGAACGAGACCACGAAGACCTTGTCGTCGAAGATGCCGTCGAGCATGGCCCGCAGTCCTCCGAACACGGCGTCGAGCGCCGCGACGACGGCGATCGGCAGATAAGGCTCGACGACCGCCGGAACCTCGGGCCGGACCAACAGTCCGGCCACGACTCCCACGACGAGGCCCAGTACGGCGATCACGATGTGCCCTTCTCGGTTATCGGCTGTGCGGTACGTACGATCACACTCGGTGCGGCGGGCAACCGGAGGTCGTCCTCCACGGAGATGGCCGTCCGGATGCCGTAGTTCTCCTGCAGGACGTGCAGGTACAGCCCGTCCGCGCTGTCCTGGAACCGGTCGCTCAACTGCGGGCCGTCCCCCACCGCGAGCACCGTGTACGGCGGCACCAGCGGCCTGTTGTCGACCAGTATCGCGTCTCCGGCGGCCCTGATCGCCGACAGGGCGGTCAGCCGCTGCCCGTTGATGGAGACGGCCTCGGCACCGGACTCCCACAGGCCGTTGACCACGCGCTGCAGATCGCGGTCCCGGACCCGCCCGGTGTCCGAGAATCCGGAGGTCGACCGTGGATCGCCGTCGCCGCCCGCGGTCGTGTCCTCGGCGTCGTTCACCACGAGCCGCACGCCGGGGCCGTGCACCGCGACGGCCCCCGCCAGGACGCCCACCAGCTCGGACCGGTCGCTTCCGCCGCTGTCGCGGAGCGCCTCGCGCTGCCGCGCGCCGACGTCCTCGCGCAGCTCGTCGATGCTGCCCTCGAGCTCGTCGGCCACCTCGGTCTCCTGATCGATCCGGTCGATCAGCTCCTCGCGCTCCTTGGCCACTGCAGGAGCCGCGACCCGGGCCTGCGCGGCCCCGACGGTCACGATCAGGGCGGCGAGCACCAGGCCGACGGCGAGGCCCAGTTTCGCCCTGAGGGTCTTCGGCATGCCGCCGGCCCCGTCGGCCTTCTTCCGCGCGGCGGCCTCGGCGTATCCGTCGTCGAGACTGTGGTCCATGACGTTGGTGATCAACGACATGGACGCGTCCGGACGCGGGGGCCGCCGGGGTGTGCTCCGAACGGGGGGTTGCTGCGGCATGCCGCACATCGTCGCACGCCACGACCACTGTTCTCGAACGGCCCTACCGGCGTGCCGGACAGGGCCCCGTTGGGGACACTTGTCCGGCACGCACGCGTACCGGCCGTTCTACCGTTCCGCTACCGTCCTGCGCTGTCCACGACCGCCGACCACTCGTCGAGCAGGGCCTGGGCGGAGGCGTCGTCGGGCCCTTCGGCCCACAGGTGGGTGACCGCCTCGGCCGGATCGGGCAGCACCAGCACCCAGCGACCGTCCGCCTCCACCACACGCACGCCGTCGGTGGTGTCGACGAACCGGTCTCCGGCCGCCTCGACCACCCGCCGCATCACCAGTCCCTTGACGGCCCACGGGGTCGCCAGATCCCGCTTGAGAACGTGCGCCCGCGGGATGCGCGCGTCGATCTGGCTGAGCGTGAGCTGCGTCCGCGCCACCAGCCCGATGAGCCGCACGAAGGCGGCGGTGCCGTCGTAGACGCTGCTGAACTCCGGAACGATGAAACCGCCCTTGCCGTCACCGCCGAAGATCGTCCCTTCCTCGCCGCCCACGCGTGTGAGGTCGTCGGGCGAGGTCGTCGTCCACTCGACCTGGGTGCCGTGGTACGCCGCCACCTGCTCGGCGATCCGGGTCGTGGTCACCGGCAGCGCGACCCGGCCGCTGCGCCGCTCGGCCGCGATGAGGTCGAGCATCACGAGCAGCGCCCGGTCGTCCTCGATGATCCGTCCCTTCTCGTCGACCAGGGACAGCCGCTCACCGACGGGGTCGAACCGCACGCCGAACGCGGCACCGGAGGAGGCCACGATCTCCCCCAGCCGCACCAGTCCGGAGCGCCGCATGTCGGCCGTCTCGGTCGGCCTGGACTCGTCGAGACCGGGGTTGATGGTCAGCGAGTCGACGCCCAGCTTGCCGAGCAGGCTGGGCAGCACCAGGCCGGCGCTGCCGTTGGACGCGTCCACGACCACCTTCAGCCCGGACTCCGCGATCCCGGTGATGTCGACGTTCCGCAGCAGCGAGCCGGTGTACGAGTCGAAGACACTCGCCGGGAAGTGCAGATCACCGATCTCACCGGGGAACGCGCGCCGGTACTCCTGCCGCGCGAACACCCGGTCCAGCTTGCGCTGGCTGCCCTGCGACAGGTCGGCGCCCTGACCGTCGAAGAACATGATGTCGACCGAGTCCGGCACCCCGGGCGTGGTCCGGATCATGATGCCGCCGGCGCTCCCCCGCGCGGTCTGCTGCCGGGCCACGGGCAGCGGCACGTTCTCCAGGTCGCGTACGTCGATGGCGCTGGCCTGCAACGCGGAGATGACCGCCCGCTTCAGCGCCCGGGCGCCACGGGAGTGGTCACGGGCCGTGGTGACGGTCGAACCCTTCTTGAGCGTCGTCGCGTACGCACCCGCCAGACGCACGGCGAGCTCGGGTGTGATCTCGACGTTCAGGATCCCGGACACACCACGGGCACCGAAGAGATGCGCCTGCCCCCGCGACTCCCAGATCACCGAGGTGTTGACGAAGGCACCGGCCTCGATGGTCTTGAACGGGTAGACCCGCACATTGCCCTGGACGATCGATTCCTCACCGACCAGGCACTCGTCACCGATGACGGCGCCGTCCTCGATCCGTGCCGCGCGCATGATGTCGGTGTTCTTGCCGACGACACAACCGCGCAGGTTGCTGTGCGGCCCGACGTACACGTTGTCGTGGACGACGGCCTTGTGCAGGAAGGCACCGCTCTTCACGACGACGTTCGACCCCACGACGGTGTGCTCGCGGATCTCGGCGCCGGCCTCGACCTTGGCGTAGTCACCGATGTAGAGCGGTCCCCGCAGTACGGCGTCGGGGTGCACCTCGGCACCCTCGGCCACCCACACCCCCGGGGAGATCTCGAAGCCGTCGATGTCGACGTCGACCTTGCCCTCGAGGACGTCGGCCTGCGCCTTCACATAGCTCTCGTGCGTGCCGACGTCCTCCCAGTAGCCCTCGGCGACGTAGCCGTAGACGGGCTTGCCTTCCTTCATCAGCTGCGGGAAGACGTCGCCGGACCAGTCGACGGGCACGTCGGCCTCGACGTAGTCGAAGACCTCGGGTTCCATGACGTAGATACCGGTGTTCACCGTGTCGGAGAAGACCTGCCCCCAGGTCGGCTTCTCGAGGAAGCGCTCGACCTTGCCCTCCTCGTCCACGATGGTGATGCCGAATTCCAGCGGATTGGGCACCCGCGTCAGACAGACGGTGACCAGCGCACCCTTTTCCTTGTGGAAATTGATCAGCTCGGTGAGGTCGAAGTCGGTCAGTGCGTCACCGGAGATGACGAGGAAGGCATCGTCCTTCAATGCCTCCTCTGCGTTCTTGACGCTTCCAGCGGTACCGAGTGGCTTCTCCTCATTGGCATAGGTGAGCTCCATTCCGAGCTCTTCGCCGTCACCGAAGTAATTCTTGACCAGCGACGCCAGGAACTGGACGGTCACAACAGTTTCGTTGAGCCCATGCCTTTTGAGCAGCCTCAGAACGTGCTCCATGATCGGCCGGTTGGCGACCGGCAGGAGCGGCTTGGGCATGCTTGAGGTCATGGGACGAAGGCGGGTGCCTTCGCCTCCGGCCATCACGACGGCCTTCATGTTGGAAGCGTCCTCCTCGAAGAGACGACGGTCTGGCCGACTTCACCCGTCGAGATTGTCCCGCACCTTTGCCTGCGGGCCGTCGCGCCCCTTTGCGCGTGTCGATCAACGAGTTCAATCGGCCATGGCGTCCGCCCGAACCAGACGGCGGACCTGGACCACGTAGAGGACTCCTGCCCACCAATACAGGGTTGTACCCCACCCTGCGAACGCCCATCCGAAAATAGCAGCGAGTGACGAGATCCAGCCGGTTCCGTCACTGAGCAGGAGCAACGGGAAGGCATACATCAGGTTGAAGGTGGCTGCCTTCCCCAGGAAGTTCACCTGCGGCGGCGGATAGCCGTGCCGCCGGAGGATACCCACCATCACCAGCAGAACGAGCTCACGTGCCAGCAGCACGGCGGTCAACCAGAGCGGCAGGATCTCGCGCCAGGTGAGACCGACCAGGGTCGAGAGAATGTAGAGGCGGTCGGCCGCGGGATCGAGAAGCCGGCCGAGGCTGCTGATCTGGTTCCACCGACGCGCGAGCTTGCCGTCCAGGTAGTCGCTGACGCCGCTGAGGGCCAGCACCAGAAGCGCCCAGCCGTCACTCTTCGGACCACCGAACTCGGGCCTGAGGATCAGCCACAGGAAGAGGGGTACGCCAACGAGCCGCGCCATGCTGAGCATGTTCGGGATGGTGAGGACACGGTCCGTCTGGACCCGTGTCTCCTGGACCTCCACCCGGGAGCCTCCTGTGAGAAACGTGCCGATGATGCCCCCCGACCTTACCGCAACGCAAAAAAGCTCCGGCTCTCGGGCTGTATGCCCGAGAGCCGGAGCTCTAAAAGAAGTTCGGCGGCGTCCTACTCTCCCACAGGGTCCCCCCTGCAGTACCATCGGCGCTGTAAGGCTTAGCTTCCGGGTTCGGAATGTAACCGGGCGTTT